>CAVTLR010000019.1:0-1765792 GCA_963735505.1 uncultured Acidobacteriota bacterium | reverse complement strand
TAACCCAGGCTTGTAGGTTCAAATCCTACCCCCGCAACCACTTAGCGAAACTTTCCAACCCGGAATAACCCGGTGTAAGAGCAGCAACATTTACTCCGCCGGGTTTTCGCACGTTTGGACGCTCACCTTCATGGGTTATGCGCTCCTCAAAATCCTGTTAACGACTGCTGCGTTTGCCTCGCGCTTTGCTTCCATCAGCGCGTTGCCGTACACGTTCATCGTGGTCGAGATCTGGGCGTGCCGCATAAGTTTCTGCTGCACTCCCATCGGTGCTCCTGTTTCGTCCAGCCAGGACCGGTAGGTATGCCGGAACGTGTGCCAACCGATGCTGCCGTACTTGCCGGCTGCATCCCACCGCTCATCGTGCAGCGGAAGGCGCTTCCCGTTCGGAACGGGAAAATCGGTCTTGCACCACTCACCTGCGACGGCCCCACAGTTCGGGCAATCCACGAGACAGCAACCAGCGGGACGGATGTAGTCCTGCCCGATCGGCGACGCGTGGAAATGCCGCCCCGTCATGGGGCTGACAAACAGCAGGTCCGACTCGATGATTCCAGCGCCCTCGCCTCCCAACTTGGCGAGCGCCTCCCTCTCAGCTTCGCGAATGAAGTCGAGCAAGATGGCAGCGAGATCCGGGTCAAGGCGTTCTGGCTGTCTTGTTGCTGTTGCCGTCCTGCGGCAAGCAACGCCTCGCGCGCCCACTCGCCGAGGAGCTGGCCCCCCTCCGCCGCTCTCTTTGCGAGTGCCTTCGCCTCCAGGTCGGTGAACTTCCCGCCGACGGTGTTGGTGCGGACGATGCTGCGCCGGCGACCCTGGTTGACGGCTTGATTCAGTTCCGGCATCGTCCAACCTCCTTAGCGCCAACTGGCGCTGTGTTCACGTATCTCGCTGTGCTTGGACGGTTTAGCTGCACGGCGCTAACTGCCGCCAGTTAGCGCCAAGCAGCACCCAACGAGGGGTGGATTGTCTACGTTCTTCCGGCGCGCAGCGCCGTAGTGGGCCTGCCACGAGTTCCGATGGAGCTTCATGCCTTCGACCCTGCCGCTACAGCCGGGGTTTGTACTCCGGGCTGCGTCGCCACAGCAGGCTTCTTACTGGCCTGCTCAACGGCATCGGAAACGGGGGCCTTACGAACTCGCAAGGTCTGCGTAACATTGGCCGCCTGTGGCGTTTTCAAATACTCCTGAAACTCGCGATCCTTGTTGAAGGTGTAACCGACACCCTGCTCGATAACGTCATCGGCGGTTGCGCGAGGCTGTCCATGGGAGCGAAGGAAGGTGACATACTGATCGACTAAGCGAGCGGTCGTATCAGTAAACCGAACTGAGGCGCTGACGTGGCGGGTCTGAGTGACTTCAAGCAGTGGCATTGCATTCTCCTTTGGTTGATGAATCAGGCGGTCTTTCTGCGGGCAATCATGCGGTTGCGCCGTGGCCGCGATCTCCCGCGCACGAGCGGAGCAAAGTGCGGCGGGAAGCTCGAAGCGGCGGCGGAATTCGAGCATGGTGATTACGTCGTCGATGGGATCGCCTTCGAGCAGCCAGAGACGGGCCGAAGCCATGTCCACGGTGCGCTGCGCGTAGTAGAGAGGATTGGGTTTGTCGGCGCGGCGCGAAGCCAGCGTACGCGTGAGCTTCGCCGCATCCTTGCCGTGGGCCAGCTCGTCCAAACCCATGCCCAATCCTCCTCGGAATTGCGTGTGCTTTCCGGGCTGCATTTCGCGGCGTGCGATACGCAGATGCGGGAGCGCGGCATTGGCGCTGCGATCGAGACGGAAGTCATCGGGAGTCCAGACGGAATCGTCGGGATATTCGACCGTGACTTGGTGCGCAGGACGATACTTCCGATTGAGGAAACCGGGGATGCGGAGGACACGGTTGCAGTCGGTACAAGCGGGATCGCCGCCGAAGGCAATGGCGAGCAGCTTGAGCGTCTGTTCCTGACGCGCAAAGTCGAAGCCTTCGACCCGCCAAAGCACCTGATATTTGCCGGGCGATGTGGAGAGAATCGCAGTTGGCGGCGGCACGGCATCGGATGCCCGGAGCGCAGCGAGACGGGCCTCTCCATCGGTGTCGATGTCTATATATAGATGGCGAATCGGATGCGATGCTCTCTTTGGTGCGACGACGGCTGCCAGAGCGAAGCGGATTGGCAGCGACGTAGATGTTTGCGCCGGCGTGGTTCTCATGGGCGAGCCAACGCAAGATAAGCCGGGCGCAATCGCCTGTTCCAACCGGACGATCCGCTGCGTGGGACGGTCGGCGCTCTCCCTGCGCAGCAGGAGAGCAATCGTCTCCTCCGGAGCGAAGCAACGGGTAAGAAAGTCTGTCGGCGGTTTGGCTCATGGAGGCACCTCTGGAGACGGCGGATGCACTGCGGGCCTTTAGCGCGAGAGAAGCCCGGCTTTCGCCGGGCTTCTCGGTTGATGAAGGGAGCGGCCTATGCGGCCTCTTCCTCCATCGGGATCTCCTCGAACTCCTCCTCGTCCGAGCAGGTCTTCTGCGCGCGGTCGAGCTTGAGGATGGAGTCACCCGGATGCTGTCGGATGCTGCTTGGTGTTCGTCTTCTTGCCCTTGTATTCCGTGTGGCTGAATCTCGCCTTCGACCTGGATGTGGGCGCCCTTCTTGAGCTTGGCTGCGAACTCGCCGCAGCTGCCGAAGACGATGAGCGTTGTGCCATTCGGTGCGCGTGATGTACTTGCCGATCTCCTTGTTCTTGTAGGACGTCTTGGTGGCGAGTCGAGAGCGTGGTGAAGTTGTCGTTCTTGCCGGTGTGAACGGTCGGCGTCGTTGCCGAGGAAGCCCATGAGGATTACTTTGTTCAGGTACATGGTGTGTCTCCGTTTTGAATTCCCGATCTTGCTCGGGTCACACCTGGCGGAGCCAAGCGAGTGGGCCCGACTCCCAAGGCCGAAGCTCTGCATTTACGGAGGGTCCGTCGCAGATGGAAACCGTAACCCGAAGGGCGGCGTAAGCCGAAGCAGAAGAGCGAGCCTGCCGCCGGGCGTCGGTATAGGCCCCGAAGCAGTGACCGAGCATGAGACGGGATTGTAGTGGGGAGACACACGCCTGAACAATCCTCTCATCCCGCTTCCTGACGATGCCATCGCACCGGCAACCGAGCTCCACTCGCGCCACCGATCCTCCGCAAAGAGCCGGCACTCGCACCGATGCCGCGCATGTCTTCGGCGTGCCTGCGCCATGCTCAAGAGAACACGCTCCGGTGCGAGCGATTCGTGCATCCGTATTGAAGGCATGAAGTTCGATACAATTCCGGTTTCCATCCGTCACTCATGCGCATGCCGTGGCGGAGGCACGATAGATTTCCTCGGTCTCGAAGGACTGCTCCGCATGGCTGTAGCCCGTTGACGGCAATCAGCTCGCGCACCCGGCGTCGGCCCGCATGATCGCGCTCGCAGTACAGAACGAAGTCGATGGCCTCCGCCGTCTCCGAACGGATGAAAGCATGGTTGAGATTCGGCCTGGCACTCAAGGCCAAATCCGACAGCCGGTTGAGAGCGTCCCACGCGCTCTTTGCGTGGATGGTCGAGAGCGTTCCACCGTGCCCTGTATTCATCGCTTGCAACAGGTCATAGCCGCATTCGTCGCGTATCTCGCCCATGATGATGCGGTCGGGACGATGGCGCAGAGCGGCGGCGACAAGCTGGCTTGGAGTCACGGCAACCTGGCCGGGAATCGCCTCGACAGCTTCCCAGCGAACGGCGTTGGGATGCGCTATCTTCAACTCGGCTGGCTGCTCGATCACGATCAGCCGTTCCTGCAGCGGAACATGGTCCAGCAAGGCCTTCATCAAAGTTGTCTTCCCGCTAGCCGGTTCCGCCGCTGATAATGCCGTTCTTCCGCTCTCCAATGAAGCCGCACAACGGTATCCCGAATCTGCTCCGGCAGGCTGCCCGATGCAATCAGCTCATCGGACGTGAACCAGCGATTGAATTTGCGGACGGTGAGCGTCGGGCCATGGATGGAAGACGGAGCGCCGACGACGGCGACGCGGGAGCCGTCCGGCAGGCGCGTATTGAGGATGGGATTCTGGCTGGTAAGGTCTTGGCCCAGGATGCGGGCGACGCGCTCAATCGCCGCCTGCAAGCCGGTCGTTCGTGTACGGGGTTGAGAGCGGAATATGCTCCACAACCCCGCCACGATCTGCGTAGACGCCCGTGGTGCCATTAATCATCAGGTCGGAGATGGACGGGTCTAGCAGAAGCTCGCGCAGCTCTTCGGGAAAGAACGGCAATATCAGCTCGAAGCTCATCGGTTCACCGCCTGATCCTTGCGTCTGCGTGACGGCACAACGGACAATATGAGCTTGACGTTATATGAGCTACACCTCATAATGAATCCTCATGGCTTACGAGATTCGCGCCACGCCTGAGTTTCGGGAATGGATGCAGACCCTCTCTCTGGAAGAACGGGAATCGTTCGATACAGCCGTAAATCTTCTCAGGGAAAAAGGCCCGATTCTCGGCTCGGCCTTATGTCGATACCGTCAAGGGATCGGCATTCCCCAACATGAAGGAACTGCGCACCGCGCACGACAAACATCTGGCGCTTCGCGCGTTCTTTGCCTTCGATCCGCAAACGTTCCGCCATCCTGCTTATCGGTGGCGACAAACATGGGACGGCGCGGCTTTTACGAGAAGCTGATTCGCAAAGCCGATGAACTCTACCGCGAACACCTGCGCACGTTGAAGAAGTAAGCGCAAACCTGCCCCTGCATCGCACACGCGAGAAAGGACACTATGGCAAACAAGACCCTCTCCTACGACAGCATCGCTAACGAGCTGATGACTACGGCCAGCCGCGCCCGCGCAAAAAAGCGCGCCAACGCCATCCTCAAACGCATGACGCTCGATGAACTGCGTAAGGACCGCAAGATGACCCAGGGAAAACTCGCGCTCGCCATGAAGATGGAGCAAAGCGAAGTTTCCCGCCTCGAAAAACGCTCCGAAGTCAAACTCGGAACACTGCGTAACTACGTCAGCGCCCTCGGCGGACACATCGAAATTCGCGCCGTCTTCCCGGACAAAAACGTTGAACTTGCGCTCTCCGAATAGAGCCGCCGCCAGCTCGGCCGGCAGGCTCGCGTAGAGAAATCTCTGCGCGCCTGAGTTGATACAGGAAGTCTCATCGAACTGCTCCATCGGTGGCTGTGGCAGCGGCGTCCGGGCGCAATGGGGTCCACGGAGACGCCGGTTTTCGTGGAACTCGGTGATGGTCAATCCCAGCGGATTGATGAACTCGTATTGCGGGATAAATCTTGGCCTGGTCGCTGACCTGTTTGGGATTCAGGTAGTAGGTCACACTGAGCATCCAATGCTCTGTCCGCGGCTCGTGCGAATGGCTGGGGAGTAGAGCTTGTCGAGCGCCATAAGCGCCGTTCCACGCGCCATGACCGCGCCCTGCATCGTCTCCTGCGACATGGACGTGATGGTGACATTCTTCACCTCCACATCGCTCTGCTCGATCTGGCCGCCGATGACCTGCGAGACGAGGTGATTCTGGTTGTCTTCGGTCATCAACTGCGAGGCGAGGTTGCCTGCGACAGAAAGTAGTAGTTGAGCGGATACTTCTTGGCGATGGTGTCGCGGCTGATGGTGTAGCGGTAGTTGGCCCAATCCGTCAGGTACGTCCGCACCTCGCCCTCACGCGGGCTGTAGTTCAAGATCGCTGTACTGGATCGCCTGGGCGCGGCCCATCTCGTCGATACGGATGTAGCGGTTGACGAGCGGGCGGCGGGCGAGGGAGAAGTTGAGCCACATCGAGCCGCACAGCAGAACCGTTCCACAGGCGAGGATGAGGCGATATGCCTTCCGTTCGGCGTAGTGCGAGGCATAGACTTCGTTGCCGATTTCATCGGTGAGCAAGGCCTGCTCCGGCGTCAGCGACGCTTCAATGGGTACTGTGTGCGTGGACATGGGGAGCATGACTCCTTTCATTGACGGCGTGAAAGACGACGGCGGCGTAGATCAGTCCGGCGATGATGACAGCCGAGCAAGACACAAGCAGGAACAGATAGCCGCAGAGGACGCTGCAAGTCCGAGCTCTGCGCAGTAGATAGAAAGCCTGATAAGATACTTGAACATCTCTACGCTCCTCCTGCCATCGTTGCGCATGTGACAGCGGCGCCGCCAACGAGCTTGGTCATGCCGCTCCGCCAGCCCAGCAGCACCACCGAAGATCGCCTGCGTCATGCTCGGAATAAAGAGCATGTTCACGATGAAGGCGACGAATACCATGATGCACGGAATGAGATTGGCAAGCCACATCTCCATCGAATAATTTCCATTGAAGGTCTGCTGGAGAAAGGCGTTCATAAAACCGGCCCAAACGAAGATGAAAGCGGCGGCCACGGCGCGAATCATGGCGAAGCTGATAAGCACATCGAGGAAGTGAAAGAACTTCGCACGGAAGGTCTTGGTCATCAGCAGCGGCACGAAGATGGGACCGAAAAGAGCGGTCACGCCATAGAGGATGAAGGCGCTGCAATTTATGACAAAGAGAATCGCCGATGCGATGCCGAGAAGCACCTTGCACAACGAAGTAGCAAAGGATCTGAACCGGAGCCATGAGCGACGGCATGGCGGTATTGTCGCCAGCCGTCTTGAGAAGCTGGAGCAGGTTGTTGAGCGAGTTCTGATCGAAGGCCGCAACCATCGCCTGCGCGATGTAGGAAAAGAAGTGATTGATGCCGAAGCTCGCGCCGGGGAACGGATTCACCCAATAGTTTTCGAGCAGGCAGCAGATGATGAGCCGGAGCAGGAAATTGACCAGATCGCCGGCATGGACGGGTTGGATGAAAGCGTAACGTCATGCTGGTGGTATTCCAGTTGATGACCATGCTGATGAGCGTGAAGAGAGAGATGCAGCTTAGCTCCGTGAGTCCAAGCTGCGTGAGCGCGCCGCCGTTCTGGGTCGTGAGATTGGTCAGATTGTTGGTGAACTGATAGAGCCAATCGACGCCGGAACTTGCGCTCGGTAATGCCTGTGCCAGTAATGCCACGGAAACCATATCGCAACTCTCCTTCGAGTCATGGTTGATTAGGGCAGGTAGCTGTCCCATGTGCTGCCCTCGTTGGCGGCGCTGGTGTCGTTGGCCGAACGCTGCTGCTGGACGAAGACGGCGGTGTTGAGGTCTTCGACGGCAGCGTTGCGGCGCTCCATGTTGGCGACCGTCATCTGCGACGCAAGGCACGCCTGCAGAGCTGCCCTGGGACTGCATCTCGGCCATCTTCTGCGCCTCGGCTGCATTGAGGAGATTGAGCTGCTGGACTTCGCTGTTGGTGCGAATCGCTGTTGTCGAACTGCTGCGACATGCAGCGAGTTGTTGGCCGTGAGGTTCGTTGCTCCTGCCCGCACCGGTACTGGCCCACAGCCGTGAGGCAGTCGGGCGATACGCGCATCGGACGTTTCGATCATGGCGAGCTGGGACATGCGCGAGCTGCCGAGCGACTGGCCGGCGAGGTAGGTGGCTGGCGTTGCTGTTCATCGGGATCGTCGCGGTCTTCCATGCCGGTCAGCGATGCACTCGGCGAGTTGGTAGTTGAGCGCGATTTTCATGCCCGCCGTCTCGCCGAACATATTGGCGACGTTCACGTTTTCAAGAGCATGGAGCGTCGTCTGCCACTGCTGCTTGAGCGAGAAATGCGTGATGTTGTTCTTCAGCATGTTGTACTGCGATCTGGAGCGTGGTGAGCTGCGAGACGAGGCTGGCGTAGCTGGTGGGGTCGAAGACAATATCCCCGATGCCGAACAGCGCGAAGCTCGGCGTCGCGGTGAGAAGCAACGCCGCGCCAGCGCCGATGAGCCACTTGCGGCGGTTGGTCAGTGTGAGTTTCATAAAGCCTCCTGCGGTTGGGTTGAACTACATGCACTGCGGGCAGGTCGGGTCGAACCTGTCCAGGGGAAATGCGTGGATGTGTGTTGCGTTTGTCATGCGTCTCGGTGGACTGGAGGTAAATCCACGCAAGCATGTTCCTGCCGGTAGCTGTCCCAATGAGCAGGAGAGCGAGCAGAATAGCGGCAATGATTCCTGAGACCTGATAGAAGCGATGGAGAGGAATCGTCTGCATGGCCGTCACTCCTCCTCTGCAAGCTGGCGGGCAACCTGCGGAATGATCGCTACCCACTCCGCGCCGCTGCGCTCGATGGCCTCGGCAATCGTGTATCTGATCTCTGCAAGCCAATCGGCACGATTGAGGACAAGCGCCACGGCGACCTTCTCGCCGGTGGACTGCACGGCCCATGCGTCGTGCCCGCCACGCTTGGCGTCACGGGACTTGCGGAGCAGATGTTCGTAGCGGTCATTCATCGCAATGCTCCTCTCTACAGCGTGGGATCGACGCGATGCTCCGCGTAGGACGGAATCAAGCAGGTCGGTGCCGATGTACACGCGGGCGCGGGAACCTTCCTTGAGCGTGATGATCGGCAAGCGGTTGAGAAAGTGGTTCAATACCTGTTCGCCTTCGACGGCGGACTGCTCGGAGATGCCGTTGCGAATCTCGGTCGAAGGCGTAGAGGACGCTGCCGTTGTTGCCGATCTGGGCGAGTCCGCCCAGGCCGCCGATGGCGGCGGCGGCGGCGAACGCCTGCAAGTAGCCGTGATTTACCTTCGTAGCCAGGCCGGTCGTGCCGATCTGGTCAAGGCCGATGTACTTGGCAAACTCCAGCGAGAACCCATCCGGGCAGATGGCGCGATGGAAGGTCACGAACATCTTGCGCTGCTGCGCGTTGCCCACGCTCTGCACGTCGCCAAGCAGCCGCGTTCCCTGCGGCAAGAGAAGCTGCTGATGGTCGTGGGAGTAGAGGTCGGTCGTGAGCGAGACCATGATCGGGCCGCTGAAACCGCCGTCGATGTGGTTGGTGACGACGCCTTCCAGTACCGTTCCCTCAAAGACGCGATAGAGCCGGCCATCGTAGGTGTCGAAGTCGTAGGGAGCCATCGGGTCTGCTCTTGCGCTGTCGGCTTCGGCTGCTGTCGAGCTGTCTGGCCGCGGTCCACTGCTGGCGAGCGCCGTCCGGCGCTGCGGCGGCCGCGCGCTCGGCGAGACCTCCGCTCTCCCAGGACGGCAGTGGCTGCTGCCGGGGCTGCGGTGGCCGCCGCGCCGTCGTATGCGCGAAGTCGATCGCGACGGTGTCGCTGTCGATCGCGTCCTGCTGCTGCTTCTCCTCGCGCAAGCTGCTTTCTGCTTTGCCTCGGCCTGGGCCTGGAGACATTCGGAGGTATGTGTCGGCGCATTGGGGCTGTCGCCATAGATCGCGTCCGCTGCGCGGCGGTCATCGGCGGCGCGCCCGCGGCCTCCGGGCCCGGGACACCCTGCGCCTGCCTGAAGCTG
The DNA here is from genome assembly GCA_963735505.1 of uncultured Acidobacteriota bacterium. Lineage (GTDB taxonomy): Bacteria > Acidobacteriota > Terriglobia > Terriglobales > Acidobacteriaceae > JAKAAZ01. The sequence goes on along the minus strand of CAVTLR010000019.1, from coordinate 1,756,439 downwards.
CTGCATCGCGGCGGCCAACTCCTGCTGCTGCTGCCGCGTCGTCGGCGTCTCGCTTCGCCTGCAGCTGCTGCTGCGTCTCGAAGCTCGATACCTGCTGCGCGTTCGGCGCTGCCGGACGCATCGGCAGTGCGCTCTGCGGGCGCGGCTCTTTTTGTTGCCGCTCAACAGGCTCGAAATATTGGCGATGCCGATGAGGCCGATGATGACCACCAGGGCAATGACGACCGGCATACTCTTCCGCAGCGGCGGCTTTGCCTCCGGCTGCTCGGGAACGGTGGCGGGCGGGTTCTGATTCGGCTCCGGCATGGCTACCTCGCTTCCTCGGTGCGGTGAAACTCCACCTTCTGCTTGCCGATGGCGAGATAGCCGTTGTCCAGCTCCTTCGGCACGGTGTAGAGGCCATTCGTTGAAATCGAAGTTGATGAGCGAAGGCTTTCTTGTCCTTCACCTCATAAAGCGCGGGCGTCTCCTGAAATTGGCCGCGCAGATAGGTGAACTTGTCGTCGCGCCATATCTGCTGCAGGCCAAGCTCTTTGCCCTTCGCCTTGTCCCAGGTGTAGTCAAAGTGCAGTGTGCCGGGATACTGGCTGCGGTACGTCTTCCTCTTTCGTCTGCTTCGGCCTTCAGCGTCGGCGGCCTGCGCGGCCTGGGCCGCCGCCGCCTCCTGCTTCACCTTGTCCAGCTCGGCGGCGGGGACGAAGACGGGCAGCTCGGTCAGCCTGTCTTTTGCGGCCTTGTCGCCGGGAACGATGAAGACTTTGGAATCGAAGTGGGGATCTGCGTCGCCGGAAACTTCCCGCAACTGCAAGGTGTATTCGTTGCCGTGGTCGGAGACGATGTGAACGTCGGTCGTGCGTGTTCGCCACCTTCGGCTTGATGCTGATGAAGCGGCTGGCGACATGGCCGCCATCGAAGACCCAATCCACCGTGTCCCCGGCAAAACGTTGGCGACCTTCTCCTCGGCGGGAAGCAGAATCAGCGTCGATTGCAGCAGGCCGGCGCGGACCACAGGCGGCGTGTCCGCCTCGGACACGGTGACGGTGCGCGGCGCGTTCGGCTCAAGGTGCTTCGGCGGCGTCGCGGCGGCCTGAGCAACGGCAGCGGCGGCGAGAGCAAGCCGAAGGCGACGACGATGAGGATAGGCGGTTTCATGGTGGTCCTTTCGGTAGTGGATGGTGATTGGTTACACAGTCTCGCCCTGGGCAAAGCGGGTAATGCCCTCGGTGAGTCCGTACTTGGCGATCAGCTTGGTCCGGCGTACCCGGTCTTTCGGCTTGGTGGAGAACGTCGCGTAGCTGCGGCTGTCGAGATTCAGCGCGACAACCTTGGTGAGCCCGTCGCGCCGCATGTACAGCCCTTCGCGGTCCTGCAAGCTCTCGAAGAGAGCGAGCTGCTGTTCGTTCATCTTGAACAGCTCGGCATACCGCTTCCGGTTGAATGTCGCGTCTTTCAGAAACAGGAACGACGTGCAGGAGTTCACGATGCTGTCGGCGTTCGCGCCCAGGTCTTCGGCGGACTGGCCGATCATGGTCACGCCGCCAAGATTCTTGCGGACGGTCTTGATCGAAGCGAGCGCACCTTCGAGCAACTGCTTGTTCTTCATCGAAGAGAAGATCTCTTCGATGAGGATGTGCTTGGGAACGCCGAGATTGGCGGGGTTGTAGAGCACGTCGTTGATGCGCCGGAGCAGCCACACCATCAGCGGCTCGATGAGGTCGGCGTACTGCTCGTTGTTCACGCCCTGGAAGTCGAAGCATTGGAGGCGGGAGAGCGAGAGGCTGTCTTCCACGTTGTCGAAGATGGCGTTGTAGATGCCTTTGCCAACCCACTTCGACAGATACCGGTCGAGCTTCTTGGGCAGGAAGAGATTGGAGAGCCGGCGGTTCTCCGGGTCGAGCAGGTACATATCCTGCACGGCCTTGTGGATCACGTCGTCGTCTTCCGGCTCCAGCTCCGCGCCGCCGTTGGTGAGCAGGAGCTTGATGAAGCGAGTACAGGAACTTGATATTGCTCTCGGTCGGCTCCAGAGCAGAACGGATTCACGCGCGGGCCGTCTTTGCCGATGCGGTCCACCTCGCCCGCCGTACAGCTCGACGACGCTCTCATAGCTGCCGCCGATGTCGAAGATGTAGGTGAATCCGCCGTATTTCTGCTCCAGCGCAATGGTCTGCGTTACCGTGCACGCGATTTGCCCGATCCCTGTAGGGCCGATGATGAGCATGACCCGCACGCCATCCACATACACGTCCTGAAAGAACGGCGTCCGCGTGCGCGTCTCGAAGATATTCAGGTACTCGGAGTCGAGGTCTTCGGAATGCGGATGGCCGATGATGCGGCGCGAACACAGAGGACAGACGGGCATGGTGGTCTTCAGCCAGCCACATCGGGAAGACATTGAACTTGCGATTGCCGGGGAACATCGCATAGAAGGCGGAGAGATTGCCAAGCGTCTCCTCCATCACCTGCGCCCGCGCATCGACGAAGATCCGATGCACGGCGGGCGACAGTGTCGCGTAGCTGCTCCGCGCTGCTGGCGGCGAGCAGCAAGCGCAGCGAGTATTCGCCCTGCGCCTTCTTGTCCAGCGAGCGGATGACTTCGCTCAGGTCATCGACGCTGCTGTTGGCGGCCTTCGCGCCGGCGCCGGTTTCGAGCGAGGCCGTGTCGCGTCCGCTCATCACGCGGGTCAGCACGCCGACTTTGAAAAAGGAGATGAACTTCTCCTGCGCGTCGATCTCGCTGCGGGCCGCGGCGGTGGACTTGGGCCGCCATGTCGAGCACAGCACGCTGTCGCAGTCGAGCGTCAGCAGGCCGGAGAAGAGGCAGGGCCGCGATGCCTCCGGCGTCGTCTTCAGCGAGAACATCTGCACGTGGCGCTTGCCGACTGCGCAGATGATCGCTATGCCATGCAACCGGGCTTTTGACGATCTGGCGGTCAACGCCGGTATCGTCGCGGAGCTGGTCGCGGCTCGGCCCATTCTTCAAGATTGAAGAGATAGCTGAAGAACTGGAAGGCGCTCGGCCTTGTCCAGCAAGCGCAGACCCAAGCGAGCTGCCGAGATGACCCTCCAGAATCGTTGCCGTCTTCTCAAGCTCGGCCAGCATCCGCGATGTGTCGGCGGCGTTCTCCTGCGGCTTGCGCTCGAACGCTTTCACCTTGCGACGGCTCCAGCGTGAGGCACCAGTGAAGGTCAATGCGGCGAAACGCCGCCGTCTTGTCAAGGAAGCGCAGACGGTCGTCGACGAAATACCTGTGTCACGGGATTGCTGTACTTCTTCTGGCGGGGAAGATCGAAGCCGGACATGACGCGGGTGTACTGATAGAGGCAGGAGCCTTCCGGCAGCCCGCGCAATGCGCCTTCAATCGAGCGCATCCGCGATTCAAGCTCCTGGTCGGTCAATCCCTCTTCATCCATGCCGGTGAGAGCAAACAGGCATCCGTAGCCGCCGCCCTTCAGGGCGAAGATGTTGGGGCCGACGAAGCGTGCAATCGGAACGATGCTGCACGCGGCTCCGGCCTTGGCGAACCACGGACGTATGTTTGACTTGCTCAGTATTTGCGCGGGTCATAGTAGGACTTCTGGCTGAGGCTCAGGCCCCAGAGTTGAAACATCTTTGGGTGTTTGCGAACGATGAGCCATGCGCCGCACGGCCAGCGTGGGAAAGGCTCAGCATCGCCAGCAGTCGAAACCCAACGAGGAAAACCGTTACGCAGACGAACACGATCGCCATCCATGCTGTGAGGTCGAGCCCGAGCTTGGCTCTCGGCCTGTTCAGCGCCTGATTGATCGGTAACGGTTCTCCCCGCTTGGTCATGTCGATGCACCTCCTACATCGACTGCCCGGTCAGAGACGCCGATCCAGCCCGCGCCCCATCCGAGCACTCCGGCGCCGAAAAGCGCGCCGAAAAGCCCAGGAATGGCGTCCTGAAAGCGCCCGCTCATCATGCGGATGCCGGCGAAAATGAGACCGCCGAAGCAGATGACAGCCCCGGCATACATGGCGAAAGTTTTGAAGGTTCCCATGAGCGTTTGCGCCCCGGAGAAGTCCATCGTTCCCTGGGCGTGAGCAACGCCGGCGAATGTGAGCGCAACCAGAGTCGGCCCCATCACGTGCGCGGCACGGAGTAGCGTCTGTTTGGAGAAGAGTCTTGCCCACCTCTGGATGGGCCGTGAATCGAACCTGACTTTGATCTGCATTGGCACCTCAATCAACCGTGGATTCGGTTGCGATATGGGCAACGTAGAATCACTCGGTTGGCAGAGTCCAATAAATGGAAGAGGGTCGCTTATTCATCAGGGGAATAAGAGCCGGTTTTCAAACACCGTTCGGGGCGGGCTACTATGCGGCAGTTCGGCCTCTCACGCTCATTCAAATCGCGTGTTTTGCGTTACGCACTTTTGCGTGACACAAGAGTGCGTGATGAATAACCTTTTTGAATTCGGGTGCGAATTGGGGACTGAGGAACTCGTTGACCGCGCCGACGAGGTTGCTGCTGTCGTTCAGACTAGCTGAACCGTGCGATCGCTGATTGTGGCAGTGTGAGCGCGGAATAATGAAAATGAGCGAAGCGAGTTCTCTGGCTACTGAAAGGACAAAGACAGCGGAATGCCAGTTGCACTAGTCATTCTGGCATAGCGGCGAAGCCGTTGGCAGCCCGCCGTTAAGGCGCTCTACCGAGCTCTCTTGGGCGCGATAACGACTTCGGTCTCGACCTGCTCCTTGAAAACCCCAGTCGGGTTCAGGTTGAGCAGAGCTCTTGTTACTTCCACCTCAAACGCATTAGCATCATCGCCAAACAATGGCCTGGCGGAACTGGAAATTGAATAGACGCATCCGATGATTGAATTTGTGTCCCGCGTAATCAGACTCTGAAATTCATGAGACGTGAGATTGGAGAAGATATCTTGACCGGACCAGCGCCGGTTCATTTTTAGGTTCTTGCGGATTAGATCTCGGATGCCGAATTCGTGGCCCAAGAAATCTTGCGACGATTTGATCGGCGACCGGTTCCCAACTCTCTTGCGGGCGTCGCTTACCTGGATTTACGAGCGCTATCCCGCCTTCGTCTGCTATGAAGGTCGCGAGCTTCTGGAGCACCTCGTCACGGTTCATCCAATGAAAGGCCTGCCCGATCGTCGCGACTTGAAAAAGCTCCGCCCAGTCTGGAATGTCCCTCGGCCCTAGACCGGAGCCATCGGATGTTGTGCCGCCCTCGTGATGCAGCCAAACTTTGCCCCTCGGCGATCATGTCTGCGTCTGGATCGACGGCGACGACCTCGCCCACGGTGTTGGAAAGTGGGATCGCAATGGTGCCTGGACCACACCCCAAATCAAGGACGCGGGCGCCCTTACTGAGGCTGTAACGCTCGACAATGAAATCGATGGACGCCTGCGCGTATGGCGCACGGAAACGGTCGTAGTACGCTGCCGTGCCGGCGAAAGGCGAGCCTGACGTGGTTGGCATTCCTCGATTGCATCACAATATTCATGCCGAAAACAAGCAGTCGCAATAGCGTGGCGGCCTTCGGCTTTTTCACTGAAAACCGAAATTCAAGTGGATGCCTGCTGCGGCAAGTAAGCGCGTCAATGAAACAGTCGCTTGAGCGCGTGCTTCGTACAGTCAAATTGACGCACCCGCAGTATGTAGTCCTGGTGAGCCGAACAGACGCTAGTCAGGTTGTCCTATACTCATGGCATCCACCAAGGCTTCAAGTGGAGCCAAATCACCCTTCTGATGAACTCTATCGGAGCTTGCCTCTCTAAATGCTGGTTTGGCGCATTGAGGAAGATTCGAGCGTTCTTCTTGTTACCCGCATACAGATCCAATATATCTACCCAGATGCGATAAACGCGACGGAGTTCCGGCTGCAAGCTGCTGGCGTCTGGGTGCTTGCGAACACTCGGAGCCTTCTTGCCGATAGCCACAGCAATCGTTGAAACCGGCAGTTGGATATCGCTCGCAATACGCGAGGCATCGAGTCGGCCGGACTTGGGATTGAAGAGGGCCGGGTCGGCGCTCGCAAAAGCAGGGGTAGCCGACATTCAGATCACCTCTACGCACCATGATAAGGTCTCGTTGAGGTATCGAAAAGGTATCGCCACAGTTATTCTCACCGGGTTGGAAATCCAAAGGTCGTTGGGTTTTCAACCCGGTTTCAACCCGACGTAAAAAATCCCTCTTCCTACTTTCAACAACTTGCGGCTATTTTAGGCTCCCGATCGGGCCTTGCAACTCGTTGAAACTACGTTTATACTCTCACTCATAACCCAAAGGTCGCTGGTTCAAATCCAGCCCCCGCAACCAAAAACTTTCAGATTCTAAACGGCTTCCGAATTCAATTTGGAGGCCGTTTTTGCGTCTCGTGATAACTTAGGCAAATCTTGGGCAAAGAATTCCTTGTCCAGAAATGTTCCAAGCTCTCCAGCGATCCGCGCATCATCTGCTGTCACCAAATGTGTGTAGCCCATGACTGTCCTCGCGTCGACGTGTCCGAGCCGTTCCTGTCGGACGGCCATCGGGGCGTGCAGTGACGGAAGGCGTGGTATTTGGAGGTATGATCTGGCGGTCAGAAAGTCAGAGCTTTCAATTGCGGAATCAATCGCCGGAATCGCCCGGTCGTTGGTGGATCATCCGGACGAAGTTTCCATCAACGAAATGTCCGGCGAAACTGGCAATCATTTGCGACTGAGGCACATTGATTAATGAAAGGTGATCGCGTGTCGGACGTGTCACGTCCCAGGGCGACGATCTTGCGGACCGTCTTTCGAGACCGTGGCGCCCGGGCTGAGTTCTGGTGTGGCGATGTCCTGTGACCCTGGCTTTGCATTTGCATCCCCGTGCCAGACGCCTCCCCCAAACGTTGTTATGTAGATATCGCCCGGAGTAGTCGGATCGGGTATCACGCGATGCATCCATTTGAAGTTCGGCCCCGCGATTCGTGTCCAATGTTCCCCGCGGTCGGAAGATTTCCATGCGGAGGATTCAAAACCGGCAGCATACAGCACATCGGGATTGCGAGGATCGATCGTAACGTCATACGCGTGCTGGTCGCGGCTCAACACCTGCTGCCAACTCTTTCCGCCGTCATTTGAAAGATAAATGCCGCCGCCGATTCCATGTGCTCCTACGGCGCGCGCCCAGGCAGCAAGATAGAGCCGCCGCGGATTCTGGGGATCGATCGCAAGTCCATTTGGGCCATTCACTCCTCGCGGCAGTGTCACCGGTGTCCAGGTCTCCGCTCCATCGGTCGACTTGTAGAGGGCGCCGTCGCCATCGTTGCCAATGCTGCCATCTTCCGATCGTCGCGCCAACACCACGTAGAGGTCTCCATTGGAGGCGCGCGCTAGTCTCCAGGCAAAGGGGTCGTGCTGCGCGATACCAGTATTTTTCAGGTTCCACGACGCACCGCCATCGCTACTTTTGTATACGCCGCGGCCAAAGCCGGTGACGTATAGCACCCTTGCATCGGGTGGACTCATGGGGTCGAGCAAGATGTCGGTGGCGGCAGTTTCCTTCATCCCTGCGTTAGATTTTTTCCAGGTTCGACCGCCATCCTCGCTGCGACACACACCACCTTTGAATGTCTCGACGGAAGCGCGACGCCACATTTTTGGCCGCGGCAGATCGTGTGTGCCGCTGTTGACACTCCACAGTCGCCCGCGCACTTTCGGATCGAATGCGACCCAGTAAGTAGTGTTCGACCACTCCGCAGGAATGCCATGAGCGCTGCGCACCCAGGATTTTCCGGCGTCTTCAGTGCGGAAGAGCCCTATATCCGTATAGGTGATGAATTGCCGTTTGTTATCGAATGGATCGAAATGAAAGCCGTAATCCGTCGTGACGTCGAGCCCGGTCGTGGTCCAGCCGGCGTCAGAAACCGGGCGCGAATACTTCGCATACCAATTCTTTCCGCCATCCGTGGTCGCCAATGTTCGCCCGAAATCGGTCGCATACACCAGGTTTGGATCCTGGTCCGCAACTCCCAGCATCAGCGGATTTTCACCCCAATCTGTCCCCAGGGTGGGCGTAATCCATGCGTCGTGGACGTTGGGCGCGGCAGCCACAGCTTCTTTCCACACCAGCTTCCACGTGCGTCCGCCATCCGCGGTCCTCGCAACTCCATGCCAGGCGTTTCCGTCGAGATTCAGGTGACTATAGGAAATGTAGGCCGTCTCCGGGTGATGCAGACTGGTCGCGACAGCACGCACCCTGGCGCCATTGCCCGGTAAAACGATGGCCTGCCATGAAGCGCCGCTGTTCCTGGAAACGAAACCGCCTGTTTCCGACGTAATGTAGAGCACGGATTTGCCAAGGGCGTCGAAGCCATCCGTCGAGCCGGTCACGCTTACGGTCGCAGGTACATTAGTTTTCCGAACGCCGACAGCAGACTGGGTGACGACGAAGTGTGCCCCGATGAGGATCAGCGTTCGGGATGTGCGCGGGGAATAGGGATCGACCCAGAGACGCTGCGGAACTTCCGGCAGCGCCACTTCTTTTTGCCAGCTTTCGCCGTAGTCATGGGAGACGAATAAAGCCGATGCATCTTTCTCCCCTGCGGCCGCGTAGAGAGTGCGAGAATCTGCTGGGTCGATCGCCAATGCCGCAATGGTGCCGAGGGGATCGGGTTGCGCGAGAATCTTCTCTTCCGCGTGATCCGAGGACATTTCGATGCCCCGGACTGCAGAAGGTTCTGGATAGACCAGTTTCCATGTCTCTCCATCGTCGGTGCTGCGCCACAGCCCAATTCCTCCCGCATACATAGTGTGTGCGGCCAGCGGATCGAAGGCGAAGAAGCGCGTCACGCCTCGCAGATTAAACATCCTCCACGAACGGCCGCCATCGTGGGTGATGTAGGAACCGGTCATGTCGCAAGAGATCAAAACCATGTTGAGATTATGCGGACTGATGGTCGGATTGAACATTGCACCGCCGCCGCCCGGACCGATAACGCGAAAACCTCCAGGGCGCTGCGCCGCACATGTAAGTCCGCAGGAAAGAGTGACCGCCAATACAGTGCGTACTGCTGCCCGATACATTTCCGATTCCTATCCGTCGATCCCTGCGGGTGAGTGGAATATTCGCTCCTGATCGGTGTTGGTAGAGGCGAATACCTGCATGCAGAATTGATTCTGAATCGAAGTGTGCAGAAAACATCCGGACAGATGTGTAGCCCATCTGTCCGGATCACGATAATGAACAATATATCTAGAAGGAAATTTGGCCTTTCAAGCGGATGACTCGATTCCCGCTAATGCCTTCCTCTTCGAACGTCTGATAATTTTGGCCGAAGTTCCCGAACCGGCTCCCCTGGTTAGGAGTCCAGTCGGTATTGAGAGGCAGCAGGGCAGGCTGTTTTCCGGGAGGTGGCGGATTCTGATCCACATCCTGGTTGAACGACCCCAACGCCGCGTACGACGGGCCGTTTTCCGAGCCTGAGTATGCGTAATTCTCATCGGGCGAGCGCATTGGATGGTTGAAGACGTTATCAATGTCCGCGCCAATTTCAACAGTAAAGCGGTTGACATTGAAATTCTTATGAACACCCAGGTTCACTCCGTAGGAGCCCGGGCCCCACAGGGAATTGCGCTTGGACAGCTGCGGTTGCGTGAACCATCCGGCGCCAATATCAGTCGGCAACGCAAATGCAGCTGGATTCCACTGGTATCCGCTTGGTACGCTCTTCCGTGGATCGCTAATGATCAGCGGCCGTATGCTGGTGCTGTTGAAGTTGCCAATCGCATCCATGGAGCCGGTCCCTACGTTGCCGGGCACAACCGGATCGCAGTCGGTGCAATCAAGGTAAGGCGTAAACGGCACGCCCGATTTTGCAAACATGTTGGAAGTGATCTGCCAACCACCGATAATCGTATTCCAAAACGTGGAAGCATCAGCTGCGAAGCGTCGTCCACGGCCCACCGGCAAATTGTAGATGCCATAGGCAACAACCCGATTCCGAGATACCCAGCTGGCTGGCCCGTAATCGCTGTTCGGATTGATTCCGTCGTAGGCCTCTCCGGCGAGACTGCTGTTTCCCATGTCGATGCCCGACGAGTCCTCATGATCATAGGTATAAGCGATGCTCAAGGTGAACTGAGGCGCCTGATGTTGGAACTGACTTTGAAACGCATTTGTATTGGAGTGGCCAACATTCCCGTAGCCGAGAATGTAATCGCCCAGGATCGGGAATGGCATCCGGGCCAGGTCCGCAGTGGAATACAAGCATTCCAAGCCATTCGCCTGTTCTCCGCTTGGATCGCATGGGGTCTGGCCGTCGCCGATCCCGATCACCCCGGTTGGATCCCCCGACGTGCCGAATGGGGCATCGCTGGGAGTGAGCATGGCGAGGTCGATTCCCATAATCAAGCCTGACATATGGGCACCCAAATACGACACCCGGATCGATGACTGCTTGGGAAGCTCGCGCTCATAGCTGACGTTCCATTGCTGCATCCGTGGGTTCCTCAGGTTCACTGGAATATAGTTGGCGCTGGGTTCGTTGTTCTGCCCAATTTCAACTCCACCTACATTCGGGCTGACGCCAGTCGTTTCCCCACCCGTCGGCCACGGGGAGAGCGGACTTTGCGCCGTCGAAGTGTGGGTGATTCCCTGGTTGAAGGAGTTGGTTCCGATGGCATCCCGATCCGCCTGGGCAGCGGAGGTCGGGTAGAACATTCCCCACCCGCCACGCACGACACTCCGGTCGTTGAAGTTGTACGCGAAACCGACGCGCGGACCCCAGTCGTTCTTGTCCAGCCGAACCAGCCCACGGCCGGTTCCCAATCCTGCCTGGCTGGCGGTCACGACTCCATAGGACTTCAAGCCAGGTGAGAGGTATGGGAGGGCCTTGTCAGAAGGAATGACAAAGCGGCCATGATTACCCGAGGTCGGGTTGGTATAGTTCGGATCGAAGTTGACCAGCAGATCGTTCTCCTCAACAAACGGGGTGAAAAGGTCGTAGCGCAGGCCGAGGTCCAGCGTGAGTTTCGAATTCACCTTGAAATCGTCCTGCACGAAAACGCCATTTTCCCAGTTGTAAACATTCAGCGGAGGACGTGGATTATAGACTGACGTGGCGCTGTAGGGTGCCTCGCCGAGAACAAAATTTGCGATACCTTGAGACCCGCTGCCTTTATAGGTGATTGTCCCTAATGGATTGCTGCGGGTCGAAGCGAAGCCATCCACCGCCTGGTTGCGGATAAAGTCGCCGCCCAGCTTCAAGGAGTGCCGGCCAATGTTCCAGGTCAGCGTATCGCCGAAGGTGATCAGATTCTGATTCAGAGGTCGATTGGCGCTGCGGCCTCCGTTTCCGAATCTCGAGTATCCCGAGCCGAAGTTGATCAGCGTATTTCCATAGACCGGAAGCTGATCCGTCCCGACAACGCTGGCATAGGCGTCAATGTCGGCGGCCGAGAATCCGATGCTTTGCAAGAAACTCTGCAGCGTGGTATTGGCATGCGTGTACAGATGCTGAAGATTGAAGCCTCCGCGCGCCTCATTCACCATATTGGGAGAAAAGACATGCGTATAGGACAGCGAAACCATGTTGTTGAGACGAGTGGTCTGGAGCAAGCCAAGACCGGTGAAGGGAGCAGCGACGGGACTTGTACTCTCATTTTCGGACGATGCGTGGTAGACGCCGTACAACCGGTTCGAATCGTTGAACACATGATCGATCCGCATGTCACCCATCCTCTGGCCAGTTCTAGAAGGAACCGTCGTCTGGTAACCACTCACGGTGCCGGTAGTGGCGTTGATGGGTGCGCTGGTTCCGACTTTAGGAAAGTAAACGTCGATGAGCTTGGTAGTGACAGGGTTGATGAGTCGTTGCGGAATCGTGATGAATTGCAGCCCTAGACCACCAACTGTGTCCGTCGCGATCTCTTCCGGGGTCAGAATAATATTCGCTGGAACTTGCGGTTTTGAAGCATCTGTCATCAGCGAGAAGTCACCTTGCAAGAGCGTGGGATGGGGTATGTTGCCCGATTCGGTCGTCGGAGAAACACCCCATTGCTCTTCGTACGCCAAAAACATCCAGGTCTTTTTCACCTTGGGCACGGGGCCGCCAAAGGAGAAGGCCATGTCCGTGTTGTTGGTCTGCGGCCGTACAAATACTGGCGCAAAAGCCGTGGGCGAGAATGTCTCCTGGTCTAGCTTGTCCGACAGTGCCCAGGCCGACAGGGCCGAATTCACGTTGTCGTAGTAGGCGGACCCATGATATTTGTCGGTGCCACTTTGGGTGGTGACGCGGATGTTGGCGACGCCGGCGTACTGGGCGCTATATCCGCTGGAGAGGACTTGCAATGAACCCACCGACAAGAGGGAGGGCTGGCTTTGGGTTTGAGATCCGAAGATGCCGCCATTCGTACGTTGGCCATCAACGGAAAAGCTGGCGCCATAGCTCTGAGCGCCGATGAACTTGAAGTCGCCGGGCTCGTCGCTACTCTGAATATTCGGGTTGATATATAAGAACTGATAAATGTCGCGACTATCGCGGGGAAGTTGGTTGACATCCAGCGTGTTGAGAGTCTCGCTGATGGTTGGGTTCTGGGTGTCGATCAAATTCGCTGCTGATGTCACTTGAACAGTGGTGTTCGCCGTCAGGACGTGCAACTCCGGGCGCAAGTTCATCGTCATGGTGGCCTGCAGGATGATCTTGTCGACAATCGCGCTGGCGAAGCCGGGGGCCGTGACGGTCACCTTATAATGGCCGGGCTGGATCGCGGCCGCGCTGAAGGCTCCCGCGCTGTCCGTGGTGAAAGGAAGCGATAGGTTCGTGTCCGTATTCAGAACCTGAACCTGGGCGTTTCTGACGACAGCACCACTCGTGTCGGTTACGATGCCTTGGATTGTTCCGAGGTCTGTGCCTTGCGAAATAAGTGTTGGTGCACTGGCCACGAAGCAAATGGCAACGACTGTCGTTAAGAGACAATTTCTCAGCTGGCGCGGAAGATTTCCTAATTTCATGCAATCGGCCCCCCGGTCTTGATGTACCAAATTGCAAAACGATGCGCAAGGAAAATTTTCGATAGCAAAAGAAACATTTCCGGATACGCGATTGGTTGCGGAAATGATGGGTCATATCCAGGCTCTCCGGTCGATCCGCAATCATGTCTGCCGCTCGTTTCCGTGGTTCCTGGCGACACTTTGAGGCCCAAATTCAAAAGGTGGCACAAAATCGGGCGGGTAAAACCTTGCTACGAGGCTCACTTTCGAATACTTTTCTGTCAGGACATGAAATCTTTCCTAAAACATAGCAATTAGAAAAATCGTGAGGTAAGTCAATCCAATGTTGGCCCTTCTTGGCCGCCGCCTCCTGCGACGGTCAACAACACGGGAATGCAGCATGGGTTCGGAGTCGATCCTGCTCTCCCGATTCGGCGCTTACTTCAGGAGGGGATGATGAAAGTAAGACGTCGAGAATTTGTGACGGGGCTGCTCGCGAGTTCGCTTGTCGCGCCAGCGTGGATTCGTGCGCAGTCGCCAGGGCGTAAACCCAGGCTATTGATTGCAGAGGAAGACCCGTTTACGGGCCTCGCTCTGTTGCGAACTCGATACGCCGCGGGATTAAGGCCGTCCGACGACATGCTGGGGTGGGCGCTGAGCTGGCATCTGACCGGGAAAGACAGTTTTGCTGACCGCGCCTTGACGGAGATGCGCGCCACAGAATTACCTACCGGTGGCAGACCCTCGCGAAACTGGCTGGATTACAGTCGCTGGTCGTTGGCTTTCGATTGGCTTTTTGGTCATCCCGGTTTCGATACCGCTTTGAAAGACCGCATTGCAAACCAGCTGGTCGAGGGAGCTACGAAGATTCTGGCCCGGCCTGAGCTTTCCAGACCTGGGCAAATCTCCTATGCGAATTATCCGGTGCGTTATCTGGCGCTGGCGGCTTTCCCGCTTGCGGCTGTCAAAGGATACGCGGACTTCGATCGACGATGCGACCCGTTACGCGATCAGGTGCAGCAAGGGCTGCTGAACATTTTTGAGCAAACGGAATTCGTGACCCCGAAAGGCAGCTATCACGAATCCATGGATTACATGCGGATCACGTGGGCTTCGCTGCTGCTGATGGTCGAGCTGCAGCGAACGACCACCGGGGTAGATCCGGCACGCAGGTATTCCTTGTTCCGCAATATTGGGGAGACATATCTCTATAAGCTGATGCCAAATGGGACGCCCTCGCGAGAAGGAGACAACGAATATCCTGTGCTGGACACACGAGACACCGCTGTCGTTGGGTACGCCGTTAACCGCTTCAAAGACCCTTACAGCGCATGGCTGCTGCGAGACAGCGGGTTTTTCGTCAAGGATTGGGTGCTCCCGGTGTTGCAGTTTCTATGGGACGATCCGGAGGTCGTTCCGCAAAACCCCGCACTTTCAAACGATAACGATCTGCCGCGTCAACGCTATTTTCCAGGAGTGGGTCATCTGGTCATGCGCGACGGCTGGAAACCAGACTCCACTTGGATTGAGTTCGACTGCGGCCCCTATTTCGCCAAGCATCAGCATCTGGATCAAAACCAGCTCACCATCTATCACAATGGATATCTGGCGATCGACAGCGGAGCCGATTACACCGAATCAGAAAGTCCGCACTACCTGAACTATTACCGTCGCACAGTCTCGCACAATTCGATGCTGGTCTACGATCCATCGGAAAAATTCTTCTGGTCCTCAGACGTTCTGGCGGCGGCGAACGACGGGGGACAGCGCATGAACTCTTCGCGCTATTGGAATACGATCCGCAGCATCGAAGACTGGAACAACACGCGCGACATTTGGAATCTTGGCTGCATGCACGCGATTGATCACGTACCGGACCAGTACCACTACGCAATGGGGGACGCGACAAACGCATACATCAATGGAAAGCTTGGCGGATTTACTCGCGAAGTCGTCTATATACCTGAAACGAACTTATTGTTTGTGTTTGATCGCGTCAGGAGTACGAACCCGAATCTTCATAAAGCGTGGCTTTTGCACGGCGTGAACCGCCCGAGCGTAGACGGCGATACTGGAAGTGATGCGCAGGGCGTCAGGAACTTTGCGAACGCAAAAACATTTGTGTTCAACGAAGGGTCAGGAGAGCTGCGCGTACATTCCCTTTTACCCAGCCAGCGAAACATCACCCGGCGCGGCGGCCCTGGCAATGAGTTCTACACGCCCGGCGACGACCAGGGAGGACCTTGGGGAAGTGGACAAAATTGGCCGCTTGATCCAGCTAACGGAGGTCCACTACCTACGGACCCTAAACTGCTCCACATGTGGAAGACATTTTGGGGACAGGATTATCCTCGAATCGAAAGTTCGAACCGCAAGAATGTAGTCCCTGGCGCATGGCGTATTGAAGTCTCTCCCACCGAGCCGGCAAACGAAGACCTTTTCCTCCATGTTTTCGAGGTCGGAAACAATGGGACCACGGGCGGCAAGCGCGTGGAGTTGGTGAACGGAGAGAACTTCGCCGGCGCGGCATTTGAACGCGGCCCGATCGTTCTATTCAGCGTCGCTGGTTCCAGACTGGATGAGGGTGAGGTGTCGCTGCCCGACCTGAGGTGCAATTTCCTGTTGATTACAAGCCTGGTAGAAAACGCAGTGTATGAACTGAATTTCACTGGACCCAATGTCTCGAGCTCGCCGTCGGCCGTCCCGCCCGGTGCACCCGCACAATTCCTTCGATTACGTGCGAATGATCGCGGAATTCTTCGTGTTGACGTGCGACAACTTGGCAACCTTAGTCTTCACGTCCAACGTGTCTGAAAATCATGAATCTCCAGGGACCGTGGAATCGAGTCGGTGAAAGAAACACCATGGATGACAGGAAAACATGACGATCGATCGAGCAGACCGGAGTGTGAGCGTATGACGACGCGGCGAAATTTTCTTGCAGCGAACCTGATCGGTGCGGCAGGATTGGCCGCCAATCCTACCCGAATGTTTTCTGAGTCGGACGGTGTTGCTTCGGTTCCTGCTACGCCAAATCCGGCCCGCACCGATCGCAACTTCTGGGTCGATTGGCCAGGTTACTTGACTGCCGAAACGAATCAGGCAAGGAACAGGCGGCTCGCAGCGCTGGCATCCATTCGTACGAAGGATCAATTGCAAGAACGCATCACCATGGTCCGTTCAAAACTGTGGGAACTGATTGGAGGGATGCCAGAAAAAACGCCACTGAATCCGCGGGTGAAGGGCACCCTGGATCGCGGTTCCTATCGCATCGAGAACATCCACTTTGAGAGCTTTCCCAAAGTGTATGTCACTGCCAATCTCTATCTCCCTGCTGCGGGAAAGCCACCGTATCCAGCCATTCTGGCGCCGGTTGGTCATTCTGATAATGGCAAGGCCTACCACTACTATCAGCACCTCTATCAGAACCTGGCGCGTCAAGGCTATGTGGTATTGAGTTACGATCCTTTCGGCCAGGGGGAGCGGCTCCAGTACATCAATCCGAAGACTGGCCGCTCTCTCTACGGCCCAACCGGGGAGCACTCGCAAGCCGGCCGGCCAATGGTGTTGATGGGCGAAAGCTTTGCGCTCTACTGCGCGTGGGACGGCATTCGCGGTCTTGACTATCTCATCAGTCGACCGGAGGTGGATGCCACGCGACTTGGATGCACTGGGCAGTCCGGCGGCGGCACAATGACGATGTATTTGGCTGCATTGGAGCCCCGTCTCCGGGTGGCTGCCGTGAGCGACGGTAATACAGAAAATGTTGCCGGGCCGTTTTTCGATCCTCCAGGAGCGACAGACGACGCGGAACAAAATATTGTGGGCTCGCTTCCTCTGGGGATCGATCGCGGCGATATGTTGCTGGCATTTGCTCCCAAGCCACTGTTGATCTGCTATACCACGCACGACGAGGGCGTGACCTATTCCCCGGTGTACGAAGAAGCGACACAAGAAATCTATCGAGAGCTGCAACGCGTCTATGGCTTGCTGGGAGCGAAGGATCAAGTTGGACTTTTTGCTTCTCATCTTCCTCACGGCCTGAATTTCTTCAATCGAATCCCGATCTATGCGTGGTTCAATCGCTGGTTCCAGAATCCGACTGTGGAAACTGGAGAAGCGGAACTGGATCGGTTCCCCGAAGAACGGCTCAACGCTACCAGCACAGGTCAGGTATCGACATCGATTGGCGGACGCTCCGTCGTTCAGTTGAATACCGATCGTGCTCGAACTGTTTTTGCTTCAAGCCCCTTTGCAAACGCTTCCATGAATCAGACGAGCGCACGTGCTCAGGTCAAGAAGGAGCTCACCGGATTGCTCGCATTGCCGCAGCAAAGAACACCGTTGCATTCCAGAATTCGTTCGACCAATCCGCGCAAGACCGTGGTGATTGAGGAGATTCAATTCGAGTCCGAGCCTGGGATGCGTGTTCCCGGTTGGTTTGTGCGGCCCTCTTCTGCAAGCGGGCCGCGCTCCACTGTTCTCTATCTGACGGACGATGGAGGCGATGATGTTGTCGCAGAACCGGGATCGATGGATCGTTTGTTGGAGGCTGGAAATGCTGTTTGTGCGATCACCCTGCGGGGAACCGGCTTGACCACGCCGCGCTTCCCTCATGGAGGGCCGGAATATTACGGCGGAAGCGTTCATCTGGACGAGAGATTCGCCTGGACCTGCCTTGTGATGGGCCGGCCCGTGATCGGGCAGAGAGTCTGGGACACACTTCGAGCCGTTGATTACCTGGCCAGCCGGCCTGACGTCGATGCATCACAAATAAGAATTATGGGGGTTGGCAGCGCCGGGCTGGTGGCCATCATGGCGGCGTTGTTGGATCGTCGTGTACGCTCTGTTCTTGTTGATCGAACACTGGCCAACTATATGTCGATCCTTGAATCCGCAAGCTATTCAATCAATCTTGCGTACTTTGTACCGCGCATCTTGCGCAGCTTCGATCTTCCGCAGATTGCTGCTGCGATGAGCCCCCGCCCCTGCTGGATTCTGAATGGCGTCGATGCAAATGGGCAGATACTTTCAGAAACCTCCATGCGCAATCAATACACTCCCCGCCCGATTGGTGAAGCGGTGGCGAACAGGGGTGTGCGCATTTTGGTGAAGCCCGAGCGCGATCCCCAGGAAAGCTATCTGGAGTGGTTAAAAAGCGATGAGTAAATCAGCGATGCTAGAGCGTCGGTCGAAACCAGCGCAGCGGCAGGAATGGCCCTGATGACAGCGAAGTAGCTTGGACAAATCTCTAATGATTCGGACAGCCAGCCAGCTTCCCCTAACCTGATCGGAGTTTTCATTGAGACACATCGGTGTGGTTCTCGTTTTCTTGCTTGCTGCTGTAGTTTCCGCCCTGGGGCAGGCTCCGCGCTTTGACACCTGGAAGGTGGTCGGCCCGGGTGGCGGCGGCACCATGATTGCTCCGACAATAAGTCCGCACGATTCCAGCCTGGTGCTCGAACACTGCGACATGACCGGCGGCTACATCACCCATGACAATGGCAATTCCTGGCGCATGTTCAACCTGCTGACAGGCCTTGACGGCTTTGCTTACGATTCGAGCGACAAGAATGTAATCTATGCCGCCAACGCGGCACTGTGGCGTAGCGAAAATCAAGGCAAGTCATGGAGCATGATCTTCCCGGACCCACGCAAAAATACGGTCGAGCATCAGGTGGGCGATCACGCGGACGTCTTTCTGACTACGGACGATGTCAGTTACCCGGGTGCCGGCGGAATCTCTGCGATTGCGATTGACCCGAAGGACTCGAAACGGATCTACATCGCTTTCACGAAGGAACATCCGATGTCGACCGCTCACGTCACTCGATCGCTGTTCAGTGTGCCCGCAACAGCCGCCACCCAAGAGAATTCAAACTCATTGATCCTGGTTTCATACGATCACGGAACTTCCTGGAAGCGGCTGGCGCCGATTCCAGAAAGCGCGCTGTTGTTGACCTTTGAGAATGACGGTCTCATCGTTGTTGCGGGAAACGGGGCCTATGGCGTGAGCCCCGACGGTGTGGTGTCAAAACTCGGTCAGTTGCAGAGCAGCATCTTCGCCGCCAGTTCGGCGCATGGGAACAGCGCAACCTGGCTGTACGCAACGACACAATCCGGCAAGCTCTATATATCGGAGAAGGGTGGTCGCGACTGGCGCGACACTACGCCCTCTCTCGGTCAAAGTTCTGGAAAGTTTGAAGCTGTTTCTGTAAGTGAAGACCACCCGAAGGTCGCGTACGTCGGCTTTCGAGATTTACAGCTTGGGGTGGGTGCAGAAAACTTATTCAACGGGATCGCAAAGACGGAGGATGCAGGGCGAAGCTGGCACATCGTATTCAAGGAATCGACGAAGCCGGCGAAAAATCTGGAGGGAACCTGGATCGAGCAGCGCTCCACGCAGAAGGGCGAATCGATCTTCTTCGATTCTCCTCGCACTTTAGGGGTGGCGCCGACGAATCCGAATATCTGTTATGCGACCGACCTGTTTCGTACCTATCGAACACTCGACGGTGGCAAGACATGGAAAGACGTGAGTTCCAGGCGAACTGAAGGAGACCAGTGGACGACGCGTGGACTGGATGTGACGACGAACTATGGAATCCAATTCGATCCATTCAATCCAAAGCATCTTTATATGGACAACACCGATATTGGACTTTTCCAAAGCGGCAACGGAGGGGCCTCCTGGCAGAGCACCAGCAGCGGTGTTCCGGAGGAGTGGCGCAACACGACCTACTGGCTCGCCTTCGATCCCGAGGTAAAGGGACTCATCTGGGGAGCCTTCAGCGGCGTGCATGATTTACCCCGTGCGAAAGATTGGAGACATCGCAATCCGTCGACTTTCACAGGAGGTGTAGCCGTGTCGACAGATGGTGGCTGGCATTGGACGTCGAGCCATCAAGGCATGCCGTCGACTTCTGTCACAGATATTCTGATGGATCCTAGTAGCCCGGCCGGGAAGCGCACACTCTACGCTACTGGTTTCGGTCACGGTGTCTATAAGTCAGTCGACAACGGGAAAACATGGGCACTCAAAAACAATGGCATCGCGGGATCCCAGCCATTTGCATGGAGACTGACATTGACGAAGGCAGGAATTCTCTACCTGGTCGTCGCCCGGCGATCAGAGGGACGAAATCCACCCGTTCCGGGGCCCGGAGTTCTCTACCGCTCCACCGATAAGGCGGAGCACTGGGTCAAAATGAATCTCCCCACGGGAACCGATGGTCCCACAGGGCTGACGGTTGATCCAAGAGATCCGCAGCGCCTGTATCTCACGGCATGGGGTAGCGAAGGGATTGAAGCAGATCACGGTGGAGGCGTCTTTCTTTCGACCAACGCCGGACAAACGTGGACGCCAATCTTTCAGGATTCGCAGCATGTCTACGATCTGACGCTGGATCCGAAAAACCCGGATGTCCTCTATATTTGCGGGTTCGATTCAGCGGCCTATCGTTCTGCGGACGCCGGGAAGCATTGGACTCGACTCGATGGTTACAACTTCAAGTGGGGACATCGCGTGATCCTCGACGCGAACGATCCATCCGCAATCTACATCACCACCTACGGTGGTGGGGTATGGCATGGACCCGCCGCAGGCGATCCAAACGCACAACCAGATGCAATGACTCCGATTGCAATCGCGCATTGACTGAAACGCGCGCCGGGTTGTCTACGAATGCACGGGCAACACGTTGAATTATTTTGATGGAGGTTTGAATTGGAACTAGCTTTGCCATTTTCTCACCCTGCACAACCGAAGAGTCCGCTGCGATCTTGGGTGCGATGGGTGGGTCCAGGGATCGCGGGGATCGTCGCTGGCGATGGCGCTGCTGGTATGGGCGCAGTAGATGCAGCTCGGGCGGATGCGATGGTGCTAGACGCGAGATCGAGACGGCGACACGCAGGGTCGATGTGAGGTGTGTCCCGAGTTCTTCTACAAGGCCCCCAGGATAAAGGTCAGCAGATGCGAGCGTATCCGCTGGACCCTAATGGCTATGAAACTCGCTTCTCGTCTCGGCCGCGACGAGCTCAAGCGCATGGCCATTACAGTCCGCGTGTTCGACACGTCCCTCTCCGGATAGGCACCGACACTCTGCGCAATTTTCCACGGAACCTCGCTTGCCTTTCCGGCGTATCAGGATGTAGGCTGTCTACACCATTATGCTGAACTCAAAATCCGCCTACCAAAATCGCATCGAACTCCTCCAGGGCACCCTCGACATGCTCATTCTCAAAACCCTCCAGTGGGGCGACCAACACGGTTATGGCATCAGCCAGGCGATCCGCGCCACCTCTGCCGACATCCTCCAGGTCGAGACCGGCTCGCTCTACCCCGCGCTCCACCGCCTCGAGCGCCAGAAGTGGGTCTCCGCGCAGTGGAAGAAGAGCGACTCCAACCAGCGCGCCAAGTTCTACCACATTACCGCGCTCGGCAAGAAGCAGCTCGCCGCAGACTATGCCCGCTGGGGCAAAATGGTCGCCTCCATCGAATCCATCATGACCGCAACATCAGCCGGCGAGGCCGCATCATGAACCCATTCCAACTCCCCCATCGCAAATCCGAATTGGCCGAAGAATTAAACTCGCATCTCAACCTCGCCATCGCCGACCGCATCTCCCGCGGCGAGCCTCCTGAAGGCGCCCGCGCGAACGCCCTCCGCGAATTCGGCAACCTTCCCCTCGTCGCCGACGTCACTCGCGAGCGCTGGGGCTGGCTTCGCTTCGAACGTCTCCTACAGGATCTCCGCTACGCTCTCCGCACACTCGCCCGCGACCGCGGCTTCACCATTGTGGCCGTCCTCATCCTCGCTCTCGGCATCGGCGCCAACGTCGTCGTCTTCAGCGTCGTCAACACCCTGCTCCTGCGCCCGCTGCCTTTCCCGCAGTCCACCCAGCTCACCTTCTTCAACGGCAACTATGGTGCTCTTGGACTTTCTGATACCTCCTACACCGCCGATTGGTACCAGGCCTATCGGCGCAACAACAAGTCCTTTCAGAACATATCCGGCTACGTTCCGTATCTCTCCATCGGCGAAACCAAGCTTATGAACCGCGGCGAGCCGCGCCCCGTCGACGGCGCGTGGGTACTCGGCGATTTTTTCCAGACCCTTGGCATCCAGCCCTACCTTGGCCGCCAGTTTTCGCATGATGAGCTCGTCAAAGGTGGCCGTCCCGCCGTCATCCTCAGCTACCCCTTCTGGCAACGCGAATTCCACGCTGATCCGAAAGCCATCGGCCAGAACATCACCCTCGGCTCCAACTCCTACACCATCGTCGGCGTGCTTCCCGCGTCCTTCGACTACGGCGCCGTCTTCGCACCCGGTACCAAGATGGACTACTTCATCCCCGTCATCCCCGACGTGGTCCGCCAGTGGGGACACATGTTCGCTCTCGTCGGCCGCCTTAAACCAGGCGTCTCCGTCGCCAAGGCGCAGTCGGAAGCTAATATCCTGTTTCCGCAACTCCGCGACTCCCTCCATCTCCAGGGCGACACCGACTACAAAACCACCATCACCGGACTCAAAGAGCAAATCAGCGGCAAGCTCCGTCGCTCCCTCGAAGTCCTGTGGGGGGCAGTTGGATTGATCCTCCTCATCGTCTGCGTGAATCTGTCCAATCTCCTTCTCGCTCGCGCCGCGACACGCACCAAAGAATTCGCCCTCCGCGTAGCGCTTGGTGCCGGCCGCGGCCGCTTAGTTCGGCAACTCCTCACCGAATCGCTCGTCCTCTCCGGTGCCGGTGCCGTCCTCGGCCTCGCCTTCGCTTACGCCGCCGTGCAGTATCTTGCTCATCAGGGGTCGATCTCGCTCCCGCTCCTCAGCACCGTTCGCATCGACGGCACCGCCCTCGCTTGGACTCTTCTTATTACCGCCGTCGTCGGCCTTCTCTTCGGCATCGCTCCCGGACTCAAAATCGCTGCCGGAAATCTGCAGGACACCCTCAAAAGCTCGGGCCCGAACACCTCCGACGGCAAACAGCATGAGCGCATGCGCTCCGCCCTCGTCATCTCAGAAATCGCCCTCGCCTGCGTCCTTCTCGTTGGCGCTGGCCTTCTGCTTCACAGTTTCCTAAAGGTTCTAGACGTCGATCTCGGCTTCCAGCCCGCCCACGCATCTGCGATTAAAGCGGACTATGTCGTCAACTTTAGCGACAACTCCAGCGGCGGCGACCAGCGCAGCGCCGCTTTTCAGGAAATCATCCGGCGCGTGAGTGCAATTCCTGGCGTGCAGAAAGTCGGCATCACTGACGCTCTCCCGCTCGAGCACGGCCGCAGCTGGGACCTCTACGCCGATAACAAATTCCACCCGCCCGGCTACAATGCCGATGCCTTCGTCTATCTCGTCACCCCCGGCTATCTCCAGGCCATGGGCATTCGATCGCATGAAGGCCGCGACTTCACCTGGAACGACTCGCCCAAATCCGAGCACGTGATTATCATCAATCAGGCCGCTGCCCGTCGTGAATGGCCAAATGAAGACCCCATTGGCAAACTCGCTCGCGGCATCGGCGACGGCAAAACCCGCGTTGTTGGCGTCATCGATAATGTGCATGAAACCAGCGCCGAAGAGGACTCCAGTCCTGAAGTCTACGTCCCGGTCACCCAGGGTGAACCGGGCAGCGCAGAAGTCGTCATCCGTTCCGCGTTGCCCACCGGAGTCCTCGCGCCCACCGTCATGCAGGTGCTGCGCTCGCTCAACCCCGGTCAAGCTGCCGTCGAATTGCGTCCCATCCAGTCCCTCGTCGACCGTTCCTCATCTCCGCGCCGCTTCTTCGCCATCCTCGTCGCCATCTTCGCCGCCCTCGGCCTCATCCTCGCCTCACTCGGCATCTACGGAGTGATCTCCTACTCCGTCACGCGCCAGACGCAGGAGATCGGCATCCGCATAGCTCTCGGAGCCAGCCGCGAACGCGTCCAGCTCGCCGTAATCTCAAAAACTTTGCGCATGGCCCTCATCGGCATCGCCCTCGGTACCGTCGCCTCCTTCGCCGTTGCCCGCGCCATCCGTTCGATCCTCTTCGGCACCGCGCCTACTGACCCAATCACCTTCGCCGCCGTGGCCCTGCTCCTCACCGTCGTAGCACTGGCCGCCGGCTACGTGCCCGCCCGTCGCGCCTCTCGCACCAACCCCATCACCGCTCTTCGCGGCAACTAGAAGTTTTCCGCATGCTACGCATCCATCTAAATGCAGACCCGCGGTGAATTGTGGCTATGCGCCAGGCATGGGTGATCCATAGCAAGACCTAAAAAGAAGAAAGCTTGGGTGAACAATCCGGTCACACCGATGTGTTGTATGAAGACCAGCTGCAGATGGCGATAACAGGTCAATGCAGTCATTGAACGGTGGCCCGTCGAATTTTGGGTAGAAGGTGCTACAGCGATCGCTGCTGTGGGTCCACGAATCTCAACCCCCGGTTTCAGTTCCACCGAAGCTCTTTAACCCGCGAGCGGTGATAGGGCACTCAGCCTTGCGTGTAAAAAGTGCCTGCGTCTAATTCCTGTCAGTGTCGCCATTCAGTCGCGGGTTGGTCACAGGATGTTGGGGCCATCTGGCTGCTTGGCGTGATCTAAGAAGCAGAGGCGAAATCACTTCGCCCAAGGATTGCATGTACGGACGGGGTACGTTGTTCGATGGCCCCTTGGTTGCACTTCAAGTTGACGTGGATATGAATCGGAACGAAAAGACATTCTCCGATGCTTGAGAAACAAGCGCACGCTTTTGGAAATCTACGTTCTGGTGATACTCGAGTCAGAAAGCGGCACTGGATCAACCCGGAAAGTATTGAACAGGTGAACGGAGAAATCTATGAAACAGCTACGAACTGTGTTGGAAGAAGCGCAACGCGACGGGGTGGCCGTGGGCCACTTTAATGTTTCCGATTTGGTTTTACTAAAGGCCGTATTTGAGTCTGCTCAGGAGTTGAAGGTCCCAGTGATCGTCGGCGCATCCGAGGGTGAGCGGGCATTCATGGGTGTTGGTCAGATTGCGGCTCTGGTAAAGAGTTTGCAAGAAGAACAAATCGTACCCATTTTTCTGAACGCCGATCACACTCACACATTGGACAGCGCAATTGCGGCGGCCAAAGCCGGATTCGATTCGGTCGTCTTTGACTTGTCGGCGTTGCCGTTTGAGGAGAATGTCAAGCAAACCAGGCACGCTGTGGAGGTGCTCAAGTCAATTAATCCAACCATCCTTGTAGAAGGTGAGATCGGAAATATTGGGACTGGATCTGAGATCCATGAATCGGCGCCGGATCTTGCAAAGTACCTTACCACTCCAGAGGATGCAAAGCGGTTTGTAGAAAGCACCGGCGTTGATATTCTGGCTCCAGCAGTCGGAAATATGCATGGCATGCTGGAATCCATGGTGCAGGGGAACGTCCGGAAGCGGCTCGACCTGACGCGGATTCGAGAGATTAAGCTCGCGACAGGAAGTCTGTTGACCTTGCACGGTGGCTCCGGCACCGATGACCATGACTTTCAGGGTGCGATCGCGGCCGGTATCGACATCATTCACATCAACACCGAGCTAAGAATTGCATGGCGCCGCGGCATGGATACTGCCTTTGCCCAAAATCCACAGGAGATTGTTCCCTATAAACTGCTTCCCGTCGCTGTGGAGTCGGTCAAGCAAGTCGTTCTGGACCGATTGCGACTATTCAATCAACCGCAGAGACAATTACTGGCTCAGTAAATATTGTGCCAATTAGCTGGCAGCTTTCGAGAGGCCTCTGTTGTTACTGGCGCTGAACGGGAGTTGCTGCCTTGCCGGCAGGGAACCCGTCGGCAAATTGCAAAACATCAATCCAACCAGAGTTAGGAGAAAACTTATGATGCAAGTTCTTTCACGTCCGACCGAGTCCCAATCAGCTGTACCCGTGACATCCCTCCACAAGGTCGCAGCGGATGGAGTCGAGGTGTTTTACCGTGCCGCCGGGGATCCAGGTGCACCGGTAGTGCTTTTGCTACATGGATTCCCGGCATCGTCGTTCATGTTCCGTGAATTGATTCCACGCCTGGCTGATCAATATCGCGTGATTGCGCCGGACCTGCCGGGCTTCGGATTCACCGAGGTACCGGAGGATCGCAAATATAAATATTCATTTGATTCACTGTCGCGCACCGTCGAGGCCTTTACCGATGTGCTTGGTCTGAAGCAGTACGCCCTGTACGTCTTCGACTACGGCGCGCCTACTGGCTTCCGTCTGGCGATGCGCCGCCCGGAGCGGGTGACGGCCATCGTTTCGCAGAACGGCAATGCTTACGAAGAGGGGCTGGGCGACGCGTGGGCGCCGATCAGGAAATATTGGGCTGAGCCCACAGCGGAAAACAGAGAGGTCATCCGGCAAAACGTTCTGACGTTCGAAGGAACTCGGTGGCAGTACACTCACGGCGTCGCGAATTCCCAGATGGTTGCCCCCGAAACGTACACGCTGGACACGGCGTTGCTGGAGCGCCCCGGCAACAAGGATATCCAGCTCGATCTGTTTCTCGATTATGCTTCGAACGTAAAGCTCTACCCGAAGTTTCAGGAATACCTTCGCAATTCAAAGCCACCGGTGCTGGCAATCTGGGGCCAGAACGATCCCTTCTTTGTGCCCGCAGGTGCAGAAGCATTTCGGAGAGATGTTCCGAACGCACAGGTTCAGTTCCTTGACACAGGACATTTTGCGATCGAGACCCACGTGGTCGAAATTGCCTCTGCGATGAGAGCCTTTCTTTCCGCAAATGGTTTGGATCAGCCAGCAACAGAAAGTGCGGCTCAACGCCGATCTCGCTCGTAAATCGGTTGTCGCTTGGGCGGCAAGCCAACGGCACGGCAATTGCCGCCGATTATTTTTTTCATTAGTGCCTTCTTACCGAATGGTGATTGATGGCTTACTCAACCATGATTTGATCACTGTAAATCCAGGCCGGGTACCCGGCGCGGATATGCCAGGCGGGCATGTGGAGGATATTTTCCCCATGGACTCTTATGTAACGGGCTTTGACATTCGTTCCCAGATCGGCCCGGAACGATTGCACCGGGACCATGGAAATATCTGGATTTTCCTTCGGGTTTGGATTATTGGGATTGCGTACTACTACTTCGTCGCTGAATATGTTGCCGTCTGCTGACGTGGCATAGCTGACATATTCGGGCAGAACTAGTAGATTCCAGTCGGGCTGAGCCTGTGCATTCAGGAAATCCATATTGATCGACTGAACGTCCATGATTTCTTCCAGGTCGAGGATGAAGTCCATATGCACACCCTTATACGGCACCCAATTTATATCTGGCGCGCTCCAAGACTCCCAGGACCCGAACATGCCGTCCGTTAGGCGCTGTGATGTAGCTGCTCCGCCTTCCGGGAGCGTGACGGGGGTGATTCTTTTTCCGAATGACTTGGCTCCCCGCATTTCCGCTACTTTGCTGAAGACCCTGTCATACGAGGCCTGGTAATCGTCAGGGGCAGTGCTTCTCTCCCTTAACCGTGAAACTCCGTCCTGCTTGCATAGACCCACGAGTTGATGGACGAGCGATATCATTTCAGGTTTTGCAATGACCTTGCCGTCTGCCGTATGCGCAAACATGCTGCGGGACGTATCTACTTCGTTTTGTCCTATCTCGATCGTCGCATACATGATCGGCATGCGAGCTACCTTTGCCCGCATCAGCAATTGCGGATTGTTTGCAACCGCCTTTTCTGCCTGGTCAAACAGAGCGTTGTATACCTTCATCATGTCCACGGATAGGTAGGCGTCTTTCGCATCTTCCGGGCTTCCAAATATGTTCAGTTGAAAGCCACTGCTTATCAGCGACTCACGCATCTTGTCGATGTATTGACGGATGTAAGGTCCAGCTTCCCCGTAATAGCCGGTTAGATAATCCTCCATCAGAGCGCTGTCATCCTCATCCGGATTCCACATCAGTTCGCAGATCAGATAGGCCCTGAGCCCGGACATCTCACCACCGGTTTGGCCGTTCGCCTGCATGAACAACGCGTTTACATTCTGATCCGTATAGAAGTTGATGTTGGGTTTTAAGGTGTGGAGGTTGGGAAACGGGCTAAGAAGGTTGGAGAACTGGATGTTGTAATCCCAGATAAGAATGTTACCCGACAGCTTTCCCCAGGCCATCAGGTCACTGGAAAATTTAGGATCTGTTTTGAAAACCGGTCCTTGGCGCTTGCTTTCTATGTTGCATAGCATGATGTTGACATTGGACTCGGCGTGTATATTTTGCGGCGGCGTTCTCGAATACCAATAGGCCAGCGTGGAAATAATTTTTCCCGGAAAAGCCTGGGCCACTTGATTGACGAAATACAGGATGGATCCGCTCGGCACTTCTCCGTACTTTGCGTTGAGTTGGGTACAAGGTCCGCAGCGGCAATACTGATCGTTGTCATTCTGGCTCACCGACCAGTAGGTAGCACCCGGCTTCGAGGTCATCTTTGCTTTTAGATTGGCAATCAGCACCGCGAGCACTTCGCGATTGGAGAGGCACAGCTGTGTGCCAGGT
Source organism: uncultured Acidobacteriota bacterium (assembly GCA_963735505.1). Taxonomy (GTDB): domain Bacteria; phylum Acidobacteriota; class Terriglobia; order Terriglobales; family Acidobacteriaceae; genus JAKAAZ01. The sequence goes on along the minus strand of CAVTLR010000019.1, from coordinate 1,727,986 downwards.
TGGCGATTGCCATTGATCAGAGAATAGTATTCAGGATGCAGTTTTCCGTACTGGTCAGGGGGGACCAGTTCGTTGAAGGTGTGGACGAACAATCCCCAATCGTCGCGCGAAGAAAGCCTGTGCCAGTCGGTATATTCCGGGTCGCGGGTATCTGCGTAGGACGTGGTGCGGTATTGCACCGCCGGTACGACAACCAGTGCATTTTTCGGAATGCTGATTGAACCTGCATCCGGAATATGGATCGCAGTGGAGGTATACATCCTAAAGCCCGAAATCTCAAGCAGGCCATAGACACCGTATAGCACCCCTCTCCCCGTGCCCCCTGCAATGATCAGGTTTGCTTCGATAGGGTAATAGGCAAATCCATCCGCTCCTAATTGTTTGAAATTAACTTCCCGCGTTCTCGCATATCGGGTTTGCCCAATGAAGAACCCGGGACCGTTCCGATAGTCCTGTTCCTTTCGTAGTACCAAGTCCTTACCCGATAGCTCATTCAGATATCGCTGTAACTTCTGGGCTGCGAGCTGTTCTACCGGGCTCGGCTGGTCGGGGAGAAGGATCTGATACGCTGCCAGCTTTTTTATGCTTACTTCATCGCATTCCGGGGAGTTCTGGATCGCCGCCAGAACGGAGTGCGGCAGAAAAGTAAACCCAGCAGCAACTAAGCCCGAACGCTTTAGAAAATCGCGTCGGGGTGTGTGTTTGTAAGGTTCCATAGCAGTAGTTATATAGCGTACTAATATTTAACTGAAGTTGCGCAGGTTGGGTCATTAACGATCGTTCTGGGATTCGAGCAAGAAAAGGCCCCATGGATTGGTTGTGATCCCACACCGGGCAGCTCCCTGCCGTTGCGTTAAACAGAGGCTGCCCAAAATGGTGAAAGACGGATTCAGTCCGGTCAGAAGACGATTTTGCCCGCCAATGACAGTACTCTCGCGCCTGAGACGCTTCCAGGAACCTGCTGCACGCCGGTTACAGTGCCGAACCCAGTAACGGATAGAAACGTTGGTTGAGCGATGAGACTGGAGTCATGCCCAATCGACGCTGCGGGGTTTGCTGCGCTGGGATGATTAAAAACATTAAACGCCTCGGCCCGAAACTGTATATTCAATCGACTCACAACGTTAAATGTCTTGAATGCGGATAGGTTTACATAGGAGAAGCCCGGACCATGCAGAGTATTCCTTGAGGTATTGCCAAATGCATATTGATTCGCATTGATGTTTGCCGGAAGAGCATAGGCAGTGGTATCAATGCACGATGTTTTGTTTCCATCGATGTAGTTACGCAGACTGCAATCCGCACGTGGCGGATGCACAAAATTTGGCCGTTCTGTTCCTTGGCTCATATTCGCACTGTTGTAGTTTAGCGTTACGTTAAACGGCATGCCAGACTGCACGTTGACGATGGAAGCAAGCTCCCAACCACCGAGTGCCTGTCGAACCGCATATTTTGAAGCAGCGAGCGATGGCAGTGCATATGTAAGAGACGCCACCATCCGGTTTCTGACGTCCCAATTGGAATTTCCATAATCGGCGATCGGATTGTACTGCTGCGACAAGGTACCACCGCCGTTGGAATCCGTAGAAAGATCCAGGTCGTGGGACCAGGTGTAGCTGATTTGGCCGGACAAACCGTACAACGCTCGCTGCCTCAGAATTGCGGTCAATGCGTTGTAATTCGACCAGCCATCATTTTCGATTTTTCGGATTGAACCGAAGAGTTGATTGGGACGGCGTGAGTTCACCGAGCCGGGCCCTGGTAGCAAGGGTTCGTTGTCATAAAAACTGCGGTCCAGATCCGCGTCGTGGGAACCTAGATATTGCAGATCGAAACCGCTTCCTCTCCACGCCTCATAGCCGGTGCTCAAGTTCCATTGATAGCTGCGCTGTGTCTTGTTGTGATAATTGTCGGTGAAGGCACTCACATAGGTACCTGGTACACCTGCCACAGGCGATGCTGATCCTGCCCCTGGCGTGTTGTTGATAAAAGTAAGGAGGGCGCCCGGAGCGGTATTGTAGTTAACCGTGGCAGCCAATGGATAGTTGCCTGTCGCCAAGGTATAGCTATTCAATTGATTGGCATTGTAGTAGATGCCAAATCCTCCGCGAACGACCGCCTTGTTAGTGGCGCGATAGGCAAAACCAAATCTCGGCCCCCAATTGTCGTGTTGCGGACCAATAAATTGGAAGCCCGGAGTAGGGACAAAATCTTTGGCGTTGGTCGCATTCGAAGTGGGTATCAAGGCGGTTTCATCCTGATTCAGGATGCGTGCGAACCCGTTCAAACTGTACGGCACTGTGGGAAGATCATAACGCAGGCCGTAATTCAAGGTTAGATTCTGGGATACCTGCCAGTTATCCAATATAAAGAAGCCATCGCGCCATTGGCCGACCGACCCCTTGACTGTGACAATTGGAGTCTGGTCCTGATTGGCGTATCCAGTCACGAAATCGGCGGCAGCGTTTCCGGTTGAAGTGACACCCGCAGTGCCAGCACTGAAGGTGAAGAGTCCAAGCGGATTATTTTCAGCTTCGCGACCTAGTGTCAGGCGGCGAAATTCAACGCCACCCATGATGTTATGTTTGCCCTTGGTGTAACTGAGTTCGTCATAGAGATCATAGGTCCGATCATCTTGAAACCAATTACTTCCTGCGTTTCCCACCCCTTGATAGCCGCCCACTCCACCGCTGCTGGCGATGGTGATGACAGGAACGCCGGGATTTTTGTCGACTGTATCCAAGTTAAATCCAGGAATGCCCAGAGCGGTGCCTGCGTCGGTCAAGCCGTTTTCGTACCAGTAGTTCACGTTGTTGGAGATCAATTTATTGACCCCGAACCGAAAGTCATTGACCAGACTCGGTGTAATGACGTGTGTATATCCAAAAGCATAGTTTCTGGAATCGGTCGGTCCGTAGGAGCTATTGGCTGGGAAAAAAGAGCCCGAAACGACATTGAGGTTCTGCCAATGAACGCGTGCAAAAAGATGGACATGGTCGCCAATATTCTCGTCTACCCGGTCGAGCGTCTGCTGAATGCTATAACTGCTTGGATAAGAGGTGTTCAGATTGTTCGTAATTCCTGGAAGATTGGGAGCAACCATGTACTTTTCATATGCCTGTGCAATAAGTCCGTTTGCATTGTTAAGTTCGCTGGCCGGAATTACGTTGTTTGGCGTGTAGTAGGTCCCGGTTGCAGGATCCTTGAGGCAGGTTCCAGTGCAGACGCCGGCAGCGTTCAATGTGCCCAGTGCTGTGAAATCTCCTTTCTCCATTGCTGGCGTCAGCACCGATGCGATCCCAGAAGTCTGGCCAGTATTATTCAGCTTTTCATAGGAGCCGAAAAAGAATGTCTTATTGCGCCCGTTGTACACTTTCGGGAAGTACACTGGCCCCCCGAGGTTGAAGCCGTATTGGTTCCAGTGCAGAATTGGAGTTGGCTTTCCGGGTAACAGAGTGAAGGGTTTTGCATTGAACGCGGTATTTTCGACATAGTCATAGGCCTCGCCATGCAGGGTATTCGTGCCGCTCTTACTAATCATGTTTACGTGAATACCCAGATAGGCACCATACTGCGCCGGATAATTGCCGCTCTGCATTTGCACTTCGGAGATCATTTCCGTGCTGGGACGTGCCGGTGAGGTGGTGATCAAGTTATTCATGATCGACACGCCGTCCAGACTCAAACTGTTTTGGATTTCGCGCTGACCGGCACCCTCCAGATCCTCGCCGGGTGGAATCCCCGTATAGCTCGTCTTCGATCCGATATATACGTTTGAGGCCACAGTGGCGACATCTAGAGCGCTGTGGCCCATCACCGGAAGATCCGCGACCTGTTTACTGTCGAACGTCTCCCCGAGAAAAGAACTGTCTGTTGGGAGGGCCGGATTCAAGGCGGATACCGTGACAGTGGAGCTCGTCGATCCAGCCTTCAGAGTCATATTCGTTCGGACTGCCTGGTTGGTCTGGACCAGAACGCCTGAAGTGACGGCCTTCTCGAAGCCTGACTGCGTGACTGTAATGTCGTAGGTGCCTGGCGCAATGAATTGAATTGAGTAATAGCCCTGGGCGTTCGTCATACCACTGTAGGACACTCTGGTAGCGACGTTGACACCGGTGACCTGAGCCCCCACGACAACTCCGCCGCTCGAGTCTACAACTGTTCCGACAAGCGAGGTATTGTTGGCTACCTGGGCTCGCAGTGTTAGCGTTCCCACGAACAACATTACGAAACAAGCGAAGAGTTTTCGCATCACAGTCTCCTGAAATTAAATAAGCCAATGGCAGCAACACGACGTAGAGCCAAATGGATATTCACTTTAGGTCCAGTTTTCTGCGAAAACTAGATGCGATGCGTGGCCACGTGCTGGACTCTCAAGTGGACAGATTGCATCATGCCGTGACAAGAAAGTCATCGGGCTGTTGTCGTGTTTGCCGATAAGGAGAATGTCCTACAGCGATCTATTGAATGTGGTGACAATGGAGGGAGAATGAGTCAAGACCGGCGAGGTCGCCAAGCGGTATGTTGGAGATGGTAGTGGGCGTGCGCTTGTGCCGCTCCTACCAATGATTGAACCGACGCCAAGAGCGCCCTGCCGCAGTAATAAAGGCGTGACTATCCGGCGTACATGCAGGCGTGTAACCGAATGCGGTTACAACGGCTCGGCCGACCGAATAGCTATTCGTGATGAATTGCAGCAGGTCGACAAGTTCAATGACGCGAGTAGTTTCTGGACCAGAGTCACTCTTTCAACCTCAAAGGAGACCCTGAAAGTGCCCACAAGAAACTCGCCAGAAATCTCTCGAGATTCAGTTCAACTTCTCTATGCAGGTCGAATGCAGGGGCGAGTGAAAGGCGAGAATATACTCCAGCCACGCTTTGTCCGAAGTCGCAATATTAGATACACTTCGGTTTCAGTGGACCAGTACGATGATCGACCGGGGCGGAAATTTGAACTGGTGCTGGTATACGGCGTAATCAAGATGGCATAACGACGGCGGACTTAGGAGCCGTCGGCTCTGAATTCCTCGACCAGTGAACACACCGTTCGCGGTTTCAGGGATAGCCGAGAAGCAAACTCGCAGAATTTGAGTCGATAGAGGAGCAAAGAATCTAGTTCGCTTCGCAATGCTGGGGCCCGTGAAGCCATTGAGTGCTTATCCCAAAAAAAGGAGAAGATAAAGAATGGACCGACGAAGATTCATTGCTTCTCTGACCGGAGTTGCCGCAAGCGCTTCGATTCCAGCAGCCATTTCGCGGGCGGGAATTGCCTCCGCCGAAGTTGAAGAAGAACACAGCGCCGCCCATTCCGCGCTGGCTGTTCCTTCCGCAGACCAGACAAAATGGCAGGATCTCGAAATGGGAATGTTTATCCATTTCGCTCCCAACACCTGGCAGGGCGTCGAGCAGGATAACTTGTCGACTCCGCTATCGAAGATCAATCCAAAGCTGCTGAATACCGATCAATGGGCTGCAACCGCAGTCGACCTTGGCGCAAAATATATTGTTTTCGTTGCCAAGCATTCGGGCGGATTTTGCATGTGGCAGACCGATACGACCAAGTACAGCATCGGCAATACACCGTGGCGCGGCGGCCATGGCGATGTGCTGGCGGATGTCACCGCCTCCTGCCGAAAATTCGGATTGAAGCTGGGTGTCTACGTTTCTCCGCGCGACGCCAAGCATGACGCAGGAATCGGCGGTCTCTGCAAATCGCCTGCGCAGCAAAAAATCTATAACGCCATCTATCGCCGCCAACTGACCGAGGTGCTATCGCGATACGGTTCCATGGTGGAGATATGGTTTGACGGTTCGAATGTCATTCCCGTTGGTGACATTCTCGATCGATATGCTCCGCACGCGATGATCTTTCAAGGACCGCATGCGACCATTCGCTGGGCCGGAAATGAAGATGGCTTCGTGCCCTATCCGGGGTGGAACTCTATCTCCGCTGGCGATGCCAAGACCGGTGTCGCCACTGCGCTGAACAGCGATCCCAACGGATCGGTGTGGATGCCGAATGAAGTGGACGTCTCCATCCTGCGGCCAGACTGGTTCTGGAGCCCGACTAGTCAACGCAATCTGCTTACGCTGGATGAGATGGTAGAAATTTATTACCGCTCAATTGGTCGCGGCGCGCAGTTGCTGCTCAACATTCCTCCGGACACGACCGGGTTGATGCCTGCCGACGACGTCACACGTGCACAACAATTTGGAAAAGAGATTCAACGCCGATTCAGCAAGAGCGTGGCGGAGACCTCCGGTTCCGGTGAGAGCGTGATGCTGCTGTTACCGGGGGGATCTCGTGTCGACACATTGCTGATGCAGGAAGATTGTTCCTTCGGCGAGCGCGTCCGACAATACAAAATTGAAGCGCTTCAGCAAGGGAAGTGGATGACGCTGGGCACTGGGACCGCGATCGGACACAAGAGAATTCAGGCGGTTACGCCGACAACTGCCGAAGCAGTGCGACTAACAGCTGTTGAGAGCGCGGCTAGACCCGTGATTCGAAGACTCGCGGTTTTCGATACGCAAACTGCGCCACCGAAAAATTGGGATGCTCCGGCAACTGCCTGGGCCTACGATAAGGTGGGAACCTGGAGCGACTACAGCTTCCGCATCGACGTGTCCGACAAGATTGTGGCTGCAACGCAATATCGTCTGCGCTTTGTTCCACAGGCGGGGTGGGGCAACTGTGCGGACCCAATCGAGCAAGTCACCGTGCAGATCGGCGGTGTAGCAGAGCCGAAACTGCTGCGTCCGATGCGTGGTTCTCCGGATGTTCTGATTCTTACCATTCCCGGCATCGGTCAGAAGGTCATCCTGGAAGGCCGCTTGAGATGTGCCTCCGGCGGGACCATCCTACTACGAAAACTCTGATATTCACGACAAGCGCATACTTCAATTGCCGAAGGAATTCGATGGGTCGATGCAATTACATTCAGACGTGGGTAGGCTAGAAATAAGTTTTTTCGCGTCGTGATTTCGCCGCTGGTGAATCGCTGAATGCCTGGAGAGAGCCCGTCGATGCAATCAAAGGCTGAGCGTAGATCAATCCTGGGTTTCTGTACTCTTGCGATACTGACGCTCACGTGCTGCAAATCCGCACCGAAGAAAGAGAATTCCGGGACGGAACTGAAGCCTATCAATGTAGTGCTGATCACGCTGGATACGGTAAGGGCGGACCATTTGCACTGCTATGGCTACGAAAAGATCAAAACCCCGAACATTGACAGCCTTGCCGCTAACGGCGTGCAGTTTGAAAAAGCAGTAGCACAAACTCCTCTAACTCAGCCGTCACACGCCAGCATGTTCACGGGCACAAATCCTAACGTCAACCATGTTCGGAACAATGGTGGATTTGCGCTGCAGCCCTCATCGATCACGATGGCGACTATCTTGCAGAGGCACGGTTGGAATACGGCCGGGTTCGTCAGTTCCTCTGTGTTGAAAAAGATCTTCGGCTTCAATCAAGGCTTCGCATTTTACGATGATCGATTGCAGCAAGACACAAGCGGCCAACAAAGTGATACGCGGCCCGCCAACGTTACTGTCGATCATGCGATCCAGTGGCTGAATGCGCAAACCGACAGACCATTTTTTCTATGGCTTCATCTTTACGACGCTCACCAGCCGTATGATGCACCGGCAAAATTTGACAAGGAATATCCTGGCGATCCCTATGACGCTGCGATTGCATATGAGGATAGCCAACTTGGCATCTTTCTGAATGCGCTGAAGCGGAAATCTCCAGCCGACAAGACCTTGATTGTTCTGCTGTCCGATCACGGTCAAAGCCTGGGGGAGCATGGGGAATATGAGCATGGAGTTTTCCTCTACGATGCGACGATCCGCATTGCCTGGATTATGGACGGACCCCAAATTCCCGCCGGCGTCCGCATTCAGCAGCAGGCACGAGAAATCGATCTACTTCCCACGGTTCTGGATTTGCTCGGGGGAAAGGCATCCTCCGCGGTCCAAGGGACGAACCTGGCACCGGCCTTCTCCGGCAAAGCTGTGCCGACCACCTACTCCTATGAAGAAACAATGTGCCCGAAAATCAACATGGGATGGTCGGAATTGCGTGGTATTCACACCGCGGATTGGATGTACATCCGGGCGCCGAAGCCGGAGCTGTACAACCTCGACCAGGATCCCGGCGAACTGAACAACATCCTTAGCCTCCACCCGAAAAAGTATCGCGAGCTCGAAGCCGAGTTGAATAAATTGAGCCTGTTAGGCGCCAACAATACAGAGACAGTGGTGTCCGATCCAATGGATCAAGCCACAAGGAAGCAATTGGAGTCACTGGGATATGCGTCCGGTTTTTCTGGGCCAAAGGTTGCATTCGATGGGAAGGGAGACGATCCAAAAGATCATATAGCCACGCTGAAAACCTTGGAAACGATTGCCGAAACGGGCAACATCTCGACCGCACGGCAAAACCAATTGTTGCGGCAAGCGCTCTCAACCGGTGTCATACCGTCGTCGCTTTACGCGCTTGCGAACCGCAAAATTGACCTGTTGCGGCAGGCACTCAAGAGCGATCCCGCAGATCCCACTCTCTACGAGTGGCTGATTGATGCCTATGAGCACATCGGACAATACCCGCAAGCCATGCAGGCATGCGTTGACGCTTTAGATCGCAATATCGACAGTGGAGTGATCGTTTCACGGATCGCTCATCTCTACTTGCGCGAAGGCAATCTGAAGCAGGCGGCCTACTATTATCAGCGGGCCGAGCAAGTGGACCCTCTGAATGTGGAAGGTCAGAACGATCTTGCAAGCGCGTATCTTCAGATCGGCAGGCTTGCCGACGCCGAACGCATTTTTCGATGGGAGCTGGCAATCGGTCCTTATGCGCCGGCCTACAACGGTCTGGGCATGGTTACAGACAAGCGGAATGACTTGACGACCGCGCGCCGGGACTTCGAACGCGCAGTTCAACTCGATCCGGCATACGCGGGAGCCCAGTTAAACCTGGGAATCATCTGTGCACAAATGCACGATATATTCTGCGCTCGAACTGCCTTTCGAGCCTTTCTTGCGAATGCACCTGCCGGCGACGGGAATGACATACGTCAGGTAAAAGCAGTACTTGCAAGAATGCAGTGACCCGAATTCGAAGTCGGTGGGCTGAGGCATACGGTCAGCCGTCCGCCGCGTTTTTGCCGAGTACGGAGCAAGCATCAACGAGGGAATCGGGACCCTTGATGTCAATGCTGCGGCAATCATCCACAAAGTGAATTAAACGGTTCACCTTGTATGGGATATTCGAATCGTTTCGTCCATTTCACGTCAATTTTTGATTGACTTTTCATTCACCCAGAGCTAATGGTTTAGACATGCAACCGATTGCGCGCATGTGCTTCTGGCGATCGGCTGCTTGATACCTATGCTTCCTTGGACTCGCAGCGATCGATTCAAATATCTCTACGATAGTCCAGCCCATGAACCAAACTTATACCCGCGAGGCGTGGCAGCACGACTCATTTGGGAGGCCCAATATGCACTCGTGCAAGTCACTTTTGTTCAATTTGCGCTATTCATGGCTGCTTCTGATCTGTTGTCTGGGGACTACGGCGGTTTACGGACAGGTTGATCAGGGTGCGATTACTGGAATCGTTCAAGACACGCAAAAAAGCGTCATTGTCGGAGCAACAGTCACGCTTGTAAACAACGAGACAAACCTTACGCTCTCAAGACAAACGGGCGGCTCAGGCGCGTACGTGTTTGCTCCCATCAAGATCGGAAATTACTCCGTGACAGTCGCGGCGCCCGGGTTCGCACCGGTGGTGCGAACGGACATCCGAGTCGACGTCAGCCAGACAGTCGGACTGAATTTCACGCTGAAACCGGGCAATGCCAGCCAGACAGTCACCGTCACCGCAGAGACTCAGCTTCAGACCGAGCAGGCTTCGACCGGGCAAGTCTTTTCGGCCAAAGTGATCAACGACATGCCCTTGCCGGATCGCAACTATGTGTTCGCGGCCCAATTGACGACGGGTGTCGCACCTCCCAACCAGGGTTTCCGACAGGTGGCCGGCGCCGGCGACTTTACATCCAACGGCAACCGTGTTTCGCAAAATGATTTCATCCTCGACGGTGTCGACAACAATTCGAACATGCAGGACTTTCTGAACGGGGCAACGTATGCGGTGCGGCCGCCGCCGGATGCACTTGCGGAGTTCAAGGTGGAAAGCAGTGACTACAGCGCCGAGCTGGGCCACTCCACCGGAGCTGCCGTGAATGCCTCAATCAAGAGCGGCACAAACCAGTTTCACGGCAGCCTTTGGGAGTATTTTCGAAATGATCGGATGGCCGCGATCGACTACTTTAACAGCTCGCGTACCGCATACCATCTGAATCAGTTTGGCGCGACCATTGGCGGTCCCTTCTGGAAGAACAAGCTTTTCTTCTTCGGGGACAGTCAGGGTACGCGCATCTCCTCTTATGTTCCTGCGCAGCCCAACAATACTGTGCCCACGGCGGCAATCCGAACGGGCGATTTCAGCGAGATGCTGGATCCCGCGAACACCAGCGGCAATGGGTCAATCGCCCTGTACCAGGCTGGCGGGAATCCAACGGCCACGATCGGAGGAACGGATGCTCCAGGATTTCCCCCAAGGTATCTGACCTGTAATGGAGTACAGAACATCATTTGTCCGACTCAGGTCAACGCTGTGGCCCAGGGCATTCTGAACCTGTTTCCTTTGCCAAACCAGGGTGGTCCTCACCAGGTTTTCGCCAACTATACCGTGCCCGCGACAGCCACCACCAACAACACAACGCAGTACGATGCCCGCCTGGATTACAACTTCTCCTCGAAAGACCAGATGTTCGGAAGATACAGCTATTCCAATAACCCCACCACGTTCACGCCACCGTTAGGCGTACTCGATGGCGGGAGCTTCGGAAGCGATGGCCAGAATTCCAATTATGCGAAGAGCGGGGTGTTTAGCGAAACGCACTTCTTCAGTCCAACCCTCTCCAACGAATTTCGCCTGGGATTCAACTGGCTTCTTGCCGCGTACCTGCAGCCGGACAGCGCCACGAACATTGCGGCAAAGTACGGACTCGGTGGAATTCCTTCCGGTCCGAACCTGGGCGGTTTCCCAAGCACGGGTTTTGGAGGATATATCAACGGCATCGGCGTTCCGTCGTATGAGCCTTCCGTCGAAAAGCAGAATGTTTTTGAGGTAATCGAAAATCTTTCAAAGATCCTTGGACGCCATTCGCTAAAAGCCGGGATCAATTTTCAACACATCCGCTTTTACGGACTGCAGCCTCCGGATGGGATCGGCTCTCAGCAATTCAACGGCACATATACCGGCGACCCCGGACAACCGACCACCGTCACCGGCTCGGGCGTGGCCGATTACGAGCTGGACATGATGAACTCCTCCAGTTTGAATACCATTACGCCGCTCACCGATCTTCGCTGGTACTATGCTGCGTACTTCCAGGATGACTGGAAAGTGTCGAATCGCCTGACGTTGAACCTGGGACTTCGCTGGGAGTATCCGGAGTGGTTCCGGGAATTGGACAACCACCAGGCAAACTTCTATGGCACTTATAAGGGGATGAATCAAGGAACCGGAACCTACCTGATTCCGGAATCGCAGCGTGGCTTTCCGCAGTCGCCTACCTGGCTCAGTTACCTTGCAGCCGATAACATCGCGATCCAATACACCTCAAACGATTACCTGATGAACCCGCAAAGGTATAACTTTGCCCCGCGGCTGGGGATAGCCTATATGCTCGACCCAAAGACGGTGATACGGGCGGGGGCGGGAATTTTTTATGGTGGACTGGAGAATATCGGTCTCGGTCTGAATCTTGGGAACAACGCTCCATTTTTTGTGAGTACTTCGTTTGTTCCGACTCCAAACGTCTGCTATAACCTGCTGGGAGCTGTTACCTGTCCGACAAACGGGCAGACCCTGGAAACCGGATTCGGAGCGGCAGCGACCAGCCCGCAAGCCCTGGCGGACGCCGCCGGCGTCGGCACAATCTACGCCCAGGCGCAGAATGCGAAGCCCGCTTTTACAACGGCCTATAACGTCACCCTAGAACGTGCGTTTACAAATACAATCAACTTTACGATTGGCTATCAGGGAAACCAGAGCAAGCATCTGCGTTCCAGCTACGCCGCAAATACTTTTCCCGGCTATGTTCCGCGCGGGGAAAACGGACAGGACTATCAGCCTTTCCATGATTTCTACATTGTCAATGTCATGGACGAGGGAATTGGCCGCTACGATTCGCTGCAGGTGAAAATATCAAAGCAGTACGTCCATGGCTTGTACTTCCTGGGCGGCTATACCTGGGCGCATTGCCTGGACGATGCCTTCGGTCCGATTGGACAGAGCGCCTATGGCGGTTATCGTAATCCCAACCTGCTGGGGTTCCGGTACGACTACGGAAGCTGCACCCAGGATGTCCGCAACCGTGTGACGGTAAATGCGCAATATGAGCTTCCGTTCGGGGCGGGTAAACGTTTTGGCAACGTGGGCGGCGTTACCAATGCCGTGATTGGGGGATGGAAGGCAAGTCTCGTCTTTCAGGCGCAGACCGGCAATCCGGTCTTCCTTACTTCCAGCAACCAAGGGGGAAGCTATCCTTTTCGCATCCGAGATCCCTTTGCTACAGGTGGGACTGCGGATCCTGCAACGCAGCCTCAATTCAATTGCGCAACGAAGACAAAGACGCTGGCGCAGTGGTTCAATCCATGTGCCTTTATAAACCCGCCGCAAGCCGTTATCGGTCCTTCAGACCCCTCTCAGAATCTGATTAATGTGAACGACGCCGGACTGCTGCCATCCGGTCCTCCGGGACGAGTGTCGCTTCCGGGGCCAGGTTATTACAACCTGGACATGTCGCTCTTTAAGGACTTCTCGATCCCGATTCATGGACTGAGATCTGTACTTGAATTTCGCGCAGATGCGTTTAACATCCTGAATCATCCGTCGTTCGGAAACCCGGGAACGAGTCTTACCGGAGCCACCGGACAAGCGATCAATTCGACTCGCTTCAGTGCCCTGATCCCGGATGCGCGTGTGATCCAGGTTGCTGGACGTTTCACATTCTGATCGTAGCTTCTTGGGCATATCCGTTCATTCGCTGAGCGAACATGCCATTTCTCCTTGCTCCGTAAAATCTCTCGGGCCTGCAGCTATGCGGACTGCGTTCGAGGATTAGGTCACGACTAAGCCAGGGTGCAGTGAAGATGGTGTGCTTCCAGCATGCGCTGATATTCCGGAGAGAGTTCCTGGTCCGAAACAACGTGGTGAATCTCTTTCAGCTCGGCCACGGGGGCGAGTGCTTCACGTCCGAATTTCGTGTGGTCGGCGACAATGACCACTTTGCGCACCGCTCGGATCATGGCGCGGAGCGATTCCACGATGAGGCTGTTGGAATCGCTAATCCCGGCTTCGGTGATTCCGCGGATGCCCATGATGAGGATGTCCGCCTTGACGCTGTGCAGCATCCTTTCGCAGATCGGGCCGAGTTGCACCCCCAGGCGCGGATAGAGATACCCCCCTGTCAGGGTGACTTCCGCCATTTTGCTGTCCCAGAAGACCTGTGCGACAGGAATGGAATTGGTCACGATTTGAATCGATCTTTCACTCAAATTCCGAGCGACTTCGGCGACCGTGGAACCGCCAGCCAAAATCACGGTCTGTTCGTTCTCGACCAATGCGGCAGCTGCCTTGCCAATGCGCATCTTTTCTTCGTGACAACTGACCGCGAGATGGCCGAAATCCATGATGTCATCGCGCGTCTTCAAGGAGATCGCCCCGCCATGGACCCGACGCAGGATTCCTTGCCTCTCCAACTCCAGCAAATCGCGGCGAATGCTGGATTTAGAAGCCCCAAACCGATTCGCAAGGTCCTTATAATTCACAAACTCCTGTTTTGTGAACAGGTCCTGAACCTGACGTAAACGCTGGGTTTGTTTGATGAAATCCATCATACGAAATCATCATACGTCAGACGTCTTAAGGCACTTTAGAAAACGAGACATTGTGACCTATTTTGCAATGGAGTGAATTGATTGTGCCAGAGCTCATCGAAGCCACGGTTCCACATCCTGTCGCGATCGACCGGCCCCCTCCTGTGCAGAGGATCTTAGAGCGACAGGAAGCCGAGGTCGTTTTGGGCGAGCGGTCGCGATCGATGCATTCCATACGGTAGAAACCACGGAAGGGAACCGGGGATAAAGATCGATTGGACGAAAGTGCGGAGTCGCAACAATATTATGAAGTACTGAAGCGACAGGTCTGGATTGCGGGTGAAAAGTATGAGAACAGTCGTCGCAATCGGTTTGGCATCGGTCCTTTCTGCTTCTGGGTATCCAGTGGATTCTGTGCCGCCGGCAAGAGGTGTGACGATGAACCTTGAACTCCGAGCCTGGGTCCGTCCCTTTCCAAATGAGGGAGCACGGACAGAAGCCTACGTTGGGCAGAGCTTTCCAACGGCGAATACGGCTATCATCATTACCGACATGTGGGATAGGCACTGGTGCAGGGGTGCTACTGTCAGGGTCGGCGAAATTGCCCGGAAGATGGAACCGCTGCTACAGAAGGCGCGGGCTTCCGGAATCCTCATCATCCATGCACCCTCCGAGACCATGAGTTTTTACGCCGACACGCCCGGCAGACGCCTGGCCGAAGACGCGCCCCATTTCACGCCGCCAGAGGAGTTGAATGTGCAGAGTCCTCCGTTGCCCATCGACGACAGCGACGGAGGCTGTGACACGCCGGGAGATAAAGAGCAAAAAGCCTGGACTCGGGAAACGCCACTTCTGACCATTGGCCCGGGCGATGTGATTTCCGACAATGGCGCGGAGATCTACAACGTGCTACGGCAACACCATATTGATACGGTGTTTTTTATGGGTGTGCACGCCAACATGTGCATTCTGAACCGGACCTTTGGTGTCAAACAATTGACCAAGTGGGGCGTGCGTTGTGTACTGGTGCGCGACTTGACGGATGCAATGTATGACTCCGCCTCCCGACCGTACGTTTCTCATGCGGCAGGCACGAAGCTGGTCATCGAATACATCGAACGGTATTGGGCGCCGACCGTAACCAGCGCGCAGATGTTATCAGCCTTATCAGGGCACGCCGCAAAACCGTTGGAGCCGATCCACTAGGAGATCATGAAAACTTCACGAAGAAAATTTTTGCAGACGTCTACGGTAGCCGCAGGATTCGCGGTCTTACCCGATCGCGCGATGCTTGGAGACGGTTTGAAAGGCGAGACTACCTCCACGGCGGGCAACCAACCCTCGCCAACACCGGCAAACGAGAGGGTAGATCCCTTGCGGATCGCTAGGCGCCATGCTTTTGTGAAGGACTCGCCCACGCCCAATTTTTTTGAAGGCATGCTGCTGGGCAATGGCGACCTGGGACTCTGCGTGACGGTTCGTCCTGACGGGCTAGGCTTGCATATTGGGAAAAATGATTGTTGGGACATCCGAGTGAGCGAGGAAAACCGTCGCTACCTGATGACGGAGAGTGAACTTTTGCAGCTCTGGCGATTGTCTTCAGAGCAAGCGAAGCGCCTGGGCGATCCGAAGATGATCGACCTGCAGTCGCAGATTCCGGTCATGCGCGACTATGCCAATATGGCCGAGGCTACCTACCGAAAGCGTTGGCCACACCCTTGGCCGTGTGGGAGTGTATGGATCCATTGGGATCCGCGTTTTGTGCGCATCAAGCAGCAATCTCTCGATCCGTCGAATGGCCTGTTGACAATTGATTTGCTGCTGGGCGACAGTCGCAGGACACCGGCTGCCGGCGTCGACGTAGCTTCGTTTAAGGAAGCGGAAAAGGAGTTGACGGTTCTTTGCTTCGTCGATTGGGATTCGGGCCTCGTTTCGGTGACCGCAAAGGATCCTGTCCCGTTCTCCTCGGTAGCTTATTATCCAAGCTACGACAAAGAAGACGTAATGCCCGCGCCGGAGGTGACGTGTCAAACGGGAACCGGATTCGGCGAGTTTTTTTGCACCCAGCGCCTTCCTTCGACGCCGCCGACTGCGGAGGTTCCCGATCCGCCGCCATCGGTCAAGGACCGGAATTTTGCCTTGTACGGCAGGCTTACAGGGTCATGGAAAGTTCCGCAGCCGAATCCAATCTCCATGCGCGGCCCTTGGCTGGAACGCGACGTGCCCCACGCGTGGCTTGAAAGTTCGGGTCCACAATCTTTCCGGCTCGATGTGATGGTTATGACTCCGCAGGACCATGCGGATAACACCACCCGCGTCCGCGATGACGTTCAACGCCTGGCGGCGATGTCGGCTTCTGGAATTCACCAGCAATCAGCGACGCACTGGCAGGAATTCTGGTCGAAATCTGCGGTGGAACTGGACGACCCGGAGCTTGAAAAGATCTGGTATCACAACCAATACTTTCTGGCCTGCTGCTTGCGCCAAGGCAAGGTGGCACCGGGGCAGGCCGGAAACTGGATTACCCCGAGTGTGGGCAGCTCATGGCATGGGGATTATCACTTCGACTACAACGTTGAGCAGGTGTATTGGGGAGTTTTTTCCAGCAATCATGCCGATCAGCACTACCCGTACATCGACCTGGTTGAACACCTTTTACCTGCGGCGGAAGCGCGCGCAAAAGAAAAATTCGGTCTCCCCGGCGCCAACTTCCCGCTGTCGGCCTATCCTGTTCCCAACACCGCCAACGCGGATCCATCCGTCCCCTGGTTCTTTCTGATTTGCGATACTCCCTGGGCCGTGCAGAGTCTTTGGTGGCATTACCGTTACACCATGGACGAGAATGTCCTGCGACGTGTCTATCCGGCGCTGCGAGCAGCCGCGCAATTTATCGCAGCGTACGCAAAAAAAGGCGACGACGGGAAGTACCACATCGCACCGACGGTCGCACCAGAAAATTTTGGGCTCACCGTGGACTTCTGGCTCAATCGGGATTGCATCGTTGACCTGGCGCTCTCAGCATTTCTGTTCGACGCGGTTGTTGAAGCGTCAAAGGTCCTCAACATCGACGCAGAAGAGCGGGAGCAGTGGGCCGAAGTGCGCTCGAATTTGGTTTCTTATCCGCAGGCGCGAGGTCCGTTTGGCCAGGTATGGGTGGATGTGGACAATGGTCCCACGGAGTGGATTTTTAACACTCCAAACACGGGCGTGCCGGTCTTTCCTGCGGAGCAAGTTGGAATCGGGTTGCGACCTGAGTCCCTGGAGATCGCCCGCCGCACGATTGAAACGATCCGCCTGGAGGGGGGAAATGATCTGGTATTTCAACCTTTGATGCGAGCCAGGCTAGGAATTCTGGATTTGAATTGGTTCAAAAGCGAGGTGCGATATTGTCTGCTGCCAAATGGTATTGCGAATGACCGCGCTCGCCAGGCAGGCGGCCGCTATAGCGACCAAACCGATTTCGACTTTATGATGCGGATGGCTGTTTGGGTGGAGAATTTTTCCCTTCCCTGCAGTAATTAACGAATGCATGCTGCAAAGCTACGATGGTACCCTCCGGCTTTTCCCAAACAGCGGCGGGATGGGGCCGGCCCGATTTCAAGACCTCCGCGCGGTCGGGGCGTTTCTGGTGAGCGCTTCGTGGAATGGAAAGACTGTCTCGCCCATCGTACTGTTGAGCGAAAAGGGAACAACGGTGCGCATTTCAAATCCGTGGGGGAATGCGACGCTCCGGATCACGCGCCTCAAAGATGGAACCGAGGTCCAGAGTCAGATAGAAGCAGGGAATGTTGTGCGCTTCGAGACCCAGCCGCAGGAGCGTTATCGCATCGAACAAGCCTGAAGGCCGAGGCTTCGCGCATCGAGTTCCCCATCCGGCTCGTCCTACGCCAGCGTATTGGCCCCATTCACCGCAAACTTCTGACCAGTAATGAAGCCGGCGGCATCGCCCGCCAGAAACGCGACAACGCTGGCTACATCTTCCGGAGTTCCCATGCGTTGCATTGGGACCCTTGCGATGTAGGCATCCATCTCCTCCTGAGTTGAGTCAATGTGACGTTCGGTGGGAATCCAACCCGGAGCGACGAGATTGACGGTAATGCCCGTCGAGGCCAATTCGAGTGCCCAGGAACGCGTGAGCCCAAGTTGAGCTGCCTTTGCGGAAACATAGTTGGCGAACTTCGCGTTCCCAATGTCGACAACTTCGCTGCCGATGTTGATGATTCTTCCAAACCCGCGACGTTTCATTTCAGGCACGACCTCTTTGACCAGCAGCAGGGGGGACTTGACGAAAAACTCGAGTTGATCGAGATAGGCGGCCCAAGTCTGTTCCTCGATGGACAAGAATGGCTGTGGACCGGTGGCGTTGAGGACCAGAACGTCGATGTTTCCCAAGGTCTTCGCAACTTCGTGGACAAGGCGAGCAACTTCACCTTCGCTGCGCACGTCGGCATGGAAGGGATGGGCATTGCCGCCAGCCTCGCGAATGCGTTCGCAGACGCGTTCCGCGCCAGCTTTGTTTTGAAAGTAGTTGACTGCCACGTTGAGGCCGATTGTCCCCAGTTTGACAGCGATGGCCGCTCCCAGTCCGCGCGACGCGCCGGTGACCAGAGCTGTGCGGTTTGATTTTTCACTCTTCATAGATGCCCCGTTGAACTTATCCCTATAGTGCGCGAGCCCAGGGATTTCGGTTTTGTCGCTGGCACGCCCGATATCGCTTCAAAGGGCAGGCGATTCTTCCCGTCTCGTACGCGCCACACTAGATAATTCTTACCCGGTTGCGGAGAAAAGTCGAAGGTGGCGTCAGAGTTTGCCTGCAGTACGACGGCTTCGGTGCGTGCGTCGACAACCTCGACGGATTCCCCGGGCCAGGGGTTGCGAACCCGTATCTTTTGAGCAGATCCCGCTTCGATTCCGACGGTGACAATCTTGCCCCGACGAATCTGCACATCGACTTTGTCGCGATGTTGAATGTAGACCGCGCCGTCTACGTCCCAATCGCTGGGCCATGCGGGCGCGATGCGGACTTGGCCATCGTAGTCCTGCACCAGGGCATCTTGCAGCGCATCGGCAAGAACCCCGTCCTGCTCGACATAGAATTCCGGCCCCATAAAGCTCGCGAGACCGGACGGATACGTCTGATACTTCTCTGTAAGGGCAAGTGCGCTGGCCTTGAATTGGTCGGCCATGCCGAGGCGCGCCGCCTGGACGGGGTCGAAGCTCCAGTCATCGTCGTTCTTTATTGGCCGGTTGAGAAAGGTTCGTACCCCGAGCGCATGCTGAGGGCCATCGTCGCCGATGATGCCGTAGGGCCAGACGGGTTCGAGACCGATGTTTTCTGTATTGTGCTTCTCCGCCCCAGGGTCATGGCTGGCCGCGATGATCGTGTCAGGCGAGTTGGTATCTGCGGCCACAAGAACGTTGGGCGAACCGATCCTGACCAGCGGAAACGCCGGCAGACCGGAAAGTGCTTGCTTCAATTGGCCGACGAGATTGGCGTCCGTTTTGAGGGCCGTAGCCGCCTCGATCACGGCTGGAAACAGAGTACGCATCGCGGAGATATCCGTAGTCGGATCGTGAACGTCCCACTGCATCTCATGTGCGTTTGAGGGAAAGGTATGGAGTGCGCCGTTGCGATCGCGAGTGGCGTAGGCCAGCAGAAAAATCGCCGAGTCGCGCATGACCGGATAATTCGCTGCCAGAAATTGGCGATCGTCGGTGGCAAGATATTGCTGCCAGATCCACAAAGAGACCTCTGCGCCGGTTGAAATGGTGCGGGCGTTATAGTACGGCTTCGAGTCCTGACCGCAGTTGATGGCCGCAGCTGGAATCCACGTCTCGTTCTCATAGCCTTGACCATTAAAGCGCATCGTTTCCGGAACACATGCGCCGGGACGGTTTCCCATGTGCAATTTGGTCCAGGCGAGTACGTTCTTGAGGTTTTCTCGATAGAGGTTGAAGTAGGAATCGTTCAGCTGGAACACGCCAGCACCAAGGTCGGCGGCCACCTGCATGCGCAAGTTCCAATGCCAGTAGGCCGAGGGACCCCATTTGTGTTCGTCGCGAATCGACGAAAAGAGATCGCCAATGCCGGCCTGGGATCCTGGAAGACGATCGCGACTCTCGGCGGCTGCCGTGTAGAGATCAATGATGCGCAGGTTCTCGAGATACTCGGCGGAGTGATCGCTCGAAGACAACTTCATCAACCCAGCGCGTTCCCAAAACTGCTGCCACCAGGCACGATGCTCCTGCGACGAGAGCGCTTTCGCGGATTTGAGCAGGGTGGAAGCTGTAGCCGCAGCATCACCGCCGTGCCAGGTGGGTGAGCCCACCAGGATGCGAAACGATCCATCCGGTCGAGGCCGGAATGTAATTTTGATCGACAGGGCGCTGCTCTTTTCGACTTTAATATCGAGCGCGTCTGCTGTGATCGCTGCCAGGGATCCGAAGGTTTGACCACTGGCTCCGGCTTCTTTGTTATCCAGCCAAGTCTCGGCGAGGATGCCGATGTTGCCTTCTGCGATGACTTGAGGCTGACGCGGTGGCCACAGTGTGAGCTCTGCGGTCTGAGTGATGTTGGGGTTCGCTCCGGCAACATCAACGACCATCACATCGAGCGCTTCGGACACATATGTTGTCGCAGTCATGCCTCCGCCATGTTCCTGAAACTCTCCGTTATAGAGGTCAAGGCGCGCGGAGTAGTCGCTCGCATGGGTGAGCTTACTCAGTCCTGGAAGTATGACCTGGCCGGGCGAAAGCCGAAGTGGAAATGTGTCGCCACGATTGAGCTGCGCGGTATATCCATCCTGCGCCCAAACGCCGACGCCGAGGCGACCATTGCCCAGAGGCATGGATTGCCGTGGCAGCTGATTTGGTTGCTGCAGAATAATATCGGAACGTTCGACGATGCCTTTCCGTTCAATGTGAAAGACTCCATTCTTCCACGCGGTCGTGGCATTTTCGCTTTGCGCGCCGGCCGGGCCCACCGGGGTGAACAGCACTCCGCAAAGAAGCAAGGAAAAAAGCGATGTTGTGGTGCGAACTCTTCCCGGGACATTGAGCAAATGACCCGATCGTTGCGCACCTATGGGGATATTTCCAATCATGATTTCCCTCGCTTTCTAAGTCAACTGCTTTATGTCGATGCTGTCATCGTCCAGGCTCGATCGCCGGCATACACGATCCAAGCCATAGTTAACATCCGAACTGCAGCCCGCTAGCGAACCGAAGGACAGTGCAGGGTAGAACTTCTTTGTTGAACCAATTGCGACGCCAGCTCCTGCGTTCTCGCATGAAGGGCATCGTTAGGATTTGTCTTCTTTGTTCGCATCGCCTCAAATATCTTGAACTGTCGATCCGCCAGGTCTGCTTCCTTCAAGCTTCTGTAGGTTAAGGCAAGGCGATAATGGGGTTCCGCATTGTCTGGATTCAGTTCAACAGACTGAGACAACTCCTCAGCAGCGTGGGTATAGTCTCCCGTGTCAGCATCGATCACGCCGAGCAGATAGTGGGCATCGGCGTCTTGTGGATTTTGTGCGATAGCAAGCTTGAGTTGCGCCTCGATTTTGGCGGTCGCCGCGGCATTCGGTATTTGCTTGTATCGCTTCCACAACGCTAAAGCATAGTCGTAGTGCGCTTCCGGGCTATCCGGGTGCAAGGCAATCAGACGTGTAAGGCTATTTGCAATTTTTGTATCAGCTTCGCTTGAAGTTCCAGACAAATTGGCTAGAAATGAGTACGGTGGAAGATATTCAGGATCAATATCGACAGCTCGCAGAAGCGATTGAACTGCATCGGCCTTTTGTTGTAGTAGATATTCTGCGATTCCCAGATCCGAGCCACAAGCTTGCAGAATCCGGACACTTTATAACCGCGGAGGCGAACATCTTCTTCGCCTCGTCCGAGGAGCCCATATCAATGAGTCCAAGTCCAGATTCAAACAGGTTCTGATCGCCGGTGTCTAAGGTGACTGCGAGCTTATATTCACGTGATAGCTTCCGAGCGCATATTGGAAGAGACATACGCTTTCGCCAAGAGGAAATGTAAGGTCAGAATCCGTACCGTTTGTTCTGCAGGAGATGCTGTAATAGCGCAATAGCTGTAGCGTATCTGCCTGCCTCAAGATAAGCTGCGGCAAGCTCGCGAGAATTCTCGATGTTTTCAGGCAATATTCGTGAAGCCGACTGTAGATAGTCGATGCTGCCGAGCGCATCTCCGTGCTGTAGGTAGAATTCGCCTAATTTGTGATTCGCCTCAAAGCTATTGGGATTAGAGGTTACTGCCTTGGAAAGATTCCCTTCGCGATTGCAGTCCGCTCTTTCATCGGTGGGCGCTAGCGTAGTTGAATGGTTTGCATTAAGTCCTACAACGAGGTCCATGACATGAGACGCTTCTTCAGAGCTAGCCGCGGAAGAGTACCCGCTACCGTTGATACTGCCGGATACCCCTGCTGCCGCAAAAGACGGAGGATGCTTCGCTGCATCCATATGAGTCGTTCTCTGGATGCTGTTGGCGGCGTTGCTTGTAGATAATTGTTTCAAGTACAGGTCGACGACAACCGTTGCTGACGCCAAGGTCACAATCTTTGACTTTGGTGACTCGTACCCGGCACATCTTGCGGTGAGGTTATAGATCCCGTATTTCAACGCGGGAATGACATACGTTCCATCGGAAGCCACCGGCACCATGCTGACAGGGGCACCACTATTGTGATCGGAGAGAGTTATGCTGTCACAGGAAATGGCGCGTCCTCCAATTCCGCTTACCCTTCCGTTGATTGTTCCGAAATGGGTACCCTCCTGCGCGGCGCCAACGATCGCGAGTATCCACACAGTGGTCGCAATGATTACGAAACGCGGCCGGCAGCGCAACCGCTTTTTAGAAAACAACATCACTTTGCGCCGTCCACTTCCTGCAGTGCCTGATGAACATCCTCGTTGTCTGGGTGGGCGCGAAGATATTCCGCCAATATGTCATGGGCCTGCTTGCGGTCGCCAGATTGTAAATAGAGTACGGCCATATTCAGATAGGGACGGTCGAACTCCGGGGCAAGGCGTCGGCACTGTTCGAAGAGCTTCATGGCCCCGCTGGAATCGCCCATTTTCATGAGCACAACGCCCAATCCGTTCAAGGCATCCGTATTTTGCGGACTGAGTTGAATCGTCCTTTCGAACTCCCTTTTCGCGCTGACCATGTCGTTTTGCTGGACAAAACACATTGCCAGTCCAATGTGCAATTCCGGGTCATCCGGATTATGTGAAATCGCCTTCTCGAGAACAGCCTGCGCGTCCTGCTGGCGGTTTTGATAGTCATAAAGCTTTACTAGGTTCTGCACTGCGAGGAGGTTGGCCGGTTGGAGCTGTACTGCGTGCAGAAAGTCGTCAAGCGCCCGTACATAGTCGCCCTGTTGACCGTAAACGACACCGAGGTTGTTCCATGCGTCGACGTTGCTGGGATCCAGTTCAACGGTCTTTTCGAGATACTGGCGGGCTTGGTTGAATTGCGATTTATTCAGATAAATCAGCCCTATGTTGTAATATGCCGCGGCATAGGCTGGATTACGCGTAACCGCCTCCTGAAAGGATGTGAGCGCCTGGTCGAGATATCCATATTGAAGAAATGCAACTCCGTAGGTGAAGTAATTGTGGTGAAAACCCGCTCCAAAATAATGACCTGCAAATGGCAAGGCTCGCCGAAGCCTTTCATCTCTTGTCCTGGGAGAGGAAGCAACATCACTTAATATTCCAGATGGATCCACAATGCCGCTATAGACTTTGACAACCTCGCCGTCTGCGTTGAGGAGGAATGTGGTAGGCAGCGTCATGTCGAGGCGCCGCTCAAACAGATAGCGGTGAAAAATACTATAAATATTAGTGGTACTATCGTCGGCATTCAGGGTAGGGAACTGGAAAGTTCGGTGTGTCGCGGTTTGCGCCGACAAAGGCGCCACATCAGGGGAATTCACTTGTACAGCCAGCAACTGTAAACCATGCTGCTTCCACGACGGCCAAATTGCCTCTAAGCTCGCAAGATACTTTGGGCTCTCCGAACAATCCTTGCTCCAGAAGACGAGCATCAGAGGGTGGCCGCGGAAGTCACGCAAGCTGTATTTCTTGCCGCGCATGTCCGGAAGAGTAAAATCTGGCGCCAAGATCGGGTCAACTAGCCAAGTCTCAAAAGGCGAGAAAAGTCCCTGATCTATAGGTGAACTAGTCACATCTTGATATGGCTCACTTGTATTGAATGGGACAGCTGTGTGAGTGTCTAGTCCTTCCTTGATTGATATGTGATGATCAAGGGGCAGGTTCTCGAATGCTTGCACTGTCCCGCTCGGCCAATGGACAATGGCGCGGACGGGTTCTCTGGTGGAACCTAAGCCAAAGCACAGTGTCTTCGTATTCTGAGCGAGAAAGCCCGATCCTGCCCGGACGGTGTTTCTCTGACGTCCCTCGGCCGTTTGCAATTCAATGAGGGCACCAATCGCATCGCGATTGCTCTTTGTCCCTTTCAGGGAAAAGGTAATTGCGGGACCCAGCGGATTCAGCTGATTGTGAAATATTTTGATTTGTGGGGCATTTCGATTTTTCAGCGCCACTTCCAATCGTCCATCGTGGTCAAGATCGAGCAGCGCGAAAGACCGACTATCCTCAATACAATCCAAACCAAGAATTCCAGACGCTTCGGCAAAGCTTCCGTTGCGATTGTTGAGAAATAGATTGTTGCGTTGATATCCGCTCCAAGTGTAGTCGGACCGGATGAATTCATTGACGGCATTCCAGGCGTCCTCGTATTCCTTGGAACTACCTCCGCTGCTGTAAGAGCGTGCCACGACCTGGCGCCAAAAAAAGCTTGAAAGATTCTCCCGGCGTGGTCCGGAAATGAACCCGTTTGCTACATATATGTCGGGGTAACCGTCGTGATCGAAATCCCATGCAGCGGTGCTCCAATTCCATCCTCCAAAGCGCGCGCCAGATACATCGGTAGCATCCAGAAATCCGTCCTTGCCTCCTTTGTTATGGAGCAGGCAATTCCCCAGGGCATCTTGGCGATAAACTCTGCGTACATCTTCTGGAGCGCCCGCAAGGAATTGCTCTTGCGTGGTGACTCGTTTGCCAGCCGCCACCCACATATTCAGAACATAGATATCGTCGAAGCCATCGTTGTCGTAATCGAGCCAAGTCATACTCATCCCCTCTCCGGGGTTTTCCACACCGGTCGCAGCACTTACATCGGAAAAGGTGCCATCGCCGTTGTTTTTGTAGAGTACTTTTCTGCCGAAGTCGTTCACTACATATAAATCAGGCCATCCATCATTGTTGTAGTCACCCCAGCCGCAGTCGAAGCTGTAGCGGTTGTTACTCTTGTCGAGCCCGGATGAGCTTGTCACATCTTCAAAGGTGTGATCGCCGCGGTTTCGTAGAAGAAAGTTGGGCGGACCATTTTGCGCATCGTAGTATGGCTGTGGGTACTGATATTCGCTTAAGCCTTGATAAAAGCTATACAAACAAAAATAAATATCGAGCAATCCATCCCGGTCGTAGTCCGCGGCTGCAATGCCCGTGAAGGTCCCCTGCGGCGGCTTGGCGAAGTGAAAGGCATCCGGTTTGAACTCGAAGGTTCCATCGCCTCGGTTGATAAAGAGCAGGGGTCCGCTGGTACGCACTACGATCAGATCTTGATGTCCGTTATTATTCAAGTCTGCAAACAACGCACTCGAAGTGGCATCCAGGACGCCTACGCCAGCCTTGTCGGTCACATCCTCAAACGTGCCGTCGCCGCGGTTTCGATAGAGGCGGTTCGGCAACCCGGCAGGCTGGCAGACATAGATATCATCCCAACCATCACCATCAAAGTCGCCAGCAGAGATTCCGTTGTTCCCGTAGATATCAATGCCGCTGGCTCCATCGAGTACAGTGCGCCAATGATCTAATCCATACTGCATTTGTTGTGTGTAAGAAGCTGTTCCCTCGAAGCAGGAGGCGCTGATATCGACGAAACCCTTTCCGGTGAGACGACTTCGCAGCTCGTTGCCGGCCAGCCAACGACTTATACTCCAGTTATTTGAGGCATCTGCGAGCCAGTCTAGCTCCCATTCTCCAGTTCGCTCTTCTCGGCGGTTCTCGTCGAGTTGACCTATGTAGTCATAGTGGATTGTCGTGTGTACGCGAAGCGGAGAACTAGACACGATGTCAATTGCTCCGATTTGCAGGTCGGCGATTTGGATTTGTCTGAAAGGCGCGAAATATTCATGTAAGAGTTTCAGAAAGGCGCTGTTGGAGAATGAGCGCGGCGGAGGAAAGGTGAGCTTCTCGGATTCTATCGGGCCATGAGCGCGGAGTGGAACCACAGTGGCTTCTGCAAGCTGCGTGGCGACAATCATGGGGGAAATCAGCGGCCGCAGGGATTGCGGAGCGAACCCGGTGACGCATAGAGTCTCGCTCCAGCGTCTCAACAGGATATCGAGTTCAGCAGCGTATTTCTCTGTGATGAATTCATCCGCGCCAGGATGTATCTGCGGGAAGAATCGCTGAATCGATGGTGCAAAATCTGATTTGCTCTTCAGGAAACACGGACGTATAGGTGATTTGGAAGTCGCACCGGCAACGCCTACATATGGGCGAGAGGTCAGAAATGCGCTTGCAAGGCTTGCGGTCTTAATGAATCGGCGGCGCGAGAAATAGACCATATTCTCCGAGAAGTAATCCTACTGCAATAAGTATTTATCTCTAGGTGTTATCGATTGACCTTGCGCGATGCTATGTGAAATCTAAGAGTGATCATTGCCAATGTTTCGTGCGGTTATTATAGATCCGGTCCGATTGAATGAAGTGCTTCCATCCGCCCGCGTACAAAAGTTCAACTTACCGTTGGAACTGGCCCTTGTAACATGGCATGGCGAAGTCGTTGTTCCGCTTCGGCGACCCAGTAGCCACACTCCAGTTCAAAAAACACGGAGCTGTAGGGAATCATCAGGTCTGTCTTGACGATCAGGACGCGGAATGTCTGCGCGCATTGGTCGAGTTTGGCAATGATCTGCTCATGCGGAAGCTGCCGCAGTTCTGAGGGATGCAGCAGGCCGTCGAGTTGCCGCCGATATTCTGTAATTCCTGGCGCATCGATCTCCTCGACGAATCCCAACTCCAAATCTGTATAGATGTTGACGCAGATGTGTTGGCAGGCGGCCATCGCATCCTGCACCTTACGCAGCACATGGAGGTGGTCCGCATCGGCAACCACGGTCTCGATTCCAGAATTGGATTGCGCAGGATAGGCAGCGTCGGCGACCACAATCCAATTGCGATGACCGAAGAGCGGCAATAGTCGGTGTAATTCCAGCTCCCAATTGTGCGGATTGCCTGAGCTGCCAGCGGTGTGCACCATGGGTTAGGCCTTTCCTGGACATACAGCCACCTTGCCGCAGCGGCCGGAGGCCATCAACGCGTAGGCCTCGTCCGCCCTTTCCAGAACGAAGCGGTGGGTAATGATGTCTTCTGGATGCAGTTCCCAGCGGACTAGCCGCTCTACAAGTTCCTCCATCCTCCAGGTAGAGGTGACCCAGGAGCCGTAGATCGTCTTCTGATCGTGGATGATGTCAGGGGAGGGATTGAAACTGACCGTTCCGCCTTCGCCGATCATCACCACCTTTCCCCATTTTCGCGTTGAGCGAATCGCCGTAGCCCGGGCTTCGGCATTGGCCGAGCATTCCACGGCGCGCTCGACGCCGCTGCCTCCCGTCAGGTCGCGCACCTGTGCGACAGTGTCGGGACCGGAAGCAACAACGTTGTCGCAGAGCCCAAGTTTGAGGGCCAAGTCGAGGCGCTCCTGTGAAATGTCGATGCCAATGATCTTCTGCGCGCCGAGCTTGCGGCAGAGAGCGCCTGCGGCCAGGCCAACCGGACCCAAACCTGTGATGAGAACGGCGTCGTTGCCGCTGATTCCGATCTTTTCCAGGCCTTCATAGACGGTGCCAAACCCGCATGCTACCTGCGCACCATCTGCATAGGTGAGAGAATCCGGAAGCGAAAGGAGGTCCTTCTCTTCGGCGATCATGTACTCAGCCATGCCGCCGTCGCGCTGCCATCCATAGGCGCGGCGATAGGTCGAACTGGTGCACGAAATCATGAATCCGCGGCGGCAGTCGTTGCATACGCCGCAGCCCGAGATGTGATACACAATCACGCGGTCCCCAGCTTTGAATCTGCGGCAACCGGGGCCGGCTTCGACAATCACCCCTGCGGGTTCATGTCCGGCAATCACGCCCTGATAACCTTCCGGGCCCTTTCCCAGATGCTCGTGATAAATACACCGGATGTCCGAACCGCAAATGGTGGAAGCCTTCACCGCAAGCAGAACCTCGCCATGACTCGGGGTTGGGACCGGGACGGTCCTCATCTCTACGGTGCTATTTCCCGGCAGGTAAGCCGCTGTCATCGTTTCGCTCATCGGTTCTGTCTCCGCTGTTCCTCACGGCTTGTATTGGGCAGGTCGCAGGCGACGGTCACGGAGGGGTGATCTCGCCGTGGAGGTCCCAAAGATCTTCCCAGGACTGGTCGTCCTTCCACAGAAATACCTGTCCCTTGATGAGGCGGCAATTGTGGTCGATGGTTTGGATGGCCTTCATATCCTCGGCTGTGAGCGGCGTGTCGACGATGCCGCGAAGGTTGGCGAGCAAATTGCGCCGATGGCTTGAAAAAGGAATCGGCGTTTGGCCGCGTTGCACTGCCCACTTGATACATACCACCGCGGGATGAATGCCTAGCCGCGCGGCGATCTTCAGAATCACCGGATCCTCCGTGGGCGAGGTATCTTCCGGAGTGCGGTCGCGATCCGGTCGCGCCGGTGAGCCGATCGGCGAATAGCCGATGGGCGCAATTCCGTTTTCGAGCAGGTATTGGAAGAATTCCGGTTGTTGGAAGTGGGGATGAAGTTCCATTTCGTTCGCTGCTGGTTTGATCTGCGCGTCGCGAAGGACCAGCTTCATTTTCGGAATGGTCATGTTCGACGTCCCGATATGGCGCACCAGGCCGCGCTCCACCAACACCTCCAGCTTCCTCCACGTGCGCATGTAGTTTTCGTGGATATAGGGCACCGCATGAGGGTTCCGCACATTGACGTCGCATCCCGGGGGATGATGGTTGGGAAATGGCCAATGAACCAGGTACAAATCCAGGTAGTCGAGGCGAAGATCGCGCAGCGATTTCTCGCATGAGGCAATCACATCCGCCTCGCCATGCTTGTCGTTCCATAGTTTCGAGGTGATCCAGATGTCCTTGCGTTGCACGCCGCTTTGCAATATCTCCTGCAACGAAATGCCGATCAGATCCTCATTGCCGTAGACTGAGGCGCAATCGAAATGTCGATACCCAACTTCGGCGGCCGCTTTCACTGTCTCCGCCACCGTTTGGTGGGAGACATGGTCGGACCCGAAAGTGCCAAGACCGATGGCCGGCATGCTTGCGCCGCTGGAAAGAATCCGTTGCGGGACAAGCACAGGATCAACCGTCTCCGCGGGTGCCTGTCGTGCGTTCGATGTCATCGGCATAGTAGGACTTTCCAAAAAGAGTCATCCCTGAATCGAACAAGATCGACTCAGAAATTATGCGAAGGAAACTTTCAATGCCGCAGCGAGATCGCTGGTGGGATGGTACTGCTTCGGTAATTCCACTCGCAATCCTTCGGCTGACTGTTTCCACTTCAACTTTGCGTCTGTGCCAAGCAATTGCACGTGTTCTATTTTTCCCGGTTGGGCAGCGCTCGCCGTCCCCAGCGACTGGATTACGAACTCCCCAACTGGCCAGCCGAGGGCAATCGCGTAGATCACAGTATTGGTCTTGTTTCGTGTAAACCGGATGTCTTTCGCTCCCAGTTTGCTGATGCTGGTGCCCTGGAACGATCCGCTTTTTATCATGTCCGGCCCTTCACCATAGATTTTCCATGGCCGGGTTTCGTAGATTGCCTCTCCATTGATTTGCATCCAGGCAGTAATTCCGTCCAGCACTGCGATCTCCTTGCTATCGATGGTGCCGTCCGGCTTGCCCGGAATGTTCAGGACGAACGTGCCGTTCTTGCTGACCGTGTCGATCATCCAGTGAATCACGTCGCGAGGCTGGAGATAGCCGCCATATTCTCCCGGCTTATCGAACAGCGCGCGGTTGTAGTGCCAATCTCCAATACATGTTTCCGACTGCCATGGGTAACGCATGATCTCGCTGGTGAGTCCACGTTCGTAATCAGCGACGACGGCTTTAGCCAGCCGATCGGGCACCTCCTTGATCGTGGCGACCGCTTCGATTTTCCCGCCGTGAGTTTGCAAGTTGCGGTTGTAGAAATACGAGGCGATGTTCATGCCGCCCCAGCCCAGCGGGAACAGCGAATTGTCAAAATAGAGCAGGTCGGGGTCGTGCTGATCGATTAGATCGCGGGTGCGATCATAAAAATTCTTTACGTAAGAAATATCTGGCAATGCATTGTGGGGATGTTTGACGCCATACAGACGCTGCGGGTTCAATCCCTGCCACCACTGATTCCTGCCCTCGGCCACGGTCAGATCGCCATCGTAAGGGACGCCTGCGAATGGACCAGTTTTGTCGGCGCCGTGGGAGGTCTGAAACCACCACCAATTGCGGGCCTGGTGCACTGTCACGCCGAGTCGAAGTCCCTGCTTACGTGCGGCTGTCGCCCAGGCGCCAACAACATCGCGATGCGGGCCAAAGCTGGCGGCGTTCCACGGCTGATGCTTCGAGTCCCAGGTGTCGAAGCCATCGTGATGGTTGGCAACGGTCAGGAACAAGCGGGCTCCAGCCCTCTTGAATCGTTCGATCAGCGCGTCTGGTTCCCAGTTGAGCAGCGTCCATTGAGGACACAGGTCTTTGTATCCGAAGGTAGAGGGAGGGCCGTAGTGTTGCACTTGAAATTCATTTTGTTTTGACCCTTGCATGTACATATTGCGCGCGTACCAATCGCCATCTTCAGGCACACACTGGGGAGTCCAATGGGCCCAGATACCGAACTTGGCGTCGCGATACCATTCCGGCGCATCGTATTGCAGTAGCGAATCCCACGTAGGCTTGTACGGGCCATTGCCGGCGAGGTTAGGAATCGGAGAAACCATGGGCACGCCATCCCAGGAACCGCCGGGGATGGGGAGACTGGGTGGCTTCCCCCACCCTGTGGGCGTCCATGTTTTTTCGTCGAGCTTTTCCTGGATGATCTGGCCGCCTTCGTACGCATAGAACACGCGTTGATCTGCGGGCTTCGCGCAATATGCGGCATAGTCTTCGGTGCAGGTATTCATGGCATGGAATGCTGCCGATTGCGCCGCACCCTCGGTTTGGCCAAACATCGGCACAGCCCTTGCTGCTGCCGCGGCTGCCACTAGCTTGCAAAAATCCCGTCGTTGCACGAACGCGCCTCCCGGGCAGCCTTAATGCTCCGTGCAAGGTTGCCAAACAGCGACTATAGAAGCGTGTCGGACAGCTTGTCAACGATGCAGTAACCGATGTCTACCCGAGAAAACCTCTATTGTGAATGGCGACCTATCGTTTGGTGCGCCGGGCTGCAGCAACAGGTTTGGGGTGCTTCTCACGCGCGGAGGAGATGGGGCGCCTCACTGGAATCCTCATGCTGGAAGATCGCACAACCAGAGACGGATCCAGGATCACGCTCGTAGTTTGAGGACGGACCTTCGATTCAATGAAGCGAAGCAGAATGCTGCCCGTACGCTCTCCAATCATCGAGCTGTGTTGATCGATACTGGAAAGCGGCACACGGAGCGAGTCGTCGTAATGCAGATTTCCGCTGCCCACCAGGGCGATGTCCTGCGGAATGCGAAGTCCCGCGTCGAAGATGGCGTTCATTGCCCCAATCGCCATGGGGTCGTTGTAGGCAAAGATTCCGTCGGGCCTCGGCTTACGCCTCAACAATTGTTTCGTGGCTTCTGCACCCTCGGTGGTCGAGTCTGTGTCCACGTTCGACTGTGTCACTACCAGACTTGGGGAATACTGTAACCCGTGACGCAGCAGCGCTTGCTTATAACCTTCGAATCGATTGATTCCGGTGCTGTTGTCTCGGCCGCGAATGTGGGCCACGCGGCGGCAGCCCTGGTCGATCAGGTGTTCGGTCGCAATGCGGCCAACGGCTACATCGTTCACGCCGACGAAGTTGGCTGTCAGTCCCTCCACTTCGCGATCGATCAGCACATAGGGTGTGCCATTGCGGTCCAACTTTTCAAATGCGGCGGCGCTTGTCCCGCAGGTTGCGATCACCAGCGCGTCGAGCTGTCGTCCCATCAGCTGTTGAATCTCTCTGGCTTCGAGCTCCGGATTTTCCTCTGACGAGGAGATGATGAGGGAGTATCCCCCTTCTCTCATCGCTCCCGATAAGGCCTTGGCGATTTCGGTGAAAAATGGATGCAACAAATCCGGAACGATGAGGCCGATCAGATAGCTGCGTCCAGTGACCAGGCTGCGGGCCATAAGATTGGGATGGTAATCCAGCTCTTTCACGCGGCGCAGAACACGTTCCCGCGTTTCTACGGCAATATCCGGATGATTGCGCAGAACCTTGGAGATGGTGACGGTGGAAAGGCCGAGATCCTTGGCGATGTCCTTCATGCGGACGGTCATAGCTGAAACTATACAAGTGATTCTGGGACAGTGGTATTGTGCTTTCCGCAGGGCGGGTTCGGGAGGAGGGCTTCTGGTCACTCGACCCAGTGGGGACTGAGCGGGCAAAATTGCTAGGATTACTTTATCGATTGCTATAAGCATTTCTGCCCTATACTCGTAAGCGTGACCAACGCCCCGGGACAAAACATAACGTCCGTTCGCATCAAGAGACGGTGTCTTGATTCGGAGATTGAATTCCATTTGTTGGTGGATGTAGGAGTGGTGGTTCAGGACGCGCATGATGCGAAAGCAAGTCGTTCAGAACAGGAGTGCCTGTGCTCAAATCCGGAATCCTCAATCCGCAAGTGAACTCCCTGCTCAGCAGGGTCCGGCATACGAATACGCTGATCGTCGCAGACCGAGGTTTCCCTTTCTGGCCGGAGATCGAGACCATTGATCTTTCCCTGGTGGACGACATCCCCCGGGTTCTTGATGTGCTCTATGCGATTCAGACGAACTTCGCCGTCGGAAGGTTCTTCATGGCCGAGGAGTTCCGGCTCCACAACGCTCCGGAGATCGTCCACCAGTTCGCAGACGCCATGGCAAGCGTGGATGTGACCTACGAACCCCACGAGGATTTGAAGAAGCGAGTTCCTCATGCGATCGGTCTCATCAGAACCGGTGACACCATGGAATTCGCGAACGTGATCCTGGAATCCGCCTAAGCACACGAAAAAGCGTGAAGCCCGTTTGGGCCGAATTCGCGCAGACACCCTACGCACCCCCTCGTATGATCCAACTCGGTCGGGATGGTATCGGCCCGCTTGAGGTGAAAAGTCTCGCTTGGGCGTGCTGAGGCCGTGAGTCAGGCATGGCTGACGCGAGTTTCTAAGCGCATTGCCTCCATCCATCGCAGCTTTTGTTCCCCGGCCCGCCCTTGCCCGAGCAGGATTTTGGTGCCGGCTCATCGCTGGTTCGCCTCCTGGAAGTTTTTGTTGACAGCCTCACGTGTGCAGGTCTATAAGTTCTCAGTCAACGATAAAGCTATCGAAAAGGTAGCCAAATCTTGGTGGGCAAGAAGGTAAAAACAAAAACGACTGATCCCGGCCCTTTTGAAAACAAACTGGGACTGCTACTTGGTTGCGAACCATGCGGCGACGAAATGCGCATGGATTGGATCGACAAATTTAAGGGGGGGCAGCGATGTCCAACGTTAATCTAAGGATGAACCGGCAAAACGAGATTCACGAGCAGGCGAAGGTTGCGACTTTTCGGGCGAAAATGCGCTGTTTTGCTCTTCTTCTGCCTGCGTTGCTAGTCGTTTTGCTGACGATCCACTCAACGCAACTGTTCGGTCAGACCACGGCTGCCAGTCTCACCGGCACCGTCAGTGATCCTTCCGGCGCTGTCATTCCAGGTGCATCCGTTACCGTGGAAGAACTTTCTACCGGAACGAAGCAAACGACTCAAACCAACCGCGATGGGATTTTCCTTGTACCGCTGTTGCCGCCGGGAACGTACGACCTCACAATCTCAAAGCAGGGCTTCACAACTGCGAACCGATCCGGCGTTGATTTGCAAATCAACCAGAAAGCCAACATCGACTTTACTCTGAGTGTGGGTACCGTTGGAAAAGTGGTGCAGGTGAGCGGAAGTTCACCGCTGCTGGAAACCCAGTCGGTTGGATTGGGTACGGTGATCGGATCGCGAGAGGTTCTCAACCTTCCCCTGAACGGACGTCAATTCACTCAGCTGCTGCAACTCGCCCCTGGAACTGTGCCCGTAAGTGTTTCCCAAGGCAACCAACCTCAACTTGGTGGAGGAAGCATTATTCCTTCGATCAATGGCGGTTCGAATCGCAGCAATCTATTTTTTATCGATGGCATGTATGCAACCGATCCGTTCTTCACCGGATTCTCGATTAGTCCATCCATCGATGTGATTCAGACCTTCCAGGAACAGGCCCACGCGACCGATGCGCAATATGGCCAGTCGATTGGGGGCACGATCAACGTTGCCACCAAGGCCGGAACCAATCAATTTCACGGCGATGCATATGAGTTTTTCAGAAATCAAAATCTGAATGCGATCCCGTATTTCAATACCAGCAATACCGCTTACAAATTAAACAATTTCGGCGGCACGTTCGGTGGCCCCATTCTTAAGAACAAGCTTTTTTTCTTCGGCTATTATGAAGGGTTTCGTCAGACGATCGCCGCGAACAACTTCGCCATTCTTCCTACCCCGCAGGAGCTCGGTGGAGATTTTAGCGCTCTACTTCCCAATACGGTGATTTACGATCCCACCACGTACAATCCGGTGACGAATACGACGCAACCCTTCACAGGCAATATCATCCCGCCGAACCGCCTGAACCAGGGAATCCTTGCGGTGATGAACGCGTATGTCCCAACTATTTCAAACACTGCACCGGCGGACAGCACCAACTACGTCAACACGGCAAGTGGCACAAATACCCAGAACCAGTGGGGAATCCGCGTGGACTACGATGTAAGGCCCAAAGATGTGGTATTCGGCCATGTGATCATCAGCAACGCGACGAACAATAGCCCAAAGGCCCTTCCGACAAATGCATTTATCACCGGCTTCAACGGAAAGAACGTCGGTGGAACCTGGGTACACACCTTCTCTCCGAGTCTTGTCAGCGACATTACGGGTGGGTGGAATTATATCGACGGCCCACAGACGTACAATCAGCCGAATGCCGCCCAGGTCTTTACGACAGCAGGCTTCAGCGCTGGGTTTACACCCAATCCAGGAGGTATCGAAGTTCCCATGATTCCTGGACAGCATCCGTCCGGTTTCTTCGATGTCAACTCAGGATGGGGACCGATCGGTCCTGACAATCTTGGCCAGGTTTCCGGTAACGTCAGCAAGCAGGCCGGGAAACACGCGCTCAAATTCGGGGCCGCCTTCTACTTCATGCGCATGTATACAAATTGGGCAGAGGATGACGTGAGTTATAACCAGCAAGCCACCTGGGATCCGTGCGCCAGCCTCAATACATCAGGGGCCTGTGTCGGCGGCGGTGGCAACTCTCTGGCCAGCATGTTGCTGGGTTTACCGAACAATTCAGGCAGGCAGCTGGGCAATGCTGGCGTCAACCTGAGAGATCACATCGCCGGGATCTATGCGCAAGATTCCTGGAAGGTATCCAATAAAATACAGGTAAACTACGGCCTGCGCTGGGACTATACGGCGCCAGTCACCGAAGCGAACAATCGTCTCTCCGGTTTCGACATTTGGACGAACCAATGGTATATCCCGAAGGGGGATACGGATACGCCTGCTGGACCGCTCCCTCCAGGTGTAATCATCGCTTCCAGCAATACGATTACCAAACCCAACTACACAAATTTCTCACCGCGAATTGGCTTTGATTATCTGGTTCTGCCGAAGACATTGGTTCGCGGGGGCATCGGGGTGTTCTACGACAATTGGTCGGGCGCGTTTCAGGCTGCTCAGAACGCCCGTGGCGCGTGGCCTTCCGGTGCGTCGCAAAACGTGAACAATCTCAACATTGCCGGCATTACCCCGGGAGCCACAGCACAAAATCCTTTTGGGGCCTTGCAGCCGATTGAGCCTGCAACTCCATTCCCAGCCGGAGGCGGCTTCCTCGATACAAGGTGGAAGAAT
This sequence comes from uncultured Acidobacteriota bacterium, assembly GCA_963735505.1. Taxonomy (GTDB): domain Bacteria; phylum Acidobacteriota; class Terriglobia; order Terriglobales; family Acidobacteriaceae; genus JAKAAZ01. The sequence goes on along the minus strand of CAVTLR010000019.1, from coordinate 1,691,773 downwards.
GCCTATTCGTGGCAGTGGAATCTCGAGGTTCAACAGCAGTTATCGAATTCCGATGTTTTCTCGGTCGCCTATGTTGGATCTTCCACCAGTCGTGGCCCCATCCAGGTGCCCTTCAATGTTTCCACCGTGCTTGGTCCGACGCAGGTGCTGCCATTTCCGAACATGTCGCAGTTCAACATGATACAAAGCATCTCGCACATGAACTATAACGCCTTTCAATCCAAGTACGAAAGACGTTATACGAATGGCCTTGCCGTAACCGGGGCCTTTACCTGGTCGCACGCCATCGATGCCGGTTGCGAAGATTACTGGGAAAGCTGCAACATCCAGAACCCTTATAATCTGCGTTCGAACAGGTCCAACGCGAGTCTGGATGTGCCGGTGGTGTTCACCGCCTCGGCCGTATATGAGCTGCCGTTCGGGAAAGGGAAGAAATTCGCTACGGAGGGACCGGCGTCGTGGTTGCTAGGGGGCTGGCAGTTGAACGGAATTCTCTCGACCCGCAGCGGTACGCCCTTTACCGTGAACATCAACTTCGACAATGCGAACGCCAATGGCGGATCTCAGCGACCTAACCAAATCGGCAATCCAAAGGGACCTCAGACTCTGAAAGAATGGTTCAACACTTCAGCATTTGCAGTGGCGCCACCCTATACATATGGGGACACTGGGCGCAACAGTCTTCGCGGCCCGCGTTACACGGACCTGGACACCTCACTGTTCCGAAGCTTTCGACTGCCGAAGGACTCAAGTATCGAATCGAGATTTGAATTCTTTAACGTGCTGAACCATCCGCAATTTTCAAACCCGGATGGGACCCTTGAAGATGCCACGTTCGGAGAAATCCAGTACATTACGGGCAATCCAAGAGAACTACAGCTTGGAATTAAATATATCTTTTGAGTCACTACCGCCCGAAGAATGTGCGTAGCGTCGCCACACGAGGGTGAATTGAGACTGGCGATCGCGATGCACACTCGTCGGGTGATGGAAGCCACAGGTGTAATCCGAGGAGACTTCCACCCCCCGGATCCGCAAGGCAGAATCCTGACTGTGCATTGCAAAACGCTCGTCTATTCCGCCGGAGTATCTTTGGAGTGCCTCCGGCCACGCCGAACACGCTCACGCAAGGCACGGTACAAGGAATCTTGTGCCCCACCCAGGTAAGGATCGACAATTTCAAGTGGAAATTGAAGACGAGAAAAGTAATCGCTACGATTATCCTTGGCACCGACCAGACCGTCATGCTCTATATCCTGCGAGGCATTGACAGTGCCAGTTCTTCGTTCGGAGTTCCGGTACATCCAGTGACGCCCGGATCGAACAAGTGTACTGAGCGTCTGGCTCAGGCCGCCCAGTCACTCTGAACGTTACGATCGGACACAACGGCTCACTCGATTGGGCCGTTTCGGCTGCTGGAGAACAGGCAGCGAGAAATATGTGGCTCCTAGGTCAGCATCTTTCATGAAGATTTCTCGACGACAATTTGCCGCACAGTCACTGGCGCTGACTGCAACTGGCTGGCGACGGGCCTATGGCAAACCGGTCAATTCCAAAGTTCTGATCGTCGATGGAATCAACAATCATGATTGGCAGACGGCAACGCGTGCCATCACCGAGATTCTGACAATGACGGGCAAATTCACTGTCGATGTTTCTACAACGCCTCCTCGCGGCGCTCCCACTACTGCGTGGGATACATGGAATCCAGATTTTTCCTCCTACGAGGCAGTCATCAATAACTTCAATGGCGGCGATTCTCCGGATGGAATTCAGTGGCCCCTCCGCGTCGAATCCGCGCTGGAGCAATACGTGCGAGGCGGCGGCGGACTGGTCGTGTACCATGCTGCGAACAATGCGTTTCTTCCATGGAAGGCCTATAACGACATGATTGGTTTAGGCTGGCGCCCAAAATCTTTTGGGCCAGGTCTGGCTGTGTCCGAGGATGGCAATGTTGTGACGATCCCTCAGGGCACAGGCCTTGACCCCGGCCATCCCCCGCGCTTCGATTTTCAAATCCACGTTCGAGATACGCATCACCCGATCACCCGAGGGATGCCGAAGGTGTGGATGCATCCATCCGAACAACTCACGCACGGCCAACATGGGCCGGCGCAAGGATTGACCATTCTTACCTATGCGCACTCCCCTGTATCGCATCGCAATGAGCCGATGGATTGGGTGCGCAACTACGGACGCGGTCGGGTCTATACGACGATGCTCGGTCACACCTGGGCGGGGGAACCGAATCCGAATCTTGAATGTGTGGGTTTCCAGACGCTGTTTTCTCGTGGCCTTCAGTGGGCGGCGACCGGACGGGTAACCATTCCAATTCCATCGGATTTTCCTGGACCGGAGAAAATATCTCTTCATCAACTATGAATGTTCGTGGTTGCAGAGCAAGTCAAGTAGTTGTCCTTTTTCCCTCTGGCTTTATGCTTGAAGAAATAGGTCCGCTGCGATAGTCGCCAGATTCGAGTGAAGTGAGCTCTGTGGGATTGTCGGCATCGAATCTTTGTTCTATGTCGATTAGCTTCAGTTCGCTCGCAGGGTACATCTGTTGACTATCGGGAAGTAGTTAAAGAACTGACGTCTCAATGGGTGTGTTTTGGGACCTATGGATCGATCTTTTGGCCAGACCATTGAGTCTTCGCAGCAGCCGAGATCGAACCCGAGGAGCGAGGCGAACTTGTCGCTCTCCGGCGGTATAGTAAAAATGCAGTAAGAATAGGATTTTTCAGGCGCGCATTGTTCACTACGGGATGTAAGTAGAATATGAATTCGCAGTGCAGGGGAACTCGGGTTGAGACAATATACCGGCCCTTACCTATTCTCCTGGGGATGTTGCTTTCTTGTCTATCCTGGTCAGTTCTTTCAGCTCAGGCAGTAGCGTGCCCTTCCACCGCAAAAGTCGCGATGGCTCCAGTAAATGCTGCACCGATCGCGGGTAAATTCACTGACATCACTGAGCAAAGTGGTGTTCATTTTCTCCACCGCGCCTCTCATACGTCAAAGAAATACAACCTGGAGACAATGGGGTCTGGGGTCGCGCTTTTTGACTATGACAATGATGGCAGGTTGGATATCTTCCTTGCTAACGGAGCGCCCATCCATGATCCGGAGCCTCTTCATAGCATTCCGCAGAAATCAGGGCCTGAATATTATGACCGCCTTTACCGTCAGCGTAAGGACGGAACATTTGAAGATGTAACTGTTAAAGCAGGCGTCCAGGGGTCGGCCTACGATATGGGCGCTGCCGTGGGAGACTACGACAACGATGGATTTGAAGATCTCTACGTAACTGGCTACGGACACAACACTCTCTATCACAACAACGGCAACGGTACCTTTACAGATGTGACAAAGTCAGCGGGCGTCGAAGCCAGCGGATGGTCTAGTTCAGCGATCTGGTTTGACTTCGACAATGACGGAAAGCTGGATCTGATCGTCGGCCGATACCTGGAGTGGGACTTTACCGATATCTGGTGCGGACCACATCAACCAGGCTATCGCGCATACTGTCATCCTCTCCTTTTTAATCCAGTCACCATCATCGCCTACCATAATGACGGCGACGGACATTTCAGCGATTGGACGAATAAGATCGGATTGAATAAGCCAGGCCGCGCTCTCGGGCTGGCAATCGCGGACTATGACCACGACGGCAAGACTGATTTGTTCGTCGCGAATGATTCTATGATGCAGTTCCTTTACCACAATAAGGGGGATGGCAAGTTTGAGGAGACTGGGCTCAGCACCGGAGTTTCTGTGGATGGAGATGGGAACACCTATGCCGGAATGGGCGTTGACTTTCAGGATTACGACAACGATGGGTGGGCTGACCTGATCGTCACGGATCTGGCAGGCCAGAAGTATGCTTTGTACGATAACAATCGCGATGGCACGTTTGATTACTCCACCGATAAGTCGGGCCTTGGGCATATGACCGTGTCACATTCGGCCATGGGTGTCATGTTCATGGACTACGATAATGATGGCTGGAAGGACGTGATCGCGAATCAAGGGCATGTAATCGACAACATTGAACTGACCCATCCAGAGGAGCACTATTGCGAGCCGCCTTTACTTGCGCACAATAATCATGGAGTGTTCACGGACGTAAGCGCGTTATCAGGGTCAATTTTCCATAAGCCAATCGCCGGACACGGCCTCGCCGTAGGAGATATCAATAACGACGGTAGGCTCGACGTGGTTATGAGTACGAATGACGGCCCAGCATATATCCTGCGCAACGATACTCCCACGCACAACCACTGGATACTGTTGAACCTTGTTGGCCATAGTAGCAATCGCGATGGCATCGGGGCAGTGGTGAAGCTGGCGACCAGCCACATTATGCAGGTCCACACGGTAACAACTGGAGGTAGCTACCTTTCTTCCAGTGATAAGCGCATACATTTCGGAATGGGAACGGACGACACCGCAAAGGTAATTGAGATTGATTGGCCCAGTGGAATTGTCCAAAGGCTGACAGATATTCGATCGAACCAGATATTACGGGTAGATGAACCGACCCCGCAACAGCTCCGCACAAAGAAAGGAATGAGATAGGTCCGCGGAGTTATAACACTGCACATCAACGTACAAGGGTCAGCGCCGAGTATGGGTCCAACCTAGTTATTGCGTGTGCAATTATGTTAGGTATTCAAGTTCCAGGTAGAGTACTTTGAAAACATTTGCCGGAGGTTAACATGGCCATCGTAATCGCCCGGGACATTGAATCGACAGATTGGCAGAAGATATAAAATGGCAAAGCAATTGGGATATTCATAAGAGAGTATACGAACCGCGAATGTCCATACCTATCCGCATCTTTCCGATGAGTGGTGTGCAATGCATTGTCGCATAGCCAGGCACATGTTGAGCTCGATTATCGCGTTGCCCTTAATGGCAGGCGTCACTTACGGTCTTGGGCAGCATTCATCACCGGACGCCAATGCGAAACTTCTCTCGGATGGCCTTAAGAACGAGAACCAGGGAAACATAAGACTAGCTGTGAAGGATTATGCTGCAGTGCTCGCGTCTGGGCAGGACGTCGCCGAAGCCTATTTGCAACTGGGGATTCTGAAGGGCGAGAGTGGAGACATTGCGGGAGCGGCGGAATCGTTTCAGGCGGCAATCCGCTCCGATCCAACCCTCGCGGAAGCGCACTATAACCTGGGGGTCACGATGATCGCGGGATCGCCCAGTAACCCGGACTGGTCTGACGCCATCCCGCAGTTTCAAGACGCTCTGAGACTAAGACCAAAGTATCCAGAAGCGATGAAAATGTTAGGGGTCAGTTTACTTCAACTCGGTAATGCGCCGAAGGCAATCGACCAATTTAAGGCGGCATTGCAATTGGACAACAAGTCGGCAGAGACTCATTTCAACTTGGCGAAGGCTTTATCTGTTATGGGGGATAATGACGAGGCACACGCCGAGTATCTGACTGCGTTGAAGCTAAAGGGAACATATCCAGAGGCCGACATCGCGCTAGGAAATATAAGTTTTAAAGAGAGGAAGTTCGGACCCGCGGCTGGTTACTTCAAGTCGGCTCTGCTTGCCAACCCAGATTTGCAAGACGCGCATTATGGATTGGCGAAGACCCTGCAAGCGGAGGGCGACAAAGCGGATGCTGATGTTGAATTCAAAGAGGCCCAAGGGCTCATACAGCGGCAATCGGATCATGTGCAATCATCACATCTCAGCAATGAGTCCTTAGATCTCGCAAAATCCGGAAACTTCCTCGCGGCTATCAACTCAGCAAAGCAAGCAGTTTCCCTTGAACCGGACAACGCTGCGGCTCACTTTAATCTTGGCCTTCTGCTGGCCGATTCGGGCCAATTACCGTCCGCAATCCTCGAATTGCGTAAAGCAATTTCCTTGCAGCCCCTTCAGAGTCGATTCTACGTCGACATGTCGCGAATGCAAGAGTTGACTAAGGATCGTGAAGGTGCGATCGACAGTCTCCGACAGGCGGCACTGCTAGATCCTTCAAATGTGGAAATTGCAGAACAATTGAAGTCGCTCCTAGCGAAAGACCAGGCATCGCAGCCCGAACAGTCAGCCGCAACGATCAAGAAAGCACCATTCCGATATGGGGCACCTTCGAACACAGTGAATGGCCACTTTGCCTTTGGAAACCAATTAGTCGCAGAAGGGGATCCACTGGGTGCGATCGGAGAATTCCTTCGAGCCTTAGAGATTCAACCTAACAATAGTGAGGTCAGATACAAACTTGCCCTGACTTATTTGAAGATCGGAGATGACACCAAGGCTGAGTTGGAACTTCGTAAGGTCTTGATGCTCTCCCCGGATTCCGCGGCTGCGCATATGACGCTTGGTAAGCTCCTATGCAAGCGTAAAGATGAAACCGATGCCGCCTCTGAATTCAAAGCAGTCCTCTTAATTCAGCCTGGAAACTGGAAAGCGAAGCAGCTGCTGAGTGGTTGTTCCGCCAAGAAGGGACAGTAAAGTCATGTCCGCTCAATCTCCAGGCTCCTTTGTAGCCGTGTTACATCAACGACGAAACCGGTAGGGGAAGCATGAAATTATCGTCACGAAGACGGTTTATACAGCAACTAGGGCTCGTTTCATCCGCGATCGGCGCCAGCCCGATGCAACTGTTTGCGATTCCAGGCATGCCGGGGAGATTCGCATTGCTGCAGGCCGCGGACAAACCTCAATTCAAAAGACCAGAGATCATTCGTTACGACGCGCAGTGCTTCACGATCAAAGGTCGAGATGTATTTATTTACAGTGCATGTTTTCATTATCCCCGCACCCCCAAAGCGCTCTGGCGCGATCGCATTTTGAAACTGAAGATGGCTGGATTCAATACCATCGAGACGTACGTTTTCTGGAACTATCACGAGCCCGTCGAAGGTCAAGTGGACATGACGGAACTGGAGGACTTCATCCAGCTAGTCCGCGAAATGGGATTGTGGATGATTGTTCGCGTGGGGCCATACGTCTGCGCCGAATGGGATGCAGGTGGCTTCCCACACTGGATCATAGAGAAACAATTTCCGCTTCGCAGTGACCAGCCAGAGAGCGTCAAGACCTCACAGGATTGGTATAACAAGGTGCTGCCAATCGTCCGAAAGAACATGATTACGGTGGACGGACCGGTTGTCATGATCCAGATTGAAAACGAATACGACGATTGGAAGCTGCCCAACCAGCAGAAATTGGCGTACATCACGGCGCTGGCCCGAATGGTATGGAACGCAGGAATCGATATTCCGATTACTACGAACTGGGTGCGGCAGGCACGTGAAAACTCCGACCCCGTCATGGCGCAGATTATGGATACCTGCGACTTTTATCCGCGCTGGGACATTTTGAAAGGAGTTGTTCCCCGCCTCGCCAAGCTGAGAAAAGAGGAACCTTCATCTCCGGTCAGCATCGCAGAACTTCAAGGCGGCTGGTTCAGTCAGTTCGGAGGCAAACTATCTGTGGACCAGGATGGGATCGATGCCGCCCAGCTGAATATGCTTACCAAGACCGTCATGGAACATGGGACCACCTATCTGAGCTTTTATATGGGCCATGGCGGGACGAACTTCGATTGGGCAGCCCGTAGCCTGACGACCACATACGATTATGCGGCGCCTATCCGGGAACCCGGAGGCTTGTGGGAGAAATATTATTCGGCCCGGAAGATTGGAGCGTTCCTGGATAAGTTTGGGCCCTTGATCGTCCGCGCCCAGGAAGCTGAAGGGTCTGCAAATTCGACAAATCCGAACGTTTCGGTCAACCTTCGAGTGAACGGGAAAAGTGGGTTTCTCTTCGTGCGCGAGAACGTCAATGCGATGCAGCAATTCCACATGAAATTTCTGGATCCGACCAGCTCCCCGCAGCGGACAATCACGGTGCCGCGCCAGGGTAGCCTCTCAATCGGCCCTCGGGGGATGAAAGTGCTGGCGGTGCAGGTTCCGATCCCGGGAGGACACTTACGATACTCCACCGCAGAAATCCTGAGTCATGGTGCGAATGGAGACCGACCCTACATTGTGATTTATGACGATCCAGGACAACTGGTGGAAATTGCGCTGGCTACACCGAAAACACCACACCTGGAAGGCGATGCAACATATCAATTCTATGACGCAGACGGTGGAACAATCGTCATCGGGTTTCAGATGGGGTCAGCTCTGAAGATGTTTCTGCTGAACGGCACGCTGCAGATTGTGGCATTGCCGCGCGAATTGGCAGGGAAAACCTGGACAACAGATTTTTCTGCGGCAGTTACTCCGCAGACTTCAGCAACGAATATTTCAGATAGCCCCGTGATCACCGATAGCGCCTTGATGACCGCCAGCACCGCCGCGAAAAAACGTGCAACTCTGGTGTTGGAGTATTCGTCGGGAGAGCATGAACTGACCACTCTCGTACCCATTGCGCCGGACCAATGCACGGTTGACGGAGTGCCCGTGCCGGTCGAGTACGACGCGCACTGGCGTAGTGCGCGTTTGCACATTAGCACGCCTCCAAACCCGTTTCATCCTATCGTTCTGTCAGAAGGAAAATTCTGGGTTGATACATTCGAGCCTTCGCGAGGCAAGTGGCTACACACTGCCCCCGTTGCCCTTGAGAAGTTGGGTCGAATTCCATATGGATACGTGAAGTACCGCGCGACGTTCAATTATCGCGACGAGAAGGAACTTTTTCTTGAGACGTTTACCGAAGATAATAAGCAGGTTTTCCTAAATGGGAAATCCATTCATGCCCTATCAAAGCCCGCGAAATCAACCGTGTTTCCGTTGACTGGGGCTGCCAAGCCGGGAGCGAACTTGCTGGAAATTTCATATGAAGCCTTCGGGAGCGCAAACGGAGGTTTGGAGATGCAGGAGTTGAAAGGGATTCAGTCCATCCGCATCGGCCATCGTCAGCGATCCACTCCACTTGACGCATTACAGATTCAAAGATTCCCGGCAGCGATGAAATGGCATGGAATTGATCCTGACTACACGTCGGGTCCGTGGCTGCAAGGGAGGCTCGGGGGATCGGCAGACGAACATGAGTTGATGCCCGCGTTCACATGGTTTCGTACCACGTTTCCGCTGGTCAGCAGCCCGGAATGGTTCTCTCCATTGAAAGTGACGATCGATGCTGATCGCGATGCACTGATTTATGTCAACGGAAAATTCATCGGATACTTCCGGACGATCGGACCGCAAAGAGATTTTTATCTTCCGGAGCCCTACCTTCATTTCACCGGCGATCAGCAGAATGTTATGACGGTTGTGCTGGCCTACGCAGGAGACTTGAAACCTCTGAGAAAACTTGTGATAGCCCCGTACACCGAGTTTGCAACCCGCAAAACGCGTGTTGAATTTCACTGGAAGAGCTAACGTCCAAGCCGGCTTACCCGACGTTCACGATCACTAGATCCAAACTCATTATTCGAGAGGCCGATGGTTCAAATCCAACCCCCGCAAGCAAAAACATTCAGATGCTAAGCGGCTTCCAACTTCGATTCGGAGGCCATGTATGCGCTTTGTGTGCACTTGGGGCAAATGATGGGAAAAGAATTCTTTGTATATTTCCAGAGGTCGGCAGCTGCTGCGGAAGCACAAAGTGAATCGGGGAGTGTAGCATGGGAGGCGGTTGATTTGATGACAGAGTCAGCGGGTCGAGCATTGCGACATCGGCCTTTCGTCGCATTCATCTCTACAGCGTTATATCGCACGCGACAACCAGCATGTTGTAATGATTTTTTGGGCCAGAATCGATTTCGTCGCTCTATAAAATAGTCAGTGATATGCAGCTGCACGGACGGAAAGCACTGACCACCTCAACCCGCTTGCATCCAACGGAGGTAATTTCATGCGACATAAAATCAATCGTCGGGCATTCTTGCATGCGCTTGCAGTCCTTTCCGCGTCAACGATTGGCCGCAAGGCCTTGGCCGCTCCTGCGTCAGACAAGCATGCTTCATGGAGTGGAAAAATCAAGGGCTTCGGCGAAAGTGGGAATGTGTACGAAGAACTTGGATTAACCACCGTGATCAACGGTCAAGGGACGATGACCTATCTTGGAGGATCGTTAATGCGACCCGAGGCCGAAGCGGTCATGAATCTGGCCTCCATGCACTTCGTCAACATTAACGATCTAGAAGCCGCGGCAGGCAAACGCATTGCTGAAATGCTTAAGTTGCCCCAGGGTTATAGTGCGCTTATTACTTCCGGAGCCGCATCGGCCATTCAAAATGGTTATTCTGGAATTCTGACCGGAAGCAATGCGACCTATATCAAACAAATTCCAGACCTCACGGGACTCAAGTCAGAGGTCATCATCCAGAAAGCGCACCGCAGCCCTTGGAACCATCAGATTCGCGCGACGGGAGTGAAGATGGTCGAGGTAGAGACGGTGGCCGATGTTCATAACGCCATCAGTGAGCGCACCGCGGCCATGCACTTTTTAAATTTGGCAGATCCGAATGGGCAGATCAAGAGGGAAGACTGGTTGAAGCTGGCTCATGCGGCGAACCTTCCAGCGTTTATCGATGCGGCCGCAGATACGCCTCCAAAATCGCATCTTTGGGACTACGCAAATATGGGATACGACCTGATCTCATTTAGCGGCGGCAAAGCGATGCGTGGACCGCAATGCACCGGCCTGCTGATTGGCCGGCAGGAAATGATCAGCAATGCACTTCTAAACATGAGCCCCAACGAGGATACGCTGGGTCGACCGACCAAGGTTGGCAAAGAAGAGATTATTGGAATGCTGAAGACATTGGAGATTTACTTAGCCGAAGACGAGCAAGCGCTAGCCAAAGAGCAATGGAAACAGCTGGACACGATTGTGAATAAGGTCAGCAAAATCCCGGGAGTTACAGTAACTCGACATGTTCCGGAGATCGCGAATAATTTTCCGACGATTCAGATTCATCTGGATCCCAGTAAGTTTTCCGTTGACGCAGGCCAAGTGAATCGAGAGCTCGCAAGTATGAAACCGTCGATAGTTCTAAGCGGGGGCGGACGTCATGGAGGCAGCACCATCGGGGTCACTGCGATCGTACTGAAGCCCGGTGAAGATCGAATCATTGCGGATGCATTGTCGAGGGTCCTGCGCGAACACCAGGTTTGACCGCGGCGACTGGAACGTGGAAATATCCGGGGCGTCGAGAAAGTTGCTAATGCCGCGATTCCGGTTCGCGAGATACTGTAACTCGAAATCGGGCTAGTTCGTGTCAACTCGTAAGTAACGAAGTAGAGAGGAATATATGACGATCCGCTATTCGCGCCGATCCTTTTTTGCTCATGGACGCACTGCATTGGCCTCGCTTGGATTCACGAGCTTGATGACACCTATACAGGCGATTGGGGCAGAGCGCTCGAATGTAGACGATGGTGTTGACTACTACGCGAAGCTCGGTGTGCAGGAGATCATTAATGCCGCGGGCACCTATACGTTTCTCACGGCAGCCGTCATGCCGGAGAGCGTTCAACTGGCCGTTGCCAGGGCCGCCAAACATCCCGTGCGTCTGGAGGAATTGCAATTGGCGGCCGGATCCTACCTGGCGAAACGATTGCACTGTGAAGCGGCCTTAGTGTCAGCCGGTGCGGCGTCCGCACTTACGCTTGGGACCGCAGCGTGTGCCACTGTGGCGAACGAGCAGCGCGGCGAGCGGATTCCGCCCCTCATCCCGCAGGGGATGGACTCATTGAAGAATGAAGTCATCATGCAGAAAGGGCACCGCTATGGATATGACCATGCGCTATTGAGCTGTGGCGTTCGAATTGTAGAAGTGGAAACTCTGGATGAATATCGCGCAGCGTTCACACCAAAAACCGTGATGACACATTTCTTTAATGCGGCTACCAGCGGAACAATCAGTCGCGAAGATTGGATTCGAGTTTCTCATGAACACAATATCCCAAGCATGAACGATGCTGCTGCCGACATGCCTCCTATATCGAACCTTTGGAACTACACCCAGATGGGATTTGACCTGGTTTGTTTTTCCGGGGGTAAGGGAATTCGAGGACCGCAGAATGCAGGTCTGTTACTCGGCAAGAAAGAATTGATCGCAGCTGCAGCCCGAAACAATAACCCAATTGATGACGTCGTTGGCCGGGGACAGAAGGTGGCTAAAGAGCAAATTGTCGGAATGGTAGCTGCCGTGGACTGGCTGCTGAGCCAAACTGACGAGGAGATGGAAAAGGAATTTCGCGGGCGCGCGCAAAGGATCGCCAATTATCTGTCTGCAGTACCGACGCTGACTTCACAGATCTATGTTCCTGAAGTAGCGAATCACGTGCCCACTCTTTTATTGCGTTACGACCAGCAGAGGGTGAAGATCGCGCCGCGTGAAGTGGCAAAGCTGTGCCGTGAAGGTTCACCGAGTATCGAGTTGCATCCGGCTACAGGCGCACCGGAGCCAGGGTTGCCATCTGACGCAAACACGATTGTGGTGGGCGTGTGGATGCTGCAGCAGGGTCAGGATTTGATCGTCGCCAAACGATTGAGACAGATCCTGATGAAGGCTGCGGGAACTCAGGCTTCTTGAAACTGAAGAAGCGCGAAAGTAGGAAGGACTCAATCGAACGTGGCCTGCGATGGAACTGCGAATTTCCGCGGCCGAATGTGCGCTGAAAAGGAGAATCGAGTGAAGAGAATGATTTGGATCGCCGTGCTGACGTGCACAGTGTTGGGGACGGCGCCCGTTTTCGGCCAAGTGAAAATGACGCGGCAGCAGATCCTGTTTTATACGTCTAGCTGGAAGGGCGACCGTTTTCCGGATGGACGTCCAAAATTGCCGGATGATTTGCTGAAGCGCGCCGAGAATATGACGATTGAAGACATCTGGGATTTTCTGCGTGCTCACGGTTACGACAACCAATTTGAGGGTGGATGGCAGGCACTCCACCCTAAAGACTCTTTTGCCGGTAGAGCGCTGACTGCGCAATACATGCCTACGCGTCCGGATATGGCCGCAGCCATCGCCGCCGAGGGTAAGGAGGAGCACCGGGTTGGCGACACCAATTCCTGGCCGATCGCGGAGTTGCAGCCAGGCGATGTGTACGTGGCCGACGGATTTGGAAAGATTATCGACGGCACGCTTATCGGATCGAATCTCGGCAACGCTATTGCCGCACGAAGTCACACAGGTTTCGTGTTCGACGCTGGCATTCGCGATCAGGAGGAAAACCGGGAGATTCCGAACTTCAACGGTCTCTATCGCGGATATGATCCGTCGGCCTGGAACCAAATGGAGCTGACCGCGATCAATGCTCCACTCCGCATTGGACGAGCCGTAGTATTGCCGGGCGATCTGGTTCTGGTGAAGCCGGAGGGAGTGATCTTTATCCCCGCAATCCTGGCTGAAGCCGCCATCAGTTCGGCTGAATTTACAGCGCTACAAGATGCTTTCAATTTCGAACTGAATCGCGAGGGCACGAACGGCGGCCAATTTGAGGGAGGGTGGACTCCGCAGAAATACGACGCATTCGTAAAATGGATCGATGCTCACCCGACCATGCTGGAGATGCCGCGTAGCGAGTTTGACGCAATGGTGGCGAAAAGGAAGAAGCGATCGTCTCAGTAAGCGATTCTTGTGGTGATGCTTCCCCGTCGCTGGCGGTTCCTTGATGCCAACTCAGGGACGTATCGACATAGCGTGATGAAAGATATTGTTGGGATCGTATCGCCGTTTCACACCTTGCAAGAATAAGTAGAGCGGTTCTCCGTAATACAATTGCGGCCAATAGGAGTAACTCAACATATCCTTATCCGGGTAGTTGATATAGCAGCCTTCATATCGATCACTGAAGTAAGGGGTTCCCTTATGATTGGGATCTGCGTCGGGGCCTGAATATAAATCGGTATAGAAATGTCTCATCCAATCGATGTGAGCGGCATCGTCCTCCGCATTTCTCCAAAACGCTAAAAATTGCAGTTTCATTACCGAGGAACGTTGCGTCACAGAGGTGGTTTCTGCGAGTTCTATGCGATTGATCGCGCCGCCATAGGAATCGACCAATATAGTAAATCCCCGCATATCTGTTCCCGCATCGTGCGACAGATATTTGTAGCAGCATTCGATCTCGGCGGGAGTAAAGCTCCGTCTCATGTAACTGGATTTGTATTTCCCTCGCATTTCACCGCCTGCGCCTCCCTCCGCCTCTCGCACCGTAGCATTCAGCCATAGATGATGAGACATGTTGTAGCGTGCGTTCAGGGAGTTGTCACCAGAAGTGTGCACGGTGTTCAAGCGGCCGCGTGTTGCCGAGGCCATGTTGGCGCGCGTGCCCGCAACGGGATTGAACGGCTCGAAGCGGTTGAGGAAGTCATCGAGGACGCGCAAATCTCGACAAGTTCCATCGGGATTACAGAATTGGACAGAAATGCCAAAATGTCCTGACGACGAGTGTGTCAAACCCATGACCGAAAACAGGCCCCAGGTGTCTTTCTCGTGTCCGCGGGTCTCCCAATAACTGCCGTAGGTGCTCAAGATGCCAGCGAAGCGCTCCGGCGTCATGTCGGCCCATGCGAAGGCAATTGAAGCTGCCATTACCTCTTGCGGAGCAGTTGGAAGGTCAGAGAAATAGTAGTTGGTGATAATTCCAAAGTTTCCGCCGCCAGCACCGCGGCAGGCTCGGAACAGGTCCGCATCGTGATCTTTATCTACTCGCCGCGGAATTACTTTTCCGCGACTATCCACTGTGAGAATGTCAACGGCGGAAACCCAGTCGCATGTTAGCCCGTGCAGACGCGACAACACGCCATAACCTCCCCCGCAGATATGTCCTCCTGCGCCGACAGTGCCGCACGATCCGCCCGGAAGCGTAACTCCATAGCGTTTATACAGGTCGAGGTAGGCGGTGGCGAGCTGTGTGCCCGCCTCGATTCTGTAGCGTGGTGCACCGGCGATCGGCGTCGTATGCGTCAGCAAGCTTAGATCAAGAATCGTTCCATGTGGATTGGTGTAGACGAAATCTTCATAGCAATGGCCGCCGCTGCGAACCGTAGGCCGCTGGCCGGAACTGACAACTCGCTGCAACGCTTGCGCGACGTCTTCCGGAGTGTCGCAGACTTCAATGCGATCGGCAGCGTCGGAAAGTGAAGGGGGAAATCGGGCATTGTGGCCTTGGTTTAGGCTTGCAAAGCGGGGATCCTGTCTGGTCACAACTTCGATGCTCATTGCGCTCCATTACCGCGGTTGAATTGCTTCATCCATTAGAACGTGACAAATCGAGAACGGTCTCGAACTCGTACCTATGGTCATCAGGGCGAGCACGGCGCGTAAAAGAAACCTGGCGGATGCGGGAAGAACTTTTGCGATTCCAGCGGAGACTGTCAAAGCTCCGATCTCGCGTCCACTCTCCCAGCAATTGAATATTATTTTTATATACCGACGGGCCGTAAATCGGCTTGTTCTGATGGCAATGGGTTCTCACGGACGCACGGACGAGGAATACCATAGCAGTTGATGAGCCTTTACTTCGCTGCCGGATCGCCAACTACGGAATTCTCACCCGCCGAGATTAGAGCGAATTTGTTTGCTGCGCTCGACAAACTCGGGCCGCGCAAGAAAGTTCTCACCGTGCCGCCGGACTTTACCCGCATGCACTCCATGAGCGGCATCCTGACGGAGCACGCCTGGAATTACTACGGAGCGGCGCTCACGGATGTGCTGCCCGCGCTGGGGACGCACAACCCCATGACCGACTATGAGATTGCGACCATGTTCGGCGCCGTGCCTCGCGATTTATTTCGCGTTCATGACTGGCGCAACGATGTCGTCACGCTGGGAGAAGTTCCGCCGGAGTTTATCCGCGAAGCCAGCGAAGGCAAGCTGGAATTTCCTGTGCCCATCCAGGTGAACAAGCTGCTGCGAGATGGAGGTCACGATCTCATCCTCTCCATCGGGCAGGTGGTGCCCCATGAAGTGATGGGCATGGCCAACTTTACGAAAAATATTTTCGTCGGGACCGGCGGAGTTCTTGCCATTCACCGCACGCATTTCCTAGGCGCGGTTTACGGAATGGAACGCATGATGGGCCGGGCAGATACACCTGTGCGACGAATATTCAACTATGCCGGTGCCGAGTTCGCGCGCGATTTGCCCATCGTTTATGTGCTCACTGTCGTCAGCAAAAATGCGGCCGGCAAGCTGGTGATGAACGGTCTTTTTGTCGGCGATGATTTCGAATGTTTTGAACGCGCGGCCGAACTGAGCCTCAAAGTGAATTTCTTTATGATGGATCGGGAGATTCGCAAAGCCGTCGTTTTCCTTGACCCGCATGAGTTCAAATCCACGTGGCTTGGCAACAAAAGCGTATATCGCACTCGCATGGCTTTGGCCGATGGCGCGGAACTGATCGTGCTGGCACCGGGTGTGCACACATTTGGTGAAGATGCGGCCATCGATGTGCTGATCCGGAAATATGGTTATTGCGGCACGCCAGCGACGCTTGAGGCGGTCAAGAGTGATCCGGCGCTGGCGAACAATCTTTCCGCCGCGGCGCACCTGATTCACGGATCCAGCGAAGGCCGGTTCACGATTCGCTATTGCCCGGGCGGGCTGAGTCGTCAGGAAATTGAATCCGCATACTACGCCTACGGCGACTTGCACGATTACTGCGAGAAATATGATCCTGCCAAACTCGCGGACGGTTGGAACACCGTGGATGGGGAAGAGATTTTTTTCATCTCGAATCCTGCGTTGGGACTGTGGGCTTATCGTGGCCGATTCAGTCAGTAAGCGCTGGGAGCAAACAACTCAGCCTGAAGAATCTGCCTCGCGGTCGAATTCTGAAAGTAATCCGCCGAGGCATTGAGAATCATTTCTTGCAATCCTGGGATCGCTACTTCCCGTTTTGGCCGATATTGTGCCAGCGCGCATCGATTTCCTCCAGCGTGCAGCCTTTTGTCTCCGGTACCAGGCGATAGACAAAAATCCAGGCGATGATACCGATCACTCCATAGAGCCAGAAGGTCCAGGCGCGGCCCAGAGAATGCAGCAAGCTGAGAAAGGTGAGCGCCACCAGCAGGTTTGAGCCCCAATTGGTAACAGTAGCGATGCTCATCGCGCGACCGCGAATTTTTAGCGGATAAATTTCAGAGATCAATAGCCAGAAAACCGGTCCGAGGCTGACTGCAAAGCACGCGACATAGACGGGCAGGCTGATCATTGCAACCCAGGCAACGATATTCGATAGCGTGGGAGATAGGAACGAAAAGCCGAGCACGCCGAGGCTGACGATCATCCCAAAGATACCGTAGAGCAGTAGCGGCCGACGTCCGACGCGATCGATCAACCGCAACGCAACTATGGTCAACAAGACCATGACGACGCCGACTCCGACAGTTGCCAGGATCGCAGCCGAAGCGGAATGAAGACCTGCGAACTCAAAAATGGTGGGCGCATAGTACAAGACAGTGTTGATGCCGGTGAACTGCTGAAAAATCGCCAAGCCGATGCCGACGATCAGTGGCCGCCGCATCGAGTGGGCCAGCAGTTCGCGCCAACCACCTTCCTGCAATTGCAGATCGGCTTCAATGTCGTTTAGCTCGGTACTCACGTCGGTCGTTTCCCGAATTCGCTGGAGCACGCTACGAGCTTCCGTATTCCTCGACTGGCTCATCAGCCAGCGGGGACTTTCCGGAACAAAGATCAGGCCGATGACCAGCACCAGCGCCGGAATCGCAGCCAGGCCAAACATCCAGCGCCAGGCGCGCGCGTCTGCCAATCCATAGTCAGCCAGATAGGAAACCACGATGCCGATGGTGATCATCAGTTGATTCAAGGAAACCAATTTGCCGCGAATGCTGGCCGGCGATACTTCTGAGATGTAAAGCGGCGCCGTGAACGATGCGATTCCAATTGCGATGCCGACTATAACGCGCCCGATTGCAAGCCACGCTGGCGTAGGAGCGAGAGCTGTACCGATTGCTCCAATGATGAAAAGGATCCCAACCTGGATGAGGATCTTGCGGCGTCCGAACCGATCTGCCAGTTTGCCGCCGAAGGAGGCACCAATCACCGCGCCCAATAGGACCGCCGCGACAACGACTTCTTCCTGGACCCTGGAGAGAGCGAAATCCTGCTGCACGAAAAGAATGGCTCCAGAAATGACGCCGGTGTCGTAGCCGAACAGCAAGCCGGCGAGTGCAGAGATCCACGAGACCATGGTGACGAAGCCGCTGGTCGCCGGTTTAGAAACGCTTGATTCTGGAGATGACAAAAATGGCCTCCGCCCTATTGCGATACAACGAACGCTCACAAGGGTCGTGCGTGTTATTCAGAAAATACGATTGGCGGTCGGCAATGACCGAGTACTCTTCGCCGACATTTCCTACGCGTTCGAATACACATTGGCGGTCGTATTCTCAAGCCCGATGAAAGGCCCGGAACACGCCCCTCAGAAGCATACCTGATCCTGCCGATCTGATTCGTCACATTGCCGGTAATGGGCTCGTGCTGGGTGCAAATATGTCGTCGAGCCGGTCTGGAGTTCCATCAACACGCTGCAGCGAAGGATAGCGCATGCCATCGTAATAGGGCAGGTCGATGATCTTAAATTGCTTGCCATCGCGAAATTGCAACTGCAGCGGTTTCTTATTCGTCTCCGCAGCCAGAATCGCATCTGTCAGTACCTTCGGAGTATAAGCAGTGCCGTTCACGGAAATCAGTTCCATGTTCGGAGTGACGCCGGCTTTGAAGGCCGGACTGTCCCACCATACGTTGGAGATCATGCCGGCCGGCCCATGTCCGTGGCGAGAGCCCATAGAGAAGCCAATAGACGTCGAGAAGTCTGCATACCCCATCTTCTCCAACTCTTTCGATAGCCATTCCGTGGGCTTATCTGTGTAGACAAGCTTGTAGCCGCCCTGCGTGAAGCCGTTCATCGGGACTGCCGCGTGCAGATCGTAGACGCGTTCCCGGAAGAAAGACTTCCAGTCATAGGGCGCCACTTCGTTCAGGTCCCTCACCACATCGTTGAGCGTGAATTGGTCAGTGATCATGCTGCCGTTATAGACACCGAGAAACTTTTTGCAGAAATCATCGAGTGACTTTTTACCGTTGGTCAGCTCACGAATTTTTGTATCCGCATCGAGCCAGATTAGAGCTCCTTCCATGTAGTAATCCTCGGGACGCTGATAGCTGACCCAGCTAACTGGACGACGCTGCGAGACGATGGGTTGATTTGTCGTATCGACCAGGGGGCGCCAGTCGCGCCCCGGGCTGATGGCGAAATTTGCGGCGATGCGCGCGAAAATGTCCCGCGTTTGCTGCGGCGTGCGCATTCCGGCACGCGCGGTGAGCACGTTGCCCCAGTATTCCGTCATCCCCTCGTAGACCCAAAGCAGATCATCGCGCATGGGCACATTGAAATTCGGGGTCCACAGGTCCGCCGGCCTGCGAAATTTTCCATTCCAGGAATGGGTGTATTCATGACCGAGCAGATCGCGCTCGAGGACGCCGTTCGGCCAATCCGTCAGGTAATTCGCGGGCTGTCCATCTTCGCTTGACTGGTGGTGTTCCAGCCCCACTCCGCCAACTTTGTTGCTCATCAACAGCAGGAAATCGTAGTGCTTGTAATGGTGCGATCCGTAAAGTTTGTCGGCTTCCGAGACTAGCTTCTTATGCTCCTCCAATTCTTCCGAAGTCATTTTCAAGTCGTCCGCCTCATCGGCAAACAAGTCCAGATGCACGATGTCGGTCGAGGTGGGTGACAGGTCGACCCTTTCAAAGTAGAGGCCCGCATACAGCGGCGAATCCACCAGCGTGTTCAGCGTAGTCTGTTGAAATTTGATGATGTCGCCCTGATCAGACGCAGTCTCTAGAGCTGTGGCATATTTCCAACCGCTGGGTAACTTCAAGGTGGTATCGACAGAAATGTCGCGTGAAAAATATCCTGCGGGGTACATCACGACTTCATTCCACTCGAGGTCGGCGATGGCATCGGAAATTTCAATGCGGCCGGCACTTGGTTTGATTGGAGATAAGTAGTCGAAGTCGAGCCCAACAGTCTTTGCTCCCGCGGCGAGCGGCACGTGGAAGGCGTACACGTTCACGCGGTCACGCACCCATTGCACTCGCTTGCCATCCACTGTGGTCACGATGCCGCCGAGGCTCTCGATGGGGCCAGACGGTTCATGGTCGCCCGGCAGCCACTCCGGATAGAGCAGTACCATTTCTTTGGCGCCCGGCTCGACAGGAATCTCCTCATGCACCTTTTCCGCGCGATCTACGATGTTGGTCAGATCCACCGTCAAGTCAATTGGGCCTGCGGAGGGCTTATCGACTGGCGCCACGATGGGCGGCGGCATCGGCACGGGCTGCGGTTGTGATTGCGGTCTTGATTGCGCTGGCGCGCAGCAGGCCAAGGCGGCAGAACAGACGATGACAAAGCAGGTGGAACGCATCATGGCATCGAGTGTAATTGTTGGTAGAGTTGGTGTGTCAACCGCAACCGGTGTGCGTTCTGAACTTCGCGGCTGGCAAATCCGCATGGGGATTGCGACAGAGTCGGTGAACCGAATTACCTGCATTGGGTGGAATTTCAATGCTTGTTTGGAGCCGGCGTATCGTAGGATTTTCTGAAGGATGCAGCCTATCGCTTATCTTGCCATTGCCGGAATCAACCATATCCGCACCATCGATCTGCTGATCGTTGTCCTCTATCTGGCGGGCATCACCATATTCGGTCTGCGCTTTCGTGGCAAGGGAGATTCCCTTCGCAGTTACTTCCTGGCGGAGCGCACCATCCCGTGGTGGGCGATCTCGCTCTCGATTGTCTCGGCTGAAACCAGCACGCTAACAATCATCAGTGTTCCGGGGCTGGCCTTCACTGGCGATTTTGGATTTTTGCAATTGGTCATAGGTTACCTTGTTGCCCGTGTCGTGTTGTGTCTGCTGTTTCTACCTGCCTATTTCCATGGAGAACTGCTGACTGCCTATCAGCTCATCGAGCGGCGGTTCGGTCCGAAACTGCACAAGGTCACAGCGACCGTCTTTCTTCTCACGCGCGCCGCCGCGGAAGGGGTACGCTTATTCGCCATTTCAATTTTGATTGGGATTGCGATCGGCACCAGCGATATCGCCTCCATTGTCATCATCACCGCGTTGACGCTGCTGTACACCATCAAAGGAGGCATGGCAGCCGTCATCTGGACCGATGTGATGCAGATGCTCATTTACATCGCAGGCAGCATTGCTGCTCTGTGGGCGCTGGGGCATCAGGTTCCCGGCGGCTGGAGCATGATCCACCAGGTTGGGGAAGCGACCGGGAAGTTCACCGTGTTTCATTTTGCGTTGAATCTGACAACGACCTATACCTTTTGGACGGGCCTGATCGGCGGGTGTTTCCTGATGATGGCGAGCCACGGTACGGATCAGTTGATGGTTCAGCGCCTGCTGGCGGCGAGAAATCTGCATGAATCGCGGCTCGCACTTTTGTCGAGCTGGATCATCGTCGCATTACAATTTCTGCTCTTCCTTTGTGTGGGTACGGGACTCTATGTGTATTACACTCGCGTTGCACCGGGGACGAAATTCTCGAGCCCCGACAGGATATTCCCGGCATTTATCGTCGATCACATGCCTGCGGGCATATCGGGATTGATTATCGCGGCGGTTCTGGCCGCAGCCATGTCGAATTTGAGTGCTACCCTCAACTCGCTTTCGTCGACCACGGTTGTCGACTTTTATATGAAGCTTCGACCGAATGCCGCGGCTCGGGAGCGCTCCAGCATTTCTCATGCTTCCACCTTCTTCTGGGCGGTGGTGTTGTGCGGTCTTGCTTTTATCTCGCGTGGAAGCAAGCATGTAGTGGAAGTCGGGCTCTCTATTGCGTCGGTTGCCTACGGGTCTTTGTTGGGCGTCTTCTTGCTGGGGACGCTTACCCGTCGCGCGAATGAAGCGGGAACCATTGTTGGAATGATCGTCGGTTTGGGAGTGAATATTTTTCTTTGGCGCCAGCCAACTCCTATCGCATTTCACATTGCAGGATTTCACGGCGTGTTGCCCAGGATTGCTTGGACCTGGTACGTGGTGATCGGAACCGTGATTACGTTCTGCGTGGGATATTGCTTCAGCCTGTTTTTCTCGTGGACCGACCCGGGGCAACGGCCGCGCTCGGATCAGGAACTCGCTGGCTAAGCCGATGCCGGTCAAACGTCATTCGATACGAGAAGCTATTGCGGCAATTTTGCCAGCCGAGAGTTGAGAAATTGTTGGAAGACTTCGAATCGCTCGGCACGCGGCACGCGCTCTGCTCCAATCCGATTGCCTATCTCCTGGCACAAATCTGTGTTGGCTTGATACGCCGGCCACTTCGGCAACAGAGACGTGTTGGGGTCGCCTGTTTTCGCGAACTGCACCCAATATCCAATGATGGCGTTTGAAAGCGTCTTGTCGTAAGGCCGGTGAATCCAGGTGGTCCAATACTTTTTGCTGAGGAACATGCTTTCCTCGCTGTGAAAGGCTCCAAGAGCAGCAAACTCTCCAGCCCCGACATAGGTGAAGTGATAGAGGTAGGCAGGCTGGTGAATTCGATCCATTTCGATCGCCAGCAGGCGCGCGCCGAAGCCAAAGTCGAAATCCGTGTCCATGGTTCGGAACACGGCGGGAACGTCCTTATCGGAATTTGCCGGATACTGTGTGAACGCTTTCTCCGCCATTGGGCCGAATTCCCGATCGAGCCATTGTCGATATTCCACAACTGTTTTCGGCCGATTGGATTTACCACCCACAAGCGGACTGGCGAAAATCGACACTTCATCATTGTTACTGCCGACGATCACCGGAATTTTTGCCTGCTTCCCATTTGCGAACGCAGTTGCGGGTTGCTCCGGAAAGAACCAGCCGTCGACAACCGGTTCAAGATCAACTCGGTCATCCTTTGCAGCCGCTAACAAAAGCTTCTCCGCAGGCAACGCGCGCAACGCCGCCAGCGATCCTGGACGCGGCTGGATCCCGAAATCTTTTACGAGTAATTCGCCGTTGGTTTCTGCCTGCCGCGTCACTGGGTACACCGAATCGACGCAAACGCCACTTTGCATGATGGCTCGTTGAAATAGACCGGCGGCAATGGGAGAGGCCATCAGGTTGCATATATCCAAAGCTCCGGAGGACGCGC
This sequence comes from uncultured Acidobacteriota bacterium, assembly GCA_963735505.1. Taxonomy (GTDB): domain Bacteria; phylum Acidobacteriota; class Terriglobia; order Terriglobales; family Acidobacteriaceae; genus JAKAAZ01. Next base: position 1,668,671 of record CAVTLR010000019.1, on the reverse strand, counting down.
CGAACACTGTGACATTGTTGGGATCGCCTCCGAATCGGCTGATATTTCGCTGGACCCATCGCAGCGCCTCCACTTGATCCAGGTGGCCGTAGTTGCCGGAAACATGATGTGGCGACTCAGCGGCGAGCGCTGGGTATGCGAAAAATCCAAAGACCCCGAGGCGATAATTCAGGCTGACGACAACCACACCTTCCCGAGCCAGAGTCGAACCCAATGGCGGCCATTCCGCGGAGCCCTCCACATTTCCGCCACCGTGCACCCACACCATGACGGGCAACTTCGCGGCGCCATGCAGGTTCGACGTCCACACATTCAGGTAGAGACAGGCTTCATTGGTTTCCATTTTCTGAATGCCCAACATCTCCGGCAACCACGGGCTGGGAGTTTGCGGACATGCCGGGCCGTAGTTTGTCGCTTCTCGAATTCCCGACCATGTGGGAGGAGGTTGCGGAGCCTTCCAACGCAAGCTGCCGACCGGTTGCGCTGCATAGGGAATGCCGAGAAACGCCGCCACATGTGGCGCGCTTGCTACCCACGATCCTTGCAGCGTTCCGGCGTTAATTTTTATTTGCGGAGCCGCAGTCTGCGCGCACAGGCGCAGAGAACATGCCCAAAAGAAGACCGTTGCTGTAATAAGTGCTAATACTGGCCGTATCGATCGTGACGGGCATAAGGGGAAATTCATGCAGACTCCAATCTCGCGCTACAAATATTTCTAACAATATATTTGAAGTGATGTTTTTTCCCCTTTCGAGCAGCCTGATTCTCGCAAGTGAATGGTCGAATCCGCGTCGCAGGTGCTACTCTGGTTTTTCTCGGGGATGATCTGCTCGAACTTCGAATGAAACCGTCTGCTGCACATCGGACGTGAAGTGGATTGCGATAGTAATCCGGAAATCCATGAAAACGATGAAAAAATTTGATTCGCGCGTTCGGCGCTATTGCCTTGTGCTTTCCGTATTTTTGTTGGCCTGCTTTGTGGTTCAGGCGCAGGGAACGCACTACGTCGTTTCCGTTCCTGTCGCCAATATGTTTTCGAAGCCTTCCGCGGATGTCGACGTAGTTTCACAGGCCATTTTCTCTACGAACGTCGATGAAGTTGCGGAGCAGTCCGGCTGGGTAAAAATCCGAACACCGCAGGATGGTTACACGGGTTGGGTCTCTCGCGCAGACCTGGTGGAACTGCACGGTAGCGCCGGCTATGCCACGACCGGCGAGATTGCTGAGGTTGAGGAGCTTCGCTCGCATCTCTATCGTGAACCGGACGTGACAACGCAAGCACCCTTGATGACGCTGCCGTTCGAAGCGCGCTTACAGGTCCTGCAGGAAAAGCCGGGCGGTCGCTGGTTGAAGGTGCAACTTCCGGATCGAGGCGTGGCATGGGAGCAGCAGGGCGACGTTGCCTTAGGCATGAACGGCGGCGCGGATCTTGCCCCGCACATGACGATTCGGCAGATGGTGAAGTTCGGTCCACGCTTTCTGGGCCTGCCGTATACCTGGGGCGGTACTTCCAGCTTTGGTTATGATTGTTCCGGCTTTGTGCAGATGCTGATGCGCCAGCGCGGCTACCTGATCCCGCGCGATGCCGATGTGCAGGCCGCGTGGAGCGGGTTTGTGCCGGTCAAGGTTTCAAAACTTCGCGCGGGTGATGTGTTGTTCTTCGGCGGTAACGGCAAAATCACACATACCGGGATGTTCATCGGCCACGGCAAGTTTATTCAGGCAACTACTCATGAGCACCCAGTGATCCAGATCAGCAAGCTGGATGCATATTGGCGCAATTTGCTGGTAGTCGAACGGAGAGTCAAACCATGAATCGTCGCAATTTTGTTCAGACCGCCGGTTTGGGTGGACTGCTTGCATGCCTGCCGGGGAAGTCATTCGCCTTGGCGGACGAGAAGAAAACTGCCTCGCGGAAGACCTCGGTTGAGACAGATATCTATCGTCTGAAGCTGCGGCACACCTGGACAACCACGATGTCCTCCAGCACCTATCGCGATATCCTTTATGTTCACTACAACCACGATGGCATCAGCGGAGTGGGCGAAGGCGCGCCCATTGTGCGCTACAAAGAAGATGCCAAGGGCGCACAGACCGCTGTCGATTCCGTGCTGCCGATGCTGGACTCCTCTGACCCGACCCAATTTGAAAAGGTCATCTCCGAAGTTTTTGCGAGGATATCCGGGCAGTGGGCAGGGAAAGCCGCGATCGATATTGCATTGATGGATTGGATGGGGAAAAAACTTGGTGTGCCGCTCTATGAGTATTTCGGCTTGGACCCGAAGGATGCGCCGGTGACAGATTTTTCCATCGGGATCGACACGCCGGCGATTACGCGCGAGAAAGTGAAGGAAGCGGCGGCATTTCCGATTCTGAAAATCAAGGTGGGGCTCGACACCGATGAGCAGACGATTGCGGCGGTGCGCAGTGTGAGCGATAAGCCGCTGCGCGTGGATGCCAATGAAGGTTGGACCGATCGCGAAGTGGCCGCGCGGAAGATCGATTGGCTCTCCAAGCAAAACGTTCAGTTTGTGGAGCAGCCGATGCCTGCCGATCGAATTGATGATCTGCGTTGGCTGCACCAGCGTGCCAGCCTGCCGTTGATGGGCGACGAATCCTGCCGGCATCCGGCCGATATTCCCAAGCTAGTGGGCGTCTTTGATGCGTTGAATTTCAAACTCGATAAAACCGGCGGCATGACGCAGACCTACATGATGATTCAAATGGCGCGCTCGCTGGGATTCAAAACCATGCTGGGATGCATGGTGTCCAGCTCTTGCAGTATCACCGCGGCTGCCCATCTTTCTCCTCTGGTCGATTACGCGGATCTCGATGGCAATCTTCTGGTCGCGAATGATCCCTATCGAGGCGTCACAGTGAAGGATGGCCAGCTGATTCTTCCCAACCGGCCCGGTCTTGGGCTGCTGCCTGCATAGGAGTTTGCATATCGTGGGTCGGAAATCACTCGGTTACTTCGATTGCCGTTTCTCGCGGAGTCTTGGCTCTATGACAGGGTTTGCCCGCGTCATTTGCGGTGCAGTCGCGCTGTCGCTTGCGTCCTTGGCCGCTCTTGTTGCTCAGCCAACGCCGAAACGATTCACACTGCAGCAGGTGATGAGCGCGCCCTTCAACTCTGACCTGATTGCGGCGCCAGTGAAGAATCGGTTCGCATGGATTTCGTACGTTGAGGGACGGCGAAACATCTGGGTCGCCGAGCCTTCCGGTGATGGTTATACATCCCGCGCAATCACAAACTATACGCACGACGATGGTCAGGAAATATCCGGGTTGCAATGGTCGCCAGACGCAGATTCCATCGTCTATGTTCGCGGCAGCGATCCGGATAATGCGCAAAAAATGTCAGCCAATCCTGCGCTGCTACCGCAAGGTGTGGAACAGGACGTGTGGCTGGTCTCGCTGGATGGCAGCGCTCCGCGCAAACTTGGTCCCGGCAATTCGCCCGCTTTCTCGACCCGCGGCGACGCTGTCGCCTGGGTGCTGGATGGGCAGATCTGGTTTCTTTACTTGAATAATCCCGAGGCCAAGCCTGCTCAATTGCTGCATACGCTGGGCACCTGCGGAACCCTTCGCTGGTCGCCGGATGGAACGGTCCTCGCTTTTGTCAGCGATCGCACCAGCCATAGCTTCATCGGTGTCTATTCTTTCGCCACCAATACGCTGGAGTATCTCGATCCGGGATCCGATCATGATCGCTACCCAATGTGGTCGCCCGACGGCCATGAGATCGCCTTCATTCGCGTTCCGTATTACAAGCAAGAAGACTTTGATGAACCGCACCGCGCCGGTCTGCCATGGTCCATTCGGGTTGCGGATGTTGCCAGCGGCAATGGTCGTCAAGTTTGGAAGGCCGATCCAGGACCAGGCAGTTTTTTTCGCGAGATTGTTGGCATCCACCAGGTGTTTTGGACCGTGGACGACCATCTCATTTTTCCCTGGGAGCGCGACGGCTGGACGCACCTGTACTCGATTCCGGTGCAGGGAGGGCAGGCGAAACTACTAACCCCGGGGAATTTTACCGTCGAGTACGTTTCCATGAGCCCCGATCGCAAAACCATCGCCTACTCTTCTAATCAAAATGACATTGATCGCAGGCATGTCTGGAAGTTTTCGGCTGCGGGAGGAGCTCCCTACGAACTCACCCACGGCACCGGCATCGAAACCGCACCAGTAGTCGCAAGCGATAATCAAACTGTCGCAGTGCTGCATTCGGACGCGAAAATTCCCATGCGTCCGGCGGTGATTGTGCGTAGTGGCCAGCTTCAGAATCTGGCGCCACATACAATTCCTGCAACGTTTCCGGCGGCCAGCATGGTCACTCCACAACCCATCCTTTACAAGGCAACCGATGGCGTGCAGATTCACGGGCAATTGTTTCTTCCCGATGGCGTTGACAACTGTGTTCGCCATCCTGCCGTGGTTTTTGTTCATGGAGGATCGCAGCGTCAAATGCTGCTGGGTTGGCACGACATGGACTATTACTCCAACGCCTATGCCATGAACCAATACCTGGCCAGCCGAGGATATGTTGTCCTTTCCATCAACTATCGCAGCGGCATCGGCTATGGCCTCGACTTTCGCGAAGCGCTGAATTATGGTGCCACCGGGGCTAGCGAGTTTCGAGATTTAAAGGGAGCGGCACTCTACCTGCGAAGCCGCTGTGACGTTGAGCCCGCGCACATCGGGATTTGGGGCGGAAGCTGGGGTGGCTTTCTGACCGCGCTCGCCCTGGCGCGTGCCTCCGATATGTATGCTGCCGGCGTCGACATGTCAGGAGTGCATGACTGGAACATCGATCATCCTGAAAATTTTGCCATTTCCGATACGGCCGCAGATCCAAATGCCCGGTGGCGTCTAGCGTGGGAATCTTCGCCGCTCTCCTCGGTGAAAACCTGGCGCTCTCCGGTGCTATTGATCCAGGGCGATGACGATCCTGAGGTGCCTTTTCTGCAAACTGTTGAGTTGGCATCCGCGCTTCGGCAGCAACACGTCCCGGTTCAGGCATTGATTTTCCCCGATGAGGTTCACGGGTTCCTGCTGCATCGAAGCTGGCTGGCTGCCTATACGGCCGAGGCAAAGTTCTTCGACGAATATCTGAAACCTGCCTCGCCGAAGCCGGAACCAGCCACGCAATAGGGTCAAATCGGGGCGTATTTCGTTCTTTGAGGTTCAATAATTTAGGCAAAATCGAGCCAACAGATTCATGAAAAGCGCATCTAAGTGACTGATTGCCGCGACGATATCTGATCTGCCTCTGATGTGGCTGTGAATGGCCGCATATGGTACAGGCGCACGGAGAGTGGAAGTCATATCGCGCGGATGTGGGAAATGGCGTTACGCTCTACTGTGTCCAGTAGACTGGCAACGGACTAGCGCCGCTCGCAGAAAGCTTTCCCGAGGAAGACTGTCGCAGTGATGCAACTGAGACCCTGGAACCTACAACGCGCCTTGCTGTATCTCTTGATTGGGTTTGCGATGCTATGGCTGCCACGCGCCTACGCGGCCTCCTGCAAAAGCGAATCGGAAATGACCACGGCCGAGCGGGATGCCTTGTCGAACGCCGCACGCGCCATGGCCGGTGAGGTGCAGAGCGGGGACGCGCAAGCCCTCCAGGCGAAAACCATTCCAGCCGTGGCCGCCAACTTTGGCGGAATTGCCGCGTCGGTTGCGAACCTTAAACCGCTGGTGCAGCATGCCACCCTTACGGTCGATGACCTGTATTTACTGGATGCTTCAACGGAGCCAGCCGGCAGCGCTGCAACGGACTTCTTTTGCGGAAATCCAATCATAGTTTTTCACTTCACAAATTTGCCTCCGGCAAAGTATGCGTTGGCGATTCTCCACGCCACCGGGGTTGAAAAGCCACAGCAGATTTCTCTGGTCTTGTCCGAAACCACGCCAAACCAATGGATGCTGGCTGGATTTTTCAGCCGCCCGATGATGGAAGCAGGTCACGATGGCCTGTGGTATTGGGAGCGCGCGCGCGAATTCGCTGACAAGAAGATGAACCTGGCAGCATGGTTCTACTATCAGACAGCCGCATATCTCCTGGATCCGGTACCGTTCCTGGCGAGTCCGAATCTGCAAAAGCTGCAGGAAGAAGCGAGCAAAGTGCGGCTCGCGAATCTTCCTGGCGAGACGCCCATGACGCTAAATGTTCACGGCATGACTTTCCAGATCACAGGAATGCAGCCGACTACGGAACTGGGCCCATGGGATCTAGAGGTTCATTACACTCCCGACGCAGCGCATAAGGCGCAATTGAGCGATCCTACGGCTGCCAGGCAGCAGGTGATCGATGTAATGACGGCGCTATTGGAGCAGAATCCCGGCTTGCGCGAGGCTTTCCATGGCATGTGGGTGCGTGCATTTGAGGGCGATGCATCCTTGTTTGCGTTGGAACTTCCGATGGAGCAGATTCCTGCTGCAGCTCAACCGCCGGCGAGTCCAAGTCCGGTTGCGCAGCAAAAGGCTCCCGTCCCCGTTTACGACCCAACCAAACCGGAGGTTCAGCCCAGTCTAACTGTCGACCGCGACCCAGTTATTTCGCCCGATATTGAAGTGAAAGCGCCAGTCACCCCTGAAACTCCCGCCGCCGCCGCAGCACAGCCGGGGCAAATCCAAAAGGGAAAGTCCGGCGTCTACACGCTGCGTGAAGATGTCAACGAAGTAGTGCTGAACTGCACCGTGGTGAACGAACAGGGGATACTGGTCAAAGACCTGAAGAGTGCCGACTTTCATGTGTGGGAAGACGGTACTCCCCAGAAGATTGACTCATTCCAGTTCCAGGATCTCCCCGTCTCCATGGGGATCCTCGTCGATAGCTCAGGCTCCATGCGGGATAAGCGCGATGCTGTCGATGCAGCTGCATTGGAACTAGTGAAGGCTTCAAATCCTGATGATGAAGCATTCATTGTGAATTTTTCCAATCAAGCGTATCTCGACCAGGATTTCACTGCGAACATTTCCGAGTTGCAACAAGGCCTGCGACACTTCGACCCGCAGAACATGACGGCGCTGTACGATGCGGTGGTGGCTTCCGCGGATGAGTTGTCCAAGAACGCGAAGCATCCCAAAGAAGTGTTGATCATCATTACAGACGGCGCCGACAATGCCTCGAGGTTGACGCTGGAGCAGGCCGTTCACCGTGTCCAGTACATGGGCGGCCCGGTTGTCTACTCGGTTGGCCTGCTGTTTGGAGATGATAAAGACGAAGCCGAGCGCGCCAAAACAGACCTGGAGACGCTTTCGGCGGATACAGGCGGTATCGCCTACTTTCCGCAGTCACTGCAGGATGTGGATGAGATTGCGGCTGAGATTGCCCGCGATATTCGACATCAATACACGATTGGCTATCATCCCACGCGGTCAGTGGCTCTGGGCGGTTTTCGAGTGGTGCGAGTCGAAGCGGAAGCGCCGGGACATGACAAACTGATCGTCAGGACCAGCAAGGGGTATTACCCCAAGGTAGAAATTCAGCAGAAGCAAAAGATGCTCCACGTGCAGCCGATCCAGCCGAAGCAATAGTTCGAAGGCACACGTGCTTCCCTTTACAAGCGAACCGAACTTCCTTAAGAGTAGTTGCGGCTTGATCGAGTCGGTGACTCGCAGCGAGCTTGTTGGATCGAAATCCAACCAGTCAACCGAGCCACTCTCCTGGGGCAGCTGTGCGAAATTAGCAGCACCGGATCGTTGCTGCGCAGGGTGATGCGTTCACCCGCGATACTGTCGCTGCATCGCGGGCTAACTCAAGCATCAAAACATGTGGAAGTCTACTTCGATAACAAGCTGAACCGGGACGGGATGGCCCTGGAACATCGCCGGCTTGAACTTGTACTGGCGCACGGCTTCGACTGCTTTCTGATCGAGCCCCATGCCGAGCGGATTCACCACATGCACGGCTTCAGGGTTACCCTGAGCGTCGACAATCAATCCGATGGAGGCCACGCCCTGAAACTTCACCCGGCGCGCTTCATCTGTAAACTCCGGTACAACCCTGTGGATGACGACAGGCGCTGTCACGCCGCCGCCGACCTTCATGACGCCGCCGCCATATCCGCCTACGGATCCTGATCCGATACCGCCGCCGTTGCCCGCGCCGATGCCGCCGCCCCCGCCCTGGCCAAAGCCAGAACCGCTGCCGCTACCCTGCGACTTCATCTCCACTTGCGTGGACTGTGGAATGCCCAGGTTGGGCATGTTGTTATCGGGGAGCTTAATCTGCTGAGGCATCACCACTGCCGGCGCCACTGCCAGCTTTGGGTGATCGACTTGAAGTTCTGGTGGATTGATCGGCGCTTTCTCGATTGGCGGCAAATGCCCCTTGTTGGCTTCGATCGGCTGATGGAAACCTCCACCGCCGCCGCCGCCCATGGATTGAGGTGCAGGCGCAGTCACTGGCGGAAGGTATGGCGGGACCACGATCGGAGTCACTTCCACCTTTTGGGGTGCGACGATGTGGTTGCGTGCCTGAAGGACGAACCACACCAGGGCCGCGAAAATTCCTGCGTGCAATAGAAACGAGAGCATGCTGGACGCAGGGCTTCGCTTCACTGCCATGGGATCGGCAACAGCGATCGGCGCCGATACTAACTCCAGTGGCGGCAACTTTTCGGGAAAGAAGAAATCGCGCAGGTTTCCGAACAGGCCTGTAAACAGGCTCTCGTGCGGCAACTCTCGCCCAAGCGGTAGCGACGTGCTCGTAAGGTGCAATTCCGATCTTGTCGGAAACGTGTCTGGCCGTTTTCGGCCGAGCGCAGGCTCAAGGGAAGGGCTAAGCTCAGGATTTGTCAGTGCCGGGTTGCCCATAACGTTTTGCTGGGAGGCAGAACCCCAGCATCTCCTTCAAGAATGAAAACAAGTTTTGTTGCACGCTCTATACGTTGGATTCGTCCAAAAGACTTGACGATTACCAAATTCCCTTATCGCTTCCAGTAATTTTTTGCCCCACCGCTGCTGCTGTCGCAAGCCACGGCAACAAGCCGAGCCGGGCGCTGCTATGCAACTCGCGTTTCCGCAGCAAGCCTGTCAGTTGCGTTCCATACAGGCTGGCCGACTGCGGCATAATCGGAACCCGCAGAAAATCCTTGCGGTAGAAGATTTCCTCGCCGCCAAACCTTGACGACTCTCTAACGAATCGCGGCAGATCGAGACCTGTGCCGCGATATTGTTTCACGTAATCCGACACAATCACCAAGTAGGTTGCCACGCCTTCCCAGATGCCGGAGGCAGTCGCGGAATATCGCAAGTCTTCGTAGTCGACCGCTCCGGATTCAACCAGCGCAGCAGAGTCGACAATGTCGCACAGGCGGAAATAAAAATGCCGGTACATGCGCTGCAGCGTGGAGATCATCAACCGATCAGACGTTGAGGTTACGCGGAAGGCGTCATTCTCAATATGAATCAAACGAGTGCGTCCGATCAGGCGATCTGCCAGCGTGATCTGCTCTCCGGTCTGGCCAAGACGCCCGACGTGAATTTCGACGGATTCCGGTAAACCGGGGATCAGGAAATTCCACTTACGAGCCAGTCGATCGCCCCAGCTTCTGGCATCCAACTCCGCCTGGAAGCGCCGCTTCATCAAGGGCACCACTTGCTCGGGAGTCGCATTCGTATACAAATCCAAATCGCTGCCAAGATCGGGCCAATGGTCCAGCGACTTGATCACGGTAACGCCCAGGCCTTCTTGCTCAAACGCATTGCAAATCGCGTGCAGGAAGGGAATCGCATTGTTGATGCGTGCCCGTTCAGCTGCCAGTGCGGTTTCAGTCCACTCAACCCGCATGCCGTCCTTGGCGTCCAGAAAGATTTTCAGGGCGATCTCAAATCCGCGCACAACCACGTGATTCAGATTCGCCAGGACAACCAGGTCGTTAAACTCTTCGCGGCTGATTCCGATAATCTCCGAACTCAGCGTCGGGTTGGATTGCGCGGATACTTCACCCGCATGCTTGGATAAAAGCAAGCGAGAGAGGGTGGCCATGGATTTAGAAGAAATAAGCTGGGCAGTCGATTTTGGCATATGGCAGTAGTTTTCTCAGTTTGAATTAGGTGCTTGTGGTTCAGAGTTTGGAGCTACCGGCGCTGGAGACTTTATGGGGGCTTTGCTCGGTTCTGCCGGGTGATTGCCGCGACGAATTAATTCGACCGGACCTGTCTGCTGGCGTGCTGACTGACGATACGCATCAATCTCGCTATCGACTTTCTGGTTGCTCGTGCTGGCTACCGTGACAAGATTCTCGCCCTCGGCCGAGCCTTCCGTGGCCAGCCCTACGCGAGCGTTCGCATCTTCGGCGGTGCGCGCTTTGGAGTAGTAGAACTGAGCTGTCTCAAGGTCTCCGTTTTTCTCGGCAACGTAGCCGAGATTGTTCAGCGAAAACGCACTATGCGGGTCGAGTGAATACGCTTGCTGAAAGTCATTCTTCGCCGCCAGCCAGTCGTTTTGATTGGCGGCGAAAACTCCATGCAACGTCAACATCTTTGCCTCTAACTCGGTGTCGGCTTGATTTTGGATGCGTTTTCTCAATTGACGCGCACTCATCGCAGCGACCTCATCGATCGGCTTTCCTCGGGTAGCCCGATTCAGTGTGACGACGACGGGCTCTTTTGATCGTGACGCGGCTGCCGCATCATAATTCTGCAAGGCTCCGGTCAGATTTCCAGTGGCTTCTTCGGCTACTCCGAGATTGTTGAGGGTGAACGGATTTTGCGGATCGATCGCCAGGGCCTGGCGAAGCATCACCACCGCCTCAAAATCTCGATCCTCTGCCAAGAGCTGGATGGCCTCGACGTTCATGCGATTCACCTGCATCGGCTTGTCCTTCACGTCGTTGAGGGCGAATGTCAGAGGCTTGCCTTCCAAATCCTTGGCATTACTCAGGTCGATTCTTGCGGTGCTGCCTTGCTCGGACGCCAGTTTATAGAAGGTTTGGGCGCGGTCCAGCTTTCCCTGAAGCTCGGAAATATATCCCAGATTGTTTAGAGTGAAAGGGTCCGCCGCGTCGTACAGGTAAGCCTTGTAGAAAAGGGCTTCGGCTTTTTCGTACTGATGCCGACGCACGGCATCGACACCTTCGCGATTCAATCGCTGCACGGGTGTCAGCTCACTACGCCTCGGAATCGTGATTCGAAGATCTTTTCCCCACGCATGGCAGAAGCCGGTGCCCGTGATCAACACAACGGCTACCAGGTATTGAAGACGAATCACGGACATTGCTTGTTTTTACCTTTCCGCTCAACTTGTATGTACGAGCCATGTGGGGGGAACTGTTAATAGGTAGTTAAGATGCGCAATATCAAAATGTGTTGCCACGTGAAGGAGCTATTCTTCAACGCCACCGAGAGGGGCAATTTTGCACCAAAAATGGTGCTAGGCCACCCTCAGCGGTTTGGCGTCATCAAAGAATGATGCTGAAAAATCATCAATCGGTCAGGATGTGGCAGATGGCTCGTCTTTTTGTAGGAGTGGTGCTGGCTGGCATGGCATCGACGCAAGTGTCGCTGGCCGCGCGAAACTCTGGCTCCAATGCGGACACCCAGCCAGTTTCGACCGCCCAGACTGGCACGGTCGCTCGGTCTGCTTTGCCGCCGCTGCCCACGGGACGAAGCACGGTAGAAGGCGGGATGATCCGCACCGTCGACCCAGTTCGTGACCAGCTAATCCTGAGCGTTTACGGCACAAAGCCGATGAAAATTCTGTATGACGAGCGAACCCAGGTCTATCGCGACGGCGTGAAAACGTCGCTGAGTGACCTGCGCGCCAAGGACCATGCCTCAGTGCAGACGGTACTGGATGGAACCAAGATTTTTGCTGTGAGCATCCACATGTTGTCGCAGACACCACAAGGCGAGTGCCAGGGGCAAGTGCTGAGTTACGACGCAGGGACTGGACAATTGACCGTAGCGGCGGCGCTCTCGCACCAACCGATCACGCTGCATGTTCCGGCCGGAACGTCCGTCGTTGGGGTTGGGCAGTTGACCGTTTCTTCGCCCAGCGCGGGCTTGCAAGACCTGGTGAAGGGAACTCTGGTATCGGTCAAGTTTGACTCCAGCAATAACGGCCGCGGTGTGGCGCGACAAATCTCAATTCTGGCCACTCCCGGTGCCTCGTTCGTATTTACTGGAAATGTGGTTTCGCTTGACCTGGCCGCCAACCGCCTAGTCCTGCTCGATCCCAAGGACGATCAAAGCTATTCCATTGTTTTCGATCGGAACCGCTTTCCTATGAGCCGGGATCTCCATGTCGGAACCCACGTTACCGTGACCACAAACTTCGACGGCGCCAATTATGTTGCCACTGCGGCGAAGGTCATCTAGTTGATTCGAGCCGGGTAGGCAGCTAGGGCTCAATCTACCGGAATGCAAGCATCTCGCATGGACAGGAAGGCATCTTAATTGCGAATCAGACGAAACCCAGCGCAGACCTTGTTGGCTGAGGGGTACATAGTCTGACTTTCGCGTTCTTTTTGTGCACGTGTTTTTGGACGCTAAGACCGTCGAGTCTTCATAAGGATGGTGGAGCGTGTATTTGGCCATGAAGCGCTTGTTTGTGATTGCAGCCTGCATCTCAGCAGGCTTGATGTCTGGTTGCCGTGGTGCTGGCTTGCTTCCCGCTATGCCCCCTGTAGTCCCGACTGCCACCCTCACCGCCTCTCCGGCGACTGTGGCCCCGGGAAGCTCCGCGACGTTGTCGTGGACGACGGCGTATGCCTCGACCGTTACGATCAATAACGGCATCGGCGTCGTCGCTTCTTCAGGATCCATGCCCGTTTCTCCATCGTCCACCACCGAATATACGTTGACTGCGACCAGCGTGAACGGCACCGCTACCTCCGCCGCAACGGTCACCGTACACGCCAATCCTCCTACGGCAAAGCTAACTGCGGCTCCGACCAGCATCACAGTTGGCAATTCCTCGACATTGACATGGAGCACGACCAACGCCACCAGCGTTTCCATAGACAACGGCATTGGAACTGTCGCGGACTCCGGGTCCACGACCGTCAGCCCAGCCACGACCACGACCTATACATTGACCGCGACGGGCAGCGGGGGCACCGTTACAGCGACAGCTACCGTGACCGTGCAAAAAATGATGCCAACGGCGACGCTCAGTGCTTCGCCCTCGAGCATTACAGCGGGTCAGACCTCAACCCTGACCTGGACCACGACCAACGCGACCACTGTGTCCATCAATCAGGGGATCGGCATTGTTTCGGCGTCTGGAACGACGGTAGTCAGCCCAACGAATACCACTCAATACACATTGACAGCGACTGGGTCGGGAGGCACCGCAACTGCGTCGACCACCGTCACGGTGCAGACGGTTGGCGTCACCAACTCGCCCATCACGCATTTGATTATCCTGATGATGCAAAACCATTCGCTGGACAATCTGTTCGGGACCTATCCTGGCGCGAACGGATTGAACGCTTCATTGCCCAGCTATCACCAGGTGGATGCGGCTGGGAATACGGTATCTCCAACCCCCATCACCTCCCTGACGGTTGGAGACTTGACCCACGATCAGCCCTCTTATGCGGGGAGCTGGGATGGCGGGAAAATGGATAAATTCGCCTTCTACGAAGGCGATCTATCCATGCAGTATTACGACAGCTCGCTGTCTGGCATGACCACGGATAAGAAGCCGTACGGTATCAGTACCATGTGGAATTACGCCAAGCAATACGCACTGGCCGACAACTTCTATATGTCCGTGATGAGCAGCGAGCCAGCGCAGGAGTTGGAATTGGTGGCAGCTACTGTGGATAGCACTCGAACGTCAGGGAGCCTCCCGTTCTATGACCCCTGCAGTGCGGTCGAGCAGCAAAAGAATGGTGGCGGTACTATCGCAGTTCCTCTTGGTGAAACAAACGTCGGCGATCAGCTGACTGCCAAGCAAATCTCGTGGGCTTATGCCGAGATAAATTTTGTCAATTCGCAAAACGGGACCTGCACGGATTATGTTCCACAGGAAGAGCCCTTTCAGTACTTCACCACTACGGCGAACTCCGAACATACGCAGAACTTCACGTTGGCTTCGTTCGAAGACATGCTGACGAACGGCACCCTTCCGTCTGTTTACTGGATTCAACCGGATGGCGCCAACGACATGCATCCGGGCGGCGGCAACATATTGGATGGAATTGAATTCATGGACGAAGTCGTTCAGGCAGTGAAGAACTCGGGGGAATGGCAGAACACCGCGATTGTTGTGCTGTTCGACGAAAGCGGTGGCTGGTACGATCATGCTCCGCCGCCACAGTTGACGGGCGATCCCTACGGAATAGGTGGCCAGGGCCTGGGGATGCGTGTGCCGGTAATGATCATTTCCCCGTATGCCAAGACCAACTACATCTCCCACCAGCAAATGGATTTTGTCTCGATCCTGCGCTTCATTCAGTGGAACTGGAACCTGGGAGAGATTCCTGCGGCGGAGCAGCAAGCGCGAGAGCAGCAAAGCGGAGACATCTGTGATCTGCTCACCTCGGCGTGCGGTGCCCCTTCACCGTAGTTAGGATTGCGAATCTCAATCGCGCCCTGAACGGATGAGACGCCAGTCTCTGTATGCGCGTATTCCGTGCGGTGACGTGCGATACGGTATACCCATGGAGTGGCGATGGCTGTCAATCGGGTAAGGTAAGCTATGCGAAGCAGCTTGTACGCGACGACCGTTACTGCCTGAGGTGAAATGGTTTCGAGAAACAGACGGGATTTTATAAAACTATGCGCAGCATCGGTGCCTGCGCTGGTTGTCGCAAGCAAAGTTGGCGCGGAAGAACTACAGACCAGTGCACCGGCGCAACCGGTATATCGCACGCCCAGCACAGTGGAGCATTTTCTCGATCCACTTCCCATTCCGAAACGATTAATTCCCCACGCCAAGCGAAACGACAAGGTGCAATATCGCGTTCGCATGGTGGAATTCAAGCACCAGATGCATTCTCAGCTTCCACCCACCCGAGCATGGGGATACGAGGGGCAATATCCGGGTCCGACCTTTGACGTGATGTCGGGTGTTCCCGTCGAAGTGACCTGGGAAAATCGTTTACCCGCCCAACACATATTTCAGGTTGATCCAAACATTCATGGAGCGATGCCTCCATCTCCCAAGGTCCGAACGGTGCCGCATCTTCATGGTTCGCGGACGAAGTCAGAAAGTGATGGATTGCCGGAGAAGTGGTTCGAATGCGGAAAGTCGGCACGCTATCACTATCCGAATGATCAACAGGCGGCGACGCTGTGGTATCACGATCATGCTTTAGGAATTACCCGGCTGAATGTATACGCGGGCTTGTCGGGTTTCTATCTTCTTCGTGACGCGCATGAGCTCAGCATGAATCTGCCTTCCGGGGACTATGAGATTCCACTGGTGATTCAGGATCGTTTGCTGGATGACAAGGGGCAACTCAACTATGTGGCGTACTGGGACGAAGGTGCACCGGTGCCCACTGGAGTTTGGGGACCAGAATTCTTTGGCGATCTGGCCGTCGTCAATGGCGCCGTTTATCCGCATCTGGATGTCGAACCATGCCGGTATCGTTTTCGTGTTCTGAATGGTTCAAACGCACGGTTTTACAACATGTACCTCAATCTCGCCCCGCAGCCTACCGATATCCCTTCACTGGTGCGGTTCCATCAGATCGGTACCGATGGAGGATTCCTAAGTAAGCCAGTTGAACTGGAAAGGTTATTGCTGGGACCGGCGGAACGCGCCGACTTAATCGTGGATTTTTCTGGCCACGAAGGAAAGACAATCACCCTTTCAAACAATGCGTCCGCCCCGTTTCCTGGATGGGACTTGATTAATCCAATCCATCCGGCATTGTATGAATTGATGCAATTTCGCGTAACCCTTCCCGCCAGTAGTAAAGGCAAGGCGTTCAGCATGCCGAGTGAGCGGCCGCTGCCGAGGATGGCTCAGACAGAGGCGGTCGTCAACCGGGAATTTGTTTTGTCCGAGCAGGTCGACAAGCAGGGTAAATCGCTGGGGCTTCACATCAATGGGAAAGGCTACGACGACCCGATTACCGAATCTCCGAAGCTGGGCTCCATTGAAACCTGGCGATTTCTCAATACGACAGACGACGCCCATCCCATGCATTTGCACCTGGTGCAATTTCAAGTGCTACATCGGCAAGGGTTCAGTTTGCGCGAGTATGTTTTTAACAAAAAACTAGTTTTGGTCGGAGCGCCACGTCCGCCGGCCGAGAACGAAGCGGGATGGAAGGATACAGCGGTTGTCTATCCCAATGAGCTGCTCACGATTATCGTGCGGTTTGAGGGTTACACAGGTCGATATGTCTACCATTGCCACATGCTGGAGCATGAGGACAATGACATGATGCGGCCGTATGAAGTTGTCTCCGACAAATCCTAGTCATCCCCAGTTGTTATGTTGCCGGAGGGAGTTCGGTCACTGGAAGTAGCGATGCTTCCGTCCCCGCTACTGGACTGAGCAGCGGCCAGCCTTTGTGGATGACGTAGTCCAGCCAAGAGCCGGCGATCAGTGATGTCAACACTGCCGCGAGAACCAAGGTGGTGTAGAACTGCGGACTGATGATGCCGGCGTCGAAGGCAACGCTGGCGAGCACAATTCCTGGCCCGCCGCGCGCATTGGTGGTGACGGCGAGATTGATCAGGTCCAGACCGCGAAATCCAGCGAGTCGCCCGGCAAGCGAAACGGACAGAATTTTCACGATGCAGCTGCCAATGATGAATGCCGCGATCATGGGCAGCGATATTCCGCGTATCAGGTCCAGCTTGAGACCGACAATTGCAAAATACACTGGAATAAAGACCGCGAAAGATACTTTGCCGATCGCATCCAAGGCGTCTGCGAAGAGCCTGCGCTTCTTATGCACGACGGCGAACCCGGCAAGGAACGCGGCGAAGACCAGGCTGACATCCAAGGCGCCTGCAACCACGCAGTAAGCTAATAGAACCGCAATCGCGTAGGCGACTGGAGTCTGTTGCGCGAACACGTTGAACTTCGATTTGTTGATTCTCTTAATGGCGCGGGGAAGAACAGTCAGCCCCAAAACAAAAAAGCCAACCGTCACTATCAGGTGAAGCGACATCGCCCGCCTGTTCAGTACGGCGGTTCCGGCGAACGAGGTTGCCACAGCCAGCGCCAACCACAGGACGATGTCTTCAAGAACCGCGACGCCCAGGACGAGTCGAGCGAATCGGGTATGAAGGATCTTCAGGTCGGCGAAAATTTTCGAAACTACCGGCACGGATGTGACAGCTACTCCGACCGCCAGAATGATAATCAGCGAAACTCGATTTCCGTGCGGGCCGGCAAGCGCGGGTCGAATGAGCCAGGAGCCGAAAGTCAGGCCCAGCACAAATGGCACGCCGGTGCCGACAATGGCCAGCCATCCCACTTCTCGTCGCTCCTCGCGGCTAAAAAGCTCGCGGGTTTCGGCGCCGGACAAAAACATCAACAATAGCAGGCCCAGCCAATAAACAAAACCGAGCGTGTGGCCTTTATCCGCGGACTTAAAAAGCTGCGCAATGTATGGGAATCTGCCAAACAGGGCTGGTCCCAGGACAATGCCCGCAAGGATTTCACCGATGACTCTCGGTTGGCGCAGCCTGGCGAATAGGTAACCAAGTAACTGCGCCAGCCCTACGAGGAGCAGCAAACTGAACAGCACCGAGAACAATTCAGAATTCGACAATGCGTGGCCTCAATCTAAATCGTGCAGAAATTCAAAAACGTAACGTCCCAGACTCTTCGTGCCTAATCTTTTAGGGCACCTTGTTCAAGTAACACGGGTTGCTGACTCTTTGCGCTGGAGGCGCTGGCGGAGACATCCACGGCGGATTGTTGAAATCGAAGAACTCCGACATATCCGGCTGCGCCGCATCCCGGGCATTCAGAGGGGGTAGATTGAAGCGCTCTTCGACGAGCTTCAGCCAGGCCGTCGTGTCCATCACGGTGTGGGAGACATAGTTCTTCTTGGCGTATGGGGAAACGACATACATGGGTATGCGATAGCCAGTGTAGGTGAAATTGCATGTTGGACCTGTCACCGTGGTGCAGATGTAACCCGGCTTCAGGTCGATCGGCGGGATGCCATCGGGGCTGACGGTCGGTTGCGGCGCGACATGATCGTACAAACCGCCGCTCTCGTCGAAGGTAAAGATAAACGCTGAATCTTCCCACGAAGAGCTATTCATGAGTGCGTTGATCAGTGTGGAAGTGAACCTCGCTCCCGCCTGAACATTTGTTGGATTGGCATCAGAGACGGATCCGTGTTGGTCAAGAGCGGCGTCAGACGCAGGTTCGATCTCCGCGACCTGGGGCAGAGTACCGTTTTGCAGATCGCTGAAGTACTGGGAGATGGGGACGATGTTCTGTGGATACTTCTCCAGGATCAGGGTTGCATAGGTGAATCCCTCAAGGTAAGCCTGCTGGATTAGGCAGGACGCTTGGTAGGGTGGGCCTGCACAGCCGGTGCCCTCCGGGTTAATGTAAATCTTCCAACTGATACCCGCTTTCACAAGCTCCTCCCAAATCACAGGTGACTTTAGCTGGGGCGTATCCGCAGGGTCAGAGCCGTTCGGCAACGCATATCCTCCGGATGTCGCTGCATCAATGTACTCGCGGTTGATTTCGGTGCGAGACATTGCGGGTTGGAAGAAGCGGTCGGAGGTGGCGAAATTGCTGGCCATAAAGTAGTCGTAGTTCATGTCGGTGCCGTCCCAGTAGCCCATGGCACGGATACCATCTGTGTCGTAGAAGGGATGTCCTGGGTTGTCGCGAGCGTCGCCCGCGGCAGTATGGACAAATCCGTTATTCTTCGACGGACGGGTGCCCACCGGATCCGTATAGTCCCAGTCGTTATGCGCTTCCTGCCAGGAAGGGCTGGTGTTTTCGTTGCACACCGAAATCATGTGGAATGAGGCCACCAGGTTACTTGTATCCCAAACGCATGCGGCGGGGTAAGGGCTGGTGGGGTCGCAACCGGGGATGGCGGGAGGCGGACCATAGAGCGGAGCCAGGCCGCTGGTCGGGTTGAACTGAGGCAGTCCGTCGAATGACTGGTCAGGAATTCCGTTCTGCTTCCAATATTCCCGCATCGCGCCGAAGTAGTTATCGAGCGAGCGATTCTCCTGGGCAAAAAAGATGATGTGTTGGATCGAGTTGAGACCTGCCGTTCCTTGCTCGAAGGTCGCCGTCACCGCAGTATTGGTGGCCAGAGTCAGGTTGCACGTTTCTAAACCAGTGCACGCGCCGGACCACCCTGCAAAAGTAGAGCCCGACTCGGGCGTCGCCGTCAATACGACGGCTGCTCCTTTGGAGAAGCTGGCGGTGCAGGCTTGCGGGCAGTTGATCCCCGCCGGAGCGCTGGTAACCGTTCCGGAGCCGGTGCCTACGTTATTCACCGTCAGTTGGACAGCGGAACCCGTTATCACCGTCACCTTCGCCGTCGCGGTGACCTTACCTGCAGCTCCGGTCGCCGTCGCGGTGTAAGTGGTCGTTGCCTTCGGCGTGACAACCTGAGTTCCGCCGCTTGCCGCCAACGTATAGCTGCTACTGTCGCTGCCGGTTACTACGACGCTCGTAGCGTTGGTTGCAGTAACGGTCAAGGTTGACGAACTTCCCGCGCTAATCGATGTGGGGTTTGCCGTTATGGTTACGGTGGGCGCTGGAGCCGGCGTCACGGTTACGGTTGCAGCCGATGTGGTCGTTCCTCCGGCTCCTGTCGCGGTTGCTGTATACGTCGTCGTGGTGGTTGGACTCACCGATTGTGTTCCGCCGCTCGATCCCAGAGTGTACTTGCTGCCATCGGTTCCGCTGATCGTGACTTGTGTAGCGCCAGTCGCAGTCACTGTCAAGACCGATGAATTTCCTGACGTAATGGACGCGGGGTTGGCCGAGATGGTGACGGTCGGCAGCGGGATTGGCGTTACGGTGACGGTGGCGGTTGCCGAGATCTTGCCTCCAGCGCCGGTCGCGGTCGCTGTATAGATAGTTGTCGTCTTCGGACTGACAGCCTGGGTTCCGCCGCTTGCCGCCAGCGTGTAGGTGCTACCGTCGCTGCCTGTGACTACAACTCCCGTAGCGTTCGTCGCGGTCACCGTCAGCAGGGAAGAGCTTCCGGTCGTAATGGACGCCGGCTTGGCCGTAATGGCGACGGTAGGTGCCGACTTTGCATTCACCGTAATGGTCGTGGTTTGGCTGCTCTTGCCGCCGGGTCCGGTTGCTGTCGCAGTGTAGGTTGTGGTCTTGGTGGGGCTGACTGATTGAGTTCCACCGGTTGCTGACAGTGTGTAGGAGCTGCCATCACTGCCCGTGATGGTCACGCTGGTGGCGTTTGTCGCGCTTACGGTAAGCGTGGTTGAGCTTCCCGCGGTGATTGTCGATTGAGCTGCGCTGAAGGTCACAACCGGGGCTGTCGCCGCTGTCACCGTGACTGTCGCGGTAGCGGAGATCTTTCCTCCCGCTCCCGTAGCGGTTGCGGTGTAGGTCGTTGTCGACGTCGGCTTGACGGGTTCTGCGCCGCCGTTTGCCGCCAGGGTATAGGAACTGCCATCGCTACCCGTGATCGTCACCGCGGTGGCATTCGTCGCCGTCACTGTCAGCGTGGAAGTACCGCCCGAAGTGATCGACGTGGGACTGGCTGCGATGTTCACGGTAGGCGCGGGACTGGTGACGGTCACGGTCGCAGTCGCCGAAATCTTTCCGCCGACGCCAGTTGCCGTCGCAGTATAGGTTGTTGTCGCCGTCGGTTTGACGGATTGCGTTCCGCCGGTGGCCGCCAGGGTATAGGAGCTGCCATCGCTGCCCGTAATCATCACGCCCGTGGCATTCGTTGCCGTCACCGTCAAGGTGGACGATCCGCCGGGAGCAATCGAGGTTGGGTTGGCGGACATCGTGACCGTGGGCGCGGGTGTGGTGGACGCTCCCACAGTTAAGGTCGTGGTGGCAGAGGTCTTCCCTCCGGCTCCAGTTGCGGTCGCCGTATAGGTAGTTGTTGCTGAGGGACTGACGGATTGTGTTCCGCCTGTTGCCGACAAAGTGTAGGAACTGCCATCATTCCCGGTGACGACGACCGATGTGGCATTCGTCGCAGTAACAGTCAGTGTGGAGGAACCGCCAGCCGAAACGGAAGTTGGGCTGGCTGCGATTGTGACCGTTGGCGCTGGGTTGGTCGCTGCACTCACGGTGACGGTTGCAGTTGAAGTGATCGTACCTCCAGGTCCAGTTGCGGTCGCGGTATAGGTGGTTGTTGCTGTGGGACTGACGGATTGTGTTCCGCCGGTTGCCGACAAGGTGTAGGAACTGCCATCGTTCCCCATCACTGTCACCGTGGTGGCGTTCGTCGCAGTGATGGTCAAGGTCGACGAGCCGCCCGGGGCAATCGACATGGGACTGGCCAGAATATTTACGGTCGGCGCTGTAGCGGCGGTCACCGTGACAGTCGATGTTGCCGCTGGTGGTGCCCCCAGGTCCCGTCGCAGTTGCGGTATACGTGGTCGTTGTCGTCGGATTGACAGGTTGGGTTCCGCCGTCCGCGGGGAGGTTATAGGAACTCCCGTCGCTTCCGGCCACTGTCACGGACATGGCGTCCGACGCCGCGACACTCAACATGGCTGTTCCACCCTTGACGACTTGCGCGGGGCTGGCGGAGATGGTCACTGATGGCAAAGGTAATGGCTGGCCGGGGATTGCGTCGCGGCAGCCGGTGACGACCAGGAGAACCGAGAAGCAGGATAAAAGCGTAACTGGGAGACGGCCAAGTGACAGCCAAGGCGACCGAATTTTCATTATCGTGTCCTCATTCCCTTATTCAGGAACGATGGTGTTGTTGCCTACATCAAATGTTGGATGCAAAACTAACCCGGAAAACCATCCGGTCAGCTCCATTCTCTATCTCGTTCATTACATTAGTAAAATTAGCTCTCAAGCCACGATCTAGAGTTCGCTTTCGAGCCTGGGACTGGCCGCATATCGATCCGAATCGGGCAAGTCGGCTAACGTTTCTGATGTGCGCCAGGTCAGCGGATGGGAAAAGTCCGCAGAACGGGAACGATTTGTTGTGGGCTCTACCCGGCGACGACGATCCATTCCGTCATGGGCGAAAGAATCCGATGAGGAATTCTTGTCGGGCCGGGACAAGATAGAGCGCACGCGTTCTCTCCACGAGGACGAACCGAGCGCGTTGCCGCTCTGGCATTTCTTCAACTCAAACCAGCGAAGATAACTACGCACGACGCTCCCCATCGTCATCTGGACGCCGGCTGCAAAGTTATGGTCCGCCATGCTGCGCTGCAATTCGGCCGACTGCAAAATGGTGGTGAGTTCCTTGGCCAGATGGCCGGCATCGCCTTTCGTGAAGAAACTGACGGCCATGTCTTCATCCGTCACCATCTCCCGAAGGTCGGAGATGTCAGCACACACGATCGGCACTCCATACTCGCAGGCTTGGTGCGCCGGACCGCTCGATCCGGTGGCAGAGTCATAGGGCAGCACCAGAATCGATGTTGTGCCAAACAGCTCTGGAATGTCTTCTTCGGCGACGTATCCCAGGAAGTCGATCGGCAAATGCTTCGGTTGAGCCTCGCGTATCGATTCCCAATAGCCCGGCTTGGTGTGGTGATTGGCTCCTGCAACCACTAACCTGGCATTGGGAACTTTCTCAACCACCGCTGGGAATGCCTCCATCAGGGTCTCCAGCCGCTTGTAGGTGCCCCAATGACCGATCGCCAGAATGCGAAGATCCGGGTTGCCGCGCTTGCTAAAGTCCGGCGGAGCGGGTTTGGCTGCAAACGTTCCATGCGTGCCCAGAAGAACATTGCGGGCAGAATATTTCTCCACCAAAGTTCGGCGGTAGTGCGGCAACAAAACTGAAACCGAATTGGCGCGCAGCAAAGCTCGCGTTGCCAGCTCACTGCCCATCCGCAACATCCCTTCCCGGCGTATTCCGGCAGCGGCGAAGTTCACATGCTCCAGGATGTGGTGCAGCGTGACATGGGTATAAAACCCAGCTGCGCGGGTGAGCGCCGGCGCAGACAATCCGAGGAACGCGGCGAACGGATTATCGGGCGTTGCAAAGCTGGAAAAGACGAGGTTGAACCACACGACGTCCGGCTTGATTGCGCGAACCGCGCTTAAAATGCGGGCAGGATTTCCCACGCTGCCGAATTTCCAGCAGCGCACCACATTGAATTCCGGCAATTCCGCTTGTGCCGCAGCACTGAGGGGTTTCCCGTTGGAGTCGGTTGCGAAATCATAGTCAGCCAGTTCATCGGCGAGAATGGTCAGCTCCACGTCGGGAATGCGCTGTAACTCCCGCGCGACATGGAATGCATATTCATTCAGCTGTCGGCCGCTCGGGGGAAACGTTGCCACTAGACAAATTTTCATCAGTCCTGCCTCAAAATATTGTGATGCTTGCATACGGCCGAAACTGCTCGTTCTTTCCGGCTGTGTAGTTGAAAAAAGACTCCTGTGCGAATCCCGCAGAAAATCGAAGCGGGTACTGCGCGTCAACTTGTCCTGTTGCGTCGTTGATCTTGTGGTGGAGGGCTTTTGTATAAGAGACCGAAAAGCCGTTTTGAGTTGCGTCGTAAGCGTGATAAGTTCGGGTATTTTCGTAGGAGAGAGATGCCTGCACGTCCCAGGAGGGGGTGGGGGTGAAATTGATGGTTCCGGCGTACCGTACGGCCTGCGCAATCCCTGAGCGCGGGGTAACAACGCGCCATGCGCGGACATCTTCCACCACCGCCTGGGCGTCCCACCGGTTTGAGAACCGGCGAGCGAATCCGACATAGGACGAGGTGAAGTAGTCCTCGATGCCGACCGGGGAGAATTGCTGGTCGTCCGCCCCCCATCCGGTGATTAAGGCATTCTGTCCCCATGGCCGTCCGACGCGAAAGTTCACCGAAGCCGCCAGTGCCTTGGAATGGATATCGCTTTCGGTGAAAGGTCCAAACTCATAAATTACAAAGCCGGAAGCGGAAACAGTATTGAAGAAAGAGGTTGTAGAGCCGTAGGTGAAAAGACGGAATATGTTCTGGTTCATTTGCCGCGGAGATTCGGAATCACGGCGGATGGTTCCTTGTATACCGCTGTCCAGAGTGATGAGGTTGCGGCCCACTCGAATAGAAGGGTTCACGCCAACGTTCATGTTGTAGTCAGTTGTGTTACGGTTGACGATCGAACTCGTAGCCGGCACAGAGATGGTGCCCTGCGAGTTCCGAATCTGGAAGAATCCGCTGGCCGGCACAAACTTCGGCAAGTTTAGATGGAATGCGGCCAACCCTTGCGAGACGAGCGAGGAACGAAGCGGCGGAAGAAGGGCGATGTCAGTTGGCGGTACCGGTATCGGCTGATCCAGCTTTGCGTCCAAAACATATATAGTCGTGTCTTCAAACATAGGCTGCACGGAAAGATTGCCCAGCACGCTCCAGTTGCGATTGAGGACGTATCCTTCATTCCCACCTGCAGAGAGCAGGCTCTGCTGGGCCGATTGATCTTCACCCGCGGCGCTTGCGGCCTGCGCAAATGCAGTCAACGCCTGCACTCCCTGGTGTTGCTGTTTGTATATAAGCGCCTGCGCCAATAGATATTGATAATCGGAGTCGCTGTCCTCCGAGTTCACGGCTGCCAGCTCCGCCGCCGCCCGGTTTACATCTCCCACTGCCAGGTAGGTGTTCGCCATTCCAGTCCGCACCATGATGTCCGGAGCACCCGCGTCTCGTGCGCGCCCCAGGTAGGTGATGGACAAGTCATACTCGTGCATGTCACGGAAGATATCTGCAGCCTGAACGTATTCGGTTCCGCTCGCCGGCGCAGTTGTGCCTGCCGCCGCTTCCATAAAGGCCAGCGCAATCTGGCGCTCTGCATCCTCGGTGTGATTTTGTTGCGCCATCACATGGGCGATCGCGAGTCGCACAGCGACGCGATCACTGTGCGGAGTGGACAGCGCTTTGCTGAACCGGTCCATTGCACCCTTTTGGTCTCCGATTGTGCTTAGAGCTTGTCCAGTCGCAACATAGATTTCGCTCAGCTCGGCAGGGTTTGCAGTGTTCGGCGTTTGCAGCGCATGCTGCTCCGCCAGCTGAACATACTGCATCGTGTGCTGCCGATCCTGTAGCTCCGCGTAGGAGCGTGCCATTAGGCCGTATGTCACAGCGTTGTCGGGAATCAGTCTCTGCGCAATCAGAAGCTCGTCGACGGCGTCGTGATAACGCTTTTCGGCGAACAGTGCATTGCCTAATCCCAGATGCAGGCTGCCGTCGTTCGGAGCAAATTTCAGAGCTGCATGGTATTCGGAGATCGCCCTGGTCAGCATGCCCTGGCGGCCATACGCGGTTGCTCGAATCACATGGATGAACTCAGAGTCGCCCATCGCCTTTTCTGCCAGTTGTGATTCATGAATCGCGGCCTTCGATTTGCCTAGATCCAGGTCCGAATACGCGAGACCCATATGAGCCTGGCCATCGTTCGGCTCCAGTTTGATGGCAGCTTCAAAGTCCGCTGCCCCGGCATCTGGCTTGTGCATGTTGTTGTAGATATATCCGCGATTTACATAGCCGGTAGCAACCTTTGGGTTGCGGTGGATGGCCTCGCTAAAGTCCTGCAGCGCTTTTTGACTATTCTCGTTATGGTTGTCAACATATCCGGCTAACAACGGAATGTCGGAGTCCTGCGGGAATGTGTTGTAGTACTCCGAAGTGAGCTTCGCCAGTTGGCTGAACTGATTGAGCTGGAGATAGTCGTAACCGAGATATACAACGACATCTCTGTCCTTTGGCAGCGCCTTGATCGCTTGCAACCCAACGTCGGCCGACTCCTGGTAGTGGCCTTGCAAACGGAGATACCGTTCTCGCTGCTTCAGCACCTGAGGTTGCCCTCGCATCTCGTTGGAGGCGCGTTCCAACCATTGTCCGGCTAATTCAAGTTTCTGCGCTTCGATAGCGGCGTTCATTCCTCCCGCGATAATCAGTGCGTTCTTCGGAGCCAGGGAAAAGGCTTTGCGATACGAGGCTTCGGCCTTGGCGAATTCGTGATTCGCCGTGTACATATCCCCCATTGCGAGATAGGGAATATACAGCGTGGGATAGTCTTTCGCGAGGCGTTCAAAATAGGCCTTGGCTTCGGCCTCTCGGCCCACGACCCGGGAAACAAACCCCAGAGATGTGAGTGCAAACCGATTGCGCGGATCTATGGCGAGAATCTGTTTGTAAGCGGCGATCGCCTCTTCGGGCCGTCCGAGTTTCACCAGCAGATCGCCATCCAGCTGCAAATTATTTGGGTCGTGCGGGCTGATCGAAAGTGCTTCATTGATATCTTTCAATGCGCTGTCGAGGTCGCCGGCGTTCATTTTGATCAAAGCGCGCAGCCGCAGAAACGGAGCTCGATCGGCTCCACGCTCGTCCAGCGCATTAATCTGCGTTTGCGCGATTTTCAGTTGCTGCTGGACGCCGTTGTCGTCGTTCAGGTTGCGATAGAGCTGCATCAAGTCGACATGAAGCTGGATGCCGTAGAGAGGGCCTTCCGCCGGATTTGCGGGCAGATGCGTGATCGCCGCAGTGTATTCTTTGACCGCTTCTTCCAGGTGATCTTGCAGCTGCGCAATCTCCCCGCGAACTGCATGCAGCCTATACGAACCAGGATTGATTCCCGCAGCGCGCTGAAGAAATGGACTCGCGTCATCAATGCTGCCGGCAGCCACAGCAGCTTGTGCAGCGGACAGCTGATAACCCAGATTTTTTGGCAGTTCGTTGGCGACATGGGCGTATTCTTTGGCGGCATCCGCCAGCTTGCCGTCCAACTGGTAGGTGAATGCCAGCTCGGCCTGAACGTCTGGTTTAGGATTATGAATTGATTTCAGCGCAGCAACGGCTGCCGGATAGTTTCCTACCTGTCGGTAATATCCTGCCAACGACCGCTGCACATCGGGATTATTTGGATCGCGGCGCTTTGCGAGTTCAAGATAGTGGTTCGCCTGATCCAGTTGCTTCAGGTGTTCGTAGGAGATGGCCAGCAGAATCTCTGCACGAGCTTCGGGCTTCATCCTCTCTGCTCGGTGGAGATAGTCAAGTGCGCCGGTATAGTCTCCAGATCTCATGTGCAGGTTTCCCAGCAACAGCACATCGTTCCTGCGCTGTGGATTGGACGCGACCACTTGTTCCAGAAGATGCTCAGCATCATCGATTCGCCCCATCAGGCTATAGGTCTGCGCCAGCCCAGAAAGTCCTTCGACAGAGGATGGGGTGAGGCGAAGTCCATGATTGTAGGAGGAGAGAGAGAGCTGATAATTTCGATCGAGTCGCGCCGCATAGCCCAGCAGGAACCAGAGATGTGCATCATCCGGCGCAGATTGCGCAGCTTTTTGCGCATACTCGACGGCGAGCGCATGATTGCCTTGTCGCAACGCTTCGAGTGCGGCGTTCGCAAGGCGAGCATTCTGAATGTTGGATCCCCACCCCAGTGGCTGTGCTGGATGCTTCGCCTGGACACCCTTCTTTTGGGCGGACTTCTTCTGAGGCTGAGCAGGCGTGGTCGGGCCTACTGTGTAGGTTTGCGCATAGCTAGGGAGAGTGAGCGCGATACCAAGCAGCGACACATAAGCAATCTTCAAGAAGCAAGGTGGAGCAATCAATGGGTCTCCAAATTTATCATCCAAATAATGCAAAAGGGCTTAGATTCCCAAATGCTTCATCGCGTTGGCTATTCGAAGGGAACTCTATTGCGATGCATCCATTCGTTGTAGGATGTGTCAAGCAACCACTGCCGGTATCGTTGAATCTAAAGTCTTCTTGATAGAAAATCCATGCTTTTGTTGAAAGGAAACTGTGGACAGAATTGAGTCGGTCGCGCCGTCAACACGGCCCCTACCGATGAGCCTCATTCTTATGACTGCATTGGTTGTTCATCTGCCTCTGATGCTTATAAGACTGCCGCTGAGTTCCTACGACGCGAATTTCCATATTTTTTTCGCGTCGCACTATCTGCACCACTGGTTCAACCCCTGGAACACGAAGTGGTACGCCGGCTTTTCTCAGACCACCTATCCTCCGCTTCCACAGCAGTGGATTGCGGTCATCTCTCATATTACCGGTTTGGACATGGGGTACATGGCGGTTCAGTTGGCTGCCATATTGCTTCTCGTCGTCGGCATCTATCGCTTTTCGCTACTGTGGGTCAGTCCCCGTGCGGCATCTTTCGCGGCCCTGGCTGCAGTCTTTCTGGGCTCGGAAAGCTTTCTGGTTTATTCCGCCGGACAGCTAGCCACCACGTCCGCCGCGCCGATCTACCTGAATGCGCTGCCCTATTTGTTCGATTGGGTGCGACGTGGGAGTTGGCGAGCTTTCTTGAAAGCCGTCGTGCTGTTTGCTGCCGCGGCTGCAGCGCACCATGCGACGCTGCTGTTTGGATCATTTTTCTTCGCGTTCCCGGTGCTCGCGCTAGTGCTGCTCGATCGTCAGGGTGGGCCAAAGACTTCCACGTCGGCCTTTGTCTTCCGCACGGTGACGATTGTCCTGGTAGTGAGTGCCGCGATCGCCGTGGTTCTGCTTCCGTTCTGGATTGCGTTGATCCACTACCCGGTCACCCAGGTTCCGATTCCGCATGCCAGCCGATCGAACTATATTCTTAGTCCGATGTACGGGCTCAATTATCTGCTGGCACCGTATGGAGCTATGCTTCTTGCGCTCCCGTTCATTGTTATCCGAGGTTCCGCGAGCGTTCGCCTTCGTCCGTTGCTGCTGGGTTTTTGGGTGGCATTTTTGATCGGGCTCGGCGGCACAACTCCGGTAGGGCACCTGCTTCTCGGTCGCGCCTATGAAGTTTTGACAATGGAGAGATTCACCTATTGGGCAACGCTGCTTGCGCTTCCCATGGTCGGTCTGCTGGTTTCCGAACTGATTGACCGGTTCCACATGCGCGCCATTATTCCGCTCGCCATTGGGGCAGCCCTTACCTGTGGATTTGCGGTTGCATGGGTGACCATCCGACCGGCAGAAGGAGCCGGCCTGAAAGTGGACTCGGTGGCGGATTGGCTCAATCGAGACCGTCACGATCAATATCGCTACGTGACGCTTGGATTTGGCGAAGATATCTCCAAGCTGGCAGTGCTTACCGATGCCGGCAGCGTCGACGGGGAGTGGAATTCGGAACGGAGGCTGCCGGAGCTGACCAGCAACGGTGCCGGATCGCTGAGCAGTTCAAAATACTTTGGTGAAGCCGGCCTGGACGCATTGCGCGCCATGTTGCGGCACGCCGATAAATACGGCCTGAAGTGGGTCATCGTTCGCGATCCGTATTACGATCCATTGCTGAAATTCGCCGGCTGGCGACCGGTTGACCAACTGGAGAACAACACAATCACGATATGGGGCAAAGATGGTGTACCGCCCGCAGTGCCATTGAACGCGCCGCAAATCCCTCCGCGCTGGCAAGGCATTCTGTGGGGTACGCTTCCGTTTGGAAGCAGCATTCTCGCCATCCTCGTTGTCCTGATTCCAGGGCGGAAATATGAAGACGTGGAAGGTGATGCTATCTTTGCGGGCCAGAGAGATCTGGAGCCGGGGAGACTCGTCTCGTGAATACAGGACGCGTACTCGCCATCACCATCACCGCTGCGACAGCAATCTTCATCACGATCGGAACGCTACATCCCGATAAATCCGCGCTCGAATTTGCAGGCGGAAAGAATCTGTTGCGAGCATCTTCCACACCGCAGGCAGCCGTAGAAAACCTGGGAGATGAAATTACTCTGCACGCCTGGAGGGCTGCGTACAACTCTCTTAACAATAAAGCGGAATTTACTGAGCCGGACTTCGTGCATGATTTGACGGGCTACTACCTCAGCTTGCGCACCTACGCAGGTCTGGAGAGTTTCGAGGTGCGGCCGCTGCATGCCTCAGCCGACCACGCAGAAGTTCGGCTGCGGATGCATTGGTCTTCGGTCGTTGGTCCGTTCATGACCACGCGCGATCTGCATGTCGTAAGGAATGGCAACCGCTGGTACGTTGATTGGCCGCTGGTGAAAAAAACGGTCGTGCCGCCCCAGGTGATTCCGGAGAATTATCTCCGTTGGGATGTGATCTATCGCGGCGCGGGGGATGATTGGGGGGTGCAGGATGTCGAGTCACCCCATGTGCGCATCGTTGACATGCACCCCGTACAGCGCGCGGAAGGTGTGGTCGTGCTGGGCGAGCTGTTGAATGAAGACGTGGTGCCTGCGTACGTCTCGGTAAGAGCCACCCTGATGTCAAAGAGCGGCTCTGCCATCTCGACTGAAGGCAGCTTCGACAAAATCTCTCACATTCTGTTGCCAAAACAAGTGACGCCGTTCTTCATTAATTTTCCTGACGCGACATTGTCGGATGTCGGCAGTATTCGCATGGAGCCGATGGCAACCTTGGTCAGCGCTTCCGCCGGCCCCGTCATCGCAATCGAAAATGAGCGATTAAATCCGCCGCCCGGAGCCACCGTGACTGGTCAGCTTGTCAATCAAGGCGGCCAGGTGGTGAATATCGCGCATATTTTAGAGACTCTCTACGACAAGTCGGGCCAGGTTGTGTGGGTGGCCGATCAGTATTCGAATCAAGCGTTGCTGCCGCAGACACCAATGCCGTTCACGATTCATATTCCCGAGGATCTTGCCAGGAAAATCAGCAGCGAACATACCATTACTGAGACCTACAGTGTCAGGAGCCTTGAATGAGATTCAGGCTTGCCTCTCTGGCTGTTGTCGCTCTGATTGCCACGCTGCCGCTTGCCAATGCGCAGGACGGCGGGATGAATTTGCCTAAGACGATTGAAGCCGGCAGTGCATTTTCGATTCCGAGCACGGGCACCGGCAACGCAGTCTTATACATTGTCGGACCCAGCCAGGTCTTGAAGCGCGATGTGCAACTGGGCGAAGCTGCGTATTTTCCGGCGGGCTCCTTGTATAACGCGGGACACTACCTGGCGCTTCTGGTGGCAGGCTCGGCGAAGAACAGCGGCTGGTTCAATGTTGCTCCGGCAACCAAACCGGCCAACCTGAGTTTTATGGCAAAACCGTCGCGGCTGTCGATCGGCTTGCACAACGGCATCAGCGGAACCTTGTATATCTTCGATGTCTACCACAACCTGATCACCAAGCCCACGCCGGTTTTATTCAAGTTGTCAATCCCGGCAGTAGCTGTGCAGCAACGCACCGTGACTTCGAATCAAGGCGAGGCCACGACTGAAATGGACTCAGGGACGAAAGAAGGCTTTGCCAAGTTTGAGGCCGAGGTGGACGGTGTTTCCAGCACGCGAATCGTAGAACAGGTTCCCGGCAGCCCATGCGGGTTGACGATGAGCGCCCGTCCAGCCGGGAATCAGATCGAGTTGCAGACCAATCCGGTGAAGGATTGCAGTGGGAACGCGGTGCCTGACGGCACTATTGTCACCTTCACTGAGAACTATAACGGCACTCAGTCTACGGCGGACGTACCGCTAAAACAGGGAATCGCGCAGGTGGAATTGCCGGCCCACCCCGGCGCGACGATTAGTGTGGCCAGCGGGGTTGTGCTGGGAAATGAGATTCATTGGCAAAAATGATGACAGCAAAGACCATGCTGGTTCTACTCTCGATCGCGGCCACGCCCGGCGCCCTGTTGGCGGCCCAACCGGTGGTCCACGTGCAACCGCCAAACCTGCATGGGCCGCGGCAATTGGAGGATCAGACCGCGACCGCAGTCGTTCGCGACTACCTCGAGTCCTGGCAAAGCCTGGACGCCGCACTGCGGCAAAATCGGACTGACCTGCTGGATCAGGACTTTGTGGGCACCGCCAAAGATAAGCTGACGGACACCATCCACCAGCAGGCTGCGTTGGGGCTGCAAACCCGCTACCAGGACCGGGCCCATAACATTCAAATTGTTTTCTATTCTTCCGATGGACTTTCTGTTCAATTGGTGGATAATGTCGAATATGATGAGAGAGTGGTCGATCATCAAAAAGTTCTGACGACCCAGCACACTCACACCCGCTATACCGTCGTTATGACCCCCGCCGAAACGCGGTGGAGAGTGCGAATTTTTCAGGCTGAACCGGAATGAGACGTTGTTTTTTTGAAGGTTGAGTTGAACCCTCCCCAGGGGCGAAAACTTGTATTACCTGGCAATCGCATCGGAAAAACAACATTCATAAAACGAATCGACGAATGTTGGCATCCTATTTGGCTATGTGATCACCCGATGAATTCCCCATTCTGACGGTTACACCAGTTTTGCTGGTATTTCGAAGAAAACTGGCAGAGAGCAAGAAACCCGTTCAAACAGCCCGGCCAATGCAAAGTGCGCGGAAAGAGTGCCGGGTAGAGAACAGGTATTTTCATTTCAAGAGAAGGGTCTTCGGGGGCACCATGATTTCAATCGTCATACCAATCTATAACGAAGAAGAATTAATTTGTCAGTTGCACGAAGCTCTGGCAGGTTCCATGAGCCTTGTCGGAGAGGACTGGGAAGTCGTCTATGTCAACGACGGTTCCAAAGACTCGTCGTTGGAATTGCTGCGGGAGTTGCAAAGCGTCGACCCGCACGTGGTCGTTGTGGACCTGTCACGTAACTGGGGACACATGGGAGCTATTTCAGCCGGCCTCCGGACCGCACGTGGACAAGCAGTCATCCTGATGGATGGAGATATGCAGGACCCCCCCGAAGTTCTGCCGCAGCTTGTCGATGCATGGCGCCGTGGGGCTCAGGTTGTTGT
Organism: uncultured Acidobacteriota bacterium; assembly: GCA_963735505.1. Classification (GTDB taxonomy): domain Bacteria; phylum Acidobacteriota; class Terriglobia; order Terriglobales; family Acidobacteriaceae; genus JAKAAZ01. The sequence goes on along the minus strand of CAVTLR010000019.1, from coordinate 1,635,943 downwards.
CGCCGTCAGAAGGAGTCGCCAGGAACGGCGCAAGATTCTCGCAGCGCTGTTCCCACTTTTCTATCGCGTATTGGCTGCGCTGTCTGACTATCCGATTCCGCTCAACGCCGGTATTTTCGGTCTGATGGATCGGCAGGCCGTCGATTCAATCAATGCATTGCGTGAAGGCAATCGGTACCTGCCTGGTTTGCGCGCCTGGGTGGGTTACAAGAACGCTGTTGTTTACTATGATCGCAACGACCGCTTGGCCGGTGACGGCAAGCTCTCATTCGTCAGTCGCATCAAGTATGCGATGGACGCCATCACCAGCTTCAGCTACAAGCCGCTGCGGCTGTGTTTTGCGCTATCCAGTGTTTCCGCGTTCCTCGTGGCAGCCCTGGCGTTGGCCGCCATTCTCGTTAAAAGCCCAATCGACAGTATGGGCCTTGCCGTCACCGCCGCCGTCTTCATGGTGGGTGGCATGCTGCTGTTGTGCCTCGGCGTGCTCGGCGAATATCTTGGACGAGTGTATGACGAGGTGCGAGGCCGTCCTCTTTCGATCATTGGGAAGGTCTATCAGGCCCCTGCCATGATGGATGCTCAAGGGGAGATGGAGTATCAGAATGGCAATGCCTCAATCGACTACTCGGAGACGGAGCCGGTTATCGCATTCAAAATGCGGGCAGGATAACAGCGCCGGCAACTTGAAGCACGCATTCCTGCGGTGAGTTCTGCCGACATCCGTCGCGGGTCGGTGGCGCAAAAAAGTCCGAAGGGAAAGAGAGCCAAAAAAAGATGGTCGCCCGCATTGTGCGGGCGACCATCTTTTTTTGATAGCGAATGCACCGATGTTCGGCGAATTACGCGTCGAGAGCTAATGCCTCTCAGTCGTATTCGGAGAGCCTGCGTCCTGGCTCGCAGGGGGCGGTGTGGGCGACCCCTGCCCGCAAGTTGGGATGCCCGGTTCGATCGCCGAACCTTCCTCGTAATCGTTCCAGGTTTCCAGCATCAGGAAGGGAATCGTTTGATCCGCAGGAAAGTATTTCCTCCAAAGATTAAACGTGTCCTGATACGTCTGGCCACAGCGCGCAGACATGTGTCGATTCAGGCTCCACGAGGCTTTACTGTCGTCGAACTGGGACCACACGCCTCCAACAATGATCTTGTCCGGATATTTTGAGCCCATAGTTCGATAGAAATTCGCCAGGTATTGCTCGCCCCAATGGCTGCCATCCGCGGCCCAACCGTCCGGCCCGGGATTGATCCACGCATAGAACCCGTCAAATGCGTCCGCATCCTTGCCTGGAGGATTGAGGCCGATCAGCAGCGGCGCCGGCTTCCATTTATTGATCACCGCTCTTACCTGGGTCCAATTGGTGTGCCGCGCCTTAGGCCAGATAAAGATGACCGGACGTCCTTGGTATGTCAGATAAGCGTCATGTCCGGGAGATTTGTTGGTGAGGTAGGTGTCGTGAAACATCGTAAAATCAGCGATCGCCTCGTCGGTCGCGCCATCTTCCTGGTCGCTCTCGTCATACATCATTGCAACTTTGAAGTGCTCTTTCGCGGCGCTCGTCTGCATCAACGAATAACTTTGATCGATAAAGGGTTCCCGGTCTCCATACCAATCCACCACGAACGCAGAAATCCCCCTCGCTTTAGCCTCCTGGATCTGCCGGCGAATCACAGCCGGATCGTGCGATGAATATCCAGGGTTAATGTGCTTGGAGAACCCGAACCAGGCTTCGTAGAGGGCCAGAATCTCCGGCGACGTGCCAGTGGCCTTATATTTCAGCTGCACAGGCTGGGGTGTCCCACGCCTGGAGCATCCGCCGGCAAGAAAAAGAAACAAAAAGAGTGGAGTGATTGCACGACTCAACATAGGAATATCTATTGGAAGCAAATGGGGATTCCGAGGTTGTCGCAGAAGGCTGCATATTGCCTTTGTTCCCGAGCAGCCACAACGTCCTTTTGCGCATCGTAGTCAGTTACTGCGGAATTGAAGTGCGCGTCGAGCTCTCCCGGCCGCCCCGGGCCCTATGGGGGAGGAGCTTAACGAATTTTGCCTGGTTTTTCATTGGAGTCTCAATAAGTTGAACGTTACGACACAGAAACCGAAAACGCTGCGATCCCGTGTTCTTTCGGGGAGCTTCGTGCTGCTGTCCGGTTCCGGCCTCGCCACGGCGACCAACTTCATCTACAACATTGCGGTTGCTCGATTCCTCGGCCCTAGCGGGTTTGGAAACGCCACCGCTGTCTATACCCTGCTGATCCTGATTTCGGCTGTCACTCTGTCGTTTCAGATCACTTCTGCCAAGATTGTGGCGCAACAGCGATCTCCAGAAGGAAAATCCGCAGGCTATCGCAATTTCCATGGCGCGGCGTGGGTGTGCGGTATTGCCTTCGCTTCAATCTTGCTGCTGTTTCACAATTCCATTGCCAGCTATCTGAACCTGAGTGACCCGGTTCTCATCATTCTTCTCGCCGTCGGGGTAGCGTTCTACATTCCGCTCGGCAGTCGCCGAGGTTATGTCCAGGGAGCGTACGGTTTCCGTCGCCTGGCCAGCAGCCTGGTCATCGAAGGCATGATGCGACTTTGCGGGTCGGTGCTTTTAATACTGCTCGGCTTCGGTGTTCGCGGAGTGATCGCAGCCAACTCGGCCGCCGTCATTACGGCTTATTTTGCGATTACACCGAAACTGGCAGCTCGCATCCCCTCTCCGATTCGTCGCTCCTATGCACTTCGGGAAATGGCGCAGGTGCTGGTTTTTTTCTCCGGCCAGGTGCTCATCAATAATTGCGACATCGTTCTGGTGAAGCACTTTTTCCTGCTGAAAGAAGCAGGCCTTTATGCAGCGGTTGCAATGGTTGGCCGCGTAGTATTTTCCTTCTCTCAGGCGATTGTCAACAGCCTGTTTCCGCTGACGGCCGGCGCAAGCAACGAGGAGAGGAAAGATCTTACCGTTATAGCTTCCGCGCTTCTTATGGTGTTGACGATCGGCTCCGTCCTCGCTCTCGGTCTCCGCCTGGCGCCGAACTGGCTATGGATGATGTTCTTTGGCGGAAAGTTTAATATTGCCGGGCCCCCATGGACTGTCTTACCTGCTGGCGCTCTATGCAATCACGTCGGTGGTCTATTCGCTGAGTGCGGTGATGATCACCTATGAGATGTCTTACAAGATTGCGAATACGAGCTGGATTCAACTGCTGTTCAGCGGAGTTGTGATCGCGGGAATTTGCCTTTTCCATTCTTCATTGCGGCAGGTGATTCTGGTGCAGCTGGTGCTGCTGTCTGTTCTGTTTGTTCTGGTGGTTTTGCCGTTCCTGACGGATGCGCTGAGCAATCCATACAAGCATCAAGAACATGGTGTATTTCAGCCCGTCAGATTGATTCGCCACGCTTCAGAAGATGAAGTGATTGCGGAGTTCTTGAAGAGCGATTTCGATACCCCCGTTTTTCGCGACTACCATGAGGCGCTGGGTGACATTGTGATGCACCCTGACCTCGATAACCCCAGCGAAAATGCAAAGCGACGCGCCCTGTTCTTTATTCGTCATCGCGCCTTGTGGAGTGAGATTCCGGCCGGAACAGAATGGTACGAGATCGAGCTGAATCTCTCCGATCTTGCGCAGATTCGAGTGTTTCCACGTGCGCAGTGGAAAAATATTGCGCAGGGTCATTTCTCGATCCTCGAAGTAGCGGAAAGCATGAAAAAACGTGAAAGCGTGATCGACGACAAATTTTTTGTAAAGCTCACGGAGATCGGAGATCGGCTCGGTCAGGAAGATCACGGCATTGGGCCTGTCGTTCTAATCGGCATTAGCGAAACCGAACCGCTCACCATCCTGGATGGAAATCATCGACTGGTAGCGGCCATTCTGGCTTCGCCGAACAGGGTGAATAAGCTGCGGGTCCTGTGTGGATTGTCGCCGAAGATGATGGAGTGCTGTTGGTACAACACCAACCTCGGCACCCTGGTTCGGTATGGAACGAACATTTTGAAAGGCGCCGTACGAAGTCCGAAATCCGAGCTGGCGCGTTTGTTGCAAAGCTCGTCATGAAACGCATAGCGGTGCTGCGTGGGATATAGGTATAGGTCGTCAAGGATTAAGGGATGGATGAAGTCCAAATAAGAGGGGTGGGACAATGACAATTCGCAGGCGTACTGTAGCAGTGATGCAATTGCCGGAAATCAGAAGTGCAAAGCAGCGGCAGACTTTTCTGCGGGATATGCAGCGCTGTATCGATGCTGAACGCCCGTACGTCGTGCTCGATTGTTCCAACGTCGGCGAGCTGGACAAGTCTGGGGTTCACTTGCTGCTATGCTGCCTGGAGGAAGCCATGAAGCGAAATGGCGATGTGAAACTGGCTGGCTTGCACTCTTCAGCAGAGACAGCGCTGGAGACCTTCGGCGCGTACCGTCTATTCGATATACACGACACGACGGCAAGCGCGGTGAGCAGCTTTCATAGGCCTCCTACCGACGGGTCTTCGCAGACGTCAACATCTCGGGACAGTCGCACGCAGCCGGAAAGCGCGGCCTGACTCGCTGAATGATGGTTTCATTCCGCACAGGAACGCGGGCGAGCGGGTAGAGGAGAATACATGAGAATCGCGGCCAGTTGGCAACAGAGACATATCGCAGGATGCCTGGTAATTGTTTTGGCGGCGCCATTCGCCGAAGCAGCCAGCACGCAGCCGCAGCCGGTGGCTTCTGCCCAGCAAGCAGCAACCGCCCCTGCCACGAACTCTCAAAGCTCCGATAGTGCCACGGGTAGTGCGGATAAAGTTCCATCGCAGCCTGTGGCAACGCCCAGCAACTCCACGTCGTCGAGTGTCAGCGACGGCAATGAAGAACAATCATCGGCCACGCTACCCTCGGCTCCGCAGCAACAACAGAATGGCACCTCGAACCCGGTTGGAACAGCCGCCGCGCCCTATGAAAAGGGAACAGGAATTGCAGCTTCAAGGCCGGCGGGCGCCGTGGTTGCGCCGGCAAAACAAAAAAGGTCAAGGTCCTTCCTCATTCGGGTCGGATTAATCGTTGGCGCATGCGTGGCAGTTGGAACGATTGTCGCGCTTTCCGCTGGAAGCCCCAGCCGGCCGTAACCGATCGTAGATTGCAGCATCACTCAGAAAAGTTTGTAGGAGCGTAACGATGCAGGTTCAGCACGACAGCAGGTCTTGTAAGTTTGTAAGTTTTTCTGGCATCGATGGTGCCGGTAAGAGTACTCAGATCGCGAATCTTCGCGCCCGCCTGCAAAATGCGGGAATGCGGGTGGCGCTGATTACTTTCTGGGATGACGTCGCAAGATTGAAGCGGATTCGCGAGGGTGCAGGACACACCCTGTTTAAAGGGGAAAAAGGAGTTGGCAGCCCTGAAAAGCCTGTGAATCGACGCGACAAGAATGTCCGGTCCTGGCCTATGAGCATCGTTCGCCTTGGGCTATATTTCGTCGACGCTCTTTCACTTCGCGCCACGGTCGCGAAAGCATTGCGCTCCGGCGCGGATTTCGTCATATGCGATCGATATATCTACGACGAATTGGCCAATCTGAACCTCGGGAATCCAGCAGCACGTGCCTATGTTCGCATGATCATGAAGCTGGTGCCGCGCCCAGATGTCAGCTATTTTCTGGACGCCGATCCAGTGGCGGCTCGCGCCAGAAAGCCCGAGTATCCACTGGACTTTCTATATGTGAGCCGCGCATCGTACTTCACCCTCATTGAGTTGATCGGGGGCATTACGGTGATTCCGCCCATGTCGATCCGGCATGCGGAGCGGGAAGTGGTGCGTCATGCGCTCGATCTCCTGTCGTCCGGCGAGCTACAGAATCAGCCTGTGGAACATCTCGTGAGCGAGCGATAAGTCAATTCACCAACGTCGGTCAAAATATTTTTTAATTCGGTGATTTCCTCCAGATCGAGAGGCAAAACCCCGGGGCACCTAAGTTGGACTATTTTTGAAGACATCATACTAGTCGACCTATTTCCGGAAAGCTTCTCCAGGGAAAACAGCGTGATTCTAGTCTCTGATTGGAGGTAACGTGGTGAATAATTTTCTGGGTCGTTGGCTACAGTATCTGTACCTCTTCTACAGCCATAAGCGATTCGAGCCACAAGTTCTGTTTGGGGGGCGCAGCGCCCCGTTCATAAACATGCTGCACAGACACGCATTGAGCCACCGTGATGATCATATTATCCGCAACAAATTGCGCATTCTTCGCAGGCGGAAGCGCATCGAGAAGAATCGGCGAATTGAGCACACCGCACACGTGCTTTTCTATGGGGTCAGTAAGAAGGTGTGTGGCGAAACAGGAAGGTAATCTATTTGGGGAGTTACTATCGGGTCTCGATCAGACAGCCGTGCGGTTGCGCTAACAAGAGTCCTAGTTTTTGAATGTTTATTTGCAGCGGAATGTTACTTGCAAAAGCGTATCTCGTTCCTTATAACCATGTATACGCCACTCGATCGAAAGTATCGGTAAAGGGTGGTTGGGAGTGCAACAATGGGCATCAAATACGATTCATCTAAGTGGCTTCAATCTATAGTTCTTTGCTTTTTCGTCTCATTGGTGCTGGCCAGCGCTGGATGCGGCGGAAACTCGTCCAGCACCACGAAGACAATTAGATCTATCGCCGTGACGCCGAGTCCGGCGACCATCGCTGCGGCGGCGACGCAGCAGTTCGCGGCGACAGCGACCTATAGCGATGGCACGACGGCAAACGTGACGACAACGGCGACTTGGACATCGGCGACCACAACGGTGGCGACGATCAGCGCGAGCGGACTCGCGACTGCGGTTGCTTCCGGGTCTTCCGCCATCACGGCTTCTCTGAGCGGTGTCAGCGGTACGGCAATGTTGACCGTATCGGCGTCGACAGCCACACTGACTTCCATTGCTGTCACACCGAATCCTGCCAGCATCACTGTAGGAGCTACCCAGCAGTTCACCGCGACGGGAACATATAGTGACGGCTCGACGAAAAATCTGAGCTCGACGGCGACCTGGACATCCGGCACCGCAACGGTGGCGACGATCAGTGCGAGCGGACTGGCGACGGCAGTCGCTTCCGGCTCGACCACCATTACGGCTTCGCTGAGCGGCGTCAGCGGGAAAGCAACGTTGACCGTATCGGCGGCCAGCCAGAGTGTGACATCCATCGCTGTTACGCCAAATCCCGGGAGCGTTGTCGTAGGAGCTACCCAGCAGTTCACTGCGACAGCGACCTATAGCAATGGGTCGACGTCAAACGTGAGCAGTACGGCGACATGGACGGTTGCGAATACAGCAGTGGGGACGGTCACTACTTCTGGGCTGGCGACCGCGGTAGCAGCGGGTTCAACTACGGTGACCGCTTCTGTAAACGGGATAAGCGGAAACGATGCGTTCAACGTGACGGTTGCGCCTGGCAACGCGGTAAGCGTGACGACGTGGCATTTTGACAACAACCGGAGTGGCTTGAATGCGCGCGAGCAGTCGCTGACCCCTGTGAACGTCACACCCCAGACGTTCGGGAAGCTCTTCTCATACTTGGTGGACGGGTACGCCTACGCTGAGCCATTATTGGTTTCGAATGTCACTATCGGCGGTAAGGTGCATAACGTTTTATACGTCGCCACAGAACACGACAGCGTTTACGCCTTCGATGCGGATAGCTACGGAACAGGCGCGCCGTTATGGCAGGTCTCTCTGCTGCAAACTGGGGAAACGCCAGTGGTCAATCCCGGCGATGACCTTCAGCCCTACGACGGGATCACATCAACGCCTGTCATCGACCCCACCACGAACACGATGTATGTGGTTTCAAAGCAAACCAAGGCGCATGTCAGCAGCTTCCGCCTGAGCGCGTTAGACATTACCACTGGCGCGCAGAAGTTCGGAGGTCCAGTGACGGTCACGGCCTCGGTTCCGGGAACGAATTCGCAGGCAGGCAATGGAACAACGGTATCTCTGACCACGGAATGCATCCAAAGGTCGGCGTTGTTGCTGGCGAACGGCAACGTGTACTTCGGTTTTGGCAACTGCCCTACTGGATGGCTGCTGGCCTACAATAAGCAGACCTTGGCCCAGGTCGGGGAGTTCGATGCGAGTCCCAACATAGCCGACGCAAGTGACATCGAGTATGGCAGTGCGGGCGGCATCTGGATGGGCAGCGGCGGCCCGGCGGCCGATAGCGCGGGAAATGTCTACGTGGCCACAGGAAACGGTCCGTGGGACGGGATGACTGCCTGGGGTGATTCGGTATTGAAGTTCCCTCCAACGCCTACCGCCGGACCCAATGGATCCATGCAGCCGAGTGACTACTTCACTCCCGACAATTACCAGTACATGGATTGCAATGATGCGGACTTGGATTCGGGCGGAGTGATGTTGATTCCAGGAACCGCGCCGACGCAACTTTTGGTCGGGGGAAAGACAGGAAAGCTCTACCTCTTGAATACGACCAATCTGGGGAAAGAGCAAGCCAACGACGCGGGAGCGACTCAATCGTTCTATTTCGAACCCGATGTTGATTCGGCGTATCCTCGTTCCTGCACGGACAGCGCTGGAACGTACACCACAGACGTCAATTCTTACGAGGAGTGGGGAATCGCGGCGTACTTTAACGGAGCGCTTTATCTTGGAGTGAGCCCGACTTCGTTGGTTGCGCAGGTGCAACCGGGAACGCGCGAGTTTACGATCTCCGGGAACACCTTGACGTTGGGAACTCTCGCCACTCCTAACATCCAGCAATACGCCCCGGGGACGACGCCTTTCGTCTCTGCCAATGGGACGACGAACGGAATCATGTGGATGATCGATGAGGGTGTACCGATTCAGAGCCAGGCCCCGGGCGCTGGCGCTGCGACCAATGCCACCCTCCGCGCCTACAACGCCAATAATTTGACGAATGAGCTGTACAACAGCAGCGTGAATTCTGGGGACGTACCGGGGTTGGGAATCAAATTCAGCTCGCCGATCGTAGCCAATGGCAAGGTGTACATCTCCACTGGACATGATCCTGTGACGGCGACCAATCCGCAGGGTGAAATCGATGTGTATGGCTTGAATTAGGTTCACATCGAATAGCCTCAACAGCCATTTCTCGATGGAGCGCGACGATGAGTATCAGATATGTATGATTTTTTCAGGTGGCCTCGTTTTATAGTTCTTTGCTTTTTCGTGTCACTCGTGTTGGCCAGTGCAGGATGCGGTGGAAACTCGTCCAGCACCGCGAAGACAATGAGATCCATCGCAGTGTCACCGAGTCCGGCGACCATTGCCGCAGCGGCTACGCAGCAGTTCGCGGCGACCGCGACCTATAGCGATGGCACGACGGCAAACGTGACGACAACGGCGACCTGGACATCCGCCACCACAACGGTAGCGACGATCAGTGCGAGCGGACTCGCGACTGCGGTTGCTTCCGGCTCTTCCGCCATCACGGCTTCTCTGAGTGGTGTCAGCGGTACGGCAATGTTGACCGTATCAGCGTCGACCGCCACACTGACTTCCATAGCTGTCACACCGAATTCTGCAAGCATCGCTGTAGGAGCTACCCAGCAGTTCACGGCGACGGGAACATATAGTGACGGCTCGACGAAAAATCTGAGCTCGACGGCGACCTGGACATCCGGCACCACAACGGTGGCGACGATCAGTGCGAGCGGACTGGCGACTGCAGTCGCCTCCGGCTCGACCACGATTACGGCTTCGCTGAACGGCGTCAACGGGAAAGCAACGTTGACCGTATCGGCAGCGAGCCAGGGTGTGACATCCATCGCTGTTACGCCAAATCCCGGGAGCATTGCCGTTGGAGCTACACAGCAGTTCACTGCGACAGCGACCTATAGCAATGGGTCGACGGCAAACGTGAGCAGTATGGCGACATGGACGGTTGCGAATACAGCAGTGGGGACGGTCTCTACCTCTGGGTTGGCGACCGCGGTAGCGGCGGGTATAACCACGGTGACCGCTTCTCTAAATGGAATAAGCGGAAACGATGCGTTCAACGTGACGGTTGCGCCTGGCCACGCAGTAAGCGTGACGACGTGGCACGTTGACAACAATCGGAGTGGATTGAATGCGGGCGAGCAATCGCTGACCCCTGCGAACGTCACACCCCAGACGTTCGGGAAGCTCTTCTCCTACTTAGTGGACGGATACGCCTACGCTGAACCGTTATTGGTTTCGAATGTCACCATCGGCGGTAAGGTCCATAACGTTTTATACGTCGCGACAGAACACGACAGCGTTTACGCCTTCGATGCGGATAACTACGGCACCGGCGCGCCCTTGTGGCAGGTCTCAGTCCTGCAAACTGGGGAAACGCCGGTAACCAACGATCCTGACCTTCAGCCCTACGACGGGATCACATCAACGCCTGTCATCGACCCCACCACGAAGACGATGTATGTGGTTTCAAAGCAAATTAAATCGGGTAGCAGCGCAACTTTTCGCCTGAGCGCGCTGGACATCACTACCGGCGCGCAGAAGTTCGGCGGTCCGGTGACGATTGCGGCCACAGTTGCAGGAACGAATTCGGACTCCGTCGGTGGCGTGGTGTCATTGACGACAAGTTGTATCCAGCGGGCTGCCCTGCTGCTGGCCAACGGCAACGTGTACATGGGCTTCGGCGGCTGCCACAGTGGCTGGTTGCTGGCCTACAACAAAACTAGCCTGGCGCAGACCGGAGTATTCAATTCGAGCCCCAACCTGGACGGCGAGGGTACGTATGCGAGCGCAGGCGGCGTCTGGATGGGCAGCGGCGGCCCTGTGGCCGATAGCGCGGGAAATGTCTACGTGGCAACTGGAAACGGCCCATGGGACGGGATGACGGCTTGGGCCGATTCGGTGTTGAGGTTCCCTCCGACGCCTACCGCCGGACCCAATGGGACCATGCAGCCGAGCGACTACTTCACGCCCGACGCTTACCAGTACATGGATTGCAACGATGCCGACCTGGCTGCAGGCGGATTGCTGATGATTCCAGGGACCGGCCAACTACTGGCGGGAGGAAAGACGAGTAAGCTGTTTCTGGTGAACGCGGCGAATCTGGGCCACGAGCAGGCCAACGATGCGGGAGCCGCGCAGACTCTCCAGTTCGATGGCTCCTTCAGCTACGCCAGCGCGAACTGTCTCGACGCCAATGGGAATAACTACAGCACCACAATTAATCCGTTCGAAATTTTCGGGACAGCAGCGTACTTCAATGGATCGGTATACCTGGGTATCACTCCGACTTCTTCCGCTGCAACCTTCCCTGGAATCGGAAGGTTTATGTATTCCGGAACGCTGACGGCCTACGACTACACGGCGCCCAGCCTCCAGGAAAACACCCGTGGCACAACCCCCTTCATTTCGGCGAATGGCACAGCGAATGGGATCTTGTGGATGATCGACCAGGGGCAACCCATTGGGAGCCCGGAGCCATCGACGAGTGCAACTCTGCGCGCCTATGAAGCCAGCGATCTGTCCGATGAGTTGTACAACAGTTCTACAAATTCAGGGGATGTTCCGGGCTACGGAATCAGATTTAGCTCGCCGATTGTAGCCAATGGCAAGGTGTACATCTCCACTGGACATGATCTAGCGACAACGACCAATCCGCAGGGTGAAATCGATGTGTATGGCTTGAATTAGGTTCACATCGAATAGCCTCAACAGCCATTTGTCGATCGCTACAGCGTGACCCTCGGCTGCAATCAGAGCATGGACACGGCGACGGGATAGATATTCAATATCTATCCCGTTGTCTCGTTATGCGCAGTTGCTGCTGACTTGCGATAAGGGTAGGATTCGGACTCTGTTTCCACCGTCGATACCTTCTTTAATTAAGGGGAATGCAATCAAAGGGATCGGACCTACCTGGATTCGATGGTCGCTGACCACTGCCCGATGGCCGCCCGTGGACGATCCCCTCTTCGCCGCCCGTTCACTGTGTCGTTCTCCACGTCTACACAAGATGGCCCGCATGCCGATACTTGACCCATGCGCGTTGCCCGCTGTCAAATTCCTCGCGTCAGCCGAGTTAGCTCTGCTCTTCAGTCCCCGCTCTCCCCATATGCCCACGATCGGTGAAGGCGCCAAAAGGCAACGCCAACCGGCACTCCCAGGTTAGTGAATGAGTCACTCGTTGTTACCAAAGTCGCCAATTATCGAAAAAGTAATCCAGAATGATTACTGTCGAACTGGGTACTTTGGTGCTCTTCGGTAACTTTTTTTGTATTACATAAATCACTCACCTGAGTTACATTCGTCACACAACATCCTCTAAATAGCCTCCCCAACCCCTTCCGGGAACTCGTGCCTCGGGAGAACTGCGGTCCTGCAAGACATATAGGAGTGACCTATGAATTCGGTCAGCATACTTTTTTCCCTCCTTCTCAAAGAGAGATTCTTTTCGGGGTTGGATAGACTCCGCGAACATAGAAGCACCCGCAACGACGCCCACAGCCCATGCGATGGTCAACTCGGAAGATTCGTGAACGCCGATGGACACCCTCTTTTACGGTGCCGGAATCTCCTGGCGCGACCATGTGGTAAAGCGAACATACAGTGGCTTGGGTGGACCGCGGCGATGCTAGCGGTGCCAGTTCTTCTTGCGGGGTGCGCCGGCGGGGTGCATGCCGCATCCTCGATCACCGGAACCTCTGCAACGTCCGGTACCGGTGGCGGAACACCGTCTTCACCGCCCGCGACGACACCTTCGTTAACTTCGATCGCCATTTCGCCAAATCCTACCCCTATCGCCGTGGGGGCCACGGAGCAGTTGGTGGCGACAGCAACCTATAGCGATGGCACGACCGCAAACGTCAGCACGACTGCGACCTGGACATCGGCGACCGAATCCGTGGCTACAATTAATGCGTCTGGACTGGCGACTGCGGTTGGCTCGGGCTCAACCACCGTCAAAGCTTCCCTGAGCGGCTTCACCGCGACAAACGTGCTGACCGTTTCGCCGACGGCTCCAGCATTCCCAGTTGCTATACCGGACGGCGCGGCGTCGTATCCAAGCCTTGAGAGAGACACTGGATGGTTGGCGGATGCAAGCGGCGCAATAAGTCCGCATCCTCCCGCGGTGTATACCATCAGTCAAACCGGATCTCCCGTTGTGATGACTCTCTCGACTAAGGGCGCACCCGGTTTATATACGGGTTGGATGGTGAGGAAATCCATCCGCACAGCCGGGCAGTCAAAGATGCTGATACGCGCGAGCTATACCTTCAGTTCCGTAACCGGCATTCAGGCGTGGGAAATTGGCAGGCGCTCGACAAACGCAAGTGGAGTTACAGACAACGGACAGACTCAGTTGGTGCCTATCAATGGAGGGCTGCTGGAGTTCGACATCGTTCCCTCAGCGTCAGGCGGTTGGCGTGACACTGGATGCCGATTTCCGATGTTTGTTGCCGATACGACCTACAATGAAGAGCTTTATTACGTAGACGACGCAAGCGGTTCTTTATCGCTGAAGTATGTGGAGTTGAACGGTAAAGTATGCGCTATTCCATCAAATCTCCAATACATCACCGGCGCTTCACTTGGGTGGGCAGACAATGATGCCGCAGTTGCGTTTCAGCCGGATGCTAATCCATCGGCAGTCACCTACAACGCTGTGGTCACAATGAACGTATGGATGTGGAACTGACCGTCAACTACCAGACGGACGGAACCTCGGCACAGGTAGGAGATGCCACATATCTTGGTAGCTTTAACTTGACGCGCTGGTAGATGAGAGACAGCAAGCGATCGCGAGTGTTCTACGGCCCTGGGTGTGTCCTCGCTCGCAAGGCGTATTGTGTACGCCATCCTTAATCCTTTAGAGCATTTTCACCATTGCCGTGAACTCTAGAAGTTAAGCGCCATGTATCTCTTCGCGGGAGCTGCATCGATATCGCCGCTCGGTCGATGCCCGTAAGGAAAATGCTTCAGCCTCTACTCATCGCCGAGGAGCCTCAATTCCTAGGATTTAGGCTGGGGCCAGCTTATATCTGATGGGTGGAACCGATTCTCCGGCAGGTCAGACAGTGTTCCCTTTGATTCGATGGACACTGTCATACCGCATGCACCTTCAAAGAAGGTGCATGCGACTAGCAAGTTGGAGAATCACCCAGACATGCCTAGGTTCACCACCGAGAAATGGTCAAGTCGTCCAAATAGACTGTGATGGTGCCCTTGGATCCCTTGCCATCGACCTGTAAGTTGGTCAATAAAACAGGGGCCCATCCCAATGCAAAAACGGACGGTACGGTCGCGCCGATAGTCTGCTTGGTACTATCCAGCCAGACAGCTTGATAGGTGACGTCACCCGAGTCATTGCGGGAATATTCGACCTGAACATGATGCCAGGTATTCCTGCTCCAGCTGCTCATCTTGCAGGCCGCTTTCGACTTTATCCATGTGTCTTTGGGCTTCGTTGGAGTACCCTTATTCGCCGTGTAGTCCCATGTGTTGTTATACCCGTCGCACTCGAACCCGAAGATCACGGTCCGACCATCAGACATCACTTGATTCATGTCCATTTCAAGGTTGGCCAAGTTCGTGGCCGAAGTCGGAAGGTATACCCATCCGTCGTACACAAAGTTGGTGGCCGACGTATCGTCTCCGAAGCTGTCCCAATAACGTTCACCGCCTGCGTTTTTGTAGCTGGTGACGGTCTCGCGTGCGCTGCCATTATGGGACGGCGAACCAACTATCGACATTTTTCCACTCGACGAGCCGCCATTTTTGGGATCGTTGCCCAGTATCCAGTTCTTCATCGTCTGGATGCTGCTGACCCTAATTGCACTCGAGGGAATGTCCGGTCCGGCGGAAGTGGTGCGTTGCCCGCTCCCGCTGCTGGCTTTTACGTTCACTTTGATGTCGGTATCGCATCCCGCACCTTTATCGCCCCATGCTTTGACATGCAGTGTCTGTGTCCCAGTTGCCGCCGTAACTTGCACGTCTATGGAGTCACCCTTAACTGTGGCGGCATCGGCACCACTATTGATCGAGTACGCCATCGAAGTCACTGGCTCAGAAGAGCAGCTTGGAGAGCTGGCAGACAGTGTGAAAGGTGAACTGACTGTCGCACCGTTAATTGGACTGTTGACGCCAGGGTTCGCCGCGAACGCGGGTGCCGCGAATACGAGAAGGATGAGGGAAACGGAGAAGCAGTTCTTCATGATGAAATTTCCTCGGCACATTAACTAATGTGCGCTTGTTGTGGTCCACGTAGGGATCGTGATGCTGCCTTGGTCAGCGATAAAAATCAAGTGCAATTCGCTGAGCCCACCGGGTTGGTCTGGAGCGACAAGACGGGATGCGTCTGACGAGAACCGACAACCTCTTCTGAACATGCCGCTGAGAATTCAGCGGTACGCACTTCAACTAAGACCCGAACTACGGTGCGACTCAAGCGCGACTTGGAGGTGGAAATTAAGTTCGAACTTTCCACAACAACGTACGCGACCGCCCAATGTCTCCGCTTGAGAGTCGAATTCGGGGGATTCTAGGCAGAAGAATGCAAGGAATTTCTAGGTGAATAATACACAATTCTCTGCAGGAAAAAATGGATTTTGACAGAATTATGAAAAAAAGTGTAGATCGAAGGCATCCTTTTCTTGGTTTGCGTAAATTCTGCTCGAATCGGAAAAAAATACGCCAGGGGACTGGATGAAATTACATGGCGCAACGACTGAGTGCCCCCTCCGATGCGCCGCAAAGCAGCCACATCTCATGTTCCACATCTTGATGGGGCGAATGTGCCATGCGCGACCGCTTCCGGAGTCCGCAGGCAATAGTAATAGCCTCGGGCAGTAGTTTCATTGCCATTCACGGTCGAGCCATATCCCGATGTTGAGCCTGAGATTGTAAACATAACTGGTGTTCGTATCCGGTGTTGAATCACGATCCATTGGACCGTGGACGGTTGCGCAATCAGTTAGATCTGATGCCACAATCTATTAGGAGCCGAGCATGGAGTCGCATTTAGAGAGAGCGGAGTTATGTCGAAGAGCGGCAGCGCCAGGAAGACCGAAGTGGCTCAAAATTCTTGGGTTCACACCATTCCAGCGTTAGAGAATAGTAAGTTGATTGCAAGAGAGAGATGTGACTTACAACCGTTCTAGTGAGTTAGGCAGAATGTACTTGGTCAACCGCGAAGGCCCCCAGAGCAGCTAGTTCTGCTTTCTCTTGTCCAATCATTCGAATCTGCGAGGCGTTCACGTCTCGTCGCCAGACTGTCAATGGTGGCACGAAATACGTTGCCGATTCTGGCGATAGTTGGGCTAGTTCGCATCCTCGCGATCCAATGCGATACTGTGCATTAGCTAGTGGCTGCAACAATAATAGTCGCGAATCTCCGCAGGCAGCGAAATTCGACGATTCTAATATACGAACAGTTCTAGATCATGCCAAGCAACTGTTAGAAATGTGATCAGCTAGTTTGCGATGGACAAACTAACTCCAATTCGGCTGGATTCCAGGTGGATGTCTCGAGCCCTGTTGCTGTCGGAAGAAGCTGGCTGGAACCAGACGATGGATGACTGGGCGGTGTTCTTCACGCATGGGGCTGTCCTCGGCATCACGCGCGGCGATCGCCTACTCGCAACTTCGGCGATTCTGCCTTATGGCGGCGAATTCGGCTGGCTTTCCATGGTGCTGGTCACGGCCGAATGGCGTCGACTTGGGCTTGCCACACGGCTCGTTGCCCCTTGCGCCGCATTGCTGCGCGATCAGGGAAAAGCCGCTCTGCTGGATGCAGCGCCAGAAGCTACGAAGATTTACTCGAAACTTGGATTCGCTCCGCTCTGCCGGATGGAGCGATGGGAAGGTCGTGGTGACGGCATCGCAATAGCTTCGGAGCCTGTCATTCTGGCGAGCGATGATGCTGCTTTCGGCGCCGACAGGAAGTTCCTGCTCAACAATTTTCTTGCGCGGACGGGCAGTCTGGCGTTCCCATCACCCCATGGGTTCTCCCTGTTGCGTCGAGGTGCGGTTGCCGAGCATATCGGCCCCATCATTGCCGATCCCGCAGATGCTCCTGCCCTGGCGACGGCTGCAATCCGCGCTGCAACCGGCCGCGTTTTTGTGGATCTCCTTGACGCAGGCAGCAGTCTTATCCCAACTTTAACGGCGCTCGGATTCCAGCCTCAGCGTCGATTCACCCGTATGGCTCTCGGCATTTCAGGGCTTCCTGGAAATCCCTCAAAATTGCTCGCCGCCGCCGGCCCGGAATTTGGTTAGCGAGCGCCGCCGAAGCTACTGTGTTCGCAACCGCGCAGAACACCCTCACATCCAGGCTTCAGGTTTCGCCGCCATCGCTTCTTCCAGCGTCACCCGCCGCTGTTGCTTGTAAGACAGGTTTGCCATGTGGCAAGCGACCGCCGACAGGTAGCCGATTTCGACAGTACCGTTTGGCTGTTTGCGATCACGAATGCAAGCCATCCAATTCGCCATGTGATTCACTCCGGGATTTTTCCCCTGCAGCATCACGCCACTCGGATTATTGATTTTCTCAGGGAAATAGTTGATCGGCCCGGGAGCATTTTCTTCGTCCCAATTCGGATTGGCCGCTTTCAAGTCGCCCGTCTCCATGGTGTTGGACCCGCTCACATGCGCGATCGTGCCCTTGCTGCCTAGAAAATGCTCGCCCAAACCGTACCGTTCATTGCTGAAGGTAGATTGCCATGCAACCAGCAAATCATTCGGATACTCAAAGCTGACGCTGATCGTATCGGGGACTTGTCGCCCATCCTTTTCGGAAAATACGCCACCCATCATGCTCGCGGCCTTCGGCAATTCCAGATTCATCGCGGTGATGATCCATCCAATCTGGTGCACCATATTCTCTGTAATGTTGCCGCCGGAAAATTCCCAGTAGAGACGCCAGTTGATAAATTTGTAGCCGTCAAATGGAACCTTCGGCCGCCCGGAAAGAAACAAGTCCCAGTTGACGTGCGCCGGATTGCAGTCGCTCGGCACAGGTCGTACCCATTGTCCATGCCCCTGCCGCGTGTTGCGGCTCATCCAGGATTCGACCATGGTGATCTTGCCAGGCAAACCTTCCTGAATCCATTGCTTCGCGTCTGCTAACTCGCCAGAGCTCTCATCCTGCATTCCAATCTGCACAACCTGCTTGGAAGATTTCGCGGCAGCTCGACACGCAGCTGCCTCGGGAATATCCCACGCCATGGTCTTCTCGGAATACAGGTCCTTTCCTGAAGCCAGCGTCGCCAGAAAATATTTTGCGTGCAGATGCTGCGGCGTCGCTTGAATTACAGCGTCAATGTCATTGCGGTCAAGCAAACGCATCGGATCATCATAGGCGGCGACGTTCGGAACAAAACTTTTCACCTGGTCGCGACGCCGCGAATACACATCAGCAACGGCAACGCATTCGACATTCGGCTGTCGCAAGGCACTCTTCAGGTCTTCCTGTCCGCGATCTCCCGCGCCGATAATTCCAATTCGAATGCGATCATTCGCGCCAATGATCCGGCTCGAGGCGAACATTTGCTTGCCGGGAAAGCTTCCCAGGGCCGCAACCCCCAGCCCCACCTGCCCCATAAAGTCACGACGATTGATTTTCCTCTGCTCTTCTTCCATTGGGACTGTCTCCTTTGCAAAATGTATTTGGCCACCGCGCGCTCGTCCAGGCTTCTTTGCTCCGGATTATAATTTCTTTCGCACCAACGCTCGTCCGCAATAACATTTCTGCTGACGCAATTCAGCACCAAGCAGGAAAGATCCACCTAAATCGAACTTCGTCCACGGAGGCGCAATGCAGCACTCGATACCGCGTCGAAAATTTCTGAAAACTGTAGGAATCGCTGGACTCGCCGCTGCTGGCTCACAATGGTCTGGGTCAACCGCCGATGCACAGGCCTCCGCCGCACCGGCCACGGACACATCAAAGATGCCGCGGCTTTTTGCCGGCTGTTGCGCCTACTCCTATAATCAAGCCCTGCGAAAAGGGACGATGACCATGGAAGACTTCATCCGCAAAGCGGTCGAGCTGCGGGTGGATGGAGTCGATATGACCGCCTACTATCTGAAATCGACAGATCCGGAATATCTCGATGGCCTTCGTCACCTGGCATACAAGAATGCGATGCCCTTTTCCGGATCGGCGTGCGGCGTCAGCATGGTTCAGGCCGATCCTTCAAAACGCACGCAGAGTTTGGCGGAAATCAAAAAGTGGGTGGATGTCACCGATCGCCTTGGAGCCTCTCATCTGCGCGTGTTTGCTGGCGAATTGCCATCTGGCGCCACGCTGCAGCAGGGAGTGGATTGGACCGTGGAGACGATGAAGGCGGCGACCGACTACTCCGGAAAGAAGGGCATCATGCTGGGCGTGGAGGATCACAGCGGCGTAACCCAGCACGCCGATGTGTGTCTGGAAATTATGCATCGCGTGAACTCCCCGTACGCCGGGATCAATCTGGATGTCACCAACTTCATCCCTACAGCCACGCAAGATGTTTATGCGCAGATCGCCGCATGCATCCCGTATGCGACCAACACGCACATTCGCGATCGATTCGAGTACAACCAGAGCCCGGTAGATTTCGACCGCGTGTGGACACTCTTTGCGCAGGCCGGCTTCAAGGGCTATATGTCGGCCGAATTTGAAGGTCCCGACGCCGAGACCGGCGTGCCAAAGTTGGTGGCGCAGATACGAACTCTTTGCCAGAAATACTCTACGGTTTAGGCAACATTGATTCTGGCAGCACGTGACTTGCGAAAGAAATCGCCCGCTGAAGTTCTTGAAGATTAGCCGGTTGCAATTCTTTTGCCCATGCTGATGAAAGCGACAACCTCGTATCAAAGGAGACAGATGGTCACTCGACGGGAATTTCTAGACACTGTTGCGATCGGAGCCGCCGGCCTGGCGGTTGGATCGACGGCAAAAAGCTACGCACGGATTCTAGGCGCCAACGATCGATTGAACTTTGCCGTGATTGGTTTGCATAGCCGCGCTTATGCGCACTTGTCCGCGCTCAAAGCCAACAGCAACGCGGTTCGTATTACGCATGTATGTGACGTCGACAGCAACACCCTGAAAAAATTTGCCGACAGCGTGCAGCAGGAGATGGGATACTCGGCCGCGCCTGCGAAAGATTTCCGTGAAATTCTCGCGCAAAAAGACGTCGATGCCATTACCATTGCTGCGCCAGACCATTGGCACACTCCTATGGCGATTGCCGGTCTGCAGGCAGGTAAGAACGTCTACGTAGAAAAGCCATGCAGTCATAATCCGGCGGAGGGCGCTTTGCTGGTCGAAGCTCAGCGCAAATACGGCAAGCTGGTGCAGATGGGTACGCAACAGCGGTCGTCTGATTACACGATTGAAATCGTCGATAAGATTCACAATGGCTTGATCGGCCGGCCGTATTACGCCAAGGCCTGGTACAGCAACACCAGAAAATCCATTGGCATTGGAAAGGTAGTGCCCGTGCCGCCGCAACTGGATTGGGATCTGTGGCAGGGTCCGGCGCCGCGCCGACCCTACAAAGACAACGTGCAGCCCTACAACTGGCACTGGTTCAGAATTTACGGCACCGGCGAGGCGCTCAACAATGGTACGCATGAGGTCGACGTCTGCCGTTGGGCGCTCGGAGTCGATTATCCGCAACGTGTCACGTCGTCCGGTGGTCGATATCAATTCAAAGATGACTGGCAATTTTATGACACGCTGGTCACCAGCTATGAATATCCGGACAAGATGATTGACTGGGAAGGGAAGAGTTGCCAGGGAATGAAGTTTTATCACCGGGATCGTGGATCCACCATTATGGGTACTACGGGAACCGTGCTGGTCGATCGCGGCGGTTATGAGATTTACGATCTTGACGGAAAGAAGACCAGCGAGTTCAAGGTCGGCGAGTCATCGTCGTCTTCCGACCTTGTCGGTCGCGATTCCATGACCGACGCGCATTTTGCCAACTTCATCGCTGGAATTCGGACGGGCGCGCCGCTTCATGCCCCAGTTTCCGTTGGTAACATTGCTGTTACCATGCTGCAGCTGTCCAATATTGCCTGGGAAGTGCAACGAGAACTGCATCTTGATACCGCGGACGGAAAAATCCAGAACGATCCGCAGGCCATGAAGATGTGGGGGAGAGAGTACGAAAAGGGCTGGGCACCGCATATCTAGCTGCTACATCGCTGCCTCTACTAAAAGCAATGAGGACAGATTGAATTCTGTCCTCATTGCTTTTGTAGGGCCGTTTCACGGCGATGCCTAGGCGTGGAGCTTCCGCATATATTCTGCGTCAATTTTCAGTTCCTGCATGACAGGCATGTTGTACTCTTCCTGCTCGACAAAGCAATGCTTGATGTGTCCGGTCTGCGCGGCGGCCGCGAAGATTGGGCGGTAGTCGATGGAGCCTTGTCCGAGCGCGGCTGCGGTCGGAGGATTTTCAATGGTCTGCGGTATCTTGAAAGGCTTGAAGTCCTTGACGTGCAGCATAGAAATACGGTTTCCGTAGCGATGCAGCAGCTTGATGGGATTGCCGCCACCTACGGTGACCCAACCCAGGTCCATCTCCATGGTTACGTATTGGGGATCTGTCAGCCGCATCAGTTCGTCGTACGGCACCACGCCGTCTTCTTCGTGAAATTCCATGGTGTGGTTGTGATAGCCGAATTTCAATCCTGCGGCGCTGATTTGTTTGCCAAACTTGTTGAACTCGCCCGCATTCCAACGCCATTCCTCCAGTGTGAATGTCGGGCCATGGCCACCGTGATGCCCGGGATAGGAGCAAATGATGTAATGGCTGCCAATCACCTTCATGAACTCTACGATCTCATCGACGTGGCCGTTCAGATCGTCGTAAGAATAGTGCGCGCTGACACAGCGAAGACCCGCCTGCTGCATCGCCTGCTTTACCTCGCTGGCGGTGTGATTGTAGAAACCGGCGGCTTCGACTTCGCGATAGCCAAGTGCGGCGATTTGCTTCAGTGTGCCTTGATAATCGGTCGGCAGCTGATTGCGAACCGAATACAGCTGAATCCCCAGCGGCAGGTCCAGGTATTTCGCCTTCTCCTGCGCATTCAATGAGGAGTCACGCATCAAGGTTGAACCGTAGAGCAGAGCGGCAGTGCCGGTTTTCAAAAAGTCTCTTCGTGATTTCATGGTCATCCGCCTATTCTTTTTCAGTGGGTGAAGTCGCGGACCAATTCCGCAGCTAGTTATTGTTTTTGCAGCGTCCGAATATAAGAAACCAGGTTTTCAATCTGGGGTGCGGTTAGCCGGGAACCAAAGGCGGGCATCGCTTGTTTGCCTTTGCTGATCACGTTGGCAAGCTCCGCATCACTCATCTTCACCACTTCTGGGCTATGAAGATTCACAACCTTCAAGGCCTGGCCAGTTGGTGTCGACCCCTTTCCATCTGTACCGTGACACATCTGGCAGTTGGACTGGAACAGCGTCGCGCCTTCATTTTGCGCATGGGCTGCGGCAGATAACAGCAAAACCATCGCAGCCGCCGAAAGCAATCGAGTCATGGATCTCACGGCATCTCCTTGTGGGTCGGGGTTCTGAATCGTTGCGCGGATCGCGGGAACAGACGGAATATCTCCTGCGTTCACTACTGCTCCAGCATATGACAAGTACTGCAATCGATGCTCGCCTGCCTGGTGCGGTGGCAGTTGACGCAGGTTGCCATGGAAATGTCGGACTCTTTGTAGAGCCGGGTTCGCTGGGCAACTTTCCCATGGCACTCCTCGCATGTAGCGCCATGCTGCAAATGGACCTTATGGCTGAAGCTGACAAACGAGGGCAGCTCATATATCCTCACCCACGGAATCGTACGATCCGTTTTGGCATACTCTGCCAACTTCTGTACGCCAGGGTTATCGGTGGCGATTGTCTGATGACATTGCATGCAGAATGAGGCGCGCGGGATCATCAATGTTTCGCCGGACCGCGATAGTGTGTGGCAGTATTCGCATGGCATCTTCAGCGTTCCCGCATGCTCTGCATGGCTGAAGGGAACTGGCTGCACCGGCCCGCGCAGTGGTTCGACCTGGGATGCCGAAGTGGACCCTTGCGCTGCGGTACTGCCGGAACTGGCGGGATTGTTTTGCGTCGGCGAATTGGTTTTCATTCCTGTTGAAGTCTGCGCGAATGCCGTCGCCACACTTGACGCGCTGAAGTGCGACGGAGCCCACAAGGCAAAGAGCATCGGCAGCGAAAGTAGTCTCCAGGATTTCATCATGCAATGTTCCTTTGTCGCATCTGCTCCGCCATGTACTCAGCTGAGCGCATGGAAAGGGCCAGGATTGTCATCGTGGGATTTTGCCATCCAGTGCTGACAAAGCTGCTGCCGTCCACAACGAAAAGGTTCTTGATGTCGTGGCTCTGGTTCCACTTGTTCAGCACACTGGTCTTGGGATCGTCGCCCATGCGGCACGTGCCCAGCTCGTGAATGCTGTAGCCCGGAGGATTGGGCTCGTAATTTTTCGATAGCACTTCAAAGCCTGCCGCTTCCGCCATGGCCGCGCCTGTATCTACGGCATCGCGCGACATATTGATTTCGTTGTCACCGTACTTTGTCTCTACGTGCAGCACTGGGATATCCCAGGCATCCACGACATTCTTATCGATGCTCACATGATTCTCGTAATGTGAGAGAACCTCACCCATCATGCTCATCGAAAAACCGCTGCCGTAATAGCTGTCCAGTTGTTTCTGCAACTCCACCCCGTAGGCTGCAAAGTTTCGCGAATCCATGGGCCGATTGCTGCTCCACACATTCAACGCGTAGCCGCGGATGAAGTTCGGCGCTTTCGTGGTGATGTTGCGAAAGCGTGGAATCAGCGCGCCGCCTCCCATCAAGTCCGGTGGGGCTTTGCCGTCGCGCGCTTCGGGCACCGAGCAGACCACTCCTGGACCGTAGATGTTATCGATCAAATAATGCCCCAGGACTCCGCTGGAATTTCCTAACTTCGAATTCAGCAGCAGGCGCGTGCTCTCTAGGCATCCAGCCGCCAGTACGACAACCTTTGCCTTCACGGACATTTCGCGGCGTGAATGGCGATCGACGAAATTGGCGCCGTTGGCGAGCCCGGTGTTTTTATCTACGGTGATTTCGCGAACAACAACATTGGGCACGGCAGTCAGCTTGCCCGTCGCAAAGGCATCCGGCAACAGTAGGTTGATGGAGCTGGCTAGCCCGTTGCGGCCCATGGCGCTGCGTGCTTTGCAGACCGGAACGTTCATCTTTTTGCCGGCTGCGATAAAGCGCTGCATCGATCCCGACCACGGTGAGTCATCGACTACAAAATTGCCGTCGGGATATTGCGGCAACCCATCCGGATGGCCGCTGACCCGGAAAATGCTTTCTACGCGAGAGTAGTACGGAGCCAGGTCCGACAGATCGATGGGCCAGTTGGTCCCGAATCCATCGTGATCTTTGGCTTTGAATTCGTAATTGCTGAGGCGAAAGGATTGACGCGCCCAGAACAGAGAGCGGCCGCCGAAAAGCCGCACGCGCACCCAGTTGTACGGTTCATTCTGATTGAATGTGTAAGGAACTTCTTTTTCGTCGACCCAGGTGTTGGCGTTGAACTCGTCGGCTTGAAAAACATGCGGCAGTCGCCCCGGCATCTTAAAGCCACGATAGGGCAGTTCATACGCGGGCTTCAGTTCGCGATCTTTTTGAAAATCGACAATCGGCCCGGCGTTCAGCATGACGCAGGAGATGCCTTTTTCGGTGAGTATTTTGGCTACCATGCCTCCGGAGTGACCTGAGCCAACAATCAAAACATCAACAGTTTCCTCCGGCATGCGGAACGCATCTCCTATTTTTTACACATACATTTGAATGTCAGGATCGATTGGCGACCAATACCAGCCAATGCCGGGAGCGCGCTCGCCGGCCGAAGTCGCCGCGATACTCCATAACTGTGAGTTCATGGTCGCGGTGCGAATATCTTCATGCGCCACATTGATGAAACGTGCAAACGGTTCTGTCGGCGGATGATCGACCATCCAGGTTCGCAGCCACGGTCGCAGCAGCGCATCTGCTTGTTGCGCGTTGACCCGCGCAAAGGGAATGCCGAATTGTTTGTGCGCCTCGGTGTTCAGGCGTTCCAGGCCGAACCGATACATCTTTTGCCGCTCGACCGGCGATACGCTGATCAGGAAATCAATGAACTCCGGTGCGGATGCCTGCGTCGATCCCGGATACCCATTCATCGGAGGTAGCAGGATGTCGCCGAGTTTGCGCAGCGTCGCCATTTGCTCGGCATCAAAATAATGTTGTTCGGTCGTCGCAATTTCATCCGGAATGGTGGATGGAATCGCAGGACTCTGGAAGCCGAAACTCTGTGGTTCTTCAATCTGTTTGGGCGCGGTTTCAGGTGCCGGCGGAGCGGCTGCGGTCGACTTGGATTGCGGTTCGGAGGTTTTTTCTGCCGTGCCAGGAGCGGCATTCTGCCCGAAGATCGGCATGGCTGTGACCGGAACAGCCACAATTGCTTTGACAAAGTCTCTTCTACGCATCGCACTCAGACTAGCGTGTGCCGAATGGGAGAGTCAATGAAACGATTCGATTCCGGCGTTTTGCAATATTCTGTTTGGCCACCTAAGGCGGATGCATTGCCGCATGTTGGAAGCGTCGTCGTGTGGATTGATATTAGGATGGGAAGGACGGTGCGGCCGAACTTTTTGCGACTGAAGCCCGCGCGAAGTTTTTATCGGCGCAGAGCGCGTCACAATGAAGTTCGAGTTTCGGATGATCAATGAATCACGGCGGTGCAATGATTAAGCTAATTTCCATGCGGATTCGGAGTATCTTCCTCATCGCAACGTGTCTGGCGTTTGCCTGCACTTCCAGTCGATGGGCGCTCGCGCAGTGCGGTTCACATCCGGCGAAGATTTCGATCCAACATAACTTCACGTCCGGAAGTCTGAAGGCCTGGGATATGCCGTTCCCTGAGGACTGGGAGATTCTGCAGCAGGGCGATCTGCATTACCTGCACATGAAGCACAACCGCGAGCCCCTCGTCCCGAGACGTCCGATGCAGTTTGCTCGGCTCAAGGGCGTCAAAGTCGGCAGCTTTGCCCTCAACGTCGACGTGCGCCGCGCCGGCGGCTCGATGATTATCGTATTCAACTACGTCGACACCCTCCACTTCTATTACGTCCATCTTTCCGAGAATCCGGGTACCCAGATTTCTGTGCACAACGGCATCTTTCTTGTGAATGGCAAGCCCCGTTATCGAATCGCGGGTCTACAGGCCACACCCGCGCTGCCTGATAAAGCCTGGCACCATGTGCGCATCGTACGCAATGTTGGCACTGGGTCGATCGAGGTGTTTGTGGACAATGAGAAAGACCCAAGGTTTTCTGTCATTGACCACACGTTTGCATGCGGCCAGGTGGGTCTGGGTTCGTTCGATGAAACCGGAGACTTCTCCCAGTTCCGTTTGCAGTCGAACGATGCCGAGCTCTCTTCGAATGTGAAGTAAGGAGCGCGGCGGTTTTCGCTGCTTTTACGCGAATCCATCCGGCTGATCGAGCGCGCCGATATGGGCATGCTCGTCGATAAACAGCCGTCCTGCGTTCAGCGCCTTGCGGTCTAGTTCCAGCAGGTCCAGCTTCTTCACCTTGTCTTGCAGCACGCTCCAGGCAGTTCGCGCTCCCAGGCATGCCGTCTCTTCCAGCAGCGCCCCCATCATCACAATGTTGGCAACCTTGATTGATCCAAGTTTGTCGGCGATCTGGGATGCTGGAATCGCCACCACCTGCACGTTGGGGGCGACGAAGTCTTCCGGCGCGGAATCTCCGTTATATAAAATCACGCCGCCGTGGGCCACCTCGTGGGCAAACTTGCGCAGGGAAACCTCATTCATCGCCACCAGCACGTCGGGATGCGAAACCAGCGGCGAGCCGATCGGTTCGCTTGACAGGCAAACGTGGCAATGAGCGCTACCAGACCGCATCTCCGGCCCGTACGACGGAAGCCAGCTGACTTCCAATCCCTCGCGCATTCCCATTTCAATCAAGAGCTGGCCCAGCAGCAGGACGCCTTGACCTCCCTGGCCGGCCAGCTTGATCTTGACATCTTCAAAAGGATGGTCGAATTGCGGTTTTGCCGGCCTATGACCATTTTCTTCGGGAGCTATTCCAAGAACGTGAGCGACGGAATGGATCGGCGGCACAGCTTCCTTCACTGCGAGCGGAGCCGGCGGATGGTCGCGGAATACATTTAGGGGGAAGGCGGGAACAATCTTGTCAGCAATCCATTGGCGGGCTGCAACCGGATCTTTGCCCCAGATGGTTGGGCATGGCGACAGAATTTCAACGAATGTAAATCCGGCGCCGGCACGTTGAATTTCGAGTGCCTTGCGAATCGCTCGCCGCGCCTTCATGATGTTCTTGCCGTCGGAAAGCGCCACTCGCTCGATGTAGATCGGCGCTTCCAGCGTGGCCAGCATCTCCGCCATGTGCAGCGGATAGCCTTCATTCGACGGGCGCCGTCCCCAGGGAGAGGTGGTGCTCTTTTCGCCAATCATGGTGGTGGGCGCCATCTGCCCGCCGGTCATGCCGTAGATTCCGTTATTCACAAAAAAGACCGTGATCTTCTCGCCGCGATTCGCCGCGTGCACAATTTCTGCAGTCCCAATCGCAGCCAGGTCGCCGTCTCCCTGGTAGGAGATGACCATGCGATCAGGGCAGGACCGCTTGATCGCCGATGCCGATGCCGGCGCACGTCCATGCGCAACCTGAACGTTGCCCACGTCAAAGTAGTAATACGCGAAAACAGAGCACCCCACAGGACTAACGAAGATGGTATTGTCCTGTTGGCCCAGATCCTGCAAGGCCTCGGCGATCAGCTTTTGGACCAGGCCGTGCCCGCATCCCGGGCAGTAGTGGGTTTGCTTCTTTCCTTCGGCTTTACGGCTGTACTGGTCATAAAACACGGTCGACTTCGAGTGGACGACCTCATAGACCTCGCCATTCGTTGGCGCACCCTCCACTACTCCGGCCTCAGCCAGGTCTGTTGGAGTTCTAGTGCCAATCCCGCTTTTGCTTTCCATGGTCAAACCCTCTTCCAGCCCACCGCTGACGTGGCTCGTCGCAGATCAAACTCTTGCTGCGATTCGGGCCAGTACTTGCTCCTGCAGTTCCTTGACGGAAGGTACATTGCCGCCTCCACGTCCGTAGAACTCCACCGGCACGGTACCATCGAGCGCCAGGCGAACATCTTCCACCATCTGGCCGTTGCTGAGTTCTACCACCAACACTTTCTCCACATTCGCCGCTGCTTCCACGAGTGCCTCGGAAGGGTAGGGCCACAGGGTGATGGGGCGGAACAGGCCCGCTTTTACGCCCTGCCGGCGCAGCGCTTCGACGGTGGAGTGAAGAATGCGAGCCACAATTCCGTATCCGACCAGAAGAATCTCTGCGTCCTCGGTCTGGCAGGTTTCGTATCGCGATTCCACTTCCTGAGCCCGCCGATATTTGGCTTCCATCTTGCGTTGGTGCTCTTCCAGTCCGTCGGTCTCCAGGAAGATGGAACTGATGAGGTTGCCGCGGGTGTCGTGCGTGCCCTTCACCGCCCAGGGTTTCTCCGGATGTAAAACCTCTCGATATTCCAGGTCGAGCGGCTCCATCATCTGCCCGATAAATCCATCTGCCAGGATTACCGCGGGGTTGCGATATTTGTCAGCCAATTCAAACGCCAGGATGGTCAAGTCCGCCATTTCCTGCACCGAGGCAGGAGCCAGCACCAGGTTGCGGTAGTTGCCGTGGCCCCCACCCTTCACCATGGCGAAGTAGTCACTTTGCTCGGGCGCAATGTTGCCCAGTCCAGGACCGCCCCGCATCACATCCACAATCACGCAAGGCAGTTCCGCGCCGGCCAGGTAAGAGATCCCTTCCTGCATCAGGCTCAACCCCGGTCCCGAAGAGCCCGACATCACGCGCAGCCCAGTGGCAGCTGCTCCATAGACCATATTGATTGCGGCGGTTTCACTTTCTGCCTGCAGAAAGGTTCCGCCTACTTGAGGAAAATAGAGGGCCGCAGCCTCGGCAATTTCACTCGCTGGGGTAATCGGATATCCATAGTAGCCCCGGCATCCGGCAAGGATCGCACCTTTCACCAGCGCCACGTTTCCCTTACAAAGTTGGCGCATGTTTGCCATCCTTCGCGTCCGAAGGCATTGCCTTCATGCGGTAGACAGTGATTGCGCCGGGCTCCGGGCAGCAGTAAAAGCAGATGCCGCACCCGGTGCAAGTGTGTCCTGTGCAGCGTGCGGGGTGCACTCCATTGGCGTTCAGTTCCGGAGCCAGCTCCAGGCATTGCGGCGGACAGGAGGCGATACACAGCCCGCATCCCTTGCATTCTTCGGCATCGATGGTAACTTTCCCGCGTGGCTGGACTGCCATGCTTCACCTCATCGTAGCTGGGCGCGTTGAACCCGCTGCCCTGGGCGTCGATCGTCATAATTCAAGTCTGTTTGCGACCGTACCTTCGCCGGTTCCATTAGAGGCTCATGGGTTACCCATGGCCGTGTTCTGGCGCACCAACACGCGTGACCCTTATCACATCGGGCTCGCGATCTGTATTGACACGCCTCCGCCCGCAACGTTACGATTAGCTCGCCTTCACTGGCGCTCGTTTCAATTTCGGCCAGGCTCCCCTCTTGGTCCCAGTGATCGCCCACAAGTCCCCGTAGAAAAGCGCATGGCTCACTCGAGATTCGTCGAAACGGCGAGTCGCGTCCCCACGATTCACCGGATCGCACAAGGAGCAGCACCCACATGAAGAAATCTTCGTTTCTCCGCCACAGCCTCGTCGTCGCATGTATGGCATTGGTTGTTCCGGCGCTGTCCGCACAGACTTCCATCCAACTCTTCGGTCCAGTAAATGTGCGCGCTTCCGTTGACGGAACGACCTATGATGCACCGAATACCTTCAACAGCAACACGCTGAATCTGACCTGCCCCGGTTCTCCGACCGGTGTGCTTTCTTCCGCCAATGGCGGAAATTTGCTGGTCGATAACAATATTCAGGTCAGCACCAGCTCGCCATCCATGACGGGACCTACCAACGTCTGCACGGGCGGAACTGCCGATGGGTCGAATGCTGACTGCTTCACGACGACATACCAATCCGCTGCGAGCGCCGGTCAGCTGACAGGGCAGGATCCCGATTCGTTTGCCGCTTCGACTGGCGTCACCCTGGCCAATGGCGGCGTTCCACCCATCGACATTCACAACAGTCTCGCTTCGGGCTCGAATCAGATCACCATCAGCGAGGTGGACGGTGGCGGCGAACTTGCCAGTTCCTCGCTCTACCTGACCACCAACTGCACCCAGGGCGGTGTGACGGGCGGCGGCAGCATTACTGGCAATCCCATATCGTCGAATCCAACGCCGCAACAACTGACGCAGAATTTTACCTTCAACACGGGTAGCGGCCTGCAAGTCCAGTTCGTCTACGATCTGTCTACTGCTGAATCTTCTACGACTGATACGCTGGCGATTCAGAACGGCACCATCCCAGGCGTCGAGGACGCGGCTGTCGATCCGAGCACCTTTCAATCGGTTTATGGAGTTGACACGCCGTTTTCGACATCGAATTGCCTGATCCACACCGGCGAAGTGCTGGCCAACGGCCAACCGGCTTGCAAGCTGTTTACGCTGGAATGCGCGGTAGGAACGGATCCCGCCGAAAGTGGCGCCAACTGCCCCATCTCATCGGCTCCCAACGAGTTGTTCCAGGACATTTTCGACGGGCCTAGCTTCAGCCTGCAGGACATCTCGACCCCGAATGGTCCAACGTTTCATGAAGGGATCGGTTTCCTGATGGCCAGCGAGCCGTGGAAGGGCGGCCCGTGCGCTTTTGATCCCGCGTCTGGATTGGGGAATTTGCCTTGTCCGCAGAATCTGCTGGCCAACTTCAGCGGTCCGGGAATCTATACCTCATCCAGCTATACATCGCACCCCAACTCAACCTTTATTCCGGTGTACGGCGTTCCTGAACCCTTGACCACAGTGACGGTCGCCAACCAGCAGGCTGGAGGCTGGGTGAACACGCAGACGCCGAATGTCACGTTTTCCAGTCAGCCGCCGATTCTTTCTGGCCTGATGGAAGCTCAATTGCCCGGCGTGTCTAAATTTGCCGCGGCCCCGATTCAATCCATTACATACGGCACCGCATCGGTTGGCAGTGTGCCTACCCCGGGTGTCCCGGGATCCGCTGGCACAGCGATCACGAACCCGGTTTCATGCCCGACCACCATTCCTCCTCCTCCAGCCCCCTCACAGCCGGCGTTCACCCCGCCAGCGCAACCCGTCGCGTTGAATGCTGACGGCAACTACCTGCTCTACTATTTCGCCCAGGATTGCGCAGGAACGCAGGAGCTGGACTTCGTCAAAGACGGGCACCGGCAGCTGGTCGACTTCCTACTACACCGTGCCGATCAATGTGGACACAGTTGCTCCCACCGTAAGCTCCGGGCCGACACTGTCTCCCTCGAGCGGCAGCTATACCGTCGGCCAACCGGTGACGGCGACCTACAGTTGCACGGATGATCGTTCCGGCATCGTGACTTGCGGCGCTTCAACCTTCACTTCAGATTCGGCTCCACTGAGCACAGGT
Source organism: uncultured Acidobacteriota bacterium (assembly GCA_963735505.1). Taxonomy (GTDB): domain Bacteria; phylum Acidobacteriota; class Terriglobia; order Terriglobales; family Acidobacteriaceae; genus JAKAAZ01. The sequence goes on along the minus strand of CAVTLR010000019.1, from coordinate 1,604,378 downwards.
CCTCTTACCAGTCCTGTCGACACATCTACGCCGGGCAACAAGACCTTCACCGTCATGGCGGTGGATGCGGCAGGAAATAAATCCTCGCAAATGGTCAGCTATGTGGTGACAGCGTATGACTCGTCGATTCACGTCACTCTCAGCCAGTACACAGTCACCTATCCGGGAGGAACCAACGTCGTGATTCAGGTTTCGCCCACCGGTGGACATACAGCGACTGGAACGGTGAAGCTGTATGACGGGACCACCCTGCTGCAAAGCTCTGCCTTGCAAGGGAACGGCGCTGCCTATCTCTACATCCAGCGATTGAACGTGGGCAGTCATTCGCTGACTGCGTCCTACTCTGGCGATTCCAATAATGCAGCCGGCGTATCCGGACCGGTCATCTTCACAGTGAAACCCGTGCCGGTCCAGCTGAGTACTTCCTGCTGGAACGCAAACTTCCCGTACGGCGCGGATTACCATTGCGGCATCTACACCAGTTCAGCGGCTGGGGCTCCGCAGGGGGTGGTCACGTATCAATATGATGGCGGCGCAACTGTTACCTTGCCGCTGTCCAACGGAGTGGCGAATTTCGTGATCCCGATGCCACCTGTAGGAAATCACACCGTGATGATGGGATACGCGGCGCAGACAAATTATGCAGCTGCTAATTCCAGCACTGTACACTTTACAGTGATCAAAGCCCCGGTCATTCTCCAGCTAACGCCATCCACCTGGTACGCCACAGGAGGAAATGTAACTCTGAGTGTTGCAATTCAATCCTGGAGTGCCGGTCCGCCGAATGCGTTGGGCACGGTGTCGTTCTATAGCGGCAAAAACTTGCTGGCAACCGCACCCGTTACCGCCGCCGGAACGGCAGCAACGACGGTGACCGCAGCGTCCCTTGGGAATGGGAGCCGGACGCTGACCGCCAGCTACAGTGGCAGCGCCAATTACGCCAGTGGAACTGCTTCTGTAACCATTACAGTTGCAGTTAAATAGCTCCGAACGCAGAAGAGGCCCTTCCGAAGAGGGAGGGCCTTTTCTATTTTAGTTTGCAGCTGGATCTGCTTCCGATGAAGGGATTGAGTCATGCTTCGGCGGGGGCGGGCTCAAGGAACGGGGCAGTCAACGACGTTGAGGATTCCTCGCCGGCGGAGAGGCGGGTCAGCGTCAACACGGTGATGTCGTCTTCCTGCCCGAAGTCAACCGCCGCCTGCGTCGCCTGCTGCGCAGTCGGGTGGGTTGCAAACAACGTGTTCAACCGCTCAAATCCGTAGATTTCTCCAGTTGAACTTCGAGCCTCCACCAAGCCGTCTGTATAGAGGCTGAGATGATCTCCAGGGTGCAGTCGAATCTGGATTTCGTTGTACTCGGCGAAGGAGAGCAGCCCCAGCGGGAGCGATCCCTCGATCTCTAACTCACCTGAATTCAGAAACGGCGGCAAATGCCCGGCGTTTGCCAGGACGACTCTGCCGTTGGGAAACAGGCGCAGCACAATTGCGGTGACGAAGCCGCCTTGAAGTCTTCCACACAAACAGCGGTTCAGCCCCTGCAGCATCTGCACAGGGCTGGAGTTTTCGCCAGACAACGAGCGCAGCACTCCAACGATTAGAGACACGCTCATCGCGGCCTTCAGCCCTTTACCGCTGACATCCCCAAGCGCGACGATCGTCGAACCTGCCTCTTCACGAATGATCTGGAAGAAGTCTCCGCCCACCTCCTGCGCCGGCTGGTAGGCACTCGACATGGCGTATCCTTCCAGCGACGGCAACGTCTCAGGAATCAGGACACGCTGGATTTCCCGCGCACTATGCATCTCCTGCTCCAGGGCGGCCTGACGCACCTGTTGTTCCATGCTGTACCGATAAACGGCATACAGAATCGAGAGGAATAATCCTATACCGGCCAGGTCGGCGATGGTGAAGTGCACGCCAAAAACGGTGAACAGCGGTGTTGTCACCTTGTAGTAGATGATGGTCCAGTGAGTAAATCGCTGTCCAGCTACGGTGGCATCCGCAATCGTATTGATCATCTGCGACACGAAGGCGCTGATCGCCAGCCACCAGCGGGATGGCTCGAGCCGCTGGCGAATGCCGATTCCAATGATGACAAACGGAAAGACTTCCACTACCAGGATCAATGTCGTCAGAATCGCATCCAGGGCCAGCATGCCGATGCCGGCGTGGCCCCAGAAGAACGCCAGCGCCCCATCCAGTACCCCCGCCACGACGGTTACTATCGCCAGGACGCGAGTCCATCGGGCCAGGGTTGGACGGTCATCCAGCCGCAGCAAATAGAGCAACAAAAACCAGAGAGACACATGGTTCAGTGCATAGATCGGCTGATTCAATCCGCGGCCCAGCCCATAATCAATGGGGATCTGGAGCACCCCCTGGATCACAAACAGCAATACCGGAGTCGCCGTGAAAATGGCCAGCCACAGAAAGAGTTTCACCTTGCGATTGCGGCTCCAGAGCAGCAAACTCAGCAGGGTCACGAACCCATAGAGGATGACGAGGGTGAAGTCGTATAGGTTCTGTTGCATGGTCTGGGCGTTGGAGGCTGCCAGTTGTGCGTCGATTGTGTCTGCATCCCCGAACAACGGCGGCCCGTACATGCCGCCCAGCAACGCCGGATCAACGAACAACAGCGGCGACTTCCAGACTCGGATGGCAATTGTCCCCGATTGAGCCGAAGGCACAGGAAAACTGCGAGGAAAGGTGGAGTAGTACCACCGCGGTCGTGGTGGGAACTTGCCGAATTGCCCGATTGATTTGCCGTTCCAAAAGACTTCGTAGGCGTCGTCGACCGGCGGCATCAGCAGGGCATACTTCGTCTTGATGCCGGCAACGGTGTGAATCTGCACATGGCGACGGTACCAGGCATAGCCGGTGTACCCGGGATGACTCTGGCTGCCCCAGGGGCCGTTGACTTGCATCGACTCCCACCCGGAATCATCGAACGACGGCGACGCCCATTCGGGATTGTCGCCAGTGTGAAACTGCCACGCGCCATCGAGGGGAATCGCGCCCTGACCAAGTCCTTCCACCGCCAACACAGGGGTCGGCGCTTTGCCGGTCGATTGGGAAGCAGGCACTTCCTTTTGTTGCGCGAAGAGAGATGCGGCCAGCAAGAAAGTACATGCCGCTATCTTCGATTGGAGCAACATGCCACGAGAATAACACTCCAATCTGACCCATCCACGCAAAGAATCTGGGTCGGAAGGCCGGTCTTATGGGGCCTTCCAGGGAAGGGAGGGATTCGCTCGCGGCACGGGTGTCTGTCTTTCGGCAGACACCCGGTAGCCTGACGACGTATCGCTAGCCGAATTCGCTTAGCGGCAAGCTCATCCTTCATGTATCTTGCTGTTCATAGAGTCATTGAACGAATCCCGCAAAGCGGACTCCCCTGGGCACGATGTGTTTCCGCGCTCAGCGAACGGCGCTGCAGAAGGAGCTGTGATGGAAGTCGAAAATACCCTCCACCTGCAGCAGCAGATCGCCCGTTTGCAGGCGCTGTTGGAGGCAAGCCACAAAATTCACGGCACCATCGAGCTGGACAGCGTGCTGCGTGCCGTGCTGGAGTTGAGTGTTCGCGAGCTTGAAATGGCGGGTGCGTTCTTCACCGCGTTTCCATTCTCCTATGGAGAGATTCAGCCGCGATTTCTGCTGCATCCGCCGACTTCCGACCCCAAACGCGGTTGTTTCCGCTTCCCCCTGCTCGATCGCAGCGGAGCGCTGCTGACAGAGATGATCGTTCTTACCCGCGATTGTGCGCCGCTCTCCTTATATGAGCAGGACTTTCTGGAAAACTTATCCATGCAGGCCGCTGTAGCGATTGAGAATGCTCGCTACCACGAGCGCACGCTCGATCTGGAACGGGTGCAGCAGGATCTGGCCTCGGCGCGGGAAATTCAGCGCAGCCTGTTGCCGCAATCCATGCCTGCGATTCCGGGATACAGCATTTTCGCGCGCTCCCAAACCTGCTATGAAGTGGGCGGAGACTATCTGGATATCCTTCCGCTACCCGATGGCGGGTGGATGATGGTTGTCGCCGATGTCGCCGGCAAAGGATTGGCGTCCGCCCTGGTGGGCACGTCCTTCCGCTCTGCGTTTCGTGCCATGGCTGCCTCCGGCCTTCCATTGGAGGAAATGGCGGCCAAACTCAATCATGTTCAGGAAGCCGACGGTGCGGAAACTCGCCGCCGATACGTCACCGCCATCTTTGCCCAGCTGAATCCGGCGGAACATACCCTCGATGTCGTTAACGCTGGACATAACCCTGGCTTTCTGGTGCATGGCAAAAACGTTCAGGAAATTGGCGCCAGCGGAACGCCCGTTGGCATGCTGGCCGGGATGACCTACACCTCGATGCGATATCATCTGGAGCAAAACAGCCGATTTCTCTTATATACGGACGGATTGACAGAGGTGTTTCGCGGAGACGAGGAATTTGGACCCGAACGCCTCCTGGAAGAAGTCCGTGGCTGGCGTGGTACACAGGCAGAACAATTGCTCAACAGCGTCTGGTCCGCAGTAGAATCCTTCGATGGGGAAGTGGAACTCACGGATGATCGCACGGCCCTGGCATTGCTGCGAGTGCAGTAGCTACTCAGGAGTCAGTTGGAACGCATCGAATTGTGCAGTCGAGTTGGAAGGATTGCTTCCGGAGGTTGAGTATGGTGCAGGAAATAACATCCGCAGTTGAGTTGAGGCTTCCTTCCAAATTAGGATTTGAGAAGGTTGCGATGCAGACTGCTTCAGGTGTTGCCCGGTTGATGGGGTTTCCGGACGACCGGATTGAAGACTTGAAGACGGCAGTCGCCGAGGCCTGCATCAATGCCATCGAACATGGCAATCGCTTCGATGAACGGCTGAGTATTGGAATTGTTCTATCCATGGAAGACGGCAAACTGGAAGTGAAAATCCTGGACTCAGGTTCAGGCCTGCATAAGAAAATGAATCCACCGAATATCGACCGGAAAATGCACGGCGAAGAACAGGCGCGCGGCATGGGCATGTTCCTGATGCAGGCCCTGGTGGACGAAGCCGAATGGACACAGACGCCGCACGGTGGAAATTGCGTACGCTTAATGATTCGCCTAGACAAGGAAGAGGAGTGAGATAGCGATATGGCCATGCAACCGCAATTGAACACCCGTGCCCATGTGGATGAGGTGAAAGCACCCGACGGGAGCCCCGTCTCCGTGTTGCGTTTTACCGGCGATATCACCAGTACCTCTCGTGATGTTGTTTTCGGCGCTTACCACCAGGTTCCGGCGGCCACTCGCAAGCTGGTCTTCGACTTCTCAAAAATGGAATACATGAATTCCAGCGGCATCGCGCTCATTATTGAACTTCTGATGGCTGCCAATAAGTCCGATCGTACGGTGCAGAGCTACGGCTTATCGCCGCATTTTCAGAAGGTTTTCACCATGGTGGGCTTGAACAAATACACCAGCCTGCATCCGGACGAGGCAACGGCCTGCGCTGCATTTGTCGATTAGGTTGGTTCGCATTCTTGCAACATAATTCCATGTAGGATCGTGTCGAGAATCATCCTCGCACCTGCGGACGTGCGTCCAGGCGCGGGTCGAGTTTGCGCAGGAAAAGCGTCCTCCCGCGAGACTTGCGCATCTCAATCGACAGAAGCGGATGCTAGTCTGCTGGCTCCGCAAACCCTCTTCCGGGATCATCCACGATGGACAATCATTCCTTGGATCACCAAGTCGTCCCTGATTCTTCAGCGACCCCTTGCACGCTTCAAATTGACGGCGTCATTCAGACGGCCGTGGTTGGCGAGCGCCTGGTCGATGTCCTCAACCGAATTGACAGAATCATTCCACAGGTCTGTTATCACCCGCAGCTCGGGCCCATTCAGACCTGCGATACCTGCATGGTCCAGGTGAACGGAACCCTGGCGCGTGCCTGCGGAACGCCGGTTACGGCTCGGCATGCTGGTGGTGACAAAATCCGAGCTCGTCGATGTGGCCCAGCGCGAAGCCTTCGATCGCATCCTGGGAAATCACATGCTCTATTGCACGGTCTGCGATAACAACAACGAAAACTGCACCGTGCACAACACCACCGCGCTGCTCGATGTGAAACATCAGAAGCGTCCGTATAAACCCAAGCCCTACCCGGCCGACTACAGCAATCCCTTCTATCGATATGATCCGGACCAATGCATTTTGTGCGGGCGATGCGTGGAGGCCTGCCAGAATGTGCAGGTGAATGAGACGCTGTCGATCGATTGGGAATCGCAACATCCCCGGGTCCTGTGGGATGGCGGCGAAACCATTGCCGGCTCCAGCTGTGTCTCGTGCGGCCACTGCGTGACCGTCTGTCCGTGCAACGCACTCATGGAAAAATCGATGATCGGTCACGCTGGATACTTTACCGCTCTGCCGCGCACGGCCCTCGACAACATGATCGATGTCGTCAAGGGTGTGGAACCGGAAACCGGATACGGCCCGGTCCTTGCTGTGTCTCAGGTGGAAGCTGCGATGCGCGAACAGCGCGTTAAACGCACCAAGACCGTCTGCACCTACTGCGGCGTGGGTTGCTCCTTCGACATCTGGACCAAGGATCGCCACATCCTGAAAGTCGAACCGGCCGAAGGCCCCACCAATGGCATATCTACCTGCGTCAAGGGAAAATTCGGCTGGGATTATGTGAACGCGGAAGATCGCCTGACGAAGCCGCTGATACGCGAGGGAGGAACATTTCGCGAAGCCACGTGGAAGGAAGCGCTCGAGTTGATCGCGAACAAATTGTCTGCGATTAAGAACGAGCATGGCCCAGACGCCATTGGATTGATTGCTTCCTCAAAATGCACGAATGAGGAAAGCTATTTGATGCAGAAGCTGGCTCGGGCCGTGATCGGCACTAACAATATTGATAATTGCTCCAGATATTGCCAGACACCTGCCACTATGGGTCTTTCTCGCACCGTCGGCTACGGCGGCGACAGCGGTTCCATCCGCGACATTGAGGCTGCCAGCCTGGTCCTGATCGTCGGCAGCAACACGGCCGAGAGCCATCCCGTATTGGCGACGCGGGTGAAACAGTCGCACAAACTGCGCGGCCAACGCCTCATCGTTTCTGACTTGCGAGAGCATGAAATGGCGCGCCGGGCTGACATTCTCCTTCGCCCAAAGCCAGGCACGGACTTGGTGTGGCTCTCCGCGGTTTCGAAATACATTATCGACAATGGGCTGGCGAAGATGGACTTTGTCGATCGCTGGGTCAACGGTTTCGCGGAGTATCGCGACAGCCTGTCTCCGTTCACATTGGAATATGCGGAGCGAGTGACCGGAATTCCTGTGGCCACGTTGCAGCAGGTGGCGCAGGAAATCGCACAGGCGGGCAGCGTTTGCATTCTGTGGGCCATGGGCGTCACGCAACACTGTGGCGGCTCGGACACGTCCACGTCGATTTCAAATCTGCTGCTGGTCACCGGGAACTACATGAAGCCGGGTGCAGGCGCCTATCCGTTGCGCGGCCACAATAATGTGCAAGGCGCGAGCGACTTCGGTTCGATGCCAAATATCGTCTCCGGCTATCAAAAGGTGGACGATCCGGAGGTGATCGCCCGTTTTGAGCAGGCATGGAATGTGAAGATGCCGACCAACACCGGTCTCGACAATCACGCGATGATCGACGCCATTCACCAGGGCAAACTGAAAGCGATGTATCTGAAGGGTGAAGACACCATCACCTCCGACGCCAATGAAAATGATGTCCGCGACGCCTTCGAAAAACTGGAATTTTTCGTTGTGCAGGATGTCATCATGAGTGAGACCGCGCGCTACGCCGATGTGGTACTGCCGGCCAGCCCTAGCCTGGAAAAAGAGGGCACCTTCACCAACACGGAGCGCCGGATTCAGCGGCTATATCAAGTGTTCGAGCCATTGGGAGAAAGCAAACCCGACTGGCGCATCATTCAGGACATTGCCAACGCGCTGGGCGCGAATTGGAACTACAGCCACCCGTCTGACGTGATGGACGAAGTGGCGTCGCTGACGCCCCTTGTTTGCCGGCGTCAATTACGAGCGTCTCGAAGGCTACAAATCGCTGCAGTGGCCGGTGGCTGCGGACGGTTCCGATCAGCCTCTCCTTTTTACGGAGAAATTTCCATTTCCTGACGGCAAGGCAAAATTCTATCCGCTGGAGTGGATCGAACCGTGCGAGCAGGTGAGTGATGAATTTGATCTGCATCTGAACAACGGACGCCTGCTGGAGCATTTCGAAGCGGGAAACATGACCTTCCGCTCCAAGGGAATCATGGAAGAGACGCCGAATACCTGGGTGGAGATTTCTCCTGAGTTGGCTGCGGATCGCGGTATTAAGACCGGTCGATGGGTCCGTCTGCGCTCAAAATATGGCCAGGTAAAAGTGCAGGTTCTGGTCACCGACCGCGTAGAAGGAAAACAAATTTACCTGCCTCTTAATTCGAGTGAGCAGCCTGTGAATCGACTGACAGGCGCGGGCATTGATCGCGCTACGCACACTCCCGCGTACAAAGAGACGACAGTGCAAATGATTCCGCTGGATGAGCAAGGAGCCAATCCGCTGCCCCGTATCAATTTCCGCTATGGCCATCCCACTCCGCAAAATGGAGTCGAAGTCGAACGGAAATGGCAGCGCAGCGATTATCGTTTGCCCGGAACCGCACCGGACGACAAGCTTGTACAAATTGCCAACTTGCAAGTGTAAACAGGAGGGAACGCCATGGCCCAGCCGATTCGCGACTACACCCCGCACCGAAACGAGCAGGATGAATTCCGCGCAAAAGTGGAGAATGCTCCAGTACAGCATGCCAAGGCGGTGCTGGCAGCATACGATTTGTTGCAGGAGGCGCAGGATCACGGCGTGCTCGACACCTTGCGGGGCGCCATCGGAGCCGGTGATGCCATCGTCGACAAAGTCTCCGAATTCGCCAGCACGCCAGAGGGCATCCGTGCCATGCGCAATTTTCTCGCCTTGTCACGCGTCTTCGCGAACCTCGATCCGGAAAAGGTGGACGCCGTCGCCAACGCCATCACAGAGGACCAATGTCGCAGCAACGCACCGGGATGCGAACCGCCCTCACTATTGAAATCGCTGCAGCGCCTGAACAGTCGCAACAGCCGTCGAACGCTGGCAACCATTGCCGCCGCGACCGACGCGTTCGGCAAGGAACCCGATCTGCCGAAAGTGGGACCCGTGTTCGGCAGCAATCCTGGCTGGCCGCCGACACGCATCGTGCTACCCCTCGTTGCCCTGACCCTGGCCGGGGTTGCCGGCTATTGCGTTGGTCGGCGCCGCTAGTTCGCTATCGGCCGCACAGCCAATTTCGACCTGCTTGGCACCCCCTGCGCACGCGCATGAATCCTAGTGTCTGGTAGAAATTTCAGAAAAGAGGCACCGTCCATGGCACGCCCATATTGGTCTGGACAGATTCAGATTTCCCTGGTTTCCTTTGGCGTTTCCTTGTTTCCGGCGACAGAAGCCGCAAGCCAGATTGCCTTCCATCAAATTGACCGAAGGACCGGCGAACGAATCCGCCATCAGAACGTTGCGCAGGATCAGGAAGCCGTCGATCGCGCCGACATCGTGAAAGGCTACGAAGTTCGCAAAGGCGAGTACGTCACCATCGAGCCGGAGGAGATTGCGCACCTTCGCATGCCCAGCAAAAAAACGCTCGAGATCGTCCAATTCATCAATATTGATGAAATCGATCCGGCATTTTTTGAGAAGCCATATTTTGTCGTCCCCCAAAATGATGCGCAGGCGCAGGCCTTCGCCGTCATCCAAAAAGCATTGCGAGAAACGGGCAAAGCCGGCTTAGGAGAGGCCGCATTTGCCGGCCGCGAACACCTGATCGCGCTGATGCCGCCCACTGATCCAAAATCGCGCGGATTAATGGCCTACACCATGCGGTATCAGGGAGAGCTCCGCGATGCATCCGAATATTTTTCTGGAATCAAAGAACACAGCATCGACAAGGATCAACTGGCCCTGGCGAAAGAACTGATCCAGCGCAGCACCGCAAAATTTGTCCCGGCAAAATTTGAAGACGATTACGAGGTCGCTCTGCGCGAGCTCATCGATGCGAAGATCGAGCATCATCCGCTTCCAAAGGAGGAGAAAGCTCCCAAGCGCGCCAAGGTCATCAACCTGATGGATGCCCTGCGCAAAAGTGTCGGCGAACAGTCCTCATCTCGCTCGGGCCGGCCGTCGACATCGAAACATGTCACGGCGGAAAAGAAAAGTAAGTCAAAATCTGGCGGCTTGAAGTTAGTGAAGTCGCACGCCCGCCGAAAGAAGACTGCGTAAAGTTATGGCGACCCCTAAACCCAAGAAAAAAGCTTCACGCGCGCGCAGCTCCGCCGCCATTGAGAAACAGCTATCGCGCTATCGATCCATGCGTAACTTCGACGTAACTGCCGAGCCTCGCGGAGAAAATAAGGGTTCGAGAAAGCGTGGCGCCGCGAAGAATTCCGAATTACCGTTCGTCATTCAGAAGCACGCAGCCACACGGCTGCATTATGATTTTCGCCTCGGATGGCATGGTGTGTTGAAAAGTTGGGCGGTCACCAAAGGCCCCAGCTATTATCCCGGTGACAAGCGGCTCGCTGTTCAGGTGGAAGATCATCCCATGGAATATGGCGGCTTTGAAGGCATCATTCCCAAAGGGCAGTATGGCGGCGGGACCGTCATGCTGTGGGATCACGGAACCTGGGAGCCGCACGGCGATGTGGAGGAGGGGCTCGAAAAAGGCCGGCTGAAATTTACGCTAAAAGGGGAAAAGCTGCGCGGCGATTGGGCGTTGATCCGCATGGGCGGCAAAGCTGCGGGTGAAAAGAAGGCAAACTGGCTACTGATCAAGGAGCACGATGGCAAAGAGCGCGGCCCTGATGATCCTCCGGTGACAGAAGAAGAGCCCGACAGCGTTGTCACTGGTCGCGATCTCGATGCGATCGCCGAAAATCAGGATCATGTCTGGGGCACGCACGGTAGTGAGCAGCAGAAAGAAGAAAGGAAATCACCCTCCCGGCCCTCAAAGAAAACATCAGCCCGCACGTCTCAACATGCAAATCATCGCCGCGACAAACGCAACCCCGGCTCAACCGCGGTTTTGTCCTTTGCGAGCGAATTGAAAGGCACGCCCAGAGAATCGCTGCCAAAATTTGTGCCGCCGCAGTTGGCGTTGCATGTGAACGAGGCTCCAGATGGTTCTGAGTGGATTCATGAGTTGAAGTTGGATGGCTATCGTATGCAGGGCCGCATCGTATCGGATCGTGCCAAAAAATCCCGTTCGGCGACGTTGATCACCCGCAGCGGCCTCGACTGGACGCACCGCATGCCGGACATTGCCGCAGCCCTTGCGGAATTGCCGGTGGAAGATGCGTTGCTCGATGGCGAAGTGGTGGTTTACGACGAAGAAGGAAAGACCAGCTTTGCCGATCTGCAGGCCGCATTTCAGGAGGGCAAGAAAAAGCCGCTCACCTATGTGATCTTCGACCTGCTCCACTTGAATGGTCACAATCTGCGCGGCCTTTCTTTGGAGCAGAGGAAAAACATTCTGGAAAAAATTCTGGCCCAGGTTTCCGATGGCGACCATCATGGCATTCTGCGATACAGTGAGCACCTCGGGACACGCGGCGGAGAGATCTTTGAAAAGGCCTGCAAGTTGGGAGCCGAAGGCATTGTCTCGAAGAAGGCTTCCGCGCCCTATACCTCTGGCCGAAGCGGTAGCTGGCTGAAAATCAAATGTATTCGTCAGCAGGAGTTTGTGATCGGAGGATTCACTCCACCTTCAAAAACCGGCGTGGGAATTGGCGCGCTGCTGCTTGGCTACTATCGCGGCAAGGAATTGGTCTACGCGGGCCGCACCGGCACGGGTTTCACGCAGCAGGGGCGTCAGCAAATGCGCAGGCGTCTGGAAGAAATTCGACAGCCCCGTCCCGCGTTTTCCAGCGTGCCGCCCGATGGTGCTCGCGATGCCCAATGGGTGCAGCCAAAATATGTGTGTGAAGTGAAGTTTGCTACCTGGACCGCCGACAACCTCGTTCGCCAGGCGTCTTTTCAAGGCCTTCGAGAAGACAAGGCGGCGAAGCAAGTGACGCGCGAGATTGCGGTGGAGACGGCGTCGACACGGCCGAGGTCGCAATCGAAAGGCAAAGAGACGACATCGTCTAAAGCGGGGCACAAAAAGCCCAGCGTGGCGAGTGCCTCGGTGCGACACCAGCATTCCAGCCAAACGGCTCTGCGTACCCTCGCGGCAAAAACGAACTCGAGCAAGCCCAGCAAGCCAGGCGACGAATTTCCAATTGCACTCACCCATCCCGACAAACAGGTCGACTCAGAAACCAAGTTGACCAAGCGGCAACTGGCAGATTATTTCTGGGCGGTGCGGGAACACATGCTGCCGCACATTGTGGATCGACCACTCAGCATTGTTCGTTGTCCACAAGGCAGCACCAAGCCGTGCTTCTTTCAAAAACATGTCACTGACAACCTGCCCGATGGGATCGAGGGGATCGACATTCGCGGACGCAGGAGCGGAGTTGTCGAATCCTACATCACCCTGTCGAGCGCTCTGGGACTGGCTGGATTGGCGCAGATGGGTGTTCTTGAAATTCACCCGTGGGGTTCCACCAATCGCGACATTGAAAAGCCCGATCGGCTGGTGTTTGATCTGGACCCGGATGAGGCGATTCCCTGGAAGACCCTGGCAGAGAGCGCAAAAGAAGTTCGTTCGCGACTGAAACATTGTAAGCTGGAAAGTTTTTTGAAGACCACCGGCGGAAAGGGATTGCACGTGGTTGCACCCATCGCGCCCGAGCATGACTGGCCTGTCGTGAAGGAATTTGCGCACGACATCGCCAACCAGATGGCAGCTGAAAACAAGGCTTTATTCTTGACCAAAATGACGAAAGCCGATCGCAAGGGAAAAATCTTTATCGACTATCTGCGCAATGATCGCGGGGCAACGTCAATCGCACCGTTCTCTCCGCGCGCTCGCCACGGTGCCCCGGTTGCGGTGCCGATGGACTGGAAAGAACTGGATGCCGCCAACCCGCTGCGCTTTTTGGTCGCAGATTTTTCAGAGTGGAAATCGCGGCTGCGTCATGATCCATGGACGGCGATGCTGAAGAAGCGTCAAGCCATTCCTGCAAAGCTGCTGGAGCCGTTTATTTCTTCTCAGGCGTCCGGTTCACGTCGTTCGGCGCGGAAGGGTTAATCTCACCTTTTTTCGTTTCCGGCGTAGGACTGCGCACGGCCGTGTCTCCTTGACCGGCAGTTGCAGGATTTTTCCCGTCATAGCCGGAAGGCTGTACCGCATTTTTCTGATCCTCTGCGCGATTCTCAGCTTTCTCTTTTTCCTGGGTATTCATTCGATCCTCGCATGGTGGGGCAACATCTGTGACAAAAAGCCCGCATCCTTGGTGTAGATGCCATCTGGAATTGGCGGGTAGCTCACGAGATTGAAATGAACCGGAGTTAACTAAGAATGTCCTAGAAAAACCTGGACCAGCAGCCAACCGTTCAGACCTGCGATGAAGATGGCAGAAAACCATCCGAGGATTTTCAACCAGGGACGATTGACAAACTCCCCCATCTTCTTGCGGTCGCTGGTGAATGCCATCAGGGGAAATACGGCGAAGCTCAATTGCATGCTGAGAATCACCTGGCTGAGGATCAGCAATCGCGCTGTGCCGGACATGCCCCAGAGCGCCGTGACAATTATGGTCGGAACAATCGCGAGCAGGCGTGTCAGCAATCGTCGCTTCCATGGCGCAAGATGCAAATGAAGAAAGCCCTCCATGACGACCTGGCCCGCGAGAGTCCCAGTCAGGGTGGAGTTTTGCCCGGACGCCAGCAGCGCGATTGCAAACATGGTGCTGGCGCCGGCGACGCCAAGCAGCGGCGTCAGCAATTTGTATGCGTCTCCAATTTCGGCGACCTGGTCATGCCCGCTACGGTGGAACACGGCGGCAGCAACAATCAGGATGGCGGCATTGACGAACAGCGCCATGGTCAGGGCGGCAGCCGAGTCCAGATTGGCCAGCCAGATGGCCTCGCGCTTGCCTTTCGATGTGCGCGGATAATCCCGTGTCTGCACAATCGAGGAATGCAAATACAGGTTGTGCGGCATTACCGTCGCACCAAGGATGCTAATCGCGATGTACAACATGGTTCCGTTCGAGAGAATTTCGCGCGGCGGAATAAATAAATTCCAGGCGATCGAACCCCATTGTGGATGAGAGAAGAAAATCTCGATCGCAAACATCACTCCAATGGTTGCAATCAAGACAATTACCAACGCTTCCAGGTAGCGGAAGCCGCGATTCTGCAAGAGCAGAATCATCAGCACATCCAGGCTGGTAATCACAATGCCAAGCATAAGAGGAATGCCGAAAAGAAGTTGCAGCGCGATGGCGGAGCCGATCACTTCTGCCAGGTCGCATGCGGCAATAGCGATTTCAGCGAAGATCCAAAGCCCGATGGTGACCGGCTTGCTGTAGTGTTCGCGGCAGGCCTGGGCCAGGTCCTGTTCTGTCGCCACACCCAGCTTGATGGAAAGCCCTTGCAGCAAGATCGCCAGCAGATTCGACACCATGATGGCGAACAGCAGTTTGTAGCCGAATCGCGAGCCCGCCGCCAGGTCGGTCGCCCAGTTGCCAGGATCCATATATCCCACGGAAATAAGGAAGCCCGGACCAATGAAGCCAAGCGCTCGGCGCCACAATTGCGGCGACGTCGACACCCGTACGGTGGAGAACACGTCGGGCAGGGAAGGCCGGCGTGGCTTGGGTCGCACTTCAATTGGGGATTGGAGTTCAGGCATTCCGGCGGAAAAACCCTCTTACCGCAGTATGCCATAAATAGTTAACGATGGTTAAGTATGGAGATTAATTTATGCTAACGTTTCCGTCGCTTCACCCACACTCTCTCCGCGGCAGGTCTTCCTAATGTGATGGTCCCAGAAGGTGTTTGGATGGTTACCGTTTCGTCGTAGTTGCGCGCCTGCAGTTGTACCCGGGCGTTCGGGCCAATGCCGGAATGATGGAGAAAAATCAGCAGCTTAGGATCTCGTTCGTGCAGGCAGGAAACGGTGTAGGGCACATTTTGTGCCGCGTCGAATAACGGAACCAGCCCGCGTTTGCGTAATTGGTCCGGGCTTTCCGGCAAAACAGAGTTGCCGTGCGGGACACGTTCCTTTTTCTCCAAGCTTTTCAATCAGCTTGGCTTCGAACGCCGGTGAAACCGCATGTTCCAGGCGCTCTGCCTCATCGTGGACGCGATACCAGTCCATGCCAAACATTTCCGACAACATGCGCTCGATCAAATGATGGCGACGCGCGGTGTGATAGGCCGTCTCTTTTCCTTTCGGCGTCAGGCGAACGATGCCGTCCGGTTTCACTTCCACATATCCGTCGCGTTTTAAGCGCTTCAGGGCCATCGTAACTGCGGGAGGCGAAACAGATAGCCAATGGGCCAGGGTCGAAGAAATAACCGTCTGGCCTTCTGATTCGGCTTCCAGAATGGCTTTTAAATAATCTTCTTTGGAGATGGTGATGACTTCTTTCGTCATTGTTGTTTCGGCTCCGGAGCAGCAGGCGCATCCCTAGGGTCATGGTATTCCATGGGATTAAAAAGGCGGCGAGCGGGGTCTTCTTTCGGCGAATTTGGATCAGGAAAATATGGTTGCCTTAGCAACCAATTTGGCAGCTTTTGGCCCATATGGTTGCTAAGGCAACTAGTTTGTCCAGAAGAGGCGGGTAGAGCATTCTCGCGCGCGACGGAAAATACGCCAATTTTCCAAGAAAAAAACTGATGGGTTACCTGGGGAGCCATTTGGGGGATGACCGAGGGAGCGGAGGATTTCGCACATCGAGCGGGGAGAAGGAATCTCTCAGGCGCGATATTTCTTCGTTGCCAGGGCTGTGGTGTGGCTGGTATTTGTGGAGAGCCCCCAGAAAGAGTCAACCTTTGCAGCATTTGCGGTCTTCGATTGCCGTATTTGTGCTGGCGTGCGCGAGCCTGCCGCTGCTGGCTCAAAACGCGGCTGCGCCCGGGAGTGATGCTGTCCGGACAATCACGCTGGGCAACGCGACTGTTCCGCTGGATGGGCTTTGGAAGTTCCGAACTGGCGACAATATGGCCTGGGCGCAGCCGGACTTTGACGACTCCGGCTGGGGCACGATGGACCTGACGCCGCCGGCGGGATCGTACGATCCATACATCGGCAGCAGCGGATACTTGCCAGGGTGGACGGCGCGGGGCAATCGCGGCTATTCCGGCTATGCCTGGTACCGGCTGAAAACCAACGTGCAGGATGGGCGGACCCGGCTCGCGATCAAAATGCCGGACAACTTAGACGACGCCTATCAGGTGTACGTCAATGGCCAACTCATCGGGCAGTTTGGACAGTTCACCGCGCATGGCGTCACGATGTACGTTTCCCAGCCGCGGGCTTTCCCGCTGCCCGCGAACTTGCGCGGTGGTCCTGCGACCCTCGCCATTCGCATGTGGATGTCTGCCTTCACACCGCTGGTCGATCCGGATGCCGGTGGACTGCATGGCCCGCCGGTGCTGGGTCAGGCGGCTACCATCGGCGCCCTGCTTCAGCTGGACTGGGATGCCAGTGATCGGGCGAACTATAGCGAATGTTTTCAAATGACGATTCTGCTGCTGGCCCTGGGAGTGGCCTTCGGTCTGTTCTGGTTGGATCGCACCGAGCCGGTCTATCTCTGGCTAGGCCTGACATGCGCGATCATTCTGGCTATCGTGGCCAGCGTCATGGTGGGCAACTACACCACCTGGATCAATGGAAGCCTCCTCTTTTTGCTTCAGGATGCGGTTTTGACCCCGGCCAGCATCGGGCTGTGGGTGCTCTTCTGGGCGTACTGGTTCCGGTTGGGAGGCATGGTCCGGCTGCATCGCATGGTGTGGGGGTTTGTGGTGCTGTTGGGTCTGGGCACGGCCATGCTGCGGGCGCCGCTCTACGGCAGCGTGGTCCCCGCCCATGCCATCGTCTGGCTCTCGCCGCTCACGCTGATTCTTAAGCTGCTGCTGGGCGTGCTGCTGGTCTGGGTCACCATCCGGGGCATCCGCAAAAACAGGACGGAGGGCTGGCTGGCGCTGCCCGCCATCGTGCTGGTGGCCTTCTCGCTGTATACGGAAGAGCTGATTGTGCTGCATGTGCCGCCACAATGGTTCCCCTTCGGAGTTGCCATCGGCCTGAGGCAGGTCGGAACCGTGCTTTCGCTGATCATCATTACGGTACTGCTGCTGCGGCGGTTTTTGCATGGGCAGCGGGAGCGCGAGCAGTGGCGGCTGGAGATTGAGCAGGCGCGGCAGGTGCAGCAGATGCTGATCCCGGAGCAACTGCCGCAGATTCCGGGACTGACCATTGAGAGCGAGTATCGGCCGGCTCGGGTGGTCGGCGGGGACTTCTTCCAGATACTTCCAGACAGCAGCGATGGGAGCGTCCTGATTGTTGTGGGCGATGTAACCGGGCATGGATTGCAAGCCGGGATGCTGGTGGCGCTGATTGTGGGAGCAATCCGCACCGCGGCGGACACGACCTTCGACCCGCTGTCTGTTTTGCGGACGCTGAACCAGCGCCTGTGGGGGCGCGGGCAGGCGCATGCGACCTGCCTGGCGATGCACATTACGGGCGACGGCAAAGTGACGCTCGCCAATGCCGGACACATGCCGCCGTATCTGAACGGGAAAGAATATCCGATGGAAGGGGCGCTGCCGCTGGGTATGGTGGAGAGTGCGGAATTTCCAGTGATGCATTTCCAGCTGGCACCGGGCGACACGCTGATGCTGCTGTCGGACGGAGTGGCGGAGGCTCAGGATGGGCAAGGACATCTGTTCGGCTTTGAACGGATTGATGCGATGTTGCGTCAGCCGATTACGGCGGCAGAAGTGGCGACGGCGGCGCAGGCATTCGGGCAGCAGGACGACATCAGCGTGATGCGGGTGGTGCGCGCGGCGAAGGTGGCCGAGCGGACGGAAGCGGAACCCGCGCTGGCTGCCGGTTGAGAGGCCGCCTGGAACACGGCTCTCGCGAAACAATCAGCCCGCAACGCTAGAATTGTCAGACGTTTGCCGGTTGTCCAGAGGCGGAGCAAGCGGATTGGAGAGACGCGCCAATCCAACGGAAACGATCTATGCATCCACTGGGCTGGCGGCGGCGCTTTCCGGGCGCGCTTCGCAGGGCATAAAATAAGGTGTTCGATGCAGTTTCCGCGCCCCGGCGAGGGGCCTAGAGCGGTCCTTCCGCGCGGCATGGCACCTCCGTGTGACAGCGAACACAAGCGAACCCCCACCCGGCATGAGAACATATTGAAAGCGAAACCTTTGACATTGAATAAGAGAGACCCACGAATGACAGTACCCACAGACCTTTTTATGGTCCGATGCGGAAGCAGTTCCGGCGGCTTTGCCCGCACTTTTCTGGCGTAATTCTCGAGCGTCGGCTTTTCAGCCGGCGCTTGTTTTTGGAGTTTAGGAACACTGGGGCTGGCTCGCGGTTGCGAGCCGGTCCTGAACAGAGTGGAGATTGCCGGATGGCACCTCGAGTGCGGTCCGCGGACGAAAAACAGGAGCGAGGATTTCCGATGAGTGCGAGCACCTTAGAATTACCGAAAACTTCAACGGCAAACGGCAAGAATGGTTCGCCAAGTTCCAAGCCATCCAAGACGCAATATGTGTATTTTTTTGGCGGCGGGTCGGCGGAAGGCAACGGAACCATGAAGGACATGCTGGGCGGCAAGGGCGCCGGCCTGGCCGAGATGACTAACGTTGGATTGCCTGTGCCTCCGGGCTTCACCATCCAGACGGAAGCATGCCGCGAATATATGAGGGGCGGGTTGAGCCCGGAGATCGATACGCAGATGGATGCCGCGCTGCAGCGGCTGGAAAAGCTGCAGGGTCAGAAGCTGGGAGAGGGCGCGAATCCGTTGCTGGTCTCGGTGCGTTCGGGCGCGAAGTTTTCCATGCCGGGCATGATGGACACCATCCTGAACCTGGGTCTGAATGACAAGTCCGTGGAGGCGCTGGCCAAGAACACGAATAATGCGCGCTTTGCTTACGATTCTTATCGCCGACTGATTCAGATGTTTGGCAACGTTGTGCTCGACATCGACAAGGCAGTTTTTGAAGAAGTGTTTGACGGCGTCAAGAAGAAGAAGGGCGTCAAGCTGGACATGGACCTGGATGCGAAAGCACTGCAGGAGGTGATTGCGCAATATAAGACGCTGGTGCGCAAACACACGAAGGTGGATTTCCCGCAGGACCCGCACACGCAACTGGTGATGGCCCGCGACGCGGTGTTCCGTTCGTGGAATAACGCCCGCGCGAAGACGTATCGCCGCATCAACCAGATTGACGACATGCTGGGCACGGCCGTCAATGTGCAGGCCATGGTGTTCGGCAACCTGGGAGAGACCAGCGGCACTGGCGTCGGGTTCACGCGCAATCCTGCGACCGGCGAGAACAAATTTTTTGGCGAGTACCTGCTGAACGCGCAGGGCGAGGATGTGGTTTCCGGCATTCGCACGCCGGAGCCGATCAGCGACCTGCAAAAGCAGATGCCGGATGTATACCACCAGCTGCAAACGCTGACCAATAAGATGGAAAAGCATTATCGCGACGTGCAGGATTTCGAATTCACCATTCAGGAAGGCAAGCTGTACATGCTGCAGACGCGCAATGCCAAGCGCACTGGCCTGGCCGCGGTGCACATTGCAATGGACATGGTGAATGAGAAGCTGATCACGGAAAAGGAAGCCATCTTCCGGGTCGAGCCAAATCAGCTGTACGACTTTCTTGTGCCGCGACTGGATGAGAAGGGCAAGAAGATTGAAGTGCTGGCGACTGGATTGCCGGCGTCGCCGGGTGCAGCGGTAGGGCAGATTGTTTTCAGCGCGGAAGACGCGGTGAAGCATTCGCAAAACGGCAGCATGAAGTCGGTGATCCTGGTGCGCTCTGAAACGACGCCGGAAGATATCGCAGGCATGGAAGTTGCGGCTGGCATTTTAACGGCGCGCGGCGGCATGACCAGCCACGCCGCAGTGGTGACGCGCGGCATGGGTAAGTGCTGCGTGGCGGGTGCGGGCGACATCAACGTGAGCGAGAAGAACCAGGAAATGCGGGTCAAGGGCAAGGTGCTGAAGAAGGGCGACTGGATTTCCATGGACGGAACCACTGGCCGTGTGATCTTCGGCAAGCTGGACATTCTTCCGGCCTCCCCGGACGATCCTACGCTGGTGCGTTTCATGTCGTGGGTGGATCCGCTGCGCAAGCTGCGGGTTCGCGCCAACGCGGATATTCCTCGCGATGCCAAGCAGGCGATTCTGTTTGGTGCGGAAGGCATTGGACTGTGCCGCACAGAGCATATGTTCTTCGCGGAAGATCGGCTGCCGCACATGCAGGCGATGATTCTGGCGAACAACTTGAAAGAGCGGCAGGCAGCGTTAAAGAAGTTGTTGCCGATGCAACGGGCGGACTTTACCGGATTGTTCAAAGCGATGAACGGCCTGCCGGTTACGGTTCGGTTGCTGGATCCGCCGCTGCACGAATTTCTACCAAAGCGGGAAGATCTGCTGGTGGAAATTGCGCGCCTGGAAATTACCAAGCCGCGTTCGCCGAAACTGAAAACACTGCACACCTTGCTGCGTCGCGTGGAAGAACTGCACGAGACGAATCCGATGCTGGGGCTGCGCGGTTGCCGTTTGGGGATTGCATTCCCTGAGGTGACCGAGATGCAGGCACGCGCCATTTTTGAGGCGGCGGTCGCCGTCAAGAAGTCGGGCAAGGATGTGAAAGTGGAAGTGATGATTCCGCTGATCAGCACGATTGAGGAAATGAAGAACCAGGCTGCGATTATTCGCCGCATCGCCCGGCAGGTATTTTCTGAAAAGGGCGAGTCGGTGGAGTACCTGGTGGGAACGATGATCGAGCTGCCGCGCGCTGCGCTGGTGGCTGACCAGATTGCGAAGGAAGCGGAATTCTTCAGCTTCGGGACCAACGACCTGACGCAGACGACGTTCGGCATCTCTCGCGATGACATCAACCAGTTCCTGCCGGCGTATATCGCGCAGGGAATCTTCAAGCAGGATCCATTCGCGGTGCTGGACCAGGAGGGTGTGGGCCAGCTGGTGAAGTCCGCGACCATCAAGGGACGCGAGTCACGTCCGACGTTGAAGGTTGGAATCTGCGGCGAGCATGGCGGAGAGCCGGAGTCGGTGAAGTTCTGCCATAGAGTTGGGCTGAACTATGTTTCTTGCTCTCCGTTCCGCTTGCTGACGGCACGCCTTGCGGCCGCCCAGGCAGCGGTGGAAGAAGATCGCGCCAAGCAGACCGGCACGGCTTCGACAGGCGACACGCGATAACGAAGTTTAAAGCGCAAATTGTAGGAATGCAGTGAATGATGCATCTGGCCGCATGCGGTCTTTCTGAAAAGGAAGACTGCATGCGGCAAGTTTTTTTTGCGGCGGGAAGGAAGAGGGCAACGAAATTCCTTCCAGTTGCCGGGGCCAATCATTGCTTGTCATTTTCTCTCCCACGCAGCAGGCCATCGTTGTAGTTCGCTGAGCCAGAAAAATCGCGAAATTTCCGCAACGCCCGCACGCATTTTTGCACTATTCAAAATAGACCGGCGGGCAAGCCCCTACCCACCCAAATTAGAAGGAACTACGAGCTGTGCCTGTTCAGTTTCTTCTCCCAGAATCCCACATGGTTCACAACCGAACGAAGGAGGAACCTACCTATGTATCGCTTCAAGAAAGTCCATCTGCTTGTGCTATCGCTCGTGCTGTCGCTCCCCGTCTCCAGCTTTGCCACGGAGGCACACTACTGCATCGCGGTGAGCGGCGGCTTCGGCCATGGCGGGACGACGTATGTCGGATTAGGCTTTGCTGTGCCGGCAAAGGGCAACTGCACGCCGTGGTCGGGCTTCACAAAAACCGCTTCCACCGTGGTGCTCACAACTACTGGTACGGGATGCCTTTCAAGCAGTGGCAAGGTGCTGACGGTTAGCGTCATCAATTCCGATCCGTCGTTTTTCGGGTCGGACGCGCTCCACTCGGATTACATTACGTTGTCCCGGTCGGGGACAACAGGATCGTTTGGCAGCGGCTCGGACTTCGGTGTCTTCGGTGGAAATGCAGAACCAGTCACGTGCTCGAGTTCTCTATTGAGCCTTCCGGGATCGCACGATTGAGCGGTTCGATGTTGGCAGCTATCGCTCTATGATCTGCATGACTGAATTTTTCTTTGTCAGCCGTGAGCACGTTGAATGGCTTGATGCCAGGCGGCGAGTTTGCGGCTTCGTTCTTCTGGAGTGGATTGCGATTCGAAGCGGCGCGACTCCGACCATTGCTGCTCTAACTCGCCTACGTTGGACCAGACACCTGCACCCAGACCTGCGAGATAACAGGCACCTAACACGGTAGCTTCAGAGGTCTGCGAGCGCACGATGGGGATGCCGAGGACGTCGGCCTGCATCTGCATCAGAAGATCGTTGGTGGAAGCGCCGCCATCGACACGAAGCTCGTGGACGCGAAGGCCATTGGCTTCGTCGGGGTTAGTTTCCATGGCTCGGACAATATCCGCAACCTGATAGGTGATGCCTTCGAGTGCGGCGCGGGCAAGGTGAGCGCGAGTCGCGCCGCGGGTGAGGCCGAAGATGGCGCCGCGCGCGTGCGGATCCCAGTGGGGCGCGCCGAGGCCGGTAAGCGCGGGCACGAAGATGACGCCACCGCTGTCGGGCACGGAGGCGGCGAGGGCTTCAACTTCGGGCGCAGTGTTGAGAATGCCAAGACCATCGCGCAGCCACTGGATGGCGGCACCGGCGACGAAGATGCTGCCTTCGAGCGCGTAATTAGTTTGGCCGGCGATTCGCCAGGCGACCGTGGTGAGCAGGCGATGCGGCGAGCGAACCGGCGTTGTGCCGGTTTGCAGCATCAGGAAGCAGCCGGTGCCGTAAGTATTTTTCGCCATGCCGGGACGAAGGCACATCTGGCCGAAGAGGGCGGCCTGCTGATCGCCGGCGATGCCGGTAATTTTTCCGTTGGGAAGAAGTTCGGTGGTGACGGAGAGATCGCCACTGGAGTCGACAACTTCCGGCAGCATGGAGCGGGGAATGTCGAAGATGTCGAGCAGCTCCTGATCCCAGGTGAGAGTGTGGATGTTAAACAGCAGGGTGCGAGAGGCGTTGGAGACATCGGTGATGTGGCGACGGCCGCCGGTGAGTTTCCAGATGAGCCAAGTGTCAACGGTGCCGAAGGCGAGCTGGCCGGAGTTGGCTTGAGCGCGCGCTCCGGGAACATGCTGCAGGATCCAGCGAATTTTGCTGGCGGAGAAGTAGGCGTCGAGGACAAGGCCGGTTTTTTCTGAGACCAGTGCTTCGAGGTTGCGGCCGTTGTGTTCGGATGCGGCTAGCTGGGCACAATCCTCCGCGGTGCGGCGATCCTGCCAGACGATGGCGTTGGCGATGGGTCGACCCGTGGCTCGTTCCCACACCAGAGTTGTTTCGCGCTGATTGGTGATGCCGATGCAATGAATCGCGGAGGGGTCGATGCCAGCGTCGCCGAGAACAGCGCGCACGGCTGCGGCCTGCGAAGACCAGATGGCTTCGGGATCCTGTTCCACCCAGCCGGGATGGGGATAGATTTGCGGCAGCTCTCGCTGAGCAATGTGGGACAGCGTGCCGTCGGCGCGCATCAATACGGCACGCGAGCTGCTGGTTCCCTGATCGAGTCCGAGGATGATGGACATGTTGTTCGATCAGGCGCGCAAACTGGCGAGCGCGGGATAGAGCTTGCGATAGGTTTGATAGCCGCGATCATAAACGTCGACTGCGGCGGGATCGGGACGAATGGTTTCCGCCACGCGAATGGAAGATTCGCAAGCGACATCGATATCTGGCCATGCACCTGCGCCGACACCGGCAAGCAATGCGGCACCGTACGCGCCGCCTTCTTCGGCGACGAGCAGTTCGACGGGACGGCCGTAGATGTCGGCCTGAATCTGGCGCCAGAGCGGGCCACGAGCGCCGCCGCCACCGAGACGCACACCGCGGACGGGAATTCCCAACTCGGCAAATAAGGTGAAGGTATCGCGCAGGCTGTAGGCGACGCCTTCGAGCACAGCGCGGACGAGATGCGGCTGGCGATGGGATGCGGTGAGCCCGACAAAGGCGCCGCGGACATCGGGATCGAGGTGCGGTGTGCGCTCGCCAAAAAGATAGGGCGCCCAGAAAACGCCATCGCTGCCGGCGGGGGCTTCGGCGGCGACGGTCATGAGCTGCTCATAGGAGGCGGGCTGGCCTCGCGTGCCGGCGCTGATGACGTCGCGAAACCAGCGCAGCGAGAGGCCTGCGGCCTGGGTGACTCCCATCACGTGCCAGCGGCCGGGCACGGCGTGGCAGAAAGTGTGGAGACGTCCGAGGGGATCGCGGATGGGCGCATCGGTGGCGGCGAAAACCACGCCGGAGGTGCCGATGGTGGCGCTGACCGAACCGGGCTTGAGAATTCCCATGCCAACCGCGCCTGCCCCTTGATCGCCGGCGCCGGCAACGATGGGTGTGCCGGCGACGAGGCCGGTAGTTGCAGCAGCGGATTTGCTGACCGTGGCGCAGACCTCGGCGGACTCAAACAATTGCGGCAGCCACTTGAGGGGAACGCTGGAAGCTTCGGCCATGGGGATGGACCAGCGGCGATGGGTGACATCGAGCAGCAGCGTACCGGAGGCCTCCTGCACATCCATGGCATAGACGCCGCTGAGGCGGAAGCGGACATAATCCTTCGGGCAGAGGATGTGGGCGATGCGGGCGAAAATTTCCGGCTCATGTTCGCGGACCCAGAGAATTTTTGTCAGCGTAAAGTTTGGAAGCGCTGGATTGCAGGTGAGCTCGATGACATGTTCGCGGCCGAGGGTGGCGTGCAGCCAATCGCACTGTGGGCCGCTGCGGGTGTCGCACCAGATCAGCGAGGGTCGAAGGACTTGCCCGTCGGAGTCGAGCAGGACAGCTCCGTGCATTTGGCCGGTGAGGCCAACGGCAGCGATGTCTTCGGGCTTGCAGGCAGCGACGGATAGAACGGTGCGGATGGATTCCTGGGAAGCACGCCACCAGTCTTCCGGATCCTGTTCTGCCCAGCCTGGAAATTTGGACTGAAAGGGGACGTGTTCGGTGGCGTGGGAAGCCACAACTGTTCCTGTTTCATCGATCAGAACGGCGCGGGAACCACCGGTACCAACATCAATTCCTAAAAAGAGCACAAGAGATCTCCTGGCTGAAGTGTCGGGCAATTGGACGCGAATTGCAAAACTGTTTAAGCATCCATCCGATACAATTCCGCAAAGTGGGTAGCAGCATGAGTATAGAGCTATCGACATTGAGTATCTATGACATTGAAGCCAGCTGGCGACGAAGAGAAGTCTGGGCCGCGACATTTCACCCGTGGTTTGGGGTTGTTCGACTCGTCGATGATTGTGATCGGCATCATGGTAGGCTCCGGCATTTTTATTGTGCCGGCAGAAATGGCTCGCCTGATTGCCAGTCCGGGATGGCTGCTGGTCGCCTGGGTAGTGACGGGCGTGCTGACCGTGACGGCGGGTCTGACCTACGGAGAACTGGCGGCCATGATGCCGGAGGCCGGCGGGATGTACGTGTACCTGCGCGAGGCATTTTCTCCGTTGATCGGATTCCTGTATGGCTGGACGCTGTGGACGGTGATTCAGACAGGAACGATTGCGGCGGTGGCGATTGCGTTTGCGCGGTTTGCGGGCGTGTTGATGCCTTCCATCGCCGACAATCATTACTTGATTGCGCCGGCGCACGTGTTTGGGAATTACTTCCTGTCGCTGTCAACGACGCAGCTGCTGGCGATTGGGATTGTGGTGCTGCTTTCGTTTGCGAATAGCCTGGGCCTGAACTATGGGCGCATTCTGCAAAATATTTTTACGGTTGCCAAAATTGGAGCGCTGCTGGCATTGGTCGCGCTGGGCTGCACGATTGGCGTTCATCATGCGGCAGTGATGGAAAATTTCCACCACTTCTGGTCGGTGCGTCATCCCGTGCCGTTTGCGAAAGGGATGGACGCTTCGACGGGGCTGGGAATGTTTTTGGCGATCTGCATTGCGCAGTCGGGATCGTTGTTTGCGGCAGATGCGTGGCACGATATTACGTTTGTGGCCGCGGAAGTGAAGAATCCTGCGCGGAATTTGCCGTTGGCCCTTGGCGTTGGAACTTCTTCGGTGATTGTGCTGTACCTGCTGGCAAATGTCGCGTATCTATGCACGCTTCCATTGACTGCGATTCAACATGCGCCTGCCGATCGCGTGGCGACGGCGGCCTTGCAGAGTATTTATCCTTACGCGGGAGCGGCGCTGATGGCCATCGCGATCATGGTTTCAACCTTTGGCACCGTGAATGCGATGACGCTGGCAGGAGCGCGCGTCTTTTACGCGATGGCGCATGATGGGCTTTTTTTTCGCCGTGCGGGCACATTGAATCGCGCACGTGTTCCCGGATGGGGATTGGCGATCCAGGGAATCTGGACCGTGTTTCTGGTGTTGCCGCGCACCTGGAATCCAATCACAAAGCAATACGGAAACCTGTACAGCAATTTGCTGGACTATGTGATTTCCGCGGCGCTGCTGTTCTATATTCTTACCATCGGCGGAGTGATTCGGCTGCGGATCAAGCGGCCGGATGCGAATCGACCCTATCGGGTGTGGGGATATCCGTGGCTGCCGTTGCTGTACATTGCGGGCGGCAGCGTGATTGTGGTGGTGCTGTTCGTGTATCGTCCGGCGACCACGTGGCCGGGATTGGCGATTGTGGCGGCGGGGGTTCCGATTTATGCGGCCATGCGTTGGCGGAATCGATCAGCCGCGGGGATTTCCTAGAGCGTCGCGATCAGGGTTTGGCGCGCAGCTTCCAAAGGATCTGGCGCAACATGCCGAGCCAGGTGGCGGCATCTTCACTGGAGAGCTGCATACGTCGCACCATACGGCGAATATTTTGTTCTTTCGATTCGGCGGAATCTGAGCCGATGTATTCGCTGGCCTGCAGCGTTTCCAGCAGCACGGTGGTGAGGCGCTCCACTTCTTCCGCGGAGGCACGCGGTGTTTCTGTCGCGGGAAAGGGTGGGGCTGCGTCACGCGCGAGCTCATACAGGCAGACTGCAACTGCCTGACCCAGGTTCATGGATTTTTGTTCGTCGCCGGTGGGGATATGCATGAGCCAATGACAATGGTCGAGATCCAGGTTGGACAAGCCGACTTTTTCCGAGCCAAACAAAATGGCGACACGCGATGGTTGATCTGGAGGCGCGGCGAGTTCCTGCAGGATCGGAGGCGCGCCATCCTTCAAAATATGGAGCGGGTGTTGCAGTTGTCGATGGCCGATGGCGGTGGTGCCGATGACCAGCGTACAGTCCGCAACGGCCTCGGCGACGGTTGCGAAGACCTTTGCATCGGTCAAGACGGAGGAGGCTCCGACGGCCGAGCGAGCCTCGCGAAAGGCAAGATCGTATGGCTGCACCAGGCGCAGATCAGCGAAGCCAAAATTGCACATGGCACGCGCCGCGGCCCCGATGTTCAGAGGGTTTCGCGTCGATACCAGAATGACGCAAAGACGATCGGGATTGATGGGGCCGGGCATGAAGCCCTAGTGTAGAACGTGCGTCCCGTCCTTTCTATCTCCGACCGGAGACGATGGATCGAAGCAAGGGTTGCCCAATGGATGGCGGCCGGGAGTCTCGAGCGGATCGTGTAGAGACACGAGTGCGCCGTCTCCACGATATGCCAGAATAGCCTGGCTCCCATGGCCGCCATGATCAATATGCAGAAACTCGAGTACGGTTCCTGTACGTTCGAACGCTGCTGATGTCAGAAAAAGGTTGGCATCCCGCGAGACTGTGGTATCAGTCGTTGGGGCTGCGCAAAACGACCTCAAGGGTCATGGGTACGGAATAGGGCGAGTTGTCGAGAGTGCCGGGCTGGAAGCGATACTGCTTGACGCCGTCTAATACATTGCGATTCATCGTCGGGCTGGTTGAGCTGACGATGGAAAGGTTGACCGGTTTGCCTGTGGGGTCGACGGTGAAATGAACGACGACGATTTTGTCGGCTGAGTCGGCATCGCCGGCCCACTTGATGTTTGCGGAGTGAATCAATTTGGGAGCGACAATTCCGTCGGAAATGCGAACCGGCGCTGAGGTGGAAGTGATGGAGGATTCATCGGTGCGGGGCGTGGCGGAGTTGGATGGTTGGATGAGGCTGGACATTTCGGCAGGAGGGCTGGTTTGGGCAGGCGGACTGGCCTGCGCGAGTAGGAGTATCGGGGACAGCACGAATGCAGACGTAACGATTTTACGTATCATGGGTGGCTTCTCCAGGGGCGAATGTGCCCGTCACCAAAATAGACCAATTTAGTAACGATTGTCAATAGCTATTCTTCTGACAACTTCAACTCATTGCGTTTCAGGTAGTTAGTCTGCTTGCTATCGGAATTAAAGTGTCGTTTTTCGTCGAGAAAGTGGAAAAGTGGGGAAGTTTTTCGATGGATTGATTGTCGCGCGTCTCGAGAGGAAATCTCTGAATCCGATAGAGTTACTTCAATTGCTAACGAGAATTCCACAGCGACGCGAAGGGGAAATTACCGCGGCGGTCGATTCTCTTTTTTCACGAGATGTTCACAAGAGAAATCCCAATGGCACATTTGGATGGAGTCGCGCCGCGAGTTGCGATCAGAGAAATGCGCTGGATGAGGGAGCCAACATGATTGAACAAATGCACGGGCGGCAATTGGGAACCGGCATGATGTGGTGCTGCGTGCTGATAGCTTTTCTGCTTTTTTGCGGAGTGAGTTTCGCGGCGACACCGGCACCGATGAATGCGGCACGTCAAGCCAAGCTGGCGGAGTTGACGGGACAATTGCGGCTTGGGTCAGAGTACTTTCTAAATCTCACCGACACACAAGCGTATATCGAAAAACAATTTGAAGCGATCCACGCGACGGGATTGACGCTGGTGCGGATTTTTGTGATCTGGGACGATGTGGAGCGAGTGCCGGGCGTGTGGGACTTCAGCCATTACGACTGGATCTACGATGCCGCGGCGAAAAATGGAATCCAGATTGCGGCGACGTTGTGTCCGGAAGATCCGCCGGGATGGGCAGGGAAGACAACGTTCTATCACAACCGTGTCAATCTGAACGATCCTGCCAATCGCGCGGCGGCGGAAGTTTATTTGAGGAAAGTAGTGGAGCGGTACAAGAACAATCCGGCGCAAGGCGCATGGCTGTTGATGAATGAGCCGGCGAAGTACGATACCGAGCCGACGACATTCCACGCTTTTGGAAATTGGCTGCAGGCGAAGTATGGAACGGTGGGGAATTTGAATCGGGTGTGGTTTCGTCCGTTGAAGCAGTTTTCGGATGTAACCATCACGGACGCGCAGCTGGAGAATTACTGGACCGACTACAACGCCGTGATCGACTGGAGAGAGTTCAACGTCGACAATTTGATTTCCGTTCTGGAATGGGTGAGGCAGCAGGTGCTGGCGATCGACCCGAATCATCCTGTGCATTTTAATGTGACGCGTCCGTTGGGTGATGCGGATGGACAGGATGCGTGGAAGGAAAAAAAGGTCCAGGACATTGTGGGTGTGTCGATGCATTGGACCATGAAGTCCACAACGCCGGAAAAAGATTATGGCGAACTGTACGCCTATCGGCTGGACGTGATGGCGGGCGCCAGCGTGGCGCAGCCGCAAAAGCCGCTGTGGGTAACGGAGCTGCAGGGTGGACCAGTGGCGTACACGGGTGGATTTGCGTTGACGGAGACGCCGGGAGACCTGACGCGCTGGGTATGGGACGCATACGGTGCGGGCGCTCGCGGAGTGATCTTCTGGCTATGGAATCCGCGCGTGACGGGGACAGAGGCCGGGGAGTGGTCGCTGGTGAGCCTCGATGGAACTCCATCGGTGCGGGTGCCGGCTGTGAAGGCAATTGCGGATACGCTCGAGAAAAATCCCTGGCTGAATGCTGCGCATCCACAGGCGGCGAAGGTCGCCATCCTGTACAACCGCGAGGCGCAGGTGCTGATCAGCCTGGATGGAAGGTCGCAGCGCCGTCAGGGAGAGGTGGAGGATTCATTGCGGGGTTGTTACCTGGCGCTGCACCGGGCGCATGTTCCTACGGATTTCGTCGATCTGGATCAACTGAAGAGCGGTGAGTTGCAGAAGTATGACGTGCTCTACATTCCATATTCGTACGCGCTGGATGATGCGGCGATCGCGGCGCTGAAGACCTACGTGCGCCAGGGCGGGACATTGTGGGCGGATGGGCTGACGGGATGGAAGGACGCGACGGGAACAATTCGCCCAACGATTCCTGGAGGAATGACGGATTTGTTTGGCGTGGAGGCGACGGATTTGGATCCGATGCAGCCGGACCATCCCTACTCCGTGACAGCGGAGAATGAAGAGGGCGGAGAATTGTGGAAGTTGCCGCTGGAGTTGAAAGGCGCCGAGGTAGTGCTGCGCACGCCGGACGGAAAACCGTTTGAACTGAAACACGCGTATGGCAACGGGAACGTGTTCTATTTTGAGTCGGCAGTGTCGCTGGCGTATGACATGCGATTCAATCCGATTGTGCAGCAATGGATTGTGGCGCCATCGCTGGCAGACGCGAGTCATCAACAGGTCGCGCTGACGCAGGGTTCGGGAGAAATCATGTTTCGCGGAATGGTGCAGCCAGACGGGCTGGCCGCCGTGCTTTCTAACTGGGGCGATGCGCAAAAAGCGGTTGTCAGCTTTCTTGGGGACGATAAAGTTGTCGATACAATGACGGGAGAGACGGTGCCTGTGACGGAGGAGAATGGCCGCACGCTGGCTACTGTGAACATGAATGCTGGTGCGGTCACGATCCTTAAAGCGACAAAATCCCAATAGAGAAGAATCGCCAACGCAAGCCAATCGATGATGAAGTCAAACTACGATAAAGCTCCGCTGATCCAGGTGACGCAGCGCGATGAAGATTGCGCTGCCGGCTGGCAGGCCATTGCGGATGCGGTGAACAGAGCGCTGCGCGGTGGCGAGCGATCATTGTTTGTACTCGAGTGTTATCCGGGCGTGGATATTGCCGAGATCGAACGCGAGTTGGTGTCGAGGTTGCATCCCGATGTCCTGGTGCGAGCGGCAGAGGCGCTGAAAGATGCGTGGGAACTGGAAGCGCAGTTTGCAGACACGTTGGGGGATGATCCTGTGTTTGCGAAGATGCGGCCCTGGACGATTGCGGATTTTCTTTCTGAGGAGTTGGTTGAACAATTGCGAGCGCGAGTGCGTGTGCACACCAAGGGCTTGATGGTTGTGCTGGGAACGGGCGCGGCGCAGATTGCGCAGACGTGGGATGTGCTGATGTACGCGGACCTGGCGCGGTGGGAAATTCAGCGCCGACAGCGGGCACATGAAATAGGAAATCTGGGCGCGAACAATGCCGACGCGTCGGCGCGAGAACTCTACAAGCGCGCATTTTTTATTGATTGGCGGGCGGCCGATCGGGTGCGACAGGAAATTTTCCAGCAGATCGATTTTTTTCTCGACACAAATATTCCAGAAGATCCGCGCATGATCGTAGGCGAGCTGTATCGCGCAGGTTTGAAGCAAACTTGTACACGTCCGTTCCGGGTGGTGCCGTTTTTTGATCCTGGGCCGTGGGGCGGGGAATGGATGCGGCGGCATTTCGAGTTGCCGAAAGGGCCGCCGAACTTTGCATGGTGTTTCGACTGCGTGCCGGAAGAGAACAGCCTGCGGCTGGGATTTGGTTCGCAGGCGGTGGAGTTGCCGGCACTGACCTTGGTCCACCAACATCCAGAGGAATTACTGGGCGCTGAAATCTACCAGCGGTTCGGCGCGGAATTTCCGATTCGATTTGACTTTCTCGACACGGTTGACGGCGGCAATCTGTCGCTGCAGGTGCATCCGCTGACGGAATTTATCCGCGAAAGATTTGGACTGACGTACACCCAGGATGAAAGCTATTACCTGCTGGATGCGGAGCCGGGGGCAGCGGTCTACCTGGGACTGAAGGAAGGGATCAATCGCGCAGAGATGGAGCGGGATTTACGCGTGGCGCAAACCGGGGAGAAATCTTTTCCGGCAGAAAAATATGTGAATACATGGCCGGTTGAAAAGCATTCGCATGTATCGATTCCGGCGGGAACGATTCATTGCTCTGGAAAGAATGGGATGGTGCTGGAAATCAGCGCGACGCCGTATATTTTTACGTTCAAGCTGTGGGACTGGGGGCGGCTGGACCTGGATGGAAAGCCGCGGCCAATCCATCTGGATTATGGAATCGCCAATATTCAGTGGGACCGGACGACGGAGTGGGTGCGAAAGAACCTGGTTAATCCGGTGCAACCGGTTGCGAGCGGGCCGGGATGGCGTGAGGAGTCGACGGGGCTGTACAAGTCGGAATTCATCGAGACGCGGCGGCATTGGTTTACGGAGCCGGTCGAGCACGACACACAGGGAAATTTACATGTGCTGAACCTGGTGGAAGGCGAGCAGGTTGTGGTGGAAAGCCCGACGAACGCCTTCGAGCCGTTCGTGGTGCACTATGCGGAGACGTTTATTGTTCCGGCAGCGGTGAGGAGATATCGCATTTCGCCGGTGGGAGAGGCGACGGCTCCGTTGGCGACCATCAAGGCGTATGTGCGTGCTGGCGCGCCGAGCCGGCGGTAGCTGCAGGTGTTGCGCCAGGGTCGGTGAGTGAAGGAATCGCACCCAGGAGTCCAGCGTGGTTGCCCAACGCGGCGGGAAGAATTCTGACGGGGCCGCTGGGCGTCCAGGAATATTTGCCGGCGTAGTCGCGGATGTAGGGAAGAATGATATCGCCGCTGCGCATGACGCCGCCGCCGAAGACAACCAGTTCCGGACCGTAAGCGTGGATGAGGCCGACGGTTCCGACAGCCCAAACATGCAGGCAGCGATCGCGGACGCCGAGGGCGACGGGATCGCCTTCGCGGGCCAACTCAAATAATGCGCGGAAGTTGATGCGGTCGAGTGTGGCGAGGCGGCTCTGTTCGAACCCGGGCCACTCGCGGGCGATCAATGGCAGGGCCCATCCGGAGGCTTCCGCTTCCATACATCCAAAGCCGCCGCAGGTACATTTTCTGCCGGTAAAGAGAGCGGGGATATGGCCGCCGAGGCAGCCACCCTGTACCTGCCTGGTGCGATAGACTTTGCCGCCGGCCATGGCGGCGCCACCGATGCCGGTGCCGAGGGTGATCATCACGACATCGTCTGCACCTTTGGCTGCGCCGGCATACCATTCGCCGAGCAGGGCCATGCGGGCATCATTTTCGAGTGCGAAGGGCAAGCCAAAATCTTTCAGCGACCAGGCCGGAAGATCGATGCTGGGAGAATCTTCGAATTTTCCGTTGGTGGAGAGCACGCGGCCGCTCGTTCGATCGACCATGGCGGCGCAGCCCATGGCGACACCGACGCAGTCTTCGACGGAGATATTCAGCGTCGCGAGCATGTCGTAGACGATGGCTTTGAAGCGAGGCAGAAGGGGCAGAAGTTCTGCGCCGGGGTCGACGGAAATTTCCTGAGACAGGAGGATGGTGTCATCCTCCACAATGGCGATGGTGACGTGGGACCCGCCCAGATCAAGGGAAATCGCTTTCATGGTGTACCCAGTGGAGAAATTGCGAAACAACTCAGAAGGTTCAGGATACTCGAAATTAACAGAGGCGAAGCAGAGCTGGGACGGGGTGATTTTCTATTTGCGGCTTTACCTCGCTGGGGTGCAAAGAAAAAGCCGGGAATCCGTGGGGATTCCCGGCGGTGGTTCACTGTGTTTTAAAAATCGTAACGAAGAGAGAATTGCTGTTTGCGGGTCTGGACCAGGGACGAACTATAAGTACCAAAGCCCGCGCCGCTGGTGACCGATGCATTCAGGCCGCCGTATTTGCTGATCGGACTAGTGTCGAAACGGGACGAGTTGGTCACGTTGAAGACCTCCCAGTCAAAGCGGAGCGTCTGGTTACGATAGACCTTCCATATCTTGGACAATCCCGCATCCTGTTCGAAATAGCCGTCGCCGCGGAAAGCGTTGCGACTTCCACCTTCTCCCGGATAGGGGTAGCGCAGAGGATAACCGGTGGCGATGCCGTTGTTGAGCAGGTTGGGATTGTCAAAGACTTGCGGTAAACCGCCGGCAACCAGATGCTTGCGAATTTTGATAGGGCCAGTGACGACGGCAGGAGTTTCCTGCTGATAATTCGTCGCGTATGCGAGCGGAGGGGTGACGGTGAAGGGCAGGCCGCTGGACCAGCGGGTGATGCCGGAGAGCGTCCAGCCACCGATGACGGTATTGACGACTCGATTGACCTCCGACGCATACCTCATCCCGCGTCCAAAGGGAAGCTGGTAGATGAAGTCGCCGGTCAGCAGATTACGGATGTCGTAATCCGAAGAAGCGAGGTTGGTCTTGGGGTTGAAGCTGTTGGTGATGAAGCCGAAGCTGTTGGTGGTGAACTCGCTGGAACGTTCCACATCGGACCCGATGTCGATCGCATGGGAGAGGGTATAGCTGAAGTTGAAGGAGAGGCCGACGTTAGTGACTTTGCGCGCCGTGAGCTGCATCGCGTTATAGCTGCTGGTCCCGATGGAGGACCAGGCATAGAGGGAAGAGAACTGTCGTTGATAATAGCGCGTCGTAACATTGCCGTTGGCGTCAATAAAAGGGCCGCAACCTAAACCACCCTGGCTGGGTTGGCAATAGGCGTCGAGCTGCACCAGGGCGAAGGAGTCGTTGCCGACCACCGCCTGGGGCTGGTAGATGTTGGTATAGATATTCTGCGTAGCGCTCAGTCCTCCATAGGCCAGATAGGGGAACATATCCTCCCAGTAGGGGATGGGCTGAACGGTGGTGGCGCCAGCATAGGTGGCAATGGACAACTGCTTGGCCGCCTGGAAGTAATCCATTCCAGACTTTGGGTCGACCAGATCCAGCGGCTCGGCGAGATCCAGTTGCTGTAGCAGGTGTCGACCGAAGGTGCCGACGTAGTCCCCTTCAAGGGAAAATCCATGGGAAAGTTCCCGCTGCACGGAAAAGTCGAAGGCAATCGTATAGGGGGTCTTGATTTTGCTGTCGACGCCCCAGTCAATGCCTAGTCCGGTATTGACATTGTTGGGCGGCGTGTAAGGGTAGGTAATGACGGACGGTATATTGACTCCGAGCAGCGGCGGAACTGCGGTGAGGCTGGTAAAGCGCGGCGCATTGTCCACCCCATACTGACCGGCTGGATTGGTAATCGCGGTGGTCAGACCGAAGGACCCCTCACTGGCGAAGGTATCCACAATCCCCGCACCAAAGTGGTCATAGTACATGCCGCCGCCCACGCGGATGGTGGTTTTGTTGTCCGGCGCGACGACCAAAGCGATGCGGGGCGCGAAATTTGTCTTTTGCATGTTCCAATAGGAAGGCTTGCCATTGGCCTTGCCGGAAGGCGCAAAGGACAGGTCTGGCTGATCCGTTATGCCTTGATACATCGCGTTCACGCGATTCACAAACCACTGGTGGGTGTCGACGGTTGGCTGGACCTGTTGACCATGGGTCTCATACGGCGGCTGCAATAGCACCTGACGGAGGCCGATAGTTAAGGTCGCATTGGGATAGATTTTCCATTGGTCCTGAATGTACCATTCGAATTCTTTGTTGTAGAAGTTCAAGCTGACAGGGGCGCCCACTCCATTCGTGTTTCCGGTCTTGCCGCCGGGTTGAACGGTAAAGTTGAACTGCCCTTGAATAAAAGGAACCAGGCCGACCATCATCCCCACATACTGGCTGTAGAGGGTGGCATCGCCGGAATCGACCGGCGGCTGGCCGAAGGCACCGGGGTCGAGGTCGCCGCCCGTGTCCGCAATTGCTCCTCCTGTGTTCAGCCATTGAATATTCCCGTCGGCGAAGCCGTAAGAGGTGGCGTCGGAGCTGGAATAGTTGGTGATGAGGCGCACGTCTCCGCCAAACGTGATGGAGTGATTCCCGTGCGACCAACTCACGTTGTCGATAAAGTTCTGCACGGGGACATGCACGATGGTCGAACAGGTCTCAGCAGTGGGTGTGGACAAGGTACGAAAGAACTGGACGTAAGCGCCGCAATCCGTTCCGGCCTGGCTGTATCCCTGGCGGATATAGCCGTAACGAAAATCGTTGACCAGGTTGTTCGTGATTTCCCAGGTATCGCCGGTGCCGAGGCCCTTGCTATTGTCGCGGACGACATAGCTAGGGGGCTGGCCGGGGAACTGGACGGGGTCGTCGGTGGTATCGTCCTGGAGATTGCCGCGAAAGAATAGCTGATGATGGGCCACCGGGTTCCAATCCAGGCGGGCGATGGAGGTGTTCAGGTTTTGAGGGTTGGCCGAGGAAAAGCTATAGGAGCCAGTGTTCAGACCATCGCCGAAGGCCGCACCATTCGCAATTGGGTACGAAGCCAACATGGTGAGGATATTGGGATCGACGCCTGGACCCCAGGGGCAGGTGCCATTGCCGGAACATAGCGGGTCGGTGGCAGCGATCTGTGCGGGGGTTTGGGTGACGTTCGCGCCGTTGCTCGTGTAAATAATGTTGCCCGCGTCCAGCGAGGCGGTGGGGGTCTGTTGCGTCACCTGGGCATTTTCGCGAATGTGCGAGGCTTCGTAATTTCCAAAGAAGAAAAGCTTGTTCTTTTTGATGGGACCGCCCACGTCGGCGCCGTAGGTATTGCGGATATATTCGCCGGGTTTATTCGGCTGTCCGGTGGCCAGTTGGGCATTCTTGTTGAACCAGTCGTTCGCGGCCGTATCGGTATTGCGGTTGTATTCGTAGGCCGCGCCATGGAATTGGTTCGTGCCGCTCTTGGTGACCTGGTCGACCTGGGCCCCAGCGGAGCGGCCCTGATTGGAATTTGCGAGGCCGGTGACGACGCGAAAGTCGTCAATGGAATCCAGGGTTTCGCGCAATACACCGGTAAATGCCGTGCCCAGTCTCTGGTTGTTATCGTCCAGACCGTCAATGGTAATGTTGTCCTGGTCCGATCGAACTCCGTTGACGGTGCCGGATCGGCTATCGCTTCCGGCCGTGTCATTGGTGCCTACGTCGGCTTGATGGCCCAGGTACAGCACACCGGGCTGCAGACTTAGGAGGTCGGGAACGTTGCGGTCGATCATCGGCAATTGCTGGATTGTGCGATTGCTGATTGCGTTGCCCAAGGTAGCGTCAGTGGCGTTGAGGGTCTCTGTCTCGGCGGACACGTTCACCGTTTGCGCGAGAGCCTGGACAGACATTTTGAAGGGAATGGTGGCAGGCTTGCTGACCAAGAGCGTGCCGACTTTGCTTTGATCGGCAAAACCTTTGGCGCTGATGGTCACGGTCCAGGTACCTGAACTCAACTGCGCGAATCGATAGGCGCCGCGGGCATCCGTAGTGGTGGTCAGGGTCTGACCGGTGGCGGCGCGGCTAATGGTTACTGTGGCTCCGGACAGAACGCTACCGCTTGGATCGGTG
Source organism: uncultured Acidobacteriota bacterium (assembly GCA_963735505.1). Taxonomy (GTDB): domain Bacteria; phylum Acidobacteriota; class Terriglobia; order Terriglobales; family Acidobacteriaceae; genus JAKAAZ01. The sequence goes on along the minus strand of CAVTLR010000019.1, from coordinate 1,566,818 downwards.
ACCACGCCGTTCAGCGAGGTTGTGGCTTGCTGCGCGAGCGATGTGAACGGAAGAAAGAAAAACACCATCGCCACTGCGGCCAATAAGGCCGTGAAGATTTGCTTTTTCATCCCCTACCTCCAAATTGCTTGCAAAAGACTCAGCAATAAAAACAACAACCAACGCCCGGGGGGACCAGATACTGAATACAACCAGCAGATTGGCTTCGAACTTGTTCGACGTACAGGGTGCTTGCAGTGTTTGAGGCGGAAAAACCAGTCGATACGGTTGGCCGGTACAAAACCAACACCGGTCCCCGACTCCGGGGGAGTTTTGAAAAGTATGTAAATAAAACTGCTTAACGTCAAGGAAAAAAGCCAAGCGGTCGATGGCCGACAAAATCGAGCAGCGGGATGCTTGCGTCGGCTGGGGTACGGAGTGGCGGATTTGCCGGGTGTTATGGCGAGGGGCGCATAGTCATTTCGGTGGTGAGTTGCAATTGACCGTGCCGAGCGACTACTCACATTGACATTTCGTGCAAGCCTCCCGACAATGGCAACGAACCGTCGACTAAGACCGAGTTCGTCTCGATACGGCTGATGAAAAAGGAGAATCGTGCGGGAGTACAGAGAGCTGAATCGACTTCTATTTCCACCTGAGATCGAAAAAATTGCTCTCGCCATCGTCCTCCTGGTTCTGACTCTCTCCATCTCTCCTATTGCCGCCGTCTCGCAGAACAGTACCCCGAGCCGTCCATGGATGAGCGGTTCCCTGAACCCGGAACAGCGCGCCGATCTGCTGCTGCATGCGATGACGCTGGACGAAAAGATCACGATGGTACACGGAGTGGATCCCCGGCCGATCGAGGGATATGTAGGGTACGTTCCGGGAAATATCAGGCTCGGGATTCCGGCATTGCGGTTGGCCGATGGTCGAGCCGGAGTGGGAAATGGGGCCAAAGATGTGACGCTGTTGCCTGCGCCCATTGCTGCCTCTTCGAGCTGGGACACGAATTTGATGCATAGGTTTGGAGAGGTGCTGGGGAACGAGGAATGGCGGAAGGGCACGAACGTCGCGCTGGCGCCATCGATCGACGTGGTACGGGTTCCAGAGTGGGGACGGACCTTTGAGAGTTATGGCGAGGACCCCTACTTCAACGGTCAGATGGCGATTGCAGAGATAGAGGGTATCCAGAGCCAGGGTCCAATCGCCGACGCGAACATGTACCTGACGATGAACCAGGAAGACAACCGTTTCAAAGAGGATTCGATCGTCGACCGTAGGACCTTGCATGAGATTTACCTGCCTCCGTTTGAAGCCGCGATCGAACAAGGGCAGGTAGGGACAGTGATGTGCGCCTATGTCAAGACGGATGGTAGTTACTCCTGCGAAAACCCCTATCTGCTGACAACCCTGCTTCGAAAGCAATTGGATTTTCAGGGCTGGGTGATGAGTGACTGGGGCGCGACTCACTCGACGGTTGCTTCGGCGAATGCCGGCTTAGATCAGGAGATGCCCGACGCGAAATATTATGGCGCTGCATTGAAGGCGGCGATTGCAAGCGGTCAGGTGAGTTCGGCCACGCTTGACGACCATGTCCGGCGGATTCTGGTTACGATGTTTCGCTTTGGACTTTTCGACAAGCCGCAAACGGGAACGTGGAACTCGTATGTTCGCACGCCAGAGCACGCGGCGTTTTCTCTGCGGGCGGCGGAGCAAGGTACAGTGTTGCTGAAGAACGAGAACGGGCTGCTGCCGCTGTATGACGGTGAGTCGATTGCCGTGATTGGCGCGGCGGGCGGAGAGAAACCGAAGGCGTCCGGGGGTGGTAGTTCCGGAATGATTCCGCCGTATGTGATCACGCCAGTGGATGGAATTCGCAAGCGGGTCGCAGGTCACTCGCAGATTTCGTACACCGATGGGAGCGACCTGGCAAAGGTGGCCGAAGTTGCGAAGGCTGCGAAAGTGGCGCTTGTATTTGTGACGACGGACGATTCGGAAGGGCGAGACCGGCCGAATCTGGAGCTGCCGAGTCATCAGGACGAGTTAGTCGAGATGGTAGCAGCTGCCAATCCGAACACGATTGTTGTGCTGAACACGGGCGGCCCGGTTCTGATGCCGTGGGCCGACAAGGTGGCTGGCGTGATCGAGGCATGGTATCCCGGGCAGGAGGATGGAACTGCGATCGCAGCCATCCTGTATGGCGACGTGAATCCATCGGGCAAGCTGCCGCTGACTTTTCCTCGCGCCGCGGACGAGATACCGACGAGCACGGCGGCGCAATGGCCGGGCGTGAATGGGAATTCGACTTATAGCGAGAATCTCAATGTAGGCTATCGCTGGTACGATGCACATCACATGCAGCCCTTATTTCCGTTCGGCTACGGGTTATCCTATACGACCTTCAAGATGAGCGATCTGCGAGTTACTCCAGCAAAGATAACTGGGGCGGATTCGAAGACGAACGTACAGGTCGATTTACGAGTGAAGAATACGGGCAAGCGCGAGGGAGCGGAGGTTGTCCAGCTATATGTGGAACAACCTGGTAAGAATGGCGAACCACCGCGACAGCTGCGGGCGTTTACGAAGGTCGATCTGCAGGCCGGCGAGAGTAAGTCGATACGCTTGAACCTGAATACACGATCATTTTCGGTGTACGATCCAGACCTTCGCGCATGGAAGATGCTCACCGGGAAATATGAAATCCTGGTAGGAACGTCTTCGAGGGACTTACCCTTAGAGCGTGATGTTCAAGTCACCGATCACTAGATGCATCAGCAACGCACTGGACACGGGGTGGTATGAGAAGAGCGGACTCGGGAACTGAGCAGGAATTGAACAGCGGTTTACATCGATCGGGATACAGGACTACTTTCGGGCTAGGTTTGGTTCTGCTGGGGGCGGTTTCTTTGTCGGGCCAGACTTCGACTCCGGCGGTAAAAATTGCAGTCGATTGGAACAAGACGGTCCTGGTGTCACGGTCCACGCCGACCTTTCAGGTAGTAGTGAATCCAATGCTGGAAAGGGGTTCCTCTATCCACGACGGAGCCTTCAGTGCGATTCATCAGTTAGGCGCGGAGTATGTGCGGTATGTCCCGTGGCTGCCTTATCCGCGGTTGGCGGTTGCCGAGTTAGAGCCACCTACGCCGGCGGGTACGTCGTGGAATTTCAGCCTGATCGATCCGATGGTGGAAGATTTTATGGCAGCGCAGGCTGGCCATAGCACAGTCATGAACTTCAGCACCATTCCGGCGTGGCTGTTCAAGACACCGAAGCCGGTGAGCTATCCCAAAGATCCAAACCAGGTGTTCTGGGACTATACGCAGGGAACGGAGTTAGTAGACCCAAGCGGAAAGGCGCTGGGAGATTACTATGCGCGGTTAGTGAGCTGGTATACGAAGGGTGGATTTACCGACGAGAATGGGAAGTTTCACGCGTCGACCCATCACTACAGATTTCCGGTGTGGGAAGTATTCAACGAGGTCGATTTTGAACATAACACCACGCCGGAACAATATGCGGCTCGATACGACGCCGTGGTGCGAGCCATTCATGCTGTCAGCCCGGATACAAAGTTTATGGGACTGGGGCTGGCGGCTCCGTCGGATGCGCCGCAGTGGTTTGAATACTTTCTGAATCATGCGCACCACCAGCCAGGGATTCCGCTCGACTATATTTCGTATCACTTCTATGCTTCGCCAGCGCCCGGAGAAACCATCAATGACTGGCAATACACTTTTTTCAATCAAGCTGACCGCTTCCTGACGACGGTGCGGTTTATCAACCAAATCCGCGACCGGCTGTCGCCCGAGACAAAGACCGACACGGATGAATTAGGCGTGATCCTGCCGAACGATAACAACCAGGTCGCGGACGCGAGCGGATATGTTCCTTCTATCCCCAAAGGCTATTGGAATGCGGCTGGCGCGCTGTATGCGTATCTCTATGTGAACCTGGCGAAGCTGGGAGTGGATGTGATTGGAGAGTCGCAGTTAGTCGGTTATCCATCACAATATCCCAGCGTGAGCATGATCGACTGGGTAAATGGAAAACCAAATGCGCGCTATTGGGTTCTGAAGCTGATCAAGGATAACTTCCATCCCGGAGATAAGATTGTCGACACTGCCGGGGATAGTTCCGCTGGCGTTACGGCACAAGCTTTCGATACGCCGGCGGGACGAAAGCTTTTACTGGTGAGTCAGAGGAACAGAAGCATCCAAGTTACACTTCCGCTGAATCCGGGGCAGGCGGAGAGTTCGACTGTAGATGAAGCGAGTGGCGAAGGCGAGCCGCGGACTGCGGGAATAACTGGAGGGACTGTGCAGTTAGCTCCATTTGCGGTGACAGTTGTTCGCTGGACAAAGGAGTAGGGGACCGATGCAACGAGTTGCGTTTTGCCTGCGATTGAAACCGGGTGCTGCGGAAGGCTACGACAAATCTCATCGCGAGGTGTGGCCGGAGATGCTTGCGCTGCTGAAGCGGGCGGGAATTTCGGAGTATTCGATTTTTCGCCGCGGAGAGCTGCTGGTTCTGTCGATGCGCGTGGAAGACTTTGACGCGACGTGGGACATGATTGAGCGTGATGCAGTGAATACGCGCTGGCAGAAAGAAATGGAGCAGTATTTCGAGCCGCTGGAGCCACTCGCACCGGGGGAACGCTTTCCCATGATGCGCGAAGTTTTTTACCTGGAATAGGAATTGATTCTTATGGAGTCAATGAAGGAGCTGCGAGTAGGCGTATGCGGGATCGGCCTGGAAGCTTACTGGGCGCAATTTGCCGGCTTGAAAACGAAGCTGGAAGGTTATGTCGATGCAGTTGCGGCGAGGATAGGCAGGCCAGGACTTCACTTAGTGAGCCTGGGGCTGGTCGATACTCCAATCGCTGCGCGCGAGGCGGCACATACATTTCGCGCTGCCGATCTTGACTTACTTTTCATTTACATCACGACTTATGCGGTTAGCAGCATCGTGTTACCGCTGGTGCAGCGCTCTGGTGCGCCGGTAATTGTTTTGAATCTGCAGCCCGACGCCGCGATTGACTACGCCGCGTTCAATCAACTGAACGATCGCACATCGATGACGGGAAGGTGGCTCGAATATTGCTCCCCGTGCCCGGCCCCGGAAATTGCGAACCTAATGCAGCGTGCGAAGATTCCGTTTCGCCAGGTGACAGGAACGCTGCAGGACGATCAAACGTGGAATGAAATTGACGAATGGCTTTCGGCGGCTACGACCAAAAGCGCGCTGGCTTCGAATCGGCTCGGGCTGATGGGCCATTATTACAACGGCATGCTGGATGTGATGACGGATGTGACGCAGATTGCGATTACTTTCGGCAGTCATGTTGAGATTCTCGAAGTCGACGAGTTAAGCGGCATTCGCGCGGAAGTGGATGACAAATCCATTGCAGCGAGAATGAAGGAATTTCGCGAGCAATTCGATGTGCAGGCGGATTGCGACGCGAAGGAATTAGAGCGAGCCGCGCGAACCTCTTTGGCGCTGGATGAATTTGTTGCGAGGCACGCGTTGACTTCGATGGCGTACTACTACGAAGGCACCGGCAATGCCGCCAATCTTGACACCATGAGCTCGATCATCCTGGGCACGTCGATGTTGACGGCGCGACATATTCCCGTAGCTGGGGAATATGAAGTGAAGAATGCGATTGCCATGAAGATCATGGATAGCTTTCGGTGCGGGCGGATCGTTCACGGAATTTTACGCGGTGGACTATAAGGAGGATTTGGTGCTGATGGGCCATGATGGTCCAGGGCACGTCGCGATTGCCGAGGGGAAAACGAAGGTGCGTCCGCTGCAGGTGTATCACGGCAAGGTTGGCCGCGGTATCTCGATCGAGATGTCTGTGCGGCATGGACCGATCACGTTACTTTCCGTGGCGGAAGACGCGGAGACCGGATTCAAGCTGCTGGCGGCGGAAGGGGAATGCGTTGCGGGAGAAATTCTTGAGATTGGAAATACCAACAGTCGATATCGCTTTCCGATGGGAGCGCGGATGTTTCTGGAGCGCTGGAATGCGGAAGGGCCTGCGCATCATTGTGCGGTAGGAGTAGGACATGTGGCCGGACGAATCAAAAAGCTGGCCGACCTGCTGGAGATTCACTTTCGCCAGGTATGACGAATGCGTCGTAACGTCACGCCGCTATGCAAACTTAGAAAAGGGTGTGGAATCGAGATTGATGATGAAAAAGCTGATGTATGTTATTGTTGGTCCTCGTGGTCGGCGCCGTGCCTGCCCGGGCTGCGGATGCGGGAACATTTACCAGCGTGCGGGCGTCGAAGGATGTTGCGCTGGAAACGAATCCTAAGTCAACATTCTGGCAACGGAGTGATCCGATCTTCATTGTCAACGATAACTGGGGGAAGCCTGTTCCCGGATATCGGACGGAAGTGTTTTCCCGCTGGACCCCAGGCAACTTATATCTGCTGTATGTGTGCCCATATGAGAAGCTGCATTTGAAGCCAAATCCGAGCACGACGACGGAGACGAATCAGTTATGGAACTGGGATGTGGCGGAGATATTTATCGGTTCGGATTTTCAGAATATTCGTCGCTATAAGGAGTTTGAAATCTCGCCTCAGGGAGAGTGGGTCGATCTGGATATCAACCTGGATAGCCCGCATCACGAAGATGGGTGGAAATGGAATTCTGGAATGCAGGTGAAGTCGAGGATCGATCGGGAGCATAAGATCTGGTACGGCGCGATGAAGATTCCGATGACCGCGATTGACCCGCAACCTGCGCACGCGGGAACGATGTTTCGGGTGAATCTATTTCGGATGCAAGGGCCGCCGGGCGATCAGAAATCGCTGACGTGGCAGCCGACAATGAAGGCGACGTTCCACGTGCCGGAACATTTTGGAAGCATGGTGCTGGCGGATGGTCGCTGAGAGCGCATGGATTGATCAACCAGGTACGGCGGTTCGCAAATCGGCGCACGGTATCCTCTCCAGCGGCAAACTAGATTTAGATGAGCCAGCAGCGAACCATGCAGGGCGGACATGCGGTCCACGGAGAACTGCCAAGAGGCCCGAGCGGGCGAACGTTGTGCCGCTGGTGCAGCCTGGAAGTGCAGGGACGACGGCGCACCTTCTGCAGCGACTGGTGTGTGCATGAATGGCGGTTGCGGACGGACCCGGGCTATCTACGCGAGCGCGTCTTTGCGCGCGATCGCGGTCGCTGCGCGCTGTGCCACATCGATTCCGTGGAAGCTTTTCATCGACTGAAGCGGGCTCGCGGCTCGAATCGAAAAACCATGCTGGCCTATTGGGGGCTAAAGTCGGTGAATCGGAGAAGTCTGTGGGATGCCGACCATATTCTTCCCGTGTGCGAAGGCGGTGGCGAATGCGACCTGGAAAATATTCGCACCTTGTGCCTCGCCTGCCATAAGGATGAGACCTACAGATTGCGGCTGCGTTTGAGGAAGTTGGCCGGTTGATGGAGATACAGAGATCCTTCGCTGCGCTCAGGATGACGACTTCAGATCTTGAACGACACGATCCTTGCGATAGAAAACCACAACTCTGAAAAACTCTATAGCTTGTAGGCGGCCTTGGCCAGTCGATAGGCCAGGTCGAGCGCGACCTCGTGCGCTTCATCTTCACCCAGGCGATGATCGGCAACCATGGTCGCGAGATAGGCACAATCCACGCGGCGGGCCACATCATGACGCGCAGGGATTGAGAGGAAAGCGCGGGTGTCGTCGTTGAATCCCACGGTGTTGTAAAAGCCTGCGGTTTCCGTGGTGAGCTCGCGAAAACGCCGCATACCTTCCGGGCTGTCATAGAACCACCACGGCGGCCCGAGCTTCAGGCATGGATAGTGGCCGGCAAGCGGGGCGAGTTCGCGGCTGTAGGTGGATTCATCGAGCGTGAACAGGATGATGGTCAGGTTGGACTCATTGCCGACGCGCTGCAGCAGCGGGCGAAGGTTGTGGACATAGTCGGTTTGCGTGGGGATGTCCGCGCCCATGTCGCGGCCGAAGCGTTTGTAGATGGTTCGATTGTGATTGCGAAAGCTGCCGGGATGAATCTGCATGACCAGTCCATCGTCGAGGCTCATCAGTGCCATTTCCGTCAGCATCTGGGCACGGAATAATTCTCGATCGGCATCGGTCGAGGAGCCGGAAAGAATGCGATGGAAGAGGCGGCTGGAGCTGGCTTCGTCCAGGTCGGCGGTCGCGGGCGTGGGGTGGCCGTGATCGGTGGCAGTGCAGCCGAGGGTTTGAAAACGCTGGCGCGTGGCGCGAAGGGCGGAAAGATAGCCGAGCCAGTGCGAGGTATTTTCCCGGGTCATTGTGCCCAGTAGACGAACATTTTCGTGGAAGCCGTCGAAGTCGGGATCGACGACTGGATCTGGGCGAAAGGTAGGAATCACCTTACCCGACCAGCCAGAATCACGCAGTGCCTGGTGGTGGGTCAATGGATCGAGGGGTGAGTTGGTGGTTGCCAGAACCTCGATGTGGAACTGCTCGAACAAAGCGCGCGGACGAAATTCAGGCTGCGCCAGTTTTTCCTGCATCGCATCGTAATACTCATCCGCGGTTTCCTGTGACAAGGGAACCGTCAGGCCGAATAACTCGCGAAAACAATAGTCCAGCCAAAGCCTTGTGGGCGTGCCGCGAAACAAATAGTAGTGCTTAGCGAACAGATGCCATACGCCGCGTGGATTCGCGATGGGGTGCTCGCCAATGCCCAGATGCTCGAGCGGAATTCCCTGGCTGTAGAGCATGCGGAAGATGTAGTGATCGGGCTGAATCAGCAGTGTCGATGGATCGGGAAACGGCTCGTTGTCGGCAAACCATTTGGCTTCTGTGTGGCCGTGGGGACTGAGAATCGGCAGATCCTTCACGCTGGAATAGAGCCAGCCCGCAATGGCGCGGGTCGCCGGATCCGCAGGGAACAATCTTTGGGGATGCAACATGGCAGGAAGATTCCTCCCATCCATAGTAAAGCTTCATCGAACGGCAAGATTCGCGCAGCAATTTGATCTTGTGAGACACCGCCGATAGTTACACGCGTGCCCGTGAGATGCATCTAACCGTGCGAGATCGCAACCCGGCGAGCATAAGCAGATCGCGTTGTGACAATTCTGTGGCGAGAATTTGCCAGTCGGAGCCAACGTGCCCTTTCGCAAAGCAAGTAAGAAGCCGCGTGTGGAACCCGCCGCGGAACCGCCCGCAGAGGGAACACAGCGCAACCTGGAGCGACCCACTGCGGATGAAATTTATGAGCAGGTGTCGAAGAACGCGCGGCATGAGTTGGATCGGCCGGCCATTGCGCTGGCTGTTTCCGGATTAGCCGGCGGCATCACCATGGGTTTGACGGCGCTGAGCGTCTCCATCGTGACGGCGTCGCTGCCGCCCAGTACCATTTCCAGTTTTATCGCGCAATTGGTCTATCCTCTGGGATTTATCGCGGTGATTGTTGGGCGGGCGCAGTTATTTACAGAGAACACGCTGTACCCGGTGGCGTTGATGTTTGCCGAGAGGCGCCATGTACGGACGACGCTGCGGCTGTGGAGCATCGTGCTGCCGAGCAACCTGGTGGGAGCTTTTTTATTTGCGGTGCTCGCCGTTCGCACGGGAGGACTGCGCCCGGAGTATGTCGCGGCGATGGTGAAAATCGGCCAGCAAGCCGCCGACGTGAGCTGGAGTCATGTGTTCTGGAGTGCGGTGATTGGCGGATGGATTATCGCGCTGGTGGCGTGGCTGGTGAGCGGCAGCCACTCTATTACCGGGTCGGTGATGCTGATCTGGCTGCTGACATTTCTTGTGGGGCTGGGTCACTTTGCCCACTGCATTGCCAGCAGCGGAGAGATTCTTGCGGCGGTTCTGCAACACGCGGTGAGCGTCTCGCAGTATTTCCGGTGGCTGCTGCCGGCGGTTTTGGGCAACATCATTGGCGGCGTGCTGATTGTGACATTGCTGGAGTACGGACAGGTAAAAGGCGGGGAGCAGGAAGGCCACGGGTTTCCGCGCTGATGGTTTGGAAATTCCTGCGCTGAAGGCGATACTCTGTTGAGGCAGAGGATCGAATGACGAGCAACCAGATTAAAGGAATCGATGTTGCCGGCAAGGTGGCCGTGGTGGTCGGCGGCACCTCCGGAATTGGTCGCGCGCTGGCATTGGGGTTGGCTGCGGCCGGCGCAGATGTGGTTGCAACTTCTCGACGCGATGAACAGGTAAAAGAAGCGGCGGAGCAAATTGCAGCGTTAGGGCGGCGGACACTCACCCTCACTTCTGATGTAGCGGATCGTGCCTCACTGCAGCACGTCCTGGAACAGAGCATCGCCTCGCTGGGTGGCGTGGACATCCTGGTGAACTGCGCCGGAACGACCAAGCGCACGCCCACGCTGGATTTGGATGATGCCACCTGGCAGAAAATTATCGATACGAATCTGACGGGAACGCTGCGAGCGTGCCAGGTATTTGGACGTTATATGGTGGAGCGTGGGCGGGGCCGCATCATCAATATTGCGTCGCTCACCAGCTTTGTCGCGTTTTATGAAGTTGCCGCGTATGCTGCCAGTAAAGGCGGAGTCGCTTCGCTGACGAAATCGCTGGCAATTGAATGGGCGCGGTATGGAGTCACCGTAAATGCGATTGCTCCTGGAGTATTTCGCACGCCGTTGAATCAGGAGTTACTGGATAACACGGGCCGAGGAAAAGAATTACTGCTGCGAACTCCCATGGGAAGGTTTGGCAAGGTGGAGGAGTTAGTGGGCGCGGCGATTTACCTGGCGTCGGACATGGCTTCCTTTGTGACCGGGGAGATTCTAGTTGTCGATGGCGGATTTCTGGCGAGCGGAGTGAACCAATAATCTTAAGACTTATGAGTCGAACGCTTGCAGTTCTCAGCATGCTTTTTTTGTGCTTTGTTGCAGTCGATGCGTCCGCGCAGACTCCGGACACCGCGACGGTTCGCGGGCAAGTGGAAGACGCGAACCACGCGCCCATCGCCGGCGTTGCCGTTACGTTGACAAACGGCTTGAGCGGTCTGCAACGAACAGTGCAAACGGACAAGGCGGGCGAGTTTACTGCGGCTGGGCTGGCTGTGGCGGGAACTTATTACGTGGTTGCGGCGAAGGCTGGCTTTGCCGATGCGCATGTTCAAGCCCTGTCGCTGGTCGGTGGTGTGACTGCCAGTCTGCATCTGCAACTGAATCTCGCCGGCAGGCAAACACAAATTACTGTGACGGGCTGCAGTGAATGCGGTTCGTACTGACTCGGCGCAGTTGGGGGACACGCTGGGCGCGACCGAAATGCAGGAGACACCGCTGCTAAACCGCAGGATCACATATCTGCCGTTGTTGAATTCCGCGAATCGTCCGGCGATCAACCAGGGCGATGAGTTTATGAATCAGAACCTGTTCACCACGAACGGGTCGGGGCGAAGGCAAACCTGGTTTGAAATTGATGGCGGCAACGGCATCGATACCTGGGGGCGGCAGACGATTTTCACTAACATACCGCTCGACGCAGTACAGGAAATGACTGTGCTGGAGAATGCATTCTCCGCGGAATACGGATTCGGAATGGGCGGCGTTGTGAACATCGTGACCAAGAGCGGCAGCAACCAATATCATGGGGACGTATTGGGACTGTGGAGGCCGTCGGGTCCGGAGGCGAAGCTATCCGGCTTTACGCCTGCCAACGCCAGCAGCGGCAACGACGTGACCAACGACACGTTGAAGCAGGGGGCGGGTTCGCTGTCCGGTCCGCTGGGTCGAGAGAATGAGACGCAGTTTTTTCTATCGGGGCAATACAGTGCGCAGGATCGTGCTTCGCCGGTGACGTCGCCAATTGCTCCGGGAAACTTTATTGGACACTATCGTTCGTGGTTGATTTTTCTTCGCCTGGATCATCGCATCAACAACACGAACAATTTGTTTCTTCGCAGTGATGTCGATAGTTTTTACGACACCAATCCTAACGGAACGGTGGGTGGAAACAGTCTGCCGTCGGTGGATCGAATTTTTCGCAAGCGAACCTATTCGCAACAGCTGGGTGAGACGGCGATTCTGCGGCCGTCGCTGGTAAATAATCTTCGCTTGCAATTTCAACTGGCGTCGCCGATTACGGAGTTTGATCCGGTGATCTATGGGACGCAATTTGTTGTTCCGATTTCGACAGGGGGAACCTTTACAACTGGAACTTCGCAGTCGGCGCTGCTTTTGAACCATCAGTATGAGGTAAATGACACGCTGGCGTGGTCAGTGGGTCGGCATCAGGTGACGTATGGGGTTCAAGTCCTTGCCTCGCATAGCGGCGGGAATAGTAAAGAGTATGGCGGTCCCATTTACGATGGGCAGTTTGTCTACAACCCTTGCACGCAAGCGCTGGATATCTGCGAGAGCCCAGCGTATCTGGATGATTTGAACAACGTGCAGCACTATACGCAGAGTTACGGCAACGCCGATTACTCCGTGAACGACGTGTTGTGGGGATTATTTGTTCAGGATAATTTCCGCGCGACTCAAAACCTGACGCTGAATCTTGGATTGCGGTACGAGCAGCAGACGTTTACAGATGCTCGCGCAGATTTTGCGCCGCGGATCGGCGTATCTTACGATCCCACCGGACAGGGGAGGACGGTGTTTCATGGCGGGTATGGCATCTACTATGCGCAGGTGGTCGATAACTCTGAGGCGAATTACGCGTTGACGGGGCCGACCGGAGTGTTTAATTACACGGCCGCGCCAGGTCAAATTGGATTTCCGTCGAGTGTGGCGGCGGCGCCGCTGCCGGCATTTCCACCGGGAGCGCAAGTGCCGTTGCGGAGCTTATATATTCGACCGGGAAACAGTGCGTATTTGAATCAGTTCTTTCCCACCTCGACGCTGCTCGGCTATCCCAGGAAGCTGCTGAATCCATATAACCAGCAGTGGATCGTTGGCCTGCAGCAGGAACTGGGGATGGGGTGGATCCTGAGCGCGGACTATGTGGGTTCGCACACGTTGAGAAATGTTCGGCCGCTGGATGTGGATCCGCCGACTTCATTTGTTCGGACCGCGCAGGGGCAGAGCCGCACGGCGCAGGCGGCCAACTGCACGCGCCCGTACTGGATCGAGTGGTATCAGCAGGAGGGGATGACGTGCAATCCGAACGCCGCGAGTAACCCTCAGCCGCCGTACAGTGTGATTCAAAGCGATGTGAACGATGGCTATGGATACTACGACGCGCTCGATGTGAACGTGAGTCATCGGTTCAACAACGGGCTGGCGATGCTGGCGAGTTACACCTGGTCGCACGCTATCGACAATGTTGATCCGGATGTTCCCAGTCAGAATCCAAATGACCCGAACTTTACCGGCGCGGCAGAAAATGGAAACGCCATTTTTGATCAGAGGCACCGATTTGTGTTGAGCGGGAGCTATCCGACGTTTTTCAAGATCAATGCGGGCGGAGTGATGACGCTGGCGTCGGGGCTGCCATACAACTTTGTGACGGGATCGACGAACAGCGGAGACCTGGGCGCGACGACCGACCGACCGGTCATTGATGGAGCGGTCGTGGGCCGCAACACGGGTCGTGGGGGCGCGATATATGACATCGATCCATTTCTGGAACGGATTTTCGCGATGGACAATGGACGGTTTCAGACGAAGGTGCGGGTGGAGGCATTCAACGTTTTGAATCATGCGAACTTTGTGGGCTACAGCGGGACGTATGGCAACGGAGCCACGGCGGGGCCAGGTTTTGGTCAGCCGTTGACAGGGATCACCAACCAATTGCCGGCGCGATCGATGCAGTTTGCGGCCGAGTTTATGTTTTAGCGACCGCGGGTTTGCGGGAGCGTTGGCCAGGCCTCGTGGAATGGATCCAGTGCCGGATAGAAAATGCGCTGGCGATTAAGCACAACGCGATAAAGACCACCATGCTCCAGACGAACGCTGGCGATTTGGCGATGCGCAGGATGGCGGTGCCAAACTTGATGGCCAACATGCCGAGGACGGAAAAGCGAACGGCGCGGCACACGAAATTGATGGAGGCCACGCGCCACAAGGAATAGCCCAGGGCACTGGCGGCGGCAATGACCATGGTGAAGGGAAAGGGTGGCGGCGCGAGGCAAGCGATGGCGACGGCAACTCCAGAGCGATCGCCGATTCTCTTCTTCAGCTTGTCGAATTGCTTTTGACCGGCTACCTTTCGGATGCCATCTTCTCCGAATTTGCGAGCCACCTTGGAAAGCAGGATTACCCCGACGGTTGAGCCGCAAGCAGCCGAGAGGACATAGATGAAAAATCCGGCGTGATGGTGTGCGATCAGGCCAACGACCAGAAGATCGTTGCCAAAGGGGAGAACCAGGAAGGAAGAATCGAGAATGCCCAGGACGAACGGTCCAAGATACCCAAGGTGAAATAGAAAATGGAGGAAAGGGCGAAACGCATGGGGCATGAAAGACTCTCTCTTGGAGGCGAACGATAGCAGGCAGACTACCAGCTAGTAAGATTCAGGACGAGTTCCATAGGCTGTTTGTTTCCGGTTTTTCTGTTTTGCAGGGTAAGAGGTTCCTTTCTAGTACTCGGGGTGTTTGAGAACCATTTCAGATGTCGATCGCGGGGAGGATCGTACTGCCATAGTGATGCGAAGCTAGGAAACACGCGCATTTCGGGACACTGGAGAGAGGCGAGGGTTTTCTTGGGGGGCCCGTCGAGCCGCCAGGATTGAATTTGGAATCCAATGGATCAGTTGTGCGTGGACGCTGCGGGCCACTAGAATCGAAGTTCTACCATGATGGCAGAGAACTCAGCAGACGAGCGGACAGAAACGCCAGCCGAAACGCATAGTGTGGCCTGGCAGAAGACGGAGTTGGCGCGGCATCCGAAGCGCCCGTATCCGATGGAATTTATCCAGTCGTTATTTACGGATTTCAGTGAGATTCACGGTGATCGCTCGTTTGGCGACGATCTAGCGATGTCGTGCGGCATGGCTCGCTTTCACGATGAGCAGGTGATGGTGATTGCGAACGTGAAGGGCCGCACCACCAAGGAGAAAGTTGCACGCAACTTCGGGATGCCGAATCCGGAGGGCTATCGCAAGGCGCTGCGAGCGATGAAGCTCGCCGAGAAATTTGGCCGGCCGGTATTTACGTTTATTGATTTGATCGGCGCCAACCCTGGGCTGGGCGCGGAAGAGCGCGGACAAGCGGAAGCGATCGCGCGCAACCTGCGAGAGATGGCGCGGCTGCGGGTGCCGATACTTTCGACAATCACCGGCGAAGGCGGCTCGGGCGGAGCCCTAGCGCTAGCGGTTGCGGATCGAGTTCTGATGCTGGAAAACGCGGTGTACTCGGTGATCTCGCCGGAAGCCTGCGCCTCCATCATGTGGCGGGACGCGAGCAAGCGAGCGCTGGCGGCGGAAGCGCTGCGAACAAATTCTGAAAGTGTGTTTCGGCTGGGTTGCGTGGACGCGATTGTGCCGGAGCCGCCGGGTGGTGCGCAGAACGATCCGGAACTGGCGACCAAGCTGCTTGATGAAGCGCTGCAGCAGAACCTGAGCGACCTGAAAAAGCTCTCTACGGATGAGCTGGTGCGGGACCGAATCCTAAAGTTTCGCAACATGGCACAATTTTTTACCGAAGGCTAAACGGTGCAGCCAGGCAGCCGGCGCGGGCGTTCTATGCGCAATCTCGCTCGCAGGGCCGCGGCGGCTACGGGTGTTCTGTTTCCTGGCAGTAGCGATTTCGTTTGGCATCGCCGGCTGATTCGATTCGGTGGGGTAGGGGTATGAGTCTGCTGCGGGGTCCGGGTCGCGGACGCGCTTTTTTTCGATTCCTCGGCGCAGTGGGATGGCTGCTGGTCACCTACTACCTGGCCAATCGGGCGCACATGGCTTCAGCCGAGGCGCGTCATTTCCCCTGATTCGCAATCTCTTTCAGATTTTTATGTTGATCGTTGGCTTCGGATATATGGAGCTGGCGTGGGACCGCAGTCGCGAGCCGATCCGATCCATGGGACTGCCAGGCAGGCCCGGAGCTGTTCGTGAGTTTGGACTGGGCGCCGCGCTGGGCTGGGGAATGGTAACCGTCGTCCTGCTGATCATCGCGCTGGTGGGACATTTTTATGTGCAGCTGTGGACTGCTCCGCGAGCGTGGGGACTGCTGATCGTGCAGCTTCTAACCGTTGTTGGCAGGCGCGCTGGCGGGAGAGATTGCGTTCCGCGGATATCCATTTCAAAAGCTGGTGGAGACTGTGGGCCCGTTCGCGGCGACGGTGCTGGCAGCCATTATTTTCGGAGCGCTGCGAGTGACGACGCCTGGCTCGACTCCGACAGCGGTGTGGATCAGCGCGGTGGCAGCAATTTTGTTATCGGCGGCCTACTTGAGAACTCACGCACTTTGGCTGGGATGGGGATTGCACTTTGCATGGACCGCGAGCATTGGGGTCCTGTTCGGCCAACCGCTGGCGAGCAATCGGCAGGTTTCGAGCGTGATCCACACCTATGCCGATGGACCGACCTGGCTGACGGGTGCCGAATTTGGGCCGGAAGGCAGCCTTGATTACGTTGATCGTATTGTGGGTGGGGTTGTATTTTCTGATGCGCGTGACTCGCGACCTGGCGTGGAAATATGGCCAGCCAGAGATCAAGCCCGCGGGTATTCCTGTGGACCTGAGTCATCCGATGCATCCGGCTCCGCCTGCGGCCGCGTCGGCGCCAGCGAGTGACGCTCCGAAGGCGGGGTTGGTGCAGATTGCGCCGATGAACGCGACGAGTTCCGCGCCACAGGAACCTGCGGTCCATGAGCCGCCTTCTGAATTGCCATAGCTGGACTATTGCCATTCGAAACTGCGCCGATTTGCCCGGTCGAATGGGCGGAATGCGCTCGTCCCGAACGCATCGCGTGCCGAGTAGTAGGGACTCGCGGCTTGGTGTAAACTAGGATTGCAAGTGATTCGCGACCGCTCTGGCTCGTCTCAGGGCCGAATTTCCCACTCATCTTTTGTCGCCCTGGATTGGTCTTGTTGAGACCTACCGCAGCGAATGGTGCGAGGTCGAGTGGCTGGAGGATGTGGCGCGCGGATCGCCGAGTCGAAGGAGATTGGAAAGATCATGGCAAAGATTGCGAAAACGGGCGACCGTAAAAAGGAAATGGATACCACCAAGAGCACGGATTGTCCCAAGTGCTCCAAGCCGACCCGCATTGTGAAGCGCGTCAAGGATCGGGAACGCGGCGTGCCGGGCGGGGTATACATCTCCTGCTCCGCTTGCGAGTTCCACGAAAAGCTCTAACGCGGCGCGGTATCGAATAGACGCTGCACCGCATGACCCCATCTCGCCAGAGGTGGGGTTTTATTTTCTGCGCTTCGATGCGCGTGTTTGGCGTGAGCAGAGTTCTGCCTTGCCTCCACCCAACCCACCTTGGTTCCAACCCAAAACCTCAAAACTCCAGACTAGCCAAGGGAAGGCTTGGGTGCGACTCCACGGCGAGATGCGCGGATGGGAGGCGCCTGTCGGGCTTGGTTAAGTCAGAAACAGGTCGCGCAGCGCGGCTTGCGTGGCGGCGCTGAGACCGAGTCCCGTGGCGACGTAGTTGGCCATGGTTCCGTAGTCGGTGGTGACCTGGTTCAGAGCGGCGTAGAGGTATCTCTGATCCGCCACCAGCAGGGGATAGGTGATATCGGCAGCGGCCTGTCCGGAGGCGTCAAGCGTCTGCTGGTAAGTGGTCAGGATCGTGGACTGGGAGTATACGTTCGTGAGCATATAGTCCTGAACGATGACGCTCTGCGGGACTCCGAGGATGGACAGCAGAGTGTTGGTGATCCATCCGGTGCGATCCTTGCCGCCGCTGCAATGGTAGAGATGACAGCCCGGAGTGGTGGCAATGCTATAGAGAACCTGAGCGACGCGGCCGCGGACGTCTACTTTCGAGACGAAGGTAACGTAGCTACTCTCCATGTAGGCGATGCTCTCATCCGCGGAGGTGAGGGTTGGGTACACGACGTTAGAAGTTCCGTTGAGATTGATATTGGTGTCGGTAGCGCCGGTGGGAGGGATGTCCTTGGCGGCCTTGATCTCATCGGGGGTGCGTAGGTCGAAGATGGTGCGGATATCCAAGGTATCGAGAGTGGCCATGGCGGCAGGGGAGGGGGCGGAAAGAGCGTTGGAGCGGTAGATCACGCCGCGGCGCAATTTCTGTCCGCTGGCTGTGCAGTAGGCGGTGGCACTATCGGCCCCCGCAACGTCGCGGAAGTTGTCGACCGAGGCGAGGCGCGGGGTAGGGGGAACCACGCTGAGGCCGCCACAGGCGGTCAGCCAGGGAGTCGCGAGCAAGGGCAATGTCAGACAATATTCCAGGAACTCACGGCGAGAAGATTGAGTGGGCTCGTCGCAGAGTGGTTGGCGGCTAGGGACAGAGGGTGATCGCATTGGCAAAACTCCTTCGAATGGTGCAAAGTGTGTTCGGAAAGCCCCAAGAGAAACACGGCTATACGATGGATTCATCGGCGAAAGGCGACAGGTCTTCAGTCGGGGGTGAGGGCCGGCGACTGCGGGGGCGAGATTTTTTCTTCCAGACGCGACGCTGCACGGAACTCCGGGAGAGAAATAGCCCGGGCGTATCCGGGCCCAACTGGACGTTGGCCTCGCCTTGAAGGAAATAGAGGATGGCCGGGGTTGGCGCCGAGTGCGAGGAAAGTTCTTCCCCAGCGGAAAAGCCGAACAAGGTTATGTTGACGTAATCGTCCTTTTGCAGGATGTGGCTCAAGATTCCTTTTTCGGGTAATGCGAACTCTTCCTGCAGGTTGGTCAGAAATTTATAGTCCGTGGGTTTTCCCTCTCTTGCCGGCGCTCGCCTAGCGGCGGGTTGTTCGCGGTGCCTGGCAGGTTGCATGGTAGACGATGGGGCGGAGACGTGGTTTTTCTGGCCGGGGGGATCCGCGATGCGGAATGAGGTTCGGTCGCCCAATTCGCCGCGGCAATCATTCGATGGCTAATTCGGCAGGTATCTTCGGGGCGGGGAACAGTTGCGGTTGCGATAGGCTCGGCGAAATTGCGGCGAGAGTTAGTTGCCGGTTTCGATGGAGGTTTGCTCGGCAGCCTCGCGGGCCATGCGGATCCTGTCGAGGCGGGCAATTTCGACGGCAGCCTTGGGGTCAATCACGTCGAGACGAACGCGGGTGACACCGCGGGCGCGCATTCCCAGCATGTAGGCGGCTTCAGAAGACAGGTCGGCGATCCGGGTATCAGGAACCGGGCCACGATCGTTGACACGGACCACGATCCACTTGCGGGTGTGGAGGTTTGTCACCTTGACCCAGGTACCAAGAGGCAGCGAGCGATGGGCGCAGGTCAGGTCGTACATGTTGAAGGTCTCGCCGTCGGCAGTTTCTTTGCCCTGGAACTCGCGTCCATACCAGGAGGCCAGGCCGATCTGGTGCCAATCCTGAACCTTCTTCGCGGCGACCGCAGGGGGGGTGGTCCTGGCGGGGGCAGTCCGGGTGGTTGAGGGCGCCGCCTCGGCCAGCACCGACGCGGGTGCGCGATTGGGCTGGACGCAATGCAGCGTCAGCGTAACGCCGCAGAACAGGCCGGCAGCAATGGAGACAGCGCGACGGATGGAGAGCGGGCCGTCTGCACCGTTCGAGGTCGTATTGGGGTTCAAAATTCCCATGGCAAAAACTCCTCTAAGTCTATCTTCAAAGTGTTACCTAAGTCAAAGAAAAAAATAGACTTATTTTAAATTTCGCTTGCAAAACCAAGGAGATTGTGATACCCATAAAAGACGCTCCAGTCCAGCTTCTAGACGGCTGTCGAGAACCGCAGGAAATGTCTTGCCGCCTCCGCCGAATCAGTCTCCCGATGCAAAGCGCTCCATTGCGGGAGCGGAGGGATCGACTTCGCCTTCCCATTCCAATTCAGCAGGCACTCAAAGCTCACTGCCCATCGTTTTGTCGATCGCCGGCTATGATCCATCGGCCGGGGCGGGCGTGTTGGCGGACCTGAAGACTTTTGCCGCGCTTGGAGTCTACGGCATGGCGTCCATTACAGCCCTCACTATCCAGTCCACCCAGGCAGTTCGAAAAGTGGTGGGTCTGGATCCAGGCACCGTGACTGAGACGCTGGACTGCCTGGCAGAGGATGTACGGTTCGACGCGATTAAGGTGGGAATGTTAGGCAACGGAGCGGTCGCGGCTGCCGTTTTTCTGTGGCTAGAGGGGCAGAAAGGCGTGCCTGTGGTGTTGGATCCAGTGATGAAGTCTAGTTCTGGCAAAGACTTACTGGATCCAGAGGGTTGCGAGATCTTGCGCTGTGCGGGGCTGGCCCGGGCAAACTGGATCACTCCAAATCTGGCGGAATTAGCGAACTTGACAGGTGGATTGGCTCCGACAAATAGAGAAGAAACGGAGAATCTTGCCCGGGAGCTACGTCGAATGGCGACGGATCGAGGAAATCCAGCGCTGAAGATTGTCGTGACCGGAGGCCATGCGAAGACGCCGGACGATCTGTTATTGCGTGAGGAAACGTATCAGTGGTTTCCCGGGGAATGGGTCGAGACGAATTCGACGCATGGAACGGGGTGTACTTTTTCATCAGCCCTGGCAGCCCGAATTGCGTTAGGGGATGAGCCGACCGAAGCTGTGGAACATGCCAAGGGCTACGTTACGGGTGCGCTGCGACACGCAGTTCCGATCGGGGCTGGGAAGGGTCCGCTAAATCATTCCTGGAAAAAGACTTAGCGAATTTATTTTTGATCTCATCAAAAATCGGCTGGATTACTGAATCGCAAGGCCTTGCCTATTATCAGTAATAACTGTTAAGTTACCGTCGTGACTCTTAGTAGTAACTGTGCAAATGTGACTGATCCATGTATTCTGATCACTCAGAACACACTTGCAGAGAGAGCCCATTTGGCTCTGTCCAAATTCGAGTTGGAGTGATCTCCCGTGCATGAACCAGTCCAGAAGAACGCTCTCTCTCACTCTGGCTCAGTTTTGGAACTGCGAAATTCCGTACGTTTTCCGGTGCGGATGAAGGTAAAGATACAGACGGAAAAAGGCGAAGAGGAAGCCGAGACAATTAACGTCTCCGCCACCGGGTTGCTGCTTTCGTTTTCCCGCATTCTGGAAGCGGGAAGCTCCATTGAAGTGGAGATGATTATGCCCTCAGCGACGCTGGGGACCTCCGATGACGTACGGGTACATTGCTGTGGACGGGTGATCCGATCCTACAGACGAAGTCCAGAACAAGTAGAAGTTGCCACTGTAATTGATAACTACGAAATGCTCTCCTGAGGCACAGCATGCCTGTCATTTCTGCCGACGCAACGAAGAAGCTTATGAACTCGAACCCCAGCTCCGATTCGACGCCTGAGTCCGGGCTCACTGCTGTTCCGGAGAAAAGTTCTTCCGGACCCACCGAAGAAGCCGCCGGAATCCGCATACTGCTTGCGGACTCGCAAGCCATTTACCGGGTAGGCATCCGCAAGATTTTTGCGGTTGAGGATGACATGCGCGTGGTGGCGCAGGCTGAGAACTATCCTGGCCTGCTGGCCGCGCTGGAACGTTATCCATCCGACATAGTGCTGCTGGACGGAGGCATGATCTCCGGCCAGGCGGAAGCGATTCCCGACATGTTGAAGCGCGCGCCGAACGCGAAGTTGATCGTTCAGGTGAGCGAGAACAGTGAAACGTTCATCGTGGATCTGTATCGTCGCGGAGTGCGCGGAGTCATCTCGCGATCGATCTCTCCTGACCTGCTGATTCGCTGTGTGCGCAAGATTGCGGACGGAGAAACCTGGATCGACAACCAGTCGGTCAGCTGGGTGATTGAGGCCTACCGGACTGAGGCCAACAACCTGACCAATCCGAAGCTGCAGCCGCGGCTTTCGCCGAAGGAGTTGTCGATTATCGGTTGCGTGACGCAGGGTATGCGGAATAAGGAAATCGCGTACAAGATTGGCACCACGGAACAGGTGGTGAAAAATTACCTGCGTAAGATTTACGACAAGCTGGGCGTCTCTGACCGGCTTGAACTGGCGCTCTATTGCCTGCACCATCAGTTGCTGAAACAGCCATCGGTGAATACCGGCACCGGCAAAGCAACCGTGCAGGAAATCAATATGGGACGACTTCGTCCCTGAGACGCAGCGCTATTTGTTTGGATTGGAGGGCTCTGCGAACAGCCGGGCCCTTTCTAGCAAGGCGATCATCGTCTTCATCTCCGATCGGGAAAGATGGGAGAGCAGCGCATGCACGGTGCTGCTGACCACCGGATCCATTTCTTTCAGCCGATCGAGTCCGGCGGCAGTAATTTTTGTCAGGACGACTCGACGATCCTTTTCACCGCGCTCTCTGCGCACCAATCCCTGACGTTGCAGGCGTTCCACCAGCCGGGTAATGTCGGGATCCTGGCTGACCAGCCGGTCGGCAATCTCCGCACAGGTTAAACCGCTGGAACCAGCGCCACGCAAAATCCGCAGCGAATTATATTGCGTCTCGGTAATGCCATACGGCTTCAATTGAAGGTGGAGCGCGTGCTGCATCTGTGCGGCGGTGCGGACAAGATTTAGAAAAGCTTCGGAGTGCAGGCTCTCGAAGGATTTTGTCTGGCGCAGTTCCGCCTGCAGGCCCATTGGTTTCGGGCCGGGAGAGGATGGCTTACGCGGCGTGGATTTGCGCGGAGAGGAACTTTTGCTGGGAGGAGTCATAGGCGGGTTGTCTCGACATGCTTGTTATAACAGATAACTGGGCGCGAGGCGGATCGCGACGGGTTTGGAGCGCGAGAATTTAGAGCGAGAGCCGCACTAATCGGTGGCGAGGCTGAGCTGGTGGCGGACGTCGGCGCCGTGCACCCAGAAGATGACATCTTCTGCGATGTTGGTGGCGTGGTCGCCGATGCGCTCCAGATTGCGAGAAATAATGATGGTGTTGAGTGCCTGCTCAGTCCATGCGGGATGCTCTTGAATGGCGAGAATCATGGCCTTATGAACCTGGCGGTTCATCTGATCAAGATCGTTATCGAGGGCGAGGACGGACTTGGCCATGGTGGCGTCGCCGTCCAGCAGGGATTGCAGGGCAATGCGAATCATCTGCTCGGTGAGTTCGCCCATCTCATGCAAATTGACGGATAGATCGGCGTGCGGCATCTGCAGTAGTTCCGCAGCGCGATCGGCGATGTTCACCGACTGATCGCCGATTCGTTCCAGGTCGCCGTTGATTTTAATGACGGCCAGCAGGAAGCGGAGGTCAATGGCCATCGGCTGTTCCATTGCCATCAGGTCATAGGCCATTTCGTCGACGGAGCGCTCAGCGGCGTTGATGGCGGCTTCGTTTTCCTGAACGTGGTGCAACAGAACCATGTCGGACTTCAGATAGCCATCCATCGCGCAATCCATGGTTTGCTGGGCAAGGGCGGCCATGGCGAGCAGCTTGTCTTTCAATTGCGCCAGCTGTTGCTGGTAGTGGATTCGCGGCACGCAGTTCCTCCGTGGTCTGAAAAGGGTACACCTTATTCTCTTACAAACAGGTTGCGATTCTGTGAAAGTTTTGGAGCAAAACAGGGATAGTATCTCTACCGGCCTGGTGCAGCATCGCGCTCCGTGTGGCTCGCGGCGATTTGAGGATTGTGACCGCGGGAGACATCCTTCCCGGTTTTGCTCAACCGAGGCGGCGGCCGGCTTCCTGCGCGGCCTCGTAAATCTGCTGGAATGACTCCACCGCGTATAGTACGGGCTGCATTTCTGAAATGGAAAACTCGTGTTCCAGCACCTGGTCGAGATTGAAGTCGCGAATCTCCGGGCCGCGCTCGACGACGTAGGAGCACTCTCCGTGAGAGGAAATCAATCCACTGCCGTAGACTTTGGTGTGTCCGTCCTGGCGGATGACGCCAAACTCGACCGTGAACCAGAAGAGCCTGCCCATGCGGGTCATATCTTCAGGCGCGGTCAGGTTGCTGCAGACCCGGCCGTACTCGTGCAGAAAATTGGCGAAGACGGGATGGGCGTGCATGGGAACGTGGCCGAAGACGTCGTGAAAAATGTCGGGCTCCGGAGTGTACTCGAGCGAGCTGCGGTCGCGCAGTGTGGTCGTGGTGGGGAACCGGCGCGCCGCCAGCATTTCAAAAAAAGCGTTGGCAGGCAGATAGCCGGAGACAGGGGTCGAGTTCCAACCAGTTCGCGGTTCCAGCTTGGCGGAGACGGCGCCCAGGTCGGGAATGCTGTCCTCGCGCAGCCCGATCTGCTGGAATCCGTCGAGATATTCCTGGCAGGCGTACTGACGCAATTGCGGCATGCAGCGACGCACCAGCTCCGACCAGGTGGCATGCTGATCCGGCGTGTAGGCAGCCCAATCTTGCTCGATGAGATAGGGGCGTGCGGCGACCAGCTGCTCATTTTTCTGTTGCGCGGGAGTCAACTGCTCGTGATGGATTGACATGGCGTGAGTCCCTCCGCTGCGTCGTCCAACGCGTGCTGGAAGCAGCCGGGCTAAACCTTTTAGGATGCCGCCGGCCACCCGAACCTGTCAATCATTTCGTTCGACGACGCGAAAAATGGGAGAACATGCAGGGAGAATGATGGATCGAGTAGCTTATAGGCAAGTCTACGGTTGCGGGTATATTGTGGTAGGTTGCCGAGCACCGAGTTCTGGTGCCGAGACTCCGCATCCTAAAGGGAGGAACATTATGCCAGCTACCGCCAAGCATCCATCGCTGCAGCCCGCCAACGCGACGAAGAATGATTTTTTGCCGCTGAACGGCACCGATTATGTCGAGTTTTACGTCGGCAACGCGCGACAAGCGGCGTACTTTTATCGTGCTGCCTTCGGGATGAAGCTGGTTGCCTATGCTGGTCCGGAAACAGGGCAGCGCGATCGCGCTTCCTACGTTGTGGAGCAGGGCAAAGTGCGTTTTGTGCTGACCACTCCGCTGCGCCCGGACAACGCCATTGCAGATCACATTGCCAAGCATGGCGACGGCATCAAGGACATCGCCCTGTGGGTCGACGATGCCACGTCGGCGTGGCTGGAGACGACGCGGAGAGGAGCCCGCAGCGTGCGCGAGCCGTGGACCCTGGAAGACAAGCAAGGCACGGTCACCATGGCATCAATCGCAACCTATGGCGATACGATCCATACATTTGTGGAGCGCAAGAACTATCACGGAATTTTTCTGCCCGGCTTTCATCATGTGACGCACGATCCTGTGGTGCGGCCGGTGGGGCTGAAATACATTGACCACGTGGTGGGGAATGTCGGCTGGAATGAAATGAACGCGATGGTGGATTTCTATCGCGACGTGATGGGATTCGAGATGTTCCAGAGTTTCGACGATAAGGACATTTCGACCGAGTATTCCGCGCTGATGTCGAAGGTGATGTCGAATGGGAACGGGCGGGTGAAGTTCCCGATCAACGAGCCGGCAGAGGGACGGAAGAAGTCGCAGATTGAGGAGTATCTGGACTTTTATCAAGGGCCAGGCGCGCAACATCTGGCGCTCGCGACAGACGACATTTTGACCACGGTGAGCAGGCTGCGCGAACAGGGCGTAGAGTTTTTGCGGGTGCCGGATACGTACTACCACGAACTGGAGAAGCGGGTGGGCAACATCGACGAGCCGGTAGAAGAATTGAAGCGGCTGAACCTGCTAGTCGATCGGGACGAGGAAGGATATCTGCTGCAGATCTTCACGCGTCCGGTGGAGGATCGTCCAACTGTGTTCTTTGAGATCATCCAGCGCAAGGGCGGCCGCAGCTTTGGCAAAGGAAACTTCAAAGCGCTGTTTGAGGCGATCGAACGCGAGCAGGGACTTCGCGGGAATCTGTAAGGACAGGCATGAGACTGTGCACGTTTGAGGTCCACACGCACCTGGGATGGCAGAGCCGACTGGGCGCTGTTGAAGCCGAGGGCGTGATTGATTTGAATTTTGCTGCTGCGCAGGTCTCGGGAAACGCGCGGTTGGCGGATGCGCTGGTTCCTCCGTCGCTGCTTGGCTTGTTGGATGGCGGTGAAGCTTCGATGGACGAAGCGCGGAAGGCGATGGCGAGCCTGCCTGCGGAACTGCGAGTTGGCAAACGTGATGAAACGCTTCGGTATCGATGGCACGAGGTTCGCTTGCGGACGCCGCTGCCGGATGCGCGATCGGTCCGCGATTTTTTTGCTTTCGAATCGCACGTGAAGATGGGGTTCGAGAAACGCGGTGAGCCGATGCCGCAGGAGTGGTACGAATTTCCGGTCTATTATCAGACGGGTCATCATAATTTGCTCGGGACGAATCAGGATGTGGTGTGGCCGTCGTTTACCGAGCGGTTCGATTATGAGTTGGAGTTGGCCGTGATTATTGGCCGCGAGGGACGCAATATTCCCGCAGCGAGAGCGCATGAATACATCGCAGGCTACACGATTCTGAATGACTTTAGCGCTCGCGACATTCAGCGCCGCGAGATGAAAGTGCGGCTGGGACCGGCGAAGGGAAAGCATTGGGCGAGTGGAGTGGGTCCGTGGATGGTGACGCGGGATGAAATTCCAAACCCATACTCGCTGGAGATGGTCGCTCGGGTGAATGGCGAGGAGTGGTCGCGGGGAAACTCACGCGACATGCATTGGAAGTTCGAGCAGATGATTGAGTTTCTTTCGCAGGACGACACGATTTATCCCGGGGACATTCTCGGTTCCGGCACGGTGGGAACGGGTTGCGGACTGGAACTGAATCGCTGGGTGCAGCCCGGGTGACGTGATCGAACTGGAAATTGAAAAGATCGGGGTGCTGCGCAATCGCGTGGTGCGTCCGGAACATCCCAGGGGTTGAAGGGTTTCGGCAAAGGAGAATCGCCAATGTATCCGCTGAATAAAGGAAAGACGGCGCTGCAAGCCCACGTTGGATTGCCCGAGGGCACGTTTGAAGAAGAGCACGGGCGCAAGGGTTTTTATGGCAAAGCAAGTCACCTGTATCACGCGCATGCGCCGACCGGCTGGACGCGGTTTGAAGGCAAGCTGCGGCCGCACCTTTTCGACTTGAACAAACTGGAGCCCACGGACCTGAAGGATGCGCAGGGCGCGCCGATTGAGTTTCTCGGCAACAACGAGATCACGGTGGCTGTTTCACGCCGGTCGAAGCCAATGCCGTTTTATTTTCGCAATGCCGATGGCGATGAAATGTATTTTGTTCATCGCGGCAGCGGCGTCATCGAGACAGACTTTGGTCCGTTGCGATTTGAGAAGGGCGATTACATCAATCTTCCGCGGGCGGTGACGTATCGCGTGGTTCCGGACACAGAGGATAATTTTTTCCTGATCTTTCAGTCGAAGACAGAATTTGAGCAGCCGGATAAAGGTCTGCTGGGGCAGCACGCGCTCTATGATCCGGCCGTCATCACCACGCCGGAGCCCTCGCCATATTTGGATGACTCGCGCGAGTGGGAAGTTCGCATCAAGAATGAGAATGAATTTTCGAAGGTGTTTTATCCATTCAATCCAATTGATGTGGTTGGGTGGAAAGGCGATCTGACGGCGTGGAAGGTCAACCTGCGGGATATTCGACCGGTGTCCAGCCATCGCGCTGCGCTGCCACCGAGTGCGCACACGACCTTTGTGACGCAGGGGGCAGTGGTGTGCAGTTTTCTCCCTCGACCGCTGGAGCAGGACCCGGATGCGTTGCGAGTCCCGTTTTTCCATCGCAACACGGATTATGATGAGTTCATTTTTTACCATGATGGGGATTTCTTCAGTCGCGACAATGTGAAGCCGGGATATGCGACGCTGCATCCGCGCGGAATTCATCACGGTCCGCATCCCAAAGCGCTGGCGAATCAGAAGGCAAAGAGCTTTACGGATGAGTCGGCAGTGATGCTGGACGGTTTGAACCCCATCCACGTGCTGCCTGCTGGCGAGAAAGTGGAGTGGGCGGATTACTGGGCTAGTTGGGGCGCCAAGGATCATGCAAAGCTGGAGCCGGTTGGATGACTGAAATTGCCCCTGCCGGCGCAATGACCACGCTGGTCCCAGCGGAGCAGAAGCCGCAGGACATTTACAAATTGTTGGTGGGGTCGGTGGTTCCGCGGCCGATCGCGTTTGTGTCCTCAATGGATGCGGATGGCGTTCGCAATTTAGCGCCGTTTAGTTTTTTCACTGTGGCGAGCGCCAATCCGCCGATCGTGTGTTTTTGTCCAATGATGCGCGGGACGGCGAATCGCGGATTGCAGGCCACCAAGGATACGTTGCGCAACATTATCGCGACGCGGGAATTTGTGGTGAACATCGTGTCAGAAGAATTTGCTGAGCAAATGAATGCGTGCTCTGCGGAGTTGGCACCGGAGGTCGATGAGTTTGTCGTATCCGGCCTGACGCCCGTCGCGAGTGAGGTTGTTCGGCCTCCGCGCGTGGGCGAATCTCAAGTGCAGATGGAGTGCCGATTGCAGCAGGTGATTCATGTCAGCACGGAGCCGCTGGGTGGAAGCCTGGTGCTAGGGGAAGTGTTGCGTTTCCACGTGAACACAACGTTGTTCGACAATTTTCGAATTGATCCGGATCGATTGCAGGCCGTCGGGCGCATGGCCGGCTCCACATATACGCGAACGCGAGACAGGTTCGATATGGAACGACCGAAATAAACCTGTGATGGCGGAATCTTCTTCGCAACGAATTACCTCCTGTACAAAGGTGTTATGCCATCCGCTGACATAAACGATTCAATCCAACGTGTCGCTATTCTAGGCGCAGGAACCATGGGCGGGCGCATTGCAGCGCACATCGCAAATGCAGGATTTCCCGTGCTGCTTCTGGATCTGGTGCCGGAAGGCGCGTCGGATCGAAATGTTCTGGCGACGCGATCCATCGAAAACCTAAAGAAGGCTAAGCCTCCGGCATTTGTCGATCCCGCAGCGGTGCAAAGTATCACGGTCGGGAATCTTGAAGATGACCTGGACAAGTTGCAGGCGTGCGATTGGGTTCTCGAAGCCGTGTCAGAGAATCTCGAAATCAAACGTGCGCTGCTCAACAAGGCCGCGCCCTATCTACGCGACAACGCCATCGTGAGTACCAACACCAGCGGCCTGCCGGTTGGGCTGATTGCGCGTG
Organism: uncultured Acidobacteriota bacterium; assembly: GCA_963735505.1. Taxonomy (GTDB): domain Bacteria; phylum Acidobacteriota; class Terriglobia; order Terriglobales; family Acidobacteriaceae; genus JAKAAZ01. Next base: position 1,537,810 of record CAVTLR010000019.1, on the reverse strand, counting down.
ATATGCCGGAGTCTTTCCGGAGGCGCTGGTTGGGAACGCATTTTTTCAATCCGCCACGTTATATGCGACTGGTGGAGTTCATTCGTACGCCCGAGACCGATCCGCGGGTGGTTGCGACCGTCGAGAGTTTCGTGTCGGTGTACCTGGGAAAGATGGTTGTGTATGCGCACGACACACCTAATTTCATCGCCAATCGTATCGGCACTTTTGTCATGCTGAATACATTTCGCACCATGCTGGAACAGGGATTGAGCATCGAGGAAACGGATGCGTTGACCGGAGCGGCGATTGGATGGCCAAAGACGGGGACATTTCGGCTGGCGGACTTGGTGGGCATTGACGTGCTGGTGAACGTGGCGCGAAATTTTGCCGCGGGTACCAGGGACGAACGTGTTGACGTGCAAATTCCTGAAGTGCTGGAAGAAATATTCGAGCGCCAATGGTTTGGAGATAAAACAGGACAGGGCTTTTATAAGAAACAGCGTGGCGCGGATGGTAAAGAGGAGCGACTCGTTCTCGATTTGGGTTCGCTGGAGTATCGACCTGCGACGCGAGTGAAGATGCCCGCACTGGAGATGGCGAAGGCGAATGCATCCGCTGCAGCGCGGATTCGAGCCCTGTTGGCTGCGGATCCAGCGCGTGATCAGGCAGCGAAATTTTACTGGCAAATTCTGCCGGAATTGTGGGCGTATGCGGCCAATCGCATTGGAGAAGTCGCCGACACGGTTGTCGATATCGATCGTGCGATGAAGGCCGGATTTAACTGGGAGCTAGGTCCGTTCGAGATGTGGGACGCCGCCGGTTTCATCGAGACCGTGGAGAAGATGCGGACTCTTGGTGAGGTGATTCCCCCGCTTGCAGAACGTATGGCATCGGTCGGGGTGACTTCCTGGTATCGCAATGAGGGTAGCGAGTATTTCGACACCGCGTCGGGAGAATATCGACCAGTTGTAGAACAGTCCGGGACATGGAGCGTGGCAAGCGCCAAACGTGCGCGCGGTGTGGTCGAGAAAAATCCGGGCGCGTCTTTGATTGATCTGGGCGATGGAATTGCGTGCCTCGAATTTCACTCCAAAATGAATACCCTGGGCGAAGACATCGTGGGGTTTGTGCAGCGGGTGCTGAGGCTCGACAGCGATGCGACGCGGAATTTCAAAGGGTTCGTCATTTGCAGCGACGTGGCCAATTTTTCAGTCGGTGCAAACCTGATGCAGGTACTGCTGGCCATCCAGGATGAAGAATGGGACGAACTGGATAGATATGTTCGCGAATTTCAGGCAATGACGAAGGCGATCCGATTCTGTGCGCGGCCGGTGATCGTAGCACCATTTGGAATGTGCCTGGGTGGGGGAGCGGAAGTCGCCTTGCATGCTGCGGCTCGCCAAGCGCACATGGAACTCTACATGGGCTTGGTGGAAACCAGCGTAGGATTGCTGCCTGCGGGCGGCGGATGTAAGGAAATGACGCTGCGCGCGATTGAGATTGCGAGTGCGGTGCGAAAGGCACACCGCAGCGACTCGGTGGAAGTGCATAATGCGCTGCGAACTGTATTCGAGACCATTGCCATGGCCAAGGTTTCAAGTTCCGCAGTAGAGGCGAAGGTGCTGCATTTGATGCGAGAGGGCGATGGCATTACGATGAACCGCGATCGGCTTCTCTCCGATGCGAAATCGGAGGCAGCGAAGCTGGCGGATGCAGGGTATGTTCCGCCGCTGCCGCGCATGGACATTCCTGCGCCAGGTGACGGCATGCTCGCAAACCTCAAACTTGGCATCCATATGATGAGAGAAGCGGAATTTATCAGTGACCATGACGTGGAAATTGCGCGCCGGGTGGCCCATGTATTGTGCGGAGGGGCAGTCACTGCGGGGACGCAAGTCAGCGAACAAGATTTTCTCGATTTGGAACGCGAAGGATTTCTGTCACTCTGCGGAGAGCCAAAGACCGTGGAGCGCATCACGGCCACATTGAAAACCGGAAAGCCGCTGCGGAACTAAAGGACCAGCATGAAGGATGCATGGATTGTGAGCGCAGTGCGGACGGCCGTTGGGAAAGCGCCCAACGGAGCCCTTCGGTCGGTGCGCCCGGACGACCTGGGAGCGATCGCGGTGCGGGGGGCTTTGGATCGAGTTCCGCAGCTCGACGTACATCGAATTGACGATGTCATTATTGGCTGTGCGATGCCGGAGGCGGAGCAGGGCCTGAACCTGGCCAGAATTATTTCGCTGCGGGCGGCGCTACCGGTGGAAGCCTCCGCAATGACGATTAATCGATACTGCGCGTCCGGACTGCAATCGATCGCCCTTGCGGTGGAACGTATTCGGGGTGGATCTGCGGAGGTGATTGTCGCAGGAGGCGCGGAGTCCATGTCCATGATACCCATGGGTGGCAACAAAATCGCAGCCAATCCGTGGCTGGTGGAACATTATCCCGACTCCTACATGTCAATGGGATTGACGGCGGAGCGAGTTGCGAAACATTATGGGATTTCCCGCGAGGAAACAGACCGGTTTGCACTTGCCAGCCATCAGAAAGCGCTGGCTGCAATCCGGGAGAGAAAATTCGAAGATGAGATTGTACCTGTGACGGTTACAATTTCGCAGTCGCAGGCAGGGAAAATGCTGACACAGCAGGAAACCGAGTTTCGAGTCGACGAAGGACCACGCGCAGACACATCGTACGAGGCTCTTGAGAAACTCCGGCCGGTGTTTCACGCGAATGGAATTGTGACGGCTGGGAATTCCTCGCAAATGTCGGATGGAGCTGCGGCAGCCGTTGTTGTTTCTGAGGAGGTCGCGGTTTCGCTGGGGCTGAAGCCTTTGGCGCGGCTCGTGGCTTTTGCCACTGCGGGATGTCTTCCAGAGGAAATGGGAGTCGGGCCTGTCTATGCGATTCCTAAAGCATTGAAACAGGCCGGACTGACATTGGAACAGATGGAAGTGATTGAGCTGAACGAAGCTTTTGCCGCACAGTCGTTGGCGGTGATGAAGCTATTAGATTTAGATCCGGCAAAGGTAAACGTCAATGGAGGCGCGATTGCTATGGGGCATCCTCTGGGCTGCACGGGCGCGAAATTGACAGCGACCATCCTGCGCGAGTTGCATCGTCGGAATAAGAAGTACGGATTGGTCACGATGTGCGTTGGCGGCGGAATGGGCGCAGCTGGAATTTTTGAGAATCTCCAAGAACCAGGCCAACGTGGCGAAAGATTCGCATCGGGGAGAGACGCGTGAACAGGCCGGATCCGAAACAGATCAAGCACGGAACGGGCGGAAGCTTTCTGATCGAGGAAACTGACCAGCAGGCAATATTTACCGCGGAAGATTTTTCCGACGAGCAGCGCCAGATTGAACGCACGACGGTCGAGTTCGCCGAAAAGCAGATCTTCCCGCAAATCGCAGCTATCGAAGCGAAGGATCTTGAAGTGACAAAGCGGCTGCTTCGCGAGGCAGGTAGCCTGGGGCTGATGGCCATCGACGTCCCGGAAGAGTACGGCGGACTGCAGATGGATAAGGTCACGTCGGCGTTGATTGCGGAGAAAATTGCGATCTGCGGCAGCTTCTCCGTCTCCTTCAGTGCCCACGCGGGGATTGGCACGCTGCCACTGGTCTGGTATGGAACCACAGATCAGAAGAAAAAATATTTGCCTCGACTGGCCGCCGGCGAATGGGTCGCAGCGTATGCGCTGTCCGAGGCAAGTTCCGGCTCCGATGCGATGAATATTCGCACCCGTGCGACTTTGTCCGAAGACGGAAAGCACTATGTGTTGAATGGCGAGAAAATGTGGATTTCGAACGCCGGCATTGCGAGCTTGTTCACAGTGTTCGCGAAGATCGACGGAGAGAAGTTTGCGGCATTTTTAATTGAGGCGGGAACCGCCGGAGTGGCAGTTGGCCCCGAAGAACACAAGATGGGAATCCGCGGTTCCTCCACGTGCCCGCTGGTGCTGACGGACTGCAAGGTTCCGGCGGAAAACCTGCTGGGCGAAGCCGGACAGGGGCATCGCATCGCCTTCAACATTTTGAATGTGGGGCGGTACAAACTGGGGGCGGCAGCAATCGGCGGCGCGAAATATGCCTTTCGCTCAGGTATCCGATACGCCAAGGAACGGATTGCTTTTTCGAAACCCATCGCCTCGTTCGGGCTGGTGCAACAAATGATCGCCGACAGTGCGGCTGGGATCTACGCGGGGGAATCGCTGGTATATCGCGTGATCGGAGCGATTGACGCGTCGTTGTTGGAATTAGAAAAAGGCGGCACCGTGACCACGGGGGAAACGCAAAAGCGCATTGAAGAGTATGCCGTCGAATGTTCCATTGTGAAAGTTTGGTGTTCAGAAATGTTGGAGCGGTTGGTCGATCAGATGGTGCAGTTACACGGCGGATATGGATATGTGGAAGAGTATTCCGCGGAACGCGCGTACAGGGATTCGCGAATCAACAAAATTTTCGAAGGCACAAATGAGATCAATCGTCTGATCATCAGCGGATGGATTTTGAAGCGAGCCATGCAGGGGAGACTGGGCCTGTTGCCCGCGATTCAGAGGGTGATGGATGAAGTGATGGCGGGACCAAAATCGCGCGAAGCGGGGACCGGAGAGCTGGCGGCGCAACATCTGTTGCTGGGCAATGCGAAGAAGATGACGCTTTTCTGTGCCGGTGCAGCCTCAGAAAGATTCGGTGCGGGTCTGGTGGACCAGCAGGAAATCATGGGTGCGTTGGCGGACATGATCATGGAGGTGCTGGTGCTAGAGTCCGCGATTCTAAGGGCGGAGAAGATGCAAGGCGGTGCGCCGCTGGCCGAGAAAATGGCGAAATATTATGCGGCTCGCTCGTTTCGCGTACTGGAAACCGCGGCGGAGCGAATTCTGGGCGCGGTGGCTGACGGCGATATGCTGCGCACGCGGATGACAATTCTTCGGCGATTCGCGAAACACGAGCCGGAAAACACATTCGCGCTTGGCCGTGAAATCGCCGCAGCGATCACCGAGGCCGGACGATACACGCTTTAGAGAATTTCTCCAATCAGCCGGCGAGGATCAGCTTCGCGATCGTTGCAAGCTGCATGTTAGATGTGCCCTCGTAGATTTTTCCGATTTTGGCATCGCGATACAACTTTTCCACGGGATAGTCTTTGACGAATCCATAGCCGCCGAAGATTTCTACTGCCTGGCTGGCGACGCGCTCGGCAACGGCGGAGACGAAATACTTTGCCATCGCCGCTTCCTTCACAAAATTGATGCCTGCATCTTTCATTCGGGCCGCGTTGTAAACCATCAAGCGTGCGGCCTCAATCTCGATTGCCATGTCTGCCAGCGTGAATTGCACCGCCTGAAACTTGGCGATGGCCTTGCCGAACTGGTGGCGTTCGTGGCTGTACTTTGCGGCGTAGTTCCACGCACCCTGGGCGAGCCCAAGCATTTGGGCGGCGATTCCAATACGCCCTTCGTTCAGTGTTTCAATGGCAATCTTGTAGCCTTTGCCGGGCTGGCCCAGGACACTGGAGACGGGCAGGCGACAATCATCGAGCAGCAATTCGCAGGTGGATGAAGCGCGAATCCCAAGTTTGTCTTCCTTTTTTCCCACCTGAAAACCAGGCGTGGCGCGCTCGATGATAAATGCGGTAATCCCCTTGTAACCGGCCGACGGATCGACGGTCGCGAACACGATGAAAAGGTCCGCTTCGGCTGCATTTGAAATCCAAAGTTTACGGCCGTTCAGGATGTAAGAGTCACCGTCCAAACGCGCCTGCGCCTTCAGGCTAAATGCATCCGACCCGGAGCCGGCCTCGCTGAGAGCGTAGGAACAGATGGTGTCGGTGTTGGTGCGCGGCAGGTATTTCTTCTTCTGTTCCTCGCTGCCGTAGCGGAGCAGTGCGTTCACCGTCAGCGTGTTCTGAACGTCGACAAGGACGCCGATTGCGGGATCGACGGCGGAGACTTCTTCGACGGCCAAAATGGAGCCAAGAAATGATCCTCCAAATCCGCCATACTCCTCCGGCGTTTCCATACCGAGAATGCCCATTTCAAACATTTGCGGCAGCAAGGAAGGGTGAATTTTCTGGGCCTCATCCATTTCTCGGACCAGGGGCGCAATTTTGTTTTGCGCAAACTTGCGAACCGAATCCCGCAGGATTTGTTCGTCGGAACTCAAGGACGTCAGCGGCAATCTGACGCCATCTGCAGCAGCGATCTTTTCCATTGGACAGGAAACCTCTTCCAGGGGTTGCGCAGCTAAGCTATCAAGGGTAGATTAAGCTGTCGCGGTGAATTCTCAAGCGGTAAAAAGAAGCGATCGAATACGGGATCGCGATGTGAAGTGGTTGCACACTGCAGTATAAGGTGCGACATCGTAGTGCGTGAAGGGGTCGGAGGGCACATGCGGATTTTGGCGGTTATTCGCCAGGTGTTGGACGCAGAAGAGACGGTGCGCTTGCGCAACGGCGAGGTCGATCTGAGCGCAAGCAAGCTGGTGGTGGACACCATGGATGAGTATGGCGTGGAGCAAGCCCTGCGCATTCGCGAGAGCGGAGTGGATGCGGAAGTGATTGCGCTGGCGGTGGGACCGGAACGAAGCCAGGAAGCGCTGCGCACGGTGCTGGCGATGGGAGCTGACCGCGCCATTCACGTACAGACGGAGCTGTTCCTGGACCCGATTGCGCTGAGCAAAGTCGCTGCACAGGTAGCAAAGCAGGAGAATGTCGAGGTAATTTTCTGCGGCGGCCAGCAGGCGGACTGGGACAGTCATGCGCTGGGGGCGGCGACCGCGGAAAGATTGCAATGGCCCCAGGTCACATGGGTAAACGCATTGCAGATTGACGGGCAAACACTGACGGGGCGACACGACGCGGAGGATGGCAGCGAAATGTTTTCTATCCAGCTCCCGGTGGTATTGACGACCCAGCAAGGGCTGAATGAGCCTAGATATCCGACGGTGCCGAATATTATGCGGGCTAGAAAGAAAGAGCTTCGAGTGGAGCCGCTGGAATCTTTCAATGTCGAACCGAAGCTGAAAGTGATGGGTGCGGAGATCCAGGTAAAAACCCGGTTACACCGGATACTGGACGGTAAAGATGCGACGGCGGCTGCACAGGAGCTGGTGGGTTTGCTGCGAGAAGAAGCGCGGGTGATTGCATGATCCTGATCGTTGTGGACCATGCGAACGGAAAATTGAGTAAAAGCACGTACGAGATGGTGACATGTGCTCGCCAGCTGGGTAGGGAAGGCTCGGTCGCCGCGCTCGTATTAGGATCTGCAACTGTCACTGTTGCAAATGAAGTGGCCTTGCTGGTGGACCAGGTGCTGGTTGCGGATCATGCCGGCCTGGCGCAGTATGATCCGGAGATTTGGTCGGCTGCGGTTGCGCAGATCGCGAGTGAGGGAGAGGCGAATGCGGTGGTGATCAGCGGCAGTCGAAGTGGCCGCGAGTATAGCCCGCGGGTTGCGGTCAAGCTGGATGCGCCGCTACTGGAGGATGTCGTGAGCGTTACCTCAAACGGAGATGTAATTTCAGCAGAGCGCTACACCTACCTGGCGCGGGTCACAGAGACGGTCACGACGAAGGCACCAGTGGTTGTCATTACTCCGAAACAGGCTGCATTTGTGGCAGCTACGCCGGGCACTGAAGCGGCGGAGCAGTTTGATGTGGACTTATCGCTGCCGCAACGGCGGGTGCAGATTACGGGCAAATCGCAGGAGAAGACATCGCGTATATCATTGGCCGATGCGGAGATTGTGGTTGCCGGTGGCCGAGGCGTGGGCAGCGCGGAAGGATTTCAAGCCCTGGTCGAAGGATTGGCCGATCAACTGGGCGCCGCGGTGGCCGCGACGCGGGCGATTGTCGATGCAGGATGGCGGCCGTATTCTGAGCAGGTGGGGCAAACGGGAAAGACAGTCCAGCCCAAGGCGTATATTGCCATCGGCATCTCCGGGGCAGTGCAGCATCTATCCGGCATGGGAAAAAGCAAATGCATCATAGCCATCAATAAAGATGCGGATGCGCCGATTTTCAAGGTCGCGGATTACGGCATCGTAGGCGACGTGAATCAGATAGTTCCGGCAATGATTGCTGCGATTCGCAAGTAACCCTGCCAAGACGTATTCATTCCAGCTTCGGGGCCGTATTTGGATGCTGCCACTTTCTCAGAAGTACGCGTTCCTGATGTTTGCGCTGGTCACCATGGCGTGGGGAGCGCACGGCTTCTTTCGACTATATTTGCGCATCCGGCGTGGGATTCCGGACAGCGATGTTCGAACAGATCACATCCCGCATCGGCTTTGGGTTGCGCTTCGTACCACGCTGACTCAGTCACGCACATTCCAGGAAAGAACCGTCGTCAGCACCTTCCACGCATTTATTTTTTATGGATTCGTCTTCTATATTCTGGTGAATCTCGTCGATGCCATCGCCGGCTACACGAGTTTCCAAATCTCTTCAGCGACCATTCCAGGCGCCATCTACAACCTGTTCGCGGATGTGCTGAGCTTCCTGGTGCTGGTGGGAGTTGTGGCGCTGGTCATCCGCAGATTTTGCCTTCCTGCCCGGCGGGATTTTCGCTTCAACGCGAACACGATGGTACATCCAGATGTGCGGCGGGGATATATCAGCTTGGACTCCCTGATTGTGTCTGGCTTCATTCTGTTTCACGTGAGCAGTCGTGCCATCGGCGCCGGCGCGCGGTTGGCGCAACGAGGGCCGGACGTTTATGAGCCCTTTGCCACGGCGCTTTCGCATCTCTTTACCACACAGAATGCGCATGCCTGGAGGATTTTCGGATATTGGGGAGCGCTGGGGAGCGTGCTTCTGTTCCTCGCATATTTCCCGTACAGCAAGCATGTCCACATCTTTATGGCGCCGCTGAAGTATTTCTTCGCGCGACGTTCGGGCTCGGGCGTGCTACCGCTGGTCGATATCAATCTGGAGACTCAAGTTCAGGCTGCAGAGATTCCGCAGATGGGTGCGAAGCGTTTGGAAGACCTGGCGTGGCCGCGTCTGCTGGATGCGTATGCGTGCATCCAGTGCAATCGCTGCCAGGATGTGTGTCCGGCGACGGCGACCGGAAAATCTCTGAGCCCTGCGGCGATGGAAATCAACAAGCGCATGGAACTGAACCATCTCACTGGGAATAGCTCTGGATTTGAAGAAGGGAAGAGTAGTCCTCACCCGCTGCTGCAGTTTGCATTAACGCCGGAGGCTGCGTGGGCATGCACGACCTGCGGAGCCTGCATGCAGGTGTGTCCTGTGCAGGACGAACAGATGCTGGACATCATCGATATTCGCCGTAACCAGGTGATGATGGAGGGCGAATTTCCAGTGCAGCTTCAAACTGCATTTCGCGGTATGGAACGTTCGAAAAATCCCTGGGGTATCAACCATGACAAGCGCATGGACTGGGCGGAAGGGCTGTCGGTGAAGACGACGGATGAAAATCCGGAGGCGGAAGTGCTGTATTGGGTGGGATGCGCGGCGAGTTACGATCCGCAGGCGCAAAAAACGGCGCGAGCCCTGGTGCAGTTGCTAAATTATGCGGGCGTGAATTTTGCGGTACTCGGAAAGAAGGAGTGCTGCACCGGTGATAGCGCGCGTCGAGCCGGAAATGAGATGTTGTATCGAGAACTCGCGGATCAGAATGTTGCGACGCTGAATGCTGTAAAGCCAAAGTTGATTGTGGCGAGCTGCCCGCATTGCATGAACGCAATCGGCAATGAATACCTGCAAATTGGCGGCTCGTATCAGGCGATGCATCACACGCAGTACCTTGAATCGCTTGTCTCGTCCGGCAAAGCTGGATGTGGATCGGCTCGATGCCAGCATTACGTACCACGATCCTTGCTATCTTGGACGCCACAATGGTGTGTATGACGCGCCACGAAATGTTCTGCGGGTGTTGGGGAATGAATTGCTGGAAATGGATCGCAGCCGCGAGAATGCTTTTTGTTGCGGCGCCGGCGGGGCGCAATTCTGGAAGGAAGAAGAGCCTGGAAGCGAGCGAATTTCAGAGAATCGCTTTCATGAAGCGGAACAGCGTCTGCATTCGGCGACCGGCGCGAAGACGCTGGCTGTGGGCTGCCCGTTCTGCAAAAGCATGCTGGGGAGCACTCCCGGAAAAAGCGATGCGGACGGGATCGCAATCAAGGACGTCGCGGAACTGCTGCTGGAAAGCGTGCAAAAGAAGATGGGCGTAGCGGTTGGGATGGAGCCGATTCAAGCGCAAGCAAGCCAGTCTATTGGGGTGGCGACAGCGAGCATGGTCGAAAATGGCACAGCGGGAGTTGCGAATGCACGTGGCATTGTCGAGTGGGGTGTGCCGAATGTTTCTGAAAAAATAGATGCGGCGCGGAACGAGCCGGCGCGGGCCGAGCCAGCTGAGAAAGTTGAGCGCAAGAGGTGGCGCCCTGCAGGGAAGCCCGCTGCATCAACCGTAGACACATCGTCGAGTTTAGGAACACCCTCAGAACCAGGGGAGAGCAAGCAGCCAGAGTCCGCGGCTACGGGCCCGGTTGAAGTGGACGTGCGGGAGACTAGTGGACCTGCTTCCGGAGAAGCAGTGAATCCGATCGCACCAGAGCGCAAGAAATGGCAACCCAAGCCGAAGAGTGAGGGCAAATCATGAAGCGCGTGGGTTTTTCCCTCGTGGTGTCTGATTTTTAGGGGAGCATTGGGATGGTCGAGCACGCCGCAACCGATTCCATCGAGATTACCGCAAGTGATCGCGTGTTTGTGTTGACTGGAGCCGGCATCAGTGCAGAAAGCGGACTGCGAACGTTTCGCGACAGCAATGGGTTATGGGCGGGCTACCCGGTGGAAACGGTCGCGACCCCGGAAGGCTGGGACGCGAATCCGGAACTGGTGTGGCAATTCTATTCGCAGCGCAGAAGGGAAGCCCAGGCCAGTCAGCCGAATCCAGCCCACCGCGCGCTGGCCGAGTTGGAGAAGCGTATCGGCGAGCGCTTGTTCCTGTGCACTCAGAATGTGGATAATTTGCATGAACGGGCCGGTTCTCAGAACCTGATCCACATGCACGGAGAGCTTTTCAGGTCTCGCTGCGAGGCAAATTGCGGGGCTCCGTTAATAGAGGACAGTCACAGTTACAATTCCATCCACGAAATTCCGATGTGCGCCTGCGGATCGCGTTTGCGACCACACATCGTGTGGTTTGGGGAAGTCCCGCTGGAGATGACACGCATACAGACTGAAATTGATCGCTGCTCGATCCTCGTGGTGGTGGGCACGTCGGGCGCAGTACATCCGGCGGCAAGTTTTGTGCACTGGGCCAAGGCACGCCGGGGAAATCCAGCTCGAACTTACTACGTAGGCCCAGAAGAGCCGCTGAATGCAAGTGCATTCACGCGGATCATCCTTGGTCGAGCGGGAGAAAAATTACCGGACTTATTCGAAATTTTCTAGGTAGTCGGACTCCAGGTGCGTGCGTGCGAGCGCACTTTCAGGCCCTAAAATTGACTATTTCCCAAACGGCTTGACAAGTTTGAGGAGTGAACCATAGCCTCTCTGCACGAGGCGATTCCTGGAATTTCCGAGCGGCATTCGGAACGGGAATGAGGAATTGTCGCGTCTATTCCAAGGAGATCTCGCATGACGAAGAAACATGTAATTCGTACGCTCGTGATGTGTTCCGTGATGGCCAGCACTTCCATGATGTTCGCACAGGGCCCGGCGCAAAATATCGACCCAAATAAACACGCAAACCTCGCGTCAGCCCAGAGGTCGATTGCACACGCATATCAAAAGATCGATGCCGCGCAACAAGCGAATGCAGATCGGCTCGGCGGTCACGGTGAGAAGGCCAAACAGTTACTGGTCCAAGCGTCTCAGGAATTGAAGGAAGCCGCAGAGTACGCGAACCACCACAAGTAGTCTTCCAAGGATGAGCGCAGGGACGGCAAAGTAATTCCGTCCCTGCGGGTTTCTTCCGGCTGGCCGTTGATGTGAAGTTGAACGGATCGACATACACGGTCGACGCGCAGGTGGATTCTTCGCAAGCCTCAGCCTTCAAGTTGCAAACGGATCGAAAGGTCATCGCCGTTCACGGTGCAACGGGGAAAGAGATCTCGCCCGAGATGTATGAAATTACCGTGCAGCCGGCTGAGACTTCGCGACCAACGCACACTTACCATGCCGTGGAAATTGTCGTGGACTTCGGCTCGTCGCGATAGCTAAATCGCGCCCGCCGCGGAGGCTTCTGCAATCTGCTGGCGAGAGAATCCCAAGCTCGCCAATAACTCTTCGTTGTGTTCTCCGAGTAGAGGCGGGGGCAGTCGATAGGACACGGGTGTCGCGGAAAGGCGGACGGGATTCGCGATGCTTTTTGCGGCGCGTAGCTGCGGGTGTTCAAACTCGACAATCAGTTTTCGTTCCAGAACCTGTCGATCGCAAAATGCCTCATCGACATTCTTCACCATGGCCGCGGGAATTCCGGCTTCAGCCAGGCGGCTAACCCATTCTTGCGCCGGCCTTGCATTCAAAAGCTGCTGCAGCAGGTGGATGAGTGTGGTGCGATGTTCGATGCGCAGCTGGTTGGAGGCATAGAGTGGATCGCGGCCAACACTCTCCTGAATCCCAAGAATTCCGGTGAACTTCAGCCAGAGAGGCTCCGTGCCGATGCCAACGACGAAGTGACGATGATCGGCGCCGCGAAACAATTGATACGGAACGATGCTGGGGTGAGCATTTCCCCATCGTTGCGGTAGCGCGCCAGCGTTCAGGAAGTTGCTGCCGATATTCGCGAGCAGGGTCAATTGTGAATCGAAAAGAGCCATATCCAGAAACTGACCATGCCCGGATTTCTCGCGCGCAAACAGCGCAGCGAGAATTCCCATCGTCGAATACAGCCCGCATATCAGGTCGGCCAAGGCGACCGGATAACGAACTGGCTCACCTTCGGGCTCGCCGGTAAAGCTCATAATGCCGCTTTCTGCCTGGGCGATGATGTCGTAACCGGCGAGGCCGGACTTGGGACCGAAAAGACCATAGCCTGAAATCGCGCAATAGATCAGCTGCGGAAATTGCGCGCAAAGGCTTTCAGGATCGAGAGCCATTCGTTTCAGCGAATCGAGTTTCGGCTGGTTGGTCAGGAATACATCTGCAGTTTGCAGCAGGCGGCGCATCACATCGCGGCCAAACGGATGGTCAAGATCGAGCGTGAGAGACCGCTTGTTGCGGTTAGCGGCGAGGAAATAGGCCGATTGCGGGCCGCAAAATGGAGGTCCCCACCCTCGAGATTGATCGCCTACCTTTTTCCGTTCGACTTTGATGACATCTGCGCCGAAGTCTCCAAGCATCATGGCGCAATACGGTCCGGCCAATGCCTCGGTAGCTTCGACGACGCGAATAGAGTCTAAAACCGGCTGCATCACCGTTGAGTGTATAGCAGCGCAACTCTGTGCTGGCAGAATCGGCTGGCTTTGGCGATTACTTCTTCTTCGGCTTGCCGGGAACAAGTTTTGAAACCATTTTTTCCAACTCCGCCAGACGAGCTTTCAATTCCGTCACCTCTTCGCTGTCCACTGGGCTGGCATCGGACTTGGTCGATTCCGTCGGTCTTTCCGACGCCGGAGGCACTGGTTCGTTTGCCGGTGCGCCGCGGTTCGACTGCATAGACTGCATAAAGTCAAACGGATTCAACTGCGGAGCCACGGCACGATAGGAACTCTGATACAGGTCCAGCATGGCCTTCATATAGTTCAAGGCACTTTCCTGCGTCGCGCGCCCGGAAGCCACAACCATTTGCCGGAGCAGATCGAGAGGAAAATTCGATTGGGGAGTTTTGGCGTCTTCGACGATGATCTGCGTCAAAATCAGCCGGGTAATATCGTCGCCGGTAGCAGCATCGATCACCTGCACATCATTCCCATGCTGCAGCATCTGCGCCACTTCTTCCAGGTTTACGTATCGGCTGTTCGTCGTGTCGTAGAGGCGTCGATTTTCATATTTCTTGATCACTACCGTCTTCTGCGCCATATAGGGTTGGTTCATTTTAACCCTTGACAGCGCGATTGCCCGGCGTTACATTATGAATATGCTGCAGTGCAGCATATTGCGCAGCATGACATAAGGCGCACGGAGGATGCTATGAAACCGACAGAGACAGAACCGGTTGGACCTGCGACAGTGGCCGCAGATGAGAGATTGAATCTGATCGAATCGCTAAACCAGCTTTATACCCGGAATGTGAAGCGATTCGCGGAATTCCAAAAGAAGGCGGTGGATCTGGCCGCCGAGCAGAACGCTGAGATCGTCAGCACCTGGAAGAAACACGCGAAAACATCGCCGTTCGTTCCAGAGATGCTTGACCTCCATAGCGCAGCCTTCGATCGCGTTGTAGAGGCCCAAAAGGCCGCCATCGATGTGATGGTTGAGCAGAGCCATGCATGGGCCGGCCTGGTTCGCGAGCGCGCTGAAACAGCCACGAAAGCGATCGAAACTGGAACAAAATTTGCGCGTACATCGATCGAACATGCTGTCGAGATGCAGAAGACCGCCATCGACTTTTCAGCGAAGCAGACGGCAGCCGCACTAGATAACGCCAAGAAGCATTTCGGAGATGCCGGCGTTCCTATCAATGAGGCGGTTGACTCCATGCAACGCGGCGTCGATGCAGTTGTTGGAGCGCACAAGGAATTGCTCGACATCTCCAAAAAGTCGACTCAGATTCTGCATTGATTTCGCGGTAGTCGACATTGCACGATCGGGGCGGTGGAAGGCCGATAGGCTCATCAACGGAAGAGGCCAGGGCTTCTCCGTTGACCCGCCCCGCCCGGGTATATGCTTGAGACGCGTGAAAGGTAGGTCTGATCATGACTGCAAACGGGCAAGACGCCAAGCCGGTCGATCCCTTTGAAGCGCTTCGTGGATTACGTGATTCGTACCTGGATTCGATGTCGAAGGTGATGATCAACGCAGTGAACAGCGAGGAATATGCGCAGGCCTCGGGCACATGGCTCAGTGGATATCTGACGCTGACCGCTCCGTCACGAGAAGCGCTGGACAAGGCCATGCTGCAGGCCCTGGAGCAGTTTTCTCTTCCATCGCGACAACAAGTGGCTGTTCTTGCCGAGCGCCTTACAAATATTGAGATGCGATGCGATGACATGGATGCGAAGCTGGATCAAATTCTGGAGTTGGCGCGTACCAACCAGACGGCAGAAACCGCGAGGGTTGCACCAACCCAACCTGCCGCCGCGAACGCTACCCGATCTACGCACCAGCGCGCCAGAAAAAGTTAGAGGGTCGATATGACACAAGCTGCGGAATTGCCCAACCTTGGGTCGATTCTGGATCCAAGGCTTGAGACCTTTACCCGGGTGATGACGACGAAAGCTCTGATCGCTCAAACGCCCAAGGAATTGGTTTGGACTCTAAATAAGGCGAAGCTTTATCGCTACATCCCGGTATTGCCTCCCGAGGCACGTCATCCGGTTCCCCTATTGCTGGTCTTCGCCTTGATGAATCGGCCGTCGATTCTGGATTTGCGCCCTGGCCACAGTTTCGTCGAATACATGGTGGGCCACGGGTACGATGTGTATCTGCTGGATTGGGGAGTTCCCGGCCTGGAAGACAAAGATCTGAAATTCGACGACTATACGCTCGATTACATGCCGCGAGCGATCCGCAAGATGAAGACAATTTCTAACTGTTCCGAATTCAGTTTGCTGGGCTGGTGTATTGGCGCGATTCTCACCACAATCTACGCGGCGCTTCGACCGGATGACGGCCTGCGGAACCTCTTATTGCTGACGGCTCCATTGGATTTTTCGAATCGGAAAAATTTGACCTTTGCGCGCTGGACGGACGAAAAATATTTCGACGTCGACAAACTTGTGGCAACGTTCGGGAACATACCGGGAGAGATGATCGACTACGGCGCCAAGGCGTTGAAGCCGGTGGAAAACTACGTCGGCAATTATTTAAAGCTTTGGGACAACATCGACAATCCGCGCGTCGTGGAATCATGGCACGCCATGAACACCTGGGTGACAGATAACATCCCCATGGCGGGCGGTGCGTATCGCCAGCTGATTGTCGATCTGTATCGCAACGACCGCCTGATGCAAGGTAGCATGGCAATCCGCGGCGATATCGTGAATCTGAAACAGCTTCGTGCCAACCTGCTCACCGTCATTGCAGAAGGCGATCACATTACGCCGCCCTGCCAGTCGGAGGCGATCCTTTCGAAGGTCGGCAGTAGCGACACCGAGGTGTACCGCGTCCCAGGAGGTCATATCGGAATCATGGCCGGAAGCGGTGCACACAAACTGACCTGGCCCCATATCGAACGCTGGCTTGCTGATCGTTCGCAATAAGGTGAGTCCGCGCGGTTACATGTAGATGCCTCCGTTCACGTTGATCTGCTGGCCGGTGATATAGTCGCCATCGCAAATGAGAAAAGCCGCTGCCTTGGCGATTTCTTCTGGCTGGGCGAACCGATGCATCGGAATTTGTTCTTTGATCTGTTCGGCGCGTTCAGCAGGGATGCTGTTAAGCATACCGGTAGCGGTATATCCCGGCGAGATCACGTTGGCGGTGATGTTGTATTTTGCAAGCTCCATTGCGATCACTTTTGTAAATGCAATGATGCCGCCTTTACTGGCCGCATAGTTGGCCTGACCCCAGGCGCCCGCCTGTCCAACATACGACGCCACGTTCACGATGCGGCCGAATTTTTGCGCCATCATCGCCGGGATCACGGCGCTGGTGCAATAGAAGGCGCCGCTCAGATTGGTATCGATGACTTCAGTCCACTCGTCGTCTGTCATCTTGCGGAGGCTTCGGTCTCGAGTGATGCCGGCGTTATTGACCAGGATGTCGATCCGATCGTAGAAATCCAACACATCCTGCACCGCTCTTCGCGCTTCCAACTTTTGCGATATGTTTGCGGGGAAGATTGCGCAGGGAGCTCCCAACTGTTCCGCTTGATATTGCACTTCTTCCGCGGCACGCACACCGGAACAGCAATTGATGGCGATAGAGGCTCCGCGTGCTGCCAGTTCCAATGCGATTGCCCGCCCGATACCGCGCGATGCGCCGGTGACGAATGCGACTTTGCCGGTTAACGGTTTCGATATCGGCACGATGAGTTCAAATACAGCTGCTGCTGCCATGGCATGGCTCCCTTCCTAATTGATTGACTCAAAGATAGCGGCGATTCCCTGGCCGCCACCAATGCACATCGTGACCAACGCATATTGGCCGCCAATTCGCTGCAGTTCATGCAGCGCCTTGACAGTCACAATTGCACCCGTAGCTCCCAGTGGGTGTCCCAGAGATATTCCGCTTCCGTTTGGATTGGTTTTTTCCAGAGGAAACTTCAGTTCGCGCTGAACCGCGATCGCCTGGGCGGCGAAAGCCTCGTTCAACTCGATGACATCCATTTGTTCCGTGCTTAGCCCGGTACGCTCGTACAATTTGTTGACCGCGGATACTGGACCAATCCCCATTAATCCCGGCTCGACGCCGGTTACCGCCCAGTCGACCAATCTGGCGATTGGTTTCAGTCCGCGTTCTTCCGCCGCGTGCGATTCGATCAAGACGACCGCAGCCGCGCCGTCATTGACGCTGGATGCGTTGCCTGCAGTAATCGTGCCGTCCTTGTCGAAGGCAGGCCTCAATTTCGCCAGGCCCTCGATGGTTGCGTCGGCTCGCGGTGACTCGTCCGTGTCGAACAAGTTGACGCTGCCCCGAGTCTTCAGTTCGATTGGAATGATCTGGCCTTTAAATCGTCCGGTCTGGATTGCGCTGACCGCTCGCCGATGACTCTCCAATGCCAACTCATCCTGTTCCTCGCGAGAGATTCCCCATCTTCGCGCGACGTTCTCCGCAGTGATTGCCATGTGGATTTCCTCGAAGGGATCGGTCAATGCACCCACCAATACATCCACCGCCGCCGCATCATTCAGGCGAGCTCCCCAGCGCATAGCTGGGAGCCAGTACGGCGCCCGGCTCATCGATTCAGCGCCGCCGCCGATGGCCGCGTCGGTGTCGCCGCGCGCGATCGTTTCCGCCGCTGTCAGAATTGCCTGGAGACCGCTGCCGCACAACCGATTCAGCGTGAGAGCGGCAGTGCCAACCGGCAATCCACCGCGCAGGGCCGCCACCCGCGCCAGATACATATCCTTCGCATCGGTGTGAATGACATTGCCAAACACGATGTGTCCAATATCCGTTCCCGTGAGCCCGGATCGTTGCATTCCCTGGCAAACCATCTTGGCGGCAAGTTCACTGGGAGGTATGTCTTTCAGGGAACCGCCAAATTTTCCGATCGCCGTTCGTACCGCGCTTAAAACCACAACCTCTCGATCGTTCATGTTGTTTGTCCTTTCTTCCGGCGAATGCAGAGGATGAGTCGGGAAATCCAGCGGGGGCAGCGCGGCAGATGTTTCCGCAGCTGGGTGTGGATTCCAACAGGGCGTGCTGATTCGCAGACGCTCACGACGAATACGCTCCTTGCCGGCACCGGGCCCGGGGGAAAGCCAAGATCTTTAAAGCAGGGGAATGGAAAACGAGTGAAGACCTTTCTGAATTTTGAAAGGTTGAGCAATCCAAGTGGTCTCCGTGTAGAAAATAGAACGCAGCATGCGCCGGAGATCTGCCACTTTGTGAAACGTGTACGTGGACATCAAGTGTCCACTTGCACCAACGCTAGGCGCGCAGCATCAATCCGTGCGGTGATGTGGATCACGCTTTGTCGATTTTGGGAAGGTAACTTTCGTGTGACGGCAATGTTGCTGTGGCGACAGTTCGGGTCGCGACCACAAATCGTCCCCGCGCATACGATCGCCTATGGAAATATATGCGCTGCAGCATTATAATTGCTGCGGTGCAGCGTAGCGAAGACTCTGCAAGAGGTGGCGGAGACATGACAACGATGAATCTTGAGACACAGATGCAGCGTGCTGAAATGCCATTTACACTGGAGGGCAAAACAGCGCTTGTGACCGGTGCCGGGCGCGGCATTGGGCGTGCCATTGCGAAACGTTTGGTTGCAGCGGGCGCACGGGTGATGGTGAATGATCTGGACGAGGCGTTGCTGGTGGAATCGGAGACTGAACTGGCGCAGCCGGATCGAGTGCGGCACATCACCGGCGATCTGACGGATCCTGCAACGCCCGATGCGATTGTCCAGGCGACCATCGAGGAGTTCGATGCCCTCGACATTATTGTGAACAACGCGGGCTACAGCTGGGACAATGTCATCCAGAAAACTACCGATGAGCAATTCCAGGCGATGCTGGATATCCACCTGGTTGTTCCATTTCGCCTTCTGCGCGCGGCGTCGACCTTCATCCGCGCAGCCGCGAAACAGGAGATTGCGGCATCCAGGAGGGTGATGCGCAAGGTGGTGAACATCACCTCCATCGCCGGCACAGACGGAAATCCCGGTCAGGTTGGATATGCAGCGGGGAAGGCCGGCATTATCGGTCTGACAAAAACCCTGGCTAAGGAATGGGGACGCTACAACGTCAATGTGAATGCGGTGGGGTTTGGCTTGATCGGCACCCGGTTGGTGCAGCCGCTCACAGATGCCGCCGCAGGTATGGAAATGCATGGCCACCATATTCGACTTGGCGTGCAGCCCAGCTTACTGGATTCAATCAAGAGCGCGTGCCCGCTGGGTCGCCTGGGCACTCCGGAAGAAGCCGCGGGCGCCGTGCTTTTCTTCTGCAGTCCGCTTTCTGACTATGTGACGGGAGAAGTTTTGATCTGTGGGGGAGGGCTTCACTTCTAACTTGGCTACATTAGCGCGAACCGATGACGAATGTTGCCTTCGGGCGGTCGTGTCCGTCGACGATCTTCGCCGGCTTTGGAGAAAGAGTCGGTGATGGTCGACCGTGCGAGCGCTTAATGCACGATTGGTCCGGAACGGTCCGGATCGATCGAAAGAAGCTCGATGTCCAGATCCAGTTCTTCTCGTTCGACCAGGCAAGTGACCTCCAGCCAATGTTCCAGGCTGCATTCCTGGCCGGAATCAAAAGATGTGAGTAGCGGTTTGTGCTGGTCCGCGGGGTGCGGGACCGAAGCGACTGCCGTTGGATGATGCATGGTATCCCCCCTGAAATGCCAGTCCCGGGGCAGATTCTGCTCCGAGGAAGACAGTGAAGCATGATGCGCCCAAGTCGGCGGTGACGGTTATCACGCATGTTCGCGAATTTCCACCACTGAAAGGCAACCGTTCATACGGCCATTGCGAGCGGCTGAAATGATTTCGCTGCAGACTGCGAGCCCGGAGACTTCGCACTATGGCAGATGGCTAGAGTTTTCGGTGCTCTTGTTGCCCATCGGCAGATGAAATTCCTGGCTTCCGCCGTGCAGAGGATAGGTTCGTCCCGACCACACGAGGTCTCCGTTCAACATTTTTGGCAGATCGATGGATGCCAGCCAGGAACCGTCAACCATCCGGCAAGAGACATGAATATTTCCACCCGCATGCGGCATCGTTGCTTCCAGGTGTGTCAGCCGCCCAAGATGCGGTTCGATGTCGACTCGCGCAAATCCCGGAGCAGCCGGCCGGATGCCAGCCACAATGGTCAGCAGATCGTAGTTCGGGCTGGCGCTCCACGCATGGCTGTCAGAGCGGGTCGGCTCTGGAGTTTCCGCCCACGTGCTGAGTCCCATCTGCAACATATTTCTCCACGGAGTCAGTTCATCCAGATAGAGGTCTCCAAGCCCGGCGTGTTCCAGTGCGCGATCGAGATAAAACCGGAAGTAATACGTCATGTGAGATATGGGAGGGACTTGCTTGCCATCCACGGTCGTTGCGGTGTCTTCCCGTGAGCCTAAGATGCGCCGCAGAACCGCAGCCTGCTGAGGCTTGGGCACAATATCCAGCCAGACAGCCAAAATGTTGGCCTCCTGGCTATAGCTGTTTTTCTCTGGAGTATCGGCAAACACACCGTACCGCGCGTTCCAGTTGGAATGATTGAGGGCAGCCGCAGCTTTGGCAAAGAGCGCTTTGTATTCGGCCGCGCGCCGGGGATTTCCAGATTTTGCTTCCATGTCGGAGGCGTCGAGAAGTGCTTCCATGTACTGCAACGTCAGGAAAGTCGATCCGCCGTCAGCATCTTGCGGCGGCTCTCCACCCTTGTATCCGCTGGTCCAGTCGCCGAATTCCCACCAGCCCACTTTCCCCATCAGACCGTCTGGACGAAGATGCGCGGTATACCAATCGAGCACGCCGCGTGTATGCGGTAGGATCGCACGCACCAGGGCCGGATCGTCGACATACATCCAATAGTCGTGAATCATATCGACCCATATGAGGGAGAAGGTCGGGATGAACTGTGGGAGCGAGGAAGGATAGCGGCTCTGGGTAAGGCCATTCGGGACGCGAGAGTCATCAATGCTGGTGATGGCCTGGCGCGCCAGACGACTGTCCCCTGAATCGACATAGGAAATGAGTGCTTCGATGCGTGTGTCTCCCACATACTGCAGGCGCTCCCAGTAGGGAGTGTCCATGTAGGTTGTGTGAGCGCAAAGCCGCGCCGTGCGCCATCCCGTGGTCCAAATCGCATCGAGGTCGGGAATATCTCCGGAGATTTTCGCGTTCATTTGAAACGGGTACGCGGTGAACCAGGCGGTAAGGCTCTGCAGTTGAAGCGGAGTGGATTTCGTCGTTACGTCGATCTGAAGATAGCGCCATGTGCGCCAGTTCAGCGGAGAGAAAGCGCGCTGGCTGCCGCCTCCACTGATGAATTCATCGTATAGACCCTGGATGTGACGGCCGGCAATTTCATTGCGATTACCCTTTTGTCCGTGCGCGTCATATAAAGCTTCCGCATAGGTCATTCGAATATTTGCATCGCGTCCGCCGCTGACGATCAGGACGGGATATGCAGTCTGTAGCACACGATTATCGAGCAACAGGGTGACGTGGGTGTTTGCAGGAATGGTGAGAGGCTGCGCGGGAAATGCCGGCAACGTCGGCAGTCCTTCGACTCGAACTGGATTTCCGGCGGCGACCAAACGGTGTTCCATCGTGGGCAGCGGATCCGGGACAGATTCCCAATTGGTATCTAACGACATTGCACCGCGGGTGGCTGCATGGCCGATGCTCTGCGGTTTCCGCCATTCGCTTGAATTCTGCGAATCCGGGCGGTCCCAGTTCCAATCGAGTTGGCGACCGTCGATTTGCTCGCCGAAACCGGCACCAAAATATCCGGCGAATTTCTCATCCTGCACCGACCCCCAGCCGGGTTCTTGTTTCACCTTCCATGATGGGCCCGTATTGGCGGACTGCTCGGCCTCTGTGTCTCCCTGCAAAAGAAACCCGGTTCGGCTGCTCATCTGCGCGATGGGTGCTTTGGTGCCGAAGTTCCACACAATCGCTGCCAACAAATTGTTTCCAGGGTGGAGCAAGGGAGCCAGATCGATGGTTTCAAAACGCCAATGGAACAAGTCGCCGCGGGCCGGCCCTACTGCTGCAAACTTGCCGTTGACGTGCAGCAGGAATTGATTGTCCGCGCTGACATGCACCCAATAATGAGCGGGCAGGGAAGAGATGTTTAATTCTTTGCGAAAATAAAAAACTCCGGCGTCTTTTTGGGGAGCATCCGGGCATGCGATCCATTCCGCAGGCCATACGGCGGAGACCAGAGATGGATTCAAGGGGACAGAAACCTGTCCGCACATTGGAATCACAAGGCAGGCTACAACAGTAATGGACAGCAGGAATCGCCTCATGAGCGTAAAGGATAACAAATCCGATCCAACGCGTTTGGCAAGGTTCAATCAGGAGCCTGGCCCCTGACGACGGCTGAGTCTAGTACACATTTCAAGTAAATGTTTACCGTAGAGCACCACTGATAACGACTCCTGCGGACGATGCGACAGTCCGCTGGGGAGGTAAAAATAGAAGCCATTGCAAGCATGCCCCTCGAATATTGACAGTCAAGATTCGAGTCACTATAGTCGTTCGATGTCACGGTAAATGTTTACCGATCTGCCAGAAGTAAGTCACCTCAAGAAGCAGCGTGGGGTATCGAATGCTCGTGCAGCAGCTCAGAACAGATGTCCTTCGCGCGAATCAGGAAATTGTACGACAAGGGTTGGTGGTTTCGACATTCGGAAACGTCAGCGGCATCGCGCGCGAGCAGGGACTGGTCGTCATCAAGCCGAGCGGTGTCGCGTATGAGGCCTTGACGCCTGAAGCGATGGTGGTCACCGACATGGAAGGGAAGATTGTTGAGGGCAAGCTGAATCCGTCCTCCGATCTGGCGACACACCTGCTGCTCTATCGCAATTTTCAGCAGATCGGCGGCGTGGTCCACACTCATTCCGAGTATGCAACCGCCTGGGCGCAGGCGAGGAAGCCCATCCCTTGTTACGGCACTACCCATGCAGATTATTTTCATGGTCCCATCCCGGTAACGGAAATGCTGGGTGCGGACGAAGTGGGGGACGATTACGTGCATAACACCGGCGAAGTGATCGTGCGATGTTTTCGAAACCTCGATCCCATGTCGATTCCCGGGGTTCTGGTGGCCGGTCATGCACCCTTCTGCTGGGGAAAAACGATTGACGATGCGGTTCATCACGCAGTCGCGTTAGAGTATGTGGCGCGTCTGGCGCTGCATACGGAAATGCTGGCCGGACCGGGTGCTGGAATTCCACAACACCTGATGGATCGACATCACACGCGGAAGCATGGAGCCAAAGCTACGTACGGGCAACCGATGGAGAATGTCCGCGAGCGCGAGGCATAACGCCGCATGACAATGGCGCTGAATCCAGGCATCGCTTCAAAACTATCGTTGGCTGCGGTTGCGGTGCCTTCGCCGCTACACGGACAACTGGCGCACCTGACACCGCTGGACGTTGCGGTGATCGCGATCTATTTCGCGATGGTGTTGTTTATTGGTTTCTATCTGCGCCAGGCGAGCAGCACCAGCGAACAGTTTTTTCTGGCCGGGCGAGAGATGACAGCCTGGATTGCGGGCCTGAGTTTTGTGAGCGCCAACATGGGCTCGCTGGAACTGATGGGCTGGGCTGGATCTGCCTATCAATACGGCATTCTGGCCACGCACTGGTACTGGATCGGCGCCATCCCGGCGATGCTGTTTCTCGGCCTGGTGATGATGCCGTTTTATTACGTCTCGAAGACACACTCCGTACCCGGCTATTTGAAGTTGCGTTTTGGCGAATCGAGCCGCATTGTCGCCGCCTTTTCCTTCGCGATTGAAATGATCCTGATGAGCGGCGTCAACATGTTCTCCATGGCTGTGGTGATGAAGGTGGTGCTGGGCTGGAATATCACCTTCAGCATTCTTATGTCTTCGCTGGCGGTGGCAGTGTATGTGGGCTTGGGAGGTCTGCGTTCCGCCATTTACAACGAGGTACTGCAATTTGTGCTGATCTGGGCGGGAGCTTTGCTGGTCCCCATCCTGGGATTGATCGAGGCCGGCGGCTGGCACAAGATGGTCGCCAAGATCGCCAGCAATTATCGGGGTCAGGACTACGTTCACCTGTGGCGCGATACAGGACATTTCAATGCCAACCCGATGGGGGTGCATTGGACGGGCATTGTGTTTGGGTTGGGATTCGTGATTTCGTTCGGCTATTGGACGACGGATTTTTTGGTAGTGCAGCGAGTTTTGGCGGCGCGAAATTTGCGCGCGGCGCAGATGGCCCCAATCATTGGATCCTTCTTTAAGATGGCGATACCGTTCATCGTAATCTTGCCCGGATTGCTGGGGCTGGTGGTATTGCAAAATCCAGACGGAACGTTGCTGCACCTCGTAGGTCAAAACCAGGTCAGTGCTTTGCATCCGCACAGCTTTAATGAAGTATTGCCGTTGATGATGGTGCGCTATCTGGGCCCCGGTTTACTGGGCTTAGGGATCACCGCGCTGATGGCCGGCTTCATGAGCGGCATGGCAGGCAACGTGAGCGCCTTTGCGACGGTGTGGACGTACGACATCTATCAGCCGCTGATCCGCAAGCGTGCGACTGACAGCCATTATGTTGCCGTTGGCCGCTGGGCTACGGTGCTGGGTGTGGTGGTGTCGATCGGCGCGGCGTACCTGGTGATGCATGCGGCGGGAATCATGGATTATGTGCAGGCGCTGTTCAGCTTTTTCATCGCGCCACTGTTGGGAGCCATCCTGCTGGGCATGTTCTGGAAGCGGGCGACAGCGGCCGGCGGGTTTTGGGGATTGCTGCTGGGCATATTAAGCTCCGTCAGCCTGTTTGTGTGGGTACGGATGGATCCTTCGGCGTTATCCATGGTGGCGATTTCTCCGGATGCAAAAAGCATGGCGGAGAATTTGTATCGCGCGCTATGGAGCTTTTTAATTTCGATTGCGGTGACTGTGGTTGTCAGCATGTTTACGCAGCCTAAACCCGAAGCGGAATTGGATGGGCTGGTCTACGGAGTGACTACACTGCCATTTCAGGAGCCGGTGGCCTGGTATCACAACCAGTGGTTCTGGGCGGCGATCGTCGTGGTTTTGTTTGCCGGATTAAACATCTTGTTCTGGTAAGCAGGACGGCGCAACACAACGGGAGGAGTTGGAATGCGGAGTCTGGGGTTACCGGGAAATATTCCTATCTGGTTTTTTGTGGGCGTCTTGCTGACCCTCTATGGCGCACTGATTGGCGGCCACGGTGTCTATGCGTGGGTGACACACGAGAGGAGTGCAGTGGTGCTGGCAAATCTGCACGCGGCCGTTTGGTGGGGAGGAATGATTTTGATCCTGGGCCTGTTCTACTGCGTGAAATTTTTCCCGAGGCAACAATAGTAAGCGCGACGAGTGGAGTGCGAATTCAGGAACTCGGCATTCTTTTGGAAGCCGCCAGCGAATCTCTCGACTGAAATCGGAACCCTCTAGATCTGGAAAAAGAGGAAGAATGGCGATTGTTGCAGGTGTAGATTTCGGAACGCTAAGTGCGCGGGTATCGATTTTCGACAGCGAGCGAAAAGATGGGAAGCCTGCGCGCCTGGCGACTGCCTCGGTCGAATACCCGCTGCATCGCAAGCGCGAAGATCCGGAGTACGCAACGCAATCCCACACGGACCAGATGCAATCTCTCGTTCGTGCGTGCCACCAGGCAATCGATGCGGCTGGCATTTCCGGCGAGTCGATTGCGGCCATCGCGCTCGATACCACCGGGTCCAGCGTTGTTCCCGTGGATGCCCGCATGCAACCGCTGGGCGAGTATTACCTGTGGTGCGATCATCGTGCCAAGTCAGAAGCGCAAGAGATTACGGCCCTCGCCCACCAGCAACACCTGGAGGCGATTGAATGGTGCGGTGGTGTGTACTCCCATGAATGGGGTTTCGCCAAGGTGCTGCACTGGCTGCGGAACAATGCTGAAAAACGGGCGCAGTTTGCCAGTGCTTTCGAGCATTGCGATATGGTCGCGGCCACGCTGGCTGGTGTGACAGATCCAGCGAAAGTGGTGCGCAGCGTTTGCGCATTAGGTCACAAATGGATGTGGAATGAGCGCTGGGGTGGATTTCCGTCGCAGAAATTTCTCTCTGCGGTGGATCCGCTGCTCGACGGAGTTCGCGAGAAGCTGCAAGGTCCGGTAAAAACTTCGGATCATCTTGCCGGGCATCTGAGCCAGCACTGGGCACAACAGTTGGGGCTGAAGGCTGGCATTCCCATTCCTGTGGGCGCGTTCGACGCGCATTGGGATGCGGTTGGCGCCGGCATTCGCGAAGGTGATGTTGTCAACGTAATTGGCACCTCCACCTGCATCATCGCAATTTCTCGCGACACTAATTTGGTTCCGGGCGTGTGCGGCATCGTTCCTGGTAGTGTTCATCCTGCATTCACCGGGTTAGAGGCTGGGCTGTCTGCGGTTGGCGATATCTTCGATGCGATCGCGCGGCGTGCCGGAACCAGCGTGCAGGAGTTATCGAAAGGGCTGGAGAAATATCGCGGCGGGCAGACCGGCCTGCTGCGATTGAGCTGGGACAATGGCGACCGGACGGTGCTGGTGAATGCCGAGCTGGGTGGAGTCACGCTCGGTTGGAATTTGCTGCATACCGCGCAAGACGAATTATTCGCCGCCATTGAAGGGACCGCCCTACACACTCGCATCATTCTGGACCGCATGGCGCAGCATGGTGTGCGCATCGATCGGGTGATCAATGCTGGCGGGGTACCGCAGAACAATGCAGTCCTGAATCAGGTCTACGCCAATGTTCTGGGCAAACCGGTGCTGGTGCCCGACGGCGTGCCGACCAGCCTGGGTTCGGGCATCATGGCATTCATGGCCGCCGGTGCTTATCCTTCGCTCGAAGCTGCGCAAGATGCGTTGTGCCTGCCGCACAAAACCTATCAACCGGAAGCGAAAAGCGTCGCCATCTACGAGCAGCTCTATCCACTCTATCGGGATGTCTATTTCGCACTGGGACAACGAGACGCTGCTGCGGTGCAACTGGGGAGGGTGTTGCCGGAGCTGAGAAAAATTGCGGCGCGAATTCGGGAATGAAAGTTTTGCGTGGATCAACTGCGGCAACGATGAACATGAAAATTGCAGGCAAGAAAAATAGCGACAGATCTAGCCGGGTTGCTGCAAGGGTTTAGACCAGGAATCAATCACGATATGGCAAAGAAGGATCGTAAGCCGCGCACCAGGAAGCCTGCACGTTTGGATATCCGCGCGGTAGCGGCGCATGCGAAAGTCTCGATTGCCACAGTCTCGCGCACCATCAATCACATTTCCACCGTCGACCCCGTGATGGCCAAGCGCGTGTGGAAAGCAATCCGGGAGTTGAACTATGTTCCTAACACCCAGGCGCGTGCTCTTGTTTCTGGCCGAAGCCATATTCTCGGCCTGATAGTTTCAGAAATCACCAACCCTTTCTTTCCCGAACTCATTCAACATTTTGAAGAGTGCGCAGTCGAGCGCGGTTATGAAATTTTGATTACGTCGACCAACTACGATCCTGCGCGTATGGTCTCTTGTGTCCGCAGGATGCTGGAACGCAAAGTCGATGGTGTCGCCGTCATGACCTTCGGAATTGAAGAGCCGCTGCTGGACGATCTGGCAAGACAAAAAATTCCGATGGTCTATGTCGACTCCAGGCCGCAGCAACCCGCGGCGATGACACTGAATGTGGATTATCGCCATGGAATCTGGCAAGGAGTGCAGCATCTTGCCGTTCTGGGCCACAGAAAAATCGCCTTCATCAGCGGACCGCTCAATCTGCACACAGCAAGGCTTCGTCATCGGGCGTTCACGGAATCAATGAAACAGGTTGGTCTGCAGACCCATCCCGCATGGTTGATTGAGGGAGACCACACTCTTGAAGGAGGGATGCATGCGATGGAACAGCTGTTGCAGTGCGGCGACACTCCCACCGCCATCCTTTGCTCCAACGACATGACGGCGATTGGCGTTATGCATGCAATTCTCGGCGCGGGTCTACGCATTCCTGACGACTTCTCTGTCATCGGCTTTGACGATGTTCACATCGCCCAATTCACTTTCCCGCCGCTGACAACAATCCGAATGTCCTGCCTCGATCTCGCCCGGGGCGCCGTTTCTGTTCTGTGTCCTGAAGCGAAGAGGGAGCAGCCTGCGGCCGACAGAACAAACCTTACTATTCCGACCGAATTGATCGTCCGGCGTACTACGTCGATCCCTCGAGATACGATACAGACCCTGAAGCCTCGTGTGCGGAGAGCGTCGAGGGAACGTAAGCAGACCAAAGTTTTACACTGACGCGGCAATACTCGACCTGGGAACCAACCTTCACGATAACCTTCGCCCGCGCACGCTGGCGCAGAATCGCACCGGACTTTCGTGGCGACGTGTCAGAAAAGATGCATGCAGATCGGACCGTCTTCCGGTTCCTGCTTGCCACGCGCAAGCCTGGTTTCGGATTTGACGGCGGGGACCAGCAGCCATAGAAGTTATGCGGGCGGGGGCTACATCTCCTGACCCAGGTTCAACCAGACATCTTAGTCGGCGAGTCCTACGTGACGATAACGCGGCTGCAGGATTCCCTTTTTACGAGCTCAGTTGGAATGGTGATTATCTGAGGAGGAAGGGCCGGCTGTGCGATTCTATCCAGCACCAGCTTGACCATCTGCTGTCCCAGTTGCTCGGGAAATTCGCGGGTGGTTGTCAGTCCGGGATCGAGGACGGCGCTGGCGGTGTCGTCGCACCCAGCAACACTCACATTGTCCGCAACTTTCAGGCCGCTGTCGCGCACGCCTTTGTAAACGCCATGAGCGGTCTGGTCGTTTCCGGCAAGGATGGCGGTGCACCGAGGCTGGCTTTGCGCCAGAATAGACTTGGTGTTGATATACCCCATTTGGATTTCGTCTTCGAACTCCAGATTGCTGAGGCGTGGAACCAAGCCGGCTGCGGTCATGGTGCGACGATATCCTTCAAAGTGCCGGGCAAACCACGGCATTCGAATGTTCCCGATAAACCATATGTCGCGATGGCCCAGTCCGATCAGGTACTTTGTCATGTCCTCGCCGCCTTGAAGATCGTCCGAATACACGATGTCGCCCTTGAAATTTGTAGGCTCGCCGATGATGTTGTTTCCAAAAACGGAGTAGACAATACCTTTGCGATCGAACAACTCCAGCAAATTGGGATAGTTGGTTCCCGCCAGGATGACCGCCCGTACAACGTCATGGCGCTGCATCACTTTTGGAAGATGAAGCTGCTTCCAGGGAACAGCCGAGGAATATTTGTAGGAAAGAAAGACCATGTCCCAGCCATTGGCGGCACAATATGCCTCCGCTCCAATCAAGATTCTGGAATGAAATGCATGCAGCATGGCGCGATTGCTTAACAGAAAAGCCAGGGCTTTCGTCTTGTTGCGCTGCGATACATCAACTTTCATCTTCGCCGCGACTTGGAGGACCACATCGCGAATGGCTGGATCGACGCGGCTATTCCCATTCAAGACTCGAGAAACCGTGGCCACACTGACGTTTGATTCGGCTGCAATTTCCCGAAGCCCTATTTTATTTTTCCGGGGATTCGTTATTTTTTTTTGGCTCAATGAACTTCCACCATTTCACTACGATGATCTCACGGGTTCACGGTCGAATTGAAAGCGCGAGGAAAGACGGGCGGCTCTGAAATCCGTCAAATGATGTTTCGTGAAATGTATCAATGTGTCCTTGACGTGAAAAATATCATATAGTACTTGCAAAATATCTTGCCTCGAAGACAGAGGCTCCAGTCTGAGGCTTCAGCAGGGTTTGCCCGTGAAACGAAGAAAAGAAAGATCTGAGGGATTTTCGAGCGCCAAAAATTTCAAGCAGGAGTAGTGCAATGACTCTGAATCGTAGAGATTTTATTGGCGCGATCGCTGCGTCGGCCACCGTTGGAAAACTTGGCCTCTCCCTGGCGCGGGCGACGACGGTAACGACTTCGGCACAGGGAGCATGGGCGCGCAGTGGCGTGATCGATGCGGGCGGAACACACGAACCCTACATCTTTATTGTGCGACGTGGAGGACAAGCTCTCGATGGCCGCCAGGTGAGCGACTACGAGCAGAGCGAAGCGCTGATTCAACAACTCCACAATCAGGGAGTCGAAGTTTTTCATACTCACCTGTACAAGGGTTTTGGAATGGCCGCAGAACAAGCGGGCATGGAGGAT
This sequence comes from uncultured Acidobacteriota bacterium, assembly GCA_963735505.1. GTDB lineage: Bacteria > Acidobacteriota > Terriglobia > Terriglobales > Acidobacteriaceae > JAKAAZ01. The sequence goes on along the minus strand of CAVTLR010000019.1, from coordinate 1,507,220 downwards.
ACGCGCAAGGCTGTCGCCATCGCGCATCGCTTTGGCATGAAGGTGGACACCTACATCCAGTGGAACACGCTGATGTACGAGACTTTTTTTGCAGAGGAACCGCGCGCCACGCATTGGATTCAGAGAGATGTCGCCGGCCTTCCGATTCTGCTGCCGTATGGATACCAACAATCTTTCCGGTATCGACCCTGTTTTTCGAACCAGGAATATCTCGACTATTTGAAGAAAGTTGTTCGCTACGCGATCGAGGAAGTGAAGACCGACTTCATCCATTTTGACAATTTCGACTTAAATGCAGAGCCGGACTCGTGCCATTGTCCATGGTGTGTTCAGGGATTTCGAAAATACCTCCAGAGCAAGTACAGCAACGAAGAGCGGCGAGAAAGGTTTGGGTTTGAAAATATTTCCTTCGTCAATCCGCCGCAGTGGAATCGCGATAATCCGCCAGGCGGAATGGAGATCATCTACGATCCGGCGATTCAGGAATGGGTGGATTTCCGCTGTCAGGAGATGGCCGACGCCCTGCAACAAATGGCTGGATACGCAAAGTCTCTCAATCCTGAAGTGGCGATCGAGATTAATCCGGGAGGAATCGACGGACAAAACCGGCCTTGGACCTCTGCGGTCGATCACGCCCGGATTTTGAAATTCACAGAGTGTTTCTGGAGCGAAGAAGACGATATGCCGGCGTATCTTCCGGACGGTCGTCTCATTTCGAAGATTCGAACCTATAAGCTCGCGCGAACCTATAAGAACGTTCTGCTCACGTATACCGCGGATAACTCGGTGGCATTGGCCGAGGGTCTTGCGTTCAATCAAACCCCGGGTTTCGTCGGGAGTAATCCGCTGCAGCCAGAGACGCTGCGCTATATCGATTTTTACCGTAAGCACCAGGAGATGTATCTGGGCAGCGAAGATATCACCCCCGTCGCGGTGTTTCGCTCCTATGCATCGTTGACATATAACAACGCAAGCACGCAATTGAGCGCTATCCTGATCGAACAAGCCCTGATTCAATCCAGGATTCCATTCGCGCTGATTTTTGATGAACATCTCCGCAACCTTGCCGACTATAAAGTCCTGATTCTTCCCAATTCTGAATGCCTCTCCGATGAGCAGATCTCTCTAATCCGTCGCTATGTCGATCAAGGAGGCGGGTTGGTAGTCACCGAGCAGGCCGGCCTGTACGACGAATGGAGACGCGTCCGAACCAAGCCAGGCCTGAGCGGACTTGTAGAGGGCCAGACAGGCGGAACCGTCTATCAGGAAAGTGTGAAATCCCAGGTGGATCATCCGAGCGCTCCAACGCGAACCCAGGTGGGTGCCGGAAGGGTGGTGTATGTTGCGGCCGTCGAATTTGACGGAGCCATTCCTCCGCTTGAATCCTATTTTGCAATCACGAATATTTTCTGGAAGCGACCGAAAAACTGGAAAGACATCGTCGAGGCAGTTGAATGGGCGGCAACCGATCAGATTCCAATCTCTATTGATGGGCCCGAGTTCCTGGTTGCCAACTGCACACTTCAGCGCCAGGAGCAAAGACTGCTGCTGCATCTTGTGAACTACGGCGCGGTAACAAATCCCAGCCTTTCCAGCGTCCGCGTTCGCGTGGTATTACCGCAGAACAAGAAGGCACGAACGGCGACACTCTACGCTCCTGAATCCGCCGAGCCGCAGGCGTTGGTATTGAGCAGCGATGGCTCCGGCGGGGCATTTACCGTACCAGAGATCAGAGCTTACGCACTGATTTCCGTCCAGTGGTGACCTTCAAACGTCGCCAATCCGACACTGGATTCGAGTCACCAGGCAGCTGCCAATAGGCTGGCATGAGCGTCTGCTTCTAGTCATTTGCCAGTTTCTCGGCGTGAAAGTATGCCTTCATTATTGCTGCATGTTGCCCGTAATATACATAAATTGTCTCTAACGAGTTGCAAATTACATAAACACAGAGAAAATTATCTTGACTTTTGACCCATGGCTCTCTACATTAGGCCCAACCTGATGGAGAGATCGTCCGTTGGTGGGAAACGATAGGTATTTCGTTCTTAGCAGGGAAACGAGGTAGTGCACGGCGTTTCCGCTGTATGAACGCATGGACTACCTTCCTGGGCGATGCATCAGCGGGATCCCACAACTGGCACCGGATCGATTCGGTAATTCGTTACGCGAGCCCGAAATCGGCAGTTAATTGAAATTTTTGCGGAGGATTTTGTGAAAAGAAATCGAGTATTGGCGTGGTTTTGTTGCATTGGTTTGCTCTTCTTCTGTACCTCGATAGCGGTCGCTCAGACAATTACAGGATCGATTCGTGGAACGGTCACGGATCCGAGCGGTGCAGTGGTAGCTGGCGCCAATGTCACAGCGACCAATGTAGCGACTGGCGTGACCAGCCAGACGGTCACCAATCATGACGGTCTCTATAATTTCCAGTTTTTGAATCTTGGAAATTACACCATTTCGGCGTCCGCATCCGGGTTTACTACGTCGTCGACTTCTCCGTTCCGGCTGCAGATCGACCAGATCGCCAATATCGACGTGAAGCTTACTGTCGGTAGTGCTTCCACCACAGTGAAGGTTGCATCCAGCGCAGGCGCGATTCTTAATACCGAGAACGCCACGCTAGGCACCAGCATCAGCGCGCACGCCCTGGAGACCATGCCGTTGCCCGGACAGAATCCGCTGTACGCAACCATGTTTGTGCCTGGAGCTCTCAATCCTACGGTTTCATCCATGAATTCGGCCTATCGCGTGACCTCCTGGGATCAAATCCCGTCTTTCAATGGGAACCGTCAACAGGGAAATAACTTTGTCCTGGATGGCATCGAAATCAATGAGACCACAGAAAATCTCAGCGGTTATAATCCCTCCCCCCAGTCATTGCAGGAAGTGCGCGTCATCACTGGAAACTCCGACGCGGAGTATGGAAATGTCGATGGGGCTGAAATCCTTTATGTCACCAAGGCGGGAACCAACCAGTTTCATGGCAGTGCCTTTGAATTTTTTGAAAACCAGAACTTCGCGGCCAACACGTATTCCAATAACTACAACAACGCCGCAAAGGCACAGTTCCATCAACACCTGTTTGGCGGAGCCGTCGGCGGACCGATCTTCAAGGACAAGCTGTTTTTCTTCGGAGATTATGAAGGATTGCGATATAGCAGTAATGGTCTAGGGTTTGCGAGTGTTCCCACAGCGCTGGAGCGCACCGGCAACTTCTCGGAGATCGCAACCGTTGAAGGTGATCCGATTTTCGACACGTCGAACGGGTTGCTCGCTGAAACGGAATATCCAAACAATACAATTCCAGCGATCGTGAACCCGGTAGCCAATTATCTCTTTGCGAATCCGCAGGACTTGCCGCTGCCGAACCGTCCGGCGAATCCTGGCACGGTGCACGCAAATAACTACGGCAACCCGGTCACCAACAAGCAAATCAACAATCAGGGCGATGGACGCCTGGACTATACCCTGAGCCCCCACGACACGTTGATGATCAAGGGCACCTACGGAGATGCCTACGATACCCCGTCCAACCCTGTCATTCCTGTCGAATTCCCCATCACAGATGACTACCCCTTCGCGATGGGTGTGATCGACTGGATTCATACGTTTTCGCCATCGCTGGTGAATGAGTTTCGTGGCGGATACTCCCGCATCATCCAAAATACGGAAACATCTGATCCAAGTGGTAATTTCGGGACGCATGGCGATGCCTTGATGGATATCGGGTACCCAGGCACCCAGCCGCTCCCCGGATTTACGTGGATGTATATCCAGGGTTCGACCGCAGGTAGCTTCGGCACCAATATTGACGCCGGCTCGAAGACCATCGACAACAATTTCGATTATGGGGATGACCTTACCTGGGTGCATGGAAACCATATCACGCGAGCGGGTGCGCAATTCGTCCGCTACCAGGAGAATTACATCTCGCCCAGCAACCTGGGCGGACTGAACGGTTATCTTTCTTATTTCGCTGATTACACCGCAAACTACAACGCTTACGGCGGGATTTATTCCAACGGTGACGGCCTCGCCGACTTCGAACTGGACAAGGCCGAAGTGGCTCTCGTCAGCGGCGTCAGCGGTCTGTTTGGTGCACGCCAATGGCGCAATGCTTTCTACGTGCAGGACGACTGGAAATTGCGTCCAAACCTGACCGTAAATCTTGGGTTGCGGTATTCCTACGATCAGCCGATGTATGAGGCTCACGACAAGATGTCGAGCATCAATCTGCCGAAGGCTCGCTTCGCCCCCGTGGCACCGACCGGTCCGGATCCCACACCGTATCTTCTATTAGCGGGACAGAATGGCAACAGCCGCGCGCTTGTGAACCCGTACTATTACCAGTTCATGCCGCGTGTTGGCTTCGCTTTGCAGATGAGTCCTCGCGCAGTTCTTCGCGGCGGGTATAGCATCACAGACGACGATGAAGGTACCGGCACTGGCCTGCGCATGACCCAGAATCCTCCTTTCCTGACATCGGTTACGAACCTGCAACACGGCCCTACCGATACCACCAATGGAAACCCGATTAGCGTAAGGAATGGCCTCACCACGGGCACAGGGGTTACCCCACCCTCATCGCAGTTCGATGTGTGGGACCCAAATTTCCGCCCAGCCGCAGTGCAGCAGTTTAACCTGACAACACAATATCTGCTGGCCAGCAAAACTTCTCTACAAATTGGTTATGTTGGCCAGATTGGAAAACATATCGCGGAACCCAGAATTCTGAACCAATACATCGCTCCGGTTCCGGCTACGTGCCCGGGGACGGACACCACTGGATGTGTGGACTTAGTGGCACCGTATTACGCAGTGGTAGGCGGTAACAGTCAGATCGTCGAGACGGTGTCCGAGGCCAAGAGCAACTACAACGCCCTGCAGGCCACTCTTCATCAGCAGGAAACAAACGGTCTGGAATACACGTTGAACTACACCTGGTCTCGTTCGATGTCGGATAGCCCAGGAGGGTATTTCAACGTCGATGGGATTGGTAACGGCGGCACCTTCGCCTTCGCGCAGAATGCGTACAATCCGGAGGCGGATTATGGCCCTTCGAGTTTCAATGTCCCGAACAATTTCAGCGGGACTGCCGTCTACACGCTTCCTTTCGGTCATGGGAAAAAATATGGGAGCGACTGGAATCGCTTGACGGATGAGGCACTGGGGGGATGGGAACTGTCTGCGAATGCGATGTTACACAGCGGTTTTCCGGCCACGATGACCGCCACAGGTCATAACACTGGCCTCAATGCGGCAGCGGACAACAGCAACTACAACTACGCCTCTCGGCTCAACCATTACTTTCCGATGAAGATTGTGAATCGGTCGGCATTGCACTGGTTCGGCACGGACCCGTCGGCGACACCGTGTACGCAGCCCGGCTCAACCATGAACACTCTGCATGTGCCTGCGCCTTGCGCGTATGGTATTGCGGCAAGTGGCCAATTTGGAGATGCCCAAAACGGGACAGAACGCAACCCAGGGTACAAAAACGTCGATTTGTCGCTGTTCAAAGGATTCCGGACCGTGGGAAATCAATACTTCAAGTTCCGCATTGATGCGTACAACGCATTCAATATGGTTAGCCTTGCAGCTCCAAATACGCGGGCAGGTAGCAGCCAATACGGCAAGATTACCAGTGCAGCGTCCAATCCACGGCAACTGCAGATATCGGGAGTCTACACGTTCTAATTGAAGCACTTTACCCTCAGCCATTTTCCATTCGACCGACTCTCGGGCCTGTCGAATGGGAAATGGCCATTCTTTTTTACGATCGGCCGGTTGCCGTCGCCGGAGTTTTATTTCGGAGCGAACAGTGGGGTTCCGCTAGTGCACCAAAAAACGGCATTTATGGTGAATCACAACAGCCGGATTGAGGAAAGCACGATCGAAGCTGTCCTCTGCGGCTAAAGGTCGCGTCGCGAGAAAATAAGCTGCGCGAGAAGTACGGTAAGCACAGCATAAACAGCAGCGTAGACGACCATCGCGTCGCTCGGCACAAGTGTTCCGCTAAAGGGAGTCACGCCCACGGCACCGAGCAAGGGTGGTTGGAATATGAAGGCGGCGCGGCGCCAAAGCGCATCACTCGGCATAATGAGGCTGGAGAGAATACCCAACTCGACGCAGGCTTTGACATGCCGCAACGATCCAAACTGCTCGATCCATCCACCGACAAAAGCGAGGCCGTACAGTCCAAGAGAGATAGCGCCGCTGGTGAGAGATGCAAAGCTGCTGCTCGCCGCCATGGTAACCCCGAGAAGTACTAAGGCCTGCAGCCAGATCAGGCAAAGAACAGCGGAGCCATGCGGAGGACGATAGCCACTCGAGATCCAGCTGATCAGGATGGTGCCACCCTCGATCAGCAACACATAGAGCGTGAGCATTCCGACAAAGCCGACCCACTTGCCGAACACGATGCACCAGCGCTGCACCGGTTTGGTGGCGATGGCATGAACGGTGCCGGAGGCGATTTCACCCGAGAGGGTATCGCAGGAAGTCAGCACCGCCATCAGCGAGGTCATCATGCTGCCGGCATAGAGCACCATCATCGTCATCATGACAACTCCTTCGCGAAAATCGACGAGAGAAGTGTGCGGCGAACGATGTTTTATTACGAAATGAAGCGCCGTCCAGAAGAAAGCCAGAAATCCTACCCCGGCAAGCATGGCGATCCATAGAATCATGCGCCGGGCCGCTTCGCGGAAAGTAACTCGCGCCATCAGCAGAGTTGTTTGCAGCGCGCTCGGTCCGCGCCGATGACTGAGCGCGAACGCTTCTTCCGTCGCTCTACCACTCATTTGCTGATCATCGATCTGCGGATTAGGTGTATCTGTAGCCGCGCGCATGTCGATTGCATTGTCGCTCATCTGCCAGGCTCCGCTCCCATGACCTGCAAAAATAAATCTTCCAGGCTTACGCGTTGCGGAACAACCGAAAAGACTTCCGCTCCGTTTTCAACCAGGCAGCGAACTACCTGGGGAAGGGCGCTGGTTTCTGTTACTCGAAGGCGCAGCATTTCACCGTCGAGATGACAATTCTGCGTGAACTCTTTCAGCCGCTCCATCGCGGCGGAGCTAACTCGTGCGACCTTGATTTCGACTTCCGTTTGCGCCGCCTGCCACGCGTTCATCCGATACTCGCCAACGATGCTGCCATCGCGAATGAAGGCGACGCGGTCGCAACTCTGTTCCACTTCACCGAGCAGGTGAGAATTAAGAAAGACGGTCGCGCCGCGACGGCATTGCTCGCCAATCACGTCGCGCACCAGCTTGCGTCCGGCTGGATCGAGGCCGGAGGTGGGTTCATCGAGGAAAAGTATTTCCGGGTCGTTGACGATTGCCTGTGCCAGACCTACGCGTTGCATCATTCCCTTGGAGAAACTGCGGATGGGCTTATTATGTTGCGCACCCAGTCCTACTCGTTCGAGTAGCTGCGGAACTTTGCGCCGAAGCGCGTCTTCCGCCAGGCCGCAGAGTCGGCCATGAAACTGGATCAACTCCGAAGCAGAGAGCCAATCGTAGAAGCGGAAGTGCTCGGGAAGAAAGCCGATGCGGGCCCGCACCGCGCGAGTGCCCACGGGCTGTCCCAGCAGGAGAGCGTTGCCTCCAGTCGGCTTCACTAGCCCCAGCAGCATCTTGATCGACGTGCTTTTTCCCGCTCCATTCGGGCCCAAAAACCCGAACGCCTCTCCGCGGCCGACCTGAATGGTCAGATCGCGGACGGCGGCTCGGGTTCCGTAGCTCTTTCGGAGCCGGGATGCATCGATGGTCAGAGTCGCCATAGTTTTCGGGGAGATCTCCTCGCTACTGCAGTTGCGACGCCAGGTTGATTGCGGTTGTGTCGTCGCCGGTTCCATTCAATGCGAAGACGATTCCATTGTCCACCCACATGAGAGAGAAGTGACCGGATTGTGTCTGATTTGTCGGCCGCAGCAGGGCAGCTTCATTTCCGTTCACGTGCACCTGTTCGTATTTCGACTCGCCGCGGACGACTGGAAGCACCAGCGTGGAGGTCCAGTCGACGGTCTGGGTGAAATTGGCGGCATCGTTGGCGCTCATTCCGAGAAACTGAAGCGCGACCTGCGCAATCTGGGCAGGATCAATCTGCTGAGGAGCGGACACGATGGGACTGGGAATTTGGATCAGCGAAACGCAAGTGTCATCCCCATGTTGAAAGGGCGGCTGATCACCATTGGGGCCATGTTTGGACACTGCCGGGTTCGTTATCCGCGAAGCCACATCGCCGCAGTTGCCATAGAACGCCATTACTCCGGCGGGCACGCGCACCCCGACGGTCGCGCCGTCCACCGATTCAGGGATCTGCAGGTCGCTGCGCCCTGCCTCGTTCAGCAGAGACTGAATTCGGTCGCGATTGAGCTTCATCTGCATTGCGGCGCCGCTCTCAAGCAGGAGATTGGAAGGGGTTTTGTCGGAGAGGAGCCGCACGGTAAAACCGGCGTCATTTGATGCCAGTGCCGCGTCCGCGATGAGCCGTGGTCTTTGTGGCTTCTGCGTTACGGTTACCTCATCGGAAATGACGCTGCTGATTGCCTGATTGAGCACCTGATTGTTTTTGAGTGTGTTGTTCTTCATGGCCGAGGGGTCGATTTCGAGCACGGTGACATGCTGGACGCGGAAGATCGCCAGCAGGTTCTCCGCCCATGCCCGGACTGGCGCTACCGTCAAGACGAGAACGACCACGGCCGCAGCAAGACCTCCACTCAACAGCGATAATTTCTCTAACCAGGTCCACCGATTCCGCTCGCTTTCCATCGAGTCCTCCCGTTTGTTCTGAAACGCGGCCCAGGCTGTTGCCGTGTTGGCTGTCTCGGCCGATTCCGGCAACCGATTCAAGCAGTCCTGCAAAAGCGCCGCGTGGCCGCGCAGAATTGCAAGCTGTTCCCGGCACGCAGCGCAAACTTCGAGGTGCTCCTCGATCGCTGCAACTTGCTGGGGATCGAGTTGGCCATCGAGATAAGCGCGCATCATTCCCTGGTTCAATTCTCCGTGTTTCATTGCCCCTCCTTCGCCGTCTGCAATTGCTGCCTTTTCAAGTTTTGACGTTGTTGCCGTTGGTAGATGGCAGAGAATTCCGCCTCCGCCCGCGCCAGTCTTGTACCAATGGAATTGAAGTTAAGCTGCATTGCTTCCGCAATCTCCCGATAACTGAAACCACTGTGGCGCAATAGCAGGAGCTGCGCTTTTTCGAGCCTCAACTTTGCCAGCACACCGCGTATTTCGGCGATATGTTCTTGCCGCAACAAATCAGCGAGCGGACTCTCCCCATTGCCATCGGCCGAAACGATCTCATTCCCGTCCAATTCTTCTTCCAAACCGCGTCGCCGGTTGGCGCGAAGGACATCAATTGCCGCGTGAGTCGCGGTCCGATACAACCAGCCGCCGACCAGCCCGCCAGCTGCAACCTCCGGACCTTTGTTGTAGAGCCGAAGAAAGACATCGGCGCAGACCTCTTCCGCCACGGAATCGCGCTGCAGCACTCGTCGAATGACCCGAACAGTGCGCGGGTAGTGCTCCCGAAAGATGGCTTCGAAATCCGCTTCTACCCAGCGATGGCTCATGCTCATAGTTTCTACATCTCTACAACGCCGTGTGGAGCGAATTTGTGACAAAAAAGCGCTCGCCTGGACGCGAGCGAGGTAAGAACGACGTCGGGACGGCACATCAGGTCCGGGTGGTGCACGCCGGTTATCGAACTTCTGATGCGTACGAAGAAGATGCAGTCGTCCGCTCTCCCCTTGACGCCTAGGGTAGATTAGCGTTACGCTCGCTCTATCCCTCGATGGCTAGGGTAAGACTCTATGGCAAAGAATGATTTGCAGGGCGCACTCGATCTCCTGATTCTCAAGACTCTTTCGCAGCTGGGTTCCATGCACGGATATGGCATCGTGGTGCACATCCGTCGCGTCAGCGATGAACTCCTCGTCGTGGAAGAAGGCTCGCTCTATCCCGCACTGCACCGGATGGAGCAGCACGGTTGGGTGCGCGCCAACTGGGCTGTTACCGAGTATGGGCGGAAAGCCAAGTGGTACGCCCTGACCCGCACTGGCCGGGAGCAGTTGGCCAGCCGCGAAACAAATTGGGCCCAGGTTGTCAAAGGCGTCGATGCGGTTTTGCGTTTTGCATGAGGTGAACGATGGCACTGTTTCGAAGGATTCTCTCGCTGGGAAGGCGCACGCAGGTCGATAGCGAAATCGACGCGGAGCTGCAGGAACATATCGCCATGTGCGTTGACGACAACATCGCCAAGGGCATGAGCCGCGAAGCAGCACAGTTGGATGCGCGCAAGCGATTCGGCAGCCCAACCGCCATGCGCGAGCGCGTCTCCGCAGAGGATGCTGCGCTCGGACTCGAAAGTTTCTGGCGCGATGTGCGCGATGCCCTGCGTATCTTTGTCAAAAGTCCGGCTTTTTCCCTCGTTGTGGTCGCCACGCTGGCGCTTGGCATCGGCGCCAATACCGCCATCTTCCAGCTTCTCGACGCGGTGCAGATGCGCGCTCTGCCCATCGCGAATCCCGGCGAATTGGCGAAACTGCAAATCGTCGGAGGGGTTCACGGATTCGGAGTCACAGACAATCCGTTCTCCGATTTCACCGTGCCCATGTGGCAGGAGGTTAAGCAGCACCATGACCCCTTTTCTGGCATCTTTGCATGGCGCTCCGCTGGCGTTCGTGTAGGCGCTGCCGGTGAGTCCCACGAGGTGAACGGGCTTGAAGTCAGCGGAGATTTCTTCAGCGTGCTCGGGGTAGCTCCCGTCCAGGGGCGTCTGATCGGACCTCAGGACGAGTCCAGTTGCGCCATCAACCGCGTGGTGGTCAGCTATCCCTTCTGGAAATCCCAGATGGGCAGCGAGCCGATCACTGCAAGCACCACGATCATCGCCGAGGGAAGATCGGTGCAGGTTCTCGGCGTCACGCCGCCATCCTTTTTTGGCATGATTGTGGGCGATCGTTTCGATCTTGCCTATCCCACCTGCACGCCTGCCCATCCGCGCGGCGAAGCGTTTGTCTACTCGGTCATGGGACGCCTCAAGCCCGGCTGGACGCTGAAGCAGGCTTCAGAGTATTTCAACGCGCTCAGTCCCGGCCTCTTCGCCAAAACCGCGCCCGCTGGCTACAGCAGCGCGGGCCTCAAGACCTGGAAAGACTTTCGCCTGGCAGCGTATCCCGCCGGTGCCGGAGTCAGCTACTTGCGAGATCAATACAATTCCTCGCTGGAGATTCTGCTGGGGATTACCGGACTGGTGCTGCTGATTGCATGCGCGAATCTGGCCAACCTGATGCTGGCTCGCGCCAGTGTCAAGAAACGCGAGTTTGCCATCCGTATGGCGCTGGGCGCTTCGCGCGGCCGCCTGCTGCGTCAGATTCTGCTGGAAAGCGGGCTACTCGCAGCCTGCGGCGCGATCCTGGGTGCTGGCCTCGCGCAACCGCTCAGCCGCGCGCTGGTCAACTCGCTCGACACCAGTCAGAACACGATTCACCTCACGATTGTGCCTGACTGGCGGGTACTCCTGTTCGCCGCGGCGGTCGCCATTGCGACATGTCTCATCTTCGCCACTCTTCCGGCGCTGCGCAGCACCGGCGCAGAGCCACTTTCGTCGCTGAAGTCTGGCGAACGCGGAGTGGTTGGCAACCGCGAGCGATTCTCTATGCAGCGCGGCATGGTAATTACACAGATCGCGGTCTCCATGGTGCTTCTCGTCGGCGCGTTGCTCTTTGTGCGCAGCTATCGCAATCTGTCGACACTCGATCCAGGAATACGCGAGCGCGGAATCACGATCGGCTTCTTCCAGTTTCCACCGACCAATATCAAACCGCAAAACCTTGCCGACTACAAACGGCAAATGCTCGATGATGTGCGCGCGATTCCGGGTGTCGAAAACGCCGCCACGTCCACCAACATCCCTTTGAACGGCACCACCTGGGGACACTATGTGGATGTTGGCTCGGTGAATGGGCCCAGCAGATTTACCTATGTCTCTCCAAGCTTTTTCGCCACCCTCGGAATTCCGATCCTTCAGGGACGTAATTTCACGGATCGTGACACCAATGACAGCCCGCTGGTTTTGATCGTCAACCAAGCCTTCATCCGCAAGTATGTCGGCGCGCGTTCGCCACTGGGAGTTCAGGTTCACGTGCGTCCTGAGCCGCAATATCCCGAGCGAACCTACCAGATCGTCGGCATTGTCCCGGACACGAAGTACTCCGATCTCCGAGAAAATCTCCAAATCCAGGCCTTCGTGCCCATCGCGCAGCTTCCAGTAACCGCACAGGACCCCTATGTCGTGATGCTGATTGCCTCGCGCGATTCAGCAGCGGAGCAACTGGCTGTCGGGCATAAGCTGGGCGAAAAATATCCCGGAATCCAGATGCAGTTTTCTAACCTTCACCAGAACGTCGTCGACCATCTGGTGGGGGATCGCATGATGGCCCGGCTCTCCGGTTTTTTCGGATTCCTCGCAGCCCTGCTCGTGGTGGTCGGGCTGCACGGAATTCTCTCCTACTTCGTCGCACAGCGCCGCCGCGAGATCGGTATTCGCATGGCCCTCGGAGCTAGCCGCGGCCGCGTCGTCGCAGCCATGCTCCGAAACGCCTGTTTCATGCTGCTGGTTGGCTTAGTTGCTGGAACCGTACTCGCCCTGCTGGCCGCCCGCGCGGCTGGCACCTTGCTCTTCGGCCTGAAGCCATGGGATCCTCTCACTCTCGCTGGCGCCGCCGGGTTGCTGGCAGTCGTCACCCTGGCGGCGAGCCTGACTCCATCGATGCGCGCGGCCAATGTGAATCCGATCGACTCTCTCCGTGCCGAGTAGACGAACGGCGCGTCAATGTTTCCCCGGAAAGCCGCCCCGTCCGTGGAATGTCATGAAAAGCGAATAGCCGCTGACAGCGATGGCGATCGCCATCTCCAACAGCAGGACTGCGACCCCGTATTTGTACCAGGAATCGTGGGGAACGGGTTCGGTGGAAGAGTTTGCGGGATTCATCAGTACCTCACAAGCACAGAGTTCAAGGAGCCTGGGCTGCAGTTGCCGTTATGCTTCTTCTGCAGCCAGCGTTTGCGTCAACAGACCATGTTCTTCAGGATTGCGCTCATAGCGCGCGGCCCAAAAGTAGAACACGACGAAGGGCAGAAACATGTAGAGCGCTACATAGAAGTAGCCCATGTGTATGTTTGAGCCTCTGGAGAAAATCAGAGGGTAGACGATGGCGGCGGCGGTGGAGACTCCGCCGATGAATCCGGCGGCAGAGCCTGGCCGGTCAGGAAACAGGAGCGGTACCAGAGCAAAAGTGCCGCCAGTTCCGCAGGAGATGAGGACGCCGAGAACCACCAGGACTGCTACAGAAAGGTGCAGCGATCCTGACAGGCCCGCAAGCGTTAAGCTGGTCATCGCGAGCGCGATGAGGATAAGCGAGGCACCCAGCCAATGGAGACGCGGCGCGTAGGGCAGGCTTTTGGCGATGAACGGCAAAGGCGTCCAACCTTTGCGCTGGAACAGATCGGACATAAATCCGGAAAAGGGGCGGAACAGCGAAGCGGTGAAGGACTCCACTGCCGCGAAGGTTCCGGCTGCGATCTGTATACCGGCAACGCCGGTGAACCCGAGCGCGAGGATGGCCTCGTGAAAACTGTTTGTGAAGTAGCCGGGAAGCCATGCGTTCAGGGCGATCTCCAGACCGAAGGACATGGCGTAGGCGAGCATCAGTGCGATGGCGATGTAGCGGCTCCAGACGAAAATGGTGCCACCTATATTGCTGCGTCCGCGAACAAGATCGCGCTGCTCGGTTGTCCTGGCAGAATCACCACGCAGGAGATACCAGCCCGCAATCAGAATAGCAATCACACCCAGGCACAAGAACGCGCCGTGATAATTGGTGCGGAAGATACGTGGCAGAAGTAATGCGCCCGTGCCGGCCCCCACGTTGCCGGTGCCAGCGTAGAGCCCCTCCGCGGTGCCGATCTCATGCGCGTCAAACCACTGAGCGACATGCTGGATGCCGACCACAAAGGACACGCCGGCGATTGCTACAATCACCCGCTCTGCGAAAAGAAGCCTGTAGCTCACGGTGTACGCCGAAGCGATCGAAACCAGGCCGCATCCGGCAAGAATCAACGCGAAAGTGCGGGGCGCTCCAAAGCGATCCGACGCCCAGCCCGCAATGATGCGACCAACCGGGGCCATCCAAATAGCAGAGCTCGCCAGCAGGCCCAGCGCCGCGAGGCTCAGATGATAGTGGGCAGCGATGCTGGGGCTGAACGCGGCAGTCGAGAACCACATGAGGAAGCACCAGAAAAAGCCCACAGTTGCGATGACGAGCTGCTCGACCTTATGCGTGGTCATAAATTCCTTCTCCGATGGAGTTACGACGGGATGAATGGCTTGTAACGCGGCCCCGGCGCAGTCCTGTACAGGAGAGCTCCGAAGAACGAGGAAGCGCAAACCTGAAAGCAGGCCCGATGCATTCGACACCGCACGGGCAGACACTCAGTTGTTAAGGTATGGATCGCTCGCGCAACCAGGGGCGAACTGTGTCGGGTGGAAACTTCGCGTCTCTGCGGGAAACCGCGTTCGCGAAAGCCTGCGGGCACGTCGGGGTACCGCAGCAGGAAGTAGTGAGTGCAATATAACGCAAAGCAATTGCCGGAGCAAGGTGAGATTGTCGCTTGAACATAGTTCCGCTTGTGCGGCCACCTCTCCCCGGCTATGATGAAGACACTTTCTCACCTCCGGCACCATGCATGTGCCGACCCAATCACTCCATGATGAGGCTTGTGTCCCGGAAGACGCTTCTTCCGGTCGATCGACTTTTTCCCGCGATTCATCACTGAATCCTTTTGCACAGGTTCGCCCGGTTTCGGGTGCGGAGCGTATGGATGAATCTACCTTTGCTGCAACGAGCAACGGAAGATGGAGATCGTTTTTTTCTTACGCCTGGCGATACCGGCGGGCGCGAAGATTCAAAGTCTATTACTGCGGGCTCGATCTCTACACTCACTCCTGGCCGTCTGCCGATCGCAGGGGAGCAATATCGCTTTCACTTGGACATGACAAAGTGTATCGGCTGCAAATGCTGTGTGGTCGCGTGCAATGAACAGAATGGCAACCCGGCTGACATTCAATGGCGGCGTGTTGGCGAGATTGAAGGCGGAACGTATCCGGACACTCTGCGGCAATACCTTTCGATGGGTTGCAATCACTGCCTGGAGCCGACATGCATGACTGGATGCCCGGTGAATGCGTACACGAAAGACGAGTTGACCGGAATTGTGTTGCACGATGCAGAACGCTGCATTGGTTGCCAGTACTGCACATGGAACTGCTCCTACGGCGTACCACAGTACAACCAGGAGCGAGGCGTGGTGGGGAAGTGCGATATGTGCCACGGTCGCCTTACCGACGGGCGCGAGCCGGCTTGCGTGTCGGCGTGTCCGGAAGAAGCCATCCGCATCGAGATTGTGAACGTGGCCGAGTGGCGACGCGAGTATGCAGCGCAGGCCAATGCGCCTGGACTGCCGAGCGCCGACGATAGTATTTCGACGACACGCATTACGCTGGATCACAATCTGCCGCAGGACATCGGCCGGGTGGACACGGCACAGGTTGAGCCGGAGCACGCGCACTGGACGTTGATATTGATGACGGTCTTTACGCAGATGGCGGTGGGAGCGATCGCCGCGATGTGGGCCTCGCAGACTTTGGCAGGGGCTGCGATTGCGCGTGTGCCGGCGGTGGGTGTAGTGCTGACGGCTCTCCTCGCGCTGGGGAGCTCGACGTTGCATTTGGGCAGACCTATCTATGCGTTTCGCGCTCTCAGCATGTGGCGGCGCTCATGGTTGAGCCGCGAGGTACTCTTCTTCTCACTTTTTGCGGGTGCTGCAATTGTTTACGCCGGGCTGCTCTGGATCGATTCGAGGGTCAGCCTGGGCGCGGGTGTGGCTGCCGCAGTAATCGGAGTGGTGGCCATTTATGCTAGCGCGCGGCTGTATATCGTCGCTGCTCGCCCAATGTGGAACAGCAGGCATACTTTCTTCGAGTTCTATCTGAGCGCTGCCTTGACGGGGACGCTTGTCGCCTCTCTTTTTACAACTACCACGCAAACGACGCTGGCGCGCGCCGCCGCGTGCGCTGCAATTGCAATGGGAATTCAGCAGGCAGTGAAGTTTGGCTGGCTATGGCGCTCGAGCGTGTTCGAGCTGCGAGCTTCCGCCGAGTTGCTGCGACATCGCTTTGGCTCGCTTTTTGCTCTGCGGCTAGCTGGGCTCTCTGCGCTGGCGTTCGTGCTATTGCTGTTCGGCAAACATCCTGTGGCGCGCACTCTTTGTCTGGCCGCAGCATTGGGACTCGAGTTGTTGGGGCGCTATCTCTTTTTTGTAGCCGTCGTGCCGAAGAATATGGCTGCACCCTATCTGCGGGAGAGGCGTGCCGCATGAGTATTCGCGGTTTTTTGGGGCTGGATATCGCACGTGAAAAGTATGCGTTCGCGAAAGACCCGGCTGTGGGCCACATCGCCGCCAGCAAGGTCGCCGACCAATGGGTGAAGACAACCTGCGGCTATTGTTCGGTTGGTTGCGGTATGATGATCGGTCTTCGCGATGGCAGAGCCGTCACGGTGCGCGGCGATGCGAATCACCCTGTGAACCTGGGGAAACTATGCCCGAAAGGGCTGGCGGAACACTATGTACTGGAAGCTGAAAACCGCGCGACGCATCCACTGCTCCGCCGAAATGGGGTGCTAGAGCGTGCTCCTTGGGACGACGCAATACGAATAATGGCCGAGAAATTCGGCAGCGTGGCCGATCGATATGGACCGCAGGCGGTCGGCGTTATCAGTACCGGACAGTTGGTCACGGAAGAGTTTTACACGCTGGGAAAGCTGGTGCAGCTTGGGATGGGAACTTCAAACTTCGACGGCAATACCACCCTGTGCATGTCGACCGCGGTTTCCGGTTACAAGCGATCCTTTGGCAGCGACGGGCCCCCTGGTGCGTATGAGGACATGACGAAGGCCGACGTTGTGCTGCTGATCGGCGCGAACATCGCCGAGAACCACCCGATCCTGTGCCAGCACCTGGATGCCAATCCGTCGAAGACTCTAATTGTGGCCGATCCGCGTGTCACCAAGACGGCGATGATGGCGGATATCTATCTGCCGGTAAAGCCTCGCTCCGATCTCGCGCTGGTAAACGGCATTGCGCACATCCTGATTCGCGATGGGCTGATCGATCGTGAATACATTTGTCAGCATACGAACGGTTTCGATGAGCTTTGCGAATTCATCCAAAAATATGATCCGCAATACGTCAGCGACATCACGGGTCTCAGCATAGAACTGATTCAAAGCGTCGCGCACCTCTATGGAAACGCCAAGGCAGCCTTCATCGGCTGGACCATGGGAGTGAATCACAGCTCGAAAGGCACGGACACGGTGACCGCAATCAATAACCTGGCGCTGCTCACAGGTAATGTAGGCCGCGCGGGCGCTGCGCCCTTCTCGATTACCGGACAGTGCAATGCGATGGGGACGCGTGAGGCCGGATTCACCTCTGGCCTACCGGGATATCGCAAATTTGAGAGTGTAACGGATCGTGAAGAACTTGCGGCGCTATGGCGGATTGACGCCGAACGTCTTCCCACGCAGCGAGGGCTTGCTTATCCGGACATCATCAACGCGGTACTGAAGAAGAAAATTCGTGCGCTGTGGATCATCGCGACCAATCCGCTGGTTTCGTTTCCAAATATCGATGTGCTCAAACAAGCATTGGGTGAACTGGAGTTTCTCGTTGTGCAGGACTGCTTTCATCCCACGCCAACGACAGAGCATGCGCAACTTGTTCTGCCCGCGGCGTCGTGGGGAGAAAAAGAGGGAACTTACACCAACTCGGAGCGCCGCGTGAGCAAGGTGAATGCGGCGGTGCCGCCTCCGGGCGAAGCATTGAGCGACTTCGAGATATTTTTACGCCTGGCGCGCGAGCTCGGCTGCTATCAGGAACTCTTTGACGGATGGCAGCAGCCGCGTGATGCATTTGAGGAGTGGAAGCGGGTCTCGGAAGGCCAGCTTTGCGACTACTCCGGCATGACGTACGAGGAGATTGACGAGATGGGCGGTATCCAGTGGCCGTATCCGAGGGATGCTGAGTCGCCGGTAAGCGCGGTGCGGCGTCTTTACACGGACGGAACATTTCAGACCGCCAATCGCAAAGGGCATCTTATCTGCGCCGACTGGGAGCCTTTTCCTGAACAGCCTTCCGCCGATTTTCCATTCATACTCAACACAGGAAGAATAGTTGAGCACTGGCATACGCGCACCAAGACGGGAGCCGTGGCAATCCTGGAACAGATGTCGCCGCGCGCGTGGCTGGAGATGAATCCCGTGGATGCAAAGCGGCTCACGCTGCGTCCGCATGACATGGTCGATATCGTTTCCACGCGCGGACGAGTGCGCCGTGTGGAACTGCGCGTAACCGAGGTGATCGCCCCGGGCCAGGTGTTTGCGCCGTTTCACTTTGCGGAGTGGAACATCAACCAGGTGACACAGGATATCTTCGATCCTATTTCGCGGGAGCCCAATTACAAGCAATGCGCGGTGCGCGTGGAGCGGTCATCTGCCGGGCAGCAAGAGTTGTGAACTTCGCACGGAGTCACGTTATGACTTCGATCATATCGATCGTCATTGCGCCGCGGGTTCTGTTACCAAATGGTCTGGGTAATCATGGCTGCTTGATCGCTGCGGCACGGCGAAGCTCTTCGCTAAGGATGACAGCTTCGGCGATCTCGCGCATGCTCTTGCGGCGCTGCCGGCTCTCCTTCTGCATCATGCGATAGGCCACGTCTTCCTTGATGTCATGATCGCGTTGCAAAAGTCCTTTGGCGCGTTCGATCAACTTGCGTGACTCAAGCTGGCCAGTAAGAGCGTCTCTCTCACCCTCCAGGCGAGCCATTTCGATCTCCGCACCGACCAGGAAGCCGACCATCGAGATGGTCTGTACCTCCCACGGTGTGTATTGATGTGGCTGGCGGTGTTGCACGTTGATTACGCCGACCAAGCCTCCGCGGGCGAGAATGGGTACCGACAAAAAAGCCTCAAAGGAGTCTTCCGGGAGATTCGTGAATAACTGAAAGCGCGAATCTCGCAGCGCGCCTGAACTGATTGAAACAGGTTCCAGGTGTTCGGCTACCCAGCCTGTGATTCCCTGGCCAACTTTCAGCCCGAGATGATCGACGACATCAGGATGCGGGTTCTTTGAGGCGCGCAGCACGAGCTGATTGTCCTGGAGTACATAGATGAAGCAAGAGTCGCAGCTGAGCAGCGTTTCAATAAAGCTGACAATCTGATAGAGCACGGCGTGCAGCGGATCGGAGACGGCCATTCGGCGGCCAATGTCATGCATTAGCTGGATGGCATTCAGATGGCGTGTCTCGGGCGGCCGCGCCGCCTGGTTAGCGCGAGCAGTTGCCAGCGCCATGCTTTCCTGTAAGGCCAGATCGGCAACTTGAGAAACCGCCCTGCGCTTTTCTTCAAGCAGTCTCGCGGCGCATTCCGCCGATTCATTCATCAGGAAGCCCATCTTGGGATGTGACGGTTCGAAGTCAGGTTCAATACCGTGGCGCGATAGTTCTTCTGATGTGCTTGGCCCGATCGAGAGCACGACGGTTTGAAGCAGGCCTGCGAGCAGGGCGCCGCTTGCATCCATCATTTCAGCTACCTGGAACAGGTGTGTCACCTGAATAGCGGTGAGGAATACGATGACATCGATTTTTCCGGCGCCAATTGAGCGCACGGCGTTACGCAGCGGCTCAAGATCGTCGGGCAGCATCCATTGATACACGGGGACCCGCGTCCACTCCACATGATGCTGCGTGAGAGCATCCAGCAGGTTGAGATTGGGAGAGCCATACTCCTGCACCGCGGCGCGCAGGCCTTCGAGCGATGGGCCAAAGGCTCCGTCGAGAGAGCCGATCACTTCTCGCCAGGTGCAAGGTTCGGGTGCCGTAACTGCAACGGGAAGGCCCATCTCACGAAGCGCTGCACTGGACTTTGGTCCCCGGGCCGCGAGTTTCACGCGCCGCAGCGACTCCAGAATGCGTTCGCGCTCATAGCGAGATTCGACAATATCGATCAGCCTGCGCGCGCCCACGCCGGTAAGAAAAATGACCAGATCGAATTCCCTGTTGAGCAGGCGGCGAGCGAATTCAAAAGCCTCGTGGTTGGATTCGAGCGGAGCTTCGCGCATGGCCGAAGCGACCGTCGGTTCGCCGCCATAGGTGCGGATCAGCTTAGAAATTTCCGTAGCACGACGGGTTTCCAGCGCCAGAACCCGCAATCCGTTGAAGCTCCGAGGTGCCATTCTTTATTCTTCCCCGAAAACGTGAGGCGCGCTAGAAAAATCTGTTAAGGTCCGCCGCTTTTGGCCATCGTCCCTATAAATATTTCTGATACCGCGCAGGAAAGGAATTTTATTTCACCCTCTGTCAGCTTCTCTCTTGTGCCTGATAGCGCGACGAAGTATTCTTGTGTGCATAGCAGCGGAGATCTGCGCGGACACGGTTCCTTCATCCGTTATCGTGCACTGTTCCGCCGCAGCCTTGGCACCCCGTCCCCGTGCCATTGAGTTCATCGTGCCGTTCGGGCGCGATGGCTCGACAACCGCTCCCTGGTGAGCAATCGCAAACAATTCAATTTTTGCTCAATGCAACGTTGCGGACATTCGTCTCCGTTGCAGCATGGCGGAATGGGTATCGGTATCTTTACCGGCATCCTTTCCGGTCAGGAGGGATTCGCAAATGGGGGCACCAGAAAACATTGCCTTGCAGGACATGCAGGACACTTTTACGACCGAGCAGAAAGAGTATCTGGCAGGCTTTCTGCTTGCCGCGGCAAAACGCGGCGAATCATTTTTCGCGGGCACCACTGCGGATGGGCGCATCACGCCAGATCCCGGCTCTGGGGTTGAAAACTATGCTTTGGAATGCAGAGGAGAGAACTGGTACGGCACGTCCGTCGACGAGATATGCAAAGAAGAGCGCTGGAAGCTTGAGGAAAATCCCCTCGATCTGTGGGACAAGCTCCTGGCTCATGCCAATGAGAATCGATTTCCTGAGGGCGGCGATATCTTCCGGTTCAAATATCACGGTCTCTTTTATGTGGCGCCGGCGCAAGACTCTTTCATGCTGCGGCTTCGTGTACCAGGCTGCATGGTAAGCGCGCGTCAGATGCGTGGACTTGCAGAAATGGCGGAGGAATGGGGCGCGGGCGAGGCACACATCACGACGCGGGGCAACATTCAGATTCGCAAGTTTCAGCCAAAGGATATCGTCAACGTTCTGACCAAGGTGCAGAGCCTGGGCATGAGCTCGCGCGGTTCGGGGGCAGACAACATCCGTAATATCACCGCCACGCCAACCAGCGGTATTGATCCGACGGAGCTATTCGACGTTGTTCCTATGGCGCGGGCTTTGGATTTCTACATTCTCAATTCACGCGATCTTTACGAGCTGCCGCGCAAGTTCAATGTTGCCTTTGATAGCGGCGGCGCTGTGAGCATCGTCGCCGATACGAACGACATCGCCTTCATCGCAACCCGTGTGGTCGAGGGGCGCAGCGTTCCTGCAGGAATTTACTTCCGCGTGCAACTGTGTGGAATCACCGGACACCGGCAGTTCGCAAGCGACTGCGGCCTACTGTTGACTCCGGGGCAAGCGGTCGCAGTAGCCGCCGCAATGATTCGCGTCTTCACCGAGCACGGCGATCGTACGGATCGCAAGAAAGCGCGGCTGAAATATCTGGTAGATCGCTGGGGCGTCGAGAAGTTCCTGGAAGAGACCGAGAAACGGCTGACTTTTCCGCTGATGCGCGTTCCACTCGCCGAATGCGAGCCGCGCGCATCTGTCAACCGGCACGGGCAACTGGGAGTTCATCCTCAGCTTCAGGCTGGCTTGTTTTATATCGGCGTCGCCGTACCGGTTGGCCGATTGACCGTAGCGCAGATGCGCGCCATTGCAGGAGTTGCTGACACATTCGGCTGCGGCGAAATTCGCCTGACCGTATGGCAGAACCTGATCTTGCCGAATATCCCATCGGAAAATCTGGAAGCGGCGCGGCGCGCGATTGCGGACGCTGGACTCAGCGATTCCGCTCGCACACTTGCTGCGGGAGTGGTCGCCTGTACCGGCAATCAGGGCTGCCGATACTCCGCGACGGACACGAAAGCCCACGCCCTGCAACTCGCCGATTTTCTCGATGAGCGCTTCACGATGGAACATCCGCTCAATCTGCATGTCACCGGCTGCCCGCACTCCTGCGCGCAACATTACATCGGAGACATAGGATTGCTTGGCGCAAAGGTAGGCGGAGAAGAAGGCTATCAGGTGCTGCTTGGTGGCGGCTCGGATGAGCGCCGGGGACTTGGCCGCGAGCTTATCTCCGCAATTCGCTTTTCTGATTTGCCTGCAACGCTGGAGCGGCTCATGCAGTCGTTTGAGGAGAGACGCAGCGAGGACGAGTCATTTCTCGCCTTCACCCGCAGACACGAGATTGAGCAATTGAAAGAAATGCTTTGCGTCAAGGAGCGCGCCTAAATGTCCGCTTCCCTTATACCCTGCATTCCAGAGGATGCGCCATTTACCCCAGCCCAACGTTCGTGGTTGAACGGTTATCTGGCTGGCCTCTACTCCTACGCCCCGGCGCAGCCGGCAGCAGAGGCGACTCCGGCCTTGCGCGTAGCAGTGCTCTTTGGCTCTCAAACGGGAACCGCCGAAGGACTGGCGCGTAAATTGTCGAAGGAGCTGAAAGCCGCGGGACATGCGGCTTCGCTCAGTTCACTGGAGGGCTACGTGCCGGCGACGCTGGCGGCAGAGACGCATACTGTCTTTGTTGTCTCCACGTATGGAGAAGGCGAAGCGCCGGACTCAGTACAACCTTTTTATCAACAACTTTGCGTAGAACATTTTCCTTTGCTGGGAAATCTTTCATACGCTGTGCTGGCGCTAGGCGACTCACACTACGAGCATTTCTGCCAGTTTGGTAAAGACCTTGATGCAAAACTCGACGCCCTGGGCGGCACACGCATCATCGATCGCGTCGATTGCGATGTGGATGTGAACGGTCCCTACACTGCCTGGAAGCAGGCGCTTGGCGAAAGGTTGCGCGAACTGGCATCAGCGTCTCCCTCCGTGGAAGAAGCCGCGCCCTCGTTCGTCAGCGAAGTTGCGCTGGAGGCATCCCCAGCGCCCGCCTTGCATCCGGCGGTGCAAAAGCACAACCGCGACAACCCTTATCTGTCGACTCTGAAGGAAAGGCGCGCGCTCACCCATCCCTCGTCCAGCAAACTGACGCTTCATCTCGATTTTTCGGTTGAGAGTTCGGCTATCCGGTATGAAGCGGGCGATGCCTGCGGCGTGCTTCCCCAGAATAGCCCCGGCCTCGTCGACGCGGTTCTGGGTTTGCTGGCTTTCAGCGGGGACGAGGCAATAGAAATTCCTAAAATCGGCAACACGACCTTGCGTGAAGGGCTGCTCAGCCACTTTGTCATTACGCGTCTCACCCGCAAAATGGTCGCAGACTTTGCGGCGATGACGCAGTGTTCGCATCTCGGCGGATTGGTTGCGCCAGATCAGCAGGCTGAACTCGAACAGTATTTATATGGACGCGATTTGGCGGATTTGCTGCAACAGTGTCCCGGTGTGGTTCAGACACCGGCAGAGCTGATCAAGATGCTGCCCCGGCTGACGCCCCGACTCTACTCCATCTCATCCAGCCCTGCGGCTCATCCAGGGCAGGTTCATGCAACCGTCTCGGTTCTACGTTATCGGTCACATGATCGCGATCGGGGCGGAGTCTGCTCCACACTGCTCTCCGATCGCGTCGAGGTAGGAGACAGGCTGCCGATCTACATTCAGCCGAATAAAAAATTCCGCTTACCGCAGGACCCGACAGCGCCGATTATTATGATCGGCCCCGGCACGGGAATTGCGCCGTTCCGAGGTTTTCTGCATGAGCGGCGGGTTGCCGGGGCGCCCGGGCGAAACTGGCTCTTTTTCGGGGAGCGCAACTCTTCCACCGATTTCCTCTATCGAGATGAACTAGAAACCATGCGAGCCGATCGGCATCTCACACAGCTCGACACGGCATTCTCTCGAGACCAGAGTGACAAAGTCTACGTACAAGATCTAATGATGCAAAAGGCCCGGCAAATCTGGGCATGGCTCCAGGAAGGAGCATATTTGTATGTTTGCGGTGAGGGCGTGCGCATGGCCAAGGATGTACATCACTCGCTGCATCGCATCGTGGAGACGCAGGGGAAAATGTCGCAGGAAGCTGCCGAGACTTATGTGCAGGCGCTTAAGGACAATCACCGCTATGAGCGGGACGTTTACTAAGCTGAGTGGAATGCTTTAACGGTGAACGATCCTCAGCATCAGGGCACAAATAACGACCCCCATCGCTGGAAAGTTTTTGAAATTGCGCGCCGCTCATTCTGCACTGGAGATTCGGGCTACTGCACGCGGATGGTCGTGCTCACCGGTAGATTTGCCGATGAGTCACCGACTAGCAGGCTCACTGGTTCCGCTTCAACGCGGAATGCTTTGGACTCGACGTCCCAGTACGCCAGTCGCGAAGCAGGCAGCGGAATCTCGACCGTCTTCGTTTGTCCAGGGTCGACCGCCACTCGCTGGAAGCCTTCCAATTCTTCGCGCGGACGCGGGACCGCCGAGTGCAGATACTTGACGTAGAGCTGCACCACTTCATCGCCGCGGCGGCTGCCTGTATTAGTCACGTCGACGCTCACCGTTACGCTCCCATCGCTGGCTAGCCGTGGCGAGCTGGTCCTGATGTTTGAGATTTTGAAAGTCGTATAGCTCAGGCCGAATCCGAATGGATAGAGCGGCTCGCCTTTGAAGTACATGTAGGTATAGCCATCGCGGATGTCGTAATCCATCCTTGGCGGAAGCTGGTCGGCCGACTTCGGCCAGGTCTCCACAAGATGGCCGCCAGGGTTGTAGTCGCCAAACAGAACCTGCGCCAACGCCGTTCCTTCGTCCTGCGATGACTGCGCCATGTGCAGAATCGCCGGCACATGGGCCTCCGTCCAGTTGATATCGTACGGAAAGCTGGAGATGAGCATCACTACCGTCTTCGGGTTCTTGATGAAGACCTGCTTGATGATTTGTTCCTGGTACAGATCGATGGTTTCGCGGTCCCGACCCTCGCGCCCATCGCTGGGAACGGTACATGGGAGGGTAATGCCGCCGCCTTCCGTCGGCGAGTTATACCAGTCGTGTGCCTGGTCGCCACACGTCGGATTGTTCCCGACAACTACCACCGCGACGTCGGACTCGCTCGCCGCTTTCATCGCTTCGCTTTCACCATCCGGCGTATCGTAGGCGGCGTAGTTCACCTTCACATTCGGGCCCACCTCATCCTGAATGCCTTTCAGCGGCGTCACTGCATACGGAGGAGTCCCGCCATACCAATCCCAATGCACGACATTCGCCAAGCGGTCCGATCACGGCGATGGATTTGATGGTCTTCTTGTCGAGTGGAAGAAAATTCTTTTCATTCTTCAGCAGCACAACGGATTCAAGCGCCATCTTGCGCGAAACGTTACGGTCCTTGTCCGTGTTCCACGGCTCGGGAGAGTCTTTGATGCTCGTATACGGGACTATATTCGGCGGATCGAGCAGACCAAGTTTGATCGTGATGCGAAACTTCCTGCGCAACGCGTTATCGAGATCAGCCTGCGTGATCGACCCATCCTTCAGCGCCGCGTGCAGCTCGTCCTTATAAGAATCGAGATATTGATTGATCCCAGCCTTCAGGCACGCTACGACGGCAGCTTCCTGATTGGGAAAAAGATGGCGCGGGCTGACCAGCAGCTTGACCGCTCCGCCATCGCTGGAAACCACATCCACGCCCCATTTATCGATGACAATGCTACGCAGGATGGGATTGACCTCCATTGTTGTGCCATTCCATGCGTTGTACGACGCCATCACCGCTTTCGCGCCACCATCGAGAAACGCCATCCGAAACGGCACGGAATAATACTCCCAAAACAAGCGCTCATCGAAGTTCGACGACGAACTATTGCGGAGATTCTCATTCTCATTCGCCAGAAAATGTTTCAACAGCGCCGCAGACTGCCAGTATTTCGGATTGTCGCCTTGCAGGCCGTGAACGAAAGCGGTCGCCATGGTTCCGTTGAAGAGAGGATCTTCTCCATAGACTTCCTCGCTGCGGCCCCAGCGCGGATCGCGGTCAAGGTCCGACTGCGGTCCCCACAGCATCAGAACCTGCCGATCGTACTTCGGCGTTTGCGTAATGAAGCGCGCCTCAAAGCCTTCCACGTTCGCCGCCGCCTGCACCATGTTTGGGTCCCACGATTCACCCATTCCAGGAGGCTGAGGAAACTGCGTGGTGGTGATGGGTTGCCGGCCAAATCTGGCCTCACGTTGCACTACGCCGTGGATGCCTTCGGAGCTGCCGATATTGGGTACTCCGAGGCGAGGCACTCCTGTCTGCGTACCCAGGCAGTCGATCTTCTCGTCGATCGTCATCAGCGATAGTAAATTGTCGATGCGCTGTTCAGTCGGCAGGTTCGGGTTGTCGAATGGATGGTGTTGAAGATGCCATTGATCGACTTGCTTCGGCGGTTGCTGCCGTTGCTGTTGAGCAAAGGAGGGTACAGCCAGCAAAAGAGGGCAGATCACGAAGACAGCGCGCTTGTTCATCTGGGGTCAGCTTTCTCATCGACTGGGAAACAGAAGCTTCAGCTTCCGCGCGATGAATAATTGCAAACGCACCAAGCCTACCATGCAAGCGACTACATTGCGGACCCTTCGCGATCTGAAACTCGATACTTTGATTCACCCGATGATCAGAGCCGTCTCTGCGTTCCCCATCCTTCACCGAACTGGGGCGGCAATTGCAGTCGCCGCCCCAGAATGCTATGCGCCGCCAATCACCATATAGGCGTATCGCGTAGTATTCGCGCCCACCTGGTCCTACGGGTTCACGGTTACGGTATCCGTACCTTAGAGGTTCCAGCGCTATAGGTCAAAGGGGCCAGTGCTGTGTTGACTTGTGCGAAGGTCCCATTGAACTGGATGGAGCCAGTCCCTGAACCGGGAACGCTCGCCGCGGGTCGCGGTTATTCGAGCGAATGGCGTGGGGACCGCCTTTTCTGCTTTTTCATCCAGCACAGAAATGGGTTAGAACCTGAATCGCGCCCCGAGTTGCACGTTTCGCGGTGAACTGGAGGTATACGTGATCATCCCGAAGTTGGGATTGTCAAGCGAGGTATTCGGCGTACCGAATGTTGGATGATTGAACGCATTTTGCGCTTCGATGCGGACCTCGATGGACATTCCTTTGCGCGCGCTGTCCAACGAGAATATCTTCATCAAGGACAAATCGGCATCGAAGTTGTAGGGTGTGCGAACGCTACCGATGGTCCGAGAAATGTCGCCGATTGCATAGAGAGGCGGTAATACGAACACTCCTGGATTGGTAAAGAAGTTGTTGATCCAGCCGTGCCCATGGTTGCGATGCGGGGTTCCGATGATATCCGGTCGCTGGGGTCCGTAGGTTGGCAGTTGCGTTCCGTCGTAGGTTGTCAAGGCAAGCGGTCGGCCGGCGGAAATGCGCCATATTCCGTTTGTCGTCCAGCCACCAAGAAAGGCATCCACCCACCGCGAGCTGCCGCCTAAAAACTGCCTGCCGCGTCCGACAGGCAAGGCATAGACGTAGCTGGCTTGAAACACTTGTGGAACGTCGAATGAAGACAAGCTACGTTCCAGATAGGGTTTGTTGGGATCCTGAAGGCTGATAAAACTTCCCAGCCAGACGGTGTTGTCGTCCTGAGCCGATGCATCGTCGATCGATTTCGACCAGACATAGGTCAGCAGGAACTGCAAACCATTTGAAAAATTTTTTTGCGAGGTGATTTGCAGGCTGTGATAGATGGAACTGGCCACCGGCGGAACGTCGGTCGTGACGGAAGTAAATTGAGGGTAGGGAAGGTCGAGTTGATATTGCAGCACAGTCGGGCTGGAGAGCGGGCTATTGGGATTTGTAATGTATCCCTGGAAGGGATTGTTGACGTAGCTCTGTATTGCGGCAATCTGATCCAGCGAGTAGTTCTCGACTGACACCGGTAGGATGTTGAGCTGATTGTCGCCTCCGAAGTAGAGGTTCGTGCCTTTTTTCCCGATGTATTCCACATCCAACAGGACGTTCCACATGAGTTGCCGCTCGATGCCCAGCGACCAGCTTTCCTCCGAAGGTGTGATCTTTTCATTGCGAAGCGGACCTACGGCACCAAAGCCAACATCGTTCAATAGCCCTAGAGAATTCCCGGGAGGCAGAATCAATCCGTTCGGGTAGGGATTGTTGAGGTGCAGATAGGGCGTAGCACCGTCATTCTGGTAGGTCGTGATCATATTGGTACTCTGGTTGAATCCCTGGGAGCCATAGGGTGCGACGCCGGTTGCACCCGATCTGGACTGGGAGTAATAGACTCCCCAGCCGCCGCGGACAACCCATTTGGGAGAGAACTGGTAGGCAAAGCCGATACGAGGCTGCCAATCTTTCCAGTCGGTATTAACGATCTTCCGTTGGCTGGGACTGGCGAAGACTTCGCCTCCGACCAGAGGGCTGCTGCCACCCGAAGGGCCGACGCCGGGTACCTGAAGCGGCGATGTCACATTGGGGTCGAACCAGTTTTGACGATTGAAGCGGTCGGTCCGGGGCAAGGAGACTTCGTAGCGCAAACCAACGTTCACGGTCAGTTTGTTGGTGGCTCTCCAGTTGTCCTGGACGTAGCCGGTAAATTGATAGTTTTCCGTGGCCGGCTGATCCTGGATTTCGTACGAGCCGCCGCCATCGGGATACCCCATCAGGAAGGTGGCCATGCCGTCGCCACCGCAGTTGGCCACGGCGTTCGGGCATTGCGAGGATCCACCCTGGTCGAAGGCGAAGGTGCCGTAGGGAGCGTTGGTCTGGATGTAATTCTGTTGGTGCAGACGGCCTTCAAATCCAAACTTCAACTCCTGAGTGCCCAGCTGTTTGGTCAGCGTGACAGTGAGCTGTCCCGTATCCTGCCCCTGTTTGTAATTGCCGTATTCCTGGGAGCCAATGCTCGCGCTCGAGTAAGCCGAGTAGTATCCGCCGCCGATCGACATGTCCGGAACTCCGACGAATCCGGTCGAATTTAGATATTGCGGGAAGCCAAGTGTACTGAGCGGATTGGCAGGCGGATTTTTGGCTCCTGCTGGAGGGTAGGCGAAGGTTTTATTCACACCTCGGGTGAATCCAAAGGTCACATCCAGCAGCAGGGTTGGGCTGAATGTTTGGGTATCGTCGATGGCGAATACATTCAGAGGGCTGACGTTGGGACCTCCAGCGCAGGGATCCGCAAAGTTCCCGAAGCAATTGAAGTTAATGTTGTAGCCCCAGCCATGGGAATACTTCCCTGTCAATAGATTGGATTGGCTAAAGCGTTGGTCAATCTTGATGTCATATTGATTCCCAACATCCAGGTTCGACCCGGACGCGTGCCAGTTGTCGTAGATGTTGCCGTTCTGAAAGTTCGGCAACGGGAACAAATTCATCATCTCCTGGGCGATCGGATCGATCAGGTCGCCTGGAGCACCTGACAATTGGTAGGGGGTTCCGTTCAGCTTGGGATTTCCCGGGCTGGCGTAGACCGCGATGTTGTTATATGGAATGAATGTGGAGCGCACCGCTCCGCCCAGATCCGGATCGTAAGTACCGGAATAGGGGTCCCAAATCTGGCCCTGCGGGTTCGAACACATTCCGGTAGAGTCGAAGGTTCCGCCGTAGAAGGTGCATACCTCACCAAAGTCGCCGGTGCGCTCAGCGGCGCTGGGAACACCCGCCTGAGGCGTGACTTGAAAGACACTACGCGTACCGTCCCAGTCGAAGAAGAAGAACGTCTTGTTTTTGAAG
This sequence comes from uncultured Acidobacteriota bacterium, assembly GCA_963735505.1. Lineage (GTDB taxonomy): Bacteria > Acidobacteriota > Terriglobia > Terriglobales > Acidobacteriaceae > JAKAAZ01. The sequence goes on along the minus strand of CAVTLR010000019.1, from coordinate 1,477,234 downwards.
ATCGGGCCGCCAACGTCGCCGCCATATTGGTTGCGGCTCAAGTCCGGGATCGGCTGCCCATAATAGTTGGCGAACCAGCTGTTGGCGTCGAGAACCTGGTTGCGGACAAAATCGTAGACCTGTCCATGGAAAACATTGGTGCCAGATTGGGTGATCATGTTGACGATCGACCCGCCTGAGAACCCGTATTCTGCGCTGAAGTTAGTTTGCTGAACCTTGAATTCTTGCACAGCTTCGACCGAGGGCGTGTAGGTGGTGACCAGGATGCCGCCGTTGGGCTCGAAATTTGTGATGGATGCGCCATCCATCAGGACGTCGGCGGTGGCATTGCGGCTGCCATTGGAGATGAAGTTAGTGCCGCCACAGCCTACGCATGAGTCATCTACGTTGGTGACACCCGGCGCCAGATTCACCAGGCTCATGACCTGACGGTCGACCAAGGGCAGGTCCTCAATAAATGTCTTGTTGATGACCTGGCCAGTGGTTGCGTCCTGCGTTTGCAGCGACGTGTTTTGCGAAGTGACCTGAACGGTCTGTGTGGCGCCGGCCAGCTTGAGGGACATGTTTACAGTCACGTGGGAGGCGACTTCCACTTTGACTCCAGTCCGCACAGCCTTGTCGAAGCCGGCCATCTCGGCGGTTACGGTGTAGACGCTGGGTGGAATGGAAGGCAGGATGAACTCGCCCGCTCTATTCGTCGTAGCCGTAAAGGTGTAACCCTTCTCGACATCCTTCAAAGTCATCTTGACGCCGGGGATGACGGCTCCCGCGGGGTCCATGACCAATCCCGCGACAGTACCGAAGTAGGCCTGACTCAAGAGCAATGCAGGGAAGGCGAACAGTAGGATGAATGCCAGTCCGCATAGAAGTCTGGGGCGGCACTTCACGTTCAGTCCGAATGTACTCATCGTCAATCCGCCTCTCTCTATATGCGGTTCGATATGTGCTTAAGCTCGGTTTCGGCCTCCGTCCAAATTTATGCGCCATTCTCACAAAAGCGGCGGAAATTCAGACCCAACTTCTCATTCCCTATTGAAACGTTTCAGTACACGCCAACGCTGCGTAAAGTGTCAAGAAAAAAAGTTTCTTTTCCGGCCTTTCGACCAGAACACAGTTGCGACGCGGAAGGAAGACTTGCAGGGACCCGTGTCGTATTTCACCGCAGCTTCTGCGGTATCATACGTTCGTTAACCGTGAAATGGACTTCCTCGATACGATTCCACGCTGGGCGTCACTGGATCCCGATCGCTTGCTCGCTGGGATTACTTGCGCTGCCCGCCTGTAAATCCTCGCCTCATCCGTCATCTGGCTCCGCCTCCCGGCAGGCCGGTTCTGCACCGCAAATTGCCAATTCAGCAGTTGAACCGCAGGCTGTGAATGTCGTGCTGATAACTCTGGATACGGTTCGGCCGGACCATTTACATTGCTACGGCGATAACAAAATCAAAACACCGGTCATCGATACTTTAGCCAAGAACGGGGTTCTGTTTGAAGATGCGGTCGCACAAACGCCGTTGACGGGACCTTCTCATGCCAGCATTTTCACTGGAGAGAATCCCAACGTCCACCATGTTCGCAATACGGGTGGATTCGCTCTGCAACCGTCCTCGGTTACATTGGCGACCACGCTGCAACGATCGGGTTGGGATACGGCCGGATTTATCAGCGCTGCCGTCCTGGATCGGCAATTCGGCTTCAATCAGGGTCTGGCGACGTATGATGATCGAATCCCTGAGACCATCGATAAGAATACCGGCGAACTAACTGCCGCGCGTCCGGCCAACATCACCGTGGACCATGCCGTTCAGTGGCTTGACCATCAATCCGGCAAGCCGTTTTTTGTGTGGCTACATCTGTACGACGCGCACCAACCCTACAATCCGCCGTCGCAATTCCTTCGACAATATCCAAACGATCCGTACGATGCGGAGATTGCGTTTGAAGATCAACAGCTGGGTCGATTCCTGGACGTTGTCAGAAAGAAGTCGCCCGGCGGGAAAACGCTGATCCTCCTGCTTTCCGACCATGGCGAGGGCCTTGGCCAGCATGGGGAAGATGGCCATGGATATTTCCTGTACGACTCGACGGTGCGCATCGCCTGGATCATGGACGGCCCCGGGATTCCAAGCGGAATCCGCGTCCAACAGCAGGCGCGAGAGATTGACGTCCTCCCAACCGTGCTGGATTTGCTGGGCGGGAAAGCATCGTCGGCAATTCAAGGGACGAGCATGGTGCCGGCCTTCTCCGGGAAAACGGTGCCGACAACCTACTCGTATGAAGAAACCCTGTATCCAAAAATCAACATGGGATGGTCGGAACTGCGTGGCATCCACACCGCCCGCTGGATGTATATCCGCGCACCTCGGCCAGAGTTGTACGATCTTGACCGCGACCCGGGCGAGCTGAACAACATTATTGCCACGCATCCGAAGCAGTTTCGCGAACTGGAAGCCGAGTTGAAGCGGTTAAGCCGGCTGGGAAGCAGCAATACAGAAACAGTTGAGACCGCACCAATGGACCAGAAAACGATCGCTCAATTGCGGTCGCTAGGCTATCTCGGGGGCTCTTCGACCGGCAATGTTGAGCTGAATGGCAAGGGTATCGATCCGAAAGATCGGATCGGGATACTCAGGATTTTCGAGCAGCTTGAAGGGCCGCAAGGGGCGCGCTTATCTCCGGCCCGTAAGATTACCTTATTGCAGCAGGGAATCCAGCAAGACCCAACCAATCCGTATCTATATTCCACGTTGGCATTGCAATATCGAGCGATCGGACAGAATGATCTGGCGATCAAAACGTGTCTTTCGGCGCTGCATCATGGTATCCAGAACGGAGCTATTTTTTCACTGCTGGGAGCTCTCTACATGCACGAGGGCCGTTCGAAAGAAGCCATCCTGTTGCTTCAGCAAGGGGTCAACATCGACCCTCTCAATCTGGAAAGGCGCGAGAATCTAGCTAGCGCATATCGCCAAAACGGTCAGACCGCAGAGGCAGAGAAGATTCTTCGCTATGTCAACGGAATCCAGCCGAACGCGCCGGCCTACAACGAGCTGGGCATCATCGCACTGAACCGCCACGATCTTGTCGCCGCGCGTGCAGATTTCGACCAGGCATTGAATCTGGATCCGTACAATGTAGAAGCTGAATACAACCTTGGGCTGTTTTGCGCGCAGACGCATGACAATGACTGCACAGAGACCGCACTGCAAAAGTTTCTCGCGACGGTCACTCCCGAATACAAGAATGAAGTTCCTCAAGCCGAATACGATCTTGGGATGGCGTGCGCGGAAACCAAAGATCTACCTTGTGTTCGAACGACGCTGCAAGCGTTTCTTGTCAACACGCCCTCGCAATATCGACCGATGGTTCCGCTGGCCGCGTATTATCTCGGCGTCGCCTGCGCTCGCCTGCACGATTCGGCCTGCGCTCGCACTGCTTTTCAAACATTTCTTGCAACGACAACTCCGGCCTATCAAAGCATCGTGCCCCTCGCCCAGTACAACCTTGGAACCGCGTGCAGAGATTTGCAGGATACCGCGTGTGCCCAGAATGCCTATCGAGCTTTCCTGGCCGACGTTCCCCCGGCGTATCAAGGCTTAGTGCCGCAGGTGCAAACGGATCTCAATGCTTTGCATTGATCGTCTGACGGTGGGTCGTGGAACAGATTCGCAGGAACCACAGCGTAAACCAACATGCACCAGAACATGCACCAGACGAAAGCGGCCATTCCGCAAGGAGGGCCATTTTCTTGTAAGTCCTTTATTATCCTGGTGCCGGGAGGGGGGGTCGAACCCCCATGACCCGAAGGTCGGCGGATTTTGAGTCCGCTGCGTCTGCCAGTTCCGCCATCCCGGCGCGGTGACAGTGTCGATTCTAAATGAAGACGGCACCGTTGCGCAGCGCAATCCTGATCACGCTCAAGATTGCGGCATCGAACCACCGTATCGAAAAGTCGTTTCCGCTGCAGATGGTGGCCACTACTTTGTCTGCGCGGACATGGCATCGAGTGCCAGGTTGAGCTCTAGTACGTTGACGCGGGGCTCGCCGAGAAATCCAAACTGTCGAGGCTCAATGTGAGCCTGCACCAGATGTTCTACCTGATCCTGGGGGAGTCCGCGAGTTTGCGCGACGGAAGGAACCTGGTATTCGGCAGCTGCGACAGTAATGTCCGGATCCAAGCCCGAGCCGGAGGTTGTGACCAGGTCGACGGGAACATCGCTGTTGCCCTTTCCGAATTTGTCTTCGCGGTCCTTCCAGGATTGCACGCTCTGCGCGACACGAGCGATCAAGGTTGCGTTGGTCGGTCCAAGGTTCGAGCCGGAGGAATTTGCGGCGTCGTAGCCGGTTCCCGCAGCAGAGGGACGGCTATTAAAGTACCCCGGTCCGGTAAATGGTTGTCCGATTAATTTCGAGCCGATAAGAGCACCATTCTGCGTGATCAGCTCGCCACTCGCTTTTGCCGGCATCAGCAGGTGCGCCAGCCCGGTGACGGCAAGGGGATATCCAAGCCCGAGCAGGACAGTGGTCACCAGAGTATACAAACAGGCCGTGATGAATTGTTTCCGCATGTCAATCCTCAAATCAGGTGCATGGCCGTGATTGCCATGTCAATCAGCTTAATTCCGAGGAAGGGAAGAATGATCCCTCCCAGCCCGTAGAGCAACAGGTTGTTACGCAGCAGAACTTCCGCGTTCATCGGCCGATATTTCACGCCGCGCAATGCCAGCGGAATCAGCGCGACAATAATCACCGCGTTGAAGATGACAGCGGAGAGGATGGCAGACTGCGGGGTCCGCAGGTGCATGATGTTCAATGCGCCGAGAACCGGAAACGTTGCAGCAAACATGGCAGGAAGGATGGCAAAATACTTTGCGACATCGTTGGCGATGGAAAAAGTTGTAAGCGCGCCGCGAGTCATTAACAACTGTTTGCCGATTTCCACTATTTCGATCAACTTGGTTGGATTGGAATCCAGGTCGACCATGTTGCCCGCTTCCTTGGCGGCCTGTGTCCCCGTATTCATCGCCACGCCCACATCCGCCTGGGCCAGGGCAGGAGCATCATTGGTACCGTCGCCAGTCATCGCCACCAGTTTGCCTTCGGATTGTTCGCGGCGAATCAGGTCCATCTTGTCTTTCGGTTTTGCTTCCGCCAGAAAATCATCCACCCCGGCTTCGCGAGCGATCGCCGCAGCGGTCAGTGGATTGTCGCCAGTGATCATAATGGTGCGGATGCCCATAGCACGCAGTTGAGCGAACCGTTCCCGCATACCGCCTTTAACGATGTCTTTGAGATGGATCACTCCCAGGGCACGATTATTTTCCGCCACCACCAGCGGAGTGCCACCGCTGCGCGCGATCTTTTCTACCTCGGCGCGGACCTCGTCGGCCAGTATCCCGCCGGAGGCTTGCAAATAGGTGGCAATCGAGTCGGCTGCGCCCTTGCGAATAGTTCGTCCGTCAACATTGATGCCGGACATGCGCGTTGTGGCGCTGAAAGGGACAAATTCCGCGTGCATTGTGGCCAGGTCACGCCCGCGCAGTCCATAGGTCTCTTTCGCCAGCACAACGATCGAGCGGCCCTCCGGAGTTTCGTCGGCGAGCGAAGAAAGCTGCGCCGCATCGGCAAGCTGATCTTTGCTGACGCCGGGAGCGGCGAGAAATTCCGTGGCTTGTCGATTGCCGAAGGTGATGGTTCCAGTTTTGTCGAGGAGAAGCGTGTTTACATCTCCTGCTGCTTCTACAGCCCGCCCAGACATGGCCAGCACGTTATGTTGGACAAGGCGATCCATGCCGGCGATTCCGATCGCGGACAGCAGGCCGCCGATCGTAGTCGGAATTAGACAAACCAACAGCGACACCAACACGAACACGGTTTGCGGCGAGTGCGAGTAGATCGCAATTGGCTGCAGCGTCACGACGGCAAGCAGAAAAATAATGGTGAGGCCTGCGAGCAAGATATTTAATGCGATCTCGTTCGGTGTTTTCTGGCGTTCGGCGCCTTCCACCAGGGCAATCATCTTGTCAATGAAGGTCTCGCCGGGGTTGGAGGTGACGCGAATTTTGATTTGGTCCGAGAGTACACGCGTCCCCCCGGTAACCGCGGAGCGATCTCCGCCAGACTCTCGAATGACCGGCGCCGATTCGCCAGTGATGGCAGACTCGTCGACCGAGGCAACGCCGTCAATGATCTCGCCGTCTCCGGGAATCATTTCCCCAGCAGACACAATGACAATGTTGCCGGAGCAAAGCTTGGAACTCGGCACCTGCTCAATGACACCCTTGTCATTGAGCCGATTCGCCATCGTTTCCGACTTGGCCCGCCGCAGCGCATCGGCCTGCGCCTTGCCGCGACCTTCCGCCATGGCTTCTGCGAAGTTCGCGAACAGCACGGTGAACCATAGCCACAGGGTGATCTGAAGATTGAAGATGATTGCCGTTCCATGCTTGCCAATGTGTTGCAGCAATAGCGCGGTGGTGATGACGCTGCCGACTTCGACAACGAACATCACTGGATTTTTCATCATGTTCAAGGGGTTCAGCTTGGGCAGCGAATCGATCAGGGCGCGACGTGCGATCTCCGCGTCCCAGATTGATCTTTGATGCGTGCTTTTTGATTTCGCCATCTTGTTTCTCCGAACAGCCATGCTTCGACTAGAAAGTTTTTCCTGCATACATCAGAAGGTGCTCAAGAATTGGACCCAGGGTGAGCGCTGGAAAGAAGGTCAATGCGCCGACGATCAAAATGACTCCCACTAGAAGAATGGTGAATAACGGAGTTGTCACAGGGAAAGTCCCCGCGGATGCCGGAGCGATCTTCTTTCGTGCCAGGTTTCCTGCGACTGCCAACATGGGCACGATCATCAGGAAACGTCCACTGAGCATCACGATCGCAAGGGCGAGGTTGTAGTAATTCGTGTTGGCATTCAGTCCTGCAAAGGCTGAACCGTTATTGCCGGCCGCCGATGTGAATGCGTACAGGATTTCTGAAAGTCCGTGCGGGCCCGCATTCGCAAGGCTGCCAAGTCCCAAGTGCGGCAGTAACACTGTGGTCGCGCTGAAACACAAAATCAGCAGCGGGAAGATGAGGACGTATAGCATTGCCATCTTCACGTCGTAGGCTTCAATCTTCTTGCCGAGATATTCCGGCGTTCGACCCACCATCAATCCGGCAATAAAGACGGAGAGAACAACGAAAATCAACATTCCGTACATGCCGGCGCCCACACCACCGAAGATGATTTCTCCCAACATGATGTTGACCATCGGGACCATTCCGCCCAGAGGAGTAAAGGAGTCATGCATACCGTTCACCGCGCCACAACTTGCATCGGTCGTTGCGGTCGCGAACAGCGCCGTGTTGGCAATTCCAAAGCGGACTTCCTTACCTTCCATGTTGCCGCCGGCCTGGGTCTCCGTGGTTTGCTGGGCCACGCCATGCATTAGCGGGTTGCCGCGGGCTTCCGCCCAATAGGCTGTGGTTACGCCGGCAACGAACAGAATCCCCATAGCGGCAAATACCGCCCAGCCGTGGCGCGGAGACTTCGTCATGCGTCCCATGGTGACGGTTAATCCCGCACCAATGGCGAAGATAGAAAGCATCTCCAGCAGATTGGAAAGCGGGGTCGGATTCTCAAACGGATGGGCGCTGTTGGTATTGAAAAACCCGCCACCATTCGTTCCCAACATTTTGATGGCTTCCTGCGACGCCACCGGTCCCTGAGCGATGGTTTGCGTGGTGACGGTTTGGGTGGCGGATTTGCCGGTGCTATCTTGCGTCAGCACCTTCTGCGGTTCCACCAAGTGTGCGGTGCTGTAGGGATGCAGGTTCTGCACCACACCTTGCGAAACAAGCGCCAGGGCGAGGAGGATGGAAATGGGCAACAGCACCCACAGGATTGCACGGGTGGCATCGACCCAGAAGTTGCCGAGGGTATTTTGCTCGCGACGGCTGATACCGCGGATGAATGCAATGGCCAGCGCAATGCCTACAGCTGCTGACGCGAAGTTATGGTATGCCAGGCCGGCCATCTGGGTCAGATAGCTCATCGTCGCTTCTGGAACGTACGATTGCCAGTTCGTATTGGTGGTGAACGAAGCGGCGGTATTCAGCGCTAAAACGGCCGGCACGTTCGGCAGGTGCTGCGGGTTCCATGGCAGCCAGCTCTGGACGCGCTCGATGAAGTATAGGACCAACATGGAGACGAGGCTGAACAGCAGCATCGAGATTCCATATTCGGTCCAGCGCATCTCTTTATCCGACTCAACTCCAGTCAGGCGATAGAGAATCCGTTCGATTGGAACCAGCACGGGATCCAGGAATGTCTTGCGACGTTCAAAGACGTTGGCCATGTAGATGCCGAGCGGTCGCGCAATCAACACGATCAGCGCAAAAAAAAGCGCGATTTGAAACCACCCATTTGCGGTCATAGCTAGAACTTCTCCGGACGCAGCAGCGCGAACACCAGATAGATGAGCATCGATAACGAAATGAGAAGCAGGACTGCCGATTCAATATTCATGGAATTACCTCAATCGCTCGCATGCGAGCGCGTATCCAATTGCCACTGCGAAAAACAAAAGCGATAACAAAACCATCCAGAGATCGGTCATATACTTTCCCTCCTAATGCGATTACCAAGCGCCCTGCATTTGCCCAAACCACCAGACCAGGCCGAATCCAGCGGTCGTTTGCTGGGGAGTAAGTTGATCGACAGTCGCGGTGCGGAAATAAGGCTGGTTGGAGAAATCCCGGCGCCACTCGAGAAATACTTTGAAACCATCTGTCAGTTGATAATCCGCCGTTACAGTCGACTCTTTCAGGGCTTGAGATGCGCCGCTGAAGAGTCCCTGGGGGTCCGATAGGTATTCGAAGCGCGTCGCCAGCGCGAACTTTGGGGTCCACTGATAGTTCAAATAAGCAGCGCCGCCGGAGACGTGTTGCGGGGCGGATTCGCTGTAATCGCGATTGATAACGTAGTCGCCTTCACCAATCAGGGTCCATTTCGGTGTGACATTCCAAGTCGCATAGCTGTCGAAGATATGTTCTTTCCCGTTCGGCGTGGGAACAATTGGCGTCGCCGTTTGCGTCGAGTCGGGATTTCCGCTGAGTACGAAGCTGCGTTGCTGCTGGCCGAAGAAATAATTGATTTGCCAACTGAGGGTGCTTATCGGGTGAAGCGTGAAGGCAAAGTTCTGAGACTTGAAGCCGCTGAACGCGTCTGTCTGCTGGGCTCCATTCACCAGCCAATAGGCGACCGTCAGCTTCGGGTCAAAAGTATATTCCGTTCGAAATCCCATATGGTAATAGGGCAGGAAGTTAAAATACAGCGAGCGAGAGTAATTGAACTGGTCTTTCGTGTAATTGCCCTCGACCCCGAGAGCGCTCGCCCATTTACCAAAGTCGATGGTGAGGCCGCTTCCAACCGGCGCCACGTAGGTGCCGTAGGCCTGGAAGACATTTCTCCATGTGCCGGGATGCAGCTCGTTATTCGCATTTCCCTGCAGGGTTTCCGTTGCCTGTCCAAACATGAGGTCGAGCCGGCCTCCAATTCGTTTTCCGTGGGCAGCATCCGGCAAGTGATTGATCACGATATCGGCCTGGTTCAGGCTGAAGCTGTTGCTGGAGATATCGTAGGCACGAAGCTGATTCATCTGTCCGATCGGCTGATTAAAGTTGTATTCATAGTAGCCGTCGATTGTGAAATTCAGTGTCGTTCCGTCAAGAAAACTCGGAATCGCCAACCCGTGATTGTTCGATGTGCTTGCATTCGCCGCGGGCGTGGCGGAGGTGAGCGTTGTCGCGGCGCTGCGTGCTGCTGCGGCCTGAATGGGATGAGTAGAAGGCGCGGTGGTGGTTTCTTGATTCGCTGGCGCGGCAATGGCCGGAGCAGTGGGTGCGGCGGCTCCACGCTCCTTTTCCAGGGCGTCCACACGCGATTGCAATTGCTGGACGAGCTGCTGAAGCTGATTGATCTGCTGTTGCATTTCTGGGCTTGGGCAAGGACTTCCCGGGGGAGGGGATTTCAAATCGTCCTGGGCCCGAAGCATGGGAGCGATGAGGAGAACAATAAGGAGAAGCCGCATGTCCTCACAATAACGCCGAACTTCCGCCGGAGGTGCTTGCGTTTTCACCCGGAGTATGAATTTTTCCAAACACAGGCAAATGTAGGGCGCACTCCGGTCCGACCGATGTGAAGCGTCGGAGTTGAGGCGTCGTACAGGTCCGTGCCTGCGTTGGCGATGAAGCATCGGATTCGTCACCTCGTCTTCGTCTGCCGACGCAGGCGTTGGAATATCTCCAACACCTGTGACGGAGGAAGAACAGGCGTACTCAAGACGAATTTTGGTCTCCGCTGTCATATTTCGCCCGCTAGAAGTGCCAGATTAAATCGGCGGCAAGAATCAGGTCCTGTGTTTTCCCGGTCTGATGGACGCCATTTTGAAGGTTGGCTACCGCCGACCCGGGAGAAATATTCAATGCCTTAAGGCCGTAGGGACTAAAAGCGTGAACGTAGCTCACTTCGGGTCGAAAGGTGATTGTGGAGCCGGTCCAGAAGTCAAAGCCCACCATGTGCTCTTCGTATTTGCCCGGGGTGCCGGTTCGTTGACCCTTGATGTCATCCACAAGCTCATTGCGGATGTTCAGCGACGCCTGATTGTGCATGAAGTTATGCTCCAGGTAATTCGTGATTGCCCACTCTGGGGCGAAGCAGCGGCCTGGTTGGTCCGATGCAGACAATCTCGGGTCGACACACACTGCACCGAAGTTCAGGGTAGCGGCTCCCCCACCGGGACGATAATTCTGCGCCTCAGGCCACGGGGTCGCGGCTGTGTTGGCGTACTGAATTCCAGTTGCGGGATCGGTCCCGTTATACCAATACATATTCGGTACTGCCTTCATGTACTGGTACCAGCCTTCCGTGTCCGTGTGCCAATGGTCGTTGAATTTGTGATACCAGGTCTCGTAATAGGCAGCCAGGTTGTTATAGGCATACTTGCCATCGTTGATCGAGTTGGCACAGGTGTACAGATTGTTTCCGCCATTGCTCCAGGTGTAGGCGACGCATGTATTGCCAGTCACCTTGGCGTCTGTGGTCCACGGCATCACGTCGCAACCCGGCGACAATCCAGCCTGCACCGTCCAATGATGGTTCACCTTCACGGTAGCATTCACTCCAGTCTGGGTATAACAGTCGAACGTGTACAGGATTGAATGCGAATAGGTGTAATTATTGGGCGCGAGCTGGGCCTCAATATCCGGGAGAGAAATGTACCGGCCAATCCGGACGTTCATCCCCTGCGCCACTTTCGGGAAATAGAGATCCGTATAAAACATCACCGGATCGAAGCCGTACATAGCATTTTTTACAAGCAACTGCTGGCTCAGCATGCCTTTTGCTGTCGTAAACCGATAGTCCACTCCGTACAGGGCGGTAAGACGCCATCCCCAGTCAAAATGGTCTTTCTGGACTGTGTTTGGATAGCGTTCGTAATACAGGGCGGCCTGATCAAGTTGAATGGTGTTGGGATACTCGTCATAAGCGCTGGGCCAGTTGGCCGGGATGCCCTTCGATGCATTGCCGCGATTGTTGGTTGAGCCATTCGCTCCCACTTCCAACCAGCCGTAGATTTTGGCACGGCCCTTGTTTTGATTGATCGCCTGCATCAGGGGATAGCTGGTGCCGTCTGAAGCACCAATGACAGGAGTGCCACCAATGGGCCAGTCAGAACTTGGAAACGGCGGAGAAGAGATGGGTGCGGGTGTGCCCCGGCGGTCTTGCGATGTCGCCTGTGTAATTGCCGGATGGCCGCTCCAATCTGCAACGTAAGCTCTGCCCAAGCGCGTGAAGAATCCGGCGTCGCTCGTCGATGTGCCGGCTTCAGGTGTTGGAGCCGACGGAAGCGGTTGGCTCGTCGAGGATGATGACGTGTCTCCTGCATTCCTGACCGCGGATGAATTCAACGGGGATTGCCCGTAGACGGCTGCAGTCAGCAGCCCCAAGCTAACTACGCACATTGTTGCGGAGCTTCCAGGCCTTCTAGAGACACTGGAGGAATGGTTGTCTGTCAAAGGGTGGACAGTGCCATCGCCCTTTATTTTCGATTCGCGCTTTGTCCGCGCGAAACCCCAATAGCAAAATAGCAAGAAGCCTATTGCCACCACGCAGCCTGTTGCAATCAGAAATGTCTCTAACATGATTACCTGTCCAGTTCGGATGTTTTCGAACTGAAGTTAGTTCACACTTCCGAGCATAAAAACGGGATAAGAAGGTCGTAAGAAAGTTATAAGGAAGGCTGCGGCTGGCGCCCCTCGGGAACAAAGCGATATCCCACCCAAGGTTCGGTAAGAATGTATTGGGGCTCCTCCGTCGATTCAATCTTGCGGCGAAGTTGTCCAATAAGAACCCGCAAAGATTCAGGCTGATCCACGTTGTAGCCGCCCCAGACTGCAACCATCAGCGTGCGGCGAGTGATGACACGATCGGGCGACATTGACATTGCGTGCAGCAGGTCAAACTCCTTCGGGGTCAGATGGACTTCCGCGCCACGCACGAAGACCTGCCGCGATCCTGGATCAATACGGAAATCTCCAATGACCACTTCGGCTGTTTTGTCTTCTTTGTCTGTGTTTTTGAACCGGCGCAATGCAGCGCGAACCCTCGCCAGCAGCTCGTCGATTTGAAAGGGCTTGGTTACATAGTCATCGGCGCCGGCGTCCAGGGCTTCCACTTTAATCTTTTCCTGGTTACGCACAGACAGCACCAGGATGGGGACGTTGGACTGTTTTCGAATCGCGCGGCAAAGATCCACACCATCCATATTCGGCATGGAGAGGTCGGTAATGACCAGGTCGGCGGCCCAGCCTTTCAGCACGTTCAGCGCGGATTCCCCATCCGATGCGGATTTCACTCGATAGCCCTGTGCGGTGCAGGCCATGGATAGCACACGAATGATTTGCGCTTCATCGTCAACAATCAGGACTTTGGCTGGGTCTGTCGCATCGCGCCGCTGGGTTGAAGGTTCCGTCATCGAGGTCTCAATGCGGTTCCTGGGTCACAATATGCACATCGACGTGAGGTGCTTCGCTGAGCAGTTTCTGGATGGCCATGAAGTAAAGATAGTTACGCCACCCTCGAACCGCCGATCGACCCAGAATAATCTGCGTGATGCGATGCTCTTTCACAAAATCGGCGATCGCAGTGGCGACTTTGCCTCCCTGGACGTGAAACACTCGGGCTGAAAGGTTTTCCGCAAAGCGCAGATTGGCCGCAAGATTTCGGCTCTTCTCTTCCATCGAGTCGTCGGGCAGATCGACGTGCAGAACGTAAAATTCCGCGTCCATGCCCTCGGCCATGCGGGCGCCGCGCGCGATCAACTGCTGGGATGCGGGGTTGGAACTGATGCAGACGGCCACTCGTTCCTGGACCACCCAGTCCTGTCCCAATTGTTTTCTGCGCAGGTACGCGTCCAGATTCTGATCGACGGCGTGGGTGACTCGCTTGAGTGCCAACTCTCGCAGGGCGAGCAGGTTGCCGCGACGGAAGAAATTCGCCAGGGATCTTTCGATCCGTTCCGCTGGATAAATGTCGCCGCGCCGCATGCGCGTCTGCAGGGCTTCCGGGGTTACGTCGACCAGGACAACCTCATCGGCGCGATCCAACACCCAGTCGGGAACTGTTTCGCGAACACTGACGCCGGTGATGTTGTGTACCGTGGGAGCCAGGCTCTCTACATGCTGGACATTGAGCGCCGACATGACGTCGATCTGGTGCTGCAGGACTTCCAGAACATCTTCATAGCGCTTTTCGTGCTTGCTGCCGGGAATATTTGTGTGGGCGAGCTCATCGATCAGGACGACCTGCGGTTTTCTCGCCAGCACAGCGTCCAGGTCCAATTCTTCAAACGATGTGCCTTTATATTCCACGCGGCGGGTGGGAATCGCCTCCAATTGCTTGGCCAACTCGATGACGCGGGGACGCTGGTGGGTTTCGATGAACCCGATGACCACATCTTCGCCTCGATTGCGACGTCGGATGGCTTCACTGAGCATGTTGAACGTTTTGCCGACGCCTGGCGCATAGCCAAGAAAGACCTTGAATATCCCAGCGGTCTTTTCCGGAGCTGCCGCTTCCAGCCATTGCTCCGGTGTTTTGACGGGCTTTACATTTGTGGGCTGCGGCGTCATCAATTACACGACCTGAGTAGAATTGTGATAATGCTCCGACAAAGCTCATCTCCGGCGATGCGATACGCGTTGTCCGCCATAGCTGTGGGCCTGATTGTCTGGATATATTTTTCTCTGCTGCATGTCAATCACACCACAGTTGCTCTCACACTATTGTTATACGTTTTGTTCATTGCAGGAAGATGGGGACTTTCCAACGCAATCTTCACGTCGATTCTCTCCACGCTGGCGATCAATTTTTTCTTTTTGCCACCGATTGGGAAATTCACCATCGCCGACCCTCAGAATTGGGTTTCTCTAAGCGCTTTTCTGGTGACTGCAATTCTATCTAGCCGGCTTTCTGATCGTGCCCGGGATGAAGCGAAGGAAGCCAAGAGCCAGCGGATTGAAATGGAGCGCCTCTACGACTTCAGCCGACAGCTGCTCACGACCGATAATATCCTCGATTTATTAAATTCGATCCCCAGGATTATTACAGCTACATTCTTTACCGAGGGCACGGCTCTGCTGGTGAGTTCGCGCAGCAGCGTCTACCATTCCGGGCGAAGCAGCGAGGAGATCAGTGACGAAATGCTTCGTGCCGCCTCTCGCGAGCGCGATATCCAGAGGAACGAAGCCAAGCGAATCTGCCTTGTTCCACTGATGATGGGCGTGCGTCCCATCGGTGCTTTGGGCATTTTGGGAAAGTGTCCTTCGCGGCAAAGCCTGGACGCCCTGGGAAGTATGGTTGCCATTGCAGTGGAACGAGCTGGAGCGGTCGAACAACTGGGAAAGACCGAAGCCGCACGTGAAAGCGAAAGAATTCGCAGCGCGCTGCTCGATTCCGTCACGCATGAATTGCGAACCCCCCTTACGTCGATTATGGGGGCTGTCAGCAGCCTGCGCTCAGATCTGCAACTGACGGCCGAACAGCGGAATGAACTGCTCACCATCATCGACGAAGAGAGCGGACGTCTGAACCGTTTGATTGAAGAGGCGGTAGAGATGGCACAGCTGGATGCTCACGAAGTCCAGCTGGACCTGCAGTTGCATCCGGTGCAGGAGTTGGTGGATGAGGCTGTAAGAAATGCACAGGAAATCGTTGTTGCGCATCCGGTCACTGTGCGACTTCCCCAGGATTTGCAGCCGGTACGGTTCGATCTGCGCATGGTTGAAAAGGTGCTGCATCATCTGTTGGAAAACGCCGCGAAATATTCGCCGGCGGGAAGTCCGATCTTCATCAGCGCGGAAGAATCCAAAGATGCTTTGGTGGTAAGCGTTGCCGACCGCGGAGTTGGAATCGGCATGCTGGAGAAGAGTTTTATCTTCGATAAGTTTTACCGCGGCACCGGGCAACGCTACCAGGTTCATGGAACAGGCATGGGATTGGCGATTGCCAAGGCGATTGTTGAAGCCCATGGCGGCACAATCAGCGTGACCAGCCAGGTTGGACACGGGTCTGTTTTCTCCTTCGAACTACCGCTGCAGCCTCGACCGATGGGTCCCGCGACCATTCATTGATTGCGCATCCGAAATCTTGAGCGCCAGGCTATTGCGATTCCATTCTTAATGGTTGGCTGCGGCATTTCTATATGCAAAGAAAGCTATTCACGCGGCTGTAATACGCGACCGCAACACCATGCTGCAGGGTTCGACTCTGCAAGGTGCGACTGCTATTCTGGAATTTCAACCGCGGGTCACGGAACCCAGGTTCCCGGCCTATCCTCAACGAATCCAAGGAGAAAATATGCAACGAAAAGCAAGCGCAGTTTGGAAGGGAACACTGAGAGAAGGCAAAGGCACTATTTCAACCGAGAGTGGAGTCTTGAAAGATACCGCCTACTCATTCCACACCCGGTTTGAAGACGGCAAAGGTACAAATCCGGAAGAATTGATCGCCGCCGCCCACGCCGGCTGCTTTACCATGGCGCTGAGCGGGCAGTTGACCAAGGCGAACTTGACGCCAGAGTCTCTGGAAACCACCGCGGATCTGACGCTGGAGATGCTGCCGACGGGTCCCACAGTGACGAAAATTCATTTGACCACTCGGGCCAAAGTACCCGGAGCCAGCAAAGAGGCCTTCGCTACCGCGGCGAATGAGGCGAAAGTAAATTGTCCGATCTCACGCCTGTTGAAGGCTGCCGAAATTACACTGGACGCGCAATTGGCTTAATTACGACGAGTAACGTACGCACCATTAACTATGTGTGCGTATGTAGTCTCGCAGTTGTTGATGGATCTTCAAGGCCTGTTGTGCGCCCCCATCCAACAGGCCGATCCACTCCTTCACCGGTTCCTCCGTCTCTGCGGTGGTCAGCAGATACCCAGCCTGCAATACGATCTCGAGAGCATTGCTCAAGTCATGCATCAGCCGGCGAATCTCCGTGGAAACCTCAGGGGGAATACTGGCGGGATTGGCAAGTGAAGGGTTCGTCATGCCGAAAGCCTTTCGTTATGGATTGTTCGGGTATTGCGTATGTGCATCGTATCAACGCTACGTATCAAGAACGAAATCCCAGAATACTCGCGTAGACGGCGATTGGAAACGTATCCTTTCCAGCCAGTTTCTCGCTCGCGACGGGAGCCCCTTCAGGGGTGCAAATGTTGACAGCATCTGCTGTCTTTGTAAGAGTAAGGACTGCCGCTTGTTTTCTGGCGGACAGCTAGCCTCTGGAACACAGGCCGAAGTGGCGGAATTGGCAGACGCGCATGGTTCAGGTCCATGTACTCGCAAGGGTGTGGGGGTTCGAGTCCCTTCTTCGGCACCACCTGATATAAGCCATTTATTATCAATGTTTAAGGCTGCCTCATACGCGGCAGCTCGACCCTCGCGCGGGGAAGTTATGGTGCAACATCCGGGCCCGGCAGGCGGAATCAGGATATTTTTCGCAGCCAGAGATCGCGAAACGAGACCTTAGAGGGGAAACCCTCAATCTGCAGGCCGAACAGACCCCTGACATTGTTTGAAGAGTCGGGATCATCATCGATGAGAACCGCCATCAGCTGACCATTCAGGATGTGGACGAAGGTGCTGCCGCGTACCATGATGTTGTATTGATTCCACTCACCAGTTTTTACAAACTTTCCCAGCTCCGTTCGATCTCCGATGTTGCCAACCAGCCTGGGCATCTTATCCGGCAGCGTGTTGACCACTTGTCCGCGCCAGGCGATGATGCCACGCCCAGTGTTCTGTGAATAGAGCTGACCTGTGTAGCTGCTGGCCATGGCGTCGACCGGGTACCAGAAATCTGCCTGCGGCCCGCGGAGCGTCCATCGCGCTTGCGGCGCCGGCGCCAGCGGTTCACCTGGACGACCGCGAAATCCTGTGCCCCCGGGCGGCGGCATTCCAGTGGTGCTGCGATATTGCACGCCGCTCCCACCGCCGTATTCATCTTTGATCTGTAGCTTCAGATCAAAGTCTTTGGCATCGGTCCCTTGGTAGACGATGAAGGTGTTGCCCGCTGGCTTGTCATGAGTGGAAACTCCCACGATGCATCCGTCTTCGACGCGCCACACGTCCGGATTTCCATCCCAATGTTGCAGCGTCTTTCCGTCGAAGATCTGCACAAATCCGGTGTGGTCTTCAAAGTCGATTGGCGCCGGTTGGCGAAAGCTCGGAGGAGGAAGACGGTGCGTCGGATTGGCTGCATTTTGTGCGTCGAGTTCTGTGGCTCCGGAGAGAGCGCCTAAGGCGCCGAGACCCGCTAATTTGTGAAAACTACGTCGATCCATTTCTCGCTCTCCAGAATGGTTTTCTTAATTTGACCGAGCCTTGTTTTCCGTTCTGCCGTTTCGGCCCATCGCTACAGGACCGGCTGGTCCGGCGACCGGCGGTGCCACTTATACGCCGCGATGGAATTTTTCCAGAAGAATTTTTCGCACACGGCGTGGCCTTTCGGGGCAACGTAGTCGCGAACAATTTTGAAAGTTTCCGGGTAGGTCGCCAAGTGATCGGAATTGGGCCAGTCGCTTCCGTAGAGGATGTGATCTTCTCCAAAAACATCCCAGATCGCGTCGAGTCCTGGTTTGTAGAAAGCAGTGTCCTTCGGAACTGCACCGTCAACTCGCACGGGGATTTCTGAAAGCTTGATAAAGACATTCGGGTTCTGACTCAGAAGGCGAAGCTGCGACCAGTACTGTTTGCGAGCCGGCGCAGCGGATGGAATCGGCGACGACGGCAGATGGTCAATCACGATCCGCAATTCTGGAATGCGATCGGACAGGTTGAGGATGGCATGAATCAGATCAGGATTTGGATTTGCGCTGTCCAGTTCCAGCTCCAATTCAGCAAGCCGTTTCAGGCCAGGTATAAAGCCAGCCTTCTTCAGGTCTGTTCCCAGATCGCGATTCCAAAGATTTCCATATCGAATGCCTAAAAATAGCGGATTGTGGTGAAGTCGGTCGAGTTCGCGGAGATAGGAGGGTGAGCCTGGAACAAGATCACCGACCATGCCGACCATGATGGGATTTTTTTCGATGACCGCGAGTACCCAGTCGTTGTCGCTTTCGAGCGGACTTGCTTCAATCGCAATTGCCCCGACCACTCCCAGAGGCTTCGCGATCTTCGCATAGCGTGCCGGAAGAGCCGGTTTATAGATAACGGTGTCACTTTTTTCGGGCCAGGGCACGCCGCCAGGACGGCTCGTATCGAACAGATGCACGTGCGCGTCGATGATCGGTATCGACGACGATATCGCCGATGCCAAGGGGCCGGCAGTCCAGATTGCTCCTGCAGATGCTGCCAGCTTGAGAACGTCCCGGCGTAGCATGAAACCCTCCAGACGCGCATAGAATGGAAGCGCGTTGCGAATCGAGTTCTGAAGCACTTAGAGCGAATGCGATTCGACCTCTTCTCTTACTTCACAGGCGAATCGGAATTACAGGTAATCGCATGGGTCGACGTGTTTCCAAATGGTAAATAGTTTCAATCACGCAGCAAGCGTACTCAAGCGAGAATTCCAGTGTCAACCTGACTCGGTTCGCCGGAGATGCCGGGCAATGCCTCATCCACGGGCGAAGGTCGGCGATTCAGGCTCGAATGTTACCTAATGGTACAGTTGCCCTATTGACTTGAAATGTGGTATCGAAGTGTGAGATTGCGGATACGCGAAAATTTCGCATCTACCAACTTCCGCATTTCTTCGATCGAGACACATGTCTGACAGTTTGAAAGGAATCCAGAAATGATCAAACGCAGTGCGATCGCAGCCATGACCGTTGTTCTAGTCTGCTCATGCATGGGAATCGAAGCGCATGCACAAACCTCAGCGACCGCGGATCCATTGATGCAGGGATTTGAAAATCCGCCGAACAGCGCGAGGCCGCGAGTTTGGTGGCACTGGATGAACGGCAACATCTCGAAGGAAGGAATCAAGCTGGATCTTGATTGGATGCACAGCGCCGGGCTGGCTGGGTTCCAGACATTTGATGCCGCACTGGAGACGCCGCAGGTCGTTCCTCAACGGCTCGTCTACATGACGCCGGAGTGGAAAGATGCATTCCGCTATGCAACCAACATTGCCGATCAGCTCGGCATGGAAGAGGCGATTGCGGGTTCGCCCGGTTGGAGTGAAACCGGTGGGCCATGGGTTCCGGCGTCGCAGGGAATGAAGAAATATGTTTGGAGCGAAACGGATATCGTCGGCGGGAAGCCATTCACAGGAACGCTAAAACATCCGCCGACCAATACGGGGGCATTTCAGGACATGGATATCCACGATCTCCTGGACGCTCCGAAAGGTGCAAAACCGATACCGCATTTTTACGCCGATTCGGTCGTAATCGCCTATCGCAGAGCGGCGACAGATGTACCCTTCGAGTCGTTGCATCCCAAAATGACGGCGAGCGGCGGTTCACCTGACGCCGCGATGCTTGTCGATGGGGATGTGCAGAACGCGACGAGTTTGCCGATTCCTGCTCCGGGTGCGGCTGCCTGGATTCAGTACGAATTTCCTAAGCCGGAGACGATGCGCGCCATCACCATCGTGACCCAGAGAGTGAGCGGGATTGCTGCTCTGCTTTCCGGGATTTCCAACCCGGAGCAGACACTGCAGGCAAGCGATGATGGTCAAACCTTTCGGGACATCGTGAAAATTCCAGATCGCGAATCGCCGGAACAGACAATTTCTTTTGACCCGGTGACGGCAAAGTATTTTCGTGTTGTGTTTAAGCGGACGCCACCGCCGCCGTTGCCCTCGTGGGCGAAGAATATGGATCTTAAAACCCTGGGGATCAAGGTCGGAGCTCCCCCCACTGATTACAAAATCGCCGAACTAGAATTGCATCCCGGCGCGCGGGTGAACCGATTCGAAGAGAAGGCAGCGTTTGTTCCCGTTCCGGATCTGTACGAGTATGCGACTCCGAACGTGAATCCCGCAGACGTCATCCAGAAGAGCGATGTAATCAATTTGACGAACAAAATCCGCCCGGATGGGACATTGGACTGGACTCCTCCGCCGGGGAACTGGGTGGTATTGCGCTTCGGATATTCCTTGCTGGGAATCACGAATCATCCCGCAACGGCGGAGGCGACCGGCCTGGAAGTAGATAAGCTGAACCGTGCCTATGTGAAGAACTACATGAATAACTATCTTGATAGTTATAAGGATACGGTTGGCGCGGACATGATGGGAAAACGCGGCATTAAGTATGTGATCACCGACAGTTGGGAGGCAGGTGCGCAAAACTGGACCGACGACATGATCGCTGAATTCAAGCAGCGTCGCGGTTACGATCCAACGCCATGGATGCCGGTACTGACCGGCCAGATTGTGGGAAGCGCGGCAGAGAGTGATGCGTTCCTTTGGGATTTCCGCAAAACGATTGCCGATCTGACTGCCGACGAACATTATGGCCAAGTTGAGGCTTCCTTGAAAGCGAGAGGCATGGGACATTATGGCGAGTCGCATGAATCCGGCCGCGCCTTCATTGCCGATGGTATGGAGGTCAAGAAGCTCGATGACATACCGATGGGAGCTATGTGGACCCAGGTGCCGGGCGTCAATAAGATTCAATACGACTACAACGCTGACGATCGTGAATCTGCATCTGTCGCCCATATTTATGGTCAAAACATTGCGGCAGCAGAATCGATGACGGCGGCAGCCGCTCCATGGGCCTGGTCGCCTGCAACTTTAAAGCCGACGGCCGATCAAGAACTGTTGAATGGAATTAATCGGTTCGTGATCCATGAGTCTGCCCATCAGCCGCTGGTTGGGCCCGGAACAAAGCCGGGATTGACGCTGGGGCCGTTCGGCCAGTGGTTCAATCGCAACGAGACATGGGCCGACGAAGCGCGCCCGTGGGTCGATTACCTTGCGCGCAGCAGCTATATGCTGCAGCAGGGCCATTTTGCGGCGGACTTAGTTTATTTCTACGGGGAAGATTCAAACCTGACGGCGATCTTCAACAAGAAAGCGCCGAACGTGCCCGCGGGCTACGGCTTCGACTACATCAATGCCGATGGACTGATCCACGAGCTAAGTGTTTCCAACGGGCGCATCACGACCAGGAGTGGGATGAGTTACCGAGTTCTTGGACTCGACCCTTACAGCCAACACATGTCTCTCCCGGTGTTGCGCGCGATTCACAAACTGGTGCAGGATGGGGCCGTGGTTGCGGGTCCGAAACCATTCGACGATCCAAGTCTCGCGGATAGCCAGCCGGAGTTTCACAAGTTGGATACCGAGTTGTTTGGTGACGGAAGCGGCGTTCAGCATGTTGGCAAAGGTACGGTCTACGCTGGGGAAAATCTTACCGATGTTTTCCAGGCACTGGGCGCGGCGCCCGATTTCAAATACAGCAAGCCCAATGCTGACACTCCGATCTTGTTCGCTCATCGCAAGCTGGCAGACGGCGACATCTATTTTGTCGATAACCGGAACAATGCGGATGAAGCGGTCGACGCGAGTTTTCGCGTGACAGGGAAGGCCCCCACGCTATGGTATGCAGAAACTGGCAAATCCAAACCGGCGTCGTACACGATCGCAAACGGCCGCACGACGGTGCCCTTACATATGGGGCCATGGGGAACGGTCTTTGTCGTTTTCCGAAAGCCCGCAACGGATATGTCGCGTACCGAGCCGACTCCGGTCTCGACTGTCGTCGCTACTTTGCACGGGCCCTGGACAGTAAGTTTCCAGCCCGATCTTGGTGCGCCGGCGTCGGTCACTCTGCCCAGGTTGATCTCCTGGAGCGACAGCCCGGACACTGGGGTGAAGTATTTTTCCGGAAGCGGCACATATAGCAAAACGATTCAGGCTCCAGCCTCCTGGTTCAAAAAGGATTCTCGTCTTTGGATCGATTTAGGCTCGGTGAAGAACCTGGCAGATGTGACCGTGAACGGTAAAGACCTTGGCGTCGTATGGCACACGCCGTATCGGGTCGATGCAACTGAAGCGTTGAAGCCAGGGGCCAACGAGGTGACGATCAAGGTGACAAATGCGTGGGTCAATCGATTGATCGGTGATCAACAACCGAACGTTACGAAGAAATACACCTTCACAGATTTCAAACCCTATCGTGCGGATTCGCCGTTGCTGGCGTCGGGCTTGTTAGGACCGGTGCAGATTTCCGCCGAAACGATGCAACAATAACGTGCAGGAAACGGAAGATTTTGTTGATCGCGCGACCGGCCACGCTCGACGAAGGCTGGTTCCATTTCTTCTGCTGATGTACGTGGTGGCGTTCCTTGACCGCGCCAACATCGGTTTTGCGAAGCAGGCTCTGCACGCATCCGCTGGCATTTCTGATGCCACATATGCGATGGGTGCAGGGCTATTCTTTCTGACCTACGCATTGTTTGAAGTTCCCAGCAACCTCATCCTGCACCGGGTAGGCGCACGGGTGTGGTTGTGCCGCATCATGGTCAGCTGGGGCCTCGTGTCCATCGCTACGCTGTTCGTCTCCGGTCCTCGATCGTTTTACGTGTTGCGGCTTCTGCTGGGAGCTGCCGAGGCAGGTTTCTTTCCGGGCGTCATTCTCTATCTCAGTTACTGGTTTCCCAATCGAATGCGAGGGCAGATTCTAGGGCTGTTTTATTTCGGAGCGCCGTTGGCTTTTATCTTTGGGGGGCCGCTTTCTGGATTGCTCCTGGAGGTGCCGGCGCGGACCGGCCTGCAGGGATGGCAATGGATGTTTCTGTCAGAAGGCTTGCTGGCGGTGGCAGTCGGAGCGTGGGCGTACGCATATCTTGGCGACAGGCCGGAGGGTGCCTCGTGGCTGCCGGAAGCCGAGCAGCGAGCGCTGTTAAACGTGCTGCGAGAGGAAGAGAAGGAAAGGCGTGACTACGGGTCTTCCGCGTTTCCTGCGGTGTTGCTGGATGGTCGCGTGCTGCATTACGCGCTGATCTACTTCCTGATTCAAATGAGTGTGTACGGAGTCGTTTTCTATCTCCCCACAGAGATTGCAGCATTGGTAGGGACTACTGTTGGAGTGAAGGTCGGTTTTGTGTCGGCCATACCCTGGGTGTGTGCCCTGGCGATGACGTACTGGATTCCTCGCGCGGGCGACCGCTACCAAAATCATCGTTTACTTGCGGTGATAACGCTGTTAGCCGCAGGAATCGCAAGTGCAGTATTTCCGGCCGGCAATCCGGGGGTCGCACTGCTGGCCTTATGCATAGCCGCTGCAGGATTTATCGCTGTCCAGCCGCTCTTTTGGACATTTCCTACACGCCACCTTACGGGGACCGCTGCTGCGGGTGGAATTGCATTTATCAATGCGGTGGGTGCGCTTGGGGGATTCTGCGCGCCAAATGCGAAAGTGTGGGCGGACTCGCATTTTCATTCCAGTCGAGCAGGGCTTTATCTATTGGCGATCTTTACTTTGATCACTGCGATTACGGTCGCTTTTGTGGACACGCACGGCCCGCGCCGCGCATCCAAGCTATAGGCTGTGACGACGCCATTCGTGTGTCTCCACCCAATCCCAAACCAAGACAATGCAGCGATAAGCCCCGTTCCGAAGTGGTCTTGACAGTCGTTATTTCGATGTTGTAGCTTTCGTGGCGTGTTGAAACAGTTTCAATTGAGAACTTCAAACCCCGGGGGGACTCATACATGCATCGGAAACTTTTTAAAACGCCGCTTCGTTTGATCGCAATCATGCTGGTGTTTGTTACGGCCAGCTGGATTCATGCCCAGACCAGCACGGGCGCAATATCCGGTACGGCCACTGACCCGACTGGAGCTAAGGTGGTTGGAGCGACCGTGACCATTACCAATCAAGGAACCGGCGTGTCCAGCACGCTAACCACGGATGGCGGTGGCTTTTATTCGGCAGAAGGACTGGGCGTCGGCGACTACACGGTGAGGATTGGAAAGCCCGGCTTCGAGGAAAACGTCACAAGTGGGATCCATCTGGAGCCGGGCCAACGTCGCGCAGATAACGTCGTGCTGAAAGTTGGCAACGAATCCTCCAGCGTCACGGTATCCGCTACCGCACAGCAAGTGAATACGCAGACGGCAGAAAGCGGCGGCACGATCACAAGCAAACAGATCAGCAACCTGATGCTGAATGGGCGAAATTTTCAGACCCTGGCAACCGCGATTCCTGGCGTCGCCAGTACTGCAGGCGCAGACTCTTTGAACGGCGGCGGTCTGGAGGGCGGCACAACCCTGATTGTGAACGGGAACTCCGTCGAGTACACAACGTACACAATTGACGGCGTGTACAACATGAACTCCGGAAACCTTTCCAACATCAACATCCTGCCTGTTGTGGATGGCATCGCGGAATTTCGAGTTCTGAAAGACAATTACAGCGCCAGGTACGGGTTCGCCGGTTCTGGTCAGGTGGTTGTCGTCACCAAGAGCGGCACAGACACATTCCATGGAACCGCCTGGGACTATCTGCGGAATAACGCCTTCGACGCGAACAACTATTTTTCGACGACCAGTCAAGGGCTTCACCAGAACATCTTTGGTTACACTCTCGGGGGTCCGATCATCATTCCAAAGCTGTACAACACAGGCCGCACGAAGAAAACTTTCTTCTTTGCGTCCAATCAGTGGTACGTGATTAGCCAGGCGCAAACTTCGCGAGGATCTGTCTTTCCGCAGGCGATGCGCAGTGGTGACTTCAGCTCTAGTCCAACGTTGCCGGCTTCTGGGACGTTGACTCTAGACGCCCACAGTCAGGCACTCCTGGCGGCGGAAGGAAAAACAGACTGTCTTCTCGGTCCAACGACTCTGAATCCGGCGTGCTTTGATCCGGTGGCGGTCGGACTGTTGAATGCGTACGTTCCATTGCCAAATAATGTTAGCGCCGGATTCCTGAACTACATCAATGAAGGCCCACAGACGACGAGTCAGCTCGATTATCAGTACAGGGTAGACCAGTACATCAAGAACAAGAATTTACTGACGGCGCGCATCATGTATGAGCCTGTCAAGAACGGGTTTCCCTTCGATGCCTGGGGTGGTCTTCCATACGACACCATCCGCGATAGTTACTACACGACCAGTTTCAACGGGTTGGTTCGGCTGGCTTCGACCATCACCCCAAACCTTCTGAACACCGTAGGCGTCGCGGAAACATACGATAAGCCGAGAATTCAACCGAACACTGCTTTTCAGCTGCCCGCCGGGCTCTCGATCACACAGGCGTTTCCCGGCGCTGATCCGCTGAAGCGACTGCCGAATGTCAGCATCAGCGAAGGATGGTCCGGGAACGGAGTCCAGTCTGAGCCAATTACCGCTTCGGATGGAGAAGGATCAATATCGGACGATCTAAGCTGGGTTCGCGGAAATCATGTGCTCCAGTTTGGCGCGTTGTACATGTTCGGCATTAAGCGGCAGAACGTGTTTACCAACCCACAAGGGAGCTTTAGTTTCTCCGGTGTCCACACGGGAGATCCAGCTGCAGACTACATGCTGGGACTCGACGCGACTTACTCACAGGCTAGCTCCCAGAAACTTGGCAGCTACCACTACCGGCAGGGCGAGGCGTATGCGCAGGACGATTGGAAGATTTCGCCTCGTCTGACCCTGAACCTTGGATTGCGATGGGTTTACTTCTCAAGCGATACTGCGAGCGGAGATGAGGTCACGAGCTTCTCTCCGGCTGCTTACGATCCTGCACAGGCACCCGTCGTCAATGTGGACGGGAGCCTATTGTTGAACGCCAACAACCAGCCCATCACCAGCGCAGGAACTCCTGCGAATCTGTTGAACGGCCTGCTTTTTGCCGGAAAGAATGGAACGCCAAGCGGCTTCTTTATCCCGTCCAAGACAAACTTTGGGCCCAGGGTTGGATTCGCCTATGACATATTTGGAGACGGAAGAACCTCTGTGCGGGGTGGCTATGGAATTGGCTATTCGAGGATTCCGCTTGAAGTAATTTATGCAGCCTTCGGACAGAATCCGCCATTCAACAACAGCGCGAATGTCTTGAATAGTTTACTCAGTAATGGAACTGCCGGGACGACGGCAGCACCGACGACTCAGACACTTTCAGACGTGCCATTAACATTTAAGCCGGCGAGCATCCAGTCTTACAGCCTCACAGTGGAGCAACAACTCAAGAGAAATCTGATTCTGTCGCTGGCTTATGTGGGCAGCGTGGGCCGAAACCTTGAAGATTTCCAGGGGGGCTATGACGCCAACTTTCCGCTGCCTGTAACAACCCCGAGTACGGCTGGATGCCTGGCTCCCAACCAATCGCCTTCCGCATCCTACGACTTCGATCCTTGTATTAATGCTGGGACCGCGTCGCGCGACTATACCCGCCCATTCAAGGGATATAGTGCGATGAATGATGAATACTGGCACGGCAGCTCGAACTACAATTCATTCCAGTCCGGCGCCACATATAGGGCCGGAGCTTCGCAGTTCAGCGTGGCGTATACATACGGCAAGGTGCTGACGACGGTCGGCGGCCGTGGGTCCGGCACAACCACATCGCAGACCTCACCCGCACAAAATATGCGGGACTTCCACGCGGAATATGGCCCACCGGACTACGACTTTACGAACAATGTTACTGGCACCTGGGTATATAGCATTCCGTTCTTCAAAAACGCGAACAAGCCCATGCGTCTTGCTCTTGGCGACTGGAGCTTCGCCGGCCTGGCGATGCACCAGAGCGGTTTCGCGATGAGCCCCGGTATGTCAACCAGTACCGCAGGACTAGCGACGCGGCCGAACCAGGTCGCACCGTATCACAAGGTGGGTAGTCTCAACGAATGGTTTGATACAAGTGCGTTCGCAGCTCCTGCATATGGTTTCTTCGGAACTGCCAGCAACGGCACGATCCGTGGACCAGGGTATACGGCCATCAATGTTGGCTTATACAAGACGTTTCCGGTCGTAAAACGTCTCGATCTTCAGTTCAGAGCTGAGGCGTTCAATGTGGCGAACCATCCGAATTTCAACGGAGTTTCCACCGGGTTAGGTTCGGGCAACTATGGCGATGTGACCAGTGCGGGTGATCCACGCATTCTGGAATTCGCGCTGAAGTTGATTTATTAGACGGATGAAACGTTCGTTCACAGTTCACCTTGGGGTAGCTCTCGAGGTCGGTCAAGAGGCTGATAGCCGATCGTACATTCGTGGGCGTAATCTTCGAAGGGTCGGGTATAACGCAACGAAACACGGTGCTTAAATTCATGGCGACAATTCTTGATGTTCCAGAACTTTACTCGTGCGGTCATAAACTCGACGAGGGCGAGAATCGCCTCGGACTGCTTCATTCGACGTACGACATCTCGGCGAACCCGGAAACGCTGCGCGACCGAATGGCCGAGGATGGTTATCTATTCCTGAGATCGTACTTGAACCGTGATGAAGTGCTTGCTGCCAGGCGTCACATTCTGGGGCAGCTTGCGGCCGAAGGCCAACTCGACCCGTCTACTGCAGTAATGGATGGAGTGCCGAAGGTGGGCATCAAGCTTTTCTTTCAGCCGGAGTTGGCGCAAAAGAATAACCCCCCATTGCAACATCTTCTTTATCATTCACAGGGAAACCTGATGAGATTTTTCCGTTCGTTTGTGGGCGGAGAGGTTCGCCACTTCGACTTTACTTGGCTGCGCTGCATTTCTCCCGGGTTGGGAACCCCGAGTCATTGCGACATTGTGTATATGGGCCGCGGAACCCGAAAGCTATACACGGCATGGGTACCGTTAAGCGATATCAGTTTTCAATTGGGCGGCCTGATGATTCTGGAAGACAGTCATAAGAACGTCCAGTTGCAGCAGACATATGGGAAGCGCGACGTCGATTCCTATTGCACGAACAGGCCGGATGATCCGGCTCGCACTGCGCACGGCCTGAACGGATGGCTTTCGGAGGATCCCAACAAGATCAGGCAAAGTCTCGGCGGCCGTTGGTTAACTTCCGAATATCAGATGGGGGATGTCGTGATCTTTTCCATGGATACGGTTCACGGCGGAATGGACAATCGTTCAAATCAGCTTCGTCTTTCTTCCGACTCAAGGTACCAACTTGCGTCCGAGTCGGTCGACGAGCGATGGATCGGCGACAATCCTCCAGGGCACAGTTCTGCGGGTAAACGCGGGCGCGTGTGTTGAAGCCCGCAGCCAAACAACCCTTCTCTGATGGTGTGAGAAGGAAAAGCTTCTGCGCCAGGCACAATAGAGAACCGTCGTGTGATTTGCCTGAGGTGCGAAATCGGCTCTTGCGGAAATCCCACTGAGGTAACCGATTCCCGGTCATCATGCGATATCTGCTGTGAGCCAGGTTGGTATTGCGGGTTCTGTAACTCATTAGATCAAGGACAAAAAGTGAGAAGAGCTACTCAAGCGTTCGTCCTGACGATTCTTTCCGTCTTGGTCATCACAACTTCCTCGAAAGCCCAGACTCCTTCAACCCCTTCCGGAGATCTGCACCAGCAATTTGTTGACCCACCGCGCGATTTCTCTCCCATGCCGTTCTGGTTCTGGAATGGAAAGATGGAGAGCCCAAAGATTCAGGCCGAGATCCGCGATATGGCGAGCCAACATGTCTATGGGTCATTTCTGCATGCACGGGACGGGCTGGAAACACCCTATCTTTCGGATGAGTGGTGGACTGCGATCGGCGCAGGACTTGAGCAAGCGAAACGGTCGGGGTTCGAATTCAATTTCGTCGATGAATACGACTGGCCCAGCGGTGAAGTAAGAAACGTCTGGATGTCCGGCAATCATCAAAGCGAGATTCTGGCCCAACGTCCGGACTTTCGCATGAAAACCCTCGCCTATTCCACCCAAACTGTTCAAGGACCGCAATCTCTGAACATTGCCGTCGAGCCTGACACTAAGTCGGTCGTCGCGGTGCGATGGATCAGCAAAGGGCATGTTGACGGCAGCAGTCTGACCCTTCTGAACTCGAAAATTGTGAATGGCCATGTGCAGTGGTCAGTACCCGATGGAACGTGGGTCGTCCTTCAATTCCATTTAGAACCCGCGATGGGATTCGATGGGGGATTCGTGGACCTGATGAATCCGGAGGCGATGAAGTTGTTTTTTCAGCTGACGTACGAACAGTATTATCGCCACTTCAAGCCATACTTCGGGAGTACGATCCATTATTCCTTTTCAGATCACGAGGGCGATTACGGGTACCGGATCGCATGGACGCCCAGGCTATTCGAGGCGTTCCAACAACGCAACGGTTACGACCTGCGAACTGTTTTGCCGCTGCTAATTTATGACGGAGGCGACCGAACGACAAAGGTTCGTACAGACTATCTCTCCACAGTGACTCAACTGTATGCGGCGTCGTTCTGGAGCGGAATCACTGATTCTGCAGCCAAGCTCGGAGTTCACCGCACCGGCCATGCCTGGGAGGAAAGCCTGCAGTGGGCTGCCGCACTCGAAGGCAGCCTGTTCGCGGTGGAACGAGGACTGAATCCTGTCGGGGTGGATTCGCTCGGGGATTTCGGACGTCAACCGTTGAATTTTAAGCTGGCGCAATCGGTAGCGGATTATGAAGGGCGCCGCTTTATGTGTGAAAACCAGGGCGTTCAAGGTACCGACTCCTATCTCGATCTGCAAGCTATCCGCAAAGGCACGAATGCAATCGGCGCATGGGGTGTCGATTTGTTTGTGCCGCATGCTTTCGACTACGACACCAAACGGGCCAACTATCCGCCTGACTGGCTGCACCAGCCCTATTGGCCCTATTTCCACTACTACGCAGACTACACACGACGGATCAGTTACATGAATGCGGACAGCCACCATGTGACAAATGTCTTGCTGTACTATCCGATCACTACAATGTGGGCGCACACCTCACCAGTATTTTCTGGTTCGACAAGCTACGGGAGTATCGGGGAACCTGCAGCCTGGAAAAACAGCACTATTCTGATTAACGACTACTACACCCGAATTATCCTCGACCTTGCTGATCACCAGTGGGACTACAACATTGCCGACGATCAGTATCTTGACAACGCAAAGATTGAAGGAAACGAGTTAGTCATTGGAGCGCAACGATTCCGGACAATCATCCTGCCACCTATCACTACTCTGAGCCGAAAGACGTTGCAGAAACTCGAAGAATTTCATCAAGCCGGTGGGACGATTCTCGCGATTCGTTTGCTGCCCAATTCCTCACCTGAGGCGGGAGGCAACGACACGGTTATCGAAAGCGGAATTTCGGCATTGTTCGGTACAAATGCGGCCGATGGAAACCCAATCGATGGTACGTCGGCTGACCTTCGCAGCGGCGGGGCATACTACATCGCCGATTCCGTGGATAAGCTGATTTCGGCTCTCGATGCGACTACGCCAAAAGATGTTCAGGTGATGACCGGGCCGTCGGAGCATCTCTACTTTGAGCATCGTCAGAAATTGCAGACAGATTATTACTGGGTTGTGAACGACACTGACCGGTCTCGGATCAATCAGGTGCATTTCGCGGTGAAAGGAATTCCAGAAAAGTGGAGTGCCTTAACAGGAAAACGGGAGACATTGTTCTACGTCAACGATGGGTCGGGAACGGACGTGCGCTTGAATCTCGCCCCATGGGATGCGTATTACATCGCTTTTCGTCCGCTGTCCGACAGCGGCCAGAACGCGACATTGCTTGGAACAAATGCGGAGCAAATAGACAGCGCGATACAGCAAGGCAAGAACATTGCCGTCCACGTTACTAGCCCCATGAGCAGTTCTGCAGTCTACGTAAAGATGCGTGCCGACAATACCGATTTTGACGGCGCAATCAAGGGAACACCACTGAAGCCCGTGGTCTTGACCGGAGACTGGGAGTTTCGCCCCCAGCCCGACCGAATATCAGTACCGTATGCCCAGGTGCAAGATGGATCTGACGCTGTCGGCGAAGGATCCGGTTGGGACAAGCAGCCCTTTGATGACACAGACTGGCCTTCTTTATGGTTGAGCCAGGAACAGACCACCATTCGTAACTGGCAAATGATCGGTCCATTTCCGAATCTTGATAACAATGGATTTGCGAAGCCCTATCCGCCGGAAACGGAATTCGACCCAGCCAAAAAGTACGTTGGCCTAAACGGACAAACGGTTGGATGGAAGGACTACTACGGCAACGAGCCGCATCTTGCCTTGCAGAATTGGGATATCTGGATGAAGGTGGAGGGCGGCCGCTTTTCGAGCTCGGGGTATATTGTTCAATTCAATCCTGAGTTACTAACAGACGCCGATCAATGGATCGTGAGTTACGCGCATACCTATCTATATTCTCCAATCGATCAACAGGCGCAATTCATCGTTGCCGCAGATAACTGGGCACGAATCTGGTTGAACCATAAACAGGTGTTTGAACAACTTCGCACGCCGTTCTGGTATGAGGTCAATGATAACTGGGCAGATCGCGTTCCAGTCGAATTACACGCCGGATGGAATGAGGTGTTAATGAAGGTGGGCAAAGCACGAGGTGTCGCCAGCGGCTTCTATGGCTTCTCTTTCCGAGTTGCCGATAAGGAAGGGAACAGCCTAACCGATGTGATTGCGAGTCTGTCTCCGCGTGACGTGCAAAAATCCACGGTTGAGAGCACGATGATGCGATGGTACCGGATTCCGATACCGCCCGGCTGTGTTGCAGTAGTTCCGCCGCGACTCCATGATGCTTATCAAATCGTGGTCAACGGACATGCGGTAAACCATGATGGAGAGAGTCCTGTCGACATACATCCGTTCCTCAACACTGGCAAGAATATGCTCGTCATCATTGCGCGTGAGAATGATTTGTTGGATTCCCCAGTTCAATTTGTGAGCGGAGAGACGCCGTTCGCTCTACAACCGTGGACCCACACGGGTCTGGAGAATTTCTCGGGAAGCGCGATTTACACAAAGACTTTCACTGTGCCGGCGAACTTCCGCGATAAGCAAATCATGCTCAACCTGGGTAAAGTGAGCTCGGTGGCGGATGTTTATGTGAATGACAAACACGCGGGAACACTTGTCTGGCAACCGTATCAGCTGGATATATCGAAACTCATTCAACCTGGCGAGAACAGACTGAAGATTATCGTCACCGATACTGAGGCGAACCGGCGCGCCGTTGGGACGTCGCGAAAGATTCTGGCCGCAATCGATATATGTGGAATGGAAGGGCCGGTACAACTGATCCCATACATCAATCAGGTGGTGACATTGCGTCCGACTGGCAAGTGAAGGATTCCGCCATTGAAGGCTCTGTTTGCGGGTCGTAGGAATCATTCCATTGCTTGATTGATGTGAAGGTTATGCGCAGATTTGTCGCTCTGGAAATTGTTGTCCGATTCCTGAATCGGTATGTGCAAGATCACCGTTGCTAGCGAGGAGCGCTTTTTGGGCTTCATGATGCTGTCGGTTGAGATGCTCGTGGCCGTGGAGAAAGTCATGCTGTTGCGACGGGGTCTCATCACGACGGATTATTGTCGTGCTCCGCGCTGGAATCTGGATGAGCAAGACCGACGGGAAATTGATCGGCTGTGCCGTGAATATTCTGACTGGCTGTTCGATGAAGCACCCGCGACGCGTGGCCCTGCATGAATTCGAACACAGAAAATTACATACCGCATATTACGCCTACACCGAATCGACTGAAGGGAAAGGTGGCGCTGATCACCGGAGGATCGAAGGGAATTGGCCGCGCGATCGCATTGCGATTCGCACAGGAGGGAGCCGATATCATCATCGCGGACATCGACGTAGATGCCGCGAGAGAAACGGCGCAAGAGATTTGCGGGTATGGGTCGAGGTGTTTTTCGTTTCAAACAGATGTCGCAAATCGCGCCAACGTCGAAGCTTCGATTGATGCTGCACTTGAGAAGCTTTCCATGATAAACGTGCTGGTAAACAACGCCGGCATTATCGTATTTGGCAGCATTATGGAGTGTGGCCTAGAAGACTGGCGGCGAATGCTCGACGTAGACCTGACCGGCGCGCTCCATTGCACGCAAATCGTTGGCCTACACATGAAGCAACGCAAGCTTCGCGGACGGCTCATCCATATTGGTTCCACTGCTTCCTTGCTGCCGACAGCGCAACAGGGAGCATACTGTGTAGCCAAGGCCGGATTACGAATGTTAAGTCGGATGGCTGCGATGGAGTTGGGTCCCTACGGCATCACCTCGAATCTTTTATGTCCAGAAGGTGCGGTAACCGATATGAATCGCGAGTTACTGCGAGATGCAACCGTGATGCAACAGTTGGAAGCAAGGATTGTCGCAGGACGTCTTGCAACCGTTGAAGAAATCGCCGCGTGCGCCGCGTTCCTGGCCTCCGACGAGGCTGGTTATATTAACGGCGCAGAGTTAGTGCACGATGGCGGAGTCAGTATCAGTTCACTATGGTGGAGATAGAAAGGATGACGTCATTCCATGTTTGACTTAAGCGGGCAGACAGCAATCGTAACGGGTGCGGCAACTGGAATCGGCGAGGCAATTGCAGAACGTCTCAGTAATGCCGGCGCAGTCGTAGTCATCGCCGATATAAATTTGCAAGGAGCGGAGGCGGTTGCCGCTCGGCTCAGAAGGGGATCATTCGCACTGCACGCGGATGTCTCTCGGCCAGAGTCGGCCGAAACGACGGTGACAGAGGTATTACGGCGTAACGGACGCATCGACATTCTGGTCAACAACGCCGGCATTGCCGGAAAGGCGGCTCCGCTGTGGGAACAGAGCAATGAAGATTGGCAGGCCGCAATTGCGATCAATCTAAGTTCCATCTTCTATCTTTGTCGGGCAGTGGTGCCGCATATGCGGGAACGCCGGTACGGCCGCATCGTCAACATCGCGTCTATCGCTGGCAAGGAAGGAAATCCTCGCATGATTCCCTACTCCGCAACAAAGGCAGGCGTCATTGGTCTGACGAAATCATTGGGAAAAGAGGTGGCGACCGATGGAATTTGTGTCAATGCTGTCAGTCCGGCAGTGGTGCGCACCAAAATCCTCGATCAAGTAACTCCGGAGCAAGTGACCTATATGACGGACCGCATACCCATGCGCCGGACTGGGCAGCCAGAAGAAGTTGCGGCGGTCGTTCACTTTCTTTGCAGCCCGGATTGTTCTTTCGTGACCGCGCAGTGTTATGACGTCAGCGGCGGACGCGCTACGTATTGACGATTCTGTGATGCAGCTATCGGCGTGACGACGCTATTCTCCATTGAGGATTCCATTGTGAAGAGAAGGGAGTTTTTGAAAACAGCCTCTGCTGCGCTGGCCGCTCGACTAGGCCGCGGCCACATGCTGGCTGAGAATGCGGTCCTCGATGACCTCAAGAGTGATGCTACGGTACATCCGGCGAAGTTGCGATGCGAGTATGCGGTAAATCCGCTTGGAATTGATGAAACAGAACCTCGTCTGAGTTGGATTGTGGAGGCGGCCACGCCGGAACTGAGAGCTTTAAGGCAGTCCGCCTACCAAATCGTCGCCTCATCTTCTCGCGAAAATTGCGATTCCGGAAATGGCGATCTTTGGGACACGGGGAAAGTGGATTCGGACCGCTCGATCCAGATCGAGTATCGCGGCAAGCCCCTCGTCTCGCGGCAATCTGTGTGGTGGAAGGTGCGAACCTGGGATCAAGATGGGCGACGTTCAAACTGGAGCGAAACCGCAACGTGGACGATGGGGCTGCTGCAGTCGTCGGACTGGACGGGGCAGTGGATTGGTGTGAAGGGTGGCGAGGAAGTTCCTGAAGAATTTCACGATGCAAGTTGGATTTCGAGTGAGTCCGCGGCGCAACAGCCGCTTTTCTTTCGCAATCGATTTGACTTAGGCAACGAAAATCCGGCGAGTTACGGACTGTTGGCCGCGGTCGGGTCGAGTGCGATCCGAGTCTTCATCAATGGCGACGAAATCCATTCATCATCTCAAAAAGAATCCGAGCTTTATATCTCTCAGTCGATTACGGAACTGCTTCATACGGGGCAAAACATTGTTGCGATCCGGGTTGAGCCAAGCTCTCCGTCTGCTTCTATCGTGGCCGGCGTGACCCTTGATATGGCCGACGGCGAGATCCACCACATTCGCACGAATCAAACGTGGAAGGTTTCCAGTAGCGAAAAGCCAGGCTGGGAAAAGCCGGAATTCGACGACACTGACTGGAGGAACGCTACTATAGCAAAAGAATTGCCTCTGCCAGAAAGCGCCAGATTGGGAGAACGCACCCGTCTGCCTGCCCGCATGATGCGGAAGGAGTTTCAATTTCACGGCGCTTCGAAAAAAGCGACTGTGTACCTAAGCGGTCTGGGCTATCACGAACTACATTTTAATGGAAAGAAGGTCGGCCAGAATGTGTTGGCGCCGGCGCTGACGGACTATGACAAGCGCACCCTGTATGTGACCCACGATGTGACCGAGTATTTGCGCGATGGGAATAATGCCGTGGGCATTCTGCTGGGCAATGCTCGATTCTACGCGCCTCGCAAAAATATACCGACATTCACGCGAACGTTCGGCCTTCCCAGGGCGCTGATGCAACTCGAAGTTGAGTACAAGGATGGCCAGCGCGCGACAATTTCTACCGACAATACTTGGAAAAGTACGACCAAGGGTCCTATCCGCGCCAATAACTATTACGATGGCGAGGAATTTGACGCACGAATGGAATACCCCGGCTGGTCACTGCCGCAGTTCGATGACGGGCCCTGGACTGACGTCGACGTAATCGGTTCACCGGCTGGAAAAATGTCCGCGCAGATGAATGAGCCCATTCGGGTGATGCGTGAACTGAAGCCGATCAAGATGACGCAACCGCAGCCAGGCATCTATGTCTTTGACATGGGTCAGAATATGGTTGGCTGGTGTCGCTTGCAACTTTCCGCGCCGCCCGGGACAAGGATTCAGCTTCGACATGCAGAGACGCTTCGAGCGAACGGTATGTTGTACACCGACAATCTTCGGTCTGCGCGTCAGACTGACGTTTATATCGCGAAGGGCGAAGGGATTGAGGTGTACGAGCCTCGATTCGTTTCTCATGGATTCCGTTTTGTGGAGATGCGCGGATTTCCAGGAACACCTTCTCTTGCCGCCATTACCGGACGGATAGCGAACGACGCGTTGGAAGAACATGTCGATTTCACGAGCTCAGACGAAGTAATCAATCACGTATATCGAAATATGCTTTGGGGAGATCGAGGAAATTATCAGAGCGTGCCGACAGACTGCACGCAGCGCGACGAGCGCCAGGGATGGCTTGGTGATCGGTCGGCTGAGTGCGCCGGCGAATCCTACATGTTCGACGTGAGCCGTTTCTACACCAAATGGGTCCGGGACATCGAGGATTCCATGGACTCCGTAGGGCGCATCAACGATGTAGCGCCGGCATATTGGCCGATCTACAACGAGAATGTGGTGTGGCCTGCAAGTTTCTTCCTCGTTACAGATATGTTGTGGCTGCAATATGGCGATGAAGCGGTCGTGAGAAGACATTATCCGGCGATGAAGCGCTGGGTTCAGCACATGCAGCCGTTCATTCAAAATGATCTGATGCCCGTGGACGTGTACGGGGATTGGTGCGTTCCTCCCAAGTCACCTACCGCCATCCACAGTGACGATCTTGCTACCAAGACTGCCGCAGAGATTTTGGGCACGACCTACTTCTATTACATCCTCGGATTGATGTCGAAGTTCGCCGCCATCAGCGGAGCGAACTCGGATCGCCAAGCCTATGACCAAATATCTGCGCGAATGAAGCTTGCATTCAATAAGAAATATTTGAATCCCACGACGAATCTTTACGACAACGGCACACAAACGTCCAGTATTCTCTCGCTCGCAGTCGGCCTGGCACCGGAAGATCGTCGTGCCGAAATCTTCAAGGCGCTTGTTGAGAATATTGAAGTGAAGACCAACGGTCATGTGGGGACGGGATTAGTTGGTGGTCAATGGTTGATGCAAACCCTAACGCTCAACGGACGCCCCGATGTCGCTCGCCAGATTGCATCCCAGACGACGTATCCGAGCTGGGGCTACATGATTCGCCGAGGCGCCACGACCATTTGGGAGCTATGGAATGGCGATACTGCCAATCCCGCGATGAATTCCAGAAATCATCTAATGTTACTGGGAGATTTCGCAACCTGGCTGTATGAAGACATGGCCGGGATCAATCCGGATCCAGAGCAACCCGGATTCAAGAGCATCATTCTTCGGCCGATGCCGGAGAGCGGTCTGCTTTTTGTGAAAGCATCTCACGATTCACCCTATGGACGGATCGCGACCAGTTGGAAGCGCGACGGTGAAAACTTCCGGCTGGAAGTTTCCATACCTCCAAATACCAGCGCGACTCTTTATCTTCCAGCCGCGACTCCTGCCAGCGTGTTGGAGAACGGGAAACCCGCCGCAAGTGCAGGTGGTGTGCGGTTCTTACGATCAGAGCCAGCCACTGCCGTTTACGCAATCGGCTCGGGCGATTACGTGTTTACCTCGAAGATTGCGCCGAGTCGTTTGAAACTTTGACGCGGTAACAATATCAGCACTTTCCCGCCTCGAGGATTTCGGATCGCAAGTCGCATAGGAATTGGCGAAGTTCGAAGGAGAACTACTTCTCGATGATCATTAAGAAGATTACGACTCGCAACATTGGATTTTCGCGCGCTCCCGTCACCCTTAAGAAAAACCTCGTTTCGAATGCATCTCTATTCGACGATTTTAAGACGCGCGCAGATGGCTGGTTTGGACCGTCCATGTGCACCCTGGTTGAAGTGGAGAGTGACAAGGGTGTGGTTGGCATCGGAACGGCCGGGGCATTTCACGGTGGGGCAAAATCGCTGATCGACGAATATTATGCGCCACTGCTGTTGGGCGAAGATGCCACACGCCATGAATACTTGTGGCAAAGAATGTACCGGACAACGGTTCGGTTCGGAAGGTCTGGCTCGGCCATGTGTGGTATTTCGGCACTGGATATCGCATTATGGGATCTCCACGGAAAGGCTGAAGGCAAACCACTCTACGCCATGCTGGGGGGACGGACCCAGACTCGCATGCCATGCTACGTCAGCCGCCTCTATGCGCTGGAAGATCTGGATGCGCTGAAGCAAGAAGCTGGTGCGTGGGTGCAGGTGGGTTTCCTCCGAATGAAACAACGATTTGGTTTTGGGCCAAAGGATGGAACGCTCGGCATGGATCGCAATGTCGCGCTGATTCGTGCTGTGCGGGAAACTGTCGGCGATCAAGTTGAGCTTGCGGCGGATGCCTATATGGGGTGGGATGTCGGCTACGCAATCGAGATGGCCAAACGTCTGCGAGACTACAACCTTTCATGGATGGAAGAGCCGCTGATGCCGCACGACATCGAGGGCTATCTCGAGTTGAAAAGTCGTTGCCCTTGGCAGCGCTGGAGCTGCGGAGAACATTCGTATGGGAAGTGGGATTTTTATGAGCTGATTCGTCGACGCGTGGTCGATATCCTGCAGCCGGATGTGAATCGCGTTGGCGGCATCACCGAAGCCATCAAGATTTGTGCGATGGCTGAGGCAGCCGGGCTTCCTGTCATCCCCCACTCCAACGAGGCACACAATCTGCACGTCATATTCAGTCGTTCGCCACATGTATGCCCGATGGTCGAATATTTTCCGGACGTCGAGCCGGATACAGGAAATGAACTTTTCTGGAAGATGTTTACTGGACTCCCGGTTGCGAGCGATGGTGAGTTAGCGCTTGGAGACATGCCCGGCCTGGGCATTGCGCTGGGAGAAGAAGTGATCTCCAAGCTGCAGCACGGGGAGACGACCGTAACGGAGATCCGATCAAGCTAGATGCTTCCAGCCATGACGAGCGTTTTTTTCGGGCGAGCCTGCGGGCAGCGCTGCTGCTCGATCGCGATACGAAAACAGGTTCCGACACCGATCTCACTTTCGACGATCAGTGTTGCCTGGTGCTGGTCAGCGATCCATTTCGCAAGTGCAAGCCCAAGGCCTGAGCCGCCCAGTTGACGACTGCGGACCGAGTCCACGCGGTAAAAACGCTGGAAGAGGCGAGGCAAGTGCTCACCGGATATTCCGATTCCAGTGTCGCGAACTTCCAGCAGTACGCGCTCTGTATCGGCGTTTGCGCGCAGCGTGATCGAACCGCCGGGCGGAGTATATCGGCACGCGTTTTCAAGCAGAATATTTAGAAGTCGCTGGATACTGACAAGATCGGCGCGGATGAGTGCCGGAGCGGAGCAGGTTTCTACATGGAATTCCAGCAATGCTTGTCGCATGGAAGGGCTCCACTTATCTCCAATACGTCGCACCAGTCGGCCGGCGTCAATCACTTCAAAGCTAAGAATTTCTGTGCCTGCGTCTGCTCGAGCCAGCATCAACATGTTGTCGAGTAAGCCACTCATATGGATGACTTCCTGCTGCAAATTAGCGAAGGACTCGCGATATTCTTCGTTGCCTCTGGGTGAGGATAGAACGGAGTCAACCTCGGCGCGGATCAACGCGACGGGCGATCTGAGTTCATGGGAAGCATTGGCGGTGAAGTCCTGAATACTAAGGTTCCCCGCATCCACACGATTCAGCATCTGATTCAAGGTTTTGGAAAGGTCGGAGATCTCGTCTTTCGCGTTGGGAACCGGGATTCTGAGATTCCAGCTGTGCTCGCAAATTTGCCGTGCCAGGCGCGCCAGGTCTGCCACTGGATGTATCGCCTTGCAACTCATCCAATAGCCGAGAAGGCCTGCTAGAAAAAGCAGCAATGGCGCCAGCATTAGTAGATCGCGGGTGAACATATGCAGCAGCGCTATCGATGCGGCCTGAGACACGAAGCCGTGTGTTGTGGGCGATAGTGCGGCGAGGATGGGTTCAGGCGAACTCCCCACTGCTCGCTCAAGGGATTGCCGCACCAGAAACCATGACCCGGCGCAAGCGGTGCCGGTGGCGAAAGTAACTATCGCAAAATTCCAGAGTGTAAGTCGGAGACGTATCGGGAGAGGCGTCATGCGATGCTTTCCTTCGCTGGTACCTCCAGCGGCCCTGCATCAATATAGTAGGCGCTGGGATGCGTCAAATGATGAACGCCCGTTGAAAAGCTGGATCGGCCGGCTATGTTTCCTTTGCCAGCTTCACCGAGTCATTACTCTGGGTGGATTAAAGCGATTGTACCTGCAGCAGGTCCATGATTCTTTTGATGGTTCTGTTCCGGTGCGCGGCGTACCTCAGAAGGTAATGTCCGGTCTCGTGTTTTCTTCCTGCGCAGCCAGGTTGGGAAAACAGCGATCGTGTTGTAACTATGGAGTTATCCGGGAGAGAATGGGACGCGTTTTCCACACGAATCCCATTTACGGCTGGTGTGATTCGATCGTGCCGAGATTGTGATAACTCTCGGGAGGTCCCAGGTAACTGGACGGAACCTCGCCTTGACTGACGATGAACTTTTCCAAGACCACTCCCGGATCGACCATTCGAAATATCAAGGTGTGATAGCCGGGTTGCGCGATCGTCAATGTTGAGGTGACTTTGCGAACACCGTCGCTGACCGCCGTGGCCCAGGCCTTCTCAGAGTCATCGGCAAGCGCATCCACGACGAGAGGAGGCTGATCGTCAAACGAGATGGCGTAGCGGAGTCCTCGTCCGGGCACGAAGTTGAGCGTGGGCGCAAGAATTGCCTCTACCTGGTAGGCGCCGGGATCGAAGAGATACATTTTGTATTCGAGCGACGCTGCAGGGTGAGGTGGCAGAACACTCGCTGCGGTGACTGGAAATACAGTCATTCCGGAGAGCGTCTCACCAAAGTCCGGGAGATTTGTCCAATGCGTCGCTCCTTCGCTGGTTCGATGGGTAAAATGCGCAGCCTCGATCGAGACATAATGATTGTTCTCGACAAAGCCCTGCAGAGTGTTTCGCGAGGGCGTCAGTGGATTCGAAGCGACAAGGTGGACAGTGACGGTGGGACCGGAGCGCTGGGAAATCGAAATGGTGCCCGAATTTTCTCCGGAACGAACTTGACTCCAATCGATGTGAACCAGAAGACGCTGATCTTTCGAGATGGTTCCGTGATCGGGATTGACAACAATCCAGGGATGATCACTGCTCGCAGTAAAGACGAAAGGCTGGTCTCCTTTGTTGAAGACATCGATGAAGCGCGTCTGCTGGTTGTAGACGTCAAAGGGCGGCAGGGATAACCCACCGCCACCGAAGCCAAGCGCGCGATCGGAAGCATTGGCGGAGCCCTCGACGGCGATACCCATCTTTGCGCCAGAGGCAGGTTGCACCTCGCTCACCGCGGGCATCATGTTCAGCGGAGGCTGGTTCCAGTAGGTGTAGCCGATGTGGGTTTGGTCCATCATGTGGTCCCACTTTCCGTGGGCCAGTTGGTGGTTATACTCCGAGGAAAGTGCAGCGTCGGCAGCAAACAGGGTCCTGGCGCGCGTCGCCAAATCGTTGGCGCTGACACGTCCCTGGGTTGCATACAGGCGATTTTCTCCCGCCGTGATGTACAACTCGTTCACAATGGCCGACGCCTTGACGGGATATAACACCAGCTCAAAAAAGGCATCGCGATAGGCAGGCGGAAGTTCCTGCTGTATCCGTTCGGCTTCCTTCGTGATCGCCTGCCACTCAGAGTCCACGCGCTCTGCTTCTTGAAAATGAACCAGGCTGTAGGTATCTGGTTCCAGTTGCTCCGGCTTTCGCCTTCCGTTGTATTTTGTGTATTTCGAGATCAAGGCGGCAATCTCTGCGGCGTGCTCCGGTCCAAAATTCCGTGCCGCCCATAGTTTCGTGTACGTGGAAAGATTGTCCTGATTCCATCGGTTTGGATCGCGCGCGTAATCGAGGAAAAATTCGATGGGAAATTCCATTGGCTTCAGGTCGCCGACGTTCACCACCCAGATGCGATTCGCGCCGTAGGCATGCGCAAGATCCATCTGCTCCCAAACCTTGGTGATTGGGTAGGTATTGAGCCATTTATAGGAGCGCGGATCGCCTACATAATCGAAGTGGTAATAAATTCCAGCGCCGCCAGCTCGCTTCCGTTCTGCGAGAGTTGGCAGTCGGCGAATATTTCCCCAGTTGTCATCACTCCATAACAGGGTCACATCGTCGGGGACGCGCATGCCTTTCTCGTAGTAGCTCTGCACCTCTTTATAGAGAGCCCATACCTGCGGATCGGCGCCAAGTGTCGGCGTCAGGTTTTTCGCGATGATGCCTCGCTGTGCGGCGATGATTTTTTCCAGCAACGCGATGTTATCGGTCGCCGACATCGGCTCGTCGCCGTTGCCGCGCATGCCGATCGTGATGGTACTTTCCCAGTTTCGACCGCGTTGAATCCCATACTCCCAAAAAGCATCCAGTTTCGCCGCATTCGTCGCATAATCCCACGGACCCACACCATGGCGCTGCCACTCTTGAAAGGCGCGCATCATGGGCTCGTGATGAGAAGTGCCCATGACGATGCCATACTCATTCGCCAGTTTCCCGTTCAGCGGGTCGTCCTCGTAGAATGCGCTGTTCCACATTGCGGGCCACAGGTAGTTGGCTTTCAATCGCAACAGCAGTTCAAAGACGCGCTCATAAAAAAAATGATTGAACCCACCGTATTTCTCGTCGACCCATCCCGTGAGTGATGGCGCTTCATCGTTAAGAAAAATTCCGCGATACTTCACGGCGGGTTCGCCTTCGATATATTTCCCTGGCTTTACATAGAGCGTGTCTCGATGCGGGACAGGCACATCTGCCCACCAGTACCACGGCGAAACGCCAATCTGTTCGGACACGCCGTAGATTCCGAAAATAGTTCCGCGCTTATCGCTGCCGGCAATGACCAGCGCGCTGGCGA
The DNA here is from genome assembly GCA_963735505.1 of uncultured Acidobacteriota bacterium. Classification (GTDB taxonomy): domain Bacteria; phylum Acidobacteriota; class Terriglobia; order Terriglobales; family Acidobacteriaceae; genus JAKAAZ01. The sequence continues at coordinate 1,433,899 of CAVTLR010000019.1, read as the reverse complement.
TTCCCGGCAGCGGATTCGAAACCACCTGGATCAGGTTCGATTCCCACTTGCCGCGAATGGTGTCGACGTCAATTTTCTTGTTGCGGATGAGTTGATCGATGATGGAGCTGCTGCCAATGGTTCCGATCAAAATGACATTGCTTGGGAATGGTGCGCCATGCGTGATGTTCGACGTCAACGATGTCACGCGGTGAATGTCGGACTGCAAATCGTGCGCAGCTCGGACTACCCCCGGCTCGTCATTCGCGTCGACATAAATTGCGCTGGATGGCCGTTGGCTGCAATGGGAAAACTTCCCGACGACGCGGCGTATTGAATGTAAGGGGCATCGCCGATCGTGAACGCGAAAAGGGAACTGCAGCAAAGCAGGAAAATAATCAGCAATGGCAATTGCAGACGATCCGTTTTCACGACAGATTTCCATCGCGTACCGACCATTGCGCAGCGTCTCCTTTCCGGCAGTGTGTTAACTATTTCGGCGTCCAGATGCGAAACCGTCCGCCACAATGCATCAAGCTCATCAAATAGAGCAGGCCGTCGTAGTACCGCTGTTCTCCGCTGGGAATCGGCGCATTCCAGAGGGCCTGCACAAATCCTTTCGCCTGCGGACCCGTAGCTGCAAGGCTGGCGACCGCATTGGTCGCGACTAAGCCGGTTGAGTGCCGAGCTTCGAGTTCATGGCCATCCAGCGTGTATTGGTCGCCGTATGTGTCGATTCCTTGCAGAGAGAAAGAACTCCTGGATGCGGTTGCTGAGTTCATGCTCGTCGTCGGCCTTGCCCCACCAGGACCAGTCGACGGACCAGTTGCTCGCCGTTCTCCACGAGTCGAAGGAGAAGTTGGCAGCCATCGGATTCCACTTGGTTCCATGCGGTGTGCCATCAAAGTTCGCATAATCCGGAGCGAGGCCCGTCTTGGGATTGGTTGCTTTCGGAAAGAATCCCCGACTCACCACGGCGGCTTCCGCCCAGAACGCACGATCGGGTTCCGGCCCCCACCTTGCCCACAATTCATAGAAAGCTGGCAGATGGTACGAAGGGTCTGTGAAATCGCCGCGGCCAATTCCCGGCACAAAACGAATCATCTTGTATTGCTCGTTTACCATGCTGCCGACGGTGCGAGGCCCGAACCGGGTTGGCCCGGACATGACCGGATGATGCCGCATGTTCGTCAGGATGGCATCAGCCTCTGCCTTGTAGTTATAGATTCCTTTTCCGTTTCCCCAACGCGCCGAGGCGAAGTAGAGAGACATGGCGAAATATTCTTCACCGTCCGGCGCCGGCGTTTCCTCATTTGGCGTGCCGTCTGGCTTGCACGACCACGAGAAATATCCGTGCGAAGGATGTTTCGGATCGCTGATGTACATGTAGGTCTTGGCCCAGTTCCACAGCGCATCGAACTCCGCTTTTTTGTTGAGCTGCACAGAGATCGTCATGCCGTACGACATACCTTCTGTGCGGACATCATGATGGGCTACGTCCGTGATGTAGCCGAGGGGACCATCGGCATTTTTTCCGGTGGAGTAATAGACCGTTTGTGTTTTTGGATCACCGTGGAACAGCTGGTCGAAAGCCGCGTTGATTTTAGCGTCGATCTGCGACTGGGTGTGCCCGGCTTCGAGAAACAAATTGCGATAGTGGCCAGTAGCGAAGGCTCCGGAACCGTCGGGCGAATCGGGTTTCGTCGTGGAGGCGGCGGAAACGAGTGCACTGAAGAATAGGGTGCAACAAACGAGAATAATGGCTCGAGCCGAAGCGAGTGTGCGCACCTGATCCTCCGGATATGTATTGGCCCTGACACAAAACAAGGGCTATCCTAGTCCACGTGCAGAAAACGAGCAACTCTAATGCGATTTAGATATCCAGTCACATTTGCGCTTATCGTAGGGTTGGCCGGGTTCGCGCTGCGGCCATGTTTCGCGCAGAATGCGCCCCCTTCCATTGCTCGTTGGGTAGGTACCTGGGCATCGTCGCAACAGATTCCGGAGCCGGCAAACGCGCTTCCTCCAGATGAGTTGCACGATGCGACGCTGCGCCAGATTGTGCATCTTTCAGTCGGCGGAACAGAGCTGCGCGTCCATCTGTCGAATGCATTCGGCACGGCTCCGCTTCGTATTGATTCCGTTCACATCGCGCGTCCGCTGTCACCTTCGAGCGATGCGATCGATGCGGCGACGGACAAGGCGGTAAAGTTTGGTGGCAGCTCCGACGTGGTGATTCCTGCGGGAGCGGAATATATCTCCGATCCTGTCGATTATCCGATAAGCGCGCTCTCCAATTTGGCGATTAGTTTCCATTTATCGTACCCGCCCGCGCAGCAGACAGGGCATCCGGGTTCGCGGGCTACGTCGTACGTAGTCCTTGGCAACCTTGTGTCTGCGGAAACATTGCCGAATGCTACAAAAGTCGATCACTGGTATCAAATTGCCGGCGTCGATGTGACAACGCCAGCCGATCCAGTTTCGATCGTGGCTCTGGGAGATTCCATCACGGACGGTCACGCTTCGACGACGAATGGAAACGATCGCTGGACGGATGATTTGGCCGAACGTCTACAGGGCTCTGCGGCAACAAGCCAGATCGGTGTGTTGAACCAGGGCATCGGTGGCAACCATCTTCTGGTGGATGGCCTGGGGTCGAACGCTTTGGCGCGATTCAATCGTGATGTGCTCGCGCAGACCGGCGTTCGCTACGTAATTGTTCTTGAGGGGGTGAATGATCTCGGCGGTCTAACGCGTCTGGGAGAAGTACCGATCGCCGAGCATGAAGCGTTGGTAGCTCACATTCTGGCCGCGTATCAGCAAATAATTCTGCGAGCACACGCGCATGGGATTGAAATCATCGGGGGAACGATTACGCCCTACGCCGGCTCCGACTATTACCATCCAACCGCGAGAGACGAGCAGGATCGCGATGCCGTCAATGCATGGATTCGCGCTTCCGGGCATTTCGATGCGGTCATTGATTTTGACATGGTGATGCGCGATCCCAGTCATCCTGACCGCCTGCTGCCCAGCTATGACTCCGGCGACCATTTGCACCCTTCGCCCGCTGGGTATCGTGCAATGGCGAATGCCATCCCTCTGTCCCTATTTCATCCGTGAGCTACTCTTCGGCGAGCGCGACAAAACTGTGCGGCATGATGGTCAGCGTAAAGCTGGTGCGCTGAGAAGCGAGCGGCATTTGTCCTTTGGGTCGGGTTGGCATGGGCTCGCCGGAGATGTTCGCGCCTGTCGCAACGTCGCGAATTGTCGTATGCGTTCCGAGAACGGAAACCTTCACCGTGACCGGTGCATCTCGGAACGACTGCACCACAAAATGATTGTTGTCATAGACAAAGAGGCTCACTTGGCTGGGTGCGTCCAGCTGCACCGGAAAATCTTGCAGCAAGTAACTGCGGAGAGCTGTCAAAACCGGTTGCGGCAGGGAGTACAGATCGTTGAAATTTTCCGGAATGGTCAGGACGAAAAGCATACCCTTCGAATAGCGGTCCATCAACAACAGCGGAGCCGCATAGCCATTGGCTGTCGCTCGCACCACAGGCCAGGCGTCGTTGGTGAGAAAGCTAATTCTAGGAACCAGAAGGGGGGTAGATTCTCCCAGGTTGTTTCCGCCACCCGGACCGAACGCTCCCCAATATTGATTTACGTCGAGCATTTGTCCGGACTCCTGGATCTCGACGATATCTTCGATTCCATGACCGTGCAGCGCGTGGAGAAGGCCGGACGTGATCACGACATTCTTTCCGGCGCGCAGCTGCCCTTTGATTTTGTCGACTATCTGCGGATCGAATTTTGCCGATTCCGTGAGCAGAACCATCTCCGCATCTGTCGGGAACGTCGGATAAAGGTCGATGGGAATTCCAATCATGCCGAGATAGTTGTGAAGATAATCTTCGCCGCTGGATTGGTATGGCCTGTAGCTCTTCAGACCAACGGGGTGTCCAAGCTGGTCAACAATCGGATCGACCTCTGCCAGTGAATAACCAGCCGCGGTGGCCATGTCCGGAGGGCCGGGCACGCCTGACGCCTTATGCCACGCGAGCATCGCATCGTAGTTGAACGTCGTGTCAAGAGACTCCCACGCATCGCGGTCTCCAGGAACAACCGGCCCTAGCAACGCATCCCAATTGAACAGCGTGATCTCCGGAGCCTTGGCGAGCATGGTGTCCCACAACTGCTCGCCGTAACGGTCGATGTAGCGAGTGTCATAGGTGTCGACCCAACCGCCGACGTTTCCGCCAGGCTTGATGTTTTCAAAATAGCGGAAGATTTGATAGCTCTCATACTGCTGTAGCTGCTGATCTGTCGCAACGGGATCGCGCGTCTCGGTCCCGGTATAAATCGAGTCGAAGATTTTCGGTTCTTTGTCCAGGTCGAATCCCAGACCCGGGAAATGTGGGTACCAGTTGGGAAATTTAATGGTGACCTTTACCTTCGGATTCACGGAACGGGCCGCGTCGACGACCAGATTCTGCGCGACTTCGTCCATCAAGGCGAGCCGAAATTCCGTCCAGCTTTTGTCGCTCTTGGCGGCGATGTCCGAGTCGGTCTTGGTGTTATTGAAGAAGAAATCGTCGAGAATAATGTCATCAAAGTGACGGGCCGTCAATTCGGACACGCGACGGACATAATCGCGTTCCTGCGGATTCGTGTAGCAGAAGGAGCGAAACTGGCTTGAATCCGCTGCGGTAAACGCGATGCCACCGCCCACCTGAACTCCGTGATCAAGAAAAAATTTCTTCACGCTATCGATCAAGGCGTCGTCCGCAATCACGCCGCTGCGATAGGTTTCGATGTAGACCTTGTCGACCTTTACCTGGCGATTGATGTCTGCCCAGGAAGTTTCCAGCCACTGGCGATCTTTCATATGTTCGACAACTTGTACCGGAATATACACAGCAACCCGAAAATTTTGATGAGGAGACCCGGGAGCAGATGCGTCGGCCAAGCTGGTTGAAGGCAGCAGGACGATCGCCAGAACGAATGAAAGGACCAATTTTAAATTCACTAGATACACTCCAGAGAGAACCTAAGACGCATGCACAAGGCTTGGTTGAGCGACCTCAATATATAGGAACTCAGTGGCAAACCTCCAACAGTAAATCGTTTCAGTGCGTATCCTTAGGCGCCGCGGCTTTTGCCCGGGCAGTATGCTGTAGTGGATGATTGCACATCGGTCATGGGAGGGTCGTAGTGAAAAAGTTTTTGTGTCTGGCGGTGCTGGCGTGCATGGGTACGCTCGCATTCTCGCAGAAAGCTGCAGTGACTCGTCCGGCCATCACAGGCATTGCAGGCATCGGACTAGCGGCCCAAAGTCTTCCGGCCGATCGAACTTTCTATGAGAAAACCCTCGGCTGGACGGCAGCCCCATCCGTCGAAAGCCCGAATGGCTTGCGCTTCTATGGCGTGCCGAAGCAGTGGGTGGAAGTGTTGCCGGCTACGAGCGCCGACGAGCATCCCTTCCGCTACGTCGCATTCGCAACGACAGATGCAAATCAGATGCGGTTGTACCTGGCCCAGCACGGTGTCACGGTTCCAGCTTCTGTTACGCGCTGGACGGACGGCAGCCAGGGCTTTCGCGTCAAGGATCCAGAAGGGAACACGATCGAATTTATTCAACGAGGCCCGCTGTCTGCACATTCGAGTGCCGAGTCGCGCGCGATCAGTTCCCAGATGATTCACGCGGGGTTCGAAGTTCACAGCGCATCGGTCGAAGATGACTTTTACAAGAAGATCCTCGGATTCACCCCGTATTGGAAGGGTGGAATGAAAGATGGCGCCACAGATTTCATCTCGATCCAGGTGCCAAATGGAACGGATTGGATTGAATACATGCTGAACGTTCCTGCGAACCCCAGTCATCGCGAGCTGGGTGTTGTCGACCATTTTTCGCTGGGAGTGGTGAACATCGATACCGTGGTTGCCAAGCTTTCTCAGCGTGACTGGAAGCCCTCTCCGGCTTCGCACAAGCAGATGGGTCGCGATGGAAAATATCAGCTCAACCTGTATGATCCCGATGATGTGCGGGTGGAGTTTATGCAGTTGAGTCCGACCCAGACGCCCTGTTGCTCCCCTTTTACCGGCCCACAGCCGCAGCCAGAATGATGTGTAACGTCGCCTGAGCGGATTCAAGCCTCGCCCTCGTAGTGCGATGCTTTTTTTGTTGCGAGCGCGACATGGGTAGTTTCGTCGCCCCGATGTTGGCCGCGAGTCCAATTGACATCCGGCCTTGATCCCGCTTCGTCGACCCCACACACCCTACCCTGCTCGACAATCTCCCCTTGGCGTTCGCCGTATATTCGCCTGAATAGCGAGCAACTTTAGCCCAACCGAGCCAAAAGTTTGGGCGCGGTTTCTGCTCCTAAAAAAGAATGATTTGCCGCTGCTGCAAGTATGGGGCACATCTAGAAAAGCGATTGTCTAAGATTTTTTACTTTACAGGTGCCGATCGGGGACCCTGGCTTCCGGCCGATTTTGCCTTCCATTCGGTGACTAAAACAGTTTAGGTCTGCAGAAAAATCTTGACAATCGATATTCGATTGGAATACACATTGCAGCGGCCAAGTAAAGCGATTTAGTCGGTGCTGTGTTTTCAGCGGTCGCCCTTGCCATATGGAAAGTCAACGATTGAAAAGTCGAATGAACGTGTACCCCTTTGGGGTTTCGGAGGCAAGATGAAACAGTTTTATGGGTTCGGCAGGTCTGCGAACGTCAACCTATCCCTTGTGAAACGCAGTGTAGGCATCCTGATGGCCATGGCACTGCTTTTAGTATTTCTACCTTTCGCACACGCGCAGACAGAGGCTACAGTTTCCGGCACCGTGCAGGATCCTTCCGGAGCTGTGATTCCAGGAGCGCAAGTCACGCTGACCAACGAAGCCACAAACGATACACGACAGGCGACCAGCAACGCCACGGGCTTTTTCGCGTTCCCAGCTCTTGTTCCGGGAACCTACACCGTCAAGGCAACGATGAAGGGATTTGTCCCCAAGGAAATTACCGGGATTGTGTTGCACGCTGGCGACTCGCGTACGATTCCGAACTTTGCTCTGGCCGTAGGAGCCGCCACGCAAAGCGTAACCGTGCAGGCTGAGACTCAGATCATCCCAATGACCACTGGCGCACGATCTGAAGTTCTCGATTACAAAGACATCACAAACATCGCCCTTGAAGGCCGCGACGTGACGGAAATGTTGAAAGTGCTGCCGGGCGTGGTTGAAACCCCGAACGGCCTAAGCAACGGCCCGTCGTTCAATGCCCTTGCCGTCACCGCGCAGACCAGCTCCGTTGGCAACGGATTGAATGTGAGCGGCGCCGAATATCAGAGGCCCGCAGCAACTGCTTTCGGATGGCGTCAACGTCATCGATCCAGGCGATATGGGCGGCTCGATCGGAACCATCAATCCTGAAATGGTGCAGGAAATGACGGTCTGACTTCGAACTTCGGCGCAGACGAGGAATTTGGTCCGGTCGTCATCAGCACCATCAGCAAGTCCGGTAGCGACCACTTCCATGGGGAAGCGTATTTCGACGCCCGCAACGACGCGTTGAATGCCAACGACTGGCAGAGCAACCACCAGGGAAAGCCGAAGGGCGGCGCCCATTACTACTATCCGGGCGGCAATGTCGGCGGATATGTCCCCAAAACCAACAAGAAGCTGTTCTTCTTTGGCGGCTATGAGAGATGGCTGCAAAACCTGGGGAATGCCAACGTCCTCAAGTCCTATATCCCCTCGCCAGAGATGATGGCCGGCGACTTTACCAACGATAACGCGGACAACCAGGCGCTATGCCCCAACGGTTTTTCCGAAAACGGGGCAAATGGCCAATGGTGCAACGACTTCGCCGGCACCGCCTACGCGGATGGGACAACGGCCTTGCCCTCGGCGAGCCTGCCCGGTTACAACGCGACGACAGGGTACAGCAATGGCCAATCCATTCCCGCGACGCTGGTCTGACCCGGCATCGAAGGCCTTGTCGTCCTTCTGGCCCAAGGCGAACGCGAATCCTACGACGACCCCTGGCGGCTACAACTACTACCAGCCGATCATCGCTATCCTCGACGGCTGGGTATATCGCGTCCGCGTCGACTATGACATGAGCGACAAGACCAAGTTCTACATCTCCTACAACCAGGAATATAGCTCTGAGCTCGACCAAGGGAACGGCGCGCACATTTACTGGACCCCAGGCAACTCAGTTCCCTATCCCGGTGGAGGCTTGTATCAGTACTCCCACACCAAGACCGCAGCCGGCCACTTCATCCATGTCTTCAACGCCAGCACGACCAATGAGTTCATCGCGAGCTGGGGCTACGGCAACCTGCCGAATTCGCCTGCCAATCCATCGGGAGCTTATCGAACAACATTTGGTTATCCCACCAGCCCTGGCTACGGAGAAGTGTTCGCTCCTGGATCGAAGCTGGCTCCTGCCTATAATTCGGCCGGAAATTTCACCTTCCCTGATTTCTCCCAGGGCGATGACTATGAGCCTTCGGGCGTCTACCAGGTCCGCAAAGAGGATCCTGCCTTTGCCGATAACTTCACCAAGGTCGTCGGTTCCCACACTTTGAAATTTGGCGCATTCACCCAGAACACCGCGAACTATCAGGGCGGCGGCCAGCAGCATGAATGGCATCTTCAGCTACGGCGGCCAAAACCCAAATCCGTTCCTGGGATATATCTGTTGGATCTCCGAACAACCCAACCGCCAACTTCGTCATGGGTTCGGTGACGGGGTATAACGAAGCCAATAAGTCACCAAACAGCGACATGGCCTATCAGATCATCTCGTTCTATGGGAACGATAACTGGAAGGTGAACAACAAGCTGAATATAGAAATCGGCGTGCGTCTTGAACATGTCGGCCACTGGTACGATCGCACCGGCAACGGTATGGCTGTGTTCTATCCGAGCCGTGTTGCGTCGGATTACTACTCCGGCAAAGCAGAGCCGGGCTTCTACTGGCACGGGCATCAGTTCTGGCATACCGCTCAGCGGTCATGCCGAATCGTCTGGCCTTCTTGTCTCCTCGCTTCGGCATGGCCTACGATGTGTTTGGAAACGGCAAGACGATGGTGCGTGGCGGGTGGGGCGCGTATCGTTGGCAGGATCAGTACAACGACTATGCAGCCGACCTGCAAACCGCACAGAATATCCGGACGTACAGCCTGCCAGGCGGGAAGGAAGTGCTCGAGTCGCAGATTGGTTTCATTAATACTCCTGCGGGCAGTAGCGGCCGGGATCGCCCCGGCCGCGGTTGCGGGACAACCGGGTTTCATGCCGGGAACAGGAACCTATGGCGGGTATACGGCGGCCGACCCAACCGACTATGGAATTCCGCTAACCTATAGCTGGAATTTGACGATCGACCAGCAACTGCCGTGGAACTCCCTGTTCGATATTGCGTATGTGGGCAGCAGCAGCAGCCAGATGGACAACGACGGCGAGTCCAGCAACGGGTCCTCATATCCCGCTCTTGCCGACCAGAACAAGACCCCGGTGGGCGCAATATTCCTTCCCGATCCGAAGACCGGACTGGTCGCGACCAACCCGGAGAACGTCAGCACCACCTGTGCTGGCGTCGGCGATTGCAATGAGTATGCGGACTACCATGCGCTTGGGTTTGCCTATGGGACGAACCAGGTCGTCATGCACCAGTCGACCTTCTTCTCCAACTACAACGCGCTGCAGACTTCGTGGACAAAACGAGCCGGCAAATTCGTCTTCGACTTCAACTTCACTTGGCAGAAGCAACTGGGAACGGCGGCATTCCAGATCAATCCCTTCGTCACCCGCGCCAACTACGGAGTCTTGAATGTCGATCGGCCATTCCTCTTCAACTCGAATTACATCTACCGTTCGGAGAGGTTATCCATGGGAACAATGCCGTGTTACGTGGCGCTGCCAACGGCTGGACCATTTCCGGTATCACGTCATGGCAGGCGGGTGGCAGTCTCCAGCAGGCCGACGGTGCCAACTTCGGTCTGGGGTTGACCTACACAGGGTTGCCAGCCAATGCTGCGGCCCAGGGGATCACAAGCGGTATTGGCTCCAGTACCTACTATGGAACGGATTCCGGCCCAACTATTATGCCGGTGCTGAGTTTGCAATCCAAAGTCGGGACTGAAGAGCCTCCAGTTGCTCAACCAGGCTTGTTTCGGCGCTCCGGCGATTGGCCAGTATGGAGGGCAAAACTTTCCATTCTGGGCGAACAAGGCTTACCTCGAAAATGACTTGGCCTTTTACAAGACATTCGAGATCAAGGGCAGCCAAAACGTTCAATTCCGTTTCTCGATGTTCAACTGGATGAATCACCCGTTGCCGGAATTCAGCAGCGGAAACCAGTTGCAGCTGCGCTACAACGTCGACTACGCCAGCAAAGCAATCACTCTGAACACGGCTGCCGACTCACCGACATGGGGCACTCTGGATACCAAAACCGGCGCGCCTACGCAGAGGATCATCGAGTTGAACATAAAATATAACTTCTAACCTAACCTCCGCAGAACTTCGGGGCATCTCGCAAGAGATGCCCCAACATTTTTTGAGCCCCTCGTGTTCTTTTGCAAGGAGGAGCCGATTCTTCATGGCGCCATTTATACTTGCCTCACCATGGAAAACCCGAGAAGATCTGCCGATCGCTCGGAGCTGCCAATCCCAGTCCCTTCATGAAGCTTTCGCTGAGAAACCGACGACTGTATGATTTGCCGGTCACGGTAATTTTCCTCACAGCTGTTTTTGTTACTCCTTCCTACGCTTACCAATCGAACCGGCTTTCAGGAGCCGATCTGAAGCAGGATTACCACGCGGCGCAGCAGGCGAGGGCGCAAGGCGACATTGCGAGCGCGGCCAGCTATTCCAAGCTTTTCATCGTGCATGCTTTGAACCTGCTAGCCATGAACTTCGCGAATGTCGGCGACTACGACGAGGCGACTTCGTTGTTCGACGAGGGGTTGGTTCTCGACCCAGGCGACATTCAGATGCGTCAGGATTACGTTCAAGAGGCTATCGCCGCTGGCGACCTGGAGAAGGCCACGGAACTGGCGCAGGAGGCCGTTGAGAGGGCTCCACGCAACGCGTCCGCCCATCTGGCCCTGGGGCGCGTGCTGCTGCTGAAGAAAGAAAACCCGCAGGCTCAGAAGCAGATGGAAATGGCTGTGGCGCTCGATCCCAACTATGTCGATGGCCTTGCGCTGGCAAGGGCTGATCTCACCTTGAAAGAGGAGGCGCAGGCTGCCACGATCTTTAATGAAATGCTGCAGGGATTCGGCGATACCGCCCAATTACACATGGATATCGGGTTGCAATATGCCGAGACGGACTACTCGGAGCAGGCTGAGGGCGAATTCAAGAAAGCCATCGCCGAGAATGACAAACTACCCGGAGCGCATTACTCGCTGGGAGCGGCCTATTTGCAGAATATGGGAGAAATGAATTTTGCGAAGGCTGCCGCAGAGTTCCGCAAAGAACTCGAAATTTCCCCCAACGACCTGTTGAGTCATTCACAGCTGGGATACATCGCGATGAAGCAGCATGATTTTCCAGACGCAGAAACTGAGCTGCTTCGCGCGAGTACACTGGCGCCCCAAGATCCAGACATCGATTTTATGCTGGGCCAGTTGTATCTCGAAATGAATCAACCGGTGAAGGCGGAGGCCGCGCTGAGGCGGTCGATTGAATTGACACGTGACCCGCCAAGAAACAACTATCAGGTGCAACGCGCCCACTATCTGCTGGCTCGAGTCTTGATGCAGTCCGGGAAGGTGGACGAAGCCAGGCAGCAGATCCAACTTTCAAACGGATTGCTGCAGCAGATGAATCAGGCGAAGCAGGGTGAATCGGCTGGGCCCGCGCACGGGGAGGCACCGGCGCAGCTGCCAAACAATAATATGAACCGGCCTGCCGTGATCGATGCGCAGCAGTTGCAGCAGGCGAAAGCGGTTGAAGCCAAACTTGCCCCAGCCATCGCCGATACCTATAACAACCTTGGAGTCATTTCGGCAATTCAGAAGGATTATAAACAGGCGACGACTTATTTTCAGGACACGTCGAAATGGGCGCCGGATTTGGAGGGACTGGACCTGAATTGGGGAAGGGCGGCGTTTCTCGATGGACAATTTGGGCAGGCCATCCCACCGTTGCAGCGATATCTCCAATCGCATCCAGCCGACGAGAGTGCGCGTTCCATGCTGACGACCAGCCTCCACCGAACAAAGCAAGATGAAAAAAATCAGAACAAAGGAAGCATAAAGTAGCCTAGTTTCTTCGTAACTGTTTCTACCACCAAAACTGTCGACGGACGCTTCTCTTATGCACTCGGTGCTATTACTTCTCGCGCTTTTTCTGCCACCGGCCACGGCGCCGTCGACACCATCTCCCATACACTTTCATGATGTCGCATCTCAAGTCGGCATCACGAAAGTTCCATACACATCGTCAGAGATGCGATATCTGCTGGAGACCATGGGGGGTGGAATTGGCCTGTTCGATTGCGATGGTGACGGCAAACTCGACATCGTCACAGTGAATGGTTCGTCGATTGACCATTTCCTGCAAGGTGGCGATCCGATGATCACGCTCTATCATCAGGACGCTGGCTTGCACTTTACAGATGTCACGCACGCATCTGGGCTCACCACAAAAGGGTGGGGGATGGGGTTGGCCATTGGCGACTTCAACAACGACGGTCGGCCTGACATTTATGTCACGGGCTATGGGCACAACGTCCTCTATCAAAACATGGGCGACTGCAAATTCAAGGACGTGACCCAGAAAGCGGGTGTCGCCGGTGGCGGCTTCAGCGTTGGCGCGGCCTGGGGAGATTACGATCGCGACGGCAACCTGGATCTCTTTGTGTCGCGATATGTCAACTCAGACGTTCATCAACTTCCTCAGCCGGGCGCGAAGGCTTTATCGTACCGTGGGCTGCCGATCGAAGTTCCCATCAGCGAGGGTGAGTCCGATCTGCTATTCCGTAACAAGGGGGATGGCACATTTGAAGAAGTGGGCGCAAAAGCCGGCGTCAGCAATCCAGATAAACGTCTCGGCATGGGAGTGTCCTGGGGGGACTATGACGGCGATGGCTGGCCCGATTTATTTGTCGCAAATGATCAGGGGCCAAACTTCCTCTACCACAACCTGCATAACGGAAAATTTGAAGAGGATGCGATGTTGCTCGGTGTGGCACTCAGTCAGGACGGGCATCCGATGGGCAATATGGCGGGGGACTTCGGCGACTATGATCGCGATGGCAAATTCGACCTGGTCGTGACCCGATACGGATATCAGCCGATGTCGCTCTACCACAATCAGGGCGCTGATGGATTTGTCGATACCACCTGGGATGCCAATATTCATCAACTAAAGTATTCTCCCGTGCGCTGGGGCAGCGGGTTTGCGGACTTTGATAACGATGGCTGGCCGGACATTTTTGTGGCCACGGGGAACGTGAGCCCGTTGGTCGATACGCTTCCGGACGAATTGAAATATCGCGAACCCATCCAGTTGTATCGCAATATCGATGGCAAATCCTTCAAGGAAATCGCGGATATCGCCGGGCTGAACGGCGGACCGTTGCAGTCAAGACGAGGTACGGCATTCGGCGATATCAATAATGATGGCAATGTCGATGTCGTTGTTTATAACATCGGTGCTCCGCCGTCCGTTTTCCTGAACGAAACCAGGAATTCCAATCACCGAGTCTTGTTTAGCCTGGTTGGGACGAAAAGCAATCGCGCGGCAATCGGCGCACGGGTGACCGTCGTGACCGCGAAAATGACGCAGATCGATGAAGTCCACGGCGGGGGTAGCTATCTTTCGTCGAACGACACCCGCTTGCACTTTGGCCTTGGTCAAGATGCCGTAATGACGAAAGTGGAAATCGCATGGCCAAGCGGCCAAAAAGAGGTTTTAAACAATGTCCCGGCCGACGCCATCTACACCATCGTCGAAGGGAAGGGAATTGTAAAGACAACCCCCTTCACTTCGCCCGCGAAGTAATTAAAGCGCTTCAACGCCGCCGGGTTTCCGCCAGCAGCAACCGCGACCCTACGGCGTAACCGTAATGGAAGAGCCGCTGTACTGCACCTGCTTGTCCGGAGTCGCGGTCTCTTCCATGCCGGAGCCGTGATTCGCGCCCACGAAAACAATATTAAAGGTCCGCTGCTGCGCCATTTGCGGGTAAGATCCTTCTCGGGCACCAATCGTCAACGTGTTTGTCGCCTCATCCCAATGAATCGGAATGACTGCGTGCTGGCCCTTCTCGTAGGCATAGGTGTTGCCTGCGTCTTCGTATAACCGGAAGGCGCCATCGGCGCCACGGTAGACACGTAACTCGATCGGAGCATCAGGTTTCTCGGTTGCCCATTCAACCTCAGGTCCCAGCGGTAGAATCGATCCTGCTCGAACGTAGACCGGGATGCGATCGAGTGGAGCGCCGGCTTCGATCCGCTGTCCCCCATTTGTTTTTTCTCCGCTCCAGAAGTCATACCAGGCAGGAGACGCCGGCAAGTAGAGTGATCGGCTGGTCGCTCCCTCTTGCGTGACTGGGCTGACCAGCAGATCGGGTCCAAACATATATTCGTCGCCGATGTTCCATGTTTTTCGGTCCGTTCGCCAATCCATCACAAGCGGCCGCATGATGGTGGAATCGTGGTCTGTCACTTGCCACGCCAGAGAATAGATATACGGCAGCAGGCGATAGCGCAGCTTATCGTAGCGGATGAGGATGGGTGTGACCGGGCCGTAGGAAAATACCTCGTTCTCATTGTTGGCGCGATGACCATGGGTGCGGAAAATTGGACAGAACACACCGTACTCAAACCAGCGTGTATATAGTTCCTGGTACGCCGGATCGTGCGTGTCGCGAGCCAGCGGTGGACCATATCCAGCAATGTCCGTCGTCCAGTAGGGCATACCAGAGAGCGCGAAGTTCAAGCCGGCGGGCACTTGGCGAGAGAACGCCCAGAAGGTGCTGAACACATCTCCTGACCAGGTGGTGGCGGCATTTCGCTGCTGCCCCGCGAACCCGGAACGCGTCAGAATAAAGACACGTTTCTTGTCCGTGGTTTCGCGCCAATGCTGATACACGTTGCCGGTGTGCATTAATGGAAAGATGTTTGTATAGAGAGCTCCATTGCCGATGAAGAGTTTTTTGTCCTCCAGTGAGGCGTCGCTTTCGCCACCGTGCGGATACGCAATCTCCGGTTCAGAACTATCGAGCCAGAACGCATCCCATCCTTGCGCGAACAGCTTGCCGACAAGGTGATTCCAATAGAACGTTCCCGCCGCTGGGTTCGTTGCATCATAATCGGTGGTTCCTGGAATAATAAGTCCACGCTGCTTCATCTCCAGAAAGTTCTTCGACTCCGGATTGAAAACAGCCCAGACACTTAACATAGCGTGGACGTGCTCATCGTGCAGCTTCTGCAACATTTCCGGAACATTCGGATAGGCATCGGCGCGAAATTCCGAGTCGCCCTGTTTGACCCACCAGAACCAGTCCTGCACGATTGCGTCCAGAGGAACATGCTGGCTGCGATATTCATTCGCAATCTTCAAAAGCTCTGCGGAGCTTTGATAGCGGTCTTTCGACTGGAAAAAGCCATAGGCCCATTCAGGGAACATGGGGGCATGGCCGGTCATGACCCGGTATTGATGAACGATTTGGTCCATATCCGGACCATAGAGAAAGTAATAGTCAATCGCGTGCGAGGCGTTCGCGCTGAAACGCATCTCCGAAGGGAAGCGATTGTCGAAATAAGAGATCGCCGCTGAGTTCCAGAAGATCCCATATCCATTCGTTGAAACCAGCAACGGAATATCGACATCCGTGTTGGCCTGCGCCAGCTCGACCACCGTCCCGCGGTAGTTGAACACACCATTCTGATGCTGTCCTAATCCATAGAGCGCCTCTCGTACCTGCGGATAGAAGCGGTCTTCAACACTGGACAGTGCCTCACCATTGCGTGTAACCGGACGGTAGGTGCGAGGACGATCCTGAAATTCCTGAAGTAGCCGATTGCCTTGCTCGTCATTGAATTCAATGCTGCCGCTATCTAGCGAAATAAGGACACGCACGCTGCCGGTGTCTAGAGTGGCGACGACGGGTTTCCACAGACGCTTCTCGTCATGCGCTGTCGGGGTGTTCGATGGGATATCCAAAGTGAACTTTGCCGGTGTGCAGGCATCCACCATCCACGGCTCTTTGGGAGTTCCGGCCAGGACTTCGCCGCCGTTCTCAGTGTTGGGTGCGCCGACGACATGGATCGAGGTGGCGCCGCATACTGTCAGGTGAAGCGTGTCTGTCGGGGTCTTGACCGTCGCCCCGCCTGCAGTTTTGGTGACGACGATTCCGGTCTGTGCCATCAGCAGCACCGGTGACATAAGGAGACAAGAGACAAGAACGCTCAAGCGGGTAAAGTAATTCTTCGGGACTCGATGCAGCACAGTATTTTCCTCCGACAGAATCGATCGCTCAGGGTTGTGCCTGGGCGACAAGAAGCGACTTTTGCAAGTGAATATCTGCAGATGAACTTCCAATCAAAACTTTGACGGCTCCCGGTTCCACAACAAAGTGTCCGGCGGTCTCGTCCCAATAGGCCATGCCTTTGGCTGCTAGTGGCAAGCGCACGGTTTGGCTCGCACCAGGCTCCAGATGGATCCGCTGGAAACCGACCAACTGCTCCCGTGGTCGTGAAACTTTCGAATCCGGATAGCTGACGTACATCTGAACCACTTCATCCCCGGCACGCTTGCCTTCGTTCTTCACATCCACACTGACCGTCACTTGTCCATCATTCTTGATTGTCGGGGAACTGAGATCTAGATGTGAAAATCCAAACTTCGTATAGCTGAGGCCGTAGCCGAACGGATAGAGAGGTTCGCCTTTGAAGTACATATAGGTGCGGCCATCGCGGATGTTGTAGTCCATCAGCGGCGGCAATTGGTCGATGGATTTGGGCCACGTAACGACCAGCCGTCCGCCGGGATTGTATTTGCCGAACAGGGCGTTCGCGATCGCGGGGCCTTCTTCTTCGCTGTTATGCGCCATGTGGAGAATGGCTGGCACATGTTCCTGCGCCCAGTTGACGGTGTACGGAAAACTCGACACCAGGACCACGACGGTTCGCGGATTCGCGGTATAGACATCCTCGATCAATTTTTCCTGATCGGGATTCATGCTGATTGATTTTCGGTCGAAAGCTTCTTTACCTTCGGTAGGATCGGGGCAATGTCCCCAGCCCATGCCGCAGGTCGGCTGATTGCCAACAAACACAATCGCGACATCGGATGTTTTTGCCGCCTGCACCGCCGCTCCGTTCGTGTTGTCTCCGGCGTAGTTCACTTTAACGGACGACCCAACATAGCTCTGGATGCCCTGCAGCGGCGTAATCACAAAGGGAGGCGTCCCACTATACCAATCCAGATCGACTTCATTCGCGCGCGGCCCGATGACAGCAATCGAATGCAGCTTATACATGTCCAGCGGGAGCACGTGGTTCGAATTTTTCAAGAGGACGATGGACTCCTCGGTGACATGAAGGACCAGCTGCTTGGTGGCGTCGCTTTCCCACGGCGCAGGACCATTCTTGTCATTGATGGAGGTATACGGAACCAGGCTGGGCGGATCGAGCAAACCAAGCCGGATCATCACGCGGTAGACTCCTCGCAGGTTTTCGTCCAGGTCCGCTTCTGTAATCAACTTCTTTTGCAAGGCGCCTTCTACCCCGGGCCGATACTTGTCCAGAAATTGATTGATGCCGGCGTGGATGGCTGCAGCCGCGGCGTCGTCCGCGTTGGCGCAATACTTGTGCGCCGTCACCATGAAGGTCAGTGCGCCTGCATCCGTGCAGATAATGCCGTTGAATCCCCATTTCTTCATGGTTAGATTTTTCAGCATCGGATTGGCGGTCATGGGAATACCGTTCACCGCGTTATAGCTGGTCATGTAAGCATTCGCGCCGCCTTGCTCTATCGCCATGCGAAAGCCGACGGTATAGTACTCGTGCAATAACCTCGCGTCGAAATTGGAGGAAGAGCCGCTGCGATTCGTTTCGTTGCTGTAGGCCACAAAATGCTTCAGCAGCGAAGCGGTCCGCCAATAGCGACCGTCGTTTCCTTGAAGACCTTTGACGAATGCCACTCCCATGGTCCCGACAAAGTAGGGGTCCTCGCCCATGGATTCCTCAGAACGTCCCCACCGAGGATCGCGCTCAAGGTTCAAGTTGGGTGCGCGGATGACAAGGCCACCTCGGCCGCTGCTCTGAAATATGTAGCGCGCCTCGATCCCTTCTTGGGTGGCAGCTTGCTCCAGCAGCTCGGGGTCCCAGGTTTCACCCAGGCCAACCTCTTGCGGAAACTGCGTCGTCTCCAAGGGCTTGTTCAGCGGATGTACGCCCGGAGTTCCATGCCGGACGCCTGGAGGAAACACGCGGCCCCAGCCACCTGGTCCACCCAGGGCAACTCCGTGTAATCCTTCAATCTGGCCCGAGCCGTGAACGCCCAGGCGGGGCACATCGGGATCGGTGCCCAGGGCGTCGATCTTTTCCTGCAGTGTCATCAGGGAGAGCAGATTATCGATGCGCTGTTCGGTTGGAAGATTTGGGTTTTGAAATGGATATTGGTAGTGGTCCTGTGCCGGAGAGGACGCGGGGAAACTCAATCCGGCGAGCAACAACAGAACGAACCAACGCATGGAATACACCTCTCAGAGTCGATGCGTACTACTTGCCTGGCTGTATCGATAGCGCGAGCATTGATCCTGCTCCCATAGGCGAGAAAGCGAGACTCGCGCCGTCGCGCAATTCCAGGGAGTAGGGAAGCCTGATCTCTCTGTACAGAACGCCATCAACCCCATCGAACAAGCGAGGTCAATTATAAGGCGAAATCTGCCATGAAATGAGCAGAAAAAACGTTTTAGATGGCAGGACGAGACAGGACTATCGAAGAAGAATGTGACGCAAAAAACGCGGCTATCAGGCAAAGTAAGGAAGTAAGGCCAGAGGACGCGTACGGAATTATCGCGAGCGTGGTGAGGGCTTGGTGACGCCGGAGTTCTTATGTGACGACTGAGGATTGGGTGCCGTAGTTTCTCGCACCACAAGTTCGGGCTGAATCTTTAGCACCTTGGGAACGCCATTGTTCCCGGAGATCTTCTCCAGCAGAGTGTTCGCCGCCAATTCTCCCATGTAGGATAGCGGCTGCCGAATCGTCGTCAGGCGCGGCACCGTGAACAGGCTTTGCGGAATGTCGTCAAACCCGATGACGGAGACATCTTCCGGAACGCGCAACCCAGCATCAGACAGGGCGCGAATCGCACCGATCGCGGAAGCATCGTTGAAGGCGACCAGCGCGCTGAACGTCCTTTTACGCTCCAACAGTTTCTGGGCTGCGACATAGCCGTTTTCTGCCATTGTCTTCTCGTTGCAGGCCGGATACACACCCAGGTGCACCGTATTTTCCGGGCGGATCTTAATGCCGTACCGTTTGAATGTTTTTTGAAATTGTCCCCAGCGGTCGTCCGTATCACCATTTCCTTCGGGGCCTTTCAGAACCGCAATTTCGCGATGACCAAGCTTCAGAAGGTGATCGACCGCAAGCGCCGCAGCCTTGCCGTTGTCGATCTTGATGCGAGTGATGCCGGGTCCTTCTGTGATGTCGCAGATGGCAACGATCGGCACAGGCAACGCTCGATTCAATGGAGTGTTGATGAAAATCATTCCTTCCACTCCGCGATCCAGCAGCGTATCAGGAGACATTCTCAAAAGATCGGGGGCTCCGCGATGACTGACAACAAAGTAAAAAAAGCCCTTCTTCGACAGACAGCTTTCAATCCCGCCAATCAAGGCCGCGGAATATTCATCGCCCACATCAGGCACCAGCACGGCCACGCTGTATGTTCTTTTGGTGTGGAGATACCGCGCGAAAACGTTGGGACGATAATTTAACTTTTCCGCCGCGGCCCAGATTCTTTCGCGTGTGCCTTTCGCAATTGTCTCCGCGAATGGCGATCCGCTGATGACAAACGAAACCGTAGTCGGAGAGAGTTCAAGATGGTTTGCGAGTGTTTTTAAAGTTGTTCGTGCGGACTTTTGAGCAGTACTCGCTGATTTGTCAAGCGGCTGACGTTGGCTCATAACGTTTCAATTCGAAATTACACACAAGATTCCCAGCAGGACTCTTCAGTATCGAATCATAGTCTGCATGTGCCGGATTAGGCCAACTAAATCGCTTGAAGTAGTCCGGCGGTAACCGCGTGCCCAAGTTCGTCGAGCAGAAATCGGAGGGCGTGTGCCGGTTATATCGTGAGAAAGGCTGCTAAACCCTGGGACTCAGGGGTCGACTACTCCAGATACCGAGAAAGTTTCACAAACGCGTACCGAATCCACGAACCGCTACTCAACGCGGATCGCCGTATAACGTGCCGCGGCCATGTGTGCCGACATATACACGCCCATAGATCCTGGGATCTCCGGTAATTCGAAGAATCAGCCCCCACTGGTGCTGATCGTCGTTGATACGAACCCAGCTTTGCCCCCGATCGACGGAGCGAAAGACTCCGGGCTGTCCCTGGACGGTTCCGGCCAAATACAGGGCCGGATACGCTTGATGCGGGGCCGCTTTGCCGAACCCGAAGGCTTGAATCTCACTGATTCCTGGCATTCGAACGAACGATACACGGTTGTCGCTGGGCACGCCTGCGGCAACAGCGGCGTGATAAAGGCCGTTGATTGCGGCGAACCACAAATCATGGGGGCGTCCGGGCGCGGCATAGAGTTCGTTTTCGCCTCCCCGGGGATCGCCTCGGAGAGATGGACTGATCGCTAAGGGGCCGTCAGAAAGAGTGAACTTCTGCGCGCTGAAGGTTGCCGCGCCATCGGTGCTGCGAAACAGCGTTTGATCTGGAAGGGAAATGGCGTAAAAAGATTTCGGCGCGATTGGATCTGCGATGACCCGCAGATTGGCGGGAAGGCCAGTTGATGGCGCCCAATTGTTTCCTCTGTCGCATGTAAAGCGGGATTGAGCTCCGTCCGGCGTCCACACCCAGGTTTCTCCATCTGACGAGACAGCAATTGAACCGAAACGACTGCCTGACGCAGGAGTGGCTGCGGTGCCGTGCCACGTGCGGCCTTCGTCGAGCGAATAACTGATATTTTCATCCGGGATATGTTTTGCACTCAGGCCCACGCGCACGATTACCTGAGGCTGCAACGTCGCCGAAGCTAATCCTGTGGTGTTGCCGAATCGCGGCGGCGCAGACGAGCCATCGGGTGCAGGCCGGTTGAGATCCCAATGGACGAAACCGCCATAGTCGCCGATGGCGGTGATGAGATGCGCACCGCGCGTGGGACTATCGAGTTGGAGCGCGACTGTTTCTTCAATGCCCGACGCCATAATGCTCCAATGGGTAGGCTTGTCGCGATCCGACGCGGTCAGGTCGAACGTTTCCCATCCCCCATACCCGGTGGTGAACATAGCGTGATCCGGGTTGGCAGGATCAATTTCAATATCGAATAGCCAGTGGATCGGTGTGGCCTTCACATAGGGAGCCAGGCTGTAGTCGTACACACCATCGGCATCGCCGCGGTCATGGAAGATTGCTTTCCAGGTTGCGCCACCATCCGTCGAGCGAAAAATGTCCTCTCCGCCGGCCGAGGCTGGGCGTCCAAAGGAACTCACAATCAAGGTGCGCGGATGATGCGCATCGACCGAAACCGCCGCGTATCCAAACTCTTTTACTTCGGGGACCGGTCGATCTGGAGTGATTTCCGTCCACTCGCCGGTATGCGTGTTCAGTTTCCACACCGCGCCGTTGGTCATGCGGCTGGGTCCGGGAGCAGTCCCGTAGGTGACGTAGAGGAATCCATCCGGCGAGAGTGCAGCCCGCGTTGGCCGATACTGCGTCGGCTCTCCCGGAATTGTGTGCCAGCTATCGCCGCCGTCTGCCGAGACAAAAAGATTGGGCCGATTCATCAGCGAGACGCCAACGTAAATCGTCTGGCTAGGGCGCTTCTTCGAGCGCTTTTCCGCAGGCGCGCCAAACTTGATAAAGATGATCCCGCTTCCACGTACCGGCCTTCGCTGCCAGGCCTGCTCTCGCGTCTCATCAGGCAGCCGTGGCGGAGTGGGTGGAACCGCCTCCGTTACATCGGGAAAACTGGTGACGCGTGTCCAGGTCACGCCTCGGTCGGCAGAGCGCCATAGCCCCGCATATCGTGTGCCGAGGTACAGAACACGTCCGCCCAGCGGATCGACATCCAACCGCTCGCCATTGCCGCGGCTGTCCTCATTGCCACCAAATTTGAAGGGCACATCCGTTCTCTGAAACGTGCGGCCGCGATTGTCGGAGCGAAGAATGGCACCGTTGGGTGTGTTGGCGTTGGTGTAAGTGCCACAGGCGAGATAGACACGGTTCAGGTCCGATGGGTCGACCGCGATCGAGGCAACGCCCATCAGGTTGCGATCGATGTAAGGCACCCAGTCCAAAATTGGCTGCCAGCGCTGAGCCGCTGCATCCCAGCGATACGCGCCGCCCATATCGGTGCGGGCATATCGTACATTCTTCGCGGTCGGGTGAAAGATGATTCCATCCACAAATCCGCCGCCCACAATCTGGACACTTTTCCAGGTATAGTAAACCGTCTTTGGCTTCTGCGCTAACAGACCGGTTGCGCTAACCAAAACCGCAACCATGGCAATTCGCAGCGGAGGGATGACCATGTTCCTTCCTTGATAGCTCACATCAGAGCGCGGATTCGGCCATGCTTGTTATTCCACCCGGTAGAGCACCGACGCATGCGGTGTCAGGGTCACTTTGATGCCTTGAGTCTGGTCGAGCACTCGATGCAGCCACAGATCGTGCACCTGATGTTTGCCGGAAGAGATTCCCAGGTCGTGCCATGTGTAACTCAGGTCGATCGGCGCGTCGCTCACGTTGAACAACGCGACATACTCTCCCTTCGCGGAGGTCGCTCGTGCTGTCCATACCCAGGTCGTCTTGGTGTGCAGTCGTGCTTGATTGCCGGTTGAATCTTGATCGACCGCGACCACTTCTCGATTGGTCAGCATCGACTCGGTCACGCCATCCATGCGGGTCAGATTTGCCCCCAGAATCAGCGGCGACCGTGCGATCGCCCACAGAGTGAGCACGGTTCTTGTCTCGTCTGGCGTGAGACGAGATGAACGCGCCTGTTGCCATCCCGGCTGCGGCCCAAGCCAGCCTATCGGCAGCATGTCCGCATCCGGCCAATGACCGGGCCCGGCATAACGCTCCCATTGAGCAAGCAGCGGAAACTGATGCACCACACTCTGAGGAAAATCGCCGGATGCAGTGTCACGATTCCAGACATCCCAGAAGTCATCCGAGATGCGCCACATTTGTGCTTGCTGAACCACATCGGAAGCGTCTGCAAGCGGCGTCGGGCCCGGGGAGAGGCTCAACACGATGGGTCTGCCCGTCTTCTTCAACGCGCGACTCACCATGTGTATGGAGGCCGTCTTATAGGGTTGCGAGATGCAGTCGATCTTGACGAAATCGACCCCCCACCCGGCATAGAGTTTGGCGATCGAGTCGTAATAGGCCTGACCCGCGGCGTTATCTCTCACGCCATAGTTGTCATTGTTCCATCGGCAGGTATCGGAGGTGTCGGCGGCCTCGGCGGCGCGATAGTTCGATCCGGCGATCGGCAGATTGCGTGCAACCGCTTCTTTCGGGATGCCGCGGATGATGTGAATGCCGAACTTCAATCCGAGCGAGTGGACGTAGTCGGCCAGCGGTTTGAACCCACGATCCTTGTCTGCGGAAGGGAACCGGTCGACCGCGGGAACGTAGCGTCCATTCGCGTCTACGGTGTAGCCTTGGTCGGCTTTCTGCGGGCTGGCCAAATACCATCCTTCGTCGATGACAACATATTGCCAGCCGCTGGGCTGCAGGTGGGTATGCAACCAGTCGACATTTTGCTTGAATTGTTGCTCGGTAATCGTCAGGCCGTACGAATCCCAGCTGTTCCACCCCATGGGTGGAGTGGTAGCAACCTGCGGATGTCCGCAAAGTGGCAGCGCGACTACAAGGGCGAACAGGAAAATAGATCGGCGCATTCGGGGTTTCTCCGTGGACCGTGAACCAACGGGCAGAAGTATACCGAAATGTGCTGCGGCTCATCTTTCTAAATTGACAATTGTTTCCTGGGTGCCTAGATTAACGGAGGGCGAAAATCGTGATTTAAATCGTTTTATATTGAGTAGAAGTGGCATAATACTGAACGTGGAACCGGGCGGGTTTCGACGGTAGCGAAACAGCACGCGGGGGATGGGCGACCGGTACCGCCGCAGCTTTTGCGTATCCTGATACCGGAACGACTTTTCCCTCGAGCGGCCATGGCGAGGGCAGCGCGGCAGCATAAGAAGGTAGGAGAGCGATGAAGAACGGCAGGCAGATGACATTTGGAATGATCGTTGGCAATCGTGGATTTTTCCCCGACCATCTGGCAAAAGAAGGTCGCGAGGAGATGCTGCAGGTACTCGAGCGTGCAGGGATTCACGTGATTGCGTTAAGCACGGAAGAGTCGAAGCACGGCGCCATTGAAACCCATGAAGAGGCGCGCCGCTGCGGTGACCTGTTTCGCCAGCATCGCGACGAGATTGACGGCGTCATTGTCACCTTGCCGAATTTTGGCGACGAGCGAGCCATTGCCGATGCCATGCGCTATTCCACTCTGAAGGTTCCCGTGCTGGTGCAGGCGACGCCCGACAAGAGCTCGAAGATGACGATCGCTTTTCGTCGCGATAGTTTCTGCGGAAAGATGTCGGCCTGCAACAACCTGATGCAATATGGCATTCCATATTCGCTCACCAAACTGCATACGGTTTCGCCCGGCTCCGATGGGTTCAAAAAGGATCTGGCTTGGTTCGCCGCGGTCTGCCGCGTGGTTCGGGGCTTCACGAATCTGCGCATCGGCTCGATTGGCGCTCGGCCGGCTGCATTCAACACAGTACGCTACAGCGAAAAACTGCTGGAAAGAAACGGCATCTCGGTCGAACCCATCGATCTGTCGGAGATTCTGGGCCGAATCGACCGGCTGAAGGATGGCGACAGCAACGTCGAAGCCAAGCTGGCGGCAATCAAGAAATACGTCAAAACCTCAGCCGTGCCTGAATCGGCGCTGGTCAAGATGGCCAAGCTGGGCTGGGTAATCGAGCACTGGATGCAACAGACGCAGACGACGATCAGCGCGGTGCAGTGCTGGACATCCCTGGAAGAATATTTTGGCGTGGTGCCGTGCACCATTATGAGCATGATGAGCGAGAACCTGATTCCATCGGCCTGCGAGGTCGATGTGGTGGGTACGCTGAGCATGCATGCCCTGGCACTGGCATCGGAGACGCCGAGCGCGCTGCTCGACTGGAATAACAATTACGGCGACGATCCAGACAAGGCGGTCTGCTTTCACTGCTCCAATCTGCCGAAGCATTTCTTCAACGATGTTGTGATGGATTTTCAGGCAATCATTGCCGGCACAGTGGGCAAGGAAAATACCTTTGGAACCTGTGTCGGTCGCGTCAAGGCAGGTGACATGAGCTACGCGCGGTTCTCGACCGATGACTTCAACGGCGAGATGCGCGGTTATGTCGGTCGCGGCAAGTTTACCAACGATCCGCTGGAGACCTTCGGTGGTGCAGGCGTTGTGGAAATTCCGCAGCTGCAGAACCTGCTGCGCTTTATCTGCGAAGAAGGCTTCGAGCACCATGTTGCTGCCAATTTCTCAGATAGTGCGGCTGCGGTGTATGAAGCGGCCAGCAACTATCTTGACTGGAATATGTACTTCCACGAGCCGGAAGAAGATTAGCGCCGGTTTGGGGCAGACCAGTTTTTTGCCTCGAACATCGCTTCCCTGACTGAGCTGGCCCTGGACTTCAATCCGGGCTCACTCCAGCGTCAGCCCGTTCCAGTTTCGGGTAGCGTTTATTTCTCCGTTGAGAAAATATATTCCGTGACGCTATGAAACGTCTGGCCGGGCTTGAGCTCGGTCGATGGAAATGATGGGTGGTTTGGAGAATCCGGGAAATGCTGCGTCTCCAGGCATAACGCGGCGCGTTTGTTATAGACATGCCCTTGTTTTCCATGCGCGGTGCCGTCGAGGAAATTCCCGGAATAAAACTGCACCCCAGGTTGTGTCGTTTTGACAGTCAATACGCGGCCGCTCTTCGGGTCCATCACCTGGGCTGCCTCGTGCAGCGCCGGACCGCCGGTCGCGTTGTTCAGTACAAAGTTCTGGTCATATCCTCTGGCGAATTTCAGTTGTTCATTGTCTTGATCGATCCGTTTTCCAATCACTGTGGGTGTACGAAAATCGAACGGTGTCCCCGCCACGGGCGCTAATTCTCCGGTGGGGATCAATCCGGCATTCA
This sequence comes from uncultured Acidobacteriota bacterium, assembly GCA_963735505.1. Lineage (GTDB taxonomy): Bacteria > Acidobacteriota > Terriglobia > Terriglobales > Acidobacteriaceae > JAKAAZ01. Next base: position 1,407,491 of record CAVTLR010000019.1, on the reverse strand, counting down.
CCGGGGTATACCGGTCCGCCGGGATGGTGATCACCTCGTCCAGAATGTTCCCATTGCCTTCGCCAGCCAAATTGAAATAACTGTGGTTGGTCAGGTTCAACACAGTGTCGGCGTCGGTCGTCGCGGAGTATTCGATTTTCAGGGCATGTGCGCTTAGCGTATAGCGCGCGTGCGCCGTCAATGTTCCCGGATATCCTTGATCGCCATTCTTGCTGACCAGCGTCATTTCAACGCCATCCGGAATTTCATGGGCCGTCCATATGCGCTTGTCGAATCCGACAGTCCCGCCATGGAGACTGTTGTCGCCATCGTTCTTCGGTATTTCATACCGCTTGCCGTCCAGAACAAATGTGCCATGCCCGATGCGATTGCCATAGCGGCCGACGATCGCGCCAAAGTAGGTCTTGGGATCATTCAGGTAGCCGTCAAAAGCGTCATATCCCAACACCACATCGGCGATTTTGCCATTGCGATCCGGAACATCGAGCGAGACAACGCGAGCGCCATAAGTCATAATGCGGGCCGTTAGATCGCCTTCGTGCAGTGTGAAAATCTCAATTTTCGTTCCATCCGGCATGGTGCCGAAGACTGACTTTTTTACTTCCGCCTGCATACACAACCCCTCAAGACCAAGAATGCACAACAAGCAAATATACGCGAATGCTCTACGGCTTACGGTGGCAACGTCCATCTATCGCTCCTATTGCAGGGTCACGTCAATGACCTGAATTGAATATGCCGGAAACGTATGGTGCCAATCCGAGGAAACATTACTGACCTCACTTTGCACCGGGACTATCCTTGATGGGTCTGTCAGCGAGTTGGTTTCTTCCCGCGACTGACCACTCAGCGTGGTGACTGCGGCGGTTCCTGCGGGTTTATCTTTTCCGGTCAAATCAATTTCGAGAGACTGCGTCTTCGAAGAGGCATTGACCACTTTTACATACAACATCTTTTTCGCTGTGTCCCGAGTGACAGAAGCAAACAGCAATTGGGGCGCGCCGCTCAAGGTTGATTCCGGCACTTCATTGCCGATGTGGTTGCTGAACATCACCTGAGCATAATAGCTGGGCGAACCGTAGCTTTCGAGCGCGTTGTAGCCGATCAGGTTCGGAACCCATTGCGACGCCCCGGGATTGACGTTGATAAATAGCGGCGCATAACTGGACATGATCACAATGTCGCTGTTACGTTCTAGGCCGGTCAACCAGGCGGCATCGGCCAGAGCGGCTCCCATATCGGGCGTTGGCGAGCCTTCGCGAGTCGCCCACTCTCCGACGAAAATCTTAGGACCCTTGCGATCGGTCTTGTCGTAGTGATGGGTATCGTCGAAAAACTCCTGCGCAGTGCGATAAAAATGGTCGTCGATCACGTCCGGCGTTCGGCTTTTGACCGGAGCGGTTGCGATCACCTGTAGTTTGGGATAAGTTTTCTTGATCGCATCGTAGAACTGCGCAAATCTGGCGTCGTAGCTGCCGGATTTATCGAATTCATCCTCGTTCCCCACTTCCACATAGGTAAGCGGAAACGGCGCAGGATGGCCGTTCCTGGCCCGCACGGCTCCCCACGGTGTCTCAACACCGCCGCTGACGTATTGAATCTCCTCGAGCGCGCTCTGAACATATGGAGCCAGATCGGGACCCGGCGTCACATGCTCTTGCGCCATGGAGTAACCGGCATACACGGCCAGCACCGGCTGCATGTGCAGGTCCTCACACCATTCCAGAAACTCCAGCAGCCCAAGTCCATCGGAGCTGCGATAGCCCCAGGGACTGGGATGGGTGGGTCGGTCCACCGACGGGCCCAGAGTCTTCTTCCACGGATAACGGTCGGAAATGTGGTCGCCTTCCAAATAGTTTCCGCCGGGGAGACGCAGAAACGCCGGATGCATGGCCGCCAGCTTTTGCATCAAGTCGATGCGATTGCCATTGGGCGCGTTGTCGTAGGTTGGTGGAAATAACGAGACCAGGCTGAACCAGAATGTTCCAGGTTGAGACACAGTCAACGCCAGGTGGTTGCTGGCAGACGTTGCAATCTCTCCGATTTTGAAACCCACCTTATATTGCTTCCAGTCCGGTGTCAGGGCGGGTACGCTGGCGGATGCGACGACGGCGCCTGTGTTGTTATTCACAAGGCTCAGGGTTACCGGCCCGGACGATTCGCCATCGGCCTTTGCGTAAAAGGAGCCCGTGTAGGTGGTATCGGGCCGCAGCGGGATTCCCCAGTAGCCGTTGTTCACGATGCCGGCGGGATCGCCCTTATCGGCTCGCTGAACGATCAGTTTCAGGCTGCTGGTCAAGGCCGTGCTGGGTCCGGTGGACGTGTCGATTTTCATCGCGGCGCGTGCATTTCCGTCCCGCAGAATCCGCCAATGGTCGGGATGATTGGGATTGTCTTGAAAGGCGCGGTTGCGGATCAGCTCCGCATAGATTCCGCCGTCGTAAGAATGATTGATTTCCTCGGTCATCAATCCATACAGGGTTGGACTGACCCGGGCTACAGTGGTGTCCGTCTGAATTCTCAGGATGGCCCCGGCATCCTGGTTCGCAGGCTGTTGCGCGAGCAAGAGCGGGACTAAGGCCACCAGGCCGAAGATGGTTCCACTCACACGATGAATCGGTCGAAGCATGCTGCATCCTCCATCAAAAAATTCAGTCGGTCCGCCGTAAGAACCTGCATCTTGGCAAGAAACTGCGTCGCAGGGAACGACGGTGCTCGCTTTTTCTCTGTCCTTGCCACTCTATCGAGAACTGGGGAAGGATGCGAACCGGTCCGATCGAAAATGTTCAGTTCTGAGCCGCGGAATATCTCTCGGGACCGATCCACGTGCGTGAACGTACCCACGTGACCATTGTGTGCGATGCAGTCGTCCCAAGCCTCCTGGCCCGTTAACGTTTCGCTTCCCATTCGTCGATAGTCAGAACATACGCAGGTGAAATTGATGATTCGCGGTCAAGCCGGACTGGACTTGTTCCTCGAAACAGCCGCATAGGGCGGAGTTGTCCGGCGCAGAAGGTCAAAGCTCGATTCAGGACAAACAGGACTGGTTGGCGAGGGAAAGAGAGTATGGCAGAAGAGATGAACGGACCGAGCCCCGAAGATTTGTATGAGGCGATATGTCGAGCGACGGAGCAGGTATTTGCCACCATGCTGAATATGGAGATCGAGCCGGGTGCGCCGCTCTTCGAGCATGACTTTCCCGGACACTTCGACGGCGTGGTTTCCTTTGTCGGCATGGCCGGGGCATGGCTGGGAACTGGCGGCCTTTCCTGCAGCGCATCCTGTGCCAGGCGAATTGCGGCCAGCTTCCTGATGATGGACTTTCCCGCCGTCGACGACGACGTACTGGATGCCATTGGCGAGCTGACCAACATCATCATCGGCAACGTAAAAGGAACCCTCGAGCAATCCGTTGGACCCATGGCGCTGAGCACTCCCACCTGCATTGTGGGGCACGACCTGACCGCTCATTCGCTTGGCCGGCATAGCTGGACAGTGATCAGGTTTCGCTGCGGCGAAGACAAGCTGGACGTGATGATGCACCTGGTTCCGCGAAGTCCATGCAACCGTAAGGCCGAGGGCCGTCGGCGGATGGTGGTGGGGTCATAAAAGGCTGCTTCGAAGGTCGCGGATGGATGACATTCGTTGTTCAAAGTTCGATTGCTTTGGGGTAACAAAAAGAATTCTGAAAGGAAAGCAGGCGCGAATCGTATGTCGAAGGTAATGGTAGTGGACGACTCACGCACAATTCGAATCATTCTGACAAAAATGTTGACAGAACTTGGATTCGAAGTCTGCCCGGCAGCCGATGGAAAAGAAGCTCTGGAGGTGGTGGGGCGCGAACAGGGAAGTTTTTCCGCCATCATGGCGGATTGGAACATGCCGGAGATGAATGGACTGGAACTGGTCAAACAACTGCGTTCCGATCCGCGGCTGAGCGCCGTCCCCATCATGATGATCACCACCGAGACGGAAACTCGCCAGGTGATGGCGGCATTGGAGGCTGGTGCAAATGAATATGTGATGAAGCCCTTCAGTCGAGACATCATCGCCGACAAGCTGCGTCTGCTGGGAGTTCTGGAGTAGAGCTAAGACCTCTCCACGGCCGGGTTCAGCCCCCGGGGTTACCGGGGAGCTTACACACGGGCTGTGTCACTGATGTTGTGTCCGATCCGCACCGATATTTGAAAGTGCAGGCCGCAGCAGGTGCACTCGTACTGCAGGGATTCGGCGAAGGAGAAAGATCGATGAACAACGCGGATGGCATGGACGACATTGTGAAAGAGTTCATTGTCGAAAGCACGGAAAACCTGGATCAACTGGACCGTGACCTGATCAGCCTGGAGAAAAATCCCACCTCAAAAGAACTTCTGGGTTCCATCTTCCGCGCAGTTCACACTGTGAAAGGAACCACTGGCTTCCTGGGGTATACCCGGCTGGAGTCGGTGGCTCATGCCGGCGAAAGCCTTCTCAGCCGGCTCCGCGACGGCGTCCTGCTGCTGTCTCCGTCGATTACCAGCGGCTTGCTGGCCATGGTGGATGCAGTGCGTACTATGCTTGCCTCCATCGAAAAGACCGGGTCGGATGGCGATACAGACTATGCGCCACTGATCGAAATCTTGACCCAGCTGCAGGCACAGGAATCTACCGGCAAATCGCAGCACGATCTGGTAGCGCCTGCGCCTTCTTTCCGGCCAACGGAGCAGGACAAGCCTCAGGAGACCATTGAGCCGGAAATCGCTGAGGAGAATCTCGACGAGACATTGCCGCTGGGTCAAATTCTTGTGGAGGGAGGCCAGGTGAAAGAAGAGCAATTGGCTACGGCTCTGAACCTGCAGCGAGAAGGCGATCCGCGACGTCTGGGAGAGATTCTTGTGGCGCGAGGAGCAGTCCATCCAGAAGAAGTGCTCGAGGCATTGCAGGTCCAGACGGAAGGGGCCACCTCGAATATTTCCAGCAACAACATTCGCGTCGACGTGGGTCAGCTGGATAAGCTGATGAACCTGGTCGGGGAGCTGGTGCTGGCCCGCAATCAGATTCTGCAATTTAGTACCACGCAGCAGGATTCAACCTTTCTGAACACCACGCAGCGTTTGAGCCTGATCACGACTGAGTTGCAAGAGGGCGTGATGAAGACTCGCATGCAGCCAATCGAAAATGTCTGGGGAAAATTTCCACGCGTGGTGCGCGATCTGGCACTGGCCTGCGGCAAGCGGGTGCAGGTGGAGATGGAAGGCAAAGACACTGAGCTCGATAAGACTATTCTCGAGGCCATCAAGGATCCACTGACCCACCTGATTCGCAACGCCGTCGATCATGGCATCGAATGCCCATCGCAACGCGAAGCCGCTGGGAAATCGCCCGAAGGAAGGCTGTTTCTGCGCGCCTACCACGAGGGAGGACAGGTCAACATTGAAATCTCCGACGATGGCGCCGGCATCGATCTGGCCGCTGTCAAGGCGAAGGCTGTGGAGCGAGGGCTGATTCCACCGGAACACGCCGCGCGGATGGGCGAGCGCGAAGCCTACCAATTGCTGTTTCTTCCGGGATTTTCCACTGCGCACAAAGTGACCAATGTATCCGGTCGTGGCGTCGGCATGGATGTTGTCAAGACCAACATCGAGAAGATTGGCGGCATGGTGGACCTGCAGAGTGCTCCCGGTTTGGGCACAACAGTGAAGATCAAGATCCCGCTCACACTGGCGATTATTCCTGCGCTGATCGTGACTTGTGGCGGCGAACGCTATGCCATTCCGCAGGTGAGTCTTCTGGAGTTGGTGCGGCTGGAGGGCAATGGCGCACGGCAGGGCATCGAGAGCGTTCATGGAGCTCCGGTCTATCGCCTGCGCGGCAATCTTTTGTCGCTGGTATATCTCAATCGCGAACTTCATTTCGATTCCGTCGCGGCCCGTGATTCCGCTCAGAAAGATGTGGTGAACATCGCGGTGCTGCAGGCGGACGACTGTCAATTTGGCTTGATTGTGGATGAAGTGAACGACACCGAAGAAATTGTAGTGAAGCCGCTGGGAGAGCTCTTGAAAGGGCTTTCGGTCTACACCGGGGCGACCATCATGGGCGACGGCCGCGTGGCTCTGATTCTGGACGTGCTTGGGCTGGCCCAGCATGCCGGCGTGATCAGCGAAGTGCGCCAGCGCAAACTCTCTGAAGATGCGACACCGGCGGCCGAGCGCTCCCAGGAGCGCAAAACTCTGCTGCTGTTCCAGAGTCCGGACGACGGTCGCATGGCGATTTCTCTCTCCGACGTTACCCGACTGGAAACATTTTCGCGATCGTCGATTGAGCATACCGGGGAGCAGCAAGTGGTGCAGTATCGTGGCACGATCCTGCCGCTGGTGCATGTCTCCGGCCTGGTAGAAGAACGACGGCTCCAGCCTCGAGGCGCGTCTGCCGCTACGGACGATAAGGTGCAGGTGATCGTTCATACACGAAACCAGCGCAGTGTTGGCCTGGTGGTGGAACGAATCCTGGACATCGTCGAAGACGACCTTGCCACTCGACGGCCAGCCAGCCGCGAAGGCGTACTGGGTTCCTTCGTTGTGCAGGGGAAAGTCACTGAAATCCTGGATGTGGATGGCATCATTCGCGCGCAGGATCCCACATTTTTTGATGCGGAGCAGCTGCTCACAGGAGTTGCATCATGAGCGATCGGCAACAGTTTGCCACCTTTTTTCTTGGCGACAATTATTTCGGCGTGGAAGTCGAGCGAGTGCAGGAAATCCTGCGTAGCCAGGAAATGACTCCGGTGCCGCTGTCTTCTCCGGTTGTGCGTGGCCTCATCAACCTGCGCGGCCAGATTGTCACGGCCATCGATCTGCGGCGTCGCCTTGGATTGCCCGAACGCAGCGAAGGTCAGCCACTCATGAATGTCGTAGTACGCAGCTCGGGCGGCGGCGTCAGCCTCCTGGTCGATGACATTGGCGACGTGGTGGAAGCGGAAGAGTCGACATTTGAACGTCCTCCCGACACCCTCGACGGCGATGCTCGCAAGATGATCCGCGGAGTGCACAAGCTGAATGAGCGGTTGATGCATGTCTTGGACACGGAGGAAGTGCTGATGGGATTTTCTGACGCTCAGGGTTGAGCCGGATTCTCAGCGGCAGGGCGGCCGTGCAAGCGACCAAAATGGAACGCAACAAAATCAGAGAAACGAAGGGGATGATATGGAAACGATGTTGGAAAAAAGTCAGAGAAATGGAAAACCGAACGGAGCTTTCGTACCTGCAAAGGCGGGCAAGAACGCGTCGCGTATTGACATGCAGGCAGAAGCGGCTGATCTAGCCCAGGAAACTATGCGCTTGGCAAAGGCAGCCAAAGAGGGGTGTCTCAGCGAGCGATTTGATACGAGCAAATTCCACGGCCGCGACCTGGAAGTCGCGAGCGCGCTCAATGAAATGCTGGATGCGGTGATCATGCCCGTCAACGTTACCGCGAAGTATGTGGACCAGATCTCTAAGGGGATCATTCCAGACAAGATCACTGACACGTACAACGGAGAGTTCAACACGATCAAGAATAGCCTGAACGCATGCATCGACTCACTCGGCGGGTTAATCCGCGAGATGAATCGCATGTCCGAGGAGCATGACAAGGGCGATATCGATGTGGTGATCCCGGAGGAGAAGTTCGAAGGAGCCTATCGTCAGATGTCTCACGGCATCAACGCCATGGTGCAGGGCCACATCACCGTCAAGAAAAAAGCGATGGCCTGCATTGCAGAGATGGGTCGTGGCAATCTGGATGCGCCGCTCGACAAATTCCCAGGGAAGAAATCGTTCATCAACGACACGATCGAGCAGCTTCGGACCAATCTGAAATCCCTGATCAGCGAGATGAATCGCATGTCAGAGGAACACGACAAGGGCGACATCGACGTCGTCATTCCGGAAGACCATTTTGAAGGCGCGTACCGCACCATGGCTCATGGCATCAACACCATGGTCCAAGGTCATATCACCGTCAAGAAAAAGGCGATGGCCTGTATCGCAGAGATGGGTCGCGGAAATCTGGATGCGCCTCTCGATAAATTCCCAGGGAAGAAAGCGTTCATTAACGACACCATCGAGCAGCTTCGCACCAATCTGAAATCCCTGATCAGCGAGATGAATCGCATGTCAGAGGAACACGATAAGGGCGACATCGACGTCGTGATTCCAGAAGATCATTTTGCCGGCGCCTACCGCACCATGGCCCACGGCATCAACACCATGGTCCAGGGCCACATCACCGTCAAGAAAAAAGCGATGGCCTGCCTCGGCGAGTTTGGCCGCGGAAACTTTGAAGCGCCGCTGGAGAAATTCCCAGGGAAGAAAGCCTTTATCAATGACACCATCGAACAGGTTCGCGCCAATCTGAAGGCATTGATTGCCGACGCTTCCAGTCTGGTGAAGGCTTCGGTCGAAGGCAAACTCACGACACGCGCCGATGCCAGCAAACATCCGGGAGATTTTGGCAAGATCGTGCAAGGAATCAACGACACCCTCGATGCAGTGATCAAGCCGGTGCAGGAAGCGGCTCGAGTGCTGGAGCAGGTTGCGGAAGGCGATCTGATGGCTCGCGTCGAAGGCCAATACCAGGGCGACCATGCGGCCATCAAGGATGCGATCAACCGTATGGGCGATCAGCTCTCCACCAGCATGCGCGCCATCGGACAGAACTCCCATACGCTGGCGAGTTCGTCAGAAGAACTCTCGGCCGTCAGCAACCAGATGAGTGCCAACGCCGAGGAAACCGCGACCCAGGCCAACGTCGTCTCCGCCGCAGCCGAACAGGTCACCAAGAACCTGCAAACCGTGGCCACCGCCACCGAAGAGATGACCGCCAGCATCAAGGAAATTGCGCGCAACGCGAATGATGCTGCTCGGGTCGCCACCGCGGCTGTAAAAACCGCGGAATCGACCAATGCGACGGTGTCGAAGCTGGGGCAGTCGAGTGCCGAGATTGGCCAGGTGATCAAAGTCATTACTTCGATCGCGCAACAGACCAAACTGCTGGCGCTGAATGCCACCATTGAGGCAGCGCGGGCGGGCGAAGCCGGCAAGGGGTTTGCGGTGGTTGCCAACGAAGTGAAGGAGCTGGCAAAAGAAACTGCCAAGGCCACCGAGGACATCACCCAGAAGATCGAAGAAATTCAAGGCGATACTCAAGGGGCGGTGCAGGCGATTGCGGAGATCAGCCAAATCATTACCCAGATCAACGACATTGCCAACACGATTGCGGGTGCCGTCGAGGAACAGACTGCGACGACCAACGAAATCGCCAGCAATGTGGCCGAGGCAGCGCAGGGTGGCAAACAGGTGGCCGAGAATATCAGCTCGGTTGCAGGCGCCGCCAAGAGCACCACGGAAGGCGCTTCCAACACGCAATCCGCAGCCACGGAGTTGTCTCGCATGGCGTCGGAGCTGCAGCAGCTGGTCGGCCAGTTCCGGTTCGAAGAAGTGCAGGGGGGAGTGGTAAGCAAGAGACGGGCGATGAAGGTTGCGTAAACGTTGGGCGGGCACAACAGGCCGCCAAGCACTGGCAGACAGGGCCTTGATCCTCGAAGCATCAGGGCGCTGCTTGCTGGTGTCAGAACCCTACTGAACAAATCATCGCTCCAGATGCTGGGACGGTTGGCTGGGGTGGCCAATGTCGATGCTACCCATCTTCCGCGAGCGCTTGACTCGCAGTTTTGCTTTTCAACCGATGGTCGTGACCCCTATGCCCAAGATTCGGGTTCTTGTTGTGGATGATTCGGTGGTGATTCGCAGGATGGTCAGCGATGTCCTCTCCGGCGAGCCGGATATTGAAGTTGCAGGCGCTGCGGCGGACGGACGCATCGCGCTGCAGAAAATCGATCAGGTGAATCCGGACATCCTCACCCTGGACGTCGAAATGCCGGTGTTGGACGGTCTGGAAACGCTGCGGCAACTACGCAAAACCCATCGCCACCTGCCCGTCATCATGTTCAGCACACTGACCGAGCGCGGTGCATCGGCCACCATGGATGCGCTGGCCTTGGGTGCCTCCGACTATGTGACCAAGCCTGCCAACGTGGGAAGCGCGGCGGCGGCTCTGGAAAAGATACGGGCGGAACTGATCCCCAAGATTCGCGCCCATGTCCCCCGAGCTGCGACATCGGCGGTCCGTCCCTTCACGCTCACGTCGGCTCAGATGGCGCAGCTCCCATCTGTTCTTTCCTCTCCGCGGGCGGTCACTTCACGGGTTGAAGTGGTGGCGATCGGCACCTCGACCGGCGGTCCCAACGCATTAGGGGACCTGGTGCCGCTGCTGCCGCCGAACTTTCCTGTTCCCGTCGTCATCGTGCAGCATATGCCGCCCATCTTCACCAAGTTCCTTGCCGACCGGCTCTCCTCAAAATCGCAGATTCCAGTCATGGAAGCGGCGAACCATCAGGAATTGCTGCCCGGGCATGCTTACATTGCGCCTGGAGACTTCCACATGACGGTGGAGCGAAGCAAAGAGGGGATGCGAATCCGAACCCAGCAGGAACAGCCGGAGAATTCTTGTCGTCCCTCCGTGGATGTACTGTTTCGCTCGGTAGCGGACGAGTATCAAGGCGATGCGCTGGCGGTCATCATGACCGGAATGGGGCAGGATGGGCTTCGCGGCTGCGGACGAATTCGTGAGCGGGGCGGCCAGATTCTGGCGCAGGATGAAGCCACTTCCGTGGTCTGGGGAATGCCCGGATACGTCGCCAATGCCGGCCTGGCCGATGCAGTCTTGCCGCTGGGACTCATTGCTGGGGAGATCGTTCGCCGGGTGGCCGTCGGGCGCGTTCCCGCAAGTCGCCCTAGACTGTCTTATTTCCTTGATTCCAGGAGTGCCCGATGAGTGTTACGCCCAGTGATTTCGAATATGTTCGTGACCTGATTCACCAGCGTGCCGGCATCGTGCTGGAGCAGGGCAAGGAATACCTTGTGGAATCGCGGCTGGGGCCCCTGGCGGAAAAAGAGGGTTTCGGCTCGTTAGCAGAGTATCTGGGACGCCTGCAACGGGATACGTTCAATGGATCCCATCGAAAATTGATTCATGCAATGACCACCAACGAGACTTTATTTTTTCGCGACATCCGTCCATTTGAGTTGCTTCGCAGCAGAATCATTCCAGAACTGATCGCCGCGCGGGCAAGCGAACGGTATCTGACATTCTGGAGCGCTGCGTGTTCGACGGGACAAGAGCCCTACACTATTGCTATGACGCTGCGGGAATATTTTCCACAGTTGCAGGGGTGGAATTTACGAATTATTGCCAGCGATCTCTCAACCGATGTGCTGGCACGCGCCATCCGGGGTCGCTACACACAGCTTGAGGTAAACCGCGGCCTGCCTGTCCAGTTTCTGGTGAAGTATTTCAATCGCGATGGCGACGACTGGCAGATCCGCGAGGAGATCCGCCGCATGATTGAATTTCGAGAAATGAACTTGACCGAGGCGTGGTCCTTCCTGCCGAAGATCGATGTGGTTTTTATGCGCAATGTATTGATTTACTTCAATCAGGAGACGAAACGCAAAATCCTCAGCAAAGTTGCCCCACTGATTTCTGCCAGCGGATTTCTTTTCCTGGGAAGCGCCGAAACAACACTGACCATTGCGGAAGAATTTGAACCTCTTCCTGGAGTTGCGGGTGGATGTTACCGCCTGAAGCGGCCAAAATTACCTTAGGGCGACAGCGCCTATCCTATCGGCTGGATTCACATTCCCTTCAGGCGTCCGGAAGTTTCTCTTGAGGAAATGTTCTAAATCAGTCCCAATTTGAATTACCTTGGTGCCCTGGCACCCGGGTTTTCGCTTGATTTTCTCCCCCACTCAAGCGAAGGTGAATACACCTTACATGGAAACAAGTCACCTTTCCTCTGGAACCTTCCAGTGGCACAAGTGTCGTTCCATTCGAGGATGTAGCGAAGATTTCATGAGTTGTCATCCCTTGTTGTTCTGGAAATGGATTTCTGCCGATGCGAGTTCTGATAGCTGAAGATGACCCTGCGCTGGGAAGTTTGCTGCAGCGCACGCTGGAAAACGACGGCCATACGGTGGCCTGGGTACAGGATGGCGAAGCCGCGCTGGCCATTTGGCCGACAGTTCAATTTCGACTTCTCTTGCTCGATCTGAATCTGCCTCGCAAGGATGGCACCGAAGTCCTGCGCGCGATTCGTCAGGTGAGTGACGCGGCGGTGCTGATCCTGACCGCGCGAAACACGCTCGAAGAACGACTCCATTGCCTTGAACTTGGCGCCGACGATTTCCTTTCCAAGCCGTTTGCATTGCGTGAGTTACAGATGCGCTGCCGGGCCCTGATTCGGCGCCTGGAGTCGAGTGCCGGTTCGCAATTGCGCTGCGGGGATCTGGTGCTGGACCGCACCCGTCGTGCCGTCGAGCGCGCAGGCCGGGCGATTGAGCTGACGGTGAAGGAATATTCACTCCTGGAATATCTGTTAGAGCATCGCGGGGAATGCGTTTCGAGAAGTGGTCTGCTCGAACATGTATGGAAAATGCATCCCGACGTGACCACCAATGTAGTCGATGTCTACATCAATTATCTGCGCCGCAAGGTGGATGAAGGCGCAGAAAACAAATTGATCCATACGGTGCGCGGCAATGGATATGTGATGCGCGTACCCTCCCTCGGACCGGCTTGATCGCGAACTTTGTCGCGGCCCTTGCCCGGTATTCCTTGTCGGAATTGATTTAGGGAGGCATTTCGAAATGCAAGCCTTACATAATATGGATGTTCACGCGGCGGTGTCTCGGACTGCCGTGCTGGTGAGCGCGGATGCTTCGTTCCGCCAAAGATTGGCTGAAATTTTGATTGGGATGCGATGGAAGGTGCGCGAAGCCTCTGGAGGCGCCGAGGCCTTGTCGTACCTGGAAGAATCGCCGAGCGAAGCCCTGCTGCTGGACTTCTGGCTGCCGGACCTGGAAGCCGGCGATTTTGCCGAGCAACTGCGAATCCAGTATCCCAATCTGGATCTGATCTGTGTCAATGAGGCCGAGGAGATGGTAGGGAAGCCCCGATCCGCTCGCCGTCCAGAACTGTTGCACGCACTTCGGCGAGCCCAGGAATCCGGCAGCTCTGTATGGGCGGGTCATTCCGAGATTCGTCCGGCGCAACTTCAGCCCATGGCACCGCGCGGCATTCGTTCTCCCCAGGCCCATGGCATCAATCCGGCGGGAAGCTTTCTCTACACCAAGGCGGTGCGGGTTGTCGGCACTCCCACAGACGGAGCGGTCGCTGGCGCTGGCTCGGAGGAATTTGCAGTGGAAATGGCGTCGAGATCCGCCAGCCCGTTTACCTTCCCATCCACGCCGGCGCCGCAGAACACCCAGCTGGTTGCGAGTCTGCCGGGAATGATAGGCAGCAGTCACGAAATGCAAAGCCTGGCACATGCTGTGCGTCTGGTCGCACCACGCACCACGACAGTTCTGATTGAGGGGCCGACCGGCACTGGAAAAGAGCTGGTGGCGCACGCCATCCATCGATTGAGTCCGCGAGCCAACCGGCCTTTCATCGTGCTGAATTGTGCTGCCATTCCCGAGGCGTTGCTGGAGGCAGAGCTGTTTGGGCACACTCGCGGAGCGTTTACCGGCGCGATTCAGTCACGCACCGGTCGCATGGAGGCCGCGCACGGAGGAACGCTGTTCCTGGACGAGATTGGAGAGATGCCCATGGCACTGCAGGCAAAAGTGTTGCGGTTTTTGGAAGCCGGCGAGTTGCAGCGGATCGGTGAAAATGAACCCGTGCGCGTCGATGTTCGGGTCATCGCCGCCACCCATCAGCCGTTGCTGCAGTGCGTGGAAGAAGGGAAATTTCGCAGCGATCTTTATTTTCGTTTAGCTGTATTTCCCGTTCAGACCCCATCGCTGGCAGAGCGTCGCGGAGATATTCCCGAATTGGCCATGTATTTTCTGGAGAAGCTGGGACAGACTGGTCCGTCAAAAGTATTTCACCCCGAAGCCATGGAAAAGTTATCCAGCCATGCATGGCCCGGCAACGTGCGCGAGTTGGGACATGTGGTCGAACGGGCCTACATTCTGGCCGAAGATCGTCCCATGATCACCGCGGCGGAAATCCGTGTGCGGTCTCGAGAACGGACAGCGTTGGAAAAGAGACTCTGAGGATTCTCTTATCTGCCTCGCCTTACTTTAGACCTTCTATTGCACATCGACCGAGTGGAGCGAATCTTGAGAGCGGATCGGGAAAAACATTTGGCCGGTTCGACGTGACGGTAAAAGCGATACGAGCTGTCAACTGAGGCAAGCTCGAGCAGCAGGAGGATCGATGGAGATTACGACGCCCCTGATCGATGTGTTGGGAAAGTTTCTGGACTTGACGAGTACGCAATTCAAATTGACCAGCAGCAATGTCGCCAATCTGGACACGCCGAACTATCGGGCGGTAGGTATCGATTTTGCCGCAGAATTTTCTTCCGCCGCATCGCAGGCTCTGGCAGCACGCCAGGACGGCAGCAATGGTATGACCGCCGGAACATCAAGCGCCGCGATCACCAATCATCCTCCTGCGATTGAGCAGGTGGATGGATTGTTAGAGAGGCCGGACGGCAACGATGTATCGATGGATCGGGAAGGTCTGAATCTAGCCAAAGAACAGCTGGACTACAAAACCGGGATTGAGCTGCTGCAGGAACAGTTATCGGTGATTCGCAGCGCCATACAGGCGCAATAGCAATATGAATTGGCGCGGGCGCAAGGGGAATGCATGAATCTGTTTGGAGTGATGGATATTAGCGGCTCGGCCCTGGAAGCGGAACGGATCCGCGCCGAAGTAGTTGCCGCGAATATGGCCAATGCGAATACCACTCGGACGGAGAACGGCAAACCCTACGAACGCCAGCACGTCGTGTTTCAGAGTTCCGCCGTCGATACGTCGCAGGATTTTGCCAGCACATTGTTATCCTCCGCCGGCTCGCCGGACCAGTCGACGGAAGTGGGGCAGGGGGTGCGGGTGTCGGCCGTCGTCAGCGATACGACAGCTCCCTTGCAGCGGTATGATCCCGGCCACCCCGATGCGGACGCGAATGGATTCGTGACCTATCCGAACATCAATCCATTGACGGAAATGGTGGATCTGATGGGGGCACAGCGTGCCTATGGAATGAATGTTTCCGCGGTGACCGCGGCCAAGGCGATGATCACCACCACGCTCGATCTTTTGAAGTAAGGCAGCACAAGTTTGCTGTGGATGGTTTGAGCCACGCAGAGAAAGGGTAGGGGAAAAGGCAATGACAGCGATTCCAAATATTCAGGCCGCTGCGCAAAGAGTGATGGCCGACGTGGCCTCCGGCGCCGGAATGCCTGGAATTTCCGGCAGCAATGGCGCCTCGCCGTCATACCCGACGCCCTTCGCCGGCTTGTTGCAGGACGCCATCGGCAAGACCCAGCAATTGGAAACGAATGCGGCCAACACGGTGACCGGCCTTCTGTCTGGACAAGGTGTCGACGTTCACACTGCCATGATTGCAACAGAAAAAGCCAATCTTGGATTTGAGATGATGCTGGCTTTTCGCAACAAGGCGGTCGCCGCCTACCAGCAGTTGATGGGAATGCAATTTTGACCACGCGATCGCTCGTTAGACGAGAATCATAATGCCAGAGAAACCTCCAACTCCGCCGCCCTCCTCCGCCATGGTTAAGACGGGCATTGAGGAGCGCCTGACCGCGAATACACGAGCTTTACGCGCCCGCTTCGGAAGCATGTCTTCGCGGCAGCGCTTCGGCTTGCTGGCTTCACTTGCCGTGCTGTTGTCAGTGGGCGGAGGAATGATATGGCTGGCGATCCGGCCCGACATGCGTGTCCTGATGAGTGGACTGGAGGCGCGCGACGTCCAGCAGGTAGAGCAGGAATTGATGGAGGCCAACATCCCATATGACCTGACGCCGGACGGTACCACCATCCGCGTTCCCGATGTTTCCTTGAACAAGGCGCGCCTGGCGATTGCCGGAAAAGGATTGCCGTCGAGCGGGAGAATGGGATTTGAAATCTTCGACAAGCCCAACTGGGTGGGATCAGAATTTGACGAGCGAGTGAACTATCAGCGAGCCCTCGAAGGTGAGTTGGACCACACCATCGAGAGTCTTAATGCAGTGGAGCAGGCGCGGGTCAACCTTGTCTTGCCGCATGACTCCCTGTTTACCGACGATCAACGCAATGCCAAGGCGAGTGTGGTGTTGAAGCTTCGGCGACCCTTGAGCGACGAAGAGGCGCAGTCGGTGCGCAGCCTGGTGGCGGGCGCGGTCGATACCTTGAAAGCCAATCAAGTGACCCTGGTCGATGCCGACGGCCGCCAGCAGTTTGGCCCGAAAACAGCCGACGCGCAGGAAGCGCAGTACGAACAGCTGCTGACCAATAAATTGCTCGCAACTCTCACGCCGGTTGCAGGCGAAGATAATGTTCGAGCTTCCGTGACGGCGGACTTTGATTCCAGCAGCGAAGACGATGTCGACGAGGTCTACGATCCCACCAAGGTTGTGACCCTCTCCACGGATCGCACGGAAGCCAATTCCGGAGGTCTGCCGGCTGCGGGCGGTGTGCCCGGAACGGCCAGCAATGCTCCCAACGCGAAACCTGTGTACCCGCAGCAGACGACACCTCTGCAAAATAGTAAGCGAGAACAGGATAGTTATGCAGTCAGCAAGGCGGTGCATCACCGTGTGCAGGGCCCTGGCCGGCTGCGCCGGGTGACAGCCGCCATCTTGATCAACGACCGCATGGTGCGTTCGGCAGACGGCAAGCATGTCACCTGGATCGCGCGCACACCGGCGGAGATGCATGAGATACAGCAACTGGCGCAGGCTGCTGTGGGGATTGACGCGTCACGGGGCGATCAGTTGACGGTACAGAATCTTGCTTTTGCCACCAATGCCAATCCGGCCAGTTCCGGTCTCGCGACACGGCTCATCGATCATGTCGGAGACAGCTTGGGGTTTGTCCGCTATGCAGTCCTCTTCGCTGTCTTTCTGATGGTGCTGATTTTCATCGTGCGGCCGGTTCTCGCTCAGATCAAGCAATTGAGCTCATCGGTTCAAACCATCTCGGCGGCCGGTGGGCAGGCGCCACAATTAAAGTCCGCGTCGGGTGGGGCGCAGCTGGATCAGACGGAGGAGTTGACCTTCGAGCGTCAGCAGGCGCGCGCGCAGGTTCTGTTTGACCATGTTTCGGACTACGTGAGGAAAGAGCCGCAGCAAGGAACACGGCTGTTGCAGAGTTGGGTCCGGTCGACCCACAAGTCTTGATGGGGCGACGCTGAGTTGGTTGGAAGCGAGTGATCGCGGGATCATTCGCTTGGCTGTTGGAATCAGTAACGAAGGAGATTGGATCGATGGCGACAGCAACTACGGCCCCGCAGGTTCCGATGCAGGAGACGCTGCCGGCACCGCTTTCCTCGGAGAGTAAGGACAAGTCGCCGCTCAAGAACTTGACTCCGCTGCGCAAGGCCGCGGTGCTGATGATTACGATTGGCGATGAACTGGCCCGATCGATCTACCAAAACCTTTCCGAGCAGGAACTGCAGTTGCTGACTGAAGAAATTGCCGCGGTCCGAGACGTCAGCCCGGAGGTAGCGAGCGCGGTCCTGGAAGAGTTCTACGAATTGATCGAGACCCAGCAGTACATGGTGCATGGCGGTTTGGAGTATGCGACCAAGCTGCTGGTGGATACATTCGGCAAGCAGCGCGCCGGTGATTTGCTGAGCCAGGTGAAAAATGCGCAAGATGCGCAGCACGGCGATCTGGCGATGTTGCAGGAAGTGGATCCGCATCAGCTTAGCAAATTTCTTGAAGGAGAACATCCTCAGACGGTAGCGCTGGTGCTGGCCCATCTTGATCCCAAGCGGGCTTCGCAGGTTTTACAGGAACTGGCCGAAGGGCAGCGAGTCGACTCCATCCGGCGGTTGGCGGAGATGCAGCAGTTTTCCCCTGAAATGGCGCAGAAAGTAGCCCTGGTGTTGCACAAGCGGCTACTGTCGCTGGGAGATACACACCGCAAGTCCTACTCCGGATTCAAGGGAGTTGCCGATCTGCTGAATCGTCTCGACGCTCTCGCCGCAAAATCCATTCTGGAACAGATTGAAAAAGACGATCCCCAGCTGGCCATCAGCATTCGCAATCTCATGTTTACTTTTGAAGACCTGGTGACGGTACCTGCCGCAAGCATTCGAGAACTGATCTCTCAGGTCGATAAGAAGCAGCTGGCGTTGGCCTTGAAAGGCGCGAATCCCGAACTGAAGGCTCACCTGTTCAAGGCGCTTAGTTCGCGGGCCATTGAAATGCTGCAGGAAGATATGGAGGTACTGGGGCCGGTGCGGGTGCGTGAAGTGATGGGCGCGCAGCAGGAAATTCTTGTCCTTGCGCGAAAACTTGAAGCGGATGGCAAGCTGATTCTCGCCACCGAAAAGGAAGATGACCTGATGGTGTAGGCGATTTCGCTTTCTCAGGCCGAGGTCGAGAATCGATCGCGGCGCTCACGTGGAAAAGCGGTCGGTGTGGCAGGAATTGCAGGATGAAAGAGGACCAAGAGTGGCAGCGACACGAGCAATTCGCGCAGATAGAACGGAAACCGACTCTGCCGGCCTTCCGGTTCTGGAGCGGCTGCAATACCCCGCAGCACAATCCGGCAAAACACAGGATGAAGCCTCTCTCAGAGGGTCTCACCATGGATCGGGATCCGCGAATTCCTGGGTCACAGTGTTTCCCAGCCATGCAGGTGAGTTTCCTGACGCGGAAGATTCCCGAGCCATGCAGGGCCGGCAAGAACGGGAGACCGATGGACATCAGAGGGCGGCTGAGCTCGAGCAGCGTTTGCAGGAAGAACGAGCCGCTGCAGCGCAGGCTGTCGCCGCAGCTCGTGAGCAAGGGCGTCGCGAGGGTCACCAGGATGTGCAGCAGCAGGTCAGCGCCGGACAGCAACGGCTGCAGGCGCAGATCCTCCAGTCCCTCGAGCAATTCCGTCTTGAACGGCAAAACTACTTCCATAACGTCGAGGGAGAAGTTGTGCGATTGGCACTGGCGATCGCCGCGCGGGTTCTCCATCGAGAGGCGCATCTCGATCCATTATTGCTGGCGGGCGCGGTTCGAGTGGCGCTGGAAAAGCTGGGCGATTCCAGCCGTGTCGTCATGCGGGTTCCGCCACGGGAGGTCGAGCCCTGGAAGGAATTTTTTCGAACCGGTGCCAATCTGCGGATTCAGCCGGGAATCCTGGAAGATCCTTCGCTTTCTCCCGGGGAGTGTCTTCTGGCAACGGAACTGGGAACGATTGAGCTGGGCGTGCGTGCGCAACTAGAAGAAATTGAGAAGGGCTTTTTCGATCTGCTGGATCGCAGGCCAGCGGAAGCCAGCGCGAATGCTGCGTCGGCGGTCCGCAGCGTAGTGTAGTTCGAGCCAAGCGGTGGATTTCCTGGGGCGGAAAGGAGAGGAAGCGATGTCCGATCCAATGTTGCCGGAAGGGTTGGGAGTGGACGCGATTTCGCTGTTCCAGCCCGCTATCCATCCGCTGCGCGATTCGAAGGAGCGTTCGCACCAGGAACCTTTGGCGACGGAGAACGCGTCTGAGGATATGGAATCTTCGGCAGCGCCCGATGTGTTGCAAGACGATCGCTGGCAGCCGAATCCGGCCGACGAGGATGTCGAGGATTTTGCTCCGCGATGGATGCGATCGGTCACGCCAGGCGGTAGCGGCGGCGCGGAACACGCGGCTTCTGTCGAGGAAGCTGCATCCGCCTCCGATCAGATTCTGAACGCGTATTTTCGACGGCTTGAAAAGCGGCCGGCGTGGCGCTGGCACGGACGCGTCATTGAAGCTACCGGTCAGACGATTGAATCAGAGGGCCCCTTTTGTTCTGTGGGCGAATGTTGTGAGATTCTCGATCGCGAGGGCAACAGTCATCCCGGCGAAGTCATCGGTTTTCGCGGACCGCACGTCCTTTCCATGACGCTCGATTCCTCCGATGGCATCCGCTTTGGAGATAGTGTGGCCGCGTTGGGTGATACACCTTCTATCGATGTGGGAGATGATTTGCTGGGTCGCGTGTTGAATGCCCAGGGCTATTCGCTCGATGGAGGTCCGCGGCTGAGAGTGAAGGAAAGCTATCCTCTCGAGCGAGCGATTCCGCAACCGATGGATCGAGTACCCATTCAGACCCGACTCGGAACCGGGCTGCGCGCCATCGATGGACTCCTCACCGTCGGCCGAGGACAACGGTTGGGCATTTTCGGCGGCTCGGGAGTGGGGAAGAGCACGCTGATCGGCATGATGACGCGCAACACTGCCGCTGACTTAACCGTCGTCGGACTGGTTGGCGAGCGCGGCAGGGAAGTTCGAGAGTTCCTCGAAGACAGCCTGGGCGAACAAGGCCGCAAGCGTTCCGTGGTGCTGGTTTCAACCAGCGATCAGTCGCCACTGCTGCGTATGCGGGCGGCCATGGCGGCCACTTCGATTGCCGAATTTTATGCGGCGCAGGGGAAACACGTGCTGCTGGTGCTCGATTCATTGACACGCTACGCCATGGCGGCACGGGAGATTGGTCTGGCGGCCGGCGAACCGCCCACAGCGCGTGGATACACTCCATCCGTGTTTCGCCGCATGGCGCGGCTCATCGAACGTGCCGGTCAATATGCCGCGGGAAGCATCACTGCTTTCTACACTGTGTTGATGGAGGGCGACGACCTGCAGGACCCACTGGTCGACGCAGCCCGATCGTTTCTCGATGGACATATCGTGCTCTCTCGAGCGCTGGCATCGGAGGGATGGTATCCGCCCGTCGATGTGCTGGAATCGATCAGCCGATTGATGCCGGCGGTGACGACCCCGGAGCATCGGGAACGGGCAACGTTGATTCGCCAATTGCTCTCCGCATATGCACGATCGGAAGATCTGGTTCGTATTGGAGCCTACAAAGCTGGCTCCGATCCGGATCTCGATCGGGCACTGGCAGCGCGCCAGAAGCTTCGCGCTTTTCTCGAGCAGAAGCCGGAGGACCGATCCTCCTTCGAACAAACTTTCAGCCAGATGCTGGCGCTGCAGATTTGATCGGCGGCGAAATTCTACTTTTATGGCAAAAGCCCTGCAGCGTATATTGCGGATTCGACAGCTGGCGGAAGAACAGGCGCGTTTGGAAGTCGAACGAGCTGCGCTGCGCGCTCGCCAGGTTTCCGTCGCGTGTGCCCGGCAGTTGACTCTCGAGCAGGAGCAGCGATTGGCTCTGGCGGAGAGCTGGATTCCTGGCCTGCACGACGAGGCTGCGACCATCGCACCCTCCGTCAGTTCGGCAAACAATATCGGCGAACCTGCAGAAGAAAAAGGTTGGCTAATGGAAGAGGCGGTGCTCGAGTTCTTCGGCTGGAGGCGCATGCGCCTGGAAAAACTTCGCCAGGCGGAGCTGGGCCGCTTGGAGCCTTTGGTCGCCGTTTATACCGAGCGGCGTCGCGAACTTCGTCAGACCGAACAGCTGGTCGAAGAGCGCGCTAGCACAGAAAAGATGGAGAAAAATCGCCGCGCGCAAGCCGAGACCGATGAATGGTTCTCGCAGCGAAGCCGCACGCAGCAGCGCCAGGAACTGCACCGGATTCAGGCCGCTGGCGCAGAAAACTGCGGCGACGAAACTCCGATCAAGTTGGACGAAAGCGTTCTTCGGCAATTCTGAGCCAATCCTTATCGATCTCTCATCGGCTGGAATTACTTTTGGCACGTCAGCTGCAAGCTACTCCTTTATCTGGAGATGGTGTCCGCATGAGTGCGATACAGCCGATCGACGTTGCAACTCCGAACAGCGCCATGCCGCTACCGCCGAGCGCGGGCTTCGGAAGTGCAGCGCCCGGCCAGCCGTTTGCTGACGTCATGCGGTCCGCCGTATCTCCGGCGCAAACGGCATACACAACGCGGCCTGTACAAACGGCTCAGAGAGCTTCTTACCCCTCGGTTGCGCCAACCTCTTCGCGCCTGCAGTTCAATGGGGCCAGCATAACGACCGGAATGAAATCGAATCAGGAGGATGTGGTAGTCTCTCCCTCGCCCATCCAACCTGTGAGTGGAAAAGCTTCGACGCAGACGACAGATCTCGGTGATACCGTCGAGTCATCGGCAGCCCTCTCTGTACCGTCAGCACATCTGAATGGATCCGCTTCGCCGCTGGTAGAGGAACAATCGCAGTCATCGACTCTTGCAGCCGCCGCTGCGGCTCGATCAAGCGAAGGGACGTCCCAGCAGGCGCGCACGGACACCACAGAGGCGGGAAGTTCGCCTGCGGGTAACGGGCGGAAACAAACCGGTTCATTGAAGGATGCGAATAAAAGTCAGGACGCTTCGGGTTCTCCTACCGCCGCGATAGCGATGCCGATCGGAATTGCTTCTGTTCCCGGGATTGTGGCCAAGCCCACCGTGGTGAACTTTCCCGGAGAGAAGGGCGCTGCGGCGGGTGTAACTGACCTCGTTCCATCGAAATCGAAATCCATCGGCAGTCCCGCAATGCCAGTTAATTCTTCTATCTCGAATCGAGCAACGGCGCCAGGGTTGACCACGCCCGCCCCGCAAACGGATAGGGTCACAGGTGCGGCGGCGATGCAACCGCGTGGAGCCGGCGTTTCCTCGGACGGTGCGGTCTCGAATCCTGCAACCACAACGAATGCGACTGCAACCTCGAGCGCAGGTCACAATAGCGGATCCGAAGATTTTGGCAGAAGTCATCCCGCTTCTGCACCGGATGGAACCTCGGCACATGCAGCCACAAACGGGAATGCAAATTCCTCATCCGATGCGAATACGTCCAACGCGGTCAGCGCCACCGGGGCCGCCAGCTCCGGTACCGATGGAAACACTGCAGTCGGCAGTGGAACGTCAGCTTCCATTCATAGCAGCGAAGCCTCGAAAAGCGGCGATTTCACTGTGACGACGCCGATGCCAGCCACGGCTGCGAAAGATCTTCCCGATCCGCATGCGAACTCTGCGGGCTCTGGCGCTGGACTACAGGCCAGTCCCGGCGGTGTCTCTTCCGGCAATCACTCCGTCGCTCCTGGAGCATTTCCGTCGTCGACTGCCGTGGCAACGACGCCGCGCGCGACCGTCGCGGATGCATTTACGGCCCTGGACGGTGCGGATTCTGGAGAGCGCGGCGTGCTTTTGCACGTCGCACCCCATCAAGTTGCGGTCGGCGTTTCTGATCCGTCGCTGGGTTGGGTCGAGGTGCGAGCCGAACGAATTTCTGGACAGATCGCAGCTGCGTTAACCACCAGTTCATCCGCCAGCCATGCGGCTTTGACCTCTGTTCTGCCAACCATGGCGACCTATCTGCAGGAACATCAAGCAGGCGTGCAACAAGTTCATGTGGAATCGTCGCTGACGGGAGGGCAGGCGGGAACAGGATCGCAAGGCCAGACTGCCTCGCAACGCGACGCGCAGACCAGTTCGACCAACGTCATAGCGAGTTCCGGCAGCAACAAGTGGAAAGCGGGTCCGGGTACTCGATCGACCGTCCCCGCGAACCCAGGAGCGAACTTCTCATACGACGGGCATCATTTCAGCATTCGAGCGTAAACATTGCACCGAAGTATCGACGGAAAGGAAGTATCACGATGAGTCTTCTGCTGGGAATTCTGGATCATGTGAAACAGGCTGTCACGTCGCCATTCGAATCGAAGTCGCAGCCACAAGCGCAGGCAAACGGAGTGAACGCGCTCGATACCTCCAGTACCGGTAGCACGGGCACAACCGGTTCCTCCACCAACCAGGCAACGATCACGGCGAATGATTTCCTGACCCTGCTGGTCACGGAGATTCAGAATCAGGATCCCACCACGCAGACCGATCCGATGCAGTACATTACGCAACTGGTCGGGGTCAACAGCCTGGAACAACTGGTCCAGATCAATCAGACGTTGACCACCGCAACCGGTAGCGCCACGACCAGTGGAGGTGCTGTCAGCAGTCCATCCCCAGCGGCTGCGACCGCGACCACAGCGAAAAGCGCGGCGACGCCGAGCTCTGCGGCGTCCGCAACTGCCGCTCATCTTCTCCCGTTGGGAAGTCATGCCCAGCTGCCGGCTTCGGCCGATTCCGCTGTGGCGAACGCATTCACCCAGGCATCCACGCTGCCAACGCAGGCGCAGTCGCCGAGTCAAGTTCCTCTGAATCCGGAGGTGATGCGGGCGCTGCAGCATTCCATTCCCGGAGCAACTTTCACTGGGTCAGCGAACCCGGTGCGATAAAGGGCTAAAAATACGCGCGATATTGTCGCGATGAAAGTCAATCAGATCATGCTTTTCGAGGAGAAATCTCATGGCTTCCTTTTCTATTCCACTGACCGGGTTGAACGCGGATCAAACCGAACTCAACACCATCGCGAATAATATTTCCAACCTGAATACGACCGGCTTCAAGTCCCAATCCACTTCGTTTGAAGACTTGTTCTATCAGCAAGTGGGTTCGTCCGGTTCCGGCGACCCGGTGCTGGCAGGTCAGGGCGTCAAGGTTGCGGCAAATTCCACGGACTTCACGCTTGGCAGTATTAACACCGCTGCCGGCAGTCCGAGTGACGTCGCGCTGACCGGGAATGGTTTCTTTGTGTTGAACAACGGCGGCACGCCAGCCTATACTCGCGCCGGAGATTTTCAAACCGATCAAGACGGAAATCTGACCAGCGTGGATGGACTTGCCGTGATGGGATATCCGGCGAGCGACGGCGTAGTCAATACCAATGCGCCGCTGGCGGCGATTCAAATTCCTTTGGGCGCCACCCAGCAGCCAAACGCGACCACTAGCTTCGCTTTGAATGCAACCAATTTGGACGCCAGCTCGCCCGCCGGAACCATTGTTCCGGCGCAGGTGACGGTCTACGATTCGCTCGGGCAAAGCCATGTGGCCACGGTGAATTTCACCAGCCAGGGCAGCAATAGCTGGACCTACGCCATCTCGCTTCCCGCCGGCGATTATTCCGGCGCTACTGCCAACACCACCGGCACGCTCACGTTCGATAACACCGGAAAACTCACGTCTCCTGCCGCCAACGTATCGGGCATCAGCTTTGGCACGCTTGCAGATGGGGCCAAAGATCTCAACTTCAGCTGGAACCTGTACGATTCCAACAATAATCCCACATTGACCCAGGTGGCGTCCGCGTCCACCGTGGGCAGCACCACGCAGAATGGCTATTCGAGCGGAAGTTATCAGGGTTTTTCTGTCGGTTCCGACGGAACCATCTCGGTGCAATTCTCCAACGGGCAGACTCAGGCGGTCGGACAATTGGCGGTTGCGACAGTGAATAATGAGCAGGGGTTGGCGCGCCTGGGGAACAACAATTTTTCCGCGACTCTGGCCTCCGGGCAGGCAACCGTGGGCGTTGCCGGTACCGGTGGACGCGGCACCATGGAAGGCGGAGCGTTGGAGGAATCGAATGTCGATATCTCCAGCGAATTTTCCAACCTGATCGTGGCGCAAAGCGCCTATGAAGCCAATGCCAAATCGGTGACCACCTTTAATACCGTTACCCAGGCCACCATCAATATGATTCAAGGCTGATTGCTTCGGTGGATTGAGGCGAAGTTGGCGTACCGGCCGGCTTCGCTTCGATCCGCCGGTTCTTTCGACAGGTCCGACAGGAACTTTAGAACTTCTAAGAACTTTCTTATTCTCCATCTCCTCCCTTGGTTCCATTCCTGCATTTCCTTTCATTGTTACAGCGATCACGCACATTCTGAGGCGAGTGGAATTCGCGTCGGATGAATTCTTTTCGGGCAAGGCGATCCGGCAAAAGCGCTGGTCCCTGGATCCACTCATGGTGCTGTCTTGATCGCAATGAGATGCTGCACCAATAAAGGATGCACTCCATGGAAGTACTGCAGGAACCCGCCTCGCAGCAGCAGGATGGAACCGGCGCTGTATTTGCTTCTGTCGATGCGTCCAAGCCGGAGTCTACGCAGCTGCTGCCGGCGATCGCCCAGCGCAACGCATGGCCGGCCATCGAGTGGCTCCCAATCCAGATGGGCGTGTCCCTGCCGGTAGCGCGGTTTTGTGTTCGAGATTTGCTCGCGCTCGCCGCCGGGCAACTGATCGAAACCGCGTGGTCCAGCGGCGAAGATCTTCCGCTGGCGATTGAAGACGTTCAGTTGGCGTGGGTGGAGATGGAAGCAGTCGACCAGGGGATGGCGATTCGCATAACCCGGCTGCTATGAAGATGGGCAGATGACCCAACGAAATGCGGGGTCACAACAGAAAGGTCGCGATGGCCAGGGAAATGGTTGCAATGTGGAGAACAGCGAACGGGTTGGTGGGCGTGCCGGGACAAATGTCACTTCACGCTTGCGATGCACTGGGGGTTCTGCCAGGCGCAGGAGCGCGGGAATCCGTGCAATCTAAGTCCGGTTGGCGCAGCTGGATCCCGCCTCTGGACCGGACGCCGCCGATGATGCAGTTCCTGGTGCGTGTGACACGGTGGATCCAGTCAAAATGCAAGTCCGGGGTGGCGCAGGCCCCGCAATTGCGCCTGGTCGGACAACTGGCGTTGGGAGCCAAACGGCATCTTTCCCTGGTGGAAGTGGATGGCGTGCAATTTCTGGTAGGCGGCGGCGCGGAGCATATTACGGTAATCGTCCCGGTAGCGACGCCCGACCTTCACCCAGCCACGAGCCTGCAAGATGCAGAGCGGCTGCGTCCGCGATGAATCTCCCTGGGTTACTTCTGCTGGCGCCCGCTCCACTGGTGGAGCCGACAACGAATGGGCTGCGCATCGCTGGCAATGGAACCGTTCCCTGGACGATCATTTTTGTCCTCACGTTTCTTACCTTGATTCCGGCGCTGCTTCTTTCCATGACGCCGATGGTCCGACTGCTGGTGGTGTTTCATTTTCTGCGGCAGGCATTGGGAACCCAGACCGCGCCCAGCAACCAGGTGCTGATGGGGCTGGGCTTGATGATGACCTGGTTCCTGATGCATCCGGTATTAGTGCAGGTCGACCAGCAGGCGGTCGAACCTTTTCGCAACGGCCAGATCACCGGGACGCAGGCGATCGAGCGTGGTTCACGACCGCCGGAACTTTATATGCTGCACTACGCTCGGGAAAAGGATTTGGCTCTGTTCGCTTCCGCCACCATGGATCAGCGACCCGCGAAGCCTGAAGATTTGCCGCTGCGGGTGGTCGTTCCGGCCTATATGTTGTCAGAGCTGAAGGCGGGTTTCCAGATTGGAGCGGTCCTCTTCCTCCCATTTTTGCTGGTGGACCTGGTGGTGGCTTCCATCACTACCGCCATCGGAATGCTGCAATTGCCGCCGGTGGTGATTTCGACTCCGTTGAAGATTCTGCTGTTCGTCATGGTGGATGGATGGAACTTGCTGGCGGGCTCGCTCTTGAAAAGTTTTTGATTCCGATCGAAAGCCACGTCGATCCGCGAAAGGAAATCCCGCATGGGTCCGGACCAGGTAACAGAACTAGCGCGGCACTTACTCATGGAGGCCATGCTTTTGAGCGCGCCGCTGCTGCTGGCAGCTGCGGTTATCAGCATCGCTCTCAGTGTGCTGCAGACGTTGACTTCGATTCAAGAGCAGACCATCACGACAATTCCCCGGCTCACAGCCGTAGCCGTTATGTCGATTGTGGGCATGCCCTGGCTGCTGCGCAACCTGGTGGGTTACACCATTTCACTGTTTCGAGACTTTCACCGGTTTCTGGGTTGAAGTTACGATTCGCGATTGTCGAAGGCACGATATTGTCGGTCGGAAGTAGGGAAAAGATATGACGGACTGGAGCGCATTTTTCGCCGCAGGCATCCTGGTGCTGATTCGTGTCAGCGGCCTGATGTTGTTTGTTCCGTTTTTCTCTTCCGCCGCGATCCCTCGCACGGTGAAGACTCTATTTACGTTCGTCGTGGCCGCTCTGTTGACTCCCATCGCCGCCAGCCATCCAGGCGTGATGCCGGAACTGGGGCTTACATCGATGCTGGGCGAGTTGAGTACCGGCTTGCTTTTCGGCCTGTCACTCACGCTTCTGATGGAGATGTTGAATTTCTCCGGTCAACTGCTGGGACTGCAGTTCAGTTTCTCGCTGGTGAATGTGCTCGATCCCAACTCATCCATCGAGACGCCGCTGTTAAGCCAGTTGTTGAATACAGTGGGCCTGCTGGTGTTGCTGGCAGCGGGCCTGGATCGCACCTTGCTCTCCGCGCTGATGCATACCTTCGCTGTGGTTCCGGTGGGCACGGCATGGATCAACACGCGTGCCACCTTGACCCTGGTCGAGATGACCAGCGGAGTGTTTCTGGCGGCGGTGCAATTGGCGGCGCCTGTCATTGCCGCCACACTGTTGGTCGAGGTAGTTGTGGCGCTGGTCGGTCGCATGTCGCCCCAGCTGCCAGTGTTATTTGTCGGCATTCCGCTGAAGACTCTCATCGGCTACATCGTTCTGATCGGTTCGCTGGGGATATGGCCTCGTTTCATTGAAGCCCGTTTCGACGGCTTGCTGAATCAAGGCATGCAACTGGTTCTCGCGGCGCATCGCGCGTAGGGGCATATGGCAGGCGAGAACGGCGACAAAACAGAGAAAGCCTCCCCGCGACAGAAGCAGAAGGCGCGCGAGCGCGGCGACATGGTGCACAGCCGCGAGCTGACCAGCGCCATTGGAATGGGAGCTGGTGTGCTCGCCATCGGAATGGTGACAGAGCGATTCGCCATGGGATGGCGAGCGGCGTACGTCCATGTTCTCGATCTTGGCAGTCACCAGGATATGAGTCTGCAGGATGGCGCAGTGATCAACGATATGGTGCGCGCCAGCGTCTATCAGACTGCTTTTCCTGTGATGATCGTGCTGGCTGCCATTCTAGCGGCCGGCCTGATGGTCGGAATGGCGCAATCGGGTGGCTTGCAGTTTCATGGGGAGTCGATGCAGCCGAAGTTTGACCGGCTGTCTCCCGCATCGAACTTGAAAAATCTTTTCTCGCTGCGCTCCTCCACACGGCTGTTCAAGTCCCTGGTTCCGGCAACCCTAGTGATGATTTTGGGTTGGAATATTTTGCAGCACACGGTCCTCTCCTTGCCGGTCCTGTCGCTGGAGCAATTGCCACTGCTGTTTGAAAGCCAGTATCGCCTGTTGCTGGCAACCAGCGGCATCCTGCTCTGCTGGTCGGCTTTGGACTACGTCGTGGAATGGCGCAGTTGGGAGCAGCGCTTGCGCATGAGCAAAGAAGACATGCGCAAGGAATACAAGGAGATGGAAGGCAATCCGCAGATTCGCAGCCGCATTCGATCGATCCAGCGGCAAATGCGCCGACGCAAACTTCAGGCCGATGTTTCAAAAGCCAGCGTTGTCATCACCAATCCGACCCATTACGCCGTAGCGCTGGAATTCAACTTTGAAACCCTGCAGGCGCCCAAGGTGCTGGCCAAGGGAAGAAATCTGATGGCGGAGCGGATTAAGGATGAGGCCCGCTGGGCGGGCGTTCCCATCGTCGAAAATCCTCCCCTGGCACGCTCCCTGTTCCGCTCGGTAGAGCCGGGGCAATCGATTCCGCACGATCTGTACGCGGCTGTTGCTGCCATTCTGGCTTTCCTCTATCGCCAGCAGGTGGAGGAGAAGATGCGTGCCAGTTCGCGCGAACAACGTCGGCCGCAGGAACCGGTGCGTCCAGGAACGACGTCCCCGCCTTCGCAGCTTCGGCTCGGTAACGGAATAGAAAAATCCAACGAAACCAAGACCGACTTTGGCACGACGGGTGCACCAGATTCAGCAACAGGCCCAACTATGCAGGATGCAGCCGATCACGATCCCATCGCAGACACTCCCTCCGTCAACGGGACCGATGGCGAAACAGGAGCAGGCGAGTGAGCACGCAAGTGGTAGCACAGAATCCGGGTCCGGAATCCCAGCAGAAAGCCAGCAGCCTGTTGCGCTGGCTCACCCCGGAAATGAGTCGTCGCGCCCACGAAATGCTGTTGCCGGCCACTGCCATCAGCATGGTGCTGGTGATGCTGGTACCGTTGCCGGCGTTCGCGCTCGACTTACTGCTGACGATTTCGATCACCGCTTCATTCCTGGTCTTTCTTTCCGCCGTGCAGTTACGGAAGGCCGTCGAATTTTCTGTCTTCCCCACATTGTTACTTCTGCTGACGCTGTTTCGGCTGTCGCTCAACCTTGCCTCCAGCCGCCGCATTCTGCTGCATGGCTTTGAGGGCACCGGTGCCGCGGGCCAGGTGATTGAGGCCTTCGGGCAGTTTGTGGTCGGCGGCAACTACATTGTTGGTTTTGTCGTTTTTCTGGCGTTGATTGCGATTCAGTTCCTGGTGGTGAGTCACGGCGCAGTGCGGACCGCTGAAGTGACGGCGCGATTCACCCTCGATGCGCTGCCGGGCAAGCAGATGGCGATCGATGCCGATCTGAATGCCGGCGTGATCAACGAAGCGACCGCGCGCAAACGGCGCCAGGCGATTGCGCGTGAAGCCGAGTTCTACGGCGCCATGGACGGCGCTGCGCGATTCAATCAGAGAGATTCGATGGCGACAATCCTGATCACCGCCATCAATATTATTGCCGGCCTGTTGATTGGAGTGTTCCAGCAAAACATCGCCGTCGGCGAAGCGCTGCGAACCTACACCGTACTCACCGTCGGAGATGGACTGGTCACCACCATTCCCTCCTTACTGGTTTCTGTAGCCGGCGGTATTGTGTTGACGCGCGCGGCATCCTCATCGAACTCCCTGGGCGCGGAGATTGGCGCCCAGATCTTTCAACGTCCTGGCACCTTGTGGATTGCTTCCGGCCTATTGACCATCATGGCCTTGATTCCGGGTCTGCCCAAGCTGCCGTTTCTGCTGATGGCGGCCGGCCTGGGCTATATGGCCTATCGAATGCCCGAGCCGACAGCAGTTGCCGAAAACGAAGCCGCGACATCCGGCAAAGACGCCAAGGCTGCGACCGGGGCGCAGGCAGATAATCTTGCGGGCCTGCTGCCGATCGATGATCTCAGTCTTGAAATTGGATTTCAGTTGATTCCACTGGTGGATGAAAAGCAGGGAGGCCAGATGCTGGCTCGGGTACGCGCGCTGCGCAAACACCTGGCCAGGGAACTGGGCTTCATTATTCCACCCGTGCATATCACCGACAACCTGCGCCTGAAGCCGCGGGAATACATCATCTCGCTGCGCAACGCGGAAATGGCCCGCTGGCAGACGGAAGGCAATCAACTGCTGGCCGTCAATGCTGATCCGAAAGCGCGCGCCTTGCCTGGAACCGAAACCCGGGAGCCTGCATTCGGCGTGCCGGCCCGATGGATCCAGCCATCGCTGTCGGAACAGGCCATGGCTGCCGGTTATTCCGTGGTCGATCCCACCACCGTCATCGCCACCCATTTGGGAGAAGTGATTCGTCGCGAAGCGCATCGCCTGCTGGGCCGCGCGGAAACCAAGCGGCTGCTCGACAGTCTGCAGGAGACTCATCCCAAGCTCATCGAAGAACTGGTGCCGAAGCTGATGACGCTGGGAGAAGTGCAGCGGGTATTGCAGCAGTTGTTGCGCGAACAGGTTTCGATTCGCGATCTGGGATCGCTGCTGGAAGTGATGGTGGAAGCCGCAGCCACCAACAAGAACACAGTCCACCTGGTGGAGACGATTCGCCAGTCCATGGGACGCACGCTGATGCAGCCGATGCTGGATGGCGAAGGCCAGATGCGCGTCTTCGTTCTGGATCCGTCGCTCGAAGAGGAAGTGCTGGCCACCATCGAAGGCGAAAGCACACAACGCTTGTTGGGAGACGGAAGTCAGCCGTCGCGCAACGCAACCACATTCCTGCGCCGCATCGTTGAGTCATGGAAACAATTGACGGGCGGAGCGTCGACTTCCGGAAGTCCAGTACTGCTTTGCTCCAGCCCTGCCCGGTATTACCTTCGGCGCTGGCTGGAGCCGTTTATGCCCAGGGTCTCTGTGGTCGCACCCGCTGAACTTCCCGTGGATATACGGGTGCGGTCGTTAGGAACGTTGAGTTAGATGATTGGCGCCGGCAAGCCGTTCGCCGGCATGCAGAAAGAGTGAGCACGATGCCCGTACCGAAATTTCCCCGCGCAGCGGATCGCGAACCAAATGCCCCCGTTACGCTACTGACCGGAGAAGACGTGCCGGAAGCACCCGCCGTTGAGGAGCCAATTCCAGACACGTCGTTCAACCAGATGAGCGCGGCCGAGCGCGAACAGATTTTGATGGAGCATCTTCCGGTGGTGCGATATATCGCGCGCCGTATTCATGAGCATCTTCCGGCGCACGTGGAAATGGACGATTTGGTGAGCGCTGGCATGCTCGGGCTGGCCGATGCCTTCAACAAGTTCGATGCGGGCAAGAAAGTGCAATTCCGCAGCTATGCTCAATTTCGAATTCGCGGCGCCATTCTCGACAGTCTGCGGACGCTCGATTGGAGTCCGCGCGACTTGCGCCGCAAAGGCAGAGCCATTGAAACCGCTATGCACACTTTGACCGGCCGCCTGGGCAGAACGCCCATGGAAAACGAGGTGGCCGTCCAGATGAACATGTCTCTGGACGAGTACCAGCATCTTTTGACCGACCTGAGGGGCCTGGAAATTGGCAGTCTCGACGTTGCTCACTCCGAGGATTCCTCGGACGATGAAGTGGCGTATGTCCCCAGCTCCCCGGAGGAAGGGCCTCTCTTCCAATGTCTGAAGGCAGAAATGCGTGCCCGCCTTGCCGATGCGATCACAGCGTTGCCGGAAAGGGAGCGCCTGGTTTTGACTCTCTACTACTACGAAGAAATGACGATGAAGGAGATCGGACTCACCCTGGATGTGGTGGAGTCGCGCGTCTCTCAAATCCATACTTCTGCTGTATTACACCTGCGTTCCCTGTTGGCGAACGACCCTGCAAAAGCTGCGCAGGCGCCAAATCGCAAGCCGGACGGAGGTCGTTCCAAAGCGCACCGCCCCGCAAATTCAGCCGCAGGAATAAGTCTCCTTGGCGTCCGTGCACGGGACGGGCATCCGGTGGTGCGACCGCCTGAGGAGGGAGACGGAAAATGGATAAGCCGTTAGCGCAGGAGGAAATCGACGCTCTCTTCGCCGCCGCTCGCAGCCGTGGCAACAGCGCGAAGGAGCATCCGGCCAATGCAGCCTTTCAACCCTTCACGTTCTCGCGTGTGGGCCAGATCAACGGTGAACAGATGCGGGCCATCAGCCTGCTCAACGATAACTTTGCGCGCAACCTGACGCATAATCTCGGTGCATTCCTGCGCTGCCATTTTCAAGTGGCGCTGGCTTCAGCGGAGCAGTTGCCGTATTCGGAATTCATCGGGCGCATTCCCGAGATTTGTTATGTGGCTTCGGTGCGCCTGGAGCCGCTGGGAGCCGTCTGCGGCCTGGAACTGGATCTGGCACTGGCGCTTCCCATGATCGATCTGTTGCTGGGCGGTGAAGGCCGGGCGGCCGCAGTGCGCGAACTGACGGACATTGAAGAATCAATTTTGGCCAGCGTGATTGAAGTGAGCTGCCGCGAATTGACTTCTGCCTGGCAGCCGGTCGGGTTGACGTTCAATTTCGAAAAACGGCAGCAGCAGACGCAGATTGCTCGCCTGATGTCGCCTACCGAAAAAACGCTTTCCATCAGCTTTGAAATTCGCATGCCGCATGTCCAGGGCAATCTGAACCTGGTCTTTCCGGCGGTGGTCTCGAACACAATTTTGCGCCGACTGATCACCGATTGGGGAAGGCAGAATCGTCGCCGCTCACCGGAGATTGTGGCGCGCGTGGGAGAACGGTTGCAGCACATACGGCTGCGGGGAGCGCTGCAGCTGCCCTCGGTCCGTATCCCGGCAAGCGAGCTGGACGATCTGCAGGAAGGCTCCATTGTCCGGCTGAATTTGCCGGCCACACAGGTTTCGGAATTGCGCATCGCGGGAATTACTTTGTTCCACGCAGTCCCGGTTCGCGCCGACCAGCACCGCGGCGCGCAGATTACGGCAAGAAATAATCCCTTGTTAAATCGCACTGTGGAATGAGGGCGTGTCGTCGTCGCGGTATTGGAATCGCTGCGGTGAAGATGGTTCTATTACGAGGAAAGTGAGACGGTAAGCATGGCAAACAATCGGCGAGTCTTCGACCTGTGGTTCGAAATCATGCGCGCGGAGCTGGAAGAGCTGGTGCGCGTTCCGGTGACATCGCGGACCGTGACGGAAATTCCGTCGGCCGCCAGCGCCTACAGGAGCCAGCTCCTGCTCGAAGGCCCCGTCCATGGAGTCCTGTACGTGACCGCCTCGGCGCAGAGCCTGATGCAGTTGTCGCAAATGGTCGCTGGAGAAGCCGTCAATCCGCAGGCAGCGTGGACAGAAGAGGGCCTGGAAGTCTGGCAGATCTGGCTGACCGCAGCCGGCGGCAAGCTCGCGGCGCGATTGTCGCAGGAGATCGTCGACGATTCTGAGAATGCCTGCACGATTGTGCTGAAGGGTACGACCGCGGTGGATGGAATGGATTCCGCTGCAGGTGCCGATACGGCGGCCTCCGGGGCTGCGATTCAGGAGTGCATCCTGCAGGCGGCTGAAGCCGAGTTCGCCCTGTCTGTCAGCGCTCAGGTCGCCTTCCCCGGCGAGGATGAAGCTGCGCTTGAAGTGGATCGGCCCGAGCCGGAGGAAGCTTCTCACGAGACGGTCGAGACGGTCGAGACGGTGGCAGGGGCAGCCTCGCCGTTCGAGCCTAATGACGAAGTTCCGGTGCCGAAAACGGTCACCGCGCCGCGCGAAGATTCCCCGGCAGCGCAGCCCGTCGAAACCCAATCGCGCATCGATCCTCCGCCGGTTTCGCACAGGGCGGAAGAGACTGCCGCGAAAGAACCGAATCCTTATACTGAGCCGCGCACGAAACAGCGACTCGACCTGCTGCTCGATATCGAACTCGAAGCCACACTGCGTTTCGGCGCGTTGGAGTTGCCACTGCGCGAAGTGCTGGAACTGGGGCCGGGCGACGTATTGCCGCTGGATCGCCACGTGCGCGAGCCGGTCGAATTGGTGGTGGGCGATCGCATTGTTGCCAAAGGCGAAGTTGTCCTGGTGGGTGGAAACTTCGCGCTGCATGTCACCGAAGTTGCAGAGCCGCGCCGCCGCCTGGAGACCATCCGTTGCTTGTTTTAAGCATTCCTGGATCGACCGCGGCACGCGATTTGCGCCATGCGCCCGCGAAATGTAGTCATCCTGCAATGTGACCTTGAAGAACACGAAGGGGAATCGATATGACCATGTGGACAGGGCAACTCGGCGCGAATCGAAAAGCAGCTATGCATAAGCTTCCAGTGACCTGGGCGGAGGCGGCGCGAATTCCCGACGCGTGGCCGTCGAACTGGGGCAAAACGCCAGCACATTTGCCGCTGATGAATACCTGCATGAACGCTGACTGTAATACCAGTTGGCTTCGCCTGTGGAGACGCCGGAATGTTCCCCGGTTCGAGGGCCAATGGGCCTGCAGCGCTGACTGCATGCGAGTGCTGATTGAGAATGCAGTGGAGCGCGAACTGGGCGATGGCACGCCACTGGAACCCAAGCAACACAAGCACCGCATTCCCATCGGACTGCTCATGTTGTCGCAGGGATGGATTACCCAGGAGCAATTGCGCCGGGCGCTCGATGCGCAGCGGGAAGCCGGCGGCAAAGCTCGCATTGGCAAGTGGTTGATGCAGCAATGCAACCTATCGGAAGAGCAGGTGACGCGCGCCCTCAGCATGCAGTGGGGATGTCCGGTCCTGTCTTTTTCCGGTCAAGCGCCAGAGACCATGTCCACCCTGATTCCTCGACTTCTGCTGGATGCCTATGGGATGGTGCCGCTGCGCAATGGCTCCGGCCGCCTGGCGTATCTGGCGTTTGAGGATCGCGTGGATTCTTCCGTGGCTCTTGCCGCGGAACGGATGAATGGGGTTCATATCGAACCTGGAGTGGTGACAGCCTCCCAATTTCTTCGCGTGCAGCAGCGCTTGATGCGCGCTCCGTTTCCCAAAACGCAACTGCTGCAAGCCAGGTCCTCCAGCGCGATCGCGAGGGAAGTGGCCGCGGTCATTGAGCGCGTCCGCCCGCACCAGGCCAAGCTGGTACGGATGCATTGCTATTTCTGGCTGCGCCTGTGGCATCATCCCGCGCCTCCGTTGCCCGCCGCAGGGCCGCATATCAGTTCCGTAAGTCCGGTTCCCAGAATCCACCAGGTGGAAGATGTCTTGATTCGATTTCAGCCGGAAGAATAAGCTCCGATCCTCGGGCCGGCATGCGAATGGCAGATGGCAGGGAGTCGGCGCGAGACCGCGTCTAATGATCTTGCCCGCGACTGCTATCGAAATTCCCGCGAGATCGGCACTGGAATGCGGTGGCATCGAAATGAGGTTTTTCTAATCTTCTTCCCGCACACTCCGGCACGCACGGTGCATGGATATACAGCATTGGAGAAACGAGACAACTGTGGACAGCGGATACTATGCAGCTTTTACCGGGTTACTGGCGCGACAACAGGCGCTCGACGCTGTGGCCAACAATCTCGCCAACTCCAACACCACCGGCTTCCGCGCCGAACGTGAATTTTTCAGCGATGCGTTGACGGGCCCCAACGCATTCGGCTCGCAGTTGAACACCGCGGTCAATGACTACGGCGTGCTCGGTGGCAATCAGATCGATCTATCTCAGGGCCAGATGATGACCACTGGCAATCCTCTCGATCTGGCTCTCGAAGGCCAGGGCTTTTTCGCAGTCCAGGATCTGCAAGGCAATCCTCAATACACTCGCGATGGATCGTTCATCCGTTCCAGTAAAGGAATTCTGACCACCCGCAAAGGCGAGCCGGTTCTCGACACCGCGGGGAAGCCCATCACCATTCCCAGCGGCCCGGTGACAATTGCCGGCGATGGAACCATATCGGTGCATGGTGGCGTGGCGGGAAAGATCGGCATCTTCACGTTTGCGGGTGGAACGCCGCTGGTGCCGGAAGGCGTCAGTCGCTACCAGGCGCCGCCGAAGACGGCCAAGCTGACCGCCGCGGCCGTAGTGCATCAAGGCAAATTGGAAGGCTCGAACCAAAATGTGGTGCAGGGAACACTGCAGTTGATCCTGGTGCAGCGACAGGCGGAAATGATGATGAAAGCCTTGTCGGTGTTCAGCAACGATCTTGATCAGCAAGCGAGTCAGGAGTTGCCGCGAGTTTGATGCAAGCCGGGCGCTCCCGCAATCTCCCAGGCGGAGACGGTAGAGAGCAGAACGGCCGGAACGAAAGATTCAGTCAGGAGACTTCATCATGATTCGTGCACTATACACAGCCGCCAGCGGCATGAGCGCCGAGCAACTTAACCTGGATACGATTGCCAACAACCTGTCGAACTCCGGTACCGTCGGCTTTCGCAGCAAGGTGCTGCAGTTTCAGGACATGATCTACCAGAACCTGATCACTCCCGGAGCCGCGCAAAGTGCCCAGACGGTTTCCGCCGGCCTGCAAGTTGGATTGGGAACACGCTCCACCGAGAGCGAAACCATCCTGACGCAAGGCGGCCTGAATCAGACCAACAATCCGCTCGATCTGGCGATCCAGGGCAATGGTTTTTTCCAGGTCCAGCTTCCCGATGGCAGCATTGCCTATTCTCGCGCCGGGAATTTCCAGCTCAACAACCAGGGGCAAATGGTGGATGTGAACGGCAACATGTTGCTGCCCGCGATTACTATTCCTTCCAACGCCACCTCGGTCACGATCACGCAGTACGGCGTGGTGAATGCAACTCTTCCAGGGCAGGCCAATCCGTCGCAACTCGGCCAGATTCAGCTGGCAACGTTCACCAATCCCGGCGGTCTCAATAATGTTGGTTCCAATTTGTTTCAGGCGACACTGTCGTCGGGCCAGGCGGTGTTGGGCAATCCGGGAGATGCGACTGGACTGGGAACATTGCAGCAAGGGTATCTGGAAAATTCAAACGTCGATGTGGTGCAGGAATTTGTTGCGATGATCATGGCCCAGCGGGCGTATGAGAGCAACGCCAAGGTCGCTACAGCCGCCGACGACATGTATCAGCAGGTAAACAACCTGGTGAAGTAACGGCGGACGCGATGGATGGCATGCGGGTTCACAAAGATTCGATGCGAAGCCTCAGGATGTGGAGACGGTCCATTCTCGGCGTAATGATTGCGATGCTCAGCGGCTGCAGCTTTGCCCAGGCACCCTGTTCGGCGCGCACTCCGGAGCAGGCGCTCCCGACCGGACAGGTCGCCGCGACGAACGCAAGACCCGCACCTTCTTCCACCGACTTCTATCGCCTTACCCGCATAGTAGTCGATCCGGAATTGCATCGCCGCTGGGCGCTGGTCGCAAACTGTACGCACCCGGAACGGCCTTTGGAAATTGTCGCATTGTCCACGGAAAATACGGTCGTTCCGACGCTAGCTGCGGAATCGTTCTCTTCGTTGCCGCCCCTCCACGCAGTCTCTCAACCTGGGGTTCAGGCAGCGGTCGTGCGTCGTCCTGCGATATCCGCGGCGCCGAAGGTTCCTCCGCCGCCCGCCGCAGTGCTCGCGAATCCTTCTACGCCGGATCCTTCCACAATGGTGCCTGTAATTCGTGCCGGCGATCTGGTTCGGCTTTGGAGTTCGGATGCGAACGTTCGACTGGAGATGCAAGTTGTCTCCCTGGAATATGGACGTGTCGGGCAAATCATCCATGTGCGGCGTATGGGTCAAACCGCGCTGCTGGCTGGAGTCGTTGTGGGCAAGGATTCCGCGGAGCTGATTCCATGAACCCACGTTTATCGTCTCGCGCGTCGTCGTCGGCAGCCGTTCTTCTCATGGTGATACTGGCTTGCCCCGCCGCATGGGCAAAAGACAAGAAGAATTCACCGATCAAGCCGAATCCGGCGAGTGAAGACCTGGCAGCCTACATCGCGCAGGTCCGCAAGATGTATCCCGGCGGCACCAGCGACGGTTCCATCTGGAGTGCGACCGGGCGACTGACCTCTCTGCCGACCGACGTGAAGGCACTAAACCCGCACGACCTAATCTCGATCATCATTTCGGAGAACTTGTCGGCTTCCACCGGCGGCACGGTGAAGAATTCGCGGGCCTCTACCGCGATATCGCAATTGAGTGCCTTGTTCGGAACTTTTTCCGCCTCGAGCGCGGCCAACAATGCCGTCAATCAAAACGCTTCTTCCAGCTTGAATGCGCAGGGCCAGAGCGTGACCGACTCCAGCCTGAATACCACCATTGGTGGAGAAGTGGTGGATGTATTACCCAATGGAATTCTGGTGATCGAAGCGGCCCGCCAGTTGGAGTTCAATCAGCAAACGGAAACGATTGTGATGCGCGGCCTGGTACGCCCGCAGGATGTGAGTCCGGGCAACCAGGTAATGTCGACCGCCATTTCCGGACTGCAGGTCCAGGTGGTGGGCAAGGGCATCGTCAACGACTCCACCTACCGCGCTAATCCTGTGGTGCGCATATTGCAGCGCATCTTGATTCCCTGACGTGGAAAGCCGCAGAGCATGACATCGATCCTCCATCCCGCGCAAGCCCACAAGTTCTGCCGCTACCGGCTGGGCGTCATTCTCGTGGGTCTTCTGCTGATATTCGAATTCCACAGCCTCTTCGGGCAAGTCGCATCCCAGGCAACCCTGATCCCCACGCCCGCGGCCGCGAATCCCGTCAGCACGAGTCTGGAATCATCGTCGCAGCGCTTGGCCAACCCACAATCTTCGGCGGCTCTTCCCGTACCTGCCGCTTCGAATGCGCCGGCCACTCAAGTCGCTATGGTGAAAGCGATCAGTTCGGTGCAGGGAATTCGCGACAATCAATTGATTGGCTACGGCATTGTTGTTGGACTGCAAAATTCCGGCGACAGCCAGATGACCTACTTCCCCCTGCAGACGCTGCTGTCCACGCTGCAGCGCCTGGGAATCACGGTTCCGTATCCTCTCACTTCCATCATGGTAAAAAACATGGCGGGTGTATTTGTCGAGGCGAGCTTACCGCCGTTCGCGCAGCCTGGCTCGAAGATCGACATCACCGTCTCGTCCACCGGAGATGCGCGCAGTTTGTCCGGAGGCATGCTGCTCATGGCGCCGCTCTACGGAGCGGACGGTCAGATCTATGCGGAAGCCCAGGGTCCATTGGTGGTCGGCGGATATTCGGTCTCGCAGAACGGCAATTCGAAACAGATGAATTTTCCAACCACCGCGAGGGTGCCGAATGGAGCCACGGTGGAACGAGCCATTCCCATGGACCTGCTGCATCGCAAGACGTTGACGCTGCTCTTGAACGAAGCAGACTTTGAAACTGCGACGCGGGTGGCGGCCACCATTAATCATTCTCTCGGCGGCTCGCTGGCACACGCCATCGACAGCCGTCGCATTGATCTGGTTGTCGCGCCGGGCGAGGATGTGCCGGAATTGCTGGCTCGCGTCCAAGCTCTGCCTGTTCAGGTGTATGCTCCTGCCCGTGTGGTGGTGAATGAGCGGACCGGCACAGTTGTCATTGGCGGCAACGTGCGGCTGCAACCTGTTTCCATACTCCATGGAGGTTTGCAGATCGACGTCGAATCGCACTTTGAAGTGTCGCAGCCGAATCCATACGGAAGCGGGACAACACAGGTGGTACAGCAGACGCAGGTGCAGGCAAATAATCTTCCTGTCAATCGAATCGAGTTGAAAGAAGGTGCGACCGTGGACGATTTAGTGCGCAGCCTGCAGTCGATCGGTGCCACCGCCACCGACGTGATTTCCATCCTGCAGGCGATGAAGCAGGCAGGGTCGCTCGAAGGCGATCTGGAGGTAATGTAATCATGAACATTCCAAATTCCCTGGCAGCGTCTATCCCTGAATCGGCCTCGCATGCAGCTCCGAGTCCGCAACTGGTCAAGGCAGCCAATGCATTTGAAGCCAATTTCTTAGGAGAACTTCTGAAACCAATGCGCGAAGATCCGTTGTTCGGAAATGGAAGCGGTCTAGGCGGCGATAGTCTGGGAAGCGATGGGCCCAGCAGCGGCAGCATGGGCACCATCGGCAGTCTGGCCTCCGATGCACTGGCACAGGCCATCGCCCGGCAAGGTGGATTGGGGATTGCGAAGATGGTTCTGGCTCAACTTAGTCCTGTGGAGCAGATCGACTCCCAGGCGGCAAAAGCTCTGGCCGGCACAAAATGCGGCGGGTGCGCGCCAGAGTTGACGATGACGCCGGAGGCCTCGATCGAAGCTGGCAGCGTGGCCATGCTTGGGGAGGGAAATTTATCCTCCGCGGTCGCGCACGACTCCGCAAAAGATCAGTCGACAAAATGGCGCGTAATGGAGATTCGTTCGAAGGACGAGACGGTTCGACTTCGGTCCAAATCCTTCGTCCATTAGGCGCGGTGAAAAAATGACCGGGCCACAGATGAAGAAAATTCCCGGGAACCATCGCGGCAGGGGTGGAAGCGGATTCTGTCCGGTTTTTTCGGGTCGAAACGCTAAAGTCCAATGCGGATCTGCCGATTTGTTCAGTTGTGGAGGAATATGCAATGAACCTGTCCGGAATTCTCAATAGTCTCCCCGATCTACTTCGTTCGCAGCAGACGGGCAACACCGCTCCGGCAACTGCGAGCGCGAACACTTCGCCCTCGTCGGTGACGGTACCGAACGGCGGCAAAACCGATCAGGCGGATTTCAGCAGCACGGGTTTGGCAGCGGCGCAATCCGCATCCTCCGATGTACGCATGGAGAAGGTACAAAGTGTTCGCTCCGCGATTGATGCGGGGACGTATCAGGTGTCTGCCGGCGACGTTGCCGACAAGATGATGCAGAGCCTTCTGGGCTAGATCGCAGTCGGTATCAAAGTTCAGCAACAGCCGCGCAAGCATCGCCTGCCGCGGAGGAAACGAGACATCATGGAGCGGTTGCAGCAATTGATTGAAGATGCGGTATCTGCACTGACAGCGCTCGATGCCTATGCCCTGGAAAAGATTCGGTCGGAAATTCACGGCTTGCCCAGGAAGCAGCTTTCTGCGTCAGACATTGCCGCGATTGAGGCCTCCCATCGTTTGCTGGGCGCGTTGCTGCAGGAAACCGCACGGAACTTAAGGCTGTTTCGAGCTGGTTCGGTGTGCGGGCAACAGGATTCTGAGGCGGGCTGCTACGCGCTTCCGCCGTTCTAGAAATGTCGGCGGCTTCCGCAGTTTGCGGCGGAACGCCTTCGGAGCACGATGAGTCCGGCAAAGGTTGAAACGGCGGTGCGGAAAGGGCAGAAACCATGGCGACACTGAATTCCGCATTGCTGCTGATGTCCGGAGCTCTTGCCGCAGATCAGTCCGCACTCGATGTGACGGCCAACAATGTGGCCAACGCAAACACTCCTGGCTATACCCGCGAAGTGCCGATCTTTCAGGCCAACGATTCGGTGACTATCAATGGGATTTCTTTGGGTCAGGGCGTGCAGATGACAGAGGCGCAATCCCAGCGCAGCCTGGTGCTTGACGCTGCCGTCCAGCAGCAAACCCAGGCACAACAAGCCAGCAACAGTGAAGCCACGGCCCTCACTCAGGTCGAGGATATTTTCAACCAGGTGACCA
Source organism: uncultured Acidobacteriota bacterium (assembly GCA_963735505.1). Taxonomy (GTDB): domain Bacteria; phylum Acidobacteriota; class Terriglobia; order Terriglobales; family Acidobacteriaceae; genus JAKAAZ01. Next base: position 1,364,959 of record CAVTLR010000019.1, on the reverse strand, counting down.
CCTCGACCAGCAGTTCAGGCGTGAACAGTCTTGGCGATCAGGTCAACAATTTCTTCAATGCGCTCAGCCAGCTGTCGGCGACTCCATCCAGCGTTTCCCTGCGCGAAAGCGTGCTGACCGCCGCCGGACAGATGACCTCTGGCTTCAACAGCGCAGCCTCGCAGCTGAACCAGCAGACGGTGTCGTTGAACACCCAGGTGCAGGGAGTCGTGGACCAGATCAACCCGCTGCTGACATCGATTGCGCAGTTGAATCAGCAGATTTCTACTTCCAGTCCAAACGCCGATGCCGGTTCGCTGGAAGATCAACGCCAGTACGATCTGCAGCAGCTCTCGCAATATATCGGCGTCAACGTCGTTACCAATGAGGACAACAGCATGACGCTGACGACCACCGGTGGGGCGCTCTTGCTGTCGAAGGACCAGGCCTTCCAGTTGACCACAGGGAATGTTGGCGGCAATGTGGACGTGTTTACGACCGCGCCCGGAGGAGTCAGCGATATCACCAAGGCCCAGATCAACGGCGGAGGGCAGCTTGCCGGTTTGCTCACGGCCAGGGACCAGGATATTCCGTCGGTGCTGGGCCAGATCAACACACTGGCCTCCGGCGTGGCGACCCAAATCAACTCGATCCAGACAAACGGAACAGATTTAAACGGCAACCCGGGCCAGCCTTTGTTCACCATGTCCGCCCTCGATCCAGCCGCCACTGTTTCTGTGGCTCTCACGGACCCATCGCTGATTGCCGCGTCCGCAACCGGCAATGGTACCGGCGACAATACCAACCTTGAAGCCATGATCAATGTTCAGAACCTGGGCAATGTCGGTGGCCAGACGCCAGCCAACTACTATGCTTCGTTCATCTCTGAGCTGGGCAGCCAGGTATCCGGTCTCAATACGCAAAATCAAGCGCAGCAGGCATCGCTCACCCAGGTGCAGTCGCAGGTCAGTTCACTTTCCAGCGTTTCTCTCAACGAGGAAGCAGCCAACTTGCAGAGCTACGAGCAGGCGTATCAATCTGCGTCCCAGGTATTCAACATCGTCAATACCATGATTATGAGTGCGTTGAACCTTGGTGTGCAGACCGCGGTGACATAGTGCGGCGGGTGTGTCCGTTGAAGAGGGAGCCATGAGAATCAATCCACAATACATTCAAAATCTGGTGAGTGCGGCCAATCAAAACTCCGCCAACCAACAGACGTACAGCACCGAGATTGCCACCGGCGTGAGTGTGAATAGCCTGTCGGACAATCCCTCCGCTGCCTCGCAGGACTTTCTGCTGCGCTCGGAAATCAGCCGCAACGACAACTTTGTGCAAACTGCGAGCGGTGTGACCGGCGCGTTACAAGTGACGGACACTGCCCTGGGCAGCGTCGTCACTCAAATTACTCAGGCAATTTCACTGGCAACAGAAGGAAATAACGGCACACTGAATGCCAGCGATCTGGGGTCGATCGCGAACCAGTTGACCGGGGTACGGTCAGAGATTCTGTCGTTGGCCAATACCAGCTATCAAGGCCAATTTGTATTTGCGGGCAGCCAGACTTCGACGCAGCCGTTTTCACTCGACACCAGCACCACGCCGGCAACAGTCGTGTATTCCGGAGATTCGCTGCAGACCACCATTCAGAGTCCTTCCGGGCAGAGCTTCCCGTTGAATGTTCCCGGCAGCCAGATCTTCGGCTCCGGCAGCGCTGGAATCCTGTCGACGCTGAACAATCTGATTGCCAGCTTCTCTGCCGGCAATGCCGACATCTCCGACACCACCGCCTTGAATTCTGACCTGCAAGGCATCTCGCAACAGCGCGTGATCATCGACAACTCCATCTCCGGACTGCAGTCGGCAAGCACCTACACGCAAAACCAAACGACGCAGTTGCAGTCTGTTCAGGACAGTCTGATCCAGGCCGATACCGCCCAGGTCGCGACCCAGCTCAGTACTTCTGAAACCCAGGGGACGGCATTGCTCGATACCATTGCGGGGCTGGAACAGGAGCCAACCTTGTTCACGGTTTTGAAATAGTCCATAGACTGCCCAGGTTGCGCGCTCCAACTCTCAACTCGCGCGTGCTATAGGTTAGGGTTCCGCGCCCTGTCAACGAGCCCGGCGCGACGAAGGAAGTCTCGGCGAGGACAGGGTGGTGTGGGAAGCTCGCATTAAAAACTCCTGCACCGGTTGTGAATTCGATGCAGGCGACGTCCGTGAAGAATCCGCGGCGCGGTGCGCGAACTGCATCTCCATTGTCCCTGGCCGCTGGCGCGTTGGCAGCACAATGACATCGACTCGACGATTGAGGCTTCGTCCCTCCTCGGTTAAATTGCTGGCGATGGGATGATATTCGGCGTAGCCGGCGGCCGACAGTCGAGCAGGCTGTACATGATCCTGTTCAATGAACAAGCTGATCAACGCGGTCGCCCTGGCCGTGGAAAGATCCCAGTTTGAGGCATATTGAGAATTTCGGATGGGCACATCGTCGGTGTGGCCCTCAATGCGCACGTTATAGGGGACCTCCGCGATGCCTCTACCTATCAAGTTCAAGGTGGGCAGCGAAGTACGCATCGGGACGGCCGATCCACTCTCAAAAAATCCGACATCGCGAAGGGAAATGAGCAGCCCCCCGCGGCCAAGCGTGATGGCAACCGTTCCTCCAGCGATCTCGGGCGCAAGAATTGTCTCCATCCTGCGCTTCATATTGTTCAGATCCTCCATCACGCCGGGCAGAGATGCCGGATCATCTCCCAGCGTGACCATCGCGACCCCTTTGGGAGGTACGATGGTGGCCGTACTCAAGTTGGGCTGGTGCGAGTCACCAGGGAAAACGCCCATGCTTTGAAACGCCTCGCGGATGGACGATTCGACTTGCTTCACTTTGGTGTGATCCTGGCGCGAGCTGGCAAACATGACCACAAAAAACGCGAACAGAAGCGTGATGAAGTCGGCATAAGAAACCAGCCATCGCTCATGACTGACGTGACTGTGCCTGGTTCTTCGGCTCATACTTTCACAGCCTCCGGCGTTGCCGCCGTATCTTCAAGAAAAGTTTTCAGCTTCAGTTCCACCATGCGGGGATTCATGCCTTCCAGAATGGCGACCACGCCTTCCAGCATCAGCTCCTTATGGCGATGCTCTTCGCGGTAGACAATCTTGAGTTTGCCGGCTGCCGGCAGGCAGAACAGATTGGCCAGGCCAACACCGTAAATCGTCGCGACAAACGCCACCGCAATCCCTCGGCCCACTTCATTGATGTTGTCCAAATGCTGCATCACCTGGATCAGGCCGAGAATGGCGCCAATGATTCCGATGGTCGGAGAAAAGCCGCCGGCGGACTCAAACACCAGCGGAATACGCTCCTCCAATTCGCTGCGGTTGTCGAGGCTCAATTGCATGATCTTCCGCAGTTCGGCCGGGTCGGTGCCGTCGACGGCCAGCATCAGAGCCTGCTTGAGGAATGGATCGGTCACCGCACCCAGGTCCTGATCGAGAGAAACAATGCCGCTACGGCGCGCTTTGTGGGCAAACTTCACCAGCTGCTGAACCACGACGTCACCATCCGGTTCCTTGCTGAAAAAAACACGAGCCAGATTCCTCCCTGCCGACAACACAGTGGCGAGCGGAAACTGCAGCATCACCGCGCCCAGGGTTCCGCCAAACACGATCATGGCTGCGGTTGGTTGCAGGATCTGCGCAATCTTGCCGCCTTCCACCATCATGCCCGCTAGAATGCCGCCCACTGCGATCAGGAGGCCGCCGAAACTACTCTTGTCCATGGTCTGGCTCCGCTCCATTGAAAGAAGGCCGATCGGATTTACTCGTTGTCGGATCCTCGCCGCCGCCAGCTTTCATCCTGATCGACACGCGTGTTGGTTGGCGCAAGAGATGTGGACGTGGACTGGGCCGCCGAAGCCGACATCGCGGCGGTCGGCTGGCTGGGATCGGCCGCCACCATTCCGCCGGGAAACGCAGTTCGCAACAGACGGGAGCGAAAGGCGACTACCCGCTCAATTAACTCGCTGGTCGACTCGGTGACGACGATTTTGTCGCCCGTCACCAACGTGATCACAGTATCCGGACTTGCTTCCGCATACCGAATCAGGTCACTGTTCACAACCATATGTTCACCGTTCAGCCGCGTCAGCTCAATCATGCCGCCTTCCCTCCAGAGACGCCCCTATCAGTAGGTTTATCGGCGCACATGCGGAAACGATGATCCAGGCGGGGCGGGATTCAATCTTTGTTTGCGTCAGGTTCGCGGATTGTAAAAAAAATCGATCTTTTTCATGGAAAAACATAAAGTGCGCGAAGGCAAGGTCGATGAAAGGGGTGAGCACGAGGTTCCTGACCATGGATGCCCTCGAAGCCGACTCGCAAGCAGTCCAAGCGAGCCGGCCGACAGGGCAGGGGCGGGAGGCTCGCAAGTAAAACCATCTCAACAGGAGCCAATCGTATGTCTTTAGGTGTCTTAAATAATATCTCCGCGATTTACGCAGAAAATAACCTGAACCAGACCAGCGCCAGCTTGCAGAACACACTGACGCAGCTTTCCTCTGGTTCGCGCATCAATTCCGGCGCCGACGACGCTGCCGGCCTTTCCCTGGCCGACGGACTCGGTGCAAACTCGGCTGCACTCACACAGTCTGCAACCAACGCCAGCAGTGGCGTCGGTCTGCTGCAGGTCGCTGATGGCGCCCTTTCTCAAGTTACTAATCTGTTGAATCGCGCCGTCACGCTGGCAACGGAAGCCTCCAACGGCACGCTCAATGGTTCTCAAGATGCCGCCGCCAATCAGGAGTATCAATCGATCCTGGCCGAAGTCAATAACATCGGTTCAACGTCCAGCTATAACGGCGTGGCCGTATTTGGCTCCAGCACCGCGATCTTCACGGGAGATGCTTCCGCGATCGGCTCCAGCGTCGACACCCTGAACATCAAATCGCTGACCTCTGCCAGCGTCGGTGACGTGGGTGGAACCATTGGATCGACAACCACGGCCAACGTCTACACCGGCAATGCCGTTGCCTCCACAACGACGACATCCGCTGCTTCGACCCTGACTTTCCAGGAAGGGGCCACCGGGACACCCGTCGTTGTCAACATCGCTTCCGGCTCGACCCTCTCCACCATCGCCGGGGATATCAACAGCGCCAACATCACTGGCATTTCCGCTTCGGTGCAGACTCTGGGCTCCGATTCTGCTCTGGTGATCAACGACACCGGCGCAGCTTTGCAGACGTTCTCCGGCGCGGGTGCCGATAACGGACTGAGTGCTTTAACCACTCCGATTACCTTCACGGCCACAGGCGGCGCGGCCGCCAACGGTATCTCCTACACGGAGGGCACAGGAGTCAACCTGAGCTCCACCATGCTGGACAATTCCACCGACGCGCAGAGCGCCCTGACAGCGATCAACAGCGCGATCTCTGACGTAGCCGCCCAGCGCGGTTATCTGGGATCGCAGATCAACACGCTGAATGCGGCGGCCAATGTTGAAAGCACCGAGCAGACCAACGTGGTTTCGGCGCAGAACAACATCATGGCCACCGATTACGGTCAAGCGACTTCGAATCTGTCCAAATACCAGATTCTGAGTCAGACCGGCATCAGCGCCCTGGCCCAGGCCAATACGGTGCAGCAGGAAGTCTTGAAGCTGCTGCAATAGTTCCTCCTCCGCCCGCGCTGAAGGCAGCTTCCCCAGTTGCCTTCGGTGCGGCATTTCTCAGGAAAGTTTTAGCGACCTTGTTGTAAATGGCCGCAAGCTTGCACTCTCCCACTGCGCGCAGATACTTCTGTCGAGGTTACGATGGGAACTCCAGTTGGGATTTCTTTTGGATCTCCGACCAGCGGTCAGGGCTTCGATGTGGCCACCACTGTGAGTCAGATCACCGCCGGTATGCAGGCCGTCGAGACGCCATGGAACAATCAGTTGACGCAATTGAAAAGCGAAGATGCCGCTTATACCACCCTGGGAACGGATCTTTCAAACCTGACGACCAGTTTGCAGGCGTTGACGGATTTCCAGGGTGTGCTGTCCTCGATGGATGGCTCGAGCTCGAACACCAGCGTGTTACAGCTTACCTCCGCCAGCAATACCGCCATTGCCGGTAGCCATACGGTGATCGTCAATACTCTGGCACAAACCAATTCCTATTACTCGAACGATTTTGCAAACTCCTCCGACCTGGTCACCGGCAGCCTGACCTTGACCATCAAGGGCTCTCCGCAAACAATCAACGCGGATGCAGGAGGCGACACGCTGACCCAGTTTGCCGCCAACATCAATAACGCCGAGGTCGGCGTGACGGCCAACGTGATTACCGATGCCGGCGGTCAACGTTTGTCGTTGACCAGCAATACCAGCGGAGCTGTGGGAGGATTCACCATCTCCTCGGCGCTCACCGATACCACCACGCCGTCCAATACCATTGGTTTTACCCAGGCGCAACCCGGTTCGGACGCCAGCTTCTCCGTCGACGGCATCAGCGAGACCAGCAGCTCCAACACAGTATCGAATGCCATCCCGGGCGTCACCTTTCAGTTGCTGGCGGCTGCACCTTCCAGTCCGGTGCAGGTCGAAATCACGAATGACAACAGCTCCGTTGAGACCGCTGTGCAAACCTTCGTTACCAATTACAACCAGGCAATGACGGATATCAATGCACAGGAAGGCAACGACTCTTCCGGCAATCCTGAGCCGCTCTATGGCAGCCCGAACCTCGCCATGCTGCAGGAGCAGCTGCAGTCGGCGCTCACCTTCATGACTTCCAGTGGTCTCACCGCCACTGCAGGTTCGGGCAGTCCAGCCAGCTGGCAATTGCAAGCGCCCTCCGCCAACGACACCTATACCGTGGCGGCGGGAGCCTTCGGCACGGGAAGCGGTGGAACCGGGAGTAGCGCGGCGATCACGACGCCTTCCACCCTGACGCAGATTGCCGCTGCCCTCAACGTTGCCGGGACTGGATACTCCGCCACCCTGGATCCGACGGCAACCATATTGACCGTGACCGCTGCAGCTTCTTCTCCGGCCACGCTGGCCACCGCCGCCCCGACGCTCACTTCCGGCGGCAGCGGCAGCGTCACATCGTTGACGCAGCTCGGCATCTCTGTCAACAACGACGGCACGTTGACGTTTGACTCCAGCACACTGGATAGCCTGTTGAATACCAATTACCAGGACGTGGCGAATTTCCTGCAGCCGGGGAATGGCTTTACTTCGTTTGGCGATAATTTCACCAGCATCCTGAACAACCTGGGAAACTCAGCTCCCGATGGGGTTGTCTACCTGGCGCTGCAGTCCGATCAGTCGACCGAGGCGACACTGAACACCGACGTCACCAATGAGAACGCCTTAATCGCCCAGCAGACGCAGACGCTGACGACGGAGCTGAACGAAGCCAATTACACGCTGACGGAGATTCCTCAGCAGTTGCAGTACGTCAACGAGCTTTACAGCGCCATTAGCGGTTACAACACGAATACCAACGGATGACGCCAACGTGCGGGAGGAAGTGCGATGAATTATCAACAGCAAACGCTGGCGGTGATGAATAGCCTGGATTTGGTGGTGGCGCTGTACGACGGCATGATCCGCTTTCTGCATCGAGCAATTGCTAACATTGAAGCCGGCGAAGTGGCAGGGCGCCGAGACGCGATCCGTCGCGTGCTCGATATTCTGACTTACCTGCAGGCGCGGCTTCGTACCGATATCGGTGGACAGCCGGCAGTGGCCTTGTCGGAATTCTACGCGGCCATTTACGCCCAGTGTGTGCGCGGCTCGCGCGACGCGTCAGTGCCGCTGTTGCAACAATCCATTCGAGACATTCTCAACGTTCGCGACGCCTGGAAGCAGGTGGCCTCGCCCAACGGCCAGGTGAATCTTCCGCCAAAAAACCCCGAAGGCGCGAATCAAGACCCTTCGCTGTCACAAACGACAGCATCCTCCAATTGCAACGTAGGCGTTCCGGCATTCCTGTTCGCCGAGACGGAATCCCGTCGTTGGTCAGCGTAGGAGGACGATCTCCCTTGCCAGCACAAACCTCGACATCGATCGATTCCAGCCATAAAAGGTCAGAGGACTTGTCACAGCCGACCCGTGCGCGGTACTTCGCGCGTCAGCCGATTCTCGATCGAAATAAGCAGCCGTTTGGATACGAATTTCTCTTTCGTGCTGGAAAGGAAAACCGCTTCTGCATTTCCTCTCCCGCGGAATCTGAGTCCGCAACTCGCCTGATGGTCGACAACTCCGTTATGTACGGCTTTGAGTCGCTGGCACGGCGCGGCAAGACATTTCTCAATTGCACCCGGAACGCGCTGACGTCCGGGCTGGTCACCCTGCTGCCGGCTCGCTCGACGGTGCTCGAAATACTGGAGGACATCGAACCTGACAATGAGGTTTTGGGAGCTTGCCGGCGGCTGCGCGCTGAGGGCTACCAATTTTCGCTCGACGATTTTGTGCCTCGTCCCGGAATGGAGCGATTCCTCCCCTACGCCGACTACATCAAGATTGACTTTCGCTTAAGCGATGCCTCTCACCGAGCAGAGATACGCCGCTTCCTGAAAGGCTGCGACGCGAGACTGGTTGCCGAAAAAGTGGAAGAGCAGGAGGAATTTGCTGTCGCCCTGGAAGAGGGGTTCGATCTGTTTCAAGGCTATTTTTTCTGCCGTCCCGACCTCCTGGCTCGAAGTCACATCCCGTCGAACTATCTGTCCTACATTCAAATCCTCTCCACCGTAAGTCAGCCATCCTTTGAGTGGCGTTCGGTTGAGAGACTGGTTCGTCGCGAGACCTCTCTGTGCTATCGCCTGCTACGCCTGGTCAACAGCGCCAATTTCGCCCTGCGGTACGAAATCTCTTCCATTGAACGAGCCTTGATCGTGGCCGGTGAAGATCATTTCCGCAAGCTGGTCACTGTCGCGATCGCTGCCGAATCGGGTCAAGGCCACTCGCCCGAGCTGGTGCGTCAAACCCTGCAGCGAGCCAGCTTTTGTGAGTTGGCGGCAGTCCATCTGAATGAAGATCCTACAGAACAATATTTATTTGGATTGCTCTCATTGTTGCCGGTTCTGCTGGGCATTCCCATGTCACAGGTCGTGGAACTGCTTCCATTGCGCGCTGCCGTCAAGGATGCGTTACTGGGAGAGTCAAACGCTGTGCGACGCTCGCTGAACTGTTTTCAGAAGTACCAGGCAGGCGAGTGGCAGTGCCGGGCATGCCAGGGAATTCCCGTATGTCCAGAACAGATGCACGACCTCTATCGCACGTCGTTGCTTTGGGCAGAGGAGTGTACCGCTTCGATGACTGAGTGATCGTCTGGTACGTTTCACTCCATGGCAACGGTGCTGCGGCGCAGAGACGGCGACAGAGGTTCGATGGACGTGATTTCTCCCACAATACATACGGAATTTGGGCCTTGTCGCTTGGCCAGTGACAGAGCCCGTTCCGACTCTCGCAATACGATCAGCGGAGAGCGTCCCGAACTGGCTGCCACGCTGAAGCACGCCGTCATGGGGATTGCGTTCCCGTCTACGATGAATGGACGATTCGCCACGGCGAGACGAACTCTCTCCGCTTTTGCCACCGCGTCCTTGGCGCCGCATCCTGGTAGCATGATGATGAATTCATCTTCAGCATATCGGCCCAGAGTGTCGTAACTCCGCAGTTGCCGCCGCAGCCGATTGGCAAGCAGCTTCAGCAGAGTGTCCCCGGTGTTGGAGCTGTATTTCAGGTTCAAGTCTCCGAAGTTATCGATATCCAGTTGAAGAATACTGAAGGGCGTTTGCAGCCGCTGCACTCGGTCGGTTTCCTTGAAGATTAGGTCCAGGATCGCTTCGCGTCGCCAGGTTCCGGTCAGCGGGTCGTGGGTGCAGTGGAACTCCATCGCCATCGCAGAATCGCTCAGCTCCGCATACAGGTTTTGAACACGTTCTCCAGTTCGAATACGCATGCGAAAATCCTGAAAATCGATGGGCTTGACGAGAAACTCATCGATGCCCGCATTCGTGGCCATGATGACTTCGTCCGGAGTGGGGTTTGCGCTCATCAACATGAGCCAGAGCTGTCGCCTGCGCGACCGGCGTCGAATCTCCAGGCCAACCTCAAGCCCGGTCATTTGCGGAAGCGAGGAACTCAGCAGCGCCATGCACGGCGTGTCCGGTTCTTGCAGACGCTGTAACGCAATCAGGCCGCTCGAATGTACCTCGACGGAATAGTGCATCCGGCGCAGATGCTCCTGGATCTGTGCGCTGTGTTCAGCATCTTCTTCTGCCAGCAGAATCTGGTGTTCAAGCATGGTCGATTCACCCTTCGATGGTCATAATCAAACATCGGCTGCGGGCGAGAAAACATGAGCCGAGACCTGCGGTCACGAAGCTGCTTGGTGTGCATTGGCCCCTCGACCCGGGACTGGCGAGAACTTCGTTGCACGCAGATTCCAGCGGCGGAGACCTTCGATCCAACAGATTCTATCTACATCAGAGCCAGGCTTTGCTCGATCAGATGTTTGGTATCCATCACCGGATCGACATCGGAATCGGATTCCATCGAGTAATAGCCGCGATACCGTGCCGCCTTCGCAATCCCGAACAACTCGGATAACGAAACGGTCTCACGTTTTCCGCGGATCTCCTCGGCATCTTTCACATGCGCGATGTTCCACGCGTGCGCAAACATTCGCTGAACTGCCTGCGCATTGAATTGCTCATCGCCGCCCATCAGAGAATTTGCAAAGTCAGGGAGCGCCCTCAGGTACGGGGTGCCCGCCAACCGGATCGCATCCAGAACTCGCTTGTCGGAGGAAAGAATCGGGTCATCGTTTTCCAGGTTGATCACAATGTTATGGGCGGTCGCATACTCGAGCGTCGGCTTCAAAGCATGGACCGCTCTTGGAAGGTCGGAGGGATCGGAACACTTCGGAATCCAGAGGCGGAGGCTCGGAGATCGAAGCGTGACCGCGATATCGATCCACATTTGATAGCGCGTATTCCCTGAAGCTCGTGTGGCAGCGTTTGTACTGCAAAGCTCAACCGGATCATCGACAGGAATGTTGACCGTGTGTACGCCAGCCGCATCGAATGCCGCGCGCAGTTTCAGAATCTCGCCTGACTCGGTCGAAGGGAAGTGGAGCGACAACGGCTCGATGCCGCGCACGTGAAACTCCGTCCGAACATAACCAGCGAAAGCTGCCAGATTCCATTCCCGGCTTGGAGGTGTCGCGATCTTGGTTTGTCGGGGAGATGAGAATGCTTCGAAACGGGTAGGTCGCAACCGCAAGTCTCGCGCGTGGGTCCGTCGGAAAGTCGGCGTGCGGTGACTTCATCTCTTTTGCAAAGACGGTGCTCGCGGAGCAAAGGATCGCCCCCTTGCAGAACGTTCTACGTGTGAATGAGTTCATGCGTTTCCCCTTGCAGAATAGGACAATGGTCGCGACTGCTATCCAGTCCACAGTACTTGATTGTCGTCTTCGTCGACGAACGTAAATCAACTGACCAGGCATCTGCCGCCCATGTTCGAGCTCGAACCTTTCTTCCGCCGACGGATGACGCGACGGCGCGGTGCGTCCTGGGGGCGCGGGTGTGATAGCAGACACTGACGAATGCCCCGGCCAGTCCTACCCTGAATCGTCACTCTCTGTGTGTCCGCCCAGGGAAGCGTTCGGTCATGGCTACCTTGCTCGAGAGGCCTTCGGTTGACTCGTCTTCGGCGCAGGCCGCGGCGTCGCTCCCGCCTCCTCCCGCTACACCCCCGCGGACAATAACTCCAACAAATCCGTGGGTGGTGGCCATTTCTGTCATGCTGGCCACGTTTATGGAGGTGCTGGACACCGCCATCGCGTCGGTCGCGCTTCCATACATTGCCGGTTCACTTGCCGCTTCAAATTCTGAGGCGACCTGGGTCCTCACCAGTTATTTGATTGCCAACGCCGTGGTTCTGCCTGCCAGCAACTGGTTCGCGCTGCGCTTTGGAAGAAAAAGATTCCTCATCTGCTGTGTCGTGATGTTCACCGTTTCGTCGTTCTTTTGCGGAGCGGCGCCTTCGCTCACTTTGCTCTTGATCGCTCGCGTGCTCCAGGGTGCCGGGGGAGGAGCGCTCCAACCTCTGTCCCAGGCAATTCTGCTGGAAAGCTTTCCGCCCAAAAAACGCGGCGCAGCCATGGCTCTGTTCGGTTTCGGCGTGGTAGTCGCGCCGGTGCTGGGGCCAACCCTGGGCGGCTGGCTCACCGATTCCTATAGCTGGCGCTACGCTTTCTACATCAATATCCCGATCGGCATGCTCGCGGTTTTCATGATCAGCCGTTTCGTTCACGATCCGCCCTATATCCGAAACGCGAAGATCGGTCCCTTCGATAACCTTGGCTTCGGCCTGCTGTGCTTATGGACCGGATGTCTTCAAGTGATCCTGGATAAGGGACAGGAAGTCGACTGGTTCGGTGCCCCCTGGATTCGCTGGGCCACCCTCATCCTTTGCATTTCTCTTGGCTGGTTCATTGTTCATTCCTGGCGGGCCCGCCATCCGCTGGTCGACCTTCATGTCGCCGTTCGCAATCGGAATTTTGGCGTCAGCTGCGTCTTGATTTTTGTGCTGGGTTTTATTCTCTATATCCAAATTACGGTTCTGCCGCTTTTTTATCAGGAAGTGCTCGGCTACACCGCGCTGACCGCTGGCATCATTGTCGCTCCGCGTGGAATTGGCTCCATGATTGGGCTCCCCATTATTGGGTTCATCAGTCACAAAATGGATAACCGATGGCTGCTCTCAATTGGATTCGCTGTGTTTGGAGTTTGTTCGATTTTGTTCTCCTTCGTGAATCTGGAGATTTCCCCGACCACGCTGCTGATTCCCATCGTTGTGACGGGGTTTGCCATGAGCTTTCTCTTTGTCCCGATCGCCAGCGTTGGCACGGCAACCCTCAGTAATCGCGAAATGGGCAACGCCACCGGCATCTTTAACCTGATGCGAAATATTGGCGGCTCGATCGGAATCTCCATGGCACAGACGGCCCTGGTTCGGCGCGCCGACTTTCATCAAGTCCGCATCGCTGCCACAGTGCCGCAAAGTGGCTACTGGTTTCAACAACACATGACGATGATGAGCCAATATTTCGCCCGTTTTTTCGGCGCTGCTGCGGGAGATCCCGCGGCTTTGGCTGCCATGTATATGCAACTTCAGAGACAGGCACTCCTGTGGGCATTCGTTGACGTGTTTCGCTGGACTGCACTCTTCGCCTTTCTTGCAGCCGCTCTAACCTGGCTCTTTCAGAAGGTCAATCACCCGAAAGAGGATTCCGTTGCCCCTCACTGAGCACTGAACCACCGAAAATGGACGAGTTCGACCCAAACATACCAAGCGCCACCGTGCGGTCAATCGGGAATCGCGGCTATCCAGGTTGAGAAAACTTTCTAGCTTCCGCTGGTCTCTCTTTTGAGGCGCAAAGATATCGAGAGCGAAGATTTAATCGTTAGAATAGGAAAACGAGCAAGTACAGGCTTCAGGTTTGCAACTGCTTCCGATGCAAAACCTTTTGGATTTTCCCCGTGCTTGTCACACCTCATTGAGATCTCCTATGACTATCGATTCGCCGCACGCGCCCATTTTCGACACCACGCGACAATTCCCACATATTATGTTGCGGGAGATTTTTGAACAGCCGCAGGCCCTCGCCGACACACTCGCCTACTACACGCAAAACGGTCGGCTGGCACGCGAACCGATGCTGGCTGCCCATAGCGCGCTGCTGGGTCATGAACGCATCGTGATCGCCGCCAGCGGATCCAGCCGGCACGCTGGGCTGGCGGGTGAAATCATGCTGGAAGATATTGCCGGCCTCGCCGTCGATGTCGAATATGCCAGCGAATATTGTTATCGCTCCACCCACACGCTGCACAATCCTGCCGTCATCGTCATCTCCCAATCTGGAGAAACCGCGGACACATTGGCCGCTCTGCGCGAAGCGCGTTCCCGTGGGCTGCAAACTGCGGCGATCACCAATCGCAGCGATTCCTCCATGGCCAGGGAAGCACTTGCGAGTCTTCCCGTCTGCGCGGGTCCCGAGAAAGCTATTCCCGCCACCAAGAGTTTCACCGGCCAGCTTCTCGTTCTGTACTTGCTTTCCCTTTCGCTCTCCCACCAACGTGGCCGCATGACTCTGAATGTTGCCGATTCCATGTGTGCAGAAGCGCTCGCACTTCCCGACATGATTGCCAAGGCACTGCCCGTGTGGGAGCAGAAGGTGCGGGAGTTGGCCGTCAGCTACCGCGATGCAACCGCCTTTCTGTTTCTTGGCCGCGGCATTCATTACCCCATCGCGCGCGAAGGAGCCCTCAAGCTGAAAGAATCCTCCTATACGCATGCTGAAGGCTATCCGGCCGGCGAACTGAAACACGGACCGAACGCGCTTGTCGGCCCTGAAACCCCACTGGTTGTATTGGCCACCCATGATCCCAACGACCACGATTCGCTGTTGCGATATTCCAAAGTGGTGCAGTTGTTGAAGGACATGCGCCAGCAGGGTGCAAAGGTCTTTGCTCTGGCAAACGAGGGCGACCAGGAAGTGCCGCAGTATAGCGATGATTGTGTCTTCATTCCAAAATGCAGTGAGTATCTGCTGCCGATTTGCGAAGTGATCCCGCTGCAGTTTTTCGCGTATCAGATCGCGTTGCTTCACGGACGCAATGTCGATCATCCCCGCAACCTGGTCAAGGCCGTGATTCAGGAGTAGAGGGCATCCCACTCTGGAGAAGTAATTCCCGCGAATGTCAAAATTTGACATTGCACGGCCAGCGTGCCACGCCTGGTCAATGACGGTTCAGCATGAAAGCAGGCATAACTCATCAAGGCTTCCAAAAGAGGAACCAGCTATTGCATGAATGTTTGTATCGGAATAGCATCCGATTTGTCGTTACTTTAACGTGTTAGTTGGCATCAGGAATGATTCCCCCGAACGAATTGATTGAGCTGATACGACGAACGTGGGAGAAGGAATGAGGAAGTCTAATTTAAACCGCAGGCGCGTAACTTTGACGGATGTAGCGCGAGCCAGCGGTTTTTCTCCTTCCACAGTGTCGCTGGTAGTGAATGAAGCTCCCCTGTCACGATATATTCCCGCAAAAACCAAAGAGAAAATCTTCGATGCGGTGAAGCGCCTCGGTTATCGGGCGGATATTTTTGCACGTTCGCTTCGCAGCCAGAGAAGCCACATGATTGGCGTTCTGGTGATTGACCTGGCCGATCCATTCTGCACCCTTATCCTGCAGGGCATTGAGCGCAAGCTGTTGCCGACGGACTACCTGCCGATCGTCATGGACGCGCACAATCAACTCCATCAGCTCGAACGATATCTCGAAATGATGATGGAGCGTCGTGTTGAAGGACTGATCACCGTGCCGAATTGGCTGCTGTTCGATATCGCGCTGCTGGAAGACATTGATGATCGGCAGATCCCCACCGTGGTTGTCGGCCGCGATCTCGAATCGCCTACGATCAATTCCGTACTTGTGGACAATGAAGCCGGCGGGTACGCAGCCATCGAACATCTCTATCAGCTCGGTCATCGTGACATTGCCTTCTTGCGTGGCCCTCGCCGAATGGCCGACAGCCGCATGCGATGGAGAGGTATCCGTCGTTTCGCGAAAGATGCCGGACTGAAGTTGAATCCGGCGTTGATCCGCGATCTTCCGGGCACCGCTGAATCTGGATCAGTATTTGACGGCGGACTTCGCTTGACGAAGGAACTGATCGACGCGAGGGAAAAGTTCACTGCGATTCTCGCGTTCGACGACCTCACCGCCTACGGCGCCATTCGAGCGCTCTCAGAAAATGGCCGCAGCATTCCAGACAGCTGCTCCGTGATCGGATTCGACGACATTCCATCGGCGGCTCTCACTACGCCAGGCTTGACTACGATCCGTCAGCCAATGGCGGAAATGGGGGAGTATGCCGCCAACTACATCCTGAAACATCTGGAGCGGGGCGCGGAGGATGGCGTTCAGCCCTATGGCGATACCCACATGATCGTGCCAGAACTAGTCGCTCGCGGTTCCACGGCGCCTATCGCAAAGCGTGGCCGCGCAAAGAAATAAAGCTCCCTGTTCGTCGAGCCGGCATCACCAGCATGCAGCGCTCAGAAGACCCAGCAGCATAATCTCTGCTACGGCAACATATTTCCTTTGCTCATCCAATGTCGCACAAAACCCTCTGCCGATTTGTACCCGCTCTCGGCGCCCCGAAAATCCGTGAGCTGGGTTTGCAACGGGTACCAGAAGTCAGGCGTTTGCGAGGCGTGCGCGTAACAGGCCTCGCGCTTGCGTGCTGCCTGGGCTGTGATGTCGACAAAATCTGTCGGCTGGAACATCATCGTATCCTGCCCAACTTCGTAGTAGTAGAAAGCATATTTTCTGTCTGCCTTGAGCCACGCCTGCAACGCCAGGATTGACATCGCCAAGTGGTCCGGGTGGTGATCGATCGGCCACTGCACCAACAAAACGTCCGGCGCAAGGCCGTCGATGACTTTGCGGAATTCGTCATAGTGGTCGTTATCAACAATTGAGTGGCCATTCACCTGGCCTGCATACGCCGGTGTTGCACCCAATATTTCACAAGCCTTTTTGGCTTCTGCGACGCGTACTGGAGCCGGAGTCGGTGGCCATGCACCATTGTTCATGTAAAGCAGCACGACATCATCGCCGCGATCGGAGTAGCGCGCTATCGTGCCGCCACAACCATACTCAGGATCGCCCGGGTGGCCCCCGGTCACCACAACTTTCAGCTTGCGCTTTTCAGGTCCAGCGGCAACCTGATCCTCGCCTGCTGCATTCATCGCAGCTCCGCCAATCGCCAATCCGGAAGCCAGCTTGCCGGCATTCATCAAAATATCTCGTCGTGTCACTCCCAATTGCCACGCTCCTTCAGATACGTACCTTCATTGTCTTTGTTGTGATCTTCGAATCCGTTCCTAGCTGAATGCTACCCTGCCCACTACCACAGCCGACGCGGAGGTGAAACCGTGCAGCGGTCGAGGTTCGTGTCGTTCAAGAGGAACCAGGTGTCCGCCGTCAACCGCGTTGTACCGCTCCCACAGCAGGCCCGTCTTTTCCCATGTGGTGACCATATTGCCAATGTAGCGACGGCTAACATCTCGCGCCTGTTTCTGGTTGCCGTAGCGCTGCAGAGCCATCGCCACGATGATTTGCTGCGGCGGCCACGCTTCTGGATACGCCCACTCCAGCGCAGTGAATTCCGGATGTGGATTTGGATACGTTTTGTCCGTGAACGTCATGCCAAAGGGTCGATCAAACAAACCGATATTGTCGACCACACGTTTTGCCTGCGTTTTGGACGCGATGCCCGCCCACAGAGGCCAGAACGTGTTCAGCGAATAATAGGGCAACTGTGTTTTGCGCACGTAGTTGTATTCCATGTAGGCGCCCTTCGCGTCGTCCCAGCAATATTGGTTGATGCGATTTGCGCGATCGCTGGCTTCCTTCTTCCATCGTGCAGCCTTGTCTTTCCATCCAAATCGATCCGCCAACATCGCCAGCACCTGCGCCTGGCGCACCAACGCGCAGTTCACATGGATCGGAACGCATTCCGTAATCTTGCCGCCGAAGATGGGAGTGTAATCCAATCCCGACTCACACTCGGATGCTAATTCCGGCGGCATCCCTTTGTCGCCGCCGTCACGGCATGTCGAAAGCCCTGTCGGTGTCGCATGCAATGGCCCGTTCCAATAGTGAACGTAGGCGCGTTCCAGCAACGGATACGCCAGCATCGCCAGTTCATCGTCGTCGTTCTTGACTGCCAGGTAATTCTGTACGCTCCAGGCAAGCAACGGAGGCTGCCCGCGCGTGATGTAGAAGGATCGATTGCCGTTCAATACTTTTCCGAATCGCTCGATTTGAGACAGCTGGTCAAGCATGTTCCAGCGCATGATATCCAGACGTCCGTGGTCGATCAGCGCCAGGTTGGTAAATTGCGTATCCCATCCATAGATTTCCGGGAACGCAGACTCCGAGCCCCCTCCCGCAATATAAGGAAACGGGAGATACAGCAAGGTCCCCTTGGGGTCTTCGCGAATTTCTTTTTCGGTGGCGCGATGCAGATCGCCATCCCACCAACCGCGAATCGTCCTGTCGAGTTTCTCCCACCGCGCCTTTAAATTCTGCTGGTCCTCTGGATACTTGATCTGAGAATCGCCCGCGGAGGTGTCCTGACTTCGGCCAATCCCGGCCGCCATGGCCACCGTGCCGGCTACAGCCATGCTGACAAAAGAACGACGATCCATGATTTGCTCCTGCGTCTGACGCCTGATGAACGAGCTGAGGACTGATCGCTAGCTACAAAATTCCAGCGCAGCGTTCGATTTCAATACGCGTGTTTTGCAGTTCGTTGAATGGGGTCGCAATAAAAGCGCAGCCAACATTGCATTGCAACTGTGGCTGATGTAAAAGACGTTTTATCCGGCCCGATATCACTGCGACGCTGGCATGACTCGAAGACAAGCACCTCTTCCATCTCCATCGCCGTTTCGGCACAGGCAAATTCGGTGAGCCTGCCGAAAACATTGAACCGTTTTAATATTCCATACGTCTTGTACCGTTTACGAGCAGCTCCTGTCAAGAATGGGCTCTTTGCTATTAGAAGCGGCGACAATTCACTTCTCTCTTGACAGCGGGTAGAGTGCGGAGATTAAATCGATTGAATCATTGCGCATCCAGTCGGGCCGTGTTGCGCCGGCAGCAAAATCGCCGCAGTGGTCACTCCGAAGGAATTTCTAGGCAAGTCGTTGTTCGAAGAATGCAAACCAGTCTTTGGTGAAGGGAACCCTGAGAGATTATGACGCGATCAAATTTCGTAGCAGCGGCGGGATCGGCTCTTTGTGTGGCGCTGCTTGCCACAATATATGGCTATCCTGCTCAGGCCCAGAACGCGGTTGCCACCAAGGCCACCCCCGATGCCTATGATTGGAATAACCGGCCGCCCGATCCCCGTTTCAAAGCCGACATCCTTGTGGTGGTTGCACATCCTGACGACGAAATTATGGTCGCGGCGTACCTGGCGCGCGAAATCTACGACCAGCACAAGCGTGTCGCCGTGGTATTCCAAAATCCTGGCGACGGCGGAAACAACGACGTCGGTCCAGAGCAGGCTGCTGCCCTGGGAGACATCCGTCAGATTGAAGGACGCACCGCGGTCGCCTCGTTAGGCATCACCAATGTCTGGTTTCTCAATGGTCACGACACCGCCAGTCAGAATGTATTGACCTCGCTCGAGCACTGCGGCCATGGAGGCTGTCTGGACCAGTTGGTCCGAATCGTTCGCATCACGCGACCGTCTGTCATTCTCACGTGGCTCCCGGATTTCACCACCGGAGAAAACCACGCCGATCACCAGGCTGCTGGCGTTCTCGCCACAGAGGCATTTGATCTGGCCGGCGATCCAACCGTGTTTTCAGAGCAAGTCTCTCCTGCCATCCATCCCAACGTCGCCATGAATATGACGGAAGCCCTTCGCCCCTGGCAGCCAGAGAAAATCTACTACGTCTACAATCCAACCCATGACATTTTTGATGGGCAGGGCCCGCAATATTCGTCGAGCGATATCTCCCCGTCACAGCATGAGAGTTATGGTTTGCTCGCGGCCAGGGAAGTGAGCCATCATGTCACCCAGGGCGGCGGCGAGGTCACAAAGGAGATCGAGAATCACACCGCCGAAACTTCTCCTCAGGAGCTGACAAAGTTTGCGATGCAGCCAGTAAAGTTTATTTTCGGCAAATCGTTAGTGCCCTCTGGAGTGACCGACGATGTTTTCGCCGGCGTTGTCGAGGATGGTGTACCCTTCCAGCGCGCGCCCGGATACACGGCCGTCAAATACTCTGAGCCGACTCTTGTGATCGGCGATCCGTGGGCCTTCTACCACAAATTTTGGCAGGCTCATGGACTGGAACATTTGAAAACTTTGGTGCCACTGGAGATTTCAATTCACACCAACGGGGTGTTCTATATTCCTTTGATCATTGAGAATCCACTGGATCATGCAATCGACGTCAACCTTGCCACGCAAGCACCGGCTCAGTGGAAATTTCGGCCGCTGGCTCCTCTATCTATACCTGCACACGCCGAGTATTACGCTCGCGTCACGGCAGATGCACCCGCAACCAAATTGCCCGGCTGGCAAAACTTTACCGTGACGGCGGAGTCGGCGGGCAAGAGCCTCGGCACAATTCCCATTCGTGTAGAACTGAGCAATGGCTGGGTTGCGCCACAATAGGCCCAGGGACGGGAGTTGCTTACCTTCAGGATGAAGATGAGAATCAGGCTTCGAATTTGTTCTTCCGCACTATGCCTCGGCTTCTGTTTTGTGGCCGCGTTTGTGAATGCTACCGCATGGGCGGCGGCATCGAACCGTGGGAAAACGGTGGACTGGCCAGTGTATGGTGGCCAGCTCGCTGGCGATCATTATTCCGCTTTAACGCAAATCAATCGACAGAATGTGAGTGAACTGCGGCGAGCCTGGGTCTATGACACCGGAGAAAAGGGCGCTTTGGAAACCAGCCCGCTCGTCATCGGTCACGTCCTCTACGCGTATACATCCACGCAAAAAGTTATCGCTTTGGACGCGACGAGCGGCAAATTGCTGTGGAAGTTTGATTCGGGAATCGTCGCATCCGGACCGATGCGCGGCCTCGCCTACTGGGCTAATGGAAAGCAGAGCAGACTTCTCGCGGGCGTCATGAATTTTCTCTACGCGCTTGATCCAACCACCGGCAAGACGATTTCTTCCTTCGGCGAAAATGGCCGCATTGATCTGCGCAAAGGGCTGGGCCGCGATTATCGCTTTGAGTCTCTCGCCATCACCACTCCCGGCGTCGTCTACAAAAATCTGATCATCATGGGCGCCATGGAGCCGGAGACCCATCCTGCACCGCTTGGAGATATTCGTGCATTCGATGTTCGCACCGGAGCCCTGGTGTGGAGATTTCATACCATTCCGCGTCACGGTGAATTTGGCTACGACACCTGGCCAAAGGGCGCATGGAAAACTGCAGGCTCCGCCAATAATTGGGCCGGGATGAGCATCGACACCAAACGCGGCATCGTCTACGTCCCCACCGGGTCCGCGGTCTTCGACTTTTATGGCGGAGATCGCATCGGCAATGATTTATTCGCCGACACGCTGCTCGCACTCGATGCCAACACCGGAAAACGCATTTGGTATTTTCAAGGCGTGCATCACGACATCTGGGATCGTGATTTTCCTGCACCCCCTGCGCTGGTAACGGTGGAGCACGACGGCAAGCGTGTCGACGCGGTGGCTCAGACCACCAAGCAAGGTTATGTGTACCTGTTCAATCGCACGACGGGACAGTTGCTGTTTCCAATTGAAGAGCGAAAGTATCCATCAAGCACCGTGCCCGGAGAAGTCGCTTCGCCAACCCAGCCGTTGCCGGAAGAACCGAAGCCGTATGCTCGGCAGCGGCTGACCGCCGATATGCTGACGAATCGCACACCGGCAGCGCATGCCAGGGCTGAGAAGCAATTCAGGACATTCATTAGCGCCGGACAGTTTGTTCCATTTAGCGTGGATAAACAGACCGTCGTGTTTCCCGGCTTTGATGGCGGCGCGGAGTGGGGCGGGCCTGCCGTCGATCCGACAACCGGAGTTATCTACATCAACTCCAATGAAATGGCATGGACGGGAGGGCTGATTCACACTCAGGCAGCGGCGGGACAGGGTGAAAAAATCTATCAAAGTCAATGCGGTATTTGCCATGGGACCGAGAGGACCGGCTCTCCACCAACGTTTCCTTCATTGATCGATATCGACAAGCGCATGACGAAGCAACAGATTGTTGACAGGATTCATGCAGGTGGCGGTAGGATGCCTCCGTTCCCGAATGTGACGGGAAGCGATCTGGATGCGCTGCTCGAGTATTTGAAGGATGGTCCGAAGGCGCCGTCTTCTGCAAAAACAGCCGTGAACGCTGAGAGCGAATCCACATCAGCGCCAGGCGCAGACCAAAGCGGCGGCGGATACAGGTTCACTGGCTACCGCAGATTTCTCGATCCCGATGGCTATCCCGCAATCGCGCCGCCCTGGGGCACGCTGAATGCCATCGACCTGAACACAGGAAAATATCTTTGGAAGATTCCTCTGGGTTATTATCCCGCGCTTGCAGTCAAAGGGATGTCGGGTACCGGAACAGAAAATTATGGCGGCCCCGTGGTGACTGCGGGCGGCCTGCTCTTCATCGGAGCCACCGCCTACGACAAAAAAATTCGCACATTTAACAGTCAGACCGGCCAGTTGCTTTGGAGCGCCGATTTGCCTGCTCCCGGCGTTGCTACCGCCATTACATATATGGTCGACGGAAAACAGTACGTCGCGATCGCCGCCGCAGGCAGCAAAATGGACAAGATTCCGTATGAAGGCTACTACGTTGCCTTTGCACTACCATGAGAAGGGAAAATGTTCGAGCTACAAACCGCGATAGACGCCGCCGTCTACCAGAATGGTCTGCCCGGTAATATATGCGGCGCGTTCGGAAGCAAGCCAGACGATTGTGTCGGCGACTTCTTCCGGCTTTGCCAGCCGTCGTAGTGGAATGTCTTTTGCGATCTCCGCTTCGTAATCGGTAGCAGTTCGGCCGGTGGCTTGTGCGTTCGATTGCGCCAGTTCTTTCACTCGATCAGTCGCGGTATAACCGGGGCCAACATTGTTGATGGTGATGTTGTCCGGGCCGTACTGAGTCGCCAGGGAACGAACCAACCCTAGAACGCCGGTGCGGACTGCGTTAGAAAGAACCAGTTCGAGTACCGGTTGTTTGACGGCGATCGAAGTAATGGCGATAAAACGTCCCCACTGCTGTTGTTGCATTGAAGGAAGAACCGCATGTGCGAACGATACGATGCTGCGAAGGTTCAGTTGATAAGCGCTGTCCCATTCTGCGATCGTAGTTTCCGCGAATGGTTTGGCCGGCGGACCACCCGCATTTGTCACGCAGATATCAATCCTGCCAAAATGGCGGCGAACGGAGTCGGCGAACTGTCGCACGCTTTCGTCTTCCGCGACGTCGAACGTCGCCGTATGAACTTCCACCCCGTACAGGCGCCGCGCCTCTTCTGCAACCAGGTTCAACGGCTCGGCGTGACGAGCACAAATAGCGAGATTCGCTCCTTCCGCGGCGAATGCAAGCGCCGTGGCACGACCAATTCCTTTACTCGACGCGGCAACAATGGCGACACGATTTCGGAGCCCGGTTTCCATAGGGTGAGTATAAAGATCAATTCTGTCAGCGTCCTGCTGCGACGCGATGTGCAGCCTTCATAGACTGCTATACTTGGGCCCACACGAAAGGGAAGGGTAATCACAATGAGCACAATCACGGACCGGGCAAGCTCCAAATTGCAGCATATTCGGCTGCAGGATATGGCTGTCGAGCATCTGAATCCATTGATCGATCGCCAGTTTGTTGCCGGGGAGCGCAGCATGCTTGCCCGGATTATTCTGCGCAAAGGATCGATCGTGCCGCAGCATAGTCATGACAATGAGCAGATCACGTACGTCCTGGAAGGCACGTTGAAATTTGTCATCGAGGGCAGGGAACTGATCGTACGCAGCGGAGAAATCCTCGTCATCCCGTCCAACCTGCCCCACAGCGCCGAAGCCCTGGAAGATACCGTGGATTTGGATATCTTTTGCCCGCCTCGCGAGGATTGGATTAGCGGAACGGACGCATATCTACGTAAATAGCGCGCGCAGGTCGTCAGCATAAGAGGACGACCTGTTCTTTAGAACCGTGCTTCGTTAATATGTATCTGTCACAGTTGCAATTGGAATATGCCCATGCATTGTCTGCGACAACTTGCAGCCTTGGCAGCAACCTGGATGGTTCTCCCGGTGGCTTTCTGCTTCGCGCAACAAGCCACGCCCGAAATTGATCCTGGAATTGCGCGGCAGATTGCTGCGATTTGGGCGGTCGATAACCACGCGCATCCTGTCCTCGCGCCTCCGCTGGATAAGACAGATCGTGAATTCGACGCATTGCCGGCTACTTCGCTGGAACCGCAATCGGACCCGGTTGCGTTGCGACCGGATTTCCCTTTGCTGGGAGCGGCATGGAAGGTTCTGTACGATTTCGACACTCCACCGCCGCTCAATGCTACCAGCTTGGCCCAGTTGCAGGCCGCGCGCGATCGGGTCAAGGCGCAACAGGGCGAGAATTATCCAGCATGGGTCTTGGATCAAGCCAAAATCGGCACTATGCTGGCGAATCGTGTCGCCATGGGCAGAGGTGTTGAGCCGCCGCGTTTTCGCTGGGTTCCTTATGTCGATGCACTGCTGTTTCCGTTCGATAACAGCGGTATGGCTGCGGTCTCTCCGGATAGAAAAACTTTCTTCGCTCTGGAGGATCAAGTTCGTGCGAAGTACTTGAAGCAAGTCGGCATCGGTGCTCCGCCCGCGACTCTGGATGAATATCTTACCCGCGTGGTCACTCCGATTCTTCAGCTGCAGAAGGCCGGAGGAGCGGTGGCCGAAAAGTTTGAAGTGGCGTACTTGCGCTCCTTCGACTTCAGCAATCCTCCGCGCGCGCAGGTCGAAAAGATCTATTCCAAGTGGGTCGGCGGCGGAGTTCCCGACGCCGCGGAATACAAAGTGTTGCAGGATTTTCTGTTTCGCTATATCGCGATGGAATGCGGACGCCTGGGCATGCCCGTGCATCTGCACGCCATGGCTGGCGCCGGCAGTTATTTTTCTATCGCCGGCGTGAATCCTTTATTGCTGGAGCCGCTGTTCAACGATCCTCGCTTGCGGAGGACGAATTTCGTGCTACTGCACGGCGGTTGGCCTTACGTCCGCGAAATTGGAGCGCTGCTGCAAAAGCCAAACGTCTACGTCGACATCTCCTCGCAAGACCTGATCGTTCCTCCGCATACCGAAGCCATTTGGTTGCGGGTGTGGTTGGAATTGCAGCCGCAGAAAGTATTGTTTGGAACCGACGGCTACGCCTACAGCGATCAGATGGATTGGCCGGAAGCGACCTGGATTGCCAGTCATGATGCTCGCGAGGCCCTGGGCATATCCTTAACCGGCATGCTGCGGGATCATGAAATCAGCCGCCAGCGCGCGAACGATATCGCCCGCATGGTACTGCGCGGAAATGCGGAAGCTCTCTACCGCTTTCAATCGGCCCGCGAATAACCCATCGCCTGGTTGCTTAAACCGACGAAATTTTCCGAGTCCCATACTTTCTAGTTGCCGTTGAACACCTTTGCCCGGAATGGAGACGCCGGAAGATTCGCGCCATTGTATAAATTGCAGTCGGGATTGGCCGCCCACCCATATCGCACTGCTTCCGGCGTTGCCACGGAAGGACTCGACACCACGACGGTGTCGCCATCAATCTTCGCCTGGGCAGGGAAGTATTTCTGATCGGCGCCGGCGATCTCAAATCCGCGCAACGTTCCGTTCTTGCTGGTCAAGCCCCCGCCCGTGTGACTGAACCACACACGCAAGCCTGTACCCTCGGTCGTTACTTGTCGAAACATTGGGCCGGAATATTCAATCGGCTCTCCGTAGGCGATTCCACGCGCCGCCAATGCCAGCCGTGCTCCGACATCTTGTTTGTCTTTGGGATGAATATTGCCTGGATCTCCAATGTCAATCGTCACCGCCATGCCGGTATTGTTCAGGTCAAGCGCCTCCGTCTGTTGCTCGCGGAGTTCAGGCCAGGTCAAACCCGGATTCCAGCTCGTCAGTTGCACAAACAGAAACGGAAACGATCCCTCCCCCCAATGATTACGCCAGTCCTGAATCATCGTCTTGAAAAGCTCCCCATAAATCGGGACGGCTTCCGGATCGTCGTTGGACTCTCCTTGGTACCAGATCACTCCTTTGATAGGAAACGGAGTCAGCGGCGCGATCATCGCGTTGTATAGTCCTGCCGGTTTCCACGATGCAGGATCCGGATGCCATGGAAATTCCGGGATTGGTTTTCCAGCCGCCTTCGCAGCGTCAAGTTCCTGTTGCTCCTTCTTCTGTTGAAGCATCGTGGTCGGCAATTCATCCATCAGCTTGGCGCGCCAGGCAAATACAGGCATCAGCGAAGCGTTGGCGGAGAGCCCATCCAGGCTAGTCCAGGCCTCAGCAATGGTGCCACCCCAGGTGTCGTCGATCACTCCGATGGGAATGTGCTGGTGCTCTTGCAGGTCTCTCGCGAAAAAATAACCCACGGCGGAAAACTGAGCGACGGTCGCGGGCGTGCACGCTCCCCACGGTTGGCGAATCTCTGCGTGCTCCAGTGGATAATCGGAGGAGTTGGTGGCAATCGTCAGCAGGCGAATCTGCGGATAATTTGCGGCCGCGATCTCAGCTTCCTCGTTGTTCACTCCGCGATTCATTCCCTCTGCCATGGGAAATTCCATGTTGGACTGCCCCGATGCAATCCAGATATCGCCCACCAGCACATCCTGCAGCGTGATGGTGCTGCTACCATGGACCTCCATCGAAAACGGCCCACCAGCTTTCCCTGGCTTCAGGTACACGCTCCATCGTCCCAGCGGGCCTGTGGTGGTTGTTTGTGTCTCACCACGAAATGTAACTGAGACTGTTTCATTTGGTGTCGCCATCCCCCATACGTGCACAGGAAAGTTCCTTTGTACCACCATATGGTCCGCGAAAATTGATGGAAGGCGTACTTCCGCGCGAGCTAGAGGCAAGGAACACGCGATGACTATCATCACCGCAATGCGCGGCCCGCGCAAGCGGGCGAACGACAACAAAGTTTGCACGATGAACCTTTCCTGCAGGCCGCTTTCCTCAATTCATGGGATGAGGGTGCGGCACGATTGTGATGGTGATCTCGGACGGGTATTCCGCCGAGTGATGCACCTCATTATGGGCGACAACGCTCTTGGTCTCGTCGTAGTTGTTGCCGCCGGTGTTCAAGTTTCGATCGAAGCGTGGAAAATTGCTGCTCGATACTTCAATTCGCAGCGAATGGCCGGCGGGAAAATAGTCGCTGGTCTGCATCGGCTGAAATGTCACTTTATAAACCTGACCCGGCTCCATCCAGGCGACCGGCTTGTCATACCCATTGCGATACCGCATGCGCTGGATGTTCTCGTCCAGGTTGTAGGCGGGGCCATCCGGAGCCACATCGATCAGCTTCAGTGTGAAATCTGTGTCCTTCGCATCGGAAGATACGTAAAGCGTCACGTGAATGGGGCCGCTGACTTCCGTTCCCTCTTTGAATGGCTCGGTGGTGTAGACCAAAATGTCGTTGCGGGTTTCCATTTGTCGCTGGTCAAATGCGCCCGGGTGCACCGCGTTGCCTTCGCAGCACACGTTGCCGCCATGCGTCGGCACCGGATTCATGGGATCGTATGTGAATTGGTCGCCAACATCCTTTTTCGGCGGAGCCATCGATAATGAACCATCCCCGTACAGGCTGTTCGCTTTGCCATTGCTCGACAGATAAAAGCTCAGTGGCTGGGCGCCTTCTGGCGGCCATGTGTTCGCGGTCTCCCAGCGATTCTCTCCCATCACGTAGTAGCGAACTTTCGGCATTGTTTCCAGCACGTGATTGTCTTCGCCCTTCAGGAAGTGGTCGAACCAGCCATAGGTCAGCGCGTTCACATCGATGTGCGCATCGCCCATGTCGCGCTCGCCGATCACAGTGTGGTCCGTCGCGCGCCAGTAGCCACAGTGTCCGGTAGGCGCGATCACTGCATACTGTTCGTTGGCTATATCCGGACGCGCAGTCTTGCGCACAAAGTTATACGCCGCCAGGTTGGGTCCGATCGACACGTCGTACCACGACATCCACCAGAAACCGGGCACGTTGATCTTCATGCTGTCGTTCCACAGGCCGCCTTTGTACCACGCTGGATCGTTCGGGGTGCGCTCGATCATCGCGCCACCCGTGGCAATCCCCGGCATGTGATCCGCAAAAATTCCCTTCGGACCATTCACCGCCTTAATAATGTCCATCTCCGGCAAATGCCACAGCGCTTTCGACCAGTCGACCGGCGGGAAATGCGGGTCAAGATCGAAGGCTCTCGACTCTTTGATCAGGTCAGCCTGCGACGTGTCCCCCGGAAACATCGGGCGCACCGAATTCTGCACACCATATAGCCAGTCGATAAACAGCATCTGCACCGCGCCGCCGCGGTACCAGTTTCCCTGCTCGTAGTAGGGGCCAACGCGTCCCACGCCGGCGCCAAAACCCATGGGGATGAACGCCGCGTCCGCCGGATTTCCCATGGCCGTGACTGCTAGCTGCCATTCTGCTGTCGAAGAACATCCAATCGTCCCCACTTTGCCATTCGACCAGGGCTGCTTTGCGATCCACGAAAATTCGTCGTACCCGTCACTCAGTGGCGGCCCAAGGATGTCGTAATTTCCCTGCGAAAAAAACTGGCCGCGCTCGTTGATCTCCACATAGGCATAGCCGCGCTTCACTGCATTTAACTCCGCGCTCATATTCCGCGGCGCACCTAAATCGATATCCCAATAATTAAAGTTGTACGGAGTCCGCACAAATATCGTCCCGTACTTTTTCGTCTCGTCTTTCGGGCGATAAATGTCGGCTGCCATCAACTTGCCATCGCTCATCGGGATCATCACCTTGCGATCGATGATGGCGACGGACTCCAACTCTTTTTCCAGCGCGTCGTTCGTTGCGATCTGTGCTTCTTTGGAATTGCCCCTGTCTTGAGCCGATAGATTTGGCGTAACGAACAGGGTGGTTGTCAGAAGAGCTGAGGCAAACAAGGAGAAAGCGACTGTATTTCGCATTTCGAAGGTCTCCCAATGGGCGTCGGAGTTTGAGCGCCCAAAACAGTACGTAGTCTATGCGTCTTCTGCAGGCAGTTCAAAATTGATCAGGTTCTTGCGGAATCCATGCGTTTTCCACGCGCCGAAACTAATTCCGACGGCCATCCAGATGACGCCGGCAATGATTGCCGTATGGCTCAGACTCACCCAGAGCAAAAGGCAGATACAGAATCCAGTCACAGGCGGTACAAAGTGGGTGATTTTCTTTTCTTCCGCGCGAACAAAGTAGTGCACGAAGGCCGCTGCATTGACGCCCATAAACGCGATCAGCGCGCCAAAGTTCAACATTTCGGCTCCCAGTGCATAGCTCATAACGAAGGCCCCGCCCAGAGCGATCAATCCTACAAAAAGAACATTATTCCGCGGAACATGTCGTTTGGGATCTACTTTGCCGAAGAAGGACTTCGGGATGGCCTCGCTTCTGCCCATGCCATACAACA
Source organism: uncultured Acidobacteriota bacterium (assembly GCA_963735505.1). Lineage (GTDB taxonomy): Bacteria > Acidobacteriota > Terriglobia > Terriglobales > Acidobacteriaceae > JAKAAZ01. The sequence goes on along the minus strand of CAVTLR010000019.1, from coordinate 1,335,697 downwards.
ATCTTGCTGCACCCAGTTGCGCACCCATTCCCGAACCGAAGTTGGCCACCAGCAACGTGAACCCGACAATGATAAACATGGGGTGCCATGCCCGCGCAGCGACGTGAACAAATGCTGTGTCGACATTAGGGAAGGCCTCCGACGCCGGCCAGATGAGTTGCGCCGCGTACACCTGGATGGCCGAAAGAATGCCGATCACCAGGCATGTCAGCACCGTTGCCAGCAGAATATTTCTTCGCGGATTCTCCACTTCTTCCGACAACGTCGAAATGCCATCGAATCCGATGTACGTCAGCACCGCGATCGATGTCCCGCCGAGGACCGCCTTCGTGTTCCATGTAGCGGGATCGTAAAAGGGATGCCAGAAGTAGCCGGGTCCGCCATGATGGCCGAAAATATACCGTGCGGCGACCACGAAGAAAATTGCGATCACCACACCCATCGCCACCGCTAAACCGAAATTCACATGGGCAGAGCTCTTCACGCCCTGAATATTCAATCCGGTAAAGATCGCCGCAAAACAGATCGCCCACGCCCAATAGGCGACATGAGGCGCAAAAACATGTGCCTGCTGACTACACCAGATGATGCAGATCATGGGATTCAGCAGGTAATCCATTACCATGCCCCAGCCCGTGATGTAGCCCAAGGCTGGATTGATTTCCTGGCCGACGTAGGTGAACGCCGAGCCGGCGCTGGGATAGACCCTCGCCATGCGGCCATAGCTGATCGCCGTAAACAGCATGGCGACCATGGCAATCAGAATGGTGGTGACCGCATACCCATGGCTTCGATCGGTCAACACCCCGAAGACAGACATCGGCGCGACCGGCTGAACCACAATTACGCCATAAAGAACCAAATCCCACAGGGTGAGACTGCGGCGCAAACGAGCAGCGCTTCCGACCGGAGCGCTGTTTTTGTTCTCCATGGACGATCCTTAGCGAGTTTTTTGTGTCCCTTCCAATGTAAACGTTGATTGCATCGTTTTATTGCTGAATCTTCGTTTCCGATGCGGGTGGGTTCTTCTCCACCTGGGAAGGCGTCGGCAGCTGCGACTTATCCCACCCTCCCCCCAGTGAACCTACCAGCTGCACCGCGCCGGTCATCTGTTCGATGTGCAGGTTCGCAAGAGTCTGCTGACCCGCCAGCAATGTCGTCTGCAACGTTACCACGTCGATATAAGGATCTAGGCCCGTTTGGTACCGCGCCATTTCCAGGTCCAACGCCGACTGGTCAGAAGCTACGGCCTGCTGCTGCTGCTGAATCTGTTGCGACAAAATACTCACCTGGGCAAGATAGTCTTCCACCTGCTGAAATGCGCTCAGCACGGTTTGGCGATAATTGGCCAGGTCTGCATTGTAGATCGCTACGTACTGGTGAAGCGTCGGGTACAGGGCCGCGTTAAAAAGGGGTTGCGAGATAGAGGGACCAATCGACCAAAACCGGCTTGGCCAGTCAAGCAGGTGAGTAAACGCCGAGCTTTCTGTGCCTCCACTCGCCGAGAGAGTCAGGTTGGGATAGAAAGCTGCACGGGCCACGCCGATTTCCGCGTTTTCTGCGGCCATGGTTCGTTCAGCCGCCGCAATGTCCGGCCTGCGCTGCAGCAGTTGCGATGGCACGCCCACTGGAATCGGCGGCGGCACCGTCGTCAGCGGCCTGACAGGAATGGAAAAATTGGAAGCCTGCTTGCCGACCAGGACAGCGATGGCATGCTCATACTGCGCCCGTAGTATCCCAAGATTCGTGGCGTTCGACTGGGCAGTTTGTAGCGTGGCTTCCGCCTGCACCACGGAAATTTTGTCGCCAACACCGGTTTCATATTGTGTCTGCGTTAGCTGCAACGCGTTCTTGTCCGCCGCGACAGTGTCTGCGTAGAGATGGATCAGAGCATCCTGTCCGCGAATCTCAAAGAAATAATCGGCCAGCGCGATTTGCTCGCTTAAGCCGCTCATTCTCCAGGTCGGCTGCGCTGACCTGCGCGTTGTATTCTGCCGCGTGCACCTCATTCCGGATCTTCCCCCACAGATCCGGTTCCCACGAGACAGTAACGGGAAGAGTATAGAGACTGGAGAGTTTTCCCGGATTAGCTTGCGTGGAATTTGTCAGATTGCTGGAAGATTGGGAACGAGTGTATGACGGGTTCGTCGAAGCGCTAGGGAAGTATTGCGCACGGGCTTCGCGGACGATCGCGCGCGCTTCCATATAGTCTTCGAAATATACTTTGATATTTTCGTTGTTGATGTTCAGTTGATCTTCCAGCGTATTCAATTCCGGTTCGTGGAAGACCTCCCACCAATTGCCTCGCAACATGGCATCCTGTGGCTGCGCGACTTTCCAGAGCCCCGTGTCCGCATTCTGCGGCGTTTGCGCGGGAGGCTGCTTCTTTATACGCAGTAGGAGCCTGGGTAACAGGCGGATGATACTTCGGTCCAACCACGCACCCAGTCAGCGCGCAACAAATCAGCGCCGCACTCCAGGCTGCAAGCAAACGCAAACTGCTCCGCGCAATAGCGCCGCATTGCGTATGCCCTTCTCGCTTTATCATGGCGACGTTCTTCATAAGAATCCTGCCTTGCTTCATTCTTTCGGCTCACCATCGAATTCGAGCCGATGTGCGTTCTACATTCCCATTGCTTATGACGTTGCTTCGCCCAATGGGGCGGCGAGCGTGTCGTGATCTTTTCCCATCACACGTAACCGCAAACGATCCATGTACAGATAAATCACAGGCGTGGTGTACAGAGTCAGCGCTTGGCTCACGATCAGTCCTCCGACGATGGTAATTCCCAGCGGTCTACGCAATTCCGAACCCGTTCCGGTTCCAAAAGCCAGCGGCAGCGCACCAAACAATGCCGCCATCGTGGTCATCAAAATTGGGCGGAAGCGCAGCATACACGCTTCAAAGATTGCGTCTGCGGTGCTCATGCCCTCGCGTTCCGACACCAGGGCAAAGTCGATCATCATGATGGCGTTCTTCTTCACAATGCCGATTAGCAACACAATGCCGATAATCGAAATCACATTCAAATCAATCTTGAATAACATCAGCGCCAGCATCGCGCCTACACTCGCCGATGGCAGCGTGGAGATGATGGTCAGCGGGTGAACCAGGCTTTCATACAGGATTCCCAGCACAATATAAACAGCCAATAATGCGGTCAGCACCAGGATGGGTTCTGTCTTCAGCGACTGCTGGTATGCCTGGACTGTTCCGGCGAAAAAACCGCGCAGCGTGGAAGGCGTGTTCAGCCGCGCTTGCATCTGGTTCACCAGCCGCGTCGCATCGCTGAGCGACATTCCCGGCGCCAGATTGAATGACACCGTGACCGAAGGAAACAAGCCGGTATGGTTCACTTGCAAAGGGGTACTGCCCGCTCGCGCCGTAGCAACAGCGTTTAGCGGTACCACGCCATTGCTGTTTGCAGAAGGGTACATGTAATTCAGCCCTTCCGGCGATTGCCAATATTGCGGAGCTACCTCCAACACTACATAATATTGGTTCAGTTCTGTGTAGATCAGTGAAACTTCAGACTGCCCGAATGCGCTGTATAAGCTGGAATCAAGCGATTGCGAAGTGAGACCGAGCCGAGCCGCTGTGGCGCGATCATAGGTGATATATTCTTCCAGCCCTCCGTTCTGCTGGTCCGTGTTTACATCCTGAAATCCGGGAATCTTCTTCATGTTGGCCAGCAGGATCGGTCCCCACTTGCTCAAGTCCTGCACGTTGTCTGATTGCAGCGTGTACTGGTAGAGCGCTGCGCTTCCCCGGCCACCGATACGCAAATCCTGTGCCGCCTGAAGAAATGCGGAAGCTACAGGGAGCCGGTTCAACTTGGGTCGCAGCCGGTTAATAATCTGCGCGGCACTCACCTTGCGCACGTCCAGCGGCTTCAGGGCGATGTAAATAAATCCACCATTCCCGTTTCCGACGTAAGCATTCACGTTGGCAACCGCCGGATCCGCCTTAATCACTCCGACAAGCCGTTTGATCGAATCGTTCATCACCGCGAAGGAGGCATCCTGCGGGCCTTGTACGCCGCCGATCAGCGCTCCCGTATCCTGCTGCGGGAAAAAACCTTTGGGGATTTTCACGATCACCACCACGTTCAGCGCAATCACCAGTAACAGCACGATCAACGTCAGAAAAGGATTGTCCAGCACCCAGGTCAGCGAATGGCGATACGTCGACAACATCCCTTCAAAAAATCTCTCGCTGGTCCGGTACAGCGCGCCATGTTTTTCTGTTTTATGCTCTTTCAGGATGTAGGCGCACATCATGGGAGTGGTGGTCAGCGATATCACCATGGAGATGATAATTGCCGTCGACAGCGTCACTGCGAATTCGCGAAACAGACGACCCACAATGCCGCCCATCATCAAAATGGGAATAAAAACGGCAATCAGCGACATGCTGATGGTGAAGATGGTCGATCCTATTTCTCGCGAACCTTTCAATGCCGCGGCAAACGGCGTCATCCCTTGTTCCAGGTGGCGCGAAATATTTTCCATCACCACAATCGCGTCGTCCACCACAAACCCCGTGGAGATGGTTAACGCCATCAGCGAAAGATTATCCAGGCTATAGCCGAACACCCACATCACCGCGAAGGTGCCAATCAGCGATACCGGCACGGCAACCGTAGGGATCAACGTCGAATGCCAATTCCGCAGAAACACAAAGACCACCAGAATCACCAGCAGTACGGAGATGATCAACGTCTGCTCCACATTGGTGACTGAGGCTCGGATTGTCGTGGTTCGGTCAAGAACAACAGTGGTCTTGATCCCTTGCGGAAGGATCGACTGCAAGAATGGCAACTGACTTCGGATCAGCTCGTTGGTCGCAATAATGTTGGCGCCGGGCTGCCGAAAGATGATGACGGTCACCGACGGAATGCCGTTTAAATATCCGGCGTTGCGAATGTTCTGGGCCGAATCCACGACCGTGGCGACGTCGGATAATCGAACCGCCTGGCCATTGTGGTAGCCAATAATCAGAGGCTTGTACTCGGTTGCCTTCGAAATCTGGTCATTGTCGAGAATGTCCGCGGTCACATTGCCGTCGGAGAGCTGTCCCCGCGCCAGATCGGAGTTCTGCACGCTCAGAACCGCACGCACGCTATCCAAAGTAAGACCGTAGCTGTTCAATTGGGCGGGGTTCACGTCGACCCGAACCGAGGGCAAAGATCCTCCGCCGACGACCACCTGGCCCACCCCTTGAATCTGAGAAAGCTTCTGCATCATCACCGTAGACGCTTCGTCGTATAACTTCTCTTTGTCGTACTTGTCTGACGTCAGCCCGAGGATCATGATGGGCGCATCGGCGGGATTGGTCTTGCGATAACTCGGGTTCCCCGGCAAATTGGCAGGCAGATAGGTGCGCGCTGCATTGATTGCGGCTTGGACATCCCGCGCAGCGCCGTCAATATTCCGGCTCAAGTCAAACTGCAGCGTGATGGATGTGCTCCCCAGCTGACTGGATGAAGTCATCTCGGTGATGCCCGCAATGTGTCCCAGTTGGCGCTCTAAAGGTGTGGCCACCGAAGATGCCATGATTTGCGCGCTGGCGCCAGGCAGGCTGGCTTGAACGGAAATGGTAGGAAAGTCGATCTGCGGCAAGGGAGAGACCGGCAGCACTGTGAACGCGATCGCTCCTGCAATAGCGATGGCAATGGTCAGTAGCGTGGTCGCGACCGGGCGTCGGATGAAGGGTTCAGAGATGTTCATGCCGGGCCTGCCTGCGGCTCGTTGCCTGTATTGCGCATCTTCTTGGAGTGGGCCAGGCGCTGCGCCAGATTGTCGAAGAAGATGTAGATCACCGGCGTCGTATACAGCGTCAAAGCCTGGCTCAACAGCAACCCGCCCACCATCGCAATGCCCAGTGGCCGGCGAATTTCCGATCCGTAACCATGACCGAAGGCAAGTGGAATCCCGGCCAGCAACGCTGCCATCGTGGTCATCATGATGGGCCGGAATCGCAGCAGGCACGCGTCATAGATCGCGTCAGTCGCGTTCTTTCCGTGCTGTCGCTCGCCCTCCAGCGCAAAATCCACCATCATAATGCCGTTCTTTTTCACAATACCGATCAGAAGAATAATTCCGATGATCGCCACCACACTCAGGTTCTGCCGAAACAGAATCAGCGCCAGCAGCGCCCCGACACCGGCCGACGGTAACGTCGAAAGAATCGTGATCGGATGGATAAAGCTTTCGTACAGTACTCCCAGAACGATATACACCGCCACCAGGGCAGCCAGGATCAGGAGCGCCTCATTCGACTGCGAACTTTCAAACGCCGCCGCCGTCCCCTGGAAGGCGGCCTGCACTGTGGGCGGCATGTTCAGGTTTTTCTGCGCCTTGTTTATGGCGCTAATGGCGCTGCCCAAGGCCGCATCTGGCGCCAGGTTGAACGAAACCGTGACCGCAGGGAATTGCCCTTGATGGTTGATCGACAGCGCTTCTGTTGTCTTCACAAAATGACTGAAGGCGCTGAGCGGAACTGCGTTGCTAAGCGTGGTGCTGGTCGCTGTGTTCGGCGAGCTAGCGCCAGAAGAGCTGGTGCTGGGGGCACTCAGCACAGTTGTCGGTGGATTCAGAATGCCCGAGGAGGGAGTGTAGAGTGCTCCAGTCGTCGTCGCGTTCGAACCGGCCGATGCAGATGCCGTGGACGCGTACGATGAAGCCGCGCCCGCTCCCGACACGCCAGAGGATGCATTGGCCTGGATGTAGATCTTGTTCAGCTTCTCTGGATCTGTCTGGAAATGCGGCTGTGCTTCCATGATCACGTGATATTGATTCAACTGCGTGTACATGGTGTTGATCTGGCGCTGGCCAAAGTTGTCATACAGTGTGTTGTCGATGGTTGCCGGCGCAATGCCCAGTCGCGAGGCCGTCACTCGGTCGATCGCCAAAGTTACGGCGAGTCCTCCGGTTTGCTGATCGGTAGCCACATCTTCCAACTCGGGCAGTTGATCCAGTTTGGCGACGAAGCGATTCGTCCATAAGTTCAACTCATCGACATTCGGATCTTCCAGCGTGTACTGGTATTGCGTGCGGCTCACTCGGTCGTCGACCGTGATGTCCTGCACCGGCTGCATGTAGAGCCGGATTCCTTCCACGTTTTGCAATTTCGAGTTCAGCCGCCGAATCACATCGGAAGCGCTCAGGCTGCGGTCCGACAGCGGTTTCAGATTGATCGACATCCGCCCGCTGTTCAGCGTTGTATTGGTTCCGTCAGCACCAATAAAGGACGACAGACTTTCGACCGCTGGGTCCTGCAGCACAACTTTCGCTACTTCCTGCTGCTTCTTGGCCATTGCCGTAAATGAAATGCTTTGCGGTGCCTGTGAGATTGCCTGGATCACGCCGGTATCCTGTACCGGAAAAAATCCCTTGGGAATGATGATGTAGAGAAAAATCGTCAGCACCAGCGTTCCCACGGCCACCAGCAGCGTCGCCCCCTGAAATTCCAGAACGACCTTGAGCGTTCGTCCATAAAACGCGATCATGCGTTCAAAGACGCGTTCTGAGGCCTGATAATAGCGACCCTGCTGCGATTCTGGCGTGTGCCGCAGAATGCGGGAGCACATCATCGGCGTCAGTGTCAGCGAAACCGCCGCGGAGATGATGATCGTCACTGCCAGGGTGACCGCAAATTCCCGGAATAGCCTGCCGACGATTCCTCCCATAAACAGCAGTGGAATCAGAACGGCGATCAGCGACACCGTTAAAGAAAGAATGGTGAAGCCGATTTGTTCCGCGCCTTCCAGCGCCGCCTGCATCGGCGAATGGCCTTCCTCCAGGAATCGCGAAATATTCTCAATCATCACAATGGCGTCATCCACCACAAACCCAGTGGAGATGGTGAGTGCCATCAGCGATAGATTGTCAAGGCTGTAGCCCAGCGCATACATCGCCGCAAAGGTTCCCACAATGGAAAGAGGCACGGCCACGCTGGGAATAATCGTTGCCGACAAACTGCGAAGAAATAAAAAGATGACCAGCACCACCAGGACGATGGTCAGCATCAGCTCAAATTCCACGTCCGATACTGAAGCTTTGATGCCCGTGGTCAGATCGGTCAGCGTGGTGACATCGATTCCAGCAGGTAGCGTCGCCTTCAGCTGCGGCATCAATTTTGTGATGCTCTTCACTACGCTGATGGTGTTCGCACCCGGCTGGCGCTGGATATTCACAATTACTGCCGGAGTTTCATTCATCCATGCGGCCTGCTTGGTGTTCTCGACCCCATCGACGACGTTGGCAACATCTTTCAGCAGCACCGGTGAATTGTTCCGATAAGCGATGACAATGTTCTGGTAGTCTCCGCTGGTCACCAACTGATCGTTGGCGTCAATCTGATAGTCCTTCTTAGGCCCGTCGAAGTTGCCCTTGGCCGCATTCACGCTTGCCTGGGTCAATGCTGTGCGCACCGCTTCGACATCAATCCCGTAGGATTCCAGTTGCGCCGGATTCAGCTGGATTCGCACCGCCGGCTTTTGGCCGCCGCTGATGCTGACCAGCCCTACGCCGTTCAGCTGCGACAGCTTCGGAACCAGTCGCGTATCCACCATGTCTTCCACTTGCGGCAACGGCATGGTATTGGAAGACACCGCCAAAGTAAGAATCGGGGCATCCGCAGGATTCGTCTTGTTGTAAATTGGCGGCGCCGGCAGGTTCGAGGGCAAATAGCTCTGCGCCGCGTTGATCGCGGACTGCACCTCTTCCTCGGCGATATCCATGTCGAGATTCAGGTTGAACTGCAGCACGATGACAGATGTCGCGCCCGAACTGGTCGACGTCATCTGGCTCAGGCCCTGCATCTCGCCGAACTGGCGCTCCAGCGGCGCGGTTACTGTGGTCGCTATCACATCCGGGCTGGCGCCAGGGTAAAAAGTGACCACTTGAATCGTCGGGTAGTCCACCTCTGGCAAGGCGGAAACCGGCAGCTGCGTATAGCCGACGATTCCGATCAGCATGATTGCGGCCATCAGCAGCGAGGTCGCTACCGGCCGCAGAATAAAAGGGCGAGATGGATTCACGGAGCGTTCGTCCCGCTAGTGCTGCGCGGAATCGCCGTCTTGGACAGCACCACCTTCGATTTATCTTGCAGCTTTTGAAAGCTGCTGTCCGCAATGACATCTCCAGGATTGAGTCCCTGTAAGATCACAGTCTCCTGGGATTCCGTGATGCCTGTCTTCACATCCTGCATGTACGCTGTGCCATTGCGGATCACAAATACATAGGAGACATCCCCGTTCTGCTGAATCGTCGAGCTGGGCACTAATGTCACGTTCTGAAGTGTGTTCACCAGCAGTTTTGTATTCACAAACAGGTTCGGAAATAGCGCGTCATTCTTGTTGGGAAAAATCGCGCGCAGCTTTACCGTTCCAGTCGTCGTGTCGATCTGGTTATTAATGGTCTGCAGCTTTCCAGTAGCGATTTTCGCCTGGTTGCCGCGGTCATACGCCGTGACTTGAAGCGCTTTTCCATGACCCATCTGCGCCAGCACCTGGCCAATATCGTCTTCCGCCATGGTAAAGACAACCGTGATTGGGTCAATTTGCGTAATCACCACCAACGGCGTCGTGCTGTTTGCCTGCACCACATTCCCCGGATCGACCGGCCGCAAACTCACGCGGCCTGAGATCGGCGCCGTCAAATGGCAGAATCCAACCTGCACTTCGTCATATTGCACCACTCCCTGGTCAACCTTAACCGTGCCCTCGTCCTCCAACACCACTTTTTGCTGGTCTTCCAACGTCTGCCGGGCAATCGCATTGCGAGCCCATGCCGCCTGATAGCGCTCCAGGTCCATCCTGGCCTGCGCCAGCAGGTTCGTATCGCGTTCCAATGCTCCCTGGGCTTGTAGCAGTTGCGCTTGAAAAGGTCGTGGGTCGATGTCAATCAAAGGATCGCCTCGGCGGACCATCTGGCCCTCGCGATAATGCACCGACGACAGCACTCCAGTTACTTGGCTGGTAATCACGTCGGTGTAGACCGGGGTCACGGTCCCGATCGCGTCTAGGTAGACCCCGATATCGCCTTTTTTCGCGGTTGCGGTCGTTACGGTGACCGGGCCGCCCAGCATGGCTGCCCTGCCGGAAGGCGCTTTGGCGGTCTCTTGATGGTGCAGAATCACCCAGAAAAGAACACCAAACAGCAGCAGAATCACGACCCAGATTAGAATGCGGACCGTGTGGGAGCGATGCGGTTCGGGCCTTGGAGGGGGCAATTGATGGTCCGGCCCAACGTGCGAAGCAGGAGCTTCTTGTGCCAATTCGTCCTTTTCCATTTCAATAATGTTCGCTTTCCAGCGTATTTTTTATTATCGCGGCACAATTCCACAGGCAGCGCAAGTTCAAGTGTACGAGATGGTTTTGCAGCAATGGATGAATAGACGGAATGGACGCCAAATAAGATTCAGGCTCGTCCAGCGCTCGCGTTAGACAAATCGAGCCTAATTGAGATGCAGAGATAAGAGTTTGAGATGGATCAGAAGGGCGAAAACGTGATGAATTGTGGGCTGAAATACCGCATTTTGCGGGCGAGGATGAGAATTCCAGGGCGGCGAAATCGTCTTCGCATGCCCTGGATTGATCAGTGCAGACGCTTATGCGGCGACTTGAACATTGACCCGCTCAGAAATCAGAGTCAGCAGCTTATCGGCGTTGGCCTCTTCCTTCTCGATCGTCAGTAAAACTCGGGAGTCCTCGGTCAGGCCGAGCAGGTCAGCCCAGCGACGCAGCGTCCCGTATACCGCGATCTCGTGATGTTCCACTTGCTGAGCGGCACCGATCAGCGCCACGTTGCGAAGCGCCGGATCGGTCACGTCCTTAATGGTGTCTGACGCTTCCGTTGTCAGGCCATCGATCACCTTACAGGTCTCCGTTTCTGCATTGCCCGCATTCTTTTGCAGCAACTGCTGCACCTTTGCCACGTGCCCTTTCGTTTCCTCCAGGTGAGTGCGAAATGCCGAGGACAATTCTGAGTCCGTGGATTTTTCGATCAGGTCTGGAAGCGCCTTGGTAATCTTCTGCTCCATGTCCAGCGTCTTCTTCAAATTGCTGATGTAGAGGCTGCGGAGATCTTCGATATTCGCTGACATCAATTTCATAAATCTTCCTTTCGAAGTTTGAGGTGCGTGGGGGTCATATTCGAGGGGTAAGCTCATGCGAGAGACGCATCACCTGTGTCCTGACGTCTCTATAAGCTCTCTGCCCTTGATACGGTTGGATGCCCTCCGCCCTCCCGTGTTTTTCCGACGCATGCATTCGATGTTCAGCGGACGCAATCATGTGTGGATTGAATTCACTACGCTCCCTTAACAAGGGGAAAGGTGCATAGCCACGTCCCGGCAGTATCGAAACCCTTCCGTGGCTCGCTATACTAGAGACTCGGTAGCGATTGCCTATGGCCACGCATCTGGATGAAATTCTGGCAGTAACGCGACGGGATCTTGAGTTGCGCAAGCAGTCGGCGAATCTGGCTGATTTGGAACGTCGCGCCAGTGCGCATGTTCCCAGAGGCTTCGCTGCGGCCTTGCGTCGCCGCCCCACCGACCCGCCCGCGATTATCGCGGAACTGAAAAAAGCATCGCCGTCCAAAGGACTTATTCGGGCCGACTTTCACGTAGCCTCTCTTGCCACCCGACTGGCCCATGCAGGAGCCGCGGCGCTCTCAGTCCTGACGGAACCACATTTTTTCCAAGGTAGCCTTGCCAACCTGCAACAGGCGTCGAGCGTCGTCACCATTCCGTGCCTGCGCAAAGACTTTATCGTCGATGAATTTCAGATTCTTGAGGCCCGCGCCTTCGCGGCCGATGCTATTCTGCTGATTGCTGCCGCCCTGGATGATGCTGCTCTGAAACGCCTGACGATCGCGGCTCACGCGCACCAGTTGGATGTGTTGTGCGAAGTCCACAATGCTGAGGAATTAGCGCGTATCCTCAACCTCGGCTGCGACGCGATCGGTGTCAACAATCGCAATCTGCATACATTGGAAGTCCGGCTGGAAACCTCGATCGAGCTCGCCTCCACCTTGCCAGGGAGTGTGGTCAAGGTCGCGGAAAGCGGCATTCACAGCTCCGCCGACATCGTGCGCCTTCGTGCAGCCGGATTCAATGCATTTTTAGTCGGCGAATCACTCATGCGGCAACCGGATCCGGATCAGGCTTTGACGCGCCTGCTGTCCGCCCCGGTCGCTCCCACTGAGGTTCCCGCGTAGGCGGCCGCTATGTGGATAAAAATCTGCGGGATCACATCGCTCGAAGATGCAAAGGTCGCTGTCGACGCTGAGGCGGATGCTGTCGGGTTTGTATTTGCCGAAAGCCCCCGCCGCGTCACACCAGAGGCAGTTCGCGAAATTACCCGTGCACTTCCATTCAATTTTGAAAAGATTGGTATTTTTGTAGATTCTTCGATGGATGAAATTGTCGCCACGTTCGAGACTGCTGGATTGACCGGAGTGCAGCTTCATGGCGAATATTCGCCCGACCACCTGTCGGAGTTGCGGTTGCGAATGAAGCAAAAATTTCTCCCCGTGCGCGTGGTCTACGTTGTCCCCTACGATAGAGATTTCGCCGGCTTTGCGCGCCGATTGCACTCACTCGCTGCAATGCCCGACAGCGAGGACGGCCCCAGCGCTGTACTCGTCGATACCCGCGTCGGCGAAAAGGTCGGAGGGACCGGGATTCCGTTTGATTGGGGCGCGGCACGAGCCGCCTTCCGTCAGCACGCTGCAAATCTTCGTTTGATTACCGCCGGCGGCTTGCATCCTGAAAATGTCCGCCAGGCCATCCACACCATGCAACCTTGGGGAGTGGACGTTTCCAGCGGAGTTGAAAGTGTTCCGGGCAGAAAAGATCATCAGCGAGTGAAGCAGTTTATCCGGGCGGCGCGCGCGGCAGCTGTCGAATTTACAGAAGCGACACACCGATAGAAGGATTGAATGGCAGAAGAAAATCGAACTCTCGTTGCAACCCCCCAGGTGCAGGACGTCCCCGGTCGCTTCGACGCCTATGGTGGCCGCTATGTACCGGAAACGTTGATGGCGGCTCTCCAGGAACTTGAGGCTGCCTACGCCGACGCGCAGCGTGATCCGGCGTTTGCCAGCGAGCTTTCCTACCTGCTGCATCACTATGCAGGTCGCCCGACTCCGCTCTACCACGCCTCTCGACTGACTGATTCCCTCGGTGGCGCCAAGATTTATCTCAAGCGCGAAGACCTGCTGCACACCGGCGCGCACAAGATCAACAATTGCCTCGGCCAGGGCCTGTTGGCGCGTCGCATGGGCAAGCGCCGCATTATCGCGGAAACCGGTGCCGGGCAGCACGGCGTGGCAACCGCGACCGTATGCGCGTTGTTTGGCATGGAATGCATCGTCTATATGGGACAGGAGGACATGCGTCGGCAGGAGCTGAACGTCTACCGCATGCGCCTGCTGGGTGCCGAAGTACGCAGCGTCAATGCTGGCTCCGCCACCTTGAAAGACGCCATCAACGAAGCCATGCGCGATTGGGTCGTGAATGTTCGCACCACTCATTATCTTCTCGGCAGCGTTCTCGGCGCGCATCCTTATCCCACCATGGTGCGGGATTTTCAACGGGTTATCAGCGTCGAAGCACGGCGGCAAATTCTCGAGGCCGAAGGCCGCTTACCCAATGCTGTGTTGGCCTGTGTTGGCGGCGGTTCAAACGCGATTGGCGCATTCTACGAATTCATCCCCGATAAGAACGTGCGACTGATCGGTGTGGAGGCGGGTGGTCGTGGCCCCAAGCTTGGCGAACATGCGGCTCGATTCCAGGGCGGCGTACCCGGCGTGTTACAGGGAACATACTCCTACGTGTTGCAGGATGAAGCGGGCCAAATTTCAAACACGCATTCCGTCTCCGCGGGTCTCGATTATGCTTCGGTCGGCCCGGAACACGCGGCCCTGCACGATTCCGGACGTGCCGAATATGTGTCCGCCTCAGACGAAGCGGCGCTGCAAGCCACGGTCAAGCTTGCCCGGATGGAAGGAATTTTACCGGCGCTCGAAAGTGCCCATGCGGTCGCAGAGGCGATACGAATCGCGCCTGCCATGAACCGCAACGATATTCTGTTGGTCAATGTTTCGGGTCGCGGCGACAAGGATATGGGCATCCTGGCACGCGAACTCAAGCTGCAGGGGGCATGATCGATGGCCATTCAATTTCACAATCATCCTGGCCTCGTCGTCTACCTCACCATCGGCGATCCTGATCTTGAAACCAGCAAAAAAATTGCACTGGCCGCCATCGATGCCGGCGCGGATGTCCTGGAACTGGGAGTCCCCTTCAGCGATCCGCTGGCGGACGGTCCTGTGATTCAGCGCGCCAGCGAGCGGGCAGTTCGCAACGGAACCCGCATGGAAGATGTTTTGGCTCTGGCCAGCTCGCTTCGCAAGCAGCGGCCTGCCGTCGGCCTGGTCATTTTCTCGTATCTGAATCCAATATTGCGCATGGGTCTGGAATCATTTGCGGCAGCCGCTGAAAAAGCCGGTGTCGACGCAGTGCTGGTGACGGACTTGATCGCAGAAGAATCGGAGGAATATCGCGCAGCCCTCAAGAAACATCATCTGCAGCCGATTTTCCTGGCCGCGCCGACCAGTCCGGACTCTCGTCTGGCACGCATTGCAGAAATCTCTGAGGGTTTTATCTACGCAATTTCCCGCGTCGGCATCACCGGAACGCAGCAGCAGGTCGCCGGCGATGCTCGCGAACTGGTCACGCGTTTGCGCCGCTACACTAGATTGCCGATCGCTTTGGGCTTCGGTATTTCGAACGCCGCGCACGTCGCCGTGGTCGCTGAATATGCAGACGCCGCCGTTGTGGGCAGCGCGATTGTGGCGCTCATCGAGCAGTCTGGTCCCGACAAGGCGCCTGCTGCTGTAGGTAAATTTATTGCGGAACTGCGCGCGCCGATGGTCAGCGAGAGTCCGGTCGCCTGAAAAATTCTGCGCAGTCAATTAGGATGAACATCATTATCTTTTTTCAGGCAGGGACCCCCACCGAGTAGCACGATCAACTTTGTGAACCTGTCTTGAGGGTGCTACATGGATATTGCAGATTGGCGTCAGAAGATCGATGAGCTCGATCGCCAGATCGTGAAATTGATCAGCGAACGTGCTTCCGCGGCGCAGGCCATCGGTCGTCTAAAACGCGCAACCGAGTTGCCGATTTATGAACCAACCCGGGAGATGACGATTTTTGAGAACGTTCGCAAAAATAATCCTGGTCCATTGCCCGATATGGAACTGACTCATATCTACGAGCGCATTATTGACGTGATGCGGACCCTGCAAAAGGATGAATTGGCAGCGGCGTTGGCGGACGATCCGCTGAAAGACAGCAAAGTAGAAAATACGACGAAACGAGAACTGAAATGATTGTCGCTATGTTGCATAACGCCACCGAGGAAGAAATCCAGCATGTGGTGGCCCGGATGGTCGAGATTGGCTTCAATGTTCATCGCACCACCGGCACGCAGCAAACCGTCCTGGCAGGTGTAGGCCAGCCGGCCAGCTTTGATGTGCAGGATTTTCAAGTGATGGCCGGGGTCGCCGAAGCGCACCGCATCACCTCGCCCTATAAACTCGCCGGCCGAGGATTCCGGCCGTCGGGCACTGTGATTCGTTTTCCCAACGGAGTCACGGTGGGTGGTGAAGAGGTGATGGTGATGGCCGGCCCCTGCTCGGTGGAATCGCGGGATCAGATGTTCGCCATCGCGCGCCAGGTCGGTGATGCTGGCGCGAAATTTCTCCGTGGCGGAGCCTTCAAGCCGCGTAGCTCACCCTACTCCTTTCAAGGAATGGGCCTCGATGGTCTGCGGCTCTTGCGGGAGGTGGGCGATTCCACCGGACTGCTAATCGTCAGCGAAGTCATGGAGATTTCTCAGATTGAATTGATGCTTCCCTATGTCGACGTGCTGCAGGTCGGCGCGCGCAATATGCAGAATTTCAATCTGCTGCGCGAACTAGGCCTGATCCGCAAACCTGTTCTGTTAAAGCGCGGCATTGCGGCCACCATTGAAGAGCTGCTTCTCTCCGCCGAATACATTTTGTCGGGCGGAAATTACGATGTCATGCTCTGCGAGCGCGGTATTCGCACCTTTGAAACTTACACCCGCAACACCATGGATATTTCCGCGCTTCCGGTGCTGAAGCATCTGTCCCATCTGCCCGTGCTGGGCGACCCTTCCCACGGTACCGGTCGTCGCGATATGGTTCCGGCCATGGCACGTGCTTCCGTCGCCGCAGGTTGCGACGGGCTGCTGATGGAGGTGCATCCTAATCCGGATAAGGCCGTTTCCGACGGCGCGCAATCACTGTTCCCGCAGCAATTTGAAAAATTGATGGACGAGTTGCGCATTATCGCCACCGCGGTTGGACGCAACATTGGCCCCCGCGCTCACGAAGCTGCGCTGCACGCCGAAGTGTAGATCAACCGGCTGAGATTCGGTGCGTTTCGCGTCACGCCTCGGCCGTTTCACGGAACACGCAGTTTTGTATCAGGGCACGACTTTAGTCGTGCCATTTGTGCGGCGAAGTTCGGGCGGCTTTAGCCGCTGAGGCAGATACTCCGAGGTTCCCAAACCGTGGCCGAATCCATCCAGAGCATCACCATCCTTGGCACCGGCCTCATCGGATCGTCTGTCGGTCTGGCCCTGCGTGCCAATGGATTCGCCGGCAGCATCGTTGGATGGGATCGCTCTCCGGAGGAAGCCGCCACGGCCCGCGACAAGGGCGCCATCGACTCTGTCGCTTCCGATCCTCTGGTCGCCGCGCGCGAAACGGATTGCGTTCTGCTGGCTACTCCGGTCTTCGGCATTCTTGAATGGATGGAGAAGCTAGCGCCCGTTCTCCGTCACGATCAACTGCTCACGGATGTCGGTAGCACCAAGCGAAAAATTTGTGCGCTTGCGGATGAAGCTTTTCCCTCTCCCAGCGCTGCCACATTTCTTCCCGGCCATCCCATGGCGGGCAAAGAAGTTTTTGGAGCTGCCAACGCCGATGCCAATCTATTTCAGGGCGCGGTCTGGCTGTTCACCTCTCCTGAAAAAGGAATTGAACCGCGCGAGAATGCCTCGGTCGGACAGCAGCGCGCCGACAAATGGCGGCACTGGGTGGCTCGCATGGGCTGCCGCATGCTCGATCTCGATCCCGCTCGCCACGACGAAATCTGTGCCTGGGCCAGTCACCTGCCGCAGATGCTGGGAACCGCGCTGGCAGCGTTATTGGAAGATACATTTCCGGATGATTCCGAAGGAAAAGGGAAACTCGATAGCCCTTCGGCGCAACTGCGTGCCATCGGCGGCCGCGCCATGCATGAGATGACGCGCCTCGGCGCCAGTCCCTATT
This sequence comes from uncultured Acidobacteriota bacterium, assembly GCA_963735505.1. Classification (GTDB taxonomy): domain Bacteria; phylum Acidobacteriota; class Terriglobia; order Terriglobales; family Acidobacteriaceae; genus JAKAAZ01. Next base: position 1,318,318 of record CAVTLR010000019.1, on the reverse strand, counting down.
CCATGTGGCGGGATATCGCCCAAACCAACGATGAGGCCATCGCTGCCGCTCTGCTGGCACTGGAACAGCGTCTCGCCTCCCTCCGCGAAAACCTCAAACAGCCCGAGTTGCGCGAAGAATTCAACCGCGCCAACCAATTCCGCTCAAGATTCTAACTTCGAAGCGCAGGTGCTCACGCCCAGACGGATACAGGCGCGCCTGTCTGGCTTGCATCGTCGCCCTCGGTTCCTGCTGAAGTGTCGGGATCACTCTGGTACTGGCCCTGCTGTCCTCCGGAATTTCCCTGTGGCCATCGCCCCAACATCCAACTCGCCTCAGGACTCACCTCGCTGTCCATCTCCAGGCTGCTGTTCATCAGCCTTCCACGCACGTCGGCGGCTTGTCGCGCGGCAGCCGCTTTTGCCGCCGAGGCGGCCGTCGGAAGGTTCGCGGCTTGCAATTGCATGTGGTTGCCGTGGATATGCATGTCCGTTCCTATGCAAACCGTAGCAACCAGTTCGCCAGCTTCCCGCCAGGCGAATTAGAAAAAACTCATGTTGACAAACGAACGGACCTGTCGCCCGAACCATCGCCGCCCGGCTCACTCAGACAAGCGCGTCGATGACCGTATTCAGATTGTTTTCTGCCGACTGGATGCTCGATCCGCTGGCACTGGCTCCCGGCAGGTTCGGAACCGACGCCACGTATTCGCCATTCGATTCCGCCACGCTTCCCGAGTAGCTCTTGCCCCCCACCGTGTCGGAATAATCAGCGGAAAGAGCGGCCTCCTGCGCACTGCTGCTCGCGCTCGATGCCGAACTTGACCCATGCGATGAACTTGGCGCCGAGACCGCCGCGCTGGGCGATTGTGTCGCCGGTTTTGCGGCAGCCGCGGACGGAGCGACCGCGGAAACCGTCGCGGAACTCGATTTACTTGCCGCGGCCGGTGCCGAAGCACTCGCCCCAATCGGTGGCATAGATGAAATGCTGCTGATCTGCATAGGTTCCCCTTTGCTGTTCGGTACGGCTTTCCTTAGCTCATTTGTCGGCTGGTTTTTGGGGAACTTTAAATCAATTTCGCTCCACCGCAATTTCTCCGGATACCGGGAGCCCCGATCCGAAAATCGGCGCAGATGACTTTCTACTGCGCACCGCCCCCTTCCCCGATTGCATAATTCACAGACCTTCGCGTACAACGGCAACATGGATGTTTTGACTGCAGCCGAAATGCGCCAGTGCGATCAACGCACCGTCGAGCGCGTGGGCATCTCCTGGCAGGCCCTGATGGAAGCCGCGGGGTTCCGAGTCGCAGTCTTTGTAGCGCGCGAATTTCCAGTCCAGAAACACATCCTGGTGCTCTGCGGAAAGGGTAACAACGGCGGCGACGGCCTGGTGGCCGCGCGTCATCTCGATGCCGCGGGCAGGCAGGTTCGCATTGTTCTGCTGGCCAAGCCAGAAGATCTGCAAGCCGAGGCGCGAGGTGCGTATCAGAAGCTGCCGCGACAGTTGATGCAGAGCCTGGTCACCGTTACCGCCGAAGAAGATCTTTCCCGCGCCATGTTTGAAAGCTGTTCCAACGATGCCGAGCTTTTGATTGATGCCATCCTCGGCACCGGCTTCCATCCGCCTTTACACGGCGTTGCGGCAGCGCTGAAAAACAAGCTTGCCGACCACCCAGCTCCCGTTGTTTCGGTCGATCTTCCTACCGGCTGGGATGCCGACTCCACCGCGATGTCCGCCCCGGACGCTTTCCGCTCCGATGCCGTTATCACTTTTACCGCGCCCAAACTGGCGCACGTTTTTGGCGCATTGACGCGCGGTCCTGTCGCGGTCGCCCAGATCGGCTCGCCTGCGGACCTCGCCGTCTCGAATTCTCACCTGCACTGGACCGGCGCTTCGAAAACAATCATCGAGCAGCCGCGTGCACTCGATTCCAATAAAGGTCGCTTCGGTCACGTGCTTGTCGTTGGAGGTTCCCCCGGAAAAGGTGGTGCGGCGGCGATGGCATCACTGGCGGCCATGCGTGCCGGCGCAGGCCTCACCACCGCCGCTGTTCCTCGCGGCATTGCATCCATCGTTGCCGGCTTTGCTCCGGAAATGATGACGCTGTTACTGCAAGATTCCTCCAGCGGCGGCATCTCACTCGGCAATCTCGATCCATCGAAGATGAAGAAGATGCTGCAGGGAATAACAACCCTGGCGATCGGACCCGGTCTTGGCCGTGAGCCGGAGACAGCCGAGTTCGTCCGCGAGCTGGTACTTCATTCCGACCTCCCGACCGTGCTTGATGCCGACGGGCTGAATGCGTTTGAAGCTCGCAATGGTCTGCTGGATGGGTCGAACCGCCCCCTGGTGCTGACGCCTCATCCCGGAGAAATGGCACGCCTGCTGGGATGCACCATCGCCGACGTCGAACGGGACCGGCTGGCAACGGCACGCACCTTTGCGACCGAACATCACCTGACTCTTGTGCTGAAAGGCTGGCGCACGCTGGTGGCGCATTCCGATGGCAGCGTCGCGGTTAACACCAGTGGCAATCCCGCCATGGCCAAAGGCGGCAGCGGTGATATTCTCACCGGCATGGTGGCTGCATTGGTCGCGCAATTTCCAAAACGCATCCAGCAAGCTGTGGAGTGTGCCGTGTGGTTGCATGGCGCGGCGGCGGACCTGTTCGCGCGCCAACGGGACGAACACACCATGCTGGCCACGGAAATATTGCAGCATCTCTCGCCGGCGATTCAAAATCCCGTCGATCGTGATAACTTCACCTGGCTTCAGGAGGGAGAGCGGTGAGCGAGCTAAAACCTCGAAGCGAAAATGTTCACGTCTTCACCACTCACTCTGCCGAGGAAACCATTGTGGCGGGTCGTGAGTTGGCGAAGTTCCTCGGTCCACCCAAAGTGGTGCTGTTGCGCGGAGGTTTAGGGGCGGGGAAAACCACGCTGGTCAAGGGAATTGCTGCTGCCCTCGGAGCCGCGGAGCCGGAAGAAGTGACCAGTCCCACCTTCACCTTGATCCATGAATATGCGGGTCGCAGCGTGGAACACACCAACCTTGGTGAGGCCATTCTGCTCTACCACCTGGATTTGTATCGAATTGAAAATCAGCGCCAGTTGGATACCCTCGGCATGGAAGAACTAATGACGCCGCAGAGCGTCTTGCTGATTGAGTGGGGTGAAAAATTTCCCTCCGTCACTGCACGGAGCGACGGAGAAATTGTGATCGAAACCCTGCACGGCGACGAACGCAGAATCACCCTGACACTACGACCGCGGAATGCCAGCTCTTAAAATCCGACGATGCTGTAGCCGCTATCGACATGGATCACTTCGCCGGTAATCCCGGAAGCCAGATCCGACGCCAGAAAAGCGGCTGTATTGCCGACCTCAGATTGCTCCGTGTTGCGATGCAGCGGGGCGCGGTCCGCATGATACTTCAGCATGTCACCCAGGTTGCCAATGCCGCGCGCTGCCAGCGTTTTAATCGGTCCCGCCGAGATGGCGTTCACGCGAATATTATGCTTTCCCAGGTCGTTGGCAAGATAGCGAACCGTGGCCTCCAGCGCCGCTTTCGCCACTCCCATCACCTTGTAATGCGGCACCACTTTTTCCGCGCCGTAGTAGGTCATGGTCATGATGCTGCCGCCCTCGGTCATCAGCGGCGCAGCCGCGCGAGATACGGCGATCAGGGAATACACGCTCACATCGTGCGCGATGCGAAATCCTTCGCGCGTGGTCTGAAGAAAGTCGTTCTTCAAGTCTTCCGCGGGCGCAAAAGCAACCGAGTGCACCAGGATGTGCAGCTTGCCATGCCGTTGCTTCAGACCTTCAAAGACGGTCGCTATTTCGGCATCGTTCGACACGTCGCATTGCACGGCTTCGGCTCCCGGAAGTTCCACCAACAGTCCCTCCGCTTCCTGTTTCATGCGGTCATTTTGATAGCCGATGATCAGCTTGCACCCAGACTCATGCAGCTTTTGCGCGATGGCCCACGCGATCGAGCGCTTGTTTGCCAGACCAAATACCACCGCGATGCGACCGTTCAGTTGCAACATGCTTCCTCCGTGATTGCTCGTCAGCTCGCCGAGGCGACTGCCTTACGCAGAATACCAGTCCCGCCGATTTAACCGCCGAGATCGATCAGTTCGACCTTCTCAATCGGCCGGCCCAGAAACCGGCTGCCCAGGGTACGAAACTTCTCGACCGAATCCGTGGCGAAAAAATGGCACACGGGAGTAATCGCGTCACCCGCATGATCAGTGCTCTCATCCAGCGTCTTCAGGCTTTGCAATTGCCCGCGCACTCGTTGCGCCGTACTTTCGGCAGAATCCAGGATCGTCACATTCTTCGGCAACGTATCTCGCAACAGCGCGCGAAGCAACGGATAGTGCGTGCAGCCTAGCAGTACCGTATCGAGGGCCATTCCGGATGCCTTCGCCTCTGTCTGCGCCTGCTCCAGATAAATGCGCAGCACCTCGCGCGTCACTGGAGAGTCACTCCATCCCTCTTCGATCAGCGGAACCAGCAAGGGGCAGGCTTTTTCGATAGTCCGCAGGCCATGCGCGGCACAGGCACGCGCATACGCATGACTGTCAACCGTAGCCTGCGTGGCCAGCACCAGCACGTCGCGTGTCGCACTCGCAGCTGCCGCACTATCCGCACCCGTTTCGATCACTCCAAGTACCGGCACATGCGCCGCCGACTTGATCGCATCGAGCGCCAGCGCGCTGGCGGTGTTGCACGCAATCACCAAATAATCCGCGCCATAGGATTCCAGCAACTGCGCGCTCTCCACCGCGTAGCGCGCCACCGTTGCCTGCGATTTTGACCCGTACGGCAGTCGCGCCGTATCGCCAAGATAGAAATATTCAGCAGTAGGAATTTGTGGCAGCAACGCGCGCAGCACAGTCAAGCCGCCAAACCCGGAATCGAATACCCCAATGCGAATCTTGCCGGAAGCACTCATGGTTGGCTCTCCTGCGGCTGTTTCGCGGTCGTGGCTCCGTCCTGGGAGCCGGTCGCTCCGGGAACGTCGTTCGCAGTCAAATAGGTTCGGCTCAGGTCTGCATGGCCGGCCAGCGTTTCTCTCGGATGCCCATCGACAAGAAATCGTACCTGCGCAATTTGCGGAAAATTCGCGTGCAGCGTTCCCAAGATCGAAAGCAATGTCAGGTTCTCTACCAGAATTCCCGACGGATGATGATCGACAAAACTTCCATCCAGGTTGATGACCGCCATCTGCTGCGGATGCGATGCATTCGATTCCGGAACGGGCAAGAGAAATACGTCATCCACAGCAACGACCGGCGCCAATGGATGCGGAGAGTCAGGCTTGGCGTACTCTGCGAAAAGATCATTCAGCAGCGTTCGCGCGCGAGTGGTGGTTTCGGCCGGCAACGCATATTCCTGTTCCACCGGCGCCAGCGATCCATCCTCGTCATTCGCGAATAGCAGCGTCACCTGCACCGGCGCTGCCTCGACAGGAATCGGCATCGGCGCGGAATCCGGAATCGCCGCCAGCCGGTCCTGGGCACGCGCACGCATTCGAATCAGGTAAGCAGCCATCAGCACGGAGCTGACCAGCAGCACCCACAAGATCACTTTCTGGTAGCGCGAGATCACGGCTGCTGCCTCCAGTCACTGCGCCATGCAACCAGCGCTGCATCCAGCGCGGCCACAACTTTCTCTTGATAGCCAGCGTCACTCAATGGCGTATTTGCGTCCAGCGGAGCCACCTCAACGTCGATCGCCGGACAGGCCATGCTATCCAGCGGCTGGATCGAGGTTCGCGCAATCAGCACTGGAATGTGCTGTTGCGTCATGGCTGCATCCACATCCGACTCCAGGCGCAAACTCGAGGTCTCGTACGCCGCCTGCGCCGTCTGCCAGGGCAGGAACGCGCGACGCGGATCAGCCTCCGTCAACGGCGGCAGGGAAGTCGTAAACAGGTGCACGCCATTTCCCGTTGAAGTCGCGTGCAGCGAAATGCATGCGGACGCGTGGGAATGGTTTGCGGTGGTCGCGCGCGCGTCGTTGTCGAGCGTCACGTCCGAGGTGCGCGTCAGAATGGAACGGATTCCGTGCGCATTCAGAGCGGCGCGCAGTTGCTCCGCAAGCGCCAGCGTATAAGTTTTTTCCCGGGTTGCCGGATCCAGCGTCGCGCCCGGGTCTGTGCCCCCGTGTGCAGGATCCAGCAGGACGACAAACCGCAATTCCGTCGGTCGCGGCTGTGTCGATGGCGGAAGGTTTGCCGGCGTCGGTGTTGCCTGCGAAGCAACGGACGGCGGAGGCGGCGTTGTCGAAGCAGGCGGTGCAGCTGGCTGCGTGCCTGTCTGTGCTCGTGACCGCTGCCCGTACGTTGTCCAAACGCAGCAGCTACATAAAATTCCAATTCCCGCCAAACGGGAAAGTCCATCCCAACCGCCGCCTCGCAGATTCAGCAGTCTCCGTGTCAGCCCTTTCGTCGTCGTCTGTCCCGTGCTAATCCAACGCATAGATGGTCAGACCGCTCAACAGTTTTGGATAAAAGTCGGTCGACTTCTGCGGCATCACGTCCCCTGCAAATGCCACTTCCCGCAACTGGTCCAAGGTCACTGGATTCATCAGGAATGCAATGTCAGCATCTCCTGCCCGTACCTGTTGCATGGCATCGCTGGCCTCGCGCACATAACGCAGATTCGTTTGATCCAGCACCGCTTCCGCAGAAATGCCAAGCACATCCTCCAGCACGATGGAGTGCAGTTGCACCACATCCAGGCGTCGCTGCCGTTCCGGCTGATCGGTCAGGCGAGCTTCAATCGCCGCCTTCTTTGCCCTCAGCAGATGATTGCCAGTCCGCGTGACCGCAACAAAACTGGTGCCCGCTCTACCCGCCTCCGCCAGCTGGCTCAGAATTTCCGGAACATCCAGCGACGACGCTAGCGCTCGTACATCGAAATACTCCGCCGCCCGCTTCAAAAACTTCGCAGGAGAAAAATCCTTCAACCCGTGAACCACCCGGTGCGTAGGCAGAATCGTCAGCCCCTTGGCATCCATGTTCACGAACGTCATCATCGCCGCGGCTTCCGGAAAGGGCGGCTGCGGAAGGTTTCCTGCAGGGCGCTCCGTCGGCGCAATGGCCGCCTGCGCCGCTCGTTCGCGGCTGTAGTTCAGCGCGGTTTCATAGCGATGATGGCCATCCGCAATGATCAGTTTCTTGTTCTGCATGGCGCTCAGCAGCAGGTTGATCTTGCCCGGCTCAGACACTTTCCAGACGCGATGCAGTACGCCGTATTCATCCGTCACTTCAATATCCGGAGTCGGCGGATTGGTAAACAGAAGCTGTTCCGCGGTTAATCCTGGATCGGAATACAACATGAAAATCTGGCCAAAATGTGCGCGCGTCGCCCGTAGCAGGTTCAAGCGGTCCGACTTCGGCTTGGCCAGCGTCCGCTCGTGTCGAAAAACGATTCCCTGGCTATAGTCGACCAGCTCGCCCAACGCAATAAAACCGCGTCGCTCCTCCATTGTTCCGGGCGCGCCAGGAACCTCATAGCGCTGGCTGTAGGCATAGATTGCCGACGCATTATCCTGCGTCAGCACACCCTCTTTCCGCCACTCGGCCAGATTTTCAGCCGCCCGCGTATACACATTGTTTTCTTCGGAATCGAACAATTCCGGCAAACCAAGAATCACCCGCACCAGGTTGTACGGGCTGCGCTGGTAATACGACTGCTGCATGGCCGGCGAAATTTTGTCGTACGGCTGGGTCACCACGTCTTCAGCGCGGACCAGTCCAGGGTTGTAGCGGAAAGCGCGAAAAGGATAAATGCGAGCCATGGTCAGGTCGAACTCCTGTCAGATCAGGCGCAACTCGCTTCGGCGAGCAAATAATTTGCGACTCTGTTATTCCCGATTCTATCGCAGCGGATGGCCACTCCTTTCTACAGCTGCCCCCCAGGCCATGAAAACAAACTCGAATTCGGCCTCCACGCGCTTGCCCGCCGAACCGGAGACATAAGACTATGGTGGAAGAAGGCTTGCGAGCGAAACCAGGGCATTCACCGCGAGACTTTGTTACAGTGCATCCTAAGACGCTGCCGTTCATCCACAGCAGCTTCTTCTTTAAGGGATCGTATGCCAGCTCGCAACACAAAGCCGTTTTTCTTTGTCCCGCTGCTGCTGCTCGGTTCCTTCCTGTCGTTTGGCGTCCACCCCGCAATCGCCCAACAGGCCGCGAACAGTTCCGCGCAAAATGCTCCGGCAGCCACCTCTACGCCACAGCCAGCCGTAAGCGCCGCCCAAAGCCACCCGTTTACCTACAAGACTTCGGTTACTGAAGTGGTTCTCTACGCTACCGTCGTCGACAGTCACGAACATCTGGTCACCAGCCTGCAGAAGCAGGACTTCACCGTCTATGAAAACAATGCTCCACAGACAATTTCTTCCTTCGGCCAGGAAGATGTTCCGGTGTCACTGGCCATTCTGGTCGACAACTCCGGCTCCATGGCGCAAAAACGCTCTGCGGTGAATCGCGCCGCCATTGACTTGATTCAGGCGTCCAATCCGCAGGACGAAGCGTTTATCGTGAACTTCTCCGATGAGGCTTTTCTCGACCAGGATTTCACCTCCAACGTCGATCTTTTGCGCCAAGGTCTCTCCCACATTGACTCTCAGGGCGGTACGGCGCTCTATGACGCAGTCATCGCTGCCGCCGATCATCTGGCGAAACGGGCCAAGCACCCCAAACAAGTCATCCTCATCATTACCGATGGCGAAGACAACAGCTCCAGCGCCACCCTGGCAGAAACCGTGCGCCGCATTCAGGACTTGAACGGCCCCATCGTCTACTCGATCGGTCTGCTCTATGATGAGCCCGATCACACCCAGAGCCATCGCGCCCGCAAGGCCCTGCAATCACTCAGCGACGAGACCGGCGGCATCGCCTTCTTTCCCAAGTCGCTCGATCAGGTCGACTCCATCGCCGCCGACGTGGCTCAGGATATTCGCCATCAATATGTCCTGGGATATCACCCCACGCAGCCCATCAGCCAGGGAGGCTACCGCGCCATCCGCGTCGAAGCCAAAGCGAAAGGAGTCGGCAAGCTCTCCATCCGCACCCGCGCCGGCTACTTCGCCAACCCCCACCCCCAGCCTGGCAGCACGCCCGCTCCCACGCAACGTTAATCCGCAGTCCTCCCCTGCAATATTCTTGGGGCCGTTGAGAAGTGCCGCGCGAAAAAACGTGGCGCCTACTAACAATTGGTGATTGATCGCTGACATGTGCGAGTCAATGGAGAGGATCGACTTGGATCGCCATAACTGGCAACTTCGCGAGGAGAAGAGGACATTTGTTGACGCGCTGACACCTCGACCCTAAGATTGATCCAATCCGGAGGCTGGTTTCTCTGCAAATGATTGGGCAAATCATCTCGCGCTACCGCATTGTAGAGAAGCTGGGCGATGGGGGAATGGGCGTTGTCTACAAGGCCGAGGATATGACTCTCCGCCGCTTCGTCGCTCTCAAATTCCTACCGGATGATATTGTTCAGGATCAACTTTCCTTGCTTCGTTTCCACCGGGAAGCACAGGCCGCGTCCGCCCTCAATCATCCAAATATATGCACGATTTATGAGATCGGAGAGCAAGAGGGTCGACCGTTCATCGTCATGGAATTCCTGGACGGTATGACCTTGCGCCACCGCATCTCCGGAAGGCCGCTCGAACCTGAAGCTCTTCTGCCGATTGCGTTCCAAATCGCCGACGCACTCGACGCGGCCCACACTGCCGGCGTGGTTCACCGCGATATCAAGCCCGCAAACATTTTTGTCACCAGGCGAGGCGAGGCCAAGATCCTCGACTTCGGATTGGCCAAAATGATGCCGACGAACACCACGGTCAATGATCCAGACGGGCCCGGGATGACAACCGTCCAGGAGGATCTGACCAGTCCGGGGACGATGCTCGGAACCGTAGCTTACATGTCGCCGGAGCAAGTCCGAGGCAGAGAGCTCGATGCACGAACAGACCTATTTTCCTTCGGCTCCGTCTTGTATGAAATGGCGACGGGCACACCGCCTTTCCGAGGGGAAAGCTCGGCGGTCACCTGCGAAGCCATCCTGAACCGCACTCCCGTTCCTGCGGTCCGTCTCAATCCCGATCTCTCTGTGGATTTGGAGCAAGTCATTCGCAAAGCTTTGGAAAAAGATCGGAGCTTGCGCTATCAACACGCATCCGATATGCGAACGGATCTGCAGCGGCTCCGGCGCGACAGCTCCCAAAGTCACTGGAAAGAATACCCTTCAGTTCACCAGGAGGAAAGAGAAGATCCTGCACCGGTCAAGCCGATCCTAACGAAAAAATCGGGTCTGCGCAGAAGTCTCTACTACCTTGCAGCCGCAACCATTGTTTTCGTGATCCTGGCCGGAGCGTTTTTTCTTCGTCGCTCCACTCCAGATCGTCTTCCGGCCCAAAGTCAGTGGGAGCAGTTGACGTTCTATACCGACTCGGCCGTGTATCCCGCTCTGTCCTCGGATGGACGAACGCTCGCATTTATTCGTGGAGATAATTCGTTCATGGGGCCCGGAGAAATTTACGTCAAGTTGCTGCCAGGCGGCGAGCCAGTTCAACTCACGCATGACTCGACGTCTAAGTTAAGCCCCTCGTTCTCTCCGGACAACTCGAATGTTGCCTATAGTGTCGTATCGCCCTGGGATACATGGGAAGTGCCTGTTCTCGGCGGCGATCCTCATCTCCTGCTGCCCAATGCCTCCTCCCTCACTTGGATTGAAGGTGGAAAGCGGCTGTTGTTTTCTGAGATCAGAGAAGGACTGCATATGATCCTTGTGACCACGGATGAAGCGCGAGGGAACCGTCGCGATGTTTACGCTCCGCCGGGTAATCGAAGTATGGTCCATCATTCCTATCTTTCGCCGGATGGCCGCTCGGTCCTTATCGTTGAGATGGACAGTCGAGGCGAGATTCTTCCTTGCAGGGTAGTGCCGTTTCTGGGCAAAGGCGAGGTCAGAGTCGTTGGCCCTCCCGGTGGTATGTGCCTCGCGGGCGCGTGGTCCACTGACGGCAAGTGGATCTATCTCACCGCCAAGACGGATGATTTTCATATTTGGCGGCAGCGTTTTCCAGATGGAAAGCCAGAACAGCTGACCTTCGGCCCCACCTCCCAGGAAGGCATTACGATGGCCCCTGACGGCAAATCGCTCATAACATCCGTCGGCTCAGAGGACAGTACGGTATGGATGCACGACAAGGACGGTGACCACCAGATTTCCTCGGAAGGAAATGCACAATCACCGAAATTTTCGCCGGATGGACGCAGGCTATATTTCCTGATGGCGAACGGCCAAACCCATGGCCAGGAGCTATGGGTCAAAGACCTGGGCACGGGCGGGGTCGACAGAGTGCTGCCAGGGTATCCGATGCTAGCCTACTCAATTTCCAAGGATGGGAAGCAGCTTGCATTCGCCATGGATAAGCCGAGCGGCCGTTCAAGCCTGTGGATTGCACCGATCAACCGCCGTTCATCTCCAGTCCACCTCGCCTCTACAGCTACGGAAGATTCTCCTTTTTTTCTGCCCAGCGGCGATCTGGTGTTCCGCGCCATCGAAGGCGGCTCGAACTTTCTCTACCGCATGAAGGTAGATGGCAGTGATCGCCACAAGATCATTCCCGGACGCATCCTGGAAATCGACGCTGTGTCACCGGATGATCGTTGGGTGGTTGCGTCATCGCCAGGTGCCGGAGAGGATGATCCCCCCGTGACACGAGCCTATGCGCTGGATGGGAGTGTTGCCATACCGCTGTGCGTGGATTACTGCTTTTTCCAGTGGGATTCGACCGGGAAATACGCTTTCATCAACTTCCCCGCAATCGACCAAGGCACCTTCTTGGTTCCGGTGATGCATGAGGAAGGGCTTCCGAAAACCCCGTCCGGCGGATTTGCTCGGATCGAGGACATTCCAAATCGGAACACTTATCCTCCGATCCCGTGGTTTGTGGACTCCGCAATAAACCCTCTCGTATACGCGTATAGCCGCCAAAATACAAAGCGCAACCTCTACCGCATTCCATTGCAATAAGTAGTCCGCATAGCCAGAGATTGAGCCGGCCCGCTCATCCCTGACTTATATGACCACCGATGGGATTTCTCAAGAATTTCGTCGTCTTGGGTTGACACTCTACCCAAACAGGTCCATACTCGGGTCGAATGGCTACCCAAGGAACCAACGACGACCGCCTCGCCCTCTTGCAGGGCACTCTCGACCTCTTGATCTTGAAGACGCTGCGACTGGGACCCTGCCACGGGCAAGGCGTGGCGCGTTCGATTCAGCGGCAATCGGAAGAGGTGCTGTTTGTCGACCACGGCTCGCTCTATGTCGCGCTGCAGCGATTGGAAGATAAGAAATTGGATCCGCGCCAAGTGGGGCGTCAGCGAAAACAATCGCAAAGCTCGCTTCTATTCACTGACGCCGAAGGGGCGTGAACAGTTGGTGGAGAAGGCCAATGAATGGCGGCGGCTGACGCGCGCCATGGGTTTAATTCTCGATTCGGGTAACGGTCCACTTGGCGAGGAGGGATAGCCATGTTCAAGCGCAAACGCAGTGCCGAAGATTTCAAGGCAGAGATCCAGGCGCATCTCGATCTCGAGGTTGACGATCTCAAGAGCGAGGGCCTGAACGAGGAAGAAGCCAGGCGAAGAGCCCGGTGTCAATTCGGCAGCCTTCCCGCGGCCCAGGAGCGCTTCTACCTCAGAGACCATTGGGCAGCTCTCGACAAGCTGCTGCGCGACGTGCGGTTCGCCTTGCGGTCGCTATCCCACAGTCCTGGTTTCGCGCTGACAGCGATTCTGACCCTGGCGCTCGGCATCGGCGCCAATACAGCGGTCTTTAGCGTGATGAATGCAGTGCTGCTGCGCTCCCTTCCAGTGCACGACCCGTCTCGCCTGGTCTATCTGCGAACCACCAATCCTCCGAAAGGAACCGGCACCATTGATTGGAACCAGACCTTCTCCTACCCCGTTTACGATGTGCTGCGAAATGAGAAAGGCGGCCTCGCACCCATCATGGCGTATGTGCCGCTGTCCGGCAGCAAGGTCGCGGTGCGCTACGGAGCGAATCCCGAAGAAGCCGAAGGCGACATGGTGAGCGGCACCTTCTTCTCGGGTCTCGGCGTCCCCATCCCGCTGGGCCGCGGCTTTAGCGATCAGGATGAGAGCCGTCATGCGCCCGTCGTTGTGATCAGTTATAACTACTGGACGCGGCGCTTTTCGCGTGATCCTGATGTGTTGGGAAAGACGCTCTATGTCAATGCACTCCCGATGACAGTCGTTGGCATTGCGTCCCCGGGCTTTGAAGGCCTTGAAGCTGGGAGCTCGACCGATTTCTGGATTCCACTGCAGAATCGAAGGGAGCTGAATGCCTGGGGGAATCCTCCGGAAGACGGCAAACTCTACACCTCTGACCCCACCTGGTGGTGCTTGCAGCTGGTGGGCCGCCTTGCTCCCGGAGTGAACCGATCGCAGGCGCTGGCGCAATTGCAACCCGTGTTTCAATCGGCCGCCTTTATCGGTGTGGGTGGTTCGCCGAAGCGCGGCGAGAAGCCTCCAGTGCTGACCTTCGCTGATGTGAAGGGTTTTCGCGGATACGACCAGAGCTACGGCAATCCTCTGCGCATATTAATGGCCATGGTTGGTTTGGTGCTGCTGATCGCGCTGGCCAATGTGGTGATGCTTCTGCTGGCGCGCAATGCGGCGCGGCAGCGGGAGTTTTCCCTCCGTCAGGCTTTGGGCGCGAGCCGAGGCGAATTGTTCTGCCAACTGGTCACCGAGAGTTTGATCCTGGTGTCGGCGGGCGGCGCGCTCGCGTGGGCCTTCGCGGAGCTTGCCTCAAGGCAGCTAGGCAGATGGGCGCATATCGAATCGAGCTTGGCTCCGGACAGGACCGTGCTGCTGTTCACCCTGAGCGTACTGGCCTTGGCCGGATTGCTGTTTGGCCTGGCGCCGCTGCGCGTCGCCCTGGCCGGCAAAGCAGAACTGGCAATCAAGACCTCCGCCGCAACGTCGCATGCAGATGCCGGCAAATCACAGATGCGCAGAATCATTGTCGCGCTACAGATGACGATGTGCGTAGTGCTTCTGGTGGGCGCGGGATTGCTGATTCGAACGCTGAGCAATCTGGAAAATACGCCTCTTGGAATGCGCGTCGACGGCCTGGTTATCTTTGGAGTGAAACCCAACATTCCCTCCGTCCCGCAGGGCCGAAACTTCTATCGCGACTTGCTGACCCGTCTGCGTCAGTTGCCTGGCGTGGAGTCGGTGACCGTCAGTGAGGAGCGCCTCGGATCGTGGTGGTCCGACAACAACAGCATGATGGTTGACGGTAAAATGCCCGAGGTATCCGACGGCGCATCGACCACCGTACGCAGCAATGTCGCCGGGCCAGATTTCTTCACAACGCTGGGTGTGCCCATACTTTCCGGCCGCGATTTCGCCGATTCCGACACCGCAGCCTCAGCCCATGTCGGCATCATCAATGAAGAATTTGCCAGGCGCTTCCTGCCCAATCAAAATCCTCTGGGCCACAGCATCGGAACTGACGACGGACGATACACCATGACGATCGTCGGTGTGGTGAAAGATCACAAATATCGCAGCATCGACGAAGAGCCCATTCCCATGGCCTGGTACATGTATGCCCAGATCCCCATGGTCGGGCCGATGACGGTGGAGATGCGTGTGCACGGTGCGCCTCTGGCGATTTTGCCCGCTGCGCGCAAAGCGGTGCAGCAGCTCGACCCAAACCTGCCGCTGATCCAGCCCATGACCCAGCGCGCACAGTTCGATACAACCATCTCCCAACAGATGCTCTTTGCCCGCCTTGCCGGCTTCTTCGGTTTCCTAGCGGTCATTCTGGTTGGAACCGGTTTGTATGGAACCCTGGCGTACCGCGTCAGCATGAGGACGGCTGAGATCGGTGTTCGCATGGCCGTGGGTGCGCGGCGTGAGCAGGTAGTCTGGATGATTTTGAAGGATAGCCTGGCGCTGACCTGCACCGGAGTCTTGCTCGGGGTTCCACTTGCGATGCTGGCAGGGCGTGCGTTGACCTCTTCGCTCTACGACGTTACGCCTCTGGATGCAAGCACTTACTTATTGGCAGTCGCGGGCGTGGCCCTGGTTGCGCTGGTCGCCAGTGCGGTGCCTGCCAGTCGAGCCGCCAGCGTCGATCCAATTTGCGCGTTGCGGGTGGAATGATTCTTCTGGGGCCGAATCGAAGGCAAAACAGCCAATATTTTTGAAGGATTGTGCAGGCTATTTGAAGGATTGTGCGGGCTATTTGAAGGATCGTGCAGGCTAGTTGAAGGATTGTGCAAGGGTAGGAAGTGATCTAAGACATTGAATCTAAACTGATTTATAGGAATTTTACGGCCGCGAAGAGGAAAATTGCCATCCCTGATTGAAAAACCGCGCAGATTGCGGCGATGAGGGGGCCTGGAACCCACACCAAGCTGCTAGCACCATTCTAGCGCTTTCCACTTAAATTGAACGCCAGATCATCCCGGGGTGTCCGGCGGCTAGCCGGTTGGCGAATCTACTTGACGGCATACACTGTATGTAATACAGTAGTTGATATACAGTGTATGAGGAACAGCATGACCCTCGCCGATAATCTTTTTGAAAATCTTCGACTCGAGCTTCGACGCGGCTGCCTGACCCTCGCAGTTTTGGCGCAGCTGCAGCAGGAGCATTACGGCTACACCCTGCGAAAGGCCTTGGCGCAACACGGCCTGGAAATCGACGAAAGCACCCTCTACCCGCTGTTGCGCCGACTGGAAAGCCAAGGGCTATTAGTGAGCCAGTGGCGGGAAGAAGAGAAACGCAACAAGCGCTTTTACCGCCTCTCGAACGACGGCGAAATGCTCTTTGTCGAGTTGCTGCACGAGTGGCGTGAGCTGAACAAATCCATCGACAACATTCTGGAAAGACAGTAGGAAGACGCCATGAATCTTCTCGATCGGTATCTGTTAGCCGTAAAAAAATACCTGCCCTGGAAGCGGCAGGACGATATTCTCGCCGAACTGAAGGCAAACCTGGAATCGCAGTTGGAGGAGAAACAGTCGGATCTGGGCCGACCCCTGACCGCAGAGGAAATGCAGGATTGGCTGAAGCGCCTGGGACCGCCCATGATGATGGCTGCCCGCTACCAGCCGCAGCAATACCTGATTGGGCCGACGATTTTCCCGATCTACTGGTGGGTCATGCGACTCGCCTTGCTGTGGTGCCTGGTCATCTATTCGGTCGTCAACGCGGTGACGATCATCGCCAGTTCTCCCAGTGGTGCGGCCGTGTTCGATGCAGTCCTGCATGTTCCTGGGGTTCTGATCATCACCGCCGCGTGGGTCACGGTAGTGTTTGCGGCGATTGAGTATACGATGGCTCGCTCGCCGGAGAAATTTCCGGCCAGCGCTGTATCTCATGTCGATTGGCCGCCTTCCAAATTGCCCACCGCCGAGGAGGTAGCTTCCGAAGGGAAACGTCCGCGCAGTCACGCAAACGCCGTTGCCGAAATTGTGTTCGGATTTCTCTGGCTGATTTGGCTGCTGCTGATTCCCAGCCACCCCTATTTGTTGATGGGACCGGGGGCCGCTTATCTTCGCGTTTCGCAGTACGAACTGACGCCCGTCTGGGCTTTGTTTTTCTGGTGCATTGTGGCGTTGAATGTAGTGCAACTGGCCTGGCGCTTGATCGACCTTGTCCGCGGAACCTGGCAAAAGTCGCGCGCCCTGCAGCACATCACGGTCAAAACTCTCGGCTTGATTGCGACTCTTATATTGTTCACAGCCCCGGATCGTGCCTGGGTGCTGTTGAAACATCCCGTGACCGATGTAGCCCGGTATGGCGCATCTGTCAATTCCATCAACCACTCCATCTATGAGGTGCTGGTGTGGGTCGTGGTGGTTACTGCCATGATTTGGCTGTGGCAAATCGGCCAGGTTGGATTGGACTTTTATCGCAAGCGCGTGGCCGCTAAAAAATAATGCTCGGGGCCGAGCAAGAATGACCCCTTGTGTGTGGTGATGGGAGATCGTGGCTGCCGATAAGTGCGTCTGCCAAAGTTATTCCGGGAGGGGTCATCGGCACCCACATTTACGGGGCTTTTATTATGGCATGGCTAAGTCATACGCCTCACCTTACAATTTCTTTATGTCCCAGCATTCACCTCTCCGGAAAATTGCATCCTCAGCAATTCCCACCCGGTTGGCCCTTCTAGTTGCAATCGCGGGTTTCTCAGGTGCTCTGCTTGCTCAGAAGTCGGTTGGCGGTGAAGAGTGTGCGAGGACAGCCGGAATGCAAGTCTATTCAAGCGTTTTTATTCACAAAGAAACGGGAGACGTTCTGGGGTACGACCTGGCCGTCAAGCGCGACCGGGATTTAGGTATCGACGCTCTACTTTACATATATGAGGGTGGCAATAGCGACCCCGGCATACCCCTCTCGGGGCAAATTTCGAACAACCGACTAAACATTCAAGGAACTTGGGTAGAGCACCTCGTCGAATATCCATCGAAGAAGGAAACCGTGCAAGAACACTTCGTGAAAATTGTCGGCATATTGGATTCCGCAGCGTTTCGGGGCGACGTGACCATCAAAGGTATGGACCGAGACGAGCGAGTCCGACTAAAGCGCACGAGGAGGATTTGGTCGTGCAAGAATTGGAGTCCGTCCCCTTCAAACTAGGATCGTATTTTAGCCTAATGCGCTCGGCTAGCTGGGGGCGCCTGGGTCGCGCCAAACGCAGTCCACGGACCTGCGGTTGTTTTTATCTTTTCGCCCCCTCTCAAGTTACGGGATCTGGACTGTGTTTCCATTTTCCGCTACGAGATCAAATGTCGGAGCGGGTTTTCTTGCCGCCTGTGCAATCAGCGCCGCGTGAACGTTATGTTGCCCAAAAACTGCAGGCGTTATGTAGGCGCACAATATCGTCAGACATGCGCAGACGAATCCATACATTTGGACTCGCGACGTCTTGTGGTTCTGCGTCGGGGAGTGATGGCAGTGCGGGAATTGCACGATCGCCCTCCAAGAACATTGCATTCGGTTGACTCACTGAGAATCAATTCGATGATGTTGCCTGCGCCGCCAAATTGCAGTTGCGAGTAGGTATGCCGCAGGTCCCAACACGGCGAATGGAAGCAGGGAAGGCAGCCGGGGATAGCGAAGAGGAAATATTGTCCATACGCGTAACTGCCACCAGACAAGATCCTGGGTCACTAAGGTAGCTAAAGTTGCGAATGCAGGAACCCAGATGATCGCCCTGAACGCCAATGAGACCTCACCTAGTCGGAGGCTTTGACGAATTCCCCATACGAACGGAAGGAAAACCAGAACTGCCTGAACGATCAGCGGATATAACACGCGATAAAAGCTCAGCGCAAAAACCACACGATTCGGATCAAAACCGGGTGCGAGATGCCGTATCCATGCGGGTCCCAGAAGCCATGGTCCTCCCAGAGATCCTCCACTGAGCAGCATGAGGCAAAATAGGGCTCCGTTGAGCCAGATGGTGCGACGCGATAAAGATGCGAGCAAAAAGCCACTTGTCCATGACCAGCAAACCAGCGCGAGATTGGAGATAAGAAACCCCGGGACGCATTCGGCGAACCCGTACCAAAACCCACGCGTGCTCAGAAGATTCCAGTCCCAGTTATTCGCGTAAAACCAGATGTCGATGGCACTCGAACTTGCCGTGTTTCTGGAAACGAGCGAAAGCAACGTACCAAGCGGGAGAACCAGCCCCGCAAGCACCAGCCAGGGTCGCCAGTCACTCCACAACGCCGCCTGTCGCCGGCAGAGCAAGCCAAGCACAGCTAGTAGAGCCTGATTGCCGGTCTCACCGGATTCAATCAAATCGCCACGCACAGCTTCACGTTCGGTAGGAGCTAGCATGCCGGACACGATATCCACTGCGCCCCACAAGATCCGATCGCCGGCCGAGTTGCGAGTCATTGGCTCTCCCAAGAAACATCGCGACTCAAGCGCGTCACTGCGCGATAAAACGCCGTTGCGGCCTGGACACCCTTCGCTGTCACCTGGACCATGCGTTTTGCGCGTCCACCGCGCTGAGGCGTGGAGTCGCCCATCCACGTTTTCACAAATCCCTTTGTCTCCAGGCGCTCCAAGGTTGTATACAGTGCTCCGATGGAGCAACGGTGACCGGTTGCCTCTTCGATTTCTCGCCGGATCGCTGCTCCGTACGCGTCCTCTCCGAGTCGAACGGCCGCCGTGAGTAATAAGTATTCAAATTCGCCTAGCATAAGTATCACATTGTGATTCTAATTGAATGATCTGTCAAGCAACCGTTTCGATGGGGTCATGTCCGTAATAAGGCGGCTAACTCAACTGCGTTGCAGAAGCGCTAGTCGAACGCGCCTATCCGCCGTTGTCTCCCGTGGAACAGATTTGCAGAATCTTTCTTTGTGGTGCCGCGCTGGAGTTGCGCCACCGGTTACTATAGCCTGAGAAAAGCGCTCTACAAATTACGATCAGGAACCACGGCAGCGCGGAGGTCATTTGCTCTACTGGCTTCTTTACCAGAAGTTATTCGTGTACATCCACGCGTTCCGCGTCTTTCGCTACCTGACGATCCGCACTGCCTTTGCTACTCTCACCGCGCTCCTGATCGGCCTGCTGATCGGCCCTTACCTGATTGAAAAGCTGCGCGAATTTCAGATCGGCCAATATATTCGTGAGGATGGCCCGAAAGATCACCAGAAAAAAGCCGGCACTCCCACCATGGGCGGGCTGCTCATCTGCGTGGCGATTCTGGTGCCGACATTATTGTGGAGCGACCTGTCGAATCCGCTGGTGTGGCTGGCGATTCTGGCCCTGGTCGGTTTCGGTGGCATTGGATTTGCCGACGACTATCTAAAGGTTGTCCACAAGCGAAACCTGGGGCTCACGGCGCGCGTCAAGTTTACGGCGCAGATTGGCGTCGCTTCGCTGATCGCGGTATTTCTTCTTCTGCTGCGCAGCAAGGGCGAATATTCCACGCGCCTGATGGTCCCTTTTGTGAAGCGTTTCCGGCCGGACCTGGTGCTGCATTCCATTCATCATGTACCGCATCTCGGTCCGCTGGCGTTCCTGATCTTTGTTTTATTTACGGTGCTGGTGCTGGTTGGCTCCAGCAATGCTGTCAACCTGACAGACGGCCTGGATGGCCTTGCGATCGGTTGCGCGATCATCGCGGCGGGTGCGCTGGCGGCGCTGACTTACATCAGCGGCAATGTTGTGTTTGCCGACTACCTTGGCCTGCAGCGAATGCCCATGGTTTCTGAGTTGACGGTTTTCTGCGGGTCAATGGTCGGCGCCAGCATTGGTTTCCTCTGGTACAACGCTCACCCGGCAGAGGTCTTTATGGGCGATGTCGGCTCGCTCGCCCTGGGCGGAGCCATTGGCACGGTCGCCGTCATCATCAAGCAGGAGTTGCTGCTGCCGTTTATCGGCGGTGTTTTTGTGTTGGAAGCTCTCAGCGTGATGTTGCAGGTAGGAAGTTATAAACTGCGAAAAAAGCGCATCTTCAAAATGGCTCCCATCCATCATCACTTTGAGCTGATGGGATGGTCGGAGTCGAAAGTGATTGTTCGTTTCTGGATTGCCGCCCTGGTGTTCGCGCTGTTTGCCTTGACCACGTTGAAACTGCGTTAACTCTGCGAAGACGCCGGTGCGACGGTGTAAAACTGTGGGAAACAGGAGCGGAGAAACATGGGACAATCGAATCGCGGCGGAGATTGATTTCGATGATGGATTTAAAGGACAAGCGAATCCTGGTGGTAGGGCTGGGAAAATCCGGTCTGGCCTCCGCCATCTTCCTGCGGAAAAAAGGCGCACAAGTGACTGTGTCCGATCTGCGTAGCGTGGAGGCCCTGGCCAACGAGTTGCCCGCGCTGCTCGATATCGGCGTGATGGTCGAGGCCGGCGGACATGGCCTGCTGACGTTTCGCCGTCAGGATTGGATTGTCGTCAGCCCTGGAGTTCCGCTGGACACGCTGGAACTGGTGCAGGCTCGCGGATTTGGAACGCCCGTCATCGGGGAATTGGAACTGGCGTCGCGTTTTCTTCAGGGCAACATTCTTGCCATCACTGGATCGAACGGCAAAACAACCACCACAGCGCTTTGCGGAGAGATTTTCCGTGCCAGCGGTAATCCAACCCAGGTTGGCGGCAACATCGGAGTGCCGGTTATTTCTCTCGTTCCGCAAAGTACGTCCGAAAGCTGGAATGTGCTGGAGGTTTCCAGCTTCCAGTTGGAAACCATCGTCGAGTTTCATCCCAACATTGCCGTCATCCTCAACATCACGCCCGATCATCTTGATCGCCACGGAACCATGCAAAATTACGTGGCCGCAAAAGCACGCATCTTTGAGAATCAGACGGCGAAAGACTATCTGGTATTGAATGCCGAAGACACGGAATCGCAGCCCATGGCAGGCAAAACCAAGGCCGGCGTGTTCTGGTTCAGCACGCGGCGTCCGGTTCGGCAGGGAAGTTTCGTGTACCAGGACAACGTTGTCTGGCGCGCCAGTGAGCAGGCAGCTGCGGAACCGGTTCTGCCTGTGAGCGAAATTCCTCTGAAAGGCGAACACAATGTCGAGAATGTTCTGGCTGCAGTATGCTCCGCAAAACTCGCGGGAATTTCCAACGACGTGATTCGCAAAGCCGTCGGAGCCTTCCGCGCCGTCGAACATCGTCTCGAGTTTGTCGCTCGTATCGCTGGAGTTGAGTTCTACAACGACTCCAAGGCCACCAATGTCGATGCCACGATGAAAGCCATCGGCGCGTTTCCCGGCGGCATTCACCTCATCCTCGGCGGCAAAGATAAAAATTCCGATTACACCTTGCTGAACCCACTGCTAAAAGAACGTGTGCGCGCCGTTTATACCATCGGCGCGGCCGCCGAAAAAATTGAGAGCCAGATCGGCGGTGCGGTCGAGCTGGTTCGCTCGCAGACCTTGGAGCGCGCTGTCGATCAGGCTGCATCCGCCGCGAAATCGGGCGAGATTGTTTTGCTCGCTCCCGCTTGTTCCAGCTTTGACCAATTTGAAAATTACGAGCATCGCGGACAGTGTTTTAAACAATACGTGCTGGCGCGGCAAGGTGTGGATGCATGGCAAAACGTGTCGGCGTAGACAAATGGCTGTTCATCATCACGCTGCTGCTGGTGCTGTTTGGATTGGTCATGGTTTTTTCCGCGTCCGCGGTCATGGCCAAGGCAACCTACGGCTCTCCGTATGAATTTGTCGTGAGACAATCCGCATGGGCGCTGGCCGGCCTGCTGACCATGATGGTTCTGATGCGCGTGAACTATCGCCATTACAATAGCCCATCTGTCATCTTTCCCTGCGTTGCCATCACCACACTGCTATTGCTGGCAACATTCCTGATGCACGATTCGCACCATACTCACCGATGGATTCGTTTCGGCATCTTCAGCTTTCAGCCATCGGAAATTGCCAAGCCCGCCCTCGTGCTGTTTCTTGCGTGGTTCCTGCAGAACCGTGTCGACCAGCTGCAGGATTGGCGACGTGCGCTTTTACCCGCTGCACTGCCCAGCCTTGTGTTCATCGCATTAATTCTTAAGGAGCCGGACCTTGGTACCGCGTTAGTCTGCGCTATTGTGACCGCGCTGATGCTGTATCTGGCCGGCGCGCAGATCAAATATTTGGCGCTGGCTGTGCTGGCCGCGTCCCCGATCCTGTATTACATGCTGTTCCACGTCGCCTGGCGTCGCGCCCGCATGGTCGCGTTTCTCAATCCGGAGAAAGATCCGCTGGGCACCGGCTTTCACATTCTGCAATCGTTGATTGCCGTCGGAGCCGGCGGCATTCGTGGTGTAGGACTGATGGAGGGACGGCAAAAACTCTTCTATCTTCCGGAACCGCAGACAGATTTTATTTTTGCGAATATCGCCGAAGAACTAGGCTTGATCGGGACTTTGTTTGTGGTCGGATTATTTCTATTGCTCGCCTATCGCGGACTGCGCGCCGCGTTGCTGTCGACCGATCCTTTCGCTCGCTTCCTCGCCTTCGGCATCACTGCGACCATCGTCATTCAGGCATTCTTTAACATCAGCGTGGTGCTGGCACTGGTTCCCACCAAAGGCATTGCATTGCCATTCATATCCGCCGGCGGCACGTCGCTATTCTTTACGTTAGTCAGTATGGGTGTGCTTCTAAATATCACCAGGGAGATTGACTGACGCGCATGGCGAACGGAAATCTGCGCGTCCTGATCGCCGGCGGAGGCAGTGGTGGCCACGTCATTCCTGCGCTTGCCGTGGCGCGGGAGTTGGTCCATACCTATAGCGCCCAGGTTCGCTTCGTCGGTACGGCGCGCGGCCTTGAAACTCGCCTGGTCCCGGCCGCAGGTTTTCCATTGGATCTGATCCAGGTCGGCCAGCTCAACCAGGTAAATCTGCTGACCAAATTGGCGACGCTTTCGAAGCTTCCGCTGGGGGTTCTGGCCTGCCGCCGTCTGATGCGCAAATTTAAACCGCATATTGTGTTCGGCGTTGGCGGCTATGCCTCCGGCCCGGCAATGATCGCCGCCATTTTGAGCGGCACCCCTCGAGTTGCCTTCGAGCCCAACGCAGTACCCGGCATGGTCAATCGCTGGGTCGGTCGATGGGTGCAAGCCGCTGCCGTCAACTTTCCCGATACCTTACGATATTTTCGCAACGGTCACGTCACTGGAATTCCCGTGCGTCCGGAGTTCTTCGAGCTTGCGCCGCGTCTCGTCGAAGCGCCTCCGCAACTGCTGGTATTTGGCGGCAGCCAGGGAGCTCGCATGCTGAATCGCATGACGCCGCAGATTGCAGCTGATCTGCTGGCCGCTGTCCCTGGGCTGACCATCCTTCACCAAAGCGGCGCGCGCCATTTGGAGGGAACCGAGCAGGCCTATCTGCAATCGCCGGAGTTGCGCGGCAAGTGGGCCGATGCGTGGAAAGTGGAGCCGTACCTCGACGATATGGCGGCACGCTTTGGAGCTGCCAGCCTGGTCTTGTGCCGCAGCGGCGCCAGCACCATGGCGGAACTGGCAGCTGCCAGCAAACCCTCCCTGCTGATTCCGTTTCCGCGAGCCGCCGACGATCACCAGCGACGCAATGCCGAAGTGTTTGCCCAGGCCGGCGCCGCCGTTATGATCGACGAAGCCGAACTGACGCCGCCGCGGCTGCTGGAAGAACTAATTCGCCTTCTCAAAGACCCCGAGAGTCTGGCCTCGATGGCCCAGAAAGCTCGCGCCCTGGCGCACGCCGATGCGGCGGCTTCGATCTCGGCATTGATTCGGCAGTTCAGCGGCAAGGCTCCCCAACCCGTGCAGTAACCACGAGACAACTATGCTTGCAGAGAGGAAATGATTTTCATGAGGCAATGGAGACGGAATCTTACGGCCGCACTGGTGGCCGCATTTTTGATTGTCGGGGCCCTCGCTGTCGGCGTGCGCAACGCCGGAGCAGAGGACAATGGTGTCGACCAGAAACCCGTGCTGGGCTGGAGCAGTTGGAGCTTCATTCGTGAGCAACCGACCGCAGCCAAGCTCGAAGCCCAGGCTCACGCCATGCAGAGCTCCGGCTTGCAGCAACTCGGCTATGAATACATCAATCTCGACGATTTCTGGGAGCAGTGTCCGGGCCCTCAGGGTCCCAACGTCGACTCGCTATGGCCGCTGGGTTATCGACGCGTCGAGGTTTCCGGCCGATGGAGACACCAACGGCATCAAGGTCGTCGCGGACCATATCCACAGCCTCGGAATGAAATTCGGAATCTATGTCACGCCCGGTATCTCGAAACAGGCGGTCGCGAAGAAAACGTCCATCGAGGGCACGCCCTACACCGCTGATCAGATCGCGGAGCCCGCTGTATCGGAGGCGAACTACAACTGCAAGGGGATGGTCCGGATCGACTACAGCAAGCCCGGGGCGCAGGCGTTCATCAACTCCTGGGTCGATATGTTCGCGTCCTGGGGCGTCGACTACATCAAGATTGACGGCATGAGCGACAAAAACGTGCCTGATATCAAGGCATGGTCGGAAGCCATCCGGCAGAGCGGCCGGCCCATGGTTCTCGATGTTACGCAGGGAAGCTATACGCGTGTCATCGCGCCGACGTTGATGAAGTACGCGAATCAATGGGAATTCGCTCCCGATGTTGAATGCTATGGCTGCGAGAAGAAGGGCAGCAGCTATCCGCTAACAAGTTGGAAGGATGTCGCGAAACGCTTCAACTATGTTGCCGACTGGCAGCCCTACGCCGGTCCGGGAGGTTTCAACGACTATGACTCCATCGAGCTCGGCAATGGCAGCAACGACGGCCTGACCCCCGATGAACGTCAGACCCAGTTGAGCCTCTGGGCTCTGGGAGCGTCGCCCCTGCTGCTCGGCGTCGACCTCACTCACCTCGACCCGGTCGATCTCCAGTACCTCAAGAACACCGCTGTCCTCGCAGTGGACCAGGACTCGATCGCGGCCAAACGAGTCGTCAATTCCGGCTCGCATCAGGTCTTCACGAAGAAGGAGTCCAACGGAGATGTGATCGTCGGCTTATTCAACACCGGGAATAAGACGGAGACAGTCTCCGTAACGGCGTCCGCAGTCGGGCTTTCAGAGAAGGAGGGCGGCTATTCGCTGGAAAACTTGTGGACAGGCAAGGTGGAGAAAACAGGCAGCGCCATCCAGGCCAGCGTTCCGGCGCATGGCGTCGTCCTCTACCGCGTGCGGTAAAACAGAGGCGCATCGCCAGCCGTTTGCGATGCGATCCCGACGGGCAGCAAACCATCAAAAACAACAGCAGCCTGCATAGAGCCGGCTGCTGTTGTTTTTCTGTACCGCGGAATGAAAATCTTCAATTAGCGATGTCCGCCGCCACCGCCGCCGTGGAATCCGCCGCCGCCTCCGCCGCTGAATCCACCACCACCGTGGAATCCGCCACCACTGAAGCCGCCGCTGCTGCCGCTATATCCATGCGAACCGCCGCTGAAACTGCTGCTGCCACTATAACTGCGTGAACCGCTGCTGTAGCCACCGCTATAACCACCGCGCGAGCCGTAGCTTTGCCCACCGTACGAGCTGCCACTGCGCGGCAAATTGTAGGTTCGTGTCGGGGAAGCACCGCCGAAGCTGCCCGCACTGCTGCGCGCCATGGAATTGCTGTAGCTGCGAGTAGTGGTGCCGCTGTTGAATCCGCGGCCGTAGCTGTTTTCTGCGCCGCCGCGAACGGAACCATAGCTGCTGCTGCGCGCCATGCTTTCATTCGTCATTCCGCTTCGACCAGATGAAACACCGCGTCCTGCTGCGGATCCATGTCCAGCACCGGATCCATAGTTTGCCGAGGAATGGAACTGGCGTGCGTTGGACCCTGCAGGTCCCCGTTCTCCGGCATAGGTGTGGTAACCCGCGTTGTGAATATTATTCACATTGCGGTTGTTGTAATAGTGGCCGTGGTTCCAGTAGCCACCGTAGTATCCATGTCCCCAGTAGCCGCAACCGTAGTAAATGCCGCCGTAGAATCCAACCGTCAGACCCCAGTAGCCGGGGTACCAACCGTAATATCCGCCCGTCCAGCCCCAGTATCCAGGCGTCCACAAGGCGCCAACGTACGGCGGGTACGTCCACACACCCGGAACCCAATTCCAGCCATCATCCCAACCCCAGTATCCCGGAGTCCAAATGTAACCATCTCCCGGCATCGGCGGCTGATCGTACGCGTCGATGGGGAAGGGAGGCGGCGCGGAATCCACCTGCTGCACCGCTGCCCGGCCGGGATCCTGGTCGTTTGCCTGATCGGCTTGATCTTGAGGAGGTGGAGGCGGAACATCTCCGTTGTACTGCCCGTCGGGTTGACCTTGCGGCTGCGCTCCACCCGGTCCGCCTTCATAGGAGGGGCCATTGGGCGCGTCATATCCCTGCGGCGCTGCCTGCCCATTGTCATAGGGAGGGTTGGCGTAGTTTTGCTGGCCATTGTAGTTTTGCTGGCCATTATCCTGTTGCGGAGCCGCCTGGCTATTGTCGTAATATCCGTTGTCCTGGGCCAGCGCGGGAATCGCCGCAGTGGCGACCACAAAGCTGCTGGCTAGTATGGGAACGAAAACGGAACGAAGAGAACGCATATCGTTTCTCCCGACCTGCGCCCCCGGCTATCCACCAAATTCTGTGGCTTCAGGAGCGAAGAGTCTCGGAGAGCTTCAGAGGAGGCCGTTAAGTTCGCCATCCCTCACATCTCTCATCTCAATCTAACGGATTTCCAGCGAAAAAGTTGTGGTCGTTTCGACACATTTCGCGCTGTTTCTCCGCTGCTTCCAGCACCAATGGATTGTGCTGTCTATTGGATGGTCTGCACAATCGCCGGATTCGAATTCGGCAGCTCCCATCGACGAATTCGGCGGCTTGCAATCGGCTTTTCCACCACGTCGTCGCTGCTACAGGATCAGGTGGGGCGCGGCCAGACCGACGAACTCGCGAGATGTGATGATCTTGGTCTTTTTCCAGAACGCTGGAAAGTGCTTTTGATTCCCCGTGATCAGGTAATCCGCCCCGGCAGCATCCGCGCATTCCAGGAACCTGTTGTCATCTGGATCGCCGGCCACTTCCAGCCGCCGAGCCGGAACGACCATGCGGCATTGATTCTTAATAAGTTGCAGCAGTTGCAGACGAATCCCTTTGCGAATCCCAAGCTCAGGCCGGGAAAGAACGTCTGCATACTCCTCTAAAATGGGCTCTGATACATAGAGGCGGCATGGTTTTCTGAGGGCTATCAGAAAGGTTGTGCGCTGAAGGCTTTCGGGCTTCAGCGCGGCGGAAACGATCACGTTGGTATCGATGACAAGGCGCAGCGGAAGCATTAGCGCTTCTTCTTTTGCGTCCGCGATGCTTTGATCACCTGGTCGATCTGACGCGAGGTGAGAGTGTTGGTCCCATTGCGCTCCGACTCTTCGCCAATGATTCTCAATACTTCCGGTTCGGGAGCAGCCAGCTTGACGTAATCGCGGAGACTCAGGAGCACGGCTCTGGGCGTGCCGCGCTTTTCGATCACGAGTGATCGTTGTTCGCCGTCCACACGCTCCAGGAGCTTTCCAAGGTTGGTTCGTGCATCCAGGACGGAAACCACGATTGTGTCCCTTTTACCGGTCGTCGACGTCGCCATAAACTCTCCACTTCAATATTCTGAACTGTACAGTTGCATGAAACCTACGTCAATTGTGCGAAGTGGCTCAAGTCCTGCCGGATGCGTGAGACAGAGTCAGTGAACTCTGTGGTTCCCGCCAGCTTTTCCACCATGCAGTGGCTGCTACAGTAGAAGCTGGGTTCCCATTCAGAGATGTTCATCCGCACGCAGCACGTACATTTCATAGGGATTGGCGGCATCGGCATGAGCGGAATCGCCGAGATTCTGCTCAACTTGGGTCACCGCGTCTCCGGATCCGACCTCAAACGCTCCCCGATTACCGACCGCCTCCTCAGCCTGGGCGCGACCATTTTTGAGGGGCACGCTGCGTCCAACATCGCCGGCGCGGACGTCGTTGTAACCACCTCCGCACTCAGCTCCAAAAACCCTGAAGTTTTGGCAGCGCGCGCCCAGTCAATCCCTGTGATTCAGCGTGCGGAAATGCTGGCGGAGCTGATGCGCCTGAAGTACGGCGTCGCCATCGCCGGCATGCACGGCAAAACCACCACCACCTCCATGATTGCTTCAGTCCTGGCCGCCGGAGGATTGGATCCCACCGTTGTCGTTGGCGGTCGCGTGGAAACCCTGGGATCGAGTGCTCGCCTGGGACACTCTCAATATCTGGTCGCAGAGGCGGATGAAAGTGATCGCTCCTTTCTCAAGCTCTCGCCCATTCTGGCCGTGGTCACGAATATCGATCGCGAGCATATGGATTGCTATCGCGATATGGAGGATGTGGAGCGCGCCTTCCTTGACTTCATGGATCGCGTTCCGTTTTATGGTGCGACCACAGCTTGTGTGGATGACCCGAAACTGGCTGCGCTGCTGCCGCGCGTGCGCCACACGGTTTTCACGTACGGTCTAGCTGCGGAAGCGGCCTTTCGCCTGGAGGTTTTGAAAAATAAAACCGCCGCCCAACCCGGTCGCGTGTCGCAGTTTCTCGTGCATCGCAAGGGTGAAGCGCTCGGTCCCTTCACGCTTTCCGTTCCAGGCTTGCATAACTTGAGAAATGCCACGGCCGCCGTTGCCATTGGGATTCAGCTGGGCGTCTCTGCCGAACACATTGCCGCCGGCCTCGCGGATTTCGGCGGCGTCGAGCGTCGCTTTCAACGCAAGGGAGAAGTCGGCGGCGTCACTGTCGTCGATGATTACGGCCATCACCCCACAGAAATTCGCGCTACCCTGGAAGCCGCGCGTCAATGCGGCTTCAAGCGCATTCTTGTGCTATTTCAGCCGCATCGCTACACCCGTACGCGCGACCTGCTGCATGAATTTCGCGATTGCTTCCAGGCTGCGGATGTGGTTCGCGTGGTCGACATTTATGCTGCCAGCGAAGCTCCTATCCCCGGCGTCAATGCGCAAGCATTGGTGGAAGCAATGGATGGCTCGGATGTACGCTACAGCGCCTCCTTTGAGGAAGCCGTCGAACAAATTGTTGCTATCGCCAAACCCGGCGATCTGGTGTTGACCATGGGTGCGGGCAATATTCATCAGGCAGGCCCCATGGTGCTGGCCGCACTCGCTGTCCCCGCCGCCAATGTAGCTCCCAACAAAAAACCTATAAAATCCGGAAAAAACCGGAAGAAAACCGAAAAATAGTGTGGCGCGAATTTGCAGGCGGGTTATAGTCGAATTGGCGACTCTCACGACCAGCGGCGGCCGTGCCAAAAAACACAAGAAGCGACGGACGGACCGGGCTGCTCGAGGATGAGGACGCCACTGGCCTCTTTCGCTCAAAATTCACCGCGGAGACACTAGAGATTCCCAACCCTGTATTGGATGAGCCGACCACTCGGGAAGCAGAAACACCGTTTCTGCGTGCTCGGCGGCGCGTCCCTGTACGACGCCGCGGCGGGTCACGCTTCTTCTCTCGATTTGGGTTCGGCCCTCGCTGGATTCGCCTGCTCAAACTCTTTGTCGTCCTCGTCGCCTGCGGCCTGATCGCGCTGGCCGGTCTCACCGTCAAGTCATTCCTGTTCCAGAATCGCCATTTCATTCTGCAGTCGACGGAAGGCATCCGGGTCAGCGGCAATCGCGTCGTCACTCGATCGCAGGCCACAGGGTTCTTCGAACGGGATGTCAGCCACAGCATCTTTCGCATTCCCCTGGCCGGTCGCCAAGCGCAGTTGGAAAATATCAAATGGGTCCGGTCAGCCACCGTCATGCGGCTCTGGCCGAATCAGATCCGCGTCAACCTGGTAGAGCGCATTCCCGTCGCCTTTGCGCTCGACGGCAACACCGTCCGCCTGGTCGACGATCAAGGCATCCTGCTCGACTTGCCCGATGCCGCCTCGCAGCACTATTCCTTTCCTGTTCTCGCCGGCGTCACCTCCGCCGATCCGTTGCCGATCCGCGCCGCACGCATCGCCATGTACCTGCAATTTATTCACGCGCTCGACGCCCAGGGCGGACGCATTTCCTCCTCGCTGAGCCAGGTTGATTTGTCCGATCCGGAAGATGTTCGCGCCATGTTTCTCGGCGCGGTTCGTCAGCCCCTGGTCCACTTCGGGGATTCGGATTATCTGGCCCGCTACCTCGCCTATCAGGCCCATTTGAAAGAGTGGCTGCAGCAATATCCCGCGCTGCGATCCGTCGATATGCGCTATGGAAAACAGGTGGTGCTCGATACCGGCTCGGTCGCGGGTGGATCGACTACGCCGCTGGATGACAGTACAGATGCAAAGGATTTCGCGCCCGAAAAAAATGCTGCGTCGCCGGACTCCAGCGAACCTTCGGCAACTTCCGCAAGCAGCGCCAAGACAACCAACAAAAAGATCAAGCACATTGCACCATCGGCGCACACCAGCACCACGCATCACAACAGCACAACGCACAATGCGCACCATACTCCCGAACGGGGGCACCCGGTGAAACATCCGCTGATGCATGTGGTGTCTGGAACGTAATTGCTGATCACGACTTGCCGCGGCAAGGAATTCAGCGGCAGGTAAGGAGTAGGGGAATGCCAGAACGAGAACAGAGACACATCGCGGTACTCGATGCAGGTAGCGCCAACGTGCGCTCTCTTTCCGCGGAAATCTCGGACGGCGCGGTTCGCTATCGTGGGCACAGCACCGTCCCGGCGCGCGGCATGCGCCGCAGCATCATCGCGGATCTTGGCCCCGCCACCGAGTCGTTCGATCACGCATTCCAGGCCGTCGAAGAAGCGGCCGACACTCAGGTGTCCACTGCTACTGTCGGCATTGGCGGCTCTCGCGTTCGCGGCGTGACCAGTCGAGGCGGTATTCTGCTCGGCAGCCGCATGCGAGAGATTACCCGCGACGATGTGCGAGCCGCCGTCGAGCGCGCGCGTGAAGTTCATCTGCCGCCGGAGTATCGCGTGCTCCATCTTTTGCCGCAGGATTTTCTCGTCGACGAGCAGGAGGGAATTCTCGATCCCGTCGGCATGGTGGGCAGCACGCTGGAAGTGAATCTTCACATCGTCATGGCTCCGGCCAGCACCATGCAGAACGTCGTCACCTGCGCCAACAAGGCCGGCATTGAAGTCTCCGACACCATCTTTGAAGCCATTGCAGCCGCGGAAGCCGTGCTCACCTCCGACGAACGTGAACTGGGAGTTTGTGTGCTCGATATCGGCGCAGCATCGACGGAAGTCGCCGTGTTATTTGAAGGCGCTGTGGTGCACACCGATTCTTTGCCGATTGGTGGCGCGCATTTCACCAACGATCTGGCGGTGGTGTTGCGCGTGCCCCTGCCGGAGGCCGAGCGCCTCAAGCTGCAATACGGCCACACCATCGTCACCGCCATTCCTCAATCGAATGAGATCATGATCCAGGCGCCCGAGGCCGGCAGCGGTCAATATCGACAAGTTCCGCAGCGCCACTTGAGCGAAATTCTCGAGCCCCGCGCACGAGAATTATTCCAGATGCTGCGCAATAGCCTGCGCCAGGGTGGCGTGCTGGAAGCTATGGGATCCGGGTGTGTTCTGACCGGCGGCGGCGCGAAATTGCCAGGCGTGGCCGAACACGTCGAAAATATGTTGCGTACCTCTGCCAGGATTGGATTGCCGGTTCCGCTCTCGCGCATGCCGGAGGAGTTGATCGATCCCGAGTACTCAACCTTGATTGGACTTTTGTTGTATACCCATCGCGTTCGAGAGCAGCGATCCGCGGATGAAGTTGGAATGGGAGCTAAATTGCGGGCCATTTTTGCCGGCAGTATCTAACCACGGGATCGCAGCGTAGAAATGCGACGAGACAGAATTGCGACAGCAGAGAATTGGAATCGATAACGGAATTAGGACCAGCAAACCAAAGAGGGATTTTTCGATATGAGCGATATCAGAGTGCAAGAGAATGGGCACATTGCCATCGACGATGGCCTGCGGATTCAATACCAGGATGAAGTGCCGCGTGGCGCCAAGATCAAAGTCATCGGCGTCGGGGGCGGTGGCGGCAATGCTGTCAACCGAATGATCGAAGCCCACGTCGAAGGCGTGGAATTCATCGTCGCCAACACCGATGCCCAGGCATTGCGGTCGTCCAAAGCCCCGGTGAAATTGCAGCTGGGAATGAAGCTGACCAGCGGCCTCGGCGCTGGCGCCAATCCTGACGTAGGCCGACGTGCCGCCATCGAAGACTCGGAAAAAATTATCGAAGCGCTGGAAGGCGCCGATATGGTCTTCGTAACTGCGGGCCTGGGCGGCGGCACAGGGACAGGAGCTGCGCCCGTGATTGCGTCTCTCGCCAGCGAGATGGGTGCGCTTACGGTTGCCGTGGTCACGCGTCCGTTTGCATTTGAGGGCAAGCGCCGTTTGCTGCAGGCCGACCATGGCGTGGCAGAGCTATTGGATAGCGTCGACACCATGATCGTGATTCCCAACGAACGCCTGCTCGCGGTTGCCAAGGATGCTGGTTTCTTCGAATCCTTCCGCATTGCCGATGACGTATTGCGCCAGGGCGTGCAGGGAATTTCCGACATCATTACCATCCCCGGCATCATCAATCGCGACTTCGCCGACGTAAAAACCACCATGTCCGGAATGGGATATGCGGTCATGGGAACCGCCATGCGCGGCGGACCGAATCGCGCCAATGAAGCAGCCAATGCGGCCATGTCCTCGCCCTTGCTGGAAGAAGGTGCGATCGATGGTGCGCGTGGCATCCTGATCAACATCAGCGGCTCCAGTTCCTTAAAGCTGAGTGAGGTCAATGAAGCTTCGACCATCATTCAAAGTTCCGCGCATGAGGATGCAAACATTATCTTCGGCGCCGTTCTCGATGAGTCGCTCGGCGATGAAATCAAGATCACCGTCATCGCAACCGGATTCCGCCCTGATCTGCCCTCGCGCGGAGCGCACATGACCCAGGCGCAAAATGCGACTGCACGCACCGGAGCGCAACTGCCGAACGGCGTTCCGGGGGGTGCGTTCAGCAATCGTCCGGTAGCGTCGCCAAAATTCGCCAGTGAAATTGCCGAAGAACAGGCACAACTAGCGGCGTCGTCCAGTCGTCCTACAACAGGGACGACCACGGTTGCGCATGCGGCGAAACCTGCAGAAGCATCTGTGCGCCCAACGCAATCGCGCGAAGATGCAAGCCCGGCAACTCCAGCATCACCGCAACACGGCCATGCCGCAGAACGGCCAGCTGCGGCCGTTCATCCCGCCCGCGTGGCGGAGATGGAGGATCAGCAGCTGGATGTCCCAGCCTATCTCCGTCGCAATGACTTGTAACGGAATGGTGTGACGGGCAGCACGAAGGGGATCGGCTCGATGTGGCAGGATAGAGGTCTGAATCACTTGCCATGGTCGAGACCGGCCTCACGATTTTCGCGTAGTTTCGCACCATCCAGACTGCGTATGTATAAGGAATGAGGCACTTGGCCCGCATGTATCAGCGGGATACTCGGCAAAAGAAATTGGCCTGAATTTGACCATTTCTGCGATTATGAAGTCTCCACAACATTACGAAGGTGCAGTCCAAATGAAGTTGCGTCTCCTCCTCCCCCGGATTCTCTTTCTGTCCTTGTTGGCTGCGTTCGTGGCCACCGGCACAGCGCCAGTCGCGCTGTCCGCAACCATTGACGCTCCTCGTGTGAATGTTCACAAAAAGTCGCGTCACCTTCGCGCCACGCACTCCGTGCATCACAAGACGGCCTACCGCCGCAGCGTGCACTCTTCGGCGACAGTTCGCCGCGCCTCGTATTCCTACCACCGCCGGCATTACCGCCATCGCTACTATGAGCGATTCACGGCCAGCTCCTACGCCCAGGACCAGACCGCGGGAGATATTACCGCCGGAGAAAATCCTGTTGTGCGTCAGGCCGCCATCTCTGCTCTGGGAGATATGAATGGCACCATCGTTGTGATTGATCCCAACAATGGCCGCATTCTTGCCATGGTGAATCATCATCTGGCATTGTCCAGCGGCGCAGAACCCTGTTCGACCATCAAGCTATCTGTGGCTCTGGCCGCACTGGAAGAAGGCCTCATCACAGCGGACACGCCGGTCAATCTGGGTGGCCACTTCCACATGACCTTGACCGATGCGCTGGCACACTCGAATAATCTCTATTTTGAAACCGTCGGCCGTCGTCTCGGATTCGATCGCGTCAAGTATTACGCCAACATGTTTGGCCTGGGAGAACTGGCCGGCTATAACATTCCCGGCGAGCAGCTCGGCGTCTATCCCTCCCATGTTCTTCCCGAAGCCGAGGGTGGAGTCGGGCGCATGTGTTCTTTCGGCGAAAGTGTTTCGGTGACTCCGCTGCAACTGGGAGCACTGGTTTCCGCCATTGCCAATGGAGGCACGCTCTATTACCTGCAGCATCCGGAGACGCCGGAGCAAGTTGCGAATTTTCATCCATTGGTGAAGCGCGAACTCAACATCGCTCCGCTGCTTCCGTCCATGAGCATCGGCATGACCGACGTGGTGAAGTTTGGCACCGGGCGCACAGTGCTCGCCAACTTCAAAGAGTTTCCAGTCCTGGGAAAGACCGGCACCTGCTCTGACAATGGAACTCGATTTGGCTGGTTTGGTTCCTATGCCGACACGCCCTACGGCAAATTGGTAGCGGTCGTTTTCCTTGAAGGTGGCCGACCCACCTATGGCCCCAAAGCTGCGGAATTGGCGGGCATTTTCTACCACAACCTGG
This sequence comes from uncultured Acidobacteriota bacterium, assembly GCA_963735505.1. Taxonomy (GTDB): domain Bacteria; phylum Acidobacteriota; class Terriglobia; order Terriglobales; family Acidobacteriaceae; genus JAKAAZ01. The sequence goes on along the minus strand of CAVTLR010000019.1, from coordinate 1,283,018 downwards.
AAGAGCAGAATTATTACGCCACCATGGCTCCGCCACAGCCCAAGACGGAAGAGTCGTCGCTCACCACCACGCAACAGTAATTTCGAACACGGTAAACCCCGGACTTTGGTCCGGGGTTTGAAGCCGGCTGCATCCGCGTTCAGGCGCTGAGGTTCGTAGCGAGTCGTAGCCTGCAGCCTCTAGTGCGTCCGCTCCACCAGGTACAGAGCGACCGCCTTCAGCGAATCTGCCGCCGTGCCAAATTCTTCCAGCTCCTTGAACGCCGCATCGATCAGCCCCCGCGCATCTTTCAGCGATCGATCCACTCCATACACAGCCGGCCAGGTGGCCTTTACCGTCGCGGTATCTTTGCCGGCTGTCTTGCCCAGGTGCTCAGAGCTTTCCGTCACATCCAGCACGTCGTCGATAATCTGAAAGGCCAATCCCGCATGTTGCCCGAAGACGCGCAGATGCTCAACCGCTTTGGCATCTCCGCCCGCATAGATCCCTCCGGTCACCACGCTGGTTGTAATTAGCGCGCCCGTCTTCGCTTTGTGAATCGCCGAAACCAATTCCGCAGTTGGCGGCAGATGCTCGCTCTCCAGATCCATCACCTGCCCGCCAATCATGCCTCCCACCGTGCCTGTGGCCCGCGAAATTTCCCCCAGAATCGCAACCGTCGCCGCCGCCGGACAATGCAATCCAGCCAGCGTTTGATACGCCTGCGTCTGCAGCGCATCTCCGCACAAAATGGCAATCGCTTCGCCGAACACCACATGACACGTCGGCTTCCCCCGGCGTAAATCATCATTGTCGAGCGCCGGCAAATCATCGTGCACCAGCGAATAGGTATGCAGCATTTCCAGCGCAGCCGCCAGATCTTCAATCCCGGCCGGCAATTTGCCATGCGCAGAGAAAATCCGCGCCGACTCCATGCACAACACCGGCCGCAGCCGCTTTCCGCCTGCGAACGTGCTATGACGCATGGCCCGCTGGATGGAAGACGGAAGTGTGTCAGCGGGAGGTAGCAGGCGCTCCAGGGCGCGATCCGTCAACTCCGCACCGGAGTGCAATATCGTTTGAACATCGGGAGACATTGTTTCCATCCTACCGAAGGTTGCGCTCCGAGAGTAGTCCCGGCACCCAATCGCCGGGCCATGGCTCGAAATTCCGCTAGGGAACCAAGGTCAATGTATGCGTCGCAGCCGCAGCCACAGCGGCGTTGCTGAAGGGCAGCACAAATGTTTTGCCGCTATACCAATACGGCCACTGATCCATATAATTCGGGCTCAGCGGATCTCCGGATTGCCCAATCACCAGGTTCAGCGTGGATTTGTCCAGATTGGACAAGTCAACCGTCAGGCGCTCTGAAGGTCCAAAGCCGCGTGACACTTGCTTCACCGTGGATCCATCGCCCGACTGCGGTTGAACTCCCGTGCCGGTCCATCCTCGCATCCACGGAATTCCGCCATATAACGGATGTTCCACTTCCACCGGATGCGTCTTCCCATAATGCCAGTGCTTCAGATCCATCGGCGCATGCAGCGCTGTCATTCCACTGTCCACGGCGTCCGCCAGAAATTCATTCCAGTTGCTGTACTTGGGCGGAAGCCAGCTTCGCGATTGCCCGGTGACAATCTGCTCCTGCGCAAACGATGACGATGCCCATTGATACAGCTTCCATTCGTCCCCCAACCGCGGCTTCAGCAGCATCGGCCATAGCGCGTCGCGCGTCGCATCCACGATTGTCGCCGCCACCGACGGAATCGTCAGATCGCCGTCCCAGGTGCGCATCAAGTCTGCCGCCTCGCGCAATCTATGGCTGGGATGTGCCGCGTGATCGATAGCATAGCTCAATCGCTGCGCCAGCTCCTGATCAAGTGCGGAATACACATCGTTCTGCAGCGCCAGCATGTCGGCTGCCGACAATTTTGGCTTGCTGCCCAGCACCTTCCAGATGCGTTCATTGCGATATGGAGGTCCCCAGTCGAGCGTGACCGGAGATGCGTATCCATCCGGCGTTATACGGGAGTTTGCCGTCGCCAGAATTCCTCCCGGCGGGTTGTACACCGACGGCAACTGATCAAAGGGAATGTAGCCCTGCCATTCATGATTCGCGTCTGTGATGGGAACCCCGGTCAGCCCGTGTGGTCGCATCGGAATTTTTCCCGCAGCCTGATAGCCGATGTTGCCTTGCGTGTCGGCATAGACCACATTCTCCGGTGGGCCGCCCAGGTTTTCCAGCGCCGCTCGAAACTGGTCCCAATTCTGCGCGCCATCCAACTGGTAAAACGGCAGAGTCACGGCAGCTGGATCGTATGCGGTCCAGCGCAGCGTCAGCGTCCGCTTTTCATGCGGCAGCAGCGGAGTGATGACCGGTCCATGATCCGTTCGCAGCACATCCATCGTCACGTCGCGGCCGCCACGCACGTGAATTACTTCATGATCCTTCTGAAATGGCTGCCAGCCTTGCGCGGTTTTATAGACATTGCCGTCCGTCTGCTCCACATACACATCCTGCAAATCGGCATACATTAGCGTGAAGCCCCAGGCGATGCTGGCATTGTGACCGGCAATCACGAAGGGAACTCCCGGCAGCGTCAGCCCGGCAACATTGAAGTCGCCGCTGGTCAGTTGTGCCTCATACCATGTATCGGGAATTGTGTGATCTAGGTGCATGTCGTTCGACAGCAGCGGCTCGCCGGTCACGCTGTGCGCTCCGGAGACCACCCAGTTGTTGGAGCCCGGCGCGCAGTCACTGCAGTCCGGAACTCGTATCGACGGCAGCAACCGCTGCAACCGCAGCAGGTCTTCCACACTGCGACGCACGCTTGTCTGCGAGGAGTCCAGCGGGATTTGCGGAATCACCTGCGGCGCAGTGATGTCCGGTGCGGTCGAGATGGGCGGATGATCCCGCCAGGAACCGACCGGGTACAAGTCGTCAATCAGAGTGGAGGAATGCAGGCCCGCCTCAATCTTCTCTCGCGTCAGCTTGGTCGGGAAATCCACGCTCAGCGTCTCGATCAGGTTCATCGCCACCAGCATGGAGTCGCGTGGCGTCCATGGTGCCGGACGATACCGCAGCAGGCGAAACTCCGCAGGAAGATGATCCTGCGTCTGCGCAATGTAGGCATTTACCCCGCGCGCATAATCCTCGAAGGAATGCTTGCCCGCCGGATCCATGGCGGCAAGAGCGGCATCTGCCGCTTGGCCGATCTGGAGAATCCTCTGAGCGCGATCATGCTCGACCGCTCGCGGTCCAAGAATCTCCGCAAGGTTGCCCGCAGCGAATCGACGCAGCATATCCAGTTGCCACAGTCGATCCTGCGCGGTCACGTATCCCTGCGCAACCACAAGATCGTCCATGTTCGCTGCTGTGATGTGCGGCACGCCGTGCCCATCCCGCCGGACCGTCACCGGCTGCGACAAACTCCCCACCTGCAAAGTGCCATCCACCTGCGGCAGGGAAGTACGCATGGCGTGCTGCAGCCACACTGTTCCTGACCAGCACACCACCACAACCGCAACCACGGCCACTAGCGCGGCAGCCAATAGCCATCGGGCGCGTATCACGGGGGAATTGAGTTTTTGGCTGGACCGCGGATGGAAGAGTGACATTCGTTTTTCAGTCTAGAGCAATTCCGTCGCAGATGTGTTTCGGGCGCCGCAACAGCGTCATTCTAGACCGCGGCGGACCTGTCGAACTCGGCGTAATTATCCAGGTGATTCTTGATAATCATGTAGCACTCGCAGCTGGCTTGCTCCAGGCCCGCAACGTCCACAATGTGAATCTCTCCACGCGTGTATTCAATCAGGCCTCGATGCTTCAATCCTGCCGCGGTCGCAGACAGCGTAGGACGAGTGCCCCCCAGCATGTCTGCCAGAAACTCCTGCGACATCTTGAAACGACGGTTGTGCGCTCGATCGGCGCAGATCAGCAACCAGCGGGCTAATCTTTGTTCCACGTTGTGCTTCGCATGGCAGCCTGCGGACTGAATTGCCGTCACCAATTGTGTCTGCACGTAACGCAGGGCGAGGTGTTGAAAATCTTCTCCCCGTTCGAACTCTCTCCTCGCGGGTTCAACGCCGCACGCATATCCATGCCCGGCGATCTGGGTGTACACCCGATTCAGACTTCGCTTCGTCCCCATCAATGCCGAAACCCCGATGACCGATTCATACCCAAACATTCCCACTTCGACCTGGGAACCGTCCGTAAAGGTGGTCGTCATGGAGGCCATGCCCTCTTCGACAAAATAGAGCTGGTCGATGTCCTTGCCGGGATATTCGATCTCGTGCTTCAGTTCAAACTTGACCGGCCGCAGGCAGAGTCGACGACGGATTTCAGTGCCCAGGCTTCGCAATAGCGTGTTCTGAAACTCTTCCATGAGGTCCTCGCTTCCCGGGGTTGTTGGTTCAGTATCCGCTCGGCAGACAAGAAAAAATCAACAGAATGCGCGGTTATGTCGCCTAGCCAACAGTATCCTCCGTCATGACCAAGGTAACATCCAAAAGCAGTGCCCATTTTTTGCTCTCCTGTCGGGGGCGAACACGATTGGAATCTTAGAAATACGTGTTAGGGGAAAGCACTTGCGTGGGTTGGGAGTCACAATGCAAAATCGCGAGAACCCCCTCATTTTCGTTGTCGATGACGAGGAAATTATTGCCTCTACCATCGCTGCGATCCTCCGCCTGAAGGGTTATCAAGCCAATGCTTTCACCCACTCTTCCCAGGCGCTGGAAAGCGCTCGCTCCGTCGCTCCGGATTTGTTAATCTCCGACATCATGATGCCGGGACTCTCCGGAACAGAGCTGGCACAGCACATCCAGTGGAGTCACCCGGAATGCAGGGTCCTGCTGTTTACCGGCCAATGGGATAAGGCGGATGCGGAGATTGCCGCGTACGAGGACGGACTCGAATATCAACTGATTTCGAAGCCGGTTCACCCAAAAGAACTGCTGCAAAAAGTCCGGGCAATGTTGGCCTACCCCACAGCCTCGGCCACAACAGGGGAACGTCGCGCTCGTCTCCGCACCATGGAAAACATGAAAGAAACGGTTGCAGTGGTGCAGGCCGACATTGCGATGACCGTTGCACGCAAGCGCTCGGCCCGAAGTCGAGCTGCCCGCAACAACCAGGAATAAATTCCGGCTGCCCGCGTCCCAACATTCATCGGAAGCTTGTCTTTCTTTCCTCGATTACTTCGAGGCCAGAATTTCCAGCTTGTGAACTTCCGGCGACTTCGCGAGTAATTCCGGTGCCTTGGCGAACAACGCTTCCGCGACTTTGCCGGAAAGATGCGCCTGCCTCCCCGATTCGTCCGGGAACGTATCGAAAATGCCGAATGTCCCGGTGCCGGGATACCGGATCGCAAACCACGAAACCGTTCCCGCTTCTGCGTTCACCAGCGGCAATGCGCTGCGCAGGAAGTTGTCCACCTCTTCTTCTTTGCCAGGCTTGGCTTCCAGGCGTACGAAAAGACCGAGCTTCTCCATGTGTCACCTCTGCAGCATTGGATGCAGCCAGGGGCCGCTTCGATTGACGCACTCCCCGCGACTCTGCGAGACTCACCTGCATGCGATACAGCGGAAAGGTGGAATATTCCCACGCACGCAAAATGCGCGAACGGAATACGCGTGTGTACCGCCTGGCCCACTGGCCAATCTGGATTTGGGTCTTCTTCCTGGCGCCGGGACCGCTGACGTTTACGTTATTTGCACATGGGTTTGGACTCGGCAATCTTGCCTGGCTGCTGGCAGTCCTGCTGGGAACAGGAATCGCGGCAGTGCGCGGAAAACTTCCCGGCTCGGAGCCGCGCCCTTACATCCTGCGCTTCGATGAAGACAAGCCAAATCCGCTCTACCGCCGGGTCTGCTATACCTTTGCCTGGAATGCCGTGTTGAGCTTCGCGCTGCTGAACCTGGCTGGCTTGATCGTCGCAGCGGTGGCAGGGAAGTGGTATATGCAGCAGATCTACCAACATGCCTATCTGCCGCTGTGCGCGATCATTCTGCTGCTGGGTGCGATCGGCAAGCTGCCCCGGGTCGGCCCCTCCACCCGCGGCGAAGGGTCAGAGCGGCGATATTTTTACGGCTCCGTCTGGGCCGTCACCGTGGCGCAAACGCTGCTGTTGGTGTTGTGGAAGATTCTTCCCCAGACACAAGGTACCAGCGTGCTGAAGTTGATTGTGTATGTTGGCGCATTATTCTTGATGGGTGTGGGTGCCTATCGCGGCATCCTTCCCCGCACCCGTCCCATTCTTCCCGGCGAGTCGATGGTTGCGGACTAAAAATCCGGGCCCTGTCTCGCTGTCGCGCCAAAATGTGCCATCCGTCGCAACTATATTTGCACTGCACAGAAACCGCAGCAAAAAAATAGTTGCTAAGGCAACCAATATGGTCAATATGGTTGCTAAGGCAACTATGTCGTTGGGCCCGAAATACGGCCCTGATTCGCCTTCCAAAGGCGTCTGAATTTCATTTCTTCAGCAGCTGGATTCCGCGATTCGGCTGCGTCTTCCACACCAGGATCGCGGCCAGCAAGATGACCAGGCCGCACCAGACGCTGCCTTCCGGGCCGGTCGCGCCTCCGCTCAGAAGCTTTGCGCCGTGCGCAGTCGCTTCCATCAAACGGCCGGCGGAAACACCGCCGCTATCGGGCGTGCCGTAAAAGTACGACTCTGCCCAGTCCCACGACATGTGAAACCCAATGGCCCACCAGAGATGACCGAGCCGCCACAGACTTAGTGAAAATACCAGAGCGATCAACGCCGCGGCCACCAATCCAAAAGGGCTTTCACCGGGGTTGCCTTTATGCAGCGCACCAAACAGGATGGCTAACAAAATGGCTGCAGGCCAAAAGCGAATGCCGCGGGCCAGTGTGTAGAGCAGGTAGCCGCGCAGCATAAATTCTTCGGTCATGCCGACCAGGAAGAAAGCCAGGGCCCATGCCGCCGCGTACTTCAGCGACCATGCCAGCGTCAGGTGCGATTGCGTGAGTGTCAAGTGGTGGGTCCCCACCAGGATGCCGACCAGCAGCGAGAGCAACGCGAATCCGCAGACCAGGCCAATAAGAAATTGACGCACGCGATCGAATCCAGCAAGCCCGTAATCAGCGGTGAAACGGTGTTCCAGCCGGGCCATGCCAGCGGTGGCCAGCAGTACAGCGATCAGGGCGCTGGCTTCCGACAGAATGGCGACTGCGGGATGAAATCCGCTGCCTCGCGTTCCTCGCATGCTGGCTGGGAGATGAGGTGTCAGCCAGCGCAGCTCCAGTCCAACCAGAAACAACAGCGCGACCAGCACCGCAACGTAGATGACGATGCTCCAACCGGCACGCAAGCCATTCGGCCCATACAGGACGGTAGAGCGCGGTGGACGCGCGGGAGAAAACGGTGGGGGGGTGGGCTCAGAAATGTTGGTGGTCGGATCCGGCGGCAAAACTTCCATAGATGGCCCTCGTGCGATGGAGATGCGTTGCACCAAGTTCGTGCTTCCATACTACCGGCGAAATTGCGCGAATCGCACCCAACTTCCTTCCTTCAGAAATTTCCTCGCGATGCAGTATGTTGAAAGCATGCGTTCTCAACGCCTCGTACAGGCGACTTTTCACAGTCTTCTTAGCCGCAGGCCACGATTCGTCGCGATGCTGGCGCTGTTTTCGATCTGTTTGCTTTCCGCTCCGCCCCTCTTCGCCGCTACACACGCAATTCCAGTTGAGCGTTATCGAATTGTCCACGTCTATCCGCATGATGCGACCGCGTTCACCCAGGGGCTGGTGTTCGTGAACGGCATGTTGTACGAGTCGACAGGGCAATTCGGCCACTCCAGTCTGCGCATGGTTGATCTGGCAAGTGGCCGCGTGCTGCAGCAACATGACCTGGATGCAAAATATTTCGGCGAAGGGCTCACCGACTGGCAGAGCCAACTGATTCAACTCACCTGGCAATCGCACCTGGGATTTGTGTATGACACGTTCAGCTTCCGGACCCTCCGAACATTTACTTATCCCTGGGAGGGGTGGGGTCTGACGCATGACAGCCGTCACCTGATTCTGAGTGATGGCACTTCCGTTCTCCATCTGCTCGATCCGTCGACTGTTCAAGCCGGCGGGAAAAATTCAAGTGACGGCGGATGGCCGGCCGGTCCTGAATCTGAATGAGCTGGAATATATCCACGGAGAAATCTACGCCAACATCTGGGAAACGAATCGAATCGCGCGAATTTCCCCTACAACCGGCAAAGTGATCGAATGGATCGATCTTTCAGGCCTGCGCCCCGCCTCCACGCAACAAAACGACAATGCTGTGCTGAATGGAATTGCCTATGACAGCCAGCATGACCGCCTATATGTGACCGGAAAACTGTGGCCCAACCTGTACGAGATCAAGCTGATTCCGGCGGGTTCGCGCGCGCAATAAACGAAATCTCTAACCATTCTGATCCGCACCGCCGAAGAGCTGCATTTGCGACGAAGCGTGTCCGCTTGACATATCGCCGAATGCCAGCAATGCTAGTTGATTCAGCCTATTAGGATATCGTTGCCGTCCAATGGTTGCGAATGGAGTGATCGCTCTCAAGTGAAAGTACGTGTCTTCTATCACGATAAGTGTTTCGATGGAGCCTGTTCGGCCTCGCTGTTCGCGCGCTTCCATCGCGAATGCATCGCTGCGGGCGCGGACTATGAATTCTGCGGGCTGGTCCACCGCGCCGGGGCGTTGTTTGACGAAAAGGAATTTATCGGCGAAGAGAATGCCATTGTCGATTTCAAATATTCCGCTTCTCCGGCGATTACCTGGTGGTTCGATCATCATCTGAGCGCGTTTTTGACTCCGGAAGATCATCAGCACTTTCTCGACGGACAGAAAGACCCGAAGATTCGCGAGAGAAAATTTTACGATCCGGATTATGTTTCCTGTACCGGGTTTATCGCGCACATTGCGGCCACACATTTTGGATTTGACGCTTCGCCGGTTGCGGAGCTGATTCGCTGGGCCGATATCGTGGATGGCGCGCACTATGAAAGCGCGGAGAGTGCCGTGGAAATGGCCGCGCCGGCGATGAAGCTGACCATGGCGATTGAATCGGCGCAGGATCCGGCCTTTGTTCCCAGATTGATCCCATTGCTGACGCAGATGAGCCTGGCGGAAGTATTGAACCAGCCGTTCGTGCGCGATCTGATCCCGGGGCTGCTGGAACGCCACCACCAGGCTTTGGAATTGATTCGAGAGCGCTCCACATGCGAGCAGGGAACGATTTATTTCGACATCACGGATCATCCGCTGGAAGGCTATAACAAATTTATTCCGTACTATCTGCATCCAGAGGCGACCTATAGCATTGGCCTGAGCCGCTCGAGCTTTCGCACCAAAATTGCAGTGGGTTCCAATCCGTGGACGCGAGTTCCTGCGGAGCAGATGGTGAATCTGGCCGTGATTTGCGAACGGTATGGCGGCGGCGGTCATGCGCGGGTGGGTGCGATTTCATTTCCGCGCGAGAAAGATGATCTTGCGCGTCAGGCGGCAGCGGAGATCGTCGCCGAACTGCGTGCCCACGATCCAACGTCCTTGCGGGAACTTTCCGCGCGATAGCAAACGTAGAAATTCAGGTGGATTCCCGATGTTTCGCTATCAAACAACGTTTCTTTTGTCGGCCACCAGCGCCGCGCAATTTCCTGCCACCTCGGCTCCGGAGATTGCCTTTCTGGGCCGATCGAATGTGGGCAAATCCAGTTTGATCAATGCCTTGTTAGGCGAGCCGGCAGCGCGGGTATCGTCGACTCCCGGCAGAACGCGAGCCATCAATTTCTTCGCGCTGCAAACGGGGTCGCAGCCGCAGCCGGAGCTGATCCTGGCGGACTTGCCTGGCTATGGATATGCGAAAATCTCGCGCTCCATCAGCGCGGAATGGCCGGCCTTTATCAACCCTTACCTTGTCGAACGCGAAACCCTGGCGGCGTGCGTTTGCCTGGTCGATATGAATGTTCCGCCGCAGCCCGGTGACGTGATGCTGGCGGAATATCTCGACAGCATTCATCGCCCGCGAATTATTGTGGGGACCAAGGCGGACAAGTTATCTGGAAATCAGCGCGTGGTTGCGACCAGGCGGCTACGCGAAGCGTTGGAGACGGATGACATCCTAGTCTGCTCTGCCAAGGATGGGCGGGGTATTTCGGCTCTGTGGAAAGCGATCCATGGGATTGCAGAGGAAGCCAAGCGAGCGAATGCTGAATCCATCTAGCGCCCGATGACTTTAAACCCCCGCTACAGTTCTATCAACTGCATGGAGCCTTTTTCCGTTTGCTGCTGCAGGGTCGCAGGAGATTGAATCTCCCCAGCCAGAATTGCGTTCTTGAATTGCTCCGCCAATGGCGCCACTTCTCCATGGGGCATCCCGAGAATGCGCTGCAAAGGTCGCTGGCGATGGAAGTATGCGGGCGCATGCTGCAGCCAGCGGCGACGGATTGAATCGTCCGCCGGCAATTGCTGCAGCGCCAGCTCGTCCATTCGCCGCAGATCTGCAATGGTGGATGCAGTCCAGATCACTTCAAGAAATTCGCCGGCGTGGGAATCCCTCGCCGCATTCGGGTCTACCATGGATCGCGCCGCGTTCGATGAACTCCTGGAGCGATGCTCGGCAGGGGAGTGGCGTTTCGTTGTTCGACGCGCTGCTATCGGCCACCAGATCCGGCTGTACGCCGCGTTCGACCATCGCGGGCAAGATCGCTGTTGCTTCTCCGAGCAGCCCGACGGAAAGCGCCTTCTTCTTGCGCAATTCGTTCTTCAGCACACGCAGGGACTCATCGAGCGTGTTCACCATAAAGTCGCAGGAGCCGTTGCGGACCGCTGCCTTCAGATGTTCGGTGGAAAGGATCGATGCCGAGAAATGTGCCGCCAGAAATCGTGGTCGCGAGCGCCATTCCGCGCCTTCCAAACCAAATCCAACGCAGAGCAGGAGAAGTCCCGCCAAGCCGTCCGCAGGGTAGTCTGGAAATCGCTCGCGGCTAAATCCACTGCAACTGCACGTAACGGCGATAGACGGCGGTCTGGTTGGGTTGCGTTGCGGAAGAGATGTCTGGACCGGTCACGGTGTCAGTCTTTCAGATTCCGTCACCATTGCGAATAGGGCTCACCGTTGCTGCCGACCAGGTCCGAGCCGCTGTGGACATCGTTGATGCCGGTCTGCGACTGGTCGACGCTGCTGTAGGAATCCGACTGGTCTGCATTCCATGTAGTGTTGCTATGGGTCATGGGGTCGATGGGAAGCGCCTTCAGATAGCCGGCCTGCACCAGGTCGTCGAGCGATTGCGGAGCGGCCTCTTTATCTTCTGTATATTGCTCGATGGCATCGCGCATGGTGTGCAGGTCTTCGCGCAGCGCCGCTTCCTTGGCGCTGCGGATCGCTGCGATGAAACTGGGAACAGCAACCGCCATCAGCACCGCGATGATCGCCATCACGACCATCAACTCCACCAGCGTGAAGCCGCGTTGACTGCCAGACGGCCTCTCGCGTCGACGCCAATGGATTCCAGTGCCGGCGTTTGAAAAGCATGCTGCGGAATGGGTCCGACATTGATTGTCTCGCGGCTACCATGTGTTGTACTTTGTCCCGTCCAGTCCAGTTCCGTCGGAGGCGGAGTGCACGTCGAAAACGTCCTGACCGCCCCAGGAATCGCTATCCGGATCATCCTGCATGGAGCGCAGCACCCAATCTTTTTTCCCGGTCATTGGATCCACAGGAATCTGGCGCAAGAACTTTACCTTCTTCCCCTGAACGTCGACTCCGTTGACCAACGTATCCAGGTCTGGCGGATATCCATTGCTGTCGATCGAAGTTTGAAACGCGTGCCGGTCCGCTGCGTCTTTGTATTTATCGATGGCATGTCGCATCGTCCAGAGATCGTCTCGAAGCACCTGTTCCTTTTGCCGCTGAATCTGAAAGCGCGCGATCGGATAGGCCACAGACGCCAGAATCGCGAGAATTGCCACCGTCACGATCAGCTCTACCAGGGTCAAACCCTGCTCGCCTTGCGGGGTCTTATTGCGTGACGGCTCCTTGTGCAAACGGGGATTGAAAATCGCTGCTGCGCGAAGTATCCAGCGCGCAGATTTGCCCTCACGGTTTCCGCGATTCGCACCCATCATATTCAACTCCATTGCGAAGCGCTCCCTACTTCTCCAGCTTACTGTACATGCACAACAGCTGGGGAGCCCGCAAGCACGGGCAGGATCGATTGCGCACTGTTGCGTGCGGCTGCTTTGGTCACCTGCACAGTGGCATCGCCCGGAGCCTTGGCCATGAAGGTCAGGGTGACCAGATTGCCGCTGCCGGTGATGCCCTTCACGCCCGGTGGACGCGAAGTACTGATCGTCACATCGCCATTGCCTTCGTCTCGATGCACGGTGGCCGTGGTCTGACCATCTTTCGCCAGCAGGTCGCCAGTGTCGACATTGATCAGCTCAAGAACCTTGGGATCGTAATGCAATTGCATGGGCACCGAGAAGACGTCGTGGCCGCCCGACAGGTCCATCTGCATCTGGAATGTGCTGCCGACTTTATGAACACTTTGTTGCGGAGCGAACGACAGCGCCATCGGAGCACTTGAAGCAGCAGGCGCGGGATTTTCTCCTGCATTCTCCATGTTCTGCGCCATCTGTGTGACGGCCTGATTCGCCGCTTCAGCAGCTCCCGCGGGTGGAGTGCTCGGCTCAAACGCCAGCGCGCTGTGGCCGGTACGGGTGATCAGCGCCGACGAAACGTCTGCGGGCTGCGGGATCTCGCGCAAGCTCACGTTGGAGCCTGTTCCGGTGTCGATGGTGCGCAGGTTGAGCGGGCTCAAGTCAATGCCGCGGACCAGGTGAGGAATCAAGACGAAAACAATTTCGTCATTCACCGTTTCCGTCTGCTGCGAGCTGAACAGATACTTCAGCAGTGGAATCTCTCCCAGCCCCGGAGTGCCTCCGACGGTCAGACTTTGGGAGTGTTGCAGAATTCCGCCCAGCAGGTTGGCCTGGCCTTCCCTCATGCGGATGTTCTGCTCAAGTTCCTGATTTCCGATGACGGGCTGCTCGATTCCGCCCAGATTACTGTAGCTGGTGATGTTCGAGACTTGAATGTGAAGCTTCATCGATACATCGCCGTCGTAGTGGATGGTGGGCTGCATTTCAATCTCCACACCAACCTGCACATAGGAAAACTGGGTACTGACCAGGGGGCTGATACCCGCCGCTGCGATGCCGGCACCCGGCGAGAATGAACCGGTAGCAATGGGCACTTTCGAGCCGATCTTGAGAGTGGCCTTTTCACCATCCACGGCGCGGATTTGCGGATTCTGCAGCACGCGAGTATCGGAGTCGGTCAGCAGCATATTCAGCGTGGCGGCGCCAATGCTGATGCCGAAATTGGTGGCATTGATATTGCCCAGATCATTCAGCGTCAGGCCGCTGCTGCTCGATGTTGTACTGGTGGTGGTGCTGGTTGTACTGGTGGTGCCGGTCGTGCCGGTGGTGGTGCTGGCGGTAGAGCTTTGCAGTTGTACGCCAATTGAACCGGGTAACTGCAGACCAATATTTCGCAGCAGGTCCTTATTCACTTCCAGTACCGCAATATCGACCACTACTTCCGGCTTGGCCTTATCCAGATCGTCGATGATCTTTTGAGCTAGCAGCAACTGGTCCGGCGTGCCTCGCATCACGATGGCATTCTGGCTGGGGACCGCCTGCATTTTTACGGTGGTGTCCATCAGGTTGCGGACCGCATTCAGCACTTCATTCAGATCGTTGGCCTGGGTGATGTTTCCCAGGTAAAAAGTTTGCACCGCCTGTGCTTCCAACTCGGTGCGCTTGGTGCGGGTGTCGGCTGCAACAAAAATCGTATCGGAGGTAACGGGACGCCAGAATGTCTGTGATACGAAAGCGACGCTCCGAAGAGCGTCGGCGAGCGACACCCGATCCAGATCGATCGGGATTCGCTTCGAAGTGTAGTCGGGGTCGAACAGCACATTGATGCCGGCGAGCTTGCCGATGGTTTTATAAATTGTCTTGGTGTCCTCCACCATGTGAAGGGTGATCAGCGCGTCGGAGAGCGGTTTCAACTGCAACGGACCACCCAGGTCCTGCAGGTCACGTTCGGCCTTTGGGGAGGTGACGCCGGTGAGATCCGATTCAGTCTGCGGGGCGCCGGATCCATTGATACGGGCGCGTATGCGGTCCGCCTGTTGCCGGGCCTCCTCGTATGTTGGATCAATCTCGAGCGCTCGCAGATAATCTGTCAGGGCGTCGTTGAGCTGGCCTTGATCCCGCAGCTTGTTCGCCATGTCGACGTATTGTGCGGCAGCCTGGAAGCGAAGCCGGGTATAGGCTTCCTTGTATTCCATGTCCTTGGGCTTGGCCAGCCACGCCTGTCGATAGTCCTGATAGGCCGTGATGTAATCTTCGCGAATCTCAGCATCTTTGCCTTGCTTGAAAAGCTTCTTGGCGGCGTCTGCATGCAGGGGTGACAACGCGCCCTGGATTGCGAATGCAACCACGAAGAAGCATATCCAGCCCAGCAGGCGCAGGGAACGGGAAAGGGGCAGTCTGGGGTGCGCGCAGCACGACGGAACGTCATTTGGACATGCGAGCGGGTGCGAACTTTGGGCGATATCAAAATTCCGATCGCGAGAAAGATAAAAGGGCACAGGCATGAATTCGGCGCATCCCGGCATTGTTGAGAAACCCGAACGATCGGCGACCTTTTCGCTCGAGCCAATGCAGCGGTTCGTTACCATCACTATACCATCGGGGAGTTGGACTGGTCGGGCCCGCATTCGGTTATCGGCCGGCGCCACAAAGGCTGCGATTTGCGTGCTAGCATGAGAAATTGCAGCGACTTCTTCGCAGTCGAAGGGGTTGACACTCGCTCCTGACAGTCCGCGATTGTTGGAACCTGCAAAACAGCTAGCCTTCTTCGCATTCGCCTGAAGCGGAAAAATTCCAATCATGCCACGCCCAACTACCAATTTGGTTCCAAATCCGCCGAAGAAGCCCAAGCCACGCGATCCTGTTGCCTCTGGTGAGAGAGATGCGGCCCAGAACCGTCAGGCTGGCCACAATTATTTTTTGTTGGAAAAGTTTGAGGCGGGCGTGGTGTTGCGCGGGACTGAGGTGAAGTCTATCCGCGAAGGCAAGGCGAACCTGCGCGATGCCTACGGCCTGGTCAAGGATGGCGAAGCATTTTTATTGAATCTGCATATCGGGCCCTACTCCCACAGCGGCTATACCAGCCACGATGCCGTGCGGACACGAAAGCTGCTTTTACACAGCGAGGAAGTGCGCAAGCTGCTGGGCAAGGTCCAGCAGAAGGGGCTCACCCTGATTCCGACCCGCCTATATTTTCGTAAAGGGCGTGTGAAATGTGAGATTGCCGTTGCCAAAGGAAAGCAAAACTGGGACAAGCGTGAGACCGAACGCCGCCGCGAAGATGACCGTGACGCTCGATCCGCGATCGCAGCCAGCAAACGCCGCAATGCATAGTGCGCCTCAACGAAGATCTGAAAGGAACATAAATTCAAATGAAAACGGATGTGAAGTTTGAGGCGCTGAAGTCTCTTGAAGCGGAATTATTAGTTGTGCTGGCAGCGGACGCCTCCACCTCGAAAGATAAGAACGCCGCAGTGCAGCCGGTTCTGCTGACGAAAGATGCCACGGTCGCCAGTGCGGATAAGCCGGCGTTAAAAAGCGGTGAATTCTCCGCCGCAGCGTGCGAAACTTTGCTGCTGCACGGGCCAGTGGAACTGAAAGCCAAGCGGCTTTTAGTTGTCGGGGTCGGCAAAGCTGCGAAGCTTTCGCTGCCGGAAATTCGCAAAGCTGCGGGTGTCGCGGTTCGTTTTGCCAAGCCTCGTAAAATTCGCCAGGTGACGTTTGTGCTGCCGGAACATGATGGGCTGAGTCTGGCCGAAGCGGCGCGCGCTGCCGTGGAAGGCGCGTTTGTGGGCGACTTCGATCCGGACACCTACAAGTCTGACCGCAAGGATCGCTCCATCGAGCAATTTACCGTGGTGGCGCCTGTGAGCGCCGATAGAAAAGCGGTCGAGGCGGCATTCCGCGAGGGCGTCATCTTGGGCGAGTCGCAGAATTTTACGCGCGCGCTCGTGAACGAACCCGGCAATCGGCTGACGCCGACAATTCTTGGCGAGCGCGCCGCTGTGATGTGCAAAGAACAGGGATTGCCCTGTGAGGTCTACAGTACCGACAAAATTAAAGAGCTGAAGATGGGTGCGTTCTGGGCGGTCGCACAGGGTTCCGATGAGCCGCCGGCGTTGATCGTGATGCGGTATGAGCCCAAAGACGCTCCGAAAGATGGGCCGGTGCTGGCGCTGGTGGGCAAGGGAATTACATTTGACACCGGTGGCATTTCCATCAAGCCTGCGGACGGCATGGAGAAGATGAAATACGATATGGCGGGCGGCGCGGCCATGATTGGGGCGATGCGCGCGATTGCGCAGCTGAAGCCGAAGGTGCGCGTGATTGGGATTGTTTGTTCGGCCGAAAATATGCCTTCCGGCAAGGCGTACAAGCCGGGAGATGTTGCGATTGCAATGTCTGGCAAGGCCATCGAAGTGCTGAACACGGACGCGGAAGGTCGCATGGTGCTGGCCGACGGTTTGCATTACGCCAGGCAACTGGGCGCGACGCATTTGATTGATGCCGCGACCCTGACCGGCGCCTGCGTGGTGGCGCTGGGTATGGTGAATGCGGGCGTGTTCGCCAACGATGAAGACAGCTACGAACACTTCAAGAAGGCACTGGCGATTTCCGGCGAAAGATTCTGGCGTTTGCCGGTGGAAGACGAATACCGAGAGATGATCGTCTCCCACATCGGAGACATTACCAACACGGGTGGCAGCCGCTACGGCGGCGCGATTACGGCGGCGATGTTCCTGAAGGAATTTGTCGATGAGACGCCGTGGCTGCATCTCGACATCGCCGGCGTCGCCTGGGTGGACGAGCCGAAGCCGTGGATATCGAAGGGGCCGTCTGGTGTGGCTGTCCGTAGCATTGTGGAGTGGGTTCGCAGCTACGAAAAATAGCGGGCAATATTGTGGGCGCGGCGCTTTCTACATAACATCGGGCGCTTCGATGCCCATCCAGTTGAGGGTGCGCAGCAGCTCTCGCTGGGCGGCGGCGGCGGTGGCCAGCAACAACGTTTTCCGCGTTGGATCGCTCTCCGTCAAAATGTGATGGCGATGGTAGAAGTTGCTGAACTGCTGCGCCAGCTGAAACGCATATTTCGCCAGGTAGGCCGGCTCGGTGGTCTGGATGGAGCGTTCCAGTACGTGTATGGACTTTGACGCCAGCAGCCACAGCTCCCACAAGCTGTCGCCATCTTCCCCGGTGAAATAGGTCGCGGCGTCGATGGCCTCAAATTGCCGCAACGCTTCTTCCGGCGTGATGCCACCTTTGCGGAAAATGCTCGCGGCACGCACCACGGCATATTGCGCGTAGGGTCCGGTCTCGCCTTCAAAGCTGAGCGCATCCTGAAAATCGAACGCGATGACCGTGTTGCGGGTATAGCGCAGCATGTAATAGCGCAGTGCCCCGACGGCAATATTGCGGGCGATGTCTTGTCGTTCGCCTTCGCTTAAGTCGGGATGACGTGCGTTCACTTCCGCCAGTGCAGAAGCGATCAGCTTGTCGATCAAGTCGTCCGCCTTCACGCCGAAGCCCTTGCGCCCGGAAACTTCAATGTAGGCGCGGCCCTGGTCTTCCTCGGAAAGCACATAGCCCAATTCCATAGCGCAGCGCGGAGTCAGCGCAACCATCTCATAGGAGAAGTGGTGGTAGTTGTCGGCCTCTTTGGTGAAACCCATGCCACGCAATGCCTCAATCACGTTGTTCTGCGGGTCGGCCTGGCGCGCATCGATGACGTTGTAGATGGCGTCGGCGTGTCCGAAGTGCGGCAATGCAGACGCAGGCTCGTCGTTGTGTTCGGATGAGATCCAGCAGCGATCGCCGTCGGGATAGATGTGGAACAAGTGATAACCGAAGTCGAGGCCAAGCTTGTTGAACTTCCACAAGTGATAGGCGATGTCTTTGCCGACGTAGCCGACGGTGCCGTTCGAGCGCACGATGACCTTGGCTTCTTCGTCGGGGTTTTCGCCATCCGCACCTGCAGTTCCGGCGCGCCGCATCACCCAGCAGCCGGCGTTCTTGCCTTCCGTCTCCTGATACAGGACACCTTTTTCTTTCATCAATGCAAAGGCCGCATTCCAAAAATGCAGATGAAGAATTTCACTTTCGCGCGGCAAAAACTGGTATTCGATGCCGAGCCGCATCATGGTTTCGAGATGGCGGCGCAGAATTGCCGTGGACACCAGGTCGGCAATGGCCGCGGTCTCATTGCCACCGGCTTCCAGGGCATGCAGCGTATTCAGACGAATCTGTTTGCGCGCCGGCTTCTCGCTCTCTTCGGCGTCATACCATTGCGAAACGTGGGCGTACAGGTCCCAGCAGGCAAAGTCAATGCGCTCGCCGCGCGCCGCAAGTTCACCGATCCAGCGTTCCACTCCTGCCAGATCCATGCCGCGCAGATGCATTAGCGCCACCACCACGTCCGCGACCTGGACGCCGGTGTTGTCGATGTAATTCTGCACGCCTACCTGGTAATTGGCAGCGCGCAGCATGCGCACCAGCGTGTCGCCCAGGATGGAATTGCGCAGGTGGCCAACATGCGCCGCCTTGTTGGGATTGATGCTGGTGTGTTCGACTAGGATAAATTCGAGTGTTGGTGGCAGGGATTCCATCCGCGCTGCCAGCGCGTGCGCCGCCAGGTTGCGATCGAGGCGGCAATTGATGTATCCAGCCCCGGCAACTTCAAATCCAGTAAACCCAGGCACGCTGCCGATGGCGGTTACCAGCTCTTCTGCGATTTTGCGCGGTGCTTTGCGGAGCGTTCGTGCCAGCTCGAAGGCGATGGGCAGGGCATAGTCTCCCATCTCCACCTTTGGAGGTTCCTCGACGGTGAGGCGAGGAATTTCTACCTGGAACTTTTCCAGCAGGACGGCGTGAAAACGCTCAAATAAAATTTGTCGATAGGTGCGATACACAAGGGTCGTCCGTAGGCGCTGGGCCGCCGCGGCGACCGGATAGCGATTCGATGAGTTAGAGGGAATTTTAGCAGAGTGTGTGTCGCCTTCGCGATGGACTCCAGGGCTCCGGTAGTTGGTAAGTTTGAAGTTTTATCGCTTCACGACAAGGTGCGCAGCGGATTCAATACATACGAACTGCATTGCACCTTTACGCTGCGGCGTAAATGGACACACCTCAAAATCTCCGTAAATGGTTTCGCCGGCGTTGGGAAACACTATATTTTTTGGATATGCAGGGTTTTCTGCATCATTAATAGCTGGTCCGTCCGATACGCCCAGCATTCGATTCGTTCCAACAGGCCAAAGACGCAATTCAATGGTGTCTGCACCTGGACTTAAACGCCCATGTATCGAGTAACACGCCGCGATAACTTTTGGATTCCCTTTACACTTGGGCTTCCCTTCGGAATAGCCATTTGGCTGTTGCAGCGCGAAGAAAAAGGCGACAAGAAGTACGGCGGCTTTCATGCTAGCCATGCTCTCACCCTGCTGACAAACCCACAAGCAGCATTTCAGCTGCGTCGGTCCTGTTGATTCTAGCGAGTATGAGGTGCGGCGCCATGTGCCATGTGGAGTTTTCGTTCCGATGGCGCACGTCAGTACGTTCGGGCGGGGAGTGGCGGCGGCAAAACGTTATAAGATGAAAGTGACTCGCTCTCCAGCCTTTTGCGCGAGCACTGAACGCCTATTTCATGCCAACCCAGGAAAAAAAGCAGGATACGAAACCGACGTTTTACCTCACCACGCCTATCTACTACGTGAATGCCCGGCCGCATCTGGGGCACACATACACGACGGTGGCGGCGGATGCGGTGGCGCGATGGAAGCGCATGCGCGGCTACGACGTGCTCTTTCTGACTGGTACCGACGAGCATGGACAGAAGATTGAGCGCTCGGCGGCCAAGGCCGGCAAAACTCCGCAAGAGTTTGCAGCGGAAGTGTCGGGCGAGTTTCGCGGCCTGTGGGACCGCATGGGCCTTACCTACGACGACTACATCCGCACCACGGAACCACGGCATAAGCGCGGCGTGCAGCATTTATTTTCTGAACTGCAGAAGCGCGGATTCATTTACAAAGGCACCTACTCCGGTCAGTACTGCGTGTGGGACGAGCTATATGTGGAAGGTCCGCCTGGAACGCCTTGCCCGGACTGCGGCCGCATCACAGAGACAGTGAGCGAAGAGAACTATTTCTTCAAGCTGTCGGCGTTTGAGCGCAAGCTGCTGGAGTATTACGAGCAGCATCCAGACTTTATTCGGCCGGAAGCACGGCGCAATGAAGTGGTGGCATTTGTGCAGGGTGGTCTGCGCGATCTGTCGATCAGCCGCACCAGTTTCAACTGGGGCATTCCTGTTCTCGGCGACGAGAAGCACGTCATTTATGTGTGGATGGATGCGCTGGCGAATTACATTACCGCGCTGGGATATGGTAGCGAAAATTGCGCGAACTTCAACAAGTATTGGCCTGCAGATGTACACCTGATAGGTAAGGAGATCAGCCGTTTCCATTGCGTGTACTGGCCGGCGTTTCTGATGGCTGCCGAGTTGCCGTTGCCGAAGAGCGTGGTGGCGCACGGATGGCTGCTGTTTGAGCAGTCGAAGATGTCGAAGTCACGCGGCAACATCGTGCGTGCGGAGACGGTGCTGGATGTGCTGGGTGCCGATGCGCTGCGCTATTTCCTGCTGCGCGAAGTGACGTTTGGGCAGGATGGCAGCTTCAGCTTCGATGCGCTGGTGCAGCGGTATAACGCGGACCTGGCGAATGGGTACGGCAACCTGGTCAGCCGCACGCTGGCGATGATCGTGAAGTATTTCGATGGCGTGGTGCCGGACGGTGCAGCCGCGGACAGCGGCATTCGAGCGATCCTCGATCAGCAGACGGAGCAGTTCGATCAGCGGCTGGAGCATCTCGATTTCTCACGTGCTTTGGAAAACGCCTGGTCTGCGATTGCCGCCGTCGACAGTTACATCACGGCGCAGGCTCCGTGGAAAGTTGCGGCCAAGGACGATGCGGAGAGCCGGACCAAGCTGGCTGGCATCCTATACACCGCGGCAGAAGCGATTCGCATCGTCACGGCGCTCGTCTACCCTGTCATTCCAGAAGCAGCGACGAAAGTCTGGCAGCAACTCGGACTGGGCGATATTGCCAAGGCGGATTTGAAGGATTTGCAGTGGGGTGATCTGCCCCCGGGCACAAAGCTTGGCGAGTTGGGTTCGGTATTTCCTCGCGCAGAAAAGGAAGCGATTGAGCGTATGCAAAAAATAGAAGAGGATCGTGTCGCCGCCGCGAACGAGCAGGCGCAGTCCGCAGCGGCGGACCAAGAGGCTGTTCCCAACAGCAAAATATCGGGCCCAGCGGAGCAACCGCCGCCTCCGCATGTGCCTGAGCCGTTTTCCGCGACCGGGCTGTCTCCTGAGCAGGAGGCGGATGCCGTCGCGCAACAGGCCGCTGCCGACCAACAGGTGAGTCCCGTGAGTGCCGTTTCCGATCCGCTGCCTCCACCGCAACCACACGTGGACCCCTTGCCCCCCGCCGTGCCTCCGGAACCGAAAATCGGAATTGAGGATTTCGCTAAGGTCGACCTCCGGGTTGCCATCATCCGCGTCGCCGAACGAGTGCCGAAAGCGGACCGCTTGCTGCGGCTTGAGGTTGATCTGGGTTATGAACAGCGGCAAATTGTCGCAGGGATTGCCGAAGCCTACGCGCCGGAAAGCCTGATCGGACGCAAGGTGGTGATTGTGGCCAACCTGGCGCCCAGAAAACTGCGCGGCCTGGAATCGAACGGGATGATCGTTGCGGCTTCGATCGGCGAAAAAGGCACTCCGGTGCTGGCGGGATTTTTAGAAGATGTAGAAATCGGTGCGCGGCTCAAATAGGTAGGGAACTCCCCATGCTGGTCGACTCGCACGCACATTTGGACAGTGAACGCTATGCGGAGGATCGTGAAGCGATGCTGGTGCGCGCGTATGAGGCGGGCGTGGAGACCATTCTGGCGGTTGGCATCGGCGAGGGTCCGGATACCATGCACGTTGCGCTTGATCTGAGCCGGGAATATCGGTCCAGGACTGACATGCCGCAGATTGTTGTCAGCGCCGGAATCCATCCGCATGAGGCGAATCTGGCGAATGAAGGTGCCCTGAACAAGCTGGATAAATTGGCGGCTGAGCCGGAGATGGTGGCGGTCGGCGAAATTGGGCTGGATTATTTCTATGACCATTCGCCACGTGAGGTGCAGCAGCGTGTTTTCGTCGATCAGATGAAGATTGCCGCGGCGCACAAGCTGCCAATTCTGATTCATTGTCGCGCCTCCGCAGATAGCACCAACGCCTGGGACGACGCATTGGCGCTGCTGGACGAACATTGGCGGGCGACCGGCTTGGGCGGTATCTTGCATTGTTTTGCCGGGGAGTATGGGCACGCAAACCAAGCGATGGACATGAACTTTCTCGTTTCCTTCGCCGGCAATATCACCTTTCCCAAGGCCCAGCCCATCCGGGATGTGGCGGCGAAGCTGCCCACGGACCGCCTGTTGATCGAGACCGATGCGCCCTTTCTGGCGCCGGTGCCGAATCGCGGGAAACGGAATGAACCGGCCATGGTACAGCGGGTGGCAGAGCAACTGGCGGAGGTTTGTGGCTCGGACTATGAGACCATGGCTTTGACGACGACGGAAAACTTCTACCGCTTTTTTCGTCTGTCGCGAACGACCATCAGAGCAGCCGGCAAGATCCGGACAGACATTGGGCTTCAAGTAGAGAATTGAAATCAGCAAGGGCAGGCAAGTATGGCTACAGAGAATTCGTTCGATATTGTCAGCAAAGTAGATGCGCAAGAAGTGCTGAATGCGGTGGATCAGGCCTCCAAGGAGATTCGGACCCGCTTCGATCTGAAGGATACGCATTCTGAAATCAAGCTGGAGGGGGAAGAGGCCATTCAGTTGGCGTCCAGCGATGAGTACAAGCTGAAAGCGGTGACGGAAATTTTGCAGCAAAAGCTGGCCAAGCGCGGAGTTTCGCTGAAAGCGTTGACCTACGGCAAGATCGAGCCGGCCTCCAACTCCAGTGTTCGCCAGAAGATAACCCTGCAACAGGGGATTGCCATCGAGAAGGCAAAAGAGATCGTCAAGCTGATCAAGGAATCAAAAAGTAAGGCGCAGGCGACCATCCAATCCGACACCGTACGGGTAAGCAGTAAGGATCGGGACACCCTGCAGGATATGATTGCAATGTTGAAGAAACATGACTTTGGGATTGACCTGCAGTTTACGAACTATCGTTCCAATTAGTCCGTGAAGCCCATAGCTGCATCCTTATTGTTGGGATATTTGCAGAGCCTGGGCGAGGCAGGGAAGCGAGGATGGAAAGCGTTTGAGCACAACGGCCATTACGACGGCGAAAGAAGTGTTCGACCTGCTGCGCGACGAACTGATCGCGGTCGAGCAGGAATTCGAACGCTCTGTCTGCGTCCGAGGTCGATTCCATCACGGAGATTGCCGGATACCTGCGAGAAGGTGGCGGCAAGCGGATTCGTCCCGCCCTGCTGCTGCTGGCAGCCAAAGCACTGGGTTACAACGGCAATAGCAGCGTTCGCCTGGGTGCGGTGATCGAGATGATTCACACCGCAACCCTGGTGCATGACGACATTATCGATGTGGCCGATATTCGCCGCGGCCGTCCTTCCGCAAACACTCAATGGGGCAACTCCAAATGTGTGTTGGCCGGCGACTGGCTGTATATGCAGGCCTTCCGTGTAGCGCTGGAGGAGCGGAATTTTCGCATCCTCGATTTGCTGATCGGCCTGACGCAACAAATGGTCGAAGGCGAATTGCTGCAGATGGAAAGTCTCGGCACCGCGCTGACCGAACATGATTATTTTGAGCTGATTTATCGCAAGACGGCATGTCTGTTTCGCGTGTCCATGCAATTGGGATGCGTGCTTGCAGATGCGCCTCAGGCCATGGAAGAAGCGCTGGGAGATTACGGGCGCAATGTGGGTCTGGCCTTTCAAATTGTGGATGACGTTCTGGATTTAACCGCCAGCGAGGCGGTCCTGGGTAAGCCTACAGCCAGCGATCTGCGTGAAGGCAAAGCGACCCTGGCTGTGGTGCATGCATTGGAGCACGGTACACCGGAAGAGCGAGCCGATATTTTAGCGGTGATTGAAGATCAGGGATTTGAGCGCGTTCGGCACGAGCGCATTCTTGCCATCCTGCATCGCAATGGGTCGCTCGATTACGCCATTCAAGTGGCGGATGCGCACGCTGAAGCAGCGCGCGGCAATCTTTCCGGGTTGCCGGACTCTGAGTTCAAACGGGCATTATTGTGGGTGCCCGATTTCGTTGTATCCCGTGAAAAATAGCGAGTGGCGAAAGTAATTCTCTGCCGTACGCCTTTCTGCCCATAGTCGTCGCGCATCATAATCGATATTGACTTCAATTTTTGGAGATTGCATGCGGGTTCTACCCAAACGATTCCGTGCGCTCGTTCTCTCCGCCGGTGCACTCGCCCTGCTGGGGTGGATTACGGCGGACGGGCAAACTGCCACGCCAGCTGCAACATCGCCGAACACAGCTGCGTCGAATTCGTCGGCGCCGACTCAGGCCGCACCTGCCGCTGTTCCCCCAAATACCGAAATCCAGATCCTGGACCATGTCAATCACGTGCTGCAATGGTTCCGCCTTTGGGGTGGCGCAGACGCATATGTTGTTGTCCCCGGTGACGAACTGTTTGTCGAGAACGGTCAGGACATTGCTCGCAAAGTTGTGGACCTGGAATTCAAGTCCGCACTCGCACAGGCCGCAATGCTGGCGGACTCTTCAAAGAAGCCATTGCCGCCGCAAGGGACCCCCCCCGGTGTGGTGAATCCACAGAACCTTCAGAAACTGCAGAAGAATGTCGATGACAAGTTGCAGGCGTTGACCTCGGAATTGGACACCATCAACAAAGAGATTCCAACAGCGCGCGCCAAGGAACGTCCCGGGCTGCAATCGCAGCGAGACACGTTGCAGGGGCAGATCGCCTTGGCGCAGGAACTTCAAAGCAACCTGCAGCAGTTAACGTCATTTGTGAATTCCACCGACGCAGCGAATGGAGTTGCTTCGGAGCTGAGCACGAAGATTCGCGCCTTGCAGCGGACAGTTCCAACTGCGGCCACAACTACGGGACCGACGACTGACAAATCGCCGGCAAAAAGTGCTGCAGCCGTTTCGCAAATCCAACTGCCCACGTTTGCCGGTGCTCGCAGCGAAGGGCTAGTCGGGCAGATGGGGGAGATGATCCATCTGGTGAGCAGTCTGCATTCGCTGGATCAACTGAAGGACGAAACGACAGGACTGCAGACCTCTACCGAGCATTTGCGTGCCCCATTGCTGGCCGCCTTGCGGTCTACGCTGCAGCAGGGCCAGTTTGCACTGGAAAGCAATTCTGCGTCCGTCACAACTTCTCAACCGGCAAATGGCGGCGAGCACGGCGCAAATTCAAGTCCGAACAATGCCGCAACCGGTTCTGGGGCTGCACAAGGTGCTGGCTCAGCAATCGTGTCCCAGGGAACACTCCAGCAGCAGCAGCGCGCGACGGCTCTACTGGTGCTGCATTTTAAGCAACTCTCTGACGCCGCCATACCTCTGAGTCAGGAACTCATCCTGATGGACCAGAGCCAGACGAACCTGAAGCAGCTCCGGGATTCTGTCGATCACGAGTACGGCCAGATTCTGCGGTCATTGTTGCTGCGGGTTGCGACCTTGCTGATCGCCCTGGGTTTGATCTGGCTGTTTTCAGAATTGTGGCGGCGAGCGACATTCCGCTATATCAAAGACGCTCGACGCAGACGCCAGTTCCTGGTGCTGCGCAGAGTCATTACAGGCTTCTGCATGTTCGTTGTTGTCCTGCTGGGGTTCGTCAGTGACTTCAGCTCACTCGCCACCTATGCCGGCTTGATCACTGCCGGTGTCGCGGTGGCGTTGCAGACCGTTATTTTATCGGTGGCTGCATACTTTTTCCTCGTAGGACGATATGGAGTTCGTGTCGGCGATCGAGTGACGGTGGTCTACAACGGCGCCAACAGCGTCACCGGAGATGTGGTCGACATCGGCCTGGTGCGTTTTTATCTGATGGAATTGGCAGGAAGCGGCATTGAATTGAAGCCCACCGGCCGCATCATCGTGTTCCCAAATTCTGTGCTGTTTCAGACCAGTCCGCTGTTCAAACAATTTCCAGGCACGGAGTACATGTGGCGCGAGATCGGATTTCCCATGCGCGCCGACAGCGACGTACCCCTGGCGGAAAAGGAGTTGCTGGCATGCGCGAACACGCTGTATGCAGAATATAAGCCTACTCTCGATCGGCAGCATGCGGGGCTGGAACAGTCGGTGGGAATGCACATCGAAGCCCCCAAGCCCTATGCGCGCCTGCGCTTGATTCCGAGCGGTCTGGAAGTGGTCGTCAGCTACCCGGTTCCGCTACGACAAGCAGCGGCCATGGATGATCGCATGGTGACAGCGGTGATGGATATTTTGCGGAATAACCCGTCGATTCACCTGGTGGATGGAGCCTCGCCGCAATTGCGCTCAACCATCAAGGCTTAGGCGCGCCAATTTTTGCCGGAAGTCGCGCCGCCAAACGCCGCCTGGCCTATAGGCTGCCCGATTGGCGCGACATTCCGCCGTCGATGAAGAAGGTACTGCCGGTGCAGTAGCCGGCGGCATCGGATGCCAGGAAAATGGCCAGGTCCGCCACCTCTTCCGGTTTGCCCCAGCGTCCCAGCGGTATCTCCGCCATCAATTCGGTTTCAATCTTCTTGCTCGCTTCCACATCTGCGTCGATGGGCGTATAGATGGCGCCGGGCGCGATATTGTTGACTGTGATTTTGTATGGCGCCAGCTCCACAGCGATGGTTCGCATCAACATGCGAAGACCTCCCTTGGCAGCGCAATACGGAGCATTGGTCGGCATCGGCAAGTCCTCATGCACGGAAGAAATGTTGATGATGCGGCCGCCCTTTCCTTGCTGGATCATCGCCTTGGCCGCCGCCTGCGCGCACAGGAATGGACCAGTCAAATCCACCGCAATCACTTTCTGCCATAACTCGAATGGATATTCCGTGAATGGATGTTTTGACTCCATGCCCGCGTTATTCACAAAAATATCCAGCCGCCCCATACTCTTGACGGCTTGCGACACTAACGCGTTCACTTGATCCGGATTGGACACGTCGGCTTCGAAGGCCATCGCTTTGCCACCCTTACTGCGAATGTTGCTGACGACGGCGTTGGCCAGGTCGGGTGCGCCCACGTAGTCGATGACGACCGCAGCTCCTTCTGCAGCCATTCCGGTGGCGATGGCTTTGCCGATGCCTGTAGCTGCGCCGGTGACGATGGCGACCTTGCCCTGCAGTTTCATTCGGTCTTTCCTCCTTGAAGCGATGTTAATCGTGCGAAGCGACGAATGCGGTGGGTCGGCGCCGCCGAGAAGGTTGAAGCGAAGGCCGAAACAAAACCAGAATATCTGCTAGATGAGAAACTTCTTCGCGTCTTTTTCCTTTAGCTCCAGACCGAGCCCTGGGCGCGACCAGTCGGGAAACATGTGGCCCTGGCGCGGCTCGCAGAATCCATCAAAGAACATACGCTCAATGCGGGCATGGTCATGGAAGAATTCCAAATGACGCGCGCGGGAAACAGCGCAGCAGGCGTGCATATGGATACTGGGAGCGCAATGTGCGGAAAGGGCGATCTGATGCGCATCGCAGACCGCAGCCGCCGCCAGAAATCCTGTGATGCCTTGCGCCCGCGTAGCATCGGCCTGCTGCACGTCTACGCTTTTCGCCGCCAGCATGTTTTCAAAGTACGGGGCAGCGTAGCCGTACTCTCCCGCGGCAACTTCGATAGGAACTGGAACGTGACTGCGAACGAAATGAAGGCCGGCAAGGTCGTCGGAACTCACCGGCTCCTCAAACCATGTCACGTTGGAAGCGTGAAAAACTTCCGCGAGATGGATAGCTTGCTTCGCCGTGTACGCGCCGTTGGCATCGACGAATAGCTGCACCTTGTCTCCAATGGCGCCGCGCGCAACCCGCACGCGCCGCGGGTCATCCTCCGGATGCGTGCCGACTTTCATCTTCACGAACGGAAAACCTTGTTCTGCCCACCCGCCGAGTTGCGACTGTAGCTGACGATCATTGTAGGATGTGAATCCTCCGCTGCCGTATGCGGCAATCGACTGGCGAGCGGCGCCGAGAAGTTGAACCAGTGGAACATGCAGCAGCCTGGCACGCAGATCCCACAAGGCAATATCAATGGCGGAGATTGCCATGGCCGCGATTCCACGATTGCCAATGTTGCGCACCGATCGCTGCATTTGCATCCACAACGCCGGGTGTTGGAAGGGGTCGGCAGAATCGACGATCGTCTTGAGCAGGTGCTGCGCAACCTTCGCCGTAGCCGCGTCGGCATAGGTGTATCCGATGCCGTGCACATCTCCGACGGCTAGTTCAACCAGAACCATCGTCGTTGAATTCCAGGAAACGGTTCCGTCCGCTTCCGGTGCATCGGTGGGTACGGTGTAGACACGAACAGTAGAGCTCGAAATGGAATCCACATAGGAGGGATTCGTCGATCGTTCCTGGAGTTGTGTCAAAGCGGATTTTCTGTAAGCGCAGGTGTTGATACATCCCGCATCTTGAAATTGTCCTCTAACTGATTGTGGCAAAGTGTTGTTCGATGCATGTTTTGACGGCGTCCCGCGCGGCTGTTTCAGCCCATCTCTTTCCGAAATTCCGTGATGTGAACACAATTCAATTCCGTGATGTGAACACAATTCCGTCGCCCAACTGCCAAACCGAAGAGGAAGTGATCCCATGAGCCAGCAAGTTGCAGATGTACTTTTTGAGCGCCTGATTTCCTGGGGCGTCGATACAATCTTCGGCTTCCCTGGTGATGGCGTCGACGGCTTGTTTGAAGGTCTGCGAACCCACCAGGAAAAACTGAAATTCATTCAGGTTCGGCACGAAGAAGCCGCGGCATTCGCAGCTCTCGGATATGCGAAATATACCGGTCGTCTGGGGGTCTGCCTGGCCACATCCGGCCCCGGCGGCATTCATTTGTTGAATGGCCTGTACGATGCCAAGTGCGATGGGCATCCGGTGCTCGCGATTACGGGACACACCTTTCATGACTTGATCGGCACGCATTATCAGCAGGACGTCGACCTGGACAAATTGTTCATCGATGTTTCTGTGTACAACGAACGCATCATGGGGCCAGCGCACGTAACGTCGGTGGTGGACGAGGCGATTCGTACTGCTTTCGCGCGCCGCGGAGTGGCGCACATCACCATTCCCAAAGATATCCAGGAATGGCCGGCTTCCAACCAAAAGCGCTCAGACGCGAACATAAAAAATCACAGCGCGCATCACTATACCCCTTCTCATCCAACTCCAACCCACACTTCACTCGAGCAGGCGGCGGCAATCTTGAACGAAGGCAGTCGAGTGGTAATGTTGGTCGGCGCTGGAGCCCTGGGCGCTCGTGAAGAAGTGATCCAAGTGGCGGAAACGCTGGGGGCGCCCGTGGTGAAGGCGCTGCTCGGCAAAGCGGTCATCCCGGATCGCCATCCTTTGGCGCTTGGAGGTATTGGATTGCTGGGTACAGCGCCATCGCAGGAAGCGATGGAAGAGTGCGACACGCTGTTGATGGTCGGTACAAGTTTTCCGTACATGGAGTTTCTGCCCAAACCGGGCAACGCGAAGTGTGTCCAGATTGATATCGATTCCGCCCGTATGGGGCTGCGCCATCCGGTGGATGTGGAATTGGCGGGGGATGCTAAAGGCACATTGACGGCGCTGTTCCCATTGCTGAAACGGAAGAAGCGGCGTGGATTCCTGGAAGATTATCAAGACCGCATGAAGAGCTGGAATGAAGTGATGGAAAAGCGCGGCACTCGCATGGATATGCCGATGAAGCCGCAAGTAGTGACCTACACGCTGAACCGGCTACTGAATGACGATGCCATCGTTTCCTCCGACAGCGGAACAATTGCCACCTGGACCGCGCGGTACATAGAGATGCGTGGAGATATGAAGTTCTCTTTGTCCGGCTCGTTGGCGACCATGGCGAATGGCTTGCCGTACAGCATCGGCGCCGCGGTTGCGTATCCGGGACGTCAGGTCGTATGCGTGGTGGGAGACGGCGGGCTGACGATGTTGATGGGCGAGCTGGCCACGCTTGCGAAATACAAGCTGAACGTGAAGGTCATCGTCGTCAAAAACAATGTGCTTGGCCAAATCAAGTGGGAACAAATGGTGGAGGATGCGAATCCGGAATTCGGCGTCGATCTGCATCCCATCGATTTTGCCAAAGTAGCGGAAGCCTGCGGTGTGGCGGGTTACACGCTTGAGCAACCCGACCAGGCGGAAACGATTTTGCGGCGAGCGCTGCAGGACAAGGGTCCCGCCGTGGTGCAGTGCGTGGTTGATCCCAATGAGCCGCCGCTGCCGGGAAATATCTCCACCAAGCAGGCGCGCAATTTCGCGGAAGCATTAGTGAAGGGCGAGAAAAACCGCAACAAGATCATCAAGACAATCCTGGAAGATAAAGTGCGCGAAGTGGTGTAGCCGGGCGCGTCGGCGACAACCGCGGACTCACAACTGAGAACGAATGGATGAGGATGGATAAAGCCATAACGAAACGCTCGGAAATTTTGCGATCGGTCGAGTTCGACAGAGAAGATGATTCCTCGGCGGGCGGTGCAGCTCGAGAAACAGAAGACACCGCCGTTGCAGCGGATGAGCATATTCGCGAAGGGCGATTTCAGCGCAGCCTCTCATTGTTGGCCGGTGCTTCCAGCCTGATGACCGGACTCGAAGTTGGCTATGAACACTATCGTGGCAGCTACAGTCGAAGGGTGATGTATACGCCCGTGGCGCTCAGCTTGCTGTTGTTTGCTGGGGGTGTGGCCGGATTCTTTAGCGGACGCGCCGCCCGACGTGTACTTCGTCCCATTGCTGCTCTGACTCTAGCGGATGGCGTCCTCGGATTTTATTTTCATCTTCGTGGTATTGCGCGCAAGCCGGGAGGGTGGCGATTTCCCATGACGAATATGGTGATGGGGCCGCCGGTGTTCGCACCATTGCTGTTCGGCCTCAGCGCCTACCTGGGATTGATTGCGTCCTATCTTCGCCGCGAACAGGAGCAGGATAGTCCGACCGAAGATGTTGCCTGGTTTCCCCGCGCCGCACATGAAAAACATTGGGTGGCAGCGTTGCCATCGGGAAAAATTTCGAAACCGGAGACGATCAGCTTCGCGCAGGATTTACGCGAGGGGCGCTTTCAGAAACACATGGCTGCGGCAACGGTGTTCGCCGCATTTCTCAGTGGCTTTGAAGCTTTCTATTCTCACTACAAGAATAATTTTCGCTACAAGGCGCAGTGGACTCCCGTGTTGCTGGCGCCCATGGTGATGGCGGCTGGAATTGTGTCGCTGCGAAATCGCAAGGCGGCGCAGACATGGCTGCCGGCGCTTTCCGCCGCTGCGGTTATCGATGGTGGAGTGGGCTTCTATTACCATGCGCGCGGCGTCCTGCGACGTCCCGGCGGAAGGAAGCATCTGCTCTACAACGTCATGTATGGTCCGCCGATCCTGGCGCCGCTGCTGTTCAGCGCCTGCGGGATGTTGGGACTGCTGGCCAGCTTATTCCGGAGAGAGCCATGAAGCGCAATCGCGACGGTCAGCCGGGATATTATCCGGGCTTCTCTACCCTCGCGCAGCAGCCGTACTGGGATGAGGCGACGCGCAAGACCATTCTGGAACGCGTGAGTCGCTCGCGGAAGCTGCGATTTTTTACTCCTGCAGAAGTCCCGCTGATCGAGGCAATCTTCGAGCACATTCTTCCGCAAAGCGATCGGTCGGAACAATACAGAATTCCCATTTTGCCGACGGTTGATGATCGGCTGTACAACAATCGACTCGATGGCTACCGATACGAAGACATGCCGCCCGATCAAAAAGCCTACCGATTGGGAATGAAAGCTATCGACGAAATCGCAAAGCTGAAAGATGGTCGCGGATTTCTCGATCTGACTCCGCTGGAGCAGGACAAGCTGCTGAAGACGTTGCATGACGGCAAGCCCGAGGGCGCGGATGAGATATGGAAGCGCATGCCGGTCCATCGTTTCTGGATGCTCTTGGTGCAGGATGCGGCCGAAGCGTATTACTCCCATCCATACGCGTGGGATGAGATTGGTTTTGGCGGTCCGGCGTATCCGCGGGCGTACATGCGCCTGGAACGCGGCGAGCCGGAACCGTGGGAAGTGAACGAGCAGCGCTATGCGTGGCTGGCACCGGAGGATTCCGTCTCCGATGTGTCGGAGTGGATCGGTGGTCACGATCAGCATCTTGCAACACCCGGTCAGGGAGGCACGCATTGACGCCGTTGCTTCGCGATTGGTGGAAGAAAGATGTGTTGAACGAACGCAACGGCGACGGTCACGCATTAGGTCCCATCCAGAGAATTGATGTCCCGATGCGCCGCTTCGGCGAGGAAGAAGTCGATTACGTCATTATCGGTGTCGGCTCTGCGGGTGGCGTTCTGCTGCAGCGCCTATCGCGTGCAGGCTTTCGCGTGCTGGGGCTGGAAGCGGGACCGTTCTGGGACACGGAACGAGACTGGGTCAGCGACGAAGCGGGCTCGCACAATTTGTATTGGGAAGATTTGCGCATCACCGGCGGCGAACATCCGCTGGCACTTGGCGCAAACAATAGCGGCCGTGGCGTCGGCGGAGGTTCCGTGCATTGGGCGGCCTTCACCCCTCGCCTGCATCCGTCAGATTTCCGCATCCACTCTGAAGACGGGGTCGGCATCGACTGGCCGATGACTTATGAGGAACTGAAACCATACTACGAGCAGCTGGAGCTGGAGATGCCTGTTGCGGGGCCTGCCTATTATCCCTGGGGCGATCCGCATGGCTATGCCTACGGGCCGCATCCGATGGGCGGGGTGGGCAATGTTCTGATCAAGGGCTGCACGCGCCTTGGGATTGGAGTCAGCATCGGCGGACCGGTCGCGATTCTTTCGGGTTCGCATGGAGATCGGCAGCACTGCATCTATCGCGGTTTCTGCATTCAGGCGTGCAAGGTGGGCGCGAAGGCCAGCACGTTGATCACGCATGTTCCGGACGCGTTGGAGAACGGCGCGGAAATTCGCGACAACTGCATGGTCAGCCGCATTCATGTGAACAAAGAAAATCGCGCCACTGGCGTGAGCTATATTGACGTGAAAGGCAAAGAGCATTTTCAAAAAGCAAGGGCCGTCATCGTTTCCGGATACGCCATTGAGACGCCGCGACTGCTGCTGAACTCTGCATGTCCCGGATATGAAAACGGGTTGGCAAATTCAAGCGACACGGTCGGGCGTTATTTAATGGCACAGGCCGGTAACGTGGTGCTTGGGCGATTTGAAGAGCTGGTGCGCATGTACAAAGCTCCACCCGCCCATGCATTGACCGAGGAGTTTTATGAGACCGATCCAAAGCGTGATTTTGCGCGCGGATTTGCAATTCAAACTGTGGGTCCACTGCCGATTGCGTTCGCCAAACAAATGATGACGGCGAAAGGCGCATGGGGATGGGGACTGCGTCGCGTGATGATGGACTACAACCACTGGGCAGCGATTGCGCTGCTCGGAGAGATTCTGCCGTGGCCGGAAAATCGGGTGCAGCTGGCGGAGGAAAAAGATCGTTTTGGTTTGCCGGTTGCCAAGGTGACGTTCACCCTGCATGACAACGACAAAAAGCTGATCGAGTTTGGAAAAAACAAAGTGATGGAGGTGATGAACGCTGCCGGCGCACAAGAAGTGGTGCAGGAATCACGTTACGCACATCTCGTCGGAGCGGCACGAATGGGTTCTGATCCACGAACTTCCGTAGTCGATAAATTTGGACGAACCCATGACTTAAGTAACCTTTTCGTGTGCGATGGAAGCGTTTTACCCACGCAGGGCAGCGCCAATCCAGGGTTAACGATTCAAGCATTAGCGGCGCGAACAGCTGATTACTTAATTGCACAAGGGGAATCTATTTTTACTCGCAAGGATCGGGATATGATGCAGCCAGCCATTCGGAGAGATCTTGCTCCACCAGGGACTTACGGTCGAGGAATTCCGCGGCTAGCCAATGCAGGGTTCGCGAAATAATAGAAATGGCGACATTTACGATGGACGCGCGCAACACCGCGGCAAATTGGAGAAGGGGAACCAAGATGAAGAGGAACCAAGTCGTGATGGTTACCGGCGCTTCTGCTGGCCTGGGCCGTGCCATCGCACATGGCTTTGCAAAGCAAGGTGCCAGGATTGGGCTGATCGCGAGGAATCGAGAAGCACTGGAGGCTTGCAGAGAAGAAGTCGAGGAAATGGGCGGCGAAGCGCTGGTTCTGCCGCTCGACGTGAGTGATGCTCCGTCGATCGAGCACGCAGCGAATCGATTGGAGGAGGCCTTTGGACCGATCGATGTGTGGGTCAACAATGCCATGGCGTCCGTATTTTCCCCGGTCAAGAAAATGACAGCGGAGGAATACAAGCGGGTGACCGAGGTAAGTTATCTGGGCTATGTCTATGGGACACAAGCGGCTCTTCGCCGGATGTTGCCGCGCGATCGTGGCACCATCATTCAGGTAGGATCGGCGCTGGCGGTGCGCAGCATTCCGCTGCAGTCGGCCTATTGCGCGGCCAAGCACGCCATCATTGGGTTTACAGATTCGCTGCGCTGCGAGCTTTACCACGACAAGAGCAATGTTCAACTGACGGTGGTGCAGATGCCCGCCATGAATACCGTCCAGTTTACCTGGGTCAAAAGCCGGTTACCGGACAAGCCGCAGCCCGTGCCGCCGATTTTTCAGCCGGAGGTCGCCGCAAAGGTAGTGGTGCATGCTGCCGGAGTGGAACGGCCGCGCCGCGAGTATTGGGTGGGTTCGCCTACCGTGGAAGCCATCGTGGGGCAAATGTTTGTTCCGGGCTTGCTCGATCGCGACCTGGGAGAGACGGGATATAAAGCGCAGCAAACGGATGTTCCGGATGATCCCAATCGACCGAACAATTTGTGGGATTATGTTCCGGGGAAGCATAGCGCCCACGGTCCATTCGATAAGAAATCTTGCTCCTTCAGCCCACAGGTCTTCCTGGATCTGCATCATAAATGGTTTGCGGCCGGTGGCGCGGCGCTGGTGACGGCCATTGTGGTGGCATATAAAAAGAAATAGGAATTCTAGGGGGTTCGCATGGCGCTTGAGTTGGCAGTCGACAATCAAAGTGGAAATTCCGTCGCTCTGGCGAAAGTGTGCGCGATCCACAAAGGCATGGCGGTTGCGTGCTGCTGTGCTGCGATGGCAACGCTAGCTCCGGTAGCGCTGGTGCAGTTGCACATCATGCGAGATTTGCCCGAACTGCCGGGACGCTTGTTCGATTCCAAGCGCGTCATTACGTCGAAAGGTGCCTACCATCTTGGTATTCCGGACGGCCTGTTGGGTTTGGCGAGTTATGGCGTGACCTTGGCGTTGTTGCTGGCCGCGACTCCCGAGCGGCCGATGGTTCGACGGTTGTTGCGCGGCAAGCTGGCCTGGGATGCGACCATGGCGATTCGAAATGTTCGCAAGCAGGTGACTGAACACAAGCGCGTCTGCTCCTGGTGCATCGCAGCGGCGGTTGCTACGGCGGGGCTGGTATTTTTTGGTCGTAAAGTGCGAGACGCGGAGCCACAGCGCCCAGCCTGAAATCAACTTCCTCCACGCTTGTTCCCAGCTATCGAGTCGACGAAGGACCATCCGCTCTATAATTCGCTAGTCGATGAACTGGGCGCCTGTACGCACAATCCGTAGTTGGTTCGACGCCGAACAGGGTGTGCCCGACCATCAAATTGCCCGCTGGATTTTTCTGCGCGCAATGGGGCTCATCTACTTCTCTGCTTTCTATTCCCTCATCTTTCAAATTCGCGGACTGATCGGACCTCGCGGAATTCTTCCTGCTGGCCAGTATCTATCAGCGGTGGAGCGCGGCCTGGGCCCGCTACGTTTCTGGTACGCGCCTACGCTGTTATGGCTGTCCAGCGGTTCGCATATGCTGATGGCGATTTGCTGGGTCGGCATTGTGGCCTCGCTGCTGGTGACGGCGAATGTCTGGCCGCGTGCCAATCTAGCAATTTGTTTCATCTGCTTTCTTTCCTTCGTTAGCGCTGCAGGCGATTTTTCCAGCTATCAATCCGATGGCATGTTGCTGGAGGCAGGGTTCATCTGCCTCTTCTTCTCGCCTGCTGGATTGTTGCCCGGCTGGGGCAGGAGCAGTCCTCCAGTGCGCGCCAGCATGTTTCTGTTGTTGTGGGAGTGGTTCCGGATTTACTTCGAGTCCGGTGTGGTGAAGCTGGCCAGCGGCGATCCGCAATGGCGACACCTGACCGCCATGGACCAGTACTACCAGAATGGTCCGCTGCCGACGTGGATTGGTTATTACGTCGAGCAACTGCCGCATTGGTTTCAGGCCTCGACCGTAGTGGCAACACTGCTGATGGAACTGGTGCTGGTGTGGATGCTGTTTCTGCCGCGCAAATGGCGCATCGTATGTTTCTTCATCGTGACTCCATGGCAGATCGCCGTAATCCTGACCGCGAATTATGCGTTTTTGAACTACATCGTGCTGGCGCTCGGTTTCCTGTTGCTGGATGATCGCTTCCTGATGCGCTTCGTACCGGTGCGCTGGCGATTTACCGTTCCTGAAAGCAACCGCGAGATCGCGACCGATCACGAGGACAGTCCAATCAGCGTGGTGCGGGCGGAGCCGCTATCCATGCAGCCAACTGGGGCTCGGCGGCAATTGCGGCCGATTGGATTGGCTTTCACCGCTGTGATTCTTACCTGGATTTTTTACGCGACTACGGTGCCGATGCTGCAGATGTTCTGGCGCAGCATCCCTCTGCCAACCGCACCGCTGTTGGCATTGCAGCCGTTCCGCATCGCCAATGAATATGGGCTCTTCGCAGTGATGACGCCCAATCGATATGAAATCGAGTTTCAAGGGTCGGATGATGGCAAGACCTGGATTGCCTATCCGTTCCAGCGCAAGCCGCAGGCGCTCAACCAGGCGCCCGGGATTTATGCGCCCTACCAGCCGAGGTTCGATTGGAATCTATGGTTCGCATCGCTCGGCCAATGG
Source organism: uncultured Acidobacteriota bacterium (assembly GCA_963735505.1). Taxonomy (GTDB): domain Bacteria; phylum Acidobacteriota; class Terriglobia; order Terriglobales; family Acidobacteriaceae; genus JAKAAZ01. The sequence continues at coordinate 1,245,730 of CAVTLR010000019.1, read as the reverse complement.
ACGCAATATCCCATTGTGCCAAGAACGGAAGAGTTGTTGCTGACCAATGATTCCGCGGTGCTGGGCCTGTTCGCGGGCAATCCATTTCCCAACCATCCGCCGCGCATGGTGCGGGCGGTGCTTTGGCAGTACTGGTTCACGACCCTCGACGAAAAACGCGCGACTGGAAATTGGTGGCGTCGGCTGCTGCTGGGTGCCTATGCTCCCACGTTAACGATTGGCCCGGATGGAAAAATCGGCGAGGTGCGCGAGAATGGCCCGGACATGATGGCTCCGCCGCAGTAGAGTTCAATGTATGGGCAAGCGCGCTCGCGAGGTTCGGCACAAGAAAGCATGCGTCATCGGTGCCGGCCCTAACGGGTTGTCGGCTGCGATTGTATTGGCGCAGGCGGGATTGCGTGTTGAGGTGTTCGAGGCCGAAGCCCAACCGGGCGGCGGCGCGCGCACCATGGAACTGACGCTTCCGGGATTTCATCATGACTTCGGCTCTGCGGTTCATCCTATGGCCGTCGGGTCGCCGTTCTTCAATTCTTTGCCGCTTGGCGATTATGGTCTCGAGTGGATTTATTCTCCGGCACCGCTGGCGCATCCTTTTGATGACGGCACAGCGATCACGCTGGAACGAAGCTTGAAAGATGCGGAGCGAGTGCTGCAGGAAGATGGCCGCGCCTGGCGTAACCTGATGGCGCCACTTGCGAAGAATTGGCCAGCGTTTGCGAAAGAAATTCTGCGGCCACTGTTGCGGATTCCGAGCCACCCGTTTCTGTTGGCAAATTTCGCCCAGGATGCGCTGGCTCCAGCGACGTTTGTTGCGCGGCGAAGATTTCGCAACGAACGCACGCGCGCTCTTTTCGCTGGCCTTGCAGCGCACTCTTTTCTGAGCTTGACCGAGCCGCTAAGCGCATCCTTCGGCATGGTGCTCGGAGCCGCGGCCCATGCGGTGGGCTGGCCGATCCCTCGAGGGGGCGCGCAAGCTATCACCGATGCGTTGTCGTCGCATCTGGTTCGTCTGGGAGGGAAAATCATTCCCTCCACTCGCGTCGAAGACCTCGAGCTGGTTCGGAAGTACGATGTCGTGCTCTGCGACATTACGCCGCGGCAGTTGCTGCATGTGTCACAAGGAAAGCTGTCGACCGGGTATCGCAAGCGCATGGAAGAATTCCGCTACGGCCCAGGCATTTTCAAAGTGGACTACGCGCTTGCGTCGCCGATTCCGTGGAAGTCGACCGAATGCTTGCGTGCCGCAACCGTGCATGTGGGCGGAAGCATGGCGGAGATCGTCGCATCAGAAGCTGCCATGGCAAACGGTGCGATTGCAGAGCGGCCATTTATTGTGCTGGCGCAGCCGACGGTATTCGATCCCTCGCGCGCACCTGCCGGCAAGCACATTGCGTGGGCCTATTGTCACGTTCCGAATGGTTCGACGGGCAACATGCTGCCGCGAATTGAAGCGCAGATCGAGCGCTTCGCTCCCGGATTTCGCGATTGCGTGCTGGCGCGCCGTAGTTCCACTCCGGCGGATCTGCAATCGATGGATGCAAACCTGGTGGGCGGCGATATCAGTGGAGGTGCATCCGATTTTCGGCAATTTCTTTTTCGCCCAACGTGGCGTCAATATGCGACGTCAGACCCTCGAATTTATCTTTGCTCGTCTTCCACGCCGCCGGGAGGTGGTGTGCATGGCATGTGCGGTTACAACGCCGCAAAGCTTGCGCTGCGACGTGTTGGGGATCATTGATGCGGCATGGGCAACGGGTTTCGGACGAAGATCTGAAACATGGCCGTTAGCATTGCGAACTCTTAAGGCCACGGAGTCAGAAAGTTCTCCGGCAGTTCTAGATGGCGCGTTATTGAGCTGAACCCGTCCGACGAATTTCGAAGACTGCTGTAGCTTCGCCCGATGTAAATGGAATCGTGATGTGGGCGCGAACCTTGTCACCTTGCAGCGCAATCTTTTTTCCGCTGCTCCAGTCCGTCATTTCGAATGACCCATCGGGATAACCGGGAATGCTGAACTGAGCGGAGGGAGCGTCGCTATCGTTGCGGAATAGCACCACCATCCCTTCTCCACTGCGTGACAGCCGCGCGAATCCATCCCATCGATCGACCCGCGGCTGCTGCCACGACCCCAGCGGGAAAAACGAATCCGTCATTGCGACCGCGCTGCGGAGCTTGGTATAGCGTTCAATCCAATCCTTGTAATGCTGGCTTTCCGCGGGCGTTTGCCTGGTTAAATCTCCCAGTAAAACCGGGCCGGATCCCATTTCTGTCGCAACATGCTCCTGCCATTCGGGAGTTTCCGCCTGCAGATTTCCAATCAACATACTTTCCACCGGTATTGCCATGCCGCGCTGGTAAAGCAGCGTTCGTACCTGTAGCGGCCCCGCTTCATTGCCAGACTGGTCGCGCACGTTGCTCATCCAATCGAGGTCTGCGACTCGCAGCAGGCCGTAGTCGATCAGGTGTTTCTCTCCCCATAGCTCAAAGGTGTAATCGATCAGCAGATTCGGAAATCGCTGGTGCAGCGTCTCTGCGATCAGTTGCAACGCTTCATAAATGCGTTCGGCAGATTCCTGATGAGTTTTATGTTCGTGCCCTTGCTCGTAGCATCCGGGCTCCTCGCCATAAGCGTTGAAGACCGACGTCAAATCAAGCTTCACGTAGCTCAGCTTATTTTTTCTGACCAGTTCGGAGATGCGCTCGATTACATCGTATTTGTAGGGAGACGCAAGACACATCACGACTCCCATGCCTTCCATCGCCTGCGATAAGCGAGGCTGGCCGTTTTCATCGCGACAGGCCCAGTCCGGATGCTGCGCGTATGGCGTCGCCTTGCTGTTGATGAGCGCCACCGGAGCCCAGAGCCCACGCTTCATGCCGAGCGCGTCCGCCTGCGCGAAGACAGGCTCCAGGCCCTGCGGAAAATGCTCTTTGTTGACGACATTTTCTCCGTAGATCTGTTGCCAGCCGTCGTCCATCGTGAACAATGTAAATCCATCGGCGCTCGCTTTGGCGATCAGGGTTTTCACCAGCGCAGCATTGATGTCGCGATGCCAGGGCTCCCACGTGTTGTAAATCCATTCTGGCGGCGTCTTCTCGTGATCGTGCGCGATGCGATCGCGAACGTAAGAAGGAATTCGCCAATGCGGATCCTCGGTTGTTCCTCGCTGGTACAACAGAACGGACACTGCCGCAGAGGTAAATGTCTCGTGGGGCGCGAGGGTCCGTTCAAACGGAAAAAGATCCGTGTCATACATGGCGGCAAAGCCGGACGACCATCCGTCATCCAACTCTGTCCGCTTCATATATCCCGGAACCTCGCTCAGAACAGCAAAGCCGATGCCGGTTTTGGCATCCTCAGACAGAACGGTAACGTCATTGACTCGACCGGTGAAAAAAGTTTCGCGCGGTTGCTCGCCGTACCCTCCATAGGCAATCAGGTTGTGGCGCGGTCCGGGAAATAGGACTCCGCAGGAAACAGTCAGATGACTCAACGTTGCAGGCACGGAGCCGGTGTTGGAGATAGTCAGGTACTGTCGAATCGCCGGCTGCCCCTTCCCCAGTTCATAGTGAACCGTGATCAGCACGGGTGCATGGCGGCCAGTAAATGAAAGTGCCAGGGTCATGGTTCCATCCGGAAGTGCACCTTCTTCGCTTGCCGTCAGCCGCACGTCCTGGGCGTTGCCGGAGACGGTTTGATGATCGAGGTCGACGCTAAATTCGTCGCATGACGGATGCAGCGATTCTCGTGTAATAAATTCGCGGTTCGACTGCAGGTCTGTCCACTGCGAGGCCTCCAGGCCGTGGTCGTCGGTAAATTTCAGCACCTTGCGAACGACGCCGTTGTCCAGCGTCCACCGGCGCTGCTGCGAAACATTCTGCGCAAAAATAATCGGAGCCGACAGGCAAAAGTAAAGCAGCAGGGCGAGAGCCAGACGGGCAGCGTTTTTCATGGGTCTTCTTTCCTGACGGTTGCGTTAGCACAATGATCCCTGCAGAACTCGCTCCGCTGAATTCCAGCCGTGGCTTAAGGAAGAAGTATTCCCGTAGCTCGCTTAGGCCACATCGGCGAAGCCTGAAAACACTCCGCGTATTCTACGCCACACTGCAGTCCGCGGAATCGTCCCACACAGTCAATGAAATCCAGGTAGGTCATCTGGTACTGATCTTCAAGCCATGAGGATTGACTCTTATGGCATGCCAGCATCTTTTTCTTCACGTCAAATGTGCTGCTGATATCGACATAGTGTTGCGGCACAAAATCGATTCCCGCCATGGTGTCAAAAAAGTAGACTTCAGGAACCGAGGTGGAGGGTGGGGCTTCGGTCTTAATGTTCGGAACGGTGGTCATGATACGCACGTCGCATACAATTTGTGCGACCGCGCGATGGTCCGGATGATAGTCGTTTGGAGAATGGGTCAGAATCACGTCGGGACGAGCCAGGCGAATGACGTTGAGGAAATCGAGGCGCGTCTGCTCCGTGGAGAAGAGGAATCCATCGCTGTAGTGGTTCATCGTCAGGAATTCCGCTCCAAGAACTGCGGCGGAAGCCCGCGCTTCTTCTCCACGAATGGCAGCGATTTGCTCTTTGGGCAACGTCGATGAGCCACAATCTCCGCTCATCGCCACCGCCATGGTGACGTGGTCGCCGCGGAGAGCGTATCTGGCCAACGTGCCCGCACACTGCAATTCCAGGTCATCGGGGTGAGCGCCAATTGCTAACACTCGCAAGCGTCGTCTCCTGTTCACAATCGTGTTCGATGGCTACGTTCACGATATAGGAAAAAGGAATTGTCTGAGGAGAAGCCGGGTGCCTACGATCCCGACGTTCAAAACGAATGACATCATCAACGGTGAAACGTGCTGTCCCACGCTACATCCATCGACGCAACGCGTCTGTGGCTTAGGTTGACCCTGGACACGTCCTCTAGCGATAGTATTAGCGCGATTGAATATAAAGTGTCTATAAGCGATCGTAAATCAAGGGCATACTGAGAGATTCGTGAGTGCAGAAAAACGATTGAATACTTGACATGGGTTTGTGCGGAATAGTACAAACTTTGCAATCGTTGTCTCACCGCATTGCGCGTAGTTCGGTACGATTGCCACTTCACGTAACAGCCGACCAATCCTCCATCTTGCTTTGAAACTGAACTACTGGCGGGTCGCTGGATAGGAAAAAGTGAAGTTCGACGTGCACACACATGGGGGTCTCTCATTTTGGAGTCCGGGGTGCGACCAGCGGCCTCCTCAGCGCGAACGGAGTTATTGTGGATGTAGCGATCGATCCATTTGGAGGAAAACAATATGAATCATGATTTTTCGCGCCGCAGATTTTTGCAGACGAGCGCCATTGCTGCCGGAGGGCTGTTTGCTTCAAATGCCAAGGCCATCGCCCTGGAACCCCAATCCCAGGGGGCACCAAGCAAGCCGGGAAGCGCGAGCGACCGCCTGCGATTTGCAATTATCGGTGTGGGCATGGAGGGCTCGGCTTTACTATCAAACGCCATTACGCTCCCCGGTGTCGAGTGTGTCGGCGCGGCGGACCTCTATGATGGCCGCCATACCCTGGCGAAAGAGATCACCGGCAATCCAAACCTGCAAACGACGCGCGATTATCGCGAATTGCTGGATCGTAAGGATGTGGATTGCATCATCGCGGCAGTCCCAGACTTCTGGCATAAGCAGGTGGTCGTAGATTCCTGCCAGGCCGGCAAAGACGTCTACTGCGAAAAGCCCATGTCTCACACGGTGCCCGAAGGTTTCGCGATGATAGATGCCGCCGAAAAAAATCATCGGATCGTGGAAATTGGATCGCAGCGCGTCAGTTCTGCATTGGTCGCTAAGGCCAAAGAAATGTATGCGAATGGTGCTATTGGAGAGGTCAACATGGTGGAGCTGACGCTGGGCCGCAACAGCCCAACCGGTGCCTGGGAATACCCCCCGCCGTTCGACCTCTCACCTTCCAACCTTGCCTGGGATACGTGGCTGAAGGATACTCCGAAGATTCCGTTCAATCCGGATCGATTTGCCCGCTGGCGCTGCTGGGGTGATTATGGCACCGGCGTAGCTGGGGACTTGATGGTGCATTTGCTGAGCGGAATGCAAGCCACCCTGGGCTGGAATGAAGCACCACGATCTGCGCTGTCTATCGGCGGAATTTTCCGCTGGAAGGATGGCCGCCAGATGCCCGACTTACAGACGGTGTTATTTGACTATCATGGCATCCCTGTCTATGTTCGCCTTGGCCTCAGCACAGAGACGCCGGAGACAGCTCGATTTATGGGTCCGCACGGAATTATCGATGCCACGGAGTTCGGGATTCATTATTCATCGCAATCCGGCAAGGATACCGCGCCCAGCTATTACGACATGAGCTTCCCGGAAAAAATGCGCGACAAATATGTTCGCGATTGGCATGCCAAGAACGATCCTCCCATTGGAGACGAACCGCTCACGCCGGAGACAATCTATACGGGTGACGACTGGGACGACTATAAGCCGCATCTATGGGCATTCTTTCAAGCGGTCAAGAGCCGCAAGCCGGTTGTTGAGGACGCAGTCTTCGGCAATCATGCGGCCATCGCATGTCACATGGCGAATCAATCCTACTTTACTAAGCGCCAGGTATTCTGGGACGCAAATTCTCGCACAGTAAAAACTTAGGACGCGTGCTTTCGGCAGCGTTCGGAGAATTTGCCGGCTCATCCACACCCTGGCTCGACCATGGGATTTGACTTAGGAGACGTGCCGCAATGAAAACTCAAAAAATACTGGGAGGCATTCTATCGATTGCTTCTCTTGCTTGTGGCTGTGCCTTTGCGCAACCGGCAGCGGCCGGTGCATCTGCTGCATCAGCAAATCAATCCAGCGTAAAGCCTTACCTCGGCCGATGGGATATCACGTTGAAAACGCCGAAGGGAGAAGCCCCGGCCTGGTTGGAGCTTTCCCAGCCGAATGGCGAGCTGAAAGCCCTTATTGTAGGTCGCTGGGGAGGTGTGTGCCCGGTCCCTAGCGTAGAGCTGGCAGGGGGAGTGCTCACCTTTGGCTCTCCGAAGGAAGGAGATTGCGACACCAACCTGGCATTCAAGGGGAAGCTTGAACATGGCAAGCTGACAGGTTCGGCAACTGGACCTCATGGATCTCCCTGGACATGGGTCGGGGTCCGCGCCCCGGCGCTGATTCGGATCTCGCCACCCGTGTGGGGCTCACCCATCACTCTATTCAACGGAAAAAATCTGGATGGATGGCATGAATTTACTGCAGGCTATTTCCCGGTGGCCGGCCATTGGACCGTGGCTGATGGAAATCTCGTCAGCCCTGGTCACGGTCTGGAACTTGCAACCGACCGTAAGTTCGGGGATTTCAAGTTACACCTCGAGTTCAAGATTGGTCCGGAGGCGAATAGCGGCGTGTATCTGCGCGGCCGCTATGAGCTGCAAATTGAAAATGAATCCGCCGCCGAGCCGCCGAGTCATCACACTGGCGGTATCTATGGCTTCTTAGCGCCGCATCCGGAATTACCCAGGACTACAGATAAGTGGCAAACCTATGACATCACGCTGATCGGTCGTCGCGTCACTGTCGTTCAAAACGGCACGACTGTCATTGATAACAAGGAAATTCCTGGTATTACTGGCGGAGCGGTGGAGAGCAATGAAGGTATGCCTGGACCAATCTATCTACAGGGAAGCGAAAAGGGCCACGTCTATTTTCGGAACATTGTAATTACACCGGCGAAGTAGGGAGATACAGCCCATCGCCGCATCCGTCATGTTGGTTTGCCAGGATGGCGGTCGGCTACTATCAGGAATTTCGCCTGCGACGCTTGCTCCTCAGTCGTAATTTTTGCGATTCTCATTGCTCTCCCGTTCTATGTGGAGGAAGCTCTCACGGCGTGTGCTTAGAATTCATCGAAAGCAATCTGACTGTTTGGAACGTTCAAATTCTCAAGCATCCTGGTCGCGGCGTGCACCATTGCCGGGGGTCCGCACAGATAGTATTCAATTGCCGTCGGGTCTGGATGATTGGCGAGAAGCTGCGATTGCAACACCTGATGAATAAAGCCGGTATGCGAGTTCCAATTGTCCTGCGGCTGGGGTTCAGACAGCGCCAGGTGAAAGGTGAAGTTAGGAAATTGTCCCGCCAGGTCTTCAAAATATTCGCGATAAAAAACCTCCTGCAGCGATCGCGCGCCATACCAGTAGCTGATCCGTCGACCTGTGTGCAGCGTCTCAAAGAGATGGGACAAATGCGAACGCAGCGGCGCCATTCCAGCCCCTCCGCCTACATACACCATCTCTCTTTCGGTGTGCTTGATGTGGAAATCGCCAAACGGTCCAATCGCCGTCACAGTATCCCCCGGTTTCAGGCAATGGATGTAGGTGGAACCGGCGCCAGCTAGGCAATCCTGGCCACGCGGTGGAGTGGCGATGCGAACATTGAAGCGAAGCTGTCGATCCGTTGCCGCATTCGATGCCATGGAATAGTTCCGCCGAACTGGAATGTTATTCGCCGCACGAAACTCAAATACCCGCTGCGTCTTCCAGACATCGGAGAAGGGATCGGCGACTGGGATGTTGTGGAACGGTAATTCTCCGTAGGCGGGAATATCCAACTGAATGTAATCCCCGGGTTGATAGTTCAGTGCCGGCGAACCAGGCTCTAGTTCGAGTACCAGCTCTTTGATAAATGTGGCCACATTCTCGTTACTGACTACGCGGAATTTGTAAGTCGTCGCTGGTTGTCGTCAGACCGCAGCCGGCCGCCGAGGTTACATCCAGAAAAATCTTTTCATCATGCTCGTTGACGGCATAGGTTCTAAGAGCCACGCAGACCGGCGCTCGCTGCGGCGATCCGTCGATGACGTTGAAACGCCCGTTATGCTTAGCGCATTCGATCAGGTTCCCGGTAACAAAGCCGTCCGCCAGATGACTATTCGCGTGCGTACACATGCCCTCCGTCGCATACAGGCTGCCTTCTGCGATGCGATAGATGGCATAGGTCTTCTTGTCATGGTCGAAGCGGATGACATCTTCATTTCTCAGAAAGGAGCTCGCGCAGACTTCTACCCAGCCGTTCTTTGGTTGACCCTTCGCTGTGAAGATATGAGATGTCGGCGGCGCTTCAGACGGAAGCGTTGGCGTGGGCAGCTTGCGCTTCACATGATAAGCAGGGTCTTTCACCTGGCGCAGGACCGCCGGGATGATCTCGCGCCAAGCGTCGATCAGTCCGGTATACGGCGTGGGCATGTCATCTTTCACTAGCTCGTGTAACTTGGGCAGGTTGTAGTAGGGAACCAGCGGAAACATGTGATGTTCTACGTGGTAGAACATATTCCAGTACAGATAGCGGTGCACCGGGTTTGCATACAGTGTTCTGCAGTTCAGTCGGTGGTCAAGAACATTCTCGGCCAGGCCCGCATGCTGCGTGTATCCATACACGTGATAGAGCCAGGAACCGTATAGGTTTGGTAACCCAATAAACATCAGCGGAAGAATGCTGCGCATATAAATCGACAGCGCAATTACTCCCAAATAAATCAGTGAGTAGATGCGAGCCCGCAAAAACACGCTTCCATATTCAGATTCCGGGATGTAGGTTTTTTCTTCCGGCGTCAGTCGTCCAGTCGTATGCAGCAGGACATGGCGGAAGTAGATCGGCATCTCCTTCAGGTCGAAGAAGGAAAGAATCATTCCGGGAATACTCGGCGGTCGAGGTACCGCAATTTCCGGGTCGCGTCCGATGATGATGGTGTCACTGTGGTGGCGGGCGTGGCTCCAGCGCCAGGGAACCGATTCACGCAGAACCATGAACGAAGCAACTTCATAGAGCGCGTTGTTGAGCCAGTCTGTCTTAAAAGCAGTCCCATGGCCGCACTCATGCCAGCGCGAATCCGAACTGGAAGCATAGATAGCCCCGTAGGTCAGGAACGGCAGGATCGCCCACCACGTCCCCCAGAGCGCCACGCCGCAAGCGCCGAAGAAGATGAGTAACGCGAACCATAAAATGGTGTCCCGCAGCGGGGGACCGTCCCTGCGCTCCAGCAATTCGCGCATCTTATCGCGGGGAACCGGCGACGTGTACCAGGTCGCTTCCGCCAGCCCATGCTGGATGGCGAGAACTGTGTTCTTTCCCACCAGGCTGTAGTCGTTTGGCTGAATTTTGGTGGCGACAGGCATATATCTTCCTTTATGTTACCCCCCTCTCGACGGACCTTGCAGCAGCAGGAAAGACCGTCGCCGAGCGGTTTTTGTTGAATTCACGCCACTGCGGCTGTATATTTCACGGTTACCTACGATGTTCTGCTCCCAGCCTCTCCTAAATGAGATGTAGGTGACGGAGGGAAACTATGAAAACTACCAGACATTTCTCGCGTACCCTATGTGGAATCGCGATTGCCGTGGTTCTCGTCGGTGTTTCACCGGCTCAAACAACATCCCCAGCGGCGAACTCAACCGGTCCATTCGGTTTCACCTGTGGTGCCAGCCGACAAGCGATCAGCACCATGGTTGGCCCGTTGAAAGAAGAAGGCATAAATCAGTACTCCACCGCAACCGCACCCACTCCATTCCCGAATGTTGGTTATTACCTTCTGACCATTTCGCCCACCCAGGGTTTGTTGAAGATTGCGGCCGAGACCAATGATATTGATACCGATGCAACTGGCGCGGATCTTATCAATCAATTCCACACGATTGAGGCCGAGCTAATAAAACAGTATGGAAAGCCGACCCGTCAGGAAGACTCTCTCAAGCCAGGCAGTATCTGGGCTGGCGAAGATGAGTGGATGCTGAGCTATATGAAGAAGGAGCGGACGCTTGCCTCCCATTGGGTGTTTACGCCCGCGAATCACTGTGTGACTTCCATCGACCTGACGGCCGAAGTTGCCAATCAAACGACAGGCGACATTTTGATTGGATTCGATTTCAATGGATACGTTCCGGCACCGGAAAGCCCGGGCAAAAAGAAGAACGCCGCGATGGAAATGTCAAAGTAGTTCGTAGCCGTCGCACGGCGGGAAAATTCGCTTGCACCCCTTAGGTAGCTTGCAGGTAAGTGGTGTAGGGCTCTGATCCAACTTCAGTAAATGGCACCAGGCGGTAGCTTGAATCTCCGTCGCGAACCTGCCACTCTCGCTGGGAGATTCGCTGCAAATTTAGCAAGGCATTTCTGCTAAAGCTCGGCATTGGGCTTGTTTGCAGGGGTTTCAGCGCGAAAAGCACCAGCGGTCCGCGCATCACCGCGACGGTATTCGGATGCTGCGAATCGATCGCTTCCAGTCGCGATAGCAGCGGCAGCTCTAACTCCACGCGGTCTCCATCCTTCCATGTACGCTTCACCGCAGCGAATTGTCCGGGTGTGACTTCACCACTCCAGCGTTGTCCGTTGATAGCCAAAGAAGCTGCGCGAGTCCACGCCGGAATACGAAAGTGAACCGTCATTTCAGATGGCGTGGCTGTATTCACTACGAAGGAAATGTTTGGATCATAAGGCCACGTGCTGGTCTGAGTAAGCGAGAAAGCTCCGTTGCCCCGTGCCCAGCGCAGTGTCGATGGAATGTACAGGTTCACGAAGACATTGCTGTCATCGTGGAAGTAAGCCTGGATGCGGTAATCGGCTGCGACTTGCGGCAGCGTGCCGGAACAGCATGGCCATGCAGCGCGATGGTAGACGCGCTCGCCGTCGAAATTGTAGTCCGAATAATAAAACGCTCGACCATTATCCTGCAATGCTTTCGCGCCAAGCACCGTGTTGTACATCATGCGCTCCATGCTATCGCCATAGCGCGAGTCGCGAGTTACGCGCAACAGGTACCGAGTTATTTTGAAGTGGGCATAGCTTCCGCAAGGCGTTTCAAAGCTGGCGTGGGTTTTGCTAAGGCTGGCAAATACATCGTCGCTGCCGGGTGCGCGAAGTTGTTCATCGGGTCCCCAACCGCCGGTGGCAAAACTTTGCTCCAACAGCATCGCGAATGCGTTCTTGGCCGCCTGCAAATGCATCTGGCTGCCACCCACCATATAGGCCATCATGGCTGAACTCAAGGAATTCACGTAGCTGTACGCGTGATGGCCGGCCAGAACATTTTCGCCACGCGACAGAGGCTCGAACCAGGTTTTGTTGTCGAGATATTGGAAGCCGAGATCATAGTATCGACGGCCCGCTCCACGCTGGTAGGCGATGAACAGATTTTCAGGCATGGTGTACGACTCGTCCCAGTTCCAGGATTCCCCGTGTCGATTGGGCCTCCACGCCACCTCATGATCCACCGCGTGCGGCGGCAGATGAGGCAGCGCGGTGTCGGTGGTCCGCTGCAGGATGGCCATGGCATCCGGATCATTCGCAAAGCTGTGGGAGTCGAGTAAGCCCAGCACCAGCTTGTCATAGCAGTAAGCGGGAAACCGGTTCTTGATATAGAAGTCGGGACTGATTGTCGCCGCATACAGTCGATTCAGCCGCAAAACTTTCGCCCGGGTGGCGCGATCTCCGGTGATGGCGTACACGCGGGCCAATGCCGACACCCATTGCCCGAATGTGGAAGCAGGAGCGAATCCATAATCTCCGGCAAAGTGATCCGGGTCAGGATCGTAATGGTACCAGCCGCCCAAATCCTCGCCCGGCGCAGGCATCCCGGCCATCTGGCGAAAGGGTTTCAGCAGGCTGTCATCGCTCAACTGCATCAGCACCGAATGTGTTCGATGCAGCTGCGATTCGTGCAGATCGCTTGCAAGGAAGACATCGCCATAGCTGAATTGCGATAGCAAGTTTGACGGGTGAAGGTCGCTTGCAAAGGCGAGATCGCCCCACAATCCTTTGGCAGCGACGCCTGCGGCTGCAGCGGCCGCGGACTGGACGAAGCTACGGCGTGAGAGATGGCACGGCATGATGAAAACACCTCTACAAAGTAGTATGCCCCCATCATGAAATCATGCACATCTTGTCATCACGGAGAAGGCCGGTTCCACCGACAGGTCTTAGTCAGGATTCTTCAGCAGCCAGAAATGGAAGCCGTCCAGAATCGCCATCAGGGCCGCCTGGTTCAGATCGCTGCTTACGCCGGCAGTCGTCCACGGCTCATGTCCGTCGGCCTGGAAGCTGACCGTGACGCGCACGTGGGCCGCCGTGTCGTGCGCGGAGATATCGATTGCGGCCACGCTGAAAGTTTCCAGACGCATCTGCTTCATGGTCGGGTACCAGCGTTCCAGTTCTTTCCGCATCGCTTTGCTCAGCGCGTCGACGGGACCTGCGCCTTCCGCCGTCGTCTCTAGGATGGTGTCGTCGCCCAACTGCAACAACATGGAGGCGCGTACGAATCTTTTTCCGGTCTCGTCTGATTCATCGAGCACTTTCCAACTCTTCACGCTGAAAGTATTTCGCAACGTCTTCAACACTCGGATGCAGGCCAGGCGAAACGAAATTTCGCTCGCCGTGAAGCCGCCGCCGTCGATCATCGATTGATTGGCGTCAATCAGAGCCTGGGCTTGAACTGCATTCAGCGGAATGCCCATCGATTCTGAAAGCAGCATGATATTTGCTTTTCCGGACTGACCATTCACACCAATGACGGGACTGGCGCCCACTTTTTCCGGATGGCACCACAGGTAAGCGCCTGGATTTTTTCGCTCGCTGCTGCCGTGCATTCCCGCCCAGGTGCCGAATGCGCCCTGGCCAACAATCGCCGCGCCGTGCGGTACTTCCAGTCCGAATGCACCGTACACCGTATGTGCCAGTCCAGTCAGTCCGGTCAGCGAATCGGGAGAGACAAATTCCGCCTCGCCTCTCAATTGCATGCTTCCAATCACAGTCGTAAGGTTTACATTCCCGCACCGCTCCCCGGTTCCAACCAGCGTGCCTTGAATTTGCGCAACGCCGGCGAAAATTGCGGCTCGAGTATTGGCAACTCCAAGGCCGCGGTCGGTGTGGCCATGGAATCCAAATTTCACGCTGGGATAGGCCCAGGTCAGGCAGCTCATCACCTGGGTCACTTCTTCCGGCCCCGCGCCGCCTGTCGTGTCACAAACCACCAGCCGGCTCACGTTCTGGCGAACGCATTGCGCCGTGATCTGGTTGAAATAATCCAGGCTGCGTTTGCTGAACTCGGCATCGCAAGGCACACCGTTTTCGCGGCGACCGCACGCCGCATCCATGGCATGTTCCAGGTCAACGATCACTTCAAGGCCGTTGTCCTGTAGACACGCGATGGTCTCGTAGACCATTTGCAAATTTTCTTCCGGAGTCGTTTCCAATGACCGAACAACGTCCAACAACCTGGATTTGACAACGACGACGGCGACCGACACACGCTCCTTATGGCGCACCATGAACTGAACGTCCGGCCATTCCTCAACCTTGCTGCCACGGCCGCGGGTTCTGCCAAACAGCGCCAGCTTTGTCGCACGCGTATCGATCGTACCCAATGCGCGCGTCAAGTCTCCGACAAATTGATTCGCGCCAGCGAATCCAATTTCCGCGTAGTGCACACCAAAACCACCCATGCGTTGCAGCAGACTGATCGCATTCGGGATGGAAATTTCGAGATTCGGCTGCTGCATTCCGTCTCGAAGACTGGTGTCGAATAATTCAACTTTTCTGGTAAGCGTTTCTTGCATCCGGATCCAATCTCATCGCAATTTCAGGCTTCTCTATAAATTCTACTGTCTCGCGCGATTCGATTCCCCATGGGCACACTTCTTTGACAAAGACACGGGAGGGTGTGCTGTAGGCAATTCTTCTCAAAGGCGAAGTGGGATCAATGGTTTGTATAAATAAGGTAGGCAGTCCGGCGTTCCTTGTATTGCTCGATCCCATCGCGCCATGAGTCGGCGATAGTCTCTGGATCCACATGGTCCTCGAGCGCTTTCAGTGTCGCCTGATTCACCAGCAGCGGCTCGATCTTTTCCAGGTGATACTGCGTTGGATACAGCTTGTGCAGCATCGAGGCAATTTCGATGCCCACCTCCGGACCGTTCAGCACATTGCGATTCGTAATCACAAACTGCACGCCCTGGCAGACCTGGCCTGCGTACATATAGGGCGCTTGCGGAGTGAACGTCACTGGAACAAAGCGAATCCCGGGGATCATGCGGAGATTCAACGCAGCCCCAAGCTGAACGGCATCGATCCACGGTGCTCCAATCCAGGAGAAGGGCGTGTCTGTCCCGCGACCGACAGAGATGTTCGAGGACTCAATCAGGCCGAGCCCGGAATACATGGTCGCCTGATTCAGATTGTGCAGATTTGGAGAGGGGTTCACCCACAGCAGCCCAGTTGAGTCATACCAGTCGCCGCGCTGCCATCCTTTCATCGCAATCACAGTTAGAGGGGCGCCCAGATGACCCTCGCCGTTGAAGTAACGCGCCAGTTCGCCCATGGTCATTCCATGTCGTGCGGGAAGAGGCATAAATCCGGTGTAGCTGGAATGGCCGGCATCCGAGACAGGTCCCTGGACAAACGAACCATTGATGGGATCCGGACGGTCGAGAATCACAATGTCCGTTCCCGTGTGTGCCGCTGCCTGCAGAAAATAGGCGACCGCAGTTTCATATGTGTAAAAACGAACTCCGGCATCGCGCAGGTCGATCACTACCGCATCCAGCTGGCGCATTTCATTGATGGGCGGATGTCGCTGGGCGGCTGTCGCGCCATACATGCTGTCCACCGGCAGTCCCGTCGTAGGATCGGTGCTGCCGTTGATGTCCGTGGTGTCCATCTTGCCGGTGATGCCATGTTCCGGACTGAAAAGCATCGTCACCTTTAGCCCTGGAACCGTGGCTTCAGCATCGTGTACCAGCACATCGATGGTGCTACGTCCGTGGCTGTCGGTGCCAGTCTGGTTGCTGAGGATGCCGACCCGCAGCTTGCCGCCATGCTTCTTTTTTAGCGCCGCCAACGGAGCGAAATTTTCCTCTTCCAGAACGTCAATGCCCGTTTCCACATTGCCGTTCCTGCTTGGCCAGCGTCGCATTCCACTCAACGACTCGTTGTAGCCGGTGAGTCGAGCAATCTCCTTGCCCGACTCGGGAACCTGGATATCCAGCGCCTGGGCGGCGGCAGTGGCGACCTGGGCTTCGATCGGAACCGTGCTGGGACGGACATTTGGATAGGTGCGATTGCTTAGAAAAATTACATAGCTGTCGCTCCATGGGTCCATCCAGATGTCGGTTCCAGTCCAACCGGTGTGGCCAAAGCCGCCCACGGGAAACAGCTCGCCGCGATTCCTGGAAAATGGGCTCGCAATGTCCCAGCCCAAGCCACGGAGCGCAACCCCGGTCGCTGGCTGCTGAGGAGTTGTCATCTTCTCCGCCGTCAGCCGGTTCAGCGGAAATTTGCTCGGTCTTCCCGCCAGCAAATCCAGAAGGTTCTGAGCAAAGATCGACACATCGCCGGCAGTGCTGAACAAACCTGCGTGTCCGGCGGTGCCGCCCATCCGTCTTGATGTGGGGTCGTTCACTATGCCCAGCAGCATGTGATGGTTTTCATCGTATTGTGACGGCGCGATTTTGTTGTCCCAGGATGGAGGCGGCAAAAAGCGGGTGTGATCCATGCCCAGCGGGGCAAACACATATTTCTGCACATATTCATTGAGGGGCATACCGCTCAGCTTTTCCACCAGTGCGCCCATCACGATGAAGTTGATATCGCTGTAGACAAACTTTGTTCCCGGCGGACGATCTGGCTTCACTGCGAACGCCATATCAAACCCTGTCTGCTTGCCGGACCATGGTTGTTTCAATTCCAGATCGGGCGGCAATCCGGAATAGTGCGTCATCACCTGCCGAATCGTAATGTTTTCCTTGCCGTTCACCGCAAATGCAGGAAGATACTTTGCCACCGGATCGTTCAGCCGAAAACGTCCCTGCTGATACAGTTGCATGGCCGCCGTCGTCGTCGCCATCACCTTCGTCATCGACGCCATATCGAAGATGGTGTCCTCGGTCATCGGAACCGGACCTGGAATGGTGGCGCGATTTCCATAAGCCTTTTCAAACACAACCTTGCCATCGTGACCAACCAGGATCACCGCTCCGGGCACCTTGTTCGCCTGCAGTGCCGCCGCCATAATGCGATCCATGCTGCTGAAGTCCGGCGAAGTGTTCTGCTGTGCCCGCAGCGAAAAGGGAATCGACAGGATCAATGCCAGGAGGGTTCCAGACAGCCATCGCCGACGGGTCGTTGCTTTACCGCTGACGTCGCAATCGTGCTCCACTTCAGGGAAGAAGTTTCCATTTTTCATCTTCGAATCACATCCTTTGGCAGCTAACAATTAACTTTCGTTCCATACGGGGGTAATCCATCCTGGCTGCGCTGTTAGCGGTCAGGATGGAAGATTGGCTCAATTGAAAAGGGTCGGGATCGTGCAATATTGCGTCTTGCTTACATTGTCTGCTGCGAACTTAGCAATCCGTGTTTCTGGCGTGTCAAACGATTCACGATCTTGTAGCGATCGCCGCGATATGTCGACTTGACATGCTCGATTGGCTGACCGTTTTGCAAATAGGAAATTCGCGTGAAAAGAAATACCGGGCTGCCCTTCGCGATTCGCAACAGGCGCGCCGCTTCTGAGTCCGCCAAACCTGCCTCAGCAACTTCATCGGCGACCACCATGTTGATGCCGTAGCGTTCGGCAAGAGTTTCATACAGCGAATTGCGAGGATCGAATGTCTCCAGCAGATCGGGACAGAGCCGCAAGGGCAGAGAACTGCATTCAATCCCCATGGGCAAATTGTTGGACTGGCGAATGCGTTTCAGATGAATCACCTTTTCGTCGGATCGCAGGCGCAGCGCCTTGATGATTTCCTCGTCCGGCTTCCGCACGTCAAAGGAAAGAACCTTGGATCGCGGCGTGGAACCGCGCGCCTTCATGTCTTCACTAAAAGACAGGACCTGGCGGAAGTCCTTTTCCAGCTTGATACCGGAGACAAACGTGCCCTTGCCCTGTTGGCTGTAAACCACTCCAGCTTCGCAAAGTGACTTGATTGCCTGACGGACGGTCATCTGGCTGACGCCAAGAGACGCTGCGATGTCCAGCGCGGAGGGCAATGGCTCTCCCGGTTTCAGCGCGCCGGAGTCGATCTGCTGCAGCAGCCGACGCTGAATCTGATGGTATAGGGGAACGAAGGTATTGCGGTCCAGCGGCGGAAAGGATGCCATTCTCTCACTCATCTAGATGACAATCTATACTACACTCTTCAGACTCTCAAAAATCTTTTTCAAACTAGATGGGCCCGCACAAATATCGGCGCGAATACCCATCCTGGCCGATTTGCCGGTGGCTACCGTGGAAGCAGCGGAACGATTCCAACCGGACCGGTTCGATAGGCTGGAACCCTACAGGCTGTGAACATGGCGCACCTGCTGCTCCGGCGGCGACATCAACGTCACAGCCTTCTCGAAGTTGGCCACGCAGCCCCGCGCAACTGCCAGGCTGCGGTAGTAATCGTTGTAGCGAAATCCGTTTTCCCCGCGCCACATGGGAAAAACCGCGCACGCGGCCATCCATCGATCGAATACAGGCGTAATGTCCAGATACGTGTCCGGAACAAATCCAGTCGCATCTTCCCAGTTGTCGTCGAAGAAAAGCTTGCTGACGGAATGCGCCGGCAACTTTCGCGCGATCGCCGGCAGCGCAGCATAGAAAATCGCGTCCTGCACAATTTCGTAACAGGCGAGATGATCCTTATGCCAGCTTCCTTTCCAGTGAGTCACGACAGTATCCGGTTTGTACTGGCGAATGAAGTCGCAAACCGCGAACTTCGCCTCCTCGTTGATTGGCAACTCACCATCTGGGTAGCGGAGAAACTCCGCCGTCGCGCCCATCATCGACGCTGCCTTCTCGGCGGCAGCTTGCTGCATGGGTCCGTATTTCGCCGGTGGAATCGTGGCCGAACCTTTCTCGCCGAGGGTGAGGCTCAACAACGAGCCTTGCCCTCCCTGGTGAACCGCCAGCGAAACCGGCGCGCCCATGGCAAAAAATGCGTCCCCTGGATGCGCGGCAATCGACATGATGTTGGAAGTCTTATGTTCTGCAGCATTCGAGGTGCCGCTCGACGGACGTCCCGGCATCTGGCCGGCTTGCAAAGATTGCGTGCCCAGTAAGTAAGCGGCCGTACTCGCACCCATTGTCTTTAATACATCGCGTCGCGTGGAATCCGGCATATTCGCTCTCTCCATTACATTTCTGCACACTTCAGAAAATTTCGTGCTGCGTCATACCCCGCAATTGCATCTGGCCGCGCCGAATGCACTCGTCTGCGAAGAACTCAATCCCTTCAGAATATAAACCTAGAGGCGAACTGGAACTCGCTTAGTATGTTTGTTCACCTCGATCAAGGGCGCGCCGTTTACATTGAATCGTATCGGCATTTCAGGATGCCCTTATAATTGACGCCGTTCGAACAATCGAAAAGAAATCAGAGTTGGAAGGAGTATCTTATGCGATTTGCCTGCATCGTTACGCTTGCCCTCGGATTCCTCATGAACAGTCCCAGCCCTGACTGCGCAGGCTAGCGAACCAAAGGTGGACCAGATTTTTGCCACTTACAACCGGGCGGACTCTCCGGGCTGTGCGCTTGGCGTGATACGGGATGGCAATTTTATTTATCGAAGGGGTTACGGCGAGGCAAGCCTGGAGCTGGGAGTTCCGCTTTCGCCGGAGTCAGTGTTTTACATGGGCTCCGTGTCAAAGCAATTCACAGCTGCCAGCATTGTGTTGCTGTCCGAACAGGGGCGCCTTTCACTCGACGATGATGTGCGCAAATATGTTCCGGAACTTCCTAATTACGGGCACACCATCACGCTACGGGAGATGCTGCACCATACCAGCGGACTACGAGACTTCCTGGCCCTGACAGTTATTTCCGGTCGTCACTATTCCGATATCCATTCCGAAGCTGAAACGCTGAATCTGATTGCGCGCCAGAAAAGCCTCAACAATATTCCCGGGGATGAATACATTTACAGCAACACAAATTATTTTTTGCTTGGGGAAGTGGTGAAGCGTGTAAGCAAAGAATCACTGGCTGAGTTTGCCTCCGAAAATATTTTTCAGCCGCTCGGCATGACACACACGCGATTCTATGACGACCGAACCCTGGTTGTTCCCAACCGCGTTGCCGCGTACGCACCCGGGAACAACGGCAAGTTCCTTGTAGATTGGTCGACAAGTTACGACGCCGTGGGAGCAGGCGGGCTGATGAGTACCGTGGACGATCTGCTTTTGTGGGACAGGAATTTTTATGACAATAAGCTGGGGAAGGGACCACTGATCCAGGAAATGGAGACTCGCGGAGTATTAAATAACGGTAAAAAAATTAGCTATGCGCTGGGACTGGAAATAGGTACATATCGCGGATTGCCGACTGTGGAGCATGAAGGTGCGTTGTTCGGATACCGTACTGTAATTTTGCGGTTCCCGCAGCTGCGGTTCTCCGTGCTGGCGCTTTGCAATGTGTCGAGTGCGCAGACTGGCAGTCTTGCCAGCAAAGCCGCCGACGTGTATCTCGCAAAAGATCTGGAGCCAGAGCCGAATGCCACGCAAGCTGTTGACAATCGCGACCTTCCCGATCCTGGTCGATTTGCTGGCACTTATCTCGACACGCACAGACAGCTTCTGGATTCGTTCACAGCCGCAGACGGAAATCTAATGTACCGGGATGCGAAACTTCTCCGCGTGGGAGCGAATCAATTCAAGGATACTGGCACTGGCACAATCACTTTCGATGGTTCGCATGGCAGCGTGAAAGTAACAATCGACACAGACAACGGCACTGCATTTACGGGCAGCAGGATTGAAGAGCCGCGACTCAGCAGTGCCTCTCTGACGGAATTTGCTGGAAAGTACAAGAGCGAGGAACTCGACGCAACCTACGATTTATCAATCGACAACGGAATATTGACGCTTCGCTGCAACTGGAATCCGCCGCTACAACTAACGCCGATTGCGCCCGATGAGTTCGACAGCGGCGCGTATGGAATCTTTGTGTTCCATAGAGATGTCACTCATCGTATTTCCGGACTCAGCGTGTTCACGCTGAACGCTCGAAATGTCGGCTTTAAGAGAACCGAGTAACGTGCAGGAGCAGCTTCTGAATGTTTTGCCTGAAGAAAGAAGCCTAACTCTGGGAAGAGTTCCAGATACAACGCACAAAAAGCATCGCCACAATCTTCTATCGGGGAATATTACCGATCCCGCCCGAGTCGATAGCCCCTCTTCGTTCCTAGCCATCTAGAAGACTATTTGACAGGCATATCCGTCGAGTAGTAATAATTTGGACTCTTGATAGAGGCCGACGGAAGATGCCTCAAATCGCCGTCGAGCTGTAGCAGCAGACTCCAGGAGGTTTCGTATGCAGCGCTTCCTTTCTGTTTTGCTCGCGCAAGTTTTCCTCTTCGCCGGCGGTATCGGCCTAGCACAAAGCGCAGGCACCGGCGCGATCGCTGGCGTAGTCACGGACCAGACCGGCGCAATTATCCCCGAAGCGACGATCAAGGTCACGAACACAGCTACCGGCACAACGCAGGTGATCAACAGCACCTCGGACGGGCACTTTACAGCCGCGCTGCTGCAGCCAGGTACCTACGACCTCGCCATATCGAAAGCCGGCTTCAAAGAAGCCGACTACCACAACGAGGTTGTCGAGGTATCTCAGACAGAAGCGATGAACGTCACCCTCGCGATCGGCAACGCCAGCCAGACGGTCCAAGTAAGCGCGGCGAGCCTGCAATTACAGACACAGACCAGCAGCCTGTCATCTGTCACTAGCGGCAAGATGCTGCAGAGCCTTCCTCTCGTTACTCGAAACTTCGTGCAGATTATCGCGCTCTCTCCGGGAGTGAGCACCGATGTCACCGATGCCGGCGCACTTGGCCGCGGCAATACCCAGTTATCGCTCTCGGCTGCCGGCAGTTCCGTAACCGATAACAATTTTGAAATGAATGGTATTCAGATTAATGACCTGCAGGGCAGCGGCACCTTCAGCGGCGGCAATCCGATTCCCAATCCAGACGCCATCCAGGAATTCAACGTTCAAACCGTCCCCTACGATGCTTCCTACGGGCATAATGGCGGCGCAAACGTGAACGTCGTCACCCGCGGCGGGACCAACCAGTTTCACGGAGGCGGCTTCGAATTTTTCCGCAACACCGCGCTGAATGGGAATGACTTCTTTATTAACCAGGTGCACGGTCCTCGTCCCGTCCTGCAGCAGAATCAGTTTGGCTTGACCCTCGGCGGCCCGATTGTCAGGAACAAGGTCACTTTCTTTGTTGCCTATCAAGGGACGCGACAAGCCAACGGTTTTTCGAGTAGCTGCCTAACCAGTTTCAAAGAACCCGCACTTACGTCCACCAATCGCACCGCCGCGGGCCTAGGAGCTTTATTCGCCGGGCAAGCTGGATATGCGGGAACGGGCGGGGGCGCGAATGTGATCAATGCGGATGGCTCCAACATCAGTCCGCAGGCGCTCAACATATTGAACTTCAAATTGCCGAACGGCCAGTTCATGATACCGAATGCACAAACCATCAACGCTGGAGCGACCAATCCTTCCGTTGCTGGCACGGTGTCGCTCAGCGTGCCATGCTCCTTTAACGAAGATCAGTACATGGGCAACGCCGATTGGAACCAATCCGCCAAAAGCACTTGGCAGGAGAGATTTTTCTTCGTCAACAGTCATGTGCTGCTCAGTTTCAATGCTCCGGGACTGGGCGGCAGCACGGTGCCGGGCTTTGGCACGACGAATCCAAACCATTTTCGCGATTTCAGCCTCAGCAATTCCTACATCTTTAATCCACGGTTTATCAACCAGGCGATTATCGGCTATAACCGCATCGAGGCTGCAACCCAGCAGGCCACACCTTTTGCGTGGTCCGATGTGGGCGTGAATGCTCCTGAGGGTCCGTACGTTCACGACAATACGCTGCCGGTGATGGCAGTCTCCGGCTCATTCCAGGCGGGCGGGAATGGGCAGACGAATATCAATGTCCAAAACCAATATTCCATTGTCGATAATCTTTCTTTGATCAAGGGACGCCACTCGCTTCGTTTTGGCGGCGGCATCAACCTCGACCAGATCGCTTACGACGACTATAAGTTTTATGGCGGAATCCTATTCCTCGGCCTTCCCGATTTTCTGCTGGGGAATCATGGAGGTCCTGCGACCTCGGGCGGCAACGGCACGCCATACAGCAACATCTTCCTTAACCTGGATGTACCCGGCATCATCGATCGCAATTTCGACATCTGGAACTGGTTTGGATATTTACAGGACAATGTTCAGGTGACACCGCGATTGGTATTGAACGCAGGCTTCCGGTACGAGCGGCTGGGCGGCATGGAAGAGGTGAATGGCAGGAACGCCAACACCAACTTCGGGGCATTGAATCCCAATCCTCCTGCGGGCGGTACGTTGCAGGGTCTTGAAGTGGCCGGCAACTATCCGTACACTCCTCCGGCTGGGGTCACGGTTCTTCCTGGCAAGCTCGCCTACAGCGGCGATGGACAAAACACGATCAATCCCCGCTTTGGCTTTTCCTGGCAGCTGCCTGGAACGGATCGGGTTGTTTTGCGGGGCGGTTACGGCGTATTTCACCAGACCATCAGCGGCCAGCCAACCGTACAGCTGATTTTCGAACAACCCTGGGCCGTGCTCCGGCTGCAGCAACAATCTCCCACTTTGGACTTTGCGAATCCGTTCCAACCAGCGCCGCCTTCATTTCCGGTATTTTTGCCGTACTCTCCAACCACGACGAACAGCACCACCGCCTTCGCACAGAACATACGTCCTCCGTTGGTGCAGCATTATAGTTTGAACACACAGATCGAGTTGGCAAGGGACATGATTTTTGAGCTGGGTTATCTTGGCAGCCGCGGAGAACATCTAATTCTCTCCAACGATCCGAACCAGGCGTTATATGCGAGTCCGGGGAACCCGATTCGCGGCGCGACGGATAACACTGTCGCGAATATCGGACAGCGCGTTCGTGTACAGGGCTATGGGCCCGCCGACTACACGCAAATCGGCTCCAACGGCCAAGGCTGGTACAACGCTTTAGCCACCAGCCTCACAAAACGGTTCGACAATGGCCTGCAGTTTCTGGCTTCCTACACCTGGGCCAGCGCTTTGCAAACTGGCCAGAGTGTGGTCGCCAATACCACCGCCGGTTCACTGCTGGGCAATCAGTATGACCTAGCTCGCAACTACGGTCCGGACAGCTTTATCCGACCGAACCGATTCGTCTTTAGCGGAGCCTATGCGCTCCCCGGCTTCAAGGGGCGCAACATGCTGGTCAAGCAAACTCTTGGGAATTGGACGCTTGCCGGCGTAATCACTCTGCAGGATGGGGATCCGCTCACCGTTACCGGAAGCAATGGCAACAACGTGCTTGGCATCGCTGGGGATTTCGCTGAACTCAGTGGAACCTGCAGGCCGGGCCAATACGTCAATCGTGGCTCCATCGAAAGCAATATCAACCACTACATCAATACCAGCTGCTTCACGGGCAATTACCCCGTGGTCGGGGCCGACGGTGTAGCCACGGGATTCGGCAACTCGGGTGTCGGCATCCTGCGAGGGCCTGGCCAGCGCAATGTCGATGCCGCGCTCTACAAGGATTTTGGGTTGAAGTGGCCCAAGGAAGGAGCCGACGTCCAGTTCCGTGCGGAAGCATTTAACCTCTTCAATACTCCGCAATTTTCCAATCCCGACACCAGTCAATCCGACGGCACCTTCGGACAGATCCAAAGCACCAGCGTGGCACCTCGTATCCTTCAGTTTGCGTTGAAGGTTAACTTTTAGCGGCCGGCTCGATCGCCCGATCTGACTTTGTATCCTTCACTCCTTGCGTCCGCCGATGTGTGTTATGTCAGCGGGCCAGAGATTGAGCTGGATGTTTATCTTAAAGGTGAGGCTTTTGACACCCTCATTCGGAGCCAGCGGTGATTTTCAGAACTCTACAGACGCTCCTTGTTCTCGTGATCTCAATCCCCCTGGTTGCTCAGCAGGCCACCCGGACCCTCGATATCTTGATCCGCAATGGTTCCGTCCTCGACGGCTCCGGCACTCCAGCCAGGCACGTTGATATTGGCATTCGCGGCGACAGAATTGTGGCGATTGGAAAGAGTCTGCACGAAAAAGCCAAGCGTGTGATTGATGCACGCGGTCTCATTGTCGCTCCCGGCTTCATCGATCCCCATACCCACACTCTCGATGATCTATCCAACCCGGCTACCAGCCGCAACGATGCTTACCTGATGCAGGGCGTGGCCACCGTGGTGGTCGGGAATGACGGCTCCAGCCCTCTTGATATTGGCGCAACACTACACAAGTTGGATCAACAGGGCATCGGCACCAATGTCGCCATGTTTATTGGCCAGGGATCAGTGCGGCGCGCCGTCATGGGCATGTCCGATGCAACTCCCACGGCTGCGCAAATGGATGCGATGAAGGCACTCGTGGACCAGGGCATGAAGCAAGGTGCAATCGGCATGTCCACCGGCCTGTTTTATGCGCCAGGCAGCTACTCCAGCACGGAAGAGGTCATCTCCCTGGCGAAAGTCGCTGCCGCCAACGGCGGCATCTACGATACGCACATGCGCGATGAAGATTCCTACACCATCGGGCTACTCGGCTCCGTGAAGGAAACCATCCGAATCGGAAGAGAGGCGCAGATCCCGGTCATGATCTCGCATATCAAGGCGCTGGGAAAAAGTGTCTGGGGCGAAAGTACATCCGTCATCGCCTTGATTGACGCAGCGCGCGCAAGCGGCGTAAATGTGACCGCCAGCCAATATCCATACAACGCGTCGGGAACCAGCATTGAGGCCGCGCTGATACCGCGCTGGGCCGAGGTCGGCGGCCACGCAGCCTTGCTGCAACGCATCGACGATCCAGCCGTGCGCCCGCGCCTCGTTGCCGCCATGCAAAAAAACCTGGATGATCGCGGCGGCCCGGAATCCCTGCTCATCACTGTTTCCCCTGACAAAGAATTCACCGGCAAGACGCTGGCGGCGATTGCGAAGGAATACCACCAGTCGCCGATCGATGCCGCTCTTCTCATCGTCAAAAAAGGTGGCGCAGCGGTTGCATCTTTCAACATGCAGGAAAGCGACATAAAAAACTTCATGCGCCAACCCTGGGTGATGACCTGTTCCGACGGCAGTCCCGGCCATCCCAGAAAATATGGAACGTTTCCGCGCAAGTTGCGCAAATATGTCTTTGACGAGCACGTCATCACGCTTCCTTTTGCCATCCGCTCGATGACGTCATTGCCTGCGGAGACACTTCGTCTCGAAGACCGGGGCCTTCTCAAGCCCGGCTACTTCGCCGACGTGGTGCTCTTCAACCCAAAAACCATCCGCGCACTCTCCACCTACCAGGAACCCAAGCTGCTAGCCACAGGAGTGACCTACCTCCTGGTCAACGGCCAATTCGCCATCGACAACAGTTCCTTGACCAATGCCCACGCCGGCCACGCACTACCCCATGGGCATTCCTGAGTATCCCTTTCCTGATGCGCGCAGGCCGGCAAGCCGCGAGCGGTTCGGTCGGCAGAGCCGTCATGGGCAGACGGTTCGCATCTCAATCGGCGGGCGGAGCCTCTAGCTGAGGAACACGTGAAAGAATTCCCACGCCTGCCGGTTTATGAGTGCTGGCGTTTGCGAATGGCATCGAAACACAGGAGAAATAAATGTGGTGGCCAGGGAGGGAATTGAACCCCCGACGCCAGCCTTTTCAGGGCTGCGCTCTACCACTGAGCTACCTGGCCGTGTAGATTTTCCAGAAGGGAACTCTGCACATGAATGGAGGGAAATGAAGATTTCCGATTGCTGCTTCTTGGTGAGTATATCAACCACTGCGTAGACTGCCAAACCCGGTTGAACGATGGCGCCGGCTCAAATACTCTGAAGTCAGCGAGGAAGCCATGACAGAGAACGCGCAAAAAACAGAAAAGATTCAGAAGAGTGAAGAAGAGTGGCGTCAACAGCTGACTCCGGAACAGTATTATGTGACTCGCGAGAAGGGAACCGAGCCGGCATTTTCCGGAGCGCTCTACAAAAACCACGACGACGGAAGCTATCACTGCGTGGCCTGCGATGCGCCCCTGTTCAAGTCTGATACCAAGTTTGAATCCGGCTCGGGCTGGCCAAGTTTCTGGCTCCCCGTTTCATCCGACGCGGTGGAGAACCATGAAGACGTCAGCCACGGCATGCGTCGCGTGGAGGTGACATGCGCGCGTTGCGGCGCCCATCTCGGCCATGTGTTTCCCGACGGCCCCAAGCCCACAGGACTTCGCTATTGCATCAACTCCGCCGCCCTGAAGTTCGAAAAACAGTAAGGCGGCGCAAGCGAAGTCCGTCGTCGTACAGCGACAATCAAGCCGTCAGTGCGGTCCCATTTGTTGTTGCATACCTGGCGGCATTGGAATCGAGATGTCGAGCGTCTTCACCGGTCCCAGCGTGGAAAGTGGGGTGCCGAATTGCGCCTCGTTTCCGACCACTAAAATTGCCAGCTTGGACGGGTGAACATACTTGTTAGCCACCCGGGTCACGTCCGCAGCCGTCACCTTCTCAATGCCGTCGCGATACTTCTCAATAAAGTCTGCCGGATAGCCGAAGAAGGCAAGCGTCGCCTGTTGCCGCAGGATTTTTTCCGGCGAATCGAAATGGAAGATCCAGGAGTTCAACACCTGGTCTTTCGCGTTTCGCAGTTCCACCGGCGTGGGCGGCACGGTTTTCAACTCGCCAATTTGTTTCAGCATCGCTTGCGTCGCCGCGACGGTGCTGGCGCTTTTCGTTCCCGCCGCTACATAAAAGAGTCCCGGATGATCGTAGCTGGCGCCATAAGCTCCTTCAACAGCGTAGGCAAGTCCCAGCCGCGTGCGCACATCTTGAAACAGGCGTGATCCAAACCCTCCGCTGAATACCGTGTTCATCACGCTCAGCGCGTAATAATCCGGATTGCTGCGCTCCGTACCCAGCCCCACGATCCATACATTGCTCTGATTCACATCACCCTTCTGCGCCAGGTATACGCCCGGCGTGGGACCGGGGAATGTAGTCTTGACCGACACGAAGTCGGATCCACGCGGTAACGGCTCAAAAGCCGCGCGCAATTTCGCTTCCATCTCTGCCGTGTTAAAGTCGCCGCTAACTCCCAGGATCATGTTGTTCGGTGTCACAGTGCGATCGTGCCAGGCAGTCAGGTCCGCCAGGGTGACAGCGTGAACAGTAGCGAATTCCGGCACGCGCGCATAGGGGCTGCTCTTGCCATACGCAAGCAGCTCCGCTTCTCGCTCCGCTATTTCTTCAGGATCGTCGTTGCGGCGGATGATTCCCGTATCTTCCTGCTGCTTGGCGAGTGCGAGTTTGTCCGTGCGGAACTCAGGATGCAGAAGCAGGCCCGTCGCCATGCCAAATACCTGGTCAAAGTCCTGTTTGAAACTCGTCCAGGTCAGGCTTGTGGATTCGACATCGTTATTGGTTTCGATTTTGGCGGCCTTCGCCT
The DNA here is from genome assembly GCA_963735505.1 of uncultured Acidobacteriota bacterium. Taxonomy (GTDB): domain Bacteria; phylum Acidobacteriota; class Terriglobia; order Terriglobales; family Acidobacteriaceae; genus JAKAAZ01. The sequence continues at coordinate 1,217,227 of CAVTLR010000019.1, read as the reverse complement.
CCAGAATGTCGTCCATCTTATCGCCGGTCATGTCCGCTGTGCCGCTGGTGCGCCATGCAGCGCCATACAAATCGGTCAGTCCAGTCTTGTCCGCGGGTTCATCTCGCGATCCGCCGCGAATCATGATGAAGCCATTGATGAACGGCAGTTCGTGATCTTCCTGAAGAAAGATCGTCATCCCATTCTTCAATGTGATCTTCGTGGGTTGTTTTGGATGAAACGCTGGAAGCGGGGGGATGGGTACTTTCTTCCATGAAGTCCACGGAGCCGGGGACCCGGCGGCGGCAGCCGTCGTTGGAGCAGCCGTCTGCGCGAACGCCGCGCCTGAAAGTGACGTGAGCGCCATTGCGAAAATTGCTGCAAAGAGTCCGATGCGAGTGCGCATTAGCGGCCTCCTTGTTTCGCAGGAGCGGTCTTGGCTGCCGGTTGTGCGGGTGCTTCGGGCGCCGGTTTTGCAGGCTTCTGCGGAGCATATTCAATCATGGCGTAGGTTCGATTCTTGGCAGTAAATACCTGGTTGGCGACGCGGCGAATATCGGCTTTGCTGACCGCATCAATTTTGTCCAGCTGTTGGAATAGCATTCGCCAATCGCCGTACCGCAACTGATACGTACCTAACTCCTGTGCCAGTCCCTGGTTGTTGTCGAGGCTGCGAAGTATATCGGCGCGCGCCCGGGTTTTAAACATCGCCAGCTGATCATCCGTCACATCCTGGGTTTTCAACTTGTCGATTTCAGCATGAATTGCAGTTCGCATTTCCTCCGGCGTATGACCGGGAGTGGGTACAGCGTAAAACGCAAAAAGATTGGGATATTTGTCTCCGGGAAATCCGCTGAATCCCTCTGCATCCGCTGCAATCTTTTGATCCCGCACCAGGCTCCGGTACAGCACGGAGGTGCGCCCATTCGACATGATGTCGCCGATCGCGTCATACACGGCATCGTCTTTATTCAGATAATCCGGACGGTGATACCCCTCGATGTAAAACGGCTGCGTCGGCTCCTCCAAGGTGACTGACTTCTCGGCTTCCTGCGGCGGTTCCACCGTTGCCAACGGCAGCGGCTTCGGTCCCGCGGGAATGCTGCCGAAATATTTTTCCAGCATCGGCATCGCATTCGTCGCGCTCACATCTCCCACCACGGTCACAACGATGTTTGACGGAACATAATATTTTTTGTGGAACGCGTTCGCCTCGGTGGCGCTGATCTGGCTCACGTCCGACATCCATCCCACGCCCGGATTTCGATAGGGGTGCGCAACATAGGCAGTCGCCAGAAACTGCTCGATCATAAAGCCGATGGGATTGGAATCGACCCGCATGCGGCGCTCTTCCATCACCACACTGCGCTCTTTATAAAATTGCCGCGGCACAGGGTTGGCGATGCGATCGCTCTCCATGTAGGCCCACAATTGCAGCCGATTCGCCGGCATGCTCCAGAAGTATTCTGTCGCGTCGCTGGCCGTCTCGGCGTTGATGCCGGTCGCGCCGTTCATCTCCGCAATTTGTGTGAACTGATTCGGGATGACAAATTTGTCGGCCGCGGCCGTGTCAGCGTCGAACTGCGCCTTCAGCGCTTTCAGCTTGGCTGGATCCTGGCCGACGCGCTTGCGATATTCCGCGTCATAAGCGGCATACGATTGCTCCACTTTTGCCAGCGCGATTTTTTCCGCAGGGTAATCGGTGGTGCCGATATCTTTGGTTCCCTTGAAGGCCAGGTGCTCAAACATGTGCGCGATCCCGGTTTCTCCTTTTGGATCCTGCACGCTGCCCGCGTTCACAATGGTAAAGAAGCTGAACACCGGCGCTTCCGGCCGGTCGCAAACAATCAGAGTCAGGCCATTGGGCAGTTTCTTTACGGTCACATGCTGCGCAAAATCCTTCTCAATCGTCTGAAATTCCTGGGCGCTCGCGATCGAGCAGCAGAGGCCTGCCATCAGCATTGGCGCCAACACAAGGCGCAGCATTCGGTGAGTCATGGGACTGAATACCTCAGAAGGGGTGTCTCGAGCGATTGAAAACCTGGTACCGAACATTAGTGTCGCATTCGACGGCGTTCTCGCAAAATGCGACTCGGCGCAGGGCGGCCACACAAGGAATCTTAAGTCGAGTGATTGCCGTTCTCGTATCGACAGCTTCACTCTTCGACGAATGATTTTAGTCGTCCAAGGGCTTCGTCCCACTGCGCTGAAACTTGATCCAGGTACTGCATCATCTCCGCGATCGGCGCCGGATTGAACTGAAAAAGCCTTTCGCGTCCGCAGCGAATCGAGCGCACCACCTCGACGCGTTCCAGTACGCGCAAATGCTTGGTAATGGCCTGCCGGGTGAGTTTCGAGCCGTCGGCAAGTTGGGAGATAGAAAATCTATCGCCACGACTGAGTTTTGCCAGCAGCCACAACCTGGTCCCATCCCCCAGGGCCGCGAAGACCGGCGCGTTTGTGCGCCGCTGCTGCAATGTTTGACTACGGATGCTTCTCAAGGTGATCCTCAATGTTTTTCATCTGCGCTGTCCAGCCGCCATCGTTTTTGCGAAGCGCTTCCTCACGTCGACCTATGGGAATCTTGTCGAAGCCGGATTCGGTGAGTAACAACAATGTTCCCTTTGCGGTCTTCTCGAGTCGAAACTCAACCAGCGTCGGTGGTTCTTCAGAGTAATCGACGTGGGGATCTACCGCATACGGGTGCCAGGTGTAGGAGAAGAGATGCTCCGGCTCGATCGCCTGAACGACGGCCTCCCATTTCAGGTGTTCATATCCGGGATAGGTCATGTGCCCGCGTGCAACTTGTCCCGCAACGAAAGGGCCGTCCAGTTTCACGCGAAACCACTCGCCAAACTGGCGATAATCCGTCAATGCCTTCCAAACTCTCGACACAGGTGCACTCAGTTCGATGCGTTTCTCAATCCGGTCGCTCATGATTATGCAACCTCCTGGTTGCATAATAGCGAGGCTTGGGAAGAAATGCAACTCTATGGTTGCGCAAACGGGGCGACGCTTCATGCTGCGGGTAGGCGATCAACGGTCTAAAATGGAAGTCCCACGTATGAACCTTGAAGCGATTCAATCTGCATTGCAGGCAGCCGGTCTAGAGGGCTGGCTCTTTTACGATCATCACCATCGCGACCCGATCGCCTATCGCATCCTGGGGCTGAGCGATTCATTGCACGTCACACGGCGTTGGTTCTACCTGGTACCCGCGCAGGGCGAACCGAGAAAACTGGTACACCGGATTGAGCAGGGAAGGCTCGATACACTGCCCGGCTCGAAGGCGGTCTACTCGACATGGCAGGAACTGGAAGCGCAGTTGACGGCACTGCTCGAAAATTCCACGCGCCTGGCCATGCAATACTCTCCGCGCAACGCAATCATGTATGTATCGATGGTCGATGCAGGCACCATCGAAGTGCTGCGTAGTCTTGGCAAGCAGATTGTCAGTTCCGCCGACCTGGTCAGTCACTTTGAAGCGGTCTTAAGCGACGACCAGATTGCCAGCCATTACGCGGCGCAGCAGGCGATTGATGCGATTTTGGCGGAGGGTTTCCGCGAGATTGGTCGCCGCGTGCGTGCCGGCGGAGCCACCGAGTTTGCCATGGTCGAATGGCTGCAGGAAGCGATGCGGCGCGAAGACCTGGTCTGGGACAACGGTCCGAATGTTTCTGTCAATCGCAACAGTTCGGATTCTCACTATGAGCCGACTGCGGAGAAGACAGCGCCCATCGTGGTCGGAGATTTTTTGCTGATCGATATATGGGCGCGGAAGAATTCCCCAGGAACTGTTTTCTACGACATTACCTGGACTGGCGTAGTGGGCCGAAAGCCAACAACGCGCGAGCAGCAGGTGTTTGATACTGTGGCAGCGGCTCGCGATGCCGCGATTCAGAGTGTTTCGCAGGCCTTCGCGAACACTCAGCCCATTGCCGGTTGGCAGCCGGATGATGCCGCTCGCGAGGTGATTCGTGCCGCTGGGTTTGGAAAATACTTCACCCACCGTACCGGCCACAACATTGCGACCGACATCCACGGCAACGGCGCCCATCTGGATAATTTTGAAACCCACGACGAACGGCTGATCCTGCCCAACACATGTTTTTCCGTCGAGCCGGGAATCTATCTCCCAGAGTTCGGCGTGCGCAGCGAAGTCGATATGATGACGCGTCCCGGCGAAGCCAAAGTGACGGGTCGAATTCAGAAAGAACTGGTGCGTATCTAGAACGTTTCTAGATAACACACGCGGCGGAAGGTGAATGTCGCGCTGATATTTATAACGATATCGATCCTGTTCCAGCAGCGCGGTGGGAGGGCATTTTCATGATCCTGGAGGTAGCGATTCTGGATGTTCGTCCGTCGGAAGAAGAGGCTTTTGAAGCGGCAATGCGTGAAGCTCGTCCATTGATCGAAGCTACGCCCGGTTTTGCTGGTATCGAGCTGCGCAAATGCATGGAAATATCGAATCGCTATCTGCTGTTGGTGCACTGGGAAAAGCTGGAGAATCACACCGTAGGTTTTCGACAGTCTGACCGATATCAGAAATGGCGCGATTTGCTGCATCATTTCTACAACCCGTTTCCCACGGTGCAGCACTATGGTGAAGCGATCGTGTCGTAGGTGAATTTGTTCAGCAAGATTTCCCCGAAGTTAAAATCGGGCCACGATCGGAAGCGGAAGGGATGAAAGTGTCGTCCTCGAAACTGGTATATTCGTTGGAGATGTCCACTGCTAAGGTCACCACGAAGGATAGCGCCACGCAACCTGTCGATGGCTCCAAACCATACCCCGCCGGAATGATTCTCGTCGCCGGCTGGATGATTCCCGGACTCGGCCACTTGATGCAGGGCAAGTGGATTCGCGCCGTTTTGCTGTTTGTCTCCATTACCTGCATGTTCGCCCTCGGTTTGGCGATGCATGGCAAAATCTATTCCGCCAACACCGGCGAGCTGCTGGAAATGCTGGGGTTTATCGGCGATCTTGGTAACGGCATCCTGTATGTTCTGGCCGTCTTTTTTGGATGGGGGCAGAATGTCGTGCAGGTTGTCACCGCGGATTACGGCACCAAGTTTATCGTCGTGGCCGGCCTGCTGAACTTCATTTCCGCCGTGGATGCCCACAGCCTGCGCCTGGGGAGGAAGAGCTGATGTACACACCCTCTCACTTCACCGCGGTACTGCTGTTCGCGCTGTTCACGTCTGTCGTCTTTGGAATTACCCAGCGGTCAGAAACCCGCGCCATGATTCGCTACGGCGTCTATTGCTTCTGCCTGTTTGTGCTGGGTACCATCGCCGCAAGTTGGGCGATGTGGCTCATCAAGCACTGAAGCGACGCAGCCAAACCTTTCCATCCGCATAGGCTGACTCATTCCAGCGAATTTCAACAGCTACCGCTAGTGCCAGCGCTTCTCCCACAACATCGCGTCGAACCGGTGTTGCACATGGTAGCCGAGCCGCCGGTAAAGATTCACGGCGCCGGCATTTCGTTCGGTGACTGTTAGGGTAACCGAGGTGCATCCAGTGGCCCGCAGGGAGGCGGCACACAGTTCGAGCAGCTTTTCTCCCACTCCCTGGCGCTGAAACTCAGGCAGCACGCATAGCTGCGTCACGTGGCCTACACCTGCACTCACGCGCGAACATAACAAAAGCCCAAACAGACGATCATTGTTGGGCGAAGCCACCACCCAGGAGGCCTGCTCCTCAAAAATCCCACATCCTGGGAAACGCACCACATTATGCAAAAACCGCTGTGCCCCTCCCAACGACAAATACTGATCGTTGATTTCGCTGTCGATATGTCCTGAGTATGCCGAGGTGATCAATTGTGGAGACAGCTCGAAGTCAGAGTTCTTCCAGCGGCGATAATGTCCTCCGCCCGGACCTGCAAACTCCTCCACACGCGCCGGGAGAGTGGTTCCCATCGCTTCTGACGGCGCTAAATCCAGCTCCATAAATAATCGCGGATACAGTTGAAAGCCGGCACGCTCAAACGGTTCTCGATGCAGGCTATGCGGATGCAGCAGCAGTTGGGCTTCTACCCGTGTCAGGTCGGGGGAGTGCTGCAATGTCTCCAGCAGACGATCAATCAGCTGCAGTTCGATCGCCACGGCAGCGGTCTCGTCCACTCCCTGGCGGGACGCAAATACATCTCCAATGACAGCCTTGTTGGTCTCATACACGCAGAAGATGTAGCCGCAGACACGGCCTTGATCCAGCGCTGCATAGCCGCTCAACAGGTGCGATTCGATGTACTGCAGTACAAGGCTGGCGGAGCTGCGATAGTCCCAATGGAGGCGCTGGCTCCAGAGCGCACTCTCCTCTTCCAGCAGCGGGCGAAGATGCTGGGCGGAGAAATGGCGCAGGTCTAAAAACTCGAGCTCGAGTGCGGAGGTCATGATCGACTTCGCGGTCGAATCCAGGGGAACAAAACTCGCGAATACACGATGCCGGAGATATCAACCGTATGGCGCGAGTGTACGGCATTGTGGGTGGAATCGAAAAGCCGCAATTCCAGAAATCGAATCGGTTTTTGCAGGCGTATATGAACTGACACCCTTGCGCCCAAGGCCGTAAACGATGGCTTCCGGAGGGTTACTGCGACAGCGGGCTCACTCGATAGACCGTCAGATCCTGCGGGCGATAGAAAAATAACGGCTCATAGTCTCGGCCCGCCAGAAGTTGTTTCAGGTGATCCTGCGAGTGCTGTTCCTCTGCCTGGTTGGAAAAGTCCTGCACCACCAGCAGATGCGCTTCTGGGGGAACGCCGGCTCGCTGATAGTTGGAAACACGCTCGTCCAGATAAAACCCCAAACCATACTGGACGTCGCGGCGCGCCTGGTAGACCTCAACCATATGAGGCGCATCGGGCAGAGCAGAGATCTCATGCGCCAAAGTTCGGGCTGAATATTTTTGGTCGAGCAGGGTGCCATTGCGCGTTCCCAGCAGGAAGATGAGAATCAGCGCCACAGGCACCAGCGTTGCCACGCGTAGACGGTTCATGCCAAAACGTACAACCACCACCAGAATCGCGATCGCAACGGCAGCGCCCTCCATCATCGCGGCAAGAATGACCCGCAGCGGCGGCCACTGGTGCGGATGGATCAGGATCATCGGCAGCATCAGCGTTGCCGCCACTAACGCCCCTACTACGATGGCGTGGATCGTGACCAGGGGCATCTTCAGGCCACGTTTTCGTATGCGGTTCAGATAGTCGCCACAAAGAATTGTGATCGGCGGAACTGCCGGCAAGATGTATCCGGGAAGTTTCGATTGGGAGAAGCTGAAAAACACGATGGGGAAGGCGGCCCACAACACCAGGAACTCAGGAAACGCGTCACCTGCCCTGGGATTGCCGATGTAGCGGTCTGGATTGCGGCGCACCTTCCATTCATCGATGGAATCGCGGACCGCATCCCAGCATGCCGCCCACGCCAGGGCAAGCCACGGCAGCAAGGCCAACGTCATAATCGGAATGTAGAACCAGATTGCCTGCGAGTGACGAAAACGGTCCGTGGCGAAGCGCTCAAGATTGTGTTCCCAGAAAAACACTCGGAGGAACTGGGGGTTTCGATGCTGCACCGCGATAAACCACGGCAACACCATCGCCAAATATAAGACGATCCCCGGAATCCAGATCGTGCGCCGCAGCAGCGACCATTCTTTACGCAGAGCTGCAAACAGAAAAATAATGCCGAACGCCATAACGGGCGCGACTGGGCCTTTGGCCAGTGTCGCCGCCCCGCCGAAAAAATACAGGTCGAACAGCCAGAATTTCTTGTCGGTCTCATACCAGGCATACCAGCCCAGCATGCCAATGCAGAAAGGTGCCGCCAGTTGCATGTCGGTTGAGGCACCACGGGCAAATCCAATAATGCCGGCGCAGGATACGGTGATCAGGGCAGCGTCCAACTGCCCGCCCGGTCGAAACCGTCGCATGTGCAGATAAATCAGGATGACCAGAATGAAAGCAAATTCCGCCGAAGGCAGCCGCGCGGACCAGTCGTGAACGCCAAAATCCTTAAAAGAGAACATGGCGCGCCAATAATAGAGCGCCGGCTTCTCCAGCCATGGCTTGCCATACAAAACAGGAGTGATGAAGTCGTGCCGCGCCAGCATTTCCCGCGCGATTTGCGCATAGCGGGGCTCGTCGGCGCCGACCAGGCCAATCACCGACCCACCCAGGTAGGGAATCAGCCCATATCCGAGAAAGAAGGTCGTGAAGCCCACCAGCGTGGCAAACTCAGCCACCGTTGCGGTGGTCAGCTTCTGCCAGAACGCTCCGCCTGGCAGGTATTGTCTCCAATTGTCGCTTCGATTTGCGATCACTTCGTCCTGAGTACTCAGCTTCGCAACGATACGCGCGAAGACCTTACTCAGCCTACCAAATGCGGCGATGAATGACGACGGGAGGCGAAAATCCGGTACATCACCGACCCGTCGCCGACGGAAACGCAGGAAGACCCCCGTGCAAAGCATCGTTTGAATCTGGCAGGATAGTTGCAATGAGAATTTCTCGACGTCGCATGTTGCAAAGCATCGCCGCCAGCGCAGCCGTCGCGTCTGCCCCGGCGCTAGGCTCCGCGAGTGATGCACCCGTCGTTCGACGCGGAAGGATTCAACAATCTGTGTGCCAATGGTGCTATCCGCATATTCCGTTGGATGACTTGGCAGTCTACGCAGCGCACATCGGATTGAAAGGTGTTGACCTCCTCAATCCCGACGAGTATGACGTGCCGCGGCGCTATGGCTTGATCTGCACCATGGGGTACGCCGGCGGCGGAGAGATTGCCCAAGGCCTGAACCGCCTCGAAAATCACGCTGCCATCGAAATTGGCTTCCGCAAAAATATTCCTCTGGCCGCCAAGGCCGGCGTTCCCAACGTCATCACGTTTTCAGGCAATCGCGCCGGACTCTCCGATGAACAAGGCGCAAAAAATACGGTGATCGGCTTGAATCGAGTGAAGAAAATTGCGGAGGATCACGGCGTCACCATCTGCATGGAACTGCTGAACAGCAAGGTAAATCATAAGGATTACATGTGCGACCACACCGCCTGGGGAGTGGACGTGATGCAGCAGGTAAATTCACCGAATGTGAAGTTGCTTTACGACGTCTACCACATGCAAATTATGGAAGGCGATTTGATTGACACCATCCAGCAGAACATTCAGTGGATCGGTCACTTCCATACTGGCGGCGTTCCCGGGCGTCATGAACTGAACGATCAGCAGGAGGTGCAGTGGGACGGCGTCATGCGCGGAATCGTGGCTGCCAACTTCCACGGATATGTCGCGCACGAGTTTATCCCGGCCGGCGATCCCTATGCGGGACTGCTACAGGCGGCGAATCTGTGTGATGTTTAAGCGAAAAGCTTCAGGCGTGTTCCGTGACAGCGTGCAGACGCAGGTGCTGGTGCACCGCATGCAAAATGCGATCCGTAGCCGCTTCGACAGGACCCTCCAAAGTGCAGCCACTGGCATTTTCATGTCCGCCGCCGCCAAACTGCTCGGCGACATGGGTCACGCGAACCGTGCTCTTGCTGCGCAGACTGACGCGAATGCGCCGATCCGCCATCTCACGCAGAAAGACTGCAACCTCGACCCCTGCAATCCCGATCGCGTAGTTCACGATGCCGAGCGCATCCTCCTCGCTGGCCCCCAGGCGAACCATATCGTCATGCGTGACCCATAGCCATGCCACGCAGCCATCGCGTTGCAATGTCGTCAGCGCCGCTCCCAGCAAACGCATCTTCGAGAGCGGGTTGCTGAAGTACAAATCCTCGGCAATCCGCGCCGGGGTCGCTCCCATGTCGACCAGTTCCTTGGCCAGCGCAAAGGTGCTGGCTCCGGTGCCTTCATAACAGAATGAACCGGTGTCACTCAGCAACGCCGTGTAGAGGCATGTCGCCATGGCTGGCGTTACCTTTACCTTGGCTGCGACAGCCAGCCGATACACCATCTCCGCCACGGCGCTTGCCTTGGTATCAATCCAGTTCACATGGGCGAACGGAGTACCGCTGGTATGGTGGTCAATATTGATGAGAAATTTGTCGTCCAGACCTTCAAGGCGTGATCGTCCGATGCTGTCGCACTCCAGGAAGATCACCGCATCCGGCTCAAATCCTACCATCGGGCCGGCAAACTGCCGGATCTGATCCGCTGCCGGAAGCGTTCCATAAATCACAGGCACTGGATCGAACAGCTGCATCTCCGCCTGCTTGCCCATTGCGCTCAGCGTCATCCACAGCGTCAGCAGGGAACCCACGGCGTCGCCATCCGGCCGCGCATGCGACGTCAGCAGAAAGCGCTGCCGCTGCCGGATTGCGTCCAACACTCCCACGATCGACCCCTGGGCAGTATTGCGCGTCAGAGTCTCGACTTCTCCGGCATTGCGAATGAAATCCGCCGGCGTGTGTCGCTCGCTCGTAGAAGGCTCGGTCATTCCTATTCGGGCTCGCTTGATCCAGGCTTTGCCGTCGCTGCGGCTTCCGCATTCTCTTGCTGCAGTCTTTCCTTTTGGCGATTGCGTCGTTCCACTCTGCTCAACAGCTCATCAATTCTGGCCCGTACCGGTTCGGAGTGGTCTACCTGGAAAAACAGTTCCGGAATATGACGGACGCCCATCCGCTGCAGCAGTTGATGGCGAATGTATCCGCGCGCCGCTTCCAGGCCTTCCAGCATATCGGCCTCATCCTTGCTGTCCCCGTCCACGGCTACATAAATGCGTGCCGATTTGCCCCCCGGAGCCAGCACCACCTCGCTGACATAGCCGAAGTTGATGCGTGGATCGCTCAGCTGGCCTTCCAGCATGGCGCTGATTTCCTCACGCAGCGTTTCCGCTACGCGGTTCTGGTGATAGGTCCGTCCGCGCTGTTCTGGCATGCTCTCACCCCTTTCCAGTCCATCGCCTCCACAGGTCGGCTTCGATGAAACTAGCAAACGAATGAGAATATCAAACTTGCGCCCAATCAACCATTCAAGGCGTCATTATTCTTCCGGGAAGAATTCCACAAAGCTGTCGCTCACCTGGCCCCCGTGTGTTTCCACAATGCGAATGCTGGCTTCTTCCACCTGCTGCATTTGTCCGCGAAGATAGTCTCTGGAAGCCGAAACAGCCGCAATGCCGACCGTGGCGCGCTGCCACACAATCACTTCATCCAGCTCTGCAACGGAGACGTTGAACCCGTGCCGCAGCGAATCTTTCAGGCTGCGAACACACTGGCGACGATCTTTCAGCGACCGGGCGTACTCCAGTCTCAACTCCAGGGTAAGGACCGCGAGGTGCATGGAAAATGATACGGCGTCGGCCTCTCTCGCGGCGAGATCCGGCCACTTACGACCGATTTCGCGCGTGAAACCCAATGCTGATCCGGCAAGCAACAGTCCTCGGCCCGCGCGCTTCCTAATGGATGGGAAGCGATCGAACGACATTGCTCCGGGAGGACACGAATTTGAAGGCAGTTCAGTTGCACGCCTATGGCGGAGTCAATCAGCTGTTTTATGAAGATGTCCCAGACCCGAAACCGGGAGCCGGCGAGCTTCTAGTGAAAGTGGCTGCGACCAGCGTCAATCCAATTGACTGGAAATTGCGACGTGGAGACAGGAAGGACGCCATGCCGCTCAAGCTGCCGGCAATCCTGGGTCGCGACGTCGCAGGCACGGTCGTCTCGCTCGGTTCGGGAACCCAGGGATTTCAGGTCGGTGATCGCGTCATGGGCCTGGTGAATCGCGCCTATGCCGAATTTCTGGTTGCGAAGCCGGAGGACTTGACCCACATTCCAGAGGGTCTCAACACCGAAGATGCCGCCGCTCTGCCGCTGGTGGTTCTAACCGGATCACAATTGATTGAAGATGGAGTGCAGCCGAAGCCCGGCCAAACTGTGCTGGTCACGGGTGCCGTCGGCAATGTTGGACGCACCGCCGTCTATGTTGCCAGAAAGCACGGCATGAAGGTCATTGCCGGCGTGAAAACCAGTCAACGCAAAGAAGCGGAGACGCTGGGTGCCGAGCAGATAGTGGCTTTGGACGACGACAAAGCGATCGCGTCGCTGGCTCAGGTTGACGCCATCGCAGATACGGTGGGTCACGATGTCATTCAAAAGCTGATGCCGCACATCCGACCGAATGGCGTTCTCGCCTCCGTATTGGGCGCGCCTCCGGGGTCACAAGGCAAAGGCTTTCGCGTGCAGCAGGTCTGGGCTCATCCGGACTCGAAGCGCCTGCATGAGTTGGCCGAGGCTGTCGCCGGGGGTGAATTTTCTATTCCCATCGCGAAAAAAATGAAGTTATCACAGGTGCGCGAAGCACAAACCACCGCTGAAGCTGGGGGAGTCTCCAAGATCCTTCTGATTCCCTGAGTGTGGCTGAAGAACCGCGAACACACGGCGGCCCGATATTTCGCGCACGGGTGCGCTATTGAAGATGCTGGCTGCGAATCGAATGTAACGCGCTACGACGTAGCAGCGTTTTCGGCGGTTTGCGCCGAGGCAGGCGGAGCCGCTTTCGCTTCGCCGTTTGCCTGGTGGTTTACCAGGTCGCGCAAATCCTTGCTGGGCTTGAAGTAGGGTACCCGTTTCGAGGGAACTTCGACGCGCGCACCCGTCTTTGGATTACGGCCAATTCGAGGATTGCGCTGCCGCGTGCGGAAGCTGCCGAATCCGCGGATTTCGATCTTATCGCCGGAGCGCAAAGCAGCTACGACGGAATCAAAGATGGTCTCGATGATCGTCTCCGCGTCAGTGCGCGTCAGATCCCCCAGTCGCATTACGTCCACTACAAGATCGGCTTTGGTCATGAACAGGCCCTTTCTCCTTCAGAGTATAGGATGCATGCCGGGGTTTGCGCATCGATATCACAACAACTTATTGCCACAGAAAATAAAATCCTGGACTTTTCTCCAGAAGGGACTGCAACTCGTCGGGACTGGGGAAAGGTAGCTTGGAGTCGGCCCCGAGCATCAGGTCGAGCATGCCGGGATGGGGTTCGCGCGGGCGAACAATCACCGGCTCTCCTTTTATACCCACAGCGCGAGCCGTGTCCAGTAGCGCCTCGCGAAAGCCACCGTATTGGTCGATCAGATGCAGCGGCAGCGCCTCCTGGCCGGTCCATACCTGCCCGGTCGCCAGCGTCTGAACATCCTTGACCGGCAGATGCCGCCCGGTCGCCACGTCCTGGATAAATTGCGCATGCATGTTGTCAATCAGGCCCTGGAAATAGGCTTGCTCGGCCGGTGTCAGGTCCCGCGTTGGCGAGCCGGCATCCTTCAGCGCCCCGGCTTTCAGCGTCACATTCTTCAGCTTGGCCCATTTCAGCAGGTCGCCGTAGTTGATCCACTCCATAATTACGCCCACGCTGCCGACGATGCTGGCCTGGTTGGCGTAAATTTTGTCGGTGGCTGTGGCGATGTAGTATGCACCACTGGCGCCGACACTCTCAATGGACGCGACAATGCGTTTCTTGTGGTGATTGCGGATGCGCAAAACCTCGTGATAAATCTCCTGCGAAGCTGCAGCCCCGCCGCCCGGAGAATCGATGTGCAGAATGATGGCCTTGACGGAATCGTCGTTGGCAAACTTCTCCAGTTGCTCATCGGTTTTATCCGGGGACAGGATCACGCCCTTCAGGTCCACCACGGCAATCCTGCCGGAACCGAACCCATCAAAACCGGAGGCTGACCCGCCGGAGGATCGCATCACATGCCATGCCGCGGTCCACAAGAGCACAACAAACAGCAGAAATAGCCCGCCAACCAGGCTGAGCCAGAACCAGAAGGAATGTCCACGAGTCGTCTCGGTTTGCACGTCCATACCGGGGAGTGTAGCACCGGAAGGTGGCTGGATCACATCCATACCAGTTCCACAAACGAGATTGCAGAATTATCAGGCTTCCACCATAATTGGTGCAGACTTCGTGCTCGGCATGCGGCACTCTCCCTTCACCCTTGAATTTTGCACCGCCCGCATTCGGCATCTGGCGACCGGCATTTGACGACTATGGAACAGCCGCAATACAGCATCGTGATTCCCGCTTTCAATGAGCAGGCACGCATCGGCGCCACCCTGGATCGAGTCACTCACTGCATTCGAACTCACGGCTGGACTGCTGAGGTGCTGGTGGTGAATGACGGCTCGCGCGATGACACTGCCGCCATTGTTGCCGCAGAAGCGCGGAAGCATCCCAATATTCGCCTGATCGAAAACCCCGGCAACCGCGGTAAAGGCTACTCCGTGCGCAGCGGCATGCTGCAGGCGCGAGGTGCAATCGTCATGTTTACCGATGCCGATCTGTCCGCGCCCATTGAAGAGGCGGAGCTATTGTTTGCCGCCATCGCCAACGGCGCCGACGTGGCCATCGGGTCGCGCTGGCTGGATCGGTCTCGCCAGACGCTTCGCCAGCCGCTGTATCGTCGATTCTTCGGACGCTGCTTCAACTGGCTCACGCGGCTGATCATGAATCTTCCGCTGGCCGATACGCAATGCGGATTCAAGGCGTTTCGCAGGGAAGCAGCGCAAACCATCTTCATTCGGCAGCGCATCGAACGCTGGGGATTTGATCCTGAAATTCTGTACATCGCCCTGCGGTTGGGAATGCGGATTGACGAGGTCCCGGTCACCTGGGGGCATGATGAGCGCTCGCGCATCAGCTACCTGAAAGACGGTTTGAAAATGCTCGAGGACCTGCTGAAGGTCAGGTTCTATTCGCTGGCCGGCTACTATCGCGCCGATCCTTACCAGGAAGACGCCTGCGGCTGCAGCAAAAAGAGCGCAGCTCCAGTCGCCAAAACCTAACCCACGTTACCAGGTCGGCTCGAAAGTGAACGATATTTAGTGCGCTGGTAGCGGCGATTGCCGCTGATACGTGGTGCGAAGCCGGCGCCGCTTCCTGGCTGACAATTGCACGCCCTGATCGCCGTCCATAGTCAGCGTCCAGCTGCGGGCACACTCTCCGCAAAGCCAATAATGTTCCAATAGCTGAAACGGATTGGAATTTTGTTTGGAGCTGTTCTTGCGAGAGAAAAGAAATACCTTGCCCTCGCGTAAATAATGCAGTGGCTTCTTGCAATTCGGATTGGCGCAATGACTCAACATGCCGGAAAAACTCCTTCGATGTAGGGGAGAAGTAGGTAGGAAAACTCAGAACACAACAGCAAACCGAAGAATTCTGCCTCGAACTTCTACTGACGTCCTCACCTGATTGGATGCTGAATTGGGGGGCAAGGTTAGCAGAATCGCCCATCCGCAACGGTACATTTCACCTGAATTTGATCATGATTTGTAGGTGGGCAAAACAGAACCTCTAGAAGAAACAAATTCCTTCATCCGAGATTCGTCGCCGACAATTTTCCTGACAGATTCCACAATACTGCCGGCAGAAAAAAGGACCGGCGGGAAGTGGAGTTTGCACTCTCCACCTTTCCCGCCCTCTAATTTAGTGGATGCGAACGTCCCCGGAGCCGGTGTCGACGCGGACGGTAGGACCGCCGCCGTTGATTTCTCCGGTCACATGGTGGTGATTCAGAGTTCCGTGCGTCGTCAGCGGAGGATCGCTGTGAACGTCGCCGGAACCGGTGCTGGCGTCAAGGTTGAAGCCACTCTGTCCGGTGTTAAGAGTGACAGAGCCGGAGCCGGTTTCGAGCTTCCAGTTATCACCCGGTTTGCCGGAGATGGTGATATCGCCGGAACCAGTCTGTGCATAGAGTCCACCGGTGACGCCTTCGAGCCGGATTGTGCCGCTTCCGGTTTCCGCTTTGGTGTAATGGGCGCCGCTCATCCATGCATGGATATCGCCTGAACCAGTGCTGAGAGCAACGTCGCCGGTGAGCTGGTTGGCGAAGACGTTTCCTGATCCAGTTGAGGCCTTTAATGGAGCGCTGAGGCCGGTGATGTTCAGATCGCCGGAGCCGGAGTTGGCGTTGACGTTCGTGCCGCTGGGCGCGGTTACAACATAGTCAATGGACACGTTGCTGTAATGGGTGTGCATACCGACTTCAACGTTGTTGCCATCTTGCACGATGGGGGGATTGTCGGTGATGTGGCGGACGTTCTCTTCCGGCGAGCCGGAGAGCAAGCCGTTGGAGGAGTGGACATGGCCGACGATGTGGATGGAACCTGCGGGGCCGGGCGTGATGTGGATATATCCCGAGCCGGTGCTGATGGCGAGGGTGGCAGCGCCGTTGACGGTGAGTGTCTTGTCGAATGTGCCCTCGGCGGCGAACAGCGCCGCGGGTGTGAGCACGAGTACCGTGAGCGCAATGGTTGGAGTGACGATTGTCCGGCGAAAATGCATGATGGTGCCTCCGTTTTCTCGGGGGTCCCGGAATACTGTTACCGGGACAAAACTACCCGTACACGAGGTCATATACGGTCCTCGCATAAGGGTAGTTCCACGCTGGGTGATTTTCGTTATTTGGCGTTCGGCCGGCTGGAAGGCGGCACAATGCCATTCATGCGCAGGTATTCCACCATCTGACCGAAGTGATCGTTCATATGAATGATGGCGAACGCCATGATTCCCCCGCGTGTGGAGATTCCATCAACGGGTTTCACCGCCTCCATCGCATTTTGAGTTGTCAGGGTTGCAATGGCGCGATGTCCAAATGCAAACGAATCTTTTAGTCCCTGGACCAGCTGTTCTTTCGTCTTCATCGCCTTGAATGTCTGCCGATCCGGCGTTTGCAGGGAAGACGCCGCGCCGAACATGTAGTAATTGGCCGCGATCACGTGCTGTACCTGTTCCCCGAAGGTGCGAACCCCTTTGAAATTTCCGTTGGTCGGAGCAAAATCGAATTTGTCGGCGGGCATGGCTTCTACCAGCGGAACCATCTCTCCCTCGACCATGCTCAGCAGTTGATCCACAACCTGCGCTGGCGTGGTGGTCGCTGCAGGGGCGGCACTCATTGCTGTTTGTGCCTCGATCGGAGGCATCGTCCACATTCCAGCAACCGCCAGAACTGCAGAAAGTACGGCCAGATTCCTGATTTTCATAGTGGGTCCTTTTGGGTGCGAAACTTTCCAACGACTGAGCGTAGCAGAGCCATTGATATGCGGCAAGCGTCATCCCTCGGGCCAGGCATCTCACCCATTTCGTGCCGCTCTGTCGACCGTCGAATCGCAAATTTGCAGAGTCTAACCAGCATAAATAAGGATGCAGCTCCATGAACGAGGCGGAGATGAACAACGCGGCTGTGGTCCTGGTGCTGGTGGTGCATCTTGCCTGGATCCTGTGGGTGATCTTTGGAGCCTTCTGGACTTCCGGCCGACGAGGGTTGACTGTCTTCCACATCGCGTCGCTGGTGTGGGGAATCATCGTCGAGGTTGGACCGTGGCCCTGTCCTCTCACCATGGCTGAAGATTTTTTCCAGCAGCGCGCTGGTGTGGCGTCGACTGGCGGGAATTTCCTGCAGCATTACATTAGTTCTGTTGTCTATCCAAATGTTTCAGCGACTCTTCTGACAATTTGCGGCGTTACCGTATGCGTTGCCAACCTGGCAATCTATGGGTGGAGAGCCTTCCGCTGGAGTCGGCGCCGTCTGCAGGCATCGTAAATCACCTCTCACTTTGCCGGCCCGAAGGGTGTGCAGACGTTTGCGCATCGGTAAACGCCACTTCTGCAAATTCTTGAAAAGACGCCTCTCCCCAGAATTCAGATTTTGTACCAGTTTTCCGCAACTGAAATGACTCACATATGCATCTCTAATCTGATAGAGTTTGCGAAAGGAGTAACCCAATGGAACAGGAAATGACTTGGTTGCGAGCGCTGGCAGCAGGGTCCTTGGTTGCCGGTGCTGCATTGTTGCTGACCGGACGAAAGAAGGCTGCGCTGACAGCTTCGGGTTTGGGAGCAGCAGTCATCCTATCCGAGGATCCGGAAGCGATAAAGGAACTGTGGAAGCATGTTCCCGATTTGTTAACGGACGGTCATGAAATGTTGGGTCGCCTTGAAGGCGTCCTCGATGGCATTACCGAGCAGGGTGGTCGCGTCCGGCAACTGGTGCGGCGAGCTTAAGCAGAATCCATTCCCCGTGGTTCCCCCCAAAGAAACCTGGTTGTAGGCTTCCTGCCGGAGTGACCCTCACAAGCGGCTGGCGGAGGCGCGTTTCAGAACCTCGCGCCCCGCCATGGTTCTTGCAGTGTTCGCCGCTGCCGCGCTCGAGCTAAAAAATCTTCCGCATCAGGTCATCGCCCAGGCCAAATCCCAGGCCCATCTCCATGGCGCGACCAAATCCAGATTGCAGAAATCCTCCCAGCCCGCCCGTCGATTGCCCAGGGACGCCGCCGGGGACATATCCGGCCTGGGGATAGCCCGCTTGCACGGGCTGCGGATATCCCTGGCCATAAGCCTGGTTTTGATTGGCCACAAAACCATGGATCGCCTGCAGCAGATTCATGGTTTGCTGCTGCTGTGACTGGATGGCCAGTGCAATCTCTTTCAAATCCAAAACCCATTCGCGAGCTTGTGAATTCCCGCCCGCGGATTCAGCCTGCAACTTCGTCGCCAGCTCCCTCAGTTCCTGTTCCACTTGCTGCGAGGCATTTTGTAGCTGGCTGTATTGCTGATCGATCGTTTGAATATCCATTCTGTCCTGCTCCTTCACGCTGAGTACTCTCGTTGTGAGATGCATAGGATGCGAGCCGTCTGCGGCTGCATCCTCAACAACAATCCATGCGCTGTCTTTCTATTGTAAGACGCAGAAAATTTTGGCGCGGGGTCGCAGCAGGGCAGCCCCTGATGGAGATATCGGCGGTGCGAATGCGGATCTCCACACGGCTGTCCGTGGCCGAACTGCCGGATTTTTACCGTCCTGTCACACAACGTCAAATACCCTTGCACCAGTTCGTTGAACATTCTGGTAATCGAAGATGACAAGAGAATCGCCAGACTCGTCGACCGCGGTCTGACAGAGAACGGGCATCAGGTCTTCATCTCCCACAATGGGAGTGAAGGCGCGGACCGGATGCCGCAGAAAAATTCGACGTCGCTCTGCTGGATATCTACCTGCCCGGAATGGATGGTCTGTCCGTTCTGGAGCACGTGCGCGCGCGTCGCTGCAAAACACCGATCCTGGTGCTGACAGCGGTGGATGCCGTGCCAAAGATTTTGCGAGCCTTCGATCTTGGCGCCGACGATTATCTGGTCAAGCCCTTTCTGCTGGAAATTCTCTTGGCGCGCGTGTGCGCCATCGCCCGGCGCATGCAGCCTGTGACCGAGCCTCCTGTCGTTCACGCCGGCGATATCACGTTAGACCCGAGTCGCAGAGTTGCAATACGCAAAAATAAACAAATTTACCTTACCCGCAAGCAGTTCGAGCTGTTGGAAGTATTGATGCGGCGCACCGGCCTTGTCACCTCCCGCGAGCAGCTGATTGAAGCCGGGTGGGGACATCTTGCGGACGTAAAAGAAAATACTTTGGAGGTCTACATTCACGGACTGCGAGCCAAGCTGGAAGACAAAGCAGACGACAATCACACCCTGATCCGGACCATTCACGGGGCCGGCTATATGTTTGTGGCGAGTTAAGGTGCCGGCATATGCGCGATCTCTCTGTCCGAGCCCAACTTGCTCTCTGGTATTCGCTGGTCACTTTTGCCGGATTGCTGCTGTTCGGAGTGCTATCCTTCGGTGCTTTACGATTCGCTCTCTTCCAGGCAAAGAAGTCACACCTGCGCGGGCGCGAGCAGCGATTGATTCAGTTCCTCAAGGACAATAAGGCGGAACGCAATCCTTTGCCACTGTCGGAGCAGCTGCGAAATTATGCCGTCGTCACCCATGAAGGAAATTTATTTGAGATTCGCAACCTGTATGGAAGCCTGCTCTTTCCACTCGATGTAAATCGCGCCGACCTGATCTCGGTCCGCCCGAAAGATTGCACCCATACCGTTTTCTTATTCCAGACACTCGAACACCGGTCGGCGATGGTGATGTGTCACCAGACCCTGTTGAAAGGCCAGCCGGTCCGTCTCTATATCGGCGGCGTACTGGATGAAGAGTTCTATATGCTGCGCATGTATCGCAATGCGCTGCTGGTGCTGATGCCGGGATTGCTGAGCCTCGCCGGGATTAGCGGATACCTGCTCAGCCGGCATGCGCTGAAGTCGGTCTACCGCATGACCAAGGCAGCCGTGAACATCGGCATCGGCAACTTGTCCGCGCGCTTGCCGGTGCCTTCCGCAAAAGATGAAATACAGCACCTGGCGGTGTCATGGAACCAGCTGCTGGGCAGGCTTGAAACGGCAGTGTTGCGTCTCAGCAAATTTTCCGCGGATGTTTCGCACGATCTCAGAACGTCGATCACGGTGATACTGGCCACCGCCCAGCTTTCGCTCCACCGCCACCATACCGAAGAGGAATATCGCGAGGACTTAGGCAAGGTTGTCACCGAATGCCGCACTGCATCCACCTTGCTGGATGCGCTGCTTTCTCTGGCTCGCAGCGACACCTTCAGCCACGAGGTGGCATTTCAGCGAATCAATATCTGTGACCTGGTGGTGAGTGGTTGCAGGCGCGTCGAAGACCTGGCGGAGTCCAGCGGCATCCTGCTGTATTGGCATCTCCCGGACGAGGCAGTGTATATCGAGGGAGATGAACTGCTGCTGCAACAGCTTTTAGGCATTCTCCTGGACAATGCCATTAAATACACGCCGGAGCATGGCGAGATTGCCGCAGCGGTATCGCGAAGCGACAACGCAGTTATTCTGACAGTGCGCGATACCGGCATTGGAATGTCGGAGGACGTACGTCGACGTGTCTTTGAGCGTTATTATCAGGCCGACCTGCGGGAGAAAAAGACGCAAGCGGGAAACGGATTAGGCCTGGCCATTGCCCGCTGGATTGCCGATGCCCACCAGGCCGAACTCACCGTCGAAAGTGTTCCGCTGCACAGTTCCGTTTTTCAGATTAAATTTCCCGAGCCTACTGGACAGCATTCTGCTGCGCCGCCGATAGCCGGCGGTTTCAGCCTCGATCCATCGTCCGCAGCCTACCCTTCTTAATACCTTAAGAAAAGCTGAAATCGAACTTAAGAAAAGCTGAATTTCAAGAGACACACGGATCCCTCTGCCTGAAATTCTCCGGCGCCCATAGGGGTTTCCGCCCAACATCCAAATGCAAAACATGCAATGAAATCAATGCTCTTCGCCGACTGATGTCGGCTCGACGACGGTATCAGGAGACGTGTGGCGGCGAGTCTGGCTGTGTCGCGGATCTTCTATTTTTCCTGTGTAACACCCGCTTCACAATCAACGGCTATTTTTGCGGCATTACCGAATGTGTACACGGGCTTTGGAGGAGTGATTGAAACAAGCTAGTTCGATCGCAGCGCGCAGGGTACTGCTCGTTGGCTCGGTATCCGTGCAGGCACAACAAAAAATTCGCGCCACTCTCACCGGCATTGTTCAAAATTCGCAGGGAAATGTCATCCCGTACGCATCTGTCTCTGTCACCAGTGTAAGAGTCTCCAGGCACACTGCGGCGGACGAAGTACCCACCTGCATCACCATCCCGACCCAGTCCCAAATTTTTTAGGAGGATTCAAAGAGTGCGTAGGTTATTTGTCGTGTGTGGAATTGTGCTGTGCACCTTGTTCTGTGCCAGTGCCCGAGGAATCGTTCCGCCCCATAAAACAGTACATGTCCGAGGGAAAGTCATTGACTCAGCAGGAGCCGCAATACCTTCTGCGGCTGTTTCTTTAACCGATTTATCAACGAATATATCGAGTCATACGACTACCGGTGCAGACGGCACCTTTGTCTTCAGCACCGTATCCAGCGGGCCATTCGTCATATCCATTGAGAAATCTGGATTCGAGTCGTACTCGGAGCAGATCTCGCCGGCAACACAGAGCAACATCACAGCCACGCTTCAACGTAGCCAAACTGAACGACAGCGTGGTCGTTCGTGGAACTGTAAACCCCGAGGCCACACCCGTGCCCTCCCGCGAAGATGTTTTGCTGATGCCGCAGACGGTGCGCGTGCTCGACCGCAAACAACTCGACGCGGCTGGTCCGGTGGCAGGCGGAGCGCAGATGCTGCAATACACCCCAGGCGCAAATGTGATGGGTTATGGCCAGACTGGCGCCACAAAATATACGGTCATCCTGAACGGCCTTCAGCAAGGCTGGGCAGGCGAGGCGACCAGCTTCATTGGTGTGGGATCGCTTGGAATTACGTATGACGGCATTCCGGTGGCCGACCCGGCCACCGGTTTTGGCAGTCGGCGACCATGCCGCAGAACCTGGTGATTCAGGATGTGCAGGTGAATTACGGGCCCGGCTCTGCGGACGGTCGCTGGTACACCGATATCGGCGGACGGGTGGAGTTCACGCCGGTTCAACCTACTGAAGAGCCCCACCTGAGCGTAGCCGCTACCCAAGGCCCTGACGGTCAACAGAATTTCGCATTCGTCGGCAATACTGGACACTTCAAGGGATGGTCTACAGTGCTGGGCGGCGGCCTGGGGCGCGGCAATAGTTTCCGCATTGCTCCGGACGGCTTCGACAACCACACCAAGAACGGCTCGGTGTTCGGCAAGACCGTCAAGACATCCTCAGCGGGGAGTCTGGCCTTCGGCGTCCTGTATGCCAAGGGCGGTGGCTATCGCCCTACAGTGATTCCGACCACGAATGTCGGGCTCGTCGATCCAACCAGCGGCATCAACTTCAGCCAGCCGGGCATGCGGATTTTATTGCGCTCTGCCGTACGCCTCTTATAACAAGTACGACACCAATGAAATGTTTATGACGTATACGCGCCAGAGGTTATATTTCAGCCCTACATCCACGCTGGAAAATTCGGCATGGTACACGCACATTCGCCGTTTTCACCGGCGCAATGACGATGCTCTCTCCCGCGGCGCCCAGGTGGATGAGTGGAACAATCCGCATAGCAATATGTTCGGAGACCAGATCCGCTTCACTCAGGTGCTGCCGTACAACACCGTCAGCTTTGGCGGCTACCTTATCTCCGAGGTTTACAATTCGCACAACCTCTTCTACAACCCTGCGGATGGAGGAAGCGGCGCGCAGCAGATCGTCGGCGTTGGATCGAAGTTTCGCTCGGGATATTTCCACCAGGACAACGTGACCTTCTTCGCCCAGGACGATGTTCATCCCATCCCCCGTGTTCACATCATTCCCAGCGTGCGTGTCGACGGTTTCTCCACCAGCTATAGCGATCAGGCGGCGCGTGATTTTACCTTCGCCCCGCAAACGTACTTCTACACAGACCCGACTACAGGAGCGGCCACCGCGTCTCCCTACCCGGTGTATCAGACTCACTGCTCGTTGTATCCGCAAGGCCAGACACCTAACGAAGATCCCTATTACAACCTGTGGGGAAGTCCCGCTCCGGCGCCGGATGGCAGTTCTACAAAAGACCAGGGTTCGCTTTGCGGGGCGCATGAGAGCCGCTCGGCCGTCTAGCCCGGCATTGACGGTTCTTACATGCCCAAGGATTGGCTCATGCTCTACGGCGGCTATGACACCATCTATCGCTCTCCCGAGCTGGGCGGCGGCGGCGGGCAGTTCCAGGCCGTGAACCCGGCCTACTACCAACTGGCGAAGGGAGCCTACGGTCAGTTTGGCGGCAAAATTCACTTTACCAACGCGCCGGTGCTCAGTAACTTCATTGCCGGGTCAGCTACTTCCACAACTATTACACGAACCAGGAAATTGACGTCGAAACCGCTCTTGGCTCGAGGAAACCAGCGGTGGCAACTCCACCTACCATGGCGTCGACGCCTTCTTTGACGCCGATCCGCGCAGCAATCATCCATTTCTTCTTTAACTTCTCGGGAGAAGCTTCCAGTTTCACCACCTTCGTTACAGGTGGTCCACTTGCTGCCTGCGGCACACCCACAAATCCTGCACCCGGATGCACCTTCTACAACAACCTCCCCGTGTCCTACGTCCCCAATTACACGCTGAATGCGGGCCTCTATTACGGCATCCAGCACAACAATCGCACCATCATCGAGCCGCGTTTCTGGTTGATTCGACCGGTTCGCAACACCTGTGGTCAAACTGCGGCACGCTGGTGAACGGGGTTTGCCAAGAAACGGCCAGCCCACCAACCAGACCATGCCGTCGTACACCACACTGAATCTCTCTTTCAACGCTCCTATTGTCTACAAGAAACAGTCGTTCAATGCTCCGCTCGATATTTTGAACCTGGCCAACACGCAGAACAATGAATTCGAATACGTCTCAAGTGGTGGATATTTTTCGGAGCTTTTTCCAACGCCGAACTACCCTCAGGGTTACATCAACGCCTATCCCACTGCTCCCCGCATGATCTACGGTACGATCACTTACCAGTTCTGATGGTCTTGTTCGCGGCCTGAGGCGTGGAACAGTGGAAGGCCTTCCTGGCTTTCCACTGACCCACGCCTCTTTTTTCCCTCACCGGGTTTTCATTCCACCGTGCTTCAAATGGCAGGCCTGAAGTTTGAAACCATGGTCAGCGTCTTGTCCGTCGATGTCGGCATCTATCCTAGTGTCGCAGTGAACGAGACGTGCGCACCAGAATCCGATGGATGAAAGAAATCGAGATGATGGACTTTCGCTATTCGCTCCCGGCAAAAATTGAGCTGGATTTTTCGGCCGCCGTCACGGATTGGGAAAAGGGAAAGATCGATCGCCTGTGGGCCCGTGACGCTTCCTTATGGACCAATCAGGATGAGTCGAAGTGGATGGGCTGGCTCGATATCGTGGAGCGTCAGCAGAAGGACCTGGAGACATTTCGCGCCCTCTCTCAGGACATACAGACAGCCGGCTTTCAACACGCATTGCTGCTCGGCATGGGTGGCTCCAGTTTGTGTCCTGAGGTGCTGGCGGAGACCTTCGGTCAGCAGCAGGGGTTTCCGCGCCTTTCCATTGTCGATTCCACCGACCCGGCGCAGGTGCGCGCCGCCGAGCAAAGTGTCGACCTCAAGAAAACTGTCATCCTCGTGTCCAACAAATCCGGCTCCACGCTGGAGCCAAATCTCCTCATGCAATACTTCATTGTTCACATGAGATATGCTGTGAAGAATGAAGTAGATAAGCACTTTATTGTCGTTACTGATCCCGGCTCTCAGTTGGAGCAAGTCGCCAGGGCCGACGGATTCCGCCACATCTTTTATGGCGATCCACAGATCGGCGGCCGCTACTCCGCCCTCTCCAATTTCGGCATGGTTCCCGCCGCCATTATGGGGCTCGATGTGGACAGGTTGGTTTCGAAGGCGAAGGTCGCTATCGACGCCTGCCATTCAACCGACGTCAAGAAAAATCCTGGCGTCGCGCTGGGACTGATTCTTGGCGTTGCAGCCAATGCAGGTCGCGACAAACTCACCTTCTTCACCTCGCCGTCCATCTACGGTATGGGAGCGTGGTTTGAACAGTTGATCGCGGAATCGACCGGCAAACAAGGTAAGGGAATTACACCTGTCGACTTGGAGGAGCTTGGCGACCCGGATGTTTACGGCAACGATCGCGTCTTTGTCTATTTGCGTCTGGAAGGCGCGGACAATGCCCATCTCGACACCGCCGTGGAGAAGTTGGAGACTACCGGCCAGCCGGTGGTGCGCCTGGCGATGTGCGATGTCTACGATGTGGGCGAACAATTTTTTACCTGGGAAATTGCGACGGCTGTTGCCGGATCTGTCATCGGCATCAATGCCTTCAATCAGCCCGACGTGGAAGCTGCCAAAATCGAAGCGCGACGCCTGACCGATGAATATCAGAAGACCGGCAAATTGCCCGAGCAGACACCAATCTTCGACGACGGGAAAGTGAAGCTATTCGCGGATCCAAAGTACGCCGCGGTCCTCCACGGAGGTCAGGACCTGGGGCAACCTGACCTGGCAGGATATCTTCGGGCTCATCTGGCTCAGCTGAGATCTGGAGATTATTTCGCTGCATTAGGGTTCATCCAGCGCGATCGCGAGCACGAAAAAACCCTGCAGCGTCTCCGCCACAGAATTCGCAACAACAAGAAAGTCGCAACCTGCCTCGGTTTTGGCCCGCGCTTTCTTCACTCCACCGGCCAGGATTACAAGGGCGGACCCAACACCGGCGTATTTCTTCAGATCACGGCCGACCATGCGCAAGACCTTGCCATTCCGGATCAGAAATATACCTTTGGTGTGGTCATCGATGCCCAGGCTGCCGGCGATCTGAGCGTATTGCAGCAGCGTGGACGCCGCGCTCTCCGTGCTCACCTCGGCGAAAATGTCGAGGCAGGTTTGGAATACCTGGACGGCGCCATCGAAAAGGCGCTTCGTTAGCCCCGAAGCATGGCGAAAGGAGAAATCGTCTCGACGGTGGCGACGCACAATTATTCTTCCGTTGTGGAGAGGCCCGCGAGTGCACGGGCGCGCAAAAAAATATCCCGAAACATGGAGCGGGTCAGTAACCCCGTATTCGTGTTCTGCAGCGACGGATGATACGTCGCAAGAATATGGTGCCCGCCGGGAAGCGAATATTCTGCGCCATGACGAAAGACCCATCCTTTGCGATCGGAGATTTTTCCGGCGCGAAGCAAATGGTTCACATATCCATCGAAAGCAATCTTACCCAGGCACACCACCACGCGAAGACGTTTCAGGTTTGCAATTTCTTCATCGACAAACGCGGAGCAATTTCGTATCTCTATCGGCAAAGGTTTGTTTCCTGGCGGTGCGCAGCGAACCACAGACGTAATGTGGAGGTCTTTAAGCCGCATTCCATCTTCGCGCGATTGTGCTGTCGGCTGCGACGCGAATCCCGTCTCGAACAACACCGGGTATAGGAAATTTCCGGATCCATCCCCTGTAAACGGACGGCCGGTGCGATTGGAACCATGCGCACCCGGAGCGAGTCCCAGTGCCAGAACGCGCGCCTCAGGATCGCCAAACGAGGGAACGGGTTTTCCCCAATAGATTTGGTCTGCATACGCACGCCGTCGTACACGCGCCACTTCCGCACAGTAGGTGCGCAGGCGCGGACAAAGCTCGCAGCCCTCGATACGCCTGGCCAACTCGTCAAAGTTCTCCGCCGCTTTCTCTTCTCCGGGCAAACTTCCTGGCGTAACGAGTCTGCTGTCGATTTGTTGTTCCTTCACAGAATCGTCGCGACTCACAATAAAAATTGTACGGGCTGCACGGCAGCGAGTTCGAACGCCGCCATCGTGTATTCATCGCCAAGTCTCTGTTGTCGATGTGAACTCGGCTGTTTCCCGTCGACGAACCCTACCCTGCGCCACGCGGTAAACTAAGCCTATTGCGCTCCATTTCGTGAGGCATTCGCAAGGCGCTGAAAGAGGTTGAAGGGTTGCATTCGATCGACGTTCGCAAGTCTAGAGTGAAACGGGTCCTATCGACAGGGCTGCTGTCGATGGCCATCGCGGGTGGCAGCTTTGGTTGTAAGTCGCGGCCCGCGCCCCCACCCCCCACCCCCACTGCAACCGCGTCGGCGAGTTTGCCGGATGTCGGTGGTCAGAAAGCCATTCAA
Organism: uncultured Acidobacteriota bacterium; assembly: GCA_963735505.1. Classification (GTDB taxonomy): domain Bacteria; phylum Acidobacteriota; class Terriglobia; order Terriglobales; family Acidobacteriaceae; genus JAKAAZ01. The sequence goes on along the minus strand of CAVTLR010000019.1, from coordinate 1,189,783 downwards.
TTGCGCCGTCTGCAGAGCGGTGTTGGCGCAACCCCGGAATTCCTCAGCGTCACCCTGCTGCCGGGACGCGGCATGAATGTATTTCAGATCACCGCCTACCTTCCGGGACGAGGCGAAATGCCGCTGCTGGCATCGCAGCCCATCGAGGCGGCTGCAAAAATCATGAACGGCGGACCCGACGATCTCCAGGGGAACCAGAGTTTCTCCATGGGGGGCGCGTTGCTGTTTCCCTTCGCCAATCGTCTCGTCGGTCCTGTCACTGTCGACAAAGCGACGGGCGACCATATTGTCACGGCCACCTGGCATGGACACAGCGTTCCCGTGATCGCGAATTGGCATGGCAAACAGCCAGATGCTCGCTGGTGCGCCATGCACGGACAAATGTTGGCAGCGAAAGCAGACCATGTTTCCATCAAATCGGATACAGATACTGCCGCGGCGACAGCGGACTACAACCTGCCCGCAAACGGCCACTGGTTTTCCGACAACGATGTCAAGGTCACCGTCGCGCTCGATCGTGACACCGTCACTGTAATCGTTACGGCGACCAACCGCGGAGATAAACCGGAACCGGTTGGCATTGGATGGCATCCATATTTTCAATTGCCCACTGGAATTCGAGCCAACGCCCGAATTCGCATTCCATCCGCCATGCGAGTTGAAGTGAATAATTATGACGATGTGTTTCCCACCGGCAAGCTGCTGCCCGTCTCGGGAACACAGTACGACTTCTATGCCATGGAAGGCGGACCGCTTCCCGATACGCTGGTCGATGATTCGTATGTGGACCTGACCCGCGATGCCCAGGGAGACGTGGTTTCAGAGATTCGCGATCTCGGCGCCAACTACGGCATGCGAGTCACGGCGAAGTCGCGGCAGATTCGCGCCATTCAACTGTATTCGCCGGTCGACAAGTCGTTCGTCGCTCTTGAACCGCAGTTCAATTATGGCGATCCGTTCGGCAAAGAGTGGAACGGCGCGGATACCGGCATGGTGACCCTGGCACCCGGCGAGTCCGTTACCTGGAAGGTGCAACTGAGGTTATTTCAGCCCGCCAACGACATGGTCGGACAAGCGCCTCATCCTAACTTCCAGTAAGTGTGCGTGGGGAATCGCAATTACACTCCAAAGTAAGGTTACTGAATCGCTGTTCCGGTTTGACCCACTGTACGTAACCACCTACCATGGACTATAGGAAGGTCATCCTTTCGCTCCGTGCGAAATGGTCCGTGGCTGCGATCTGCCATGGCTCCTTTTTCTCTGGACCGGCAGACGACAAGCTCTTTTTCTGGAAGGCATACACCTCTTGAGTCCCACTGAATCCACGACCACCCCACAGACCGGGGAAGACACCCAGCAACCGACGGAAGCTGGCGCCCACGAATCGACCCTGGCAACCAACCAAGATACAAATTCCCCGGCCGAAAGTTCCGCTGATGCGGCGCACGATCATGAGCACGATCCCAACCACACGCATGATCACGGCCCTACTTTAAATCCGGAGTGCACTCGCCAGGTGGATGTTGAAGTTGCTGCCGATGAAGTGAGTAAGGCCTTCGCCACCGTGGTGAAGCAATACCGCCGCATGGCTCGCATCCCCGGGTTTCGAGCCGGCAAAGTTCCCGAATCCGTGATTCGCAGAAAATTTGCGGATCAGATTCAGCAGGACGTACTGGAGCAGATTCTGCCGCCGCATTTTCGCGCGGAAATCGAAAAGCTGGGCGTTCAGCCCGTATCCCAGCCGCAGGTCACCAGCATGCACCTGGTCGATGGCGAACCGATGCGATTCCAGGCCGCTTTTGAAGTGCTTCCAGTCATCGACATTGCAGGATATGACCAGGTTAAAGTCGATCGCCCGAACACAAACCTTGACGATGCGGAGTTCGAGGCGGAACTGGTCCACCTGCGCGATTCGCACGCCATCATGGAGCCAGTCGAAGAAGATCGTCCATTAGTCGATGGAGATTTTGCGCAGATTCGATTCACTGGGTTAGTGCACGCCGGAGACGGAAGCGCCGAGGGAGATGCAGCCAAGCCGATTGAAGGCGATGATGCGACCGTCGAGATCGGTGGACCCAACACGGTGGAAGCATTCACCGACGCTTTGCGCGGAGCCAAAGTCGGACAGCAGATGCAATTCGAAGTTTCCTACCCACAGGACTTCACCGAAAAACGTCTCGCAGGAAATTCTGTTGCGTACGACGTCGAAGTGAAGGGAATTCGCAAGAAGATTCTTCCCGAGTTGGACGATGCCTTCGCCAAACAGATGGGGGAGTATGAGACTATCGACCAATTCAAAGAGAAATTGCGCGAGCATATGGCGAATGACAAGCGTCGCCGCCTGGAGTCGGAAGCCAAGGATCGCTTGGTCGGCTCGTTTGTCGAGCGCTATCAGTTTCCGGTGCCGGAATCTCTGTTGCAACAGCAGATTGATGCGCGGCTTGATCGTGGCTTGCGCGCCCTGGCTGCCCAGGGCATGACCACCGAACAGATGCGCAATCTTGATTTCACACGGCTGCGAACCGCACAAAGAGAGTCCGCGATGAACGAATTGCGCGGCTCTTTGATCCTGGATCGCATTGCCGCAGTTGAGAACATTGAGGTTGCTGATGAAGAGATGGAATCGCAATTGCAACTGTTGGCGTATCAGGCACGGGAACCGATTGAAGTACTGCGGAAGCGTTTGACTGAGGACGGTGGGCTGACTAGAATCCGAGAACAACTACGTAGAGAGAAGACAGTGAACCAACTCTTCGAGAGGTTGGCCGCCTAACGTTTTTTGGGGTATTGGTCGATGGTTCAACCAGAGACCTACAACCGCGAGAGAGGCAATAAGGTAACGGTATGGGTTTAGTTCCAATGGTGGTAGAGCAGACGAGTCGGGGCGAGCGCGCCTACGATATTTATTCTCGCCTGCTACGCGATAACATCATTTTTCTAGGTACTCCGATCGACGATCAGATCGCCAATCTCATCATCGCTCAAATGCTGTTTCTCTCCGGCGAAGACCCGGATAAGGATCTGCAGCTTTATATCAATTCTCCCGGAGGTTCCATTTCCGCCGGGCTTGCAATTTACGATACGATGCAGTTCATCAAGAACGACGTGGTGACCTATTGCATTGGACAAGCGGCCAGCATGGGTGCATTCTTGCTGATGTCCGGTACCAAGGGAAAACGGTTTGCATTGCCGAACTCCCGTATCCTGATCCACCAGCCGTCTATGGGCGGACTGTCGGGCCAGGCCACGGATATTGACATTCACGCCCGCGAGATCCTTCGCATTCGTGAAATTACCAATCGTCTGATGTCCAAGCACACCGGGCAGCCGATTGAGCGCATCGAAAGGGATGTAGAGCGCGACTTTATTATGAACGCGCCGCAATCCAAGGAATATGGCATCATTGACGAGATTATTGACAGGCCAAGGACGTAAACTGGGATCGAGCCCGAATACGGGCAGGAACCGGTAGCCGTAAGGAGACGCAAAGATGAAGACTCGCGCGGGTTCCGAAGATGTTCTACGCTGCTCGTTCTGCCATAAATCGCAGGATGCTGTAGCCAAGCTGATTTCCTCTCCCAGTGATTATCCCAGGGCTTATATCTGCGACGAATGCGTTGCTGTCTGCAACTCCATTCTGGAAGACGATAAGAACGAGGCACGCCCAGCCGCCGCTCCGGCGCATTTGCCCAAGCCCCAGGAAGTGAAAGCTTTCATGGATGAGTACGTGATTGGGCAGGAGACAACCAAGAAGAAGCTGGCTGTCGCCGTCTACAACCACTACAAGCGCATCCAGATGAACCGCGCCCGCACCAACGATGTGGAACTGACCAAGTCGAATATTCTCTTGATCGGCCCCACCGGCAGTGGCAAAACCCTGATGGCGCAGACCCTGGCGCGCACCCTGGACGTTCCTTTCGCGATCGTCGATGCCACCACCCTGACCGAAGCCGGGTATGTGGGTGAAGACGTCGAAAATATCATTCTCAAGCTGTTGCAAGCTGCCGACGGGGACGTGGCTCGCGCCCAGACCGGCATCATCTACATCGACGAAATCGACAAGATCGGGCGCAAGGATGAAAATCCTTCCATCACCCGCGATGTCTCCGGTGAAGGTGTCCAGCAGGCACTGCTCAAGATTCTCGAAGGTACCGTCGCCAACGTTCCTCCGCAAGGTGGACGCAAGCATCCTCACCAGGAATTCACGCCGGTCGATACCACAAACATTTTGTTCATCTGTGGCGGAGCCTTTGTGGGCCTGGAACGCGTGATTGGCCGCCGCGCCGGCAAGAAGGCGCTGGGCTTCAAGGCCATCTCCGATCGCGATGGCCAGCAAGCCACCGCAATTCCTTCGCTGCGCGATACAGAATTACTGCGCCAGACCGAACCGCAGGATCTGATCAAGTTTGGGCTGATTCCTGAATTTGTCGGACGCCTGCCTGTAATCGGAATTCTGGATGAGCTGGATGAGGCTGCGCTGGTAGAAATTCTGGTGAAGCCGCGCAACGCCATCATGAAGCAGTATCAGCGTATGTTCGAGTACGAAAACGTGCGTCTCACCTTCAGCCCGGATGCTGTGGGAGCCATCGCGCGCGAGGCCTTGCATCGCAAGGTAGGTGCCCGCGGTCTGCGTATGATTCTTGAGGAGCTGATGCTCGATCTGATGTATCACCTGCCCAGCAACAAGAAAGTGCGCGAGATCGAGATCACCGCCGACATGGTTCAGAAGCGCGATCTTTCCGTCACTCTGCTGGAAAAGGCCGGATAGCGCATTTCCAATCAATTCGCCAAAAAACCTCAGGCCTGCAGCATTGCTGCAGGCCTGATTGCTTTTCGCGGCGATTTCCCGTTTACTGCCCGAACTGCGTCACAAACAACATATTCACGTTGTTTGCATTGGTGAAGGTGGGGAATGCTCCCGTCGTAGTTCCCGCCACAAAGGCGTGGTTCTGAGCATCGGTTGCCACGAAGATCAGCGCCGAGGCGAATGACGTTCCCCAGGGAATGTCGTTCCCGTTGCCAAACTGCTGCAACCATACTGCCGATCCAGTTGAGTTCAGCTTGGCCACAAAGACATCGTTCGTTGCCGCCGGGTTGGTGCTTGAGAAGAACGGATGATACATGCTGCCGCCCATCACCACATTGCCGGACGTATCGACGGCCACATTGCCCGGAACGCACGACTGGGACGCTCCAAACTTTTGTCGCCATTGTTGCGTACCGGTGCCATTCGCCAATTCTGCGACCGTGCACTGGCTCCATCCGGAGCTGGCATCCAGGCCTCCCAGGAAGATGTCTCCCTGCGAATCCAGCGCCACCTGGGTGTAAATCAGGTTCTGGTACCCATACCGGGAGAATGTTACCGGTGCCTGCTGCCATTGAATGGTTCCATTCGTTCCGCTGAGTTTGGCGATCATGTACGTGGTGCCGTTGGTATTGCCAGTGCCCTGGAAATCGCCGACCGCGATGACGTTTCCCGAAGGGTCCGCGGACACGCCAGTCACAAAGTAATACACTCCGCTGGAGCTGTTTCCCTGGGTCCACATAACAGCGCCTGTCGCGCCTGCCAGCTTGCTCACGTAGCCCAATTGGACACGACCCCCGTTCGAGGCCCTCACGACGTTCACGCCGCCAACGATCAGGTTTCCCTGGGGATCTACTCCCAGACTTGTCGCCTGGCTGGGTCCATAGGAGGCAAATTGCTGAATCCATTGCGTTTGCCCAGAGGAGTTCAACTTTATCACGACGCTTTGCTGGGGGCCGCTGTTGGTGAACCCTGAAAACGCTCCATTCGTGAACCCGGCAACGTAAATGTTTCCCTGGGGATCGGTGGTAATCGCGTTGGGGTAGTCGCCTGCCCCGGTGCCAAACTGCTGCGTCCACACCAGTGTTCCGCTGGAATTGAACTTGACCACCGCGAATTGGGCTGAGCCGGTATTGGTGAATCCAGGGAAGGCGCCGTAGGTTTGATCCAGCACAATCACGTTGCCTTGCAAATCTGCGGCAACACCGTAGGCGGAATCCCCATTGCGGGAATGGGTGCCTGTGTAGCCGGTACCGTACTGTTGCAGCCAGCCCTGCGTGGAAGCCGCGGGAAACGTCACCGAGTCTGCAGGAGCCGGCCCCACAGGGCCATACACGCTGCTGCTGCAGCCGGCAAGCCCTAAGAGCAGAGGAACGATCCATACCGCTCGCGCGGCAGGTTTTCGAAATCGCCAATTGAGGGACATGTTCGTCGACCTCCAGAACATCACAGTAGCACGGAAATTCGACTTCCGACCCCGCAAAACGTCACCCGGGAACCCACTTGATTTTCATCGAATTTCACGGGTGTATTCTCGAATCACCGTCGCATCCTTACGGACGGAACAGCATCGAAAAAAGTATGCAAATCGCGGAAACTGTACAAACGACAACTCGACAGCTGGGCAACTCAGACATGCAGATTACCGCCATAGGTTTTGGCGCCTGGGCCATCGGCGGAGGCGACTGGCAGTTTGGCTGGGGTTCACAGGACGACAACGATTCTGTCGCCGCCATCCAGCACGCCCTGGACCTCGGCATCAACTGGATTGACACCGCTGCGGTCTACGGACTGGGCCACTCGGAAGAAGTGGTGGCGCGTGCCCTGGAAGGCCGGCAGCAGAAGCCCTACGTCTTTACCAAATGCTCGATGATCTGGAGCAAGAAATTCTGGCAGACCAAGGATCAGATTCATCGCAGCCTCAAACGCGATTCCGTGCGCAACGAACTGGAATCCAGCCTGCGCCGCTTGAAGCTGGACGTCATTGATCTCTACCAGATCCACTGGCCCGATCCTGAGGATGAAATCGAGGAGGGCTGGGAAACCCTGGCGAAGTTGAAGCAGGAAGGGAAGGTTCGATACATCGGCGTATCGAATTTTTCAGTGGCGCAGATGGAGCGCATCTCGAAGATCGCGCCCATTACTTCATTGCAGCCGCCGTATTCCATGCTGAATCGGGGAGTCGAAAAAGAAATTCTTCCGTATTGCCAACAGCACAACATCGGCGTCATCAACTATTCTCCGATGGTTTCAGGCCTCTTAACGGGCGCGATGACCAAGGAACGCGTGGCCCAATTTCCTCAAGATGATTGGCGTCGCAACAACGCCCGCTTCCAGGAGCCGCAGCTGAGCCGCAACCTGAAACTGGTCGAACTGCTGCGGGAAATTGGCAGCGCGCACGGCCGTTCTCCGGGAGAAGTTGCCATCGCATGGACCCTGAACAATCCTGCGGTTACGGCCGCCATTGTCGGCGCGCGCAACGCCAAGCAGGTGGATGGCATCATTGGCGCTGCAACCTTCCGGCTGCAGCTGGATGAAATTGCGCGCATTGAAGATTTCCTGACGGCCAATCCCGTCCCAGTCAAGCCGAGCAAGTAAGCGGCACATTCGACTATCCTGATGGCTATGCCTAAAGGTATTGCCGCGCCTGCGACCTTGAAAAACTCTGCAACCACCACGGCTTCGCCCAACCAACCTCGCCGGCTCATCGGAGTGCATCTCTCAACCACTGGCGGAGCCGCGGGTGCAGTTCGCCGCGCCCCAGAAGTCGGAGCCAACACGCTGCAGATTTTTTCCTCCAGCCCGCGCATGTGGCGAGCGTCGAAAATCACTGCCGATCAAGCGAATGCCACCCGCGCCGCGCGAGAGGAACTGGGCGTCGGTCCGCTGGTCATCCACACCAGCTACCTGGTCAATCTCTGCAGCCAGTCGGAGGAAGTCTGCGAGAAAATCGGTGCAGGCGTTTCGTGGCGAGATTGAACGCGCGCTGGCCCTGGGCGCGGAATACCTCGTTGTCCATCCCGGCTCCTACCGCGGCATGACGCGGAAGCAGGGCCTGGAGCTGGCGACCAAATCCATCCAGAAGGCCATCGCGGGCCTGCCCTGGCAGCAGACGCCGTTTCACATCCTGATCGAAAATACTGCGGGCTCGGAACATTCCCTGGGCGGCTCTTTTGACCAGGTTGCGGAGCTCATCGAACATCTTCGCCCCTACGCCCCGGTAGCCGCCTGCCTTGACACTTGCCACACCCACGTCTCCGGCTATGACATCGTTAGCGAGAGCGGGTGGGCCGAAACCATGGCGCAGATTGAGAAAACAGTGGGCTTCGAAACTGTGCGCGTCTGGCACTGCAACGATGCCAAGGCCGATCGCGGATCCAAACTTGACCGGCATGAGCATATCGGAGAAGGGAAGATTGGGTTGGACCCGTTTCGCCGTTTACTGCGCGAGCCCAGATTTGCCCACGCCGCATTCATCGCCGAAACCCCTGTCGACGCACCTGGCGATGAACAGCGCAACGTCCTCACCTTGCGCGGACTAGCCGGTTCGCTTGCGCCGCGATGAACTGTCAGAGTGCGGCGTAACAATAAAAGTGAGGGCAGCTGAAATTCTTCTCGTTCCGCCGTCCCATTTAGAATCAAAATAGTATGTCGAAAACCGAATCCAGCCAGCCATCTGCCCCTGCAGCGACGGACCGAACCCCGCGCTATAGCCCTGCCGAAATCGAACCTCGTTGGCAGGCCCTATGGGATGCGCAGCCGGATCTCTATGCCGCCGAGCCGCCCACCAGCGGCAAGCAGAAATACTACGTGCTGGAAATGTTGCCGTATCCATCAGGTCAGCTCCACATGGGACACGTGCGCAACTATGCCATCGGCGATGCGCTGGCGCGCCATATGTGGATGCGCGGCTACAACGTGCTGCATCCCATGGGCTGGGACGCGTTCGGTTTGCCGGCGGAAAATGCGGCACTCAAAAATAACACGCCGCCGCGCGACTGGACCCTGGCGAACATTACCGCTATGCGCGGACAGATGAAGCGCCTCGGCCTGAGTTATGACTGGCAGCGAGAAATCACCACCTGTCTGCCGGATTATTACCGCTGGAACCAGTGGTTCTTTTTAAAGATGTACGAGCGCGACCTGGCCTATCGCAAGAACAGCAAAGTGAACTGGTGCCCGCTCTGTGCCACTGTCCTGGCCAATGAGCAGGTGGTCAACGGCTGTTGCTGGCGGCATGAGGAAACCATTGTCGAGCAGCGCGAGCTGGAGCAGTGGTTTTTCCGCATCACGAACTATGCCGACGAACTGCTGCGCGACTTGGACAAGCTCGACGGCTGGCCGGAAAAAGTTCGCACTATGCAGCGCAACTGGATCGATCGCAGCGAAGGCGCACTCATCGACTTTGCGGTGGTTGCGAAAGATGAAGACCGTCGCGGACCACGCTATTCGCCGGTCAAGCTGAACCTGACGGAAACCTTCTTGGAGCCTGAGCCCGATCAACAGAAAATCAGCGTCTTTACTACGCGAATCGACACAATTTACGGTGTCACTTCGCTGCTGCTGGCACCCGAGCATCCCTTGGTCGCGCAATTTTCCATCGATCATCCCGAACTGAGAAAGAAAGTTGGCGAGTTATTGGCGGAGCAGAAAACTGCCAAAGAAAAAGGCGACTTGGCGGTCCTTGCGAAAGAAGGTGTCGCCACCGGTCGCTTCGCCACCAATCCTTTCACGCAGGAATCGGTTCCCATCTGGGTCGCCAACTATGTGTTGATGGATTACGGAACAGGCGCAGTCATGTCTGTGCCGGCGCACGATGAGCGCGACTACGAATTCGCGAAGAAGTTCAATCTGGAATTGAAAATCGTCGTATTGCCGCGCCACGCCAACGAAGGCGAAAAGGGCAATGCAGAACCGCTGCTGCCATACATACATGAGGACAGCCTGCTGCTCAATTCCGGTTCGTTTACCGGTCTGGGATGCGAAGAAGCGCAGCAGAAAATGACGGCATTCGCCGATCAACATGGCTATGGCAAGGCTTCCACGACCTTTCGCCTGAAAGACTGGGGCGTGAGTCGCCAGCGCTATTGGGGCACGCCGATTCCCATGATTTACTGCCCGAACGATGGCCTTGTCCCGGTGCCGGAAGATCAGCTCCCAGTGCTGTTGCCGGACAGCATCGCCATTACGCAGGAAGGCGGATCGCCGCTGTCGCGTGTGCCGGAGTTTGCCCAGGTCAATTGTCCAAAATGCGGCGGGATGGCTCGGCGCGAGACCGATACCATGGATACGTTTGTCGATTCGTCCTGGTATTTCTATCGATACACCGACCCAAAAAATTCTCGCGCTCCATTTGACACAGATACAGTTGCATATTGGTTTCCGATTGATCAATACATCGGCGGCGTAGAACATGCGATTCTGCACCTGATCTATTCGCGCTTCTGGACCAAGATGATGCGCGACCTGGGACTGGTGAAAAATGATGAGCCCGTGGAGCGTTTATTTACCCAGGGCATGGTCATCAAAAATGGCGCGAAAATGTCGAAGTCCAAGGGAAATGTGGTCTCTCCCGATGACATGATTGCCAGTTATGGCGCCGATGCGACGCGCATGTATGCGCTGTTCGCCGCGCCCCCCGATCGCGATCTCGATTGGCAGGAAGATGGCGTTGCCGGAATCAGCCGTTTCCTGTCGCGCGTCTATCGCTTCGCTATGCAAGCCATGCCGCGCGTCGTCGCGGGCCGTACGCAATCGCTGCCCTCCACGCTGAACCCATTAGAGCGGCAGTTGATGCGCAAATTGCATCAGACCCTTCGCCGCCTCACCCAGGAGTTTGATGGCCGCTGGCATTTCAATACCTGCATCGCCGCCATCATGGAACTGGTGAACGAATTGACGGCGGACGAAAAAGCGATCGCTTCCGGTGTCGTTGCGGATTCCGTCTTATATGCGATCACGCGTAACCTGGTGCTGATGCTGCAAGCCTTCGCGCCGTACCTGGCCGCGGAACTGTGGTCGCAAATGGCAGAAGACGCGCCGCTGCTGCGTGCTGCGTGGCCCGCGTACGACGAAGCATTGGCTGCGGAACATGTGCTCGAGGTTCCGGTTCAAATCAACGGGAAATTACGCACGGTGGTTTCTGTGCCGGCTGGAAGCGACGAGGAATTGCTGCGCTCGACCGCCGAACAGGATCCGAAAATCCAGGCGGGGTTGGCAGGCAAAGAAATCGTCAAGGTGGTCCTGCTGCCGGGCAAGTTAGTCAACTTCGTCGTTCGCTAGGTTTGCCAGGAGGGACAAAATGTCTCGGGGCTGCGCCGATCTCCGAGGAACACTGCGGCGCGAAAGACCGCAAACAATGCACGTCGAGGCTGGACAAATCGAATTGCAATCCACATCCCCGCTCGCAGCGCCGCATGAACCCATCCGCGGCACGCAGTCCTTTCTCGCCACCATCGCCGAGTGCTGGAAGCGCCCGTCCTTGTTGGGCCTGGAGCTGTTGTGGCGCTGGGCGTTTGGCATTCCTGCGGCGGCCGTCCTGGCCTGGGAAACGTACAAAATCCTTTCCTCCGTCTCTTTGGCCGGCACAGGCATTACTCACTTCTCGCTGATCGACACAGTGACGGCCGCGCAGATTCTCTCGGCCACCGCCGATGTGCTGCTACCACCCATTCGTGAAGTCGCTCGGTGGCTGCTCCCAGTGCTGATTGTCGGCTGGGCGCTCGCTTCCGGCTTTGGCCGTTCCCTGGTGCTGCGCCGATACGATCCGTCGCTGCGTTTTGCTCCATGGTTAATGGTGGGTCTGCAACTGCTCCGCATCCTGGTGTTAGGCGCGAGTATCGCCCTGTGGTTGGTTGGGCTGCATTGGGCAGCGTGGAATTCGCTCAGCGGTCCCGATCCGAGCCTGGTTCTCTACTTTGTTCAGGCGATCGCACTCTCCTTTGCCATTTTCTTTTTCTGGGCGACTGGTCAGCTGGGTCTTCAGCATCGCGCCGCTGCTCGCGCTTTTGGAAGGCACCGGAATCATCGCCAGCCTGCGCAACTCTCTGCGCTTCGGTCAGGGATCCTTGCGCGGCCTACGCTCCAAGCTGGTGGAAATTAATCTGGTCCTTGGCGTGGTCAAGGCGGCGCTGATCGTTCTGGCCATGGTCTCCTGCGCCACCCCGGTTCCGTTCAAAGAAGAAATCAACGGTACTTCACTCTACGTATGGTGGGCACTGGTCAGCGTATGGTATTGCGTTGCATCGGATTTTTTCCAGGTCGCCCGCATCATCGGATTTATGGAACTCTGGCGCTCTGCCAACCCGCCATCCCAATCCTCTCAGATCCCAATGCCGACTGCGACCGCAACCAACTAAGGATCCGCGCTGCGATACACTGGGCAATAACCCATGGAAACCAAGCCAACAGCCGAGCCCTCCACCATCGTCATTCTCGATTTCGGTTCCCAATACACGCAATTGATTGCGCGTCGAATTCGCGAGCAAAACGTGTTTTCAGTCGTGCTTCCCTGTACTGCGTCGTTTGATTCCATCCAGCAATTGAATCCAGCCGGCATTATTCTTTCCGGAGGTCCCAGTTCCGTGTATGACGCCGACGCCCCGCCCGCGGATGCGCGCGTGCTGTCCATGGGCGCGCCCGTGCTCGGGATTTGTTATGGCCTGCATTTCATCCTGCATAATCTGGGAGGTAAAGTTCGATCCGCCGATCGCCGCGAGTACGGACACGCCGATGTCGAAGTAGTTCTGCCGACCGCGCTGTTTGAAGGCTTACCGACCCATCTCCCCGTTTGGATGTCGCACGGTGATGAGGCGCTGCAGCTGCCCGAAGGTTTTCAGTTGACCGCGAAAACGTCGAATGCTGTGGCTGGCATTGCCAACGAATCGCGCCGCATCTGGGCGGTGCAGTTTCATCCGGAAGTCCACCACACCCGCCAGGGCAAAGAGCTGCTGCGGAATTTCCTTTTCGGCATTTGCAAGGTAGCGCCCGACTGGACCCCGGAACATTTCATTCAGACCACGGTCGAGCGAATTCGAGCCCAGGTTGGCGATGGCCACGCCATTTGCGGCTTATCAGGTGGCGTCGATTCATCTGTTGCCGCTGTGCTGGTCGACCGCGCCATCGGCGATCGTCTCACCTGCGTCTTCGTCAATAACGGAGTGCTGCGCAAAGATGAGTTTCGCAAGGTGCAGGAAAATCTGCGCGACAAGCTCGGTCTCAACCTGGTTGCCGTCGATGCCAGTCAACAATTTCTCTCGCTGCTCGCCGGCGTGACCGATCCCGAAACCAAACGCAAAATCATCGGCAATGAATTCATCATGGTGTTCGATCAAGAGGCCCATCGCATTGCGCAAAAAACCGGCTCTGTCGAATGGCTGGTTCAGGGCACGTTATATCCGGACGTGATCGAATCTTCTTCTGTGAAGGGACCGTCCCAGACCATCAAGAGTCATCACAACGTCGGCGGCCTGCCGGAGACAATGAAGTTGAAATTGATTGAGCCGCTGCGCGACCTGTTTAAAGATGAGGTGCGCCGCATTGGCCGCGACCTGGGTATGCCGGAGGATATTCTGCAGCGGCAGCCGTTCCCCGGGCCCGGTCTCGCCGTCCGCATCGTTGGCGAAGTCACCGCCGAACGCGTCGCCATTCTGCAGGAAGCCGACGAAATTGTCGTAGAGGAAATCAAGGCCGCCGGGCTCTACCGGGAAATCTGGCAATCGTTCGCCGTTTTGCTTCCGGTTCGAAGTGTCGGTGTGATGGGCGACCAACGTACCTACGCGAATACATGCGCTATCCGCGCTGTCACCTCGGAAGATGGCATGACGGCCGACTGGGTTCCACTGCCGTATGAAGTTTTAAAGCGCATGTCGAGCCGCATTGTGAATGAGGTGAAAGGAATCAATCGCGTGGTCTACGACATCACGTCCAAGCCGCCCGGCACCATCGAATGGGAGTAGGGATGCGGCGGCTAAGCTTCGTCTTTCAAAAGATTTTCGTCGGAGGAATCGACAGCTTCCAACTCATCCTCATCGCTGACGTAGGGTAGGCCCGCCAAATCCTCTTCAATTAAAAGAAATTTTCGAATGTAGCGAAGAGGCTCTTCTGCGATTGCCATTTCTTTCAGGTGATATCGCCACGCATCTGCAATTACGGATCGTCGAATGTGGCCTTTCCGCTCCACTACCCGAATCGTGCCGTCTTTCGAAACCCTTGTAAATGTGCTGGTCGGAACGACGAATGTCATCTTGCTGCCCGGCCGCCAGAACGATTCCGCAAATTCATGCGCGAACAGCAGCGCGTAATAGCGTCGCTGTTCCGACACCGTCTTCACGGAATCCAGAAAGCTGGTCCACGGCAATCCCAGGCGCAGCGTGTACCACCTGCGAAATTCGAAACCGTTCGACTTGGCTTGACGAATCAAGGCACGTAACAGTTCAGCGCGCGTCATCGGCTACAGAGTAGAACATAACGATTCGCGCGGGAAGACCAAAATAAACACCCAACGTCACTTGCGTCACCGCCGAACTTAAGCCGAAACTGATACTGTTCGTCCAATCCATATGTCCCTGGATCCTCGACCTCAGCCCCGGCAAACCTTGATCGATCCTTCTCATCCGTCAGTTTCTTCAAGGCCCATGCGCTACTCGCGACAGCACTGCCTCTCGCGATGGATGCGCATGGGGTCGCTCTTTTCTCTTCTCTTCTGTGTTGCCTTGCCGACGTTCTCAGCTGTCAAGGCTCCGAATGGCACCGATACAAATCCTCTGAATCTTGAACCGGACGTTCAGGCCGCATATCAACACTTCTACAATCTCGACTACGGGACGGCGCAAACTCTGTTTGAGAAAATCGCCGCCGAACATCCCAACGACCCCATGGCGGTCGACTATGTCCTGAACAACGCCGTCTTTCGCGAGCTCTACCGCCTGGACCTGCTCGACACGACTCTCTATGTACAGGAGGGGTTTTTGTCGGGCAAGCATCCGGTCGTTGAAAACATGCAAGCCCGCGCCCGTATCGACGCGCTCTATCAACGTGTTCTGGATCTCAGCAATCGCCGGCTGGCGGCCAACCCCAACGACGCCGACGCGCTGTTTGCTCGCGGCTTCGCCACCAGCCTCGAGACCATGTACATCGGCATGGTGGAAAAGAAATATGTCACCGCGCTGCACATGGCGTCGGCCTCGCGCAGAGATGACGATGCCGTTTTGAAACTCGACCCCCAGTACATCGATTGCTACCTGATTGTGGGCGTGCATGACTATGTGATGGGTAGTCTCGCATTTCCATTGAAAATGTTGGCGGGATTGGTCGGCATCCACGGCTCTAGGTCCAAGGGCATTCAGGAACTGCGCTGGGTCGGTCGACAGGGCATCATCAATTCCGTTTCCGCCCGCACCGCGCTTGCCATTTTTCTTCGACGCGAGGCGCAATACGGCAAAGCCCTCGATGTGATCAACGACCTGGTGCACCAGTATCCGCATAATTTTCTGTTTGCTCTGGAGCAGGCCAATCTGTTGAAGGATTCCGGCGAGGGAATGCGGGCCATCGCGGCCTACCAGTCGCTACTGCAGCGCGCTACCGCCCCGGGTGGCTACTATCCCGATGCCCACCTTGAAATGGCCTACTACGGCCTGGGAGAAGCCGCCCGCGGTCAGCGCCAGCTGCAGGAAGCGGCCAGCGCCTATCAGAACGCCACCGCCCAATCGACTTCATCTCCGTTGATGAAGCGTCGGGCCCATCTGGGGGCAGGCGAAATGTTTGACCTGTTAGGACAGCGAGCGCAGGCCAAACAGCAATACGATGCTGTTCTGGCTCTGGGAACAGATTCCGACCAGGCCGTTCGCGCCACCAGGTATGAATCCAGCCCCTACCGCGGCCAATAGCTCGCTCAAGTGTCCCCCAGGGAACCAGGGACCGGCCATCTGCGTATCCTCTTTAGCAGTTCGCCAACTCGTCCGCAAACTTCAAATGGCGCGGGCAGTTGGACGAGCACAGGGAGTTGGTATTTTCCTGAACGGTGCGTCGGACGTGGCTGGACTTTCACGCGGCTTTCCTGTAAGAAAAGCTGCATAACGTGATGGTTGGCCGGGCCCAGTCACCGCGAGGTGCTCTCATATTGCCCAAGGGGGTAGAGTTATGTTCTGTCACCAGTGTGGAAAGTCATTGCCGGCGTCAGCGAGTTTTTGTCCGAGTTGCGGCGCGCCCGCCACGAGTTCCGGGTTTACGGCCTCGCCGTTGCGTACCATGTATCGGCCGCAAGCCCAACGAATGATGGCCGGCGTCTGCGCCGCATTTGCGCTTCGCTATCGCTGGGATCTGACAGCCACGCGCATCATCACCGTGTTGCTCGGTGTGTTGATTTTTCCAGTCATGGAAATTGGCTACGTGGTTGCGTGGATGTTGATTCCGGAAGAAGTTCCGCTGGGAATGCAGGCGCCCTACGTTCCGCCGCCACCGGTACCTCCAGCACCGCCGTCGAATCCGCAGCCGTTCTAGGTCTCGCAGTTTTTCCGCGGATGTCTGCGCGGGAAATACCTGGATTCTTCAACCGTGTTGCACGCGCTCGCCCTGATCCTGCGGCGGCCTGGATCGTTCGCCATTTATAGTGGACATAAATGCGAATCGAGAAGCCGCTGCAGATTGAACACGATGGAGCACGTTTATTTGCCGTCACCGTGGGATCTGGCCCGGACATCGTGCTGCTCCATCCCACGCCTGTCCACCACGCATTCTGGCGGCCGGTTGCCGACCGCCTGGCCGACCGCTACCGTCTGACCCTCATCGATCTGCGTGGTCACGGCCAATCCTCCGCCGGCACCGGTACCATCACCATGGCCCGGATGGCGGAAGATGTTCACGCCATTCTCGCTGCTTCAGGCGTTCAACGCGCAGCCTTCGTCGGTTGTTCTATCGGCACCTACACACTCTATGAATACTGGCGGCGCTTTCCACAACAAATGGCTGCGCTGGTCTGCACCTGCGGCAAGCCCCAGCCGGACTCCGAAGCCAATCGCGACACTCGACGCGAATCGATGCAAGCGGCGGAGCAAACCGGCGGACTGGAAAAGTTCTTCGATCGCATGGCGGATACTCTGGTCGGCCCGACAGCGCGACAGCATCACCCAGAGATTCGAACCGCAGCGCGCAATATGATGGATGCCGTGTCCCTGCAGGCCATGCTGGCCGTGCAGCAGGGTTTGATGGAGCGGCCCGACTCCGTCCCAACACTTTCCACCATCGATATACCCATCTGTGTTGTGGCCGCTGGAGAAGACCAGAGCAGCACCCCGCCCGAGATGCGCGTGATAGTCGACCAGGCGCGCGATACGGAATTTCATCTCGTCGAAGACGCCGGCCATTACGCTCCATTCGAGCAGCCGGAAAAATTCGCATCCCTGATCGGTGCATTTCTCGATCGAAAATACCGGCACGCGAACCCTGACCCGACAAGGAAAGCCCTTTGAAAAAATCCCCTGCCAATGTTGTGCGCCCATTTCAGTATGCAGGTGCAAAAGATCGCGAACTATTCTGTGATCGAGTTTCCTTAGCCCGCCTGGTGCGCGATTACGGCACCCCCCTCTACGTCTATTCGGCAAACAATATTCTCGATCGCGTTCGCATGTTTGCTGGAGCATTTGCCGGCATGCGCGCTACCCTTTGCTATTCCGTCAAAGCCAACCCCAATCTTTCAATTTTGCAAATGTTGGCGGACACAGGCGCAGGATTTGACATCGTGTCGGGCGGGGAACTGGAGCGCGTGCGACAGGCAGCGAAGCCCTCCCTGCGCAAGGTGGTCTTCTCCGGCGTCGGCAAAACGGCCGCGGAAATGGATGCTGCGCTGGCTGCGAATATCCTCGTCTTCAACGTCGAGAGCCCCGCCGAGCTAGACCTGCTGGAGCAGCGTGCCCGCCATTTGCGTAAGCGCGCCCCGGTGGCCATGCGTGTCAATCCCGATGTCTTTGCCGCCACCCATCCCTACATTTCTACCGGGATGACCGCGCACAAATTCGGAGTCGCTATCGCGGATGCAACCGCGCTCTATCAGCGCGCGGCGCGAAGCTCGTACCTGGTTCCCACGGGCGTCAGTGTTCATATCGGATCGCAGATTCGCGTCACGGAGCCCTTCGGACAAGCGCTGCAGCGCGTGATGGAGATGGTGCGCGAATTGCAATCGCTCCACGGTATTCGTATCCAGCACATCGACGCGGGCGGTGGCCTCGGCATTTCCTACGACGATCCCGCGCCCTTCGGCAAGAATCTTAAAAACGCCCAGGCATTTGACCCCGTGGCCGCAGTGCGCGGCTATGCGCAGCACATCCGCACCGCGCTCGCCGGCTTTGAAGGCGATTTACTGCTGGAGCCGGGACGCTTCATTATTGCTCAGGCAGGTGCGCTGCTGGCCACGGTGCTCTACACCAAGCGCAATGGAGCGAAAACATTTGTCGTCACCGACGCCGCCATGAATGATCTGATTCGCCCCGCGCTTTATCAGGCTTACCATTCCATCGTGCCGCTTCGACGCCAGGAGAAGCGCTCTTCCGTCGTCGTCGATGTGGTGGGGCCGATCTGCGAGACTGGCGATTTTTTTGCACGCGATCGTGAATTGCCGGCCCTCGAGAGTGGCGACCATCTTGCGCTGCTCGATGCTGGAGCCTATGGAATGTCTCTTAGCTCCAACTACAATTCTCGTCCGCGCGCCGCGGAAGTCCTGGTCGAAGGCAATCGCCATCGCCTGATCCGTCGCCGCGAAACCATGCGCGACTTGCTCGCTGAGGAGCGCGGCCTGCTCGAATAATCATCCAGGCACAATCGCTAATATTTGCAGAATTCTGCGTGCCTGCGCGCTCAGATAGCCGGCGCCAGAGCCGGATTGAGTTCACAGAGCGAGCTGCTTGAAAGTGTCGCCTGCGCTTAGTTGCTGGGGCTCGCCATCGGAATTTCTGAGGTCGCCATGGTGCGGATCGTATCCGTCGGCGCTCCATTGGATCCGCTCGCCCCGCCGGATATTTCCGAAATTCCCGCTGGACGCGCAGCATATTCTCCGGCATCCTGCTTTGGTCCCAGGCCCAGCTTGATCAGCGCTCGCGAGTCGGGCGTGATCTTCGTCTGCCAGCCATTGTCGTTTTGGAATTTCACCATCGCCGCCTGCGTGTCCGCATCCCATTGTCCGGTCGGGCTGCCGCTCAAATAATGCGCCTGGATCAGCGCCTGCTGAATCTCCGTTGCCCGCGAGGAATCCATGACTCGTTGACCGGTAATGGTGGAGTGATGGTGTCTCGACCTGGAATGACGGGAGCTGTAGCTGGTGTGGTGCAGCGACGCCTTATGGCTGCTGGAATTACGCGTCCGCGTCGAGCTTGCATGGTGCAGATGAGCGGTCGTGTGTGTCTTTTTGGTCGACGTGCTGGTGGACGACGCATAGGCCGTTCCAGCCAGACCCACGGCTAGCACCAGCGTACCGACACAAGTCCGTACGTGCATGAGGCGAGAGATAAACATAGTGTGAAAGTAACGCAATTCTAGACTCCTCGAAACTCCAAAGCAAATAGGATGCGCTGAGCCGGGCTCGCGTGTACCTATTTGCATACATCAAACAGAAAGAGGAGATGGCCGTCGCCACCTCCTCTTTCTTGCAGTTAACTTCATGGCATTCAGTTACTTAGGCAACATTTGTCAGGGTGCTTACGGTAGTGTTCCCCCCACATACTCATTGCCCATACTGGGGTGCTGCGGATCGACCACCAGGAAAACCACATCGTCGCCCGGCTTCAGCTTCGACGCCAGGTCCTGGAACTGCTGCACGCTCGTGATCGGCTGGCGATTCATCTGCAGTATCACTTGACCAGGCGCCAGTTGCTGCAAGCCATCCGCGAACGAACCCGGACGGATGCTGCGGATCAGGACCCCACCCGTAATCCCGGCCTTGGAAGCCATTTCCGGCGGAACATTGGTGACTCCCATGCCCAGCTTGGTGGTGCCATTTTCCTGCGGTCCGTTGGAGTTCCCGGATGGGGACGATCCATTACTCAGAGCCGCCAACATGGCCGTGCGATCGGCGATGGTCACAGTGGTCGTGTCATGCTTGCCATCGTGAATATAGCCAAGAGTTGCGGTTGAGCCCGGTTTCCGCCCCGCAATGTCATTGATCAGATCGTCACCACCCTTGATGGGGCGGCCATCGATGCTCACAATAATGTCACCCGGTTTCAGTCCGGCTTTGTCCGCCGGGAATCCAGGAGTCACGGAACTGATGATGACGCCATTCTTGAAGCCGTAGACGTGACCCACGGCGCTCGACATGACGGCTTGGAAGGTGATGCCGATGGATCCGCGCACAACTTTGTGTTCCGGTCCGATCAGCTGGTTGTAGACGTTCGCAATAGTGTCGGACGGCATGGCGAAACCGATGCCTTCATTCCCGGCGGACTGCGTGTAGATGGCGGTGTTCATGCCGATGACCTGGCCATCCATATTGACCAGCGGGCCGCCGGAGTTACCCGGATTGATGGCCGCGTCGGTCTGGATGAAATGCTGGAACTCTCCTGCGCCAATGCCGCCTTCGCCCTGCAGCGAACGGTTTTCAGAGGAGATGATACCGGCGGTCACAGTCTGGTTCAGGCCGAAGGGGCTGCCAATTGCCAGCACCCAGTCGCCAATCTGCGTTCCCTCAGAGTTGCCCAGCTTCACCGTCGGCAATGGAGACCCAACGTTGATCTTCAGGACGGCGATGTCAGTGGCTTTGTCAGTTCCAATGACGGTAGCAGCATGTCCCTGGTCGCCGACCGGATCGGACGTTAACTTTACCCAGATTTTGTCTGCCTTTTCGACGACGTGATTATTGGTGATGATGTAGCCGCGAGGATCAACGATAAAGCCGGAACCTAACGCTTCACGTTCGCCCCCATCCGGGCCTTCACCCTGCGGACCCTGAGGGCCGCCGAAGCCGAAGAAGTGGTTGAAGAAATCCTGCATGCCATTGTCGCCCTGACCCTGGCCTTGTTGTCCCTGTTGTCCCTGTCCCTCTTGGCCTTCGCCCTGTCCATTGTCGTCTGGGCCCTGCATACCGCGCGCAGGGGCATTCTTCGGGTAGGAAACGGTATTGATGTTCACGACAGCCGGGCCAACATCCTTCGCAATCTTGGTGAAGGTGGTGGATAAATTCACCGGGTTCGGTACCTGCAGTGGTTGTGCGTCGGAGCTGTCAACCTTCGTTTCTTTTCCATCTACCCCGTGGGCCACGACAGACCCGATCAGAATACCGGCAGACAGAGTCGCGAGAATTGCGAAAGTGAAGCCTAAACGGCGCGTGCGAAATTTTTCGATCCAAACTTTCCAAATGTTCATGCGGTGTCGAACCTCGTTCTGTATGCGGTAGAAATCTCGGTTGTGGGGATACTAATGGACCAGTATACGGTTTCGTCGAAGACGCCCGCCATATTGACGTTGCGCCCCGGAAATGTGTTTCATGTTGTTAGACGCATAATCTTGACAAACCGGAGCAAGTTTCCAGGAACGATTGACGTGCCGTCCGTCTGGTCCATTTATGTAGCAGCCGTTGCCTGGCTTCGCTGGTTTCGCCGTCGCCAACGGGGCAGAATCTCAGCCGTTACAATGCCGAGCAACACCAGTATCGCTCCCATTCCCGGCCGAAGCTTCAATTTTTCGTTTAGAAAAAGAAATGCCGTTAGCCAGGCGAATACCGGTTCCAAAGTCAAAATGACCGCAATGTTGGCGGCAGGAATCACTTGCTGGGCCCAGGTCTGGACACCGAAGGCCAACGCCGTCGCCAGAACCCCCGCCACCAACAG
This sequence comes from uncultured Acidobacteriota bacterium, assembly GCA_963735505.1. Taxonomy (GTDB): domain Bacteria; phylum Acidobacteriota; class Terriglobia; order Terriglobales; family Acidobacteriaceae; genus JAKAAZ01. The sequence continues at coordinate 1,168,168 of CAVTLR010000019.1, read as the reverse complement.
GTAGATCGATACCAGTGGCTGCCGCAAGACTCCTCCCGGGGCCACCAGCTGAGTCAGAGAGTCTATCCTTACCGGTTCCATGATCAACGCGCCAATCGTCAAGAAAAACATGGCGAAACCAATCTGCAGCAGGATGAGTTGCTGAAACCGCGCCCTTCCTGAAGCATGCGCAAGCGCCAGCACATACAGCGAAAACCCGACTGCGCAAAACAACGAAAGCAAATTTCCAAAGCCTTCTTTTCCGCCCGCGGTGAATAGCGTCGTCCACGGCGCATTCTCCGGCATCGTCAACAATGCGACTCCCAGCAATGCCACCACCGCTCCGGCCCACGCCGTCCACTCCGGCGTGTCGTGCCCCGGAGGCCGAATTCCGGGAATGGTCGCCAGGATGGGTACGATCACCACCACCAGCGCGGTAATGAACGCGGAGTTGGTTGCCGTCGTATACAACAGTCCCTGCGTCTGGAAGACATACCCCAGCGCCAGGCTGGCCCCTGCAGCCGCGCCAAAGATCCACGCTTCCCGGCTCAGATGGCGGAATTCCTTGCGATACATCAACCCCAGGCAGGCAAAGGCAATCATCATGCGGATCGCGTTAAACCACTGTGGCGGCACAACGTCGATGGCTACTTTGATCAGCACAAACATCGCGCCCCAAAGCATGACTACCGCCAACATCAGCAGATGTGCCATCGCATTGCGCGAAATTTTCTGCGAACCTGCACCCACGGTCATCGAAGTGTCATTCATAGGTTCAGAAGTGAGAGATATGCGACAAGCGTTATATTTCTGTCTGCGCCAGGGCCAGCAACAAAAGCAAAATCCGCCGCAGCGCCAGGTCGCGACCAGTGGCGTCAAACCACTCTTGCAGGCTATGGATGCCACCGCCGCTGCCGCCACTTCCCAGGCTGATCGCTTCCACTCCAAGAGAGAGCGGAATGTTTGCATCGGTGGAGGCAACGCCGGTGTGACTGTGGATTTGCAGGTGTCGATCGACCGCCTTTAACGTCGTCAGTATGCGCGCATTTTCCGGGAGTGTGGCGGCAGGCCGTTCCCCGATCGGTTCAATAGAAAACTGGATGGGATTCGCCCGCGCGTTTCCGCCGGGGCCTTTGATTCCGCGATTGGCCATCGCAACGGCAATCTCGACGGCTTCGTAGATGGATTCCTCCAGCTGCGCCAGCACCTTTGCGTCCGTCGAGCGCGTATCGACGCGGGCTTCGGCCTGCTGCGGTATCGCGTTGATCGATGTTCCTCCTTCGATATGCCCAATATTCCACGTCGTCCGCGGTGAGCTGGGCAGCTCCAGCCCGCCAATTTCTGCCAGCGCGTTGGCTAGTACCAGGATAGGATTTGGCGTGCCCGCATCGGTCCACGAATGGCCTCCCGGACCCGTCACCCGGATGCAGAAACCGCTTGCTGCCCAATCCCTGGGTGACAATGGTGTCCGTCCCGGCGCCATCCAAAATGACTGCGAAACGAATGCGAGCAGCCAGCTTCGGTTCACTGAAAAAATGTCGCATGCCCCGCAAATTGCCTTCGCCTTCTTCACCGACATTGCATGCAAACAATATGTCGCTGGCCGGCTTCAATGCAGCGGCCCGCATGCCGGCTGCAATCCCCAGCAGCGCAATGATGCCCGCGCAATTATCGCTCGCGCCCGGAATCGTCAAGCGGTTTCCATCCTGCACCGCTTCGCCGATGGCTTCGGCGGGAAAGACAGTATCGAGATGCGCGGAAAATAAAGTGCACGGGCGAAACTCTTCGTCATCTGTTTTCGCCGGGCCATCGCCGCTCCGCATCCATCCCACCGCATTGCCACAGCCATCGATGGCGACGTCTTCCAGCCCCAGCACGGCGAATTGCGATGCCACCCAGTTCGCTCGGGCCGTCTCGCCGAACGGAGGCGCAGCAATCGACGCTACCTGGCGATGCCATTCCCGCAACTGCGGTTCCTGCAGATGAAACCATTGAAAGGCGCGGTGCACCCCCGGCTGCCCAGCCAGTTGGCTGATGGTCTGAAAGGCCGAGATGGCGATCGATTTCGGCATGTTGTTTTTGAATGCGGGATTCGTGGTGCGCTACTGGAGTCATGCTCAGTCTATCGAAGTTCGGCTCGCACACCCCCAAGACCGATCCGGGCCAATCGAGTCAGTACAGGACCTTCATCAGGCACAGACCGCTAGCCGCCGCCGTCGGACCGGCAAGCGCCCGATTGCGACTTTTGAGGATTCCAGCGATCTCCGCTGCTTTTAAACGACCGCGCCCTACCTCGACAAACGTTCCCACCAGGTTGCGCACCATGTGATGCAGAAATCCATTGCCGCAAACTGTATAGGTGAGAATCTCTCCGTCGCTGCCCGTAGCGTCGCTCGACCCATCCGCCGGCGATCCAACCGTCATCGTTCCAAACTCACCGGGCCAAGGGAGTGCCGATTCACGAGACCACCGCGAAGTCTGGATGCGGCGAATATTACTGCAGGCCGGCGTCGCGAGACTCTCTCCGTCAATGCAATCGCCAATTGCATCCTCGTCTCCAAGACGAGCAGTCCGGTCCGGATCAAACGCCGCAAAAGAAGTGAAGTCATGTTCCCCGAGGATCATCTCCGCTGCCGACTGCATGGCCTCCACGTCGAGTGGCCACCGGCATATGGAAACATAGCGCGAGAGAAACGGCGAGCAGATTCCGCCACGAAAGATACGATATTGATATACCTTGCCGACAGCGCTGTGCCGGGCATGGAAATCCTCCGCAACATGTTCTGCAGAGAGAACTCGTATTGCCGCCGGAAGGATTCGATTCAACGCCCGCAGAAGATTCTCCGCCGGAATGGCCGCTCGCAGTGAGAAGCTCGCCACCTGTCCCCATGCGTGCACGCCGGCATCCGTCCGCCCCGATCCTTGCGGCAGCACCTGCTCGCCGGTAACAGAAGCAATTGCCTCCCCCAGCGTGCCTTGCAGGGTGGATCTTCCCGGTTGAACCTGCCAGCCATGGAAATCAGTTCCGTCGTAGGACAGAATTAGCTTCCACACGGTTCCCGAATTGCGATCATCGCCGCCGTCCCGCATCGCTACTTTCTTTCCCGCCGCATGGACGTATTTCCTATTCATCCGGCTGCTCTTCGTCGCAATAAAAGAGCATCCAGTGAAGCCCGGGATGGCGCGAGGAGAATCCCTGGAATGGCTGCACCGGCCAACATCATTCCTTCGTGCGCAATTTTTCTCGTTCTACAGAAAGCCGCCCACGCCCGGTTCCTCCGGGAACATCGCGGTCAGGAACGCCTCATGGGCCCGTGGTGCTGCGATATACTCATCCTCGTTAGCAGATTACACGTGGTTTAGCGCGGTCGACATGCGCCGGTGGCACAACGGCGGTTTCGGATGCCGGAAAGTTTGTGCGTTGGTTGGGCGCGGGAGAAATCTTCCGGCAACTCCGCTTGAGGGAATATTTGGCTTGCGAGTCGACGGGAACCATCCTGTCGGAAATCTCGTACCCAATTCAGAGAACGCGAACCAAGAGCAGGGTTGATTCGGGAGAGCACCGTTTTGTCATTTTCTTGCATACAGCGCTTTTGGGTTCCGGATGGAGAAACTCCAGGTTTTTTCGAAGCGGAAAGCTTTGGAACGCCATCGAATGGAAGGCTTTTCATTCTGAACTAACGACGGGATTTCCCGGTGTGCACGCTTGGGTCGCGTCCAGTTTGCGTAGAGACATAACGGTGTCAGGTCCAGAACATTGGCTGAATAGAAAAATTTTGTGAGGCAAAGAGGGGTAGGGCAAACGTGAAAACGAAGGATTTGCAGAGTGGTTGGGTAATTGGGCTGATGTTGCTGAACCTGATGATACCGGCGGCTGGCGCTCAATCGCAGAGTTCCAGTAGCGCTCTGCCAAACGCTCCAGCCGTGGCAGCCGCAAGCGTCGCCTCGCCTGCGCCACCTCCGCTCACTGTAACGGAACCCTACGCTCTGCGTCCGACAGATCAGGATTATTCTCGCGGAAAATCGCAGTTTCCGAATCCCTTCTCGGTCTATACCGAGACTAACGTTCCTCCGCCGCGCCTGACCAACTCCTCTCGAATAGACACGCTCTACAGAGACGGAAAGATCTATCTCAGCCTGGACGACGCCATCATGTTGGCGCTCCAGAATAATTTCGATATCGCGATCGCCCGCTACAACCTGGACATCGCCGATACGGATGTTTTGCGCGCCAGCTCCGGCCAGGCCTATCTCGGCGTGAACTCCGGTTTGGTGACCGGTACCCTGGGTAGTTCGACGGGTCCGGTTGCCAGTTCCTCTCCGACCGCCACGACCGGCGCCACCAGTTCGAGCAGTACCACATCAGCAACCACAATTCAGACAGCGGGCGCCTCCGGTGGTGGGCCCGGCGGAACTTCTGTGGGTGCAGGCGGCGCGGCCTCTGGTCCCAATGGAATTACTTCTTCAACCCTGGGCGCCGGTCCGCTGGATATCCCCTTGCTCCCGCTCGATCCAGTCGTGACCGGCACGGTGCAACTGGCACGGGCCAATATCCCGCAGACATCCAAGTTTCTTACCGGCACATTCCAGTTGAACCAGAACACGGACGAATACAACTTCGCCTACAACCAGGGATTTCTGCCGGGGGAAACGCTGGCCATCACCTTCAACAACAACCGATTAACCAACAACGCCAATAGCCCCTTCAGTACCTTTTACAGCCCCGCTTTAACCAGCACCTTCAACGCCCAGCTTTCCCAGCATCTATTACAGGGCTTCGGATGGGCGGTGAATGGACGGTACATCGCGATCACAAAAAATAATCGCCGCATCACCGACTCCTCATTCCGCGCTCAGTTGCTCTACACCATCGACCAGATTGAGAACATCTACTGGGGATTGGTGGGTGCATATGAGGACGAACGCGCGAAAGAAGGCGCTCTCAAGCAATCTTCCCAGCTGCTCTCCGACGATCAAAAGCAGTTACAGATCGGCACCCTCGCCCCTCTGGATGTGGTGAACGCCAACGCCCAGGTGGCCAGCGATAAGCAGGCCTTGATCACAGCGAAGACCAAGCTGGAATATCAGCAACTGATCATCAAGCAGGCGATTGCGCGCAATCTCGACGATCCCATCTTTGCCGCGGCTCCCGTCATTCCCACCGATCGTGTTTCCCTGATGGAAACGCCGGAGGAAGAAAAGCCGCTGCAGGAACTGGTGCAGGATGCCTACACCAATAGTCCGAATGTGGAGCAGGCGCTGCTTGCCCTTAAAAATCAAGAAATCACGCTGAAGTCGGTCAAGAATGGACTGCTTCCTGTGCTGGATGTCTACGCATTCTACGGCGCGGAGGGACTTGGAGGATCGAAGAGTCCGCTGATCCAGTGCGGAGTGAATCCGGAATTTGGCTTCGATCCATGCGCGGGTGTGCCCGGCCTGACGATCTCTTACCCCACGGTGTTAGGCAACCTGGTCAACAGCTCTGGCTCCAATAAAGGAGTCGGCTTCAATTTCACCATGCCCATCCGCAACCGCCAGGCGCAGGCCCAGGCGGATCGCGCTCAATTGGAATATCGCCAGTCGCAGATGCGGCTGCAGCAGTTGTATGTGCAGCTCAAGATGCAGGTCACCAATCAGATCTATGCGCTGCAGAATGATCGCGCCCAGGTGCAGTCCGCCGAGGCCAGCCAGAATTATGCGATTCAGGCCCTGGATGCCGAGCAGAAAAAATATCGTCTCGGTGCCTCGACCAGCGCCAATGTGTTGTCGCAGACACGCAACCTCGAGACTGCTCAGGACAATTTGATTTCGGCGCAAACCACGTATGCGGTCGATCGTGCGACATTGTCGGAATTGGTCGCCGATACTTTGCAGAAATATGGCATCAACATCACCGATGCAGCGACCGGAAATGTTACCGAGGAGCCGAACGTCCCTGGTCTGGAGGCGCCAAAGCCGGAAGCCAAACCAGAACCACTCCATCCCGATCAGGGCCAGGGTGGGAATGATACTGTAACTCCTACACCTCCAGCCCAAGGCCCGCAAGGCTTGTGAATCTTTCGCGCCACAAGAAACACAAACAAGGCCAGATCATTTCGATCTGGCCTTGTTTATTGTAGAAGCGGCTCCCCTATCGCTCGGTGATGCGATCCAGAAAATCGAAGAACTCGGGAAATGAAATTGCAGCCGACTCGGCTCCGTGTATTTCAGTCTGTCCGCTCGCGCGCAACGCCGCGACAGCGAACGCCATCGCAATTCGATGATCGTCGCCGGCATCGATTTCCGCGCCATGCAGCGTCTGCCCTCCAGCCACGTCCAGGCCGTCTTCGAATTCTTCCACCTCGGCTCCCATGGCGCGCAGATTCTTCGCCACCAGGGCAATGCGGTCTGATTCCTTGACTCTCAACTCACGCGCATCGCGAATGCGGATTCCTTGGCGCGTGTACGGTGCGATTGCCGCCAATACCGGCAGCTCATCAATCAATTGCGCGGATAAAGCCCCGCTGATTTCCGCACCGACCAACCCATTCGGATTGCCCACCGCCTGCAGCGTTCCTACTAGCTCCGCATGTTGCTCGCTCAACTCCAGCACGTTCAGTCCCACGCCCAGGGCGCGCAATACATCCAGCAACGAGGCGCGCGTAGGATTCATTCCGATTCCATCCAGCACCAGGTTCGACTCTGGAAATAGTGCCGCGGCGCACAAAAAGAACGCCGCCGAGGAAAGATCGCCGGGCACGGCGGCATCGATGCCGTGAAGCCTCTGGCCACCCGCAATGCTGACCGTCAGCCGGCTCCGCTCGATCTCCGCGCCAAACGCGCGCAGTGCCAGCTCACCATGGTCGCGCGTGTGTACCGACTCATGTACCTGCGTGGTGCCGCTGGCCTGCAAACCAGCGAACAGCAGGCAAGTCTTCACCTGTGCGCTCGCGATCGGCGTCTGGTAATCCAACCCGCGCAGCGGACCCCCGTGGATCATCACCGGCGCGTGGCCCTCCGACAATTCGACGCGTGCTCCCATCGCCGTCAGAGGAATGCGAATGCGTTCCATCGGTCGCCGGCTCAGCGAAGCGTCACCCACCAGCGTGCTGCGAAATGGCTGCGCCGCCAACAGGCCTGCCAGCATACGCATGGTAGATCCGGAGTTGCCGCAGTCCAGCGCCGTTTTCGGCTCCTGAAATGTACCCGCGCATCCGGTGATGGTGATGGCGCCGTTTTCACCCCGTTCAACCTGCGCGCCTAGCTGCTCCACGCAGGTTAGCGTGCTGTGCGGGTCTGCCCCGCTGGAAAAATTTGTCAGGTGCGACGCGCCTTCCGCGAAGCCCGCCAACATGGCATAGCGATGCGAGATGCTCTTATCTCCCGGCAGGCGCAGGCTTCCCAGCACATTTCGCGCGGGCGTAACCACCCGGATCGAACTCGGCGATGGAGCAGCGGACGACTTCATGTGAGACAAAGAATTTCTCCTCCAACTTTTTTATCGCCGCAATAGGAAAAATACAGCCCACGTGCGGACGTTCCAGTTTGGAACAACCCAATCCAATCCGGAAATCTCATCGTACCGTGAACCAATTCCTTCGTCGAAACTTCGCCCAATCGCTGCACCATACACACAGGCGACAAGCGGTGGCCGCATCTTCATTCGCTGGCCCACAGTGAGGCTTCCATGCTGAAGATTGATCCATTCAAATTGAGTATCGTGATCGCAGTCACCCTCGGATGTCTGTCGATTCCCGTCACGCTGGCGCAAACCAGCAACACGAATCAGAATTCGCAGAGTCTTCAATGGGACGAAACTGCGTCGGCCAGCGCCGAAAGCTTGACGGAGTCTGGAATTCAGCCGGATGCGCTGCAAATGTACGATCGCGCTGTGCACGAACTTCACCAGGGTCATGCGGTGCTCGCAGAGACAGACGCGAACCGCGCCCTACAGAAAGATCCGAAATTTGCCGATGCCGCCGCCCTGGCAGCGACTGCGTCCCTGATGCAGCAGCAATTCCTGCGCGCATCCGCCGAAGCCACACAGGCAATTCACATCAATCCCGCCGACGAAAAAGCCTATGTCATTCTTGCCACCGCGCAAAATTATCTTGGCGACTATTCCGCCGCGGCGGATGCGCTACGTCATGTGCGGCCGCAGGAGCAACAAACCTGGCAGGTCGCTTATCAGTGGGCGCGCGCCGAAGCCGGCCTGCAGCATTTGCCGGAATGTTTGGAGTGGCTGAATCGCGCTGCGCTGTCCGCACCCGTCAACTTCGCTCCCTTGCACCTGCTGCGCGCCAGCGCCCTGCTGGCGATGGGGGACAGCGAGCGTGCCGCCGACGAGCTGGATATCTATTTGCAATTCCCAAGTGTCAACGCAGCTCAGCGCGATCTTTTGACACAGGAACTGAATCGACTGCGCCATCAACCGACACACGCCGCCGCCGCATCTGGCGCCACTGGCAATTAAGCTTCGCATCGGACCTGCTCGCGCGATGTGTGTAGAATGAACCTGCTTTTCTACCGTTGAGTCTGGAGATGCAGGTCATGCAGCGTCGCGATTTCATTAAGTCTATGGTTGCCTTGGGTGGTGCGTCGGTATTGGGTCCAACAACATCGTTCGCTTTGCAGGATCCTTCCTATACTCCCACCCCGCAACTCGATGTGAAGCGCGTACTCGTCATGTTCAAATGCCATTTCGATGCCGGCTTTGTCGCGACCCAGGCTAGGGTGGTCGACTGGTATTTCTCCGATTATTTTCCGGAGGCAATCCGTCTTGCCAACGACCAGCGTCGCACCCACGGACCTTCGTACGTGTGGACCACCGGATCGTGGCTGGTTTACGAATATCTGGAGCAGGCTTCCTCCCAGGATCGTCGCAACATGGAACAAGCCATTACGCGTGGCGATATTGCCTGGCACGCGCTGCCCTTCAGTTGGCAGACGGAGCTGATGGATTCATCGATGATTGCCGGCAGCATCGGTCTGTCGCAAGCGCTGGACAAGCGGTTTGGCCGCACCACCAGCGGCGCCAAGATGACCGACGTTCCCGGTCACACGCGCGGGCTCATCTCGCCTCTGGCTGCCCGCGGCGTTAAATTTCTCGACATCGGCGTCAATGGCGCCAGCATGCCTGCAGAACTTCCGCCGCTTTTTCTCTGGAAAGATTCCGGTGGCAGCAGTCTGGTCGTCATGTATCACCTTGGCTATGGCGGCGCCGTTCTGGTTCCCGGTTCCGATCTTGCGGTCGTCATCGAGGTGGCTAACGACAACGCAGGTCCCCACTCGCCCGACGAAATTGTCCGTATTTATTCCGAGCTTGCGCACCGGTATCCGAATGCCGACATTCACGCCGCCAGCCTGACGGAGATTGCCAACGCCATCGAGCCCTACCGCAATCTACTCCCGGTGGTCACACAGGAAATTGGCGACACCTGGATCTACGGCGTCGCGAGTGATCCGCTGAAAGTCGCGCGCTATCGAGAAGTGGCTCGTCTGCGCCAGTCCTGGATAGCGCAGAAAAAATTCCGCATCGGCGATGCTACCGACGTTGCTCTTCTCCGTTCCGTTGGGTTGGAGGCAGAGCACACCTGGGGCACGGATACAAAAACGTGGCTCGACTACGATCATCAAACTCCGCAGGACCTGGCCAAGGTGCTCGATACCAAAAACTACAAGGTCGTCGCGTTTAGCTGGGAGGAAAAGCGCAAAGACCTTTTCGATGGAGTGAAGCGGCTTCCCACTCCGCTGCGCACTCAAACAGAACAGGCACTTCGGAGCCTGCAGCCAAAGGAGCCGCAGCTCACGAACGGCACGGTCACTGCGGTGTCGCAGCCAATCGAAAACGCGTATTTCATCCTTCAGTTCGATCCAAAAACAGGAGCGCTGCATCGCCTGAAAAATAAAAAAACGGGAAGGGAATGGGCCTCGCCCGATCATCCGCTGGCCCTGTTTTCCTATCAAACGCTGTCTCAGCAGGACTATACGGACTACCGCGCGAAGTATCTCGTTATGCAGGCAAGCTGGGCGCAGTTTGATTTTGGAAAGCCGAGAATCGAACACTTCGGCGCCAGAAATCAGGAGTGGCAGCCGTCGCTTGTCGATCTGCGTTCACAAAAAGATGCACAGGGCCAACGCCTGCTCGCGCAATTGGAAATTCGCGATGCCGAAGCCCAGCAATCCGGTCGCACCGCCTTCCCGCAAAAGATTTATATGGAGTGGTTCCTGCCCGATGCCGAACCGGCGATCCATCTGAATTTTTATGCTTTCCAGAAACCGGCGACGCGTCTTCCGGAATCGATATGGCTCACCTTCAATCCGGTGGTCTCCGATCCGAAGGGATGGATGCTGGAAAAATCTGGCGAGCAGGTTTCGCCGTTTGATGTGGTCAGCGGTGGAGGCCGGCAGATGCACGCCGTCTCCACCCACTTCAGCTACAAGGATAACGAGGGATCCTTCATCGTCGAGCCAATCGACTCACCGCTGGTCGCCATGGGGAAAAAATCGCCGCTGAATTTTTCCACGGATCAGCCCGACCTGTCGAGCGGCATGCATGTCAATCTGTTCAACAATGCCTGGGGAACCAACTACATCATGTGGTACGGCGAGGATATGCGTTCCCGCTTCATCCTCCGCGCCTGACCTAGCGGAGAGACGTCAGGGGCGAGAGTATCTCAAGTTTGGGGAAGTACGTTTGAAAGGTCGCAACGTCGCGCGTTAGCAACGCCAGATGTTCAATGGCCGCATGCGCCCCAATATAAAAGTCCGGCAGCGGGGTTGGTCGCAGCCCACCGCGCCTGCGATAGTCCAGGAAACACTTGCCGGCCAGAAATCCGGCCTCCCAGGGAAGGGCATTCCTTTGGTATAGGCTGTCGGGTAGTGCGGCATTCAGCGCTTCGATGGTCGTATATCCGATCGAGACCTCGGCATAGATGATGGGATTGATGATCAACGTCGCATGTTCGGTACATTCCGCGAGTGCGCTACCCGACCATCCGCTCCAGTTCTCATCGTCGGTGGCGATGTCCAGCAGAATGTTGCTATCCACCAGGACACCGCGGCAGTTGCGCAGGCGCGCCGCCAAATTCGTCAAACCCGATTTCATTTAGCCTTTCTGCGGCGACCCGTTTCACGCGTCAACGCCATGATTTCGTCTGTGCTCAAGCGCGTGTCCGCCGTGCCACGGAGAGCCTCGAGCGCTCTGTTTCCTCTGGCGCCAGCGCCTGCCGCGCGCCTGGATTTGCGGATGCGAGCGTGATCTCCAGCTACCTCGAATTCGACCTCAGTGTGAGGCAAAAGGCCTAGCCGATTGCGGACATCTTGCGGTATGGTGACCTGACCTTTACTGGTGATTTGCATAGTAATACTCCTACCGGTAAGTGTAATACCTGGATTTCTGAAGCGCAAATTGCACACAACTGAGTATCCCGTGCGTTCAGCACTTCACCGGCTTCTTAGGATCGATCACCCGCAGCGCAATTACGGTCTCGTCGTCGAAGTGTTCCACGTTCCCCTGAAAGTCAGAAACTTCTTTCAAAATGTTCGCGACCATGGTCGAGGCGGAGCAGTGACGATGCTTTTCCAGCACCGCCGTCAGCCGTTCCATATCGAACATCTCGTCTTGATCGTTTTCCGCATCAATCATGCCGTCGGAATAAAACACCAGCATGTCGCCGGGCTGCGTCGATAGCGTGAACTCTTCATATTCCACATCGGGAAACATGCCCAGCGGAATCCCCGTCGCTTGAATCGGCTCCACGCCCTTGGCACGGATGTAGAGCGGTTGGCACCCGCCTGCATTCGCGACCTGCAGCGTCCTGTCGTTATCATTCCAGATCGCGAACAACATGGTGACGTATTGCGCGTCCAGTTTTCTTTCCTGCAGTTGGTCGTTCAGCGCCGCCAGCATGTTGGCCGCGGTGGGCTTCTGCGCAGCCAGGGATCGCATCACGCCGCTGACCAGCGCCGCATACAACGCACCCGCAGCACCCTTGCCGCTCACATCCCCCAGCACAATGGCAGTCCGCCCGTCGCCGTAGTCCAGAAAATCATACAAGTCGCCGCCAATGGTGCGAGCCGGCACAAACCGCGCCGCCACCTCTGCATGCACGGGCTCTGGAACAGTTTGTGGCATCAGCCGAAATTGCACCTTGCGCGCCATCGTCAGATCGTCTTCCAGGCGCTGCTCTTCCTGCGCCAGCCGCTGGTAGAGACCGGCGTTCTCCATCGCAATCGCCAGCTGCGACGCCAGCGTGCTCACCGCATGCACATTGTCTTCACTGAAAAAATGGGCCTTGGTATGTTCCAGGTCCAGCACCCCCAGCACCTTGCCTTTATAGATCAACGGCACCGCCATCTCCGACCGCGTCTCCGGGTGCACCATAATGTATCGCGGGTCCTGGCGCACATCGCCCACCGTGATGGTCTGCCGGGTGCTAACGGCCGCTCCAATCAATCCCCGCTGCAAGGGCACCGGCTCAGAAAAGGATTTATCGGTCTTGCCGAATCGAATCGAAAAGCGGTGAATCAGCATGTTGGTTTTTTCATCCAGCATCCAGATGGCGAACATCTGGTAGGGAATCACGCGCTGCAGTAATTTTCCTACCCGCTCCAGCAACTGCTCCGGGTCCAGAATCGAGGTCAGCTCGCGGCTGATTTCATGCAGCAACTCCAGCGACTGCGCCTGTCGCGAGATGCGCGTATACAGTCGCGCATTTTCCACCGCGATTGCCACACGCGATGCCGTTAGCTGCAACAGGTGCAGATGTTCCGGACGAAAATAATTTGGCTGCTCGGATTGAATATCGATCACACCGATGACGCGGTTCTTGGTCACCAGCGGCACCGCCAGCTCCGAGCGGACCTGGGAGTTCGCGTCGATGTAATTTGACAGCGCGCTGACATCGTTGATCAGCATGGCCTCTCTGCGCTCCGCCACTTGTCCCACCACGCCTTCGCCCATGCGAATGCGCAACCGCTCCGCGTCAGCGGAGTGCCCAATCTGGAAGCGCATGCGCAACTCGTTGGTGCGATCGTTCAGCAGCAGAATCGCAAAAATTCGGTAGTCAATTACGGCACGCACCAGGTCGGCCACGCGATGCAGCAAGGTTTGCAAATCCAGCGTGGTGTTTAGCGCGTCGGCCAGCCGGGTAAGAAAGTCCCCTTGCACGGCATCGATTCTCGGCTCATTGCGCAGCGCCAGTTTGGAGGAGGGTCGATAGTCGCCCTCATATGCGTGATGTTCAGCTGTGTGCCTGGAGACGGCAGCATCTTTGGATTCGGCTTCGCTTGGCTGGGCGGACGCATCGGGACGGGCCGCCGCCCCCGCAGACGGAGTTTCCGACACCTCTGGTACGGCGTTCTCGGATGCGGATTTACGTTTGTTGGGACACATGGCTCGTCCTTCAGAATAGCCTAGGAAGGCGCAACGAGTTCCACAAGTTTTCCCAGGGAGTCGTGGCGCTCGGCACTATTTTGAGGAGGCCGCGCCCTGTCCCGCCAGATAGTTTTGTACTGCGCGCTGCTGCTCCATGTAGCTTTCCAGAATCGCAACGCCAGAGGAGGTCCCGATACGGCTGGCTCCAGCTTCCAGCATGTCGCGAACTGCATCCAGCGTGCGAATGCCGCCTGCAGCTTTTACGCCGCAGCGACCTCCAGCCACGCCACGCAGCAGGCTCACATCTTCCACCGTCGCGCCGCCGGTCGAAAATCCAGTGCTGGTCTTCAGGAAGTCGACGCCCGCGGCAACACAGATCTCCGAGGCACGCAGTTTTTCCTCCAGCGTCAGCAGGCACGTTTCCAGAATCGCCTTTAAGGTAGCGCCCGCATCGTGCGCCAGCTCCACCATGGTGCGAACATCGCTTTGCACGGTGGCATTGTCACCGCTCTTCAACGCGCCAATGTGGATCACCATGTCGAGCTCCCGCGCCCCCAGGCGCAATGCCGACTCGCCCTCTTCGCGTTTGTTGTGGGTCAGGGAAGCTCCCAGCGGAAATCCAACCACCGTTCCTACAGCCACCCCGGAACCAGACAGCGCGCTGTGTGCCAGGGCAATCCAGCACGGGTTGACGCTGACGCACGCGAAGCGATAATGCATCGCTTCTTCGCACAGCCGCACCACGTCGGACGAGGTTGTTTCCGGTTTTAAAAGTGTGTGGTCCAGGGTTGCTGCTAGGCTTTGCCAGTCGCGGAGTGCATTGGCGGCAAAACCCGCGACGTCGAAGTTTGAAATTTCAAATTCGTCTGCAAGGTCAGGGGAAGAAGAAGCACTCATAGTTCAGTTTTCCTGTCTACTACTTTTAGATGCAGAACTACTCTACTACTCCCACACATCGGCAGGAATATCTGTTGCCATAACGCAAATGTCTGGAAGATTTCGGTAACGCTCGGCAAAATCCATGCCGTAGCCAACCACAAAGCGGTTGGGAATCGTGAAGCCGACATAGTCCGCTTGAATATCGCATAAGCGCCTTTCAGGCTTGTCCAGAAATGCGGCGATTTTCAGTGTAGCGGGGGTCTGCGCCAGCAGCAGATTTTTTAAGTAACAAAGTGTCCGCCCGGTATCCAGAATGTCCTCAACCAGGATGACGTTCCGGCCCTCGATCGGTTGATCGACGTCCTTAATCAACCGGACGGCACTGGAACTGGTCGCCATGCCGTAGCTCGAAACCGCCAGAAAGTCGAATGTGCAGTCCACCGTGATCGCTCGGGCCAGGTCGGCGACAAAGATCGCCGCGCCTTTCAGCACCCCGACCAGCATAATCCTTTTTCCGGCGTAATCGCGGCTGATTTCTGCCCCTAATTCGCTGACCCGCTGCTGAATCTGCTGCTGCGTCAGGAGACACTCGAGGGCCTGGTTGGTGGCTGCGTTTGTCATGAAAAGTTCGATCTATCGCTGATTGTAGGACGGAATCCTGAAGATTGTGTGAGCCGAGGCTGCCCGCGGCCAATCTTCCGGTCAGACCTGCGATCCGCCCACTTCCCATATACTGACAATGTAGGGAATTCTGTCTGCATGTATCCATTTATTCACATTGGTCGCTTTCAAATTGGTACTTTCGGCATCTTGCTTTGGCTTGCCGCCGTTTCCGGCTGCTGGGTGCTGTATAAGAACTTTCAGCGTAAAGGCGTCGAGGCGGACGCCATCAACGTCACCGCGATGGCTACCGTGGCCGGGATTATTGGCGCCAAGTTGTGGCACGTCTTTGAGTCGCCTCATTTGCTGATGCAGATTCCAATGCAACTCCTGCTGGACCGCGCCGGCTTTGCCTGGTTCGGCGGCCTCGTTGCCGCCATCCTCGTCCTCATGTGGCAGGGACGGGTCGCCAAGGTGGGCGCCCTGGGCATGCTGGACCTGGCAGCGCCTGCCGCCGCCGTCGGCTATGGGGTGGGCCGCATCGGCTGCCTCACCTCCGGAGACGGCGATTACGGCATTCCCACCTCCTTGCCCTGGGGGGTCAGTTTCCCCCACGGCCTGGTTCCCACCGTACAACGCGTTCAACCCACGCCGATCTACGAGTTCATTGCCGCCCTGCTGATCGCCTGGTATCTGTGGCAGCGCGGAAAGGTTGACCGCCCGGTGGGTATGATTACCGGCGAATATCTCGTTTGGTCCGGCCTCGCCCGCTTTCTGGTCGAGTTTGTCCGCATCAATCCGAGAATTTATTTCGGCATGAGCAACGCCCAGGTCGCCAGCATCGGCTCCGTGATTGCTGGAGTTGTTTTGATCCTGTGGGCGCGACGGCATCCGCACACCATAACCCAGGCTCAAAAGCGAAAACACAAGCCAGCAGCCCACACTGTCGCCAGTTGAGCGATCAAAGCCTCTTCAGAAATTCCTTCACCTGTTCCAGTTGAGGAAACATTTTTTCGTCCTGTTGAAACTCGCGAGAGTGCACACACCTGCGTCCGCCGCGCATCTTGACCGGATGCTTTAAATGCAGCATCTCGTGGAACACCAGGTATTCGACCGCATAACGCGGCGTCTCGGGCCGGTCAAACACGCGGCTCACCACGATGGTGTTGTGCGCCGCATCGTAATGGCCCAGCTGGCGCCGCGCAGAGTGAGCGCTCCAGGTCAACACCGGCCGCCCCAGCAATCCATTGAAAAATTGTCGGTTCAAATGATCGAAGACTTCGTCCAGATCGTACGTACTACCCTGCGCCGTAGAAACATTTTTTCTTCCACGGCTGCGCCGCACCATCTCCGCCCGGCGAATCACCGCTTCGCTTCCCAGGTGTCGACGATAGCGATTGGCATGCACCGGCTCAATCGGTTTGCGATAGAGCTTCGCTAACAGGATGTGGGCAATCGCGCGCGTCACGCTGTCCGGTGCGCCTTCCAGCATGTCAGACAGCCGCACAAACGCCTTACCCTCGCGCAGCCGAATGGTCGTGTTCACCCCGGTGAAGGGATAGAAGCTGATGTGGAACAACGGCATTGGAGCGCGCGGTCGCAGTCGCCGATACTCCTCGGAAAAAATGTCTTGCAGGCGCAGTCCAGACCTGGGAGTTTGCAAATCAGGTTCCAGCATGGGGAGAAGCGCTGGGGGCGATGCGGTCAAAGCGAGGTTCCCTTCTGCAGATGGTTCCAACCTTGATTGTAGAGAATTTTCATGCGGCATGTCAGCGCCCTGCAACCGCCGCCAGGCAGTTTCAAACCATTTCATCGCGCGCGGCATGGGCTGGCTATTTCTGCAGCGCCTTCAGACGCTGTCGTGTTTGTTGCACTTCGTCCGGATATTGGTCATCCGCGGCGGCCAGAAATTTTTGATAGTACTGCACCGCTCGTTTCGTCTGATGCAGATGATCGAGTGCCGTGGCGCGAAGAAATAAAGTCGCCGCGCTGTCAGTCAGTGTTTGCGAGCGATGATCCAGTGCCGTCAACACCAGCGGATATTGCCCATCACTCCACGCGGCAAACGCCAGCCCGCTCCACGCATCCTCCTGCGCCGGCTGAATCTGCAGCGACTTCTGAAACATGTCCACCGCCTGCGCCCATTGTTGCTGGCGCACCAGGTTTTCCGCGGTGGCCGTCAACAGGTCAGGATTGTTTCCGTCGTTCACCAGCAGTTGCTGATACAGAGGCGCGGCCTTGTCCGGCTCACCGGCGCTGCCGTACAGGTCCGCCAGCATGCGCGTCACCGCCGGCTGATCAGGATTTTGTTGATGCAGCGATTCCAGTTGCGACACCGCCGCCGAACGATTTCCTTGCCCCGCCAACGCGGTCACAGACAGCGCCAGCAAGGTTGGATCGTTCGGTTCCTGCTCCAATGCTGGATGCAACGCAGTCTCTGCATCCGCAAACTTGCCCTGCTGAATCAAAGCCCGCGCCAAACCCTCTGTCGCAGCGATAGAGTCTGGATCTCTCGCCAGAATTTTTTGATATTCCTTGGCCGCCCCGTCGTAGTTGCCCACATTTTCCGCCAGCTGCGCAGCGAAGAGCGTGTCGTCGGGTTGCTCCGGCGTCAGTTGCAAGGCCAGCAGCAGGGCGTCGCTGGCGGCGGAATCGTCATGCATCTCCGCATCGACCCGTGCCAGCGTTCGCGCAGCGCTGGCCACCACTTCGTGCGCATCGCCGCTGGCCGGCTGCAGCGTGACCGCAGTCTCCAGCTCATGCCGCGCCTCCGCCCATTGCTGTTCCGACGCCAGCAGGTGCCCCAGCGCAGCGTGCGATTCAAATTGTTTGGGATCAATCTCCTCGGCCTTGCGATAGTTCGCTTCCGCGGTCGCGTTTTGATGCTGCGCCTGTTCAATGTAGCCACGATCGTAATCGATGCGCGCATTTCCCAGCGACTCCGCGGGTTCGACTGCCTCTGCCTTTTTCAATAGCGCAACCGCACGATCGTATTGCCGCTGCCCGATGGCGGTTTCCGCCTCGTTCAAATACGTCGCCGCCGACGTTGGAGCATTCACCCCCGGCTCAGACGTTCCCGGAGGGAGCGGTGTTGTCTGTGCCTGCATCCACGCGGAGACAGCCAAAAATCCCGCCACCACCGCACATTGAAACACTACCGATTGCTTCATCTTTTTCCTGCCGCTGCCAAATTCGCGGCCTGGTTTGCGGGCTGCAGCACTCGTGCCAGCCATTCACCTGTATGCGACCCCGCAGTCGCCGCGATCTGTTCTGGAGTGCCTACAGCCACAATCTCGCCGCCGCGGCGTCCGCCCTCCGGACCCAGATCGAGTATCCAGTCCGCCGCTTTCAATACATCCAGATTATGCTCAATCACCAGCAGCGATCCGCCGCCATCGATCAACTGCCGCAGCGCAGAAAGCAATTTGCTGACATCGTCAAAATGCAATCCCGTCGTCGGTTCATCCAAAATGTAGAGCAAACGATTCTTCCCGCGTTTGCCGCCTGCTGGCCTCGCGTTCGCCAGGTGCGACGCCAGTTTCACGCGCTGCGCTTCACCGCCAGAAAGCGTAGTCGCCGACTGTCCCAGCCGCACATATCCCAGGCCAACATCGTCCAGCACGCGCAGCCGATCCTGAATCTTGACGTGTCCGGCAAAAAATTGCAGCGCCTCCTTCACCGTCATATTCAGCACGTCGTGAATGTTCTTGCCCTTGTAGCGAATCTCCAGCACGCCCGCCTTGAAGCGCGTGCCGTTGCATTCCTCGCACGGCAATTCCACATCCGCCAGGAATTGCATTTCCACTGTCACCGTGCCGTCACCCTGGCAAACTTCGCATCGACCGCCCGGCACATTAAACGAGAAGAATCCAGCGGCGTAGCCTTTTCGTTTTGCATCCGGCAGCGAAGCAAACAGGTCGCGAATCCCGTCGAACGCCTTCATGTACGTCACCGGGTTCGATCGCGGCGTGCGCCCGATCGGCGATTGATCCACCAGAACAACCCCGTCCAGATATTGCGAGCCGTCCAGCGTGTCGTACAAGTGCGTCGGATCGGCAATGTCTCCCTCGCCCAGGCGATGCGCCAACGCGCGATACAACACGTCATGCACCAGCGTGGATTTTCCCGAGCCTGAAACGCCAGTGATGCAGGTCAGCATGCCCAGCGGAATGTCGCAGGTGATGGAACGCAGATTATGGGCTCGCGCTCCAGTGATTCGCAGTCGCTCATTCCCAGGAACTCGTCGCCGAGAGGGAACTGGAATCGCCAGCTGTCCCCGCAGATATTTTCCGGTTAAGGAATTCGGCGATCGCATCAACTCCGGCAATGTTCCAGAGGCCAGCAGTTTTCCACCCAGCTCTCCAGCGCCCGGTCCAAGGTCCAATAGATAATCGGCGGCACGAATAATATCCGCGTCGTGCTCGACCACCAGGATCGTGTTCCCCAAATCTCGCAAGCCCTCCAGAATTCGAATCAGCCGGCCCGTGTCCCGCGGATGCAATCCAATCGACGGCTCATCCAGTACATACATCGCCCCCACCAGCTGCGATCCCAGAGAAGTGGCCAGTTGCACCCGCTGCGCCTCGCCCCCGGACAGCGTCGAGGACAGCCGATCGAGCGACAAATAATCCAGCCCAACATCGTTCAGAAATCCCAGCCGTTGGCGAACTTCTTCCAGAATTCTTCCCGCCAGCTCCATCTGCGCCGGGCTCAACTGCAGCTGCGCGAAAAATGCCTGCGCCTCACCCACGGTCATCGCGGTCACATCGCAAATATCGCGGCCGGCAATTTTCACCGCCCGCGCCTCGGCGCGCAACCGCTTGCCACTGCACTCTGGACACAACGCGTACCCGCGATACTTGCTCAGGAACACGCGCACATACAGCTTGTATTTCTTGTGCTCCAGATGCGCAAAAAATCCTCGAATGCCGGGGAACGATTTGTCGCCGTTCAAAATAAAATCCTGATGCTCCTGCGAAAGATCTTTCCACGGCACATCCAACGGAAGATTTCTTCTCTTTCCCGGCGCGCCGCAATTCGCCGAACATTGGCCGATATTTCGGCCGCACCCAGGGATCGATCGCGCCCTCATTCAGCGTGCGCGTCTTGTCCGGAATAATCCGGTCCAGATCGAAGTCGATTGTGTTGCCGAACCCTTCGCAGCGCGCGCAAGCGCCATAAGGATTGTTGAATGAAAACAGCGGCGGCTCCGGCTCCCGATACACGTGGTTGCAATGGCTGCACGCATACGTTCCTGAAAATCTCAGCCGCTGCCGATCTTTCGCTGACCCCTCCGCCTCGCCCTCAGCTGTCCGCGGAACCACTTCGAACACGACTTCTCCGCTCTCCCTGTATCCCGTCTCCGCCGCATCCACAACCCGCGCCCGCGCCTCCGCCGAAACCACAATCCGATCCATCAGCACGAACATGGGCTGCGAAAAATCCAGCTCCAACAGCGATTCCGGCGTGGAGAATTCCACGATTTTTCCATGTTGATATAGCCGGTTAAATCCGCGCTGCCGCAGCTCGCCCAACCGCTGTCGCCGCGGGTCCATCGGCGCTGCCTCAACTTCCGGCGCATCCGGAACATACTCCGTCGCATAGCGATTGATCTTCGCCGCCGTCCGCGTCGCGGCCGCCAGCGCCACCCGCGCGGCTTCCGCTTTCGTGACCGGCTTGCCATCTTTTTTCGTCGGCGCTGCCGCCGCTTGTTTCGCGGCCTTCGCCGCCTTCTTGGCAGCTTTCTTTTTCGCCGTCGACTTCTTGCTCTCGTCCGCAGCGTCCGGCAACACCACCGGAAATAACGCCAGAATCCGCGTCGACTCCGGCAGATTCAGTACCGCCTCCGCAATTTCGTCCACGCTGTCGCGTTTCACGATGTTGCCGCAGGTCAGGCAGTACATCGTCCCGCAGCGCGCAAACAGCAGCCGCAGATAATCGTAGATTTCTGTCGCCGTCGCTACCGTCGACCGAGGATTTCGTGTCGAATTTTTCTGCTTGATCGCAATCGCAGGAGCCAGCCCGTCAATCTGGTCGACGTCCGGCTTTTCCATCCGCTCCAGAAACTGCCGCGCATACGCCGACAGCGATTCCACATACCGCCGTTGACCCTCGGCATAAATCGTGTCGAACGCGAGCGAAGATTTCCCCGAGCCTGAAACGCCGGTCACGACCGTCAACTGGCCGTGCGGAATCTCAAAATCGATATTCTTCAGGTTGTGAACGCGTGCGCCGCGAACCGTGATCGAATCCATTGGGTCACAAGTCCCTGCAGAGGGGTTGGCAGCGCACAAAACGCGCACTGCCGCATCTTTATAGTTTACAGCCTCGCAGGGTGCGGTTTTATAACCGGCTTAGGATCAGATAAATCAGAAGATTCGCACTTTTGGTGCGCTGAACCATTGCGTCCTGAACGCCCGTCGATCCGTCATGAGGAGAATCATGAAAAATCCCGCGACTACCAACATCCTGCTGCTGGTGATTGCAGTGGCACTGATTGCCATCGCCCTGAAACCGCTTCGCCAGCCCCCACCCGCCAGGGCGCAGACGCAAAACCTCGCGCCCCTCTACATCGAACCTGGCACGCAGTTGATACGCGCCCCCGACGGAAGCCAGAACGTCTACGGCAAAATGGTTGTGGATTTATCGACCGGCCGAATCTGGGGATTTCCTACCCTCAACGGCGAGCCGTATCCGGTCGACACATCCACCACAAAACCGCCCGTGTCCCATGCCATCTTCCTGGGAACGTTCGCTTTTAGCGATATGTCGAAGTGATTAGGGCCGCGGTCTATTTTTGTTTTGACTTCAGAGCCTTGGCGATTGCCTGCTCGGCCAGAGGCGTCATCACCGCGTAGCCATCCGCGTTGGGATGCACTCCGTCTATGGTCAACTCTTTCTTCATGCCCTGGTCGGAATTCACCATCGCCGAATAATAGTCAAGATAGACGTAGTGTTTCTTCTCGCAATAATCGCGCATCCAGCTGTTGATCGAGGATATCTCCGCTCTCGGGTCAATCCCGGGCTTCCATGGATACGCAGCGGCGGGCAAAATTGACGCCATCATCACGCGGATTCCATTGGCCCTCGCCAGGTCCGCCATCGCCATCATATTGTCTTCGATCGAGGTCGGTGTCGTGGGGCCGGTATTGCCTGCAATGTCGTTCGTCCCTGCCAGAAGCACCACCGCCTTCGGTTGCAGCGCAATCACATCCGGCCAAAAACGTACCAGCATCTGCGGCGTGGTCTGGCCGCTGATGCCGCGGTTCACATAGGGCTTACCGGGAAAGAAGACCCCCGTCGGATGTCCCCACGCGTCGGTGATGGAATCGCCCATGAACACCACGCGCTTTTCGCCAGGGGCAGGCGCTCCCAGCTGTGCATTCGCCTCGCTGTATCGGGCCAGATCGCCAAAGTCAGTCAGCAATTGCTCGTCATGCTTTCGCTGATACTCGCTTTCTGGTTGTGTCACCGGGGCCGCCTGGGTAGCCGTTGCAGGCGCTGTGGCTGACGCGGGATTGGTTTGCGCAGCGGCAAAGGGAACCAGTAGGAATAAACAGCAGAAAAGCTTCATGCTCTCATCCTTTCGTTACGGCTTACTTGTCCGCGACAGCACTCGCACAAAATCGCTCAGTCTGAAAAGGCCGACTTGGGCGCGCGGAATACCTCAATCAACAGCAACGCTGCGCCAATCACAATGCAGGAATCGGCAACGTTGAAATCGGGGTAATGATAGCTGGAAAAATTGAACGCCAGAAAATCGATCACGTAGCGATAGGCCAGCCGGTCGTACAGGTTTCCAATCGCGCCACCCAGCACCAGCGCCAGCGCAATGCTGGTCAGGTTCACCCGCCGGCCGGCCTTCATAAACACCACCAGCACAATCGCGATCGCCACCAGCGAAAAGCCGATCAACATCCAGCGCACTTTCTCAGGAGAGGGCGTGTCGGAAAACAAGCTGAATGCCGCGCCGTTGTTGTACACGTGCGACAGATGAAAAAAGTGAGGAATGATCGTGATTTCCTGCCCGGAAATGATGTGATGAAGTATCCACAGCTTGCTCAACCGGTCAGCGATGAAGACTGCGGCGGAAATCAGAAGAAGTTTGAAACGTGGATCGCGCCTGCCTGTAAATCGTGAAGCTCCGCTCACTGCCCATCCTTTTTCGAATTTCCCACGGCCGCAGCCGCCACCTCACCGCCCATGGGCGGCGCTCCAATCGCTTCCAAAGCTGCCACGCAACGTTCGCACACGGTCGGCCATTTGTGGCTCTCACCCACGTGCACAGAATAATTCCAGCAGCGCTCACATTTCGCGCCATCGGCCGGTAGCGTCGTTACTCGCAGCGTTCCCGACCCATTCGGTTCGGATGCTGCAACCAGTTCCACCTGCGACACGTTGAATAACTCCTTCAAGCTCGACTCATATTTGCGCAGCAACGGGTTCAGCCCGGCGGGAACTTGCAGCCGCACCTTGGCTTCCAGCGCTTTGCCGATGCGCTTTTCCTTGCGTGCCTCTTCCAGGCTCTTCAGCACGTCATCCCGCACTGCTAAAAGTTGTTTCCAGTCACCCAACAATTCTGCTGCAGATTCAGGAGCGATATCTTGCGGCCGCGGAAAGAGCGCTAAATGAACACTCGGTTCGCGGCCGCTTTTTGTTGGGGGACCCGGGTAATGCTGCCGTGAATGGAGTGCCTGCTGCACACTCGATTCACGACTCTTCACTGTGGTGGGTAAATATTGCCATACCTCCTCAGCAGTGAAACTTAGGTAAGGCGCGGTCAACAACACCAGCGCCTCTGCGATGCGTCCAATCGCCGTCTGCGCGGAACGGCGCGCAGGATCGTTGGGCGCAAAGGTGTACATCCGATCCTTCAGCAAATCAAGATACATTGCGCTCAGGTCGGCGGTACAAAATTCGTTGATGGCCTGGTACACGCGATGAAATTCCATCTCCTCATACCAGCGAAGCACTTTCGTCGTCAGCTCTGCAGTCCGCGCCAGCATGTATTGATCAATCGGCAGCAACTGCTCGAACGGCAACGCATCCGTCTCAGGATGAAAATCTCCCAAATTCCCAAGCAGGAAGCGAAAGGTATTGCGAAGTTTGCGATAAATATCTTCTGCCAGCCGCTTCAGCAGCGGAATCGTGGCCACCACATCCTCGCGAAAATCAACCGACGCCACCCATAGCCGGATGATATCCGCACCCAGCTCCGCGGCCACTTCCGTCGGTCCAATGTCGTTTCCTCGCGACTTCGACAACGCGCGACCCTGATCGTCCAGCGTCCATCCACACGTCGCCACGCGGCGATACGGCGCCGCATTCTTTGTCCCCACGCTGCACAGCAGGGAAGTATGGAACCATCCGCGATGCTGATCGCCGCCCTCCAGGTACAAATCCGCAGGCCACGTCAATCCAAAGCCGGCCTTTTCGCCCAGCACAGCCGCCTGGCTTGATCCGGACTCAAACCATACATCCAGAATGTCCATCTCTTTCGTAAACTTCTGGCTACCGCATCCCGGCGTTTGGCACGTTGTCCCCGGCGGAAGAATCTCTTCCGGCCTATGCGTATGCCAGGCCTCCACGCCTTCCTCTTCAAACAACTCCACCACTCGACGGAAGATCGCAGGATCCTTCAACGGAGCATGGCACGTCTCGCACAGAAACACCGCGATCGGCACGCCCCAAATGCGCTGGCGAGAGATGCACCAGTCCGGTCGCGTCGCAATCATGTTAGCGATGCGCTCCTCGCCCCAGCTCGGATCCCAACGCACTTTTTTGATCTCATCCAGCGCGCGCGCGCGAAATGTCGCCGCCGAGCCATCCGGATTTTCCATCGGCGTTTCCATGTTGATGAACCACTGTTCCGTGGCACGAAAAATCACCGGATTGTGGCAGCGCCAGCAGTGCGGATAGGAGTGATTGATATCCACCCGCGCCAGCAGCGCCCCGCGCTCCTTCAGCAACTCGATGATCGGCTCATTCGCCGCAAAAACTTTCTTGCCTTCGTACTCCGGCAATCCATTGTGCAGCCGCCCCGCGCCATCCACGTTGCAGGTGGGATCCAGCCCGTACCGTACGCCAGTATAAAAGTCATCTGCACCGTGTGCAGGGGCTGTATGGACCGCGCCCGTGCCGGTATCCGCCACCACGTAGTCCGCGAGCACGCCCAGAATGCTGCGCTCTAAAAATGGATGTTGAAATGTCGTGCGCTCCAGTTTTCTTCCAGCGAATCGCGCGATTTCTTTCGCATCTTTGAACCCAACCGCCTCGGCAACTGATTTCGCCAGCGACTCTGCGACGATATACACCTGTCCGTCGGATTCCAGCGCGACATACTCAAAATCCGGATGAAATGCCACCGCCAGAGACGCCGGCAGCGTCCACGGGGTGGTCGTCCAGATGATGGTGTTCACCTGTTTCCCAGCCAGCGCCGCATCCAATGCCGCAGGATCGCTCGTCATCCGGTAGCGGACATACACGCTGGGGCTGGTGTGCATCTCATATTCCACTTCCGCTTCGGCCAGCGCCGTGCGGTCGTAGATGCACCAGTACACCGGCTTCAATCCCTTGTAGACAAATCCCGCTTCCAGAAATTCAAAAAAAGTTTCCAGAACCCGCGCTTCATACGACTTCGACATTGTCGAATAAGGGTGGCCGAACTGGCCCAGCACTCCCAGACGCAAAAATTGTTCGCGCTGCAGATCGACATATTTTCCGGCGTACTCCCGGCAGGCGCGCAAAACTTCCACTGCGGGGATTTCCAGCTTCTTCCGGCCCAGTTGCTCATCGACTTTGATCTCGATCGGCAGCCCGTGGCAGTCCCATCCTGGAACATACGGGGCATCGAAGCCCGCCATGGTCTTCGACTTCACCACAAAATCTTTCAGGCACTTGTTCATCGCGTGGCCCAGGTGGATGGGTCCATTCGCGTACGGCGGCCCGTCGTGTAACAGGTACACAGGAGCGCCCTTACGGGCTTCACGAATCTGTGCGTACAACTGAGATTCCTCCCACGCAGCCAGCCGTTTCGGCTCATTCTGGGGGAGATTGGCCTTCATCGGAAATTCGGTGTGTGGCAGGTTCAGGGTCGCCTTTAAATCAGGCCCAACGGGCATATCTTCTCCGAAGCAAAGTTTCTCCTACTCCACTATGATAAATGCATACCTCGCATCATCGGTCTGGGGAGCAAAACGGATTGGCTGGTGAAGCGTCTAAAGCATTAACGTTGTCGATATCCGTGTCGATCTCGATAACCTGAGGATTTTTTCAGCCGATTGAGTCTTGCCAGCTGACTGGAAGCACTGGATCGAATGCCCTGGAATACATGGAAGGATTTCGGCGAAGACGACAAAGAAAGCCCGCTTCCAGCATAATTGAAGCAGGCAGGTCAACGCGGCGACCGAGCAACCCCACTCGCGAGCAGTCGAAAATGGGTTTTGGATGTCGAATCAGCTTCTGATACCGCCGGAACTCGAGAAAAACCAATCGCGAGAACTGCCCCAGCCGTCCCTTTCCAGCACGGTCGCAGGAGATCCTTCGTTTTTTGTCTCGCTGACAGAGAATCTCCGTGCCCGGTTTTTCCCCCGGCCGCAGCCCGCCCTCCAGCTGAAATCGAAGCCCGTACCCGTTGCCGATCCCTTTTACCAGCAACCCATCTGGGTCGGAATTTACGAGGATTTTCGCGAACTATTCTTTCCCCGCAGGCTGCCTCCGCTGCAGCTGGAATCTCACGCCGTCGCGGTTTCAAACCCGCTGGAGCGGCCACGAGATCGTAAGTCGAGCTTTATCTCCGTCGGGATTCACGTTCTCGTGCTCGCCATTATCCTGGCCGTCATCTTCTGGCATCCCAAGCGTCCCGCGGTCGCGGAAGTCGTTCCTCCGCCCAATTTCAACATCACGCCTTTCATGCCCATCGACCAGAACCCGAAAGTGATGGGAGGCGGTGGCGGCGGCGGAGATCGCAGCCTGTTGCCCGCAGCCGTGGGAAAACTGCCCACCATCGCCAAAACGCAATTCGTTCCACCGGACGAGGTGATTCGTAACCCCAAGCCTAAACTTGCCGTCGAACCGACCGTCGTGATGCCGGACAACATCAAGCTCCCCAACAGTGCCATGCCGAATCTGGGTGATCCCTTGACCTCTGTACATGGACCGGCCTCGAACGGCACCGGCAGCGCCGGCGGCATCGGCTCCGGAAACAGCGGCGGTGTCGGTTCGGGTTCAGGTGCAGGCGTCGGTCCGGGATCGGGTGGCGGCTATGGCGGCGGTATCTATCAGGTGGGCGGCGGCGTTCGTCCGCCGGTTGTGATCTTTGCCCCGGAGCCGGAATTTTCCGAGCAGGCTCGCATGGCGAAATATCAGGGCCTTTGCGTCGTGGAAGTGATCATTGATGCTCACGGAATCCCGCGCGAGCCGAAAGTCGTGCAGCACCTGGGCATGGGTCTCGATGAGAAGGCGCTGGAATCCGTCAAGCAATATCGCTTCAAGCCCGCTACCCTGGCCGGCAAACCAGTCGCCGTCCGCATGGATATTTCCATCGACTTCCACATCTACTAGCTGATAGCTTTTAGCCCCTGCCACTAGCTTTCAACACCATGGAATCACGAATTCACCCGTCCTATGCCAGTTCGCGCCTTCAGTCGAGCTAAAACGCTAGAGGCGAGAAGCTAAGGGCTGGTAGCTATCCGCGCCCGCACAAATTCTGTCAACTCGCCGTTTGTATAATTTGGCGCGCTCACAAAAAACTGCGGCTTGCTTCGCAACATCGGCAGCCATTCCGACGGCCATGCAGGTTCCTGTGGAGCAGATTGCGTTCCGCTCCACAGCACTGCATCCGCGCGATCCAAAAAATATTGCGCCGACGGTTTAAAGTCCTGAATCGCCGGATCGAGCACCGTCAAATATAAGTCCGGCTTCAAAAACCGCACAATGCTGTTCGACTCCAGAATGGCGTTCTTCGCCTGCGCCAGCTCTTTTCGCACTCGCGGCATCGCCTCCGCCAATTGCCCCTGCCGGGTTCGCACCCAGTACGAACGCACCGCGCCCGCCGCCAGAAATCGTGCGCTATCCGTTCCACTATCTCTGGAGTGTTCTTCTGTCACCGCAACTGTATGCGCGTCCGTCTCGCAATCGCAGGGCTCGCCGTTCGCAGAACAGATTCCATGTCCGAACTGCGTCACCTTGAATGCGGTCCATTCCAGGTGCGGAAGGGAAGCGATCAACCCGGCAACCACCGACGTTTTGCCGATATTGCGAGTCTGTCCGCCAACCACCACAATGGCCACCGCTCTAATCCTTCTTATCTCGCGACGAGCGCGTCAGCTTGGCCAGCGTCGCCAGACCTTTCAAATATTCGCGCAGCGGCTGCGCCGGTCGTCCCCAGAAGATGACACCCGCGCCGCGCAGTTTCTTCTTGCTCAGCACTCCCGCGCCGCCGCCCAGGATCACGCCCTCGCCCACATCGGCATGCTCGCCGATGCCAACCTGGCCACCGAGAATCGCGCCATCTCCCACCGTACTGCTGCCGGAAATGCCCGTTTGCGCCGCCATCACCACGTTGCGTCCCACGCGCACATTGTGGCCAATGTGGACCAGGTTATCCAGCTTCGTGCCGCGCGCAATCCGCGTCTCTTCCAGAGCCCCCCGATCAATCGTAGTGTTGGCGCCAATCTCGACATCGTCCTCAATCACCAGCGTCCCCTGCTGTGGAAACTGCGTATATGCGCCCGTCTCCGCATCGCGCACATAGCCGAATCCATCCGACCCCAGAACGCACCCAGCATGCACATGAACCCGGTCCTGCAACTCCACCCCGGAATAGATCACCACTCGCGGATACAACGTGCAATCCGCGCCAATCTTCACGCTGTCTGCCAGTACGCATCCGGCGCCGATGCGCGTCCGCGCGCCAATTTCGACATGCTCACCCAGCACCGCATAGGCTGCGATTGAAACATCCTCGGCAAGTTTGACGCTGGAAGCCAGAACGGCGGTGCGATGCACGCCCGTACTTGCTTTCGCCGCCCGCAAGATCTGCGACGCCTTGGCAAATGCCAGTCGAGGTTGCGCCACCATCAATAAAGTTTTCTTCAGCGGCTTCGCTTTAGAAAGAAATGCCTGCGCGATCCGTGGCGTCACCAGCACCGCAGCGGCCGCCGACTCCAGCGCCTCCAGCAATGTGGCTTCGCTCTCAGCGAACGTCAGGGAAGTCTGGGTCGCATTGCGCACGCTGGCCACGCGCTCGACAGCATCTGCCTGCGCCGAACCTTCTTCATTCGCCGATTTAGCGCACGGCACATATTCTGCCTGCAACGCCTCCGCAAGTTGCCGCAACGTCAGCATAGCGCTATGGTAGCCGAGCGCGACCATTTCGGCTGGCTTTCGATTCGGCCGTGACCACAAGCGGGCAAACCTCGGCCTCTAGCGTTCGATTGCGGTGCCTCTGAGACACTCTTTGAGGTGTTAAAGTCTGGTCACTGCGGGCGGCAGCTCACCATTCACTTTTTTGCCGACGATATGCTGAGCGGATAAAACGAAATCAAATATTTCGCCTCGTCACTGTCGAGCGGATCAAGCTCAACATACGGAGGACCATTGAACCCGTTTATCCCGCTAAGAAATCGTGTGCGAAGATAATAAGTTTCCCCTGACTCCGCCTTGAAATGTGCGAGAGATATTAAATTTCCTACTGGATAACCTGACTGCACTTCCGCGCACACATGATGCTCTCCCGGCTTCACGGGCACGCTAAAGTAAGAGTTTTCCTTGTACGCACCTACCCAGGCTCCGTCTAGCGCGACTTTTAGTACGTAATGTTGATGGTCTCCCCATTGGCCGTCATCCTGGATGAAGTAAATCATCGCTTTCCCAGAATCCGGCCGCGCAGGCGTGTTTCGGGTTGCATCTACCTTCGCCTCGAAGGTCAAGTCCTTGATCCCACACGCCGACATAGGTCGAACAGACGATCCTTGAGCCAACGCAGATGTTGCAAGAAGCATCACTGCCAAAACAGTCTTCATGCCTGTCCTCCGGAAGTGCGCTTGTCCTGTAGAGCGCTCAACCGCCTGGTTTGAGTGTATCCATGACTGTGCTTTCCGACTCTCTCGCGTGCTGGTGTGACCTTGCGTCCATTCGCTTCTTAATAGATCGCCGGTTCTCCGGGCGGCCGCGTCTTCCATCGCCGATGCACCCACAACCACTGCTCCGGAAATTGCCGAATCACATTTTCCAGCGCCGTCGTAAACACCTGCGTATTCGCAGTCGCATCGCGCTCGGCATCGCCTGTGTCCACTAGCTGTAGCTCTGGCAGAAAATGCAGCACGTACTTTTTCTCTGCCGGCTGCCACACCAGAAAACCCGGTAGCACCGTCGCTCCGGTGCGCAGCGCCACCCGCGCCACACCCGACGCCGTACACGCCGCATGTCCGAAGAAGTCCACAAACACGCCCTGCGGCGGCGTCATGTTGGTATCCATCAACACGCCCACGGTTTCCCCCGCTCGCATCGCCGCGATCAATCCGCGTGCAAAATCATCCTTCGGCAACACGCGATTTCCATGGCGCGTGCGAATATCATTCACCAGACGATTCACCCAGGGATTATCCAGTTTCCGAATGACCATTCCCATCGGATAACCCGCCAGCGAATGATAGAAACTCGACATCTCCCACGCGCCCAGGTGTCCGGTCAGCACCAGCACGCCCTGGCCGCGTTGCTTCGCCGCCAGGTAGTTCTCCAGGCCCTCATAGCGAATCAACTCACTCGCGCGTTCCAGCGTATATCCCGGCATGTGGCAAAATTCCGCCAGCTGCCATCCCAGTTGCCGATACATTGCGCGCAGAATTGACTCGCGCTCGGCTTCGGGCTTCTCAGGAAAGGCCAGCTCCAGGTTTCTCAATCCCACGCGTCGAAGTCGCGGCGTGGCTGCAAACGCCAACCAGCCGATCGCAGCGCCCAACTTTTCGCGCCGCATCGCGATGTAACAGCCCCAGCAGCTTCACCAGCAGCCATACCAATCCGAACTCGACTCGTTCCCGCATGGTGGATTGAATCGATTTTATTGGAGATCGGCAAGCCTGGTCGAAAAACTCTTCTCCCCGCCAAGCTTCACAGCCCAAAGCCCAACGCGTCCGCGACCGAGGATGTCTCGTCATCGATGGATTTCCATTGGCCTCCAGACTCCAAGTACACGACTCGGGCGCGTTCCAGCGCGGCGCGCACGTGAGGACAAATATTGTCCGCGCCAACATGCTGCTCAAATTCCGCCTGCTGCATCAGCCTCGCCGGTTGCTCCCGCGCCCCGCAAAGAATCAATGTCCGCCCGGAGCCATGCACTTCATCTGCGAATCGCTGCAGGGTCTGCAGTCCCGTCGAATCGATCACGGTCATGTTTCGCAGGCGAAGAATCACGACTGGAGGCCACTCCGCCAGATTTTCGCTGACCTTGGCGATCTTCTCCGCCGACCCAAATAAAAACGGTCCATGAATCCGCAAAATGACGACGTAAGCAGGAATGTCTTTGTCCGATAGCGTGTGATCCGAACTTTCTTCCAGGTATTCCTCTGTCACCTGGGTCACCGTCGTCGTCGAAGTTACTTTGCGAATAAAAATCAGTGCCGCCAGAATCATTCCGGCTTCCACCGCTACCGTCAGATTCACAAAAACAGTCAGCGACAGCGTCACCAGCCAGGTTCCAATTTCCAGCCGCGACAGCTTCAGAAGTTGCGGTATCTCGTGCCATTCGCCCATGTTGTAGCAGACCACCATCAAAATGGCCGCCAGCGCGCCCAGCGGGATGAACTTGGCCAACGGAGCCGCGACCAGCACCAGCACCAGCAAGGTGATTGCATGCACCATCCCTGACAGAGGAGTTTTTCCTCCAGACCGGATATTTGTTGCCGTTCTGGCGATGGCTCCGGTTGCCGGCAGCCCTCCAAACATCGGCGAAAAAATATTGGCGACGCCTTGGCCGATCAATTCCACATTGGGATTGTGCGTATCCCCACTCATACGATCGGCCACCACTGCTGACATCAGCGACTCAATCGCGCCCAGCATCGCAATCGTGATCGCCGGCGACGTCAGGCTGCGGATCAGCTGATAGCTCAACACCGGCGCATGAAAGTGGGGAAATCCGGAAGGAATGCCACCGAATCGCGTCCCGATGGTTTCTACCGGCAACCGGAACCCAACCACCAGCAGCGTTCCCGCGACCATGGCGACAATGTATCCGGGAATCCGCGGCCAGAATCGCACCGCCAGAATAATAATCAGAAGCGCAGAGCAACTCAGCGCCGTCGTCACCGGAGACATCGTTCCCGCGCTGTGTGCCAGCACCTTGAACCGGCCAACAAAATCTCCCGGCACCGGGCCCGTCTTCAGTCCGAAAAAATCTTTAATCTGCGTGCTGGCGATCAGAATGGCAATTCCATTGGTAAAGCCAATCACCACCGGACGAGGAATAAACTTCACTGCTGACCCCAGCCCGCTTGCGCCCATCACGATCAACATCACGCCCGCCATCACCGTGCAGACGAACAGACCATCTACGCCGTAATGGTTCACAATGCCATAGATGATGACGACGAAGGCGCCCGTCGGACCGCCAATTTGCAGTCGCGAGCCGCCCAATGCAGAGATCAGAAATCCTGCGATGATCGCCGTGTAGATGCCCGATTGCGGAGGCATCCCGCTTGCAATCGCGAACGCCATGGCCAGCGGCAGAGCTACCAGGCCGACCGTTACCCCGGCGATCACATCATGCAGCAGATCCTGCCGTTGATAGTTTTTCAGCGCAGTGACCGACTTCGGCGTCCAATCCGTCAGGTTCACTTGGAGCCGTTCTTACTGGACTCAATTTGCGACAGCATGTCCCGTACTTCGATCAACTGGTTATTGAAGATTCTGCGAGCAGCATCGAGCAGACGAAAAATCTCCCGATCGCGCACCGAATAATACACATTCTGTCCATCTTTTCTTGCATTCAGAAAATTTCGGCTTCGTAACAGGGCTAGCTGTTGCGAAACGCTGCTTTGCTCCACCTTCAATCGGGCGCTCAGCTCATTTACCCCGACTTCCCCATTCCGCAGCTCATCCAGAATTCGTATCCGCAAAGGATGCGACAGGGCCTTGAAGAACTCGGCCTTGAATTGACTGATTTCAGACATATCGTAATATTACAATAAGTGAATATAAGTGACACCGATCCAAGGCAACACTCAGATCGCTCTCGTGCGTCAAGCCGTTGCAGTCTAAGGTTCCACTTCCTCCTCGCAACCATTCCTTGGCAACCGTTCCCCCGGATTGGTGCTCTAATAGGATCAGTAAGCAACATAACAAGTACGCACGCCGCACCACGGTATGCGAGTCTGGAGCTCATCATGGATACATGGAAATTTTGGATGGCATTTGGGGTGGGTGTGGCAGCTGGGGCCGCAGTGGCGCTCCTCTACGCTCCGCAACCTGGCGACCGGACCCGCAAGCAGATCAAACGCGGGTTGGAAGATGCATCGGATCAAATTAAAAGCACGGCCGAGGATTTCAGCGAGAAGGCGGAACAGTACGGCAAGCAGGCAGAGCGAGTCATTCGTCGCGGACGCGAAGTCGTCGATGACACCATCTCCAAAGCCGGCACGGTTGCCAGCAAGGTTTCGGGATTTATTTAGAGCGCCGACCACGGCCAGCACTCGTCCATGCCGTGTCGCCGCGTAAGTGCGGGCCGCAAGCCCACAAACAGCCGACAGACTCACAGCGTCATCGAGGCCTGATATTTGGCTGACAAACAAAAGAAGCTCCGCCACGGCGGAGCTTCTTTTGTTTCTGCGTTCTGCTTTTCTTAGCTGCTGGAAAGCGAAATCCCTTCCGACGAACGTTCCGCGCCCTCGCTGCCGATCGGCCGATAGAACAGCTGATTGTTATCCAGGTAGACCTCAAGAAATGCAGGCCGTTCCTGAATGTTGCCGGCAATCAACGCCTCCGACAAAGGATCTTCCACGTACTTCTGCAGCGCTCTCCGTAGCGGCCGCGCCCCGTAGGTGCGGTCGACCATGGTCTTCTCCAGGATCCACTTCTTCGCATCTTCCATCACAGAAATCGTAATGGCCTTCTGCGCCAGGTTGGCGTTCAGCTGCTGGACCAGCAGCTCCATGATCTGGATCAGGTCCGAATCCGTCAGCGCCTGGAAGATGATGATCTCGTCCAGCCGGTTCAGGAATTCTGGATTGAACGTCCGCTTCACCTCGTTCCGCACCAGGTCTTCGACCTTCTCGGCCACCGTGTCTTCCAGGTTCGACTGGAAGCCGAGCCCCTGCCGCTTCTGCAGGTGCCGCGCGCCGATGTTCGAAGTCATGATCAGAATCGTGTTCTTGAAGTCGACCGTATTGCCCAGACCATCGGTCAATTGTCCATCTTCAAACACCTGCAGCAGGATGTTGAAGATGTCCGGATGCGCCTTCTCAATCTCATCCAGCAGCACCACAGAGTAAGGCGAGCGCTTCACACGTTCCGTCAGCTGTCCGCCTTCCTCATAGCCCACATAGCCCGGAGGCGATCCGATCAGCTTCGAGACCGAATGCTTCTCCATGTATTCCGACATATCGAAACGGATCAACGCCTTGTCGCTGCCGAACAGGAAATTCGCCAGCGAACGAGCCACTTCCGTTTTGCCCACGCCCGTCGGGCCCAGGAACAGGAACGAGCCGATGGGCCGGTTCGGAGATTTCAGTCCCGCGCGAGAGCGACGAATCGCCCGTGCCAGCGCCGAGATCGACTTCTCCTGCGAAATGATCCGCTTGTGCAGCTCTTCTTCCACCCGCAGCAGCTTCTGCGTCTCTTCCTCTTTGATGGAAGTGACCGGCACGCCCGTCCAGCGACTCACTACATCTTCAATGTCTTCCCGCGTCACTACGCCCGCGGTGGAATCATCCAGATGGTATTTATCGCGCAGCGCACGCAGGTTCTCGCGTTCCTTCCGCTCTTCATCGGAATAGAATCTCGCCTTTTCAAATTCATGGTTTGCAATCGCGTTTTCCATACGATGAACAATAAATTTGATCCGCTTCTGAATCTCCGTAATTTCCTCAGGCAGGGAAGTCTGCCGCAGCTTCACCCGCGCTCCCGCCTCGTCAATCAGATCAATCGCCTTATCCGGCAGAAAACGATCCGGAATATATCGGCTGGAATGATAGACCGCAAACTGGATCGAATCGTCCGTATAGCTGACCGCATGAAACTTCTCATAGCGATCCTTGATCCCCATGATGATCTTCACCGCGTCCTCTTCGTTCGGCGGCGGCACTTTCACCGCCTGAAAACGACGTTCCAGCGAGCGATCTTTCTCAATCGACTTGCGATATTCCGCAGGCGTGGTGGCCCCGATGCACTGGATTTCTCCACGCGACAACGCCGGCTTCAAAATGTTGGCCGCATCCAGCGACCCTTCCGCCGAACCCGCGCCGACCAGCGTATGCAGCTCATCGATAAAGATGATGGAGTTTTGATTCTCCATCAGCTCTTTCATAATCGTCTTCAGCCGCTCTTCAAACTGCCCGCGATATTTCGTTCCTGCCACAATCAGCGACAGATCCAGCCCCAGCACTCGCTTGTCCGCCAGAAAACTAGGAACATCGCCGTCTGAAATGCGCTGCGCCAAGCCTTCGACGATGGCGGTTTTGCCCACACCCGGCTCGCCAATCAGCACCGGATTATTCTTCGTGCGCCGGCACAGGATCTGGATCACACGATCCACTTCCGCATCGCGACCCACCAGCGGATCCAGTTGATTATCGAGCGCCGCCTGTGTCAGATCCCGCGAAAATTCCGCCAGAATACTCGATTCACGGTTCCGCGCTGCCTGCGGAGCCCGCTCCTGCGTCGTCTTGGCAAGTTCATCGCGAACGGTTGAAAGCCGCAGCCCGCGCTCCAGCAAAATCTCTGAAGCAAAGCATTTTTCTTCCCGCAGCAATCCCAGCAGCAGGTGCTCGGTTCCAATGTGTTTATTCGACAGCCGCTCCGCCTCTTCTGCGGCGTAGGCCAGAACCCTTTTGCATTCATTCGATAGCGGCAGGTCGACCGAGGTCGAAACCTTTTCGCGAATGGTGGTATGCGCCTCAATCTGTTTGCGAATTGATTCCACCGAGGCATGGGAGCGCAGGAAGCGGTTGCTTAACGCCTTATCCTCGCGCAAGAGTCCAAGCAGCAGGTGCTCTGTTTCAATGTAGGGCGAGCCAAACTGGCTAGCCTCGTAGCGCGCGAAAAAGATCACGCGCCGCGCTTTCTCCGTGTACCGTTCGAACATATTCCCCCCTTGGCTCATGCCGTTCCAGTGCGGTTTGCATCTGGAATTGCGGTACGAACAATTGGATGCCCCGGCGTATCAGAGGATGCAGTACAGCCCTCTGCGGATGCCTCTTCCGACTCGCTCGTGTGCAGCCAAACTTCGTGCAACCGGCCTTCGTGCAACCGGAGCGTGCGTCCACAACGTTTTGCGATCTCCATGTTGTGGGTGACGAGGATGGAGGTTAACCGATGCGTGGTGTGCAGCCGTTCCAGCAGGCCAAACACAGCTTCGGCCGTACGGTTATCGAGGTTGCCCGTTGGCTCGTCGGCTAGCAGTAACCGGGGTTGCGTGACCAACGCCCGTGCCAGCGAAACGCGCTGTTGTTCCCCACCGGACAGCTCCCCGGCAAGGTGATGCACCCTGGCTTCCAGTCCGACCTCGCGCAACAGTTCCTGCGCTTTCGCAAAGGCGGACGGTTTCGGTTCTTCGCGTGCGAGCAGCGGCATCGCCACATTCTCCAGAGCCGTAAATTCCGGCAACAGGTAGTGCAGTTGCCATACATAGCCAATTTCGCGATTGCGAAACGTGGCGGCCTCACCCGCAGTCAATTTTCCTAGCCAAGTTGAGGCGAAGTATACGTCACCGGCAGAGGGACGATCAAGCGCCGCGAGCAGATGCAGCAAAGTACTTTTGCCCGCACCCGATTCGCCAACAATGGCGATCATCTCGCCCCGCCGCACGCTCAGGTTCAGTCCGTCAAATAACACCAACGGTTGCGTCCCGCTGCGATACTCTTTTCGCAGGTTTTCGACCCGCAGCAGCCCACTGTCGCCGTCTCCGTCTGCAGTCGGCACGTGCCCCGGTTCCAGGCCCTCAATCCTCTGGGATGAGGCAACTTCGTGGCTGCATTGACGGGTCATGTCCTATCCCTATCATAATGCTCCAGCACAAATCAGACGCCACGTGTCTTTGGTCACACCCCAACAATCTTGGGTCACCTGCTGCGTGATGCCACTCTAGCTTTGCACCACGCCACAACTCCAGCCGGCTGAACTTAGTATCATTTCGCATGAGGAACCTGGAAACAGGTCCAAGCTGTTGAAGAAGGGAATGCAATGCAGCGGAGAGAATTCTGCAAGTTGATTGGGCTATCGGCGGCCGTGAAGGCGGTTGGCGTGGCTGCGGCCGCAGAGAAAAGCGATCCCTACGTGCCCGTGACGGATTCACTGGTGATTCGCAAGCTCAATCAGTGGCAGGACTGGAAGTTCGGTTTCATGATGCATTGGGGCACCTATAGCCAGTGGGGAGTGGTGGAATCGTGGTCGATCTGTTCCGAGGACTGGATCAAGCGCCCAGCCGGGACCAACTACGTGGACTACAAGAGAAAATACGAGGCTCTGCCCAAGACCTTCAATCCCATCGGGTTCGCGCCGGACGTCTGGGCCAGCGTCGCCAAAAATGCGGGCATGAAGTACGTTGTGTTTACAACCAAGCACCACGACGGCTTTTCGATGTTCGATACCAGGCTGACCGACTATCGCATCACCGCGCCGGACGTTCCCTTCCACACCAATCCGCGCGCCAACATCGCCAATGAAGTCTTTGCCGCGTTTCGCAAGCAGTCCTTCGGAATCGGCGCGTATTTTTCCAAGCCCGACTGGCATAGCCCAGATTATTGGGCGCCGGAGTGGGCAACCCCCAACCGCGACGTGAACTACGATACGCGCGAATATCCTGAGCGCTGGCAGAAGTTTGTCGCGTTCGTGCATGGACAGGTCGGCGAGCTGACTTCGGAATACGGGTCAGTCGACATTCTCTGGCTCGACGGCGGCTGGGTGAATCCGCAAGCCCATCCCAATGCGATCGTGGGCGGCCAGGAGGTGCCGTGGCCGCAGGATATCGACATGCCGGGGCTGGCCGCGCTTGCCCGCAAAAATCAGCCCGGCCTGATCGTTGTCGATCGAGCGGTGGGAGGTCCGTACGAAAACTACCGCACGCCGGAGCAGCAGATCCCGGATAAGCCGCTGCCGTATCCCTGGGAAACCTGCATGACGCTCGGCAACTCGTGGTCGTATGCGCCGAATGATCACTACAAGTCATCGCGCCAGATCGTGCACATGCTGGTCGACATTGTCGCCAAAGGCGGCAACTATCTCCTCAACGTGGGTCCTGATCCGAACGGCGAATTGCCGACTGCGGCTGTTGCGCGGCTGGCCGAAATCGGCGCGTGGATGCAAGCCAACGGCGAGGCAATTTATGCGACACGTCCGGTTGCGCCCTATCGCGACGGCAAAGTGTGTTTTACCCGCGGCAAGGATGGCGCTATCTACGCCATCTATCTGCTCGACCAGGGCGAGGCAGTTCCCGGAACAATCGCATTGAAAAATATTGTCCCGGCATCGGGTAGCAGCGTCCGTCTATTGGGATACGACACCGCGCTCAAGTGGCAGCGTGAGGGAACTGGTGCGCGCATCACCGTGCCGGAAGCCATACGCAATCAAGCCGCGAACTCGTCCGCCGTCAGCCTGCGCATTGCCGCGGCACGGGCCCGTGGCACGTCCTCTGCACAATGAGCATGGCCCATTCTTGGCATCCTTAACCGAGGGTGGGAGACGAGAAACCTTCCCCGTCTTCAGCCGATACAACTCCGCACCACCACGTCGCCCCAGCAGTTCGCTATCACCGCAGACGGCTGCACGAATCTCTGTAACGAATCGTGACGCAAATCCACCATAGGATGTGAGCCATTTGCAGGCCGACGTTTTTTCCGCCGTGGCTGCAGGCGGCTTTCCGGGCTCTCATGCCTGATATCAAGTCGTCAAAGGAGAAACATCATGCCAGAAGGATTGAAACTGCAGGGCCCGGTACACGTAACCGTCAAAGAAAATATTTCCCTCGAGCAACTCCACAGCCTCATCGGCAGCATCGTTGGAATGAGTGGATGCAGAGCGTGCGGAATTCTGGGGATTGATCTTCGATTGACCGGCGTGTCGGTTGAAGCAACCCAGATCGCAAAGCTTCAAGGCGTAGAGTCCGTCGGCTTCGGCGCGTAAGGAATTCCACCATGGCCAGCGCCGCCACAGTCTCCCATTCAAATTCCAAACCGTCGCTGGCCGTTACCTATGAGGGCGACGATATCGCCCTGCTGGAGCGCATCCTCCCGCTAATCGATACCATCGAAATTTCTCCGGATGCCATCGCCCGCTCCGACTGGAAATGTACGTCTTTGCGATCGGAAGTGTTGCAGGAATACGAGGCCGTGCAA
This sequence comes from uncultured Acidobacteriota bacterium, assembly GCA_963735505.1. Taxonomy (GTDB): domain Bacteria; phylum Acidobacteriota; class Terriglobia; order Terriglobales; family Acidobacteriaceae; genus JAKAAZ01. The sequence continues at coordinate 1,128,808 of CAVTLR010000019.1, read as the reverse complement.
TCCGGCGTGAATTTCGTCGCGCATGGCGTCGGCCTCTCCATCGGGTCATTCGATCATTGGGATGAAGGCTATCTTCGTCTGCTCGACGAACTGTTTGCGCGCTTCCAATTGGAATGGCACAGCGAGCACCTGGCGTACACCGTCGTGGCCGGCGAGAACGTGGGTACGATGTTTGCACTGCCGCGTACTGACGAAGCTCTCGACCTGGTGTGCGAGCGGGTCCGACTCCTGCAGGAGCGCTATCGCGTCCCTTTCCTTCTCGAGCACGTCATTCATCTGCTGCCCGACTTCCCCGCACAATATTCTCCCGCAGGTTTTTTGAACGCCATCACCTCACGTACCGGGTGCGGACTGCTTCTGGATGCCTACAACCTGGAATGCGATGCCATGAATCAAGGGTTGGACATCGTCGCTTTTCTCGACGAGCTCAATCTCGAACCGGTGCGCGAACTTCATCTCGCAGGTGGCGTGCAGCATAAAGGATTTCATCTTGACATTCACTCTGGTGTGACCAGCGAGCTGAGTCTCGAGGTTGGGCTGGAGATCATCCGTCGCGCCCCTGAATTGCGTGCTGTCACCTTTGAATTCTTGAAAGAGGCAGTCCCTCTGCTTGGCCACGACGCCATTTGCGCGGAATTGGCCCGGATTCGGCGGGCAATTCAATGATGACGCTCGAAGCGCAACAGCGCGGTCTTCTCGATTTGATCAAGAATCGTGGCGCCTCGCCCGCGGACCCGTATTTACGTCAGGTAGAAGGCTCGCCCCAACTTGCCATGGTCCGCGAGATTGCTCTCTGGTGGCGGATGTTTGCCCTGGAAGCGCAATGCCGGTTCACTTCGCGATTGTTGCAGCGCTCCGGCGTTTTTCAGAAGACCGTCGCAATGTATTTCGACAATCATCCCACTTCGCCCTTTGTCGAGGAACTAAGCTCTGACTTCCTTCACTCGCTGCGCGCCCATCCCGATCCACTGCTTCGTGCCGTCTCGCAATCGGAACGCGCACTGCTCCAGTGCAAAGCAGGTTCAAACGATGCGGTGGAAATCATCTGGGACCGTCATCCCGATCGTGTCTTTCAAGCCCTCGAGGATGGCAGCGAGCTTCCACCTGTCGAGGCGGAGGGCATCTATCGTCTAAGAATCGACAGAGAGCTGCGCGGCTTGGTCGCCTGCATCCGCGAAACAGTCCTTCGATAGCCGTTCGTTCCACCTTCCGCATCCTCGGTCGCGCTATGTGATTTTTCCGTGGCGGACTGTTTGCTATCCTTCTCGGGAATCGAGGTACTCATGACACAATCCAGCGGCGGTATCGGCAATGTCACGTCCAATCAAGGCCTGGTAGAAATGGCGATGGCATATTCGCGCAGCCGCATACTCTGCGCGGCCGCTCGTCTCGGCGTTGCCGATGCTCTTGCAGACGAGGTTCGCAGCGTCGCCATCCTCGCGGAAAAATGTCAGGCCGATCCCGATGCTCTCTACCGCCTGCTGCGCGCTCTCGCCGGCATTGGCGTCACGGAAGAAACTACACCCGAGCATTTCCGCCTCACTCCTTTCGGCAAGCCTCTGCGCAAGGATGTACCGCAGTCCGTCTGGCCGGCCGTCGTCTTCTGGTCGGATCTGCTTGCCGACAGCTGGTCCCTGCTCACCGATTGCGTTCGAACTGGCAAGCCAGCCTCCCAGGTCCGCGACCCCAATATTCCCTCCCGCTGGTCGCAAGATCCCGAAGCCGGCTCAATTTTTCGCGCCGTCATGGGCACCGCACCGGCCGAGGATTATGCCCCCATCGCACAAGCATGGGATTTTTCCCGCGCCAAGGTGGTCGCTGACCTCGGCGGCGGCGGCGGCTCGCTCATTCTTGCGGTGCTGGCGCTCAACCCGCAAGTGCGTGGCATGCTAGTCGACCTCGAACTCAGCGTCGATGCAGCCAGGGATCGCTTCGCCAGAGAAGATCCTTCCTCCCGATGCGAACTGATTGCCTCCGATCTGATGCAGTCAGTGCCGACGGGTGCGGATGTCTACATGATCAAACATGTGCTGCACGGGCGTCAGGATGCGGAGGCTATCCAGATTCTCAAAAATTGTCACGCCGTGATTCCGCCGGATGGCAATCTGCTGATCATTGAATTTATCCTGCCCCCATTGGTCTCGCACGCAGACCCGCAGTTGGAGGGCCGCCTGATGAGCGATCTGAATATGCTCGCCGTCACCGGCGGCAAAGAACGTAGCGAGCGTGAATGGAGGAAGCTTCTTGAAGCGGCCGGCTTCACGCTTACCGGTGTATACCCGGTGGGAGGCGATACTCTGCTGGTTCGCAATGTCGGCATTGTCGAAGCCAGGCCGATTTAGGCAGGATGGGGCCAGGCCGCGACCTGAATCTTCCTCAATCAAGTCCTGTATCTGGGCACGACTTCAGCCGAGCCATCGCTACGCAGTCGGCACCAGCACTTTGGCGGCTCGCGGTATTCCGCGAATGCCCTTGCTTAACCCAGGGTGAAATACAAAAAACCATGCAGGCGGGTGGCCTATGCAAGCCCTCTTTTGTCTTGGGTGGGGTAGAGTCTTCCCCTTATTGGGTTGGCTTGAATGGACTTTCTTCATCCGGCAAAAACAGGCTGAACGCAGATCCACTCCACCCGGGCCTCACGCTGCTTCGCATCGTCAGCGATCCGTGATGCCGCGCGACGATTCCATGCGAGATCCACAACCCCAGCCCGGTCCCATGCACTTCCTTGGTGGTGTAGAAGGGTTCGAAGATGCGCTTTCGCACTTCTTTTGACATGCCGTGGCCGGTATCCGCCACCGTGATGCGAACTCCGGAGCGTCCCGTCTTCCAGTCGGTGGCGTCGCGGGTGCAAAGGAGCAGCCGTCCCCCGTGGCGCATCGCGTCCACCGCATTGGCAATCAAATTATTCAGCACCTGGCGAATGTCACTTTCAAAGCAAAAAACTCGCTTGCTGGACCTGTACTTTGCAACCACCTCAATGTTGGAATTGAACAATCGGCCATGGTACAGGTCCACCACCGAATTGATCATCTCTTTGGGATCAACCCGGGTTGGATTCATCGTCTGCCGATGAAAACGCAAACTCTGCGTGGCGATGTGGGCCACCCGCGTCAGCTCACCCTGCGCCGTTTCCAGGTAGCGTCGCGTGGCTGCCGGTAGTTCCTCGTGGTTCAGGGCCAGGTACAACAGGTTGGTCACCGCTTCCAGCGGATTGTTGATTTCGTGCGAGATGGAACTGGCCAGTCGCCCCACAGCCGCCAGCTTCTCGCTTTGGATCAGCGCCTTCTCTGCGCGTTTTTGCGCCGTGATCTCCAGCGATGCCGCTGTAATCGCGCGAATCGTTCCATCCGGCCGGTACACCGGGTAATAGTTCACGGTCCAGTACCGATGATCTCCTGGCTGCATCGGCAACTCACCCTCCAGCAAATTGTTGGTGATTGGGGTGCCTTCCGCGACCTGTTGAAACATCTCGTTCAGCCCTTCAATCGGAGCGATTTCGGTTACGGTTTTGCCCAGAATTTCCTCGATCGGCAGTCCCACAATCTCCGCCTGGCGATCGTTCAGCCGCAGATAGCGAAATTCCACCGGATCGAAGAGTGCCAGTCCAATCGGCGCTGTCCGGTACATCGTTTCCAATTCCAATCGCTGATGCTCCGCCTCCTGCTGGCTCTTCCGCAACTCCTCCATGGCCAACTTGTGCTCGTGAATGTCAATGCAGACGCCCAGCCAATAGAGCGTCTTGTTTTGCTCGTCACGTACCGGCAGCCCTCGAACCCAGAACCAGCGGTACGATCCGTCGGAACCACGCCGAATACGAGTTTCCACGTGAAAATTCAAACCCGTCGCCAGCGATTCCCTCCACGCCTCAAGAGTGTGCATTTCGTCGTCCGGATGAACCGCGGCGCGCCATCCCTCACCCACACTCTCTTCCAGCGACAGGCCGGTATAGTCCAGCAGGCGTTGGTTGGCAAATGTGACCATGCCCTGCGTGTCGGCCATTAATATCAACTGCGGGTTCAGCTCGGTGAATGCACGATAGCGTTGCTCGCTGGCCTTCAGCGCCTCCTGTGCCCGCTTGCGTTGAGTGATCTCCTGAAAGTAAACGCTGATCCCGTCTTCGGTTGGGTAAACATGCATCTCGAACCAGGCATCGTAGGTCGCGCCGTAGTATTCAAAATGGGCTGGGACGCCCGTTTCCATCACCTGGCGATAGTGCCGCTCAAGTTCCGTGCCCGCCAGTTCCGGCCAGATTTCCCAGACATTCTTGCCGATGAAATCCTCGGCCCGCTGGCGGCTCCCCTTCACAGCTTGTTGGTTGGCGTGGGTAAAAATCCAGTTGCGATCCAGCGTGGCATAGCCGGCAGGTATATTCGCCAGCAACTCCGCCAGCTGTCTCTCCGCGCGTTGGGCGCGCTGCAGCGAATGCTCCTCTTGCTCGCTTGAGGAAGTCTTATTTTCTAAAGAATCGAGCATGGACAATTTGCAAAGCTAAACATTCGATCACGATTTTACTCATAATTCCTGCCACTCGTAATGCTCGAGTTTTGCTGCGTTTCCTCTAACGAATTCCAAGAATGTTGCATTTCGCGTGCAACGCCAGATGGTGCGCTGTACCCCCGATAAAGCCGCTGAATCCTCCCGGTTCGCGCCGCACCCCAATCACCAGCAAGTCGGGTTGCACCTCATCAATCAATGCAAGCAATCCCTCTATCTCATTGCCTTCGATTGTCGTAATGCTCACGGCTACCCCCACTTGCTGAGCCGTTTGTCTGGCCTTGTGATGCAGTTGTGCGTAAAAAGTTTGCTTTTCCTGCTGCAGGATTTGTGGCACATCCGGAGCCACGGCCGACACATAGCTAACGTAGGCCGGCAGACGCTCAACCACCGTAACCATCGTCAGCTCCGAGCCTGTAAGTTTGGCCAGTTCCAGCGCCGAACGGAAAGCTCGCGCTGCTTCCGGGGACTAGTCGAATGCAACTGCAATTTTTTTGAACATTTTGGCGCACCTTTTTTCGGCATTTTCAATAAGCCCGGGAGCCAATTAGTTGCCTTAGCAACCATAAACGTCAAAACCGGGCTTTTTAGTTGCTAAGGCAACTAAAAAATTTGGAGGCAAAAACACAACCGAAACTAGGCCTCTGCGCCACCTCAGATCGATGTCCTCTCCAGGTCCTTGCGGTTCCAATCGCCAGTGTTTGCCCCCGCTTCATAGGTGCTCTGGAGAAATTCGAGTAGGGTTGCCCGCGGCGAGCTGGACTGCCGCAGGTCGTCATACATCAACAGAAATTCTTTGAGCTGCGGATGATAAAAAGCTTTTTCCGGCCGCACCGCCTGTTTTGAAAAATTTTCTGGCTCCGGCGCCGCATAGCCGTAGAAGGCGGGCCCCGCGATATCGCCGCCGCCCGGCCACCATCCCGCGCTGATCACTTCGTGCGAATAGGCTTCCTTCGTGATGGGGTCGGCACCGACACGCTCCGGCGCGCGGCGGCCTGAAAACCGCGATACGGCCAGGTCGAAGCTACCCCAGAAAAAATGCGACGGACTCGATTTGCCGATGAAGCGCGCACGAAATTCCTTGAAGACACAATCGCAGCTCACCAGGATTCGCCAGAATCGATTCGCATATTCGGGATCGTAGGATTTGTGCTCGGTGTCCTGATCGAACGGAACTGGATTTGCAATTTCGACCGGCATCGGCCATATTTTTACCTCAATGCCGAGCTCCGCGAGAGTTGCCATCAACATCCCGTAGAAATCCGCCACGGTCCGAGGCGCCAGCTTCATGGTTGCTCCGGTCGAGTGGTTCGTCTGAACGGTCAATTTGTGATCGACGAAGTCGAACTGAATCTCAAAAATTCCGCGCGCGTAGGGAATTGGCGAAGTTGTCAGCCCCACTGCGCTGATGTAGAGTGGGACTTCCCACCAATGATTCAACCTGGGACTCAATGCCAGGCGAACCTTGCCGACAATCTGCGACCACATATGCAGCGTGCTGTAGGTGTCTTGCCAGGCGTCTAGACGAAGCTCCGGCCAATCTTCAGGGCCAGCGACAATGATCTGCGTGCTCATGGTTTTCTCCGCAACAAGTGTAAGCTGCTGCGGCCGCGGATTTCGATAATATTTCCGGTGTTACTCGTAGCGTAACGCCTCTGCGGGGAGAATTTTTGCCGCCGAAGAAGAGGGGTAGAGCGTTGCAAGAAAGGAAACGCCAAGCGCTACCGCGGCAACGATCGCACCATCTTGCCAGCGCGGGGCGAAGGGCAGATAGTCCAGCGAATAGACCGCCGCCGACAAGTGAATGATGCGGTAATGACCGCCAACCCAGGCCAGCGCATAGCCCACCACGAGCCCGATGGAAGTGCCAAGAATGCCGATCAGCATCCCCTGCCACACAAAGATTCGTCGCACCTGGGACGGCCGCACGCCATAGGACATCAACACGGCGATGTCGCGCGTCTTCTCCATCACCATCATCGTGAGAGCGATCAGGATATTCAATGCCGCTACGCAGACGATGAGTCCAATCACAATAAATGTGACTGCCTGCTCTTCGGCCAGCGCGTGGAACAGCTCCTGATTCTGCTCCATCCAGTTGGTGGTCATGAATCCTCTGCCGGCTGCCTGTTCAATCGCTTTCCCAATGCGGTCGGCATGATACAAATCGTCGACCTTGAAGCTGATGGCGGAAACAATGTTGGGCTCACTGAATAAATGCTGAATATCTGTGAGCCGTGCCAACGCGAACGAGGAGTCGTATTGGTAAAAGCCGGAATGAAATATTCCGACGACTTGAAATCGCTCATACTTTGGCACCAGGCCGTAGGGGGTCAACTCGCCTTGAGGGCTGGTGACTAGCACACTATCGCCGACGCCTGCGCCAATTTGATCGGCAAGGTCGGAGCCGAGAACCACCGGCGGAAGCGTGCCTGTCGAATCCTGACTGGCTTCGGGCGCGAGCGGCGCGGCAGTGCCTTGCTTGATGTCATCCAGCAGGCTGCTGACGGTGCGCTCTTCTTTGGGCAGAATGCCTTTGATCAGTGCGCCGCCGGATCTGGCTCCGCGCGAGATTAATACCTGGCCGTAAAGGGCGGGAGCGGCCGCGGTGACATGCGGTAGATGCCGCAATCGATCCGTCAGGCTGCGCCAGTTATCGATGCCATCGTTGGCCACCCGCATCAATTGAACTTGCGCGGTCGAGCTCAACAGGCCCTTCTGCAGATCGCGCTGCATTCCATTCGTAATCGCCAGCGCCAGGATCAGCGAAGCCACGCCGGCCGCCACTCCGATGATCGAAATTGCCGTGATGACGCCGACCACCGCCTGACGGCGCTTGGCCCTCAGGTAGCGACTGGCGACAAACAATTCAAAGCGCATAGGCTGGCTCGCTCATGGCTGCGCGCACGCTTATTGCACAACCGCTTTCCCCGTCGCCGAATTGCCCGCGCGATTCAGTACGCGGACTGCAATAACATGTTGTTGCGGAGAACCAGGCTGCACGGCTAGCGGATCATCACTGGCCTGTGGGTGTTTCGGTATCGGAATGGTGAAGTCGTACTGCTCATGCAGGGAATCGCTGAGATTGCCGGCCGGAGCAATGTACCGCCAAGGACCTGCGTCCACGGAATAGTACGCACGCGAGATGGTGGAGAGTTTGTCCTGTGCGTCGAACGTTACGTGGATGGCGCCAGGAGGCTGCGAAGTCAGAGTTGCCTGCAACGGCGAGAGAACCGGCGGCATCGTGTCCAGCAGAAACTGATCGCTGTCTTTGTACCCGGTCAACGCATTTCCAGCCAGATGCGATGGAGCATCCGTGGCGACAATACGCAGCGTGTAGTAGCCGTCCGGAATCCGACTGAGATCAAAGGAGAGATATGTTGGTGACACGTTCTGCGCGAGCGGTAGCCAATTGGCCTCATCCGTGCCGCGATAGTAGACGGAGTAGTGCAAATGGTCGCCATTGTCGTCATGCGCCTTCCAGCGAACGGTGGCCCATCCATGAGTCCGCATCGCCATCAAAGGCTGCGACGTCTGCGCTGTTTCGTAGACCACACCATCGGTCGACTCGGCAGGGAAGTTAATCTGCACTGGGGTGATCTGCGATTCCTGGTTCAGGCCGGGGACGACGCGCGCATCCAATTCCACAACGATGTCATCCACAACCGGCGCGACGTTTTGCGGTAGATAGTAAAAGCCAACCTGGCGCAGGGTGGCATCGCCATGCAGCACGGCTTTCCACTGCAGATACCGGGCGCGGGGAAATTTCGGCGCCTGGCCGGTGGGATTGATCGGCTGCCAATCGCTCCATCCCTCGGTCGGTTGCTCAATATTTCCGACGCGCGCGAACAGGTCATAGTGCCCGCTGCCCCGCACCGCCGGCAGTCCCCACATGGAGCTGAATTTCGCATCCGCGACAGGGCTTACATAAGTGGAGTTGTCGCCAGATCCGGCGCTGCCGGCAGACAAGCGATACAGCTTACCGGTGTTGCTGGTGGCGACGTAGAGGTTATTGTCCGCCATCGCAAATGCAGTTGCGTCGGTAGCTTCCAAATGTGCCAGGTCCGCATAGGTGCCGTCGAGAAGAATGCGGTACAGGTGACCTTGATTGCCACTGCCCGCGAGTAGCCCGCTCTGTTGCGGGTCGGAATTCTGCTGCCAGGCCAGCGCATAGACCACGTCATGCTGCGAGGCCCACAACTGCCGCGGCGCGCCGTCGGGAGAAATTTGATATATGACGGTGCCTTTTGGAACCAGCGTGCTGTCATGCGAAGAGGCGATGGAGCCCGGCAGCAGGATCGTAATGCTGGCCGTCATGGTAGCGCTGCTGTGAACATTCAACGGCGGCAGCGCGGACTTTCCTTTCTCGCCCAGCGCGGCCACATACAGATTGCCCGCGGGGTCGATCGCCATCGCCGGAATCTCCTGGTTCGGCGCCTCAAAGACTACGAAGCCTTTGCCGCTGGGATCGATGCGATAGACCAATCCGCGACCATCTGTTCCCGCATACAGCGTGCCGTCCTTGTGCGAACAGCAGGCAACGGATGTGTTGTTCACTGCTGGAGAAAAACTTCTCAGGCGCGGCCCCCGGTTTCTTCAAGTCCACGCGATAAATATCCGCTGGGCCCCCGGTCGCCACATACATCCTTCCTTCGGCATCGAAGGCCAGGTCCCAGATATAGGTGACCTTTGGATTCAAAGTGCTGGAATCGAAGACGACATCCGCATCCGATCCAGTCTTTGCGGGTGTTTGCTCGCCCTGCTTGTATACCGGACGCGGCGCGTTATCAATCTTCACCTCCGGTCCATTGGGATCGATGCGATAGACTTTGCCGTTGGGCAGCGTGGCCGCGTACAACATTCCATCGGGGCCAATCTTCACTACCTGGACGGAAAGATCTTTCGTTTCCAGCAGCGGCGTGGATTTGCCATCGGGAGTCACCTTGAGCACCATGGCAGGCGAGCCCGTGCCTAAATATGCATTCCCGCGCTTGTCGACTGCGACCGACCACACGTCGGAAGCTGCCGTAGTCAGCAGTTCGCTGGCAACCGGAGAGCTCTGTAACTGGCCATCGCTGCGGATGGCGACGCCGTGCGGCGTGCCTGATTCGAAGCTTTCATAGCTCGACTGTTGCCAGAGCTGCGTGCCCTGCGCCTGCGCAAGAACTGAAATGGAGAGAATCGCACTGCCAACAAGAAGACGGGTCCACATCCTGTGTTTGAGTGTACCGAATGCAACCGCCTTTCAGCGCATCGCGGCCGTATGTAGAGAAATCGGCGGAGGTCCACTCTCAGGATGTTCCCACGCTTCGACCGTCCGGTACACTCGGATTAGCACCGCCTATGTTCGATGACGATACTCCAACTCATTAGTGTCCTGGTCGCGATTGCAGCGCTGTTCGGTTGGATCAGCGCACGCTGGTTGAAGCTTCCCACCACCATCGGGACCATGTTCCTCACCGTCGTCTGCTCCTTGTTCCTGGTAAGTATCGGCGAATACGCGCTTGGGCTGCGCCCCTGGGCGACCAACCTGGCGCGGCAGATCGATTTCGAGCGGCTGATCCTGCACGGAATGCTACCGCTATTGCTGTTCGCCGGCGCCTTCTTGATGGATATCGAGTCGCTGATCCGCGAGCGTCTGACCGTCGCAATCCTGGCCGTGGTGGGAACTGTGGCATCGACGTTCGCCATTGCGGCCTTGATGCGCTGGATTTTGCCTGTCATCGGCATCCATGCGCCGTGGATTCAGTGCATGCTGTTTGGCGCGCTGATTTCGCCTACCGATCCCATCGCTGTGCTGGAGATGTTGCGCCGCGTCGGCGTACCCCATCACATTGAGGCGCAGCTGGCGGGTGAATCGCTGTTCAACGACGGTGTGGGTGTCGTCATTTTTGTCACCCTTCTCGACGCATCTCACGGCGTCAATCCATCCATGCCGCACATCCTGGTCTCCCTGTTATTCAGCGTTGGCGGTGGCTTTGTTCTGGGCATCTTCCTGGCCTGGATTACCTTCCTGTTAATGCGACAGGTCGATGCATTCCAGGTCGATGTATTGCTGACCCTTTCGCTGGCGCTGGGCGGCTATGCGCTCGCCCAGGTCTGGCACCTGTCGGGACCGCTAGAGGCAGTTGCTGCGGCGATCGCGCTGCGGCGATTCAATATGAGTCATCCTGCCAAGCTGGGCGCGAACGAGCGCGTCGATGACTTCTGGAAGATGGTGGATGAAGTGCAGAACGGCGTGCTCTTCGTTCTGCTGGGCCTGGAAGTGTTGGCGATTCCGTTTCAATGGTTATTTCTCCGTTCCAGTGTCACCGCGATTGTTGTCGTGCTTGCGGTTCGGCTGGCGGTCGTAGCCATGGTCCTAACTGGCATTCGGTGGACGGGTCAGGCGCGAGAAAGCTCGGTGGTGTTGCTGACATGGGGCGGCCTGCACGGAGGGCTCTCGTTAGCTTTGGCCCTGGCGCTTCCATTGGCAGACGGGCGCACCTGGATTCTTGCGACCACGTACATCGTGGTGGTGTTTTCGATGGTGCTGCAGGGTGGATCGCTGGGCATGTTTTTGCGCCGCTTTAAGCCTGCCGAAACGCACCCACCTATCGAGCAGCCGCAAGAGTTGTGAGCAATCCGCGAACATTTACTGTCTCAGGTGTGCGAAGTGAAAAAAATATCCATACGAAGAAAATTGTGGATCGCGGGCAAGCGGGAATTTCGTATTCTGGAGGAGAAGAGCAGTTCCGCAGTAGCCTGTGCCCCCGGCCGAAGTCGCGAAGGATCTGGTTCCGCCGGGGATACATGCCGTGGAACCCCTCGAGCCCCGTACGTTGGCGACGAATCCGACGGAGGAAGGGAAATGACAGAGACAGGGAAGAAGACGAAGGCCATCGCGAAGCCACGCAAAACCGCAACGAAAAAAGAGAAAGTAGCTGAAATGGCCAAGCCGGCGCCGTCTCGCGAGCAGATCGAAGAGCTAGCGAGGAAGTTCTGGGCGGAGCGCGGTTACCAGGATGGATACGCGGAGCAAGATTGGTTGCGGGCGGAGCAGGAACTGCACCATATGGCTTCCTGAAAGAGAACCTTCGAGCTTGGGCGGAGAAGAAGTTTTTTTGCACGGTCAGGGTCCGACGAAAAGTCGGGCCTGCTACCAAACGCGAGTTCGGGCTCTAATTTCCCAGGACGGCGCGATAGCGGACCTGGTTCTTCTTCAGCTTCGCCAGCGCGTCGTTCAGCTTTGCCATGGGAAAGCGTTCGGTGATCGCTTTCACTCCATGACGTGCCGCGACCGTCAGCATCTCCTGCAACATGCTGGGGCTGCCGCTAGGGCTGCCGGCCACACTGCGCTGGCCTGCAATCAGCGGAAAAGCGTGCAGAGAAATGGGGCTGGGCGGTACACCGACAACCGACAGCGTTCCGCGAGGACGCAGCGCGGCGATCAGCGTGTTCCAGTCGGGATCCTGATTGATGGTCGACAAAATCAAATCGAATGAGCCGGCCAGTTTCTTCATCGCTTCGTTCTCGCGCGAGTTGACGAAATGATGGGCTCCCATCGATTTGGCTTCGGCTTCCTTGTTCGGTGAAGTCGAGATGGCGGTCACCTCCGCACCAAACACGCGCGCGAATTGCAGCGCCAGATGTCCAAGTCCGCCAATGCCAACCACACCCACGCGCGATCCAGGAAATATACCGGCGCTGCGAATCGGGTTGTAAACCGTAATTCCGCCGCACATCAGCGGAGCGGTGCCTTCGCTTGGCAGCGCGTCGGGCACAGGAATCGCGAAGCGGGCATTCACGCGAGTCTTCTCGGCAAATCCACCATGACGATGCACGCAGGTCGCCACACTTTGAGCACAAAGGTTCTCATCACCGCGCAAACACCACTCGCAAGTGCCGCAGGAGTCTGCCTGCCAACCCACCGCAACACGCTGCCCCGGCTTACGATCTTTCACCTGGCTGCCCATCGCTGAAATGGTGCCGACAATTTCATGCCCGGGGATGAAGGGATACTGCGTGATTCCCCAATCGTTGTTGATCAAATGCAAATCGCTGTGGCAAATGCCGCAATGCGTGATCGCAATCTCAACCTCGTTCGGCTTTAATTCCGGTGCTTCATACTTGAAGGGAAGAAGTTCAGCGCCTGCAGCATGGGTGGCGTAGCCTTGGATCGTGCTCATTGGAATCAGTTCTCTTCTTTCCTGAGGGGTTCGGTGAATGCGAAAAAGATTTACTCCCTAAAGTACATCACAACCATAAACCGCATGTTAGGGTTGAACGTCCATGGTCACGACCTGCGATCCGGTGACCGCCATATTCACATGTTCAGGCGCAAGCGCGATCGCGGTTTCTCCGTCGATGGAAAAACTTCCATTGTTTTCCACGGGCTGCAACACATTTGCCATGGAGAGCGGAACGGCCGGCAGATCCTGGCCCTGCACCATGGCCTGAGGCACCGGCGCCAGCAGGGTTGCATACAGCAAATTGTTCGGATGCATCTGATTCAGCCGCGCAATGGTTGCGCCCAGTCCTAGCGGAGGCGCGGAGGGGCTGGGAATCAGGTGCAGCGTGTGGTCGAGGGTAGTGCCATCGCTGATCAGCAGGCGAACTGTCCCCGGCGGCAGCGTGGCCGGCAATGCAACCGTCCAACGCAGAATGCGTTGTGGCGCGCGATACGGATGCAGGGTGGCTTCCACGGTGACATGATCCCCCGCATGGACGCGGCTCTCCAGTATGCGAGCACCGTCCAGGCGCGCCGACTGCCTGCCTGGCGAGCTATCTAGCGACAGCGAGACTTGCCGGATGGAAGGCATTTCGCGCGGATTGCTGTAGAGGCGTTGGAAGCGCTGGGCAACGGCAATTGCGACCGCTAAACTGGCCGGTTCCTGATTTGTCGCCGCAAACCAATCGTCAATGTGAACGTCCGGATATCCCGCAATCGAGATGGTGCCGCGCAATTCATCGGTCGAAGGATCGTTGTAGCCGTTGGTATCCTGCATCGCCTGATACACGGTAGCCAGCAACGCTGCAGAGGTGAGGCGTGGGTGTTCGACAACAGCGAAGTGATATGTGTGCGGCTGCGCAATTCCGCCCAGCGCCAGCGTCACTGGAATCATGCTGGCTTTTTTCCCAAACACGCCAAGAATGCCGGATTCGCGATCCTGGGTAAACGATCCTACCGTCTCCGTGGTGTTGATAATCTTCATCGGCTCCAGCGAAGAAGCGACCGTGGTGACAACCTGGGCCTTCGTCATCGGCAAGGAAACATCGCCGAAGCGCGTGATGGGATGTCCGCAGGCCAGCAGACGTTTTGGGTCCACATAGGTGACAGTGCAGGTGGCCGCCATGTCAAAGTCACCGGAGACGATGATGGCACTGATCGCGGAGCCCGGTACAACAGGCGCGGGATCGACCGCGTTGGGAGTTGCGCTTCCCAGGCCGGAGACAGGGGTAAGCCCGTAGGCGTGAAAGCGTTGTTGAAACATCTGGATGGCCTGGGGCGAGAACCCATCAAACACCAGCGGGGTTTCAATCGGGTGAACTTCGGAGTCGGCATCCATGGACCATGGCGCCGAAGTGTTCGCGGTTTGAGTTGCCGCCAGCGCGTTTGCCGAAGGCTCTGTCGAGTCGGGCGTCGACGCTGCGACCGCTGAAATTGCCGAGGGTCTGTCGTCCTCCTTCGCGACTTCCAACATTTGCGCGATCGGTGTGATGCCTGCGATCGGCTCTTTGGTGAACTGGCCGATACGAAATCCAATCGCTCCAACCAATTTGCCGTCGATATAAACGGGACTGCCACTCATGCCGGCGACAACACCGTCGTATTCCGCCTTGCTGCCCAGCAGCCGCGCCAGGATCATATCTTTGCCGGGGCCAATGGCGTCGCGCAGCACGCCAATTATTTCCAAGTCGATGGCTTCCGGTTTGCTGCCGACCAGGACCGTGTATGCGGTGCCATGCAGGCCCGCATGCACCTGCGACAGCGGAAACATCGGCTGTGTGGCCAGCGAAACGGCGGGTCCGGGTGTGGGCGCGCTGGCCGGCGCACTCTGCGCGCCGATGGACGAGGCACAGCCCGCGATCACCAGCGCCGCGACCGACCGAGAAAGTCTGTGAAGAAAGGTAGGCACCTTACCAGAGTAGAAGGGAAGTGGCTGCGACGGAAGTGGGCAGGTCGTGGAAGCCCAGTGTAAGATTCAAATTTGCTGCGCCGTTGCCGTATCTGAAACGAGCGAAGAACCCTGCGCGGCGCAATCTGAGGATTCACAGTGCACACTGCTTCCGCGCTGGCCATGGGCCTGAAAACGAATCTGACCGGGATCGACTGGCTGATTATGCTGGTCTATTTCGCCTTCGTGTTAGGCATCGGCTTCCTGCTGAAACGTCACATGCGCACCAGCACAGACTTTTTTCTGGCGGGACGAGCGCTGCCTGCCTGGGTGTGTGGGCTGGCTTTCATTTCCGCCAATCTGGGCGCGCAGGAAGTGATCGGCATGGGCGCCTCGGGCGCGAAGTATGGCATCGCGACCAGCCAGTTTTACTGGATCGGCGCCATTCCGGCCATGGTGTTTGTCGGCCTGTTCATGATGCCGTTCTATTACGGCTCCAAAGCACGGTCAGTACCGGAATATCTGAAGCTGCGCTATGACGAAAAGACGCGTGCGTGGAACGCCGGCTCCTTCGCGATCATGACCGTGTTTTCCTCCGGTATTTCCATGTACGCCATGGCCAAGCTGATCCAGGTGCTGCACATTTTCGATGGCGTTTTTATTCACTTCGGGCTGCCGCTCAGCTGGATTTTTCACTTCTCCATTTTTCTTTCCGCGATTATTGTGCTGGGCTACATCTCGCTGGGCGGTCTGACCAGCGCCATTTACAACGAAGTGCTGCAATTCTTTTTAATCGTCGCCGGATTTATGCCTTTGGTCTGGATTGGACTGAAAAACGTGGGCGGCTGGCACGGCATTCAGCGCGCATTGGGTCCGGGGTATACACACTCCTGGCGCGGGATGGCGCACGCCAGCACCAATCCGCTGGGTACGGAATGGTACGCGCTGGTGTTTGGTCTGGGCTTTGTTCTTTCGTTTGGATATTGGTGTACAGATTTCCTGGTGATTCAGAGCGCGATGGCTGCCGAATCGCACTTGGCTGCGCGACGCGTGCCGCTGATCGCATCCATTCCGAAGATGTTTTTTCCTTTTCTCGTGATTCTGCCCGGTCTGATCGCCATCTCGGTTCCCACCGTTACGCAGCAGATGATGACGCAAGTACAAACCGCTCCCGGTCCCGGAGTCGCGCGGGGCGCGCCCAACGCAGCCATGGCCTCCGATGCATCGTCGGCGCCTGTCGGCCGGGGATTGATCCCGGTCAAGGTGGATCCGATCACTGGCCGTGTTCTGACCGACGACAAAGGCAAACCGCTGCTCGACTACGACCTGGCGACGCCAAACATGTTGTTGCACTTCTTTCCAACCGGAATGCTGGGGCTGGGACTGACGGCGCTGCTGGCCAGCTTCATGTCTGGCATGGCGGGCAACGTGACCGCCTTCAATACAGTGTGGACCTACGACATTTATCAGTCCTACATTCATAAGAACGGGACCGATGCGCATTATCTGTGGATGGGACGCATGGCAACGATAGGCGGCGTCGCGTTATCCATTGGCGCGGCCTATTTTGTCACCTCGTTCAACAACATCATGGATGCGCTGCAACTGGTCTTCTCGTTTGTGAATGCGCCGTTGCTGGCGACATTTCTGCTAGGCATGTTCTGGAAGCGCACCACTGGCCACGGCGCGTTCTGGGGATTATTATCGGGCACCTGCGCGGCGGCGTTGCATACCGGGCTCACGTTACCCGCGGATGTCTCCGGCGTCGGCATTCACGGTGGATGGATCGCGGTGCTGCATGTGTATCCCAGCACCATGGCGCAGACTTTTTGGACAGCGATCTGGGCCTTCGCCGTTTGCTTTGTCATGACCGTTGGACTGAGTTTGATGACGAAGCCGCGCGAGGAAAAAGATCTTGTCGGCCTGGTTTATTCGCTGACACCCAAGCCAGCCGAAGGGCATCTGCTGTGGTATCAGCGCCCGGCATCGCTCGCGATTCTGGTTCTGGCGATGGTGGTGGTATTGAACCTGGTGTTTTTGTAGCTCGTACAAGAAGGGAATTGCGATGGGTCTCGATATTCGACTACCGCTGGGACTGCTGTTCGTTGTGACCGGTGGAATGATGACGGTCTACGGACTTTTCACCCATGGCAGCGCGATCTATGAAAAATCGCTGGGCATCGACATCAACCTTGTCTGGGGAGTAGTGCTGGCAATGTTCGGTACGGCGATGTTGCTGCTGGCGTATCTCAATCGCCGCCGCATGGCGAATGCTCCGCCGGTGAATTCGCCGAGTGAAGCTCCAGCGCCGCCGCGTCCGCACGGCCACTGATGCGTGTTCGCGGTCCCGGCGCTACTTTGCAGTGATCGATTCGCGACCGTGTGCGGCCAGCTCGTCGAGTGTGAACTGTAATTTCTCCGCCGGCACAGATCCTTGCGCCATATCTTTCGATCCGCCGCCGCGTCCACCGTGGGTTAGCAGCGTGGTTCGCAACACGGTTCCACAGTCGAACTGCAGATCGGCGCTGCATGCCAGGACCACGGTTGCCGGTGCGGAGGCATCTTCCGGTTTCCAGCCGATCACTGCAACCGTCTGTTTCGCCTGCGCCGCAATCTTGCTGGCCAGCATTTTTGCGTACGACGCGTCCACCTGATTCGCAGAAGCTAATTGCAACTGAATGATCCGCAGGCCATCGTGGACCGGGGTTTGCGCGATCAATTCTGCTGCGTGATATTGCGCCAGCTCGTTGGTCAGCTTTAACGTGTGCTTGGCAGTTGTTTTGCATCCGCCTGCAGGCGCTGAATGGCTTGCGGGACTTCCTCGAATCCCACAGAAAGTTGTCGCGCCGCCTCGGTGAGTTGGTTGAAATCATTGCGAGCCGTCCGGGCCGCGCGAATTCCGCAAACAAACTCCACTCGCAGTCCTTGCTTCACTTTCTCCAGCCCGCGCAGATGCAGCCCGCCAATCTGCCCGGTCGAACGAACATGCGTGCCTCCGCAGGCATTGCGGTCGAAATCGGCAATCGTGATGATGCGCAGGTCACCCTGGCGCGGCGGCAACTTCCGCAACTCGCCAGCAGCCAGCAGGCTTTCCGCATGTTCGCGCGGAACAACGCTCATCGTTACCGGCCGATCCTCCGCGATGATTTGGTTGGCGCGCTCTTCCACCTGCTCCAGCGTGGTCGCCGTCAACTTATCAACATCGAGATCGATGGTTGAACTGGTTTCGCCCAGATGAAAGGAAACAGTTCGCGCGCCGCAAATCTCGATGAAGGCCGCCGACAGCAAATGCTGGCCGGAATGTTGTTGCATATGATCGAGCCGCCGCGTCGCATCGATCACGCCACGCACTGCGGTACCGGCGACCAGCGGCTTGAAAGTGTGGTGCCACACTTCACCGTGCTCGTCTTCTTCCACGTCGATAATTTCAGCGGTCAGCTCCGTGCCGCTGCGAGAGGTCGCGGTGAGTGTGCCGATGTCATACGGCTGGCCGCCGCCGGTGGGATAAAACGCCGAACGATCCAGCGCGACCCGCCACAGTGATTGTCCGCTGGCGCGCGAGACTTCCTGGATGTCCGTAACTATGGCATCGAAATTCGTCAGAAATGAGTCAGTGGAGTAGAGGCGTTCTGTCATGATCTCCTGGGTCTTTGGTCGCGATTATTGCGGCATGATGATGCCGCCGATGCGTGTTCGCCTGGGCATTACAACGCCGCGATGATCGATTTCGCGAGCTTCTTCCTGCTGCTTTGCTGCAGAGGGTTCCGTCGGGCTTGGCTGCTGTTTTCCGAGCGGCGCGCCGCAGGTCGGGCACCGCGAATCCGGCTGTGTCATTTCGCCACTCCCCTGGATCATCGAAACTTCATTGTCGCCGATTAGACTAGGAGTATGCCACCTCGCCAGCCCGGTTGTCCGCGGATTCTCGCCTGCGATCTAGATGGAACGCTGCTCAACGGCAAGGGAGTTCTAACCGAAGCGACCGCCGCGGCCTTGCGCCAAGCCATCGCCAGAGGTGTCGAAGTTGTTTTCGCCACCGGCCGTCGTCATAGCTTCGCGTGGACCATGCTGGCACCGCTCGGGCTCGATCCGGAAACAGTTCTCATCAGTTCCAACGGCGCCATCACCCGCACTTTCGGCGGGCGACCCATGGATCGCATTGGCTTGCCCGTCGAGACGGCATTGCAGCTCTGCCGCCAGCTGAACGACTTCCGAAAGTCGCTGGTATTTACGTTTGACCGCACCGGTCCCGGCGCCCTTGTGGTGGAGGACATCCCCGCCCTGCATGCACGACTTTCGCGCTGGGTGGAGGCGAACCTGCACGAACTGGAGGCCGTTTTGCCGCTGGAGCGCGCCTTTGATGCCGGCGAAGAACCGGTGCAGGCGATGATTTGCGGTACGCTCGCGGTCATGAGTGAAGGGCTCGCCGCTCTGGATGCGCCGACCGAGCAGGCGGAGAACCTGCGCAAGATTATTTCCATTCACCGCACTGAATATCCTGCCCGCGACCTCGCCATTGTGGACCTGATGCCGAACGGCTGCTCCAAAGGCAGCGCATTGGCACGACTCGCGGCAGATCGCGGAGTTGACGCTGCGGAAATTGTCGCCATCGGCGACAATATGAATGATGCTGAAATGCTGGCCTACGCCGGCCGTGCGGTGGTGATGGAAAACTCGCCAGCGGAATTGCTGCAGATGGCGGCCGCGAACGGCTGGAGTGTCGCCGGCAGCAACGAGTCTGATGGCGCGGCCCAGGCGATTCTGCGTATGCTAAATCAAGCCCAACCAGCGATTGTCTGAAGGATGCAAGACATCCGGCTTTTTCAAAGTTAGGGTTTGCTTGGAGTATGAAAATCACCCTCACTGGGCGTATTCAGTCTGGCAGGAACGACGCATCCTATTGGTTGCAAAGGTTTCATGCGCCATACTGCCAGAAAACCGGAATGAACGTTTTCCCGGGCTCTCTTAATTTAGAGCTGGAATCCAGCTTCGATTGGTATGCTAAACAGTATCAATCGCATATCCAGTGGTTTGGACGCGAGGAGTACGGAGGGGAGCGCGACATTCTGTTGCTGCCCTGCATCCTGCCGAAACTCGAGGCACGACCTGCGTTTTTGTGGACCACGACGACGGCTGCGCAAGACCGGCCGAATAAAAATTTGATTGAAATCATCACGGATGTCCCACTACGCGCGTCCTATGGGCTGGTGGATGGCGACGTGGTGGATGTGGAATTGAACTTGTAATTCAAAAGCGTTCCATGCAACACCTTGACTCATCAGAATGAATCTACGAAACAGAAACTCGGTGAACGGTGCGGCATTGTTGCTTCTGGCGACCGTGCTGGTATGCAGCAGCCCGGGACGCGCCGCGGAGCGCGTGACGCTGCGCAACGGATCGACCCTGGTCTGTGACCATCAGAAAAATCTTGATGGTCAAGTGCGGCTGTACCTGACCTCTTCGGACGAGAATTATCTGGATGTGGCGGCCACCGACATTGGTTCGATTGAGACCGTCCCCGCGCAAGATGCTGTTACGACCGGAACAGCGCCGCAGGCAGCCGCCGTATCGCAGTCGTCATCGGCCGCACAAGTCGACATCCCGGCGCTGCTGCATCAAGTCGGCGCCGAACACCATCTCGATCCTGACTTGCTGGCCAGCGTGGTACACGCGGAAAGCGGTGGTCGAGTTCACGCGGTTTCTCCTGTTGGGGCGCGTGGGTTGATGCAACTGATGCCGGCCACGGCAAAAGATCTGGGCGTGCGAGACAGCTTTGCGGCGGAGCAGAATATCGCCGGAGGAACTGCATATCTGGATGCGCTGTTAATGTATTACCACGAGGATATCGCCCTCGCTCTGGCCGCCTACAATGCCGGCCCGGCAGCCGTAGACCGCTATCACGGCATCCCACCTTATGCGGAAACCCGCCGCTACGTGGAACGCGTGATCCACGATTTTAATCAACGGAAACTGCGGGAAGCGCGGCAAACGTCCAACCATGCGGCCTGGGCTTCTATGGCTGCGATCGCCAACGTGTCCGCAAAATAGATTTCGACAAGGGAACTTGAAAAGACCTGAATGAAACGACATCGATGGCTTGTTATGGGCGGAGTTTTTGCCCTCCTGGTGGTTTTGGTCTACGTCCAGTTTCGGACGCTAAAAAGCTTTGACTGGTCCACCCTCACACAAACCTTCGATTCGATTCGCTGGTCGCGGCTGGTGCTGGCGACGCTGCTGATCTACGCGGCATACATTGCCCGGGCTTTTCGCTGGAGCGTGTTTCTGCGTCCCACCAAGCCGGCCTCTCCGGCCCAGATGATTCCGGCACAATTCATCGGCTTTACTTCGGTCGCGGTCTTAGGTCGCCTGGGAGAATTTGTGCGGCCGTACCTGGTGGCGCGACGGCAGCAGGTGACCTTCACTTCGCAGTTGGGGGTGTACGCGGTCGAGCGTGTGTTCGATTTGCTGGCCGCTGCCGGCATCATCGCCGTTACTCTTTCTGTCAGCCCATCCGTACAGAATCTTCCGCATCACGAACAGTTCCGCCGAGCAGGCTATCTCGGGATCGCCGCCGCGCTGGTTCTGGCATTGATAGCTGTGGCCATCCGCGTTTCCGGACACAAGATCGCGGATCTTGCCGCCCACTGGATTGGCATGATCTCAAAAAAGCTCGCGCATGGAATCCATGAAAAAATCCTCGCCTTCAGTCATGGACTGGATGCCATCGCCGGATGGGGCGCATTGTTAGAGGCGCTATTTTACTCATTCCTTACCTGGGGTTTGATCGCGCTGGCCTACATCGTCGTCGTGCATTCCTTCACCGTGCCTGAACTGGCCTCGATCCCGCCGGCGCAAACCATCCTGTTGATGGCAGGCAGCTTGTTCGGCTCGTTTGCGCAACTGCCGGCGATCGGCGGCGGGTCCCAGGTTGCAATTATTTACGTGCTGACCAGCGTGCTGCGGGTTGGGCCGGAGGCGGCGACCGCCTGCGCTTTGACGCTGTACGTCGTGACCTTCTTGACTGTGATTCCGGCGGGGCTGATCTTTGCCCGCGTCGAGCAAGTTTCGCTGCGCAACGTGGCGCGAGAGTCCGAGTTGGAAGAGGAGGAACTCGAAGCCTCCGATGCCGCTTCGGACGATCCCGAGCGGGCTCATTCTCTGCCCTAGGCGGCCGGACGAGACCTCCCGCGATTCCCATGAAGCAGTGAGAATTACAAGCGCGCCCAGCGCCTGCTCCTCAAACTACGACTATAATGGTCCTAGATAGGGATTGGCGCAAAATTCTCATGATTGCAGGCACGACCGTACGGTCACATCCAACAAGAAATCGATTTTCCCCCATTGTTTTAGTTGTCGGTGCGTGCCTCTTGCTGGGCATGCTAGTTTGGCGGGCGATTGCCGATGCCAGCATTCCTAACCCCGCCGCGCTAGGCCGCGGCTCCTTCGCACAAGTGGTCGATATCGCAATCCTCGTATTTCGCGAGGGGTTGGAGTGCATTCTTGTCCTTTCTGCCATCACCGCCAGCCTAATGAAGTCAGAGGATGCATATTGGCGTCCAGTCGCCACCGGCGTCGGCGTAGGCGTGCTGGCAACGCTGGCCACTTGGTTTGTCGCAGTGGGCATCATTGACGACCTGGCGCAGAACGTCAATGCCCTTTACATTCAGGCGGCTACCGGTCTACTCGCGATTATCGTGCTGCTGATCGTGATGAACTGGTTTTTTCACAAGCTCTACTGGACGGGCTGGATTTCGCTGCACAATAAACGCAAACACGATCTGCTTGAGGGAGCGACCAAGCAGAATACCTCGCTGCGCCGGGTCTTCTTCGGCATGGCGCTGCTGGGATTCACCTCGTTCTATCGCGAGGGAGTGGAAGTGGTGCTATTCCTGCAAAGCTACCGCTTACGGCTCGGCGGCCAGCCGGTTTTGTATGGGGTGATCGTGGGTTTGCTGTTCACCAGCATTGTCGCGGGGCTCACGTTCGTGGCGCATCGCAAGCTGCCATATAAAAAAATGCTGGTGTTGACCGGGATCATGCTGGGAGGCGTGCTGCTGGTGATGGTTGGAGAGCAGGCGCAGGAAATGCAGCTGGCGCACTGGATACCGACCACGCCCATTGCATGGTTGGCGCATGTCATCCCTGGCTGGATGGGATTGTGGTTCTCTATTTTTCCCACCGTGGAGACCTTAGCTGCCCAGGCCATCGCAGGCGTCGCCGTCATCGGATCTTACTTTATGGCGCAGCGATAGCGGCTCGGCCAGATTCGCTCAAAGTTTCAGATGAGCAATACTGGGGATCTTCGACAGGTCGTTGAACAGCACAAAGACCATCAACAAAATGAAAAAGACGAATGCGGTTTGATACACCCGTTCTTTCAGGGTCTCGTTCAGGTCGCGTCGCATTACCGACTCAATCAGCAGGAAGAGGATCATTCCGCCATCCAGGATGGGAATCGGCAGCAAATTCAAAACGCCGAGCTGCACGCTGATGAATGCCGTCCATGCCAGCATGGGTGACCATCCCAGCGAAACAACATAGCCGGTCTCGCGCGCGATGCCGACCGGACCACTCAACGTCTTTGCCGACATTTGATGCGTCACCACGCGGCGCAGCACGTCCATCAGCATGGTCGATTCGTTCACGCATTCCTTCACGGCTTTGGAAAAGGCCGCCGGCAGGGAAAGCCGCTCGGTGTGTGACGGGGGTGCCTGAGGCCGGAATCCAATTTCATACTGAGGATGGCCATCTGGACCGGTGGTTTTCTCAGGTGTCACCGTCAGCGTGGTCGGAGTTCCGCTGCGCAGGATTGAAAGCGTGACCGGCTTGCCGCCATTTTCTTGCAGATACAGAATCATCGACGGCAGCGACTGCAACCGCGTTCCGTCCACGGAGACAATTTCATCTCCCACTTTCAGGCCGGCTTTGGCGCCCGGAAACGCGGGGTCGACCATGGTCACCTTCATCGGAGAGGACTGCTCAACCGGCGTGAGTCCCATATCGCCCAGACTGAAGTCATCGGGATTGGACGGCGATTTGAGAAAGAGCGATGTTTGCTTCTGTGCACCGTCGGCCTGCTGCACCACAATTGGCACGGAGTGGTTCAGATTCAGCACCGAACGTTCCAGGACTTGATCCCAAGTGGGATTTTCGGCAGTGTCGAAACGAAGGATGCGATCGCCTTGCTGTAGACCTGCCTTGGCTGCGGTCGAGTTCGGCACGACGTAGTCGATGACGGCCGGGGTGCTGAGATAGTTCGCAACCTCGTTATGACCAATGTAGACCGTGGTCATGAGCAAAATTGCCAGCAGAAAATTGGCGAATGGCCCGGCGCAGGCAATCAAAATGCGCTGCCAGCGTGGTTTTGAATTCAGGTCTCCGGGATCGCGCACTGCCGTGGCCGACGCGTCGGGGTGCCGGACGGAAGGAACATACGCAACGTAAAGATCGCCTGGATCACGGGTTTCTGTTTTCGATGTATTTGCGCCGCTGACGGGCATCGTTCCATCGCCGCCCAGTTCGCCCGCCATTTTAACGTAACCGCCCAGCGGCAACAGGCTGATGCGATAGTCGGTGTCGCCGCGGCGAAAGCCGAACAGGCGCGTGCCAAATCCGATCGAAAACGTCTCGATGCGCACACCGAAGAGCTTAGCTACAGCAAAGTGGCCGAACTCGTGCACCAGCACTAGCACGCCGAGGACAACAAGCATGGAAACGAGACTTAAAAGAGCAAATGACATGCTGGTTTGGGGGTATCCGTTCTCTGGTTTTACGCTCTCTGGTCCTTCGCGAGCAACTCGCGGGCGGTGACCCTTGCCCGTTCATCTGCACTCAGCACTTCGGCGATGGTGGTGGGATGCCGGTGCGGCGTTCGCTGCAGCACCAGTTCAATTGTACGCGGTATGGCAGGGAATGGAATGCGTTTCGCCAGGAACGCTTCCACCGCGATTTCATCCGCCGCATTCAGCGCAATGCAGTGCTCGCCACCGATTTCCGCCGCCTCATATGCCAGCCGCAGGCAAGGGAAACGTTCCAGGTCCGGGGGTGAAAAATCAAGCTCTGCCAGGCTGCGCATGTCAAACGTCAAATCTGATGGAATGCGCTCCGGATAGGTCAACGCGTACAGGATTGGCAACCGCATATCCGTGACCGAAAGCTGCGCCAGAATGCTGCCGTCGACAAACTCCACCAGGGAATGAATGGTCGACTGTGGATGCACGGTCACACGCACAGCGCTGGGCGGTAGATTGAACAGGCGACAGGCTTCAATGATCTCCAGTCCCTTATTCAACATGGTGGCGGAGTCAATCGTGATGCGTTGGCCCATCACCCAGGTGGGGTGACGCAAGGCCTGCTCCACCGTAATGCTGGCGAATTGTTCGAGGGGCATGGTCCGAAACGGTCCACCAGAGGCCGTTAGCCAGATGGCGCGCACCTCCTGCGGCACGCCGCCGCGCATGCATTGATGAATCGCGTTGTGTTCGCTATCGATCGGAAGGATCATCACCTTTCTGCGACGCGCCTCTTCGATCAGGATTTCGCCCGCCGCCACCAGGCATTCCTTGTTCGCGACTCCGACGGTTTTTCCGGCTTGAATGGCGGCGTAGGTCGCTTCCAGGCCGGCGACGCCGACGATGGCGCTTACTACAAAGTCGACGTCGGACAAGGTAGCCGCACGAACTGTGCCCGCCGATCCATAGACAACTTCGATGCCGGAGATGCCTGCAACTCGTAGTCGCTGCCGAAGGGTTTCCGCCAGCGCTTCGTCGGCGACCGATACCACGCGGGGTCGCCAGCGCAGGCACTGTTCAAAGATCGTATCCAGATTGCGGCCCGCGGCCAGGCTGACCACCGCGAATCGTTCCGGATAGCTTTCGACGATGCGAAGTGTGCTCTGGCCAATACTGCCGGTGGAACCGAGAATTGCAAGGTTTTTCAAGGATTTTCCTGACGTAGTTTCTTTCGCCGGCATTGCCGCCCACTTCAATAGGCTTGCCGCAACAGCAGCGCATACCACAACACCGGCAGCGCCAGCAGCAGGGCGTCAATGCGGTCGAGCACGCCTCCGTGTCCCGGCAACAATGTGCCAGAATCCTTCACCCCAGCGCCGCGCTTGATTGCTGACTCCAGCAGATCGCCGATCTGCGCTGCCAGGTTCAACAAGATTGCCATGCCGGTCCAATACCACCATGGTTGAGGATAGAACAACAGCTCGATGCCGTGACGATAGAGATGGCTGCCGAAGTAGACGATGCCCAGCCCGACCGCGACGCTGCCGATGACCGATCCTACGGCACCCTCCCAGGTTTTCTTCGGGCTGAGTTGGGGTGCCATCGGATGCCGGCCCATCGCTCGTCCGACATAAAGTGCCACGATATCGCCGGCCCACACCACGACCAAAAGGAACAGCAGCAGGGAGACGCCGTTTTCCTGAACCGTCAACAGGGGAGCATACACCAAAGGCAACGTCACGTAGATCAAGCCAAAGAAGCCGGCGGCCGCGTCCGGCAAGATGCGTTCCAATGGCGAGCGCAGCGAGCAAACACCCAGAAGCGTCAACGCGGAAAATCCCACGGCTGCCAGCAGTAACGGTGGCGTCCAATACGCCACGGCAAACAGGGCTGCGCACCAGGCCAGCACCAACCAACGCGGAACCCGCGCCCCCGAAGCGTCCGCCAAACCCAGGTACTCATAGAGCGCCAGTTCCGCGATGATCCAGGCGGCCAGCATCTGCAGCCACAGCGGACCCCACAGGATTAACGCCAATACCAGCGGAATTAAAATGACCGCCGTCAAAATTCGTTTCATTGAATCGAGTTCTCTCTCAAGCTGCCGCGTGCACACACATCGGCCGACGGTTGCCTTGGGATGGATTGAGCCTGTGGATCATTATCGTATGAATGGAGAAACGGCGCAGTGGTTTTCAGGGGTGGTGATCTCTCGCAGTCTACCGGCTCGCAGGTTGTTCATGGGTGGAAGCGGTGAAGCCAGATACTCTAGCGCACCAGCACTTGTTCCGGTTCGACCGGCTTTACTTTCGGCGCGTTGCCAAGTCCGCCAAAGCGGCGCTCGCGGCATTGATACTCGCGAATCGCATCCAGGAAATGCTTGCCGCGAAAGTCGGGCCAGAAACGGTCGGTCACATAGATTTCTGAGTAGGCAATCTGCCACAGCAGAAAATTGCTGATACGCATTTCGCCGCTGGTCCGAATTACCAGGTCAGGATCGGGCATGTGCGCGGTGTAGAGTGCCTGGGAGATGTGTTGCTCGCTGAATTTCAACAGCAGCTCATCCAGAGAAAACTGGCCACTCTGCTCCGCGGCAATTTTTTTCAGCGCATCCCGGACCGCGTCGACAATCTCCACCCGCGCGCCGTAATTCAAGGCCAGCGTTAGTGTGGTGCCGGTATTGCGCACGGTCTGCTCGGCCGCCCACTGCATGGTCTCCTGTACTTCCTGCGGCAGGTCTTTTATGCGCCCAATATAGGCGATGCGGACGTTGTTATCGTTCATCCGCTTGACGTTGTTTACCAGGTAAGTGCGCAGCAGGCGCATCAGGAAACTGACTTCCGTCTCCGGGCGCCGCAGATTATTTTCCAGCGAGAAGGCGTAGAGCGTGAGCCACGGCAAGTCGATGCGCGAGGCGGTCTCGACCACATATTGAACGGATTCCGCACCTTGTTGATGGCCAAAGAAGCGCTGCAGCCTACGCTGACCCGCCCATCGCCCATTGCCATCCATGATGATGGCGATGTGCTTCGGCAATTGCTCGGGATCCAGCTGCCGGTAGATGGCGAGCTCGTCCACGGACAATTCATGAATTCGGCTGGGTCCGGTTGTACTGGACAAGGGGAAATACCTCAACTTGCTTCGACCGTAGCATAGTGCGAAGAGGGGTCGCAAATTGGATGCTGATACGCCTGCCGTAAGCCACGGTTTCGATAAAAATTATCGTGGCTGTTCTGGGTTGGCGGCGTGGTCTTAAGCCTGCTGGGGGAGCAGGTTCTAGGCCGTTCGGCGGCCGCCGCTTGCCATTTCTCGAATATGACCCAGCACCATGGCGCGATGCAGGTTATCGAGTCCAGCAGCCCACTGCGCGATTTCCGATAGAAAAGGATCTTCCATCATGGCAGCAATTTCGCGCTCCCGCTCATACCGCGCGTCATGCACCATTTCTGACATGGGCACTGATAAGGCATTGGCCAGCCGCTGCAGCGACGACAGGGTGGGCATCGCGCGACCATTCTCGATTTTTGAGATGTAGGTGCGAGGTACCTCCAGCCGGGCTGCGAGTTGCCGTTGGCTTAAGTGCCGAGCATTGCGAATTTCTCGCAGACGCACGGCGACTCTTGACTGCCGGTTGCCCGGCACACGTGTCCCCATGACCTCGACTTCCGAGGACACTATAGGTTCGGGTTCAGCCACTTCCAAGGGTTTTCGGCAGCGTCGACAAAGCAGGTTGCTGGTGCTAAATTGCACCAGGTTGCAGCGATCGCAACGTAGAACCTCCCTTGAAGCAACGGGAGCCATCATAGTTGCCATAGATTCATTTACGGAGGCCAGAGCTGACATCCGTCGCATGCTTACGGCATGCGTCTTTTGATAAGCTGCTTGGAAATCAGCGACTTGTCAAGATAAAAATGATGAAAAGCCTGAAATAGCGCAAAAATACACGCAAAAGTCTCGAAATTCGAAGATTATAGGCAAGGAGATCCGCCAGATGCCCGATGTGCCGCCAAGTCCTTCACCTAACGATAGAACGTCAGAATCTGATTCGAACCGAAGCGCCGATTGCCAAACCCATGATCGCGAAGCTGCCTGGGCTCTGCTAAATCAGTACACTCAGTCGGCCAGTTTGCTGAAGCATGCTTTGAGTGTCGAAGCCTGCGTTCGAGCCTACGGCGAGCAACGCGCGACGGAACTTGGCTTGTCACCGGAGGGAGCTCGCGCGCTGATCGAGATCTATGCTGTCACCGGCCTGCTGCATGACTTCGATTATGAAAAATATCCATCGCCGGAAGAACATCCTTGGATTGGTAATCGAATCCTGACTGAACAGGGTTGGCCGGAAGAGGTCCGACACGCCATCCTGGGCCATGCCGACTACACTCACACCCCCCGCGTCTCGCATCTCGATAAAGTTTTGTTTGCCTGCGACGAGTTGGCGGGATTTCTGACGGCAAATGCGCTGGTCAAGCCCACAAAGTCCATCCGCGACGTGAATGTGCCCTCGGTGCTGAAGAAAATGAAAGACAAGGCATTTGCCCGCGGTGTGAATCGCGACGATATCGTTGTCGGTGCGGCTGAACTGGGCATTGCGCTACCGGAACATGTAGCGTTTTGCCTGGCTGCGATGCAGCAGCATGCGGAGGAATTAGGTCTGGGCGGCACAACATCATAGCCAGAAAACTCGGGCTAATGACCCGTGAATGCATGTTTTTTCATGGTTCCTCCTTATCAATCGGGTGTATATTCAGTTGATTTCCTGCTTGATTTCCTTCCGGAGGATTCTTCATGAAAAGGTATTTTGCGGAGTTAGTCGGGACATTCGTGCTGGTGTTTGGCGGCGTTGGAAGCGCTGTGTTTGCGGGCAAGCATATTGGGTTTGAGGGTGTCGCTTTTGCTTTTGGACTTTCACTGCTGGCCATGGTCTATACCATCGGGCCCATTTCCGGCTGCCACGTCAACCCTGCCGTCACATTCGGGGTTTTGCTGTCGAGAAAAATCGGCGCCAAGGATGCAGTCATGTATGTCATTGCGCAGATCCTGGGTGCAGTTATCGCGGCAGCCCTCATCCTGGCGATTGCCCGTGGAATTCCGGGCGGCTATTATGCCTCGGTCGGCGGTCTCGGCGCCGATGGCTACGGAATGCATTCTCCTGATCTCTACAGCATGCAGGCAGCATTCATTGCAGAGGTCATCCTGACCGCCTTCCTGGTGCTGACCGTGCTGGGAGCGACCGACATTAAAGCTCCTGTCGGTTTTGCCGGCCTGGCGATCGGTCTGGTCCTTACCCTGATTCACCTGGTTGGCATTCCCATCGACAACACCTCGGTCAACCCGGCTCGCAGTATCGGACCCGCTCTGTTCGTGGGAGGATGGGCGGTGCAACAGCTCTGGCTCTTCATCGTCGCACCCCTCATTGGGGGTGCCATTGCCGCAGGGGTTTATGCGGTGATTCGTACTCCGGAAGAACGTCTCATCAGTACCCGGACGGCAGAGCGTGCCCTGGCCAGTGAACAGCAGGAACGCGGACGCCACACGGCATAGCGCGAATTGATCTTGTACCAACACCGCCCGCTCTTCGCTATGAAAAGAGCGGGCATCATCTTGAAACATTCGATGGGCCGTCGATTGCAGGCATGTGAGTCGAGTTGGTGCGGCGCCCATCCACAAGGAGCCAGTTCTATGTCAGACGCAACGACATCCAAGTCATTGCCACCCACTGAACCCACACCGCAATCGCGTCGCAATTTCCTGCGTGGTTCAGCAGCCGCAGTTGCCGGCATCGTGACCGCTGGAGTCGCCGCGGATACCGCTCACAATTTCCTGCATCCACGTCCGGTGCTGGCGCAATCGGCGATGACGCCGGACGCGGCATTGAAGGAGATGATGGACGGCAACAGTCGTTTTGTGAGCGGAAAAACCACTGCGCACGAACATGATCTGACGATTTTGAAGCAGCACCTGGAAGAAAAGCAGGAGCCCTATGCGGCCGTGTTGTCGTGCGCCGACTCTCGCGTGCCGGTCGAGATTGTCTTTGACCAGACCATCGGCCATTTATTTGTGACGCGCGTTGCCGGTAATATCATCACGCCCGAAATTATCGCCAGCCTGGAGTATGGAGTCGCGGTGCTCGGCACTAAGGTGATTCTGGTACTGGGACACAGCAACTGCGGCGCCGTGAAGGCGACGGTCGCCGGTAAATCTGTGCCCGGTCAAATCAGTGCTCTCTATCCGCACATTCAGCCCGCAGTCGACGAAGCGGGTCACGACTACAAAGCCGCAACCAAGGCGAACGCGAAAATTCAGGCAAAGTTGTTGAGCCAAGCTTCCACGGTGGTCGCAGAAAAAATCAAGGAAGGCCAACTGAAAGTGGTCGCTGGCTATTACGACATCGGTTCCGGCACGGTGACGCTGCTGACCTAACGACTCGAGCGGCGCTCGTTTTATTCCGGAATTTTAGGGCGCGTTTTTTTCGCTCGCCTTCCCACATGTGCGGGCCTGGGACGGCCCCAGTATCCAGCGATAGCGCCGCCGTAGTGCGTCTCCCAGGTCAATAGATCTTCGCCCGACAGGTAATTGACATGTTGCTCAATGGAGCGAAGCTGGGCGGCAGCACGCTTGATGTCCTCCCCATTGAACCAGCCAAAGGCAGCGATCAGGAGAAGAATAAATGTCGCTCCAACCCAGAAGCGTCCATCCATGGTGCGGCCAAGCAGCCACGTCGCCAGCACCGCGCAGATAATCACTACCTGGTACACATGGGCGATACGCTGTTGGATTTCGTCGCGCAGCGAATCGTATTCATGCAGCAACACCTGGACCCGCTCAAAGTCGGAGAAGTCCCCTGCCTGCTTTTCCGCCATGATTTTCTCCTGACAAATGAGTCTATCGCTCCTCGGCGCGAAAGCTTTAGAAACTCCGGTTCTCCGGGTTCAATTCGCTTTCCGAACATAAATTCTGTAGCTTGTCGGTTGCGTGGGCTGATTCCACCAGCGCACTTCATGCGGCGGCGTGCGCTGCACCTCCAAGGTGTAGTCTGCTTGCAGATATTCATCGAATTGCGGCCATTGCTCAAGTTTGTTGAACGAGCTGCCACGCACATTCATGCACAGACGATTGGTGACGACAAAGACTTTGGGAGGGTGAGTTTGTAGTTCGCGCCAAAACCTGGCGCGGTACTCCTGTTGCACGGGGCTGGGTTTAGGAGCAAACAGGTAACAGTCGTAGAGGAAACCTGTCGACTGCACCAGCCGCATTCGATTCAGGGTAAAGATGCAACCCCCGACGGTATCGATACATTGAATGTTGCCGGAAAGGGCTTGGCCGCCCAGGCGATTGAGATCGGCCTGCAACATGGCGCTGGTCTCGGGAATTTTGCCCTGATACCGTGCCGCCTTGATGGTTGAGATTGGGGCGAGCACCAACACGCCAAGAGCTAACCCGACGACACCCAGCACCTTCAGCTTTCCGCGCAGCTGCAGCGCGACAGTAAAGTCAATGCCGGCAAGAAGGAGAAGGAAGGCTTCCGATGGATACCTGTGATACGGAAATCCCTTCCCCTGGACGATGAGGGACACAAGGCCGAAAGCAAGACATACCAGCAGAACCGCGCGCTCCCAGCTTCGCCAATCCTTTTGCAGTAGAGCGATGGTCAACCACACGAGAAGAATGGGCACAAGTTCAGAAGCAAAACTATGCCATAAAAAATAGAACATCGGCAGACGTCCAATGCTGGCGTGATAGGGAAGTAGTGTGCGCAGCGTATAGAGAAACGCATGCACCGCATGCTGCCGCACGAGAAAAAGAAAAGTCAATAACAGCGGGACCAGCAAGCCGGCAATTCCGCCGATTGCGTGGGCCAGAATGGGCGAGTGAGCACGGCGTCGATCGACGGTCAGCATCAAGAGCAGAACAAATCCCAGCGGAATGACTGTGGGCTTGATGATGGAAGCGCATCCGCACAACAGGCCGAAGAATGCCGTGGCCACCCAGCTGTTGTTTCGCCGAGCATAGAACAGAAGCGCCACGGCACCTAGCAGCAGAACGCTCATCGTAAGGTCTCTTTCGCCGGCTTGTGCCACTCCATCGCGCCCATGAATCAGCATGAATAAAAAGCCAGCGTAGATTCCCGCAAACCAGTCGTAGGGCCGCGCAATGGCTACGGCAGCTACGGTTGCCAACCCCATTAACGCAAAATCGAAGATTCTCCAGGCCAGTGAGCCGCTGCCAAACAGACGCACCACCAGCCAATCGACGGCATATGCTCCCGGCATGTTGATATCCACAATGTCCCGATACGGCGCCATTCCGTGATGCATCAGGAAAATGACATAGCGGATGAATGCTTCGTCGCCCACAAATGGCCAATGCCATGTGGTGCATACAAAAATGACCACGCAGGTACCAAGGACGAAAGCGCCGATCTGCTTTAGCGTGGAAGATGAAATCATGAATGACATCGAATTCAAAGTCTTGTCTCGAGCTGTATGACAAAGTGTACTTGCTTTTGTCTGCCGGACATCGGCATTTGCGCGTTCCCGCTCCGTGTTCTATGCTGAGCAGGCTCCGACTGTGTCCGTAGACTATGACGATCCATCCGTCCCAAGCGCCGAACGATCCGCTGCCCAATGTTTTGCCCTCCTCTATTGACACTGGCAGTGAACGCTTCCAATCGAATGTAGCCGCCATGCGTAGCCTGTTGGCCGAATTCGACGCGGAACAGGCGACGATCCGTCAAGGCGGCGGCGCTAAAGCGATTGAAGCGCAACACAAAAAGCAACGGCTGACAGTGCGCGAACGCCTCGACCTTCTGCTCGACCCGGCGACGGAGTTTCACGAGCTTGGGATCTATGCGGCCCATGGTATGTATGCCGAATACGGCGGCGCGCCTGCGGCCGGCACGGTCACCGGCGTGGGCCAGGTCGCGGGTCGCGTGGTCATGATCATTGCCAACGATGCCACGGTGAAGGCGGGCGCGTTTTTTCCCATGACCGCCAAGAAAGTTCTACGCGCCCAGACCATCGCTCTTGAGAACCACATTCCCACGCTGTATCTGGTCGACTCCTCCGGCGTGTTTTTGCCGCTGCAGGAAGATGTGTTTCCCGATCAGGATGATTTCGGTCGCGTCTTCCGCAACAACGCCGTCATGTCTGCGCGCGGCATTCCACAGATGACTGCCATTATGGGTATGTGCGTGGCCGGCGGCGCGTATCTGCCGGTGATGACCGACCACGTCTTGATGACGGAGGGCAGCGGATTATTTCTTGCTGGACCCGCGCTGGTGCAGGCGGCTATTGGTCAGAAGGTTTCTGCGGAAGAATTGGGCGGCGCAACCATGCATGCCGAAATCTCAGGAACCGTCGACTTTAAAGAGCCGAACGATCATCTTTGCATCGCACGTTTGCGCTCGCTTGTCTCTCGACTCGGCCATCCTGCGGCTGCGCCGTTCGATCGCGTTGCCTATGATGATGCCAAGGATGCTCCAAAATATTCCTCAGAAGATTTGCTGGGCATCGTTAATCCCGACCCCGCGGCCGCGTCGCAAAGTTACGATATGCACGCCGTAATCGCTCGCATTGTCGACAGTTCGCGCTTTGACGAATACAAGCCGGACTATGGGCAGACGTTGCTCTGTGGTTACGCGCGCATTGGCGGCTTCGCCGTCGGCATTGTCGCGAATCAAAAACTCCATCGTACGCAGATCAGCCATAGCGGCGAAAAACACATGGAGTTTGGCGGCGTCATTTATCCAGATTCAGCCGACAAGGCCGCGCGCTTCATCATGGATTGCAACCAGAACCTGATCCCACTGATTTTTCTGCACGACGTGAACGGATTTATGGTGGGCCGCGATGCGGAGTGGAACGGCATCATCCGCTCCGGCGCGAAAATGGTGTCCGCTGTTTCAAATAGTGTGGTGCCGAAAATCTCCGTCATCATTGGCGGCTCGTTCGGAGCAGGGAATTACGCGATGTGTGGCAAGGCGTATGACCCGCGATTTATTTTTGCGTGGCCGACCGCGAAATATGCAGTGATGAGCGGCGCCTCCGCTGCCAACACTCTAGTAGAGGTGCGAATCAAACAATTGGAGCGCAAAGGACACGCGCTCAGCGAAGCAGAGAAAAAGGAACTGTTCGATTCCACCAAGGCCGCTTACGATGAGCAGACAGATCCCCGCTACGCGGCTGCTCGACTCTGGGTGGATGCGATCATCGATCCCAGGAAAACGCGCGATGTGCTTTGCATGGCTCTGCAAGCGGCCGCGCTCAATCCGGACGTTCCGCGATTTAATCCGGGAATTCTGCAAACCTGACGGACAGGTCAAAATGCAACAACCATGATCAGCGACGAAATCAAAATTATCGAATGTCCGCGTGATGCGTGGCAGGGATTGCCGAAAGTCATTCCTGCCGACGTAAAGGCCTCGTATCTGCGCGAGCTGATCGCCGCCGGGTTTCAGCACATTGATGCGGTGTCTTTTGTTTCGCCAAAGGCTGTGCCGCAGATGGCAGATTCCGAGCAGGTACTGCGCCTCTTGCAGGCTCCAGAACAGATCGACATTATCGGCATTGTGGTCAATGAAAAAGGGGCTGAACGGGCGATCGCGACCGAATCCGTGCGCACCCTCGGCTTTCCGTATTCCATCTCGCCCGGATTTCTCGAACGCAATCAGCACCAAACCCCGGAGGAATCGCTCGATGCACTCGACGCGATCGCGGAGTTGGCATATCAGGCTGGCGTAGATCTGGCCGTGTATCTGTCGATGGCTTTCGGCAATCCATACGGCGACCCATGGAGTTTAGAAGAAGTGGTTGAGGGCTGCAGTTTGCTCATCGAAATGGGTGTGCAGCAGATTTCTCTCGCCGACACAATTGGCATCGCCGATCCGAAGCGGATTGCATCTGTCGTATCGGCGGTGCTCACCACAGACGATCGCGTAGAGTTTGGAGTGCATCTGCACGCCCGCCCGGAGCAGGCAGAAGAGAAGGTTGTGGCCGCATATCAAGCCGGTTGCCGACGGTTCGACATGGCGATGGGTGGTCTGGGAGGATGTCCGTTCGCACAGGATGCCCTGGTCGGCAACATCGCGACCGAGCAGGCGCTGCTTGCACTACTCAGCACAGGTGCGAAGCTGCCGGAGTTGGGATCGCTGACTGACCTTCTGGCTCGCACGCATCAGATTTCCTTGGAATATGGCCCACCACTGCAATAGAGGTTCTCCTGATGTCTGGAACCCGCAAGAATATATCGTAATGCGATAGAATGTATGAGTGAGTGAACGACCTCTCAAGAGAGATTCGAATCAACCCCTGCACCAGGCCCTTGCATCCTTCCGCCATCAATTGCGGCGGTTTCTGCTGGTCAGTGAAAGCGCGGCCAACAACGCTGGTCTTCATCCGCAGCAGCACCAGCTTCTGCTGGCGGTGGTGGGTGTGCCTGCAGGCCGCTCACCTTCGATTGCTTATGCTGCAGAAGCGCTCGGCCTGAAGCACAACACGGTGGTCGAATTGGTCGATCGGTGTGCGCAGGAAGGGCTGCTCGAACGTGCGACGGATCTTGAGGATCGGCGCCGCGTTTGTCTGCGAGCTACGGCTCGCGGCCAGAGAGTGTTGAACCGGCTTTCTCAGGCCCACATGCGTGAATTGAATTCGCAGGGGCCGCTGTTGATCCACGCGCTGCAAAATGTTTTAAAGACCACGGCACGGGGCGTAGCTCGCTCCGCCCGGGAGAACGATGAATAAAACTCGAGTACCCGCAGAAACGACCGGGGAAAAACCCTTAGTGAAACCCATGTTGCGGTTGATTGAACATCCGCTGCTACGCAAGTATTTTCCCCTGGTGGTCGAAGATCTGACCACGACCTATACGCGCGACCTGCATAAATGGCTCCTCCTGGCGCCGGTGATCGGAATTACGACAGGTCTTGCCGTCACCGGGATTGCGGTGGTGATTCTGAAGGAGCTGTGGCCTCCGCTGCTGCATCTTTTCCTGCAACGGCCATGGACGATCCTTCCAGTGATGACTGCGGCCTTCGCGGTGACGGGCCTCATCATGCAATTTCTCACTCCTGATCCGAATGAACATTCGACAGAAGAGATCATTCGTTCCTATCACGAGCATCAGGGCGACATCGACGTTCGTTCCTTCTTCCCGAAAATCCTGGCGGCAATTACTACCGTCGGATTTGGCGGTAGTGCAGCTCTCGAAGGGCCAAGTATCTATGGCGGCGGAGCGATTGGATCGTGGCTATGGTCGAAGTTGCGGCGCTTCGGTTTAGAACCGCGAGACCGCCGCATCATGCTCATAAGCGGCGCCGCCGCCGGCATGGCAGCCGTCTTTCGCGCGCCCATGACCGGTCTGGTCTTCGCGCTGGAAATGCCTTACAAAGATGACTTGGCGCATGAGGCGCTACTGCCTTCGCTCATCGCCTCGGTGATATCTTATGTCACCCTGGCCTTCTTTCTGGGCGCCACTCCGCTGTTCAACTTCGCCAGCATCAATTCATTTACCGGACGCGATCTGTTCTGGTGCGCGCTGCTTGGCGCTTTGATCGGGCTGGTGGCCATGGCCTTCACCATTACGTTTCGTCGGGCTCGCGTTTTTATGGTGCACTGGCCCATTCCCCATTGGCTCAAGTTGACATTGGGTGGCTTTCTCACTGGACTCTGCGGCGTTGCATTTCTGGCGATCTATCACGGATCGCTGGTCCCTCTGGGTCCAAACTACGAAGCCGTCGGACAAATTCTCGGTCACCAGCACAGTTCCCTGGAGCTAGTGGTCTTCGGCGTCCTGAAGCTTGCGGCCACGTTGTTTACGTTAGCCAGTGGTGGCGTCAGCGCCATGTTCGTCCCACTCTTTCTTACCGGAGGTAGTTTCGGGACTGCATTCGCGCAGACGATTGTCCATTCCAGTTCTGTCGAGCTGTATGCTGCGGTTGGCATGGCCTCGTTTATTGCCGCCGGGTATAAGACGCCGTTAGCAGCGGTTGTGTTCGTGGCGGAAGCCACGGGCGGTCACGCATTCATCATTCCCGCTCTTATCGGCGCGGCGGTTGCTTATGGAATTTCCGGGGAAGCCTCGGCCTCCGGGGACCAGCGCCTGCACGAAGGCTTCCGCATTCAGGAATTGAGCCGCATCCCGGTGTCACAGATCATGCAGCCGCAAGTGGTGTCGGTCACGTCTGCCGCAACATTGCAGGAGTTTGCCAACAACATCGCTGCAAAGAATCCACACAGCGCCTTCCCGGTGGTCGATGGGGAACACGTTTTGGGGTGGATTGCGACCGTATCTCTCAACACGGTTCCCCAGGAACAGTGGTCAACCACCACGGTCGAGCAATTAACGCAACGGCACGCCGAGACAATTCCGCAGAACTTCGATGTAATGGAAGCCCTGCGTCTGCTGCTGGGCGAGCGGCATCGGCCGATGCTCTTTGTGGCTTCCCAACAAGGAAGGCTGGAAGGCATCGTGACCAAGAGCGATATCCTCACAGCATTACAGCCGCGTAGTGAACATCAGCATTCGTCATAATCTTCGACCGTCGATGATCCTTAGGTAGCTCCAGTCAAAAAAACTCGGCGCCACCTCGCTCACCCGGCTGCAGGCGATCCCCGGTTCAGTCAAAGTGACTTGCGCCAATCCATCCTCTAGTATGGATTTGCGCGTGTATCCCTCCAGGAGCCAGAATGCCTTATCAAACGCTTTACATGACGGAGATGGAAGACATCATCACCATCACCTTCAATCGTTCCGAGCGTCGCAATGCACTCACTCCGCAGATGATCGATGAGTTGATCGCGACCCTTGAAAGCCTGGCGGATCGAAACTCAGGTGTCTTGATTCTGACCGGCAGAGGTCCAGCGTTTTGTGCGGGCCTCGATTTGGAACACCTGCAGTCGCTGCTGAAGCATACAACTCCGCAACACAATGTCGACGCGGAACGCATCGCGGTGCTGCTGCGCAGGCTCTACGACTTGCCGCTGCCAACCATCGCCGCGGTCAATGGACATGCGATTGCAGGCGGCATGGGACTGGCTACCGCATGTGACTTTACGCTGGCCGTTCCCGACGCGAAATTCGGATACACAGAAGCACGCATCGGTTTCATTCCAGCAATTGTCTCCACATTTCTCACGCTGCAGGTCGGCGAAAAACATGCCAGGGATTTATTGTTGACAGCTCGCTTAATCTCCGCGGAAGAAGCGGAACAGATGGGCCTGGTGAATGAAGTTGTGCGTGATACCGGCCTGATGGAGCGAGCTGTGCGCCTGGCACGTCAACTTCTAAAGAACAGTCCAGAGTCTCTGCG
Source organism: uncultured Acidobacteriota bacterium (assembly GCA_963735505.1). GTDB lineage: Bacteria > Acidobacteriota > Terriglobia > Terriglobales > Acidobacteriaceae > JAKAAZ01. The sequence goes on along the minus strand of CAVTLR010000019.1, from coordinate 1,090,187 downwards.
AGCGACCAAGCAGTTGCTTTCCGCAAACGTGAAAGAGCGGCTCGATCATCAATTGAAGGCGGCGGTCGAAACCAACGCGAATGCACGCAGCACAGAGGATTTTCGCGAAGGAGTGTCCGCATTCCTGGAGCGACGTACACCCCAGTGGCCATCCCGCAAACGCGGTAAAACCCCTGTCCATCCTTGAGGAGATATACGCGTGAACGAGTTGAATTCCAGCAGGAATAGTGTGACAGGTGAGGTCCGCCTGCGCGTACGTTACGCGGAAACCGATCAGATGGGTGTCGTCTATTATTCGAATTTTCTCGTCTGGTTTGAAATTGGACGTGTGGAATTGCTGCGGCAACTCGGCTTTGACTACAAAACCATGGAAATTGAGGACGACTGTTTCATTCCGGTGGTTGAGGCGAATTGCCGGTACAAAGCGCCGGCACGTTACGACGATGAGCTCACCATCGTCACCCACGTGACCGGAGTTCGAGGCGCGGTTCTGAAATTTCGTTATCGTGTGGTGCGCGTCGGCGATCAGCAATTGCTCGCCGAGGGTGAGACCACCCACGTTGTCACCGACCACTCGCTGACAAAACGAGCCCTACCGGAGAAATATGTGCAGGCGCTTAAAGGGGAGTGAACGTACGTTCCTCGCAAGCCACCCATTTGAGCGCCGACACGCGTGGCGATCTTACTCGCAGTTGATCATCCACGGAATGCCGAATTTATCCGTAAACATGGCGAACCGCCTCGCCCAGAAGGTTTGCTGAATCGCCATTTGAATTTGGCCGTCGGCCGACAAGGCAGCATAGACCCGGTCCGCTTCGCCGGGATCTTTCAGGTTCAGCGATACTGCAAAGCCTTGCGGTACTTGATACCGGCCTCCTGGCCCATCCGATCCCATCAAAACGCCAGTACCGACGTTCATACGGATATGCATTACCTTATTTCGCCACTCCGGCGGAAGTTGATTCTCCATGGGAGAACCGGCAAAGGTGTGGATCGTTTCGATTTTTCCGCCGAGGTGCTGTTCGTAAAACTTGAACGCCTCCTCGCAATTGCCGTTGAAATTGAGATATGGATTCAGATCCATTGTTTCCCCCGGATGAGACGAAGATTGGGATGCAACTTACTTCTCAACTGCCTTCTGTACAAATAACGGCGCAAAATAATCTCGCAGCCTCCACACCAAAATCAGCCACAGAACGGAAGCAATCAATCCCGGCGGCAGGCCACTGGGCTGCATGGTGATGTGGAACACAAGAATGTTGTAGAGAACGGGCGCCAACAGCGCCAGCGCTAACGGTACAAACTGGTTGACGAGCAGGAGCGCGCCTGCGATCACCTGCACGGCAGCGACGAAGTAGACGAAGTGAGTGGCCACCAGTGTAGTGAGAAAGGTTCCAGCCAGGCCAGGCGGTAGCGGTCCGTGCATAAAGTTGAGAAACCCATTCAGCCCGAATACAAGAAACGTCAGCCCCAGCAGGATGCGAGCGATGATCGCGACGATTTTCATTCGATCTCTCCTTACCCATTGTCTTGAATTTGCTGCCGCACTTCCGCATAGCCGGCGCGGTGGCAGGCTCTGAGGATGCTTCAAGCCCGCATTCGGATGGAATAAATCTTCTGGCGACCCTCGCCAGCCGGAATCGCCGAGCCGTTAGTCGTGGTCGTATGCGTCCTGTAATTTCTTCAGATCGAGTTTTACCATTTGCAGGACAGCGGCCATTACCCGATCTGCTTTCGCGGGGTCCTTGGAGCTCAACCAGCTCTCTATCTTCGCCGGAACAATTTGCCACGACAAACCATATTTGTCTGTGAGCCAGCCGCACTGGCTCTCTTGGCCGCCCGCAGAAAGCTTCTCCCAGAATTTGTCGATTTCCGCCTGGGTCTCACAATTCACGACCAATGAGACCGCTTCCGTGAAGTGGAAGTGGGGACCACCGTTCAACGCGATGAATTCCTGCCCGTTGAGCTGAAATACCGCAGTCATCACTGAGCCGGCAGGTCTTCCGGAGCCATTTGCTGCGGCTTCTCCGTAGCGAGTGATCGCTCCGATCTTCGAATTCTCGAAGATGGATGTGTAGAAGTTGGCTGCTTCTTCGGCTTTGTCGTCGAACCATAGGAATGTTGTGATTTTCTGCATGTCTGGTCTCCAGCGGGTGATTTTGCGTGATGGTATCGCTTCGGTTGGTCGTTTGAGAGTCGACGGCTAACCTCCAGCGATCGCTCCCAGCACGATCAACGGTTCCTTTCCCATCACGATGGCTTCCGGTAACGGGACGTCCGGTGAATCGTGCGATAGATCTTCCTGGCAGGCAAAGAAGCGCAAGAACGGACGTCGCTGATGTGTCACCTGATCGCGAATCGTCCCGCGCAGCGTGGGGTAGCGGGCCTCGAGCGCGTCAATGGCCGCGCGCAAGGTCGCTGTCCCCTCCACCTCGACAGTCACCTCGCGGCCGACACCCGCCAGCGTTCGCAAATGCGCCGGCAACTCGATTCGTACCGTCGACATCATCGCAGCGTTTGAACCTCAACGGAAAGCACCGCGGGAAGGTCGCGTACGATCGGATTCCAGCTGTCGCCGGCATCGGCGGAACAGTACACCTGGCCGCCCGTGGTGCCAAAGTACACACCGCATTCATCCAGCGAATCCACGGACATGGCGTCGCGGAGTACGTTGACATAACAGTTCTGCTGCGGCAGGCCCTTGGTCATTGCCTCCCATTCGTTGCCGCCGGTGCGGCTGCGATGTACTTGCAGCTTGCCGTCGATCGGATAATGTTCCGAGTCGCTCTTGATCGGTACCACGTACAGCGTTTCCGGTTCGTGCGCGTGCACATCAATCGCGAATCCAAAATCGGTCGGCAGATTTCCGCTGACTTCCTGCCAGGTGTCACCGCCATTGTCGCTGCGCATCACGTCCCAATGTTTCTGCATAAACAATACATTGGGGCGGGAAGGATGCATCGCGATGTGATGCACGCAATGTCCCACTTCGGCATTCGGGTCGGGAATATATTGCGAATGCAGTCCGCGATTGATTGGCTTCCAGGTCTCGCCGCCGTCGTCGGTGCGAAATGCTCCCGCCGCGGAGATTGCAATATAGATGCGGCTGGGATTCTCGGGATCGAGAATGATAGTGTGCAGGCATAGTCCGCCGGCACCCGGCTGCCATTTCGGCCCAGTGCCGTGCTTGCGCAACCCGGACATCTCCTGCCACGACTGCGCTCCATCGGTCGAGCGGAAGAGCCCGCCATCTTCGACTCCGGCGTATACGATGTCGGGATCGGTCAGCGAAGGTTCGAGGTGCCACACACGCTTGAACTCCCATGGATGCGGGGTTCCGTCGTACCACTGATGCGTCCCCGGGACGCCGTCGTAGACAAACTTGTTATTCATCGGCTCCCAGGTTTTGCCGCCATCGTTGGAGCGCTGAATCAACTGGCCAAACCATCCGCTGGTTTGCGAAGCGTACACACGATTGGGATCAACCGGCGATCCCTTCAGGTGATACATCTCCCACCCGCCGAAATGCGGCCCGCTCACATCCCAGTTCTTGCGCTTGCCGTCCGCAGTTAAAACGAACGCACCTTTCTTTGTACCCACCAATACGCGTACACCACTCATCCTTTTCTCCTTTCACTGTTTCGCACTGGATTGTGTTGCGGCATCTCATCAAAGCGCGGGATCAGGGGCGTCGAGTCCCGTTCCCGCCAACGTTTATAGGTTTCGGCGAGCACCTGCTCGCGGCTGTCTTCCATCTGCACAATAAAGGCGCATGGCGCAGCGGTCGATTCATACTTCGCTCCCCAGATCAACAGTTCCAGCATCACCGGCGCCAGGTCAATACCTTTCTGGGTCAGGCGATAATTCAAACGGCGCGCGTCCGTGACGTCCGGCTCGGTAGTCAATATCCCGGCAGCTTCAAGAGTGCGGAGCCGGTCGGAAAGAATGTTGGAGGAAATGCCTTCGCCTGATTCCTGAAATTCCTTAAAGGTACGATAGCCGCGGACCATCATGTCGCGAATGATCAGCAGCGACCATCGATCGCCAAATTGCTCCAGCCCCATGCTGACGGGGCAGCCGGAGCGAGGTCGCGATTTTGATTTTTCAGACACGAAGCAGGATCCTGCCATATTACTTGCAAAATGCAAGTAATATGGCAAACATTAGCAAAGTTTACTTGCAAATGACAAGTGACTTTCCCAGATAAATTTCCACAGAAAACATCCGCATGGCGGCGCAGGGAATCGGCAAAGTCTGAATCAGCGCCGGGCTAGGCGGGTACGCCGCGCGGCTTGACGTTGGCCCTGATAAACTCCACCGTGGTTTCAAGCGGAGTGCCCGGGCCGAAAATGGCGGCGACGCCTTGCTTCTTGAGAAAATCAATATCCTGCGCGGGAATGGTGCCGCCGAGGACGACCAGGATGTCATCCGCGCCGCGTTCCTTCAATAGTGCCATCAGGCGGGGCACGATCGCATTGTGCGCGCCAGAGAGAATACTGAGGCCAATGCACTGCACGTCTTCCTGGATGGAGGCGTTGACGATCATTTCCGGGGTCTGGCGCAGGCCGGTGTAGATGACTTCCATGCCGGCATCGCGCAACGCACGCGCAATGACTTTTGCGCCGCGATCGTGACCATCGAGGCCGGGTTTGGCTACCAGGACGCGGATGGGATATTCATGTTGCGGCTTGACGTTCGGGTTGGATGTCAAAGGCTTCCTCGCACGATGCTGTTCTTAGAACGATAGCGAAATGCTAAAAACTTTCTATGTCCAGCTGGATTCTTCATAGGTTCCATAGACGTCGCGGAGTGCCTCGCAGATCTCGCCAACAGTGGTGTAGGCGCGGACACAATCCAGAATATACGGCATGGTGTTGGCGTCAGAGATTTTTCCTTTTTCCGCCTGCGGTTCGCGGGCAGCGGCCTGGCGCAGCGCGTTCAAGGTGCGAGTGACATCCGCCTGGGAACGGCGGGCACGCAGACGCTTCAGCTTTTCTGTCTGCGACTCGCGTACGCTTTCGTCGATATAGAGAATCTGCTGCGGCGTTTCTTCCACCACAAAATCGTTGACGCCGACGATGATTTTTTCTTTGGCCTCGACAGCGCGAGCATATTGATAACTGGATTCGGCGAGCTCCTTCTGCGGAAAACCTTGTTCAATGGCGCGGACCATGCCGCCCATGGCGTCCAACTTCTCGAAATATTCGAACGCCCCCTGTTCCATCTTCAAAGTGAGGTTTTCGACAAAGTAAGACCCGCCGAGCGGGTCGGAAGTTTGAGCGACGCCGGATTCATACGCCAGGATTTGCTGCGTGCGAAGCGCAATGCGCGCGGCTTCTTCGGTGGGCAGCGCGAGTGCTTCATCGTAGGAGTCGGAATGCAAGGATTGTGTGCCGCCTAAAACTGCGGCCAGCGCCTGGATGGCCACGCGCGCGATGTTGTTCATGGGCTGTTGCGCGGTGAGCGAAACGCCGGCCGTCTGGGTATGGAAACGCATCAACTGCGAGCGCGCCTGCTTGGCGTGGAAGCGATCCGTCATCAGGCGATACCAGATTTTTCGGGAGGCGCGGAACTTGGCAATCTCTTCAAAAAAGTCGTTGTGGGAGTTAAAGAAGAAGCTGAGGCGCGGCGCAAAATCGTCGACGTCCAAGCCACGGCGCACCGCCCATTCCACATATTCGACGCCGTCGTAGATGGTGAATGCCAGCTCTTGCAGGGCGGTCGCGCCAGCCTCGCGAATGTGATAGCCCGAGATGGAAATTGGATTAAATCGCGGGGTATACAGCGAGCCAAACTCGAACGTGTCGATGACCAGGCGCATTGATGGCGCGGGCGGATAAATGTATTCCTTCTGTGCGATGTATTCCTTCAGGATGTCGTTTTGCAGCGTGCCGGAAATCTTTTTCCAATCCGCTCCCTGCTGGTCCGCGACCACAAGGTACATGGCCCACAGCACGCTGGCCGGAGAGTTGATTGTCATCGAGACCGTGGTTTTCTCCAGGTCGATGCCGGAGAAAAGAATCTCCATATCCTCCAGTGAGTCGATGGCGACGCCGCACTTGCCGACTTCGCCTTCACTGTTTGCGTGGTCGGAGTCGTAGCCCATCAAGGTGGGCAGATCAAACGCGACGGAGAGACCGCTGCCACCTTGCTGCAACAAATATTTGTACCGTTGATTGGTTTCCTCCGGCGTGGCAAATCCGGAAAACTGGCGCATCGTCCACAGCTTGCCGCGATAGCCGGTAGCGTGAATACCGCGGGTATAGGGGGCCTGACCGGGTTGGCCGAGGTATTTTTCGGTGTGCTCGTCCCAATCCGCGGGAAGATCGGCGGGCGTGTAGAGTCGCTCAACGGGAACGCCGGAGATGGTGGTGAAACGGGCAGTGCCGTCTGCATTTCGATTGGTGCCGCTGTCGGCGCCGATGGGTCGTTCGGGCGATTTTTCCAGCGCGGGTTTCAGCGTGGTGTCGATCCACAGTTGTTCCGCTGGGGAAACGTGGCGACTGGGCCCGGCTTCGGGTGGCGGCGGAGGTTTCAAAACATCTTCGGTGGTGCTTCGCGACATACGATACCTCTAGAGCGTCAGCCGATAGAGAAGAACCCTTCAGCATAGGGTATCGGATGCGGGGGAGGCAAACGAAAGAGAGGTTTCGTCGATACGCGAGGTATCCAACACTATCAACGCATGACGTTGGAAGGTGATCGCACCCGCATTAGCTACTAGAATCTCGGGTACCCGATTTTCAGTCATGCCTTCAGGGTTTTTGGAGTTGGGCAGGTGAAGCTACTGGGCCATCTCGGCTTCGCGTTCCAGGGCCATAAAGTGGATCAGGCGCCACTTATCCATCCACACAATTGATCTACCACCCAGCATGATGTGGGACACGACGGGAGTGATGAGCAAGCCGTCCAGCTTTCCCGGCGGCAGGTCGTGCGCTGTCCATTCTGCCTCAGCGGAGGGAATGTAGTCGTCGTCGAGACCGTGCAGCAGAAATACATGTGCGGAAAGATTTGCCAGGTTCCCGTGGGGTGAAACTGAGGCCAACTCCGCGGCATCCTGTTTGGCCAGCTGCAATAGTTTCGCACCATCGGGTGGGTTCGCGAGCAGATACTCGAGCTCCGTTCGCTGCGACGGCGAGAGCGCGGACTCCATCTCTGGAGTCAAGGTGCGGCCGTCAAACAAGACAGCACTCAGGACGGGCTCGATGGCCGCACGATCCTCTGCAGGAACCAAGTAGGCCAGGGCCATGTACTCCAGCAACGGAGCGCCGAAGTGATTGGGCTGCGCAGTTTCAATACTGCCGTCGGGGCGCGGCTCATTGCCGGTCACATAGAAGTGGGCTAAACGGGCGAGATCGTCATATCCTCCAACGACAAGTACGAGCTTGACGCTGGAAGCATAGGCGGGGCGGGCTGCCGCCATCAGCGCCATGCCACCGGCGAAGCTGACTCCCATTAAGGTGACAGGGTGGCTGGTTTGCTGTGCGAACCATCGTGCAGATTCTCCCATGACGTCGATGGACGAGGACCTTATCCTGTAGGCGCGCAGATCGGGAACATCCGGAGTGAGAACGCGGATTCCGGACGCAGCCTTCCAGCTGGCGAATCGCTTCATTTTGATTTCGTCGATGCCTTGATGATTGAGCCCGTGGATAAACACCAGCCCCGGCGCGTTCGGGTCGTTTGCCGGACTATAGACGCGGGCGCGAATGGGTCCATTCGGGCTGGGGATGGTGACGTCCTGGATGATGATTTTGCCGCCGGCCACCGGTTTCAGGATGGCGGGCAAGGAGTCTCCATTCCACTGCATCAGCAAAGCGACGGATTGCAGATATGCCCGCGCCACGGGCCACAGCGTCGCGGAGAGCGCGACAAGGGCGACGAGCCCGGCCAGGCCGAAAGGCAAGAGTGCGCTCTTCCGGACCTCCGGCGGTGACGTTTGGACGGGGGAGACCAATGTAGGAGCCTTGTTCTTCCAGACTAATCCTAACGCAGAGGTTGCAGTGTGGCAGGGATTTAACTGAACCTGGAGGTATCCGAAGTGCAACGGAAAAAAGGGTGTGGGGGAGGAATTATAGACGGGAGCATAGCTGACATTGCTCGAAGTCGAAGGAGTGAGCGGCTTTGGGGCGGACGGCGCACTCTATTTATCAAAGGGATAGCAGTCGATAATTCCCGCTGGGGGAGCCGTTCGTTTTGCAGAAATGCCTGGTCGCCATAGTATGCGGACAGGGAGATGTCAATGAAGATGACGGGCAACACGATGCTGATTACGGGCGGCGGCAGCGGGATCGGGCGCGGCTTGGCGGAGGCTTTCAACGCGTTGGGAAATACGGTGGTGATTGCCGGGCGGCGCAAGACAATGCTGGAAGCGACGGCCTACGCGAATCCCGGCATGGAGTGGATCACGCTCGACATTGAAGAAAGGGCGAGTATTGAAGCGTTTGCCAAGCGGGTGCAGGAGAAATATCCGAAGCTAAATGTGCTGATCAACAATGCGGGAATCATGAAACTGGAAGATCTGCGGTCGGCAAAAGAGACCGACGTCGCGGCGCAGACCATTGCGATCAACCTGCTGGGGCCGATACGTCTTACGACGGCACTGTTGCCGCTGCTGCTGCAGCAACCGCAGTCGACGATGATGACAGTGTCGTCTGGATTGGCGTTTGTGCCGCTGGCGCCGACGCCGACCTATTGCGCGACCAAGGCGGCGATTCATTCGTACACACAGTCGCTGCGATATCAACTGAAGGACACGACGACCGAGGTGGTGGAATTGATTCCACCCTATGTGGCCACGGACCTGATGGACTCGAGTGCGGGCGATCCCAGGGCGATGCCGCTGGACAAGTTCATTGCGGAGGTGATGGAGATATTGAAGGCGCAACCGCATCCGACGGAAATTTGCGTGGAGAACGTGAAGCGATTGCGGTTCGCCGCGGAGAGCGGACACTACGATGCGGTGTTCAAGGGTCTGAACGACGCGATGGCGACAGGGCTGCACTAAAACGGGAAACACGCTGCGCGGACTGGAGAACACGCAGCGCGATGCCGGCTGATCGAAATAGGATCGTGAGCTAGAGCTGAATCTTCACCGGCCACGTCTTCCAGATGTCTGCGCAATAGTCGCGAATGGAGCGGTCAGAGGAGAACTTGCCGATGCGGGCGACGTTGAGGATCGACATTTTTGTCCAGGCCTCCTGATCCTGGTAGGCTGCGCTGGCGCGGTCCTGGCAGTCGATGTAGGACTGATAGTCGGCGAGCAGCATGTACTCGTCGCCATCGAGCAGGGAATGGACGAGCGGCTCGAACAGGCTGCGGTCGCCGTGGGAAAACTCGCCGCCGGCGAGGGCATCGAGAACATTCTTTAATTCCGGGTTACTCTCGTAGATCGCCCGGGGATTGTAGCCGTCGTATTTTTTCTGTTGGACTTCCGCGGCTGTCATGCCGAACAGGAAGAAATTTTCGGCGCCGACTTCCTGGCGAATTTCGATGTTTGCGCCGTCAAGGGTACCGATCGTCAAAGCGCCGTTCATGGCGAATTTCATATTGCCGGTGCCGGAGGCTTCCTTGCCGGCGAGCGAAATTTGCTCTGAAAGGTCGGCGGCGGGATAAACTCGCTGGCCGAGCTTCACACTGTAGTCGGGAAGGAAAACGACCTTCAAGCGGCCTCGCACCAGCGGATCTGAATTGATGGAATCGCCGATGGAGTGGATCAGCTTGATGATGAGTTTGGCCATGCGATAGCCGGGCGCTGCCTTGCCGCCGAAGAGAAACGTGCGCGGCACCATTTCCGATTGCGGGTCACGCTGCATGCGTTGGTAGAGTGTCAGGATGTGCAGCACCTGCAGATGCTGGCGCTTGTATTCATGCAGGCGCTTGACCAGCACATCAAACATGGATTCGGGATCGATGGCGATGCCGAGTTGATGGTCGATGAAGGACGAGAGCTGCAGCTTGTTGTGCTGGCGGATGGCTCTCCATTCACGCTGCAGCTCGGGATCCTCGACCATCGGTTCCAGGCGGCGAAGTTTGTCTAGATCGCGAATCCAACCGGCGCCGAGACGCGACGTCAGAAGTTTGGTCAGCCGTGGATTGCTGAGAACAATCCAGCGACGTGGGGTGACGCCGTTGGTTTTGTTGCTGAATTTTTCCGGTGTCAGCTCGTAGAAATCGCGCAGAACATTCTTCTTCAGCAATTCCGTATGTAGCTCCGCGACTCCATTAATGGCATGGCTGCCGAGTGCGGCCAGGTGTGCCATACGCACAAATCCGCCATTGCAGTCGCTCACCAGGGAGAGGCGTTGGGCGCGGGATTCGTCGCCGGGAAATTTTTCGCGGACTTGCTCGAGGTGACGACGATTGATTTCGTCGATGATTTCAATGTGACGCGGCAGAAGCGCACCGAACAGACTGCGCGGCCATTGTTCCAGGGCTTCGGGGAGCAGGGTGTGGTTGGTGTAAGAAAGGCAATGCTGGGTGACATGCCAGGCGACTTCCCACTCCAAACAATGCTCGTCGACCAGCAAGCGCATCAGTTCCGCCACGGCGATGGCGGGATGAGTGTCGTTCATTTGGATAGAGAAATTGCGATGCAATTCTGTCAGCGGCCTTTTCTGGGTCAACTGGATATGCAGAATATGCTGCAGCGAGCAGGCCACAAAAAAGAATTGCTGCGCCAGGCGTAGTTCCTTGCCCTGAACACCGTCGTCATTGGGATACAGAATCTTCGAAATATTTTCCGACGAGACTTTATCGGCGACGGCGCCCAGAAAATCGCCATTGTTGAACGTGCCGAAATCAAAGGACTCGACGGCCTGCGCCGACCACAGGCGCATAGTATTCGCGGTGTTGGTGCGGTAGCCCAGGATGGGGGTGTCGTGGGGAACCCCGCGAACCAGCTTTTGCGGAATCCAGGTAACGCACACGCGGCCATTGGCATCGGAGTGGCGCTCGGTGCGGCCGCCGAATTTCACTTCAAACGCATCTTCGGGCCGTTCCAGCGCCCAGGGATTGCCGAGTCGCAGCCATTTATCCGTGGTCTCAATTTGCCAGCCATCGCGAATTTGCTGATCGAAGATTCCATACTCATAACGGATGCCGTAGCCGATGGCGGGAATGTCGAGGGTGGCAAGGGAATCCATAAAGCAGGAGGCCAGCCGCCCCAAGCCTCCATTGCCCAGGCCGGGTTCTTCTTCCTGTTCGACGAGGGTGTCAAGATCGAGGCCCAGCTGACGCATCGCCTGATCGGCTTCATCATAGATTCCAAGGTTGATGAGGTTGTTGGCCAAGTGCGGGCCAGTTAGGAACTCCGCTGACAAATAGCAAACCACGCGGACATCCTGCGCCTGATAATTTGTCGTGGTGGAAATCCATCGCTCTACCAGGCGGTCGCGCACAGTGTGGGCGAGCGCCATGTACAAATCATTCACGGTCGCGCGCTCCAGCGACCGGCCCAGCACAAAGAAAAGATTGTCCAGAAAGGATTGCGCCAATGCTTCTACGCTAAGAGCGGTTCGCTGGCATTTTGGCAATTCCACGGGGTGCGTGACGGCAGAAACGAGATCGGGCACAGTTGGACTCCCATCCTTGGCAGGCATGTGACGCGCATCCAAACGCGATGCTCTATCCGGATCATCGGCAGTCTGCTCCGGAACATATAGTGGCTGGGAATCTGCGGCGGGGCGAATTGGGCTTGGATGACAGAACGGGGTGGAGGGATTGGGCTTGCGAAAGGGATGGGCGCGGTTACTAACGTGTAGTGAGGGTGTCGCAATTTTCGCAAGCTCGGGCGCACCCGGTCGATTCTAAGACTGCCATGATCAAGACAGACTCAGTTTTGGATTCGCCCGAATTAGATTGTGAACTATCTCGGGAGAATCTCACCCATGTTTGCGTCTATTGCGGGAAACGGCTGGTAGGCGAGATTCGATATGGCAAAATCATCGGCTGCGCCCATGAGTGCGCAGAAATGATCGCCGCCCATAAGCCATCCGCTCCGATTCCATTCAGCTGACTGCTGGTGAGTGAGACGATATAGAACTGCGGAGGCACCTGGCGGGGGACTAGTCCTTCCACGCGCCGAGTTGTTTTCGCAACAAAACCAGCTGCCCCAGGTGGTAACTGGTGTGGTCGCCCGCCAAAAGAACCTCGCGCAGAATATTCTGATTTTTTCCCCAGGGAATTTTGGCGGTGAGGTCCGTCTTGGGATCATGAACCAGTTTATCGAGGGCCTTCAGATCCTTATGAATCGTGGTGACGCAATGATCCCAGGCAGTGGTTGATTTCGGCGATTCTTCCTTCGGCCAATATCCCTCGGGCCAGGGTGGCGCCGCATATTTGGGATTGGTGCAAAACTCCAACAGATCATGCAGGGCAATGCGAATGTGCTCCAGCATCTGCCATGCATTGTGCGGCGAGCCTGCGGGTTTTTTGTCGAGCAGGGAAGCGGGCATGTTCTTGACTGCCGCATCGAGGCTGGCGTGGGCCTGATCGCCGCGCAGAAATGCGGACAGCTCGCGTCGAACGGATTGATCGTAAGTGGAATGATCGCGACTAGCTGCATGGGTCGGCATTTTCGCTCCTTGTATCCAGGCTTCGACACTTTGGATGCTGTCTCGAGCGAAGGGATTCGCATCTTACCGTAGGAGTGCGAGCCGCAGCGCGATCTAGCTGAGGACGACCTGCCCAGTGCCGAGATGCTCGGTGATCAACCGGGCGACGAGCGGCTTGAGAGACTCGCCTGTTTTCGGAAACACGAAGGCTTGAGCAGCCTCATCCCAGTCAAGTTTAAAGCTGGTTGAGAGGGCGGAAATCCATATCTGCCGGACGGGAGCGTTGGGAGTGAGAACAAATTTGGAGGGTGGCTCCTCAAAGCTGATGTTGAGGACACCATTTTGTTCTTCCACCTCAAAGTCGGCATCGGATTCTGCGAGGATGAGTGCTTTTTTCAGGGATTCTAAAGCGCTGTCCGCGTGGCGCCGAAAGGTGATTTCGTCAAGCATGGAGCCAGTGTACCAATATTTCCGCTGCATCGGATGCACGTAAAATGGACGTATCGATGGGCATGGATGCATGGAAGGATAGAAGTCTTCAGGTTGTGACCAGACGGGAAACAATTTGCAGACGCGGACAATTGAGTCTCGTTTATTTCCTGGTTGCGTTGCTCTTGTTTGGTCTGTTTCCGCAGCCGACGGACGCCTACTCCTTCCTGACGCATGAAGACCTGGTGGATGTCGCGTGGCACGGATCGATTCGTCCCGCGCTGCTGGCCCGGTTTCCGAACACCACGGCGGCTCAGTTGCGCGAGGCTCGCTCATACGCATACGGCGGGACGACGATTCAGGATCTGGGATATTACCCTTTCGGACATCAGTTTTTCAGCAACCTGACGCATTACGCGCGATCAGGCGAGTTTGTGAACAATCTGATTCGCGATTCCCGCACCGTGAATGAATATGCATTTGCGCTGGGAGCGTTGTCGCACTACGTCGGTGACAACGATGGGCATCGATTTGCGACCAATCCTTCGACGCCGATCGAGTTTCCATCATTAGGGAAGAAATACGGGCCGATAGTCACCTACGATGAAGCTCCGCATGCGCATGTGCGTACGGAGTTTGCCTATGACGTAGAGCAGGTGAGCCGGCACGAATTTGCGCCTGTGGGATACATGCACGCGATGGGATTCAAGGTTCCTCGCAAGCTGGTGGAGCGGGCGTTTTTTGAGACCTACGGCCTGCCGTTGCGCAGCGTGCTTGGGCGGCCGCGGCCGGCATTTGAAAGCTACGATTCGGCTGTGGCCAAGCTGCTGCCGACCTTTGCACATGCGGAAGTTCTGATTCACCACAAGGATTTTCCGCCGGCGGACGATACCCCCGCGTTTCACCAGTTTTCCACTCGGCAGGTGCAGGCAGGCGTGGATAATCAATGGGCGACGTACAAGAAGAAGGCAGGATTTGAAGTACACTTCATCGCTTTCCTGATACGGATCGCACCTAAAATCGGGCCCATTTCCGACTTGGCGATTCGCGGACCGAGCGCGGAAACAGATCGCTGGTATATCGAGAGTGTGAATCGCTCCGTAGACGATTACGAGCGCATGCTGGGCGAGCTGGCAAAAGATCCAACTCACCAACTCGACCTGCCGAATCGCGATCTAGACACGGGCAACCTGGTACGGCCCGGCGGCTACCGTCTGACCGACAAGACCTACGCGGAGTTGCTGAACAAGTTGACTGCCGAACCGGGTCGTCGGGTTCCAAGTGGTTTGCGCCACGATGTCTTGGCGTACTACGCGGATCCCAATGCGCCGATTGCGACAAAGAAAAATGCTCACGCCTGGAAGCGTGTGCAGACGGAGTTGACCACGTTGCAGGGAATGCAGACTGTCGGCAGCCAGAACGTTGCCACGCTCGGCCAATGAAATCTTTCGACGGAGATTTTTGGTTCGAGAATTGCGACGAAAAATTTTATTGCCGACGCAGCGACGTGGGGTGGCCAATGCCGTTGACGCTAAGCTGGCCCATGGCCAACAATAGGGCATGGCTAAGTCTGCAGGATCAGGATCTGGTGGCACGGATATGGGTTTGCTTGTGCTGCGTGTGGTGTTGGGAGCAACGCTGTTCTCCAAGCATGGTCTTGAGAAGATCACCCACTTCTCGCAGATGTCATCCCACTTTCCCAACCCTCTCCACATTGGCTCGCATGCCAGCCTGATCTTCGCTACGCTGTCGGACGCGATCTGTTCGCTGCTGGTGGTGTTGGGACTGGGAACGCGATTTGCGGCGTTCATCATTGTCGTGAATATGAGCGTGGCGCTTTATTTTGTCCATCACATGGCGTTGCGGCAGGACCATTGCGAAATGATGCTGGTCTACATTGCCGGCTTTGTCGCGCTGCTCTTCGCCGGTGGCGGGCGGTTCAGCCTCGACTGGAAATTCTGGGGACGCAGCTAGCCGATTTGCAGCTGGGTTGACAGCGGTCTACTGCGGGACGAATTGAAAGTCTCGCAGGACGACTTCTTGATTGCTGGCGGGAAGGACCTTGAAGCACCAGAGATTCATGCCGGTGGGCATGGGCTGCTGCGGAATGCGCGCCTTGGGGTCGGTGGGCGAGAAGGTCCAGGTCTTTAAGACATTGGCCGTGGTGCCGATCGGCTGCAGTCCGCTCATGATGGTTCCGGTGACGCTGGTTGGCGTCCAAACCAGGCGCGCAGTAGTCAGCGTTTCACCCTTCAGGTCGATTTCGAAATCCCTTTCGGTTGGCCCTAACGCAATCTGTCCAGTGGCGGGATAGAAGGTAAAATCCGCGTTGCAGGCACCCTTGCAAAGAGTGTTATTCCACTTGGAAAATTCGATGTCGAGTTCGTCCTCCGCATCTTTGCCGATGTGATGCACGGGTCCATAAGGGAAGAGGCCGAGGACAGTGGACTTGTCCATATTGTCGATCGCTCCCTGAATCCACCACTGGTAGGTGCCGTAGCCCATCAGGTCGGTGGTGAAAATTTCGGCCGCCGTGTAGGTGCCGTCGCGCTTGACGATGCGCAGATGAACATAGCCGTGCGAATCGACGGAGACGTTGGCTGGATTTCCTTTAGCAACGCCGGCCATGCCGCCATTCGTGACTCTCCAGATGTGACCTGCCCAGGAAATAGTTGGGCTGGCAGACGCGGCTGGTTGGCTGTTGTCGGGGGCTTGCGCGTTACACGCCGGAATGGCAGCGAGGAGCGAGGTCAGCATCCATGCGCGAAAGATCGGACTGAGGCGTGAAGTCATGAAAGGAAAACCTTCCCCGGCAAGCTTGAACGGCATGCCGGGGGTAGGATTCTTGCAGAAACAGCATCGGAGCGACATCCTTAAGAGCAATGCGCTAGAACGTTGCCTTCACTCCTAGCTGCACCTGTCGCGGCGTACTCTCGAGTATAACTGATGACCCCGAAGTTGGGTCATCGACCGACGTATCCGGTGTACCGAAGGTAGGATGGTTGAATGCATTCTGCGCTTCGATGCGCAATTCGATGGACGATCCCTTACGCAAGCTGTCAAGAGAGAACGTCTTCAACAACTGACATATCGGCATCGAACCAGTAGGGTGTGCGAACCGTGCCGATGGTTCGCGGAGTATCGCCGATGGCGTAGAGGGGCGGCAAAACGAATACTCCCGGATTGGTGAAGAAATTGTTGATCCAACCGTGTCCATGGTTCCGTTTTGGAGTTCCGACAAGGTCTGGCCGCTGGGCGCCATAGGTCGGCAGAGAGGTTCCGTCGTAGGTACTCATGGCAAGCGGCCGGCCCTCCTGAAGACGCCAGATTCCGCTTGTATTCCAGCCGCCTAGAAATGCATCGACGAGTCGCGAGCTATTGCCAAGGAACGTTCTGCCACGGCCGAACGGCAGAGCATAGACATAGGTGGCTTGAAGTACCTGCGGCACATCGAAGGTGGAAAGGCTGCGCTCCAGTTCAGGTTTGTTGGGGTCCTGGAGACTGACAAAACTTCCCAGCCAGGTTGTGTTGTCATCCTGGGCTGATGAGTCGTCAATCGATTTCGACCAGGTGTAGGTGATCAGGAACTGCAGGCCACGCGAGAAGCTCTTTTGGGCTGTAACCTGCAGGGCGTTGTAGATGGAGCTTGCGACTCGGCGGTATATCCGTTGTCACAGAAGTAAATTGAGGATAGGGAAGTTGCAGTTGATATTGCTGTATCGTGGGGCCGGACATGGTGCTGTTGAGATTTGTAATATAGCCCTGGAAGGGATTGTTGACATAGTTCTGTATCGTTCAGCGATCTGATCCTGGGAGTAATTCTCGACCGAAGCTGGGAGGATGTTGAGTTGATTGTCGCCGCCGAAGTAAAGGTTGGTGCCTTTCTTCCCGATGTATTCCACGTCGAGCAGCACGTTCGATGGCAGTTGCCGCTGGATGCCGAGGGACCAGCTCTCCTCCGAGGGAGTGGTCTTTTCAGTGCGAATCGGGCCAACGGCGCCAAATCCCACATCGTTGAGCAAACCCAGAGAATTTCCTGGAGGAAGAATCAATCCGTTTGGATAGGGATTGCTCAGGCGGAGATAGGGTGTGTTGCCCTCATTCAGATAGGTGGGAATGAGGCCCGTACTCTGGTTAAATCCCTGGGTACCGTAGGGCCCGACGCCGGTCGCACCGGAGCGGGACTGCGAGTAATACACTCCCCAGCCGCCGCGAACCACCCATTTGGGCGAGAATTGATAAGCGAAGCCAAAACGAGGCTGCCAGTCCTTCCAGTCCGTATCGACGATCTTACGCTGAGCGGAACTGGCGAAGACCTCGCCGCCGACAAGAGGTCCGTCGCCGCCATTGGGGCCGACACCGGGTACCTGGAGCGGCGATGTCACATTGGGATCGAACCAATTTTGGCGATTGTGACGCTCGGTTCGGGGCAGGGTAACTTCATAACGCAAGCCGAAGTTCAGGGTCAGTTTGTTGGTTGCTCTCCAGTTGTCCTGGAAGTATCCGGCAAACTGATAGTTTTCGGACGCAATCTGGTCCTGGATTTCGTAATAGCCACCCTGATCCGGGTATCCCATCAGGAATGTGGCCATGGCATCGCCGCCGCAGGTCGCCACAGCGTTCGGGCATTGTGCGGTGCCGCCCTGGCTGAAGGAGAAAGTGCCGTTGGGAGAGTTGGTCTGGACATAGTTCATCTGATGCAGGCGTCCATCGAATCCAAACTTCAACTCCTGCGTACCCAGTTGTTTGGTGAGCGTGGCGGTGAGTTGTCCGGTATCCTGCCCTTGTTTGTAGTTGCCATACGGGTCGGAGCCCATACTCTGGTAGCCCGCGGAGAAATATCCTCCACCAATAAACATGGAAGGAACGCCTGCAAAGCCTTCCGTGTTCAGATATTCCGGAAAGCCCAGAGCAGTGAGCGGATCGGCGGGCGGATTCTTGACGCCGAAGGGAGGGTAGGTGAAGATTTTTTCCGCGCCACGGGTGAATCCAAGGGTTGTATCCAAGAGCAATGTTGGGCTAAAAGTATGGGTATCGTTGATGGCGATCAGTATGCACAGGGCTCGCATTCGGGCCACCCGCGCAGGGATCGACATAGTTCCCAAAGCAGTTGAAGGGGATGCTGTGGCTCCAGCCCTGCGAGTACTTCGCCGACAGCAGGTTGGCCTGGCTGAACCGCTGATCAATTTGGACGTCGAACTGCCCGCTCGTACTTTCGGATGATCCGGACGCAGATCCAGTTGTCATAAATGTTGCCGTTGTTAATGTTCGCCATGGGAAACATGTTAATCATCTTCTGGGCGACAGGATCGATCAGATCGCCGGGAGTCCCGGATAATTGGTACGGAGTTCCGTCCAAGTAGGGGCTTCCGGGACTGGCGTAGGTGGCCATGTTGTTGAAGGGAATGAAAGTGGAGGCCACCGCCGCCTCCGAGGTTTGGATTATACGTTCCGGAATATGGATCCCAGATCTGCCCCTGAGGAACAGAACACAGCCCGGTTGAGTCAAATGTTCCACCGTAAAACGAGCACACCTCGCCAAAGTCGCCGGTACGCTCAGCGGCGCTGGGAACGCCAGCCTGGGGCACGCTCTGACGACCTCAAGGACGCCGTCATAATCGAAGAAGAAGAAGGTTTTGTTTTTGAAGATGGGGCCGCCGACGGTACCGCCGTAGTTGATTGCGGCTGGAGTCCGGGATCGGCTGCCCATAGATGATTGGCAAACCAGTCGTTGGCGTCGAGGACCTGGTTGCGGACAAAGTCGTAGAGTTTGCCATGGAACGCATTGGTGCCGGATTGCGAGACCATATTGACGATGGAGCCACCGGAAAAACCATATTCCGCGCTGAAGTTCGATTGCTGGACCTTGAATTCCGTGACCGATTCGACCGAGGGCGTATAGGTGACATTGGTGATGCCGCCGTTCGGTTCCATATTGGTGATGGAAGCGCCATTCAGCAGGATGTCGGCAGTGGAATTGCGGCTGCCATTGGAAATGAAGTTGGTACCGGTGCAGTTGATGCCGCAGGTGTCATCCACGGTGGTGACTCCTGGCGCCAACTGGACCAAGTTCAGCACATAGCGGTCGTATGAGGGGCAGATCTTCGATATATCGCTTATTGATGACCTGACCGGTGGTGGCATCCTGGGTTTGCAACGAAGTGTTCTGCGAGGAAACCTGAACTGTCTGGGTGGCGCCAGCAACTTTAAGAGTCATGTTCACGGTCACGTGGGCAGTGACATCGACCTTGATGCCAGTGCGTAATAGCCTTGTCGAATCCGTTCATCTCCGCGGTCAACGTGTAGACGCTGGGAGGAATGGAAGGCAATGTGTACTCGCCGGCTTTATTTGTCTGTGGCGGTAAAAGTGTATCCCTTCTCCACGTCGGTAAGGGTCAACTTGACGCCGGGAACGACAGCGCCGGAGGGGTCCATGACCAATCCAGCGACGGTGCCAAAGTAGGCTTGACTCAGGAGCAACGCAGGAAACGCAAGCAGCATGATGAATGCCAATCCAAATAGAAATCGCTGGTGGCATCTCACTTTCATTCCAAATGTATTCATGATCGACACGCCTCTCTATATAGTTCGGTCTGCGTTGCAACTTGGCCTCGTGCTTTGTGAGAATCTCCTCTGGGGTTTCGCAGCGACGAATGGAGATTCAGCCCCAAATTCTCATTCCTGGTGAAACGATTCAGTACACGGCAAAGGTTCGACAGCGTCAAGCGAAAAGTTCACTTCCAGGCCTGTCCTACGGGCCAGGAGAACATCGCGTTTGTTGAGTATTATTTGCCATCGGAATTCAGTCTCCCGCGAAGAACAACGATGGACGCTGCTGGCAGTTCATATTCTGTAGATTTATCGCCCTGCAGCGCGGATTCTTTGATCGGCCCATCGGGCTCCGCATATCCAGGCTTGTATTGCTGCAATGGGTTTTTCGGTTCCAGCGGAAAATGCGACGGATCGACAATTTGCTCCGCCGGGTGCCACTTGTATTGCTCAGGTCCAAAGTATGCGGCATCGACGGTCCCGGAGAAATAATTTTCGACTTTGGTGGCGGAGTTCTTGAAAACTATCCCGACGCGGTGGGCATTGTGCTGATCGCGATTCACCAGCATCACCGACCAGGTTCCATCGGGGCGCTGCACGGTGTAGGAGGTGACGAGGATATGACCGGCGCCATCGGTGTAGGTTCCGGTGGACGGGAACATCGTGTGAGTGGCGCCATCGTGCTGCAGCCATTCGTAGTTGATCATGCGGCTTGCGAAATACTGGCTGAGCGGCTGCTCGATAGCATAATCCGCATTGACCGTGAACATCCCGAAGGTGCCCTGGGACCCATTACAGCCTTCCTCCATCTTCAGCGGCAGATAGTGGAAGTAGTAAACGCCATTGCCGCCGACATCGAGGAAGGAACCGATGTAGTCGGCCAGCCAGAGACCGCCGAACATATCCATCATGGTTTCCGTCGCGCGCGGAGAAAGGTTCGACTCCGTAATCAGCATGGGCATGGTGGCTGGAATGCCGTCGTTGTACCAGGTGCGCATGATGTTGGCGACCAATTGCGGTTCCTCATAGAGCCGGTCCCACGTACTGAGACAGCCATCGTACGGATAGTGTTCAAAGGAGAAGAAAGAAAGGTCGCGCATGCGATTGTGCGACTTTAGATAGTCAAGAAATCGGCTGAGCCAGGAGGCGTTGCCGTTCTGGTCTGGCCAGAAGAGGATGTCGGTGTTCTCCCCCTGAAAGGAAGGACCACCCAACTTCAGGTTGGGATCGACACGATGGAGAGCGGTTGCAAATTCCAGATAGAGCGCACCGTAGTCTTCCGGCGACATATTCTGGCCGTCCACTTCTTCGCCCATTTCGACATAGGAGATCGGATAGTGACGCGCTTCAAGATATTTGATTTCGGCAGCGGCATTGTCGGGATTGTCGTACACCATGGCAATCGGGACAATCGCGGGCAGGCCCTGGGTGATGCCGCTCTGGAAAAACAAGTCGAATCCTAACTGTGTACCGGCGTTGCCAAGCATGTCGGCGGAGGTATGCCAGGAGTCGACGGAAGAAGTAAGGGTAAATGTGTGTTCGCGATCGGTGGTATGGCGGACAAGGTCGTGAAATTCTCCGTCGGGAGTAGTGGTGCCGACGTAAAGTTCATTTACGGCGTAGCCGACGCAATTTCTGGGGTCGGAGGAACCATGGGTGTCGCAGGTGTTGGACGAATTCGTCATCAGAATGCGAATAAATCGGATAGAGATGAGCTGATCCGTCAGATGTATGGTCTCGATACCACCCTTCCCGGAGGCGACCTCACCGTGCGGGAAGGTCACCCATGTTCCCTGGGTGGGGGCGCCGAAGGGATCTCTTCCGGTCCAATACTGGACAAGATAGCGAGTCGCGTAGGGGGAGGCCCAGTTGATCCGGACGGTGTCGATATTTTCGTAATTGCGCAGGTCGATGACGGCCCACTGGGGATGAATGGAATCGGATTCGCCGGTGAATCGGGTGGCGAGGTAGGGATCGCTTTTCCAGTACGTTGATGTGTCGCCGTCGGTCAGGCGAGAATAGCCGGAACCGCCATCATCCCCGCGATGAGGCAGGGCGTAACCGTAGGAATATCGAATGAAATTGGTTGGGGTCGCTGAGCCGGTAAAGTAGCCTTCCTTTTTGCCGGGATCGCTCCATGTGCCGGTGGGATTCCAATGCCATGCCTCCACCTGCAGATCGGTGTTCTGGCGATAGGTGACAGGCTGCCACCCGGCGGAAAGAACTTGTTTGAGGGTTGCAGGGTTGTTCAGAGTCTGATCGATGGCATTGGTGGGGATGCGATCAATGCCTGCGCCTAGTGTTTTGTTGGGGATAAAGTGATTGGTGGCATGTCCGGGGGTGACATCGACGACGACGGTTTGGGCGCTCGCAATCCGGGAAGGAATCGCGGCCGCGAAAACTGCCAATAGACACATGGCTCCAAACCTCGGTTTCATGTTTTCCTGCGGGACGTAAGGTGCTTCGACAGTCGCACGGAAGAGCCTTGGGGGAAGGTTTCAATCGTTTGAATACAGAAGATATGATTTTTGCATCGGACTGTCAACAAATTTCTTCAACGTTGTCGTGCGAGCAACAGAACCTTAAATTCTCACGTGATCCGCCGACTGAGAACGCCATACGGGATGTTGCTCGCGTTATAGACAAAGCCTTCATTTTTCGAATCGTGGGCGTAATAGGCGAGCAGGCGTTTTTGGGCGTGCAGTGGGCAGCCTGCAAGCATAAGGAGTAGCACCACGAAAACCGCACACCCTGATACCAGCAAAGGACAGCGATTACGATATCCCCAACTCATTCGGACTATTCTCATGAGTCCTCCTCATGCGCGTAGCTGTTTGGGTAGCAACGTCGCACAGTGCCGGTGGTCCTGTCAGAAGTAAAGGTCACGCGACAATTGTTTCCACCTCGATGCGGACGGCAGCAAGAGGGCCGCTGATTGCGCAAGGTTTCCCTGCCGCAGAGGAATCATTCAACTATGCTGAAGGAAAGAAGCGGTGCGGCAATTTTCTTCTGCAGATGCTGTCGCATCGAAATTCGAACTCTACCCCATGACCTCCACTTACCTGCAGCGCGTCCGAGCGCGGACCCAACGGCTGAACCACAGCTTACGCGGCCACTATTGGTTTCCGCACGTACCGCTGGCGCTGCTGTTGGCCTTCGCTGGTTACTGGATGTTGCGAGCGAGTTTCGGCACGCATTGGACAGAATATGTAAAGTTTCTCGCGGAGGGGAAGTTTCGCCCGGAGCTGAAACGGCTGCCGTCACTGGTGATCGGCGCAGGCATGATGACGATGGCGCTGGGATTACTGTGGCGCTCGCGCCTGGCATGGGTAATGTCGGTTTTGTTGGCGGCCACGGCGGTGGTGAATACGGTTTTCGCCGGTCACACCGATGTCAAGATGCTGCTGGCGTATTTCGCCTTTGTGCTGGCGTCGCTGCTGCTCACTTGGCGAAGCTTTGATCGATCGAGCGTTGCGGCCAGCACTCTGTTTGCGCTGTCTGCGGTCACAATGCTGATCATGTACGCCACCTTCGGGACCTATTATCTTGGCACCCAGTTCAAGCCGCGGATCACAGACCTGGTCACCGCCTTTTACTATGCGATGGTGACAATGAGCACGGTGGGTTATGGAGACATTGTTCCAGCGACGCCACAGGCCAGGTTGTTCGCGCTGTCGGTGATCGTACTGGGAGTCGCGGTCTTCGCGACATCGCTGACCGCGGTAGTTGGACCGCTGGTGGGACGGAGCCTGCAGGATATTGTCAAACGCAAAGGAAGAAGAATGAGACGGGAAAATCATTTCGTCGTTATCGGCAACACTCCACTGGCGATTAATACATGGCGGGAACTGGCCAAACGCGGCCGACCGGTCACTCGCATTCTGCGAGAGACGCCGGAAAAAGGCGAGAACAAAGATGTCGACGTGGTGGTGGGCGATCCCAGCATGATCGAAGTGTTGCGAGAGGCTGGTGCGCACCACGCGGAAGCGGTGCTGGCGATGCTGGGAGACGACTCAGAGAATGCATTTGCGGTGCTAGCGGTGAAGGAACTGGCTGGAACCGCAAAGACAGTGGCTGCGGTGAACGATGCGCGCCACCTGAGCCGCGTGAAACTGGTGCAGCCGGATGTGGTGATTGCGCCGCAAGTGCTGGGCGGTGAACTGGCGGCGATGCTGCTATCTGGAGAACAGGTGACGCCGGAGTGGGTGGTAGAGCGCGTCTTTCAACAGGTCAGCCCGACCGCGGTCAAGCCAGCCACAGAGAAGCCGTCTTAGTCCGAACTCATCCCCGACCCGTAGGCGACAACCCGCGAGCGACTAGTGCAGGCTGAACGAAAGGCCAGTCGAGAACTGGAAAGAATTCTTCTGGTATCCGACCTGCGGATCGTTCTGGAAGTTATCAATGACAGCTAGAGAGAACGATAGCTTTTTATAGAGCGGCAGCCGAATCCCTGCGTTTCCGGCGGCGGAGAACGCATTCTCATCATTCCACGCAAAGTCGGCGAGTGTTTTCTCGTCGAACGTGATTTTGCCAAACTTGCGTGTGTAAGCCTCGCTGACCATGGAACCGACAAGTTTTCGATTGAGTGCTGTAACATCCGCAGTGGAATTGAAGGCCTGCGATTCGTAGTGCAGATCGGCCGTCACATCAAACTCGCTGTCCTCTTTCTTGAAGAATGTCACGCCAACACCGGCGCCGTAGATTTGCTGCAGATCGAGCCCCTGGGTGGTGTCGTGATCGAAGTTGACCTGCTGCAGATAATAGCCGCGTCTGGAAAAATATTCATCGCGTTCGGCAGAGACATGGAAAATGTTGGTGACAGTGGTAACAGTTCCGGGCTGCGATGTTTTTCCCGCGCTCTGAGTGTAATGAAACGTGGTTCGAAGCTTGGGATCGAGCCAGATTACGGTTGGAATCGTTCGTTGCAAGGTAACATCGGTGAGGAATTGATAGCTATCCTGGGTGGCGCGAATCACCGTGGTTCCAGTGGTGATATTTCCGGTCCATCCGGTTCTCCAATTGATTTTTCGATCGATCTCCTTTTGATAAGTGCTGTCGTCGACGATATAGCCGATTTGATCCGCGGGAATCAAATGCCCTTTTTCAGCGGTCACAGGAGGAGCGGACTTCACAACGGTGGGCTTGGCGGATGTGGTGGGTGCGGGCGGAGTCGCGACTTTGGCCGCCGCGGTTGCAGGTGAGACGGTCGCAGACTTGGCAACTTCAGCGGGTGTCGATGGTGTTGGCTGTGCGGTCTGAGTTTTCGCTTCTGCAGTCGACTTCGCGGCCTTGCTTTCAGGTTTGGTGGGGGCGGCGGCCAGTTCCTTGGCTTTTTCCGGAGTGATGGGGACGACGACGATGCCTTTGGCTTGGAGTTGAATGATTCCTTCTACAACCCGTTCTCTCTTTTTGAATCCTTTGGGCTCCTTGGGGACGATGGCGAAGGGGCGGTCGGACTTCAGTTCCTTGATTTTTTCCAGCGGCACAGTGATTTCGCCCGCAACTTCGCTGTCGAACTTGATTTTGGTTCCGGTGGAATTCAGCAGTTTTCCCGTGATTTGATCGCCGTTCTTGAAGATCAGAATCTCCTTTGGCCCTTCAGGCTTCTTGGCCTCGACCTTGGCAGGCTTTTTGTGCGACTTCGCCGCCAACAGCGCAGGAGGGGCGATCAGTAGCAGGGGAAAGAAGGTGGCGGCGATTGCGGCAGCGATGTGCAATTGAAAATGGCGGGTGAGGGGACGTCGTTGAATCGGCGACATAGGAGAAATGCTCCTGGAGAAAGCTGCAACGGATAGTGTCCTCAAGGTAGAACGAACCGCGAGGGAAGTGAAGCGGGTAGCGAAGAACTGAAGGCGATCCTGTGCCCGCTCGAGCTGCCGCAGCCAGTGGAGTCGACGTCACTGCCATCAACCGGCCGGGATGCGATCATCAAGGTGCAGACCTGTGATAGAGGAAGGAGGCCGAAATGCCGAAACGAAAATTGGAAAAGGTGAAGCAAGTGAAAGAACAGGCGCGGCTCAAGATCGGACGCCCGCCTCGGCCTCAGATCATCCCGAACAAGAAGAAGGATCGAAAGATTGAGATGGAATAAAGTGCAAAGGCCCTCTAATGCAGAGGGCCTTTGCGACAAGAGCGGGACGGTGCCAATTAGAACGGGATATCGTCGTCGGTGATTTCGGTGGATTGAGAATAATCCTCCGCAGGACTGCGCTGATCGAACGAAGCAGTGTTGGATTTGCTGTAGCCGCCGCTGCTGGCACCATCGCCTTCGCCGCGTCCGGAGAGCAGCGATAGATCGTTGACGATGATTTCCGTCTTATATTTCTTCTGGCCGGTGGTCTTGTCGTCCCAGGACTGGGTGCGAAGGCTGCCTTCGACGTAGAGTTTCGAGCCCTTCTTCACGTAGTCGCGAATAATCTCGGCAACTTTCCCAAAAGGCAACCAGGTTGTGCCATTCGGTGCGATCCTGCCAGGTGCCAGTCTTTGTCTTTAAAACGCTCACTGGTGGCGATGGAAAATGTCGCGACGACGGTGCCGGTGGCAGCGGCCTTGATCTCGGGATCTTTGCCGACGTTGCCGAGAAGGATTACCTTATTGACGCTTTTTGCCATGTTCGACCTGCTTTCTTTCTGAAACCTGTTTTCGGATAACGATACCAGAGCGGTGCGGGAACTGCATTTCTGCTAGGATCCGCCTCGGCTTAGCCTGCGATTGCGCAGCCATTTTGCGCCGCCCAGGATGAGCAGCATCAGGCTGAAGGGAACTCCCATCAAGGCGAACATCAGGAACAGCCAGCCGCTGTTGGAGCGAGCGCCGTAGATGCCGATGCCACCGAAGACTGTTTCAGTGAGCAGCAGGCAAAGCAAGCTGACCAGCATGATCCAGAAGCCGGTTTTGAGCAGCGCTCCGGTGCCATCGTCGGGTGTGTGGGTGGCGTCGCCCGGCAGCTTCGAGGGCATTTTCAGCGGCGCTGGATCGGTCGCGGGCATGTGGGTTCCCAATGTGCTCAACGCCAGGCCGCCAGCATCGCGTACACCACGACTCCGGTGACCGAAACGTAGAGCCAGATGGGAAACGTGTAGTGCGCGATGCGTTTATGTTGAGGAAATCGACCGCTCAAGGAGAAGAAGAATGTAATCAGAATGAGCGGCAGGACGACGACCGAGAGAATGATATGGCTGATCAGGATCGCCAGGTAGACGGTGCGGACGGTGCCGTGGCCGGGAAAAATCATATCCCCGTGGAGCGCATGGTTGGTGACATAGCTGACCAGAAACAGCGCGGAGAAGGCGAAGGCAGTCATCATTGAGGTGCGATGACGGGCGATCTGGCGATGGCGAATGAAGTAGAGGCCGGTCAGCAGCGCGATGACACAAAGGCTGTTCAGGATGGCATTCAGCGCGGGGAGAAACATCAGGCTCTGGGCATACTGCGGCGGCGCGTGATGCACGTAGATCAACCACAGGAGCAGGCTGACGGCTGCGGCGCTGAGCAGCACAATCCCGGTGATTGGAAGCCGCGTGCTGATGGACGTGTTGGAGGGTGAAGTCTGCATGGTTTTCTTCGCGGGCTAGGCCGCGGGCTTGTTACTGCGGCGGTTGACGATAGCCCAGGAGCCGACGAATACCATCGGCGCAAAAGACCACCGTGATAATCAAGTTAAACTCGGGCGAAAACGTTGTGAGCTCGGCGGGGAACAGGCCGTTGCGCAGCATATCGACACCGTAGGTGAGTGGATTCAGCAACATCAAAAATCGCAACCAGCCAGAAGCTCCGCTGGCGGGAAACAGCGCGCCCGATCCCAACCACAGCGGAATCAGCACAAGATTGATGATGGCGTGAAAGGCCTGAGTTGAGTCCATGGGCCAGGCGATGACGAAGCCGAGTGCGGTGAGTGAGAACGAGGTGAGCGCAATCGCCAACATCGCATACAGGATGCCGAGCGCTGTGGTGTGTACGCCAGCCAGCGGACAAAAGACGAGGAAGACCCAACCTTGAATCGCGGCCAGTGTGGCTCCGCCGAGGACTTTGCCGAGAACGATGGCGGATCTGCTGACGGGCGAAGCCAGCACCGATAGCAGAAAGCCTTCATTGCGATCCTGGATCAACGACATCATGCTGAAGATGGCGGTGAAGAGCACGATCATGATGATGGCGCCGGGAAAGAAGTAGCTCAGATAATGCGTGGAACCGGACGAGGCGGCCGAAGCGGCACCGTGACTTTGAAAGGTTTTGGAAAATCCGGAGCCAAGTACCAGCCAGAACAGCAGCGGCGAAGCGATGACGCCGACCACGCGGGCTTTCTGGCGATAGAAACGGACCAGCTCGCGACGCCAGAGAGAGTAGGCGGGAATCCACAAGCTGGATGAGAGCGAAGTTTTCGGCCGAGTGAGGCCGATAGAAGCGGGGGTCGGTGCGGTCGCGGTTGCCATTATTGTTTCTCCTCGCCCTGGTCGAGCCAGAAGCGGTGGCCGGTGTGCTGAATAAAGACGTCTTCGAGACTCGGCTTTGACACGGAGACGGAAACGATCTCGCCGGGGAAGGCCTCGACCACTTCGGTGAGGAAGCGATGACCTTGCTCGCGTTCAACGCGGACGGCGTTGTCGACGACGACGGGAACGACGCCGAAGCGATCCGCAATGCGAGCGCCCAGGGTGGTCGCAGCGTCGGCGGAAGCAGTTTCAAACTGGACGATGTCGCCGCCGATTTCGGCTTTCAGGTCAGCCGGGCTGCCGAGCGCGACCAGTTTGCCTTCGCTGAGGATGGCGAGACGATCGCAATGTTCGGCCTCTTCCATCAGATGGGTGGTGACGAGGACGGTCACGCCCTGCTCATCGCGCAGGATGCGCAGATAGTTCCACAGATCGATGCGCGCGCCGGGATCGAGTCCGGTGGTGGGCTCGTCGAGCAGCAGCACGGAGGGCGAATGAATCAGGCCCTTGGCGAGCTCGACGCGGCGCTTCTGTCCGCCGGATAGAGTTTCGACCATGTCGTTTTTACGATCGGTCAGGCCGACGCGGTCGAGGACTTCTTTGGAGCGCGCTTTCAGGTGCGATCCGCTGAGACCGTAGAGATGGCCTTGATGCATCAGGTTCTCGCCGACCGTAAGTTTTACGTCGAGACTGGTGGCTTGAAAGACGATGCCGGTTTGCAGGCGCACCCGATTCGGCTCGGTGGAAACGTCAAAGCCAGCGAGGCGGGCGTGACCGCCGGTCGGAACCATAAGCGTCGAAAGAATGCGGAATAACGTGGTTTTGCCGCTGCCGTTGGGACCGAGCAAGCCGAAGATTTCCGCGGGGCGCACGTCGAAGGTCAAGCCATCGAGCGCCAAACGCGAACCATAGTCGTGCGATAGATGATCCAGTTCAATCGGTGCATGCGGAGCGAACTGGCCCGCCGGCACACTTGTCGGCGTTGCTTGTGGAGAGCGGTCGATCTGTTGTGTGGTTGCCATGGGTTCAATTCCTCCTGGTGGCGTTCAGCATCAGCACTGCCAGCAGCAGCGGCAAATAAGTCACACTGACCTTCAGCAAGGCACGCGCGTACAGGCGAGACTGACTGGCGGAAGATTTGGTAATCCTCGTAAAGCGGATGGTGTAGGCCAGGTACAGCAGGCCCAGCAATAAAGCGCACACCCAATAAGTTCGTCCCGCCATGTGCAGATAGTACGGAGCCAGGCTGACAGGAATCATCAAGACGGCGTAGACCAGGGCCTCAGCGGCGGTGGACCAGCCATCGGGCTGCACTACGGGCAGCATGCGGATGCCGGCGCGGGCGTAGTCCTCTCGATAGAGCCATGCGATCGACATGAAGTGAGGGAACTGCCAGACAAAAAGAATGGCAAACAGGGCGACGGCCGGCCACTCGATGGTGCCTCGGGCCGCAGTCCAGCCAATCAGCGGTGGCATGGCGCCAGGAAACGCGCCGACAAACGTGGCCATCGAAGTGAAGCGCTTGAGCGGCGTGTAAATGCCGACATAAGTGACCGCGGTGAGCAGGGTGAGCGTGCCGGTGATGAGGTTCGTACGAGCAACCAGCCAGAGTGAACCGGCGATGATGGCCAGCATTCCGATCAGGATGCCGTAGCCCAGGCTAAGCCTGCCTGCTGCCAGGGGGCGCTTAGCTGTTCGAATCATCAGTGCATCGGTGCGTCGCTCTTCGGCCTGGTTCAGAGCGCTGGCGCCGCAGGATACAAGGGCGACTCCAATCAAGGTGTCGAGCAGTGTTGAGTTAAAGGACCCGATACCGGACCGGGCTGCCCCTAGGTAATAGCCGGCCCACGCGGTCATGACTACCAGAGTGGTCACACGGAGTTTGAAGGTGGCGATGGTGTCCGCGGCGAATGTCTTCCAGGTGTGGGTTGCGGCAGGAAGAGGTTTGGCAAGGGTGGAGACGGCATCGAACGCTGCGGCGCCATCAGCCTCGGCGGCCACCGCATGAATGGCAGTGGCAAGAGCTGTTTCGCGGGCCAGGTTGGACTTCGCCGGGGTGACGGAAGTTCTCATAATCCCTCAGGCGAGACGACACACAGGTGAGGGGTGCCGACCGGAAGTGCCTTCCGCTGCGGAGAAGCCAGTTCAATTCGTCTGGTTGGCAGGAGTTTTCGGGAGAAACCAAATCTGGGCACACCTCAGGATAACAAAGGAAGGGCATCCTTCCGCAGGGCGGGGGAAACACCGGGGAAGGACGCATTTGCCCTCCGCGAGAGCAATGAGTGGGACAAAGGTGATTTCTGCGTGCGGGCGCGCGAAGCCGAGTTTTTAGTGATCCGCGGAATCAGGAAGACTGTCTGGAGATCCAACTTTCGCCGGCTGAATCACATATTCGTCAATCAGCACGGCCACCAGCACCGCCGTGGGAACGGCGACCAGGGCTCCAGCCACTCCGGCAAGGCTGACGCCCAACAGCAGGGCGATAAAGACGGCGGTACCGGCCAGGTCGACGCGCGACTTCATAATGCGGGGAGTGAGGAAGGCATTTTCAATCTGTGAGTAGACCAGTTCAAACACAAGGATGACGACGACTTTCTCCCACGATTCGCTGGCGGCGACCAGCATGGCGACGGAGGTAGAGACGAGCGCGCCGACTACGGGAATGATATTGAAAGCGCCCATCAGCACCGCAAGGGCGAATGCGTACCGCAGATGAATGGCGCCGAAAACGACGCCACTGCAGATGCCCAGGATCAGCATCAGGGCCAGTTGGCCCAGCAGCCAGCGACCCATCCGTTCTGCTGCGCGCCGCAGGGTTTCATCGAGCCGCTCACGGCGGTATTGGGGAACAAGCGACAGGAACCACTTGTAGACATGTTCTCCTTCAGCCAGAAAGTAGATGGTGAGGATGATGCCTGTGATGATTTCAAAAATCTTGGTCGCCCAGTTACTGACCGAAGAGACAAAAATCCCGGCATTCTGCGCTGTGTCCTGCTTCAGCTTGGCTTCAATGGCGGTCAGGTTCATATCCCGAAGGATTGGCAGATCTTCAATTTTCCGCAAATACTCCGGGCTACGACCGGGAAGAGCCTTGACGAAGGTGGTCAACTCGCGCACGACGGGTGGCAGGGTAAGGATGAAGAAGAGCGTGACCGAACCCACCAACGCCACCATGATGATGAGGATGGCAATGCCGTGGCCAGGATGCCAGTTGCGGATGCGGATGCGCTGCACCCCACGCACCACCGGCATGAGGACAATCGCTGCAAGAGCGCTGACGTAGAGCAGCACCAGCACATCGCGCAGCAGCCAGGCAAAGTACAAGGTGAGCGCGATGCCGAACGCAAACAGAATGTGGCCGCGCACGCTGCTGCCGGAGCTGGAATAGGTCGGTGGTACTGGGGTGTCTGTCATCGATTGGTCACCCTCTCGGAGCCGTATTCCATCGAGTCATGATGATGTGAACCAGCTCGTCCAAAGTTTTGCCGGTGGTGTCGACGGTCCAGTCGGCCAGTTCATACAACGGGCGTCTTCGTTGAAATCTCTCGGCCAGCTCAGCACGCTTTTCAAGAATAGGCCGTCGAACCGCTTTGCGGTGCAATTGTTGTTGCTCGCAACGCTCGATCAGTACCTCCAAAGGAGCGGCGAGGTACAGCAATAGGGTCGCGTCGTCTTCTTGAATGCGCTGGCGGTTGGCCGCGGTTTCAATGGCGCCGCCACCCAGGGCTAGGACAATATTTTCCTGGCGCAGGGTCGTGGCGAGCGCATTTTGTTCCAGTTCGCGAAAGCGGGCTTCGCCGATGGAGTCGAAAATCTGGGCGATATTTTGCTGTTCGGTGCGGACAATTTCCTCGTCCAGATCAATGAAGGTCCAGCCCAGGCGCTGCGCCAGACGAGGACCGATCGTACTTTTGCCCGCACCCATGAATCCAGTCAGAACAATGCGTTTGGGCAAAAGAACGTGATCCGCTCTGGCTTGTGACGTGGTGTGAACGGCGACCCTCCAGCAATCTTTGCTGGATTTTAAATGAGATAGAAGGGCATTCACCGACAAGTTTCAATGACCAGGCAGGTCAGGAATTCTTGTTGACATCCTTCTCGCGGGCGAGCGCAGTTTGAATATTGTCCCAAACCGCAGGACTGGGGTCGTGGATAGGCAATAACAATTTCGCCTGGGCGGCGATGTATTCCAAGTCGCGCACCAAGGCGGAACAGTTCTCACAGCCTTGCAAGTGACCGTGGGCCTGCAGATCCTGCTCAGAATCGAAAAGCTCTGGCAGTTGCCGCTGGAATTCGTCGCAATCTCGTGGCGTGTGGGTCTGCTTGGATGTCATGCGTCCACCTTCCCGTTCGTGTCCTGACGCAATAAGTTGCGTAAGCGCATGCGGGCTTTATGTAGTTGAGATTTGCTGTTACCAATAGAGCACTGCAGCATACCTGCGATTTCGTTGTGCTCATAGCCTTCCACATCATGAAGAACAAAAACCATGCGATAGCCCGGGGGCAATTCTTCCACTGCGCGTTCCAGCGTGACACGATCGATGGAGCCCGACAGGGTCAGGTCGCGTGTGCCAAAGTCCTTGCGCGGCCCATCTTCCTGCGAAGGTTCCAGAGTTTCTTCCAGCGAGACCAGAGGAAGCCCTTTTTTTCGCAAATGCATAAGGACGACGTTGACGGCCATTCGATGCAGCCAGGTGGAGAAGGCTGAATCGCCGCGAAACGTGCTGATTTTGCGATGCAGCTGCAGAAATGCCTCCTGCGTTAAATCTTCCGCCTCTGCAACGTTGCCAAGCATCCGCAGACAAAGTGAGTAAACGCGGCGCTTGTGCATGTTATAGAGAATCTCAAACGACGCTCCGTCTCCTTGCTGCGCTGATGCAATGGCCGCCAGTTCGCCGGCGATCGGGGGATTACGACGTTGTTGCTGCTGTACAGGTCGAGCTTCCGCCGTTAAGGGTTGAGAGGGAGTGGGGGAGGGGGTCTTCTCGGCAGTTCGCAATGTGTTTTTGGTCATTGAATCTGAATGCGTTCTGCCCTTTCCTGAGTCTTTCTTGGAATCATCCATAATTGTTGCTTCGATTGCTCCGTGTTTTAGAGGTTGATGACGTCGCAGGGGTTGCCCGCGCCCGGAATTAACTGCCGACGAAGCGGGAGTAGAGACTGCGAGCCAGCCCCACATCTGTCGTGCCCTGAACAATCGCTCGACCATCCTTAAATATTGTGATGCGATGTTGTCCGCGATCGAAGCGCAACAGCATTTCATTGGACCGAACTGTGCCATGGGCTTCGAGTTTGCGGGTGAGCTCGGCAAAGTCGATGGGACGATGATGCTCGTGAATCTGGACGGAGTTTCTGCCGCACAGCGTGATCTGCGGGCGGCCAACGCCGCTGAGATGCGGAAATTGATGATGCACGCATACGGAGCAGGTGGCCCGCGGACGCGAGGTGTCGATTTCCGAGATTTCATTGGTCCATACGTCGCAGGAAAAAAGCGTGCGTCGCATACGATCGTGAGCTCCTACGATCCACTTGATCGCTTCCACCGCTTCTAATGAGGCGGCAAGATTGACGGCGGGATTCAAAATGCCGCTGGTATCGCAGGTCTCGACAATCTCCGGAGGGTGGCTCGGGAAAGATGCAGGCAAGGCAGGCGGTGACGCCGGGCAAAATATTCATGGTGACGGCGTAGGAACCGACCGCGCCGGCGTAAATCCACGGCTTATTCTGTTGGACGGCATAGTCATTCAGCAAATAGCGGGTCTCGAAGTTGTCGGTCGCGTCCAATACCAACTGCGCGTCGGCCAGGATGGAATGGATATTCGCCGGAATCAGGTCGGCGACGTGGGCATGGACCTGGGTCTGGCTGTTGAATTGGGCGATGCGGCGGCGCGCAGCCTCCGCTTTGGGCAGGCCTTCGGCGGCGTCTTCCTCCTGAAACAGGACTTGCCGCTGCAGATTGCTCCATTCGACATAGTCGCGATCGACCAGCGTCAGCGCGCCAACCCCAGCGCGCGCCAAAAGGCCTGCGACGGCCGCTCCCGTTGCTCCGCAGCCAACGATGGCGACATGGGCGGCGAATAGTTTTTGCTGACCCTGCTCCCCAATGCCTGCAAAGAGAATTTGCCGGGAGTAGCGATCCTGCGAGGAGGAGAATGCCGGATTGGAAGCCGAATCCATTCTCTATCAGTATAAGGAACGGGTATGGGAGTGGATTGCCGGCGGCGGCGCAGCGGCGCATGGGAGTGTAGGTGCGAACTTGCCGGGCGCGCGGTGAGGAACATCTTTCGCCACCCCGGGTTTGAACAGAATTAGTCAGGATTTATGGCCCAGGCAAGACGAGAGACATACAGGTTGCGTATGCTAACCATAGGCAAACGGAGTCTCTCGATCACCGTATTCCAAGGCAATCTGGGTTCGTCGATCCGTCGTCGAGCGTCTGGAACCCGAGGACTTGCTGTCGGAAAAATCAATCACTGTGGCAACGGTTGTGGACGGACCGTTCATAGGTCTATTTCTTTGCAAAAAAGCCATCCACATCCTCATTTCGCACGCATTGGATTGGTCGCGCGAATCGGGCTCTGCGCCGTTGGGATCGGGCTGGCCACGGCGGGGTTTGCCGCGGCTCGAAGTCCGTTAGCGCAAGACGCAAAGACTTCCCAGCAAGGCGCGGTCGCCTCTGCTCCTGTCGAGAACCCTGCCATCCAGCGAAGCCCAGCATTCCTGCGATATCGCGACCTGAAGACCTGGTATGGCCTGCCGGTGCACGCCGTGGTATTCACCGGCGTGTTGGATCAGGACCTGGTGGGTGTGAAAGATCGACTTCCTCTTCAACCGGGGAAAAAGTTAACTGAGAAGGACGTCAAGGAGAGCCTGCACGCGCTGTTCGCGACCGGACTCTATCGCAGCATTGTGGCTGAGGGAGTGGAGATCCGGTGGTCAGATCACGGTCACATTCGACGGAGTACCGCAACTGTTTCTGCGCCGGCTGTACATCCAGGGCATGAAGCAGGACACGTTGGCGGCGCAGATCCAGCGGGCCACGCGGCTGGAGCTGGGTGAGTCGTTCACGGCCCAGGAACTGGACCAGGCGACAGAACATCTGCGGAGCGCGCTGGAGCGGAACGGCTTCCACGTTCCTAAGGTGTCGGTGAAAACGGTGCCGGCGGGTGGTCGCCACCTGGTGGATGTGATTTACACGGTGAACGCGGGGCCGCAGGCAAAAGTCGGTGCGGTGGAAGCGATCGGCACAACCGCGCTTACGGATCAAGAATTCCGCAAGATCGCGAAGTTGAAACAGGGATCCACCGTGACGGCGAATACGGTGCCCCGCGCGCTAACGAAATTGCGCAAAAAGTATCAAAAACAAAACCGGCTGGAGGCGACGGTTCGATCGGGCCCCGAGGTCTTCAATGCGGCAACCAACTCCATCAACTATCAGTTCCAGGTCAATCGCGGCCCGGTGGTGCGCATCAGCGCGATCGGCGCCAAGATTTCGCAGCGCGATCTGAAGCAACTGGTCCCTGTCTATGACGAGGGCGCGGTTGATCCTGACCTGCTGGATGAAGGCGATGGCAATCTTCGGGATCACTTCCAGAAGAAGGGTTATTTCGACGTGCATGTGACGCACGTAGTCGAGAAGCCCGGGCCGAATGAAGAGAACATTTTTTACAAGGTCGATCTTGGACCATTGCATAAGGTGGTATCGGTTACAGTGACCGGCAATCACTACTTCGACCGAAGTGTTGTAAAAGAGCGGCTGGCGGTGCAGGCTGCCGATCGTGCGAACTCGCACGGCATTTACAGTCAGGAGCTGCAGGCACAGGATGTGGCATCGATTCAAGCCCTCTATAGGAGCAACGGCTTCGGCAATGTCACGGTCACTCCAGCGGTGACCGATTCGGATGCAACCCCCGGGGCGCAGAAGGCCAAGGTAGCGATCGTGCACGTGACCTATGAAATTCACGAGGGCGTGCAGCAGACAATTGGAGAGGTGAGGTTGAACGGTGTCGAGAAGGTGTCAAAGGTAGCGTTGCTGGAGCAGATGAATACGCGCCCGGGCGAGCCTTTTTCGTTGACTACGCTGGCGGGAGATCGCTTGCAGCTTTTCGATTATTACTATCGACACGGATTTTCGCAGGTGGAACTGGAGTTCGAGCAGCATCCCGATCCGCTTGATCCGCACCGCATCGACATTGATGTGCGAGTGCACGAAGGCAATCCTTTTTACGTGAATCATGTGCTGATCAGCGGACTGCATTACACCAAGCCGCAGGTGGTCGATAAATTGATGGAGATCAAACCCGGCGATCCGCTGAACCGCAACGCAATTCTGGACACGCAACGGCGACTCTATAACCTGGCGCTGTTCAGCGAAGTGGATACCGGCATTGTGAATCCGCGCGGAACGCAGCCGCGGAAAGATGTGCTGGTAAACGTGACCGAGGCGCATCGCTGGAACTATGACTACGGCTTTGGATTTGAAGTCCAGACGGGCAATCCGCAAACCAATTGTCCGTCGGCAGCCTCGCTCATCGAGTTGGGCGTGGCCAATCCAAATGCGTTTGTGTGCAGCCCCAATGGCAAGTTCGGAATCAGCCCGCGTATTTCCTTTGATGTGAGCCGCATTAACCTGGGCGGCAGGAACCGCACCATCAGTCTGCAGACCGCGTATGGCACGCTGGAGCAGCAAGCCATCATGACCTATAACGTGCCCAAATTTTATGACTATAAAACTTTTGATTTTTCTCTCTCCGGCGGCTATGTCAGCAATCAAAATGTGACGACCTACGAAGCATCGACGTTGAGCGGGTCGGTGGTGTTTACGGAGCGGCCGAACCGGGCGAATACGCTGATCTATTCGTTTACCTATCGCTATGTCTATGTGAATCCGAACAGCCTGCAGGTCAGCGCGGAATTGATTCCGCTGCTGTCGCAGCCGACACGGGTCAGCGGGCCGGGAATTACCTGGGTGCATGACACCCGCAACAATCCACTTGACGCGACCAGCGGGTGGTATCTTTCGGCGCAGCAATTTTTCGCCTGGGAAGGGTTTGCGTCGCAGGCAAATTTCAATCGCGTGGATGTTACGGAGGCGAACTATTATCGGCTGAACAAGGAGAACTGGATTCTGGCGCGTAGTACACGCATCGGTTTTGAAAACACTTATGGCGATCCTTCCTACAATCTGATTCCGCTGCCAGAACGGCTCTATGCCGGCGGCGCCACGTCGCATCGCGGTTTCAGCGTGAATGCCGCGGGTCCACGCGATTTGCAGACCGGGTATCCGGTGGGCGGTTCGGGGGCGTTCGTGAATAGCACGGAACTGCGTATTCCTCCGGTTCCATTGCCATTGATCGGAAACAATCTTGGCTTCGTGATTTTCGAAGATCTTGGCAACGTGTATGAGAATGCCTCCGATATTTTTCCGTCGCTGATTCGTTGGCACCAGCCGGATGTGCAGACCTGCTACAACCTGACTCCTCCCAGCGGGACGGGGACGTGCAACTTCAATTACGATTCGCAGGCTGCCGGTCTGGGGTTGCGATACAAGACACCCGTAGGCCCGATCCGTCTGGACTTCAGCTATAACATGAATCCAACGGTGTACCCGGTGGTGGCCGATCCGGGCTTGTTACCCGCGAAGCTGGACTACAACGGCCAACCGCCATATGTGGGCAACTCCGGCCACTTCAACTTCTTCTTCAGCATCGGGCAGTCGTTTTGAGGGCGAGCGTCATGATCGAGCGGAGGCGGGAACAGACGCGGTGCGGCAGGTCGCGCGAGGTGTTGCACGGATTGCTACTGTCCGCATGCTTGCTCGGTTGTGGGCTAGTCGGCAGGTCGCCGGCGCGGGCACAAACGCAGAGGACAGCGGTGCTCGATCGCGTGGTTGCCGATGTGGACGGACAGGCAATTCTGGCCAGTGATGTTGACGATGAAATGCGATTTTCTGCGCTGCTGCCGGGGGTTGAACCGGCCGCGGATAACACGCCGCAGCGGGCGCTGAATCGTGTGATCGATCGCACTTTAATTGATCAACAGCGGGCGTTGCAGCCAGGGGTTGCGGTGGTGTCGCAGAAGGATGTGGAGCAGGCGATTGAAACCATGCGACAGCAGATTTCTGCCGCCACATACACCGATTGCGAGACGGATGCGGGGTGGAAGGCGTTTCTGGCACTGCACGGATTTACGCCGAATGAGATTCAAGATCGTATGAGCGAGCGATTGGCGATCTTGAAATTTGTAGATGTGCGATTTGGCGTCGTGGTCCAGGTT
Organism: uncultured Acidobacteriota bacterium; assembly: GCA_963735505.1. Taxonomy (GTDB): domain Bacteria; phylum Acidobacteriota; class Terriglobia; order Terriglobales; family Acidobacteriaceae; genus JAKAAZ01. The sequence continues at coordinate 1,051,948 of CAVTLR010000019.1, read as the reverse complement.
TCAAATGCCCAGGTCAGAACGTATTACGATCAGGTGCTGACACCAGAGTTGCAGCAGAACAAGCAGCCTTTGCCAGATCTGCAGACGGTTGCGCCGAAAATTCGCCAGATACTTCGGCAGCGGCAGGTCAGCAGCTTAATCGATGAGTGGCTGAAGAGTCTGCGGGCTGAAGGCCACGTGCAAATTCTGGATCCCGCTTACGCGGAATCTCGAAGCGATGGAGAGAGTATCACCCGGGAAGGCGGCCAATGACAGAGGACGCCTCGACGACCAAGCGAAGATCACGCTGGCGGTGGGCGGCTTACACCTGCGGCGTCGGGGCACTGTTGATCGCGGGCTTAATAGGGTCGCTGGCGTGGTATGCTTCGACGCCAGCTTTCACAGCGCATGTGCATCAGGCCGTGATTGATGTGATGGAGCGGGCTACCGGCGGCCGGGTGGAGATGGGATCGTTTCGCTGGAGCGTGCGCCACTTCACCATCGATATTGAGGACCTGACGATCCATGGCAAAGAAGGCTCGGGCGAAATTCCTTACTTTCATGTTCAGCACCTGACGCTGGACGCAAGCCTGCTGACCTTTCTTACTCCCAAGCTTCGCCTGGCCAGTCTGACGGCGGTAAGTCCGACATTTCATCTAATTGTGTTGCCGGATGGAACGACGAACCAGCCGCAACCGCGCGTGGCCAGCAATGAGTCGCTGCCTCAGACGCTGTTGAGCATGGCCATTGAGCAAACTCGGATTGAGGATGGCATGGTGTTGGTGAATGACCGCAAGATTCCATTTGAGCTGGCGGCTGGGCCGATGCACTTGATCATGCGGTACGTGCCGGAGCAGAGCGCGTATCAGGCGAGTCTCGATACAAGAAACATTACGTTCCGGCTGAAGAACTCGACCGAGACACATTCGCGTTTGCAGGTGCGGCTGCAGCTAACGCGCGATTCGATCAAGATCGATAGCCTGAATTTGCAGACTGGTGAATCGCGGTTGATGGCGACCGGAGAAGTACAGGACTTTTCCGCTCCCAGTTGGAAGACAAATGTGTGGGGCTCGGTAGACGCGCGCCAGATTGGAGCCATGACCGGGGAAGATGAATTGCGCAATGGGAAGGCGCAGCTTTCAATCGAAGCCCATGGCGCGGCCGATGGAAAGTTTCGCGTGTCCGGGCATGTCGATCTACGCGCCGGGGAATGGGAAGCTCCATGGCTGCGGCTGCGGAACGTAGATCTGCGCACCAACGTTGCGGTGGATGACAACGATTGCGTGCTGACGGATTTTTCCTCGGTGTTGGAAGACGGCGGAAAGATTTCAGGAAACATGGTGTTGCGGCACTGCGTTGGGCCATCGGCGCCGGTGGTGTTGCCGGCTGCGAAAAGCGTGGGTTCGTCTCCCGGGCATAGGCGCCTGAGTCCGCGCGAGCTGCTGGAGCGGCTGCACAAGAAGTTTGAGAAAAAGCCGATCGAGCCAGAGGTGAAGCAGTATCAGCCGATGCAGGCGAACATCGACGCGCAGGTTTCCGATGTCACTTTGCCATTGATCTTGAAGGCCACCGCTCCCAGGGCGGAATGGAATATAGGATTCACCACCGCGGCCTCGGGCAAAGTGACAGTCCGCTGGACGGGCGACGGAAATGGCCTCGATGTGCATGGCGATCTGATGCTGAGCGTTCCGCGCAATACCCTGGGCCTGGTGCCGGTCAGCGGTCCTGCGCATGCAGATTATCTCGGGGATCATCGCCACCTGGTGATTCAAGATGCGAATTTGCACACGCCCGCTACACAAGTGCACGGCGTGGGCACGCTCGATTTGCTGGACAAAGATCTGCACAGCGCGCTGCGACTGGATGTGGTGGGTAGAGACCTGGGCGAATTCGACCAGCTGTTGACAATCACAGATCTGCGAGCGACGCCCGTGGGTTCGCCACACGCACTGCCATTGCATTTGCTGGATGCGGCAACGTTTCATGGCGATGTTCACGGTTCTTTTTTCGCTTTGCAGGCGGTGGGGCATCTGGATTCCGGACCGTTCGAAATGGTGATGTCACGGAGCGAACCGGAAAAGGCGGGAGAAACGCGGCCGCCGCCGGAGTTGCTGCGATGGGATCAGTTTCACGGCGATATTTCGTATGCGCCGGCGCGGCTGATTCTGCGTAACGGAGAACTCGTGCAGGGTGACGCTGTGATTCACTCGGATCTGGATCTCTCTCCAGACCGCACCGCGCCTGACACCTATACCTATAACAAGCACACACAAGTGACGGCGACGATACAGTCGACCCACGTTTCCGTGGCGGATCTGCAGGCGGCTGCCGGGACTTCATATCCCATTTCCGGAATCATGGAAGCGCATGCGCATGTGGTGGGAACGGTGGACGACCTGGAGGGTTCCGGCCAGCTTCTGCTGACGCACGCAGTCGCATACGGGCAGCCAATCGCCTCGGCGGACATGGTGCTTTCCGCGCAGGGACATCTGTTGCAGGCGACCCACATTCGACTGGCCGCTGCCGACGGGGTGGCCATTGGCGATCTACAGTATGACGACCGATCCGGAGCATTGCAGGGGGAGATGGCAGGGCACGGCTTCGCGCTGTCGAAGGTTGCGGCCCTTGAAAATTCAAAGCTGCGGGCGGGGGGCAGTCTGGACTTGTTGGCGCATGTGGAAGGAACTCCGCGGAATCTGCTGGCGAGCGGGGAAATAGATAGCCAAAACCTAACCCTGAACGGACAGCCGATGGGACGGCTGCATGCCGTCGCCAATGTGCAACACGGAACCCTGTCGCTGAGTTCGCACGCGGTCCTTTTTCAGACGCACATGGATCTAGGCGGCCAGGTCCAATTGAGCGGAGACTATCCGGCGCAAATGCAGCTGACATTTGCGGATTTCAATATCGGTCCAGTGTTGCGGATGGCGAGTTCTTCCGACATCAACGCGGAATCTTCGCTGGTCGGAAAAATTACGCTGTCCGGACCGCTGGCCGATGCTGCAAAAATCCAGGCAGACGCGGAGATAAACACGCTCACCGCAACGGTGGGGGGCATCCCGATGCATTCGCAGGGTCCGCTGCTGGCGTCGTTGCGGGATGGAGTATTGCGGTTGCAACCAGTCCATGTTCAAGGGACGAATATGGATTTCGTTGCGGGCGGCACGGTCGACCTGATGAAGGGAGATGCCCTGCGGCTGCAATCGGAGGGAACGATTGACGCTGCACTCGCCTCCGTGATGAACAAGGACATTCAATCTTCAGGCCAGGTGAAATTTGTGGTGAACGCGCGCGGAACGGCGCATAAGCCGAATCTGCAAGGACGGGCTGAGCTGAGCCACATCAACATGCACATGGTAAACGTCACCAATGGTCTGACGGACATGAACGGGACCATGGCGTTCGACCAGGATCGGTTGGTGGTGCAGCAGTTGAATGGCTCGTCGGGCGGCGGCGATTTGGAAGTAAAAGGATTCGTCGGTTATCAAAATGGGATCTTCGTCGACCTGACAGCGACCACGCAGCACGTTCGCATTCGCTATCCCAAGGGAGTGTCGAGCTCTGTGAATGCAAAGCTGCGCTTGCTGGGAAATCTCGACAGCCTGATCGTAAGCGGGAACGTCGAGCTGATGCGTTTTGGGATTGACAGCAATGTGGACCTGGCATCGCTTGTGACCGGGGGAGGGGGGGTAGCGGCGCCGATCGATCCAACCTCACCGATGAATCGCGTGCACCTGGATATTCACGTGACCTCGGCCCCAGAACTTGGATTTCAGAACTCCTTTGCGTCGCTGGCGGGGGACGTCAATCTCCGTGTTCGCGGCACGCTGGAAAGCCCTTCGGTGTTAGGGAGGATTGATATTACCGAGGGTTCGGCTTCCTTTGCAGGGACCAAATATAACCTGCAGCAAGGAGACATCATCTTCGCCAATCCGGTCGCCATCTCTCCAGAGATCGACCTGGAAGCGTCGGCGAGAGTGCAGAACTACGACATCATTATCAGCCTGCACGGCCCGCCGAATAAGCTGGAGATTTCTTATCGTTCTGAACCTCCGCTGACGCAGGCCGATGTACTGGCGCTCTTGGCGCTGGGACGCACCAATGAGCAGGCCGCGATGTATGGGGAACAGCAGCAGGCGGGCGCGAACCTGACCACAGAAGCGTTGCTGGGAGGAGCGCTGAATGCGGCGGTCAGCAGCCGCGTGCAAAAGCTGTTTGGTGTGGGCAGCGTGCGTGTCGATCCAAACTTCGTGGGAACGCTGGGAGATTCGACGGCTCGCATCACAGTGGAACAGCAGGTGGGAAGGAATTTCACCTTTACCTTTGCCACCAACGTGAACAGCACAGCCCAGCAATTGATCCAGGGACAATGGGATTTGACGCGCAACGTTTCCATCATTGGAGTGCGCGACGAGGCGAACGTATTCAGCTTGTACCTGCAGATTCGCGGGCGACATAAGTAGAACCGGAGAGCGCGATGAAGTTGGTCGTGACGATCGTCAAAGAAGCTGCCGCGCAAGCTCCGCTGGTACTGCGGGGAAACTATGCGGATTGCATACATAAGGCCGCACAGATCGGTTATGACGCGGTGGAACTGCATGTGCCCGACTCCGCGGAGGTGAACCTGCGCGAGGTTCGCGCGGCGTTCCAGGCGACTGGATTGTGGATGTCTTCGATTGGCACGGGTCTGGCTTTGGTGCGCGACGGACTCAGCCTGACCAGCCGCGATGAGGACGCGCGACGCCGAGCGATTACTCGATTGCAGGATTTCATCCATCTGGGCGCGGAGTTTGGCAGCATTGTGATTGTGGGGCTGATGAAGGACCTGGTGAAGGAATCCCGGAGTCGGACTGAGTACGAGCGGAATCTGACGGAAGCTTTGGACGCCTGCCTGCCGGTAGCGCAGGAATCCGGCGTGACGTTAGTGCTGGAGGCGATGAATCGCTATGAAAGCGATACCCTGAACACCATCGAAGAATGTGTTCGGACCATTGAAAAGTTTGATGTTGCGAATTTGAAACTGCAAATCGACACCTATCACATGAATATCGAAGAGGATCAGATTGGGCGAAATATCCGCGCGGCGGGAAGGTATGTCGGCCATGTTCACATCGCGGACAGCAATCGGGGCTATCCGGGGACGGGTCATTACGATTTCATGGAAGCGGTTGCAGCGTTGAAGGAGATCGGCTACCGGGGTGCTTTGGCATTCGAGTGCCTGGCACTGCCGACTCCGGAGTTGGCGGCGCGGGGCGCATACGACGCGATGCGGGCAGTCCTTAAGGGCAATCCGACCGGATAAAACTGAAAGCGTGGGCAGGAGCGGCGAACCTGCAACTCTTTTCCAGCGGTCGCGTCTATGTAGGTTGAGCTTCAGCCTGCCACCCGGTAGCAAATGGGCGGCGCTGCGATCTGCGGCGTAGACTACACGACAACGGGAAACACGTGGCCATGGTCACCGCTGGTGAAGCGAACAGGGCAGAAGGAGAAGGACACTCATGCGAAGGAATGCAGTTGTATCCAGGCTGTTGATTGCGCTTTGTTGTGTGGCAATGACAGGGATAGGAACGAATGTTCTGGTGAGCCGTTCGACATCCGTGTTTGCAGCAGACACGGGAGCCTCCGACGCGGCGCTGACGAACGCGGTGAAGGAGCAATTGAAAAACAAGAACTTCAAAGATGTGACCGTCATGGTGCAGGATGGAACGGTGACCCTGTCCGGTCAGGTCAGCCTGTTTGCGTATAAGGCGCAGGCGATCAAGAAAGCAAAAAAGACCAAGGGCATCAAAGACGTGCGCGACAATATTGCCGTCGGCGGCCCAACCATAGCGGACAACGTGCTGCAAAGAAATTTGTTGAAACGGATCGAAATGGATCGCGTCGGGTATGGCGAGGTGTTCGATGCGATTTCAGTGGCTGTCCAGAACGGGGTGGTGCAACTGGGCGGTCATGCGATTGGTCCGGTGACGCAGCAATCCGCGGTTGCACTGGCGGCATACACCCCGGGCGTGAAGGAAGTGATCAACAACATCAGCGTCGACCCGGTTTCGCAGTTTGATGATCAAATCCGGGTTGCGACATTTCGCGCGATTTATGGATATCCGCCGCTGCAACAGTACGCAATCGTTCCGTGGCGTCCAATTCGCATCTCTGTTCAGAATGGCAGGGTGACCTTGTACGGCGTGGTGGATAGCCAGATGGACAGTCAGCTGGCCTACACGCGCGCGAGGCAGGTGCCGAATGTTTTCCAGGTAACGAACGACCTGGTCGTCTCCAACGAGAAGACGGAAAAGAGCAAAAAGACGTAGATCGGGTTCAAGCGGTGCACCGGTCGATATAGAGCCAAGCGGCGCAACTTTCCACGAGGAAGGTTGCGCCGCTGCACTTTGATGGGTCGGGATAGGCTTTAATCCGCGTGTACGACGGCACCCTTTTGCCGGATTGCCTTGCGTAGCAGGAAGACCACAGGCAGGCAAGCAAACGATGCCAGGGCGAGGTAGCGGAAGTCGTCGACATAGGACAGTAGCAGCGCCTGGACATTGAGCGAACTGTAAATCTGACCTAAGGTGCCGGCGCCCGCCGATGCCGTTCCAATCTTCGGTCCCAGCGAACTGATTCCCTGGCTGAGCTGCTCTTGATAGATACGGCTGCTTGGCGTCAGATTCTGGACCAGGTTGGCCTGGTGCAGTTGCGAGTGCCGGGCCAGCATCGTATCCGTAAGCGAAATGCCGATGCTGCCGCCGACGTTACGCAACAGGTTGTAGAGCCCAGTCGCGTTGCCCATCTCTTGGTTGGTCAGCCCGGCAACGGTGGTTGTCGAAAGCGGAACGAAGACCATTCCCGAACCAAAGCCGCTTAAAATGATCGCCCATATAAACGACCACGGGGATATAGCTAGATTGACCTCGCCAAACCAGATGCCGCAGATTCCAAAGATCAAAAAACCTCCGCCGATCAACCAGCGATTGTCGATTTTGGACGTGAGGATGCCAATGAGCGGCATCGCTACCACCGCCCCCAAGCCACGTGGACTAACGGCAATGCCCGCATTGTAGGCGGGGTACAGCATGACCTCCTGGTAGAAGAGCGGAAGCAGCGTGATCAGGCCATAGATACATCCGCCAAACAGCGCAATCAGAATGCAGCCGAGGGCGAAGTTTCGATGGAGAAAGACGCGCAGGTTCACCAGTGGCCTTTCTTTGACCAACATGCGCCAAATAAAAGCAACGAACGTAACGACGAGAATGGCGGTAGCCCAGCGAATCCAGGTGGCGCCAAACCAGTCATCTTCCTGACCCTTGTCCAGAATGATCTGCAAACTAGCCAGCCAGGTCGCGAGCAGCCCCAGGCCGATTCCATCCAGAGGGCCGGGCTTGGCATTGCGGATGTACTCCGGATCGTGGACGAAGCGCGTAATCATGATGAACGCCAGGATTCCGATGGGGATATTGATATAGAAGGTCCAGCGCCAGGAATAGGCGTCGGTCAGATAGCCCCCCAGGGTGGGACCCAGAATAGGAGCGACCACGACCCCTAGGCCATACAGGGCCATGGCCTGGCCACGCTTCTCCTCGGGAAAGCTTTCCAGCATGATGGCCTGGGAGATGGGCTGGAGCGCCCCGCCACCCGCGCCCTGAACCGCGCGCGCCAGCAAAATCATCGCCAGACTGGTGGAAGCGCCGCAAGCGAAGGAACTGACCGTGAAGATGACGATGCAGGTCAGCAGGAAACGCTTCCGTCCGAAGCGCTGGCCGAACCACCCGCTGACCGGCAGAATGATCGCGTTGGCCACCAGATAGCTGGTAAGCACCCATGTCGCCTCATCAGTGCTGGCCGACAGGCTTCCGGCGATATAGGGCAACGCCACCGACGCAATGGAGGTATCGAGCACCTCCATGAACGTAGGCAGGATCACCGAAAGCGCGATGAGCCACGGATTGATCTGCGGTTCTTTGTTGACGGTCAAATTCGCTATTTCCTTGCTGCTTCGTACTGCGTTTTTGATCTTCGACAGAGGTGGTGCGAAAGGGGCTTACATTACCGGTTCGAAATTCCTGATGCGTTGCGTCAATTGTCGCCCACTGCTCACGTATTCGGTCTGGCTCGTTTGCTGCCAGTAGAAGCGCGCTTCTCCGGATCGAACTTTGAGCCAGATGGAAGTTAGATGCAGCGTGGTTTCAGTTCGTGGCAGGAATTGCACTTCGGTTCAAGGAATGCCTTCGGTGCTTGTCCGCGGCAGCCATTGTTGAATTGTACTGGCGGTGGGTGGCGAAACGTTTGAATCGAATTTTAATTCGGCGAATCAGCGTGCGGTGGGGGTGGCTCGCAGTGATCTGGTCGCGGACAGGCTCTACACTTGAGAAATGAAGTTTCTTGACGGAAGGCGTAGCGCCTCCATGGAAAAAGGACAGGGGAAATGAGCAGTCGGCTTGGCACCACGCTGGAAATGATCAAGTGGGAACACTCTGTATTTGCGCTGCCGTTCGCACTGACTGGAGCGATGCTTGCGGCCGGCGGACTGCCTCCATGGCGGGTGCTGTTCTGGATCGTGGTCTGCATGATTGCGGCGCGGTCGGCGGCGATGGCCTTTAATCGGTGGGCGGATGCAGAGATTGATCGCGTGAATCCGCGGACGGCGATGCGGGCAATTCCGGCGGGTCACTTGAGTCGGCAATTCACGATTGGGTTCACCATTATCTCGGCCGCAGTTTTTTTGCTGGCGGCAAGCCGGCTCAATCGGCTGACGCTGGAGCTGGCCCCTTTGGCGCTGGCCATAATTTTTTTCTATTCTTATGCCAAGCGGTTCACGCACTGGTCGCATCTGGTGCTGGGGCTGTCGTTGGGGATTGCGCCCTCGGCGGCTTGGATTGCAGTGCGAGGATCGCTCGATCCGCGAATTGTGGTGCTGACGGGTGCGGTGTTGTTCTGGGTGGGCGGCTTTGATGTGCTGTATGCGTGCCAGGATTACGAGCACGATCTGCAGGCAGGGCTGCATAGTATTCCGCAGGAATTTGGGTTGCAGGCCGCGTTCTGGATCGCGCGCGCCATGCATTTCGCGATGCTGTTGCTATTGGTGGCCTTGATCGTCTTATTTCATCTGAGTTGGATTTCTGTCGTCGGCGTTTTCGCAGTGGCCGCGATGCTGATCTATGAGCACCAGCTCATTTCACCGAGTGATCTGCGGCGTTTGAACGCAGCATTCTTTACGATGAACGGAATTATTTCGTTTGTGTTCTTCCTGGCGGTTGCCGCCGACCTGCTGTTTCGAAAATAGCTGGCTCAAAGTCAAACGCCCTCAGGGCTGCGGCTCCTGAGGGCGTTTCCATGGCAGGGATGCATGCCGTGGACGTCAAATGCGTCCGCCGGCGCGCGGACTATCAGGCAGTCCGATTGGAAACGTCATTCATGCGATGCTGTTCTTTAATGGCATCGATCTTGTCGTTGACGCGATTCTTGGTGTCTTCCACTTTGCGGGAAATATTTTCGCGTGTATCGTGAGCCTGCTGCTCGTGGCTCTTGTTGGCCGCATCCTTCACGTTGCCCCAGGTTTCCTTAGCAGCGCCCTTTACCTGGTCTGCCACACCGCGATTCGCGAGGTTGTCATTGCCGACGGCTTCGCCGACGCCCTGTTTCACTTTGCCTGCAACCTGATCGACTTTTCCTGCGACTTGATCCTTATTCATGGGGATTACTCCTTTGTGCTGCGATTGCTTTGATACTGCTGAAGCTCCAGCCGGCCGGTTCCGCCAAAGTAACGGAGCCGGATGGTTGAAGAGTTTGAAATGGAGCGCCTCACGTGGCCCGCGAGACGTTCCACTTGTGGGGTGATCGAGCTAAACAACAGTGCGCCTTCCGCCGATGATTGCAAAGATGAGAACAACCAGTGCAATGACAAGCAGGATATGGATATACGCGCCGAGTACGTGGAAGCCGATGAATCCAAGCAGCCACAAGATCAGAAGAATTACAAAGATGGTCCACAACATTCGATTCGTCTCCTTACAGTCCAAGCCGGTACCTGTGATAAGTTGCGCGTAAGCGGAAAGAAGGTTGCCGCGAGATTCGAATATTTCGCGCAATGCAGTGTTGTCAGGAGGTTGCATGCAAGTTGCAATTCAGGGCGAGCTGGGCTCCTTCAGTCATGAAGCGAGTCTGACTTTGCTGCCGGAAGGAGCGATTGTTCCCTGCGCCGCAGCGGGTGCTGTGCTGGAAGCGCTGGACACGGGTCGCGTCGATGCAGCGGTGATCCCAGTGGAGAATAGTCTGGCGGGATCGGTGATGGATTTTTACGATTTGTTTTTCGCGCATGAATTTTTTGTCGAGCGCGAATTGGAAATGCGAATCCGGCACAACCTGATGGCGGCGCAAGGTGTGAGGATGGAGACAGTGCGGCAAGTGTTGTCGCATCCGGTAGCGCTGGCGCAATGCAAAGGATTTTTTGCGGCGCACCCGCAGCTGGAGGCGATTGCCTTTTACGATACCGCGGGCGCGGTGCGACACGTGGTTGAGTCGCGGCAAAATCACCTGGCGGCCATCGGCAGCAAACAGGCGGCTCGGCAATACGGCGCCAGCATTTTGCAGGAAAGCATCGAGGATCGTGAAGAGAGTTACACTCGCTTCTGGTTAATCCGCCGGCTCAGTTCCGCGCCCACGGAGGCCGCGCCGACCAAGCTATCGGTGGCCTTTGTGCTGGAGAATCGGCCAGGCGCGCTGCTGCACGCGCTGAATACTTTTGCCGCGCGGCAACTGAACCTGACCAAGATTGAGTCGCGGCCCATGACCGGGCGCCCCTGGGAGTACATGTTTTATGCCGATGTCACCATCCCTGGAAGTGAGGAGGCAGACGCAGTGCTCTTTGACCTGAGAAAAGTATGTTCCATCGTAAAGGAGTTAGGGCGGTACCGAGTTCTGAATCCTGCATCGAATCGATAGAGGCAAGATTTGAGCCCAGAGTCTTGGGGAAGCCGCGGAGATGCTGACTGCGCTGAATGGGCTGCTCCGCCGATAATATAATTTTGCAACCAAAGATGATTCTGAGCGTCTAAGATGCATAAAGGTTGATAGAGGGGGACTCAATGTCCAGCGATTTCTTAAGTGTTATCCATCCCGGAGAGCGGAAAGGCCGCGAGAAGGATGGCTCAAAACAGGTCTATCCTGTTCTGCCCGTTCGGGATACGGTTCTTTTTCCCCATGCCGTATTGCCCTTGACGGTAGGCCGGGAAAGTTCCATCCAACTGGTGCAGTCGTTAGGGGAAGAGAAGACCATTATTGTCGTGGCGCAGCGTGAAGCGCGCATGGATACTCCCCAGCCGTCGGATTTGTACGCGGTCGGAACGTTGGCAACGGTGCATAAAGTGGTGAAAATGCCCAACCAGAGCCTGTTCGTGTTTACCGAAGGCACGGAGCGGGTGAAGCTGACGGATTTCGATCAATCGACGCCGTACATGAAGTCGGAAGTGGAAGTGATTGAAGATATCGATCCGGAAAAGAGCCCGGAAGCGGAAGCCATGCAGCGCAACATTCTGGCGCAGTTTCAGCATATTGTCACCGCATCGCCGACCTTGTCGGATGAGCTGCAGACCATCGCGCTGAACATCGACGAGCCCGGCCGGCTGGTCGACTTTATTGCGTCTTCGCTGCCGATTCTTTCTACGGTCGATAAGCAGGAGCTGCTGGAAACGCCGGATGTGATGGCCCGCATGACGCGCATGAACCGCCATCTGGCCAAGGAACTGGAAGTGCAGCAACTGCGCAACAAGATCCAGTCTGAGGTGCAAGATCAGGTCCAGCAGTCGCAGCGGGATTACTACCTGCGCGAGCAGATGAAGGCGATCCAAAAGGAGCTGGGCGAGCTGGACGAGGGTCAAAAGGATATTGAAGAGCTGCGCGAAAAGCTGGAAGCAGCCGGCATGCCCGAGCCAGTGAAGAAAGAAGGCTTGAAGGAGCTGAATCGCTTATCACGGATGTCTCCGATGGCACCGGATTATTCGATTACCCGCAACTACATTGAATGGCTGGTGGTGTTGCCGTGGACCAAGTCTTCGGGAAGTGAAGTGGATATTTCAAAGGCGAAAGAGATCCTGGATGAAGACCACTACGACCTGAAGAAGGTGAAGGAACGCATCCTGGATTACCTGGCGGTGCGTCGCCTGAAGCCGGACATGAAGGGACCGATCCTGTGCTTTGTCGGACCTCCGGGCGTAGGGAAAACCTCACTGGGACGAAGCATTGCGCGGGCACTGGGTCGCAAGTTTCAGCGAATTTCACTGGGCGGCATGCATGATGAGGCGGAAATCCGCGGACATCGGCGCACCTACATCGGGGCTATGCCGGGGCAGATCATGCAGTCGATACGGCGCGCGGAAACCAACGATCCCGTGTTCATGCTGGATGAGGTCGATAAGCTGGGCAGGGATTTCCGCGGCGATCCGTCGTCGGCGTTGCTGGAGACGTTGGATCCGGAGCAGAATTTCAGCTTCCGCGACAACTATCTGGACGTGCCGTTCGATCTTTCGAAAGTGCTGTTCATCTGCACGGCGAACATGCTGGATCCAATTCCAGAACCGCTGCGGGACCGCATGGAGATTATCGAGCTGACCGGCTACACAGAAGACGAGAAGGTGCACATTGCATTTCGGTACCTGATTCCTCGGCAGATCAAGGAAAACGGCATCGAAGCCAAGGACATCGAATTTCCAGAAGCGGCGGTTCGCAGTATGGTGCGGCACTACACGCACGAGGCGGGCGTTCGCAAGCTGGAGCAATGGATTGGCACCGTCTGCCGTAAGCAGGCGCGTCGGATTGCCGAAGGGCTGACGGACAAACTCGTCGTCACGCCGGCGGTGATCCAGGAATTTCTGGGTGGCGTGAAGGTGCGCGTGGATACAGAAATTGCCGAGCGCACCAAGCGGCCTGGGGTTGCCGTGGGACTGGCCTGGACTCCAGCGGGAGGCGACATTCTGTTTATCGAAGCCAACCGCATGAAGGGTAAAGGCGGTTTCACGATGACTGGGCAGATCGGCGAGGTGATGCAGGAATCGATGCAGGCCGCGCTGACCTGGGTCCGCTCCAACGCGAAGCTGCTGAGCTTGAAAGAGGACTTCAACACGGAAGTCGACCTGCATATTCACATTCCTGCGGGTGCGATTCCGAAGGATGGTCCGTCGGCGGGCGTGACTCTCGCAACCACGCTGGTCTCGCTGATGACGGACACCATCATTCGTCCGCTGACCGCGATGACGGGTGAGATTACGCTGAGCGGCAATGTTCTGCCGGTGGGCGGCATCAAGGAGAAGTTCCTGGCGGCGCGTCGGGCCGGGGTTCGCGACATTATTCTGCCGGAAGAAAACCGGCTGAATGTGGAAGAAGACCTATTGCCGGAGCAGCTGGCGGGCGTGACGATTCACTACGCGCGCCGCATTGAGGACGTTCTGGCGATCGCGCTGCCGGACGCGTTAAAGCCGCGGGTACTGGAAGAAGTGATCCAGCAGGAACCGCCGGTGACGCAGGTGCCGGAAGCGGCGCACGTGTAAGTCGACATGATTCCCCATCTGGCGTGGAGCTGAGTGCTCTTCGCCAGATTTTTTTTGCTCTGTACAAAATTATGTTGACCATCGGTCACTCCACGCTTGCGATTGAGGTATTTCTTGGAGCGCTGCGGGACAACGGCGTCACGCTGCTGGTGGATGTGCGCACCATTCCGCAATCGCGATTCAATCCACAATTTGGCATGGAAACATTGTCGGACTCACTGCGTGCGGCGGGCATTGAATACCGCTGGCTGCAGCCGCTGGGTGGTCTGCGTCATGCGCGGAAAGATTCCATCAATACCGGTTGGCGCAATGCCAGCTTTCGCGGCTACGCAGACTATATGCAGACCGAAGCGTTCCAGGAAGCACTGCAGGAGTTGATCGAACTGGAGAAGAAATGCGCGACTGCAATTATGTGTTCGGAGGCGGTGCCGTGGCGCTGTCATCGCTCGCTGATCGGGGATGCGCTGCTGGTGCGCGGACATTCCGTTGAGGATATTTTGGTCTCGGCGGCCGGAAAGTCGCAGCGCAAGCCGCACACCCTGACACCCTTTGCGCGGGTCGAAGGAACACGACTCTGGTACCCCGGTGAGCCCCAGCTGCCGTTGTCGCCGGAAAATGCGCCAGACCGGATAAGCTAAGTCTATGCACGTGAATGTACTATTGTTCGGCGCGCTGAAGGACCTGCGGGCGCGAGAGAAGGAAACCGTGGAGTTGCCCGAACAAGCCACGGTGGGGGAGTTTCTGCGTGGTTTTTTCGCGGTTGCGCCGCAGTTGGAGAAATATGCGGGCTCACTGGCGATTGCGGTGAATCAGGAATATGCGTTGCCCACGCAGGTGTTGCGCGAAGGCGATGAGATTGCGCTGCTTCCTCCGGTGAGTGGGGGTTCTGCAGATGAGTCGGGATTGGATAGCGATTCAATTCGCCTGCAGCGCGAGCCGATAGATGCGGGTGCTCTGGTTGCCGCCGTGAAAGAGGGTGAGGCCGGTGCGGTGGTAGTGTTCGACGGAATAGTGCGCAACAATACCCGCGACCGGAGAACGCTCTACCTCGATTACGAATCGTATGAAGCGATGGCGCTGAGCCAGATGCAAGGGCTGGCGCGCGACGCGCAGCAGCGCTTTGGCGTACGCCGGGTGGCGCTGGTGCATCGGCTGGGGCGGCTCCAGTTAGGTGAGACCAGCGTGCTGATTGTGGTCGCGTCCGCCCATCGGGCGCAGGCGTTTGAAGCCTGCCGATGGATCATCGACACACTCAAGAAAACGGTGCCCATCTGGAAAAAAGAATGGTTCGAGGACGGCGCTGTCTGGGCCGACGGCGAGCCATTTCCGCAAGAAATTTCCATTCGTAAGACCGGCGAGGGAGCAGCCCGGAACCAATCGTGAACTGCCGGCCAGCTGCTTGCATCCTGTCTGTGCTGGCGATGGGTTCCGCGCTGACCGCGCAGACAGCAGGATCGCCGTCCTCTTCATCCGATTCAGTGCGGGTTCAGGTGAACCTGGTCAATGTTCCCGTGAGTGTAGTGGATCGGCAAGGGCAACCGGTGACCGGGCTGCATCGCGACGATTTTTCGCTGACAGAGGATGGCCGTCCAGAAATGATCCGGGTATTTCAGGCAACGGCCGTTCACCCGCTTTCGATGGTGATGGCCATCGATACCAGCGTGAGTGTTCGTAAGGACCTGCCCTTTGCCAAGCAAGCCGCCGTCGATTTGGCTGCGTCTTTACTGGGTCGCGACGACCGCGTGGAACTGCTCGGGTTTGCGGGTGAGGTGACGCAGATCGTTCCGTTCACGGACAACCTGCATCAGCTCGATCATGGTTTTCGTACTCTGCAAGGAGATGGCCCGACGGCACTCTATGCTGCGATTGCGCAAGCCGCGAACGACCTGGCATCCCACTCCGGCCGCAAAGTGATCGTGGTGATCAGTGATGGATCGAACAGTGTAGATGGGGTCGACTATAACCAGGCTCGCACCGCCGCGCTAAGGGCGCAGGCTAGCATTGAAAGCGTTATCCTGGTGCCGATTGGTGCGAACGCGGGCCGGGATCTCGGCGGGGAACACGCGCTGATTCAACTGTCCCAGGATACGGGCGGGCAATATTTTTATGCCGACGGTGCAACTCCAATTCAGGAGGCAATGACGCGGCTTTCGCTGGGACTTCGATCGGAATATCTGCTGGGCTACTATCCAACCCGGCAGACCACAGCTGCTGAAGGGATTCGCAGGATTCAATTGCACCTCACCAATCCACAGCTGAACCGTGCCTATCGTTTGCAATACCGCACAGGCTATTACGCCGAGAGCACTCGTTAAGCGCGATATACTTTGCTTGTGAACACTCCTGGCAGCGGTCGGCGCAAGCAAAAATCTCATCATCCGCAATCGGAAACCGGGCAGGAAGCGATGTACCTCCGCACGTTAAGCGAGCGCCAGACGCCTGTGGTGGTGCAGTTGCGCGACGGCGAGGCGTTGCAGGGCTGGATCGAGTATTTCGACGATCACATGATCCGGCTGACGCGGGAAGGCAAGCCAAATCTTTTCATTTACAAGCACCAGATTCTGACGATCACGGAAAAAGCTCGCCGCCCCGCGCCGCGCCGGGACAAGCCGGCTGAGGCTGAGGAGTCGAGCGAGGAATCCCAGGCATGAGCGAGCGGAATCTGCCTCATGCGGGACCGGCATCGGAGATGGCGCGAGCTGCAGGAGCCTTGCTGCGCAAGCATTATGAACATGGAGTGGCGACCGAATACAAGGGCGAAGTCGACCTGGTAACGGTGGCCGATCGTGAAAGCGAAAAACTGCTAGTGGATCGGCTGCGCGCGCAATGGCCCGACTACGGCATCGTCGGCGAAGAGGGCACGCGGTCGCGAATGGAATGCGAGTATCGCTGGTACATCGATCCGCTGGACGGGACGACGAATTTTGCTCACGGATTTCCGGCGTTTTGTGTGTCAATGGGACTGGAACATCGTCCGCCGGGAACGGCAGTGGATGCGGATGGCGAACTGGTAGCGGCTGTGATCTACGATCCGCTGCGCGACGAAATGTTTTTGGCGGAAAAGGGTCAAGGCGCGACGCTGAACGGCAAGCCAATTCATGTTTCCGCGACGGAAACGCTGGCTGAGTCATTGATTGCCACGGGATTTCCCAGCCGCAAACGTCACGGCAATCCAAACGTGCATTTTTATCAGGAGTTCACGTTGCGCTCCCACGGTGTGCGTCGGGCCGGTTCCGCCGCGCTGGACCTGGCCTATACGGCGTGCGGACGGCTGGATGGATATTGGGAGTTTAAGCTGAATTCCTGGGACACAGCGGCGGGAGTGTTGCTGGTGCGTGAAGCTGGCGGGATAGTTACGTATGTCGATGGCAGCCCGTTTCACCTTGTCAGCGCGGAAGTGCTGGCCAGCAATGGAAAGATTCACGCCGAGATGATTCGGCTGTTTCAAGATATGCTGGCCGGACGCAATCTTGAGCCGATCCAATCTGCGCGAGAGTTTGCCGCCGAGCGCGCCGAGCGCCTTGCAGCGACCGCAAAATGAGCGGGAAAACTCTTGTGCGCTAAATTTTTTGCGGTGGACAACCTTGCACCGGCTGTGCTGCTACAATCGAGTTGACTTGCTAGTCCCTGTCAGGAGAGTTTTCACCCATGGCTTACGTGATTGCAGAACCCTGCATCGGCACGAAGGATACCGCCTGCGTCGATGCCTGCCCGGTGGATTGTATTCATCCCAAGAAGGATGAAGAAGGTTATGAGGGCGCCAATCAGCTCTTCATCGATCCAGTGGAATGTATCGATTGCGGCGCGTGCGTGCCGGTTTGCCCGGTGTCGGCCATTTTTACCGCCGACGATCTGCCGGAAAAATGGAAAGCATACGAGCAGACCAACGCCCAGCATTTCGGCCGCTAAATCTGTTTTATGTTTCAGGAGAGCGCGCAGCTTCAGGGCTGCGCGTTTTTCATTGAGCGCTGTTTTTTCCGCCTCGACTCGATCGAATTGAATTCTCGTCCACGTCATGACTCTGCATCAAACTGAGGCGATCGTACTGCGAACCTGGCCGTTGCGGGAGTCGGACTTGTTGGTTTCGTTATTGACGCGAGATCTGGGAAAGGTTCGAGGGATAGCCAAAGCAGCATTGAAATCGAGAAAGCGATTTGGCGGAACGCTGGAACCCATGACCTATGTGCATGCGGCGTACGCCGAACGGCCTCGGCAAGAACTGGTGCGGATGGATCACTTTGAAGCGATCGCGTCGCCACTAGCCAACCCCATCGACTATCTGCGCGCGGCAACGTTGGGATATTACGCCGAGGTGCTGGAAAATGTCCTGCCCGATCACGATCCGCAGGATGCGATTTTTCGACTGACGCTGGCGGTGCTGGAGCAGAGCCAGGTGGATCGCTGCTGGATGCCGGTGACATATTTTTCACTTTGGATCACGCGGCTGATCGGATGGCTGCCGGAGATCGATCGATGCACGGATTGCGGCGAGCCATTCGCCGGAGAGGCCGCATATTTTCACGTTCTGGCAGATGGTCTGAGTTGTGTGCGCCACAAAAAGCCGAACAGCGGCATGCTGAGTCGGGAATCGCTGGTTCTGGCGCAGCGGATGTTGCGGGATCCCATCCGTGCGATGAGCGCAGAACCCTGGACACGGCAGTCTGGACGGGATCTGCGCCGGTTTCTGGTTCGCACGCTGGAGCGGCATACGGAGCGCCGTTTGAACTCCGCAGAAGTGTTCAGTCGCATGGGCGGCTGAGGAGATTTCGCCGGCCAGAGTCGGAGGCCGGCGGCACTTTCGATACAATCAGCATCAACGCGTCCGCATAGGGAATGGAGTTTCTGCTCGTGGTATCCAACAGTTCTGTTGAACGAAAAAGTCCGCTGACATTTCAGGAGCTGCTGTTTCAGTTGCAGCAATTTTGGGCCAGCCGTGGCTGCGTCTTGCAGCAGGCGTATGACGTGGAAGTCGGCGCAGGCACCATGTCGCCAGAGACATTTCTACGGGTGCTGGGGCCGAAGCCGTTTCGGGTGGCGTATGCGCAACCCTCGCGGCGCCCGGCCGATGGACGGTACGGGCAAAATCCAAACAGACTATTCAAGCACACCCAGCTGCAGGTGATCTTGAAGCCGCCGCCGGAAAATATTCAGGGGCTGTATCTGGAATCGCTGCAGGCGATCGGGATTGATCTGCGCCAGCACGACGTGAAGTTCGAAGAGGACAATTGGGAATCGCCGACTCTGGGTGCATGGGGCATTGGCTGGCAGGTGATGCTGGATGGCCTGGAAATTACGCAGTTCACGTATTTTCAGCAGTGCGGCGGCATCGATCTGGATCCCATTGCCGGTGAAATTACGTACGGACTGGAGCGCATTGCTGCATTTCTACAGGATGTGGACTCGATTTACGACATTGTGTGGGCACGCGACCCGGACAGCGGGAAAGATATTACCTACGGAGAAGTGCGGTTTGCGGAGGAAGTGCAATTCTCTGTCTACAACTTTGAGAAGGCGGATGTGGAGAAGCTGTGGCAGCATTTTCGATTGTATGAAGAAGAGTGCAAGGCATTGCTGGAGGAAGCGCGCGAACTGCCGGAAGACGCCGGTGCCGACGCGCGAAACCGCTTGCCATTGTTGGCTGCGTTCGATCTATGCCTGAAGTGTTCCCACCTCTTTAATTTGCTCGATGCGCGCGGTGCGATCTCCGTAACGGAGCGAGTGGGCGTGATCGCAAGAATTCGCGGGTTGGCAGTTGCCGTGGCCAAGGCCTACGCAGCGCAACAAATGGCCGTCTCTGCCGCATAAAAATATTCAAGATGAAAGTTTAGGAAACGAGTCGAATGCCTGCATTTCTGCTTGAAATTGGATTGGAAGAAATCCCCGCCGGGATGGTCGCCGCCGCACAGACAGAGCTGGCGCAACGCGTCGAGAAGCTGTTGACGCGCGAGCGCCTGACGACGGATGAGCTGCGGGTGACCAGCTACTCCACGCCGCGACGACTGGCAGTCCTGGTGGAAGGGTTGCTACCCGGGCAGCCGGACATGCAAGAAGAGCTTGTTGGGCCGGCGACCAGGGTTGCGTTTAAAGACGGCGCGCCGACCCAGGCGGCCATTGCATTTGCGAAAAAGTCCGGCGTGGACGTTTCTACGCTGAAGACGATTCAGAACGCGAAGGGTGAATATGTTTCGGCGACGGTGCATCGACCGGGTCGCACGGCAGCCAAGGTTTTGACGGAGGGTCTGCCGGCTGAGATCGCTGGAATCTATTGGCCGAAGAGCATGTACTGGCGTGCCGGCAAGCCGGAGCGATTTGTGCGTCCGGTGCGCTGGATGGTGGCGCTGCTCGATGACGAAATCCTGCCGAGTGGAATTTGCCGGAGTAACTGCCGACCGCGCCAGCTATGGTCATCGTGTGCTGCATGGAAATGCGCCGGTATTGGTGAACGCGCCGCAGGCATATGCGAAGACGCTGGCGGCGGCATACGTTGAGGTAGACCCTGCAGCGCGGCGCGAACGCATTCGCAAAGCGCTGGATAAAGCGACGCGACAGATTCCAGGCGCGCGCTGGCGGGAAGATGAAGATCTGGTGGAGATCGTCACCAACCTGACCGAGTGGCCGAGCGTGATTTTAGGCGGGTTTGAGGCCAGCTATCTCGATCTGCCGGAAGAAGTGCTAGTGACTGTCATGCGCGGTCATCAGAAATATTTTGCATTGGAGGGCAGCGACAAGAATCTGTTGCCGAATTTTCTGGCGGTGTTGAATTTGGAGGTCGACGAGGCGGGAGCGACGGTGATTCGCCACGGAAACGAGCGAGTGCTGCGGGCTCGATTCAACGATGCGCGTTTCTTCTGGGATGTGGATCAGAAAATTCCACTGGTCGATCGGGTGGAGATGCTCAAGAGCGTTACCTTCCAGAAAGACTTGGGAAGCTACTGGGACAAGACGGAGCGAAATCGTGCGGTTGCACGAGGGATCGTCGATCGGCTCGATCCGCCATTGTTTGATTCAGAGATAAAGTTCAACACGTTTTGCGCCGGGGTCGATCAGGCGGCGTTGCTGGCAAAGGCCGATCTGACCACCGAGATGGTGAAGGAATTTACCGAGCTGCAGGGCGTGGTCGGCGGACTGTATGCGCGGGCACAGCGGTTGCCGGATGGCGTTGCACGAGCCATTCACGATCACTACAAGCCTTCATCGCAGGAAGACACGATCCCAAGCCTGCCCGCAGGATCGGTGGTGGCGCTTGCGGACAAGATCAGCAGCATTGTCGACATGTTTGCCATTGGGTTGCAGCCGACCGGATCGAAGGATCCATTTGCGCTGCGCAGGGCTGGCAATGGGGTCGTTCGCATTCTGGTGGAAGACGAGAAGCTGAACGACAGACTGCATCTTTCGCATGTCTCAGCGGCTGCCATCGCGAACACTAAGGTGGCAGAAGATGCGGCGCTGCAATCGTCGATCAATGAGTTCTTGCTGGATCGATTTGAGTTTTATCTGCGTGAGACGGCGAAGGTGAATCCGCAGGTCGCGCGAGCGGTTCGCAAAGCCGGGACCACTGGAAGCGACGATGCAGTCGGTGGCCACTTGCTTGGGTATGGGAAGATTGCCGGCTTTGCAAAAGCTCTGGATGCGCAGGTGGGTTCGCCGAATGTGCTGGCGGTGGCGGAGCTGCTGAAGCGGACCGCTAACATTCTGCGTCAGGCAAAAGAGAAGAAAATTATTTTCGCCGATCAGGAATCTGAAGGATTGCTACGAGAGGCAGCTGAGAAGGAATTGTCGCGCAAGGTGACCGAAGTGAATCAGGCCATCCAGCGCAGTTATCGCGAAGGCAAATTTGACGCGGTGATTACTGCCATCGCCAGCCTGCAACCGCCATTGAATGCGTTTTTCGATTCTGTGATGGTGATGGTGGAAGACGCGCAGTTGCGCGACAATCGCCTTGCACTTCTATCGCGGACAGAGTCCGTCGTGCGAAGGGCAGCGGATTTCTCTGAACTGGCGTCGATCTAGTTCAGCTTCTGCAGTCGTGCGATTAGCTTCTGCGCCAGACTTTCTTCGCTCTCGGTCCACAGCAGGCGAGTCTCGACGCCGCAATTTTTTTCGACCTGCGTCGTAAAGTCCACGAGTTGCTGAATATTTTTCTTCACGAAAAGTTGATCATCTTCGCGCAGTGGAACGTCGTCGCAGATAAACGGCGTGTCCAAGCCAAGGTCGACGCGAATGTGGCCATTCTGTTCGTAGCTGCCATCGTCGAACTGCGGGCCCAGTCCTACCACGCGCACGATGCGCACTTCTTCTTTCCAGATTGGATCGAGCATGCCATCGCTCTCCGGGTACCAAAGCTTCCACGGCAGCTCAAACTCGTAGGCACTGTCTTCGTGCAGAATCTCCATGGCTTCAGCGACGGCTTGTTCAGGAGGGGCCGGTTCCTCGTTCTCCGCAATGTAGACGCGCTGAAACGTGGGGGACTGCTGCCAGTCCAACGGATAGACGGAGGCCGCGGTGACCAGCGGGTGGGGAAGTTGCTGCATCACGCTGACCAGTTTTTCCGGCATCGAGCTGAGACGAAAGTTCGGGAACCACAGGCTGTAGTAGAGAGAGTCTGCCATGTTTCCATTGTAGATATTTTCCTGGCTGAAGTATTTTCAGGCAGGATCGTGATGCAGGCTTTCCCTATCGCACCGTAGGTGTTCCGGGATGGGGCACTCGCTGCGCGTGCCGCTCGAAATGAGAAGATGATGGTATGCGTTGGACAATCGAGCGATTGCGCCTGGCGATCATCACGGTGGCTGCGGTGCTAGTGCTCGCCATCATTGGGTCGATCGTTTATGGGCGTTGGCGAATTCGTCACGCCGTGCAGGACTTGCCCGCGCGTCTGGGGATACAGATTCAATCGACATCGCAGGATTTTGTACTCTCGAAAACAGTAGAAGGCAGAAAGCTATTTACGCTTCATGCGGCGCACGCCATCAGTTTTAAGACGGGCGGACGAGTGTCGCTGCATGATGTCGAAATCGACGTGTACAACCGGCAGAACGACCAGGCAGACACTATCGCCGGAAATGATTTTGAATACGACAAAGACACTCAAACCGTGATTGCACAGGGTGAAGCGCACATCACGCTGCATCCGCCGCCGTCGTCTCATCCGGGCGCCGCAACAAACGCGGAGGCGCCAATTATCCACGTCACGACACACGGATTGGTTTTCGATCAACAAACGGGCCAGGCGACTTGCAGCGGTGAAGTGGATTTTCAGTATTCCAAATCGACAGGAAAGTCGCTGGGGGCGCAATATTTCTCAAAAACTGGGCAGTTGATCCTGGAGTCACAGGTGGTGCTGACGACCCAGATGCAGGATCGTTCTGCGATCGTGCACGCTTCGCACGCCGTCTACGATCGGGAATCGGCACAGGTGCACATGGTGCAGCCGCGGTATGTTTCGACCGGACCCAGGGGAGACCAGCATGGAACCGCTGGCGCAGCGACAGTGTTCTTGCGGCCGGATGGCTCGGCGGAACACCTGGATGCGCAGGGCTCGGTGGAAATTGGTTCGGCAGCCGGGACGGGTATCCGATCATCGTCGATGAAAGTGGATCTCGATGACAATAATCAGCCACAGCAGGCGCATTTCTTTGGCGGGGTGGAACTGACGCAGAATCAACCGACACAGCAGACGGTGGGAACTGGTCGCGATGCGGTGGTTGACTTTGACGCGAAGGGTCATGCGAAGCTGGTCACGCTGGATGGCAATGTGATTTTTCGGCAGCAGATCGAAGCAGACAAAATCGACCTGCATCGCACCCTGGCGACGAGTCATTTGGTACTGCATCTGAAACCGGTTCAGCTAAATCAGAAAAACCCGAAGGGGCAGAGCAGCCAGGCGCAGTTGCAGGAGGCAGAAGCGAGTGGCGGCGCGGTGTTTACTTCGCAGAATACGGTCGAGGGCCATCCGGCGCAGGAGAATAGTGTGGCTGCGCAAAACATGAAGGCAACATTTGCGTCCGGGAATGAGATGCAGCATCTGGATGGTGTGGGGCAGACGCGCATACGCATGGTGGCGGCCAATGGAGACATTGATACAAGCACCGGAGATGTGCTGGCGGTCGATTTTGCCAACGGGATACCGAACTCTGCCACCACAGGTAAAGATGGAGCGAAGGCGACCAACGCCCAATCGATACGCAAGGCGGTACAGACGGGGAACGTGGAGTTGCAGCAGGTCTCCGCGAAGAAGACAGGCGGAGCCGGTGGTGTGGGAGGCGCGCAGAAATCGACGGCGACCGCGGCTCTAGAGGAATATGACGGAGCGACCGATACTCTTACGTTAACGGGCAAGCCGGTCTTCCGCGACGACACGTTGGAGATGACGGCAGAAAAATTCGCGGTGCAACGTGCCATCGGCAACATGCTGGCGACGGGTTCGGTGCAGACCACGGTTCGATCGAACAACCCAGCGGGCCCGGGAGGATTGTTGAGCGGCAATCTGGCGACGCATGTGATCGCTCACCAGGCGCAGATGCTGCACGATTCGCAGCAGGCCATCTTCACTGGGCAGGCACGCCTGTGGCAGGGCGCAAATTCGGTGGAGGCGCCGGTGATTGAGTTATCACAGAAGATGCAGACTCTGACCGCCTACAGCAAGGAACCTTGTACGCAGTGTGTGCATACGACCTTTCTTGGCCAGGCTGCCCTTGGTCCGTCGGGGGAACCGTCACAACCTAGAAAACCGAAGGCGGTGGACGCTGGGGCGCTTGCAGCGGGGAAAGGGTATCGCGGACCGTCGACCTATCGTGTGTTGAGCCAGAGGCTGCTGTATTCCGATGCGGAGCGGAAGGCAACCTTCTCAGATCACGTGGAGGCCATCAGTTCCAGCGGCAATGTTTTTGCTGACCGGGCGGAAGTCTTCCTGACGCCGGCGAATGTTCATGCACAGGCGCGGCTAGCAGATGGGTCGGCGCACACGTCAAGTAACGAGACGGCAAATAAATCGGCGCCGAACAGCAACAATTCACCACAATCTTCCGTTGAAAGGATTGTAGCCACGGGACACGTGGTAGTGGAGCAGCCAGGACGACGCGGAACCGGTACGCGATTGGTGTATTCGGCCAGCGATGGCGAGTTTGTGTTGACCGGAGACGGTGCCCATCCACCGCAGGTAGTGGACTCGATACAGGGTACGGTGACGGGCGAGGTTCTGACATTTTCTTCCCAGACACAGGCGATAATGGTAAGTGGAAGCCCCAACGGCACGGCAGAGACGAAGACGCGGGTGCGGAAAAAATAATGCAGCGACTGACAACCGACCAGCTGGCGAAAAATTATCGGGGACGGCAGGTCGTGCGAGGCGTTAGCCTCGAAATCCACAAAGGCGAAGTGGTCGGCCTGCTGGGGCCGAACGGCGCCGGCAAGACCACGACGTTCTATATGATTGTTGGCCTGGTTGAACCGGATGCGGGTCGCGTATTGGTCGGCGACCGGGAGATTACACGGCTGCCAATGTATCTGCGGGCGCGGAACTTCGGCATCAGTTATCTGCCGCAGGAGCCGTCGATCTTCCGCAAGCTGACAGTGGAAGAAAACATTCTGGCGGTTCTGGAAGTGCAGCCCGGAGGATGGCAGCAACGGCGGGCTCGCATGGAGCGACTGATCGAGCAGCTGAGCCTGGGACACGTCCGCAAGACGCGCGGCTATGCACTATCCGGAGGGGAACGGCGACGGGTGGAGATTGCCCGGTGCCTATCGATCGAGCCGAATTTCATTCTGCTGGACGAACCTTTTTCAGGGATCGATCCGATCGCGGTGCATGATCTGCAGGATATTATTTTCGACCTGAAGGCCAGCGGGTATGGCGTCCTAATTACCGACCATAATGTGCGCGAGACCCTGACCGTCACCGACCGGGCCTATATCATCAACGAAGGAAAGATCTTTCGAACTGGTACGCCGGAAGAACTGGGACAGGACCCGGAAGTGCGGCGGGTCTATTTGGGCGAAGGATTCAGCCTGAATTAGAGAGAATTTCCCTGAGTCCTCGGAAGAATCCATGGGTAGAAGCCGGTCCCATCGACCCCAACGTAACCCTCCAAAAGCCGGCTGCAAGCAATTTAAATGCAAATTTTACAAACATAAGATTATAAGATAGATACGTGGTGTTTTAGGGATTCCGGCAAAACTGGACCAACCCGCCCCATGTAAACTGGACCTAACTCCTCAGTCCCACTGGAATCTCGTTATGGCTCTTCTTCAACCCCGGCTCAATTTGAAGGTCTCGCAGAAGCAGATTCTGACGCCGGGCCTGGTCCAGATGGTCAGCTTGCTGGCCCTGAACAAGCAGGAACTGAGGGAGATGATCGACGCCGAGCTTCTGGAAAACCCTGTATTGGAAGAGTTGGAAGAGGCAGTTGCGCTGGCGGAGGAAGTCCCAACTCCCGACGAGGCTCCGGCGGCCGAGGTCAAAGCGGAAGAGAAAGATCCGTTTGACGAGATCGACTTTGGCTCCTACTTCCAGGACTACCTGGACCCCGGATATCGCACACCGCAAAGCACCGAAATCAACGAGAAGCCCTCGTTTGAGAATTTTCTCTCCAAGCCGACAACCCTCACCGACCACCTGACGTGGCAGTTGGGCTCGCTGCATTTGACGGACGGAGTGCGGGAAGCAGCCGAGCTGATCATCGGCAACCTGGATGAAGATGGATACCTGACCGCCAGCGATGAAGAACTGCTGGCTGTGCTGTCGCAACAAAATCCGCAGCAGGGGACGAGGGCGGACGCCGGAGTCGCTGCCAACTCCAACGGCCATCGGCCATTTGCCGAATCGCAGGCTGAAAACGGCGTTGCGGTACTGAACGGTGTAGCGTCGAGCAATGGAGCGCTGCATCACGGGCTGAATGCCGCAATCAGCGAAGTTGAGCCTGCAACCAACGGGCACAAGCCTGCGACGGAATATCCGGCTGCATTGCAACGCGACCTGGCAGAGGCGCTGCACATTGTGCGTAGGTTCGATCCGGTCGGCATTGCCGCTCGCGACTTGCGCGAATGCCTGTTAACGCAGCTGGACGTGCGCACCCAGCAGGCGGGCGAATTGGCGGAAGGCATTCGTCTGGCCGCCGCCGCGGTAACCGAGGAAGATGAGGAGATCGAAGTCGATTCGCGGACCAACGGCGCTGCCACCGACAGTGAGGCGGATCGCGCGGCCTCGGAGCGGATGCAATCGGAAGCCTGTGCAGTGATGGCGCTGGCACGACGTATCATCGACGAATTTCTGCCCAACCTGCTGAAGCGCGATATCCGGGAACTCTCCCGCTTTACCGGCAGTCCGCAGCCCAAGGTGCAGCTGGCCATCGAGTCGATTCGCGGCCTGGATCCTAAACCCGGCCAGCGCTACAACCGCGAGCAGGTGAGGCTGATTGAACCCGACGTAGCTTTCCAGAAGCGCGACGAAGAGTATGTCATTCTGATCAACGACGAAGAGATGCCGACCTTGAGGCTGAACCAGGGCTATCGCCGTATGTTGAGCCAGGAGGGAACAGAACGAGAAGTGAAGGATTATGTGAAGGAGCGGTATCGCTCCGCGATTCAGTTAATGCGCAACATTGAGCAGCGGAAGAATACAATTGTTCGCACCTGCGAAGTGATTGTGCGGCGTCAACGGGAATTTCTGGAGGAAGGCGTCGACGCGCTCAAGCCGATGATGATCAAAGACGTGGCGGAAGAGATCGGCGTGCATGCTTCCACGGTGAGCCGAGCGGTCGCCAACAAATATGTGCACACGCCGCAGGGAGTGTTCGAGCTGCGTTTCTTTTTCTCTGAAGGCGTGAATGGCCCCGAAGGATCGGACACCCCGCTGCTGCTGCTGAAGCGCAAGGTGAAGAAAATGATTGAGGACGAAGACGCCAGCAAACCGCTGACGGATGATGCCATTGCCCACTTACTGCAGTCGCAGGGAATTGCAGTGAATCGCCGCACGGTTGCGAAATACCGCGAAGACATGGGAATCCCCAGCACCCACCAGCGTCGTGTGCGCATCTGAATTAGTAGCTGAATCGACAGAGACCAGACTTGGGAGGGACGCGGATGGACTCCGAACTGACTGGAAGAAACGTTAAGGTCACCAAAGACCTGCGGGCTATGGTAGAGGATAGCCTGGAGCGGATTGAGAAGCTTGTGGGCCGAGGCGCCAGTGCCCGCATCATTTTTCGTTCCCAGAAACATCTTTCCATCGCGGAAGTCACGGTGATTGCGCGGCAACACACAGTAGTGGGTGTGGCCGAAGGCCCCGACTTAACCATCGCTTTGCGTACCGCTCTGGAAAAGACGGAGAAGCAGGCGATTCGGTGGAGGAAAAGCAAGGTCGAGAAAAAGCGCCAGGCGAAACCGATCAGCGCTGTGCTGCCGGAGGTTCCTATAGACGCAATCGCGCCCAGGGAAGCCGCGGCGGTGGCTCGCAAAAATGGAAATGCGACATCGCCGGGAAAGAGAAAGCCTTCTGGGGTCCACATCGTTCCTGCGCCCGAGGCAATGGCGCTGCGGCCGATGACCATTGAAGAAGCCGTGAAGGAAGCGGAAGCCGGCGATCGCCCAGTATTTGTATTTCGCGATCTGGCGGGCGATTTGAAAGTGCTGCACTGTGCGGGAGACGGACTGGTGCGGCTCACCGAAGTATCGTAACGGGTTACGTTGCGAAGAAAATCTCTGGTTCCGCGTCACGGTTTGACCGTACAATCTTGGCTCACCCTCTCTGAATAGCGAAACTCGGATGCGGAGTCGAAGAAAACCGATGACCGGGACTGTCAAAAAGCGACAACCTAGACCAAAGCCTGCAACGGCCCGCGAAAAGAAGTCGGCGGCAGACATGGACGGGTTAGTCGCGCCTCCAGTGCGGCGCGCTCGAAGCACCGAAGCCAAGCGACCGCTCGCCGAAAATGAACTCGTCATTGTGACCGGTATGTCGGGATCGGGGAAGCTGTCAGCGCTGAAGGCGTTCGAAGACCTCGGCTATTATTCCGTCGATAATTTGCCGATCGATCTGATTCCTGCATTTGCCGACCTGATTCGCCAATCTCCTGAGACCAATCGTGCGGCGCTCGTGATTGATGTGCGAGAAGGTTCGCACCTTGATCGCTTTCCGGAAATCCTGCGCAAGGTGCGAAGGACAACATCGACGCGGCTCTTGTTTTTGGAGGCATCGGAGGAAGCCCTGCTGCGGCGTTTTTCAGAAACGCGACGGCCACATCCGCTGGGCCGCATCGATACGATTCGGCGCTCAATTCAATCGGAACGGAAATTGCTGGAGCCGCTGCGCAACATTGCCGATGTGTGCATCGACACCACGAATTTTAATGTGCATGAGCTGCGCGCCCACATCAATGGGTTATTTCAGCCGGAAAGTGGCGACAAAAACCTGCTGATTTCGTCAATCAGCTTTGGCTACAAAAATGGTGTCCCTCAGGAAGCTGACCTGGTATTCGACGTGCGCTTTCTGCCCAATCCGCATTTCATTCCCGAGTTTCGTCCGCTGACCGGGCAGGATGAAAAAGTGGTGCGCTACATCAATCGCTTTCCGGAGACAAAGGAATTTATTCAGAAGGTCCATGACCTGCTGCTGTTTCTGTTGCCGCATTACGTGCAGGAAGGCAAGAGCTATCTGAGTGTGGCCTTCGGATGTACCGGCGGTCAGCATCGCTCGGTGATGATTGCAGAAAAGATGCAGGCTCTGCTGCAGGCCGACGGCTACCAGGTGAAATGCCTGCACCGCGACATGCCTCGATAGAAAAGAATAAATCTACATCAGCTGCACGGCGTCGACGTCCACGGTGAGATGACGGCGCGGGATTTCTACAGAATCGGCGAAGGCGAGCATCTGGCGCACCGCGGCGGCGAGTTGTCTGCGCGACGATGCTTTCAAAATCAAATGAAACCGATGGATGCGCTTGATGCGGCTGATGGGTGCGCTAGCCGGACCCAGCACGCGCACGCCGAGAAATGTCTGATGCTGAAACCAGTTTCCTAATTGACTGGCCCACTGCGAGGCCTTCGCAGCATCAGTGTGCTCGATCAAAATATTCGTCAGCATGGCCGCGGGTGGATAGTGCAGCAGGCGGCGATAGCGCAGTTCCTGTTCGACGAAGCCGAGGTAATTATGCTCGGCGGCGCATCGGATCGCGTAGTGATCCATGTGGTGCGTCTGCACCAGGACGCGACCGGGCAGTTCTCCACGGCCGGCTCGACCGGCGACCTGGGTAAGCAGTTGGAAGACGCGTTCGGCGGAGCGAAAGTCGGGCAGGCTGAGCGCGTGATCGACGCCGAGCACGCCGACCAGCGTGACACCATGAATGTCGTGGCCCTTGGCGATCATCTGCGTGCCGACCAGCAGATTCACCTCGCCGCTGTGCAGGCGCCCGAGGATGCGTTCGTAGTCGCGATGATGCCGCATGGTGTCTCGATCCATGCGTGCAATGCGGGCGTGCGGGAATAGCTCCTGCAATCGCTCCTCACCCTGCTGCGAGCCGACACCGAAAAAATACAGATGCTCGCTTTCGCACTTCGGGCAATGCTTGGGGACGGTGCGACGAAAGCCGCAGTAATGGCATTCCATGCGCTGATGCACGGGAGAGCGGGTTTCGTCTTCCGCAGCAGACTTGTGATGGGTGAGGGCGATGGCGCAATTGTCGCACTCCAGTTTTTCGCCGCAGGCGCGGCACATCACGACGAAAGAATAGCCGCGCCGATTCAGCAACAGCATCGCCTGCTCACCGCGACCTAGTGTGGCTTCAATTTCCTCTGTCATCGCGCGCGAGAGCAGGGCTTCCTGGCCGGTCTCGGCAAATTCCTGACGCATGTCGATCAGGGAAACTTCTGGCAGCGGGCGATTGCCGACGCGCTGCTTCAACGAGAGCAGCGAATATTTTCCGCGCTGGGCGTTGGCCCACGACTCCAGCGACGGCGTCGCGGAACCAAGAACGACGGTGGCACCGGCCAGTTTGGCGCGCATCACCGCGACATCACGCGCGTGATAGCGGGGCAGTTCTGCCTGCTTGTAGGAAGTGTCGTGTTCCTCATCGATCACAATCAGCGCCAGGTCGGCAATGGGCGCAAAGACGGCGGACCGTGTGCCGACCACGACGTGGGCCTCGCCGCGCTGGATGCGGTGCCATTGCGCAGTGCGTTCTGCACCGCTGAGCGCGGAGTGCAACAACGCTACCTGATCCCCGAAAGTGAATCGTAACTGCGCCAGCATGGCCGGTGTCAGGCCGATTTCAGGAACCAAGAGCAAACTCGATAGACCCGCATCGAGCGCGCGGCGCATAGCGGCAATATAGACCGCAGTTTTGCCCGAACCGGTGACACCGTGGAGGAGAAACGGCTGGAACGTTCTGGAGTGAACGCTTGCAGCTATCTGCAACATCGTTTCTCGTTGCGCATCGTTCAGCATGGACTCGACTGGGACCGAGGACGACGGCAGATCACGCGAGAGAGCGAAGCCGTCGAGGGCGTCAACCGCGGGGATTTCCTCAATACGCACCAGTTCGCGCCGCACGAGAGTATTCAGAGTGGAATCGGGAAGCGACAGCTGGCGAATTTCTGAGACCAGCAGACGGCCACCGGCGCTGGCCAGCTCCGCCAACAGGCGTTGCTGATTTTCCTTGAGCTTGGGGAGCCGCGCATCCGGAATGAGCACGGCAACGCGAACGGTGGTACGAAGTTCGCGGGCGGCCGCGGTGGATTCGCGTGTGATGAGCCGCTTGGCGACGAGCTGTTGCAGGAGTGCAGCGCTGGCAGAAGCTTTGTTGCGCAGCGTAGTGGAGCGAGCCTGCCCATGTTCGCCAAGAAATGAAAGGACACCGTGCTCTAATTCATCGGTGGCATTCGATTCCAGGGTCTGCTGCTGAGGAACCTCGAGCGCAGCCGCGCCGCGCGGTGTCAGGGAGTAAACAATCTCCTTGCGAATTTCTGCGCCGAGCGGAAGCATGGTGCGCAGCACTTCGCCGAGTGGCGCGAGATAATACTCGGCAATCCATGCGCCCAGTTGCAGCAGATGTCCAGAGAGCACCGGCTCCTGATCGAGGACTCGCAGGATGGGACGAATGGCTGCCGGAGAAATATTTTCAGCCGAGTCGCTGCTGTGGTTTGCAGGCGCACGATCATGCACCGCCACGACGACGCCCTGGAGTTGCTCACGACGAAAGGGAACCAGGACGCGGCCGCCTACGACCGGATCGCCGCGTTCGACGGCATAGGTGAAGACGCAGTCCACGGGTACGGGCAACGCGACATCACAAAAAAGCGGCATAAGGAATGTTTACACCAGGAAGGGGAAGCGGGAATTCCCGCCAGCCGCGAAGGCCAGACTTCCGATACCTTCGCGGCACAGAGGAGAGGTTCAAAGTTGCGCCACAGATCAGTGCGTGGCGACGAGGAACTCATCGAAATGAGCAAGGGTTCGTTGTTGCGCCAATTTTGCGGCGGCCTCATTGTAGCTAGGGCGCATGTCGCAGTTGAAACCGTGACCGGCACCTGGATAGGTGAAGACGGAAAAGCCGGGATATTCATGCCGTACTTCTTCAACCACGGATTGCGGGATGTGATTGTCGTCGAGGCCAAAGTGAAAAATCGCCGGAGCGCTGAATCGTTCGTGGATGTAATGTTGAATTCCGCCGGGATAGTAGGAGACGGTGGCGTCGGGATGGAGGCGCGTGTTGCTGACCCAGGCGAGCGTGCCACCCCAGCAGTAGCCGACAACTCCAACCTTGTGCGCGCCGTGCTCGCGAAGATACTGGATAGCGGCGGCAATGTCCGCGAGGGTTTGATCGAGAGGAATACGCTGTACGATCTGCATCCCCTGTTTGGATTCCTCCGGCCCGTACGCCAGTTCGACGTCGCGCTGGGCGCGGTCAAACAGTGCCGGCGCGATCGCCAGATATCCGGCGCGGGCAAAGCGATCCGCAACCGAACGAATGTGCGCGTTCACGCCAAAAATCTCCTGAAGGACGACAACTCCGGCTTTCGGCTCGCCGCTGGGCTGTGCGATATAAGCATCAAACTTGTGGCCATCCGCGGCCTGCAATTGAGTGTGCTGCGACATTTCTAATCTCCTCTTGGTAGTGGGATGCAATCGCCACGAGTGACTGCGTGTGACCGGCTGGATTTCAAGACTCGCTGCGTTTAGGCGGAGCGAGATTGAGATATTTCATCGCGAGTTGCAGGTCTTTCCATGTTTCCGCCTTTTGCCGGGGATCACGCAGAAGGTAAGCGGGATGGTAGGTGACGATGAGCTTGGTCCCCATACAATCATGCATCTTTCCACGCAGCACAGACAGCGCAGCCTTTGAGCCCAGCAAATACGTGGCAGCGGTCGATCCCAGGGCGACGATCAACTTTGGCCGCACAACGCCGATTTGCTGAAACAGAAACTGGGTGCAGATATTGGCTTCGGCCGGCTCGGGCACGCGATTTTTCGGGGGCCTGCATTTGACGATATTTGCGATGTAAACACGCTGGCGATCGAGGCCCATGGCCGCGATCATATTGTTCAGCAATTGACCGGCACGGCCGACAAAGGGTACGCCCTGCATATCTTCGTCGGCACCGGGGCCTTCGCCGACGAACAGCAACTCGGCATTGGGATCTCCGTCGCCGAAAACAATCTTGTGGCGACCTTCAAATGCGAGCTGGCAGCGGGTGCAATCTCCAATGTCCTGGCGGATGACCTCGAGCGCCGCGGCGCGGTCCTGCGGTGGGATAGATGGCAAGGAGAAATCGATGGCTGCGGGGACTGCGAGAAAGCTGGATTTTGGCGGCATGATGGGCAGGGGCTCGGTAGCAACAGGATTGGGTGTGGAAGCTGGCTCGGGCAATGCAGAAAGTGGCTCGACTATCGAAGCAGACGCTTCCTGGGTGCCACGATAGAAATCCACGCCACCCATCTCTCTGCAATAGGTAAGGATCGTGGCGAGTTGCTGGCGCTGCTCTCGAGAAAGATCTGTTTTCATGGGCGGTACATGGGTGTGAGAAAAACTATTTTCTGGCGAGGACGGAAACGGCGTTCATCTCGGTGACGATCTGGCGCGGTCGACGCAGTTGCTGGACTTCATCCAGGATGCGATCAGCAAGCAATCGTTTCGACATTTCCGGTAACTCCTGCGCGGAGTTAGCGGTCAAGAAGGTGACAGCGTTGCGGTCGGAGTCGAAGCCGATTTGCGGACGGGCGACGTCGTTCAGCACGATCGCGTCGACACCTTTGCGGGCCAGCTTATCGCGGGCATGTTCGAGGGGGTTTTCAGTTTCGGCGGCAAATCCAATGACGAGAGTCCCGGGTTGGCGAACTTTCATGACCTCCGCCAGGATGTCGGATGTAGGTTCAAGTTCGATCGTAATGGGGCCGGTGCGTTTGATCTTCTGTTCGGCACGCAAGCGCGGACGATAGTCGGCAACGGCTGCAGCTTTCATGACCAGCGTGGCCCTGGGAAGATGTTTCAATACCGCCTGGCGCATTTCTTCGGCGGTGGTGATGGAGACAAACTCGCAGCCGGCAGGCGGAGCCAGACGAGTGGGTGCGCTAACCAGAATGACGCGTGCGCCGCGCTGCCGTGCAGCTTCGGCGAGTGCGTACCCCATTTTTCCGCTGGATCGATTGCCGATGAAGCGAACCGGATCGACAGGCTCGCGTGTGCCGCCAGCCGTGACAAGTACGGTTTCGCTGGCCATGTCATGTCGGCGATGGAGCACATCCAGAATGGTCCGCACCAAGTCCTCCGTCTTCGCCAGGCGACCTTCGCCGAGCATTCCACACGCCAGGTAGCCGCTATCCGGCGACGCGATGGTGGCCCCGCGGAGGCGCAGGGTTTCAAGATTGGCCTGGGTGGCTGGGTGCTCCCACATCTGCACATTCATTGCAGGCGCCAAAATCAACGGCGCAGGCGTGGCGAGGGCCAGGGTTGTAAGAAAATCATCGGCCATGCCATGTGCTAGTCGAGCAATGACGTCCGCAGTTGCCGGGGCAATGATCAGGGCCTGGGTCGACTGCGCTTCCGAGATATGCTCAATGGCGGAGTTGGCATTGGGAACCTGGCCGTCACTGTCCCACAAGCCGGTAATGACGCGATGGCCGGTCAAACCGGCGAATGTCAACGGGGTGATGAATTGTTGCGCTGCCGCCGTCATCACGACATGCACATCGAGCGCCTGCTGCTGCAACGCCCGCACCAGTTCTGCTGCTTTATAGGCAGCAATTCCTCCGGTAACGCCGACCGTGACCTTCATGGGCTGATTGTAACCCGTGCATTCGGTTGCTTGCCGAATTCGGTTGAAGGAGCGATACCGCCGACTATGTGTGCAGGATCGGCGTGTAGCCGGCAGGCAAGCCCAGCTCCTTCCGGGATGGACCTTCAGGGACAATGTAGCTGATCAGGCCAGCCTGGAGTTCGTCCTGCGCAATGCGGGTTGCCTTGGTGGAGCGATTGGGCACCATCGGGCTGGAGCCAGACTGTAACTGGCGAGCGCGACGAGCGGCGACGTGAACTGCGCGATACTTACTTTCTTTCACTGCGAGTTCTTCCATGGTGCGACCTCCGGCAATGTTGGGGAAACAGATTGCTGGTTCAAAACCAATTCAGGGACTTCGATTGATTGACTTCAGCTTACAGCGATAAACCGAAAGACGCCAGCACGGGTCGCAGGCGGGTAGCCGAATTTTGCAACAGGCATTGCTCTGCGAGTTTTTTGTAGCGGGGTAGCTCCGAAATTATCGACGGGTCGTTTTCGCTTGCGGGGCGAGCCGCGCTTCGTTCTGCAATCACGATCGCGCTCAATTCCTCTGCAGCCCGCTCCAGCACATCATTGACAAGGACGTAGCGATACTCGTGATACTTTGCAATTTCCTGACGAGCCGTGGCAAGGCGCTTCTGAACCACCGACTCTTCCACGCCGCCTTCGGCGCGGCTTCGATTGCGAAGCCGTCGCTCCAGCACGTCCGGGTTCGGAGGAAGAATAAAGATGGTGATCGCCTGGGGCATGTTTTGCCGGACCTGCGCCGCGCCCTGGACATCGATGTCGAGCAGCAGGTCGTTGCCCCGGGCTGCAGCCTCTGCCAGACTGGCGCGATTGGTACCATAAAAGTTACCAAAGACGTCGGCGTGCTCCAGAAATTCATTGCCGTCAATCATCCCCTGAAACTGATCCCGCTGGATGAAGTGATATTCGCGGCCTTCCTGCTCTGACCCGCGCGGGGCGCGCGTAGTGTATGAGACAGAAAAATCGAGATGGGGCACCATGGAGCGTAGCTGGCTGACCAGCGTGGATTTTCCTGAGCCGGAAGGTGCGGAAAGAATAAATAAAAGCCCTGCCACGTGCAGGAGTCTCCTGAACTTGAAAAGGAATTGGTTCTTTTCAGATTACTCGAGATTCTGTACCTGCTCGCGAGCCTTTTCAATTTCCGACTTCATGGCCAGGCCCAACTCCGTAATACGCAGGCTGCGAGCGGCGATGCTGCCGGTCTTCGATAGAGTGGTGTTGGCTTCGCGGGTCATTTCCTGCAGCATGAAGTCGAGCTTCTTGCCCACCTCGCCGCCTTGCTCCAAGAGCCGACGGAACTGATCGATGTGGGCGCGAAGTCGTGCCAGCTCCTCTTCAATATCGCTGCGTTCGGCCAGGAGCGCAGCCTCCTGCAGAATGCGGTCGCGATCGAGATTGAACGTGTCGCCGAGGAGCTCGCGCATTTTCTGGTCGAGTCGCTCTGTCTGCGCCTGTTGCATTCCAGCGCGTAGAGAGGACAACTCGTCGACATGTTCCTGCAGACGGGCGAGAATCTGTTTCAACTCTTCGGCGAGCACGTGACCCTCCTGTGCACGCATGGCGTTCAGGCTTTCCATGGCAGGTTGTAACGCTGCCGCTGCTGCCAGTTCAACCTGGGCTTGCTCGGTTTCTTCCGCTCGCGGAGCTTCCATGGACCAGACGCCGGGGAGTCGGAGTGCGGAGTTTAAATCCGGCTGCACGGCTCGTATCTTGTATTCGCTGCTAGCGGCGCGAAAGGCTTCAACGTAGGCCTTCACCACGGCGGGATTGTATTGCGGAGCTGGAACCGCGCTCTCCCGTTGCAGCGAGAGGCGCACTTCGATGTGACCACGAACGACATGTTCCTTGATGGTTTTCCGCCACTGAATTTCAAGTGCATCCATGCCGTTCGGCAAGTAAAACTGTAAATCCAGATAACGGTGGTTGACGCTCTTCAGTGTCACGACGAACGTGGTGTTTCCGGACGCGACTCCGGTCAGGCGGGCAAATCCGGTCATGGAACGAATCGGCAACTGGCTCATGAATGATTCCTTGCTGCGACGGCAGCTTCTGAGATGTCGAAGAATTGCAGCTGATGCAGTTTTTGAAAAGTGGGAGAACTCGTGAGCAGTTCCTCATAGGTGCCGACGGCGGTGATCGAACCCTCTTCCAGAACGGCGATTCGGGTGGCGCGGCGAACGGTGGAAAGGCGATGCGCGATCACGAAAACGGTGCGATGCTGCATCAGGTTCGCGAGAGCCGCCTGGACCAGCGATTCACTTTGAGCGTCCAGGGCGGAGGTGGCCTCGTCCAAAATCAGGATGGGTGCGTCTTTCAGCAGGGCGCGGGCGATCGCCAGGCGTTGACGCTCGCCACCTGACATGCGAAATCCTTTTTCTCCGATGATGGTGTCGTAGCCTTCCGGCATCTGTTCAATAAATTCGTGTGCCAGCGCGGCCTTGGCGGCGTCGATGATCTTCTGCTTGGGAACATCCGGCAGGCCGTACGCAATGTTGTTGCGCACCGTGTCATTGAAGAGGATTGTTTCCTGGGTCACCTTGGCGATCAGAGCGCGCAGGGAGTGAAGGCTGACGTCGCGCAGGTCATGGCCGTCGATCATAATGGAACCGCTGGTGACATCAAAAAAGCGTGGAATCAGGTTGACGAGGGTAGTCTTCCCTGCGCCGCTGGGGCCGACGAGCGCGATCACTTCGCCGCGATGCGCGGTCAGATTAATGTCATGCAGCACTTGCTTCTGGCCTTCCTCGTCGGAATAGCAGAAGTTGACGTGGTTGAAGGCAAACGTCTTTTTAAAAGCTTTCAACTGAACTGCACGGGGCTTCTCGCGAACATCATCCTGGGCATCCATGAAGTTGAAAATGGAAGACGAAGCGCCAAGAGCCTGCTGAAAATTGTTATAAAACAGGGCGAATTTCCGCACCGGATCGTAGAGCTTGAAGACCGCGATGATAAAGGCGATGAATGCGCCCTCTGTCATGGCATGTTGCTGAATGCGAACCCGACCGAGCAACAGCAGCAAAGCGACGGCGACGGCGCCGATCAGGTCCATCAACGGCGAACTAATGGCCTGAGCGCTGACCGATCGCAGGTTGGCGCGAAACAGGCGGCGGGCCGCGGTGCGGAAGCGGATCAGTTCCCACACTTCCATGTTGAAGGCCTTCACGATGCGGTTGCCGGTGACGGTTTCATGCAGGATGTTCTGAATTTCAGCCAGTTTGTCCTGTCCGCTGCGGGTCGTCTTGCGAACGCTACGACCAATACGGCGTGCCGATGATATGACGACCGGGACGAACACCAACAAGACCCAGGCCAGCTTGCCACCATACAGAATCACGACGGCGATGATCGCCAGGAAAGTAAAAAATTGCTGCAGAAAATCCGACATGACGGTCGACATGGCGAACTGTACTTTTTCGACGTCATTGATCAGCGTGGACAGAATGGTGCCGGTGGAGTGCTTTTGAAAGAAGGAGACGGAGCGGCGCAGAATGCTTTCGTATAAATCATTGCGCAGGTCGGTAATCATACCGTAGCCGGCGAAGTTCGACAGATAGGTCCCGACATAATCGCAGAGGCTTTTAATGACGGTCGACGCGACCAGGGCGAAAGCGACCATGGTCCACGCGTTGTGAAAATGTCCGGGAACCAGCTGTTCCAGGTTCAACTGGATTACATGGTGGCGTACAACAAAGTGGAACAGCGGTAACTTCGGGGTGATATCCCCCGGTTTCAACACCTGATCGAAGATCGGTTTGACCAGCAGGATTCGAAACGCATCCAGCAGACCGACCATGGCCATCAGCAGGATGGAGGCCAGCGCCTGCAGGCTGTATGGGCGTACGTAGGTGAGCAGCCGGAGGTAAAACTTCATGCACGCCTCCGGCGGATCGCAGCATCATTCGGCTGAGGTGGCACAGAGATGTCGCGCGTGCTGGATGAGCTCACCGTGTTCGACTGGTGCGTATGCTGCGCTTTCATTTGTCGCTGGGGCACGCCCATGATTGTAGAAGAAGGGTAGCATTCCCGCGCGACGCAGGAGTCGATCCGTTTGCATGCCGGTATAGAAACCTTCGTTGTGGAGACGGGCGGACGGGGGGAAAAGTCGCTGCACAGAGGCTGGCCAAGGCGCAAACATCTACACACCTTTGGGGGCGAGGAGCGGACGAAGGAGAAACGTAAACTTAGTCGAGCAGGTGCAGTTCTTTGCCCGGCTTGAAGCGGACAGCGCGACCGGGAGCGATCGGCACTTCGGCGCCGGTTCTTGGGTTGCGTCCGATGCCGGTTTTGCGAGGCTTCACGCTGAAGACGCCAAAACCGCGCAACTCGATGCGGTCGCCGCCGGCGAGAGCATTCTTCATGCTGAGGAAGACGGTATCGACGGCGGCCTCAGCTTTGACGCGAGGAAGGCCGGTACGTTCGGCAACTTTATGTACCACGTCTTGTTTGATCAATTGAATGACTCCCTTCAGACTGTTGGATGCCCGCAAAGTTGCGTAACACCATGCTAGGGTCCAGTTTTCGTGATTGTCAATGGAGCGGTACTCTCGTACACTCGCCCTAAAGCCAACTATTTTGCGGGACCGCGCTGCGGGCTACCGTCCGCGCATGCCAACCTACCGAGGAGAAGGATGTCGATTAAGAGTGATCGCTGGATTCGCGAAAACGCGCTCCAGAACAAGATGATAACGCCATTTAGCGAAAAACAGGTCCGCGAGGGAGTTATCTCCTACGGGCTTTCTTCGTATGGATACGATTTGCGGGTTTCCGACGAATTCAAGATCTTTACCAACGTCAACAGCACGGTCATTGACCCGAAAAACTTCGACGAACGTTCGTTCGTTACCACCCAGGCAGAATCCGTGGTGATTCCGCCAAATTCCTTTGCGCTGGCGCGGTCGGTGGAGTACTTCAAGATTCCGCGGGACGTGCTGACCATTTGCGTGGGCAAGTCGACCTACGCGCGCTGCGGCATTATCGTGAACGTGACGCCGTTCGAGCCAGAGTGGGAGGGATTTGTGACTCTGGAGATTTCCAACACTACGCCGCTGCCGGCCCGCATCTATGCGATGGAGGGTTTGTGCCAGATCTTATTTTTCCAGTCGGATGAGACCTGCGAGATTAGTTATGCGGACCGTAAGGGAAAATATCAGAATCAGCAGGGAATTGTGTTACCCAAGCTGTAGGTGACGCACCCAAAAAACCGGTTTGGGGCATGCAATGAAAGACGGTGAAATGTGGCGGAGGTGAAAGCATCTTCACTCCACGCGGTTGGGTCAGGCTCAGCGAAGAGTGCAGAGAGACGTGCCGTGGTTCGACTACCGGAGACGCGAATCCGTGTGTATGTGGTAGGGCTGGACGCATTGCGCGCCACTGGCCTGCAGGCGATCTTCGAAAAAAATACCGGCATCGACATACTGATGGAGGATATTTCATCGTTGCCGGGGGCACACCCGGGGCCAGATCCCACCTTCAACCTGGCGGTGGTGGGGGCCAACGCCGGACCGGATATATTTAGCGCCATCGCCTCGATCCGCTCGACGCACCCGGAATTGCCTATTATCGTCATGTCCCATGCTTCAGGACAGGAAGCGATTTTGAGGATTCTGATGCTGGGCGCGAAGGGCTTTCTGCACGAAGCCAGCACGCCGGGGCAGTTTGAGAAAGCGATTCGCATGGTGGCCGCGGGCGCACTCTGGGCGCCTCGGCGAGTGCAGGCAGACCTGATTCATCGGCTATTAACCACTCTTGAGTCGCAACGCGCTGCGCAAACGAATGCAGTGAGTTTCACCAGCCGCGAGCAGCAGGTGTTGAATTTGCTGCTCGATGGCAATTCCAATCGCGAAATTGCGAAAAACCTGAAGATTGAAGAACGCACCGTCAAATCCTACGTGACAAAGTTAATGCAGAAGATGGGGGTCAAGAACCGCACCGCTTTGACGATGCGCGCCCAGGATCGATCGGCCTCTAAGGTGTCACCCACGCCGTTGCCCTCGCCGGCGGATCAGGCTTCGAACCAGGAATCCGATCCGGCGGTCAAATAAGCGCCAACCGAAATCCGCAATCAATCCCTGCGTAACGTTACGGAAGGAGACGACCGTCCGTACTCTTTTCGAACGATCCCGATTGGTTTGTAATGAATTCACCGACTAAGGATTTGGGAGAATCCGGGGGTTGCAGTGGCGGAAACTCGCGCACTGCAACCCTTTTTTTTCTTTAGTCCTTTTTTTTTCAACTCACTCCCCGCTTTTCTGGCATCCTAGTACTCGAAGAGCGAGCTTAGAGTGTGCCGGAAGATGGGTGCACCTATGAGCGCTGATTTGCAAAGGGAGCGAGGGTTTGAAACTGCATATGGTAAAGAAAATTATTTTGGGCATTTGTGCCGTGGCGCTAGTGAGTTCTCAGGGCTTTGCGGCATCGAGCGATTCCAAGCTCGTGGACCGGTTGAACAATGCAACTCACGTCTTGAATGAAATTATGGCGACGCCCGACAAATCGATCCCGACCAGCATTTTGTCCAATGCAACCTGTGTGGCGGTTGTTCCTAGCTATAAGAAAGCAGCCTTCGTTATCGGCGGTGATTATGGTCAGGGCGTTGTTACATGCAAAACGGCTAACGGAAAGTGGAGCGCTCCTGCATTCATTCAGATGGCAGGCGGCAGCTTCGGTTTCCAGATTGGCGGTCAGGCGACCGACCTGGTGCTGATCGCTGTCAACCAGCGTGGTTTTCAGGATTTGCTGAAGAGTAAGTTCAAAATCGGCGGCGATGCGGCGGCTTCGGCGGGCCCTGTGGGACGTAACGCTGCTGCAGCCACGAACATTACCTTGAAGGCGGAGTTGCTGACCTATTCACGCAGCCAGGGACTGTTTGCCGGTATCGATCTGAATGGCACCGTCGTCAATCAGAACACTGAGGACACACGGACCTTCTATGGGCATGATGTGCCGTTCGCAACCATTTTGAAGGGCGACGTAGCGACTCCTCCAGCGGCCAGGCCGTTTGTCAGGACCGTGGCGCGGTATTTCCGCAAGTCTCAGTAGCGGAATTGCGCGTCCCAAGAAGGAAAAGAGCGAGTCCAAGGACTCGCTCTTTTCATGTCCAAGCATCTCGCATTCGGAGCGGCACGATCGGCTAGCGCATGGACTGCTCCACCTCATTCAGCCAGCCAGCCGGCTTAAGAATCTCGCGTGGTCGGGAACCATCCGCGGGGCCGACAATT
The DNA here is from genome assembly GCA_963735505.1 of uncultured Acidobacteriota bacterium. GTDB lineage: Bacteria > Acidobacteriota > Terriglobia > Terriglobales > Acidobacteriaceae > JAKAAZ01. The sequence goes on along the minus strand of CAVTLR010000019.1, from coordinate 1,009,926 downwards.
CCGTCTCGCTCCATCAGGTCGATCAGGTGGGCGGCGCGGCCGTACCCGATGCGCATGCGACGCTGCAGCAGGGAAGTGGAAGCCTTGCCGAATTCCAGCACCAGGCGAACCGCATCCTCAAACAGCTCATCGTTCGCTTCCTGATCTCCCGCGCCGTCTGAACCTTCCCGGCTCTTCTCGTCATGGGGAGCTTCCAGGAATCCTTCGACGTATTCGGCGGTACCCTGCGACTTCCAGAAATCGACCACGGCGCTGATCTCTTTTTCCGTTACGAAGGGAGCATGAATGCGTTGTAGTCGCGACGTTCCTGGCGCGAGGAAGAGCATGTCGCCGCGACCGAGTAAAGATTCTGCGCCGTTGGAATCGAGAATCGTGCGCGAGTCCACCTTGGTGGCCAGGCGGAAGGACATGCGGGTAGGAACATTGGCTTTGATCAGGCCGGTGATGACGTCGACCGACGGCCGTTGCGTGGCGAGTACCAGGTGTATGCCGACGGCGCGTGCCATCTGCGCCAGGCGTGTGATGGATTCTTCTACGTTGGCGCGGTCGAGCATCATCAAGTCAGCCAGCTCATCGATGATGATGACGATGATCGGCAGCGGCTTTTCGTCCGGATTGTCAGCTTCAAACAAGCTGGGGGTGGTTTCGAAGAGCTTGTTATATTGCTCCAGATTGCGGACGCTGCGCGAGGCCAGCAGCTTCAACCGTCGCTCCATCTCCCGAACAGCGTTGCGCAGCGCGTTGGCCGCCAGTTTCGGCTCGGTGATGATCGGAGTGAACAGGTGCGGGATGCCTTCATACATGCCCAACTCCACGCGCTTGGGGTCGACGAGGATCAGCCGAACTTGCTCCGGAGTCGCCTTGAACAACACCGACATGATCATGGCATTGATGGCCACGGATTTACCGCTGCCGGTCGATCCGGCGATCAAGACGTGGGGCATGGTGGTCAGGTCGGCGTGGATGATGCGGCCGTTAATGTCCTTTCCCATGGTCAGGGTCAGGCGCGATTTGCTATGGGTGAAGCTTTCGGCCTCAATCATGTCGCGCAGCCAGATGGTTTCACGCTCGGCATTGGGGACTTGCAAGCCGACGGTGCTCTTTCCGGGCATGCGTTCAATCAGGATGCTTTCGGCGCGCATGGCCAGACAAAGATCGTCCTGCAGTCCGACCACGCGGCTGTATTTCACACCCGCATCGGGGCGAAATTCAAAGGTGGTGACGACCGGGCCTGGATTGATCTGGACGACTTGACCGTGGACATCGAACTCGGCATATTTTTCCACCAGAACGCGGGCCTCTTCAAGCAGCGCATCCTCGCGTACCACCTGCTTTTCCTCACTGCGATGGAGCAGCGTGCTGGGAGGCAGCCGATAGCCTTCGATCGCCTTGGCCGTGACGGTGACGGACTTGGAGGCAGCGTCGGCGCGGGTTCCAATCTGAACGTGCAGCGCCGGAGATACATCCACAGGTGCATGCCCGGGTTGCAGCGACTGCAGGGAAGGCATGGGGCGAGCAAATTCAATCTCGTCTGCCTTCGTGGCTTTGGAAAGGGCGGGAATCGCGCGTGGGTCTCCGCGGCGGTCGTCGGCCGGTGCAAATTCGTCGTCATCCAAGTCGGTTTGCGGCGAAACTCCGTGCACCAGCTGCTGCGGCGGAGGAGCGGGAACAGGTTCCTCCCAGAAATCTGGACGCTTGCGGACGCGTGTCGGGACGACGTCCTTGCGTGTGTCCTCAAACATGCGCGGGTCGTCTTCTGGATGATTCGCCAGTGCTGCCTGCTCTTTCGCCAGGGTACGGGCGGCAATGCGCGCTGCCTTGCGTTCGGCGCGTCGGGTACTCCAATTGCGCCAGCGATCGCGCCATGCGGCGATGAACGCAAATCGCACTGTAAGCCAGTTACGCAGGCTGGCGACACTGAATGTGGTGGTCAAATAGAGCGCTGCCGCTACCAGCGTCATCGACAGGATGCAGGCGCCAGGATAGTTCAGATAATGGGTGAGCAGTTCAGCAATGGCGCCGCCGATGATGCCTTCAATGGGAATGGCGTGAAGCCAGTGCATGTGGCCCGGCAGCAGGCCCAGCACGGTGGGCACAAAAATCAGGCACAAGAGGCCGCCGATAAGTTTGGAAACGGGCGAACCAACAGGCCGGGAACGCAGCCAGATCCATCCCAGGCCGCCGACCAGCAGGGGTACCAGGAAGGCCGACAGACCCTCCGCCTGCAAAAGCAGATCGCTGAGGCCAGCGCCAAGCAGGCCAGCCCAATTATGCGCGGGACGGCCCGATAAATAGCCGCCGGCGGTGTCGAGAGAGGGATCGAGTGGAGTATAGGAAGCCAGAGCAAGAAGCAAGAGGAGGGCGCAGGCCAGCAGCAGCAAACCGACCAGCTCATTCAGCCGGCGGTTCTTGGTTGGCGAAAAGACGCGTTGCACTACTTTCATTGGGGGCGCTTGAACACTCCCGCGGAAGCGACAGTTGACCGTCGGCCGCCAGAATGCCAGAGACACCAGAGCAATTCGATTATGCCAGAATCCAAGCGAAAAGCAGCGAAAAATCGGGTGGGAGGGCAAAAAGTGTTCCTCGGCGAACCCGCTTCCCGTTCCGTCGCTGAACGTGTATGAAAGAGGGGAACTCCACTTCTGAAAGGAATCGCCGCCGTGCTCCAAAGCATGTTCCATCTACAGGCTCCGCTGATTGAGAAGATTCTTCGCCCGATCATCGTCTATTTCTTTCTGATCTTTCTATTGCGCATCTTCGGCAAGCGGGAACTGGCGCAGCTGAATCCGTTCGACCTGGTGGTTTTGTTGTCGTTGTCGAACGTGGTGCAGAACGCCTTGATCGGCAATGACAATTCAGTTTCGGGAGGGATCGTGGGCGCACTGTCTTTGCTGACGATCAACTGGCTGGTGGTGCGTTTTCTGTACAGCAGCCCGAAAGCGGACCGCCTGGTGGAGGGCACGGAGCAGGTGCTGGTGTTGGACGGTGTGGTCGATCACGCGGCGCTGCGTCAGGAATTACTGACGGAAAACGAGTTGCTGGCCGTGGTCCATCGCCAGGGCTTCGACGGCTTCGAAAGCGTGAAAAAGTGCGTGCTGGAGCCAAACGGCTCGTTCTATATTGAGGGCCGCCAGCCAAGCGAGGCACAGGAGCATCATCAGGACATAGTGAGCCGGCTGGAGCAGGTGCAGCGGGAGTTGCAGCAGATTCGCCAGCGATTGCCGGCCAGTTGATGAGGTGTAACGGTGGCCCCCATGCTTGCCACCCACTCCAGCCGCAACTATAAGTGGATTGTGCGGCCAGGGGATGGAAGCTGATGCCGGGATTGAAGTTCTTCCGCAAAACCGCGCAGATTTGCGAGTCGCCATAGAAACCCGCTACTGTAGGGCAGTGCGTCACTGTACACCAATTGAATGCATCAATCGAGGGAGCTGACGTTTTGTCGATGATGGAACAGCCCGATACAAGTTTTCAGTCGCTGCTGCATGAACTTCGCGTCATCCAACCGCCGGAGGAGTTTGCCTCCAAGGCGCACATACGCAGCCTGGAGGAATACGAGGCGCTCTATCGCCGTTCGGTGGAGAATCCGGAGGAATTTTGGGCCGCTGCTGCCAATGAGCTGCATTGGTTCGAGCCCTGGACGGACGTGCTGGAATGGAAGGAGCCGTGGGCCAAGTGGTTTGTTGGCGGCAAAATGAACCTGGCCTACAACTGCCTGGACCTGCAAGTGGAGCGTGGGCGAGGCGGCAAGACCGCGATTCTGTGGGAAAGTGAATCGGGCGAGGTCCGCAAATTTACATTTCTGCAATTGCTGGACCAGGTGCAGCGCTTCGCCAATGTTTTAAAGCTGCTGGGTGTGCAAAAGGGCGATTGCGTCGCCTTGTATATGGGAATGGTGCCGGAACTGGCCATTGCGATTCTCGCCTGCGCGCGGATTGGTGCGGTGCATTCGGTGATCTTTGGCGGATTTGCCGCCAGCGCACTGGTTGATCGCATCAACGACGCTCAATCCGTGCTGGTGATTACGCAGGATGCAGCATGGCGGCGCGGCCAGGAAATTCCGTTGAAAACCACGGTCGATGAAGCGCTTGAAAAATGTCCGTCGGTGAAAAAGTCGATTGTGTTGCGCCGAACCGGAACCAAGATTGCGATGCAGGCGGGTCGCGACGTTTGGTGGGATGCGGAGATGTACCAAGTGGGAAATGTGTGTCCTGCCGAACCGCTGGACGCAGAACATCCGCTCTATATCCTCTACACCTCTGGAACCACAGGGAAGCCGAAGGGAATTGTGCACACTACCGGCGGCTACGCGGTGCACACCTATTTGACCAGCAAGCTGGTGTTCGATCTGAAGGACGACGATATCTACTGGTGCACCGCCGACATCGGCTGGGTTACGGGACACTCGTACGTGGTCTACGGAATCTTGCAGAACGGTGTCACCTCCGTGATGTATGAAGGGGCGCCAAATTTTCCCGAGAACGATCGCTTCTGGAAGATCATTGATGATCACCAGGTGAGCATCTTTTACACCGCGCCGACCGCGATCCGCGCCTTCATCAAGTGGGGCGATGAATTTCCGAATCGGCACAAGCTGACCAGCCTGCGGTTGCTGGGCAGCGTAGGCGAGCCTATCAATCCGGAGACCTGGATGTGGTACTCGGCGGTGATCGGCAAGAGCCGCTGCCCGATTGTGGATACGTGGTGGCAGACGGAGACCGGCGGCATCATGATTACGTCGATCCCGGGAGCGGTGGCGAATAAGCCCGGATCAGCGGGCAAGCCGTTCTTTGGAATTGTGCCGGACATTGTGAATCAGACGGGGCAACCGGTTTCGGAGGGCAATGGCGGGCTGCTGATTATTCGCAAGCCGTGGCCCGGGATGGCGCGCACAATTTACAACGATCCTGATCGCTATGTGAAGCAATATTGGTCGACGATTCCCGGCGCGTACTTCACCGGCGACGGCGCGCGTTGCGATACCGATGGCTATTACTGGCTGATGGGTCGCGTGGATGATGTGATCAACGTCTCCGGACACCGGCTGGGAACCATGGAGATTGAATCGGCGCTGGTGGCGCATCCCAAGGTGGCGGAAGCCGCGGTGGTGGGGCGTCCCGATGCGTTGAAGGGGCAGGCGATTGCCGCGTTCGTGACGCTGGAGTCACAATACAAGCCGTCGATGGCGCTGAAAGATGAGCTGCGCGCCTGGGTGGCAAAGGAAATTGGCGCGCTGGCTCGGCCGGATGATCTTCGATTCACCGATAGCTTGCCGAAGACGCGCTCCGGGAAAATCATGCGGCGACTGCTGCGCGAGCTGGCTGAAACCGGCGAAGTAAAAGGCGACACAACAACGCTGGAAGATCTCGGCATTCTGGCGCGGTTGCGCGAGCAGGAAGAATAGCCGGCCGAGCTACCACCGAAACATCGAGGCGCGGAATGAGCATCACGAGACGCAGATTTCTCGGGATCGCGGCGTATGCCGGCACGGGCGCGGTGGCAGCGTCGTTTCTGGATCCGTCGGTACTGTTCGCGGCTCCGGAAATCGGCAAACGGATTAGGTCGCTACGCCAGTGGCGAGCAAATGGCCGCAACTCCCGCGACATTCTATCGCGCCTATCGGTCGAAGCCCTCGACGAATCCGCACATCACTACCTGGCTGCAGATTGACTTAGGCAAAAGCCACGCCATCGATGCGATCAAGCTGTACCCCGCATGCGAGCGCATGTATCCGCTGCTGGATGAATATTACGGTGGCGAGGGTTTTCCGCTGCGGTTCAAGATTGAGGCGTCGGATGACGCTCGAATGGCGAACGCGAAAACAATTGCAGATTTCTCCGGCGTGGACTTTCCCGACCCCAAGGACAACATCACCCAATTTTCTGCTACGGGGCAACAGGACGCTATGTGCGAGTGACCGCGACAGAAATGCGGCCGGTGAAAACGTCGCAGCTTCTGGGGTCTTCGCTGAAGAATAGTCCCGACTACAATCTGACGCTGGCGAAGATTGCGGTGATCTCGGGTGGTCGGGATGTCGCGGCTGAGTGCCCGGTGACTGCCGACGAGACCTATGGCAACGCGGCCGACCTGGCTCAGATTACGCGTCCGCTGCGTCCGCAGGGCGAAGGGATTGTCACCGATCATCCGGAGAATGTAACTCCGGCGAGTGGTTGGAAGGCTGCGCTCTATAAGGTTCAGGTGCCTCGCAGCGGAGTGACACTGCAGGGCGGAATTTTTCAGTCGGCCATGGAAAACAACATCGCCTACCTGATGAATTCTTACTCCGTAGATCAGTTGCTGCGGCAATTTCGCGAGCGCGCAGGAAAGCCGAATCCGCCAGGATTGCCAAAGCCGGACAAATTCTGGGAGGAAGACCTGGCGGGATCGAATGCCGGGCGATTTTTGATGGGCGCGGGAAATACGGTTCGCTGGATCGACGATCCGGAGCTGCGTCAACGGATGAATGAGGTCGTTGATGGGATCGAGCAATGTCGACAGCCGAATGGCTACATCATGGCGTATCCGGAGGACACGATTTTTTATTCCGAGCGGGGCGCCTACACGCGCGCGTGGTTGACCCACGGATTGTTAGAAGCCGGATACGCCGGCAATCCAAAAGCATTTGAGATTGCTGCGCGGAAATTACGACTGGTTCAACCAATGCGAGTATCTGCCCAAGCTGTTGCGAGGTGCGGTGCAGGGCGGCCAGGGAATGATTGCCAACACCCGCATGAGCCTGAGTCCGGTCGGCAAGCCGAAAGATGCGCAAGTGATCCAGCAATATTTCCAGGAGAATTTCTGGCTGGAACATCTGGCTCGGCGGGAGCAGGAAGCGGTCTGGCAATATCCGTATGATCGGCCGCATTGTTATCTGTTGACTAACCTGGAAGCCTACGCCGATTTGTATACCGCGACGGGCGATCCGCGCTATCGCGATGCCGTGCTGGGCGGATGGAATCTATATCGGAATAGTTGGCAGCAAATTGGCGGCAGCATATCGATCATCGAGTTTGAGAAGGACCCACCAGGATCAAACTATGTCCATCAGAAGCTGGGAGAAAATTGCGGTAGTTCGTTTTGGATTCTGTTGAGCCAGAGATTTCACCAGCATGATCCTGACGATGAGAAGTATATGGCCGAGATCGAGAAATCGATTTACAACGTGATCCTCGCCAACCAGGGCGGGACGACAGGCATTCGATATCACACCATCATGGCGGGGAAGAAAGAAGAGCCAACGCATAACAATACTTGCTGCGAAGGCCAGGGAACGCGGATGCTGGGTTCGCTGCCGGAGCATATTTATGCGATTGCTCCCGATGGCGTGTATGTGAATTTGTTTGAGCCGTCGACGCTGGAGTGGCCGCAGGCTGGGTCACCCGCGCACTGGAAGATGACGACACAGTTTCCTATCCGGCCGGAAGTGAGTGTGCAGGTTTCTACGGCGCAATCACTGCCGGCGAAGATTCGCATTCGAGTACCTGGGTGGGCGGTGAAGGAAATGCCGATCTATGTGAATGGTTCGCTGGCAGCCACAGGCAAGCCGGGCACCTATACGGTGATTGAGCGGACGTGGGCGGATAAGGATGAAATTGCGTTCACGCTGCCAATTGATTTTCGACTGACTCGCTATACGGGAGCGGACCAGGTGGCGGGATCTCCCCGCTATGGATTGGAATATGGCCCAATTCTGATGGCAGTGATTGGATCGCCGGATGCGGTGCTGCAGGTGAAGGGCGGCAAGTATGCCGAAGATCTGCTGGGCCAGATCAGCGCCAAGCCGGGAACGCCGCTGCAATTTCAAATCGCGCACAATCCGGACGTGGAGTTGATGCCGTACTGGAAAGTCGACCAGGAAACTTTTACCTGCCTGCCGGTCGTGCAAGTCACCTAGAACGTACTGCAGCTATTCCCAGAAAATCCGCTTCGGCGCAACTGCGGACAAGTTCACCTTGACTGGCGCGGCGATCGCGGCCAGGGTGTTGATGTCGAAATCGCGGTAAAGATCCATAGACATCATCTCGGGATCCTGTACGAAGTTTTCCGGATGCTCGTATGCGGCAGCGAATGTGGAAATGGATTCGCGACTCTCAAGCGCGGAAAATAACTCCGGATGAATGGCCGCTGCAACCATCGCGATGAGTTGCGCCCGCGGACCGGTGGTAACGATGCGAACCGCGGGTGTCGGCGTCTCGGGCAGATGGGAATTATTTGGAGAGGGCGAACCATGATCGAGATCCTCACCCAGCCATTGCACCACCGCGTTCACCTGAGCCGCTTCCATTCCTAAGGGACGTTCACCGAGCGCGGTGAGCAATTGGGCGAAGACGGTCGCGCCCGATCGATCATCGGCATCAAGTTTGCCGTTGCCGAAGAAAAGCGGATTGAGTACCAGCACGCGCTGCCCGCGATCGACGTCGTCGGCCACGTCCACCATGGTGGAAGGCATGCCGGCGTCTGCCATGACGATAGTCGTCGATGCGGCTTCCGGCGCAGTGACGGAGCGGAACAGGATGCCGGTGGCGCTGAGCCCGTTGCTGAACTCGAAGCGATAGGCGTGGCTCTCCACTCCTTTTTCGTGAGTGGCGCTGATGGGCCACGCATGCGTCAGGGTGACCGATGCATAGCGAACAACCTGCTTCAACTTGGTTCTCTGGGAGGAGGCCCACTCTGTGCTGGGCTGCGCCGGAACTTCGTGATGGATGGATTTTGCCAGCGATTGCGCCAGCGACAAGATGGTGAGGTTGTCCTTGGGAAGCGGCACGGCCAGGTTTTCGGCGGCTTCTATCTCCGTATCAGTGTTGGGAAACTCTTCCGGCGATGCGTCGATATGAAACACGGAGTCGAAGAATTTATAGGACGCCTCGCGATTATCCAATCCATAGTTATGCGTTCCGGGATCGAGATTCAAATGCCACTGCAGATTATCCGGCTTGCCGTATAAGTTGAAGAATGGTTTGATGTCGAAATAGACGCCCTGTTTCAAAATGCCCGCGCGAAAGCAACAGTCGTCCATGGAGTTATACATCAATAGGGTTGGACGGGGTGCGCGGACAGCCATGAGTTGGGCATAATCGATACCCTGGCGAAAATCACTGGGGTTCTGCTCGGCGTCGTTGCCAGAATATTCGGGATGCTCGATCGAGGTTGTGAGTGAACTGAAGCCGGCGACCGGCGCGGCAGGCCCGATGCGCGTATCAAGCGAGCTGAGCATGATGGATTGCCAGCCTCCTCCGGAAACGCCCGTGACGCCGATGCGAGCGCGATCGACGTTCGGGTTGTCATAGAGGTAGTCGAGTCCGCGGCGCATTTCCAGATAAAAGAGACCAGCTCCGTTGTAGCCTGCCAGGTCGAGCAGGCGTGCGTTGTCGTGCGCATTTCCCGGCTGATCCAGGTCACCATAGTCGAACCATTCCAGGTCGAGCGCAAGGATTCCGCGACGCGCATAGTTGATGCAGCGTGCCTGCTTATGGCCGACAGCTTTGCCACCCGGACCGTGGCCGTTCACGTTTAAAATTGCCGGAATCCTGCCGGAAATTGTGTCAGGCTCGTACAGCAACGCGGTTGAGAACATGCCGGGAACCACTTGGTAGCGCAACTTGACGATGCGATAGCCCTCGCGCTCGATGACTCCAACTTGCTCGAAGTTTGGAGCGGCGTCGATCCAGGCCTGAGGCCATCCGTGATAGAGCACGGAGAGCTCGCGAGTACGGATGCGCGCTGCTTCCTGATCCCATTGCTTCGCAGTCGCGGGCAGCTGCAGCGCAGGCACGCGCTTCAGCATGAAGTGTTGCAATTCATCCGCAACCACGGATTGCGATTGAAGATGCTGCGCCAGCAGCGGATCGATCAGGTTGCTGTTAGCTTGCGCAGGCGCCATGCCGCACGCGCACGTGAAAAGAAAGCCGGCCAATACACAGCGACCGAGCGAAATGTTTGCCCTGCGAGGCGAGAGGTTCATGCCCCTAGTCTAACCAGAGATGCTGGTTGACTGGAGTTCCTCGGCGGCTGGCGCATGTTCCTGCAGTTTCAGGACCAGGAGCGTCATGTCATCGAACTGTGGTGCATTGCCGGTAAAACGGTCGGCCTCCGCAAACAGATGTTCCAGCACCAGCTGCGCGCTGCCATCCTGCAAAGTTTCGGCGGCGGCCAGCATCCGGTCCTCGCCCCACTCTTCTTCATGCTCGGTCATAGCTTCGCTGATGCCGTCAGTGTAGGCCAATAGCAGGTCGCCCTGCTGAAGCACGCAGCGCTGTTCGTCATATTTCGCGGAGGGTAGCAGACCGATAACGGGGCCACCCGCTTCCAGACGCTCCACATGGAAAATCTCACCATTACGCCGGACCAGGAAAGGAGCATTGTGGCCGGCGTTGACATAGATCAGCTCGCGCGTCTGCATGTTGTAGGTCGCGAAAAAGAAGGTTGCATAGCGATTGGTGGCAGAGGCTTCGTAGACCAGGCGATTTACTTTTTCCATCATCGTGGCCAGGTCGTGCGGAGCGTCAAGCGTCATGCCGCGGAGTGAGGCGCGCAGGCTTGCCATGAGCAACGCCGCTGAAATTCCTTTTCCGCTGACGTCGCCGATCGCCAGACCCATGCGGCCGTCGTCGAGCATGAAGGAGTCGTAATAATCTCCGCCGACTCCTTGTTGCGGGCGGCAATGACCGGCAAGGCTGACACCATCGATGATAGGAAACTCCTGCGGAAACAGGCGTTCCTGCACTTCCCGTGCGACCTCAAGCTCGCGATGGATGCGTTCGCGTTGCGTGGCTTCGCTGGCCAGGGAGCGAGCCAGGTTGCCGATCTCGAGTGCGAGTCCGGTCTGGGTTGCCACAGATTCCAATAGCCGCAGGTCAGTGGGGGTGTACGGCTCTTCAGACCGTTTGGGTCCCAGCGTCATCAAGCCCATCAACTGGTCGCGTCCCGGCAACGGCAACAACAATTCAGTCGACATGGAATCGAGCATTTCCCGCTCCGAATTACTGGCGAGTAAAAACCAGCCATCGGGATTTTCACGATACAGTTGCACCGGAGTGTTGATGCGCATCAAATTCCGCACCGTGGTCGAGTTCATGGGCAGGTGCACCGATCCGTTTTCGGAATTGCCATCCATCGGGATTCCAATGGCTTGTTGCAGCTGAAGGTTTTTTCCGCCTCGCAGCAGGAAAGCAATCTTATCGATGTGCAGCGTCTCCGCCAAGCTCTTCAACACCATTTCCATCATGGGGCCGCTCTCGTTATATCTCCGGACGCGGTGGGAGAGCTCAGCAAGCAACTGCTCCGCGTTGTAAGCTTCGCGAAAGAATTTTCGATCCAGCCACGAGGATAGATTCTTCGTGTATTGCGAGCGCAACAAGAGCAAGAGACCGGCAAGTATCGCAATCTCGACGGCGGAGCGGGGCGTGAGCGAGGGGGATCGAAGAGCTACGATCAGCGAAGCAATCAGGGTCGCCAGCAGGCTCACACGTATAGTCGCCAAGGTTGCGCGGGCCAGGGCATATTTGGTTCCCATGCGTAGCAGGATGCGCACATCCATGGCGCGCTGGACAACCACGACGTAGGCAAGCGTAAAGGGAAAAGCGAGAGAAAGGATCCCCGCCGTAGTCCCCATCCAGCGTGACGAAGTGTCAATATGAAACACCGGGGCTATCGCGTAGACCAGGACAGCGCCCAATCCAATGACGGAGCCGATGCCCAGAACTCGTAATCGGCGGCGTGCATCCGCAGTTGAGGCGGAGCGCGATTTGTCGAAGATTGCGATCCAATAAAGAAAAATGCAGGCGGTGTCGATCACTGAGACGGTCAGATTTGTCCAGTGATTCAGTGGACGCAGAGAAAAGTTGCGGGACGCATTGAATTCTTCGGCGGCGATGATCCACAACTGACTGCCTGTCAAAATGACTCCAGGCACCAGCAGCAACCACTTCAGCCAAGGAATTTTGCGATCGAGACGCCAGCGTTCAGGAAAAAACAATCCAAAAAGTAACAGCGCAAGTGGAGCGAGCGATTGGACCGCCTGCATCCACGCCACGAGGTAAAAATCCCAGCCCCCACCCCACCATCTGCTGCCAATCGAAAAGAAGGTTTCCGTAAACGTCAGGATGATGAGGATCAACCATGCGAATGGATCGCGCGGACGGGCAGCCACGACCCAGTAGCCGACCAGTAGGCAGATGAGGGGAGGGATTCCGAAGATGAATAGAGCAGTGCCCCACTGCCGGAAATCTGGGTGGCCGGTGTTCCCCGTTAATACAATGTCGGCTTGTTTTTTGGCTCCGTTCGGCTTACGCACCACCATCTGAAGCGTGTCTCCAGGGTGAAGATCGCGACGGATCAGGGTTAACCAGCTTGCCATGCCGGTGTAGGGTTTGCCGTTGGCAGACAACAGCACGTCTCCCTTATCTACCCCTGACTTTTGAGTTTCCGGCAGTACTGAGGTGATTTTCTGCGTGTCGATGTCGAACGTGAGAGGCGTTCGCGAGCGATGATGCAGATCGAGATAGTTATCGAGGAATCCCGCGACATTGGCGACGTAGAACGTCATGCTGGCCAGGATGTAGACACCGAGCAACCAGTACAGTGTGCGCGAACTTTTGGATTGTGTAGGGCTCGCCATGGGTTTCAGGAGACTATGGTATCGGAAACCTGAGAATTCCTCGTTATTGTTGTGTACGCAGCTGGGTCGGTGATAGTTCGCGGAAATATGTCGCCGGCGCACCTTATACTGCGAAAGATTGGAGTCTGTTTCGCGTGACGCAGAACCCGGCAGTCGAAGTCGCAGGCCCTTCCCGTAGACATGTACCCGCGCTGGATGGTGTGCGCGGATTGGCCATTCTGCTTGTGCTGGTGTCACACTTGATGCTGTTCAATGATCGCACGGGCAGCCGGGTTGGCGATTCATTGTCGGCGTTGCGCGGCCTGGGTTGGGTGGGCGTCGATTTATTTTTTGTACTCTCGGGCTTTCTGATCACCGGGATTTTGTTTGATACCCTGCAGGATCCGCATTATTTCCGCAGTTTTTACATGCGGCGATTTCTTCGCATTTTCCCCCTGTACTATGGCTTCCTTTTCTTTCTTTTGCTGTTGGGCCATTGGGGCCCGGGAATGCATTTTGTCTGGAATGGACGGCAGTATGTGTTGCTGACCTACCTGCAGAACACTGGGGTCTGGTTTCCGGTCACGGATTTTCATCCTGGCGTATGGGCCGATCTGGACCATTTCTGGTCATTGGCGGTGGAAGAGCAGTTCTATCTATGCTGGCCGCTGCTGGTGTTTCTGGTGCGCGGACGCCGACGGTTAATTGCGCTGGCACTGGCGCTGTCGGGAATCGCGTTGGTGCTTCGAATCGTAATGTATCTGCATGGCAGCTCACCGCTGCTGATTTTTATGCTGACCCCTTGCCGGATGGACACGCTGCTGCTGGGGGGACTGGTGGCGCTGGTCGTACGCGGCAATAGCGACTGGATTCCGCGTCGATGGATGCTGCCGGTCGCGCTGATTGCGGCGGTCGTAATTGCCACGTACACGCTTTGGCATCTGGGCACAGATATGCGCGATTTTTTCTTCGGCGCGACTTTCGGATATTCCGTGATCGCGCTGGGATGCGTCGCTGTTCTGATTGCGTCGCTGGAGCCGGAGTCGGTTGCGCATCGCATTTTCCGCTGGTCGTGGCTGCGCAGCCTGGGGAAATACAGTTATGGCATCTATGTGCTGCATATTTTTGTGTCGCACGCCGTATCGATGTTGGCGGAGCGAGTATTGGGAACCAGCCTGCGCATCTGGTTGACGCCGCACCTGCATTCCCGTCCGCTGGCAGTGCTGGTGGAGTTTGCGTTCAACGCAACCGCAGTCTTTTTGGCTGCGTTTTTGAGCTATCACCTGTACGAAGTGCACTTTCTGCGGCTGAAACAATATTTTGGCTACAGGAAAAACTCCGCGCAAACGGCCGCTGCGAAGCTGTTTGCATCCGACTAGAGAGCTTCTACGAGATGGCAGTGCGGGTTTCTCAGATATACTTTGCTATGGACATGAGCGTCCGACGACTACAGATGAAGTTTCGACTGTAGACGAAGTAATCAGGATGGCTCCTAACTACACATGAGCAACATTCTCGATACGATTCAATCTCCCTCGGACGTAAAATCACTCACCTTGCCACAGCTGGAGCAGCTGGCACAGGAGATTCGCGAGCGCATGATCACCGTGCTGGCGAAGACGGGTGGCCATCTGGGTCCGAACCTGGGAGTGGTGGAACTGACGCTGGCGCTGCACGTGGTGTTCGACACGCCTAAGGACCATTTTGTTTTTGATGTCAGCCACCAGGCGTACATCCACAAGCTGCTGACCGGGCGACGCGATCGCTTTGAAACCATGCGGCAGCCTGCGGGACTGAACGGTTTTATGCTGCGCACCGAAAGCGAGCATGATGTCTACGGAGCGGGGCATGCGGGCACGGCTTTGTCAGCCGCGCTGGGAATGGCGGTTGCGCGCGACCTGACCGGCGGCAAGGAGCATGTGATTGCGCTGGCCGGAGATGCGGCCTTTACGAATGGCATCTCCTACGAAGCGCTGAACAACGTTGCCAGTCAGACCAAGCGGCTGATTATTGTGCTGAACGATAACGAATGGTCCATCGATCGCAACGTCGGAGCCATTTCTTCATACCTGCATCGCATTGTCACCAATGATCGCTATGTCTACCTGCATGAGCGGGCGGGTAGGCTGATTGAGAAGTTTGGCGGCAAGACGGTGGGCCACGTGGTTCGCCGCGCGGAAGAAGCGGCCAAAGGAATGCTGCTGCCATCCTTGATCTTCGAGGAATTTGGGCTGACCTATTATGGCCCCATCGACGGACACAATCTTGGCCTGCTGATTGAAACGTTCAAGTTTTTGAAGGCGCAGAATCGTCCTGTCATTCTGCATGCGCTGACACAGAAGGGTCGCGGTTTTCAACCCGCGCTCGACAAGCAGAAGAAATTTCACGGACTGGGACCCTACGATCCTGAAACCGGAGAAACCAAGACATCCGGCGAAAAGTCATACGCCGAAGTGTTTGCGGAAACCATGGTGAAGCTGGCCGACCATGACGACAAAGTGGTTGCGATTACAGCCGCCATGCCGAATGGGACCGCGCTGGATTTGTTCCGGCCGCATCATCCGAAACGCTATTTCGATGTCGGCATCGCGGAAGAGCACGCGGTGATTTTTGCGGCAGGAATGGCGACCCAGGGGCTGCATCCATTCTGCGCGATCTACTCGACGTTTTTGCAGCGCGCCTACGATCCCATCATTCACGACGTGTGCCTGCAGAATCTGCCGGTGGTGTTCTGCATGGACCGCGCGGGACTTTCCGGCGACGATGGTCCCACACATCACGGGCTGTTCGACATCAGTTATCTCCGCGGTGTGCCCAACATTATTGTGATGGCGCCCAAGGATGAAGACGAATTGGCGGACATGCTGCAGACTGCGCTGGAACATGAGGGCCCCTCGGCGGTTCGTTATCCGCGTGGCGCCGGGCCTGGCGCTGTCGTCAAGGAACAGCCAGTCGCGCTGCCCATCGGCAAGGCGGAAGTGTTGCATGATGGCAGCGAAGTCGCTATTTGGGGACTTGGGGCGCTGGTGCCGATGGCGTCAGAATTTCACAAGCAGCTGGAGCGGGAAGGATATTCCGCAGCGCTGATCAACGCCCGCTTCGCCAAGCCGCTCGATACTGAGCTGCTGGAAAGCTACGCTCGCCGCGTTGGCTTGATTGTCACCTTTGAAGATCACGTGTTGATGGGCGGATTTGGTAGCGCGGTGCTGGAGTACCTCTCCAGCAAAAATCTGCGCGTGCCGGTGGTGCGGATCGGCTGGCCGGACGCATTTATCGAGCACGGCAAGGTCGATCAGCTTCGAGAAAAATATGGTCTCTCTGTGGCTGCGGCTCTCGAAAAGTCACGACCGTTTTTGAAAACGTTGCCGCGCAAACGCTTCGCCGTCACCGGGTGATGTTGGAGCAGTTTTTCCTTCCGCATTATTCCGGTACTGATTACGCTTCGGGCTTGCTTTCCGCGTTTGCTAGAACCGGTACAAGTGGCGCCGATCCGGCATTTGCAGTGCGGCTGCGCAGGGCCGTCAACAATGCTGCGGCACCCACGATCAAGTTGGCTACGATTACAGGAGATGCGCCCATCTTGACGCCGTAGACAATCCAAAGGCACGCCGCCACGGCTTGAATCTTCTTCAGTGTGGATGCCTTGGGCACAAAATATGAAACCGTCTGCACCCCGGTTGCGACCCATCCAAACAAGGCGATTGTCATAGCGCTTCCTGTTCGAGCTCGGGAAGGATAGCTGGCGCGGCGGTGCGAATGGTCAGCCAGTCGGTTCGGACCTGATCCCAATTTTGGAGAGGAAATCCTCCAGAATTGAAGAACGCGCGTACCTGCATCGAGTTCCATCCGGCGATATCCTGCAGAATTGGAACCAGCACCCCCAGCGCGTCGTCGCTCAGGACGGTTCGCTTAGCGATCTGCGTGATGAAGGGATTTTCTGAAACAGCAATGGTTAACCCGTCGAGGCGATTGACGTGCAGCATCACGTTCACATCGGAGCTGCCGTCGCCGACGTAGACGATGCGGTCGTGACCCAGGCCCAGGCGAGTGCGCAGATCTTCGACGACGACCACTTTGCCGTAGCCTGCGGGAACGCGAACGATCGATTCAATTTCACCACTGACGGGGTGATAGCGAAATTGCGTGCCGCAAATATTTTCGGGCGCAACGATCCCCTCGAGCGCCGATTGGATCACCTCTTCCGGAGCCGCAGAGACCACGTAAAACGAAAAATGATATTCATCGAGTTGCTGCAACAACTGCAGCATCAGCTGGATGTTCGCCTTGAGGCGGATGCGCTTGCCGACCGCCGTCAAATGTTCTTTGCGGACGCGGCGGAACTCCGGATCATGCAGTAGCAGGTAGGGTAATTCGCCGCCCTGTTGGATGAGATGGATCCTGGCGAGGCCGCCGACTCGATGTTCAAAGCCGTCGATGCCCAGCATTTCGCTCAGGACAATTCCTGAATCGTTAAAGCTGAGCGTCTGGTCAAAATCGCTAACCAGAAGCATTTCGCGTTTCGCGCCGTTCATTTGGCTTGTCACGTGTGCTCCAGTTTTCAGAAAGGGTTGGAAGTTCAGCCTTTCGGTTGTTGTTTTTATGTGCAATGTGTGGAAACAGCTTTACTGTCCGGATAATGAGAAAAACTTCACTGCCGAAACGTCAGCGGAGAAAGCTCAAAATGTCTGAATATTTTGTCTTTTTGACTAGGAAGGAAGGGATTGTCTGGACCTAGTTTACCAGTATTTCAAACTACGTCGACGGCAAATCGAAGGGGTCGCGAGATTTTCATTTTCGCGGTTCGCATATAGGAATGAAGCCCGAGTTATGTATGCAGAAGTCTCGGACAAATCGATTGGCGGACAAATCTCTCTGCCGAGATGACCAGGTAGGCGACCAATGCGAGGCGACCTGCCGGGGCGGCCCACCCGAATGCACGGTTTCTGTCATTTGGCGAATCTGCCAGCTATGAATGACAATATGGGAATGGTTTCTAAACATTTGCTGCGGCATGTTTCCAGGGCCGCGCTGTACTGTGCAGCCGGATTTTTCTTTGTCGCTTTGTCATCCTTTGGTCAGAAGGCGCTGATTGAAAAGACTGACGCGATCGTTAAAAACACTGACGTCAACGTCAACATCTTCGGAACGTTTCCCTCGACAGCCACTGGCAACGCCTCGGCCGAATCGGCGACCGGCACGGTTCCGCCGGGCACCACACAATTGAAGCAATCCGCCGACTCCGCCGCCGGATTCAGAATTGGTGCTCGCCATGTCTTCAGTCCGATTTTCGGTTTCGAGGTCAACTTCGGCTATAACCCAGCGACGCAAAACTTCACGGGCGGCACATCCATCCAGGACGGCGTGGTGTATTCGCACGCAAAATCTTTCACGTTCGATTACGTCGCGACCGCGCCACATCTCTACCACGGATTTCAGCCTTTCGTGCTGGCTGGCGGTGGGTTGATTTCGTATAACATCTCGAGTTACATCGCCGCGCCGCCCGGTCAACCGGCACTTCCGGTCAAGCCCATCAAAGTTCCGGCCTTCGAATACGGCGTAGGAGCGGACTATCATCCGACCATGTTCCCGAACTTCATGTCTATCCGGCTGCAATATCGCGGGCTGGTGGGTCACGCGCCGGGCTATAAGAATCCGCTGCTTGCCACCAATAGCCTGATCAACATTGCCGAGCCTCAGGCCGGCTTGGTGTTCAAGTTCTAACCTTGTCATCCCAAACTTTCAGCCATGTTTGTTTCCCGACAAGGAGATTGTCGGGGTGACAACTGCGCTGCAAATGCGAAATGCCAATCCTCCCCAGCATCACCGCTGGCTGGAGGTTATTGGCGTCCTGAAGCTGGTGAAGGGTGCGTTTTTTGTGGCCCTCGGGTTTGGGTTACTGCGCATGCTGCACCACGACCTGTACCTGTTCGCGCTGCAGGCGGTCGAGGCGTTGCACCTGGATCCGGACAGGCAGGCCATTGCCGTACTGCTGGACAAGATAACGCTGTTGAATGACCACCGCCTGAAGCAATTGAGCGCGGTGGTTTTTATTTACGCGGGACTCGATTTTGTTGAAGGCACCGGATTGGTCCTGGAGAAGCGCTGGGCAGAGTACTTTACGCTGATCCTGACGGTGGCGTTACTACCGCTGGAAGCGATCAAGTTAATTCACCATCCAAACCACTGGACTCTGTTGCTGCTGTTGGCGAATATTCTGATTGCCGTCTACCTGGCATGGCTGGTGCTGCCGAAGAGGAAAGCAGACGGACGAGCTTCCCTCTAGAAAGATCTGCCAGGACGCCGCTCGTTAAACGAAAATCCACCCTCCCAGGCCTGCATTGGCCGCCGAATCCACCACTCTGATCCACCACCCGAGCGCTCCGCATAAGTCGAATGCAAGCGCGAGTGCGGCCGTGGAATCTGTATTGCCAACACCATCCATAGGGCCCAATCCCACCAAGAGCCACATTTTCCAGAGTTTTCCACCTCTCTCCACAGAGAAAAGTTTTTGTGAACGCAATTTTTTGTTGGACAAGCGATAGGATTGCGATACAGTTGTGGACGAAAGTGGTCTAAAGTGGTTGAGTGAAACCGAAACCAGGGCGACTCTGGAACGAAGTGGAGCCGAGTTGGTCGTTTTCTCAATTTTGCAGGAAAGACGGAAGAGGCACATGGCATGTTTCGCGGTAACCATCCAACCCGGGTCGACGAAAAGGGACGGCTGAAGGTGCCTGCCGAATTCAAGCGCGAGATTGAGGAAAGGTACGGGTCAAAGTTTTACATCACCAGCGAGAACGGAAAAACGGCCAAGGTGTACCCGATGGAGGAATGGGAAAAGATCGAACAGAAATTGCTGAATATGCCCAATTCCAATCCGTCGAAGAAAAGACTTTTGACAGCAACCAGTTTTTACGGCCAGAACGCGGAAATGGACTCCCAGGGCCGGGTACTCCTCCCCCAGATTTTGCGGGAAAAGGCGCAGGTGATCGGAGACGTGGCAGTGTTCGGAATGCTGACGTTTCTTGAAGTGACCAACATGGATGCCATTCGCCAGGAGATGGATGCGAATCCTCTGACGGATGCAGATGCGGATGTATTAGGGGCCTACGGGCTATAGCGATGGAAGACAAAGCCCCCCAGGGGGCGCACGGTCAGAGTCAACGACATGTGCCGGTTCTTTTAGAAGAAGCAATGGAGTTTTTACGAATCCTGCCGGGCGGCACCTATATGGATGCAACGCTCGGCCTGGGCGGGCACAGTACAGCAATTGCCCGCCGGTTGGGTCCGGAAGGTCACCTGATCGCATTTGATCGCGATCCGGAGGCCATCGAGAGCGCAGCGATACGGTTCATGGCATTGCGGGCGGAGCTGAAAGAGCAGATGCCCCGCATCACGATCCACGCAGCGGCTTTCGCGGAAGCGGCGAGCTGGGCGGAACCACAAAGCATCGACGGAATATTGGCCGACTTTGGGGTCAGCTCGCTACAGCTGGACACAGCACAGAGAGGATTCAGTTTTCAGGCAGACGCACCGTTGGACATGCGGATGGATCCGCGCAGCGGAATGACTGCCGAACAAGTGGTAAATCAGGTGAGCGAAGAGGATCTCGCAAATCTGATTTACAAATTCGGAGAAGAGAGGAGGTCGCGGAGAATCGCCAGAGCAATTGTCAGGGCGCGGCCGGTAACAACCACGGCACAACTTGCCAGAGTGGTTACAAGCAGCGCCCCGGCAATAAAAAGCGATCGGATTCATCCAGCGACTCGAGTGTTTCAAGCTCTCCGAATTTACGTGAATGAGGAACTTGATCAGATTGCTTCCTTGCTGCAAATAGCGCCGCAACTGTTGCGGCCGGCGGGAAGGATGGTAGCGATCAGTTTCCACTCTCTCGAAGATCGCATTGTGAAAGATGCGTTTCGAGAAGGCAAGGCAAGCGGAACCTGGACGGTGTTGACGCCGAAGCCAGTGACCGCAAGCGAAGCAGAGATTCGCAGCAATCCGCGATCGCGCAGTGCCAAGTTAAGGGCGGCGGAGCGGGCAACTCATCCGGCAAAAAGCAGGAGGCCGGTGAAGGAGCAGGAAAAAATTTTGCGGCGCAGCTGGAGTAGCGGCTAAGCCGAACAAGTTCGGGCCGGGTTCGTCCCCACCCCTCTTTCAGGCGAAAGAACAGCATGCAAGTGAACGTCACCCATCCCTCCCAGCTCAACGAGCCTGGCCCGAGAAGTGAGGGAAGGAAGCCTGAGACGTGAGGACGCGAGAAGTCGCAACAAACAAGTTCAAGGCCGGTGCAACGGCACATGGCTAGTGGGAGCAGCGAAGGGAGCAGCAGCAGAGATTGCAGGCCCTGCGTTCAACCTTAACCAATCATTCGAGGAGGAAGACCATGTCGCATATCTATAACTTTTTTGACAACCATATGGAAGTATGGGGCGCGGTTGTATTCGGTTTGCTTGCGATCGGCGCTTGCGTTGCCATGGCAGCTGCACTGAACGGAGCCATGTAAACGGGCCCGCTTCCGGGGGGAACGGGCTTTTTTTTTCACAGCAACACACACGGAACCATTCAGTAAAGGAAATGCTATGGCAGCTGCAGGCGTCGTAATCGATAGACTTCGGGAGAAGGGTCAGTGGAATGCCCAGGCGGTAATGGAACACAATCGCTGGCTATTCGCGGCACAGCAGCGCGCCCGTCGCGGACCCACTCCCGAAGTATTTTTCGACAAGCGCCTGGATAATTCGCGCCTGGTCAAAGCGGAAGATCCTGTCCGCAAGCGGGAGATGCGCAGCTTCACCGTCGCCGCGGTTTTCTTTTTCGCGTTGCTGATGGTGTACAGCTGGCAACATTTCAGTTCTATCGAGTACGGCTACCACATTGAGACTGAGAAGGCGCAGTTGCAGCACCTGCAGGAAGAAAACCATCAACTTGGATTGACGGAAGCGCAACTGACGCGGTCCGAGCGAATTGATCGGCTGGCTCACCAGATCGGCATGCAGTCGCCGCAGCCGGGGCAGGTGGTGTCGGCGCCAGCCATGATGGATGCGGATCCGAACTCGCCGGTACTTGCATCGGTAACGGTTCCCGTGTTGCCGTCGAACCGGTAGACTAGTACACAACGGCTACGCGGTTTGTGAGTGGCCGAAAGGCCCATCCAACATGCAGGATCGAACCACGGCATGAGCCGAAAACCCAAACAAGCGCTCTCTGCTCCCATTCCAAGGTTGCGATTCGTAACCTTGATTGGGATTTTGCTCGTCTGGGTGGGGCTAATCGCGGCACGCCTGGTATGGCTGCAGGTCTTTCGCCATGCCGAATACGCCAGCCGCGAATTTCGTCAGCAGGACCGCACCTTCCAGATTGCTCCGCGCCGCGGAATGCTCTATGACCGCGACCTGCAGCCCTTGGCCATGACGGTGCTGGTCGATTCCATCTATGCCGTTCCCGGAGAGATTGCGGATAAAGATTCGACCGCGCAGCAGCTGGCGCGCATCGTCCACGTCGACCCCTCCGATCGATATACTTCCGCTAAAGATATTGATGGGCGTCTGCATCGTTCGCGTGACTTTGCCTGGGTGGCGCGCAAAGTGGATGCGGATGTTGCCGCCAAAGTGCGGGCGCTGAACCTGAAGGGCGTTTACTTTCAGAAAGAGTTCAAGCGTTATTATCCCGACAATGATCTGGCGGCGCAGGTGCTGGGGTATGTGAGTCTGGATGACAATGGCCTGGCCGGAATCGAGCACCGTTTCGACGGTCCATTGCATGGCACTCCGGGAAAGATGCTGACTGCAGTCGATGCGCATCGGCATAGCTATGGCAGCGTCGAGAAAGAACCGACACCCGGGGAAAATATGGTGCTCACGCTGGATGCCAAGATCCAGTTTATGGCGGAGCAGGCCCTGGACCATGCCATGGCGCGGACAAAAGCACTGAATGGTACCGTAGTGGTGCAGGACCCGCACACCGGGCAGATTCTGGCTCTGGCGATTCGCCCCACATTCAATCCCAACGACATTCATGATATTCGACCGGCCATGCTGTTAAACCATGCGGTCAGCGATGTGTATGAGCCGGGATCGACATTCAAGCTGGTTCCATTTTCGGGAGCGCTGCAGGAAAATCTTGTCACGCCGAACTCGATCATTCCGACCTTTGGCGGCCAGATTAATGTTGCCGGGCGCATTGTGCATGATGATCGCGATGCCATGATTTACGAGAGCCATCACGGAAATGCGCTGTCGGTTCGACAGGCATTGGCGGAATCGAGCCAGGTGGTGGCCATCCAGCTTGCGGAACGCCTGGGCAAGGACCGCTTCTATCACTACATTCATGCGTATGGATTTGGGCAGAAGTCGGGGATCGAACTTCCAGGGGAAACGCGCGGCTTGCTGAAACCTCCGGATCGCTGGCAGGCGACCACGATCGGCTCCATACCCATGGGCCAGGAGATTGGGGTAACGCCGATTCAACTGGTCACAATGGCATCGACGATTGCCAATGGCGGTGTCTACCTTCCGCCGCATATCGTGTTGGAGGAAACCCCCGAACAAAAAGGGAATCCACAATTGGTGCCGGCAGCGTTTCATCCGGAAGACAATGTTCCAGACACGCTGCCGCCCGGCGCGCATCGCGTGATCAGTACGCTGACCGCGGCGGAGATGCGCAGCATGATGGAAGGCGTGGTGATGTTTGGAACCGGAAATACCGCGCAATTGAATGGCTATAGCGCGGGTGGCAAGACGGGGACGGCGCAAAAGATCGATGTGCGCACCCGCACCTATTCCAAGACAAAATTCATTGCGTCGTTTGTAGGGTTCGCGCCGGTCAATGACCCGGCAATCACCATCGCGGTGATTATTGATTCGCCCACCGTGGGATCGCACTTTGGCCATGCCGTCAGCGCTCCGGTATTTCAGGAATTGGCGCAGGAGATCCTGGAATATCTGGGCGTGCCTCATGATCAGCCGATCAAGCCCCCCAAATTAATCGCGGAACAAAAGAAAAATGCTCACGACGACGTTGATGGAGATCATGAGCAGGTCGGCGATCTGGATGCAATGTTTGCCGAAGTGAACAACCTGCCGAAGGATGATCCTTTGCGCGCGCCGCCGGTGAAATCTCAAGCTGCGGCTGCAGATGCGGACGAGGCGCGCGCCTATCTGCAAAGCGCATCCGATGCACCATCGTCGATGTCGACGCAGCCGCCGGACATGGAACGAACCGCAACTGCTTCGCCGCCAGCGAGTGCGCATGCGGATGAAACATTACCGCCGCGGCCGAAGAGTGTTGCCGCAGATCATGTGCAGTCGTCGGTTGATGGCTCTCCCGCGGTTACTCTGGGATCGGGCGCGCCTGTCACCATGCCGGGTTTTATTGGCAAGTCGATGCGCGATGTGGTGGTGACGGCTGCCAACCTGGGCCTGAACGTCCGCGTCTATGGCAGCGGCGTGGCTGCAGAGCAAGCCCCGGCTGCGGGCACCAAAGTTCCCGCCGGCACCACCGTGGTAGTTCGGTTTCATCCGTAATTCATTCACAATCTAAATTCTGAAATCGCATCGAAATATGCTTCAATGCAGAAGAACTGTTTTTGCATGTCGCCATGATGGAACATCCGTCCATGCAGCTTGATGAAACGATGCGCGCGGTGCAGGTGCGTGAACGCGCCGGTTCGAATCCGCGAATCAGCGACGTGGTGTATGACTCGCGCAATGTGACCGCCGGGGCGCTGTTCGTCGCCATGCAGGGCGGCACCACGGATGGAAACCTCTTTGTCGAGAATGCGCGGAAACAAGGGGCGGTTGCGCTGGTGACGGATTCCGAGCCGACATGGCAGAAGATTCGCGCGGATCATCCGGAACTTGCTGTCGCGCTTGTAGAACATGGGCGCCGCGCACTGGCGGAGATCAGCGCGAATTTCTTTTCGCACCCCGAACGCAGCCTGCGTTTGAGCGGCGTGACCGGTACCAACGGCAAGACCACCACGACATACTTGTTAGAGTCGATGCTGCGGTCTGCGGGGCGTACTTGCATTTTGGTGGGAACGATTGAGTATCACGTCGGCAATGAGGTCCGGTCGTCCCCGCATACGACGCCCGAATCGCGAGACTTGTTCCAACTCTTTGCCGAAGGTGTTGCCGCGGGCGCGACCGAAGCGGTGATGGAAGTGTCGTCGCACGCATTGGAGCAGGGAAGAGTCTGGGGCCTGCATTGGGATACGGCCGTGTTTACCAACCTGACCCAGGATCATCTTGATTTTCACGGCACGATGGAAGCGTATTTTGCAGCGAAGGCGAAGATGTTCACCGGAGAGAATGGAGCGCCTGCGCCCCATGTGGCGATCATCCACGCTGAAGATCAATACGGGCAGCGTCTCGTTCCGGTAGCGCGAGCGGCGGGATGCGAAGTGGTGGAGTTCGGACTGAACCACGGAGATTTTCGTGCGGCGGATGTTCAGCTGGGCGCGAACGGTACTCACTTTCAGATGGTGACTCCGACCGGGAGCTTGGATTTACAGACTCATCTGCCGGGGCCGGTGAATGTGCTGAATTTGCTGGCGGCGTCCGCCGCAGCGATGGCGCGCGGGTTGACGCTGGAGGAAATTGCACGCGGAGTGGCAGCGATTGGATACGTGCCCGGGCGCTTTCAAACAGTGGATTGCGGACAGCCGTTTACCGTTGCGGTCGACTACGCTCACACGGACGACGCGTTGAGAAATGTGACGCGGCTGGCGCGGCTATTGGCCGGTCCACGGCATGGGCGAGTGATCACCGTATTTGGGTGTGGTGGCGACCGCGACCGTACGAAGCGTCCTCGGATGGGCCTGGCGGCTGGAGAGGGCAGCGACTTCGTTGTGGCCACCAGTGACAATCCCAGATCAGAAAATCCCCACGCGATTCTCGACGAGATTCTTCCGGGTCTCAATGCGAGTGGGGTGAAGTTTGAGGTCGAGCCAGATCGGGCGCGTGCAATTCGTATTGCGGTTGGGCGGGCGCAGCAGAATGATGTTGTGCTGATTGCCGGCAAGGGCCACGAGAAAGTGCAGGTCCTGCGCGATCGAACCATTCCATTCGACGACGCAGCGGAAGCCAGAGAAGCACTGCTGGAGCGGTATGGAGAATCTCGACGAGCCGAACTGGGAGCAAAGTGCAACTGAGCCTGGAACAAATCCGAGAGTGGATGGCCGCCGAGTTTGCTGCCGGCCCGACGCCGGCCGTGCTGCGAACCCTGGGCGCCGCGACGGCTACCGGGTATTCGATCGACTCGCGAACAAGTCAGCCGGGCGACCTGTTTTTTGCCATCCGCGGAGAGCGCTTCGACGGGCATGACTTTGTGGAGGCGGTGATTGAAGCGGGTGCGGTTGCGGCCGTCGTTGCGCGAACCCAATTCGAACGCTATTCGAGTGTTGCTGTCTGCAAGCGCCTGTTGCTGGTGGATGATCCATTGGCAGCCATGCAGCGGCTGGCATCCTCAGTGCGTCGTCATTGGGGAAAGCGCGTCATCGGCATTACCGGCAGTGCCGGAAAAACCACCACCAAAGAAGCCATTGCGCAGGTGTTGGAGTCGCGTTTCAAGGTGCACAAGTCGCATGGAAATTTGAACAATCATTTTGGATTGCCGCTGCAGTTGCTGCGGCTGCTGCCGGAGCATGAGGTTGCGATCCTGGAAATGGGCATGTCTCGTGCGGGCGAGATTGCTGCTTTGTGCAAAATTGCCGCGCCGGATTGGGGTGTGGTGACCAACGTCGGCACCGCACATGCGGAGAATTTTTCCGATGGGCAGGCCGGGATTGCGCGGGCGAAATATGAACTAATCGCCGCGCTGCCGCGTCTTGGAACCGCAATTCTGAATGCCGATGACAAATATGTCCAGCAATTTGGGCGTGACTTTGCGGGGAGGACCATTTACTTCGGAACGGGAAAGCTGGCGGATCCGCGCGCGGAGTCGATCACGCCGATGGGCGTGGAAGGCACGCGGTTCAGCGTTTGTGCGGCCGGGCATAGCGGGGAAGTAAAGCTGCACCTGATGGGCGAGCACAATGTGCGCAATGCGCTGGCCGGCATTGCGGTAGGGCTGGCCAGCGGAATTTCATTGGAAGAATGTTCGGCCGCGCTGGAACAACTGACGCCGCCGGATAAGCGCGGCCAGACGCTCGAGATTCGCGGCGCAACGCTGATCAATGACTCGTACAACTCGAATCCACAGGCACTGAAAGCCATGGTGGAAACGCTGCTGACGCTGTCGGCGAAGCGCACCATCGTTGTTGCGGGAGAGATGCTGGAGTTAGGGCCGGCGGGTCCGCGGCTGCATCGCGAGTGCGGCGAACTGATGGGCAAGCATGGAATCAACGTGGTGGTCGGCGTGCGCGGGGAAGCGGCCTCGATTGTCGAAGGCGCCAAAGCCGGCGGAGCGGAAGCGATATTTGTCGACACCCCAGAAGAAGCGGGCGCGTGGCTGCGGGAAAATTTGCGCGCCGGCGATGCGGTGCTGCTGAAGGCTTCGCGCGGGGTGCGGCTGGAACGCGCGCTGGAAGTATTGCAGCAAGCGGACTGAGTCTTGAGGACTACTCTGCTCCCGACTCCATCCATCCGTGCAAGTGCAGCCAGTTCTGGAGCAATATGGGCCACATGCGCAGCTGCGGATTGTCCTGTGCCAGGCCGGACCCATGATGACCCTGCTCGAAAATGTGAAGCTCCGCAGGAACGCCGCTGCGCAGCAACGCCTCATAGAACAACACGCTGTTCATGACCGGAACTGTCTCATCATTCGTGGTGCTGAAGAGGAACGTTGGCGGAGTTTGCGGCGTGACCTGGGTTTCATTGGAGAGCTCGTTTTCGAGCATGGGATTCGGCTCTTCTCCCAGCAGATGATGCAGCGAGCCATTGTGGGTGATGCCGGGTTCCATGCTGATGACGGGGTAAGCGAGCACCATAAAGTCGGGGCGACTGCTGGCGTGCTCAATGGGATCCGTCGCGTCCGGATTGCCGCTGTCGAAATGCGTGCCAGCGGTGGAAGCGAGATGGCCGCCGGCAGAAAATCCCATGATGCCGATGCGGTCCGCATCGATCGAGTCTTCGCTGGCATGCGTGCGCACGTAGCGGATGGCTCGCTGGGCATCGAGCAGCGGGATGGGATAGTGGTAGCGCGGGCCGTAGCGGTAGGTCAGCACAAAGGCCGCCACTCCACGGTCATTGAGCCATTGGGCGACCAGAGTGCCTTCTTTATCGACGGCAAGCTCTGAATATCCTCCGCCGGGGCAGACCACGATCGCAGTGTGGGTGGGATTCTGCGCGGGCAAATATGGGGTGAGGACTGGCTTGATCGAGCGGTGTATCTCCCACCGCTCCCGGAGCTCCGTTCGGCCACAGCAAAATTGGCGCGGGGGCTGGCGTTGAGGGCGACGGCGTCGATTGTGCCGCGAGCAATGTTGCGCACGCGAATAGACAAGTGAGGGAGCCGCGGAGAATGCGGCGGGGAAATGTGCTCACTTGTTTTCCTCCGAGAGCACGGCCACTCCATATTGCGGCAATGTCACCGACTGAACCGATCCGCCATCGAGTACATTCTTCATCGCGGCGGGCAGGGTGACGGTTTGCGGGTCGGATGCCCAATTGATCACGACGTAGACAGTGTGATCTTTGCCGTAACGCGGATCGACCTCGACGTTCGGCGGGACGTTTGGCAAGGCTGGCGTGACGCCGCTCATTTGCGTCATCCAGTCTGCCAGTTTCGCCATGCCGGCTTCATCCATCCAGACACCGACATAGGTGATGCTGCCCTTGCCAACTTTGCGGGTGATGATGGCGGGTTTGCCGTCGAGCCAGCCATTGCTTTTGCCGTAGGTTTCCAGTACCTGGGTATCCGGCGATTTGGTGCTGAGCAATTCCGCCCAAAGCTGGCTGGTGTTCGACCCGAATTGACCATCGACCGGCACGGGATGAATCAGCGCGTAGTACTGTTCCACGCGTCCGCCGAGCAGTGGAACCAGTGGACCCGGCTGCCGCTCCACTTGCAAGCCATTGTCGATATTTTTCATTCCAGATCGCTGCCCGAGAACCAGATGGCCACCATTATTTACGTAGGACATTAGATTTTTTGCGGCCGCATCCGTCAGCACGTTCAACCCTGGAGCGACGACCAGTTTGTAACTGTCGAGCGGAACCGTGGGCTGCACGATGTCGACCGACTGCGCGATGTTTTTCAGTGGTTGGTAGTAGCTGAGAAGCTCCTCGATCGGGTCGTAATTTTTGTTGTGACGTTGCCAGTTGATGCCCCAGAAACTTGGATAGGTATGGAGAATGGCAACTTGCGATTTGGGGGATGTGCTCTCGAGCACAGGGCCCGCTTTGGAGAAATCACGGCCGAGTTCGGCCACTTCGGGATAGAGAGGCACCGGCGTGCCGTCGGATCCAACGAGGGTGCCGTGGTATTCTTCCTGGCCGTTGAGATCGCTGCGCCATTGCCAGTAACTGACGGCGTCGGCGCCGTGGCCGATGTTCTCCCACGCCAGGGCACGCGTTTCACCCTTATTCAGATCGTTGTTGATGGGAGCCCAGTTTACGTGGCCGGGCTGGGTTTCCATGATCCAGAAATTCTTCTGCTTGAAGCCGCGTGTCAGGTCATCGGTCGAACCATTCTTGTACTGGTTAACGTGACCCTCGCCGACGTAATCATCCCAGGAGGCCAGATCGAGATCCTTGGCGACGGCGTAGTGGTCGTAACCGTCAAACCATCCCATCATATTGGTGGTGATGAACTCGCGGGGTGCAGCGTTTTCGCGAATGGCATCGAGCTGGTTTTTTTGGTAGCTGACCCAGGTTGCGGAGACGAAGCGTTTCCAACTGAGGAGCAGTCCCGGGTTGCCGGGCTTGGTCTCGATGGGAATCTGGTTCCAGTTGCTGTAGGTCTGGCTCCAGTAGGCCGTGGTCCAGCGCTCGTTCAAATTGTCGAGCGTGCCGTAGCGCTGCTTCAGCCAGTTCTGAAAGTCGGCGCGAGTTTGCGGGTCGAAGGAAACCTGGGCGTACTCGTTGTCAATCTGCCAACCGATGACGTAGGGATTGTGGCCGAAGCGCCTGGCCATGCGGGCGGCGATGTCGCGTGCCAGCTCGCGATATTTTGGATTGTCCCAATTGAATTGCTGACGATTGCCGTGCTCGGCCTTGCGGCCATCTTCTTCGGTGCGCAGTGTCTCCGGATATTTTTGTGTCAGCCATGCGGGCGGTGCTGCGCTGGGTGTGCCCAATACGGTGTAGATGCCGTGTTGCCCGGCTTCATCGATGGCGCGTTCCAGCCAGCCAAATTGATAGTCGCCCTCGGAAGGTTCCATCTTGCTCCAGGCAAATTCGCCAACGCGCACGAAGCGAATGCCGGCTTTCTGCATTAGCTCCAGATCGGCAGGCCAGCGCGACTCCGGCCATTGCTCTGGATACCAGGCTGCGCCAAGCAGGATGGGAGGCGGTGGCGCGACTTTGGCCGTGCTGGCGGAGGATTGCGCAAGCGCTTGTAGAGGAACGAAGCATCCCAGGCAAACGACAAACGATGCAACCGCAGCGGAGAGGTATTTTCGATTTTTTGTCATGGCAGTCTCAGGGGTTGAATTTCAGGTGACAGAATGATTGGTTATTTCTCTCGTCGCCCATGATAGACGTATTGACCGGAACATGTCTTGAGCAGGGAAATGATGACCGCATGCATAAGCGGCGGGTTTCAGCGATTCGAATTCGGCATTCGGAAATCGACGGGAAAGATTCTGGCATCTACGAAGGTAGAACGCGCTTGGTTTTCTTCGGCTGCATCCTCAGGCGCGAAGCAACAGATTTCAGATAACCGACCCTCAGGAGAAACTCATCATGGATTTTCGAGTCCGCCCCGGCGAAATGCAGGAAGATCAAGTGACGGCGTTGTTAGAAAGGTATTCCTCGAAGTGGCCCACCAGCTTATTTATGGGTGCTGCGATTGCGTCCATTATCGGATCGATGGTGTTGAAGAGTCAGCGTAAACATCTCGACGCGCTGTTCGTTGGGCAATGGGTTGCGCCGTTTTTGATCCTGGGTTTGTACAACAAATCGGTGAAGCAGCATGGGTCGGACCAAGGTGGTTGGCGTCGCTATGAGCCAGTGGAGCCGGCTGAGCGGGAAGAATCGGTGAACGCTTCGTAAGCGCCGCGTTCCCGCGTTTTTGCTGTATCCAGGCCGCATTCGACACCTATCGCAGGCTCGTGATACTCTCGTCTGTTTTCTTGCAAGGAGACAGCTGGATGAGCACAGGTGCACCGGCAGAGTCGGATGGACAAGCCAAGTTCCACATGTTCACAGACGAGCAGCAGCAGCTTCGCAAAGAGATTCGCGAATTTGCCGCTCGCGAAATTGCGCCCAATGTGAGCCGGTGGGATGAGGCCAGCGAGTTTCCCGCGGACCTGGTGAAAGAGTTGGGCCGCATGGGGCTGATGGGCATCATTTTCCCGCAGCAGTATGGCGGCTCCGAACTTGGCTACGTGGAATATGTGATTGCGATCGAAGAACTGTCGCGGGTGGACGGCTCAGTCGGCATCATCGTGGCTTCACACAATTCTTTGGCGACCAATCATATTTTTCTGGCGGGGACGGAAGCGCAGCGACAGAAGTATGTGACCAAACTTGCGAGCGGAGAATGGCTGGGGGCATGGGGATTGACCGAACCTGGTTCCGGCTCGGATGCGGGCGGAGCGCGGACGACGGCGGTGAAGAAGGGCGATCGCTGGGTGTTGAACGGCAACAAGACCTTCATCACCAATGGGCATTATGCGGATGTTTCGGTTGTTCTCGCGGTTACGGACAAGGCGGAGAAGACGCATGGAATGTCCGCATTCATCGTCGAGAAGGGGACGCCGGGATTTCGTTCCGGGAAGAAAGAGAACAAGCTTGGACTGCGCGCCAGCGATACGTCGGAGCTGATTTTTGAAGACTGCGAAGTTCCAGAGGAGAACCTGCTGGGCAAGCTGGGTGAGGGCTTTGTCGACTCCATGCGGGTGCTGGATGGCGGGCGGATTTCCATTGCAGCGCTTTCGCTGGGAATTGCGCAGGGAGCGTTCGATGCGGCGTTGCAATACACGCAACAACGCAAGCAATTCGGCAAGGCGATCAGCGAGTTTCAGGGGATTCAATGGAAGATTGCGGACATGGCGACGCAGTTGGATGCCGCCAAACTGCTGACCTTCCGCGCGGCGCAGATGAAGGATGCGGGGATGAGGACGACGCTGGAGTCGTCGATGGCGAAGCTATATGCCAGTGAGGTTGCAGTGAAGATCTGCGACGAATCGGTGCAGCTGCACGGTGGATATGGATTCATCAAGGATTATCCGGCGGAGAAGTTCTATCGCGATGTGAAGCTGTGCACGATTGGGGAGGGAACCAGTGAGATTCAGCGGCTGGTGATTGCGCGGGAAGTGTTGAGGAAGTAGGGGACAGGGAACAGGGATCAGGGGACAGCGATCAGGAAGTAGGGGACAGGGAACAGGCAGCATTGGAGGCAGGCTAGTTGAAGGATTGTGCGGGCTAATTGAAGGATTGTGCAGGCTAATTGAAGGATGGTGCAGCTTGGTGTTCGATGCTAAGCCGTTTTCTTGCTAATAGATATGGAAGAAACTGAAAGTTTTTGATGGGAACGTTGGTGTTTTTACGTAAAAAACCAAATTTGACCGCCGGATTCGCCGTTACCCAGGCAACTGCGGGGCGAAATGCAGTCGGAGACCGCCCGATTCTTATTGTATCAACCTGGGAACAATAGATGCGCCAAACTGGACGGCAGTGAAATTTCCAACGTATCCCAGAGGAAAACCAATCCCCAGATTCTTCGCTTTGCTCAGAATGACGATCTTTCCATCTATAGCAACTGGAAAAATGCCATAAAGTGCGGGCTACCGGGGCTGCGATTTACTCGATGGGTTCGGCGGGCTTGGTGCGGAAGCGCGGTCTTTTCATTAGGTAGCCGATGGGAATCAGGCAGGCGAGCATCACGACCAGCACATGGACGGTGTCGACATAGGCGAGAATGGTGGCCTGCTGCATCATCATGTCGTAAATCCGTGCGGTGGCATGGCGGGCTGCATCGGCTGCTGAAAATCCCCTGTTTTGTAGCGTCCCGGCCAAACCTTGTTGCATGGCCAGATAGTTTGTCGACCCGCCGTATATATGCGCCGACAAAAATTGCTGGTGCGTCTGGGCGCGCCGTATCAGCATGGTGCTGATAAAGGAAACGCCAATGCTGCCGCCAATGTTGCGGGCGAACGCGGTGAGGCCGGAGACCTCATTATTTTTATCCTGAGGAACGCCAACGTAGGACATGACGCTGATGGGCACGAACAAGAATGGCATGCCGAGCACCATGATGACGCGCCAACTGACCGCGTTGCCGAAGGCGATGCCGAGATTGAGATTGCCAATGCGCCAGATGCCGAAGGTCAGCAGGCAGAAGCCGAAGGTAATCATCAGGCGTGGGTCCACTTTTTGACCGATGAAGCCGACGATGGGCAACAGCACAATCAAGACCAGGGCGCCCGCGGACAGCGCCATGCCGGCGTCGGTGGCGGAGTAGCCCAGCACTTCCTGCAGGAACTGAGGAATCATGACGGTGGTGGAATACAAGGCCGCGCCAATGGCCACCATGACAATTTGACTCATGGCAAAGTTGCGCTTGCGATACAACGACAGGTCGATGATGGGGTGTTTCGAATTCCACTCGCGATAGAGGAACACGATCAGACCAATGCCGGCAAGCCAGGCACAGGTAACGATCAGGCGCGAGCCAAACCAGTCGTCCTCCTGACCTTTGTCGAGCATAATTTGCAAGGCTCCGATGCTGAGCGCGAGCAGGCCAAGCCCGATGCCGTCCACACCACCGGTGCGTTGCCGAACTTTTTTCAGGTAGGGGGGGTCCTCCACAATGCGGTTGGTGAGCAGCAGAGAGATGATGCCTACCGGAATATTCAAAAAGAAGATCCAGCGCCAGTCGTAGTTGTCGGTGATCCAGCCGCCGATGGTGGGTCCGATGGCGGGAGCCACGACCACGGCCATGCCATAAAGAGAAAACGCCATACTTCGTTTCTCAGGGGCGAAGGTATCGGCGAGGATGGCGCGCTCGCTGGGCTGGAGTCCTCCTCCACCGACGCCTTGAATCACGCGGAAAAAGATCAACATGGGGAGGGAGGTGGCTAACCCGCAAAGAAACGAAGAGATGGTGAACAAAGCCACGCAGCTCATGTAAAAACGTTTACGTCCAACGCGATTGGAAATCCAGCCGCTGATGGGCAGAACGATTGCATTCGACACCAGGTAGGAAGTGAGGATCCAGGTGGCTTCGTTGTAGCTGGCGCCGAGCGTGCCGGCGATGTGGGGCAGCGCAACGTTGGCGATGCTGGAATCCAGCGACTCCATGAACGTAGCCAGCGTCACCGTAAAGGTGATCACCCACGGGTTAAAGCGCGGCGTCCAGTGTTCGTAGTGAAACTCGCTGTCGTAGTCCTGCTTTTTGGCAGCAGGGACAACGGAAGACTGCGCCATGCCTGCTCCCTAGGGTGTTGTTTGTGAAAGCGATGCAGCTGTGAAAACCTTGCAGCGAAATCTTGAGCGCCAAATCGAGGGGAATTGCCCTTTGAAAAAAGCAGCTGCCATCGCAAGAATGTTCCTTATCAGAATAAATTAGAGATTCCTGAAACAGCGATTGGTCGCAAATAGGTGGGGTGCGGTTCTAAGGAAGCTCTGATTCAGTCGATAGAAAGCCCCTCAGGGGCTAAAGCCCTGCGGATTTTCGGTCATTTACGGCCCGACTGAAGTCGGGCCCTGATACAAAACAGGCTTAATCAGAGCTTCCCTAAATACCACGCGCCAGTGGAACGCGATATCATCGCAAACGGGTATGGCAAGCGTAACCTCCTCACCGGCCGGCCGCTGGGAAGCCGCGGAAAACCTTGTCGCCAGTTTGCGGGGCGGGGATGTTCGCGCCTTGGCGCGGGCGATCTCGCTGGTAGAAAATGACGCGCCGGCCGCGACCGCGGTGTTGTCGGCATGCTTTCCACATACGGGCCAGGCATTGCGCATTGGGCTGACCGGTGCTCCGGGATCAGGAAAGAGCACGCTGGTGGATCGGCTGGCGGCGCACTATCGGGCGGAGCAGCAGACAGTCGGGATTGTGGCGGTCGACCCTACCAGTCCATTTACCGGAGGAGCGATCCTGGGCGATCGCATTCGTATGCAGAGCCATCATGCCGATCCAGGTTTGTACATTCGCAGCATGGCGACGCGAGGCTTTCTGGGCGGACTGGCTTCGACGACTGCGGATATTGCTTCGGTGGTGGAGGCGAGCGGAAAAACGCGTCTGCTGATTGAAACCGTGGGCGTGGGTCAGGACGAAGTGGATATTGTGCGCCTGGCGGATGTGACTGTCGTGGTGCTGGTGCCGGGACTTGGCGACGATGTGCAGAGCATCAAGGCGGGGATTCTGGAGATCGCCGATATTTTTGTGGTGAACAAGAGCGATCGCGAGGGCGCCGATCGAGTGGAACGGGAAATACGGGCGATGCAATCGCTGGGCGGCCATGGAGAAGGATGGGTACCTCCGGTGGTGCGTACCGTCGCCACGACTGGCGAGGGAACTGCGGCGTTGGCGGAAGCGATTGATCGCTGTGCGGATTCGTTGCGGAAGGCCGGCAGGCTGGAGGAGAAGAGAACGGGGGCGTGGCAGGCGCGCCTGGTGGAAATGATTCGGCAAAAATTGGTGCGAGAGCTGGTGCGACATCGACTGGGAAAAACTGAGTTGGGAGCGCATGCGCGGGCGGTGGCGGCGCGGCAGGAAGATCCCTATCAACTGGTGGACGGACTGGTGCGGGGACTGCTCGATTTGCACCGAGACGATCGCGACGTCTAGTACTACAGTTGTAAGTTGTACATGGTTGCCAGGAGTGGAGTCCGGGCCTAAAGGCCGCCAAACTCAGCCTGTTTTCAGAGGGCTGAAGCCCCCCTGCTCCCTCCGGAATCGGCGATTTACAACGTTGAGCTCCGTGATTTCATCATGGCTTTCGAAGAAGTGCTTTAATCGTTGAGGGAACGGCGCGGCCGGTAAAAAGTCGGCGCCGGAAAGGCTGAACATCAGGACCATGTTTCATATTGATCATCTTGGAATTGCAGTGCGCGATTTGCGCCAGGCATGCAGCTTTTATGAGTTGCTGGGAATGCCTGTGGGAACGCCGGAATTTGTGGAACACGAGCAAGTGAATGCGGTGATGGTGCAGGCGGGCGAGAGCCGCATCGAGTTGTTGGAGCCGACGTCGCCGGAGTCTGTGATTGGCCGGTTCATTGAACGCCGCGGTGAGGGGATGCACCATGTCGCACTGCATGTGGATGACATTGAAGAGGTCTTCAAGGAAATGAAATATGCGGGGATGCGGCTGGTATCTGATGAATTGAAGATCGGCGCAGGCGGACATTTGTATTTCTTTGTGCATCCCTCCAGCACGGGTGGCGTATTGGTGGAAATCTGCCAGAATGCCGACGCGGATGTCGCAATCTGATGTTGCTGCTGGTCGTTGACACGGCTGGGCCTTCAGGCGGAGTTCTGTTGGCTGGAATCGGTGGGAACAACGGGGACGAAGGTTCAGCCGCAGAAATTCTGGGCGTCATCGATTTGCATCCGCGCCAATTCTCTGCGGAATTGATTCCTGCGATTGTCGAACTACTACAGGCGAATCGACGGCTCCTGGGAGATGTGGACGCGTTTGCGGTGGTTTCTGGCCCGGGATCGTTTACCGGCCTTCGAGTGGGTTTAAGCGCAGTGAAGGCGATGGCGGAAGCGACGAGAAAGCCAATTTTGACTTTGTCGCGGCTGGCGATTGTGGCTTCCCTGGCGGCTAGACTTCCATCCTGTGAGCTTAGCGATGCAGCGATGCACGTGGTGCTGGATGCGGGACGCGGAGAGTTCTATCACGGGATGTATCGAGACGCGGGCAAGACGCGTGTGGCCGAGTCGTTTGAAACGCTTGCCTCCCTGACTGAAACCATCGATCGACAGCCGGGGGGGATTGTAGTTTCGGAGGCGTCCGCGAAGACGGCCATCGATTCCGTTGCGGGCCCGAGACTGTGCGAGGTGCCGTTGCCTTCTGTGCGAGATGCGCTGCCTCTGGCCTTGGAGGAGTGGCGAGCGAAGCGCTTTCATGATGCTGCCAGCGTCGATGCGAACTATCTGCGACGGTCAGACGCTGTGGTGGTGGTGCGGACGAAAGCGGACCCAATGGCGGCGGCGCGAGCCGAGGACCTACCCTCGTGACGTCGCGAGATGCGTCGATGGCTGCTGAGGGCGTCGTCATTCGCCGGGCAGAGCTTGACGAGGCCAAGTCTGTCCTGGAATCGGTGTGGAAATTGGCGAAGGACTCGGCGGCGGCGCATTGGAGCCGAGCGGCGTTTTATCCATATGTGTCGACCGACGAATCTAGCGGTGCTTTGCAGGCGAAGTGCATGTTTCTTGCCTGTGTTACCGGATCCATGGGCGCGACCGAGCCAACTGGAGGCGATTCCCCACTGGTGATTGAGGAGCGGGTGGTCGGATTTGCCGCATTTTCCGCCATTTTGACCGCCGGCGCCGGAGAATCGACTCTGGAAAATATGGCGGTGGCTGCGGCTTGGCAGGGGCGGGGGATTGGGGGGCGACTGCTGGCGGCCGGGTTGCTCTGGTGCCGTGCGCACGCTGCCGGAGCGGTGTTCCTGGAGGTCCGCAAATCGAATCTGGCAGCCGTCGCGCTGTACGAACGGGCTGGGTTCTCGGCGGTGGGGAACCGACCTGGATATTATCGCGAACCGGCGGAAGATGGGCTGCAGATGCAGAAACCCCTGGAATTCGTACCCCGTGCCGGATGAATTTTAACCCTGTTGAAATCTCTCCATTGCATCCGGGTGACGCGCGTGGTAGTTTGGCTGTCAATACGGAATCAGGAGGTACTTCCTTATGGAAATTTCCGTTGAGGCTTCGCAGTCCGAAGCCAACCCTTTGGGTCGTCTGGTGGAAGAACACCGGAAATATTCCCAAGCATTAGAGGCCATTTTGGCCCAGCCCTATCTGAGCGACACCGAGCAGATTGAAGCCGCGCGACTCAAGAAACTAAAACTGAAATTAAAAGATCAGATGGCGGGATTCGCGCGTACCGCACCATCGACGTAGTACGACAGAAAAAAGGCGCTCGTTAGAATTTTCGCGGCGAACCGTATAATCGGTTGTACGCAATGGTTCGTGACGGATACTTCTACGGGTTAGGCTTCGGGGCGGTCGGTGTCCTTGTCTGGGTCGCCACGCATTCGCTATTGCTGACGGCAATTCCCATACTGTTGGCTGCGTTCTTTCTATGGTTCTTTCGTGACCCCGAACGGGCCATACCGGAAGCTCCGGGCCTGATCGTTTCTCCCGCCGACGGCAAAGTTACTCTCATCGAAACCCTGGAAACTGTCGCTGGACCGCAGCGGCGCATCAGCATCTTCCTGAACGTATTCAATGTGCATGTCAACCGTGCTCCGATTGCAGGAAACGTGCAGCTGATCGACTACCAAAAAGGCAAATATCTGAACGCGATGAACCCTGAGTCGGCGGTTGCGAATGAACGCAACTATGTCGAGGTTGCGGGGGAGTTGTGTACGGTGGCTTTTACGCAGATCGCGGGACTGCTGGCGCGTCGCATCGTCTTCCAGAAGAAAGTTGGAGACTGGGTCCATCGTGGAGAGCGAGTGGGGCTGATCAAGTTTGGCTCCCGCGTCGATGTGGTGTTCCCGATTTCCTGCGAAGTGCAGGTGAGCGTAGGCCAAAACGTGGAGGGCGGCGCCTCCATTCTCGCCATCATGCCCTCCAGCGAAATTGAAGATGAATTGTTGGCAACGGTTTCGTCCGACGAAGCTCCCTTTGGACTGGTGACGGAGCCGGTTCGATGACGGAAGTCGCCAACCGCAAGCGCCGACCCGCGCGCCGAGGCATGTATATTCTGCCGTCATTATTTACGGCAGGGAGCATCGCCGCCGGGTTCTACGCAATTATTCAGAGCCTGCAGGGTTCACCGACGGAGCCGCACCACTTTGATCACGCAGCGCTGGTGATTGGGCTGGCCATTCCATTTGATGGCCTGGATGGCCGCATCGCCCGCATGACGAATACAGCGTCCGACTTCGGCAAGGAACTGGATTCGCTGGCCGACGTGATTACGTTTGGCGTGGCGCCGAGCGTGCTGGCGTACAGCTGGGGTTTCCGTATGCTGCCGCCCACGATGGATCCTCTGCTGCGACATAAGCTGTTGCAGATTGGCGCGGTGGTTTGTTTTCTGTTTCTGATTTGCGGTGCGTGCCGGCTGGCGCGATTTAATACCAGCGCCGATGCCAAGCCGAAAAATCCTGGGCGCCCCGATCGAAAATATTTTGTCGGCATGCCGATTCCGGCTGCGGCCGGAGTGATTGCGGCGTGTGTCCACTGTTTTCTTGGCACGCCGGTCTTTAGCGCGGCGGCTGCAGGGGTGTGGATCGGCCTGATCCTGCTGGTTGGATTCTTGATGGTCAGTACCTGGCGTTTTTGGAGCGGCAAAGAAATTACGCTAACCGGTCGCCATCCTTTTCAGTTGCTGGTGCTGATTGGCGCGGCGGTTTCGGTGCTGTTGTTGTTTTCGCAGGTCTTACTGCTGGTGATCGCGTTGGGCTATATGTTTTCCGGTTTAGTGGCGCGGGCGGCCTATACCTGGACGTCGCGACATCGACGGATTCAGAAACCTGGTGGAACGATTCCTCGTCCTACTATCGACCCCACGTAAACACGTTCTGGGTGTCGAAGCCTGCTTCGGGTAAAAACAATATCGAGGTTCCATGTCAGATAAGTCGCTACGAATTGCGTTGGTGGGTGCGGGTACTTTGCTGGGCAAGGCCCTGAGCGACGAGTTGGCTCTGTCCGCATTTGCCTCGGCAGATATTCGTCTACTCGACGACGATGAGGATGTGCAGGGCAAGCTGGCAGCGGTGGACGATGAGATTACCCTGATCCAGCGAATCGAGCCGGACTCGTTTGACGGATGCGACTTTGTATTTTTCGCCTGCGATCCTGCGATTACAAAAAAGCATCTTCGCCAAGCCTTGAAGTCGGGTGCATGCATCGTGGATCTGAGCGGGGAACTGGAGAAGGCACCCGGCGTGCTGGTGCGCGCGCCGTGGGTACCGGAGCGACCTGCCGGGGATGCAACTCCGGGAGCGCGAGGGGCGTTGAAGACTCCGACGCCGGATCTGGATACGCGGGCGGTGGTTTCAGCGCACCCGGTGGCCGTGCTGCTTGCCATGCTGGCGGCGCGCAGTCAGAAAGTTGGACCGCTGCATGGTTTGTGGGCGACGCTGTTGCAGCCGGCGTCAGAGTATGGACATGCGGCGCTGGAAGAATTGCATCAGCAAACGGCCAACCTGCTTTCCTTCCAACCGCTGCCGACGGAAGTTTTTGGCGGACAGACCGCATTCACGTTAGCTGTTTCATTCGACGCCGCAGGACAGGCGGCGCTTTCTACCGCGGCGGACAGAATTCGACGACACTACGCAAAGATTTCTTCTGTTCCCGCATCATCGCTGGCGCTGCAGGTGATCCAGGTTCCGGTGTTTCATGGATACGCGTTGTCGGTCTCGGTCGAGTTTCCGCATCCGGTCGCTGCGGGCGCGTTGGCAAAAGCACTGGCGGGTTCGCATGTGCGCATTGTGGCGGACGCCACCGCATTTCCCGGGAACGTGCAGGCAGTGGAAGAGCCGGAGGCACAAGTTCTGGTGCAGCCCGTATTTCCGCCGTCGGAGTCTGACCCGGTTGCAGAAGAAGGATCGAAACATTCGCCGGAAAAGGAAGTTCCGAAGGAGACGAACCGGTTTTGGCTATGGATTGTCGCCGATAACCTGAAGTTCGCTGCTCAAAATGCCATTGCCTGCGCCGTCGAATTGAACCGGCTGCGACCCCGCGGAAAAGTCCAGTAGCACGCTACCCTTTTCGTTTTCAGGAGAGCCATGCAGACACCAAGAAGAGACTTGCTGAAGCTTGCCGGCGGCGGGATGGCGGCATCCCTGATGAGTGCAAATCCATTGCAGGGGGCAGATTCTGTCACGGTGGTTGGCACCAGCATTGTCGGCAGCGTCTTTCCCGTCCGGAGGTTTGGCGCGGTCGGCGATGGAACCACCATCGATACTGCGGCGGTGAATAAAGCGATCGATGCTGCGGCGTCGGCCGGTGGGGGAGTGGTTCACTTCTCGGCGGGAACGTATGCGTGCTATTCGATCCATCTGAAGAGCAATGTCACGCTGTTTCTGGATCAGGGAGCGACGATCCTGGCTGCACCTAAGCCTGCGGATGGAGGGTCGGGCGGCTACGATGCACCAGAGCCCGATGCGCCGTGGCACGCGTATCAGGACTTCGGCCATTCCCACTGGCACAACAGCTTGATCTGGGGCGACGGCCTGCACGATTGCGGCATCGCGGGACCGGGACGAATCTGGGGCAAAGGATTGGATCGCGGTTGGGGACGAAATACCTTTGACAAAGAGGACAAGTCGGGAGCGGGCAACAAATCCATCGCGCTGAAGAATTGTCACAATGTATTCTTGAAAGATTTTTCGATTTTGCAGGGGGGATGGTTTGGCATCCTGGTGACGGGCGTCGACAACCTGACCATCGACAATCTGACCATCGACACCAATCGAGACGGCATGGATATTGATTGTTGCCGCAATGTTCGCGTGTCGAATTGCACGGTGAATTCTCCGTGGGACGATGCGATTGTGCCGAAGAGCTCGTACGCGCTGGGGTATGCGCGTGCCACCGAAAATGTGACCATCTCCAACTGCTATGTGACCGGCACCTACCAGATGGGCAGTGTGTTGGATGGAACGCTGAAGAAATTTCCGGGCGCGAAGGATGCTCCTCGAACGGGACGCATCAAGCTGGGCACGGAGTCGAACGGCGGCTTTAAAAACATCGCTATTTCAAACTGCGTGTTTGAAGGCTGCCAGGGGCTGGCGCTGGAAACCGTGGATGGGGCGCTGCTGGAAGACATTGCGATTACCAACATCACGATGCGCGATATCGTGACGGCGCCGATATTTCTGCGACTCGGAGCAAGAATGCGTGGTCCGGCAAATGTGCCGGTAGGCAAGCTGCGGCGGGTTTTGATCAGCAATATTGTTGCTTCGAATGTAAGCCCGCATCAATGCTCGATATTGAGCGGCATCCCCGATCACGCGATCGAAGATATTAAGATCAGTGATGTTTTTATTCAGCAACAGGGCGGCGGAACGCGAGAGCAGGCTGCGCTGCGTCTGCCGGAAGTGGGAAATCAATATCCGGAGCCGAACATGTTTGGTGTGACGCCGGCGCAGGGATTTTATCTGCGGCACGTGAAAAACATCGACATGAGCCATATTGAAATTACGTCGATTGCGCCGGATGCGCGGCCTGGTTTTGCGCTGGATGACGTGCAGGCGGCGGATTTTCTTCGCGTGAAGATGGAGAAAGAAGCGGGCGTGCCGACCTTTTCGCTGCGTGATGTGCAG
The DNA here is from genome assembly GCA_963735505.1 of uncultured Acidobacteriota bacterium. Taxonomy (GTDB): domain Bacteria; phylum Acidobacteriota; class Terriglobia; order Terriglobales; family Acidobacteriaceae; genus JAKAAZ01. The sequence continues at coordinate 967,782 of CAVTLR010000019.1, read as the reverse complement.
GATTTCAATTGCGCTCTGAGCCGGGGAGTGCCTGATACTACGTTACCCAAGGTTAGCGAAAAAAATCTTTAGTCCGGCAGGCGACGTTGTCATATGCAACGATCAACCGTGGAGTGATGAGTGTCGCGTGATGTCGCAACCGGCGGGTGGAAAGATGAAATGGAAGTGAGCGAGCATCCACGAAAGACAGCCAATCGCAACGCCCGCAAGATTTCTCTGTCCGGATATGCGCTGATTAATTCTCCGCGTCTGAACAAGGGGACGGCATTTTCTGATGCTGAACGCGATGAATTTCATCTGCACGGATTGCTGCCGCCGCACGTCGGGACTCTTGCAGAGCAAATTGAGCGACGGCTGCAGGCGTTGCGGGAGCAGCCAACCTCGTTCCACAAGTACACATTTCTGCGCGATCTGCAGGATGCGAACGAGACATTGTTCTACTCTTTAATACTGCAGAATATTGCAGAAGTGTTGCCGCTGGTCTATACGCCGACAGTGGGGGAGGGGTGCCAGAGATTCAGCGAGATTTGGAGAAAGCCGCGAGGGCTGTTTCTTAGCTATCCCAACAAAGATCGCATCGATCGGATTCTGAGCCATTCCCACTTTGACGATGTGAAATGTATTGTCGTCAGCGACGGCGAACGCATTCTGGGCCTGGGCGATCAGGGCGCGGGCGGAATGGGCATTCCGATCGGGAAGATGGCGCTGTACACGGCGCTCGGCGGCATTCATCCGGAGCATTGTTTGCCGGTGCTGCTGGATGTTGGCACCGATAATGAAGAGCGCTTGAACAGTCCCATCTATATTGGTTGGCGGCATCGCCGGGTTCGCGGCGAGCAGTATGACGCGTTCGTGGATACGTTTGTGAAAAGTGTGAAGAAGCGCTGGCCGCATGTGCTGCTGCAATGGGAAGACTTTGCCGGTGCGAATGCTGCGCGGCTTTTGGCTCATTATCAAGGCCAGCTGTGCACGTTCAACGACGATATTCAAGGAACCGCGGCGGTGGCGGCGGCGACGTTGCTTTCCGCGATCCATGTGACGGGCGTGCCGCTGGAGCAACAGAGAATTGTGATTGTTGGCTTCGGCACCGCCGGCATTGGAATCGCGAACATCCTGGTGCAGCTGATGGTGGATCAAGGGATTCCAAAAGAGACGGCGCAGAAGTGTTTTTACGCTGTCGATCGTTGCGGATTGATTGTTGAAGGAAGCCATGACGTGCGGCCGGAGCAGATGCCCTTTGCCCGTTCCAGGGAGGAATTGCGGACGTGGAAGTCTGCCGGGGGAGACAGTTCGTTGCTGGAGGTTGTGCGTCACGCGAAGCCCACGGTCCTGATTGGAGTGTCAGGCCAATGCGGCGCTTTCACCCAGGAGGCGGTGCGAGAAATGAACCGACACACGTCTCGGCCCATCATTTTTGCGCTGTCCAATCCTACTTCCTGCTGTGAAGCTACTCCGCATGATTTGGTGAACTGGACGGAAGGGCGAGCGCTGATCGGGACGGGGAGCCCCTTCGAGTCGGTTACGTTTGAGGGTAAAAAGGTCACGATTGCGCAACCGAACAACTCCTACATCTTTCCCGGACTGGCCCTGGGAATCATCGCATCCAAGGCGAGGCATGTCACAGACACGATGATTATGGCGGCGGCGAAGGAATTGGCGCGCTTGGTCCCGACCCACAAAGATAAGAACGCAAACCTTCTGCCGCCGCTCTCGGATTCACGCCATTTGAGCCGCCTGATCGCACGGGCGGTAGGCAAGCGAGCGATCCAGGATGGTGAGGCACAAATTGCCGACGCAGAAATGCTGGAACATGGGTTGGAATCAAACATTTGGGAGCCTGTCTATGTGCCATACGAACTTGCCCGCACTACCGGACAGCGTCAGGGATAAAACCAGGCGCAGGCCTGAAAATTGAGGTTGATCTTGACGTTCAGCGCCGTAAACCGTTAGAGTAAATATAGTGATGAACCTCTCGACCACCAGAATGGGCTGTCTGTGTTGCGTATGTTGTACGCCTACACAATCCAGTGCCTTCTGCAGGGTCGGGGTAGCATAAAAAGCTGAAAAGCTTAAAAGTAACCCAAATCAGACGCCCACCGACGGAAGAGCCGTTCAGGTGGGTTTTTCATTTAGGCAGAATCCCCACCCGTTCAGCAGCCATCAAGAAGGGGATCAGGACTGCCGATGACACAATATTTATACGAAGAGGAATGCGATGAGCTTCCCGCTTTTAGCGTGGAAGGGTTGCCATCTGTGCCGCGATTGAGCCATCTCGAGAAGCTGGAAGCGGAGAGCATCCATATATTCCGTGAAGCGGCTGCAAGCTTTGCAGCTCCGGTGATGTTGTATTCCATCGGCAAAGATTCCTCGGTTCTGCTGCGTCTGGCGCAGAAGGCTTTTTATCCTGGAAAAATTCCGTTCCCGTTGTTGCATGTCGATACTGGCTACAAATTCCCCGAGATGATTGAGTTTCGCGACCGCTATGTGAAGGAAATTGGCGCGGAATTGATTGTGCACAAGAATCAGCAGGCGCTGGATGACGGAGCCACTCCATTTGCGTTGGGAACACAGAAATGCTGCGGATTGCTGAAGACACGCTCGTTGCTGGATGCGCTGGCGGAGGGTGGTTTCGACGCAGCGTTTGGCGGTGCGCGGAGGGATGAAGAGAAATCGCGCGCCAAGGAGCGGATCTATTCTTTCCGCGATGCTGCCGGACAGTGGGATCCGCGCAACCAGCGGCCGGAATTGTGGAACTACTATAACGGCAAACTGGACAAGGGCGAACACATTCGAATTTTTCCCCTGTCGAACTGGACCGAGCTGGACGTCTGGCTTTACATCTACAAAGAAAATATTCCTATCGTGCCGCTGTATCTGGCGAAGGAACGCGAGGTAGTGGTGCGTGGCGGATCGATTCTGCTGCCGCAGGGTCCGATTCCATTGCTGCCCGGTGAAAAAACGGAACGGCGCAAGGTGCGCATGCGGTCGCTGGGCTGCGTGCCGTGCACGGGCGCCATCGCATCGGAGGCTGACACGCTACCGAAAATCATCGAAGAGATGTTCGGCTTCCATCGTTCAGAGCGGGAGAACCGGGCGATCGATCACGATCAGGAAGGCTCGATGGAAATCAAGAAGCGCGAGGGCTATTTCTAATGCAACCGCAGGCAAATCGCGCCAGTGCCGGCAATTCATTCGAGCAATTTCTGTCGCAGCATCTGGAGCGTGACTTATTGCGCTTTACGACCGCGGGCAGCGTCGATGACGGCAAGTCCACGTTGATCGGGCGGTTGCTCTATGATTCGAAGGCGATCTATGATGACCAACTGCAGTCCATCCAGCAGAGCAAGCTGAATCGCTCGACGGGCCCTCTGGATTTTTCATTATTGACGGATGGTCTGCGTGCCGAGCGTGAGCAGGGCATCACGATCGATGTCGCGTATCGATACTTCACGACGGCACGGCGCAAATTCATCATCGCCGATACGCCGGGCCACGAACAGTACACGCGCAACATGGCGACCGGCGCGTCGACGGCGGATGCCGCTGTGGTGTTGGTCGATGCGCGTAAAGGCGTGTTGCCGCAGTCGCGACGTCATGCCACCATTGCGGCGTTGCTGGGAATTCCGCACATCATTGCGGCCGTGAACAAGATGGACCTGGTCAACTATTCCGAAGAAGTGTTTCGGAGGGTGGAGGCCGATCTGCAGGAACTGGCGCTTCAGATTTCTCCTTCCGGAGCACAGACCATTCATTGCATTCCGATCAGCGCCCTTGAAGGCGAAAATGTTGTCACCCGCAGCACCAAGATTCCCTGGTACACCGGTCCCAGCCTGCTCGAGTATCTGGAAGAGATTCCCATCGCGGATGCGAACAGCCCGGAAGCTTTCCGTTTTCCTGTGCAGTATGTGATTCGACCGGACGACAGTTTCCGCGGTTTTGCAGGGCAGATTATTGCCGGTTCTGTGCGTCCGGGTGACCGCGTGGTGGCGCTGCCTTCGAAGCAGAAGACGCGGGTTCGCTCCATCGTCACCTTCGACGGGCCACTGCCGCTGGCGGGCACAGGATCGTCAGTCACGCTGCAACTGGAAAATGAACTGGATTTAAGTCGAGGCGATCTGCTGGTTTCTGAAGCGGGATTGCCGAACATTGCGCGGAAATTTGCTGCCAACGTTGTTTGGCTGCACGATACGCCGCTCGACTTGCAGAAACGATGGATCATGCGTCAGTCCACGGATGAAGTGCGAGTGCAGGCAACGAAGATCCGCAGCCGCATTGACGTGAATACCATGGAGCGGCCGCTGGCGTCGCAGCTTGACCTGAACGACATCGGCATCGTGGAGTTTGAAGCGACTCGGAATCTGGCGTTCGATTTGTATTCACAGAACCGCAATTCAGGCAGCTTCATTTTGATTGACCCGTTGACCAACGCCACCGTGGGCGCAGGCATGATCACGGAAAATCTTGAACGGGCGAATCGGAAAGCCGATCGCGATGCGGCAGGTGTGGAGAAGGCGGCGGAGGGTTCGCCGACCGTTCCGGTAGCGATTTCCGAGCGAATCCATCGTAGCGGGCACCATCCGGGGGCAGTGTGGCTGGGATCTCAATCTTCACTGGTGGCGCCGGTGGAGCGCGCTCTTTTTGAAGCGGGCCTGCATGTGGTGGTGATCGATGACGCGCACAATCCTGGCGAATGGAGCGAAGGCCTGGTGCGTGGACTCTACTCAGCGGGAATGATCGTTTTGTATTCGAGCCACGAAGGAGTGGAGGAAAAGAAACGCCTGCTGACCTCGACGATTCAGCCGGATCGCATTCTGGATGTGAGCGCTCTGAGCGAGGATGCGGACGACGCTTTATTGCAGTTGGAGATTGTCGCCTGGGTTGAAGGGTTGCGCATTGCGCGTCCGGAGGAGAACCGATGAATACAGTTGACATCGATCGTGACGCGGCGGAAACTCTTGCACCTGAAGCGCTGGTGGAACAGGTGTTGCGACAGCAAGGGAAGGCTTGCCTGACGAACAGTTTTCAGATTGAAGACATGGTGGTGCTGCACCTGCTGCGCCAGGTTGCGCCGGACATTCCTGTGCTGTTTCTCGACACCGGCTATCACTTTAAGGAAACCTATGCCTATCGCGATCGGATCGCAAAGCAATGGGGGCTGAATCTGATTTCGCTGCAAGCAAAGCAGTCGGTCGCGGATCAGGAATCTGCGTTCGGAATTCTGAACCAGACGGATCCATCGCGGTGCTGCGGCTTGCGCAAGGTTGCGCCACTGATGCAAGGACTGGAACCATACGATATTTGGTTTACCGGTTTGCGGCGTGACCAGTCGCCGACGCGAAAGAATCTTCGCAAGCTGGAATCGCATGTATTGCCGACAGGAAAAACCTTGTTGAAGGTAAGCCCGCTGGCGGACTGGGACTTTAAGCAGGTATGGAGTTACATTTCGCGTCATCAGATCGAGTATCTGCCGCTGTACGACCAGGGCTACTCCAGCATTGGCTGCGAACCGTGCACGTCGATTCCGGAAGATCCAAATAATCCGCGTTCCGGACGCTGGTCGGGCCGGAAACTGGAATGCGGCATTCATACATTTACGGAGACGAACGCCTCTCCTCTGATTACAGTGCAGGATGGACAATGACAGATTCGACGACAACGGCGGGGGCGGTGGCTGCTCCGGTGGTGAAAGAAACGGCGGCGCAGCGGATGGAGCGCTTGAAGCGCGAGAAAAATCCGTGGGAAGCATTTGATGAGGTGCGCCGATTTGCTCGCGAGGGACGCGGCAGCGTGGTGCCGGAGTGGGCGTCTGCCTACTTTAAATGGTGGGGGATTTATACCCAGGGCGATGGGGTTGGCGTCACCGGAGGCAAAGGCGGCGAAGGCAAAGTCACTGACTACTTCATGATGCGGATTGGTGTGCCGAACGGAATCCTAAATTCGCGCCAGTTGCGCACGATTGCGGATTTGACACGGCAACACGCGCGCAATCTTGCGGATATTACGGTTCGACAAAATATTCAATTGCATTGGCTCACGATTGAATCGCTGCCGGAAATTGTGGATGTGCTTGCAGGGGTAGGGCTGTCGCCGAAAGGCGCGTGCGGCGATGTTTCCCGCAATGTGACCGGATGCCCGCTGGCGGGGATTGCTGCGGACGAGATTGCGGATGCTGCACCGCTGGCTCTGGAGATCGCGGGGCTGTTGACGGCAAATCCGGAGTTTTACAACCTGCCGCGCAAATATAAAGTTTCGATTACAGGCTGTCCTTCGTGGTGCAGCTATCCGGAGATCAATGACATTGGGTTGACGGCTGTGCGGAGACATTTGAATGGAAAAGATGAAATCGGATATTCCATTCGCGTTGGCGGAGGACTATCGAATGAGCCGCATCTTGGTGTTCGGCTGAATGCATTTTTGCATCCCGACCAGGTGGTGCCGGTGGTTCGCACGGTGACCGAGATATTCCGCGATCAGCAGGTGTTGCGCGAAAGCCGTGATCGTGCGCGGCTGAAATATTTATTTCTCAAGCAGGGATGGACCGCCGGGCAGTTTCTGGCCGAGGTTGAATCGAGGCTGGGATATCGTCTGGAGCCGGCTGCGGAAGAAGAATTACCGAGTGATGTGTTTCGCGATCACGTGGGCATTCACGCGCAGCAACAGGCGGGGCTCAGCTATGTTGGCGCTTCCGTGCTGCGTGGGCGTCTGAGCGGAGATCAGTTGGCGGACGTTGCCGCGCTGTCAGAAAAATATGGCAGCGGCGATGTGCGACTGACGGTCATGCAAAATCTGTTGCTGATCAATATTCCCAACGCCAAGACCGGCCAGTTGCGGAAGGAGCTGGAAGGTGCTGGGCTGCGGGTGGAGGGTTCGAATTTCTGGCGCGGTGCCATTGCCTGTACGGGCGCAGAATTTTGCAAGCTCGCCATCACCGAGACGAAGGGGTTCACGCGCTGGCTGGTGGAGGAGATGGAGCAGCGCGTTCCGGAGTTTGACCAGCAGATCAAGTTGAATGTCACGGGTTGCCCCAACAGTTGCGGGCAACACTGGATTGCCGACATTGGTATCGAGGGCAAAAAGATCAAGCGCGACGGAAAAATGGTGGATGCCTACTATTTTTGTGTGGGCGGCGCGGTCGGACTGCATCAGAGCGTCGGTCGTCCCGTGGGATATCGTTGCGCGGCAACGGAAGTTCCCGACGCGATGGAGAGGTTATTGCGGAAATATCTCGCCAGCCGTGCTGAAGGCGAGAACCTGCGCAGCTATTTCGCGCGCCATAGCGATGGAGAACTGCGCGATCAGCTGGCAGGCGAGTCTGTCGAATCTGTGGCACGCGATGTTTCGCCTGGGCCTGTTCCGCAAATGGCTGGTTGACGATTCCTGCATGACCAAGGAAATCTCATGAGTCTTTTTCCAATCTTTCTCAAGCTGGAGCGGCGCCCTTGCCTGATTGTCGGTGCGGGCAACGTGGCGTTGGAAAAGATCACGAGCCTGCTGCGTGCCGGCGCGCAACTGCGCGTGGTGGCTCCAGTCGCTTGCGAAGCAGTGCAGCAGCTGGCGGAGCATGGGACGATTGCATTGGAGCTTCGACGCTTTCAGGAAGCTGATCTGGATGGACAGGCGTTCGTCATCACGGCTACGGATTCTCGCGAAGTGAATCGGCAGGTATTTCTGGCCGCGCAACAGCGGGGGATCTTGTGCAACTCCGTCGACGATCCTCCCAATTGCGATTTTTATTTTGCCTCGATTGTGGAACGCGGCAAGCTGCAGATCGCAATTTCGACGGCTGGTGAAAGTCCTGCGTTGGCGCAGCGATTGCGGCGAGAGATCGACGCGCAATTGCCGGCGGAGACCGGGGAGTGGCTCGATCAGCTGGGGAATCTGAGGCGCGAGATTCTAGCATCGCATCCGGCGGGAAGTGAGCGCAAAGCGCTGCTGCATACACTTGCGGAGCGACCCGTGTGGAGCCTGGACGAATGCCCATCGAGAGAGATGGCATTTCCGGAGCGCGTACAAAAAAAGAAATCTGCGCGGACGACAGCGAAGAAGGGAACTGTGTATTTGGTTGGTGCCGGACCGGGTGATCCTGAATTGCTGACGCTGAAGGCCGCGGATTTGCTGGCAACGGCGGATGTGGTGTTGCATGATGATCTGGTTCCGCAGGCAATCCTCGATCGCGCCGGAGATAGTGCGCGAATCGTCAGCGTGGGAAAACGTTGTGGCAGCCGACGCATTACGCAGCAGCAGATTCACGAGTTGATGATTGAGAAGGCACGTAGCGGAGCGAGCGTGGTGCGCTTGAAGAGCGGCGATCCGCTGATCTTCGGGCGCGCAGGCGAAGAGATGGAAGCGCTGGAGCAGGCGCAGGTGCCATTCGAAGTTGTTCCTGGGGTGACGACGATGTTCGCCGCCGCCGCCGCTGCCCAGAAATCTCTGACCGATCGGCGCAGCGCATCAAAAGTGATCCTGACGACGGCGCATCATGCTACGCACGCCGAAGGCCAGGATCGACCCTCATTCTGGCGCGGCCCTCTGCCCAACGATGCAACCCTGGGAATCTACATGCCCGGGCGGGATCTTCGCGCGCTTGCGTGGGACATGCTGCAGGCGGGATTGCCGGCGGATCTACCGATCGTAGTGATGAGCCATGTTTCGCTGCCGGACGAAGAGAGTCGAAGCACCACGCTGGCGCTGCTAGGCGAGTTGGAACCGGGTGCGGCGCCGATGATGATCCTGGCGGGATGGCCGCTCGCCGAGCGATCGGATGGCGTCGTTCCAGATTTTGTGGCGTCGAAGCTTTTAGAGGATGCTGCCGGGCTGGAATGATAACGCCGGCTCGTGGCGACTGAGTTGAAAGGTATGCGGACGACAAACGTTCGCGGCCAAGTAACCCGGGGTTGATCCCCGTCAATCCTAATGAATCGGCACGTTCTGAACGACGCGGCTGATGGCTCCAGTGGGGCTAGGAGCGTCCGGCTTCAATTTGCAGTGAATGGAAAAAAACAGTCCGAGAAGCTGGCCGAAAATGACGTCAAGCGGTGGCCGATAGGCATCCGGAATTGAAAGGCGCAACCCCGGCGTTAAGAAATGCTCACATTCCTTCTCGACTTCAGCGTTGGGTTGGATGGCAACTGCGACGCGAGTCTGGACCACGCCTTTTTTTCCAATTTCCCGCAGCAGGTCGGCTTCATACCGTTCGCGGCGGCTGTCGCTGGAAATGAAACTTACGAACAAGGTCTCCGCATTCAAGGCTGCCAGCGGCCCATGGCGCAATCCAAGCGTCGATTCAGACATGGATTGAATCCGGCCTGCGGTCAACTCCGATACCTTGAGAGCTGACTCGGTTGCAACCGCTTTTAACGAGCCAGAGCCGACAAAACACACCCTGGTATAGGGCCCTTCGGCCAAGTCTGCGGCGCATTCCGACGCCACATCGAGAAATTTTTCTCCAGCGGCAATCAAAGATTGCAGGATCGGCTCATATTCCTCCAGGGTCCAGATATGCGCCAGGCACTGTCCGCAAATGACCATGTTGGAAAACGAGCTGGTCATGGCCAGGCCGCGATCATTGACGGCGTCGTCCAGCAAAAGGCCGAAGACTCGCGGATCATCTCGATGATCGCGAATCATTTTCCCTTGTGCGTTGCACGACACTACAAGGTGGGAAATATTGGGATACTCCTTAAGCGCTTTATCCAGGACGTTGACGCCTTCTGGGCTGTCGCCGGAGCGGGAGAAGGAAATCCACAGGTAGTTGGTGTCGCGAAGGATGAAATCGTCAAAGTTCGTAAGCAAGTCTGTGCTGGGGATTGCGTTCACTTCGCATTGCCACTTCTGACGGAGCAGCGCGATCAGGGATTGGCCAATATAATCAGAAGTGCCCGCACCGATCAAGAAAACGATAGGCCGGCGAGGGGAATCCGGGGCGACCGGGCCCACTCCTTTGGATTGAAGGAAAGCCGCAATTTCCGAGCGGCGTTGCTGGATATTCATGAAGGTAGTGGCCCACGTATAGGGCTGCTGCGCAATTTCGCCGGGAGTATGGATGAGTCCGCGCTTTGCTTTTTCTTCTGGGTCCAGATGGATGAGATTCAGCAAACGGCTCACGGTTCGACGCTCCTTTACTATGCAGTGCGGTGACAAGCTTTATCTAAAAAAAACGATTCCGAACATTGAAACAGGGGTTCGCCAGCGCAGTTCTCGAGACACGATAAGATAACAAAACGAAATTGATCATAACGTATAGCGTTCAATTTAGCAACCGCTTTCTATAATGTCACACATACGAAACATGACTAGTTCAGTGAAAAGATTTGATGTCAGCATCGCCGGTGAAATCAACCTTGATTTGATTTTGTACGGGTTAGCCGAGGTCATCCCTGTGGAGCGAGAAATCCTAGCCACGGATTTCCGATGTACCTTGGGTGGCTCGTCGTCTATCGTCGCGCACAATTTAGCGTCCCTTGGGGCATCGGTAGGGTTTACAACGCGGCTGGGCAAAGACGAGTTTGGCCGGATTGCCCTGGAACGCATGGCGGAAAGCGGCGCTGACCTTTCCGAAGTCGTGTATGCGGAGGATTCGACCAGCACCGGCGTCACGGTACTGCTGCATCATGGGGCGAAGCGGCGAATCCTTACCTATCCCGGAACCATGAGCGGGATGTCACGGGCCGACCTCAACTTCGACTATCTGGCATCGGCGAGGCATTTCCATCTGTCCTCACTGTTTCTGCAGAAGGCGCTGGCTCCAGACCTGCCGGCTTTGTTTCGGGATCTGAAGCAAGCCGGACTTACCATTTCTCTGGATACGAACGATGATCCCGATAACTTGTGGGATGGAGTTCTGCATGAAGTTTTGCCGTATGTAGACTTGCTTCTTCCGAATGCCGATGAGGTGTGTCGAATTGCCCGGCGTGACACGGTGGAAGAATCGCTGCTCGCGCTGTCGAGCTGTGTGCCGTGTATTGCGGCGAAGTGCGGGCCGGCCGGTGCGTTATTGCAGGTGGGCAGCAGGCTCACTCGCATCCCCCCGATCCAAGTGACGCCGATCGACACCATTGGCGCAGGCGACAGCTTCGATGCAGGCTTTCTCTATGGGTATGCGCGGGGCGCAGATCCGCTGGATTGTGCGACGGCGGGGAACATCACCGGCGCGCTGTCGACATTGCGGCCGGGCGGCACAGAAGCGTTCCGCGATGCGGCCTTCCGCGATGGTTTTCTGCGGAAACACGATTTTCCATTCGCCAAACGCGAACGCAATTGCACGGCTATCTCCTAGCTGCACGATCACAGAAAACTCGAACCAGACAGGCTCATCGAACTTTCTACGATGAGCCTGTTTTCTTGCGGGCAACGGCATTACCCGCGGTTGGACGGGGTTGCGCCCAGCGTGCGAACTTCCCATGGCTGAAAGTCGAATCTGGGTTGCGTGACCAGCGTGGAGTGTCAACCCTGGCGTGGTGGCTTTCCACGAGTCATGTGCGATGTAGTTCCGCGCTGATCCGGCGGGCAGCTTAAGCGCGGTTTGAATGTCGAGCGAGAATGTCTTCGGCTTGTCGGATGGGTTGCGCATTGAGCGCGTCTGTCTCATCGGTGCGATTGTTAAATCCCAGGTCGTACCAGGTATTGTTCGCAACAGAGATCCTAAAGATGACGGTTCGAATCTCGACTAAAATATATCGTAACTGAGCGATTGAATGTGAAACCTGTGACGCGACCGATTTGGATCGCGGCGTGTCGCGTTTGTGGAGGGAGAGCACGAGTATGGCAGCCGACAGGAAGACGAAAGAGCTTGATCAGCGGGACAAATTTGTCGCCATGGCCACGGCGAAGGCGGAAGTGGACCTGAAGCTGAGCGACTTCAAGCCGGTTTCCATGCTGGTCACGCCGGCGCACGCGGTCAATCAACCGTGCGTTCCCGCCATCGATTACCACAATCATCTGGATGCTTTCGAGCCACGCGAGGTACTGAAGGTGATGGACGCCTGCGGGATTGAGCGGGTGGTGAACATCACGATGAGGACCGGGGATGAAGCGCTGCAGATAATCGATCGCTACGCGCCGTTTTCCGATCGGTTTTCGACGATGGGCTGGATGGATTGGGCTGGGGTTGATCAGCCGGATTTTATTCAGAAGTCTCTCGATACCTTCGATCGTCTGCGAGAACGCGGCATTTGCGGAATGAAGTTCTGGAAAGATCTAGGGCTGTCTGTGCGGGATGCGTCAGGCGAGTTATTGCGCATTGACGATGAGCGGCTGGCTCCGCTGTTTGACAAGGCCGCCGAGCTGGGAATTCCGGTGATGTTTCATACCGCGGACCCGGACGCATTCTTTTTGCCGATCGATGCGCGCAACGAGCGCTACGAGGAATTGGCGGCTCATCCTGACTGGGGATTTTACGGATCGCATTTTTCGAAGGATGAATTGCTGGCGCAGCGAAACCGTGTGTTCGCGCGGCATCCTAAGACGACATTCGTGGCGGCGCATTTAGGAGAGCGCGGAGAAAATCTTGCGTATGTCTCAGACATGCTGGACGCATATCCAAATGTTTCTGTCGACATGAGCGCTCGTGTTGCGGAGTTGGGCCGGCAACCGTACACGGCGCGGGCGTTCTTTCTACGCTATGCCGATCGCATCCTGTTTGGGACGGATCTATTTCCGGAAATTGCGACCTATCGGCTGCATTTTCGATTTTTCGAAACCGACGACCAATACTTCGAATATCCATCGCACGCGTCGCGGCAGGGACGGTGGAACATTTACGGAATTCATTTGCCTCAGGATGTTCTGCGAAAAATTTATCGCGAGAACGCGCTGCGACTGCTGCGATAGGCTTGTGGCGCATGCGCGGCGCGTGACTGTTAGACAGACACCTGGTAGACATTCTCCGATGAATGACCGGCGGAACTGCTGCGAATCTTGGGCGCGTCGGTCAATGGCGCGAGGTCGCGTTGCGATGTCTGGCTGGGGTGGTTTCGCACGGCGGTCGAAGCCGCGGAGATTGCCTCGACCCGTCCATAGGGAAGCAGGCTGGCGCGAAGTCCCTCGATATCCTGCGAACTGCCGATCATCTGAAACGCAACCCAATCTGGACGCACCGCCACTACCTGCGCACCCATCGAGGAGATGACCTGCAAGAGCGGCAGGCGCGACTCCTGGTCGCACAAAATGCGGAACATGGCGAGGGTGCGACAGAAGCCGTCCTGGTAGGCGAAGCAGTCGATGGAATGAACGTCCTGCAGGCGGCGCAGCATGTCGCAGGTTCGGCACGCGCCATCGTCGTCGAGCTTTGCCATGAACGTGACGCGCGCTTCGTCGCCGAGACGCATGGAGGAGAAGGATTCCACCGGCACCATGTGGTGGTCCAGCACCTGCAGGATTCTGGATTCAATCCGTACCCGATTTGAAGCTGTGATTAAGAACATCCGTTCCATCGACGATCCTCCTGTGGTTTGCGCTCCGCGGTTCGAGCCAAGAAATCTGGCTCAGAAAATAAAAAAGCCACCAACCCGCTTTGGGTGGTGGCTTGTAGTTGCTTTGAAACTTTTCCAGCCTACATGCCCGCACCCATGTGGATCCTAATAATGGACCGAATAATGGAGGGAATAATAATGCCGGAAGAAATGCTGGACGCAGCCGTCTGGATCAGCAAATTCTGCTGAAACGCTTGCACCGGAGATCCGGAGAGGCCACGCATAGTCGTCATCCTAACAGAAGCGATCTGAAACAGACAAGAAGTTGTCGCGGCGACCGAGGGATCTCGGTATTTCTGAGGAACACGATTGCCCAGATTCTTCGCTTCGCCCAGAATGACGGCATTTCTCTCTAGAGAAATAGGAGAAATGCATTAGCGGGCAGAACACCATTGGTGAACGAAGACCAGCAGCACTTTCGCGGCTTCGACGAGCGAATCAATTTCGACATACTCATCGGCAGCATGGGTGTTGCCGCCTCTCGCGCCCCAAAGAACTGCCGGCGTGTGGGAGACGGTGTGAAAGACGTACATATCGCAGGGGCCTTCGATTCCAGCGATTGCGGGAGGCTTGCCCATGACGCGCGTGGCGCAATCCGATAGCTCAGTGACGAGCGGCTCGTTGGCAGACATGGCCGATCCGGGGAGCCATCGCGGAGTGAACTCGACTTGTGGCGCCTGCGCGAACGGAGTGTTGGAGCCAACCGCGAGCGAATCGATCCACGCCAGGAATTCGCGGTCGATGTCTTCCTGCCTTTCGCCCGGCATTGCCTGCCAGTAGATTTCCAGCTTGCATTCCTCCGGCACCGTGATTGGTTCTTTCATGCCCCAGGGCGCGGTAATAATTTTGGTGACAATCACCGGAACTGGATCGGCAGCACCGGCATACAGCGGATGCGGCTTGGCATTGGCGCGACGTTGATCGCCGAAGTCTTTGATCTTTGCCAACAAGTAGGTCAGTTGCTCGACTACGCCCGGCGTCGGCGCACCCTCGTTCAGGACGCCCCCAGAAGCTCGCAAAGTGACGTGGGCGATGCGACCGCCGCGCTGCGCTGGGCAGATGCGCAGGAACGATGGCTCAGAAATGATTGCAGCATCCGCATTGAATCCTTTGACGCGGCCAGCTAATGTTCCGTTGACCCCGCCAAATTCCTCATCAATCACCGTCTCAAAAAGGACATCTCCCGCCAGAGCAAGATTCAGTTTGTGCAGACATTCCATGATGAAGAGATTGGTTGCGACGCCACCCTTCATATCATTCGAGCCGCGGCCGTAGAGAAGATTTCCTTCGACAGCGCCACCGAAAGGATCTTTTGTCCACGGAAGCGTGCCAACGGGAACCGTATCGATATGGCCCGACAGCAGCAGCGAGCGACCGTTCCCCGTCCCTTGGCGGCGCGCGGCAATGTTGGGGCGGTCGTTATAGTCGCGACCGGCAATGTAGAGAGGATGTTGCTTCAGTCCGGGCACGTCATCGAAAGAATAAGCCACGGGTTCGCAATCCAGATTCGACAAGAAGCGGGCAATATATTTCTGGCACTCGCCCTCGCTGCCGATCGGCGGAGTATTTTCCGACGGAATGCGAACGATGTCCTGCAGAATTTGGACCAGGCGGTCCGCGTGTTGCTCGACGTAGCTGGCGAGTTGGGCTTCAACTGTGGGTAGATTCATTGGAAGGCATCTCCACTCCACTGACTGAGTTTGTTTTTAAATCCCCGCGTAAGAATTGCCAGATATGCAATTCCGATCGCCAGCCAGATAAATCCGACGACCTTGGCATGCGTACTCAAATTCAGCCAGATATAGATGCAGACACAGGCCCCAGCGAGCGGAGAAATCAGGTTCTTGAAAATGGTGTTGGCACTGCGCTGCTTCTGCGCAACGTAGAAGTGTTGGATGACAGAAAGATTGACGAGGATGAACCCCACGAAGGCGCCGAAGTTCAGGAGCTCGACCGCGGTTTGAAAATTCATCAGCAGCGCGCCGACTAACGAGGCGGCGGAGGTGACGTAAATGGCTCGCGTGGGAGTTCCATACTTGGGGGAGACGTAGCCGAACACGGTGCGGGAAAAAACTCCATCGCGACCCATGGCATACAGTAAACGCGAGGCTCCTGCCTGCCCTGTGAGGGCGCTGGAAACGCCCGCCACCAGCAGCACAAAGGTGAGGATCAAAAACATGAGCTGCCCGCCGATACGATGACCGATATCGAGGATCGCGGTGTCGACGTGGGGGAATGCGCCGTAATTATTCCAGGCGAGCGCGGCGAAATATACAGTGACGACGCAAATCAGCGTTTGGAGGATGCAGACCAGGACGGTAGAAAAGCCGATGTCTTTTTCCGGGTTCAGTGTGTCTTCCGCCAGGGTGGAGATGGCATCGAACCCGATATAAGAAAGTGCGGCAATCGATGCTCCCAGCATCATGGGACGCACAGAGAAGTGGCCTGCCGGAAAAATGCCGACCGGGGAAATCAAGCTGGCCTTGCCATAATGCAGTTCAACATAATGGATGGCGAGAAAGATAAAAAGCACCGCGCATATGGTCATGGCGGCCATCATCACAGTGTTGGCTCGCGCCAGGATGCGGATGCCTTTGACGTTGATCGCGGTGATGCCGGCGGTGAAGATGAGAACCCACACGAAGTAGGGAACTGCCGGAACAAATCGCTGGGCGGTCAGCGCAGCATAGATCACGCTTTCCAATGGAATCAGGAAGTAATCCAGGATCATCGCCCAGCCGGCTACGAATCCGACCGTGGGAGTGAAGGATTGCTGGACGTAGGTGTAGGTGGATCCGGCGGAGGGATAGACCGTCGCCATTCTTCCGTAGCTGGCGGCCGTGAACAGCATGGCGACCATCGCAACGATATAACTGAGCGCAGCCTGCCCATGAGAAACGGACTGAATAATTCCATAGACTGGGTAGACTGCGGTGGGGCTGAGAATGACGAGCCCAAACAGGATCAGGTCCCAGCGCGTCAGCACTCGTCGAATGTGCCCGGTGGTGGCGGGGTCGTTCACGACAGCCTGGGGCGCTGATTCACTCATCGAATTCCTCTGAGAAGAGTTCACCGGTTATGCTTCATGTTCTGTGGCGTGGAGTCAGCAAGCGAGCTGCTAAGTAGGACGCCGTTGCCCGTTCACGAACACGAACCTGAGAGTGCAGACAGATTTCGAAAGGTTGCGATTTAGGTGACCGCGCGGGTTTCGAAAGTTAATCATAAAGCAAAAAGGGGAGAGGTGCCATGAGCCTTTTTCCATGCGAAAGCGTATGACGTAGCCTTGATGCGGTGGCTGGAGAAAGCAAGTCAGCGAAGAGCAACTGTTGCCTGATCAGTTATTTTGTGAATAATGAGTGTGCAACGATAACTATAGTGAAGACGGTTGTCAGTTACGACCCGAGGCCAAAATGATGAATAATTTAACGAAAAGTGGCCACAACGCGAAATCAGTTCGGAGCGATTCCGGTGCCAGCCCGGACAGCGACCCGATGCTGATTGAAGAGCGCCGGCAACACATTCTGGCGATTGCCCAGAGTGAGGGGCGCGTCCGCGTTCGTGATCTTTCGAAAGCCCTTGGTATTTCGCAGATAACGATTCGTAAAGACCTGGATCATCTACAGGGGAGGGGATTGCTGCACCGAAGCCATGGTGGAGCTTTGCCCGCGCAGCCCGGAGCACTGTTCGACCCCACGTTGCAGGAAAAGGAAAAACGCCATCACAACGAGAAGGTCCGCATTGCGGCCGCGGCAGCGGAACTGGTGCAGGAAGGCCAATGCGTCATGCTCGACTCCGGCACGACGACCACGGCGGTGGCGCTGGCATTGAAAAAGTTTTCTCAGTTGACCATCATCACCAATGGCGTGAATATCGCGGCGGAGCTGACGGGAACGCACTTTGATGTGATCCTTACGGGCGGCATTGTGCGCAAGAATTCGTTTTCTCTGGTGGGCCCGCTGGCGGAAGATATGCTGGCGGAGATGCACGCGGATATTTTGTTTCTCGGCGTCGATGGGTTCGATCTGGACATTGGCTTGACCACGCCAAACCTGCTGGAGTCGCGAGTGAACCGGGCTATGGTCGGGGCTGCCACCAAAGTTGTTGCGGTGTGCGACTCGACGAAATTCGATCGCAGAAGTTTATCTCGCATCGTACCGGCGACCGCAATTCATCATGTCATTACTGATACCAATCTGCGGGAGGAGACTGCGGAAGCGCTGCGGAGTCTGAATATTGAGTTGACGCTGGTGTGAGTGAGCGTACGGCGCCGGCAGGAATTATTGAATTGCAATCACGTCCCATCCATCGATATCGCTGGATGGGACGTTTGCTTTTGGCGGGCTAGTTTCCAAGGTTCTTCAAAGCAATGCGTGCTTGCCAGAATAGCGGATCGCGATCGAGTGCTTGTTGGAAATATTTGCGTGCCTGATCTGCATGGTTGCTGTATTGCTCGGCGGTGCCGGCTGCGAAGTAATCTTCGGCAGAGGGTTTCGGCCGCGCTGCGGATTGGATGCATGCTTGCAACAGCTGCTGCGCTTCCGCGTCTTGTCCTAACTTCTGATAGGCGAGTGCGGAATAGACAGCTGAAACATTGGTTTTTCCCTTACCTTGCTCGGCGGACTTCTGCCATGCGGCTTTGGCTTCTGCATCCTTGCCCTGAGCTTGCAGGGCGTTGCCGATCCAGTACATCTGCTCCGCAGTGTCGGGTGGTTCGGGTTGGCCGCTACCTAGATTGTCCGGATACTCCAGCGCCTTGCGGAACGAAGCCTCGGCGGCGTCGGGATGATGATTCTGGAGCGCCTGTTTGCCTTCCGCAATATTGGTGAAGACGAACATATTGTGCATCACCACTCCACCTTCCCACGGCTTGTAGCGGTGGTTGGAGAACAGAGCCATCGCGTCATCGTATTTTCCTTGTTGAAGGAATAGGAGCGCGCGGCGGGCGCGAACTGTATCCTGATCGAGCACGGCGGGCGGCGCGTTCTGGAACAGTGCCGTGCGGGCCGAGGTGTTGCCCTGCTCGGTGTAAATCTCGTCCAGGTCGGGATACAGCCGGTAATCGTCGGGGGACATCTGGATGGCCTGCGAATAATAGTTGGCCGCGCTCGATTGATCGTGCTTCACATTCCATTGATAGACGCCCAGGTTGCGCAGCAGCACCGCATTTTTAAAACCCTCAGCGAGCGCTTTTTCCCATAACGTTGCGGCCTCGTCGTATTGATCTTTTGCGAATAGAAAATTGCCGAGCGAGTATTGCGCCTGCGCGTCGGAAGGGTTGTGCTGCAGGGCTTCGCGCAGCACGGCTACGTCTTCCAGACGATTCGGGAACGTATCGGAGACGGTTGAGGCTGCGGCTTTTTTGGCGTAGGCATCTGCCTGTTGATCGTGTCCTAACTGGCGCGCGTTCGATGCCAGGTAGTAGTCGATCATGGGTGCGATTTCAGCGGCGGATGGATTCGCTTCAGCAAGGTGAAGTACAGCGTCCGAGGACTGCCAGGCACCGATGCTGTGATACCACGAGGCGACGGCGAGATAGTTTTGCGGGTCGGCGTTGATGATGCTGGTCCAGCTTGGCTTGGATGAAGAAGCTGCACCCGGCGATGCGTTGGCATCCAGCCATTGCTCCGCCAGGGCGTAGGGAAGGACGGGCATTTTCTTTACGGCTTCGGCGGAGTCTTGGGCTGCATCATGCTGGTTGCCGCTCAGGCGTTCGGCTACGGCAAGATCCGTCAGCGCGAATGCGTCGTCGGGGTTAAAGCCCACGGCAGACTTCAACAGATCGACAGCCTGCGCCGGCTTTCCCTGGCGAAGAGCCATCTCTCCCAACTCCACGTAGGAGGCGGCCAAGGTTGGGCCCGGTGCAACGGCAGCGCCATAGTGGATCGCATTCCACAGGGCGTCATTCGCGAGTGGGTAGTGCCCGGCTGCTCGATCGATGACGCCGTGTGTGTACGCGATGTATGGATCCTCGGTATCGCGATCGGCCGCGCGTGCGATCAGGGATTCGGCTTTGTCGAAGTCCGCCGCGCTATAGCTGTACCAGGCTTCTTTCAGTAGCGCTGGAACATAGCCGGAATCCTGCGCCAATACCCGATCGAAGAACTTCTGCGCGCCGAGCTCATCTGCTGTTTTCTCCAGGAATACACCCTGAAGATAGAGCTGTTCGATCGGTGTTTGCGCATTGATCGGGATTGGCTGGGCAATCGGTTTTCCGGCCAAAGGAATCAGATTTGGATTTCCATCGATCGGGCCGGCCGCCGACCACTGCAGCAGGGACTTGCCTTGTGGCGACAGAATTTCGACGTTCAGATTCTTTTTTGCGTCGTCCACGTTTTGAACGGGGATGGTGTAGGTGGCCGTTTGCAGTGGAGAGAAATTCACGTGATGAAACTCACGCAGCACGTTGGAGCCCTGCTTGATCACGATGGTCGCGTCGGCAACTTCGGCCACCGGGCTGACGAGCAGTTTGACCTGCGATTGTGAGGCGCCGTCGGCGGGATAGACCGCGTTGATTGCGAGCTGGCTGGTGGCTTCGACGAATCCGCCATCGAGACCGCGCACTGGATACCAGTATTCTGTCCAGGTCTCGACGCGGCGCGGATTCATGAATTCGCGATAGCCCTGGGTATAGAAACGTCCGCTTTGAATTTCGTTATAGGAGCCGTCGTTATCGCTCAGGATGTGATCCCAGATTTTGCCTACTGGCGCGGTGCCCCAGGTCCAGATTTTTTTACCTGGATCCTGACGAAAATCGGCGACGTGAACGACACCATAGTTGGAGGCGTGGTAGTAAATGCCGAAGAAATTCCGCTGCACGTCGCGGCCAAACGCAGCCATGGCGCCGGCATCGTTCTTATACCAGCTCTGATCGACACCATTCCAGACCGGCCAGTTCTGCACAATCGCGAACGGATCGTCATAAATTGTTTCGCGCATCGGGTAGATGTACTGCAAGTCGTCGGTGGCCTTGACTGCGGTATTGGTCCAGAAAAGATAGAGATGATTGCGCGGCGTGGAATTGAAGAGCGTCACGCCCTCTTCCACGCGGGCAGTATTGGGCCGCAGGGTGATGGAAATTTCCCAATGCATGTTGGAGACCCAATCCACTGCGCCGACAATAGAAGTCGCGCTGCCGTCTGGATTGTGGCGCAGCACGGAGTTCACCGAGGACACGGTGTCGGTGGTGTGGGCGAAAGGAAAACTAAATTCCATGCCGCCGGAAATCCACGCGCCGCGTGGGCCGACCAAGCCATATTTGATGACGTTGTCGCGATAGAGAACTTCGCGGTGGTCGATCTTGTCGTACACGGAATAAACGTGGCCGCCGAGGTCTGGCAGGATGGTGATTTTTAAATATTTGTTCTCGAGATAGATCGCGCGATAGGTCATCGGCACGCGATCGTCGGTAAGATCGTCGAGCATGGTGTAGGGATAGACGGGAGATTTGCTGACCAGCGGAAATGCTGGATTGGGATCCGCGGGACCAAGCTTATAAGTCGGGATGGTAATCGTGCCTTCCCATCCGCGAACTGCGCTACTTGACTCTGGCGCGGAGGTCGTCTGGCTGCGTGCAGGACCGGAGGACAGCAAGCAAGCCAGCGCGATGCAAGGCAGAAACAGGCAACGTGTCATTTTCATTTCACAAATTCTCCCGGATTCGCAGGTTTAATTCTTCGTTATGTAAGGTCTTTCGAAATGCAGTTCTGGTTACGGATGCGAGGGAGCCGGATTCGCGCCCTTCGCATTGGCGGTCAATGTTTGATGAACGGTCACATTTCCCAACGTGTACCAGCCATCGGCATCCATGCCTTGAATCGCCAATTTGATAGCGGGCTCGCGTGTTGCCGGGTCAACAATGGCGATACTCAATTGATAGTCTCCGTCCGGCAGATTGGCCGGAATAAAGACAGAATTGTTGTACAGATTGTCCCCCGGCATCCAGGTGCGGATGTCGGCGCCTGTCATCAAGACAGCGGTGGTTTGCTTGTTACTCAAACGCAATGCCAGCGGAAATCTTCGATAGCAGGGTGCGTCTCCATCATTTTCCCACCAGGAAGTAAATGCAATTTTCCTGTCAGGTCCAATGACGGCAGGATAGGTGAACCGACGCAACGCGAAGCGGTAGCCCATATGTTCCAGCCAACGATTCACCTGCGGCCATAGATCTTTTGGAACCGCGGAGGATTTGGCGTTGAACGAGGAAACGTGCCACTTGATGGCTTGATCGATGATGTAGTGCACATCCCAGCCGCGATCCTCCCAGGTCTGCATCACCCAGCAGGCTTCCATGGTGACGGGCGCTTTCTTCCAGGCATCCTGCAAGCCGTCTTCGATAATGGCCTCGGGATAATAGTCGGTCATGTGGTTCCATTTTTTATTGAAGCCGCCCATATCTCCCAGGCAGTCGGCACGCCATCCTACATTGGCTTTTGAAAGGGCATACTCGTCCGTTTTTGGATCGGTGGGTTGCACAACCAGCGGAGTTTTGTGGAAGGAATCGAGATAGCTGTCCATCAGGTTGTGCATCACCTGGGTGGTCAGGATCGGCGTGCCGGCTCCTTCTCCCCATGGGCCGACAATGGAAATGTCGACGAGGTTCAGGTCTGGGTCGCCGTCGTAACGCGCACCGAGCGCTCGAATCATGTCGCCGAAGAAGTGCGCGTAGGCTGGATTCATCGGGTCGACCATCCACTGCGCTTCGTAGGGAGCCCAATCCGGCTGGCTGCTGGGCAACGGACGATACCAGGAAGAATGACGTCCATCGCCGGGAGCTTTGCGGAGAGCTTCTCCCGTGACCTTTCTGTACCAGTCGGGAACATCGGTCGCCGCATCGGTGCCGTAGGGCGCGATGCGCAGCATTAATGTCTGGTGGCGCGCGTGGGCGGTTTGCAAGGCCTTGTCGAGCATGGCCCAGTTGTAGACACCTTGCTGGGGCTCAAGAAATCGCCAATAGATGCGGAAGTAGGCGATCGTTGTCATGGGGAAATCTTTGGTCTGGAGCGTGCCGTTGAAGGGCTGATATTCGATCGGGAATCCCTCAGTCCACTTGGTACCGGCGTTCAGGCTATCTCCGTTAAAGCGCTGAAACGTGGTGAACCCGATATCGGGATTCACGAGCGTGCCATCGAATGGTTTCGGCTTGACGGTGATGGTCTCCGTCGGCGATTGCGCGACGACAGGCCCGGAGTATCCCAGAGAGAAGAACCCGGCACAGAACAGAACGACAGCCAATTTCAAGCAGCGCATGGTAGCAAGCCTCCTAAAGCTGGCAAAACGCGGTTTCCCGTGGCCTCCCGCGACCCTCGAACTCGCAGGACTAGTCGAAGGGTTCCGAGCCGGCTTGGGTGAGTGCCCGTGGGATTACGATTTGCAGGCTATGGTTTTTCGTCGAACCGAATTCGATTACGTATACTTCCGTTCAAGAGTATTCTACTTCTATCGAGAATCCTAACGATTCGAGACAATGGATTGCGAAACCTCGGCTGACAGGATTGAACACTGAAAACTGGAGGTTGACTGCTGCCGACCTCACTCCCATTCACCCCCCGGTTCCAACTAGAGAACCGACCCAACCTACAAGGGAGAGATGCTTTGACCCGTAAAAAATATGATGCCAGCCGGAGAGGATTTCTCCGCAGTGCAGTTGCTTCTGCCATGTTGGGGCCGACCCTGATCGGGATGGGACAGGCAACTCCCGAGGCCGTCGAAGCTGCGCCCACCGGACCGGACGCGATGGTGCTGGGACGCATCAAGCTGGATCAGGAAGTGGCGAACCAGGCTGGAGTGTTGAGTGGCCACCTGCGTTTTCTGCGGGCTGTCTCGGGTCCGGTGATTGTTCGATGGATCGATAGCTTTGGTCGCGTGAGTAGCGAGCAGACTTTGTCAGTAGGGGCGGGGACGGTGATTGTTCCGTTCTCGTTCAATATGCGCGCTGGCCTGACCTATGTGAACTGGATTCGGGTGACGGTGAATGGAGTGCCGCAAGTGGCCACGGCGAAATTCATGCTGTCGCCGGAACATACGCCCTGGAACGATTTTCACACTATCAGCTGGGCGCACTATCCCGACGGATTTTACGATCAACTGCGCGCTGCCGGAATGGACGCCATCATCGCGTATGTCAATGATGATTTCGATCCCGTGCTGGATAACGACTTCAAATTTTACGTCGAGCAGATGGCGTGGGAAGTGTTTCTCGATCTATCACAAGAACCAGCCGGAATGGCGGACCTTGCTGACCAAGGTGAGCATGAACCGGCAGGATCTGGACTTGTGGGTTCGCGATCCTTGTGTCAACGATCTGCGGACGACGGAATATCTGCGCGAACACATTACCCGCTTCGCCCGCATTCACAGCCCGTATCGTCCGCTGTTTTACAACATCGCGGATGAGCTTGGACAAGGCGATCAGATTCGTCCGAACGATTTTTGCCATTCGAAATTCTGCACCGACAAGTTCGCCGACTACCTGCGCAAAATGTACGGGCTGCCTTCTCATGTTGGCGGGCAATGGGGAGTGGGAGAGCCGACGCATTGGGACGACACCAAGCTGGATGCATGGCCGGCATGGATGAAGACCGGAAACATGATCGACTACACAACGACGGACCGGGCCTTTGAAGCGGTCGCGCTAGCCGGCGTGAAGGCACGGTATAAAACCATCGGCCAGTTCAACCAGGAATGGGGCACCAGTTTCCCGGTACCACGCGGGAACACGGTCATGGGTGACAGCTGGAATCCGATTTTAGCGGTGGCGCGCGAGTCGCTGTCGGTTCCAGTGCTGAACGATGCGTCGTTGGAAAAGCAGATGGGGCCGCTGGACCAGGCGAATGCGCGCTGGGGTGGCCTGGGTTCCTGGGATGCGCCCGATAAGCCGACGACATTTAAGAACTGGGGCGAGGTGGCAACGTTTCTGAATCGCTACTTCAAAGAGTTGGGCGAGATTACGTCGACGCGTCATTGGAATGTGAGCCCGTGGTGCGACTTTCGCAACTTCATGGACGAAACGTTTGCTGATGCGGTGAAGCGGGCTGCGGATATTTGCAAGGCGGAAGATCCTTACGCGTTATGCGCGACGGAAGGCGGCCAATGTCCGTTCGCTTACGGCTGGTACAACTACGAGCAAGTGGTGCGCGCGATTGACGTGATTGAGCCGTACAACATCGGTAATAACGTGGAAGTGATTCGATCTTTGAATCCAGCGGTCATCATGATTTCGACGCATGGCTTTGGAGCGGTGTCGGGACACGCGCTGACGGAAAAAGAACGCATCGATCAGAAGCGGCAGGTTCGGCCCATCTGGTGGGGACTTTTCCATCGTCATAATGCCGCGTTGATCTGGGACGACAACGAAGCCGGCAACGAATTTGTGAATCAGCGAACCGGCAAGCTGACCGCGTCGGCGGAAACATTTGCCGATACCTTTCATGAATTGCGTGCCGGGATTGGCAAGCTGATGATCAACTCCACACGCAAGCATGATGGGATTGCAATCCACTACTCGCAGGCGTCGATCCAGGTGCATTGGCTGCTGGACAACCTGAAATATGCGCGCGAATGGATGCTGAAAAGTGGCGGCGACAGCGACAGCGTTTGCGTGGCCGTACGCAATAGCTGGACCAAGCTGGTGGAAGACGTGGCCCTGCAATACAACTTTGTCGGTAAAGACCGCATTGCTGCGGGTGATTTGAGCTCTGGAGAATACAAAGTTTTCATCATGCCGCAGTCTGTCGCTGTTGGTCTGGACGAGGTGCAGCAGATACGCGCGTTTGTTCAGGCTGGCGGAACGCTGATTGCGGACTGTCGTGCGGCCGATCTGGACGGGCACGGGCGCGATATTGGCGGTGCGAAAATTGCCGGATATTTCCCTGCGAATGGAAATGCCGATCTCGATGGTCATGGTCCGGACTATGGTGGCGGGAAATTGGATGATGTGTTCGGCATCGCCCATGGTCCGGCTCGCACTTTTGCGAAAACGGTGACGGGTACGGGGAATGAAGGTGTGCTGCAACTGGAAGGCAAGCATCTGAGCGCGTTGCAACCTGCGGATGCGACGGTGGTCGAAGTTTCCGGCAAAGCGCTGGCGCATTGCGGAGACGTGCCGCTGGTGATCGTGAACAAATTTGGTTCCGGGCGGGCCATTTTTTTGAACATGGAAATTGCCGACTACGCATTTCTGCGCCTGAAGGGTGATGCTGTGTCGAGTCTGCCCGACTTGATGGAGAACGTGTTTGCGCTGGCGGACGTGAAACCGCAGGTGCGCGTTCTGGGTGCGGACGGCAAGCGGTTGCCGGGAACGGAAATTGTCCGCTTTTCCAATGGAGGATGCGAACAGATCGGGGTGTTCCGCAATCCGCAGACAGACGACGGCGGATTTGGCGCGTATCCGAAACTGCTGGCGGACAGCAACGTTCCGGATATTGATCCCAATTTGAGCGTAAACATTGACAACTCGCTGCTGGAAAAAGAAGAGGAGGTCACGATTGAGTGGGCGGCTTCCGGGCAAACCTATGATGTGCGGGCTCGCAAAGACCTGGGCAATACCAACACCGTGAAGACGACGCTGGATCCGTGGAGCGCGCTTGTTTTTACTCGGTCGCAGCAACCGTTGCCGGCGTTGAAGATGGAAATTCGTGGAGCATGCGCAGGAGAGATGGCTGAGATCGTTCTGACAGGGGAGGGTCCGCTGCCGGATGGCACGTTTCGCGTGGTACATCTCGAATTCCGTACGCCCAGCGGAGAGCCCTACGATCTGTACGCGTGCAACGTGATGCTGCAGTCCAGTCCCTATGTCGAGCGCATTCCATTTGCCGTGAATGATCCGAAGGGAAATTGGAAAGCGATCGCGCATGATCTTGCGTCCGGACAAGTGGTCGAAGTTCCGTTTGAGCTGGCATGACGTCAGCTCGTTGTGGTTTTGCAGTATTTGAAAGGGTTGAAATTCATGGGAACACATGACACAAAGTTGGGGACTGCCTGCGGCGGCACAAGAAGAGCTAGATCCGCAATTGCGTTGGCTCTTGCTTTCGCGGGAGTATTTTGTGCTGCACGGGGAACTCCGCAAAATACGCCACCGCTAAAACCGAGGCAGCAGGAGGCCCATATTGGCGACGTGCTTGCGACCGCACCACCATTGGCGAATCTGTCTTCCGCGTTGACAACCGCGGCCATCGACACGGCAGTGCGCAAGGTGGGAAATTGGCAGCTGGATACTTCCGAGCAGTACTTCACGCGGGATTGGACATTCGCAGTGCTGTACACCGGAATTTTGGCGGCAGGCAGAACGCTGCCGGACGCTCGTTTTCAAACTGCGATGCTGCGCGTGGGAAATAAATTTGACTGGCTGTTGCAGCCAATGCCGCCGGAAGATGACGATCCGGCTGACTTTCACGTGGTGGGTCAAACCTATCTCGATCTCTATCGTATCTACCGTCAGAAAAAGATGATGATGCCGACCAGGGAAGCGTTTGACGCCATGTTGACGGTTCCAGATGTTCCGGGCAAGCCTGTCTGGTGGTGGTGCGACGCCATGTTTATGGGGCCACCGACGTGGGCACGTCTCTACCAGGCGACTGGGAACCGCGCCTATCTGGATACCATGGATCGCGAATTCTGGATCACCAATACATTGTTGTATCGGCCGCAGGAACACCTTTATTCACGAGATGCGACCTTTCTGAATGTGCGGAGCAAGAACGGCCAACTCATCTTCTGGTCACGCGGCAATGGGTGGGTGATGGCCGGCATTGCGAGGACGCTCGATGCGATGCCCACGGACTATCCGACTCGGCCTCGGTACGTGACATTATTTCAGGAGATGGCGGGGCGAATCGCAACGCTGCAGGGCGCGGATGGACTTTGGCGGACTGATTTGCTGGATCCAGCCGCGTATCCTTCACCTGAGGTTTCCGGGTCTGCATTCTACGTGTATGCTCTCGCGTGGGGAATCAATCGCGGCATTCTCGATCGCGCCACCTATCTGCCAGTGGTGAAAAAAGGATGGCAAGGACTGCTGGCTCATGTTTATCAGGATGGACGCTTGGGGTCCATACAGGCGGTCGGTGCTGCGCCGGAAATAGTTCCGCCAACCTCCAGTTATGTCTATGGGGTGGGTGCGTTTCTTCTCGCCGGCTCGGAATTGCATCAGATGGCGGAACGTCGGGCCGGCCGCAAATCAGCAGCGGCGTTCTGATTCGCACCGAAGGGAAGAACCCCTGCTCAATCGTCAATGATTTGTAACAGTGTGAGGTACAAATGAGAATTCTTCAAATGCCGGATGCAATTCGCTATCGCGGCATGACTACGGCGCAACTGCGCGAGTCTTTCCTGCTGGACGATTTATTTCAACCGGGAACGATCCAGAACGTGTATGTGGATCTGGATCGAACCGTCATTGGGTCGGCGGTGCCGCTGCACCAGCCGCTGGCGTTGCCCACGTATCCTGAATTGCGCGCAGACTGTTTTACAGAGCGGCGCGAGCTGGGCGTGTTGAATATCGGGGCGCCGGGAAAAGTGCGCGTGGACTCCGAGACATTTGCGCTGGAAAATCTGGATTGCCTCTACATTGGTCGCGGCAATCATGAGATTGTTTTTTCCAGTGAAGACGCAACCCATCCGGCGGAATTTTATCTGCTGAGCTATCCAGCTCATGCGGAGTATCCCACGCGGCTTGTCGCGTCGTGCAGATCTAGAGCCGGTTTCATTGGGGACAACGGCCACAGCCAATGTTCGCCAGATCCGCAAACACATCCATCTGGAAGGTGTGCGAAGTTGCCAGCTGGTTCTGGGCTTTACAGAAATGCAGCCGGGAAGCGTTTGGAACACAATGCCGCCCCACACCCACATGCGACGCTCCGAAATTTATCTCTACTTCAATCTGCCACCGGAGGATCGCGTGATTCACATGATGGGGCCAGCGGATGAAACCCGGCACCTGGTGGTCGCCAATAAACAGGTCGCCATTTCTCCGGGCTGGTCGATGCATGCCGGAGTGGGAACGAACAGCTATACGTTCTGCTGGGGTATGGGCGGCGAAAACCAGGTCTACAGCGACATGGATGCAATCCAGATTAAAGATATACGCTGACGGAGTTGCGTCGAGGAGCAAGACAATGAAACTGATTTGGGGGATAGTGGCCATGGCGATCACGACAAGCACAGCATTGGCACAGGCGGGCGGCGTAGATCATTACTCCGCCGTGAAGTTGAAGCAGATGGCGCAGAAGCTGGAGCAGCAGGATAGTTTTCGCACCACGGGATCGGCTTTTGAAACTCTGGATACATATCCGGGAAGTTTCACAATGCTGTCGGTGCGCAACAAAACCGGCAGTTCCGAGCTGCATGAACACTACGCCGATATTTTCTTCGTCGTTGATGGCGAGGCGACCCTGACCAGCGGTGGAGCTGTCGTCGATCCTAAAACGACGGCTCCGGGAGAGATACGCGGCAGCGCGGTGTCTGGCGGAGTGGAACAGAAACTTGGCGAGGGCGATGTTGTCCATATTCCGCCGAACACGCCGCACCAGATTTTGATTTCAAAAGGGAAGAGCTTCACTTATTTTGTCGTCAAGGTGAAGGAATAATTTCTCGCGGATCGCCCGGGGGCGCGAATGTTGGCGAGCGTGAAGGACTATTTTGAAACGGAGCGAATCGTGCAATTCAGAAAACTTGCCGCCATCGGACTGGCTTTTGGCGTGGCGATCGGCATGTCAGCGCAACAGACTACAGTGGTCGTCAAGCCGGTCGAGATTCATGATGTCCTGGTGAATCCGGGGATTGGGTTCATGACCTTTCAACGCTTCAACGGCGATGCGTTGAACGCGGGGACAAAATGGACGGAGGGATTTCCGATCGAGTATCAACCGTCTTCCGGAACGCTGGAGAACAAAGATTTTCCGCAGACGAGCATCGCCTATTTTCGGGTGTACTGGAGATTTCTGGAGCCGGAAAAGGGCGTCTACAACTGGGAGCATGATCGACAAGGCGCTGCAGACCGCACATGCACGCCACCAAACATTGATGCTGCGAATCGCGCCGCACGGGACCGATGCGGCGAGCGATGTGCCGGCCTGGTACCGCCAGGAAACCGGAGAGAAATTCCACAAGATTCCCGGCGGATGGGATGCGACTACGGGCAAGTGGCTGATCGATCCTGAAAATCCCGCATACGCGAAAGAATTCGGTGATTGCATCCGAGCGCTCGGCAATCGCTACGATGGCGATCCTGATCTGGAGCTGGTGGACATTTCGATTCTGGCTGCGTGGGGTGAGGGTGCGGGAACCAGTTTGCTGACCGATAAGACGCGGCGTGCGCTGATCGACAGCTACATGGAATCTTTCCACAAGACGCCGCTGGTCACGCAACTGGGCGACGAAAAAACCGTGGGGTACACGCTGTCCAAATCGTATGAAGGGGCGAGCTATGATGGCTGCCGCAAAGCAGCGTGCCGCCAGTCTCGGCGAGGAGCGACCACGCGTCGGCTGGCGCGCGGATTGCCTGGGAGATTTGGGCGAATTCAGCAAGACTTTCAACCTGATGACGGATGTGTACCCCGAGGCGATCATCAACCTGGGGCTCGCCGATGCATGGAAAACGGCGCCGGTCACGATGGAAGCGTGCGGCGTGATGCAGGATTGGAAAAATCGGGGATGGGATCTGCAGTACATCATCGATCAGTCGATCAAGTGGCACATGTCATCGTTCAACGCGAAGTCCTCTCCGGTGCCGCCGGAGTGGCGCGCGCAAGTAAATGAGTGGCTGAACCGCATGGGCTACAGATTTGTCTTGCGACGGTTCACGTATCCTGCGACGGTCGATGCCAGTCGCAAACTGGCCTTCACCTCCTGGTGGGAGAACAAGGGCGACGCGCCTGCCTATCGCAGGTATCCGCTGGCGCTGCGCTTAAGAGCGGCAAGAACTCCGCGATCCTGATGACGAATGCGGATGTTCGCACCTGGATGCCGGGAGACAATCTTTATAACAACGCAGTCTTCGTTCCGCGGTCATTGCCGGACGGCGAATACACACTGGAGATTGCTCTGGTCGACGCGGCGACGCACGAACCAAAAATTAAACTTGCCATTGCCGGAGTGGAACCGGACGGCTGGTATTCCATGGGCACGATCAAGGTCAGTACTGACGCTACCGCGACGCAGTAGACATCGCGTCTGACGAGTTTTGCTGGTTATTACGGCGGTCGCAATTACCGCACAAGCTTGAGCGTGCCAAATTGTTCCGGGGCGTGAAAGCTGGCTTGCCGCGGAGGTTGCCATGCCATTTCCACCGGTTTCGTCCCCTGACTGCGGAAAAAGTTAATGCGAAGAAGATTACCGGCTGTGGCGTCGCCTGCCTCGAGGGAAGCGTAGGGGATCCGCATCCATCCGTACCAGATTTTGCGATCATGCTCGATGCGGGCCGCGACCTGACAGCCCGATTTCCATGAAGTGAGAGCGACTTTATCCGCTTGCTTTAGGTCGATGTCGAGATCGAGCCATTCGCCTTGGGGAGAAATCTCAAACTCCTTATACCGATCGATGGGGCCATCCGGAGAACCAATGAAAGCTTCGGCGACATCCCAGTTCCATAAGCCGCCTGTCGGTGCATCCAGCACGGGGTTTGGTTTGAGATGGAGTTCCCGGTAAGGACAAACAAACAGAAAGTAGAGATTCGCAGCAGTCCATCGCGAGCGAATTTCCGTAGCATGGGCGGCAACTTTATTTGCGTAGGCATCGTCCGTCATCGAAGTGATCGCGGCATCGCGCCAAAACTCCGATAGCGGATCTGTGTCGGCAGCGGAATCATTTTCGGCAAAATTTGAAATGGCCTGGGGCAGATCACGGTTCATTCTTCGGTCTCTCCTGGGACTGTGATTTCGGCGAACTGGCGGATATGCTTCCACCTTACTGCATGGCCATAGGCGACCTACGGCGGGTTGCGGATTCTTATGAGCGTTTTGTTTCTCATTTCTCCGTATATAATCGTTTCGATATCCAGGAGAACGGCTCCACCGCGTCGAAAGCGATCGAATCCCAGGTCCTTTCCGGTGTCGTTTGTCACGCAAGTTGGCACGATCCAGCAAGTATTTTCTGACCGAAAAGAGAGTATCGATGAAGTCGTGGCTTCTATTCTTTGCAATGGTGCTGACCTTGGGTTCGCCGCAATGCCATGCGGCCGACGTTTCTGCGAAGACCGCACCGCCGTCTGCGATCACCGTGTCGGAAGGCGAAATCACCATCCCTACCTACGAACAAGTGGGCAGGTATATGCAGCCGCCGTTGTTTAACGATTCGACCCTGACCGGCCTGTACCCATTTACGACCTTTCAAAGGCAGTTTAAAGACGGCAGCCCGTTCCCGGAGAAGTATCACGCGGTCTTTGTCGACAGCCAGTATTTCAAACTGACCTATATTCCGGAACTGGGCGGGCGGTTCTTCTCTGTGTATGACAAAGTGCATCATCGGCAGATGTTTTATCGAAACGATGTGATCAAGCCGACCCAGTTCAACCCTCGCTTTACCTGGCCGCAGTCTGGCATTGAACTGACCGGTCCTTACGATGCCCACTCGCTTACCTGGAAGGGCGAACCCTACTGGTCGCACACCATCCTGAAGCATAAGGACGGCAGTGTCTCGGTTCTGCTGGGCGAGGAGGATCCGTTCTACCACATGGATCTGACGTATACGGCGACGCTCTATCCTGATGTGGATGCGCTGGAGATCAGCACATTTTGTTACAACGGCACCGATGGGCAGAAGCCTCAGATGTTATGGTCGAACGCGGCATTTCCGGTCACGCCGAAAACGCGATTTCTCTATCCCATGACGCAAACTGTGGGGCACACTACCGGCGTGGTTTCTCCGTGGCCCATTTACAACGGAGTTGACCTGAGCTGGGCGCACAACAATATGCACATGCTGGGCGTTTTCGGAATCGACAGCTTCGACAACTATGGTGGCTCGTACGAGTTCGATCATGACTACGGTGTTTTTCGCTACGCCGACCGGCGGGTTGTTCAAGGCATGAAGATGTGGACGTTTGGCTTCGGGCCGGGCTCGTCTGAAGTGGAACACAGCTACACCGACAAAGCTGGTCCGTACTTCGAAGCGCAAAGCGGCCGCATGGTGTGGGATGGGCATTATGAGTGGGTGTATCCCCACGAAGTGGAGCAGTGGCATGAATGGTGGATTCCGGTAGCCGGCATCAACGGCGTGACAACGATGAGTCGGGACGTCGCGCTGAATGTGGAAGTGCAGCCGGGTTCCAACGGCGCAGCTTCGTCGGTGCAGGTCGCGCTGTCACCGGTCGTTCCCATTGCAAAATGCAAAGGTGATCGTGAGAGCTGCCACCGGGGAACTGCTGAATTCTGCCGTGAACCTGATCCCGGGCACTCCGGTGAAGAAGACTGTCGACAACGTCAGTGCTGCCGATCTTGCGTCGCTGAACGTGCAAGTGATTGGGCTGGATGGCAAGCTGCTGCTCGCCTATACCAAGCCTGCTGCTGCGCCGGGCGGAGACATCACTCCGTTTGCCAAGGACCTGACGGCTGCGCCGGTTCCGTTGGACAAAATGACGGCGGAACAGTTGGTACTGGCGGCAGAGTTCAAGCAGAAGGACCTGAACGCGGACGAGGCCACAACATTGGCCAATCTGGCGCTGAAACGGGATCCGGGTTACTCGGTCGCGCATCAGTTGCTCGGTGTGCTGGAGTACAACCAACATCACTACCAGCAGGCAGCGGAGCAATTTCAGCAGGCGGTCGACCGCAATCCCTATGACTCAGAATCCTGGTACTACCTGGCGATCTGCCAACTGAAACTTGGACAGCAGAAGCAGGCGGAACGGAACTTCTATTACATCTGGCCGGATAGTGTGTACTACGGGCCGCGCGAATACCAATTAGGGCTGCTGAATTTTCTGCGGCATGACGATGCTGCGGCGGCGCAGCATCTTGCTGGGGCCATCAACTCCAATGGCAAAGACCTGAAGGCGCGGCTGGTGCTTGCGATGACGTTGCGCGATGAAGGAAACAAGGCCGCTGCGCTGGAGCAACTTGCCAAAGTGGAAGAAATCGATCCCGCCGATCGAGTGGTGCAAGCGGAGCGGTACTTTCTGACGGGCGATGCATCTGCGAAAACAAAGTTGCTGGACCTGATGGGCGAGCAATCCGAAAGCGCCATCGAGGTGTCGATTTTCTATAGCTCGCTGGAGCGCTGGAAAGATGCGGTTGCCGTGTTGAAGATGGTCGAGCCGCCCAACAACAAAGATCCGTGGGGAACGCCGCCGATTTATTACTACACGCTGGCGTATGACTTGAAGCAAGCCGGCGACACTGCAGCAGCGGCGGCGATTCGCAAGAAGGCGCAGGCTGCGGCCGGAATTGTTGAGCGCTTCCCATATCGTGCAGAGATGGAGGCGCCGCTAGCCGATGCCGTGAAGGACGATCGGAATGATACGGTGGCACGGTTCGACCTGGCTTGCCTGCTGTATTCTCGCGGACGTAACGCAGAAGCGATCCAACAGTGGCAGGCCATCAACCAGATCAATCCGTCTGACTTTGGCTCGCGGCGGGCGCTTGGGTTAGCGTACGAAGAAGATGGCAAGCTGGAAGAAGCTGTGCCGGAGCTGCAAAAAGCGGTCGATTTGAATCCGGAGAGCCCGGAAACGCTCGACGATCTTTCGGATCTGTACGCACGCACCGGCAAATTCGACGAGCAAGTGGCGTTGCTGCAAAAAGCTGTTGCTCGCAATCCGAAGAATGATCATCTGGTGGAGGGATTGTTGACGGCCGACTTGATTCAGGGCAAGTTCCAGGCGGCGCAGGACATCATCGATCATCACACCTTTCTTCCTGTCCACCGAACCTACACCTTGCGAGACGCGTACCGTGAGTTGAAGTACGGTCAGGGCGCGCAAGCGTTCCACAAAGGCAACTATCAGGAGGCGCTGAACTTTTTCCAGTCTGCGCTGAAGCCGCCTGCTTCGCTAGGCATGGATGATTTCGAACTGCAATCTGCGCCGCAGATCTACTACTACATCGGTCGAACCTACGATGCGATGGGCAAGAAGCCGGAAGCCGAGCAGGCCTACAAAGACGGCGTTCGCGGTGTGGATCAGCTTACCGGGGGCGGCAGCGACGCCTACAGTCCGGAGAACTTTTTCATGACGTTCTCTTTGGATCGCCTCGGTCGTCAGCAGGAGGCGGCGGCCCTGGTGCAGCAATTCCAGACCGTAGCGGAATCGCGTCATGAATCGAATGATCCGTTGTATCGAGCTCGCTCGTACTATTTGCAGTCTCTGATCGATGAATACAACGGCAAGGCGGATGAAGCTCGTAAGCTGATGGCTCAGGCCGTGCAAATTGAGCCGGACTATATTGGACCACGCTTCGAATTGCGCGGCGATGCGATCGAACCAGGGAAAGACACTGCCAGTCGCTAGGAGTTTTTGTTCCGTGGGAGAGCACGCAAATGCGCTTCCACGAACTCTCTTGCCGAGACGATTTGCGGCTGGAAATGAAGCAAGGTGGCTGAACGTTTCTGCCCGGAGAACACTAGCATGCGGAGATCCAGTGCAAGTGTATTGATGTTGCTTTTTGTCTGCCTCGGTTGCTGTCGAGCGTCCGACTTATTTGTTGTTTCTGCCTATCACCGGCCTGATCCGTTCGGAAGTTTCGTCGCCAGCGATCTTGCAGGTGCAAGCTGGAATCATTCGATTCAACTGACTTCCGCTCGCGGCGGCTACGTTTCGTTTCAGCTTGTCGTCAAGTCGGATCCGGCGGTCAAGGATTGCAAGCTTTCCATTGAGTTCAAACAGCCGGTGGAAGTCTACCGCGAGTGGTTCCATTTCAACACGCCCGACAAGCATTACTATCCGGACGCGCTGATTCCCATTCATGTTCCATTCAGCTTCCAAATGCCCGACCCTGAGAATGCAATTCAAGGACAGAAGGTGCGCGCCTTCTGGGTGGATGTTTGGATTGCTGCTGACACCAAGCCCGGCGTGTATCACGGCCGCGCGCAACTTACGGATGGCTCTGCACGCAAGACGGTTCCTTTTTCCATTTCCGTATCGGCCGCGCAGATTCCGGCACAGGACGTCTTGAATGTGGATTCCAATTCCTATGGGATGGGGTGGCTGCAGGCGCAATATCCGAAGGCGTTGGCGGGATCGGGGCGCGCCAAGGAAGACGAACAGTTCCGCTTGATTCAGCAGTATTATCGGCTGTTTTATGAGAACCGCGGCATCTATCACGTGCTTGGCTACGGTCACTCAGGATATGTCGATCCAGGGTTTGCGCCAGAGCTGGCAGGAACCGGCACAGAAAAGCATATCGTCAGCTGGGACAAGTTTGATCGGCTGTTTGGGCCAGTACTCGATGGGTCCGCCTTCAACGGCACGCGGCGCGGACCGCAACCGATTCCGTTTATGTACTTGCCCATCAATCCAGAGTGGCCGGCGAATTATCTGTGGTGGGGCGAGCCCGGATATCAAGCGGAATTTACGAATGTGGTGGGAGAAATGGAGCGCCACTTCCGCGAAAAGGGTTGGACGAGCACCCGGTTTGAAGTGTTCTTCAATCAAAAGAAGCGCTACAAAGGCTTTGAGTGGGATGGCGATGAGGTGCGTTTCCCTAAGGATGACGCGTACTTCCTTGTGTATCACGACCTGCTGATGAACGCGCTTCCCAAAACCACCCCGGTACATTTTGTCATGCGTGCAGACTCCAGCTGGACCATGCGGCAGCAAATGAACATGCTGAAGAATGTGATTGGACTGTGGTGCGCCGGTGGAGGAGAGTTTGTCTGGAATATCGACCGACTCCCTGCATTGAAGCAACAAGGAGACATCGTGTGGATTTACGGTGGTACACCGCCAGTGCAGGATGTCTCATCCTCGATGGCGACCGATCCGTTGCGGGCGTGGATTTTCGGTGTCGATGGATTTGTGCGCTGGCTGGCGGTCAGCCCCGGACCGACGCCATTTCAAGCACTCTCCAATGGCGGCGCCGAGACGTTGGCCTACTCCGGCGAGCGCTTCGGAATCGAAGGACCGATTCCAAGCATTCGTTTGAAACTGCAGCGAAATACGGTTCAGGATCTCGACCTGCTGGAGGAAAAGGCGAAGCAAGGCTCTCGCGATGCGATTCAGGAACAGGTAGTTGGGTTATTCGACAATACCAGGCTGGCGCAGTGGAAGCATTCTCCCGCGCCGCCACCGCCCGGAGATCCAATCGATTGGACCAATCCCGATTTTGACGTCGCCTTGAAGCC
Organism: uncultured Acidobacteriota bacterium; assembly: GCA_963735505.1. Taxonomy (GTDB): domain Bacteria; phylum Acidobacteriota; class Terriglobia; order Terriglobales; family Acidobacteriaceae; genus JAKAAZ01. The sequence continues at coordinate 931,045 of CAVTLR010000019.1, read as the reverse complement.
GTACTACGCGCAGTTTCCAACGCCGCAGCCGGATGCCTGGCAGCGTGTCCATGACTTTGCCGTGAAGCAGGACGGGAGGGCTCAATGAAACTTGCCGCCTTGGTTCTAGCCGGTTCGCAACTCGCATTCATGTTGGTGTGTGGCGGTGTTCCTGTGGTTGCGCAGACAGCTCCGTCGGCCGTGGTGAACGCCGATGCACAACAGCGAGACTTGCAGGAAATCGCCCGCGTGGCAACAGTCATGATCGATGGGGATGTATGCCAGCACATCGTGACGCAACGCGCGCTGCAGCATATGCTGCATTCCGATCCACGCGATGAATTTCAGGCCGGTGACAACTACGATGTCCACGACGCCCCGTTTATCCAGACAAAAAAGACGCTGATACGGCTGGCAACACTGGCGCCCTACCCAGTCGATGTGAATCTGTGGATGCCGGTTCCCACCACGCAGGATATTCAGGTTGTGATTCGCAACAAAAATGACCTGAGCCAGTTCTGGAATGGCGAGTTGGATCAGGCGATGCCGCCGGAAATGCGCGAGGTTCTGCAGACCGGAAAAACATTGACGGTCCAAAAGGCGCCGGGAATGATTTCCGTGCTGGCTCCCGTACGTAACAGCTTGAATGAGATTGTTGGACTGGTTGAGGTGGTCGCGAGCACGACCTCGCCGCAGCACGACGAGCAATAGCGAAGCATGATGAGGAGACAGATGAACTGGATGAAGCCTTGCACCTTTCTTGCTGGAAGTTTGCTGGCGATGACGCTGGCCGCAACCGCCGCCTCGGGAGCGGCCATAGAGAACACCTCTGGCGACGCACGCATGCCCTCCAAGCTCATCCTGCCTTCGTCGACGTTGGACCGTATGGGCGAAGTTCCGGTGATTTACCACTTGAGCCAGGGCTTTACCGGTCACGCGACACTGCACGTCCGCTGGACCGACAGCCTGGGCCGCGTGGTTGAGGACAAGACGCTTCCGGCGGATCTTCTGGATGAAACCGAGATCACGTTTCCGATCGACATGTCGTTGGCTGTCGCCATGAAGAATCATCTTCATGTGGATCTGACGCTGAATGGAAAAGACGTGAAAGGCGCGCCGTATAACCAGAACGAAGCAGCGGAAGCAGACTTTGTTGCGCGGCCGCCCTACACCGGGTGGAAAGATTATGTTGTGATGATGTGGCAGCCGTATCCAGCGAATCTAGTGGCGTCGTTCAAGGACATCGACATCAATGGCGCCACCTACTTCAGTGGGAGAATCGCGCTGCCTGATTTTTTGATCGACAATAATGTTCGCTGGTATTCCGAGAGCCTTGCCACGGATTATTACTCCGAATATCACCGCTGGCGTCCGGATCGGCCAGTGGGTTGGTCGTTTATCCAGGCTAAGAAGCTGTACCAGGAAGATCCCAACAGCCTGGCGGCCTTCAAACGTCACCCAAGTTTCTGGGATCCGTACTGGCGCCAGCTGATCCACGATCGCGGCGTGGCGACAGCGGAACGGCTCGCGCCTTATCGGCCATATTTTTACAGCCTCGCGGATGAGTCCGGTATCGCGGAGCTGGAAGCCGCGTGGGATTTTGATTTTTCTGATGAGTCACTGGTGCCGATGCGCCGCTGGTTGCAGACGCAATACGGCAGCCTGGGCGCGCTGAATCAGGAGTGGGGCACAAACTTCACTAACTGGAACCTTGTCATGCCGCTGACGACGAACCAGGCGATGAAGCGCACCGACGGCAATTACGCTGCATGGGCAGACTTCAAGGAGTGGATGGATATCTCCTATGCCGATGCGTTGAAGATGGGAGCGGATGCGATTCATGAAGTCGATCCGCACGCGTACGTCGAGATTGGCGGCGGCCAGATGCCGGGCTGGGGTGGGTATGATTACTCCCGCATCACCAATGCATTGAATGCCATCGAGCCATACGATATTGGTCGCAGTGTCGACATTGTTCACTCGCTGAATCCCGACATGGTGATTGAGAGCACCAGCTTTGCGGCCGGTGACCGTGAGCGACAGCGTGTGTGGTACGAACTGCTGCACGGCAATCGCGCACTCATCATCTGGGACGAAGGCGAAAAGTACATCCAAAAAGATGGGCAGCCCAGCGATATTGGCAAGCAGGCGGGAGAGCTGTACAAAGCAATACGCAGCGGCGAAGGCGCGCTGATCATCAACAGCAAGCTTGTGAATAACCTGATTGCAATTCACTATTCGCAGCCCAGCTTGCGCACTCAATGGATGCTGGAGCGGCGCCCGGATGGCGATGCATGGATGACTCGTAGTGCCTCGTATGAGCGTTCGACGAATGATTTTATGCGGCTGCGCGAGTCCTGGTGCAACCTGATTGAAGACGAAGGATTGCAGCCGAACTTCGTCTCCTATGACCAAGTGGAGCAGGGAGATCTGCTCAAGCGCGGCTATCACGTGCTGGTGCTGCCTGAGTCCAGTTCGCTGTCGAAAGCCGAGGCGACGGCGATTCGCGAGTTTGTTGCGCAGGGCGGTGTCGCCATTGCCGACGGAATTCCCGGAACCTACGATGAACATAGCCGCAAACTTCCCACCTCTTCGCTGGCCGATCTTTTCGCGGGCCCAAATACCGAGCAGGTGAATGTACATCCGTACGGGAAGGGAAAAGCGATTCTGCTCAACGCCGACATCATCAGCTATTTGCAAGATCGCCTTGACGGAAAAGAGGGGCCTGTTCATCAATTGATGGAGCAGTTGCTGCGCTCAAATGATGTGCGTCCTGAATTCTCGGTGGAGGATGCGCAAGGCCACTCGGTGGTGGGGATTGACGTGCACGTTTACGCTGACGGCGGAACGCGAATCATCGCGCTACAGTCGAATCCTCAACTACGAGTGAATGAGCTGGGCCCGGCGGATTTTCGTTCTAACGAGCGGTTCACCAAACCCACGACGGTGCGTCTGCACTTGCCGAACGCAATGTACCTGTACGACACCATGGCTAACAAGATTATGGGGCTGAAGAAGGAACTGACTCTGACCGTAGGCCCGTACGATCCGACGATCCTGGTGGCCAGTGACACTCCACTGCCGCAGATGCAGGTGTCTGCTCCGCAGCAGGTGCAGCGCGGAACGATGGCGAATATCGCCATTCAAGCGGCTCCGTCGCAAGCGGACGTGAGTATTTTTCATGTCGACGTGACCGATCCCAAGGGAAATCGCCAGGCCTTCTATTCTGGAAATGTCATTGTGCGCCAGGGTGCGGGAGTCAAGTCGATTCCGTTTGCCATCAACGACACGCCGGGCAAGTGGACCATCGACGTGCGTGACGTAATGAGCGGGCAGAGCGTGCAACAAACGATCGATCTGCAATAGAGAAGGTTTTCACCGGAAAAGGAATCTGTCGATGCAAAAGAAAATCGTCTTGACGCTAGCGGCTGCGGTGTTGATTGCCGTGGGTTCGCAGGGGATGCGGGCGCAGGTATATTCCCCGGTGGTGACAAAAGTGGGCCAGGTGGACGCCAGCAACATGACGAGCCTGGTGCAGGGAATCTATCGGCAATACAACGCCACCACCGACCGCGAAAAGGCCGAGGCGATCTGGCGCTTCTATTTGACCGATGGAAGATTTGTGAAGCCGGGCATGTTCTATCACATTCCTGGATGGGCCTATGAGGAGCCGGTGGGCCAGGTACTGGATCCGATGAAACTGCTGAACAGTTATGGCTACGGCCTCTGCTATCAAGATGGACCGCTGATGGCGGCGACGTACGATGCCGGCGGATTCAAGCATTCGCGCGTGTGGTTTCTCACCGGCCATACTGTTGCCGAAGTCTATTACGACGGCGCGTATCACATGTTCGATTCCGATGAACTGGGCTACAACCCGATTGGCGATGGGCCCCTGAAGCTGCGCGATGTTGCCTCTGTCTGGCAGCTGGAACACGATGGCAGCATCATCACGAGGAACGTCACCGGGCCGACGACGTCCAATCCAAAGACTGTCGATTATCCCTGGTATCCGGCGGATGTTCGCGCGGGAGATATGAAGGATCTTGCCGAGTTGTATACCACCATCAACGACAACTATCTCTACGCGTACCGGCGCTATCCTGAAGGCCGCACCATGGATTTTGTGCTGCGGCCGGGTGAGCGAATGATTCGTTATTACCGGCCGACGCCCGCGGGGACCTTCTATCTGCCGTATACCTACGATGGCAAAGACTGGAAGATTCTTCCGGATTTTGCGCAGTTCAGTTTGCCGCCATCGGCCGGTCCGCGCAGTGAGAAAGATGCGCGAATGTGGGCCACGGGCAAGATCGAATATCGACCCACGGACATTTCCACCGAGCTGACGCGCAAGGGAGACGACGCGACGTATACCTTTTCCATGCCGTCTCCGTACGTGATTATCGACGCGCATTTTTCTGTGCAGGCCGTGCTGCCGGCAGCGGACGACAAGCTGACAGCGGAGACTTCCATCGATGGCGGCCGCAGCTGGACAGAAAGTGGTTCGCTCGCTGGTCCTTTTACCGGCCCATGGGGGATTCATGCAGCGGATCTGCCGGGTGCGCAAGGTCATCGCACGGCGGTGTCGGGAACGTATGGGTACCTGGTCCGATTTTCACTGCATGGGGAAGCAAATCAGATGCCAGCGCTGCAGGGCGTGTTCCTCACCACGATATTTCAGCTAAATCCGCGGACGCTGCCTGCGCTGACTGCCGGAGAAAATCAATTTGAATATCGCGCTGGAAAAGATGTGAGGACAGAGTTGGCTGTGCGCGCGTCGCATTTGAACGAATACGCAGCCAAGGTGGAGAACGCCATTTACGTGTCTCAGGATGGACAGGGTTATTGGGTCAACGAAGGCGATCACGCTGCAGACGTCATCTTTGAAGTCTCCGCCAACGATCACGAACTTAGCGGCTTTGATGTCGGTGGCAGGTTCCTCGACCTGACCGGTGGAATTGCTCCCAATAAATTTACGGCGGAGATTCGGCACGTCACTCCGTGGCCTGCGAATCGCAAGGGGCCGGGCTCGGCCTCCATCTCGTGGTCGACCAGTAGCGATGGACCATGGAAAACATTGTGGACCTACGATTCAAAAGTGACATGGTTGGACGGTCAGCCGATCAAGCAGGTGTTGCGCTGGCCGGAGGTGGATCGTAGCGTACGAAATCTGCCGGTGGGGACGCAGCATATCTACATTCGGTACCAATTCGACGGGCTGGCCATCGATCATTTTCGGCTCGCCAGCATTCGTCCGGAAAATCCTTCGGCGACGCAGCATCTGAGGATCACACAAATTTGGGAGGAGAATGGGATGCAACGCGAGTTCCACAAAGACATACCAAATGCGAACGTTGCGCAGTCCTATCAAATCTCGATTCCCAAGCAGGCAGAAGTCGACAATGTCGCATTCATTCTCGACTGCCCGCCAAAATAGAACGAGTCGGATTACGATAGAAAAGGATGACGCGTTTCGGATGCTCCGAGTCCGGCGCCATTGCTGAGAACTGGCCAACCATTGTGATGAAGGAGCGTTGTTGATGTCGTCTACTCGTCGTGATTTTCTAGTCGGCCTGGGTGCCACGGCTGCAGTCATTTCGGCTCCAGCGTCCGCTGCGCATGCCCTCGCCGGCGACAGCTTGTTGTATCCCCCTACAGATTTGTCTTATTTTGATACACCCATCCATCACGGCCCCATGAAAGTCCAGATTGGCTACGCCGCGATTACATGGAAAGAAAACGATAACCAGGCAATCGAGGATATCTCCGCAGTCGGTTATCCGGGCATCCAGCTGCGAGCCAACGTCCTCGGTGAATATCCAGATCCGCACGCATTGCAGGATGTATTGGCGAAGCATCATCTGACTTTCGTCGCCTTGTCGAGTGGTGACGCTCCGCTAGACCCCGCGGTGGAGAAGAAGAGCCTGGACATGCACGCCGCGCACGCCCGCTATCTGCACCAGGCAGGTGGAAAATATCTGCAGGTGATCGGTACATTCGCACAGAAGACGTACACCCCCAGCGACTACAAGCGGGAAGGCATGTTGCTGACGGAAATTGGCAAGCGCGCTGCGGATTACGGAATCCAGACCGGATTTCACAATCACATGGGTTCGATCGGGCAGACTCCTGAGCAGGTGGACGCGATCCTTGATGCCGCCGATCCTCGATACGTCAAGCTGGAATTGGACACGGGGCACTATCAACAAGGCGGAGGCGATCCTGCGGAGGCGATTCGCAAATATCATGATCGACTGCTATTTCTCCATCTGAAAGATGTGGAGCCGGCGGCGACAAAGAACGGTTATCAGTTTGTGGAGCTGGGACAGGGAGGAGTGAACTTCGTCGCGATCTTTGATGCGTTGCGAGCTACTAATTTCCGTGGCTGGGGCGTGGTGGAACTGGATGGAGAGCGAACCGGAGTGGATCGCACGCCGAAAGAGTCCGCGGAAATGAGCAAGGATTATTTAATCCACAAGCTAGGAGTGCAGGTATGAGCTGTCCGTTTCGCCTTGCTGTTATCAACGATGAAATCACGCAGGATTTTGGCCGCGCGTGCGAAATCGCGTCGAAAGAATTTGGCCTGAACTGGATTGAACTTCGCGGAATGTGGAACAAGAATATTACCGATCTGGACTCGTCGGAAATCGCGGAAGCGCGGAAGATTCTGGAGAAGAACAAGCTGCGGGTGACGGATATCGCGAGCCCCTTATTCAAGGTGGATTGGCCGGGTGCGCCGGTTTCAAAGGCCTCGGAACGCCGTGACCAGTTCGGCGCCGATTTCGGCTTCAAGCAACAGGAGAAGCTGCTGGAGCGTTGCATTGAGCTGGCAAAAGCATTTCAGACGGACCGCATTCGCTGTTTCGACTTTTGGCGGCTGGATGATCCGAAGCCCTATCGGGCGGCGATCAACGACAAGCTGCGCCAGGCTGCGGAACGTTGCGCCAAGAGCAACCTAATTCTGCTGCTGGAAAATGAAATGTCGTGCAATACAGGAACCGGTGAAGAGGCTGCGGCTGTTCTGCACGCGATTCCGAACAAGAATTTTATGCTGAACTGGGATCCGGGCAACGCGGTAGTACTCGGGAGCATACCCTATCCAAACGGCTTTGATCTTTTGCCGGAGAAGCGGATCGGTCATTGCCATTGCAAAGATGCTGTTCACAAGCCCGGCGGCGGATATGATTGGGCTCCGGTTGGAGCTGGAATCGTTGACTGGGTTGGGCAGTTCCGCGCGCTGAAGCGCGATGGCTATCACTATGCCGTCAGCCTGGAGACGCATTGGCGCGGTGCGGGAACGGCCGAAGCCTCCACGCGCATCAGCATGAAGGGACTGAAAGCGACGCTGGCGAAAGCTGGCATTCAGTGCTGAATGCGGATGCGCGCGGAATGGAAGATTAATTTATCGGCGGCAGAAATGAAGCGCGTCCGGATAGGAAGATGATCCCCATCGCCAGGCTGTAGATCGCGGTCAGCGCGGAAACGATGCGCAGAAATTGCGGACGGTGCCGCGATGCTCCAAATAGTCCCGCTGCGGATGCGGTCATCACCGCATTCATCGTCAGCAGACCCGCCAGGAACATTCCCAATCCAAGCATGCCGAGAGCAGCGCCGCCCAGGTTTGCTGCGAGGAGAAAAATCATCAACTGGCTTGGAGTTTCCGCTCCCAGACCGTGGATGATACCGATGACAAAAACAGAACGCGCGTCAAAGTTCTTCGGAGGCGCATAGGCTTCGACGGGAGCTCCTTCTGGTCGCCGCTTGAATGCCATTCGCGCACGATGGTAGCCGGCGTGGAGCAACATATAGCGGCTCTTCGGCAACGTATCATCCGGGCGAAACACCAGCGTTCCCAGGACGTAGATTCCGAGAACAAGCAAGGTAAGACCGACCAACCGCTCTGCCCAGCGATCGATGCCCGCCGGCAAGCTGATTCCCAGCAGGATAACGATGGAGCCCAGTCCTGCTACGGTGAGCGCGTGGCCCAGAGCATAAATCATGCCGAGTTTCATGGCGACGCGTTTCGACGATTGCACGCTGACTACGTCGGTGATTGCGGCAATGTGATCGTAGTCGAAGCCGTGGCGAAAGCCGAGCACAGCTGCGGTGATGAGGGCGGCGTAGAGCGTAGTATGCGTCGTCAAAATATCTTTCTGAATCAATTGCATGCTGAATTAATTTTGGCCGGCGCGGCGGTCACAACGTGGAGGACCGCTAACAAATTCTGGGCAACTGCTCGCCGAACATCACATCCAAAATCCGCGTGCCGCCGACTCGGGTCTCCATCCGCACCATGCCAGGGTGTTCTGAAACCACTTCTCCAATCATTTTCGCATCTTGGCCCAGTGGGTGATCCTTCATGCTCTTCAGGACCACGTCGGCCGCTTCGGCAGTGACAATCGCCACCAGTTTTCCCTCATTTGCGACGTACAGCGGATCGAGGCCGAGGATTTCGCAGGCACCCTGCACGCTTTCGCGCACGGGAATCTGATCTTCGTGCAAAAACATTCCGACCTTCGATTGCGAGGCGATCTCATTGAGTGTGGTCGCCACGCCTCCGCGGGTTGGATCGCGCATGCAGTGCAGGGGGTGATCGCCGTCTTGCTTCAGCGCAACCGCATCGCACGCCTCCAGCATGCAATCGACCAGGCCATGTAGCGCCGCGCAATCGCTTTCTATCGCACCTTCGAACTCAAGATTCTCGCGCTTCGACATGATTGCCATGCCGTGGTCGCCGATGTAGCCGCTCAACAGAATCTTGTCTCCGGGGCGCGCACGGCTGGCGGAGATGTTCACGTCTCGTTCAATGGCGCCGATCCCGGTCGTAGTAATAAAAACTTTGTCGCCCTTGCCGCGATTCACAACTTTTGTGTCGCCGGTGACCAACTGCACACCGGCTTGGCGTGCCGCGGTGCCCATCGATTCCACAACGCGCCGCAATTCTTCCGCGGGCAATCCTTCTTCCAAAATAAAGGCGGCGGCGAGATACAGTGGGCGGGCGCCGCTCATCGCCAAATCATTCACCGTGCCGTTGATCGCGAGCGTGCCGATATTTCCGCCGGGAAAAAAGATCGGCGTAACGACAAAGCTATCTGTGGTGAAGGCCAGCCGAGCGCCGTTGATTTCGAGCACGGCCTGATCGTCCAGCTTGTCGAGAATGGGATTTGCGAAGGCCCGCAGAAAAACTTTGTCGATCAGCTCCGACGTCAGCTTGCCGCCGCTGCCGTGGCCGAGGACGATGTTTTTATGCTGGAAGATCGGTAGAGGACAGCTGCCAAATAAAGGATTTGGTAGTTCCGTCGTCGGATTCTCCGAAGAGGCATTGGAGCTTGGCGCTGCGACCGGCTCATTTGTGGCAGAGTCGTTTCGAGTCACGCCGCGCCTCCGACAGAATGGATCGGAACGTCTACGCTTTTTGCCCGATTCAGATGACGTCCGTAGGCATAGTACGCGGCACACGCACCTTCAGCGGAAACCATGGTGGCGCCCAGCGGGCTTTGTGGCGTGCATGCGGTTCCGAAGGCGGGACAATCTTTCGGCTTCTTGATGCCGCGAAGGATTTCTCCGCTGATACAAATTGCCGACTCACGCGTGGCAATCTGGGCCACATCAAATAATTTCTCCGCATCGTGGTCCGCGAACTCCGGGCGAAGATGATAGCCGCTTTGCGGAATGGTGCCGATGCCGCGCCAATTTCGATCGCCAACTTGAAAGACCTGGAACACAAGCTTCTGCGCGGCCTTGTTTCCCTCGCGATCCAGAATGCGCGAGTATTGATTTTCCACCTCGCCGCGCTCTGTTTCCAGCTGCCGAATCGTCATCAGTGTTCCCTGTAGAATGTCGAGCGGCTCGAACCCGCTGATAACGATGGGCACGTGATACTTGGCGCTGATCGGTTCGTATTCCTCATACCCCATGACGGCGCAAACGTGTCCCGGCCCAAGAAATCCCTGCACACGGTTCTGTGGAGATTGCAAAATAGCCGACAGTGCCGGTGGAACCAAAACGTGCGACACCAATAAGGAGACGTTCTTCAAGCCTTCCTGTTTTGCGCGCCACGCCAACATCGCGTTCGCCGGGGCAGTCGTTTCAAATCCAATGGCGAAGAAGACGACCTTCTTATCGGGATTGGCATGCGCAATCTTGATGCAGTCGATCGGGGAATACACGACGCGAACATCGCCGCCCTCGGATTTAATGGTGAACAGGTCGCCCTGCGATCCGGGAACGCGCAGCATGTCTCCGAAAGAGCAGAAGATCACGTCCGGCATGCGGGCGATTGCGTGAGCCTTGTCGATCATTTCCAGCGGCGTCACGCAGACGGGGCACCCGGGTCCATGCACCAGTTCCACTCCTTCGGGCAACAGGTCATCGATTCCGTGCTTGACGATCGAGTGGGTCTGACCGCCGCAAACTTCCATGATCACCCAGGGCTTGGTTTGCACGCGTTGAATTTCGTCTACGATTTTTCGGGCGACCCGCCCATCTCGATATTCATCCAGATATTTCATCAGGCGCCCTGCTTGCTGCCGGACGCCTTCGTTTCCGGCGAGTGATCTCCATTTGCACTTGTCGCAGAACCGCGAAGCCCGGGCGCTTGCCCTTCACGTTCCTCGACCACCGGAGCCATCAACTCGGAAAGCTGATCCATCTCTTCCAGGAGTTGATAGGTGCGATGCGCTTCTTCTTCATCCACCTTGCTGATGGCAAAGCCCACATGGACCAGAACGTATTCACCCACCTTGGTGTCCGGCACATATTCCAGGCAAGCCTCGCGGATGATGCCGCCGAATTGCACTTTTGCCATTCGCATACCGCCCTGGTCGAACGCTTCGACAACTTTACCCGGAATGGCCAGACACATGATTTGTCTCCTACCCTTGTTCCCGCCGCAGAATTGCATTCGCAATCGCTGCCTGCCCCAGGGAAATCCCGCCGTCGTTCGGTGGAACCAGGGCGTGCAGAAAAACCTGAAACCCATCCTTATCTAAGTCTCTTACAGTACGCTTTAGCAAATACATATTTTGGAATACGCCGCCGCTGAGGCAAACCCGCGTCAATTGTTCCTGATGGCGAATTCGACGGCATACTTCGAGGATGGCGGCAGCCACGGTATTGTGGAAGCGCGCGGAAATTAGACCAACGGAGACGCCGCGAGCCAGATCGCGGACAATTTCTTCGATCATCGGTCGCATATCCAGCAGCGTGGGCGTCTCGTTTTCCAAGTGGAAGGAAAAGCGGCCCTCCACTCCGGGCTGTGCGGCCGACTCCAACGCGATGGCTGCCTGGCCTTCAAACGTTACTTCGGCCCCAAGACCGACCATGGAGGCGACGGCGTCGAAAAGGCGGCCGCTCGACGAAGTCTCAATGGACTGGATGCGGCGGCCGATCATTGCGTCGACGATGTCAATTTGTTTTTCCGGCACGTGATGCAAGAAATGCATTCCCTTGGGAAGTGCTGCGTTGCCAAACGTATCGCGCACATAGCTGAGGGCCATGCGCCAAGGCTGGCGTACAGCGGCGTCGCCGCCTGGGAGGGGAAGATAACGCAGGTGAGCGCGCCGCTCGAACGTTTCCAGATCTGCAACCAGAAATTCTCCGCCCCAGATTTTTCCATCCGTGCCGTATCCGGTGCCGTCAAAGGCCACTCCGATGACTCTGCCTTGCAAATGACTTTCGGCCATGCAGCTGGCGATATGCGCATGATGGTGTTGCACGCCAATTTTGCGTTCAAGCGGCAATGACAGCGCGAACTGGGTGCTGCGATAGTTCGGGTGCAGGTCATAGGCAACCGCGCGCGGTTCGGCACGGAAGAGCTTCTTCAAGTTGGCGAGCGTTTCCTGAAAAAAACACAGCGTCTCGAAATTCTCCAGGTCACCAATGTGCTGGCTGAGGATGGCGTAATGGTCCTTGGTCAGGCAGAATGTGTGTTTCAGCTCCGCCCCGCACGCCAGCAGATCCTGCATCGGAGCGCCCAGATCGATCGCCTGCGGCACGTAGCCGCGGGAACGACGCATCACCCGCTCGCGACCGGCGAACGTTCGCACCACGGAGTCGTCGGCGCGCATATAGATGTCACGATTGTGAAACAGGAACCAATCCGCGACTGGCTCCAGCTGCTGCCAGGCCTCTTGATTGGAGATGACGATGGGTTCTTCGCTCAGGTTGCCGCTGGTCATGACGAGGGCTGCAAACTGCGAGGGGTCCGTCGGCGAATCGCTGAAGAGCAGGTAATGCAGCGGCGTATATGGCAGCATCACGCCGATGGAGTGATTGCTGGGCGCGATCGAGAGGGATAGGCTTGACCCCTCGCGGCGTTCCAGAATCACAATAGGCCGGCGAGGGCTTTGCAATGCGGCTCGGTCGGCCTCGGTCACGATACAGAATTTCTCAACTTCATCGAGGTCGCGCGCCATGATGGCGAACGGTTTGTCGCTGCGTCGTTTGCGCTGGCGTAACTGCCGGACTGCGGCATCGTTTTGCGCGTCGCAGGCGAGTAGGAAACCGCCCAACCCTTTCACCGCGACCGACCGCCCGGCGCGTAGGAGATCGCGAACGCGTTGCAGCGTCGCCAGCGAAGACCGCTGGCTTGCAAGAAAATCAGCGGCCGTCGGCAGATGCGATTGGGGATGATGCTGGCGGCTTTCGACAAGCACCAGGCTGGGTCCGCAGGCAGGGCAGGCGTTTGGCTGAGCGTGAAATCGCCGGTTTGCCGGGTCTTCATATTCTGCCTGGCAAAGTTCACACATGCGGAACGGAGCCATAGTGGTTGTCGGTCGATCGTAGGGAATATCCCGAATAATCGTGTAGCGCGGGCCGCAGTTGGTGCAGTTAGTAAACGGATAGCCATAGCGTCGATTTGCAGGATCGCCAAATTCACGCCAGCAATCGTCGCAAGTGGCCACGTCAGGGGAGATGAAGGCGAACGCATTCTCTTCCTCGCGACTGGGCTGGATGGAGAATTCACTTGCGTTTTGCAAGGAAACTTCTTCCAGCGTGAGCTCCATAATCTGGGCCAGGGGGGGTGGGTTGGTGCGCAAAGTCTCTATGAATTGCTCGATGGCCGCATCCGGGCCCTCGATTTCGACCGTAACTCCGGAGGAGGAGTTTAAGATAAAGCCCGCCAACTGCAGCGATCGGGCCAGGTTGTAGACGAAGGGACGGAAGCCGACGCCTTGCACCACTCCTCGAATCGAGATGCGCTTGCGGATTCTCGCGAGAGAGCGGGTGGCGGCCATGGACGGTCCTGGGTTGCGCGTCCAGACGAGAGGGACGGCGAACGTGAGCGGCTAGCTCCTAGGGTATACGACGGGGACGGCGACTTGCTTTATCCCAGAAAGAAGCGTGGCATGCGCACATCGGGCGAAAGGCGAGCTGCATCTAAGTCGGGATGAAATGGATCGTCATTGCAACGCTCGGATTGATCACGCTTTGCGGTTGTGCTCCCTCGAGTCCAAGCCCCGACCAGATTCGCCAGCAAACCGCCAATGCGACCGCAGCCGCAGCGCGCGATACCAAGGCAGTTGCGCAGGGGATCGTCGAGGGCCTGAAGACCAAGGGTCCGCTCAACATTAACCACGCGACGAAGGAACAGCTGGAGACCTTGCCAGGCATCGACGGCGCTGCTGCGGACAGAATCATCGCGGGCAGGCCCTATAAGAATTCAGAGGAGCTTACGAGCCGGCACATCATTTCGCGAGCCGAATATCACCAGATTGCAACCAAGATTGAGACGCGGTGAACGCCGGAGGCAATCGAACCAGCGTTTTGATCGTGCCCGGTGCAGGATTATTTCAAGCAATCGGATGGGTGGGTCCTACGCTCCGGTGGATTCACGTTTGTATCATGGGGTCCGCGATGAATCGGTGGATGCAGGATTAACCTGCCACGGGGTTACACGAGGAATCCAGCGCGGAACATTTCGGCAGAAAAAGTCGAACTCCGCACCATACCGTCGCCGTAGCGTCGGCTCCTCATAGCCGACGACGAACAGGTGCATCGCAAGCCATACGAGTGCTGCATAGATGAGGACATCAAGATTGCCGAGCAAGAGTCCTTGTCCCATATTGATGCAAAAGACGCCGACGTACATGGGGTTCCGGACGTAGCGATAGAGGCCGCTCACGACCAAGTGCTGAGTTGGAAAGACTGGAGCCGGCGTGCCGAGGCCGCGGAGTGCGAATCGCCCGAAAGATTCGAGGAGAACTGGAATTCCGGCAACGATCAACACAATGCCGATCGCGCGAAACGGGGTGAACCCAAGCAACGGCGGCCGAATTTGCCAATGGGAAATCAGCCAGGGGACAAGGCCGGCAATGGTTCCAGGCGCCAGCAAAAGAAAGACAGCGGATCCCAGAAGCGGCGAGACGCGACTGCTTTTTCTGAGGGACTGGGAACCTTCGCGTTGATCTGCCATGGCGCGCATCCTCGCACTCCGGCGTGATGTTAGCTCGATGCCAATTCTTTTGCGCGTTGCGCCGCGCGCATCACAGCTTTGATCAGCGTGACGCGCACTCCGCCTTCTTCCAATTCCAGAATGCCGTCGATGGTGCAGCCTGCAGGGGTGGTGACAGCATCTTTCAACAGCGCTGGATGGCTGCCGGTTTCAAGTACCATGGTTGCGGCGCCCAGTGTCATTTGCGCGGCCAGCAGCGTCGCAATGTCGCGCGGCAGGCCGACCTTCACTCCACCCTCCGCAAGAGATTCCAGAATGATGTAGATGTAGGCAGGTCCGCTGGCAGACAGCGCGGTGACTGCGTCCATATGTTTTTCATCTACAGTGACGGTGCGGCCTACGCTGGCGAAGACTTGTTCCGCGATCGCGAGCTGCTCGTCGGTGACGAACTTGCCGCGGCATAGTGCCGTCGCTCCGCACCCCAGCAGCGACGGTGTGTTGGGCATGGCGCGGATGACGGCTAGATCGACGCCCGCAGCTTTTTCGATCGCGCCGGTTTTGACGGATGCGGCGAATGAGATGATTGTTTTCTTTGCGGTCAGCGCTGGACGAATCTGCGCCAGCACTTCGGGAACCGTTTGCGGCTTGACGCCCAGCAGAATCAGATCGCTGTTGCGCGCGGCGGCGAGGTTGTCGGTGGAAACAGAAACTCCCCATTGTTCGGTAAGCAATTTCGCGCGCTCTGGATGTTGCACGGTGGCGCGGATATTTTCCGGACAGAACAAACCATTTTTCAGAAATGCCTGCAGCAGAATACCGCCCATTTTGCCCGCACCGAGCAATGCAACTTTCGTATTGGAGGTTGCGGCGTGTTCCTGTTTGGATTTTTCTTTTTTCTTGGCCATCAACTTAGTTTCCTTCCGTGGTTCGACTAGAAATCTTGTGCATTCTGGCCTGACCAGCGATTTTCTGCTGCTGCTGAATCCAGGCTTCGACGCGCTGCTGCAGAATATCGAGAGGCAAAGCGCCTGAGTCGAGCACTTCATCGTGAAAGGCGCGAAGATCGAAATTTTTCCCCAGCGCTTTTTGCGCTTCGGCGCGCAGCTCCAGGATCTTCAAGCGGCCAATGTCATAGGCAAGGGCCTGACCCGGCCACGCGATGTAGCGATCGACCTCTTCCTGAATGGTAATGTCATCCATTGCGGTGTGGTCGTGGAAGTACTGGACCATCTGCTCGCGGGTCCAATGCTTGTCGTGAACGCCGGTGTCGACGACCAATCGAACCGCGCGCCACATTTGATTTTCCAGCATGCCGTACTCACTGTAGGGGTCCTGGTAGAAGCCCACTTCTTTGCCGAGCTGCTCACTATAAAAGGCCCAGCCCTCGACGAACGCCGTGTACATTTCAAAGCGGCGAAACTCAGGAATGCCGGTCTGCTCCTGCGCCAGAGAAATTTGTAGATGATGGCCAGGGACGCCCTCGTGATACGCAATCGCTTCCACCTGGGTCAGCAGGCGCTTTGTAGCGTCGGTCGTGTTTACGCGAAGTTCTCCGGGCCGAGAACCGTCGGGCGTGCCCGGTTGATAGTCTGCCGGAACCTGGTCGGCAGCGCCGAAGCTGGGCATGGCAACGACCTTGAGCGGGGCATGCGGAAGCCTGGTCGCCAGGTCAGGCAGCTTCGGTTCCATCTGATCCACATAGTGCTGATACAAGCCAATTAATTGCGCGCCCGATTGCGCGTGCTCTTTAGGGTTGTTGACCAGCGCTTCGTGAAAACTGCGCAGATCCTTATAGCCAAGTTGGTGCACGACGGCCAGCAATTGCGGCTCAATCCGCGCCACATCCTCGACGCCCATCTGGTAGACCTGCTCCGGCGACAGGTCAGTGGTGGTGTAGCTCTGCACGAGATAGGCGTAGCACGCGTCGCCGTCTTTCGTGGCCCAGATGCCGGGTTGGGTGCGTGCATTGGGAATGTATTGCGCGGCGAGGTACCTGGCGAAATGGCCGAACGCGGGTTGCACCTGGGTGCGGATCGCGGTCAGCAGCGCGGTGCGAATCTGGTCGCGATCTTGCGCGGAGATGCTGGCGGGGAAGTGCTGCAGCGGGCTGGCGAACGGAGAATCTTCCGGCTTGCCAATTGCCAAAGCATTTACCTGCGACAGCACTTTCTGCATGATCGATTGTGGTTCGCTGCGACCGGCCTCTTCGCCCAGCATCAGGTCTGTACTGATTTGAAGGATGGCGGCAGGTACTTTGTTCAAGCGCGCGATGTAATGGTCATAGTCATCTGCGGACGTAAAGGAGAGCATGCCGGCCAGCATCGGCAGGTCAACTTGAATACCGGAAAATTGCGTGACCGGCGTTTGCCATGGGGCGCACACTGACGATTGTTGCTGATCGACCAGATCATGCACCAGCAGGCGCTTGCTCAGTTTTTCCTGATCGTTCATCCCGGTGGTGTCAACCGCACCGAGCCGCTCGATGAAACGTTCACCGCGCGACAGCGAATCGTTGTAGGCCTCGTCAGAATAGTCGGATAGCTGATCGTCGTAGCGCTTATCCCCGATAGTGGAAGCCATCTCCGGCGAGTGTTTCAGTGTTTCCTCCCAGTAGTCGTGAAAGATCAGGTTCAACTGCGCTACGCGATCCTGCAAGGTGTTCGCCTGGAATTGCGGGGCGGGAGCAAGGTCTTTTGTCTTGAAGGATTGCGACCAAACGGCGCATGGAAGCAGCAGGCATACGCCCAGCGTGGCGAGCGTCGAAAGGGATGAACTACGCGAACTAAAATGACGCGGAGCAAACGACAATTGTGTTGCGAGAGGCATGGGTTGAGTGTAAATGCCAGCGAATACGCCTGGTACCAAGGCCACCCTCGGTGAGGGCATGGCGTGGTCGAACCGAAGCCGAACCGTGATTACGGTGCACATCATCTCGGAGAGAACCTGCGCTCGAAAGCTGCACTTCCAAGCAAATTCCGACGGAGATGCGATATGGTGATGCTGACGGCTCTTGATTTGAGAGGACTATGAATTTTTCGCTTTTCTCACGCCTTGCGGCTGCTACGGCAGCTGTCCTTTTCATCGCTACTCCGGCGCATCCACAAAACCAGGCCGCATTGCCGCCAGCACCGCAGGCCCAGGTGACGACGCTCACCGAGCCCGGCTATTTCAGCGAGCCGTCGGTGGCGGTGAACCCCATCAATCCAAAGCAAGTGGTGGTGGCCTACCAGGTGCCGGCGAACATCGCCTACTCGACAGATGCGGGCCAGCATTGGGAACACGCAGCTAATACCGCGCCAAAGGATTTTAAGGTATCCGGCGACGTGTCTGTGACCTACGACAATCAAGGGCACGCCATCCTCTGTTCGATCGCTTTCAACAAGCTGGGAACCTTCAACTACTGGGGCCACGCGACCAAGACGAACGCAGTTTTGATTCGCCGCTCGCTGGACGGCGGAAAGACCTGGGAGCCAGATCCGATCACGGTTTCACAGCAAACGCAGGCACCCGGAATTCCCATGGAGGACAAGCCTTACATTGTGGCGGATACGTCGCACGGCAAATATGCCGGCAATCTGTATATCGCCTGGACCCGCTGGAGCCTGGTGGATTCGCGCATGGTGCTGTCGCGTTCCACGGACGACGGGAAAACCTGGTCGACCCCAATGGAGATCGATCAGACGCCTGGATTGCCACGCGACGATAACGGCGCGCTGGAGGGATTTGATGGTGCCGTCGGTGCCGACTCGACGGTGTATGCGGTTTGGTCGGCCGGGAATCACCTGCAATTCACCACTTCACGCGACGGCGGCAAAACATTTGCGAAGGCGAAGAATATTATCCGAACCGCGCCCACGATGTTTGCGGTGCAGGATTTCGATCGCGCCAACGGATTTCCTCAAATCGCTGTGGATACGCGCAGCGGTGACCACAATCATGCCCACCTGTACGTGACGTGGAGCGATTACCGTAACGGCGACATCGACGTGTTTTGTTCGCGATCGCTGGATGGAGGCAAAAAGTGGAGTGCACCGGTGCGGGTAAATACTGACGCCATCCACGACGGCGCCGATCAGTTCTTCCAGTGGCTGAGCGTGGATCCGGTGACGAGCGCGGTCTCGATCCTGTTTTATGACCGGCGCCTGGACCCGGAAAATAAGAAAACCCTGGTCACGCTGGCGCGTTCGACTGACGACGGACAAAGTTTTCAGAACTATGCCTGGAGCGAGAAGCCATTCGTTGCTGCCGAGCAGGATTTTATGGGGGATTACAGCGGGATTGCTTCCTTCAATGACCGGGTCTATGGTGCCTGGGCGGAAGATACGGTGCCCAAGAAAAAGACGCCAGACAAGGAGAAAAAGCCCTCCCCCGCGACCGGAGAGGACCATTCCTCCGATCACACCATTGTTCGTGTCGGGGTCGCAGATTTTTCTGCGGGGGGTTTGCCGAAGCAATAGCCGGTTCAGGAGGGCGATGCCGACGCACGGAGCCCCGAGTTGAATCGATTGAAGTTCAGCAATTGCGAATTGACGGGGCAGATTGCACCAAGGATGCTGCACTCTAGCCATGATTCCATGGGTCTATTTTCTGCTTTACTGCGTCCAAATAGAGTAGGGGAACTCAGGGCGAAATTTCTTAGATTCGGGTACACTTCCTGTATATCAATGACGCAAAGCACTCCTCAGTAAGGTCTAAGAAAATCTTGAGATGCAAGAGAGAGTTTTCGTGAAGCCAAAGATATTGGTGGTCGATGATGAGCGCGTGATTGCCGATACGCTAGTGATTATTCTGAACCGGAACGGTTTTGAAGCGACAGCTGCCTATAGCGGCGAATCGGCTGTAGACATGGCTCAGGCGATGCAGCCTGAAATGATCATCAGCGACGTCATCATGAATGACATGAACGGCATTGATGCGGCCATCCAGATTCGCAGCCTGTTGCCGAAGTGCAAAATTCTTCTGTTTTCCGGTCAGGCGGCCACGGCCGATCTGCTGGAAAAAGCAAGAACCCAGGGCCACGAGTTCGAGATCCTCGCCAAGCCTGTCCACCCGCAAGATTTGCTGATGCACTTGCGCTCGTAGAACATAGACTTCAGCGCGCAAAGTTGTTCTGTAAGTTTTTTGATTGCACGAACATCTGGTCGAATCCGTGCAACCTCACCCGACCAAGATCAAACTTCTCTACGGCCTTCCATGGCCCGCGTCATGGTCACTTCGTCCGCATATTCAATGTCGGCTCCGGCCGGAATTCCGGTGGCGATTCTTGTAATGCGAACCGGCATTCCGCGCAGCAATTGCAGCAGATATCCGGCAGTGGCCTCACCTTCGACGGTGGGATTGGTGGCCAGAATGACCTCCTGCAATGAGCCGGCTTGCACACGCTCGACCAGGCTGTCGATGCGCAGCTGGTCCGGACCGATTCCATTCAGCGGCGACAGCGTTCCATGCAGCACATGGTAGGTGCCATTGAAGTGCTTGGTCCGTTCAATGCTGGCAATGTTTGACGGTTCTTCCACGACGCAGATAATCGCCTGATTTCGCGACGGATTGCTGCAGAACTGACACGGATCGACATCCGTGATGTTGTGGCAGATGGAGCACAAATGGAGTTGGGCTTTCATGTCGCGGATGGCGTCCGCCAGCGCAAACGCGTCCTGCTCCGTGGCGCGCAGGATATGGAACGCCAGGCGCTGCGCCGACTTTCTGCCGATGCCCGGCAGCTTTGCAAGCTCGTCGATCAGTTGGGTAAGGGGTTGCGCGAACCGTGACACAAATTTTCCTTTGTTGATGGAAGTGGAAAGCTAAAGTATCGCTTGAAGGTGAATCGCGGCTGCATGGTCCGGTTTATTGCCCCAGCATCCGCATCCACTCCATTCCACCCAGCATTCCTGAGAGCTTGCCTTGCAGTGCTTCATCGACTCGTCGCGACGCATCATTGACGGCGGCCGCGATCAGGTCTTGCAACATTTCCACGTCGGCGGTATTGTCTCCGGGGCCATTCCCTACGGCGGCTGCCGAGGGGTCGACCTGCACCGCCAGCACCTGCTTCTTGCCATTCATCCGGACTGTAATTGCGCCGCCGCCTGCCGAGCCCTCCACCTGGACCTGGGCCATCGTCTGTTCCATCTGCTGCTGCATTTGCTGCGCCTGGCCCATCATTTCCTTAATTTTGTCCATGTCCATCGGGAGCCCTTTCCAGTCAGGATTTCGAAGCTTGCGGATCGCGGAGCGAGACCACACTGCGTACTTCCGCGGAAAAAAGTTGTTGTGCGTGGCGAATCAGGGGATGGTCCTGGGGACGCGTCCCGCCCTCGGTTGGCGGCGGCAGATTCACTTTTGCCTGCGGCTTTTTGCCATTGGCTGCAGACGGATCGCCAGGTTCCAAACGGAGGGTACGGCCGGGTTCAGCAGTCTGGCGAAAGGCTTCTTTCACGAGCAGTTGGGCGGCGGCCGGATACATCATGTCGAACAGAGTTTTGGAGGCGGCGACCCGGACCCGCAATTCATTTCCATTCCATTCACAAGTTCCCGACTCCAGCATGTATCCGGCGGTCTCATGTCCTCCTTGAATCAACGCCTGGCTCATGGCGGCGCGCAAGGGCTCTAGGTCGGGCCCGTCGGCTGCCTGGGTGGATTCGGTGTGGACGGCTAGAGCTGGCATTTCGACAGCAGAGGCGGCAGCTTCCGCCGCAGAGGGCTTGGACGGGATAATGGCCGGGGCGGTTGCAGCGACAGCGGGCGGAGTTGGCGGTATCACCTCCGCCGAGGGTGCTGGCGCCTTTTCTTGCCGAGGAGGTAAAGGGGGCTGCGGCTTGGGCGCGACTGATACAGGCGCCGGCCTGGAGTCAGCAGCAGCGGAAGAGCCAAGGGACCTGGCAAACATTCCGTCCAGCGGGTGGCTGGCGACGATCACGGGTGCGGCGGTTTCGTTGAGAGGAGGCGCTGGCTGCTTAAACTCCTCACGCACAGTGGATCGAGCGACAGCCGTTGTTGCGGCCGGGGTAGTGCTGGCCCGTGACAGGGAAGACTCCAGGTGTCTGGGTGCGGCGCTGGCGCCGGAAAGTCGCGGCGTCCCGGCGGCCGAACCTCCACCTGCTGCAGAGGGAAGCGAAAGCTGCCGGAATAGATCCTCCAGAGGAAGCAGACGCTGCATGTGAACCAGCTTCAGCAAGCCGAGTTCCAGGTGAAAGCGCTGCTCCTGCCGATGGCCGAGATCGTCGAAAGTTCGGAGCATGGAATTCAAAAAGCGCGTCAGATCCTCTTCAGAAAACACCGCTGCAACGCGTTCTGCGCGCGCCCGCTCTTCATCGGACACTTGCAGCAGGTCAGAATTCGTTCCGGCCAGACGTGCCATCAAGCAGTTGCGCAGAAAGCGAACCATCTGACGGGCGATCTGTTGCGGACTGTTGCCCGCGTCGAGCAGCTGGGCCGCCTGTTGCAGCATGGAAGCGGCGTTTTGTTCCTTCACAGCTTCCATCATGTTTTCGAATATCTGATTCGAGACTGTTCCCATCAGGGAGCGAATCTGCGAAGCTTCCAGGGTGTGGGCGCCGTTGACCAGCGGAGCGCTGGCAATTGCCTGGTCCATGATGGAGAGCGCATCGCGCATGGAACCGTCGCCGGCTTCAGCCAGCAGAGACAGGGCGGCTTCATCGACGCCGACCGATTCCATTTCCGCGATGCTGCGCAACTGAGCCACAATTTCCTGAAACCGCACCGCATGAAAACTGAAGTGTTGGCTGCGGGAGCGGATGGTCTGCGGAATGTCCTCCGGCTGCGTGGTCGCCATCATAAAGATTACGTGCGCGGGCGGTTCCTCCAGGGTTTTCAACAACGCATTGAAGGCGGCATCGGTGATCTGGTGGGCTTCATCGAGGATGTAGATTTTGTATTTATCCCGGGCCGGGCTGTAGCGGGCGCCCTCGCGCAGTTCTCGAATTTCATCGATGCCGCGATTGGTGGCGGCGTCAATTTCGATGACGTCCATGGCGTTGCCGGCGCGAATCTCCGTGCAGGCATCGCACACTCCGCAAGGCTCTGGCGTTGGACGCTCCGGCGTTCCCTGGGGCGTGCGGCACTGCAGCGCCATGGCAAGGATGCGGGCAATGGTGGTTTTGCCGATGCCGCGATGGCCGCTGAAAATATAGCCGTGCGCGATCCTGTCCTGCGCCAGGGCATTCAAGAGCGTCTGCGTCACGTGGTCTTGTCCGATGACGTCTGCGAAGCGCTGGGGACGGTATTTGCGCGCTAAAACTTGATAAGCCATAGGGTCGTTGAGCGGAATATTTCGAAGTGCGTGGTCAGCTGACCTGCCCTTCGATTGTAGCGCTTGAGACAGCCGTCAGGATGCGGCCGCCGACTCGCCGAAGAGATGGATTTGTTTGCATAGTTCTGCACGCCTTTGCTGCGATTGCTACGCCGTGAGGATTACTTTCCGCGGGCTTTTTTCGCGCGCTTGGGTCTGGCTGTGGATTTTTTTTGCGGCGAGGCTGGCGAAGACCTCCGCTGCGACTGCTTCTTCCTGGTTGTTTTCTTCGGTTGCGCCGATGTTGAAGCCGACGAGCCAGGCCGCACCGCTTTCTTTTTGTCGGCGGCGAGCTTTACTTTCTTCTTTTTTGCAGCGGCTTCCGCCTTAGTGCGTTTGAGCGCCAATCGCTTGCGGCGTCGCAGTTCCTCCGCGGAATACATGGAGCCGCGGCATTTTTTCGCCCCACAATTGCAAGGGGCCTCTTCATCGCCGCCGTCGTACAGGCAATAGTCATAGCAAAGCTCTTCGCCCGCTGCGATGGTGCGGATGGCCATGATCCACACGCGGCCATCGATTTCCTCGGTCTCACAATTTGCATCGCAGGAGTGGTTGATAAACATGGCGATGCCGTGGCCATCAATCACTTTCGATCCGTCGCCAATGCCGAATAAATAAGTGATGGGTTTATGTTCGTAGCGGCGGTCGGCCTCATCCTTATCGATGATGGGTCCGGTGTATTCGACCACGCGGGTACCTTTCGCGATGGGCGTGGTGGTGTAACAGCCGGCGGCGTGGATGAGGGAGGAACGGACGATGAGGCCCATACGTATGTTGGAAGCAGAACTTGGAGTATAGCAGCCGGGCGGCTTCGGATTTTTTCCTGATCGGGCCAATTCGACTATCCAAACGGGCGCGAAAACGTCCAGAATAGTACGTATGGTGTGTTCAAAAGAGTCGCGCCGCAGGCTTCCCATGTTGGTTGCTGCGCTGCTGTTTGCAAGCGTGGTCGCGTGGGGGCAACAGGGGAGCCAGAGCCCTCCGCCTGATGCTCCTTCCACAAATACTCAGAAGCAGTCGGCTCAGCCTTCATCTTCAACCCAGACAAAGTCGGCGAAGTCGCAGAGTTCCTCAAAGCCGGGAACGAAATCCTCGACCGATACCGATCCGGCCACCAGCAATCCATTTCCCATGGCGCAGTCAGAAGCGGCGGCGAAGGCAGATGCACAACAGGAGGCTCCGCAGTCCACCGCGCCAATGCAAAACAGTTCATCTCCAAATCCAGGCGCGCCACCGCCCGCGACAACAAATCCAGGTCGAAAATCCGGACAGTCCTCACCGGCAAAAGACAATCCATTTCCCGAAGCGCAATCGAAAGCGGCGGCGAAGGCAGACGACAATCAGGCAGGCGAAGCAGGATCGGGAAATTCTCAGGGTTCCGGAATTCCGCAGCCTGGTGCGGCTGCTTCTTCAAAAGGCGGGTACAGTTCGAGCGATGCGCATTTGCCGGAGCCGGAGGTGGGAGCGGGAAATCTCGGGACGCATCCTAAGTTGGACTCCTTTACGCGCGATCAAAGTCCGGATGGACGAGTCGACGATGACCTGAATACCGCCGATTTATACATGAAAAATGGAAATTATCGCGGCGGATATTTGCGCTATCAGGATGTGCTGCAATTTGATCCGACCAACGACACCGCGCTGTACGGGCTTGCCGATGCACTTTGCAAGGAGAATGATACCAGCGCTGCGATGGCGCACTTTAAAACCTACGTCACCACGAATCCGCAGGGAAAGTATGCCAGGACAGCCGAGAAGATGTTGGCTCATCCGGAAAAATGCATGCACAACCGTTGAGCTATTGAAACGTTGACAGATACAACGCGATCACGGGCTGTCCGATGAAAATGGCGAGGATGCCGGCGGCGGCAAGAAAACTTCCAAATGGAATGCGATCGGAGCCGCGAGCTCTGCGCAACACCAGCAGAATTACGGCGAATAATGCCGCAGCCAGCACGCCAACAAAAAACGCAAACAGTGTGCAGGCAAGTCCGAGAAAAGCCGCAATCATAGCCAGCAGTTTTACGTCGCCTAAGCCGAGCCCCTGACGGCGTCGGACAAGTCGGTACACAGTCCACACCATCAGCAACAGGGCGGCAGAGATCGCCGCATCTCCCAATACGTGCATCGCGACGCGCGAGCGAAATTGATTTCCAGGCGCGAACACTCGAAGCAGAAACGCGGCCGCAATTCCTGGCAGCGTAAAAGCATCGGGTAACAACATGGTTTGCCAATCCATCACTGCAAGACCGAGCAGAAGAAAACAGGCGACTGCGTCGACCAGTGTTTGCCAGGTTGCGCCGGTGTGCAATACACATGCGACAAATAGCGCAGCTGTACCAAGCTCCACAAGGGGATATTGCAGCGAGATTCTTGCCTGGCAGGCGCGGCAGCGACCTCGCAACCACAGCCAGCTAATCACCGGGACATTGTCACGCGGGCGGATCGGCGCGTTACAGTGTCGGCAATGCGACGCTGGAGTCACAATCGATTGATGCGCAGGTAAGCGAACGACGCAGACATTCAGAAAGCTGCCAAACGTCAGGCCGAGGACGACGGCCGCCGTGATGAATGCCCAAACGGGAATGGAAGCGAAAACTAACACGCAGCCGCAGTATACGCAGAGCCGACGCCGATCTACTATCGCGCGCACGAGCAGTCTAAGATGAAGAACATGACTTCAACACAAAATTCATCCTCCAACTCTGACGTTTCGCCGCTGCTGGAGGACAGTTCGCAATCAACCTCGCTGGAAAAATCTTTTGCGCGCGCGGTGGCGATCATGGCGAAGTTACGCGCTCCGGGCGGCTGTCCATGGGATCGCGAACAGACATTCGATTCCATCCGGCGGTACACGCTGGAAGAAACTTACGAAGTACTCGACGCGATCGACCGCAAGGATTGGGCCGGCCTGAAGGATGAGCTGGGAGATCTTTTGCTGCAGGTGCTGTTTTATGCAGAGATGGCGCAGGAAAAGAAATTGTTTGGGTTGCAGGATGTGACCGATAACTTGAGCGAAAAATTGATTCGTCGTCATCCGCACGTGTTTGCGAATCGTGAGGGGGTGGAAACGGCGGCGCAAGTACTGCAAAATTGGGAAGAGATCAAGAAATCCGAGCGGACGAATGCGACCAAGGTGCAACTGGATTCGCTGCTGGACGAAGTACCTCGATCACTGCCGGCGCTTATGGAGGCCAGCAAGCTGGGAAGCAAGGCAGGCTCGATCGGGTTCGACTGGCCAGAGGCTGCGCCTGTGTTCGACAAATTGCAGGAAGAGCTGGATGAGTTGCGAAAGGCAATCGCTTCTGGCGAAAAGAAGGCGCAAGAGGAAGAGATCGGCGACGTGCTGTTTACTGTTGTCAACCTGGCGCGGAAATTAAGTGTGCAATCGGAGTTGGCGTTGCGTGCATCAAATACAAAATTTCGGCGAAGATTCGCCGCGATGGAATCCTCCGCTTCTGGGGCGCCGTTGCTTGCCGAACTCGGCGCAGAACAATTGGAAGCACTTTGGAATCGTGCAAAAACAGAGGAACGAAAGGGATCCGCGAGTGAATAAAGCGGCTGAAAAAATTGAAGTCCGAAAGATCGTTTCCATTCCGGACATGGAGGCCTGTGTCCAATTGCAGCAGGCGGTGTGGCAGTTTCGCGATCTGGATATTGTTCCACGCAGAATGTTTGCGGTAGCCAATGCCATTGGAGGACAGGTGCTGGGCGCCTGGGCTGGGGAACAGCTGATTGGCTATGCGCTGGCGATTCCAGGGCTGCGCGATGGCCGGCCCTATTTCCATTCGCACATGCTGGCGGTAGCGCCGGAATTTAGGAACCGCGGTGTGGGAAAAATGCTAAAGCTCGCACAAAGGGAAGATGCGCTTGTGCGTGGGATCGAACTGATCGAATGGACATTCGACCCATTGGAAATAAAGAACGCGTTTTTTAACATCGAAAAGCTGGGGGCGATTGTTCGACGCTACACGCCCGATTTTTATGGTGCTTCCACATCGCCGTTGCATGGTAATCTTCCCACGGACCGGCTGCACGCAGAATGGTGGTTGCGCACTGCACGCGTGCGCGCTCTGATTGCAGGCGAAGAACTTCCGAAGTATTCCATAAATGAAACTATAACTGTTACATATTCTCGCGCAGCTGCGGGAGACGATAGACTCCACCCACTCCCCAGGATGGCGTTAGAATCATTAATGAAACTCAGGCGTGAATTTACCACGGCTTTTTCTGCGGGGCTCACCGTGTTGCGGTTTCAAAATCTGTCTGGCGAATCGGCTTGCTACCAACTTGGCGACTGGGACGAGACTAGCGAGACCGTCGAGAAGTAACATAGCCGGGAATCAAAGCGAATTGTGAGACTGTTGCGGTCGCGATTGAGGGCGTTGGAGGAGTTTTCGTGAAGATTGAAAGTGTGGTGGTACGCGAAATACGGATGCCGCTTCTGCAGCCGTTTGAAACCAGTTTTGGACGCACCACCGATCGGCGGATTTTGCTGGTGGAAGTGCAGTCCGAAGGAGTCACCGGCTGGGGAGAGTGCACTGCCGGAGAGCATCCCAGCTTCAGCGGAGAGTGCACCGATACCGCGTGGCTAATATTGATTAACGAGCTGATTCCGGCATTGCTGCATGCGGAAATTGATTCGGCTGGATCGTGCCCGAAGGCGATGAGCCATGTGCGCGGCAATCGAATGGCAAAGGCTGCGCTGGAAAATGCGGTCTGGGACGCTGAGAGCCAACAGCTCGGAATTCCGCTATGGGAGCTGCTGGGTGGCGTGCGGAAAAAAATTGCGTGCGGAGTTTCGTTGGGAATTCAATCCACAACTGAAAAGCTGATGGATATCATCGAGAAGGAACTGGCTGCGGGGTACCAGCGCATCAAGCTGAAATGCAAGCCGGGCCACGATGTGCTGATGTTCGAAGCGGTGCGCAACCGCTGGCCGGACATCGTGTTGAGCTGCGATGCAAACGGCTCCTATCGGCTCAAGGATCAGGATCTGCTGCGATCGTTCGACATATTTAACTTGTTGATGGTTGAACAACCGCTCTGGCACAACGATTTCTATTTTCACTCGCTGCTGCAGCGTCAATTGGAAACCCCGATCTGTCTGGACGAGTCCATTCGCAACCGGCGAGATGCGTTGGCTGCTATCGAGATGGAATCGTGCCGCATCATCAACATCAAATTAGGCCGAGTGGGCGGTTTCAGCGAGGCGATTCGCGTCCATAATGTGACTGCGGAGCGCGGCATTCCCGCCTGGTGCGGTGGGATGCTGGAAACCGGCATCGGCCGCTCACATAACATTGCGCTTTCTTCGTTGCAGAATTTTATTTTGCCCGGAGACGTTTCCGCCTCTGCGCGGTATTGGGAAGAAGACATTATCGAGCCTGCAGTCGAGGTTTCCCGCAAAGGAGAAATCGCAGTTCCTCAAATCGCCGGCCGTGGATTTGAAGTGAAGCGCGACCGGGTTGAGAAACTGACGGTTCGCAGCGAACGGTTGCATGCACGGAATAAAGCCCACGCCGAAGCTGCAGGGGTGGTCAAGGCGCGAGCCTGATGTTACAGCGCGGCAGCTGTGTGGCTATTTCGCTGCCGCTGGATCAAGGTTGATTGGCTGCGAGCTTGGTGTTTCCGGCATTGTGCAGCAGCCAGGTAATTGCATCCGTGTATTTCCATTCAGCCGGGACCCGGTGGTAGTCGGTTACAGTTTCGTCGACAACCACGCGCAGCGACTTCAACATCAATTCTTTTCCTGTCATGTTCAGCGTGAGACGAGATAGCTGCCAGCCGCATTCCGGCGTTTTGACCTGCTCGATGGTGATGGTTCCTCCGGGATAGAGGGTGCCCAGAATTCCCCATCCATAATCCACCTGGCGGAATAAATGTCCTTCAACTCGAACGACGCGTAGATCTGCTGGATCAATCCATATTTCCCCGCGAATGCCGGTCAGGATTCGAGACTCCAACGTAGGCGGAGAAAAGTGCGGATTGGTTTCGAAGCCGATGCGTATCGCGGTCCCGTTCGCCGCCTGCGCCGACCCTTCAAAGTGATTGATAAAGGCATCGGGCAGCAGGCGCATCACCGCAATAATGCGTGCTGTGTCGCGTTCTTCGCTGCGATGGCGATGTTGTTGTGTGGCCGGATCGGACGCCAGTTCTTGCAAGCGCTGCAATTCCGTTTGCGTTTGTGTTGCATTCAACGGCTGATTTTGGATGGCGACCAGGTGCGCCACTCCGCCTTGGCCGGTTTCGACAATTTCCTTGGTGGTGTCGGTATTTCTGGTTTTCTTGTTCAGCAGATATCGCATCGGGGGACGACGACCGTAGGAATTCTTGATTTCATTGTCAATCGCAGCCTTCACCAGCGCGTGTGGATCGGATTTTGCCAGGTTCCAGACGGAGGAGCTTGCCGAGTTCGCCGGGGGGTCGGATTGAGCCAGGGCTGACGAGCAGCCGAAAGTGAAAGTACAGAGTAATGCCCACCCTAGAACGAGTGAGACCCAAGGGCGCCGGGCAATGGCTGGTCCGGAGAAACGATGTCGCATCACGAATAACTCACGAGGTTTTGATCGTAGCCCGGCAACGGAAGGCGGCTCGGTTCCACTGCGGTCGGCAGTCCTCAAGAGCAATGTCACCTCAGCTTCTGACAGTTTACGATATACATTGGAGAGAGTGAGTCCTGATGAGCCCATGGCTGTAAGACTCAAAGAATTCAAGGTTGGATTCCGAAACCTCAGCGGTATAGATTGCAATCAAGTCTGAGGGCGGATGGAAAATGGAGATGAGATCAAGATGAGTCCATTGTTTCAACGTGCCGCGGGAAACAAAGAACAAGGCAGCCATGGCCACGGTGGCCCGCGGGTTTCCCGGCATTCCAGCGCCTGGATGAAGATCTTAACTCGTCTTAAGGTGGAACCGGGTCTCGGCGTGCTGGATATCGGGCCGACCTCTCCGAACAATATCAATTTTTTGACTAACCTGGGGCACAGCGTATACATGGCCGATCTGGTGGAAGAGGCTGTCAAACCGGATTGGTTATTGCCGGCGGAAGAAAATGAAGCGCCCGCATACGACGTTGAAGGCTTTTTGACGCGTCACATGAATTTCGGCAATCGCGAGTTCGACATCGTTCTTTTGTGGGACGCGCTCGACTATATTCCCGCTCCGCTGACGGATGCGATTTTGCGCAGATTGAATGCTGTAACGCGCGAACACGGTCAGACCCTGGCATTTTTTCATTCTCGAACAACGGGCCCGGAGACGATATTTTGCCGCTACCACGTGATGGATGGCGATACGGTCGAAACCCAACAGGGACCGAGCCACCCCGTACTGCGAAACTATCAAAATCGCCAGATCGAGGCTCTCTTCCAGGAAATGGGCACCTGCCGGTTTCTGCTGGCAAAAGATAATACCCGGGAAGTGATTGTCTCCCGCTGACGTGAATCGGACTCTCTGCATCATTCCTGACCACGCGGCGGAAGAACCTGGAATGAAGCGATGAACCACACAGGGGTTGTGGATGTTGCCATTGCGGGCGCCGGCATCATTGGCCTGTCGCTGGCGTTGGAATTGCGGCAGCGCGGGCTGTCGGTCACGGTGATGGAACGCGGACAGGCCATGAGCGCCGCTTCCTGGGCAGCCGGCGGCATGTTGGCAGTGAATGATCCGCAAAATCCCGCTGAACTGATGCCCTTGTGCGTTCGAAGCTGGGAACTTTATCCCTCCTATCTGGACGTTGTCGAATCGTCGTCCGGCCTGCACGTACCCTTGCGTACTCGTCGCACCCTGCAGGAGGCAAGATCAGGGACCCAGGCGACCGAGCATGCGACGGCCGCGGAAATCGCGCATCTCGCGCCCGCGCTCGATTCCACCGGACACAACTTTATATGGCTGGACGAAGGAAGCATCGATCCGAATGATTTGCGCGCAGCCTTGCCGGCGGCTTTGCGCGTCGCGGGTGGAAACCTTTTGGAATCGACGGAAGTGCTGAAGGTTAGCAGCGCCGACGGCGTGATCCTGGCAGAAACCCGGCGGGAGAAAATTTCGGCGGGAATGTTTGTGAATTGTTGCGGGGCTTGGGCCGGGGGCGAACTGTGGGGCGGCATGCCGGTGGAGCCCGTCAAAGGACACATAGCGAATTTGCGATGTGCGCCGGATCGCCTGCGGTGCGTAGTTCGAACGCCGGGCGTGTACCTGGTTCCACGCGGGGATGGCCGGGTCACTGTGGGTGCGACGCTGGAACATGTTGGGTTTGATGAGGTCGTGCATCAGGACCAGGTGAGCGGGTTAATGGAGGCTGCGCTGCGGCTGCTGCCGGAGGCGACCATTCCTTCGCCGATCGACGCTTGGACAGGATTGCGACCGGGCACTCCAGACGGGCTTCCCATCCTGGGAGTTGCACAGCGTGCGAATTGCTGGCATGCAACCGGGCATTATAGAGATGGAATATTGCTGGCCCCGGTAACTGCCCGCGTGATGACACAAGCAATGCTTGGCGAGGCCCCGGATGTTCCTCTCGCGGCATTTTCTCCGTCACGATTCAAATCCAGGTAACCAATCTTCTGTATTAGCGTTTCATAGCTGAGAGCATGACTGGATCACGGGGCCGGAGAGAAATCTGTGCGCTCAAGGGAAGTTCTGTTGGAACAGGGCCGTTGAATCCGAGACGCCAATTGCGGACAACGCTGGCCAAAACCAGAACTGCTTCCGTCCATGCAAAGTTTTCTCCAATACAGAGGCGCGAACCGGCGCCGAAGGGGAAGTAAGCGTGTCGAGGGCGCGCGGCAATTGCTTCTGGAAGAAAGCGGTCGGGATTGAAATGCATTGGCTCCGGATACCAACGGGCATCGCGGTGAATCGCGATTTGCGGCACAAGCAGCAGCGAACCGGCAGCAATCTCCAGGCCGCGATAGGCATACGTTACCGCCGCGGTGCGCGCCGTGACCCACACCGGCGGATACATCCGTAGCGCTTCTGAGACGACTCGCTGGCAGTATGGCAAACGTTCATACATATCGGCGGCGCTCGGACGCGAATTGTCAGAGGTAATTCCGAAAGCGGACGAAGCTTCGGCGAACACCTTTTCCTGCACGTCAGGATGCTGAGCCATTAAAAAGAAAATGAAGCTCAAGCCATTTGCAGTTGTTTCATGCCCGGCGAGTAAGAGCGTGAGACATTCGTCGCGGACTTGTTGGGCACTCATGCGTCCGGTCGCTCCCTCCAGATCCTGGCTGGCAAGCAACATAGAGAGCAGGTCGCCATGGTCAATCCCGGAGCTTCTACGATCGGCGATCATCGTATAGATCAAACGATCCAGTTTCTTCTGGGATTTCTGGATGCGACCTATAAAGCCAAAGGGGATCTTTAATAAAAGGTGTGGATAGGGAAGAAATGCTAAGGGGAGAAAACCCATAAATGCGGTAACCGAATCGGAAATAGTTTTCACCTCCGATTCCACGTCGCTATCGAACAGGCACTTTCCTGTAATTCGCAAAGTAAGTTCCAGCATGGAGCGATGAATGTCGAAGGATGATCCGTTCTGCCAGCGAGCCTTCATCTCGTCGGCGAACTGCAACATCGTCTCTCCGTAGGCTGCAATTCTCTGGCGATGAAATCCTGGCTGCACCAGCCGTCGTTGACGCATGTGCAGCGGCTCCTCACTGGTGAGCAGTCCCTCACCCAGTACAAATTTTGCGCGCTGCATCACAATCCCGCGGTGCTGCATGGCGGCATCGCGCACCAATACTTCATGCACCATGTCCGGATGATTGAATTGGAAGACATGCCGACCAAAAGCCTTGTAGTGAACCAGATCGCCAAACGTCTTGGCATTCCGTTCGAGGAATTCGTGAGTGCTGAGCCGCAAAAGCCCTGGATTGCGCAGGCGGTCACGATAACTGGGACCCGGCGGGTAATGGGTGCTTGCAGTCTCAATCACAGGACTTTGAGTTTCCTTTCGTGGCGGAGTTTGCGGTGATCCAGCCTTCCACTGTGGACTGCATCTGATTAAAGAGGAGTTTGTGGGAAAATCAAACTATCGAGGAGAAAATTCCATGCCTCATTTTCATGGGATGACATTGCAATGGCTGGGTCATGCCACGTTCCATCTGCAAACCGCCAAAGGCACTTCAATCCTGATTGATCCCTGGATGGAGTCGAACCCATCGTTCCCCAAAGGCTGGAAAGCTCCGGAAAAAATCGATCTCGTGCTGTGCAGTCACGGGCATGGCGACCACATGGGAGATGCTCTATCGATCGATCAACGGTATCATCCGACCTTCATCGGAGTGTATGAGCTTACCGGTTGGTTGGCATCGAAAGGCGCCAAAAAAACTGCAGGGATGAACCTGGGTGGCTCCCTCCGTTTCCAGGATGTAACCGTCTCGCTTGTTGAAGCGAAACATTCATCCAGCATTGATGACAACGGCACCACCATCTATGCAGGAGTTGCGGCGGGATTTATCTTGCAAATCGAAGGCGAACCTACGCTCTATCACTCCGGAGATACGGCTCTATTTAGCGATATGAAACTTTTGCATGAACTGTATGCTCCGGAAATTGCCTGCTTGCCGATTGGTGACCACTTTACGATGGGCCCGCAGGCGGCGGCTCTTGCGGCACAATATGTTGGAGCCAAGAAAGTAATTCCAATGCACTACGGGACATTTCCAGTTTTGACTGGAACTCCGGAGGAATTACGAAATCATCTGCGCGGCAAAGGGATCGAAGTAGTAGATTTGCGCCCGGGAGAAACTCTGAAATAATACGTTCCCTGCGGCTAGCGCCGATGGACAAGGAGAACAAAGGCGGCCGACCTGGCCGCCTTCGCTGTCAACCAGTCTGACTTACTTGGAGCCTTGTTGCTTCTTGCGTTCGGCCCAGCGTTTACGCATCGCGTCAGCAATTCGTTTTCTTCCTTCCGGAGAGAGACGGCGCTTACGTTTTGCCGGTTTGCTCGCAGCCGCCACAGCCTTCCTGGGGCCAGCTGCCGCCTTCGGCCGGCCGGGGCCGCGTTTTGCAGGTTCGCCGAGGAGCAACGCGCGAGCTTGTTGCAGGCGCGAAATCTCTGAGTCAATCTCTTGTATAAGTCGATGAAAATCCATAGTACCTCCAATATTTCCCCTAATAATTCGTCCTGCACAAACTCCAGCAAATTCCGTAAGTCGTTCGCGGAAGGAAATTACTTATAAGATTACAGAGCACATAGGCCGGAGAGCAAGTGCGGATTTGGAGCTGGCCCGGGAGATAGAAGTACCCGTGGGAGTGACTTAGTTGCTTACTTCTGCCTTGTGGACTGTGGTTGGTCCTCAGCGTCATGCGGCTCGACCTCTGGCGGAGCGGCCGGAAGTACGGGTTGATGCAGCCGATTCTCCATCGCAAAATGGCTGACAAGCGATTGCCCCTTGTCTTCAATCGAACGCTTCAGGCCCTCTAGAACATCCTGATGATTCGCCTGGTATTGCACCGCCAACCTATCCAATGCGTAAGTGACAATGTCGCTGTGGTGCAATTCTTTCATGGATGCGTCGCCGCGAAATCTAAGCCATAGTTGATGGACTAACTCGACATCCTGCGGCTGCAATGCCGGTGCGTGCGGCCCGATGTGGAAGGACTTGGCGGAGCCATCCGGCATGACTACATAGAACGTGAATTGACGCTTCGGTTCGGGAAGCGCTTCCCAGGCGCGCCCGGAATAGAACGCTTGTTCCTCCGCGGTCATGCGTGAGGAAAGGCCGGCAACAACAGTGGCAGCCTCCAGGGAGTTCGCAGTTTGCACCAGGGCAGAGAACGGGTCGCCCGCCGGAACTACCAGAAGGGAAATATGGCGCCCAAAGCTTTCCGCAACCGATACCGCCTGGGTGAAAATCATCTGTTCATGTTCTGTAAATGCCAGCTGAGAAGCGTCGATATATTCCGGGCCGCCGGCTCCCATCAAGCGCGCCGTGAGCAGCACGACGTCCTGGCTTTCTTCTGAACTTCGAGACAGTGCCCAGCGAAGTGCACCCGACGAGCGAACATCCCGCATGGTGACAACAATGCAACCGGGACGGATGCGGAGTGTTTCCCGGCTGACCGTGTCGTCGTTCTCCAGCTGAAAATGTTCCTTCATT
Organism: uncultured Acidobacteriota bacterium; assembly: GCA_963735505.1. Taxonomy (GTDB): domain Bacteria; phylum Acidobacteriota; class Terriglobia; order Terriglobales; family Acidobacteriaceae; genus JAKAAZ01. The sequence goes on along the minus strand of CAVTLR010000019.1, from coordinate 896,253 downwards.
TCGCGAGCGGCCAAGGCGTGTCGGCGGACGTTGTCTTTTTCGGAAAGAGTAAAGAGCACATAGAAGGTGGCCGCGAAAACCAGCCCGCTAATCGTAGCGACTTCCTTGGTCAGCAGGTTGACAACCGCAGTGCTGAATAGAACCAGGAAGACGGAGAAAAGTCCGATAGGAAGTTCGACGTTCCCGACGCGGAGATTGATGGGAACCTTCCAGCCGCGCTCGCCCTTGTATCGATAACGCAGCACCAGCATGGCGAGTCCGTTGAAGGTGAAACTCCAGATGACGCCAAAGGCGTAGGCTTCGCCGATCACGATAATGTTGCCGCGACTTAGCAGGATCGTGGCTAATTGCAGCCCAGTAACAAGGTTGATGATCCGGGTTGGAGTGCCGAACTTCTTTTGTGGTTTGCGAAACCAATCGTGCAGGACGCCGTCTTCCGCGACTCGCATCAGCACGCCGGTGGAACCGATGATGGAAGTATTGATGGCGCCGGCGAGAATGAGAAAGCCGACAATGACGACAAAAATGCGAAACGCGACGCGGAGCGCGAGGGGGCCGGCCATGTACATCGCGATTCCGGCAATCACATTGTCGCCGTACACCGAAACACGAACCTGGTCGGGAATTAACATGACCGCCAGCAGGGAAGCGCCGCCGGTAAAGATCAAGCTGTAAATGGCGATCACGATCGCCGCACGTTTCAAATTTTTGAGCTTGGGATGTTGAATCTCGCGATTGACCTGGGCCAGCGTTTCCTCGCCGCTCATGGCCAGAACCGTATGTCCGAAGGCCATCAGAATGCCGAACAGCCCGAAGGTCTTCATCAGGCCGGTGTGCCGCAGGAAGCCGAATGAATCAGCCGAGAAATGCAAATTGGAAGGGACGGGCAAGGGAGGTAGATGGGCTCCCTTGTATGCGATGGAGAAGATTCCCCACGCCATCATAATGACCACCATTAAGGTGGTGATTTTCATTACGTCCACAGCGCGCTGGCTGGATGCTTCGATTCCTTTTACGTTTTGCCACCAATAAAACAGGGTGACGAATACGGCGATCGCGGCCGCAGTTGCATTGACAGGCAGTTGGATCGCGAGGCCGGGGGAAGCGAGCAGCAAGCCACCGAGAAGTTGATGGGCGGCGCAGATGCGCAGCAATTCGTTGAGCAGCCCAACAATATATTGGCCGGCAGATACGCCGGATACCGGGCCAGTTAAGACGTAGTCGAACATCAGCGCGGATACGCTGACCTTGGCAAACGTGCCGCCTAATCCCTCTTTTACGATGCGATAGACACCGCCGCGGGTGAACATCGAACAGCTCTCGACGTAGACGGCGCGCACCGCGAACGAAAAGAGCATGACCCCGAGAACGATCCAGGGTGCGGACTTGCCAAAATCCTGCTCCGCAATACCGACGGCATAGAACGCGGAAGACGCTAAATCGTTCAGTACGATTGCAGCCGCACTCCAAAAGGAGATGAACGTCAGCATCACGGTGGATGCAACAACGATGCGAACGCGGTTCGCTGCGGATGGCGCGGAAACGGTCTGCTCTGGCATGGTCGCTAGTCTTGGTTCAGTTCCTGGTTACAAGCTCGATCACCCATGGCGAGCCTCGATCACAATATTTGGTTTCAGCTCGTCTTGAAGCAGAACCGATCTCCCACGATGTTGCAGTTGCATCATGTTGGGAATGAATCTCCGTCGCATTCAATCATTCTTGCTGAAAAGCTCATGCATATCTTCAGCAAAACTAATGACGATAACGAATGCCGAGCCGAATCCGCCCAGCAGGAACATCGCCACCAGCACATGATCCACGACCTTGAGAAGGAGATGCACTCCAAGAGTGTACTGCTGAGTACTCTGAAAGCCTAGAATGCTTTCGATAAAAAATGTTGCGTATCGATAGGATGGTAGACTGCACACGATGCGCGCTGGATCGAAGTTGAGCTGGGTGCTCGCGGCGGAGAGCGGTGTGCTGCTTGTGCTGCCATTTCCGGTGGCAGGCCCGCTACCCCATTGGCGTGCGCTGCTGGCGTGGATCGCGTTTATTCCTCTGCTGATTGCGCTGTTGGTTCCGCGAGCAGGATTTGGCTGGCGACGGGTTGCGCACAATACCCTGCTTGGTTACTTCTGCGGAATTCTTTGGTACGGCGGTACCTGTTACTGGATTCAATCGACGATGCAACTGTACGGGAATCTTTCTCCAGTGATGGCAAGTGTCATCCTGGTCCTGTTTTGTTTGTATCTCGGGCTCTACTTCGCGTTATTCGCATTTCTCATCAGCCTTAGCCAGCGAGCTACTGGCAGCACCGTCTGGACGCTCGCACTGACTCCGATCCTATGGGTAGCGGTGGAATTGGCGCGCGCCCATATCACCAGTTTTCCTTGGAACCAGCTGGGCGATTCGCAGATCGATAATTTACTGTTGACTCGCCTGGCGCCGTGGACGGGGGCTTACGGAATCTCGTTGGTATTGATGGCAGGAAATTGTGCCATTGCCTGCGTCTTTCTTTTTCGCGAATGGCGCGCGCGGCTCATTCCGCCGCTGCTCGCGATCCTGTTGGCGGCGGGATTATGGAAGGGATATACCCTGCATGTATCTCAGGAAACCACCTACGCCACGGCAATGTTGTTACAGCCCAACCTGAATGTTGCCGGAGTTTCCTGGGCAGGCGATGAGTTTGATAGACAGATGCAGCACTTTGTTGCGCTCAGCGAAAAGGTTTGTAACCCCTACGATTCTGGGCTTCCCTTGCGGGGGAAAGCGGAGATTCAGCCGGACTGTAAACCTCCTCGACCTGCAATCAATCTGATTGTCTGGCCGGAATCGCCGGCGCCGTTTGAAGACGGAGACGCCAGGTTTCGTCATTGGATTTCAGCACTCGCCGAAGATGCCCGCGCACCTATGATTGTTGGCGATATTGCGGTCGATCGTGAAACCGGGCAATCGCGGCCGCCCATGTATAACTCGGCGTCGTTTGTTGCGGCCGACGGAACCTTTGTCGGTCGCTACGACAAAATGCACCTGGTTCCCTTTGGGGAGTACACGCCGTTTCCCGAATTGTTGTCCTTCGCCGGATCGCTGACCGACCAGGTGGGACACATGACGCCCGGCAAACAGCGCGTTGTGTTCGCAGCCGACGGGCATCGCTACGGTGTCTTTATTTGTTACGAGTCGATTTTTGCCGACGAGGTGCGCCAGTTCGTAAAACTTGGCGCGGAAGTGCTGGTCAATATTTCCGATGATGGCTGGTATGGGGACACCAGCGCCCCCTGGCAACACCTGAACATGAGTCGAATGCGCGCCATTGAAAACGATCGCTGGCTATTGGTCGATACCAACAGCGGCGTGACCGCGGTGATCGATCCGCATGGCCAGGTGGTGCAGAGCTCGCCGCGTCATACGGAGACCTCGTTGGCGGCGCACTTCAATTACGTCTCGCAGGAAACCTTTTATACTCGCCACGGCGACTGGCTGGCCTGGCTCTGTGCCATAATCGCAATAGTTCTTGCCGTCGATGGTGCTGTGCAAAATAACTATCGACCAGGAACAAAAATCTACTTCCAAGACTGATCCGCCATGCTCAATGATTTAGAGTTTGCCTACAATCCCGTAGAGCAAAAAGTTCGCGATCTGCAGGAGTATCTTTGACGCGGAACGCCTGCGCAAAGAACTCGCCTCCATTGAACAAAAAGTAGCCGACCCTGCGGTGTGGGCCAATCCTGCTGTTTCGCAGCCACTGATGCGCGAGCGAAAGCGGCTGGAATCTTTATTGGCGGACGATTCGGAACTGCGCCGCCGCAGAGACGATATTGCTGCCTATTTCGAGCTGGCTCGGGAGGGCGAACAGGTTGAGTCAGATCTGCAGCGAGAAATTGAAGGCCTGCGAACGTTTTCTGAAGCATTGGAATCGCGCACCATGTTGTCGGAGGAAACGGACCCGCTGAACGCGATTGTGACCGTCCATCCTGGGGCAGGCGGCACCGAATCTCAGGACTGGGCTGAGATGCTGATGCGCATGTATCTACGCTGGGCCGAGCGGCAGCAATTCAAGACCGAGATCAACGACTATCAGTCGGGGGATGAAGCCGGCATTAAATCCGCCACCTTCACCATCAGCGGCGACTATGCCTATGGGCTGCTTTCCGGCGAAACGGGAGTGCATCGCCTGGTGCGCATTTCTCCGTTCGATTCCGCCAAACGCCGTCATACTTCTTTTGCCAGCGTGTTTGTTTCGCCGGAAATCGACGACTCGATTGAGATCGATATCAAGCCGGAAGATTTGCGCATCGACACCTATCGTTCCGGCGGCAAGGGCGGCCAGCACGTGAATACCACGGACTCGGCAGTGCGCATGACGCATCTGTCGACCGGCATTGTTGTCTCCTGCCAGAACGAGCGATCGCAGCATAAAAATCGCGAGAAGGCGATGAAGATGTTGCGCTCGCGATTGTATGAATATGAGTTAGAGAAACAGCGCGCCATCACGCGGAAAATTGAAGATGCAAAACTGGAAATTAATTTCGGTTCCCAGATTCGCTCCTACGTCATGCAGCCGTATCGCATGGTCAAGGACTTGCGGACGCGCGTCGAGACCGGCGATGTCGATCGGGTGTTGAACGGCGATCTGGACATGTTTATTCGCGGATTTTTGCGGCTGCGGCGGGAAGGGAATTATCCTGCGGGTCCGGTTGAGGATTTGGACTAAGCACATCCATTGCGAAACGAAGTTTGGAGGCAACGTTGAACGAACCCGAAGTGATTGATGAGATTCTAGAAAAAAGTAAGGTCATCGCAGTGGTCGGCATCTCCGACAAGCCGGAGCGCGCCAGCCATGGCGTAGCGGCGCAGATGCAGCGTCGCGGATATCGTATTGTCCCTGTGAACCCGATGCTGACGAGTGTGCTGGGTGAAGATTGCTATCCGACGCTGGCGGAGATTCCTTTTCCCGTAGATCTGGTAGACGTGTTTCGGGCATCGGAATTTGTGCCGAAGATTGTGGAGGAAACGATTGCCATCGGCGCCAAGTATCTCTGGCTGCAGGAGGGCGTCATGCATCCGGAAGCGATCGCACATGCGGAAGCCAACGGCATTAAAGTGGTGGCGGATCGATGCATCTTCAAAGAGCATCTGCGCTGGACCGCCGAGAAGGGTGGACGTTGAGGGTGCATTCCAGTTCGCGGTTGAATGGGGAGCGGATGCGCCTGCTGCGTAGACCGTCTTTCTTGCTGGCGGTGCTGGCGTGTTTACTTTTGTTCTGCGGACGCAATTTTGCAGCGCCGGTCCGAGCCTCACATTTGACTGTCGACCTGGTGACGGAAACCACCAGCATCGCTCCCAATCACGATTTTCTGGCGGCCCTTCATTTCGTATTGGATCCGGGTTGGCACATTTACTGGATCAACGCCGGCGATGCGGGCGAGCCACCTCGAGTGGACTGGCATCTGCCTGCTGGAATCACCGCGGGCGATCTGCAATTTCCTGCGCCGGAGCGGTTGCCGCTGGGACCTCTGATGGATTTCGGCTATCAGCATGAAGTCTTGCTGCCGATTCCGATGCGTGCCGATGCCACTCTTCATCCAGGAACGAACGCAGTCCTTCGCGGACAATTGCATTTTCTGGTGTGCAGCAACGTCTGCATTCCCGGCAAAGCAGACCTGCAGCAGGCAGTTCCGGTAACTGCGCAACCTGGCGCGAACAATCCAGCCACGGAGCCGCTTTTCATCGCCGCGGAGCGAGCCCTGCCGCGGGCACTGCCTGCGGGGGTGTCAGTACAGGTGCAGCAAACGAAGACGGCGTTTGTTATTCGCGTAACGGGGAAGAGCGCAGCGAGTGCGGAGTTTTATCCATTCGATCAAAATGTAATTGCGAATGCGGCGCCGCAAGGCTTCGAATCGACGGAGGACGGTTGGCGCATCACCGTGGAGAAGGCGAAAGATCTGCAGCAGGTTCCGCCAACGCTGCACGGATTGCTGAAATTTCCTGACGGTACGTCGTATCAATTTACATCGCCGATCACCGCTGGATACGCCACGGAGCATGCCGTCCCCGTACAGCGCAACGGCGGGCTATTGCGCATTCTGGGACTGGCATTTCTCGGCGGCCTGATTCTGAACCTGATGCCGTGCGTGTTTCCGGTGCTGTTCATTAAAGGGCTGGCGCTGGTGCAATCGTCGGGCCACGAGCGACAGCGGATGCGCGCTCACGGCGCCATGTATGCGCTGGGAATTCTTGTGTCGTTCTGGGCAATTGTGGCGCTGCTGTTGTTGCTGCGCGCCGGCGGTCATCATCTCGGCTGGGGATTTCAATTTCAATCACCCTATTTCGTCGCCTGCATGGCACTGCTGTTTTTCTTCCTTGGGCTAAGCCTGGCGGGGATGTTTGAAATTGGACTTTCCGTCACCAGTGTCGGCGGCGAACTGGCGCAGCGTGGCGGATATTCCGGCAGCTTCTTTACCGGTGTGCTGGCCACCGTCGTCGCCACTCCGTGTACCGCGCCATTTATGGGAGCGGCGGTCGGTTTCGCGCTGTCCCAGAGCGCGCTCATCACGTTTGCCGTTTTCACCCTGCTCGCTCTGGGTCTGGCCGCGCCGTATGTGCTGCTGACGCTACAGCCAGCCTGGATTCACTTGCTGCCTAAGCCCGGCGCGTGGATGGAATATCTGAAGCAGGCCGTCTCCATCCCAATTTTCATCGCCGTCATCTGGATGGTGTGGGTGTTTGCCCAGGTCGCCGGCAGTAACGGCGTCGCAGCATTGCTGGCAGGGATGCTGCTGACTGCTGTCGCTGGATGGGTGCTTGGACGCTGGCCTGCGAAACGAATGTCGACATTTGCTGCCGTCGTTTTGCTGGCGGCGGCGATTGCGCTTCCTTGCTTCGCGGCAAAGGCTATGCCTGCGCCGGCTACGGCTGCCGAAACTTCTGCGCAGACGGTATGGCAGCCCTTCAGTCCGGATCGGTTGGCAGCGTTGCGCGTCCAAGGCAAGCCGGTGTTCGTGGATTTTTCAGCCGCATGGTGTCTCAGTTGCCAGGTGAATGAGCGCGTCGTACTCGATCGGCCCGATGTGGAAGACGCCTTTCGCAAAGCCGGCGTGGTGATGCTGCGCGCCGACTGGACCAATCATGACGACACGATTACCGCAGCGCTTGCTCAACTGGGTCGCAGCGGAGTTCCGACCTACGCGCTTTATTCTGGCGGGCCGCAATCCGCGCCGACGCTGCTGCCGGAAGTCCTGACCACGGGAATTGTGATGGATGCGCTAAAGAATCTGCATTCGCAATAGCGTGCAATGCGCGCCGATTATTTGCGATTCTTTTTGCGAAGCTGCTCGATCTCTTCCATGCGCTGTTGCAGCATCTTCTCGCGGCCACGATCGGTCGGCTGATAATATTTTCGGCCAATCAATCCTGGCGGCAGGCAATCCATATCGGACACAGCGCCTTCTTCATCGTGCGCATAACGATAGCCCTTGCCATAGTCGAGCGACTCCATCAGCCGCGTGGGCGCGTTGCGCAAATGCAGCGGAACAGGCTCGGCGCGCGTTTGTTCCACATCGCGGGTGACCGCACCGTACGCGGTGTACAGCGCATTCGACTTGGGCGCGAGCGCCAGATAGACCGCGGCTTGCGCCAGCGCCAGATCGCCCTCTGGACTGCCTAGAAAATCCATCGAGTCACGCGCGGAGAGTGTCAGGTTCAACGCCTCCGGAGCCGCGAGACCAATGTCTTCTGATGCCATGCGCACCAGTCGGCGCGCCAGGTACATCGGATCTTCGCCGGAGCGCAGCATGCGTGCCAGCCAATAGAGCGCCGCATCGGGATCGCTGTTGCGGATGGATTTATGCAGCGCGGAAATCAGGTTGTAATGTTCCTCGCCGCTCTTGTCGTAGAGCAGTGTCTTCTGCTGCACGGCATCGGCAATCAGTTGGCCGTCCAGGCTCGTCTGCCCTGCGTTCGCCGCCAACCGCACCGCAGCTTCCAGCACGTTGTAGGCGCGTCGGACATCGCCGTTGGAATATCCGGCAATCACCTGCAGCGCGTCTTCCGGGGACGTGATGCCGAATCCGCCCAGACCGCGTTCTGTATCGGTGAGCGCCCGGTGCAGCAGCGTGACGATTTGCTCGTCGCTCAGCGCCTCCAGCACGTAGACGCGGCAACGGGAGAGAAGCGCGGCGTTCAACTCGAAGGACGGGTTCTCTGTGGTTGCGCCGATCAGTCGAATTGCTCCTCGCTCGACGTACGGCAAAAATGCATCCTGCTGACTGCGATTGAAGCGGTGAATCTCATCCACGAACAAGATCGTGCGCATGCCGGCGGAAGCGGCCTGATCGGCTTCGGCCATGACCATCTTAATTTCTTTGATTCCGCTGACAACTGCGGAAAACTCGATGAACGTGGCCTTGGTTGTGTGCGCGATGATTTTGGCCAGCGTGGTTTTTCCTACTCCCGGCGGTCCCCACAAAATCATTGAGGTGGTGTCGTCCGTTTCCAGTTGCAGTCGCAGTGCTTTGCCGGGTCCAAGCAAATGCTCCTGGCCGACGAATTCGTCCAGAGTACGCGGACGCATGCGCTCCGCGAGCGGTCGCTGGCGCAAATCGGAGGGCGTCTCGTTGGAATATGCGGGATCACCGGGAAGTGCATCGAACAGGCTCATGGCTTGCTTTCGAGGGATGCGAAGCTACGTTGCCGCGATGCCTCATACAGCACAATGGAGGCGGCGATGGCGGCATTCAACGATTCCACATGACCTGGGCACGGTACGTGGAGGCTGCCGTCGCAGAAGGATACGAATCTCATCCGAAATTCCAGCGCCCTCATTGCCAATGACAAATGCAATGGGTCCGCGCAAGTCTGCCTCAAAGATGGAAGCTCCAGCATCTGCTACGCAGGCATACACTCGAATTCGCTTTTCGGCGAGACGTCGCAGTTGCGAGATATCTGCCAATGAAACAACCGGAAGCCGAAAGCTTGATCCCGCAGAGGCACGCAACGCTTTCTGGTTCCAAGGGCTGGCACTTCCTGGCGTCAGCAGAACTCCACTGGCAGCGAAGGCCTCGGCCGATCGAACAACGGTGCCCACATTGCCGGGATCCTGCAGCCCTGCCAGAATGACGAGTCGAGGACTGGCGACAGTGAGCATCGATTCCAGCGTCCACTCGGGCGCTTTCACCAGTGCGGCAATTCCTTGCGGAGAATCAGTGGCGCAGGCATGGTCGAAGGCATCGGCAGCGACAGCCAGAACCTTCACGTGGCTCGGAAAAGCACGCTCTCTTCCCGCAACCCGATCTTCCCGTAGAAAAACGGTATCAATCCTCAGTCCGCTTCGCTCCGCCTCCTGCAGCAAATGCTCGCCTTCAATGGCGATCAGCCCATCCTCGCCGATCCCCGGATGCAACAAACGCTGACGCAGATCTTTCAGTCGCGCATTCTGGCGGCTGCGGATGATTTCAGCGGGAGCGGAGGCCACAAAGTCCGGCATACCTCGCGATTTTACGCTGTACGCGTTGCGGAGCCTCCGCGATAATCGGAGAATCGACCCGGTCCGAGAGGAAACCAGAATGGAATCCGAGCCCAACGTTTCCGAGGTGCTGGACACGCGCTGTTGCGTCGCAGGCGGCGGACCCGCAGGAATGATGCTCGGCTTCTTGTTGGCGCGGGCTGGAGTCGACGTGGTGGTGCTGGAAAAGCACGCAGACTTTCTGCGCGATTTTCGCGGAGATACGATTCATCCCTCGACGCTGGAATTGATGTATGAACTGGGGCTGCTGGAAGAGTTCTTATCCAGGCCTCATCAGCAAATGTCTCAGATTGGCGCTGAAATAGAAGGCTTCTCGGCGACTGTTGGAGACTTCAGCCATCTTCCAACCCATGCAAAATTCATCGCGTTCATGCCGCAGTGGGAATTCCTGAATTTCCTGGCCGAAAAAGCGAAGCCATATCCACACTTTCATTTGCGGATGGAGTCGGAAGTGACAAGCTTGCTGAAAGAGAATGGCCGGGTGCGCGGCGTACATGCCATCACTCCGAAGGGAACTTTGGAGGTTCACGCGGATCTGACCGTGGGCGCGGACGGCCGACATTCTACCGTTCGCTCCAGCGCCGGACTTGAGGTTCTGGACCTGGGCGCTCCCATCGATGTGTTGTGGATGCGGGTGTCGCGCCAGCCCACTGACCCGAACCAGACCCTGGGGCGATTTCGCGGGGGAAAGATTCTGGTGACGCTCGATCGCGGCGAATATTGGCAGTGCGCGTATGTGATTCGCAAAGGGGATTTCGCGGCGCTACAGCAGCGAGGCCTGCCGGCGTTTCGGCAGGATCTGGCAGAGATCGCGCCGTTTCTCGCCTCACGAATGGATGAAATTGCAGATTGGAATGCCGTGAAGCTGCTGACGGTAGCGGTGGATCGCCTGCGACAATGGGCGCAGCCGGGACTGCTGTGCATTGGGGACTGTGCTCACGCCATGTCTCCCGTCGGAGGGGTTGGCATCAACCTCGCCATTCAGGATGCGGTTGCCGCGGCGAATCTGCTGGCATTGCCTTTGTTGCGTGGCACGATCCGCGAACAAGATCTGCGCCAGGTGCAAGCCCGCCGCAGTTATCCAACCCGTATGACGCAAGCCGTTCAGGTGTTTATGCATCGCAGATTCATTCGCCCGGCTCTGGGGCGACAGGCTCCCATTCGGCGTCTCCCGCTGCCGCTCAAGCTACTGCAGCTATTCCCATGGCTGCGCCGAATCCCTGCGCGAATTGTCGGCCTGGGATTTCGACCGGAGCATATTCGCACCCCCGATTCACCGGCGAAGGCGGGAAAATAACTTCCGGCCGCTGCGGGCGAAATCGACCGGAGTTGTATTTGCGTTCTTCCAACCTCCGAACGAACGGGTATCATGGATCAAGCTCGAAAATAATTTCAGCCTGCAAACTCTTCGGGCGGCAACTCGCGGATGTGGAGAAATCGTTTGTCAGCGGAAATACTGCGCGTGCACCCGGACGAGCCGGAGCCGGAAAAGATCGAGTACATTGTGCGCTGCCTGCGATCGGGTAGTGTCGTTGGCTTGCCGACGGACACGTTTTACGGCTTGGCCGTAGATCCAGTCAATCTGCACGCTGTCGAGCTGATTTATGACATCAAGATGCGGCTGCGCCACAAGCCGCTGTCGCTGCTGCTGGCCGACGTCGCCCAGGCGTACGAAATTGCGCGCAACCTTGATTCCCAATTTGACCGACTGGCCGAACGCTTCTGGCCGGGGCCGCTCACCGTCATTGTGCGTGCGGGAACGCGGCTGCCGCTGCGAGTTACTGCCAACACGGGGAACGTGGCGCTGCGGGTTCCGGATGCAGCCATTCCGCGAGCGGTGGTTCGTATGCTGGGGCTGCCGGTTACAGCTACATCCGCCAACGCATTTGGCGCTCCAGAGTGCACTCACGCCATGGGAGTTCGAGATCAGCTTGGCGATCGCCTGCCTTTAATCGTCGACGGAGGTCCGACCGGACGAAGCCTTCCGACCACCATCGTTGATCTGTCGGCTGGCCCCGGGGCCTGGCAGATTCTGCGCGAGGGCGCAATTCCAACGCACGAGATCGCTTTCGCACTGCAGTAGCGGAGTCTCGACGAATGGGCGATATCGAACCCGAAGAATCCGATTGGGAGGACGAGTATGCCGTGGAGCCCAATAGGGTCCGCGGCATCGTTCGCCGGATCCTGCGTGGCATCATCACCCTTGTGCTGCTGGCCTGCTTTGCCTGGTTCTGGTGGCTGTTTATCGAAATAAGGACGACTTCCTACACCATCCAGACGCTGCCTGCCGATGCCATTGCCGTGTTTGGCGCGGCGGAATACAACGGCCGGCCATCGCCGGTTCTTACGGCTCGCCTGGAGCATGCGCTGGACCTATATCGCCGGGGCTTGGCACCCTTGTTGATTACTCTTGGTGGCGGCGAGGGAGCGCAAAACGATCCACAAATGAGCGAAGGGGCAGTGGGCCGGGATTTCTTTCTAACCCATGGCGTACCGGATCGCAGGATCATTGCAGAAACCACCAGCAGCGACACGGAGGAATCCGTTGACCGGCTGGCCGCGATTGCAAGAGAAAATCATCTTCGGACCATCCTGGTCGTTAGCGATGGAACCCACATGTTTCGCATTCGCGAACTATGCCGGGCCAAAGGGCTGCACGTACTTCTGAATCCTCGGGAACCGGGAAAATCAGTGAACCAGCTCGATATCGTGAACAGATACCTGCATGAGATGGCCAGCTATACGCTCTGGCGGCTCCATCTGCACTGATGCGTGAAGCGCGCAAGCGTGCTTGCATCGGCCGCTTGACCCAAAGCCGGGAAAATAACGAATGCCGAAAGACGATCGCACCAGGATTATTTACAGCCGGACACCGGAATCAGCGGCCATGTTGGCCAACGTCAAACGAGCCATGGCAATCACCGCCAGAATGAACCGCCTGACCTTCAACGATGCGGAGGAAGTTCGGGCCTTGTTCAGCGAACTGATCGGGAAAAAGGTAGACGAGGGCTTTGTACTGATCCCCCCGTTTTATAGCGCCGGCGGAGACGAAATCCGCGTTGGGCAGAATGTTTTTATCAATCAGAATTGCACTTTCTATGACCTTGGCGGCCTCGACATCGCAGACGATGTGATGATCGGGCCGAACGTCAGCCTCATCACGGCCGGCCATCCCCTTGAACCATTGCAGCGACGAGCCGCCACCGTGGGAAAGCCTATCGTGATCGAGAGAAACGTATGGATCGCAGCCAGCGTGACCATCGTCGGTGGCGTGACCGTTGGCGAGAGCTCGGTTGTCGCGGCGGGTTCGGTAGTCACCAGGGACGTTCCCCCGAATACGCTGGTCGCGGGAAATCCGGCTAGAGTGATTCGTTCCATTGGCGACTGACAGAACGCTCGCAAGCCATCGAAACTGGAACATCAAGCTAACCCACTACCAAAGCGTGCGCCCATCCCACGAAAACACCGGCGCTGATTTACAATCTTGACAGCTTCAATTGATTGTTGGAAACCATGGGGTATTCACGAGTGTTGTCAGTTTTTGGGCGAAGAAGGCCCTGGAAATTATTGGGATCGAGTCTGATATTCGCCTTCATGCTGGGCTGCGGAGATATCTATCGTCCTGTTGTCACGAGCGTACCCCCGGTCCAGCCGTCGTCGCAGCCGACCAAATACGCGATTGTGACCACCTGCGGCAACAACACCAATGTTTCCGCGCCCACCATCGACCAGATTTGCTCGACCAGCACGATACCCGGATATGGATCGCTGGTGGATTTCTCGGGAGATTCCCTTGCCATTCGAGTGAATCTTGGCAACGGGCCGCGTTGGGTGGGCTTGGCGCCCAACAGCAATGGCAGCGGCGGAATCGTCTACAACACCAATGCTGATGGAACGGTGACGAATTTCAGCATCTCGACCACGGTGGAAAGCCACCAGGTATATTCGAGCACGCTGCTCGCCAATGCCGATCCCAGCACAATGCTGTCGACCACAAATTATTTGTACGTTTCGCAAACCGGTCGCGGCTCTGTCGAGGTGATGAAGACGGCGAACGGAGCGTTTTCCCCCGCCGGGTTCCTTGAAATTCCTTTAGCTGATACGACCAATCCGTCAGCGTCACAATACCCGGCCTACCTGGTCGGCAATCGCGGCGCGCAGCGCATCTATGCCATCAGTTATGCGGATAGCGGATTGCCCGCGCCCAGTTGTCCGGGCTCGAATTCTGCCGGCCTTGCCACGGGAATCGAAACCACAACAAATACTCCGTCTTCCAATTTGCCGCTCGGGCTTTGCCCCGTCTTTGGCGTGATGAGCCCTGACAACCGTCGCGTCTTCGTTCTGAATCAGGGCAGCGGTACGGTGTCGGTCATTGATAGCCAGCAGAATCAGATCGACAAAAGTGCCAACCTCATTGCCAACCAGCCAGGCGTGCCGGCGGGTCAGATTGCGGTGGGACAGAACCCGGTCTGGGCAGACATTTACAGCACCGGTTCGATACTTGCGGTGGCAAATGCAGGTTCCAACACGCTGACCTTGATCAACATCAGCGAAGATGTCTACGGCAACGACAGCCCCAACTTCGGTAAGATCATCGCCACTGTGCCGGTCGGCAGCGAGCCTTCGTCGGTTTCGATTCTGCAGGATGGTACCCGTGCCTACGTGGCTAATCGCGGAGATGGAACTGTCAGCGTAGTCAGCCTGACCAGCAATACTGTCACCACAACGATTTCTTTACCGCAGGAGCCATGCTCGGCAGGGAATCCGAATGTTCTCTGCATCGTTCATCCCGTGTCGATTGCCGCCACCACCGGAACTCCTACAGGCAAGGTCTACGTTGTGTCACCGGATACGAATATGCTGACCATTATCCAGACTATCGACGACACCATTGATACAACCTTGCCGCTGACAGGGAATGGGATCCAGGTCTATCTGACAGGATCCTGATCCTGGCAATATGCAAGCTGGCAAGAACCGTGAACCATCGGCTCGACGGATATCGGGGCAGCCATGAAGCTTCGTTTGGATAAGCTGCTGGTAGGTCAGGGTCTGGCCTCGTCACGAACTCGGGCGCAGCAGAGAATCTCCGCCGGACAGATTTCCGTTGACGGCTCCATTGTCACCAAGGCCGGCCTGCTCGTCGACGCCAGGCAGGTGATTGAGGCAATTGAGCAAGACATTCCCTACGTGAGCCGCGGCGGTGTGAAGCTGGCGGCGGCTCTGGATGCCTGGAAGATCAATGTTGCCGGCCGCACCTGCCTCGACATTGGCATCTCGACGGGCGGCTTCAGCGATTGCCTGTTGCAGCGAGGCGCAGTGCGCGTCATCGGCGTGGACAGCGGGCACGGCCAATTGGCGGAATCGTTGCGTTCTGACCCGCGCCTGCTGCTGCTGGAGCACACCAATGCGCGCCACCTAACCGCGAACATGCTGCCGCCCAACATTGAATTCTTCACTGTCGATGTGTCGTTCATTGCGGCCTCGCTGATTTTGCCTGCGGCCATTGGTGCTGCATTTCCATCGAAGGCAGAGGAGTCGCGTCGCGAAGCGGTCATCCTGGTCAAGCCCCAGTTTGAAGCGGGCAAGGAATTCGTCGGCAAGGGCGGAATCGTCCACAGCTCCGCTGCCCATCAGCGTGCCATCGACCGGGTGAAACAGGCCTTGGACGCCCATGGCGCACGGGAGACGCGAGTGATGGATTCGCCTATCGCCGGTGGAGATGGAAATCGTGAGTTTCTGATGTACGCTCGGTTCTGAGGGATACGCATGCCATCGATCGCAATCATTTCCAAACCGCAAAAGCCGGAGCTGGCAACCATCTTGCCGGAACTGACGGTTTGGCTAAAACAGCACGGGTATGATGCCGTACTGGACCCCATGAGTGCGGCTTACCTGGGGTCAGGCGATGCGGTGCCTCGACATCTCATGCACGAGCATCAACCGGAGTTGGTGATTGTGCTGGGCGGTGACGGCACACTATTGGCTGCGGCACGCGCCTTTGCGCGCACCCAGACGCCAATCCTCAGCGTCAACCTGGGCTCTCTGGGATTTCTGGCGGAGGTGCCGCTGGAAGAATTGTTCACCACGCTGGAAAGCTGGCGAGAGAACGGGTGCACCATTGATGAACGTGCCATGCTGCATGCGGAAGTTCGTCGCGCCGGCATGGTGCATCATGAATTCGAAGCGCTGAATGATGTGGTGATCACCAAGGGCACGATTGCCCGCATGGTCAGCATCCTGGTCAAAGCCGGCGACCAGACCGTGGCTCAATTCAGCGCAGACGGCGTGATTGTGGCCACACCGACCGGCTCGACCGCCTACAATCTTGCCGCCAACGGGCCCATCCTCGCCCCCGATATCGATGGCATGATCATCACCGCCGTCTGTCCACATCAACTGACAGTGCGTCCGCTGGTGGTGCGTGGAGACGCGAAAATCACCCTCACCCTTGAAGGGATTCCAGAGCAGATTTATTTGACGGTCGATGGCCAGGAAGCTGTCGAATTGCGGCTGGGCGATGAATTAAATTGTTGCCGGTCCCGCTACACTATCCGCCTGATTCGCCGGAGCGGCAACAGCTTCTTCGATGTGTTGCGAGCTAAATTGAAATGGGGCGAGCGATAGTTTGCTTCCGAATACATCGCTAAAGTTCGTCACGCCTACTTCGATAATTCGTCGACCAGAATCTTCGCTTTATTTGCCAGGGTCTGCGCACCCACCAAATCATTCATGTTTAATGCCTGCCGCGCCTGGGCCAGAAAAGAAGCCACCTGGGCAACGGAGTCTTTGTGCTCTGCTTGTTGCTGTGCCGATAATTTCTTTAACTTGTTCTCTGTTTCGTCGATCAGGTGTTTCGTCTGGGCAGCATCGGCGGGTGTTGCTGATGCGTCATCTGCGGAAAGTTGCCCGATGACTGCGGTCCCCGGCGCAGACGGAGCGGTTGCACTCTCCGCTGTTGGCTGCGGCTCGGTCGAGTCACTTGGCGTCTCGTCCTTTGAAGGTGGGCGGTGATGGCGGACTTTGGCCGCATGTTTCTTGGGCGGCGGCGCAACAGGTGGTGGCGTGACTGGAGGAGTAGGCTGTGCCTGCGCCAATATCACCGGTTCCGGGATGAAAATCGGCAGGGTGGGCGCGGGGATGATTGTAGGAGCTTGCGCGTGAGGTGGCGGCAGCGCTCGCTCCGGCTTGCGATGGCAGCCAGCGATCGACAACATTAGCAGGAATGAGACAACCAACAGGCGCCAGTACCGCATTCTTCCCCTAGTATTTCCTTGACGCATCTATATTCACTCTGTGTCGAGCGATCCACGAACCATCGGTATTCCTAGCCGGCACTTGTGCTAAGAATCGATTTTGGTTCCGGCAGGGAAGTCACAGGAAGCCGGAGGGTGAACTGCGTGCCAACATCCACCTCAGATTCTACTTGAACCGAACCATTGTGGAGTTGCAGTATACGATAGGTCATCGCCAGCCCAATCCCGGTTCCGTCCCGCTTGGTGGTGAAGTAGAGATTGAAGATGCGGTTGAGGATTTCGCGGGGAATCCCACAACCCTGGTCGCGGATGCGCAGGCTCGCTTCGTGCCCATGCTGTCGCAGTTCCACGTGCAGTTCTCCGCCGTCGGACATGGATTGCGCGCCATTCAGCAGCACATTCAAAAGCGCTTGTTGAATCATATCGGCATCCACGCGGACATGGACAGGGGAGTTGGGCATCACGCTCACTACGTTAACGGACCGTTGTGCCAAATCGGGCTCCGCCAGGGTCAGCACTGAAGTCACAATCGAGCGGAGATCGTGTATCGCCAAATCGAGTTCCACCGGTCGAGAGAAATCGATCAAGGTCTGCACGACCCGATCGAGGCGGCGAATCTCATTGTGAATCACATCGACGTGCCGCTCGGCGCTGCTATCGTTGCGAGCCAGTTTCTCGCGCAGCAACTCCAAATGCACAACGATCGCGTTGATGGGGTTTTTCACCTCGTGACCCACGCCGGAGGTCAGCCTTCCCAGGTCCGCCAAACGTCGCGATACTTCCAGCTCGTTTTCAATCTTGCTAATAGATTCGGTGTCGTGCAGCGTCAGCAGGGCACCCAGTGTGTCGGCAGGCGTCGTCGGGTCTTCACTATGAATAAAGTCGAGCGAGACCTGGATGCGGCGCCCAGTTTCTGTAATCACTTCTTCCTGCATCAACATCATCCGCGCATTGAAGGCGCG
The DNA here is from genome assembly GCA_963735505.1 of uncultured Acidobacteriota bacterium. GTDB lineage: Bacteria > Acidobacteriota > Terriglobia > Terriglobales > Acidobacteriaceae > JAKAAZ01. The sequence goes on along the minus strand of CAVTLR010000019.1, from coordinate 878,512 downwards.
GCGCACCACCTGACCCAGCATCGACTGCCGATCGAAGATGTCGTGCAGCTCGACGCCAAGCATCTGCTGCCGAGTCATTCCCAGGAAATGTTCCACCGAATCGCTGACCATGACCACCCGCGCATCCTGGGTAAACAGCATCACGCCATCCTGCAGGTTCTCGAGCACCTGATCGAGGTTTTCTTTCAGCGCGGTGAAGACCTCTTCCACGCTGCGCATGCGCTGGCCGATGCGTTCAATTTTGCTGGAGACGCGTGAGATTTCGTCGGACTTCGCCAGCAACAGCCCGGACTCTGAAACCGGCTGCGGCTCCGCCAGCATGAATTGATCGAGGCGGTCGCTGATCACCTGCAGTGGATGCAGCGCCATGTTGGACAGCAGCGCCGCCAGCACGATCGTCAGCAGCACCGAGAGAACGACAATGACAAATTCCGCGCGCAACCAGGGAGCGAGCTGGCTGCGAAGGAAGGTGGTTCGCACCCCTACGCGGACGGTCAAGAAGTGAGCGTGTTGTCGATCGAGGCCAGCATCCACGGCGTAGACTGCGGGCGGCCCGAAGACAATTTGAAATTTCTGCCAGGCGGTTTGTTCCTGCAGGGAAACGAAACTGGGCTGGTGCGCCAACAGATGACCCTGGGAAAGCGGGTCGGTACTGAGGAGAATTTTGCCATCGCTGCCGGCGATGTTGATGTCATAGATGGTCGGCTCGTATCGGATGAACGAGGACAACATCAGATGCAGCGCGGCATCCTGCTGCAGGGCGCGAGTCACCGCATCATTCAGTGCGGCGGGATCGTTGGGAGGTAGCGCGACGTGCGCCATGCCATGTTCAATCGCCGCGCGGGCTGCCAGCATCACCTGGTGGGCAGCGATATCGGTGTGCCGGTAGCTCTGCTGAATTCGTTCTGAAAGTAGTTGCGACAGGTAAAGAGCGGACAGCAAGATCACCATGGCGGAAACCATCACGGTGATTGCCAGTACGAGCTTGAGGCGGATTCTCATGGCGGATGCTGGATTGGTTCCCTGGGTGGGGCCGCGAATTCCTCCGGCTCTCGGTGTCGTTGAGAAATTTCAGCGATCCCCGATGGACGCGTGCCGCAGCCCACCCGAGCTAGTCGCTGCTCTCCGCCGAACTTCCGTATTCCTTCAGCTTATTGTGCAGCGTTTTCAGGCTGATTCCAAGAATTTCGGCAGCCCGGGTCTTGTTATTTCCGGTCGACTCCAGGGTGCGCAGAATCAGCCGCTTTTCCGCTTCGTCCACCGTGGTGCCAACCGGCATTTGAACCTGGTCGGAATCGACGACGGCGGATACATGGGCGGTGCCGAAGCCTGGGGGCAAATGCTGGTTGCTCAGAATGCCGCTACCGCACAGCACCACTGCCCGCTCCAGTACATTGCGCAGTTCGCGAACATTTCCCGGCCAGTCGTACGCCTCGAACTCCCGCAGCAGGTCCGGCTCAATGCCGGTTACCTGGCAGCCATGCCGTTCATTCATGGATCGAATCAGGGATTCTGCAATCAGCGGGATATCTTCCCTATGTCCGCGAAGCGGCGGCATTTCGATATTGAAGACATTCAGTCGATAGAACAGATCGTTGCGCAAATGGCCGTCGGCGATGGCGGTTGCGGGGTCTTTATTGGTGGCCGCCAGCACTCGAACATTGATCTGCGTTTCCACTTTGCTGCCCAGGCGGCGCAGCGTGCGATCTTCCAAAACACGCAGCAGCTTGGCCTGTGTAGCGATCGGCATTTCGCCAATCTCGTCCAATAGCAGCGTGCCTTCTTCCGCCAGCTCAAAACAGCCGGCGCGACGCTCCACGGCTCCCGTGAATGCTCCCCGTTCGTGCCCGAAGATTTCGCTTTCAATCAACGTTTCAGGAATGGCGGCACAGTTCACCGCGATGAACGGCTTGCTGCTGCGGCCGCTCAACTCGTGCAGGGTTCGGGCCACAACTTCTTTTCCAGTGCCGCTTTCACCTGTGATCAGGACGGAAACATTGTTCGGTGCGATCCGCTCAATCAAGCGAAATATGCCTTGCATGGGCGCGGATTTTCCGACCAGGGAACCCAGCACCCCGGTCTCCTGCACCTTGCGGCGAACAATCTCAATCTCCCGCTCGGCCTGCTGCTGCGAACCGGCGCTGGACAACAGCCGCTTCAAGCGGATCGGGTCAACGGGCTTCTGGATGTAGTCAAACGCACCCAGCTTCATCGACTCCACGGCGCTTTCGATACTGCCCTGCGCGGTCAGCATAATGACGGCTAGCTTGTCCTGCAGTTTCACCAAATGGGACAGCAAAGTCAGCCCATCCATGCGCGGCATTTTCAAATCGGAGACCAGGATTGTAGGGTGCCAGTCCTGGATGCGTTCCAGGGCCTCCACTCCGTCTTCCGCCACTTCCGTGGCATAACCCCACCCTGAAATCAGTTCCGCCAGCCCCAAGCGGGCATTGGGTTCATCTTCGACAATTAAAACTCTTTGATTCATAAAGTTTTGCGATTCTTTCGGGCACCGAAAAAGTGGGCAATCTATCTCTCCTGCAGGTGATCCCAGGGTGCCTATCCTGTCCTGTTTGTACCATGGAGTTCGGATTACCGCTCGCTGCCGCAGGCTGGCCAGGGCTGGCTCCAGGAAACGTCGTCGCCATGTATTCTGAAGTCTCACATGGATCGCGAGATTTCTGTTCCAGAACTTCAGGAAAGGCTGACAAAGTGCGCCTCCGATACTGGTGAAGAATCGTTCTATCTATTGGACGTGCGTGAACCCTGGGAAGCGGAGTTATGCCGTTTGCCGGGAGCTCGCCTGATGCCCATGGGGGATATCCCGTCCCGAGCGCATCAGGAACTGGATCCGGACGCGCACATCATCGTGTATTGCCATCACGGTATCCGCTCTCTGAGTGTGGTATTTTGGCTGCGCGAGCAAGGATTTGAACGCGCGCAATCTCTGGCCGGCGGTATTGAACGCTGGGCCCAGGTTGCAGATCCATCGATGGCTCGCTATTAAGTTACGCGTCAATATGTACGTCTGACATTCCGAGGAATGCTAATGCCGACAGAAGCGCTGCAATTTGCACGCCAGAATCAAAGTCGATTTCTTGATGAGCTGAAGGATCTGCTGCGAATTCCATCCATCTCAACGTTGCCCGAGCATCGCGGCGACGTTCGTAAGGCCGCCGAGATGTTGGCAGCTGAACTTAACCGCATCGGCATGGAACATGTGGAGGTGATTGAAACCAGCGGTCATCCGCTGGTGTATGCCGATTGGCTGCATGCGAAAGGAAAGGCGACCTGCCTTTGCTATGGCCATTACGATGTTCAGCCGCCGGACCCGCTGGAAGAGTGGACGACACCGCCGTTCGAGCCGGCGGAACGCAATGGCAACATCTACGCCCGAGGCGCGGTCGACGACAAGGGCCAGATGTACATGCACATCAAAGCGCTGGAAAGCATGCTGGAGGCGCATGAAGGCAAGCTGCCGCTCAATATTCGCATCATCCTGGAAGGCGAAGAGGAGGTTGGCGGAGAAGGGATTGCCCAGTTTGTCCGCGAACATCCTGAACGTTTGCGCGCTGATTTTGCATTGATCTCCGATACCGAAATGTTTGCGCCGGATTTGCCGACGTTGTGCGTTGGATTGCGCGGCATGATCTATACAGAAATCGAGGCTCGCGGTGCTGCCACCGATTTGCATTCCGGCATGTACGGGGGCGCCGCTCCCAATCCTTTTTTTGCGTTGTGCGAAATTCTGTCGAAATTGAAGGATGCCAACGGACATATCCTGATCCCCGGTCTCTACGATGACGTGGTAGCGCCCTCCGCAGCCGAACTGAAGGCCTGGAAATCGCTGCCCTTTGACGAAGGCGAATTTCAAAAGAAGGAAGTTGGCTCGTCAGCGCTGACCGGCGAACAGGAATATTCCATTCTGGAGCGTCTCTGGGCGCGTCCCACGCTGGAAATTCACGGCATGCCCGGCGGCTTTATCGGAGATGGCGCCAAGACGGTGATTCCAGCCAAGGCTGCGGCCAAGGTGTCGCTGCGTTTGGTTCCGGACATGGAGCCCCGCAAGATTTTTGATCTCTACAAGAAATATGTGGAATCGATTTGCCCCAAAGGCATCTCGGTCGATGTTCGACTGATTCATTCTGGCGATGCAATCGTGATCGGCGTGGACAATCCATACGTGAAAGCTGCCACGGCTGCGTTGCACGACGTCTTTAAGAAGGACACGGTCTTCATCCGCTCCGGCGGATCGATTCCAATCGTGGGAGACTTTGAGCGCAGCCTGAAAATTCCATCGGTCATGATGGGCTTCGGACTGCCGGATGACAATCTGCACGCTCCCAATGAGAAATTCTGCGTTGCCAATTTTCATCGCGGCATTGAATCGTTGATTCGCTTCTTCGAGAAACTGGGTGGGCAGCAGTAGTGCATCCAGGCTCGTCTTCGGACGCCGCCTTTGGAATTACAACCATGGACGAAATCTCCGGATTTGTGCTGGCCGGCGGTCGCAGTTCGCGGCTGGGTCGCGATAAAGCCCTGCTACCGTGGCCTCCCAATGCTACAGCGGAAGGGAACAGCCAGACCCTGCTGCAGCACACCATCGTCCGACTCCAACGAGTTTGTGCCACGGTTTCGATTTGCGCGAGCCGCAGCGATTTTTCGTTCATGGGAACCATCCTCCCGGATGCGTTGCCGGGCAGCGGCCCTCTGGGTGGAATCGTGGCCGCCCTGGAATCTTCGACCACCGACTGGAACCTGATGCTGGCGGTCGATTTGCCTTTTCTCCCGGTGGAGGTGCTTCAGGCGCTCGTCACATTTTCACGACAGAGAGAGAGACCTGGCGATCCATCCAGTCCTGCTTCCGCGTCGCCTGTGCCTTGTGTCGTTCCGCAGCTGGATGGATTGCCGCAGCCGCTTTGCGGACTCTATCATCGTGACCTTGCGCCAGGACTTCGAGCAGCGCTTGAATCAGGAAACTTTAAGGTGATGGCAGCACTGCAGCAGGCCTGCGAAGTGGTCGCATCCGGCTCAGACCTCCACGCCGCACGTCGGCCGTTTCGACTCGAGATGTGGGACGCGGCAGCTTTTGCGGCTGCACAGCCTTCGGCGCCCAACCCGCGCGAGTGGTTCCACAACATCAACAGCCAGGAGGATTGGCTGCGAGCCCAGGAGCTTTGCCCCAGGTAATTCTCAGCAGCAATTCGGCCCAAATTCGGCTATCTTCAAAAGGATGGCAGAACACAAACCCACTCCGGCCGAGCCTTTCATCGCCTTTGAGCACGTTTGCAAACGGTTCGGCGACAATGTTGTGCTCGATGATGTCAGCTTCTTCGTCCTGCCAGGCGAGACGCTATGCATCATCGGGCGCAGCGGCGTCGGCAAATCGGTCTCGCTGGAAATCATCATGGGATTTCTCAAGCCGGATGCGGGCCGCATCATTGTCAAAGGCGAGGATGTCACCGATTTCAACGAACAGCAGATGCAGTCGATTCGACGAGACGTGACGATGGTCTTTCAGAGTGGTGCGCTGTTCGACTCTTTGACCGTGTTTGAAAATGTGGCATTCCCATTGCGACAGCGGGGCGAGCTGAGCGAAGACCAGATCGACCAGATCGTGAATGGCTTGCTGGGGATGGTGGGGGTGAGTGAAATGGCGCACGGCCTTCCCTCGGACCTTTCCACCGGCATGCGTCGAGCGGTTGCTATTGGAAGAGCGCTGGCCGCGCAACCCGAGGCCATCCTCTACGATGAGCCCACCACTATGGTCGACCCGCTGATGGCGCACCTGATGGGAAATTTGATCCAGAAAGTGAAAATCCAGCTGCGCCTGACCAGCATCGTCGTGACGCACGACATGCAGATTGCCGAAAAGCTGGCTGATCGCATTCTGTTTTTGCACGAAGGGAAGGCGGAATTTTTTGGTTCGGTGGAGCAATTGCGCCAGACCACCGACCCAGTGTTGCAGGAGTTTCTCCGCCTGGACGAGCGCACGTTACCGAATCCAGCTTTGTGGAAATAAAGCGTTACTTGCGGGGGACTGGCTTCCGTAACCTGTTCCCATGGAGAAGTTTGGGGTCGGGTACCTTTGTGCAGAGGGTAACGTAATTTCATTGCAATCTGTCCCGCGAACATCTACCATCGTTGAAACGCTGGTTCAAAAAATGGCGAGGTTACTGATATTGGTTACGCGGCATCCAAGTTCAAAGCCGCCACAGGTAGCAAGACACCGAAGACAAGCTCAGATTGTTTGTTGATTCGATATTAATACTTTGGAAACCGCAACCTTTTAACTTTCGGTTTGCATTTCAGGCAAGTGACCACTGCTAAGATGGCCCTGACCTGTCGACTTCTTCTTGATCACTTTTCGCTTTCCCTTCTGCCTGTTGTGGCGACTCACAAACGCAAGTAGAGAAGACACAGAATGGCTTCCCCTGATTTAAGTCATTGGTTTCCGGCTCGAAGTGCGGATAATTTTGTCGAATTGCGCCCACGTGTGGGCGGAATCGGGCCAGCTGGCCGTAGCCCCTCCCGTACAGTGACCCTGCTGTGGATGGCGGTCGACATTCTTACCGTTGTAGTGGCCGCCCTGCTGGCGACACACTTTCGCAAAACCAACTTTCTTTCCTACTTCGACACCCGCGCTCCATTGGCGTCGAATCCTTCCTCGCTGCTGCTGTACCTTGCGGGCTTCTCCCTGATTTTGATCCTGGTGAGCCGAGCCCACGGCCTTTATGGCCCCTTACAGGCCTTTAGCGGACTTCGGGAACAGCGGCTGACGGTGCAGACCTGCTTTACGGCCAGCTTGATCCTGGCAGGCGCCTTGTACTTTGGGCGCGCCGACTCGATTTCTCGCGCAGTGGTGATTGCCACCCTGGTCGGAACTACGTTGTTTCTTTGCCTGCGGCGCGCCGCGTGGCGTCTTACACTGTATAAGCGGTACGAAAAGGGACTCGATACGAGAAACGTGCTCGTCATCGGCACCGGCTCCCTGGGTCTCGCGATTCGCAGCCACTTGCAGCGGATTCGCCACCTCGGCTTTACCTTCAAGGGATTCGTGCAGATTTCACCCGACGGCAATGAGCTTGGGAATCTCTATCCCGATTCGCAGGCGGACGAACAGCCGATGGAGATTCTGGGCAATCTGCCGGAATTGGGCGATCTGATTCGCCGACACTTTATCGATGAAATTTTTGTGACTGGACCATGTGAGCGCGGTGTGGTCAAGCGCCTGATTGCGCAAGCCAGCGTCTGGGGCGTCGATGTTCGCGTTGTGCCCGATCTCTATGACGGCCTGGCATGGAGCGCGCCCATCGAGTATGTCGGTCAATTTCCCACCATGCCACTGCATCGTCATCACATCCCGGTGGTTGGGCTGTTGATGAAGCGATGCCTCGATATCGTCATTTCTCTTCTCGCGTTAATCATTCTGAGCCCGGTCATTCTCCTCATTGTCATTGCAGTCCGGCTGGATTCTCCCGGTCCAATTTTCTATGGAGCCGAGCGCATTGGTAGAAAAGGCCGCACCTTCCACTGCTGGAAGTTTCGCACCATGGTGGCGAACGCAGACTCGCTTCGTGAGCAGTTCAACCACAAAAATGAGCGCGACGGCGTGCTGTTCAAGATGACGGGAGATCCGCGAGTGACCCGGATCGGCCGCATCCTACGCAAATACTCTATCGATGAATTACCTCAGTTTGTGAACGTTCTCGCCGGTCACATGAGTGTGGTTGGACCTCGTCCTCCGCTGGCTGGCGAAGTCCGCCTCTACGAACTGCGACATCTGCGTCGCCTCGAAGTTTTGCCCGGAATCACAGGATTGTGGCAAGTGCAGGCTCGCCAGGATCCATCGTTCGATCAGTACATTTCCCTCGACACCGCATACATCGACAATTGGAGTCTGTGGCTCGATCTCAAGATCATGACTCGCACTGTTGGTGTCGTCCTCAGCGGCACAGGAACCTAGACCATTTCTCTCGCACACCAGACTTGCTGCATGGCCTGTAGACGACTCATCTGCCGTCGTTTGTCTCTGACATTTCGGCTGGTTACACTAGGTCAGTGAAGCTAGCCCTGGCACAAATCAATCCTACGATTGGAGATTTCCTCGGAAATGTCCGCAAAATTGTTGATGTGAGCCTGGCCGCACAGCGACAGGGTGCTGACCTTGTCATTTTTCCGGAGATGGCCGTGTGCGGCTATCCGCCTGCTGATTTGCTTGAAAAATCCTCATTTCTAGCGCGTGCGCAACAGGCTATCGACGAGATTGCCGAGCGGGTGACAGCCAATCATCCCATTGCGGTTCTCTGCGGATGCCCCACTCCAGCCCCACCCAATTCCGGCAAACGCGTCATGAATTCGGCGATGTTGCTGCGCGATGGCCGGGTGGAATTCATCCAGTCGAAGATGCTGCTGCCGTATTACGACGTCTTCGATGAGCAGCGATATTTCGCGCCCGCATCGAAGCAGGTTCTATACGAGATGGCCGGCGAACGCATTGCCATCACTATCTGCGAAGATGCGTGGAACGACAAAAATTTCTGGCCGCAGCGTCTCTACCCAGTAGATCCGGTTGAAAACCTGATGCATCAGGGCGCAACTTTGATCGTGAATCTATCCGCATCTCCCTACTATCGCGACAAGCGAGAGATGCGTCGAGCCATGCTGGCCGCCATTGCCCGTCGCCATCGCGTACCGGTCGCCATGGTGAACCAGGTGGGGGGCAACGACACTCTTATCTTCGACGGAAGCAGTCTGGTGCTGGATGAACAGGGCGACACCATTGCGCAGGCCAAGTCGTTTCAGGAGGATCTTCTGTTCGTCGATCTTTCCTCTGAATCCCGTGCAATCCCGCCTTCAACTGGCGATGAAGATGCTGTCGTCTACGATGCGCTGGTGCTGGGAACCCGCGACTACGTACGCAAGTGCGGTTTCTCCAATGCGATTGTGGGGCTGAGCGGTGGTATCGACTCCGCACTGGTGGCGACGATTGCGGCCCAGGCTCTGGGAGCAGAGAATGTCCTCGGCGTCGGCATGCCCAGCGAATATTCCTCGCAAGGCTCGATCGACGACGCGCGGCAGCTGGCGCAGAATCTCGGCATCCAATGGGAATTGATTCCGATCAACGATATTTTTCAGCAGCACTTGAAAGCGCTGCAGCCGATTCTCAAGACCTATCCGCCCGACATTACCGAGGAAAACCTTCAATCCAGAATTCGAGGCGCACTGCTAATGGCGTTGTCAAACAAGCTGGGAGCACTGGTCCTGACAACCGGCAACAAATCTGAAATGTCGACCGGATACTGTACCCTGTACGGAGACATGGTTGGAGCTTTAGCAGTGATCGCCGACGTATACAAGACCTGCGTCTATCGGTTGGCAAGGTATGTCAATCGAGATCGGGAAATCATCCCGGAAAGTACATTGATCAAGCCGCCGTCGGCGGAGTTGCGTCCTGGCCAACAGGACACAGATTCGCTGCCGCCGTACGAGGTGCTCGACCCGATTCTGGAAGCGTACGTCGAGCGGTATGAGACCGCGGAAGACATTGTGCAGGCAAGCCCGCTGCCGCTGGAGATAGACTTGGTACGAAGCATCTTGCGCATGGTGGAACGCAGCGAATACAAGCGCCAGCAGGCGGCGCCAGTGTTGAAGGTAACTCAAAAGTCGTTCGGTGTCGGCCGCAGATTTCCCATTGCGGTCAAGGTTCAAGTTTAATACTTTGATTTAACTATTTGAGGAATATACATGAAAATGAAGTCGATAGTCTTGTCAGCTTTTGTCCTGACGATCATTTCCAGTGGCGCCGCGGCGATTGCACAACAAGCGGCTCCGCAAAGCTCCCAGGCACCCGCCTCGCAGCCAGCACCCCCGGCCCCCGGTCTACAAATGAACAACATTGCTCCGCCGGAAAAGATACAATTTCCGCCTGCCAATCCAAAGAATTTTACGGCAACTTCCCCCAGCACTCAGGAAGTGAATTCCTTTCTGAAGCAGATCTGGGGCTATGATCCAAATCGCGTATGGGAAGTCGTCGGGATCGAGACCACCGAAGCTCCCGGAGTTGTGCGGGTCACAATTCTGGTCGGCGAGCAGGGAGTTTCCCACAGCCCTGCGCCCACGGTTTTCTTTGTCACGCCGGACGGACATCATGCCGTTGCCGGTTCCGATGTGATCACCTTTGGGGCGCACCCATTTGCTCCGGTTCAGCAGAAGTTGGAAGCACGGGCTACCGGCCCGTACCACGGTGCAAGTTCGAAGAATTTGATGTTTGTCGAGTTTGCTGACCTGCAGTGCCCGGATTGCAAGATTGCGGCACCCACCATGGACAAGCTGGCGACCGACTTTCCCAATGCGCGCATTGTCTTTCAGGTTTTCCCGCTGACCACGATTCATCCCGCTGCCGAGAAAGCCGCGGAATACGCGGTGTGCGTCGCGCAGCAGAAGGGAAATGCCGCTTTCTTCCAGTTTGTGCAAGCTGTGTTTGATACTCAGGAGAACCTGAAAACGGATGCTGATGGAACCCTGAAAGCAGCTGCCACCAAGGCTGGAGCGGATGCCGCGGCTGTGGCAACCTGCGCCGCAAGTCCGGCTGCGGCGAGCGCCGTGGCTGCTTCGGTGAAACTTGGCAAGGATCTCAACGTCAACGAAACGCCGACGCTGTTCGTCAACGGCAGACCCGTGCCGGTAACAGGCGCACCGTACAACACGTTGAAGCAGATCATCTCCTACACTGCGCAGGTTACCGCGCCTGCAGCGGCCGGGCCGAGTCAGTAGAAACTGCAGTGGAAATCACGTCCGGCCCCGCGACGCGGAGGGAAAATTTCAGGCATGATTTTTCTTTCGCGTCGCCAGGGTGCGAGGAGCAGGTATCTTTTCAGCGGAACGAAGACCCAGCAGTCAATTCGCAAGTCCGGGGTCGGCGTTGACGCCATCCGCTGGGTCGTAGACGACATGAATCAAACCGTCGCGATAATCGATATCAACGGTTAAATACCGCAGTGTCTGCAATCCAATAATGCCGGAGACTTCCACTCCCGCTTCCGTACTCAGGCCATCCATGTTGATCACCAGCACATCTTTCAAGGGTGCTCGCAGGCGCGCAAAATCGAGATCGACTCCGCCTTCGGTATAAAGATTTGCAACCCGACCGCTCAAACCTGTCAGGCTGTCCTGGGTGTCGGAATGCACGCTGCCGGCGCTCTCGGCCGCAGGAATCGAAAGAATGCTGACCGACGATCCTGAGTCCAGCAGAAACAGTCGCGGCTTCTTGTCCTTCAATTCTCCATTGATGAAGATCTGATGACCGACGCGCGCAAAAGGAGACCATAGTTGCATCTCTGGAGCGATGTAGCGGTCAACATAATGAATGGCGGGAGCTGGAGTCGCGGGCCCGTGGTTCGGGTTCGCTGTGGTTGGATCTGGCGTCGCATTGCCCACCCCGCTCGCATTCAGAGAAGCGCCATGGTTGGCATGTTCGCCGGGGATGGGCGGCAGCTGCGACAACGTCATCTGGTGCCCGGGGAAATCGAGCTTCACGTGATAATTCTCGAAAACATCCGCGCCGATCAAACCATCTTTGCCGACGATCGAAGGAGCGTTCGAAACTTCCACCAGGCAATCCTTGAACTCTAAAGAACCGATGCGCAGGTCGTCCGCATACGCCCAGTATCCACTCATAGATTGCTGATCGCCGATGCCGGAAATGGTGTCGCTGGTGACTGGAACCAAACCTGCTTTCTCCGCAGTATCGTGATTCAGCAAAATTCCCGACAATCCAGTATCGAGTTCCAGTTCGGCATTCGCCTTCTGGTTAACGTTAATCTCGAATCCCATTCCGTTGGTGCGGTGGTATACATCGGTTGCCAGGCCTTCCAGCGGCAAAGATGTCTCCGTGACCGAGTGCGAAGCAAGGCGGCAGCCGCCATTCTTCGCGGCGATAGCGGCCCGCAGTTGGCTGACATATTCCTTCAACGAACGTTGCTGGTCTGCGGGAATATCCGTGGTTTTTTTCAAGTAGTCGTCGATCTGCTGGATGCGCGCTGATAGAGGAAGGCGCTCAATCCACGATAGGTGGATGGCAGGGTCGTTGGGGTCGAGCTGGTATGCCGCCTTCAACTGCTCGTAGCCGGAGGCGCGCATCGACTCAATCCAAAGCAACTGATACCAGTCGTACCGGGTTCGCGCCAGACAAGGGTCAAGCTTCAGGGAAAGTTGATAGGCATCCGCCGCATCGGACAACCTTCCCTGGCGAAGACGGATCTCCCCCATGGAGGTGAGCAGATCGGGGCTGGCTGGATTCGTCACAAGGCTGCTCTCCGCAAGCTGGGAAGCCTCACTGATTTGGCCTTCCTGTAGCAGGCTGCGAATCTGCCCGGCGATTGCTTGCAGGTCATGCGGGTCATTTCTTGCAGCGGAGAAGTAGAGCTCGAACGCTTTCGAGAAGTCTCCCTGGCGAAACGACGTGACGGCCGGATCAGTGGATGTCTTCTGGATGGGACAGTCAATCTGTTGCGCAGGCAACGCCACCGGCATCGAAACCAGCCCGCCCAGCAACAACATGGCCGTGCCGATCTCCGCGCGCAACTTCATACCCATCCCCTCTTTAGAAGAATGCCAACAAATGCTGCAACCAGGCGAAAGTTGGGCAATTTAGGGTGGAGAATAACAAGGTGAGCGGCAAGTCGCAAGAAACAAATGACCCTAAGTCAAACTTTGGATTACCGCACGCTATCAATACAGAGGATACCTGAGGAGAATTGAATCTGCTACACTCCTCTGTTTTGGCTGGAAGGGTTGAAATGTGGCAGAGAAGTGACAGACATCAACATTGGATTTTTGGGGGAACAGGCTGTGAATGAGATTCGAAGAGTCGGCGTGATCGGTGCGGGCACCATGGGCAACGGGATCGCGCATGTGTTTGCGCGCAGCGGCTATCACGTGGTGTTGTGTGAGGTGGAGCAGCGCTTTCTCGATCGCGGCCTAGAGACCCTGCGGAAGAATCTGGAACGTGAGGCTGCCAAAGGGAAGATCACCGTCGATGACGCCCAGGACTCTCTCGCTCGCGTGACGGGTGTCCTCGATCGCGAGCGGTTGGCGGACTGCGATTTTGTGATCGAAGCGGCGACGGAGAAATTTGAAATCAAGAAAGCGATCTTTACCGATCTGGATCGGATCACTCGCAAAGACGTCATCCTGGCTTCCAACACTTCATCCATTTCTGTGACCAAGCTGGCCCATGTCACCAGCCGGCCCGATCGCGTCATTGGTATGCACTTTTTTAATCCCGTACCGATGATGAAGCTGGTCGAGGTGATTCGCGGCATGGCGACGAGCCAGGAAACTTACGATCAGGTGCGCGATCTGGCGGTGAAGCTAGAGAAAACGCCAGTGGAGGTGAACGATGCGCCGGGGTTTGTCTCCAACCGCGTATTGATGCCGCTGCTGAATGAGGCCATGTACGCGGTGATGGAAGGAGTCGCCACGCGGGAGGCGGTGGACGAAGTCTTCAAGCTGGGCATGGCGCATCCCATGGGACCACTGACGCTGGCGGACTTTATTGGCCTCGACGTTTGTCTGGACATTATGCGCGTGCTGCAGGAAGGATTCGGCGACCCAAAGTATCGCCCGTGCCCGCTATTGGTTCGAATGGTCGATGCCGGGTGGCTGGGCCGCAAGTCCGGCCGTGGTTTCTATCAATACTGAGAGGCTGCTGCGGACTTTAGTTTTGCTGCATGAGCCCGCAGTCGTCGGCTGGCTATCGATAATCGGCACAAAATCCGGGGGCACCCTGATTCAGCATCGAGCATCCCCTGCGAATTTCGCTGATGATCAGCGAGCAGGCATTCTGTGAATTGCAAGGTGGATGCGTTGCCGGCGAGACCTGCAGGCATTCATTCACCAGCCGGTTGGACTTCACCGCCCCTGCCGATTGCAGACACGAAACGGAATTGTCTCCCATTTCATTCCCAGCGCTATCTCGATAGTTATCTTGTATGCCGTAACTTACGGCTATTGGATGAAGTTCTTCTCGAACCTTCTGCCATTGCGACATCACATCCGGTCCCAGGCTTACCGTCCGCAGCAGGGAATCGATTTGTTCCGCAGTATTCACGGCGCTGGCGACGGCAGCTCCGTCCGTGCGATTCTTCTTGAATGTCGTCAGCATGGCGTCGACCTGGTTCTGAAACGTCAGCACAAGATTTTTGGCGTCTTCCGCCTGGCTTGTCTTACGGATCGTGCTCTTCGCCACGGCATGGTCAAATATCGGACGAAACTGCTTTGTGTCATACCGCAGATTTTTCATCATTCGATCCATGTCTTTATCGCTGACACGTTTCTGTGCGCGGGCGGTTGCAGGTTGCAACACTGAAAGAAAACTCACGATTAATAAAATCGACAAGCCAGAACTAGCCTGGGGATACATCCGCATGTAGGTGTTCTCCTCTTTCTAATTGAGAAATTGGTGGGACTTACGAATGATAAGCGGTGGCCGAAATCGATCGGAATTCACCCTTGCTTCAACAATGAAACGCGATACTCTTTTAACATGGTTCGTGTTACGGTTCTTGGCTCCGGATCCAAAGGAAATTGCACTGTCGTCTCCACCAGTCGCACTCGTATTGTGTTGGATGCCGGACTCAGTTGCAGAGAAATCGTCAAGCGCATGCGCTTCTGCGGAGAAGATCCAGAGAAGTTGAATGCGGTGTTAATCACGCATGAACATCAGGATCATGTGCAGGGGCTTTCCGTGCTGGCGCGACGTTGGAACGTGCCCGTCTTTGCCACCGAAGCAACCCACGCCGCATGGAAAGCCTGGATCACTCCGCGAACTACGATGAGCCTGAACCAGTGGCTGGAGTTACGTCGCCAGCAATATGCGGAATCATTGAAGTCCGGTGTCTATGGCGAGAACGATCCGGCCGCCGGTTCGCCATCGAGCGATACATCAGGGGAAATCCCAACTCTCGCCGCCGCTGAGGAAGGGCACAACCAGCCCGAGGGCAGCCAACCCGATACCATCACGGCGCAACAACCAGGGGAAAGCCATTCTCACAACGGTGCCGCCGCGCTGCCGGACCTGGAGGATCTGATCCCACCCGGAGATCCGGCGAGTTCCGACCCTGCCTATCTGCCTTGCCTCGAACATTTTCGTGCCGGCATTTCTTTCGACATCGGCGACATCCACGTGACACCATTTACCATTCCTCACGATGCGGCGGATCCGGTGGGATTTGTTGTGCAAGCGGAAGGAATGAAAATCGTTGTCGCCACAGACCTGGGATATCTGGCCCCGAATGTCCGCATGCATCTGCGTGGCGCCGATCTGCTAATGATCGAGTCCAACCACGATGTCGAAATGCTCCGCGATGGACCCTATCCTTGGATCGTGAAGCAGCGCGTATTATCCCGAGTCGGGCATCTTTCCAATGATGCCCTGGGAGACTACCTTGCCTCGGAATATGACGGGGGCGCGCGCTATGTCATTCTGGCTCATATCTCTGAGAGTAATAATCTACCCGCCCTGGCTCGCAGCTGCGCCGAACGCGCCCTGGAAGGGCGAATGGGCTTACTGGCGAACCGCGTCTTATTGGCATCTCAGAACGAGCCGTTGGAATCAATAGACTTATGAAATTTTGTAGTAACAATTTTCGGTAATTCGATACCGATTACGTTACAATCGAGTCAATATAATAGAGAGTGGTTGGTTTTAAGGGAATCGGGAGACTATGCGGAAAATCCGTTGTATCGACCCCACAGTTGGGGACATCCTTGCTGGATGGCGGTATGACATCTCCGGGCTCAACCCTGAAATGCGTACCGACTACGAGCAACATTTACGTGAGTGTCACCATTGCCACGGACGCCAGCGAGTTCATCGCGCGGTGGACGTGCTCTTAATCGGGACCTCTACTCTTGCCATCGGAGCTTTCATCCTGGCCCTGATGGTGTTGCATCGCATTGAGCCGCTGCGGGATTGGGTGGTTCTCAACCTGCAACTGCATCAAATGTCGTTTGTCGTGAGCGTGGAACGGGTGGCGATTCTGGGTCTGTTGGTCTCGCTTCTGGCGTGGATCATCGTGGCCATCATCACTCCGGCGCCAGTCTATCTCAGCCAGCAGGCACGTGCTCTTCAGGCGCGCCTACCGGAAGAGCTCCGCGAACGGCTACCTAAACTTCCTGCGTAATTGTCAGAGAGTTCCTGTTGCCGGTTCGAAGCAGGGAACCATGACGACGCAGATTTGTCTCTGCAAATAATATCTGCCCAGTTCGCCGATTCCAGCGGCAATGTCCACTGCCGCATACGCTTGACGCGTCGCATTTGAGATGGCATTCCTTATCTACTCTCCGTCATGACTGCATGGAATGACAAGATGACCTATGATCCTTCGAAAGCTCGTCACGCGACCTTCGTGGCGTTGTGCGTTGCGCTCACCACGGTGCGCGCCGTTCCGTCGGCGAAGCGGCCTGTTTTGGTCCCTGAGCCGGCTTGCTTCAGTCTCCGTTGGCGAGGTGCGGCGGACAGCGGGCCCTATCCACCTGCGAAAGGCATAATCGATGTTCAAGTAGATGGACCGGATGGCCAAAACCCAACCTATCGCGATCTCGAAAGTCTGCAATACCATCATCACACCCGCGTTGCCGTAGGCGAGAACGGACGAATCTGGGTCGCGTATAGCGGCGCGATGCGTCATGAGGGTGAAAGCGGCATGATCACTGAAATCAGAAGCAGCATGGACGGATTCGCATGGTCTGCGCCAATCGCCGTGGTGGCTCCTGCGAGCCCATTTGATGGAAGGTTGATTGCCGGACGCCGCATTTCCTATCCACGAGCATTTGTCATGCTGCGTCAGCACCTCTATCTCGTTGCCGCCATCGATCAGGCCAACGGATACGGATGCTGCACGAACGAACAGGGCGAGGCGCTGGTCGCAGTCCGGTTATATCCCAAAGGAAAGATAGGCAAACCCTTTCGTATAAGCCGCGGACCATACAAGCCGATGAAAGGCAGCCCAGGCTATCGCTATGATGCCGGCCTCGGCCCGGCTCTCGTCGAACCGGCCAATAACTTTGGCACCTGGGGCGGATCCGCACCCGGCCAACCGCAATCTGCGTGGATTGGCTATGGGACTGCTGCGGACGGAACAACGCTAGTTGAGCCGAACACGATCCGGCTGTCATCTTCCGGCTCTTTGTTCCGGTTGTGGAGAGATGAGGGGAGGACTGGCCGATTTGTGCTCTATCGCTCCACTTCAACAAACTCCGGCGTAACGTGGACTCCAGCAATTCCGACAAACATTCCGAATTCTCCTTCGGAAACTACGATCGTACAGATGGGCAGCGGAGATATCATCATTATTGGCAACGCCTTGGATCGTCGAGGCGTGACCGATTCCCGCGATCCCCTTTACCTTGCAGTGTTCGACGGCAAAACCGGATCGCTTATCAGGGTTTATGCCGTGCGGCAGAGTATTGGACCTCCCCGATTCAATAACGGTGCCGTGTGCGGACCACAAGCCAAACCCTGCGGCGCTTCATATCCTGGAGCGTACGAGTACCACGGCAATCTATATGTCAGCTATAGCGTGGATAAGCAGCAAATATGGCTGGCTATTGTGCCGCGGGTGGATCTTTGATGGATTTTGAGGCGCGATCGCTCTACTTTGCAGCCATTGCTCCTCCTATCGGTAAGGCTGCCTGACTTTCCGAGTTGTTTCATATTGGTCGATGCACTTATTGGGAAAGAGTGAGCCGGACCAACCTCCGCCTACTGGAAAACGCCGAAGCATTCTAGTTTCGCGACGAGAGAGGCTCTAGGCCTTGGGCACTTTCTTGCGCTTCAGGTATTCGCACAATTGGCGCATCCTGAAGAAACATAGATAAACTGCTTCAAACGAGGCGACGGTGGCGCACGCAATCGCCGCGCTGTATTTGAATATGAGCACGGGGGGAATCCAACAGTGTTGCCATTGATCAATGCGCCTGACCGGCAAGCGGAGGCTTTTCCTGTTCTTACGCCGACGCAGATCGCCCGCATCCGGCCCTATGGCCATGTCCGATCGGTCCAGGCGGGAGAGATTCTTTTCGAACCGGGCAAATCGGGCATGTCTTGCTTCGTGGTGCTTTCAGGAAAGCTTGACATCGCAATGGCAGGACTTTCCGGTGAGCAGGTGTTTGTCACCCATGGACCGGGCCAATTCTCTGGTGAAGTTGTCTTGATCTCTGGGGCCCGCGCTCTCTCGCGAGGGCGTGTGGCCGAGCCGGGGGAGTTCCTCGAACTGAGCGCAGACGCGTTGCGAACCTTGATTGCAAAAGATGCAGAGCTGAGCGATATCTTCATGCGGGCTTTCCTTTTGCGTCGTGTCGCGATGATTTCGGAAGGCCTGGGCAATGTGGCTGTGCTGGGATCGCAACATTCGTCGAATACGCTGCGCCTGCGAGAGTTCCTTACCCGCAACAGCCAACCCTATCGCTATGTCGATCTCGATAGCGACATAGCATCGCAGAAACTTCTGGATCGCTTCGACATAAAGCTCGAGGACATTCCGGTTGTCATCTGCAGTGGAAAGACTGTGTTGCGGAATCCGACCAACCAGCGGCTGGCGGAGTGCCTGGGATTTGCGGGCCACATCGACGAACATCGCGTTTACGATGTCGCAATTGTGGGGGCTGGGCCGGCAGGTCTGGCCGCGGCCGTCTATGCGGCTTCAGAAGGGCTGGACGCGATGGTGATCGAATCTGAATTCCCCGGAGGTCAGGCTGGGGCGAGTTCAAAGATCGAGAATTATGTAGGATTCCCGATGGGCATATCGGGGCAGGAGCTTGCCGGCCGCGCGGTTGTGCAGGCAGAAAAATTCGGCGCCCAGATGACGGTCGGACAGAAAGTTGTGAAGGTCAATTGTGACCAGCAACCGTACCAGCTTACCTTGGAAAACGGTGGGCTTATCGAGACGCGGAGCATTGTGATCGCCGCCGGCGCCCAGTACAACAAGCCGAATGTTCAGAACCTGGAACGGTTCGAGGGGCAGGGTGTCTATTACGCGGCCACATTCATGGAAGCGCAACTTTGCACGGGCGACGAGATCATCGTAGTGGGCGGCGGCAACTCTGCGGGCCAGGCAGCGGCCTTCCTGGCGGAAACAGTAAAAAAGGTCTACATGCTGGTTCGCGGCAAGGAATTGTCCGAAACAATGTCGCGCTACCTCATTCAGCGAATTGTCTGAAAATCCGGCGATTGAACTGCATTTCCAAACTGAGATTGTTGCAGTCGGAGGTGATTCGCATCTGGAACGGGTCACTTGGCTGAATCGGGCGACGGGCGAAGAATCCGTGCATGACATCCGCCATGTTTTTGTGATGGCAGGTGCTTCTCCACGCACAGACTGGCTGCGTGGATGTCTTGCCCTCGATCGACAAGGGTTCATCTTCACGGGACGGGATCTGGACCCGGTTCTGGGCACCGCGCCGGTGAAATGGCCACTCAGCCGGCCTCCGCAGATGCTGGAAACCAGTCTGCCCGGAGTTTTTGCCGTCGGAGATATTCGTTCCGGCAACGTGAAGCGCGTTGCGTCTGCCGTGGGTGAAGGTTCAATCTCGATCCATCTGGTGCAGCTCGCGCTAGCGGAGATGTGAGGTTCCGCCACTAACTCTTATGGTCGAGTGCGCGCTATTTCAGGCGCAGTCACGACGAGAGAGAACTTACGACTTCGGCGCTTTCTTGCGCTTCAGCTTTTCGCATTTTTCCAACACCGCGTGATGCAGTTGGGTGCGGATCGAGTCCGGCAGTTCGAACAATTCGTTATTGCGGTAGACCTCGATGGTCTGACGAGTGGTATCGACAGTCACGTGACAATGGCTGCAGCCGGCCATGTGCTGTTCCAGTTCGGTGCGGAGAGCAGTCGCCGTTTTCGCGTCAAAATAATCGGTTAGGTTGGCTAGAAATTCAGTGCAGTTCACGGTGCATGCTCTCCTGTGGGAACCCGGAAGTATCGGCTCAGCCGTTCGCGCAATTGCAGGCGAGCTCGCAACAGACGGCTCTTCACCGCCGGCACGCTCAACCCCAGCGCCTGTGCGGTCTCTTCCGTCGACAACCCATCAATATCTCGCAGCGCGAACACGGTACGAAATCCTGGCGGCAGCCCCTTAATGGTTTTGCGAAGGATGTCTGCCAGCTCCGCCTGGTTGTAATTTTGTTCCGGATTCGGCATCCAGTCCGCGAAATCGCGCGGGATGGAACCTTCTTCCGTCTGGATTTCGTCGTCCATCGATACCGTTTTCTGCGAGCGGCGTTTGCGCAACCGCATCAACGACTCGTTGACCGCGATGCGCACCAGCCACGTATAAAACTTTGAATTACCCTGAAACTGATTGACCTTTTGAAACGCCTTAAAAAACGTATCCTGCACAATGTCTTCCGCGTCTTCACGGTTCTGCGTAATGTGAAGCGCGATGCGAAAGATTTGGCGATCATATTGCCGCATCAGTTGCTCAAATGCGCTTAAATCCCCAGCCTTGACCTTTTCCACCAGCAGCAGGTCTGGGTGCAGTGCATTCGCTTCCTTTTCTTCCGGAGTCAACATAGTTGGCATGGTTCGAGGGCGGCCCTTTCGATCTTGCTGCTCGCCATCGCGCCCGGACGACTACTCCGAAGTCACAATGTCTCTGCAGCTGATTAGATGGTAGAACGGCGCGGTGGTTGCGTACAAATCTGGCGTCGTCGCGTAAGTATTTGCGCCGATACTTTGTTTTCAACCGCTATACCGCTAGATTGATAGATATATGCAGTTTTTTGGATTGATTATGCCGCATCGGCGTATTTCACGGCCGCTCAATGGCTTCTGCTTTTTCCGAGAGATTTCGCGGGCATTGTGGGTTGTCTTGGTCCTGCTTGGTTTTGCTTTTGTCGCTACTGTTCCTGCTGGGTCGCAGGAGGCGGAAACCCCGCCGCACCACAAAGCGCACACATCCAGCAAGTCCGAAAAACATCCCGCGAAATCGACTCATCACTCCGAGTCTTCCCACTCCAGCAGTCATCACACCACGCACCACGCGACGGCCACCCATTCCGGCAAATCGAGCCGCTCGGGGCATACGACGAATGCCAGCAAGAAGGCAACCGCGCATGTGCGGCACCGTCGCCGCCATGTCACCGCAAAGGAACTTGCGCGGGCGCATCAATTGCACCATGCTTTTGTTGCCTCCTCTGAACTGCGGCCCATGGCGCAGCAGTTGATCCAACAGCGCACACCGCAGGCGTATGCCGGCGTGCTTCGCTATGCACGCTCCCACACGGGAGAAGCCGCCGCGGCCGCGTATATGGCTCTGGGCCAGGCGTATATGGACGACGGCAAATTCAAGGAAGCCGCCTCGTCTTTTCAATTGGCGAACCGCTATGGTCAGGCTCTCGACGATTACGCGGATTATCTTGGAGCGAAGGCAAATTTTGCGCAACAGCAGTTTGCCGCGGCGGAGCAGTTGCTCCAAGGATTTGCGGAGCGTCATCCGGACAGCATTCTGATCGATCGTGCCAACGCTGTTGCTTGCCAATATCAAGGTAGGGGAAGGTGATCCGCAGGCGGCACTGCATCAGCTGGCGAAGCTCGATGGAACCCGGCTGTCTAAATCATCCGAATATCTTTTCGCTGCAGCGAAGGCCAACCAGCTTGCCGGAAATCGCAAGCTGGCGCAGGAAATGTATACCCGGCTCTATGTCGGTGATCCCACCAGCAGCGAGTCCACGCAGGTGCCGGCCCAGATGCAACAGATGGGAGTCATTCCGCCATTTACCATTGCCGAGCGAACCCGTCACGCCGACGGCTTGTACCTGGCCGGAAAGTACGGAGCTGCTGCCGCCGAATATGAGGCGCTGACCCAGGATCCAGAAGTAGTTGGCACAGCACAAGTGAACAAACTGCTGGCGCGCGCTGCGGTAGCGACATTCAAGCAGACCAAGCACGTCAATCCATCTCAATTAGTGCGCCTGTCGGATACGGACGATGAAGCCGGAGCCACGCGCCTTTACTTGATGATGGAGTCCGCCCGCGACGCGAAAGATGTTGCGCAGGTGAAAACGCTGGTCGACCAGTTGGAGCAGCGTTTCCCCACCAGTCGATGGACAGAGGAAGCACTATTTTCCGCCGGCAACATGGCACTGGTCACCAACGATATGCCGTCGGCGATTCAGTATTATGGCGACCTGGCGCAGCGATTTCCCGATAGTGCCATGGCTTCGACAAGTCACTGGCACGCTGCGTGGCTGAATTACCGCCTGGGCGATAAGAAGACAGCCGCGCGGATGTTTGACGAACAAATTGAGCGCTACCCGGATGACACACACATCTCGGCTGCAATCTACTGGCGTGGAGTCGTCTACCAGGAGTACGACAAAAATCCGGCAGCGGCTGCGGCCTGCTATCAAACGCTGATTCGATCCTTTCGCCAGTACTACTATTCGGATCTTGGCGAAGCAGCGGCTGGATGCACTCGGTGCGGTGGAACCCGCAACATTGCCCCAACTATCACATCTCGGCGATGCAAAAGTTCCCGACCTTACCACGGACATTCCGGAAGACGATGTCCACGTCGAACGCGCCAAACTTCTCGCCAATGCGGGGCTGAATCAATATATTGTTTCGGAAATCGGGGACAGTCCCGACAGCAGCACGTGGAGCGCGTATGCGGAAGCCCAGCTCTATAGTTCTTATGGTGAAAACTGGCGGGCGATGCGCGTGCTCAAGCAAAAGCTTCAGTCGTATTTCGCGCTGCCGATGGATGCGATTCCGCGGCCGTATTGGGACCTGCTCTTTCCGCAACCCTATTGGCCAGTGCTGCAAAGCGACGCGCAGAAACAAGGGCCTCGATCCATTTCTCGTTGCGTCGCTCATTCGTCAGGAATCGGAATTCAATCCCAACGTCATCTCCTATGCCAACGCGTGGGGACTGATGCAGTTGTTGCCGCGAGTGGGCAGCGCGCTGGCGCGGCAGCAACGTGTGCGTCCCTATCGCACTGAGTTTCTGCTGATCCCGCAAGTAAATCTAAAGTTGGGCACGGTTTATTTTCGACAGCTGATGGATGAGTTTAATGGTCAGCCGGAATATGCGCTGGCAGCATACAACGCCGGTGATGATCGCGTGAAGGCCTGGCTTGCGAACGGTCCCTACGG
The DNA here is from genome assembly GCA_963735505.1 of uncultured Acidobacteriota bacterium. Taxonomy (GTDB): domain Bacteria; phylum Acidobacteriota; class Terriglobia; order Terriglobales; family Acidobacteriaceae; genus JAKAAZ01. The sequence goes on along the minus strand of CAVTLR010000019.1, from coordinate 855,350 downwards.
CAGCCTGCCGGAGTTTGTAGAGTCGATTCCATTTACCCAGACGCGCGAGTATGTCGAAGCGATTATGCGCAACAGGGAAATGTACCGCCGTTTGTACAGTGCACCTGACGCAACCCCGCCCAAGGACGCGGCGACAACTCCGAATGCGACTCACAGCAATAATGATGCAGACGCGCGTTAGTCGCGTTTTCTCGCTAGGATCTTAGCCGTCCGTTTCATCGCGACGGCCGTGATCCTGCACAATATTCGATAGAATCAGGGTGCACCTACCAACCCGATTGGCCCGGATGGCGAAATCGGCAGACGCAGCGGACTTAAAATCCGCAGGGAGCAATCCCATGGGGGTTCAAGTCCCCCTCCGGGCACCAAACAGCCTTCACCCGCTGTCCGTGTAAGAGCCCCTTGATCTTTTGCTCGGCTCGCAGGCCAAACCGTTTCAGCAACAATTGCGCGTAGCGCTCGTCCCATGACTCAAACGGAGGCTTGATGAAATTGATGTGCCATCCCAGGGGGCATGGCGCTGTAAAGCCTCATGTCCTCCGAAGCGAATCCGACGTCCCGTTTGGCCGCGACCTGCTCTTCGGGCATTCGGCGGCCGAGCATGCAGACTTCGCCCCGATCCTGATGCACGAGTCCCATCAGGATGCGGATAGTGGTGGATTTGCCTGCTCCGTTCGGCCCGATCAGCCCCATGATCGTTCCTCGCGGCAGTTGTAGCGCAATGTTCTGAAGCTGGGAAAACTTGTACGATTTGCACACGCCTCCCGGTTCAATGGCGTTGTGAGTCCTACCGCCCCCTTTACCATCCCGGTCACCCCGTCCCAGGCGGCGCGCACGCGTTTCTCAAGTTCCTTCGAAGATAAGCCGAGGATCGCCGCGCTTCGCGCCGCTTGTTCCAGTTGTTGTGCCCGTTCCTGCTCTCGAATTCGCGTCCCGGTCTCAGAATCGGAAGCGACGAAGCAGTCTTTTCCCTGACGGGGCGACGTCGTCTTCTTCATTGGCAGGTAAAGTTGGCAGCATCCTGGGTGTTTCCATGCCCGATGTACTGGGCGTGTTTCGGATACGCACAGAGCGGACGGCTGCGTCCCGGAAATGCCTTTCCGGTGGCGATGACAAAATCCGGCGCCTCGCCCTTCTGCACCCACTTCACCACCGCGGTCAGCATATCGAACTGATCCAGCGACGGACCTCCGCCACAGTGGCTCATGCCAGGCACTAGAAACAGTCGGCTCCATTGCTTCACCGTGTCGGTGCCGCCGCTGGCCGTCGTCATTCGCTTGTAATACTGGAGCGTGTCGAGCGGCGAAAACCAGGGGTCGCTGTCCCCGTGGAAGAAGATGATCTTGCCGCCGTCTCCGGAAAAGGTGGTCAGGTTCGTCGATGCCGGCTCCACTAGCGGATCGGACGCGTTCAGCGCCAGTTTGTCCACATCGATGGTCGTCGCAGTGGTATACGGGCCGAACAGCCCGCGAGACGAAAGATTCAACAGACCGGGTATGCCAGTGCTGGCGGCGATCCCGGTGTCGTACAGGAAGCCCGGATACACCTGAGTGCCATAGGCGTTTTTCGGGCCGGAGAATGCTTTCTTGATGGCGGCAATCTTTTCCGGCGCAATGCAATTTGTGGTCTGGCCTGCCTTGCACGACAATACCGCGGGATCGAAATGGCATCCCAGGGGATCGAATATCATCCCGTCCACCACTCCATCCAGCGCGTCGCACTTCTTCAGCAACGCATCCATGAAGAGCTTCCTCTGCTCGTCTGCGAGAAACTTCGCAATCTCCGGTTTGCCCGTTGCGTCTTTCGGCGATGCCTGGTTATACGCAACCGGAATCCACTCGCCGATGGCCAAATTGGAAAGCCCAGTGCGCATGGCAGGATCTCCGGCAACGATGCCGTTAAAGACGGTCGGAAAGCGCTGCGACAGGATCATGCCCTCGCGTCCGCCAGTCGAGCATCCCACGAAATAGGAGTAGGCCGGCGGCTTCGCGTAATATTCGGCGATGATTCGCTTCGCCACCGCGGCCACTTCGGCGTTGGCTCGATACGCAAAATCGAGATACGCGAGTTGGTCGCGCATGAAGGAAAAATCGAACGGATACTTCGCCTTGTGTCCGGAATCAGTGCTGGCTACCGCGAATCCGCGGTTCAGCGCGGGCTTGTCGCCCGCGTAAGCGGCCCCGGCTGGATAGTAGATGACCCCGTTCCCGCCTCCTCCGCCCTGCATCATGAAGTCGCCATTCCAGGCGTCCTTGGCTGGCAGAGCCACTGCAAAACCAATTCCGAACTCCTCGCCGCCCACTCCTTTGCGGCGATCTATCACCCCTTCCACGCGACAGTGCGCGCTCAGCTCGCCTGTGTAGCGCGGGTAAGACGACGGAATTGGAGCTCCGGCTGCCACTTCCACGGCAGTTGTGATTTCCACGCCAGGGAGGCTCAAATTCGTAAGTTCCGTGCAGGAAGGCTTCGTCTGTGCGCTCGCCGCGACAGCCACACACGAACAGCGCAGACGCCAGCACCAGCAGTTTGTACAGTCTCATTTTTAGGCCTTCTTTCAGATGCTCGCTGTCACTGCGCCACCGCGAACCGATACACGTCGATGCTAATCGGCGCCACCGTCAGCCGCTGCGGCGAGCCGCTCACTGTGCTCCGGGTGATCGTGACCTGCGGGGTCTGTCCCACCTGATCCGCCGCCTGCAAATTTTTGCCCGTAATCTGCCACACCGTCGGCTGCCCTTGCAGCTGCAGTCCGGCGACGTTTAGATCGAAGCTGTGCTCGGCATCCGTTGCATTCACCACCGCCAGCGTCAAGGTTTTGCGGTCCGGTGTCAGCGCGGCGAACATGTCCAGCGGATAGGTTGGGCTGCCGGAGTTCGTTTCCGGCTGGTCGCCGCCCACCGGAGATTGAGGCGCCGGCTGTGGCGAGTTTCCCGTGAGTGCCACGGGTATCGAGCCCGGAACGAAGCTGTCTCCATAGAGCTTGTACACGAGCCCGGTGGTGTTGAGTACCGCTGCCGTCGGTGTGTAGTCGAGTGTGGAGACGCCCATGGTGCGCGCCGACATCCGCAGGAAATCTGTATGCCGCAGCATCTCGTTGAGGATCATGCCATAGGCGAGTGCCATCTTCATGTCCGGAACCCGGTTGAAGCTGCCGCCGAAGTACGCGTATTCGTCGATGGAAAGGAAAATGTGCTTCGCCGCAAGCTGCGGGAAGCGCTGTTCATATCGGTGCCACTCCTGCGCCCGCAGCTGCACGATGTTGGCCGGATAGCGCGCGAATTCGAGCGGCGTCTGTTCCACTTTGTCGTAGCCGGCTTCGGTGGGCGCGTCGAGCGGGAGCTGCTTCGCCTTCTGCACGTCAAACCGCTGGCCGGAGCGGGCGTACCAGTGCTGCGTGATGCCGGAAAAATTCCCCCAGCAGTGCTCGATCTCGCCGCCAGTCCAGTCCTCCGGCGTGCCTTCCACGGCCTTCATGTTGTCTACGTCCTTCGCGCGCATCTCGCCCGTCAGGTCCATCGGCTCCGGCATGTTGCCGGAGGCGAGCAGGATGATCGAAGGGTCGGCCTTTCGCATCGCCGCCGCGAATTCATTATGTTTCAGCACGTAGTACTTCAGGTCCGTGCGCCCGAGTTGCCATGCACCGTAAGGCTCGTTGCCGATGTCCCAATACTTCACGTTGTACGGCGCCGGATGCCCGTTCCGCGCCCGCTCTGCGCCCAGCCGCGTGCTCACTGGCCCATTCATGTACTCTACTTCTTCGGCCGCCGAATGGGCATCGCCGAATCCGGCATTCACCGTGATGTACGGGTCGACGCCGATCAGCCGGCACAGCGTCATGAACTCGTCCAGGCCCACATCGTTCGATTGCATTGCATTCCACGCATAGTCATATGTCGGCGGCCGATTGTCGCGCGGTCCCACACCGTTGTACCAGCTCCAGTCGGAAAGGAAGTTGCCTCCAGGCAGACGCCAGAAGCCGCTGTGCAGTTGGCGAAGCAGTGCAACCGTGTCCGGACGGAATCCGTCGACGTTATCCGCGGGCATCAGCGATACTGCTCCGACATGAAAATCTCCCATGCCAGTGCCGCTAATCTCGAAGACCGCATTGGTGTTGTCGGCCTTGGACGTAAAGTGGAATGGAAAGTTGGTGTAGGTGCTGGTCAGGTGCGCAAGGGAAGCTGTCTCCCGATCCTCCACGCCATCGCTCCAGATCAGCGCCACCGTCACCGTGCTGCCCGGTGTGCCTTTCAGCCAGATGTGCCCCACGTATTGCTTTCCCTTTACTATCGCCAGCCCCGCTTGCCGAATACCGCGCGGCGTAGACCCATCGAGGGAAATGCGCGGGCTCTGATCGCCGACAAACGGCTGATCCTCATCCATCGTGACGGCGTCGGCCGGCCCCACTGGCCGCCATTTGCGAAGCTCCATGCCGGGAAACCCGCCATGATGCTGCTCGCCCTGAACATTGGGCTTCGGCGCCGTAATCGGGAAGTAAAACTTGCGGTCGTCGAGCATCTCCGCCCACAGGCTGCGGTAGATCAGCGGTCCAATGTGTTCGATGAACATGCCGAACTCGTACTTCGAGGTCGGCGTTGCCGTCTGCCGCGCATCAATCGTGACGGCCAGAGGAGCCGCAGGTTTCGGAGCTGTAGTCTGAGCCATAGCCAACTCCGCGCAAGCGACCCACAGTCCGGCAACCGCCAGCGTTGCGCACAACATTTTTCCCGCGTGCCCTACGGTCACCTTGTAACCGTGTGCCAAAGTCGTACTCATGAACACTCCATTCTGCGTGTGCCGATGCCGAGGCCGAGGCCCTCACTGTCCCGGGCGTGGCGGTTCCTGGCTAAATCGATTTATTCCATGGATACAGCAACACCGGTTCTCTGCGCCTGCCCATAATATTCCTGTGAAATGTCGAATGAAAAGCTGAAATCTGCGGAGGTTGCTCTCTTTGGCGAGGCGGCGGTGTAAAGATCGTAATGGCGGGCCTCCCATTTCGATCAGGTAGTCGGAGTCGAAGTCGTGGCGGGTGCGAAGTCGTGGATGAAGCAAGTTCACGTGAACCGCGTCGCGTCGCACGGTCGGCTATATTTCGCTTAGTCAACGAATGCCGATTTGTCGATACCATTTCGCCTTCATGATTTGCACTGGCGATTTCGCTACAGTCAACGGTTACATTTCGCGTCGTTGGGCTTCCTCACCGTTGCACGGGGACGATGCACTGGCTTCTCAGAACTCGATTCGGCCCTGAAAGGCAATCATGCGCGGCGAGCTGTCTCCTCCAAGCCCAACGCCAAGTAAACCGGTAGGCGGTGAAGTGACGCTCTGCAGCGTTCCGAATCTTGCCGGGACTGAGCCAGGCACGCCTGCCTGTACCGTGCTGGGCAGGGCAAAGTTGGGATGGTTGAAGGCGTTAAAAAATTGTCCGCTCAGGCGGAACGTGACTCCTGCTTTCATAGAAAAGATTTTCGTGATGTAGATATCCGAATACGTGAAATGCGGACCGCGCACGGAATTGCGGCCTGAATTGCCGAACTGGCAGATCTTTGGATTATCATTCTGCACGCCGAGATCGCCGGTGTAGCATGCCCCGGTTGTTGGATCGACGACGGAGACGAATGCGTCAGGATTGAGCCACTGCTTTGTTCCTGTCACGGTAACGCCAGGGTAGGGAGTCTTGCGATAGAGCGGCACTTCCGGCACTCTGTTGGCATAGTTCGGGACTGCAAACTGGATGGTTTGCGCGGGATTGGATGCTTGAAAAACGCCATTGCCGTTCGCGCTATACGCCTGGCTTAACACGCTGAAGGGCAGTCCGGAGTGAAGGAACGCCGTCTCTGAAAAAGACCATCCGCCGAAGATCTGACGCAGCAACGCGTTATCGGAGTGAAACGGCACTTGATACATCCCGAATGCGGAAATATTATGCCGCACATCGTAGTCGCAACTGGCATACTGTCGGCTCAACTCTCCGGGTAGTGGAGACTCAAGTCCCTGCGTGGAGAATGCCAGCAGACCCCCATTCGATACTTCGTCGAGGCAGTGGCTGAATGTGTAGTTGGCGCGCAGCGTCAAGCTATTCCACTGCTGCGTATAGGCGGTCTGCAATCCGTTGTAGTTACTTTTCGCACCGGTTTGGAACTCGGTCACATTTCCAAAACGCTGATCGAGCGGCCTCTGAAATGGAAACGGCGAGAAGCACCCACTGCAGACGTTCTGATATCCATTGAGCTGTACCTGATAAGGTTCATGCAGGCCTCGTGTGCCCACGTAGTCGACGCGCAGGTCGCCGCGCGAGCCGAATTGCTGCTCGATGCCGAGATTGTACTGATAGTAGTACGGCGTCTTAAGTGTTCCCGTGGGGAAAGTATTCAGGCTGACGGCGAGAGGACAGGTTGCCACACCCGGCTGGATGCCCACGCAAGGCGCACTGCCCGAGTTAAAGATTGTCTGAAATGAGGTATTGGACGTAGCTGTGGCATCGACGGCGCTATCCGGAACACCTGGAGCGATGCCAATGCCGCCTACCTGCCCAGCAAGACCACCCGTGAAACTGGGATCATTGGGAGCGTTGATGAGACCGCTATCGGCAATCTGCTGCGGAATAATGTCATTAAAGGTTCCGAGACCCGCATGGATAGCGGTGTGTGGACGAAGCTGGTAGGCAATCGAGCCTCGTGGCTGGTAGATGAACAGTGGGGTCGCTGCAAAGAGATTTTGAACCCTGCTGAGAACGACCTGATTCAACGGTTGATCGGTACTGTGCGAAGCATCCAGGAACGAGCCGGCCATACGGGAAAAGAGACTCTGCGGACTGGTGACGTTGGTATTCCAGGTTACGCGCATGCCGTAGGTAATCGTCGACTTCATGGAGGGTTTGTAGGTGTCCATTGCGTAGTATTCAAAGTTGCCGGCTCCCACTCTTTCTTTTAGAGAGACTGGAAAGTTCTGCTGTGCGGTATATGCGGCTCCATAGGTGAACTGCGCCAGGTCGTTGTAGGTGACGGTTGGAACGGTGCCTTCGCCAAGGTCATAGTCGCTAGTGTCGACGCGGCGTGTATTGATGCCGAAATGAAATGTGTGTTCCCCGTGTGACCAGGTCAGGTTGTCGTTGATCTGCCACTGCGTGACCTTGCGCCCCTGTGGAAAGGTGTTGTTTAATCCGCCGATCTGGGTGAAAGGCACGCTGTCGCTGCCCGATGCGAGCACGATAGGAAAAGTTTGCAGCGTCTGGGGATAATTGTTCGGTTCGAAGATGCTGGAGTACCAACTCGCTCCAGGATTAAATTGATTTACCAGCTTTGGGCTGAACAGATGCGTGTAGCCGATCACCAGCGTGCGTTGCGGCTGCGGTGAAAACGAGTTGAAGATGGAGTTGATGGGATCTGTCCACTCGGCCTGCAGGCCTGTGTCCTGTTGAAAGCGATACCAGATGCTGTCTTTGGAGTTGATGGTGTGGTCGATCTTCACCACGATGAGATTCTCGCTGTCGCTGTTATTCAGAGAACGCTGCCGCTGAGACGCGCAGCCGCTGCCATCGAGCAGAGTTCCACTGGGCGGGGCGGGCAACAGATTGCCCGATGCATCCAGGGGGCAGGCTGTGATCGCCACGGGCGAACCGCCGGGAGCGGGCAGCAGCGAGAACATGTTTTTATAGAAGGGAATCTCGGAGGGCTGAGCGGGCAGATCAGTTCCTGTAACCGGATCATAACCGCCCGTAGTAAGTTGGCCCAGCACGTACTGCTGATAGGCGGGTGTGGGCAAGGTGGTTGGCGTGACGATTGGCAATGCGATGCGAACGCCCTCATAGTGGGCAAAGAAAAAAAGCTTGTTCTTGCGGATCGGCCCTCCTACGCTGACGCCGAATTCGTTCACCACAGAACGCGGCTTCTGGACGATGTTGCCTGGCGTGTCGTTCGCATGGAGGAAGAAGTCTTCCGCATTGAACAGAGAGCCATTCCATATTTCGTAGAGGTCTCCGTGAAACGCATTCGTACCGGATTTGGTGATGTAGTTGACCTGGGCTACCGCGTATCTCCCCTGGTCGACGGAAAACGAATTGGTGTTGACGGTCGCCTCCTGAACCGCATCGAGACCGATCACCAGATTCGTGGCTAGGCCGATATTCAGCCCCAGCCAGGGATCGTTTGAGTCGTAGCCGTCGAGGATGTAGCCATTGGAAGTCGCAGGGAGTCCATTGAACTCAACGTTGCCATAGCCGCCGGCAGCCTTCGCATCGCTGGACGAGCCAGCGGTGTTCATCAATGCTCCTTGCGCGAACTGCGTGAGATAGGTCAAATCCTGACCGGGATTTGGCAGGCTCTTGATCGTTTTGGCTTCGATGGTCGTCGTCGTGTTTGAATTATTGAGGCTTAAAAGCCCCTGCTGTGCCGTGACTTCGACCCTCTGTTTGGATGACGCTGGATGGATCGAAAAATTCAATGCCACGTTCCGGCCGACCTCGACCGGTGTAGGCTTGGAAGTTGCTGCAGCGAAACCTGCGGCGCGCACAACGACCTGATAGGTGCCGGGGTTCACCTGGGAAAAAAGATAGCGTCCGCTCACATCTGTTTTTCCGGTACGGATTGCCTTCGTATTCGTCTCCGTCGCGGTGACCGAAGCGTTGGGAATCACGTCGCCGCTCGCATCCGTTACGGTACCCGAGATGGCGCTCGAGGTTCCGCTCTGCGCCTCGAGCCGGCGTGAGTTAACTCTAGTTAATGCCAATAGGATGAAGATGTATTTCCATGCTCGAGTCGCCCGCATATCGGCCTCCAGTTGTTTTGTGGTGATTGCCTTTGGGTGGAAGTCGGAAAGGTAACCCGTCAAAGCTATTTAGGTCTACCTAAGTATTTAGGTAAACCTAAAATAGAGATGATGTCAAATGGGAGGAATGGGGGCGAGCATGACAACACGCCGGGTCAACTTGAATACGGAATCGGTGGACAATTACTTGAAGGCCATCTTTGCGCTGGGTGGACAAGAGGAAAAGCGCGTGACAAGCACCGCCCTGTCCGAGCGGCTTGGCGTGGCTCCTGCCTCGGTCACCAACATGCTCCAGAAGCTGGCTGTGTCTCCAACTCCGTTTGTCGAATACGAGTCGCGTCGAGGTGTCCGTCTGTCTGCCGCAGGTAGGCGGCGTGCACTGGAGATTCTGCGTCATCACCGATTGCTTGAGACGTTTCTGTACAAAGTTCTGGACTACCCGATCGAGGAGCTCCATGACGAGGCCGAACGGTTAGAACATTTCATCTCCGAGCGTTTCGAGGAGCGCATCGATGCGAAGCTGGGCCGGCCCAAGTTCGACCCTCACGGTCACTGCATTCCCGCTCTGGATGGAAACATGGTGAAACAGACTTCCCGACTCCTGACGGATATCGACAAAACTGGATATGTCGTGGTCGACAGCATTTCGGATCATGATGCCGCTTTGTTAAAGAGGCTCAAGTCTCACGGCATTACACCGGGCGTACGATTGCATGTGACGACGTCGAGTCGAGGAGAACTCGTTCTGCGAACAACTCGTAGCTCCAAGCCTTTCCACCTTGCTCGATCTGCCGCTGAAGCAGTTCGAATCCGCTCTGCAAATTGACGAAACTATGATCGTTTGTCGTGCCGACTTAGTGACGATCGCGGCATGAGGCGTTGGCCGGCGGTCATTGCAAACTGAATTTATCGATCAATCGACGAGACGGAAACCGAGCCACACCATCACTAGCATCACGATGAGGGCGGCAAGAGTTATCAAGACCAGTGGGTAAATCTCATCCTTCGTCCAACGGATGCGGGTCGGCCATAGTTTGTCTCGCATGGTCGCAAGCACACTCCATGGCCGATAGCGCATTCGTCCGGACATTTCAGCCCCGTTGTTTTGTGACGCAATCGCCTCAGAAATTAAACGCAATCTGACCTGTCAGCGCTCGTGGCGTCACATAGTGCGTTCCGCTGAACGTTGACAGAAAGTTATAGAGAGCATATTTGTTGGTCACGTTGATGGCTGTCAGAGTCGCGCTCAATTTGTATCGCTTCCCGTTAAGGATGTTATCGTCGCCGAGCTCGATATCGAACAGGCTCCGCGGTGCGATTCTCGGAGGGTTGTGATCGTTGTCCCCGGTGCCGGGCGCAGGAATGCTGATCAGTGACGATTTGAATTCCGAAGCGGGGCAAACATAGGGCTGGCCCGGTCCAGGGATCGGCTGCACGCCGATTTGGTTAAACCCTGTTGCCTTCACCCCATTGCAGCTGAATCCCCCCTCGAATAATTGGTCCGGTGTCAACGGGAGATACACGTCCGCTCCCGTGACTGGATTCGTGGTGGCGGGTATGTTGTTGTCGACCAGCGCGACCGCCGGCTGACCATCCAGCGTGGTTGAGCTGTTGGGACAAGCACTGTTGGGATCGTTCGACGTCGGGTTGTAGCAAGGAGTAGATCCGGCCACCAAACCGCTGTCAAAGCGCCAGTTGAGGCCGAACCATGGACCGTTGTGGCCAAACTGATATTGCAGGTGAGTGGTCTGATTGTATTTTTCGTCGTGATCGATGCGGAAGGGATAGTAGGTGGTTCCTTGCGCGACCCCTCCGGTAGCTCCCGCTCCGGCGACTTGCGGCCCATAGAAGCGGGCGGCCACAGAGGACATCACGACAAAGGCTGACAGGCCATGATAGTCCGGCACATCCGCGCGCAGCACGAAGCCGGGAATCTTGGAGTTATGCCAGTCGATGGGAAACGTGATGGGAGTGTTCCCCAGCACGCTGAAATCGAAGGCATTGTGGGTGTACTTCCAAATGTAATCGCCGCTCACGACCAAATATTTTCCAAATGCCTGCTGCAAGCCGGCATGAAACTCATTGCGGAAGCCGGGCTGAAGAGTTCCCAACACCCCAGAGGTGCAGGCCAGGAGCGGAGACAGAACTGGATTCCCGCATCCCTGGCTGGAAAGCACAAGATTCTCGTTGAAAGGGGTCTCCAGGGTGCGTGCGTAGGAGACGCGCAGCACAGTATTTGTCGGCTTCACACTATACGCAAGTCCAACGCGCGGTTCTGCCTGGCGGGCAATGGCCAGACCGTTGTATAGATCGCCGCGCATCCCCAGGTTGAACAACCAATTGCCGGTTTTGATCTGGTCCTCGACATAAAGAGCCAGTTCTTTCACGTCAGTATGGCCGATGAAGTTGTATTGAACTCCACCGCGGGTCAGGTCGTACGGTGCAAGCACCGGAAGATAGTTGAGATTTTGCCCCGCTACGCCGCCGGGGCAAGTCGAGAATGAGTAGCCCGGAAGAGGATTGCCATTGAGGTCCATACAGGGGGAGTTGTAGGTATTGTTGACGATTCCCAGTGAGTCGTTCTCGCGCAGGAATGTCTGTTCATACACAGCGCCGGCCTTGACGTTATTGATTCCTTTTACGTAGGAAATATCGGTGTGAACTCCTGCGTTGGTAAGCGAGCGCGACTGAGAGATGGTCTGGTTCTGCAGAGTGACCGGACCCAGATCGGCGAAGGGATTGCCGCTGGGGTAATAGTTATAAGCGTCGCGGCGTACGTAGCCGCCAAAGTTCCATACAGAATACTGATTCAATAGTTTCGTGTAGGTCGGCGCGATATTGAAGGTGTCGATCTTCGACCTCTGGTCGGTATTGCCGACGGTTCCGAATACCGGGTTCGGACTGCTGCCGCCGCTGATGACGTTTTGGACGTTCAGGTTGTCGTAGGTGTTGGGTGTTTGGAACCAGGAGCGACTGAAGTTCAGGTTTAAGTGAATGGAGTCGCCGGGCGTAAGTTGATAATCCACCCGATCAAAAAGGTTTTCTTCATTCCCCTTGTCGTGGAATACCTTGAACTCCGGACCATCCAGGAATCGGCCAGTATTCAATCCATCGGCAGAGAAAAAATTGCCCCAGTTTTTTCCTCCGTAGGAAAGGTTGAAGGCGCCAGTCGTCGATCCAAAAGACCCATATGAAGTGCTGATACCGCCGGTGGGCTGGGTCACGCCTAACCCGGACCGCGTGTTTACCACAATGACCAGGCTGGTCTTGTCGCCGTATTCTGCCGGCGGCGCGCCCGAGATGACTTGGACAGACTGGATGGAGTTGACAGGGATTTGATTGGAAAACACTTTGCTCTGTTGATCCGTGATGGGCTGACCGTCGACGGAAAATGAATTGGAGGCGTGATCGCCTAAACCGTGGAAGAGTCCATTGGAGTCTGCGGCCACGCCAGGAGACATGAGGGTCACCAGAGAACTGACGGACGACGACTGGCTCTCAATGGGAAGTTTGGCAAAGGATTTACGATCCAGGTCGGTATGCATGGTTGTGTCGTTTTCCAGCAGATCGCCGGCGTCCACCGTCACTGTGCTGGATGACCCCTGAACCTTTAAGACAATTTTCATGTGCATCGGCACGGAGGAGTTGACATTAGCATCTTCCGCGACCGAGCCAAATCCAGTCGCCACGGCCGTCATGTGGTAGTGATTAAACGGCAAGTTGGCGAATTGAAACGCGCCCGACGAATTAGTCTGCGCGCTTTCCGCATACCCGCTGACCGGATTTTGGATGGTGACGGTTGCGCCTGGTACGACAGCGCCGGTTGGATCGGTAACGGTTCCGCTCACACTACCAGAATTGGTTTGCGCGAATACAACCTGCAGACTTGTCGCCAGGAAACATACGAAGAGAAATAGAAAAACAGCACGCCGTAAAGACGAGTGCATACACGAGCCCCTTTGTCGTTGTTATTGCCCCAATTTTTAAAGATGAATTTTAGGCGCAGACAATTTGCAGAGGCGGGGGTCGAATATAAAGTGAGGAGACGACGAAGCGTCGAGGGCGAGTGGGCTGCAGTTCGGCAAAGATTGCTGCTACAAGCTGTACTCTAACCGGAACTACAGCAGGCGCTGCAGGAGAAATTGCGACGTGTGCCGTGGCGCACAGGGCGCAACCCGGGTCGGGAGCAGCACCAGGAGCATGGAAGTGGGCTACATGGATTGTTCCACCAAGAACGACCAAAGCGATGCAGAGAATCCCCAGGAGGATTTTCCAATTAGCATTCGCGTTAGATCTGGAACGGAACATGAGTATAGAAAATATAGCTTATCCCAAGTATTCAGCGCCAGGGTTCCAATCGATGGTCCTTGAATTCGCGCGGCAACTCCATCAGATATCCGGCTTCAACGGAGCGAACCGCCCACTCAAGTAGCGACCGATATTGGTCGAAATGGGTGATACTACCCAGCCATTGCGAGCCGTCCTTTGAATTCACCACCACCACGTTGGGAACGTCGCACGGGCCGACGCAGCCACTCATCGTGAGCTGAAATCGCTTTAAGAGGCCACGCTTTCGCCACTCGTCCTTCAGCCACTCGACCGGCACCTCGGGGCGGTTTTTCTGCGTTGCACCACAGCAGCAGCCGTGACACACAATCATCTGCGCAATCACCAGGCGTTTGGTTTCCAGCATGAATTCATTTCCTCCGTCCTATATAGTATAGGGGAGTATACTACTGATGGAAGGGAGAACGATATTGTCGCACATCTCGAAAAACAAAACGAAGACGCTTTCTCGTGTTCGACGCATCAAGGGCCAGGTGGAAGCTATCGAACGTGCCCTTGAAGGAGAAGGTGAATGCGAGGAAATTCTGCAGTTGGTAGCTTCATGTCGCGGTGCTCTCAACGGGCTGATGGCAGAGCTGATTGAAGGTCACTTGCGTTTCCACGTGCTTGACCCCTCGCAGAAAATACGCCATGCACAGCAAACGGCGGCGGACGACCTGATCGCCGTGGTGAAGCGCTATTTCAACTGAAAAGTCAGGAGATTTGATGGCCGTCACCCACGAAACCGCAACCCCCTTCCGCGAGTACGAACAGCATTCTGACTTTCCCCACCGGCATCTCGAGGAAAGTCACAGCGAGGAACACGATCATGAGCACGCATTCGAGTTGATCGAAGTGCTCCGCGTTCTCTTTGTAGCATTGGCTGCGGCAACGGTCTGGTTCCATCTGTGGGAGCCGTTCCATCGCGTCAGCGTCATAGGATTGGCAGCCACACTGATCGGCGGCTACCCCATCTTCAAGGAAGCGGTTGAGAACATCATTGAGCGCCGCATGACGATGGAGCTTTCGATGACCATCGCCCTGCTCTCCGCTCTGGCGATCGGAGAGTTCTTCACGGCTCTGGTGATCACCGCATTTGTGCTGGCCGCTGAGATTCTGGAGGGACTGACCGTCGGCCGGGGGCGGCGCGCCATTCAGGACATGCTTGATTTCCTACCCCAGACGGCCAGCGTGCTGCGGAACGGCCAGATTGTCGAAGTGCCCACACAGACCATCCATCCCGGCGAGATCGTTGTCATTCGACCCGGCAGCAGGATTCCCGTCGACGGTCAGGTTGTGCAGGGTCACTCATTTGTTGAGGAGGCCGCAATTACCGGCGAATCAATGCCGAGTGAAAAGTCCGCGGGCAAAGAAGTGTATGCAGGCACAATCAACCAGGCAGGCAGCCTTCAGGTGCGCGCTGATCGTCTCGGTAAAGAAACCACATTCGGCAAGATCATTGAAGCCGTGGAGAAGGCGGAGCATTCGCGTGCGCCGATCCAAAAGATGGCTGACCGCCTCGCCGGATATCTGGTCTACTTTGCGCTCGGCGCTGCGGTGCTCACGTTTCTCATCACCCACAATATCCGCTCCACGATTTCGGTCATCATTGTTGCCGGAGCCTGCGGCATCGCGGCCGGCACTCCATTGGCCATCCTCGGCGCCATCGGACGAGCCGCTCGGCATGGCTCCATCATCAAGGGCGGAATCTACCTCGAAGCACTGGGACAGTTGAATACCGTCTTCCTCGATAAAACGGGCACCCTCACCTTCGGCATGCCGGCGGTCACAGAAGTCAACCCTGCATCCGGTGTGACCGAGAGGTCGCTCATCGAAGCGGCTGCCAGTGCAGAAAGCAGCTCGGAGCATCCGCTGGGCCGCGCCATTGTTCGCTTTGCAGAGCAAAAGAATATCCCTGCCTCTCACCCGGCGCACTTCGAATACCGGATTGGCAGAGGGGTGTTGGCTCTAGTGCAAGGGGAACAAATTGTCGTAGGCAATCGGACGCTCTTCGCGGAGCTCGGTCTGACGACTCCCGAGCGCGCCGCCTCTGAGGGCACGGAGATTTTTGTTGCGCGCAATGGAAACTGCATTGGATCGATCGTTGTCGCGGATCAGTTGCGGCCCAGTTCCGCTTCCGCTGTGCATTCCCTGCAGAACATGAAGATCGATGTCGTCTTGCTGACGGGAGATACTCGACAGACTGCGCAGGCAGTTGCCAGCCAACTTGGCATCCGCAATGTTCACGCCGAGCTTCTTCCCGATCAAAAGACCGCTTTCATTGCGGAACAGGTGCGGCAGGGGAGAGTTGTGGCCATGCTCGGCGACGGCATCAACGACGCACCCGCACTCAGCGAAGCCACCGTTGGTGTCGCCATGGGTGCGGGCACAGATGTCGCCCGCGAGAGCGCGGATGTGGTGCTGATCGGTAATGACCTGATGAAATTTGTTGAAACTGTTCGCATTGCCAGACACTGCCGCAGCATTATCCTGCAGAATTTCTACGGCACCCTGGTGGTGGATACTATTGGGATTGGCTTGGCGGCAGCTGGTTATCTCAATCCGCTGCTCGCCGCGTTCATTCACGTTGCATCGGAGTTGACGTTCATCCTCAACTCGACACGCCTGCTTCCTCCAAGAGAATCGAAGCGTATTGCGGGGCCTGAGCAGACACCCGTCCCGATCTAAAGGCTCGCGTGCGGATCGGAGACAGAGCTGTATATCTTGAATCTCAAACGTTGCCGAATCGCACACTGAGAAATCGATTGGTACCGATCTGTTATCTTGCGTGAGCCAAAGGCTGCCAGGACTCTCGGTTAGCCATAAAGGCCGAGTCACTGGTCAAGGCCGAGTACGACCGGAATACGGTTATCGGAGGGTTGTTGATTCTGCGAGTTGTCGCGCAGACTCTTGGACATATGCGGAACGTGATAGCGGCCTTGATGATTCCGACCTTCGGCTCTTTCTTGGCCGCGCCGCTAGCTCCAAAAGCTACCAGCCCGCACCATTTCTTGGCGCTTTGTGGTGATACTTTGTTCCCGGAAAGCATTGCCGTCCGATGCAATAGAAGGTACTTTCGAGAAGCCATTTTAGTTCGCCATTTATTCCGGAGATTCGCGCATCGTAAATAGAATCAGTTAGCGTCTTTGTGCTTCGTAGGGCGACTTGATGCAAAACTGCTCCGGTCGCACTTGATATCCGCAGGGAGCAATCCCATGGGGGTTCAAATCCTCCTCCGGGCACCATCAGCAATACATTTTTATGGTTGAAAAAATCAACGTCGCCGGGTTTATGGGTAGTTCCTGAATTCAGAGCGTTCCCACGTAGGCGTCAGAAAATAAGCTGCTCCACGAGGGATCAAGATAGAGCCAGCGTTGTGTGCTAAACCAACTGGTCGGCATATCGGGAATGTGCAGCAAACCATGGCCGCCGACGCACATCAGTTCAGTGCCATTCCAGCCGAGGAAGTTCCTCGAGGATTGGCCGACGTAGGCAGGATGCGTTAGTGATCGCAGGCATTTCGGGCAACGTCGCCTCTGGTCGTGCAGCGCCCAGCGAAATGCGAACAGAAACCCGCAGAGTGAACTGGCAAGCTGAATGTATTCGGCGGTCAGAGAATTGATTGAAGCGCTTACATGCGCCAGGTCCAGCGACGCGAAACCAACAATGACGAGGATGAGCGCAAGTTTCGACGCCAAAAACGTCCATCTGCGAATTTCATTTCCTTCGTGAGAGTGAGTGAAGTTCTCTGAGTAGTCCCCTAACGGCAGAGAAGTTATTGCCGGCAGGGTGAGACAGGCAAGGGCGAGCGCAAAGAGAAAACAGAACATGGGCTGCTTGCTTCGTTCAGTCAGTGAAACGCAATCGTAGTTTCCAGCACCAACGTCTGGATCCGGGACCGACATTTGCCATTGCCCATTGGCCGGAGGGGGAAAATCGGATGGCTTCACGTCGGCAACTACGTATCCATTGGAGTCCGACGGCAACTCGGCCATGGCATGCGCGTCCTCTAAAAGGTAGCCATCCACTCGTCCTGGAAGGCGCCATAAAGAATCGTCGATAACACCCACGACAATAGCCTTTTGTCCGGCCACCTCGAGAATCGTTCCGGATATATTGGGATTCCCATGGAAGTACTTTTTCCAGGCTGAACGGCTCAGGACCAATCTCTCTGCGTTTGCTGGGTTCTTCGAAGTCGGAATATAGAAATCGGCGGGAACTCCCAGCACCTGGAATAGATTGTCGCTTGCCAAAGCCAAAGACATTTTCGAGCCTTGATGACCGCCTAACACAAGCCTCGCCACAATCGGTCGATAGAAGGCCATTCCGTTGAACAGATCGTGCGTATTGCTTCTCCATGATTGAAAGTTCGCAAGAGCGATGGAGGGAAACGGCTCCGCCGTGTGGCCACTGGGTGAGATCAAAACGAGGGTTTGCGGGTTGGGATATGGATACGGAAGAACGACTTTTCGAACCCCGGGTAGAAGGCCAGCCAGAAAAACGGCGACGGCTGCCAGTGCTGACAGCAAGGCAATGCATCGCGCCGGCGAACCCACCTGGAGAACTTCTGAATGGGTTGAGATTGGATTCTCTCGGCGCAGCCAAAATGCATCCTTGAAAGCTCCGAGACAAAACATTGTTGCCTGTTGCATGTCATCGGGACAGCCCTGTTGCTTCCGCACGCGACTGTCGCAAACGTGCCAAAGTTCCGCCTTCCATTCTGCAAGCCATTCCCTCCGCTGAACCACGGGCACGAGCCACGCCGCAGTATGCAGAATGGCGAGAGGTAGGCGACGGGTACTGGATAAATCGAAACAATTTCATGCCCTGTTGACCTCAGGAAGCGGAATCATCCGGGAGAGGAGCGGGTAGCGCTTATACAGGGATTCCAATGTAGCTTTGCCCGTCCGGGTAAGCCTGTAATATTTTCGGGCCGGTCGTTGTTGCTGGTCTGCAATCGACTGCTGTTCCCAGCGCGAGAGGATCAGGCCATCTCGTTCCAGACGCCGCATCGCCGGGTACACCGTTCCGCTTGGGAGACCGGACACCTCCATCACGCTGAAGCCGTAGACATTCCCGGCATGAATGGCGTGAAGAATCATGGCCGCTGTGTGGGAGAGCTTTGCCTCGACTTCCATAGCAGGAATTGTACCTATGTAGTTCACTACTTGACCAGTGATAACGTAGCATGCTACATAGGGTACAGAGTGCGGATGGAAGTACCCGTAGAGGCAGACCTCCACCACACGCCAGCAACCGGAGGCTTCCGCAATGCTTGAACTGCAAAATCTGTCACGGAGCTATCGCGGTATTCCGGCGATCAAGGATGTGAGTTTCAGCGTCGCGCCGGGGGAAATTGTCGGGTTTCTTGGACCGAATGGCGCGGGTAAATCAACCACGGTCAAGATCATCACTGGACTGCTGCGACCGAATGATGGCCGCGTCCTTTTTCAGGGCGCTGACATCCAAAATGATCTGGAGAGTTTTCACGCTCTGCTGGGCTACGTTCCGGAGGAGGCGCATCTCTATACCCACTTGTCCAGTCTCGAATATCTGCAGCTCGTAGGCAGATTGCGCGGAATGAAGGAAGTAGTCATCGAGGAGAAGGCGAAGAGATTGCTGGCACTCCTCAACCTGGAGTCATGGCAGTATTCGACGATCTCTTCCTATTCAAAGGGCATGAAGCAGCGCGTGCTGATTGCAGCCTCATTGATGCATGACCCGAAGCTCTTGATCTTTGACGAGCCGCTCTCCGGCCTCGACGTCGTATCCTCGCGCCTGTTTAAAGACTTGTTGGAAGAGCTCTCCGCGCAGGCCAAAGCCATCCTTTATATTTCGCATGTTCTTGAAGTAGTCGAGCAGATTTGCAATCGGGTGATCGTGATCGCGAAGGGAAGTATCGTGGCGGACGCTCCCCCAGCGGAACTAACGAAAGTAATGCAGCTGGCAAGCCTGGAGAGCGTGTTTGCTCAACTCGTGCAGCAGCAAGATACCAAGGTTGTGGCACGCGAATTGGTCGAGGTGATGCAAATTGGCAACGTCTAATCAGCTGCGAGCCGAGCGCCGTAAGCAGCCCCAGGTTCTGTCTCTCCACGTGCTCGCCGGGATGGAGGCGCCTGTTCGCGGAGAGCAAAGTCAGTGGGCGATTCTTGTTCATCACTTCCTGGATCGGTTCTTCAACAGCGAGATGGCATCATCCGATGACGAAGGAAAGACACGCTTAATTCAAGTAGCATGTGCCACCGGTCTTCCTGGGTGGGTGGCGGCCATGTACCTGTGGCCTGTGTATCACGACATCTTCAAGTTGCATCGCCCCTACTGGTCCCAGGTGGGCGACCACTATTTTTTCGTCGTCTACTCCATGGTGGCGATGGGAATTATCGTGGTCTTCGAATGGGATTTATTCTTTCCGGATTTGCTGGACATTTTTGTTTTATCCAGCTTGCCCATCAAACGACGAACGCTTTTTCTAGCCAGGATTGTGACTGTGTGCATTTTCGTCGTCGGCTTTCTGGTGATCGCAAATTTCCTCTCGACACTTGCTCTGCCCGCTGCGATCGATCCTCCGAATACGAGTCGGTTTCTCGCGGCTCACATCCTGGCCGTTGGAGGAAGTGGGATCTTCGCCGCAGCAACAATATTGGCAGTTCAGGGCTTCTTGCTGACCGTGTTGGGAGCGCGAGCATTTCGGAAAATATCGCTCGTACTGCAAGCCACCTTCATTACGGGGTTGCTGATGATTCTGTTTTTGATCCCGGTCTTATCCGGAGCGTTGCCGGTATTCCCGCATTCCGGCCACTCATATGTTCTGTACTTTCCTCCATTCTGGTTCCTGGGAGTGTATCAACACATTCTCGAGGGGTCTTCAGCGTTGCCGATATACGCAACGCTTGCGCAAGCCGGATACAAAGCGACTCTCGCCATGACCGCGGTAGCTGTCTTCTTTTATCCGCTCGCGTATTGGCGCAGAACGCGTGAACTGATCGAGGGATCGGCAGCCTGCGATACGAGGAGCCCCCTGGCTGCGCCATTCAATCGGATATTGCATGAGACGTTGGTGCGTGTCCCTGCTCGCCGAGCCATCTTCCATTTCATCAGTCAGACGCTTTTCCGCGTAGAGCGTTATCGGATCTACCTGGTGATGTATGCCGGACTATGTGTCTCACTGATTGCCTCCACCGTCGTCCGGATGCAGGTGGAGAAGGGAAGAATCCACCTTGAATTGTCTGCGGACGGAATCCGAGCAGCGATTCCTATGGCTGCATTTTTGATTATTGCTGGACTGCGCGTGGCATTTGTGTCGCCTGGAGATCCTCGAGGACGCTGGGTTTTCCGAGTCGTCAAGGGCAGGCCGGAATGGGAGCAGCTATCCGCTGCCAAAATTTGGATTCTGACCTGGGCCATCATCATCATGGCCACGGTTTATTGCGTTCTAATGCTGGCAAGCCATACAGAAGCCCACGGGTGGCGAGCCATTGCGGGCCAAATCCTTGTGGCGATGGGATCGTGCATCCTCCTGACGGATGCGTTTTTCCTGAATGTAAAGATCATCCCTTTCACCGGAGAGAGAGCCGCTGAGAAGGCGAACCTGGCGATCGTATTGCTGAAATACGTGGCGGCCTTCGTTCCCTGGGTCCTGCTGGTGAGCAATGTCGAGCCCTGGATTGAAGCGAGCTCGGGTCACATGGCGCTGACAATCGCGGCAATTGGCGCGACTCACTTTATGATGCAGGCAATACATCGAGAATTGTTGAGTGATCACCTGAGTGTGCCTGACCTGGATGAAGATCAGCAGCGACTCTTTCAAACACTCGGTCTGCGATACTGAGGCTCGATTGAAATACGTTTCCGAGTACTCGCTCGCCAACCTTCGTGTTCTGGTAATTCTGCATCGTTACGTTGCCGCGGCGATACAGCGCTCACTCGTATTCGCGATTCGGCGACAGGCCGAGGATGGATATTTTGGTGTCCGCGCCGACGCCAAAGATCAGCAGCATGGCATCGTCGCCCTTGCTCAGCCGGTACGTGGAGACCCATTGCGGGCCGCCCTCCGGCCCTTTGACGCGCTTCACGAGGGTTAGCGTTCCACCGGGCCAGAGTTTAGAGAGGCGCTGCTGTCCGCGTTTTGCCATGTCAGGCGTGATAAGAGCCGCCAGTTGCGGGCTTGTTTCCGGGCGAATGTCCGTGCCCGCGACAATTTCATTCAGAAGCTTCTTGACCCGCTCTGCGAGTTCCGGCTGGTTGTCAGCAATCGGCTCCAGCTTGGGCACGGTCAGCACGGGATTGACCAGGCCAGCAACAACGTGCGCGATCACTTCCGGATTGGAGTGGCCGGCGTCGAGGTTGGTAAGCACGACAACGGTGAGACTATCGTCGGGATAACGCGAGATGTCGCAGGTGAATCCCTGCCAGGCTCCGCCGTGCTCGATGCGCTTGTGACCGTCCTGCGCACCAATGAACCAAGCGAAGCCATAACCGGCCGGATTGGGCTTTCCATCATTGAGCGGATACACGGTCCAGATTCGGTCGAGGCTCGATTGCTTCAGCAGCTCTGTCCCGTATAGCGCCTCGTCCCACTTGGCCATGTCGAGCACGTTGAAGTAGAGCGTGCCGTCGGCAGTGGAGTTGAACGTAGGCGAGACCCAGTCCTGATTTTTGAGCTGACCATTCTCGAGCTGGTAACCAGAGGAGCGGTTCATGATGATGTCGTGGTCGTTGATGAGGCGGGTGGATGTCATGCCGAGCGGGGCGAAGATGCGGTCGTGGAGGAACTGCTGGTAAGGCTCGCCGGTGATTTTGTGGATGAGGATGCCGAGGACTACGTAGTTGGTGTTGCGGTAGCCCCACCGATCGCCGGGCGCCCATTCAATGGGCAGGGCGTAGATCTTCTTCATTAACTCGTCTTCAGCAAAGTCGAGGCGGAGATAAAAAGGACCATTCGGGCCTATGCGGTCGCCGGATTCGTACTCAGAGAGGCCGGAGGTGTGCGAGAGAAGATTTTTGATGAGGATGGGTTTCCAGGTAGGCGGAGCGTCGGGAAAATACTTCGTGATGCTGTCGTCGAGGGAGAGCTTGTGTTCTTCAACGAGCATCATGATGGCGGCGGAGACAAACTGTTTGCCAACCGAGCCGGACTGCATGAGGGTCTCTGGCGTGACGGGAACGTTGAGCTCGACGTCGGCAAGACCATATCCCTTGGCGAGCAGAATGCGTCCACGGCTGTAGATGCCGATTTCGAGGCCTGGGATATGCTGGCGGGTCATTTCAGAGTGGATGAACTGATCGATGGACGCGGTTTGGGTGGGCGTCAGCGGGGGATGCTGAGATGGGGTGGTCTGAGTGGGGAGAGAGGGCGGAGCCGCGACGAGAGCAGCGAAGAGCAGGGTTGGAGCTAAGCGCATGCGAGACTCCGATGTCGAGAGCAAGAGCGGGAGCAGTATAGCAAAGGGAAACTAGCCGGAACAAAAACGCAGATTGACGAGCATGTGGTGAGCGGCGTTCCCCACCACTTCGGGTCATAAGGGACGTATGGTAGAACCGACCCGCGACTTCGCTGAAACGGGAAATCATTTCCCGGCGTTTTCCAGGATCGGCTGCATGACCTTCTGCAGCCCTCGCACATCCGACGAGGCGGGTGCAAGCTGAATGCGGCTGCCCAGCTGCAATACCTGGATGGAACGGGAGCTGTAAGCGGGCCACGGCGGAAGGCCTGCGCTTCCGGGGTGGCCGGTCTTCGCAAAATTTGCCCAGTAGTGTCGCAGAGTCTCGCCGAACCTTTTTTGCCCATCGACCTCTGTCCAGTTGCTGGGGAAACTGTCGCTCAAAAAGTCGAGCTCTTCGCCGTGACAGGCGCCAAGTTTTGCGCGCTTGCCGGTATCGGCCCAGGTGAAGAGATAGAGATACGCCGGATCGCCGGCGCGGGACATGGCGCGCGCCATAGACCAGGCGCCGTATGCGAATGTGGCACTTTGGAGCTTCAAATACTGTCTGGAAACCTCGGCGTCCGAAAATGCCGGCCACAATCGGAACTCCTGCTCTGCATAGACTCCCGTATCGGCTCGAAGATACTTCCAGTAATCGGAAACCGTTGCCGGGCCCGGTCCGAAAACGGTTGCTTCATCCGCGTTGCTGCCAACCAGAACGGGAATGTGTGCCTGCCTCCCCGCGGCGAAGATCCTGGCTGGTTGCTCGGGAATGACCCAGCCGTCGACGATAGCGTCAAATTGAATCTTCTGATCGCCACTCCACGTTTTTAAAATCCTCTCGGGGGAAATGGCGCGAAGTTTTCCAGTGGCGCCGGGCCCGTCGGCAACTCCCAGATCGGCGGCGAGACGTTCGCCGTTGCTTTCGCCCGTCCCACCGATTCCGTTGAAGTCGAATAGGAGTGCGAATGTCCTCAATGAATGTGCTCTCGCAATCGCCGCTCTCCATAATGGTTTGCTGAAACAATCCTCGCGCAAGCGGCGAAGCCATCATCAGACAAATATCGTAGGCTCCACTCGACTGCCCCATGACTGTGACCCGATTGGGATCGCCTCCAAAGGCTGCAATATTCTGTTTCACCCAGCGCAATGCTTGTATCTGATCGAGAATTCCGTAGTTTCCTGACGCATGGTGCGGCGATGTCGCGTGAGCGCGGGATAGGCGAAAAACCCGAACGGACCCAGACGATAATTCGCAGTAACGATGACGACATCCAGTGGAGACAGTGCTGGGCCAACCGGAGTGAGCTGGCTGTAACCGGCGCGATTCGATCCGCCATGAAAGTAGACGATAACTGGCAGGTTGGCATGGAGAGAAAGTTTTGGAGTCCAGATGTTGAGGTACAGACAGTTTTCGCTCCACACTGGATAGGGCAGCCATCCAGCGCGCAATTGTGGACATGCCGGGCCAAACTGCACAGCCCTTCGCGTGCCGCTCCAGGGGTACGACGGTTGCGGCGGTTCCCATCGCAGTTTGCCGACGGGGGGAGCTGCATAGGGAACACCGAGGAACGCCGCGCCCACGCCGGAACGCAGGCCCTCTAACATTCCGGTGTTGATTGTCACCCTCGGCGCGATCGAACGGGGGTCCGCAGCGACCAGGGAAGTGAAGGCGAGCGCCAGCACCATTGCGCACTGGAGCCACGAACGCAATTGTAAGCCCATCTCGATCCCTTTCTTCACGGCTTCCTGCGCGTGTATTCTCCGCGAAATACGGTTGTCCAGGTCTTGCCACCGTCGGAAGACTTCTGCCAGGTCTGCTCAACCTGCGTCTCGCTGATGCGACGGATCGTCACTCGATTCAGAATGGTCCCTCCCTGCGGTCCCCGGCTGGGGCCTGAGAATTCGGCGGACCCAGTCCCTGACGCTGCCATGGAGGAAGACGTGCACACGGCCCTCGTTGTCGGCAAATAGGCCGTGCCAGCTTTTGTCGTCTGCGCTGTATCCAAAAAAGTTTTCTCCTGCGTGATCGCGGCCGCCATCCCATAGTTCGACGACGAGACATTTGTCGAGCTCAAGAGTGACTTTGCTGGTCGCATTCGGCGCACCACCAGGGGCGGCAATCGTCCAGTGACCCAACCAGAAGTCCAGCGCCCTGTTGTTTGGATTTGTCGCGCAAGCTGCGGCGTTGGTGGCGCCGAAGGCCCGCGTCGCCAGGCCGATCCACGCTCCACTCAGCGCGATCGCAAGAAGCATGATCGAAATTCGAGTTCTGTTTACCGATCCGCAATTCATGTAGGTTCCTCCTTATGCCGAACCGTCAGGCGTGCGGTCCGCCGGCTCGACTTGTTGTTGAATCACCGGCGTCCTTGCTGCAGAATCCGACCTCGCGCGTCTGTCGTGTCACAAGGACGCCGCGCATGAAACCAGAAAAAGCCAGATGCCTTCTCGACGTCAATCACCTCGAACCCGGCTGCTTCCATGCGTCCGGGGAAAGTGTCCGGGTCGACCGGAACAAACGAGTCGCGAAGATGAATGAGCCGCATGAACGCGCCGGGCAAACTATCGCTGCCTGCCAGTTCGCCCCCGGGACGCAGAACTCGTTTCATCTCGCGGAACACCGCATCCTGCAACTCAGGGGAAGGCACATGGTGCAGCATGGTGAATGTTGCGCATCCGGAAAAAACTGCGTCTTGAAAAGGCATCGATGCCGCGTCGCCGGTCACCACCGAAACGTTGGAGCCGCTCATCCGCAACCGCAGAGACTCTGCCAGCTTTGGGTCGGCTTCGATGGCCGTGAGCCGTGGAACCCGCGCACAAAGGAAGTCGGATGTGAGACCTGGACCCGGACCAACTTCTAAAACCTCTGCTCCCAGATCCGCCCCGGAAAGGATCCAGGGCAACCGCCGCTCCAGCGTATGTCGCCAATGGGCAGAGCTGCATAACGAGCGATGGAGACGATTCATGCCCGTGTTCCATTGAAGTGTCGAAGCATGCTTGAGCGTAGGACTTTATCGTCAGTCAAACTTTCGATATTGTGTCAATGAGTGTCGATAAAGCGACAAACCGCCGTCTTCGATCGGCTGCCGCGCAATCGCGCGCAGATCGTCACCCTGACGCACGACTACGCAGCGGGTCGAGTGATCCCGCGTCATTTCCACGATCGCGATCAGCTGGTTTTCGCTTCGCGAGGAGTCATGACGGTAACTACGGGGGATGGTGCGTGGGTGGTCCCCATGAACCGCGCTGTATGGATACCGGAAAGAGTTCCGCATGCGATCACGATGTCGGGGCAAGTTGCGATGCGGACACTGTACCTCAGGCCGAAGCTTGCTCGATCGCTGCCCCGCGACTGCTGCGTCGTCAATGTCTCCGCGCTGCTGAAGGAGCTGATTCTCCATGCGTGCAGCGTCGGCTCCCTGCACCGGCGAACCGCAGCGCAGAGTCACCTGATCGATGTGATACTCGATCAGCTTCGCGTTGTCAGCCTGGTGCCTCTGCAGCTTCCACTCCCGGACGATCCAAGAGCGATTCGCGTCGCCGAGCTGTTGCTGGCCGATCCCTCCAACCGCAGGCCGCTGCAACAACTCTCGCGAGGAAGCGGCGCCAGCAGGAGGACGGTCGAAAGGCTTTTTCTGGCTTCCACGGGGATGACCTTCGGCAAGTGGCGGCAGCAATTGCGCCTCATGCAGGCCATGCGCCTCCTGGGCGAAGGAGCGAAGGTGACGCACGCCGCGCTCGAAGCGGGTTACAGCACGCCCAGCGCATTGATTGCCGCTTTTCGAAAGGCGCTCGGGACTACGCCGACGCGATACTTCACGATTTCTCCAGGCGATTGAACTTTTTCACGATACGACTGAACACCATTCGTCACCAAACCAGTCGTCACGACCTCTCGTTACAGTCGAGTCCATTTCAATCATCGAGGGCGCGATACGTTTTGTTTTGAGCTCCCGGCTGGTCGAGATCGATGCGCGTATTGCGGCGGCTTCTTCCGCAGATAGGCCCTGATGGATTCAATCTTCCCGGTCCGAGGCAGGGTAAGCGATCGACATCTTGACACTGCGTGCGATTAGAGCTACATTGCAGAGGTAATGGCGATCGGTGAATTCGAATACCTGTTATTGGCGGTTGCAAGCTCTCTGCAAGACGGGGCGTATGGTGCTTCGATACGGAAGCGTCTTCAAGAGGATGGACAGGTTCGCTCAATAGGAGCGATTCACACCGGCTTGGACCGTTTGGAGGCAAAAGGTCTGATTGTGACACGAATGGGCGAGCCTACGACGGAGCGCGGCGGTCGCGCCAAGAGAATGGTAAAAGTGACGGCTGCAGGTGCTCGGGCGGCCGCTGACTTCTACAAGATGATTTCCGTAGCCAGCCGCGATGTGCGGTGGGCAGAGATCTCACGATGACACGCTCTCTTGAAGCGCTCGCACGACTTCTTCCCCGCGAAGATCGCGAAGCCATCCTTGGCGACATTTGCGAAAGCGGACTATCGAATCTCAACGCCCATTTCGACCTTTCAGCATTGATTTGGCGGCGCTGTCTGCCTCCATACACTGGTGTAGGCGATTGGATCTGTATCGCCGTCGCAGCCATCATCAGCCCTCTGCTCGTCGGCCTCAGCGTGGCCCTGTCCACTCAGGTTTCGCGCGAAATCCAAGCGGGTTCGTTCCTCGGCATTGTCGAGCTTCTGCGCCTGTGCGCTCTCCTCTGGACCGCTTCTCTCGGCGTTGGCATCGCCGCTATGTCTCGCGCCCGCACGATAGCTTTGTTAGCCACAATCGCGATATTTATGCCAGCAATCGTCTGTGCCCTTCAGTATCACGGCTCGGGCTTACAGATGGGATCCCTCTTTCTTTTCGCGATTCCCACAATCTATGGAGCATGGATTGGATATCGGCAAAGGAACCACCACCGAGTCGGGATTGTTTTCATGCTGCTGTTGACACTGATCCTGGGGCCGCCCATTTTTAGCCATGGCTACACGATGCTGAACGCTTCGCTGCTGGCAGCGCCTGCCATGTACTGCTGGATCAAATCCTTCCGAGCTCGTCATGCCTATTCATAAGCGCGTCGTATATCTGGTTTGTGTGGTTGCCGCCTTCACCGCTCTCACTCTGTTCAACCGGCAGGCTCTGGCCTTCGACAACGGATCGGTCGTTGAGCGTGAAATCCATGCTGCGAGCCTTCAACACAGCAAGATCGGAACGGACAGTTTGAGGAAGCTGCTGATTTACCTGCCGGCCGGCTACGCAACATCCCATCAGCAATATCCAGTGGTATACATGTTGCTCGATCCCATGGAGGAATTCGCTCGGCACAGCGCAGCAAAGGTCTTCGATCAAGCGATCGCAGCGAAGACTATTCCGCCCTGCATCTTCGTTGTTGCTGACTTCTCAACACCACTGGGTCCATCCTGGTACACCAATTCCTCCGTAACAGGCAATTGGGATGACTTCGCGGTGAAGGAACTTGTACCCTACATCGACACCAACTTCCGCACTCTGGCGAGAAGCTCGTCGCGCGCGATCATTGGTAACTTCATCGGTGGCTACGGCGCACTCCGGCTGGCAATTCTGCATCCTGACGTTTTTGGCACTGTCTATGCAATGCACCCAGTAGGTACAGGTTCCGGTGTGGAGGTATTCACATCCAGGCCGGACTGGGCCCTGCTCGAGCATGCAAGTTCTTTAGCCCAGGTGAAGAACGCGGGCTTTTCGACGCTCTTCCTCTCGATGTTTCAGGCCTTTCTGCCAAATCCAGCGAAGGCGCCGCTCTATGTGGATCTGCCTGTAGAGGAGACAGCCGGCAATTTTCTGGTCAATGCAGAGCGCATGAGGCAGTTGCGTTCCCGCTTTTTCATTGCTGAGCTTGTCCCACAACATCTGGAACAGATCAAACAACTCCGGGCAATCAAAATTGATTGGCCACGCAACGATTCCATCTATGACCACGTCTATGCCAACCAGGCGTTGACCCATCTCTTGAATGAATACGGGATCGAGCATGAAGCCGAAGAGTTCAACGGGATTGGAGACGACGCCTACTGGGGCAAAAGCTCACGGATGACCAAAGAGGTCCTGCCCTTTTTAGCGGAGCATTTGGAAACAGGACAGCAGTAGGTGCTCTCAACACGCGCCCCCAGAAACACGTTTGCCTTGACTAATTGAGTGGGCACGAGTGCAGGTCCCAAGTGGCAACAGGGCGCACGCGAAGCTGGGTTGTTATGGGGGAGAGCAGTCTCACGCATGTCGAAATTGCATGCAATCCTTCCATTGTTGATTGGTGTCGGAAACCTCGATTTTCTGGGCTTCCGGAGCGCCGACTGGCGATTGCTTCCGAGTTGCTTAGATTCCCATCGGTAGAAAATCAGCACAACATTCAGGTGTGCATGAGTGTGCCGGGCTGAATACATCGTTCGGCAAGCAAACGTACAATTTGAATCTTGACAATCGATAGTCGAATGTCTACTATCATTCCCAATTGAGGGTCGGATGCCTACTATGGGTAAAAATACGCAGCAACGCGCGAATGTACTCCAGGGAACCCTGGACATGCTGATTCTACGAACGCTTGTCTACGGTTCAGCGCATGGTCATGAGATTGGCAAGCACATCCAGCGGACCACGAACGACTTCCTGCAAATGCAGCATGGCTCTCTCTATCCTGCACTGCACCGTCTGGAACAAAAGGGATGGATTATTTCCAAATGGGAGATGGCCGCTGATCGTAATCGGGAATTCAAGTATTACCGGCTTACAGAAAAGGGCAGGAAGCAACTTGTCGTCGAAGAATCGCAATGGAAACAGATGGCCGAAGCTGTGGCGCGGGTAATGTGGCCCGCCGGTGAGGAGACCTGAGATGAGATGGTGGCGGATCGGGAAACGGGATGCAGATTTGGAGCGGGAAATAAACTCTGACCTCGAACTGGAAGAGGAAGAGCAGCAGGAACGCGGCTTGCCACCCGAGGAAGCCCGCCGCGCCGCCCTGCGTGCTTTCGGCAATCCCACTCTTATTCGCGAGCAAACTCATCTCGCCTGGGGTTCGGAATGGCTCGAAAGTTTTTTGAAAGATATCGCCTACGGCCTGCGCTCTCTGCTTCGCAGTCCTGCGCTCACTGCCGTCGCCCTGCTCTCACTCGCCGTCGGCATTGGCGCTAACACTGCCATCTTCAGCTTTCTCGACGCAGTCCTGCTCCGCAATCTACCCGTGCAGCAACCCTCGCAGCTCGTCGTGCTCGGTGACGGCATCGATAGCGGCCTCTCGGACGTCTGGGCAGACGCCAATCTCTATTCTTATTCTTTCTATCGCGATCTGCAGAAAAATAATTCTGTCTTCAGCAGCACCGCTTCCATCTTCAGCATCACCAACCCTGTCTATGGAACCGTCTCCGGCCGCACCCACCCCGAGCCGATGAAGGTCCAACTCGTCTCTGGTACTTACTTTCCCACCCTCGGCGTCCGCCCGCTCACGGGTCGCATGCTCACTGATGACGACGACCGTACCGAAGGCAACCATCCCGTCGCCGTTATCAGCTATGCATGGTGGAACCGCGCACTCTCCCGCGACCCCGACGTTCTCGGCCGCAAACTGAAGCTCGGAAACACCATCTTCGACATCGTCGGCGTCGCCCCGCAGGAATTTTTCGGCACCACCGTCGGCCAGGAGCCTGACATTTGGGTCCCCATGTCCATGATCGCTTCAGTCCCGCCCAAGTGGGGCAGCTACTCTGACAGGTTCAGTGAACCGCTCTACATCGTCGGCCGCCTCAAACCCGGCGTCTCGCTCGCGCAGGCAACCTCCAACATCGATCTCCTCTTCCACCAGATCTGGTTCGCCTACCGCAATGACCACACCAATCAGAAAGACCTCGCCGATCTACAAAAAACTCATGTCGTGCTCACACCCATCGCAAAGGGTCTCTCTGCGCTTCGCGGCCAGTACTCTCAGCCGTTGAAGATGCTCATGGCCCTCACCGGCATCGTTCTTTTGATCGCCTGCGCCAACATTGCCAATCTTCTTCTCGCCCGTTCCACGGCCCGCGGCCGCGAGTTCGCCGTCCGTCAGGCCCTCGGCGCACGCCGCTCGCGTCTGGTTCGCCAGCTTCTTACAGAAAGTCTGCTGCTCGCAACCATCGGCGGCGCGCTCGGCATCGCCCTTGCCGCCCTCGCAGACCGTTTCCTGCTTCACACCATCTCCAGCGGCCCAGACACCATTCCCCTCGATGTCTCCATCCACCTGCGTCTCCTGCTTTTCACCCTCGTCGTCACCGTTTTCACGGCCCTACTCTTCGGCACCCTCCCCGCAATCCGCGCCACCAAGCTCGAACTCGTCGAATCTCTCAAAGACGGTCGCAGCGCCAACAGCAGTTCCGCGAAATCTCCGCTCGCCAAATCGCTCATCATCACTCAGGTCGCCTTCTCGCTCGTCCTTCTCGTCGCCGCCATCCTGTTCGTCCACAGCCTCATCAACCTCAACCATGTCGATACCGGCTTCAACCGTAGCAAGACCCTCGTCCTCAGTCTCGACCCCAGCTCCATCGGCTACATGGAAAACGAACCCCGCCTCACCGCCCTCTATCAGCAGATCGAGCAGCGCGTCGCCGCGGTCCATTCCGTCACCGCCGCCAGCTTCGCCTACTTCACATTCGATCAGGGCTCCTGGAATGGGGGCGTCTTCATCCCAGGCGGCGACACTACTGGCGTAGTTGACGTCAAACACAACGTTGTTGGCAGCGACTATTTCAAAGCCATGGACATTCCCCTCATCGCCGGCCGCGCCTTCGGCCCGCAGGATACAGCCAGTTCGCAGTTTGTCGCCGTCGTCAGCGAGCGTTTTGCCAAAACCTATTTTCCCAACTCCAATCCCATCGGCCGCAACTATGCCATCGGCGACCCCAATAGCCCCTGGAAGATGCAGATCATCGGCATCGCCAAGGACGTCAAATTCCAAAACCTCGACGAACCGCCCCAAACGCTCGACTACGTTTTCTACTCGCAGCGTCAACAGTACCTCCGTGATCTTGTTGTCCGCTACACCGGCGATTCCACCGCCGTCTCCGCCGCCGTACAGAGCACTATCCATTCCATTGATCCGAACCTCCCCATCACCAGCGTCACCACGGTCGACCAGCAAGTCTCCGGCTCTATCGCACGGCAGCGCCTCGTCGCGCAACTTTCCACCTTCTTCGGCCTGCTCGCCGTCTTCCTCTCCTGCATTGGCATTTACGGTTTGATGTCCTACATGGTCTCCCGCCGCACCAACGAAATCGGCATCCGCATGGCTCTCGGAGCGGAACGCTCCAGCGTCAGCTGGCTCGTCATGCGCGAAATCATGCTCCTTGTCGCCATCGGTGTCGCCATCGGCGTCCCCGTCACCCTCGCCGGCTCGCGCCTCATTTCCAATATGCTCTTCGGCGTCCCTGCCACAGACTCAACCAGCTTCATCGCCTCCGTCGCCGTGCTTCTGGCGGTCGGCCTACTAGCCGGGTACCTCCCGGCCCGCCGCGCCTCCCGCATCGATCCGATGCTCGCCCTCCGCTACGAATAGAACCCAGTCAAAGGAGAATTGTTATGTTCCGACACATTGCTCGCGTGGTGATTCCGGTTGTAGTGGCATCTGTTTCCGTCTTTGCCAACGCCCAGATCTCGCCGAACCTGCCCAATCCGACCGGGGCGCCGAATCCGCTGACAACGACGCTATCCATTTTTCGCAGCAACATGCAGGACAAGATCATGAACGCGGCAGACATGATGCCAGAGTCAAAGTACAGCTACCGGCCGACGAAGGAGGTTCGCTCGTTTGGTGAGATCGTGACCCATGTGGCGGATATATCCTACACATTGTGTTCAAACGTCAAGGGTGAAACGAATCCCGCCACGCCGACCGCGAAAGCCTCAAAGACCGAGATCGTAGCCTACCTCAAAGGTTCCTTCGCTTACTGCGATGGCGTGTACTCCGGGTTTACCGATGCTCACCTCAATGACCCGGCGGACTTCTTTGGTACCAAGACGAACAAGATGTTCATCTTGACGCAAGTCGGAAATCATGACGCCTTACATTACGGAAATCTGGTCACGTATCTGCGCATCAATGGCCTGGTGCCATCCGGGGGCTGGTTTTGATGGCCAAGCAGCGCTTAAGCGATTTCGCATCGACCGGTCTTGCGCGTGTGTGGATCATACTTTGCGCGTCTCTTTGTGATGCTCTGGGTGCAGCAAGTGGTATCCCACTCTCCGCCGAGGTTGATTCCGAAACGAAGTGGACGGTCCTTCGGCCATCCGAGGTAATCGGCAATTCCCGATAGGAAAATGGGAACGGGCGGAATGATGAGACTTAACGTCTATCGTGCGAGAAAAGTGTTGGTCATAGCCGTAATGGGATGCATGGGCACGTACCTGGCTGCGGGACAGCACAAGGGGCAATTTACTGCACCCACCGTTACAGCCAAGGCAAATGGCCGCGCTCAGATTGATGCCCATGCGGCGGAATGGTTGAAACAGAGCGATGTGCCAAGCGTAGCGGTGGCATATATCGAAGATGGAAAAGTGGCGTGGACAGCGTTGTATGGGGAGCAGAGTCCGGGAGTTTCGGCGACTGGGAAAACGCTGTACAACATGGCGTCGCTGACCAAGCCGATAACAGCGGAGACAGTATTGCGATTGGCTTCTGCAGGGAAGCTTTCGCTGGATGAATCGATGTCACCATTCTGGGTTGATCCGGATATAAAGGATGATCCCTGGAGCAAATTGCTGACGCCACGGTTGTGCTTGTCGCACCAGACTGGGTTTGCGAACTGGCGGCGAATGACGGGCGGAGTGCTAAAGATACGATGGCAGCCGGGAACTCAAACAGGATATTCGGGAGAGGGATACATGTACGTTGGTCGCTTTGCCGAAAATAAAATGGCAAAACCTTTCGATGCACTGGCGCAGCAGATCGTATTCGATCCGATTGGAATGAAGGACACCTCGTACACAGCGAAGGAATGGTATGCCGGGCATTTGGCGGTTCCCCACGGGCCAAAGGGAGAAACATCTATAGACCCTGTCGTGACGACTTGGAATGGCGCTGACCTGCTGCGGACGACGATTGGTGACTATGCGAAATTTGTGGTGAGCGTGATGCACGACGAAGGCTTGACGAGGGAGATTGCCGCAGAACGCGCGACCATGACGCGAGATTTGGTGAAGCCGGAAGACCTCGACAAATTGTGCAAGATCGCTGGCAAAGTAGGACACTGCACCATCACGGCCGGAATGGGCTTGGGATGGGAAGTCGAAACAGTAAATGGGGTAAAGATTCTGACCCATGACGGCTCCGATTGGGGAGTGAGGACGTTTGCCATGTTTGTGCCGTCACAAGGAATCGGAGTAATAGTTTTTACAAATGGAGAGAATGGAAACCAGGTCATCCGAAAAGTCGTGGAAGCCCTGTACCCGAACCAGCTATTCCTGGCAACGATGTGAGAAGTGCTGGCAAAGTGATTTACCAAATGGGACATTTTCCGATCTTCGTTTGTGATTCCCGGTAAACGCGCTTTGCTCGAGCGATTCAATGTGCCGAGAGCAAGCCACGACTGACAGTAGCGCACACCAAGCTGGGCTTCCGGGGAGGGCGGCATTCGCTTCCCTGATGATGCGAGAAGGGAAGAGGCGGCTGCGAATCCTCGGTGCGATAGTTTGGCCGCAGGTGGCAAACCTATTCCGCGCGGAGCATGATGGTCGGGTCAATGCGTGCGGCACGGACGACAGCGGGAAGCGTCGCCAGCAGGACTGCGGCGAGAAGGATCAGTGCCGGCCCGATCAGCATGGATGGGTCGGTGCCTTTGACACCGAAGAGAAGCGTTTGAACATAGCGGATTGACGCCATGCCAAGTGCGATGCCGGCGGCTGCGCCGATCATCACCGTGACGAAAACTTGCGTTGTGACCAGACGGGCGATGCTGCCGATGCGGGCGCCCACGGCGATGCGA
This sequence comes from uncultured Acidobacteriota bacterium, assembly GCA_963735505.1. Taxonomy (GTDB): domain Bacteria; phylum Acidobacteriota; class Terriglobia; order Terriglobales; family Acidobacteriaceae; genus JAKAAZ01. Next base: position 820,859 of record CAVTLR010000019.1, on the reverse strand, counting down.
ATGCCGATCTCGCGCTCACGCTGAAGGACGGAGTAACTGAGCACACCGTAAAGGCCGATGGCGGCAAGCAGCAGTGCGATCGCGGCGAAGAAGACGGCGAGCAATGCGAGAAGACGTTCGCGGATGCTCTGGTTGTCGACCAGTTCCTGCTGGGTTTGCACATTGCTGACGCGATAGGCACGGTTGGTTTGCGCGATCAGGCGGCGCACCGTCGGCGCCAGAGAGAGCGGGTTAATGCCGGAGGTCCGGAGCAGGAAGGTTCCGTCATCGAGCGGGATGATACCGCCTTTGGAATCGAACGCGCGAACTGGGACGTAAGCGACCGGGAGGATGGGATCGTGCAGGCTGCTGTAGGCCGCGTCTGCAACCACACCAATGACCTGGCAGAGTTGACGTGAACCATCGGGATTTACCTTTTCGAAGGTGTGGCCGATGGGGTCGCCACCGTTGAAGAAAGTTTTGACGAAGGTTTGGTTGACAATGGCTTCGCCCGGGAAGGAGTCAGTAGAGTTGAAGTCGCGCCCTTCGATGAGCCCCATCTTCATTGTCTTGAGCCAACCGGGCGAAATGGAGAGAAAATAGCCCGACGCATCTGTGGGCGGTCCGGCATTGATGGAGAGGGAGTCGCTCCAATTGATTTGCGAGAGCAGCGGCCAGCTGGCGATGGCAACGTCTTTGACTCCGGGAACGGCGCGGAGTGTGTCCGCCACGTGCGACCATGACTCCGGCGACTGAGCGTTAGGGGCGACAGTTTCGAGCAGGAGCAGGTCTTTGGCGTCAAAGCCGACCGGCTGGCTGGAAAGATGGTGGAAGGTGGCGACGAAGAGCCCGGCGAGAAACAGGACAACGAAGCAAAAAGCGACTTGTGCGGCGATCAACACATACATGGAGCGACGTTTGTAGTGAGGCTCCTCATTGCCTTTGAGCGCGGTGACCGGCTGGATTGACGAAGCGCGCAGTGCTGGTGCGAGTCCGAAAAGAAGCGTGACCACCAGCGTGAGCAACAGGCCGAAGACCAGGACTCGCCAGTCTGCGGGGAGGAAGAGGTGCGCAGGATTGTCGGCCGGGTTGATGCGGCTGACGACAAAAGGCGCGGCCCACCAGGCGAAGATTGCGCCCAATGCGGCGGAGAAGAGCGCGAGCATGGCGTTTTCCACCAGCACGAGTTGTAGGAGGCGCCAGCGACCGGCTCCGATCGAGATGCGGAGGGCCATCTCGCGTGCGCGGGATGCGGCTTGCGCGGTCATAAGGTTGGCCACGTTGGCGCAGGCGATCAACAGCACCAGAACAACCAGGATGCCGAGCCAGACCAGAGCGCGGCGGTAATCGTTCTGCAAGGTGGAGACACCGGAAGCGGCTGGCTCGATCAGGATCTTCATTTGCAGGAACATTTCGATGTCGTGTTTCGACATGCCGACAAAGCCATGGGCTCGCTCGGTCTCAAAGTGCAGGCCGACCGCATCCAACTTTGCCCGCAGCGGCTCGATGGCGACGCCTGGATTGACGATGGCCAGGATGCGGAGCCATCGACTATCGTCGCGGGTGACCAGCGGGTTCATCATGGCGGGCAGAAAAATATCGGTGATGGTACCCGGTTCGGTGCCGGTGAAGGACTTGGGTCCAACGCCGATGATCTGAAAGATTTGGCCGCCGATGTGGACCGAACGACCGAGAACGTTAGGATCGTTGCCGAAACGGTGGGTCCAGTAGTTGTAGGAGATGACAGCGTAGGGGCTGGCGCCGGGAGTGCGGTCGTCGTTAGCTGTAAACAGACGGCCGAGTGTGGGCTGCAGTTCGAAGGTGGGAAACATCCAGCCGGAGACATACTGCACATAGCCCTTTTCCATTTCATTGTCGGTGGCATAGGTCAGGTCGGTCCGGCTTATAAAGGAGGCGGTGATGAGTTCAGCCTGACCCCGAGCGGCGGCGCGCAGGCGGGCGAATTCGGGATAAGAGAATTGCTCGAAGGTGCGGGGTGCGCGATTGCCATCGGGAACTCGAACGGTGAGAACGTTGAGACGATCGGCATGCGCGACCGGGAGCGGGCGGAGGAAGAGCGCGTCGATGAGGCGGAAGGCGGAGGTGCAGGCGCCGATGGCGAGGGCGAGCGAGAGGACGGCGGCGGCGGTAGTGACTTTGCGCTTCATCAACTGGCGCCAGCCGAACACCAGGTCGGCACGTAGGCAATCGAGCCAGGCGATGATGCGGGCGTCGTGGCTTTGTTCGCGCAGGCGGAGTTGGGAGCCGAAGCTGCGGCGCACTTCGGCGGGGTCATTGCCGGCGGCGATGGCTTCCTCAATGTGGTCGGCGAATTCCTCGTCAATTTCGCGATTGAGACGATCCCCACGGAAGACGTAGCTGATGCGCGACCAGATCGACATATTAAGCCTCCTGCAAAACGCGGTTGATGGCGGAGCTTACGGTGAGCCAGCGAGGCAACTCTGCGGCCAGCTGCTTTTTGCCGGCGGCGGTGAGCTGATAGAGCCGAGTTCGCCGGCCGCTGTCTTTGGGGGCCCATTCGGCACGGATCAATCCGGCCTCCTCCATGCGGTGCAGCGCCGGGTAGAGCGATCCGACCTCGGTGTTGAGAACGTCGCCGGAGATGTGCTTGATGGCCGTCATGATGGCATAGCCGTGCAGCTTTGGCTGGCGAGATAGGACTTTCAGGACGAGCAGGTCGAGCGAGCCCTGCATGGTGTCTGCTTTTTTCATACTAAGACATCTTAATACACAGACGGCTTAGTAGTTGTCAAGTGAGGAAAGCCTGGATATTCATATTTTTCCAAGTAGCATTCTTTGCACCACACAATCTAGTGAGCCGTACGAAGATTGAGAGCGGGGTCCGATGCCTTGGGAATGATCTACTTCCCAGCCCGATCTGGCTTTGCGTCGCTGGGCATAAGATCGCCTCTTGACATAGCCTGACTATGGAAGTAAGGTCATCACATAGTCTGACTATGTCAGATCATTCTGCTTTGCCGAGGTGTGTTTTGAATCGCGATGAGATTCCACCGGGGACGCTCTACCTGCTGATCCTGAAGACGCTTGCGCTGCAGGGTGAGCTGCATGGGTACGAGATTGCCAATTTGATTCAGCAGAGATCGGATGACGTGCTTCAAGTGGAGGAAGGATCGCTCTATCCAGCGTTGCAGCGGATGCTGATCAAGGGATGGGTGACGGCGGAGTGGGGCACGACGGCGGGAAACCGGCGGGCGCGCTACTACAAGCTGACGGCCGCGGGGCGAAGGCAGCTGACGCTGGAGATTTCGCAGTTCGAGCGAGTGATGGAAGCCATTACGCGCGTGATTCAGCCGGCGTGAGGAGATGAAGGAATGAACGGTGTATACGAGTTTTTGCGCCGTCTGCGCATGCTGTTTTGCCGCCAGCAATTCCAGGCAGAACTGGAAGAGGAGATGCGCCTTCACCTGGAGCTTAGATCGCAACAGCATGCGGAGAACGGTCTTGAGCCGGCGGAGGCGAGAAGAGCGGCGTATCGCAGATTCGGCAACCCGACGGCGATCAAGGAGAAGAGCTATATGACGTGGGGATGGGGATGGTTGGAAAGTCTGCTGCAGGATGTTCGCTACGCGCTGCGCCAACTATGGAAGACACCGGGATTTGCCATCACCGCCATCCTGACGTTAGCGCTGGGAATCGGGGCGAACACGGCGATCTTCACCTTGGTACATGCCATTCTGCTGAAGAATCTGCCGGTGGTTGATCCAAAGGCGCTGGTGCGCGTGGGTGATCACGAAGACTGCTGCATTCTGAATGAGGCTGCCTCCTCCCGTGCGGATAGCTACTCCATCTTTCCGTACGAGACGTACAAATATTTTCGAGATCACACCTCGGAGTTTGAGCAACTGGCCGCGATGCAGGGTGGAGGGGCCGATCTCTCGGCCCGCCGCGCTTCCGGGGATGCGGTTTCTCACTCCTCGCGCGGAGAGTTTGTCTCCGGGAATTATTTTCAGACGTTTGGAGTGCAGCCCTTTGCAGGACGTACCTTGATGCCTGCGGATGACGCGGATGGAGCTACTCCAGTTGCGGTGCTGAGCTACCAGGCATGGCAGCGAGATTATGCGGGAGACCCATCGATTGTCGGCAGCAGTTTCTTCATCAATACGCACCCGATAACAATTATCGGTGTAACTCCACCAGGGTTCTATGGTGACCGGATGGCGGAGACTCCACCGGATTTTTATCTACCAATCTCGCAAGAACCGACCCTTGGTTTTTACTCGGCGCGGAATAAGCCGGAGCTGGGTTGGCTATTTCTGGTTGGCCGGGTGAAGCCAGGTGTCGCGATGGGCCCAATGCAGGAAAAGATGAGTGGCTTGCTACGACAGTCACTAGGGCAGATAGAAGCCTTTCAGACGGTACAAGGTAAGCAGCTGCTGGCCAGGGCTCATGTCGTTCTGACGCCGGGAGGGCAGGGTGTCGCCAATATGCAACATCAGGTTGCCAGCAGTTTGTATCTGCTCCTGGGCCTGGCTGGGTTGGTGCTGCTGATTGCGTGTGCAAACATCGCCAACCTGATGCTGGTGCGCGGGCTGGCAAGGCAAACCGAGGTCTCGATTCGTATGGCGCTCGGCGCTGCCAGAGCGAGAGTTGTACGGCAGATGCTGACCGAAAGTATCGTGCTGGGTTGCCTGGGCGGTGTGGCAGGCCTGCTGCTGGCGTATGCCGGGACCCGGCTGTTGTTGGGACTGATGTTTTCCCGTGCCTCCCAGGTGCCGATTCATGCCATGCCGTCGTTGCCCGTGCTCGGCTTTGCGCTTGCCGTTTCGGTGGCGACGGGTTTGATATTTGGCGTGGCTCCGGCGTGGTTCAGCTCCAATGAGCAGCCAGTGAACGCGATGCGAAGCGCCAACCGCTCGACTCAAGATCGGTCTTCGTTGTTGCAGCGGTCTCTGGTAATTCTTCAGGCTGCCTTATCGGTGGTGTTGTTGATTGGTGCTGGATTATTGGGCAAGAGTCTAAATAAGCTGCAGCATCAGAACCTGGGCCTGGAGACTCATAACCGGGTGATCGTCGACATGAATCCTTTGAAGGCTGGCTATAAGCCGGAGCAGTTACAGGGACTCTACCAACAGATAGAAGACAAGTTTCATGCCATGCCGGCGGTGGACCGTGTTGGACTGACTCTCTATACGCCGCTCAATGGAGACATCTGGAGCTTCTATGCCTATGTTCAGGGCCGCGGCGCGCCAGGTTCCGGACAAAATTCGAATACTCTTTTCAATCGGGCGAGTCCGGAGTATTTCAAAGCGGTCGGCCAGCGGGTGCTTCGCGGACGCGCCTTCACAGCCGCCGATACTGCTGGAGCGCCCGGCGTCGCGGTGGTCAACCAGGCGTTCGTAAAAAACTTTTTCAAGCATGGTGAAGACCCGATCGGAAAACGCTTTGGCGTGATTGACATGAAGAATTCCGGTGACTTCGAGATTGTTGGCGTGGTCGAGGACACGAAATATCTGAACGCTAAAGGTCAACCGGTAGCGATGTTCTTCGCGCCCATGTTGCAGTCGGCACACATGAGTCCGCCAGGGGAACTGGACGCGTCACTCTATGCGGGACAATTTGTATTGCAGATGAAGGCCATGACTCCGGGCCTGGAGCGACAGGTGCGGAAAACCCTGGCGAGTATCAATCCCAATCTATCTGTCGATCACTATCAGACATTTGATGAGCAGATCGAGGCGAACCTGAGTGGAGAGAGAATGATTGCGCGTCTGACTCTTCTATTCGGATTGCTGGCGTTGATCCTGGCTGCTGTCGGTCTGTATGGCGTGACCACATATACGGTGCAGAGGCAGACGCAGGAGATTGGTATACGTATGGCGCTGGGTTCCTCGCGCAGAGGCATCATCGGCATGGTGTTGCGCGGAGCCATGCTGCAAACGGCGGTTGGCCTGGTGATCGGAATACCCGTGGCGCTGATGTGTGTGCACTCTATAAAGGCGATTCAGTCCCAGCTCTACCAGGTGGCAGGATGGGATGCCAGCGTGATCGCCGCGGCGGTCGGCACGCTAGCGATCGCGGCGTGTGTTGCGGGAATCATTCCCGCACAACGCGCGGCGTCGGTGGATCCAGCAAGGGCATTGAAGATGGAATAGATCACATCGTCGAGATATTTTTCGATTCCTACTCCATGAACGGTTCGCTCCGCTTTGCAGCAACACCCATGCATCTCGCCGGCACTCACCAGGGGGCCGCAGGATGCGGCTTCTCCAATCGCGCGCTTCTACTCATGTTCGCGATTTGGAAGGATATCGACCATTGATCCCTTACTGCCCCTCGACGTCGGGTGCCCAGTCACGATCGATGTGAGAATGCGGCGGTGGGTTCCGTTGTATCGGCCTCATCCCCGAGGTTCATGGCTGCGATAAGACCGTTCTTCATAGTGAATACGTGGAGAACTTCGCTGTCCGAAAGAACGTTCCCTTCAAGATCTCTGACGATCTGGTGCACTCTGACTCGGATCCTGCCTCCATCTTCCTCGGTTATTTCCAGCGGATCGACATGACCATCGAACTCACCCCATTGTCGAGTCCAATAAGCGCGGATCTCTTCCTTTCCTTGAACCCTGCCGCCCTCAGAAGCTTTGGGCCAGCTCACGTCTTCGGTCATCAGTGCCAATGCACCGTCGATGTCCCGTTTGTTGAACGCGGAGTACGCCTGCCTAATGACGGCCTTCGTGTTTGTCATACAACCTCCTACGGCGCTTTTTATTTTCGGTGCTCGTATCCCATCATTTCTGGCGAGTCCTGATCCTTCGGTTCCGCCCTTTGCGAAAGCGGACTCATCCGAAGCATCATGCCCGATTCTGACTTCCGTAAGCTAGCTGCTCGATCCACTCGGTCCCCGAGTTCTTCGGTTCGCCCATGGCCGCATTCGACACTTCCTCCCACGCTTCCCATTCGGCCAGCCGCTCTGCATACGCGGCGCGTGCTCTCGGCAGAATCGAATTGCCCAGTCCGAGTCGCAGCGGTGGATTGTCCGCGTCGACAAGCTTTAGGACGGCTTCTGAGGTCGCCTCCGGGTCACCTCGTTCCATTCCGGCCAGACGTGTCAGAAACTGCTTCCGAAACTCCACGTATGGTTCCAGAGCATCCGCGATATCTGCAGATTTGCCGAAGTCGGTTGCATAAGCTCCAGGCTCGACCAGGGTTACCTTGATGCCGAAGGGTCTCACCTCCTGTGCCAGTGATTCGTGCAGAGCTTCCACTGCCCATTTCGTGGCACAGTAGAAGCCGATCAGCGGCAGCGCCGTAATCCCAAGGCCGCTCGAAACGCCGAGGATGTGTCCGCTCCGTTGTTTCCGCATCAGAGGAAGAGTTGCTCGCAGTACTCGAACCATGCCGAGGTAGTTTGCGTCGAACAAGTTGCGGATCTGTTCATCGCTGGCCTCCTCGGTTGCCGCGAACAGACTCGTGCCGGCATTGTTCACCAGAATATCCAGCCTGCCGAAATGCTTGTAGGCCTGCTGAACGACCTGGGAAACCTGCTCGGAACTGGTCACGTCGAGGGCCATTGGCAGGACTGCATCTCCAAAGCGCTCTTTCAGGTCCGCGATGTCTTCCAACCTGCGCGCGGTGACTGTGACTTGATCTCCGCGCTGGAGCGCGGCCTCGGCCCAGATGCGGCCGAAACCGCGAGAAGTGCCTGTGATGAACCATGTCTTCTTCATGTTGAATCCTCTCAAAATTGGCTGAGTTGGTTTTGGCTTGTACGCAGTGCCCCTGTGGCTTGGTTCAGGGCTGCGTGTAGTTCATATTTGCAAGATCGGTGAGAAGGTCAGGACCAGTCGGGTTCCAGCCCAGCTTTGCTCGGGTCTGCGCACTGGACGTGTGAGCGTCCCGCCCAACGAAGAACCCAAGAAAGCCAAAATGCTCCTGGGCCTGGTCCGGTGAGATAGAAACGACAGGTACGTTCAGGCCGTGGCCGATCGCAGTGGCAATGTCTTTCAACGGCACGCCCTCTTCTGCGACTGCGTGGTACCGGGCTCCCGCTGTGCCTTTTTCCAGAGCAAGCCGGTAGAGACGGGCAACGTCGACCACATGCGCGGCGGGCCAGCGATTGAGTCCATCGCCGACGTAGGCTGAAACACCCTTGGCACGCGCTATCGCGATCAGCGGGGTGACGAGTCCTTGTTTCACCGTGTCGTGAACCTGCGGGAGGCGCATCACCGAGGCATGCACGCCGCGCTCCATAAGCGCAACGGCTGTGGCCTCTGATGCGCGAGGATACGTGGCGGAAGGCGGAATCGGTGGATCATCTTCGGTGGCCGCGCGGCCCTGTGCCACTCCAACTCCAGAGGTGACGATGAACGGACGGCTGGACCCTTGCAGCACTGCGCCGATGGTTTCGATGGCGCGCTTGTCGAGTTCGCAGTTTTCTGCAAATCTTGTCCAATCGTGCCGGAAGGCGACGTGAAGGACGGCATCGGATGCGGCAGCTCCTGTGCGCAGGCTTTCCAAATCTTCCAGATCGCCGCGATGGACATCAGCGCCGGCCGCGGCCAGAAACTGTGCGCCCGCGTCGCTGCGCGCAAGACCGAGTACCTGATGGCCTGCGCCGATCAGTTCCGGGACAATTCTAGACCCAATGAAACCGGTGGCGCCGGTGACGAAAACACGCATATAACCTCCTTGATTTTCTTACGTTGGACATTGACGAGCCAGTGTCTTTGCGATTCAATCGGAGAGAGTCTCCGAATCAATAGATAATCGGAGACTCTCTCCGGTTGCAATATTTTTTGGAAATGAAGAAGAAGCGTTCCCAAACTGTCCAGCGAATGCCGCGAACGGATGCCCTGCACAACCGCGAGCGTATTCTCGAGGTGGCCAAAGGGGCCTTTACGCGCCACGGTGCCGATGCCAGTCTGGACGACATCTCCAAGCAAGCAGGAGTGGGAGCCGGCACCTTGTATCGCCATTTCCCTACACGGGATGCGCTGATCGAAGCCGTCTACCGGAGTGAGGTGGAAAAGCTGGCGGCGGCGGCGCACGAGTTCTCTGCCGCGATGTCCCCGGTCGAGTCCCTGCGCGCCTGGTTGCTGCTGTTTGTCGATTACATCGCGGCAAAGCACATCATCGCGCCCGCTCTCAACAGTGTTGCCGGAGGTCCTTCCAGGCTCTATGAAGGTTCTCGCAGCCTGGTTCAGGAAGCAATCGATGAACTGGTGAAGCGCGCGAAAAAGAGTGGCGATGTGCGAAGAGATGTTGACGCCTCCGATCTGCTTCGGGCGGTGATCGGCGTCTCTTATGTGTCCGCCAGCGGTGATTGGCAGCAAAGCGCCAGGAGACTCGTCGATATTCTCATGGCAGGTTCACGACCGGTCAAATAGAGTTTCATTCAATGCATCCCGACGCCGTCGACAGGGCGCTATGCAGCCCGCAGAGCCGCGAATCCAAAATGCAATGCCGCTATCCAGCTTCTAGGGTTCCATGTATCCAGACCGGCGGAAAGCCGCGCAACTCGTACCAACTCCTGCGGTGGGAAATCGGGCTGCAGCCGCGCCATGATTTTCGCTGCCTGATCTCGATTGGCCGCAGCTTTATCTCGTTTGGCTCGCTGTAAGAGTAGCGGTAGCTGTTGAATCGTTGGATCGGGACAGTACGCGGGCGTCCCCGGCTGGTAGCGCCAGGATTCAGAAAGCGGCCCTGCATTCATGGCATCAAAGCCCATTTCGTCCACGAGAGTCATGACGATCTTCTTCGACTTTTCGTCATCTCCCGATACCGGAAGAGCAATCCGGCCGTTCGAATCCTTCGGAAAACCTTTGTGCAGGAGGCTGTCCGCGACAATGTTGTTGAACACCTTGATGACGGGACGGCCGAGCACGCGGGAGGTCCACTCACTCTCTACCATCCCTGCTTTGATCTCGGCAATCACACCATCGCGAAGCGGATAGTAATTCCCGGTGTCGATGATCGGCGATGACGATGGGAGATCGGGAAGCAGATTCCTTGGCAGCGAAGGCACGCTTTTCATGGGAATTGAGATAACCAGCAGATCCACTCCTCTTGCTGTCTCTGAAATATCAGCCGGAGTAGCGCCGGTCTTCCGGGCAATCTGAGAAAGCGTTTCCGGACCGCGCGAGTTCGCAATCTGCACAGTGTGACCTAGCCTGCGGAAATGTAAAGCAAGTGCTGATCCGATGTTGCCCGCCCCTATGATTCCAATCTTCATCTTTGCTCCCGGTTCGTTCGGCGGTACGTTTGCCGCTTTGCTGTAGTTTCGGTGACGCGTTCAGAGAGGAATGAGCCGATCTTCTGCAGTGCCTGCGTCGAGGCTTCGCTCACCGGAAGCCTCGATCATCGTGGCTCAGTGAGCCGGTGCAGTCTCTTCAGCCGGACGCTGCTGAAAAATATGAGCGAAGCTGGACCGGTAGCGCAGGAACACCATGACCCAGAGAATGGTTGCCACCAATCCCGCACCGATGCCGCCCGGATCCATGGTGATGTGGTAATTCAGGATGTTGACAAGGACCGGAGCGAGGATCGCAAGAGCCAGCGGCACATAACGACCCGAGAGCAACAACAGTCCGCCGACGAGTTGCACTAGAAACACCACGATCATGTAGTGCGAGGCGGATACCGCGACAAAAAACTGGAGGGCCACAGGGTTGGCCGGTGGCGGCTGGTGGATAAAATGCAGGAACCCGTTCAGTCCGAAGACGGTGAACAGAAGGCCAAGAATATAGCGGGAAATATTCGCTGCGGTTTTCATTTCTTCTCCAAATGAGCGTTGAATCGATGTTTCGAAATCAGGACGCGCATACCCGCGCAGGCACTGCCTCTGCGAAGGGCTGCAGGAACGACTGCCGATCTCGACATATGCAGCAATGACGCCACACGTCGCATATACGACAGATGTCGTTAAAAAAATAAAGATGCAGTAAAATCTGGATATGGAAGCCGCAGAAGGCAAGGAGTTAGATCCACGGGTACGCCGCACCCGGAAGATGCTGCAGGACGCGCTCGCGAATTTGCTGAAAGAGAAGAACTTCGACGAGATTTCTATCGGCGACATTGCCGAGAAATCAACGCTTAACCGGGCGACTTTTTATGACCACTACACGGATAAGTTCGCGCTGCTGCAATGCCTGGTCGGATCTCAATTTGAGGAAATGATCGCCAAGCGGAACATCCGCTTCAATGGCTGCGAAGGAGCGCTGCGGAAGATGGCGATGGGCGTCTGTTATTACCTGGCGGAGACAATCAAACCTGGTGAGGACGGGCACTCGCAGGCAGGCACGCCGCTGGAGACGGCCGTCGTCTCGGTCGTGCGCCGGCTGATTCTTGAGGGGTTCAAACAGCATCCTCCGAAACCAGGCGTACCGGTTGAGATTGTGTCGTCGACCCTTGCGTGGGCGATCTATGGGGCGGCGAAGGATTGGGCACAGAATCCAAAGCGCATGTCTGTGGACAGGATCAGCCGAACGATTGAGAAAGTGGTAACGCCAATTCTGACGTCAATCAGCCCTGGCGCCGTCAACTGAATTCCTGGCTTCCACGCGCATAAGCGCTTCCGGCGAGTCGATCATCGAATCCTATCGCGGCAGCCAATCTTCTAGTCGAATATCCGGAATCACAACCTGCCGTTGTAGATGGTCTTTCGTAGCGTAGACTCTGACTTCAACCTGGGCCTTCGACAGGTCTGTACCCTGAATCGGATAGTTGCTCAGGCTGTTTGAGTCGCGGAAGGGAAGTTCTGCTTCGTAGCGGCTCATGCCATCGGGAATCATCATCGGATATATAGGCGCGTAGTTCGGGATGCAAGAGACCTTAGGAGAATTTGCTAAACCAGAGGCGGGGACCGTCAGTGTCGCAGTCGTACAGAGCGGAATGGTTCCCGGCTGCAGGCAGCGAATGTCTATCTGTGTCTCACCCGGATTCATCCGACTGCTGCATTGACCAATGGAAGCGAAGTCGCGATGTCCTCCCAGGGCAGTCATCGCGCCCTCATCCTCAAGCCGCATCAGGGTAGAGAAGTAGGTTATGTTGAGACGTACTTGCTCGCTCTTGAAGCGTTGGTACAGACCGTCAGGAATATACACCGCAGAATAGATGCCCGTCGTCATGCCCGCCTGCGGTAGAGGAGCAAAATCACCTCCTACCCCGAGATTAAAGGTCTCTCCATCAGACGCGGTTAACGTCACCTGTGCGCGATCATTCTTTAGCAGACTGTGTGCAGGCAGACCTTGCACCGCCAGGGGAATGTAGACGATGGTGTCGGCATTCTTGGTGCCACCGAACTGCCCTTGCAGGACATCCGAGCTCACGCCGAAGAGACTCGTGTACGGCTTTTGATCCGGCGCAAAGGCAATCGCGATTCGCTGTCCAGAGCCGCGAGTTGGCGTCAGATGCTGCTGCATGGCGTAGGCAATGTTCCATGGAAGCAAACGCACTATAAAGCACACCGCGGCGGCTACTCCAAGAATCGCGCGGGAAATCGTGGTTTTTCTTCCGAAATATTGCAGTGCGAGGATTGCCGAGACGGCAGCCAGTGCCACAATAAGGCGAAGCGCGTCGGTCATCCAGTCGAGTCCGGTGAGTGTGGTCGGACTCACCTCAAGAATTCTGCGACCCTCACTGAGGCCCACGAATAGCATTTCGCCGCCTGAGAGAAGAAGAAAGAAAACGACTGCGCCTGCGATGGCCTCTGTCAGATTTCTTGTCAGTGCCCCAAAGGCGACAAAAGGCAGAGTGAAGACGGGAAGCAGGAAGAGGCTGCGTGTTATCGCTGCCGACAACGAGTGCCAGAAGGAGGCTCCGCCGGCAAAAGCCTGCACGAAGTCTGCTATCAGCACCGGCCCCTGAGCGAAGAGAAGAACAAATCCCAGCTTGGCGAACATCAGGTCCAACCGCTTCACGGGTCTGGTTAGCCAATCCTGACGATCGCCAGGAATCGCGTCTTGCTGAACGCACATCACAATCAGGACAGCCCTGCCCAGGAACGTCATGAATAAAACGAGCTGCAGCAGTAGACCGTAGGGGTTTTTGTCCACGGCAGCATGGTCGATGTGGAACAGCATGGCAGCAAGCGCAAACTGGGTGGTGGCGACCAGCAGAACGACACGCCAAAGCAGCTTCCAGTCCTTCTTCATGATGTGAAGAATCACCGCGGCACCTCGTTGCAGTCGTTCGCTTGTGTTCTGGATACGCGCGCAAGCGTGGTGAAGATTGTTCGTAACGTGAGTGGTTTTGTTTCGATGCGCCGGATGGAACTCCAGTAGGGGCTGAGTCTTCCACTCATCGCACTCTCCGCGAATCGCGTATCGACGAAGGTCACAACGCTGCCTGTGGCTTTCATGTTGAGCCACTCAACCGGGATCTGTTGGGGCAGCGACGCTTCACCGTCGAGGGTCACCTGCACCTCACGAAAGCGACCCATGAGAGCATCCATCGATTCCTCAAAGAGAAGCTTGCCCTCATCTATAAATGCGACATCTGTGACGAAACTGTCGATCTCGGCCAGATCGTGCGACGAGATGAATATGGTCATCTGTCCGGCCTGTGTCATCAGGCTTTCCATCAATTCATCGCGCACCAGCACATCGAGGCCATTGAACGGTTCATCGAGTACTAGAAGCTCCGGATGGAAGGGAAGTGCACAGGCAAGGGCCATCTTCATTCGCATGCCGTGCGAGAGATTGCCGATTTTACGATCCGCAGGGAGCCGAAGCTGGCTGCGCAATGACCACTCCAGGTCCCGGTCCCATTTGCAGTAGAACGGACGGAGGTAGTCGAGGTAATCCCCAACCGTCAACGCCAGTGGCATGTCCTGATTCTCGGAGACGTATCCGATGCGATTGAACTCCCGCGCCGACAATTTTCTGGAGTCAACGCCAAGTACCGTGGCTGTTCCGCGGTTCAGCTGGATAATGTTCATCAGCATCTTGATCGTCGTAGTTTTGCCGGCGCCGTTCGCGCCGATCAGTGCAAATGCACTGCCCTCCGGAACAGAGAAGCTGAGCCCTTGAATCGCTTCATGCTTCCCATATTGCTTCCACAAGTTATCGGCGTGTATCAATGGCTTCCTCCTCGGACGACGAAGTGAGGCCATTCCACTCGTCCTCAATGGCCTGAATCACTTCGCGTAAGCTTGCTCCGACGCGGATCGCTTCCACGACGAGTTGTTCTACCTCCTCATGAAGAAGCCGCTTCCTGTCGCCACTGCGGGCCGCAGGCAGCTTGGCCACAACCGTACCCAGTCCAGGCCGAGCTTCGAGGAAACGCTCTTTGATGAGGTGCTGAATTACCTTTTGAGCCGTGTTGGGATGAATCTTGAGATCCGCTGCGAGGGTTCGCACGGAGGGAAACGCCTGGCCAGGCTGGAACTCACCGCTGACGAATGCTTTCGTGGCGGCGAAAACAACCTGATCGAAGATCGAAGTACCTGGTCGTAATCTAAGATTGACAAGTGACACATCAATACTGTGACACTTATGTAACGCTGAGTCAAGCCACCACCCCTCCAGCGTCTCCATCGTGGAAAGCATGGGGCTTTCCTCCGGGTTCTGCAAACAGCCGAATTTCTATACTTCTGATTTCAACGAGTGATCAATCGCCAATGCACTTTTCGAGCAATGCCGCCTCGACGAGTGAGTTAGTAATTTTTGGCGCTCGTTGGGAAGCTATGCCGGCATCAGTGAAGGGGTGCGCTTTTTAAAGAAGAGCGGCTGCCTGACTGGAAATCGATGCTCGAAGGTCAGGCAGCCGTTCTTCGTGGTGCAGTTAATTACGGCGCTGCGGTCAGTCGCGCTCCCAAAACGGCGGTGGCTCAATGCCCAGCGCGCGCAGGTAGACGTACCCTTGGCCGCGGTGATGGATTTCGTTATCTACGGCATACTGGATCGTCACCACTCCCGGGTTCTCCCACTGGCCGAACGCCTTGTCCACTTCGCTGAATCGACGCGGCGGAATGTTCGGGAATTTCGCGTCCAGCTCCGCCGTCTGCTCATCCCACAGGCGTAGAAGCTCGCTCTTCGTGCTGGGCTTCGTCCCCTCGAATTCCTTCCACTCCCCGGTAGACACGCCGTCTACAATCGGCACCGCCATGCGGATGAACTCCCAGGCCATCTCCGCAAAAGGCCGCATGCCACCCACTGAAAACTGGAAGAGCTTCTCTTCAGGAAACGCTTCGATGACCCGGCGCGTCAGCCGTCTGTGTCCCTGCCAGTTCTCGAGAAGCGTGTCCGCTGTTATTACGCTGATTTCTGTCGTCTCGGTTACCATTTCCATCCTCCGTGGCCCTTTATGGGCTCAGTTGCAGAGTACGAGGGATTCCCGACAGAACCTGTCGTAAATTCAAAGGAGAATCGATTTCGTATGTATGACCCAATCATGCGCGTCCTCACAGTCCTAGAGATTCTGCAGGCGCGCGACCATGTCACCGGGGCCGAGCTGGCCGAACGCCTGGAAGTAGACCTGCGCACGGTGCAGCGCTACGTCGTTCGCCTCAAGGATCTGAACCTCCCCATTGACTCCTCACCGGGGGTGGGCGGCGCGTATCGTCTGCGGCCGGGTTTTCGACTACCTCCGCTGCTGCTCAGCAATGAAGAAGCTTTCGCGCTTTCCCTGGGCCTTCGGGCGCTGCGGCAGATCGGGTTGTCGGCTTTTGCGCCCGCCACTGAGAACGCGCTTGCCAAGCTGGGACGCGTGCTGCCCGACTCGCTGCGCGAGAGTCTCCGAACTGTCGAAGATGTGGTGGTCATCGAGCCTGGGCCCTGGGTGGTCTCCACATCCGTAGAGTGCCTGATCCGGGCCGCGTCAGCCATCCGCACCAGCAAGAGTATTAGCTTCGCATACCAGGCTCACGATGGAACCGCTTCCCACAGGCAGATTGAGCCCTATGCTGTGACGCACACCGACGGCCGCTGGTATTTGATCGGCCATTGTCTAACACGCAAGGCACTGCGCACGTTTCGTCTGGATCGCGTCTCGGGCCTTGAGGTTTGTGCCGCCGGCTTCCGCCGCCCCACGGACTTCGACGCACGCCGCTATCTGCAGGAGCGCATGCCGTTCGTTCAATCGGACCACCAGATCGATGTCTGGATCGACATGCCCATCGAGGAGGCAGAGCGCATTTTTGTTCCGATGCGAGTTGTCGCGGAAAAGCAGGATGGTGGGACGCGTCTGCGCTGCGGGCGGGATCGCCTGGAGATGTTTGCTGCCATGCTGCTCGGCATGGGACGCAGACTTGTGGTGCATAGTCCAGCGGCAATGCGTGACACGTTTCGGCAACTGGCGCGGCAGGCAATCGAGGCCGCAGATGGGTCATCGTCCCTGGAGCGGCAATAAAGGTTTCCAGTTATGCAAAACCTTGACGGGCAATTGCTCAAGACCTGCGGTATGCCGATCGATCCAGCTGAGAACTTCCTACTGACAGTAGATGGGTGAAAGTGGCCGCAGGCTTTGTGAGCAGTTCGAGCATCCGTGTCCTTGCCTTGATTGAAGATACCTATTTACAGAATAGGTATCTTGATGCTATGTTCACGATATGGCGAAAAATCCTGAGCATCGCGACCTTTTTCCCGGCGCACTGGAGATCATGATTCTGCAATCGCTTCGCGCGAAGCCTATGCACGGGTATGCGTTGGTCAAACACATCCAGCGGGTTTCCGACGATTTGCTGCAGGTGGAGGAGGGCTCACTCTATCCAGCGCTGCAACGAATGCTGAAGGAGGGCTTGCTGCAATCCAAAGCTGGAATCTCCGCCAAGGGCCGGCCGACGCGGATCTACCGGCTCACCCCCGCCGGCGTCCGTCATCTCGAGCGCGAGGTGGTCAGCTTCGAGAAAATGTTTGCCGGCATCAGCCGCGTGCTGGCTGCGGCGGAAGTGTAGGAGGGTTTGCCATGCCGTATTTCTCTGGATTTTTCTTCAGGAAGCAGCGCTACGACGACATCTCCGTTTCCATTCAGGAGCATATCGAGGAGCGGACGGAGGAACTGGCGGAGGAAGGGATTTCGCGTGCAGAAGCTGAGCACATGGCGCGCCGCGAGTTTGGGAATCCCACGCTGCTGGAAGAGCGCAGCCGCGAAGTGTGGCAGTGGCAGACACTCGAATCGCTGCTGGTTGACCTGAAGCACATCGGCCGCCGCCTGCGCCGCTCGCCCGGATTCGCGATCACGGTCATACTCACCCTGGCCATTGGCATTGGAGCGAATACTGCGGTGTTTAGTGTGCTCAACAGCGTGCTGCTGCGACCGTTGCCGTATCCCGAGCCGGAACAGCTGGTTTCGCTGCACCTGAACGCGCCCGGCGCACCTGGGCTCGCTGAATTTCGTAATGAGCTGCGCCTCTCGCCTTCAATGTATTTCACCTTTGCCCGGCACAACCGCACCTTCCAGTCGCTTGGGATCTGGGGACCGGGGACGGCGAGCATCACCGGCATCGCTCGACCAGAACAAGTGAACACGGCGCAGATTACAGACGGAGTTCTGGAGACGCTCAATGTTCCTGCTTTGCACGGCCAATGGCTGACTACAGCCGATCAGGACCCTCGTGCGCTGGGACGAGTGATGCTCAGCTATGGCTATTGGCAGCGCCGCTTCGGCGGCGACCCGGATGTTGTCGGGCGCACCATCAGCGTCAACTCGCAGCCGCGCGTTATCGCCGGAGTGATGCCGCGCGGATTCAAGATCGTGAACTACGACTTCGATCTGCTGGTTCCCATGAGCCTCGATCCGGTCAAGGAGATATTGGCCGGTTTTGGCTATCGCGGCATCGCGCGGCTCCGTCCAGGTGTGACCATTCCACAGGCGAATGCGGATGTGGCCCGCTTGCTCAATGTCTGGATGGACTCCTGGACGAACGCTTTGGGCGGCGATCCGCACTGGTATCTACGCTGGCAGATCACGCCGGCGCTGCAGCCGCTGAAAGACACTGTGGTGGGTAGCATCCACACCATGCTTTGGGTGGTCATGGGAATGATCGCAGTGGTGATGCTGATTGCCTGCAGCAATGTGGCCAACCTATTGCTCGTCCGCGCCGATATTCGCCAGCATGAGCTGGCTGTCCGCGCCGCCCTGGGTGCGGGACGATGGCGCATCGCGCGTGAGCTGTTGCTGGAGAGTCTAACCCTGGGGCTGCTGGGAGGAGTCGTGGGCGTGGCCGTGGCCTACGCGGGCCTCCGGCTATTAACCGCGATTGGCCCCGCAGACCTGCCGCGCCTGAGCGAAATCTCACTCGACGGGTGGTCGATCGGCTTCACACTTCTTCTCTCCGTGCTCTCCGGCCTTCTCTTCGGCGCCATACCGGTACTGCGTTATGTTCCTGCGCGGCAGCGCCAGACCTTGCTCGGTGCGACGCGGACAAGCAGCGTAAGCCGCGACCGCCAGCACGCCCGCGACCTGTTGGTCGTTGCCCAGGTCGCCATGGCGCTGGTCCTGCTCATCGCAGCGGTGCTGATGATCCGCACCTTCCTGGCCATGCGCAATGTCGATCCCGGTTTCTCCGATCCAGCATCTCTGCAGATCATGCGCCTCTCCATTCCCGAGAAGCTGGTGCAAGATGACGCGACCGTCGTGCGCATGCAGAACAACATCCTCGATCAACTGGCTGCGATTCCCGGCGTTTCGTCCACCGGATTCGCCGCTTCCGTTCCTATGAGCGGAGCCGAACCAAGCTGGGACGAGATCCTCGTCGAAGGCAAGGACTACTCCGGCGAAAATCCCCCGATGCGTCTCTACAACTACGTTTCGCCCGGTTATTTCCACACCGCCGGCACCCGCCTCGTCGCCGGTCGCGACTTCACCTGGGCGGAGACCTTCGGCGTCAGGCCGATCGGAATTATCTCCGAGGGACTGGCCCGTGAATTGTGGGGGTCGCCGCGCGCGGCCATCGGCAAGCGCTTCCGCGAATTTCCCGGCATGCCCTGGCATGAGGTGGTCGGGGTCGTCCAGGATGTGCGCCAGAATGGTGTCGATCAGGTGTCGCCCGCAACCGTCTACTGGCCTTCGATAATGCACGATTTTAAAGATCCCGAATCTTTCGATGCCCAGCGCACCGTCTACTTCGCGATACGCACCCAGCGCGCCGGTACGCAGGCCTTCATCAACGAGATGCAGCGCGCCGTCTGGTCGGTAAATGCGAATCTGCCGGTTGCCAATATCAACACCATGCAGGATCTCTACGGCGACTCGATGGCGCGCACCTCCTTCACGCTGGTCATGCTCGCCATCGCCGGAATCATGGCCCTCGCTCTGGGGATCCTCGGCATCTATGGCGTCATCTCCTATGCCGTGTCACAGCGCACACGCGAGATTGGAATCCGCATGGCACTGGGCGCAAAGAAGAGCGAATTGACGTGGATGTTCGTTCGCTCCGCTTTGCTGCTGACTGGGGTGGGGACGGCGGTTGGCCTTGGCGCGGCGGCCGTTTTGATGAGCCTGATGCGAACGCTTTTGTTCGGCATCAGGCCGCTCGATCCGCTCACTTTTGCAGTCGTACCCGTCGCCCTGGTGGTTGCAGCGGCATTGGCAAGCTATCTCCCGGCACGCCGCACGGCTGCGGTCAATCCCGTCGTAGCGCTTCGTGCCGAATAATCAGGACGGGACTGGATGCTCGAGAGGCAAGCAACGCATGAGGCAGAATCCGGATTTGGAGTCTGCCTCATGCTTGTCATTCGCAGTGTTGACGGCATCGGCCCGCACGTGACGAGATTCGCCAGCACGCCGTGAATCAGCTACTAGGGGACCTTGTTCAGGTAACACGGGTTCTTCATGTTCTGCGCTGGCGGCGTCGGCGGAGACATCCATTGCGGATTGTTGAAGTCGAAGAACTCCGACATATCCGGCTGTGCCGCATCCCGGGCATTCAGAGCAGGTAGATTGAACCGCTCTTCGATGAACTTCAGGATGGCCGTCGAATCCATGACCGTGTGGGAGACATAGTTCTTCTTGGCATAAGGCGAAATGACGGTCAAGGGTATGCGATAGCCGGTATATGTGAAATTGCAGATTGGACCCGTCTTCCCGGTACAGATATAGCCCGCAGGCAGGTCGACCGGTGGGATGCCATCAGGACTGACAGTCGGTTGCGGCGCGACGTGATCGTACAGGCCGCCGCTCTCATCGAAGAAAAAGATAAACGCTGAATTTTCCCACGAAGAGCTATTCATAAGTGCGTTGATGAGCGTGGAGGTATACCTTGCTCCCGCCTGGACATTTTCTGGATTGGCGTCAGAGTCGGATCCGTGTTCATCGAGCGCGGCGTCCGAGGCAGGTTCGATCTCCGCGACCTGGGGCAGAGTCCCGTTTTCCAGATCGCTGAAGTACTCGGAGATAGGGGCGATGTTCTGTGGATACTTTGCCACGATTTCTGTTGCATAGGAGAAACCCTCAAGGTAGCCCGTCTTGATCAGGCAGGCCGCCTGGTAGGGCGGACCAGCACAGCCGGTGCCCTCCGGGTTAATGTAGACCTTCCAACTGATACCCGCTTTCGCAAGTTCTTCCCAAATCAGTGTTGACCCCAATTGCTTCGTATCGTTGGCGTTCGAACCGTTCGGCAACGCATATCCTCCGGATGTTGCTGCAGCAAGATACTCGCGGTTGATTTCGGTACGAGACATTGCGGGTTGGAAGAAGCGGTCAGAGGTGGCGAAATTGCTGGCCATAAAGTAGTCGTAGTTCAGGTCGGTGCCGTCCCAGTAGCCCATGGCGCGAATGCCGTTCGTGTCGTAAAACGCTCCTCCTGGGTTGTCGCGGGCGTCGCCGGCGGCCGTGTGAACGAACCCGTTATTCTTTGCCGGATTCGTGCCCACTGGATCCGTGTAATCCCAGTCGTTATGCGCTTCCTGCCAGGAAGGGCTGGTGTTTTCGTTGCACACCGAAATCATGTGGAATGAGGCCACCAGGTTACTTGTATCCCAAACGCATGCGCCGGGGTAAGGGCTGGTGGGGTTGCATCCGGGGATAGCGGGAGGGGCACCATAGAGCGGAGCTATGCCGCTGGTCGGGTTGAACTGAGGTAACCCGTCGAACGACTGGTCGGCAATTCCGTTCTCTTGCCAGTATTCCCGCATCGCGCCGAAGTAGTTATCGAGCGAGCGATTCTCCTGGGCAAAAAAGATGATGTGTTGGAGCGACGTGATCCCTGCCGTTCCGGACTCGAATGTCGCTGTCACGGCAGCATTGGCCGCCAGATTTACGCTGCAGGCACCCGTACCTGTGCACGCACCGGACCATCCTGAAAAGGTATTGCCTGCCTCTGGAGTCTCCGTTAAGACGACTGTTCCCTGAAAGCTGGCAGAGCAGGTTCCTGGGCAGTTAATTCCTGCAGGAGAACTGGTCACTGTTCCGGTCCCGGTGCCTGCGCTTGTTACCGTCAGCTGGGAAGTGGGCGGAGGAGGGGGAGGAGCTGCTCCCACGGTGATCGTCACGGCTGAAGTAGCTGTTCCTCCGCCTCCAGTGGCGGTTGCGGTATACGTCGTTGTGGAGGTTGGACTGACCGATACGGTGGCTCCGGAGGCGCCCAACGTACGATTGCTGCCATTGCTTCCGGCGAGTGTCACCTGAGTGGCGTTCGTCGCAGTCACAGTCACAACGGAAGAATTGCCCTTGGTGATGGATGTGGGATTGGCGACGACGGTGACGGTGGGGGCGGACGTGCTCACTGTCATGGTGATCGTCACCGATGCAGTGGCTGTGCCTCCGGCTCCGGTGGCCGTCGCGGTGTACGTGGTCGCGGAGGTCGGACTGACCGATACAGATCCGCCCGTTGCCCCCATCGTACGTTTGCTGCCATTGCTTCCGGTGATTGTGATTCCCGTAGCACCGGTGGCAGTCACCGTCAAAACAGAGGAGCTTCCCTTGGTGATCGATGTGGGATTGGCAGTGATCGTGACGGTTGGCGCGGTAGCTGCTAATGCCTGGCTGTTGAGACCGACACTAACGAACGCGATCGCCGCGCATGGGAGCAGCATTGCAAGAACGAAACGGACAAATTTCATGACAATTCCCCGGCAGTTATCTCTTCCGCGCAAACGCACGCGAAAGTAAAAGAGAGTCAAAATCAATCTTCGTCGCTGGGGGGCGTCGTAGAGGAGGGATGAAGTAAGTGAATCATAGCGTGGGATGCGGGAACAGTGTGTGAGGTTTTCGCAAGAGCTTCGATTTCGCCAAAAAAACTGCCAGCTCTGTCGAATTCCCGGCTGATGACCCCCATCTATTTGCAAATGCAGGGCGAAGTCCTATTGACCAGAGTGGGCAGCGATCTTAGCGTAGCTCTGCCAATTCCAGTAGAACTGGGAACTAAGAAGCGCCGAGGCGGAATTTCGTCTGATTTTTGAGTGGCCGAAATACCTGAAGTGAGACCGCAGCGCGATTGTTAGCTAGACAACGGAACGCAGCGCGTTAATTGGATCCGCAGAGGCGGCGCGCATCGCGGGAATCGCGGAAGCAATCAATGCAATACCCATCATGAGGACGATGCTCGCGGTATAGAGCCAAGGGTCAACGGGACTTACCCTAAAAAGATACGAGCGAATCAATTGAGAAGTCGCAACCGAAGCCAGCGCGCCGAATCCGCAGCCCATCAGTGCCAGCCTCACTCCCGCATACAGCACGAGCTTCACAATGCCTTCCCGCTGCGCCCCAAGCGCCATGCGGATCGCGATTTCCTGAGTGCGCAATGTGACCGAGAAGGATACGACCGCATAGATGCCAGTTAGCGCAAGTAGCAATGCAGCAAGCGCAAAGAAGCCAATCAACTCCGTCATGATGCGGCGCGGTGCCTCGGTGGTAGAGACAACGTCCGACATGGAGCGCACTTGGTCGAGCGGGAGTTGCGGATCAATTTTCGCTACGGTGCGACGAACCGTTCCAATGATCTGGTCAGGAGGTATCGCCGCGCGCACAACGATAAAGCCGCCGCCAGGACTGACGCGGGATTGAGGCGATGCGGTTCCAAAGAGGATGGCCGGTTGCCGGGACGACGCATACCACTGGTCATTCGCTTCTTCATCTCGCGAACCGATCCTTGTGTCGCCAACGATCCCTACCACCGTAGCCCATGGCATGTTTTTCCTGGGATTTCCCACGTGCATCCGCTTGCCAATCGGGTTCTGCCCCGGCCATGAGTGTTGCGCCATGGACCGGCTCATCACGATGACCAAAGGAGAATCCGCACGATCCTCCTCGGTGAAGGTGCGGCCCGCAATCAACGGAATACCGAGCGCCTGAAAATAGTTTCCGTACACAGATCCGAACGCAGCAAATTTCAGCTTCCATCCTTCGGCAGATTGACCCTCGATGGTATATGCGGACAATCCGGAGGTGCCGGAGGATGGAATCGTAACGCCGATCCCTACATCGAGAATGCCGGGTTTCTTCGAGAGTTGATCGACCAGGTCTCGATTGAACGTCTCCACAGAGGAATCGGTAGGGTATTGTTCCTGGGGGAGCCGATAGCCGGCCACCAGCACATGCTGCGGTCGAAACCCCGGGTCAATGGAGAGCATCTTCTGATAGCTGCGTACGAAAGCTAATGAGGCGATGAGCAAAACAAGTGCAACCCCGATTTCTGAGACGACAAGCGCTGAACGCAGACGTGCATGACCTGCTGCGCCGGTGCTCGTGGATACGGTATCTTTGAGCCCTGCGACCAGGTTGATTCGTAAAGCAACAAACGCGGGTAGAAGGCTCGAGACGACCCCGACTGCAACTGAGACGCCTAGAGCGAAGAGCGCTACCGGAACATTGATTGATATGGAATCAATACGCGGAATCGATTCCGAGAGCGAGTGCGACGCAATCCGGATCGCAATCCCTGCAAAGACCAACCCAAGCAATCCTCCGCTGAGACTCAGGAGCAGTCCTTCCAGAACGGTGCCTCGAAAGATCGAACTGGAGCGGGCGCCAAGCGCGAGGCGAACTGCATATTCGCGATGGTAGCGGACCGCTCGCACCAGCATGAGAATTGCAACGTTGGCACATGCAATCAAGAGAACCACACAGACTGCGATCAACAACATGCGAAGCAGTGGTCTGGTGTCGCCAGTAAATACGTCACTGAGTAATTGAACATCGCCGCGGATGTGAATCTTGGACATCGAAGGCGGAAAACTGTTCATGATCTGCCGCGAAACTCGATCGGCATCCTGTGCTGCCTGTGAAACGGAGACGCCGTCTTTCAGGCGCGCAACCATCTGATATCCCCAAAATCCAGCCGCTCCCTCAGACAACTCGGCTGTGGTGAGACTCATGGGAACCCACAATTGCGCCTGATTCAGTCGACCCGCCTGGAGTGGGAACTCGAAGTCGCGCGGCATGACACCGATGATGGTGTAAGGCTTGCGGTCCAATTCGATGGTGGTTCCCACCGCGCGCGCATCGCGATGATAGCGATTTGTCCACAACGCATAACTGATGACAGCGACCTGTGCGTGCGCATCATCTTCCTGGCGGGAAAAGACGCGGCCGAGCAACGGTTCCACTCCGAGGGTTGGAATTACGCCCGACGTGAGGCGCGCTGCTGGAATATTTTCAGGGGATGGAGCGCCGGTAAGTGCAAAACTAGCTCCGGCAAATGCGCCCATGGACGAGAAAGCCTGGGCTTCGGTCGAATAGGCACGGATGTCTCGCGCCGTAATCCCAATCCCAGAATTTTCTCCGACATGTTCGCCCAATTCCACCAGGCGGCCAGGGTCGTGGAACGGAAGAGGTCGTAGAAGAATTCCTTCGATGAGCGAGAAAACTGTCGTTGTCGCGCCGATACCCAAAGCCAGCATCAGGGTGACGGTGAGAAAGAAGCTACGCGCTCTTGCCAGGCGCCGGGCGGCGTGTCGAAGGTCTCGAATCCAGACGTCCATGAAACTCTCCTGCTTGAATAGGTGTGGACGAAACGCAATGGCGAAAGTCTTCAAATATTCCAATCGGTCATCGTTGCCTGTTCGATCCCGGACCCTCTCGTCTCGGTAACCAGATTCACTCGGCGCGCAGGGCCGTCAGTCGATTCATTCTCACTGCACGCCGGGGAGGAATATAACACGCAGGCAATGCTACCGTCATCAGTAGCAGAAGTACGCTCGCAAATGTGACACGGTCGGCTGTTCCTACGCCATACGGAATGCTTGAAATTGGTCGCGTTACACGGATCTGCGTGAGCGCCAAATCGCCAATGCGCTTATCGGGCGGAGGGATGGTCTAAATTGCGATTTTTATTGTGGCAGGTTGAGCGTGTGGTTTCGTTCTTTGCCGCAGGGATCGGGTCTGAGCCGTCCGCATTCTTCGGCTAAATTTTGGATGAGGTTAGATCAGCTTCCATCGGGCGTGATTCAGACCAGCGAGACAAACCAGGAGGTCCGAAAGTAGACCTCCTGAGCAATCAACTCTGTTGGACGACGTTCCATGAGGGATCGACAGAGTGCCAGCAACTGCACAAGTCGTCGCTATCATGCACCGTGATGAAGCGTGGAGAGTGCTCTCGCTTCATCAGGGTCAAAGGAGCGAGCTAGTCGATGCGAATATCTCCTGAGCCTGTCGCGGCGCGGACTTCAGGCCCGCCTCCGTTCAGTTGGGCGTGCACATGGTGATGATCCTTCGAACTTTGCATCGCTATAGAAGAGGGAGCAGAGATGTCGCCGGAGCCAGTTGACGCGTCGAGATCCATCGGCGCATTTCCGGTGGTCAGCTGAATGTCGCCGGAGCCAGTCTGTAGCTTCCATGGAGAAGAGGGCGTTCCAACTGCCTTGATTGTGCCCGATCCAGTTTGTGCCGCGAGTGCGCCGTTCACGCTTTTCAGGTCGATGTCGCCCGAACCCGTCTGCGCCCATGCATCTCCCCGGCCTGCACTGTCGATTTTGATATTGCCCGATGCGGTCTCAACTTTGAACCCACCTTGAAGCCCAGAGGCCGTGATGTCGCCAGATGCCGTGTTCAATTTCGCTCCGTTGCCAACCCCGGTATCGGCAATATCACCGGAAGCGCTGGCGGCGTTCAGTATCGCGTCGGCAGGCGCCTCAATCACATAGCTGATGCTGATGTTGCGCAGGTTCTGCTCGTGTCCGCCGATGCGGACCGTGTTTCCGTTCTGCTCGATGGGTGGATTTGCAGCGATCTGTTGCACCTGCGCCGGGTCGCCATTCTTATTCGCCTTGACGATGCCGTGAATACGGATCTGGTTGGCAGTTCCGCGAGTGAAGGTAATGTCGCCGGAAGCAGTGCTGACCGAGAGATCCAGCGTGCCGTTGAATGACAAGCTGCGATCGAAGGTAGCCTCGGTTTCGGCTCCGCCCTCCTTCAACGCCACAGGCGGAGCGGGAGGATTTTCGAGAGCAAGTTCAGGTAGTGCGAGGGCAGAAGGAGCAGCTGAAGTTGCCACCGTCGCCGTCATTGAATTGGTTCGTAAGGTTGATGAAGTTTCCGGCTGCGTAGACAACACCGAAACCGTTTGTGCCGGTCGCGAGGTTGCTGCCGGGACGCTTGAAACCGCCGCAACCGGGCTTGACTCTGTTGCTGCCTGCACACGGACGATGGCACCTGCGGCAAACAATATCGCGGGAAGGGCAAGGAAAGCGACGCGGGCGCGGGCGCCACCGGAGAACGCTTGGCGGAGGTAACTGTCGTTGAACAGCTGTTCAATACGTCGAGAGATGCTGCTGGGACGGGCCATGGCAACTCCTATGAGTGTTGGGCGCGGCGCAGCAGCAAATTCGAGCAGAATTTGGGCATATGCCGAGCGGTTCGATGCTGCATTGAGGCCAGAGCGATCGCTGATGGCCTCGCCAAGATTGGAGAGATTGCGTTTGAGCCACCACCCCAGCGGGCTGAACCAGGTCAATGCCGCATAAAGCGAGGCGAGAATCTGCAAATGAAAATCGTGCAAAATCACGTGCGAGCGCTCGTGCGCCAGCACAACTTGAAGCTTCTCTTCAGTCCAACTGGTGTAGCCTGCGGGCAATACAACACCTGAGCCGATGGTGACGGGTGTGGTGATACGGTGGCTGAAGCGCAGCTTGAAGTCTGCCCGAATGTGCATCGCGCCGCACGATGGAACCGGAGTGGAGGAATGCCAGAGGCGCAATGCGCACGCCAAGCCAAAGACCAAACGGGCCAAGAGCGTGACGGCGATCAGAAAGTAGGCGAGTAGGGCAATACCCAACAGCGAGAGTTTCCCGGGGATGGCGACCGGTTGTGCGGAGGCGGCGCTTGGTCCGGGCGACTGTACTGATTCGGAAGATATAGCGTGATCGCGATTGCGCTCGGCAGTTGGCGTTGCAGTTTGTAGCGCGTCCCCTTGATCGTTTTGCGGCGCGGCAGTTAGGGAGACTGCGAATGAATCCGCTCCTGACGCTGGTCTTGACGTTGTTGGTGCGAGCACCGAGTGGAGCCCGAGCGAAGTTGGTGCAGGAATTGTTGCGAGGGGAAGGACCTGCCATCGCGCGGTGAATGGAAGCGCAAACGGCATCAGCAAGGAGCCTACGAGAACTCCGATCCATGCATAGCGCTGCGAAACGACGTTCTGGACGCGGAAGATCCGAAGGGCCGCCCAAACAATCAATGCAAGAATGAGGGATCGAAGAACGGCTTCAATGAACGCAGCTAGCATGGTCCACCCCCCACGTGTGTCCGATCCTGAAGCTCGCAGCAATCATGATCGGTAATTCAATGCGACTCATGGCACCGACAAAACCAGAGATAGGCGACTGTTTCCAGCAGACTCCGATCTGCCGCGCTAACTTTAGTCTTCGGTCTTTTAGTCTTCGGCCTTACGTTTATCCTGCTCGCGCACGGCGGCAATTCTCTTTGCCAGTCGCTGAAGTTCCGCGCGATCTAATATGTTCGAATCCACCATACCGACCAGCAGAGTTTCGACAGATCCTCCGCACAGCCAATCCACAATACGTTTTGCGGCGCGGCCTGCAACACGCTGCCGCGATTCTGCCGGCCGATACACGAAGGTCCGGTTCTCCACGGTGTGCTCTATATAGCCTTTTTCCTCAAGTCGGCGCAGCATGGTGCGAACGGTAGAATCTGTCAGTCGCCGTTCAAGCCCTTCGCGTACCTCCTCCGCCGTAACCGACGCTTCACGCCACACAATGGAGAGAATGCTGCTCTCGAGTTCCCCTAATTCGGCTGGATTATGACGTTGTGGAGTCGGTGTCTTCATTATGTTACTGACAGTAACATAATGAGGCGGCGTGTTGTCAAGGGGGGAGTTCTAAATTATCCAGAGTTCGCCACAGCCGGCAGTAAGGATCAATCGCCCAGCTTTGAAGGCCTTCGCCAAACTAACGCCGGTCGAGGGCTCCGCGGCATGCGACAGGCAAGAAATATTCGGAAACCGTTGAGCTAACTCCGGAGGGCAAACGTCTGATAGGTGTATTCTTCACGAGTTCGCCAAGTCAACGATCGTCTTCATCCATCCAGATTGCGATGCCTACCTCAGAAAAGAATTGGCTACAGAATGACCGAGCGTGTTGCGCAGAGATTGAAGCTCATTTGCAAAATGCTGCTGAACATCGCGGTATTGGCCGTGGCGATGCCACTCACATTTGCTCTGGCGCCGGCCGCGCAAAGTCATTCGCAGTCTCCACCTGCACCTGAATGGCAAACAGCGGCCGGCGGCAAAATGGAGTTCGAAGTTGCCACCATCCGTCCGAACAAACCCGGCACCTTCATCCCGCCTAGCTTCGGCTTGGATGCCGAGGACTCCTATGATTCTCCAGATCCGCATGGCCGGTTCTCCGCTGATTTCCCACTGTCGGTCTACATCGAATTTGCCTATAAACTATGGCTCACCCGGGACCAGGAGAACGCCATGCTGGCTAATTTGCCGAAGTGGGTCGCTACGGATAGCTTCGTCATTCAAGGTATGGCGCCGGGCGATCCCACGAAGGACCAGATGCGCCTGATGATGCAGTCTCTGCTTGCCGATCGATTCAAGTTGGCGGTCCATTTTGAAACCCAGCCAACCTCTGTTTTGGCCCTTGTGCTGGCCAAGCCAGGAAAGACGGGACCCAAGCTTCGTCCACACGCCGAGGGTCCCCCTTGCGGTGTCCACGCACCTTTGCAAGCCCAAAGCTCGTCGGCAAAGGTGCGCGACGTGTTCCCGCCGGATTGCGGTGGATATGTGGCAATCCCCGGTCCAGATCACACTGTCCTGTTTGGCTCCCGGAATACCACGATGAAACTCATCGCTGCTTCTCTTCCCAATGTCGGGCGGCTGGGGCGCCCTGCGGTCGATCAATCGGGATTGACTGGAAACTATGATTTCACGCTTGAGTTCACGCCGGAGTCGACCGCCCTTTCGCCACCTGCAGCGGGCACGGAACAAACCTCCCAGGGGCCGACATTTCTCGAGGCTCTCAAGGAACAGCTCGGGCTGAAATTGAAACCTACCAAGGCTCCGTTGAATGTTCTTGTCGTCGACCATGTCGAGAGACCCTCGCCAAATTAGCGAGGGCCGAAGTTCACGATGCGCTCCACAAGTTATAAGAAACTCGAGAGCAGAGGAACAAAATCAGAATACGAATGTCTACAGTATGACCATGCGTGTTGCGCGAAGATTGAAGCTCATCAGCAAATCTCTGCTCAGTGTCGCGATATTGGCCGTGGCCGTGCCAGTCATGTTTGGTCTGCTCCCGGCAGCGCAAAGTCACGCCGAGCCTCAGGCTAAAGACGCGGTCGCCAAGCAGGACGTGGGAGTCAAGGCGCCGGCATTTGACTTTGTCACCGTGAAACCTGGCACACATATGTCCGGTATGGGTATGCGGATAGGAACCACGCCAAACAGCTTTTCTGCGACAAATATTTCGCTGGAAAACCTGATCCTTAATGCCTATGGCTTGAAGATGGAGGACTTAATTTCAGGGTTGCCGGGGTGGGCGAAATCAGCCAGGTTCGATATTGAAGCGAAGATGGATGCAGACACTGCCGCCGCATATAAGAAGCTTCCTCGAAAACAGCGATTGGAGTGGGATCGATCGATGATGCAGTCGTTGCTGAAGGACCGCTTTAATCTACAAGCCCACCACGTGACCAAGGAGCTACCTATTTACGCTCTCGTCGTTGCCAAGGGCGGCTCCAAGCTGCAGGCATCGACGACGAAGCAGGGTTGGGGGACGGACGGTCCTGGTCGGATCGATTACCGGGATGCGCCGCTAGAGGCCCTGGTCGTGAGCCTGTCGGGCGAAGTGGGCCGCATTGTTGTCGATGAGACCGGTCTTACCGGCCAGTATGACTTCACGCTCAAGTGGACGCCGGATGAGCAACGAGGAACGACAGACGCTGGACCTTCGATCTTTACAGCACTTCAGGAGCAGCTAGGGCTGAAGCTGATATCGACAAAAGGCCCGGTCGACACAATTGTCGTCGATCACATCGAGAGACCCTCGCCAAATTAGGGTGGGTCGAGGCCACGCCCTAGTTCAACAGGCAAGAAATATTCTGAAACCGTTGAGCTAACTTCGGATGGCAAACGTCTGATAGGTGTATTCTTCACAAGTTCGCCAATTCAAGCATCGTCCGCATCCATCAAAATTGCGATGCCTGCCTGAGAAAAGGATTGTCTGCATGATGACTCAACATCGTTCGAGCACGCAGAATTTCCGCAAGAAGGCCTTGTCTGGCCTCATCTGGTTCTGCTTGGGATTATTTCTTGTCGTCTTTGGTTCGGTGAACGCCGACCCGGCCAGGGCGCAGGCCGCCGCCACTCCACCGCCTGCCGCGACTCCGCAAACTGCAGCCGTCCCTGCGAAGTCTGACCAAGGTATTGTCGGCGACTGGCAGGGCACGTTGCACACCCCAGAGAAAGAGTTGCGGACAGTGGTGCAGATCACGGAGGCGAAGCCAGGCGAACTGAAGGTCGTGCTGCGCAGCATTGATCAGGGAGGGCAGCCCATTCCCGCCTCGTCAGCCAGCTTCGATGGCGGTGTCTTTAAATTTGCGATCGAGATGATCGAAGGCAAGTACGAGGGAAAAATGTCCTCGGACGGTAAGTCGATTGCGGGCACGTGGACGCAAGGTCCAAATCCCTTACAACTGGTTCTGGAACGGGCGACACCCGAGACGGCGTGGGCCATTCCGGCGCCGCTGCCCAAGATTCCACCGATGGCAGCCAATGCCGATCCCAGCTTCGAAGTAGCCACCATCAAGCCCAGCAAACCGGGCCAGCAAGGTAAGGGCTTCGGGTTCAGGGGTCGTCAGTTTATAACGATGAATACCAATTTGAATGATCTGATCGCCTTTGCCTATGGACTGCATGCCAAACAGATCGTGGGTGCGCCGGACTGGTTCGGTACCGATCTGTACGATATCGCCGGAGTGCCCGACGTGCCCGGCCGACCCAACATAAAGCAATCGGGAATCATGATGCAAAAGCTGCTCGCCGACCGCTTCCAACTGAAATTTCACCACGAGCAGAAGGTACTCTCCGTCTATACGATTACCGTTGCGCACGGTGGACCGAAGATGAAAAAGAGCACGGCTGGTCCCGATGACGGAGAAGGCTTCATGTTCCGAGGGCTTGGGGATCTGATCGTACGAAATATGACCATGGCGGGTTTTGCGACCTGGATGCAATCGGGCGTGATGGACAGGCCGGTGGTGGATCAAACCGGGCTCAAGGACAGATACGATTTCACCTTGAAATGGACGCCGGACGAATCGCAATTCGCGCAGTTTAGAGGGACTGGTGTGAAGATGCCGGCGGCGACCAACGATCCTAACGCGCCGCCGGGCCTGTACACCGCGATTCAGGAGCAACTCGGGCTGAAGATGGAGGCCACCAAGGCTCCCGATGACGTCATCGTGATCGATCACGTCGAAAAACCTTCCGCGAATTAGCCGATGTTGCGGTGGCGTCGATGGCGCGGACGTCTAATACGGGTTCTATGCGGTGTGGTGATCTTGCATGCCGGACTGCTAGCGTGGGCCACGGAATATCACGGTCAGGTTTTTTTCGATGGCCTGCCGGTGCCGGGTGCGACAGTAACGGTCACGCAGGGAGCCGAACGGTTCGAAACTGTGACCGATCTGCAGGGGCTCTATGAGTTCGCCAATCTTCCTGATGGCCCTTGGAAAATTCAGATCGAGATGCGTGGATTTTCGACGCTGAAGAGTCAGGTGACCATCGCGCCCAATATGGTGCAGGGTGCCTGGGAACTGAAACTGCTTGGTCTCGCGCAAATGCTTGCCAGGACGCCGGTGAGCCAGCCAGCACCGCTACCATCCGTGAGCGCTGCGCAAGCGAAACCGACCCCGGAAAAGCCAGCTGAGCCGCAGGTGCAGCCACACCCGGGCCAGACCGCAGAGAGCGATTCGAATGGGTTGGTGATCAACGGGAGTGTGAACAACGCCGCCACTTCCAAGTACACGATTTCGCCGTCCTTCGGCAATCGGCGGCCAGGTACCCGAGGCTTATATACGGGCGGTATCGGTACCGTTGTGGGCAACTCGGTCTTCGATGCACGACCCTATTCGCTGACAGGACTGCAGGTGCCGAAAGACTCTTACAGCCGCGTGACGACGGTGTTCACCTTGGGCGGCCCGCTGAACATTCCCCATCTGATGTGGCACGGGCCGGATTTCTTTGTCGCGTATCAACGCACGCGCGAGGGCGATGCGGCGATCGAATCTGGACTGGTACCGACAGCAGCGGAGAGAAGCGGTGATCTCTCCGGCTTGCTGAACCCATTGGGGCAGCCGGTGACCATCTACAATCCTGCGACCGGCGTACCCTTCACAGGCCCGCTTCCCGTCAGCCCGCAGGCGCAGGCGCTGTTGAATCTTTATCCACTCCCCGATCTCGCCGGCAATTCGCGATACAACTATCAGACCCAGGTACTCAACGAGACCCACCTGGATGCGCTGCAGTCTCGGTTGGAAAGGAGCATCGGGCGCCGGGACGATCTCTATGGCGGTTTTGGATTTCTCAGTTCTCGGGAAGATATTTCGAACCTCTTCCATTTTCGCGACACCACCGACACCCTGGGACTCGACGTCAAGGCAAACTGGTCGCACGTGTACCTGCACCAGTTCGAGGTCGTGCTGGGGTACCACTTTACCCGGTTGCGAACACAAGTGCAGCCGGAGTTTGCGAATCGCGAGAACATCTCCGGCAACGCCGGCATCTTCGGCAACGATCAGGACCCGACAAATTGGGGACCACCTGCACTGGCATTTTCCAGCGGGATCGCGATGCTGAGTGATGCAGACAGCGAATTCAATCGCAATCGCACGGATGCATTGTCGGTGCAGGCTACCAGCACGCAAGGACGCCATACCGTCACCTTTGGCGGAGACTTTCGCCGCCAGGAATTTAATGAAGACACGCAGCAAAATCCTCGCGGAACATTTACGTTTACTGGTGCGGCTACACAAGGAGGCGTCGCCTCTGCCACCAACGGCTCCGATCTGGCGGATTTTCTGCTGGGCATTCCCGACACCAGCGCACTGGCGTATGGAAACGCCGATAAATACTTCCGGCAATCGGTCTATGACTTGTACGCAACCGACGAATGGCGAGCGCGGCCGGAGCTTACCATCAACGCAGGCTTGCGCTGGGACTACGGTGTGCCGCTCTCAGAATTGTTTAACAGGCTTGTGAACCTGGACGTCGTTCCGGGATTCACTGCGGTCGCTCCCGTGCTGGCGACCAATCCTGTCGGGCCGTTGACGGGGATGAAGTATCCAAATTCCCTGGTGCGGGGAGACTGGCATGGATTCGAGCCGCGGATCGCCATCGCTTGGCGTCCGTTTCCCGCGTCAACACTGGTAATCCGGGGAGGCTATGGCATCTATGACGACACATCTGTGTATCTTTCTGAAGCGGAGATGATGGCGCAGCAAGCGCCGCTTTCGACAAGCGTCAGCGTGGCAAACAGCAGCGATTGTGCGCTGACATTGGCCCATGGATTTCTCAATTGCGCCGGCACTACGGCTCAGACCTTTGGCATCGATCCCAACTATCGCGTCGGCTACGCACAAATCTGGCAACTGCAAGCGCAGCGCGACTTGCCGGCCGCGCTGGTCATGACCGCGACCTATCTTGGAACCAAGGGAACGCGCGGTATGCAGCAATTCCTTCCCAACACATACCCCATCGGTGCAGCGAATCCGTGCCCGAGTTGTCCGGCGGGCTTTATCTATCGCACCTCGAACGGAGATTCCACGCGCGAGGCCGGACAAATCCAACTGCGACGAAGGTTGCGCAGCGGCTTTACGGCCTCCATCGATTACACCTACGCAAAAGCAATCGATGACGACGCGCAAGTAGGAGCGCAAGGACACGTAGCGGCTGAAGGAACTGGCGAAAGCTTGTCGGTGCCGAGTGCTACACCGCCGGCGGCCATTGCGCAAAACTGGTTGAATCTGCGCGGCGAGCGCGGACCGTCGACCTTCGACCAGCGGAACCTGCTGAAGGCGCAAATTCAGTACACCACCGGCATGGGTATCGGCGGCGACACGTTGCTGAATGGATGGAGAGGAAAGCTGCTGAAGGAATGGACGGTGACCAGCCTCATCACGGCCGGCAGTGGTCTGCCGGAGACGCCGGTGTTTCTGGCCGCGGTGCCTGGCACTGGCATCACGGGAACCATCCGGCCTGATCTGACGGGCGCTCCAATCTACCAGGCGTCTGACGGCTACCATCTGAATGTTGCAGCCTATAAAGGGCCGGCTGCGGGACAATGGGGAGCAGCCGGCCGCGATTCGATTACCGGGCCAGATCAGTTCAGCCTGGATGCGGCGCTGGCG
Organism: uncultured Acidobacteriota bacterium; assembly: GCA_963735505.1. Taxonomy (GTDB): domain Bacteria; phylum Acidobacteriota; class Terriglobia; order Terriglobales; family Acidobacteriaceae; genus JAKAAZ01. Next base: position 786,156 of record CAVTLR010000019.1, on the reverse strand, counting down.
CGAACCTTTCAACTGCAAACCACTTTGAATCTCGATATTCGGATGGATGCGACCAATCTGCTGAATCATGTCACCTTCACTTCGTGGAATTCGACGGTCAACAGCACGACCTTTGGCCTTCCGGCGGCGGCCAATGACATGCGCAGTCTGCAGGTAACCGCGCGGCTGAGGTTTTAATCATGCGCCGACTGAAAACATCTCTGCTGGTTGCGGTGCTGAGCACAAGCATTGGAGCTTGCGCGCAGACGATTGGTTCCAATGCGACGCCGGGTCAGAGTACTACCTATAGCCTCACGGTGAGCTCGCACTTGGTGGTCGAGACCGTCGTGGTGAAGGACAAGGCTGGCAAATTCATTACGGGACTCACCGCCAAGGACTTCAACGTGACCGAGGATGGTGTGCCGCAAACTGTCAAGATCTGCGTGCACCAGGAATTGCCGATGACGCCGGCTCCCGCGACTCCGCCAGATCAAGAACAAATCACCATCTATAAAACACTCGATCGAACCCAGCTTGCGCCAGAAAATCCGGGACACACGCAGTACACAGGTCATCGTTTGCTGGCGCTGTATTTCGATATGACGGCCATGCCGCCGGAAGATCAGCAGCGCGCTCTGGCCGCCGCCGAGACATTTGTTCGCACCCAGATGACCTCCGCCGACCTGGTCGCAATTCTGCGATTCGCTGGCGGCTCCGTCGATGTGCTGCAGGACTTCACCGCTGACCGCAATCGTCTGCTGAGTATCCTCCAGACCATGGTCGTAGGCGAGGGCCAAGGCTCCGTGGAGTCCATTGAAGACGCCAGCAGTGCCGATACCGGAGCGGCTTTCGGGCAGGACGACAGCGAGTTCAACATCTTCAATACCGACCGGCAACTTGCGGCGTTACAGACCGCAGCAAGGATGCTGGGACGAATGAACGAGAAGAAATCGCTGATCTACTTTGCCAGCGGGATGCGCTTGAATGGCATCGACAACCAGGCCCAGTTGCACGCAACTGTCGATGCTGCCGTTCGCGCAGGAGTATCGTTCTGGCCGGTGGATGCGCGCGGATTGGTAGCTCAAGCTCCGCTGGGCGATGCGACCCAGGGCTCGCCAGGCAATGCAGGCGTGTATTCCGGAACAGCGGCCCAGGCGGTGACGGATAAATTCCAGCAGTCACAGGACACCATGTATTCGCTGGGCGGCGACACCGGTGGCAAGGCGCTGTTCGACAACAACGATCTGACAAGGGGCATTGTGCAGGCGCAGCGCGCAATTTCGGACTATTACATCGTTGGCTACTATACGACGAACACTGCGGAGAATGGGCGGTTTCGGCGAGTGAAGATTACAGTGAACTCCGCGCCCGACGCCAAGCTGGAATATCGGCGTGGCTACTACGCCAACAAAGTGTTCAGCAAGTTCACAGCTGTGGACAAGGAAAGGCAGCTTGAAGACGCACTCATGCTGGGCGACCCGATCACGGACCTCACGATTTCGATGGAGATCGATTATTTCCAGCTCGATCGCGCCGAATATTTCGTGCCCATCGTGGTGAAGATTCCTGGCCGGGAACTGGCGCTGGCGAAGCGATTCGGTGCCGAACACACGCTGATCGATTTCGTTGCCGAAGTGAAAGATGAGACTAGCGGCATGACAGTCAGCAATGTTCGCGACAACGTCGACGTCAAGCTAAGCGATGCCACCGCGGCGGAGTTGGCGCGACGTCCCATTGAATACGATTCTGGATTCACTCTTTTTCCCGGGACGTATTCCATCAAATTTCTGGCCCGCGATGACGAGACGGGACGGATCGGGACTTATCAAACCTCCTTCACCATTCCCGATTTAAATAAGGTCAACAAGCGCGTAGCGATCAGCTCCGTCGTCTTGAGCAGTCAGCGTATCGATGTGCGCGATTCGCTATTTAACGCCACCAAAGGCAAGCAGGAGTCCAAAAATGAGCTGGCCAATCCGCTAGTCGAAGATGGATACAAACTTATTCCCAGCGTGACCCGGGTCTTCAACACCAAGCAGGACATGTACGTCTATGTGCAGGCCTATCGGCCGAGCCCCCGTGTTGTTGCGGACGCGAAGCCTGCCGAGGCCGCTTCTCCACTGTTTGCGTATGTCACCTTATATCGGGATCAGAAGAAGGCATTGGACACGGGCCCGATTGCGGTGATGCCCGAAGCGGGTAGCCGCCTGGGGATCACGCCACTCAGCTTTCACGTCGGTCTGGGCAAGCTTGCGCCTGGAGAATATCGCTGCCAGGTGAGCGTACTGGATCCCGCAGGACATCGAGCCGCATTTTGGCAAGCTCCGATTATGCTGGTGCGCTGACAGATGATGTCCTGCGCTCTTCGGTCAGGAAATGAAGAACGGGACGAAGCTTGGCTGCGAGGCCAAAAATTCACGATCCCAGGCCGTAAGTTCACGAATCAAATTTGATAGTCTCGCGACAGAGGTTCGGTGTCCGGAAACGAAACTATTCGAGAGTCGCGCGGATGTGACAGCGTTCAAATTCGCCGAACCCAGGAGTCTGACGCAGTGCCAAAACGAAGGGAAGTGCTTGTCGTCGATGTCGGAGGCACCCACGTGAAACTGACCGCGACCGGTCAAGCCGAGCCGCAGGAATTTGAATCAGGACCGACGCTGCAGCCGAAGCAGATGGTTCGCAAAATTCATGCCGCTTCCAAAGGTTGGAGTTACAACGCCGTCTCGATCGGGTACCCCGGGCCCGTGCTCCACAATCACCCGATTGCGGAGCCGCACAATCTAGGAAAGGGTTGGGTTGGCTTTGATTTTGAGACCGCATTTGGACATCCGGTCAAGCTGATCAATGACGCTGCCATGCAAGCCCTGGGGAGCTACAAGGGAGGGAAGCTGTTGTTTCTCGGGCTGGGAACCGGTCTGGGTTCGGCCATGATTGTAAATGGCATCATCGAAGCGATGGAACTGGCTCATCTGCCCTACAAGAAGCATGACTACGAATATTACGTGGGTGAGTGCGGCTTACAACGTGAAGGCAAACGCAAATGGCGACGCTATGTCAGCGATGTTGTGACTCGGTTGATCGCCGCGTTGGAGCCCGATGATGTTGTGTTGGGTGGCGGCAACGTAAAGCATCTTTCTGAGCTGCCCTCCGGGTGCCGCAGAGGCGAGAATGCGAACGCTTTCGTTGGAGGCTTTCGCCTTTGGGCGGATGCCACCGGACCTATGCGATCCGGCAACGCAATTCGCGGCATCTCATAATTCAAGCAAGGAGAAAAAATATGGAAACGACATTCGAGCCCGTCACTGCGCATCCACTCACCGAACACCCGGCGTGGAAAAAACTCGTGACTCATTCGAAGAAGGCTCGCAAGCAGCAACTTCGTGAGCTGTTTGCTGCCGACCCGAAGCGAGGCACACGCATGACAGCCGAAGGGGCCGGCATATATCTGGACTACTCGAAGAACCGCGTCACCAATCGAACCATCGATCTTCTCCTTCACCTGGCAGATGGAATCGAGCTTCGAGCCCGGATTGACGCCATGTTTCGAGGGGAAAAGATCAACATCACCGAAGACCGTGCCGTGCTTCATGTCGCGCTGCGAGCGCCGAAGGGTACATCCATCGTTGTTGACGGCGTCAACGTTGTGCCTGAAGTGCACGATGTGCTCGACAAAATGGCGGACTTCTGCAACCGCGTCCGCAGCGGGACCTGGATCGGCCATACCGGCAAACGCATTCGCAATATTGTCAACATTGGAATCGGCGGATCTGACCTGGGGCCGGTCATGGCCTACGAAGCACTGAAGTTTTATAGCGATCGTGCGATGACATTTCGTTTTGTGTCCAATGTCGATAGCACAGATTTTGTCGAAGCAGTGCGCGATCTCGATCCTGCCGAAACCCTTTTCATCATTTCCTCCAAGACCTTCACCACACTGGAGACGATGACGAATGCTCACTCGGCTCGCGACTGGGCGCTTGCAGGATTGGGTGGCGATCCGAAAGCTATTGCCAAACATTTTGTTGCTGTCTCGACCAACGCTGCGGAAGTCTCAAAGTTCGGCATCGACACTGCCAACATGTTCGGATTCTGGGATTGGGTCGGCGGTCGTTACTCCATGGACTCGGCGATCGGTCTCTCCACCATGCTGGCCATTGGACCAGACAACTTCGAAGCCATGTTGCAAGGTTTTCATGAAATGGACGAGCACTTTCGCACGACACCCTTCGAACGCAACCTGCCGGCGCTGATGGGACTTCTGGCTGTATGGAACACGAATTTCCTCGATGCGGCGACGGTTGCAGTTTTGCCCTACAACCAATACCTGAAACGGTTCCCCGCGTATCTGCAACAACTGACCATGGAGAGCAACGGCAAACACGTCACGTTGAATGGAACCGAAGTGAATTATCAGACCGGCCCAATCTACTGGGGTGAGCCGGGAACCAATGGCCAGCATTCTTTCTATCAGCTCATTCATCAAGGCACCCGGCTCATCCCGTGCGACTTTATCGCCTTCGCTCAGACGCTGAACCCGCTAGGCGATCATCAGGACATCCTGGTTGCAAACGTCATCGCACAGGCGGAGGCATTGGCGTTTGGCAAGACTCGCGAGCAGGTTCGCGCGGAAGGCACCCCCGATTGGCTTGTTCCGCATCGGGTCTTCGAGGGCAACCGCCCATCGAATACATTGTTTCTGCAGCAACTCACGCCGGCGACGCTTGGCAAACTGGTAGCTCTCTACGAGCATTCCGTCTTCACCCAGGGAGCGATCTGGAATATCGACTCCTTCGATCAGTGGGGCGTTGAACTCGGCAAGGTGCTGGCAAAACGAATTATTCCGGAACTGGAGAGCCCTCAAGAGCCTAAGCTCGATCACGACAGCTCGACCAACACGTTGATTCAGCGCTATCGCAAGTACAAGACCTCGTAACAAACTGGCCAATGCGAAAGAGGAAAGCGGAGTCAGCGATCCAGCGCCGCCACGCGAAATCAACCGGACTGACGAAAGGAATTACATCATGCAAATTGGAATGATCGGATTGGGAAGAATGGGCGCCAACATGGTACGGCGTCTGTTGACGGGCGGCCACCAGTGTGTGGTCTTCGACCTTTCGTCGAAAGCGGTGGAAGCGCTTGCGCAGGAAAAAGCGGTGGGTGCCTCAAGTTTCAAAGACCTCGTGCAAAAAGTAAACAAACCGCGGGCCATCTGGATGATGGTCCCAGCCGCGGTTGTCGATGAAACCATTGCATCCCTTGTTCCTTACCTGGAGCCAGGAGATACCTTGATCGACGGCGGCAACTCTTATTATGTCGACGACATCCGGCGCGCGAAAGACTTGTCGTCGAAGGGCATCCACTACGTGGATGTCGGCACCAGCGGCGGGGTATGGGGCCTGGAACGTGGCTACTGCATGATGATCGGTGGCGAGAACGACGTCGTCAATCATCTCGATCCTATCTTCCAGCGACTGGCGCCCGGCAAGGGCGACATTGCCCCCACTCCTGGACGCGAACATCTTGATGGCACAGCCGAGCTGGGCTATTTGCATTGCGGTCCCAATGGGGCTGGCCACTTTGTCAAGATGGTCCACAATGGCATCGAGTATGGATTGATGGCAGCGTATGCTGAAGGACTTGGAATTCTTCGCGAAGCCAATGTCGGCAAACAGAAGGTTGCTTCAAACGCCGAGACCACGCCGCTCCGCGACCCGGAAGACTACCAATATGAATTGAACCTGCGCGATATCGCAGAGGTGTGGCGTCGCGGCAGCGTTATCGCCTCCTGGCTGCTCGATTTGACGGCAGCGGCGCTTGTCGAAGATCCAGCGCTATCCAAGTTTGCCGGCCGCGTTTCAGATTCTGGCGAAGGACGCTGGACCATCAAAGCGGCGATCGATGAAGGGGTGCCCGCGCCAGTTCTGTCGGCCGCACTCTATCAACGCTTCAGCTCGCGCGGAGAGGCAGATTACCAGGACAAGCTGCTGTCGGCGATGCGCTTTCAATTTGGCGGCCATGTTGAGTTGCCAGGCGGCAAAACCTAGCGCCTGGAATCCCCGCAGCGATCGAATGCTGGTACAGCAAACCGGAGGAGGCGCGGGCATGGGAGCGGTGGTGCTGCGAATCGACGGAGCTCTGGCGGTCATCCGCGATGCTTTCGCCTTCCACAAACTCATACCGCGGTCTGTACCATCCTTGCGCTAGCGCGTGCGACAGGGATGGAGTTCCTTAAGCGCAGCACCATAACCGTGCATCGACTCAGTTCGAACTCGGCCCGGTTGTAGTTGGAGAACCGACAGCACCCGCTCAGGCTCTCCCAGGTCCGTCCATCCCAATCCCCGGACAGGAAGCACGGCGAGTTCCGACGGGCATACCGATAACACGTCGTGCGAGAAATTGCTGGCTGGGATCTTCGAGTACATTTCCCGCAGGCCCGATTCTTGCGTCTCCGGTCGTAACCTCGTCTGCACCGAAACGAAGGCCGCGAGTAAACCGGGTAGGCTCTCACGAACCATTCGTATGAATGCACTGAGGCGCCCTACCATGATGAAGCTGTTCCACAGACAGCCCGCACGCATCAGGTGACTGGCTTTCTCTTTGGATGGCTTTTCCCAGAATCGGCGAACCGCAAACACGGAACTTCCATCGGCCGCATCCAGCCGCACCCCAGGTTCAATCCAGCCGTACTCTTCTTCGGGGCGGTCGGGAGCGACCCCAAGCAACAAAACATGTTGTTCCGATTGTTCCGCGAACAAGAATGCGCGCTCAACGGATGCCGCAAAAGCTTCGTCCGATGTGAAGTAATGGTCGGACGGAAAGAACCCAACCACCGCTTCTGGAGCGATTGCATTGAGGTGAGTCAAGCTGTACACAATGGCAGGTGCGGTCCCTTGGTTATACGGCTGAATGAGCAGATTGCGGTCTGGCATCCCATGTAACTGATTCGCGTAAAAACGCTCATGAGTCCGGGTCAGGACCAACAACTCGTGCCCCTGGGGGATCACTCGCGAAATCCTCCGCCGGGTCTGCTCTAACAATGTGTCGTCGCCTGTCAGGGAACAGAATTGCTTCGGCGTATCCTCTCCGGTGATCGTTCTGGTGAGAGACAGAAGGCGCATCCCGTCTCCGCCCGCCAACACAACTCCCCACCGGCCGGAGCGCTTGATATTTTCGTCGATTGCTCTAGCGGGCACCCGTTGCTCCTGGTGAAGATGGCTGAGGCTGCATACTGGCTGTTGCAGCCTCCGATGCGACAATGCACTGCGACACACTCAACTCCTCTTGCCGCAGCAAACGCCCGGAGACAGGCAAATCCACCCGATCGCTCACCGGGAAAGGGAGGTTGCCGCCCACCGCAAAAAATGCAATGTCAGACTCTTCCCAACTTATCGGCGTAAATCAAAGGAACATGAATGTTGCCCAAAACGAGAAAGCTGCTTGCAACTAGAGATGTCCCAGGAAGAGGAATGTCTGCAGACGCAATATGAGACGAAGGTATGGATCGATACCTTCGTACCGGCTGAATGTGACACAGACTCAATCGAGACGGGACGATGGATCGGTGTGTACGCTGGATGCCTATCGAGCTGGCGGTACGGCAGACCCAGACGGGCGTGTCAGGCGCAGGCGCGTAGCAATGCTGACTAATTCTGCCAGGGATTCAGCTTTCATCTTTCTCATCATGTTGCCGCGATGCGCTTTCACTGTAATCTCGCTAATCCCCAGTTCGCTGCCCACCTGCTTATTCGGCAAGCCGACTACTACTAGCGCCATCACTTCGCGTTCACGAGCGGTCAGGCACGAGTATCGAGCTTTCAAAGCCCGGATCTCTGTATAGCGGTCAAGTAATGCCTTGCTTCGTTCCAGGGCATTGCGAATGGCCTTCAGTAAAACTTCGTCACTGAATGGTTTGGTCAGGAACTCCACCGCTCCCGCCTTCATCGCCTGCACGGTTTTGGGAATATCTCCATGACCCGTAATGAAGATAACCGGCATCTCGTGCCGTTCCACCGCAACAAGTTTCTGCAAATCGAGACCATCGAGTCCGGGGAGAGAAAGATCCAGCACCAGGCAACTCGGTCCAGTCGCGGGTGGACGGCTCAGGAATTCCTGCCCGGAAACGAACGTCTCCACAGTCAGGCCCTCATAGCGGATTAAAAGTTCGAGCGATTCACGAACGGAGATGTCGTCATCAACGACGAAAACGATAGGGGTGCTCTGAGACATAGGCAAGGCCCTCATTTCAAAATCGGGTGCACTCGCATCAACTATTTTATATCCGCACCGCAATTTCAAAGACAAGCTTCATTTCGCAGCAAGCACTTTCACAGTCCCCGGGATATCCAGTGGGACCAGAAAATTGCTATCGAGAACATAGTCGTAAAGATGACCGAGAGGCGGAGGAGGATGCAGTTGATTGGCAGAGACCCATCCGTTCGTGTCTGTCCACTGCCAATGCGTGGTTGAGATGTTTTGAACCGCCTGCATCAGGTCCTTTGAGCTCATCGGGAAAGCGTAGATGCGGACGTTTTGCGGCAACAGGCGAGCCAGAGCTTCAAGGAAGCTGCCGGGAAGATGGCTGTAGCGATAATCCCAGATGCGAACCAGCAACGACAGGCCCACAACGAACCGGATAGGTTCCTTTGTGTAGCGGTTTACAAGAGCGGTCATGCCGTAGAGTTCTCGTTCACGGTACAGCAGGACATCTCCGCCATGCGCCTGAAGCGCATCAATCCGTTCCAGCAGATTAGAGATTTCCAGAGGAGGATCGCCTTCCGTCAGTGGCATAGCGGAAAGGCAAAAAAAGCCGATGGGCGCCGGTTCGTTTGCGGTTAATTCTCCGCGGAGTTGTTGAATCCCGGAGGTCAGCAGCTGATTGTGGATGGCCGCATGGGCCGGATCGACGTGTTCGAACGATCCTGGCGCAAGCACGACAGCTTTTTTGTGGAGAACGTCGATAGGCGGAACAGGCGATCCACCGCTCGGAAAACAGACGGCCTCCGCGAGACCCGCGCACACCAGATGCGCCAGAATCGCACGCTGGTCCCAGCCTTCGAAGGCGGCGCCATGTACTTCCACATAGTCAATTTCAATCCGTTTCTCCAGGTCCTCGGCAATGTTCTGGAAGAAGGATTCCTTTGTCTCCAATTGGTAGAAGACAGCATAGATCAGGTTCACCCCCAGAATGCCGATAGCTTCCTGCTCGAGCGGGTTAGAAGGATCCCGCAGGTTGATATGCAGAACGATGTCGTTCGGTGCGCCGCCAGGATGCAACTGGAATCGCAGGCCGACCCAACCGTGAGGTTCATTGGTTCCTGCGTAATCGCGGGCGGAGATGGTGTCCACAAAGGAAAAGAAGCGAACACTCGACCCACGACTCTGGTTCAATTGATTGATCAGTTGCGTCCATTCGCTATCGAGCATAGCTTGCAGGCGTTCTCCGGAAACGTAGCGCGCACCGGAACCGTACAAATCGTCGCTGACTTCCTTGTCATACGCGGAGATCGATTTCGCAACTGTCCCGGAGGCTCCTCCTACGACCAGGAACCATCGCACCACTTCCTGGCCCGCGCCAATTTCAGCGAAGGAGCCGAAGCTTAACCGATCGAGATTGATGCGCAGCGCTTTTTGATGAGTGTTGAGCTTTTCAGTGGACGCCATAAGACTTCTCCGTGAATGTTGAGTGATGAACAGTTTTACAGAAACGACGCGAGATGATCAGCAAATTGACGCCGACGAGCGTCGATGTCGCGCTGTTTTTTCAGGTCCGTTGGCCATGCCACTTGTCGAATTACCTGAGAGTTTGTTGCTCTGGCCCGTTGACACATTCACGGTCACGTTCGAATTGGTGGAGACACTCAATCAGCATCGTGGCCGTACAAGGCTCTCCCATTTCGGTATTGAACATGGCCTGGTACAGGTGGCGCTCCGGCCATTTTAGCCCGAGATACTGCCGGACGAACGCAGCCCGCGCTTCGTCCGTTGTGTCGATCAGTTGAATTGCACGGTCCTGACTTTCTCCCCTGGCGATTAGTCTGCTGATCTTATGATCGCGAGATGCATAGAGAAACACGTGGAATACATCTTTGAAATTATGCAAGAAGAATTGCGAACCTCGCCCGACAATCACCGACGGCCCGCTGGAAAATGCTTCCTTGACCGCCATTTCTGAAACAGCCGCGATCCGGCGCGCATCGAGCGAGCGCAGCCGGTCGGTGGGCGGCAAGCCTCCCTCAAACGCGCCCCGAAGAAAGTCCTGGAAAACCCGGTACACAACCGGATCGCTTCGCCATTCTCTCTGATGGACCGCCTCTGGAGTACTCTCAGTCAGTCGCGCAATTTCCTGCGTCAACCGCTCGTCCCACAGACTCCATCCCAGGCGGCTGGCGACTAAACTGGCAATCTCCGACGCTCCGCAGCCGAACTCCCGCTCGATTGTTATCGTTTGAACCATTGCGTTTATCCCTCAACCCACTGCCACATTTCCACCCGCTCCTGGATCATTCTTTTTCAAGAAAAACGCAAGAATGAACATGATGGAGCAGAGCGCGCCCAACACCCAAAAAATGTCCATATATGAAAGTGCGCCACCTTGTTGATGCACCAATTCGTACAGCCTCGCGACTGCCTGGTCGTGAGCATCCGCGGCGCGAAGCCCAGAGTGAGCGATCTTCGTGGTCAGTGCACGGAGTATCGAACGATACTGAGGAGAATCCAGAGTGATGTGGCCGACGAGAATTTGCTGGTGGTATTGAGCCCGTCGAGCAATCATTGTGGTCACGACGGAAGTCCCGATACTGCCGCCGATGTTACGCATGAAGTTGATCATGCCGGAGACGCTGTTGCCTTTCTCCTCAGGCACTCCGATATAACCCGCCATGGTGATCGGAACAAACAGGAATCCGATGCCGATGACCTGCGCCACGCGAAGCCACATTGCAAAACGGAAGCTGACGAGCAAATCAATCTGGTGCGCGCAATAAAACAATCCGATGGCAAGGCACAGCCATCCTGTCGCGATCAGCCATCTGGCTTGAATTTTTGACGTAAGCCGGCCGACGATCGGCATCATCACCAGCAAAACTAGCCCGCCGCCCGACAGGACAAGGCCTGCAAGCTCCGCGGTGTAACCCATCAGCGTCTGCAGAAATTCTGGAATCAATACCAGGGTGCTGAAAAGCATGAAGCCCATCATGAACATCATTAAGTTGGCCGCCGCAAAGTTGAAGCTGCTGAACATGCGGACATCGATGATCGGCTCTTTGCGAAACCATTCCCAGATGACCAGCGAAGTAAGGCAAACCGCTGCGGTGATGACCAGGCTCGTGATGAAATGCGAGCCGAACCAATCGTCCTCCTGACCCTTGTCCAGAAGTACCTGCAGCGAACCTACGCCAATTGCCAACATCGAAATTCCAAAGTAGTCCACCCGGATTCCTCCCCGCTTGATGCGGCGGAGGAACGGCGGATCTTCGACCAGGGTGTGCGTCAAATAAATTGCCAGCATGACCACCGGCAGAGTAATGAAAAAGATCCAGCGCCAGGAATAGTTGTCAGTAATCCAGCCTCCCAGCATCGGCCCTACTGTCGGGGCCAGAACTGCGGTGATGCCGTAGAGGGCAAACGCCTGGCCGCGCTGCTCTGGAGGAAATGTATCGTTGAGAATGGCTTGTGCCATCGGTTGCATCCCACCCCCACCGATGCCTTGCACCGCTCGAAAAAGTAACAACAGGGGCAGGTTGGGCGCTAAGCCGCAAAGCAGCGAACTGAGCGTGAAAACAAGAAGCGACAGCATGAAGTACCGCTTGCGGCCGATCATCTCCGCCAGCCATCCGCTTATGGGCAAGACGATAGCGTTCGCCGCCAGGTAGGACGTTAGTACCCAGGTGCTGTCGTCGTAACTCGCTCCCAGGTCTCCGGCGATGTAAGGCAATGCAACGTTGGCAACGCTGGTGTCCAGCACTTCAACAAACGCCGCCATCGACACGGTGGCAGCGATCGCCCAGGGATTGAACTTGGGGCGCCAGACGGCCTGTTCGGCCGGCACCGCCAGCGCTGGGGCACTCATCGCAGGTAGACTTTCGCTTCGACGTTCATACCCGGCCGAAGCTGGTGGTCACGATTTTCGCCTGGCTCCAGAACGATCTTGACCGGAACCCGCTGCACGATCTTCACGTAGTTTCCGGTCGCGTTTTCCGGCGGCAGCAAGCTGAAGATGGGTCCCGTTCCTCCCGCAATGCTATCCACATGACCCTTGTAAGTGCGGCCATTCGAGTCGAGCTCAATCCTCGCTCTCTGGCCGACACGCATATGTTTCAGCTGCGTCTCTTTGAAGTTTGCCGTAATCCACACCTGGTCCAGAGGAACGACAGTGAGTAACTGTTCCCCTGGATCGACATTCAATCCGACGACAACCTTTTTGGTAACTTCGCCACTTACCGGGGCAAATATGCTGGTGTATCCCAGGTTCAACTGGGCTTGCTCGACGGCTGCTTTTTTCTGCTGGACATTCGCCAGGGCAGAGAGTGCTTTGGCGCGGGTTGCGGCAACACGTTGCGGGCCGGCTTCGGCATCCTGGTGGCGTGCCTCGGCCTCGGTCAGGCGGCTCTGCGCTTCTTGCACGGCTTGTTGAGCCGCGGCCTCGTCCGCTTCTGCCGCAGCGATGGCGGCGACATCGGTTGCCGCGGAGGCATAAGCATGATCGTAAACTTGCTTCGGTACTTCCGCCTTCGCCAGCAGCAGGCGATAGCGGTTCACGTCGTCTTGAGCTTTTACATTCTCGGCCTGCGCTTCCACAACGCGGGCAGCGGCGGCAGCGGCTTGCTTTTCTGCTGCCTGGATGGCCGCCTTCGCATTCTCAATGTCGGAGGATGCGAATTCCAATTGACTTGAGGTGTCGACGGTCGATATTGGCACGTCGATATTCAGACTTTTCGCCGCAGCCTCCGAACTGTCGAGCGATGCCTCCGCTTTTGCCAATGCCACTTGATAGTCGCTCGGATCGATTGTCACCAGAGTGAAACCTCGATCGACCCATTGGTTGTCGCCAACATTCACCTTCTGGATATATCCGGAAATGCGAGCGCTGACAGGGTAGAGATGGACGTCCACCTGCGCATCGTCCGTGGATTCGAAGCCGGACAGATAGTGCAGGAAAAAAACGCCGAGGATCACCAGCACAACGAGCGAGGCAACAATGATCAAGCGCTTGTGGGAACGCCTTCTTGGATAGGCGGAAAGCGGTGGCTCATCTGTGCCGGCAATCTTTGGTGGCGCGTTTTGTTCCGATGCTGTGGCTTGCGGCGGATTCTTTGCTTCCTCTTCTTCGGACATACTCAATTTCCCCCCAAATACTCTGAGTATCGGGATTCCGCAACTCCGGTCGCTCTCGCAAGAGATATCTTGGCCAGGTTGTAGCTGTAGAGACTTGCAATATAGGCATCGTTGGCGATTGCCAGCGCATCTTGTGCTTGAACAACTTCAAGGTCGTCGGTAACTCCCGAGCTGAATCGATCGCGAGATTGTTTCAGAGTTTCAGTGGCAAGAGCTACAGCGCTTTTCTCGACAGACACCTCCTGCGCAGATGCTTGCAGATCGAGATACGTGCTACGAACCTGCTGATCGATCTTGGCTCGCAAGTCTTCCAGCCGCTGTTCCTCTTCTGACAGCGAAGCATCGGCGCGGAGAACATCCCCATGGACTCTTCCACCCTGGAATATGGGGATGCGCAGTGTGGCAGCCGCATCGACTGTGCCATGCGACGAGCCCGGATTCACTCCTGACAGACCATAATCGGTTTCCACTGCGATCGATGGATATCGTTCGGCAGAAGCGGCCTTTCTCGCCAGCTCAGACGACCGTACCCGATTCAGCTGACCCTGATAATCGGGGCGATTCTTGTAGGCGCTTTGGATCGCCTCATCGAGACCTGAAGTTGGGAGCTGCTGGTAAGGGACGTGAGTGGTGGTCTCAAACTGTTGTCCCAGAGGAAGTCCAATGGCCCGAGCCAACACCAGCTTCTGCTTGGCCAACTCAACTTGCGCGCTAATCAGTTTCTGTTCGCGTGATTGTAGTTGCACTTGTGAGCGCAGAACGTCCACGGCCGAAGCCAGGCCCGCAGTCTTCTGGTCAGATGCCTGCTGGAAAAGTGCCTTGGCAGTGTCGCGTTCTGATGTGGCTGACTCCACCTCCGCCTGGTCGGCGATCACCAGCAAATAGTTGGCGACAATGACAAGCACAACCAGCTCGCGAACATCTTTGGCGCCGAACTCCGCCGATGTCAGTTGCGCCTTTGCAGATCGCGCTCGCTCGATGGAGTCCCAATCAAACACCGACTGCGTGAAATAAGCCCGCGAGTCGAAATAGCCAAACGGTCCAATGATCGGAGGTTCATGAGGTATGGTCAGGCCAAAGGCCGCCTTCACGTTGATTTGATGAACTCCGAAACCAGTTTCGGTGACAACATGCGGAAGCAGCTCGCTCAGTTCCTGCCAGCGCTGCCCTTGCGCATCGCGAACGGTATCAGTGGCTAGAACTCCGCCGAGATTTTGCTTGAGCCCCAGGGTGACCGCGTCTTCCAGGGTAAGAGCCACAGGCGTTGCGCTGATCTTCCCCGAAGGAATTCCTCCCAGGTACGGATTTTGCGATAGCGATTGATAATTATTCTGTCCGGCTTGAACGGCGGACCGGGGCGCTCCTGTGACTTCGGCCAGAGCAATCGGATTGTACGGCGCCGGCGTGGCCGGCGGGTTGTACTGCGCGAACGCCCACGGTCCGCCGAGAAGAGCAGCACTGAGCAGTGGCAGCTTCTTCCAAGGTTTGTACCGCATACCGGATCCTTCCTGGAGAAAATTCGGTTCTTCCTTCAGAGCTGTTGTCGTTTTTGCTGTCCAGATCAAATCTGATCGATCGCTCGGAAGTTCTGTGAAAGCAGCACGTCGCACAACGCCTCAGCCTTATTGCAGGATCACATCAGAAGAGGAAAGGGAAATCTATTGAACTTTGGTATTGATAAGTACCTAGGTATGGGTCAATATCATTGTCCAATAGACCTTTCCGCACGCCGCTCGGGTCACATATTTCATAAACGAGATCGATCCGCTCAGTCATGCGTGCCGATCAGCGTCCATACGCAGCGGTTCTCGGTTCTGCATGCTGGGCAGGGACCTCTCGCGTTGCACCCTGGAAGAGACCCGCCGCGGATCAATCCTGTTCGCGGGAATTCGTTGAGAGCCTAACCGCACCCGCGCCCGATAAAGCCTCGACTTGACTGAAGCTACGGAAATACCCAATGTTGTGGCGATCTCTTGCCTGGAACATTCGCTGGCCATGCGAATCCGAATCGCCTCTTGCAGCTTGGGCTGAAGATTGTGGATCGAACGCAACATCCTCAACCACTGCTGGCGTTCGTAGTAGATCTGTTCTGGATTCGGAGAAGAATCCTTGATCTCAAAATGTGGAAGGTCTTCCGCACCTTCTGATGGAAGATCGAAGGACACCTCGGGGCGCGCTCGGCGTTTGCGAAGCACCATCAGAGCAGAGTTCATGGCAATCCGCGTCACCCAGGAGTAAAAGCTGGATCTACCTTCAAAACCGCACAGCGCCAGATGTACGCGCAAAAAAGTATCCTGCAATGCGTCTTCCGCGTCTTCATGGTTCTTGGTGATCCGGATGATCGTGTTGTAGAGCCGTTGTGTGTAAAGGCTCTGCAGTTCCGCAAAAGCCTCGTTAGATCCTGCCTTTGCTGCAGAAACCAGTTGCTCGTCGCGCTGCGCAGCCAACTGTCCCGGCGGCACCAGCAGCGGCATATTCCCACTCGTATTGCTCATCGTGTTCATCATTGGATTTGCTTTGCACCTGGCGGGTCGCGCCGTGGCACATTCTCTCCTGACGGATTTTGTATTGAGCGTTTCCGATCGGTTCCGCTCGGACTCACACTTGCGATTAAGACAGAAGATTGCAGCCGAATCCATCGGACGAAGGTATCGATTCATACCTTGGTAGCAGGCGACGCACCATCGCCATCTTCAATTGTTTTGTCTTCACATTTGTGTCCGCCGCGCACAACTTCCCGCAAGTCGCACCCTGCTGACTCATACGAAGGTATCGATCGAGACCAAGGTCTAATAGATGGCTCTCCTTATTTCTGGCTCAATCGCAGATAGGCTGTAAGCTCGAACTGCTCGATGAGCAGGTTCGGCGTGTCGGCCTCGACAATTACAGGCAAGCTAACCGGGGAAATGATGTTGCAGGCAATGGTGCCGAGGAGTCGGTATGATCGAAACCTCTGATATCCGGGATACGAGAATCCCGCTGAACTACGGAATCGGCGAGATGCCCGCTCTGGGATTTGGCACCCTGATTCCCGATGCGGTCGCGACCGTCAGTGCCACCAGAGATGCCCTTGCTGCTGGCTTTCGACACTTCGATTGTGCGGAGCGCTATCGCAACGAGCGTGAAGTCGGTGTGGCGTTACACGAAGGACTCGCCTCGTCAGCAGTTACGCGCGAAGACATATTCGTCACCACAAAATTGTGGAATACCAATCATCGCCCGGAGCGCGTTGAACCCGCTTTCAATGCGAGTCTCAATCGTCTTGGCCTGGAGTATCTGGATCTCTACCTGGTTCACACTCCGTTTGCATTTCAGCCAGGAGAGGAGCAGGATCCTCGAGATCAAAATGGCAACGTCATCTACGACAGCGGAGTGACGTTGCTCGATACCTGGAGAGCCATGGAAGCTCTCGTAGATCACGGCAGATGCCGGGCCATCGGACTGTCGGACGTGGGCCTAAGCGAATTGTCACCGATCTATGAATCAGCAAGAATCAAGCCGGCCGTGGTCGAAGTCGAGTCGCACCCCTACCTCCCGGAAACGGAACTTCTGGAATTCTGCAAGCAGAAGGGAATTGCGTTTCTCGCTTTCGCGCCACTGGGTCACGGTATGAAACCGGGACCCCTCGAAGATCCAGTCATTTCGGCAATCGCCACGCGAGTCGGAAAGACCCCGGCGCAGGTGCTGCTGGCATGGGCGGTGCAGCGCGGCACGGCGGTGCTCACCACGCCCAAAACTGCGGCCCGCGCGCGAGAGAATTTCGACATCTCCGCCCTTCCTGAAGACGCGTTGGACCAGATCAATCGCATTACCAATCGCCAGAGATTCAATCAGGTAGTGAAGACCGGCAGTCCAGGTTTTATCCCGCAGGGAAGTTGATCATGCGTGCAAGAACGCGACAAGGGCCGTCCCGGGAGGACGAACAGCTATGGAAACTCTCAATGCGTACTGGCTTGCGTCGGCAGTCGGCTGTCGGCACCGGTGAGCGTGTCTTCGCAAGGAATAGAGAATGCGAATGTGGCGCCAGGGCCATCATTTCTGGCCGCCCAAAGTTTGCCGTGATGGGCCTCAATGATGGAGCGGCTCACAGACAGCCCGATGCCCATTCCGTCGTGTTTTGTTGTGAAGAATGACTCGAACAGCCGATCGGTGACGCTAGGATCAAATCCAACTCCAGAATCCCGTACAGAAACTCGAACGAAATTGTTATCTGCTTCCGTTCGGATCAGCAACTGTCGCTGCCTGTCCACGACCGTTTCCATTGCATCTGACCCGTTGCGCAGAAGATTGAGGATGACCTGCTGTAACTGAATGCGATCACCCATGACAGGCGGCAAATCATCGGCAAGTTCCTGCTGCAGGATCACTTTGTTCCGTTGCAGGTCACTCAACGACAGAGTAATTACCTCTACGGTGGCTTCATTCAAGTTCACCGATTCGTTCGCGGCATCTCTACTGGTGAACAGCGCGCGCAATCGGGTCAACACCTCAGATGCCCGGTTGCCATCGCGAATGGTGCGCCGTGCCGTTTCCTGCGCACCATCGACGTTGGGAGGTTGGGCCGCCAGCATTCGCATACACGTGCTCGCGTTCGTCACAATGCCGGACAGCGGCTGGTTCAGTTCGTGCGCGATCGACGCCGTCATTGTTCCAAGGCTCATCACTCGAGACACATGTGTTAATTCCGATCGAGCCTTGTCGCGGGCCTCTTCCGCCAGCTTGCGCGCCGTCACATCCTGAACTGCGGCGATATACTCCAGCTGACCATCCTGATCCCGGGTCGCGTGCGCGACTGCATGAATGTACTTGATTGTGCCGTCCGGCATCATCAAGCGATTCTGCCATTCAAAGTTCTTGCCGCCCTCTCGTGCCTGGTCCACCATCTTCATTTTTTCAATCAGACTCACGTCTTCCGGATGGACTCGAGTGCGGATCCGTTCGACAGTCACAGGCGTGCCGATTTCAAACTCATAGATACGATAGAGTTCCGCTGACCAGATGATTTCGTCCGTCGCCACCCGCCAGGAATAGCTGCCGATTTGACCGAGACGTTGGCCTTCTGCCAGGAATGCCTCGCTGCGTTGCAGCGCCTGCTCCGCTTTTTTTCTTCTGCTGATGTCGCGGAGAAAGCCTGTAAATGTTTTGTGACCGTTTTTCGCCACCTCGCCGAAAGAGATCTCG
Organism: uncultured Acidobacteriota bacterium; assembly: GCA_963735505.1. GTDB lineage: Bacteria > Acidobacteriota > Terriglobia > Terriglobales > Acidobacteriaceae > JAKAAZ01. Next base: position 767,664 of record CAVTLR010000019.1, on the reverse strand, counting down.
ACAGGAAACTCCTCACCATTCTTGCGAAGTGCGGTCAGTTCGACGCCTTGCCAATTCACGTGCCGCTGACTGGTAGCTAAGTAGGAATTGAACCCGGTCTTGTGGAGTTCGCGCATATATTCAGGCATTAGGATCGTCAAGGGTTTCCCCGCCAGTTCGGCTGGGTCGTAGCCAAAAATTCTGTTAGTGGCAGGGTTGGCAAACACGATTAAGCCTTTGTCATCCATGCTCACAACCGCATCGCTGGCGGTTTCAACCACAACCCGATAACTGGCTTCGCTCCGCTTCAGTTCTTCCTCCGCTAGTTTGCGATCTTCAATATCGGTCAGCAGGACATACCAGCCCAGAATATCGTTGCCGGCATCATGCAGCGCCAAGGCGCGGACCTGGAACCATCGATAGACGCCGTCGGCCCGTCGACAACGATGTTCGATGTCGTAGGGAAGGCCGGTTGTAACTGAATGGGTGTAGGCTGCGATCACCCCAGGCAGGTCATCCGGATGAACTGCGTCGGTCATCTTCCAACCTTTCAGTTCCTCGGGAGTCTTGCCGAAGTATTCCAGCAGCGGCTGGTTGAGCTGCTGGATTTCACCGGTCGCATCCATCGTGCACACCAGACCGGGAATGCTGTCGACAATCTGGCGGAGATTGGTTTCGCTAGCCCGCAGGGCTTCATCCGTTAGTTTGCGGTCATGGATATCCGTGCTGGTCCCGTACCAACGCAAAATCGCGCCCGTCTCATCGTGGAACGGTGCAACGCGGATTAGAAACCAGCGATACTCGCCATCGTGACGGCGGATACGGGCCTCGATTTCTCCAGATTCTCCCGAGACCAGCAACTCCTGCCAGCGCTTCATCAGTGGGGGCAAATCGTCCGGATGGAAAGACGCAGACCAGCCCCAGCCTTGCGCCTCTTCCGGAGACATGCCCGTGTAATCATGCCAACCTTTGCTGAGGAATTCGTTCGGGCCATCCGGCAGATTGCACCAGGAAAGGGTCGGAATCGTATCGATCACCCGCCGCAGCTTGGCCCCACTCGCTCGTAGCTCCTCCTGGGCACGTTTCTGGTCGTCGATGTCGGTGGTCGTTCCCACGAATCTGACGACTTTTCCTTCTGCATCGCGCAAGACTACGGCCTGGTTCAGATGCCAGCGATAGGTTCCGTCCCGTGCGCGGAGATACCGTGTCTCCATCGCAAAACCCTGGCCCGAACGCACCCCCTCCCAGAAACTTCTCGATGCAGTGTCGCGATCGTCGGGATGGACCGCTTTCATCCAGGCCTCGGGATGCGACCGGACGAATTCAAGCGTCTGACCGGAGTAATCCAGCCAAACTTGATTCACGAAATCCGGCCTCCCATCAGGCCGAAGCGTCCAGGCGGACACAGGGAGACGCTGCAGCAGCCCGACCTGGAGTTGCAACGCTTCGTTGGCTTCGGAAAGTTCCCTGGTTCGTTCCGCGACTCGCCGCTCCAGTTCAGCCGCAACCCGCCTCTGCTGGCTCAGATGCAGTGCTTGCTGCAGCGCCAGGGCTGTCTGATTTGCGGCCACGTTGAGGATCAATTTCTCGGTCTGCTCTGGAAAGCCGGTGCGCTCAGACGCTGCCACAACCAGCCCCAGCTCACCTTCCCATCCCATCTGCATGGGAAGGACGCGAAGCTCCATGTCCCTTACCCGTATTGAGACGTCTTCGGTCCATCGCTGTGTATTAATTGCAAGCCACTGGCTCAGAGCTTGACGAATCTCATCCTGGCGATGATCAACGCCATAATTCGACGCCGCTCGGAGCACTTCGATCGGGGCGCCTTCTGCATCGATTCGGGCTTGTACATAGATGAAATCGAGATCGAGTATTTTCAGCAGAGCGTCGAGAAAGGTCTCAAGGATTCGGCGCGGTTCGCTGCCACTCCACATAGCCGGGAGAGCAAGCACACTCACCAGTTCATTCATGCAACGCTGCAGGCGTTTGACTTCAGCTGCTGAATCCGTTAGCTGTGGGCGCATGCTCATCCGCTATCACGCGTGAGTTCCAGGTTCGGCGCGCCGGCCGCGGTATTCGCGGAGGAACTCGTCCGTGCGAGTGTAAAAAGGGTTTTGTTGGAGTTGGGCTCCAATGAGGACCAGTGGGTGGGTCCGCATGATGTCAATCACTGCATCCCCGCTGAACTGCGATAGATGATAGGTGCAGATCACGACATCGTCATATCGACTCCAAACGTCATTCACACGCGATTCGAATTCGATTACATTTCCGATTCGCGATTCATCTCCAGCAGCCCAATCCATTCGGCACACAATGCGGCTAAGCGGATATCCTTCCACTGTGCGACCCGTCTTCGCAATCTCTTCGAATGTTGTCAGCATTCGGTCCTGATCGAAACGTCCGTCTCGCAAATACACATCAGTATTGGCCTGGACCTGGAGCTGTCCGCTGCTCTGCTTGGCGGCTGTGTCGATGCCTTCTGTGGCTAGCCGTCGCAGGTGTTCCTGGCGCTGCCCGGGATTGACCACGTGGATTGCCCGGTCCCCACCAGACAAGCCCTCCTGAATAAACGGAAGCAGCACGCGATATTCTTCTTCATCGTTGGCGAAGAATGCACACACGTGGCGCACTGTCCCCAGTTGGGTACCGGCAAGGCGAATTGACCGCTGTGCCTGCATCTGAAAGTCCTGACATCTCAGCTGATGAATGGTTGAGCTATTTCTCTTTACTTTGGGAAGAAGGAGACAGAAATCGAACCAAGCATTCCAGGCGGGGGAGCCATGTTGTTGCATTCTACAACGGCGGCGCAAGCTTGTTCCAATGGCGTCCGTCATTTCCACGCGATTCACCTTATTGTAATAATTCAAAATTCATCGCTAAAGTCAGGAATGGATGGCGAACGAATATCGATCTGGATCGATGTGCGGCTCGAAGCGCGCCTTAAACAGATGCGTTTTCAGGGTGGGCACCTGTTGACAGAAGCCATGTCGGATCCGCAGTGAAGTAGCGGTTGCGGACAAAGCGCATGCGAAGTAAGGACGAAGGCGATTGCGAAGTTCGAGCCGCGCATAGAGGAGCCGACTGAACATTCGAACCACGCATTCCCGGCACGCTGGCGGTATGGGCGCACTCCCCCGGTGCAAGTGCTTAAGGCATCAATTCGTTGGCAGGGAAGTATTGAGTGCCTTTAGCAGATCCGAGTCGCTGAAGGGTTTGAACAAGCACTCTACCGCCCCCTCCTTCAATAAGTGTGAACGAATCGACTCATCCCGCGAGGCGGTGATGAAGATGATTGGGATCTTGTGCTGTCGGACCTTCAATTCGCGCTGGAGTTCGAGCCCGGTCATGCCCGGCATCGCGATATCTAGAATTAAACAACTCGTCTTACTCGAGTTCGTCGGAGGCGAGAAACTCTTCTGCCGATGAAAAGGTTTCGACCTCGAAGCCGAAGATTCGAAGAAAATCCGGCAGGGATTCGCGTATAGATTCATCGTCATCAACCACGGATATAAGAGAGCGTTTGTTATCCACGAATTCCTTGGGCCGTTCTGGGCGTCCGTCAAAGCAGACCTTTGAACTACGCCAAAATCGCTGACGCCCCACAACCTGCCGCCCCCGGACAAGTCCTTCGCCCGCACTTAGGCCTGTGTAGTCGCGCCAATAGCGGTTGAGGAAGTCTAAGTCCCCGCCACCGCACGCGGGCCAAACCATTACTGATAGGGCGTCAACGATGCGGTTAAGTTCATGCTGCACAGAGGCCCCTTCTCAGCATTTTCCTACGACCCCTAGAATGCGCGGCTGGCGGGTGAATGTCCATAGTACTTTGGTATTGGATTACCGCAGGTTGTCTGGAAAAAAGCAGTGAGTGTGGAACCGGCGTATTCTCCCTGACGCACCTGGCTGACGCTGCACCCAAGTGAACCAGGCGCAGGGGCTAGCGGTATTTGGTGAGAAGAATGCGAAGCTGAAACCTGGAGAATTCAAGCTCCCTGGTCTGGGGCCGAAACATGCGCCTTGCGCGCCCTCAGCGCTTGCAAAAGATGCTTCGTATACAGGCCGGACGCGATGAAGTCCTCACCACGCCTCGCCAACGAATTCAAGCTGTTCAAGAAAACTGGCGGTCTCAGCGCAGGCAGCGTCATGTGGACCTACTTTTACCACCGCACCATCCGGCACCTGGGTGGCACCGCGCACCATCTGGTTCCGCAGAAAGAACTCTCCCGCCTGGCTCACCCCTTTTACCATCAGCTGGCTCGTGGCGGCGAAGGTTACATGGAAGTAGGCAAGAACGTCTACTACACCGTCAATCATCTTTGCCACATGGTGCTGGCGCTCAAGCCGTTCGGTTGCATGCCGTCGACGCAATCGGATGGCGTCCAGTCGCGAGTCGTCAATAAATTTAAGGACATGATCTTCCTGCCCGTCGAGACCTCCGGCGAGGGCGAAGTCAATGCCCATAGCAGGGTGCAGATGGCGCTCGCCGAGGCCAAAGCAAAAGCACGTGCCGAGTTCGACAGCGTGTTCGCACAGACCGGCAAATCGCTGGACGACCTGCAAGCGTATGTCGAGGAGCATCCGGAACTGAAGCATGCGCTCTATCCGGTTCCGCACCGCGCCGGCATTGCAGGCACGGCGGCGCAGTTCGCCTTGCATGCGGACTACCCCATCTACACCATGAAAGAATTCACCTCTCTGCTCTCCATCAGCAGCGTAGGTTTGCTGCGGAATTTCATCGGCGTCGTCATTGGTATATCGATTGTCGTCGGATTTATTGCGGTTTCTATGGCAATGTATACCGCCGTACTGAGCGACCCGCGATATCGGAATGCTCAAATCCCTGGGAGCATCACCCGCACTGATTCTCAACCTCTTTCTGAAAGAGACATTTTTTCTTGCCGTGGCCGGTACCGGTATCGGCATCGTCCTCACTTGCATCACTCAGTGGATCCTCGCGCATTTAGCCCATTCCAGTTTGACCCAGGACACGGTGTATTTGTGGTGCCCATCGCGGGCTTGATTGCCGTGGGAGGGGCGTTATTAGGGACGGTTGCTCCGGCTACAAAGCCATCCGTCAGGACGTGACGGAGGCGCTCTCCTATGAGTGATGTTTAGGAAAATTCTGCTTGCACAATGCAGAAGGGCCCGGACTAGGTGCCCGGGCTTTTCCGTTTGCTCACCTGGTGCAGCAAATTTATACCAGGACAGCGACGTTTTGTTCCGCAACTTTCTTGGCGGAATTTGATCCGGTGATATCCAGCACAATGCGGCCATCGATGGTGCCGGCGTGCATGCGCTTGAAGATATCGTTGATGTCTTCCAGCTTCTCCGCCTTAGTAGTCGCGTGGACCAGACCCTCTCCGGCGAAAGAGAGTGCCTCTGCCAAATCCAAACGTGTGCCCACGATAGAGCCGCGAATGGTCAAGGCCTTCAGCACCACTTCGAAGATGGGAAGCGGGAATGATCCAGGAGGCAGGCCGTTCAGAGCGATGGTGCCGCGAGGGCGCGTTATGCCGATAGCTTGTGCAAATGCATGCGTGGAGACAGCCGTCACCAGAACTGCATTTGCTCCTCCGATTTCCTTTTGGAAGAAGGCTGCGGGATCTTGCTCTTTGGCGTTGACGGTGAGCTTGGCACCCAGTCTGCGAGCGAGCGCCAGCTTGTCTTCCGACACATCCACCGCCGCCAACATGAAATCCCATCGCCTTGGCATATTGCACCGCCAGGTGACCCAGGCCGCCGATGCCGGAAATGACAACCCAGTCGCCCGGTTTCGCATTGGTGGACTTCAGTCCTTTGTACACCGTGACGCCGGCGCAGATGATTGGCGCAATCTCGACGAATCCCACGTTGGAGGGCAGATGAGCAACATAATTCGGATCGGCGACCGCATACTCCGCGTAGCCGCCGTTCTTGGTATAGCCGCCAAACTGCGCCTTGGTGCAGCATGACTCTTGTCCCGCGAGGCAATCGACGCACTGTCCGCACGCGGAGTAGAGCCAGACGATTCCGGCGCGATCGCCTTCCTTCACGGTCTTAACGTTTCTGCCAACGCCAGAGACGTACCCAACGCCCTCGTGTCCGGGGATGAAGGGCGGTGTCGGCTTAATCGGCCAATCACCTTCTGCGGCGTGCAGATCGGTATGACATACCCCGCACGCTTCCATCTTGATCTGTATTTCTTCTGGACCTGGTTCCGGGATCGCCACTTCTTCGATCACCAGAGGCTTACCAAATTCGCGAACCACCGCTGCCATCATATTTTTTGGCATTGTATTTTTCCTTTCCATCGTGAGAGATGCGTTGTCGCCAGGGATGGAGAGGATTTCTGCATTGCCGGCGATGCCCGTAAGCCAGAGTGCAGCTTCCGCAGGCAACGCTACAAGAGAACATAATCAGCTCGTTCCCAGTATGTTCTGTAAATGTTCCTCTACTTCGCGGCTCGTCCGATTCAATCGCCGAACGAGCCGCGTTGCGGAGGTTTCTTAAAAGAAGCCCATGGCCTTCGGGCTATAGCTCACAAGCAGGTTCTTGGTCTGTTGATAGTGATCGAGAATCATCTTGTGGGTTTCGCGGCCGAAACCAGACTCCTTATAACCGCCGAACGCTGCGCCGGCGGGATACATGTGATAGCAGTTCGTCCATACCCGTCCCGCTTTGATCTCACGACCCACGCGATACAGATTGTTCGAGTTGCGCGACCATACGCCCGCACCCAGTCCATAGACTGTGTCGTTGCCGATCTTGATGGCATCGTCGATGTCCTTGAACTTCGTCACCGAAAGCACCGGCCCGAAGATTTCCTCCTGGAAGATGCGCATGCTGTTATCGCCGGAGAAAACGGTCGGCTGCAGGAAGTTGCCATTTTCCAGGTCGCCGCCGAGATGAACGCGATCGCCGCCCGTCAGCAATTTCGCGCCCTCTTCCTTCCCGATCTTGATGTAGTTCAGGATCGAGTTCATTTGCTCCTTTGAAACCTGCGGTCCCATCTGGGTCGACGGCAGCAGTGAGTTGCCCACCTTGATCTTGGCGACGCGAGCAACGGCTCGCTCCATGAACTTGTCGTAGATCGACTCCTGAACCAGCGCGCGAGATGGGCAGGTGCAAACCTCTCCCTTGTTGAACGCGAACAGCGCAAAACCCTCGAGAGCCTTATCGAGGAAGTCATCGTCTGCGTCCATCACGTCGGCGAAGAAGATGTTCGGCGACTTGCCGCCCAACTCCAGCGTCTGCGGAATGATGGGCTCCGACGCGTACTGCATGATCAGCCGGCCGGTAGTGGTTTCACCGGTAAAGGCAATCTTGGCGATGCGCTTGTTGGAGGCCAGGGATTTGCCCATTTCTCCGCCAGGTCCGCTAATTACGTTGAGCACGCCTGGAGGCAGCAGCTCGCCCACCAGCTGCGCAAAAATCATGATGCTCAGCGGCGTATTCGATGCCGGCTTGATCACAACGCAGTTGCCGGCGCCGATTGCAGGAGCCAGTTTCCATGCGGCCATCAATAGCGGAAAGTTCCAGGGGATGATCTGACCGACAACGCCCAACGGCTCCTTGTAGTGGTAAGCGACGGTGTCATTGTCGATGTCCGTCAAGCGCCCTTCTTCCGCGCGTATGCATGAAGCGAAGTAGCGGAAGTGGTCGATGACCAGGGGGATGTCGGCGTTGCGTGTCTCGCGAATGGGCTTGCCGTTGTCCAGCGTTTCCGCCAGCGCCAGCGTCTCCAGATTTTCCTCCAGCACGTTCGCGATTCTCAGCAGAGCCGTGGCGCGATCGGCCGCAGATGTGTGGGCCCATTGATCTTTGATCGCGTGCGCCGCATCCAGCGCCAATTCCACATCGGCTGCCCCGGAGCGTGCAAACTCGCAAATCGGTTCCTGGTTGATCGGACTGTGGCTGACAAAGTACCGGCCCGTGGTAGGCGGTACAAATTTGCCTCCGATGTAGTTGTCGTATCTGTGCTTGACGCCCGACATGTGTAGGACTTCAAGCGCGTCGTGAATCGATGACTGACCCGCTGTTGTTGCCATGTTTGTTCTCTCCTTTGCCCGGCGGCATCTCATCAAATTCTGAGCCGTCACCGATTGACAAGCTTGTTTCCGGTACCGAATCCCGGACTCCTTCGTGGGCCGCGTCACGTCGCGCTTATACCGCACAGAAAATCGGTTCGCGCTGCTTCGCCAACACTGGCCTAACGAATCGTCGCGTCGCGCCTCAGACGCTCTCTCAGGCGAACCCATACTATCGACTTGGATCGAAGACCGAATGTGACCGCGGTCACCGGACTTCGAAGTGCCGGGAGCGGCGTCCCCCCACGACATCACCTGCATGGGTTTGACCTATACTTCGCGTACCTTTCGAAGAGTCGATACGACGTGCGATCCGTGGAAACTTGTTCCGCCCATCGGCGAAATTCCACAGAACCCTGCGATCGCAGAGCTGTGCATCAATCCTTGCCGGTCTCCGCGGGCGTCATTATCATCGAGGCGACGCCAGGGCAGGGAAGCGCCCCGCCGATCTGTTCCCACTCGGATGGACACTGCATATTGCAAAGCGGCGCACTGCCGTGCAAGCTTAACCCATGCCGGAATTGCCCGACATCACGGCCTACCTGACCGCACTGCAGGCGCGAATCGTGAACCAGCCGCTGGAGAAGATTCGCCTTGGCAGTCCCTTCCTTTTGCGCACCGTCAGCCCACCCGTCGAAGCCTTTGCAGGTCGCACAGTCGTCGCACTGCGCCGCATCGGCAAACGCATTGCCATTGGCGTCGACAATGGCCACTGGGCGGTGATTCACCTGATGATCGCGGGACGTCTTCATTGGCGTCCGGTAGGCGCGAAGCTCGGAGGCCGCAACAACCTTGCCGCCTTCGACTTTCCCCAGGGCTCTCTCGTTCTCACCGAAGCCGGATCCAAACGTCGCGCCACCCTGCATCTATTTCACAATGAGGAAGAACTCCGCTCCGTCGATCCCGGCGGTATTGAGATCTTCTCGATCGATCTCGAACAATTTCGCGCCGCTCTCCTCGCCGAAAATCGCACCCTGAAACGCGCTCTCACCGACCCTCGAATTCTTAGCGGCATCGGCAACGCATATTCGGACGAGATTCTGCATGCGGCGCAATTGTCTCCGATTCTGTTGACGCACAAGCTGACGCCTGAACAGTGGGAAAAATTATTTGCCGCTACGCGCGAGACGCTTCAACTGTGGATGGATCGGCTCACGGCTGAAGCAGGCAAGAACTTTCCCGAGAAGGTGACCGCGTTTCGAAAAGAGATGACTGTGCATGGTCGCTTCGGCCTGCCGTGTCCACGCTGCGGCGCGCCCATTCAGCGCATCCGATATGCCGACAACGAAACCAATTACTGTGCCACCTGTCAGACCGGCGGTAAGCTTCTGGCAGACAGAAGCCTATCTCGACTGCTCGGAAAAGACTGGCCGCGCACTCTCGACGATCTGGAAGCATTGAAGCGGAAATAAAAGGCAGGCGATGTCGAGAACATTGCGCTGGATTGTTCTTCCAGCCTGGACCACATGCGTGCGTGCCTTATTTCATCGGCGGAGGAACCAGCATGATGGCTGTACTTGACTCTGTGGGCCCCAAGCTTCCCGCGGGCGCTGAGATCCATGACCGGCAACAGTGGGTTCTCTCATGTTGGGTTAATGTCACCTCATCTTGAACCCGGGCAACTGTGGCAAAGCAGGTCTTACAAATCGAGTCAATCGATCCGTCGCGGTTATGTCGATGCGCATAGGCGACGTTCATAGTCTGGGTCATTGCGACCTCTTTTCTGGGGACAATCCGATGTTAAGGGGGGAGACTCACAAGAGGCTGTTCCAATTTGCTCATTCCGCCCGGAGAGTTTTAGGTCTGGGGATGCAGTGGGTCCGCTGTCGGAAGCGGTTCTCGAGACTCAGTGGCCGCGAGCCTCTCATCGTAAAGTGTTCAGGTTTAATTGATTGGGCTGACAGTCGCCGGTTTGGATTTGTGCCTGATCCGTTTTGCGCGAGCCGGGGTGCTCAAGAGGGGCGCACTGACGGCGTTGTGGGCAATTGATTCATCATGCAGAATCACATTCAATAGAGACGTGTGGACCCGGATGCGACCGTTGTAATCAATGAAGCCGTGTTTGCGAAATCGGTTCATGAAAAAGCTGACGCGAGAACGGGTGGTGCCGATCATTTCCGCCAGGGTTTCCTGGGTGATCTGCGGAATCAGAGTTTCCGGCTCTCCCGCTTTGCCAAATTCCGCCATCAACAAAAGTATCCGTGCCAGGCGTTTTTCGCTGGAGTTGAAAAGCTGGTCGACAAGGTCCGCCTGAACTCGCATGCTGCGCGACAGTAAGAACGACAGAAACAAATCGGAGAAGGCATGCTCTTCATGCATGACGCGGATCATTTCCGCTCTTTCGATCTTGAGCGCTGTGCAGGCGGTAATCGCCGTGGCAGTCGCCATATGCAGGCCGCGCACCGCTGCGATCGACTCCTCGCCGACAAAGTCGCCTGCGGACAGCAGCGTGATGGCGGCTTCTTTACCACTCTGCGAAACGACAGTGAGTCGAGCGCGCCCCTTCTGCAGATAAAAAATAGAGTCGGCCGAATGTCCCTGAGAAAAGAATGCCTGTTTTGCCTTCAATTGGACGATTTTTCTTCCCAGACCGGCATTGGCCAGAAACGCGGCCGGTTCAAACATCGGGTTGTTAAGCTCAGCCATCGTAAGTATTCTTTCGCGGATACCGTCGAGCTTGGGACGGTTCAGTGGGAGACAAGATCCGATCGGATTGAGGCAAGGGAGGTTGGCTAACCGCACAACTCCATCAATCACCATTCCAATCGCATCCTACAATGGTCCGCCCACTCTGGTGTCGCAGCCTTGATTCTGTCAACGTCGGCTACACGACCGAAGAATACCACTCTTGGAATAGAGCCATCTGTACCATTTTGCTCACTTTTTTGAGACGGTGCCCTCCTCGATGTTGGTGTCACCCTAGCAGATGGCAGAATCCGCAGGGTTCTGCCATCTCTTGATGCATCCGCTGATTCCATTTCGGTAGCGATTAGTGGTGTTCACCGCCGCCGCCGTGCGATTCACCGCCGCCGTTGTGCGCTGCTTGGGTGTGACTGCTGTTGCTATGTGAGGAACCACCACTGGTATGAGCAGCTTGTGTGTGTGCACTGCTGCTATGAGAGGCGCTTCCATTGGTATGCACGACTGCGGTGTGAGAGCTATTGTGCGACGCTCCATTGGTGTGCACGACTGCGGTGTGAGAGGAACCGCCATTGTGCGCCGATCCCGAGTTGTAAACGGTCGCGTGCCCACGCGTATCGGCGGAACCTCCTCCACCGGAATATCCATGTCCGCCGTTATAGTGACCGCCTCCAGAGCCCTGGAAACGATGACTTCCCCAACCGTGGTGGTATCCCCAGTTTTCCCACGGTCCAATTCCCAGGAAGATGCCATTGTAAAAATATCCGGGTCCGTAATAACCGGAGGGGGCGCAGGCGTAGGGCGCATAGCCGTAGTAACCATACGAACAGACAGGCGGCGTACCTATGTTGATTGTCACTTGTGCATTCGCCCGTGGAACCAGGGCCAGGGGCAAAAGCAGAGCCCCTGCCAACAACAAAAACTTTAGTCCACCCATTGGATGCCTTTCTCTAACAATGTTGCATTTTGGAGAATCGCGGCTGGGATCTATGAGCTGTACCGGCGCGCTCATCTCAGGTCCTGCCTACAGTGGATCCATGAATCAAATCCCCGAGATAGTAGTTCCAGCATCGCACCCATGGCACACAACAATCTGTTCCATTTTGCTCATACCCTTGCGACGATCTTCGGGACTTGGCTGACGCCCACTGGCAGTGTGTCGCAACGCGATTACTACACACATTCCGGCAACGCGGGTGCGGTGCATTCTTTCATTCCTTGCGTCCGCATCCTTTTGTATGATGGGAGGACTCCGGCCGCTGAAATCGATGAGTAGCAAGGGGTGAAATTGAACGGCGGTGAGGGTTCGTGAAAGAACCATTTCCATTCCAAGGGTCAAGCTCTGGCGCAGATGCTCTCAGAAGCGCTCTCGGATACGTTTGCGCTGTTGTTTTCGCCTGGCTCGCCGCTCAGCTGACGTTGCACATTGCAGCCCTCCAGGGCACGCCGGTTGCGCTTAATTTTCTAGTCGCCGCGGGCATCACCTCAATCTTCGGTATGGGTCCAGGCATCGTTTCTGTTGTTGCCACCGCCGCTCTCTTCTATGACTGGTTCATCTTGCCCTCAAGCCGTTCGGATCTTTCTCCCGGAGTTCTGATTCGAGTTGCGCTGATCCTGAGCATTGGTTTTCTCATCGTTTACTTCTTTGACCGTCTTCGCAATCGAGGGATTCGGCTTCGCTCTGCGCTGAGTTCGCTGAGCGATCATGCCGATACTTTGGCGCAGGCCCAGCAGGGCAGCAATTCTGCCGCCTGGGTGATTCATGTAAAGCGTCGCAGTATCGAGTGGGCGAAGGGAGGCGCGGAAATTCTAGGCCGCCCGTCCCAGGAGGTGACAACCCTCGATGCGCTGATTCAATTAGTCTCTCCCGATGACCGGGTTGGTATCGAGCGATTGGCAGAAAATGCCATTCGAACTGGAACACCTTTTCAAAGCCAATTCCGCATTTTGCTTCCCAATGGAGAAATGCGCTGGCTCGAGGCACGCGGCACACCTTCTCCCTCGGCTTCGCATTGGCGCGGCGTGGTCATGGACATTACGACTCGCAGGAATGCGGAGATTGCCGTTCTGCGCTCCGAGAAATTGGCTGCCATTGGCCGCCTTTCCGCGACCGTCGCTCACGAAATCAACAATCCATTGGAGGCGGCGACGAATCTCATCTACCTCGCCTCTCTCGATACCACTATGGGTGCCGAGGCACGAGCCTATTTGGCAGATGCGGAGCGCGAACTGCACCGGCTTGCGAATATTGCCCGGCATACCTTAACCTTTGCCCGCACCAAGCCAACCGCCGGCCCTACTGAAATCGGTCCGATCATCGAAAGCGTCGTGTCGATGTTTCAGGCTCGATGCAATTCCAGAGGTGGCCGGGTTCACTATGATGCAACAGCCAGCCCTCAGGTGGATGTGCCTCCCGACGAGCTGCGGCAGATTCTGACCAATTTGCTTTCCAATGCATGTGATGCCCTGATAGGCGGGGAAGGCCTGGTCGATGTGACCCTGTCATCTGCGGATGGAACAACAGCCGTGATCATTCGCGACTCGGGAGTTGGAATTCCCGATGAGAATCTGGAGCGAATCTTCGATCCCTTTTTCACCACCAAAAACGATGTTGGGACCGGCATTGGCCTATGGGTTACCAAGGAGCTGGTCGAGAAGAACGGCGGCACCATCACCGTGGTTGCCGGCGACCATGCGGCTCCTTTCCGCACCTGCTTTCGCGTCGAGTTTCCAGTAGCGCAAAACTCCCTGTAGGCTTACCATGTCGCAAGGTCCAGACTTCTGAGGAACCCCCCTCCTCGCCGCAAAACCGGAAGTTGCGGCAAGCGGCACAATACGATGGACCCGGGGGAAAACATGGATACTCGGAAATTGGTCGCAGCGATTGATGCGGAAATCTCTCGGCTGCAGCAAGTCAAGTCGCTTTTGTCTGGGACCGTTCGCAATTTGAAACTACCTGCCACGGCGAAATCATCGAAGCCCATCCAGCGGCGCAAGTTGAGCGCCTCAGCTCGAGCCAAAATTGCCGCAGCTCAGCGGGCGCGCTGGGCCAAGTACAGGAAGTCCGCGAAGTAACGATCGGCCGCCACCATCCGATCTTCAACCAACAAGTCAGGAGAACTATGAGCAGAATGCATCGCACGCCACTCTACTCACTCGTGTTGTTCTGCGCCGTCAGCGCGGGTGTTGGGCTGGGGCAGACCAAAAAGACCGTCAACACGGCCGCCGATCTGCCTCGCTTCAGCTATCCCCTCACCCAGCCCGCCAGCTCGTTTCTCAAAGCCGACGATGCCACCTTCAACGTTCTCGCCGCCAAGGTGAAGACCGATGTCGATTCGGTATTGGCGGATTACAACATCTCCGACAAAGAGACCTTGCGGGAATTGCTGGGTGCCAGGTTGAGCGTGCAGCTACTGCAGGGAGATATGAAGGCGGCGCTCGCAACTTCCGCCCAAATCCGTGACCTGCAGGATAAGCCTGCCGCGAAACTCACCTCCGGCTTGACGACCAGAGCGCTGGTCGAGGCACAACAAGAGAGTGGCGCGACTTCCGGCCCAGCCTTCGATGAAGCATTTCAAAAGCAATTCGGGGCAGCGATCAACGCTCTGCCGTGGAGCTCAACCCAGGACACGATCAAAGGCATGAGGACCAGCTACGAACTGCTGTCACCCGATTTGCTGGAAGGCAGCGCCAAGTCCGACCTCGATCCGCAAGTGGCCAAAACAGGCGCCCTCGATCTGCCCGGCGCGGAAATGCTGCTGAATATGCGCGTCGAGGAAAAACTTTTCTTGCCGCTGGCGAAGCCCGCACTGGCTGTCCTTTCTCCCTACATCACCGCACACGACGTGCAGAAGCCCGACATCTGGGCGGCGCGCGACGTGACTCTTACCGCTGCCGACAAGTTGACGCCGGTCCGCATCGCCATCTTCGATTCCGGCGTGGATACTTCGCTCTATCCGGGTCGTCTATTTGTCGATCCGCATCCGGATGGCCACAGCCCGAATGGGCTCGCATTTGATCTGCAGGGTAAGTTGTACAACGGCAACCTGCAGCCGATGACGCCCGAACAGAAGGCGGCATATCCGAAGGTGCTCACTGTATTCCAGGGCCTGGATGATCTGCAAAATGGCATCGATTCTCCCGCGGCCGCCGAAGCGCGCAAATCGCTATCGACCATGCCTCCGGATCAGCTGGCGGAATTTCTAAAAAACGTTCGCTTCATCGGTCAGTACATGCATGGCACGCACGTGGCCGGCATCGCGGTCCGCGGCAATCCAGCGGCGCGGCTGGTTGTGATCCAGTTCAATGACTCGCTGCCGGATATGCCATTTCCTCCCACTGTCGCCTGGGCTGAAAAATTCAAGGCCGATTTCCATTTTGTCGGCGAATACCTTCGCAAGAATAATGTCCGCGTTGTGAATATGAGCTGGGGCGATAGCCAGGGTGAAATTGAACAATGGCTCGACAAGACCAGCACGGATAAAGATCCTAATAAGCGGAAACAACTTGCGGCGCAAATTTACGCAGTCTGGCGGGATGCGGTTGCAGGCGCGATCCAGGCAGCTCCCAACACGCTGTGGGTCTGCGCTGCCGGCAACTCCGACAGCAATGCCAGCTTTCTGGGCGATGTGCCCGCCTCACTCGAGCTGCCGAACCTGGTCACCGTAGGCGCTGTCGATCAGGCTGGAGATGAGACTTCCTTCACCAGCTACGGCAACACCGTGATTCTCGATGCGGATGGCTATCGTGTTGAGAGCTACGTGCCCGGTGGAACCAAGCTGAAGGAGTCCGGCACTTCCATGGCCTCTCCGAACGTCGTGAACCTGGCTGCGAAACTAATTGCGCTCGATCCCAGCTTGACCCCGGAGCAAACCATCGCGCTCATGAAGCAAGCAGCTACGTCGAGTCCGGATGGCCGCTTGCACCTCATCGATCCCAAAGCGACAATCGAGTTGCTGAAGCAACAACAGGCGAAGTAATTCGCAAACTCCGAGCGGCATCCGTGGTGGCAGCATCAGTCTGTCCTACGGATGCTTCGCGTATTGCCGGGATCAGGTATGCTTCTCATGGACTGTTCCGGCAACCCGCCGGACGCTTGAGCCCTCAGAATGATTGTGTGATGCCCACATCACCACGGAGGTAAATTTTGTCATCGCCACAGCACAGCCACGCCAAACCTGCAACCAGCGGTTTTGTCACCATGGTCTCGGCCATCTCAGCGTTGGCCGGCTTGCTGTTCGGCTATGACACGGGAGTGATCTCCGGCGCGATCCTTTTTGTCCGCAAAGATTTTCTACTCTCGACATTTCAGGAAGAAGTCGTCGTCTCCGCCGTGTTGCTGGGTGCAGTCGCCGGGGCAGCTTTTGGCGGTAAATTAGCCGACGCATTGGGCCGCAGAAAATTGCTGATCCAGGTGGCGATTTTGTTCATCATCGGCGCTATCGGTACCGCTCTTGCACCCACGCCGACGCTGCTTGCCATCGGCCGTGTGGTGGTCGGCATCGCCATTGGAATCGCTTCCTTTACAGCTCCGCTCTATATCTCAGAAGTTTCGCCGCCGGCCATTCGCGGCAAACTAGTTTCCCTGAACCAGCTGATGATCACCCTCGGCATTGTGGTCTCGTATCTCGCCGATTACGGGCTTGCCGACAAAGAGGCCTGGCGGTGGATGTTCGGCCTGGCCGCGATTCCCGCGCTGATTCTGCTGATCGGCCTGTTCTTTGTTCCGGAGAGCCCGCGATGGCTTATGGGAAGATCCAGGGAGGATGAGGCTCGCGCCGTGTTGCAACGAATCCGCGAGTCCAGCGATGTCAGTGCTGAGCTGGCCGAGATCAAAGAAGATCTTAGTCTGCAGGAAGGCGGCTGGCGCGAGTTGTTGAATGTTTCGTTGCGGCGTCCGTTGATTATCGGTATCGGGCTGGCAATCTTCCAGCAGTTCACCGGCATCAATACCGTCATTTATTACGCGCCTACAATTTTTCAACTGGCTGGACTTCACTCCGCCTCGGCGGCGATTTTGGCGACCGTAGGGGTTGGAGTCGTCAATGTACTCCTGACCATTGTTGCCCTCCGAATTCTCGATCGCGCCGGACGACGTCCGCTTCTTTTGTGGGGACTGGTCGGAATGGTGATCAGCCTCGGAGTCCTCGGCGCAGCATTTCTCTTAGCCGGCTCATCGCCCATCGTTGCCTGGCTTGCGGTGATCAGCCTTGCCCTGTACGTCGCCTGTTTTGCCATCGGACTGGGACCGGTTTTCTGGCTGCTGATCTCGGAAATCTATCCTCTCAAAATTCGCGGCCGCGCCATGGGCGTCGCCACCATGATGAACTGGGGCTCCAACCTTATCGTCGCGCTCACGTTTCTCAGCCTGCTGCATTCTTTGGGACGCAGCGCCACCTTCTGGCTCTACGCCGTCGTCGGCATCCTCGCCTGGTTCTTTGTCTATCGCCTGGTTCCGGAAACGAAAGGCCGCACCCTGGAACAGATTGATGCCTCCTGGCACTCGGTCGGCAAAGGTGACAAGTAGCTACTGCTTCTTCTCGATTGCATCCAGCTTGTCGGTGACTGCATCGATGGCGTGGCTCCAGTCGACCAGCACTCCTCCGACCACGGGAGATTGCTGGTCGGCGACTTGCCAATTATGCTGGTCCATCGCCTCACGCACCGCCGCTAGAGTCTTCACACCGTAACCGGTATAAGCGCCGGGAGCGTAAATCTGATTCTTATACCAGCTTCTGCCCGGCAGGCCTGCCTCCAGCAATGTCGCCCGCTCCGTCAGCATCAACAGATGATTCACGTCGGCAACTTGTGTCCCGTCCAGCAACGCATCGTCTTTTTCCAACTGGTCGAACGCCGCCTCGTATTTCTTTGCGCTGATCGTCAAATCGGCGGCTCCGTTTTCCAGCGGCGCAAAATTCATATACGGCGGCACCGATTCTCCTTTGGGTGGATAAGACGGTTTCTCCGGATCCGACATCGCGGCGAAGACTCCCTCCTGAATCTGCCGATTGGTCTCGGTAATGTTCTGCCGCGCGTCCGTCATCTGCTTTTTCAGTTGGTCCACATAGGTGTGCATGGTGTCCGCGACATCGGTGAACTCATACGGCAGTACCTCCGCGTCGGCCATGCGCATCACGGCTGTTCCAGCCACCTGCGCCAGCGCGCGACCATATACAAACTTTGTGTCGGAAAAGTGTGTATACCAGTAGAAATCGTCATATTCAGAGTGATACACCCCCGCTGAAGTCTCGCCGTCGAAGCCAAGATCGACCGACGGAATTCCAAGGTGATCGAGAAATGGCGAATAATCGGAGCCGTCGCCAAGAGCGTCAATGCGCAGGTCGCGCCGGTCACGTAATTCTGCTCGCTCCGCTTCCGTCGTTGCGGTCCCAATTTGCTGTAGTCGTGCCCGCTCCAGCAGAGAATATTTCGTTTCAGGGTCCGGCACCTCCGCAGCCACCGTATTTAGAAGGTGTTCCACGGAGTGCGATCCCGCCATCTGCAGAAAGCCACGGTCGGTGTTGTCGGAGTTGACATAAAACACTGCATGATCGCTCAGCTCCTTCGCGTGCGTCTCAACCCACTCGGTCGAACCCAGCAGGCCGGGCTCTTCACCGTCCCACGCGCAATAAATAATCGTTCGCCGCGGCTTCCATCCTTGTTTTGCCAGCTCCCCCAGTGCGCGCGCTTCTTCCATTTCCGCAACCAGGCCAGAAATAGGATCCTCCGCTCCATTCACCCACGCGTCCTGATGATTGCCGCGGATCACCCACTGATCCGGCTCGGTCGCACCCTTCATCCGTCCAATCACGTCGTAGATTGGCTTAATATCCCAGTTGGAATACACGCGCAAATGCACCTTTGTCTCGCCCGGCCCTACGTGATACGCAATGGGCAATCCTCCGCGCCACGCACGCGGAACCATCTGTCCCCCCAAAGCCTGCAATAGTGGCTGCGCATCCCCATAGGAAATCGGCAGCGTCGGTATTTTTGTAATCTCCGGATTGTCTTTCAACGGAACGCGCTTCGCGTCTTTCGTCGAACCGTATCCCGGCGTCAACGGATCGCCCGGATAAAATGTATCTGTAACTGCACCGCGCTGCACCCCTTCTAACGGTCTCGCCGGCCCAGCCGGAAACGTCGTGTCTTCGCCGTACCCATCCTGCTGCGGATCAGAGTAGATGATGCAGCCCACCGCCCCATGCTCTGCAGCGACCTTCGGCTTGATGCCGCGCCATGCATGTCCATAGCGCGCAATCACAATGGCGCCCTTGACGGAAACACCCATGCGATCCAGCGTTTCGTAATCTTCTCGCGTGCCGTAGTTCACATACACCAGCGGCGCCGTCACGTCGCCATCCGCGGAGTAGGCGTTGTACGGCGGCAGCGCCTCGGATTGCTGGTTCGATGTCGGATCCTCCGCCACCGCCGGCTCCGCCAGCTTCGCCGTAAATTTCGTCGGCTCCACTAACTCTAGCGCTCGCTCTTTCGGGGTAGGGAACAACACATAAAATGTCTCGATCGAAGTATCGAAGCCCCACGAGCGAAATTTGTCCGCAATCCATTCCGCGTTGTCTTTATCGTAGGGGGAGCCTACATTGTGCGGGTGCGCGCTAAGCCGCTGCATGTAGCTGCGCAAATTATCCGGCGACGGAATGGCGCGAAATTTCTGCTCCCACTGCACCTCTTTCGCCGACGCGTCATGGGAATAGCCCTGTAATAACTCCGGTGTCGAGGGTTGTTGTGCATGCATCACGACCGCGGACAAAACCACGGGGAACAGCCAGCGCGACGAAATCATCTTGGGTCTCCAAATTTAAAAATTGTTTTCCAGCAGGCTGCAACGCACGACACCGCCATCCATATTCCAAATCCCACAATCGCAAAGCCTCGACTGGTAGCAGGGTGTTGCGCCGTTCGATTTCTTCTCGTACTTTAATCTATCTGCGCGGCAAGGTTTTGACGAGGATATCTCTACGCGCGAAGCGCCGGAAGGGAATTAGCGCCGCAGGCCATCTATATAAGGTAGGGAAATTATTCGTGGCGCAGCGCCACCATCGCGTCGAGGAAGGCTGCGCGGCGGGTTGGCATCAGACATGCCGCCAGAGCCGTGAGCAGAGGCAGCGCCGCGACCGCAAGAAAAGTCGCAGGATCGATGGACGCGACAGTTGGCCCGTCTTGCATTACGATCACGAGGAGAATCGTTTCAATGTTTTGCTGACGACGAAAACACGGGAGACGGCAAACGATGATGCTGAAGATTTGCACGGCCTGCTTTCTGCTGACAACGGTCAACCGCAATCGCACAAACCAAAACGTCTGCCGATGGCGTCGTCCGCGTCGACATCACTCCCAGTCACAGCATCAACTCCTTCAATCCGGATCAGGCACTCGGCAGCTCCATCGATGTTTTATCGCGCACCGGCATCGATCACGTCTACACCCCGCACATCTTGCAGGAGTCGCTTTCCGCGGGGTGGGGACCCATCTCCTACCGAAATAATTCTGAGCTGCGCAAGGCTGCCTGGCATTGGACAGAGAACGGGACCTGGAGCGATCCCACCAATAAAGACGGCTACTTTACCGGCAGCAGCGATCTAAAAGCCCCGATCAAATACATCCTCTCCTATTCCTTGCCGCATCGCGGATTTGCGGGCGGTGGCGACCGTCCCATGTCAGACGCCGGCCTCACCTACTGGAAAAGCAATCCGTATCTCACCAGCAAATTCACCGGAGAGAGTGACGCGAAACATCCGCAGTGGGTGGTGGTCGATCTCAAGGCCGACAAGCAGGTGAATGCAATTCAAATTCAGTGGGAAAATCCGTATGCGGTCGCGTACCAGGTGCAGTATTGGATTGGTACCGGCGCGATGGACTTTGATGCGGGCCCGAAAGGCGAGTGGAAAACATTTCCCGTCGGCGCATTCACAGATGCGAAAGGCGGCACGGACACTCTCAAGCTAACCGACACCCCCGTCACGGCGCATTATCTGCGCGTGCTGATGACCAGGTCTTCCAACACCTGCGATGAACACGGCAGCCAGGACATTCGCAACTGCGTGGGCTACGCCATCCAGCAAATTCAGGTCGGCACCCTCAGCGCCAGCAGTAACGGCCAGCCTGCCGATTTCGTCCCCACGCCCAAGAATCCGGAAACCTCGACCAATCCCCGGCACGCGCATGATCATCAGACCTCCTACATCGCTTCCTCCATCGATCCCTGGCACGCCGCAACCAATGTCATCGATGGAGACGGAAGATATGAGCACACCGGCTTCGATCTCTTCTTCACCAGCGGAATCACCAACAATTTGCCCGCCATGATTCCGGTCACATTGCTCTACGGCACGCCGGAAGATTCCGCCGCCCAGATCGCCTACATTGAAAAGCGCGGCTATCCCGTCCGCTATGTGGAAATGGGCGAGGAGCCCGACGGCCAGCACATGCTGCCTGAGGATTACGCCACGCTCTATTTGCAATGGGCGACCGCGATTCACAAGGTGGATCCCAAAATCAAGCTCGGCGGTCCCATCTTTGAAGGTGTGAATGAAGATATTCGCGTGTGGCCGGATGCGCAGGGCCGCACTTCCTGGATGGGCCGCTTCATCGATTATCTGAAAGCGCATGGACAACTCTCCGATCTCTCCTTCGTCGCCTTCGAGCACTATCCCTTCGAGGCCTGCGACGTCACCTGGAAAAGTCTCTATTCGGAACCGCAGTTAATGAGCCATATCCTGCAGGTGTGGCGCGACGACGGCGTGCCGAAAAATGTGCCTCTCATCGTCGACGAAAGCAGTCTCGCTGCGCAGTTGACCAGCCCCATGAGCACCATCTTCGGTGGCTTGTGGCTCAGCGACAGCGTCGGTTCCTTTCTTGCTGCCGGCGGCTCGCTCTACACGCACTCTCCCATCCAGCCGCAGCGCGTGCAGAATACATGCCTCGGCTGGGCTTCCTGGTCCAACTTCGTTTCGGATGAAGTGAACTACGATATCCGCGGCTACACCGCATATTATTTTGCGGCGCAGATGATTAACCGCGAGTGGGTGCAGCATCGCTCCGGCATCGACCAGATGTTTCCTTCTTCCGCCGACATTAAAGACAGCGACGGCAATGTACTCGTCACCTCCTACGCGGTTCACCGTCCCGATGGCGACTGGTCGCTGATGTTGGTGAATCGCGACGAAACGCAACCTCACACCGTGCGCGTGATTTTTGACAATGCCGGCGAGAAAACTTCTTTCAACGGCCCGGTTCGCGATGTCACCTTCGGCAGCGACCAATATGTGTGGATCAACGACGGTCCTAACAGCCATGCCGATCCCGATCATGCGCCCGTCGGCACCACCATCTCGTCGAGCGGCCCTCAAGCCATTTTTGTTTTGCCGAAAGCTTCGATCACGGTCCTACGCGGTAAGATCAACGGCGCTGGGAAATAGTTTTTGCGATCAAAGCACGCTCGGCCCGGAATCGTCCCAAGTGTCCACAAACGAACAGTGGTTTGCAATATCGGACAGTCATGCCCTCCCCAATATGCAATCTGCGACCTTAAATCATTGAAACCATGTGGATTCATGGCTGGCTGGTTTGGCGTGCCACTTGCATTGAACTCGACCAATGGATATCGCTCGGCCCGATCTGAAAAAGCAAAGAATCCGCCGCCAAATTCTCTGGGCTGCGGTTGGAGTGGTCCTGCTGGCTGGAATCACCGTGTTCGTTTGGCGGCTGAAACCGGCAGTTCCCACAGTCGATCGCAGCACGGTCTGGACAGACACCGTCAAGCGCAGCAACATGATCCGCCAGGTTCGCGGCCTGGGTACTTTGGTCCCGCGCGAAGACCGCATTCGCTCCATCCCCGCTGAGACCGACGGCACTGTGGTCAGTATTTTCAAGCTGCCCGGCGCGCTGGTCCATCCAGAGACGGTGGTTCTGCAACTCACCAATCCGCAGCTCATGCAGGAAGCGCAGGATGCCGCCCTGCAATTGAACGAAGCCCAGGCGGATTACCACAACACTCAGGTCAGCATTGAGAGCGCCTTGATGGACCGCCGTTCCACTGCCGCCGACATCAACGCGCAATATCAGCAGGCCCAGCTGCAGGCGCGAACCGACAAAGCTCTCTACAAGCTCGGCGTCATCAGCGGCCTCACCTACAGTGATTCGCAAGGCAAGGCAGACGCCCTGACCACCCGCGAGAAGCTGCAGGAAGAAGAAGTTTCCATCAATCAAAAAGCACTCGAAACGCAGCTGGCCGTGCAAAAGGCAAAAGTGCAACAAGCCCAGGCTCTGGCGCAGCTAAAACAGCGCGAGGTCGATGCCCTGACCGTCCGCGCTGGGATTGAAGGCCAACTGATCGAGATGCCATTACAGATGGGCCAACACGTTCTTGTCGGTGCGGAGCTGGCGCAGATTATCCAGCCCAATCAGTTGAAGGCGCAGTTGCAGATTCCAGAAACCCAGGCACACGATGTCCTGAACGGACTGCCTGCCGAAATCGATACGCATAACGGAGTGGTTGCAGGTACGGTGACACGAATTAATCCGGCGGTGGTGAACGGAACTGTCACGGTTGACGTACAGATAGATGGATCGTTACCGCAAGGGGCGCGACCGGACCTGAGTGTGGATGGAACCATTGACTTGCAACGGCTGCACGACGTGCTTCACGTGGGGCGCCCGGCGTTCGGCAATGAAAATTCCACCATCAGCCTCTTTAAGCTCGATCCCAGCGGCAACTATGCCGACCGAGTTGCAGTCAAGGTCGGTCGTGAGTCCGTGAATGAGATTCAAATCCTGAGCGGCCTGAAGGCAGGGGATACCGTGATCCTTTCCGACATGTCGCGCGAGGATAACGTAGACCGCATCCGGCTCGATTGAGCTTCGACAGCTTCACACGCATGAAGAAATTAGACCCGTATTTATTGACAAAAGAGAGGATCCAAACAACATGGCCATTGCAGAGCAATCGCTGATTCACATTGAAGCTCTCACAAAAGTTTTCTACACCGATGAGATTGAAACCCACGCCCTGTCGGGCATTCATCTCACCATCGATCGCGGAGAATATGTTGCCATCTCCGGGCCTTCCGGCTGCGGCAAGTCGACCCTGCTTTCCATCCTCGGCCTGTTGGATACGCCCAGCGGCGGCAGCTATTTGTTGAACACGCGCCCGGTAGAAAATCTCAGCTTTGCGGAGCGGTCACGCATTCGCAATCAGGAGATTGGTTTCATCTTTCAGAGTTTCAATCTGATCGGCGATCTCACCGTCTATGAAAATGTCGAGCTCCCGCTCACCTATCGATCCGGCATGCCCGCCGCCGAGCGCAAACGCCGCGTCGATGAGTCGCTGGGCCGCGTCGGCATGGCGCATCGCCTTCGCCACTATCCCTCGCAGCTCTCCGGCGGTCAGCAGCAGCGTGTCGCTGTCGCCCGCGCGCTGGCTGGGTCTCCCTCCATCCTGCTTGCGGATGAGCCTACCGGAAACCTCGACTCCCGCAACGGCGAAGCAGTCATGGAGTTGCTGAAAGAACTGCACAAGGACGGCGCCACCATCTGCATGGTCACGCACGACCCGCGCTTCGCTAAACTTGCCGACCGCGAAGTGCATCTGTTCGACGGCCAGGTGGTCTCCGAAGAAGATCTTCGCCGCAAGCTCGCAGCGGAAAGGGAATTGCTGCAATAACAGCATCACGCAAGTCTACCTGGGATGATCGGTGCCCCTGCAAGCCCACCCTGAGCCAGCCCTCAGGCGAGTGGAACGGTTGGCTCGCGTGGGATAGAAACACGGTTTCTTGTGAGGGAATATTTATGACGAGCCTGTGGGCCGATCTTCGCTACGCATTCCGCCAACTCCGCAAGTCGCCCGGATTTACGGTGACTGCAGTGCTGACGCTGGCGCTCGGCATCGGCGCCACCACCGCTATCTTCTCTGTGGTTGAAGGCGTGCTGCTGCGTCCGCTGCCTTTCCCCGATGCCAGTCGGCTGGTGGTGATGGGCGATCATTTGACGGGGGTCGAACTGCAGAGTGAAACCAATGTCACCGCCCCTGACACCGTTGCCTACACTCACGACACCAGGGCTTTCAGCAGCCTGGGCGGTTATATTGGCGCCGGATATGAACTGTCGGGTAGCGTGCAGCCGGTCAATGTCAACGCAACCCGTCTCAGCTCCGGCGTTCTTCCCACCCTCGGTGTCGCCCCGTTGATGGGGCGCTTCTTCACGCCGCAGGAGGAAGAACACAGCCAGCATCTTGCGGTTCTCAGCTACGCCACCTGGAAGAGCCGTTTCCATGCGGACCCAAATATTCTCGGCCAAAAGATTCTCTTGGATCGCCAACCCTACATTGTGATCGGCGTTATGCCGCGCAATTTTGAGTTTCCTTTGCAGCCCGGTCATTTGAGTCGCACTGAACTTTGGGTCCCCCTCAGCTTGAGCCACGATGAACTGGGCCAACTTTCGTCATGGAATTACAGCATGGTCGCGCGCTTGAAACCCGGTGTCACCGCCGTTCAAGCGCAGGCCGACGCGGAGCGGGTTGCCCAGCAAATCATGCGCGGCTATCCCGCATTCATGACAAGGTTGCATATCAGCGCGGTGATTCAGCCGCTGCGGGCTTCGACGGTCGCTGCCGCGCGTCCGCTGATTCACGTTCTGTTTCTCGCCGTCCTTGTGGTGCTGCTGATCGCCTGTGCCAATCTTGCCGGTCTGTTATTAGTGCGTGCGGTTCGTCGACGCCGCGAAACCGCCGTTCGCCTGGCTCTTGGATCAAGCTCGAAAACCCTGGTGCAACAGGCGGTCATCGAAAGCCTTGTCCTCAGCGTTACCGGCGGCATCATCGGCATTGGCCTGGCTGCTATCGCGATTCGCGCCTCCATCAGCTTCTTGCCGGAAAATCTTCCTCGCATCAACGACATTCATCTCAACTGGGTTGTCATCGTCTTTGCCCTGCTGCTCGCTGTTGGCACCGGCATTCTCTGTGGCCTTGCACCGGCCTTCGCGGCACTGCATACCAACATGAATGAGGCGCTGAAAGAAGGCGGTCGCACCGGAAGCGTTGGCGGTGGCCATGCGCGCCTTCGCTCCATCCTGGTGGTCTCTGAAATCGCCGTGGCGCTGGTGCTGTTGATCGCTTCCGGTTTGCTGTTACGAAGCTTTCAGAAAATGCGCGATGTCGACCTCGGATTTCATCCCGATCACACCGTGATTGCCTTTTACAGCTTGCCCCAGAAGCAATATGCGACGCAGGCTTCGGTGGATTCTTTCAACCATGAATTGTTGCTTCGCTTGAAACAGCTTCCAGCAACCCAATCGATCGGGATTGCGGACACCGTGCCCATGACCGGTGGCACCAATAACGACGGCTTCGTGGTGGAAGGCTACGTGCAACCGAAGGGCGCACTGGTGAATATGGCCGACGTGGACGGAGTCGAGGGAGATTATTTTCGAGCCATGGGCATTTCACTGCTGCGCGGCCGCTCCTTCACTCCCAGCGATATCGCTACCGGGCAGTTAGTTGCAATTGTCAACCGCAAGCTGGCAGAACATTATTGGCCGGGGATAAGTCCCGTTGGCAAACGCATTCGCGTCGGAACCAACGAAACCAAAACACCCTACCTGACCGTCGTCGGTGAAATTGACGACGTCAAGACGACCGGCCCCGATGGTGACACGCATGAGCAGTATTATCAGCCGGTCGAGCAGGAAAATGCGTCGTTGGGCCAATTCGCCAATCCGTCCAGTTTGAACGGGAATTCAATGTACGTGGCATTGCGGTCTTCCATCCCGCCGCACCAGATGGAAAATTCCCTCCGCGCCGTCTTTCATTCGCTCGATCCGCAGCTGGCCATCATGCAGGTGCAAACCATGGATGAAGCGGTCTCGAATACTGAGGCTCCACGCCGCTTCAACACCACTATCATCACTGCGTTTGGCGTGATCGCCGTGTTGCTCGCCATCCTCGGTATTTACAGCGTTGTCGCCTTCTCTGTTGCGCTGCGTACCCAGGAAATGGCAATTCGCCTCGCTCTCGGCGCCTCTCGATCTGGCATCCGTCAATTGATTTTAGTGTCGGGCGCCAGGCTAGCCTTGATTGGCTGTGCGATCGGACTGGCCGGTGCTATCGGCGCAACCCGGCTCCTGCAATCCCTGTTGTTCCAGGTAAATCCATTTGATCCGTTGGTGCTCATCGCTTCGGCCGTCGTCATTCTGATGCTTTCCGTCGTGGCTTCCGCAATGCCGGCGCAACGAGCGGCAACCGTTGACCCCATGCACGCGCTGCGCGACGAATAGGGAGGGAATGATGTCGAACCTGTGGACCGATCTCCGCTATGCTTTGCGACAGTTACGCAAGTCGCCGGGCTTTGCCGTCCTGGCGATTGGCACCCTCGCCATTGGTATTGGAGCTTCGACAGCAATCTATAGCATCGTGGACGGAGTGCTGCTGCGCTCGTTGCCCTATAGTCATCCGCAGAAGCTGGCTTCGCTCTTTGAACAGCTTCCAGCTTTCGGCATTAAGCAGACCACGTTTTCCGCGCCCGACTATACTTACGTCCATTCCCATGCAACCAGCTTTCGCAGCATGGGCGCCTATCGCGATCAGGATTATGAACTCTCCGGCAGCGGAAATTCAATTCGCCTGCACGGCGAACGCGCCACCGCCTCCTTGTTTCCTGTTCTGGGAGTGACACCGCAACTGGGTCGAACTTTCACCCAGCAGGAAGATACCAGCGGCGCTCGGGTTGTGGTTCTGAACTACCGCTTCTGGCGCGACCAGTTCGCTTCCAATCCGGATGTCATTGGCAAAACCATCTCGCTCAATCGCAAGCCGTACACCATCATCGGAGTGATGAAGCGCTCGCTCGTCTTTCCCAATCATGGCGAGCTCTATAACAATACCCCCGCTGCCATTTATGTTCCCATGAACTTCACTCCGACGGAGCTGAAGGACATCGGCGATGAGTTTGATTACAGTGTCATCGCCCGCCTCAAACCCGGCGTCTCGATCCGACAGGCCAGCGCGGAAACGAATGGTCTGATCCAGCAGGTGTACAAGCTGTATCCGCCAGAAATCCGCAGCAATCCTCTGTACAAGATGGGCGCAAGCGCGGCCTTCTATAACGATCAGGTTGTCGGCGGCGTGCGCAGCCGTCTGATCCTGCTGCAGCTCAGCGTACTGCTGGTTCTGCTAATCGCTTGTGTCGATGTCGCCAATCTTCTGCTGGCTCGCACCATCGGCCGCCGTCGCGAAATCGCCCTGCGTATTGCGGTCGGTGCTCCTCGTGCGCGCATTTTTTCACAGCTGCTTTCAGAAAGTCTTCTGCTCGCTTTCGCCGGCGGTTTGCTGGCATTGCCGCTTGCTTACGCGGCGATGCACCTCCTGGTTCGCAACGCTCCTGTCGATCTTCCTCGTGCCGGATCCATTTCTCTTAGTCCGGGCGTGCTCGTATTCTGTTTCGCCGTTTGCCTCGCAACAGCTCTGCTGACAGGCGTCATTCCTGCGCTGCGCGCCCTTCATGTCGATCCCAACGAAAGTCTCTATGAGGGCGGAAGGACTGGGACCACCGGTGGCGGACGGCATCGCATCCTCGGCACGCTGGTCACTGCACAATTCGCATTGGCGATGGTTTTGCTGGTTACTGCGGGCCTGTTGCTGCGCAGCTTCCAGAACCTTACTGAAACCAATCCCGGCTTCCGCCCCGATCACGTTTTGACCGTGTCGACCACGCTGCCGCTGGCCGCCTATTCCGGGCGGGCACAGATCCAGAACTTCTATCGGGAGCTACTGGACAAGACCGCGACGCTGCCCGGAGTTCGCTATGCCGGACTCGCGACCAGCATTCCCAACCATATCGACGAGCAGGACACCTTCACTACCGAACCGCTTCCATCTCGGCCGCCTGTCTCGGCGAACGTGTTTCAAAGCTGGGTGATGGGAGATTATTTCCGCGCCACCGGCATTCGCCTCATTCGCGGGCGCTTTTTCACGCCGCAAGATAACCAGGACTCCCAAGGGGTCGTCATCATCAGTGAGGAATACGCGAATCGCTTTTTCCCCGGAATGGATCCCATCGGCCATCGCATCAAGCATGGTGATATGCAAACCAAGGTTCCATGGTTAACCGTGGTCGGTGTGGTGAGCGGAGTCCGGTCCAACGGCATTGGCCTTGAGGCGCCTCCCGAAACTTACACGCCCTACCTGCAGGAAGTCGGAAACTTCACCCAGACAAGTCAGAACTTCTTCACCGATCCGAACATCGACGAGCTACGCCACCTGTATCTCGCAGCCCGTACGCAGCAGGATCCCGCGTCCATGCAGAACCTGCTGGTCTCGACCATACATTCGATCGATCCATCGCTTCCTGTGACGGACATTCATACCATGACGCAGCTCGTCGACACCAGTGTTGCCCCGCAGCGCTTCAATAGCTTCCTGCTCGGCATCTTCGCGCTGATTGCATTGCTGCTCGCCGCCGCCGGTATTGGCGGAGTCCTCGCCTACACCGTGCGACAACGGACTCGCGAAATCGGCGTCCGCATGGCTCTCGGCGCGCACCGTAACGACGTCAGCCGCCTGGTGCTGCTGGAAGGTTTGAAACTCGCATTTACCGGAGTATTGCTGGGAGCCTTCCTCTCCATTCTGACAGCGCACTGGCTGTCCTCGCAGCTGTACCAAGTCTCTCCGTCTGACCCGGTCACGTTTATAGCTGGGCTAGCGATTCTATTTTGCATCGCCCTGGTTGCATGCTGGCTGCCGGCTCGACGTGCGGCTTCTGTGGATCCCATGCAGGCATTACGTTCCGAATAGGAGACTGACGATGACGACCCTGATCAATGATGTTCGCTACGCATGCCGTCAGCTTCGCAAGTCACCGGGCTTCGCCATCGTCGCGGTCCTGACTCTGGCGGTTGGTATCGGCGCCACCACCGCCATCTTCACCCTCGTTTACGATGTGCTGCTGAAGCCGTTGCCGTATGCGCATCCGGGACAATTGGTCATGCATGCAGGAACAGGTGGCGGAGTTCAAGGACATTTATCCCACTCTGCCGATGAACGCCAACCACTTTGAAAATTGGCAGCAGCACAGCCGCAGTTTTCAGTCCATGGCAGTCATGCGGCCGGAGAACGTTCCCTTGGGCGCGGGCGGCCATCCGCTCCAGATCGACGTACTGCGCTGCCACCTCCGGCATCTTTTCGGTGCTTGGTGTCAAGCCCCAACTCGGTCGTGGATTTACACCGCAAGAAGATCGACCCGGCCAGCCGCGCGTCGTCATCCTGATGTACGACTTCTGGAGGACACAATTCCACAGCGATCCGAACATCCTTGGAAAGACCGTCACGCTCAACGGATATCCCTCCACCGTGATTGGCGTGATGCCGCGATCGTTTCACCTGCCCAGTTCACAGACTCTGTCGGGAGCGATCGGTTCTGCCAATATCCACGGATATGCGCAAGCGTTGGTTCCGCTGGCCTTCACCGCAGACCAGTTGAAGGAAGTTGCCGGAGACTTCAACTATCCCGGTCTGGCTCGTCTGAAGCCGGGAATCTCGGTGGCGCAGGCGCAGGCCGAGTTGAATGGCCTGGAGCATGGCATTTCCGCTGGCCTACCCGCCGACGAAAAAATGACGCTGTCGGCGATTCTGATTCCGTTCCAGCAATACCTGGTAGGCAATAACAGCAAGCCACTCATCATTCTGCTGGTCGCAGTCGCAGGCCTGCTGTTCGTCGGCTGCATCAATATCATGAATCTTCTTCTCGCCCGCGCCGTGGGTCGTCGGCAGGAGATGGCAGTCGCCTCTGCGCTTGGAGCCAGCCGAAGCGACCTGCTGCGAGCCTCCATGCGAGAGGCCGGCGTGTTGGCTGCGATCGGCGGCGCATTGGGAATTCTGCTCGCCGCGATGATTGTGCCGATGCTGCAGCAATTCCTGCCTGAAGATTTGAACTTTCGCGGTAATCTCCACGTCGACTGGATGGGAGCGGCCTTCGCTTTGCTGTTGGCGGTGATCGCGACTCTGCTGGCGGGTGCCGCTCCTGCATGGATGAGCTGGCGCACCCAGCCGCAAGAGGCGTTGCGCGGTGACTCACGCTCGGCCAGCGAGTCGCGCAGCGGCAAACAATTGCGCAAAACATTGGTCGCGGCGGAAGTCGCCGTCAGCGTCACCCTCGTCCTGATGACGGGATTGTTGACCGCCAGCCTCTACCGTCTGATGCACGTCGAGCGCGGCTTTCAGGCGGACCGCGTGTTGACGGCGAACATCGAATTGCCGGGTAAGGAGTATCCCAAGCGCGTCGACCTGTACAAAAACATGCTGGCAAAGCTGAAGCAATTGCCGGGAGTCGAAAATGCCGCCATCGTCAGCATCCTCCCACTCGACGGTGATTACTGGATCGATATGGCGCTCCTTCCCAGCGACGCGCGTTCTGTTTTCCAGATGCCGACCGAGCATTGGCGCTGGATTAGCCCCGGCTATTTTCAGGCGCTTCATCTTCCCTTGGTCGAAGGGCGTTTTCTCAGCAACGACGATGATGGCCGCAATGATGCCGTCATCTCGGCGTTGACCGCAAAAACACTTTGGCCCGGGAAAGACCCCATCGGCCGTCAGTTCACGCATGGCGGTGATGACGAAAAACCATTCACCGTGGTCGGCGTTGTCGGCGACGCGCGGACGATTTCGCTCGCCAAGCCGGACCCCATGATGGTCTACGTGCCGTACTGGTATCGCGCCGAAACCATCGCGGGATTGGTAGTGCGCACCAGCCAGGATCCGTCGCAGATGGCCAGCGCGATTCGGCGAACCATCTGGAGCATCGATCCTGCGGCCGCTGTTCCCACCGTGCGTACGCTGGGCGGAGTGGTCGCCGATTCGGTTGCGACGCGACGCTTTGAAATGGACCTGCTGCTTCTGTTTGCCATCAGCGCCTGGTTGCTCGCCGGCCTCGGTGTCTACGGCGTAGTCACCTATTCCGTTGTGCAGCGCCGGCAGGAGATCGGCCTGCGCATGGCCCTCGGCGCACAGCGTGGAAACATTTACGCCCAGGTGCTGCGCGAAGGTCTGACGCCGGTGATCGCAGGCGCGGTCGTCGGCATCGTCGTCGCCTTTGCATTTTCACGGCTGATTGCCAGCCTGCTGTTTCAGGTGGACGCCCTCAATCCATGGATTGCCGTCGCTGCCGCTGCGTCTTTGCTGTTAGCCGGTGCCACCGCTTGTCTACTGCCAGCGCGCCGCGCCGCTTCAGTGGATCCAATGCAGGCACTACGTTCTGAATAGGAGTAAGGATGACGACCCTGTTGAAAGATGTTCGCTTCGCGTTTCGACAACTGCGCAAATCGCCGGGCTTTACCGTTACTGCCATCCTGACGCTGGCGCTCGGCATCGGCGCAACTGCGGCCATGTTCAGTGTGATCGATGCGGTGCTGCTCCATCCGCTGCCGTTCAACGGCGCCGATCGCATCACGCGCATAAACATGAAGGCAGCCGCGAACTATCAGCAGCCCTCCTCCTGGCCGGAGTATCAGGACATTCGCCGGCTGGCGACCACTTTTAGCGTCGTCGCTGGAGTTGGCAATGGTGGCGGCGTCACTTTGACCCAGGGCAAAGGCGCGATTTATCTGCACGCAGTGCAGGGAACTGACAATTTCTTCCAGCTCTTCGGGGTTCAGCCACTGTTGGGACGCACCTTCCTTCCCGGCGAAGATCAGGCTGGAAGGAACAATGTCGCGGTCCTCAGCTACTCCGTGTGGCAACAGACTTTCGGCGGCAGAAAAAACGTGATCGGCGAATTCATCCACCTCGATGGCTTGCCGTACACCGTGATCGGTGTCATGCCTGCGGGCTTTCGCTTCCGCTTCGACACTCCGGATGTCATCTACACGCCGCTGCGACTGTCGCCCGATCAGATCAAATCGCGTGGCAGTTTCTGGCTGCCCGTATGGGGTCGCCTCAAACCCGGTGTAACCGTTGCCCAGGCGACCGCGGACATGAATCACGTGCTCAACGAATTGGGCAAGCAATTTCCCGATCACGACAAGGGCAAGACCGCGCAGGTCATCCCCATCGTCGACGTGTTGCATACCAACCAAACCGGGCACAACGATCGCCCCGAGTTGTGGACCCTGTTAGCCGCCGTGTTCGCAGTTCTCTTGATTGCGTGCACCAACGTCGCCGGTCTTCTGCTGGCTCGCGGCATTGTGCGTGAGCGCGAACTGGCCGTGCGCACCGCGCTCGGCGCCGGACGCCGACGCATCCTCACCCAGATGCTGACAGAAAATGTGCTGTTGGGAATTGGTGGAGGAATCGGCGGCATCATTCTAGGCGAAGTGTTGCTCGTCGCCATGCAGCAGTTCCTGGAAAAAGCATTTACGCTGGGCGGAAACGCTCACATGAATTTCCCGGTTCTGGCGGCTACCTTCGTCGTTTCTCTTCTCGCCAGTGTTGCCGCGGGCCTGGTTCCGGCGTGGCGTGCAGCGCACATTGATCCCAACCATGCGCTCAAGTCGGGCGCGAATACCGGCACCACCCGGCATCAGCACCAGCTTCGCGCCAGCTTCGTGGTGGTCCAGGTGGCCCTCTCATTGATGTTGCTGGTGTGCTCCGGCCTGCTGCTGCTTGGGCTGCGGGAAATGCTTCAGACCAATGTGGGCTTCAATCCAAAAAATCTGCTTACATTGGAAGTCGGCATTCCCTCTGGAGATTACAAGAGCACAAGCTTCGTGCAGGGACTGGTCCAGCCCCTGGAAGCGCGGGTGCAACAGATTCCGGGAGTGATCGCGGTCGGAAGCAACGACCTGCTGCCGGTTCGTCAGAATGG
Source organism: uncultured Acidobacteriota bacterium (assembly GCA_963735505.1). Taxonomy (GTDB): domain Bacteria; phylum Acidobacteriota; class Terriglobia; order Terriglobales; family Acidobacteriaceae; genus JAKAAZ01. The sequence continues at coordinate 734,177 of CAVTLR010000019.1, read as the reverse complement.
GTCGAATAGCGACATCGCGCTGGTTGGCAAGCCGGTTGATCCCATCGACAAGCAGCGTCTCACCGAAATGCGCTTTGTCACCCCCGGCTATTTCGCAGCCATGCAGTTGCCCATCCTCAAGGGCCGCGACTTTACGTCCCAGGATGCCGCGAAGACGCAGCAGGTCGCGATCGTGAACGACGCCTGGGTCAAGGAGTTTCTCAGTAGCAATGAAGATCCGCTCGCGCAGGCTTTCAAAGGCGACCCCGGAGACACCAATACTGCCATTGTCGGCGTCGCCCGCAGCGGACGGCAGGATCTGTTTGACCCGGCGACCGCCGAAGCGGATTTTCCGCTGGCCCAGATGCCGCAGGAATGGCTCGCCTTCATTCCCCAGTTTTATCTTTTCGTTCGCACCTCCGTACCGCCAACCAGCATCATCCCTCAATTGCGAAACGCGCTGCATGAGGTCGCTCCCAACGTTGCCTTCCGCACGCCGGAAACCATGGAGCAGGTACTCTCCGATGAGCTCGTGACCAACCGCATGCTCAGCTGGCTCTTCGGATTGTTTGCTGCCATCGCCGCGCTGCTCACTGCCATCGGCATCTACGGCCTTCTCAGTCAGGAGGTGGCCAGCCGCACCCGCGACATCGGCGTTCGCATGGCGCTCGGCGCAACTCGCGTCGGCGTGGCCCAGCTTGTCTTAAGCCGTGTCGGCGTTCTGCTTATCGTCGGCATCGGCGCCGGCCTCACCGGCGTGTTCCTCATTCGCAGAATATTGATCGCCGTGCTGACGGTTCAGTTCCACCAGGACATCTGGGCTATTGTCGCCATCGCGATCGCTTTGTGCGCTATTGGGTTGCTCTCCGCGGTGATTCCCGCGCGACGCGCTGCCTCCATTGATCCCATGCAGGCCTTGCGTTCGGAATAAGGAGAAGCATTGTGAATCGTCTGATCAGTGATCTTCGCTACGCGTTGCGGCAGGTTCGCAAGTCCCCCGGATTTGCTGCCACTGCGATCCTGACCCTCGCCCTGGGCATCGGCGCCAACGCCGTCATCTTCACCCTCGTCGACTCCATCATGCTGCGCCCGCTGCCGTTTCCTCAGCAAAACCGGCTGATGCGGATCATGAGTAGCGCCAGTGCCGATATTTATCCCAAGGGATGGATCCAGCAACTCGGCCTCCATTCCACCGCGTTCCAAGCGATCAGCGGATACGGTCCCAACACTGAAATGAATGTGTCCAGCGACGCTTCCGTGGATCGCGAATTTGGCGCTGCCGTTACCGTCAACACCTTCGACACGCTGGCGATTCATCCCATGCTCGGCACTTTCTTTTCCAGGCAAGATGCGATCACCGGTCAGGATCAGGAAGTTGTCCTCAGCGATGGATACTGGCGTCAACATTTCGGCGGCAATCCAGCCATCCTCGGTCAAAGAATTCGAATCGACGGCGTATGGCGCACCGTTCTCGGCGTCATGCCCGCAGGCATTCACTTTCCTTATTCCGACACTCAGTTTTTGATTCCAGTCTCGTTCAAGGGTGGCGACCCCATCGAGGCCTGGCAGACATTTGATCTGCGTGCCATCGGCCGCCTGAAAGACGGAGTCGCTCCGGCGCAGGCTCAGGCGGAATTGCGCGGCCTGCACAATGTCTTGCTGCCGATGTTTCCCTGGCGAATGCCGGATAGCTGGGCCTCCGACATGGCCGTCGTCCCGCTGCTGCAGGTAGAAGTCGGCGCGGTTCGGCCCAAGCTTCTGCTCCTGTTCGGCGCCGTCGGACTCATCCTGCTGATTGCCTGTGCGAACGTCGCCAATCTCACCCTGGCGCGCACAAATGGCCGTGAACGGGAAATTGCAGTTCGCGGTGCACTCGGAGCATCCAGCGGAAGATTAGTGCAGCAGTTGTTGACCGAGAGCCTCGTGATTGGCGTGCTGGCTGGAGTTGTCGGGCTCATGGCAGCTGCTGCCAGCCTGCAGGTGTTCGTGCGCCTGCTCCCCGCCGATACTCCCCGGCTCGGCAATGTTGCCCTGCATGGCAGTGTTCTACTGTTCGCCGGCATCGCCTCAGTGGTCGCGGGTTTCTTGTTTGGCCTGATTCCAGCTGTCAAAGCCTCGAACACTGTATCGTCCCAACTATTGGATACGCTTCGATCCGGCAGTCGCAGCTTTTCCGGGAAGGCATCGCAATTCCGCCTGTCGCGATTTCTTGTCATCGGTCAGATCGCTTCGTCGGTGGTTGTCATCACTGTCGCCGGACTGCTGTTGCACAGCCTGTATAAGTTGTCGCAGGTCAATCCAGGCTTCAACACAGATCGAATCGTCACCGCGGAAATCGCACTTGATCCCACCGCGTGCCAGCAGACCGGACGATGCGAGTCATTCTTCCAGACCCTGTTAGACCGTGCTCGCGGCATCGAAGGCACGCAATCCGTCGCTCTCACTGACTCACTGCCGATGAGTGGCTGGGATACCAATTATGTCTATGACGCGGAGGGTCATCCGCGCCAGGCGCGGCAGGGGGCCAGCATAGCCACCGGCCGCACCGTTTCATCCGACTATTTTTCTGTACTCGGATTGCAGTTGCTGCGCGGCCGCCTTCTTACCCCATCGGATGCATCCGGCGCCAGTCGCGCCGCGGTGATTAACCAAAGCATGGCGGAACGTCTGTGGCCGCATCAGAACCCCATCGGCAAGCACCTCATTTCAGTTGATGATGAAGCTGTCCCGGCCGTCTGGGACATGCAGAAAGCCTCCATCGTGGTCGGCGTCGTGCGCAATGCACGCGAAGGTAGTCTCGTCGGCGGATATCAGGATGAAGTGTTTCTTCCCATGACCGCGCTGCTGCCGCACCCCACCATGTATGTCCTGCTGCGCACCCACATTCCTCCCTCTGAAGCTGCTGCCGCCCTGCGTCGAGTGGTTGCCGCCATCGATCCGCAGGTTCCCGTCACCCGGGTTCGCACTTTGAATGAAGTGGTGTCGGCCTCTGTTTCTGCGCCGCGATCGCTCACTCTGTTGTTGCTCGGCTTTGGCGTGCTCGCCGTTGTCATCGGCGCGGTCGGCGTCTACAGCCTGATCGCCTACATCGTCAGTTGGAGGACTCGCGAGATCGGCATTCGCCTGGCGCTCGGCGAACAACGAGGCCGCATCGCACTTGGCATCGTCAAGCAGAGCCTGGTCCTCGCAATCAGCGGATCGATTGCCGGCCTGATGGCTGCCATCGCGTTCACGCGCCTGCTGCATAGCTTTCTGTTTGAGGTCAGCCCGCTCGACCCGCTGACATTTTGTGTCGTGTCATTCCTGATGTTGCTCATCGCGCTGGTCGCAGCCTGGTTGCCCGCACGTCGCGCAGCGTCAGTCGATCCCATGGACGCATTGCGTTCCGAGTAAGAAGGCGAATCATGACGAATCTCATCAACGATTTTCGCTACGCGGTGCGGCAACTCCGCAAGTCGCCCGGCTTCGCCATCACCGCCATCCTGACGCTCGCCTTGGCCATAGGAGCCAACACCGCCATCTTCAGCGTGGTCAACGCGCTTATGTTGCGCCCACTGCCGTACCCTCATCCGGAAAGACTCGGCGCCCTGGTCACCCAATACAACTCGGCGAAGATGTCCGGAGACAGCGACTCCGTAGACGGCGAGATGTATGAAATGGCGCGCGACCGAGCACCGGCCGTCACCGTTGCCGCCTATTCCTTTCCTGTCGGAGTGAACCTTCAGGCGAACTCTGCCGCTCGCTATGTCATTGCCCAACGTGTGTCCGCGAAATATTTTGATGTCCTGGGCACTCCTCCGATCCTCGGTCGCGGTTTCACCAAGGAAGATGATCTGCCCAACGGACCCGATGATGCGATCCTGAGCAATGCCTTGTGGCGCACTGCTTTTCATTCTGACCCGCACATTGTTGGGCACGCCATTCTTCTGAAAGGCGCACCTTACACCGTAGTGGGCGTTCTCCCGCGCGGGGAGCACACCCCACAAATCAACCTTTTTGGTCTGGGAGCAACCGAGCCCGCTGAATTGTGGACACCTCTGCGCCCCAGTCGCACCGGAGAAGGTGAAGGCACCAACTACGGAGCCCTGCTGCGCCTGAATTCAGGCAACACCTGGGCACAGGCAAATTCCCAACTCAGCCGCCTGATGCCGACCCATATTCGGAACGAGATGGCTGACACACCCGGCCTGCATGGGCAAATGCAAGGCATTCCGCTGCAGCAGAGCGAGGTCGAATCCACGCGTCCGGCAGTCCTGGCCCTCATGATGGCGGTAGGGTTCATCTTGCTGATTGCCTGTGCCAACCTCGCCGGCCTGGGGATGGTGCGGGCGCAGCGCCGCAGGGGAGAGATGGCGACCCGCATGGCGCTCGGTTGTACCGGATGGCAATTGGTACGTCAGCTCTGGACGGAAAATATGGTGCTGGCGCTGCTGGGCGGCGTCGCGGGTTTGGGCCTCGCCGAGGGCGGATTGGTGTTGCTGCGGCATCTGCTGCCCGCAGGGCTGTTGCCGACCAGCAATTTCAGTCTCGATGGCAGAGTGCTGCTGTTCACCCTGGTGGTTTCGCTCACCGCCAGCGTCTTGGCGGGAATGCTTCCCGCGCTGACGCTGCGCCGCGTCGATTTGCGCTCCGCCATGTCCCTTGGCGTCAACCGGACCATGTCCGGCGCAGGGAATCGCAGAGCGCGTACCCTGCTGATCGCCGGCGAGATTGCGCTGACCGTCGTGCTGGTCGCCGCCACCGGCCTTCTCATCCGCTCGCTGGTCTACCTGGAGACGTTGCCGCCCGGCTTCGATGCCACCAACGTGACGGCGGGAAAAGTGTCGCTCGACGAGGTCCGCTATCACGACGCAGCCACCGTGCAACATTTGTTTTCGTCGAGTCTTGACGCAATGCGAAAAATTCCCGGAGTGGAAGACGCCGCGGTGGGTTTGAGTCTGCCGTACGAACGCGGCTTGAACAACGGAGCGAAAATCGCCGACGGAAAGAACCAAGGAAAGCAATTTGAGGCGACAGCAATCTATGCGACGCCGGGGTATTTCGACACCCTGCGAATGCATCTGCTGGCGGGGCGCGATTTCAACGCCGGCGACACTGCGACAAGTCAGCCGGTGGCCATCGTGAATGAAAGTTTCGCGCGCAAGTATCTCGATCAGCGGAATGCTGTGGGCCGCCATTTGGGCGGAAATCTCGGCGATTCCAGGCCGATCGAAGTGATCGGCATCGTTCCCGACGTGGTCAAGACTCCCGGCATCGACAGTACCGCGCCCTTGACGACCGAGCCAACCGTATATGTTCCGGTGACCCAAGTCGATTCGAAATTGTTCGCCTTGGTGCATACCTGGTTTCAGCCCAGCTGGATCGTGCGCACCCGCGGCCCCATCGCCGGTATCACCGGGCAAATGCAGAAGGCCCTCGCCGATGCGGATCCTTCCTTGCCATTCTCTGGCTTCTACAGCATGTCCGATCTGCAACAGCAGGACCTGGGCATGCAGCGGACTGAGGTCATGTTGCTGGGCGTACTGGCGGGGCTCGCGCTGCTGCTTTCCGCCATCGGCGTCTACGGGCTCATCGCCAGCCTGGTCGTCCAGCGCAAGCGGGAAATCGGAATTCGCCTGGCTCTCGGCTCCTCCATCCGCGCCGCCATGTTTGAAGTTGGCCGCCTTGGAGTGTTGGCGACCCTGCTCGGCCTGAGCGTCGGAATCGCCGCATCCTTGGTTGCGCTGCGCGCGATGAAAGGCTTCATCTACGGCATCGGAATGTACGATCCCGCAACCTTGTTCGGAACCGCGATGGCGCTGGCTGTAGTCGCGCTCGCAGCCACGTTTCTACCGGCCCGGCGCATCAGCCGCATCGATCCCACCACCATTCTGCGTGAGGAGTAGGACCCAGGCATGACGACCTTACTCAACGATCTTCGCTACGCCTGGCGCCAGTTGCTGAAAGCTCCTGGATTCACTGTCACCGCGGTGGTCACCCTGGCGCTCGGCATCGGCATCAGTGCTGCCATGTTCACCGTGGTCGATGGCGTCTTATTGCGGCCCCTGGCGGTACCGCATCCCTCGCAGATCGTTGTATTGGGGGAGACCAACAATGCCGGCAACATCACCAGCTCTTCGCTTCCGGATTTCCGCGACTGGCGCGACCAGGCGAAATCTTTTCAGGACATCGCCTGGTACACGCTAAAGTTTTTCGACCTCAAAAAAGCAGATGGTACCCCACAGTTTTCTTTCAACTTGCAAACCAGCGCAAACTTCTTCTCCATGCTCCAGGCTCAACCCATGCTCGGCAGAACCTTCTTTCCGCAGGCCGGTATCGAGGGCAATCAGGGAACTGTCGTCCTTAGCTATTTCGTTTGGCATAACAATTTTCACGCCGATAAAAATATCCTCGGCAAGCAGATTCAACTCGGCGACGACACCTACACCGTCATCGGCGTCATGCCCAAGCAGTTCTACATCCCCATCAACGACGATGGGCCGGTTGTATGGACGGTCCTGCCGCACACTGCGGACATGGAGCAACGCGACAATGGATCCTTGAGCGGCATTGGGCGACTTCGACCCGGTGTCTCCGTCGCATCCGCGCGAACTGAGCTGACCGGCATTCAGAACAACATCTCGCGCCAGTTTCCCGATCAGCACCTGCCAAACAAAGTTGACGTCAAGACTTTCCTCGACTCGCTGGTTGGTTCCGTACGCCCGGCTCTGCTGGCTTTACAGGTCGCGGTGCTGCTCGTCTGGTTGATCGCATGCGCCAACATTGCCGGCCTCATGCTCACCCGCATGACCGCCCGCCGCCGAGAGATCGCGGTGCGCGCCGCATTGGGTGCTGCGCGCGGACGCATCGTGCGCCAGTTCCTCACGGAGAGTCTGCTGCTCGGCATCGCCGGAGGCGCCTGCGGTCTGGGCATTGCCTACGCCTGCCTCGCGGTGCTGCATAATCGCATCAATCTCAACCGTTCGTCGGACATCGCGTTGAACTGGCAAATCATCCTGCTGCTGATCGCGCTTTCCATCGTCTCTGCGGTCATCTTTGGAACCATCCCCGCATTTCAGGCAGCCTCCGCCGATCCCCAGGAAGCGCTGCACGAAAGCTCTCGCGGTGCTGGTACAGGCATCAAGCAACTTCGCCTGCGCAACGCTCTCATCGTCGGGGAGTTGGCCTTGTCCCTGGTGCTGCTCGTCTCCGCCGGACTGCTTCTGCGAACTCTGTATGCGCTGCGCCACGTATCGGTCGGCTTCAACCCGCAGCATCTGGTGGTCGCACAATTCTTCTCGCGGGGAGGATTTACGCTCCACAGCCGCCGACGCGACCTCCACCGACATCCGAGCCGTTTTCTATAACCCGCTGTTGGCCCGCGTGCGCCAGATCCCCGGTGTGGAGTCCGCCGCACTCGCGACCTCCGCGCCCCTGACCAACAATGTCCGCATGAACGACGATTTCAGCGTCATCGGCGATCCCGCGGCGAATCCTTCCCATTCTTCGGTCGAATTGCATGCAGTCACACCGGGCGTCGATCGCACCTTGCAGATCCGTCTGCTTCAGGGTCGCCCCTTTGACGATGGAGACCGCATCGGAACCACCCCTGTCGTCATCGTCAACCAGGCCTTCGCTCGTCAATACCTGGGAACGCAGCCCCTGCAGAAGAGACTCGACCTGGATACCAACCCCACCCGAAAAAGCGTTCTTCAAAGTGTCAACGTGGTTGGCATCGTTGAAGACACACCCGACACACTCGGGCAGCCGGCGGTTCCTGAAGTCGATATCGACCTGAATCAAATTCCGATATCCGATGATTTCTACCCGATCATCTCCATGGCCATGGAGCTGGTCGTGCGAACCAGCCAGCCGCCGGAAGTCATCGTTCCCACCATCAGCCGGATTTTCTCCGAAAGGAATGCGACCTTCATCGTCAATAGTGTCCAGACCATGCCCCAGCACATTGACGACCAGCTCGGCAGCCAGACACTGGCCGCGCGCCTGTTGTGGATCTTCGCCATCGCTGCGGTCCTGATCGCCGCCGCCGGGCTCTATGGATTGCTCAGCTACAGCGTGGGCCAGCGCACACGGGAGATCGGAGTACGCCTCGCCCTGGGCGCCCAGCGCGAAGATGTTCTTCGCATGATCCTGCGCCAGGCCAGTCGGCTTCTTATCGCCGGACTTTTCATCGGCATTCTTGCCGCCTTTTTCGCCACAAGAGTGATTCGCAGTTTTCTATACGGCGTCGCCCAGCACGACGCTCTCACCATCGTTGCCGTATCGATTTTCCTGCTCGCTGTAGGCTTGCTGGCCAGCTATCTGCCGGCGCGGCGGGCCGCAAAGATTGAACCGGTGGAAGCACTACGGTCCGAATAGCATCCGGTTCGAAGTGGCGCACAACAGAACCATTTCGCGTTCCATATAGATTTTCAAAAAGTGAGACTAAATGATTCAACTAAAAAATATCGACCGCAGTTACAAATTAGGGGCAGGGCAGTTGTGGGTGCTGCGCCGCATCCACATGGACATTCAGCCGGGTGAATTCATCACCATCATGGGGCCTTCCGGCTCCGGAAAATCCTCGTTGCTCAATATCCTCGGCCTGCTCGACGACGATTGGCAGGGGGAGTACTGGTTCGGCGAGCAGCCTGTTCATAAGCTCAACCGCAAGCAGCGCGCCGACCTCTCCCGCCGCAGCATCGGCATGGTGTTTCAGAGCTATCACCTGCTCGACGATCTCACGGTTGCGGAGAATATCGATCTTCCTCTGTCCTACAAGAACATCCCCACCGCCGAAAGACAGGGCATGGTAGCCGACGTCCTCGACCGTTTCCGTATGGTCGCCAAAAAAGATCTGTTTCCGTCGCAACTTTCTGGCGGACAGCAACAACTGGTCGGCATCGCTCGCGCCGTCATCCACAAGCCCGCACTGCTGCTGGCAGACGAGCCTACCGGCAATCTCCACTCCATCCAGGCGAAAGAAATTATGGAGCTCTTTCGTGAGCTCAACCAGGAAGGCACCACCATCGTTCAGGTCACGCACTCAGATTTGAACGCGACCTATGGAACACGAACGGTTCAGCTGAGTGACGGCTGGATGCTTTCTGACTCCAAACATCCCGAGTTCCAGCAGACAGGAGACGGAAGAGCTTGATGAATCCTCAAACATTTCGTACGCGGGCTTTGTTGACTGCCTTTGCATCGATGGCTCTATTTGTAACAGCGACAGTTGCATTTGCGCAGCAAACCGCGCCGGCCGCTGCCGATTCGCCAACGACCTCTGCTGTGCCGGAGACTCCTGCGCCCACGGCGACTCCCCAAACGGCGGCCGCTCCTTCACTGGCGCAACAAATACAATCGGCGCAGCAACCCTCGTTTGCTCCCCAGGAGCCTTTTCAAGTCTCCCTGCCGCACTCGCACAAGCCGTTTTCCCAGTACAGGCCCACTGATGCGCCGCCGTTGGATCTAACCAACTCGCCACGGCTGCAAAGTCTCATCCGCGATGGAAAACTGTACATCTCCTTGAGCGACACCATCGCTCTTGCCATCGAGAACAATCTCGATCTAGCCTACTTCCGCTACAACTTCCCCATTGCGGAAACGGATATTGCGCGCACCGAAGCCGGGGCACCGGCGAATGGCGTCGACACCGAAATTGTGCAATCGTCGACGGAGGGTGGCTTCGGCTCGCAGAACACTGGCGGCGGCGCCAGTTCCGGGTCAGCTGCGGCCGGCGCGGGCGGCATTGTCACCTCGACGCTGGGCGCGGGAACCTCCGTGAGCTCCTTCGATCCTTTTCTAAAATTCCAAGGCTTCGACGACCACAACGTCACTCAGGAAGGAAACCAATTCCAATATGGTGTTCCCACGTTTAAGCAGAACACCATCGAGGCCTTGGCAACGTACACGCAGTCGTTTCCACTGGGCACCAACGTCACCGTCAATTATGAGGGGCAGCGCTTCGCAAACAACAGCCCGTACGAAGCCATCAATCCCACCCTCTACTCGAATTTCGAGTTGGTCCTCACACAGCAGCTGCTGGCAGGCTTCGGTCTGGCTACCAACGAGCGCTACATTCATATCGCCAAAAAGAATCTCCAGATTACCGACCTTGCCTTCCGCGCCCAGGTGATTGCGACCATAACCCAGGTGGAAAATATTTATTGGGACCTGGTCAACGCGTATGAAGACGAACAGGTAAAGCAGCGTTCCCTGGACTTTGCACAACAGACGCTGCACGACGATCAGGAGCAGCTAAACCTGAAGGCGATCCCAGCCCTCCAGGTGCTGAAGGATCAGTCGGACGTGGCCACCAGCGAAGGCGACCTCACCGTTTCGCGGTCCAACCTGCGTCTGAATGAGCTTCTGCTCAAAAACGCGATCACGAAAAGTGACGATCCGCTCATTGATGAGATGTCCGTCATTCCTCTGGATCGTACCGGTCCCCCCGATCCCAACGCCTCCCTGCCAATTGACGATCTTATTGCCGAGGCCGAAAAGAACCGGCCCGACGTCACTCAGGATGAGATCGCGATGCAGGTCGCGAAGATGAGTCTCCAATCCATCAACAGCGAACTGTTGCCCTCGTTAAACCTATATGGGCTGTATGCAGGCGCGGGCATCGCTGGTCCGCAAAACCCAAACTGTAACTTGACCCCGGCGCAATGTGCTTCCGTTCTCCCCACCGGTTTCGGCAGCATGTTCCTGAACACGTTTAATTACTCCTCGCCGGAATACCAGGTGGGGGTGAATCTGTCGATTAACTTGCGCAATCGCCAGGCCAAAGCAGATCAGTTCCGCGCCTCGCTGGAATATCGGCGGCGCCAAATCTCCTTCGAGGAACAGAAAAAGAGCATCCGATTCGACGTGCGCAACTCGCAATTCGCTCTGCAACAGGCCCAGGCCCGTGTCGATGCCTTGCAGAAGGCTCGTGATTTGGCGCAACGGACCTTCGACATCACTGAGCAGGAACAGAAACTCGGTGCCAAGTCGACCTACGATGTACTGGTCGCGCAACACGATCTGGCCATTGCCGAATCGAATCTCGCCGCCGCAAAAACAGCTTATGAAAAGGCTCGGGTGGATATCGACCGCGCCACCGGCGAGACGCTGGAGCGAATGGGCGTTTCCATCGCAGACGCCAAAACCGGCCAGGTTCGCCAACCATGATGGACTGGGGCACAATCGCGGTACTCTAGTCGAGGAGCTGCCATGGCGGATCAACCCGTGCTTCTTGATCGGAAACCAGTGGAGACCCGCGCCCTTCCCAGAGTGCTTGCCGCCGATGACCAGCCGCAGATTCTTGAGGCGCTGGCGCTCCTACTCGAGCCCGCTGGTTTCCTCGTTGACGTTGTCGGCTCTCCGGACGCCGCACTCCTGGCGCTGCGCAATCAGTCCTACGACGCCTTGTTGATGGATTTGAACTATACCCGCGACACCACCTCCGGCCATGAAGGACTGGAGCTGCTGCGGCAGGTCTTGGATATTGAGCCGCAGCTTCCCGTGATCGTCATGACGGCGTGGGCCAGCGTCGAGCTAGCTGTAGAGGCGATGCGACGCGGCGCCCGCGATTTTATCGCCAAGCCGTGGGAGAATGCGCGCTTGCTCACCGTCGTGCAAAATCAAGTCAGTCTCTATCGAGCCTTGCGCCGCGCTCAACTGCTGGAGGCCGAAAATCAGCTTCTGCGAGCGACCGGCAGGCCAGAAATGATTGCTGGATCGGCGGCCATGCAACCGGTCTTGGATGCCATGGCACGGGTGGGACCGTCCGACGCCAATGTCTTGATCACCGGTGAACACGGTACCGGGAAAGAAATCGTCGCGCACACTCTTCATGCATTGTCGGCGCGTGCCGACCAGCCCTGGATAGCCGTCAATACCGGCGCGCTTTCTGAAGGCGTATTTGAGAGCGAGCTTTTCGGCCATGTCAAAGGCGCCTTCACCGATGCGCGCGCCGATCGCATTGGACGCTTTGAGCTCGCGGATAAAGGCACATTGTTCTTGGACGAAATCGCCAATGTCCCCATCCGTCAGCAGGCAAAGCTTCTGCGCGTGTTGGAGGCGGGGGAACTGGAACGCGTTGGTTCCTCGCGAACGCGCAAGGTAGATGTCCGCGTTCTCTCGGCAACCAACACCGACCTGACGCAGGAATCGGAGGAAGGCCGTTTTCGTCCCGATCTGTTGTTCCGCCTGAATACGGTTGAGATTCACCTGCCCCCGCTGCGCGATCGGGCGGAGGACATTCCAGTGTTGGCGGCGCATTTTCTCGCCCGATATGCCGCCCGCTATCGCAAATCCATCGATGGCTTCGATCCATCGGCGTTACAATCACTGCTCGATCATTCTTGGCCAGGAAACGTGCGCGAACTGGAACACACCATGGAGCGCGCCGTTCTTATGAGTCGCGGCAGCCGGATTCTGGCGACCGATCTGAATCTTCAACCCGCTCGGAGTTCGAACTCGATCGACGAAATGAGCCTGGAATCCGTGGAGAACATCTTGATCCGCAAAGCTCTGGCTCGTCATTCTCGCAATGTAAGTCAGGCCGCCGAGGCTCTCGGGTTAAGCCGAGGCGCACTGTACCGGCGAATGGAAAAGTATGGCATCTAGCGCGGCAAAGCGGGCACGACCGTCCGCTTCTGTACGGCCCCGCCCTTCCATCGGATTCAGAATTCCGCGGCTTCGCTTTGAAGTCCGCCTGGCGGCGTTGCTTGCGGCGCTCACCATCCCTACGCTCGTCCTGGCTTGTGTCGCGTTGTATATGTGGCACGCCTCAGTCCTGTCATGGGTGTGCCTTTTAGTCGTTCTTCTTTTGGCGCTGGCTTGGTTGGGCTCAGCCATCTTCCAGCACACCGTGCGACCCTTGCAGACTCTTTCCAACGTCGTCGCCGCATTGCGAGAAAATGAATATTCCTTTCGCGCTCGCGACATTGGGCAGGGGGATGCCCTGGGGGATCTGGCGGCTCAGATCAACGAGCTTGCCGGCGATCTTCGCGTGCGCCGTCATCGCGAGTCAGAGACGTTTGCCCTGCTGGAGCGTGTCGTCGAGAGTATGGAGCTTCCCGTCTTCGCCTTTAACGAGGCTGCGGATTTGCAATTGACCAATCCCGCCGCCCGCAAAATGCTACAGCTTCCCGCTAACTCCATGTTGCATCGCAGCGCAAGTTCATTGGGCTTGACGGGACTTCTCGATTGCGCGGACAACAGCGTCGTCACTCTGACCATGCACGGTCGCGAAGGCCGATGGATGGTGCGTCGCAGCAAGTTCTATCAGGAAGGAATGCCGCATACGCTGTTGCTGCTGTCCGATGTCAGCGGCGTATTGCGCGAGCAGGAACGTCAGGCCTGGCAGCGGCTCATCCGCGTTCTCGCGCATGAAGTGAATAACTCCCTGACACCGATCAAGTCGATCGCCGGCAGTCTTCGCTCGCGCATGATGCGCAACATCACCATTCCTCCCACAGATCGGGTGGGCAAAGTCGAGTCCCCCAGGGTTGAGATAAATCCGGTCGACGTCGAGCATGGCCTGGCCATCATTGAGGAGCGCGCAGAATCCTTGAACCGTTTTCTGCAGGCCTATAGCCAGCTCGCCAAGCTCCCGCGTCCGGTCAAACAGTTATCTGCCGCTGCTCCGTTGCTGGGACGCATCTGCCACCTGGAGACGCGCGCGAAAGTCGCTCTCGAAGTCGCGGAGAATGTCGACCTCTACGTTGATGCAGCCCAGCTCGAACAGGCCCTCATCAACCTGGTCCGCAACGCTGTCGATGCAGCGATGCACGCTCACGACGATCGAGCTGCCGTGCGGGTCGCCGTGATTTGCAGGCATCAGGCCGACGGCATCGTCATACTTGTAGAAGACAACGGCACCGGCCTCGCCAACCCGGCCAACCTTTTTGTTCCGCTCTATACCACCAAGCCCGGCGGCATGGGTGTCGGCCTGATCCTTGCACTGCAGATTATCGAGGCCCACGGTGGCACGCTCACCGTCGCGAATCGCAACGACGGTCCCGGCTGTCGCGCAGAAATCCATCTGCCGCTTCCACCCGACAACGCCATCCTCCCCAATCCTTCCAGCGAAAAATCCGCGTCGTCATAATCTCCTTATTCCGCTCGCAGAGCCCGCACCGGATCAACAGACACAGCCCGCCGCACCGGAAAATACGCGGCCACCGCAATCGCAATCAACGTAACCAGCCCCGCCACCGCGAAACTCCACGGATCGTGATACGTCACCTGAAACAACTCATCGCGCAGATAGCGCGTCAATAGCAGGCTGATCGGCACCCCGCACGCCGCAGCGATCACCCCGCTCAGCGCCACCTGTTGCACCACCAGTTTCGTCACCTTCAAGCGGCTCGCGCCCAGCGCGATGCGAATCCCAATCTCTCGCGTCCGCTGCGTCATGGAGTAGGCCAGCACCCCATACATCCCAATCCCCGCTAGCAATATCGCCAGAAATCCAAAGCTCACCGACAGTATCGCCAGCAAGTGCGGCGTCGCAATATCTCCGTTAATCTGATCGGCGAAAGTTCCCAGCTCGTCGACCGGCAGCCCAGGATTTACTTCGCGAACCGCACGCCGCACTTCCTCAAATACCTGCTTCGGCGGCAACGCTGTCTGCACATAAAAGGTTGCGTACTGCCGTTTTCTCTGGCCGAAAGGAAGATAAATCATGGACACCGGTTTCTCCCCCACGGAAACCGATTCCGCGCTCCGCACTACGCCCACAATCATCGTGTCCGGAACACTGCGGTCGCCCGATCCAAAACAAAACATCTGCCCGATCGCCTTCTGCGCGCCACCAAAATAACGCGCCGCAAACACTTCGTTCACGACCGCCACCTTGTGAACCGCAAGCTCATCGGCCTCGCTAAACACGCGACCCGTCAGCAGTGGAATTCCAAACGTCGAGAAAAAGTTGGCGCTCACGCTGTTCTGGTCCGGCTCCATGTCTTCGCCTTCGCTCGGCTTATAACCGGCGATAGTGATATTCGATCCAGTTCGATCGCCGCTCAGAATACCGACCGAGGAATATCCCACGCTGGTAATTCCAGGATTGCGTCGAATATCCGCAGCGATCTGCTCCATCGTCGCCGGCGTCTGCGCTAGCGTAATTCCAGCACCGCGTACATCTGTATCGAACTTGATCAGGTGGTCGGTCTTCAATCCCAAATCGATATTGCGAAGGTTGTACAGTGATCGCGCCAGCAGGCAAGCACCCACCAGCAACACAAAACTCAGCGTGATCTGCACCGCGGTAAACGTCAGCCGCAGATGTCCTCCCCCCTTGGAAGATTGTGCCGTGCTCTCATGCAGCACACGCGTCAGGTCCGGCCGCGTCGTCAAAAACATCGACGGCAAACAACTCAGAAATCCTGTCAGCAGCAGTAGCCCCACTCCAAACGCAAGCAGATGCATCCCAAGATTGGAAGCGACCGGAGTTTGCCGCAGCAGGGCAACCGTCAATGGTCGCTCCACAAGGAATCCGAGCCCCGCTCCGACCGCACCTCCCAACGCCGTGATCACCCATCCTTCGATCAGTACCCACGCGATCAATCGCCCGCGAGAAGCGCCCAAGGCTGCGCGCACCCCAATCTCCTTGGCGCGAATCGTTCCCCGCACCAATAACAAATTGCCCAGGTTGACGCACGCGATCAACAACACCAGCAGCGCCATCGCCATCAACAATTCCACCTTCGGCCCCAACTGTGTCTGCATGAACGGCAACCCCTGCATGCCGCTCTCTACAAATAAGTGAGTCGTCATAAATGCCCGCGAAAACGCCGGCGGCATATGTCCGAACAGCGGCAGCTCATTCTTGCGCAATGCGTACCATAGCGGATTCAGTTCCACCTCCGCCCGCTGCGGAGTCATTCCCGGCTGCAGCCGCGCGACGATATTGATCCAGACGGCATCATGCTTCAACAGCCAGCTCTTATCGTGGGTAGGGATCACCGGCTCCATGCTCATCGGAACAAAAATCTGAATCGGCATTCTCGGATCCAGGCCCGTGAACCCCGGCGGCGCCACACCAACCACGGTGAAAGGATGCGCGTTGATGTCGATGGTCCGGTTCAATACCGCAGGACTGCCGCCGAAACCCTGCTGCCACTCGCTATAGGACAGCACCACCACCGGATTACTTCCCGCCACACCATCGTCAGCCGGCTCGATCAACCGCCCCAGCGCTGGATCCAGACCCAGCGTGGCGAAAAAATCTCCTGTGACAAAATCGCCTTCCAGATTTTCAGGGGTTACCTTGGTTCGCGTCGCAGCAGGGAAAGGTCCGCTGGCCGCCATACTCTCAAAGACCTTGCCCGCTTGCCGCTGCAGGTCGCGGAACATCGGCACGTTGAAATAATAGGTCCCATCTCCATAGTTGGACATGGAGCCTGTGTTCGCTCCCGTGGCTCGCAGCAGCACCAGCGACTGCGGATCCTGCACCGGTAAACTATGCAGCAATACCTGCAAAAAAAGTGAGAAAATTGCCGTCGTCGCCCCAATGCCCAGCGCCAGCGTCATCACCGCGGTCACTGTAAATCCCGGCGACTTGCGCAGTTGCCGCACAGTAAATTTCAGATCGGCCCACACGTTCTCCAGCCAGCTCCACATCCAGAACTCGCGCCCGCGCTCCTCCAGCAATGCGGCATTGCCGAACGCACGACGAGCCGCATGCATCGCTTCGTCGCGCGGCATTCCTTCCGCAACCAGGGCTTCAATTTTCTCGCGGATGTGCTGTTCGATCTCATCGGAAAGATCGTCCATCATCGCGCGTCGTTGCCACAACAGCTGTATAGGGTTCATCTGGCGCTCCTACGGTTTTACCGGTGCCAATACCAGGGAAATGCCTTCCAGCATGCGCTCAAACTTCGACACCTCACGCCGCAAATGCTTCACGCCCGCCGGGGTAATGTTGTACATGCGCACCCGCCGATTGGTCGCGGAAATCTTCCACTCCGCTTTGACCAGCCTCTCCTGCAGCATTCTTTGCAGCGCCGGATAGAGTGAACCTTCTTCCACCTGCAGCAGGTCCTGCGATCGCTGTTGGATGTGCTGCACCAGCGCATAGCCGTGCATCGGCTTCCACTCCAGCGTTTGTAGAATCATCATCTCCAGAGCGCCTGGAAATAAATCGCGAGGAGAGGTGTGCGATTCAGTTTTAGATCGAAGCGGCATAGGCTAGACCCGGCAACGCCTAGACTAAATAGGGATAACAATTCCTGTCAACAATATTGTCCGCGTTATGAGTTTTTTCGACAGGGATGCTGCCAAAGCCGCAGTGGTTTCCGCATACAGATGCGGGACACCCGCATCCACCGACTCCTATGCAGGTGTCCAGTTGCGGTGCTCAACAATGGTCTTCGGCTCGTAGGTCTTACCTGCAGCCAGGTGCCGCTCTTCGCGTCGGCTGGTCCATAAGGCTACCGGTCCCAGCACCCAGGAAATCGCCCGCGTCACCAAGCCGAATTCTGAACCGATCTCCAGTCGCAACGCTCGAATCTGGTCACTCACCGCGCGATTGCTGCTGCGCAATTGCTTCTCCATCGCCCACAACAGGCCGCTGTACGCTGTCCGGATGGAGCGAACTTCCCACTCGAAGCGCTTGCGAATCCGCGGATCGATGTCATGCTTGTATCGCCTCCAACCCTCCAGCGTGGTCCGGCAAATGCGGAACAGGCTTGGCCCGTTGCGTTGAAAATCGCGCAGAAATGCCAGGTTCAAAAAACGGTTCGAGTCGTCACGCGAAATCGCCGCATGTCGAAAATTAAACTTGTCCTGCCCGTGAATATCGGCCAGGTTCACCTCCAGCATCCGGTTCTCCTCGCTCATCTCTTTGTGCAGCGGGGTGCCGGGTACCGGCGTGTACAGCATGAATTGGTGAAAATCCGTTTCATGCGCAATGGCATGTTCAATTTCCTCGCCGATGTTTTCCGGCGTGTGATGCTCCAATCCAATAATGCTGGAACCCAGCAGTTTAATGCCGTGCCGCCGCAGTTCGCGGGTCAGGGAACGTGTGTCTTGACCCTGCAGCTTGGCGTAGCCGGCGCGCGGGGACTCCAGCCCCATCCATATCCAGGAAACACCCAGCTCCACCAGTTCCTTCATGCTGTATTTGCGGATCGCGTTCGCCGACGAAAATACATACATCGCCCACGCCTTGCCTTCCGCCTTCATCAGGTCCAGCAATTCCATGGCCCGCTGGCGATGCAGCAGAAAATTCTCGTCCATCATAAAGAAGGAGCGAACCTTCATCGTGCGCTCCATCTCGCACATCACGTCAAACAGTTCTTTTCCGGTATTGTAAAAATTCAAAAACTTTCCCTTGCCGCCGAAGAAAGCCGAGGTTGTACAAAAGTTGCAGCCCAGCGGGCATCCCACCGATGGAATGATCGTGGCAGCCGTGTCGCTCGCCGATTCCGAAGCCTTCAGGCCCATGGCATGCACGTCGAAACCGGAAACAATGTGCGGGTGTCGAATCGGAGCACCCGTATCCTCGCCCAGATAGGCGCGCATCCAGGCAATACCGTCGCCGCGTACGATGTGATCGGCATCCATCCTCTCCGCGATATCGGGCAGCGCGGCCACGTGGCCACCCACCACAATCACAGACTCTGGAGAAAGCTCGCGCACCATGCGGCACATCTCCGCAACTTTGCCGACGTTCACGATGATGGATGAAATTCCCACAATGTCGTAGTGATTCGCCTGCAACTCCTCCGCAAACTTTTTCCGAGTAGGAAAATCGAGCACCGTGGATGGCGCGGAAATATTTTGCTGGATCATCATGATGCCCCACGAGCGATGGAACATCCGCAGCGAAAACGAGCCCTGCATCCGCGTGACCTGGTTGTGATACAACTCCATGGGATTGATGCTGCGGCTGCCGAATGCATCATCCTGCGCGTACGGTCCAAAAACGGAGGAGAAAAGAACACGCGCATGCGTGCCCTTGGGATGTGTAGCGTGTGCTTCGATCACTCCTGGATTCATGATTCACCTTCGGGGTGCAGGTGCGATCAGCGGTTATTCGCGATGGACCGGGGAGGCCGTCGTGGGAAATGAAGGCGGCGAGCACAGTGGAATCGTGGAAGAGGGCTGTACAACTATTGTCCTGCTCGCGGACCCCATGCACAATGCGATGACAAAAAGATTACAAACCGATCTGGCGTAACCTCGGCGCGTCGAGTTCGATTCTGAAAGTGCGACACCGGCGATAAGCCGGACTTACACTGGTCTCGGTATGCGACTCTTCGTGGGAATTCCACTGGCGGCCCTGGTGATCGAACAACTCGAGAAGGTTTCCATGCGCCATCGAGTTGAGGGAGATGGCTTGCGATGGTCCACGCCCGAGTCCTGGCACATCACCCTGCAGTTTCTCGGGAACACCAGCGAGACACAATATGAATGCGTCGTCGCTCGACTGCGAGCACTGCATGGCGGCCCGGTGCCGATCGAGCTGGAGGAGCTAGGCTTCTTTGATCGCGCCGGAATTTTCTTCGCCGGCGTCGCGCTCACGCCGGATTTGCTGGCGCTGCAGCATCAGGTAACAGCGGCCACCCTGCCGTGCGGGTTCACTCCTGAAGATCGCCCGTTCCATCCCCACATCACCCTCGCGCGCAGCAAGGGCAGAAGAAAAGCAACCGGGCTGGACATATTGAGGAGCAAACTTCGCCATCCGCCAAAGTTCAGTTCCTTCGTGACGGACGAGTTTTTCCTCTATGAAAGCTTCACTCGACCAACCGGATCCCAATACGAAACCCGTGAGAGGTTTCGTTTGGGCTTTTGAGCTGAAAACTGCACCAACTCTGCAGCATGAAAATTAGTTGCCTTAGCAACTAATACCTCTAAAAACGGGCTTTTTAGTTGCTAAGGCAACTATCGTAATTTGAGGCTTTTTCGCAGAGAATTTACCTCACACTCCGACAATTTCTCCAGCCTCGTTCACATCAATCTCCACCGCTCGCGGAACCTTCGGCAATCCCGGCATCAGCATCATATTGCCAGCAATCATCACCACAAACCCTGCGCCCGCAGAGAGCGAGACGTCAGTAATCCGCAGCTTCCAGCCCTTCGGCGCTCCCAAAAGTTTGGGATCATCCGACAGGGAATACTGCGTTTTAGCGATGCAGATCGGCAATCCATCGAAGCCCCAGTCCACCAGCTGCCGCAGTTTTTCCGTGGCAATTTCGCTCATCTCCACACCATCGGCGCCGTACACCTGGGTCGCAACTTTCACAGCTTTTTCCACATAAGAATCATTCAGCGCATATGCCGGAGTGATTCTTGCGTCGCCATTTGTGTCAATAAGTTCAACAACTTTGCGGGCAAGTTCAATCGAGCCCTCGCCGCCGCGCGTGAAGGGTTCTGTCATTGCGCATGCCACCCCCTGCTGCTCGCAATAGTGCAGCAGGTGTGCCAGGTCAGCTTCGCTGTCGTTGGCAAAACGATTCACGGCGATCACCAGCGGAACCCCAAAATGTTTCAGGCTGCGAATGTGCTGCGCCAGATTGGCAAACCCGTTTTCCAAATTGCCTTCGCCCTGGTTGCGCATGCTTTGTACCGTGGTCACCAGCACAGCCACCGCTGGGCTGACGTCCAATACGCCGGTCACGATGTCCATATATTTTTCTGCGCCCAGGTCAGCCGCAAAGCCGGCTTCGTTGACGACGTAGTCCGCGAGTCGAAGACCCATATCCTGTGAAATCACGCTGCTGGTTCCGTGTGCAATGTTTCCAAATGGACCCGTGTGCACTAACGCAGGCGTTCCCTCCGTGGTTTGAACAAGGTTCGGCAGCAGCGCATCATCAAGCAGCGCCATCATCGCGCCAGTGGCATGCAAATCTGCGGCTCGCACCGGTTTTCCGCTGCGTGAAGCCCCGATAACGATGGTGGCAAGACGACGGCGCAAATCGCTGCGATCTTTCGCGAGCGCCAGGATAGCCATAATTTCCGATGCAGCGGTGATCACAAACCCCGTATGTCGATTCGCGCCAACTTTGTTCCCATCGACATCAATCTGAATGCGGCGCAGCGCGCGATCATTCATATCCATGGCGCGTGGCCAGGTGATGCGATCGGGATCGACGTCAAGCTCGTTTCCATGAAACAGGTGGGCATCAATCAGCGCAGCCAACAAATTGTGAGCGGAGGTCATGGCGTGAATATCGCCATGAAAGTGGAGATTGATCTTCTGGCTCGGTTCCACCTGCGACAAGCCGCCCCCTGCTGCGCCGCCCTTCATGCCAAAAACGGGACCCAGTGACGGCTCGCGAGACGTGATGATCGCTTTTTTTCCGATGCGCTCCAGACCTTGCACCAGCCCAATGGAGGTGACGGTTTTGCCTTCGCCGGAAGCAGTAGGTGTGGTGGCAGTCACTAGAATCAGTTTGCCGCGACGCGGAAATGCCGGGTCGGTCAACAAATCCAATTTCAGTTTTGCGCCGAAAGTTCCCAGCGTTTCATACAAGTTCTCCGGCAGATTCAGCTTTCGTGCAATAGTGCGGATCGGCAGTAATGCTTGCGTCATTCGCGGATTTCCATTCCAGACGGAGACATGTTGGTGCGCACTCTTCGCAGCGTTCAGGAGCTAGTTCGCCGCAGGTGTAATGTTGGTGACCGGCAAATCCCAATGTGCCAGGAGGATTTCAAATCGCCGCTGCTCCTCACTCTTATAGCGTGCCTGATCGGGGTAGAGTTGGCGGATGAATCCTTCTTCCTCCGGATCTGCCGTGGTGGCAACCGTGGAATTCTTGTACGTAATCGTCACCCGATAATCCCAACGCGCGTCTTCCGTCATGTGGTTGGCGGGTGTTTCGATCTTTATCGCAGAGATGCGACCTGTCTGTTGAATCCTTCTTAGCAATGGGAAGTGATTCTTCAGAAAGAGATCCAGAAATTCCTGTTGATGGCCCCACTGCGTTTTGTAGTAATACTCCACGGTGTAAGGCGCATTCGCAGCGCCTTGTGGCGGCGATCCCTGTGCCAGAGCCGGAATCGCAAATACCGTCAGCAACAAAACAATCAGAAGCTTCTTCATCGCGCCTCCTCAAGAATCGAGTCAGACCCATTGTAGGCGGTCGGAGGCGCAGTAATCGGTGACGGCCGCTACTGCGACGACCTTTGGTGCTTCTTATTTCGCTGCTGAAGCCGAAGAGCTCACATCTGCAGTATCGAGCGCGAGGCGCAGCGCGCCCATCAGCTGCGCATCCGGTCCAAGCTCGCTGGGGATCAGGTCGGGTCGCCCGCGGACGGCCCATTGTTGCAGCATTCCGCGCGTGGCGGCGCAAAGCGCAGGATGCAAGCCTACGCCGCCCCCCAGGACAAACAGCGGGCAGTTCAGTACCAGCGACATGTTATAGATGGCGTGAGAAAGCATGCGCGCGGACTGCTGAAGAATAATCTGTGCCAGCGGATCGCCAGCCAGCGCGGCATCAAATATTTCGGACGCCACCATCTCCCGCGGGAGCGTGGTCTTGTCCGCCGTCCAAAGTTTTTGCCATTCCGCGCGAATCCCTTCGCCGCCTATCATGCTTTCCAAAGCGCCGGGTTCATCGCGTTTCCTGGGTGCGTTGGGTGTGCCGGGTACCAGCATGTAGCCAATTTCTCCAGCGGCCCAACCTGCGCCGTGGAATAAGGAGTGGTTCAGTACAATGCCGGCGCCGATGCCAGTGCCAATTGCGACAAATACAAAGTCGCGCGCACCTTTCGTGGCGCCAGCCCAGCTTTCGCCGACCGCCGCCAGGTTCACATCGTTATCCACCGCCGACGGAATTTTCAGCGCCGCTTCCAGCATTGCGGCCAATGGAACGTCGCGCCAGCCGAGCAGATAAGAGGTCGCGATCACGCGGCCTTCCTCGACGTCGGTGACTCCAGGTACGCCAACGGCAATCGCTTTCAGGGACGCGCGCGGAACGGAAGTCTGTCGCAGCAAGTGATCGACGCCGTCGCAGAGAAGGGCAACAACCGCGTCGGCGCCGCGTACACCGGCGGTGGACGATGACCATTTTGCGACGATGGCGCCCGACCGATCGGCAAGCGCAAGGCGCAGGTTGGTTCCGCCAATGTCAACGCCGATAACATAGCCGGCATCGGCAGAATGAGCACCGTCTGGGTGGGTGGTTGCGGTATTTCCGTCACGTTGCGTAATTACCAAGGCGTCACGGTTTCTGGAATTTGCCATTGTCGGCCTATCTCTCCTGGGGATTTCATTCATCGAGAAATCGCGTTCGCCTCAGTGCTAATGGTTTCCAATTCGCGCCCTTTTGTTTCCGGGATGACGAAGCGGACAAAAAGCAGCGTGAGGATACAACACCCTGCATAAATCATGAAAGTGGATGAATTTCCTGCCGCTTTGATGAGCGACAGGAAGGTAAGGGAAACGACAAAATTGGCTGCGCCGGATGCCAGGGATGCCAGGGCCACTCCGCGGCCACGAACTTGCAGCGGAAAAACCTCCGACACCAGAATCCACGCGATGGGCCCCATGCTGAAGGCGAAGCAAGTGATGTAGACCATCAGGCAAATGGTGGCGACAACACCGGGCGCGGCGCCGAAAGTGGCCTGGTCGTGGAAGGAATACGCGAGCATCAGCAGGGATACCGTCATGCCGCCGACACCGGCGTAGAGCAGCGGTTTCCGTCCCACGCGGTCCACCAGAACCAGGGCGATGATGGTGGCGAGCACGTTGGTGATGGCGACCAGGAGAGTCGCGAAGATGGCGTTTTTATTGGACGCAATCCCGGCGAGTGAAAATATCTGCGGCCCGTAATACAAAATAGCGTTGATGCCGGTGACTTGCTGCAGGATGAGGAAGCCGGCGGCGATGAACAGCGACATCCGTACCGCAGGACTCCACAGCGCGCTCCAGCGGCGTTCCATTTTGATTTCCAGCGCGGCGTGGATATCGGCGATCAATAGTCGAGCACCTTCTGTATCCGTGTAGGTACTCAGTACGGATTCAGCTTCACGAACTCGATTCTGTGCAAACAGCCATCGAGGGCTTTCCGGCAAGGTGAGGAGCAGGACAATAAACAGCGCCGCCGGAAGTGCTCCAATTCCAAACATCAGTCGCCAGGCGTGTTGGCTGGCGAGCCAGTAGCCGACAAGGTCGGCCAGTGCGATGCCGATGGTGAGCGCGAACTGGTACAGGCCGATCAACATGCCGCGTGAACGCGGAGGCGCCAGCTCTGAAACGTATACGGGCGCGGTGACGGATGTGAAGCCGACAGCCACGCCGAGCAGAAAACGCGCGACGATGAGAATGATGACGTTGGGCGAGGCAAAGGCGAGCAGTGATCCGCAAAGAAAAATAGCGCCACCCCAGAGCAGCGTGGCGCGACGGCCGATGCGATCGGTGATGGCGCCACCTGCGAGCGCACCGGACATGGCGCCGATCAATACAACGCTGACCACCACTTCCTGCATGCGCGTCGAGAGGACAAAGGACTGACGGACGTAAACCAACGCGGCCGCAATCACTCCCATGTCGTAGCCGTAGAGGATGCCGCCGAGTCCCGCGATAAGGGAGACTCGCCAGATAAATCCGCGGCGTACGTGGGTCTGCGGTGCGAGCACTGGGGCGGACACGATTTCCTCTCGATTGAAAAAGACCGTCATGTTACTGCGTCATTACGCCGTATTGAAACCGCGGAGGCAGCCGGCAACCGGTTCGTTCCACCATTCCAAGCGTGAGCGCCTGCGGCACCAGCAGGGAAGTAATCGCTTCCCAGGGTTCCGGGACTGCATCCATGCGGACGGGATACAGCTTCTCTGTCGCCGCATGATCTTCGGCAGAAATCAGCACGACTTTCCCGCCGCGGCGATTGCATTCCTCTGCAAGCTTGATTCCGAGAGGCGCCACGCGGCCGAGCGCAAAAATGATCGCTACATGGGAACCATCCACATCCAGGTTGGGACCATGTTTGAAGCCTGCGCCGGTGTGCGCCGCGGCGCGATGACCGCTCATTTCGCGAATGCAGAGCGCGCTCATGATGGCGGCACCGTACGCGGAGCCTCGCCCGATGACTTCAATATTGGCGGCACCACGGCAAAATGACTCGAGCTGGCTGCGTTGCGCAAAAATCGGATCGAGAGCGGACGCGAATATTTCGGCTGCGCGTTCGGCTTCGTCCTCCCACGGAAGCTCGAGCATCTGGGACGCGAGGATGATGGCGACGGCGGTGGAATTGGTGTAAGTTTTCGTCGCGTTACCGTACTCCGGACCTGCCAGAATGGGCAGCCGGTTCCGGGTCATGTTCCAACAGGTACTGGCGGGATTGTTGCAGATCAGGCCGAGTGAGCGGTCATCGACGTCCTTCATCAACTCGACCAGCTCGGCACTCTCGCCGGAGGTGGTGAGAAGGACGGAGAGAGCCGTATCGTTCCAGATGGGTCGAGCGTAGTGCAGCCATTCCCCGGCATCCGCAGAGAATGAGGGCCTGCCGTGTGTTGTCAACATGACAGACCCGCTGACGGAGGAACAGTAGGACGCGCCCATTCCGATGAACATGACGGGGCCCGGCTTTCGTGAGAGCCGGCCAAAGTTCTTCAATTGGGAGCGAATTTCCGGATCGCTGCGATAAGCGCGAATTAAATCGAGGAGGCGTTGTGGCTGCTCGCGGCACTCGATTTCGAGGATCTGCGTGCCCGTGGCATGCAGCAGGTGCGCTGGGGGCTCAACCCCGTTAATCCAGCGAGGCGTCTCCATATTCGCGTCTCCCACGACACAGTCCTCGAATTATGAAAGTCCGCAAATAGTTGGGATCTCGTGCTGCAGGGTTAGGCACACAGCGACGCGGGCACCGTGAAATCCACCCCAAATTTTTATGATCAAAGGCGTAGCAAACGACCGTGAATACCTGAGCAAAAGAAAGGCAAACCTCCGATCGCTGGGATCGGTTCAGACTGTACTAGGGGACTTCTTAACGTTTGTTTAGTATCTCGCCGAAGGTGGCAAAATGCAAGTCATTCTTTTTTCTAACGAAAGTTTGCAAAGTCAGCCTCCTGGTCAAATTCCGTGGTGACGCGGGCGCCAGCGATGGCATATAGTAGCCGTCAGATTCCTTTGATTTCCGGGACGAAATGAAGAGAAAGAATATCCCACTGGGCAGGCCGTCGGTTCTGCGACACACAAATGCCCACAGCATTTTGAAGCTATTGCGCGATTTTGGCTCGTGTTCTCGAGCGGACTTGGTTCGGGCTTCCGGACTGAGCGCCCCCACCGTAACGAATGTTGTGAAAGACCTGTTACAAAAAGGTCTGGTCGAGCCGCTGGGTGAAGGCGAGTCGAGCGGCGGGCGTCCGCCGGACATGATCCGCTTTCATGCAGAGCGGGGCTGTTTGCTCGCCGTGCAGATTTCATCGGGAAGCCTTTCATTTCTTCTGACAGACTTGGACGGGATTGAGTTGGAATCGTGTCAACTTCCATTGACAGGCTGCAGCACTACGCCGCCGGCGGTATGTGGATATATCGAAAAAGAGTTGAAGCTGCTGCTGCGAAAACAAAAGAAGACGCGGGAGCAACTATTGGCGATTGTTGTCGGTGTGCCGGCAATTACGAATGTCGACGAGGGCACGGTACTGGCCATCAGCACGCTGGAAGACTGGCGATCTGTGCCTCTCCGCGCCATGCTGAGCAAAGTGGTGCACTGCACTGTGATTCTGGAAAACGATATCAATCTGGCTGCGCGAGGGGAGCAGTTCTGTGGAGCGGCACAATCCGAGAAGGATTTTGTATTGATTGATATTGGGGAAAACGTCGGCGCCGGAATTTTTCTGGATGGCAAAATTCATCATGGATCCCAGTGGTCGGCGGGAGAAATCGGATACATGCGGTTGCCGGGGACGTCACGCAGACAGCCCACGATTCACGAATTTGGCGAGTTAGAAATGGTAGTGACAGGCTCGGGAATACTGAAGAGCTGGCACGAAACCAGTGAGAAACAGGCCAAGAGCGAGCCACATGCTGAGGATGAAGTGAGCGCGATTACTGTCTTGGACCTGGCCCACGCCGGCGACGCTCGCGCCAAAAAAATCATCCGCAAGCGAGCGGAAATTGTCGCAGACATCATCGTTGACTTGTCCTTGATTCTGAACCCGAACCTGATTCTGCTGGGCGGAGAAATTGGAGGACACCCGGCGTTGATTGAATTCGTGCGTCAGCAACTGCAGGGAAGCGAATTTGCGGTGCCGCGAATCGGCTCCGGCACGCCAGGTAACCGCGCCGCGCTGTGGGGTGCAATTGCTGTCGCGCTGGACGCGATTCCTTCCGTCCTGCTGCCGGAACCGCCCATGTAGTCCAGGATTTGAGTGGCGCGACGTGCCGGAGCACCTTGACACTCCAATTTGCGATGTGGTCCACTGGCAACCAGCGGACTTTATTTTAGAAGGTTAGAAACCGCTTGATCGCCGCATAGGGTGAACCTCTGGTTCGTACGACCGGAACGCCGCACGAGAACGCCCCAACCAAATGCAAAGCCCAGGGAGAACGATCGGACGCATGACGACGCGACGGAGTTTCGTGAAGCTGGCCGCCGCGACCGGGTTGGTCAGCGTTGCCCCGCGGGTTCACGCGCTTACGCGGCTGAATATTGGGGTGGGCACGTTCAGTTATCACAACCTCTCCATCGACGACATGATCGTTCAGCTGAATGCGCTGCGAATTCGGGAAATTGAAATGTCTCGCGGCGAGTTTATGCTGCTGAGCCATCCCAAGGCGGAAATATTTCGCAGCGCCCGCGTCAAGCTGGACCGAGCCGGTATTCGATGTGTCTCGTATTACGCCGCGACGATCAAGGATGCCGGTGACATTGACAATGCGGTGCGTTTCGCGAAGCTGCTTGGAAGCACCAACATTACGGGCGACGGAACGGAAACCGTACTGAAGCAGATCGACCAGCGGTTGAGCCAGGAACGCTTGACCTTCGGGCTGCACAATCATTTCTTTCCAAATGTTGACTTCCCATACCAAAGCCCGGAAGAAGTTCTGCGGGCAATCTCCGGACTTTCGAAGACGATGGGAGCGACTGCGGACACGGGACAATTCGCTTCCTGCGGCTACGATCCGGCGGACGCAATCCGCAAACTTGCGCCACGCCTGCGCATGGTGCATTTGAAAGATGTGAAGGCCAAGGGGAGCGACGTGAACACGCTGCTGGGCGAGGGAATTGCGAACATCCCGGCCGTGATGCGGGAGCTGCATCGGCAGAATTTTGCGGGATTGGTCGCGGTCGAGTACGAAAAAGAAGGACCCGTGGATCAGGATATGGCGAAGGAAATTGCGTATGCGAGAAGCCTCGCATAACCGCGGCGCAGCTTCGGCCGCCTGGAGGAGATCAACAATGCGAAAACTATTTCTGCTGGCGTTGGCCGGAATGATGTCGCTGACAGTCTATGGTCAGCAAGCGCATCCAATTCTGGCTTTGGGATCTCCCGCGCCGAATTTCGAACTGCCTGGGGTGGATGGAAAGAACCACAAACTGAGTGATTACGCCAATAGCAAGATACTAGTGGTGGTGTTCACCTGCGATCATTGCCCGATCGCGCAGATGTATGAGCAGCGGATTGAGAAGCTGTATGAAGATTACGGGAAGCAGGGTGTTGCCGTTGTGGCCATCATGGGAAACGACCCCAAGGCAACTTTGATTGGGGAACTGGACTCTTCCGACATGGGCGACACGCTGGCGGAGATGAAGATCCGCGCGAAATATAAACATCTTCATTATCCTTATCTGTACGATGGCGCGACCCAGTCGGTGGCGGACGCCTATGGACCGCAAGCCACGCCCCACGTCTTCATCTTCGATCAGAGCCGCCATCTGCGATATGAAGGGCGCTTCGATAACAGCTACCGTATTGAGAAAGTGAAGACAAACGACGCGCAAAACGCGATTGATGCGCTGTTGGCGGGCAAGCCGGTACCGGTGACACATACGGCCGTGTTTGGCTGCTCGACCAAGTGGAAAGACAAGGAACCGTTGCGCGAGGCCAACGAGGAAAAAATTGATTCACAGCCAGTCAGCGTGGAGATGGTGGATGCTGCCGGTTTGAAAAAGTTGCGCGCCAACGCCGGCGACAACTACACGTTAGTAAGCTTCTGGGCGACATGGTGCGGTTCCTGCGTGGAGGAGTTCTCCGATCTGCAGGACACGTTTCGCATGTATGACGACCGCGGGTTTCAATTGGTGACCGTATCGGCAAATACCCCGGATGAAAAAGCGGGGGTGTTGCGGTTTTTGCAGCGGAAACATGCCACCAGCCACAACCTGTTATTCGCCTCCGATGACACTGCGGCGCTGCAGGCTGCCTTCGATCCAAAGTGGCAGTCGGCCGTGCCGTATACAGTGCTGCTGGCACCTGGCGGAAAGGTTCTCTACAGCACCGTCGGGTCGGTCGACATTCTGGAGTTGCGACGGAAGATTCTCGCGGCGATGCCTTCGGATTACATCGGCTTCAACAAATACTGGGTTGGGAACTGATCGCTGAGGGCCGTGTTTGCATCAGCGCGGTGAGCGTTGGTGCGCGGCCCAGAATATCGAGTTCTGAAACAGCGTCGTGAATGCTGGATTGTCGAACAGCTCCGGATGGTGCCCCATAAAGATGTAAATATTTCTTGCCTTGTAGTGTTCGTTCGTCCACACGACGGGATGATCCCCCATCTTCGTTTTGGTGTCGGGTGAGTACGTATTTTCATCCACGCTGGCGAGTACATGCACATTGGGGCGCGGCGATTTGTCCCACGTGTACCATTCTTCCTGCTTGACCAGAAATGTCTTTGGAACGCCTCGCATCGCGGGATGAGATGTGTCCTCCACGGTGACCATGCCATCGGCAAATTTGGGAATGTAGCCGGTGAAGCGGATGCCACCCATAAATTGCGAAAACCACGGCCACATCTTAAAGCCGTCAAACTCGCCAAGCAACGTGGCGTGGTGGAAGCCGATCCATCCACCTTTCCCCTGCTCAATGTATTTTGTAAATGCAGCCTTGGCCGTGGGGGTCCAGTTATACGGCGGGTAGTTCAGTTGAATGAAGAGTTGATAGTTCGATAGGAAGGCGTCGTCGATCTTGTCGGTATTTTCAATGTAATCGATGGTGAAGTTGTCTTTGATCGCCAGCTCATTGAGCCAGATCTTCGCTCGTTGCACGAATGCCTGGTGTTGTCCGCCTGCTTCGGCGAGGGCGATCACGTGGAACTTTGGCTTGGGAGCGGCCGCCGCGCCGGCGCCCGCGACGAGGAAGCATGCGATGAGGCCTAGAATCCACGCATGCGTTCGGCACGAGTGAAGATGAAGTTGCATGGACGCCTCCTCCAAGTGTTACGGTCGGGTTCTCAACGGTTTATTTCTTTCTGGGCGGAGTCATTTCCAGAGCCCAAATCGCCATAGGACGCATGTACATTCCGGCGCGAAAATTTCCCGTGATGTCCCACGCTTCCGGAGTTCGAAACCAGTAGCCTTTTGTCTGGTAGATCACGTGATACAAGCCCCACGCAGTCTTCCAGGCTTCGTCTTTCATGCCATCGCTCATCAGCAAGGCGGCATAGCCTTCGGTTGTGCCCACCCACACTTCTTTGGCTTCATCATTGGTCAGGATGGAGCCATCCGGCGCCATGCCATTGGCTGCGCCCATTTCGCCATTGCCAAACTTCATCACGTTGAAGTCGTAGATTTTTTGCAGGGCGGAGCGCTGCATCGCATAAGAGACGATGTCGCCGAGGCCGGTGAGATTGGCATACCACTGTCCGGCGAGCTGGTCGGCCTGGATGTCGTCCTTCGATGCGCTGTTGGTGTCATAACGGAAGTAGGAACCATTCCACAGGTCGGAGATGTAGGTCTTCTGGCCTTTCAGGAATAGAGCATGGTATTCATCGGCGGTTTTGGTGTCACCCAGAACGCGGGCGGTTTCTTCTCCGGCACGGAGCGCGGCCAGCCACAGCCCACCCGAGTAGGCGCTGACTCCACTGACGACCCAGGAGTCATAGGTCTGATCAGGATAGCCGCTATTTTCCGGCACGCCGGCGCCATGATCGAACTGGCGAAGGTATTCGATGGCGTCTTTCATTGCGGGCCAGGTTTCACGAAGAAATGCCGTGTCTGTGCTTCCGGTCAGAACGTAGTCGCGATAGACCATCAGCACGAATTTAGAGTTGAGATCCTTCCAGTCATTGGTGTCTTGCCAGCCAGGCTCGTTGACTGCGTAGAAGGGATCGCCCTCGGGTACGCCGAGATCATGGGGAACGGCGCCAATTTTTTTGCGCTTGTGAGTGATGGGCGTGCCACTCAACTGCGTCTTCCAGACCCACAGGCCTTGCTCCGGCCACTCCTTCGGCACGGTGTCGGCAAATTCCATCAGCACTCGTTTGTCGATTTGCGGCCAGAATTTCAACAGCGGCAGAGAGGCATAGAACCGCACATCGAGCGTGCCATAGTAGGCATAATCAAAGCATTCCAGCAGTGCGAAGGACGCCGGCGCTTTCGGATCGGACCCGACGGGGCGCCCCCAGAACGTGCCACCATCGGTTAGCGCGTAGAGCTCATTGAAGAGCATGCCTCGATACCAGAGCGGTTCGCTTGCGTTGTCGATGTAAGGAGCCTGCCACTTGTCGATGGCATCGCTCCATTCGGTGGCGTGCAGGAGGCCGTCACGGGCAATGTTCCATGCGTTTCGACCGGACGTACCGTAGAAATCCGTATAGCGGCGATCCCATTTTCTACCTTCGCCGAATTGCACCAGAGGAAAATCCCACGCGATGACCATCGGGATGATCTTCTTCTCTCCCGGTTGCAGGGTGAAGCGAAGCGCGATCGCGCCGGCGAGCTTTTCTTTGTCGCTGACCCAGGATTTTGTGTCGTTGGCGAGCGTGCCATCTTTGGCGAACGGCATCCAGACGGCCTTGCCATCTCCTGACGCAAGGAACGTGGTTTGATAACTAACTTCCACCCCGGGCGAGTTGAGCGCAGCGATCACGAACTGGCCATCCCATTCATTGGGAGCGGTACCTGCGCGATTGCGATCGAAGACGATTCCTTCCATCGTTCCCGCGCCGGGAATTTTCTCGCTTCGATACTCATCGAAGTTTCCCTGGTTCGGAGTGCCGGCAAAGTCGCGAGTGAACGTGCGAAACCAGCCCGACATGTTGGTCCAGGAAAGCAGCACAGAGACTGTGACCGCTTTGTTTGTGGGATTGTCTGCATGCCAGCGATAGACGGCGACCGGATAGCTGGACTCGCGATAATTGTTGGGGAGCACCGGAGAGAATTGTTCGAGGACAACGTGAGCGGGAAATTTCTTCGACCGGTAATCGAACCAGGCTTTCGGAAACAGAGCATAGTAATCGCCGGCGCCGACGGGATAGTTCCAGGTCCAGCTGGATAACTCGTCTGCCGGCGGATGGCCGTTCATCAATACCTGTGCGGTGCCGTGGGCATCGCCCGCGGTTTGCTGAAACATGGCGAACTGGTTGGCATACACGGGCTGATATTTATGCACGCCACCCTTGATATGCCAGCGCGCGAAGTCTCCGCGATAGCTGCGAGAAAATGTCCCTGCTCCCATGCCGCCGACCGGCACTCCTTGCCAGTAGCCGTCGTCGATGTCGCCGGGAACGCGCGTGACTCCCGGATTTGCCAAGGGGAGACCGAGCGGACGCTTCCATGCCGCCTTTGGAATTGCATCGCCGGCCCACGCGGTCGAGGCAGCGGAAAGACAGAGAATCCACGCCAGGGTGCGAATCGATTGTCGCCTCAAAATGTCTCCTAGATGCGGATGAGAAAAGCGCGTTGCCGCGGCGGAAACTGAGTGCCCGAACAAGCTGGAGGGCCGCTATGGCAAGGAGTATATACTAACGAAACGTTACGAAGTTATCGATGGTGATTAGGCTCGAATCACGAAAGGGATGCGGGTGAGGTCGATGCATATTTGTCCCAAGAAGCTTCTGGATTCGCGCTGTCGCGCAATGAGTATCCTTGTCACCGCAGCAGCGCTGACGATCGGGATGGGCGGTTGCGGGGGGTCGAAAAAGCCGGTTGTTGCGATGTCGTCGCCGGGTGCAACTGCGCCAACGTTGGCAGCGGCCCCAGGTGAGGCTTGCCCTGCGGCAAAACAGGCGTTTCCGCAGAATCCGACGCCGCGACTGGTTGAATATTTCTTTCTGGATAAGGGCAAGCATTACGCAGACTACGCAAAGCAGGTCAATTTCGGGAAGATGACACATCTGAATTTGGCCTTTGGAGATCCGCCAAAATGCAACGGCGTCTGTACCACGAGCAGCGACATGACGTTTTCCATTCCCGGACAAAGCGACGCTGACATCGCAGCGATTGTTGCAGCCGCGCACGCCGCGGGCGCGAAGGTCATTCTGTCGATCGGGGGTGGAGGCGGTGACCAGCGAATCATTCAGTTTTACAATGCCTGGCTATCCGGCGCGCTGGTGGATTCCCTGGATACGTTTGTTGCGGCGCACGCCTTCGATGGGATCGATCTGGACATCGAGGACCCCAGCAATATGGGCGCGCCTTTCGTCACCTTTGTGAATGCGCTGATGGCCAAATTTCATCCCGAGGGAAAAATTGTCACGGCTGCCGTCGCAAAGTATTTACAGAGCTCCATGCCGGATGCTGCACTCCATCAATTCGACTTCATCAACGTGATGGTGTATTCGTCCTACGAGGAGGCGCTGAGTGCGCTGCAGTTCTATTCTG
The DNA here is from genome assembly GCA_963735505.1 of uncultured Acidobacteriota bacterium. Lineage (GTDB taxonomy): Bacteria > Acidobacteriota > Terriglobia > Terriglobales > Acidobacteriaceae > JAKAAZ01. Next base: position 700,518 of record CAVTLR010000019.1, on the reverse strand, counting down.
TCGATGAAAAAATCGCCAGGAACAAGATCGTTCTTGGCGTAGGGTTCTTCGGCTCGACGGCAGATGACTCGAAGGAAGAAAACTACCAAAACATTCTGGCCGCTTATCCAAATGCCTGGAAGGTGGATCTGGTGGGCGGCGGTTCGCTCGACGATGGACAAGCGTTTCGCTACGCCGGTGAGGCAACCATGGCACGCGAGACAATGCTGGGCGCACAATACGGCGGGGTGATGCTCTGGTCGATTCTGGGAGATGCGGCCGCACCACATTCGTTGTTGACCGTGATTCAGAACAACCTGAACACGAGCCAAGCACCGCAGGCGGCGGGGAATCCATAGTAGAGATTTCAAGCGTCACTGTGGCGGGCTATTATTCCTGGCGGCCTCCGAGCCACAACAGAGCGTTTTCAAAGAAGTGATTCTGCACCGGACTGGTGAGAATCTTGTTTCCGTGACCCATATTGGTGTAGATCATTTTGTACTTTGTGTTGGTCCACGTGACTGGTATATCGCCCCCGACAAGCGTGTCTTTAAATCCGAGCGGGTAGTTCGACGGCGCCAGCGTCATCAGTACCTTGATCCCCGGAGTATTGCGCGGATCGGGCCTCCAGCTATACCACTCATTCGCGGGAGAGAGAAAGCTAGGCGGCAGACCTTTCACAATCGGGCTTGCCGGATCATCGATCGTGAGAGTGGCAGGCAACGGGGGCCAACTGTTGCCGGAAAATACCGTTCCTAGAAAATCAGCGTACCAGGGCCACATGGCGCGACTGTCCATCCAGCCGGCGATATGAAAGCCCAGCCACGCACCCCCATGCTCCATGTAGTTTTGGAAAGCAACGCGCTGCGCGGCGGTGGATGGCGCGTCATCCAGCCACAGAACAACTTGATACTGCTTCAGAGTCGCCGCATTCATGTCATTCCAATTGGAGGTCGCCTTGAAGTCGAAATGATCGCGCTTTGCCATCGCCTGGAAGAATCGAATCGCCTGCATGGCGAAATCAACATGGTCCTGTTCGACATTGGTGGAGTAGAAGGCGAGAACATGAAAGGGCCGGCTCTGAGCGAAGGCCGTAACTCCGGAGCAGGCCAGAAGCGCGAGCAGGTAGAAAGTGAATAAGCGCCGAATCATGAATGAGCCTTTCCTGGGCAGCTACGAAAAATGATGGACGGTTCGACAGAAGACTTTCTAATGATTGATAATCTAGTCCACAACGAGGTTTTATCACAAGATGAGTAGTTTGGTGCGATGGTGTTCTCCGGCCGCTGAAAACTCTTGGTCTCGACGTACTATGTGCGCCCTTGTTGTGTTGGGTGCGATCACGCTGCTGGCCATGAGTCCCGAAGGTCGTGCCGAGACCGATGCGGTGCAGGGCAGAGTGATCACACGTCGCGCCGTCGCGGTGAACCCGGTCACCCACAAGGTGTATGCGGCAGATGAGGGTGCGGGCACAGTGAAAGTGATCGACGAAAAGACCGGCACTACACGCACCGTGAAGGTCGGGGAGAAGCCTATCGCCATCGCCATTAACCCCAAGACAAACCGAATTTATGTCGCGAACACGGGCAGCGGATCGATCAGTGTGATTGACGGAATTCGAGATGCGGTAATCGCGACAGTGAAGGGCGAGAAGCAACCTTACGTGCTTGCAGTGAACGATGTAACCAACAAGATATATGTCACGAATACTTATAGCGACATGGTGACGGTCATTGACGGTGCAACAAATATCGCGCACGCGCTGAAGGCCGGCAGTGCGGATGGAATTGCGATCGATCCTCGCAACAACACAATCTTTTTAATGACCTATGAGGATCCGAACGTTCGCGTTGTTGATGGCGCGACGGAACAAATTAGCAAGGTCGCGGTCGGAACGCACCTGTGGGGAATGATCTTCGATCCCTCGACGAATACGCTGTACCTGGGTCACACAGGAACGGCGAATCTAGTCGCAGTGGACGAGAAGACCCACGCTGTGCATACCATTCCAGTGGGCGCGATTCCTTGCGCGGTTGCGGTTGATCCGGCCACCCGTCGGATTTACGTGGTGAATTTCGGGGATCAAACCGTTAGCGTGATTGACGCCGCGGAAGGAAAAGTGATCGCCACGCTGCCTGTGGGCAAACATCCGCAATCGATCGCGGTGGATCCGGCACATAACCGGATTTACGTGGCCAACGTTCACGGTGACAGCGTGACTGTGATTGATGGAGCGACGAACACGGTAACGGGCACGTTGCAGGCGGGTACGAACCCATATGCGCTCGCGATTGATGGGTCGACCGGCCATATTTATACCGCGAACTATGGCCAGCCTTCGGTCACGGCGATCGATATCGCGCATGCATCGGTCGCAAAATAGTCAACATTCTCGCCTCGAGCTATTTGTTGGCCGCGATTCCTGTCAGCTCCTGATGCTGATTGAGTTTGTCGTCGGGGAATACGATGGCAACCCAGGGTGAGGCGGGATCGATCACTCGCGCATGCCACGTGACTTCGCTCATGTTGCGCTTGCTTAAGTCGACCGGTTGCGTACCTGGACCACTCAACTCCAAATTACTGACTCGGGCAGTGAAGGTGTGGGATCCCGTGCCTTCCGCGGCGACTTGCAGCAAAACTTCGTGCGTGCTGGGGTTCTTGGAATCGACAGAGAAGTCGACTGCCTTGTCTCGGCGGAGATCAACCCGATAAGACCCTGCGGAGAGCGCGGTGAGCGATGTATGTACGGAAACCGATTCAACGGTGTAGCGGCCCTGGGGAACAGTCGCTCGAAAGTTTCCGTCGGCTGGGTTGACTGTCGCATCGATGACCTTACCGGTCTCGCGGTTCACAAATCGCACGGGCGCGAGGGAGTTATTGTCGACAATACCGCGCACGACCGCAGGCCCGCTCAGGTCGCCCATCAACCAGATCCATTCGCCCACGGGCTGGGTCCAGACTTCTTTGTAGGTCCAGCAGATTTGATTCGGCCAATAGGGAGCGTCGGCTGTTCCTTTCGTTTCGATGCCGACTGGAAGTGCGCCGACCATTTGGCCGGAGCGAACGCTGTAGAGCGGAGTCCAGTCGTATCCCTCGCCATACATAATGCTGGCCGAGAAGGGATTTCGCCCGACGATCCATTGCGCCTGCTGTTGGGCTAAATCTTCGGCATCCACGCTTCCACGCAACTGGGCCGCGGTGGAAAGCGCCTTGGCCTCGGACAGCAGAACGCTGGAATTGCCGCGAAAATCAAACCAGACGGGAAAGCGGCGAAGATAATACTCCCCGCCCAGAGGCACGCCGCGGTGAACTTCTTCAAGGTAAGTGGTGCGGTCGGCGGTGCGCAGTGGAGTCCACGTTTTGGAGTTGGGCAACTGGTCCACCCCGCTTTCACGGTATACGGCGGCGGGCAGCATGTTGTAAGGAGCATCGACTGCGGCCACCGCTTGCTGATAATACTTCGAATGCAGCACGATCGCGGAGTACCACTGCATCCAATTCGGATTCTGAGGAAGCGCTTCGCACAGATGGGCGAGGGCAACGATGGGTTGCTCCTCCTCCCCCATGTGGAAGCGATGAAAGATAGCTCTGCGATCCGGCCCGGTGTAGAAGTAGCCGGTCATCGGAATGCTCCACGGCTGGAGTTTTCTTTCCTGCGACGCCAGGATTTGCTTGCCGAGCGTCACGGCTTCGTCAGCGTACTTCTGATCGCCGGTTGCTCGAAACAAGTCGATGGACGCGATTGCGCCGAAGGAAATTCTCTCCAGGTCATCTTTCTGTCCATAAACTTCCGGCAGGAGTGGCGCGGTTTTCAGGCCGGCGACGGCGAATTGCCAATCCTCCTTTGCTGTTGCCAGGCTGCGATTCGCCAATTCCGGATCACTGTCTTTCAAGACGCGTGCGGCCAGTGCCTCAACGGCGGCCACTCTGAAATTCCATTCTGGATCGTTCACCGCCGGCCCGAATCGGTCATCGGTGTCGCCCATAATTCCGTCGGTCCAATAACTGATTAACTGGCCGGTGGTGCGGTAGCCGTCGCCAAAGCGCGTTTTCAGCACCCAATTGAGGCCCCACTCTGCTTCGAGGATCAGGCGGTTATAGAGGACGGGATCTTCGTCTTGCTGCTTGAGGCGTTCGGCCAGCTCAAATAATCCATATGCCATTGCGGGAGTGTTGCCGGTCGCGGTCAAGTCGCCGGCATCGTGATATCCGCCATTGACGAGAATTCGCTTGTCGCCATGATAGGTGTAGGCATCCTGATGGCAGATGCCGTGGATGCCGGGAATCACCGTACCGCAGCGTTCGCTGTACATGAAGTTGACGGCCTTTACGATGCTGTCGCGCCAGGCATCCTCACCAATGCGAAAGGTGCGAGTCGTAGTGTCACCCGATCGGAGAAAATAATTGCCGGGTTGCTGGACCTGCGAGAAATCCAGAACCTGATACTCGCCCAGGTCGGTTTTTTTCTGCTCGACGGACTTCGTCAGCACAACTTTGCCGGAGTCTGCATCGATAAGAGAGAAGCTGGGACTTTTCAGGTCGCTCGCGATCGCTGTCTTGGAAGCACCGGGTTCATAGCCGGCCTGGCTGAAGGCAATCTTTCCAGCGGCGACATCCCAGCCTTCAACGTGATCCGGAACGACGGTTTGCAACTCCAGTTGATCGATGTAGAGGACGGTTTTGTCGCCGGGGTCCGGAATCATCTTCGGCAGGCTGTACGCGAAATCGAGGGCGGTCACCCGATCGCGAGAAAGGGGCGCAATTTCCCAGACCACGTGGTTCCACTGACGATTCTTGAGCGGGATGGATTCATCGCGACCCTCATTCGTGCTGTCCGGCAAGATGTGAGCACCCTCATTATGCAGCACCAGGGAAGCGGAGATTGCCGGGGCTCCGTCGATGTCTGGATAGACCCAGATGGAAATGCGGTTGTAATGACTCCAATCTTCGGAAGGGAAGGCACGGGTGGCGACCAGGTCCTCCCACTCGCCGCTTCCCTGGACGCGCGCGATATTGTCGGTGGAGTCGATGCGAATGGAATGCTGTCCATCCTTCACCTCTGCGGTGGAGAGGGTCATTGAGCCTTCACCCTTAAATTTCCAGCTGGAGAGGTTCTCCATGCCGTCGAGCAGGCGCGAATCGAGCACTTTCTTCTGGAGCCAGCGATACTCCGCGCCATTCTCGACAATGGGCTGCATCGGCTTTTCTGGAGCACCGAGCTGCGCTTGCGCGCACGGGATCGTGAATAGGGAAGAGACCGCAATCCATAGCAGAAGGCGGGAGATGGTACGCAAGGGAGAAGAGTGTTGCAGCGGTTCAATTGCGGTCATGTGGGATCGCTCCTAGAGAATCGGTTGCAGTGTGGAGTAGAGTGAAATCTTCACAAGCAGCGATGAAGCAAATTCAATCGCGGAAGCCGGAGTAGAAGACGTCGGAGCCGCTGAGTTTCCAGTCGCCGAGCGCGCCATTTGCACCGTGGTTCCCGCGCCATCCTATGTTCGTCAGCTGGAGAGGTTGGGACAAGCTTACGTCCATTTGCCTTGGCCTTCAACAACTGTGATGTAACGGTCAATTGGCAAATCCGTGAGGCGTTCTATTTTGCCGCTAGGGAGGGGCCATTTGATTTCAACCCAATCGACCCTTTCGCGTTTGCCGATACCAAGCACCATTCGCGGATCATGACTGGAAAGAAAGCTGCCGCCTCCCACTTTCATCCGGCTGCGCTTTAAATCCTGCGCCTGGTAAGTGATTCTCGCCCCAACCGCATCCCGATTCGATTTGGTTCCAACGAGCTTGATGCCGAGCCAGTGGTTCTGAGCGCCCACGATATTTTGCACGAGGACTGGCGCGCCATCGTTGACTCCAATGAGGACATCGGTAGCGCCGTCATTATTGAAATCTCCGATGGCCAAACCACGCGCTGCCAGCGGCTGACTGAAAACCGGCCCGCCATGTGCGCTTATATTAGTGAAACCCTTACCGTTCCATTGAAACAGCATGGGGCGCTCAGCATAGGTCACCTGTAAATGCTGCTGGTCGATCAAATCGTCGGGGTGTCCGTCGACTTGAAACAGATCCAGATTTCCGTCGTTATCGAAATCGAAGAATTTGAGTCCCCATCCGCTCATCAGGTAGGTAGACGACGCAATGCCTTCCTGGCCGGCGTCGTCGTCAAAGGTTTCGTCATGGTTGTTGCGGTACAGCGAATAATCCTGGTAGTTGATGTTGGCCACGTAAAGATCCATATAGCCGTCCTGATCGACGTCAGCGGAGTCTACGCCCATACCCGAACGTGCCAGCCCATCGGCACTATAGGCAATCCCGGCAATTTCTCCGATTTCCTCGAACTTCCCGTTTCCGTGATTGACGTAAAGAAAGTTCGGGACGGTGTCATTCGAAACGAAGAGATCCATCCGTCCGTCATTGTTAATATCGGTAGCGACCACACCCCAGGCTTTTCCCAAATGACTGGCGATGCCGGATTCTTTGCTGACGTCGGTAAAGGTGCCATCACCATTGTTGTGAAAAAGCCAGCTCGCCATGGGCGCATACGCCTTAGGGATGCAATAGTGGCGGAGACCATCCTCGTGGATTCCACAGGGCTTGTTCAATTCTTTGGTGAAATCAGCAAATCGCGCGACAAAAAGATCTAAACGGCCATCATTGTCATAATCGAACCAGACTGCGGCGGAAGCCCACCCCGGTGCGGCGACTCCGGCTTTCGCGGTGACATCCGTGAAGGTACCGTCGCCGTTGTTGTGGTAGAGAATGCTGCTGCCATATTGCGTGACGTAGATGTCGGGAAAACCATCACCGTCGTAATCGCCGACGGCCACACCTTGTCCGAAGCCGCCCCCGATTACTCCAGCCTTTTCCGTTACGTCAGTGAATGTTCCATCGCGGTTGTTCTTATAGAGAGCGTTGCGCAACGGTGTTTTTGGGGTAAAAAAGTCACATTTGCCGCTGTTGACCAGATAGATATCCATCCAGCCGTCATTGTCGTAGTCAAGAAATGCACAGCCAGGTCCGGAGCTTTCCGGAAGGTACTTTTCAGGGGAATGCGCGGCATCGTGCACCCATCGAATTCCGCTTTTCTCTGGAGGGACCAACTCGAAGGGAAACTGTGTTGCGCCGCCAAGTGCAAATAGGCTGCGGTGGGGGATGACCAGGGCTCCCGCGATTGCCCGCGACAGAAATTCACGCCGCGTCAATCGTGCTGTCCGAATCCGATTCATGATTTCATTCAGCCGATATCAAATAGTCTTGGAACGCGTAGAGGATGACATCAGGAGGTACATGGGCAGTTGTTATTGCGATCCATCTCCTGCAGACGCGTCTGGATGAGCTCCAGAACTAAGACTTCTGTGGATCGCAAATTCTTTCTCCGCTTCTTCTTTTTGTCCAGTTCTCACCAAGGCAGTACCGAGCGCGTTGTGAATGTCTGGGTTTGAGGGGGTCAGACGCTCTGCGATGCGCAAGGGAGGGATTGCGTCTGCGTATTTCTTGTCGCCGATCAGAGAAACTCCCCATCCCAGGTAGGCTTCAGAAAAACTGGGATTGAGTTTTGCTGCCTGTGAAAAGCGGGCAATCGCTTCGCCCCAGTTCTGATCCTCGCGGGCGAGTTCTCCTAGAATGAATAGCGCGTCAGTGTTGCTGGGATCGATCTGAAGTTCTTTCAGAAATTCCTGCTTGGCGCGCTCTTTCGCGTCCGGTCCGGCGTCAGGTTCTGATAGCAGCAGTCTACCCAGCAGAAAATGAATGCCGCGGGCGTTTGGATCTTTACGAAGAATCCCTTCATATTCAAGCTCTGCGGGTTGCCATCTGCCTAGACCTTCCAGGGCTTCAGCATTCAACTTGTGAGCAGCAATGGATTGAGGTGCAGTTCGACCGAGGTCCTGGGCGGTACGCGTCGACAAGTCAGAATAGGCATGGACAATGACATAGAGGACATCAGGATCCTGATCGAACTCTCGGCTGAGTAAGCTGATGAAGTTAAGGGTGGCGCTTCGATCATCCACGTCAAGCGAGCAACGGACTCCCAGCACACCGGCACGTTTTCTGGTTTCTGCAGGAACTTGAGCCACCACGGCCTTTTTGAGTCCAGCAATGCTCTCCCGGCAACGACCCTGTTGCGCCAAGGTGATTGCCTGTTGCGGCGACATCTGCGCCCCGGGCGAAACTGATTTCGACTGCTGAGCGTTCGCTCCGAACCCGGAGAAGAATAAAGCCGCCGAGAAAATAGAAGCGACGCAGACCTCTTTTAATTCACTACCCATGTACGCAATCTGCTTTCAAAAACTCCCAATTAAAAACCGGCTAAAAAGCTGATGCAGGCGTAAGCAACTTACGCCTGCATCAGAGATTATACGTTGGCTTGGTACGTCAATAGTAGAGCTTCAAGGCCACCTGAATATTCCTTGGAGGTTGAGCACTGGTGATTTGTCCCATCGTCTGCCCCAAGCCCATGTTCGGAGCATTGAATTGAGGATGATTGAGAGAGTTGATGAAGTCGGTTCGGAACTGCACTCGGAACCGTTCTGTGATTTGGAAGTTTTTATGCACGCTGAAATCTAGATCGGTGTAACGCGGTGACCGTAGACCTGCTAGCTGCGGTGCACAATTGCCGAAGGTTCCAGCCGCCGGTTGAACGAAATTCCCATTGTTGACGAACCATTGGCGGCCTACGTCCGGTACCGCTGTATTTGTGATGGACGGCAAGGAGATGCAGTCCGCCCGGGCCCCACGACCGAAGGTACCGGAGTTGTCCGACGCCCCATTCACGGGCATTGGCCAGCCAGTACGGACGGAAGCGAGTGGGGCAATCTCCCATCCACCAATTACCTCATCGACAGCCTTTCTGCTGTCTCCGCCAAATTGTTTCCCGCGTCCAAAGGGCAATTGATAAATTGCATAGGCAGACAGGACGTGGGTGGCATCGTAGTAGCAAGGCGCCCACTCTGACCTCTGGTTATAGATGTTCTGCCAATATGCCGACGCGCTCAGGGCGTTGTTCCAGGCTCCGTAATATCCCGTGCTGTCGGACATGCACTTGGAGTAGGTATAGGAGACCTGACCCTGAAGGCCATGAACCATGTCCTTCTGCAGGACGGCCTGCAAGGAGTTGTACGACATGTTTCCGTTTGACTTGGTGCCCGAGACGTAGGCACCTTGGTTGCCGTACGGTAAACCGGAGTCAGGTGGTAGAGCCGAATTGCCCGTGCCCAGTACGCCATAGAGGTCTAGGTTGGCGGAGAAAAACGGACTGGGTGCTGTGGCCCCACCGGCCTGCAATAGCCTTTGTGCATAATCGTACGGCACCATCAGGTGATGGCCGGTTTGACCTACATACCCAACCTGAAGGGCCGTGGAATGGTTTAGCTGGTGCTGGACGGTCAGGTTAAATTCATTGGCGATTGCCGGCTGCACATTCGGATCCCAGATGCGGAGATATGCCCCGGCATAGCAAGCGTAGGCAGGAGCAGCACAGGACGGGTTGACGCCCTGACCTACAATTCCGTCGGTTGTGTCGGTCAGAGGCAAGGGAATGTTGTTGTACGAGGCATTGATTTCAGCCGGAGTAAAGGGCGGATTCAAGGGCAGGCGTAAGTTCGTGCCCGTTCCTTCCATATAGGAGGAAATTGTGAATGCCCCGCGAACTACCGTGCGGCCGCCAAGCGCCTCGGGAGTCCACGCGAAACCGATGCGCGGCTGGAAGTCTCTGCCGCCATAGAACCCGTTATAAAGGGCCCTGCTGGCGCCGTTCTGGCCGGCCAGGTCAATGTTTCCGGTGGCGATATTGTAGTTTGCCTGTTTGTTATTGGCTTCAATCCACGGCGTGTGTGCGTCGTAGCGGAGGCCAAGATTTAACGTGAGGTTATCTGTCACGCGCCAAGTGTCTTCGCCATAAATGCCGATGATGTTACTTGACTGTTGCCAGGTAGCGCCCGTGCTGGTTCCACGCCCAATCGTCTGGGGTAGGCCGAGCACAAAATCCGCTCCACCGTCGCCGGCTCCGTTGCCGGCAGACGCGGAATTGGTTGCGGTAAACTGACCATTGAAATCCATCAAGCCTAACTCACCGTTATTGCCGGCGTAGAACGTCTTGATGATATCGCGCCACCATTGGCCTCCAAATTTGAACGTGTGACGTCCATGGGTCCAGGTCAGCCCATCTTCAGCCTCCCAGACGTGGTCGTCAAAACTCTGAGTTGACTCTGCGGCTCCAATGTTATTGACGAATGAGTTGGAAAAGTTCAAGCCCAACAGGCCGTCCAGCCCGGATGGGTTGCCATTTCCAATTCCCAGCGTGTTACCGTACTGGCCCACGTTCGAAGCCCAGCTATTCCCCGTGTTGAGCGTAATGTGACTCCAGCCAAAGCGTGCATCATTCAACAGGTTGTTGGTCAGAGTTCTGGTCCAGTCACCGACCGTGTTGTAAATCGGAGCGGTTCCATAGCTATTGGAGAACAAGGCGAATGAGTTGTCGGTTGGATTGTTCTGATAGGCGCGAGTAAAGCGGTACGAAATGGTGTCCTTCTGTGTCGGTCTATAGTCGATCTTCAAATCGCCCTGGTCCACATCTTCAGCACTGGCCGACGTGTTCGTAGCGTTGTTTTGAAGGTTACTGTTGATCGGCTCGGGATAAAGGCTCGAAGCGAACAGGGCCGACGCGACCGGGCTGATCATGGCAGTGGGAATTATGTTATTCAGAAACGGCTGCCGTGTCGGAGCCGGAGTTGAGGAAGGTGTGCATGGCGACGTGAAAGATGCGCACGGGTTGTATAACTGACCGGAACCTTGGCAAATTCCGTTCGCGTCAAAACCGGCGGTGCAAATTGCGCCGAAGTTACCCGACCGTTCGGCGGCTGTGAAAAGGGTAATAAAGCCCGTTGAGCTTGGGACATCGAAGCGTTGCCCTTGATAGTCGGCAAAGAAGAAGAGTCTGTTTTTCAGGATTGGGCCGCCGGCGGTGAAGCCGAACATATTCCAGCGGACTTTGTTTTTCGGAAGGATATCGCTGGGATTCACTCCGCTCGACCATTGGTTAGCGTTTAAGACATCATTGCGGAAATACTCCCAGACATCCCCATGGAAGCTGTTGGTCCCCGACTTGATGCTGGCGTTGACAATGCCGCCCTCAAAATTGCCGAATTCAGCCGGGGCGTTGTTGGTGATCAGGTTGAACTCTTCAATCGCATCGGGAGCCGGCGCGTAACCCAGCAGGTTATCCGAAACCTGGTTATTATCCATGCCGTCCAGCAGGAAGTTATTTGCCTGCTCGCGGTTACCGTTGATCAGCGGCCGACCGCCATATCCAGCGGTATTGTTGCCGTTGTTGAAGCTGCTGGGATCGGTCGAGACAGCGCCCGGCGCAAGCAGCGTGAGTTGCACATAGTTGCGCGCGGCGAGAGGCATCTCGTCGTTGGTGGCGGCGTTGATGACCGTGTCGACTTGCGTGGTTTCGGTTTTTAATATCGGAGCCATGCCGGACACTTTTACCGTTTCACTTGCGTGCCCGACCTTGAGAGCGATGTCGATGCGAGCCACTTGATTCAGCACGAGGACAAACGATTCCCGCTGGACTGTCTCAAATCCGCTCTTCTCGGCCGTGAGAGTATAGTTGCCGACTGGAATTCCCGAAATTCGGTAAAGACCCGAATTATCAGTCACCGCGCTATATGTGGTACCGCGCTCGACCGACGTTATTTTTACTGCAGCTCCTTGAACAGCTGCGCCAGCGGGATCGGTGATGGTACCGACGATATCCGCTGTTACGGTCTGACTCCAGGCCGAATTGGTCATACCTAACAAAACAAGCAGTACTGAACAACATAGTACTGCTGCCTTCACTACGCTCTTTTTGCCCATCCCCAACCTCCGAAAGTAAAATTTCTACAGCAATAATTTTTTTGCGAACTAATTTGAGCCCTTCCCAGATTGCACGAGATGGTAAGTTTCTCCTTACGGTGCTGTCAACAAAAACATTCCTCTTGGGCAAAGGCCCATCAATCAGAGGAGCATTTTATCGTCGCAGCTTGCGAAAGCAGATCTCTCACCATCAGGAACTCAATGAATGCATATCAAGCTACCAAGTGCATGGGGTAAAAGGCAAGAACATTCTTTAAGAACATTAGCAACTCGGGAGGGGGGCAGTTCAAAGGGAATAAAGGAAACGGATTCGATGCCGAACGCAATGAGGCAAGAAACTTGCGATATCGCAGTCGCTAATGGGACGCGAACCCCGAATGACCGCTGCGGAGGCGCACTACTTCGACAACCCATCCCGAGGTAAAATCGTTTCGATCGGCGGGCAGCTAGTTCTTTAGATCAGTGCGATTTATTGAGTAAGCCACCGAGTCCCTTACCCAGTTGTTGCGCAGTCCCTCCAGCATTTCCAACGCCCCCCTTGGTGACCCCTCCCAGCGAGCCGGCCAGGCCGGTGACAGCGCTACCCATCGCGCCGCCGACATCAGGAATGATCTTCGGCTGGCTGGCCGTTCCCTGCACGGCAAATGGGACCTTTGCCATGGAAACACTTTTACCCAGCGTATTTCCAAGGACCCCGCCACCGGAACTGAGTTGCGCAACAAAGTGGAAGTTGAGCGCGTTGTTGGCGCTGAGAGTGCCGCTGCCGGTGACCTGGCCGATGCCGGCGACGACGAGAACAATATTCGAAGCCTGAACTCCCGCTGGACTGTAGTTGACGTTGCTGGTCAGGCGTTGAATCTGGGTGTCACCGCTGGGGACGTGGCCACCCGTCAGCTTTGAGACAGCAGAGAGTTTGGAACCTAAATCAAATCCGGCCAGGCGAGTATTGAAAGCCCCGACGGTGCCCGTCGCCACCAGCGCAGATGTTGGTCCCTGCGCGTGAACATTCGTGCTCAAAGTACCGCCGTGCAGTGTAGATCCAGAAGGCAGGATGACGCCGAAGGCAGGGAGCGCGGCAACGATGTCGTCAATCGGCATTCCTTGACCGGCAGCATTCATGTCAATCGATGTCACCGCTGCTTTGCTTGCAAAGGTGCCTTTCACGTTGGCCTGCGCGTGACCGATATGTAGCAACCCACTATTTAAGGTTCCCGACGTGTCGGGCATGCTGTAGTCGAGGTCGAAGTCCATCGCAATTGGAACACCGGAAGGCGCGCCGTTTGCTGCTAGCTTGAGTTTGCGCATGGTGGCCACACCTTTCAGGTGGGCCTTGGCGTTGGCGGCGCTCAAGTGATTCGTCAGATCGACAAGGCCGCTCAGGCCACTGGACGGCTCGACAAGCCCGCTCTTTGCGATATCGAAGGAGTCGATTGTGACATCGGCTTCGACGGGTGTGAAGGTGGCGTTTGTCGAGTTGACTGGACCGACTGTGCCGGTGAGCTTCATCGTGCCGCCACCCGGCAAATCCATCGAAAGGGTCACAGGGAATGCAGAAGTGAGCGAGAAGTTTTTCGTCGCCATTTGAACATTACTGTAAACGCTGGGAGATTTGGCGCCAGCGGGCAACATCGTCACCTCGCCATGATTCACATCGAGCCTGCCGACGGTAAGATTGGGAGTTCCTTGTGGTGCGGGCTGACTGGCCTTCGAGTTGCCGGTATTGGCCAACGTGGAATAGTTCCACTGATTCGATGCGTTTGAGATCAGGTGAACGACCGGCTTGTCGATGGTAATGCTGGTGACCTCCAACTGCTTGGAAGTAATGAGTGGCCAGACCTCGACACCTATTTTGAGGGAGGAAGCGGTCAGGAATGGCGCCTGGCTGAAGCTGGGATCATCGGCAATCGACAGATTGTCAGCACTCAACGAACCGGAAAACAGAGAGAAGTCGAGGTTGCCGATTTGGACCTTGCGCCCCAGCGCCTGCGATGCCAGGGATTCAAGCTTCGGTCGGAAGGTATTCGCACTGACAAACAGTGGAATCAGGATCAGGATGAGGATCAGCACGCCTAAGGCTGCGCCGGCAATGGTTAGAATGCGCTTCATGGCAAAACCTCCCAAGATGCTCCTTAGATGCAAAAGGAAGCCTTGAAGTGGGATCCGTGAAAAACTTCCGGAACAGCGGAAGGTCACAAATCCTGTGGAGGCAGTCTACTCCTTCAACCGGGGCAGCAGAATGAATAAAGAAACGATAAACTCCAAAAGGATTGAGCCGTTTGCAGCGTAAAGGAATTACTCAGGGAGGGTCATCCATGGCGAAATATACTGCTCGACCCAGAAGCGGTCCACATGCGCAAAAAGCGTGGGATGTGTTGGCGGCGCGCTACCCTGCGATGCAATCTACCCTGCTTGTCAGTCGATTGCAGGACACGCTGGGTTGGCAGTGGTCGATGCAGTTCAACTCTCCGGACGACGAGACCGTTTTCTGGGACAGCGTTTCCGTCGCAGAGATCCGGAAAATGGTGGCGCTGAAGAACGAGACGAAGCGAGCTTCACCCGCGAGTGGCCTGCGAGTGGTGAGAAAAAATCCCAAGCCGAAAAAATGAATGGTCTCAACCATCGACGGGGTGCGAGATTCCCGTTATCCAACACCAACATATTGAGAATAGGATCGCCTTAGCGGCAAAGCCAGCCGCCGTCGACAGCAAGAATGTGGCCGTGGACGTAATCGCTGGCAGCCGAAGCTAAAAACACGGCTGCGCCTGCCAGGTCTGACGGCAAACCCCACCTTCCCGCGGGAATTCGGCTCAGGATTGCTTTTGATCGATCTTCATCGGCACGCAGGGGAGCCGTATTGGCAGTCTCCATGTAACCGGGCGCGATTGCATTTACGTTCACTCCTTTGCAGGCCCACTCATTCGCCAGCGCCTTAGTCAGTTGGCCGACTGCGCCCTTGGCAGCGGCGTAACTGGGCACGAAAATGCCGCCCTGAAAGGTGAGCATGGAAGCAATATTAATAATCTTTCCGGATCCCTGGGCCAGCATTTTTGTGCCGGCATATTGGCTCAGGTAAAAGACGCTGTTGAGATTGGTGTCGATAACAGTCGCCCAGAATTCATGAGAATGTTCGGCGGCTGGCGCGCGGCGAATGGTGCCCGCATTGTTCACCAGAATATCAATGGAGCCGAAGGCGTTCACGGTTTCGTCGACGATGCGGTTGCAGACGGCGGGATCGCGAACGTCGCCCGTCACCGTGATGGATCGAACACCGGTTTTTGCGACTTCTTCGATGATCGATTTCGATACATCTGTATGACCGTGCAGCGTCACATTGGCGCCAGCCTGCGCGAGTGCAAAGGCCATGCCCGCGCCAAGACCCTGCGACGAGGCTGTGACCAATGCGTTCTTGCCCTTCAGGCTGAATAGATCGAGGACTGCCATCTGCGCGCTCCTTTGAGGTTGGATGGAAATTTTTGAACGGACTTCGAAAATCAATCGCGCGACGTTTACCCAGATGTTTCTTGACGGGAGAGTCTAAGGTTCACGGTAACATCGTGAGGGATTGAGTGGCGCCGACCGCGGTGCAACTTCAATACCAGCGTTCATTCTGCCTGGACCACTATTGTCCGGCGACCTGCGGAGTTGCGGTTGACCTGGGTATGCCGTGTTGATGGCAGTCGGTGCACTTCACCCAATGGATATTGTGCGCACTTTTTGGGTTGAAATAGCTGGTATCCATCTTCTCCACGTCGAGTTTGCATTCGCCCTTCGACGCGTGGCAGGTGGCGCACGAGGCTCGAGTATTTTCGTTGTGCCCGTTGTGGCACGCGACGCAACTGAGCCCCTCATGAACTCCGGTTGGGGTACGGTCGTCACCAGTTCCCACTTGCGGTCCCCAATGGTTTGTCGCCGCGACGGTGCCCGTTTCTGCGATGCGTGGACCGTGACATTGGTAGCACATCGCCTGGCGAGGATCCGCGCTCATCTTCACCGCGCGAGAGCCGTCCTGCAATTGCGGGATGTGGAGCGATGTCGCAGTAAAGTGGCTGCTCTCACGGCGGTCGAAGAAGGCCAAGGTGCCGTTGACCGCGCTGCCCGCCACCGAAATACGATCCGAGGGCTTCTGCTGCACTGCGCCGGGACGGTGCACCCAATGGCAGCTTTCGCACGGAATGGTGGGCTGATCCGCGAAGTCTTTGCGCATCAGATGCCATGGGCCCTTTGTGTTCACTGGCTGAACAAGATCGCGAACAGAACCGTCGAAGTGCATACCGTGGCAGCGGAAACAATCCTCCATTAAATGTTGCTTGGAGTTCTGTGCACTGTTCATAAAAATCTGGCTATAGGTGGCGCTGTGTGGGCCCGCATGCCAGGTCGCGTATTCCTGCTGGTGACATTGCTGACAGTTTTTTGTCATGCGAACGACGTCCACATCGCGCAGGCGAATCTCTTCCGGCCAGCGATGGGTGAGATGCACTCGAATGTGGCGCAGCTTGGTGGAGAGGGTAGCGGTATGACAGTCTTCGCAGCCGACGTTGCGATGATTCGACCCATGGACGGCGTTCACATAATCTGCCATTTCATGACAATTGGCGCATCCGGATCCAAGCTGCGATGAGTAATATTCCGATGCTCCGAAGGTTCCAATAAGCGCGATGAGGGCGATCGATACGGAAGCGACAGCGATGAACTTGATGAATCGCATCATGAGCGAAAGCCCGTGCCCTTCCAGTTGCGGACCAGAGACTGCGAGGCAAAGAAGGCGACAGCCATGATGGTGAGCGCCGGATTGAATCCTCCATTGGTGACGTTTACGCTGGAGTCGATCACGAACACGTTATCGACCTCGTGGATCTGGCAGTCCCGGTTCACCACAGAGGCGCGAGGATCCTTCCCCATGCGACAAGTCCCTGCCTGATGCTGGCTGGCTTCGATCACTTCAGGTCGCACTTCCGGTCGCGATGTCATTAATAATGTGTCGATGGCGCCGGCTTCCGTCAGCCATGCTGCGGCGCGCTTGGCTTGAACGTCGCCGATTTCAAAGGTGTGCGGATGACAATTCCCCTGGAAGCGCGCGACCGGCAAACCCCACTTATCTTTCACTGAGGGATCGACGGTGACGCGCGCGTGCTCCGTGGGGATCTGTTGCGTTGGGCCCATCACGACGATCGTGCGTTTGTGGTAATTGCGCATGGCATGTTTATGGCCCAGCCCCCAGCGCGGGGTGTCTGTTGGGAGGCGATCGAGCGAGTGAATGGGCAGGCGAATGAATTCGTTGGCGAGCATGCCGCCGCCGCAAAGGCCGGCTGTGCCATGGTTGTAATCGGTAATGGCGATGTTGGCGCCAGGGCCGATGTCGTCGTAGGTTTCGAAATCGAAATAGCCGACTGCGCCGGTATAGTGGTGGCCCTGCAGATTTCGTCCCACCTGGTCATAGCGATTGCCGATACCGGCAGGGAACAGGCGGCTCTTCGAATTCAGCAGCAGGCGAGCAGATTCAGCGGCACAGGCGGAGACGACCACGGTATCGGAAAGCTGTTCCTGCAGGCGTCCATCGGCGTCGAAGTACGCTATGCCGCGGGCGCGACCCCGATCATCCATCAGGATTTCTTTCACCATGCACTCGGTGCGCATTTCGCAATTTCCGCTGGCCAGTGCGATGGGGATCACGGTGTTTTGCGAACCATTTTTCGCATCCACTTCGCAGGCAAAACCGCAACACCAGCGGCAGCGCATGCAGGGACCGCGCCCGTTATAGGGAATGCTGTTGCGGGCCATAGGGATGTTGATCGGATGCAGGCCGAGACGCCTGGCCGCGGGCTCCAGAATTTCGAATTCACGAGTCTGCGGCAACGGGGGCATGGGAAGGTCGCGGCTGCGCGGGCCGCGGAAGGGTGTGGCAGAATCATCTCCGGAAACGCCAATTTCGTATTCGGCTTTAACGTAGAAGGGCTCCAGGTCTTCGTAGGAAATGGGCCAATCTTCCAGCGAACTGCCAGCGGGCACGCCGTAGGTGGAGCGCATGCGGAAGTCCTGCGGCAGGTATCGCCAGGCCTGGGCGCCATAGCTGAGGGTTCCTCCGCCGACGCAGGCGGCATTGTTTTGATAATCGCCTTGGCTGGGAAGCGCGATGTGCGAGGTCCCTTTGCCATCCACCCAGACGCGAGGATTACCCTCATCCGGCGGTCCAAATGCGTTGCCTAATAATGTGGTGCGTTGATTGCGGAGGTCATCCTTGCGGCAATCATTCGAGGTGTACCACTTTCCGCGTTCCAGCAGCACGACGCTAAGACCGGCGGTAGAGAGTTCCTTGGCGACGATGCCGCCTGCCGCGCCTGCTCCAACAACGACGGCATTAACGCGCTTCATGAGGGCGTACCTTTTTTCAAGTCATAACGCGAGCGGCCGCGGATGGGAGGATCGTCGAGCCCGAGCATGTGCCAACTGACGGCGTTGTGATTGCCGCCGTGACGCGGCGAACCGTAGTAGCCCTCGAAGGTGTGACTGCGGACCAGTTCAAAAAATCGCGTCTCAGATTTTTCAAGAGAAGTGACGATCTGCAGCTGTTCTGCTGGGGACGCGGCGGATAATTTCTTGCCGCAATGCTGCTGACTGAGCGCGTCGGTTCGTTCGAGACCTTTTCGGTATGTTTGTTGATGGCGTCGATAGTGGCGTGTGATTTGTTTGTCGATGTAATTCAGGACGCCAGCCTGGGACGCGCTGGGGAAATCGTCGGCCGGAATCATCTGATCGCAGATGGCAGCCAGGGTCGCTGCTTCATCGTTGGTGAAGAATTCCCAATTGCATCGCTCGCGATTTGCGCAGCCCGTCGCCAGCGCAGCGCCGGCAATGGCACTCATCCCAAGGAAGGTTCGCCGCGAAAATGCGGTGGTTTTCTGCTTCGTCCCCATCGGCAAACCTCACGCTGGAATTCTGCAAAATCGCCATCCATGGAGAAGACTTTCCATGAAACTGGATGATTGTCCTTTGCGAACAAAGGTTAGACTTCGTAACCCTTGCGTGTCCGTGACGGGAATCACTGAGGAGTGGTTCGTCCAGGAGGGGCTTTTTGAGAATGTTGAAGGCGCTCAAATCTGCGCGGTGCAGGCACGCGGTTGGGAACGGTCCGATCGGCCGGCCATCGCAAGTGATGCGTGATTTTGACAGTTTTCCACGGCCTTTGCTGCAGCAACACAGGTAGTGATCCCGAGCACATCCAGGCGTTTTTCAACGGCGTTAGGCCAGAGAAAGCACAAAATGGGTTCAGAGGAAGAATCGAAGCAGCCCGGGGCCAGGAACAACCGTAAACAACATGAAACAAAACCTTCCTTAGTGTTCACAGTTTTGCCGTAAAATAGCCAGTTCGCCGTACGAAGTCCAAGGTACAGCGACCGCCGACGCAATTCGATCTGAAAAGGATCCATCATGGCAGCAACTCGCACTGTCACCGCGACCAAAACGCCGGTTGAGACTCACGGGCTTTCGCCCGAGCAGATGATTCACATGTACCGGCTGATGTACCAGTCCCGCCGCATCGACGATCGCGAAATCATGCTGAAGCGTCAGCAGAAGATCTTCTTTCAGATCTCCGGCGCGGGGCATGAGGCCCTGTCTGTTACCGCGGGACTGGCGCTGCGATCCGGGTATGACTGGTTCTATCCGTATTATCGCGACCGTGCTTTGTGCCTTGCTATTGGAATGACGGCGGAAGAGATGTTGCTGGCTGCGGTCGGTGCGGAGGCTGACCCCGGGAGCGGTGGGCGGCAGATGCCTTCGCATTGGGCGAGCGCGCGTTTGAACCTGGTGACCCAGTCTTCACCGACGGGATCGCAGTGCCTGCAGGCTATCGGGTGCGCCGAGGCTGGACGCTATTTCACCCATCACCCGGAAGCGGCCAAAAAACCGGAACTGGCGGATAGCGAAAAAGATTATCGCGCCTATAAGAATGTCACGTATCACCCCGACGAAGTGGTGTATTGCTCGTTGGGCGATGGCACCACCAGTGAAGGCGAATTCTGGGAGGCAATGAACTCCGCTGCCAACCTGAAACTGCCGGTGTTGTTTGTGGTGCAGGACAACGGGTACGCGATTTCCGTTCCGGTTGAGGTGAATACGGCCGGCGGGAATATTTCAAAGTTGGTCGCGAACTTTCCTAACTTTTTCTTTGCGGAGATTGACGGGACCGACGCCATTGAATGCCACAAGACCATGCAGGAGGCGGTTGCGTATTGCCGCGCGGGGCATGGGCCGGCGTTCGTGCACGGCCATGTGATTCGGCCCTATTCGCATTCACTATCCGACGACGAACGCTTCTATCGGTCTGAAGCCGAGCGGGAAGCCGATGCCATGCGCGATCCGCTGCCGAAGCTGCAAATGCGGTTATTGCGTGAGGGAATTCTGGATGAAGCTGGAATCACGCGGCTGGAGCAGGCGGTCGATGAAGAGATTCGTGTTGCCACTGAAGTTGTCCTGAGATCTCCATTTCCGGCGACCGACAGTATTTACAAGCACGTGTACTCCGAGGACTTGGACCCGACGGCAGACTCGTTCTTGAAGGAACCGACACCGCGCGTGGAAGATCCTTCGCGTCCGGTTGCGGAGCGCACCATGGCGGACCTGATTAACGCCTGCCTGCACGACGAAATGAAGCGTGATGAGCGCATCGTGGTTTTTGGCGAAGATGTGGCGGACTGCAGTCGCGAAGGCTCCCTGGAAGAGGTGGGGATCAAGGGCAAGGGCGGGGTATTCAAACTGACCAGCGGGCTGCAGCGCGAATTTGGTTCTGATCGCGTCTTCAATTCTCCGCTGGCGGAAGCCAATATTGTTGGCCGAGCGTTGGGGATGGCGACCCGCGGAATGAAACCTGTCGCGGAGATTCAGTTTTTCGACTACATCTGGCCGGCCATGCATCAGCTGCGCAATGAGCTTCCCCTGATTCGCTGGCGCAGCAATGGAACTTTCTCCAGCCCTGCCGTGATCCGCGTGGCAACCGGTGGATATTTGACCGGCGGCGCGATCTATCATTCGCAATCGGGCGAGAGCATTTTTACACATACGCCAGGCATGCGGGTCGTCTACCCTTCAAACGCGCTGGATGCGAATGGCCTGTTGCGGACGGCGATTCGTTGCGACGATCCGGTGCTGTTTCTGGAACACAAGAGACTCTATCGCGAGACCTATGGCCGCGCCGCTTACCCAGGCCCGGATTTCACGGTGCCATTTGGCAAAGCGAAAATTGTTCGGCCAGGGAAGCAACTGACGGTGATCACATTTGGTGCCGTGGTTCCGCGGGCGCTGCAGGCCGCCCAGCGTGCAGAACGCGAAAATGGTCTGGATGTGGAATTGATCGATCTGCGTTCGTTGAATCCATATGATTGGGATGCGATTGCAACCTCTGTCCGGAAGACCAGTCGTGCGCTGGTGGCGTACGAGGACATGCGCAGTTGGGGGTATGGAGCGGAAATCGCTGCCCGCATTGCCGATGAACTGTTTGACGATCTGGATGCTCCAGTACGCCGAATCGCCTCCAAGGATGTGTTCGTCGCATATCAGCCAACGCTGGAAGACGCGATTCTGCCGCAGCCCGAAGATATTCGTAAGGCAATTGTTGAGCTGGCCGGGTTCTAGAGCCTAGAGCCGCGAGTCTGGTGCGTCGGTGATTGCGCTACACCTCGACCAGGGTTCCCTGATGGTAGACAATCTTCCAGCCTTCGTGGGTTTGCTGCCAGATTGTGGAGCGGCGCGTTTTGCGTGTCCCGTGCTGCAATAAGGTGTACGTCAGCAGATAGACATCCGCGCCCAGGCGTTTGCAATAGAATTCGCTTGTCTCCCAGACATCGACGCTTTGATCCCGTTGGAACCGCTCTTCCAACATACTCAGAACATAGCTCCTGCTGTAACGGCGGCCCGATGCTCCCACCTCCCAATAATCCTGGGTTGTCATATTTTCGAAGTCGTCCCGGGTTGTGCCAAACTCTGCACGGTGAAAGATTGGCTCCCGGCGCATAAGCTGCGCAAGGACCTCGGCAAGCGCGGGGTCGGTGACCAGGTACGGCTCTCTGGTGGAATTCATTTGAGGCTCCCTGTTGTTGAAGTGTACGAAATTCCTGTCACATGAAAAGGACGATGCCGCGCATCTAACCCTTACAGGATGAGTCAGACTTTCACACGATATTCTGAGAGACAGCGGGGACCAACTCTGTGGCGAAATCGAAAGCAGCCACTCCAGCACGAGGCAACAAAAAGTCCGAACGAGGCAAACCTGCGCCCGAGGCATCGACACCGGCGAGCCCACTTGCTGAAGATTCTTTCGACCCGCTTTCGTTGTTTCATCCGGTGACCGCAGCCTGGTTGCGAGCCGTTTTTGAGCGTCCGACCACGCCGCAACGCGTGGGATGGCCAGCGATTGCGAAAGGCGATTCGACGTTGATTCTGGCGCCGACGGGAACCGGCAAAACGCTCACTGCGTTCTTGTGGTGCATCGACAAATTGATGCTGCAACCGGCGCCTGCAGACACGCACGGATGTCGCGTGATCTATATCAGCCCGCTGAAGGCGCTGGCTGTCGACGTGGAGCGCAACCTGCGTTCTCCGCTGGCAGGAATCAAGCAGATGGCGGAACGAGCCGGGGTGTCTGTTCGCGAACCGCGCATCAGCGTGCGCACGGGGGATACTCCGCAGACGGAACGAGCGCGGTTTCGCCGCGATCCCGCGGAAATTCTAATCACCACGCCAGAGTCGCTGTACCTATTGTTAACCAGCGATGCGGCAGCCTCGCTGCGTTCCGTTGAGACCGTGATTGTCGATGAAATCCACGCCCTGGTTCCGACCAAGAGAGGGGCACACCTCGCCGTATCGCTGGAGCGTTTAGAGGCGTTGGTGGGCCGTCGGATTCAACGGATTGGATTGTCGGCAACGCAGCGGCCGCTGGAAGAGGTGGCTCAATTTCTCGGCGGCGTAGAGGTTTCCGCGGAGCCATCGGGACAAGTTGCAACGCCCGAACCGAAGCTGGATCTGGTAAGCGAAAACGTGCAAGCGCTGGATGCGCTGGAGCCGGAGTGGCTGGCGAGTTCTCCTACCGTCTCAATGCAAGACACACCGCGGTTTCGACCGGTGACGATCATCAACGCGAGTGAACCGAAGCGGCTCGATCTCCGCATTGAAGTCCCAGTGGAAGATATGGCGCGGCTGGGGCAGGCGGAAGAATTGCCCAGTGGACCGGCATCGCAAGGGCCGAAGAGAACTTCCATTTGGACTGCGATTCATCCGCGATTGCTGGAGCTGATTCGAGAAAAACAATCCACACTGATCTTTGTGAATAGCCGTCGCGTGGCGGAGCGGCTGGCGGGCGCCCTAAATGATTTGGCGCAGGAATCGATCGCACGGGCTCACCATGGATCGTTGGCTGCTTCGCAGCGATCTGAGATTGAAGAGCTGCTGAAAGCTGGACGCATCCGCGCCCTGGTCGCGACTTCCTCGCTGGAGCTCGGCATCGATATGGGAGCGGTAGACCTGGTGATTCAGATTGAAGCGCCGCCTTCGATCGCGAGTGGGACGCAGCGCATCGGTCGCGCTGGCCATCACGTGGGAGCCGTCAGCGATGGAATCATCTTCCCAAAATTTCGCGCTGACCTGATCGCATGCGCGGCGGCAACGCGGGCCATGCATGAGGGACTGGTCGAGTCGACGAGGTATCTGCGCAATCCTCTCGATGTCCTGGCGCAGCAGATCGTCGCGATTGTGGCCGAGCCGCCGCAAAAGCCACGGGCCACCAAGCCAGGAGGAAAGACATTAAGTTCTCGTGCCTCTGCCGCTGCAGGTGGGCTGGACGAGGACCGAGAGAGTTTTCCCGTTGACTACGATGCGTTGCACCGATTGATCGCCAGCTCCGCACCGTTTGCCACGCTGAGTCGAGCGGCGTTTGATGGCGTGCTCGACATGCTTTCCGGGCGATATCCATCAGATGAGTTCGCGGAATTGCGTCCTCGCATCACATGGGATCGCGTGCGGAATACGTTGACCCCACGTCAGGGCGCCAAGAGCCTCGCGATTTTGAATGGTGGGACGATTCCGGATCGGGGTTTGTACGGTGTGTTTCTTTCTAGTTCGAAAGACAAACCGGTGCGTGTGGGTGAGTTGGATGAAGAGATGGTGTTTGAAAGTCATGGCGGTGACACTTTTGTTTTGGGCGCAACGACATGGCGGATTGATGAGATTACACATGACCGCGTACTTGTTTCTCCTGCGCCGGGCGAGCCGGGGAAAATGCCCTTCTGGCATGGGGAGGGACCGGGAAGGCCGCTGGAA
Organism: uncultured Acidobacteriota bacterium; assembly: GCA_963735505.1. Classification (GTDB taxonomy): domain Bacteria; phylum Acidobacteriota; class Terriglobia; order Terriglobales; family Acidobacteriaceae; genus JAKAAZ01. Next base: position 676,365 of record CAVTLR010000019.1, on the reverse strand, counting down.
TTTGGACGTCGCATCGGGGCCATGGTGCGCGAATTGCGTGGCATGGAGCGGAATGCTGCTGTCAGTCGCTTGACACGCGAACACGATCTGGATCCGCAGGCGGCAGACAACCTCATGCGATTTCTCGCCGATCAGGAAATTGCGACGACAGAGGTCCCCGACGATCGCACCATTGTGATCGAGCGATGCCGAGATGAGCTGGGCGACTGGCGCGTTTGCGTGCTGACGCCCTTCGGGAGCCGTATTCATGCGCCCTGGGCCATGGCGGTGAGCGGTCGATTGCACGCCGCGGGTCAAGTCGACATTGAAACTCTGTGGACCGATGACGGGTTCGTGTTGCGATTCCCGGAGACGGTCGACCCGCCAGATATTGACGTGCTGATGCTCGATGCGGTGGAGGCGACGGACCTGGTGCTGCGGCAGCTAGGATCGACAGCATTATTTGCTGCGAAGTTTCGCGAGAGCGCGGCCCGGGCGCTGCTGTTGCCCCGTCGCCGCGCGCAGGGACGTGCTCCGCTATGGCAGCAGCGCAAGCGTGCCTATGATTTGCTCGCAGTCGCATCGCGATATGCGTCATTTCCCATGCTGCTGGAAGCCTATCGAGAGACACTTCGCGATGTGTTCGACATGCCGGCTTTTCTTGAAGTGCTGCGCGGTATTGCGAGCCGCGGCATTCGTGTTCATGTAGCGGATACGCGCACGCCCTCGCCATTCGCCGCCTCGCTGTTGTTCGGGTATGCGGCCAACTTTATTTATGACGGCGATGCTCCGTTGGCGGAGCGACGGGCGCAGGCTCTCACCATTGACCAGGATCAATTGCGCGATTTGATGGGTGACGCCGACTTGCGCGAGTTGTTGGATGCCGCGGCCATCGAAGAAGTGGAGGAGCAGCTGCAGGCAGTCGCTGACAATTATCGTGCCAAGAGCGTGGATGGCGTGCATGATTTGCTGCTGCGGTTGGGGGATCTGAGTCGTGCTGAGCTTGCCCGTCGGACTGCTGGCGTGGATGTGGATGCGGTTGCGGCGAAATTGATTCGGGCGCGGCGAGCGCTCGAAATTCAATTGCTCGGCGAGAAACGCCTGATTGCTATCGAGGATGCTGCCAAGTTTCGTGATGCCCTTGGAATTCCTTTGCCTCCTGGTGTCCCAAAGGCATTTCTAGAGCCGGTCGTCGACCCGCAGTTGGAAATTCTAAAACGCTATGCTCGGACTCACGGACCGTTTACAGCGGACGAGGCAGCCGGACATTTTGCATGGACTCCGCAAACGGTTCAAACGTGGCTGCGGGCTCTGGTGCATGCAGGCCGCCTGGTGGAAGGCAATTTCCGGCCGGGCGGAATTCATCGCGAATGGTGTGATGCGGAGGTGTTGCGTACGATACGGCGCAAGTCTCTCGCGCGATTGCGCAAGCAAGTGGAACCCGTCGAGCAGCAAACATTGGCGCGCATGGCGACGCACTGGCATGGCTGTCTGCATCCGCGACGAGGGCTAGACGCGGTGCTGGATGCGATTGATCAGTTGCAAGGGGCACCATTGCCGGCGTCTGTGATCGAGCGCGAGATACTGCCGGCTCGCATTGCTGGATATCAAGCAAGCGATCTGGATACCTTGATCGGAGCCGGCGAAGTGGTTTGGTGCGGCGTCGAGCCGATAGGCGAAGCGGACGGACGAATCGCGCTGTACCTTGCGGACAAAATTGCCGAACTGCATGCACCGGCAGTCGCGAAGCTGGCGACAGATCCTTTTGAGAATCCGATGGGCATGAAGCAGCAGCAGATTCTGGATCTGTTGGCGACTCGCGGAGCGATGTTTTTTTCCAGTCTGCATGAAGCTGTCGGCGGGGGATTTCCGGGAGAAACGATCGATGCACTGTGGGGACTGGTCTGGACGGGACGCGTCACGAATGACACGTTTCATGCGCTGCGAGCATACATGGCGCGGCGCGCGAGCACGCGGAGTTCTTCACGGCAGCACGTTCAATCCAATTTTCGTTCGCGTCGTACTCTAGCGCCGAGTGCGCAAGGTCGATGGACACTGGTCGATTCCGCCGACTCAGACCCGATATCGCCAACCATTCGGAGTCACGCGGTTGCGTTGCAGTTGCTGAAACGGCATGGTGTGGTGACCCGCGAGACGATGGGATTGGAGAATATCGCAGGCGGTTTTAGCGCGGTCTACGACGTGTTGAAAGCACTGGAAGAGTCTGGCCGGGTGCGGCGAGGCTATTTTGTGGATGGATTAGGTGGAGCGCAGTTTGCGCTGCCTTCCGCCATCGACCTGCTGCGGTCGTTGCGTTCGGACCGCACTCCGGAAAAACCGGAGATGCTTTGCCTGGCAGCGACGGATCCGGCAAATCTTTATGGGTCCGTTTTGCGTTGGCCTTCGTCTTCGCCGCTCTACGAGGTGACGGCAGGTGAGGAGACGTCGGATGCCGAACCTGTAAGGGAAGGGAATACGCGAATGTTGGCGCGGGCGGTGGGTGCTCGCATCATTCTGCGAAATGGCGCACTGGTCGCCTACATGCGGCGGAATAATCCGAACCTGATTGTCTTTCTTGCTGCCGAGGAACCAGATCGGAGCCACGCGGCCCGCGATCTGGCGAATTTTTTGGCGGAGCTTGGACAGCAGGATCTGCAGGCGCGAGGTTCGGGGCGCCCTGCAGGATTGCTGCTGGCAACGGTGAACGATGTTCCGATTGCGGAACACTTCCTCGCGCGTTTTTTGTTGGATGCCGGCTTCCACGCCTCGCCGATGGGTTTCCATTTGCGTCGCTCGTTGTTGCCTCCAATCGCTCACCAACCTGCGGGATCCGCATCGTCGCGCGAGGTGCAATAGCGGTGCCGGAAGGCGACACAATCTTCCGTTCGGCGCGCGCGTTGCATCGGGCGCTGGCGGGGAAGACCATCGCGCGATTTGAGACAGCCTATGCTCACCTGGCCAGCGTCGACGATGACAAGAAAGTTGCGGGGCGCACCGTCGAGCGGGTTGAGGCGCGGGGTAAATGGCTGCTCATGTACTTCTCTGGCGACTTGATCCTGGTGACCCACATGCGGATGAATGGTTCGTGGCATCTCTATCGAATCGGGGAGAAATGGCGGCGCCCCCGCAAGGATATGCGCGTTGTGATCGAGACGGCGGATTGGAGTGCGGTGGGATTCGCTGTTCCTGTCGCGGAGTTTCATTGCGCACAGTCGTTGCTGCGAAAAACAATGATTTCTGCATTAGGACAAGATTTGTTAAAGCAAGACTTTGACGTTGCTGGAGTCCTTGCCGAGATGCAGGAGCATGCCGATGAGCAGATTGCAGAGGTTTTGCTGAACCAGCGCGTGATGGCAGGAGTTGGGAATGTCTACAAGTCTGAAACCTGTTTCATGTGTGAAGTGAACCCATTTCGCGAGGTTCGAACGCTCGATCCGAAGCAGCTGGAACAGCTCGTTTTTACGGCGAGGAAATTTCTCGCGCTGAACGTCGCCGAAGACGCGGACGGAGAAATATCAACCTATGCAGGCCTGCGACGCACGACCCATACTTCCAATCAATCTGCGCGTTTGTGGGTGTATGGGCGTCGCGGGGAACCGTGTCGCCGCTGTGGTGCCTTGATCGAGATGCGCAAGCAAGGTGTGAGCGCGAGAACTACGTTCTGGTGCCCGGTCTGTCAGCCAATCCAGTGAATAATCGCTTCCTCCGAAAACCGAGCAACGCGTTCGCCGTGACGTGGAACACGCGGGACAGGTTCGTCTGCGATCTATAATCCGGTGCGAATAGCGGATGCGCAGGGGCTACCACCATGAAGACTATTTCGCAGATTGCAGCGAGCCGGGAACGGTTGATAACGGCTTTAAATCACAAGCAGCCGGATCGTATTCCCATCGACTTTGGGGGAACGGCGGTGACCGGACTGCATGTCAGCTGCGTTGCGGGCCTGCGCGAGCACTACGGCCTTGAGAAACGCCCTGTCCGCGTGCACGAGCCGTTTCAGATGCTGGGATTGATTGAGGACGATCTGGCGGATGCCATGGGCATCGATGTAGTCGGTGTATTTCCGCGGAACACCATGTTCGGTTTTCCGGCCGACAACTGGAAGGGCTGGCGGCTGAACGGACTGGAAATCGAAGTCCCGGGAAACTTCAATACAACCGTCGATGCCAAGGGCGACACACTGATTTATCCAGAAGGCGACACCTCTGTTCCGCCGAGTGGGCGAATGCCTCAGGGAGGATATTTCTTCGATGCAATTGTGCGCCAGGAACCTTTTCAGGAAGAGACGCTGAACCCGGAAGACAACATGGAGGAATTCAGCGCCATTACGCAGGAAGAGCTTGACTATTTAGTGCGATCCACGCAAGCAGCGCAAGCGACGGGGCGAGGCGTGATTGCCACGTTTGGAGGAACGGCGTTCGGAGATATTGCGCTGGTCCCGGCACCCTCATTGAAGCATCCCAAGGGCATTCGCGATATTACCGAGTGGTACGTGTCGACCAGCAGCCGTCAGGATTTTGTACACAAGATCTTCGAGCGACAATGTGAGATTGGAATCCACAACCTGGAACGCATTCATGCCGTACTGGCCGATACGGTGCAGTCAATGTTTGTTTGTGGCACAGATTTCGGCACGCAAACGTCAGCCTTCTGTTCGGTGAAAACTTTTCGCAATTTATATTTCCCCTATTACAAACGGGTGAATGACTGGGTCCACTCGCACACCACGTGGAAGACCTTTAAACATTCCTGTGGATCGGTGGCGAAATTTCTTCCTTCCTTCATTGAGGCTGGCTTCGACATCCTGAATCCTGTGCAGTGTTCGGCGGCCGGAATGGATCCCGCGGCGTTGAAAGCGAACTATGGCAACAGCCTCGTTTTTTGGGGCGGAGGGGTTGACACGCAGAAGGTAATGCCGTTCGGCACTCCTGCGGAAGTGCGCGAACAGGTTTTGCGGCGATGCGAAATCTTTGCTCCTGGCGGAGGATTCGTGTTTAACGGGATCCACAACATCCAGGCAGGCTCGCCGATTGAAAACATCGTGGCGATGCTGAATGCGGTACACGAGTTCAACGGAAGATATTAGAGCGACAGGCTGAGGTCGTGGCATCACGCAGGCTGCTGACCCTCAGGAAAGTTCATACAATTCACAAATTCATCCTGAAAATCAGGATCGGCGGCGAGCGCGATGTGTTCCATCTCCGGTACTTCAAGTGGGTGGGTGGAGAGGAGCAGCATTTTTGCTCCTCGCAGGGCCGTGTTGCCGGCGGGCAGGATTTGTTGCGGAGAAAATTCCAGCAAGCCAATGCCGATGGCACTGGATGGCTGTACGTAGTTGCCGAATGCGCCGGCGAGGTGAATGCGTTTGACATCTTCTGCGCGTCTGCCAAGCGATCGCAACAATAATCTGAAACCGGCGGCAATGGCGGCCTTAGCGAGTTGCAATTCGCGAATATCCGCCTGATATAAAACCACTGGACCTGCGATGGGGTAAAGTTTGGTTCTATTCGCGACGCGTCCGGAGGGAAGAATCGCGCCGGTTTCCAATCCCACCGCAATTGCATCCACCAGCCCGCTGCCGCATATGCCGCGCGGTTCCTGGTCGCCGATGACGGTGACGTGAATTTTCCCATTAGAGTGCGATATGCGCGAGATGGCGCCGGAAGTAGCTCGCATGCCCATTTGAATGGAGGCCGCTTCAAAGGCAGGTCCTGCAGCGGTGGAGGCATACAGAATTCGCTCCCGATTGCCGATGGCGATTTCGCCATTCGTGCCCAAGTCGACCAAGGCAATCATTTCTCTAGAGGTTGGCATGCCGACGGCGGCGATTCCACACAGAATGTCGGAGCCTACAAACCCGCCGAGGCAGCGTACAAAGCGAATGCAGCAGGACGGCGACAGGGGCCAACTAAGTTCCGCCGCGGAGAATCGTTGTTCGCCGAGGTCGGGCGAATCAAACGGTGCGTGCGACAGTGGTTCCACGTCGAGGCTCGAAAACAAGTGATGCATCACGGTGTTCCCAACCAGCACGACCTCGACAACTTCCTGTTCGCGGTGCCGAGCCAGCCTGGCGACCATCGAGCCAATCGACGCGCGCACAATCGTTGTGAGATCAGCGCCGGAGAGGGCCGCGTGAATCCTGCTCATCACGTCCGAGCCGAATGGAGCTTGGAGATTCAGTTCGGCTTCCACCGCAAGAACGTTGCCTGTTTTGAGATCGACCAATTGCGCGGCGATGGTGGTTGTGCCTAGATCGATGGCGATGCCGAGGCCCAGCTTTTCTGTGTCCGACATGGCTGAGTTGTCGCTCAAGATCTCCATACGCCATTGCTCGCATTCCAGGACCAGGGGCACATCTGCGATAGCCTGGCAGGCGAGTCGCCGGCCGCTGGCCAGATCTTCGGCAGAGAAGAACAAACTGTCCTGCTGGGTGATTGGGAGCGATCCGTGGAGCACTCGAACGCGACAGCCGCCGCAAAGGCCGGTGCCTCCGCAGGGGAACTCGACGCCATGCAGCGACAGTGGAGAGCTGAGCGAGGCTCCACACCGTACCTCGACAATCGCCGCGGAGGGCTCCAGTTGGATTCGGACCGTTTCCATACTCATGCGATATCAACAATGGATTCGCCTAACGTTGCGCGAATGGTCGATCCCGGTGGGACGATGAGAAAATCGGCTTCATCCCACTCTCCATTGACCAGGCGTTGCAGCAGCGAGAGCGAACCCTGAACCTCGTCAAATCTCCAGCCTTCTTTCTTCGCTTCGGCGCGAGCCTGCTCAAGGAAACCCTTCTCTCCTTCGACTCCGGGGGAAATATAAGTGAGTTGAGAATAGTGGCTGCGAAAAGCATTGAATTGCTCGAAGAGATAGCTGCCGTTATCTTCGCCGTATTGCGCGACGAATTCTTCACGGCTTCGTCGCTCACCCAGGACGCGCCCGGCGGTGGCACCCGCTTGTTCGAGAATTTGTCCGGGCGTTTGAAACTCCAGCCAGCCGGGAGAGCGGTAATAGACCCCGGAATGGCTGTCGAAATAAGCCTGATAGCTATGTCGGTCGCCCATCAGTAACGCAATGCAGTCATGTGCACGGGGTAGTACGAGACGAGTTTCCCCAGCTCGCAAGCCCTCCGTACCTCGACCGCAGAGTGCATATCCCAGGACGATGGCGTCATAACCCTCGGAGTCCGAGGCATCAATGGATTTCTGCAGTCGAGGGCGCATCCCAGCGCCCAGGTCGTGAAGTCCCATGGTCAGGAATTCGACCTCAACTGCATGTGGGGACGCGGAGATAACCTGCAGCATCTCGCGTGTGAGGACCTGACAACTGATTACTCTCAGGCGCATGGTGTCACCAAAGAAAATATCGCCGGAACCTGTTTCCAGCCTATTCGTGCTGCAATCACGACAAAATGACCTCAGAATGATTCCGTACACATGCCAACATCGCGCGAATATTTTCCGGCGGAGTATCAGCCGGGAGTGCGCAGCCGCTGTTGAGAATGAACCGCGGATTATCTGCAAACGTATCGAGAAGCTCTTGTGTTCTTTGCCGGACCAATTCCGGAGTTCCACGGGCGAGAACTCCAGAAGGATCGATGTTGCCGACGAACGTGACTGAACCCTTCAAGGTATCGTGGGCCATCTGCAGGTTGGTTTTATAGTCGATCTCCAATGCGTCGGCTTCGATCATCACCATTTGCTGGAGGATTCGGTCGGTTTTCCCGCAGATATGCAGCAGATAGGGCAGCCCAAGCTCATGGGAGCACGCTGCAAGCCGCCGCTCATAAGGTAAAGCGTACGTGCCGTAGAAACGCGGGGATAACATGTCCGGACCTGCGGGACTATCGCCATTTGAAAGCATGTGCGCTCCGGTTTCCGCCATCAGTCGAAGGAGTTGGCAAGTCACGCCGGTACAGTACCCGAGCAGGCGGTGGACGAGCTCATCGTTTTCCTGCGATGCGACATCCATGAGCCACTGGTCGAGTCCACGCATCTCTCCGGCGAGGGAGAAGGGAGATTGATCGCAGTTGCCGCGGATGAAGATTTCGTTCCCATATTCGCGCACCAGGATGGCAACGGCTTCCACCAGAATTTGTATCCGTGGATCTTTGGATATGTCGACTGGCTCCAGGTCTCGCACGGCTTCGAGCGCAGGCAAGCACGCTCCGCGAGAGCGAGCCGGATTGTCTTCCGGGAAGTCGATGGGCACACCAACTGCGCCTGCTAGAGTGACTGTATCGATATCCACCATGATGCCGTCGAGCTGGTATCGCTCAACTGCCTCGCCGAAGCATCGGGCAATCAGCCTGGGATCATCGCGGAACTGTCGCATCGAAACGCCGGCCTCGCACGCAGCCATCATAAAATTGTGCAGCATCACGGGTGTCCGATCGGGCCACCTGCCATGCAGCGCTGCATCGATTCTTTGCCGGCCATTCAACGCGGGACCATCCTTTTGGATTCGACGATGTGGTGTTAGGCGCTCAGTCCTTCGTCGTTGCGCGTCATCCACTCGCGCAGAGTCTTCGTTTCAGGCTTGCGCAACAATCTGTCGCACCAGGGAGACGGCGCCGCTGGCGCTATCACTGTAGCCATCCGCGCCGATTTCTTTGGCATACTGCCCGGTGACAGGCGCACCGCCGATCAACACCTTGACGCGCTGGCGCACACCTGCGGATTCCAGCACATCGATCGTCTTCTTCATAGCGGGCATTGTGACTGTCAGCAGCGCTGACAGGCAGACTACCTGCGGCTTATGCTCTTCAACAGCAGCAACAAATTTATCCGGGCCGACGTCAGCGCCCAGGTCGAAAACTTCGAAGCCACTGCCTTCCAGCATGGAGGCGACAAGGTTCTTTCCGATGTCGTGCATGTCGCCCTTCACCGTGCCAATCACCACGCGGGTAGCCAGCTTCTCGCCGGAGCTCGCCAGCCGCGGACGCAGCAATTCCATCGCGCTCTTCATTGCGCGTCCGGCAAGCAGCAACTCCGGAACGAAATACTCCTCTGTCTCGAAGAGGCGACCCACTTCGTCCATCGCGGGCACCATACTGCCGGTGATCAAATCCATGGGCGCCGCGCCGGATGCCAACGCAGCTTCTGTCACAGCGTGAGCTTTCTTTGCGTCGCCGTTCAGGATTGCACCGTACAGTTCTTCGGATCGAACCATGATCTTCTCCTTCAGTGCAGTTTCTTGTTCCCGCGAACTGAGCCGGAGATGCCAGGCGGCAACGTAAAGCGTCCGCCGTGACCCGCAGGGCAACCATGCAACATCGTCATGCAGTCATCGCCTTCGCGGTGTGAGAGTGAGCGAACATCCTTATGGCGTGCAGGTTTTCATGCGGCGTATCGCGAACAATCTCGCAGCCTGCTGCAACAATCCAGTTCTCGCCGGCGGTACGTTGCAGTCCCCCCAGAGACTTTTGAATGGATTCCGGCGAGCCGTTGCGAACGTCGCGCACCGGATCGAGATTTCCGATCAGTGCCTGCTCGGGCCCTACTTGCGCGCGCGCCTGCTCCATCGGCACGGGAGAGTCAACGTCCACAAGATCGCATCCCAGGCGTCGGATATCCGCCAGGATTCTGCGTGTATTACCGCACACATGTAAACGGACCTTCGCGCCATTGGCGTGGATTGCATCGACCAACTTTTTCTGCCACGGCCAAATCTGTTCCTGATACATGCGGGGGCCAACCAGCGAGGAAGGTGGGTCGCCGATCCCAATGATGTCGGCTCCAGCGGCGATTTGGGCTGCCGCAAATCCAGTCGCCAGTTCCACCGAATAATCGAAGAGATGCGCTACGAATGCAGGGTCGTCGGAGAAGTCGACCATCAAGCGATTCATGCCACGAAAGTCGGCGGCGTCTGAGCAAGGACCCTCCACCCAGCCCTCCACGATCAGATCTTTTCCTGCACGCTGGCGTAACAACTCCACACCGCGGACCCTGTCTTCCATGCTGGAGCCGAACACGGAGTTGGGCGCAGGCAGCCGAGTCAGCGCAGACTTGTCGGCGAGTAAAGCGTCCTGCTCAATGATTCCCGGAGGCTGATCGTCGAACCATTGGAATTTGGCGCCCAGGTCTACAGCCTCAGAAGTAGGAGCGATGGCGGAGACGTGATCGAAGCCGAACATTTCGGCGGTCTTGATCTGGGCATCCGCCATGGTTTTGTGATCGAGAATGCATTGCAGATACGGCACTCCAAGAACGTCCGCGGCAAACATCATTGTGATCGGCATGAAGGGACGATGGTCCGGCTGCTGTCCGCTAAGAACCGCGAAGACTCGTTCACGACTCGTCATACGATGCACGCTTGATCCTTTTGCCCGGCGGGTCAGGCCCCAGGAGTGCGACCACCATAGTGTCGTCGGAGCAAGATTTGCTCACTGAGAACGAATGGCCCCGAAAGGCTCGATTCAGCTGCCAAGGTAACATTGGGCGGCGTGGGAACATGTGACCTTCATCACAGAAAGAGGCAGTGCAGTGCATGACGCCGGGGACCGCCACGTCGAGCGGGTCGCGGACAAGTACAGGGCCGGCTCAGAAACCTTTCGCTGTGGAGAAGAGCAGACTCCGTGCGAGAGTCGCCGCGCAACAAAAATACTCCGCGAAACAAGCGGGAATTCGGTACCGGTTTTCCTCGGAAATTTATCAAATGTTCTTGCGATCACCGCCAAAACACTGCATAATCGTGACGAGAGACGGTACCTGCGAGCACTTATCTGTGACCCGATATAACCGTCAAGATGTATTGCGAATCCTGCAAGTGTCCGCGCGCCAGCTGCAAGGTTGGGAGCGGGCTGGACTCATCGACTCTCTCGAAACCTACACTTTTCAGCAGCTTTCCCAACTCAGGAAACTTCGCCTTCTATCGCTGCAGCGGATCAAGAGTTCACGCATTTCTGCGTCCATTGCGGCCATGCAGCGCGTTTCCGGAATGAGTAATCCTCTGCTGGAAGCCGGCATGGTGTACGGCGGCAGCCGAGTTGTTTTCCGTCATGAGGGTGCAATTGTCGATCCATTATCGAGGCAGTTGGTCTTCGATTTCGAGGGTCGGAGTCCGGAGCGTGTCTGTACCGTGGTGGGGGAAGTTGCGCATCAGCGATTCCGCGAATCGCAAGCGGCGGAGCTTTTCTACGAAGCCGTGCGGATGGAAGATGAGCAGGGTCTGGTGGGGCGGGTGATTGAGTTGTACCAGCACGCCGTGGAATTACATCCCGGTCACGCGGCTGCTCTGATTAATTTAGGGACAATCTATTACAACCAGCGGCAATATCTTCTGGCGGAGCAGGTGTACCGTCGTGCCACGGAGGCCGACCCGAATTATGCGCTGGCGTTTTTTGATCTTGGCAATGCGCTGGACGAGCTGCAGCGACTGAATGAAGCGATTGATGCTTACAAAGCGGCGATCCGAATTATTCCCAGGTACGCGGATGCGCACTACAACCTGGCGTTGGCGTATGAGCGCATAGGGGAACATCGCCGCGCGTTGCCGCACTGGATGACCTATAGCCGGCTGGATCCTAGCGGACCCTGGTCGAACCATGCACGCGGGCAGGCTCGGCGGCTCATCGAGGCTGACCACCTGTTCATCATCTCGCGCCGCTAAACGCGGGCTACGCCAACCTCCAAACCTCTTGCAATTTCCAAATGAGATAGGGAAGAGCTGTGATCGCAAGAAGGATTGCGGCATGTAGCAGGCCATCCGGATAACCGCCTTGCGCGGTGGGTGCGAGATTGAAGCTCATGTTGATATGTCCGAATCCGTGGGTGACTGTGCGACTCGCGTGGACCTGGCTCGCGCCGCCGATCAGCGCGATCAGCATGAGACCGACGGCAGGCCAGATCGCCTTCAATCGTTGACGGGCAGCGACGACCCCGATTCCCCAACCGACAAGTATTGGCGCGAAGAAGTAGATCGCCTTGCCGAATTGAAAATAAAGATTCGCGAACCCACCTTCCCGGTGGCCGCCGAAAGGCGTGTCGGCTCCTGGCAGGAAGATATTCCAGCCGGACCACAGAATGAACAGGGCAACCGCCCACGCTGCTGCCAGAGCCAACGTGGGCGCCAGACTGAACATCGCCCAGGGTGCACGGGCGCACCAGGATTGGAATTGACGCTGCTCGATCATCGCTTTGGCCAGGTCGTCCATGTTCCCGAGCCGCGCGAACGCCTCCACTTCTGCGTCTCCTGCATTGCGTGCCGAATGCATCTCTTCTCTCCGCAGATCTGCCAAATGGTCTGTGAGCTCGGTCAGGTACCTGCGCACATGTCGGGGCGCGACGCCCGCGCGCAGCAGCTGTTCGCGCAGTTCATCAAACGGCTTTGGCATGATCTCCTCCCGCTAGCATGGCTTGAATTGCTGTTGCCAGATTGTTCCAGGTTTGCGACAGATCGACCAGCCGACGCGAACCCGCGGCTGTCACGGAGTAATAAATTCGGCTTCGACCGTTGACCGTTTTGCGTCGGGACCGCAGGGCTCCATCCTGCTCCAGGCCGTGCAGCACGGGGTAGACAACTCCTTCTCCCACGGCGATCACGGCGTCTGTACGGTCGCGGATGGCTTGCACGATCTCATATCCGTACATCTCCTCTTGCTGCAGCAGCCGGAGGATCAGGAGTTCGGGAACGCCGTTCATAAAGTTCGGATTGGTTTCTTTGGCCTTCATTGAGAAACAATATACCTCGTGGTTCAATGCATTGCAACCTTCATTCTCATCGCCTGAGGCAAAATCGATATTTCACGGTTCATTGCACTCCGGCGACTCGAACTCTACGTGCGCGGCCGACGATACGTCGAGATCGTATCGCGTCGCTTGCTAGAATTGAACCACTCATGCCAGCCAGCGAGAGGCCGCCGATTCGACCCGGTGCGGAACAAACTTATGTCCATCGAAAAATTGAGGCGTTCACGCGCGCAGGCTTTGGTCGCTACGCTTGTTTGTCTATGGGCTTCGTTTGCAATCCCACAGCAAGCCGCTGGAAGAAGCAGCTATGTTGGCAGCCAAGACAATGGGTTGGTTGCGGTATCTTCTGACCATTCCCAATCGGCTGCGGTCGAGAATCAAGACATTCATCAGGTCGGTGGCGCTGTGTTGCCGCCGAAGGTGATTCATGCGCCCATGCCGAAGTACACGACTGCGGCAAGACGTGCACGATTAGAAGGTCATTGCATTGTTGAACTGGTTGTGGACGCTCAGGGCCGACCGCAGGATATTCACGTGAAGAAGACTTTGGACGGAGGTCTCGACAAGAACGCGATCAAGGCTGTCAAGAAATATCGGTTTACGCCGGCAACGATGAACGGAAAACCAGTCGCAGTCCTGATCGATATCGACGTACACTTCGTTATTTATTGAACGAGCGAGACCGCACTTGTTCGCTTGCTAAAATTGGATCAGTTATGGCAGCCACCTCGATCCTTTCTCCTGAAGTTCGTGCCAAGTATGAACCGGTCATCGGCCTAGAAGTGCATGTCCAATTGCTGACGGAAACCAAGGCGTTTTGCGGATGTTCGAGCCGATTCGGATCCACGCCAAACACGCAGGTATGCCCGGTTTGCCTGGGATTGCCCGGTGCGCTGCCAGTGTTGAACCGACGGGCGGTTGGATTTGCGACATTGGCCGCCATGGCGTTGCATTGCCGGATCAACGAAACTTCAATTTTTGCGCGCAAAAACTACTTCTATCCTGACCTGCCGAAGGGCTACCAGATTTCTCAGTTCGACAAGCCGCTGGGCGAACATGGATGGATCGATGTGCCCGCCTCTACCGGGGGGACAAAGCGTATCGGCATTACACGGCTGCACATGGAAGAAGATGCCGGCAAGAGCATGCATGAAGGGTTCCATGACTCGCGCGAGCGCACCTATATTGATCTGAACCGCTGTGGCACGCCGCTGGTGGAAATTGTCAGCGAGCCGGATATTCGCTCCGCGGACGAAGCTTACGAATATCTGACGCGCATCAAGGAGATTCTGCTGTACACGGCGGTGAGCGATTGCAATATGGAAGAAGGGTCGCTGCGCTGCGATGCCAATGTCAGCGTGCGGCTGAAGGGTGCGGAGAAATTCGGAACCAAGGTGGAAGTAAAAAATGTAAACAGCTTTCGATTTGTTCGCGCCGCGCTGGAATATGAGATCGAACGGCAGATAGAGGTGATCGAGGGGGGCGGACGCGTGGTGCAGGAGTCGCGTCTCTATAACTCTGCCGAGGGCCGGACGTATTCGATGCGCTCGAAGGAGCAGGCACACGATTATCGCTATTTCCCCGATCCGGACCTGCCACCGCTGGTGGTCAGCCCAGCGTGGCAGGAAGAGATTCGCGCCACCATGCCGGAGTTGCCGGAAGCGCGTCGCGAACGCATGATTGCGGAGTACGAGATTACCGCCCAGGATGCGCAAGTGCTCACCAGCAGCCGCGACTTTGCGGACCAATTTGAGCAGGCAGCCAAGGCTGCGAAAAGTCCAAAGCGCGTGGCCAACCTGGTGCAGGGTGAACTGCTGGGTCGACTGAAAGCAGCGGGATTGGAACTGGCGCAATCGCCCATCTCGATGCAGGGGATTGCACGAGCCGCAGATCTAGCGGAAAGCGGCGCGCTTTCCAGCAAAATGTTGAAGCAGTTGTTCGACCGGTCCTTCGAGACGGGCGAAGACTTTGGCGTCGTCTACGAGCGCGAGAAACCGCAGCAGATCAGCGATTCCGGCGCATTGGAGAAGATGATTGACGAAGTGATCGCTGCCAATCCGAAGCAGGTAGAACAATACCGTGGCGGCAAAAAGACGGTGTCCGCATTCTTTGTCGGTCAGGTGATGAAGCTCTCAAAAGGAAGGGCCAATCCCGCGCTGCTGAACGAGCTGGTCACAAGGAAACTGGATGGCTAAGGATTTGCAGAAAGCGGAAGTGAGGGAAGTGGCCGCGGAAGATACGGGGCGAACCTACGCAGCATTTTGCGTGCTGCGCGAGGGTCGACCGGTAATGGCGACGGCTGAGAGCTTCACCGATTGGGTGAACCAGCGGCAGCGTCCGGAAGGCTATCGCGTGGTGGCCGCGTTTTTGCCTGGAGAGCCGGATGCTGTGGCGGCTGCTGGATTCCGCGTGCTGCATCAGCTGTCAAAGGCGCGTTTTCTCTACGTCGACGACCTGGTCACGCTGCCGACTCATCGTTCCAGCGGATATGCCGGGATGGTTTTCGATTGGTTGGTGGAAGAGGCTCGCCGTCAAGGCTGCGAGCAACTGCATCTCGACTCGGGACACCAGCGCTTCGATGCGCATCGTTTCTACCTGAAGCGCGGGATGATTATGAACGCGCATCACTTCAGCATGAACGTGTGATTGGGCGAGCCGACATTTCAAATTCATCGCCACAGGAAAATAAAATCTTTGCTTATTGAGGTTTCGATCCGGCTTCGCACGACTTGCTCCGAGGGTGCGATTGGGGGGAAAGCTGGAATGTCTCTAGTCCGCGCTACGCGGTTTCGTCCGGATTCGGTTTTCCGATCACGTCCATCGCCAGCGGGATGGTTGTGATGGCTCCCACAAATACGAGGGCCCAGCCGGCGGCCTTCCGCTGATCTTCGTCGAGTCTGGTCGAAAGCAGAAGTCCAAGCCCCACGCCCAGCGCAACCCGCGTTCCGGCCAGTAGCATGATTTCGGCAAGTGTGAACTTACGTTCGAACATGCCTTCAATCTACTCGCTTTATTTCTACCGCGTTGCACATGCGGAAGACCCTTGGGATCGTTCGGCAGGGAGACTTGATTGTGCCGGATTCGCGGCATTTTGTTGCTACTCGATTGCCTCAGAAAATAGAAAATCCTTCGGCCATTCGGTTTTATATCCAGACTCGCGCAGCAGGCTGCTGAGTTGGGCCCAGTGACGGATGGAATGCAGCAGGATATGCGCGCATAGCTTGCGGCGCGAGGCATGCAGGGTTCCTGCGGAAACGGTTTGCAGCGGGATTACCTCGAGCAATGCAGCGTCGTTCGTGGTTGAAAGAAATTTTCGAAGATTCTGAATCGCCTGCGCATGGACAGCCGTTAAATCATCCAACGAGCCGACAGGAATTGCATCGTAAGACGCCACTTCCTGGCCGAGGAGCCGTTGTGAATGACGCAACTCGACGGCAAAAATGTGTTTTAGCAACCCGCGGACGGTACCGCTGTTATAAATCGCGCAGGGAATATCGAGAGCGGCGGGGTTGGCGGCGAACCATGTCTGCCATTGTTTTGTGGCGGCTTCGTTGTCCGCCAGCAACTCTTCCAGCGTGATCGCTGCTGTCGTCATACTTTCTCCTTGCTTCTCTTCAAGGCACGATGAGCAATGTCGCGCCGAAAATAGTTTCCTTCAAAGTGAATTTTCTGCAAAGCCTCGTAAGCCCGATCGCAGGCGGACTGCAATGTATCCGCCACAGCTGTGACAGCCAGAACGCGACCGCCCGAGGTGACAACGTTGCCGTCCCGCAAAGCGGTGCCCGCATGAAACAGGGTGACACCTTCGATCGCCGCCGCTTCATCCAGGCCGGTGATCGCGTGGCCGGTTTGCACAGCTCCTGGATATCCCGCGGACGCGGCAATCACTGTGACCGCAGGTTGGCTGCGCCACCGCAGCTCGACCTGGTCCAGGTTTCCATCGACGGCTGCCTCCATCGCCTTCAACAATTCTCCGTCGAGCAGGCGAGGAAGAATCGCTTCCGTCTCCGGGTCGCCAAACCGCGTGTTGAATTCCAGCAGCATAGGACCACGGGCCGTCATCATCAGCCCGCAATAGAGAACGCCACGAAAGGGTGCTCCTTCGGCGGCCATACCATCGATGACGGGCTGGGCAACGTGGTGCACCAGCCAGTCGCGCATCTCTGGCGCCAGCAGTGTGTCGGTCGAATAGGCGCCCATGCCGCCAGTGTTCAGGCCGGTATCACCTTCACCGATTCGCTTATGGTCCTGGGCCGCAACCAGGGGAAGCACATGCGTTCCATCGGCGAACACAAGCCATGATATTTCATCGCCTGTAAGAAATTCTTCAAGTACAACTTGACGCTGTGCTTCGTCCAATAACTGACCGGTCAGCATCTGTTTCGCGACCGCTTCCGCTTCCTGTTTCGACTCGCAGATCACGACACCTTTGCCGGCTGCCAATCCGTCGGCCTTCACAACAATGGGAGCGTGAAAATGCGCCAGCGCGTCCGGTAGTTGCTCGGCGGAACTGCAGACAGCATAGTGCGCGGTGGGCAGATGATGGCGCTGCATGAATTCCTTGGCGAATACCTTGCTGGTTTCAAGCATCGCGGCGCGATGTGTCGGACCAAAAACGCGCATACCGCGGCGAGAGAGTTCATCCACCAGGCCCAGGCTCAACGGCACCTCAGGGCCGACCACTGTGAGGTCGGGTTGTTCGGCGACCGCGACACGGACCAGGTCGTCGAGGTCTTTCTGATTCACGGGAACACAGCGAGCCAGCGCAGCGATTCCACCATTGCCGGGCGCACAGACCACTTCCGTTACGCCCGATGATCGGGCAATCGCCCAGACCAGCGCGTGTTCACGGCCGCCGCCGCCGATCACGAGAACCTTCATGCGTCCATTCGCTCCTTGGTATAAAAACAGGGTATCAGTCCGGAGTGGGGCGTGCGGCGCTGACTTCGACGTCGTAAGCTTGCGAGGCGACAGGCCATGGATGATCTCTACAATCTGCAGCGATTCATTGACGCACAAGAGGCCGTATACGGGCAAGTGTGCGCGGAACTGCGCCAGGGTAGAAAAAGAAGCCACTGGATGTGGTTCATCTTTCCGCAGATTCGCGGCCTCGGTTCCAGCGAAACCGCGCAGCATTTCGCGATTGCGAGTCGCGAGGAAGCCACTGCCTATGCGGCGCATCCGGTGCTAGGGCCGCGGCTTCGAGAATGCACCGGCTTGGTTCTACAGGCTGGCGATACATCGGTGGAGCAGATCTTTGGCTTTCCGGACAACTTGAAATTTCATTCTTCGATGACACTGTTCGCACGAACGGCGGAAGATAAAGAAGTATTTCTCCAAGTTTTGAAGAAGTATTTTTCCGGAACTCTCGATCCACAAACGGTGGCGCGGCTCTAGTCAGCCCACAGAAGAATCCGCGTAAATCTGGCGCGGCACACAGGTCGCATGCTTTGCGATTGATTCTTGAAATCGATATACACGGGGGAAGGGGGGTCGCGAGATGAAGCCGGTTCGTATCGCAATGCTGGGCTCAGGATTTGTAGCGGATTTTTATATGCAGGGACTGGTGGACGTACCACATCAGGAAGTGGCTGTGAATTATTCCAGAAGCGTGGGCCGCGCCGAGGCCTTCGCGCGCAAGTGGGGCCTGCCAGAATTCAGCACGGACATGGACGCGCTGATTGGCGCGCGACGAAATCAAGTTTGCACCAAGCCGCTAGCTCGAAATGGTCAGGAAGCAGGCCAATTGCGCGACGCGGCTGAGGCTTCCGGTGCGCTCCACGGCTATGCCGAAACCGAGGTATTTGCGCCGGCGAATGTAAAAGCGAGGCAGGTAATTGAGAGCGGAGCGTTGGGCAAAGTGCTGTGGGTGCGTTCGCGAGAAGCCCATAGCGGGCCGCACAGCGCACATTTCTGGAATGTGGAGCTGACAGGCGGCGGTGCGATGCATGATCTGGGGTGTCACTGCATTGAGGCGGCACGCTACTTCTTCGGCAAGCAGGACGCAGTAACAGAGGTGATGGCATGGGGAGCTACTTTGGTGCACGGTGACAAAACCAAGGGAGAGGACAATGCGCTTTTGATGTTGAAGTTTGCCAGCGGCGGCATCGCGCATTGCGAGTTATCGTGGACCGCAAAAGGAGGCCTCGATTTGCGCAATGAAGTGCATGGAACCGACGGATCTATCTTTACCGATGTGACACGGATGACGCCAATTTCAAGCTTCACGACAAAGCCTGCCGGGTATGTGGTCGAGAAGGCAGAGATTAACATCGGCTGGACGCGGCCGTTGCCCGAGGAAGCATTCACGTACGGGTACCAGGCGGAAATGAAGCATTTTGTGGAGTGTGTGCACGATGGGCGCCAACCGCGCGAGACCTATGAAGATGGTTTTATCGTGAACTGCATTCTCGATGCAGGCTATCGATCGATGCGAGAGAAATCCTGGGTAGCGGTGAGCTATGAGTGAGAAGCCCGCGCGACACCGAAAAGTCTCCAGCGGCCGACCACTCCGCTAATTGGCCCACATATTGGCTTCGTCAATGTATTCGGTCAACGTCGCGGTGCCACCCGTCGTGGGTGTCGCATCGAGTTGGAACTGAAATCCGCTGACGGAATGCCAGCCCGGATGGATGGGTCCTGCGGCCTGAGACAAGTTCAGGTCGTATGTGGTTCCGTTCAGCGTCATCGAGTCGTAGTAAAGGCATTCCGTCCCGCCGCATGCGGTGTCGCCAATCACCCGGTGGTCCGCAAACTGTAAATGATTCCAGGCGCCGAACGTAGGCCCAGTCGTCACGTCAGTGTCGATCCATCGACCCGTCGCCTGGTTCCAAATCTGCCATTTTCCTTTACGCTGGTTCCATTGGACTCCCCACATAATGTTCAGCTGGTTTGTAGCATCGAACAGAAATGCGTCATACTCCAGCGCATCGACACCGGATGAACTCACGGGATAGGCCCAGAAATCCGTGTGCATTTGCGTGCACGAATCGCATCCCCTAGTCTTATACGGCCACAGAATGTCCGTGAAGAATTTCGTCGAATCCACCGTTTCAGTCAGCATCATCGAAGCTCCGTCCACCGACGGATTCGCGTTGTTGATGGTTTGGTTGGCCGAATTTGGAATGCCCTTGCCACCCGGATGACAGTCCGGCATAGTGCATGTGCTCCAGTGACTCAGAGTGTCGTCCGCATTGTTCACCACAATTTTGCTTCCACGTCCCAGCGAAATTGTTCCATCGGGTGGTGGCGGAGTTCCGTCCTGCGTAACGGGAACGAGGTGGGAGCTTCCCGGGTTGAGGGCGCCGACGCGAGGGGCGGTCAGAAGTCCAGCCACAATGACGAGCAGAAGAAGGCGTATACGCATAGATAGAAAGTTACTTTCTGGTTGGATGTTGCAGTCGCCCTCTCGGATGTACCGCATGGTGCCGTTTGCTATCGCATTTTCGCGAGGAGGCGGGACGAGGAGGGAGTTGACTTACGCCAGATCTTCCGGTCCCAACGAAGGCGCGGGCGCATTCACCTCTGCCAGCAATGCGTGCAAGTCGAGTGGGCGCGTGACCATCGCCAACTCCCCGTTTGAAGTTCGCGGCCATTGTTCCGCAGGCAAGTCCCAATAGAGCTCCACGCCATTGTCGTCCGGGTCGCGAAGGTAGAGCGCGTGGCTCACCCCGTGGTCGGCGGCGCCGTCCAAAGATATACCGGCGCGCAACAGGCGATGGAGAGCATCCGCAAGCTGAGCCCGAGTGGGATAGAGAATTGCCAGGTGATAGAGACCTGTCGTACCCGGCGCTGGAGCCTGCCCACGCAGGCTTTCCCAGGTGTTCAAGCCGATGTGATGGTGATATCCACCTGCCGCCAGAAACGCCGCAGTGTTACCAATGCGCTGCGTGACCGTGAACCCCAGAACATCGTGGTAAAAGGCGAGCGCGCGGTCCAGATCCGCTACCTTCAGGTGGACATGACCAATTCGGGTTTGCGGATGGATCGGAGGCATGCTTGTCAGATGAGTGCTAAGGCAAAAAGGTGCCAGGATGTGCGTGGAGCCTCTTTGTCGACTGTAAACTCTGACCGTAAAGTGGCGTCACTTTTCTTCGTCGCCCTCCGGCGGTACCATGGAAAGAGGCGGCCAATGGCTGCCGGATCGACTATGCTTTTCGTGTCCAAGGTTCTTTTCCTGAAACGCTGGCACCGCGGTAAGCCCGACCGCGGGTAAGGGCCGCCCTATTCCTCATTCGCTACGACCCGGCCGTAGAATCATTACGACACATTCCTGAACCGTCGAGCACGGCCCTGCGTCTACCCGCCGCGCCTTTTGAGGAGCCTCATCATGAATAGTTTTCATAGCCGGTCCGAATTGAAATCCGGCAGCCATACGTATGAAATTTTCAAACTCAGCGCGCTTGCGAAACACGGCATCTCGCTCGAGAACCTCCCTTACTCTCTGCGCATCCTGCTTGAAAATTTGTTGCGCCATGAGGACGGAAAAAGTGTCACCGCTGAGGATATTGAGTTCCTGGCGAAATGGGATGCGAAGGCCGAGCCATCACGAGAAATTGCCTATATGCCGGCACGTGTTCTGATGCAGGACTTTACCGGAGTGCCTGCGGTCGTCGATCTGGCGGCGATGCGCGATGCCATGCGCTCGCTGGGCGGCGATCCGGAAAAGATCAACCCGCTGCAGCCGGCGGAGTTGGTCATCGACCACTCGGTGCAGGTGGACCAGTACGGTACCAGCGATTCGTACCAGATCAATTCATTGCTGGAGTATCAGCGCAACGTGGAGCGCTACGCATTTCTGAAGTGGGGACAGACGGCGTTCCATAATTTTTCCGCGGTGCCACCCGGCATGGGCATCTGCCACCAGGTGAATCTGGAATACCTGGCGCGTGTTGTTTTTACCACGCAGCCGAATGCGAAGGGCGTCGTGCAGGCGTATCCGGATACGCTGGTCGGCACGGACTCTCACACGACCATGATCAACGGACTGGGCGTGCTGGGCTGGGGTGTGGGTGGGATCGAAGCCGAAGCCGCGATGCTGGGCCAGCCTGTATCCATGCTGGTGCCGCAGGTGGTGGGTTTCAAGTTGTCTGGCAAGCTGCGCGAGGGAACGACGGCGACGGACCTGGTGTTGACTGTGACCGAGATGTTGCGCAAGCACGGCGTCGTCGGCAAGTTTGTAGAGTTTTACGGTGCCGGGATTAGCGAATTGTCGCTTGCCGATCGCGCCACCATTGGCAACATGGCGCCGGAATATGGGGCCACCTGCGGCATCTTCCCGGTGGATGCGGAGACGCTGCGCTACTTGAAATTGACGGGCCGCAGCGAACAACATATTGCGCTGGTCGAGGCGTATTACAAGGAACAGGGTCTCTTCCACACACCGGACGCGCCAGAAGCGAAGTATTCCGCAACTCTGTCGCTCGACCTTGACACCGTGGAACCGAGCGTAGCCGGGCCGAAGCGTCCACAGGATCGCGTCAAGCTGAGCGAGGCTGCTGCAAGCTTCAAGAAACAATTGCCTGCGTTGCAGGGGCCTCGCGCCAGCGCGAACACAGAGCGGCAGGTACAGCGTTGGGACGGAGAAGGTGGTCATCCGTCGGTAAATGGGGCAACGAACGCCAAGGGCGCGCCGGAACCCGGTCACGCAGCCTCGATTCAAGATCGCTTCGGAGTCGATGTGAACAAATACCTCGACAACGGTTCGATTGTGATTGCGGCCATCACCAGCTGCACGAATACTTCGAATCCCTCGGTGATGCTTGCCGCGGGATTACTGGCGAAGAAGGCCGTTGAAAAGGGATTGAAAGTTCCGCCCTGGGTGAAGAGTTCCCTCGCACCCGGATCGCGAGTCGTTGCAGATTATTATGACAAGGCCGGCCTGACGAAGTATCTCGATCAGCTACGGTTCAACATTGTTGGCTATGGTTGCACTACGTGTATCGGCAACTCCGGCCCGTTGCCGTCCGATGTCGGAAAAGCGATTGAGGATCACGGCTTGGTGGCCGTCTCCGTTCTGAGCGGAAATCGAAACTTTGAAGGCCGCATTAATTCCGATGTACGCGCGAATTACCTGATGTCGCCTCCGCTGGTAGTTGCATACGCGCTGGCTGGACGAATCGATCACGACTTCGACCACGATGCACTGGGCAAAGACAAACACGGCCATCCAGTCTATTTGCGGGACATCTGGCCGTCGCAGCAGGAAGTTCAAAACGCGCTCTCGACCTCGATTGATTCAAGCATGTTTCGCAAACAGTATTCGACTGTGAGCGAGGGTGACATCAACTGGCAGAAGCTGAAATTTCCCACCGGAAAAACGTATGGATGGGAGGCCGACTCGACTTACATCCGCAAGGCGCCTTACTTCGATGGCATGAAGGCGACGCCCTCCGTCGTGGAGGATATTCACGGCGCGCGTGTATTGGCGGTGCTGGGTGACAGCGTGACCACCGACCATATTTCTCCCGCGGGATCCATCAAACTGAATGGTCCGGCAGGGAAGTATTTGGTCGAACACGGAGTGAAGCCTGCCGATTTTAATAGTTATGGATCGCGGCGAGGCAATCATGAGGTGATGGTGCGCGGTACGTTTGCAAATGTTCGGCTGCGCAACAAACTGGCACCGGGAACCGAAGGAGGCGTAACGCGCTTGCTGCCCGAGGGCGAACAGATGAGCATTTTCGATGCCTCCGTGCGCTATACGGAGCGGAAGACGCCGCTGATTATCCTCGCAGGCAAGGAATACGGTTCGGGTTCGTCGCGCGATTGGGCGGCAAAGGGTCCGAAACTGCTGGGTGTGCGGGCAGTGATTGCGGAATCGTTCGAGCGCATCCATCGTTCCAACCTGGTTGGGATGGGAATTCTTCCATTGCAATTTGAAGATGGGTCAGAATGCCGAATCTCTGAGCCTGAACGGCGAAGAAGTCTATGACATTACGGGTTACACAAGATGCTAGAACTCAAATTTCGCGACGGCCGTAAGCGTGATCGTGAATGCAACAGTCATGACGGTGACAGGAAAAGAAATTTACTGCGACGGTGCGCATCGACACTCCGCAGGAGATTCTCTACTACCAGCACGGCGGAATTCTGCTGTACGTGTTGCGGCAACTGGCGGGCAAGGCGTAGGGATTTTGTAGCTGCCACGACAAAAAGCCCGGAGCGATCTGGGCTTTTTTACCGAAACCTCAGCACAATGAAAAAGGGCTCGGAGGAATCCGAGCCCTTTTTCGAAGCTTTATCTGGGGGCGCTAGATACCGACGCCGTACTCCACGTTGCTTCCGTTGTCGCCGGCGTGGGAATAGAAATCGTACGGGGTGCGATGATTCAGCAGGTAGCGGGCACGCAAATTTCGTCCAACGTAGATACCAACGGCTACCGCACCCGTCGCCACGGACGCCCAGCCAATGATGCGAACCCAAGGTTTTTTCGTCATGCAAGCACCAATTTTCATCATGTTTCCCGGCCCAACCTTCCTTTGAGGCTGCTCTTGCCTGACCAGTTGTAAGCTCAGACGCCGCATGCCAAAATCTTATCGCAAAAGCGTTCGAATAGCGTGTACATCGGTTAAGAATCGAAGAAAATGTGCTTACTTTGGTACATGTCAGATTGTATGCGGAACTGCCGCAAATGGTTGGATGGCCGACACTTCTATG
Organism: uncultured Acidobacteriota bacterium; assembly: GCA_963735505.1. Classification (GTDB taxonomy): domain Bacteria; phylum Acidobacteriota; class Terriglobia; order Terriglobales; family Acidobacteriaceae; genus JAKAAZ01. Next base: position 652,042 of record CAVTLR010000019.1, on the reverse strand, counting down.
TTTCCGCGGGCGCTCGGTATTGCTCAACCCGTCGCAGCAGTTCCAGCTTTTTCCGTGGCGGCAGAAAACTGGCTTCAATGGAATTGCCCGCAAGTTCGCGAAGATGTTCCAGCGTGAAGGAGAACTCCGTGTACGCCAGGCAATATTCTGCACAAAGATCGCTGCCAAATAACGCTGGGTCGTCGGAGTTAAGGGTCACCATCAATCCATTCTCAAAATATTCGCGTACCGGATGATCCTCAGGGCGTACACAACATCCCGTGCGCAGATTGCTGGTGACGCAAATCTCCACCGGCACCTGCCTGGTGGCCAGCACTTCGATGAGCTCTGGATCCTGTCCAGCTGAGAGCGCATGGCCAATGCGTTCCGCGCCGATATTGAGAGCCGACCAGATGCCCTCCGGTCCCAACAGTTTCTCCCGCGTGCGCGGTGAGATGCAGGCCATTTTTTTTCGCCTCGGCGTAGAGCTCTCGAAATGGCTCGGCCCCGGTTCGCCGTTCGTCGCCGCCGATCCCAATGCCGATGATGGATGGGTGCAGCTGTTTCAGTTCCGCAGCTTTGTGAAATACGCGCGCAGCTTCTTCCGGGCCGAAGTGACGCACGGCGTCGAAGATCCAATACACCGAAACACCGAACTCCTTCTCACCGCGAATTCGCCCCCGTTCCATGCCTTCCAACAGTGGCTCAAATTCGATTCGCCGCCAGTAATAGACAACGCCGACAGAAACATAGACTTCGGCGTGCACTACTCCCTGCGCTGCGAGCGCTTCAATCATGCGATACGTGATTAGCTCATAGTCGTCCGGCGTGCGCAGGCGTTCCGTGATCGCTTTGAAAGCCAGCATGAACCCGGTGAAATCTTTGTACTGATAGAGGGCGCGAGCTGCATCCAACGTCAGCGGCTCGGCATCGTTCTGCCGGCTTAGTTCGGCCAACGTTTCCGGCGCAATCGTGCCTTCCAGATGCAAATGTAGCTCCGCTTTCGGCAGATGGCGAATCCAGGATTGCGCATCGAATGCGTGGGCGGATTTGGCCTTCGCTGGCATTAGGATTTGAGTCGCTTGTTCGAAGAAAACTCGCTGCGATGCCGGCTGTAAAAGAAGTAGATCAGCAACCCGATCGCCAGCCAGATAAAGAAGCTCACCCAGGTGAGTATGGGCAGCCCCAGCATCAGCAGCAGGCAAAAGAACACGCTGAGCAATGGGATGATCGAGCCGCCAGGGCAGCGGAAAGCGCGGCGGCGATCTGGTTCCTTATAGCGCAGGATAATCACGCCCGCCGAGACCAGTACGAACGCGAAGAGTGTGCCGATGTTGGAAAGATCCGCGAAGGTGCCGATATCCAGAAGGCCCGATGGAAGGCCGACAAAGAAACCGGCAATCCATGTGGCCGCCGAGGGAGTGCGGAAACGCGGATGCACACGGCTGAAAAGGGAAGGCAGAAGTCCGTCGCGCGACATGGCAAACCAAACCCGCGCCTGCCCAATCTGGAAGACGAGGATGGAGGAGATCATTCCCAGGAGTGCGCCAAACAAGACCACCAACTGCACCCAGTGCAATGTTGAGTTGTGGTTTTCAAGATAGAGCCGACGTAGTGTGTTCACCACTGGGGCTGCATCTTCCATCAACAATTGCCAACGGACCAGTCCCGTCAGCACCAGAGCGACGCCGACGTAGAGAATTGTGGCGATGACAAGTGTTGCAATGATGCCGATGGGAACATCGCGCTGCGGATTCTTGCATTCCTCGGCCGCAGTAGAAATAGAGTCGAAGCCAATGTAGGTGAAGAAAATGATGGAGCCGCCCGTCAGCACGCCAGACCAGCCGTTGGGATAAAACGGATGCCAGTTGGAGGTGTGGATGAACTGGGAGCCAAAGATGACGAACAACAACACAGCGCCTATTTTTAGCAGCACCATGATGTTGTTGGTTTCGGCCGACTCTCGAATGCCGCGGACCAGAACCACCGTCAACAACATCACAATCAAAAACGCAGGCACATTGAATCCGAAATGCCAGCCTGGCGGATAGAGTGCGTGACCGCTCAAGTCTTGCAGCCCGCTGGGAAGGTAGGCTGGAGAAATCCAGCGCAATGCCGGGTGAATGCCAAACCAGTCCATCAACGCGACAACGTGGGCGGCGAATCCGACACTGACGGCCATGTTAGAGAAGGCATATTCCAGGATCAAATCCCAGCCAATAATCCACGCCACCAGCTCACCCATGGTGACGTACGTGTAGGTGTAGGCGCTGCCGGCGATGGGAATCATAGAAGCCAGCTCGGCATAACAGAGGCCGGTAAAAGCGCACACAATGGCGACCAGCACCAGGGAAACCGCCAGGGCAGGCCCAGCGCCAGGACGTCCCAGGGAGGCGGTGTGATGAATGAGAAAATCCAACACCGGGGAGTTGAGAATGGAGGATGCGTCGAAGCGCTGTCCGGCGATCGCCGTGCCGATGACGGTAAAAATGCCGGAGCCAATGACCGCGCCGATTCCCAGCGCCGTCAGCGACAACGGACCCAGAGTCTTTCGCAGACTGTGGGCCGGATCCTCAGATTCGCGGATCAGCTTGTCGATGGATTTTGTGGCGAAGATCTGTTTTGACAGGGTTTTGCTCCTGAAATTGCATTTCGCTCAATCCATCATGGAGTCGCCAGGGCCGTAACATCGATGGCCCCGGAGAACAAAGACAAAACTATCGCTTTTGCTAGCGCTTGGCTGCTCCACGGGCAAGCTTCTTCAGCTTTTGCTTGTTGGAGCCGCGTGGAACCGTGCGTTTGGGTTTGGGAGCTGCCTTTTTCCGGGCTGTGCGTTTTACTTTTTTCCGTTCCGCTGTATCGGTAATTGCCTTCGTATTTGCCATTGGGTAAGAAATTCTCTCTCTTCAAATCTAATTGTTGATGCGGATGAAAATGGAGTCAGGAGACGTTTCAGACTCGCTCCAGCTGGGCGAACTTCTCCACAAGTTTTTTAATGCCGAACCGAGGAAATTGTACCGTAATCTTTGCGTTTTCCCCTTCACCTTCGCGTTTGAAAACCACTCCCTCTCCATATTTCGGGTGTCGAACGCGTTGGCCGCTGCGAAAACCGGTTTTTCCGGAGGGCTCGGCAACAGGGACTTGCGGTCGTGGAAACTTCTGCCCGCGGGAGGCAAAAAACTGTGCGATGTTGTCGATCGAACCTCCCGCTTGGCTGCTGGGGGACTTTCTTTGCGCGCTGTTGGAGTTGGCTCCCGCGTTCTGCGGGCGCTGATCTTCGTCTTCGTAGCTCCAATGCTGATCGCCGTCGGTGTCGCGGGCGGTGCGGTGCGGGTTCGAGCGCGTAGATTGCGCGGCATACCCTCCCCAGGTATTTGCCGGGACGGGCGCGCTGAGATCCTCAATCAAGTGGCCGGGAATCTCGGCGAGGAAGCGCGAGGGTGTCGAAAACTCCGGCGAATCGTTGCCGTAGCGGCGACGAAAGCGCGCGCGCGTGACAAGCAGGGCATCCATCGCGCGTGTCATGCCAACATAGCATAGGCGGCGTTCTTCTTCCAATCCCTCCCCGTCGTTGATGGTGCGCGAGTGCGGAAACAGGCCCTCTTCCATGCCCGCCAGAAAGACCAGCGGAAATTCCAGGCCTTTAGCGGCATGGAGCGTCATCAACGTGACGCGCGACTCTGGATCGTACTTGTCTGTGTCGCTGACCAGAGCTGCATGGTCGAGAAATTCGGTCAGCGTCTCGCCGCGTTCGTCGGCGTCCTGTGCGGCGTTGACAAGTTCCCGCAGGTTTTCAATCCGGGATTGCGACTCCGGAGTGGCTTCGTCTTCCAGCACCTTGATGTAGCCGCTGCGATCGATCAGAAACTTGATCAGCTCCGGTAACGTGGCAGCATCTCCCGGCTTGCGAAATGCATTTTCTTCTGACGGGGGAGTGGTGGCCGACAGTGATTTGCGTTCGTGGGGTGTGAGCTTCTTCGCCTGCTGATTGGTCTGCGTGGTCGCGAAAGGAGAAAATTCTGCCGGATCGAAAGCCTCCGCAAGACCATTGCGAGTGTCCTCCGCTTCAGCAATATCGGCGTCCGTCATGCCAAAGTCGAAACTGACGGCATCCTCGTCAGAGGAGGCGACAATTTCATCGGCGACTTCAGAGTCGTCGGCAGCGGCCGCAATATCCAGGCTCAACTTGTCGGCAAAATTTGGAGCGAGCATGGCGCGTGCGTCTTCAATGATCCCGCGAAAATTCTCCAGCGCTGCTACCGCTCGCGCGGATACCAGACGTTGCACGATGGTTTCGCGGATGGCGTCCCAGGTACTGATGCCGGTTTCCAGAGCCAGCCGCTCAATGGTGTCGAGAGTGGTTTTGCCGATGCCGCGAGGGGGTGTATTGATGGAGCGCTGCAGCGCAATCGAATCGCTGGGATTCAGCACCAGCTTCAAGTAGCTGAGCATGTCCTTGATTTCCGCGCGGTCGTAAAAGGAGAACCCGCCAACCATGGTGTACTGGATGCCGTATCGCCGCAGGGCCTCTTCCACCAGCCGCGATTGCGAGTTGGTGCGATAGAGCACGGCGATGCGGGGCGGTTCAGGCTCGTTGCCGGTTTGGCGAATGTATTTTTGGATGTGATCGGCGATGAAAAGCGCCTCTCCTTCGCCATCTAGCGCCTCATAGTAGCCCACCTGGGACCCGCCATCGCGCGAGGTCCACAGCGTTTTTCCTTTTCGCTGCAGGTTGTTTGAAACGACCGCGCCTGCCGCTTCCAGAATTACCTGGGTCGAACGATAGTTCTGCTCCAGGCGAATGATTTTGGCGCGCGGGAAATCTTTTTCAAAATCGAGAATGTTGCGAATGTCGGCGCCGCGCCAGGAATAGATGCTCTGATCTTCATCGCCAACAACGCAGATATTCTGCTCCTCGCCAGCCAGCATCTTCATCAGTTCATATTGCGGGCGGTTCGTGTCCTGATATTCATCGATCAGGATGAAGCGGAAGCGGCGATTGTAATAACTCCGAACCGCAGGCACGGCGCGTAGCAGGCGAACAGCTTCCAGAAGCAAATCGTCAAAGTCGAGTGCGTTGGCCCGCTCCAATTCCTTGTTGTACAGGTCGTAGAGATGGGCAATCCGTTCCGATTTCGGGTCCGAGGACTGCAAGTAGATTTCCTGCGGAGCGAGCATGTGGTTCTTCGCCCAGGAAATGCGCGAGAGCACAATGCGCGGCGTGAACTGCTTGTCCTCGACACCGAGTCGCCGCATCAATTGCTTGATCAGGCTTTGTTGCTCGGATTCGTCATAGATCACAAAATCCTTGGTGCGGCCCTTGTCGCCGATGCGCAGGGCTTCAATATCGCGACGCAAAACCCGTACGCAGAAGGAGTGAAACGTGGCCAGCAACGGTCGCGCCAGGCTCCGATGGTCCATCAAGCGCTCGACGCGCTCTGACATTTCCTTGGCTGCCTTATTGGTGAAGGTGACCGCGAGGATGGAGTCCGCCGGCACACCTCGTTCTTCAATCAGGTAAGCGATCCGATGCGTGATCACGCGGGTTTTTCCGGACCCGGCTCCCGCCAGAATCAACAATGGGCCATCCACATTCTCAATGGCCGCACGTTGCGGCGGATTCATATTGTCAAGCAATCGGGACACGAAAGGGAAGGCTCCTGCGGTTGAGCGCGCGACTTTGATTCACTCGTCGCGACACCTTTAGTGTATCGCGTGGTGAGGTCGATCCGCGTCGCGATATCCTGATGCAAGAATGTCGAAATCAAAAACAATTTGTGTTTATTGCGGATCTGCTGTCGGCGTGCGCTCTGAGTATCGAAATATTGCCGAGGAATTGGGTACCGCGATGGCTGACGCTGATTTCCGACTTGTCTATGGCGGGGCGCATGTCGGCTTGATGGGGGTGATTGCCGACGCAGCACTGGCCGCCGGCGGAGAAGTGATTGGAATTATTCCGCAGCAACTTGCCGATCGCGAGGTGGCCCATCGCGGCTTGACCGAGTTGCATGTTGTCCGCAGCATGCATGAGCGAAAACATATGATGGCGGAGTTGGCGGATGCCTTTGTCGCGATGCCGGGCGGCTATGGCACGCTGGACGAACTGTGCGAGGTTCTTGGCTGGGCCCAGCTGGCAATTCATGAGAAACCCATCATCCTGCTGGATACGGCGGATTATTGGCAGCCATTATTCGCCATGCTCGATCGCGCGGTGGAGGAAGGCTTTCTTCAGTCGCATCATCGCCGTCATGCGATGCGAGCCGCGGATGTGGCGGAGGTCTTTAGCCTGTTGCAGGCGGAGCGCCCGGTTCGTCGCTGACGCTGGCGCGACAAACCTCGCAATTACAGACAGAACGCAGATAATGCCAGGAATAGATGCCGCTGGTGTGACCATCGTTCCAATCGAAGCTGATGGCATATCGTCCGACCGCGTTTACCTTGTTGGGCCGCACGGGTGCCTTGAAGAGCGGCAGCGCTGTTTTCGGTTCGGGCTTTTGTTCCCCAGGTACTCTTCCCTCGGCTTCACGCTCTTCCACGCAGGTCGCACAGGGGCACGCGGCACGCAGCCAGGCGAATGTCCAGTGGCTGGTGTGGCCATCCTTCCATAGAATCTCGACACCTGTACCTTCCGTCTGGTTTACCCGGACATGCTGGGGATCGATGGCGTCGCGCGAAAATTCCTTCTCTGGACCGGATGCTTTGCGCGCGACCTCCTCCGGAACAATGCGGATGCCTTCGTGGCTCATACTTTTGTTCTACACCTGTCGGATGGTCAATAGAGTTTATAGAAAAAGTAGATTGTTACGATACAGCCCAAGGTAACGACCAGCGCGCGAATGCCGCGGGGTTTGTGCTTGCGTGCCGCGCGCGCAGTCAAGTAGCCACCGACGCTGCCTGCAATCATCATCGCAGCGCCATAGCGCCAGAGAACCGCACCGTAGAAGATAAATGTTGCGGCCGCAATGGTGTTGGAGGTGCTGGTGATGATGGTTTTCAAAGCATTAATCTCATGCACGCTGTCGATGCCGGCAATGCTGAGGGTGGCCATTATCAAAAGGCCGGCGCCGGCCCCGAAGAAACCGACGTAGAGCGAGATGGCAAAAATGCCGATCGGCAGCAAAAAGCGCGCCATGGGTCGCAATCCGCTCGAGTGGGTCGAATGCCTGCTTTGAAATACGCGCTGCTGGAAAGTGGGCCCAAGGGCAAACAGCAATGTTGCGGTAAGCAACAACCATGGGACCATCCGCAAAAACGTTTGCTGACGAGTTGCCAGCAGGAGTCGCGCTCCGAGCACGCCGCCTACAAATGCCGCTGTCAGAAGGGTTGGCAGCATGGTGTGGTATCGTCGCAAATCCCGTCGATAAGCTGCTGCTGAAGTGATTTGTCCGGGCAACAGTGCCACTGTGTTGGTTGCATTGGCATGGATCGGAAGCACGCCAACTTGCAGCAGAGCGGGAAATGACAGCAAGGAGCCGCCGCCGGCAATCGCATTGATGCCCCCTCCAATGAAAGCAGCAAAGCAGAGCCATGCGAGATGGATCAGATAGGAAGACAGCATTGAATAAAATTGTAGCGTGCGACGATTCGTCGGAGGCTTGCGATGACGCGAGTCTCAGCTCGTGGAAGGTCTAGCTGACAGCAGCATTGCGCGGTAAGCCGACACTGCCGTGCATAATCTCAATAAATGCCTGGGCGGCGCGGCTCAAAGATTTGTCTTTGCGATAGATGAGGACCAGGTCGCGGGCAATGCGAACATCTTCCAGTTCGACGACGCCCAGCAGCCCCGCGGCAAACTCGGTGATCGTGTTGGAGCGAGCCTGGAAGCCAACGCCGACGCCGGCAGCCGCGAACCGTTTGATCAGCTCATTCGATTCCAGCTCCATGGAAATCTCCGGCTTGAGTTGCCCACTGGCGAACATCTGATCAATCGCATCGCGTGTCCGACCTTGCTTGGGGAGGATCAAAGGATAGGCGGCTACGGCTGCCAACTTCGTTGTGGACTTGCTGGTCAGCGGATGGCCCGCCGCCGTGATGACGACCATCTCGTCCTTGTGAACCGGCACAATGGTTAGACGCGGATCGTTGACGGGTTGGGTGGTTACGCCGAAATCAACTTCCTGCGACAAGACGGCTTCCAGCGTGCGAGAGCGCTCGTGGCGCGCGATGGAAACGGACACGCGGGGGTACTTGCCTTTAAATTGGGCAAAAACCTGCGGCAGGATGTAAAGGCAGGTGGCTTCGTTGGCGCTGACGACGAGCTGCCCGCGCGGGGTACGCGCCATTTCCGCCAGCGCGCGAATGATATTGCGTCGCGCCTGCAAGGTCTCTTCCGCATATTCCAGAAAAAGTCTTCCTCCGCCGGTCAGCGTGACACGGCCGCCTGTGCGATCAAACAATCGCGCGCCAATATCCTCTTCCAGCGCACGAATCTGCGCAGAGATCGCCGGCTGCGTGCGAAACAGTCGTTCCGCTGCACGCGAAAAACTCGCATTGCGTGCGACTTCGACAAACGCTTTGAGTTGTTCAAAATCCATGTTTGTCAGTTCAGATCCCGGCACAGCTGCAATCGCGTCCGAAGCAACAGTATAAAAAATTGCTATCTGAAGAATAAGGGAAATCTATCTCAGTGTACCCGCGAACCGGACACGAAACTTGAATGGGCACGCGATCGATGGGTGTTGCGAAGTCAGATGGCAGAGCGACTCGATGCGCTAATGGCTAGAGGGGGCAGTGGTTGCCGGACTTTCAGGAGCGGGCTGGGCGGTACCTTGCGCATTCTTCCTGGCAGCCTCCCGAGCTCGCTTCTCCGCCCTCTTCCGGGTATAGTGGCGGGCAATGTCGGGCCAAAATTCGATCAACTCCGCGCCAATTGCACCTTCGACGGTCACAGTCACTCCGCGCTGAATGGTGTCTCCCACTGTACGTTGCTCGGCTGGATAGTACACGTTGGAAATGGCGGCGCCGATCAGGTTTCCCGCCACATTTGCATAGTTCGGGCCCCAGGTGCCGTCGTCGCGCTTGCACCATCCTGTACTGCCAGCCGCCCATAGGGCGCGGGTAATGATTTTGCCGTGGCCTCTCTGGTAATAACGCGGGTCCTCATGGAGAAGACTGGGTAGAACCGCATTCCCGAAGAAGTTGCCGGTGAAATAGTCGGTGTAGGCAGCGCCATATCGCTTTGCGTAGCCTTGCACACCTTGCCCGTATGCAGCGAAATCATCGTCGGCCTGCGATATGCCGGCGACCACCGCCGTCAGTGCAAATGGCCAGGGATCAGTTACGCTCTTGAAGAACAATTGATACTTCTGGCGAGGGCTCAGAGGAAGAGCATCGTGATTCTGGGTTGTGTTAAAGGTCGCCATCACACCCAATATCCGCTGTTTTTCCTGCTGTTTTAATTGCTCCGCTGCGGTCTGCGGTGGTGATGCCGGGGGCGTGGGCGACGAACTGCTCTGACCCGCAGGCGTGGCACTGCCTGGCTGCTGTGCGGTAGGATTCTGAGAATTGCTGGGCTGTTGTTGCGGAGACGGATTGTCTGGCAGGGTCAGGAAGGCGTTTGCCGATTGGGATCGTGCAACGGGGACCGCAAAAACAAAGATTACGGCCATCGAGGCAGCCGCCAACCGACAAATCTGAGCCAAACTAAACCTCTATCTTGCGAAAAGATATGACCCTCAGCGGCCACGTCCAGGTCATTCCCTGGCAAAATTGGCGGAAAGGTCTGCGCCGATTCAATCTCGAGCGAAACCTTCACGCAGACAACTCGCATTCGAGTGAAGCAGCAGTCTACGATGCAGACCCGCCAACGAGACAATTGTTTCTATTTTAAATTAGATTGCGGCGTGCAGGAGAGCGTGGATGTGTATTCGCAAGGATCATGCAGCAAGCGCTTGACCAGCGCAGAAACCGGATGCCCAGGCCCATTGAAAATTGAAGCCGCCAAGATAGCCGGTGACGTCGACGACTTCGCCGATAAAATACATCCCCGGCACGTTTCGACACTCCATGGTCTTTGCGGAAAGTTCATTCGTATCGATCCCGCCCGCAGTGACTTCCGCTTTGGCATACCCTTCTGTGCCTGCCGGCACAATGGTCCAGTGATGCAACTGACGTTCCCACACCGTTAGAGAGTCATTGCTCCATCCTTGTGGAGGATGCAACGCGAGCCAGCGGTCGGCAAGACGATGCGGAAGCGTCGAGCGCAACAACTGTTTCGCCGTGGACAAATTTCGTGGAAGGCTCGGATCGTGCCAGGGACGCGTCAATTCAACATTGGGGGCAAGATCGATTTCAATCGATTGACCCGGCCTCCAATAAGAAGAAATCTGCAGGATTGCAGGGCCACTGAGGCCGCGATGAGTCAACAGCATGTTCTCGCGGAACTGCGCCGAACCGCAATGAACCAGGACCGGAGCCGCAACTCCGGCGAGGTCGGAATAGTTGGCGAGATCGCTGTTCGAAAATAACAGCGGCACCAGGGCCGGGCGACAAGGTTGAATGGCAACTCCAAATTGTGCGGCCAACTGATATCCAAAAGGAGTTGCGCCCATTTTCGGAATGGAAAGGCCGCCGGTGGCCACCACCAATGCCCCGCCAGAGAAAACTGCGTTGTGCGTGTGGATTTCAAAATTGTTGGAGTGATTCACCTTCTCCACATGAGCATTCAGAAAAATCTGAACGCCAGCCTCGCGGCACTCTTCTTCCAGCAGGGTTACGATGTCTCGCGCAGAATGATCACAAAAAAGTTGGCCCAGCGTTTTCTCGTGATAAGGGATGTGATATTTCGATACCAACGCCAGAAAATCCTGCGGCGTGTAGCGGGCCAGCGCCGACTTGCAAAAATGCGGATTCGCAGAGATGAAGTTTTCTGGTGTGCAATGAATATTGGTAAAGTTGCAGCGGCCGCCGCCGGAGATGAGAATCTTCTTCCCGATCTTGTCCGCGTGGTCCAGCACAGCCACCCGTTTGCCGTGTTTTCCGGCCTCGATAGCGCACATCAGGCCTGCCGCACCGGCGCCGAGAATGAGGACATCGAAAACGTGGGTCACTTTGGAGATGCCGAGGCAGAGAACTTCTCCATTATGCCTTGGTAGTCTTTTTCATGCGGACACACGCAACACGTGGTGCAACCCACCGAGGATCCTGCGACCGTTCTTGTCGAAGTTGAGGGACGCAGGCAGCACATTGGAACCCAGTTGATATGCAAAGACTGCGGTCAAGACGGTGAATCCTACGCAGCAGTCGGCGATGAAGGTGGAAATTTTCTTCCTGCCGGCTTTCGCGTCAGCAGATAAATCATGCCCAAAATGACCAGGATTGTGAAGCAGGCGGCGAAACTCAGAACTCGCAGAATAGAAACGGTGTATCGCCCGGACGACGGGCTGTAACTGCAACAGTAAAGCAGAAACAGATCGGCTACGGTGCCGATTCTGTGGTTCGAAGCGTCGACCATCGCCAGGCGCAGATCGCGTGGCTCATATTGAATGCCGGAGAAATATTTTGATAGTCGACCGTCCGGAGTCGCCACCATAACGACGCTGGAGTGGGCGAACTGGTCCATCTTGCCGTCGGGGCCGGGAACGCGCACGTAATGAAAGCCGGTGGCCTCGCTCAGCGCATTGATGGATGGCTGTTGGCCAGTCAGGAAATGTACGCCGGAAGCGGCCCCGGGATCGCCGAACCAGCTAAGGAATAATTGTTTTTCGCTGGCGGCCTCCTGCGCCGTGTCATTGGGATCAAAGCTGGCGATGACGACCTCGTAATCCTTGCCAGCCTTGAAGCCGGTCTGTTTCAAGGCGTCTGCAGCGCCGTGCATCACCTGGGGGCACAGCATGCCGCAGCTGAAATACACTTCCGCCAGGACGACGGGACGCTTGCCGAAGTAATCACCCAACGTGACGGGCTTTCCGGTGGAGTCGACATAGGCCGCGCTCAAAGGCAATTTGCGATTCAAGTTTTGCGCGATGCCGGCATGTTTCAAATAAGTTGGCAGACCACCCGACACGCTGCCCATGGAGGGATTGCGCGCCCCGCCATATTGCGCTTGGCAGAACGGACTGAAATACGCCAACAGCAGTGCTGCAAGCAATGCGGCAAGACGAAGGCTGAAACCGAAGGAGGAGGAAGGAGTGTGTTTGCGAATCGTGCTTAGGTTGAATGCTGGCACATCTTCTATCCTAGATGAGTTTGCGATTGTCGTGTAGCGCGGCGGCTGTATTTGAGCATTCGCCGATCAAATTGCTCCGAGTTTGCGTTCGGTCGTAACGTGGCGGCGGCAGAGATGGAGTGGTAGCCTGATCAAGGACAATCCAGTACAAAAATTGGAGATCGCAGGCAATGCAGGTAAGTTATAGTGGCGTCGAGCTGCCCATAGATGGCAAGCCGATCGAATATTCCAACGGAACGTATCAAGTACCCGACAATCCCATCATTCCCTACATTGAAGGCGACGGAACAGGTCGCGATATTTGGCGTGCATCGCAACGTGTATTCGATGCCGCTGTCGCCAAGGCCTACGGTGGAAAACGCGCGGTCAAGTGGTTTGAAATATTTGCTGGAGAGAAGGCGTTTGCCCGTTTCCAGAACTGGCTTCCGGACGATACGGTGCAAGCTGCGCGCGATTTGCGGGTTTCGATTAAGGGGCCGCTGACTACGCCTGTCGGCGGAGGCATTCGTTCCTTGAATGTGACGTTGCGGCAGATGTTGGATCTATATTCCTGCATCCGCCCTGTGCGCTACTACCAGGGTGTTCCCAGTCCGGTGAAACATCCGGAAAAACTGGACATCGTGATCTTCCGAGAGAACACGGAAGATGTGTACGCGGGCATCGAGTTTAAAGAAGGGACTCCTGACGCAAAAAAAATCCTCGATTTCCTGAACAACACCATGCTCGCCGGCACCAAGAAAAAGATTCGAGAAGATTCCGGTATCGGAATCAAACCGATCTCGATTACAGGAACCAAGCGACTGGTGCGGGTGGCGATTGCCTTCGCCCTGAAACACAGCCGCAAATCGGTCACGATGATGCACAAGGGGAATATCCAGAAGTTTACCGAAGGTGCATTTCGCGAGTGGGGATACGAAGTCGCGGTCGATGAATTCAGAGATTCGATTGTGACCGAGCGCGAGAGCTGGATTCTTGGCAACCTGGAATCGAAGCCGGGTCTGACAGTGGAACAGAATGCCGCCATGATCGAACCAGGGCTTGAACATGCACCGCAAAAGTTTCGCGACGAAGTGTATGCGGAAGTAAAGCATGTGGTCGACAGCATCGGCGTCAGTCACGGGCAAGGCAAATGGAAGAAGAAACTGCTGGTCAACGACCGCATTGCGGATTCCATTTTTCAACAAGTGATCGTCCGCCCAGATGAATACAGTGTTTTGGCGACTCCGAACCTGAATGGCGACTACATTTCTGACGCGTGCGCGGCGCAGGTCGGTGGCTTGGGAATCGCGCCGGGCGCGAACGTCGGCGACGGTTATGCGGTGTTTGAGGCCACTCATGGAACAGCGCCAAAGTATGCGGACAAAGATGTCATCAATCCAGGTTCCGTGATGCTATCGGGCGTGATGCTGTTTGATTTCATCGGATGGACCGAGGCGGCTCGACTGATCGAAAACTCCATGGAGCGAACGATTCAGCAGAAATTTGTGACTTACGATTTTGAGCGGCAGATGCAGGGAGCCACCAAGGTGGGCACCAGTGAATTTGCAACTCGAATGATTGAAAACATGGACGCGGTCGCAACGACACGCTGATCGGCTTTGAAGAAAATTTTGTAAAGGAGAAATATGCGGAAGAAAGTTTCAATTGTGGGCGCGGGAAATGTGGGAGCCACGACTGCGCATTGGATCGCAGCCAAGGAATTAGCTGACATCGTTTTGGTCGACGTGGTGGAAGGTGTTCCGCAAGGGAAAGCCCTGGATCTGATGGAAGCTATGCCCATCGAAAAGCGCGATGTCCACGCCATCGGCTCCAACGATTACGCAGCCACGGCAAATTCCGACGTCGTTGTCATTACCGCAGGAATTCCGCGCAAGCCCGGCATGAGCCGCGATGATCTGTTGCACACCAACTTCAAGATCATGTCGGATGTCGTCAGCAAAGTGGTTGCGGCATCACCGGACTGCTTCCTCGTGATCGTCTCCAATCCTCTCGACGCGATGGCGCAGGCTGCTTACAAGCTTTCCAAGTTCAATCGCGAGCGAGTGATCGGCATGGCGGGCGTTCTGGATTCGGCGCGATTCCGCACGTTTATTGCAGACGAATTGAAGGTGAGCGTGGAAAATGTAACCGCGTTCGTGCTGGGCGGTCATGGCGATACCATGGTGCCGCTGGCGCGCTACTCCACCGTTGCCGGTATTCCGATCACAGAGCTGATGGATGCGGCCACGATTGAGCGTTTGATTCAACGCACACGCGATGGTGGCGCTGAGATTGTGAAACACCTGAAGACGGGAAGCGCGTTTTATGCTCCCTCCGCGGCCGCCGTTGAAATGGTGGAAGCGATTCTGAAGGACAAGAAGAAGATCTTGCCGTGTGCGGCGTATCTCGAAGGTGAATATGGCATTCACGGCCTGTTCATCGGTGTTCCATGCAAGTTGGGTGCTCGCGGTCTGGAAGAAATTATCCAGATCAAACTCACGGACGAGGAGCAGGCGGGTCTTCAGAAGAGTGCAAATTCGGTAAAGGAACTATGCGGCGTGATCGGCGTCTAGAATGATTCAGTTGGAAAAGGAAAGGCCCGCATGGTGCGGGCCTTTTCCCTTTGCGTCTAATGTCGAAGCATCAGCGCGCTACCAAGGCAACGATTTTCCCATGTGAATGAAGGCTCCATTCGGTCCATCTTTCGCCAGCGTCGCCAGCGAGACCGAAGTTTTCGCTCCGTCGACAATTTCCATCGGCGCGGCGTCGGTGCCCATATCCGTTTTCACCCATCCTGGGTGCGCCGAATTCACTTTGATATTGGTGTCGCGCAATTCGTGCGCCAGATGAGTCGTAAAGGCGTTCAGCGCAGACTTCGATGCATCGTACGCAAAGGCTTTGCTGTTGTAGATGGGAGATTTGGGATCACTATGCAAAGTGTTTGAAGCCAGAATGCTGGAGAGATTTACGATGCGTCCTGCGGGACTTTTTCGAATCGAAGGAAGCAGCGCCTGAGTCAACGCGACCGGAGCGAATAAATTGGTCTCGAAAGTTTTTTGCAGCGTCGCAGCAGAAGTGCTGCTGGTCGTATTCTTGCCCCAGCCCCCTTCTTCCGCAATTCCGGCATTGTTGACGAGAATGTCGAGTTTTCCGAAGTGGTCCTGAATAAACTTGACGGCGGCATCGCGGTCCTTCGCCTCTGTCACATCAAGCTTGATGGATTGCGCGTCGATGCCTTCTGCGCGAAGTTTTGCCGCCGCGGCATCACCTTTGGCCGCATCGCGCGAACCTAAAATAACAGAAATGCCAAGTTTTCCCAGCTGGCGTGCAGTTTCTAATCCGATGCCCTTGTTAGCGCCAGTAATCAGCGCGACTTTCTTGCTTTCGCTCATCTCTTACCCCCCTGAATCCTTCTTTACGACTTAGATCGATGGAAATGTGAAAAGGATTCAGGGAGGATCGAATCACGAGATAGATCTACGCGACGTGCTCGATGGTGATGCTCTCAAGGACAACGGGAGTGCGAGGTTTGTCGGAACGGTCGCGATCCAGTTCGGAAATTTTATCCGCGATGTCCTGACCTTCGACGACTTCTCCGAAGATCGTGTGATTTCCTGTCAGCCAGGGAGTCGCAGCCACGGTGATAAAGAACTGCGAGCCGTTGGTGTTCGGTCCTGAATTGGCCATGGCCAACTTGCCTGGCTTATTAAAGCTGTGTGGCGAACCCTTGGTCTCATCTTCAAACTTGTAGCCTGGACCGCCGAAGCCGGTGCCGGCCGGATCGCCGCCCTGAATCATGAATTTTGGAATGACTCGATGAAAAATCGTTCCATCGAATAGCTTCTCTTTGGATTTCTTGTTATTGGTTGGGTGCGTCCACTCGCGATTGCCTTCAGCGAGGTCAATAAAGTTGGCTACGGTTTTCGGCGCTTCCTTTTCGTGGAGGCGGCATACGATCTTGCCCTGAGATGTCTGGAAGATGGCGTAGGTTCCGGGTGTTTGGGTCATGATTGGCAAACTCCTCTTGAAAGGTAGAGATCTAGTCGAATGACACAGTCCAAGTTGCTATCGGTTGAGAGTTCCAAATGTAGACGATCAAGGTTGACTCGGTGCCGGCGTTGGAGCAGTCTCTGCGGCCGGAGGCGTCGATGGCGCGGGAGCGGGCGGTAAGGGTTGGCCCGGCTGCACAATAGTCACCTTGGTCAGATAGACCGGATCAACAGGTTTGTCCTGCGAATCGCGCGGCACCTGGGTGATGGATTCGGCGACGAGAACGCTGGCCGGATCGCATTGCCCAAAGATGGTGTAGTGCTGGTCGAGGGAAGGTTGCGGAGCCACAGTAACAAAAAACTGCGAGCCGTTGGTGTTTGGACCGGAGTTTGCCATTGCCAGTCGGCCAGCTACATTAAACGTCAAATTTGGATCGATCTCGTCGTTGAAAAAAAATCCCGCGTCTCCCGTTCCGGTGCCCGTCGGATCTCCGCCCTGAATCATGAATCCCGGAATCACCCGATGAAATGTGGTGCCGTTGTAGAAGTGCTTGCCATGTACTTTCTTGTGGGTGACGGGATCGGTAAATTCCTTGGTGCCTGTTGCCAGTCCAATAAAGTTTGCAACCGCGACTGGGGCTTCTTTGGTGTAGAGCCCGCACGTCATTCTGCCCATCGTTGTATCGAACACAGCCGTTGGACCGTCGGGAGCGATGGGCGCCTCAATGTGAGCCGTCGTAGCCGGGTCGTCGGGCAATGCATCCGTTGCAGCAGGAGCGGCCTGCTGGGATTGTGCGGCAGAATCGTTTGACTGCGGGGTCGTTTGCTGTTGCTGGGTATCCTGGGAATTGCCAATTCCGGCCGCATACATCCGGCCGCAAACGACAACACTGAAAAGGGCGATTGAACACAGGAGAGGGAGTCGAAAGCTTGAACGAACCATCACTCCGTATTGTAACGGTTTGGAGAAATTCTGTGGCTTCGGCGATGCATCGATCCCGCCTTCGAAAGTTAAGGGTAACCGAGAAATGGATCCAGTCTGCCACGGACGGAGAGCGAAAGTACTTCGAATCCGAGGGCGATTCAATGTCAAGGTTCCGTGTAAAAAGTACGCACTTTGTAAAACTTTTCGATCTCCCTAAAATTCCCGAAATGGGAAAATGTCCCACTTTGGTAACGTACAAGTAACCATTGCGCTGGAAATGGTGATGCGGTGCGAGTAATTTACGGAATGAAACCAATTTCCACATTGCAAAAGTTAGCAACACCTTGGGTTGTGGCAACTTGCGTGCATAATCATGTTCACAACCATTTTTATATGTAAGTTTTACAGTTAAATCGGAGAGTCAATGCGCCCCTGGATCCCCACCGCGTGCGTAGTCATGCTGCTTTGTCTTGCTTCCTTCGGATGTGCCGGAGGTTCGCCGTCCAATACGGGTTCCACGCTGACATCCCCCACGACGCCGGTTACGTCTCCGGTTACCGATCCAGTTACTACTCCGGTTACTAACCCGGCTTCGGTGTCGATTGTCATTAGCGATCCAGCTGCATGCAAAGGGTCTGGTGGACCGTTCACTCACGTCTACGTCACCATTGCGGATGTGCAAGCGAGCACCAACGCAGACGCAGCGGCGAACGATCCGAGTTTTGTTGACCTGACACCCGGTCTCTCTGCCGCTCCCAAGCAGGTAGATTTGATGGGACAAGCCAACAGTAACTGCTTCCTGGCTTCGCTGGGTGTGGGGCAACAAGTGACAGCCGGAAATTACCAGCAGGTGCGTATCTTTCTCGCGCCGGATTCCCATGCGTCGAGCGTTTCGAACAACGCGTGCGGGGCCTCCTACGCCAACTGCCTGGTGCGAACTGATAACAGTTTGCATGATCTAGTGCTTCCGGCAGCAGCAAGCCAGGGGATTCAACTGACGGCGAACAACATTATCAACGGGAGTATCGCGTTCAACGCCGGCGATCAACCCTATATCGACTTGAATATTGATGTGTGCTCATCCATCCTGGCAACAGCCGACGGCCAATACGAACTCAATCCCATCTTTCACGCCGGGTTGATTCCGTCGACCGGCAGCACGATCAGTGGCACCGTTGTCAGCTCGAAAACCGGGCAGCCGCTTTCGGACGGGAATGTTGTGGTGGCCCTTGAGCAAAAGGATGCAGCGACGGGAATCGACAGGATCTTGATGCGTACCGTTGCAGGCAGCGATGGCACCTTTACTCTGTGCCCAGTGCCGCAAGGGACGTATGATCTGGTCGCGGTCGGAGTGGATGGAGCTAGCGTTTCCTATTCAGCCGGCGTCGAGATGGGCATTCAGTCCGGGCAATTGGCAGGCAAAATTCCGCTGGTGCCCGGATCGCAGCAAGGTACCTTGGAGGGGCTGATTTCAACACAAGGTACAGGCACAAATTCGCTGGGTGTTTCGCTGGCGGTGCAGGCAGACGCACTGCAGCAGATTGCGACCAGCGGGGTCACGATCACTGTGCCGCTGTTGCCTAGCCAGAGCCCATACGACGAAGCTATGTTGACGACGGATGGATCGAGTTGCGCGGGCGGTGTGGATTGCGCGCCGTTTTCCATGCAACTTCCCACCTCATCCCCGAATGTCGTCGCTTGCTCCGAACAAACAGCACAATTCAAGCAGCAGCAGCCGGGAAGCAAGGCCGAATACACCGCGGAGTCTGTTGCCGCAATACCCGGCACCGGTACTGAAGGCGCTTGCACGGCGGGGAGTCTGGAAGCGCCGAATGGCCCTGTAGCGGTTGGATCGGGCGAAACTTCGATGGCTTCTGCAATCAGTTTTAAACAGTGTCAGTAGGAGACTACGGAACAGAGTGATGAAGATTCAAATGAGCGAGATCAAGTGAACGAGCGGTAAATCTGTTGATCATCTTCGAGTAGCAACGGAGGAAGGACAACCCGCACTGCCATACCTTCATCTTCTATCTAACAGGAAGGTGGAATGATGACAGATCTTCGTGAATTGAATAAGGACACTCCAGCAGTTGGGAAAAACGATCCTGGATCGGCAACCGATGACGCTGCACGATCGCATCGTCGCGTGGAACGCGAGGCTGATAAAGCTGCGGGACGCGCGATAGACCGAGAACAAAAGAACGACTCGGGGGAATTCAGCAACGTAGGTCCCGTCTAGGTATTTTGTTTTGAGATGGAAATGATGTAACTGCAGAATTCAGTCGTAATGGCTGATCGGGCGACAGCCCTCCCCCAGTCTCGCATTGGTCTCTGGAAGCACTGAGAGGCTGATGCGAGACTTCCCATTTCAGTGTCGATCCAATTCCTCGCGGCGGCCAATCGACGAACTTCCTTCCAGCTATCGTTGGGCTGGTCACGGATGCGGCATAACGGCCGCCTTCCTTGACTGTCACCCCATCGCGCTCCAATAATAGAAGTTGACTCTTCCGTGTCTCTTCCTGCCAGTTGAATGGCGGTTTCTGCGCAGACTGCGTGGAGGTCCGCGTGTGTTCGACAGGAATCGGTGGCGCAGGACGCGCATCGAATCCACAGTCTCAAGCATCAGGATAGGGCGGGATCAAAAATCCTCATCCCAAGGCAGGGTCTGGAGATTCATGAGCTACTTCGACAAGGTTGGAAAAACTTCATGAGCGCAACGATAAGCGCAGAACTTCGCCCGCGCAGAAATCGTGCGGTCACATTCTGGCAGTCCACGAACGGAAAGAAAGTCGTCATGGCTGTCACGGGCGCCATGATGTTCCTATTTGTGATTGGCCATCTGCTCGGCAATCTGCAGGTCTTTGAAGGACCGGCAAAAATCAACGCCTACAGCCATTTTCTGCACAGTATTGGCGAGGTGCTATGGATTGTCCGCGGCACGCTGATCATCGCGATCATTCTGCACATTATCGCCACCGTACAGTTGGCGTTGCGAAACAAGAAGGCGCGACCGATCGGCTACTCGCGCAAAGAGGCCATCAATTCTTCCTACGCCTCGCGCACCATGTACTGGAGCGGGCCCATCGTTCTGGTGTTCATCATCTTTCACCTGCTGCAGTTCACGGCTGGATACATTCATCCCGAAGCGCAGTTTATTCCAGGCGATGTCTACCACAACCTGGTGTCGGGCTTTCAGGTCTGGTGGGTTTCGGCATGGTACATCTTCGCGATTACGCTCCTGGGTTTCCATTTGCGCCATGGCATTTGGAGCATGTTTCAGTCGGTGGGAATCGCGCATCCTCGTCACACGCAGACCATGAAACGCGCTGCGCTCTTGATTGCAACTCTGATTGTCCTGGGATACATATCGATCCCGATCAGCATTCTGCTTGGACTCGTGAGATAACATGACACTCGACGCAAGAATCCCTTCCGGTCCGATTGAACAGCAATGGGCCAAGGCCCGCTTCGACATGAAGCTGGTCAATCCTGCCAACAAGCGTAAGCATTCCCTGATCGTGGTCGGCTCTGGCCTGGCGGGGGCCTCCGCATCGGCGTCGCTTGGCGAGCTGGGCTATAACGTCAAATGTTTTTGCTTTCAGGATTCGCCACGTCGCGCGCACTCCATCGCCGCGCAGGGAGGCATTAACGCCGCTAAAAACTACCCCAACGATGGCGAGAGCATTCATCGGCTTTTCTATGACACGGTAAAGGGCGGCGACTTCCGCGCGCGCGAAGCCAATATCTATCGGCTGGCGGAAATCAGCAATCACATCATTGATCAGTGTGTTGCGCAGGGCGTTCCGTTTGCGCGCGAATACGGTGGAACCCTGACGAACCGTTCTTTCGGCGGCGCGCAGGTTTCGCGTACTTTCTATGCGCGTGGCCAGACGGGTCAGCAGCTGCTATTGGGGGCCTATCAGGCGCTGGAGCGCCAGGTCCATGCCGGGACGGTGACCATGATTCCGCGCACAGAAATGCTGGATCTGATTGTCATCGATGGCCAGGCGAGAGGAATTGTTACTCGCAATTTGGTGACAGGAAAATTTGACGTTCATCTGGCAGATGCTGTGATCCTGGCTACCGGAGGCTATGGTAACGTCTACTATCTGTCGACCAATGCCAAGGGCTCGAATGCCACCGCCATCTGGCGCGCGCACAAACGTGGGGCGCTGTTTGCCAATCCATGCTTCACCCAAATCCATCCCACTTGCATTCCTGTCTCCGGCGAGTACCAGTCGAAGTTGACCCTGATGAGCGAGTCACTGCGAAACGACGGCCGCATCTGGGTGCCGAAGATGACGGGTGACAAGCGGCCAGCGAACGAAATCCCCGAAGATGAGCGCGATTATTACCTGGAGCGCCGTTATCCCAGCTTCGGAAACCTGGTCCCTCGCGATGTAGCGTCGCGCAATGCCAAAGCGGTTTGCGATGAAGGACGCGGAGTGGGGAAGACCGGGCTCGGCGTTTATCTGGATTTCTCCGAAGCCATCGCGCGCCTGGGCGAGAAGACAATTCGCGAGCGCTATGGAAACCTGTTCGACATGTATCAGCGCATCACGGATGAAGATCCCTACAAGGTGCCGATGCGCATCTACCCGGCGATCCATTACACCATGGGCGGCCTGTGGGTGGATTATCACCTGCAGACCACGATTCCGGGCCTGTTCGTGCTGGGGGAAGCGAATTTCTCCGATCACGGCGCTAACCGCCTGGGTGCCAGCGCCTTGATGCAAGGATTGTCCGACGGCTATTTCATCATTCCGTACACCGTTGGGAATTACCTGGCGACCCACAAGTTCGCCAAGGTGGATGAATCGCGCCCTGAGGTAAAGGAAGCTTTGAATGACGCTCGGCAAAAGATCGATAAATTGCTCGCCATTCAAGGAAAACGCACGGTGGATTCTTTCCATCGTGAACTTGGAAAAATTGTTTGGGACTATTGTGGCATGGCGCGCACCGCCGAGGGACTTGAAACTGCGATTGGAAAGATTCGTGCATTGCGCGACGAATACTGGCGCGATGTGACCGTTCCCGGCAGTGACGATGATCTGAATCAAAGTCTAGAGAAGGCTGGGCGGGTCGCTGATTTCTTTGAGCTCGCCGAGTTGATGTGCATCGATGCCCGCGATCGGAATGAGTCCTGCGGCGGCCATTTCCGCGAGGAGTATCAAACGCCGGACGGCGAGGCTCAGCGCGACGATGAGCATTATTCCTATGTTTCTGCGTGGGACTATCGTGGCCCCGATTCGCCGCCTGAACTCATCAAGGAACCGCTCGAGTTCCATTACGTTCATCCGAGCCAGAGGAGCTACAAGTAATGAAACTGACATTGAAAATCTGGCGGCAGAAGAACTGTAAAGAGAAGGGCAAGTTCGTCACCTACGCGGTCGACAATGTCGATCCGGAAATGTCGATGCTGGAATGTCTCGATGTGTTGAATGAATCTCTGATCGAACACGGCGAGGAGCCGGTGGCATTTGAACATGATTGCCGCGAAGGCATCTGCGGATCCTGCGGCTTCATGATCAATGGCGTGGCCCACGGCCCGGAGCGTGCCACGACGGTATGCCAACTGACCATGCGGCACTTTAAAGACGGCGACGAGTTGGCGATTGAGCCCTGGCGTGCGCTGGCGTTCCCGCTGATCAAGGACTTGGTTGTGGATCGTCTCGCTTTTGATCACATCATTGAGGCCGGGGGCTACATCTCGGTTTCGACCGGTCACGCACCCGATGGAAATACGCTCTTAGTAGGAAAGGAGACGGCGGATCAAGCGATGGACGCTGCCTCTTGCATCGGTTGCGGTGCCTGCGTGGCGGCCTGTCCAAACGCTTCCGCTGCGCTATTTACTGGAGCAAAAATCGCGCACCTCGGGATCCTTCCCCAAGGCGGTCCGGAGCGTGATCGTCGCGCGTTGCGGATGGTCGCGCAGATGAACGCCGAAGCCTTCGGCAATTGCACCAGTATTGGCGAGTGCACCGGCGTATGCCCAAAAGAGATTCCGCTGGGTGTGATCGCTACCATGAATCACGACTATCTGTGTGCCAGCGTGAAAAAGCGTGAGGATATCGAGGTGGATATCGCTCCCGTGGTTGAACTTACGACGAAGAATTAACTTGAGCGGGGCTTACAGATTTTCCGCTTCGCGCGGACTGGGAACCAGCTGAGTCAGCAGACGTCGCAAGGCATGCCCGCGATGGCTGATCTTGTATTTCTCTTCAAGGCTGATCTCCGCCATGGTCAGGTGCAACTCCGGCACGTAAAAAATAGGGTCGTATCCAAATCCTCCGCTGCCGCGCGGCATTTCGAGAATGGTGCCTTCCACAGTGCCGTGCGCTACCGCGATGCATTCTCCGTCGCGGGCCGCCGCCAAGACACAGCGGTACCGACCAGTTCTTCGCAGCGGCGGAACCCCTCGCATATTCTCCAACAAGAATGCATTGTTGCGCGTGTCGTCGTCGGTTGGATGAATTGGTTCGGGATCAAAGCCTGCGTCAGCCGCATATCGCGCTGAGCGTACACCCGGTGCACCGTGCAACGCATCGACCTCCAAGCCCGAATCGTCAGCCAGCACGATCGTTCCAGGTGCATGGCGGCTATATTCTGTCGCCTTGATGCGGGCATTCTCTTCGAAGGTGGCTCCATCTTCGGCTGGCGGGTCAACTCGCTCCATTCCGGGAAGTCGGGCAAACTGAACTTCGCGCGCGTGTGGCTTGGCGGCCACTTCAAAGTCACGAAGTTTTCCGGGATTTGTTGTCGCGACGTGGAGTAGAAGTGGCATCGTTGGAATTAATCAGTCGGCGAACGTTCGGGTGACGTGGGTCGCGCTTGGCGAAAACTTTCGAACCACATAGGCACCGATGAAATGCGAGCGTCTACTTGGCGGGCGCAACCGCGGCGACTTGTACGGTCATGCCGGACACTGTGCCCTTGACGACTGCCGGCGCGCCGGCAAGCGCATACAGTTCCTTCTTGACTTCGGGGTTGGCTTGCAGCACATATACCTTGTCGCCAACGATGAGCGCGTAGGGAGATCCCATACCGACGCATTCGCGGGTACATTTTTGCGCGCTGGCCCCGGCCATCATGTGATGCGCACCGCACATCTGATCGCTGACGATGCCTTTTAGAGTTGTGGTCTGAGCGCCGGCGACACCGACGGACAACATCGCCGCGATAGCAAGTGCGCCGGACAGGTAAAACTTTTTCATGCGAGTTTCCTTTCAGCGGGGGGATTTATTCTGCCTTGTTGCGACCAGCCAGAACCTTCAGTATAGCGGCTTCGAGTTCGCGTCCGGAAGAAACGGCTGCAAGGGACATCCATCACATCGCGGGGTGGTGCCGCAATGACGCTTGCCGACTTCGACAACCAGAGCGTGCAGCTCGTTGGCGTGGCGAGCAGTTTCTTCGCGGGTAGAACTCGCAATCGCGCCATCTCCTAAAGACTGTAAGTCCGCATAGCGCGCGTTGGCGGGGAGAAGTTCGTGCCGAGTAACCACACGCCGTAGGTACTCGTCGACCACAAACACCGGATGCTCGAGCGCGTATAGCAAGATCGCATCCGCAGTCTCCGGCCCAACCCCGGGAAGCGCCAACAACTGTTGGCGCAAATCAACAGTGGCCGCCGCCGCCATTTTTTCCAGCGATCCGCCGTACCGTTCGTCCAGAAATTGGACAAAGCTTTTAATCGACGCTGCTTTTCGCTGAACAAAGCCCGAAGGTCGAATCAGCTCGCGCAGTCTCTCTTCCTCAATTTCTCGAATTCCTTCGATGCCGAGTAGTCCGGCTTCACGCAAGTTCGCGATGGAGCGCTCGACACTGCGCCAGGCTGTCGCCTGGGTTAAGAACGCACCGAGGATCACCTCAAACGCGGTTTCCGCGGGCCACCACTTGCGGGTTCCGTAGGCATCGAGCAACGCCGCATACATGTTGCGCAAGTGCTGCTCGGCTGGTGACCCTGCGGACTCGTGTGACGATTTGTGGTGGTGACGGCTCATGGAGATTCCATTGCTGGCAGCGTTCCAGCTCTCCTCAGTATCCTATGTCTCATGAAGGTACATACGGAATACCTGACTATGCAGACGCCGCAGCGACGTGAAATTGTCCACATCACTCCGCAGGTGGAAGAAATTGTTCGTCGCAGTGGAATCCAGGATGGGTTATGTTTTGTGTCACCGATGCACATTACAGCTGCGGTCTACGTCAACGACCTGGAAGAAGGACTCATTGAGGACATTATGGAATGGCTGGACAAGCTGGCGCCCGTGGGTCCGGATTACCGCCATCATCAGACCGGAGAAGATAACGGAGATGCGCATCTGAAGTCGCTTTTATTGCACCATGAGACAACTTTGCCAATCACCGGGGGCAAGCTTGATTTGGGCCGATGGCAGCGCGTCTTTTATGCGGAATTCGACGGCCAGCGACGCAAGCGCGTCATAGTGAAGGCCATAGGCATAACGGAACGGGGCTAGCGTACGGCGATGCATTTTGTTTGCAGCTGCGCCGGAGCATAACTCAGCAACCAAGCCCGGCTGATTCCATCGCTTTTCGACGCTCAGGTCAGCCTCCTTTATTGCGATACGATTCTCAGTCATACTAGGTTGCATGTCCGCCAACGACAGCGAACTCGCCCGCCTGGTTGAGGAGCTGAACCGATCTGTCAACCGTGCGCCGCGTGTCGGCGACAAATCCGGCACAGCTCCGCGCGATCTCGATCAGCTTCTCGCTCTCGCCGCCCAGCGGCAAGCGTCCGATCTGTTGCTGGTCGCCAACTCTCCCATCGCGTTTCGCATTAACGGAGCTTTGGCCACAGCCAGCAGCACTCTGACTTCTCCGGATGACGTGCGCAGCTATCTACAATCGCTTCTGACTACCGGCCTGTCGCAGGAACTCGAGAGAAATCGCTCCATCGACTTCTGTTTCATGCGCCCCGGCATTGGCCGGTTTCGCGCCAATGTTCACTACCAGCGTGGAAGTTTGGCGGCGGCGATCCGGCTGCTTCCCGCGCAGATCCCCTCGCTCGATTCGCTTCATCTTCCCGCCATCCTGGCCCAACTTGCCGAACGACGCCAAGGTTTCGTCCTGTTTACCGGCCCGACAGGTTGCGGAAAGACGTCCTCCCTCGCTGCACTGATTGACTTGATCAATGCTCGCCGCCGCGATCACATCATCACCATTGAAGACCCCATCGAGTACGAGCATCCCAACCGCAGCTCGATCGTGGAGCAGGTGGAGGTGGGCGCCGATGCACGCGGATTTGCGGAAGCAGTGCGTTCGGTTTTGCGGCAAAATCCCGACGTGATTTTGATTGGTGAAATTCGCGATGCAGAAACCATGTCTGCTGCGCTGACCGCTGCGGAAACCGGTCATCTGGTTCTTTCTTCGCTGCACACCAACGACACGGCCCAAACCATCAGCCGCATCCTTGACGTGTTTCCGACCGGGCACCAGCAGCAAATCCGGCAGCAGTTGTCGTTGGCGTTGCTGGCCATTGTGGCGCAGCAACTGGTCCCTGCATCGAACGGGACCGGGCGTTATCCGGCGACCGAGGTGATGATGGCCAACTTTGCAATGCGCAACCTGATCCGGCAAGGTCACGACCACCAGATTCGCTCTCAAATCATGATCGCCCGTGGCGAAGGCATGATGACCATGGATCAATCTTTAGGTGAGTTGGTTCGCGCCAATCGCATCTCTCGGGAGACTGCTTTTGCCCACTGCCATCAGCCGGATGATCTACGACGGCAACTGGACTCGGCGGTTGTGTAAGAGCGGACCGCGGAATTCGGGAGCACGACCGCGGCACAGCGAGCGAAACAGTCGCGTCATCAACCGACGACAGAAAGCTCTTCTTCCAGCAATTGTTTCTCGTGGAGTTGGGTATAGTAGCCGTTGCGGGCAACCAGTTCGTCGTGCGTTCCTAACTCTACGATGGAACCGTCAACCAACACTGCGATCTGGTCGGCATGGCGAACGGTTGAAACGCGGTGAGAAATAAAAATCGTGGTGCGGCCGCGCATCGCTTCCGCCAATCCTTGCAGGATCCTTTCCTCGGTGTATGTATCGACGCTCGATAGCGCGTCATCCAGGATCAAGATGCGAGGGTCGCGCACCAGTGCGCGGGCAATAGCGGTGCGCTGCTTTTGGCCGCCGGAAAGCGTGACACCGCGCTCGCCGACGAGCGTGTCAAATCCCTTGGGAAACTCAAGAATTTCATCGCGGATATGAGCCGTGGCGGCCGCATCAAGAATTTCCCGCTCCGTGGCAGCCGGTGCTCCAAAGGCCACATTCTCGCGAATCGACTCGCTGAATAAAAAAGTCTCCTGCGGAACAAATCCGATGGCCTCGCGCAGTTTCGCCAGCGGATAATCCATGACCGATCGATCGTCAACCAGCAGCATGCCTCGTTGCGCTTCCAGCAGTCGAGGAATCAGGCGGACCAACGTGGTTTTGCCGGATCCGGTGGGCCCGACGATGGCGAAGCTGCTGCCTGCTGGAATTCGTAGATTGATATCTCGCAATACCGGGCCTGCGGAACTGTCGTAAGCGAAGCTGAGATTGCGAAATTCGATCTCACCCTGAATGTCTGTTGTGACAGCGCCGGCGGCCGGCAGAGTGGCGTCTGAAATCGACGGCTCCGCGATCAGAATTTCATGGATCCGAGTGACCGACGCCGTGCCGCGCTGCACCAGGTTGACAACCCATCCAAGGGCGATCACCGGCCATGTCAGCATCACCATATAGGTGGTGAATGCTACGAACGCTCCCACTGAAATCTTCGCGTCAACGACTTCGTGTCCTCCCACCAGCAGCACGACGACGAGGGATAACCCAAGCATAAATTCCAGCGTAGGCCACAACATCCCCATCAGGCGAACTAGAAGCAGGGCGCGTCGAACATATTCTGAGTTGGCCCGTTCAAAAGCGGCAACCTCCGCGCCTTCCTGCGCAAAGGCGCGTACCAGGCGGGCACCCGCAACATTTTCCTGTACCTGCGCAGAGATGTCGGAATACATCGCCTGAATACGTTCAAACCGCTCATGAATCCTGCGCCCGAAGTATTGGACCAGAATGCTGGCAGCCGGCAGCGGCACAAACGCAAGCAGGGTTAGCCATGGGCTGATATGCACCATGAAAATCAAAGCGCCAATCGTGAACAGAATCGTATTCGCGCTGTACATGATGGCCGGACCGAGCAACATTCGTACGGCGTTCAGGTCATTGGTCGCACGCGCCATGATGTCGCCTGTGCGATTTTCCTGGAAGTAGGAGGGAGCTTGCCGTTCAAGGACGCGGAATAAATCATTCCTTAAGTCATACTCAATGTCGCGGGAAAGACCAATCAGGACCCATCGGGTCAGAAAGAGGAAGACGCCCTTGGACAGGGCTACGGCGACCAGGATTCCGGCATAGAAAAGAATGCCTCGATAGCTCAGGTGCTTGGTCATGTCGTCGATGGCGCGACGGATGACCTCCGGAAACATAACCCAGATGGCATTGCTGCAAACTGCAAAAAAGCCGCCCAGCAGAAATCCGCGGCGGTAGCGTCGCATGTACGGAAACAGGGGGCGCAGATTTTCGAGCAGAGTCAACTGAATTCCTTCTCACATTTGATTGTAGCCAAGAAGGATGGATGCAGGAATCTAAGATGGTTTGCCCGCGATTTGCCTAGGTTGGAGTACGCAACAGCAAATACCCACCGACCAGACCAAAGAGCAAATCGGGCGACCATGCAGCCAGCACGGCGGGAAGCGTGTTGACGTTGCCCATGGCTTCAAACAACCCAGCAGCAATCCAGTAAGCGATGGCCACACCAATGGCGACAGCAACGCCCGTCAACGATCCGCGCCGTCCCATGGACAGAGAAAAGGGAACGGCCAGGATCGCCATCACCAGGGTGACCAGGGGATACGCGATTTTCTTATCGAGTTGAACCCGCAAGGGAAGAGTGTCAAAGCCACTCTCGCTCAGGTCGTGGATGTAATGGGCAAGTTCCGCGAAAGTCATCTCGGAAGACTGGAGATCTTCTTTCTTAAAATAGCCCGGCGGTTCGGTGATGCTTGGAAATACCTCGCTGCTGAATTTTCGGTAGGAGGAGATTGTGCCGCCCTGGAACGTTCGCTCCCAGCCATCTTCGAATGCCCACTCATGCTGCTGCGGGTCCCAAACCACGTCGGAGGCAAAAATGCGCCCTGCGAGAACGAAGCTGTTAGGTTGAAACTCCAGAACCGTCAGGTTGGCGAAACGATTGTTCGCGGAGTCGAAATATTCGTAATAAAAAATCCGCGCGCCTTCGTTCGGCTTAGTTCTGCCAAACACCCACTCCCGGTCAGGGCGAAGAAACGTACGGGGCGGCTTGCCTTTGATTTCGCTGCGCAGTGCCTCTTGTTTGCGATTGGCGTTCGGCAGGTAGAACTGGTCGAAGGTGAACATTACGACGGAAAGGATGGCGGCGATCATGAAAATCGGTACCACCGCACGATACAGGCTGATGCCGGTGGCCTTCATTGCTGTCAGTTCGCTCGACCGATTGAGAGATCCGATGGTGACCAGGACGGCGATCAACACGCTAAGCGGTGTGATCGTGTAAATCATGCTTGGCATCAGGTTCAGCAGATATTCACCGACAACTTCCAGGGAGGCATGATTGCGGATGATATCGCTGAGCAGTTCAAACAAAGAGAAGATGAGCGACAGCATCACAAAACTGATCTCGACCAGAAGAAAGCTGCCAACGAATGAGCGCAACACATAATCGTCCAGGATCAGCGGAAAGCCTTCGTACAACGTGCCTCGTGGCAGAGCATCGAAGACGGCTCCCGGAGATGGCTCTGCTCCTCGACCAAAAATCCTGCGCACCTTCTCGCTGACCCGCGGCATCGGGAAGCGAACTGTCCCGCGCGACATTTGATATAGCAGCAGCATGCCGGCCATGCCGAACAACAAGTTGGCTCCCCACACGCCGAGCGTGACCGGAATCTTTTGTTGCCTGGCCAGCGCCATCCCTGTGGACGAAAGGAAGTAGTACACAAACACAAGAAAAATCGTCAGCACGAATCCCATGCTTTTGCCGCCGCGCCGCGACGACAATCCCAGCGGAATGCCCACCAACATCAACACCAAGCATGCGGTCGGATAGGCATAGCGTTTTTGCAGTTCCATTTGATACCAGCGACCATTCGCAGAGTGGGCACGGTCATACAATTCACGATTGGACATGGCCAGAATTGGGACGTCGCTGTGCCCAATGCGCGTAGTTTCCTGACCGCTGCCGCTGATCTGGATTGGAAGATCCGTCTGCGCAAAAGTGGAAATACTGTATGCTCCGGGATCGTTGGGAGGCATTTCATGCTGCTCGCCATCGCGTAGCCGCATGCGCAGATCATGGTGCTGTCCGCCGACAACAGTGGCTTGCTGGGCTAACGTAATCTTCGGAGAGCGAGGATCGCTGATGTCCGCCAAAAACACATGCGACCATACAGAGGCGCGACGGCCAACCCGGACATCCTGCACATACAGAATGGAATTTTTGAAGTCTTCGTAAAAAACTCTCGGCTGCACTTGAAATGTGGCCTGAGAATCGCGCAGCGAGTTTTCTACCCTCAACATCGCTGT
Organism: uncultured Acidobacteriota bacterium; assembly: GCA_963735505.1. GTDB lineage: Bacteria > Acidobacteriota > Terriglobia > Terriglobales > Acidobacteriaceae > JAKAAZ01. Next base: position 621,384 of record CAVTLR010000019.1, on the reverse strand, counting down.
GGTTGCCTTGGGCGCAAGATACAAAGAATTGAAAAGTCCCAGAAACCAAGCGCCCACACCCACGATGGCGACGATGCGGACAAACTGAAACACGCCAAAGCCGCACGCTCGCATAGCTGTCACTTCGCTATCGGCAGCCAACCGGCTCAGCCCCAGCAGGACGCCGACAAGGAGCGCCATCGGAATAGTGACGGTTAAAGAGTTGGGCAGAGTGAACAGCACCAACTTCAGAACGCTCATCGGAGACGCGCCATCCTGCACAACGAGCTCTAGAATCTGGACCAGCTGGGGCATGAACAGCACAAACGTAAATAACCCGATGCCCACCAAAGCATGGGAAAATACCTCGCCGAGAATGTAGCGTGTCAGGATGCGCACGGTCGGTATTTTAGAACTTCGTCCTGGGTCGACGTGATTCATAGCTTGAATCTTCAGTGTAGCCTTCCGGAACGTCATGATCGACCCGAATTTCGCGGCCATATCGTTCGTGCTACCCTGATCGGTGCCAAGTAAACGGTTGTATCTGTTATCGGTTGTGGGCCATCGATGTAGGACTCAAGGAGAGCACTGGCATGGGGTTTCGTCCATCCGTTCATTCTGTATTTATTGCTTCGGCCTGCGTGATTCTTGCGCCGTCATTATTGGTCCTCCATGCACAGAGTGCCGAGAATGAGCGGCAGCCGGCCACGCATGGAATCAGCGTCGCCAACATGGATCGGTCGGTGACACCAGGAGATAACTTCTACCTGTATGCCAACGGCGATTGGATCAAGCGGACAGCGATTCCTGCAGACCGCGCAGGTATCGGCGTTTTCTCTACGTTGGATGACATGGCCAACAAGAACACTGCCGCGTTGATTCAGGAATCTGCCAAGTCCAACGCTCCGGCGGAATCGGAAGCGCGCAAAATCGCCGATCTATATAACTCCTACATGGACGAGTCCGCAATTGAGACGAAAGGGCTGACGCCGTTGCACTCGCAACTTGCCGCCATCGCTGCGATCAAAACCAAAAGCGACCTGGCACGCGCCCTGGGTGAAAGCTTGCGGGTGGATGTGGATCCGCTGAACAACACCAACTTCCATACCGCAAATCTATTCGGACTGTGGGTTGCGCCGGGCTTTCACGATCCGGGACATTACCATCCATATCTGCTGCAGGGCGGAATTGAGCTGCCTGACCGCGAGTACTATCTGGGCGACAGCGCTCATATGAAGGCGATCCAGACAAAATATCAGACCCACGTGGCAGCGATGTTTCGGCTTGCCGGTTTTGACGATGCGGATGTGCGCGCCACTCGTGTAATCGCGCTGGAAAAGGCGATCGCGCAAACGCACACCAGTCTGTCCGATGATGAAGACATTCACAAAGCGGACAACACCTGGAAGCGCTCGGATTTCGCCACAAAGGCTCCGGGGCTGGATTGGGCAGAATATTTCCGTGGGGCAAAGCTCGCCGATCAGGACAGTTTCATCGTCTGGCAGCCGAGCGCTTTTACGGGTGAAGCGGCGCTGGTGGCATCGACCCCAGTGGAAACGTGGAAAGATTGGCTTGGGTATCACTTGATTGAACATTACGCAGGAGTGCTGCCAAAAGCGCTGGCCGACGAGCGCTTCGATTTCTTTGGGAAGACTTTGGTCGGTGTGCCGCAACAGCGTCCTCGCTCGCAGCGCGGCGTATTCGTTGTCGATGATCTGCTAGGGGATGCGGTCGGAAAGATTTACGCACAACGCTACTTCTCGCCGGAAGCGAAGGCATCGGCGCAGGCCATGGTCGCAAATATCATCGCCGCCTATCGTGTGCGTATCGAAGCGCTCACGTGGATGGCTCCAGCCACCAAGGCCGAGGCTGAGGCCAAACTGAACGCGCTCTACGTCGGCGTTGGCTATCCGGAAACCTGGCATAGCTATGACGGATATGTAGTAAAGCCAGACGACATTTTCGGCAACGTCTGGCGAGCCGGAACATTTCGCTATCATCAACAGATCGAGCGCCTCGGCAAAGATGTTGATCGCAAGGAATGGTCGATGACGCCGCAAACGGTCAACGCGGTGAATCTACCACTGCAGGACGCGCTGAATTTTCCGGCGGCAATTCTGCAACCGCCCTTCTTCGATGCGAAAGCGCCAGCGGCGGTCAACTACGGAGCGATTGGCTCGGTTATTGGACACGAAATCAGTCACACCTTCGACACAGAAGGCAGCACATTCGACGCCACTGGCCGTCTGCGTGACTGGTGGACCCCGGCGGACCTGGCGCATTTCGATGCTGCCACAGCCAAGCTGGCCGCCCAATACGACACCTATATGCCGTTCCCTGATGTGCACGTGAATGGCAAGCAAACGCTGGCTGAAGATATTGCGGATGTCGCGGGAATTTCGGCGGCGTACGACGGCTATCACGCGTCTCTCGGCGGCAAAACTGCACCGCAACAAGATGGGTTCACAGGCGACCAGCAGTTCTTTATCGCGTTCGGTCAGAACTGGGGGTCGAAGGTACGTCCGGCTGCGCTGCGCCGCCAAGTCATGACGGACCCGCATGCGCCGGCGGAATATCGTGCGGACACGGTGCGCAACGTCGACGCCTGGTATTCAGCCTTCGATGTGAAGCCGGGCCAGACGCTGTACCTGGCTCCGCCCGATCGTGTTCGCATCTGGTAAGTCGTTACAGAAATTGTTGGCGTTCGATTAGTACCAGTTCCTGACGTTCGGCCAAAAGGCGGAGAGGGAACCTTTTCCACCGCGGCAGAGATAGATTGGTCTGTTTTCAAACGGCATGGCCAATGGATTGTCGGTTGCTCCGACCTGCTGCACGGACTCACAGTACTTCTCCACATCGGATTTGCGTTCCCCAACGACAATCATCACCGCACCGGTGTAGCCACGCGGCCCCCAGAAGTAATAATTCTGGTGGCCGCTGACCGCCGGCGGTAGTCCATACTTCGGCCCGAATAAATCAATCGCGGCCGCCTCGCCATAGTTGTTGCAGAAGATCCCCGCTTTGGCCCGATCGGCAGGCGTCAGAGAGTTGTAAATCCGCGCGACCTCGGACACCAGGCCGTGCCAGCCAAATCTGTCCGCATAGAACTGAGGCAGGGGGCCTGTTTTTGCAGTCTCAGTGTTCTGGCTGGTCAGGTGTAGCGCGTGTGTGTAGCGAATCCAGGTAGACGGCGGCATGACAGGAATTCCCATTGGAAGTGTAATTGAGCCAAGAACCACCATCACCGTACACCATGCCGGCAGCAGCCACGCCGTTTTTCGCGAGTTAGAAAAGAGGTCTTGCCATGCAAGCGCACCTGCGGCGAACAAAACCGGATAGACCGGCGCCACGTAGTAGTCCTTGGCCAACAGATGGATCATGATCGCGAGCAGGCCGACATACATCAGGCCGATCCAGCGGAACCCACGCGCAGACTTTGCGACGAACAGCCAAACCAGTCCCGGCAGCAGAAGAAAGATGCTGATCGGGTTCAGCATCATAATCTGCGCGCCAACGAACGCGAGAGGTCCTAGCTTCACGTTTTTATGGCTGTGATTTACGTTGTTGAGCCAAACCAGCGTCGGCCATTGATGATGAATCTGCCAAAGCAGATAGGGCAGCGCGATGACGACAATGAGAGCGACAGCTGCAAGTGTCCATCGGCTCCAAAGAATCCGCCGTTGAGGAGTGAGTAGAAGACCGATCAGCAGAGCGACAAGGAAAAACGCCATGGATGGCTTGTTCAGCAGGCCCATCCCGCCAAGGACGCCAAACGTGAGCCACCATTTCGGACTGTTTCCGGCAACCATAAGAAGCGCCACGACCATGCATCCCATCCAGAAGACTGGCTCGAACGAATTCATGGATAGAAAGCTGTCGATTCCTAGATAGACGGGTGCAATCAGGACAGCAACCATCGCCATCACCTGAGCGATCCGCCTGCCACCTAATTGCCACGCCAAAATTCCAGTCAGGAAAACTTTTGCGGCGCCGGCGAGCCCCGAGAAGCTACGAAACAGAGCCAGATGACGGAAGCCAAATAGCATTTCAGCGACGTGCGCCTGAAGCGCAACCATGGGTGCCTGGTCGACATAGCCCCAGGCAAGGTGCCGTCCGCAGACGATGTAGTACATCTCGTCGCGAAAAATTCCGTAGCCGAAATGCTGCGCCAGCAGGTTTCCGATGAATTCAATCGCGAATTTGATCGCGGCGAACGCCAGAGCAAGTTGAACGGCAGGTTTCCAGGATTCTGCAGTGGTTGATTGCTTTCTCATCGGCTCTCCGAGTCAGATAGTAGAGCATGATTCCGCCTGCGACAGCGAATAAATTTGAATACGGAGAAAGAGGAGAAAAGTTCCGGCTAGATAAAATCGCAGCCGAAGCAAGAACTCAGAATGCGAAGTTTGCACTTATTCCGGCGGCTCGTTTGCAGGAACTGAAGCCTGGAAATGGGCGCAGATGGCTTCCGCAACCTTACGTGACACGACCGACTGCAGCGCTTCAAGCGATGCTGACTGGATCGCCCGCAAGCTGCCAAAATGAGTGATGAGGCGAGTGCGGGTTTGCGCGCCGACGCCAGGAATTCGCAGCAGATCGGAATCACGATCGCGCATTTCTCTGCGCTTGCGATGATAGGTGATGGCGAATCGATGCGATTCATCGCGGATACGCTGCACCAGGTGTAGCACCGGCGAGTGACGATCGAGCACCACTGGATCGTCTTCCTGGCCATAGACGTAAATCACTTCTTCCCGTTTTGCGATGGCCGCCAGTGGTTGGCTGGTGAAACTCAACTCCTCCAGCGCTTCGGCTGCGGCGTGCAACTGGCCTAGTCCGCCATCAATCAAAATCAGGCTCGGCATAGGCCGATGTTCCTCTTGCAGCCGACGATATCGCCGGGTGACGACCTCCCGCATACTCGCAAAATCATCAACGCCTTCGACCGTCTTCACCTGAAACTTGCGATATTCCGACTTGTTCATCGCGCCCTTTTCCCAGACCACCATGGAGGCCACAGTTTCCGCGCCTTGAATGTGGGAAATATCGAAACACTCGATGCGTTCTGGAAGAGCAGGAAGGTTGAGCGCATCCTGCAGCGTCTCCTGAATCACGCGAATGCTGGGTTGCAGCACCCGGAAGCGTTGATCGTACGATTGCTTGGCATTCTGACCGGCCAGGTCCAGCAGGGAGCGCTTCTCACCGCGCTGCGGCACCGCAATTTCAACTTTGTGCCCCGTGCGTTCGCACAGCAGTTCCGCCAGCGGCGCACGATCCGCAAAATCCACGGGCACGTAGATATTCCTGGGAACATATTGCTGGTCGATGTACAGCTGCTTCAACAATGCGGAGAAAAAGATTGCCGGAGCAAAAGTTTCGGCCGAAGAAAATTCCTCTGACTTAGGATGAGCTGACGCATCGCTCGCTCCCGCTAGCGAATCACCGCTAGTCGCATCCGTTTCGCCTTCTGCGGCGGTGGGAACCTGCGCCTCAGGAAATTCCGGTAAGTCCTCCCAAAAGAATTCACGGCGATCGACAATGCGGCCATTGCGAATGTGAAACAGGTTCGCCGCCAGCATTCCTTTTTCATAGTGGAAGCCGAACACGTCGGCATCATCGTCCGAGGCAGCAGCGATGCGCTGTTTTTCCTGCAATTGATGCAGCGTAATTACTAAATCGCGATAACGTCCGGCGAGCTCAAATTGCTCGTTCGCGGCTGCGACCTGCATTCTCTGTTCCAACGACTTTTCCAACTCGTCGGCGTGACCCTCCAGCATCAAACGAACATCGCGAACAGCTTCGGCGTAGATATCCGGAGTTGTCAGGCCTTCGACGCACGGGCCCAGGCAGCGATGAATGTAGTACTGCAGGCACGGTCGCGGATGGTAGCGCGACAGGTCGACCTTGCAGCTGGGGATGAGAAATGTTCGGTGGATCAGATCGACGATGCGATAGGCGAGATTCCCCGGAAAGTAGGGACCATAGTAAATAGCTCCATCTTTGCGGACACGGCGCGTCACCAGGACTTTGGGATAGCGATCGCCGAGCGTGAGCTTCACATACGGATAAGTCTTGTCATCCCGCAGCAGCACATTGAAGCGAGGTTTGCGCTGCTTGATCAGATTATTTTCCAGCGCCAGCGCTTCGTGTTCGTTGGCGACCAGAATGTATTCCAGGTCGACGGCCTCCCGCATCAGGGATCCGGTTTTTGCGTTTGCCTGCGCCGCCTCAAGAAAATACGAACGCACCCGCGAGCGCAGGTTCTTGGCTTTGCCGACGTAAATTACCTTTCCGTCGGCGTCGTGAAACAGGTAGACGCCGGGGCCAGCCGGAAGCGTGCGAATTTTCTCGTGTAAGTCCATGGAAGAGGGCGTCATAACCAGTTTATGCGTTTCACGGGGAGTTTCGAAATCGGCGCGTTGAATGTAAAAATTGCCGTCTGCGCTTAATTTTCAGGATACGAAGCTTTATCAAAGTTCTGCAACATGCAGTAAACAAACCTCTTATTCGGAGGTCTAAAATGGCTGATGGATTGCATCATACCTACAAAGACGCCGAATGCTTTTGCGTCATTACAGGGGAGAGACCGGCTATGACACGAAGTGCAAGAAGTTCAAAAATTTACCTTGGCGGAGCATCAATTCTGATCTTGACCTTCGCGGGCTGCGCAACCAAAAACTACGTTCGCACACAAACCACCCCTCTGATTCAGCATACGAATGAGCTGGAAGATCAGACTGCTGCCAACCATCGCAGTATTCAGGACGTTGATTCCCGCGCCACCCAGGGCATTCAGCAGGCACAAACCTCTGCCACCGCTGCGGATCAGAAGGCACTGGCTGCGGGTCAGGCTGCCGACCAGGCGCAGCAGTCCGCGCAGGAGGCAATGAATCATGCCGACACTCTTGAGAGTGTGGTCAAGAATATTGACACCTACCACCAGGTTGCCGACACCAACGTGCATTTTGCATTTAACAAGGCGACCCTGACCAAGAAAGACAAAGATGATCTGGACACCTTCGGCAGCCAACTGGGCAACACGAAGTCTTACATTCTGGAAATTACCGGTGGCACCGACTCCAGTGGCAGTAAGGACTACAACTATCAATTGAGTGAGCGGCGCGCCGAAACGGTCGCGCAATACCTGGCGGAAAAATATAACGTGCCGGCGCACAAGTTTTATCTCATCGGCATTGGAAAAGATGTCGAAGTCGCCAGCAACAGCAGCGCCAGCGGTCGCGCAAAGAATCGGCGTGTAGAGATCCAGCTGTTATCCAATGCTCAGGGTACGAATGGGCAGCCGGACGCAAGCGCGCAGGCCAACCCGCAAGGGGCAATGAACTCCGCTCCGGCAGCGACTGGCCAGGCCAATCCTCCTGCCGTGAACAACCAAGCTAGCACGGGCACGGCGCAGCAGTAGCTTCTCGCGCTCGCGCGCCGCTATTTGTCGTATAGAACGGGATTCAGGTCGGGGTCGTTATACATCTTCAACTGACGGTAGATCTGAAATCGCATTTCACTATCTAACACGCGCTGCCAAAGGCGATCCAGGCACGACGCCAGTTCACTGCGCTGTTGCTCGAGTATCGCCAAGCGTCGCAGATTGCGCTCGCGATGACCGGGGGGAGACGGAATCCGTTCCGTCTCCTCACGTGTGTGATAGATCTTCAGGCTCATAATCGAGAGCCGATCGAGCATCATTCCGGGAGTTTCAGAGTGTAGTTCTGCCTGGGAACTCGGCAGATTTATCGCAGTCAACTCGTCCAATAAAAATTCATCGCAGCGTTCGATCTGGTCGTTGCGCCGCTGATTGATCAGGTCAATTGCGCGCTTTGCGGCCGCAATGGCGGCATCTCCGGATCGAATGTCTCGCGCTTTATCCTCCTGGTGCCAAAGTTCAAAATTGGCACAATGGAGCCCTTCAATTGCGCCGTCGAAGCCGTCTGCAGGATGCTGCACGACCGGAGTTAGATGCCACCCCGCGGTCCACTCGTCGAAGGCGCGCAGAATCCTTGTTCCGTCCAGCTGCCGGGCAGTTGCCATAGGCAATATCATACTGATGCGGACGCCGACCCCCCTGCAATTTACGTTCATCGTGCCTCGTTGATTCGGCGCTTTTTCCCTGATCCTTGGGCACGGCAGACGGAATGACTTCGTCCATCCCTCGGGATAGAGCTATACTTGCGCCCATATGACGATCAATGGCGCGGATGGAGAGATCATCTTATGCATTGCTGCCAGCCACACGGGCGATCGGTTCCTTGAGGAGTTGGCGAACCTCGGTTGCAGGGTGGTTCTGCTGACCCTCCATGAGCACCACGATGCTGGGTGGTCTTCCGATGCAGTCAGCGAGTTGCACGGGATGCCTGCTGGGATGACCTTGCAGCAAATTACAAATACGGTCACATATCTCGCGCGGTCTCGCAAGTTTGCGCGCCTGATTGCATTGGATAATTTCAACGTCCAGATTGCGGCTGCGCTTCGCGAGCACCTCCGAATCCCCGGCATGGGTGTCACGACGGCAGGTTATTTCAGTGATCGGCTGGCAGCTCGCCTGAAAGCTGCGCAGATAGGATTGGCCGTACCCGCATTTACTTCGGTTACAAATTACGACGAATTGCGCCAATTCATGCAGGCAGTTCCGTCGCCCTGGCTCCTGACGCCGCGGAGTGCATCGTGTGATTCCAAGAGTTGGCAGCTACACGAGTCGGAGGAGGTGTGGCGAGCCCTCGATGCTCTGGGCGATGATCAGAGTGGTTTTCTGGTGGCGCAATCCATCGAAGGCGAACGGATGCACGTCGATAGTCTCACCGCGAACGGAGCAGTTGTGTTTTCCGCCGTCTCTCCCTATCACGCGGCCGCGTCAGATGGACCTGAACCGGGCGAAGTTTTGCCAGTGGCCCCAAAAAGAAACAGCCATGCGGATATCGAACGACTCAGGCGTGCGAATGCAGCGCTGTTGTCCAGTACGAGAATGGCGCGCGGCGTTGCCCACACGGAATTTCTTCGCTCCAACGCGACTGGAGAGTTCTACTTCATGGAAACTTCGGCAAGCGTCGATAATCGGTGCGTTGCAAACATGATGAAGGAAACCCACGGAGTGAACCTATGGCAAGAGTGGGCCAGGCTGGAAGTCGCGGCCATGCGTGGCGAGCCGTATTCTTTGTCCTCGAACGCAGGTGGTCGCAAGGCATTGCCCGCGAGCGCCGAACACCAACATCGATTAGCATGAGTAGGGACGTTTTGACCCACTTTCTATGCCGCCATCCACCTGGCTTCAGGTTCCACATCGACGTTTCAATCCGCTGACAAAAAAGTGGGTTCTGGTATCGCCCCATCGCACCCAGCGCCCCTGGCAGGGCGAGGTTGCGAAGACTGAAAGCACCCCCGCGGTGCACTACGATCCCACCTGCTATTTGTGTCCCGGAAACACTCGGGCGGGCGGCCATCAAAATCCTGAGTATAAAAATGTTTTTGTTTTCGACAATGACTATGCTGCGTTGCTTCCTGACATTCCTCCACTGACAGATGCTCCACACGACGATTTATTTCGAGCTGAGCGCGAGTTAGGAATATGCCGTGTCATTTGCTTCCATCCCGACCACGATTTGACGCTGGCCCGGATGCAGGTGCGGGATATCGAACGCGTGGTGGAGGCCTGGGTCGCCCAGTGTCAGGACTTGGGCCAAAGGTCCGAGATCAATTACGTTCAGATTTTTGAGAATCGCGGTCCGATGATGGGTGCCAGCAATCCGCATCCCCATTGCCAAATCTGGTCAACGGAGCATCTTCCCGATGAACCGCTGGTGGAGCAAGCCGCGCAGCTTGCGTATCTGGATTCGCACGGAAGCTGCCTGCTCTGCGATACCGTTACTCGCGAGGAGCAATCGGCGGAACGAATCGTTTGCGAGAATCAGGAATTCATCGCCGTGGTGCCGTTCTGGGCGGTCTGGCCATTCGAGACGCTCGTGCTGAGTCGGCGCCATTGTGGCGCATTCACTGAGCTCGATGTCGCGCAGAGGACGGCCCTGGCAGATATTTTGAAGCAGGTGACCACACGCTACGACAACCTGTTTCAAACCAGCTTCCCATACACCATGGGGTTTCACCAAAGTCCGACGGATTCGAAATCGCATCCGGAGTGGCATTTTCACGCGCATTTCTATCCGCCGCTGTTGCGATCGGCGACCATTCGAAAATTCATGGTTGGATTTGAAATGCTGGGAATGCCACAGCGTGACATCACTCCGGAAAGCGCAGCCGAGAGATTGCGCGCCGTGAGCAACCGGCACTTCACCCTGGAAACATAGAAGAGGCGGACGAATTGAGTTCCTCATCGCTCGAATTGAATGGACAGCCGCTCACCCTGGAAGAGCTTGCAGCAGTGGCCTATGAGAAGACGCCGGTCGTGTTGCATTCGGAGGCGCGGCAGCGCATGGAGGCATCACGCGCGGTTGTGGACCGCTATCTTGCGGACGGCGCGACGGTCTACGGCATCAACACTGGCTTTGGCAAAATGTCGGAGGTCTCAATTCCTCCTGATCAACTGGCCGATCTGCAATTGAACCTGGTCCGCAGCCATGCCTGCGGCATAGGCGATTCGCTCACGGAAGCAGAGATTCGCGGCATGCTTCTTTTGCGGGCAAACGTGCTCGCCAAGGGAACGAGCGGGGTTCGCGTAGTCGTCGCTGAACATCTGCTGAAGATGCTGGAGAACAATATCTGTCCGGTTGTGCCCGCCCGCGGATCGGTCGGCGCAAGTGGTGACCTGGCGCCGCTGGCTCACCTTGCGCTGGGAATGATCGGTGAAGGGGAAGTGTTCTATCAAGGCAAATGCAGGGGCGCACGTGAAGCTTTGAGCGCGGCTGGCATGGAGCCATTGCGGCTTGCACCCAAGGAAGGCCTCGCGCTGCTGAACGGGACCCAAGCAATGGCGGCTGTAGGAGGCTTGTCACTGTTGCGCGCGGAGCGCGTCGTCCGCTTAGCTGACCTTGCCGGAGCGATGACTCTGGAAGCATTGAAGGGGACGCCGACAGCGTTCGATAAAAGGATTCACGCTGCCCGCCCGCATCCCGGCCAGGTGGAGGTCGCGCGACATCTGCGTTCGTTGCTGGCGGACAGCGATATTCGCGAATCTCATCGCGAGCATGATCCGCGGGTCCAGGATGCATATTGCCTGCGTTGCATGCCTCAGGTTCATGGCGCAGTGCTGGATGGGTTGGGGCAGGGAAGGCGAGTGATCGAAATCGAGATGGGATCCGCGACCGACAATCCGCTTGTCTTTGTCGCAGACACGAAGGCGGACGCGGCCGAAAGTGAGATTCTTTCGGGCGGCAATTTTCACGGTGCACCGCTTGCCTATGTTTTCGACTATGCGGCCATTGTGATGACGGACCTGATGAGTATTTGTGAACGCCGCATCGATCGTCTTGTGAATCCCGATTTGAACGAGGGCCTCCCGCCGTTCCTCACGCCGCATGCCGGAGTTTCATCCGGCTACATGGTGGCCCATGTGGCTGCTGCCGCGCTGCTTGCGGAGGCGCGAGTGCTCGCTCACCCATCTTCCGTCGACAGCGTTCCGACTTCTGGTGGCAAAGAAGATCATGTGTCGATGGGAATGACGGCTGCTTGGAAGCTGCGTCAAGTTGTTGAGAATGCGGAGTCGGTGTTGGCGATCGAACTAATGGCGGCTGCTGAGGGCCTGGAATATCGTCGGCCACTCAAGCCGGCAAAGCGCGTGGAATCCGCGTGGATGCAGGTGCGCAAGCTTGTTGCGAGGCTTGAACGCGACCGTAGTTTGCAGCCTGATATCGCAAATCTACGTGATGCCATTGTCGATGGCGCCTTGGATGGCTGGATGCATTAGGGTGTCGCATGAACGCAACCGCGCAGCAATCAAAGTTGCAGGCGAATTCGCATTCGAGTCAACACAGCCGAGACCGCAAGGATCGCGAACGTAAAGAGTATTGAACCGATGACGCCTGAAGCTCCAGTCTGGAAGTAGCGATCGAGATAAGTGAACCCGACAAGCGCGGTGAGAAAGAAGTAGATATCGGGCAGTAAGTAGGTCAGCAAAGTATTTTCGCCCGCGGGCTTGGCAAAAAATGCCCAGCCAGTTTTTCCTTTCACATCACAAATCCAGTAAAGCAGCATGAAGCAAAGGACGCTGGCGCCCACGCTTGCCAGGCACCAGGTCGGTGTCGCGCGAATTTTTGAGATGCCAAGCGGAGCCAGTATCCATGCGGCGAGCAGCGTGGCGACGGCAAAGCCCAATGCAAGCCACATTTTTTGCCCGAGCCGCTGCCAGCGATGTTTGCCAAGGAAGATGATCGATGTCACCACTCCCGCCATCACGATAGAGGACGAAGCTCCTCCGCCGAACGGCCAGTAATAGAGTAGGTAATGTCGCGGAAGATGAATGATGTGGGCTGTGTTTAGTGCGCAGAACGCAGTCAGCGCAACGAACCATGCCAGTGGAGCCCAGAGCCATCGCCGCGTTGAGACAAAGAGCAGGGCGACAGAGAAATAGGCAAATCCGATCAAACCAAGAATTTCAGGGTAGGAGAAATCAACCCACGCCGCCGTGGTGCCGTGCGTTGTTCGCCGAAAGATTGCAAACACTCCGATGATCATCAGAAAGCCCACGATCCGCAGGCCAAGAAAAATGCGAGCGTGCCGGGTGTTGCGACTTGGAACCAGCCAGAAGAGAATGGCGCCTGTCAATCCTAGCAGCGCCCAGGCGGCTGTCGGTAGTCCCATGCGAACGGGATCGCCCTTCTCGGCATTCGCGAGGATTAGTCCCAAAACAATCAGACCGATGGAACGCGAAAGAATGTGCCGCCAAAGAGCAATGTAGGATGGGTCGCGCTTCAGTCTTCCCGCGATTGCGATGGGCATCGACATCCCCACGATGAACAGGAAGAAAGGAAACACCATGTCGACATAGGTCATCGCATTTTGCTGCATGTGGGCGTGGTAGGTCCACCAGGGAAGGCCGTGCACACTCGAAAGATCGTTCACAAAAATCATCACCATCATGGTGAGACCGCGAAACACATCGATTGACGCGATACGACCCGTCGGAGCGCTTACAGTTGCGGGAGTGGATACCAACGTGGGTGATGCGCTCATTGTGCCTCCGCATGTTGCGATGTCGATTGATCCACACCCAATCCTCTGTCAATCGCATCGAGCAGTTTGCCAGAAGGATCGCTTTCATATTCCCAGAACATCATGCCGGCCAGATGATGATCGATGACGTACTTACATTTCATTGCTAGTGATTCCGGATCTTCGTATGAAACGAAGATCTGCTTCTGCGGGTTATACAGGTAGGGTACGGAAGCCTTCGCGTCCCAGTAGCGAGTGAACCCTTGGTTAATGATGTCCTGGGTCAATTTGCCGTAGGTCGAATAGGCATTGGGCACAGGATCTCCGGGCTGGAACAGACCATTGTTGGTTGCGCCCACATGCCCCCACACATGTCCATAGAAGGGAACACCCAGGACAATCTTTTCCGCTGGAACGCCGGCCGCCTCAAATTCCTGAACAGATTTATCTGAGGAAATACCCTTGGGGTCGGCCGGATCGACGTAGAGGGGAGAATGATTGCCGGTGATCTTATCGTCTCCGGGTTCGTAGTAGTCGTAGGCCATCAGGTTGACTGTGTCGACATACTTCTGCACCTTGTCCATCTCGGTGTGCTGAAGAAATTCTGCAGACGCACCCGCGGCGATGGTGACATAAAGATGGCGATGCAGTGTTTTTTGCATCTTGTTGAAGCGCTCGCGCAGCTCTTTCAGCAGCAAGGTGTAATTCTGTTTATCTTCCGGACGAAATACGTTTCCAGCGGCGCCCGCCATGGCTGGATATTCCCAGTCAATGTCGAGCCCATCCAGGTTGTAGCGAGTGATAAAGTCGGCAACGCTATCAATAAACTTGGCTCGGCTTGCGGGAGTTAATGCCGCATCGGAGAATCGACCTGACCACAGCCAGCCGCCTACTGAGACAAGAATGGTTAAGTCAGGATTTTCTTTTTTCAGCTCGACCAGCATGGCCAGGTTGGCTGCATCGGATGGGTCACCTAATACGATGCGTCCCTGTTCGACATTCGCGAACGCGAAATTAATGCGCGTCAACTTGTCTGCGGCAACCTGGTCCGATGTCAGGACCATATTTTGCGGGAACACGTACGCAGTAATTACGTACTTGACTTTCTTGGCGTGGGCCGTCAATGACAGAAAGCTGAGCGACAGAGCCAGCAGCAGAAGAAATTGCAATGAATCCCTGACGTCCGGGGATTTCCAAAACGCCTGCTTCGACCAAGGTCCGCGCGTCCGTGATTGCATAGTTGCGCTCATAGGCCCTCCTCCTGCATTCTAATCATTGTTAACAAACGCGGGGGCGAAATCGAATGCGATCCAATATCCTTTCAGATATTCTCCGGTGCCGGGATTCCAAAATCAAAACTTCCTCCCTGCGATTTCTCTTTGGCTGCTGTTTCTTGATCGCCCCCATTTGCCTGGCACAGATGCACATTGTGGTGGATCAGGTGGGCTACGAAACTACCGCCCAGAAGCAAGCGCTGGTCGTCGCTGACAGTACCCAGGCCGGCCAGGACCCACCCGAGACCTTCACGCTGACGGATGCGGACACTGGCAAAGTGGTGTTGACGGGGCCATTCAAGCCTGCAGGCCAGGTGGATCAATGGGATCGTACATTTTGGCTGGCAGATTTTTCTTCCGTTCAAACGCCGGGGCACTACAAAATCGCTGCGACCACGAAGTCCGGCACCATCAAGTCGTGTGAGTTCTCAATCAACCAGGATGTTCTGGAGCGAAACACCCTGTCCAACATTATTTTTTACTTTAAGGGCCAACGCGCCACTGGCGACATCAACCGTGCAGATGCACATTTGCGTTTGCCCGACGGCAGCGGGTTTGTCGATGTGAGCGGCGGCTGGTATGACGCGACCGGGGATTACGGCATTCATCTTTCGCATCAAAATCTGACGTCGTATTTCAATCCGCAACAGGTGCCCTTGGTCGCCTGGTCCTGCCTCGAAAGCTATCGAGTACTCAAAGCGCGCAACAACGACAATTTCAGCGAGTATGAGCGTCGCTTGTTGGATGAAGGCTTGTTCGGAGCGGACTTCATGGTTCGCATGAAGCGACCTGACGGGTCTTTCTTCGAGTCCATTTCGGCGCCTGGCAAGGACAAGCTCGCCAAAGACCGTGAAATCGGCAATCCTAACTGGCGCACTCAGATTAAAACAAGCGCTTCGGCCAGCACAGAAAAAATCAGCCCCGCCAAAGGTCCCTACGCGTATCAAGCCAGCTTTCGCTCCGGGGGCGGCATGGCGATCGCCGCTCTAGCGCTTGCCAGCACGATGCCCATTAGTGGAGATATGGATCATGCAGCCTACCTAAAGGCTGCTGAAGATGCATTTGCCTTCCTCTCGGCGCATAATCGCGAATTGCTGAACGATGGCAAAGAAAATATTCTCGACGATTACTGCGCGCTGATGGCCGCGACCGAACTCTATCGGGCGACCCACAATGCGACATATCTCCAGGCCGCGGATGAACGCGCGAACAATCTGATGGCTCGACTGATTTCAGTCGGAAAATATCATAACTACTGGCGTGCCGATGATGGCACGCGCCCGTTCTTTCATCCCTCCGATGCTGGATTGCCGGTGGTCAGCCTGCTCGAGTATGCCCAGATTGCGGATCCGGCCCAGCAGGCACGCGTTCGCGATGCGGTCTCGCGCTCGTTGCATTTTGAACTCTGGATCACGTCTGAGGCGAACAATCCATTTGGATATGCCCGGCAGCTCGTTCGCATGGGAGACGGCACGGTTCGTAGCGCCTACTTCTTTCCTCATGACACGGAGGCTGCGCCCTGGTGGCAAGGTGAAGCCGCCCGGCTTGCTTCACTCGCCGCTGCCGCGCGCATGGCTGAACCCCTTTACAACGACGACCCGGCATTTCAGCGGCAATTGGAAACCTATGCCTGGAATCAGCTGCATTGGATTTTGGGACGAAATCCATTCGACGCAAGTATGCTGATGGGAAGCGGCCACGGCAACGCTCCGTACATGTTCTTCCGCTCGTACAAGTACACCAATGCTCCGGGAGCGATCATTAACGGTGTGACCGCCAGTTTTAATAATGAGGACGGAATTGCGTTCAACGAAGGTTTCGCCCGCACCGGTAAGGATGAAGATTGGCGCTGGACCGAGGAGTGGTTGCCTCACGCTGCCTGGTATCTGTACGCCGTAAGCCTGCCGCATAGTTAGAATCTGTAGTGAGTCTCGATCTGGAAGACGTCCCCTGCTGAATGGAAACTGCTGTTCCGGTCGCGCGGAATGCCTTGAGCGATGGCGCCATGCGAATCCACACCTTCTGTACGCAGCCTAAGGAAGCGATGTGAATGAAAAATGCAGAATAAAAATCGCGCGACAGCGCCAAAAGCTTGTTCCGTCCACCTCATAAGTGCTCGACCCTCACGAAGCGCGCGGAAGCTGAGATGGGCAATGCCCGTGTTGTTTCTTTTGCTGTCGATGCAACTTATTGCGCAACAGGCAACTTCGCCGGACTTCAGCAGTATTGATCGAATCATGGCTTCGGCGCTCAAGGCAAACACGGTTCCGGGAGCGGTGGTTTTTATCGGCCACGACGGCCATGTTGTGTTTCACAAAGCCTACGGAAATCGCTCCACGATACCGTCGCCGAATGCAATGACGGAAGACACCATCTTCGACATGGCGTCGCTAACCAAGGTGATTGCCACCACCACGGCGGTGATGCAGCTTTACCAACAGGGGCGCTTTCGACTGAATGATCCGTTATCGAAATACCTCCCTGAGTTTTCTTCCAACGGGAAAAAAGACATCACCATCCGGCAGATCATGACTCATTACTCAGGCCTGCCGCCGGACCTGGACTTAGCCTACCCGTGGACGGGGAAGCAGACGGCGTATGACATGGCATTTGCGGTGAAGCCTGACCGTCCGCCTGGAACTGCGTTTCGCTATAGCGATATCAACTTCATCATGATGGGCGCGCTGGTTGAGAGACTCAGTGGCATGACTCTCGATGCATATACTGCGAAGTACGTGTTTGCTCCGATGGGAATGGATCACACGCGTTTCTTGCCTCCAGACTCGTGGCGACCCGATATTGCACCGACTCAGTACGACGAAAATCACCACATGCTGCAGGGCGTGGTGAACGATCCTACATCGAGAAGAATGGGTGGCGTCGCCGGTCACGCTGGCTTGTTCAGCACTGCAAACGATCTATCGATCTTCGCTCAGTACTTGCTGGACCTGTTGGCAGGACGGCCGAGCAAATTTCCGCTGAACCGTTTGACGGCCGAAAAGATGACGACTCCGCAGAATCCCGCGACCGCCGTCGCTCTGCGTGGCCTCGGCTGGGATATCGAAAGCCCTTTCTCAGGCAATCGCGGCGAGCTGTTCCCTGTGGGCAGTTTTGGCCACACTGGCTGGACTGGAACTGACATCTGGATGGATCCATGGAGCGACACCTATGTGATTTTTCTCAGCAATCGCAACTATCCAGACCGCCGTCCGAACACGATTCCGCTGGAAGGGAAACTCGCCAACGCTGCTGCGGAAGCGCTTGACATACAGATTCCAGATTCCGGACAGGAAATCTCGCGTCTCACTGGATACAACGAATCTCTGACAGGTATGCGTCGCTGGCCGAATCGCAACGCTACTGTGGAAACAGGCATTGACGTATTGGAGCAGGAAAATTTTGCTCCTCTCGCGGAGTTGGAAAAAAAGCATGGTGGCCATTTGCGGGTGGGCATCTTGAGCAATCAAACCGGCTTGGATAGCCATGGTCGTCGTACGATTGATGTCCTGTTCCACGGCGCGCCTGCGCAAGTCCGAGGTTTGAAAGTGACAACGCTTTTCAGTCCGGAGCACGGGATCACTGGGAAAATGGATACCACGGACATTTCCGGCAGCACCGATGCAGCGACCGGATTGCCTGTGGTCAGCATGTATGGGTCTACGGCGGCCGAGCGCCATCCTCCCATAAAAAAACTGCGCCATTTGGATGCGGTTGTAATCGATCTCCGGGACGCTGGGGTTCGTTTCTATACGTACGAAACGGCGGTGGCCTATTTCCTTCAGGCAGCGGCGCATACCGGAACTGATATTGTGATTCTCGATCGACCGGATCCGATTAACGGCTCATTTGTCCAAGGCCCGGTCTCCGACGCGGGTCATTCCAGTTACACCGGGTTTATGCCGTTACCGGTCCGCCATGGCATGACGATGGGAGAATTGGCGCGCTACTTTAATGGCGAGGGCCACCTTGGGGCTTCGCTGACTGTTGTTGCCATGAAGGGATGGCAGCGCGGCGATTGGTACGATTCCACCTCGCTGCTCTGGGTGGATCCATCGCCCAATCTGCATAACTTGAACGAAGCCACACTCTATCCCGGGTTGGGAATGATTGAGTCTTCGAATATTTCGGTGGGCCGCGGCACGGATACGCCTTTCGCCTGGATGGGCGCACCCTGGATCGACGCGACTCAATTTGCGGCCGCAATGAATCACCGCATCATTCCCGGGATTCGTTTCGTCCCCGTCCAATTTACTCCACGAGCACCGTATCCCTATGCTGGCCAGGCCTGTAATGGGGTTCAGTTCATCGTGACGAATCGCAATGAGCTCAACGTACCTGAAATGGGACTGGAAATTGCATCGATGCTGTACAAGATGTATCCAAGCCAGTACCGCCTGGACACAATCGCGCCCCTGTTGGCGAATCAAGGTACGCTCAAGGCACTCGAAGATCACGAAGATCCGCAATCTATTGCAGATACCTGGCGCGACGGGATCGAACAGTACATGGAGCGCCGCAAGGCCTACCTGATCTATCCGACCGAATAAGCCGTGGCTGCAATTCTGGGCTGTGAAGTGGGCTTGTGCGATAAGGATTGAAGCCTTGGTCATCAGGCGAAGCGATGGCGTAGGCAGCCCCAACCGGTGCCGCAATCGCGAGTGCATCCCAGCTCGCACTCATGCCAAGCGGTACCGGGAGATTGTCCGATAGCCAAGAATGACATCGTAGGCAAAGAGCAATGGGATGTGGCGCCGCGATTTCTTTGCCGCGATGTGCTGGAGCCGATTGATGACGGCAGGATCGGTCATGAATTGAAACGAACCGTACTTCCCCTCGCTGCCAGCTTCATCAATTGTTGTTGACAACCCCTTCGTTTACATGAAAGATCCCGGACTCAATTCGACAACTAGGCGAGGATTTGCAGCGCGAAGTGCGGTCCCATCTTTCGTAAAGGTAACCTCCAAAATATATTTTTTGCCTTTCTCGCCCATGAAATTCCCAATCCATCTGCTAGTGTGACTTTTACTGGTTTCCCAGTCTGTATCTTTGCCGCGAACTGTGCCGTGCGCGACAGGCTGGCCGTCGGCATATAAAGTCCATTCCGCTTCAACAGCCAAAGGAAAACCGACCAATTCACAGTTGTCATGCTCCCAAGCATCATGTACGCCCAGCATACATTTTGTTTGTCCCAGAGGAAGTGCATTATCAACTTGCAGTGCGATAATGTACCGCTTAGGCTTCACCGAGAACTCGGGTGAACGAATCGTCCCTTTCTCTAGTGTTACCGGCATATCCACAACCGGCTGACATAATGCCAACTTGGACAATGAAAGTGCAAGCATCAACGCCATAGCAATCCTAGAACCCCTAGGATGCAATTTGTTTGGTGTCTGTGGCTTCCGCATAAACATTCACTACCCTGTACAAGATTTTGACGTGTTCATACTTCTTATTGCTGCGGATACCCAGAGCCGCAATACCATCGGGAAAGCCACGATATCTGGAACTCCAGTAACACCTGCGGCATGATCGACAGATTCGTCCCAGCGTGCGCAATTTCTAACATACAAGGAATACAAGCCAGGATTGGTCTCTCGTCTGGTCATTTCACTCACAGCCGCATCGAATTGTGCATCGGTCAAGGGTTTATAAAAACGCTGTACCCACGGCTGATTGACCATCGAATCAGGATGGATAGCTCCAGGAAGCGGCACTCCAATGGCAAGCAAAATAGCCCTAAGGAACTTTGGCACACCATCATTCGTCGCAAATCCTAGTTTTATCGGGAGTGTCGAAAACAGGGGTGACCAAGTGCCCCCCTCTTGCGCCACCACGTAAAAATGGCCACTCGCGATGAGTGGCCATTTCTTCTGAAACCCCTATGTTTATTACCTATTTCTGGTGAGCGCGCTGGGACTCGAACCCAGGACCCACGCATTAAAAGTGCGTTGCTCTACCACCTGAGCTACGCGCTCTCACCTTGATTCAAATTATCACAGTGAGCCGCCTCATCCTAAGTCGCGGCCCGATCCATTTTCAGCAACGTCGTCGCAGAATCATCGAATTGCACCCCATATCGTTCGGCCGCCTTGACGCGCGATCGGCACGTCTACGTAGTTCCGCGTTGCCGGTGCAGCCTCAGATGATAGCGAGCATGGTGCGCCCCCTCTATTTTTCGCTGCGGCGTCTAATTTTTAGTTCTACGCAGGCATTTTTTTTGCTACTCTCGATGGAAGTTCACACCAGCTACTTGTTTTTTTGCCGCTCTAGCGGCCTGTGTATCTGTGTCTTTTGACTGCTCGGCTCGGTATCCTCTTCGGCCTATCTTTCGCCGCCACGCATAACAAATTTGCACGGCCGCATTTGCGATCGCGAACCCTCCTGTTGGTTGGGCGGCAGGATGGCGTTGTTCATGATTGGTGATTGGTCCGCCCCTTACCTAGAGCCGCAAGGAGGAATTGCATGGCCCGCCGAACGTACAAATTTATGCTGAAGAATGCGAAAGAAATTTCTTTCGTGGGCACGCGATATTACCCGGTGGAGGTTGATCCTAACCTCTCTCCCTATACGACCGTACTGGCGACGATTTGGGATGAAGAAAACATGGTCGGCCAGGTGAACCAGACCGAAATTCTGGCGTGGTGGTCGGAGGTGTATCAGGAGCCGCAGCGAGGACTCATGGGCGAGTGTGACAAGGTAGAGTCAGAAGACGCCAGTGCGGCTCAACCCGAAAAAGCAGCCGGGGTTCTGCTCTCCAGCGAGAATTGAAGGATTCGCTGGAATGTGAAGGTGCGCGTCGCAGCGCCACATCAGCACTCGTCGATGCCCTGATACACTGAACAGTTTGCTAGGGACCGTTGATGACTGCGACAAAGATGACGAACGCCACCAAGATCAAGCCGCCTGCCAACCTCGAGGCTTTTCGGCACACGGCTGCCGACACCATGGAGTTGGTGGGAAATACGCCAATCGTGCACCTGGGTCGAATTTCGCCGGAGAATGGCGCAGCGATTTACGCAAAGCTGGAATTCCTGAACCCTGGCGGCAGCATTAAGGATCGCGCCGCTCTCGGGCTCATCCTCAACGCGGAGCAGCGCGGTGTGTTGCAGCCCGGCGGTACCGTTGTCGAGGCTACAGCGGGCAACACAGGCGTAGGACTGGCATTTATCGGAGTTCGTCGCGGCTATAAAGTTTCCCTATTCGTGCCGGAAGGTTTCGCAGAAGAAAAATGCATTCTAATGCGAGGCTTTGGCGCTACCGTCGAACGCACCCCGGAAGATGAAGGCATGCAGGGTGCGATTCGCAGAGCTCTCGACTTTGCGCGCTCCATTCCCGGTGCATGGATGGCTCGCCAGTTCGACAACCCTGCCAATCCTGACTTTCACTTTCAGACGACTGCCCAGGAGATTCTCGATCAAATGGAGAACCGCATCGACGGTTTTGTCGCCGGAGTCGGCACTGGCGGCACGTTCACTGGAATTGCCCGCAGACTCCGGCAGGACTTAGGTGCCGTCAAGACGGTCGCAGTGGAAACTGAGGGCTCCGTGTTGCAGGGCGGTACCCCCGGGAAACATAAGATTGAAGGAATTGGTGTCAGTTTTATTCCCAAGACATTTGACGGGTCACTGTGCGACTCCATCGTAAGGGTGACCGACCGCGATGCTTTTGCAATGGTGAGAAGATTGGCCACGGAAGAGGGCGTTCTCGGCGGCTCCAGCGCAGGCGCCAACGTTTTTGCCGCACTAGAACTGGCGCGTACCATGCGTCCGGGTCAACGGATCATCACTATCATCCCAGACTCCGCCGAGCGATATCTTTCGAAGAAGATTTTCGATGGCGGCCTATAAAGAGTCAGCAGTCGGCTGTTGCTGATCTTCGCACCAATCGACGACATCACCAACACTCAAGGGAACACACGAATGCCAGAAAAAAAGAAGGGTTTTTCGACTCGCGCAATTCACGATGGACAGGCCCCCGACCCCGCAACAGGCGCCGTCAATGTTCCCATTTATGCCAGTTCCACCTATGTCCAGCAGGAGATCGGTAAAAACAAGGGATATGAATACTCGCGCGTCTCCAATCCCACCCGGACGGCACTGGAGGAGAACTTCGCATCGCTGGAAAGTGGAACTTCAGCCCATGTATTTGGCAGCGGAATGGCAGCCATCACGGCGCTCTGCACCATGATGAAGAGCGGCGATCACGTTGTGTGCAGTGACAATATGTACGGGGGAACAACGCGCCTGTTTAACCAGGTACTCACCCGATATGGGCTCGAGTTTACCTATGTAAATACGTCCGATGCTAGCAACGTCGACAGGGCAATTCAACCCAATACCAAGCTCGTCCATATCGAAACACCTACCAACCCGATGCTCGCACTGACGGATATTGCGGCCGTCGCCGCTATTTGCCACAGTCATGGTGTCGAATTAAGCGTTGACAACACATTCATGTCTCCCTATTTTCAGAGGCCCATTGAATTTGGCGCAGACCTTGTGATGCACTCGACAACCAAATTCCTCAATGGTCATTCCGACGGCTTGGGTGGCGTGTTGATCGGCACCAAGCCTGAGCATGCGGAGACCTTCGCCTTTGTGCAAAAATGCACCGGCGGCATTCTCTCGCCATTTGAAGCGTGGCTGCTGTTGCGTGGAGTCAAGACGCTGGCGGTGAGGATGCGGCAGCATGACGCCAATGGCCTCATCGTGGCGGATTGGTTGCAGAAGCACCCGAAGGTATTGAGCGTCTATTATCCGGGCCTGCCGGATCATCCGCAGTATGAACTAGCCAAGCGGCAGATGTCCGGCTTCGGATCGATGTTGAGTTTTGACCTGGGATCTCTCGAAGCAGCGAATCGAATGTTGCGCAAGGTTGAGATATGCAGCCTGGCTGAGTCCCTCGGCGGAGTGGAGACGCTCATCTCCCACCCCGCTTCGATGACCCATGCCGCGATTGGCGAGGAAGGCCGGCGCAAACTTGGCATCACGGACGGACTTGTCCGAATTTCGGTTGGAATTGAGGACGTCGAAGATATCGTCGCGGATCTGGAGAAGGCGCTTACCGTTGTTTGAAGTAGGACAGTCCCGAAAACAGGGAAGCGCGAAGACTCAATCCTTGAGCTTCTTCCTTATTTCGATGCTCAACCGCTTGATCTTCTGATTCAGCGTTGAAAGAGGAATCCGGAAGGTTTCCGCGGCTTCTGTCTGGTTCCAGTTACAGTGCTCCAGCCGGTCGGTGATGATGTGTTTTTCAAATTCGTCGACAATCTCAAATAGCGATGCGTTCGGATTGTGCTCGAGCAGGCTGGCTTCGTAGCTGCGTCCGGTCAAATGATCTGGGAGCAGATCCTTGGGAATTGTTTGGTCAGTGGAAAGAACAACGCAGCGCTCGATCACGTTCTCCAATTCGCGCACATTTCCGGGCCAGGAATAATCAATCAACGCACGCATAGTTTCCGGTGAAATGGTGCGGAGCGGAAGTTGATTCTCTTCACAAAACCGCTTTAAGCAATGGGCCACTAGCAGGGGAATATCTTCTTTTCGATTTCGAAGCGGAGGCAAGTCGATGGTGATGACGTTGAGCCGGTAAAAAAGATCCTCGCGAAACCGTCCTTCACGAACCGCGAGACGAAGATCCGCATTGGTGGCCGCGACAATCCGTACGTCGACTTGAAGCTCCTGCACACCGCCCACAAGCATGAATTTTCGGTCCTGCAGCACGCGCAGCAGTTTCGCCTGCGTATCCAGAGCCATGGTGCCAATTTCATCCAGAAACAGCGTGCCTCCGTTGGCGATTTCGAAAAGCCCTTTCTTCGATGCGATAGCGGAGGTGAAGGCGCCTTTGACATGACCGAACAACGTGCTCTCCAGCAGGTCCGACGGCACCGCTCCGGTGTGAACGGGAACAAAGGGCTTGTCACGGCGGGGTGAATGGGAGTGGATCGCTTTCGCGATCAATTCCTTACCTGTGCCGCTTTCGCCCTGTACCAGCACCGTAGATCGGCTGGGAGCTACTTGACCGACTAAGTCAAGTACGGCCTGCATCGGTTCACTTTTGCCAATGATGTTTTCAAAACTGTAACGCTGCTTCAGGGCGCGTTTGAGTTGGATATTTTCTGTTTCCGCGCGATGCTGTCCGATGGCTCCGCGGATATCGGCCAGGAGCTTCTCGTTGTCCCAGGGCTTCTGGATGAAATTATTGGCGCCAAAGTGCATGGCTTCGACAACGTTCTGCACGGTGCCGTACGCCGTGATCATGATGACCGGAAGATTTGCGTGCCGGGCGCGAATCGCCTGGAGAATTTCAAATCCGCTTTGACCGGGCAGCGCAAGGTCGAGCAGCACCAGATCAAACACCGATTCTTCCAGCACCTTCAATCCCTTTGTTCCGTCAGGTGCGGTCGCGACTTCAAAGCCTTCCAGCTCGAGCAGCAACTGCAGCGATTCGCGAATGGCGGCTTCATCGTCAATGATGATGATGCGGAGCGGAAGCGTACTGTCGATTTCTGAAGAAATATTTTCGTGAACAACCTCAGGCATGAACGGGCTTCCTCAATTTCGGAAATTGCAGATGGAACGTTGTGCCGCGACCCACCTTGCTGTCCACCTGAATCTTGCCGGCATGCTCCTGAATAATGCCGTAGCTCACAGAAAGGCCGAGACCCGTCCCACGTCTCTGGCCTTCAACAACAGCGGTTTTGGTAGTGAAGAATGGATCGTAAATGCGACGCAGATTTTCTGCCGCAATGCCGGATCCGGTGTCGCCGATGATCACCTCGACTTGTCCATTGTCGATGGTTTCCACGCGCAGTATGCCCCCCTCGGCCATGGCGTCTTTTGCATTCAGAAACAGGTTCAGAAATACCTGCTGCAGTTTTCCCATGTTGCCCAGGATGTCGGGCAGCTCCGGCTGCAGCGCCATGTCAATCGTAATGTTTGCGGTGTTGAACTGGTGCTGTAACAGCGCCAGCGTTTCCTGCAACACATGATTCACACTGACCGGTTTGAATTCGATGGTGCTGGTGCGAGAGAAGTTCAGCAGGCTGTTGACAATCTCCGACGCCCGAAATGTCTGCTGGGTGATTTTGTCCAGTAGAGGAGCGGTGCGATCGTCGCTACGAATCTGCTTAGCCATCATCTGGGTGTAGGACGAAATCACGGCCAGCGGAGTGTTCACTTCATGGGCGATGCCGGCGGCCAACAGACCGATCGAAGACAGCTTGTCGGCCTGCATCAACTGGCTTTCCAGCTGCACTCGCTCGGTGATGTCGTCGACTAGAATGATGCGACCGACGGTGGTGAAGTCCTTATCGACCAGCGGGGCAATGGTGATGTTGGCGTTACGAATTTCTCCTGCACGGGTGGCCAGTTGAAATTTGTAAAGATTGTGCACGCCGTTTTCGTGCTTCACCCGGTCATATTCGGCCAAGAAATCTGCGGGAAATAAACTTGCCAGCGACTGATTCAACGCTTCCGACCGCGGCACCGCATACATGGATTCCATCTGCGCGTTCCAGCTGTCGATGCGGTCGGCTAAGTCGACGGCAAGTATGCCGATGTTGATGGACTCGACGATATTTTCGTTGAACTCCTTCAACTGCTCGTACTCGGCAATCTTCTCCTCCAGCTTGGCGTAGAGGCGCGCATTCTGAATGGCGATGCCAACATAGCTCGCAAGTGTTTCAAGCAGCTCAACGTCTTCGCTGGAAAGAAAGTCCCCGTTGGTAGTGCGGCCCAGGCCCAGCACCGCGATGGTGCGCTGCTGCACCCTGCAGGGAAGGTAGTAGTTCAGGTCTAACAGCGAGACTGCGCGCTGCTGACTTTCGGTCAAATGCGGCGCATTCTGGGTGCTCTCCAGGAAAATGTGCGAGCCGTCCTCGCGGCCATCGAAGCGAAGAAATCCGGTTTCCAGATTTTCCGTATGACTCAGCGCCAGAGCCGGAATGCCATGACTGGCCGCCAGCCGAAACTTTGAATGACGCGCATCGCGTTCTTCATCGAGGAACACGCCCACCCGCGCGACCTGCAGAATACGAGGCAGGCGGTCGACCAGCGCATTCAGCAGGGCACGCAAATCGGTTTGAGTGTTCAGGCTGCGGGCAAATTCGACCAACGTGGCGCGGGAATCAAGCCGCTTGCGATCGAATACGCGGTCCACTCGGTCCTGAATTGCGCGTTTGATGGGATCGAAGACCAGGGCTGCAATAATAATCGCGGTGGCCAGTCCCCATCCTCCGGCTGCCGGTAGCCGGGTGTGCACCACCTCGCCAGCAAATGCGACCGCACCAAAGTAGATGGCAACCAGGGTGCCGGTGGCCAGCGTATAGGTGACACCGCGCTTGAAGATCAGATCGACATCCATCAGTCGGTAACGAACGATGGCGTAGCTGAACGTCAGTGGAAGGAAGACCTGACACATGACCCCGATTTGGCTCAGCATGGTCGGAGCCGAAGAAGGGGCCATCATGTAGGGAATTGCATAGAGCAGCGCGTACGGCGTGACCGCAAGCAGTGTGCCGCGCGTCAGCCACTTCAATTGCTGGCGGGTCAGCGGATTATCGGCTCGGCGATAGTTAATAAAGAACACCAACGCCGCAGCCACGTAATACAACGTCATGTAGCCGATCGCGACCTGGCTCAGCCGGTAATTGAGCAACTCCGTGGCCGACCAAAGGTGAATGGCCGCGACGAACAGACCCACCAGACCGATTCCCGGAAGATAGAGAAGCCATGCCATCCGCCGGCGGCGCATGGTGGGATTGTGTTCCGGAAAGGTGAAGGCAAAATGGAGGAAAAGTGCCGGCTGCGCGGCCGTGGCAACTATGTTGCCCCAAAAAATGACCCAATCGAACAGGTTCAGTTTCCCGGTGTAATTGAACGAGTACAGGATGAATGAAGCCAGACAGAAAATGTAGAAGTGAACTGAACGTGGCGCAGTCCAGCGTCGGAATAGAATGTACAGGCCGATCAATAGGTACACCAGCGCGATCAGGCGCAGGCCGATATTGATATCGCGGTCCTTCGGGACCAGAATTACCGGAATGTTATCCAGGCGTACTCCGGCTCGGGTAACGGAGTAGGTGGCTTTACTCCAAATACCGGTGGCGAACAGTTGCCGTTGCTGCGCCGCGATGCGCGGTGTGCGATGGTTATTGATGGCCGTCAGCAGATCGCCGGGTTCAATGCCCGCGCGGTCGCCTGGGCCATGAGGCAGCACTTTTTGCGCGATCAGGCCGCCGGGAGCTTCAGCCCACCAGACCTGGTCCGTAGGAATCTGGTATTGGCTTTCGTGGGTATAGTTGATCGATGCCAGAATCACCGCGGCAACTGTCAGCGTTGCCAGTACGACTGCGGCGATTCGGAATGGAATGTTCCGTGGCATTTCGAGGCTTATCTTTCCGCATCAGAATGCCAGGATGAAATGTGCGTTTCTGATGCAGTATAGAACTGTTGTGCAACTTGCGTGCCAGACTCGCCAAGTCCAGCTTTCGAGAATCTAGCCCTTGCTACTGCCATCACTTAACGTAGATTTCTAGAGCACTTTCGAATCCTCAGCATGTCGCCGGCGCTCGCGATTCCGCTGCGAGCTGGTTTTTGCTTTGAGTTGCAACGTGCCGCCACCCATTTCAATCGAGTCGCCTACCGCTGCTTGCCTGAAAGGACCTGAATTGCTCGTGCCTGGAATACTAATGACTTCTGCGAAAGCTATCCACAATTCTAAATCGAAATATATGATTTATGGAATATCGGGCCCAACTCTAGACGCCTCCGATGTTTGCGGACGCCCCGCAATCAGAATCCTCAAATCGCGAAGATTGTTTCCCGACGGCCCGATTACGATGGCCGCTCCTCGGTTGAACAAGAAAGAATAGGCATCGAATTTTTCTAGAGCGTCGGTGGCCAGGGGGAAAGCATCTCCTGCGACGGCCTCGTGATCCACAACGGCTCCCGCTGCTGGACTATTTCCGTCAATGCCATCCGATCCAGCGGAGAGAATCACCACAGGATCATCATCCGGTCGCAGCTGCGTCGCTGCATAGAGAGCGAATTGCTGATTGCGTCCTCCGATGCCGACCGTCCGGGCAGTGTCGTTACTAGCCGGTAAAGTCACGCTTACCTCTCCTGTTGAGATGATGCATGCGACAGGGTGATTGACGCGCAGAGTTCGCAGTCGATCGAGTAAATGTTTGGCCGCAGCTTTGTACTCCCATTCATCGCAACTGTTGTCGATCACGGGAAAATAACCAAGCGTCTTTGCGCTATTCGCCGCGGCTTCGGCGAGGGTTTGCGCACTTAGCAGAACCGCACCTTGAGCCTGCACCTCCCCCGGCTTTGGCGTTTCGACCAATCCGTCTGATTCGAAGAATTGACGCACAGCAGCAGGGAACTGAGACAGCAATTGGTATCGCTGGAGAATTTCTCTGCACTCCTCGATAGTGGACGAATCGGGAATCGTCGGCCCGGAACCCAGAGCATCCTCGCAGCCGACAGGAACGTCCGAGAGCAACAGAGATCGGCAGAGTGCATTGCCGGCGGCTTGCGCAAGGCGGCCACCCTTCACGGCGGAGAAGTGCTTGCGGACGCAATTGATTTCCGTGATCGAGGCGCCGCTGCCGACCAGGGCACGATGAAAGCTCGCGGTATCGGCGAGAGAAATCGATGGGTCAAGCGGCAACTCCATCAATGCGGATGCGCCGCCGCTGATCAAAAAAAAGCACAGCGAATTGTCCGTCGCGTCTCGTGGTAACGCTCTCAACATTGTCAGGGCCGCGCGTGCGCCAGCGAAGGAGGCCGCGTTCGGTGACGGGTGGCCGCCTGCAAAAAATTGAAAACCGCTGGGAAGCTTTGTGGCTGCGCTGTGCGAGTTCTGCGGCGCGATCAGCACTCCCGCCAAATCGCTATCGCCAGGCAAACTGAGTTGTTGCAGCAGCGAAACAAGCATGGTGCGACCGGCTTTTCCGACAGCCACAACGCGCACTCGCTGAATATGCTCGAGATCAATCGTCTCCTCGCCTACTTGCAAGGTTTCTCCGCGCACGGACACATGACGCGCCACAGCCTGCTCCACGCTGCAGTCAGCGAGGGACTGGTCGAAGATTCTCCGAGCTGTGTCTCGTAGATCTGCCATGCTTTCATCCGATCGCGGACTTATTTTGAAGGGCCGCCTGCTGGGAAATTGTGCTTCACCCATCGAATAATCTCGGCCTGCACCTGGTCCAGCTTGCCCACAAAAAAATGGTCGGCATCCTGGATCCAGACCATCTGTTTCGGCTCTGGAGTTGTCGCCACAACCGCTTCGACTTCTGCGACCGGGCCGTAGGGGTCGTGATCGCCGCTAATGAATAGCTTAGGTTGACCGCAGCTCGGTAAATATCGGTACGAGTAGTGTCGGCCCTCGGCCACAACCGGCAGGCCGAGCGCAATCAGCCCCGGAACACGCCGATCGCCGCAGCAAGCTCGCATGCCGACATTGGCGCCAAAGGAGAATCCAGCAAACAGAATGGGACGGTGGAATTCATTCTCCAGCCAATCGAGCGCGGCATGCACGTCATCCTGCTCACCGTGGCCGTTGCCGTGCTGCCCCTCGCTTCTACCGACGCCGCGAAAGTTGAAGCGCAAGACCGGAAAACCGAGGCTTTGCAACGCCTTCATCGCACGATAAACCACTTTATTGTGCAGTGTGCCTCCGCCCATCGGGTGCGGATGACAGACCAGGGCGCAGTAGGGGGCGTCATCCTGGCCAGGGTTCAGCAGCGCCTCCAGCACGCCTGCGGGGCCGGGAAGATCAAAGGATCGAATCGATGCAGGAACGGGTGAGGCTTCCATAGGTCGGCAGTATGGATATTTTACGTGCTTCCGAGAAGCCGCACGTTGTTCAGCTCCTCAGATGTCATGGATCGTCCCGCTAGCGTTATGCTGGAAATGCATGCCTACAGACCCCGTTGCCCTCACACGCCAGTTGGTGGATATTGAATCCATCAGTGAAAATGAAGCCGCGGTCGGCCATTTCCTTTCCCGATACCTGCGGGAGCAAGGTTTTCAGGTAGAAACGACGCCGGTCCCGCATAGCGCCGGGCGCGAACGCTTTAACGTGTATGCGGGAATCTCAAACGACCCACCGGACGTGGTTCTCTCAACTCACATGGATACGGTGCCGCCTTTTTTTCCCAGCCGCGAAGACGATCAATATATTTATGGTCGTGGCAGCAGCGATGCCAAGGGAATCATTGCCGCACAGATCGTGGCAGCAGAACGCTTGCGTGCCATGGGTGTGCGGGTTGGCCTCTTGTTTCTGGTGGGCGAAGAACACGGAAGCCATGGCGCCAAGGTCGCCAACCTGAAACCGAAGGGAAGCCGGTTTCTCATCAATGGAGAGCCGACGGATAACCGCCTGGCACTGGCATCCAAAGGCGTGTTGAACGCTGTTATTCGCGCGCACGGAAAAATGGCACACTCAGCCTATCCGGAATTAGGCGACTCCGCGATTCACAAGCTGGTTTCCGTTCTGGAGCGGCTGCTGCACATGCCGCTGCCTTCTGATCCGGAGGTCGGGCCTTCCACATTGAATATCGGATTGATCGAAGGCGGCCATGCACCTAATGTGATCGCCGATGAAGCCTCAGCGACGATTCTCGTGCGCCTGGTCGGACCGTCTGACAAGATTCGCGCTTCCTTGAAGGATGTCATCGGTGGTGACGCCGAGCTGGATGTCGCGCTGGAAATTCCATTTCAGCGGCTGAAACGCATCGAGGGGCTCTCTACCATGATCGCTGCGTTCACCACTGACGTTCCGGCGCTGACAAACTGGGGGGAACCTCTTTTGTTCGGGCCGGGATCGATCCACGTGGCACACACGCCCAACGAACGACTCGCCAAGCAGGAACAGCGAGAGGCGATTGATTTGTATGTCCAGGTAGCGCATCGCCTGGTCCAATAATCCTTCGCATCTAAGTAGCAGAACGATTCAGAATAGAAGGACAACGCACGATGGCCGATTCACAAGAACGCGGGGACGAAACTCTTCAGCCAGGAAACAAGGCTGAAGCCGCGAGTGAACAATCCAAAGAAGAACACTTGAACGGCCTGGCGAACGCGTCGTCCTCTTATTTGCGGTCTGCCATGCATCAGCCTGTCGACTGGCAGGAGTGGGGCGATGCCGCGTTTGCGCGCGCCAAGAGCGAGAACAAACCGGTGCTGCTGGATATTGGTGCCGTCTGGTGCCATTGGTGTCACGTGATGGATCGCGAATCTTACGAAGACCCTGGGATAGCCGAAATCATCAATGACCACTTTATTGCCGTCAAGGTGGATCGCGATGAACGGCTGGATGTGGACACTCGACACCAGGCTGCCGTGCAGGCGATGAGCGGCCAGGGCGGCTGGCCATTGACTGTCATCCTGACCCCGGACGGCAAGCCGTTCTTCGGCGGAACCTATTTTCCAAAGGATGAAAGGTACGGTCGGCCCGGCTTCGGTCGCGTGTTGTTGACCATGGCGCATGCCTACAACGATCGTCATGACGAAGTCATGGAATCGGCCGACAGCGTTGTCGCGGCGATTGAATACAACGAGTCATTTTCCGGCCGTTCCGCAGATTTGCACGCCGGCATCGTCGATAAGCTGGTTCAATCGGCGTTGCAGCAATTCGACAAACACAACGGCGGCTTCGGAACGCAACCAAAATTTCCTCATCCATCCATTCTGGATTTGTTGCTTGACTCCGCAACCCGTACCGCGGATCAGGCTGCGCATAATGTGGTCCGGCTGACACTGGACAAAATGGCAAGCGGAGGAATGTATGACCATCTTGCCGGGGGATTCCATCGCTACTCCGTCGACGACCGCTGGATTGTTCCGCACTTCGAAAAAATGCCCTACGACAATTCCGAGCTGTTGAAGAACTATGTGCACAGCTTTCAAAGCTTCGTTGAGCCGGAACATGCGCGTGTCGCTTTGGAAGTGATTCACTGGATGGATGCGGTGTTGAGCGACCGCCAGCGTGGCGGCTTCTATGCGTCGCAGGATGCCGACGAATCCCTCGACGACGATGGCGATTACTTTACCTGGACGCGCGAAGAAGCGGCTGCAGTTCTGACCGCGGACGAGATGGATGTTGCCGCCGCTTACTACGATATTGGCGAACTGGGCGACATGCACCACAATCCGCAGAAGAACACGTTGCACATCGACCATTCGTTGGCAGAGATTGCGCGGCGGTTGGCAATTTCCGTCGAGCAGGCGACAGAACGGCTGCAGACCGCGAAGAAAAAACTCTACGCAGCGCGCTTGCAGCGGCCGACGCCGTTTGTCGACAAGACGGTTTACGTGAACTGGAACGGTCTTGCAATCTCCGCATATCTCGATGCAGCCCGTGTACTGGAGCTCGACCTACCGCGCCGATTTGCGTTGTTTTCGCTCGACAGAATTCTGCGCGAATCATGGCATGTGGACCGCAGCCTGGATCGGGTCGTTGCCTATGCGGATGCCAAGTCCCCATCGACGCCTGTGGCGGGAATGCTCGACGATTATGCGGCGCTCGGCCTGGCTTGTCTCGACGCATGGGAGACGACCCTGCACCTGCACTATTATCAGCAGGCAGAGCGTATCGCGGATGCGATGATTGCACGGTTCTACGATGCGACCAACGGGGGATTCTTCGACACTGCGCAAAACTCCTCCGCACCCGCCGCCGTGGGAGTGCTTGCAGCTCGTCGCAAGCCGTTGCAGGACTCACCCACGCCGGCGGGGAATTCGCTGGCAGCCATGCTGCTTCTTCGCCTATCGGAGTTAAATGGAAACAATGACTTACGAGAAAAAGCAGAAGATACACTCGAAGCTTTTGCCGGGGTTGCAGAACAATTCGGCCTATACGCAGGCGCCTATGGCCTGGCGTTGCGGCGCTACCTGTTGCCGCCCGTCCAGGTTTGCATCATCGGCGACGACGAGCAAGCTCAACGCTTGGCCGTGATTGCGACGGCACGCTATGCGGTGAATAAGACCGTGCTGAAATTGCCTCGGTCCGCAGTGGAGAAGCATTCCCTGCCGCCTTCATTGGCGGAAACTCTCCCGCATCTTCCGGAGCTGCGCGAGGCCCGAAGTTTTGCGGTGGTCTGCAGCGGAACAAGCTGCCAGCCGCCCGTATATGAAGCCGAAGCGCTGATTGAACAACTGAACCAGCTCCTCGAACCAAGAAGCGCACCTGCGGGCAACTGATTTCCAAGATCGAAAACTGTGATTCGTGAGGCATAGCATGTCCGACACATCGAAAAAGCTGATTGACCCGGAAGATTTCCGTGTATCGCCGGGCAAAAAGGTCAAACTAAAAAACTGGCCAACTTGCGTGCAACCCGTATACGCCACCAAGGAGCGGTATAAAGAAATCCTGGACGATCATGTAACCAAAATGAGCATGCTCCAGGAGCTTCTCTACGCGTGCAATCGCTATGCGCTGCTCTTAATTTTTCAGGGAATGGATTCCGCAGGCAAGGATGGCGCCATTCGCCACGTGATGTCGGGGATCAACCCAGAGGGTTGCCAGGTTTTCGGCTTCAAACAGCCAAGCGCGGAAGAACTGAAACATGACTTTTTATGGCGTACCAACTGCCGATTGCCGCAGCGTGGAATGATCGGAATCTTCAACCGCTCCTATTACGAGGAAGTGCTGGTGGTACGTGTGCATCCGGAATTGCTAAAAAATGAAGGACTGCCGGATGCTCATAAGAGGACCCTTTGGAAGGAACGCTACCGTTCCATCGTCGATTCCGAAGAACATCTATACCGCAACGGAACGCGCATCGTAAAAATATTTCTCCATCTCTCCAAAGAGGAGCAGCGGCAGCGGTTCCTATCGCGAATCGACGAGCCTGACAAGAATTGGAAGCTAAGTGTCGCCGATATTCGCGAGAGAGAATTCTGGAAAGATTACCAGGATGCGTACGAGGACTGCCTGCACGCGACTTCAACCCGTCATGCGCCCTGGTACGTTGTTCCCGCGGATGATAAGGAAAATGCCCGCATCATCGTATCGAGAATTCTTCTGAATACGTTAGCCGAGCTTAAGTTGAGCTATCCGAGAACCACCGCAGCGCAACGCGCGGAGCTACTGTCGGTTCGAAAGCTGCTGGAAAAGTAACGAATCATTTGCGGGCTATCGAAAGATTGTCAAACTGTCCCTGATTCCAGCCGGTACCGAGGCCGAACATCCCATGACCATGCGCTTTGTCTGTCAAGTTCGCCAGGTTTTTTCCATCGAGAGAAACCGCAATCGAGCTTCCGGTAAATCCCAGATCAACGTGGTGCCACTGCAAAGTTGATAATTCAATTCGCCCATGGGCAAGAACGATTGGAGCCGATTTGTCCGTGGTGGATAGCAACTCCCAGGTGCCATCGGGCTGAAGGCGAAATACATAGCCTCCGGGATAGATTCCTTCATGAAATGAGTCAGCGGAATCGATGCGGCCGAGCAGCGTGATCGGTCCCGTCTCGCTGACCAACACGTCAGCGGCAAGATGATAATCCGTCCACGATTCGTCTCCTGCGAGTGTCCATGGATCGGAGAGGTGACTCCACGGAATGGGCTTCGCCGTGATCACCTGCTCCAGGCAGCGGCCGATACGATACAGGCATGGATGCACCTCGAACGCACCATCCTGATCCGATAAATATTTCGGCGCTCGATTCAGCGCGGTTGTTTCGAAGTCGTCGCGGTAGGGAAGAGGAAACGGTTTGTCGGGCGGAGGCGTCGCAGTGCCTTTCGCTTGACCGGTTGTTGTCGTCAGGGAGTATAGGGACCCCGGTTCAAACGTATAAGAAAAACTCGCGTGGCGAGGTGAGATGTTGGCGACATGCTCAAACGTGCGCGATTGATTTGTCTCCCAAATATGTACGGTAGTGTTCGCCAAGTTGCCCGTCAACGTAAACGTGACTCGTTGCGCGACTTTTGCATCCACCGTTTCAAGAATCACGCTCCAATTTTTCCCATCGGTGGACTTCAGCGTGACGTAACTCCCACCTTGCGTCAGGTAGCCAGAAGATCCGTCCAGATATTTCCAACCCGGCTTGGTAAATTGCGTCGTGTGGGCGGTCACCCAGATAGCGCTCTGCACGTTATAGTGGCCTGACCATGGGGTGTTGGCGTACATCAGTCCCGAGTTTGGCGCCGGTAGCAAGTCATAATAGGAGGTCACGGGACTCCAAATCTCAGTCTTCGTAAAGTGACCTTCGAGGTAATTCAGGTTCAGACGCTTCGCCCAGATTTTGCCGCCTGCATTCCAATCTCGCGAAAGAATTGGACCACCGCCGCTGTTGGGTTGATCTTCGCTTGACCACAGCGGCTTCCCGATCGCATCGGCTCCCGCCGGAGTCGTCACTTTGCCATCGACCCGTGGATAATGAACGCCGACGATAGCAACCGCGTTGTTGAGCGATGGATTTGATCGCATCGCAGACAGGATGCTCCACTGACCGAGACCTTCTCCCGGATACTCATCGCAGCAAACTATTTTTGTATTCAATCCATGCTTCTTCAGCGCCCGATCAAGCTGTTCCACATACGCCGCGTCAAATTGCGTCTCATTCCAGATGCCTGTGTAGGCGATGTCCAGACGATGGTAGGTTTTGGCTCCCTCCAGAAAATCAGCAACATAGTCTGCCATATCTTCCGAATAGAAATGTCCGTCTCCCACCCATCCCGGAGCACCCCAAGGCAGCGTATCCAAAATGATTGAAGGGTTCCGCTTTCGCGCCTCCTCCATCAACCACCATTCATATCCGCGGTCGTAGTTATGATCCGCACGGGAGCGCATGGAACTGGGTTCCGAGCCATCGGTGGAATTTACGTCAGCTCCAATTTCCACTTTCAAATGCTGGAGAGAAGCCCCGTAATACGGTTTGAATAGGTAATCGAGAATCTGACTGCGATACGGTTCAGGATAATCGACCAGCAAACGCGAGGAAGCCCCTGCACTCAGCGCGCCGATCCCTTCGAAGATTTTCCCTTTGCTGGCGCCGTCCAAAGTGACCGCCTGGTTGGCAGCGAAGCAGGACGCAACAAGAAACAGCATCATCAGGGAGATTGCAATTCTGGATGCGCGATGAGGATTCATGGAAGAACAGTGCTCCGTGATTCAGGCTATTCAGTATCTTCCTTCGGTTCAGGAACAAACCGATAACCGATGCCACGCACGGTTTGCAGGTGAACCGGATGCACAGCGTCATCTTCGAGGTAGCGCCGGAGTCGGACAATAAAGTTGTCGATCGCGCGCGTATCCGTGTCCTGATGCAAATGCCAAACCTTATCCAGAATCTCGCTGCGAGAGATAGCGCGGCCGGGGTTCTGGATTAGGTAACGAAGCAGTTCAACCTCCATCATTGTCAGCCGAACCTGCTTATCGGCCGCGCGCAATTCCAGCAAGCCAAAGTCAATCGTCTTGCCGGCAAACGTGTATTCATCCAATGTTTGAACTTCCTGTTCCGCCTCGCGAGGACGAAGCCACCGGGAGCGACGCAATAAGCCATTCAGGCGGGCTAACAGAATCGATAGCTCAAATGGCTTTGGCAGATAATCATCCGCCCCGGCAGCGAAGCCTTCCAATACATCCTCCGGCCTGCCACGGGCCGTCAGCATCAACACCGGAGTGTAGTTTTGTGCGGCGCGAATGGCACGGGCAACTGCGAATCCATCGATGCCAGGAAGCATCACATCCAGCACAACCGCATCGAAGGGCTCGGATTGCTTCAAGAGCAGATCGACTGCGGTTTCGCCGTCCGCGGCGACGACGGCCTCATGGCCCTCAGCCTGAAGATTGAAGAGCAATCCCTGGGCGAGATGCGCTTCGTCCTCAACAATCAGGATGCGGCTGCCGTTCTGCTCATCCAACTTACGGGCGATCGCTCCGCGCGGATTCCCTTCATCGTTGCTCACGAATCTCCTTCTTCTTATGAGTGCAGCAGGCGTGGCAACTGAACCGTGATGGTCGCTCCACGGCCTTCGCCATCGCTGGTTGCACTGGCATCACCGCCGTGTTGCCGTGCAATGGTCCGCACCAGGAATAACCCCAGGCCGGTGCCCTTGGTACGCAACACCGTCAAGCTGGGCACCCGGTAGAATCTCTTGAAAATTCTCTTCAGGTGAACGTCTGAAATGCCAATCCCGTTGTCAGTCACTCGAAGCACCACCCACGCATCGTGTTCGACGGCCAGCTGAACACGAATTTTCGGTTCTTTCGGAGAGTACTTTACGGCATTGTCGAGCACATTCATAATCGCCGCCCGCAAATCTTCCGGATTTCCGACAACCACGGTGGAGATTCCGTGGGTTTCGTTCAAGAAACTCAATTGCGTCGGGAGCCAAGTGGTTTCGAAGCGCCACTACCTGGCAGGAATCTTCCACCATCTCCTTAATATCCACGCGAATGCTGATGTCGTCGGGTCCGCGCTGGCCAACTTCGCCAGCTTTCAGTACCTGCTCCACAGTAGCCAGCAGGCGCTCGCTGTCATTCAGCATGATGCGATAAAACTCCTGGCGTTTGTCGTCGCTCAGGTCGCGACGCTGGAGCGTTTCAAGATACAGGCGGATGGAGGCGATGGGAGTTTTCAGCTCATGCGTGACGGCGTTCAGAAAACTGTCGTGGCGTTCGTTGCGCCGGATTTCGCGCACCAGAAAAATGGTATTTAATACGACGCCCGCGATCAAAATTCCAAAGAAAAAAACGCCAAGAACCAGCGGAACAATCTCATGCCAGTTCAGAATGACCCAGCGGACATTCAAGGCAATCGCCAGCGCCACCAGGCACGCGCCCAGGGTGATGAAGAAAGCAATGGCTCCGCGACGGCGAGTGATCTTCTGCATAGGTGTCGAAGTGCATCCGGGCAAAACGAAAAGCCTGACGGCAGTATAGAGCGGATTTCCTTTCAGAAATCGCTCCAGCCGTCAGGCTAAAGGGCATAGCGGGACGATGCGCTTCAGGACCCGCGTACGCCCGCGGGTCGGGGATCGTTTGGATCGAATTGCGCCACCTTGATCTGTCGCGCAAGGCCAAGCTTTTTCAGGATCCAGATGCCGTAGTAGTTAGGATCGAACTCATACCAGGTCAGTCCGTGGCGAGCCGATACCGGATGGGCGTGGTGATTGTTGTGCCATCCTTCGCCACCGGTCAGTAGCGCAACCCACCAGCTGTTGCGCGAATCATCGCGAGTTTGAAAGCGGCGCGAACCCCACAGGTGCGTTGCAGAATTTACCAGCCAGGTTGCATGCAGCCCGATGGTGACGCGGAGGAATACCCCCCACAGTACCCATGGCCATCCACCAATCGCCAGCAGGATCAGGCCTTCGATGGTCAACGGAACCCAGTGATACTTGCTCAACAAGACGTAGAATCGATCCTTTGCCAGGTCCGGCGCGTAGCGAGCCAGCATCGCGGTCTCGGTGTGCAGTGCCTTACCTTTTAAAATCCATCCGGCATGAGCCCACCAGCCGCCTTCGGTTGGAGTGTGTGGATCTCCGACATGATCACTGTATTGGTGATGGACGCGGTGGGTGGCTACCCAGAACATCGGTCCACCTTCCAAAGCTGTGGTGGCAAAGATCGCCATGACGTACTCGACCCACTTCGGAACTCTGTAGCCGCGATGCGTCAGCAGTCGGTGGTAGCACATTCCAATGCCAATGTTGATGGCCAACATATACGTAACGACGAAGATGGCTAGGGCGCTCCAGCTAAAGTAAAAGAAAGCGGCAATCGCCCCGGCATGAAATATGGCCAGAAAGATTGCGGTGGTCCAGGTCACGCCCTTGTCCTGGGTTGCACGGCCCAGCACAGGAAGTGTTGGCTTGGTGTGTGCAGATGAGGGAGCTTTGTACACAGGAACAGCGACTGGAGTTCCCACGAAGGAGGCTTCAACGGTTTCGATCGTCGCGGACTGAAGGGGGGAAGTCTCGATGGTGTCCATCTCGACGGCTTCATTGGATATGGGAGCCACGCATTACCTCAGAGGAAGAAGAATGAAATTGCTGCTACATCAAGGCTAGCAGCGGGGAAGAATGAGATATGTAAGACTTTTGTAATTGCCCGTGGGGACTTGCCTAAGGCTACTGGAATGCCACTCTGAATCGCATTTGGTACTTGTCAGTTGCGACGAAATTGTGATGCATTGTGGCCGCTGTAAAGACAGCTGCAACATGATTTGATACGTTGGAAGGGCCGTGATATTTTCCCCGTGGATCCGCCTCGCCTCCCTGCCAGCATTGCTCGCATTCCTCTCCGCATCGGGGTCGATGCTAGCGCAGAGTGCCGCTCCCACAGCGCGAACAATTCCGCTGCCCAGCAGCAAAATGTTGATTGAGCCTGTGCCCGGTTCTCCTCAAAAGACGAACAGCTTACCGATGGCGATCGCGATTTCTCCGGATGGTCGTTATGTTGCGGTGGTGAATGCAGGCTACGGAACGGCA
This sequence comes from uncultured Acidobacteriota bacterium, assembly GCA_963735505.1. GTDB lineage: Bacteria > Acidobacteriota > Terriglobia > Terriglobales > Acidobacteriaceae > JAKAAZ01. The sequence goes on along the minus strand of CAVTLR010000019.1, from coordinate 581,575 downwards.
GAGTCGAAGGGCGAGCAATCCATCGCGATTCTGGATGCGAAATCGCACAAGCTTTTGGATTTCCCCAATCCTCATACGCGCCAGAGCGCGCTGCAAACGCTCTACTCCGGCATCGCGTTCGGCAGTGACGGCCAGCATCTATATGTCAGCATCGCCTCTCTGACGCATCCGTTGCCGGATGGAAAAAATGCTGTGGGAAACGGCATTCTCGTCTATCGCTGCGTCGATGGACGGGTCACGGAAGAAAAAATACTGCCCATCCCGCTGCAGCATCTCGCGGACGGCAAACGTCAGAACAGAATGGGCGCGCATCCGCTTCCCGCAGGCGAGGCCAACCCGTATCCATCGGGATTAACCGTTGTTCATGGACGGGATGGCGATCGACTCCTGATCGCGGACAATCTTTCCGACGATGCGTTGTTGATGGATGCAACAAGCGGCAAGATCCTGTACCGCTTCGATCTGTCTACCAGCCGTACCATCCCTGCTTCGTATCCCATTGCAACCGCCGCAACACCGGATGGCAAGCGTGGGTTCGTCGCGCTCTGGAATGCCTCTGAAGTTGCCGAACTGGATCTGCAGCACGGCAAAGTGGTACAGATGCTGCCGCTGTTGCCGCCTCGCGACCCGATCGACCCCAGTTCGCATCCGGCAGCTTTGGTGCTGAATGAGAAAAAGCGGATCCTCTATGTGGCGTTGGCAAATCGGGATTCAGTGGCTGCGGTGGCGATTGGCCGGCACGCTGGCAAACATGGCAGCATGCACACGATCGGATATTTCGACACGCGATTGCCGGGGCAAACCTACTTTGGCGCATTTCCAGATGCGTTAGCGCTTTCGCCCGATGGCAACCGTTTGTATGCTGCGGATGCCAGCCTGGATGCTGTTGCCGTCTTCAATCCCCATTCAATGAAGCGGCATTCGAAAGATCCGATCCATCCACATGGATTTATTCCAACCGAGTGGTATCCCACAGCCTTGGCTGCGACGGCGGATGAACTGTATGTGGCTACCGGGAAAGGCGAGGGAACCGGCCCGAACAATTTCGCGCCAAAATACATTCCTCCAAACCTCGCTCCGAGCAAGTTACCTGCGCCTCCGCACACCTATATCGCATCGCTTCTGTATGGTTCGCTGGCGGCGATGGATCGTGCTGGCGTCGATCAGCAACTGGAGCAGCTCAGCAATCAGGTGATGGAAAGCAATCGCATGCAAGCGGCGCAGCAGCAGATTCTTTTCCGCGCCGGCGGCAATCCAATCCGCCACGTGATCTACATCATTAAAGAGAACCGCTCGTACGACCAGGTCTTCGGCGATCTGAACGCAGGAGATCGCGATCCCAGCCTTACCATGTACGGCTGGTCGATCACACCGAACGAGCACAAGCTGGCCGAGCAATTCGGCATACTAGATAACTTTTACGACTCCGGAGAGGTGTCGGGTGATGGCCACGTCTGGTCGACGGCAGCCATCACCAGCGACTACACCGAGAAAACATGGCAGCAAAGCTATCGTGGCGATGAGCGCACCTATGATTACGAAGGCATCGTCGCCAACGGATACCCGTTGCAGGAAAAAATTTCAGATGTCGACGAGCCGGCCAGCGGATATCTATGGACGAATCTCTCTAAGCACGGCAAGACCTATTATCACTTTGGCGAATTTGTAGCCACTAAGTTTTGCAGTGAAACGGAAACGTCGAAGAAATCTTCGAATCCGTTACAGGGAACTCCCGAACCCACGCCTCAGGTCTGCGCCCGAAATTCGATTCACAAAGGGGAGCCGATTCCCGCGAACTACGGAGGGGGCATCAGTCAATATCCGTGGAGAATTCCGCTGATCGCGCGCGACATTGCCACCAAACCCGAACTGGTCGGTCACTTCGATCCCCAATTTCAGGACTTCGAGCTCAGCGTACCGGATCAGTTCCGGGTCTCGGAATTTATTACACACTTCAATCAATGGGTGGTCGACCGAGAACACGGGGAAGACACCATGCCGGCCTTTGTGATGCTGCGCCTGCCCGACGATCACACTGCGGGAACCACCCCCGGCATGCCCCGTCCTGAAGCATCTGTTGCCGATAACGATCTTGCCGTCGGAAGAGCGGTGGATGCCGTTTCGCATAGTCCATTCTGGAACGACACAGCGTTTTTCATTCTCGAAGATGATGCTCAGGACGGTGCTGATCACGTCGATGCGCATCGCAGCATTATGCTGGTGGTCAGCAAATATGCACCGCACCCCGCACCTGGTGGAACCCCGGTGGTCGATCATCATTTCTATACGACTGTCAGCGCAGTTCGAACTCTTGAAACCTTATTGGGCCTGCCGCCGATGAATAACAACGACGCGTTTGCGCCACTCATGGCACCGGAGTTTTCTGGTGAGGGCACGCAGCCCGCCTTCAATGCGGATTACATCAATCGCGATAACGGCAGGATTTATGAGGCGAATACGGAGGCGAGTTATGGAGCGAAACAATCGGCGAGAATGAATTTCAGTCAGGCTGACATGGCCGATACCTCGAAGCTGAATATCATCCTATGGCGCGACGAAATGGGAAGTCGACCGGTGCCGCAGCAGCTGCTCACTCCACATCCTCATCGCCCCGATGCCGACGGAGACTGATATAGCCCCTGCTTGAACTATTCAGCGAAATCCACATGGACGGCTTGAGGAATGACGCCGCGCTCGTGGCCCAGCTGTAGCAGGCGGCGGATCGCTTTCTTTCCATCCTCGCCATAATCCAGCGTGCGCTCGTTGACGTACATCCCGACAAAGCGATTGGCGGAAGGTGTATCCAGATCGCGGGCATATTGCATGGCATGCGCCAACGCTTCTTCGCGATGATGCAAGGCGTAATTGACGCTGTCGCGCAGCGCCTGATTCATCATGCGGTGGACTGGCGCCCCCAGGTCGCGACGAATGGCATTGCCGCCCAGCGGTAACGGCAGGCCGGTTTCTTGGCGCCACCACGTTCCCATATCCAGCAGACAAGTCAGCCCATCGCGAGCGTAAGTCAACTGACCCTCGTGAATGATGAGCCCCGCTTCAAATGTCCCATCCAGTACCTGAGGAATGATTTGATCGAAGGGAACAACTTCTGTGCGGACTCCGGGAAGCGCCATCTGCAACACCAGGTTGGCGGTCGTCAGGGTGCCTGGAATCGCGATCCGAACCTTCTTCACTTGATCCAAAGAGTATCCGGGCTTGGCGACAATCATCGGACCGTAACCTTCGCCGACGCTGCCGCCGCAGGGCATCAGCGCATACTTCTCCTGGACGTAGGGATACGCATGGAACGAAATCGCGGTCACGTCGTAAAACGCCTCACGCATCGCTTTCTGATTCAAAGTCTCGATGTCGGTCAGGATGTGCGTGAACTCATACCCGGGAACTGTAACTTTGCCGGTTGCCAATCCATAAAACATGAATGCGTCATCTGAGTCAGGACTGTGCGCGATGCTGATCTGCTGAACTGCTGCTGTTGTCTCCATTGCTGTCGATACTCTCCATATTCAGAGTAAAGCAATGGGAGGAGGGAATGCACATAGGCGGATGACGAGTGTCGTTGGAGTGTGCTGGATTGCGGAGATTTATTTTTCGACTACGATCGCTCCCCATTCCTCGGGGCTACGGTCATGCGCGTGGCGAGAGAAAAGCCAGTGATGGCCGGCCAGGTCGATCACGCCGTACTGCAGTTCGCCATAACTGGTCTCGTGGAGTTCCTCCACGATCGTGGCACCTTCCAACTTTGCTCGTCGGAAGTGAGCCTCAACATCATCGACAAAAATTGTGAGGCTTTGTGTTCCGTAACCTGGGTCCGCGGGGACGGACCATCCTTCGCGAGCGCGTTTCAACATGATCCAGGCGTCGCCAAGATGCATTTGCGCGCCGCTGATTGGTCCGGCATCCGCGCCGTGATGATAATGCTCGCGGAACCCGAAGACTCGCGTCAGCCACTCGGTCGCTTCCGCAACATCGCGATACAAAATGTGCGGAAGCACAGTATTCGTCGGCACCGAACGATTCTTCAGCATGCATCAAAACTAAATTGCTCGCGCGCCAAGCGACAAGTCACCGCAGTGTGTGCCCAGTTACGCAACCTGATCGGAAGAACGCAGCGACCGCTGATACCGCCAGTTGCTTCGCTGGGTGCGAATCAAAACAAACACGGACACGCCCAGCAGCAGGCCTTCCAGCATGTAGTTGTATCCATGCGGCAGATGCTTCGTGAACCGTCCGCCGCGCTTGGCCTCTGGCACCGCGGCCACGTCGGCAGCTTCGACTAACATTTCTGCGTGCGGGGAGGCAGGCGTTTCCATGGTTACCTGCATCGGCTCCTGAACCTGGGCCGCGATCGGTGAAGCCATCGGTTCGCTCGCAACACTGCTCGCGGTCGCCATCATCTCCAATGCCATTGGATCGATCAGGCTGGTGTTGATTGCGGCAACTTCAGGTTCAAGGTCGAACTGTGCAATCTCCGCATAGTCGGTTTCGGCATCGAAGTCACTTTCGAAGATCGGTGCATGCGCGCCGGCAAGCGAAAATTGACCGCTGGTGAGAGGGGAAGACCGCAGGATTCTGCGTGCGGTCCAAAGCAAAACGAGGCATAGCATGAAGATTGCCGCCATGGCAGTACCGTATAGAATCTGCATCGCAACCACCTTGGTAACCAGGGAAATGAGTACTGAAGTGCAGCCATCATAGCAAACGTGTTGTGTACTGGAATGCCAATGTCGCAGGAGGGGAACCAACATGGCAACAAGGCTGGTGCGGGCTATTCGCCGATTGAATCGGTGTTCCCGCGCACTCTGGGTTGGAGTAGCGAGGCGATGGCACCCCGCACCTTCGTTAATTCTTCGCCCTGGGAGCTGTTACCCGTAGGGCTATTGCTCTGCCTCTAGGCCAGAGACCGTAGCCGCTGGCAGGCTTCCGTTAAGTCTTTCGGCTTCTTTGCATAGCAGAATCGCATCAGGTTCTCGCCGCGTCCTTCGGTAAAGAAAGCGGTTCCGGCAATGGCGGCGACACCGGTTCGCGCCAAAAGATTTCGAGCCCGCTCCTTTGCGGTCGCGCCAGGGAGGTGCGATACGTCCGCAAGAATGTAGTACGCGCCGTCTGGAATTGAAGGTGTCATGCCCGCCGCAATGAGAGCTTCCACGAGCTCATCGCGTTTCTGCTCATATTCTTTGGCCAGGTTCAAGTAATAGTCGCGCGGAAGTTCCAACAGACCCGCGACCGCACCATACTGCAACGGGGAAGGCGCGCACACGTAAGCGATGTCGTGGAAGTATCCAATCGCCGGAATCCATTTCGGGTCGGCTGTTAGATAGCCAAGGCGCCAGCCTGTAATGCTGAATGTCTTCGAGAATCCTGAGATCGTGATGGTACGCTCCGCCATGCCGGGGAGCGACGCGAAACTGATATGCTGCGCGTCTCCGCATAAAAAGTATTCGTAGATTTCGTCCGTAATGACGAAAAGATTATGTTGCTCTGCAACCCGCGCAATCGCCTCCAGTTCTTGCCGGCGAAATACTTTGCCGGATGGATTGCACGGCGTATTGATCACAATCGCCCGTGTTTTCGGCGTGATTGCCCTTTCAAGGAGATCCGGATCCAGCGACCAGTGGGGAGCGTCCAGCAGCACCGTCACCGGAGTGAGTCGCTGCGACAGCAGGGTATTCCGGTGGTAGCCGTAGAAAGGCTCGAAGAGCAGCACCTCATCTCCGGGGTTAAAAAGGGCCATGCATGCGGCCAGAAATGCTCCCGTGGCCCCTGAAGTAACCAGGATGCCTGAGTCTGGTTCGCTGCTGATTCCGTTGTAGTCAGATAGTTTCCGAGAAATCTCGGCGCGAAGCTGAAAAATGCCATCCAATCGCGTGTAGATATTGTGCCCATTTTGGATCGCGGCAAGGGCCGCCTGGACCACCGGCGCTGGCGGATCGATGTCGCACACGCCCTGGGCGAGGTTAATGCCCTGGATTCGATCGCATTCGACCGACATGGCACGAATCTCAGATTGCTGGATGTCCCCAGAAATATCGCTTAGCGCGAGTTTCGCGGCCACAGCAGCGTTGCGCATTGCCATTGGTGTCGACATGAACTCTTGCAGTCTATCGATTTTGCCTCCGTCTTGCCAGTTGAGCCGACTCGCCAAATTCCCCTGCGCGGAAAAACCCAACATTTCCCACCATTTGAGAGCAAATTCATCTTATTTTCACCTGCGTCCCTTAGAAGGTAGAAGTGCCTCCGAAAAGCACAGGAGCGGCATGATGCAATGGCGCTCGAAACTTTCGATCTCGATATGTACGAGGGACTCTCAATGATTCGTCGACTTCTTGCTTTGGCCCTGATCACGACTGCAAGCGCCTTTGCGCAGCAGATTTCGCTGACCGGTGCTGGTTCCACTTTCGCAAATCCACTGTATTCCAGCTGGTCCGGCCACTACCACGCGCTCCATTCCAACGTTGAAGTCAATTATCAATCCATCGGCTCGGGCGGCGGCATTCGCCAACTGATCGCAGGTACGGTGGATTTTGGCGCAACCGACGGTCCGATGACGGACGCGCAGTTAGCGGAAGCGCAGCAAAAACGCGGCACCGCCATTCTCCATTTTCCGACAGCGTTGGGAGCGGCGATGCCTTCGTACAACATTCCGGGTGTGACCGCTGCATTGAAATTTACGCCTGCGGCCCTGGCCGGTATTTACCTGGGAAAAATCACAAAGTGGAATGACCCGGAAATTCAGGGGCCAAACCCTGGTGTCAAGCTGCCGGCCAACAATATCGTGGTCATTCACCGGTCGGATGGTTCAGGTACGACCTATACCTGGGCGGACTATCTATCCAAGGTGAGCCCTGAATGGAAGAGCAAAATCGGCGTGGGAACCTCGGTGAACTGGCCAGTCGGCCTGGGTGGCAAGGGAAATGAAGGTGTGGCGGGCTTGATTCAGAGAATCCCGAACTCGATTGGCTACATCGAACTAATCTACGCCGTGCAAAATCACATTCTTTATGGCGACGTAAAGAATAGCTCCGGCAACTTCATCAAGGCCGATCTGAAATCCGTGACCGCAGCAGCTGCCGGCGCAACCAAGACTATGCCGGCGGACTTTCGTGTGTCGATCACAGATGCGCCTGGTGCGGATGCCTATCCGATCTCTACGTACACATGGCTTTTGATTCCAGAGAAAATGACCGACATGACCAAGGCAAAGGCGCTGAAAGCATTCCTGCGCTGGGGATTGACGGACGGACAGCAATACTGTGCGCCGTTGACCTATGCTCCGCTGCCGAAGGCTGTGGTGGATAAAGAACTGCTTCAAATGAAGAAGCTGCAGTACTAGTTGATACTTTCGGGAGCCGTCGATGGCCAATGCTGTACTCGCAACCCCTGAAGCTCCATTCGAATCCAGGGGTCTGGACAAGAAGCTGACGCTATGGGAACGCCTGCGTAAGGGGGATGAGGTTGCACACCTCATCACCCTCGCGGGCGGTTGGTCCATTCTGATCATCACTGCCCTCCTGGTGCAACATCTTTGGGTTTTCTCTCGTCTTTCCCGACACGCCTTCGGCTGGCATTTTCTGGTCGATAGCACCTGGGACCCTGTCAATGGACATTTCGGCGCATGGCCTTTCGTCTACGGCACGGTTGTCACTTCCTTGCTGGCATTAGCGATTTCGATTCCAATCGGAATCGGATCTGCGATTTTTCTCGCGGAGTTGGCCCCGCGAAAACTTTCCAACGGGTTGACCTTTCTGATTGAACTACTGGCAGCAGTCCCCAGCGTCATCTACGGGCTGATCGGCATCTTCCTGCTGATTCCGTTCCTGTTCAATGTCGTGCCCTATTTCCAGAAATTCTTTGGCTGGGTTCCAATTTTCAACGGCACCTTTTATGGTGTCAGTTATTTTTCCGCCTCGATCGTACTTTCGATCATGGTGGTGCCGTTCATCATTTCTATTTCCCGGGAAGTGCTCATCGCAGTTCCCGTCTCCCAGCGCGAAGCCATGATGGCCCTGGGTGCAACCAAGTGGGATGTGACCTGGCGCGCTGTGGTTCCTTATGCGCGGCAGGGAATCATGGGCTCCATTTTTCTTTCGCTGGCACGCGCGCTGGGCGAAACCATGGCAGTCACCATGGTGATCGGGAACGTGGCCCAGGTATCCACGTCCCTGATGGCACCCGGCTACACGATTGCCGCAGTCATCGCAAACGAATTTACAGAGGCGACCGGCGATCTGTACCTGCATGCACTCATCGAGCTTGGCCTGGTGCTGTTCGTTGTGACCATGATTTTCAATGCGCTGGCGAGACTGTTGATGCTTACCATGAAGGGCCATGAGGTGGTCGGATGAGCGCCTCTTACCCACCTATGTCTCGCAAGATCATCAACGTCGTCATGTTGACGTTGACCGGCCTGTGTACGCTTCTGGTGTTATCTGTCCTGTTGACGATTTTGGGATACCTGCTCTGGAAGGGCGCCAGCTCGCTGAATCTCGATTTCTTCACCAAAATCCCCGCTCCTGTGGGCCAAGCAGGCGGTGGAGTTGAAAATGCCATCGTCGGCACCCTGAAGTTGCTGGCGTTGGCGACCTTGATCGGCGTGCCGATCGGTCTGCTGGGCGGTATCTACCTGTCAGAGTTTGCTGGGGGATGGTCTGCATTTACTATCCGCTACACCACCGACCTGTTGAACGGCGTTCCTTCGGTCGTTATGGGAATTTTCGTCTACACATTGGTGGTTGTGCCGATGCATCATTTCTCCACCTTGGCGGGCGGCATTGCTCTCGGAATCATGATGATTCCAATTGCTTTAAGAAGCACTGAAGACTTCCTTCGAGCGGTCCCGCGAAGCCTTCGAGAAGGTGGTCTGGCGCTGGGAGCCAGCAAGTCGGAAACCATCCTTACGATCGTTATTCCAGCCGCTATTTACGGCATTCTGACCGGCATTATGCTCGACATCGCTCGCGTTGCCGGAGAAACGGCCCCGCTCTTGTTCACCGCGTTCGGCAATCTTTTTAACAGTCCTGGATGGTTGCAGCCATCCGCATCCCTGCCTGTGATCATCTATACATATGCTATTTCCCCATATGAAGAATGGCATAAACAGGCTTGGGCTGCTGGCTTCGTGCTACTCTCAGGATTGCTGGTACTTAACATCATTTCCCGCTTAATTTTGGCTCGCGGCAAAAAAATATCGCATGGGTAATCAATTATGTCAACCTCGATGAAACCATTGGATCTTAGTCAGCTCTCCAGAGCCCACGACATGCGATTCGCGGAAGACGAACCAGCGGAAGAGCAATTACCCTGGCCGCAGTTCACCGTGTCCAACCTGGACTTTTATTACGGCAACCACAAGGCTTTAAAGGGAATTAACCTGATTGTTCCCAATAAGCGCGTGATGGCGTTTATCGGACCTTCCGGATGCGGTAAAACCACCCTGCTGAGAACTCTGAACCGGATGAATGAGACGGTTCCTGGCACGCGTGTGGAAGGAAGCATTCGACTGGGCGACAAGGACCTTTTCAGCGTTCCTGCGACGCGGCTGCGCCGTGTCGTGGGCATGGTTTTCCAGAAGCCGTCACCGTTTCCGAAGACGATTTTTGACAATGTGGCATATGGCCTCCGGCTCGACCCTACCATTCGCCGCAACGAAATCGCCGACAAGGTAGAGAAGAGCTTGCGCCGGGCTGCCCTTTGGGATGAAGTCAAGGACAAGCTGCACCAGTCCGCCAATGGCATCTCCGGTGGACAGCAGCAGCGTCTCTGCATTGCGCGCGCCCTTGCCGTCGAACCCGAAGTGCTGCTGTTGGACGAGCCCTGTTCCGCGCTTGACCCTATCTCGACCGCCAAGATTGAAGATCTTCTATTTGAGATCAAGAACCTCTGCACCATCGTGATCGTCACCCACAACATGCTGCAGGCGGCGCGCGTCGCAGACTACGTCGGATTCTTCCTGAACGGTGAGCTGATTGAGTTGAATCGCGCCAAGCAAATCTTCCAGAATCCGGAAAATCAGCAGACGCAAGACTACGTGACCGGTCGATTTGGTTGATGCCCGCCATCGACTGATACGCTAGAAGCAATGTCCACGCAGTCGATTCAAGAATCCCACCGCAAGCGCTTTGGCAACCAAGGGCCTGCCTATCAGGCGCCGGGTCGCGTCAATCTCATCGGCGAACACACAGACACCAGCGAAGGCTTTGTTATGCCCGCCGCGCTTGATCTGCGAACAATTTCCGTTCTAAGTCCGCGAAGCGATTCGGCTGCAAATATTTACTCCGTAAATTTTGACGAGCAGGTCACACTCGACGTGGAGCATTTACCATCGCACCGGCGCAGCCATTGGAGCGATTACCCGACCAGCGTTCTGTGGACCCTGGAACAGCGAGGGATTCGCCCCAAAGGCTTCGACCTGACGCTGTCTGGCAATGTCCCACTAGGCTCTGGATTGAGTTCCTCTGCCTCGGTTGAAGTGGCTGTCGCAGTCGCCGTTCTGGCGCATGCCGGCACCACACTCCCCAAGCCTGAAATCGCGAAAATCTGCCAGTTTTCTGAAAACAATTTTGTCGGCGCGCAGAGTGGCATCATGGATCCGTTTACCTCCTGCTGTGGCGTCGACAACCACGCGCTGCTGATCGACTGCCGCTCGCTCGATTATGAAGCGCTGCCGCTTCCCAGCAAGGTGCTGTTGGTCATCTGCAATTCCATGGTGAAGCATTCGCTTGCCGGCGGAGGGGAATACAATGCGCGGCGCGCCGAAGTTCAGGCGGGCGTGAAGATTCTTCAGCAGCACTATCCTGGCATGCATACCTTGCGCGACCTGACGGAGGAGCAATTGCGGCGCTACCAAGGCGAGATGCCGGAAGAGATCTTCCGTCGCTGCCTGCACGTGGTCACCGAGGACGAGCGAGTTCTTCGAGCCGCGGCGGCGCTGCGAAGCGGAGATTTTCACGAGTTTGGCCGCATCATGCATGAGGCCCACATCAGCATGCGAGACAACTACGCGGCCAGCTGCATGGAGACGGATTTGCTTGTTGAGCTGGCGGCTCGGCAGTCGGGGTGCTTCGGCGCGCGCATCACAGGCGGCGGATTTGGTGGCTGCACCATCAACCTGGTGGCTGCGGACCATGCCGACAACTTTGCCCGCAATGTTCGAGCAGGATATGAAGAAGCTACCGGCATTCACGCAGAAATTTATTTGAGTCGCGCCTCCAGCGGCGCCGGCCCGCTGCAAGCGTAGTCCGCTGCGAAAAACGGCCCTCTCTTTCGAGAAGGCCGTCGCCACAATCGACAAATGGGAATCAGTCTATTTCTGCGCTTGCCAGAATGCCGATCCGCGATTGGAGTAATCCACCCGCACTGTGTTGATGGAATATTTTCCAACCGGCACGCTGAGGTGATCGCCGGAAACGGTCAGCGCCGAGCCTTCCGGCTTCTCCATCAGATTGGTGACGGTTGCCGCGGACGCGCCTTCAGGAACGGTGATGTTTGCCGTGGTCTGCTTGCCCGCCCACTCATAAAAACGAAGGATTAGGCTGTTGCCGTCCTCGCTTTTCTTCATCGCCGTCAGCACCAGGTTTTCCGGTTTGACGGTGACGAATGAATGCGTGGCTGGCAACTCGCCGGTGTGCGGGGCAACCTGCATGGCATGCAACGGCATGTTGAAGTCGAAGCCATGCAGCACCGTATTGGCCTCACGCCATCCGCCTGCGTGCGGATAGAGAGAATATTGAAAGTGCTGCGGACCGCGGTCGGCACTTGGGTCCGGCCAGATCGGCGAACGCAGCAACGAAAGCCGCAGCGTATTGCCGATGGTATCGTATCCGTATTTTGAATCGTTGATGAAGCTGAAGCCGTGTTGGCCATCGCCAAGATCAGCCCATCGCTGCGCGGGAACTTCGAATTTTGCATCTTCCACGGAGTTGTTGCGCGTGGTCGGACGTTCGATCGTACCGTAGGGAATTTCAAATGTCGCGTTTGGTCCGCTGGCGGCCAGGGCAAAAGCCGCCTTCAACAAAATGTGAGTCTCGTGCCAGTCGACGTCATTCACTACGTCGACGCGATCCATGCCCGCGTAGAGAATGATGTTCTGCACGAACGTCGACTTGTCCCAGTGCCGGGTCACGCGCACGATACTGCGCACCGGCCCTTTTTCTACCACTTGCACACTGTCAGCGGCAGTAATGTCGGTTTCATGTTTTACAAAGTCTGCATCGATGTTCCAGGCATCGTAGTCCTTCGGCTTATCGACAAAGGCTTCCAGTTGGTTGCCGCATGTGCTCGCAGCGATACTTTCAAAGCGGTCGTGCTTGTCGTAGAGACTATCGATGCAGCCGTTCTTCGGGTCGACCACCACGCGCAGGACAGAGTTCTCCAGGGTGGTGCCATCTGTTTTTAAGTCGCTGGCGACCTTGCGCGTGCCGGGAACGGCATGCAGCACGGTATATCCCACGGAGGGAACATCCTTCGGCTCCAACAACAGCTGATACGTGTGCGTGCTGTCGTCGGTCGACAGAACCTGCATCAGTACGGGTTTGCCTTGTGCATCGAGCACCGAGATGCCATTCGGTTCTGCCTGTGGCATTTGCACGGTGGCTTTCACAACGTCGGTCCGATTCCAACTCAACGGGTTCCAGATCAGAACAGGAACGCCGGCATGGGCGTCTGTGTCGATGTGGCTATCGATGTCTGTTAGCGCGTTGTGCGTGGCATCGTTCGCCGTCCAATGCACCACATCAAATTGCTTCTGCGCGTCTTTGTAGATCACGCCAATGCCGGAGCCTGCCGCGAGATCGTGGAAGCCATTAAACAACTGCAGTTTCCACGCGGCATTCAGCTGCGCACCGGGATAGTCCAGTCCTCCGAGCCATGCCAGCGAGGAATATTTTTCGGCATTCAGCAACCACTCCGAACCGTGGCGCAGATTCCATTTGTGTTTGGCCTGGGTTGTAAAGACGCCGCGATGATATTCCAAATAAAGTTCGTCGTTCCATACGGGAACGCTGATCTCTCCCGCTGGAGGAGCCGACAATTGTCGTTTTACCTGCTGCCAGCGTCTCGTAATTCCACGTAGGAGCAGCGGCAGTGTCGACACGCTTCGCCATCGATTCAAAGAAGGTCTGCGACGGGCCGAATTCGACATGGGGGTAGACCTTGTTCGGCTCCATCCAGCGCATGCCGCTGTCGAGCATATCGCGGGTCGGGCCACCACCGTGATCGCCAATGCCATACAGGTGCATCAATTCATTCTGTCCTGGATTCAAGTTGATGGCGGTCGCCAGATCGGTGGCCATTTTCACCGGCTCGATTTGGTTGACGTAGTCATGCGGAAAGTACGTCAGGACGCGGCTGCCATCCGGAGATTGCCACCAGAACAATTTCAAGGGAAGTTGGTTGGTGTCGTTCCACGCCATCTTCTGGGTCACAAAATAATCGATGCCGGATTTCTTGTAGATTTGCGGCAGCTGCCAGTTGTATCCGAAGGAATCCGGATTCCAACCGACTTTCACATCCACTCCCAGGTTCTTCTGGAAGTATCGCTTCGCCACAAGAATCTGCCGCACGGTCGATTCGCCATCGGGAAGATTCAGATCAGGCTCGACCCACATGCCACCCACGACTTCCCAGCGACCTTCTTTTACGCGCTGCTGAATCTGCTGGAAGATGTCCGGATATTTGTTCTGCATCCAGGCGTAGTATTGCGCTGCCGATTGCGAGTAGGTGTAGTCGGGATACTCATTCATCAGCTGCAAGGCGGTTGAAAAGGTGCGCTTCACCACGTCCACGGTTTCTGTCCACGGCCACAGCCAAGCAGCATCGATGTGCGCGTTGCCGGTCATATGGACGGTATATTCCTGCAGCGCAGGCCGCAACGGATCAAGTTCCGATTGCGCTTTCTGCAGCGACGTATCGAAAGCCGACTGATCGCCTTTGTCGAGCGCTGCGAGATCGACTGTTGTGGCCGCACCGTCTAACGTCTTTTCCTGTGAGGCCAAGGTCGCGGCGTCAGTCGTAATCGCGGGTAGCAGATGAGCGGCGGAAATCAACTCGTCGCGAAGGATCGAGGGGTTTGGCCGGTTGCTGGAGAAGACGACGTTCAGCTCAGCAGCGTGGATGTCTTTATCGTCCTGGGTCTGCAACAGCTTTACGGCGATCAGAACCTTGTCTCCGGGCTTGGCTTCATTGAATAGCAGTTGCTTCTCCAGGTCGTCTCCCAGCGCGATTCGGCTGCCGTTGTAATAAAGAATGGTTGGAACAGGGCCATTCGCGCCGACCTGCATATGGAACCAGATCTGCGATCCTGCCAGGTCATAGCCGTTCAGCGTTTTCGGCACTTCCACCCAGCGACGCAACCACACCGCACCATGAGGCGCTGTGAAGGGCAGATGCACAGTTTGCCACGCTGTGGTATCCAGATCTGGCCGTTCGCCATGAGCGATGTCGCCGAGGTGGTATTGCCATGCATCTGCGGGAATGGAGTCGAAAGTGCCGAGTCGATCGATCACCTGTTTCGCTTGTGGAGAGAAGGCATAGGGCGTGACCTGCCCGGCTTGGGCAAGCAACTTGTGTGCCTGGAACAGTACGGCGAGGAGAACGATACCGAACGCCAAGGAACAAAGAGAAAATGAACTACGAGTAGGCTTCAAGATTCACTCCATCGGAGGGGATTTTTTCCGCGCGTTACAAAAATACATCTAAACTTTTGCTTCGACTGTTTCGACCGCCCGCGTTAAATTACCAGGGTTGATCCGGATGACTTCACTACCAAACAGTAATTTGCAGTTAATAAAACCAGGAAAATCCAGAACACATTTGCGCCCAGCAGATGAAGGATCTGCAACCATGTTGGCTGTTGCCCCACCACGTCCAATGCGCCGAGCAGGTATTGCAGGAGCAACGTTAGAAGCACAGCCATACCGAGGGCGTGCATCTTTGCGGGAGCATCGCGGCGGAAGGCGCGTACCAACAGCCACAGGATGAATCCTCCAGCGACGAAGGCGCTTGCCGGGTGTATCCATCGCAGGCGAAGAAGTAAGGGAGCCGTCGCGGAAAAATCCTGTCGAATCGCATCCATCAGAGAAGCGGACGGATACATCGTATCTCCCAACGCCACCAGCGAACCCGTTACACCGACGAGCAGCGTCGCCAGGATGCCCAGGCTCGGAAACACTAAGTGACCTCGACGTGGCCGGCTGGTTGCGCCGAAGCGGGGATTTGAAAGGAACTCAGCCGTCAACGCGAGCGCAGCAACAAGCAACAGAGTGTTCGTCAAGTGACAGGAGAAAAGAAGCACTCCAGTCGCGACGGAAGCACTGTGCGACGCAACAGTGACCAGGAGTGCGCCAAGAAATGCCTCATTCAGCACCAACACCAACGCAATCCCCGCGGTCCAACGCGCCAGATGTCCCTTAGCCGTTGCCCGCCACGTCCACACCAGCAGCGCGAGTATCAGGATCAACGCACCGCCGCTCATCATTCGATGGGTGAATTCAACCATCGTGTGGAATTGCGGTGACTGTGGAATCGCGGCGCCATCGCACAGCGGCCATTGGTCGCCACAGCCCGCGCCTGACCCGGTCGCCCGCACCACCGCTCCCCACAAAATGACAATGACGTTGTACACCAGGACAAACCATGCAAAATTCCGCAGCGCGGCAGAAGCGCTCCGAGATTCAACGCTGCGATGCGTGCCGACAGACCTGTCTGCGGAAACCGCATGGTCAATGGCGATCATCTTCGTCATGGGATTCTCCAGGGGTCGCGAAAAACTGCAGATGGCGCAACCTTGTATTGTAGGCCGAAGCACTGGGTTGCCGCAGCCATTATCGGTTCAAGGGACGATCCGTCAGCAATTCCTTGTCGGAAAGCTCCTGCACCAGGTATGCGCGATTCTTCAGCAGATCTTCAACGTGTTGTCGGTAATCGGGCGGAACAAACAGGAACTTGCGCGGTCCCTTGTCCCACATTGCGAGCAACTGTGCCTCGTCGAGGCAAATATGCGGAGCGTCAGGATAATCGGAGCCCCATAGCAGGGTCGTCTCGCATCCATTCACCACGTAAGCGCGCCGACCGGTATAGAAAATGATGGACGATCCATACGATTGATCGCCATAAAGAATGAGAGAGTCCTGTGGTCCGGCAATGGCATTGATGGTGTCGGCCATCGCTCGCGAGGAAAGCAAAGGCTGAAATCGTACGAAGGCGATGTGGGCCGCGACCAGGAACATCGCCGCTGTCATGGCAGTCGTAAAAGTAGCGCTTAAATGTTGTCGACGCACGCGCATGCGCCACGCCAGCGTCGGCCCCACCAGCAACGTTACAGCAGCCAGGATCGCCGGCAGGCGGAGTGCGGCAAACGAGGGGCCGGTCAGATCCATGAAGTGCGACATTGAAAGCGAGTAGCCGCCGACGTCGCGATGAGCCAGCAACGTTCCAATGTCGTGGACATACGATAATTTTCGCGACGCCCACAGTCCATAACCCAGCATGGCTGCCGCGCCTGCGCCTACCAGCGCGAATAGCGCCTGCGCACCTTCCAGCCAGCGCATATCGACCGCTCGTTCGTTCGCCGATGCGACTATGGCGTCCGTTTCCAGGCTCGCCAGACCCGCGGCAGTCAACAGCAACAAAGGGAAGTATGCCGGGAAGGTGTAGTACTCCTGGTTCGTCGAGATTGAGAAAAACAGCAGAATAAAACTGGCGTAGAGCGTCAACAACAGGGAAGTATTGCCACGGAAATCCAGTTGCTTCCAGGTTTGCCAGCTGAAGCGCCTGCCGGAGCGGCGATATTTATGCCATGCCTCGTACAGCGTTGCTGGCCAATACAAGCTCCATGGGAACAGCCACACCAGGTGCAGGCTCCAGAAAAGATATCCGGGCAGCTTGTTGTAGTCGTGGGGATATCGCTTGCCAAGGAAGCGCAGAACGTGCTCGTTAATGAAGTAGAAATAAAAAAATCCGTGCACGTTGTCCGGTGAAGGAATGTTGCCGACGGGTTGGCCTTGATCCGGATTGTGCAGTCCAGCAAGAATATGCCACGGAGCAGCCACTGCCAGGAATAGAAGCGTGCCGGTGAACAGATGAAATTCTCGCCAGCGACGCCACTGTCCGGTCAGCCAAAGATACGGAACCACGCCGCCCAGGAAAAATACCGGCGCGATCAGTCCTTTGGCAAGCATGGCTAACGCCAGCAGAACATAGGTGCAGTAGATGCGCGACGGCTGGTGATCCTCCAATCCAGTCAGGAATAAGTACAGCCCTAAGGCAATCAGCAGGGTCAGTATTGACTCAGGAATGAAATAGCGGGTGAAGAGGAAAGTTCCAATTGAAGTGAGAAAGGCCAGTGCGGCATAGAATGCGGCTCGCTCTGAGTAGGCGCGACGTCCCCATAACAGCCCCAGAATCGCACAGCCCAGAACAGCCAATGCCATCGGCAAATGAGTCGAGAAGGCGTTGAAGCCGAAAATTCTATAGTCGATCGCCACCATCCAATACGGCAGCGGCGGTTTTTCCAGATAACGGATTCCATCCACCGTCAACGTGACAATGTGACCGGTCAGCGCCATGTGCTGCGCCGCCTGCGCATGGGTGGCATCGGCATCATCCAGCAAAGAGGGTGTGAACAGGGCCGCAAAATACACAGCCAGGAAGACGGTCAGAATCAGAATCCACTCGGCACGACGAGAAAGAGGAAAGGCTGGAGTCGAAATGGCCGCCTCAACTCCGGCGAGCGAAGGCTGATGAGAAGAATTGGAAGGTTGCGTCCGCATATTGAGAAGCAAACTTAGAATAGCAGTCCAACCTCCGCCACTTTTTCCTGGATTCGTGGCATTCTGCCAATGTGGGTACTGTTCGAGCACAGGATAGGACGACGTATGCGGCGGTCGACATCGGATCGAATTCGGTTCGTCTGAAGATTGCCGCCGTTCACAACCACCGCTTAAAGACGCTGCATGAAGATCGTGAGATTACGCGCCTGGGCGAAAGCGTGTTTGAGAGCGCCGTGGTTTCGCCTGAATCGATGGCGACCACGATCCGAGCGTTGCGCAGGTTTCATCGCGCCGTACAAGCGCACGCTGTCGACAAGGTTCGCGTCGTTGCCACCAGCGCGATCCGTGACGCGCGCAATCAGCAGGCCTTTCTGGCTTGGGTGCATTCCGCGACCGGCTGGAAGGTCGAGATTATTTCCGGCCTGGAAGAAGGTCGTCTCATTCACCTGGGAGTGGTCTCGAACGAACCTGCAGCTCGAGGTCGCTGTTTGCTGGTGGATCTGGGCGGCGGCAGTTGTGAGGTCACTTTTTCCGAACACAGCGCCATTCGCCAGATCGTTAGTCTGCCGCTGGGTGCTGTTCGCCTAACCCGGGAATTTCTCCGCCATGATCCTCCGACTGCGGAAGAAATTGCACGCATGCAAGGGTGGATTCGGCGAGAACTGCAGCGTGCGGAACAACAAATCGGATGCGAACGGGTCAGTGTTTTCGCGACCTCCGGAACAGCAGCGGCATTGGCGGCTGCCGCGCGAGCTGCGACCAAGTCCGACTTCAAGCCTGACGCAAAGCCTGGCGTCCGGGCCTGGGAACGTACTCCGACAGTGGTTGTCCGAAAGCTCGCGGACAAGCTGAAACGAATGTCAGTCTCGCAACGCAGCGTAATCCGAGGAATCGGGCCTAAGCGTTCGGAAATCATCGTCGCCGGCGCGTATGTATACGCAGATTTGCTGGAACGTTTTCGTCTCCCAGGCTTTCGCTACTCACCCATGGGTTTGCGCGACGGCATTTTGGCGCTGATGCTGGCCGAAGGCGACACTCGAACCTCCGCCCACCAGCACTTTGAAGAGGAACGCTGGGCGAGTGTGCTGGAGCTGTGTCGCCACTATGGAATCGATCCCAAGCGACAGGAACCGGTAGTCCGCGATGCCACCCAATTGTTTGATGATTTGAAGAATGTCCATCATTTGCCACCCGACTACAAGTTGTGGCTGCAAGCGGCGGCCATGATGCACTCGGTTGGCAAATTCATGAACTACCAGGGGCACCATCGGCACACGCAATACATCATTGCCAACTCGGAGCTCTACGGATTTACGCCGGAGCAACGGCTGATTGTTTCCGCCATCGCGCGCTATCTGGGAAAATCCAGACCATCCCCTGGTGACCGCGTGTTGCGCTACATTCCGGTGGAACAGCACGTAAGTGTGAAGCAAGCGGCGATGCTGCTACGCATGGCAGTGGCGTTGCATCAGAACCAATCCACCGCGGTTGCGCGCTTTCGCACCCGGGTGACTCCCAGGAAAGTCTCCATCACCCTGACCCCCGGACGAAAAGGGCCGGACCTGGAGCTGTGGGCTTTGCGAAAAGAAACCGATTATTTTCGCGAGGTTTTTGCCCGCGATCTCTTCGTTTCTTTGGATTGAATTGCTCGCAACAGCCGGGGGTCGAGGAGCCATTGCAGTCTGACAGATCCGCGCTGTACGGTCAGCGCAGCGATTGCACCCTTGCGGACTCTGGCGATGGGACTGGTTGCCGACGGAGATAACAGGCGATTCAGATAAATTGGCAGGTTGGGATTATGACCCACCAACAACACTTCTTCTTGGTCCATCACACTGTCGAGAAGCCCCTGAAAATCGCTCCATGTTCCTTCCGGCGTCATCGCCTGCGACAGCTGAATCTTCTTTTCATAGCCGGTTTCCGTGCCCACCAGGGTGGCAGTTTGCAGCGCACGCTTCAATGGACTGGAAATGACGGAGTCGAATTGGATCTTCATTGCATTCAGAGCGCGGCCCAACAGAATGCACTGCTGTTTTCCTTCTTTATCGAGTGGCCGCTTGTGGTCAACAAGAGGATCCAATTTCCGTTGACCGGCGCTACCATGACGCAATAAATACAAATTCATAGATCGTCCTAACGCTTCCTTTTCTGTCGTGCCCGCTCCGTTCGTGACAAGGAGTCAAGGCTCCAATCCGCCCTTGAGAATGATTGGAAAATTGGGCGACATGTGAGCTTGGATGCTGAAAGCACAAACGCGTCGCAAAGGGATGCCGCGAAAGCCGGCTTCTGGAACATTCGAAATTGTAGCAGTGGGACCTCACGGCCGAGCAAAAATACTAGCTCGACCTCCGTTGCCACAACTCAGTGACCAACATTCCACCCAGAAACGCTGCCTTGTCGACCTGGTGGAATCCATTTTCATTAAAGGCGATGGCGTAGTTGGGAATTTTCCGCACCTTCAATCCGGTCAAGACAAAAAACGCAAAGTACAGGCTGCGAATCACTATCTGTCCGCCCAGCCGCCGCCAACCTTTCTCAGGTACGTCGAAATCGGAAACCAGCCAGAGCGCATCCGGTGTCATGCACTGCGAGAGCCGGGCGATCAGAGCCCTCACCTCGCCATCGGTCAGGCAATCGAGAAAAAAGTGCGAGGCGACAAGGTCGTAATCACTGCGAGCCGGAATGAGTTGGCGAATATCTGCCGCTGTCGTGGACAACCGCATGTCGGCATTCCGACAATTATGTCGCACCCGTTCGCGCAAGACCGCCAGCATTGCCGGACTGGCATCGACTGCATCCACCGTGACCGTTGAGTTCTCCGCCAGGAGGCGCGCGGTAAATCGTCCATCTCCATCGCCCAGCACCAGGGCTCGACGAACTGAGGAACATCGTG
Organism: uncultured Acidobacteriota bacterium; assembly: GCA_963735505.1. Lineage (GTDB taxonomy): Bacteria > Acidobacteriota > Terriglobia > Terriglobales > Acidobacteriaceae > JAKAAZ01. The sequence continues at coordinate 560,902 of CAVTLR010000019.1, read as the reverse complement.
GCAAGAAGTGGAACCGGCATCGCTCCAACAATCGCCCAAAGCTGCAATATTCCATCCAGCGATAGGCGCGAGCCACGGAATCGAAATTCGGTGTGTCGGTTTTCATGGAATTGTGGTGGGAATGGCGCCGGCTAACGTACATGAAGAAAAAATAGTAGAGGTGTCAGCAGGGCTCCATCCGCCAGCACGCGGAGTGAGAGTGCGCTCAATCGGACGTTGCGGTGGATCAGCGCGACAAACACCAGGGAACTGGCTGCAACCGCGATAAAGAGAGGCCAAACAGCCCTTCCGTCGGGGAAGCTGGCGAGTGAAAGAGCCACCATTTCAATCACGACCGCGAAGGCGGTCAAATGTTCGCCCAGCAAATCTGTCAGAGCGCGGCGTGGCTTTCTACTTTGTTGCAGGTTGACATCACGGGCACGACTCGCGGCAAAGTGGTGCTGCGACCTCTCGCGGCTTGCCTCCGCATCTTCCCATGTTTGAATGGCGACGCAGTTCAGCCAGCAAGCAGCTCCAAACGTAGCGATCGCCGTCAGCAGCAGTCCTCGGCTCTCCTGAACGCGTGTCCAGGTTGGCACCGCCGTCGCGATCGAAAAAAGAAATCCGACAAATAATTCCTTCGAGAACAAATCGCCTTCGGATCGATGATGGATTAACAGAAAATAGCCGATGCCAATCAGGCACAAAATAACGTCGTCTGTCCGTACCGCCGGCTGCACACGAAACAAGATCAAGTAAGCCAACGGTAAGGCAGCTGCAATCCAGGCAACCACAAACGGCTTGCGGTGCCGCAGGTAAAACCAATGCCGGTCGCGCAGGTCCGTCATATCGACCGAACGCCAACCATCGAGCAGCCGGTCCGCGACATACACGCACCAGGTTCCTAGCGCCAACGTAACAAGCGCGGTCGGCGGAAGGCTCACGCGGAAAGCCGCAGCGAAAAACCAGCACCAAACAACCGCAACCGTTGGCGCGTCTAGACTCAGCAAGTGCCACCAGACCCAAAGCCGTCGAGCCGGCAATGTCCCGAGGCCCTGGTCAACCTCCGGGGTTCGAACTGCAGGCGCGCTGGTCAATGGGGTGGCTGACATTTCAATTCGTCACGGAAGCAGAAAAGCTGGCGGCTGTCCGGCGCACAGAACTGCTCTATCTGTATTCGACGCGCGCCGGGGCTTTCGCGTCTCTACAACAACAGAACTCATTTTCAATATGATGTCGAAACCTACTCAGTAGGGGCTGCTTTTTTTCGTTCCCGCGGGCGTTTGACGGTGTGAGACTTCTTGTCGCTCGCCGCCGTTTTGCCCTGCGTTCTCGGTTGGCCTTCTGCAGGCCTGGTCCCTGGTGTTGCCGAATCCACGTCACCGGACACAGCGTGGGAGGCGTGTGGGTTGGCGATCAAGGCTGCCTCGTTGGGAATTTCTCGGACGCTGGCTTTATCCTCAGCCAGTCGAATCAGGAATTCCTGCGCATGGAACATCGGCCTCTTTATTTCCGGCTGGTCTTTCGTGCGGATATACTCGCCGGACGGCAGTAGAAACCTGGATTCAGCAGTATCGGCAAGATAGGCTCCCAGAATTTCGTCGCGAATGCGCTGCCGGAGTTGCGGATCAAGTACCGGAAACACGACCTCGCAGCGCTCGAACAAATTTCGGGGCATCCAATCCGCACTTCCGGCATAGATCTCGGCATCGCCACCATTCAGGAAATAAAAAATGCGACTATGCTCCAGAAACCGGCCCACAATGGAGCGAACGCGAATATTCTCGCTGAGACCCTTCACTCCTGGGCGCAATGCGCAAATGCCACGAACAATCAAATCAATTGATACTCCGGCCTGCGAGGCCGCGTAGAGGGCGTCGATCACGCCCTGCTCCAGCAGCGAGTTCATTTTGGCGATTATGTGAGCGGGCTTGCCTTCGGCGGCATGTTTCGCCTCGCGATGGATGCGCTGTGCAAAGCCCTCCGCCAGGTTTAAAGGTGCCACCAGCAGCGGGGCGTAATCGTCCGACTCGGAATGTGCCGTCAGGTAGTTGAAAACATTGTGCACCGCATTGGTCAGGGTCGGGTTCGCAGTCAGCAGGCTCAGGTCGGTATAGAACGATGCCGTTTCCACGTTGTAATTACCGGTCCCCAGGTGAGCATACTGGCGCACCACACCGTCTTCTGGGTCACGCCGCACCAACAATGCCAGCTTGCAATGTGTCTTCAGGCCAACTGTACCGTAGAACACCTGGACACCCGCATCTTCCAAATCGTGGGCCCAGCGTATGTTCGATGCCTCATCGAAGCGCGCCATCAATTCCACTACTACAGTCACTTCTTTGGTCTGGGCGGCCTCGCGCAGCGCCTGGAAGATGGGGGAATTGGCGCTGGTGCGATAGAGCGTTTGCTTAATGGAAAGCACCGCGGGATCTTCTGCGGCCGCGCGAATAAATGCGACGACTGCGTTGTAGGAATCGTACGGATGGTGCAGCAGAACGTCGCGGCGGCGAATTTCAGAGAACAGATTCTCCGATTCGCGATGCAGCCTTAGCCCGCGAGCGACAAACGGGGGATATTTCAGCTCCGGTTTGTTTGTCCTGGCATGCAGGTTCATCAGGCGGGAGAGATTGACCGGCCCGTCCGTATAAAAAATCTGGAACTCTTCCAGCTCAAAATTCGTCCGCAGCCGTTCCACGATTTCGGGAGCAGCATCGCTGGCAATCTCCAGCCGGACCGCGTCTCCTTTACGGCGATTGTGCAACTCCGATCGAACGCTTTCCAGCAGGCTGCGCGCCTCTTCTTCCTGCAGGTAGAGATTACTGTTACGAGTGACGCGAAACGCCGCGCGAGATAGAAATTCGTACCCGCGATACATCGCCGCCGCCTGTGATTCGATCAGTTCATGCAGAAAAATATAATCAAAGCATCCTGGATCCGACGGCAGCGCGACCAGTCGCGGCAGGGCTCGCGGTACTGTCACCACCCCCAGTACCTGAGTTGTCGTCGATTTGCGCTTGCGATGCAGCAACAATGCCAGGCACAGCGCCTTGTTCAGCACATGTGGAAATGGGTGAGCGGGGTCGATGGTGATTGGGGTCAGCAGCGGATCCACTTCGCTTTGATAGAAGGAGATGGCAAACTTGCGCTGGTCTTCAGTCAGATCTTTCCAGCCCCGCATGCGTATTCCAGCCTGGGCGAGCGCCGGCAATAACTGCTGGTTCCAGCAGGTGTATTGGTCGGCGACAAAGGCATGCGTTTCTTTCGCCAGGGAGTCCAGGGTCTGCTGCGGAGTCATCAGGTCAGGGCCCGGCTCGGTGTAGCCGTCTTCAATACGCTGCAAAATTCCGGCGACCCGCACCTCGAAAAACTCGTCCAGATTGCTGGCCGTGATGGCGAGAAATTTCACCCGCTCCAACAGTGGATTGGAGTCATCCTGGGCTTCTTCCAGCACGCGCCAGTTGAAATCCATCCAGGATTCATCCCGGTTGAAGTAAAGCTTCGGCGTGAGCGGAGTTTCGAGGCTGCTTTTCGGTGCCATGCGTTCGTGGTCTTCTTCCGGCGATGCATTCGCAATATGCGGGTCGGGAATTCGACCCTATCAGTGTCTCAAATCCCTCCGCCCGAGGGTATCAGCGAGTGATGACGATCACGTAAATCTGTTGGAAGAACTGCAATCCGGTATCCTAATGCAAGGAACCCAGTTGCACAATCGGCACGCCGAGGTGTGGCGTGCCCAGCCATTGAACCAAAGACAGAGAAAAAGATCCGCACCAGGGAAAGATATTGCACTCTTCTGCCCGTTTCGTCATCTATTCTCTAGCACCTACAACACGGCAATACTGCTCCGTACGCAAACCGTCTGATGAAAGAAATGCCAAAAATTTTCCCTAAAGTACGCTGCGGTTGTCTGCGACTCCTGTTTTTTGCGGCAATTGCCGTCGGTCTCACTCAGCCAAGGGCGCAGGCACAGGCGACTTCCGATTCCTATAAGGGAAGCGCAGTCCAGCAAAAAGCGACCCCCGGGATATTGCCTTTATCGCTCGACGATGCCATGCAGTTGGGTCTGAAGAACAACCTGGGTGCGATTCTGCAAAATAGCAATGTCAAATCTGAGGGCGGTGCAAAGCTGCAGCAGCTGCAGGCCCTGCTTCCGACCCTGACGGGTACAGCCGAGGCCGCAGTGTCGCAGGTCAACCTGCAGGCGGAAGGGCTAAGAATTCCTGGATTCCCGGCGGTGATTGGGCCTTTCGGGTACACGGATTTTCGTGCCACCCTCAATCAAACCCTGCTGAACGTCTCTTCGCTGCAAAGCTATCTGGCGTCGAAACATAATTTCGAGTCGAGCAAACTTTCCGCCCGGGATTCGCAGGACCTGGTCGTTCTGACAGTAGGAAACGCATATTTGCTATGTCTGGCGGATGCAGCGCGCATTTCGGCGCTTGACGCCCAGGTACAAACCTCGAAAGTGTCGCTCGACCAGGCGATCCAGAATCACCAGAACGGCGTGTCGCCTCGCCTGGACGAACTTCGTGCTCGCGTCGATTATCAGACCCAGGAACAATCGTTGATCGCGGCGACGGCGCAGGAAAAGAAAGATCGAATCGCCCTGGCGCGCGCCATTGGATTGCCGCTCGATCAGCAGTTCAAACTGACTGATGACGTTCCTTATGCCCAATTTGATGCTCCCACGATGGAATCGGCCATGGCGGAAGCGCTGAAGAATCGCAGCGATCTGCAGGCCGCCGAGCAGCAGGTGAAGGCAGCCGAAAAAACTCTGTCCGCGGCTCATGCCGAGCGCTATCCTGCGCTCACCGGAGAAGTCGACTATGGTGAAATTGGCGTCAATCCGGGCAACTCCTACGGCACCCTGAACGCTACAGGCAAGCTGAGCGGCCCCCTCTTCGAAGAAGGAAAGTTGCGGGGCGATGCCAGAATCGCCGATGCTCAGTTGGAACAGGCTCGCGCCCAGCTGAATAACCTGCAGGGTCAAATCCGGGCCGACGTTAAGGACGCGATTCTGGATATTGAATCGTCAGAGCAGCTGGTCACCGTGGCGAAAAGTAATGTCGACCTGGCGAGTGAGGCGCTAAAGGAAGCGCAAGAAAGATTTCAAGCAGGAGTTTCCGACAATCTGGCCGTGTCGCAGGCGCAGTCATCCGTGGCCCAGGCCAACGATCGGTACGTCAGCAGCCTGTATCAGTTGAATGTGTCGAAGCTTTCATTGGCGCGCGCCGTAGGCCTCGCGCGCACCCAGTACAAGACTTATCTTGGAGGACAATAATCGTGGCGGAATCGAGACCCGAAGGAACTATGCAAGCCGACTCGGCCAACGGTCGACCGGAAGAGAATCAACGGACAGATGATCGCTCTTCTGCGCAAAACGACCGGCGTTCGGACGCGAGCAGCAATCAAAAGGAAGCGTCGTCGGACGACACCGAGCTCCATCACGAGGCGCCGCGCTCGCGGAGACGCTTTTTTATTATTGGTGCCGTCGTCCTGCTATTGATTGGCGTTGGTCTGTACTGGTGGCATTCCACTTATTACGAGAGCACGGATGATGCCCAGATCGATGGAAATCTGGTGCAGATCAGCGCTCGGATCAAGGGATACATCTCCAAGGTGAACGTGGAGGACAACCAGCAGGTGGAGAAAGGGCAGGTGCTGGTAGAAATCGACCCGAGGGATGCGCAAGCGGCTCTCGACCAGGGAGAGGCGGCGTTGGCCACCGCGAAGGCGAATTACGAAGCTGCGCTGGCGAATGTACCCATCACCACCACATCCACCGGTGCCACGCTCAGTTCCGCCGCCGCCGGAGTGCAAGTTGCGTTGTCCACTATTTCGGGCGCGGAGAAGCAATTGGATGCGGCGCAAGCGCAATTGCTGTCGGCCCAGGCAGACAATACAAAGGCTCAGCTCGACCTGCAGCGCTATACACCGCTGGTGCAGCGCGATGTCGTATCCAAGCAGCAGTACGATGCCGTTGTAGCGACGGCTGCCAGCGCCAAAGCGCAGGTGGCTGCGGCGGAAGCGAATCTGCAGGGAGCTCGCGACCAGGTCCGTGTATCCAATGACAAACTGGCGGCAGCCCGCGCCGACTATAACTCCGCACAGACCGGCCCCAAGCAGGTTGCGGCGCAGCGAGCCAAAGCCGATGCCGCCGCAGCCCAGGTGCAGGCAGCGGAAGCAGAACTGGAAACAGATCGCCTGAACCTGAGCTACACGAAAATCATTGCTCCGGACACCGGCATCGTGAACAAGAAGACTGTGCAGGTGGGTCAAAACGTAAGTGCGGGTCAAACGCTCATGACTCTGATTCCGCTAACCAACATTTGGGTGACGGCAAACTTCAAGGAAACCCAGTTGGATCATATGCGGGTTGGGCAACCTGCAACATTTACAGTCGACGCCTATGGCGGTCGAACCTACCATGCGAAGGTCACGCAAATTGGTGGCGCCACGGGTTCAATGTTGAGCTTGTTTCCACCGGAAAACGCGACCGGCAATTATGTGAAGGTTGTGCAACGTATTCCCGTTCGTCTGGACCTGACCAATCAGCAGGAGGACAGCGACCATTTGCTGCGGCCCGGGATGTCCGTCAATCCCTCGGTACGGGTCAAGAACTAGCGGCAGGCCATTCGAGGAGCATGCGCGTCAATGATGGAGCGGCAAACCCTATCGACGAGACTGAAAAAATCGACGTAGCCGGTCTCCGCACTCATCAGCCAGGATGCCGCCCGTGACCTCGATTTGATGATTGAGCTGCGGATGATTCAGCACGCTCAGAACGCTTCCCACTGCGCCGGCCTTTGGATCGAAGGCTCCAAACACCAACCTGCCGATGCGAGCGTGAATCATGGCTCCAGCGCACATCGAGCAGGGTTCTAATGTGACATACAGCGTGCATTGTTCCAAGCGGTAATTTTTCAGGGCCAATCCTGCGTCGCGCAGTGCGACGATTTCCGCATGCGCTGTTGGATCGTGGTCGCGAATCACTCGATTTTGTCCCTGGGCGATCACGGTTTTATCCGGCCCCAGAATTACGGCTCCGATCGGTACCTCGCTGGCGGCCTCGGCCTCTTCAGCCTGCGCCAGTGCGGCTTTCAGCCATAGTTCGTCGACTGGGGAGTTTGAGGGTTCATCTGGCATAGACAACAGTCTACGCAATCGGGATTACGATGCGTGAACGCGCCCGCATTCTTCTGTCTGGGATTCGAGTACGAGTTCAAACAACTTTTCTTCATAGGCAGCACGGGCGGTTTGAAACGTACCGGAATCGACAAGTCCCATCGATTGCTTCCACATGGCGGCCATCGCCCTGTGCCACTCCGCGTGAGCCGAAAGCAGTTTCGCCGCACGCGGTCCAACGGCGCGGAATCCATCTCCGATCGGGCAGCAGCACCTCGATTTGAAGAATGCCGTTCGGTGCACCAGGGAAGGATTCTGGTCGATAATTCTCCCGACAATCGATAGCTCGCGCAACTGCAAGGCGACCGCTCCCAGCGGAGTGGTCGGGCCAGTCCATGGCGTCGGCCGGTATTGCCGCAGCCATTGTTCCAACTCCTCGATACCCATCGGAGTCGCAATCAGGTAGCCCTGGGCAAGTTGAATACCCAAGGCGGCAAGCGCGTCGAGGCAGGGAGCCGTTTCAATTCCTTCCGCGATCAGATCGACTCCCAGTGTTTCCGATAGATCTATCAAATGCATCAGGAATCGCAATTCCTTCGGCTCATGATCCAGTCCATTCAAAAACCTTCGATCCAACTTGATGCCATCGACTGGCAATTCTTTCATCCGCAGGAGCGAGGAATAGGCGCTCCCAATATCGTCCAGAGCCACTCTTGCACCGGAGCGCTTCAGGTCGAGAAGCACTTCGCGAGAGCCCTTCAGAGTTAGAGTATCGGGGTGTTCGAGCAGTTCCAGAACAATGCGGTTTGTGCTTAGTCCGCTGGTTTCAATTTGGTGGCGCAGGTTCTGCATGGCTTTCAGATCAGCCAATGTGGCAGGCTCCAGGTTGATTCCGAAATTGAGATGAAAATTGCAATGGTCCAGACGACGCACGTCTTGCAAGGCACGCGACAACACCTGCAACGTCAGCTCGGTCAGTTCATGCGGACGGAAGCAATCGAGAAACTCTCCTGGAAGCAGAATTTTGCCACTGCTGTCGACAAGCCGCGCCAGCGCTTCCACACCTCTGACACATCCGGTTTGCAAATTTACCAGGGGCTGATAATGCACGCGAACATTTCCTTGTCGAAACAGCGCCAGCACAGATGTCTGACGAGCATGTTTTTGAACGTCCGCCTCCGATTGAAAGATCATCCACCGTGAGGCAGCAATGTCTCGGTTTTCCTTAAAGGTGCAAAGCGCTTGATCCGCATGGCGCAACAAGTGTTGTGCCGTGGAGTTGTCTTGGGGAAATAAGGTTACGCCAAGGCTGGTCTGTATGTTCGACGTGTGCCCATTTGATAGCTCGATTGCCCCTTCTACTGCGGCCTGAATTCCGGTTAGCGTGGAGTTCAGTGCTTTTTCCTCGAGTCCTTCCAATACCAGCACAAAATCGTCTGCATCCAACCGCCCCACGGCATCACCTGGTTTCAGGCAAGCGCGCAGTCGCTCGGCAACCATGCATAGCAAGCGGTCGCCGACGGGACGGCCGTGCAGCTCATTCAAGGACTGAAAACCGTTCAAGCTCATACATGCAACCGCCAGCGAGCGATGCTGCCAGCGTGATCGCGTAATCGCCTCCTCCACGCGCATGGTCAATCCGCGCCGATTCAACACGTCTGTCAAGCCATCGTGCCGGGCCAGCCACGATTGATGTTTGCGTTCCTTCTCCAATGTGTGACGAAGATCGAGAGCATCCAGTCCATGCCCGGCCAGCCGCCCAATACGTTCCATCAATTCCAGCAACTCAGGGCTGAAAACATCGAGTTCATCTGTCAGCAACGTCAACAATGCCCATATCTGACCGCCGCGATACAGGGGAACCACAGCGGAAGGAGAATCGTTTCGCTCAGGGTCCGGAATAAGTTGGCCTGCCACGACTGTTTCCCGGTCATTGGAGAATTGGAGCTGGCGATGCCGCCATGCCCGCACCGCAAGTTCCGTTTTCTCGTCGCCGTGGATGACATTGGGCAGGCATGAGACTTCAGTGGATTCGCCGCTGCTGGTGCAGATGGATTCGACCTGCAAGTCACCGTCTAATTTGGGACGCGCAATCCAGACCTTCGAGAACAATTGGCTGTTGACCAGCAGATGGCAAAGACCATCCACTAATTGAGGCTCCGTTTGCGAAGCGACCACCAGTTCCGCGGTTCCCATCAAGGCTTGGTAAAGCGCATTGGAGTGAATATTCTGCCGCAGTAAAGTTTTGACGTCGGTAACGTCTTTCTGCACGCCGATGAAATGGGTTGTGCGGCCGGCTTCATCCAGTACCGGCGCGATGCTGATCGAATTCCAGAACATGGTGCCGTTCTTGCGGTAATTTCGAAGCTCGACCGTGCACGATTTTCCCTCACTCAGGGCCTCGCGAATCGTTTCCATTTGCGGCTGAGCGGTATCTGTGCCCTGCAGGAAGCGGCAGTTTCTGCCCCGGGCTTCCTCCGCGCTGTAACCGGTGATGCGTTCAAATGCCGGATTCACATAACAGATCGGCAGATCCTTCTCCGCCGCCGCGATCAGAATGCCGTGGGTTGAAACGTCCATCGCACTTTTGTAGAGCTTGAGCGCCTCCTGACTGTTTTGTATCGCTTCCAACAGCCGCAATCGCTCCAATGCATGGCCGAGCAAGCCGTGCAACTGCATCACAAATCGCCGAGTGTAGTCTCTTCCAAAAAATCTGGGACGCTTGCTGTAGAGGATCAGAATGTCACGTTTTCCGGACTCACCAGCAATCGGGATGGCACAGGAGGATCTCCAGCCGAAGCGTAATCCTCGCTCCCGCCAGTAGGCACCGGGCAGGTGACTCTCCTTCACGGTCCAATCGGAGGCGATTTGAGGGATTCCAGTTCGCCACGCATGAGCCAGCGGACTGTCGGAGTTTTCGTCGATCAGGATGGTTTCAGTATCGAGAAACTCCGCAACACCATCGCCCGCCGAATAGTGGGACTGGACTCGCTCGTTTTCATCCGGGGAACCGAGCCACATCCCGTCAACTGCGACGTTCTGTAACAGGAACTCTCCCAGGCAGGAATAGAGTTCGGAGACGGAACGAGACGTCAGCAGGAGTCGATCCAGTTGTTCCGGCAGATCGTCACGCAGTAGGGCAGGCGTGCTCTCTACCCGCCTGTCGCCGAAGAACTCAACAAGTTGCGCCATAAAGGTTCGCCAGCATGTTCAGGAATCATTCTGGTGCAATCACCGCTATGTCCGAGTCAAAAGAAGGGGATGTTTTAATTGCAACAGGAAAATGCTGCGCAGCATGGAATCCCGCCTGAATCTACGCACGAAAGTAACCATCGGGCAAAGGACAGAAGTGATTCGACGGTTCAAATCAGTGTTGCGCGGTCAACATCGTTCGAGCGGTCGCGTGATGTCCGCGTCTTTTTCCATCGCATCAATTCTTCACCACGTCCTTGAGCCGGCGACCTTGACGAAGCCCCTTCATCCGGGCCATAGTATCCGTACACGGGAAAGGAGGGCGATCCAGAGAATGAAAAACATTGAAGGTAGTTGTAGCAAATCACGTGAGGTGACTGGGGCTTAGGCGTCCTACGCCAGTCCTGACGGCAAGCACCATTATCGTCGAGGCCCACCTGCGGGGATGCCTCCAGTCAATCTAACCACTCACCGGCCACGGCCCGGTGTCTCATTGGAGACATCGGGCCGTTGGTTTTTGTACGGATGTTCGAGCGAGCGAGACGGGCCTAATTCTTCGCCGCTCTGTATCCAGCTTTCTGCGCATCGCTTTCACTCATGAATTTGCCCTGCTTTGTGTTGCCATAATATTTTCCGTTCTTGTGATACACCTTCGAATCGGTGTTCACCCAGACCATTCCCTTGGCTTTCGCGCTCGCGATATCACTGGAGGACACAGATGTATTCGTCGGCGCGGCCTTGGCCTCGCTCTTGGCCGGTGCGGCTGCATGTTGCGTGGTAGCGGCTGGAGCCGGTTTCGCCTCAGGAGCGGCGGCCTTCGCCTCTACTGGAGCGGACGTTTTGCTTTCGACTTTGGCGGGAGTTTTGGCGGCTTCCGCTTTGGTTTCTGCCGCCGTCGACTTGGCAGCCTTCTTGCTTTCCTTGGTCGCTTTCGTCGTATCGGACTTGGCTGCTTCGGTAGTCGACTTGGCTGTCTTCTTACTTTCCGTTGTGGCCTTGGTCGTATCCGACTTGGCTGCGTCGGTAGTTGCCTTGGCGGACTTCTTGCTCTTCTTCTTGGAAGTGGTTTTGTCCGTAGACGCAGTGGTGTCCGTCGACTGGGCGCTAATGGAACTCGGTTCGTTCTTCCTGGAGGATGCGAAGGTTGATCCGACCAGAACGAATCCGGCAAGTATGGGAGTCAGTGCGGTGAGACATAATTTTCTACGATCGATCATGGTTCCCCCAGATACGCGTTGAAATCAATTGCATTTACGTTTAGGCTGCGCGTCTCGGCGTGTCAAGAAAAAACTTCTTCGGAAGACTTGGGAAGCACTTTCTTTTGACTCGAGTCACTGAGGGAGGGTTGTTCGAGATTTTGACTTCACTTGCCGCTGCTAAGGTACCGTGTATTCGCCGCTGTTCGTTACTGCGCTCAGGGTCCCATTCTGTGGGGCCTGGCTCGTCAGGCCCCAGATTCATTCCTTTCTTCCGGGGCCGTTGTTGCAAGAATTGATCGCTCTCAAGCCGGTTTCCTCATAAACGATGAAACCGGCTCGCACTACAATAACGATATGGACACTTTTGTCATCGCTGGAAAAGCCTTCCAGTCGCGCCTGATCGTGGGCACCGGGAAATACAAGGATGGGGCCGAGACGCAACGAGCCATCGAAGCTTCCGGTGCGGAAATGGTGACCGTTGCCGTGCGCCGTGTGAACCTGGATCGCAGTAAGGAAAGTCTGCTGGACTTCATCGATCCGCGACGCTATTTTTTGCTGCCAAATACGGCTGGGTGTTACACCGCGGAAGAGGCGATCCGAGCCGCCCGTCTGGGTAGGGAGGTCGGCCTGTCCGACTGGGTAAAGATTGAAGTGATCGGCGACCAGGCCACCTTGTACCCAGATGTGCTGGCGACGATAGAAGCGACCCGCGTGCTAGTCAAGGAAGGCTTTACTGTTCTGCCGTATACATCTGATGATATTGTGGTTGCGAAACGACTGATTGATGCCGGAGCCGCCGCTGTCATGCCCCTGGGAGCTCCCATCGGAAGCGGCCTTGGCATTCAAAACGCCACCTCGCTGCGAATTCTCCGCGAGCTGATCACAGAAGTTCCGCTGATTGTCGACGCCGGCGTTGGTACCGCCTCCGACGCCGCCCTGGCCATGGAGCTAGGTGCGGATGCTGTCTTGATGAACTCCGGAATCGCTGGCGCCGACAATCCGGTGTTGATGGCGGAAGCAATGCAGCATGCAGTCCTTGCCGGTCGCCAGGCGTTTCTCGCTGGCCGCATGCCTCGCAAGCTCTATGCGACCGCCTCATCGCCATTGGAAGGCATTTCCCGTTAACGCTGTCGTATTCAGATCGGAACCTACACAATGCGGGTCCTGGGAATTGATTGCGGCACCGAATGGACGGGGTATGGCGTCGTCGACACCAATCGAGCCGGCGAGCTCTGCTCAATCTGTCATGGTGCGATTCATCTTTCCAAACGCGACAGCCTGCCGCATCGGCTGACCATCATCTTTAACCGCCTGCTGGATCTGATTGGCGAACATCAGCCCGAAGTGGTCGCGATTGAAGAGGTCTTTCATGCGGTCAACGCGCAAACCGCGCTAAAGCTGGGCGAGGTGCGCGGCGTCGCCCTGCTGGCCGCTGCGACCTGCAAGATCGCAATTGCCGAGTATTCTCCGCTTTCCGTGAAATCCGCCGTCTGCGGGTATGGAAGAGCCGATAAGGAGCAGGTGCAATTCATGGTGACCCGCCTGTTGCGCCTGGCCGAGCCACCGGAACCAACCGACGCCTCCGACGCGTTGGCGGTTGCGATTTGCCATATTCACAATGCGGAGACTACATTGGCCCAGGGAATCCTCCCAAAACCCTGACTAGCGAGTTTCATTTCGCGCAAGCGACCGCGAAAAGGCAGCAACTTAAGCGCCAAACTCGTGTCTAATAAGGCAGGCAAGGAGTGCGCCATGCGAATCTTGCAAGCAGAGCCCGTTCATTCATCCCCCATTCAACATGCCGCAAGCAACCGGTCGTCCGATTGGACGCATATGGTACGAGTGACTCTGCTCGCCATGGCTGCCAGTTTGTTGTTTCTGACATGCAAAAGCCAAGCCTTGACGACCACAACCGACACAAATACACAGGCCGCTGTTGCCCAGACTCCCAATCCATCCTCAAATGCAGTCGCGCCCGGCCCTGAAGCCGTGACCCAGAACGTTCGCGTGGTTCGTTTGAGCGATGTCGAGGGCACTGTCCAGATCGTGCGAGACAATCAGACCGAGTTTTCCCATGCGGTGATGAATATGCCGCTGACCCAGGGAACTCAGATTGAAACCGGTCCGGATGGTCGCGCTGAAGTTGAGTTTGAAGACGGCAGCGTCACCCGCATCACACCCAACAGCACCCTGAGCCTGGCCAAGTTGAGCACATCCTCTACCGGAACGCTGGAGACTACGCTGGAGCAGCCGAAGGGCCTGGTGTATTACGAGCTGCGCAGCGATCCTCGATCGGCCTTCAGCGTGGACTTTGACAACAATAAAGTTAACCCAACGGTGAACAGCACGTTCCGTGTCAACCTCGGAGCGAACCCGGCGGAGTTGGCCGTAATCGACGGAAATGTGCAGGTGCAAGGGACAGCCAGCCAAACCGCGACGGCCGTTCCCCAGGGCAAGACGATTGAGCTCCAGCCGTCTGGCAGCTCTCCATACACCCTTGCCGACGGCATTGTTCCCAACGGTTTCGATCAGTGGAACGACCAACGGGACGAGGAAGCTGCCAAGCAAGCTGCCAGCCAGACAACGGCGCGTGCTCAACAGGGCGGCGGCAGCATGCTGGAAGGCGGTTGGGGTTATGGCTGGGGCAATCTGGACGCGTATGGTGGCTGGTATCCGCTTCCCGGATACGGCATGGTTTGGCAACCCTATGGGGCCGGACCTGGCTTCAATCCCTATGGGTATGGCTCGTGGGCGAATATCGGCGGATTTGGCGTGTCGTGGATTTCAGGATATCCATGGGGCTGGCTCCCATTCCAATGTGGCGGCTGGTCGTATATCGGTAGCTTCGGCTGGGGCTGGATGCCCGGCGGATGCGGATTCGGCTGGGGTGTTGGCTTTGGTTATGGTTACGGTTACGGCGGCTATTACGGAAGACGCTATTACTACCAGCACAACCATCCCGGCTGGGGTCGCGGCACTGCAAGAATTTATTCGGCACCAGCCGGATACCATATCCCCGCGGCACCTGCCAGTTTGCGGAGTGGCGTGAGCGGCGGCCGACCGGGTGAAAACATCGTTCACGTGGGGACGCCTGCAACTGCGGCGCGCGGTTTCACGAATAATGGGCACGCGGAAAATCACGCTCGAACGATCGACTTCAATGGATCCAAGATTGAGCCATTGCACAGCGTCTCGAGGGGAGAGAACATCTCGCTGCGAAATGCCGCCCTTGTCAACAACGCTCCGGCTCGATCTCTCAGCAGCGGATTCTCGGGACATGACGGGCTGACCGCGGGTCGTGGTGCCGACGGAGTGCACGGAGGAAATGAATTTCGCGGAGCCGCAAATAACATGCGAAGCTCATCCTTCAATAGCATGCGCGCCTCTCAGGCAGCTGAGTTTCAAGCCCGCAATTCGTTCGGGAACCATGCTACATTCGGCTCTCATGGTAGCTTCCATGGGAGCACCCCATCCTTCGGCGGCGGGTTCCACGGCAGCGTATCCTCCGGCGCAGGATTCCACGGGGCGTCCTCCAGCGGAGGCTTTCATGGCGGGTCCGGTGGAGGTGGCTTTCATGGTGGTGGTGGCGGAGGCGGCTTTGGCGGTGGCGGCGGACACGGCGGCGGAGGCGGTGGTGGCGGAGGAGGCCATCACTAATCCAAACTTTGATGGAAAGTCAGAAAGCCGGCGAATCAATCGCCGGTTTTCTTTTTTCAAGCTTGCTCTGCCTGGAGCCGGCGATAGATGGAAGCCATCGCTTCCAGTGAAACCGCTTCCGCGCGTACGTTCAGGCTGAGTCCGGCCTTTTCAATTGCGGCAACAATATTCGTCGTTTCGGCAAATCCAGCGCCCTTCAGGTTGTTGACCAGCGTCTTTCGCTTCTGGCGAAAACATAGTTGCAGAAATCGCATGAATGCTGTTCGTTCCACCTGCAGTTCTTGAAAGCGTGGATGCATGTCAACCCGCACCACGGCAGACGTCACGCCCGGCGCCGGTGTAAAGGCTTCCGGCGGCAGCGCAAATAGTTTCTCGACGTGTCCGTGCATCTGAGCGGTTGCAGATAAAACTCCGTATGTGCTGGTTCCGGCAGTCGCTGCCAATCGATCGGCAACTTCTTCCTGCACCATGATGATGGCGCGCAGAATGGAGCCGGCTTGTGCGAACAGGTGCAACAAAATATCAGAAGTAATGTAATACGGCAGGTTTCCGACGACGACCATGGGCGATTCGCCCGCGGTCCCAGTCATCGTGCGCACGTCCGCCAGGTCCAGCTCCAATATGTCTGCCTGCAATATCGCAACATGGCTCGCGGATTTCCATTTCTCCGTCAGCCGCGGCGCAAGCGTTCGATCCAATTCAACCGCAATCAGGTTTTTCGCCCGAGTAGCCAGCAAATCAGTCAGTGCGCCGCGTCCCGGACCAATCTCCAGCACCGTGCTTGAAGAAATATCACCCAACGCCTCCACGATGCGTTGCCGTGCACCGGGATCGGTGAGAAAGTTCTGGCCGAGCTTAGGTTTTTTTTGGGACATGCCGTAGAGAGACGTCGGAGAGATTGTTCGTCCGATACCAGGTACGATCGAACTGCTTTAGAATAACCCTTCCAGCGAAGCATTCACGCTCGCGCAAGTCGCCATGGGGAATCGAGCGCATCGAAGGTTTCTAGGGTGCGGGGAGAATTGAATTGAGAGTCGGTCTGATGACGCGCGAATATCCGCCCAACGTCTACGGCGGCGCCGGCGTGCATGTCGAGTATCTGAGCCGGGAGCTGGCGAAAAAAATTGAAGTCGAGGTGCATTGCTGGGGCGATCAGAATCTGCACCAGGGCAACCTGCACGTGCGCGGAGAGGAGCCATGGGAGGCACTCGCCCGGGGCACCCCGGAGAAATTCGACGCGGCGCTGTCAGCCTTTAGCCTGAACCTGCTGCAGATGAAATCTCTGGCGAACATCGACATCATCCACACCCATACCTGGTATGTTTCGATGGCCGGGTTCCTGGCGAAGAAACTGTTCAAGATTCCGTTCGTCCTGACAACGCATAGTCTGGAACCGTTGCGCGCGTGGAAGGCCGAGCAACTGGGCAGCGGTTACGCGATGAGTTCCTGGATGGAGCGCACCGCCATTCTCGATGCCGACGCAGTGATTGCCGTATCGAACGGGACTAAGGCAGACATACTGCGCGTCTATCCGGAATTGCAGCCCGAGAAAATTCACGTCATCTACAACGGCATTGACCTCGCTGAATATGACAGGACCAGCGACACCAGCGCGCTGATCAAGTACGGTGTCGATCCTTCGCGGCCCTACGTCTTATTTGTGGGTCGAATCACGCGCCAGAAGGGCGTCACTCACCTGGTGGAGGCGATCCGCTACTTGCCGCGCGATACCCAGGTGGTTCTGTGTGCGGGCGCGCCGGACACGCCTGAAATCGCCGCCGAGATGCGCCAGAAAGTTGCCGAAGCGAAAGCCACCCATCCGCACGTAGTGTGGATTGAAAAGATGGTGACCAAGGCGGAGGTGATTCAGCTTTACAGTCACGCTCGCATTTTCTGCTGTCCCTCTGTCTATGAGCCGTTCGGCATCATCAACCTGGAAGCGATGGCCTGCCATGCTCCAGTCGTAGCCAGCGCCACCGGCGGAATCCTTGAGGTTGTGGTTGACGGTGAGACTGGATATCTCGTCCCATTTGCCGCGGATCCGAAGACAGGCTTTCCGTCCAACTCGGAAGAATTCGCGCGCGACCTCGCCGCAAAGATTTCTGAACTGTGGAACGATCCGGAGAAATGCAGGCAATTTGGCGAAGCTGGGCGTAGGCGCGTAGAGGAAAAGTTTGCCTGGTCTGCCATCGCGGAGCAGACGATCCAGCTATACCAATCGCTGATCGAGGCTACCCAGAAGTGAATGCGCCCTTTCTCGATTGACTACAGAAGTTGATCACTGGCGGCATTCTTCTGTTTGCGATGCCGCATCCACACGTACATCGGCAATCCCAGCGCGATGACCACCAGTCCTCCGATGGAATTATGAAGGTTGCTGAGAAAAATGTATGTAATGACTAGCAGCGCCGCCGCCACAAAAACCCCGGGCAGCACTGGATAGAGAGGCACTCGATACGGCCGCTCGCGATCGGGTTCGCGCACCCGGAAAACAAATACCGTGGTCGCCGTCAACATGTAGAACAACCATTCCCCTAGCAGCGCCAGCTCGAAGAGCGCCTGAAACCGCCCCACCATCAATAACAGCACTGTCGACATGGCGGCCTGCACATTCAGCGATACGGATGGGCTTTCAAACTTCGGATGAATATGCGCCATCGCACGAAAAAAAATCCCATCGCGAGCTGCGGCAAAGGGAATGCGGGCCCCTGAAAGAACCGTTCCATTCAGTGAAGCAAGAATGCTGATGGCCATGCCTATCGAAACCAGTCCTGCGCCCCAGGCACCTACGGCAAGGAACATGGCATCGGCGGTCGGACGCGGAGAGTTGGCGATTGCAGTTGCAGGCAACAGATATCCGGTTGCCGCGTTGGTCAACATGTAGAGCAACGCCACCAGTAAAACTCCGGCGACCAGGGCGAGCGGAATCGATCGGCCCGGACGTTTGATCTCGCCGGCCACCATGTTTAAATCGTTCCATCCGTCGTAGGCCCACAAAGCCGCAATCATTGCTACTGTGAATCCGGCGACGCCGCCCGTCGCTCCGTGGAAAATGGTCGCGAAATTCCCGCGGTGGCCCAGCGAACTGTTGAAGCAAAAATACACGATGGCCGCGATTAATGCGACCTTCAGCAGCGTGAACACCAGTTGAAATTCTCCTGCACGTCGTAGCCCCAGGTAGTTCAAGCCGGTGATAAGCCATACCACACCGATGGCGACAATCTGCCCCCACTCCAGCCGAAAAGGATGAAGCAGCAGAGGCCGCCCCAGCCAGGTCAGCAACGAAAAAATCCCCAGCACACGAACCAGCCCGATGGCGCTGCTGGCAATCGAGGCAGGCTTGGCCAGCGAGAACCATGTCCACATGTATAAGAACGATGGCAGTTCACCGTAGGCATCGCGGAGATACACATACTCGCCACCCGCGAACGGTCGCATCGCTGCAAGTTCGGCATAGGTCATCGCGCCAAACAGGGAAAGAATGCCAGCCGCAATCCACGCCAGATAAACAAGGTTGGAGGAGCCGGCGGCCCGCATCATTTCTCGTGGAACAAGAAAAATGCCGCTGCCAATGATGGTGCCCGCAACAATCGCCGTCGCTTGCCACGGACCCAGGACACGGGGTAGCGTGTGCGCAGTATCGGTATTTTGATCGTGAGAGAGGCTGTTTCCCTCGACGGAGTGCATGCTGGTTACTGTACCTCACATCGAGATCGCGCCGCAGGTCCAGAAATTCTCAAACGACATTTCTCTACGCCGTGCCGGCGAGAAAAGATTTTCATGGATGCTCGGCATGTTCCATCACCCGAGCCAGCAAGTGAAGCAGCCGCCATTTATCCCAAATGCTCGCCTCGGTGTCGTCGGTAGTGACATGCGCAATCAACGGACTGATCAGCAATTCCTTCAAAGCTCCTCGCGGCAAATCTGCTGCCAGCCATTCCGCCTCGGCAAAGGGAATCAGCGTGTCGCCGCGTCCATGCAGCAAGTAGACCGGCACATGCAGGCCGGCAAGATGCCCGTGCGGAGATACAGCCGCCATTTCTGCCGCATGCTTTTTGTTGGAGGCGAACAACGCTGCATCCTCCTGCTTTGCGTCGAGGAGTTTTTCATACTCGAGCTTTTGTGAGGCGGTCAGGTTGGCCAGCAATTGCTTTTCAAGGGGCCAATTTTCGTAGAGTCGAGCACGCAGCACAGGACGAATCGCGGCGAGATCCGCTTCCGGCACAAAGTCTTCGAGGTGCTCGTATTCCAGCACCCACGGGCCGTAGTTGTTTGGCTTGGCGCGTTCCACGTCGCCATCGGGAAGGGGATCGGCTTCCGTTGCATAAAAGGTGGCGACGCGCAGGAGGTTCTCGTGAGCACCTACTGAAAACACAAAGGAAATTTCATTTGAAAACGGTGGTTTTGCGGCAGCCATCAACGCCAGTCCGCCAGAGAAGCTCAAACCCATCAATCCGACCGGATGGTCCGTGGCGTTCTGCATCCATCGCACCGAGTCGCCGATCGCTTGTACGTCGGACGGCTGAATCCGGTAGTCGCGACTGTCCGGCAACTCCGGCGTCAACACCCGAATGCCACAGGCTGACATGGTCCGCGCGAACGCGATCAGCCGAGGCTCGTCCATTCCCAGATAATGAATGCCCGGGATCAAGACCAGGCCCGGCGCATTCGGCGCGGTCGTTGGTGTATAAAGGCGAGCCTGCACAATGCCGGCGCTGGAGGGAATGGTGAGCGTTTTTGTGGTCACCGGCATTGCCGCGATCGGTTGCAGCAGCCGAGGAACAGGCTTCCCGTTCAACTGATCGAGAATCGCCATCGCCTGCAGATAAGCGCGCGTTTTTGGCCAGAAGAGAACGGGCAGCAGAAGAATAAAAATAAGGCAAGCTGCAAAAATGAAAAATGTGCGACGAAAACGTCTCGAAGAAGGATTGGAATTGGGCGAAGCGGTCACTCTTTCAGTTGTACCAAAGCTGCGCGAGGCGCTGGATCAGATCTCCAGGATCACAGGCATGATGAGCGGTCGCCGGCTGGTATTTTTCTGGATGTAGCGCTTCAGATCCTGACGGATCTTTTCTTTGATGACGCCGTAGTCGGCTTTCTCTTCTGCGCTGGAGGCTTCGAGCGTGGCTCCCACAACCTGGCGAGCCTGCTCAATCAAAGCTTCTTCGCCGGCAGCAAAACCGCGGGTCACAATCTCCGGCATGCTCTCGACGCGCCCTGTGGTCTGGTTGATGGCAAGAATTGGCAGCACGATGCCGCCTTCACTTAAATGGCGTCGATCGCGCATCACCACATCTTCCACCACGCCTGCAGTGGAACCAGCGTCGATGCAGACCCGGCCAACCGCGACTTTGCCATGTTTCCGCGCAGAGTCCTTGGTCATTTCCAGAACGTCGCCATTTTCCAGCAGCAAAATCTTTTCCACCACACCCAATTCTGCGGCAAGTTCTGCGTGCAGCTTCAGGTGTCGATAGTCCCCATGCAGAGGAACAAAGAATTTTGGCTTCAGCAAATGCAGCAAGAGCCTCAGTTCGTCCTGGCTGGCATGTCCGCTAACGTGGATCAGTCCATTCGTACCGTCGTCGTAGATGACGTGAGCGTCGCGGCGATATAAGTGGTCAATCATGCGGAAAATGCTTTTTTCATTGCCAGGAATGACACGCGAACTCAGGATCACGGTATCGCCCGGCTCAATCTTGACTTGCCGATGGTTGTCGACTGCGGCCCGAGTCAGCGCCGACATGGGTTCTCCCTGGGTACCGCTAATAAAGACACAAACCTTTTCCGGGGCGTAATCTTTCACCTGGCCAGGAGCAATCAGCTGCGAATCAGGGACGTCCAGATAATTAAAGTCCTGCGCGATCTCAAACGAGTTTTGCATGGACCGGCCGACAATCGCTACTTTGCGTCCGTGGGAGGCTGCCAGGTCTGTCGCAATGCGAAGGCGATGGATCGAAGAAGAAAAACAGCTGAAGAAAAGCCGCTGCTTGGTGCGCGCAAACACTTCGTCCAACGCAGGTCGAACCGCGCGCTCGCTGGGGGTGTGCCCATGTCGATCGACATTGGTGGAGTCCTGCAAGAACGCCAGGACGCCGCGCTTTCCATATTCTGCAAAGGCATGCAGATCGAACGGCTGGCCATCGGGCGGAGTCAGGTCAATTTTAAAATCGCCAGAATGAATCACAATTCCCGCCGGTGTCTCAATGGCCAGCGCCACACAATCTACCAGGCTGTGTGTCACGCGGATCGGATTGATTTTGAAAATGCCAAGCGAAAAGGGTTCACCGGGTACCATCTCAATCATCTCGGCATCGTCGAGCAGTCCGTGCTCTTCCAGCTTGCCTTCGACGTAGGCCAGCGTGAATTCGGTGCCGTACACGGGCACCCGCAGTTCCGACAAAATCCACGGCAATCCGCCGATGTGGTCCTCATGTCCATGCGTCAGGACAATGCCGCGCACGCGCTCACGGTTTTCAATTAAGTAGGTGATATCAGGAACAACGACGTCGACGCCGAGTAACTCCTCGTCGGGAAACATCAGACCCGCGTCGATGACGAAGATGTCGTCTTGCCAGCGAATTGCCATGCAATTCTTGCCAAATTCGCCGAGGCCACCAAGGGGAATAATCTGTAACTTACCATCAATCATAGGAAAGACGATGCTAGCACGTTCTGGAGAAGGATTTCACTGCGTGGTCTGTCGCCCCATGGCCCGATGAAAATTGCATCCGGCAAAATAGATGCGGAATCATACGATTCAGGAGGAGGATTTTGTGATGGAAGCTCGACTGGACTATATGAAGGCCTCGCCGGAAGCCTTTAAAGCAATGGTGCAAATGGAAGGCGTGGTGCGTCGCAGCGGCATCGATCCCAAGCTGCTGGAGCTGATCAAGATTCGCGCCTCCCAATTAAACGGCTGCGCTTTTTGCATCGATATGCACACCAAAGATGCGCGTCTCAAAGGCGAGTCCGAGCAGCGAATCTACGCGCTCGACGCATGGCGCGAAACCCCTTTCTACACCGAGAAGGAACGAGCAGCGTTGGCCTGGACCGAAGCACTTACAAATATCCAAATCGGCCACGCACCCGATGCGGTATATGCCGAGCTGCGTAAGAGTTTTAGCGAAGAAGAAATCGTGAACATAACCCTCGCGATCACCACCATCAACGCCTGGAATCGCATCGCAATCGGGTTTCGATTAGTCCCTGGCAGCTATGAGCCGAACGCGTCCCGCTGAGCGCATGCGGACTCAACCACTTGCATCGCCCGGTCCAAATAAAAGCCCCCAAACCATACATTCTGTGTGATATAAACGGCCAGCAATGGTTTGTTTGTGGCTGGGGGGCCAAACGCATCCATGCACGCAACTCGGTTGATTTCTGCCTGCTTTCTTCTCTCACTTTTTCTGGGATCATTCGAGTCGGGCGCGCACGCCCAGACGCAGATCACGCTGGGCAACGCCACCACGCAGCTGAACGGTCCATGGAAGTTCCACACCGGCGACGACATGGCGTGGGCGCAGCCGGACTTCGACGACTCCGGATGGTCCTCGATGGACCTGACCCCGCCGCCGGGATCGTTCGATCCAATCCTTGGCAGCAGCGGATATTTGCCCGGATGGACGGCGCGCGGCTACAAGGGATACTCCGGCTATGCCTGGTACAGGCTGAAAACCAACGTGCAGGATGGCCAAACCCGGCTCGCGATCAAGCTGCCGGACGATGTCGATGACGCCTACCAGGTGTATGTGAACGGCCAGCCTATCGGTGAATTCGGCCAGTTCACCCCGCGCGGTGTCACCGCATACGTAACCCAGCCGCAAACCTTTCTGCTGCCCGGGAATTTCCGCGGCGGCCCGGTGACCCTCGCGATTCGCATGTGGATGGGGGCTTTCACGCCACTCGTAGACCCGGATGCAGGTGGATTGCATGGGCCGCCAGTGCTGGGTCAGGCTTCCGCCATCGGCGGGCTGCTCCAGCTCGATTGGGATGTCTTGGATCGCTCGAACTATACCGCTTTTTTCCAATTTGTGATTCTGCTGCTGGCGTTGCTGGTGGCCATTGGCCTGTTCTGGCTTGACCGCAAGGAACCGGCCTATTTCTGGCTCGGCCTCACGTGCGCGGTCATGCTCTCCATTGTCGTGTTGAACGTGGTGGCAACCTACACCACGTGGTTCGACGGAAATACATTCTTCTTGCTCAATGATGCGGTCCTGATACCGACCACCATCGGTCTGTGGGTGCTGTTCTGGGCGTATTGGTTTCGGCTGGAAGACATGGCGCGTCTGCATTGCGTGGTCTGGGGACTGGTGGTAATGCTGGGCATTTCCACTGCCATGCTGCGGGCGCCCCTCTATGGCAGCATGGTTCCCGTCCATGCCATCGTCTGGCTCTCGCCGCTCAACCTTCTTCTCAAGTTGTTGCTGGGCGTTTTACTCGTATGGGTGACGGTCCTTGGCATTCGCAGGAACCGGGCGGAGGGCTGGCTGGCTCTCCCCGCAGTCCTGCTGGTGATTGTGTCGAGGTATTCGGAAGAACTACTCGTGCTGCATGTGCCAACGGCTGTCTATCCTTTTGGAGTCGGGATAGGCGTCAACACTGTCGCTACCATCCTCTCGCTGGCGATCATCACCGTGCTGCTGCTGCGCCGGTTTTTGCGTGGGCAGCATGAGCGCGAGCAGTTCAGGATGGAGATGGAGCAGGCGCGGCAGGTGCAGCAGATGCTGATTCCAGAGGCACTGCCCGTCATCCCCGGCCTCACGCTGGAAAGTGAGTACCGTCCCACTCAGCGGGTTGGCGGCGACTTCTTCCAGATCCTCGCCCATCCCTCCGACGGAAGCGTGTTGATCGTCGTCGGCGATGTGGCTGGTCACGGATTGCAGGCCGCTATGCTCGTCTCCTTACTGGTAGGCGCCATCCGCAACCAAGCGGAGACAAGCTTTGATCCACTGAGCCTATTGCAGTCGTTGAATCGCCGCTTGTTCGGCCGCGGCCAGGCCAATGCAACCTGCCTGGCGCTGCGCATTGCGTCGGATGGCTCGGCGACCCTGGCGAATGCCGGACATTTGCCGCCGTATGTGAATGGCAAAGAAATGTCGATGGAAGGCGCGCTCCCTCTGGGAACGGCAGCGGGTACGGAATTTGCCGTGATGCGCTTTCAATTGGAACCCGGCGACCGGCTGACGTTTGTTTCTGATGGCGTCGTCGAAGCCACCAATGAGAAGAGGGAATTGTTCGGTTTCGCCCGCACCCAGCAGATCAGCAATCAACCCGCCACAGCGATCGCGGAGACAGCGCAGAAATTTGGTCAGGAAGATGACATCACGGTCGTCAGCGTGGTGCGAGCGGCACCGACAATGGCTGTGGTGTAGAGATTCGCAGCGTCTCATAATTCACTTTGCCAAGAACTGGGTGCCGACAAAAATGGGCGTATCGCGCTGCACAAAAAGGCCCAAAACTACACATTCTGTGTGATATAAAGCGCCCAGTACTGGTTTGTTTGGATTAGGGGTGAAACGCGTCCATGCGCGCATCGCGATTGATTTTCGCTTGCTTGGTACTCTCAATTTTGCCAGGAACTTTCGCGACCCATGCGCACGCCCAGAGGCAGGTGGTCCTGGGCAACGCGACCACCGTGCTGAATGGTTTGTGGAAGTTCCATACTGGCGACAATGCCGCGTGGGCGAATCCCGACTTCGACGACGCTGCCTGGGGCACCATGGACGTGACTCCGCCCCCGGGAACCTACGACCCTTTCTACGGAACAAGCGGCTTTGTGCCGGGGTGGACGGCACGAGGGTATCCCGGCTATGCCGGCTTCGCGTGGTATCGGCTGCGCGTCAACGTTCAAAACAATATTGCTGGTTCATCGAACGGCGCGGCCGCGCTTGCCATTAAAATGCCGGATAACTTCGATGACTCGTACCAGTTGTTCGTCAACGGGCAAATGGTCGGGCAGTTCGGAGAGTTCACGCACAAGGGTGCCGTGCAATATATCTCTCTGCCGCGAGCCTTCCGCCTTCCGGCGGACGTCCGAAGCGGACCAGTAACGATTGCGGTCCGGATGTGGATGGCGAATTTCACGCCCCTGATTGATCCGGACGCAGGAGGGTTGCACGGACCACCTGTGCTGGGCCATGCCCCGGCCATCGATGCGCTCCTTCAACTGGATTGGGACGCAACCAATCGTTCTCTGTATGGCGATTTCGTGGAACTTGCCATCGTGCTGCTTGCGCTGCAACTGGCATTTGCTCTGTTCTGGCTGGATCGCGCTGAACCGGCGTATCTCTGGCTAGGACTCACGTGTATTGCAATCCTCGCTCTGGTGATAGTCGCGCTGCTGTCGAACTACACCGTTCTGCTGAGTGGAACTTTGCTCTTCTTGCTGCGGGATGCTGTCGTCACTCCCATCCATATTGGCTTGTGGGTTCTGTTCTGGGCCTACTGGTTCCACCTCGATCACATGGGCCGTCTGCACCGAACTGTGTGGACCCTGGTATTGCTTTTGGGCCTCAGCATTGCCATGATGCGGGCGCCGTTTTACGGCCAGGCGGTTCCCGTTCACGCGATAGTCTGGCTTTCACCGCTGGCTCTGGCACTGAAGCTGTTGCTGGGCGCGCTGCTGCTTTGGATCACCTATCGAGGCATCCTTAAAAATAAAGCGGAAGGGTGGCTTGCCATCCCTGCGGTCGTGCTGGTCGCAATCTCGGTGTACCAGGTGGAGTTGCTGGTGCTGCATGTTCCGGTGACATTCTTTCCCTTCGGCTTGGCGGTCTCGATCAGCCAGATCGCTGCTGTGCTTTCGCTCGGCATTATCACGATTCTTCTGATACGGCGTTTCCTGCGGTCCCAGCGTGAAAGAGAACAATGGAAACAGGAGATGGAGCAGGCGCGCCAGGTGCAATCCTTGCTGATTCCCTCGACCACTTCCAGTACGCCCGGGTATACGGTGGAAAGCGTCTATCTCCCTGCGAGCAGCGTCGGCGGCGATTTTTTTCAGATCCGATCCGGCGACGATGGATCTCTACTCGTCGTTGTTGGCGACGTGAGTGGCAAGGGATTGAAGGCGGCTATGACAGTGAGCGCCATTGTCGGGGGACTGCGCGGCTGCGCGTTGCAAGACCCGGCTGAAATGCTCGCTTATCTGAACCGTATCCTGCACGGGCAGATCGGCGGATTTGTCACCTGCTGCGCTGCCGTGATCTCCACGGATGGCAAACTCACACTTGCCAATGCGGGTCATCCATCTCCGTATAGAAATGGCGAAGAGTTGGCATCGCCAGGCGGGCTTCCACTGGGAATTGTTGCCGAAGTCAGCTATGACGAAACTTCTTTCCAACTCGCTCCTGGCGACCGGCTGACGTTTGTTTCTGATGGCGTCGTCGAAGCCACCAATGAGAAGAGGGAACTGTTCGGTTTCGCCCGCACCCAGCAGATCAGCAATCAACCCGCCACAGCGATCGCGGAGACAGCGCAGAAATTTGGTCAGGAAGATGACATCACGGTCGTCAGCGTCGTGCGCTCGATGGCGATCGCGAGCACTGTGTAGAGATTCGCAGCATCACCCAAAGAATCGGGTCACGCACTCTGCTTGGTTGATCCAGGGAGCGCAAACATCTCCAGCAATATCTGGGCCGCCTCATGGGCATGATGACTTTTGAAGTCGGCACCCAATTGCAGGGTTTTGATGTTCGGGGAGACCGCTGCGAGAGACTGGGCCACGCTCTCCGATGAAAGCTGGGGGGTGCTGGGTCCAATCACAATCACGTCAATATCGCCCACCTGCAGCATCGTTTTGGCGTCGCGAACCAGGTTCGTCGACTTCACGTCGAACCCATGTTGCATCAGTACACTTCGGATGAACACGCAAAGATCCGCCGATGAGTCCACCACCAGAACTCGCGGACCTCGGCAATCCTGGGGATTCTGCGTGGGCGCCTTCTTTGAAAACGACGAAATCGCATCTTCTTCCGTCGCGTATGTCTGCATCACTTCCGCCAGCATCGTCAGCGCCAGTAATCGGATTACGAAGGCAGGCGGAGCTGCCAGCCGCAGATCTCCACCGCGTTTGCGAAGGTTGGTGAAGTATCGCACCACCAAACCAAGCCCAACGCTGTCCAGGCGAGTGACTTCGCCCAGGTTCAGAACCACCTGGCCGCACTCGCGCACGCTCTGCCCCAGCGTTGCCTCCAGGGTCTTGACTTCATCACCCAGGACGATGCGACCGGTGCAGTGAATGATGTAGACGTTGTCACAAAACCGCGTTGTTAATTGCAGCGGCATAATTCCCTCCGGAGAAGCGAACGTCTTTTCAGGAATCTGGCGGGGGGAGGAATTCAGAGTACACCCGGGCCGCGTTTGCTGTCCGGTTGGATCGGGTGAAAGTGAGGTGCTACCGGAGCAGATCTTCCAATTCCAGCGACAATTCGGTCTTTTCGTCGCGATACTTCACGATGACGGGAGTGTAGAGGCTCAGCCCCCAGTCCGCAGCTTTGCCGCGGGATATGGCTCGCGCTCCGGCGACGACCACCGCATCCTCCGGAATCACCAGAGGACTGTCCTGAGAGGCCCGGAGAATTTCTCCACGCACAATGTCATACACCGGGGTCGAGCGCGTCAGAATCACGCCAGCGCCCAGCACGGCCCGCTTTCGTACAAGCGTGCCTTCATACACGCCGCAATTGCCGCCGACCAGCACGCCATCTTCGAGGATGACCGGGCTGGCATTCACTGGCTCGAGCACCCCGCCAATCTGCGCCGCCGCGCTAAGGTGGACATTGCGCCCGATTTGCGCGCAGGATCCGACCAGAGCGTGCGAATCGATCATCGTTCCCTCATCCACGTACGCGCCTACATTCACATACATCGGTGGCATGCAGACGACGCCGGGCGCGAGGTATGCGCCGCTGCGCACGGCGGAGCCCCCGGGAACGACACGGACTCGCTCTTCTACTGTGAAATGCTGGGCGGGATAGGTGTGTTTGTCGACAAAAGATAAGTCCGTTCCAGATTCAACCAACCGGCCGATGCGAAAACCCAGCAGGATGCCACGCTTCACCCACGGATTCACCCGCCAGCCATTGGGATGGCTGGGATCGGGCTCAGCAGCGCGAATGGTTCCGCAGGTCAGCGCATCGCGCAACTCAAAAAATGCCGATTCGGTCTCGGCTGCGTCACCCGCCTGCGGGGTTTGCTGGAAGGCCGCATCGATCCGGGATGCAAGTGAGGCTTGAAACACAGTTCGACGTCCTCTGGTTCGTTTTTTGATGGTTTGAGGCGATGACTTCGAAACGTCGCGCTAGGCGTTCGAGCCGGCTGCCGCAGCTACGGCTGTTACTGGCGGCTTTCCTGCCGAAACAGGCTCCACCAATCCCAGTTCATGCACCAGATTTTCCAGATGCGCCTTGGTCTTCGGCACAACCGGCATCATCGGCAGGCGATACTGCTCCTGAATGCGTCCCATCAGAGCCAGAACACACTTGACCGGCTGCGGATTCGGCTCAATGAAGTTGCCGATGATCAGCGGATAATATTTGCGATACAGTTGCCGCGCCAGCGTCCAGTCATGGTTGAGCGCCGCCTCCGTCATGCGGTTCATCTGCGCGGGAATTGCATTTGCCGCGACAGAAATGACACCGACGCCGCCGACGGAAAGGATGGGCAGCGCCAGGTTGTCGTCGCCCGCGAACACCTTGAAGTGATCGGGCACAGCGTGCACGACTTCTGTAATCTGCTGCAGGTTTCCGCTGGATTCCTTGATCCCAACAACGTTAGGAATCTCGGCCAACCTGGCCGTCGTCTCCGGCAGCAGGTTGATTCCGGTGCGGCTGGGGATGTTGTAGAGCAGCACCTGGAGATGCGTATTCTCTGCGATGGCGCGGAAGTGCAGGTACTGGCCTTCCTGCGTCGGTTTGGTGTAGTACGGGTTTGCCGTCAGCACGCCGTCGACACCGGGGATGGCCTGTAACTTCTTGACGCGCGCAATCGCCTGCTGAGAGGTATTGTGGCTGCAGCCGACAAAAATCGGCACGCGACCTTCTGCCGCCTCGACCACCACGCTCACCAGGCGCAGCCATTCCGACTCCAGCAGGGCACAGGCTTCCCCGGTGGAACCCGTGGGGACAAGGAAATGGATGCCGCTTTCAATTTGCCAGCGAACCAGGCTTTGCAGTGCATGCCAATCCACATCGCCGTTAGATAGAAACGGTGTGACCAGTGCGGTACCGCATCCAGATAGCTCCATATCTTCGCAGTCTACAACGAAGACGCGGCCGGGGACACGGTTCCGCAGAAATCATTGTGAATAAATAGGGAC
The DNA here is from genome assembly GCA_963735505.1 of uncultured Acidobacteriota bacterium. GTDB lineage: Bacteria > Acidobacteriota > Terriglobia > Terriglobales > Acidobacteriaceae > JAKAAZ01. Next base: position 531,433 of record CAVTLR010000019.1, on the reverse strand, counting down.
GCTATTATGGCGCAACCGGTGGGACGGAGAATCAGGCAAGAATCTGCGGGAATACGTCTTGAAAATCGAAGCAGCCGGAACGCGTGGCCAGCCATTCTGCGCCGCGCACAGCACCATAAGCGAAGCTGCGCCGTGACAGCGCTTGATGCTCCACGATAATCTTCTCGCTTTCCGAGCTGACTTCCAGCCGGTGCGTTCCGATGGCATCTTTCACGCGGTGGGCATCGATCGTGGCTGACGCTCCAAATGGCGTTGTCGCTAAAACTTTTTGTAGTGTCAGTGCTGTGCCGGAGGGAGAATCGAGTTTCTCCGTGTGGTGGGTCTCGTCGATCTTGAACTGATAGCCGCCGGCCTGATTCCCCAGTAACTTCGCCAATTGATAGAGCAGCTGCACCCCAAAAGAAAAATTTGTCGAATAGAGGAGTCCAGCATTCTTGCGCGCGGCGAGTGCACGCATGTCGTCCAGGTGTTGATACCATCCGGTGGTGCCGACGACAACTCTGGCGCCATTCGCCAGGCAGGCGCGAAGATTTTGGACGGCCGCCTCCGGGGTAGTGAAGTCGATCACGACATCGAACGAGGCCAGGCTGGGCGCAGTCAGTGATCCTGCGTCCAGGTTTTCTCTTTGTTCCAGCGTCTGCACGCTGTGGCCGCGCTCCCGCGCAATCTCCGTCACGACTCGCCCGGTTTTCCCCTGACCGACAATCAGCATTCGCATGGTGCTAGCTCCTTTTCGCGACGACAGGAGCCGGATTGGAATCCTCCGTCAACGGTTCGCGCGCTTCCACATCGAAAATCTCTGGGTCGGGATCCTGAAAAAAATGTTTGTGCAGCGATCGGACCGCCTCTTCCACGTCGTCTTCTTCGATCATAAAACTCATGTTGATTTCCGAAGCGCCCTGCGAAATCATCCGGACGTTGACGTGGCGGATGGCACCGAAAACCTGCGCGGCAATCCCTCGCTGACCGCGAATATTCTCGCCCACCATGCAGATCAACGCCTTGCGGCCCTCATACTTCACATCCGCCAATTCGCTCAGGTCGGCGGCGATGGCGGGCAAGCGATCGTTCGAATCCACGGAAAGCGAAACGCTCACCTCCGAGGTCGATACCATGTCGACAGCGCACTTATGCTTGTCAAACACATCGAAGATCGCTTTCAGATAGCCGTGCGTCATCAACATGCGGCTGGCGACTACATCAATGATGGTCAGCTTGCGCTTGATCGCAATTGATTTAAATGGAGTGCGTGAATGGCGGGCGATGGCGGTGATCTGTGTGCCCTGATTGCTGGGATCCTTCGAATTCAGCACCCATACCGGAATATTTTTTTGTACCGCCGGAAGAATCGTGGCCGGGTGCAGGACCTTGGCGCCAAAATAGGCGAGTTCGGAAGCTTCTTCAAAGCTGATCGTCTTAACTCGCAGCGCATCGGAACACACTCGCGGATCAGCGGTCATAATCCCGTTGACATCCGTCCAGATTTCAATAGAGTGAGCGTTCAGTCCACGTCCGATGAGCGCTCCGGTAAAGTCCGATCCACCGCGGCCCAGGGTCGTTGTAACGCCTTTTTCGGTAGCGCCGATAAAGCCGCCGAGGACCGGGACATGTCCCTTTTCCAGCAGTGGTAGAACATGCTGCCGTAGCTGAACCTCAATTTTCTCTTCCAGCGGCGTGGCCTTGCCGTGATCCCCATTGGTCACGATGCAGCTGCGCGCGTCGACATGAATGCCGTTCAGACTGGATTGTGAGTAGAGTGCGCCGATCACGTGACTCGATAACCGCTCACCGTAGGAGGCGACGAGGTCAGTCGTGCGTGGCGTCAGCTCCTGTACCGCCGCCAATCCGCGAAGTAAATCGTCGAGAGACTGAAATTGTTCCTCGAGCCACTTATGCGTCGCGGCGACTGAATCGCCCTTCAATAGCGCCGAGGCTGCATCAAGATGACGATTCCGCAGGCGGGAACTGATGGCGAGGGCGCCGGTGCGGTCTCCTCGTTCGGCAGCTGCGGCTGCGGCCAGCAATTGATCCGTAACCTTCGCCATGGCGCTGACCACCACCACTGGTGTCAGTCCGCGTGCGCGACGGCTTTCGACGATCTCAGCAGTGCGCGCAATCGCTGCCGCGCTCTCCACTGAGGTGCCACCGAACTTCATCACAACGATTTTCATCGCGCCGCTCATGGCTTCCATCCGGACGGCAACAATTTGCCTTGCGATGCCAGCAATTCCGCATTCAGCAACGCTGCCCCAGCCGCACCTCGTATTGTGTTGTGCGACAGCACGGTAAACTTCCAGTCCAGCAGGGAACAGGGCCGTAACCGACCGACGGTGGCCGTCATGCCGCGACCACGCATGCGGTCCAGGCGCGGCTGCGGGCGATCTTCCGCGGGATTGAATTCAACGGGCTGTTCTGGCGCGGTGGGAAGATCCTGTCCCTTGAGCGGTTGGAATTCTCTCCAGGCTGCCAGGATTTCTTCTCGGCTTGGTTTGCCAACCAACTCGATGCTCACGCTTTCCGTGTGGCCATCTTCCACCGCGACGCGATTGCAGTGCGCACTCACTTTCGCATCGAGCAACGTGACCTGGGAGCTTTCCAGTTTGCCGAGCAAGCGGCGGGTTTCAGCTTCCAGCTTTTCTTCTTCGTTCTTGATGAAGGGAACTACGTTGCCCAGAATGTCGAGCGATGGCACGCCCGGATATCCCGCGCCGCTGATCGCCTGCATGGTGCTGACAAATACAGAACGCAGACCGAACCTCTCCGCCAGCGGTTTCAACGCCATCACCAGTCCGATCGCGGAACAATTGGGATTGGTCACAATGTAGCCGCGCTTCTGGCCGCTCTTGCTCGCACCATTCCAGTTTTGTTGCGGAATCAGCGCTAAATGATCGGCATTCACTTCCGGAATTACCAACGGCACATCCGCCTGCATACGAAATGCGCTGGAATTTGAAATGACAGCACATCCGGCGGCCGCGAATTTTGGTTCCAGCTCGCGGGCAATGTCAGTATCAAGCGCGGCAAAAATAATCTCAGGAACGCCGTCCGGATTCTGTTCCGGAGTTGCAGGCGAGACCGGCAGCTTCGCTACTGAGGCTGGAATTGGCGTGTCCAGCTTCCAGCGCACAGCTTCGTCGTAGCGTTTGCCGCTGGAGCGATCGCTGGCCGCCAGCCACGTCACCTGAAACCAGGGATGATTCTCCAGGAGCTGGATGAAACGTTGGCCGACCATCCCGGTCGCGCCCAGAATGCCTATTTTGTAAGGAGTTTGCATGGAAATTAATTATTTCATTTATAGCAGCCAAATGCGCGTCGATGCATCACTTGCTGAACGCAAAATTGACGGTCGTCGCTTGATGGCGTTGTATTGTGATCTGTTGCGATTGAGTTCCCAGCTTCTCGTGCACAGCGACCAGCGTGTAGGTGCCAGGCGGCAGGCCTTGAATCTCGTAGGTTCCATCCGCGTTTGAAACCGCGAAGAATGGGTTCTTGGTGACGTTTAGGAATGCTTCCATCCAGGGGTGATTGTTGCAGCGGACGGGAATCATCAGTCCGGCATGACGAAAGATATGTTGCTCGGTTCCTGCCATGGGAGCCTGAGAAATGTCGAACCCGGAGCTGTCGTCGCTTCCCGGCGGAACGATGTGGATGTTGTGCATGGTGCGATCGCTGTTGCGAAACTCGACCGGTTGTCCAATCATTGCGCCGATGACATGCGGTATATAGCGACAACCTTTCTGGTCCAGCACCACGGGCGTTTTGGTGGGCATATAAATCCGATTGCCCAGGCCATCTTTCACATATACAAATACATTCGCCAGCCGGTCGTCATGGACGACATACTGCTCGGTCATATTCGGAGTCTTCGAGCCTTCGCTGCAGGCCGGGTCCTGCGCCATATCGATCACAATCGGAGTGGGCGCTTTGCCGTTGAAGCGGATTGTGCCCGACACCGAGCCCGCTGTTGCCGGATCGATCTGTGCGTTGGGCGTCGGCGTTGCGGGTGAACTGGTGTTTCCAGCCGCCGACGGATTTGCCGCAGTGTGTTTACTGCAACCGGCAAGCGCCAGTGCGACCAGCGGAATGGTCCAGAGTCCAACGCGCGCATATTTTTTCCCCAGCATGCTACATAACCTCGTTATCACCGCCGAATAGAGGGTGGTTCGGCAGATTAGCTGGCCAGCGCCGCAATCACCGCATCGCCAAATTCATTCGTTCCAGCCGTGCCACCCACATCGCGCGTCAACGATTGTTTCGATTCATAGACCTCCTCGATCGCTCGATGAACACGGTCGGCAGCGTCTGCCTCGTCGATGTGACGCAGCATCAACACTGCCGATTGCAGCAGTGCGGTTGGATTGGCAATGTTTTTACCGGCAATGTCCGGGGCCGAACCATGAACGGCTTCAAAGATGGCGCAGTCCGTCCCCAGGTTCGCTCCTGGAACCAGGCCGAGCCCGCCCACAAATGCAGCGCACAAGTCGCTGATGATATCTCCATACAAATTTTCCAGCAGCAGCATGTCGTACTGGTATGGATTCGTTACCAGCTGCATGCAGGTGTTATCGACCAGGTGCTCGCCGTAGATCACGTCAGGGTAGCCTTTGGCGACGTTACGCGCGCATTTAAGAAATAGGCCATCCGACATCTTCATGATGTTGGCCTTGTGCACGGCGTGAATCTTCTTGCGATGGTGTTTGCGTGCGTACGTAAAGGCAAACTCCGCGATGCGGGTAGATGCTTTTTCCGTGATGATCTTGATGGACTCGACCACGCCGGGCACCACCTCGTGCTCGATGCCGACGTATTCGCCTTCGGTGTTTTCGCGAATGATGATCAGGTCGACGCCAGGGTAATGGGTCGGCAGGCCAGGAAGATTCTGAATCGGACGGAAATTCGCGTACAGTTCAAAATGCTTGCGCAATATCACATTGATAGATGAAAATCCGCCACCGATGGGAGTTGTCACCGGTCCTTTCAATGCAACCCGATTTCGCTCGATCGATTGGTAGAGTTCGCTGGGAATGTACTCTTGGTACCGCTCGTAGGCTTCCGCGCCCGCCAGATGCTCGTCCCACTGAAATTTCACGCCCGTGGCTTCCAGAATTCGAACCACCACGCGAGTGATTTCCGGTCCAATACCATCGCCGGGAATCAGCGTAATTTTGTGCTCGGTTGTGGTCGATTGTGCGGTCATGCAGTGTTCTCTCCCAGTTGTTTCGCCTTGAGTATTGGAACGTTTTCGACTTGGCTACAACGATTCCAGCTCAGATTTGAATTCGTTGACGTCTTTAAAGTCGCGATGCACGGAGGCATAGCGGATGTAGGCGACGGTGTCGAGCAACTTTAATTCGCGCATAATCACTTCGCCCACTTCTGCTGTGCTGCGTTCGCGTTCGGCAGAGTCCATCACATAACTCTCCACCTGGTTGACGATGGATTCCAGCTGCGCCGCCGGCACTGGACGTTTTTCGCAGGCGCGCAGCAGTCCGCTCAGAACCTTCTGTCGCTCAAATTTTTCGCGGCGGCCATCCTTCTTGATGACCATGTAGGGAATTTCATCCAGGCGTTCATAGGTCGTGAAGCGCTTCTCGCAACGCTCACATTCGCGTCGCCGCCGGATGGAATCTGCTTCCTTGCTTTCCCGCGAATCGACAACTCGGTCTTGCGTAAATCCACAGTAGGGACACTTCATCGCTATAGTTTGATTCTATCAATCGCGGCGTTTTCAGAGAATCCTGGCTCAGCCCAGCTTAATCGTTCGCAGGCGCAGCGCATTGGAGATCACCGAGACCGAGCTCAAGGTCATCGCGGCGCTGGCGATCATTGGGCTCAGCAGCAGCCCGAAAAATGGATACAGAATCCCTGCCGCGATCGGTACTCCCAGGGAGTTGTAGAGGAAGGCAAACCACAGATTCTGGCGAATATTTCGCATCGTCGCTCGGCTCAGTTCGCGGGCCCGCACAATGCCATGCAGATCGCCTCTGACCAGTACAATTCCCGCGCTTTCAATCGCGACATCCGTCCCAGTTCCCATGGCAATGCCAACATCTGCCTGCGCCAGGGCTGGTGCGTCGTTGATGCCATCGCCGGCCATCGCGACTTTGCCCTGTGCCTGCAGCCGCTGAATGATCTCAGCTTTTTGCTGCGGCAGCACGCCGGCTTCCACCTGGTCGATTCCGAGTTGCCGAGCGACTGCCTCCGCCGTGGTCCGTGTGTCGCCAGTCAACATCACGACGCGCAGGCCGTCCTTGTGCAGTTGCCGCATCGCCTCGACCGCCGAGGCCTTGATTGGATCTGAAACACCCAGCAACGCCGCCAGCGTGCCATCGACGGCAGCGAACAAGACCGTCGTACCTTCGTGCTGCATGGCTTCGGCTCGCTCTTTAGCCGCTCCCAGCGGGATACTTGCGGCTTCCATTTGCGCCGCATTGCCAATCACGATCGCCTTGCCATCCACCTCGGCCTGAGCACCTTTGCCGGTAGTCGACTGAAACGCGTTTGCGGGTGACAGCCAAAGTTGTCGCTCTTTGGCCGCGCGAATAATCGCACCCGCCAGCGGATGTTCGCTCGCCTGCTCAAGACTAGCTACCAGCCGCAGAACCTCATTCTCGGCGAGACTCCCCAAGGTTTCTATCTGCGTCAGCTGGGGTTTTCCCTCGGTCAATGTGCCGGTTTTATCCACGACGAGAATGGTGACTTCGGAGAGCCGTTCCAGCGCCTCTGCATTGCGCACCAGCACGCCCGACTGCGCACCGCGTCCAGTGCCGACCATGATCGACATCGGCGTGGCCAGACCCAATGCACACGGGCAGGCGATGATCAGCACCGCGACACCGTTAACCAGCGCATGCGCCAGGCGCGGCTCCGGACCCCACAACGCCCAGATGATCAGGGTCAGCACGGCGATCGCAACTACCGTCGGCACAAACCATCCCGCGGCTCGATCTGCCAGCCGTTGGATAGGCGCCCGCGTTCGCTGCGCTGCGCTCACCATCTGCACAATTTGGCTGAGCAACGTTTCGCTGCCCACACGTTCGGCGCGCATGCGAAAACTTCCAGTCGCATTCACCGTCCCGCCAGTCACCTGGCTGCCCGCGGTTTTCTCCACCGGCAACGGCTCGCCGGTCACCATCGATTCGTCCACACTGCTAGCGCCGTCCAGTACCACGCCATCGACTGGAACTTTTTCACCCGGCCGCACTCGCAACGTGTCACCGACAGCGACGGCCTCCAGAGGCCGATCTTCTTCCTGCCCGTCGGGCAGCACCATTCGCGCCGTCTTCGGTGCCAGACCCAGCAAGGCTTTCAGCGCGCTCGATGTACGGCTACGTGCCTTCAGTTCCAGCACCTGCCCCAGCAGAACTAACGTTGTGATAACGGCAGCCGGTTCAAAGTAGAGATTCAGGCTGCCATCTGCGGCCTGAAGTGTCGGCGGAATATGGTTGGCCCACGCCAGGGAGGCGATCAGCACCACCAGGCTGTAGAGATAGCTGACGCCGACGCCCAGGCCAATCAGCGTAAACATGTTCAGGTTCCAACCGCGCAGAGAATTCCATCCGCGAACCAGAAACGGCCAGCCGCACCACAGCACTACGGGAGTGGCCACGGCGAACTCCAACCACCCCAGCGCCGTTCTTCCCAGCAGGTTGGCGATCGGATGGGTCGCAAGGAATCCGTCCACCATGACCAGCAGCAGCGGAATCGTGAATGCCGTTGCAATCCAGAACCGCCGCCGCATGTCGTCCAGTTCCGGATTCTTTTCCTCCACCGTTACCGTGCGAGGTTCGAGCGCCATACCGCAGATGGGGCAGTTCCCCGGCTCCGGACGCACAATTTCCGGATGCATCGGGCACGTGTACTCGGTGCGTGTGGTGTTCACGGATATCTGCGCAGGTTCCAGCGCCATGCCGCAAATTTGGCACGCGCCAGGCTTACTTTCGTGGACCTCGGGGTCCATGGGACAGATGTACTCCATCGTCACCGGGTTTGATGGCTGCTTCGGGGCAGTTTTTGCAACGCCGCCAGCAGGTTTTGAAGTACCCGGTAGCGTCACCAATGGGGGTGCAGGTGCCTGCAAATACTTTTGCGGGTCCTGCACAAATTTGTCATGACATCCCTGGCAGCAAAAGTAGTATGTAGTTCCGTTGAGCGTCGCGTTTGCCTTGGCCGGTTCGACACTCATGTGGCAGACCGGGTCGGTCGCCAGCGCTGGCTTCAAATATGGGTCAGGGTCGGCGGTGAACTTCGTCACACACGATTTTCCGCAGAAGAAATATGTTGTGCCGTTGCGTTCAACCTGACCGGCCGCACGCGCCGGCGCCACTTTCATCCCGCAGACAGGGTCGGTTTCCGTTGGCATGTATTCGTCGGCGTGTGCAGTAAATTTCTCCGCGCAGCCTTGACCGCAGAAGAAGAATGATTTCCCTGAGTGTTCTACCGTTGCGGTGCCTGGACCGGGAGAGACCTGCATCCCGCAGACTGGATCTCTCACCGTTCCCAATTGTGTCGGCTCAGCCATCTGCTCCCGATCCCATTGGATGAGCCACTACTGTTGTGGTGGCTGATTCTGGTTCTGGTTCGGACTCTGATTTGGAGTCTGGTCCTTGTTCTTGTCGTCGTCCTTAAAGACGCCGAAGATCTTGCCGAAAAATCCCTTCTTCTTCTTTGCCGGCTCAACCTGATTCTGTTGCCCATTCTGTGCATTCGCCGGATTGCTTCCAGGCGGAGCTTTTGGCTGCACCACGTTTGCGGGCGGCGGAGAGATCAAAGGCGGAGTGGTACCTTTTTCTCCCAGGCCGAACATCTTCTGAAAGATATTTCGCTGGTCGCCATTGGGATGGTCGCAGGTTCCCGTCGGTTGCGTTCCATCCAGAAAGGCCGCAGCATAGTCATCCGGGCAGGATGCATCCGCAATCAGGTTGGTCGCTTTGTCGAGCGTCACTTCAGTGATGCCGGCGGGTGGATCAAAGATTTGTGTGTCGGAATACTGCGGCAGCTTCACCGCGTCCTTCATGAACTCCGCCCACATGGGAACCGCCGCTTGAGCGCCTTCAAGCTTTAAGTCGGTGTAATCGTCATTGCCAATCCAGATGACGCACAACAGATTGCTGGTGTATCCCACAAACCACGCGTCGTGCTCGGTCCCGGTTTTGCCGGCGGCGGGTGCGCTGAATCCCAGTCCGCGCACCCTCGCTGCTGTTCCATGGTTGATGACGTCCTCCATCAGGCTCGTTGTCAAGAACGCCACCCGCGGATCCAGCACCGGTTTTGATATAGGGGCAAAATCGTCCACTACATCTCCATCGGCTGTACGAACGGAAGAGATCATGTTGGGTTCAACTCGCACCCCATTGTTCGCAAAGACTGTGTACGCGCCGGCCACCTGAAACGGGGTAGCGCCGTAGGCGCCAATGGCCATCGACGGCGTTGCCTCCACAGAAGTAATGCCGGCTTGATGCGCCAAGGCAGCCACATTGTCGAAGCCGACCATTTGGCCCAGCGCGACGGTGGCGACGTTTTGAGACAGCATCAACGCAGTGCGCGCCGTGATCATGCCCATCTCTTCATGCTTGTAGTTGTGTGGCGCATACTGCACATTGCCATTATCGAAATCGAAAGTCGTGTCGGCATCGTTCAACATGGTCACCGCGGTAAACACACCTTGCTGTCCGGGGAGAGCAACTCCTGTCAGGCTGCTGTTGAACGCGGTCGCATAGACAAACGGCTTGAACGACGATCCCATCGGCCGCTGGACGACGGCATGATTCAACTGACTGGCGCCGTAGTTGCGTCCACCCACCAGCGCCAGAACCTGGCCCGTATGTGGATTCAGAGCAATCAGCGCTACCTGCGGATAAGTCAGGTGCTCATTGGGATCGGCCTTGGCGCCCTTGTGATTAAGACGCTCATATCGGTGCAGCACCATTGCATCCACTGTCTTCATGCCATCTTCAACTGCGGCGGTGGCGACGCTCTGCAGGTCTGGGTCAAGCGAGGTGTAGATGTGCAGACCCTCGCCGTTGATGTCGCGATCTCCGTACCGCTCCGTCAGCTTCTTGCGCACCAGGTCGACAAAATAGGGCGCCTCGCGCTCATCAACGCTGAACGGCGTCAGGCTCAAAGGTGCTGCCTTGGCTACTTGCGCTTGCTGTCGGGTAATGGAATGCGTCTCGACCATGGAGTCCAGCACGATGTTTCGCCGCGCAATCGCCCGCGTTGGATGTTCATAGGGAGATAGGCGGCTCGGGCCCTGGATGATCCCGGCCAGCAACGCGCACTCGGGCAGGTTAAGGTCGCGGATATTCTTGCCGAAAAACGCCTGCGCCGCTTCTCCGAAGCCGTTGATCGCGAAGCTGCCACGCTGCCCCAGTGGGACCTCATTGGCGTAAATGGTAAAGATTTGCTGTTTGGTGTAGCGATGCTCTAACTGGAAGGCGATCGCGGTCTGGATAATTTTTCGCCTCCATTGCTTTGCAGGAGAGAGGAAGAACAAGCGCGCCACCTGCATGGTCAGCGTGGAACTGCCCTGGCTGTATCGCCGCGACCGCAGATCGGCAAAAAATGCGCCAAACACGCGCGTATAGTCCACAGCGCCGTGTTCGAAATAGCGCCGGTCTTCAATCGAGGTCACCGCCGGGACAAGATATTTCGGAAGCTCGTCATAGGTGACCAGGCGTCGCTTGCCGCGATCTTTATCGGACAGGCCGGTGATTAGTTGCGGTTCCAGTTCGTACGCGCTCAACTGCTCCCCGTCATCCGCCTTGATCGCTGTTACCTTACCCTTGCTGGTGTAGACGGTGGCGCCATCCGGAGCATGATACGACTGCGGTCCGGGCAGAATGTGGATGCTGCTTTCCGTCAGTGCGTAGGTCCCTAGTTGTGACGGGTGTGATTGGCCGACTGGACTATAGCCCGCCTGGTTCAGCTCATGCGCAATTTCCTGCACGCTGTACTTCTGGTCCGGCCGCACCTCCGCCGGGGCCGCATAAATCTTCGCCGTATTGGCAAACAGTGGCTGGCGCAGGCGCTGCTCCACCACATGCTCGTAGGCGTGGTAGTAGTAGGCGAAGACCATGCCGCCTACGGCGCAGACCAGCAAAACGCATGCGGCCAGTACCAGCAACACTCTGATTTTCCAATCGGAGTGCCATTTTTTTCCGCCGACGCCGCTGCGACTGGAGCGGACACGCGGGCGATTGCCACCTCCGCTTGCGGTGCGAACTCTGCCGGCGCCACTCGTTGCATTAGGCCGCGATGCTGTTCGCGGAGGTCTCTCAGTTCCTGCCATTGTTCCTCTCGACTATCGTTGCTCGGTCGACTGTTGTTGCTCGCACCCGGCTGCAGGGCGATTCATGAATTCGCCATCGGTTCGGTGCCCTACGCCAACGCAACCGGCGTGGACGCACGCACACGTTCTTGAATCAGTTTTGCGGCCGTCGCAAGCGAAACATCCTCGCTGCTCCTGCTCGATCGCGTAACCAATTCCACAACGCCTTCTGCAACTTTCTTGCCTACGTTCACCCGGAACGGAATTCCAACCAGGTCAGCATCTTTGAACTTCACGCCAGCTCGTTCATCGCGATCATCCAGCAAAACATCCAGCCCGGCAGCGGTTAGCTCCTCCGCCAGTTTTTCGCCGCTGGCCTTTAGACCCGCATCGCTCACGTTGGTAATCGTCACCACCACATCGAATGGTGCAATCGAGGGCGGCAGGGAAAACCCATTCTCATCGAAACTCTGCTCCACGTTGGCGGTCAGAATGCGCTCAATGCCGATGCCATAGCAGCCCATGATGGGCGTGACTTCTTTACCGTTCGGATCCAGCACACGAGCGCCCATGATGTCCGTATAGCGATCTCCAAGTTTGAAGATATGCCCCACTTCCACGGCTTTGGCCACGCGCAGCGGCGCATTGCAGACCGGGCAGCCCTCGCCCTCATTCACGGCGCGGATGCTGGCTGCAACCGTCCAGGCGAAATCCCGTTTCGGCGTGACGTTGCGGAAGTGGTAGTCCAGCTTGTTGGCGCCGCAGATCATGTTGCTGCGCTCGAGCAGGGCTTCATCCAGCACCACAACCATCTTTAGCCGGTTGGCAGCTGCCCAGAATTTCTGCGACTTGTTGGGCTGAAAGGTCGACCGTTGCAACTCCGGCAGCAGGCCTGGCTCGACCGTCTGCGTCAAGCCGACAGGACCGAGAAACCCTCCCGGCGCCTTGAAGTAGATGGCGAGTTCTTCCGGCAGCATCGGCCGCAGTTGACCGGCCCGCAGCAGTCCCATTAGCTTGGTTTCGTTTACATTGTGATCGCCGCGCAAAAAGACGGCCACTGCCAGCCAAATCGGCTGGTCCGCGGCATCCCGCTTTTCCGCCATGTAGGCGACGCATTTGATGTCCTGGCTGGCGCTCACCTTCATGAAAGCGGTTACGTCCGCGATCGCACCCATTCCCGGCGTATGCACCAGCTCGGGCATTCCGTCGCCGGTCGCCGCCAGGTCTTCCGCCGGTGGCAGTTGCGAGGTCGCTTTTTCAACATTGGCGGCGTACCCGCACGCTGCACAACTGGCAATCAGGTCTTCGCCGGCGTCCGTGTAGACCATGAACTCCTGCGATTGGCTGCCGCCCATTGCTCCTGAATCCGCTTCCACGGCGACAAACTTCAGGCCGCAGCGGGAGAAGATTCTGCGGTAGACGGCGTCATGCTTCTGGTAGCTCAGGTCAAGCCCGGCTGCATCAATATCGAAGGAATAGGAGTCCTTCATCAGGAACTGGCGCACGCGCAGCAGGCCTGCCTTCGGCCTCGGTTCATCGCGGAATTTGGTCTCAATCTGGTACCAGATCTGCGGCAGTTGTTTGTAGCTGCGCAGCTCTTTGCGGGCTACTTCCGTCATCACTTCTTCATGCGTCATGCCCAGGCAAAGGTCGGCGCCCTTGCGATCTTTCAGGCGGAACATGTTGTCGCCCATGCTGGTCCAGCGGCCGCTCTGCTCCCATAGCTCCCGTGGCAGCAAAGCCGGCAGCAAAAACTCCTGCCCAATCGAATCCATTTCCTGGCGCACAATGGCGACAATTTTGTTGATCGAGCGCTGGCCGAGGAACAGGTAGGAGTAGATTCCGGCGCCCAACTGGCGTATGTATCCGGCGCGAACCAGAAACTTGTGACTGGCGACTTCGGCGTCTGCCGGGGCCTCACGAAGAGTGGGAAGAAAAAGCTGTGACCAGCGATGCATGGGTAGGGTCAGTGTCCTTATCGTGTTCGATAGCTCAATCTGTTCATTCTACTTGTTTCTGCGCCGGTCTCTTCGGGGTGCTGGGTTGTTGGACGTTGTGGGTGCCTGCTTCGCTCATGGCGGATCGCGGAACAGGCCGACCGGCTCGGTTGCGCTCGAAAGCCGAAGCGCGGTTTTAACCGGTTTGTAATCAAAGTCTACCGAGCCCAGTCTAATGTTATGGGGATGAGAGATGATGTACTCGCGATTGAAACATTGCCCAGTTCGCGTTCCGACGCAATCGTTTTGCGATTAGACGGTCCAATCACCCTGAGCTCGCTCTTTCCTCTGAAAGACACCCTCGGCGCGGTGACACAGCACCTCACCATCCTGGATATGTCGCAGGTTCCTTATGTCGACTCCGCGGGCCTGGGCACGGTCCTGATGTTTTATGTCTCCGCCGAGAAGAATGGACGCAAGCTGGCTCTCGCGGGTGTCACCGATCGCGTCCTGAGCCTGATTCGAATGACCCGTGTCGACTCGGTACTCAAGATGTTTCCTAGTGTCGAAGCCGCGGAACAGAGCGCATAGTACCGCGCCGTCTTGGGCACCTCCTGCTGAGAACGCATCGCCGTCGGGTACCTAGAACAGCTCCGTACCCCACAAATCATGCAGGTGAATGACTCCTTCGACCGTGCCTTTTTCATTGACCACGATCAGCGACGTAATTTTGCGTTCTTCCATGCGACGCAGCGCATCAGCAGCGAACTCGTTTGCGGCAATCGTCAACGGGTTGGGATGCATGGCTTCACCCGCGGTCTTGGCCAACGCACTCGCCCCCTCCTTCTCCAGCAGCCGACGCAGGTCGCCGTCGCTTAGCAGGCCCACAAGCTTTCCTTTCGCTACCACCGTGGTCATGCCCAGGCCTTTGCTCGACATCTCGTAGATCACTTCCGTCATCGCCGTCTTTGGTTCGACACGCGGCACGGCATCGCCAGAGTGCATCAGCTGCTCGACACGCATCAGCCGCTTGCCCAGCTTTCCGCCAGGATGCAGATTGGCAAAATCTTCGGCGCGAAATCCTTTGCGAGCGGAAATAGCGATGGCGAGCGCATCGCCCAGCGCCAGCATTGTGGTCGTCGACGCGGTTGGAGCGAGCCCCAGCGTGCAGGCCTCCTGTTCCACAGAACAATCCAGGGCCACATCGCTGGCCTGCGCCAGGGTGGAATGCATATCGCAACAGAAGCTAATGAGCGCATCGCCGATACGCTTCAACATTTCCAGCAGGCGAAGAATTTCCTCTGTCTCTCCACTTGCCGACAGGGCAATGACGACATCGCCTTTCGCCAGCATGCCAAGGTCGCCATGATGTGCCTCGGCAGGGTGCAGAAACAGCGCAGGGGAGCCAGTGGAACTTAGCGTGGCAGCAATCTTTTGCGCGATGATTCCGCTCTTGCCCATGCCGGTGACGACCACGCGGCCGCCGGCGGCACCGCAGGCAACAATCAGATCGACCGCGCGCGCAAACTCCCGCGCCATGCTCTTTGGAGACTTCGCGCCCGCTTCAAGACGATCGGCGAGCGCCATCAACGCCTGCGCCTCGATCCGAACCAACTGCGCCGGATCTGCGCCACCCGCGTTCTTCCGTCCGCCGGATACGCGCGCTGTACGTCCGGATTTTTTCTGTGCTTTCATCGGTATCCGCAGCAGGGAACTGAGTTAGACGATACTGCATCGGGGACGTGGAAGCCATTCCGCAAGACCGCGTCCGGCAATCTTGATACCGCTCTCGCGGGATTGACCCAAACGTCCATGTTACGTAAGTATTCCGCCCTTCGTAACTGGTGCACAATTCATTCATTCAGTTGACGCAGAAATCTCTAGACACTAGGCAGCGACGATTGTAACTTCGTGGTTGACCCTCGTCAGCAGACAGCTCTTTGTTTATAGAAGTCAGGATGAGCTGCGCTGGAGTGTCGAAGGATAATTTGTCTTATTTCTGCCTGGGCCAGCGATCCCCGCATCACTTTCCCAGCCTCGGAAAACGTGCCACGCACTTCAACCCCCATTGGAGTTGACCTTGATGCCTGCCCTGGGATTTCCACCACTTTTCGCCCTTCTACGCTCACGAAAATGTCATCCTGCGCTAGCACTACCGGATCACTCCTCCATCCGCGTCTCTCGAGCCATGCCGATGCTCTCGCTTATCGCTCTCTTTGTTGCGCTGGCATCGTGCGCACGGTCTGCATATGGTGCCACTCTCACCGTAACTGACGCCTCAGATAATGCAAGCGACTCGGGTTCGTTGCGATATGCGGTGAACAATGCGGCCGACGGCGACACAATCATGTTTGCCAATAGCGTAGTTGGGACCATCACTCTGGCCAACGGGCCACTGGTAGTGAACGCCAACGTCACGATTCTGGGACCGGGCGCAACGCTGCTCACCATCTCCGGCAACAATGTTTCTCCAGTGTTCCAAATCTATGCTGCAGGCACGGTAAATTTATCCGGCCTGGCGATCGCGAACGGCAACGATAGTCAAAACGGAGGAGGCATCGACCACATCTTCACCACCGGTACATTAGCCGTAGATGCCTGCGCTTTCTCCGGCAACACCACGGTTGCCGGCGGCGGTGCGATTGCCAACGGTCCCGGCACATTGTTGATACAGAACAGCACCTTCTCCGGCAACAGCAGCGAGGCAGGCGGGGCGATTTTCAACAATGCTGGCAACATGACGATCGAAAATAGCACCCTCTATAACAACAACGTCATGGCCGGCGGACCCGGCGGCGGCATCTTCAACACCGGCACCATGAGCATCGATAGCAGCACGGTCTCAGGGAACCAGAACGGAGGCATTTTCGATAACAGCGGGTCGCCTACAGCCATCTCGAACAGCATTGTTGCCGGCAACTCCGTCTTCGATTGCGATAACTGCGGCACCCTGGCGTCAAACAACATGATCGGCGGCAGCCCCGTCCTGGGGCCGTTGCAGTACAACGGCGGAGCCACAACGACTATGATGCCGCTGCCCGGCAGCCCTGCCATTGGGGCTGGCTCAGGAAACGCGCTCACTACCGATCAGCGCGGCTTTGCGCGACCCACCAGCGGGCCCAGCGATTTGGGCGCGGTGCAAACCAATTATCTAACTGTGACCACAACCGCCGACAGCACAAACACCACCACCTGCACCGGCGGCGCGACGTGCTCCTTGCGTGACGCGATCAACGTCGCCAACAGCGATGGCTCCGGTGACATTATTTTTCAATCTGGCCTGACTGGGTCGATTACTCTTACCAGTATCTTGCCGTCGATCACGGCCGACACAAATATTGCCGGTCCTGGCGCGCTGCTGATGACCATTTCCGCCAACGGCAGCAACTCGTCGGTGATCGACATCCCCAACACAAGCACCCGGGTCAATCTCAGCGGCGTGACGATCTTCCGTGCCAACGATCCAATCAACCAGACAGCCGCCGTCTCCAACAGCGGAATTCTCGGCATTGAAAACAGCGTCTTCTCCTCCAACACAGGCCAGAATGGAGGAGCCATTTTTAACGCCGGAATATTAGGTGTGGAGAATGCAACCTTCTCCCACAACACGGCCACGTATGGCGGCGCGATCGACAACCAGGGGACGCTGGCGCTCGCCAATGGCACATTTACAGAAAATCGCGCCTACAACGGAAATGGTGGCGGCATCGAAAACAGCGGCAGCGCCATCGTGGTCGACAGCACCTTTACAGGGAACGAGGTCCTGAATGGGGCTTTGGGCGGCGGCATGGACAGCAACGGCGGTCTGCTGGCGGTGGGCAACACGATTATCACCGGGAATACCAACGTCGATACCAATACCGAGGACGATTGTCACAATTGCACACAGACCGGTCCGCTGTTGACGGCCGGCGCCGATCCTCATCTCGGACCTTTGGCGTATAACGGATTCGGTTCGCTGGTGCCTACGCTGATGCCTTTGCCGGGCAGCGCTGCCATTCAGGCGGGCGATGCAACGCAATTGCCTGTCGGACTGACCAACGACGAACGCGGCTTTCCCCGGCTCACGGCTGCCAAACTCGACCTTGGCGCAGTCCAGACAAACTATACTTCCGTTGCATTCGTGCAGCAGCCGAGCAGCGCGTTCTTCAACACCAACATCAGTCCGGCCGTAACCGTGGAAGTGCTGGAGACCAACAACAACCGCGTCGCCCCCAACAATACGAATGTAGTGGATAACGTTCCCATCACCTTGACCCTGAATGGTTCCGGAACACTGGGCGGAACCCTGACCCAGGCAACGTCCGGGGTGGCTAGCTTCGGCAATTTGACAGTGAGTGTTCCGGGAACGGGCGACACCTTGTCCACCAGCCTGACAGTGACGCCCACCGGCATCACTCCAGCGCAAACGCTGACAGCGACCAGCAATCCCTTCGACATCACCCTGGTGGCCTCGACGGTGAGCTTCAATCCGCCGCTGCCCACAAGTGTCTTGTATGGCGTTGCACCCCTGACGCTAAAGGCGACGACGGTCTCCTCCGGCACCATCACCGGTCAAACCGTCAGCTTCCACGTGGACTCTGGACCGGCGACGGTCAATGGCAATGTCCTCACGATTACCGGCGCGGGGACCGTGGTAGTGGAGGTGGATGCAGCCGCCAACGGTACCTATGCCGCATCCTCGGCAACATCCTCGATTGAGGTTACGCAAGCCGCTTCGCAATTAGCGTTGACAGCTTCGGCTACTCAGGCACCCATAGGCGGCTCCGTGATTTTGACGGCAACGGCAACTTCGTCGTCCGGAATGCCGACCGGTACGGTCAAGTTTCTCTCTGGTGGCACAACGCTGGGGACCGGCACGCTGAATGCCCAGGGGATCGCTACCCTCAGCTTGACGACGCTTCCCATGGGTTCAAACAGCATCGCCGCCGCCTACCCGGGGGACACCAACTTCAGCGGATCACAGGCGCAACTCACTGGGGCGATTGTCGTCGGCACACCCGGGTTTTCGATGAACTCCAGCTCCGTCAGTCTGTCGGTGCAGGCCGGGTCAACAGGGAAAATCACTCTGACGCTGGCCCCGGCATTTGGGTACACCGGCACTCTCAACTTCGCATGCGCTGGCATGCCAGGACCATCGACCTGCTCCTTTCAGCCTGCGTCCGTCCAGTTTGACGGGTCGGGCAATCCTGTACAGGTCACCGTGGCCATGAACATTGCAACCGCCCAACTCCTCTCGCGCGGAAGCGATGTGGCCAAGCTGATTCCATTGGTTCCGCTGGGTGGATTGCCGATACTTCCCGCCGCGGTCTTATGGTTCCCGGAAACCGACGATCTGTCGGACTTACGAATCGCCGGAGTTTCAGATGGATCGACCAGCCATCGCACCAAGTCGCATCGCTGGATCAGGATCGGCATGCTCGTGCTCTTCGCCATGGGCTTGCTGGGAATGCTGTTCGGCTGCGGTGGACAGGCAGTGACGCCGACCGGCGGCCAGTACAACGTCACCATCACGGCATCGGGAGTAGGAGCGACCAATCAGACTGTCGCTGTTCAGCTAAACGTCACTGCGTAGTTCGTGCAGTGTTCAACCAACGGTCTCGATGATGGTTCCACCGTCATAGGCGCGGATAATCCGCGCCTATGACCCGTTCGGACAGCCTTTCTCTAGACAGGGATAGGTACCCAGCTGTCTCGCCCGATACAATAAGGGGTTAGGTCTCGCGGCTTCTGTTCCACGGGATCGAGGAGTAGGAATGAAGCGCAGTACAATTGTCGTCCTGATTCTGGTCCTGGGCGTCGCCGCAATGGTCTGGTCTGGTGTGATGGCCTACCGGATGAGAAAGGCGATGAATACGCCTCCGGCCGCGCAGGCCGCATCCCCCGCACTACGCAAGTTTCTGGACGAGCCTTCGGCGAACTCGGAGGATTCCGCCGCGACCACCGCCGCTCCAGATGAAAACTCGCCAGCCGCATTGGGTTTGCCCGATTTTCGGGAGAAGCCTGCTCCGTCGTTCACTTTGAAGAGCGTCGATGGCAAGCCCGTTTCGCTGAAGGATTACAAGGGGAAGGCCGTTTTACTCAACTTCTGGGCTACCTGGTGCGGTCCCTGCAAGTTGGAAATGCCGTGGCTGATTGAACTGCAGAAGAAATATGCCTCACAAGGGTTTACCGTGCTAGGCGTTTCTGAGGATGATGGCTCCACAGAAGCTGAAGCCAGAAAAGAGGTCAGCGATTACATGGCCAAGATGGGCGTCGATTATCCCGTGCTGATGTACGACGACCAGATGAATAAAGCCTACGGCGGCATCGACTACCTGCCGACCTCCTACTACATCGGGCGCGATGGCAAAGTGGTCATCGAAGCGGGTGGGTTGATTTCCGAAAGCGAGATGGAAGAAAACATCAAAAAGATTCTTGCGACGGGAGCGTGAGCGTGCGGGCAGGGAAGTCAGCGATCGTTCTTGTAATGGCTGCAGGCATCGCGTGTGCGGGCGTCTCCAGGGGCCAGGCTGGATGGCAGCCAGCTCCGCACGGCATCGGCTTTGGTGCTCCCAAGTCGAAACAATGGGTGCAGATGGTTTCATCGCCGCAGGTGGCTGTGAAGGCGACCTCGCCCGCCGCCGCTGCCAAGGATGTTGAGCTGCGATTCACCATCCAGCAGGGATTGCATATCAATTCTCACACACCGCATTCGGAGTTCCTGATTCCCACGACGCTGACCCTTGAGACAACGCCCGGCGTGGAAATTGCTCAAGTCGAGTATCCGCAGGGGGTGGATTACCACTTCCAGTTTTCTCCGAAAGATGCACTCAGCGTGTATACGGGCGAATTTGCCGTGGTTGTCCGCCTGCACGCGCATGCCGGTCACTATGCGCTCCACGGCCAACTGCATTACCAGGCCTGCGATAACAAAGCCTGCAATCCACCGCAGACCCTTCCGCTACAGCTCGATGTGACCGCCCACTAGCGATATTCCGATAAAATCACCGCACACATGGGCTTGCAAATTGTGCACGGAAGAAGAATGCGCAAGTCAGCCTAATCCTGCTGCCCGGTGTCTCCCTGCGGAAGGAACAGCATTTTGGAAGCGATGCGTGTATGCGTCGCGCTGACGATGTGTGGGCTGATCACAATCAATAGCCTGCCCGCGGTGATATTGGTGACCGGGCTGGCGGTCCAGCCAAATCCGGGGAGCTCGCTCAGTCCTGGAATCCCGGACAGAGACTTCGACTCCGTGCTGCTGACCGCGCTGGTGACCAGCGCCGTACCGCCGTCAGGAATCTGGATAGTCGTGATGAAGTCCCGATTGTTGATGATGGGTGAACCATTCACGGAGGTTCCTGCCAGCGAGGCCAACGTTACCTGCAACTGCATCTGGACATCCTTGTTCTGCAGAATGCGTGGCAGTGCGTTCACGGTCAGGCCCAGATTCTGATATTCCACAGTTGGCGCCAACGCCAATGGATTCGAGGTTGCGGTGGGCGTCGCGCTGGTGCCCGCCAGCAGGCTCGCAAGTGTGGAGTTGGCGGTAGGGGTCTGGGTCCCAGCGGAATAGCTTTGGGTGACGATGGGATAGCGCTCGCCAATCTTCACCGTCTGTTTTTGCAAGTCGCCAGCGTGCAGCTCGACGTGGTCAATTTCGCGCGTGTCGGAAATATTCAGGGAAGCATTGACTGTGGTGCTGCCGAACGACAAGCCGCTGAGAGTAAGGCCATTGCCAAACAGTGCGAACGGTTGATTCAGCACCGTTCCTTGCACCAGACCCAGCCCGATCAGTAGAGCCGCGATTCCCGCCAGGTCTCCAGGATTCACCAGCCCGGCAGCAATTAGTTCAGTGATTGTGCTCTGGTTGCTGTTGATAATGCTGGTTAACTGCGACGTCACGTTGAAAACACTCAGCGTCTGCGGAAACGCTACGCCCAGGTCCTGCTGGCGCGAATCGTTCACCTGGTAAATGCGAACGTCGATCATCACTTCCGGCTTGTCGAGATACAGTTGCTGCACCGTCGCGTCAATCGCGCGCAGCGTGCTCTCGGTCGACCGAATGGTCACCGTGCCGTGATCCGCGTTACTCGAAATCTGACGAACTCCAAAGACATTGCGAATCATGTTCACGGTGTTAATCAGTTCCGTCTTATCCTGCCCAGGGAGAAAAATGGTTTCCAAAAGAAGTCGATCGAATTTCTTCCGATTCTCCGGCGTGTCTTTGGCCACCAGCACGTGGGTCGGATCCAGCGCCACCCAGAATGTTCCCGTCGCCAGTGCCAGGGCATCGGACGCCTGGGTGAATGAGGCATGGTCCAGGTCTAGCTGGATTTGTTTGGTCGGAACAGAGTCATCCAGGATGGCGGTGATTCCGTAAGCGGAAAGGACCTGATGCAGAATCTCCTGTGCGTTCCCTCGAAGATGAAAGGCAGATTGAATCTGCGCGGGCGCCACCTCGATCAGTCCGGTGGCGAATTTTGGCATCGGCCGCGACTCGATGACAGCGGGCTCTTGTTGGTCATCCAGCGACTGAATATGTTCCTGAACAAAAGGATTCTCCGGGTCAAGGCTCAAAGCCTGTTCCAATTGCTGCTTGGCCGCTGTATTTTTGCCCGCCTGTTGGTCTTGTTTCGCAGTTTGCAACATGATGCCGACCCACTGCTGGCGGGCTAGTTCATAAGCAGCCAGGTAAGGACCGTTGGTTGGGTCAAGCAAATGGGCCTTTGCAAACAGAGTCAGCGCCTGCGAGGAATCCTGGGACCGCAGCGCATGCGTACCTTTGCGGAAATACTCTCGCGCCTTGGCAATTTGTTGTTCGCTCGGGACCGGGACCGAAGCCAGCTCGCTGGGCGACGTGGAGGGCGTGGTGGCTATCGGAGGAGTCGCAGAGTGCGGGGTGTCATCGGCCATCGCTTGCGGAATGCAAGTGAAAATCCCCAGCGACAGCATGAGGCCGGCGGCGATCGATTTTCTTGGCCACGCAGAAGCTGTCAGAGGGAATTGGCGCTCAGGCTTGCGTGCGCGAACCCTGCGGCTTGAGTTCCGCGAATTGACAACTCGCTGCAGGCGCGGGACGCAGCTCAATATTGGATTTTGGAGAAGACGATTTTGCGTTGGATGGATCTTTGCCACGCGCCAATACACTACCTTGCCCGAGGTCGGGTCACTACCTCGAGCGTACCAGTTGCACCGCTGGAAGAACAGCGTGCTCCCCGCGAGGCGGCCGCTTTAGTCCCAGCTTGATCTGCACTGGATCCAGCTCCAGCTCGGCCATGATGCGGCTTAGCGTGTTGCGGTGCACGCCCAGCTCGCGTGCTGCCTTGCACTGATTGCCCTTGTTATTGCGCAGCACTTCCTGAATGTAGCGGCGACGAAACTCGCGGACAGCCTCCTCGTAGGTGATGCCACTGGCGTACATCTGTACGACAAGATTATCCAATTCGCGTTTCACTTGTGACCTCTCTAACCCGGCTTGCAAATGCTGCGGCAGTCAATGTTGCTGATAGGGGAAAATATTCCAAAAAGTCTACTCAATGTTCTAACGTGTGGCTGGGGGAGGATGCAAGTGGAATTGAATCCAGTTTGGACCTTGCTTGATCATAGCCACTCCCTCTTGAATCTTATGCTGTAATTCTGCAGGCGCACCTGCTGACAGATCACTGGCCGCCGTCAGAAAGTACGGCGCCAGCTTTGATCCTTGCAGCCAATTTTTCTGGGGTACGAAAGCAGCAATTGCTATGATAGCAACGACTACCAGGAAAGCGCCGCGAATTACTCCAAAAATTGCACCCAATAAACTGTCCAGGCCGCCCAGGCCCGCGGTATGCGCCACTTTGGAAATGGCCCTGCCGATCAGTCCGATGATCAGCATCACCCCCAGGGCAATCAGCAGAAACGCTACCACGTCGGCCACGCCCTCCGAGTGAATTACGTGCGACAGTGGAGTTGCCAGCACATGGTAATTCCAGAAGGCCAGCCACAGCCCCAGGACCAGCGCGGCCAGCGACACCAGCTCCAACACCAGCCCCTGCGCTGCCGCCATGATGGTCGACAGTACGATGACGACAACGACGAACCAATCGAATAGGGTCATGCCAGCCAACATCAGCTCTCCTGAACAGTGATTACGTGCCACACAAATCTTCGCAGAATTGTGACGCCTGCAAATGAATTCAATTTTGCTAACTGCCAAAGGGAGAGACGGCTAGTGCAGTGAAGTGTGACCGGTGATGCGACGAAAGGCTTCGAGATATTTTTCCTGGGTTCGTGCGACGACCTCTTCCGGCAGTGCTGGCGCCGGTGCCTGCTTGTTCCAGTGGCTGTCTACTAAATAATCGCGCACGAACTGCTTGTCAAAAGAAATTTGTGGGCCGCCAGGTTGATAGCTGCTCTTCCACCAATAGCGAGAAGAATCCGGGGTCAGAGCTTCGTCCGCCAGCACCACTCCATGCGCAGTCTGGCCAAACTCAAACTTGGTATCGGCTAGAATCATGTCCTGCCCATCGACATGGCGCCACGCACGGTCATAAATCATTAGACTCAGGTCGCGCAGCAACTCGGCATTACTGCGGCCGATGCGATTGCCCATCTCTTCCATGGTGATGTTCATATCGTGTTCGCCGGCTGGTGCCTTGGTCGCCGGGGTAAAGATCGGCTCCGGTAATTTTTCCGATTCTGCCATGCCCGGTAACAAGGCGATGCCGCATACGCTGCCCGTCTTTTGATAGTCCGTCCAGGCCGACCCGGTCAGGTAACCGCGGACAACACACTCGATAGGATAGATCTCCGCCGGCTTGACCAGCATGGAACGAAAATGCAGCAGCTGACGATAGGACTGGAGCGCTTCCGGATACAGGTCAACGTCTGCAGTGATCAAGTGGGTCGGCACCAGGTCGGCGAGAAGGCGGAACCAGAACAGTGAAATCTGTGTGAGAATTTTTCCCTTGTCGGGGATGCCGGTAGCCAAAATGTGGTCGAATGCGGAGATCCGGTCGGTGGTGATCAATAACAGGTCGTCGCCCACAGCATAGATGTCTCGAACCTTCCCGCGCGCGTGCAGCTTAAGATTCGGAAGGTCGGCTTGAAGCAGTGCGTCTGGCATACCCTTGAGCCTTTCATGCGAATTCGTCTCTGGCAAGCAGCTTACATCGAAGGATGCCGACACAGACGAATTGTTTGCATGCCAACATCACGTCAGGGCCTTAGGCGGAGGCTCTCTCCAGAGCACGATCATGGTGCAACCGAACCGAAACAATTTTCGAAACGCCGGGCTCCTGCATGGTAACGCCGAAGATAGCGTCGGCTGCCTGCATCATGCGCTTGCTATGTGTAATCACGATGAAATGCGTGTGCACGCTCATTTTCTTCAGCATGTTCGCAAGCCGTCCGACGTTCGATTCATCGAGGGCAGCGTCCACTTCATCCAACACGCAGAATGGACTCGGCTGGAACTGGAAGATCGCCATCAGCAGCGACAAAGCGGTCAGCGCTTTCTCTCCGCCGGAGAGCAGAAGAATATTCTGCAATTTCTTTCCTGGAGGAGAAGCGATGATGTCGACGCCGCTGTCGTCCGAGTTCTCCTGGTCCGTCAGCTTCATGAACGCCTGCCCACCGCCGAACAGATGAGTAAACGCCGCTGAGAAATTTTCGTTGATGGCGGCGAAGGCCTCTTCGAACTTGCTGCGCAGGACGACTTCAATTTCGCGAATGCTGTTCTGCGTGTTCTCAATGGAGTCAATCAGGTCCTTCCGCTGCGTTTCCAGGAACGCATGACGCTCGGAGGCTTCCTTGTATTCTTCCAGAGCCATCATGTTGACCGGCCCCATTGACTCAAGCTTCTGCTTGATGCCGCGGCAGGCTTCCTCTTCTGCGATCAGCGGTTCAGCTTCCAGACGGATCAAAGCCTCATCGGCACGCAGTTCATCGGCCGGAATGGCAAGATCCTGCAAGCAGGTTTCTTCCAGATGCACCAGGTCAGAGGACAGGCGCGCGGCCCGGGCAGCGGCTTCACCGCGGCGGTCGCGAAATACCTCCAGCTCGACACGCAATCCGCGAACCTGCTGCTCAACTTCGGCCGCCTGCTGGCGAAGCGCCGCCGACTGCTGCGCCAGTTCTTCCGCCTGTTGCCGCGCTGTCGTGCGTGTCGTTTCCAGCTCCTGGCTGCGAACCTGAAGTCGCTCCTGCTCGATCACCCGCTGCTTCTGCTCGGCATCGCCAGAGGCAATCATTTGCTCCAGCTGTCGAACACGTTGCTCCAGCCCTTCCACCATGCGATCCAGGCGTTCGGAGGAACTGACCGCACCCCGTCTGCGCTCTTCCAACCCCGCCAGCTCGATCGAGGCCGTGGACATTTGCTGTTGCGCCGCATCGCGCGCCAGCCGAAGCGCTTCCAGCGAGCCCTGCGCTTCGTTCAGCTGCTGCTCAAATTGAACCCGCTGCTGCTCGTGGCGTTCGACTTCCTCTCGCCGTTGAGCGAGCCACTCACTTTTTTCTGCCTGCGCGGCGGTATTGCGCTCGGCCTGCAGCGTCCACTCACTCAAGCGCCGTTCTAGCCGGCCGACCTCGGCTTCCAGTTGCCGCAGGGCGGCGCCCGTATGAGCAGATTCCTGTTCGGCTTTGCGCCGCTCGGCAGACTTGAATTCAATTCGCTGCGACAGCTCGGCGACCAGGTGGGCGAGCTTGGCCGTTTCCATCTCCGCGGCAGCCAGAGAATCTTCCACTCCGGCCAATGATTGCTGGGTGCTGCGCAATTCACGCTTCAGCGCCAGTGGACCTTCGACACTGGGTTTGCCGCCAGTCACCGTCACATTGTGAAAGCACTCCCCATCAGGCGACAGGAAAAACGCTTCCGGATTTTCCAGCGCCAACGATTTTCCAACCTCAGAGTTCGGCACCACGTAGCCGTGCCGCAGCTTCGGCAGAATCACTTCCAGCGAGCTGCCGAATCCGTCCAGCACGCGAATACAATCTTTTAAGCGCACCACGCCATCACGAGCTTCGCTCAGCGGCTGCACAGTCCCCGGAGCGAAGGAGAACTTCGCCTGCGAGTCATCCGGATGCACCAGGAACGTCGCGCGGCCATCGACGTCTGTCTTCAACACGCGCATGCCTTCCTGGGCATCATTCCAGCTTTTCACCACGATGAAATTCAGCTCATCGCGCAGGAATTCGTCTACGACCGTTTCGTATTTATCGGAAACTTCGACGAAGTCTGCCAGCACACCGACCGGCGCGTGTCCGCCTTCCATGGTGTTGGTGCGCAATAATTGCCGAACCGTGTCCGTCGAATAGCTGTGTTCGCGAATCAGAGACTCGAGCGAATTTCGCCGTCCCTGCAATGTGGCTTGCTCGGCGCGCAGCTGATCGGCCTTGCGGCGAGATGAGGCCTCTTCGGTACGCTGGGTTTCCAGTTCGGCTCGCAACGTCGTTAATTCGGCCTCTGTATCCTGCAGCGCTGTGCTGGCCGAAGCAAAGTTCAGTGAAACTTGTCCGCGTTCGATGCCGAGTTTTTCCAGTTCGCCGTGCACGCCCGCGCGCTCCGCTGCCAGGCGTTCCGCCTCTCGCTGGAAGCCTTCAAGACTAGCTTCTCCCTGGCTGATCTGGTTGCGAACCTGGTTCGCCTGTGTCATCCAATGCAGCATCTGGCGGCGAGACGTTTCCATGCGCTCGCTCACCGAGGCCAGCTCAGTGGTCGCGGTTTGAAACGCATTTTGTCGCGCCTGCATGTCTTGCCGCGCCAGATCCACAGCCTGCTGCGCCTGCGCGAGGAATGCCTTCTGCTGGGTGCGCTCCGCTTCCAGGCCAGTCAGCTGGTGTTGGGTTTGCGCCATTTCGGCCTGCGCAGCCTGCAGCCGCACCTTCAAATCTGCAGCCCGATCTTCATTCGCCTTCAACTGTCCCAGCGTTCGCTCCAGTTCGATCGAAGCGTTGTTGGCACTGGTTGCGGCTTCGCGCGCTTGCTGTTCGCGCGTGTAGCCTTCTGCCACGGCAGCCGCCCGCTGCTGATCCACTTCGGCGATGGAGTGGGTCATGCCGTCGATTTCCGCGGTCAACTGCGCCAGCTCGCTAGCCACCGCAACCGTCGCCGCGTCGGTTAAGGAAATTCTTGTCGCAATCACCACGCGCAACCGCTGGCGAAGCTCGTCGCGCAACGCGCCGTAACGCTCGGCCTTCGCAGCCTGGCGCTTCAGCGAATTCATCTGGCGGGAGACCTCGTCGAAAATGTCGTTCACTCGCGCCAGGTTTTGCTTTGCCTGCTCCAGGCGCAATTCTGCCAAATGTTTCTTGGTCTTGAAGCGCGTGATGCCGGCCGCTTCCTCGATGATGGCGCGACGTTCGTGCGGTTTGCTGCTTAACAGCTGCCCGATCCGCTCCTGTCCGATGATTCCGTAGGAGTCCGAACTGAGTCCTGTCCCCATCAGCACATCGTGAATATCGCGCAAGCGGCAAAGCTTTCCATTCAGCAGATATTCGCTCTCACCTGTGCGGAACAGCCGCCGCGAAATAATGATTTCGCCATCCTGCGCGTGATTGCGTTGAAATTTGCGGCGACGAATTTTTAGTACCACGTTGCCTTCGGCCGTCGTACCCGCGTCCGCGGCTGTCGATCCCTCCGTCTGCTCATGCGGGGCCGCACTTTTGCCTTCGACCTCGACTGGACCCTCGATGATTTGTCCCGGCTGCAACTCCGCGATAATTTCTTCTGTCTCTTGCGCAGCCTGGCTGCGCACTGCGGCTTCATCCCAATCGTCGATCACCATCTCCGGTCCGGGATGCGAACCCGCCGGCCGATATACTTCGGGATCGATCAGGACCAGCGACACTTCTGCCATGCCGGTGGGTTTCCGTTCCCGCGTACCTGAGAAGATAACGTCTTCCATCTTGATGCCACGCAAGTCCTTCGCTGACTGCTCGCCCAGCACCCAGCTGATGGCATCGGAAATATTGGATTTGCCGCATCCGTTGGGGCCTACAATCGCAGTGACGCCGTTGCTGTCGAGCAACACTTCCGTGCGATCGCAGAAGGACTTGAAGCCGAGAATATGAATGCGCTTAAGTTCGAGCAATCGACACCTCTGGGGGCAAGCGTTGCGGGGGCAGAGATCCGCCCACCGATGGCTCCACTTTAGTCCTGCCAGTGCCTCGGGTCAATATCAGATACAGCGGGTTGTGGATAAGAAGTCCAGAACCCAAGCTGTTGTGTGCCCATTGGAATCGAGCCCTAGAAATCGATTCCCCTCCGCCCCAAATCCACGTCCGTCCGCAACAGGGGAAAACCTACTTCTTCAGGGTTGGCCGAATCTGCACTTCGCTGATGAACGATTGATCCGCCTGCGTCGCCAAAAGGGCCACGATGTTGGCAATATCCTCCGGGGCAATGGCGCCCAGGGCAGATTTATGGCTGGATTGGCCCGATCCGAACTCTGTGCGCACAGTCCCAGGCTCAACCAGAGACACGCGCACCTGGTATTGCCGCAGCTCTTCGGCCGCGGATACCATCATGCCGTTCAATCCCCACTTTGTAGCCGCGTAGGCAGCTCCATTCGGCACCGGATTCTGGCTGGCCAGTGAAGAAATGTTGATGATATGTCCGCGCCTTGCCTCGATCATTGTGGGTGCGAATGCGCGCAACATCAGGTACGGCGCTCGCAGGTTCAGGGCAACCTGCTGTTCCCACACCTCAAGCGGAGTTTCATGCAGTGGGCCCTGCAGCCATCCCATGCCCGCATTGTTGACCAGAATGTCGCAGCGCCGATGTGCATCCAATACACCCCGAGCGAAGGCCTCGATCTGTTCCGGCTGGGTCAGATCACAGGCGTGCGATTCGGCATGGCCGCCGGCATTGGAAATTTCCGCGGCAATCGCATTCAGCTGACCCTCATCACGCGCCGTTAAGACGACGTGGGCTCCCAGCGAAGCCAGCTTGCGCGCGATGGCAGCGCCAATGCCGCGGCTGGCGCCGGTGACAATTGCAACTTGGCCAGACAGTGGGGCAGGCTGATTCACGAGTTCGATCTCCCTAGAATCACTTCGATGCTCGGTCGCAAAGGCGTCTTTGCCTCAACCTTCAACCAAAAATCTTTTTGACCAGCCACAGCGCCGCCAGCAGCATTAAAACCATTCCCAGAACCATCAGTCGTACGTTGCCGAGTTTTTCCGGCCAGCTTTTCATGCCGCTAAGACCTCTGCCAGCATCGTACATAACGGATTGCTATTGCGTCCGAAGGATACTGGGTGGAATACTGACACGAACCGGATTATCCGGCCTTATAATCCTGCTAACCACACCAATGCGGCACCGTCTGTTCAGTCAAAGCCATTCGTCACGATGTCTCC
The DNA here is from genome assembly GCA_963735505.1 of uncultured Acidobacteriota bacterium. Taxonomy (GTDB): domain Bacteria; phylum Acidobacteriota; class Terriglobia; order Terriglobales; family Acidobacteriaceae; genus JAKAAZ01. Next base: position 501,904 of record CAVTLR010000019.1, on the reverse strand, counting down.
GATTTTTGCTGCCGGAGTCAATCGATGGCGCGACGCTGGCAGAGATGCGCGTGGCATAATTTATATTCCCAATGAAACACTCGTTCGCGAGGAGTGATCGATGAAGAAAAAGTTTTTGTACGTCACGGTGCTGGCGCTGGCCGGTACCGCTATGAGTGCCGCTCCCATGATGCAGGCGCAAAGTGCAGGGTCGGGCACGATCACCATTAAAGATCCCGCGGAATACAACGCCTACAATGCTGCGATCAGCCAACCGACGCCGCAGGCGAAGGAATCGGCGATCGAGGGATTTTTGCAGCAATATCCCAACAGCGTTGTCAAGAAGCAGGTGTTGGAAATCCTGATGGATTCCTACATGCAAACCAAGAATACAGACAAGGCCTTGGGTGCAGCGCGGCAGGTGATCCAGATTGATCCTACAGATTTGCGTGCCTTGGCTCTGAGTACATACATTTTGAAGGCGGAAGCCGGTCAGAAGACGAACCCGGCGGAGGCGCAGCCGTTGCTGGACGAAGCGGCAAAGGACGCGCAGACGGGTCTATCGGCTTCGGCGCCAGAAGGTGCGGACGCGGCCAACTTCGACAAGATGAAGACCGCCGTGACGCCCCTGTTCGACGGCGCAATCGCCAACGATGACGTTGAGAAGAAGGATTACGACGACGCCATCAAGTATTTCCAGGACGAGCTGAAAGCCATGCCTGCGGCGCAGCAGACATCCGGCCAGGGAATCGAAGATACTTACCTGCTGGGAACGGCATATGTTCAGAAGAATCCGCAGGACCTGGTAAACGCCGTCTGGTATCTGTCGCGCGCTGCCGCTTATGCTCCAGAGCCGTTCAAGGATGAGATTCAAAAGGCTGCCCAGTACTGGTACAAGAAGTACCACGGAGCAATGGATGGATTCGACCAGGTCCAGGCCCAGGCGAAGGCATCTCTGAATCCGCCAGCCGGCTTCACGATTACCCCCGCACCGCCACCGCCGTCTCCGCAGGAACTGGCTCATAACGCCGTCACTGCGACTCCTGACCTGAAAACCATGGCTCTGACGGACAAGGAATTTGTGCTTGCCAACGGAACCCAGGCGGATGCGTCCGCGGTATGGGACACCATGAAGGGCTTGACCACTAAAGTGCCTGGAAAGGTGATCGCGGCGACGCCGGACTCTGTCCAGCTTGCCGTCTCAGACGATGCCCAGCAATCGAATAAAGCGGACTTCACCATCAACATGAAGACCCCGCTGAAAACCCCGCCGACCATCAATTCTATGGTCAACTACATCGCAACCTTCGACTCGTACACGCAGAATCCGGCCATGATCATCATGAAGGACGGGGAAGCGCCTGCGACCACCAAGCCACACGCGGTGCATCACACTGCGCATCACACCACATCGCAGTAGTTGTGCGTTAAGTGAAAAGAGCGGGCATCCATCAGGATGCCCGCTCTTTTTGTTGCTGCCGATCTTCCAGCTATTCGCCCAGCATGAAATGTCGAATCGACTGGGCTCGACCCGTTGTCGCATCGCATTCGATTAAAGCCGCACACATCTTTGGGTTCTTTTTTGCCGCATCAAACTTCGCCGGCATACCGCGCAGGAAGCGGTCGAGCACCTGTTCCACTTCGACACCGATCACACTGTCATACGGACCGCTCATGCCGACGTCGGTTTGAAATGCAGTGCCCCCGGGCAATATCCGTGCATCCGCAGTCGGCACGTGAGTATGGGTCCCCAGGACCGCCGTCACGCGGCCATCGAGATACCAGCCCAGTGCTACTTTTTCCGACGTGGCCTCGGCATGAAAATCCACCAGGATCACTTTCGCCTTCAACTTTTCAAGGATGGCGTCGGCAGCGCGAAAGGGATCGTCGCTGGAAGCCATGAAGACACGGCCCTGCAGGTTGATGACGGCGTACGCCGTTCCATTGGCCAACTTGCCTTCGTAAACGCCATAGCCCGGTGTGCCTGGCGCATAGTTCGCTGGGCGCAGCAAACGGCGCGGCCGCTCATGGCTATCGGCAGGGACCGTTTGCATCCAGTCGATGATCTCGCGTTTATCCCAAATGTGATTGCCGGTGGTCAGCACGTGCGCGCCCCAGCCAAACAGCTCTTCCGCGATGTTGGGAGTGACTCCAAAGCCGCCCGCGGAATTCTCCGCGTTGATCACCACCAGGTCGACCGCATGGGTCTCAAGCAGGTGGCCTAGATGTGCATGGACAATCCTGCGTCCGGCACCACCAAAAATATCTCCGACAAAAAGTATCTTCAAATCAGACGAACTCCCGCGTAAAAGCTTGATGGTAGCACCGATCCGGCAACGTCCGGCGGACTGGACATCCGGCAGGATCTGCTCGAAGGACGATTCGCATCAACACTGAGCAACTGTGATATTTTTGGGCACAAACCGGTCCTCCTGATGGTATAGATTGCTAACATACCGCGCGTGCAGCCTTTCTTTAAGGTAAGGCTGCGTGTAGTTTATTTTTCTTCATGTACATTTTCAGGAGAACCGGTTCATGGCAGCCAATCTTCGATTTTCGACAGCTATCGAAGCGCTCGCATTGATGGCAACTGAGCCAGAGAAATTCCACACCTCACAAGCCCTCGCATCCGCGTTGGCGACCAATCCGGTTGTCATCCGGCGATTACTATCAGCCTTAAGCCGGGCAGGTCTAGTCACAAGCGCGAAAGGTCCTTCCGGTGGCACGCACTTGGCCAAGAGCGCCAAACAGATCACGCTGCGGGATATCTATCGCGCACTCGATGCGGGAGATCTGCTGCATCAAACCGCACACGATTCCGCTGACACGAAGGAATTGAAGAAGACGATGCGCAGCGTCTTTCGCAAGGCGCAGAAATGTCTTGAAGAAGAACTGGATTCGACAACGCTGAATCAGCTGTTGAAAAAGTCTGGCAAGAAAGCCGCCAAGCATGCGGCGGACTCCAGCCCCGAACAGCCTGCGCCCGCAACTCCGCAGTTAGTGGACGCCCACTAGGTCGTTGGATTTCGCCGCTCCGTAACGGTTGACCACGTATTCATCCAGAATTTTCGTAAACTCCTGCACAATGTGATCGCCGCGCAGCGTCAGCAACAGGCGTCCGTCCACGTACACCGGGGCAACTGGATCTTCAAACGTACCCGGCAGGGAAATGCCAATGTTGGCGTGCTTCGATTCTCCCGGCCCGTTGACAACACATCCCATCACGGCCAGCTTCAATTCCTCTACGCCCGGGTATTTCTGGCGCCAGACCGGCATGGACTCGCGCAGGTGCCCTTGAATTTGCAGCGCTAACTCTTGAAAATAGGTGCTGGTCGTGCGTCCGCAGCCCGGGCATGCCGTCACCTGCGGAGTAAAGCTGCGAATGCCGAGCGATTGCAGAATCTGCTGCCCGGTCAAAACTTCTTCCGTGCGGTCGCCATTCGGTTTTGGCGTAAGGCTTACGCGAATCGTGTCTCCGATGCCGGCCAGCAACAGGGGAGTCAGCCCGGCGGTCGAGGCGACAATGCCTTTCATGCCCATGCCGGCTTCCGTCAGACCCAGGTGTAACGCGTAATCGCAGCGACCAGCCAGCATGCGATAGACATCGATCAGGTCGTGCACGCCGCTGACCTTGGCGCTCAAAATAATCTGGTCATGCCGCAATCCGTAACGCTCCGCCATCTCCGCGGAATCCAGCGCACTGCGCACCATGGCTTCCATGGTCACATCGCGGGCATCTTTCGGTTGGGCAGATTTCGCATTTTCGTCCATCATGCGGGTCAGCAGCGCCTGGTCAAGCGAACCCCAGTTGACTCCAATGCGCACCGGCTTTTGATTCTCCACCGCGCATTCAATCATGGTGCGAAAATTATCGTCATCCTTGCGACCGATAGAGCAGTTTCCCGGATTGATGCGATACTTCGCCAACGCGCGTGCGCAGTCCGGATATTTCTTCAGCAGCAGATGCCCGTTGTAATGGAAATCGCCCACGATCGGCACATGAACATTCTGCTGCGCCAGTTCCTCAACAATGGCCGGGACCGATTTGGCAGCCGCATCGTTGTTGACCGTGACCCGGACAATCTCTGACCCAGCGCGATGCAGCGCGGCAACCTGTTTGACGGTCGAAGAGACATCGGCGGTGTCGGTGTTGGTCATCGACTGCACCACAACCGGTGCATCCGAACCGACCCGAACTTTGCCGACCAGGACTGTAGGTGTCTTTCTGCGAGTGATTTCTGGCATAGGGCGTTCCAAGGCTATTTTATCATTCTGGGGGCCGGGTTTGGCTGTTCCCGAATCTGCCGATCCGTAACTCAGCGGAGTCCCGGCGTTGTTGTTTCACATGGAAAAGAGGTCGTTGCGGGCCGCGGCACCGAGCTCTGCTGGATCGGTCGGCATTGCAGACGGGGTCGTTTCCTGTTAGGTTTACGAGGGTCAGGGTCATTCAGTACCTACGCTCTCTAGAACACATGAAACGAGTGTGTCTGCCATGAATCCGTCGCCCATGAAAAAGAAAACGACCACGATGCCTCGCATCATTGCCGGAAAACCCGACGCCATTGCCGACCCGGCGCGGAAGCAGCGAATTCAGCATTATGAAACTGCGGTCCGCTTGATGCGCGAAGGAAAATACGAGAAGGCCAAAACTGCGTTGGAGGCGCTGATTTCTTCCGATGCCGGCGACCTGGTAGATCGCGCCCGTGTACACCTGACTGCGTGCGAGCGCCAGATGAAGAAGGACACCGTCTCCTTCCATAGTCCAGAGGAGCAATACGACTATGCCATCTCTCTGTTGAACACAGGCTTTTATGAAGACGCACGCGAACAATTTGAAGCCATCCTGAAAAAGCATTCGACCGCGGATTATGCTCACTATGGGCTTGCCGTGATGCATTGCCTGACCGGTCGCGCCGAGGAGTGCCTGGAGCAGTTGGCTCTGGCGATCGAATTGAATCCGCAGAATCGTATTCAGGCTCGACTCGACTCGGATTTTCAGGAGATGACGGACGATCCACGATTTACTGAGCTCCTTTATCCAGAAATTCTTTGAACCCTGTGCCGTCGCGGCTTGATACGGTTGATCCGTGGACGCTCCGCGATTCAGCAAGTTGACGAACATGCATTCTGTCAGTTCTCCCCAGCCGCGCCTCTCCGATGCAAAAAAGTCTTCACCGTCCAACTTGCCTGCTGAGGCCTTGCTGCGTGTAGCAGCCATTGGCGGGGGCACTGGCTTGTCCACGCTGTTACGCGGCTTGAAGCGACATACGCAATCACCCTCGCATGCCGCCCCGACCACGGAACATTCGTCCGTTACCCCGGCAGTCATTTCAGATCTTGCTGCGATTGTCACTGTCACGGATGACGGCGGATCCAGCGGTCGCCTGCGCCGGGATATGAATATGTTGCCGCCCGGAGACCTTCGCAATTGCATGGTGGCGCTGTCGGAGGACGAGCACCTGTTGTCTCGCCTGTTTCAGTATCGGTTCGACAGTGGAGAGGGCCTGGAGGGTCACAGCTTCGGCAACCTCTTCCTGGCAGGACTGACAGCGGTGACCGGCGACTTTGCGCTCGCCGTGAAAACCTCGTCGCAAATCCTTGCCACCCGCGGGCACCTCTATCCCGCGACAAATTCCAACGTCACTCTGGCAGCGTTGATGGATGACGGATCGACGGTTCTGGGCGAGACCAGGATTACCGCCAGCAAGCGTCGCATCGTTCGATTGATGCTGAAGCCGGAACGCGTGGCAGCGCTGCCGGAAGCGATCGAGGCCATTCTAGGCGCAGACCTGATTACGCTTGGTCCAGGTTCGCTCTATACGAGCCTGATCACGAATCTCCTGGTAGAAGGCATTGCCGAGTCGCTGGTGGCCGCTCACGGGCTGCGGGTTTTCATCTGCAACCTGATGACGCAGTCGAATGAGAGCCTGCATCTGACCGCATCGCAGCACATTGAGCGCATTTACGAGCATAGCGGCGGCGCTATCTTTGACTACGCTTTGGTCAACGTAGCCCCGGTACCGGAAGAAGCTCGGCAGCGCTATGCGGCCGAAGGTGCGGAGCCAATTGTGGCCGATATCGACCAGATTGAGCGGCTCGGGGTTCGCTGCATTGCGGGCGATTTTCTTCGCGCCGAAGATGTCCTGCGGCACGACTATGAACGGGTTGCCGACGCACTTCTGGAGCTTGGCCTGAATCATCGATAGACCTTCGAATTCCTCCAACCACCTTTTCAAACTCATCCCATCCTGAAACTGAAAAATATTTTCATTTTTCTTCATTTTTTGCGTTCTCCCGCCCCCGGATCTGCGTATATGCAGGTACAGAGCAGTCCGGGAAAGGGCGAATCCATTGCAATCTGCGGTTACAAATTCGTCGGTGGCATCGATCTCGCCGTCGAGAGATGGGTTTCGTGACATTGTGGAGCGCCATCAGTCCCGCGTCTACAGCATCGCATTTCGCATTCTCGGGGATTGCGGTGCGGCGGAGGAAGTTGCGCAGGATGTCTTCCTTGCGCTGTATCGCAACCTCGACCGTGTGCAATCGCAGGAGCATTTGCTGGCCTGGCTGCGTCGAGTCACGGTGCATCGGGCGACGGATGCCTATCGCCGTCGTGCCAGCCGGGTGGAATATGCTGCGGATGAATTTTGTGAGGGGCACATGGGTTTCGACGGGACCGGTTCGGCAGCTTCCCAAAGCGCGTTCGAGTCGCCCGGGATGGCGACCCAGATTGAGCAGATGGTTGCATCGCTTCCCCCGGCGCAGCGGGCGGTTTTGTTGCTGCGCTATCAGGAAGACTTGATGCCGACTGAAATATCCGCGCTGCTTTCGATGCCGTTGGGAACTGTTAAGAGTCATCTGCAACGGGCACTGAAATTGCTGCGGACCAAGGCCACGCGGCAACGAAAGGAGGTCGTCCATGGTTGAGTTTGGAAGGGAACCGCACGATCCACAGTCCGATGGATTCGACCCGGAATTGGACGCGGCGTTCGAACAGGAATTGCGCAAAAGTTTGCAGGCCGTGCCCGCGCCGGATGGTTTTGCAGATCGTGTCTTGGCGCGTGTCGAGACACTCCCGCACCATGAACCGGCACCTTGGCCGGTGCGGGCGATTCGCAATCCAGTGGTGCGTGGCGCCATCGCAGCGGCGCTGCTGTTGTCGATCGGCGCGGGCGGCTATATCGAGCACCAGCGAGCACGCCAGATTGCCGGCGAGCATGCCCGTCAACAGGTTTTACTCGCGCTCAGAATTACCAGTTCTACATTGCAGGATGTTCGCAACAAGGTGGACAGCGACAACACGAACCATCAGAACGCAAATTAAGGAGAGATAGCTATGACTCGAATGCAACGATTGATCGCCGCCGGCCGCACCGGCGTACTGCTTGGCTGCGGATTTTTGCTTACGCTGCCCGCTGTTGCCCAAGATGTCCAACCGAATTTTCCCGTCGAACTCGACAAAAAGCTGGCAGCGCGCGCTTCCGACGTGAATGAAGTCACGATGAACAAAACCATGCTCAAGTTTGCGGCCCTTTTTCTCCACTCCGATGAAAAAGACGATGCGGAGGCGCAACACCTGATTCAGAATCTGAATGGAATTTATGTTCGCAATTACGAATTCTCCCAGCCTGGTCAGTACACAGCCGGCGATCTCAACACAATCCGTCAGCAATTTCTCGGAGCCGACTGGAATCCGATGGTGAAGGTGCGTTCGAAAAAGGGTGAAGGCGATACGGATGTCTACGTCAAAATGGTCGGTAACGAGGTGAAGGGAATGTTTGTCCTCGATGCCGAGCCGACGGAGCTGAACATGGTGTACATCTCCGGCTCGATTCGTCCGGAGGATTTGAAGGAACTCAGCGGCAATTTCGGCGTACCCAATCTCAACCTTCAGAAAAGCCCGAGCAAGGAGGCGAAATGAAATTCCAGATGAAACGAATCGTACTCGCGTTGCTGGGCTCGGGGCTGCTGGTATCAACTGGATGTTCCGCAGCGGATCATGACTTCAACTCCGTCGTTTCCGCGGTGGAACACAAGTACTCTGTCCGTGCGCAGCGCATTCCCATGATGACGCTTGTCAGCATTTGTGCCAGCCTGAAGACGCACGGCGGCGTACGCAGTTTACGTGTGGCCGAGTTCGACAATCTCCGCGGTATGGATGGAAAGGATCTTTATCCGCTGCTGCGTTCCAGGCTCGGCGACGAGTGGCAGCCGTTCGTGACAGAAGTGAGCGGAGGGCAAAATCACGGTGGGGATCAGTCTGTGATTCTAGTGCGTCCCGACGGTTCGTCGATGGGCATGATGATTGCCGATTACGACCACGGCGAATTGGATCTGGTAGGCATGGAGATGAACGGGGCCGCATTATCCAAGTGGCTGCATGATCCGGAAAAGCAGCACCATTCGTCCCATCCAGGGAACGCTTCGGGCGACTAGCCATAACGGCGCAGCAGGGAGGCGAGCCAGGGGTCGGTGCGGCGTGCGGGCGCCTGCCTAGGACTTTGATTCGCTGGCGGTATTCTTTTGCGGGTTCGCGCTCAGTTTCTGGACCAGGTTCGTAGTGCTGAAGCCCGCGACTGTCGGCACAATAGCGACACGTCCGCCCCAGCTGCGTACCAGGTCCGCGCCCACCACGGTCGCTTCGGAATAATCGCCGCCCTTCACCAGGACATTCGGTCGCAAGGCCTCGATGGTTTCCAGCGGCGTATCTTCCTCGAAGATGACAATGGCATCCGTCGACGCCAATGCCGCCAAAATGCGAGCCCGCTCCATTTCGCCAACGATCGGCCGCGTCGGTCCTTTCAAACGTCGTGCTGAAGCATCGCTGTTGATCCCCAGCACCAGATGATCGCCCATGCGATGTGCATTCTCCAGCAGCGTAATGTGGCCGATGTGCAGCAGATCGAAGCAGCCGTTTGTGAACACAATCGTTTCACCCCGGTCACGCCACTGCGCGGCCCGCGCAATCAAACCGGCACGATCAACAACCTTTTCCTGGGTGCTGGTGGCGAGTTCCACTGACAAGGTTGCCAGCAGATTGGCACGATCGATCGGCACCGTTCCCACGCGGCTCACAACGATTCCCGCGGCCACATTGGCTAGTTGAATCGCGCTTTCCACATCGAGTTTCGCCGCCGCAGACGCGGCCAGAGTTGCAATCACCGTATCGCCTGCACCGGAGACATCGTAAACTTCGCGCGCGACAGCAGCGGCATGCAGATCCTGCTGTTCCTCCGGATACAGAACGCGAATCCCGCGTTCACTCATGGTGACGGTCAGGTACTCCAGGTGCAGCGAAGGAATCAGCGCACGACCCGCGGCGACGAGTTTCTCCGGTGGCTGCAGAGGCACTCCAGTGCAGTTCGACAGCTCTTGCAGGTTGGGGCAGATGGTCGTGGCATCTCGATATTTTGAAAATTCGCTGCCTTTGGGATCCACCAGCACAGGGATATTGCGTTTGCGCGCCTGCGTGATGACTTGCTGGCACACCTGCTCGGGGAGCGCACCTTTCGCGTAGTCGGAAAGGATAATACTGTCCGCCGCTTCGATTTGCGGAGTCAACGATTGCAGGAGGGAATCGATTTCTGTCTCGTACGGTAACTCTGGCGTTTCCACGTCGAGGCGCATCAGTTGCTGTCGTCCCGCCATGATGCGCGTTTTCGAAATGGTCGGCCGTCCCCATTCGCACACCGCATCGGTCGCAATGCCTGCCGCGGCCAGAAGCGAGCGCAGCATCTCTGACGATTCATCGCTACCCAGAAATCCAGCCAGAGATACCTGCGCTCCCAGGCCTACCAGGTTCATCGCAACGTTGGCTGCGCCGCCGGCAACATGCGTGCGTCGGGCAGAACGCAACACCGGCACGGGCGCTTCAGGAGAGATGCGGCTTACATCTCCCCACAAGTACTGGTCCAGCATTAAGTCGCCAACCACCAGCACACGATAGCGCTGAAAGCCGGACTCTACCAGGTCGAGGACACGATGAAGATCACGAATCATGCTGTGCTCCAATCTATCCTAACTAGCTGCATCGCGGAGTGAGTTAACGAGGGCTGGGAACCAAGGTGTGCGCTAGCGAGAGGCGGGCCAGTACGCGATGCACTACGCCCAGCACTTCCGCCGGCAAGATCGACGTGAGGCATTTTTTCTTTTGCTCAATGCATACCTCCAGGTCGCAACCCCAGCAGTCGGTGCGGTGATAGACCACTTCATGCTGGCTTCCCCAGGGAAACCATGTCCGCGGTTTATTCCTCGCAGCAAACACCGCGACGCAGGGGGTGCCGACAGTTGCCGCCAGATGCATGGGGCCGCTGTCATGTCCCACGAAAATTTTCGCTCGCGCAAGAACAGCCGCGGACTGACGGGGAAGAAGTTTTCCGCATAGATTCACCGACCGTCCCACCCATGCCCCCGCGACACGTTCGCTGACAGAGGTCTCCTCTCCGGCCCCGACCATTACCAACCCATACTGCGGCAGCTCCGCGGCCAACCTATCCAGCACGCTGCGCCAATTGTTCGAGCCCCAATCCTTCGCCTGCACTTTGGTGCCTACACAACACGCCAGCAACGGCCGGCCCTGCACCGGCTCCAGCGCCTCTGCCGCGCGTTTATGCTCGTCAAGTGTCAGGCCCAGGTCCCAATTCTTTGGGTCCTGCAAGTCAATCTTTCCCAGGCCGCGCATCAAGCGCGCTAGTCGCACTGCTTCCGGCTCGTACCATCCCGTCACAGGATCCAGCAGATTGGTGCGGGCGTCGCGCGTCAGCGGCAATCCAACCATCGTCGGGATACCGCACAGCCGAAAAAATGCAGCGTCGCGCACCACTTCGCTCGCCAGTCGTCGCGGCGTCAGGTAAACCAACACCTGGGCGCGATAGGCGCGAATGTCCCGCTGCAGTGTGATCAGGTCGCCGATATTTCGCGTGGCGATGGGATAGCGCATGTAACCGTGCACCAGGCCCGAGCCCTCGAGCACAGCGAACGCTGCAGGAGCTTTGCTATGCACTGGAATGTTGGTGAGCAGACGGCGTTCGGCATCAGGATAGGCGCGTGCTACCTGGTGGAAGCAAGGCAACGCGACGACAGTATCGCCCAGGCTGCCCAACCGATAAATCAGAACGCGTTCGATATCAGTCTGCATGTGCGTGAAAATCCAATGCTACTGCGTCGTCCCCGTCTTCACGATAGAAATTGGTTTACCCTGATCGAACCGCATATGAATTGGATGCCGCGGTCTCGCCCGCTTTTCCTCGTTTATAATCTAGATATGTCGATTGTGCGCGATCTCGCAGCCGTTGCCAAAGGAATGAGTGTCACCTTCGGAGAAATCTTCAAGCCGACCGAGGTGGAGAACTATCCGGATGGCCCGGGACCGCTGCGCGGAGCGAAGTTTGAAGAGCGCTACCGCGGCCGGCATGTGCTGCAGCGCGATGAAAACGGCTTGGAAAAATGCGTAGCCTGTTTTCTGTGCGCCGCCGCGTGCCCATCAAATTGCATTCACATCGAAGCTGCTGAAAACACCGCCGAACAGCGAATTTCCAGCGCCGAGCGCTATGCCAAGGTCTACAACATCGATTACAACCGCTGCATTTTTTGCGGTTATTGCGTCGAAGCCTGCCCCACGGATGCCATCACGCACGGCCACGGCTTTGAATCCTCTTCGTTCAACACCACCACGTTGGTGATGCGCAAAGAAGACCTTCTGGCGCCGATGCCGGGCTCCCCGGCCCCGTTAGAACCTTCCACTCCATAACTGAAAGCAAACGCAATCGCTAAGATAGAACGAAGGGCCTATTCGCCCGCCGATTCTCCATGTCGAGGTTCGGTGTGCGACCAAGGATCGTTTTATTTGCCGACTAATGGAATGAAATTCCCTGGGATGGGAGATCGAGATGAAGTTGCCAAGAATTTTGTATGTCGCCGGCGGAGCTATCTTCGCGTATGCAATCCTCTTTGCGCCTTATGGACGTGCGGCCAGCAGTAGTGATGCAGCGCAAAGCGTCACCGGCGGTTCGACGCCCGCCAAGGCCAGCGCTCCTTTGATGAAGTTCAAGATTTTGAACCAGAGTGCGCGGGAAACAACCTATGCCGTCATCTTCGGCGCTGGAGATGAAATCCTGGGCGGTCTGACGCAATTTGCGGAAGAAAACCACATTTCCGCCGCAAGAATCACCGGCATCGGGTCAATCCACAATGGAACTCTGGCGTGGCTCAATCCGGACACGAAAAAGTTTCGCATGATTCATATCGATCAACAGGCGGAAGTGCTTTCACTATTGGGCGATATCGCGATGTACCAGGGCAAGCCGGTGGTGCATGTGCACATGGTGGTCGGTTTCGGCGATGGCACGGCGCACGGAGGACACCTGCTCGAGGCGCACGTCTGGCCCACCCTGGAAGTGATTGTTACGTCGTACCCGCGACCGCTCTATAAAAAATTTGATCCGGAGAAGGGCATTGCGGTGATCGACCCGTCGATGAACCAATAGCTCTTCGCGGAATGGAAATGACCACGCAGCTAATTTCGCAGTACAGGAAGCCAATGCAAACTTTTTCAGAGGTTTTACGAGATCGAGTCATCGTCTATGACGGCGCCATGGGCACCAGCATTCAGAAGCATGCCCTCACGATCGACGATTATTGGAATAAGGAAGGCTGCAATGAGTTGCTTGTGCTCAGCCGGCCGGACGTGATTCGCGGCATTCACGCCAGTTTTTTGGAAGTTGGCTGCGACGTAATCGAGACAGACACGTTCGGTTCCTCGCGCATCGTGCTGGCGGAATATCAACTGGAAGACAAAACTCGCGAGCTGAATATTGTGGCAGCGCAACTGGCGAAGGAAGTGGCCGCGCAGTTTTCCACGCCGCAAAAGCCGCGCTTCGTCGCCGGCTCCATTGGGCCCACGACCAAGCTGCCCTCGCTCGGCCATATCACCTATGACGCGATGGCAGAGGCCTACCGCGAACAGATTGAAGCGCTGATTGAAGGTGGCGTGGACGTTCTGCTGATCGAAACTTGCCAGGATTTATTGCAGGGCAAAATTGCATTGGCCGCGTGCGAGGACGCCATGCGCTCCGCTGGCAGGCGAGTGCCGGTCCAGATGCAGGTGACGCTGGAAGCGACTGGGAGAATGCTGCTGGGCAGCGAAATTGGCGCGGCGCTGGCGGTGCTGGAGTGTTTCCAGCCAGACATCATTGGCCTGAATTGTGCCACCGGACCGCGCGAGATGAACGATGCCGTGCGCTTCCTCTGTCAGAATGCGACCCGTCCCGTGAGCGTGCTGCCGAACGCCGGCCTGCCGCAAAATGTTGGCGGCCATGCCGTGTATGCGCTCACGCCGGAAGAACTGGCGCATTTTCATAAGCAATTTGTCGAGGAGTACGGCGTCCGCGTGGTCGGAGGCTGTTGCGGGACCACGCCGGAACATTTGCGTGCCGTCGTCGATGCAGTGGAGCACTCCAAACCCGCCGAAACCCACGCCGTGGCGCAGAGTGTCGCGGCGAGCGCGTATTCTTCGATTCCGTTGGAGATAGACGGGCAACCTGTCATCGTCGCCGAGGAAATGAACACGACCACCCGCAGTCCCATATTTCGCGAGATGGTTCGCAGCGGCGACTATGGCGGCATCCTTGCGCTCTCGAAGCGTCTTGCCCAGGAAGGCAGCCAGATGCTGGACATCTGCTGCGCCATCGTTGGCGAAGATGAAAAAGCATACATGAACGCGGTGCTCGATCAGATCGCGACACGTGTGCCTGCCCCGGTGTTGGTCGACTCTACTGAAGCAGATGTGATCGAGGAAGCGCTGAAGCGCATACCCGGCAAGCCGCTGATCAATTCCATCAACCTGGAAGATGGCGAAAAGCGTACCTCGAAAGTACTGCCCATGGCTCGCCGCTATGGTGCGGCTGTCATTGCCCTCACCATCGATGAAGATGGAATGGCGTTGACTGCGCAAAAGAAAGTGGCCGTCGCTCGTCGAATTTTTGAATTGGCAACGGAAAAGTATGGATTGCGCCCACAGGATTTGATCTTCGATCCGCTGACGCTACCGATTTCGACCGGGCAGGAGGACTATCGCACCGCCGGCATGGAAACGCTGGAGGCCGTGCGCTTGCTGAAGAAGGAGTTGCCGGAATGCAGAACGATTCTGGGCGTCAGCAACATCTCCTTTGGACTTTCGACCTATTCGCGTCGCGTGCTGAATAGCGTGTTTCTGAAAGAAGCTGTCGATCGTGGGCTTGATATGGCGATCGTGAATTACTCGAAAATTTATCCGCTCTATAAGATTCCAGAGAAGGAAGTAGACCTGGCGCGCAAATTAATTTTTCGGGACACGTCAGGCGGCGATCCATTGCAGGTTTACATGGGCTATTTTGCCAACCTGCAGAAAGATCCAAATGCCGAGCCCGAACCGGAAGCCGTTGAAGCCCTGACCATTGAAGACAAGTTAAAGCAGCTGATCATTCGCGGCGAACGCAGTGTCGGCGCAGGCGCAACCAAGCAATCGCTGGAAGACCTGCTGGAGACGGCGCTGCTGACCTACACCCCGCTGGAGTTGATCAACACAGTGTTGCTCGACGGAATGAAGACGGTCGGCGAACTATTCGGTGCCCGCAAGATGCAGCTTCCGTCGGTGCTGGATTCAGCATCGGTGATGAAATCCGCAGTGGCCTATCTGGAACCGAAGATGGAGCGCGTCGAAGGCTCGCAACGTGGAACTATTGTGCTGGCCACGGTGAAAGGAGACGTGCACGACATCGGCAAAAATCTTGTCGACATCATTCTTTCGAACAACGGCTACAAGGTCGTGAACCTGGGCATCAAGCAGCCATCCGATGTGATCATCAAGGCGGCGCAACAGCACAAGGCCGACGCGATCGGGTTGAGCGGCCTGCTGGTGAAAAGTACGCTGGAGATGAAATATGTAATCCAGGATTTGCAGCATCTGGAGAGCGAAATCCCAGTGATTTGCGGCGGCGCGGCGTTGACTCGGAAGTATGTCGAAGACGATTTGCGCAAGGAATACAAGGGGCCGGTGTACTACGCCGAAGATGCCTTCGCTGGGCTGCACGTGATTGGCGATCTGACCGCGGAAGACGTGGCTGTGCGCGCGGGACGAATTGAAGAAGGCACAACGGTGAAGCTTTTCGAGCGAAAAAATCTGTTACCGGAGGAGCGCACCGGGCCGCAGGAACCGGTGTCGACCGAGCGTTCGGCCGTGGTGCAGGATGCCCCGGATATTCCGCAGCCTCCGTTCTATGGCGTCCGCGTGAAGAAGGATTTTTCGCTCGACACCGTGTTCGCGTACATCAACGAGACTGCGTTGTTCAAAAATCAATGGCAGCTGAAGACAGCTTCGGCAACGGATTATGTTCGTTTGGTCGATGAAAAATATCGCCCCATTTTGAAGCAGATGATTGTGGAGGCAAAGCAGACCGGGTGGCTGGAGCCGAAGGCTGTGTATGGCTATTTCCCCTGCAACAGTGACGGTAACGATGTGGTGGTGTACGCGCCCGAAGCGGCAACAGAAGGAACTGCAAAACAGGAGCTATTGCGGATTTCTTTTCCTCGTCAACGCGAAGGCCGCAAGCTTTCCATTGCCGATTTCTTTTTGCCAAAAACGTCGGGGAGGCTTGATGTCATTGGGTTTTCCGTTGTTACCGTTGGACAAAAGGCGAGTGACCTGACAAAAGAATTATTCGAGCGCGGAGATTTCACCAAGTATCTTTACACCCACGGATTAAGCGTAGAAGCAGCAGAAGCGCTGGCCGAGTATATGCACAAATTGATGCGCGAAGAGCTCGGCATTGGCGGCGGAGATTCGCAGGAAGTGCGAGACCTGTTTCATCAGAAATATCGCGGCTCGCGATATTCCTTCGGATACCCGGCATGCCCGAATCTAGAGGACCAAACGAAGATTTTCGCTTTGTTGCACCCGGAAGAAAACATCGGGGTGCGGCTGACAGAAAGCTATCACCTGGAGCCGGAGCAGAGCACGGATGCCATCATCGTGCATCATCCGCAGGCGAAGTATTTCGTGGTCTAGAAATGCCCGCCGCGAGTGCAAATTTGTGCCAAACGAAACTGGTTGCTAAGGCAACCAGTTTTGCGCAGATGGTTGCTAAGGCAACTATTTGTGTTGCACCGAAAATGGTGCACTGCATTGATTGTTGCAACGGGCATTGGCACATTTACTCTGCTTACCCACGGATACTGGAACCAGAGTCCTTTCCCAGGAGTGTCCGTGTCCATACAAACTATATTTCTGTCTCGTGCCTATCGAGCCGCGCAGGCGGCGCATCACATTTTTCCAGCTTTCGCTGCCTGCGAGGCCGCGCTTGAATCCGGCTGGGGTCGCTCGCAGCTGGCCATGGAGGCCAATAACCTGTTCGGCCAGAAGCAGAGCCATCCGCCGCTGGCGGGTACGGAGACGATCGCCATGCCGACGCGGGAATTTCTGCATGGCCACTGGCTCACGGTTTCGGCGAACTGGGCGAAGTTTGCGGACTGGAGCGAGTGCTTCAAAGCGCGCATGGAAGTGCTGGAACGACTCAGCCGAGCCTACCCACACTATGCAGCCGCGCTGAAGGCGACGAACGGCGAGCAGTATGTCGCTGCGGTCTCGTTGAGCTGGTCAACCGATCCGGAGCGGGCCGGCAAGGTCCTGTCGGTGTATGACGCGCATGCCGAGGTCTTCGCGGTGGCGCAGCGAGCGGCGTAGTTGACTAGCCCTCGTCGTGGCTTCTGATCGCCGAAATCCCAGCCCGTACCATCGAGACCTGGAGCACGCTCGTTGACGACTCGAGGCGCGATCTAATCGACCCTCGGCCACGTGCATCCAACATTCGGTATTCTTGTTTCGACGAAAGTAGAGACATAAAAGATGCCGACGCAGATTCATTTTGGAACCTCGGGGTGGCGCGCGATTGTTGCCGATGAGTTCACGTTGCCGAATATCCGGCGCGCGATTGTTGGGATTGCCAAGTACGTGTCGAAGCAGCCAGGGACGCATCGCATCCTGGTGGGACGCGATCCGCGGTTTATGGGAGAAATGTTCGTTGCCGAGGCGGCGCGGTTGCTCGCCGAGGGCGGTGTTGTTCCGGAAGTGATTGGAGATGCTGCGCCCACCCCGGCGATTGCCCACGCGGTGCGCCAGCGCAAGACCAGCGGGGCAATCAACTTTACGGCGTCGCACAATCCGCCGGAATATAACGGGATCAAGTTCTCCACACCCGATGGCGCGCCAGCGTTGCCGGAAGTGACCGGACAGATTGAAGCAGAGATCGCCGCACTGGGAGACGCCGAAATTCCGCAGGGCACAACGAAAGAAAAATTCGCGAACGTGGATGTGAAGCCGGATTATCTGAAGCGTCTGGCGGAGCTGATCGACATCCGAGCGATCGCGAAGGCAAAGCTGCGCATTGTGGTAGATCCATTCTGGGGAGCGGGGCGCGGGTACGCGCAGCAATTGCTGGCGGAAAACGGTGTGTCCGCGGTAAGCGTTCACGACTACAGAGACGTGCTGTTTGGCGGTCACGCGCCGGAGCCGGATGATGCGTTGCTGGTGGACTGCAGGGCTAAGATGCGGGAGACCAACGCGCATCTGGGGATTGCCTCCGATGGCGATGCGGACCGCTTTGGCATTGTCGATCAGGATGGCACTTTCATCCAGCCGAATTACATTATTGCGCTGCTGTTTGATTATCTGGTGGAGACGCGTGGATGGCGCAACGGTGTGGCCAAGAGTGTTGCGACGACAAACTGCATTAACGCGCTGGCCGAGCATTACAAAATTCAGCTGTACGAAACGCCGGTGGGATTCAAGTACATTGGCGAGCTGATCGACCAGGACAAAATTGCGATTGGCGGGGAAGAGAGCGCAGGCCTGACCATTCGCGGGCATGTTCCAGAGAAAGACGGCATTCTGGCGGGGTTGCTGGTGGCGGAGATGGTGGCGGTGCGCGGCAAGACGATTGGCGAGCAATTGCAGTCCCTTTTTGGCAAGGTGGGTTCCTATTATCCAGTTCGAGAGAATTTTCACTTGACGCAAGAGGCCAAAGACAACTTCACTAAGAAGTTGAAGACCGAGCCGCGCGAACTTGCCGGCCGCAAGGTTTCAGCCATCGTCCGTACAGATGGGCTGAAACTGGTCTTCGACGATGGATCGTGGGTTTGTTATCGTCTGTCTGGAACAGAACCTGTGGTGCGGGCCTATACAGAGGCTCGCTCCAAGGAAGATTCCGCGAAACTGACGGCGGCAGCGAAGCGGTGGGTGCTGGAATAATTTACGATGTTGGATGAGGCGTGGATCGTGAGACTGTGCAGATGAATCTTGGATCGCGAAAAAAATTGCAGCGGCAGTTGATCTCTCACGATGTACCCGCGTCCGTGTCTGGGTCCGCGCCCCAAGGCAGCCGAATCGCCCGCTTCTCTGCAAGTTTGCTTGGAATGCGCCGCAAGGCGGCAACCGTGATGTTTGTCGCGTTGTCTATGTTTCTTGGTTTCTACGCAATCTTTGGTCATGATGGGCTGGTGGCCTACCAGCAAAAGCAGCACGAAGCACAGCAGTTGCACCAGCAGATTCTCAACCTGCAAAAGCAGAATGACCGGCTGGCGCTGCACGACCAGCGATTGAAGACCGATCGCGACACGATCGAGTATGAAGCCCGCGAGCAGATGCACTACACCCGCCCGGGAGAAGTGATCTACACGCTGCCGCAAACACCCGCAACGACCACACCTAAAAAATAATCAGATTCTTCTGCAACGCGGCATCGTCCCAACCCACTCAAGCTAACCCATTCGAGTCGCCGCGGCGACCTCAGGGTGGCTTGAATGGGTCACCGTAGGAAAACTAAGTAATTTTCGGTCGGATCGGTCGCTCAGGGGCTAAAGCCCTCCGGATTTCTTCCACGTGCGGCACGGCTGAAGCCATGCCCTGATACAAAGCCTTGCCTAGAAGTCGATGTGCACGCGCACGCCTTCTACGTTGACGGGTCCGCGATCCTGGTTATAGCCGGGATGGTGAATGTTCTGGTAATCGACCGCATAGTAGAGGCCACGCCAGACGTGGAGGTTGTAATACGCTTCCAAAATATCTTCCCTCGCGTAGTTCAAATTCCCATCCCCAAGCAAAAATCCCAGTCCGCCATATTTCAAATAATTCTGATGATCTTTCTTGATGGCGTTAGTCACGAAGGCGACGCCGACCTTATCGAATTTGCGATGCCAGCGTGATCCGACATAATCTGCGCCGAAGAGAAATGTCTGATCATCTTCTGTGTAGGCGAAAGATTCGTGCTGGCCTTCATTCCAGCCGAAACGACCGGCGACGCGGAAGTTCGGGGTGACATCCTGCTCGAGGTTGATGCCGAAGCCATACTTGAGCGTGCCGTACTTTTCGACAGAAGTGATTTCAGGTGTAGGCGTCAGGCCGGCAAAATAGTCCTCGACTGCCTGGCGATAATCGCCCATGTGGGCGTTATTGCCATAGGCGAGCAGGCGGATGGCGCCGTCGCGGCCGGGCAGGAGAGTCGTGCGAATTTCGAGCTCCACGTTTTGCGCGCGGGCCTGGCGCAAATCCCAGTCGAGCGTGATGCCATTGGCGACTGTGGGCATGAGTGCCAGCACATAACGCAGTGACCAGTCGCGATCGTCATACTCCAGCGCAACTCCATATGTATAACCACGGGTGTCGGCTGCATAATCCCAGGCGCCATTGTTGTCGACAGTCCAATTTTCGAATTGAAGATGGCTGTCGGTCAGGACGGCATTGATGTCGAAGGTGTCGGGCAAGGTAAATTTCCCGACGCGCAGATCGAGGCGTCGCACTGGGACCTGGGTTGCCAGGGCAAGAAAGGTGCGCTCCTGGGGCACAGCCTGATCTGTAAAGCCGATGGTTTGGTGGAGTTGGACGCGCGCGGTGTAGGGCACGGGACCCAGGTTAGGATTGCGAACGACATCGAGATTCGTAAAGCCTGCCAGACCTTGCGCTTGACTGAGACCACGGCCGCCGGCATTTTCCTCGTCGTAGATGGCATCGGTTTCATAGCGCAGATTTTTGTTGAGCTGGTAGGCCAAATACAGCGTGCCCACCTCAGAGGCTTTGTATTGAAATGGCGCTGTGAAACTGTTCGTGCCTTGATAGGGCGAATGAAAATTTCCGTGCAGTTGGAAAATGCTGTTGGCCTGGCCGCTGATCCAATAACGCGCAGTGTCGGAGTGCGGGAAAACGGTCAGTTGCGTCTGCTCCGTCGGTGGGGTGTTCAACGGCAGAGCTGGGGTCGCGGTCGTGACGGGCGCTTGCTGCGGATTCGGCAGCCATGCCTTTGCGGCGAGTGCAGAGGTCTCGGAGAGCGAAATCTGATTGGCGGCGAGGAAGTATGGAATGTCTCGCGCAGCGACTGAATGTGGCGCTGCCTGATCCGCGGGAACGGATGTTGGCGGGCTGACTTGCAATAAGCAAAGCGTGAGTAATAGGTTGCAAGTCAGCATGAATCTCCGGGTGCAGCTTTCCTGAGGGCTTCGCCCGCGTAATGGTAGTTAACTAGGGTTAATCTAGATGGGTCAATGGCGTTCAGCAAATATTAATGTTGGGATGCAGGCCGATGAGTAGACGGGTCGAGCCAATGCATAGGAAAAAAAATAGTGCTCGGGGTCCGGATCATCGACGACTCCATCAACGATCAAATCCTCCCTGGAAGGCGCGTCCTGAATCCAAACACAGGTGAGCGGCATTCTTGGATTGCCGGTGGGCACCCAAACGCAGATAAGGCGGTCTGAGGTCCGGATCGTGGGGATTGTAGAAAAGTTGGCGTTGAACATGGTTCCTCCTGGTGAGGCCCGCGCGAAGACGGCCGTTCCAGCGCCGGGGCGCAGGACAGGACGGCACCACGAGGCATCGGTTCGGGAGGGGTGAGTTTGCCCATCGGGGTTGGCTCACGCGCTCAAAATCACGGGTCGAATGATGTGACGAGCGGTGAGAGAATCGTCTGTAGCAGAGCTAGGGGCGATTGTCTGAGCGCTCATCGCAACACAGGAAGGATCTCCCAATACTGGGAGGTTCTTGTGCGGATTCTTTGCTCATAGAGTTTTACTTCTCCGGCGGACCAACATTCCCGCCTGTTATGTTGTACCATATCCCCCTAGGGTATGGTCAAGGAAAACATGACAGAAATCGACAAGGAAAAACAAAAGCTGGTGGCCCGCATCAAGCGTATCCGCGGACAAGTGGATTCCATCGAGCGCTCGCTGACGACGGACGACGACTGTGCCGACATCCTGATGCTGCTGGCGAATGTACGCGGCGGAATCAACAGTCTGATGGCCGAGGTACTTGAAGATCACATCCGGCTGCACCTGCTTGGCTCGGGAAAAAAATCGGCGCCGCCGCATGAACTTGCCGAGGACCTGATCGACCTGGTGCGAGCTTACTTGAAGTGAACGCAAGAGCCCTTGGACGAAATAGCTCTCTTTTGAAAAAGGAGAGAAGCACGGGTCGCGCTCGCCGGTCTAGGTTATATCGGTGCCATTCTCATGCGGTTCCAGGTACCAGGGGATATTGGCGACCACGGTTTGCTGGGCTCCGCGAAGATACAACATGGTTTTCAGCAGTGTGGCTCTGTGGTTATGCAGGAGATAGAAATACCAGCGGCTTTCTATCAACTCCGGAAGCAATACCAAAAGCTGACGATGGGGATGCTGTTGCTCCAACAGCGTGACTTGATCGAGGATCGGTCCAAGGACGCGTCGAGTGGGGGATTCTATCTGGATAAGAGTGGGTTGGGGTAAGTTTGCGTGCTGCAGTGGTTGGATAACATTTTTCTGCCACAGCGGGGCCAGCGGTTGCTCACCTTCGTCATTTTTTACGTGGACGCAAAACACTTCTGGAGAAATTGAGAGAGCAAAGCGCAAGCCTTTCGCGGTGACGCGATTCCAACCGGGAATGGGCATGATGACGATGGGTGAAGTCAGCTTGGCCGTGTTCAGCGCCTGCTTGGCGGCAATCTCACGGCCGACCCAGAGATAGTGGCGGTGGATGGTGAGCATGACCATGATGATTAAAGGAATGACAATGGCCGTGATCCATGCCCCAGCGACAAATTTCGTCACCAACACGATACAGACAGTAATTCCGGTGGCGATCGCTCCAATTCCATTGATAGCCATACTGAGCTTCCAGCCATGGCCGCGTTTGCGACGCCAGTGCTGAACCATTCCGGCCTGCGAAAGAGTGAAGGCGAGGAAAGCGCCGATGGCGAAAAGAGGAATCAGGCGATCGGTCACACCGCCAAAAACAATCAGGAGCGCGGCAGCCGCGAGCGCCAACACATACACACCGCCTGAATACACCAGACGCCGCCCGCGAAGAGTAAAGGCGAAAGGAAGATATCGATCCTTGGCGATGTTATGGCACAGCCGGGGGAAATCTGCGAAGCCGGTATTTGCGGAGAGCGCCAATACCAGCAAGATGGAAGCGATCGACACGTAATAAAAGACGCCGCGTCCGCTGACAGCAGCGATCAGCTGCGACAGCACGCTTTGATATCCGGGGGCCGTCGGATCGGTGGCGGCGATATGATATGCGGGCGCAAGAAATGCAATTCCCAGCAGCAGCACGCCGAGCAGCGCGATGATGATGGTAAGAGTGAGTTGGGCCGATTTCTGGTGCGGCTCCTTGAAAGCGCCCACGCCGTTGCTGACGGCCTCGACGCCCGTCATTGCGGTGCAGCCGCTGGAAAAGGCCTTGAGCAGCAGCCAGATGCTGAGCGCCGCCGTGGCGTGACCGAGTTGCGGCGGGGCGACCACGGGTTGGGGATGACCCCCGGAGACGATGGCCTTGAATACGCCCCACCCGATGGCGGCGAGCAGGCACACGATGAATACATAGGTCGGCGCCATGAAGATCACGCCAGAAGAACGCGCCCCACGCAGATTCAACAGCGTGAGAATCGCGAGAATTGCCAGGCACAGGGCTAGCGTATGAGGCTGCAGCTTCGGCAACGCGGAAACCAGTGCGCCGACGCCGGCGGATATGCCGACAGCCACTTCGAGAATGTAGTCGACCATGAGGGCCGAACCCGCAAGCAAGCCGGCAAAGGGTCCAAGATTTTCTCCAGCGACCGTGTAGGAGCCACCTCCGTTTGGATACGCAGCGATGGTCTGACGGTAGGAGAAATAGAGGATGGTCAGCAGCGCAAGGATGGCTGCGGTGATGGGCAGCACGAGGTGGACGCCAGCCATCCCCAGGGGGATGAGAAGCGTCATGGCGGCTTCCGGGCCGTAGGCCGCAGAGCTGAGGGCGTCAAGGCCAAAGATGGGGATGCCCTGGGCGGCGCCTATTTTCTCGGCGCGATCCTCCCAGGTTGCCAGCGGCCGTCCCAGCAATAGATCAAGAATCGTCATAGCAGTCGTTTCATAGTAACTGGCCGGCTATGAATTGATCGAAAATGGCGTTCCAGGGCGACTAGTTTTGTCGTGTGTTTAGAAATGGCGGACGACATCCTCTTCTGTTGAAGTTTTGTGTCGGTCGCGTTCCAGGGCCTGGCTGACCAGGTCTCGCGAACCCAGGCCGACCGCCAACGCCAGGGCGAGGACGATGCCGCCGAAGAGGATGCCAAATCCAAGATCGACAATGGCGCGCGCAATTCCAAGATGATCGAAGATCATGGCGGCGGTGAAAACCAGGACCAGCCATTTCGCTCCCAGGCTGAGCAGGCGAGCATGTTCCAGATTCATGTTGACGCCGTTGATGAGCACACTGCGCGAAAGGAAGCGGGCGACGATGATGCCGACAATCAGCAGCACTACTGCGGCAACAATCTTGGAGATATAGGTAACGACGTTGGGGGACAGGCCGGACGCCAGGGAGGCGTCAAAGGCGGCGACACCGACAAACAGCCCGGCAATAACGGTCAGCCAGAAAACGATGCGCGTGGCCAGGAAGGTGGGCGTTTTAGCGGAAGACCAGTCGGAAATATTGGCGAGACCAGACTGCTCTACACGGGTGTCAAAGTGGAGCGCGAGCAGGATACGGCGCAGGATGGCAGCGAGAAGCCATCCGATAAAAATGGAGACAATGAGTGCCACGACCAGCGCGAGTACGCCGGGCAGCAGCGTTGCAACTTTGTATACGGCACGATGAAGCGATTCCAACAGCGCCTGATGTACTTGTCCCCACATAACTGACTCCTGTTCTAGTGCGGGCTTCTACGGATGAAAGCGATCGGGCCAGCGCCAGCGGGACAGGAGATAGGGTTTCTCCGACTCGTAGGTGCGTGCCAGCTGCTCCACCCGTTGTTGCGCGGCGGCTATGCCGCTCTGGTTGATTTCAACCGCGTAGGATGCAACCCATCCCAGGTAGAGCGGGGTGAGCGCGCCAAACAGATGGATGCGATGAATATTGCGAAGACGATGGGCCAGAGCGAAGTCGTACACGATGCGGGCCCACAGCGTATCCGGCATATGAAACTCATCCGGCGCAAGACGGGAGAGCTTTTTCAGTTCCAACAGCGTGACCGGCGGCAGGATCAGTGCCCAGAATTCGCGCAGATTACGCTCGCCAAGCTGGAACGCCTCCACCATGTGGCGGACATCGACGGTATCGGACGCTTCGGTGGAAGTGGATGCGACGCCAAAAATGGGGGCATCATGCGAGCCGCGGATGCGCTGCCAGAAAGCAGCATTATCCTCCATATCCAGGAACAGCGGGCCAGTCAACTGCGCCAGTGCGTCGCTGAGCTCAATGCCATCGGCGCTGGAAGGGCGGCGCGCACCCAGCTGGGCCTGGCAGATTTTCAGATTCCTGCCGGCTGCCAGGGTTGCAAGCCAGGGGAGGCGACCCTGCTGCTGGCTGGAGTCGCGCACCGTGCTGGAGGCAATCACCGGAAACATTTTCGACGACATCTGGAATTCTGTGCCGAGCGGATTTTGTACGCGATGGCCGTAGAGGGAACGGGTGAGCGGATAGAGAATGCTTTTATTCACCAGATCGTCGAAGGCCTGCGAGGCGTAAAGAGGCATGACGAGATCGAAGCTGCCGCCGATTGCGGGATCGACCAGCAATGTAAGTTTTTCGGGAGTGAGCGAGTCACGGGAGAAACCGTTATCCGTGCCGAGCACGGTGCATGCCCGGGCCTGCAGTGTAGTGCCAAGACGAGCGATGTCTTGATAAGTGGCGATGTTGGGGAGCCACGGAATCGTTCCAGCAACGATGGCCGGCGGGGGATAGTTGACATAACGCAGCGGATGCTGGGGATCGAGATCAGCGCCGCTGAGCGCCAGCTCGGAGGGAGTTTCCTGATTATTTTCTCCGGGCAATGCAAGCACAACCCTGCACGGTGAGGCGAGGAGTTTGCAGGCTTGCAGGATCTTCTGCACGGCGGGCGCAAGAGCGACGCTCCGCGGGGGAGCCGGGATCGCCATCAGGAGATCTGTCTGGGCAACCTCTGCGCTCTCCTGTTTCGATTCCTGCAGGGCTTCCAATTCAGCCATGGTTTCGATTTACTCCGCTGCGGGGGAACACCACGCGTTATTCAAATTCCTGCTGCAGCAATGCAGCAACGCCCATCAACGGTATCTTCACCCAATCCGGACGACTATTCAACTCATAGACCAGCTCGTAGAAAGCTTTCTCCAGCAGGTACAGGTCGAGCAAACTCCACTGCGCGGCCGGAGTGGCGGGAAGCAGGTGACTGCCCGCCATGGTTTGCATGTAGGCGTGCAGAAATTCCGCTGAAGTAGAACCATCCCAAAGCCGGGCCCAGGGTTCCAGCTTCGATTGATCTTCCGGACGGCGGGAGGAATAACGCATCAGTGCAGCCCAAGCCGCGTAATTGAAGGAACGCAGCATTCCGGCAACATCCTTCAGCGGGGAGTGCTTCATGCGACGGATGTCGAGCGAGCGGGCCGGTTCGCCTTCAAAGTCGAGGATGACAAAATCCGATTTGACGCGAAGGACCTGGCCAAGATGATAGTCGCCGTGGATGCGGATGCGCCGGCCATCCATGCTGCCGATGTTGGAGGCGCCGAGTCCGCCGAGAATGCGGGTGCGGTGACTGAGAAGAAGCGCGGCGATCTCGACTGTGTCGTCCGCCAGGCCTGACATGGTTTTGCGCAGTAGATCGTAGGCATGGGCGGCTTGCGCGTTGATCGAGGCCTGCAACTGATCGAAATACTCTTTGGTCAACAGCTCGGGAGAGAAAGCAGGATTGGTTGTTGAGGAAGCCAGCGCTAAATGCATTTCCGCTGTACGGCGACCGAGTACGGCGGCTGCGTCGAGGGCAACGCCGGCATGTTCCTGCGCAAACTGCGAGGCACGGACGACACCGAGCGGGGCCGAGGTTGACACCACCGGCTGGCCAAGTTCCTCCGCGGGAATCGTTTTTTGAACATAGTTTTCGTAGTAGCGTTCCAACTCCTCCAGCATCCATTGCCAGCCGTCGCCTTGATTTGTCACCAGGCCCTGCAGCATGCAGAGCGTGGTGGGCGCGTCTCCTTTGCTGAGGTATTCAATGGAGCCGCCGAAGGGGGGAATGTTAGAGAAATGGGCTTGCTCGGTGAGGAAGCGGCCGATTTCGCAGTCCGGATTGAGGCCGGATTCCGGATGCCGAAATAGCTTCATGATCAGGCGATTGCCGAATAAAATTGAAGTGTTACTTTGCTCTGCGGAACTGCGTCGAGCGGCGAGCGATTCGTCCGCTGACTGCTTGGTCATCAGGCCGCGCAATGCGCTGCTGGGCGCTCCTTCCACTGATCCTTGCTGCATGGAAAACGTGGTGGAGCTGGCGATGACCTGCAACAATGCCTCGCAGGAATTCGGGTCGAAGGTGGCGTCATAGAGCACACCTTCTCCTGCGGGAGAGAGCACGGTGGAAAGAATTGACGCGGGCGAAGTGTCGCGCAAGGTTCGCGCCGCTTCTCCAAAAGCCGTGGCGAAGGGAAGAAAATAGCGGTCTGCATTTCCGGTCTCGTATTCAACGCGGACCAGGCAGAAGATGGCGCCGCTATGGTCGAGCTTGCCCCAATCGGCAATGGTAGTGCTGCGAATGGAGGCGGACTTGTTGCCGAACCATCGTTGCAGCGGCAGATACGTCGGCAGGATGGATTCCTGCAGCTTGCGCAGGTTGCCATCGAGAAACAGACTGGCCCAGTCTGTGGTGTCGGCAAGCAGCAACGCGGAATCTTCCGGCTGAACCGCCGCCGTGTCGGGCGACGGATGCAGTTCCAGCCAGAGAAATCCATAGGGCGCAAGGGTGACTGCGTAGGGCTGACGGGTGATGGTAGGGAACTCGACGTAGCCTAACATTTCCACGGGGACCATGCCGTCATACTCGCTGAGGTCGAGTTGCGCGGGCTGGGCGAAGCGAGAAAGGTTGGCGACGCACAAGACAATTTCGTCCTCGGCTTCGCGGACGTAGGCGATCACTTTGCGATTTTCAGGATTCAGGAATTTGAGAGCGCCACGTCCGAAGACGCGAAACAGTTTGCGCAGCGCGATCAGGTTGCGCATCCAGTTCAACAGCGACGAGGAGTCACCTTGCTGCGCTTCAACGTTAATGGCTTCGTAGCCCCAGATCGGGTCCATCACGACGGGGCTATAAAGTTTGGCGGGCACGGCGCGGGAGAAGCCGGCGTTGCGGTCCGCGGTCCACTGCATGGGTGTGCGGACGCCATTGCGGTCGCCGAGATAGATGTTGTCGCCCATGCCGATTTCATCGCCGTAATAAAGGATGGGCGTGCCGGGGAAAGAAAACAGCAAGCTGTTCAGCAGCTCGATGCGGCGGCGGTTGTTGTCGAGCAGCGGCGCCAGACGGCGGCGAATGCCAATGTTGATGCGCATGCGCGGATCGGCGCTGTAGGCCAGATACATGTAGTCGCGCTCGTCGTCGCTTACCATTTCCAGAGTGAGCTCATCATGGTTGCGAAGGAACAGGCCCCACTGGCAGCTATCGGGGATGGGCGGCGTCTGGCCCATAATCTCTGTGATGGGAAGGCGATCTTCCTGGCGAAGCGCCATGTACATGCGCGGCATCAATGGAAAGTGAAAGGCCATGTGGCATTCGTCGCCATCCGCGAAGTAAGGACGAACGTCGGCCGGCCATTGGTTGGCCTCGGCGAGAATGATGCGATTTTCATAGTGGGCATCAATCTCGGCGCGAATCTTTCTCATGACGGCGTGAGTTTCAGGAAGATTTTCGCAGTTGGTGCCATCGCGCTCGACCAGGTAGGGAATGGCGTCAATGCGCAGCGCATCCACGCCCATATCGAGCCAGAAGCGCATGACGCGCAGCACTTCTTCCAGCACCAGGGGGTTATCGTAATTCAAATCCGGCTGATGCGAAAAAAAACGATGCCAGTAATAAGCCTTGGCGATTGGATCCCAGGTCCAGTTGGATTTTTCTGTGTCGGTGAAGATGATGCGCGCGTCTTTATATTTTTCGTCGCTGTCGCTCCACACGTAGTAGTCGCGTTCGGGTGATCCTGGCGGTGCGAGACGAGCGCGCTGGAACCAGGCGTGCTGGTCGGAGGTGTGATTGACCACCAGCTCAATCATGACCTGCAGACCACGATCGTGAGCGGCGTGAAGGACGGTCTGAAAATCTTCCAGCGTGCCGTAGCTGGGATGGACCGTCATGTAATCGGCAATGTCGTAGCCGTCGTCGCGCAATGGCGAAGCAAAAAATGGCAGCAGCCAGATGCAGGTGATGCCGAGCTCCTGCAAGTAGTCGAGCTTGCTCAACAGCCCCTGAAAGTCGCCGATGCCGTCGTTATTGGCGTCTTCAAACGCCTTGACGTGCAGCTCATAAATAATGGCGTCTTTAAACCAGAGAGGGTCGAGGGCGCTGCCTGGCTGCTTCACCGAACTGCTGCTGGGGGTGTCGTGCATAGATGCGGCGCTTCCTTCTTCCCGGCAACTGGGGAGTCTTGTAGATTACGCCGAAGGGGCCGGCTCCGTCTCCACGTGGAAGATGTGGGAGCGCCCCGCCTCCAGCTGAATATAGTTTCGCGCACCGGACCATGAATAGGACTGGTCGGTGAGCAGGTCGTGAACGCGAAAGGTTTGGCTGGGCTGAATTCCAAGTTCGGCAAGATCGAGATCGACCCACCCGGCCTGCGTCTTTTGATGATCAAGATTGACGACAACAAGAATCACATCTGTTTTCTCGGGATCCGTTTTGCTGTAGCTGATGAGGAACGGCTGGTCGGCCGGATGAAATCTCAGCGTGCGATTGCTGTGCAGCGCCAGATGCTTTTTGCGAATTTGATTGACGCGCGCGATGAAGGTCTGCAGGTTCTGCGGGTCCTGAATGTTCCAATGACGGATCTGATATTTCTCTGAATTGAGATATTCTTCGCTGCCCGGCTTGATGGGAGTGTTCTCGCATAGCTCGAACGCCGGGCCGTAGATGCCGTAGTTCGCGGTTAAGGTAGCGGCGAGAACAAATCGGCTGAGGAATGCTGGGCGTCCGCCGGTCTGCAACTCCTCATGCAGAATGTCGGGGGTATTCGGCCAGAAATTCGGACGAAAGAATTCGACGACTGGGGTTTGCGTCAATTCTTCCAGATATTCGGTGAGATCTTCTTTCGTGTTGCGCCAGGTGAAGTAGGTGTAGGACTGGGTGAAGCCAAGCTTGGCGAGGCGATACATAACCTTCGGCCGGGTGAACGCCTCGGCGAGGAAGATGACGTCGGGATGCGCTGCTTTGACCTCGGCGATCACCCATTTCCAGAAGGGAAACGATTTGGTGTGGGGGTTGTCGACGCGGAAGATGAGTACGCCCTCGTCGATCCAGTAGTCGATGATGCTTTTCAGTTCTGTCCAGAGCGCGCGCCAGTCCTCGGTCTCAAAGTCGAGCGGATAGATGTCCTGATATTTCTTGGGAGGATTTTCGGCGTACTGGATGCTGCCATCGGCGCGCTTGCGGAAGAAGCTGGGATGCTGCTGCACGTAGGGATGATCGGGCGAACATTGAAAGGCGAGATCGAGCGCGATCTCCAGGCCATGTTGTTTTGCGGCGGCCATCAGCGAATGAAGATCGTCGAGCGTGCCCAGCTGGGGGTGAATCGCCTTGTGCCCACCTTCTTCTGAGCCGATGGCCCAGGTACTGCCGACGTCGCCTGGCTCGGCTTTTTCTGAATTGTTTTTTCCCTTGCGAAAGGCGTGGCCGATGGGATGGATGGGCGGCAGATAGAGCACATCGAAGTTCATGGAGGCGATATAGGGCAGCCACGATTCGCAATCCTTGAATGTACCGTGATGATCCGGCGTGGGGGCGCAGGAGCGGGGAAAGATTTCATACCAGGAGGAGAATCCAGCGAGCTCGCGGCCAACGCTGACGCTGAGTTCCTTGCCATAGCGCGTGGTGTAGGCATGCTCGGCATAGGTTTCCATCAGCGATTCAAGCTTGGGATCGACAGCGGCGGCCGAAGCTGCATCCTGATCGGTGTCATTAATCTTTGCGGCAAAATCCTTGAGCGTCTTTGCGTCATCTTTTTTTGCGCGCTTGGCGGCTGCGGCGACCAGCGCGCTACCGGACATGCGTTCAACGTGGGTTTCCTGACCAGCGTCAATGCGTTTCTTCATGGCGTTGCGCCAGGTGGTGAAGCTGTCGACCCAACCTTCGACGGTGTAGCGGTACTCGCCCAGCTCCATGACGGCAAATTCCGCACGCCAGCGATCGTTGCCCAGCGATTCCATCGGCAGGGTGCGCCAATTGCGTTCGCTGCTTCGGCGATAGAGAATCTGGGCTGCGACGGCGTCGTGACCGTCGGCAAAAACATCGGCTTCCACCGCGACCGTCTCTCCAACGACGCGCTGAATGGGAAATTCCCCGCAATCAATCTCCGGTTTCACGCCTTCAATGACGACGCGACGTCGACCTTCCAACTTGGCTGCAATTGTGTCTTTTGTTGTCTGCGGCTTGCTTTCCGTTGGCATCAAAAAATATCACCCTCAAAAAAAGTTTATTACCTAAAAGAGATGCAGGTTTCGCGGATACCGTTGGAGCCAGGATTGTTCTGGCCAGTATGCGCGATGCGGAAGCTAGATTGCGCGTGCGCACGAAAAATCAACACTGAGAAAAATGATAGTCCAGCCTGGTGCAAAAGCAGGCGAAGAGTGCCGTTGACACTCTATCCATAGATAATCTATATATAGATGCATGACGAAGAAACCTGACCTGCTGCCGGGAACCCTGGACATGCTGATCCTGAAGACGCTGGCCCGCGCGCCGCTGCACGGCTATGGCATTGCGCTCTCCATCAAGCGCAGCTCCGACGATGTGCTGACGGTGGAAGAAGGCTCGCTCTACCCGGCGCTGCAGCGGTTACTGGTGCAGGGCTGGGTGAAGGCGGAGTGGAAAAAGACGGAGACGAATCGGCGGGCCCGGTACTACACGCTGACGCCGCTGGGGCGCAAGCAGTTGGGCATCGAGCTGTCGCAATTTGAGCAAATGATCGCGGCCATTGGCCGAGTACTGCAGGATGCGTAGGAGATAGCGATGGATCCGTTTCGCAGAATATTCAACAAGCTAAAAGTTCTATTCCGCCGCGATACGTTCGACAGCGGGCTCGCAGAAGAGATGGCCTTCCATCAGGGGCAGGCCGAACGAGCGTTCGTGGCGGAAGGAATGACGCCGGAAGAAGCTCGTCATGCAGCGCGCCGACAATTCGGCAATGCCACCAGGATGAAAGAGCAAAGTCACGAGGCGGTCAAGTTCTGGTTTGAGACAGTCGCACAGGATTTTCTGTTTGCCGTACGTCAGCTGCGAAAGAATCCAGGCTTCACGGCGACCGCAATCCTGATGCTGGGGCTTGGCATCGGAGCGGCCGTGGCGATCTTTGCATTTGTGGATGCGGCGCTGATCCAGCCTTTGCCATACGCGAACCCGAACCGGCTGGTAGGCCTATTTTCGAGCATCCCGCTGGGCCCGAAATACAACATTTCCTATCTCGACTACCTCGATTGGAAAAAGCAGAATAAGGTTTTTAAATCGTTGGAAGCGTACGAGACTTGGGATTTCATGCTGAATACCCCAACGGGTACAGAACTGGCGCAGGGCATCCATGTGAGCGATGGCTTTTTTCGCACACTTGGGATTTCTCCCATCCTGGGGAGAGACTTCCTAGCCGGAGAGAATCAAACCACAGCGCCTCACACGGTGCTGCTGAGCTACACGGCGTGGCAAAAACGGTTCGGTGGAAGACAAGATGTGCTGGGGCAGGCGGTAATACTGGACGGCGTTCCTAACACCATCATCGGGGTGTTGCCTCGGGATTTCCATTTCGGTCCGACCGCCGCTGCGGATTTCTGGGCCATGCTGGACCCATCTGGCCCCTGTGAGAAGAGACGCATCTGCCATAATCTCTTCGGCATCGCACGGCTCAAAGACGGCGTTTCAGTCCAGGCTGCCGACGCCGACATGAAATCGATAGCTGCGCGACTGGAAAAGCAGTACCCGGACACCAATCGCGGCCAGGGCGCCGTGGTGATGCCTCTGACAGAGGTGATCGTCGGCGATATTCGTCCCATTTTACTGGTGCTGCTGAGTGGAGCGGGTTTATTGCTGCTGATTGCCTGCGTGAATGTAGCCAATCTGCTGTTGGTTCGCACAGAAAGCCGCCAACGCGAGATTGCAGTGCGCGGGGCGTTGGGCGCATCACCTGCGCGCCTCATTCGCCAGTTTGTGACAGAAGGACTGTTACTGGTAGGAATTGGCGGTGTGTTGGGGGTTGCATGGGCATATGGGGCTATCCATCTGCTCATCCGCCTGATTCCCGCTGACATGCTGGCGGGGATGCCCTATCTGCAGGGACTTGGGTTGAATCTTCATTCGATAGCGTTCGCGGGAGCAGTCACGTTAGCGGCGGGTACGCTGTTCGCACTCACTCCCGTACTGCGCATGTCTTTGCAGGAAATGCGAACAGGCCTGACAGAAGGTGGTCGGAGTGGGTCTAGCTCGATATGGCGTCATTTGGGTGCGAACCTGGTTGTCATTGAACTCGCTGTGGCCGTGGTCTTGCTCGTGGGTGCTGGGTTACTTAGTAAAAGCCTCTATCGCCTGCTTCATGTCGAGGTTGGATTCCAGCCAGATCATTTGGCTGCGATCAGCATCGGAGCGCCGGATTCCGGTTACTCGCAGGACACGCAGGCAGTTGCGTTGGAAGAGGAGGTCAGCCGCCGAATTGAAAGTCTGCCAGGCGTGCAATCGGTAGGCGTCACAAGGTATCTGCCCTTGAGCGGGTTTGGCCCCTTCATCGATTTCATCATCAAGGGACGGCCGTATCACGGAGAACACAACGAGGCGACTCGGCGGCAAGTAAGCGCAAGATACTTGACGACGCTACAGGCGCAACTTCTGCATGGCCGCTATTTCACCGCATCGGACGACGCCTCGAGGGTTCATGTCGCAATCATCAATCAGGCAATGTCCAAAAAATACTTTCCCAATGAAGATCCAATCGGGAAGCAAATTGTCTACTCTGGTTCGTGGTCACAGGCCCCACCCCCGATAGAAATCGTGGGAGTGGTCGGCGACGTAAAAGAGGGGTCGTTGGGAGCGGAAAATTATCCGGCGATCTACCTCCCTTTCAAACAGGAACCGGCTGACTGGTTTTCAATCGTAGTTCGAAGCTCGCAAGCAGAGCAGTCGCTGCTTCCGACGTTGATCACTGCGATCCATAGGATCGATCCCGGTATCGCTGTGTATGACGCAGCGACGATGAATGAGCGAATTCAAAATTCAGAGACTGCCTATCTTCACCGTTCGGCAGCATGGTTAGTAGGAGGCTTTGCGGCCATGGCGCTGCTGCTGAGTGTGGTGGGGTTGTATGGAGTGATTGCGTACTCGGTGCGGCAGCGGACGCGCGAGATTGGAGTACGCATGGCGCTCGGCGCGCAGCGAAGCTCGATCTATCAGATGATTCTGCAAGAGGCGGGACGGCTGGTTGTATTTGGCATAGCTGCGGGTATGGTGGGCGCGGTGGCCGCTGGGATGCTGATGCGCTCGCTGCTGTTTGACGTTCGCTACTGGGATCTGCCGACGCTTGCCGTGGTCGCGATGGTGCTCTCCGTCGCCGCCTTGGTGGCTACCTACATTCCGGCGCGCGGTGCCGCGTCGGTCAATCCAGTGGAAGCGTTGCGGGCGGAATGATTTTTCTCTTCGTTGCGTGGCCGGGAAGCCGATATCTTTTTGGCGCGACATCGTTTGCGGCGGTGTGCTGCATGTCGGAAAGGTCGATGCGCTGATAGACTGAAAGAGGTCTACCAAACAGATTAAATCGATCTCGAAGGGTGGTTCGACGAAGCATGGCAACTCACGAAGCCAGCGATAAGAACAACGCTGGAGCAGCAAAAGTTGAGCCCGCGAAGGGCAAATTAGGCGTCATGGTTGTCGGCATGGGGGCGGTAGCAACCACCTTAGTGGCCGGCGTTGAGGCAGTTCGCAAGGGATTGGCCAAGCCGATTGGTTCCATCACCCAGATGGGTACGGTTCGACTGGGAAAACGCACCGATGGCCGCACGCCGCTGATCAAGGATTTCGTTTCGCTGGCGGACTTGAACGACGTCGTCTTTACCGGCTGGGATATTTTCGGCGGCAACCTGTATGACGCGGCCAGCACGGCGAAGGTTCTGGATAAAGAGCTGCTGGAGTCGATTCGGCCGTACCTTGAATCGATCAAGCCGATGCCCGCGGTATTCGACCAATATTATGTGAAGCGCCTGCACGGCACCAATGTGAAGCAGGGCAAGAACAAGCGCGATCTGGCGGAGCAACTGCGCGCCGATATTCGCGAGTTTCGCAAGAAGACCGATCGACAGGTGATGATCTGGTGCGGCTCGACGGAAATTTTTCTGCATCCTTCGGAGGTGCATGACTCGCTTGCGGCGTTTGAAAAAGGATTGGAAGCCAACGACGTCAACATTGCGCCTTCGCAGATTTATGCGTACGCGGCGTTGACCGAAGGAGTGCCGTTTATTAATGGCGCGCCGAATCTGACGGTGGATTTGCCGGTGATGATTGAGCTGTCGAAGAAGAACAATGCTCCTATCAGCGGCAAGGATTTCAAGACGGGTCAGACGCTGATGAAGACGGTGCTGGCGCCGGCGTTCAAGGCGCGCATGCTGGGCGTGGCCGGCTGGTACTCGACAAACATCCTGGGCAATCGCGACGGGGAAGTACTGGACGATCCGGAGTCATTCAAGACCAAGGAAGAGTCGAAGCTGGGCGTGCTGGATTACATTCTGCAACCGAATTTGTACCCCGATCTGTACGCCAATATTTACCACAAGGTTCGCATTAACTATTATCCGCCTCGTGGTGACAACAAAGAGGGTTGGGATAACATCGATATCTTCGGATGGCTGGGTTATCCGATGCAGATCAAAGTGGATTTTCTGTGTCGCGACTCGATTCTGGCGGCTCCGATTGCGCTGGACCTGGTGCTGTTCACGGATCTGGCGAAACGGAGCGAAGAACTGCGCGGCATCGGCATTCAGGAGTGGCTGAGCTTCTTCTTCAAGTCTCCGATGACGCCGGAGGGTTTGTATCCGGAACATGATTTGTTCATTCAGTCGATGAAGCTGAAGAATACGTTGCGGCATATTCAGGGCGAGGAATTAATTACGCATCTGGGCCTGGAATATTACGACTAGCTACCCGCGATTCGAAAATGAAGAGGCCGCCGGAATTTTTTCGGCGGTCTTTTTCTTTGTATCGCGAAGGGAAGCGCGTCCTGTCGAAACCAGGCGGCGGGCGGCGCATACTATTTGTAGGGCTGGGAGATTAGCTTGGCATTTACACATCGACAAGCGCGGCGTTGGGCACGGGAAGTCGCGGGACTGGTCTTGATCTTCGCGGGTGCGGCGGTGTGCTTTGCTTCTGCGAAGGAAGAGAAAGAGCCTGCCTGCCCAACGGCGACGGCCTCCACTGCGGCGGCTGGTTCGAGTGCGAGCACGGCTGACGCCTCCGACTGCCTGATGCCGGGAGTGAAAGAAGGCAGCATCAATGATGTGAACGCGGTGGGGCACCGCTCGGTCGGTGGACGCGGGTTCGGGAACTGGTACTCGGAGAACACGGAGATTGCCTGGGGCGCGCAGATTGCGCAGCAGGTGATGAAGTCGTCGAAAATTGTGCACGACCCGGTGATTGAGGAGTATGTGAACCGCGTCGGCCAGAACATCGTGAAGAATTCCGATGCCAAGGTGCCGTTCACGATTCGCGTGATCGATTCGGACGAGGTGAATGCGTTCGCGCTGCCGGGCGGATATTTTTTCGTGAACAGCGGTCTGATCCTGGCGGCCGATAATGAGGCGGAACTGGCGGGCGTGATGGCGCACGAGATTGCGCATGTGGCGGCGCACCACCAGGCGCGCGAGATGACGCGCATGCATTATGCCGACCTGGGCATGGTGCCGCTGGTGATGCTGACCGGCTACAGCGCGGTGGGTTATGGGATCTACGAGGCGTCTGCATTCGCGGTGCCGTTGACGTTTCTGGAATTTCAGCGCGACTTTGAAGAGCAGGCCGACTGGCTGGGCGTGGAATATATGTACGACGCGGGATACGATCCGCAGCAGCTGATCGCTTTTTTCGAGAAGATTGAAGAGCTGCAGAAGACCAAGCCGGGGCTGATTGCAAAGACGTTTTCGACGCATCCGCAAACGCCGGCACGGGTGGAGCGGACGCAGCAGGAGATTGCGACGATTCTGCCGCCGCGACCGGAATATATCGTCGACACGTCGGAATTTCACGCCATCAAGGAGCGGCTGTTGCGGATGGAAAATCGGCGGCCGGTCTCCCCGGGCACCGGGAAGAATACGCCGACGCTGCGGCGGGTGGCGGCCGGTCAGGGTGAGGACGCTGGGTCATCAGCGGACAGCGATGCTCGACCGGTGTTGCATGAAGGGCCGAGCCACTAAAAGCTGTCCCATAAACTCAAGATCGCTCGATACGTCGGGTGTGAGATCCGCAATCAAAGCGGGTCTCAGGTCGTTGGCCGAAGTCACATCGCTATCTAGGGGACAACTTCTAGGATTTCGCGGCCTTACCGGTGCGCGTGGTCGGCGCGGATTCGGCCGCGCGGCGGGGGCGTTGCTTCGCTGATACGGAACGGATGATGAGGCGATGCTTGCCCGCTGTGTCGAAGGGAACTTTGGCGCGGGCGGCGGCGGCTTGCATCAAAGCGATCACTGCGGGATCGTCAAGCGTTTCGGTTGAGGGCAGGCGAATGTGGCGAACCTGGTTGCCATCACCTTGCAGAATTCTTTTCGGGTCGGGCAGGCCTTTTCCTTGCAGGAAACACAATGTGACCCACTGCGGAAACAGGACGATGGAGAAGATGGCTTCCGACGGGCGTTCGCTCGGGCAGAAGCCGATGGCAAGCGCGTTGTAGTTGTCGTAGACCAGCTCCAGCGCGGAGGGATAGCGGGTGCGCATTTTTTTCAGGATGGCCTGGGCGCGGGTGGCAATCTCCGGCGAGTATTTCGCGAGGAACGCACCAAGCTGCGCGGTCGCGCTTGCGGCAGTTGTCATACGAACTTTCCTGAACTACGCAAATTTGCGGACGATGGCGAGCACGCGGCCCTGAATCGCGACCTGGGCGGCGGGTACATAAATCGGTTCCATTTCGGAGTTCGCCGGCTGCAGGCGAACCGTGTCGCCCTCCAGAAAATAGTGCTTCAGGGTGGTTTCGGTGCCGTCGACCAGCGCCACCACAATTTCTCCCTGGCGCGCGGTCTGGGCTTTTTCCACCAGCACATAATCGCCGTTCATAATGTGGTCGTCGCGCATGGACTCGCCGCTGACTTCCAGCGCGAACACGGCCTTGTTCTCGACAATATCGTTCAGCGAGAGGCTGTCGCGAAATTCCATCGCCTCCAACGGGCGACCGGCGGCAATGCGGCCCATCAGCGGTATATCCTGCATGGTGGCGGGCTTCCGCTCCGGCGTCAGATCGATGGAGCGGCTGCGATTGTGGGCGCGGTTGAGGAGGCCCTTCCGTTCCAAATTGGAAATATGTTTGTGAACGGTGGCGAGGGAACTTAGATCGAGCCCGGAGGCAATCTCTTCAAAGGAGGGAGAGTAGCCGCAGCGCTCGACGAAATTCCGGATAAAATCAAGAACCTCTTTTTGACGCTTGGTGATTGCCATGGTGCGGACAGTCTAGCGAATGAAAGGCGAAATTGCAAGAAGTGTTTTTCGAGAATTTGTGTGAGTGACGCAAGGTAGTACACCGGTGAGCAAGAACGCCTTTGCTCTCTGTTTTTTCGCTGGACAGCAATAACCCCACTCAAGCCAAAGGAGGGCTTGAATGGGCCACCCGCCCACCAAAAGACCGGCTTGAATGGGCCCGCGTCCGGTTGACAACTGGTTTCTGATTGCATAAATCAGCTCTCGGACTCGGGCGCTTCTTCTTTGTACACGAGCCTCGCAACCAACTTTATACACCCGTACATGATGCTGAAATCTATAACGGCGGCAGGAAGGAGCTCCCATACGGTAAAACTCCCTGTTATAGGAATGGGAAAATAGACGACAAGTGGAACATGTAGTGCGGCTAGAACCGCTATTGTTACCCAAAACCACACGTATCGACAAAAGACCCAATAGGTCTTAACAATACCGATTAAGATTCCAGCACAAATCCCTGCAGTTAGTCCCCGCGGAAAATCACCCAGGATTGCGAACAAGATAACTACAGGGGATGAATATAACAGTGCCAACAATCCCCATTTAGCGTCTGGAATTTGAATTTCGTCTATTCTTGCCATCAGCTCCCCGGCTTCATGCATGTATCAAAGGATGCACCTGCAGCAGCTATGTCACGTGCGAGAGAAACTCCGCCAAGGAATGTTCCGACAAATGGAATCGCTCTCGTTCCCACGCCCACCAACTTAGCGGGTGGCGGGTGGCCCATTCAAGCCTTCTTTTGGCTTGAGTGGGGGAATTCTTGCGTCGGGCAAAGACGGCCTGCCTCGCGTTCTCGTTTTCTTGCCGTCCATTCGGATTCGATTTCGATTCTTCCTTCATCGCCGTTTGCGTGCTGACGGAAACTACTCCACTGCCAATCTTCCGGATGTTCACATAATCCGCGCTGAACTGGATTGCGATGAATGTATCGCAGCTTCTCGACAAACTGGGAATCATCGCGAACGTTCAAATCATAATAACGCTGTTGCCAGAAGTGGGTGGCATCGCCGATCAATCGGCGTGACACACCCTGCTTCAAAGATTTGATCGCATCGGCGAGTGTCGCGCGTTGCGGTTCACTCAGCAGCAGATGGATGTGCTCCGGCATGACAACATAACCGTAGACACAGAGTTGGAAGCTTCGGCGAACGCGCTCCAGCGCCGTCTCAAAGATGCGCTTTGCTGAGGGGTCCGTGAACGACTCTCGACGACGATAACAGCAGAAAGTGACAAAATGAGTTTGCCCAGACTGCTGAAATCTTTTCAATCTTGAAGGCATGGTGTGAGACTAGTCGTAATTCTTCCCCCCACTCAAGCCAAAAGAAGGCTTGAATGGGCCACCGAAGTAATCTCCCAACACAAGTTAAAAATGCTTGAATGGGCGCCGGAGTAATCTTCCCCCACTCAAGCCAAAAGAGGGCTTGAATGGGCCACCGACGAGTCAATAAGGAGGAGCGATGATCAATCACATAATTCTTACGGTGAGCGATGTGGAACGATCGCTGGCATTTTATGAGGCGGCGCTGAAGCCGCTGAACATCAAATACTCTATGCCGTATAAGGGGAAGGACGGGCATCCGGACCTGTGGGGATTTGGGGATGGCAAGCGCGCGTACTTCTGGCTGAAGCAGGGGAAGGCCGATCCGGCGGCGATTCATTGGGGCTTCGACGCGACCAGCAACGCCAACGTGGATGAGTTCTACAAGGCGGCGATGACGGCCGGCGCGAAGGATAATATTTCCCCGCGTGCGGCGCTGTAAGAATGTCCCGGATACTATGCATCGAGTTGGCCGCACAACAAGGCCCGGAGATGGAAGTCTCCGGGCCTTTGTTGTTTGGCGATGCTTACGTTCGACAAACCCTACCGGGCTGCGATCAGGACCTGGCCGTCGCTGTCGCGCAGATTTCCCACTTCCACTGGAATTCTCTTCTCGAGATTGGAAGCAGGAAGATTGATGCTGATCGCAGCGGAGTTGCACTGGACAGCCCGCATAAAATACTGGCCGTCGCGTCGGTCGAAATTTACCGCGCATCCCTTCGACGGGCTGCCGTTCTCGGATGCCAGAGTCATCGCCACAGGGATCCCCTTGCGGCTGAGAATCTGAATGGTGCCATCTTTTGCCCGGGCTATGGAATACGTGCCTGCGGGAAGCAGTTTGTTGCCGACCGTAAAGTCGAAGGGTACCGTGGCGTGGACTTGCGCGCGATTGCATTTGCGCCGAGGCGCTGCCAAGGCCGAGAGTGCTTGCGAGTGCGAGGAACGCTATTCCAGTCATCCGTTTCATGATCGTGTCTCCCTTTGAGTTTGTGTGTGCCGGTTTTTGCTGTTCCCAACCGCCACGTTGGGGCGACATTAGGCCTGGTCCACATCAATCGCAATGCATGGAAGGTGGATTGAAAATTGAAGAAAGGTCAAAATAAAGTCGATTGCTAAGTGGCTGATGTGCAGAATGTTGGACGGGTTCCGGCGGAAGTAATAAAATCCCCGCAACGTAACGCCACGCGTGCCAGGTGGCCGTCCGAGGCAATCGTATTGGTAGAGTCGGCTCAATTTCCTTCGCAGCGAGTGAGGTTCGGCCCGTACGAAGTCGATCTTCGGGCGGGAGAACTGTGGAAGGGCGGGCGGAGGCGCAAGCTCACGGGGCAGCCGTTCTCCGTTCTGGCAATTTTGCTGGAGCGGCCTGGCGAGGTGGTCAGCCGTGAGGAATTGCAGAAGCGCTTATGGCCAGACACTTTTGTCGATGCTGACCACAACCTGAACACCGCAATTAATAAGATTCGCGAAGCGCTGAACGATTCCTCGGAGCGCCCGCAATATATAGAGACGCTCTCCCGGCGCGGGTATCGATTCATCGCCCCCGTGGAAAGCGTCCAGTTCGCCGCGCCGCCACTTCTGAACGCAGCGGCGCCTGCATCCAGCATCCCGTCGGAAAACGGTGCGATCGCCACACCTCTTCAAGAAATCGCAGCGGCACCCCCGACAAATGTTTCCGAGGCGGGGGAGCCGCAAACTGCCTATCCGAGGTTTCCGAAAAAAGCACGGTTTGCAATGTGGGCGGCAATCGCGATTGCGGCTCTCGTCATCGCGTATCTTCTGCGGCCAACCGTGCCGCCTCCGCAGGTGACGGGAATACGGCAGCTGACGCACGATGGAGCGACCAAGCTTGTTTTTGGTCCGACCACCATGACGCCACTGGCAATGTTCACGGATGGGACGCGGGTCTACTTTGGGGAGGCCGATGCTTCTCGGCTCAGGGTCATGCAGGTCTCCCCCTTTGGGGGCGAGTCGGAGCGGGTACCGGTCCCTTTCGATTTTGCGGGGCTGACGGATATCTCCGTGCCGCAATCGAAACTGCTGCTGGAAACACCAAGCAACGCAAGCGCATTTCTGGGTGTATTGTGGACGATGCCGTTGCCGGCTGGACAGCCACAGAGCAATGGGAATCTCGCAGTCTACGATGCGGCATGGAGTCCAGATGGAAATTGGCTCTACTACACGACTGGATCCGATCTTTGGGTGGCGCGCAATGATGAGAGCCAGCCCCGAAAGCTCCTCAGCAGGAAAGGGATCCTGAGCTGGATTCGCTTTTCGCATGATGGACAGCGGATACGCTTCAGCGCTTTCGACCCGGCACAAACTGCGAGCACACTGTGGGAAGCGAGCACCGACGGAACCCATTTGCGGCCTGTGCTGCCGGGATGGAATGCGTGCTGCGGCTCCTGGACCCCTGACGGAAAGTATTTCGTATTTGCCTCGATGCGTGGCGGCGGTTGGAATCTTTGGGCGATGCGGGAAAAGCGGGAGTGGTGGCGCAAGACGGATCCGGAACCAGTGCGACTGACAGTTGGGCAGATGAGCTCGTTTAGCCCGCTGATTAGCACCGATGGGAAAACAATCTTTTTCATCGGCTCTACGCCACGCGGTGAGCTGGTGCGCTATGACGTGCAGAAGCGACTCTTCGTGCCCTATCTGCCGGGGTTGTCAGCGCAAGGTATGGCCTTCTCGCGCGATGGATCGAGGGTGGCATGGACCACGGTGCCGGAGGGCGCGCTATGGCAGAGCAAGGCAGACGGATCGGATCGTCGTCAGCTGACATTCCCACCGAGGGAGAGTTTCGAGCCGCGCTGGTCACCGGACGGGACGCGGATTGCCTTTGCCGCCCAGGAGCCCGGCAAGCCCTCGAAGATCTACCTCGTGCCCGCAGGAGGAGGTATTGCGGAGCAAGTAACGGCAGGCGAGTCAAGTGACGGCGACCCTTCCTGGTCTCCCGACGGCGATGCGTTAGCCTTCGGCGGCCACGATCCAAACGAAGCCAGCGTGGAGCACCATCCGATTCAGATTGTTAACCTGAGGAGCCGTGTGGTCACGGCGCTGCCTGATTCGAGCCACTACTTTTCCCCGCGATGGTCGCCGGATGGGCACTGGATGCTGGCTCTCGATGATGTGACGTTTGCCGTGGAGTTGTACAACTTCTCGACTGGGAAATGGGAGCAGCTGACGAGCCTGAGCGCTGGCTATCCGAACTGGTCTTCCGATAGCCGTTGCGTTTTGTTCAACTCGTCGAGCGGCCCTTCTGCGGCGAAACAGCCCTATTACCGGTTCTGCCTTTCGGATAGGAAACCGCAGTTGCTGGTGAATCTGGCGGACGGTGGACAGCTGGTTTCGGGTACGTTTAACTTCTGGACCGGAGTCACGCCGGACGGCTCGATCCTGGGTATACGTGATATCAGCATTGAAGAGATTTATGCCCTCGATACGCACTTTCCAAACTGACGGCAAAATATTCCTGAGAACTCCGCCTTCGAGATGCGCCATTGCAGCCTCTTCCGGCGCAGAGTCACTGCGGCGCCCTGGTTCGCTGGGGGAAATGGGGCATTCCGATCCAGAAGAGGAGCAGCGATGATTAATCACATTATTCTGACGGTGAGCGATGTGGAACGTTCGCTGGCGTTTTATGAGGCGGCGCTGAAGCCGCTGAACATCCAATACTTTATGCCGTACAAGGGTAAGGATGGTCACCCGGACCTGTGGGGATTTGGGGATGGCAAGCGCGCGTACTTCTGGCTGAAGCAGGGGAAGGCCGATCCGGCGGCGATTCATTGGGGCTTCGACGCGGAGAGCAACGCTAACGTCGATGAATTCTACAAGGCGGCGATGGCGGCTGGCGCGCGGGACAATATTTCTCCGCGTGCGCGGCTGGAATACTATCCCGGATATTATGCGGCGGATGTATTCGACCCGGATGGATATTCCTTCGAGGTTGTGTATAAAAGCTAAGGATTTGGCTTGAAAGAAAATCAGTAGCCCGGGCCGCGGGCGGAGATGGGCCAGAGGGCTTCGACGCGGTCGTTGCGGATGCCGACAAACCAGTCGTGCAGATTGACGGTGGGATCGCAATGGCCGGGGATGAGTTTCCATTTGTCGCCAAGCTGGACGGAGATGCCGGGATTGCGCAACTTGATTTTTCCGTGCTCGTCGGAGGCATCGAAATATTCCGCGCCGTCGATGCCATAGACCAGAGGCAGACCGGAATCGACGCTGAAGGCTTTCATGCCGGCATCGACGACGACCTGATCCGCGCTGGGGCAGCTCATGACGGTGGTCCAGACAAACAAACTTTGCTCGAAGGTATGGAGGGGAGTGCCGTCACTGCCCAGGTTTTGCGCGTAGTCGACATCCATAAAGACGTAGGAGCCGACTTGCAGCTCGCTGTAGACGCCGCTGGCGGCTACAAATTCAAAGGTGCCGGTACCGGCGCCGGTGATGGTAGGACACTCGAGACCGTGGTGAAGGAGCAGGTCACGGGTCAGCGCGCAGAGTTCGGCGGCAGCGTTGCCGGCTGCGCGGCGTTCCTCGTACGGACGGCGATGCTGTGCGGCACCGTAATAGCCCTGTAATCCGGCGAACCTGAGCCCGGGCGAGGCGGCCACCTCGCGAGCGAGATCGAGCGCGGGCTTTCCGGCAGGGACACCGCAGCGATGGGAACCTACGTCGATTTCCACCAGGACATCCACGGTGGATTGATGGCGGGAGGCAGCGGCGCTGAGGGCGGCGACGTTGTCCACATTGTCGACGCAGACGCCGATACGGGCCTGGCGCGCCAGCCTGGCCAGGCGTTCCAGCTTTTGGTGCCCAACAATTTCGTTGCTGATCAGTACATCCTGCACCCCACCCTGCACCATGGCCTCCGCCTCACTGACTTTCTGGCAACAGACCCCGACCGCGCCCAGTTCGATTTGCCGCAAGGCAATGGCGGGTGATTTGTGGGTTTTGGCATGAGGCCGCAGTGCGACACCGGCGAGTTTCGCAGCGTCCGCCATGCGGCGCAGGTTGCGCTCGAACGCGTCGAGGTCGATGAGCAGCGACGGCGTATCAACCTCGTGTAGCGGCATTCCGAGTGCGGCGGGGACTTCGGCGATCATGATCAGCCTTTCTGCTGCAAGCAGGAAATTTTCTACTCCTCACTGTACTAGGTACCGCGAAGGCTTTCCCAGAGCGCGAGAACAGTGTCGACCAGTGACGAGAT
Organism: uncultured Acidobacteriota bacterium; assembly: GCA_963735505.1. Classification (GTDB taxonomy): domain Bacteria; phylum Acidobacteriota; class Terriglobia; order Terriglobales; family Acidobacteriaceae; genus JAKAAZ01. Next base: position 457,212 of record CAVTLR010000019.1, on the reverse strand, counting down.
GATGGCGCCGGGCGAAGGCCACGTTTCTGCAGGATTTCGAAAACAATTTTGCTTGGTTGATTCCCGGAATGGGAGGCGCGGGGAAGTGTGTGCCGAATTGATTTTCGGCGCGGGCCGAGCGCATTTCTTCCATTGAATTTCGCTGGCTGCGAGCGCAACTCTAGACCAGACGGCAAGGGCGTGAACATGCTGACGTCTTTGCCGCGTCTTCCTAGAGAGTGAGCAAGCAGATGGCAACCTCCCCTGGTTCCAGGATCCCGCAAACTTCAGTACGAATTCCGTTGAGCGTGTTGCCGGCGCTCGAATGGGTGCCGCTGCCGTCCCCGGAAAAACAACCGCGAGGGACGGCGGCGACGGCAATTGCCACGACACAGGCGGCGCGCGAGCGGGCAGTCCCCATTCAATCGAACACAACGCTTGCATGGGCCGCGCGGCGGGACCAGGTCCTGCTGGAAAACCTGCCGCTGGTGCGAATGGTGGCGTACCACATGCTGGAGCGGCTGCCGCAGCAGGTGGAACTGGACGACCTGGTGAGCGCGGGCGTGGTGGGGTTGATTGACGCTTACAACAAATTTGATTCCAGTAAAGAAGTTCTGTTTCGCAGTTATGCCGCGGTGCGGATACGGGGAGCCATCCTGGACAGTTTGCGTGGGATGGATTGGGCATCGCGGGAGATACGCCGCAAGGCACGCGAAACGGAAGAAGCGACGCAGCGCCTGACCCGGCGCCTGGGGAGGAACCCGCAGCAGAGTGAAGTTGCGGCCGAACTGGGGATGGCGTTTGCGTCGTTTCAGAAATTGCTGCTGACGGTCAAAGGGTTGGAGATTGGCAGCCTGCAGGAACCCCATCGTGACGGTTCGGTGGAAGAGGAAATGGTCTTCATTGAGGCCAATCCGGAGAACGATCCGCTGCAGCGGTGCATGCGCAGCGAGCGGGCGGCGAAGTTATCGGCAGTGGTGGCGGAATTGCCGGAGCGGGAACAGCGGGTGCTGCAGATGTACTACGTGGAAGAGATGACGCTGAAGGAAATTGGCCTGGTGCTGGGGCTGGTGGAGTCGCGGGTCTCGCAGATTCGCACCGCGGTGCTGCAGGTTTTGCGAGCGCGCCTGGGTTGTGATGCGACCTGGCAGCACACGTGACCGTGATCACCGCCAAGGATATTTGAGAGGGAACATCGTTCAATACAGTCCGTGGAGAAGTTCAATCCAGGAGTGAACGATGGTGCCCACAAGTCAATTTCTGGCCAATCCTGAGGTAGAGGAGGCCACTGTGTATTCTTCGCTGCGCAGCCGAGGAGTTTCGCGGCGGCGGTTTCTGCAGTTCTGCTCTGTGATGACGGCAACGCTCGCGTTGCCGGACATATATATGACGCGCGTGGCCGATGCGCTGGAAACCAAAGCCAGGCCGGTCATGGTGTGGCTGGAATTTCAGGATTGCGCGGGAAATTCCGAATCGATGTTGCGGTCATCTTCCCCGGACATAGCCGCGTTCGTGCTCGACCTGGTATCGCTGAATTATCACGAAGTGCTGATGGCGGGCTCTGGCAAGTATGCGGAGAAGGCGCTCGCGGACAGCATCCTGCAATACAAAGGGAAATACCTGGTGGTGGTAGAAGGCGCGATCCCGCAGGGGGATGGCGGCGTGTACTGCACCATTGGCGGGCGCACGGCGCTGAGCATTGTGCAGGAAGTTTGCAAGGATGCAGCCGCGGTGATTGCGGTGGGCGCGTGTGCGTGGGACGGCGGTCTGGTGGCTGCCAGTCCGAACCCGACGGGTGCGACAGGACTGCAGGCGGTGCTGCCGGGAACAACGGTGGTGAACCTGGGTGGATGTCCGCACAATCCGGCAAATACCGCGGCGGTGCTGACGCACTATATTACGTTCGGCGAATTACCGGCGCTCGACCAATACAATCGCCCGCTGTTTGCCTATGGGCGCCTGATTCACGACCAATGCGAACGCCGCGCCCATTACGATGCGGGGGAGTTTGTCGAGGAATGGGACGATGCCGGCAGCCGCAAGGGATACTGTCTGTACAAAATGGGGTGCAAAGGACCGGAGGCCACATATAACTGCCCGACGGTTCGATGGAACAGCGCGACCAGCTGGCCGGTGAAGGCAGGGCATGGCTGCCTCGGCTGCGCTTCGCCGCGGTTCTGGGATACTCGCTCGCCGTTCTACCAGCGGCTGCCCAGCGTGCCCGGCTTTGGCGTCGATGTGCCGATTGGAGAAATCGGCGCAGTGCTGGTGGGTGCGGTGGCGGTTGCCAGTGCGGCGCATGGCGTGTCGCGCGCCATCCGATTCCGCCACGAGCCGAGCGAGCACGACACATCTGCCGATCCTGAATCCAGCGCACCGCCCAACGGGAAGCCAATCCCGGACGAAAAGGAGAATTAGATATGGCACGCGTGGTCATTGATCCGGTTACACGAATTGAAGGGCATCTGCGGATTGAGGCAGAGCTGCAGGGCGGGAAAGTGTCGGATGCGTGGAGCTCCGGAACGATGTTTCGCGGCATTGAGATTATTCTGCGCGATCGCGATCCGCGTGAAGCCTGGATCTGGGCGCAGCGCATTTGCGGCGTATGTACAACCGTACATGCCATGGCCTCGGTACGTGCGGTAGAGAATGCGCTGGGCGTCGAAGTGCCGGACAATGCGCGCCTGCTGCGCAACATTATTGCCTCGTCGCAGAATGTGCAAGACCACGTGATCCACTTTTATCACCTGCATGCGCTGGACTGGGTGGATGTGACGGGCGCGTTGAAAGCGGATCCGGCGAAGACCTCGCAGATTGCGCAGTCGATATCCGACTGGCCCAAGTCGAGCACGGCTTATTTCAAAAGCGTGCAGGATCGCGTGAAGGGTCTTGTGGCGAGCCGCCAGCTGAGCATTTTTACCAGCGGTTATTGGGGACATCCGGATTATCGCCTGCCGCCTGAAGTGGATTTGCTGGCGGTGGCGCATTATCTGGAAGCGCTGGAATTTCAGCGGGAGTACATTCGCCTGCACGCGGTGCTGGGCGGGAAAAATCCACATCTGCAGACCTTTCTTGTGGGCGGCATGGCAACCTCGATGGATCCGAATGAACCGCAGGCGGTTCTGAATCCAGAGCGAATCGATCTGCTGCGGCAGCTGGCAGCGATGGGCGAAACGTTCGTCAACCAGGTCTATATTCCGGACATCCTGGCGATCGCTTCGTATTATCCGGACTGGTTCCAGCGCGGCGAGGGTCTGGGAAATTTCATGACCTACGGGGATTATCCTGCGGGGAGTTTGAAGACAGTCGCGAGCTATGGATTCAAGCGCGGCATGATTCTCAATCGCGATTTGTCGACGGTGCATCCGGTGGATCCGGGGCAGATCACGGAGAACGTGGCCCGCTCCTGGTATGAGTATGACGGAGCGGGCGGAACGTCGCTGCATCCGTCGGAAGGTCAGACCCATCCGAAGTATGCGGGTCCGCAGCCTCCGTACGAATTCCTGGATGTGGAAGCAAAATATTCCTGGTTGAAATCGCCGCGCTATAACAACACGGCGGTGGAAGTAGGTCCGTTGGCGCGCATGCTGGTGAATTATGCCGCCGGTCAACCCGATGTTAAGTCCGCAGTGGACGGTGCCCTCCAGGCCGCCAAGCTGCAACCTCAAGCCCTTTACTCCACGTTGGGGCGGGTCGCGGCCCGCGGGCTTGAGGCGAAAGTTCTCGCAGCAAAGTTGTCGGGCTGGATTGATGAGCTGGACGTGAATATGAATCGCGGGGAACTGCGCATTCACAATGGCGACATGTGGGATCCGGAGTCGTGGCCCAAGCAGGCGCAGGGAGCTGGGTTGCATGAGGCACCAAGAGGTTCGCTGGGACACTGGGTGGAGATTGAAGATCGCAAGATTAAAAACTACCAGGTGATTGCGCCCACCACCTGGCTTGCGGGACCGCGTGATGCCAATGGAACGCGAGGGGCTTACGAGGCGGCGCTGCTGAATACTCCGATGGTGAATCCTGATCAGCCGTTGGAAATTCTGCGGACGGTGCATTCCTTCGATCCTTGCCTGGCCTGCGCGGTGCATGTGGTCGACGCGGCCGAAGTGGAACTGGCGCACGAAATTCTCACCTGCGTGTAAGGAGGAGCCGTGGCAACAACCATTGCAAACGCTGCGCAGAATGAGAAGCGGATTGTGCGCTATTACGTGTGGGAGCTGCCGGTGCGGCTGGTCCACTGGATCATTTTCTTCACCATCACCGTCCTGTCGCTGACTGGATATTACATCCACAGTCCATATCTGATTGCCCACGGTAACAGCGCGTACGTGATGGGAACGATGCGTGCGATTCATCTGACCGCGGGATTTATTTTTCTGGCGGCGTTGTTGCTTCGCGCGTACTGGTTCTTCGCGGGAAATCAATTTGCGCGCTGGCGGGCATTTCTGCCGCTGACGGGGACGCAGCGCAAGAACTTGAAAGAAACGATTCGCTATTACGCGTTGCTGCGCTATTCGCCGCCACTGACGATTGGCCACAATATGCTGGCTGCGCCGGTATACGCGTTGATTTATGTATTGTGTGTGGTAGAAGGTTTGACTGGCCTGGTAATGTACAACGCACAGTTGAAGGCGCCCTTCCTGAACACAATCGTGGGGTGGATACCCCAAGTGGTGAGCATCCAGACGCTGCGGTCGATCCACTTTTTCCTGATGTTTGCTTTTTGGGCGTTTCTGGTTCATCACCTGTATAGCGCAATCCTGACAGCGATGCATGAGCGCGACGGCCTGATGGACAGCATCTTTACGGGAAACAAATCCGTGAGCAGTGAGTTGCTGGAAGAGACCAGTCTGGACTTGTTGGAAGAGGAGAAGAAGGTCGATGCCTCTCATCGCTAATGCCGGTCCGACAAAAACAATTGCCGTGCTGGCATTGGGAAACCTGATGCACGGCGACGATGGGGTAGGCATCCACTTGTTGCGCGCCCTCGAGTCACAGAACCGCGAATTCACGGCGGAATGCCATGCGCGGGGAATTGATCTGCGATGGATTGAAGGCGGAACGCTGGGCCTGGAGCTGACGCACTCTCTGGAAGGCGTGGAATATCTGCTGGTCCTGGATGCTGTGGCGATGCAGCAGACGCCGGGAACTGTTGCACGATATGAAGGAGACAGTTTATATCAGCTGCCGGTCGGGCGAAGTGTGCACCTGATGGGATTGTCGGATCTGCTGGTGGCGATCCAGCTATTGGGGAACCCGCCGCGCGAAGTGATTTTGCTGGGGGTGGAACCTGCCAGTACGGCGTGGGGCTTGGAAGTGTCCACGGAAGTAATGGCTGCGTTGCCCTTGCTGATGGGCGTCGCGAAGAAGCAATTGCTTGCGTGGACGGAATCTTCCAAGGGTGGTTGCAGCGGATCCTGTGGCTGCGCTTCTGCAGGCCGATGCCACTCCGACGAGGAGCTTCAAGCCTCGCTGCGTTGACTTAGCTGGCTGCCAGGGCCTGCATCACAGAAGCTTCGTGAGCCAGTTGGCGTTTCCGCTCTAGTTTGTAGCGCAGCGTTACCATCATCACGCCCCATACGAACCAGCCTGCCAAATTCCACCACACCGCGGGCCACATGCTGGGATCAAGCCCGGAGTTGGCACCGCCACCGATGACTGGCGAGGGATGCTGCGTGCGCCACCAGCGAATCGACATGTAGACGATGGGAACGTCGATGGCTGCGAAGATCGACAGCACGGCGGCGAGGGTTTGCGTCTGTCCGCCGGCAGTGAAGCGGCGCAGCAGCAAATAGCTGACGTAGATGAGCCACAACATCAGGAAGCTGGTGAGGCGTTCATCCCATGTCCACCAGATACCCCACACGGGACGTGCCCACAGCATGCCGGTTAGAAGTCCAATGCTGCAAAAAACCAGGGTCATTTCCGCGGAGGCGAGAGCCAGAGCGTCGGCGGCCTGGGCGCGCGGCGGATTGGAATTTCGCGTTGAAAGAAAAACCAGCGAGGCGATGAAGTTGATGTAGGGAAACAACAGCGCCATGATGGCGGAAGGGAAATGGTAATAAAAGATGCGCTGAATTTCGCCCATGGTCGCTTCAGTGGGCGCCACCCAGATGGCCTGGTATAACCCCACGGACAACAGAACGAGTGCCAGCGGTAATCCGATCAACAGAGTTTTTTTCATGGCGAGAACCAGAGCCTGCGGTGCGACGAACTGCTATCTTCTACAAAACTTTCTACGACTGTCCAGATGGTTTCCGAAAGTCTACTACAGATGCGATACAACCGAAGATGCGATACAACCGAAGCCATCCCGGGTCGCCTTACTGAGGCTGGGCCATGCTGGCGGTTTGCTTTGGTTTCTCTCCAGGCTTTGCAGGCGCATACTTTGACGCGCACTTGGCCTGAATCTGGCTGGCGTGAAAGACGCCATCGCGTCCGTACATGCCCACGGCAAGCGCCTGCGCATTGTCTTTAAATGTGTCGGGCGGAGGATCGCCGCCGGTGTAGTTGACCCGGAGTTTGCGGCCCTGCTCCACCAGAACGAACTGTGCGTGGGCGCCGTCACGTTGGATGGAACCTGGCTCGACATTGCCGGCCACGCGCAGGTGACGGGTGTAGGCGCGGCTGCCCATGGATTGCAATTCCTGAATGGTGACGTAATAGCTTTTGTTGGCGCGGACGCCAGTCACGGCCAGATACAAGATGGTTCCGACAATGACAACCGTGGCAATTGTAACGCGGAGTCCAACAGAATTTTTCTGCACTGAAAATCTCCTGCACATCAACTTCGAATCTATTTCCAGTATGCGCCAAAAATCAGCGAAATGAACACCGATTCTGGACCTCTGGAGTGACCTGCATCACTGCGTGTGGTGACGCCGAAAGATATACCTGAAGGCTGCGTAATACTTTTCAACCGCCCCTTCGCCGTTACACAAACAAGCCATTGAGGCCACATTGATGCGCGCAACCGTCGCACCAGCGAAATGGTTTGGACCCGTTCAGTGGCAGACCGCCGTCCTGATCTTCACCTCCATCGCAATGGCGGCGGCCTTGATTGCGAAATTTGGACTGCACATTCCCGCCGCGGTCGAACCGTTGCTGCTGGTAGGGATTCTTGGATCGTGCCTGCCCATCCTGGTGGAGTTGATCGGAGAAATGGCGCGGGGAAATTTCAGCGTCGACCTGCTGGCCGCCATTTCCATCGTGACCTCGCTCATCCTGCATGAGTACTGGGTTGCGGCGATTGTGATTCTGATGCTTTCCGGCGGACAAACGCTGGAGACATTTGCGACCCGTCGCGCATCGTCGGTGCTGGGAGCGTTGGCGAAGCGCATGCCGGAAATTGCCCATAGGGTGGACGCGGATCGGCTGGTTGTCGATGTGCCCAGCGGAGAGATTGCGGTGGGCGACCTGGTGCTGCTGTATCCGCACGAACTGTGCCCGGTGGATGGAACTGTGATGGACGGCCTGGGCAGCATGGATGAGTCGTACCTGACCGGCGAGCCGTACCTGATGGAGAAAGCGCCGGGCACGACGGTGCTGTCCGGGGCGATCAATGGAAATTCCGCGCTAACGATTCGCGCAACAAAAATCGCCCGTGAATCGCGCTACGCCAAGATTGTCGAAGTACTGCACGCATCCGAAGAAGATCGACCGGCGATTCGAAGGTTGGGCGATCGCATCGGCACCTGGTACACGCCACTGGCGGTGTTGATTGCGGCGGCCAGCTGGTTTTTCAGCGGACATGCGGAGCGCTTTCTCGCGGTGCTGGTGATTGCGACGCCGTGCCCACTGCTGATCGCGATTCCAGTGGCGATTATCGGTGCGATTTCCGTGGGGGCACGATACGGCATCGTGATTAAAGATCCCTCTATTTTGGAGAAGCTGGACTCCTGCAAAATTCTAATCGTCGATAAGACGGGGACGCTGACGTATGGTGAGCCGAGTTTGACGGAAGTGGTTTCTCTCAGCTCGATCCCGCGGGCAACGTTGCTGCAGTTTGCGGCCAGCCTGGAGCGCTACTCGAAACATCCGCTAGCGAAAGCGGTGCTCGACGCGGCTATCCGTGAGCAGATTCCGCTGATCAGCGCGGGAGAAGTTTCGGAAGCGCCGGGAACCGGATTGACCGGCGAGATCCATTGTCACGAGTGGACCCTGACTGGGCGCGGCCGCATTGATGACAAGCTGGCGAGCGGGCTGCCCCCGACCGTGCCGGGGCTGGAGTGCGTGTTGCTGCGCGATGGGGAACTGGCCGGGCTGCTTCGATTTCTGGATGAGCCGCGCGGCGAGAGTCAGCCGTTCCTGGCGCATCTGGGTCCGAAACATGCAATTGAGGAGATCGTGCTGCTCTCCGGTGATCGGCCGGCGGAGGTGGAACAATTCGCCAGCACCATGGGCTTGAAGAGTGTCTACGGCGGCATGAGCCCGGAGCAGAAGCTGGCGATCGTGCGACGCATGACGGCGCAGCAGCCCACGCTGTACCTGGGCGACGGCATCAACGACGCGCCTGCCATGATGGCGGCGACCGCGGGGGTGGCGCTAGGCGTGAACAGCGACATTACGACCGAGGCAGCGGGAGCGGTGATCCTGCAATCGTCATTGGCCGGCGTAGATGAGCTGATGCATATTGGTCGTCGCATGCGGCGGATCGCGCTGACCAGCGCAGTAGGAGGAATGCTGCTGAGCCTGGCGGGAATGTGCGCGGCATCACTCGGGTATTTGACGCCGATTCAGGGTGCGATTGCACAGGAGGTGATCGATTTGTTGTCGATCCTGAACTCGCTGCGCATGATTCTTCCAGTGGGCCAGATGAGTGATTTTCATCTGCCGGTGAGTGCGGGCGGAAAAGGTTCGTAGGGAGGCTGCAAGCCCATGTCTGTCGCGAGACTCTGCGACGAGCTCAGGGCAGGCTCTGGGCACCCGGCAGCCAAAATAGTTGAAGGATTATGCAGGTCGAGCGATGTATTTGCGTGTGACGGACGCAATCCCATGTCGCGGAAGCCGCGGCGACAGACACCCGGCATGGTTCTCTCCCACTCTAGCCGCAAAGGACGCGGCAAGGATGGGGCATCCGGCATCATGTAAGGCTGTTGCATGCCATGTCTATCGCAGCGGCCGCTGGTTTGTAATGGGTCATGCGATGCTCGCCATGGTTTTTCTATCTTGTTTTGGTCGGTGTAAGCTAGGACGCGCTCCGAAACAGCTTATAAAACCAGCTTGAAAAATGTGGAGAGGCCCATGCAGGATTCGCAACCTCGCTTTGTGCCCTTGGCGCTGAAGACGGTTATCTGCCACACTCTGACATATTTTGTTATGGGCGCACTGGCCTTTCACTTCCTGCACTACGCGGAGCTTTTTAACAAACCGGGTTCGGGATTGCGGTCCGCCTCGAGTTTGTGGATTTTATTCGGGCCGGCGCTGCAGGTGTTTCGCGGAATCCTATTTGCATCGGTGTTCTATCCGTTTCGCGAGACATTATTCGGGCGCAAAAACGGATGGCTGCTGATGGCGTGGATCCTGATCGGGGTGGGAATTCTGGGGACGTTTGCGGGGCCGCCGGGATCGCTGGAAGGGTTTATTTATACGACCATGCCGATTCATCTGCAGGTGCGCGGATATCTGGAGATTGTTCCGCAGGCGCTGCTGCTTTCGGTGTTGCTGTTTTACTGGGTGCGGCATCCGGCAAAGAAGTGGCTGAACTGGGTGCTAGGCGGGGCCTACGTGATTTGCATTGCGCTACCGGTGGTCGGGCTGCTGGCGATGAAGTAATCGCCCAGTTCTTTGGCCTCTTCTTGGCGGCGCGGTTCATCCAGGGTTGGAAAATCCCACGTCTCAGGATCGAGACGTGGAGCACCTAGACTTCAAAAACGTAGGAGCATGGGCTAGAAACTGCCAGCGTGGGGTTGGGCTTTGGGTTCGTAGGGGCAGAAGGGATCGCTGGCCAGCGGATCGCCGGTGTAGGCGAAGGCGCGGGCGCGGGAGCCGCCGCAGAGGGCGGAATATTCGCAATATCCACACTTGCCCTTGAACTGGCTGGGCGCATGCAGGCCGCGAAAGATGGGCGAGTTGCGGTAGATATTCGCCAGGCTATCGTTGCGAATGCTGCCGACGGCGAGAGGCAGAAAGCCGGCGGGATATACGTCGCCCTGGTTGGAGACGAACATGATGCCATGGCCATCGCGAATACCAAATCCACGATAGACGGGAGTATGTTCGATTTCCTGCGCCGACATTCCCTCGCGACGCATCTCGGTTAACGCGATGCGGCGATAGGACGGCGCTTCGGTTGTCTTGACCTGAAAAGGCGCGGTGCGGGAGAGATCGTAAATCCAGCGCATCAGCTCTTCGCCACGCTCCGGCGAGACGGGTTGCAGCGTTTTTCCGCGACCGACGGCGATCAGGAAGAAGAGACTCCAGCGCATCACCTTCATGGATTTCAGCAGCTCAAAAATGGCAGGCAGATCGTCGGCAGTTTCTTCTGACACCAGAGTGTTTACCTGAATGGGAAATCCTAATTCGCCGGCATCTTTCATGGCACGGATGGTCCAGTCAAAGCAGCCGGGAACACCGCGCACCGCTTCATGACGCGCGGCGGTAGAACCATCGAGGCTGAGGCCGAGGCTGTCGATGCCGTGGGCTTTCAACTTTTCCAGTACGTCGCGGGTAAGTTCCGGAGTGGCGCTGGGAGTGATGGAAACGGTCAAGCCCAATCCACGCGCTTCATCGATCAGCTCGAAAATGTCGGCGCGCTTGAGCGGATCGCCACCGGTCAGGATGAGATGCGGCTTATCGAAGGCGGCAATCTGGCGCAGCAGATCCTTGCTCTCTGCGTTGGTCAACTGATCGGGGTGCGGATTAGAAACGGCCTCGGCTCGACAGTGGCGGCACGCCAAAGCGCACGCCTGCGTCATCTCCCAATACACCAGCATGGGATTCTTTGAGTAGTCGTGGGCCGAGGGCCGATGGGAAGGCCGGGGAGTAGTGGTAGCGAGCGTTCGAATATCGACGGAAGTCATAACTTGTTTTCTCCTTCGGCGAAGTGGAAGTGGCGAGAGCCGCCGGTTCATTCACAGGCTCGGGGTTCGAAATTCTATCGGCAATCTTCGTAGCAGTATTCATTCCGCTGGAAATGCAATCTGGAATTCCGGCGCCATGATAGGCTGCGCCGGCAAGATGCAAGCCCGGATGCCACCCAGCGAGGCGTTCGATTTCTGCGATGCGGGCAGCCATGGCCGACGTCGTATTGGGGATTTGCCTTCGACCAGCGATAGGCCTTGGCGAGCACTGGCTCCGCGTCGATACCCATGATGACTGCGCAGTTCCTCGCGAGCGATTTGGATCAGGGTAGCGTCGGCTTGCTCCGCAAGATATTCTGCGCGGGCGCCGCCGATAAAGACGCGGATCAGTTCGCAATCGTCGGGTGCGCGATGAGAAAACTTCTGTGACGACCAGGAGCAGGCCGTGATCCTGCGCTTTGCATCGTGAGGAACCAGGAAGCCGGTGCCATGCAAGGGCGTTTTCAAATCGCTGCGTTGAAACGCGAGCGAAACCGTGGCGGTGGAGACGTAGCGAATGCCACGCAGTTTGAAGGCCAGAACCGGATCCAAGCCGCGAATCAGATCCGCGGTGATGTCGGCGGGGGTGGCGAACACGATCTCGTCGGCCCACAGGCGAGTGCCATCGTGCAAATCGATCTGGTAGCGATCGAGCACGCGATTGACGGAGACGACTTTGCGATTGAGCAGAACTGTCTCCGGCTTGAGGCGGGCGACCAGAGCATCGACGAGCTGTTCCAGACCGCCGCGCAGCGTCATGAACATGGGGGAGGGCTTCGGTTTGGAACCGCCGGGAACAGGATTGCGAGCCTTGGCGCGATTTCTTTTGAGAATGCCGCGTAACAGACTGCCGTGTTGCTTTTCCATCTCCAAAAACATGGGGAAAGTACTTTGCAGGCCCAGTCTTTCGGGATCGGCGGCGAAGATGCCCGCCATTAAAGGAGCCGCAATTTTTTCCAGGGCCTCAGCACCCAGGCGTCGACGAGTAAAACTGGCCAGGCTTTCGTCGCCTTCTTCTTCGCGGCGCGGCACCAGCAGCTCCAAGCCCATGCGCAATTTTCCGCGCCAGGAGATGAGCCGCGAGCGCAGGAAGGGAAGCATCATGGTGGGGGCCATGAGCATCATGCCTTCCGGCAGGGGATGCAGATCGCCTCGATTCCAGACATAGGTTGGTTTGCCGATGCTGGAACCGATGAGCTGATCTGCGAGGCCGAGATCGCGACAGAGTGTGATGGCTGCGGGCTTTTGTGTGATGAAGGAATCGGGTCCGCATTCGATGGTAAAGCCATCTTGATGAGCAGAGAGAATCTTGCCGCCGAGTCGCGATGAGCTTTCAATCACCGTGGTGTCAATCGCCGCGTCTGCATATTGCTGCAGGTAGAAAGCGGTCGCCAGCCCGGTGATTCCTCCGCCTATGATCACGATATTTTTCATGTCATCGCCTACCCTGAGTGCGTCTGCCGGTGCCAGCCTTGCAGCCTGGGGTGATGCGGGGAAAGGCGGCGAGGCCGATTTACTATCCCCACGGTAACGATTCAATCTGGGTCACGCAGTGATCATGGTCACATCGCAGGTTTTGTCGGAGGGTGTTTGCTTGGGTATAGAAGAAGACCGGTGTTGTCGAGGCAGGAAACCAAGGTGTTGAACATTACAGAACTAAGACACGCTGATCGAGAGCAAAGTGCAAGAATGGACTCGCGATGAATCCAACTCCCCTGATCATTCAAGGCGGCATGGGCGCAGGCGTGTCGAATTGGCGGCTGGCGCAAGCTGTCTCTCGTCTTGGACAACTTGGCGTTGTCTCCGGAACCGCCCTCGACCAAATTCTTGCGCGACGACTGCAGGATGGCGATCCTGGCGGACACATGCATCGCGGGCTGCGTGCGTTTCCGTTTCCGGCGATGGCAGAACGCATCTGGCAGCGATATTACATCGCAGGCGGCAAGGGCGAACGGACACCGTATCAGCCTGTGCCTCGCCATGCGAAAGATAATCCGCGTGCATTGGTTGAGTTGGATATAGTGAGCAATTTTGTTGAAGTATTCCTGGCGCGCGAAGGACACAACAATCCGGTGGGAATCAATTATTTGGAGAAAATCCAGACAGCTCATCTTTCGACCATTTATGGCGCCATGCTGGCGGGAGTTGGAACTGTCATTATGGGCGCCGGTATTCCGCTGAAAATTCCCGGCCTGCTGGATGGCTATGTCGAGCATCAAGCGGCGGAGTATGTGATCCATGTGACGGGTGCGCTGGAGGGCGACGACACCACCGCGCACTTCAACCCGCGACACTATATGAACTGTGCGCTGGGGTCTTTAGCGCGGCCGAATTTTATTGCGATTGTGTCCTCCAACACATTGGCGACGACCATGGTGAAGAAAGCCAACGGCCGAGTCGACGGGCTGGTGGTGGAGATGAAAACCGCGGGCGGCCACAATGCTCCGCCGCGCGGCAAGATGCAGTTGTCGGATGCGGGCGAACCGATCTACGGAGAGCGCGACGCCATCGACATTTCGAAGTTGTGCGAGTTGGGAGTGCCGTTCTGGCTGGCCGGAGGCTATGGGCGTCCTGAAAAATTGCGTGAAGCTCTGGCGCAGGGTGCGGCGGGAGTGCAGGTGGGAACTGCCTTTGAATTCTCTGAAGAGTCTGGCCTGCGGGAGGATTACAAGCGCGCCCTGTTGCAGAAAGCGATTGCCGGCGAGGCGCATGTGTTCACCGATCCGCTGGCGTCGCCCACAAAATTTCCCTTCAAAGTGGCGCGCCTGGAAGCTACTGGGTCTGAGACGGAAGTTTATGTGGCGAGGCCGCGCATTTGCGATCTTGGATTCCTGCACGAGCCGTATCGAACTCCCAAAGGAACGATTGGATACCGCTGCGCCGCAGAACCGGCGAGCCTGTATGTTGCCAAGGGCGGCAGCGCGGAGGATGCGGCGGGAAGAAAGTGTTTGTGCAATGCGCTGCTGGCAAATATTGGTTATCCGCAGGTGAGAAACGGGAGCCGGACGGAACCGGGAATTGTGACCGCCGGCGATGACCTCTGCAGTGCGCCTTTGTTTCTTCCTGCGGGGCAATCCACATACAGTGCCGCCGATGTGATTACGAAATTGCTGGAAGGTGTTCCCGCATCCCGCCGCAGCGCCGCTACATACGAGCACGGCCTGCGAAATTCCTCACGATCAGTTGAAGTTCCGGTGTGGGCGGAGTTTGAAACCGTCTAATCTCTGTCGCGCACCGCGTTTGAAAATTTCGACTGGCGGCGGCCGCCCATGGAAGAGAAATTCGATGCCGCCGGGAGAATTCGTCGTCGGCGTCGTTTCGACGCAAAGAGTGATGCTCATCACTTGCACAGGTACTCCCCGTCACTGCCCCCGGCGTGGCTTCGGTTCAGCCTTATATCAGGGACACTCCGTCGAGGGAGGTAGCGTATGGCACAGTCAACCCATGCTGGCGTCACCATTGAACCCAAACAATTCATTCCTGCTTTTGAGAAACTTCTGGTCGCCACCGACTTTTCCAGATCTTCAATCGCAGCCCTTTCCTATGCGGAAAATCTGGTCAATCTCTACGGCAAAGAATTACTGCTGACCCACGTGGTGAGCACCGGAAACGTCTCCCCTCCGGAACCGCTGGCGGTATTCGCCGCGCCTGAGATTGGGCAGGCAATGGCAGAAGACCTGGAGCAGTTGACAAACCAGCTGCGGCGGCGAGGCATTCAGGCTCGTGCCCTCCTGTCGGAAGGTCCAGTCGCAGATGCGCTGGAGGCGCTGGTGCAGCAGGAGAAGCCAAGTTTACTGGTGACCGGCACGCATGGAGCGCACGGTCTGGAGCGGTTGCTCCTGGGGTCGACGGCAGAGGCAATTTTGCGCAAAGTGTCGTGCCCGATGCTGACAGTGGGGCCAAGCTGCGCGAACATCACGCAAAAAAATCTTGCGCTGAAGACGATTGTGTACGCCACCGTGTTGCAGCATCCGTCGGAGGCGGCGCTGATGTACGCGGCTTCATTGGCTCGAGAGCTGCATGCGCATGTGCAGCTGGTTTACGCGATTGACGAGATCACCGACATGCCTGCAAGCTCGTTGGACAAAGAAGTGCAATCTCAGGCGGATCTGCTGGCCAAGGCGTTGCAGGGGTGCGACAGTAAAGTAAGCGTGCATCGCGTCTATGGCGAACCGGTTGAAGCGATTGTCCGCCGGGCGATCGCGACGCGCGCGGACCTGATTGTGCTGGGGGCCGAGCGAGGCCGGAAACTTGCCGCATTCATGCCGGCGGGCGTTGCCTACGGGCTCATTCGGTCGGCGCCCTGTCCCGTGATTACATTCAAGCGGGCGGAACTGTATCATCGCGGGTAGAGCGCTCCGACAGGGGGACTGCGTATGGTCAGGGAAGCGAAAGTCCACACTACGATATTGGTTGCTCAAGGAATTTTGATGATTGCGCTGGGTCTCGCATTATTTTGGGTGAGATCCACGATGACCAACCTGGTATTTGAGGCGACCGGTTGCGTGGTGGCGGTACTGTTGACTGCGGCCGGGCTGCTACTGATCGGAGTGATTGACTGCATTGCCGGCCTGGCACTGCATCACGGACACCGGCGGGAGTTGCACTTCTATTTATTTTTTGCGGCAATTTCCATGGGCGCGGGACTGTTTTTCTGGCTCAGCCCGCGGGGTTCGGTGCAGATGCTGGCGGTACTTGCAGGGCTGCAGGCGCTGATTTGGGGTGGATGGGACCTGCGTTTGGCATCGCATTTGCGCGACCATCCGCGAGAACGAAGAGCGTTGTGGATTCTGGGCGCCATCACGCTGGTGCTGGGAGTGCTGCTGGTCATTGGAATGGACTTGACCAGCCGGGGCGCGCTGTTTCTTTTGGCCACCTATGTGACCTACATCGGAATTCACATTCTGCTGATCGGCATCTATATTTACCGCCCTTGGAAGAACGTCCTGCCGCCGGGGAAACACGTTGATCCATTGCCGGAGACGAAACTGATCTGAGGGCTGCGCAACGAAGCGGCGCGGCCAGTATCATTCCACTTCTTCGCCGCCGACATACACCGTTCGTATCTCGAGTGCGCTTGTGACCGGTTGTTGAGGCGACCAATCGAATAGAACCAGATCGGCGTGGGCGCCAATGTGCAGGGTCCCATTGCGCCCCACAAAGTGACCAGGATTTTCTGTCGCCATCTGGATTGCGCCGCCAAGGGAAACACCATCGATCGAAGCGGCATGCGCGATACCCACCGGCAATGTGCGGTAAGCACCGGCAAGAAAGTTGCCGCCGGATGCGCTGATGACGCGGCCGTCGGCCGTCACTTCCACCGCGCCACCCACGTCTGCCTGGTAGATGCCCACGGGCAGGCCGCCCAGCGATACGACATCGGAAACGAGAATGCTGCGGCTGATGGTTTTTGCGCGCAGCATCGACTTGAGTGTGTCAGTGGGTAGATGATGGCCGTCGGCGATGAAAGTAGCGGCGAGGCGATCATCCGCAAGCTGGGCCCACAACAAATTTGGATGGCGCGGAAGCGGACTGCCAAGTCCGTTGCCAAGATGGGTGGAAAGAGTCGCGCCGGCGTCAGCGGCCGCATGAATCTGTGCCGGAGTCGCGTGACTGTGGCCGATTGCGACCACGACACCCCTGTCGGCGAGCGCGGAAATCAACCCGAGTGCAGCCTCATCGTGAGGCGACACCGTGACCATCCCGACAAGACCATCGCACGCTGCCTGCCATCGATCAAATTCCGCCAGGTTTGCCGGACGAACGTGCTCTCGATCGTGGGCGCCGCGCGGACCATCGTTGGGTGAGATGAATGGGCCTTCCACGTGTACAAAAGGAATCGCATGCGCGACCGTTGGGCTGGTGCGCCGCGCTTCCGCGATCGCCTGCAGCGCGTGAATAATTTTCTCCTCGGATGCGGTGATGACGGCGGGAAGAAATGTTGTCACGCCCAGCGCGAGCATTTTTTTCGTCAGGGAAAGGATGACGTCGGCATCAACATCGTCGGCATTGGCATCGCTGCCCAGGTAGCCATTCACCTGCAGGTCAATGAAGCCGGGAGATAGCCACGGCGCCTCTTCGATAGGACTGGGAATGATGGCGCGAATGCAACCGTTCTCGAGAATGACTTCGAGCACATTGCCGGTAGCAGGATCGCGTCCGGTGATCGATCGTGATTTCATCGTGACCTCATACGTGTCGCGTCCGGTTCGATTTCGACAGCGGCAGGTTCGATCTCGACAGCGCGACCCTGCCGGCAGGATTCGTAGATGCCGATCACCGCTTCGAGCGCGCGATATCCGTCGATCGCGGAAACCAGCGGCGTGCGGCCAGTGGCGCAGGCGTCGCCGAAGTCGAGAAACTGGCGCTCCAGTGTCAGCGTAGAAATTGCCATGGGATCGGAAGCGCCGGAGGCCATTGCGTGGTCGATGGGAGCTGGATCGCCGCTGTCGTCCTGGACATCCCAACGAGTCAACTTGTCGCCGGTGACGATGGCGGAACCTTTCGTTCCGTGAATCTCAATTCGCTCCGGATAGCCGGGCCAAAGCGCGGTGGAGGCCTGCAGCACGCCTGTTGCTCCGTTCACATAGGTGAGCAGCGCATTCACCACATCTTCCGATTCGATCTGGTGCGCTGCGCCCAACTGCCAGGCAGCCGATACGCGATCGAGCGGGCCCATCAAGTTCAACAGCACGTCGAGCTGATGAATCGCCTGGTTGATGAGAGCCCCGCCGCCTTCGCCGGCCCAACTGCCTTTGATGGGGCGACTGTAGTATTCCGCAGAACGATACCACTTGACGTAGGCGTCCGCCTGAATGATTTTTCCCAGCCGTCCACCAGCAATAGCCTGCTTGAGGAATTGTGTGGAGTCGTCAAAGCGATGCTGGCTGACGACGCCGAGCTGGATGCCCGCGCTGTGTGCGGCCTCCATCATTTTGCGCGCTGTCTCGAGGTTGGTGGCGATGGGCTTTTCAACCAGGACATGCTTTTTCAGTTTCGCGCTGAGCTCTACCGCGGGCAGGCGAAAACTTGGCAGGGTGCAGATGTCGACGAGATCGACGCGCGGATGACGGATGAGTTCTTCATAGTTCGAAACAAACTCCGCTCCGGTGGCTTCGGCGAAGGCGCGACCCTTCTCTGGGGAGGTGTTGGTGCAAACCGTCAATTCGTAGCCGATGTTTCGATAGGCTTGCGCGTGCTTGTGCGACATTGCGCCGGTGCCGATGATGCCTACTCGCAACGTAGTTTCCTTTCGAAGACAGAGGAGATGCTTATCGAAGCCATTGATCGAGATGCTGGGCGACAAATGCGTCATCGTTCAAATGAGGATAGGCGCGATACACGCGATCGATCTCTTCACTTTGACCTGGGGACATCTCTTCTTTCGGATCGAGGCACCAGATGCCTTTCAGTAGGCCCTGGCGGCGCAGCACTTCGTGAATGCCCGCGATGCAGCCGGCAAAGGTGTTGGCCGCGTCAAAGAAGGCTGCGTTCGCATCCGTAATTTGCTGGGCAAGCATCAGATGATCGGCAGCGATGGGTCCGCGTGAATTTTTTGCGAGATCGAGATGCGCAACCGCTGTCTTGGTCCAGACGGCCCAATGACCCAGCAAGCCGCCGACGATGCGAGCGCTGTTGCCACCGAAATTGAACTCCGTCAGCAGATCGATCAGGATGTTGTCGTCGTTGCCGGTATAGAGAGCGATATCGTTTTCGCGGCCGGCATCGAGCACGGCACGGATCACGTCGATGGTTTGATAGCGATTGAACGGAGCCATTTTGATGGCCACGATATTTTCAATCTCGACAAATTTGCGCCAGAAGCGATAGGGAAAAATCTGGCCGCCGGCGAGTGGCTGCAGATAGAAACCAACAATGGGCAGAATCGCAGCGATGGTGCGGGCGCGGTCCAGCTGTTCGTCCAGGGTGAGCAATTGCAGACCGCCCATGCTGAGCAGAACCGCGTCGTAGCCAAGCGAGCGCGCCAGTTCTGCTTCGGCGACGGCGGCGGTGACAGGGCCGCAGACACCGGCGATTTTCACCATCTCGGAACCACGGGCTTCTTCCGCAGCCAGTTCGAGGACAGGCTGCAGCAGCCCGACATTGCGAATCGCAAATTGGGTGGTGTGTACGCCGACGGCGACGCCACCGGCCCCAGCGGCTCGATAATATCGCGTGAGTGCGCGCTGACGGCGCTCATCCAGCTTGCGGGCGTTGGTCAATGCCAGCGGGTGAGCAGGAATGACAAGGCCGCTTTTGAATTTCTCTCTAAGGTTCATCAGAACTTTCCGTCGCGCGTTTGAAAATGTGTGGGCTTGTTCAGGTTTTTCTTTCCGCCGGCAATCCAATGGGCGGTCCAGGCGATCATTTGATTCGGAGTGACGGTGGGGTAGCCGAAGAGTTGATGCTGTTTTGCGGCGTTGCTCAGATAGGCTGAGTTCGTCTCTTCGCCGACAAAAATAGGCTCGCATCCGAAATGTCTGCCGAACTCTTCTGCAATCCAGCGAATGCTGAGAGTCTCCGGGCCCGTGAGATTCAAGATAAATGGCGGCGATTGGCAATACTCGAAGGTGCGAAAACAGACAGAATTGGCGTCGCGCTGCCAGATGGCATTCAGCGCGGGCGTGCGGATATCGAGCGGCTGGCGTTGAAATACGGCGGTGCCGATATCCGAGAGCACACCATAGCGAAGGTCGACAGCGTAGTTCAGGCGGAGCAGGGTGACCGGCGTGCCCCAGCGATGTGAACCGTACTCGAAAATGCGCTCGCGTCCGAGAACGGATTGCGCGTATTCGCCATGGGCATCGGGGGGCGTTTCCTCGGTGGCTCCGCCGAGATGCAGCGGGCGAAGTGGATAGACATTCCCGCTGGAGAAGCAGACGATGCGCGAATGGCGATAGCGGCTGGCGACGAGTGCGGGAAGCTGCGTGTTCATTGCCCAGCTGAGATATTCGGCGCCGGTGGTACCAAATTTTCTTGCCGCCATAAAAATCACGTTGGGCACGTCGGGCAGGCGATCGAGCGCGCCGTCGTCCAGCAAATCGCAGGCGATGGTTTCAATTCCATCTGCCTGCAGCGCGGCCGGAAGATCCGGATCGGTAAAGCGTGCGACGGCAATGATTTTTTTCTGCACTCCGGCTGCATTGATGGCCCGTTGCATCAGTCGCGCCAGGCTGGGCCCCATTTTTCCGCCTACACCGAGCACCAGGATGTCACCTTGCAGCGCTCGCATCGCTACCACGTCATCCGGTGAAGGTAGTGACAATTTGTCTTCGAGTTGCTCTTCCGTGTCGATGTGCATCCACATGTGACCTCAAGCTATTTTAGGGTACCGGGTGGGCCGGCTCGATTCGAAGGCTGCTCGGCGACGGAGTTGAGAAAATTGCCGACCGCAGTGCGCCATTCAGCCAGCGCATAGACGGACTGATTCGAAGGCTCCGTGATTGCCGCCTGCTCTTTGGGCGCAGTGGCATCGTTATACACCTGGGCCACGCTGCTGGAGTAGAGACGCATGGGCGGCGTGGAAAGAATGAGCTTCGGCATCGACAGCGAGGGCACGATGCCGGAAATATCAAATCGATCCTGAAAGATGAGCCACATGGGAAGAAGATGAATGTGCTGCTCGCGTTTTACCTCCCCGGTGAGGGAGGGTTGCGGGTCCTCGAGGATCAGTCCGGCGATCTTTGGCGAAGTGTGCGCAGCATGCGCAGCGACGGCAGCACCGAGTCGAGCGCCGTAGATCACCACCCGGTCCGCGGGAAAATGTCGGAGTCCCGTCAGATAATTCAGCGCAGCGACTCCGTTGGCGTAGGCCTTTTGTTGCGATGGATGTCCCGCCTGACTTTTGCCGAAGCCCTGATAGTCGAATGCGAACACATTCACGCCGAGCGCATGCAATGCCTTGAGGGCGTCAACGTTGTCTGGCAAATCGGTATGCCCGTTCGGGCAGAAGAGAATCACGAATTGCGAAAGTGGCGAAGTCGCTGAGGATGGAGCCGGAATCCACCACCCATCCAATCGCTCCAGACCTTCGTCGGTGGTGTCGAAGCGAACCTCTGTGATAGGAAGTCCGCTGTTTGCGGCGACGGTCGCTGCATCAGGCTGAAGTGTTTTTGGCGGGAAGAAAGTGAACTGCCATTGGCCTTGATAAAAGAGCAGGCAGACGGTGAAATAGAGCGCTACACCGGCAGCCGCCAGCACACTCAGGATTGCCTTGACCAGCCAGCGTCCGCTGACGATCTCCGCGTGATCGAGTTGATGGGTGGGATCCTGATGCGGTGTCACATTGCGGTCTCTTGGGTCGCTAACGGCCTTTGTCCGCTTGTTTGAAGGATGCAACTCCTGAGAATATCTGGCCACAAAATCGACTCTAGCATGCGGAGGCGGCCTCGGCTCCGATTCCGCAATGAAACTCCAGCCAGTAGAGAATTGCCTTTTCAGCTTTTACAGGTGTGGATATAATCGCAGCGATCATATCGGGATCGACGCGCGACCTACCCCAACGTTTGGCATCATTCTCCGAATTGATGACTATCCCGGGAGGTACCATCCACAATGAAACTTCGAATCGTATCCGGCTGCCTATTGGCCGTCGTTAGTTGTTGTACGCTCGCCAGCGCACAAAGCGCTTTTGTCGGCACATGGAAATTGAACCAGGCGAAAAGCCATTTAACGGGCGACACAGTCACCTATTCCACCACTGCAGACGGCACCATGAAGGAAACGACGGCGGTTGGATCGTACACCTTCAAAACCGATGGACGTCCATATCAGACCCCGTTCGATTCCACGGTCACATGGAAACAAACTGGGCCCTCTACCTGGAGCACGGAAGATCGTCGCAAAGACATGTTGCTGGATACGGACATGATCCAGGTTTCCGAGGATGGAAAGACAATGAACGTGATTTCGACGGGCACCAATCCGGACGGAACAGACTTCAATGACACCGAGGTATACACGCGAATTGCTGGGACGAAGGGATTGATGGGAACGTGGAAGAGCGAAAAGGTGAAGAGCTCGACCTCTCCCACGATGGAGTTCGCAGCGAATGGGCCGAACGGGATTGCATGGATTCTGCCGGAGATCAAAGCCAAGCTTGACCTGACGTTCGACGGGAAAGATGTAGCTCCTGTCGGTCCTACGGTGCCTGCAGGATTGACGGTTGCGGCTACCAAGGTGAATGCCCGGTCATTCAGCTTTGTGGAGAAGTTGAACGGCAAGCCGATTGTGAAGGGCACCCTGACGGTTTCGCACGATGGCAAGACTCTGACAAACACAAGCTCTGCAATGAAGGAGCAGAACAAGAGAACAGCCGTGTACGACAAGGAATAAGACGCAAACGAGGGTATAACTCGAATCGCGAATGCGAAGCTGCTGTGAAATTTGAAGGTCAGTTGAGATGGTGCGGAGAGTAAGACTGCCGCGCGCTATTCTCGCTGACCTTCCTCTTGTATGTCCTCCCGCGCAACTAGGAAAATCGTGTCAGCCGTTTAAGGTCGAAGGCGGGCGCATCCGCCGAGATGCGATCGTCGGGAATCGGCTGGCCGGCGCGCATGTGAACGGGAACGACTCCGGCCCAGATGGGGATTTCGTAGTCCTCTTCGTCGTCGATGGGCGGTCCCGTTCGCACTTTTGCCGAGACTTCTTCCATGGGCAACACCAGCACGCTGGTGGCTTTTAATTCCTGATCGGTCGGAACTCTTGCTTCGTCCCACCGGCCGGGAACAATGTGATTGGTAAAGCGACGCAGCGCGTCCATTTTCTCTTCGCGCTCGAGAACAAGGTGCGCTGTTCCTAAGACCACCACCGAGCGGTAGTTGACGGAGTGATGGAACGAGGAGCGGGCGAGCACCAGCCCGTCGACCAGCGTAACGGTCACGCAGACCTTGATGCCCTGATCCAGGGTGCGCAGCATGCGGCTGGCGGCGGAGCCATGAATGTAGAGTTTTTCGCCGGCGCGGACATAGCCGGTAGGAATAACGTAAGGCTGGTCGTCGACGGTGAAACCGACGTGGCAGAAAAATCCTTCATCCAGGATGGCGTGGACCTGCGCCTGATCGTAGACCGCACGTTTCGGCAGCCGCGTCACTCGGGTGCGTTGATTGGGTTGGTAGCTGACCATGCGCTATTATCTCGCACCGCCGATTGATGGATGGACTGCCTGCACCAGTAAAATGCATCCGACAACTGCCAGGCCGAGGTAAACATAGCGAAGAAAACGTTCGCCATGGAGGCGGCGATTGAAGATTCTGCCCAGCCAGATGGCCGGCAGAACCACAGGCAATGACCACAGGTAATCGTGCGTGACGGCGGAGGTCCAGAGACCCGCGAACCAGAAGGAAGTCATTCCAAGAATGCTCGCCGGAAGAAAATAGCCTTGCAGCGTGGCTCGAAATTGTTGTGCGGACCAGCGGCGCATGGCTCCATAGAGAACCAGCGGCGGTCCGTTCATGCCGTAGGCGCCGCCCAGTACGCCGGCGCAAAATCCGCAGGCCAGCAGCCATCGCTTGCTGTCACTTTGCAGTCGCAACAGCGTTCGTCCGCGCAAACAATACACCGAAAAACAAATCAGGATGATGGCGAGAATGGCTTTCACCACGTTGGGTCTGCCGGCCTTCAACAGCAGCAGGCCGACGGGAATACCAAGCACGGTCGACCCGAGCAGGCCGCCGACGCTGGGCAGGTGGACGTGACGCCAGTCCTGCGCGACAACGACGAAGGCGATGGTGATGGAAACCAGCACGGCCAGGGGAGCCGCAACGGTGAGTGGGATGCGAAGCGCGAGCAAAGGCACGGCAAAGAGAGCTTCGCCGAATCCGAATGTCGATCGAATCACCGTCGCAATAAATAAAACAACAAGAATGTGCACGATCGCCGAATGCATCGGCGGTTACAAGGCTGGCACAAGAGTGCGAGCCACTCTATTTGTGCTCGCCGCTGTGCTCCGGGGTAGCGCCGGGCTCGGGAAAGTCGGAATCGTTACCGCTGGTCAGGTCGTCGGCGTTGCGATGGCCTAACTGTCCTGTCATTGATTCTTGAGATTTTTGCGGCTTGCCAGGTTGGCGTGGGGAAGAGTCTTCAACAACGCCCTTGTTTTCGTCGGCGTCTGGTTGCGCGGAAGGAGTGCCTGTCTTGGTCATAAGAAACTTGAAATCCTCGCAAAGCTTGTGCGTGGAACGTCGGTTGAGCTGCTGTCCTTGGTGGAGACGCCCTATGGATGTCCCGCGGTGGGCTTGGAGTAGATATGAACTCCCATGCCGTTCAGCTTGCTGCGCGCCTGCATTGCCTCTGGCGTTTGCGGGTAGCGCTGAATCAGACCGCGCAAATCGTGAATGCCGGCATCCTTCTGTCCCAAGGCCAACTCGGACTCCGCTTTGCGCAACTGCGCTGTGGGAGCCTTGGAGCTGCCGGCGTACTGAGACAGCACGGCGGAGTAATTGTCGATGGCGCTCTTATAATTTCCCGCGCGATAGTCGATTTCACCCATGTAGAACTGCGCGTTGGCAGCCTGCTCGCTTTGCGGATAAAACTTGATGACGTCTGCGAATTCCTGGCTGGACAGGTTATATTTTGCGGCGTTGTAGTCGGTGGCTGCGGACTGGTAGAGCTGATCGAGCGGAGGCGCCTGCGGGGCAGGAGGCTGATCCGATGCGCCCTGCGGCTGATCTCCACCAGGCTGTCCGTTGGCCGGCATTGCCTGACCCGTTTGACCGGCCGGCAGAGGCTGACCGGCAGCCAGAGAGGATTGCTGCGACGAGAGCCCATTGATTTCCTTGTCGAGCTTGTCCAGTCGAGCCCGCAGTTCATCCAGCGAGTCGTTCATGGATTGCATCTGGCCGGACAGTTGTTGCAGCGAATTTCCCTGCGAACCCTGCTGATCCTGGGCCGCTTTTTGCATTGCCTCCACTTGAGAGGCAACTTTGCCGACGCTGTCGGATGTCTGCTGCAACAGGTTGTGCATGGTGGCATAGCGCTCGTCGTTCGCCTGCTGCATGCTCATCATCATGTCCTGCAGTTGTTGTACCTGGGCCTGCAGCGCAATGATGTCTTTGTTGACGGCAAACGCGTTGGGCGCGGCGGTCAGCAAAAGACCACAAACCGAAAGTGCAGAAACCCGTAAAAAAGTACGCATGCGACACCCGCTCTAGGCGCGAAGTACGCCTGAATTATGGTTCCAACAAAAGTGTACGGCAAGTAGGATGAGTGTTTCAAAATCCGCGGCAGCACTTGCAGGCTGAAGGACCATGCAAGTGCTGCCAGGGGTGGAACTTTTGATACTCCGCGAACGGATGTATGTCATTTTTCGTGCTACCAGGCAACCTCTACTGGTCGAGGCTGAACTGGGCGCGACGATTTTGCTGCCAGCAAGACTCGTTCTCTTCTGTGCAGAACTGCTTTTCCTTGCCATAGCTGATGGTGCGAACACGGCTGGCGTCGACACCGGCCTGAACCAGAGCGGTCTTGGCCGCGTTGGCGCGATTCTGACCGAGTGCCAGGTTGTACTCTGCCGATCCGCGATCGTCACAATATCCGGCGATCAGGATCTTGGCATTTGGATGCGACTGCAGGAAGGATGCGTCCTGAGTAATGGTGGCCTGGGCATCGGAGCGAATGGTGTAGGCGTCGTAATCGAAGAAGACCGGCTTGACGTTCTGCTCGAATTCCGACTCCGTCAACGCTCCCGAGGAGGCTGCTGGCGGTGCTGCCTGGCTCACGGTCAGGGTCGCTGTGGCATCGGTCGATCCGCCATCGCCGCGCGCAACCAGGTGGTAGGTTGTGGTGTCGGTGGGGCTGACGGTCTTGGTGCCGCTGGTCTCGACGGCGCCGATTCCATCAATCGAGACATCGGTCGCGTTGGTGGTTGTCCAGTTGAGGGCTGCACTTTGTCCAGGAGTGATGGTGTCCGGAGTGACGGTGATGTTGGCGGTGGGAGCGGGGGTGGTTTCAGCCGGGGGCGCCGGGGGTTCTGGTGCTGCGGCCTCTTTATGGTGGCAGCCAGTAGTGAACAGGAAAACAGCAAGCGCCGCACATGCTAGCGCAGAATTCTTCTTATAGTTCTTCATGGATTCTCCTCAGGACCTTCCTTCGTTAACTAGTGTAGAACGAATAAACCGGTTGTTGTGTGCTTCTCATCACCGGCACGATTACTTCCAACTCCAGTTCGGCATGTCGCTATTTCCAACCGTAGTCAAGGCTTGCTGCCCGGTTCCGTCGGCCAACATGGTCCAGATTTCGCTGTGACCGTGCACCGTGCGCTGGAAAACAATGTGACGGCCATCAGGCGACCACGACGGAAAATCTGTACGACCGATGTCATGCGTCAACTGCTCCCACTTATGGCTGGCAATGTCCATCACGTAGACATCCTGCCCGCCCGGAGCGCCGGGTCCGTAATGGCGTGACCATGCGAACGACAAAAATTGCCCGTTGGGCGACCATGCAGGTGAGGTGGCATAGCCGCCGTCAGTCATACGCTGCACGTTGGTGCCGTCAGAGCTCATGATGTAAACCTGCGGCAGCCCGGTGCGGCCACTGATCCAGGCAATCTGGTCGCCGGTCTTGGGATTGAATACCGGGGAAACATCCGGTCCGCGATAGGCAGTGAGGCGGCGCAGGCCGAACCCGCTCGCCGAGGAGATCCAGATTTCCGGGTCGCCGCTGCGTGAAGAAGAAAACGCGAGGCTGTTGCCATCGGGCGCCCAGGCCGGGGAATAATCCGTTCCATCGTGGACTGGGAAGTTCACCAGACGATGCAGGCTCATGGAGTAAATACGGATATTGCCGCCGTGCGAATTCAACTCATCAAACGCCAGCCGAGACCCGTCGGGGGAAATACGCGGCGACAGGCAGATGGCACTCAGGTGAGTGACCTGGTGCTGGTTGGCCCCGTCATAGTCCATTTCCCAAACTTCTTTGGTTCCGCTGCGGTCAGAGATGTAATAGATTTTGCTTTCAGCGATTCCGTTGATGCCTCCGCCGAGCCGCGCGATGATGGCATCGGCAAACTCGTGGGCGATGTGGCGCGCTGTGTCGGGCGTGAGCGCCTCATCGTAGCGCTGGCCCAGCACCTGTGGGGATTGAGTATTTTTCGCATCGAACAGCCAGCCATCTACAATCACGTGGCCGTTCTGCACTGCGATGGCGCCAAAGGCCACCATGGCGGCGTTGGCCGGCGGGGAACTCCACTGCGTAAGGTTGATCTCGGAGGGAGCACCGGGAGTTACAGGCGGAGCCAGGCTCTTCGAAACCATGTCGAAAATGCCGGCGTTGGTGAGGTCAGAAAAGAGAACCTGGTCGAAGCTGAGTTGCGCACTGCTGAGGGCAGGATCATTACCGACCAATTTGAAGTCGGCGGCGGCCAGGCGAATTTTTGTCGCACCCAGATTGGTGCCAGTACGAACCCAGTCCTGCGCCGAAGCCAATGTCGTGGCCAGCAAGAGGAAGGTGAAGAGAAGACGGACGGCTTGCTTAGTAGCAAAACTCGGGGAAGCTTCCATTGTGCACTCCGTTTGACGTAATAAATCCAATTTTGACTACACAAAAAACACATTTTTAGCCAAGAACTACTAACTACTTCTATTCCTGTCGATTACCTGAGTCCTATGGAGCCATTTCTGAGAACATCACTGCCGCTGCAGAGTACTTTGGTCATAGGTAAAGGTATAGGCCACCGTGACGGAACTTCCTGAGTATCCGGCGGGTAGAGGCCCGAAGGCGTTGACGCGCTCCACCGCCTGCATCGCGGACAGGTCCAATGAAGAGACACCGCTGGACTGAGCGACCCGCGGGTCGCTGACCGAGCCGTCGCGGTGCACGGTAAAAGTGACGATTACGGAATGGCCCATCGATGCTTTCGGGTCGGCGAGTTGGCTGTACCAGTTTTGCGCCACGGTGCGTTTGATCACGTCCACATACCAGCCGAATCGCGAACCGAAATCGCCATTCTGCACCACCACACTCTTATCCATGGAGGTTGGAATCGAAGTTGGAATGCTGGACGGCGCGGCTTCACCATAGTTGGCGCGGTGCTCTTGTTGCTTCGGCTGAACATATTTTGGCGGAGCCGGCGCAGCCTTGGGAGCCACAGTCTTGATGGTTTTTGGCTTGGCCGGAATTGGGATCGCCGTCAGGTCAGGCGCGGCCTGTGCTTGTTTTTCTGGAATTAAAGGCGCGGGGCTGGGATTCTGCGTTGCCAATACCGAGTCTGAATTGAGGCTGGGGCTGGGCAGCGGCAATGTTGGAGCGGCAGAGACCAGCGTAGCGCTAATGGTTTCTCCGGAGCTGATCTGACCCCAGCGGCTGTCGTGCAGTTTGCTCAAATAAATCGTCGACGAAATGATGGCCATTGCCAGCGCAGCATGCAGCGCAAACGAACCAAACCAGGAGCCGACAATCGGTTCGTTCAGGTCCCAGGTTTCGTGGATATATGGCATCGTTTTTTATTGCCCAGCCGGAGTCGATTCGATAGGCCGGGTCACAATACTGATATTGGTAATGCCGGCCTGCTTGACTGCGTCCATCACGGATGCGAAAGCGCCAAAGGGAACTTTTTGATCGGCGCGCAGATAAATCACCCGGTTCGCCGCGGGCGTATGGCCGTCTTTCTGCAACAGCAGTTGCGGCAGATCGTTCACGTTGACCGGCTTGTCGTCCAGATAGACGCGCTGCTCGCTGTCGATAGTGACCACGGTGCGCTGTTGCGTAATCTGCTTGACGGTTCGGGTGCGAGGAACCGCAACCTGGATGCCCGACTGCAACACCGGTGCGGTGATCATAAAGATGACCAGCAGCACCAGCACCACATCCACCAGCGGCGTGATGTTGATGTCGGACAGCGCGGTTTGAGTGCCGCCGTTCTTAGCGGTGTAAGCCACGCGGTACCTCCCGCTGACGCGCGTATTCCTCGGCCGTGGGCGCCGGCATGGCGTTCAATTCTTCGATGGTGTTCAGAAGCTCGCGGCCAAAGTCATCGAGGCGAGCGCCTAACTCGCGCAGACGGCTGGTGAGCTGGTTGTATCCCATGACGGCCGGAACAGCGACAAAGATGCCGGCGGCAGTGGTAATCAGCGCATCTGAGATGCCCGGGGCAACGGCGCGCAACGTGGCTCCGCCGGAGGTGCCCAGGGCATGGAAGGCCTCGACAATTCCCATGATGGTTCCAAACAGGCCGATGAACGTGGCAATATTGCCGATGGTCGCCAGCCAGGTCATGCGGCTTTCCATTACCGTCAGAGCTTCGCTGGCCGCAGTCTGCGCGGTGCGCTCCAGCGCCTTCATACTGCGCACTTCTCCGGAAGATTCCATCTGGTGCCGGTACTCCTCATAGGTGTCTTCAAACACCTGTACCAGCGGACTGGGCTTGAACTGTTCGGCAACCGCTGCCACATCCTGCAGACGATCTGCCTTTTGAAAGGCGCGCAGGAAGCGCTTGCTTTGCGTGCCCGCTCTGCGAAAGGCCGACCATTTTCCCAGGATGATGCTCCACGACTGCAGGCTGGCGATCAACAGAATCACAAGCACAGCAATAGCGACGAAGCCGAGGTTGTGCCACATGTCCCCCAGCGCGCTGCCACTGATGGGCGGCGTAGCCTGGGTCGCGTCAGAAGCGTCGGTCGTCTGATAGAAGAAAATAAGTAGAGCGGACAATGCATTCATAGCTAGTTTGAGTGTACTGGGCCTTTCTGATTGCTCCAAGTTGCGATCTAGGTTCGTGGGGCCAGGAATCGATTGCAAAACGATTCATGGTATGCTGCGCTCGAAGCGGTCTCATCTTCGATCAGCGATCAAAACGATGACGCAACAGCTTCTCGAGTTCGGAGTGCCATGCTGCTGGAACTGCGCGCGGAAAACTACATCGTCGTCGATAACGTAACCGTCGCGTTTGGACCCGGCCTGAATCTGCTGACCGGCGAAACCGGCGCAGGCAAGTCCATCCTTATAGACGCGTTGGGGCTCCTTTTGGGAGAAAAGGCTTCCGCAGAAATCGTTCGTCACGGAGCGGAACGGGCTCTGGTCGCGTGCGTGTTTGAGGCGACGCCGGGCGCGCTCGGCATTCTGGATGCCAATGGATTAGATGCAGCCGGAGAGGAGATCATTCTTCGCCGCGAGGTCACGGCCACCGGAAAAGCTCGCGTATTTGTCAACAACCAGCCTGCAACTGTCAGCGTGCTGAAGGCTTTAGCGCCGGAGCTGGCATTGGTGCACGCGCAGAGCGATTCTTTGGGCGCCTTCGATCAGGCCCAGCAACGTAGCCTGCTGGATCGCAGCGCAGCAATTTCAGAAGAAGCTGTTCACGAAGCATTTACACATTGGTCGAAGCTGCGAGCCAAGCTGGCAGCCATGCAGACCGACGAGCAGGATCGACTGCGCATGGCGGATCTGTGGCGTTTCCAGGCAAAAGAAATCAATCAGGCGCAACTGGAAGCGGGCGAAGAAGAAGCGCTGGTGGCAGAAAAGCGCGTACTGGCGAATGCGGAGAAACTCTATGCGGCGGCGCTGGGTGCGCACGACGTTTTGTACGAGTCGGCGACTTCCGCGGAGGTGGCGCTGCGTGCCGGCCTGAAGCAGATGGAAGAGTTGTTGCGCTACGACACGCGATGGGAAGAGGCGGTGCAGCAGTTAATCGCTGCGCGCGCGACAGTCGGCGACCTGGCAGAGCAGGCGAGGGAATTTGCCGAGAAGATTCAGGCGTCGCCGGAGCGGCTGGAGGAAATTGAAGACCGGCTGGCGCTGATCGATCGACTGAAGCGCAAATATGGAGCCAGCGTGGCGGAAGTTATCGCGTATGGCGAGCAGGTGCAGGGCAAGCTGGATGAAATTGAAAATCGCGATCAACTGCTGGCGGATTTGGCCGCGGAATTGACGAAAGCCGCAGAAGGATATAAAGCTGCTGCCGTGGCCTTGACGGCGCAGAGAAGTTCCGCAGCAAAACGTCTGATGAAACGCGCCGAGGCGGAGATCAATCAGCTGGCGATGAAGGCGCAGTTTCAAATTGTGGTGACACCGCAGCGCGAAGAATCGGCGTGGAGCGGGCATGGCTGGGACACGGTGGAATATCGCATTGCGACCAACCCTGGCGAGCCGCTGAAGCCGCTCGACAAGATTGCTTCCGGCGGAGAAATGTCGCGTGTGCTGCTGGCATTGAAGGTGAGCGTGGAAGAAAGTGCGAACTCCACTGCGAAGGGGAAGCACAAGACCCAATTGCCGCGCACCCTGGTCTTCGATGAAATCGATATCGGCATTGGCGGCAGCGCAGCCGAGGCCGTGGGCCAGAAGTTGAAGACGCTGGCGCGGGGCCAACAAATTTTATGCATCACCCACCTGCCCCAGATTGCCGCATTCGCCGATCAGCATTTCCTGATTGAAAAGCAAGAGCATGGCGGGCGCACGAAGACGGGTGTCCGGCAATTGTCGAAGGACCAGCGACGCCAGGAAATTGCCCGCATGCTCAGCGGCGCACAGGTGACCGAGACCAGCCTCAAGCACGCCGAGCAGATGCTGAAGACGAGCGCACGGTAGGCGAAGAAAACACAATCTCACCCACAGAAAACAAGCGATTGCGATTCGGCTTTCCTCTGATACACTCGCGCACGATGAAGACATTTCGGATGCGGTCTCTCAACTTTCTCCCACTCATTTTTGGCGCTGTATCGATCGGCTGCTTCGCGCAAGCGGTGTCGACCCCTTCACCGCAACATCTCTTCTTTCGCGTGACGCTGGGCGCGCAGCAGACCACGCCCGTTTCAGGGCGGCTGATTCTTTTCATCAAGCAGGGAACCAAGCTGGAAGATGTCGATGTGAATGAGTTTCACCCTGCCAGCATTTCAATCGCCGCAAAGGATATCGGCGGTTGGAAGCCCGGCGAGTCGGTCGACATCGACACCGACAACATTGCCTTCCCCGCTGGCTTCTCCAAGTTGCCGCCGGGAGATTACGTAGTGCAGGCCGTCCTCGACACGTCGAATACCTATTCGTATTACGGCCGGCAGCCGGGAGACATCAAGAGTGCTCCGACCTTGCTGGCGCACTGGACCGCCGGCCAGGGCGAGGAGCCGCAGTTGACACTGGTGAAGACGATTCAGCCGAAGACGCGCGATTGGTTGCCGCCAAAAATGAGCGCAGCCGAAAAACAGGGTGCAACAGACTCGATAAAGAAGTTCGACTTTGAGAGCCCGTCATTGACGCAGTTTTGGGGCCGATCCATGCATATCCGTGCCTGGGTACTGTTGCCCCCGGGATATAACGAGCATCCGAAACAGCGTTATCCCACTGTGTATTTCACGCACGGTTTTGGCGGGATGATGGACCACAACAAATTCACCGCGGCCATGTTGTACCAGCGCATGGCGGAGGGCGAGATGCCTCCCATGATCTGGGTGTTGCTGGATGAAAGCAGCCCACGAGGCACGCATGAATTTGCGGATTCCGTGAACAATGGCCCGTGGGGGCAGGCCCTGACGCAGGAGGCGATTCCAGCGCTGGAGCGCGAGTACCGCATGGATGCGAAGCCGAGTGGGCGCTTCCTGAACGGCCACTCCTCGGGCGGTTGGGCGACGTTGTGGCTGCAGGTGACGTATCCGAAGATTTTTGGAGGAACGTGGTCGACCTCGCCGGACCCAAGTGATTTTCATGACTTCACCGGGATTGATTTATATGCCGCGCATGCGAACGCCTATCGCAAACCAGATGGCACTCCCTATCCCATCATTCGTGACAAGGGAAAAGTCATGGCCACCTTCCAGGAACTGACGCAACTGGAAGATGTGCTCGGGCATTACGGCGGCCAGGTCCGTTCGTTCGATTGGGTATTTTCTCCGCGAGGTCCAGGAGGCCGGCCGGAACCCCTGTTCAATCACTACACGGGCGATGTTGACCCGGCAGTGGTGGCGTATTGGCAGCAGCATTACGACATTGCGTATCGAGTGGCGCAGCAGTGGCCACAGATCGGTCGCGACCTGAGAGGCAAGGTGCATCTTTACGTCGGAACTGCCGACACGTTTTATCTGGACGGCGCGGCGCACAAGCTGGACGCGGTGTTTCAGGGCTTGCATGCCGACGAGCATTTCACCTTCATCCCCGACCGCACCCACTTTGACCTGTATCGGATCGGAAATGATCGCGGCGGACTGTTCAATGAAATCGCGATGCAAATGTATGCTGTGGCAAGGCCGAAAGCGCGTTGGAAAGCAACCCAAAATAGCGCTCCGAAGCCGTAAATATATGCTGCAGAATTGGTGCAAAATTGATCGATTTGCGCTAGCGGAGACGCGCTTCGAACGGTATACTTAGGTGTGACTGTGATTACTAAGGGATCTACCTCTACCCCCCCACGCCACCGATCGCCGCATTCTTCTGCTGAAGCCACGCGGATTTTGTGCCGGCGTAGTGCGCGCCATTGACGTGGTCCAGATCGCTCTTGAGACCTTCGGCGCGCCCATCTACGTGCGCCGCGAGATTGTCCATAATCGCTTCGTCGTCAATGATTTAGCGGCGAAGGGTGCGATCTTCGTGCACGACATCGATGAGGTGCCGGAAGGCGCGCGGGTAATTTACAGCGCCCACGGTGTTTCTCCGGCCGTGCGGGAGATCAGCCGGCAGCGGAAATTGAAGGTGATCGACGCCACATGTCCGCTGGTAACCAAGGTGCATGTGGAGGCGGTGAAATTCGCGCGGCAGGGATATTCGCTGGTGCTGATTGGCCATCGCGATCACGACGAAATTGAAGGCACGCTG
Source organism: uncultured Acidobacteriota bacterium (assembly GCA_963735505.1). GTDB lineage: Bacteria > Acidobacteriota > Terriglobia > Terriglobales > Acidobacteriaceae > JAKAAZ01. The sequence continues at coordinate 423,442 of CAVTLR010000019.1, read as the reverse complement.
GGTGAAGCGCCGGAAGAGACCCAGGTGGTTTCCACTGTCGAAGAAGTGGCGGCGCTGGAAGTGCCGAACCCAGAGCGGGTAGCGTACCTGACGCAGACGACTCTAAGCCTGGATGAAGCGCGCGACATCATCCATGCGCTGAAAGCAAAGTTTCCGAATATCGTCGGACCACATTCGCAAGACATCTGCTACGCGACAGAAAATCGTCAGGTAGCGGTGAAGAATGTGGCGCACCAGGCTGATCTGGTGCTGGTGGTGGGATCGAATAACAGCTCGAACTCCAACCGCCTGGTGGAAGTCTCGCGGAACCTGGACACAATTGCATACCTGATTGATGATTCGGAGAAAATTCGCTCGGAGTGGTTGGAGCACGCGAAGACAGTCGCTGTCACGGCAGGTGCGTCCGCGCCGGAAATCCTGGTACAGGATGTCATCAATTATTTGCAGCGAAATGGTTTCGGCGAAGTGGAAGAGGTTGAGGTGATGCCGGAAAATGTTCGGTTCGGCCTTCCTCCCGAAATTGTTCGTGCCATCGCAGCCGCGCCGGAACAATCGGCAACTGTCGCGCCGTAGGCACCTAAGTATCTGAGCAGCTTCGCACACGTTTTTCGGGCTATCGGCCCGAATGTGTTTTTTAGCGGACAGCATCCTATGAATAAGGGACTATAGTTCGTTTGTCGACATTTATGGCCACAGTGGATCAAGCCAAGCACGGCACCACAGTTCGATTCGGAAGACTGGACGCAGGTCTGGACGAAGTGGAGCAGGCGATTGACGCCTCGCGGGAGCTGCTGTTCTCGCAGCAGGAGCCTGAAGGCTATTGGTGCGGCGAGTTGGAAGCTGACTCGACTCTCGAGTCCGACTACATCATGTTGCATACGCTGCTGGGCACCGGCGACGAGGGCCGGATGCGTCGCACGATCACAGAAATTCTGCGCCATCAGCAGGGCGATGGCGGATGGGGCACCTATACCGGCGGACCGTCGAACCTGAGCGCGTCTGTCAAAGCCTATTTCGCGCTGAAGCTGATGGGATGGTCTGCGGACGATGTACCGCTGGTGAAAGCGCGCGAATGGATCCTGGCCAACGGCGGCGCCACTGAGGTAAACACCTACACCAAGCTGTATCTGTGCTTCTTCGGTCAGTATGACTACAACGCGGTCCCGGCAATTCCACCGGAGATCGTTCTATTTCCCAAATGGTTCTACTTCAACCTGTACGAAATCTCTTCCTGGTCGCGCGCCATGCTGGTGCCGTTATCGGTGGCCTACGCCAAGAAGCCATTCAAGAAAATTCCGGCGGAGCAGGGAATTGACGAACTGTTTGTCGGTGGCCGTGAAAAAGCCAATCTGAACCTGCACTGGGACAAGAAGGCATTTAGCTGGAGAAATTTTTTCCTGGTGCTCGACAAGATCACGCACTGGTCGGAACGCGTTCACGTGCGGCCGTTGCGAGCCATCGCGCTGAAAAAAGCGGAAAAGTGGATCCTGGAGCGGGTGGAGATGTCCGACGGCCTGGGAGCAATTTATCCGGGCATTTTGAATACCGCAATCGCCTTGCGCTGCTTGGGTTATTCGCTGGACGATCCGCAGGTGATTCGAGCGTTAGACGAGTTTGAAAAGCTGGGCATCGAGGACGCGGGAGTTCCGGGAAAGAGCGAACCTACATTCCGCATGCAACCTTGCCGCTCGCCTGTATGGGATACGGCGTATGCCCTGTTTGCGCTGGGCGAATCCGGTGTTTCCAGCCGCGATCCGCGTTTGTTGCAGGCGGCCGACTGGATGTTGTCGAAAGAAGTTCGTCACAAGGGCGACTGGTCTGTCAAAGTTCCCCATGTTGAGCCGGGTGGCTGGTATTTTGAATTCAATAATGAGTTCTACCCGGACATTGACGATTCTGCGCAGGTGCTGCTGGCTCTCAACAAGGTAGAGAATCCGCGGGAGCGATATCAGTATGACGTGACCCAGAGAGCCATTCAATGGATCTGGGCAATGCAGTGCAAGAACGGAGGCTGGGCCAGCTTCGACAAAGACAACACCAAAATGATTTTCCAGCATATTCCGTTCGCCGATCACAACGCCATGCTGGATCCACCGACGGTCGACATTACCGGACGCATCCTTGAGATGCTGGCGAGTTATGGCATCACGCGCGAAGATCCGCGAGTCGTGAAAGCGATCGAGTTTATCTATCGCGAGCAGGAGTCGGACGGAAGCTGGTTCGGACGCTGGGGCGTCAATTATTTGTATGGCACGTTTCTGGTGTTGCGCGGATTAGAGGCGATGGGCATCTGGAATCATGAGCCGCAAATTCAGCAGGCGGCGGAATGGATTCGCATGGTGCAGAATGCGGATGGAGGCTGGGGCGAAAGCTGTGCCAGCTACGACAATCCAACGGCGCGAGGCATCGGAGCGAGTACCGCATCGCAAACGGCGTGGGCGATCTTAGGATTGCTGGCGGCGGGAGATATTCGCAGCGACTCTGTAGCCAAGGGAATTCGCTGGCTGCTGCAGCATCAACAAGCGGACGGTTCCTGGAATGAGGAATACTACACCGGCACTGGATTTCCGCGGGTTTTTTACTTGTCATATCACATGTACCGCAACTATTTCCCTCTGCTGGCGCTTACAACGTATCGTAGAGCGAAGCAGGCTGAAGATATGGGAACCAGAATCGAATCGCAGATTGTGGCGCGGCCGTAATTGTCGCTCCGGAAACAGAAACAGACACGAAGTGTAGCAAGAAGGAGAATTTGAATGGCTGTGCCAATCTCACAAATGTGGACGGTTGCAACCTATGTGTTGCGCCAGCGCTGGAGTGGCCGCAAGCGTTATCCCTTGGTTCTGATGCTGGAGCCATTATTTCGCTGTAACCTGGCCTGCGCCGGCTGCGGAAAAATCCAATATCCAGCCCACATTTTAAAGAAGCAATTGACGCCGGAAGAATGCTTTCGCGCGGTGGATGAATGCGGTACCCCGATGGTTTCAATTCCTGGCGGAGAACCGCTGCTGCATCCGCAGATAGGCGAGATTGTTGAAGGATTGGTTGCGAGAAAGAAAGTACATCTACCTTTGCACCAATGCGCTGCTGCTGAAAGAGAAACTGCACCTGTTCAAGCCCAGCAAATATCTCTCCTTCTCCGTGCATATGGATGGGCAGCGCGAACACCATGACTTCTCTGTCTGCCTGGAAGGCGGATACGACAAAGCGATTGAGGGCATTCGCGAGGCGGTTTCCAAGGGCTTCCGCGTGACCACGAATACAACTTTATTCGACGGCGCTGATCCGAACAGCGTGCGTGGTTTCTTTGACGAGATGATGAATGCGGGCGTGGAGTCGATGATGGTCGCGCCCGGATACACCTACGAAAAGGCTCCGGACCAGAAGCATTTTCTGGGCAGAGCGCGCTCTCGCAGATTATTCCGCGCCATTCTTGCCAACCGCAAGAAGAGCTGGCGCTTCAATGCATCGCCGATGTACATGGAATTTCTGATGGGCAAGCGAGATTTCGTCTGCACTCCCTGGGGCATGCCGACCTATAACATTTTCGGATGGCAGAAGCCTTGCTATTTGCTGCAGGACGGATATGCGGATAGCTTTGCCGAACTGATGGAAGCCACGGAGTGGTCGCATTATGGGACGGAGTCCGGCAATCCAAAGTGTGCGAATTGCATGGTTCACTCCGGCTATGAAGCCTCTGGCGTGAACTTTACCTTTGGCTCGCTGAAGGGATTGTGGGCGACGGCGAAGGCGACCATGACGTTATATCCGGATCGTGGAGCGCTCGATCTTCTAAGCCATCCGGTGAAGCCGGTGACATGCAAAAAATCCTCTGGTGAATATTGAGGTGCCGCAATCCTCGCTGGAGGAAACGCGCGCATGACGGAAGCTACCACCAAGCCAGTCGCTGATCCGGATGCGATGGAAGTTGCGCCTGGAGCGGAGCGCGAAGTTCTGGAAGGCTGGATTCCGGCACTCGCCACCGAGGAAGAAACTCGAGAGGCGCTGGAGCAGGCCTTTGGATATCGCGGCGACGTGACCATCACGCTTAAGACCGGTGTGCGCATCGAGGGCTACATCTTCGATCGCCGGCCTGCGCCAGCGCTCCATCGCGCCATCGTTCGCATCATGCCGAAAGATACTTCGGAGAGGGTGTCGATTCCTTACTCGGAAATTGCCGGCCTGGCATTTACTGGACGCGATTCCGCAGCCGGCAAAAGCTGGGAAGCCTGGGTGCAGCGCTACTGGGAAAAGAAAGCTGCCGGCGAAAAGAATATCGGCATGAAAGCCGAAGCGCTGGACTAAAGCAGCCCCATTCAAGCCAAAGACTGGATTGAGTGGGCACCGAACCGTCCACCTTTTAGCCCCCTTTCTATGCGGATCTTTGTTACCGGAGCCACTGGATTTGTCGGGAGTCATGTTGCCCGGTCGCTGAGCGCAGCAGGAGCGGAGCTGCGTTTGTTGACCCGCAAGACGAGTCGCACGGAACACCTGGAAGGTCTGCACGCGCAACTTGTCCCAGGCGATCTGTTGCAGCCGGAAAATCTTCGCAGCGCAATTTCCAGCTGTGATGCTTTAGTCCATGTTGCCGCCGATTACCGGCTGTGGGTGCCCGATCCAAAAACCATGTATGCCGCCAATGTTGAGGGGACGAAGGCCTTGTTGCAGCTGGCGCGGGAAACGGGGGTCAGTCGCGTCGTTTATACCTCGAGCGTCGCGACCATGGGATTTCGCTCCGACGGCACGATTGTCGACGAAGAGACTCCAGTATCGATCGCGAACATGATCGGCCATTACAAGCGCTCCAAATTTTTAGCGGAACAGGAAGCCATCGCAGCAGCGCGTCTTGGCCAGCGGGTCGTCATTCTAAATCCGACTACGCCGGTCGGATCGGAGGATGCGAAGCCCACACCCACGGGTCGCATCGTGGTCGACTTTCTGAATCGAAAATTCCCGGCGTATGTGGATACCGGCCTGAACCTGGTGGATGTGCAGCGCGTGGCAGACATGCATGTGGCGGCGCTCGATCGTGGCACATCGGGAGAGCGATACATATTAGGCGGCGAGAATCTTACGCTGAAGCAGATTCTGGATCGCATGGCTGCGATGACGGGTTTGCCGTCGCCAACCATGCAGGTGCCGCACGCAGTTGCCATGACGTTCGCGTTCTTCGATGAATGGATTACGGGTCGTCTGCGCGGCCGTGAACCCAGGGCAACGGTGGAAGCGGTACGCATGGGAAAGAAGAAAATGTTTGCCAGCTCGGCAAAGGCGCAACGAGATTTAGGATTTCAGGTGGTACCGGTGGATTCGGCATTGAAATCTGCGATCGACTGGTTTCGCGCCCACGGGTATGCTCCAGCGTCATGAGCGTCGCAGCGGGTCGACCGAGAATCGCGATTCTCGCTGCGCTCCCACGGGAGGTGGCGCCGCTGGTGCGCGATTGGCCCGCTCCTGCGGTGTCCCGTCACGAAGGCACCAGCGTTTGGGAAAGCGACCGTGCGATTGTGGTGTGTGCCGGCATGGGCAAAGAGCGGGTCACGCGTGCGTTGGACCTGGCTGAATCCCGCGGTCCGCTGCGCTCGGTAATTTCTGTGGGATATGCTGGGGCGTTGCGGGACGGGGTGCGGATCGATGGGGTCTATTGGCCTTCAATTGTGATCGACGAACAGACTAGCGAACTGTTTGCGTGCGAGGATGGAGAGGGTGTATTGCTGACTGCGGATCATGTGGTTGGACGCGACGAAAAGCCGAAGCTAGCCGCGCAGTGGAATGCCGACCTGGTGGACATGGAAGCGGCAACCGTGGCGAGGTTGGCTATGGAACGGTCCCTGCCGTTTCGAACCCTGCGTGCCATCAGTGATTCGGTCGACGAAAATTTGCCGGATTTGAGTCGTTTTACCGATGTACAAGGCAGTTTTCGGAGCGGGGCGTTTGCAATGTATGTAGCATTGCACCCATGGCTGATTCCCACCACGTTGCGGCTCGGAAGACGGTCGGCGCAGGCATCCCAGGCAATGGCAGCAGCATTGCTCCAGTTTTTAAGGCAAGCGGAATAAAATGGAAACAGTGACTACCCTCAACGGTTCAATCCCCCCCACAATGCGGGCAGCAGTCTATCGCGGCATCAACGATGTTCGTGTAGAGAACGTGCCTGTTCCTGAAATTGCCCCGGGCGAAGTCCTGGTCAAAATTCATAGCTGCGGAATCTGCGGCACCGACCTGAAGAAGATTCACACCGGTTCACATTCCGCGCCGCGCATTTTTGGCCATGAAATGGCCGGAGTGATTGCCGCGGTCGGCGACAAGGTGAGCGGTTGGAAGGTCGGCGATCGGGTAATGGCCTTCCATCACATTCCCTGTGGCAAAGGTTGCTACTACTGCACGAAGAAAACATTTTCGCAGTGCGAGAGCTACAAGCGCGTGGGATGTACCGCGGGATTTGAACCGTCAGGCGGCGGTTTCGCTGAATACATTCGAGTGATGGATTGGATTGTCGAGCGCGGCCTGGTTCGCATTCCGGATCATGTTCCATTCGAACAGGCGCTCTGGATTGAGCCCGTCAATACTTGCTATAAGGCGATTCACAATCTTCACCTCCAGGCCGATGAGACCGTGCTTGTCATCGGTCAGGGACCGATAGGAATATTACTGGCGTCTCTGGCGAGGCAGACCGGTGCGACCGTGCTCACCTCCGATCTATATCCCTCGCGTCATGAAGTGGCATCGCAATTCGATCTGCGTCATCCCATCTATGCCGATAAGCAGAATCCGATCGCTGTAGTGAAAGAACGTACCGAAGGCCGCGGCGCGGATGTTGTGATTTTGGCTGTCGGCGGGAACGCATTGATTCGTCCAGCCATGGATGCGGCTCGCTTCGGCGGACGAGTGTTGCTGTTCGCCGCCACCCAGCATGGGGAAGTAGTCATCGACCCAGCGGCAATCTGCATGGACGAGAAATCCCTGATCGGATCGTACAGTTCTTCCGCGGATGTGCAGCACATCGCTTCTCAACTGGTTCTGGATGGCTATCCCGATCGATTCAATTTAACTCGCTTGATTTCCCATACGTTTCCGCTGGAACAGGCAGCCGAAGCGATCGTCTTTGCCTCTGAGCCTAAACCGGACTCCATGAAAGTAGTAATTCAGCCGTAGATGCTTCCCGTTTCCGTTATGTCAAGAGCGAAAGAAAGTTTAAGTCGATCGACACACAATGCAGTCTGCAAGACCATCGATATGGCCGCTGAAATGAATGCCGCTGTTTTGTACGGCAAAGAAGATGTTCGGATTGAAAGATTACCAGTCCCGGAAGCGGGCCCGGGGGAGATTGTTGTCCGTGTCGCAGCCGCGCTGACCTGCGGAACCGATCTGAAAGTATTTCGCCGCGGCTATCACGAAAAAATGCTGAAGCCGCCCGCTCCGTTTGGACATGAAATGGCCGGCATCGTCTCCCAGGTGGGCGAGGAGGTGACGAAATTCCGCGAAGGAGATCGCGTGGTCGCGGTCAATTCTGCACCGTGCGGGAATTGCTATTTCTGTCAGCGACAGCAGGAAAATCTTTGCGACGATCTGGTTTTCAACAACGGCGCCTATGCCGAATATTTTCGGATTCCCGCGCGCATTGTGGCGAAGAATACTTTTCTGGTTCCCAAGTCGTTACTGCTGGAGCATGCAGCCCTGACCGAGCCGTTGGCTTGTGTGCTGTATGGCATGGATGAAACAGGTGCCCAGGCTGGAGATCAGATGGTGGTGATTGGAGCCGGCCCCATTGGTCTAATGTTTATTCACGCGGCGGCGTTGAGCAAGATTGAAGTGATTGCCGTGGTAAAGCACCCGGAACAAGTGGAGCTGGCTCGCTCGTTTGGGGCGCGTCATGTTGTGCGAACAACAACGACCGATGATGTGATTGCTGCCGTTCGCGCGCTGACTCCCCAGGGCCGCGGAGCCGATTCGGTAGTTGAGGCGGTGGCGACGCCGGAGACCTGGCAATGGGCCGTGGACATGGTGCGTAAGGGTGGCGTGGTCAATTTCTTTGGCGGCTGTGCCGTGGGAACGCAGGTGACACTCGATACCAATCGCCTGCATTACAACGACCTGACGCTGCGAGCCAGCTTTCATCATCGCCCATCTGTGTGTCGCCGTGCCTTTGACTGGATTGCCAGTGGCGAGTTCGAGAGCTGCAAGTTTCTGACCGGGAGAGCATCACTGCAGGAACTGGTTCCTGTTTTTCGGCGGTTTTTAAATCGCTCCAACGATATTAAAATTGCGATCCATCCTGGCGAAGGATTGAACGATGGCTAGCGGGCTGCAGGAAACGGCTAGAAATTCCGCGGAAGTATTGGCGTCGGCGTGGCGTAAGCTTCCCGCCCAATACGGCATGCCTGACCATGCGCCCACGCTGGCAGAGGCGCAGGCGTACTGTCGTGAGTTGGCCGAATCTCACTATGAGAATTTTCATGTTGCCACCTGGTTTCTGCCGAAGCGGCTGCGTCCGCACTTCCAAAGTATTTATGCATACTGCCGCATCTCTGACGATCTTGGAGATGAAGTCGGTGACCCCCAGCAATCGTTAGCGCTGCTGGATTTTTGGAATGACGAGCTGGATGCCTGCTATCACGGTGTGACGCGTCACCCCGTATTTGTTGCTCTGGCAGAAACGATCCATGTCTGCAACATTCCCAAAGCCCCCTTCGCCGACCTGCTGGTTGCCTTTCGTCAGGATCAAACTGTAACGCGCTATCGCACCATGCAGGATGTATTCGGTTACTGCCGCAATTCAGCCAATCCAGTCGGGCATCTGGTGCTGTATGTTTGCGGATATCGGGAGCCGGAGTTATTCACGCTTTCAGATTTCACCTGCACCGCGCTGCAGCTGGCGAACTTCTGGCAGGATGTGGGTGAGGATTACCTGCGCAATCGCATCTATTTGCCGTTGGAGGATATGGAGCGATTCGGGGCGACGGAAGATCAGATTCGCGACCGCCGATTCAGTCCGGAATTTCGCAATCTGATGGAACACGAAGTGGAGTTCGCGCAGAAATTGTTTGCGGCAGGCGAACCCTTGGTCCACCGGGTCGACAAGGAGATTGCGGTCGACCTGGCGCTGTTCAGCCGCGGCGGACAAGAGATTCTGCGGGCAATTCAGAATCAAGACTACGACGTGCTGCGTTCTCGCCCAGCGATCTCCAAACCGCGCAAGGCGGCGCTGCTATTGCGCGCGTTTCTTGAGCGACTGACCGCAAGGCAGGCTGCGTGATCGAATCGGTGGCGCAAGCATATGCCGCCTGCGAAACGATTGCGCGGCGAGAAGCCAAAAATTTCTACTACGCATTTCGCGCGTTGCCAAAGCCCAAGCGTGCCGCCGTGTGCGCAGTGTACGCGTTCATGCGTCACGCGGATGATCTGGCGGACGACGAGCGCCTTCCGCGCGAGGAACGGTTGATGCAGTCGCAACGGTGGCTCGAGGATTGGCATCGCGCCGCCGCTGGTGAGTCCACAGACAATCCAGTATTTATCGCATTGCGAGACACCCAGCAGCGATTCGCAATCTCAACAGAACTGCTGGACCAGTTGGTGCAGGGAACGATGCTGGACCTGACTACACCCGCCAACAGCACGGTGACCACGTATCAGACGTTCGATGATCTCTATCGATACTGTTACTTCGTGGCCTCCGTTGTAGGCCTGGTGTGCATTCGCATTTTCGGCTATACCGATGCGCGAGCGGAATCGCTGGCAGAGCAGACCGGCATTGCATTTCAGCTGACAAATATTCTGCGCGATGTGCGCGAAGATGCGGAGCGTGGCCGGGTGTATCTGCCGCTCCAGGATCTGGAACAATTTCACCTCAAGCCGGAACAGTTCACTGCGCGCCGTGCAGACCAGCAAGTTACGTTGGACGAACGCGGATTGATGGCGATGGAGGCTGGCCGCGCCCACGAATATTACCGGGCCGCCGATAGCCTTGTGCCGTTGATTTCGCCGGATAGCCGAGCGGCTTTGTGGGTTCTGGTAACAATTTATCGACGCCTGTTACAGCGCATTGAAAACGCCCACTACGAAGTGTTCGCCAGGCGAGTGAGCGTTTCTACGGGAGAGAAGCTTTGGATCCTGGCCCGCGGATTGTGGATGGCGTTTCGCTTGCGGTTGGTGCAAAGCACGTAGTCGACAGAACTTTATTTTCATCATGACCTCAGCAACCCCCATCTCAGACGCGACCACCCACGGTGCCAGCATTCACGACGTAGCGGTCGTTGGTGGTGGGCTTGCAGGCCTGTCCGCCGCATGCGCACTTGCAGACTCCGGCTATCACGTTCACCTGATCGAGCGGCGTCCGTACGTCGGAGGTCGTGCATCTTCGTATGAACATCCTGGCACCGGAGAAGTGGTCGACAACTGCCAGCACGTTTTATTGGGCTGCTGCACCAACCTGATCGCTTTCTACAAACAGCTTGGCGTGGCGGATCAGATTCGCTGGTTCGATCGCATCACCTTCATGGAGCCGGGCGGACGGCAAAGTCTTCTGCGCCCAGGAAAATTGCCTGCACCCTTGCATAACGCGATGGCGTTTCTACAGTCTTCCGCGTTGTCGCTGTCCGACAAGGTCGCCATCAGTCGAGGGATGATGAGCTTTCTGCAGGATGTCCCCGCCGACAATGGAGAGAACTTTGCCGCTTGGCTGGCTCGTCATGGGCAAACGCGGCGCGCCATCGATCGATTCTGGAATCCAGTGCTGGTAAGTGCGCTCAACGAGGACCTCGATCGCGTTTCAGTCCATTATGCTGCGATGGTGTTTCGTACATCGTTCATGCAATCAGCACAGGCAGGTTGGATGGGAGTGCCGACCATTCCGCTGAGCGAGTTGTATTCGCACGCGGTCAGATTCATCGAGGCGCACGGCGGTCAAGTGAGTTTGCGCACAAGTGTCGACAGCTTTCAGTATGACGAGCAGAGCCGGCGGTGGCGAATTGGATTGGAGGGCAGCAACATCGATGCGGATGCCGTGGTGCTGGCGGTACCATTTGAGTCGATGCAAAAGCTGTACCCGTTGCTGCCGCCAACCGTGGGAGGATCTTCTGCATCGCTCGCAGAACAATTGGAACACTTTCAGCATTCGCCGATTACAGGAATCCATCTGTGGTTCGATCGCACCATTACTGACCTGGATCACGCGGTTCTGCTCGATACCACGATTCAATGGATGTACAACAAGACGAAATTGCAGCCGCAGCGACGCGCCGAGGATGCCGGCAGTTATCTCGAGCTGGTCGTGAGTGCGTCGAAGACGCTGGTTCCCATGTCACGCCAGCAGATCATCGACCTGGCCCTGCGAGAGCTGGCGGAATTCTTTCCAATCGTGCGCCAGGCGAAGCTGCTCAAAGCCGCGGTGGTGAAAGAAGTACGCGCAACGTTTTCAGTCACCCCGGGACTGGATGCACATCGGCCCGGTCCAGTGACGACGTGGCCAGGAATTTTTCTGGCAGGGGACTGGACGGCGACTGGCTGGCCTTCCACCATGGAAGGGGCCGTCCGCAGTGGGAATTTAGCGGCCGAGGCAGTGACAAAGGCAGCGGGAAAGCCACAGAAATTTCTGCAACCCGACTTGCCGTCGCAGGGAATCATGCGGCTATTTCGATAAGGAATTCGGCGCTCTAGCGGCTTAGAAAAAATACTCCGGTGCAAACGCATACGGCCGCGATCCAGCGCCTTCCGTCCACGTTTTCCTTCAATATCCACTTGGCCGCAAACGCGTTGGTAACGAATGTCAGAGCAGCCGACGCGGGCGCCACCAGGCTGACATCCGCCCAACTCAGTGCAAACAGCAGCGAGAAGAAACTCAGCGCCATGCAGAGTACTCCGGAGAAAAAGCGCGCGTTGCGCAACACCGCGAGGATTGCACCCTTCAGTCCGGAGTGGCTGCGAATCACATCAAAATCGCCAATCTGACGGATCGCCCCGGCCAGCAAAACGTCGCCCGCTGTGGCCAGCAGCACGATCACCCCGATCATCGACCACACAGCAAATGCGTTAGAAAGATTCATGCTGACTTATCCTCCTCCCCTGCGGCCGTGAGTGCTGACGCATTCGCAGATGGAGCGGACACGTCCTCCGCTTCCGGATGATTGTGGTTGGTATAGGAAGGACCGTGGGTCACGAAGCCCACGCCGAGCGTGATGAGCGCAATTCCAAACCAACGCGCCGGTGAAAGAGTTTCGTGCAGCCAGAATTTCGATAGCAGGGCGACGATCACGTATCCGAAGCCGGTGGCAGGAAGAACAAATGTCAGATCGGCCCAGGAGAGCGCGGTCAGATAGGAAGCGAAAAAGAAAATCAGGAAAGCAATTCCGCTAAACACCCAGGGGTTTTTCAGCGCGATCAACAGCGTCAGCAGGTGATGCAGCGACACAGGGCCGACTTGCTTCATGCCTTTGCTGAGGAATGTATCGCCCACCGATGCGCCAACCATGACAGCACCGAGAATCAGGTAGCGGCGAAATGTCATGGTGGACTGGGAAATGGCGATGGCGAGATTCCTCAACCTGCGTTGCAGGCTTCATTTCGGCCTTGTCGGCGTGTGCAACAGAAACGCGGCCAGCTGTTTCCAGGCTGACCGCGCGATGAAAATCCAGCCGAACCGGGCGCCCCTTAGGCGCCGACCTGTTGCGTGGCAGCGACGGCGGCCTTGTCCCGCTTGCTTTTGGCGACCACGCGATTCCGTTGTGCGCGCAGCTTCAGGAAAGCTTTCGCCTCAACATATAAGCGCGGCAGGTCGCGATTGGCGATCGCCTTGCTGACCACGCGCCACGCGGCCTTGGGGCGGAAATAGTATTCATCGTAGAAGCGATGCACCATCTCCAGAACATATTCCGTCGGCAGTCCCGGGTATTCCACGTGGGCCAGTTGATGGCCTTCTTCATCGACCATGGCGCCGTTGTTGATGATGAAACCGTTGCTCTTGGCGAAGTCGTAAAATTCCGTTCCCGGATATGCATGGGCGATGGAAACCTGAATTGTCTCCACGTCGAGCGACTTGGCGAAGTTGATGGTGTTGCGAATCGATTCCTTGGTTTCACCAGGTAGTCCAAGAATGAAATCGCCGTGGATGGTAAGGCCAAGATCGTGGCAATCACGAGTGAAGTCGCGGGCGCGTTCGACGGTGGCACCCTTCTTGATGTTCTTTAAGATTTGCGGATCGCCGGACTCGAAGCCGACAATCAGCAGGCGGCATCCAGCTTCGCGCATCGCCTTCAGCGTTTCACGGTCGGTCGTGACGCGCGAGGTGCAGGACCAGGTCAGCCCAAGCGGCTTCAACTTTTCGCACAGCTCGATGGTGCGAGCTTTTTGAATGTTGAAAGTGTCGTCGTCGAAGAAGTACTCCTTGACGTGCGGAAACAGTTCCTTGGCATGCGCCATTTCGGCGGCTACATCGTCGGTAGAACGCTTGCGCCACGCATGTCCGCTCAGGGTCTGCGGCCACAGACAAAATGTACATTGCGCCGGACAGCCGCGAGTCGAGTAGAGCGAGACGTAAGGATGCAGCAGGAATGGAACGTTGTATTTCGTCACGTCCATGTCGCGCTTGTAAATGTCTGTCACCCATGGCATCGCATCCAGATCTTCGACCTGGGGACGATCGGGATTGTGAACGATCTGACCATCCTGGCGATAGCTGATGCCAAGAATTTCATTCAGCGGTTTGCCGTTGGCAAATTCCACCGTGGAGAAATCAAATTCGCGACGGCAAACAAAGTCGATCACCGGGCACTCATTCAAGGCGCGATCCGGCGACGTGGTCACCGGCGGTCCGACGAATGCAATTCGAATCGACGGGTTCGCAGCCTTGATGGCTTCTGCCAACTTTTGATCGCCCTGCCAGCCGGGCGTGCTGGTGAACAACACCAGGAACTCATACTGCTTGCAGATCTCGATAGTTTCCGGCGCGGTAACATGGTGCGGCGGCGCGTCGAGAAGGCGAGAACCTTCCAGCATTCCAGCCGGATACGCCAGCCAGACGGGATACCAGTAGGATTCGATTTCGCGGGTGGCAGGCCAGCGTGAACTGGCGCCACCATCAAAGTTCTCAAAGGAGGGCGGGTTAAGAAAGATTGTCTTTAGGGGCATAAGATCAACCTTAATTTTACCACTAGATAGGGTCTGGATGTTGGTTTCCTGCGGCTGGCGGAAGGGGTTCCTGAGAACGGAATTTTGGGCTCTGGCAGAAGCACTTAAGAGCCTTCGGGAGGAGGTGCTTTCGTTCTCTTAATGAGATAAGACAGGGGAGCTGGCTGTCGCACTGTCCGGCGACGGTTGGGTGCTTCCTTTGGCCCAATCTTCCAGTTCTCCCATCGCACTCAGCAGATCGAGTTTCACTTTGGTGACGTTAAATTGGGCGTCTTGAAGCCCCACGAAGCGGGTCCGCTCTTCCACGCGATATTGATCGGCCTGCTGCGGCGTCACAGGCTGGCCATTCGTGCCGCCCTGGTTCATCTGGGTCACGGTCGCGGTCAGCGTATCCTGGGCCAGCTGCTGTTGCAGGTCAGCGACCTGTTCCTGCGCCTCCAGTTCGCGCAGGCTGTGGACAAGCGCTAGATTATTCTCGCTGTTTTGGATCTTTGCCAGCTCCGCCTGCTGTCGATCATGTTTTGCAATCGCGGCCGACTCCTCCGCTTTGGCGTGCTTGATCCGATCGAAGAGTGGCCACGTTGCATTGATACCGACTCCGACATTGTTCGGAGAAAAGTGAAGGTAATACTGGTCATACCCGTTGAAACTGGCGAATCGGGCATACTGAAACGCGCCGTACACGATGGGTCGATTCTCCGCCCGCTTGTCTCCCCAGGCTTCGTACATTCTGGCGTTTGCAGTGGCCAAGGCAGCTTGCACTGCGGGAGCCTCATTTTCCTTCGACAGCAACCCTTGAAAATCCAGATCAGGCAACCGGGGAACGGAAGATGCCGCCGGCGTAATTGCGTTCGGATCCAGGCCCGTTAGTCCAGACAAATGTCCGCGTAACTCATCTGCGTGATCTTCCAGATGAATCTTTTGCAACTGAATCTGCGCACGCGTCAGCTTAGCCTGCGTCAGGTCCATTTTGCTTTCAAGACCCGCGTCGAATCGATCCTGCACGACAGACACCAGCTTGTCCGTATCGGACATCGCCTGCTGCAGCGCCTGAATTTCCGCCAGCGTTTTATTTAGCTCAATGTAAGTTACGGAAGCATCCAGAATCACTTGGCGCCGCTGATCCTTCAGGTTGAGCGTCGAGGCTTTGGCCGCTGCGTGCGCAGACCGTACGTAGTCCGGCTGAGAGAAACTGAATGCGAGAAACTGCGATTGCACATTGAATAGCGTTGGACTGCCGAGAGGGAAGCCATACGAATATCCCAGACCCGAACCGACCGAAAAACTGGGGATGTAAATGTCACGGGTCTCCATCCAGATGGCGCGTGTCCGCTGCTGGTCCGCTTCAGCAATGTGAACCGAGTGGCTGTTGCGCAGCGCCAGGTCCACCACCGTGTAGAGCGAAACGTCCCCCAATGCCGACGAGTCCATCTCGGCCGTGTCGGAGCGAAGTCCATGCGGGCGCGTCATCGCCAGCGCCTCGCCGGCGTTCGGTAGATAGGAAGGAGTCGTGGAATTGGAAAGCACCGCAGTCGGGCGAGGAGCATTCGGCAACGGAGCATCCGTTCGCTGGGCATAGCCCGCCAGCGTGAGGAAAATTGCCAACGCCAGAGCCGTGAGGAGTCGTTTCAAGTGGCCAGTGCTCCTACCCCACAGTAGATTCAGTTGGGGCATATCCATTCCGTTCGATTCTAAACGGCGCTGGCAGTCCCCATTCCTGTCATTGGACATCGCCGGCGGAAAATACAAAGGCAACTTCATCCGCGTTGCGCCTGCCGGGCGGCCTCATAATCGCTGGCCAGCGCATGGGCCGCGGCATATTCCTTCGCCGCTTCCGCCTTGTCGCCGTTTTCGGCCAGCAATTTCCCCAGCTGAACCTGTACCTGGAATGCGGGCGCATCTTCTGATTGCTGATGCGAGGCAAGATACTGTCGCAGCATTTGCTCCGCCTGGGCTCGATCCTTATGCTTCTCGATCAGCAGCGTGGCCCCTTGCACCAGCGCTGGACCCTTGCCTGGATCTGCGGCAATTCCACTTTGAATTGCCTGCTGCATTGCGTTGAAATTCTTCCGCTCGGCGTAGAACTCCGCCAGCCCCATCCATTCATCTGCCGGGTACGAGGAACTCTGGATGGCCAGCTTCCACTCTTGTTCCGCGCTGGAATCATCCGATTTCTTTGCATCGATCTTTGCCTGCAGCTCGTGGTATCGGGCTGCATTCAGCGGCCGAAGTTGTTGCGCAATTTCTTCGGCGTGGGCCGGTCCGCCACCTAAGATTCGCGGAACGTCGATCAGGTATTCTCCCAGGTCAGAGAGCGCAGATTGATTCGTCGGGTCGAGGCGAACCGCGCTTTCAAATTCCGCATGAACTTTTTTCGCCAGCGAGTATGCGCTGGTCAGCGATGCGTGTGCGGCTGCGTCGCCATAGGCTCGACCGAGCCATTGATGATAGCGGCTGTTGTTGGGCTCCAGCTCCACAGCACGATTGCACTCTTGTTCGGCCTGCGTCCATTGTTCTTCCTGGATGTAGACGCGGCACAGCAGGTCGTGGTCGGCGGCATTGGCGGAGTTTTTTGACAAATCCTGTTGCAACAGGGCGATGGCGTCGTTGGCGTGACCGTTCTTTAAGTCCTGACGAACCGAGCGCTCCACTTCGGGGCCGTTCGCGACAGAAGTTGCACGATCCGGGTTCATAGCGACACAGATGGCAGCACCGCAAGTCAGAAAGGTGGCGAGCAAAAGCATTCGACGCAGAGGTTTCGACGATGCGACCTGGAGCATACGCTATTCCGCACGGCGCACAGCTTGGCCGTTGCGCAAGGTAGAACCATCGACTGCCGACAGGGCCACAACTTCGCCGGGGTGCAGCCCAGAAACAACCTGAACCTTCATCAGGTTCAATACCCCAATTGTGATGCGAATTCGCTTGAGGTGTCCGTTATCGATCCCGTAGACGTAATCACCGTTGTCGTCGATTCGCAGTGCCTCGCGCGGGATCAGCAGGACATTTTTCAGGTCGTTCAAAACTACCGTGATGGTGACATTTGTATTCGGCAACAAGGTCTCATCGGAGTCATCGACGGAGACCAGCGCTTCGCCAACATTGCGGGTGCCATAGGTGATGATGGTGGAAGGCGTGCGGATCACATGTCCATGCCAGACTCGATTGGGAAGCGCAGCCCACACGATGGTGACGGGTTGCCCGACGGCCAGCTTCCCGATCTCCGGCTCGTCAAAATACGCCTCCACTTGAATCTGTTTCAGGTCCGCCATTTGCAATAGCTGAAAGCCGCCCGGCACAAAATCGCTGGTTCTGGTGGACACCGAATAGACCGTCCCGGCAAACGGAGCGCGGACATTTTCCTTCTGCAGCGTGTCGAGCGCAGAGTCGTAGGCAGCCTGCGCATTGTCTAAGTTCGCGGTGGCGTGCTGCAAGTCGATCGGAGCATATCCCTGCGTCTGCTGCTGGTCCAGGGCTTGCAGCCCGGCATCATCGGCCGCTAACGCTCTGCGCGCGGCGTCGACTTCACTGGTGGAGGCTGCGCCTTGCTGCTGCAATTTCTCCAGCGTCGCCAGGTTGGCTGCCTGTTGCGTCCTGGCAGCTTTCGCTTTATCGATGTCGCTGGTCAGGGTGATCTGCTCGTGGCGTGTTCCCCCGTGACGCAGAGCTTCCAACTGGGCTTGGGCTCCGCGCACCGCCGCTAGTGCTGCGGCCACCTGGGTGCGAGCTTGAGAATCGTCGAGCGAAATCAGAAGCTGGCCCTTGGCCACCTTTTGGCCCTCATGCACATTCACGGCCTTCACTGTTCCAGCCATGGGGCTGTAGGCCGCGAAATTGTGAATCGGTTGGACGACACCATTGGTTGGCAGGGTGCTCACCAATTCGCCCATGTCCGCCGTGCCCATTCTTACCTCGGATACATCGCGGCCGGTGTAACGCAGCAGGATAGCCCCGGCCAGTAGAAGTAACGCAACCATGACCCAGAAATTACGTTTTTTCTGCGACGCATCTTGTGGTGACGGAGGGGCCATAGTGAGATCTTGGTATCTCTTAGAAGAATCAGTATATAAGACGCCAGACGCGAGTCTTGGGATTCAAAGACATAAAGGGTATTCCACGGGTACCGTTCAAAATGCGCAGAATTGCCGCTGCATTCGGAGACGTTGCTCTACGACCCCGCGTGCACGAGCATCGATTCGACGCCCGATTTTCGTACAATCAAGCTATATGGCATCCAGCTCGAAGCGAAGCGCACCACGATATACCGAAGATCACGCCAAGGCCGGTCTTGATTACAAGTTTCCGGAGATTGAGACCTGGCCAAACCAGTTTCCCGGGTATGAAATTGTCATCGACGATCCGGAGTTCACCTCTGTCTGCCCGAAAACCGGTCTGCCGGATTTTGGCATCATTCTTTTGCGGTACGAGCCGCGCAAAGAATGCCTCGAATTAAAGTCGTATAAAGAATATTTGTTCTCCTATCGCAATCTTGGAATCTTCCAGGAAAACGTCGTCAACCAGGTATTGAAGGATGTCGTGAAGGCCTGTGATCCGGTTTGGGCCACGGTTCGCGGCGAGTTCCGCCCACGCGGCGGCATCTCGACAGTGGTCGAGGCAAGCTGGCCCCGCAAGAAATCGAAGTAGGCAAGCGGACGCGCT
This sequence comes from uncultured Acidobacteriota bacterium, assembly GCA_963735505.1. GTDB lineage: Bacteria > Acidobacteriota > Terriglobia > Terriglobales > Acidobacteriaceae > JAKAAZ01. The sequence goes on along the minus strand of CAVTLR010000019.1, from coordinate 404,662 downwards.
CAGATTGGCAAAACATTTGCGCGTTCCCGGGACGCTGGACGCACGAGGTTTGATCCTTTCTGCTGCACGGCCTGATATGCTGGCGGCTCATGCCGGAAGATAAAGCCCAACCTTCAACTCGACTGCCGGCTTCCGCGGCGTGGACCGCGCTGGCTCTGCTGACCGCGTTAAATCTGCTGAACTATACCGACCGCTATGTGCTGGCAGGGGTGCAGCCGCTGGTGCAGCGAGCCTTCCAGGTGAACGATGAACGCATCGGCAGCCTGACCTTCGCTTTTTTCATCACGTATATGTTTGCAGCTCCGCTGACCGGATGGCTTGGGGACCACTTTCCGCGCAAGCCGCTGATCCTTGCCGGCGCGCTTCTCTGGTCGGTACTCACGCTCTCGACTGCGATGGTGCACACGTTTGGCGAGCTTTATCTGCGGCACGCACTGGTCGGCATTGGCGAAGCCAGCTTCGGGATCTTTGCTCCGGCGTTGCTTTCGGACTATTGGCCGGCGGAGCAGCGCAATCGCATTCTGACAATGTTCTACCTGGCGCTCCCCATCGGCGCGGCGCTTGGATACATTCTGGGTGGAACGCTGGGGCAGGCCTACGGATGGAAGGTGCCCTTTTACGCGGCGGCCGCTCCGGGCCTTGTGGTGGTGTTGCTGGTCTGGATTTTTTTGCGCGAGCCTGCGCGAGGCGCTTCCGAACCCCTGGGCATTCGTCCGGATCGCGCGACCCTTGCCGGGTTAACCCACAACGCCGCGTACTGGACGGCGACACTCGGCATGGCGATGATGGTGTTCACGCTGGGAGGCATCTCCGTCTGGATGCCCACATTTCTCTATCGCTATGCGCACGTTTCGCTCGCCGGCGCCAGCCAGATTCTCGGCGGCATCACCGTGGTCGATGGCATCCTTGGAACCTGGCTGGGCGGATGGTTAGCGCAGCGATGGTTGCGACGCAACAAGGCCGCTCTCTACCTCCTCTCCGCCTGGAGCATGCTGCTGGCCGCGCCGTTTGCGGTGCTGGTTTTCTATGGGCCGCGCGCCACCATGGTGCCTTGTCTGGCAGTGGCGGAGTTCTGTCTGTTTTTGAATACGGGACCATTGAATGCTGCCATCGTGAATGCAGTCGACGCGCCAATTCGCTCGACAGCGATTGCGATTGAGCTGTTCATCATCCATGCGCTCGGCGATGCGCCTTCGCCTCGAATCATCGGCTGGGTTTCCGATCATTCTTCGTTGCGAGCGGGTCTCGCCATTACCCTGATCACGCTGTTGCTCTCTGCGATTTTGATTTTTGCCGGCGCGAAATATGCTCCCGATATCGATGCGGCTGCAGTCTAGATTCCTTAAAGCACGACGCTACCCACGGAGAATCGGCATACTAGAGGAACATGTCTCCTGCGTTTGCATTGTTTCTTCACGGGCGGTTTCTGTTCGCGATTCTAGCGTGGCTGGTCGCGGCCGCGTGGCTGTCGCGCGTGATTCCAGCGCTATGGATGCTGCCTCGCGTTCCGAATCTTTTAAAAAACGCCCACGTATCCGCGAACACATCGGATGCCCCAACCCCGTGGCCATCTGTAACCGTGGTTGTTCCAGCAAAAGATGAGGCAGTCGCGATCGAGCGTTCCTTACGTAGCTTGGTCGACTGTGATTATCCGAACCTGCAAGTCGTTGCCGTGGACGATCGCTCCACCGATGCAACCGGAAGGTTGATGGATGAAGTTGCGGCGTCGCCCGAAGCGCACGGGCGCTTGCGTGTGCTGCACGTAGCTGAGCTGCCGGAAGGCTGGCTTGGCAAACCCCATGCCATGGCGCTCGCCGCAGATGGAGCCACATCCGACTGGCTATTGTTTACCGATGCGGATGTCATCTTCGATCCGCGCGCGATTCGACTCGCCATTCAGTATGCGGAGCAGAGCCGCGGCGACCACATGGTGCTGTATCCCACGCTGATTTTGCGCGGCGTCGCAGAGAAGATGCTGATTGGATTTTTCCAGAGCGTCTCCGCTCTGGCCGGTCGGCCGTGGAAGATCGCCGATCCCAAGGCGACCAAGGATTACATTGGCGTGGGCGCGTTCAACCTGATCCGTCGCCCTGTGTATGAAGCGCTGGGTGGCTACGCGGAGTTGCGCATGGAAGTGCTGGAAGATATGCGCCTGGGATTTCGCGCCAAGCGGGCGGGCTATGCTCAACGGGTTGCTTTCGGCAAAGACCTGGTACGGATTCGCTGGGCAGAGAGTGCGTGGGGCATTCTGAACAATCTGACAAAAAACTTGTATTCCACGTTTCGCTTTCGAACCTCTCTGTTGCTCGCGGCCTGTCTGGGTCTGTTCGTCATGTGTATCGCACCATTTGTTGCGCTATTCTTCCCCGGGCCCGCGCAGTGGGCAGGCATTGTCACGCTGTTCGTACTGCTGCTGCTGAATCTTCACTATTGGCCGCTGACGGATATTCCGCCGGTGTATCTGGCATTGTTCCCCATTGCGACACTGCTGTTTGTGGGCACGCTGCTGCGTTCGATGATTCTGGTTTTGTGGCGTGGCGGAGTTTTGTGGCGCGGCACACTCTATCCACTCAAGGAACTGCGCCGACAGGCCGGACCGCTTTGGTGATCCGGCTTAATTGCCGCGATGATGAAAGTGAACACCGTGCTGGCCGCCGACGCCGTTGTGAGTACTGAATCCTTGTCCGCCGTTTTCCGCCGAAAAGCTTTTCACCAGCTGCGGGTTCGGATGAAACTTCGGCTTGCCCCCATGCAGCTGTTCTTTCGAGCTGAAGATCATGTCGGCGCGGCCCTGGATGGGAAGAAGCTTGCCGCGAATCTGAATGGTTTGGCCGACCAGGCTTTCCACATTGCCGACGGATTTCTTGTCTTCAGTCGAAGTGATGATGAAGAAATGGCAGTCGGCATCGGAGGTTTCCGGGCTGCACACATCGAGAAAGCGGATGCCATCGCTTGCGTCCACCACGCGATACACGCGAGCTTCCACGCAAACATCTTTATGCAGATGTTGCATCGTCTGCTCGGGCGGAATGCAGGCGGGCTTCGCCACGGCGGCAGAAGAAAACAGCAGAAAAACAATGGGCACACTCAGCAGGTTCGGCGCACGCATGGGGGAATGTCTTTCGGTTCAATTGTGAGAAGCGATGTTGCTTCGATTATCACCCTGTCGCGCCAGGGTTGCCACTCAAAATCGCAGGCTCGCCATCGCGCGGCGCAACTTTAAGAAGTCCGTACGGTGCCAAAGGAGCGGTCGAGCACGGTTTTCGTGGCCCGCTGCAGGTTCGCAGCAAGGGCGTCGATATGCCGCTCCTCCGTCAGGTAACTGATCACCATCATCCGCAGCACGCTGCATCCACGCACGCGTGTGGTGGAGATCCACTGCTGGCCGTCCTGGGTAATTTCCGCAGCGATAGCATGATGCAGACGCGCAATTTCTGCTTCCGGCAGGGACAGCTCTCGTGCCGCCTTCGCGCGGAAATTCAAGATCGTCAGCCGACGCGGTGTCGCCAGTTCGAATGCCCCCGTTTCCAGAACCCGCTGTTCCATATAACCTGCCAGGCGAAGCTGCGAGTCGATCAGCTCTTCATACGACTGGCGGCCGTGAACCCGCAGCGTCAGCCACAACTTTAAAGAGTTCATGCGGCGCGACCACTGCGCGGAGATTCGAAAATTGTCCGGCAGCGAACTGTTCGCAGCGCGCGGCAGATAGCTGGTGTCGAGGCCGAATGTCGGCTCCAGCAATTCCGCATGACGGGTCAGCAAAACTCCAGCAGCAAACGGCATGGCCAGCCATTTGTGCGGATCAATGGTGATCGAGTCTGCCAGCTCGATACCTTCCACCAGCCCGCGATGCCGGTTGGAAAAAACAACCGCCGCACCGAAGGCGCCATCGACGTGGAACCAGAGATTTTGTGCTCGCGCGATGGCTGCCAATGCGGGGAGGGAATCGACGGTGCCGGAACTCGTCGTTCCCGCTGTGCCGACGATGGCCAGCGGCTCGAAACCCGCGGTGCGGTCGGCGGCGATCGTCTGTTCGAGCGCGTGCACGTCCATCTCTGCGGCTTCGTTTACCGGGATACGCCGCAGCGCCTTGCGCCCCAGTCCCAGCAGGCCGAGCGATTTTTCCAGCGAATGATGCGCCTCGGACGAGGCATACACGATAGGCTGCTTGCCCAGTCCGATTAAGCCGTTGTCGGCGGCCTGCGGATAACGCCGCGTCAGCGCAATCGCGAGCGCGCTCAGGTTGGCTTCCGTGCCGCCGCTGGTAAACGTGCCGCCGAATTGATTCTCGTGCCAGCCAACGCGCTCTGCGATCCAGCCGAGGGCTTGCTGTTCGATACGCGATGCGTATTGCGACCGCGCCAGCGAAGCCAATTGAGGATTCAGCGTGGCGACCAGGGCCTCCGCCAACACCGCCATATAGGTGGGCGTGGGATTGATCAGGCCAAAATAATTCGCGCTTGGAACATGAAACCCCTGATCGATCATCTGCGAGCAAATGTCGTTGAGGACAGTCGCGGCTTCATCACCGACTTCCGGCAAATTTGCTTGTTCAAGGAGAAAGCTGCGTTCCGCGGCGGGCGGTTGGACAGGGCGATCTTTCAGGGAGGAAAAATATTCGTTGATGCGATCGATCAGCTGATAGCCAAGCTGTCGACGCTGGTCGGAATCCAAGTCAAATCCCATACGGGTACCTGCTTTACCGGATTCTACCCGTTCGGCGATTCAGTTGGCTTCTGTTCGGGTCCCGCGTCATCATGCTTCGCCTGTGGGCGCATCAAGGGGAACAGAATGACGTCGCGAATGGAGCGCGAGCCGGTCAACACCATGGTCAGGCGATCGACGCCGATGCCTTCACCACCCGTGGGCGGCAGGCCAAAGCTGAGCGCGCGCACAAAATCTTCATCCATGGCATGGGCTTCGGCGTCGCCGCGTTCGCGTTCATCCAGCTGTTGCAGGAATCGATTACGCTGCTCGACCGGGTCATTCAATTCGCTGAAGGCATTGCCCAGTTCGAAGCCGCCAATATAGAACTCGAAGCGCTCCACCCAGTCGGGCTCGTCCGGTTTCTGCTTCGACAGCGGCGAAACGGCAAGCGGGAAGTCGTAAATAATTGTTGGCCGTACAAGATGTTCCTCAGCTATTGCTTCAAAGATGGAAGCAATGTTTTTTCCTGCAGGGGCATTCGTGTCCAAGTCCACAGAAATGTGGGCAGAACGGAGTTGCTGGCCGACTTGGAGGACGCTACTCGCATCCCTGAAGGAATCCATCGACGGCTTCACACCCGCAGTATCCGGCCAGAAATGAAGGATCGCTTCGCGCATGGTAAATCGCTGCCACTTACTCAGATCAATCTCGACATCGTTGAAGGTAGTCTTTGTCGTGCCGTTCACTTCCATGGCGATGAACTGGATCAGCTCCTCCGTAAGATCCATCAGGTCGCGATAATTCGCGTAGGCCTGGTAAAACTCCAGCATGGTGAACTCAGGATTGTGCTGAGTAGAAATGCCTTCATTGCGAAAATTTCGATTGATCTCGTACACGCGGTCGAGTCCGCCCACTACCAGCCGCTTCAAATAAAGTTCCGGCGCGATGCGCAAAAAAAGATCGATGTCGAGCGCGTTGTGATGCGTGGTGAAGGGCTTGGCCGCCGCGCCGCCGGCGATCGGCTGCATCATCGGCGTTTCCACTTCAAGAAATCCGCGAGCATCGAAAAATTTGCGCATGGCGCGCAACACCGCGGCCCGCTTGACGAAAACCTCGCGCACATCGGCATTCATAAACAAATCGACATAGCGCTGGCGATAGCGCAGTTCGACATCCGCCAGGCCATGATATTTTTCCGGCAGCGGCAACATCGCTTTCGAAAGAAATGTCAGCGAGTCGACGTGGATCGTCAGCTCCCCGGTGCGTGTACGGAACAGGTAGCCGCTGACCCCAATGTGATCGCCCATATCAAGTAGCTTGTAGAGCTGGAATCCGTTCTCGCCAACGGCATCCATCCGCACATAAATCTGCAGGCGCGCGCCGTTTTGCTGCAACACTGCGAAGCCGGCCTTGCCTTGCGCGCGGATGGCCATGATGCGTCCGGCCACGGCAACGGAGACGCGATTCTGCTCCAGCGTCTCGGCGGCGGCGGAATCGTATTCGCTGCGAATCTCCGCCAGGCTATGGGTTGCGGCGAAGCTGTTGGGATACACCGGATGGCCGAGAGCCTCAATCTGCCGCAGTTTGTCGCGGCGAAGATCGAAGACGCTTTGTTCAAATTCCGATTCGTACACGCAATTTTTCCTTGATGGTCAGCTTCTGGATTCATTGTCAGTATAGATGTTGACGGAGTTTCTTTTGGAATCTTCCGGGGCGCTCTAGTGCATGGAATTGCGCAGGTCGACCAGGCTTTGGTCTGTTTGCGTTAGTCGAATCAGTCCGCGATCCGGATGTTCGATTTCGAGCGTGGCGTAGATGGTGAGAGTGACGGTGATGGCAAGGGCGAACGCGTAGTACCAGTTCGGACCAGCTGAGGACACACCACTTCCGGCCATAAAAGCGCACACGAAGCTCAGCCCGAACAGCAGCAGAAACACGATGGATGGTGGGTGTAGATGAAACGCATTCTGCCGGGTCGCCGTAATGTCGATCATGGCATTGATGGCCGGCAGCAGTAATTTCGCAGCGTCAGGACTGGCTCCGGGCGCTGCAGTGGCGCGAACAGCCTGCTCCCAGATCAGGCGCTGCAACCGAATGGAATCGGGCGAGATGCCGGATCCAGCACTGTCGAAGAGATGAAGCCGGGAGGTGGTGTAGTCTCGAAAAAGCTCGCGAAGAGCGGGTTGCGAACCGGGCGCCAGCAAGTCCAGGCGCAGATAGGCTGTGCCAATGTCGTTGGTTTCCTCGATCAGTAGAGTGCGATGCGCATCATAACGAGTCATGGCGCCCGAAAAGGTAAATGCAAGCAGAAGTCCGAACAGGCCGAACACAGCGCCTTCGACAGCCGCACTGGTGGTTGCGATTTTTCGGCGAGCGTGAAAGCGTCGGCCGAGTTCAAACAGAAGCACAATGGCCGGCAGTAGAATCAGCGCACTAATGGGTCGAAAAAGCATCGTGTCGATTGAAGATAGCAAACTATCCGCATCGACGGCGGATTAATTTCGAATCCATTGGCGCCGGGCTCGATCATGAGGCCCCATGGAAGGAACAGATGAAGTTGTGGGTGAAAATCCTCGCGGGATTCCTGGTGATCGTGATTGCCGCGATCGTTGCCATTCCATTCTTTGTCGACGCGAATACGTTTCGGCCCACGTTGGAGACGCGCCTGTCGGCTGGCCTCGGACGACCCGTGAAACTGGGAAATCTGCGGCTATCGCTTCTTTCCGGCAGTCTGGTCGCCAATAATCTGAGCGTTGATGAAGACCCTGCTTTTGGCACCATGCCGCTGCTGACTGCGCGTGAGGTCCGCATCGGCGTGGACATGAAGCCGCTGATCTTCCAGCGAGAACTGCATGTCCGCAGCATTGAAATCGAGGCGCCACAGATTCATCTGGTGGAAAGAGCGGACGGAGTGTGGAACTTCTCCAGCCTGAGCCGGAATGCTGCGAGCCTCACTTCCAATTCCAAATCGGCGGCTGCATTGTTTCGTTCGGTGGTGGACCTCATCGGAATTCAAGAGGGCCGTGCGGTGGTGGAGACCGGGCCTTCAAACGGGCCGCCGCTGGTGTACAGTCACGTCCGTCTCACGGCGCAGAATTTCGCGCTGACGCAGGCTTTTCCATTTGAACTGGGAGCCACGTTGCCCGGGGATGGCGCGGTCTTGGTGAAGGGGAATGTCGGACCGATAAATTCGCAAGATGCCGCCAAAACACCCGCGGACGTGGACATCGTGATGCAGCACTTGAACCCGGTGTCGGCCGGATTTCTTGATCCAGGTACGGACCTGTCGTTCGTGGCCAATATCACGGCTCATGCAACCTCGGACGGAAGCACGGTGCACAGTCGAGGAACGCTCCATATGCTGGGGCTTCAGCTCAGGAAAGCAGGTGCACCCTCGCCGCAGCCGATCGACCTGAACTATGAGGTGCAGCATCAGATGGCCGACAATGCCGGGCAAGTGCAGCAGGCTTCCATTGGCCTGGGAACGGGCACGATTCAATTGAGCGGCAGCTATCGGCTGGCGGGCGAAGATCCGTGGGTCGATTTGAAAGTGGCAGCCGCAGCCGTCCCGATTGATGAACTGCAGTCGCTGATGACGGCAGCCGGAGTGGAGTTGCCGAACGGAACGCAGCTGAAAGGTGGAACATTGACCCTGGCTCTCGAAGTCACGGGGGCGGCCAACGACCTGACGATTACTGGCCCGGTGGGATTGCAGAATGCGCAGTTGGTTGGGTATGACCTGGGATCGAAAATTTCCGGGATCGCTGCCATGGGAGGCGTCAAAACGGGAAGCACGACAACCATCCAAACCATGAACTTCAATCTGCAGGCCAGTAACGCGGGCATTCAGGTCAAGGATATCGACGGCACAATTCTGGGGATGGGGCGATCGACCGGCAGCGGCACGGTATCGCCCACCGGGGCGCTGTCGTTTCGTCTTGTCGCGCACGTAACCAATGCCCACGGAGCTGGAAAAGTGGGTGTGGGTTTTATGACCAAAATGAATCAGTTTGGCAAGTCTGCTTCAGACAAAGAGGCAGCTCAAGGCGTCCCCATGCTGGTGACAGGCACGGCGACAGATCCCGTGATTACCGCGGATGTGAGCGGGCTGATGCATCGCAACGCTGCCACGGTTATGAGCAAGATGAAAAACCTGTTCGGCAAAAAGTCCACGCCGCCGACGAAACCAAACTAAGCGGCCGCTGAAACTCCTTTTCACGCGATTTCAGAAATCCCTATTTAGATTTTCATATCTTCAACTCCCTGTTGTTTGCGCTGATCCGTGCTGCATTCCGGGTTAGGATAAAAACAATTACCCAGTGAACTTACCCCATCTCAACCCCAGAGGTGTCGAAGGAGGACCCGATGGCCCGAACCGCTTCTACCATGCTTGCGCTGGGAACGACAGCGCCAGACTTTTCACTTCCTGATGTTGTCTCCGGCAAGACGATTACGCGCGATCAGGCTGCCGGCCCGCGGGGGCTGCTGGTCATGTTTCTTTGCGCACATTGCCCCTTCGTGCAGCATGTCAACCAGGAACTGGGCCGCCTGGGCCGCGATTATGCCGGGCGGGGTCTGGGAATTGTGGCCATCAGCAGCAACGATGCGGAGACCTATCCGGATGATGGTCCCGAGGGGTTGCGTCGCCAGGCCAGGAAGCAGGGTTTTCAATTTCCTTACCTCTTCGATGAAACCCAGGAAGTTGCCCACGCTTATGAAGCCGCCTGCACTCCGGATTTCTTCCTATTTGACGCGGACAAGAAGCTCGTCTATCGAGGCCAACTCGACGCCAGCCGGCCTGAAAATGGCGTGCCCGTGGACGGTCGCGATCTGCGCGCGGCCATGGACCAGGTACTGGCCGGCAAGCCGGTGGCAGCCGAGCAGAAGCCCAGCATCGGATGCAACATCAAGTGGAAACAGAACGGGTAAAGAAAGTCCACGGCGCAGGCCGCACTAATGACGGCGAAGGCGATCCAGTTCGACATCATCACGGTATTCCCACAGTTTTTTGAAAGCCCCTTCGGTTTCGGAATCCTGGGCCGCGCGATTGCGGAGGATCGGGTTCGCGTTCGAGTCCACAATCTGCGCGACTTTACGACGGACCGGCACAAGACCGTGGATGATCGTCCGTTTGGCGGTGGTGAAGGGATGGTGCTGAAGCCGGAACCGATGTTTCGCGCTGTCGAATCTCTGGGAATCGCGGAAAAAAGCTCGCGGGATTCGACGCGGGAGCGTGTGGTGCTGCTGTCCGCGCAGGGAAAATCCTTCACCCAGTCCGTGGCTCGGGAGCTGGCGCAGGTTGAGAGAATCGTTTTTCTCTGCGGACGTTATGAGGGCGTCGATGAACGGGTCAACGATCTGTTGGCCGACAGCGAGCTTAGCATTGGCGACTATGTGATCTCCGGCGGCGAATTGGCGGCCGCAGTGATTGTTGACGCGGTAAGTCGACTGCTGCCGGGAGTGCTGGGAAACGAAGATTCCACTCGCTATGAGAGTTTCTCCGCCGAATCTGAGGCGCTGAGCCTGCTCGATCCACCCAGGCAGGACGTGGCGTCTGAGAGACCTCATCCACGATCGACATGCGATTCCGAAGGATTGCTCGATTATCCTCATTACACTCGTCCGCCGGAGTTTCGCGGAGCGGAGGTGCCGGCGGTGTTGAGCTCGGGAAATCACGAGGAGATTCGCCGCTGGCGTCGCATGCAATCGCTCTTGAAAACGTTGCAGAATCGCCCCGATTTGTTAGTTGATGCATCGTTAACGGAAGAGGACCGCACTCTGTTGGAACAGTTGCGCCATGAAACCTGATCAATCCGGGAAAAGCCCGGGTAGAAAAACGCCAGTCGATCTCGACTTTCTTACCGGCGGCGGTGAGTTGGGTGCACTTGTGCGGGAGTTGGATTGGGCGAAGACCCCTCTGGGTCCAATTTCAAAATGGCCACAAAGTCTAAAGACCTCTGTCAGCACCTGTTTGAACTCGCGATTTCCCATGCTGATCTGGTGGGGTCCGCAGCTGGTCAAGATCTACAACGATGCCTATCGTCCGCTGATCGGCAGCAAACATCCCTGGGCTTTGGGCAGCCCGGGCAGGGAAGTCTGGCCGGAAATTTGGAATGTCATCGGCCCAATGCTGAACCAGGTGATGGAGCGCGGTGAAGCGACAGTCTCCGAGGACCTGCTGCTTTTGCTGGAGCGCGACGGATACGGAGAAGAGTGCTACTTCAGCTTTTCCTACAGCCCAATTCGAGACGAGTCGGGTCGGGTTGGCGGAGTGTTCACTCCCGTCATTGAAACCACCGAACGGGTCATCGGCGCACGCCGCCTGCATACATTGCGTGACCTGGCATCCGTCTTCGGGACGCAGACGCGGAATGCCAATGATGCGTGTGTCGCCGCGGTCAAGGTGCTGGCAGCCAATCCGTACGACTTTCCCTTTGCGGTCATCTATCTTTTTGACGCAAACCGCACCAACGCAAACCTGATCGCGCATACCGGTCCGCCAAACTTCCCTGGCAAAGTGGATCTTCGAACTGGGGGCTGGCAGCGACTCCTTGCCTCCACCAGCGGAGAGAGCTGCATGCTCGACCTGAGCACGGTCAAGCTTGACCCGCTGCCGCAGGCGCCGTGGGGACATGCTCCGGAGCAGGCCATCGCGATACCGATTCTGCCGGCAAATGCGACCGAGCCGATTGGTTTTTTACTTGCCGGCGTCAGTATTCGCAAGCGCCTGGATGAATCTTACCGAGCGTTCTACGCACAAGTTGCGGACCAGATTGCCAGCACCGTCTGGGAGGCCGACGCAGTCGAGCGGGAAAGGGAATTGCGTGAAACCGCGGAGGCCGAGCGCAGCCAGATTCGCGAACTCTTCTTGAATGCTCCCGCGGGCATTTTGGTGACCTCCGGCCCGGAACATCACGTTACTTTGGCGAACCGTCAATACATTGAGCTGATTGGCCGCTCCTCGGCGGCGGAAATCGTCGGCAAGCCGATTCGACAGGCCATTCCAGAATTGGCGGATCAACCGTTTTTCACCTGGATGGATGAGGTCTACCGAACCGGGGTCCCGTTTGTTGGAAGAGAGCTGAAGGCGCGATTGCGGCGTGGTCCAGCCGGCGAAGAAGCTGACGCCTTCTTCAATTTTGTCTACCAGCCGCATCGTGGTGCGGATGGCCGCACCGACGGAATTCTTACCCACGCTGTCGACATCACCGACCAGGTGCGCACCCGTCAGGAGATCGAAACCCGCGAAGAGCAATTTCGCGTGCTGGCCGACTCGATTCCACAACTGGCCTGGATGGCCGATCCCGATGGAAGCATCAGCTGGTACAACCGTCGCTGGTATGAATACACAGGCACAACGTTCGACCAGATGAAAGGCTGGGGTTGGCAGTCTGTGCACAATCCAGAGCTGCTGCCCGCAATGATGGTGAAATATAAAGAGTGTTTTAAGTCTGGAGAGCCGTTTGAAATGACCTTTCCCTTGCGCAGCGCAGACGGCGACTTTCGCATGTTTCTGACCCTGGCCTCGCCGGTGCGCGATAAAGCGGGAACGATCGTTCGCTGGTTCGGAACCAATACCGACATTGATGCGCAACGAAAAGCGGAAACGGGTTTGCGGCAAGCAGAGAAACTCGCGGTTGTCGGCAGGCTGGCGGCATCCATCGCGCATGAGATCAATAACCCGTTGGAAGCGGTCATGAACCTGATTTTCCTGGCGCGCCTCTCCGCGGTAGATGAAGAGACAGCAGGGTATCTGCGGTCAGCCGAGGAAGAACTTTCGCGCGTCTCCCAGATCGCAAGCCAGGCACTCCGGTTCCACAAGCAACAGTCATCCGCCATGGCTACAGACATGGTGGAATTGCTGGATTCTGTGCTAACCCTGTATCGAGGCAAACTTGCGCGCAATAAAATCCAGGTCAACCTGGAGACATCGGATTGTCCTCACCTGGTTTGTTACTCGGGGGAGATTCGCCAGTTGCTCGCCAACCTGGTTGGAAATGCGACGGATGCGATGCCCAATGGAGGCACACTGCGGCTTCGGGTGCGTCCGGTCACCGACTGGCGGCACGGAGAGTCGGGAGTGCGGGTCACGATTTCGGATACAGGGCACGGCATGTCTCCCGAGGTTCGACGGCGGATTTACGAACCCTTTTTCACCACCAAGGGCGAAATCGGCACCGGGCTGGGACTGTGGGTTTCAGCCGGCATCGTAGACAAGCACAGAGGCAGCATGCACGTGCGCAGTCGCCCGGACCTGGGCAAAAGTGGTACGACGTTCACCGTAATTCTGCCGCTTTCCGGTCCGCCGGCACGCACTGCCGAAGAGATGGCGGCGCATGTCGTCGAACCATGAAAACGAGACGAAATCGCTGATTCCATGTACACTAGAAGCTGTCTAAGAGATGGCGTCGCTACTTCGGCCAATGACCTGGGAACTGCTTGGATTGCGGCTCTCACACACGAAGTATCGAATCATGTCGAGCGTATGCGGCAGCTTGTCGTCTTTTGCGTCATATTCCATTTTCTAACTAGAGCAGGAACTCATTTATGTCGATTCATCCCGTCATGCAGCGTCTGGCTGCCAAGCTTCAGCGTACCGACCTCCCCAATTTCGGCCCGGGCGATACGGTCCGTGTCCAGGTAAAGATTAAAGAAGGCGACAAAGAGCGCGTCCAGGCCTTTGAGGGCATTGTGATTGCTCGCAAGAATGGCGCCGAAGGCAGCTTCACGGTTCGCAAGATGAGCTTCGGCCAGGGCGTCGAGCGCATTTTCCCCTTGCACTGCAAAGTGGTGGAGAAGGTGGAAAAAGTCCGCTCGGCTCGTGTGCGCCGCTCCAAGCTTTTCTATCTGCGCGCCCTGCGTGGCAAGGCAGCTCGTCTGCGCGAAGCCGATACCATTCACGCCAAGTAAGCCACACATCGCTTCTGGAATTTCAAAAGCCGCTTTCCCATTGGGGATGCGGCTTTTGTGCGTCTGGATTACAGATTCTTCTGAAATCACTCTTCGGTCACGCTGTTGTTACATCGGTGGCATAGGCCGCATCATGGTATCTTCCGCCTGCTGAAACGCGGTTGAAGAGACGTGGACGGAACCCTGAAATGGGCGATCAATGTCGCCAATCGCCACCAGCGCCAGCGATACCAGCAGGCTCAGCGAAATGATCAATACAAAATGCAAGGGCACATTCTCGCTTCCAATCAGGCAAGACGAAGCGATCGTAATCATGCCGCCCATCACCAGAACCCCCCATAGAATGTCGGGCATCTTGGTTCGGCTTTCCAACAAACGAACACGCCGATGTTCTGTCATGCTGCTCAGCTCAATCATCACCTGGCGCAGGCTGGCCTGCTGCTGCAGGTTCGCAGTAGGCGTTTGCGTGGTTGTGCGCCAAAGCTTCATCACGGACTGCTGGCCCGCGTATACCTTCACTCCAATGCCCGACTCATCGTCGTGCATGGTTGGCCACTCTTGCGTAATCACCTGCGTGGCATAGGTGCGTGCAGTCTGCTGGATCAAACTTCGCTGCGGTTCCTGTAATCCATCAGCAGCACGATATAGATTCACCAGATTATTCGCCTCGTTATTGGCATTGGTCTCCGCAGTCTGGAAGTTGTTCCACACCGCGTACAGCATAAAGCCAATCATCACCGCATAAATAGTGCCCAGAATGGCGATTTGCCATCCGATGACGTCATTATGAACACTGCGTCGGCTCGGCTCCCAAAACGTGTTCAGCATCACCAGGCACGTGAGCGAGAGTGTGATCCACAACACGACGAGATAAATGTTTTGTCCAGTGTTTAACAACATAGACTCCTTCGAGCGTGCGCAATCTAGAGAAAATCCTAACCCGAAGAGTACGAATTCACCACGGCAAATTTTTCGAATGAAGCGCGAACATCACGGTGCGGTTCGGAACCCTCCCGGCAGTTTGGCGAATGGGAACCGCCGATGGCTTGGGCTACACTAGCCTCGACGGCCGTACATGCCGATCCCTTTCAGCCGGACATCCATGGATCGCAGGAAATTTCTCGTCACCGCCGGAGCTTCGCTGGCTGCGTCAACCCTGGACAACGGTGCGGGCGCAGCATCCAATGCCGCCGCGCAATCCAACACTCGAATGCATGGACTCAAGCCAGACCGGCCCAACATTGTCGTCATGATTTGCGACGATCTCGGTTATGGCGACCCGGGCTGCTATGGGTCGAAGCTGGCAACGCCCAATATCGATCGCCTCGCTGCCCAGGGAGTGCGTTTTACCCATCACTGCACACCCATCGCGTTATGCTCGGCTTCGCGCGCGGCATTGATGACCGGGCTCTATCCCACGCGTGTCGGCGCTACCGGCGCCTTCGGTCCACTGAGCGACACCGGTATGTCACTCGATGCCATGACTGTCTCGAACGTGCTGCAAAAGGCTGGATACGCCAGCCTTGCAATTGGCAAATGGCATCTCGGCGATCTTCCCCAGTACGCACCCACGCAGCGCGGCTTTGATGAATTCTTCGGCGTTCCTTATAGCGTGGATATGGACCCGCTACCGCTGCTGCATAACTCGACAATCGTTGAGAAGGAAGCAGACAGGGATACGCTGACCCAGCAATATACCAAGAAGGCGGTTGAGTTCCTACGCCAGCCGAGAGAAAAACCATTCTTTCTCTACCTGGCATTCTCCTACCCGCACATTCCACTGCACGCGTCCGCGTCCTTCCGCGGCAAGTCGGATCTAGGACTGTATGGCGATGTGGTCGAGGAAATCGATTGGAGTGTCGGCGAGATCCTTCGAACATCGGAAGCGAATGGACAGAGAGAAAAAACGCTGGTGATGTTTACCAGTGATCACGGCCCTTGGTTCCAGGGAAGCACCGGCAATCTGCGCGGAAGAAAAGGCGGGGTGTATGAAGGCGGCCTTAGGATTCCGATGATTGCCAGCATGCCGGGCACTTTGCCGCAGGGTAGAGTGACGGATGCGCTGGCATCGCACATGGACATTCTGCCCACAGTGGCCGCACTGTGCCACGGCGAATTGCCCGCATATCCGCTGGACGGACGCGATATCTGGACGCTGCTCTCATGCCAGCAGGACGCCGTCGAGCGTGAAGCCTTGCTGTCGTTTGAAGGCTGGAATCTCCAATGCGCCCGATGGAAACAATGGAAGCTGCATGTCGCTCGCGGGAACACGCCCATGTTTATGCCGGCTCCGGCGGAAGGCCGCATCAACTACGCGCTGCGCAATCCCGAACTCTACAACGTGGTCGACGATCCCAAGGAAAGCTACGACTGCGCGGCGAAATATCCCGAAGTAGTCGCAACCATTCAAAAGAGTATTCAGGAGCAGCTTGCGACTCTGCCGGACGTGGTGAAGCAAGCCTACAGTGCGACCCAGGAACATCTGTCAACTCCCACGATGCCTGCGGACAGCCTGCCGGAGTTTCGCAATTCCGAAGGAAATTCCGGAGCCTGGCTGGAAGGATCGGACGCGGAAAAAGTCTTGCAGCGATTCAAGTAGTTTCACCACTGTCTGTAGCGCCTCTGGCGCGGCCGGTTCTCGAAGAGTAGCCTGTACTGCGTACAAACATTCCATCCGAGCCGGCAGCGTTTCACTCCGCGTCTCAAGCGCGGACCTGCGAGATTTGCTGGATCAGGAGAGAACGAACATGCCTTCCTTCCACATTTCTGCCGACAGCTCTGTCCAGCGAATCGTAACGTTGCAATCCGCAATTCACGCGCGATTGTTTCGCTTGATGGCGGGCTGCGCAATCGGCATCTTCGCTCTCGGGTTCTGTGGTGCGCAGGCGGAGACAACTCCCTTGTCCCAGCAAATGGCGCAATCTGTAATGCAGAATTGGCCGGACGGTCACTACTCCGCGGATAAGGGCGAGTGGAAGTGGGATTATCGGCTGGGCACCGTGCTGAATGGAATGGATGCGGCCTGGCATAACACCGCTGATCCGGCCTACTACGACTACATAAAGACCGCGGTCGATCCATTTGTTGCGGACGACGGATCCATCCGAACCTACGAAGCAAAGGATCAAAGCCTGGACAGCGTTCTGCTGGGAAAGCAATTACTCCTGTTGTACGGAGTGACCCAGGACGCGAAATATTACAAGGCGGCGAAGCTGATTCGCGAACAACTGGCAGCGCAGCCGCGCAATGCTTCCGGGGGATTCTGGCATCAAGGGCAATTTCCCAACCAGATGTGGTTGGACGGCCTGTACATGGCCGGGCCGTTCTATGCCGAGTACGCCTCCATGTTTCAAGAGCCGAATGATTTCGCCGATATCACCAAGCAATTTGCATTGATCGACCAGCATGCGCGAGATCCCAGGACGGGCCTGTTGTATCACGGCTGGGATGAGTCAAAACAGCAGTCCTGGGCCGACAAAACCACCGGAGATTCACCCAGCTTCTGGGCACGCGCCACCGGCTGGTACATGATGGCGCTGGTGGATACGCTGCCGTATTACAAGCCGAATGATCCTGGCCGCGCGGAGCTGATTGCAATTTTGAATCGCACAGCCGCGGCCGTTGCCAGGGTTCAGCATCCCAGCACGGGCCTCTGGTATGAAGTTCTGGATAAGCCGAAGGCGGAGGGAAATTATTTTGAGTCGTCGGCAGCCTGCATGTTCACCTACGCCTTCGCCAAGGGAGTTCGCCTGGGATATTTGCCGCCAGGTTATGCCCGGAACGCGGCGCGCGGCTATCGCGGCATTCTGCAACACTTCGTCCAGAATCATCCGAATGGTTCATTGACCATCAGCGACACGGTGTCGGGAACCGCGCTGGGCGGGAACGCGAGCAATGACGGCAGTTATGTCCTATTACATCCACGTGCCGAAAATCAGCAACGATCCGCGGGGGGTGGGAGCGTTTCTGTTAGCGAGCAGTGAAATGGAGTTAGCGCCCACTGCTCTGACAGGCGAGGGTGCGACGGTGATGATGGACGCCTGGTTCAACAGTCAGCAGCGAACCAACGCCGCCGGGCAGAAAGAGTATTTCCACTACAAGTGGAATGACCAGTCGAACAGTGGCTTCTCGTTTCTTGCGCATATCTTTCGCAGTTACGGAATCGCGACAACGACGCTCTATAGCGCGCCGACGCTTGAAAATTTGAAGCATGCGCAGATCTATATGATCGTGTCGCCGGATATTCCGTCGAAGAATCCAAATCCACATTATGTTCGCCCACAGGATGCGGCGCAGGTTGCGGCGTGGGTCAGGCAGGGCGGAGTTCTTGTCCTGATGGAGAATGACGGACCGAACGCCGATATTGATCACCTGGATGTGTTGGCCGACAAGTTCGGCATCCACTTCAACAACGCGCTATTCCACCATGTGGTTGGCGACGATATCCAGCCCGGCCGGCTGGCCGTCAGCGGCGATTCTCCTGTCACTCCGGGCTCGCATATTTTCTACATGAAGGACACCTGCACCATTTCCGTTCACAAGCCGGCGTTCCCCTTGCTGGACCAACAGGGAACCATCATGATGGCGGGTGCGACGTATGGCAGGGGGACTGTCCTGGCTGTCGTCGATCCATGGGTCTATAACGAATATGTCGATGGTCATAATCACAATCTGCCGTCGGAGTATGACAACTTTACCGGTGGCCAGGAAATGGTTGGCTGGTTGATCGAGCAGTTGCCAGCCCCGCTGCGGCTTCCGGCGAAGGCAAGCACTCACAAGCAATGATGGACGGAGATAGATGGGAGCTATGGATAGGCGCATCGATCGTCAAAGAGCCATGTGGAGAAAAGCTCGGCCGTCGCTCGCGGCTGTGATCTGCGCGTCCTGCTTGATTGGCCTAGCCCTCTCAGGCGAGACCCTGCTCGCCCAGACTATCGCTTCTGAAACAAACACGACCGCCGGCGATGTCGATGCGCAAAGAATTTCTCCAGATACGGTGCTGCATTGCCCGGCGGGTACGGCGGAGTTTCGCGACCAGACATTTGACTCCAAAGTGTTCGGCGGCCAGAGACACTACCGAATCTTTCTGCCGTCGAACTACGACGCCGTTTCCACTCGCTATCCCGTCATCTACTACCTGCATGGCCACAGCGATCGCTACACGCTGGAGGATTACGATCACGGCGAGGACACAGTACCGAAGATCTGCCGCTTCGTCGCGACCCACGCAGTGATTGTCGTTGCAGTGGATGGCTACATAGCCCGCGGGTACACAGGATTCTATGGCGGCGATCCCTATGATGTTCGCCCGTCCGGTGGAGATATCGACTTCGGAAAATATTTTCTGGAACAGGTTGCAACCATCGATGCGAACTATCGCACACTCACCTCGCGCCGCTATCGTGCCACATCCGGGCTGAGCATGGGCGGCTTTATGAGCCTCTACCTCAGTGCTCGTTACCCGCAAATCATCGGCAGTTGCTCCGCCTTCAATCCTGGCCCGGAGTTTTATGTAGGAGAAAAAGGTCGACGTTCGCTGTGGCGGCCGAAAGATTATGTGTTGAGTTACCAGCACACGCCAGTGCGGCTGGTCCGAGCCAGCGGTGATTACATCAGCCAGTACACCGAAGAAACTCGCGCAGCATTCGCGTCGACGCCCTCCGTCAATTTTGAATTTCGCCAGGATGAATACGACCGGCACTGGGCGACCTCCATTGCGGAGACGTTCGACTTTCATATGCGAGCTTTTGCCGATGCCGCGCTCGATACCACGCCGACGCAGTGGAATTATGCCAGCGCCTTCGATCACTTCGACGCGTGGGGCTATCACGTGCAGGCCGACATCGCCAGCCCCGCGATGATTTATCTAAGCGACGTCAGCAAATCCGGAGTGCAGATCACAACGCGTCAATGGGCTCCGGATGGTCCCCCGGCTGTGTGTACACAATTGAATCTGACGACGGCCGGCCTCTATCAGACTGGCGCAACCTACAAGGTTTACGATCTGAATCTCAAGGACGATCGAGTGACGACGAAAAATCTCGTCGCCGATCCGCAGGGAAAGCTGCATCTCGTGACGGACTGCAGCGGCCATGACTTCGGAATCTCAGGCGAGGGAATCAACGCTGAGCAGCCGGCGGTTTTGCTGCCACTGACGACTCACGATCATCTGCGGCTGATGCCGGGCAAGCCGCTGACCCTTCCAATTCGCATCTGGAACCCAGGCGCCGCTCCGCTTAAAAACCTGCACGTCGAGTTGAGCTCCGACTATCCGACAGTGCAAATTCCGCGTGCGTCCGCAGATGTGCCAGAACTGAAGCCGGGTGAGGTGCTCGACCTGAGTTCAAAGTTTCTGGTCCAGTTCACTTCAGGCGATGGCGGCTTCGCGAGGACGCGGTTGTACTTGACGGCAACCACCAAAGACAAAGGTGAGCCCGCGGACCTGCATACGTATTTCGACGTGCTGGTGGCACCTTCCAACCTCGCTCCGCCGTTAGCGGTAACAGTTTTAGATGGCCGCACCAAAACCTTTCCAACGTTCTACCAGGGTGTGCACGGAGGCGGGACCAGCGTGCCGCGCAAAGTGACCGAGGGAAAAGGAAATGGAAATGGTGAGCTTGAGCCTGGGGAGCAGGCGACCATTTGGCTGCAGGTGGCGCAAGGACTCGACCCGTTCGATAAAGGAAACTGGTGTCGCGCGAAGGTCTATACCGACTCTCCATGGATCACGGAGACAGCCGACCTGCAGGAAAACAAGGGACGGGAGTGGACCTCCGGCGAGAACCGGACCAGTGTGATTGAACTGAATCCGGCGACCCCGAAGGGAACTGAAATCGATGCAATTCTGGATTGCGAGACTTACAGCTACGTCTTCACGCCGGATGTGCGCTACGGGACTCTGCCGCTTTATCAGCCGTATCAGTTCCACAGGCACCAGCTATATTTGTGGACCTGGAAGGTTCCCTGGACGAAATGACTCCACGGTTGCGGGATGAATTAGCTGCGACTGCTCCACACCAGCAAATTCATTGGAGTGTGGATCAGATCGCCCACCTCAATGCCGGGACAATATTTGTCGCGATCGGCTTGCTGATAGCGATTGACGGGCTGCGTCAAGCGCATGTCCTCGTCCATATAAATAATCGTCATCACCTCGCGCGGAATCGGCGTTGTGTTTTGGCCGGCGCGATGAAAGGTCCATCCGGCATGAAAGCTCACTTCTCCCAGGTCGAACTTTCCTTCATCAATTCCGTGATCCTTGAGAGCTTCGCCGATTCGGTTTTCGCTTTCCTGCCCAATCTCCAGATCGCGGCCGTAGGTGACACGATGGCTTTTCGGGCAGAATGCGAGCGGCCCCATTTCCAGCGGAGTTTCCTGCAATGGAATCCAGGCGGTGATGGTTTTGTCGGTATCGACGGGCCAATAATATTGGTCGGCGTGCCAGGGAGTGATTCCTCCGCCCGCTTCTTTGTAGAGCGCCTGGTCGTGATAGATGCGCACCCCTGTCGTACCCATCAGCTGCGCGGCAATGCGTCCCAGCTTCGGCGAAGAAATGAATTCTCGAACCACATCGCTGCTCTCCCACAAATTTTCAACTTGGAGAAATGCGCGATGATATAGGTCACGTTCTTCGATCGGTAGGTGCTCGGAGTTCAGCTCTTTTACTTTGCGAGTGATTTCGCGGCCGTAGTAGGCGAGCGTTTCGGCGGAGAGCACATGCTTCAGCTTGATATATCCGTTGCTTTGATAGCGTTCAATCTGTTCCGCGGAGATCGGGTAGGTCTCCGTTAGAGCCTGTTGTACTTCCGTTGCTATCGCCATCGATAATTCTCCGTCGCAACATCCAGCAAAACAAGCGCAGCATCAATCAGAATTCAGTGTAGCCGCAGGCCTTTGGATTGCCAACGAAATTAGGTTCCCACCGTCTATCGAAACGATTCGCTAGTTCGAGTGTAAATTGGGGTGAGCGAGAGATTGGATAGGAGTGAAACGATGAAGGTGTCTCGGGCTCTTCGGCCGGCGCTGTTTGCGGTAATGATGTTCATTTTCGCCGGGGTTTCCGTCCCCTTTAGCTGGGCGGCTGCAAACCAATCGATCCTGTTGCGCCAGGGGTGGGAGTTTCGCCAAGCCACGAATCTGCAAGGGATCGCGCATGACCATTGGCTGCCGGCTACGGTCCCCGGCGATGTCCAACTTGATTTGCTGCGCAACAAGCTGATCCCGGAGCCGTTCTACCGAGACAACGAAAACAAGCTGCAGTGGATTGAAAATGCCGACTGGGAATATCGGACAGCGTTTCCCGTGAGCGAGAAGCTTCTGAAGCGACAGAATATCGATTTAATATTCGACGGCCTGGATACCTGCGCGCAGGTGTATTTGAACGGAAATCTACTACTCACTTCCGACAACATGTTTCGGACTTATCGACTGAATGCGAAGCCATATTTGAAGGTCGGAGACAATCAGCTGCGGATCGTTTTTACTTCACCGATCCAGGGAGCAGAAAAAATCGCGGATCAGGATCCGTGGCGTGCGCAGACGCATACCCAGGCGCGTTGGTATATCCGCAAGTCGGCGTATCAGTATGGCTGGGATTGGTCGCCGCGATTTGTGACCAGCGGAGTCTGGCGCCCGGTGCATTTAGAAGCGTGGGACGAAGCGCGCATTTCCGACCTGAATATTCGCCAACTGGATGTGGCCCGGCAGTCTGCCCATGTGCTGGCGCAAGTGGAAGTGACGGCGACCGTCGACTCGCCGGCAACAGTGACCGTTCGCTACGGCCTGAACGGCAAAGAATCAACGGCCACCCAGACGACTCAGCTGCATCCAGGCGTCAACCATGTGGAATTACCCATCACCATCGATCGTCCTGAGTTGTGGTATCCGGCCGGATATGGCAGCCAGCCGCTGTATGCGTTCCACGCCGTCCTGGCGATGCATGGCGAAGCAGAAGACACCTCCGAGGTGCGGACCGGGCTTCGCTCCGTGGAGCTGCGCCGTGATCCCGATCAGTGGGGACGCTCATTCGAGTTCGTCGTGAACGGAATTCCGATCTTCGCCAAGGGCGCGAACGTGGTGCCATTCGACAGCTTCCCCAGTCGCGTGCCGGTCGCGCAAATCCACGACATCCTGCAGTCTGCCAAAGATGCCAACATGAACATCATTCGCATCTGGGGAGGCGGCTACTACGAGACACAGGAATTTTACGAGCTATGCGACCAGATGGGGATCATGGTCTGGCAGGATTTCATGTTTGGAAATCCTTGGCAGCCCGGTACCGTTTCCTTCAAGCAAAATGTCGCGCAGGAGGTGGAGGATCAGCTGAAGCGGCTGCGAAACCATCCCAGCATTGTGCTCTGGTGCGGCAATAACGAGCAGGAAAATAATTTTCTGCAAGATAGTCTGCACGTCAGCCAGATTGCGCGGCTGCAGATGTGGCAGGATTATCTGACGGTGTTCAGCGGAATCGTTCCGACGCTGGTGGCGCGCTACGATCCAGGCGCGGCGTATTGGCCCAGCAGTCCCAGCGGCGATTACGAAGAGACCAAGGCCATGAACTACCGCGTGCTGGAGAATGGCGATGATGTGGGCGGCAATGAGGAATTCGGGGACACGCATGATTACAGTGTCTGGACCTCAACCAACCTGCTGCCGCGAGTGCCGTTCAGCAGCGAAGAGGATCGCCACTACAGGTTCGTCAGCGAGTATGGGTTTCAGTCGATGCCGGAGATGCGGACCATCGACTCCTTCACGCTGCCGCAGGATCGCGCCGGCACTTCCACACCGGTGATGACCGTGCATCAGAAGGATCCGGCCGGCTATGCCACCATGCTGGATTACATCCGGCAATATTATGGCCAGCCCAAAGATTTCAGCTCGCTTGTCTACACCAGCCAGGTCATACAGGCGGAATTTATCAAAGTGGTGGCCGAGCATCTTCGCCGCGACAGGCCGCGCACCATGGGCTCCATCTTCTGGCAGTTGAATGATTGCTGGCCGGTGATTTCGCCGTCGAGCATCGACTATTACGGTCGATGGAAAGCACTGCAATATTATGCGCGGCGATTTTATAGCCCGCTGCTGGTGTCGTCGCGTTTGAAGGATGGAAGCTTGAACGTCTCTGTGGTATCCGACGAAACGACGCCGACCATGGCGAGCCTTCGTGTGCGGTTGATGATGTTCGACGGTACCGTGCTGCATACCGAGACGCAGAACATCACCATTCCGGCGCTGTCGAGCAAGGTCTATTTGCAGATTCCAACGCAAACGTATTCCGATCCCGCAGAGACAGTGGCGGCGATGGATTTGACGGTGAACGGTAAGCAAGTCTCCAACAACCTGATGTATCTAGCCCCCACGCCAGCCGTGCATCTTCCTGCCGCACAAATTACGAGCCGGTTGACCCAGGCCAACGGCGCGTATGAAGTGCGGCTATCTTCCAAGGTGCTGGCGCGCGACGTATACATTTCCTTCGGCGATCACGACGCAAAGTTTTCTGACAACTACATCGACCTGTTGCCAGCGGAGCCGGCGACCATCATTGTTCACAGCCCGGCAACCCTGGCGGAGTTGCAAAGCAGCCTGAAGGTGTTGTCACTGGTGGATGCCATTGAGCCGAATACGGTTTGGAAAAGTGGAGCCGGAAACTAGTCGCCGGCGGCGCATTCCCCTGAACGATGCAGAATTTTTCCTCGTTCTCCACATGCAGCGGTGGCGATAGACTCGCTGTAGATGCCAGTCAAGAACCAGATCCGTTCCGAACAAGAGAAGAGGCCGCTCTCCAAGCAGGCAGAAAAGATGCGACGCCTGCGCGCCTTGATCTGCGGCGATAAGCATGAGCGTGCGGCACGGCAGCAGGGAGCCACGGCAGTAGCCGGCGTGGATGAAGTTGGGCGGGGATCGCTGTTCGGGCCCGTCGTCGCGGCCGCTGTGATTTTTCCGGAAAAGACACGCATTCGCGGCGTACGCGACTCGAAACAGTTGCTCCCCGGAGAACGCGAGCGCTTGGACGGGATCATCCGGCGCAAAGCGATTGCCATCGCGATCGGATTTGCGGATGCCGCCACCGTCGATGCCATCAACATCCGCCGCGCGTCGCATCAGGCGATGCTGTCGGCGATTG
The DNA here is from genome assembly GCA_963735505.1 of uncultured Acidobacteriota bacterium. Lineage (GTDB taxonomy): Bacteria > Acidobacteriota > Terriglobia > Terriglobales > Acidobacteriaceae > JAKAAZ01. The sequence goes on along the minus strand of CAVTLR010000019.1, from coordinate 379,983 downwards.
CGCAACTGCTTCCGCAGCCAGATTTTCTGCTGATCGATGCCGAGCGCCTGGATACGACTTGCATGCAAAAGGCAATTATCTATGGCGACTCCATCAGCGTTTCCATCGCCGCCGCTTCGATCATTGCCAAGGTCTATCGCGATGCGTGGATGTGTCGCTACCACGAGGAATATCCGCAGTACGGCCTGGCGTCGCACAAGGGTTACGGTACCGAGGAGCATTTGCGCGCGCTTGCCGAACACGGGCCCTGTCCGCTGCACCGCATGACCTACGAACCGGTCAGAAGAGTCATCGCACTGCGCAACGGAACCATGCCAATCGCAGTCATCAATGAAATATTGGAAACGCAGTTCGTCTCCGATGCATCGCTCGAATAGCAGACGTGGCGAAACAAAAGAACGGTCCGCTGTATACCAACATGGCCAAAACTGACATCACGTCCGTGGATGACTACATCGCCTCGCAGCCCCAAACCATGCGAGCCATCCTGGCGCAAGTGCGGAAGGCGATCCGCGACAGCGTGCCGGAGGCGGAAGAAGCGATCTCCTACAAAATGCCCACGTACAAGCTCAAAGGCGATGCCATGCTCCATTTCGCGGGATGGAAGCAGCACTATTCTCTCTATCCGGCCACCGAGCGGGTTCTGACGGCGTTCAAGGCGGAACTAGAGCCGTACAAGATCCACAAAGCGACCATTCGCTTTCCCATTTCACAACCCGTACCGGTCGCATTGATTGCCCGCATCGCAAAATTCCGCGCGAAAGAAATCGCCGAGCGGATCCATTCGAAGCCGAAAGTGAAAACGAAGAGTTAGGCCGCGACCGCGACTTTCCGCTTGCGTGCCGCTTCCTTCATCTGCCATGCCACACGCGCCAACAACAGCACGGCGAGAATTGCGGTCACTTTCCAGGGAGTGTGCACGCCGGGCTTTACCAGCCACCAGTAGTGAATGACACCAGCGATCGCGGCCACGTACGCCAGCCGGTGCAGCGCGGTCCAGCGCTTTCCGCCCAACTTGCGAATCGACCATGCAGTGGAAGTTGCCGCCAACAGCAGCAGGCAACTCCATCCTGTCATGCCTACGGTGATGAATGGACGTTTGCCAATGTCATGCAACATGGCATGAACGTCAAAGTTGGAGTAGAGCCAGATCCAGGTCATCAGGTGAAGCGTGCCATAGAAAAAAGCAAACAGCCCCAGCATGCGGCGAAATCGAATCAGCCACACCAGGCGCCCGCTGAGACGGCGGACAGGTGTGATCGTCAGCGAAATCAGCAGAAAGTACAGCGTCCAGAATCCCGTTGTGTGGGTGATGGTTGCCACAGGATCTGGACCCAGCGTGTTCGTGAACCCCTGATAGACCAGCACGCCAAACGGAATCAGGCAGGCGGGGAAGACTACGAATTTCAGAATCACAATGGCGCGATTGGACATGGAGAAGGTTAGTAATACGAATGCAGGTTCATCCCCTTATAGAGATCGGCGACCTGGTCTCCGTAGCCATTGAACAGCACCGTAGGCTGGCGGGCCTTCCAGAAGGGCGCGCCGATGACGCGCTCGTATTTCTGGCTCCACGGAACCGTATCCACATCCGGGTTCACGTTGGAATAAAAACCGTACATTTGCGGCGAGGCCTCATTCCAGGTCGTACGAGGCTGGCTTTTTACAAACCGAATGTGCACCAGGGATTTCGCGGATTTGTATCCGTATTTCCATGGCAGCACAATGCGGACCGGGGCTCCGTCCTGATTTGGCAGCGTCTGGCCGTACAGGCCGAAGGTTAAAAGCGCCAGCGGGTGCATCGCTTCATCCATGCGCAAGCCCTCGGAGTAGGGCCACGCGAGACTGACGCTGTAGATCGCAGGCTCTTCTTTCGGATCGTCAATTGACAAAAATTGAACGTATTTCGCGGAGCTGAGTGGCTCGCATTGCTTGATGAATTCCGACAAGGAATAGCCTACCCAGGGAATCACCATACTCCACGCTTCGACGCAGCGATGCCGATAGATGCGTTCTTCCAGGGGATGGATCTTCATCAACGCATCGATGTCGAATTCCTTCTTGCTTTTCACCTCACCATCAACCTTGACCGTCCAAGGATTCGTCTTCAGACGCCACGCATTGTGGGATGGGTCGCTCTTGTTGGTTCCGAACTCGTAGAAATTGTTGTAGGTGGTGATGTCTTCATACGGCGTCGGCGTCAATCCCGTGGTCGAGTACTGGCTGGGAACTGTCGTCAGCTTGGTGGTGGCATGCACGGCCTCGCTCGGAGAGGCAACACTCTTCAGCAGATCGGCTCCCAACGCAGCCGCGCCAACCGCAGCGGCTCCAGCCATGAACTTGCGGCGATTCATGTAATCCGACTTTGAAGTAATTTGGGACGACGGAATATCTGACGGTTTACGGATCAGCATGCGGTCGCTCCTTTCCTACCTCTCACGGGATATTAGACATCCAAAGTCCGCGTAAGTTACACAGTTTTGCATGTCTGGGCGGAATTTTGGGAGGATCAACAATTTGCGAAATCCATGCAGCGAGACCGCTGGATCAAGCTGCGGCCGAGCGACGCGCAGAGAAGGGAAGTTGCTTGTACCAGTTGTGAAACAAGCGCATGATCGGCCGCTCCACTGCCAGGTAGCACAGCAGCCCAATTGCGACGCACGCCAGCAGGCACAGCACCACGCCGACATCGCCGCCCCAAAAGCCAAAGACACGCCAGAAATGTTCCACCATGCTGCGCGTCGGGTTGGTACACAAATAAATGGAGTAAGACGCATCACCCAGCAGTACGAGTCCACGGGCTGGGATGGATTGCATGGCCGGTCGCCAAAGCACCGCGCCCAACACCAGCAAGCCCGAGGGCACTCCCCACACGGCAACCCGCAGCCAACCGTCCAAACCCGCCATAATGGAGCTGGCTTCACTGGCATTGCCGTAGCCGGTGAAAATTGTCGCTGCCAGCGCAATCGCAGACACCGCAATTAGCCATGGTCCCAGCGTGCGTGCCCGTCGCGCGGAAGCCAGCGGTATCCCAGCGCGATTATTTGCCGCCGCCGCCGCCATCTTTGTCACCACCTGGGCAATCAGGCACCCGAACAGGAACTCCAGCGTCACCGGATTCGACCAGATCACCAGCCACGGTCGATGGATGCCGACGATAGCTCCCAGCGCGATCATGCCAGCCAAAAACAACATCGTGTTGCGGATCAAATGGCGTGGTGACAGGCGCATCCACGCAGCCAGAACCAGGTAAAAATAAATTTCAAAGACCAGACTCCAGCCCAGCGACAAAATCAGCGGAGGCACAGGATAGTGCCATCCCGGCAGCAGCAATAGAGTCGGCAGCCAGGGAACTCGGTGCCACAGGATGGGATATCTGCCACCTTGCGCCTCAAGGATAATCACCCCGGTCAGGATCCAATAAAGCGGAAAGATGCGCGTGAATCGACGGGAAAGAAATGTCCGAGCGGAGGGTTGATTCTGCGCGACGGCGCGGTTGGCAACCAGAGAAACAATAAACCCGCTGATCACAAAGAAGATATCCAGTCCGCACGCACCGAAGCTTTTCAGGTGAAAGAACGTCCCTTGTTTGGGACTGGACTCGTAGGCGGCGGCGACAATGGAGTGGGTCCAGACGACCAGCAGAACCGCGACCGCGCGCAACCCCTGAATAACCTCGATCTTGCCCACAGGAGCGGCCGTCATTGGCGAAGATGTGTCTGGAGCTGCAGCCATAGAGAGACTATTGAGCAGAAATCGATCCGTGTTCCATAGATCGCCGACCTCAGCTTGCGAACAGCCGCTCCTGCTCGTTCAAATCCAGCTTGCGGCGGTTGCTGGGATGAATGACGGCGACAATCTCGACCGATTGCAGCGCGGAACGAGGAACGAAAATGCGCTGCGTATTCGACCGCATGTCCGGCGGAGTGAACTGGATGCCCTCCGGCTCCAGAAACGACAGATCGTTGCTCGCCAGGCCTTCCAACTCGTCGCCATCGCGCATTCGCATACGAATCCATAGGCCCGGTGTGCGTGGGCGCGAAGTAAAATTCCGTCGTACCAGCCGTTCCGGATCGGCGCTGTCGCCGCTGGGAAACTCCCGTACGAAACACATCATTTTCACGTCTTGCAGGGTCATGGCGAGCACTTTGCCGGTGCTGTCCAGTAATTCCAGGCGGCCATCGTGCGCGAAGCCCTGCGGGTCGACGTAGCCCGAGTTCCACTCGCGGCTGAACTTTCGCACGATCACTTTCTTTCGACTCGAGCCTGAACCTGCCACTCCGTGTTCTCCAAGACAACGTGCAAGGGCGACCAGCCAATCTGCATGATCTCAACTTAGCCAGGATTGTCGCATGATGCGCAACCGAGCGCAGCGGTTATTGTGCAAGTGCTGGAAAAACAGTCGCCGATATGGTATCGTAGAACATTGTGTGCGCGACAATGTCGCCTACATCTAATTGAAAAGACGGGTCTTAGCGGCACGAGTGAGAGGCTGCTGACCGAGGCGCAAAACTGGGCATGCCCGATTATATCCAATTGCTTGAATCCAAGCTTTCTCCAAACGAAAAACAAGCACTCAACGCCATGACCGACGTGGCCCGCGCCCGACAAATTACGGTATTTCTTACCGGAGGCGCCGTTCGAGACATCGTCAGTGGCGCATCGGTCCGCGATCTCGACATCACCGTCCAGGCAAATCCGCTGAAGTTCAAAAAGGATTTGGAAAAGGCCGGCTTCACTATTACCGGCGAGCATGAGCCGTCGCATACTCTGTATCTGCGATTCGGCAAGCAGGCGCGCATGGAAATCTCCTCGGCGCGAACCGAGACTTTTTCCAAACCGGCCAAGCCCGAATATTCTCCCGCGGGGATTCTCGATGACCTGCGACGCCGCGACTTTACCGCCAACGCTATGGCGCTGTCCTTGAACGAAGGTTCGTGGGGATTGTTGCTCGATCCTCTCAACGGGACCGCGGACATTTCCGCGCGACAACTCCGCCTGGTCAGCAATTACGGATTCCTCGAAGATCCCATTCGCCTTGTCCGCGCCGTGCGGCTGATGTCGAGAACCGGCTGGGACATGGAAGAGCGGACGAAAGCCCGCTATGACAACGCCAAAGCAGAGGCCGTGATCAGCGCCATCACCGCCGTGCAGCGCGGGTATGAACTGGAAGAGATCGGCTACGAAGAAGAACCGCAGCAGGTGCTGAAGGCGCTGGAGGCCGAGGGCTGGCTGGAACACTTGTCGCCGCATTGGACCAGCCGCTCAGTCGATGTGCAGGGATTAGAGCGCCTGCACGAAAAATTCGTCCAGCTGTTGATGGCAGGGCTGCATCCGGATCCGTCGGCAGCGCAGTTTCGCCTGTTGACCGCCAAACTTTCTCCGGCTCATTTATCGGCGCTGAAAAAAGCGTTTGTGCGCAGCGATTTGATTGCGGAAGCGAACGCCCTGGATTCAGAAGCGAAGCACGTGCTGCAGAAGATGTCGGCCAAGGACGCCGCCAAGCCGTCGCAGCTGTGGAAGCTGCTGCACAGCGTCAAGCCGGAAGCGGTGCTGTGGCTGTTCTTCACCAACAAAACCGCAGCCGTGCAGCACAAGTTTGAGAATTTCTTTACCAAGTGGCCGGAAGCCCGTCAGAAAATTCCAAACGCGATTCTGCAGGATATGCGGATTCTCCCGGATGTCGAAGGCTATGACGAGCTGCTGGATAAGCTGACGTTTGCCTTTATGGACGGCGAGTTGCCGACGGAAGAAACCATCCGCAAGTTTGCCGAGCCGTATTCTCCGCCCGCTCCGCCGCCACCGGTCATCGTGCGTCGCAGCCGTACTGTAAAGCGCGTCACCGAGCCAAAGAAGGCAAAGGGTCGAAAGGCTGCGAAGACCGTACCGGCAGCTCAGAATGGCGATTTAAGTCTGGCAGCCGCCGGCGAAGTGAGCGCCCCGGAGACGCTGGCCGAACAGAATGGAATGGCGGGCGGAAAAGCAAAATCCGCTGCAGCAAAGGCCAGCGAGAAAGCCGCAGGCAAGGCGGCTGCTAAGCCCGAAGCCGCCAAGAAAGCTGAGAAGCCAGCCGCGAAAGCTGTGGCCAAGCCTGTCGCCAAAGGCAAGCTGGATAAAGCGAAGACCAGCGGCAAGGTAGTTGCGAAGGCAGCCAAGGCCAGCGGCAAACCGACAGCGACCAAGGGCAAAGCGCAGAAGGCTGCGGTTGTTGCCAAGGCGCATGGCAAGGCCAGCAAGGCGGGTCATGCCACGGCGAAGAAGTCCGCTGCAGGTGCTCACGGCAAAGCCACGGCGTCGGCCAAGACTGCACATCGACCCATCGCGAAGAAAGCAGCGCTGAAGCCGAAAGCGGCGGGGAAGAAGGCCGCGGTTGCGAAAAAGCCAGCCGCAAAAACGGTCAGCCGAACCGCCGCCAAAGCGACGTCCGCAAAATCGAAGCCAAAGAAAAAATCCGGCAAGTAATCGCGTACTTTTGACGCTGAAAAAAGCAGCCCGCATCGCAGATATTTTGCGTCTGCTGGGCTGCGCGCAGCGTTCAATCTCCGCTTCCATCCGCCATCACAGCAATTACCTCGGCCGGAAGAATCCCCAAATCGCGATAAATCGGTCGAATATACACGCGGATCTTTCGCAGTTGAGTCGCGAACCATCCGGCCCCTGCAATGCAGAAGGCGCCAGTAATCATCAGCGTGACCGGCGCGCCCACCCAATGCGCCAAGCCGCCAGCCAGCAGGCTGCCAAACGGCGCCATCCCCACGAAGGCCATCGTGTAATAGCTCATCACGCGGCCGCGCTTATCCTCTGGAACAATGGTTTGGATAATCGTGTTGCTGGCGGCCATGCCCTGCATCATGCCGTATCCCGTGATCAGCATCAGCAGCAACGAAAGCCACAGCCAGTGACTCGTCCCAAATGCAATCAACCCCGCCCCAAAGATTGCGGCCGAGATGGCGATGACGCGCCCAAGCCCCAGCACAGACTTGCGCATGGCCAATGAAATCGCAGCGATCAGCGCACCCGTCCCAACCGCACCCATCAAAAAGCCAAGCGTATGCGGGCCGCCGTGCAGAACCTTCGCCGCAAAAATCGGCATCAACACCGTGAATGGCATTCCCATCAAGCTGACGACCGCGAACAGTAGCAGAATGGTTCGCACCGGAGTGAACTGGGAGACATAGGCCCAGCCTTCCTTCAGTTGCTCCAGCATCGGCACCACCTGCAGCGCGGCCACAAATTTCGGCAACTGCATCAGCAGCAGGGAAATGATCACCGCAATATAGCTGATGCCGTCAATCAGGAAGCAATAGCCTTCGCCGAATCCAGCAATCACCAGCCCCGCCAGCGACGGACCTACCAGCCGCGCCATGTTCACCATGGAGGAATTCAGCGCAATGGCGTTGCCCAGGTCATGACGATCCTCAATCATCTGCACCATAAAGGCCTGCCGCCCGGGCATGTCGAAGGCGTTAATCATGCCCTGGAAGATGCTGAGCCAGAGAATTTCCGTGATGGTGACGACGTGAGTCAACGTCAGCGCGGCTAGAACCAGCGACTGCACCATGGCGAGCGTTTGCGTCACCACCAGCACGTGACGGCGATTCAGCCGATCGACCCAGACGCCGGCAAACGGTGCCAGCAGAAACGTGGGAATCTGACCGCAGAATCCGACGATCCCCAGCAGCCATGCCGAACCGGTCAGCCGGTAGACCAGCCACGCGGTAGCGATCCGCGTCATCCAGGTGCCGATCAGCGAGATGCTTTGTCCGCCAAAAAACAATCGGAAATTCCGGTGCCGCAAGGCGCGCCACGCCAACGAAATGCCGGTGCGCTGCGGCGCTACTTCCGCCGCTGCATTCGTCTCGTTCGCGATCGGCTCGTCCATCGTGGGTGGGGCTCCTGGGATTGCAGTCGTTCAATGCAGGTGAAGCGGCAAGATATTTCGTTCGCGCAAACGTCGCTCGTCGTTGCTAGATTCGATGCACATCCGCCGAGCGAGAAGCGGAACGACAGGATAGAGCCGCTCGAGGGAGGTTTCGTCCTCGATTTCCTCATCCATTTCTCTTTCCCATTGGATGTGCGTTTCCTTCCTGCCGGTGCGCCGAATAGAATTGAAGTACGGACATGGCAGAATTTACGCACTTACATCTTCATACGGACTACTCGCTGCTGGACGGGGCCTGCGATGTTGACAAGCTGCTGAAGCACGTCGAAGGCATGGGACAGAAGGCGGTCGCCATGACCGACCATGGCAATATCTACGGCGCGATGCACTTTTTTGATGCGGCGAAAAAATACAATATCAACCCCATTTTAGGCTGCGAACTGTACATCTGCCAGAAGGAAGACCATCGCGCCGATCCCCAGGGAGACCAATATCACCATCTCCTGGTGATTGCGGAAAATGACGAGGGCTATCGCAACCTGGTCCGCATCACGTCAGAAGCCTCGCTGCATGGCTTCTATCGCAAGCCGCGCATCAGCAAAAAATATTTGGCCGAGCATTCCAAGGGACTGATCGGATTTTCCGGATGCCTGGCAGGCGAGCTCTGCGAACATCTGACCAACGATAAGTACGACGCCGCGCGGACGACGGCCAAGCAATACGAGGACATTTTCGGAAGAGGGAATTTCTTCCTCGAAATTCAGGACCAGGGCCTCGAGCTGGAAAAAAAGATTCACGCGAATCTTTTTCGCTTGGAAAAAGATCTCGACATTCCGCTGATCGCCACCAACGACAGTCACTACATTGGCCACGACGATCATCATGCCCACGATGTGCTGCTCTGCGTGCAGACCGGCAGCACCATCCACGATGAAAAACGTTTTCGCTTCGACGGCGATCAGTTCTTTGTCAAATCTGCCGAGGAAATGTTGCAGGTATTTTCGCAGACTCCGGAGGTAGTGGCGCGCACCATGCAGTTTGCCGAACGCTGCCATGTCAAGCTCAGCAAGGTCGAGAATCCTTTTCCGCAGTTCGATGTTCCGCCGGGATTCACCATCGACAGCTACTTTGAAAAAATTTGCCGCGAAGGCTTCCGTCATCGCCTGGACACTTCCATCCGTCATTTGCGCGACAGCGGCCATCTGCGTCACACAACAGAGGAGTATGAGCAGCGGCTACAGCGCGAAATCGACTGCATCCAACAGATGAAGTTTTCCGGCTATTTCCTGATCGTATGGGACTTTATCCGATACGCAAAGGAGCAGGATATTCCCGTAGGCCCGGGCCGAGGATCGGCGGCAGGGTCGCTGGTTTCCTACGTCATGGGAATTACGGACGTCGATCCGCTGCAGGGCGATCTGCTGTTTGAACGCTTTTTAAATCCTGAACGCGTCTCCATGCCGGATATCGATATCGATTTTTGCATGAACCGCCGCAGCGAAGTCATCGACTATGTCACGCGCAAGTACGGCCGAGAGCAGGTCGCGCAAATCATCACCTTCAACACCATGGCGGCCAAAGCGTCGATCAAGGATGTCGGTCGCGCGCTGGCCATGCCGTATGGCGAAGTCGATAAAATTGCCAAGCTGATTCCAGCAACTATCGGCATGACCATCGATGAGGCGTTGAAGGAGTCTGAGCCGCTGCAGCAGGTGTATGAGAATGATCCGCAAATTCGCGAGCTCATCGACATCGCTCGCCGTCTGGAAGGGTTAGCGCGCGGCGCCGGCATTCATGCGGCCGGCGTGGTGATTGCGCCGGAGGAACTGACCAACCTGGTTCCGCTGAGCCGTGGCAAAAACGACGAAATTGTTACTGCGTACGACATGAAGGCCATCGAGAAAATCGGTCTGCTGAAGATGGATTTTCTCGGGCTGACGACGCTGACAGTGATTCATGAGGCGCTGCGGCTCATCAAGGTCAATCTCGGAATCACCATCGACATGGAAACCATTCCGCTCGACGACAAGCAGACCTTCGAGCAGGTCTTCCATCGCGCGCTGACCTCCGGCGTGTTCCAGTTTGAGTCCAGCGGCATGCGCGATGTGCTGCGCCGTTATCGTCCGGAGACCATCGCCGATCTGACGGCGTTGAATGCGCTCTATCGTCCCGGCCCGATTCAGGGCGGAATGATTGATGATTTTATCGATCGCAAATGGGGGCGTGCCCAGGTCGAATATGAATTGCCCGAGTTAGAAGCGCTTCTGAAAGAAACGCTGGGCGTCATCGTCTACCAGGAACAAGTGATGCAGATTTCGAACGTGCTGGCCGGCTATTCGCTGGGCGAAGCCGACCTGTTGCGTCGCGCTATGGGCAAGAAAGATCCGGCAGAAATGGCGCGGCAGCGAAATCGTTTTGTGCAGGGCTCGCTCGATAAGAAATTTCCGCAAAAGACCATCGAGCATATTTTCGAGCTGATGGAGCGCTTCGCGGGATACGGATTCAACAAGTCCCACTCCGCGGCCTATGCGTTGCTGGCGTATCACACCGCCTACCTGAAGACCCACTATGCCAAGGAATTTATGGCCGCGCTGCTGACCTCTGAAGTCAGTAAGCCGGACAACGTCGTCAAGTACATCAAGGAATGTCGCGAGATGGGAATTTCAGTCGAGCCGCCCGACGTACGCACCAGCGATGCCGATTTCACACCGCATGGCGAGGCAATTCGTTTCGGCCTGGCAGGCGTAAAAAATGTCGGACAGAATGCGATTACCTCCATCCTGCAAGTGCGCAGCCAGCTGGTCCAGGAAGGCAAGACGTTCACTTCCTTCTGGGATTTTTGCGAGCGCATCGACCTGCGCGTGATGAATAAACGCGTGCTGGAATCCCTGATCAAGAGCGGCGCGCTCGATTGTTTTGGAGCTCGCGCGGCGTTGATGGCCGCTATTGACAAGGCAATTGAACGCGCCCAGAAAGCGCAACGCGACAACGCAGCCGGCCAGCACGGACTATTCGGGCTGTTCAACGACGTGCCTGCCAGCGGCGGTGCTGCCCACCTGGACGAATTGCCCAACATTCCCGATTGGGACGAGGTACAGCGCCTGCAGCACGAGAAAGATGTACTCGGCTTCTATGTCTCCGGGCATCCGCTGGGTAAGTACGCCGAGAAGCTGCGCAACTTGAAAGGCGTCGTCGACACCCAGACTGCGTTGGAGATGGCACCTGCTCCGAACACCGGCCGACGCGACGCACAGAATGAAAATGAAATTTCGATTGCAGGCATTCTCACCGGAGTACGCGTTGCCAAGTCGCGCAAGGGTGATCTGTACGCGCAAGGATCACTCGAAGACCTGACCGGAAAGATCGATCTCATCTGCTTTCCTGAAGCCTACAAGCGCATGGCCGAAAATTTAAAAATCGATGTACCCGTGCTGGTGCGCGGCGTGCTTCGCGGAGAAGAAGATTCAGCGCCCAAGCTAGCCATCTCCAACATTACGGCGCTGGAAGATGTGAAGTTGAAACTGCCCAGCAGCATGCGCATTCGCATTGCATTGGATCGTGTTGGCGAACCCGCGTTGACCGAACTGCACGCGATGATGATCGCTACTCCAGGCAGCGGAAAAATTCTTCTCGACTTTGAGCAGCGGGATGATTATCTGGTGGTCCTGGAACCCGAAGGCCTCGGCGTGGCCGCGGACAAGGCTTTCATCGAGCGCGTCGAAGAACTGGTCGGTGCCGGTACAGTACGGATCATCGAATAGCAAGCTGCCTTCCGACAAATCCGCACCGTTCCCCAAATCCAGTTATTGCGCCTGCAATGTGTAATGTCCCGGCGCACTCAAAACCACCGCGGCGCGGGTCCCATTCTCCGCGGACTTCACATCCATCGCGACTTTCCCATTCACCAGCACACCTTGTCCAGCGCGGTTCACCGGGATCAGTACCGTGGCTTCTTCATCCGCAGGCAGATCAATGGTCGTTTGTAGACCCGCTTTCTGTTCGAGTGAGACCTTCAATAATCCATGCGGCGTTGGCTCCGCGCCCTTCGCCCACGCAAGCCCTGCAAGGTCCGGTCGAATTGTCACCTGAGAAAATCCGCCTGCGGTCGGCTGAATTCCTAATATCTGCTCCATCAACCAAGGCGTCGGCCCAGTCGACCACCCGTGCGCCAGGCTGACGAAATACCCCGTGCCATCGTCGGCCTGAAGTGAGGCATGGAAATTATCTTTAGGCCAGCTCGGATAGTAGGCTTCCCAGAAACTGGTCGCGCCCTCGGCAATCATTCCGCCCCAGTATTGGCGAATCCAGGCGAGCGCTTCAGGCCGGTGGCCAGTCTGCGCCATCGCCGAGATGATGTAGTAGTTGTAATACGGCGTCATCACCAGCGCCGTGTATTTCGTGTTCGCAACGCTGGCAAGCACGTGGTCCCAGATGGGCGCGTACTGCGACGGATCGGCCACGCCAGTAAACACGGCGGCAGCATTCGTCTGCCAGCGCGGTCCAAAGGTGTTGTCGGAACTATCAAGCAGATACTTCTGCGACGCCTCTTTCAGCAACGCAGCACGCTGCTCAAAGTGATCGGCATTCGCCGTGTCGCCGAGTTGCCGTAGCAGAAATGTCGCATCACGATACGCAAGATAAAACTCGAACTGCGTGGCGCGCTTCGCCTCCGCCGTATTGCCGTCCAACTCTGGCGACCAGTCGACAAAATCCCAGGTCTTGGTTGAGTCGGCGAATAAATTTCTGGCGTCAACATCGGTGTCCATATAATTCAGCAGCTGCACCAGCCGTTCATGCACGCTCTGCAGATATTCCTTCGATCCGGTGTGCAGATAATACTGCATCAGCACATTGATCCACCACGCGGAATAGCCGGAAATGTCATTCACGTGTTCCTTGACGGGAGCACCGGGCAGCAGGTTCGTCATCGTATCCTGCATCAGGAAATGATCGTCGAAGACGTCTTCAATGCCGCGCCCGCTCACGTCCAGATCGCCCGCCCACCGCGCGCGATCCCGCTTGGTCGCGTCCCAGATATCTTCCTGCATGCAGAGATGATCGGTATACGCGCCGACTTCCCAAATCTGATTCAGCAGCGGATCCGACGACTCGAAGCTGCCCTGATACTTCACGGGGTAATAGATGTCATCGAGCACAATCGCTCGAAAGCGCATCGTGGGTCCACCGCCAACAAATCGAACCTTCGCAAATCGAAACGCGGATTTAGGGCCGTACGCCGTCGCATGGGGAAGAATGGTGAGCGGATCGACCCCTAGATACGGTTCATTCAGAGCTTCCTCGCGCGACTCGCCATATTGCAAGGTGATATGCATCGGGTGGTCGGAATCAGAGACGAACATCACGCGCCCACTCACTTCCTTGCCAAAGTCCAACAGCAGACTGGGTGCCTGCTGCTCCGGCACCGTCGCCGAGGCAAGCTCAACAGTAAAATCCTGCCCGCCCGCATGTGTCAGCGCGTCAAGATTTTCATAGCGGCTGCGCCCGGTGAATACCTGATCAACACGCTCTACCGGCAATGTTGTGTGATCCATAAACTTCGATATGCCAAGATAGCCGGGCCAGCGATACATGCCGGCGTCGTCGTTCGCCTGCATAAAATTCAGCGAGCTCTCAACCGCTCCCAGGGCGGCGACCGGTGTCCAGGAGGCATCGCTGAATCCCGCATTGTTCCATCCGGCGTCGGCGGTAAACGACGACTTCCATGACGAGTCGCTGATCAACAACGCGGACGCCTCGACGCCCTCAGCCGCAGGGACAATTTTGACAACCAGCTGATCGTCATCGCTGCGAGGAGAAATTTCGAGAGCCAGAACATTCTCGCCGGCGTGGAGTTTGCCGCTGACGTCTGTCACGTACACCGGCATTTTCAGCGGCGATGCGGGGTTTTGCTGAACTTTGTCGACCAGCTTCCCATCCAGGGTTGCGCTCGACCCCTCTGGCCCGGCGACATACAAAGTTGCATGTTGCGGCACGGTCTCCACCTGGAACGCGGCTCGAAAATAAATCGGAGCATTTTTTTCAATCTGCTCCTTCGAACGATGATTGGCACTCCAGATGTATTGCTCCGGCAACGGAGTGTGCCCCTGATCCGCAGGCTGTGGCGAGGCGACGTTTCGCGTGGGATCAAGCTGGCCGGGCAGGAAAGTGCTCTGAGCGGACAGCGTAAGCGAAAAACAAAACAGAGATGCGACGGCAGGGAAGAGAAAGCGGCAAGCAGATTTCATGAACCATCCTTGGCAGATCGTTGCGGCTCCCGAAGTATATTTCATATAGAAAATCATTTCTAAATCATCGCAACGGTGCGTTCCCCATGTGCGCCAGCGCGACTTTTGCTTGCTCTAACTCCGGTCCATAATCTTTGGGTGCATTGGCGACGAATGCGCGAAAGGCCGTCCTGGCGCAGGGAATATCGTGCGCCTGGTTGCAGACAATTCCAAGATTGAGCTGTCCTTCCACATAATTGGGACTCAACTGGACGGCTTTCTCAAAATTGGCGCGCGCCATGGCGACATCGTTGCGCTTGTCCGCAATAATTCCAAGCCCGTTATAAGCGGGTGCATATGGCTGGATCGCCAGCACCCAATGAAACACGCGTTCCGCATTCGCCAGCTGGCCGCTCTGCAGATATGCGGTCGCCAGATCGTTTTGGCTTTCGACGTCGAGAGGATTTTGCTGCTCGGCCTGCTGGTAATACGAGATCGCCTCTTTCAAATTTCCGGTTCGCAAATATAAATTTGCAAGCCGCGACAGGATCATTCCGTTCAGCGCCGTGCGATGCAGCGCCTGCTGGCAGATCTGCATGGCCTGCGCATACTCGCCCGCAGCTTCATATTTATCGACCAGACTTTCATACAGCGTAGGATTCGACGGATCGCGCGACAGCGCGTCTTGCAGCAATCGAATATCTCGCTGGGTATCCGTCGCGCTCAAGCCGGAAGTATCTACCAGGTGAAGAGCCTTGAGCGTGGCGAGATGATCTTTGGGGTCGTCGCCCTTTCCGTTCAGATTGAAAGATGTTCCGGAAAATCCGGCAGTGTAGCCCAGAGACTTCAGTTGATTCATGGTCTGCTGATCCATCTGTTTGAACGCTACCGTCTCAGTCTCGGAGTCTCCCAGGCGGCTCGCTTTCTTCAACTCAGCATCGAGTTCGCGATACTCCTTCGGGTGCGCATCGATGACATTGTTCAGCTCGCCGGGATCTCGATCGAGATCGTACAACTCCGGCCGTGGCGCGCGAATGTACATCCAGTGAGCCGTATGAATGCCGCGCAGCTCTGACCATCCCATGTTGATTTTTGGATACAGCGTCTCTTCGTACGAATCATTCGACGGCACCGTTGTACCGAAGAACGCCGGCACCAGGCTCGTCCCTTGCACCGCGGCCGAAGCGTGTCCACCCATCAAACCAAGCAAGGTTGGCAGCAAGTCAATCTCACGCGCTTGCTGCTTCACGTGCACTCCTGCGGGCACTCCCGGCCCTGCCATGATCCAAGCAATACGCACGGTCGAGTCATAGAGAAATACGCCGTGATCGTATTCGCCGTGATCGCCCAGGCCCTCCCCGTGGTCAGAAAGCACAACAATCAGCGTTTTCTGCGCGGGAGATTTCTGCTTGACCGCGTCCAGCACGCGTCCCACTTGTTGATCTTCAAATGCAATCTCGGCGTCGTAGGGGTCCTGAGGGTATTGTTTGCGAAATTCCGCGGGCGGATCATACGGGAAATGCGCGTCGTAGAAATGTACCCACAGAAAAAATGGATTGCCGGACTGCTGCTGCAGCCAGCGAATCGCCTGATCAGCGGTCACATCGGCCGCACGCGTGGAAACTGGATCCCGGCTGTTGCGGTGTTCCAGCTGATCGTCGTAGGTGGCAAACCCTTGGTTGAAGCCGAACAGTTTCGTCAACACGCTGGCGCTGATGAACCCCGCCGTGGCCCAGCCACGTCGCTGCAAAATCGTGGCCATGGTGACCGACGAGGGTTGCAATGCAAATCCACCGGTATCGCGAACATTGTGTACGTTGGGATTTTCCCCTGTAAACATGCTGGCATGCGAGGGCTGCGTCAGCGGAGTCTGCGCCACAGCCTTTTCAAACAGCACCCCGCTCGCCGCCAGGGCATCGATGTTCGGCGTCTTGATTGTCTCGTTCCCATAGCAATGCAGATGATCGGCGCGCACTGTATCCAGCGTGATCAACACTACATTGATCGGCTTCAAGGCAGTGGCAGCCGCGTTTTGCTTGGGAGACGTTTTGCAGGAAACAAGTGCGGCGACGGCAAGCGTGCAGACACCGCTGACGAACGCTCGTCGAATGCCGAGTTGCATCGATGGACTTCTCCGTTTCAAATAGGGGCGAACTGATTAGATGATTACGCCAAAGGGCTTTCGCAGTGCAAATACCGTGATCCAGCTGACCAGGAGAAACCATACCATCCAGGGGATTCCGAATCCGAAAAGCTCTACCTCCGCATCTGGATATTGAATCTCAATCCATCGAAATGCGCTATTGCGAGGCAACAGTGTTTCTCCGGGATGGATCAGCCAGGCCCGCAACGATGTCACTCGCCGGTCAGCGATCATGTGCAATCCGGTTCCGACAGCCACACTTTTTTGCGCGGAGCTTTCCCGCGCAGCACTCCCCGGAACGCTGAGCGACAACTGGTCATTCCCCGGTGTGGTGGCACGTACTCCCCACACAACCTGGTGCCGATCAGGCAGGCGAACTGACGGCGTTTCCACCGCAATGTTGGCGCCGCGAATCTCGGGAGAAATGTGATTCAGGTCAATATTGTTGGCCACACGCGCCGTGACCAGCGTAGCTTCACCAACCTGCAGCGGTCGATGTCCGTAGACCGTGTCCATCAGCATCATCAGCGCAATGATTGGCAGCAGGATAAAGGCCGTCGGTTTCAGCATCAGCCCAAGGTAGCGGGCGTTCCACAACAGCAATTGTCCCTGAGCACGAAACACCAGCCGAGGTTCATCGCCGAACAGGCGAAATTCATACAGCGCGGCGCGGATTTTTCGTTTCGCCAGCGCAATGCCTTCGGTGTTTGAATACTTGCCAAATACCGGAAGAATCGCGATGCCCGTCACCATGCCAAGCACTGTCAGGCTGATCAGATATGTCGCCGGTTGCATCAGTCCAGGTATCCCAGGCCCTTCAGCTTTAAAACAATTTCTTCATCGGACTGCGCGTCGTCCAGTTTGGCAATTTCTCTGTCGAGTACGTGCTCCACAAACTCCTCCGGAGAACTGTATCCGCCAGCCTGGGAGACGCGTTTCACCTTCGCCCATAGTTCTTTTTTCAGCTTGATCGACGTTCCTGCCATCCCCGCCTCCGTATCAAAACATCGAGTGCCCGCGCATGTCTTTCGGCGCCGCCACGCCAAACTCGTGCAGCAGTGTCACCGGCACATCGCCCAGCCACGGATGTTCGAGTTTACATTTTCGATTGCTCAGGAAAGTTCCCGGGACCAGTTCGGGATCGACGCAATGATCGCCGCGCCATTGATCTTTATTATCCTCAATCACGGCCACCGGTATCTCCCCCAGCGCCGTTTCCCACGAGGATCGATAGCCTTTTTGCCAGCCAACAATCAAGTCCGGCGCCAGCTTGACCGCCGGTCCGTGGTAAACCTGATCGCTGAGATAGACCTTATAGACAGGCGCATTTCCATTCAGCGGATCCTTCAGAGCCTCCAGGCGCGCGGCGATTTTCGCAGCCACCTGGTCACGCATCGCAGGCGGTACAACTCCATATTTCTCGCGACCGGTGACGTTAATGTAGATGGAATTCAGTCCAATGGAGTATGCCTGTGTGTGCTTCCAGTCCACATGCGTCAGCGTGCCATCATCCTTGCCCAGGTTTGCGGGATTGTCGATGGCAAGAAAACCTTCTTTGTAGAGCCACGTATTCAGATTCACCGCCCGATCGAAGCTGGTAAATCCATGATCGGAGATGACCATCAACGTCGCATCCGGGGCCGTCTTCATCACGTAGCCAACTTCCGCGTCGACCCGCTCGTAAATCTTCAGCAAATCGTCTTCATATTTTCCCCACAACATATGCGAGCCTTGATCGACCGGCCCGTAGTGCAGAAAAAGAACTCCGTTTCGCAACCGGGGAAGTTCGTAGTTGAACATGCGAAATTCGTCATCACTGACAAAATCAATTTGCTGCTCGAATTCCTGTCGATCGAATACCCCCGAACGCCATGCCGCTGTATCTTCGGGTATCCCTTGCGTGTAATAAGGTCCAATCGCACGCGCCAAATCAGCGCTGAACCCACCTGGCGTCGAAATGGGCAGCTCTGGCGAGCTGGGATCGATGTTGACCGGGGAGACATAAATCTCAAATTCAGGATTGATCTTCTTCGCATAAACGCGAAACATTCCCGCGGCAGTTTTGATGCCGGGAAGTATCGGAAAATGAACACGGATCCATCCCGACCAATCGCCCTGGCGAAGAATAAACTTCTGTCCATCGACTTCGAACAGCGCCGCAGGATGGTCTGGATCGCGATGAACAGCCAGGGTCACCGTCGACCGCGCATTGTCTTTGCGCAAGGTATTTTCCGGACCTCCTACAACCAGCGAGACCTGATTGTTTTCGACCGTTACAGGAACAATGATGCCACCGGGAACCTCATGCGCCACAGCCAACGGATCATCCGTGAAGTCGGTGAAAGTTCCGTAGGTGCCGCGCAAATCCGGAGTGCCCATGCCGGACAGCGTCTCGCTCTTCGACGGCAGCGGCGGAAAATTATTGGGCATGCGTAGAATCATCGAATGCACGCCGACCTTATCCAGAATCTGCCAGAAGGCTTCGCCCTGCAGAAAGCGTTCTTCATGGCCTTTGGAAATGGGCAGCACGTACGGCCCAATGGAGACGGTGTGACTCGGCATATCCACATCGGCCATCGACGACAGCAGCGTCATCGTTTTCGGATCGCGCAGGATGAAGTCGAACATGCCATCGCCGCCAGGATCCATGCCCGTCATCACGGTAGACCACGCCACCGGGCTTTGCGGAGGGATCGTCGTGCCGAGTCGCTTGAAGTCGCCAATTTGTCGCAGGTGATTCAGGTTGGGCAGGGAACTCCAGTGCCGCTCAAGGAAGGCTGGGTCCATTCCATCAATCCCCAGCACCAGGATGCGTTTGCCAACCGGCCTGCGATGATCGCACCCAGTCACAAGGAAGCATAACCCCACTGAGAGAAGGCCTGTCGCTACCATGGCGCCGCGTCTCCACAAGCTGAGATTCATAGCGCCAGCGATTTTCCTTCCACCCACTGCGGCACATCAACGCCAAACAGATGCAGCGCGGTCGGCGCCAGGTCTTCAATGCCGGGATCGGTGCTATTGACCGGGCGATTGGCGAATAACACTCCCGGAACCAGCACCGGATCGACACAGTGGTCGCCGCTCCATGCCTTGGTGTTGTCTTCAAGAATCTGTTTCGTCACTTTGCCAACCGCGCAATCCCACGACACGCGATATCCCTTGTGATAGCCCACCAGCATGTCGGGCGCGGCTTGCAGGTACGGGCCCTGGTATAGGTCGGACGTCGCATACACAGTGCGGATCGGAGCCTCGCCGTCGTCTTCGCGTAAAGCGGTCAATTTCGCGATAATTTCCCGCCGCAACGCTTCCGCCTCTTTTCCGGGAGCCACAATTCCATGCGCTTCCCGCCCCTGAACATTCATGTACATTCCGCTAAGGCCCAGCGCGTAGGCGCGTGTCTTGCTCCAGTCCACACCTTCGAAAAACGAGCCGGCCTCAGCATCCGGCTTCAGCTGCAGGTAGCCATTCTGATGCAGCCAGGAGTTGAGATTCACGCCGCGTCGAAACGCACAAAAGCCGTGATCGGACAGAACGTAGAGTGCAGTCTCGGCGTCGACAAATGGCAGCGTCTCGCCCACCAGCGCGTCCATGCGTTGATACATGTCTTCAATCGTCTGTTTGTATTTGTCATTGCCGTTCATATGACCGAAGAACATGTGCTGCACGCGATCGCTGGTATCAAACACGCAGGCCACCACGCCGCGTCGGCTATTCTTCAGCGCGCTTAGGAACATTCCTCTGCGCTCCTCGAAAATGCTGTACGCCTGGTCGAGAAATGCTCGCTCGTCGATCACCCCTTCATTCAGCGCCCAGGTATCTTCCGCCATGCCGCAGGTGGCGTAGGAGCCCAGCAGGTCAGCAAGGTACTTCGCATAGTAAGAAGGATGGCTGATGGGCAATGCCGGCCGCCCCGGATCAATCTGAATCGGAGACATATACAAACTGGTTTCTGCGCCGAGCTCTGTCAGCATGAAGCGCACAATCCCGCAGGCCTTGGCGCCAACAACTGTACGAAATGAAAGCTGCAGCCAATTTGTGTACCCGGCAAGTTGCAACTGCACGCGATGTTCTTGCACCCGCAATTCCAGCGCGTTTCCTTTGCGGAGCAGCTGGAAAGGAATGTGCAGCGTTGGCTCTTCCGCAAGGAATGTATCCTGTGGGCCTTCAATCACGCCTTCAAATCCGTTTTCCGTCGCACGCAGCGGATAGCGGCTGCCATTTTCATACGTAGTTTTTTCGACGCGCGTGGTGAATTGCGAAAAACTTCCCTGGGTACCCTTCAAATCCGGAGTGGACATGGCAGAGAGCATTTTGCCGTCAAACTTCTCCGGCGGAAAAGTAATGGGCAGCCGCAAAATCGTGCAATCAATCCCGTGCTCGCCAAGAATTTTCCAGAACGGTTTGCTTTTGCGCAACAGCTCGACCGTCGGGCTCGAGGTAGGAATTCGCAGCCGACCGAGGCGCAGAACCTTTCGTGGCCTCTCGATGCGCGCGGACGACAGCTGCGGCAAATATGTCTTCAGGCTACGATCCAAAAAATCAAAAATATTATGCTTCGCCGGACTCACTCCCGTAGCAAACGTAGACCAGGCCACCGGAGACAGTGAAGGAAACGTGGTTCGCAGGCGACTATAGCTACCCGCCTCAGCCAGCTTCTTCAGATTCGGCAGCTTGCCTTCGGCAATATAGCGCTCTGTCAAACCAGGGTCGAATCCGTCCAATCCCAGAAAAATGATTTTCTTCACCTTGGCATCGCGGAATCCCTTGTGCCGCCGCAAGGTTCGCCACGCCATGCGAAACGGCCAGGTAAGAAACGACAACAGGCTGGCAAAGAAACCGACAATCAGCGTCAGGAATGAACTGATAAACGCGAAGCCCGACCCCGGCCCGATGTAAGCCAACTGAACCGCGTGCGGGTGGTGGTGCGCATAGAGCAACCAGCCAGCTGTCATCGCCAGCGAAGTCGCAGCGCCCGCGGCAGAGATGCGCGGAAATGCGTGCAGGGAGCGTTTCATCGCAGCTTGCCTTCGAGGAATGGAACCTCCAGCACCTTCGGATGCTGCACTGGCCCGTGACCAAAATATCCATCCTCACCGAACAGTTCTCCATGGTCAGATGTAATGGTGATGTACGTATTTTTCGGAACCAGATCGAACAGTTCTTCCACGACCACGTCAAGATACTTGACAGCCGCAATCTGGCGATGCCGCAGGTCATTCATCTTCTTCTGATTGAAAAATCGCGTGCCTTTCAGCTTTCCACCGACAACCGGATCCTGCAGATGCTTGAACACGCCATGGACACCATGAATCCTCGGCCAGTCTTCTTCCGATTCTCCCGGCAGCGCGTACGGATAGTGCGTCTCGCCCACGTTCAATACCCAGAACGACGGCCGCTCTTCAGAGAAATGCATTTCGCGAACCATAGCCCGCATGTCGTTGTGCTTATCCATCAATCGAAAACTGTCGAACCCAAGATTGATCGGCGTTTTCGGATTCAGCACCGGCAGCGAGACGCGGGCGTGGGTGGCATATCCCAGCGTATTTTTCAGGAAGGGCGGCAGGTAGAGCTGCGGCACCAGCGACTGAAACTTCAGATCGTCGCAACCCAGCCGCTGGTTATATTTCAGAAACTCGGTCTTGTAATATTCCGACGCGAAAATGTGCTTCGGGCTGCTGTGGGGCATCAGTCCCATCAGCAGATTAAAGTGCGATGGCGCAGTCCAGGAGGCATAGGACCACTTGCGCTCAACAGGACCCAGCTTGCGCATCGTTCGCGGCCGCGCCTTCATGAAGGAATCGAAGCGGCAGCTGTCGAATACCACCAGAACGTAATTATTGCGCTCAGCGAGTTTGCTTTCGCGGCTTTTACTCATTGCAATGTGTCCACTATCTTACTTGCGATGATACGTGGTCACGCCACCCTCCGCGCAGGCTTCTTTCAGGCCAGTTTTGGCGGTTTCTTGCCGAAGCTTCGGCGCACTGGATGGCGGCGCGCTGAAGGATCCCTCAGTCCGCGCTTGTGCCTGCACGGGTGCGAGCGGAAAAGCCGTGGGGCGTTGGAAACTTAATCGCCGGCTGGCCCGTCGAACAGGGCGAGATCATGCCCGGCCATCATCACAGAAGTGCATTTCGATTACGGTCAGGACGGGTTAAGATTTATATTGCACCCCAGTGGCAGAAAGCTTTTGGAAATCGCTCCGTGGCGAATGGCCTTCACCCTCGCTCCGGCCTGATCCAGGCGCTGGAATATGCCGTTGTCTGCAATGGAAAATCAGCACCAGCCGTATCAGGAATTCCCAGGTCGTCCCACTCCCAGCAGGATTGATTTCGGAAACCTACTCTAATAGGGAAGGAAAAACGTGTGGGTAGGGGGCAAGCGATCACGCATGACAAGCCGAAGTCTGGCCTGACCATCTGGTTTACCGGCCTTAGCGGCGCCGGCAAAACCACCATCTGCCGTTACGTGCAGATGGAATTAGCAACCCGCGACATGGCTGTGGAAGTCCTCGACGGCGACGTGGTGCGGACCCACCTCTGTAAAGATCTTGGCTACTCGGAAGCTGACCGGAAAGAAAATATCCGGCGCATCGCCCATGTTGCCGGGATGCTCACCCACCATGGAAAGATCGTTCTGGTGGCTGCGATTTCTCCCTATCGAAGTGGACGCGAAGAAGCCCGGTCCATCATCGGCAATTTTATTGAGGTCTACGTGAATGCCTCACTCCAGGTATGCGAGCAACGGGATCCCAAGGGTCTCTACCACAAAGCGCGCATCGGCATGATTCATGGTTTCACCGGCATCGATGATCCCTACGAAGTTCCGCTCTCTCCCGATGTGGAGTGTTTGACCGGCGTGGAAAGTCCCCAGGAATCTGCCACCAAAGTGTTAGCCGCGGTACTGGAATTTCTCTCCCGCTAGCCCGCAGAGAGTGCCGTCGCGTCGGGCGCGAACAACAACTCTCCGCTGCACGATCGACCGCTAACTCATCGGCGATTCGATGACCGGCTCCGGCGCGCGCTCAGGTCCGCCGCCGAACTTCTCCAGCACCGTCTTCGTCAGTACATAGAGCACTGGGATAAAAAACAGATTCAGCACTGTCGAGACCAGCATCCCGCCAATGATTGTGGTGCCGATCGAATGCCGGCCAGCCTGGCCCGCGCCGCTGGCAAAGGCCAATGGCAGAATACCTAGAATGAACGCGAACGATGTCATCAAGATCGGGCGCAAACGTAATTCGGCTGCTTCCATGGCTGCATCCGCGATGGAGCGACCTTGCTTGCGCAACTGCTCGGCAAATTCCACAATCAAAATCGCATTCTTTGCCGCCAGGCCGATCAACATCACCAGCCCAATCTGGCAATACACGTCATCGGAAAGTCCGCGCATGGAGACCGCAGCCAGCGCTCCCAATACAGCCATGGGAACTGACAACAGAATGATGAACGGCAGCGCAAAGCTTTCGTACAGCGCCGCCAGGGTCAGGTAGACCACCAAAATTCCAAGCCCGAAGATGATCGCGGCCTTGTTGCCCGCCTCAATTTCCTGCAGCGCCAGCCCAGTCCAGGAGTATTGCATGCCCCGCAGCATGTGTTTCGTGGCCAGCTGCTCCATAGCGGTCAGGCCCTGTCCAGTGCTGATTCCCGGCGCCGACGATCCATCGATTTCCGCTGACCGGAACAGATCATAGTGGCTGATCACCTGCGGTCCTGAAGTGTCGACCAGGGTGACAAGACTATCCAGCGGAACCATCTGTCCGCCGCCGGAACGCACATAGAACGATCGCAGGTCCTGCGTATTGCGCCGGAAATTCTTATCCGCCTGCAGGTACACCTGGTACGAGCGGTTGTTGAAGATAAAGTTGTTCACGTACGCCGAGCCCATGTACACCTGCAACGCGTCGCTGATCTGGGTCATGGGCACATTCAGCACCTGCGCCTTCTCGCGATCAATGCTGACCTGGACCAATGGGTCGTTGGCGGTGAAGGGAGTAAACAGTCCCGTCAGCTGGTGATTTTGCCGACTGCTGGCAACAATCTCGTTGGCAATCCGTGCCAGATCGGTCAGCGTATTTTGGCCGGTGTCTTGTAACTCAAACTGAAATCCGCCAAAGCTGCCGATACCTTGAATCGCAGGCGGCTCGAACGGAATCACCAGTCCGCCCTGGATGGCAAACAGCTTTCCGCGCAGATGCGACACCAGGGCGGCTGACGAGTGGTCCGCACCTTTGCGTTGTGAAAATGGCTTCAAACTGACGAATACCAGTCCGTAATTCGCGGCGCTGCCGGAAAAGCTAAAGCCGGTCACGGCGAAAGAGCTGTCGACCTCCGGCTCGTGCATCACAATCGCCTGCGCCTGATTTGCCAACTTGTCGGTGTACGACAAAGACGCGCCAGGAGGGGCCTGGATCTGCAGAATGATGTATCCCTGGTCTTCCTGCGGCACAAACGATGTCGGCACGTGTTGGTACATATACACAGTTGCGGCCAGTCCGGCGACAAACAGAAGGACCAGCAAGTAACGCCAGCGAAGCACAACGTGAATGCTGCGCGCATATCCAGTGGACATCCCTTTGATGCCTCGCTCCACCGCGGCAAGCAGTCCATGATGAACTCGCTCGCGACGCAGAAGAATCGCCGACAGTGCCGGAGAAAGCGTCAGCGCGTTGAACGCGGAAATCGCAATCGAAAATGCAATCGTCAGCGCGAACTGCCGGTACAGAATGCCCGTGGTTCCAGGAAAGAAAGACACAGGCACAAATACCGCAATCAACACGATCGAGGTGGCGATCACCGCGCTGGTCACTTCACCCATGGCGTCGGAGGTGGCCTGGTGGGAGTCGGCCGCTTCCTCAGTAATGTGTCGCTGCACATTCTCAATCACAACAATCGCGTCGTCGACAACCAGTCCTGTCGCGAGCGTAATTCCGAACAGCGTTAAGGAGTTGATGGAGAAGCCGAATATTCGGATGAACGCAAACGTGCCGATCAACGAAACAGGTATCGTCACCGCAGGGATAATGGTCGCGCGCCAATCCTGCAGGAAAAAGAAGATCACAATAATGACGATGACAATGGCTTCAGCCAGCGTGATCAAAACTTCTCGAATCGAGTCGCCCACTACGGTTGTCGTATCAAACGCAATCGCATAACGCAGCCCGGGAGGGAAGGACTTGGCTAAGCTTGCCAATTCTGCCTTGGCGGCTTTGTCAACGGCCAGCGCATTGGCGTTGCTCAACTGCTGAATGCCCATACCCACGGCACTGTAGCCGTTGAATTTCAGATCAGTGGCGTAGGTCTGCGCCCCCAGCTCCGCGTGCCCCACGTCTTTCAGCAAGACAATGCCATTCGGCGAATTCTTCAGCACGATATTGTCGAACTGCGCCGTGCTGGTCAACCTGCCGATCACGTTGACGGCGATTTGATATTGCTGCTTTGGATCAATCGGAGGCGCGCCCAGTTGTCCGGCCGCGATTTCGACGTTCTGCTGTTGCAGGGCGGCTAATGCGTCGGACGCGGTAAGTCCACGGGCTGCCATTTTTACCGGGTCGAGCCACAGGCGCATGGCATATTTGCGCTCGCCGAAGATGATCGTGCTCCCGACTCCGGGAATTCTCTTAATAGCGTCGGAAACGTAGACATCGACGTAATTGCTGATGAACTGATTGGAATACTGACCGTTGTCGGAATAAAAGCCGACCGCGAAAACAAAGTTGCTGTTCGCTTTCGTAATGGTGACGCCAAAATTGTTGACCGTTGTCGGCAATTGACCCTGGGCGCTGGCAACTCGGTTCTGCACGTCGACCGCGGCAATATTCAGGTCATACCCCGTCTTGAAGGTAATGGTGATGGTGGAGCTTCCATCGTTGCCGCTGCTGGAGGTCATGTAGTCCATACCCTCAACACCGTTGATGGCTTCTTCCAACGGTATCGTGACCGCAGATTCGACTTCCTGCGCGCTCGCTCCAACATACGTCGCACTCACCGTGACCTGCGGCGGCGCCAGTTGCGGATACAGCGAGATGGGCAGGCTGGGGATGACGACCGCGCCGGCGAGAATAATGAGGAGTGCGCAAACGGTGGCGAAGACCGGCCGATGGATAAAGAAATCAACAAACACGTTGAGCTACCTCTGCCTCACAAAATCAAACGCATACATTATGGCTATGTTGCTTGAAACCGTTGCGGCCGAAAATACGCCAGGATTTCTTATGACATGGGTTGGACCGGAGCGCCGCTGACCAACAGCTGCGTCCCAGAAACGATCACTTTGTCCCCTGCCTGCAGTCCGGTTTTCACTTCGTAGAAGTTGCCCACCGCATCGCCCAGCTGCACAGTTTTCTGCACCGCGATGTAGTGGCCATCCTTATTTTCCGCGACATAAACAAACTGCTGGCCGCCGATTCGGGTTACGGCAAGCACGGGAACGGTGGGCGCCGGAGCCGAACTCCATGTAAGAACTGCACGCACCAATTGATCGTTGCGCAGTACGCCGGGCTTGGTGCCAATCTTGGCTTTCACCAGGATGGCTTGCAGCGTGTTATCAACCTGCGGCGAAACAAAGTAAACCTTGGCGGATGTGATCGGGGTGCCGTCGGCCGTCGTAATCTCAACCGGCAATCCGGCATGTACCTCGGAGGCGCGATCTGCTGGAACATAGATATAGGCTTCCAACTGGGTGTTATCGTCCACCGTCGTCAGGGTGGTGCTCGGCGAAACATAGTCGCCAATGTGCACGGGCACATCTCCCACCACGCCGGCGAACGGCGCAACAATGTGGTAATAGGCGAGCTGTTGCTGCGCAGATTTGCGGGCGGCTACATCGGACTCATACGTCGCCTTGGAACTGTTGTACGTCTGTTCCGCCTGCTGAAAGGCTTGCTTGCTGGTGATGCCCGATGAAAACAGGGAACGCTGACGAGCAATATCTTTCTCGTTGTATTGATAAACCGCCAGCGCCTGCTGCTCGGTCGCTTCCTGCTGGGCGACAACGGCTTGCTGCTGCCGTGGATCAATTTCCATCAATCGCTGTCCGCTCTGAACACGGTCGCCGGAATGCACAAAAATCTGCGTCAAATTGCCGCTCACCTGCGGCATGATGGTCGCCGAGCGGCGCGACTTGATGGTCGCGACATAATTGTCGCTGACCGGCACAGGCTGTACCGACACAGACTCCACTTTCACCGGCATGGCCATCGGACCCTGCGGAGCTTTATTTTGCGCGCTGGTACTGCACCCCACAACGCCGGCCAAAATACTTGCCGTTGCCACTGCGACTGTCACCAACACGCTGACTTTATTCGGCTTCAATTCGGCGTCCACCTGTCGTCACCTGCTTTGCAAATTTTCTTTCGTATCTCAAATCGTCGGATTTGTCCGGTCTCCCACCAGCTCAACCACAAGGCTTTTTTCTGAGAGCCGACCCATGCAGCGGATGTTCCAGAAACCCAATCAGTTCTCGGTATTACGGCGTCCCCTAAAATTATCAGGGCCTACAAGTTGCAGTGAGAGATGCGGTAGAAAGCACTGCGGATGCAATCATTTGCTTTCAATCTTCTCATGCGGCCATCATTGGCGCGAGGCCCATCGAAATGGATTGAAGTTGGAATGGGCATCGAAGGCGTCCGAACCCTCCGACTTCTTCAGCCAGCCGACCACAGCATAGGTCAGCGGAGTCGCAAGAATTTCATAGATTACCTTGGTTATATATGCGGAAACAATCAATGCCATCAATGTCCTGTCGGCAGCTTTTCCCCAGAATGCGATCAGCACCACGGTGGCTGTATCAACTGCCTGCCCAGTAATTGTGGAGCCGACGGTTCGCGTCCACAACCAGCGGCCACCCGTCAGTAATTTCATTTTCGCCAGAGTAAAAGAATTGGTGAATTCACCCGCCCAATACGCAATCAGGCTGGCAACCACCAGCCGCGGAATGAACCCAAAAACGGTGGCGAAGGCCGCCTGGTTATTCCACCCCGGCGCTGGAGGCAAAGCGACCACGATCGCTCCCATAATCGACAGCAGCGCTGAGGCAAAGAATCCAATCCAGATGGCACGACGCGATGCCGCATATCCATAAACTTCCGTAAAAATATCGCCAAAAATATAGGTGATTGGAAACAAAAGCTCCGCGCCACTCAGGGTCAGCGGGCCAATTCTGCAAATCTTTTGCGCTACCAGGTTGGATATCAGCAGAACGACGACGAAGATCAGCGTCAGCGTATCCAGATGTTTGTAGGTTCGATCAGCAGGCGCAGGCATCCTGCAATGAAAGTATCAGGTAGCGCAGTGCTTCCGCCGAAATGATGCAACTGCGATCCCCAAAAATTCCGCTGCGCATTCAGGCTTGGCGATGCATCCCGGCGGATGACCGCTGCATGTGTTTCCTGCCCGCGTTTGCCACCGTCAGCGCATGCTTGAGCTTTTCGTCAGTCGTCTTCTCGAGCAACGGCAGCAGCTTGCACTTCGAACCATGCGCCAGACGCTCGCCGGCAATGGTTTGCAACTGCAGCCAATCATGCCATTCGCCAATGGAATCCTTCACCTCGCCCAGGATTTCAACCAGCTCTCGATCCGCTGGCTCTGTCTCCATCTGCAACATGTAGAGCAATTCTTTTACCTGCAGACGGTAGGGATGCAGATTGCTTTTCGTCAAACGAATCGGCTGGGTCAGTTGACGCTCCAGGCGAAGCTCAGACAGCATCGTGGCACCAGGCGCTATATGGCTGGCCGTCACATCTCCAGAAGACGCCGCAAGCTGCATGGCAGTTCGCTTCAGCCGGCGACGCACCGACTCACCATGCTCGACGGCAAAGGAATGCAATTGTCCGCTTCGGTCGGCATGCTTCGCGCCCAGGTACTTCAGCAACTGACCCCGGCATTTCTCCTCGCCGCTCACATGCAGATCGGCAACATACCCGGTCAGCACATCCAGGTCGCGTACCTTTCCAGCTCGCTTGCGCAACTTCGCCAACTTCCGCAGAAGCCGTCGCTCATTTGCATGGGAATCCAGCGCCAGGGCCTGCATGGCAGCCTCAAATCGCCGAATGGCTGTGCGCAGAGAATGAACCTTTTTCGGCGGCGTATGTTTCGGCGCATGCTTCAAAAAACGTCTCAACTTGCGAATGTCTTTTTCAACTCTGCCCAGGTCGAACGCCATAATCTAGCCGTGATCCGATTCTAGAATGAGAAAGCAGGGAAATGTGCTCGATCCGCGCGGCGTTCGGTAAACGCGGAAATCAGGTTGATCCATTTCGTATCAACTAGACCGCAGACTTTACAAGCTGCGGAGAAACGCTGCTTTGTATCCGGGCACGACTTTAGTCGTGCCGTAAGTGCAGCAAAATCAGGCCGTGCTTTAGCCCCTGCCACATGCTGTTCGGGTACTTGCTCCGAAATTCCGCCTTTTTCCGCAGCCGACTCAGTCCGGGGAATCGAGTCCATATTCACAGGCCGCCTTCAGGCGCTCAGGTATGTCGCCCACCCCGCTGCTCTTCCGTATTTCCGACGTTTCCGGAACTTCAAATGCATCTGTAACATAATAGAAAGCTTTCATCCGATGCCCGATGAAGTTAAATTCCGGCCCGCTGAACATCAAGCCATGCTCAAAGAAATTTCAATCGATTAAGGATGCCGTGCTAAAGGCGAGATTGCTCTTGGTTGTCATGTTCCTCGGAGTGGCATGCCTGGCTGCGTCTGCGCAGCATGCAACCTCCTTCTATTCGGGAACAATTGTCGGACCCACTGCAGCGCCAATCGTGGGTGCAACCATCCAACTGCAAATCGCAGACCACACCTTGCTGCTTGTCACCGGTGAACGAGGTGACTTTCAGGTTTCAACAAAATTGTCCGGGCCGGCCACACTGATTCTCAAAATTCCCGGATATGCTCCGCAAACCGAACGCCTCCTGCCCAGTCAACCGCGCACCATCACCCTGTCGCTGGCGACAAATTCCGAACGGGTTGTCGTCACCGCCGACCGCACCGCGCTGGCGCTGAATGAGTCCGCCGATACGGTTCGAGTGGTTTCGCAGCAGGCATTACAGCAGACCGGCAATCTTACGTTTGGCGATCAGCTGCGGCAGGTGACGGGGCTGCAATTTTATCGGCGTTCCAGCACCTTGGTGGCGAATCCAACTTCCCAGGGGGTCTCCTTGCGCGGATTGGGTTCCACAGCAGCCAGTCGTACCCTGGTGCTGGCGGGTCACGTTCCCATGAACGATCCATTCGGTGGCTGGGTGTACTGGGATCAGGTTCCGTCGCTCGCCATTCAAAATGTCGAAGTCGTGCGAGGCGGCGCATCGGATCTCTACGGCAACAGCGCCATCGGCGGTGTCATCAACATGATTGAGCATCAGCCGGGACCCACTGCCTACGCCGTCGACGCAGGCTACGGCCAGGAAAATACGCCTCATGCTGCCGTGCTAGGGACAACCGCGCGAGGCCCATGGTCGGGTCTGGCGGCAGGCGACTGGCTGCGCACCGACGGCTATATTGAAGTCGCTCCCGCTGCCCGTGGCCCGGTCGATACTGCCGCGAACGTTCATTATCAGAATGGCGAACTCGACGGCCGGCGTACCTTCGCCGAACGAGGAGACGCCTATCTCCGCGGCAATGTGCTCAATGAGGCGCGCGGCAATGGCACTCCACTGCAATACAACCGTACCCGGCTCTGGAGATATACAGGCGGCACCGATTGGACCACACAAAATGCCGGCGCATTTACCGCGCTGTTATTCGGCAGCCAGGAACACTATCAGCAAACTTTTTCGGCCACCACAGCCGGCCAGCAGAGCGAATTTCTCACTCGCTTCCAGCAAGTAGCCGTGCAACAATTTGGCGGCTCCGTTCAATGGACCAAGGCGCTTCGTCCCTGGCTGATGCTCATCGCCGGCGCCGATGGAGATGATGTGCGCGCATCCGACGACGAAACGCCGATCAAGAATGGTCTGCCCAATGGATTGGCGGATACCTCGGCGCGCCAGCGCGATATTGGAGAATATGTGGAAGCGCTGCTGCAAACCAAAAACTGGACCGTGGCCGCCGCCGTGCGCGGAGACGACTTCCTCAATCTGGATACGGTGCAGTTTATGCAAACCGGAACCGGGCCCATCACCACAACAGATATTCCCAACCGGAATGAGGCGCTGGCGAATCCGCGGCTCGGCATCGTGCGGCGACTAGATGAGTACGTCTCGCTCACCGGCTCGGTCTATCGTGCCTTTCGCTCTCCCACCATGAACGAGCTCTACCGGCAAAGCCAGGTTGGCCAGGCAGTCACGCTGCCGAATCCGAATCTGCTCTCTGAGCGCGCCACAGGTTGGGAAACAGGTCTGCAGTTTTCTTTACCCACGCGAAATACCGTGGTTCGCGCCAGCTATTTCTGGACGGAAGTGAATCGTCCGGTAACGGCTCTGACCATCAGCGTGACTCCCACGCAAATTGTGGAGCAGCGCGAAAACCTGGGACAAATTCGCAGCCGCGGCCTATCGTTCGACTACGAATCGCAGCCTCTCCCCTGGCTTTCCATCACCGGCGGATATCAATACGCGAATGCAACCGTAACCCAATTTGTTCAGGAGCCCAGCCTGGTCGGCAAATGGATTCCTCAAGTCGCGCACAACATGGCCACAGCGCAGGTCAGCGCCACCAAGCCGAAGATCGGGCTTGTCGAATTGCTGGGAACACAGAGTGGGCGACAATACGATGACGATCAGAACACCTTTCTCCTGCATGGTTATTTTCAACTCGACGCCTACGTGGCCCATAATTTCGGTGCGCGCACTCAAGTCTACGGAGCTGTCAGCAACATCTTCAATCGCGAAATTGAAGTCGGTCGCACGCCGATTCTGACCCTGGGCACGCCCCGCCTGGCGAGCGTTGGCATTCGCTTTCACTCCAAAGACTGGAATGCCATCAACTAATTCCTCCGCATCCTAGTAGCCATGCCGCAATCAACCCACGACGTCATAGTATTAGGCGCTGGAATCGCAGGCCTGACCGCGGCGCGCCAATTAGTAACCGCTGGTCTGCGCGTTCACGTTCTGGAAGCGCGCAGTCGCGTCGGTGGCAGAATTCTCACTCACAAGGTCGGCAACGAAGCAATCGAACTGGGCGCGGAATTTATTCACGGCAAGCCGCCCATTCTCTGGAACCTGATCGAAGAAGCGAACCTCGAAACCTGCGAGCTCGGCGGAAAACATTTTTGCTGGCAGCATGACGTGCTGCAGGAGTGCGGCGATGATTTTGGGCGCGACTTCCAATGGCTCGAGGCGCTCAAGGATTGGGATCGCGAGGATTGTTCGTTCGCCGAGTATCTCGATATTGCGCACGTTCCTCAGGACAGCCGAAAACGCCTGATCGGTTTTGTCGAGGGATTTAATGCCGCCGATTATCGAGTGATCGGCATCGCTGCGCTGGCCAAACAGCAAGCCATCGAAGACGCGACGGAAGGCGATCGCATGTTCCACGTTCGCGGCGGCTATGCGCAGGTGCCGGAATTTCTGGCGCGCCAGATCGACCGGCGTGGCGGGAAAATCTCCATGGAGACTCTCGCCACCGCAATTCGCTGGAAACAGGGAAGTGTCGAAGTCGACTGCTTGCGCAATGGAAAAACTGAGACATATCGCCCCGCCGCCGTTGTCATCGCGTTGCCCCTGGGTGTGTTGCAGTCGGGCGCTCTCAAAATTTCTCCCTCGCCCGAGCAGGCGATGCTCCTTATGTCGCAGATTCGTGTCGGTCATGCTCGTCGCATGGTCATGCTCTTTCATCGCAAATTCTGGACGGACACCACCGCGCGAACCAACCTCCGCGACCTCGATGCATTGAGCTTTCTGCATTCGTTCAACGAACTGTTTCCCGTCTGGTGGTCCGGGTT
Source organism: uncultured Acidobacteriota bacterium (assembly GCA_963735505.1). Lineage (GTDB taxonomy): Bacteria > Acidobacteriota > Terriglobia > Terriglobales > Acidobacteriaceae > JAKAAZ01. The sequence continues at coordinate 346,859 of CAVTLR010000019.1, read as the reverse complement.
TCCAGAAGATTCCTCGACCTTAGTCACATGGACAGGCGGTCCTCGCGCCGATGCCATGGCCGGCCGCTCCCATCAGGATCTGGAGATCGAAGCCCTCCGCGAGCTGGCAAAAATATTTGCCATCGACGTCTCACGACTCCGCGATCTACTTGTTCAATCTGAGTCCCACGATTGGCAGAAGGATCCGCTCGCACAGGGTTCCTACAGTTACTTGCCCGCCGGCGCGCTCCACGTTCCGGAGGCTCTCAGCCAGCCCATTGAGTCGACCGTATTCTTCGCCGGCGAACACACGGATACCACAGGGAACTGGGGAACGGTTCATGGCGCGATGGAGAGCGGTCAGCGCGCGGCACACCAGATCCTGCATCGGTAGGCGATAAACCTTCGCCAGCACGCCCCAATTCGATGTGCCGCAACTCGATCCCATCCAACGACATCCGCGTACGAATCGAAATACATATGTGAAAATGCGGCATCAACGCACCCTGCCACGCGACTTTTCACGTTCTGCAGCGTATTTTTATAGAAGGAGCTTTTTTGAATCAACCGCAACAAAACGGCGCTCGCCCCTCCCATCCGCACGCAGGCGAGCAGGGATATTTGCTGCTCGGGCTGCTCTTCTTATTCGTCATCATTCTCATCGGCCTGGCTCTCGCTGCACCCAAGGTGGCGAAAGAAATTCAACGCGAAAAAGAAGTCGAAACGGTCCACCGCGGCGAACAATATAAGCGCGCCATCCAGCTCTACTACCGCAAGTTTGGCGCCTATCCCATGTCCATGGACCAACTGAAAGAAACCAATCAGGTCCGCTTTCTGCGCCAGCAGTACATCGATCCAATGACTGGAAAGAAGGATTGGAAACTGCTGCACTTGGGCCAGGTTCAGATGACGACTCTGGGTTTCTTCGGACAGGTGGTTCAGGCCGGCGGGGCGATGCCCGTCGCAGGGATGCCGGGTGCCAACGGGACAACAGCGACTGGAATGCTGGGTGCGGGAGGCACGGCCGGTGGGATCGGCGGCGGCGCCTTTGGGGCCTCCTCCGGACCCGGTTCCAATTCCACGCTGGGCGGCGGACTCAACAGCGATCCCAATTCCAATAGCAGCGACACCTTCTTCAACGACACTTCCAGTTCCAGCAACGACGCCCCGGCGAATGGAAAATCATCCGCCAACGGTTCCAACAGTCCTGAAAATGGTTCATCCGTGTCGCCTAACGAGCAGGGGCAGGAAGCTTCTACCGGCGACAGTGTTGCAGATGACAATTCCGGCGGCATTGGTGGCGCAGAATCGTCCCCCAGCACCCCGACCAATAGCGGTCCCGGCGGCATCAGCGGCGGCGGGCTCAATTCCGGTGGCTTCGGCAGCACCGTCGGCGGAGGTGGATTCCTCGGTTCCAACAACTCCCAGGGCAATGGCTCCATCGGCGGCGCAAACGGCGCCCCAAGCGTTCCTGGTCTGGCGGGCAGCACCGTAGCCGGAGGCGGATTGAGTGGTGCGTCTGCCGCTGGCGCGCCCATCGTCGGGGTCACGGTCCCGTTAAAGAAGGGTTCCATCCTCGTCTACCGCAAGAAAAAGATCTACGACCAATGGCAGTTTGTCTACAACCCGCAGGAAGAGGTCGCCGCGGCGGTCGGGCAGGGCGGCGGGCAAGCTCCCGGAGGCGGCATTGGCACTCCCGCAGGGCAGCCTTCGTCGAACGGTATTGGCGGCAACAATTCAATTGGTTCATCCGGTTCAGGCCTGGGATCCAGCGGAGGTGGTTTCGGTTCTTCCAGCAGCGGCGGATTCGGTTCTTCCAGCGGAGGAATGGGTTCGAGCAGCGGCGGGTTTGGATCGACGCCATCCGGATCAAACGGTTCGTCGGATAACTCCAATTCAAGTCAGAGTCAATCCAATCCGTTTTAACGAATTCTGATGCGACGAATAAAAACCCTCGGCTGCATTGCCGAGGGTTTTTTCGTTGCGAACTGAAGATGCCGGGACCACCGCGCTACTGCACTTTGTCGTTGTGCTTGTCACGGTAGATGCGCCGAGATTCCTGGTTTTGCTGCTTGTGAATCGTCTGGCGATCCTGGTGCGTCAGGTGCCCGTTATCCTGGGCCCGCATGCCGCGCTCTTCTTTGTTGATGCCCGCTTCCTGGTGTTCCAGTCGGCCGGTTTCGCCGGCTGTCAGCTGACCGCTCTTGACGCCATTGCCAATTCGGCCCTGCTGGTCCGCTTTGCGCTGTTGGATGTTGTGGTCGTGCTGCCCGGGGGTAGGGGTCGCCTGCGCCAGCACAGCAACGGGCGCCAAAACCAGGGAAGCAGAAAGTAGAAGATGTCTGAGAATCATGGCCAAGCTCCTGACGAATCTGGATTTTGTCTGCGGTGATTCCGGATATCTCCGCGTACGAAGGTTGCAGACCCAGGTCCATCAGGATTAGTTGCGCAAAAAGGGCGATATATTCTTGCGAATACATCGCCCTTCAAAAGGATTGGGGCGGCAAACTTATGCGCTGAAAGAAGATCCGCAGCCGCAGGTGCTCTTCACATTGGGATTTTCAAACTTGAAACCCGCCGCCTCCAGAGTCTCAACATAGTCCACCACGCATCCTCCCAGGTACATCAGGGAGGTGGAGTCGACGAATACCTTTAAGCCGTCGAAATTCAAGACCTTGTCCATCATGCCGGACTGGTTCTCAAACGACATGGAGTACTGGAAGCCGGAGCAGCCACCGCCCACCACGCCGAGTCGCAATCCCGCAGGAACTGGATCCTGGGTCGCCATAATTTCGCGAACCTTCTTGATCGCTTCCGGGGTCAATGAGACTGGGGGGGCCTTGACGGTTTCAGTGGTTGGGGTCGGGATTTGAGTAGTCGTTGCCATGATAGTTAGCCCTCGTGTTTGGTTCTGTCTCTTATGATACGGCGAACTGGATCGCAAAACAATCGGAAAGTCCGCGCGGATCGCGTCCGATCGCCTCACAATGCCACCTATATGTTGATGCCAAAGAGCTCTATTCGATGCACAGATTCCTCTACCCGGGTGGCCAGCTTTGGGAGTAGGATACAGGCGAAAGTGGTGTCGGCGCATGCACGGCACCGAAATTGCGCACGCACCAGAACGCTACAACCGATAGCGAGGTCATCGTATGAGCTACGTATTGGTTATCTGGACAGTTTGGGGAGCATTGGGACTCGTCCTTTTGGGTCTCATTGTCTATCGAGCCTCGATCACCCGCGCCGAAGAGGATCAACTGTTCCTGGAAGACGCGCCGACCATGCAGCATCAGGAACAGGAACTGATCATGAAGCGGGTCAAGCCGGTGGAAAATATGATCCGCATCTTTGGAGGAGCAGAAGGCCTTGTAACATTAGGAATTCTGGCCTTCTACCTCATGGATGCCCTGAAGCAATTTTGACGCCGCGCTTGCAACGCGAGAACACTCGTACCTAGCCGCTCCAACTCCTCCATAGCCACAAGCGGACAGGGGTTCCCGGTGCATAAATCTAATCGTTTTTTTAACCAATCAATATCGACGCGTCGATCGGGCCGCGCCCTTCGCATCGCCTATATAGGGCAAAACGGAATTTTTCAGATAGGATGACAAAGCATTCAATGGCTTGGATTGAACGTTTCACGTGCGACATCTGCGGCAAACAGCAGGCCAGCGCAGAAGAGAACTGGTGGATCGCCACCAATGAATGTGCGCCCCCGCTCGACTCCAAACCAGACACCAGCAGCGGCCAGCCCACCCTGAAGTTGAACCCCTGGGACAACGCGCTGGCCCACAGCGCGGACAGCAAGCATCTCTGCGGCGCAGGCTGCGCCCACACCTATCTCGATCGATGGATGGCCGGCTTTCGCGCCGGCACAGAAACCTGCATCGAAATCTAGACTTGGCTATAGCTTGTTAGCTTTATGTTTGATGTCGATGCTCTGATTCCGCTTGCCTGTACTGTTCGGCAAATCCCGGAATAATTCCGTTCGCGTAGTCCTTCACTTTCGTGGCAGCGATTCCTACCAGCGCGCCTTGAACGTTTTCCCAGGCTTCGTATGCCTTCTCCATGGCGGCCGAGGATGCACGGCGCGTTCTCGTCCGCGCTTCAGATCCCTCGGTGCGATACTCGCGATTGAAGCTGGAGGCATACCTTCGCCCCGAAGGCCGTCCAATCATCGAAGCCAGCACCGCCCCACCCCCAAACGCCAGACCCAAAAATACCATCGGACGGCTCTTGAATTGGCGATGCCAATCCGTGACCGACTTGACCTTGTCCTCCAGCTCCCGCAGGTTCGAGCCCAGGTCCTCCCGCTTATGTTCAATATGACGTTCTATTTGACTTGCTGTTTGACCCATTGCACATTCTCCTTCACGCTTGCGATGGTGTGTTGCGGTGGATTCACTCGATGCAGCGCCTTCATTCCGGCCGAAACCGTTAGCCCTCCGACAAGCCCCAGCACTGCCGCCACAATCAAAGCTGCCACCCACATCGGCACAATTAACGACAGGGCATAGAAACCTGCCCAGGCCAGAAAGAACGCCGCCAGCAGTCCGCCCACAGCCCCGATCACCAGCAGCGGTGCCGCAGCCTTCACCTTGATGGATTCGTCGCGCAGCTCGCCCTTCGCCAGCCGCACTTCCGAGCGAATAATCTCCTGAATGTTGCCGACAATGTCCTGCAAGACATCGCTAATCGAACGTTCTTGTGTCGCCATCGGTGGCCCCGCCTAGCCGCGATCGCGGCTGAATGCGCGCGCCACTAAAAATCCCAGCCCAGCCGCAACCGCCAGCGCGGGTCCAGGATTTTTCTTCACAATCTGCCGAACATCTTTCAGCATGTCGTTCAGATCGTTCGTGCGCACGTAGTCGGCGGTCGCGCTCAGCTTGTCGGCTGCGGAGTGAGCCAGATCCGCAACTTTCTCTCCACCCTCGTGCAGTTGATCCGCCTTGTGGTGTAGCGTCTCGGCTGCGCCTTCCAGGCCTGCCGCCGCTGTTCCGCGGTTCTGCTCCACTTTATCGGCCGCTGCTGCGCCAAATTCCGTGATCTTGCGCTTGGTCTGTTCCACCGCCTCAAACGCGCGGTCGGAAACGTTGGACTCTGTGGGTGCTATCTACCTTGCTGGTTGGCATCGTTCCTGCTCCTTGGGTCAAACTTTGTGGGAAGCGTCGAATACGCTTCGGCTCTGACGACGTGTCGAAACATTCGCCCCCATTGCTTAGTGGCGCGCCAAGGCCTTTGCGGTTGCCATCTGCACGCCCTTGCTCCGCCCGCTGATTCAATCCACCTGCGTCCCATGAACAATCTCGTTCAGGGCGACGAAATGCGCAGTTGTGCGATCCTGAATCCACCTGCTCCCTTGAAATTTCAAGCCGCGTATTAGGATGAGAACGGAACGCGACTGCTTCCGCAGCGCGCAACGGGAAGGCGACTCACTTGGCATACAGCGATTTGCGCGAATGGATCAAGGCACTCGAAAAACATGGGGAACTCAAGCGTATCCAGGTGGAAGTGGACCCCATTCTGGAGATAGCGGAGATCGCCGATCGCGTCTCCAAACTCGGCCCTCCCACTCACGCCGCCGGTGGTCCCGCCCTGCTGTTTGAAAATATCAAAGGCTATCCCGGCGCCAAAGTTTTCATGAATCAATTTGGCAGCGAGCGTCGCATGCGCCTCGCCCTCGGCGTCGACTCTCTCAATGATGTCGCCGATCGCATTCGCGAGCTGATGAATCTCCGCTCCCCCGAAGGCTTCCTCGATAAAGTTCGCATGCTCCCCATGCTCGCCGAGATGGGAAAATTCTTCCCCAAACTTGTCGCCGCCAAAGACGCGCCCTGCAAAGAAGTCATCCTGCGCGAAAATTTCAGCGTGCTCGATTTTCCCATTCTGCAATGCTGGCCCCAGGATGGCGGCCGCTTCATCACCCTGCCGTGCGTCATCACCCGCGATCCGCGCAAGGTAGATGCCGCCGGCAATCCGGCGGGAAGCGCAACGTCGGCATGTATCGCATGCAGGTCTACGATGGCCAGACCACCGGCATGCACTGGCAGCGACAGAAAGTTGCCGCCGAACATTATCGTGAACGCCTGCGCCAATCCGCCGAACGCTCCGGCGCCGACGATGCAGCCGCATCCGGCTAGCGTCGCCGTCATGGCCGAAACCGCCGGCGGCGCCACGCTGCCGCCCATCATGAAAGACAGTGCCCCATTCAAGCCCTCTTCTGGCTTGAGTGGGATAAGGACTGCCAGCTGCCGAATCGTCACCATTCGCACCAACCAGATCGCAGACCGCCTGCAAGTCGCCGTCGCCATCGGCACCGATCCCGCCACAACATTTTCCGCCATCGTTCCCGCCCCACCAGAAGTAGAAGAATTCATCATCGCCGGCTTCCTCCGCCAAAAGCCCGTCGAGCTCGTCCAGTGCGAGACCGTCGATCTGCAAGTCCCCGCCGCCTCAGAAATTGTTCTCGAAGGCTACGTCCGCCTCGACGAGCTCCGCTCCGAGGGTCCCTTCGGCGATCACACCGGCTTCTACACTCTGCCCGACGACTATCCCGTCTTCCACATCACCTGCATCACCCATCGCCGCGATCCCATCTACTCGACCACCATCGTCGGCAAGCCGCCCATGGAAGATGCCTGGATGGGCAAGGCCGTCGAGCGCATTTTTCTGCCGCTCATGCAGCTCACCATTCCAGAAATTGTCGACATCAATCTGCCCGTCGAGGCGGTCTTTCACAACCTCATGATCGTGTCCATCCGCAAAAGTTATCCCGGCCACGCGCGCAAAGTCATGAACGCCATCTGGTCGCTCGGCCAGGCCATGTTCACCAAGTGCGTCCTGGTTGTCGATGAGGATTGCGATGTGCAGGACATGCGCGAAGTCGTCCTCCGCGTCACCAACAACATCGATCCGGAGCGCGACATTCAATTCACCCTCGGCCCCATCGACTCGCTCGATCACGCCTCGCGCCTACCCAACTACGGCAGCAAGATGGGCATCGACGCCACCAGAAAATGGGCCGCCGAAGGCTTCACCCGCCCCTGGCCAGAAATGCTAAGAATGGACCCCACCACCAAATCCAAAGTAGACGCCCTCTGGTCCAAACTAGGGTTGTAAGTCGCGTTTCAACGAGAGGCTGAATGACGACAGAATTCTCGATTCGACGCACTGACGATGAACTCCATTTTCGCGTGGTCGCGAAATACCCAGTAATTTTTAGATGTTTGCTTCCGGCCTTTCTCGCAGCGGTCGTCGCGCTCGTTTTTCACAAAGCTGTCAGTCCGGTGGCTTTGGTCGCTGCAATACTTGCGGGTGGCACGATTGGCATTCTTCCATTACGAGACAAGTTTTCCGAACTTCTGGCCAACAATCTTGAATTCATCGCACGGGGACGTTTTGGTAGACAGAATGTGCGCACCAAGACGATTTCGCGTGTGGACATTCGTGGATTTGTCTACAAGAAAAGTGACTTGACAGAGCCGATTGGACGACCTCCTGGATTGTATGCACAGCGTGCACTTTCCAGCACATGTGTCTTGGCTTATATCAACCCGAGGCAATGCGATGAGGCTATCGAAGCCATCTACGAACGCTTCCCAGAAATGAGGGTGAGCGCTCCATTCGAGCGTAGGTAAAGTGGATGGATCAGCAGCGTTCATGCGTGGTGTTATACTAAAGTATAACTATCGAGGGTCCCACCATGCACACCACAAACCTGCGTAAAGTCGGCGGCTCCATCATGCTGGCCGTCCCCCCTGCTCTGCTGAATCTATTGCGACTGAAGGCAGGCGCAACCGTGGCTGTCGGTGTCGAAAATGGCCGTCTCATTGTCGAGCCTCAGCAGCGCCCACGTTACACATTGGAGGAGCTGCTCTCAGCTTCGGACTATTCGCAGCCGCTACCGCCTGAAGAGCGGGAGTGGGTCGACGCTCCGGCCGCGGGTCGCGAGCCCCTATGAAACGAGGAGACATTTACACCGTGTCGCTCGACCCCACCCTCGGTCACGAACAGCAGGGCCATCGTCCCGTCCTCATCATCTCGCCCACCGCGTTCAATCAGGCCACCAAATTGCCGGTTGTCCTGCCCATCACCAATGGCGGAGAATTCGCCCGCCGCCTGGGTTTTGCTGTCCCTCTCACTGGCATCCGAACCAGCGGAATCGTTCGATGCGACCAGCCCCGCGTTCTCGATATCGAAGCCCGCCACGGCAAGAGAGTTGAATCGCTGCCCACAGAACTACTCGATGAAGTCCTGGCCAAACTCATTACACTGTTCCAATAAAAATCACTGCAGCGCGAGGGCGCATATGAACCGCGAAGAAAAAAGTGAGAAATTCCGGCAGGATGCGCTCGCGGCTTGGACCAATTATCAGGCAACCGCTCTGTATGTCACCGCCTCGGAAGCCGACAAATGGCTTGCAAAGCTGCAAGCGGGGAGTCTCCGCCCGTCAGCGGAACTCCTCTACTCACACCAAAAGAAGGCTTGAATTGTACCCGACAACGTCATCTTGGATTTCAATGCTTTTGCCTAGTTGCGGTGTGCCCAATAGAATTGGTTTGTCGTGCCTGATGATGTCAGTGATGTTCGTGCAAACCGATACATGAGCCAGTGGCGAGCGTACCGAACACGTCGGACGCGGCTTGCCATTTTGTTATGGGTCGAATTTCTCACGTTTATTCCCTTCATGGCGTTCACGGAACGAGGATTAAAACGCCTGTTCCCTGAGGGCAACTCGGCGTTTCTGGCCGCTTTCTTTATGTTTGGAGCTGTGTATCTCTACACAGCCTCGCGCCTTCGCAGTTTCCGTTGTCCACGCTGCGGCGAGAATTTCTTCGGAGGATTCTTTGCCACCCCAAAAACCGTATTGGGCAGGAACTGTGCGAATTGCGGATTGCGTAAATACGAAGGAGAGTAGTGAAATCTCTGCCCGGTGCACCATGTCTCGCTTCTGAGATATGGGATCGCGCACAGAGATAATGCTTCGCCCAACCGGATACTAGGCCCATTAAGGATGAAATGCTTTGCCTTGCTCCATCATGGCAAGAATCGTCTTCATCCGTTTCTCTCTGGTCTCCGGCTTCTTTGCCGTTTCCAGGCGATACACAATCGCATAAACATTGGCTTTGTTGAGCGTCTTAAAAAATGCCTCTGCCTTTTTATTCTTCCTCAACTCCTGTAGAAAATCTTCAGGCGGCGTAGCACTCCTCGATGAAGCATAGGCGGCTTCCCATCGACCATCGGCCTTTGCAGCTTCAACCGCTTTCATCCCCGCAGCGGTCATGGCTTCTGCCTGGATAAGACGCTCCACATGCTGCGTGTTGATTTTCGACCACCCGCTTTTGGGGCGCCTCGGTGTAAATTTTTGCAGCCAGGATAATTTGTCGAAGGGTTTTTTCTGGCCATCAATCCAGCCATAGCAAAGCGCCTGATCCAGCGCTTCAGCGTAGCTCAGGGATATCTCCTGCGAATCTTTCTTTGAAATCCGCAACCAGATCCCATCGGATTCCGTATGGTTTTTCTCCAGCCACCGCCGGAAATCCGCAGATGTTTTGAAGTGTAAGGTTTGCATCAACCGGACCCCTGATTGCACTGTACCCCGGGGCCCGACTCAAGCCCACCTTGAACCTAGCCGAACCGGTTGGCTTGAGTGGGAAATTCCAGATGGATGTCTAGGGGTGGACAACTCGCAGCCCTAAATATTTCTCGAATGCATCAAAATCATGGTCTCGATGAAGAAGGGAATGCCTCTCCGTGAGACAAAAGGTCGCGATCAGGCAGTCGATGGTCTTGCGCACCGTATGTCCGCTGGATCGAAGCGAGCGATAGTTCCGCGCGGCCGCCACCGCCAGCGCCTCTCCTCCAGTGTCGAATACCTCGAACCTCGACAGATCGCGCCGCACTCGCGTAAACGTGGAGTCTCCAACGATCCCCTGCAATACCTCGCACAGAATAAGGTCGGTCAATCCCAGGCGCTGCCGGTTCAGCTCCCGGTCGAGCCAGTCCGTATGCGGATTTGCGGCGCCTCGCAGGTAATCAATCCACACCGTCGTATCCACAATGGTCATGTCCGCAAACTACTCCCGCACCCGGTCCAGACGAGACTCGTTCAGGTTTCCTTCCCACACTACCTTGCCGCGGAGATTTCGGATTGCAGTTTGAGAGTGCGTCTTCACCAGCAACTGCAGTGCGGCTTCCACCACCGCCCGCTTGGTACGGGCACCGCTGCTGCGCATGGCACGCTCAACCAACGCATCGTCGAGTTCAATGTTCGTTCGCATGCCAATTCCTCTATGTGTAAGAATCTCATATTTATGTGTATAGGTTCAATTGTAGAATTCTTCATCCATCACTCACCGATTCTTCCACACCAGCAGTGCCTCCAGTTGCAGCTGTGCCACATCCGACGGCTTTATCCGTGGCGTAGCATAAAGCCCCAAAGCGGTAGAATGACGATAGACACCCTGTGCCTGCCCCGCCCGGTCCATGGGCCACAAATGCCAGCGCATCAGCTCCGGCCGCAGCACCGCTGGAAACTGGCGCAAGCCGGTAAATTCCGCGAGATCTGCGAGCCCAATGCCCTTCCCGAACGTTGGGGACGTGGCTCTTTTCAGAAAATCCGGCGTTTTTCGCCTGTTGCGCGGTGAAAAAACCCGCCTGGCCCTCGGCAACCGAATGCAATCTTCGGTTTACCTCGTTGTTTGACCCCATAGGGTTCTGCATAATCCTTCAACTTCCCCGTATAATCCTTCAACTTCCGTGCATAATCCTTCAACTATCTCGCACAATCCTTCAACCAATTCGCCTCGACCCCCCCAACTCCGCCCACACCCCTAGGCTGTACAATTCGAAGCTATATTCACCGGGAAATCGAGACCTGCATCGGTTTCTCGACGGGAGCGCTAGCCACACCCATGCACACAGCCCTTGCCGCCATATTCTTCGCAGCTCCGCGCACCGTGCTTGCCATGTGCAGCGCCGGCGTCCTGCTCTTCCTGATCGCCCTCTGGGCTGCGAAGTCCGACGTCGCGCGCGCCTACCGCCTCGACAAGTTCGTCGCCTTGACGAACATGTGTTTCGCTATTCCGCTGGCCGTCTTTGGCGCGCTCCATCTGGCGAACATCGCCTTCGTCCTGCCCGCCGTGCCCACCTATATGCCGTTCCGCCTGTTCTGGGCCTACCTCGTAGGAGTCGCATTGCTGGCTGCGGCCTTCAGCATGGCCACCAAAATTCAAGTGTTCTGGTCCGGCCTGCTCTTCGGCACCATGATGTTTCTCTTTGTGCTGATGTCAGATCTCCCAGGCGCCATCGCCAATCCCGCAGACAGGTTTGGATGGACACTGGCCATCCGCGAATTATCCTTCGCCGCCGGAGGCTGGCTGCTCGCCGCCAGCGTGATGCGCGGACCGCACCGAAGCAAGTTGCTCACCGTCGGCCGCATCATCCTCGGCGTCGCCGCCATCTTTTATGGCATCGAGCATTTTCTGCACCCCTTGCATTGCCCCGGAGTTCCCCTCGAAAAAATCATGCCCGCCTACATTCCGGGACGCCCGCTCATCGGCGTCGCGACGGGCGCGATCCTCGTCGTCACTGGCGCATGCATTCTGCTGAACAAGTGGACCCGCGCGGCCGCAACCTATCTAGGGTCCTGGATTGTGTTGCTGGTCGTGTTTGTCTACGGGCCAATCATGATCGTGCAATTGTTGGAACCCAGCATGATGGCCCAGGTGGAGGGCATCAACTATTTTGCCGACACGCTGCTGTTCGCCGCCGCCATTCTCGCCCTCGCTGCCGCATCGCCACTTGAAAGTGAGTCACCCAAAGCGGCCTGAAACTGCAGCGGGTGATGATACCTGAAACAGAATTGCAACTAAGCCGGACAGCCGGCGTCCATCCACTTCTTAAACATTGAAACGCGATCTGCCGGCCACGGCGCATCCGGTGGCATGTGTCCACTCGCAATCTGGTCATACACACTTTGTGCATTCGCGGGCACGCACATCCACTTGGGATCGTCGAGCTTCACCCCACCGGGTCCCATGCACTTGATGTCTCCATCGCGGAAACAAGGACGAATATCTTTAGCAAAGCTGAGAGCCATGTTGAACCTCCTTGCCTGATTCGATGTCAATATCACGGCACATGGAATCGCCCGCGATATAAAAGTGTCTTCATCATAAATACCGGATGCCCCATCTCGCACCCGCGTCAGGCCTATGTTGACAGCCCGGCCTGGAACATTCCACACTCAGGGACCATGCGAGCCACCCTTGTCTGCGCCCTTGCAGCTGTCCTGTTGCCGAATATAAGTCACGCTCAGGCGCCCGTATTCTCCGTCATTCCTGGCGAAAGCAGTATCAGGTTTTCTGTCAAATCCTCGGTCGCCATCGTCGGCAAATTCGACAAGTGGGACGCCACCCTCACTTTTCCCTCACCAGACGTCACCACGGGTGTGCTGCACATCCAGATCGATGCAGCCACCGTGGACACCGGAAGCGGCATGAAAAATAACAAGCTGAAGGGAAAAGATTTTTTCGATGTCGAACATTTCCCCTCCATCGCATTTCAGTCGACCAAAGTTGTACAGACCAGTCCGACCACCTTTGATGTCGATGGCGATTTTTCTATCCGCGGAGTCACGCGGCCGGAGAAGCTGAACTTGACCATCACCGGCAAGGGAACTGGCTCCGGCGCCATCGATGGAGTGCTGGTCTTCAATCGTAAGCAGTATGGCATGAACAAAGGCATTCCCTTCGTCAGGATTGAGGACCACGTGGAAGTCAGAATCAATCTGCGAGTGCATCAGCGCAGCGGACCGCATTTGGTGTATCAAAAATAGCGTCGCCGTCTGAATCGCGCACCTGCTGCCCGCCCGCTGGGGTTATGATGGCGACAAATGTCTTGCGCATCCACTTCCATCATTCGTCGGAGGTAGAGATGAGACGAGCGCTCATTAACTTTCTGAAGCGGTACCGATCGGAACTGCTGACGTGTGCCTTCGTCGCCCAGATGCTGGCTTCGCCGTTGGCGGACCGTGATCCACATATCGGCGGACTTCTGGCCTTTATCCTTGTGGTGATTATGCTGCTGGGCGCAAGTTATATGGCGGAGCGCAGAGTTGTCCGCATGCTGGTCATCCCGCTGATTGGCGTATGGCTGATCGCGCGAATTCTCGAGGCGGTTGGAAATAGCCGACATGCATACGCTCATCTGGCGCCAGTCGCAGGATTAGCCTTGTCCTGCGGAGTGCTCTGGGCATTGATCGACCATTTCGATCGCCTTCCGACGATCACCAGCAGTGTGATCTCCGAAGCGTTCATCAGCTACCTGGTCATCGCACTGGTTTTTTCTCAGCTTTACTGGGTGCTCAGCCGGATCATTGCCCATCCATTTAATCAAACAATTCCGCTCGAGCAGACCAGCACTTATTTGTACTTCAGCATGATTACGCTGTGCGGCGTTGGTTACGGTGGGATCATGCCTGTCGATCCTTACGTGCGGCTGATCGCAGCGCTGGAGAACATGATCGGCATCTTCTATGTCGCAGTCGTCGTGGCACGGCTGGTTTCATCCTATCGGCCAAGACCGGCGATCCTGAGTTCAAGCTCCGGTTACAAGTCGCCGCAGGCAGTTGACTGAGATGCTTCGCTCTATCACTTGGAGCCATCCTCTTTCACTGCAGTTGGAACTTGCTCGCGAATCGTGAGACGCTCAACGGTCAGCTCGCCAATCTCCAGCTTCTCAATGCGGCCATGTCGAATGCCAAGCTTGCCAATCGCAAATGCGCCCACCGCCACGGCTCCCACCGCGATGGCGCCTGCAGCGGCTGCACCTATCGCCATCGCGAGCAGCGAGAAACCTTTCGATGCTGAGATGAATGTTTGCTTTCGATTCCTCATCATGGGCGAGATTGTACCGCGTGAATCGAGCATCCGGATGATCGTGCGCGAAAAAGGAGTCTTCCTGCGATACACTGCATCACATCGCATAGGAGGTGTCGATGAACACTGGCGAGATCTGGAAGGCGTGGGCTGGAATCCTGGCCGGTCATAAACCGACTCTCTCCATCGAGATCACCAAAGAGTGCCCACTGCGTTGCCCCGGATGCTATGCGTTCGACGAAGGACACCTTGGCGGCGACACCAAACTTCGCCAGCTCTCGGACTTCAAAGGCACCGAACTGGTGACGAAAATTCTCGCCATCGTCGATCGCGAAAAACCAATGCATGTATCGCTCGTCGGTGGCGATCCGCTGGTTCGCTATCGTGAGTTGGAGATGCTGCTGCCGGAGCTGGATAAGCGGAAGGTCCACACGCAGATTGTGACCAGCGCCTTTCGAGAAATTCCTGCGAACTGGAATCGTTACAAGCGGCTGAATGTCGCGGTCTCAATCGATGGCCTGCAGCCGGAGCATGATGAACGCCGCAAGCCCGCCACCTACGACCGCATTCTGAAAAATATTGACGCCGCCAAGGTGACCATCCACTGCACCATCACCGGCAACATTGCGTCTCGCCCCGGTTATCTGGAGGAATTTCTCCGCTTCTGGAGCGCTCGTCCACAGATCACAAAAATATGGTTCAGCCTGTTCACACCGCAAATGGGAGCTACGGGTCCGGAAATTCTGACGCGCGAGCAACGCGCGTTTGTGGCCGAAGATTTGATTCGACTGCGCGCGAAATATCCCATTCTCGATATGAGAGAGGGCCTGATCCGCGAGATGCTGGCGCCTCCCTCCAACCCGAAGGAGTGCATCTTCGCGCGCACCACCACCACCATTTCAGCCGATCTCAAGACGAGGATTACTCCCTGCCAGTTTGGCGGCGAGCCGGATTGCTCGCAGTGCGGATGCATGGCCTCCATGGGGCTGGCCTGGATTGGGCATCATCGCGTTGCAGGTCCGCTCACCGCCGGCCATCTCTTCTACGCGTCCGATCGCGTCGGCGCATCTTTGCGATCCATCAACAAAATGATCTTCGGTCCCGAACCGGAGACGCCAATGTTTACGATTCTGGAGCAGTGATATAGACGCGGGCACGCCGTAACTCCCGCGCCCCGCATCG
The DNA here is from genome assembly GCA_963735505.1 of uncultured Acidobacteriota bacterium. Taxonomy (GTDB): domain Bacteria; phylum Acidobacteriota; class Terriglobia; order Terriglobales; family Acidobacteriaceae; genus JAKAAZ01. The sequence goes on along the minus strand of CAVTLR010000019.1, from coordinate 331,818 downwards.
TGTGCTGAGTGCGACCAGGATCAGTTCGCCGGTGGGTGGGGAAGCGGAGTTTCCGCGGCGCGCGCACTGTTGAAGAACTCCACACGCCACTTGCCATCGCTCTTCTTCAAAATGCCGGACTCCAGCCAGCGCGTCGGCTTGCCATCGACCGAACCGATATTGATCTCCGTAATCCCGGCAATGTGGCAGTCCAGGTAGACTTTCGGCTCCGTGACCTTCCAGACATATACATGTCCCTTAGCGTGGAGTTGCTGCATCAAGCCCATCAACTCGTCGCCGTGAAATTGCTTCCCGTTATCGAAGGCATAAAAATCTGGCGAGGTCACAGAATGAAACAGCGTGATGTTGTCTTTTGCGGCCGCTACAAACATAACCTCGACCGCCCGAACCACGGCCGCGCGATCGGCTGCGGTCCCACAGGATTCAGCCGTCGCCGATCCGGTTCCCGCCGCAGCCGCAACGAACCCCACCAATACCCGGCAAAAAATCTGGCTCCGATTTTTCATCATGGCCGAAATTCTACCCTCTCTTGTGGGCAATCCAGCCGCTCATGGAGTAATCTGGGTGAAAATTTGTATACCTGTCGGCCTAACGCTTGCGCCGTGCCCTCCACATCACAACTTCACCAAAAACACCCGCAAAGGATTACACCGAATGGCTGATAAGAAACCTTGGAAATTTGCGACCGCCCTGGCGGCGGCCCTGGTAGTAAGCGGATGCCTGGTTTCCGCCGTAGCGCAGGAACAGGCGCCGAACACACTTACCCCGCAGGAAAAAGCGGACGGGTGGAAGCTGCTCTTCAACGGCAAAAACCTTGACGGCTGGTATTCCTACCATGAAGAAGGCGTCGGCAAAGACTGGTCTGTAAAACACGAGGCCATCGTGCTGAACAAACGCAACACCGACCCCCAGAAAGATTTTCAGGACATCGTCACCAACGACGAGTTTGCGAATTTTCACCTGAAGCTGGAATGGAAGGCCAGGCCTTGCATCGACAGTGGTGTCATGTTCTGGGCGCACGAGTCGCCGGAATACGATCAGCCCTACAGTACAGGCCCGGAAATGCAAATCGCCGATCTTTCCTGCACCGTGCCCGACAGCCGCATTTTGATGGAACGCTCCGGCGACATCTTCGACCTCATCTCTGACCACGTCGAATATGTGAAACCAGCCGGAGAATGGAACCAGTTCGAAATCATCGCCAACGAGGGCCACGTGCAGCTGTTCCAGAATGGCCACAAAGTTATCGATACGGACTTGGATGGCGAAGAATGGAAGAGCCTGGTCGCCCACAGCAAATTCGTCAAAATGCCCAATTTCGGCACCTTCCGCAAAGGCCATATCGCCCTGCAGGGAACCGAACCGAAGGGCAAGCCGGGTGAAAAAATCATGTTCCGCAACATTAAGCTCAAGGAGCTGCCATAGCCTGACACCTCCAGCCGGGCGGGTTCACGCCACTCGCCCGGAACAACTGTATTTCTCTGTGCAATTCGACACTGGAATAGAAAAATGCTCTAGCATGGTACCCATATGGCATTCGACCTGGAGCATCTGGATCACCTCGTTCTCACTGTGGCCAACATCGATGCCACCGTCGACTTTTACACCGAGGTTCTGGGGATGGATGTCATCAAGGTCGATGGCCGCAAAACTCTCGCCTTCGGCATCCAGCGTCTGAACCTGCATCAGCGCGGCCATGAGTTCGAGCCCAAGGCTGCGCATCCCACGCCCGGCTCGGCGGACTTATGCTTTCTCACAACCACGTCGCTAGACACCGTGATCGAATATTTGAAAGAGCAGAAAGTTCACATTGAAGCGGGTCCGGTGGAACGAGATGGCGCCATCGGAAAACTTCGCTCCATTTATCTGCGCGATCCCGACCGCAATTTGATTGAGATTTCCGTCACCCTGTAACGCGCGATTCGTGCGTGACGCTGACACGATAAAATCGCAGCATGCCTGAGACACCCACGCCAAGCCCCTCACTGCTGGAACGCGCGAAAAAGATTCGCCTCTTTCTCATGGATATCGATGGCACCCTGACCAACGGCGGCGTCTGCCTTATTTCTTTACCCAACAACGGTGGCATTGCCGAGATGAAAGAGTTCAATTCGCAGGATGGACTGGCCATCAAGCTGGCGCACATTATGGGAATCAAAACCGGCTTCATCACTGGAAGAAAATCGCCTGCGGTGCAGCAGCGCGCCGATGAGCTATCGGTCAGCTACGTCTACCTTGGCCAGGCCACAAAAACCGCAGCCTTTGAAGAGTGCATGCAAAAGGCCGGCGTCACCGCGGACGAAGTAGCGTACCTTGGAGACGACCTGCCCGACATGCCGGTGTCGAAACTCGCAGGATTGGCGGTCGCGGTGGCGAATGCTGCGCCGGAGCTGAAAGCGATCTGCCATTACGTCACTCGCGCCAACGGCGGCGAAGGTTCTGCGCGAGAAGTAGTGGAACTCATCCTGAAGGCGCAGGGACGGTGGGAAGAAGCCATTCCGAAAGCGCTGGCATAAACGACGAATCTGAATCACCGCAATGTCACGCTGTTTGCGGAAGTACGGCTTGCCCGTTCAAAGATTCCTAGGAGAGGTTCCGATGAAGCGATGGATCTGCCGGTTTCGATCGACTGCAATATCGTTCTTTCTCGCCGCGTTCGTCCTGATCGCCACCTCGCCGGGTCACGCGCAACAGAGTGGCATTCTGACTCCCGCGCCATCGCCCAAGCCGCAAATCAATGGACCCACCATCTATGGTGTCCATCCCGGTCATCCACTTCTGTATCGAATTCCAGCCACCGGCGATCGGCCCATGACGTTTTCCGCCAAGCATCTGCCCGCCGGTGTGATGCTCGATCCCGCAACCGGCATTCTTCGCGGTGTGCTGCCTCGTCCCGGGAAATATGACATCACATTGCAGGCGCGCAACTCCCTGGGAACTGCCAAGCGGCGCTTCCGAATTATTGTCGGCGACAAAATTGCCTTGACTCCTCCCATGGGCTGGAGCACGTGGTACATGGTTCACCTCAACATCAGCGATGCCATGGTTCGTCAGCAGACCAATGCGATGGTCTCGAGCGGTCTGGTCAACTACGGCTATTCCTTTATCGATATCGACGATGGCTGGAACATCAAGCCCAATTCTTCCGATCCCATGATTGGCGGCGCGCCTCGTGATGTCGAAGGAAACCTTCGCTCCAACTTTAACTTTCCTGATATGGAGGCGCTCGCCGATTACGTCCATAGCCAAGGGTCTCAAAATCGGCATCTACATTTCTCCCGGCCCGCTGACCTGCGGCGGTTTTGAAGGCAGCTACCAGCATGAGGCGCAGGATGCGCACTTGTTCGCGCAGTGGGGCTACGATCTTCTGAAGTACGATCTGTGTTCCTATCAAAAGCTGATGAAGAACACCAACGACCCGGCGGAACTGAAACCGCCGTATCAATTGATGGGCTCTGAACTGGCGAAACAGAATCGCGACTTCGTCTACAACCTGTGTGAGTACGGCAATGGCGATGTATGGAAGTGGGGTCGCGATGTCGGCGGAAATTTCTGGCGGACCACCGGCGATGTCGGATACCTGGAGACGCCGCAGAGCTCGCTCTGGAAGAATCTCTCCGCTTATGGCTTTGGCCAGGCCGGCATCGAAACATGGGCAGGTCCCGGCGGTTGGAACGATCCGGACAATCTGCTGCTTGGAAAAATTCAGTGGGACGGTCATCTGATGCCCACACCGCTCACCCACAACGAGCAGTACACCTACATGACTCTGTGGTCGCTGATGGATGCGCCGCTTGATCTTCAGCGGCGACATGACGCAGCTGGATCCTTTTACCTTCAGCCTGCTCACCAATACCGAGGTGATTGCCGTCGATCAGGATGCCTTAGGCAAGCAGGCAGCTCCGGTGGCGCAACATGGAACCCTGGAAGTGTGGGCGAAACCCATGCAAGACGGCTCCATTGCGGTGGGACTGTTCAATCGCGGCGATCAGGCGGCATCGATCAATGCACTCTGGTCCGATCTTGGCATTCACGGCGAGCGTACGGTTCGCGATCTGTGGCGTCAAAAAGATGTCGGCAAATTCGATCATGAATTCCGCGCGCCGGTCGGACCGCACGGGGCAGAATTGTTCCTGTTCGAAAAGCGTCCCCATCAGTGGTGATGGCCCGCGACTATTCGATGGTTCGCTTCAACTGTCCACATGCCGCATAAATATCGCGCCCGCGCGGACGACGTAGAAACGCAGGCACGCCGCTCGCAATTAAATGTTGCTGAAATGCGGCGACATCTTCCGGCTTCGGCATGCGGTAGGGAATATCCGGTCCAGGATTCCACACGATCAAGTTCACTTTGGCCGGCAATCCGGAGCGTTGCAGCAGCGCACTCAACTCACGCGCGTCTTGCAACGAGTCATTTACGTCCGCCCAGCAGCACGTACTCGAATGTCACTCGTTCTCGCGGCCGCAGCGGAAGCTCCCGCAACGCCGCCAGCAGATCCTCAATCTTCCATTTGCGCGTAACTGGCATGATGCTCTCGCGAACAGAATTGTTGGGCGCGTTCAGGCTGAGCGCCAGCTTGGGCCGCAGCTTCTCCTTTGCAAATCGCTCCATCCCCGGCAGAATTCCAGAGGTCGAAACGGTCATGCGCGACTCGGGAATTCCCATGCCTTCCACCAGCAGATGAACCGCTGCCATAAAATTGTCATAATTCAGAAACGGCTCGCCCATCCCCATAAACACCAGGTTGATGCGATCGCGACCCACGCGTACCTGGTGGCGATTCAGTACCGCCGCCACTTGTCCGGCGATTTCGCCCGCGGTCAGGTTGCGCTTCACCCCCAGCTTCGCGGTCAGGCAAAATTGGCAATTCACCGCGCACCCAACCTGGCTTGAAATACAGATCGTCGCGCGACGATAGGGAACTGTCGCTTCGGCCTTCTCGCTCCCCGGGATTGAACCCGCTTCAGCTTCCTCCGCCGCAGCTTCCGATCCGTCGCCCAGCTCGCCATCATCCCCGTTGGGCATCCAGACGGTTTCCACCGTCTCGCCGTCGGCACACGCCACCAGGTAGCGCTCCGTCCCATCGCTCGACACAAAGGCTTGTGCAATGCGCGGCATGCCTACTTCAAATCCGGATCGACGCAGCAATTCGCGCATCGATTTCGGCAGCGCCGTCATCTCCTCCAGGCAGGAAACACGCTGTTGATAAAGTGCGTGCCAAAGCTGCCGGGAGCGATAGGACTCTAAACCTAAACCTTCAATTACGTCTTCAAGTTGCTGCAAAGAAAGAGAAAAAAGCGAGACTGTAGAATTTACATGATTCTTTTGCGGATGGGGGTCGTATTGTGGAAAACTTTGCATCTAATGTGGATAACTAGTTGCCCCCTCAGCCCCTTCTGGGCCGGGCAGCAATCCGACCGCGTATGTGAAAAAATTATATCCAGATGAATACGATCGATAGTCCGCAGGATACTACGCATTTCAGTTCTCTTGGTAGTTCGCCCGACAGCGCCCAGAGTCGCAACATTCGCCGCACTGAATTATCGAATGGCCTGGTAATTCTCACGGAGAGGATGGAACACGTTCGTTCCGTCTCCATGGGCGTGTGGGTCAAGACCGGGTCGCGCGACGAACTGCCGGAAATCAACGGTGTCTCCCATTTTGTGGAACACATGGTCTTCAAGGGGACCAAATCACGGTCCGCGCAAAAGATTGCCAGGGAAGTCGACGCCATCGGCGGGAATCTTGACGCTTTCACCAGCAAAGAGACCATCTGCTTCAACATCAAGGTGCTCGATGAGCATGTTCCGAAAGCGCTCGATGTGCTGACCGACCTGGTCACGCAACCTATATTTGCGCCAGACGATATTGGGCGGGAATGTAAAGTCATCCTGGAAGAAATCAAGATGGATGAAGATAACCCGGACATGCTGGTGCATGAAATTTTTACCCAGAGCTTCTGGAAAGATCATCCGCTGGGCAAACCCATTCTAGGCACTCGCGACACGGTGAAGCGATTCGATCAGGGAACGCTGTTCGACTTCTACGGTGGGCGATTCCAGGGCAAGAACATGATCTTCTCCGCTGCGGGAAACCTGGATCACGATTCATTTGTGACCTTGGTCGCTGAAAAGCTGGCGCATCTGCCGGCCTCGCCTCCGCTCCACAGCGATTTGATTTCGCCCTTTGCAGCCACTCCGAAAGTACATGCGCGCATTGTCTCCAAGCAGAAGAAATCGCTTGAGCAACTGCAGCTATGCCTGGGCGTACCGGCTCCAGCGGTGAATGATGAGCAGCGTTATACCGTCGCCCTGTTGAATACGATTCTCGGCGGCGGCATGAGCTCTCGCCTGTTTCAAAACGTTCGCGAGGACCGCGGTCTGGCCTATTCCATTTTCAGCGAGGTCAACTCGTTCCGCGATACCGGCTCGCTGTGCGTGTATGCAGGCACCTCGGCGCAAAATGCAGAGCAGGTGATTCGCCTGACGGTAGATGAATTTCGACGTCTGAAAGATGTTCTGGTACCGGAAGAAGAATTGCAGCGCGCCAAGGATCAACTGAAGGGAAATATTCTGATGAGCCTGGAAAGCTCCGGCGCGCTGATGTCGAACCTGGCGCGGCAGGAAATGTATTTCCAGCGGTTCTATGCTGTGCCGGAAATCCTGGAACAAGTGGGTCAGGTCACCAGCGCGGACCTGATGCGAATGGCTGAGCAGCTCTTCGTTCCTGAGTCGGTGGCGGTTGCCCTGCTGGGCAACTTGAACGGCCTGAAGATCACGCGCGAACACCTTGCCTGCTGATACAGTAGGGATATATTCGCATTGGTTCCAATGCAGGGTGTTGAACATGAAAAATGAAGTCCTTCTAAGTCACAGGCAGCAGCTGCGTCAGTCTGGTTTTACGTTGATGGAGTTGTTGATCGTCATGTCGGTCATTCTGATCCTGATGGCTGTGGCAATCCCGAACTACATGAACATGCGCAGCCAGGCCAACGAGACCGCAGCCATGGAAGAACTGCGCACGCTGAACAGCGCAGAAATCCAATATCAGACCGATTATCCGGCGAATGGATTTTCCTGCACCTTGTCGCAATTGGGTGGCGATCCTAAGTCGGGTGCGCCAAGTGCTCAGGCAGCCCAGCTGATTCCCAACGATCTGGCCAGCGGCTACAAGAGTGGCTACCTGTTTGCCATCACCAATTGCACCAAGGTGAACGTCAATAACCAGGATGTCTACACCTCGTTTGAGGTGACAGCGGTTCCGCAGTCGGTGGGTAAGACCGGGCATCGTGGGTTCTGCATGGATCAGACGGGCGAAGTCAAGGCAGACCCGGCTGGCGGCACGAACTGCACCCAGCCTATTTCGTAGGCCCGAAATAGCGGACGATTTATATATTTTTTGATAGGTATAGATATCTCATTTTGCCCGGAACCACGGAAACGAGCAGCCGCACATTGGTTGGGAATCATGGTGCTACAGACGGTGTGCCTCATTTCCCCAGCCCCGTCGTGGTGCGCCAGTGCGACGCCCGTGCCTCTGACGGCACCCACAGTTGCGGAAATCTGCAAACAAGTCGACCAGCACTATAACGGACTGCACTCGCTCCGCGTCCAATTCACTGAAACCTACCAGGGTATGGGGATGAAACGCACCGAGACTGGGATGCTGCTGCTGCAGAAGCCCGGTCGCATGCGGTGGGACTACTCCTCCCCGGCGGGCAAGGTATTTATCATCGATGAAAAGTACGGCTACTCCTACACACCGGGAGATGCGCAGGCGGAGCGCTACCCGGCCAAGCAACTGGAAGACTTTCGTTCGCCACTTCGCTTCTTGTTAGGCCATACACGCATAGAAAAGGAACTGAACGATCTGACGCTGACTCCCGAGGGAGCGGAGTTCCGTTTGCGCGGAGTTCCGAAGGACATGCAGCAGAGAGTGGCGGAGGTTACGCTCACGGTGACCGCGGAAGGCAGCATTGACGCTATCCAGTGGAAGGAAACCGACGGCGCGACAACGGAGTTTCAGCTCACACATGAGCTGGCCAATCCGCCGCTGGCTGCCGATACGTTCTCCTTTCACCCACCGGCCGGCGTGGCGGTGGTCACGGGATTAGCTCCCATTTAGCGGCGGCAGAATCGAAGGGTCTGGAGTGGTGGCTTGCAGTCTCAATTCTTGTGGACAAGTTTGTCTGGACTGGCGTTGGCGGTCTTCCTTGGCGCAACTGTGCCGGCCCATGCCCAATGGCAGATTGAACCCAGCGGGACAACCGCCGGCTTGCGCGGAATCCACGCTGTGACCGCCGACATTGCCTGGGCCAGTGGGACCAACGGCACCGTGCTCCGCACACTGGATGGCGGCCAGAGTTGGCGGCCCTGTTCCGTGCCTGCGGGCGCGGAGAAATTGGATTTTCGCAGCGTGTGGGCCTGGGATGCAGATCATGCCATGGTCATGTCGAGCGGTCCCGGACAGGAATCCCGGCTCTATTCCACCCATGACAGTTGCCGCACCTGGACCCTGGTGCTCGCCAATCCCGATGCGGATGGTTTTTGGGATTCTTTGCAATTCGACGGAACGCGCTTTGGCGTGATTCTGGGAGATCCGGTGCAGGGAAGCTTCACCATGTTCGTGACCTATGATGGCGGCGGCCAGTGGACACGACAAGTGAATCCCTGCCTGCGCACTATGGATCCGAAACAAGGCGCCTTCGCTGCCAGCAATCAATCGCTCGCTATCGTTGCTCTGCAGGATGCAAACTCAGCACCGGGAACGGGGACAAACCATCAGATATGGTTCGGCACCAGCGGCGGATGGCTGTATGGGTTTCAATTAGCGCCACTTGAATTGATCTCCGCGCCCAGCGGAAATTCCGCGGCCAATGGATGCGTTCACATTCGAGCGCTGCCGAACGGATCGAAAGATTCCGCAGGAATTTTTGCGGTAGCTTTCCACGACACGATCAGCGGAGTCGTGGTTGGCGGGGATTACACCCAGCCGCAAAGCGGAACCGCTTCTGCGGCGTTCACAACGGATGGCCTGCATTGGCAGCCCGCATTGCAACCTCCCGCCGGCTATCGCTCGACCGTAGCGTGGAATTCAACTGATTCGACCTGGATTGCCGCCGGATCGTCCGGCAGCGACATCTCCCGCGACAACGGCAATCGCTGGCAGCCGCTCGACCATAACAACTGGAACGCCATCAGCTTGCCGTTCATTGTCGGGCCAGACGGCCGCATTGCAAGACTGATATCTTGGGGTCAGCTACGCGTGATGAATCAAGCTCCGATCGCGGCTGTTGCCGCATCGGCAAAGGATTAGGATCCATTGGAATATATCGTCAAAACCGCGGATGAACGAGGACATGTGCAGGAAAATGTGCACATTGGAAACTCCGCTGAAGAGCTGCGCCAGCGCTTCGCCCAGTCCGGCCATTATGTGTACTGGATCAAGCCGAAGGGCATCGCAGGCAAGGCAGGCGCCGGCAAACGCGTCAAACTGGAGCCATTCCTGATTTTTAATCAGCAATTTCTGACGCTGATTCGCGCCGGCCTCCCCATCCTCTCTTCTGTCGATCTGCTGGCGAAACGTCAGAAGGCCTCCACCCTGCGCGCCCAACTGGAAGACGTCGCCGTTCGCGTTCGCACCGGTCAATCGCTCTCCGCCGCCTTTGAATCGCAGGGTGGTTTTCCCGTGATTTACACCACTTCGCTGCTGGCCGGCGAGCGTTCCGGCAACCTGGAAGAAGTTCTCACCCGCTACCTCGCGTTTCAGCGGATTTCGCTCACTTTCCGCAAGAAGCTGATTGCCTCGCTCTTCTATCCCGTTTTGTTGATCATTATGGTCACGGGCCTATTCATCTTTTTAATCAGCTTCGTCGTGCCCCGTTTTGCCGCGCTCTACGATCAGATCGGCACCAAGCTACCCGGCATCACAGTGTTTATGCTGGCCATGGGCAAAGACTTCCAATCCTATCTACCGTATTTGTTGGTCGGGTTTGCGGCCATCGTTTTCGGCCTGTTTCGCTGGGCTCGCACCGACACAGGTGCCAACCAGATCGATACCCTTCGCATCAAAACCCCCGTTTTTGGCAGCATCTGGGTCAAGTATCAGGTAGCGTTATTCTCACGCACGCTTTCAACATTGCTGTCCGGCGGCTTGCCGCTGGTTCCATCGCTCGAAACCGCCGCCCGATCGATTGGCAGCCGGCGTCTCAGCCAGGCTGTTACGCAGTCGGTCGGCAGCGTACGAGAAGGCAAGGGACTGGCCACCAGCCTGAATAACACCAAGATTTTCCCCGAGCTTTCGATCGAAATGATTGAAGTCGGCGAAGCCACTGGTGCGTTGCCGGGAATGTTGAACTCCGTGGCGGAATTTTTTGAAGAAGATGTGCAGACGGCGCTGACCGCGGCGTTGTCCTTGATTGAGCCCGCAATTCTGATTGTGATGGGCGGCGTCGTGGTGACCATTCTGATCGCGCTCTATCTGCCGATCTTCAGCCTGGGCGCGGCCGGCGCAATGCAACACTAGTAAGGAGAAACACGATGGCGGATATTGCAATTGTTCCCAACGGAAAGCCCGTACTCAGCGATGAGACCACGCAGGCGCAAGTCCTGGCGGCGCGCTACCGTTGCGAGTTCGTCGACCTCAGGAATTTTCGAATCCAGCACGAGTTGTTCCGCACCGTGCCCGTCGACATGATGTTTCGCTATAACTTTGTTCCATTGGAGCAGTTGGAAAACAAGTTGATCATCGCCGTCAGCGATCCCAGTCGACTGATGATGATGGATGAAATCTCCAGTCTGCTGGGGCAGAAAATTGGCGTTAAAGTCGCCACCCTCAGCCAGATTACGGACCTGCTGAAAAAGACGGAGCAATCGCAGCGCGTCCTCGACGAGGCCACTGAAGGACTCACGTTCGATGTGCTCTCGTCGGAAGACAATCAGGACGAGACACTCTCCATCGAAAAGTTGACGTCGGAAGAAGACATCAGCCCCATCATCCGGCTGGTCGACACCATGGTGTTTACCGCGCTCGAACGGAGAGCCAGCGATATCCACCTGGAAACTTTCGACGACAGTTTGCTGGTGAAATATCGCATTGACGGTGTGCTGCAACATGCCATGGCGCCGATCGCGCGAGAGCATCATCAAACCATTCTTTCCCGCATCAAGGTCATGAGCGAGCTCGATATTGCCGAGCGCCGCGTCCCGCAGGACGGGCGTTTCCGTGTCCGCTACAAAGGGCGCCTCATCGATTTTCGCGTCTCCATCATGCCGACCGTGCATGGCGAGAACGCCGTGCTTCGTGTTCTCGATAAGGAGTCGATGAGCGAAACCTTCCGCTCCCTGACGCTGAATGTTGTCGGGTTTGACGAAGGCGATCTGCGCCGATTCCGCCGCTACATCCGCGAACCCTACGGCATGGTGCTGGTCACCGGACCCACGGGATCGGGCAAGACCACCACGCTCTATGCCGCGTTAAACGAAATTAAAAGTGACGAAGATAAGATCATCACCATTGAAGATCCGGTGGAATATCAGATTCGCGGCATCACGCAAATTCCGGTGAATGAGAAAAAAGGCCTGACCTTCGCGCGCGGCCTGCGTTCCATTCTGCGTCACGACCCCGACAAGATTCTCGTGGGCGAAATCCGCGACCAGGAAACCGCACAAATCGCCATCAACTCCGCATTGACCGGTCACCTTGTCTTTACCACCGTCCACGCCAACAACGTGGTTGACGTGCTGGGACGTTTTCTCAACATGGGCGTCGAACCCTACAACTTCGTTTCCGCGTTGAACTGCATTCTCGCTCAGCGCCTGGTTCGCGTCATTTGTGAGGATTGCAAGAGGTCCGTCCAGTACGACCGCGAGACCTTGCAACTCAGCGGACTCGATACCGCGGAATGGTCCGGATTCGATTTTAAGGAAGGCGCGGGATGTATTGAATGCGGCGGCACCGGATACAAGGGCCGTACAGCAATCCATGAACTTCTGGAGCTAAACGATAGAATCCGCGAAATTATTCTGGAGAAAAGGCCAAGCTCAGAAGTGCGCAAGGCAGCGCGGGCAGAAGGCATGTCGTTTCTGCGGGAATCGGCGTTGCAGCGGGTGCGGTTGGGCCTGACAACGTTGAAAGAAATTAACAAAGTTACGTTCATTGAAGCTTCACGGTAGCAGCGTTTTCACAGCGAGGGTTGTCGAGAAGTTGTTTCCGGCGCAGGCGGCCATCGAAAGCCGCCTGCATATAGTTAATGTTCGATAGTTCACAGGTACTGTGAAAACGTTCTAAGCTTAACTTACATGCGTCTTTTTCCAACTTCACTGCAAGATGCAGTGCGTCCAAGGCTAGCGTGCGAGATCGCGCCGGATGGAATTCTCGCGGCTCGATCGACCAGTGTAGAGTCTCCGCTGGATGAAGCTGTCTTTGCGCCGCTGGCCGATGGAGTGGTCTCGGCCGGAGTGACGGCGCCACTGTTTCATGACAGCGGTGCAGTCCATGCGGCGTTGAAAGAGGCGCTCGATTCATTTGATGGCCACGGTCGCGACTGGACGTTTATTGTTCCGGATGCATGCACCCGCGTGCATATTCTCGATTTCGACACGCTGCCGGCCAAGCCCCAGGAAATTTTGCCGCTGGTTCGCTTTCGACTCCGTCGCATGTTGCCCTTCGATGCTGACCTGGCCGGCGTCTCCTATCAGCTGCTGAGTTCTCCGGATCCCACTCGCAAAGATGCTCCGGTGCAGGTGATTGCGGCCGCCATGCCGGCGGAAATCCGAGACGAGGTCGAGTCCATGGCGCGCAGCCTGCAGCGGGAACCCGGCGTCTTGTTGCCGGCGACATTGGCCGCCCTCGCGGCGTTGCCAGATACCGGCTCACATCTGCTGGTGCACACTGAAAAAGATTCGATGACAACCGCCATCACCCACAATGGGGAGTTGCTGTTGTATCGCGCCACGGATCGCGCTACTACCGATCCGGGAGAAATGGCGCAGGCTGTCCTGGTCGCCGCGGCGTATTACGAAGACGCATTGCACGTGCCGCTACAAGAAGTTTGGGTAGCCGGGCTGGAGTCGACGGATGCATTGCGGCAGCATCTCGCTGCCGACGGCGCCTGGCAGATTCCATTGCGCGCGCTGGTGAATTCGCAATCATTTTCCGCCAGCAGCGTGCCTAGCCAGGTGGATCCTGGCCGCTTTACCAGCGTGGTGGGGGCGCTGCGCGGTTAATGCGGATCACTCTCAATCTCGCCTCGCGGCCGTTCTTCGAACTTCGACCGGTACTGCTGCGCCTGCGCGTGCTGGCGGGGCTGCTCGCGGTGCTGGCGCTGGTTCTTTTTCTGCTGCTGCGCCAGGCCGACGTCAAGGCCGATCGAGCGGAGGCCGTGGCCCACAGATGGAGTGTCGCCTCCCAGCAACTGCAACAGGAATGGCAGCAGGATCAGGCGCTGATGCAGCAGCCGGATAACGCTGCAACGCTGCAGCGGTCGGATTTTCTGAACCAGCTATTCCTTCGCAAATCCTTTTCCTGGACGACTGCCATGATGGACCTGGAGCGGGTGCTGCCCCAGGGGGTGCAGGTGACCAGCATCGATCCGCGCATGACAAAAGAAGGTCGCGTGATGATGCGTCTGCGGGTCAATGGGCCGCGCGATAAAGTCGTGAACCTGGTCAGCAATTTGGAGAAATCACCTCACTTTATTGAGCCGCTCGTCACCGGAGAGACTGCCGACATCCAGGGGCAAGGTCAGGCTGGATTTCGTCCTACAATGTCGGAAACGATCGATGTGAATGTCGATATTATTGCCGGCTTCAATCCGGGCGACCTGGCTTCGACCGATCTCAACGCGGAAGCAAAGAAATCGGGAACCCACCTGATCACCCGTGAAGACGATGCGCGGCACACCGGCGCGGCTTCGGCGTCTCATCCGGCTGCGGTACAGCACGCCCGTCCGCCAGGGAATCGAGGGGTCCGATGAAGTTGACTCGACCCAACTGGGGCAACATCCGCATCACCGCGCAGCATTGGCACTACGGCGCGATCATCGTGCTGCTCTTACTGAATCTGATCTTGGCGGTCCGGCTGATCTTTGCATGGGACCGCGCCAAACAGGGAGATGCGGCGAACATCGCTGCCAATCAGTCGCAATACCGCGCCATGAAGTTGAAAACCACGCCGCTCAAAGGGCTGGATAAAAAGATCGATCAGGCCAAACTGGATCAGACGGCTTTCTACGACAAGCGGTTTCCGCTCAACACCTCGGAGGTATTGACCGAGTTGGGCGCGTTGGCGGTAAAAAATAATGTTTTGCTGGCTCGTGACCAGTATGCGTACCGCAAACCGCAGCAAGGCCTGGTGGAAATGCAAATTGAAGCCACCTTGAGCGGTGACTATGCCCCCGTCGTCCGCTTCATTAACGGGCTGGAGCGCGATCATATCTTTTTTACGATCCGAGGCATCGCGCTGAACGGGCAGCAAGGCGGGGTAGTCAGCTTACGTATGGTCTTGACTACGTATCTGCGAGCAGACACGGCAAACTCTGGAGCGTTGCCGTCCACTTCCACCGACACCACCTCCACGGAGCAGTAGAGAAACCATGGCGATTCGACTCGGCACCGAGGATAAGAAGAAACGCTGGATCGCGATGATTTCCGTTTCGCTGGCGCTGACTTGGTTTGCGCACACGTTGTGGCAGCTGGAGACCGGGCCATCATCGCCGCCGCCGCCCGCCGCGACTGAATCCACGGCACCCACGCCCGCCGCCTCGAATCATGTCAGCGGAGAAACCGGCAGATCAGCGCAGCATGTCGAAAGCGCGACCAGTCTCGATCCCACGCTGCATCCGGAATGGATGGCAATGGCGGAAAATACTGTGTACTCGGGTACCAGCCGCAATATATTTTCCAAGGATTCGCTGCCTCCGGCCCAGGAAATGGCGATTGAGAAGCCCATCGCGTCGGCCCGCACGAATGGCGCGCTGGCCCCATCGGGACCCCCTCCTCCTCCGCCGATCGATTTGAAGTTCTACGGCTTCGCGAAACAGCAGAATGGCCGCCAACTGGTGTTCCTGATGCATGGGGAGGATATTTTTATCGCTGGCGTCGGGGATATCGTGAATGGCCGCTACAAAGTGATCCAGATCACTGACAATTCCGTCGTCGTGGAAGACCTGGCCTACACCAACCAGCAGACGCTTCCGTTGCTGGTCAGCTAGCCAGAAATAATGGTTGCTAAGGCAACCATTATGACCAAAAATGACCAAAGTGGTTGCTAAGGCAACTACTTTTTTCTGCGCCCCTTCTGACGTTGAAATGGTCGAAAAGGCTCGCCCGGCGCACGCCCAGCAGGGAAGTCCCATCTCCCCAACATTGATTCCGTATTTCGCCATGCGGCCTTCCTTTTCACCGGCGCAGCGGCTCTGTTACACTAACGCTGCAACACAGATCGCACCGTAACCACTGCGGGAAGCGCATCTGGGGACGTAGCTCAGTTGGTTAGAGCGCTGCCCTGTCACGGCAGAGGTCGCGGGTTCGAGCCCCGTCGTCCCCGCCATAAACCCAATAAAATCCCAGGTTTACGGCTTACCAAAAAGTGACAGCATAAACTCCACGGTACGCTACGGTACGGAAGTTCAAACGCCGTACCGAAATCAAGCCAAAAGCAGTTCAACTTGCCTCAAACTCGCACTCCGTTTATCGGCGGAGACTGCCTGCGTGTAGAGGTCCATCGTTGTGCGCGAATTGGCGTGCCGAAGCAGTTCCTGCGCAACCTTGACATCGACCCCCGAGCTGCGGAGGTTGGTCGCAAGGCTATGCCGGAAGCTGTGCCAGCCGATTCGCTTGCCCGTAATGTTCGCCCGCAGCAATGCCGGACGAATGAACTTCTTCAACACCATGTCGGGCATCAGGGGTTGAGTTCCGTTCTTTCTGAGGGAAGGGAAGAGGAAGTCATCATCGGTGCTATACGGTGACGCTTCTCGCCATTCCGCCAGGACATCGCAAACTGACTGGTGCAGTGGAACAGGCTTGCGACTCGCAGCGGTCTTCGCGTCTCCAAAGTGGTTGCGCACGCAGGAACGGGTGATGGCAATCTCCTTTGTAAAGAAATTGACATCGCTCCACCGGAGCGCGAACAGTTCAGAACGGCGTAGACCTGTCGAGCCTGCAATCATGACCATCACACGCTCACGCAAGGGAAGTTCGAACAGCAGTGCCCGAAATTCTCCCGGTGTGAGCACGTCGGGTTCACGCAAACGTTTGGCCGAGCAGCGTACTTTGCTGATCGGGTTGAAAGTGATCCACTCGTGCCGTATTCCGTGACTGTAGACAGCGGACATGATGTTCCGAATCTTCGTCCTGGATGCAGGCGCGAGCGGCAGTTTTTCCAGCCACATCTCGACAGCAACGGTCTTGACGTCAGAGAGCCTATGGTCCTTCCACTTCGGCAAAATGTGCAAAGTCAAATACGACTCGTGCGCATTCACCGTTGCGTATGCCTTGCGCTCCAATGTCAATTCGTGTTTCCGATAGTGGGCTACGAGTTCATGCACCGTTTTAGGCGAACAAACTCCACTGTTGATGGTTGAGCGAAGAGACAAGACAGCTTTCTCAGCATCAAGCCTGCGTGGAAACTCCCGCACAGTTCCAACTCTGAGATTGCGATGAACCCGTTCTCCGGCTGCGAATTCGTAGAAACGGAAGAACCAACTATCATCGGCCTTTTTGTTCTTCACTAGGGTCAGACTTCCATTTTGAAATCGAATGCTATCCCTCAAGGAATCTCCTTTTGGGAGCATCGGTGGCTGCGAGCAGTGTACCTCCACATGTCGTGTCTTCGGCAGTGATGTGGCCGGTGCGGCGCGAGAGCATCCAGTTTTCAAGGTCGCTCTCAAGGAAGCGCCAAAGGCGGCGCTTGCCTTCTCCAATAGGTAACGCGGGCAGGTACGATAGTGCACCTCCCTCCTCGACCACACGACGAATTGAACAATGAATTACATGAGCCCGACTTGATGAGTTAACGCGACGAATCGTGGATCTTCGCGAATCGGGTCAAAATATGGGTGGGTTTTGAGGAACTGAAGAATATTGGATTGCTCTCGATAAGCCTGCTGAAGTGCTGTGAAGGCGTGATCGTAATCACCCAATCCTAAATACGCGTTCACGAAAGCGCCAGCCGGTATGTAACCCTGCTTTTGTCGTTCTTTCAGTTTTGCCAGAAGCCGTAGCGCGTCATCGCGCCGGCCGGCATGGGCATACGCTCGGATGAGCACACCGATTGCAGCTGGGCTGCCAGAAGAGAGAGTGGCAGACTTCTCCAGTATCGGAATCGCATCTGCCGGTTTATTGTCGGCGATCAGCGAAAATCCCAATCCTAAGAGCGTGCTGGCGTTGTTTGGGTCCACAGCCAACGCGCTGCTTGACTCTCGGATGGCGTCATCGTATCGATGTGCCTGGAATAGAATCCACGCAACATTGTTACCGGAGACCGCAACCGGGTCCAGGGCCCTGGCGCTGCGGATCCAACTCACGGCTTCGTCGGTACGTCCCTGGCAGAGCAACCACATAGCATACCCCGACTGGGCGCCTGCGTTGTTTGGGTTCAATGCGAGGGCCTGCCTGTATTCCGCTTCGGCTTGAGCCCAGTGCCATTCTTCCTGCAGAACATTTGCCAGCAATACGTGAGCTTCGACAAGATCCGGATCGAGTGCCAGCGCCTTGCGAGCGTAGGCCGTGACTTTCGGCCGAGTTGCGTCGGGAGGCTCCCCGGCGAAGACCGTTCCCAGGTCGGTGTATGCCTCTGCCAGACTCACGTACGCTGGGGCAAACGTTGGATCTCGATTGATGGCGTCCTGGAAATAGGGAATGCTCTCTCCGATTCGAACTCGATTTCCTTGTCCTAAAATGAACCTGCCTTTCAGGAAGTTTTCGTAAACTTCAGGCGCAACTTCACGTGCGGCGCTGAGCCGCTGATGCTCTTGTCCGGTGACCGTTGCTTCCACCTTTTCAGCGATAGCCTGTGCCAGCTCACTTTGCAGCGTTAGCGCTTCGCGCATTTCGCTGTCATACGTTTCGGACCAGATGTGGGTGTCCGTTGCGCCGCGAATCAACTGGGCTGTCACGCGAATGCGGTCTCCTTCTTTCATGACCGAGCCTTCGACGACAGCGTCGACGCCCAGACTTTTTGCGATCTGTGGCAACGAGAGCTGCGTATTTTTAAAGCGCATCACCGATGTGTGCGAAGTGACACGCAGGTCGCGGATATTCGATAGGCGCCCGATCAGAGCCTCCGTGATGCCGTCGGCAAGATACTGCTGCGCGGGGTCGCCTGACAGGTTCCGCAATGGCAGTACAGCCAGCGATCGAATCCTGGGCTCTACCGTACCTGCAGCGCGATACCAGATTGCGAACCATGCCACCCCGATGCAGACGCAAAGAGACGCTGCAAGGGCCACCCGGAGGCCAGGATTGGACACCAACCTCGCCCGGCGGTTGCCCTGGATGATGGGAGACACTTCCGTCTCAGGCTTTTTTTCGGCCTCGTCAACACGCGGACTTCGGCTCTGAATCCAGGCATCCAGTTCTTCGGTCAGCGCGTAGACGGAGCCGCGCTTGTCATGGACATGCCGGTGAACTGGCATCCCCTCCCGCTTTTCCCAGCGCTGAACAGTGGTGACATCGCGGGTCAGATAAACCGCGATTTCCTTCCACGAGTCGAGCCGCTTTTCGGAGGGTTTCTCCACGGCCGGAATTTCAGTCGATGGCTCGCCCATTTCGATCTCCGGGCAGCCCCTCGTCGCGAGGGGAAGTGAGACATTATAGCGCTGTCTATCGACGCGGCAATAGGCGGTATTAGACAGCAAGTGCTTGCGTGCGCTTGGTGCTGCTTGACCCCTGTGTGGAAGCATTCGAAAGTGATTCCAGTTCGGGCGCCAAGGCATCGAAAATTGGCTGACTCCCACGGATCTCATCAACATCGGGCTTCGGGTAGTTCGCAAATCCTCGGTGCATCCGGCGCCAATCACAATCACTGGAGACCCATATGAAAAGTAGAATCCTCGTGTCGGTGGTAGGCGTGCTCTCACTTCTTTTGCTGGTTTCAGGCACCACAGGCTTGTCCCAGGATCGCGGCTTTGGACCCGACCGACGGGCGCTGCACATCACTGGCCTGATTAACGATTATTCGCCCTTGAGTGCAACCGTGAAAGGCAGTCCATGGGAGATGCATGGTCAATGGTCAATGGACCTGCATCCAGAGTGGCAGACGGCTGACTTTGTCGCGGATATGACGATGTCCGGATTTGGAAGAACGACGTTGGGTGCTGTCGATCCGACGCAGCCCCTTGTGAACCCTCACACCCACCACATCCGGTTGACGAATGTCAAAATTACTTGGGACATGACCGGCTGCCCTGCATACCTTCCGCCAGTTACCACCATGGGCTTTCAACTGAACGGTACAGTCAGCCTGTTGACGGGGAACGGAACCATTGCCCCCTTTGAAACGAATCCGCCTTCATCCACGCTGCAGGTCTGCGTCACAGGCGGCCAGGACATCCCATACTCGATCCCGATTTCAAACATCACATTGGTGTTCGGCGGCCCTGCCACGACGCATTTCGGTGGCCAGGCCATTCATGGTGTAGTGCGTTACCAGAGATAGCAGCGGGGTCGTATTGCTTCACTCGATCGATATAAATTTGCGTATGCACCCCTCGGGAATATGTATGCAGACCATACTCGCATGTTCCCGACCAACCGGCGGGGGTGGGGCCGCTGAGTCGGATCGGCTAGATAGAGAGAAGTTTCGGCAGGATACACGCTGGAAACTCTCCGCTCCCCGACGGTGCAGTCCAAAAATGGACAGTAGGAGGGTCTTGTCGAGGGCTTCACGTTTGGCACCGATACATTCGGGTGCCTGCTGCGGACGCTCAGTAGATTGAAAGAGGGTGGGATTGCCTAGCTGCGGCTCCCAACCCTGTGAGACTTTCCATGGGCTTAAGGCGAACAGCGTCGTCAGTGGCTCATCATGGTCGCTTCGCCCACGCCAAACCGTCCGGTCCGCCGCCCACATCCAGATGGCTCGTAACCTTCAGGGTTTTCAGATCCACCACTGCAACGTAGTTGGCTGCGGTGCAGCCCACGAACGCGCGTGAGCCGTCCGGATCCACCAGGATACCGGCGCATCCTTTGCCGAGGCTCATTCGCTTGACCTCTTTGCGCGAAGCCACGTCGTACACAAACAGATCGCCCGTCGAAAGGATAGAGATCAAAACGAGTTTGCCGTCTGGCGTGAACTTCAGGCGATTGGCGCCGTTCAGCTTTGCATCGATTGATGCAGCTACCTTCTGCTGCGTTGTGTCGATGATCCAGAGCTTGCCATCGCTCGCCGCAGCGGTCCACAATTCCTTCCAGTCTGGCGATACATCGAAGCCCTCCGTGCCCAGCGAGGTCGGAATGGTCGTCACATACCAGTCACGCCGCGCTGTTCCGGGCGGGGCAGGATGTGTCGGATCAGGGGGCACCTCACGATTTTCGATGATGCTGACGCTCGCTGAATGCGCGTTCGAGACAAAGATTGTTTGACCATCCGGCATTACCCGGATCAGATGTGTAAAGTCCTGCCCTGTGCCCATGATCCAATCCGTCTTGCCCGTCTTCGGATCCAGCCGGCCGATCGACTTCGCGCCCTGGGCCGTAAACCAGACCTTCCCGCCCTGGAAGTCCAGACCATGCAACCCGATCATGGGCGCTGTATCAATACTCGGCAGCGCCTTGTGGTTCACCAGGTCCAGCACATCCATCTCATGTCCCTGGCTGTTCAGCATGTTGGAGACCCATGCTCGCGTTCCGTCCGCTGACGCGATTACCTCGTGCGGATCCGGGCCGACCGGCATCTTCGCAATGACCTTCAGCGTTACTGGGTCGACGATCGACAGTGTGTGATCAGTCTTCGATAGCGCCAGCAAAACAGGGTGCTCGGCAACCTGACCCCAACTTCTGTGAGCAGCAAACACGGCAACTCCCAACGCAACACCAGCCAGCACAAAACGGGACATCCTTGAACCCATAGATCGCTTCTCCTCAACCGAAATAGACGCCTCTTGCGTGGATGACGCAGGTGCACGATCGCCTCATTACACCTGATTCCATGGCTGCTTACAAACCTCAATCCAAACTGTAAGCCAGATGGTGTTTGTTCGCCGCTAGGTATAAAACCTCAACCCTGGTGACTACAGATGGGATGTGAAGGCAAATGCACTCATCGAGTCAAGTTTTCCTGGCCGAGACCGGTGCTGTCGGACTAAAGATCAAAAACGTGCGGTTCTGGAACACGGCTGCTACCAGGGATCGCCGGGTGGATCGCGGTGTAGAGATCACCGTGGCGGACGCGGGGTTCTATTTCGATCAGGTAGTCGGAGTCGAAGTCCTAAAGTGGGCGCGAAGTCGTCGCCGGTGAAACGCTGGATGGGGGTGGTGTCATCCGAAAAAGCCATCATCTCGAAATGGACGACATAGGCTTCCGTGCGAGCCGGCATCATGCGTCACGATTGCCTCGTCTGTCCAGGCACTCGAAAATCGCGATGGTGCGCACGAGGTGCAGATACACCTGATCCTTTGAAATAGGAACGGCGCCTTCCAGATGCGGGCGAGCAGGGTGTTCTCCCCTCGCTGACACCTGCGTTTCGATGGTAAGACGATTGGCTATCGTTGAAAAATGTCGGCCGGTAGTCATCGAAAATAATCGCACAATCATACAAGTGATCCGACCTTCCATGTGATTTCTGCCACACCTAGCAGATAGATTGGAAGGTGGCTATGACGGTACTGGAAGACAAATATATCTTCGCGGCAATTGAGTTCATTCCCGATCGCGGAGCTCTTCTTTTGGACGGTGTTCCCGCCCCGCTCGGCGGCCGCGCAATGAAGATCCTCACCATTCTTCTGCGGCAAGCTGGCGAGGTCGTAAACGGCCACTATCTGCTCGAGCATTAGAATTGCCGTCCACCTCCATCGTAAATTCGATGAAATTCACTTTTGACAAGTTGGCCATCACAAGGGAATATCTTTCTCATGTGCTGGTTGCCGCCATCATTGGTCTCCTGATATGAACAAACTGATTGAAGAATCCCTACGTGAACCCAACGCTAACGTTTCCGCTCCAGACAAAGACATGGTTTGGATCCCGGGCGGCACTTTTAAGATGGGCTCAGAACGCTTTTACCCGGAAGAGCGACCAGTACACGAGGTTTGCGTCGATGGTTTCTGGATGGACCGGTACACAGTTACAAACGACCAGTTCGCGCGTTTCGTGGCGGAAACAGGCTATAACACTGTAGCCGAGCGAACTCCAGACGCGAAGGACTATCCGGGGGCTCCTCCGGAAAGCCTGGTGCCCGGTTCCATGGTATTTCACAAGACGCGCGGTCGGGTGGACACGCGCGATTATTCGAATTGGTGGTCGTGGGTGCCAGGGGCAAACTGGAATCACCCGTTCGGCCCACAGAGTTCGATCGAAGGCATCGGAAATCATCCGGTAGTGCACGTCGCAGATGAAGACGCGCAAGCCTACGCTCGATGGGCTGGCAAAGAACTTCCGACAGAGGCGGAGTGGGAGTTTGCTGCACGAGGGGGAGTCGATGGTGCCGATTTCGCTTGGGGAAACGAGCACTTTCCAAACGGCAAAGCGATGGCCAACACGTGGCAAGGCGAGTTTCCCTGGCAGAACTTGCTGATCGATGGGTACGAGGGAACGGCGCCCGTTGGTTCCTTCCCGCCAAACGGCTACGATTTATACGACATGGCTGGAAACGTGTGGGAGTGGACTGCCGACTGGTTCGCCCCGCGCCATGGTGATGGAGAGATCAAGTCCTGTTGCGGTCCGGTCTCCAATCCTCGCGTTCTCTCGCCGGATGGCAGCTACGATCCAGCGCAACCAGAGTTTCACATTCCTCGCAAGGTTTTAAAGGGCGGCTCATTTCTGTGCGCACCAAATTATTGCCTGCGCTATCGGCCCGCCGCGCGCCAGGCGCAGATGATCGAAAGCGCAACAAACCATCTCGGTTTTCGTTGCGTGATTCGCAATCGCACAAATCCCGCTGAGGCAGCGAGTATGCCCGTCTGACTTTGGCTAGCCCGCGCACAAGCTCCTGTTTTTGAAGTCACAATAGCTTCCACCCAAATCAAGTTCCATGTGCAATCTTCCATGGACCACACCGGCAACCTGATCTCAGTTGCCAACAACAGGCCGACGTGCTCGCCAAGAAGACGCACAACTTTCGAGCATCAGACAACGATCGAGAAATATGCAGTACCAGACCACTTCTCTGGATGGGCTTTAGGGTGCTTATCCAGGGTGCTCCGCCCACTTGGAAAGTATCGTGAGGCGGTCGCCGCTAGTTCCTACTTCGGTCTCACGTACTCCACGTGCATTTGCTCGATGGTCCCGTTAAACTTGAACGGCATTTTGTCGTAGTAGTCAAGTGACACCGGGGACCCGAGGGCAATGCCGATGTCGAGGCAGTCGTTGGCTGTGAAGACCAGGGGCGCCGATATCGGAACCTGACCCGTCGCCACCACTTCACCATTGACCTTCATGGTGATATCGAGTGGTCCAGCAGGCCTGGGCACCGCGTACGCCGTCGCCACCTCGATCTTCACCTTCCCCACCGGGAGCTTCTTACTGGCGCGGATCTTTGTCCGCTGGATGATGAAAAGGTTGTACTCGTAGCAGAGAACGCCATCCTCCACAAAGCAGGTCAGGCCTCCGGAATTCGCGCCAAGTTTGTAGAGCACACCATTAGCGCTGACTGGAATGTCGGCGTCAATAGTAACGACATTGGGTTTGTTACCCAACGCAGGCGCGCAGAATTCCGGCATGCGGACGATGTCGCCCGAGAAGGTCCAGTCTGTATAGGGAGGGGCAATGCGCATCTCAGGGTGCAGTAAGGGAACCCAAAGGCCGCCTCCGATGGGAAGCACCTTGTTCTTCGCTGCTTCGATGAGAAAGATATCCTTCAACTGCGCCAGCTTGTCCGGCATTTTTGAAGCGAGGTCGTTCGACTGGGTCCAGTCTTCCTCCAGGTTGTAGAGTTCCCAGACGTCCTTGTCCGGTGTCCACTCGCGAATGCCAGCGGGGATGCCGGTTTCCCACGGGGCGCGCGGGCCGAACGCGGAGGCCATCCAGCCGTCGTGGTAGATGGAGCGGCTGCCCATGATCTCGAAGTACTGCGTGAGCAGTTGGCCCTTGGCCTTCGGATCGTCAAAGCTGTAGGCGAAGCTGACGCCGTCGATCGGGTCCTGGGGAACGCCGTTAACCTCCAGCGGAGGGGTAATGCCAAGAATCTCGTAAATTGTTGGGACGAGATCGTTGCAATGATGAAACTGCGGGCGCGGTGTGGCATCGGCTTTGATCTTTGCCGGCCACCGCACGGCCATTGGATTGCGCGTGCCACCAAAATGCGAGGCCAGAAGCTTGGTTCCCTTATAAGGAGTGCTACCGGCCCAGGCCCAGCCTGCATGGTACTGATTATCGGTCTTGGGTGATCCAAGTACGTCGAGTCCGCCGAGGGCATCGAGCGCCGCGATGTGCTGTTTGACGGTGGTGGGAATGCCGTTCTGCGCGAGCAGTTCGCTGATCGTGCCGTTCTGGCCTTCTGCTGAGGAGCCGTTGTCGCCCCAAACATAGAAGATCACAGTGTTCTCGCCGCAGCCGAGCTTATCGATCTCGTCGATGACCCGGCCGGCCTGGACATCCACGTGTTCCGCAAACCCGGCTGCGACCTCCATCAAACGGCGCTGGAATGGCTTCTCGTCTTCGGGGATGCTCTCCCATGACGGCATTGTTGGGTGCCGGGGAGTAAGTTGAGCATTGGCAGGGATCCAGCCCTTCTCCTTCGCGCGCATGAAGACGCGCTCGCGGTAGGCATCCCAGCCGTCATCAAACTTGCCTTTATACTTGTCCGCCCACTCCTTCATAATGTGGTGCGGACCGTGGATCGCTCCGCTCGCCCAGTACATGTAGAACGGCTTATCGGGTTGGAAAGCTTTATGCTTCCTTAGCCATCCGATGGCGTCGTCCGCCAGATCTTCACTGAGATGGTAGCCTTCCTCGGGGCTTTTGGGCGGGAGGACGACCGTGGTGTTCCTCACCAGGTTGGGTTCATACTGTGAGGCTTCACCCGCCAGAAATCCGTAGAAATATTCGAAACCCAATTCTGTTGGCCAATTTTCGAAGGGGCCTGCGGCGGTGGTTTCCTCGGCAGGTGTGTTGTGCCACTTTCCCCAGGCGCCGGTACAGTAGCCATAGTCCTTCAGGACATCGGCCGCCAGCGCGCTGCTCTTCGGGATGTGGCCCGAGTATCCGTCCCAGTCATTCGCCAGCTCCGCGATCTGCCCGGAACTGACGCGGTGATGATTCCGCCCAGTCAGCATGGAAGCACGGGTGGGCGAGCACATAGCCGTAGTATGAAAGCGGTTATACGTGATCCCTTCTCCAACGATACGGTCCATGGTCGGGGTGTGGACTTCGCCTCCGAAGGTGGTCGGCAGGCCGGGGCCAGCATCGTCAATCAGCACGATCAGAATGTTCGGAGAATCCGCCGGAAGTCGACGTGGCTCGACGCGCGGCTTGTAGACCGATTCCTGCATGGTGCGACCGGCGATGCTGGCCGACGGTGTAGGTGGGAATGGTAGAAAATCCTGCTTGATTCCTTTGTCGCTCCAACTCATGTGCTCTCCATCCTGAGCGCCAAGTCTGACGAACTACCATCACCCTGCGCGCTCTTGAGTTAGTGCAATCGAAGTTCCGTCGCGAAATTCCGCACTAAATCATTCAGACATAATGGCCCTCTTGCTGGGAGTCGCAGGCGGACCTGCTGAATCTTTGGAGTCCACCCAAAGTATTGGAGATCTGATGGTCCAGTTGGCTTCACGCCTTCGGGATCAGCGAGCATTGTGATTTTCATCCCCGAAGAAAATGCCGCCTGTATTTTCGCACTGGAGACGACGTCAACTTGGTTCGCGGCTCGGTAGACAGGAGCAACATAGATCCCGTCTCGAAGGTCAAAGTTGTACGTGGCCGGCTTTCGGTCCGGCCTGTTCCCCGCGTCAAGACTCGCATTTCGCCGCCCGATGACTGCTGCGTGAAATTCTGATGTCATCGGAGATTTTGTTGACAGCAACTGGTGAAACGCCTACTATCGGGCGCACCATGAGATCTATCGGGCTTTCTCTCGCAACCATTTTCATGTCCGCCGTGCTGCTGCCATCCCCCGCCCGCGCACAAGCTCCTGTTTTTGAAGTCACACCACAATCGAGCAAAATCAAGTTTCATGTAGAGTCTTCCATGGATCTCACGGGTAACTTCGACAACTGGAAAGCCACACTGACCTTCACCTCGCCAGAGGTGTCCACGGCTGTTCTTGATATCGAAATTCAGGCAGCCAGCGTAGACACTGGAAGCGGGATGAAGAATGGCAAGCTGAAGGGCAAGGACTTTTTTGATGTCAAAGATTACCCAGTGATCTCATTCAAGTCGACGAAAGTCGTGCAGACTGGGGCCAATACTTTTGATATTCCTGGCAACTTCACCATTCGCGGAGTTTCCAATCCTGAGACTCTGCACATGACGGTTTCACGTGCCAGCACAGCTTCCGGCGCGATTGTTGGGACGATGGCATTCGACCGCAAAAACTACGGTATGGACAAAAATATTCCATTTATGAAGATCGCTAACCGAGTCGAGGTGTCGATTGACATCAAGGTCAAGCGTGTAAGCGGACCACCGGTCGAACTCAAGAAGTTCTGAGCTCGCGCCGCCGAAGCAATCTGAATTCTGCCGCCACAATTCCGCTCTAGACTCTAGTCACATGGTTGAATCATGCGTGGCTCCGTATGAATCGCGGCCTCAATCGTCTATCTTCAATTGTCACTAGAATCACGCCAATGAGATCGGGTTCCAGTTGGCCGCCCGCACTCACTTGGTTTCGGTTGTCGACAGAGCATGTACGTGAACGTTTCCGCCGCAGGAATCATCGGGCGCCTTCATCTTCCCTCAAGGTCCCATCACCCGCGGCTTTTTGTGGGACCGCCATCCGAAAGTTTCTCCTGATAAAACGCCTAGTACTTTTGCCAGTAGTTTGTCACTGGGGGATTGGCATACGGTACGACAGAGGGAAGTAGCGTCTGATCCGAGGAAATGGTTCGCACCTGGGGTTGCTCCAAGACGCAGCCCAAGTCTGAATCAACGTATTCCTTCCCTCCCGTTGCCGATGGCCCTTCTACGGAGAGCCGCGGGCTGCTGGGATTCGCAGTCGAGAATCTTAGATCAGGAGAAAACCATGACGCGCCTTTTCATTCAACTATCGGCGGAACTGCTGGGGGTGACCCATGCCTAACAATCCAGAATCTCAAATCAGCGCGATCGATGCGGCCAAATCCATGGACCGTACGGTGCTCCCCGTCCCCGAGCCTCAGTATCCGCCGATCACCGAGCTTGATGTGAAAAATGCTCAAGCCCCGCCGCGGTTCCAGGTGAAGGCGCCCAGAGGCGCGCCCAATGTGGTGGTCATCCTTCTCGACAACTTCGGCTTTGGAGATGCATCAACGTTCGGAGGTCCGGTCCAGATGCCGACACTGGACCGGATGGCCGAGGCCGGACTTCGCTACAACAATTTCAAAGTCCCCCCGTTATGTTCTCCAAGCCGCGTGGCCCTGCTCACCGGCCGCAACAGTCATAGCGCAAACTTTGGCGTGATCTCAGAAATTGCCACCGCCTTCCCGGGGTACACCGCGATGCGTCCCGCCAGCGTTACGATGCTGCCGGAAATCCTGCGACTCAACGGTTACAGCACCGCCATGTTCGGGAAGTGTCACGAGTTGGGGCCATGGGAATCCAGTATCGTCGGCCCGTTCGACCGCTGGCCCATGCACAGCGGTTTTGAGAGGTTCTACGGCTTCATGGCTGGCGAGGCTGATCTCTTCCATCCGGTCATTTACGACAACATGAACCGGATAGATGTACATCCCGACGCCAATTACTATGCCAGCACAGATATCACCGACAAGGGCATCGAGTGGGTACGAGCCCAGCATTCGCTGGCCCCCAACAAGCCATTTTTTGTCTATTACTCCGCCATCGGCACGCACGGTCCGTTTCAGGTGCCCGAGAATTGGCGCGACAGGTACAAAGGCAAGTTCGACCAGGGCTGGGACCAGGTCAGAAAGGAAACAATCGCCCGCCAGATCAAAATGGGTGTTGTGCCTCCAGGCACTGACCTCGCTCCCAAGCCGCCTGGAATTCAGGAATGGGACGAGTTGACGGCCGACGAGAAAAAAGTCTTTGCCAGGTATATGGAGATCTATGCTTCCTTCGCCGAGGTGACCGACTACGAAATTGGCCGTTTTCTGGGAGCGATAGAAGACCTGGACCTGATGGACAACACGCTGGTCTTCTACATCACCGGCGACAATGGCTCGGTTTTTCAGGGAGGCCCGATCGGCGCCTTTAATGAGTTATCCGTGTTCAACGGAATGCCAGAGCCACTCGACGTTGCATTACAGAACCTGGACAAATTCGGCGGCCCCAATTCCCATATCTTGTATCCCAATGGCTGGGCTTTCGCCGGGGCCACTCCTTTTGCCTGGGGCCACCAGGTGGCCTCCTATGGAGGCATCTGCCAACCCATCGTGGTCCATTGGCCGAAAGGCATCGAGGAACAGGGCGGTCTGCGTACGCAGTGGTACCACATGATTGACATTGCCCCAACCGTGTTGGAGGCGGTTGGCGTGCCCGAGCCCGGGGTTGTTTATGGCGTCAAGCAGAAACCCATTGAAGGCGTGAGCATGCTCGACACTCTGAATAACGCCGACGCAAAGTCGCACCGTACCACGCAATACTTTGAGATGGCCGGCAACCGAGGCATCTACCAGGACGGCTGGTTCGCCACCACGGTGCACCGCCCGCCATGGGAGCCAAAGGCGCGGGCTACATTCGAGAACGACAAATGGGAGCTTTACAACGTAGAGGAAGACTTCAGTTGCGCGCATGATCTCGCCGCGAAGTATCCCGACAAACTGGAGAAGCTAAAAGGCGTCTTCCTGGAAGAGGCCGTCAAGTACAACGTGCTTCCACTTGATGACCGCGCTTGGGAGCGCTTCAACGCCGCGCTGGCGGGCCGTCCTGATCTGCTGGAAGGTCGCACCGAAATGACGGTCTATGAAGGGATGAAAGGAATCCCAGAGAATGGCTTCATCAACGTCAAGAACCGCTCCTTCGTGGTGATAGCCGACATCGAAGTGCCTCCCGCAGGCGCGGAAGGAGTGGTCATCGCCCAGGGCGGGGAGATGGGCGGCTGGAGCCTGTATGTCAAGAACGGCGCACCCCGGTTTGCCTGGAACTTTCTCGGTCGCGAGACTTATAAGATCATTGGCACCGCTCCTCTGCCGGCCGGGAAAGTGATACTCCGCTTCGAGTTTGCTTACGACGGAGGCAGGCCTGGCGCAGGGGGGAACGGTTCGATCTTCGTCAACGGTGAGAAGGTTGCCACAGGGCGGATCGAGCACACGCAGCCGTTCGCGTTTGGCGCGGAGACTACGGACGTAGGCGAAAATCTCTATACGTGCGTCAGCGACGACTATAAAGTAGGCGATAACTCGTTCACAGGCAAGATTCACAAAGTGACTGTGCAAGTCGGAAAATCCAACCTGAGCGAGGAGGCTCAGAAGGCTATCGCAGAATTGCGGGTCAAGAAGGCGATGGCAGGCTGACGTTGAACTGCTTGGCTAAGGGACGCTCCTAACTCTTAGGCGCAAACCCGAGAACTCCAGCGAAGATGGCGGATGCAACTTCAACGTTGTATCGTTTGCCAGTGGGACGGCGGTCGAACGGTAGCAGCCGGCTCACACCATCCTCCTGGACCGTCTTCGCACAGTCGGCAGTCCGATCCCTCCTATGTGATGTCGCAAGCAGGAATCAGGTGCTGCTTGATCGCGAAGAGTACGATATCGGCGTTGTTCTTGAGATTGAACTCCTGCATGATGTGATATTTGTGATACATAATTGTCCTGTTGCTCACCTCGAGGATGGCGGCGATTTCTTTCATGCCGCGTCCTTCAGCCAGCAATTGCAGAACTTCGCGCTGGCGAGCCGTCAACTCCTTCGAGTACTGTTGCGCGCGAGCCTCGCGGACTGCCCAGTTTTCCGGACGAAGCTTCGGAGTGACATAAGATTTACCCTCTAGAACGGCGGAGATTGCCGTCATTAACTCGGACGCGGCAGAATGTTTGAGGACATATCCCACGGCTCCCAAACGTAGAGCAGCTGCCGCCAGGTTGGAATTATCCTGCATCGTAAGGAAGACCAGCTTTACGTCTGGAAGCAATGTTTTTAGTCTTTCGGCTGCATCTAATCCGTTCAAAGATGGCATGCTCACATCAACGACAATCACGTCAGGGTGAAGTTTGCATGCCACTTCCAGCATCGCCCGACCATCCGCCGCAACGCCGACAATTTCATAGCTGTTCTCCAGCAGCGCGCGAAGGCCTTCAACCACCATGGCATGGTCATCCGCAAGAAGAATGCGGATACGTGACGAGGACTTGTGTGTCTCGCTCATCGCTCTCATGTCGGAACCTCCCCAAGATTTATGCGTTACTATATTGCCTCGATTCACTGCCAGTCGTCACAGGATTCAGAGGAACCCAAGCGTCAATCTTTGTCCCTTGCCCTGGTTGGGATTGAATTTGGACTCGTCCTCCTAGAATCCGGAGACGCTCCTGCATGCTCTGAATTCCAAGGCCGGCTTTCGCTGAACTTTTCGCGGTATCGAAGCCGATCCCTTCATCCGCCAGCGACAGATGAAGCTTGTCCGCAACCCCTTCGAGAAATACCTCGGCTCGGATGGCACCGCTGTGCTTCTTTACGTTACGAAGTCCTTCTTGAACCAAGCGAAAAATACACAAGGCAACCTCTGGAGGAATGTAACGAGGAATCTCCTTGTGCATAAAGTCAACCTGAATATCGTGCTGCTCCGTGAAGTCTCCACAATAGGCGCTCACTCCCGACACAAGTCCCAGGCTTTCCAGGGTGGAGGAATGCAGGCGATGAGATAAAGAATGTAGATCGGCTCCGATTTCACTCACTCGATTCCAGAGCTCTCGCATGCGTCGGACCGCTTCGATCGGCGATTCAGAAATAAATGACTCGGTTCGTTCAAGATCAATCGCCAGTACGGCAAGCCTCTGATTAAAATCATCATGAAGTTCACGGGCCAGCCTGCTGCGCTCGTCCTCTTGCGCCCGGATCAACCTTCCGCTCAGTTCCTGACATTCTTGCTCCGCCTGCTTACGCGCGGTTATATCAACATAGTTGACGACTAGTCCCTTCTCGCTATTGCGCAAGGGCGTTACCCCCATCAGCGACCAGCGCAGAGTGCCGGACCTCGCGCACGGCCACTCGAACTCAAACCGTTGCTGCTCGCCTCGGAGTATGGCATCCATGCCCATCAGGGCCTGCCTGGCTGCCAAATCGCCACGTTCGGCAGCTTGTCGACATATCTCGAGATAATTCGATCCGGCAATCAATCCATCATCTCCGGCGAGCGGATCTGCAGGCCCTCTCCAATGTGAATTCGTTAAGATGATTTCGCCCGTTTCATCGAGCACTGTTATGCTGCTGCTGAGTGCGCTCAGGATAGCGCCTTTGAGTAGTTCGCTGCTTACCAACGCATCGTCGGCTCGTTTCTTGACCAGGGCGTTTGCAAAGACTTGTCCCGCAATCGTCAGTTGGTCCACCAGAAGTTGAGCCCATTCGACACGCCTGCCGACCGTGATCAGAGCCAGAGCGCCCAATACTGTGTGTCCACCTTCCAATGGTATGGAAGCAATGGAACTGATTTTATTCGACGCGAAGTATCTCCTTTCGGATTCCGACAAACCAGCTATATTCGCGAGATCCGTGACGACGATTTTCTCGCGATTAAGTATCTTAGCCGTGTACCATGGGCACTCTTCCAGCGTGAAACAGTATTTGGCCGGGGCATTCTGCGGTCCCGAGCTGTTGTATGTTCTCAATAATTGCGTACCATCCGCGGAAAATTCCAACACACTGATTCGATCAGCCTTAAAGAAGGAAAGCAGTTTATCCAGAACTTGCTGAATACCCGCATCAATTGTCTCGGGATTCAGATCGATAAAGTAAGTAGAGAGTTCCGAAATCAGTTTCTCGAATATGAAATTGGCATGAACCAGAACTTCGGCTGATCGGCGTCGTCTCCGTTCGAACAGTAGGTAAGCACTTAGAGCCAGCAATGCCAGGAGCGCTAGTCCGGTAGCCACAATCTCCCGCGGATAGCTTTCCCACACCGTAGGTGTCCGGAAGAGGACGACGCTGGCTTGCGGTAGGTTGCTCTCCTTTAGCTTCCATCTGCGCAGCGCCCTCCAATCGAACATGTAAAGATTGGGACCGTCAACGACGGGGATAGACTGCGGTTTTTCGCCCGCAAGGATTCTCCTGACCATTTGGGCAGCGGTTTGCCCTTGTGCCGAATAACTGACGACATAGCCACCCACGATTCCAGTACCCATAAGTACTTCCGCCATACCAAAAACAGGTACATCGGAAGCTGCGACCACCATGGGAGCTGATTCCTTTGCAGCGATGAATTGATGGCCTGCTGCATCTGTCCCGATCGCGGTGTAAATGACGATAGAGTTCTTCGGCAATCGACTCAGTCGATCTAGCAGAGACCGCATGTCCAATTCGGTGAGATAACTAATCTCCAGTTTTGATTCCTGATTTTGAAGGGCGTTCTTCGTGACCGCTTCGAGGCCGCGATCGAATGGCGCCACTCCCCCAACAACTACGACACGTTGGGTGCTTGGCAGAAGCCTCAGCGCCACGTCCAGCGTTTTACCTGGTTCCACTCTTAGCCAGGCGCCAGTGAAATTTGAGTCGAGCTTTGGAAAATGCGCCTGTAGCTGGGTTGTGCAACAGAAAACAACTGGAACGTCGGGAAAAAAGACAGAGTGATAACTAGCCAGAAAGACAAGAGGCTCCGGCCCAGCAGCGATCATCACATCTGGCCTGTGATTTCGATATTTGCGAGCAAACCAGGCACGAAACTCCCGCTGCGAACCCTTATCTGGAAAAAGTGCGGTCTCGAGAGATTCGCTGTACACGTCGATGTGGTACGAAGGATCTTTTTCGAGAGATGATCGAATCTCCGCCATGACGGCTGCGACGGCAGGATAGGAAAGGCCGTACTCTGTGAACACCAAAACACTCTTGGTCGGCTTGACCTGGGCGGCCGCAGGAACTGAGACTGAGACAAGCACCATGCAAACAATGAGAACGCGTACTAGCCTCGGGCTAGTTTGTCCGTGCTGCAGATCCCGATTGGGTTTGGACTGCACTGCAATCCCTCACAAACCGTACATGCCGCGGCGATCTCAGCTGAAACTCTGACGTTCTGAAGAATGACCCGCAACGGGAGTACTGGTAGAAGAACTGAATACGTCACCAAGGTCGGCGCGCTCGCTCATTCATCGCCACAGCCGACGTGGCCTTCAGCATACAAATCAGCAGGCAGATCTGAATCAGCCTTCACTGAAACAGTGCACAGAAAAACGATGGGGGAACACAGGTTAGCGCAGAGGGTTGTTCTTGGCAAGTTAAACTTGTCGGACTTGCCAAGCCTGCTAGGCGAATTCCCAGCGGATATGCCGACCATTAGGGGACGACAGTCTTGCCGCCATCATGAACGTTCCCTTGCGCGTATCAACCACGTCCAAATGATAATGATGGCGGACACTCCCACGATAATTTCTGCCCAGATAAAGGAGATGTAATCGCCGAATGCTCCCACTGGGGGAACGCCAGGCTGGACGTTTCGAAGCGCCGGCAAGCCGAAAATCAGTGAGATTGATATCGATAGGGGTACTAGATCGATCTTTGGGCCACTTGTCATTGCCTTTACCACCATACCGAGCAGGCTGAGGGCGAGCCCACTCATCAATGTCATGATAAGAACAGATACGGCGACCACATTGTCGGCTCGTCGAATTCGAAGTCTAATACCCGTCAGTTTCCGACTGCTTTCACGAGAAACGCTTCCTTCGAATTTAATTCCGGGAGTTGATGCCGACAAGGCAATCGTCAGTGGAACCGCGGTGCTCTGCTGCAAGGCTGTTGTGCCGACAGCAAGATGATCGCTTTGATATGCTTGGCCTTCGCCGACGGCTTCTCCGTCTTCAGGAGATTTAGGTGGCTGTGTCTTGCGCCCAGGTGTAGTCATCAATAGCCACAAGGTCGTCCGGTAATAATCCAATGGATACCGGTTCAGCTCTCCGTTCAGAGGAAATACCGCTTCGATCCTATTTATCCGCTTACCCTTAGGAAAGTAAAATTCCTGTTGGCTTCTTACGTTATTCGTCAGGAGTGTTAGATCGACCGCTGGAGTCACCTCATCTTCGGCGAGCGCACCTTGTGGCCGGAGAGTTATTTGGGCCGTCAATTCTTGCGTCGACGGATTGACTCCCGTAACAAGCACGGAGACGACGACGTGGTCGGCTGAACCGGCATCGTCTCGCAGTTGGAGAGAACGTCGCGCACCTTCATTCAAATTCAGGAGAAGGATCACACAATAAAACACCAGGATCGAAAGCAATAAAAGAGTTCGGAATCTGATAAGTTTCTTCCACATGGTGTCCAAGTTCCTTGTCTTGTATCCCCGGGCTTCAACCCACTCCGGAGAGTTCACGGGCGAATCGGAAGTTCAATATGCCGACCCCTCTGTGCAACAGCCGGACTAAGGTCAACGGGAAAGTGCTCCATTCCAAGAGTTGTGGTTAACATC
This sequence comes from uncultured Acidobacteriota bacterium, assembly GCA_963735505.1. Taxonomy (GTDB): domain Bacteria; phylum Acidobacteriota; class Terriglobia; order Terriglobales; family Acidobacteriaceae; genus JAKAAZ01. The sequence goes on along the minus strand of CAVTLR010000019.1, from coordinate 296,968 downwards.
CGTTCGCAGCAGTGTCTCTTTCGAATTGACCGAATCGAGATAGAAGTGAGTCGCGACGCTACCTAGATTGCCTCATTCGTTGAAGCCTGACAGAGCTGAGTGTGTGATGGGGAGATCGACGCTAATCGGAGCGTGGTCTGACAGACGTGGGCTCATTGCGTCATTTACCTCGTTCATAGTACGTGCAAAGGACGGCGCGAACCGATACGAGTCAGCCGCGCGAGGATCATTTGTGAGAAAGTCTTTCACGAATATCCAGTCGAGTCTGAAGCTCCCTACTACACCGAAAGTTCGCGGCAGAGAGAAGGTCGTAACAAATCCTTTGCTTGCGCGCTCGTTCGAATTGCCCAAAGTGCCTGGACGGTTGTTCACTGAAAGCGCTGCGTCTCCTCGAAAATCCACCCGAGTTCCGTCGTCGAAACGAAACTTATTCAGTTTCGTAAAGAACGGCTGTTCCGGATTCGCCGCCAGTAAGGGTACCCCGGACGCAGTCGGGTCAGCTTGAAATTTGGTTGTCTTGAAACCGAAACTGGCGACATCCATCAAGAGTCCGACCCCTGTTGCGTACTTGACTCCTTGCGTGGCCCAGTACGCCGGATCGCTCGCCTTCTTAACTACGGCCGATTTTATGCTGAGGACCGTTCCATCGGAACCCGTCGTATTCATATCACCCGCGATGACCACTGGATTGGATACCGAACGGACCATATCGTAAAGCTCGTTCAGTTCCTTGAGCCGGCCTTTTGGTGTGGTGCGGTTCTCAAGGTGGGCCGCGACAATGGTGACTTGGTGTCCAGGGAGGTCAGGTATGTCCACGGTTGCAATCAGGTTGGTGCGACCACCGCGGCGTACCTCACGAAGCAGTTCCTCTCCAAAGACAAGCTTTGCAGCCTTACGCTTGCCAACCTCGAGGCTTCCATACTTCTTCTCGCCGTCATACCAGTCGTAGGCCTGATATTGGAAGGGGATAAGCTTCACATCGCGAAGAGGATAGCGTGAGAGAATTGCACTGCCGTGCAGCCCTAGGTACTGGCTCTTATCGACACTGAAAATTTGTTCCAATTCTTCTCGTTCGGTATCGTTTTCGACATTCGCGAACGACTGCAGCCCCAACATCTTCGGATCAATCTCCACAAACTCGACGCCGTATGCCCAATTCATATGGAGCGCATCGGCGAGTTCCTTAACCACCGCCTTGTAGTCTGTTCTCTTCATGCCCCAGTCGACTTCATTTAACACGATCACGTCCGCCGATTGAAGCGCATCAAGCTGTGCGCTTAGCTTGTCGTCTATACCTGGCGGGGGTTCCTTATTTTTGGCGGCTTCGCTCTGCGCTTTGGCAAGAAACCCTTGCTTATCGGTGAGGGCGAGCTTAATGTCATCGAGTTCCAAGCCTCTCTCGATGTTCCATTGCACGACCCGCAAGGATGGTCCCTTGTTATCAAGGTCTGGGCGAAGAGGTTTCGCTCCGCGGAAATATGCTTCATTGTTGACAAACGGGGTAGTCAGGAGAGTGTGGAGTTTTTGCGCCAGCGCTGGATCGGGAGTCTCCTGTTCGTACAACGTTACGAGTTCTGGGTAGGTTAGAAAGGGCGGTTGTGAGCTGCGAACGTATTCCGCTCGAAGTCCCACCTGAGCGAATGCGACGGAACACCCGATCAGTGCCAGGAGCAAGACGACGCCTCCCGCCGCGCTCACCGAAAAGGGAACTGCATTCATTGGTGCATTCAGCGTTGGCCCAAACGTCGTCATTGTAGCGTCCCCTCACATTCGTTGGATCTGCCACAGGCAGAATACTTATCCCGGTACGTGATGCCTACTAGGAAAACTGCTAGCCGATCAGAAGGCTTGATCCGGCTAGCGCACATGTGCCTAGTAGTTCTCCCAGTTGCGCAGATTGGGGTCAGAGTTGAATCTGAAGCCACCTGGTACTAGCTGTTTTCCTGGCGGCCACTCTCTGAACGCTATCGTCGTCGGTTGCGCATTCGCTGTCTGATCACGGACGGGAAACTCTAGGCAGGAGAGGAATCCCTTGAACCGAGCGCGGATTCTCATCGCTGACGATCATCAGCCTATCCACGAAAGAGTGAGAGATCTCTTACAGCCAAGCTATGACGTGGTCGGGGCAGTTACCAATGGCATCGACCTAGTAGATCAAGCGATGAGTCTCTGCCCTGAGTTGATCGTGCTCGACATAACAATGCCAGGAATGACCGGAATCGAAGTAGCACATGAATTGCGCGATTTGGGATTGACAGCAAAGTTGGTTTTTTTGACGGTGCATGAACGTGTTGAATTTGTCCACGCATGCCTGGCAGAAGGGGCACTGGGTTACGTGATCAAGTCGCGGCTGAACGTCGATCTCATTCCCGCGATCGAGCAGGCTCTGTCCGGACATCGCTTTATTTCGCCACCATTATCACGCTGACCTCCCTTCGACAACCGCACCACGCAAAAAATATGGATGGTTGCCGCCGGTTGAACACTTCGAAACGAACAGGCGTCGCTTAGCCGGTACGGCGATCTTTTCGGCGCAACTGGAGCGCGTGTCGCGAGACTGGGAGTTTTCCTAGTTGTCATGGCGGCGGTTTTCCCTCGATACTCCAGTCTGCGTATCTTGGTTCACGGCAAGTTCACTAGTGCGAAGAGAGCACATTTGGCATAAGTAAACGACGGGACGGCTGGGCAGTGGAGCATCATTCTCAAGCCAGTTGACAGCGTCGGCTGGGATCAAGGGCGGCGACTTCAATGACGAAATCGGCAAGGCTGGGATTGTGGGGTTGGCAACGTCGGTATCGCCTCATGATCTGGTCGGTTTTGTCTGCGAACTCCGGGATGCACATCCCGAACTTCTGAAGATCCGAAACTATAAGGAGCACAAGAATGCGATTACGGATTAAGCTCGAAGTCGCTCTCGTTACTTGCGCATTTTTAGGGAGCGCGTCGTCCTTGCTGGCTCAACAGAAAGGGCAGTACGTTCCGGGACAGTTTGGCCTAAACGCCGGCTCCATTCCCGCACCCGGTATGACCTATGCCAACCTGGCTCTGAATTACTCCGCCAGTCAATTGAATGACTCCAACGGAAACCGCCTTCTTCAGAACGTCACCGGGACTTACTCGTTCTGGGTCGATGAGAACATTTTTTATTATGTTCCGAAGCGCAAGATCCTCGGCGGATATTTCATGCCCTATTTGGCACTCAACTTCGCCAGCGGGGAGCTGGTAGCCGCCTTCCCTCCGCTTTTGCCCGCGCTGGGAGGAACCGGGATTAATCTCGGCGGAGGTGGGTCCGGTTTGGCCGACATGTGGGTTGAGCCGGTCCTTATGGGCTGGCATTTTCGCAAACGAGTTGACTTCAACGCCGGATACGCTTTTACCGCCCCGACTGGCAGCTACACTGCGGGAGCAAGCAACAACGTAGGCTCCGGATATTGGGGGAACAATATAACCTCCGGCACCACGCTCTACATCACCAAGAACCAGGGCACCACCGCCAACCTGATGACCAACTGGGAAGCTCATGGGTCAAAAACCGTCGCCAGCATCCCTTCCGGCCAGTTCAGCCAAATCACCCCAGGACAGGCCTTCACCGACGAGTGGGGATTTGGGCAGGTTCTTCCCCTGAAGAAGGACATGAGCATGCTCGCCCAGCTCGGATTGGTCGCGTATGACCAGTGGCAGGTCACCGCCAACGGCGGCAATTATCTGATTGCCGGCATGCCGGTGGCTGCGAGCAATGTGCCCTACTACTCTGTGCATTCCCTGGGTGTTCAGGCTAACTTGATCATGCCCGCGAAGAATGTGGTCGGATTCTTCAAGTACTACGACGAGTATTCGGCCAAGGCCCGTCCGGAAGGACGCACAATCGACTTCGGCTTTTCGTGGACACTACGAATTCCGAAGCCAGGCCCCGCGACAAAGCCGTAGAGACAAGCGAGAATATTTGCGCGATGAGGAGGGCCGTGTGAACGGGTTGATCCGAATGCGGCAATTCGTGGCTATGCTTTGTTGCTTCACACTCCTTTGCGGGTGTAGCCCAAAGAAGAAAAACAAACCCCCAGAACAACAGAGTTCTGCTCCAACCGGAGAGTGGCCCCGTACGGTCTCAAAAGACGGCAATCGTCTCACCTTCTATCAGCTGCAAATCGACGCATGGACGGACTATCGCCGGCTTGATGGCCGCGTCGCTGTCGTCCTCACCCCGAGCGGCGAACAGAGTGTCACGGGAATGATCACCCTGCAGGCGCAAACAGACACCAATATGGACGTCCGCACGGTGGCGATTCACGATATCCACGTGACCAGCGCTCTCTTCCCAGGATTGGATGACGCCGCCCAGCAGAAAATGCGCTCCCTGACTGAAGACTTGTTTCCTAAGGACACAGTCCTGATCTCCCTCGACCTGATGCTCGCTGCCTCTGAGGCTGTGGAGACATCCGGGCAAAAGGTCGCCTTAAAGACGAATCCTCCCAAGATTTTCGTAAGCACGGAACCTGCGATCCTGCTGCTCGTGGATGTCCTTGGACGTTTGGTGGTTGTACTGCCAAGCTGTTGAGTTAAACGCAGTCTTTCTCAGGATGATCATGGGTCCGCTTGTTATGGGTGTGATAGCTCTCGCGTGCGTCTTCGGTGGCGCACTGCTGGGTATGTTCTGTCGCAAGCATGTACCCAGTGAATACCAGGCTTCTGAGTCCAAGGAGGTTGTGAGACTGGTGATGGGCCTCGTTGTGACGACGGCGGCGATGGCCCTCGGACTCCTGGTTGGTTCGGCGAAGAACTTCTTTGACACTCAAAATGCCGAGATGGCTCAGATCGCCGGGAACTACATCCTGCTTGATCGTGTTCTCACGAGTTACGGACCGGGAGCGAGCGACGCACGTGCTGCGCTGCGCAGTGAGTTGGCTGATCAGTTAGGGGAATCCGGAACACTGGAGCGCAGGAACAGAGCGTACATGAATATCAAAGAGGGGGTTGAAATGAGCGATACGATTCGCGAAAGGATCCAGGCGCTTTCTCCCGCGGACGACAGTCAACGGTTCCTGAAGCAGCAGTCCCTCGCCCTGCTGTTTCAATTAGGCCAAACCCGCTGGCTGCTATTTGCACAAAATGCAGTTCCTTTTCCACGATTTTTGATGGCTATGCTGATCTCCTGGCTGGTGCTGCTCTTCGTGAGTTTCGGAATATTTGCTCCTCGCAACCCTTTAGTACTGGCCAGCCTGTTCGCGTCTGCGACGGCAGTTTGTGGGGCGATTCTCCTGATTCTTGCGATGTACCACCCTCAAAATGGACTAATTCGAATTTCTGACACTCCCCTCCGTGCCGCCATGCATCTGCTTGGAATATAGAGACAAGCGCGTATCAGGTGTTGATCTACCGCTGACCGCGAAGGAGCGTCCCGGGGCCGATGGCCCTTGAAGGTCGGCCTGGGTGCAGACCACCACGATCAACCTATGCGGTCGTTGCGAGGCCGGGATGATTCGAACCCATCATGAAAAGGAGAGCCGCAATGAAGACCCGTGCCGTCATCCTGTTCTGTCACCTGCTTGTCGTTCTTCCATTGTTGGGAAGTGCTAGAAAAAGCACCGATGTGATTGTGATGCAAAACGGCGATCGATTTACGGGCGAAGTTAAAGCGCTAGATGCAGGCGTGCTCTATGTAAGTCTGCCTTACGTGATCCAGACCCTGTCAGTGGATTGGTTGAAGGTGGCTCGGCTGGAAAGCAAGCAGTTGTTTCTTGTAAGGACGGAGAACGGGACAGTCTACAAGGGGGGTGCTCAACAGCCACGCAACAGGCGCTGGCCGGCCCATCGAGATCGAGATAGCGGAAACTCCAGAGAAGAAGGCTGTGATCAACAGCACACGAATCGTCAACGTTTCCCAGACCTCTGAAAGGTTCCTTCAGCGGTTCACGGGCGGCGCGAGCTTCGGAACGATTTACACAAAGGCCAACCAAACAGCCCAATACAGCGTCAGCGGGTTGGCGGCGTATTCCAGGGAACGTTGGGGGGCACAGGCCGGCCTCACTTCGAATCTTTCTTCCGCTAGCGGCACAACGACATCCACCCGTAATCAATTGACTTTCAGCGGGTTTCGTCTGTTGCGATGGAACAACTATTTCTACAGTGGCATTGATGCGTTCCTACAGAGCACAGAACAGGGCATTACGCATCAAAATGCGATCGGTGGTGGAATCGGACGTTATCTGAAGAACACCGACACTACGCGAATCTCTGTGCTGGGCGGTGCCGCATGGCAGAGCACAAACTACAACCAAGGCGTGGTGCCCATACCCACACAAAATGTTGCGACGGCCGTGCTCGTCGCCAATGTACAACTCTTCAGGTTCAATAAGACGAATCTCGCCCTTACTGGCGTCCTGTTACCCGCTCTCTCGGAGCCTGGCCGCCTCTTTTTTCCACCAACGCGTCGTATTACATCAAGATCGTCAGCGGCCTCTCGTGGAATATTTCGTTCTATGGCAACTGGGATAACCAGCCGCCGGCCAACTTGCCGGGCAGCGACTACGGCACTACGTCGGGACTGAGCTGGACATTCGGCAGCAGCCTTCGGACATCGCCCAATGCGATTCAATAGCGTGCCGATTCGAATTTATGACGCTCCCGTGCATAGAGGTGCAGAAGAAACGACTTATGCGGAAACATGCAATCTGTTGCAAAGCGGTGCGAATGTGGAAAAATTGACTTGAAATCCGCCACGTCAGAACGCAGTTTTGGGAGCCATTCGTACCCGGAATTAGTGCGTGATATTGCACCCGTATGTAACTTCGCTATACGCGGCAGCGGCCTAATCGAAGTCTTCGCAAAGCCCGTGCTCTGTCTAGGCGACTGGTCAATCGAATGAAAGTGAATTCTAGGCGTTCGATGTATTGGCCTGGTAGGGTGCGGGCTCGAGAGTTGGTGATACTTGTGGTGATACTTGGCTTTGGAATTTGGGGCGATTTGGTGCGACCTAGTGCAAAGGTCATCCTGAATGCAATCATAGTAAATAGAATCAGTTAGCGTCGCGGCGCTTCTCGGTGCAACGTTGTGCAAAAGTAGACCGATCGCACTTAAAATCCGCAGTCCCCATCGACGGATTCACGGCGTCGGAAAAAGTGAAATCGGGCGCTGGGACTATTTGTCAGATCCTGAAATGGTGAACGCAACAAGCAGGCTGGCAATCGTTCCCGCAGTAGACCGAGGAGGCCGATAAGGCAGCGCCGAACTTCCGCGCCATTAGCCGCCCACAGCATCGATGGGACCCCGGAATCTGCAAGCTGGAATTCGAACTTCTTTGCAAGCGCGGAGAGCCCACGTTCATTTCAAGGCAGAATCAATGACCCGAAATTCGTCGCGCGTTGGTCTTCGGGATACGTTTGTCGTACGCAGCCACAATCTGTGTTGGTGCGTTGCCACCATCCGCACATGGCTTCGTCAAGTTACTCGGTGTTCGTCTTAAATTCTCATCGCGAGTAATCTTCCGCTCACTGTAACGATCTCGCCTCGACTGGCACTATCCCAATGTGCAGGAAAAACGGCACGCGCGAAATCTCAAGCGAGAGGTTCTGCCATGAATCGTCTGGTCGTCCATCAAATCTACGCCAATGGAATGGCATTTGATCTTTCCGGGTTTCGTAACCATGGGGTGCCGTATGCAGTTTCTCAGGCCATTGCGCCCTTCGCGCCCGGGTTCGACTACACCCAACAAGACAGTCGGGTCATCGTCGCTCCGAGCACGAGCCTCGAAGACCTGCTGGCAGTCCGCGCCATCGTTACCTTTTATCTGAATCCCTCTGGCGGTCTCACTCGGCGCTATAACTTGATCGAAGGGCATCTCTGCTTCGCCCTCTTCGTAAACCCCGACGGCTCGCTGTCCGGCACTATTCTTGACGCCGACGGCAATTGGGCCGGCGCGCAGAGCAGTGCCAACGCGGTCTCGACAGGCCGATGGCACCAAGCCGAACTCCGTCACGATGGCGTGAACCAATGCTCAATCTACCTCGACGGCGTTCCGGTTGGAACTTCCTACGCTGCCAACGGTCCGGTCACCTCCGTTGGACCCAACGGCATCGCCATTGGCCATTGGCCTGAACCTTCCGGGCAGTACACCTTCGATGGATATATCCGCGAAGTGTGGGTTTACAAGTACGATCCGGCACTGGCCGCCAAAGGGCTTTTGGTTCCATGCTGTGGTCGAGCCCGTCCTGCGTTGGACGAAGTCGCCGCTACCCTCCGTGCCGAGGGCTACACCGCAGAGAAGGCTCGCTCCCAGGGAATGGCACTCATGAAATTTGGCCTGTCTGTGTCGGCCAAAGTGCGCGGAACGGATCCGACGCGCTCACAAAAGCACGCCACCCTCTCAGCGCAAGCCCTTGCCGCCTTCGAGCGGGGAGACAGCGCAGCCTACAGCAGCGCGCTTACCCAACTCGCGATCATGGCCGCTACCACCCTTTCCGCTGCGGACCAGCAACAGATCCATCAGCAGGAAACAGAACTCGTCAAAGGACTTCCTCTGACCATGAAGAAATGGCAATCGCTGATTTCCAATATGTGCCTGGCGCGGGCAAAGGCTGATCCCCAATCCATCTTGACCGCTGTCACGCAGGCTCTGGCCACCGGCCAACAACCGCAATCAAAGCAGAAGGAGAACTAGGATGGCGAACCTCAACGATCCCATAATCACACAATTGCTCGAGCAGTTTCAGCCATGCCTGTTCTTCGATCCCACCGAACAGTTCTTTCCGGCCGTGGCTGAGGAGGTCCTCAATCATCAGTCCACCGAAAACTGGACGGGTTCCGAAGCCCATCAGCGGGGCACAGCAGTTCTGCGGGCCGAGTTGACTGCGACATCCTATGCGGCCGCTAATGTGGTCGCCGGCGTCGACGATCCAAATGGAGCGCCGCTCGCCTTCAACGCTACTGCACCTACTGGCATCGGCCAGACTTTTGCCTATAGCGTCAACCGACAGGATATGTTTCTCGATTGCGCCGGATGGGACGATACCACCAGCGAAGTTCAACCAGGAGGAACCGCTTACAGCACTGGTTCGGTCGAATATCTTCAGTTGCTCTTCAGTGGTCTAGGCAACGCCATGAACAACACCATCGAGGTGGCGAGTCCCGATCCGACGCCCATCTTCAGCATTCCCCGTTCTACATCGCCAACGATTTACGCCGAACTCGACTGGGCCGGCCGCTATCCAGTGATTGATCAGCAACGGGTGAGTGCGATTGGCGGTAATCCCGATTTTCCCAGCTCGATCAACGACAATGGCAAGAACCAGCCAGGACCCCTGACAGCTCTGAACAACTATCTGGCGCTGACCTATTATCTTTTTTATCCGGCCATGCAAACTTCTCCCGCTGGCCCTCCCGAACCGGAGGTGAACCGTATCCGCGAAGGGCAGTGGGAGGCCATCACCATCTTCCTGAAAGGCGATCCCGATTTCGGCGATACAGATCAGGGTGGTCGCCCTGATTTTCCCTTCACCTTTAACACCGGCGCATTTGGAGCAGTGGCTGCTAATGGCCTGCAGGGTCTAACTCCTCGCTACCTTGCTTATAGCCAGGGATACAACCTCGGTGACGACAACTTCAACCCACTTAGCGCTGAGGTGCGCCCGTGGCCTACCGCGCAAAGCCCGGCCAGCCTACCTGTCAGCCTGATTGCTGAATCGCATCCCATGGTCTTCGTCACCGCAGGTACCCATCGCAACCTATTCTCTATCGATGCCACTGTCACTCCGGGGACTTCAACCCCCAGCGTTGCGCTCGGCACTACCGGCGCCGCTGTGATGGGTGCCGCGGGATCCGCAATCGGCGTTTGCGCCGGAATCGCGGAACTACCGCCTGCAGCCGTGGTGTGCATCGTCATTGCCGCGGTGGTTTTCTTGATTGGATTGATTCTGTTCATCCTTTCATTCCTCTTCCCGGATACAACTCCGACCACAGAGACGGTTCAATCCACGCAACCAGGCTCTGACGTTGCCCGCGACGATGGTCCCGCAGCCATTCCCACAATTTCCGGCACCACCGTCAGCACCAACGCCTCCTCGGTAGCGCAACCGACGCTACGCCTTATCAGCGAGTATCAATTCGATCCGACGCCGCCCATCACCACCTATCCGCTGCCGTCGCCTGCTCCAGCGACCGGCCTCATCGAGATGCCCAGTTGGTGGGCTTTCCCCGGAAGGTGGGGTGTTCGCATCACTCCCCTTGCGTCTGGCGGGTGGGACAGTGGCAGCCGCCGAAGCGATCCATTTGGGCGAACCCGCGCCTATTGGAACGCCTATCAACTCGTGGCATTCATAGCAGCCAGCGCAGGTGGTTTCTCCCTTTGAGTGACCTTCATGGAAGACTTGTTCCGTAGCCATACTTATACGAAACTGGTCGCGGCGCGGACGTTTAAACGGCCCGAGATTGTATGCAGAACAGAATGGCCGGATAGGTGGCTACAAACCCGAAAAGAAAGGTGTTCAGCCCCATGACGTACGCGTTCACCAGGTGAAAAACTAAGCCCGTTCTTCAAATGGGTATTGCTCAGAGCGCGATGGGACGTACGCTACGTACTCTTTCCCAAGCCGGTTCGTGCATCATAGATTGGAGACATCCACGACAGACATTACGAATGCCCTGAATCGCAGTACGCTACGGTACGGACGACGGTACGGAACTCTGTTTTTCAATGCTTTTGGATGCTTTTCGGTGCCACCGATGCTCCTGTTATCAATAAGTTACAGCCAGAAGTTTAACTGTCACGGCAGAGGTCGCGGGTTCGAGCCCCGTCGTCCCCGCCATTGATTCCAAAGTTCTTAGAATCAATTGGCGACCCACAGTGACAATCAAATCAGGATCCGATAAAGGTCCGATAAGCCCGCTACTGCCATGCTTCCGGGATGTGTGCTCGGAGAAGCTTGTCGAGGCGAAAGCCTTGTGTCTCGTTAGTCTTCTGAATCATTGGGAATTGGTTGAGTAGTCACATTGCCAGCTGCAAATCGGGCCGTGCCGACTCAAACTGAGATATGATTGAGCATGACCCCCAGGAGCACAAAACTGCGTAGAGTACTGTTGCTGCTCTGGATCATCGTGTTGCCTGCATGGACATTTGGCTCCCCTTGTACTGCTGCAGGAGCGGGGTTCAAGCCGAGCCCATTGGCGACATTGACAGTTCGCCCGAACTGGACAGCGCCCACCTCAACCGTTAGCTCCCATGTATCGCGGAAGATTGTTGGCCGTCGCATCTATTTACAGCGCCAAATCACTACTGTCTGGATCACTCCGCATCATCGCCGGCATCGCCGTTTTGGGCTTGAGGCCTCTCCATTACGCATCCACCCATCCATCATTCAAGCTGCGGATCTGAACGACCTGGATGAACATGTACCGTCCTCCACGCGTCTGCGGTCATCCGGCCGCGCACCTCCTTCGCTCTGACCTGTTCCGCCTTGTAGAGCATTCTCATTTTTACTGAGTTGTTCTGCGTCTTGTCTCGCGTGGTTTCCGTCCCCAGCATGTCCGCGCGTGATTCGTCGCACCGGACTCCACGTCAGATGAATGCTCTAGCCACCTCTTTCGCCGGTGGCGTTGTAGTTCCAGACAGCCGGCGTTGCTCCAACCAATCGCTGTCGGTGTGCAATATGTTGGGAGAAATTCGGCATTCACAGCAAGTCTGTGAGAGCCGATCAGATGGAGGTCATCAACGCATGCTGCATGTGAGGAGAAAGCCGCTCTCTGCTCTCACCGCCATACTCGTGTGTTCGCAGTCGCTGTTCGCGGGCGCGCAGCAGCAGATAAGTGCGCCCGCCGTGAGGCAATTTACCGTTCCGGAAGCCGTGGACTACGCACTCACAAATTATCCCGCTGTGCGCGCGGCGATGGAGCAGTACAACGCCTCCAAGGCGGGTGTGGGGCTTGCAAAGACCGCTTATATTCCTCGGCTCGATACGGTGTGGCAAGGGGATCGCGGATCGCGCGAAAGCGTACTGGGGGTGCTGCTTCCACAATCTCCAAACATCCTGACGGGAACCCAGGGAAGTGTGACTCCCCACTCCTACCGGCCCTTTTGGACCTCCGGTGCCGGGGTTTTGCTTTCGTGGGAGCCCTTCGATTTCGGCTTTCGTCGCTCGCAGGTGCGTTCGGCCCAGACTACTGAGAGTCGTATCGGAGAGCAGGTTGAGCTGACCAAGCTAGGGGTTGCCACCGCAGTTGCTGAGGCGTCGCTGGCTGTGCTGGCTGGGGAGCAGCGGGTGGACGCCAGCCTCGCGGATGTAAACCGCAGGGAGGTATTTGCACGATCCGTACACGCTCTGGTCGATGCGCATCTGCGTCCCGGTGCGGATGCTTCTCGGGCGGAAGCGGAATTGGCTGCGGCCCGAACACGGCTGATTCTTGCGCAGCGAGATGACCAGGTGAACAGCGGTGCGCTTGCGGCGCTGTTGGGCATTGCGGGAACAACGGTCCAGATCAAGACCGGTCCATTCCTTGAAATTCCGCCGGATCGAACCTGGGCCGAAACTCCTCTCGCAAATCATCCTGCCGCGATCACGCAACAGAAACGGATCCAGGAAGCCGACGCTCGCATCAGCGTCCTCAATCACTCCTTCTATCCACACTTCACGACCGAAGGTCTGCTCTCCGCCCGTGGCAGCGGACAGACGGCCACAGGGGAAGTGAAACAGTGGCCAAGTGGTATGGGTTTTGACATCTACAACTGGGAGGCGGGAGTGACGGCCTCGCTTGATCTGACAAGTATCGCGCCGATCCAGCAACGCAAGAAGATCGAGGTCGCCAATCGACGTCGTGAGGAAGCAGTTTATGCGCAGACCCTGCAGGTATTGACCGGCCAACAGCAGCAAGCGCTGGCGGAGCTGACGGGCGCGCGCCGTGTAGCACAAAACACTCCGACTGAACTGGAAGCATCTCGGCAGAGCGAGGCACAGGCTCTAGCGCGATTTCACGCCGGCCTGGGAACCATCGTGGACGTAGCCGAGGCCCAGAGCCTGTTAGTGCAGGCAGAGATGGATGACTCCCTTGCGCGCCTCAGCATATGGCGGGCGCTTGCTGGTCTTGCTTCCGCTCAGGGCGACTTGACCCCGTTTCTCAACACCGTGAATGACATGCCTGCAGGAGGGCACTGACCTATGTGGCTTGTTCATGCCGCCCTGCGGCGTCCCATCACCGTACTGATCGCGGTCATCGCGGTGGCTCTGTGCTCGATTCTTGCGATCGCGCGAATGCCGGTTGATATTTTTCCAAACCTGAATCTGCCTGTGATTTATGTCGCCCAGCCCTACGGCGGAATGAGTCCAGCGCAGATGGAAGGGTATTTGACCTACTACTACGAATCGAACTTTCTATACGTTGCTGGATTGGAAAGTGTGGAGTCGAAGTCGGTTGAAAATTTCGCGCTACTGAAGCTCTCGTTCCTGCCTGGCACCGACATGAACCAGGCGCTGTCACAGACGGTCGCATACATCGAGCGAGCGCACGCTTACATGCCCGCCGGAACAGTTCCACCCTTTGTTTTGCGATTCGACGCCGGCAGTGTACCGGTTGGCTATGTGGTGTTTTCCAGCAAGACCCACAGTGTGGATGAATTGCAGGACCTGGCATTAAATCGCGTTCGGCCTCTGTTCACAACTTTGCCCGGAGTGTCATCTCCGGCGACCTTCGGAGGCAGTTCTCGAACCATCGTGATTCACGTCGACCGCAGCAAGCTCAACAGCTATCGCATGTCGACGGGCGAGGTGGTCAAAGCGCTGCTTTCCGGGAATGTCATCGCACCCGCGGGCGATGTGCGAACCGGCAAGCTCGACCGCATTACGCCGATGAATGCGGTCGTGTCGAATATCAGCGACCTGGCCAACTTGCCGGTGCGCACCGGCGCCGGGCCGACGGTATTTATGCGGGACGTCGGCTGGGTGGAGGATGGAAGCGACATCACTCTGGGCTATGCCCTGGTGAATGGCCGTCGCACGGTGTACTTGCCGGTCACCAAGCGTGCCGACGCCTCCACGCTGGCGGTGGTGAATGAGGTGAAGGCCAACATGACCCGGTTCGCCAACGTGCTTCCTCCTGACGTGCAGATCAGCTATGAGCTCGATCAATCGGGCCGCGTGAAACGGTCGCTCGCCGGACTCATTTGGGAAGGAACAATCGGGGCATTTCTGACTGGACTGATGGTGTTTCTGTTCCTGCGAGAATGGCGAAGCTCATTCATCGTCATCGCATCGATTCCGTTCGCATTGGTTGCCGCCGTCGTCTGCCTGTGGCTGGCAAACCAGACGATCAACATCATGACGTTGAGTGGCCTTGCTCTTGCGGTCGGCATTCTTGTCGACGAGGCCATGGTCGAGATTGAAAACATTCACCGCAACCTGCAGCTGACAGATCACGTGCCGCAGGCGGTGCTGGATGCAACTCGCCAGACCATCGTTCCCCGATTCCTGGCCATGCTTTCCATCCTCGCTGTGTTCATTCCTTCGTTCCTGATGGTCGGTGTGACCCGCGCACTATTTGTTCCGCTCTCTCTGGCTGTAGGGTTCGCCATGATTGCCTCGTACCTGCTGTCCAGCACGTTTGTGCCGGTGCTCTATATCTGGCTGAACAAACGCATGCATCGCAACGAGGAAGAAAGTGCGGGGCGCAGCCGATTCGACCATTTTCGTGGTCGCTATTCGCGGCTCATCGCACGCTTGATCGATCGGCGCGGCCTTCTGATTGGCGGGTATGTCGTGGTTGCGGCGGCGACGATCCTGCTGCTGGGTCCTCAACTGGGACGCGAGATTTTTCCCCACACCCCTGAGACTCAGTTTCAACTGCGCCTGCGCGCGCCATCCGGCACTCGCATTGAAGTGACGGAACAAACGACACTGAAAACTCTGGAAGAGATCAAGCGTCTCGCTGGACCTGGCAATGTCGAAGTGAGCATCGGATACGTCGGAACGTACGCACCCAGCTATCCAGTGAACCTGGTGTATCTGTGGACCAGCGGGCCGCAGGAGGCTGTGCTTCGCATTCAGTTGAAGAAAAGCGCGAACATCCACGTGAGTGTGCTGCAGGAGCAGCTGCGCAGGGTGCTTCCGCGCGAATTTCCAGATACAGCCTTTACTTTTGAATCCGGAGACATTGTCGACCAGATCATGGACTTCGGTTCGCCGACACCGATTGAAGTCGCAATCCAGGGTTTCAACTTTACTGCGGATCACGAGTATGCGGAGAAAGTACGCGCGGAAATGGCGAAGATCGGCCACCTGCGCGATTTGCACTACGGTCAGCCGCTGCAATACCCCAGTCTCAATATTGATATCGATCGCGAACGGGCGGGGCAACTCGGTCTAACGGTGGAACAGGTGGCTCGCTCAGTAGAAACGGCAACGTGGTCCAGCCGATTTGTCTCGCGTAATTTCTGGCAGGATCCCGCAACCGGCGTGGGATATCAGGTCCAGGTGGAAGTGCCGCAGGATCAAATGAAGTCGATGGACGATCTTGCCAGCATTCCGCTAATGAGCGGCGGACCGTCGAACCATCCGAATCTTGGAGACGTGGCGCAGCTTTCGTACGGACAGGTGACAGGAGAGTTCGACCGCTACGATATGCAGCGCATGATTTCATTAACGGCGAATGTGCAGGGCGAGGACCTGGGGCGAGCTGCGGATCAAGTGGAAGAGGCCATCCATCGGGCAGGCCCTCCGCCTCGTGGGGTCGAAGTCCATATCCGCGGACAAGTCGTCCCCATGCGGCAGACACTGCACTATCTCACCTTGGGACTGTTATGCGCGGTGGTCGCAATCTACTTGTTACTCGCGGCAAATTTTCAGTCTCTTCGCCTGGCGCTGGTTGCGGTCTCCACCACGCCGGCGGTGGTGTGCGGCGTGATTGTGATGCTGCTGCTAACCGGAACGACGCTAAATCTCCAATCCTTTATGGGAGCGATTATGGCTCTGGGAGTTTCTGTGGCGAATTCGATCCTGCTGGTGACATTTGCCGAGGGACACCGGCGTGCCGGCAAAGAGTCTTCAGTGGAGGCAGCTATTTTTGGTGGTACGACGAGATTGCGTCCCATCCTGATGACCAGCATCGCCATGATCGCCGGCATGATTCCCATGGCGCTTGCGCTGAACGAAGGAGGTCACCAGACTTCGCCGCTGGGCCGCGCGGTAATTGGTGGGCTGGCAGCTTCTACGCTCGCCACTTTGTTGATTTTGCCGGCGATATTTTCATTGGCTCAGGAGCGGGCCTCCAGGTCTTCGGCGTCGCTCGACGTGTCCGACCCGCACAGCCCCTATTCCTCCCATGAAGTTGAAGGAGAACGAAATTGAGAACAGCATGCGCAATTCGAGCGCGATATTTCTCTGGAAGTAAATCGCGAGCGTTACTGGTGGTAACGGCCCTATCGCTCGGCGTTATGGTTTGTGGCTGCAATGGCGGCGGAGACAAAGCTTCCGCAGCGGCCGCGGCAGCGCAACCGCCTGCACCAACTGCGGTGGACTGCGTCAAGGTGGTTTCGCAAAAACTCAATATAACCATCCCATTGCCGGGAGAACTTCAGCCTTATGAAGAGGTGAGAATTTTCTCCAAGGTAAGTGGATTTGTGAAATGGATCGGCGTCGATCGTGGTTCGACTGTGAAACAAGGACAATTATTGGCGGTCTTAATCGCACCGGAAATTGTCGCACAGAAGTCGGAGGCCGAATCGAAGGTTCTGAGCGCGGAGAATCAGCGCATTGCTGCGGAGGCCAAACTCGCCGCCGATGAAAGCAGCTGGGAACGGCTGAAGCAAGCGGCCAACACGCCAGGAGTGATTTCCGATGAGGAACTTGAGGTCGCAGAGAAAGCGGCCACCGCAGATCGTGCTCGCGTAGTTGCGTTGCGGAATACCGCCGACGCAGCGCGCGCGAATCTTCGTTCCGCCGAGGAAATGGAAAGCTACCTGCGAATTGTCGCTCCGTTCGACGGCATCGTGACCAAACGCAATGTCCATCCAGGTGCGTTGGTCGGCCCAGGCGGTGGTTCCGGCACGCAACCTTCGATGATGCGCATCGAGCAGGTTGCACACTTGCGACTGGTGGTCGCAGTCCCCGAGGTTTACGTTGCCGGCATTCAGAAAGGCGAGACCATCAGCTTCACGGTTCCGGCATTTCCGGGCCGCACCTTCCATGGCACGGTGGCGCGCCTCGCCGATTCCATCGACGTGTCAACCCGCACCATGCCGGTGGAAATGGATGTGTGGAACCCTGGCTTGGAATTGCACTCCGGGATGTTTCCCTCGATTCTATGGCCGGTGCGCCGCCCTGGACCGACTCTATTTGTGCCGCAATCTGCAGTCGGGCGCAATATGGAACAGAGCTATGTCATTCGCGTTCGCGACGACAGGGCAGAGCCCGTAAGCGTGAAAACCGGAGGCGTGATGGGCAACCTGACCGAGGTCTTCGGCGATCTTCAAGCGGGAGATGAAGTTGCTCTCCGCGCCACCGATGAACTCCGGTCCGGGACGGCTGTGTCCGCTCATCTGGTTGACGCTGACGTTCATTAAACTGAAGTATGAGCTGCTCAGGAACGTGACAACCTGCAGGCGACACTTGCACTGCTTACGCGCCTGGTGGAGGATTAGCTCCATGAATTGGCTTTGGCTTGTGTCGTATTTCTTTGGGGGAGTTTTTGCGGCGAATGCCATCCCACACTTTGTCTCTGGCACGACGGGACGCTCGTTTCAAAGCCCCTTTGCCAAGCCGCCCGGCCGAGGGCTCTCCTCTGCAACGGTGAACGTGGTTTGGGGCTTCTTCAACTTTGTAATTGCGTATTTGCTGGTCGCGCACGTCGGCGTTTTCGATCCGCGGGCGAAAACGCATATGCTCGCGTTCGGCCTGGGCGCGCTGCTGATCAGCATCTTTTTGGCGCATCACTTCGGTCAGTTCCATGGAGGGAACACCCCGACACGCCCATGAAGAATCCAGCGGCCGGAACCTTCGAACATGAGTTGATGAAAAACCCCACTAGCCGGAACGCTCCGCAATTACTTGATCGTTGTTAGCTCGTTGTATTCGAGCTTTGGGTACCAGGTGGCGCCGCGGCCTGGGGGTGTCAGATCAAGGATGGTCCACAATGGGTCGAGGTCCGTGGCTCCGCGCAGATCCTGGGCGGGATCGGCCATCTCACCACTCATCTCTCCACTCCAGAAGTGGCGAATGCTACCATCGCCGCGAGTGAAGACGCTGAGGCCGGGAATGTCGCCATCGTCCGCGCTGACATAGGCGCGGGTGTAGTCGCCTTTTGTGTCGGAGTAGATCTGCAGGTTTTGCCAGCGCCGTTCCTTTTTGAAATCGAGAAGGCGTGCGATAGGGGAGCGAGCGGTGACTGCGAGAGCGATACGCTCGCGCAGGTTTCTTGCCGTTCCGTCCCAGGAGGTGAGCATGGCGGTGCACATGGGACAGGCTTGTTCGCGTTGCGGGCCGAACATCATGCTGTACACCACGAGTGTGTCTTTGTCACCGAAGAGCTGCGAGAGGTGGACCGGGCCGTTTAGACCTTCGAACGCATAGTCCTCGGGCACCACACCACCGGGAGGGAGGGTGCGACGCAGCTCGGCAACGCTCTCAATGTGGCGTCGGAGTTCGATCTCCTCCGCGAGCAGTGCGTTGCGAGCCTGGCGGTAATCGGGGCTCTCATTGGGGAAGTGAGCCTTGTTCTTTGCGGCGAGTTCAGCCGCGTGTATCAGGATATTGTTGTCGGGCATTCGCGTTCTCCTTTGGGGATGCGCCGTGCGAGAGTCCATTTTAATAACTTAGATGCCCTGCGGTCTGTCGGATGCCTGCGATTCGACCACCAATTCGGCGTTGTGAAAAGAGAGGGTGCGCGGGCATCAAAACTAATGTTCGCCGATTGACGTATCTTGGGTAGAGTTGGTATCAAGGCTAGCAAGCGCGCAATCCTCTAAGACGTTGGTGCGCACGCCAACAGGGAGAACTCAAGCGATGTTTACGCCAAAAGGAAAGTTCAGCTGGTACGAAATTATGACCAGCGATACCAAGGCCACCGGGAAGTTCTACTCCAATGTTGTGGGCTGGACGACCAAGGAAATGCCGTCTGGGGATGGTCACCCGTACACCACCTTCAACCTCGGCGATGTTGGAATCGCCGGCATGTTGCACATGACCGGACACACAGGCTGGATTGGTTACATCTCGGTCGCTGATGTCGATGCTCACGTGGAAAAAATTGTCGAAGCCGGTGGCAAATTGTGGAAGCCTGCAACAGACATTCCTGGCATACTTCGCTTCGCAGTCTTATCTGATCCGCAGGGCGCGGCAATCGTGGTTTTCACGTCCGACCCGAGCATGCCATCGCCGCAACGCCCAGAGCCACCGACCCCTGGCACAATCGGCTGGCACGAGCTCTATACAACTGATCTCGATGGCGCATTCAATTTCTACAAAAAGCTCTTTGGCTGGACGAAGGTCAGCGATATGGATATGGGACCCATGGGCCTCTATCGGATCTTCGACGAAGGTGACCACAAGCAAATGGGCGACGGCGGAATGATGACGAAAGCGCCTCATATCCCCGTGTCATGCTGGAATTTCTACTTCAATGTGGACTCAATCAAAGCAGCAGTCAAACGCGTTGAATCCGGCGGCGGGAAAATCCTGAACGGCCCGATGCAGGTTCCCGGCGGCGGGTGGATCATCAATGGGCAAGATCCTCAAGGAGCCATGTTCTCTCTTGTCAGTAGCAAGGAATGAGCCCCGCAGGATTTTGTTGGAGTCATTCTTAGCTGAACTGTAACCCTGCGCATCGTTCTACAGAAAATCTCTCCGCACGATCCTCTCTGCCTATAAGGTGCAATTGCAGATCCGTGCCCTGCATTGCGGGGTCCGATCTTTCGAGTTATCGTTAATACGTTCCGAATAACATGCGATCTTCTGCAATCTGCGCTGCAACCGAAATGGCTACGCCAGCGACGCTTCGGTTGTTCTTTGTTGACTTAGACCAGCCTTTTCTTGAACTGTGAGGAATCAAATCGTGAACAATCTGAATCGAAGGACCTTTCTGAAGACTGTGGGCTTGGCGACCGCCGAGACCCTGGTCGGGCCAAACGTGCATTTGCTGGCGGAAGAGCAAGCCGAAACCGCCAAGGCTGTGTCGGCGAATGACACTATCCAATTTGCCCTGATCGGCGCGGGAATTCGCGGACAGGGAATCACGGAGACTGCCGTCCAGGTACCTGGAGTCAAGTTAGTCGCGGTATGCGACACCTACCAGGGCCGGCGCGACCACAGCAAGGAGCTGTGGGGGCCTAGTATTTTCACAACCGTGGATTATAAGGAGATTCTGGCTCGCAAAGACATTGATGCCGTAGTGGTCGCAACGCCAGACCACTGGCACAAGCAAATCGCCGTGGATGCGATGCATGCCGGCAAAGATGTGTATTGCGAAAAGCCCATGATCCACAAATACTCCGATGGCCCGGAGATGATCGAAGCGGCGCGCAGCACCAATCGAGTGATTCAAATCGGCAGCCAGCGCGTCAGCAACGTGGCCTACATTAAGGCGAAGGAATTGCTGGCCGCGGGTTCGATTGGTCAGCTGAATATGGTGACCGCATGGTGGGATCGCAATTCCGCGATCGGCGCATGGGACTACACGGTGCCGCTGGATGCCTCGACCGAGACTTGCGACTGGCCGCAATTCCTGGGGACGGCGCCAAAGATTCCTTTCAACGCAGAGCAATTTTTCCAGTGGCGTAAATGGAAGGCCTATGGTTCGGGTGTCGCCGGCGATCTTTTTGTTCATCTGTTCAGCGGGACTCATTTTGTAACCGGCGCACACGGACCGACACGCGGCATGGCGACCGGCGGTCTGCGCTATTGGAAGGATGGACGGAATGTTCCCGATGTGATGGTGGCGCTATTCGATTATCCGGAAGCCTTCAACCTGAGCCTTCGGGTGAATTTTGTAAACGGCGGCGCAGAGAGTGAAGGACTCATCTTCACCGGCTCCGAAGGAACCATGCAAATCTTTGGAGATAGTGTCAGCGTCACTCGCACGCCGCGAGAGACAGAGCCCGGATACGACATTGAGACGTTTACCAACGCGATGCAAAAAGAAATTGTGCTGAAGTATCGCGAAAAGTATCCGATCACGCATCCGAACGGCGCGCCTGCATTGAATTTCGAAAAATACGAGGCTGCGCCCGGCTACGACGATGTCTATAGCCATTTCGTTACCTTCTTCAATGCAGTTCGGAACCGCAAGCCTGTCATTGAAGATGCGGTATTCGGATATCGTGCGGCCGGAGCTGCCCTGTTAAGTAATCGCAGCTACTTCAGCGGCAAAATGGAGCACTGGAATCCAGAAACGATGGAACTTGTGTCGTAACGGTAGCAACAGGAATCGAGAAAGGTTTGTGATGAGAAATCGAATGAATCGTTTTGGTTGCTGGCCTCGGTTGGGCGTCGTCGCGGTGGCGCTTGCCTGCGCCGTGCCGATGTTGGCGCAGAAAGTTGAAACTCCGCGGCTGACCAAGCCTGGAAATGGGCCGTACGGTGTTCCGCAAGCGACGTTCTTTGTACACCAGCTTGGCACCGATCATGCGGAGGGAATCACCACACTCGACATGAACGGCGACGGATACCTGGACATTTTGAGTGGTGCGTACTGGTACGAAAATCCCGGTCCGCAGGGTGGCGTTTGGAAGCAGCACCAGTACCGAACTGTGGGCATTCACAATGAATTTGTTTCCGACGCCGGCGAGTGGACGGTCGACGTAAATCACGACGGCGCGCCCGACGTGGTGACGTATGGATGGATTGAGAACGGACTCTTCTGGTGGGAAAACCCGAAGAAGCAAGGTGTGATGTGGAAGCGGCATTTCATCTGTAATAGCTACGACACGGAAGGCGGATGGATGGGCGACATCAACGGAGACGGTAAGCCGGATCTGGTGTTGGCGCACTACAACCACTCCGGCGTGTTGTGGGTCGATTTTTCCGGCCCAAAACCGATCGTGCATCATCTCGGTGAAGATCACAGTCGCGATAAAGATGTCGGCAATCCGGATGGAATTGTGCATCGCGTGTCAGCGGAAAGCAAGGCAGAGGATGGCCACGGCACCGGCATCGCAGATGTGAATGGCGATGGCAAGAACGACGTTCTGACACCTTACGGCTGGTTTGAAAATGTCGACGCCAACCATGACAAATGGATATGGCATCCTGACTGGAACCTGGGCGACGCTGGATTTCCTATCCTGGGCTACGACGTGAACAATGACGGCAAGATGGACATTATTTACGGTCAGGGCCACAGCTACGGATTGTTCTGGCTGGAGCAGCAGGGAAGTGGCGCAAGCCGGCACTGGATTCGACACACGATTGATGATTCGTATTCGCAGATTCACGCGCTGAAACTGGTGGATCTTGACGGCGACGGTCAGCCGGAATTGCTGACGGGCAAGCGCTATCGCGGCCATTCCGGAAATGACCCGGGCTCGTACGATCCGCTGGTTGTCTACTACTACAAGATCGATCGCAAAACCGCCAAGTTTACCCGCTACGCCATTTCTGTTAACGGTACGGCGGCCGCTGGAACGCAGTTCGTTACCGCCGATTTCGATAAGGATGGTGACATCGATATTGCGACCGCCGGTAAGACGGGTGTTCACTTCTTTGAAAATCTGAGAGTGGATAAGGTGCCGAAAGCCGAGCGCGAAAAGGAACTGCTGCTGAACCAGAAATGGCCCTTCCCGGACGAGGGAAAAGAAGTTCCGCAGGAGGATGGACCCCGGTAGCCTCGCGATCCACACAGTGAGAAGAACACGACAGTTGCCGGTTGCCTGGATCATAGCAACCGGCAATTTCGCTTTGCGCCAGCTACCAGCCGCGAACCTACGGCGAAACATCTTATTGGTCGATTGCGTTATTTCTTTGAGGCGGGAGCGATGGAATCTCCACGCAACTCAAATGTGGGCGCAATGTAGTCAGGTTCTAATTGCGCGGACTGCTGGATTTCTTTCCGGGCCTGCGCGGGGTCTCCGTTGTACTGATCAATCAGCCCCAGCAGGTAACGGGCGCGAGCCACGCGGTCGTTATACGGGGAGTCGAGACGGAACTGCGCGAACACTCGAAACTGCTTCAACAACTCCTCGGCTTGCTGCTGTTGACCGAGCTTCGCGAGTGAAAGCACCATAAAAAAATTCTCCGGGTTCCAGCTTTCACTGCCTCCGCCCGCTAACTGATCTGCTCCGCGAATGCTTTCCTGATATGCCTTGTTTGCCTCCTGATTCCGCCCCAGTGCGTCCAGCGTACGTCCAATGTAGTAATAGATTCGCGGCGTCGACTGCAACTCAAACGTATCCATCCCGAGATTGGCGGGAGGATTCAGCGCGGCCTGAAACAGCGTCAGTGCCTGAGCATAGTCGCCTTTGTTGAATGCCTCAGAGCCCTTTGCGTATTCCAGTTCACGATATTCATCGCGAAGGCGATAGGTGCGGTGACGTGGTCCAAAGGTATGATGATCGATGATGTCCTGAGCGGCCTGGAATTTTCCTTCGAGCAGATAGGCGTCCAGCAAGCCCTCATACAGATCATCATCGTTCGGAGAGTTCTTAATTGCTTTTTGCAGCAACGCCACTTGTTGCTCGAATTTTCCATTGCGCGCGTACAGATTGGAAAGGTCATTCATCGCCATTGTGTTGTCATCGCTGATGTCGACCGCTTTCTGCAGCTGTGGGATGGCTTTCTCCAACTGGCCTTGTTCTTGATACGCAAGTCCAAGCGCGCGACGTGCCGCAAAGTCCGAAGGGTTAATTTCGTTGATTGCTTGCCATTGCTCGATCGCCTCTGCCTGGCGGCCGCGATAGTAAAGCAGGCACGCTAGATTCAATCGTGCCACGGTATCGTTGGGATTCTGTTTTACAGCGTCTGCCAGGGGCGCTTCCGTCTCGGCGCGATATGGGAATCGCTCGACAATACCGGCGGCGGCCTGCGCTTTCTTACGGAATTCCGCAGCGGCCTGTGGGTCGCCTGATTGCTCCAGGTCATACGCCAGCGTGTAGTAGTAGACAGGTGGCGTGCCCCATGGATCTTTGCTATTGGGGGGCTCGACCATCTTAAGAATCGCAGCGGCTTCCTTCCAGCGCGCGA
This sequence comes from uncultured Acidobacteriota bacterium, assembly GCA_963735505.1. GTDB lineage: Bacteria > Acidobacteriota > Terriglobia > Terriglobales > Acidobacteriaceae > JAKAAZ01. The sequence continues at coordinate 272,828 of CAVTLR010000019.1, read as the reverse complement.
GAGAGCTGTAGAAGATCGAGACTTCAATCGCACTTTCACTCTGGGCATCCATCAGGTCAATCAACGTCTTTTGAGCAGAGGTGTCGCCGGTCAGGAAGTACTTTTCAGCTTGCGCAACTCGATCCGCCGGGTCAATTTTTTCAATCTCCGCGAGCTCGTTCAACGCGGCGGCGTGATTGCCAAGGTCACGTTCCGCCATTGCCAGCAGCAGGTGGGCATTGATGTCTTGTCCGTTAGAGTTGATCGCTCCTACCAGGTGCTGCGCCGCGGCTGCGTCCTGGTGCCGCAGAAAATACATTCTTCCCAGCTGATATTCACGCGCACCGTAGTAGCTGCTGTTCGGCCAGATGAAATAGAAATTGCGTTCTGCTTGCTTCTGCTGGCCAAGCTTCAGTTCGCAGGTCGCCAGGTAATACCAGCTTTCATCCGCATAGGGGTTGCGGTCGACGGCCTTCTGGAATTCTGTCGAGGCCTGCTGAAGATGGTTCTGGTTGAATTCGAGGATGCCGAGCAGTTGATGCGCCTCGGAGTATCCGGGATCACGCTCGAGCGCAAGTTTCGCCAGGCTTGTAGCGTCCGCAATATTCATTTCCTCTTGTTTGAAAATGGCGGCCAGCACTAATTGTTCTGCCGTCATTTTTTCCAGAGGAATGGGCGCGTTCTGCAAGTCCTTTGCAAATGGCGTGACGTTGCCGCCAGGATTGCTATCCGGTCGGTGATAGTCGATCAACACGCTGCCGTCCGGCGCTGTGATTAAGACCTGCATGTCTTCAAGACCGGTGTCATCGGCGTGGATGTCCGAAATCGTTTTCTTGACTGGAGTGCCTGGGATCAAGTCAATGGAAGTGTTCAGCAGTTGGCCGGTTTTCGCGGTCACGGTGAGTTTCGCAGCACGGATAGGGCGCACCGGCGAAAGCGCGATTTGAATGGAAGAATTCTTTCCGGCTGGATCGGGATGCACTTCGAGATTCAGCGCCACATCCTGCGTCAGCGTGGTTAGCCCATTGATACCGGCCACCGGAATCCACCATTCATGCCAACGCTCGACGGTGTGCGGATAGACCCATTCATAATGACCGTCCCACACGTAGCGTCCGCTTTGCGCTTCAATATACGGCCCGGCATGATCGGTATACGCATGCTCCAGAGCGGTGGCGGTTTTGCTGTAGCCGAAGGTCCATAACTTCATGCCCTGGACAACGCGGCGATCCGCATAGCGGAACATGCCATAGTCTTCATCGAACTTGTAGACGCCGCCGTAGTTGTCGTAGCTATCGATGCCAAACACACCCAGCATATTTTTATTGTTGCGGTCCCAGCTGAGATCTTCGCCGTTATAAATGGGCCAGGGCGAGACGACGCCGGTGGTGTGACCCACGGTTTCAGTCATCGGATATAAGAAGCGGGTCTTGGGAGTCGATTGCAGCGAGGCGCTGGTCCAGAACATCTGCGGTTTCTGCCCATCGGTGCCGTTGTAGCAAAAGACATCGGTCTTTAACGCGGCCACCCCGGGGTAGAGCGTCGCCGAAAAAGTCACGTTCATGTGGTAGAACGGGTCGAGTTCGCCCAGGACAACTGTGACGCTGCCATCCTTGTGCTTCACGATGACGTGGGACCAATAGGGCTCGCTGTGAGTGGTGAGCGAGTGCGAATCGTAAGGGCCGGTGAGCTCGATTCCAGCCAGGGGAAAATTCACGCGGTCGTTGTAGTGAGCCGGCTTGATGACGTCGTTGCGATAGAAAACTTGTTTGTGATGCAGCTTATCGTACAAAGAGAAAAATCGACCGCCTAACTCTGGAATGTAGGTGAGCTTGAGATATTCGTTTTCGACGAAAATAGCAGGATAGTTTTCAGGGACCGGGCCACCTTCTTTAAACGGCATTTGGTAAGTGGTGAAGGGGTAGATACCAGACAAAGTTGAATGCGGAAACAGCGGCGGCTGCAGGTAGCGACCTGGACTTTGATACGTGGGAATCGTGAGGACCCCTTCGGACACCGTGACGACATCGGCTTTCGAAGAGGCCGCGGAGGATGCAGGGGAGGGTTCGACCGTTCCCAACGTAAAAGCCAGGGCAAGAAACAGCGGGAGCGATTTCATGGGCGTCATTCCTTCAGCCGGCGAACCTCTCTCTTCGGCTCGCCCAAAGACGGGATCCGGTAGCGCGGCTCGCACCTGTCGGAGCATATTTCGAAATGCAAATGAAGTTGCGCAGAGGCTTGCGACCCAGTATATCCAACAAATAGATCGCAATCGTAACTTACCTTTATTATTGTTTCTCCTCGATTGTGGTTGGGGGAGAGTGTCGGTCGAAACCGCGGCTTCGATACACTCGAAGCAACGGCTGCTGATCGCCGGGTTTGTCCACTATGCTCACCACATCTTTCCAGCAAATCGTCCAGCAATGCGCGCGCGACGTCGGATTTCACCTTAGCGGCGTGGCGCCGGCTGACTTGCATGCTTCGGTGCCGACAGTTCGAGAGATGGCGCCGACATTGCAGGCCCGCGAACGTGAATCGGAGCTTAGTCATCTCGACACCTGGATTGCGGAAGGTCGCGCTGGCGAAATGGAATATTTGAAGCGACGTGATGCGGAGGGTCGACTGCTGCGGTCTTCGGCGCAGATTCCATTTCCATGGGTGCGGTCGGTAATCGTCTGCGCGGTCAATTACAACAGCGACCAACCGTACTCGATCGATTTGCAATCTGCTGATCCAGGGGAGAAGCGCGGTTGGATTGCGCGATATGCCTGGTCGGGACAACGACCTGCCGAAGTTGAGCAGGGAACTGAGGATGCTGCGATCGGTGAGATGTCGCCGACCGATTATCACTCGGTGATTCGCGGGAGGCTGGAACGGCTCTGCGTGGAATTGAAGCAACGGCTGGGCGAATTCGAATCGCGATGTTTTGTCGACACTGGACCGTTGGTGGAGCGGATCTATGCCAAGTATGCCGGGCTAGGCTGGCAGGGCAAGAACACTTGTCTGATCCATGAGTCGCTGGGTTCGTGGTTTTTTCTTGGCGTGATTTTGACATCACTGGAACTTCCGCATGATGACCGAATGCAGCCAATGCCAGATCGATGCGGGAGTTGCACGCGATGCATCGACGCTTGCCCGACGGAGGCGTTGGAGCCGTATCGGATGGATGCCTCCCGCTGCATCGCCTATTTGACGATTGAAAAACGCGGACCCATCGCCGAGGATCTAGCCGCAAAAATGGGCAGAAACGTTTTCGGCTGCGACATTTGTCAGGAGGTCTGTCCGTGGAACCGACGAGCGCCCATCACCGATTGGCCTGAGCTGCAACCCCGACCAGAACTGGTAAATCCCGCGCTGGATTGGCTGGCGAATTTCAGCGATGCGGAGTATCGCCGCCTGTTTCGTGGTTCGCCGGTCGAACGTGCCAAATTCAAGGATTTTCAGCGTAACGTAGCCCTCGCACAGGAAAATGCTGCTCGATTCAAGAGCGCGATTCCAACTGCCCCTGCGCTCGACAGCACACAACAAGACCTTGTCGCCCGTGCTGATCGGTAGCAACGAAGCTCTACACATCAGCGGGCAATCCTGGGCAACTTCACGGCCCACTCCGGGCAAGTTACGCGCTGTGTTCCTGATTGCGAACTACATTAAGCGCGTTGAGGCCCTTTGGGCCCTGCTGGCACTCAAAATCTACCGCGTCTCCCTCGTTCAGGGTTTTGAAACCACTCTGCTGAATCGCAGAGAAATGCACAAAAACATCTTCGCCAGTAGAGCGCTGAATGAAACCGTACCCTTTGGCGCCATTAAACCACTTCACTACACCACGTTCAGTCACAAGTATTCCCCTTCATTGATCATCTTTCGTATGCGCCTGTGGGAGGGTTGGAGGGATCGCAGCGGAGGCTGCGAGAGCTGGAAACAGAGCAGCTCTTCATCCAAAAAATGCGCGTAGTTCAAGGTGATACAACGACACAACCAATTGGTACAAAAGGCCTTCCCGAGACAATGCAGACACGTTCCTGCCCGCGACTGGTTGAAAATTGGGCTAGGAAGAATCTGGCACTGTTATGGCAGGATTTTCAAAGAAACGCAAGTGAAATCTTTATTGCAATCAGTTGATTCCATAGCGACCGCGCCTGAGCCCACAATCTCTTCGCCCGTTGCGATTGGAATTCCCCCCTGTGTGGATCGCCGAGTTTCAGGGCTGAACACGCTATAGTCGAACTAGCCAGCCATTTTTTTGAGCTAATTCATACAAGTTTGGAATGTCTTCGAAGCCATGCTGACATTGCTGTCGCCGCAAAGCCCGCCAGACTCGATTGCGCTGGAATCCGAGTTGCCTGAGTCGCAGGAATCTCAGGTGACCGCGTTGCTGCGATACCTGTCGCGGACGGCGGTGCATACCTATGCCTTTAGTGTCGCGGCGAACGCGATTCTCTCGCTATTTCCGTTCATCGTGCTGATGCTGACGATTGCCCGTCTGCTGCACTCGCCGCAAATGGTGGAGGTGATTCGAGGCATGCTGCAGGTACTGCTGCCGACGGGTCAGGAATTCGTAACCCGCAACATGGTGTACCTGGTCTATTCTCAGAAACGCGTTGCGGCCGTGTCAGTAGTGATGCTTTTAATCTCGTCGACCGGCGTATTTCTTCCGTTGGAGGTCGCACTGAACCAGGTTTGGGGCGTCAAGGAAAACCGCTCGTATGTGCGCAATCAAATGATCTCCCTCGGCCTGGCATTCATGGTCGGCGTGCTGGCGTTGCTTTCCATCGCCGTTTCGGCGTCGCATGAGACGCTGCTGAAGTTGATCTTCTTTGGTCACACCGGCAGCCCGTTCTTTCACTTCATCGAACGAACCGTGCTGCGAGTGCTGGGTGTCGCCGCCAGCATCGCACTTTTCTTCCTGATCTATTGGGTACTCCCCAATCGCCATGTTCGCGTGATGGCAGTGTTGCCGGGTGCGGTCGTGACAGGCGTGTTGTGGGAGGCTGCAAAACAGCTCTACATCCTCGTTCTTCCGTGGCTGGACCTCAAGTCCGTTTATGGACCGTTCTCAATCTCAGTGGGATTGATGTTGTGGGCGTTTCTTTCCGGCTTGATCCTGCTTGCCGGGGCGCATTTTTCCGCGAACCGAAATCTTCGCGCAGAATTGCGTGCACGAGACAGGCAAGCGCTCGAAGCTGCCGCATCTCCGCGTGACCTGACAACTGCCTAAATCTACTCCGGAACAGCGAGTGGATTAACCCTGGACGGTTGTTACACTCGAACTAGAAGCTGCCTCTTATACTCGAAGTCGGTCGATACGTCCGGTGCGAGGACCGCGATCGAAGCGGGCGTCAGGTCGTCGGCGGAAGTCCGAACGTGAGGCAATTTGCAAGGTCATGGATTGTCGGGTGCGATAGAGGCCAGGGATGCGTTGGATGAGATCAATCAATGAGCGTATCCGGGGGATGGTCAATCGCCCGTTCATTCGCAAAAAGAAGCGCGGATTCGCATTCTGGTCGCTGGTCACCGCGCTGGTTCTGTTTCTGCTGCGCCTGGTTCCCGGAATTGGAAAGCAAATCCATCTTTCACCGTGGATTGCGCTGCTGGTCGGGATCGCAGCGTCGCTGCCTGCATTGTTTCGATGGGTCCGGTGGCGCCTGCTGTGGAAACTGCGCAATCGGTTATTTGTCACCTACGCGCTGATCGGCTTAACTCCGGTTGTGCTGTTTGGATTGTTAGCCGCGTTCGCGGCTTACGTGCTATTCGGACAATTCGCGAATTTTGCGGCTGCTTCTGAAATTCACTCAGAACTGGTGGCGCTGTCCGCCAATACGGACGCCCTGGCGCTACATATTCAGCAGGAACTTGCCGATCAAAAAGCGATCAAGAGCGGCGTGAACGCGCCCCAGTTGCCGCAGACTGTACCGCCGGAAGCCAGGAACATTATTAACATTCCTGAGTTGCAGGTGGGCGTCTACCTGGACGGAAAATTGCAGAAGCTCGATCTGCCGTCGGCGCACGCCATTACGACGGTATCGACTCCGCCTGCATGGGTTCACGGCAGCTTCAATGGACTGATTTTGAGTGGTCACCAAGTGTATTTTGCCGCGGTTACTCGAGAGCCAGTCGGCACCCATACTTTATTTGTGATTACGGGCTTGCGGCTGGATCCTCAATTTTTAGGCCGAGTGGTCAGCGGATTGGGAACCATGACGATGTGGCCCAACGTTCACTTGCAAACCAGCCTTCCGATTGCCGATCAACATCCCGAATACAGCGTGAACGCCGATATCATTGCGAAACCAGATGCTACCCCAGCGACCGATGATGGCGCTGGTCTGGGACCGGTGGTTGAGAATGAAGGTCGCGACGCCGGAGAGATCACGGGAGGTGTTCTTCCAAAACGCGAGGACATGTTTGACCTGCCCATCAATTTTCCAACCACGCTGGAGACGCACGAGTGGTCGACGGGCAAGCCGACTACCGTGTTTGCGCTGGTGACTTCGCGGCCCTCGCTCCTGTATCAGAGGCTGTTTCAGCAGTCATTGCTGATTGGAGGAGGGGTTCGAACTGCGCTCATCCTGACGGCGATTGTGTTTGCGTTTCTGGAGTTGCTGGCGATCGTTCTGGCAGGCCGGCTGAGTCGAACCATCACGCGATCTGTCTCTGACCTGTATCACGCTACGCGTGAGGTGGATCAGGGCCGTCTGGACTATCGCATTCCGGTGTCACGGCAAGATCAGCTGGCGGCGCTCAGTTTATCTTTTAATACCATGTCTGAGTCGCTGGTGCGATTGCTGGAAGAGCAGAAAGAAAAAGAACGCATGGAAGGAGAGTTGGAAATTGCGCAGGAGGTGCAGTCCAATCTGTTTCCTTCTTGCGACGTGCGTCTGGGTGGGCTGGAGTTACATGGTCTGTGCCGCCCAGCGCGCACCGTGAGCGGCGACTATTACGATTTTCTGGTGTTGGGCAATCATTCGTTGTGCATGGCCATGGGGGACATCAGCGGCAAGGGAATATCCGCTGCGCTGCTGATGGCCGGATTGCATTCTGCGGTGCGCGCGTTCAGCCTGGGCGGCAATGAAATACTGTCAGGAACTCAGTCTGATCTGAAGAACCCGGGGCTCTCCAATGGCGCAGCGAATGAGATGTTTGTTTCCCCTGCAAATCTGATGCGACTTCTGAATTTGCATTTATATCGCAGTACCCAGCCGGAAAAATATGCGACGCTGTTTCTGGCCAATTACGAAGTGGAAACGCGTACGGTTCGCTATTCGAACGGGGGGCAGTTGCCTCCGCTGGTGTTGCGACCGGACGGCTCCGTTGTGCGGCTGGATCGGGGAGGAACGGTGGTCGGGCTACTGGATGACATGCATTACGAGGAAGGGGCCATCACCTTGCAATCCGGCGACATCGTCATTGCCTACAGCGACGGAGTGACCGAGCCGGAAAACGAATATGGTGATTTTGGCGAGGAACGCATGGTGGAGTTGGTCTATCGCAACCGTCATCTTCCGCTTGAGGAGATTTCCGGTCACCTGATGCAGGCGTTGAAAGACTGGATCGGCGGCGAAGAACAACCGGACGACATCACCATCGTTCTGGCGCGGCAGGGCTGATTTTCCCGATTGACGCAGCGCAATCGCGCCGATAGAATCGCGAGCTAGTTCATGCGTAGGGAGCTACCTCGATGCGAAATATCATCTCGTTCAACAAAGTTACAGTCTCAATTCTCCTCCTCGTCTTCATCTTCCTCACACTTTCCAGCTTCGCTCAGGTACAAGAGGGCGCAAACAAAGTTCAGCGGCGCAATCGATATGTACCGCGCGCCAACAATTTTCCCATGCAGGCGGACCTGGCAAGAACGAAGGGGCCGCAGCCGGGTACGGTGATCAATGGCTACTACCCGGAGTGGGCCACGTACGATGGTTTCAACGTCAAAAATCTGGTCACGAGTAATACTGCAAGAAAGCTGACGCATCTGACCTATGCCTTTGGAGCTGTTGCCAACAACCAATGCGCGCTTACGGACATCTATGCGGACATTCAGCAGGTATTTACTGCGGATACCAGTGTCGATGGCAGGAACGACTCCGCAGCGCCGATGGCGTTGCATGGAAACTTTCAGCAGCTGGCGGAGCTAAAACGCCAGTATCCAAAACTGAAAGTTATTCTGTCGATCCAAACGAGTGCGGCGGCCTTTTCGGAGGCGGCGCAGCCGGAAAATCGCAAAGCGTTTGTGACGTCGTGCATGAACATGTTTATCAAAGGGAATTTCGATCCCAGCGTGAAGCCGATGCCAGGATTGTTCGACGGCATCGATATCGACTGGGAGTATCCGGTAGCTTCGGATGCGCAAAACCTGGTTGCACTGTTCCAGGAATTCCGTCGCCAGTTTGCGGCGGTGCGACCGAACCTGATTTTGACCATGGCTTCCCCGGCGGGAAGCTGGGCGTATGATCCGATTCCGCTTGCCGCTGTGGCCAAGGAGCTGACCTTCTTTAATCTGATGACGTACGACTATAACGGGCCGTGGCAGAATACGACGGGGCCGGTCGCTCCGATGAGGGAGTCGCCGCTAGACCCGATACCGGACGATTACACCATTGAACGGACGTTGAAAGGATACTTCGCCGCGGGTGTTCCGCCCTCGAAGATTGTGCTGGGTGTTCCGTTTTATGGGTATGGCTGGGAGGATGTTCCGGACGTCAACCAAGGGCAGTTCCAGCCGGGCACGCCGGTGGATCAGGGCGGCGATGCGTATTCGTATATCGTGACGCTGATGCCTGTGTACAAGCAGTATCGCGATCCGAAGACCGACGTAGTGTGGTTGTTCAATGGCAACGAATACTGGACGTATGATGATCCGGAAACCATTCACGTGAAGATGGATTATGCGTTGAGAAAGCAACTGCTGGGCGCGATGATCTGGAGCCTGGACAACGATACACCAGATGGACAGCTGATGAATGCTGTCTACGATGGACTGGCGGACGGTTGGCATAAATACTGATGGTGGGATTTCGTTGGGCGTCGCGAGAGTGACGCCCGGCGAAGTGTTTGTTGCGTAAATAGTTGCGCTGTTCTACCGGATATTGAATGCCTTGTCGGCGATATCGTTGGGTTTGGCGCCGACCGGAAACATGTTGAGCAGGCTGTTGGTCGAGGTTCGGATGACCGCAACGTCGCCCGACCGAGCGTCGACGACAAACAGCAAATTTCCTGCCTTCGAAAATGCCATCGACTCCGGACCGTCGCCGGTGCGCGGCGCAACCGGCAAAAGCTCTCCATCGTCAATACTGTATACACCCAGCGAATCGGCATCGAAGTCGCTGACGTAGAGCAGGGAGTTGTCCGCGGTCGCGATGCCAGCGACAGGATGAGTGCCGACCATGTAGGCACCGCCTGCTTCATTGGTGCTGGTGTCGATTTCAGAGAATGACGACCCATCGTAGTTGACGGCAAAGATTTCGCCACCGTCCGGTTTCAGGACCAGGCGAATCGGAGTTTTGCCGACGTCAAGCATCGCAAGCAGCTCATCCTTCGATATCACCTGCTGAGTTGAAGATCGCGCACGGGGTGAGGCTGGCGGCGGCGTTGCCAGCGCAATCGCCATTACTTGATGTCCGCTGGAGCAAGCGATAAATGCCTTGCTGGAGTCGGGGAGGATGGCAATGTCGGTCGCGCCCGGACAGCCGCTCCAAACACTGCGAACCTTCTCCGTCTTGGCGTCAATGATGCTGACGCTGTTGCCCAGGCGATTCGAGACCACGATCGCATTTCCGTCGGGGGTGACGTGCTGCGACTCCGGGCCTTCACCGACTCCGACAACAGCAATCTCGCGACGCGACCTCAGATCAATGACAGAAACATTATTCGAACCGGAGTTGGCGACGTAGGCACGCGTGCCGTCTGTGCTGACAGAGATGAAATAGGGGCGCAGATGGACCAGGATGGTTGCGACCACGACATTTTTTTCCGCATCGATGACGCTGACAGAATTGCTGCCCGTGTTGACGACGTAGACTTCGTTGCGCTTGGTATTTTCAGCCACGCCGGTAGGATTGGAGCCGACGCGGATCACTCGATCCTGGCGAAGGTTCACGACATCCAGGACGGTCACCGTGTTGCTTCCGCCGTTGGTAATGTAGGCGTATTCGCGGTAATTCGCGGGATAGTTAGGAAACTCGTGTGAATGGCAGCCACCCAGCGAAAACAGCGCTGCCGCGAGCAGCACGCAAGAGAGCCAGTGTGCGACGCGATCGCCGGTCTGATTCATGCTGTGTCTAAGTGGAAGCTGCAACGTCATCCGTTCGCCGGCTATCTGGTTTTTGCAGCGTGCGTACTCGCACCCGCAAGCCCAGCCATCTCCTGCTCGATTCGGATGCCATCGGGAACATCGCGATGCAGGACGCGAGCAATCTGACGAATTTCGCCCATCATGTCGGCGAATTGTTGCGGATAGATCGATTGTGCGCCGTCGGAAAGAGCCTTGTCCGGCTGATGGTGTACTTCAATCACCAATCCGTCGGCGCCCACTGCGACGGCTGCCCTGGCCAGCGGAACTACTTTGTTGCGCTTCCCTGTTCCGTGGCTCGGATCGACGATGATGGGCAGATGACTCAAGCGCTGAACCGCAGGAACAATGCTCAGGTCGAGCGTGTTGCGGGTGTGATCGACAAAAGTGCGTACGCCGCGCTCGCACAAGATCACCTGGTAGTTGCCCTCGCTCATGATGTATTCGGCGGCCATCAACAATTCTTCCAGCGTTGCCGCCATGCCGCGCTTCAACAGCACAGGCTTGCGCGTGCGTCCGGCTTCGCGCAGCAGGGAATAGTTCTGCATGTTTCGCGCGCCAATCTGGATGATGTCCGCATACGCTTCGATGAGTCCTAGCGATTCATGATCGATGGCCTCCGACACAATGCGCAGGCCGAAGGTCTCTCGAATTTCTGCCATGATCTTGAGCGCCTCTTCACCCAATCCCTGGAAGGCATAGGGCGAGGTGCGCGGTTTGTAGGCGCCGCCGCGAAAAAATTGCGCGCCGGCCGCGGCGACCTGCTCTGCCACTGCGAATGCCTGGTCGCGGGTCTCAATCGCACAAGGACCTGCCATGATCGCCAGGTTTTTTCCGCCAATGCTGGCGTTCGTTCCGGGAAAGTGGATGACCGTGTCTTCTTCTTTGACATCGCGGCTCACCAGTTTGTACGGCTTGGTGACTCGAATTACCTCGGAGACGCCGGGCAATTCTTCCAAGGTATCCTGGCCTATCGCTCCCTGATTTCCAGTCACTCCAATCGCGGTGCGCAGTGCGCCGGGCATCGGATGTGCGCGGAATCCAAGACCTTCGATGTAGTCGCAGACGGCGCGGACTTCCTCCGCACTGGCCTGCTTTTTCATGACAATCAGCATGGCGAACCTTTCTGTCTCTGTCTCTAAACTAAGGGAGGAATGAGAATGCTGTCGGCTTTGCGCGAGCTTCGGATGCTCAGCGCAGGGTCGATTGCTATCAGCTTAAGCGAAGGTAGCTAACCGCGCAGGCGACGCCAACCGACTAGAACCGTGCCGAGATATCCCAATTGCAGCAACCAGGTCACCAGATACGCCAGGATGAGATGACGGTGATTCACGTGAAACTCCTCATTCGTGATTGCACGAAAGCTTCGAAACAGTAGTGTACGCCAATGGGCTTTCAATTCCGGCATTTCAGGCACAAAAAACGGATTGAGAAGTCCGCCGGCCTCTTGGGGGTGCGGTTGCAGAAAGATCGCCGGCGGCAGATTCAGGTTGTCATTCTGCGGTCCGTCTGCTGAGATAAAACGGTGAAGTTTACCAACATTCAGGACGGCTTCCGCCGCCGCGCGCAGGCTTGGAGTCAGGTGCGAGCCAGCTCTCTGGCGATGATGCTTTGTTTCGCATTCCTGCTGTTTTCGACGATCGGGCTGCTTACGATCAGCCTTTCGCCGCGCCACATTCCACCTGCTTTGTTCTGGTCGATGGTGATCAACTATGGCCTATTTGCCATGGCCTACGCCTATGTCTCAATCCGTGTCCATTGGTTGTTGATTTTCGCCATTATGCCGGCTGAGTTCATCCTGAATTGGTGGCTTGAAAGGCAAGTGCTAATGCAACCGGTATTGCCGATGGTTGCCCATTCCGAGCTGATTGCCAGGCTGGATAAGGCGCTTGGATTGGCATGCGTGATGATCGTGATCAGTTACGGCCTCGTCTTTATCGTGATGGCCAGGGAGGGGAAGCGGTTTTTTCAAATACACGCAGAAGTCGAACTCGCTTCTGAAATTCATCGTGCCCTGGTGCCCGCGATCGAGTTGCGTGTCGGAAGGTTCGAGATTTATGGCCGCTCCGTGCCGAGCGGCGAAGTTGGCGGAGATTTGGTCGACGCCTTCGTGCGGCCTGAAGACGGCAGTTGGTTCGCTTATGTCGCCGACGTGAGCGGGCACGGTGTTTCCTCCGGAGTGCTGATGGCGATGTTGAAGTCTGCGATGCGAATGAGCCTGCGGCAAAACCTCGAAGCCGGAAAGATGCTGGACGAAGTCAATAACGTTTTCTATTCCTTGAAGGCGCCAAACTCGTTCGCCACCCTGGCGGCGATCAACTTTGAAGATCAATCCGGTCTGGGCGCTGTGGTCGCCGGACATCTGCCGATTCTTCACTCAGATGGTCACGAAGTGCGCGAACTGGATACGCCCGGACTGCCGGTCGGGATATTGCCCGATTCGGAGTTCCGAGCGATTGCGCTGGACGTGAAGACGGGTGAGATGCTGGCTATCGTGACGGATGGCTTGACAGAGATATTCGACAAGAAGGGCGAAGAGGCTGGGGACGGTTACATCCGGACGATTCTGTTGAAGGAATATGGCCGCCCGCTAGTGCAGATTGCGAACCGCATGCTGGATGAGGCGAATGCGCGGGGCGCGAGGAGTGATGACCAGAGTCTATTGCTGGTGCGGCGTCTGGATAGTTCGAGTGACTGGACGCAGGCGGTTTAGAGTTTCGCTGCCTGACTTAACTTCTCATCTGCAGCCGCGTGATTTCCCATCGCCGCCAAAACCTTGGCATGAAATTCAAGCAATTGTTTCATCACTTGGGAATCATGCTGCTTCAGCGCAGGACTCGCAGGTAACAACAGTTCTCGCGTTTCGCAGGCCTCTGCCTGCGTTAGATATTGGTCGGCACCGGGCGAGTTTCCGGCAACCGCAGATGCTTCGCCTGTCACCTCATATGTGGCACAGAGCGCTGGAAAAACATCAGCTAGCTGCTTCGACAATTCAATTGCTTTATTTCCGACCAGAACGGCATCTGCCGCGTTGCCGTTGTGAATCAGTGCGGTTGCATATTGAACATAGGCGATGAGCCGTTCGCGTAAAGGAGCGTCGTCAGGAAGACCGTCCGCGAGTTGAGCCGCATGAGCACAGGTTTTGACCTGATCTTGGGGTTTTCCAGGTTTGGAGATCTGCAGTTCGCATGACTTTAAAGACTGAAGAAAGTTAACGAATCCCTTGGGAACATGCGGTTGCGAGCTTACGCCGAAATCCACGATGACCTGCGAATCCACTGAGACTGGTTTGCCGCCGGCTTGAAATGGCGTGTACGTGTATCGCTCAACCGCGTCCAGAGCCGCCTGCTGCAGCATCGCTGGTCCGCTGAGAAGGCGCATCGACGATACTCGACCAGCCGGATCAATTGTCACTGCAATGACCACCGTACCGTATACATGCGCGGCGCCAGCGATTGGCGGAAAATCTGCTTGTGGGTGATTCAACAAATGTTCAGACAAAGTCTTGGCATCGATTTGGACAGGAGCTTGAGCGTGCACCGAGCAACTTGCAAGCAGAAAAAGAAATGACGCAAACAAAATTCGCTTCACGGATACCTCACGACGAGTGAACGGTTGCGAGGATTATAGGGAAACATGTGCGCGCAACGCCAAGAATTTTCAGCAAGCTCATTCGGCGCCCAGGATGGTCTCGAACATCAGCAGGCAGAGGGTCATAAAGATGATGTCGTAGCCCGCCAGCATGTTGATCCATAGCCCCGGATCAGACTCGCCAGTCAAGATTGCGGATGTGGACTGCACCATAGCCAACAGTGCCGGAATCGAGACAGGGAAGAGAATCAGCGGCAGCAGCATCTCTCGATTGCGGGTGCGCAAGGAGAGCGCGGCGAAGAAGGTGCCATTTACCACCAGCGCCAGCGTGCCCAGTGGCAACACCACGACCATCCACCAGCCCTGGCCGAGCGCATGCAGGTTATAGAAGATGATGAACAGCGGGCCGAGGACCACCTGAATCATGGTGACGAAGAGAAAATTTGCCAGCACTTTGGCCAGAAATAACGCGCTGGCCGGGCTGGGAGCCATGCGCTGTGCGTCGAGCACCTGATGGCGTAGTTCGCGTGTCCAGGTTTGATTCAACGCAGTAGTGGACGCGAAGAGCAGCGCAACCCACAGAATGCCGCCGGCGATTTGGCGCGAGACGGCCATGGTGGGATCGAAGGCGAAGCTGAACAGCACCACGACCAGCAGGGAGAAGAACAGCATCCCGTTGATCGCGTCTTTGGAACGCCACTCCAGACGCAGATCTTTTGCCAGGTGAGCCCAAACGATACGCGCGTAGCTCATAGGCTTCCGCCTTCGGCAATGGGCGCGGCCGGGCGTATCAGGTCAACAACCGTAGCTTCCGCTGCGCGCAGATAATCCGCGGGACTCAACAGGATTTGCATTCCCCGCGTGCCGGCGGATACAGATACAACGTCGAATAGTTGGATGGACTCATCGGCAAAAACGGGATAGGGCTTTTTGCTGGCAAAGACGGTGACGCCGCCGCGAATATAGCCGGTCAGTGGCTGCACTTCTTTGATGGGGACCAACTCAGCACGGCGGCCGCCGACTGCGGACGCGAGCTTCTTAAAGTCCAACTCGTCGGCAACGGAAAGAACCGCGAACACGATGTCCTTTTGATCGACACGACACAGCAGCGTCTTGAAAACCTGCTCCACCGGCATGTTGATTTTTTTCGCAACCGTCTCGCCGGAGAGATCCTCGGGGTCGACTGCGTATTCGCGAGTTTCATAGCGAATCTGGAGAGCGTCGAGCAATCGGCAGGCATTCGTCTTCATGCGCGCGGTTCCTCCGCAGATGCCTTGAACGCCGGAAAATATTCCATATTCGCGATCTGTCCCGCTTCCATGGTGCAAAAGCAATCGGCGATGGGGCGCGCCAGATCGGGCTGATGCGTGGTCAACAGAATGGTATTGCCGGCTGCGCGCAGTTGATCGAGCACATGGAGCATCTGGTTACTGCTGGCAATGTCAACGTTGGAGAAGGGCTCGTCCAGGAGGAGCAAGTCCGGCTTCGCCATCAATACTCTCGCCAGTGATGCGCGTTGCCGCATGCCCTGAGAAAACTTGCCTACAGGGCGATTCAGCGCCGGGTCGAGGCCGACCATCGTGAGCGATTCCTCGGGCGTCCATCGTCCGGTGGGCAGTATTTCGTCCTGGTACAAGCTGGCGCTGTAGCGAAGATTTTCCATGGCCGTCAGCTCGTCGTACAACATGGAATCGTGGCCGAGATATCCGATGCGGCTGCGCACTTCGAACACATCGCCACTGCCAAGAATCGTCATCTTGCCGAACGAAGGCCGCGTCAGTCCGGCCAGGTTGCGCAACAGCGTGGACTTGCCGGCGCCATTGGGACCAAGAATCACATAGCTTTTGGCGCTATGAAAATCAACCGTGACCTTGCGCAGTGCGGCGAAGGTGCCATACAACTTTGACACTTCGAGCAGTTCTATGGCGTTGGCGGCAGGCACTCTTGGAGTATACGGAATGCGAGAACTCGAAGGGCCGTCGCCGACCGCCTGGCTCGCTGCGAAAGATCTGGGAGAAGCAGTCATCGCCCTACGATAACCGCATGGATCGCGTCTCACTTGTGATTTTGCTCACCGGAAGTGTCGAGTTTCGCAAGGTATAATCAGGGTAGCGAAGCGATCTGTTCGTTGCGTGGGAACATCACTCCGGGAGCACGAGGTACACATGAGCAACAATGGCCATCATCTCGACACAACTGCAGGCAATCCCACGAAACTTCCGACAGGACGCGCTGAATGGATTGTTAAGCGGCGCGAGGAAGCTGCCCGCACGGGTGACTGGAACATGTCGCAGATGCACTTTGCTCGGCAGGGAAAAGTCACCGAAGAGATGGCCTACGTCGCCCAGATTGAAAAGCTGACGCCGGAGTTGATTCGTGATGAGGTGGCGGCGGGACGAATGATCATTCCGGCCAATGTGAATCATCCGGAGCTGGAACCGATGGCCATCGGCGTGGCTTCGAAGTGCAAGATCAACGCGAATATCGGCAACTCCGCGATTACATCGAACATTGATGAGGAACTGCGCAAGCTGCACACCTCGGTCCACTTTGGCGCAGATACCGTCATGGATCTTTCAACCGGCGGCGACATTCACTCGATCCGCGAAGCCATCCTGCGGAACTCTCCGGTGCCGATCGGGACGGTGCCGATATATGAGGCACTGAATCGCGTCAAGAAGCTGGAAGACCTGAACATTGATGTCTATCTGGAAGTGATCGAAGAGCAAGCGGAGCAGGGAGTCGACTACTTCACCGTGCATGCGGGGCTGCTGGTTCAATACGTGCCTCTGGTAGCCAAGCGAATCACCGGCATCGTCAGTCGCGGTGGGGCGATCCTTGCGCAATGGATGACGCATCATCACAAGCAGAATTTTCTATATGAGCATTTCGATCGCATCGTAAAGGTAATGGCCAAGCACGACGTCAGCTTTTCACTCGGCGACGGGCTGCGTCCCGGATGCCTGGCCGATGCCAGTGATGAAGCGCAGTTTGCCGAGTTGAAGACACTGGGCGAGCTGACCACGGTAGCGTGGAAATCCGACGTGCAGACCATGATTGAAGGGCCGGGCCACGTGCAACTGGACAAGATCAAGGAGCAGGTCGAGAAGGAAGTGGAACTCTGCCACGCTGCACCTTTTTACACGCTGGGGCCGCTGGTTACAGATATCGCGCCTGGCTATGATCACATCACCAGCGCCATTGGAGCGGCGATGATCGGCTGGTACGGCGCGGCCATGCTTTGCTACGTCACGCCGAAAGAGCATCTCGGATTGCCGAACGAAAAAGATGTGAAGGACGGCATCATCGCCTACAAGATTGCCGCACATGCTGCGGATGTCGCCCGGCATCGCCCTGGCGCGCGGGATCGTGACGACGCCATTAGCCACGCTCGCTATACGTTCGATTGGGATAAGCAGTTTGCGCTCTCGCTTGATCCGGATACGGCCCGCTCCATGCACGATGAGACGCTGCCCGACGACTACTACAAGGAAGCAGCCTTCTGCTCCATGTGCGGACCGAAGTTCTGCTCCATGAACTGGTCGAGCAAGGTGGATGAGTTCAACAAGCGCGAGCATGGCCTTGAGAAGCGCGACATGACGCAGTTGGTCACCGAACAGATGCTGGTGGAGCGGCGATAGATGGATAAGACCGTTCACAGGGTCACAGATCCGAAGCAACAACAGGCGGAGACCTACCGTTACTGGCAGAGCTTGAGTGTCGGAGAGCGTCTATCTGCTGTTTGGCAGGTCAGCGTCGATGCGTACGCGTTTAAGGGAGTTCGGATGGACAATGAACAAAGATCTGAAAGAACTCTTACTCGCGTTCAACGCGCACGGGGTTGAATACCTGGTCGTTGGCGGATACGCAGTTGGCGTCCACGCTGAACCGCGAGCGACAAAAGACCTGGATATATTCATTCGGCCGGATCCCCAGAACAGCGTGGCCGTATATCGGGCTCTCGCGGCTTATGGCGCGCCGTTAAAGGGATTCAGTCCCTCGGACTTCAATGACGAGAAGGGTTCGGCCTTCCAGATCGGCCAACCGCCAGCACGGATTGATATTCTGCAACGCATCGATGGCGTCGGCTTTGATGAAGCTTGGGAGGATCGAATCGAGGGTTTGGTCGATAACGAAATCCCGGCGCACGTCATTTCTCGAAAACACCTGATTCAGAACAAACTGAAAGTCGGGCGGGCGCAGGACACGGCGGACGTCGAGGCCCTTCGCGCCGCAGCTGGAGAAAGCTCCGCAGGATAGCGCTTGTGCACTGTTCTATTGCCAGACGCGCACATAATCGACATGGACGGGCCAGCCATGGCCGCTTCCAATCTGCAGCACAAAACCCGCACTGGTATCCATATCGGAAAACACACCAGGGAAACCTCCGGTGGCCTGCGGGGATGTGGTCGTCGATGAATAAGTCACGTCCGCGGCTGCAATATGCTTGCCGTTGAAGTATCGCTGCACGATGCCTGTGCCGTGGTTTTTACGTTGGGGAACCCACAGCGTGCCGAAAGTATTCATCCTCTCAAATGCGGGCGAGCCAAGGCTTGCGTTCACGACTCTTGGAATCAACCCCGCACTGTGTATATTGTTCGTCCAATCGTGCATGTCCATTCCATATCCAACGGAGCGGCTGAAATATTCGAAGAAATCGAGCTCGGGCTTGTTGCCGCGCGCGGTATTGCGATCATTGATCGCCAGCCAGAGATCGATATCCTCAATCCAGAAAGCCGGCCAATATTGAAATGGATAGACGAACGAAGCGGCAGGCTTGAAGCTGGGATCGAACGACATGCGGCATTCGAAATAACCGCCGGTAGCGGCGATCGGGGTCCCCGCGGTTCTTGGGTCCGATGCGCCTTTGTAGCCGACATTGGTGAGCCATCCGCCGCTTTTTGCAGTAGGGAACAAATGTGAGGATGGAATTGGCGACAGACACTGAGGAGGGAGACTGAACCACCCCGGTTTGCAGATTTCCGTCGGGACTGTCCTGCGGGATCATGGCATTCGCCATGTACCACTTGTAGCCGGAGGCGAGCGTGTTATTTACGTCGATCGAATCGGGCGAGAGAAAATCGTCGGAAAATGTCAGATGGTTGAAACCATATTTTGCAGCCGGTGAAGGCTGCATGCGATCTGGATGTAGCCGTGCAGATTCACCTCCGAACCTGTAGAAGGCCGTTGCTTCGCCCGGTAAAGCCGAAGCCAAGGCTGTGCTCGCGGCCATCGCACCGGAATATTTCAGAAGTTCTCGCCGGGTTGGCCGGAAATTTGCCTGCTTGCCCATTGTTTGATGTTCCTCTATCTCAGCCGGATAGTTTTCAGGAACGAAATACTCGAAATTTCGCGCCTGCGGAAATGCCCGTGAAGTCCTCCGCCGAGCCGCAGTTCGTGGCAATCTCTAACAGACCTGAGCTGCCGATAATTGCGAACAATTCTCCCTTGGGAGCCTCGGCATAATAGCGACAGAAGCGTGTGATGCGCAGACTTCCAAGTTCGATGGCGAGATTGGTCCGGTCTGCAGGTACATCTCCCGAGGAAAGATTGGTGAGGAGATTTCCGAAGCGGTCTGTTTTCAAAATGACACCTTCAATCGACCGATCCCGGTTGTGAATCGGCTCGGGCACATCCAGTTGAATCAGGCTCTCGATTTCCGGCCCAAAGGTTTCCGGCTGCGCAACGCCGCGTTCGATCTGGGCAGCCAGATGGGAGGCCGCAGGCGCAAAAATATCGCGGCCATGGAAGGTGTTGCTTTGTGCGGGAAGCATGTACTGTTGATTTTCAATAGAGCGATGTGAAACGAGCCCGCCGCTGCGTCGCACCTCACGTTCGACCAGAGTGAGCACACCATTGTCAGGAGCGATGAACCAGGCGTCCCCCATGCGGCAGAGAACCGGGTGCCGACTCGATCCAACGCCCGGATCCACCACGATCGTATGAGCGGTTTCGGCAGGGAAGTAGCGTCTCGCCTGCCAGATCGCCAAGGCTCCTTCGAGCACGTCGAAGGCCTTGACTCCATGGGTTATATCGATCACATTGGCGGCGGGACAGATGGATGCGATCACGCCTTTCATGACCCCGACAAATGGATCAGTGAGGCCGAAATCTGTGGTCAGCGTGATGAGAGGTCGAGTAACCATAGCCGAGATTTTAGTTGTCGCCGCAGGATGACAATACGGCAGGTTTGGATGTCAGGTTTCGGCAAAGCATGTTATTCTTAAGTAGACACTTATGCAGTGTAATCGACAATGAAGAGGGAGTAGCCACACTGTGCTGGCACCTGCAAAAAAAACCGACGTAATTGAACGCTTCCGTACCCATGCAAGCGACACCGGAAGCCCCGAAGTGCAGATCGCAATTCTGAGCGAACGCATCACGGAGCTGACTGAACACTTCAAGGCCCATGATAAAGACCACGCATCGCGTCGTGGCTTGTTGATGATGGTGAGCAATCGCCGCCGTCTTCTGGATTACTTGAAGACCCACGATACTGATCGCTACCGGGAAGTCATTGGCAAACTGGGCATCCGCAAGTAAGCGGCAGCGACGTTCCGCAGAATTCAGGTTTGCGAACGTGGTTGAACCCAAGCACTGCGGCATTGACGCGGAAGATTACTGGCTCTGTTGGGCCGCTTCCGCGTACACATCCCACCCTTCATCGCCGCCTGCCAACTTCCCCACGTTCCCGCCTATCTGCACCCACGCCCCTATACAGCAAGATTTGAGGATTCTATGAAACATGAAGTGACCGTCGAATTAACCGGCGGCAAACGACTGAATTTTGAGACTGGCCGCATGGCCAAGCAGGCCTCAGGCGCCGTATTGGCCACCCTGGGCGACACCGTTGTTCTGGCCACCGCTGTGGCCTCACCCGACCCCAGAGAGGGCGTTGATTTCTTCCCGCTCACGGTCGACTACCGTGAATATGCCTATGCCGGCGGACGCATCCCCGGCGGCTTTATCAAGCGTGAAGGCCGACCCAGCGAGCGCGAAATTCTTACCTGCCGCCAGATTGACCGCCCCATCCGCCCGCTGTTCCCAGAAGGCTTCCGTAACGAGACCCAAGTGATCGCGCTGGTTTTTTCCGCGGACAAAGAGAACGATCCCGACATCATCGGCATCAACGCAGCGGCCTGCGCGCTGGCGCTCTCTGACATTCCATTTGGCGGTCCGGTTGGCGCGGTTCGCGTCGGGCGCGTGGATGGGCAGTTCATCATCAATCCGACATACGCGGAGCTTCGCGCTGGCGATATGAGCATCACCGTGGTCGGCACGCCCGACGGCATCGTGATGATCGAGTCCGGCGCCAAGCAGGTCAGCGAAGATTCCATCGTCGATGCCATCGAATTTGGCCATGCGGAAATCAAGAAAATCTGCGCCGGTATTACCGAGCTGGTTGCAAAAGCAGGGAAGCCGAAGCGCGAAGTGAAGCCGGTCGAATTTGACCAGGCGTACTATGATTCGCTGTATGCCAAGGTTGGCGATCGCCTGAAGGATGCGCTCGACACTCACAAACATCCCAAGTTCGAGAGCTACGCGTTGGTCAAGCAGATCAAGGATGAGCTGAAAGCGGCTCTCCCCGCCGATGATGCTGCTGCACCTGCAAAGCTTTCCAAATACTACGAGTCGCTTCGCGAAAACATCTTTCGCGACCAGGTCATCAAGGATCGCGTTCGCCCCGACCGCCGCAAGTTCGACGAGATCCGTGATATTTCGATTGAGGTTGGCGTACTGCCTCGCGTTCATGGTTCGGCACTCTTCACTCGCGGTGAAACTCAGGCGCTGGTGACCGCGACACTGGGAACTTTGGACGATACACAACGCCTCGAGAGCTTCGAGGGCGAGCAGCGTAAGAGGTTCATGCTTCACTATAATTTTCCGCCGTTTTCCGTTGGTGAGGTTGGACGTATGACCGGAGTCGGCCGTCGCGAAGTGGGCCACGGAGCGTTGGCGGAACGGGCTGTTTCTGCGGTTCTACCCAGCGAAGCCGAGTCCCCGTATACGGTCCGCATCGTCTCCGACATTCTGGAGTCGAACGGATCTTCATCGATGGCGAGTGTGTGCGGCGCAAGTTTGGCGCTGATGCATGCCGGTATCCCGTTGAAGTCTTCCGTCGCTGGAATTGCGATGGGTCTAGTGAAGGAAGGCGAGAATTACGCCATCCTGACTGACATTGCCGGCGCTGAAGATCACTACGGCGATATGGACTTTAAGGTTGCGGGAACGCGCAATGGAATTACCGCGCTGCAGATGGACATCAAGATCGGCGGCGTTACTGGGCAGATCATGCGCGAAGCTCTGGCGCAGGCTCGTGCGGGCCGCTTCTTCCTGCTGGACAAAATGGACGCGGTGATTGGAGAAGCGAACACAGAGAAATCTGAGTTTGCGCCGCGCATTCACACCCTGCAGATCCCCGTCGACAAGATTCGTGACCTGATCGGGCCGGGCGGCAAGACCATTCGCGGAATTGTTGAAGCGACCGGCGTCAAGATTGATGTCGACGACACCGGCAAGGTGAACATCGCATCCTCCGATGCCGATGGACTGCGCCGCGCGATCGAGACAGTCAGCAATCTAACCGCTGTGCCCGAGGTGGGCAAGACCTATCTTGGCAAGGTGGTTCGTCTGGCGGAGTTCGGCGCGTTTGTCGAAATCTTCCCGGGAACGGATGGACTGCTGCACATCAGCGAAATTGCCGAGCATCGCGTTCACGAAGTTACGGACGAGTTGAACGATGGCGATCAGGTGCTGGTAAAGGTGCTGGGCATCGAAGGCAATCGCATCAAGCTGTCCCGCAAGGCTGTGCTGAAAGAACAGCGCATTAAGCTCGGCCTGCCGGATCCAAATGCCGGCGGTGGTCATGTCGGAGATGTGGCTGCGGCAGGGGAGCGTCAACCCTCTTCGAACGGCAGCACGATTGTTCTGGAGAGCGGAGACGACTTCGGCGATGAGGGCGGCGAATCTTCCGACGCGCCTAACTTCAATCGAGCCGATAGCCCGCGTCCTCCCAGTTCGCCCGGCGGTCGTGGTCCGGGTGGTGGCAATAACCGTCGTCGTCGGCGCCCTGGTGGCGGGGGTGGTCGGCCTGGTGGTGGCGGCGGTCGACGCTAGCATTATTTTGACGTTTGAGAAGCGGGCTGTGATGAAGCAGTCCGCTTTTCTGTTTCTGGGAAACGCAACTGTTCTCTCCACATGAAGCCTCGCATCATTCTCGGCCTGGTCGCGCTGTCTGTCATCTGGGGCAGCACATGGATGGCGATTCGCGTCCTTGTTATCGCCGTTCCGCCAATGCACAGCGCGTCGCTGCGGTTCCTGCTGGCTTCTGTCATCCTGCTGCCGATCATTCAGTGGAAGAAAATGCCTTGGCCCACTGGTCGCGGACTGCATGCCACATTGCTGTTAAGCCTGAGCATGATTGCCGTTCCCTCGGCGTTGACGTTCTGGTCAGAGCAGCGACTGTCGTCTGGTTTGACGGCATTGATCTTTGGCGCGATGCCGCTGATGACGGCGTTCCTGACACCGCTGATGGCGGGCCGTACGGTTCCGCGACGCGCCTGGGAAGCGATGATTGTTGGCCTGGGCGGATTGGGACTGGTGATGTCAGGAGCCATTTCGACGTCACTGTGGCAAGCAGTGGGGGCGATCGCCGTCCTGCTTGCAGTGGCGATGTACGCAGCGTCGTCGGTCTACGCAAAGGAAGCGCTGGCGGGTGTGCATCCGTTTGTCAGCACTGCGATTCAGTTTTTTCTGGGAGGGATCTGGCTGGCGCTGGCCAGCATGGTCTTCGAGCGTGGTCGAACCTCTACATGGAGTACGCAGGCAATTGTCGCGCTTATCTTTCTGAGCGTGTTCGCAAGCGCGCTGAGTTTCACGCTGTATTATTGGCTGCTGCAGCGCATTGAGGCCTATCAACTGACAAGCCTGCAACTCGTCGTCCCTGTTCTTGCGGTGGCAGAAGGTGCGCTATTCATGATGGAGCCGGTGCCTTGGACGATGATTGCCGGCGCTGCAGTGGTGTTGGGGAGTATCGTCTTTGTGATGCGGGCGCGTCGCGGCGACGAACAGGAGATTGAACTCCGACTCGACAACCATCTGCCGCCCAATCCTACGAAATGATTTCTTTCCGACCCGACTGCCAGCTGGCGTAAGCGGCATCGAGCACTCGCTGGTTTCTTAAGCCATCCTCGCCGGGCGCGCGATAGCTTCCGCGACCTTCAATTGCATCACTAAATCCATCGAGCATGCGGCAGTAGGCATCCGCATTCGTGACTTGCTTGCTGTCGGGAACCTTGCCGCTTTGCAATAACTGCACATCAACCATGCCGGTAACGGTCAGGCCATTTTCGCTGCGGATCACGCCGGTCTCACCGACAATTTCGACAAGCGAACGATACGGTGAGCGAAAGCTGACCAGGATGGAGCCGATCGTCCCGCTACGAAAATCCATGGAAAGCGCAGCGCTGGCTTCGACCCCGCCAGATTTTGCGTCGCGATGGGCGAGCGTGGTCACCGCCGTCATATCGTCCTGCAGGATATAGCGCAGGACGTCCAGACAGTGAATTCCGACATCTCCGATCGGACCGCCGCGGGCAAGGGAAGGATCGTAGATCCATCCGCGCTGGCTTTCAGCACTCAGAAAATAAAAATGCGAAGTTGCAAAAATGGGCTTGCCAATTCTGCCTGCCTGCACCCACTCGCGAATCAAATCGACGCTGCGGTTGTAGCGAAAATTCTGGGCAACTCCGAATACAACGTTTGCTGTTTTTGCCGCCAGCAGCATCTGTTCCACTTCTTCAACGCTCATCGCCAGAGGCTTTTCACACAGCACAGCCTTGTGATGCGACATGGCCAACAGGCTATCGCGCATGTGAAGAGCATCCGGTGAGGTGACGAACACAGCGTCTACGTCAGGAGAGGCGCATAACTCTTCAGCGGTGGGGAACACAGTTTCGATACCGTAATCGTTGGCGTTTGCTTTCGCCTTATCGAGGTTTCTGCGCCAAATGCCAGTCAGCCTGGAATTTTTCGCGCCGGCAAACGCAGGCACAAGGCGCTTCCAGCCATGCAATCCAAAACCTAGAATGCCGTAGCGAACCATCCAACCCTCTCAATTGTTTTTGTAGGATTCCAATTTCGCCGTCCACAGAAGAAAGTGGAGCAAATTGCCTTTTTCTGTGAAGAAAAACCTCCAGAAGATGCGAGCGTCGATGGTGCTGGCCGGGATGCCGGAATAGGTTTCAATGCGCCAGCGAAGATAGGGGCTTCGCCAGGGACGCAGCCAATTTCCGCGCAAGGCGTTGCAACCGAATCGGATTGGAGCGAGGAAACTTTGCATGACCAGGTGAGAGTCCAGGGTTCCAGCTGTTGCGATGCAAGCGTCGGGCTAGGCTGTCACTTCGGCGGCGGGTTCTTCGGTTTCTCTGAACACGTTGCCGATGCGGCGAATCTTTGCGCCGACGCCGCGCAGTTTTTCTTCAATCCGCTCATAGCCGCGGTCGATGTGATATACGCGATCGATGATGGTTTCGCCCTCGGCGACCAGCGCCGCCAGCACCAGGGATGCCGAGGCGCGCAAATCGGATGCCATCACTGCGGCCGCAGATAACGGAGACTTGCCGACCACCGCAGCTGTCCGGCCTTCCACTCGAATATTCGCGCCCATGCGAATCAATTCCTGCACGTGCATAAAGCGATTTTCAAAAATGTTTTCTGTTACCAGAGAGGTGCCTTCTGCCTGCGTGGCCAGCGCCATGAATTGCGCCTGCATATCGGTAGGGAAGCCGGGGTACTCTTCCGTCGATATATTCGCGCTACGCAGCGTTCCGCCGTTGTGGACACGGATCGAGTCGGGACCAGGTTCGCACTGCACACCCACTTCTCTCAGCTTTTCAATGACGGAAGACAGATGGTCGGGATGGCAGTTCGTCAGTGTCAGATCGCCGCCAGTAATGGCAGCGGCTACTAGAAACGTGCCCGCTTCAATGCGGTCGGGATGAATGCGATGCTTCGCTCCATGGAGTCTTTCAGCGCCTTGGACGCGAATCGTCGCTGTGCCTGCGCCTTCAATCCGCGCACCCATGGAAGTCAACATTTTTGCCAAGTCCGTGACTTCTGGCTCACACGCGCAATTTTCCATGCAGGTCTCACCATCGGCAAGCACAGCAGCCATCAGCACGTCTTCAGTGCCAGTGACTGTAATTTTGTCGAACACGATGTGCGCCCCATGGAGGCGTTTCGCGCGAGCTTCCAAGTATCCGTGCTCCTGAGTGATTTCCGCACCCATGGTTTGCAGCGCTTTAATGTGGAGATCAATTGGACGACCACCAATCGCGCAACCGCCGGGCATGGCTACGCGAGCCATGCCGGTACGAGCGACCAAGGGCCCTAAGACCAGCGACGACGCGCGCATCGTTTTGACAATTTCGTATTTCGCAACCGGGTCGAGCGAGGCGCAGCGAATCCGCGTGCGGTGGTGGGCGCGACCGTATCCCAGCTCGACCTCGGCACCCATAGAAACCAGCAGCTTGCGTTCGGTTTCAATGTCGCGCACGTCTGGAATGTTTTCCAGGGTGACTTCGTCTTCTGTCAGGATGGCAGCGGCCATGCAAGGTAGAGCTGAATTCTTAGCTCCACTGATGCGGATTGTGCCTCGAAGCGGTGTGCCACCGCGAATGACAAACTTATCCATGGATCCATCTAACCATGCATTTTAATTTTTGCAGAGCAGGGTATCAGCAGCGTCAACTCATATTTCCGCAGGGCTACAACTCAAGAGTGGTGTCTTCAATCGCGCGGCGCACATTGCCGTCGGACTTTGCCAGCCTGCGAACGGCTTCCTGTTTGTCGACCCCGGCTTTCAACATCACCATGGCGATAGGCACGCTTTTTCCCGCGGCCTTCATCGTGCGAACGGCCGTCTCCTGGTCCACGTTGCAAGCTTGCTTCAGAATGCGAAGGCCGCGCTCGACCAGTTTGGAGTTCTTCATGTGCACGTTCACCATCAGGTTCTCGTACACATACCCAAGGCGGGTCATGGCACCGGTGGTGATCATGTTCAGAATCATTTTCTGCGCGGAGCCGGCCTTCATGCGAGTGGAACCGAGGACGACTTCCGGTCCAACCTCGGCAACAATGGTCACGTCGGCAACGGTGGTCAGTTCAGAGTTGTAGTTGCAGGTTACGGCAGCTGTTTTCGAACCGCGTCCCCGCGCATACTCCAACGCCGCCACCACGTAAGGAGTGCGACCGCTGGCCGAAATTCCAATCACGATGTCTTTGCGGGTTGGACGGCGACGGGCGATATCCCGCTGGCCCAGCTCGCGAGAATCCTCGTTGGCTTCCATGGAGGAGGCGAGTGCTTTCGGCCCTCCCGCCATGATGTATTGCACGGTCTGCGGCAATGTTGAATAAGTGGGCGGAATCTCCGATGCGTCGAGGGCAGCAATACGTCCGCTGGACCCCGCGCCTACGTAAATCAGGCGACCACCGTCGCGCAAACATCGCGCAACGTTGTCAATGACCGCGGCAATTTCCGGTAAAGCCCGCTTGATTGCTGCCGCAATCTTGGCGTCTTCGTGATTGATGATGCGTGCAATCTCCAGTGCAGACTTAGTGTCAAAGCCCTGCGATGCCTGGTTCGCACTTTCCGTCGTCAGTGTTTCCAGGTGAGATATCGAATCTTTCCCATTACTTTCGGCGCGAGTGGTGGGTGTATCGATCGCGTTCGTTGCATTTCCCATAAGCTTCAAAAAACCACCTCAGGTGCGACTCTTCTACTTCGATTGTATCGCCTCACACGTCCCCAGCGCAGCAGCTATTCGTCACAGCGGGCGAGGGGAAGAATTCGCCAATGCACCCCAGCCAAGCTCCCGCATCAAAGCATCGTGGAACTGAGGTCGAACGCTTTTGATTCTTTCAGAGGCAGCCGCTTCGTCGCCCGGATAGGTGCGATTGGTCAGCAGAACGATGGCTGCCTGCTTGTCGAAATCAATCCAGAGCGAGGTTCCCGTATAGCCGAGATGACCAACAGAATTGGTGCTGAATAGGGTTCCTGATGAGGAAGGCGCAGTCGGCGTGTCCCAGCCCAGGGCCCAGCCGGAAGTTGGTGGCATTTGCTGACGCGTTGTGAATGCTGAAATTGTTTCCGCTCTGAAAACATTGCTACCGCCATTCAGAAGACAATCTGCCAGGCGAAGTATGTCGGGCACATTGGAGAATAATCCTGCGTGTCCGCTGACTCCTTCTAATCTCCAGCAATTGCCGTCGTGAACTTCACCCTGGAGGATTCGACCACGGAAGTTTTCCTTATCAGCCGTGGGCGGAATGGAGGCTCGGAGTTCGGCCGGCGGACAGTAGAGAGTCGAACTCATCCCGAGAGGCGCAAAGATTTCTCGTTGGCAGAAGCTGTCCAGGCGTTCACCGGCAATTTGCTCCAGCAGATGGCCAAGCAGGATGAACCCAATGTCGGAATAGACGGCTTGCGTCCCTGGAGGCGCCTCAAGAGGCATATGCAGGCAAGCGTCTAGCAGGTCGGCCGCCGTGGCACAGCTTTTGTATAAGGGGGCGTAGGCGGGTAGTCCCGAACAATGTGCCAAAAGCATGCGTGCGGTGATGGCTGAGCGGAGGTCGACCGGAGACTCAGACGCTGAGCTTACCTTGAGGAATTCTGGGACGCGTCGGGCGAGAGGCTCGTCCAAATCTAATTTGCCACGCTCCCACAGCAGCATCGCCATGGATGTGGTCGCTATTGCTTTGCTGACGCTGGCGATGTCGAAGATCGTGTCCGTGTTTACACGTGGCGAATCCGGCTGATACGTGAACCCGCCCAGAGATTCAATGGCGAATTGTTCATGGGGATGCAATACGCCGAAGGATGCACCGGGAAACACGCGCTCTTGTATCGCGTCAGACAGCACGGAAGTTGCAATAGGGAAATGGGACATAACAGGGAATGATTCGATCTTCAACTTAGCCTAGCAGTTCCGGGGCGAAATATCTGGGAGTGCAGGGGTTAGGCTTAGCCCAACCGACATTACAGAATACATGTTATCAGACATTACACAAACAACGGTCTTTAGTTTAACGGTTCCGTTTCGGGCACTCGATCCAGTCGGTCCCAATGTGAAACCGAGTCCCCGCAAGTCCGACCGATCTTCTTAGGCATCACGAATTCACACCTTGAAACTACTCGGTGGGCGCGGTTTATCGCAACGCACGCGAGGCTTTCCCGATGTTTCTTCCATCTCCCTTCCATGCGCGAGCCGCAGGCGCGTTCTTACTCGCCAACTTCGTTGCGCTGGCTCCGATGACGCTGTCGGCAGCACCCGTTCCCGTTTCTGTCCTACTACAGATCAATCGCGTTGCCGGTTCGCCGAGCGGAGTCGCAGGTGGGCCGGTAGATGGTGGACCCGCGTTGTTCAGTTTCCTTTACCAGCCGACGGGAGTCGCGGTCGATGGAGCCGGAAATCTCTATATTGCGGATACCGCGAACAATCAGATTGAGCGCATCGATGCTGCCAGCGGGAACATCACGACTCTAGCTGCGAATGGACTTTTAGGCTCCAGTGGCACCGCCCTGTTGAACCAGCCGGCCTGTGTTCTGGTCGACCCTCACGGCAATCTCTACATTGCAGACACGGGTAATCACCTGGTTCGATTTTTCAGAATGGATACCGGCGTCATCACAACTGTTGCCGGAAATCCCGCGAACACCCCATTCGAGCCCGGCAATATTGGAGACGGTGGACCCGCGACCCTGGCGGCGCTCGACAGTCCCACGGCCGTGGCGCTGGATGGCAACGGAAATCTATATGTTGCCGATGCCGGGGACAGTCGCGTTCGAGAAATTTCTGCCACCAGCGGGATCATATCGACTGTGGCGGGCACCGGAGTAGCTGGATACACATCCGATGGCGGTCCGGCAACTACGACCGAGTTGAATCATCCGACCGGAATCGCCGTGGACTTGGCGGGCAATCTGTACATCTCTGACTCGGGCAACAATCTAATTCGTGAAGTGAATCATTCATCTGGAATCATCACCACCATCGCAGGCGTGGTTGGTTCTTCCGGTGGTTACAACGGGGATCATATTGCCGCGACTCAATCCATGCTGAATTTCCCTGACGGCATTGCAGTCGATTTAACTGGCCAGGTTTATTTTTCCGATCGCGCTAACAATCGAATTCGAAAGATCAGGAAGGACGGGGTCATTTTGACTCTCGCCGGGAATGGCGCGGCAGGATTTTTCGGCGACGGTAACCTTGCGGCTCTGGCGGAAATAAACTCTCCCGCCGGCGTTGCGCTCGATCATGAAGGAAATCTTTACATCGCGGATTCTGGCAACAATGCCTTGCGGGTGATCTCCAAGGAACTAACGTTCCCTGCTGCTGAAATTGGTTCCAATTCCTTATCTACGCACACAATTTTCATAGAAACCAATGAAGCGACCTCCTTATCGAGCCCGATGATTCCGGCGGCACAGACACAGCCTGATTCTGCGGCGAAGACGCCTCTACAAGAATTTTCGATCGGCAATATTGTTGGCTGCACTGCCGACGGAACAACTGTCAATGCGGCCGGCTCGATCTGTGCGGTGCCGATTTCGTTTACACCTCAGTATCCGGGCCTTCGAAACGGTGCCATGCATTTGACCGCGAGTGGTGCTTCGATCTCGCTGGGATTTGTCGGCGTGGGTCTTGCACCCCAGGCTGTCCTAGCTCCCGGAATGATTCAAACCGCTCTGAATAGCGCCGACACCTCCGGTGGATTTGCCTTGATGGCACCGCAGCGAATCGCGGTGGACCCCGCTGGGAATGTCTATCTGGCTGACGCTGCCAGCAATGTCATATGGCGTTGGCAAAATCGCGCCGGAGCGATACCGACAGTGATTGCCGGCGGAGGCACGCTTGCACCGGCCCAGGCAAACGGAGGCTCTGCAACCAACGCGACCATGGAACAACCGAGTGCAGTCGCTCTGGACGCAGCGGGAAATCTCTATATTGCGGAGACCGGTGCCAATCTGGTACGCAAAGTGAGCCTACCGAATGGAATCATCTCCACAGGCGCAGGCACTGGGAGTGCAGGCTATTCCGGAGACAGGGGCGCCGCTACCAGCGCAACCCTCAATGCCCCCGCGGGGGTCGCGAGCAATAAGGCCGGAGATATTTTCATTGCCGACACGGGAAACAATGTCATTCGGCGTGTGTATGCCTCGAGCGGAATCATCGTCACGGTTGCAGGAACTGGAACCTCTGGATACTCCGGAGATGGTGGCGATGCGGTGCGAGCGCAATTGAATCATCCGCAGAGCGTGGCGTTGGATTCAACCGGCGGATTGTTTATCGCCGACACGGGAAACAATGTTATTCGAACAGTCGACCCGGTCAGGCAAACGATCGCGACGATCGCCGGCAATGGGACCGCCGGATTCAGCGGGGATGGCGGGCAGGCCGCAAATGCGCAGCTGCGTCACCCTTCGGATATTGCCCTCGATGCGGCAGGAAATTTGTATATCGCCGATAGTGGCAACGCGCGTGTGCGGAAACTCAATTCTCAGAGCGGTGTGCTTGTCACTTTTGCCGGATCAGCCATTGTTGGAGATGACGACGACGGAGGCCCGGCAAGTGCGGCCGCGTTAACCACACCAACAGGCGTGGCCGTGGATTCGCTTGGACAATTGTGGGTATCAGACCCTGGGAATATCACGCTTCGCAGCGTCTCTTACATCGTTCCGACGCTCAATTTCGGATCTCAGACGTTGGGAGCTATTACTGCGGGACAATCCGATTCCCTTTCCAACATCGGAAATCAATCGCTCGTGATCGATCAATATCCCGCGCCACCTGCTCCAGCGGATTTCATTCTGAGCCCCGACGCCAACAAATGTTCCGTCGGCAACCTTGCTGCCGGCAACCAGTGCGACATCAGCTACGCCTTCGAACCAACTGCTGTCGGTGTGCTAACTGAAAATGCATGGATTCTCGACAATTCACTCAATGCTACGGGCGCCAAGCAGGCCGTGACGATGACTGGGAATGGCATCTCATACTCCTCGTTGCCGACCGCGATCGGCGTTGTCGTCGAGCCGTCCACGGCGGTTTATGGAACACCGATGCGCGTGATCGCGAATGTCTCTGACGCAACGGGACCGGTGACGATAGGAACGGTTGTCTTTGCTGTCAACGGAAATCAGGTCGCAACCGTAGCCATGTCCGGTTCCGGCGCAGGCAAAACCCAACTGCCCGCGACACCGACGGGCTCGAACATGGTGACCGCAACCTATGAGCCTGCTGGAAACGAATTGGGAAGCAATGGCGCAACTACTTTTATGGTGACGCCCGCAAGTTCCCAAACATTGCTGGCGATTTCCGCCACGAATCTGCGTGTCGGCCAGAATGTAACCGTCACTGCGACCGTCGTTTCCTCGACGATTGGCGTACCCACGGGAACTGTTCGTTTTATGAGCGGCGATAGGCAGCTTGGCGTGGGCGCGCTGGACACGAACGGCAAGGCTGTGTTGAAGACGCAGCAACTGCTGCCCGGGACGAATGTGCTCACGGTCTCTTATCCGGGCGATCACAATTTTCAGCCCTCAAATTCTGCTTCTGTAACTGTAATGGTTGCAAATGAGTCGTTGATCATGACGATCCACCCGGACCAGCTAAATATTCCCGCAGGAAAAACAGGACAGACGACAGTCATTCTGATACCGCTGAATGCGTTTTCCGACACGATCACTCTTGACTGCATTGGACTGGTTCGCGGTGCGACCTGCAAATTCACCACACCCGCCGTCACGTTCAGCTCACAGTCCAGCGCGCCTCTATCAAATGTCCTGGTCATTGATCCTCATACATTAACCGTCGCTGGAATTCGGATGCCCGCAAAGACAATCCCCATACTGCGGCTCACTTTGCTTGTGCTGGGATTGGGAGCAATGCTTTTACCTTTCTTGTCGAGGCGAAGGGCTGCAACCTTTGGCTGGGGCAGAATTCTTTTGGTCCTGGTCTGTGTAGGTTTGGGATCCGTGTTGGGGTGCGCCAATCTGGCACCTCCTAGCGCAATCTCCGATGAGATTACGGTGCAGGCCGCGACAGCAACCCAGGGAGTGCTGGCTAGCGCCCACCTGCAAGTAAACATGGCGCAATAAACTGGAGCGTACGGCAACGCAACGAGTATCACAGGCATTCGCATACAATGACTGGAACACATGTGATCTCATTGAGGAGCCATGAAACAGGCCATTAAGGCGATGCTACTTTCGCCCACAACGAAAAGCTTCGTCGACAAAGTCGAGAGTGCCGTTCCGCTGATTCGCAAATGGCATCGCTTCGAATATGAACAGCATTTCATGCGAGTTGCGGAATGGGAACGCCTGTTTTCTGGGGTCTATCCTTCGTTCGCTGCAGCCAACGCCGCCATTCCCGCAGGCCGAAACAACAGCTACGACAATCCTGACTCAGCGACCTTCCTGGGCTATAAAAGTTCGATTCGCTCCAGCGATTATCCGATCTTGTTCTGGCTAGAAAAACTGCTGCCTGAAAATCCACGCGTGTTCGATTTTGGCGGCTACCTGGGGATTTCTTACTACTCATTTCAGAAGCTCTTAGAATACCCAGCGAATTTGCAATGGACCATTTATGACGTGCCCGCCGTTGTTGCCGCGGGCGCAAAATTGGCAGAGGAGAAGGACGAGCGCCGGCAACTCACCTTTACAACTGATTTGAAACGCGCACAGGAATTCCCTCTTTTTCTTTCCTTTGGATCGCTGCAGTTTCCTGAGACGACGTTCGCGGAAATCTTCACCAAATTCTCAACGCTGCCAACGCACGTGCTGATCAATAAACTGCCATTCACTGAGCGTGAGACCTTCTACACGCTGCACAATATGGGGCCCGCGGTGTCTCCGTACCGAGTTGCGAATCAAGATGAATTTCTCAAGTCCGCCGACCAACTGGGATACGAAGTGGTTGACAGTTGGGAAAACCCAGAATTTGGATGCTATATCCCATTTCACCCGGACCATTCAGTACGAACGTTCAGCGGTCTGTATCTGCGTCAGAAAAACGCAGCACCGGCTAATTAAGATAGCGGCTTGCCGGGGCCAGCACGCTGTCTTGTGGATGGGCAATGCAACGATAGCTGGACGCGGAATTTTTATCGCCGCCGATATATTTTGGAAACTGCGGATACGCGCAAATCGGCCGCTGGAAGCGAAGCCCCTTCGCAGATAGATCGTCCACATATGTACTCGCGATGATTTTGTCGGGTACAACCCCTTCTTCAACCCAGCGAATCAGCGCCGTCAACATGTCATGATCGCTATCCTGCGGAACTTCCAACTGAAGATTCTGGCCAAAGTCGTGCAGCCCCGGACCGCCGCCGCAGTGCGCCATCCCTGGCGCCAAAAAATATCGGAAGAATTGACGGGTCGTTGTCAATCCCGGCCCTGATCCCATACCACCCGCGTCGCGGAGACCCTTCTGCTGATCGCTGACCACTCGATCGTAATAATTCAGCGCATCTTGAAACGGGACCAAGGGGTCCGCGGTACCAGTGAACATCAGAATCTTTCCGCCACGCAGTTGCATGGCCGACAGGTCGGGATTGTTCGCATTTAGAAGAGGCGCCAGTTGTTTGTCTACCAGGTCCTGATCATGATCGAAGTCGAACTTGTGATAATCGAAGCTTGAACCCAGCGCCCAGCGAAACGGATACGATTGGTCCGACATTTGCCTCGGATCTTGCTGCATCGCGACTCCAGCCGGAGAGTTCTCACTGCCAGGCGGAATGGGTGTGTAGATTCTCTCCCCCGTTGTTGGATTCGTGGGCCCGGCATAGATTTTCTTCAGAGTTGACAGCTCCCCGGGAAACAAGCAATCGGTGTGGCTGTCCACCTGGCATCTCGGAAGTGTGTCGGGGTTGAATTTACATTCTCGTGGGTCCGTCAAAAAGTTGTCGCCAGGAGCGCCTCCATCTTTTCCCGCGCAAGCGGCCACGACGGAGTTGGTGATGAATGCGATCGTTTCCGGCGATAGCTGTACTCCCGGGGGTTGATTCGCCGCTTGCGCATTCCAGACGAAACCTGAGTGGATGTGGGTTCGGTTGTTCGCAGGCGCGCCAGCGATGATTCCGTTGTAGTCGCCGGGATAGCGCTGCGCTTCCATCAACCCCTGGCCGCCGCCAGTGGAGCATCCCACAAAGTAGGCATGGGTTTGTGGCTTCTCGTAATAAGCGTGGATGATTTCTTTCGCTGCGACAGTCATCTGGTGAGTCGAACGATAACCAAAATCAGCCCAGCGTTCCGGATGACCGACCACGGCATCGGCATTCGGTGAGGTGCCCATATCTGTATTGACGGTCGCGAATCCTCGCCGTATTCCCAATGCCAGGCTCCGGTAGGAAAGCTTTCCAGCACCGCCTCCGTTCCCCGTTCCAAGAAGTCTTCCATTCCAGCCCTTCTCCGGCATCCACAGTTCGATTCTGATATTGGAATCCGGTGTTGGCCGCAAGGTCGCGGCGATGCGGCAAAACGATGGCAGGTTGACCATTGCCGTGGTTGCTCCGGGCGGCGTAAAACTTCCACTCTCGACCGACGATGCTGCGCTGATGGCGACGCCCTCGAGTTGCATTTGCGAAATTGCCTGGCAGTGGGCAGCTGCATCCATGCTCGCCGCATCGGCATACCCGGAAATTGCCAGTGCACTGAATACAAGCATGAAAGCCTTTCGACTGGCGCTTGCACAGCGATTTACATACGGCGGCCTCGACGTTTTTCCCATAGATTGAACCGGAAATGGTGACCCCGGGAAGATTCGAACTTCCGACAAACAGTTTAGGAAACTGCTGCTCTATCCACCTGAGCTACGGGGCCAAACCTGGAGTCTACACCTTATATGGATCATAGAATGAACCGAGTGGTGCGGGGAAAATTGATAGATGTAGTCGCTACTGCGCGAGATTTGCCAACATAAATTGGAATTGCCGGAGCATAAAATCTGCGATCACAATATCCAGATAGTAGCACTCGCGCGCTTGACTTTCGCCATCCCCTGATCGAAGGGCCGAGGCGGGCTGAGGAGTAGATCAGGGAGCCGCAATTACATCTTCTGCCAGGTCATGTCCACCTTTACGGGAATCTCGTTCTTGATCGGAACGGTCAGGAATGACGGGCGATCAATCTTGAAATCGGAACAGGTCGCGGGGATCGTCCCCGTGATTCGCACCTGGTTGCCTTGCGTGACTCGCTGGAAAGGCACGTGCTGATAGTGCGCAGTCTGGCCGGCAAACTGTACCTCAAGGTTGGCATAAATGGTTTGAGAGGTGGTGTCGGCCTCGGGAAATTCAGTGCGAACAACGACCATGGGAAATTGCGCTCCGCGGGTTGCTTCAATCATGTGGAGATCGCGATTACTGTCACCAGAGTCAAAGGATTTTACCGGCACCGCAATCAGAAAATTGCATTGTCCGGCGTGACATATTCCCTTCCCTTTCGCCGCGTGACTCACGCCATCCACCTCATGCATGGGATGCGACATGTGATAGGTGAGAGTAGACCCTTGCAATACCCACTGCGTATCAGTTTGGGCGAATAGCGGAAGTGCAAACAGCAACAAGGCAATAGCGAGTTTCTTACGCATCATGTTTCAACGCTCCCAGAATTTCCAGTGAATTGGCCATGAGACAGCCACAATCGATGCTCCATACGCGGCAGCCGTAATATATGCGGCGGTACCGTGCGCGGAAGCGATCCCGTGCACTTTCTCTCCAGCGTTCTCCTGCTTGTAGGCCATGATTCCCAAAATTGGAGTGATGATCATTCCTGGGCCATGTACCCACTCCAGGTCACGATGCAGCCGGATCGCGCCCTTGGGTTTAACCCCGGGAATTTTCGGGGCGAAAATTGCGTAATAAGCGGTGGTGAAATACAGGCCTGTCGTCAGGCTCCCCAGAGCCATGTGAAAATCCAGATTGGCGGAAGTAGGCTCCGTGATCGGCTCGCCGTTTTTTCCTTTCGCTTTTGCTTGCGGCCCTGTAATCAACGTGGCGACCATCGGAATCGCAGTGATCAGACCCAGCGTCTGGTGCACCTTCAGCATGTGCGTGCGCTTATCGAGTCGCGCCTGCTCTTGCGCGCTGCCCTGGGTCTGGCCGGCGCCAAAGCCAAGGTCCTGCAGCGAGGGAGCATTCGCATTCCCGGGAGGCGAGGTTTGCTGACTCGGTTGGGGCGCGGCCGGCAATTTGCTGGCAGGGGTTTGCTGCTGCTGGGCTTCGGTGGCTAGTACAAAGTCAGTATGCACTTCCTCGGCAGCGATCAACGTTACTTTAGAGCTCTGCGGATTCAACCCGTCGGCAGAAACGGAAACGGCGTACGTTCCTGGAGCGAGATCGGATTCCGTGTAGGCACCATCAGCATTTGTCTTTATTTCTGTTGACTGAGTCGTGTTGACATCTGTGACCGAGACATGGGCATCGCTCACCATTTTGCCAGCGGAGTCCTTGACGATTCCAGAAATGGTTGCCGAGGCTTGTGCACGCACGACATGCGGCGTCAGGAAAAAGACAATCGCAATTCCCCCGAGCGGCGCGAGCTTCGCCCTGATCCGTTTCATTGACTCTCCTTTGTTGCGATAGCGTGCAGGTTCTTGCAGGAGTAAAGCGGCGAACGTCGTTCCTTGTTTAGTCTTAATCCACTAAGAAGTGCTGTCAAGTCGCCCAGAAAACCCACGTTTGAAGTTTAATGAAAGATGAGAGGTTGAAACAAATGATGCGCTCCTCCAAATGCATCGTCGTGGCGATTGGACTTTTGATCTCCGCACTGTCACTGCAAGCCGTTCAATCGGCTCCAGGGCTGCTTCAAGTGGGAGGTGTCTTCCCCACGTTTTCCGGGCGAACGATCACGGATCATTCTCTTACGCTCCCGGAAACTGCCACAGAGAAGCCGACGGTACTGGTGTTTTCATTCAGCCGAACCGCGGGTAAGGATGCCCGCATGTGGAACGAACATCTGGCCAAGGATTTTCCTGACAATGTATCGGCGTATGGGGTGATCCAACTCGAATCGGCGCCAAAGATTTTTCGCCGGCTAGCGATCTCCGGAATCAAAAGCAGCATGCCCGTTGCAGTGCAAAATCGAACTATCGTGCTGTATCGCGATGACCAACTTTGGAGACAGCGGCTGGGCGTGAAAAATGAGGGCAGAGCGTACGTAGTGTTGCTCGATCGGTCAGGAACGATTCGGTGGATCAACTCGGACAGATTTTCAGATAGCACATACGGCGGTCTCAGGGAGAAATTGGCAGGACTGCTGCAGTCGCATCCATAAACCGCCGTTAGCTTTGAACATCGGAACCCATCGCGCGGCTGTAGATCAAGACGGGCGCTATCGCCCGACGGGAATCTCCATCCATGCCCCCAGGGTATGCGTTCGCGGATCTGCAATCGGATTGACTGAGCTGATAATTCTGCTGGCGAGTGTCTTCTTCGCCCCTGGCCGATACAGCGAGCGATGATTCAAAACGTAACTGCCGGTGAGAAACCCGACTGCCTGCCCCACTAGGATGTCTGACGGGAAATGCTGATTTGCGAAAATGCGCGCCATACTGATTGTCTCGGCAAATCCGTAGGCGGGTACCATTACATACCAATGCGGGTACTCCCCGGCAATCACTCGAGCCAGTGCCATGCTGGCGGTAGCGTGATCCGATGGAAACGACGAATCCCATTCCCAATGCTGGGTGCCATACGGCCAAAAATCGCCCTGACCATTTCCCTGCCGGGGACGCTGACGATTGGTGGCGAGCTTGGTCACCAGGGTCACGGTGCCAGAGTCGATGATAGCCTCATCGGCTAATCGCCCAGTCTCCGCAAGTTTTGGATCTTTCTTAGCCAGCCCGATGAAATAGATTCCTGCGCCCTCGGCACCTGTCGCAATGAAGGAACCAAAATCCGCAATCGTGTTCGCGGTGTTCGTCCGGCTCGGATCCACACCCACGGCTTCTGAAGCGTCTGCATCGTAGGCGATCGCAAGTCCGGTTGCCGCGCCAAGCGGCGCAAGCCAGTACCCGTCCTTCGGCTGCAGACGAAGCGGACTGGTAAAGATTGCCTTCTCGTCTTCTCCAAGATCGCGCAAACAACGACCCAGTTTCGTGATGCCGCAGATCGTCTGCGTTTCCTGTGCAGAAGTATTTGTTGTGGAGAGGGAGTTGTTCGCCAAAACATCCAGACCGGGAGAACTCTCCGCTATGGTCGGGTTCGAAGTCACGCTGTTCGGAGTCAAACTCGCGAATTGTTCTTGCCGGAGGTTGGGTTGCGGATTTGGGGGCAACATGGCGACCTGTGCTTGAGCTCCTGCGACGGTCATGCCAAATAAAATCGAGCTAGCTAACAGGACGAAAGAACGCATGATAACTGTTATTGCCTCTCAGGAGAATTTGGTTGTGGCGTGGTCGCTGAAATTGGATTGCGGCTTGGCGTCATGGTTACCTCGATCCGTGTATTTTTCACAAAGGCCACATTATGACCATGCACCAGCCAGCGTTCATACACAGAAAGCGCGGCCGCGTAGAAGCCGATGCCGGCCGCCAGGTACCGTGAACCGGAAACAATGCCCACCACGCGTCCGATGATTCCAAAACCGTTGGATGACACAGCGGTATTGGCCGTCAGATTCCCATCGTCGTCGAGAGCGCGGCTGGCTAGAAACGTAAGTACCAGTGGGACGATGACTCGATTCTGCGGTTGCGGTTCCACTCCACCCTCAGAGTCAATCTTAAGCTTTTCGGACTTGATGGAGTTAGCTCCTGCCAGCGTGCCTTGAACCGGCTTCGAACCGGCGCCGGGTAGCCGCAGTTCACGAAAATCGAAGCGCAATTTCCCTGCTCTGCCAAAAGATCGTGCTGCCTTGGATTGCGTAATCGTACCCACCAGCACCGACCCTTCAGGAACTTCTACGGTATGGTCGGGTTTGAAGATCGGAGCAGCAACGACAGCGTCAAATGTATCCCCCTTCTTTTGTGTCGCGGAGCTGATGGTCTGTTGCAGGTACGCGCTCAAATGCCATGCCGTCTCGTCGTTCGCAGGTGCCTTTGAAGCGGGCGGCGGTTCTGGTGCTGGTTTCGGCGGGACGGCCATAGCTACGGAAGTGTTTTGCTGTGGTTGTTCTGGAGTCTCTTTTTCCGTCAGCATTAGCGGTTGCACCAGCGTGACGGTCCACATGGTCTGCGATTCAATTCTCTGCGGGTGATACGGAAGCTGCCGGTACAGCAACTGAACCAGACGATCCTTGCGGCCAGGAGCAGTTACGAGCGCGGCCATGTCCTTAGCCTGTTGCTTGAGCTGACTGAATTGCCTGGAAATGAACCCTCGAGATTTACTCGCGGCAGGCGTGGAGAGGTGGAGCACCGGTGCGCCGTTGGTTGCATCGCTGCTGTCAATTTTCTCGGCTACGCCGTCTGGAAGAACCAACTGATTAAAATGTACGACTGGGACTCTGAAGGGCGTGAAATCTCCCCAGAGCCGGCTGTGAATTCGTCGACTGCGGTCTGGAGTGAGTGCCACCACAGTGCCTCGTACAATACTGCCGGCTGGGACGGCTACTTTATTCTTTGCGTACACCGGGTACATCAGGTGGCAGTCGAGAGCTTCTCCCTTCTTCAAGGGAACGTGATTGCCCAATTGCACCGGCAACGGAGTGCCGGCGGGGATTTGAACAGTCGCCTGCTGGGCGAGAAGACCGGCCGCAGTCACGATCAGCGACAGCAACACGGAACAACGCAACGCTGCGCGAATGTCGATCATATGACTTTGAAAATCTTTTACTCCGGTCGAGCATCTTGATCCTTGACGCCGGCGCCTTGCACCTTCATGGTTTCACAGTCGCTCGGCTGTCGACATCGACTGCCACCGTTTTCCCTACCCGGAGAACAAATGTGCTAGGGTCTTTCAGTCCCCACTCTACATACGGAATGCTAAATTGCGTGGTTGCGCGAAGCGTATTGCCGGCTTCTGGCGTGACGTGGACGCGTAACTGCAGCGGGTGATCTGCGCCGTGGATATGGAAGACGCCGTCGACCGTCAGCCACTGGTCCCTGGTGAAATCGAAGTTGCCAGAAACATGGGTGGGGCGAAAGGTAATCTCGGGATACTGTTTGCTCTGGAGAACATCCTTTTGCATTTTCTCATCTCGCGATCGGTCTCCACTTTGCCCGCTCTTGGCTTGAATGGTAATCAAGCCGTCCGCTGATTCTGTCGCCGGATTCATATGAATGACGCCGCTGTCGAGCGTGAAAGTACCCTGGGCCGTGTGGAGGACTGCCGGCAGGGTCCAATGGATGGACGTTTGCGCGGGATCGAAGTTTACCGTGATCGGGTCATGCGAATGGGTTGCGGCCGTGGTCGGGGGCGGCGAGATGAAGAAGCTGGCGAGCACGGCATACGCGGCGAAACCGATGTCAACAGGCTTCCTGCAGAAAACGCTTTGCATGTTTTCTCCGTTAGTACAGTCCTGCTTCCAGAAAACTCCAGCCGACGCGAATTCCCTGGTGAATCGCAAAGCTTCGCATGCTCTGGGCACCGACGTGTACAGAGAGGAGTTGCTGAAAATAATGTGGGTGCGAGGACAGTGTCTTGATGGCGCGATCCTGCATTTGCGGCCAGCGATCCATAGAAAGCATCAGCCAACCCATCGCATGTGGAAGCCTGCCAATTTTTTGATGCTCCCGGTTGTACAGCTCCAGGTTTCCGCGCTCGATAGCGTTTGCCAATGAGACCGCCTGGCGGAACGACACTGCGAGGCCCTCGCCGGTAATCGCGTCGGGCGACCCAGAAGCATCGCCGATCAGTGCGACAGAGTCATTCGCAACCCGACGGAGTTTCCGATTGGCTGAAATACCGCCGCGAAGCGTCGACATCGTCGGCACACCTTGAAGCTTTTCTGCGACGTCAGGAAACGCATTCAGAAATTCACCTTGCGCCAATTTGGCGTTTCTGGTGATGAACACGACACAGACACTGTCAGAAGCGACGGGAGTGATGTAGACCTGCCCAATGGGCCCCCAATGCACTTCCACGTATTCACTCCATGGCGCGATGTTGTAGTGGCGGCGAAACCCGAATCGAATGTTTTCCCTTCGGACCTTGCCCAGGGCCGCCCATTTTCTGACTCCGGACGCTTGCCCGTCGGCACCAATCAGATATCGAAAGGAAAGTTTTCTTCCGTTGATCAAGGCAGATCGATTGTCTACCAACTTGGCTCGGCTGCTCCACGACACCGACACCCCAATTTCGCGGGCACGATCGGCAATCAGTCCGTGCAATTTTGTGCGGCGCAGTCCGATCCCTGTCCCGTTGGAAAAATCAGCATGGACGTGGTGCTGAAGATTATTAAAACGGATGCCGACAAAACGATGACCAAGATTTTCTGTTATGTTCAGCCCCAGCTCTCGAAGGGAAGCCAACGCATCGGGCATCAGTCCCTCGGCACAACCTTTGTCAATTGCCGGCTCCATGGCTTCCACTACAAGGCTGTCGATGCCTCTTTGATGTAAAGCGATTGCCGCTGCCAAACCGGCTGGGCCGCCGCCAAGGATCAGAACATCTGTTGAATCTTTTTCAATACTCATTATTCTCGTCGGTAAAGGCCGGGTCTCAGCGAGGTTGGGGTGGGGGAGGGCTGAATTCATACTTCAGATGGATTCGCGTACTGGAAGTCTTAACTGTATAAGACGCGCTCGTTTCCAATCTGTTAGCGAATCCAAAGAAGAAACGCGCCGACGAGAAGGGCTGCAATAATCGTGATGACACCAATAACGTAAAGGATATAAGAAAAAGGGATGTCTTGATCGTCAACCACGCGCGGCTCCAATCCAGTGCAATGCAACCTAACTTCACGGAAAGCGTTGTTGTCAGGACCCGGGGTGCGCAATTCCTTTGTAAAAGCCATGTCTATGTCTTAAACTACTAAGACATAGAAGTCAAACTACGCCATCCGAGCCTGAATGAAACTTCCCTTTCCTCGGATAGCTGTAGTCATTACAATAGATGAGGAGACACCGACAGGTGTGGTGGCGCAGATGATAAACAAACGACCTAGAGGATCCCGGGGGAAACACCTGCCGACAGCAAGTGAACTTCGCCTGCTGCAAATCCTGTGGGATAACGGCGAAGGAACAGTCGAGGACGTGGTGAATGCTCATCCTCCGCGCAATCGACCCAACTACAAAACCACGCAAACCCTGTTGCGGATTATGGAGGAAAAGGGCTTCATCGCGCACGAGAGTCGAGGCCGAGTTTTCGTTTTCACGCCGTTGATCTCACGAAAAGCAATTGACAAGATGTCGATCCAGAGCCTGCTTTCACAGAACTTCGGCGGGTCACCCACAGGGCTATTCGTGAACCTGCTGGAGGCAGCCAAGGTAAAGGAGAAGGACCTGGATGAACTGGAAGCACAGATACGGGAGTATCGTAAGAAGAGCGAGTCGAACGGACGTGAGCGGAGTTAAGCTGCGTTGTCGATAGAACATTTGAGTCATTCAATCCCCCTTGTGCATCGGAGACATAGAACACGCGGTAACAATTCGACAATGCCAGAGGTAGGATGCACCCAGAAATTCAGCTCGCGATCGTGGCGGGATTCGCAGGTTTCCTGCTCAAGACTTTTTTAGGCTTTTGCATTTGTTGGGCAATCAGTAAGACTGTCGTATCGCCGCGTCGAAAGTTTCTAGTTTGGTTTGCCTTCATTTCCATTGCCGCAGGCTACTGGCTCTGGCTTCTTTTCAGTTTCATTCCCCATTCGAGTTCCGCGCTGTCGTTTCCACTCCATGCGGTGCAATCGCCAGAGCCAGTAGCGATCTGGCAGATGCCGGCTTCATGGTCTGATCCCCTTTTGATTGCCGAGCGTGTTTTGGGTGGCATCTACCTTCTCGCTCTGGGTAATTTCCTGGTGTTGCGCATCAAAAAACAACTTCGCCTGCGCTGGGTCCTTCGCTTTGCCTACAGGGCGCCCGATCCGATTGAGACCCTGTTTCGCTCCATCGCACTCCACACTCGAGCAGACAAAGTACGATTGCTGGTGCTATCGGGAATCTATTCTCCTGCCACTTTCGGCTGGATTCATCCCGTAGTCTTGCTACCGCCGCTCTGCCTGGACCAAGACGAAGGCGAATTGGCCGACATCTTCCGCCACGAACTGCAGCATGTGGCGCGGCACGATTTCTTCTTCAACAACGTTGCCAGTCTTTGCCGCTCGCTGTTGTTTTTCCATCCCGCCGTTTGGTTTGCCATGCGCAGGATGGAGTTGGAAAGCGAGCTCGCCTGCGATCTGGCCGTTGTTCACGATTCTCCGGAACGCCGAGCCACGTACGCGGAGTGCCTGGTTCGCTTCGCCCGTTTGCACGCAGCACAAGATCCTACGCCCTGGAACCTCGATTTTGCCGGATCTTCGATTCAGCTGAAGGTTCGCGTTCGCTCCGTGCTAAAGGAAACTGCAAAACTTCCTGCATGGCTATTGGGTCTGCGGGCGAGCCTTGCCGCGCTGCTGCTCGCCGCCTTCCTATGCGCTGTGCCGTCCTTATTCGTCGTGCTGTCATATGCCCATCGAATTGCGCAGCCGATCGTTCCGTCATTTTTGAATACTCGGCCTACGGCGCATTCTCAGAAGA
Organism: uncultured Acidobacteriota bacterium; assembly: GCA_963735505.1. Lineage (GTDB taxonomy): Bacteria > Acidobacteriota > Terriglobia > Terriglobales > Acidobacteriaceae > JAKAAZ01. Next base: position 228,311 of record CAVTLR010000019.1, on the reverse strand, counting down.
AATCGCGACTCCGGGTTCACGAGCGAGAGAACTTGACGCCGTCGCAGTCCAGTCCACAGGTATCACCCGCCGTCGCCTCACCCTCCAATCAGGCAGCCGCTTCTTTGGCTGCGACTGCGAGCGGGACGCGTCAACCCCGTACTCTCTCATCCGGGGAGCCTGTACCCACCCTGCAGCAACGGGGCGAAGGCGGTAACGGCAGAACTTCCAAGCCTGCGCACGCCACTGTCATTTTCATTTCCAACCCATCGCCAGTGAGTGGTGGCGACTCCGGCGATACGAAAGGCCGCTCGATCGCTTCAGCCTTGATGACGGGAGCAAGTGAAGCGGCCCGATTTGCCGGCAGTCACGGCAAAGATGTCCATTGACCCAATCGCCCTTATCTTCATAAATTCGGCCCAACTGCCGCCGGCCAACCCGGCTTGATCGCGTCTGCGATGCTCCTGCTCTTTTTATCTTGCAGTTCCTTGCCAGTCGACTCACTAACGTGCGCCAGGACATGGGGTCCTGCGAGTGATGGACGCCGCAGCATTTCCTGCGGAGTCGAATGACCAAACAGCCGCAAAACGTCGTTGGCTGTTTCCTCCAGGCGAGTGTGAGGACGATGAAAGCTGCGCGTCGTTTTCGAAGTTAGACGAGCCAACAAATATCGATTCTGGATGTGCGACGTCGCGCCAAAGACAAGTTCAGAACGCATTAGTATCCCCTTTTAATCGGCGAACCGCTTGAAGTTTTGAGGAATCGTTGCCCGGTTATGCGTGACGGCCCCTGCGGGTGACCACCGGTTGGGTCCTCGCATCTCCGGCCAGAACTTCGCTTATGCCTCCAAGAACCGTCTCCGAATATTTTTGCGGGCTTGGCGAGTCGGTCGTTTCCAGGCATGCACAAACATCCGCAACACACACGATCGGCACAGCGGAGCCTGTAGAGCGGATAAGGAAGGCGAGGCGCTCCCTGTCTTCGATCGCCAGGCGTGCGCCCAGCAGTACCAAATCGAAATCTCCCGCGGCAATGCTGACGATTGCCTTTGGAATGGTGGCCGCCGACGTCACAATGCAACCAGCTGATTTCCAGCTTGCGCGCTGTGCTTTTAGCAGAGATGGATGGAGCCCAATGCACAACAGAACTGGAGCGGGGACGTGTCTCGTCTCCAGCACTGCTTCAGCCAATGGCCCGTCATTCAGTACTTTTCGTCTGGGGACGCGGACGGGGTGAATCGGAAATCGAGTGTCGCTCGCAGCGCGTTTCACTGTCGTTACCCTCGCAGCGTGAAATTCGGGGGATGCGGCAAACGCTATGCGCTGCAAATGACAATGTCTGTCGCTTGTCGAACCTAGCGGTCTGATTCTTCAGAATTCGACTGGGCACCTCCACCCCTCCCCCAGCCAGCCTTCGTAGACTTCGGCGGCACAAATCTGGAGTATGATCCCCACATCTCCGACACAATCTTCAGTTCGTCCCTGGAAATGGGTGGATTGGGCCGTGACCAGTGCGATCGGGTCGTCGGTTCAAGGTCGCTGAGGTGTACCGATGGAACGTCATTCGGTTCAGCAGTTGTACAACAATCGGGTTCTGGCCTGCTTGACGGAGGCCGACCTAAACCGTCTGGCGCCCCACCTTTCGCCGATTGAATTACCGATGAAACATCCGCTCCACAGCCCTGGCAAGGCGCCCGAGGATGTCTATTTTCTGGAAGACGGCGTATGTTCCATTGTGGCAACCATGGAAAATGGGACCACCGTCGAAGTGGGGATCATTGGGCGCGACGGATTCGTTGGAACGGCGGTGGCCTTAGGAACGAGCCATTTGCCGAATCGCTGCTTCATGCAGATCCCGGGGCACGGCTTCAGCATCAAATCGTCAATCTTAATCCAACACATTCAAGAATCGCGGCAACTGCACCTATTGCTTTTGCGTAGTGTGCATGGACTTCTGGTTCAGACGGCTCAGACCGCTGCCTGCAATCGAGTCCATGAGTTGCATAAACGCTTGGCTCGCTGGCTGCTGATGTGCTATGACCGGGTTCAGGTTGATCGCGTTCCGATTACGCAAGAATTTCTCGCCATGATGTTAGGCACGCGCCGCAGCACGGTCACAGTTGCTGCCGGCATTTTGCAGAAATCGGGCCTGATCGCCTTTACGCGTGGACATGTCACCATCAAGAATCATGCGGGGCTGGTAGAAGCCGCGTGCGAGTGCTACCAGGTCGTGCATGACGAATACGTTCGCCTCAACCTTCTTTAGCCGAGGTTCAAGGATTGAGTCTTTACGTTGCGCAATATTCGGCCGGTCCGCGAACAGCACGCCAGTTCTTGCTCTATCCCGATCCTTCGTCTAGCGGTATTGGTCGAAAAACTGTTGTGCCACCTGTAGGCAAAACGGCGGTTCGAGCATTCCGTGATATGCCAGGATGTAGTCCGTGGGACCCAGAATAGTGAGATATTTCGCCTGAATCTCCGCATCGACATCGTGGATTGAAACGTTGGTCAATCCCCGGCTGATAAAGCCGTTGTACGCAGTCTGTGCGTTGATGACGAAATTCACCGTGGGATCTCCGGAACCGCCGCATAGCGTTGTCGGCGCGATCGGATTCCAGTCCAGCGTATTCTGCTTGGCTCCGTCGAGGACGGCGGCGTTGTTGGGATCATTTCCCAAATCTGTAATATAAGCTGCTTGAAACATCGCAGCCTGGGCTTCAGCAGGAGTACCACCCGGCAGCATCGCGTTTACGGTTGCCGCGGGAAGCAGCGTGGGAAACAGGTCTGCGATGAAGCCGGCATACGCAGGTTGGAAGACGTCCGAGGTGGCAACGTACGCATTGCCGTAGATCTTCTGATAAGAAGCGATCTGGAATGGCACGATCGACTGCACGCCATTGATTGGATTCTTCGCTCCCTGCGACCAGGGCTCCCGGAGATATTGTAGGGTCCGGCCAGATGCGCGGCGGCGACCACGTTGAACTCTCCCGACAACGCTTGCTCTATTTCGCGCTGGGTCGCCATGGAGGCTTGGCCACCCTGGGAATATCCCGATAGCATGATCTTGTTATTCAGCTTTAGGCCAAGCGCTGGGGCGGCTTCTCGCGTGGCGCGGATGGAATCGATGATCGAACTCGCTTCCGTGGGTGCGTGCGTGTAGGGATGATAGGGATAGGTGGATGCAGCGTAGCCGAGGAAATCCGTTGCCACCACCGCATAACCCTGGGCGGCGAAAAACGTCATCAACATTTCGGTCGATGGATTCGTCAAGTCGGCATTGGCCTGCATTTTTTCCATCACCGTAGCCCGCCCGAACGCGATCAACGGAAATGGGCCCGGACAATTCGCTCCGCTGGGAACCAGAACGGCAGCGGATGCATTGGTCAACTCCCCCGGGTGAACTCCGGAAGTCATATACACAATCTGCGAGACGGTTACATCGCATTGTGCGGCTCCTGGCAGTCCGACCAGATGTTCGCTATGGTTATGTCATCCAGGTTCTGCGTCGTCTCTGTGCCGATAACCGTTGGAGTGCTGAGCAGTTTTCCGTACGGACTCGGATCCACCCCGGCACAGGCTGTGAGCATGATGATGAATACCGTTGCGATTCCATCCCTGCAAAACTTCATTGCGCACCTCGATTTATTGGTGTGAGACATTTCCGGCCAGGAAATTTCAGCGGATCTCCCGAATATCCCGACACACTCTCGTGATCGGCGCCGCACATGGAACAAATAGTCATCACCTGAAGTTCGTGCGACCAAACGATGCCGATCGTCATGTCGCGCAACCGGCAGTCTTCCACCGCACGAGGATGAAGTCATTGCAAAGGCCGCTCCATTCGCCACTGTCGCAAGTATTCGATCGTGCGCTAGCGGTGGATTGAACGAGCGCTGTGGGCGGCAGAAGCGCCTCCCGGACTCGGCGTGACGCAGGTGAAACTGGCGGCGTCTTCCGTATTCCCGTCAGCGCCCCCGGTGTATGCGGCGTACTGCGGATAGGGACACAGGGGTCGACTCCGGCTCATTGGCAACACTGTGAATGCAGCCACATCGGCAGCAGGCAAGCCGGTGTTCGAATTTCGGGCAATCATGGATGCGGGAGCGGTGCCCTGCTCGACCCAATCAAAGATCGCAGTGAGAGGATCGAAGCTATCGAGCGCATGTAGGCCACCCGAACAATGATTCATCCCCGGGACTAAGAAGAGCCGCGCAAAACTGGGCGTACTCGGCCCGTAGGCGGTTGTCAGATTGTCGTAATACTGCACGGTGTCGTACATCGAGAAAACAGGATCGCTCTCACCATGAAAATAGATGATTTTTCCATTGTGGCTGAGCAGCTTGCTCAGGTTGGTTGAGGTGGCTTCCGTGTAGTCGACAGCGGACTGCGGGAAGCTCAGGACGGTGGCATTGACGCCCGTATTCAAATCATCCATCGACACGTTGAACACATTCATCGTCGGATCGGGCGGAGTGGTAAACAGGTACATCGCCGTGGCGGCTCCCTGGGTTGTGTTTTGCGCGATGAAAGGAACATAGATCAAATTGCCACCGGTCATATAGGGCAGATTGGTGCCGATCGTCCACATCAACCATTTTGGATCCTGGATACCCACGTCGTACGGCCACGCGGAGTAGAGGGCAACTCCATGCGAATCGACGGGCCCTTGGAAGACCTTCTGAATTGCGGCGATCTGAGCCGGCAACAAGCATCCCGGCGCTTTCGTTCCTGTCGGACATTGAAATTGAGCGATCGTCGCCGGATCGAAGGCTTTGCGGCAGGCGTCCGTGTTGAATATCATTCCGTCGACTAATCCATCGAGCGCGTCGCATTGCTGCATCACTAAATTTCCCACCAGGCCCAGGTCTTCCGGGGTGGCAGCCAGGGTCAGACTCGGATTTCCATTGCCGTCGGATGGGTCCTGACCGTTCGCAACCGCCTGCGCGGCCGCGGCAAATTGCTGCGTATCCCAAGCCTCAGCGATTGCGGCATGGGGCAGGCGAAATCCCGGATCGCCGGCAACCACGCCGTCAAACATGTCTCCCCATTGCTGGCTGGCCACCATGGCTTCGCGGCCACCGTTGGAGCAGCCAAGATAATAGGAGTACACCGGTGCGATGCCATAAAACGCAGCCACGATGGATTTCGCAATCGGGGTTAATGTTCCCGTCTGCTGATATCCGTAGTCATTTCTGGCAGCGGGGTCGTAGCCGAATCCATTGTTCTGATCGGGGCCGGCTCCAAACTCGTCTGCCGCGGTGCCGGAGCTGTGGCCGGAGTTTTGCGTGACGACAGCGAAACCCTGGTAGAGCGCCGGCTGGTAGGCTGTGCCTCCGCCGAGAGTCGCGCCCACGGCTTCGGTCACTACGCCATCATCGCCGCTTCCTCCCGTAAAGAAAAAGTCGCCGTTCCAGGTGGCAGTCGGCATGCGTAGTTCAAACTCGATGCCGTACTCCGCATCCGGCTGCACCGAGCCGTTCAGATTGCCCCATTGGTCCATTGCCGGGGCCGGGGCTCCAGTGCGCGCCCCCACGATGCCGCGAACAAGGCAGTGTGCGGGCAAATATCCTGCGCTGGGAACGCTGGAAGAATTCACGGTATTCGCAGGAATGTACGTGGCCTCGACAATTTGCGTGTTTGGAAAATCCATCGCCAGCAATCGGCTGCACGGGATCGCCGGAGCTGAGGGCACAATTTTCGCAGTCGTTAGCGTCAGCGTTGCACTGGCCGCTCCGCCGGAGTCGGATGCTGTGACAACGTAGTTGGCTTCTGCGGCGGCGATGGTTGGAGTTCCACTGATGACCCCCGTCGTGGCATTGAGATTGAGACCGGGAGGAAGCGCCGGAGATACGCTGTAGGCCGTGATCGTGCCACCTTCATTGGCGGGACTGTTCGGTTCGATCGGCAAATGGATGGCATACACCGCGGTTTGTGAGGTATAGACCAGCGACGTCGGCGGCTGATCGTTCACCGTGATCGTCAAGTAGGAGTTCGCACTACCGGAGGCGTTGCTCGCCGTAACCGTATAAATTGCCTGGTCAGTCAGACGCGTAGGAACACCGCTGATGATGCCGGTGCTTGGGCTTAGGCTGAGACCCGCGGGTAAAGCGGGACTCACGCGGAACGCAGTAATCACGCCGCCGGTGCTGACGGGGATGTTGGGCTCAATCTCGACTCCCACGGTGTAGACGGCGGCGACCGCGTTATACCTCAGAGACGGCGATTGAACGCCACCCTGTCCGCAGCCAGAAAGTAAAAGGACACCGATTACCAGAACAAGACCCAAAGCTCGCATACCGCGCATAACGTCGTCCACCTCTCTCGCAATCTGCAACCGGGCACGCGTGCGGCGGGGATCTGCATTATCGCGAAAGATGGTCTCTTTATCGGCGCAAGGTTGCTGGCGGTTGAACGCATCGGTTCGTTGTCGGTGACCTTCGTGCATCGACGGCAACTACGAATGTGGCCATTCACGACGCGCGACGAAATTGCCGATCAAAGGATCGAGCGTAGCTGGGCCGGATTGGGTGATGATGACAAAACATATTGTGGCGCGACCTTTGCTTTTAATTTTTTGTGGGATGGTTCTGCTGGGATGCGGCAGCAGTTCCTTTCGCCCTCCTGTGGCGAATCCCCCGGCGCTGAGCGGAGCCCACGTCAACTTGATTTTTGTTGTCAGTGAGGACTTGGCCTACCAGGCTCCAGGTGACGTGAGCCCGACTACGGGAAATCTGACCGGTCAGGGCCTGGCACGTTCACTTTCTCTAGCGACGTTCCTCAAGACCAACGTACTGGGCTCGGCGAACGTTACCGGTATTTATACGTTGGAACAGATGACGCATCTGCAAACGGCCGCCGCCCTTCCCGACATGGCTGCGATTGGAACCATTCAACAGTTTGCCGTGATGAACCAAGCGACGCTCACGATTGCTCCCGGCAGTTCGGTCTACTATACGGGCAACAGCTTCCCAATCAATGGATCGTATGGGACAGGGCCGCTGCCCAGCGGTGTTGCATTTCCGTTTGTGCCTTGCGCAAGTTGCCAGGGGCTCGATTTTAGCGATGTGGGCGGTGACAATGAGGTGATGGTTAGCCAGCTACTCAGCGCGAACGTCCCAGGATTTTATGTATTCGTCGCGCCCTGGGAGACGATTCGCCAGCTCATGGCGAATGTCAACACACAGCAAGGTTTCAAGCTGGCGGTGCCTACCGTCTACGCAGGCCCCAATACTCTCTACGCCATCTCTATTCCTCCATCGGGCAGCACCAACCTGGCTGTCTACAATACCAACGCAAATCCGTTGCCTGTCTATCCAACGTTACCGCCGGGGATTGTACAGACATCGACAAGGGGGCAGGCGTTCTTCCGTCTCACTGTGACGGGCGGGGTGGGTGGTGCCGTCGTCCCTCCGGGCATCAACACCAACGAAACTGTGTATTGGATTCGCCACGCTGAGGCGCACCCGGACCAAGATTGGGACGATGGCAATTTCGTAGCGGCCGGGCAATGGCGCGCGCTCGATTTGCCGATTTCTCTCAAAGGAAAAATTCACCCGAACCAGGTATGGTCCATTGATGGCGCGCAAGTGGCTCCTGGAACGACGGACGCTGCAGGGCGCCAACTCTGGTCCTACGTCCGCACCGACCTGACCGCAGAGCCCTACGCGATCGCCAATAACCTGCCCTACAATCTTGCCGCAGGCTTTGAGATGCTGTCGCAGAATCCGCCGCAGCTATGTCCGCAAGCCAGCGACTTCTTCTTTACAGGAGGTAGATTTAGCGGCCAAAAAATTCTGGTCGCGTGGGAGCATGACCATATCCCACCGACAGTGAATGCGCTGCTGGCCACCTATTATCCGAATGGCGGAGGAATATCCGCGCCAACAGTCTGGCCGAACACAGACTATGACACGGTCTGGACTGTGAACATCGATGCCAATGGCAACGTGACGGTGGACGACAGCATATTCCAAGGATTGGACTCGACGCTAATGCCGAAAACCGCGCCTGCATTCTAGATGCTTGCGAGGGCGGCGCGCGAAAGTGCCTCGAGCGCGTTGCGTGACGCGCAGAGACGCTCTAATAGCGGATGTCTGCCATGAGCCGCGTTACTTCCTGTTGCTGCACGGCCGTCAATGGTAACAGCGGCAGTCGCGCGCGGCCGCCATAGTAGCCATTTAAATCGCAGGCGAATTTCAATCCTGGAACTCCCATTTGCCCGCCGACGATGCCGGATGAAACACGGATCCGCTCCTGCTTCTCGGCGGCCAGGCCCTCGTCGCCTTCTTTCCAGGCCATGAAAATCTCGCAGCAGCATTGTGGCGCGCAGGTGCCAAACCCTACGACAGCGCCGGAGGCGCCTTCCCGAAGAGCTGCGTGCAGGGTGCCGGCGCTCCCAGTCAAAACCGTGAATCCAAGTTCCTTTTGACGAGTCTTCATCGTCGCCGGAGGAGCAGCGACCGCGATCGCCGAGTTTCCCTGTTGCAGCGCATCGGCGTTGACAAACCGTGCGGCGGAATCGGAAGGCAGCGCTGCCAGCATCCGTTCTGTGACAGCAGTGAATGTCGGAGTGACGGTCGCCGTTCTCTTCGCAAATTGTGTCGCCTTTACGATGGCGGCGATCTTCTCCACATTCCCGCTCGATTCTTTGATCCCGATAATGTTGGGATGATGCGCCAACTCCACGATCAACTCCACCGGCATGTCATATGCGGTAAAAAAAGGCACGTTATAGAGAAGCACCGGCAGTGGCGAGTTGTCCGCGACCGTGCGGTAATACGTCAACATCTCCAGCTGTTCGTCATCGGCTCGATGAAGTTGTTTCCGATAGAAGTGCGGTGTGCGAACCAACACTGCATCGTAGTGGAGAGACCCGGCGAATTCTGCCATGGCCAGGGTCTGCCGAACACTTTCCTGGCCCACACCCGCGATCATTACCTTGTCTGGGGATGCCGCCGCAATCGCATTGGCGAGAACCTCGCGCTGTTCCTCACTGCTCAACATAACGGCTTCACCAGTTGAGCCCAGGACAACCATGCCAGACAGCTGCGTTCGAGAGTAGAGCGCGACATTGTGATCCAACTTGCGCAGGTATAAGCTGCCGTCTGGATAGAACGGCGTTGTGATCGGCGGGAAAATTCCTTCAAGCAGCATCGTGCTTATTATTGTAGGCGAAGGGGTTTCCGTATCGGGAACTTTCCTCCAACAACGTGCGTATGTCCTGATAGATCGAGACGCCCGGAGTCGACATTGTCATTGGGTATCAATGGCGGATCGATCGATGAAAGCAAGTCTATATTCGCGATGGAGGATGTGCGATGAAGTTCCTATTGTGGTGCGTGCTGTTGATTCTCTGCTGGCCGCTGGCGCTGTTTGCGCTGATCCTCTATCCCATCGTATGGATACTTTTATTGCCGTTTCGGCTGCTCGGGATCGCCGTCCATGGCGTGCTGGAACTGGTCGCAGCCCTGATCATGCTTCCTGCACGCGTTTTGCGCGCGGTATAACGCTGGGCCAGCCGCAATTCTGCGACTACACCCCAGCCGTAATTCTCGCCGCATGCAGGTTCTGCAAAGCGTTCACAGAAATTTCCTGCTGCTGCAAGGCCACGATGCCGCCGGCTGCAGCACGCGCCGCACCCAGGGTCGTGATGGTAGGAATGCGCTGAGTGACCGCAGCGCGGCGTATCGCCTTCTCATCGAAGAACGTATCCTGACCGCGTGGCGTGTTGATGATCAGCTGAATCCGGTCGCCCTTGATCAGATCGACAACGTTTGGCCGGCCTTCTTTCACCTTGAACACACGCTCGACGACGAAGCCGGCTTTTTCCAGCACATCCGCGGTTCCATGCGTAGCGACAAGTTTGAATCCCAGTTCGACAAACTGAAGCGCCTAAGGCCGCAACCGCCGGCTTGTCATGGTCGTTCACACTTAAGAACACGGTTCCCTTCACCGGTAGTTTTTGCCCGGCGCTCAATTGTGCTTTGGCAAACGCTTCACCGAAGGTGTCCGCGACTCCCATCACTTCACCGGTGGATTTCATTTCCGGGCCGAGCACAGTATCGACACCGGGAAATTTATTCCACGCGAACACCGGGGACTTGACGTAGTAGTGAGCGCCGGTATCCAGGACGGCTTCCCGATCGACCGCATCGCCGAGGAATTCGCGCAGCTTGCGGCCGGTCATCAGACGAGCGGCAATTTTCGCTAGAGGGATTCCTGTGGCTTTCGATACATAAGGTACCGTGCGCGACGCCCGCGGGTTGACCTCGATGACGAATACGTTTTCACGCTGCACCGCAAATTGAATGTTCACCAGGCCGATGACATTCAGCGCCCGAGCCAGCTTGTAAGTGTGGGAGCGAATGGTCGCCAGCACCTGCTCCGAGAGGTCCACGCTCGGCATGACGCATGAGGAGTCGCCAGAGTGGATTCCAGCCTCTTCAATATGCTGCATGATGCCCGCGATGACGACATCCTCGCCATCCGCCAGGGCATCGACGTCAACTTCGATGGCATCTTCCAGAAAGTGATCGATCAGCACAGGCCGCTGCTGCGAGTATTCGACTGCCTCCCGCATGTAGTGCGTGACAGCGTCGTCGTCATAGGCAATCACCATAGCGCGTCCACCCAGTACGTAGGACGGCCGCACCAGCACCGGATATCCCACCCGCCGTGCCCCCGCAACAGCCTCTTCCACACTGGTCGCCAGCGCTCCCGGCGGCTGCGCGATCTTCAAATCGTCGAGCAATTTACCAAAGCGCTTGCGATCTTCCGCCAGATCGATCGATTCCGGAGATGTCCCGATAATAGGCACGCCTGCAGCTTTCAGGGGCAGTGCCAGATTTAGCGGAGTTTGGCCGCCAAACTGTACTATCATCCCAATCGGCGCGCCAGATGCCGCTTCGTGCTCGTAGACTTCAAGCACATCTTCATAGGTCAGCGGTTCGAAATAGAGGCGGTCGCTGGTGTCGTAATCCGTTGAAACCGTCTCGGGATTGCAATTGACCATGATGGTTTCGTAGCCATCTTCCTTCAACGCGAACGCTGCGTGGCAGCAGCAATAATCGAACTCAATTCCCTGGCCGATACGATTCGGCCCACTTCCCAGGATGATCACTTTTTTCTTCTGGGTCGGCGTCGCTTCGTCTTCCTCGTCGTAACAGGAGTAGAAATACGGGGTGAAGCTTTCGAATTCTGCCGCACATGTGTCCACCAGTTTGTAGACCGGTTGCACTTTGTGTTTCAGCCTTAGATCGCGAACCTTCACCATCGCATCGCGGTCTTCCATGCCCCACACGTCGGCCAGCCGCGCGTCGGAGATGCCCATGCGCTTGGCTTTGCGCAATACTTCCGGAGAAATGTTGTCGTAGGTGGTAGTTCCTAGCTCACCCACACAATCCGTGATCTCTTTTATCTGCTGCAGAAACCAGGGGTCCATGGAAGTCATCCAGGCAACTTCGCGCACCGACTGTCCGCACCGGAACGCATAGCGAATGTAGGACAAGCGATCTGGATGCGGGGTGACTAAACGCTGCGTCAAGCGGCGAGGCTCAATGACCTCTGCACTGATCGCCCGCCCTGTCTCCAGCGAGCGGAATGCCTTCATCAGGGCTTCTTTGAAGGTGCGTCCGATCGCCATCACTTCGCCAACCGATTTCATTTGCGGCCCGAGGCCTTCGTCGGTGCCGGCGAATTTCTCGAACTGCCATTTGGGAATTTTTACGACGACATAATCAATCGTGGGTTCGAAGCACGATGGGGTCTTCTGCGTAATGTCGTTCGGAATTTCGTCCAGAGTGTAGCCGACAGCGAGACGTGCAGCAATTTTGGCGATCGGAAATCCAGTGGCCTTCGATGCCAGCGCCGAGGAGCGCGACACGCGTGGATTCATTTCAATCACAACCAGGCGCCCGGTCGTAGGATGCACCCCAAACTGTACGTTGGACCCGCCGGTTTCGACGCCGATTTCGCGCATCACCTTGATCGCCGCATCGCGCATTGCCTGGTACTCCCGATCGGTCAGCGTCTGCGCTGGTGCGACTGTAATCGAGTCGCCGGTGTGCACACCCATGGGGTCGACATTTTCAATGGAGCAAATGATGATGACGTTATCCGCCAGGTCACGCATCACCTCCAACTCATACTCTTTCCAGCCCAGAACCGACTCTTCAATCAAGCACTCATGGACAGGCGAAAGATCGAGACCGCGGGAAAGAATCTCCATCAATTCTTCGCGGTTGTAGGCCAGACCACCACCCGATCCACCCAGCGTGAACGACGGTCGAATAATGACCGGGAAACCAATTTTGCCAGCGAACTCCAGTCCATCGCGAAGGTTGTTGACCAGCGCGGAACGAGGGACGTCCAGGCCGATGCGGCGCATCGCGTCCTTGAATAGGAGCCTGTCCTCCGCTTTTTTGATGGCTTCCAGCTTGGCGCCGATCAGCTCAACGCCATATTTTTCCAGCACGCCAGAGTCGGATAATTCAACCGCAAGATTCAACGCTGTCTGACCGCCAACGGTGGGCAACAGCGCGAAGACACCCTTGCGATTGGCGTTCGTCAACATCTCGGTTTCGATACGGATGATTTCTTCCAGATACTCCAGCGTCAAAGGCTCAATGTAAGTGCGATCCGCCAATTCTGGATCAGTCATGATGGTGGCGGGGTTGGAATTCACCAGCACCACTTCATAGCCGTCGGCCCTGAGCGCCTTGCAAGCCTGCGTTCCAGAGTAGTCGAACTCCGCGGACTGCCCGATGACAATGGGTCCCGATCCGATTACCAGAATTTTCGTGATGTCATTTCTACGTGGCATCTAACTCCAACCTGCGTTTCTTCTAGCGATTTCGGTTGTCATCTCAGAGGAGTCGAATCGAGCTTGCCAACAAAGTTTCAAATCCTCGTGCATCACTTTTTCCAGTCCTCCATCATTTTGCGAAAATCGTAAAAGAGGTAGTGAGAATCATGCGGGCCAGGACTCGCCTCCGGATGATACTGCACGCTGAATAAGGGCAAATTACGATGGCGCAGGCCTTCCAGGGTATTGTCGTTCAGGTCGATGTGGGTCAGGTCCACATCGCTCTGCTTCAAGGAGTCCGGGTCGACCGCATAGTTGTGGTTGTGCGCGGTGATCTCAACTTTGCCGGAACCGGTATGTTGCACCGGATGGTTGCCGCCGTGGTGGCCGAACTTCAACTTGTAGGTTTTGCCGCCGAGAGCAAGACCGATCAGTTGATGACCCAGGCAAATTCCGAACACAGGAGTTTTGCCCATCAGCCGACGAATATTTTCCTGCGCATACTTCACCGGCTCCGGATCGCCAGGGCCATTCGACAGAAAAACTCCGTTGGGATTGAGCGCCAGCACATCTTCTGCAGAGGTCGTCGCCGGGACCACGGTGACCCGGCAACCCTGCTGCGCGAGCATGCGCAGAATATTTCTCTTGATTCCGTAGTCGTACGCCACGACGTGCAGATCCTGCTCCGGCATGGCTGCAACCGGCCCTATCGCCAGCGGATCCGCATTCGCCATCTGGGGATCGGCTGTATCCCATTCGTAGCGAACCTTGGTCGTCACCACGCTGGCAAGGTCTGTCCCATCCATCTTGCGAATCGCGCGCGCCTTGGCAATCAGCTTTTCTGGATCCGACTCCAGCGAGGAAATGACGCCTCGCATGACGCCGTGGGTTCGAAGATGCCGCACCAGAGCGCGCGTGTCAATCTCTGAGATAACGGGAATATTAAATCGCTCAAGAAATTCATCGGCGACCAGCTGGGAGCGCCAATTGGAGCTGACCGGAGAGAACTCACGCGTGACCAGCCCCTCGATATAGGGTCGGCTGGCTTCATCGTCCGCGCTATTTGTTCCGTAATTGCCTATTTGAGGATTGGTAAGGACAACAATTTGCCCTGCATAGGATGGGTCGGTGAAGATTTCTTGATAGCCGGAAAGCGATGTATTAAAAACAACCTCGCCGTAGCATTCTGCCTTGGCACCGTAGCCGCGGCCTTGAAAGATACGCCCATCTTCGAGCGCAAGTATGGCCTGCATCGCGTCTCCACGCAGTGGATTTTATTAATCTTATCAGAAATTGTGCGGCAATTCTCTGTGGAAGATGGGGGACTTAATTTTGAACTTTCATGCGCCCTGCTAGTGGACGACTCCCATATCATCCGTTGGCCAATAGACGAAGGTTGCTTTGCCGTAAATCAAATTGCGGCTCACCGGTCCGAAGTCGCGGCTGTCGCTTGAAATCAGACGGTGATCTCCCATCACAAAATATTCATTCTTTGACAAAACTGTTTCAGGATAGGAACGGTCGTCTCGAAAACGCGCCGGAACGTAGGGTTCTTTCAGGGCTTTACCGTTCACGTAAACCTGCCCATCGTCAATGCGCAACGTATCCCCGGGGATGGCGATCACCCGCTTGATGTAGCTCTTTGCCGGATCGAGCGGAAAGTGAAACACCACAACATCATCGCGATGAATCGGCTCAAAGTGGTATTGGAACTTGTTGATGAATAGCCGCTCCTGGTCTTGCAGGCCCGGCATCATGCTGGTCCCTTCCACGCGCACGGGTTGGTACAGGAAGGTAATGATCAGGAAAGAAATGGCGACCGCAAACAGAAGGTCTCGCGCCCAGGCCGATACTGTTAACGGCGCCGGCTCGGGCTTCGCATTCTTTGGGTCTGCGCTTTCAATGTTTGTTGGATCAACCGAAGGCAAAGGAAAATTCAACCTCGTTTTTATTTTAGCTGAAATTCTTCAAGCAACTGTTCTGATCGACTTGCTCGCGCCCGATCTACGGATCTCTGAGTACATCATCGAAGCATATTCCGCAGGATTCGTTGAAATGCTCTAAGCTACATCCAACGTTCTATGCGAGTTGCATTTTCTACCGGCCGTCCTGCGCACGCCGTGCTGCCAGCCAATTTGCTGGAGAAGCGCGGTGAACAAGTGACGATCTTTACCGCCGCCTATCGCGCCCGGTTTCCGCAGCTGGCTCCCAATGTCAACTTGCGCTGGGTTCCGCAATTCGTTCCGTCCATCCATTTTATGACCGGCGTGCAGCTCGCACGCCCCTGGCAACGCGCCGACACCGCACTCTACGATCATCTTGTTGCCATGCGGATCGGGGCGACACGCGACCATTTCGACATTTTCTGGGCCTGGGCGTCGGGTGCCCTGGCTTCGGGCCGCGCTGCACGCCGTCGGGGTGCCCGATTTGTTCTCGATCGTGCATGCCCCCACGTCGACGCTCAGCAAGCGCTGATTCGAGACAGAGTGCGAACAGCTAGGTGTGCGCTATCAAGCCGAACCGTCGTGGTTCCGCGCGCGTCAACTTGCCGAGTACGACGAGGCCGACATTATCCTGGTCCCTTCGACCTACTCTCGCGCAACATTTCCGACGGCGCTGCAATCGAAGACGCTGGTGGCACCACTCTTTGGACGAGTGCCGATGCCGCAGGTCACGATTCCTGCGAACGCCACTTTCAGTACCATCAAAGGACGCGAAGCCAGGACCGACGGCACCGTTCATCCTTCGGCACAGTCGGCGGACAACCGTTGCGCAAGGGATTTTTGTATTTGCTGCAGGCGTGGAAACAACTCCAACTCCCCAACGCTCGACTGTTGCTGCGCACCGATGCGCCGCTCGATCAATCGCCGGTACTGCGCGGGTTGCTGCGTGAGCTGCCAAATGTTGAGATCGTCAAATACGTCGACGACATGAGCGATTTTTACCGCCGCTGCGATGCCTTTGTCTTCCCCACGATCGATGATGGCTTTGGCATGGCGCTGCTGGAGGCGATGGCTCATGGGCTGCCCGCGATTACGACAACACATTGTGGCGCTGCGGAACTGTTTATCCCTGACAAAGATGTGATTGTCGTCCCGGCACAGAATGCCGAACAATTGGCATCCGCGATGCAACGCCTCTATTCATCTGCGGAAACACGCGCCTGCTTGCGATCGAATGCCCTGGACTCGTTGCAGCGGATTGAAGGCGGTGGAGAGTACCAACTGTACTCAAAGACGCTGGATCAGGTTCTCGCCCTTGTCAAACACGGAAAATAATTCGCCCTGTCGTTTGCCGCTAGCGCTTGTCGCGCTATGCTGACTTTTGTCGACAAGCTGCTAATGATCACCCGATAATAGGAACTACATTTTCTTTCACCGGAGTCATGTCAAAATGAGCTGGCCGTCGCTGAAGCAGTTGAGAGGTCGTATCCATTGTTTGCTTCATCCTCGGCGAAAGATGGCTTTCATACACTCCATCCCCAAGTCCGCCAAAATCCTCGATGTGGGATGCGGCAACAGCTCCCCAGTGATTACGACTACAGCGCGTCCTGATCTTCGCTATACAGGACTTGACGTTTGCGATTACGAACAGGAAGCCCCCGCCAGCGACTATTCGGAGGAATATGTGTTGGTTTCTCCAGATAAGTTTGCCGTCGAGATTATGAAGAGGCCAAACACCTACGATGCTGTGATTTCCTGCCACAATTTGGAGCATTGCACGCAGCAGGAACAGGTTCTGATCGCTATGCTGAGGTCACTCAGAAAGAACGGAACAATTTTCCTTGCTTTTCCCTGTGCCGACAGCCTTCGCTTTCCAAGCCGCGAGGGAACGCTGAATTTCTACGACGACAAGACCCACACAAAACCACCAGATTATGCCTGGATCCTCGACAGCCTTCGTGAGGAGGGTTTCAAGCTTACGTTCGCGCGACGCAGGTACAGGCCTTGGAGACTTTTTGTGATCGGGCTCTTGCTAGAGCCAATGAGCCGCAGGAAAAAGAAAGTCATCCGAGGAACCTGGTCTTTCTACGGCTTTGAGACGATCATTTGGGCCAAAAAAATCCAAGACTCCTAGCGCACTCATTCTTACGCCTTTGTCTTATCCCATCGTCGGGCAACTCCACTCGATATTTTCCGTGCAATCAGCCTCACATCAAAAAGGAAAAACCCGGCAATCGCCAGAACGCAGGTGATCCCAAAGGCCGCTGCGAATTGCTCTTTGAAGGATGCAGCATAAGTATGCGTCAGCAGCATCCCGGAACCCACAAGTCCAACTGCGCTTAAAAATACCAGCCGATAGAGATAGCGCAGATGGTGTTCCCCGGTATGGGCGAACAATTCCTGGTTCAAGCCAACAATCCGGATTGTCTGGAAAAGCTCTACTGCGAGCCACGCATATAGAAAACCCAGCATTCCTAGCCAGTGCACCATCGCGACCGACATAATCGCCAGCGCAACGTAGCTGAAGAACATGATTCGCGCCAGCTTCTCATGCGTATTGGTCGAAAATTGAAACTGAAATTTATGCTCTTTTGCGCTCAGTGTCATTGAGACAGCGGCCATCATCACGTATGGGAATACCGCGAATAACGCCGGCTTGTGCAGCCAGATTGCTAACAGAACCGGAGAAATCATCAGGACGCCGAGATTGACCGTCGGAATCATGGAGAAGATCAGTCGTTCTGAATATGAGTAGACGTCCGTAAGCTCGCGCCATTCTTGTCTTCCAAACAGAGCGGGTAATCTCTGCCCCCATCGCCTGCGTCGGCGCGTTCAATATCTGCCGACACATGGAAAAGATTGTTCGCATTACGGTAAAAGCAACCACAACAAATGGGCCTGTTTCGCGCTGCAAAATGAGCACAGGCACTTCAAAGGAAAGCAGCGTACTCATGCTGATTAGCCCGAAGTGGCTGCTCGGTCCCAGGATGGCGCGCACCGCGCTTCGGTCCCACAGGCCAATGCGAGGAAAGATCTGCGGGGCGACGCCGCGAATATGCATCAGCACAAAGAGAGTCCCAATCGCGTATATCGCAGCTTGCAGTTCTGCCAGCAGTGGAAACGAAAACCGCATCCATGCGCCTGCGGAGGTCACGAAAACCATCATCAGTCGCAATCCGTTTACCCAGAAAACCCCAGTGTGAGCGCGGCTCAGCACCATGAACATTCCGGTAAAGTAGCTGAAGAGCACGCCGAGCAAGATCTGGAGCCCTAGAAAATAAAGTGTCACCGACGTGTCTCGATGGGAAATCGTCAGACGAAGCCAACGCTCAACAGGAAGCACGAAAACAACCAAACACACAACGGCTGCGCTGCCGAGAATTCCAAGCAAGACGCGTAACGAAGTGGACTGTTGCAGGTGATACCGATCAAGCTCCTGACGCTGGTAGCGGACCGTCAGATCCTGTGTCACGTATGTCTGGATGCCAAAGTTCAACGTGCTGAGGTATGCCACTGCGCCCGAGAGAGCGATCCACTCCCCGTAGAGCGTGGTGCCATATTTAAAAAGAAAAATGGGAGGCAGCAGCAGCTTCGTCGCCAGGCTGACCACGTTGGAGGTCATCAGCGCGGCCATCACTTTCAGAATGCGTGTCAGTATGCCCATGCAAGGTCAAATCAACAAAGCTGCGTTCATTGAGTTTCACACATTGTGGAAGCAAAAACCGGGAGGGTGCACCCGGAGGTCGCACAACGGTATTGTCGCAGAGTGGCGAACACAGGCCCTAGCAAATCGACTTGTCCACTCGGGAAGCTCGTTGCGCAGAATCCGCGGGATATTTTGCGAGTAAACTTTGCGCGGCATCACACACCTGTTCCACGCTGATTTCGTCGATCGAATAGTTTGGCGGAATGTCTCGGATCGACGGTCCGCGCAACACGCGGTAACGCTCGGACTGAACCGGCAGCCACTCCAGCGGGCTCTGCCATGCGGGAGCAATCACGACGCCCGGCAATCCCACAGCTCTGGCAACATGGAATGTTCCGGTATCGAGGCTGACGATCAAATCACATTGCGCCAGGAGAGCCGCCAATTCTGCAATGGTGGTTTTTCCGGCCAAAGAAATACCCTTCTCCGGGAGTTGCCTGAGCAAAGCGTCGATTGGACCGGCATCCTTCTCCGTGCCTACGAAGACTGGGAATACCGCACTGAGACTTGTAAGCTTCGAAATCACCTGCTGAAAGCGATTCTGACTCCACTGATTCTTCTGTCCTCCGCTATTTTGCGTGACAAAGACAATCCGCGCTACTGCAGGATCGATCTTGAAGGAATCGAGCCATTGCGACGCCCTTTCAGCGTCTTGCCGGGCAAAGTATACCCGCGGCTCGTAAAAAGGAACCGGATGACCAAGACTGCGCACGATGTCAAGATTGCCCTCGATCTGCCCTCGCTCAGGATTGAACGTCAACGCCACGTCGTACAGTTCTGGAGCCAGGGTGTAGCCAACCCGGACTGCACTCCCCGCAAGCAGGCTCAAAAATGCCAGCCTCGTTCGTTGATTCCCGATCGTGGTGATCACGCAGATCCCGCCGGGGGGCGTCGAGTCGAGCAGGTCACGGACAGTGCGCACGCTTCCAGAAAAATCTTTAAAAGGGCTGGGTGTCACTACACAATGATCGATATATGGGTTGGCGTAAAGAACGCTCGCAGCGGCCATCGAAGCGGCAACGGTAATGTGACAATCTGGGACGGCACGTTTCAGCGCCTCAAACATAGGAGTTGCATGAACGATGCTGCCGAGCGGGGACTCGTACTGCAGCACCAGGAAGGTTCGGATTTCAGCTAATTCCGCCTGGGAGAAGCGACCGCCACCGTGCAACAGACGCACGACACGGGCGATCATCCGAAAAGCTGCCCTCTTCCATCGCGAACGTGGTGGTTGCAGCATCGCGGGCCCCTGGCAAGTCAAAATTAGAGTGGAGTCGGGCCACGCACTACATCTTGTAGCGGCCTAGGTCTTCGTCGTTCAGGTTTTCCAGCCAGCGCCGCAGCTCTTCTGTAGAAAAATTCTCAACGCCGGCATTGGCCATGCGGGTTGTCTGCAGAACTTGAGCAGAGAGGTAGATGGGGCAATCCGTGCGCAACGCCAGCGCAAGCGCATCCGACGGACGCGCGTCGAGGCTGATCAACTCTCCGCCACGCTCCATCCATATCAAGGCGTAAAACACGTCGTCCTTCAATTCGGTAATCACCACGCGGCGCACTTCTCCATCCAGCGTGCGAATCAGGTTCGCCAGCAGATCGTGGGTCATCGGCCGCGGAGTCGTCGTCTTCTCTATCTCCAGGGCAATCGCATTCGCCTCGAAGATTCCCACCCAAATGGGCACCAGGGCATCGCTCCCGATATCCTTCAGGACCACCATGGGCATGTTGGTGACGGGGTCCATCATCAAGCCGCGAATCTTGACTTCCATTTCGTCGGCTTGAGTTTCACTTGCGCCGGATTGGAGTGGAAGACTCATGCCAAACAAATTTCCTCTCCCGCGGAAACCGCGACTGACTGCGCTGTGGGTACCGCCTCGCCGAGCAGGCTGTTCGGGAAACTCTGGGTAATACGGACGTTCATGTAGGTTCCCGCAGCCGGAAGAATCGGTGAGTTCACGGTGAAATTGACGACTTTATTTTGCGAACTGCGCCCTGAAACCTGGCCACGTGCCGGATTATTTCCCTCAACCATCACTTCAACAGTTTCGCCGATATGTTTGCTATAAAGCGATCTTTGGATTTCTCGCTGGCTCTCTAGAAGCATCTGCAATCGCCGACTCTTCACTTCTTCTGGGATGCTGTCTTCCATCGAAATGGCTGGAGTGTTGGGACGCGCGGAATACTTGAAGGCGAACACGGCATCATAGCCGACTTGCGCCAACAAGCTCAGGGTCTGCTCAAAATCCTCATCGGTTTCGCCTGGAAAGCCGACGATAATGTCGGTCGTCAAGCTGATCGGTCGTCGCGCCGCTTGAATCCACGCAATCCGTTCCAGGTACCATTCTCGCGTATATTCGCGCTGCATCCGCTGCAGCACCCGCGAAGACCCGCTCTGGACAGGCAGATGAACATGATCGCATAGCGTGGGCACTGCATCGATCGCCTCAACGATTTCACGCGTAAAGTCGCGCGGGTGGGATGTGGTGAAACGAACGCGCCGAATCCCCGGCACTTGGCCAACGGCAGTCAGCAACTCTGCAAAACTCATCTTGCCGGAAGAGTCGCGATAGGAGTTGACGTTCTGCCCCAATAGCTGAATATCCGTGTATCCGACATCGGCCATCCGTCGCGCTTCTGCCAGCACAGAATCGGAGGTCCGGCTGCGTTCTTTGCCTCGTGTATACGGCACCACGCAATAGGAGCAAAATTTGTCGCAGCCCTCAATGATGGTGATATAGCCGCGATGCTTATTGCTGCGAGCGGTAAATTCCGTCTCGAATGTCTGATCGGTCTGGCGGTCATCCAGGCCGGTGATCCGCTTGTTGCCGGCTTCCAGTTGCACCAGCATCTCTGGCAATTTTCGATAAGAAGCCGATCCGGCGACCAGCGACACATACGGTGCCCGTTCGAAGATCTTTTCGCCTTCCTGCTGCGCCACGCAACCGAGCACGCCAAAGCGCTTCCCTTGTTTGTGCAGGGCCTTGTAATCGTTCAGGCGATTGAACACCTTCTGCTCCGCCTTATCGCGGATGGAGCAGGTGTTGTACAAAATCAGCGCCGCATCGACTTCGGTCTCGACCTGGCGGTAACCTTCTTGCACCAGAGTCCCAATGACTTTTTCCGAGTCATGGGCATTCATCTGGCAGCCGAAAGTTTCAATGTAAAACGTCTTGTCGAGCAGGGCCATCGCACCTGAAGTATAACGCAGCCGGAAGGCATCTCGACCATTGCAATCACGGGTGGAACTGACGATCGTGAGTACACTGGTTGCATATGCCGGGCAGCGACCTTCACAGTTGGAATCAGCGCTATCTTGCGGGTGAATTTGGATTTCGCGAGACAGATCCGTTTGTGATGGAGGCCCACAAAGATTATTTGCAGCCGTTGCTGCGTGGCGATTCTGCCGCTGAGACCCATACGGGCCTCGATCTTGCAGGCGGAGCCGGGCATCATGCGGTTTGGCTGGCGCAACAGGGATGGCGCATGACGCTTGCCGACTGGTCCCAGCCGGCCCTGGAGATTGCCCGCGAGAAAGCAGCTGCAAGTCAAGTCACGCTGGACATACAGCAGGGTTCTGCCCTGAATCTAGTTTCGGAATACGCCGCCGGCGGCCATCGCTTTGGATTTGTGCTGGTTTCGTTTTTCCTCGACCGCCCGGTGTTGCCATGGCTGCCGAAGATTCTGATCCCAGGCGGACTGTTGCTCTACCGCACCTATACAGAAGACAATGAACGCCTCGGCAATCCGCGAGGGCCGCGAGATCCGCAACATCTTCTTCGTTCGCAGGAGCTGCTGGAAATCTACCGTGGTATGAAGATCCTGCATTACAACGAAACGGTCGCGCAAAAAGGTGTAGCAGAATTGATCGCGCAACAAATTGGAGACATCACCGATGAAAATGGAAAACCACGGATGACTTCGACCGGCGCAAAGAAGCACAAAGCGGCCGCCAGTTCCGGCCACACGCTCGACGGGCCAATCCCCGGACTGGTGCATCACTGCTTCGGCTGCTCGCAGGAAAATCGACATGGACTGCATCTGCGCTTCCAGGAAACCCCGGACAATGGCGGTGTCGCCAGCGAATTTCGTGTTCCGCGGCGTTTTGAAGGGCCGCCCGGCCATGTGCACGGCGGCATCATCGCCACTATCCTGGACGAGGCCATGGGCAAGGTGAATCGCCGAAAAGGCATTGTCGCGCTAACCCGGCACATGTCGATTGATTACCTTCGCCCGGTTCCGCTCGCAACCAAGCTGCGCGCTGTCGGCTGGTCAGTCAAAGAAGAGGGCCGAAAACACTTCCACACCGGCGAAATCCGCGCCATGGACGGCACCGTACTCGCCCGCGCGCAAGGCGTATTTCATCGCCGTCAATTCCGCCGAATTGTTTGAGAAATACAAACAGCGGCTCACATTCAGCGCCGCGAATCGATAACCCACGAAGCTGATAAACTTATATTTCCACGACAGTTTTCCGTGGCAAGGAGCAGCACCATGGCAAATCACCAAAATAATGGCAATGCGAATCCCGAATCCGGTCACGGACTGCGCCTGAAGGTCGGCCTGGCAGAAATGCTGAAGGGTGGCGTCATCATGGACGTCATCAACGCCGAGCAGGCGGAGATTGCCGAGAAGGCCGGCGCTGTCGCCGTCATGGCGCTGGAGCGCGTGCCGGCGCAGATTCGCGCCGAAGGCGGCGTGGCCCGCATGGCTTCCCCGGCAATCATCAAGGAAATTATGGCCACGGTTTCCATCCCTGTGATGGCGAAATGTCGCATCGGCCACTTTGCCGAAGCGCAGGTGCTGCAGGAATTGGGCGTCGATTTCATCGATGAATCCGAAGTCCTGACTCCAGCCGACGAGCTGCATCACGTCAACAAGCATGCTTTCAAAACTCCATTCGTCTGCGGAGCGCGTGACCTGGGTGAAGCGCTGCGTCGCATTGCTGAAGGCGCGGCGATGATTCGCACCAAGGGCGAAGCTGGTACCGGCGACGTGGTCCACGCGGTCAAGCATCTGCGCCAGATCGTGAAAGACATGCGCCAGTTGACCGTAATGAGCGAAGAAGAATTATTCGCTGCCGCGAAAGATCACCGGGCGCCATATGAGCTGATCCGCATGGTCGCGAAGGCCGGCAAGTTGCCCGTGCCGAACTTCTCCGCAGGCGGAATCGCCACTCCGGCGGACGCAGCGCTGGTTCGTCAATTGGGTGCGGAAGCCGTTTTTGTCGGCTCAGGAATCTTTATGAGCGACTCCACTCATCTCGCCTCCATTGAAGAAGCGACCAGCCGCGCACGTGCGATCGTTCGCGCTACCACCTTCTTCGACGATCCCAAGGTACTGGCCGAAGCCAGTGCAGAATGCACGGGGGCGATGAAGGGATTAGCCGTCGCGGCGATGGACACTGCCTCCATGATGCAGACACGCGGCTGGTAACTGGCCGCCGCAAATTCGACCTGGCGTAGACAACGAAAATCTCTGGAAGATTGCGTATGCAGCCTGTTCCTATCGTCGGCGTGTTGGCCCTGCAAGGCGATTACGAGTCGCATGCACGCGCCCTGGAACAAGTGGACGCGCAACCGCAGATGGTGCGCACCGCAGCCGAGCTGGAACAGGTCGACGGCCTGATCATTCCCGGCGGCGAATCCACCACCTTTCTGAAATTGCTGGAGCGAGAAGGACTGTTCGCCCCACTGCAGAAATTCGTCCGCACCCGTCCCACATTCGGCACTTGTGCCGGATGCATCCTGCTGGCAAAGCGCGTCACCCATCCGGAGCAGGAGAGTCTTGGCGTCCTGGACGCAACGGTTGAACGCAATGCTTACGGCCGCCAGATTGATAGCCAGATTGTCACCGAAGAAACCGCTCTTCCCGGTGGTCCGCTGGAGATGGTTTTTATTCGAGCCCCACGTCTGACAGATATCGGCAGCGAAGTGGATGTGCTGGCGAGCCGGGATGGATTTCCGGTATTAGTACGTCAGAAGAATATTCTGGCTGCGACCTTTCATCCTGAGCTTTCCCACTCCAGCTCTTCATCTCAGGATGACCGTCCGGAGGATCTAGAGCGAGACCCAGACCGTCGCGTGCATCAGTATTTTGCGCAGATGGTCCGCGATGCGTCTCAGGCAGCCGAGACTCGAAAGTCCGCGCGCCAGGCGGGTCCAGTCCCAACAACGGTAGCGAACCGCGGATGATGCAGTCTTGCCTGACGGGCACGACTGCATCTTTGCTTGCGCTGCAGAGCTCTTCGTTCTGGATGCCGCAGGCAGGTTCACTGCACGCCCCAGCCATTGACACGTTAATGCGAGTCAGCCTGCTGGCGCTGACCGCGGCAGGCATTTTGGCGCAGCTACTTGTGCTTGCCGGCCTCTTTCTGCCACGCGAACGTCGATCGCGTTTCTCTTCCGCGTGGCGCTGGGTGACCTCCGCCATTTTTGCCGCTTGTATGGTTTGGATGACAGTGGTTGCGGAGCATCTTTGGTCGACCATCCGCCTGACCCATGCTGCCTCGAACGCGGTTCAGGTAGAAGTGACAGGCGTGCAATTTGAGTGGTATTTTCGCTATCCCGGTGCGGATGGAACATATGGTGCCGTCAAGCCAGATCTGGTCGATGCTGCGGGTGGCAATCCGCTTGGCCTCGATCCCGCCGATCCGCATAGTCACGATGACATTGTGAGCAGCGTTCTGGAACTGCCCGTCGATCGGCAGGCGGAGATTCGACTCCGCGCTCAGGATGTAGTTCACGGGTTCTTCATTCCTGGCATGCGGGTCATGCAAAATGCGACTCCGGGCATGCCGTCACAAATCCACATCACGCCTACTCGCATCGGCGATTATGCAATCGTCTGTTCGCAATTATGCGGGCTGGGGCATTATCGAATGCATGCTATTCTGCGCGTCGTTTCGCCACAGGATTTCGCCACTTGGATGGCACAACACCAAGCCGCCAGCAAGGAGAATTAGCGCGTGACGAATCCAGCCAATCTCGAGCCCCGCAGATCGCGCTCCTGGGTGCGGCGCTACGTCTTTACTACGTCGCATCGTGTGGTGGGTGTGCAGTATTTGCTGGTCGCACTTGCAGCGGTGGTGACGGGCGCGTTACTGTCGCTGCTGATGCGCTGGCACCTGGCCTGGGCAGACAGTTTGATTCCCGGATGGGGTTTGATCAAGCCGGAGGATTATCTGGCGTTGCTCACCTTGCACGGCACGCTGATGATTTTCTTTGTCACCTCGGCAGCCCCGCAGAACGGGCTGGCCAGCCTCATTCTTCCCGAGCAACTGCGGGGCACTCGTCCATCCCTCAGCGACAAAAACGCCGCCCGCACCGAAGTTCGCATGGCATTGCCCTTGTTGAACGCTCTTTCTGTGTGGTTCACCCTATTCGCGCTGTTGGCGTTGCTATCCACACCGTTTCTTCCCGGCGGCGCAGCCATCTCCGGTTGGACCAGCTATCCGCCCCTCAGCTCAAATCGCTGGCCGGACCGGGACAAAGCTACGGCATGGATGGATGGCTAATTGCCATCGCTTTATTTTCCGTCGGTTCCCTGCTGAGCGCGATCAGCGTCATAGCTACGGTCGTCACTCGGCGGCTGCGCGGCATGAAGTGGATGCAGTTGCCATTGACCGTGTGGTCCTGGTTCGTCGCTGCCTGCATGATGGTGCCCGCCTTCACCGTTTTGCTTGCGGCCTGTGGGATGCTGTTCAGCGATCGTCATTTCGGCACCAGCTTCTTCTTTCCGCCGGTCGATGTAATGAATGGAGTGGTCCTGCACCATGCCGCTGGATCCCCTCTGCTGTGGCAGAACCTGTTCTGGTTCTTCGGTCATCCGGAGGTGTACATCGCGGTCCTTCCAGCCATGGGACTCACAACAACCCTGCTGGCGACTTTTGCAGGGCATCCGCTGGCGCCGCGAACCTACCGAACCATGGTGGCCGCGACCATCGCCATTGGACTGCTGGGATTTTCCGTCTGGGGTCACCACATGTTCGTCAGCGGAATGAATCCCTACGTCGGCCGCGGATTCGGACTAGCCACGATTGCCATCGCGATTCCATCCGCAATCGAGGTGATTCAATGGCTGGCGTCAGTTCTCGCGGGTGGATTTCGCCGTGCCACTCCATTGCTTTTCATCCTCGGCTTCGTTTCCCTGTTCATCACGGGAGGATTGACCGGACCCATTCTGGCGCAACCGATTCTCGATGCCTACCTGCACAACACATTTTTCGTGGTTGCACACTTTCATCTCATCATGGGCATGGCGGTCAGTTTCGCGCTGTTTGCAGCCGTTTACTACTGGTTTCCGCTACTCACCGGCAAACTCCTGAGCGAACGGCTGGGGCGCTGGCATTTCTGGCTGTCGCTGATTGGCGCCTATGCGGTGTTCTTTCCTATGCACTTTGCCGGGCTCGCCGGAGAGCCTCGCCAGTACGCGCAGCTCACGGATACCGCCGCGTTCCTTCAGAATCTTCTGCCGTTAGAGCGCTTCATCACTATGGCAGCCTTTCTTCTGGTGGCGGCACAGCTGCTTTTCTTGTGGAACATGGTGCATAGCTGGATGCGAGGGCAGAGATCGTCGCCCAACCCCTGGGACGCGGAGACTTTCGAATGGAAATCCACAGAAACCGACCTGCCTGCAACCTCCATCCAATAGGGTGTTCGAAATATATTTCCGTGTTATGACCCACTCTGTTCTATTTACAGAACTTTTCATGCAATAACCGCATCGAATCAAGAGTAGACTTCCAGTATTCGGGAACGCGCCCGCTATGCCCGCTACGATTACTCCAGCTCCGATTGATGTTGAACGCAAAGACCCAGGCAGCGGCGGTCGTCCGCCCGTTCACCGCCGACCCACCGGGGGCGGTGGCGGCGATGAAAACTGGGGGCGAGACCAATCTCGCCGGGGTCCGCGGGATCTGCTCACTCGCTGCCGCATGGGTCTGGGAGCGGTTCTGGCTGGCGACCTGATTTTCTTCTTTTGCCTGGTTCTGGCATTTTATGCGAAGCAGCATGCCAGCCACATCCAGATGGAAAGCGAATACATTCTTGATTGGAGCCCGCTCACGGTGCCTCCAATCCTATGGATCAATACCGCGGTCCTGGTATTGAGTGGCTTGACGATGGAAATGGCGCGGCGCAGCGTCTTCCGTGAGTTGGACGTGATGGAAGAATGGCTCGGGCTCGGCCGTCCGACAACTAAGCGTGCTTTTCCGTGGCTCGTAGCCACGCTGGTTCTGGGATGTCTGTTTATCGCGGGTCAGCTTGCTGCCTGGCGCCAGCTCTATGGCGAAGGCGTCTTTATGGCATCCAATCCCAACAGCCATTTTTTCTATCTGGTGACCGGCGCTCACACGTTTCATTTGATGCTTGGTGTCGCCGCTCTTCTGATTGCGCTTATAGGCCTGCAATCATCGCGGCGCATGGAAGTTCGCCAGGTAATCGTCGATATCGCCGGCTGGTATTGGCATGTGATGGGCGTGCTGTGGGTATTCCTGTTCGGCCTGCTGCTGCTGGCGCAGTAGCGAAATTTCAAAGCCATCTTCCCGCTACGCCTTTCGGATCAAAAATATCCTCAATGCGGCAACCGAATTGTTTCGCGATCTGGAACGCAAGCGGCAAGCTGGGGTCGTACTTGCCGACTTCGATGGCATAGATTGTCTGGCGCGAAACACCAATCTTCTCGCCAAACTCAGCCTGAGAAAGACCTCGGCCTTCTCGCAACTCCCTGACCCGATTTTTCACCGGTATTTTCTCTTGGCGATCAGTTTTCCGATCAAGAAAGAGTGTTCCCATCAATGGCCAGACCCACACCCAGTTGGCTATTGGAACACCGGCAAGAGCCTGCAAGAACCCAAAGGTAAGGGTTAACAGGGCCGTACCCACAAAGGCAAAGGCCAGTGACTCGAAGTGGATTCTTATTTGCAGTTCATCGCAGCTGGAGAACCCACGGACGATGGAGCGAGCAATGAACAGTGCCGGCACGATCGGCGTGAGGGCGACCGGGATGCGCCATTCACCCAACTGATATTTCGCAACCACCCACACGGCGACAAGTGCCACAGCCGTATAAACAGCAAAGCCGATGTACGCCTGTTTCCGGTACATCTTGCAGACTTTGTCCATAAGTAAAGTCTCCTTTACATATAAGTAAAGGAGACTTTACATCGTGTCAAGTAATTTCTTACTCCCATTGTGCTTGTATTCACGGTCATCGGCAAATCGACAGTGATGGGTGCATCCGCGGAGAGAGACGTTCAGGTGCTGGCAGGTTCTGCCAGCACCCCGCGTCACACGCTACTTCTTCTTTTCTGCCTTGGGTGCCTTCTGCGGAACAATCAGGTAATTCTCTACGCTGAATACTCCAGGCGTGGACTTAGCCTGCATGTCTGCAATTGCCGCATCACTCTCGCTATCAACGACGCCGTACAAAGCGACGTTCCCATTCTTCACGATAATGTGAATAGCGTTAAATCCCCGCGGAGGATCGGCGGTAATTCCACCCGCCATCCGGGCCACACTGGGTCCCGGTCCAATGGCTTGCCTGTTTGTGCCTTGGTTGGCGTTGTATCTGCGCAGCGCGGGCTGGGTATAGATGCGGTTGTAGACATCCCCGCGGATGCGATCGTCCATAAAGGAGGTGGGAAGGACTTCGATCTGGTTGTCAACCGATTCCACACCAGGGATCCCTTTGACAGAATTGCCCGCCTCGGTTTTGAGAACAGGGCGCGACGCAAATCCTTTCAGGATGACGCTCTTGTTCTGCAACCCGAAGGTGATCCAATCGAAAACGGCGTAGTTGGTGAGGCCGCCGAGCCGCTTCTGGACTTCTTTGGCGATGCGAAGCGTATCTGGCTGGGACCAACCTGTTCCGGTTCCGGGAGCTGGGTTCTGCGCAGCAAGTATGCCAGTCGACAGGGTGGAAGCGAGAACAATGGCTAGAACAGATACTAGACGGTGGGTGAAACGTGGCGGAACGGTCATGACGAACTCCGTGCGCGAAAGATTTTTACTTGGCGAAACAATACGCCGCGGAGAGAACAGAGTCAACAACCTCGGAAGTGACATCAACACGGCTTCAGATGGTTGCCCGGAATGGTGTGGAGTCCGTTAGCACTCGGCGCGAAAATGCTTTCAACGCTGGGTTTGACACACGTAAATCCGGATCGGACGACCCCTGCAGAATCGCTATCTGCCGCCACCGACAAATTGGACGACTTCCAGTTTGTCTCCATCTTCAAGGCGCACGTCTGCCCAGGTCGCACGAGCAACGATGTCGCCGTTTCGCTCTACGGCAACCCGATCTGCCTTCAGTTGCAGAGCTTCGATCAGATGATGGAGGCAGGAGTCCGGTCCCAGCTCCGGAAACTCTCGATCGCGCCCGTTGATGGTGAGATTCATTGGATCGCGGCCTTCACTGGATCGTGGGTTCCCTCGGGCTGGACGTCGTTCAACGTCCAGAGCTTGGTCACCTGGATGAAGACAAGGGTAGCACGGAGACCGGTTTGTTTTGCGACCCGTGATCGCTCGCACGATGAAACACGACTCCAGGTCTTTCATTGGTGTGACGATGGAACAGTGCGTTCCACAGGCGCAATGTTCGTGGTTCGCGAATCGGTGCGGATTGCAGGATCTGCGAGCGCAACGAGATGAGGATCTGAATCGCTTGGCTGCAGGATCCGCCAATATTGATCAGTTCGTCGTCATCTCCTTCAAACAGGTAGCAATCGTTCAGGTAGTCGACAGCGTGGCCAATCATTTCCAAGGCGCGTCCCTGCTCACGCGTAAGCACTCTTCGTAGGTTGCGTGATCTTGCGCTGGCTGCGAGTGCCCTTGGCATATAAGCGATGGGCGCGACATCGCGCTTCCGAGACAAGGTCTTGAAAAGCTGGGCCTCCTCCGAGACTGATTTCTGTTTCAATTTCGGCAGGATTCTGCCTCTCCGAGACGTGGTCTGCATCGGCCATCGGAACCGCATCGACGCTGTTGTGATTCAACATGGGGAAACCTCTCTCCCATTCATAGTGACGTTTCCGAGCCGCGCGATGGGATGAAAAATGACGCGTTGTGGGTTGCACGTCTCAAATTGGAAATGCGCTCCAAAATGAAAAACTTTATGGTTACTGAAGTTCCCCCAGGGCTGGACTGCGGGGCGGTTTCGATCGACATGGAAGCTACACTCTTCGCAAGCCCAACGGTTCATGCATGACGCTGGTTTCCTTCACATTGCACCCACTGCAACCTCACCTGCAAGCAACGAAACTCCATGATCCTGTTGCCCTGCGCGGCTTGACAGTGATGCGATTCAACTTTAAAGTCGAGCTAGAGGCGGCTACAGAATATTGACGCGCGCCTCGACTGCGTCCCTCAATGCAAACTCCCAATTACTTCTGGAATTACGTGCCCTTGCTGATCCAGATTCTGGCTGCCGTCGGGCTATCCAGCATCATTGTTCTGGCGTCGTGGCTAGTCGGGCGTCACCGGCCGGGAAAAGTAAAGCTATCGACATATGAGTGCGGCATTGTCCCGCAGGGAGATGCACGCGGACGTTTTTCTGTTCGCTTCTACATGGTGGCGATGCTTTTTATTCTGTTCGACGTGGAAGCCGTTTTCATGTTTCCGTGGGCAGTCATCTATCGCAAACTTCCGGCCATCACCGGCTCCCGCTTCTTCGGCTTCTGGGAAATGGTGGTGTACATCGGCTTCGTCCTGGTGGGCTACTTTTACATCTGGAAAAAAGGCATTCTCGATTGGTCCAAGGATAAGGCAGACCTATAGGTCAAATGAATTGCAGACCGACCCGCTGACCGTCTCTGCGCGGATTTTCTGAAAGAAGAACCGCTCATCGTTTCTAACCGGCATACCACCTGAATAGGATTTGCGCGCCAAGGCATGGGACTTGTGACTGAGACTGAAGAAAATAGAGCCGCTGTTCTCGCCGCCCATGCGGATCACCGGGCCATTGCGGCCTTTACTCAAGATTTACCTGGTGCCATTCAAAACGCAAAGTACGATCGCGAAGAACTTACGCTGACCATCGCCCGCGAATCGATCATTGCTGCCTGCCGGACGGTGCAGGCTGCCGGCTATAACTTTCTCGTCGACGTCACCTGCGTCGACTGGTATCCGAATCAACCCCGTTTCCAGGTGACCTACCACATCCTTTCGCACTCGCTGCATCAACGCATCCGGTTCGCCGTTTTGGTCGAGGAGGGCGATCCCTCCGTCGATAGCATCACCGGCGTTTGGCCTGCCGCGAATTTCTATGAGCGTGAAATCTTCGACCTGTTTGGCGTCCGCTTCGGTGGCCATCCGAACCTGCGCCGCATCATGATGCCGGACGATTACCAGGGCAATCCGCTGCGCAAAGACTTCCCGGTGGAGGGCTACCGCTAATGGGAAACCTGATGACCGCTCCCATCGCCGTCGACTCGAGCGAAGATCGCACCATGATTCTGAACATGGGTCCGCAGCATCCATCGACGCACGGAGTGCTGCGCCTGGTGCTGGAAATTGACGGCGAGGTTGTGGTTCGCGTTTCTCCGGACATCGGCTTTCTCCACACCGGCATCGAGAAGACCTGCGAAGCGAAGTTTTATCAGCAGGTGGTTCCGCTGACCGACCGCCTCGACTATTGCAGTCCCATGCATAACAACCTTTGTTATTGCCTGGCGGTAGAAAAACTGCTGCAACTGGAAATCCCAGAGCGCGCACAGTGGATGCGCGTGCTGCTGGCGGAGTTGACCCGCCTGAATTCGCATCTGATCTGGCTCGGCACCCACGCCATGGACATTGGCGCGCTCACTGTCTTCCTCTATTGCTTCCGTGAGCGCGAACAAATTCTGCGCCTCTTCGATGATCTGGCTGGTCAGCGCATGATGATGTCCTATATCCGCATTGGTGGCCTTGCGCTGGATCCGCCACTGGATTTCTTCCCTCGCGTGCGCGCCTTCCTGAAGACGATGCCGGAGAAAATTGACGAATACGAAAACCTGCTCACGGGCAATCCAATCTTCATCAATCGCCTCAAAGGAGTTGGACTGCTGAGCCGCGAGGATGCGATTGCGCTGGGTGTGACGGGACCGCCATTGCGTGCCAGCGGAGTTGATTGGGATTTGCGGCGTGACATGCCGTATTCCGGCTATGAGAAGTTTCAGTTCAAAGTGCCGGTCTCGACCGACTGTGACGTGTGGGCTCGGTACGTGCTGCGCGTGCAGGAAATGCGCGAGGCAGTCAAGATTGCCACCCAGGCGCTCGACGGCATGCCGGAAGGACCGATCAAAGCCAACGCGCCTAAGATTGTTCTTCCTGACCGAGAAGCTATGAAGACCCAGATGGAGGCGTTAATCCATCACTTCAAGATCGTGACCGAAGGCTTCGGAGTCCCCGCCGGCGAAGTCTATCAAGCGATCGAGTCCTCACGTGGCGAAATGGGTTATTACGTGGTCAGCGATGGCACCGCGAAGCCCTATCGTGTCCACATGCGCAACCCAACCTTCGCCACTTTGCAGGCCATCGAGAAAATGTGTGTTGGCAGGCTGATCGCCGACGTTGTAGCCGCCATCGGTTCGATCGACATCGTACTTGGGGAGATTGATCGATGAGTGCCGCTGCCGAGGTTTCCGTGGAATCGCCTGCATCAGCGCAGTTGGCTCGGGAATTGTGGATCTCGTTCGCTTCCCTGCTTCGATCTCACGTAGCCATGCATTCGATTGCCGCTCCGTCGCATTCATTACGCATTCATTCCAGCAAAGAGGCTCGGCTGGATGTGTTAGGTCCGTTCGGCAAGCTAAGTATTGTTGGACCCAACGAAACCGGCATCGGCGCCACGGAGTTTCGTCCGGAGAACGGTGAGCTGGGTGACGAGTACGCGACATTTTTCTTCACAGAACACGGTTTAGTGCAACTGGAAGGCCTGGAGTCTCCGCTCGAAGTGGAAGTGGCCGTGGAATATTTGCTGCGCAAGGTGCAAGCATGAGTCTGACAAACATCGTTGAAAATCCAAAACCCGGCGAAACAATCTTTTCTCCGGAGCTTGCCGCACGTTTCGACAAGCTGGTCACTCTGTATCCGCGGCGTCGATCCGCGTTGATCCCCATGCTGCTGTATGCGCAGGATGAAATTGGATATCTTTCAGGCGCGGCCATCGCAGAGATTGGCCAGCGGCTCGACATTACTGTGCTGGATGTTCGTAATGTGCTGACCTACTACTCCATGCTGCGTACCCAGCCGATTGGCAAATACAACGTGCAGGTCTGCACCAACATCAGTTGCATGCTGCGAGGCGGCCAGCAACTTTTCGAACACTGCAAAAATCGCCTCGGCATCGGCCACAAGCAGACCACGCCGGACGGCATGTTTACGCTGGAAGAAGTGGAATGCATCGGAGCCTGCAGCTGGGCGCCGGCGATCCAGGTGAACTATGACTTTCATGATGAATTGACGCCGGAATCGCTCGACGCAGTTCTGGAGCAATATCGCAGTAAGGCCGGTCAATAGGAAAATGCCCAGACTCGTTTCCCATCCCGAAGAAGTCAAGGTCGTCAGCCGTCGATTTGGTCAGGGCGCGACCGATATTGATCGCTATATCGAGCTCGACGGATATAAGGCGGTTCGACAGGCCATTGAACAGGGTCCGGATTGGATTATCGCGCAAATGAAAGCCTCCAACCTGCGCGGCCGCGGCGGCGCTGGCTTCCCGACTGGCATGAAATGGTCGTTCGTGCCCAAGCAGTCTGAGAAGCCCAAATATGTCTTGGTCAATGGCGATGAAAGCGAGCCGGGCACCTGCAAAGATCATTTGATCTTTCTGCACGATCCTCATGCGGTGATTGAAGGCACGATCATCGCCGGGCTGGCCATCGGCGCCAAGCTTGGTTTCATCTATTTGCGCGGCGAGTATCGCTACCTGCTCAAGATTATGGAGAAGGCGATCGCCGATGCCTATGCCAAGGGATTTCTCGGCAAAGGAATCTTCGGTTCAAGCTTCGACTTTGACATCGTCTCGCAGACGGGCGCAGGTGCCTACGAAGTCGGTGAAGAGTCGGCGCTGATGGAATCGCTGGAAGGCAAACGCGGTATTCCGCGCATTAAGCCGCCATTCCCTGCGGTCGTCGGACTGTACGGCGGACCCACGGTCATCAACAATGCCGAGACCATTGCTTCTGTTCCTCCTATTCTGAACATGGGTCCGGAAGCGTATGCCAATCTCGGCTCACCTCGCAATGGCGGCACCCGTCTGTTCTGCATCAGCGGTCATGCCGAACGGAATGGCGTGTACGAGCTGCCGATGGGCTACAACCTGAAAAAAATGATTTACGAGGTTGCCGGTGGCATTCGCGGTGGTCGTCAGTTAAAGGCTGTTGTCCCCGGCGGCTCTTCCACACCCGTACTTCTGGCGAGTGAAATCGACATTGGCATGGATTTCGACCAGGTGGGCAAAGCGGGCAGCATGCTCGGTTCGGGTGGCGTGGTGGTGCTGGATGACACCGTCTGTATGGTCGAGTTTGCGCTCCGTACCATTCAGTTCTACCAGCACGAAAGCTGCGGCTGGTGCATTCCCTGCCGTGAAGGCACGGACTGGCTGAAAAAGACATTGACTCGCTTCCATGCAGGCGGCGGCGAAGCCAAAGACATCGACAACATCCGTTATCTGGCAGAAAACATGCTCGGTCGCACCTTCTGCCCGCTGGGCGATGCTGCCGCTATGCCGACCATCGCATTCGTGAAAAAGTTTCGACAAGAATTTGAAGACCATCTCAATGGAAAACCGTGCCCATATGGACGGAACCCTGAATCTAAAACCTTGGCACCTGCATTAGTCGAGGTTTCGTAACCGGAACATTACAAGCGAAAGAGCACCGAATGGCTGATGTAACACTCACCGTCGACGGCAAAACAATCACAGCTCCCGCGGGAACGCTGTTGATTGAGGCTTGCCGCAAGGTCGGAATCGAAATCCCCGCCTTCTGCTATTACCCTGGCCTGTCGTTGCAGGCGGCGTGCCGCATGTGCCTGGTGCGCATTGAAAAAATGCCGAAACTGCAGACGGCCTGCACCACTCCGATCGCCGAAGGCATGATCGTTTCGACCGAGACCGACGAAATCAAGCAGGCGCGCAAAGCCATGTTGGAATTAGTGCTTGCCAATCATCCGCTCGATTGCCCAGTGTGCGACGCGGGCGGCGAGTGTGAGTTGCAGGACATGACCTTCAAGTACGGCGCCGGCGGCTCGCAGTTCATCGAGATCAAGAACCATCGTGACGAGCAGCAGTGGTCCCCGGTGGTCTTCTTCGATCGCCCGCGCTGCATTCTCTGTTACCGATGCGTGCGAGTCTGCAATGAAGGCATGGATGTCGCTGCGCTGGGCATTCAGCAGCGCAACTCCGGATCTGTGATTGCGCCGAACGATCAGAGTCAGCTGGACTGCGAACAGTGCGGCATGTGCATCGACATTTGCCCGGTGGGCGCGCTTACGTCCGACACCTATCGCTATAAAACCAGGCCGTGGGAGATGACGCACGTCGGCACCATCTGCACCCATTGCGGCGATGGCTGCAAGACGACCCTGGGGGTGCGAAGCAACGACAACGGCATGCAGATTGTTCGCGGTGACAATCGCGACAAGAGCGGACTCAACGGGGAATTTTTATGCGTGAAAGGCCGCTTTGCCTTCGACTTTGCAAATAACGCGGAGCGATTGACGCAGCCGCTTGTTCGTCAGTCCAACGGTGAATTTGCCGCAGTCACCTGGGAAGATGCAATCAAGGTCGTCGCGCAGAAATTCCGTGCGGCGCGTGACGA
The DNA here is from genome assembly GCA_963735505.1 of uncultured Acidobacteriota bacterium. Classification (GTDB taxonomy): domain Bacteria; phylum Acidobacteriota; class Terriglobia; order Terriglobales; family Acidobacteriaceae; genus JAKAAZ01. The sequence goes on along the minus strand of CAVTLR010000019.1, from coordinate 192,088 downwards.
GCGCGGTGGCGCAAGCATTGGCGTGATCGGCTCGACTCGTATTACGAATGAGGAAGCCTATCTGCTGCAGAAGACCGCACGCAAAACTCTCGGCACCAATAATATTGATCACCATCGCACCACTGACTACGTTCGTTTCACGCGTGCAATGGCGGGCCAGAGTCATCGCATGGCGAGCGTCGCCGACGCAGGCTCCGCAAAAGCCATCTTTGTCCTCGGCAATGACCCGACGGAGCAACATCCTCTGCTGGCGTGGAATCTGCGCACCAATGTTCGCCACAACAGCGCCCGCATTTATCTGGCGAATCATCGCGAAATCAAATTGCACCACCAGGCAAAATCCTTCGTTCAGATTCCCGCTGATGCGTACGGCGACTTTGCACTTTTTCTCTGCGGCCAGGAAGGTCATGCATTTGGCGAGAAAGCGAAGGCTCTCCGCGATACCCTCCGCAACGAACCGAATCTGCTGATTGTTTTCGGATCGGAACTGCGGGGCGACGCCATCGATGCGTTGGTGAAGTTTGGATTGTCGCTGCCAGACACCAAGTTTGCTTGCCTGGGCGATTATGCGAACTCTCGCGGTGCGTCCGATATGGGTCTCTACCCTGACTTGCTCCCCGGCTACACGCCTGTTGAACTGGGAGATGGCCTGCGCGCTGAGTATGGCGCTCGGTTACCGCAGCAAGCAGGATTGGATCTTGCGCAAATGTTCGAGGCCGCTGCCCGCAACGAGCTTGCGGCACTCTATGTTGTCGGCGACGATCCGGTGGAGCGCCTCGGTGTTTCCCCGGAAGCGTTGCGCAATACATTTGTCGTGGTGCAGGACATGTTTATGACCGCGACCGCGAAGCTGGCCGACGTGATTCTGCCGACGTCGAATCTCTATGAGAAATCCGGCACAGTCACCAACACATTCGGCGACCTGCAACAGGTGAAAAAAGCCGGAGATCGAGCCGGCGTTCGATCCGACCTTGAATTGATCGTACGCATCGCCGACACCATGGGAGAAGATGTGCACACGCTGGTTCCCTTCGGCAAGGGTGTGCGCGCCGATATGGGCCAATCCCGCGGAGCGCAATCGGGCGAGGCGGATCGCCATGGAATTTGGCTGGCGGCACACAATCTCGAGCCCAAATTGAGCCCATTCGATCCGAACGCAATTCTCGATGAGATTCAGCGGCTGGTTCCAGGATACGATTTCGATCGCATTGATTTGCTGGCGGGAACAAGCCAGCATGTCGCGCCGGATGGCGCGGGTCTAGTGCAAATTTCGCAAATCGCAAATCGACCGGATGGAGTGATGCCTTCAAGTGACACGCTGTTCACCTCCGGTACGTTAGGACATTACAGCGAAAAGCTGAACGAAGTAGAAGTGTTTCAAGCGAAAAAAAGCATGGCCGCTGCAGACTGATGCCAAGGTAGAAATTTGTGAGGCGGGCAAGTTGCGCAGCGTTTGTATGTGCACGAGTCACGAGGGTTCTGAAGTGGAAATGATACGCACGTGAACATTCTGATTTTTCTTCTCCTAAGTCTGCTGAAAGTCGCCGTGGTGACGGTCATCTTCCTGATGGCAGTTGCCTACACGGTGCTTCTGGAGCGGAAATTAGTGGGTCGCATCCAGAATCGCTGGGGACCTTCTCGCGTCGGCCCGTTTGGACTGCTGCAGCCGATGGCCGATGGCCTGAAGCTTTTCTTAAAAGAAGATTTGATGCCCACGGCGGTGTTTCGCCCGCTGTTTATTCTGGCGCCGATTATCGCGTTATCCTGCGCGCTGATTTCCATTGGTGTGATCCCGTTCGGCGAGAATATTCGCTGGCACGGCGTCGACATGTTCCAGATCGCCGATCTGAATATTGGCCTGCTGGTGATCCTCGGCGTCACCTCCATTGGCGTCTACGGCATTGCCCTCTCCGGCTGGTCATCGAACAATAAATATTCACTCCTGGGATCCCTGCGCTCTTCCGCGCAAATGGTCAGCTACGAACTTGCACTTGGCCTGTCAGTGATTGGAATCGTCCTGCGCACTGGATCGCTGCGCCTGCGAGACATCGTCAACCTGCAGAACACCCATGGCATCCTTTCATGGAATGTGTTTGGCGGTTTCCAATTTGTCGCCTTCTTTATTTACCTGTGCGCCGCATTTGCGGAAACCAACCGCACCCCTTTCGACTTGCCGGAAGCCGAGAGCGAACTGACAGCCGGGTACCATACCGAATACAGCTCGATGAAGTTCGCCATGTTTTTCATGGCGGAGTACGCCAACATGATCACCGTCGGGTGCGTGGCGACTGTCTTGTTTCTGGGCGGCTGGTCGAGCCCATTCGGCAATTTGCTCCCAGCCATCGGCGGCCCGATCGTGCAGGCGCTGCTGCCGGTATTCTGGTTTGTTCTTAAGGTGTTTTCTTTTCTGTTTCTTTACGTCTGGGTGCGCGGCACGTTGCCGCGTTTCCGATATGACCAGCTGATGGGTTTCGGCTGGAAATATCTGTTGCCGATTGCCGTGGTGAATGTGATGGCAACCAGTCTGGTGCTGGCATTCCATGGCTAACTATCCACAAGTATCCGCTGGAATAGGACCACGATGAACGTAGCTGTTTTCATCCTGTTCGCACTTTTGTGCCTGGGCGGCGCGCTGAACCTGCTGCTGCAGCGGCACCCGATTAACAGCGCTCTGTCGCTGATCGTGGTCATGTCTTCGCTCGCCGTTCTGTACCTGTTACTGGGCGCGGAATTTCTTGCTCTCGCGCAAATCATCGTCTATTCGGGCGCCATTATGGTGCTGTTCGTTTTCGTCATCATGCTGCTGAACGCCGGTGAAGAGGAGCGCACCCACGGAAGCCGCGCTGCCTATTTCGCGGGCATCCCCGGCGTGCTGGCACTGTTTACCGTCCTCGCCTCCACGTTCCTTACATTGCGCATCGGCTTTGGAGGCACTCGACTCGGCTCTTTCCTGGTCACCACTGCCGACCTGAGCCGTGTCCTGTTCCGCAACCTTCTGCTGCCTTTTGAGGTCACGTCGATATTGATCCTGGTGGCAATTCTCGGCGCGGTCGTTCTCGCACGGAAGGAGAACTGAGATGACTGTGCCCATTGCCTGGTATCTGATTCTGAGCGCTGCGCTTTTCTGCATCGGCATCTGCGGCTTTCTGATCAAGCGCAACATCATTACCGTGTTCATGTCGATTGAACTGATGCTGAATGGCGTCAACCTTGCCTTCGTCACTTTCGCCAATCATTGGCATCAAGTGAGCGGTCAGATTTTTGTTTTCTTTGTCATGGTCGTCGCCGCTGCGGAGGCGGCTGTCGGCCTGGCCATCATCATCTCGCTGTTCCGCTCACGCAATACGTTGAATGTCGACCAGATCGACTTGATGAAACTATGACACCTTCTTTACATCTTTGGCTGCTGCCGCTGCTTCCGCTGGCAGGCTTCGCGATCAATGGAACCCTGGGCCGACGTTTGCCCAAACCGCTCGTCTCTGCGGTCGCACTGCTCTTCCCTGCCGCGGCGTTCGCGCAGGTGCTGTGGATTGTGGCGCGCGTCCATCAAGGTCTCGCGCTGCCTTATCTCGAGAGTTTTTCCACTCCATGGATTGCCGTCTCAGGCTTCCACGCAAACTTCTCCTTTCTGCTGGATCAATTAACACTGGTCATGGTGCTGGTTGTCACCGGGGTGGGTCTGCTGATTCACCTCTACTCCGTCGGATACATGGCGGCCGAGGACGGTTACTGGCGCTTCTTCGCCTACATGAATCTGTTTCTGTTTTTCATGCTGACGCTGGTGCTGGCGGCCAATTTCTTGCTGATGTTTGTTGGCTGGGAGGGTGTCGGACTCGTCTCCTATTTACTCATCGGCTTTTATTACACCAAGGATTCGGCAGCGAATGCTGGCAAGAAGGCATTCATCGTCAACAGGGTCGGCGATTTCGGATTTCTTTTGGCGATGTTCCTGATGATCGCTCACTTTGGCACACTCAGCTTTCGCCAGGTGTTTGCGACGATCACCGCACACCCCGAAATGCAGGGCGGATTTTTAACCGCCATCGCATTGCTGCTGCTGTTGGGGGCAACAGGTAAATCAGCGCAGATTCCGCTCTACGTATGGCTGCCGGACGCGATGGAAGGTCCCACACCAGTCTCGGCGCTCATCCACGCGGCGACCATGGTGACGGCCGGCGTCTACATGCTGGCGCGCGCCCATGTCCTGTTCGGGCGCTCACCGCTTGCCCTCGCAATCGTCGCCATCATTGGCGCGGCTACAGCATTTTTTGCGGCAACCATCGGCATTTTGCAGACCGACATCAAGCGGGTGCTGGCTTACTCCACCATCTCGCAATTGGGCTACATGTTTCTGGCCTGTGGCGTGACTGCTTACTCGATGGGAATTTTCCATCTGGTCACCCATGCGTTCTTCAAGGCGCTCTTGTTCCTGGCCGCAGGCAGCGTGATTCACGCCCTTGGCGGCGAACAGGATATGCGAAATATGGGCGGTCTGCGGAAGAAGTTGCCAATCACGTTCTGGACTATGACGGCCGCTGTTCTGGCCATTAGCGGATTGTTTCCCTTCGCAGGATTCTTTAGCAAGGACGCAATTCTGGCGGCAGATTTCATCACTCCGCACGATGGCAAAATCCTGTGGGCGGTAGGATTGATCACCGCCGGGCTGACATCGTTCTACATGTTCCGGCTTTGGTACATGACATTTTTCGGCACGGCGCGATATGACGAGGCTACCGCCGGACACGGGGAGCATGGTTCCCATGGTGTGCATGAAAGCCCCTGGTCGATGCTGCTCCCGCTCATCATTCTTGGATTTCTTTCTCTTGCAGGGGGATGGATCGGCTGGCCCACAGCCCTGGGTGGACACGATTGGATCGCGCATTTTCTTGACCCCGTGTTCCCCACTGCGGCCAACGTAGTTCCAACGGCCGCTGCGACAGCTGCCGACACCCTGCTGGATAGACTTCTTGCCGGCGTGTCGATGCTGGTCGCTCTGTTTGGGTGGTGGCTCGCCGACCTGATGTACCGCCGCAAACCACAGTTGGCGGAGAGCGCCGCGCAGAACGCGAAAGCTCTCTACACGTTGATCTGGAATAAATATTGGGTCGATCAAATTTATGGAGCCGTCATTGTGGGTCCAATTCTGGCGTTTTCAAGAAATGTACTTGGGCGCGGGATTGAGGCTGGAATCATCGACGGTGCAAATACCGCGATGACGGCGACGGCCAATGGCGCGAGTTCGGGCATTCGTCGCATGCAATCGGGAAATATACGCTCCTACGCAGGCTGGCTGGCTGCCGGTGCGGCTGCGGTTCTGGTGGTGGTGCTGTATCTGGCGCATTCGTTCTAAGTAAGGAAGGAATTTCAAGTTGAACGCAAGCATTCTTACATGGCTCACCTTTCTACCCGCGGCTGGCGCGGTGGTGGTGCTGTTGTTGCCGAGGCGCGGGCGCGCTCCTCAGGTATTTTCTCTGCTGCTGACACTGTTTCTCTTTGTGATGGCACTGCATCTGCCGGCGCACTTCAACTATCAACAACAGCAAGGTTTTCAGTTCGAGCTGAACATTCCCTGGATTACCAATCCTGCCATCCAGTACCACGTTGGCGTAGACGGATTGTCGATGTGGCTGGTGGTGCTGGTATCCTTCCTGGCGCCGCTCGGCGTGCTCATTTCCTGGCGCGTGATTCAAGACCGCACCCGTGAGTTTTATGCGCTGCTCCTGCTGCAGCAGACAGCGATGTACGGCGTGTTCGTCGCGCTCGACCTGATTCTCTACTACGCATTTTGGGAGCTTTCGATCGTCCCGCTTGCACTTTTGATCGGCATGTATGGCCGCACCAATGGACGAGCCGCCGGCATCAAGTTTTTCCTCTACGCCTTCATCCCATCCGCCCTGCTGCTGGTCGGCATGCTGTGGCTCTATGGACAAACTGGAACGTTTGATATTGTTCAGCTGCAGCAGCAGATGCGGCACTGGAACGGAGCTCACGCCACTGCACTGTGGTGGACTTCTCTTGCGTTCCTGCTGGCCTTCGCGGTCAAGGTGCCGGTATTTCCCCTGCATGGTTGGCTGCGCGATGGCATCAGCGAAGCCCCCACAGCCGTCGCCATGATTCTGGCCGGAAAGCTGGGGCTCTATTCCATGCTGCGCTGGCATGTTGGACTTTTTCCCACCCAGGCCGTCCACGTTGCGCCGCTCATGGTCACGCTCGGCGCCATCGGCATTCTCTATGGAGCTTTAATGGCGCTGGCGCAAACGGACTTGAAGTGTCTTGCCGCCTACGCAACATTGAGCGCGGTCAGCTTCATCGTGCTCGGAATCTATGCCTTCACCGCGGCCAGCATGGATGGCGCTGCCTATCAAATCCTGAATGAAAGCATTTCGGCCAGCGCGTTTTTCATGTTGCTCGGCATCCTGTACGAGCGATACGGTACCTACGATATGGGCAAACTCGGCGGCGTCGCGACCAAGCTGCCAGGCCTGGCAGTGCTGTTCGTCATCACCACATTGTCGCTGACCGGGCTGCCGTCGCTGAACGTGTTTGTCGGAGAATTTCTTATCTTGAGCGGCAGTTTCCAGACGCATCCCGGAATGGCGAGCGCAGCTACCTTGGGAGTGATTCTTTCCGCTACCTACATGCTGTGGATGATTCAGCGGGTGTTTTATGGCCAGCCGTCGACCGGCGTCGCCGCGCTTTCAGTCAAGGATGTCAATTGGCGTGAACGAGCTGCCGTATGGCCCACGATTGCCCTGATGATTGCCATGGGTGTGGCCTCCGTTTTCTGGATGCACGCGATTGACTTGACCGTTCCCGCGATGTCCCCCGTGAACGCGGCCGCGAGTTCGGCTGCGTACGTTAAGCTTTCCTCCGCACCGGCAACATATGCAGTGACGCGAGAGGTGGCCCGATGAACCCGTCGATGAGTTCCTCCATGGCCGCTGTTTCTCCCGCACTGCGGATTCTGCCGGAAATCTTGATGACCTTGACCGGCGTGCTGGTCATGTTGGTGGAAGCAGTTTTGAAACCGAAAACCAGCCGCAAGCCGCTTGGCGTCGTCGCGATCCTTGGCACGCTCGCGGCCATCGCGGCCAGCGTGTACCAACTATTTATCCCGGCCGGTACGGCATTCTTCGGCACGGTGCGGTCGGATGCCTTTAGTGTCTTCTTCCACCTGGTCATCGGCGGCATCGTTTTGGTTACGCTGCTGATCTCGCTCGATTATTTCGAGGGACACACCATCTATGTCGGCGAATACTATGCTCTGATCTTGTTCGGCGCGACCGGGATGATGCTGATGACCTGCTCCGTCGGGCTGCTGATGGTCTTCATCAGCCTGGAAATCTCCTCCATCGCCACCTACATCCTCGCCGGTTATCGCAAGCGCAGCGCGACCAGCCCTGAAGCTTCCATCAAATATTTTTTGCTGGGATCCTTTGCCACCGCATTTTTTCTGTACGGCATCGCACTATGTTTCGGCGCCACCGGCTCGACGAACCTCTACGAGATTGCCAAAGGAGTCGCCGGCGGCGCATCGCCGCTTCTGCTGACCGTGGCATTTGGCATGATGCTGGTCGGGCTCGGCTTCAAGGTGTCGCTGGCTCCCTTCCACGTGTGGACCCCCGATGTTTACGAGGGCGCGCCCACTCCAGTCGTCGGCCTGATGTCGACCGCACCCAAAGCGGCTGCCTTCGCGGTGCTGCTTCGCGTCACGTATGGCGCCTTCGGGTCGGCGACTCATGTGTGGATGCCGCTGGTCTGGATTCTCGCCGTCCTGTCCATGACGATTGGCAACCTGGGCGCCCTCACGCAGCGCAATGTGAAGCGCATGCTAGCCTACTCCTCGATTGCCCACGCCGGATATCTACTGGTTGCATTTACCGCTCTGGCGCCCATGGGGATTGCCGCTGCCAGCTTCTATACTGCTGCCTATGCCGCGATGAACGTGGGAGCCTTCGGAATTATCGGCTATCTTTCCGGCTACAACGAAGCCCGAACCAATCTCAGCGACTACGCCGGTGTGGCACGACGTCATCCGGTCGCAGCCGCGGCCTTCGCGGTCTTTCTGATTTCCCTGATTGGCATCCCCTTCACCGCCGGATTCTTCGGAAAGTTTTATGTTTTCACCGCCGCCGTCAACTCCGGTAACGCCTGGCTGGCGATCTTGGGCCTGTTGAACAGCGGCGTAGCGGCGTTTTACTACCTGCGCTTGTTGGCCCAGATGTACATGGTTGCGGAACATCCCCCGCGCGAAGCAGACACAGCCCGTGCACGGCCCTCATTTGTGTTGGCGATGGCAATTCTGGTGCTGGCCGTATTTGCCCTTGGAATCTTTCCCGGACGCATTCTCGACCTGGCCCGCGCCGGCGCTTCCACTTTTACAGCGCTACCTTCAGCAGCGCTCGTCTCACTTTTCCATTAGATGACGTAAAGTTTTGCAGGGATCTCTTGCTCGGTCGATCCGACTTGTTGATGCCGTTTCGCGCGGAACGATGGAGTTGGCCACCACACGGGCTCTTCCCGCTGGACACGAGCTGCGATTCGGAGCGCTTAGTCGCGACGCGACCGTTCCCGTTGCATCCACTTCACCGACAAACACAAACGGCCTCCGCCGCCGGAGGCTGTTTGCGTGAAACTTGAAGTTTTTTACTTTACCTTGATGAAAATAATGGCGAATGTGAACAGCGCCAGCGATTCAATAAAGGCCAGGCCGAGCACCAGGAACAGGAAAATCGCCGGCCGCGCGCCTGGATTGCGAGCAATCGCGAGCGAGGAAGACCCCACCGCATAACCCTCACCCAATCCGCAAAGCCCGGACGCAATTGCCATCGAGATGCCGGCTGCAATCGCCACCATACTGGCATGGGAGGAATCGCCGCCACTGGCTTGCGCAAAGGCTGGAACGGCCAGGCACAGCACCGATAGCATCATAAAAACCTTTTGCATGGTACGCATGTATGTAACTCCGATAGTTTCTTAAGATCTCCCGCGAGTGAGACGTGGACGCCTGCCCTGCTGCGTCCTCTGCCACACCTTCGGGGGTATTGCCGCTGAAGGGGAATGCAACTCCAGCAAAACTCAAATGCTAGTGCTCGTGCGCAATCGCCTGTCCAATGTAAATGGAGGACAGCATCATGAACACATACGCCTGAATCAGTGAAACGCCTAAATGCAGCCCGATAAAGACAACTGGGAAGACAATGGGAAACAGCATGAAAGAGATAAGAATCAACAAATCGCTGGCGAACATATTCGCGAACAGACGAACCGTCAACGAAAGCACGCGGGCAAGGTGAGAAATCGGCTCAATCAAAATCATCAGCGGTGCCAGCCACCACACCGGCCCGACAAACTGCTTGACGTACTTCGCCTTGTTTTCTTTTAATCCTTGCCAGTGATAGTAGAGGAAGGTCACCAACGCCAGCCCCAGGGGCACCACAGAGCTAGAGGTGGGGGTTTCCACGTCAGGAATTAAACCCAACAGATTGTTGACCAGAACAAATAATCCCAGCGCCGCCAAAAACGGCAAATAGACCTTGTATTTGTGGCCGATAATCGGCTCGGTCTGGTTGGTAACGAAGTCTTCCACCATCTCCGCCAGCCGCTGCGGTACGCTCGGCCTTTCCACACTCAGCGTCAGCCGCACCAGAATGAAGAAGATCAGAAGGATCAGGAACGCAATCACTTCCATGGTGAATACGCCCGTGATCGGCGCGGCGGGATTGAGCGGCGGATGGCCGATCCAGTTCATCATGGCCGTCACCGGCCCGGCAAACAGGTGGTTCATTATGTGGGCAAGGAAATGTTGGAGGGGCATCGTTCGTACTTTCTGTCCAGGTTCTTCAAGCTTTGGTGCTTCAGGCCAACGTCAGATGGGTAGGCGGGATCATCCGGTGCGAAATACCAGCCGGATCGATTCCACCGTCAGGGCAAGCAGCGATACAGCCAGCCCAGCCAGCAACGCATAAACGGAGCCATGCAAACTGTTTAGACTAGCATATAAGAGCACGCCCGCGACTGCCAAACGCAGGAAAAACATTACTAAAACGCGGCCCATTGGAACCGGGGTGCGCCCCTCTTCCATCCTGGACATCATCGCCGAAAGCAATTGCAGCCATTCCACAATCCCGGTGGCCGAAATCGCCACGCCGATGACGAACGTCAGGCAAGTCCGCCAGCCCAGCCAAGCCCATAAAACCGGCGATGCCACCAGCACGGCAGCTCCCGCCAGGATGAGTGCGCGGCGAAGGGTGCGGCGAATATCCTCTTCATTAAACTGAATCAAAGTGCCTGCGGGCGTAGGCGGCACGGTGGCGGGCGGTGTGGATTCGCTCGCCGGCACAGGTGTACTGGTTTCAGGCGTCATTGGTTGTCGTCGCTGCGATTGGCGTGGTTGGCCATCCGAATTACTTGAACAAACCCGGCAGCAATTCCTACCGCCAGCCCAGCGATTCCAATCCAGGATTGGTGCAGTTTATGGTCGAGATAATCCCCGATCGCCCATCCGATGACGCAGGCAAGCGGCAGCACGAGCGCAATCTGAATCATCGATTCCGCTTGCACGAACTCTCGTAGCGCGATCTTGCGCTGATTGTCGGGCTTCTCTGGTGTCGGCATAGGGTTCAGGAAGGATTAACCGGTTACGGCTGTCCCTTGCCAAGCCTACAACAACACCCGCCAAGACGGAAACGATTGTTGCCGGCCGGTTTCGCGCTTGGAAGGTTTCATCCGTCGTGATGTGTCCGCTCTTCACGTTACGCGCCGTAGTACGATTACCGCACACGAGAAATCCCCCGCATCATCTCAACCAAAAAACGTCCAGCAGTCAGGGGAGGAAACATTGCGCCGCGCAATCCTATTGGTGTCCGCTCTTTTTCTTTTCTCTGTTGTCGCCTATTTACCTTGTGCACAGGCGCAGCAGCAAGACGCGCCGGCCATGCTGGGATTCTCTTCTGCAAACGCCCAGATCGAATCTGATTTGGAGAAACGTTTTGCCGCCATCCCTGACCCGCAGCGCATGCACGGCAATATGAAACTGCTGAGCGCCCGCCCACATCACGTGGGATCGCCTTACGACAAGCAGAACGCGGAATGGATCCTGGCGCAATACAAAAAATGGGGATGGGACGCCCACATCGAGACCTTCCAGGTGCTGTTTCCCACACCGAAAACACGTCTCCTGGAGATGGGAAATTTTCATGCCACTCTGGAGGAACCTGCGATCGCCGTCGATCCGACTAGCAATCAAAAAGATGAACAGCTGCCGACCTACAACGCCTACTCTCCAGATGGAGATGTGACCGCGCCGCTGATTTATGTGAACTACGGGCTGGTTGAGGATTACGAGCAGTTGGCGCGCTATGGCATCTCTGTCAAAGGCGCGATTGTCATCGCACGCTACGGCGAGTCCTGGCGAGGAATCAAGCCGAAGATCGCCGCTGAACATGGCGCAATCGGCTGCATCATCTACTCTGATCCGGCTGACGATGGATACGCCGTGAACCAGGTTTTTCCTGATGGCCCCATGCGTCCCGCGGGAGGTGTCCAGCGTGGCAGCGTGCTCGATGCGCCGTCTTATCCTGGCGACCCTCTTACGCCGGGAATCGGCGCAACCGCGGACGCAAAGCGTCTCAAGCGGGAAGATGCGCCTTCCCTGCCGAAAATTCCCGTGATCCCGATCTCCTATCAAGATGCCCAGCCGTTGCTCGCGGCGTTGCAAGGACCTCCCGTTCCCGCCAACTGGCGCGGCGGTCTCCCTATCACCTATCGCATCGGTCCATCGAGCACCAAGGTCCATCTGAAGCTCACCTTCAATTGGGATTTGGAACCGGTGTATGACGTGGTCGCGACCATGCGCGGCTCGCAGGAACCGGACGTCTGGGTGCTGCGCGGCAATCATCACGATGCGTGGGTCAACGGAGCCGATGATCCCATCTCCGGCCAGGTTGCGTTGCTGGAAGAAGCTCGCGCAATCGGCCAGTTGGCCGCAACAGGATGGAAGCCGAAACGCACGATCATGTACTTCTCCTGGGACGGCGAAGAGCCCATGCTGCTTGGCTCAACCGAGTGGGCGGAAGAACATGCTGCCGAACTTCGCCAGCATGCCGCCGTATACATTAATAGCGATGGCAACGAGCGAGGCTACCTGGCTGCACAGGGTTCACACTCGCTGGAGCCGCTGGTTAATCAAGTCGCAATGTCAGTCACCGATCCGGAGACCAACGTCTCTTCATGGCAGCGACTCCGTGCGTGGGAATTGCTGAATGGTACTCCCGAAGCGCGCAAAGAGGTTGCCACGCGCACCGATCTTCGCATTGGGCCGCTCGGCACCGGTTCCGACTTCACCGCGTTTATCGATCACCTCGGCGTGGCCTCCCTCAACGTCAGCTACGGTGGCGAGGATAACGGCGCGGGTGTCTACCATTCCATCTACGACGATTTTTACTGGTACTCGCATTTTGCCGATTCGAACTATGTGTACGGACGCGCGCTGGCACAGACAGACGGAACCCTGGTGCTGCGCACGGCCCAGGCAGATGTTTTGCCGTACGATTTCGCGGCTCTGGCGGACACGCTGCATATCTACGATCAGGAAGTGAAGGACCTGTTAGCGGCCCGTCAAAAAGAGGCAAAGGAGCGTGCTGCCGCACTGCAGATGAACGCGTTCGCGTTGACCAGCGATCCGAGACATCCGATGGTCGCGCCTCCACCGCTGGCAATGCCGCCCTATCTCAATTTCGCGCCGCTCGACAATGCGCTGGCATCACTCGACAAATCCTCGGCCCACTTCAATGCGGCTCGTACCCGCGCGCTGAGCGGAAGCATTGCACCTGAACGTCTGGACGCAATCAATCTGGAGTTGACGCAAGCCGCGCGGAAACTCACGAATCCGCAGGGTCTGCCGCGTCGTCCGTGGATGCAAAATTTGATCTACGCACCGGGCTGGTATACCGGATACGATGCGAAAACGTTGCCGGGAGTTCGCGAGGCTATCGAGCAAAACCGCTACGACGAAGCCACTGCGCAGATCGTTCTCGTCGGTCAGGCGATCGAGAATGAAGCCGCTTTTGTGGAACACATCGCAACCGAGCTCGACAACGCGGCAATGGCAAAATAATCGAGCGTTCCACCAGGAGAAACAGCATGAAGGTTCTTGCCCGCACAACCGCTCTGGTGTTCTTAGCTTCGGCGACGCTGCTCGGTCAGCAATTTGCTTCCGTACCCGGGCAAGGTCGTTCCATGGTGGTCACGAAATTCGGCATTGTTGCCGCGCCGCAATTTCTAGCATCGCAAGCCGGTGCCCACATATTGGAAGAAGGCGGAAACGCGATTGATGCCGCCATCGCTGCCAACGCGGTGATGGGTGTGGTTCAGCCTTACGTGAATGGTATGGGCGGGGATCTGTTCGCGCTCTACTACGACGTCAAGACTGGCAAGCTCTATGGGCTGAACTCCAGCGGCTGGACGCCGAAAGCTCTCACTATCGACTATCTGAAATCGCATCACATCGACAGCATCGATCCCATTGGAGTTCACAGCATCGACATCCCGGGGTGCGTCGCCGGCTGGCAAGCGCTGAAGGATCGCTTTGGGACGATGCCTTTCAGCAAAACATTGGCGCCTGCGATTTATTATGCCCAGAACGGTTTTCCATTGGCGGAACGCAACGCGCGCTATTGGGTCAGCAAAAGAGATATGCAACAGCCGGGATATAAAGAAACTTATCTCCCGGATGGTGTCGCGCCCAAGCTTGGCGATCTGTTTCAAAACCCGGCGCTGGCCAATTCCCTGCGACAAGTTGCGGCGCACGGCAGAGATGCTTTCTACAACGGCCCCATGACCGATACCATGGTCAAGTTTCTTCGCGCCCAGGGCGGTACGCACACGAGGGAAGATTTCGCAGACTTTCAACCAGAGTGGGTCGAGCCGATTTCCACTACCTATCGCGGATGGACCGTCTACGAGCTGCCGCCAAACGGACAAGGCGTTGCCGCGCTATCGATGCTGAACATCATGGAGCAGTTCCCCATGGCGCAGTACGGACATAATTCTGCCGATGCATTGCAGGTGATGATCGAGGCTAAAAAACTGGCGTATGCGGATATGTACCGCTACGTCGGTGATCCGCGCTTCACGCCCATTCCAGTCAAAGCGATGCTGTCGAAAGATCTGGCCAAGCAGCGCGCGAAATTGATCGATATGAATAAGGCGTCCTGCCAAGTGCTGCCGTCTGACCTGACGCAATACCTGAACGCCCACGGCAAAACGACCATCTATCTTTCCACCATCGATAAAGACGGCAATATCGTCTCACTGATTCAGAGCAATTACGAAGGCTACGGCACCGGGATGGTGGCGCCGGGACTGGGCTTCTCGTTTCAAGACCGCGGCGCTGGGTTTAGCCTGACGCCAGGTCAACCCAATTCACTGGCGGGACACAAGCGGCCGCTCCACACCATCATTCCAGCCTTCATGGAAAAAGGAGATATCCGCATCGGGTTCGGCATCATGGGTGGATGGAACCAGGCACAGGCGCACGCACAATTTGTTGCCAATGTTGTTGATTACGGCATGAACGTGCAGGCGGCATTAGAGCAACCTAGATTCACCAAGCAGACGTTCGATGGCTGCGATGTTCAGATGGAACCCGGTATTCCAGAGGCTGTTCGGGCGGAGCTAACCAAGCGCGGACAGCAGATTCAACTATTGCAGCCGTTCTCATTCACTGTGGGGCAAGGTGAGGCAGTGGTCCGCGATACCAAGCGCGACGTCAATTTTGCTGGGTCCGATCCACGTTCAGATGGAGAAGCCATTCCACAAGAACCGCCTACAAAATAATCCTTGGCGCGCCTTGACGTTGTGCCACGACGAAGTGGATCAGTAGTTCGGCAAATCAATTTTGTCGGCAAGCCCACTGCCGAGGGCGAGGTTTGCAATCCACGGAATCGCCATCAGGTTGAAAATTTGATTTCGCAGATAGAGCGCGAAATTTGATTTTGGCGCGAAGGATGAAGCAAAACGGAGCGCCGCATCCTGTTTCTTTTGCACGAAAGGTCCAAACAAATTCTGATACTGCGTGAAGGCTGCGGCATAGTCGCCTTTGCAGCGAGACAACTCCCCGGCGAGGATATACGCCGCAATCATTGCTAATGCGGAACCCTGGCCGCCCAACAGCGAAACGCAGAAGGCCGAATCGCCCACCAGCGTGACTCTTCCCCGGCTCCATAAGCCTTGCTTGGGATCCATGCGGATCTGGCTGACGCGGTCAAAATAAAAGTCGCTGGTCGAATCAAGCGCATTCAAGATCTGCGGACATTCCCAGCCGCTGTTTTCGAATCGCCGTCGCAGCTGAGCCTTCTGACCCTCGACATCTTTTGGACCGTTGACATTGGCGTCCGCAAAGGTGAAGAGGAACATAGTCTGGTTGTCTCGCAGGGAAAAGCGCGCGACCTGCTGGCCTACTTCCGTATACATCAGGTAGACCAGTTCATCCCGCGGTTGATATCCGTCAACGACAAACGCCGCCACCTTGAAACCAAGATATTTCTCAAAATTCTTTCCCCCACCAAATGCGAGTTCGCGGACTCGCGAATGCAGGCCGTCCGCTCCTACCAACAGGTCGAATTCCCGAGTCTCTCCCGACGTGAATCGAACGCGAACAGTTCCGCTGGTCTGTTCAATTTGGTCCACTGTGGTTCCGAAGATGGTTTTAACGTTGCCTTCAATTTTGTCGAAGATGGACGAGGCAAGCGCCGTTCTGGGCAGACTCACATACCGACCGTGTGTCAGCCGAAAAAACGCATCCACGGGAAATCCAGCCACCCGCCTTCCGCCGCGATCGACGACCCTCAGTTCCTGGACCTTGTACCCCCTATTCTCAATCTGGGGAAGGAGCCCCATGCGTTCGGCGATATCGAACCCCGCGCCCCAGAAATCAATGATGTATCCCCCGGTCCGCAAATGCGGCGCCGCTTCAACCAGGGTTGGTATGAGTCCGAAGTGAGCCAGCCAATACGCCAGAGTAGGGCCGGCAACGCCCGCGCCCACTATCAACACTCTCATGGTGTAATGGTATGCACTCGGTTTCGCGGATGTCCAAACAAGCTCTAAGATTCCGACTTAGAGGATTCGTCGCGCATACGTCGCTCTTCTTCCGTTAACGGCGAATTCACTTCCAGAAGCCCGGGCGGAAGACTCAACTCCAGACGCCGGCCCGCGAGATCGATTGCGACAACGTACGCCTTCGCGAACGGAATTTCATAGTCAATTCCATGCGGGTCGGCAACGATGAGTAGGTCCGCCGTCTCTTCTTGCCGAAGGACATCTCGAATCGTTCCGAGTAGGCGAGGCGACCGTTCTCCGTTGACTGACACCTCTACGCATTCACAGCCGATCAGGTCACTGATGTAGATCTCGTCGGGTTGAAGCGGCATTCGTTCCGCCGCGGAAATCACCAGATCCGCACCCCGTAACCCCTCGGCCGCGGTGATGGAGTCCACCTGGGCAAACTTCAACACTACTTTGCCTTTGTGCAGCCAGGAGTTTTCAAGAAGGATTGGAGCTACCGAACGATCGTCGCCGCGCCATAGAAATGCGTTGCGCATTTCCGCAAATCGATCAGGAAAATCGGAGAGGATCTCCGCCAGCACTTCGCCACGTCGTCCCTGGGGTCGAATCAAGCGGGCAACATGCACCCAGGTTTGCTCTGCGGCCGTATTTGCGTCTGTCACAGCGTAATTGTTGCACGTGGGGGGAGCACAGTGCATGCTGCAGACTCAACTGAAAAAATACTACGATGAAACAGATTCCGCCTTGGCTTCTTCTACAATCTCAAGGCTGTAGCGATGATGCAGTTTGACGCTGACTGCTCCTAGGATCGTTCGTAACGATCTAGCGGTCCGCCCTTGTTTACCGATTACCTTTCCGACATCTGTCGGATCGACCCTCAGTCGCAAGACGGTGCCAGTTTCATTCGATGTTGCGTTGACTGAAACTTCTTCCGGCTTATCAACTAACGAACGGGCGATTGCCGTAATTAATTCCACTGCAGACGGCTCCGCAGAACTCTCTGACATGCTTAACCCCACCAAGTAAAACGTTTGAATTCTGATTGCGTTTATACCGAATTAAAATCGATTTGTCTGCTTATTTATGGTTTACTCATTAGTCACTAATGAGGTTACTTTTCTTGTGAAACTGATCGGGTCAATTTTACAAATCGCATAATTTGGGCAGAAAAGGTAATTTCGTGGGCCAGGAAAGCCTGCTTGAGGGGCCAACTGAAGAGCGCGGCCCGAGGACCGCGCTCCTAAAAAATCTCGACGCTTTTGTTGGCGCCATCAAAAAAATACTGGAATCCTTGCCTAACTCGCTTGCGGCACCGGTGTCGAAGCCTTTTCTACCAGCTTGTTCACTCGATCGGAGAGCTGAGCGCCCTTACCTGTCCAGTAATCCACGCGATCCTTCTTCAAATCGACGGTGGCCGGATTGGTGCGGGGATTGTAGGTTCCAACCACTTCAAGAGAGCGTCCATCGCGGGCACGATCTTTCTCGATCACAACGATTCGGTAGTACGGTTTCTTGCGAGCGCCTACGCGCGAAAGACGAATCATCAACACAGCTTATATATTCCTTTCTGATGGCAGGGACAGAAGGCAGAGCGGTTT
Organism: uncultured Acidobacteriota bacterium; assembly: GCA_963735505.1. Classification (GTDB taxonomy): domain Bacteria; phylum Acidobacteriota; class Terriglobia; order Terriglobales; family Acidobacteriaceae; genus JAKAAZ01. The sequence continues at coordinate 174,422 of CAVTLR010000019.1, read as the reverse complement.
CTGCACACACAGACCCTATCCCTTGGACCCTGAACCTACAGTATCGTGGATTTTTGGCTGTGATGCAAGCGGACCAATCTACCGAAAGAGCCGAAAGCTGGGAGAATGTCCGCAACGCAAGCCCTGGATCGGAAGGAATTCCTAATCAACACAAATCCCGCAAGTGCAGGCTCAGGGAACCGCAGATGGCGAATCGCATGGCTGCTGGCGCTAGGTGTGCTGATCAGCTATTTCGATCGAGTCAACATCTCGGTCGGTCAGCAGGCGCTGCACCGTACCTTCGGCCTGACCACGGTTGCTTTCGGCTATCTGCTGGGCGCCTACAGCTGGACGTATGCCATGCTGCAGCTTCCCTCCGGCGTGTTGCTGGATCGGTTCGGCTTGCGGCGGGTGGGCGAGGTCAGCTCCTTCCTTTGGAGTGCGGCCACATTTGCGACCGCGGCCTCCCAGGGCGTTTTCAGCTTATTTTCCTCGCGCCTGCTGCTGGGGGTTGGGGAATCTCCCATCTTTCCTCTCAGTGCGGCCGCCGTGGGGCGTTGGTTTCCGGAGAAAGAACGGGGCCTGCCCACCGCCATGTTCGACGCTGCCGCCAAATTCAGCCCTGCGCTGGGGATCCCCTTCGTCGGCCTGCTGCTCATTCACTTTGGATGGCGATTCAGCTTCGCGTTCACGGGCGTTTTGAGCCTCTTATACTTCTTGCTCTTCGCGCGAGTCTACCGCAACCCTGCAGACGACCCTGATCTGTCTTCCGCCGAGCGCGCATATATTCAAGGCAATCGAAACTTGTCCGTGGACGTCGACACCCCATCCTCCTACCCACTCGGTTTTTTGCTGAGACAGCGCAAGATCCTCGGCGCAATGATTGGTTTTGCCACCTACAACTACAGCTTCTATCTGCTGCTAACCTGGCTGCCCAGTTACGCCGTTGCAGGCCTGCATCTCACGCTGGCTCATGCCGTGTGGGTCGCGAGCGTCCCCTGGTTTTTTGCTGGCGTCATCGATATCTTTGTGGGCGGATGGCTGGTCGATGCACTGATCCGCCATGGACACGATGCCGCGCGTGTGCGCCGCACGGTTCTGTTGCTGGGAATGCTTTGCGGGCTTGGTGTCGCGGGGCCGGCCTTCACTCACCACCCCGTGCCAGCCCTGTTGTCGATTTGCGTGGGGATTGGAGGTCTCTCCGCTGCTGCCCCAGTCGGCTGGACCTTACCCAGCATCCTGGTTCCCACCAGCAGCACCGGCAAGGTGGGTGGAATTATGAACTTCGGCAGCCAGATTTCAGCCATCCTGGCGCCGGTAATTACCGGATATCTGACCAGCTGGACACACACCTTTGCCGCCGCATTCGCATTAGCAGCTTTCCTTCTTCTGCTTGGAACGATGAGCTACGCATTGCTGCTGGGAAAAATTGAACGGATCGATGCGCCGCATATGCAGGCTACAGAGACTTAGTCGTTTTGCGGCTGGCCAGAAGTTCCCTGCGTTCGGCGATGAATTTCCGACGCGCCGTCGGCTTCATCGCCAGTACATCTTTTGTACGCCTGGGTAATCTCGCATAAACAAGATCGCGCCCGTGCGCGAGGAGACCCAGCAATTCGCGGCTCGGAATTGCATCCCAGCGCGTCAATGCCACCCAGAAAATCCGTGCCATATACGGCGCCGGAATGACACCCTCGATTTCTAATAACTCCGGATACCGCTCCGGCCCGGCGTGGAACGAGATCACGCCCTTGCCGTCTTCGTCGTGATTCACCAGCGCGAACATTTTTCCGCCAATTGCCTTATCTCCGACCCAGAAGACGAGGTTCGCGCCCCACTGCATCGTCTCTTCGACGTGCGGCAACTTCAGCAGCGCTTCGCGAACCTGTTCAGCATCCATCGACTGAAACTTTCCGTGCGTTCAAACGTCGCCTTATTGTGGAGCGGGATAAGTCTTGCTTTGACCGGTGCGCGAGTTGAAGACCACAAGCTTGCCATTCGAATACGCCAGCAGTCGAATATAGTGGCCGTCGGTACCGCCCTTCTCGCTCGCCCCTCTTACGTTCGCGATATATGCCGTCGCGACATTGTGCTCCGCGCCTCCTTCGTCGGAGTAATGAAGTTGCCAAAGATCCTTGATCCGCGGCGATTTCTCAATCGTCTCCCAGGGCGCCGGAGAGCCGCCCTTTTTTTCGCCGTTGTCCATGATCGCCACTCGAGGCGCGATGCCATTCACGAATGCGGGGCTGCTGCTTGGATACCAGCCATGATGCGAAACCACGTAGACATCCATCTGTCCCAGCTTGTTGTCGGGGCACATGAGCTGCATTTCCCTGTCCCAGGTTAGATCTCCCAGGTCGACCAGGCGCATCTTTCCGTACTGCATCACGATCCCGACCGAACGGCCATTTTCGGTCTGGTCTGGCGGCCGAGCGGGGCAGTTCTTGCAGTACGGGTTGGGCTGGCCGGCTCCAGGCAATGCGGTGTCAATGGTGTTTCCGTCGGCGCTGACAATCGTGGTTGTCAGACCGGTCAGCGGAATTGTCTCGCCGGGCTTCGCCAGAATGTGATTTGCATGAGACTGCGCCAGCACCGCCTGATATTTCTCAAATCCATGTTCCGTAACCGCATCGGTTGTTTCGCGATTGACTCCGTGATCAATAAAGGTGCCGATATGAATCTTCTTGACCAGGTTGGGAACGCCACCGACGTGATCCACATGAAAGTGCGTAATCAACAGGTAGTCAATGTGGTCGAGCCCAGCCTGTTTCGCCACTTGCATGATGCGATCGGCATCCCGGTCATCATTGTCGGGCCAGCCCGTGTCTACCAATAGGGACTGATGCGATGGGGTGACGAATAATGTCGATTGGCCGCCTTCTACATCGATGAAATACACGGTCAGCGGCTCGGCAACGGTGAACGCATGCTTGCGAAAATTCGGGCTCTCCGTCTGCGCCTGCACACTAATCGCCCCGGTACAGACCACGAAGAGTATCAAGCTCAGCGTGGCGAGAATGTATGTCCTGCGACCGTACAACGCTTTCGATCGATCCATCTGCTTCAAGTGAACCATGCTCTCTCCTGTTCCGCTTCATCTGGTCCTAATTATGTTTTGGCGCGCCTGGCAGGCATGGCACGCATCGCTCCAGTAGATATTCCACCGTCCACAAGCAAGGTCTGTCCGGTCACGTAGCGGCTCTCCTCAGAAGCAAGAAAAACAATTGCACCATCCAAATCGCCAGCCGCTCCGGGGCGCTTCAACGGAATTCGGTCGACCAGATATTCAACCCACGCCGGATCCTCGTAGAGAATTTTGTTTTGATCGGTCTTGAACCAGCCGGGCGCGAGACAATTCACTGTCACACCATGTCTGCCCCACTCATCGGCAAGACTCATGGTCAGTTGGCGAATGCCACCGCGACTGGCCGAGTAGGGCGCAAGTCCGGCGTAACCAGCAACGCTGGTCACAGAACCAATATTGATGATGCGACCATATCCGCGCGCAATCATCTGCGGCGCGATAGCCTTAGCCACAAAAAAACTGCCGCGCAGATTCGTGTCAAGCACCTGGTTCCAGTCCTGCCAGGAAACCTCGAGCGCAGGTTTGCGCACATTGCATCCGGCATTGTTCACCAGGATATCGATGCCGTCGAACGCGGCGCGTGCCTGTTCGGCCATGTTCGCGATGCTGGCTTCATCGCGCACGTCGAGTTCGAGAGCGACCGCCTTTCTTCCCATTGCGCAAATTTCTTCTTGAAACGGGAGCAGGTCGTGTTGCTTGCGGCTCGTCAGTATGAGATCCGCGCCACAACGAGCCAGCGCCCGCGCAAAGGATTGGCCCAGCCCGCGGCTGGTTCCCGTCACCAGCGCGACGCGACCGGTCAGATCGAACATGGGCTGATCTTTTCGTTGGTCCGCCGATTCGGTCCTCATAGTAGTGTCGCACCCGGCGTCAGCACCACTTTCATCAAGTTTGCTTCGCGCGCGTACAAGCGATCAAACCAGCGGGCTCCTTCTGTCAATGGCGCAATTGCCGACAACATGGGCGTGACATCGATCTTTTTATTGGCCATCAATTCGATCGCCTGCGGGTATTCGCCTGCCGACGCGCACGAACCCTGCAATCGAAGCTGGCGGGTGACAACCAGTTGCAACGGCAGCGGCACTTCGGGCGCGAGATTTCCAACCAGGGTCACTCTCCCATTCTTTCTCGCCGAGACAATCGCAGTCCGCACCGTGGCCGCTGAGCCCACAGCTTCCAGCACAACGTGAACACCATGGCCGTCTGTCTTACCGCGTACCTGTACCGCAATTTCTTCGCTGGTCGTGGCTGCGCTGGCTTCGATCGTCTCGGTCGCGCCGAGTTTCTTTGCCAGTTGCAAACGAGCCGCGTCAATATCCGTAACAAAAATGTCGCCGCAGCCTGCGACGCGCAGCGATTGCAGAATCAGCAGGCCAATCATTCCCGCGCCCACCACCAGCGCGCTGCTTCCCTTTTCCGGTGCCGTTAGCCCCACCGCATGTAATGCCACAGAGACCGCCTCAATCATCGCGGCATCGGCAAAACTGAGTGAGTCCGGCAGTCGATAGATGATGCGTGCCGGAACTGTGACATATTCGGCGAACGCTCCATTGCGACGATAATCCCCACAGGAAACACCCAGCACCTCGCGGCGATCACAGAGGTTGACCGCGCCCTGTTGGCAGAAACGGCAGCTTCCGCAGGAGATCGTCGAGTCAAAGGTGACGCGCTCACCGATCGCAAACGTGTGAACTGCACTGCCCATGGCGGCAATGACGCCCGCAGCCTCGTGACCCATCACCAGCGGAGGAATGCGCCGCCCCGTCGAACCGTCAAAACCGTGAACGTCGCTGCCGCAGATGCCGCAAGCGGCTACCTGGATCAGTACCTCGTCGGCCGCAGGGGATGGCACTGGCAGATCCACCAGTTGCAGCTTCCGATATTCCGTCAATTGCAGCGCTAGCATCGGTTGACCAACGAAGCCATGGTAAACGATGGTCGTCGGGAATCGAAATCACAGCATCCAATTTGTGCAACGCACGGAAAATCGCCGCTACCTTCCTTCTGGCAGGAAAACACTCAACGCGCGTCTGCGACAATGTACTCTTTATGCCTCATCACCCAGCCCAAATTGCGATCTGGATTTCCACCTGGCTGCTGTGTGGTCTGGTTTTCTTTCTCATATTGTGGCGCCCGCGTCGCATTCCAGAGTATGTCTGGGCAGTCGCTGGAGCTGTACTGCTGGTGCTGTTTCGCCTGCTACCACTGCGTGCCGCATGGATGGCGATTCGCAGTGGAACCGATGTGTATCTCTTCCTGGCCGGCATGATGATCCTGGCCGAGCTCGCGCGCAACCATGGGGTCTTCGATTGGTTGGCAGCAGAAGCCCTAGGCCACGCGAAGGGATCTCAGACGCGCCTGTTTGTGCTGGTGTACGCCATCGGCATTGTAGTCACGGCGCTCCTGTCCAACGATGCGACGGCTGTCCTGCTGACTCCGGCTGTGCTGGCGGTTGTTCGCCGCGCAAAAACTTCTCCGCTGCCTTACCTGTTCGCCTGCGCCTTCATCGCCAACGCCGCCAGCTTCGTCCTCCCGATCTCGAATCCGGCGAATCTGGTCGTCTTCGACGGGCAACTGCCCGCACTCGCCGAGTGGCTACGAATCTTCTTGTTGCCATCGGCGGCCGCGATCGGAATGACCTTTCTCGTGTTGTGGTGGCACAGTCGAAGAGCCTTACATCCACCAATTCATGATGGAGCCGCTCCGGCAACCCTCGATGCCAGGGGACGTCGCGCTGGAATCGGGGTTTTACTTGCCGCGACTGCTTTGCTGGTCACATCCGCGTTGGGAGGGCCCGTCGGCCCCGCCACCTTGATCGCTGGTGTTCTGACGATGTTCTTCGTTGCGCGCACCGACTGGCAGGTGATGTCGGCAGCACTTCGCTCAGTTTCCTGGAGTGTGATTCCTCTGGTGGCCGGCTTATTCGCCATGGTTGCAGCCTTGCAGCGCGCGGGAGCACTTGCGATTTCCGCCCACGCATTAAGAGCTGCGTCCTCTTGGCCGCCCATGGCAGGCTTCAGCGCGGTAGCGTTTGGATTCGGTATCGCCGCTAACGCGATCAACAATCTTCCCATGGGCTTGATCGGCGCGGCAGCCGTGGTAGTCGCGCATAGCTCTCGTGCGCTCCATTCCGCAGTCCTATTGGGCATCGATCTGGGCCCGAATCTCTCCGTCACCGGTTCGTTGGCAACGATCTTGTGGCTCATCGCGATGCGTCGCGAAAATATTCAAGTCAGCGGCTGGCGATTTCTCCGGCTTGGAATTCTGGTCATGCCGCCGGCATTATTACTCGCAGTTCTGGCTCTCGTGCTGACGCAACATTGAAGAACGGCTATTCATCTTTTGCAAGCGGTGGGAGATGAGCGTCTCCAGATGATGCGTCATTACGAATTCTTCGCCACGTAGATCGCCTTGGGTGCGGTCAGTTTCAAGCCGGAGCCTTTGGACTGCACTTGCACCCTTTGCCAGCCGGTGTCACCCAGCGCAAATGTCAACAGGTACTGGCGATCCAGCGACTGCTTGAACTGCTTTAAGAAAGGCTCAAACGACACTGGACTCGACATGGCCATGCTGTAAAACTGACCCCCGGTTTCATCTGCCAAACGCTGCAGGTAGCTCTGACCCATCAGAGTGCTGAAGCTGGTCGACCCTCCGCCGAAGGTGTTGCGAAAATAAATCGAGTACACCAGAAGTCCGGATTTCTGAGAGTCCTCAATGGCGGCCCTGAGATAGGGATCCTGCATATCGCGCGACCTGTAATAGGGGTCTTCTCCGTTGGTCACCATAAACACCACGCGACGCGCCCTCTCTTGCGAAGGCCAATGCTTCGCCAGGTCCGACAAGCAGAAATAGGGACTTCCCGTGACGCCGGGAATGCCGTTCGTCAGGCGTAAGGAATCGGCGGCCAGTTTGTGATCGGCGGTCATCTTCTGCGCCATCACCGCTCGTCCATTGGACATGTACGCAACCGCAACTTCGGTCGATGCTGGAAGCCCCAGGATGAATTTCTTCAAGTCGGGAATTTGCAGCGCCAAGTAGGACCGCGCGGATTCGTCAAACATGAAGACCAGTTGCGTTGGCTCGGTCGCGTCGTTGATCGGCACCACGCTGTCAACTGCCGCCGGACGCCCCTTCACCTTCACCGTGATGTCTCCCTGCTGCAGGGGCGCGGCAGGACTCGGCTTATTTGGATTGACAGTGACAATCACCTGCGCCTGGCCGGCGGCGTTCTCCGTCTGCGCAAGAGCGGTCGACCCAATTCCCAGAACTGAGCCTGAAATTGCAACCACTAGAAATGCATTCGCAATGCGATACGTTTTCATGCTTCCCTCCCACCTGTCGCTTCCCTTGTATTCCTCCGACACTTCGCCCGGCAAGCGGATTTGAAACAGCCGGTCGATCCGGCGGAAACTCGATCTGCGCAATTAGACGCACTGCAGACTGATTCGCCGGAAATCTTTTTCATCCCCCGGCATTCGGACGCGAATTCCCGAAAGCCCTACCCAGCTGCTTTGTAGCGCACCTGGTGCCACTGCCATGCATCCGCGATGATGTCATCCAAACGTGTGGATTTGGGCTGCCAACCTAGCTCTCGGCTGATTTTGTCGGAACTCGCCACCAGGATAGCCGGATCCCCAGGGCGGCGCGGGCACTCTTCGACCGGGATGGGATGGCCGGTAACACGACGAACCGTCTCAATTACCTCCCTCACGGAGAAGCCGCGGCCATTACCAAGGTTATAGATCATGCGGTCTTTTTCCTCGAGCGCGGCAAGCGCCAAAAGATGGGCATCGGCAAGGTCGCGGACATGAATATAGTCGCGTATACAGGTGCCGTCCGGCGTCGGATAATCGGTGCCGTAGATGCGAATGCTTTTCCTTCTACCCAGGGCTACATCCAGGATGAGCGGGATCAAGTGTGACTCCGGTTCATGCGATTCCCCGCGCCCAGCAATGGCTCCAGCGACATTGAAGTATCGCAGGCTGGCGTAGCGAAAGCCATGAATGCGATGCAGCCAGGTCAGCATCTGCTCCACCAGCAGCTTCGATTCTCCGTATGGATTGGTCGGATGCAGGGCCGCATTTTCCTCGATAGGGGTACGTTCGGGCTGCCCGTAAACGGCGGCGGTGGAAGAGAAAACCAGTTTTCGGACTCCCGCCGCCAGCATGGCCTGAAAAAGAATTAACGTGGATGCGCTATTATTGCTAAAATACAACTCAGGACACTGCATACTTTCGCCCGCTTCAATCAGGGCGGCAAAATGCAGGACAGCATCAATGTTGTGGCTTCGGAGAGTGGCTTCCATTTTCGTTCGGTCGCCGACTTCCCCTTCGATAAAGGCCGAGCTTGCTGGCACCGAAAGGCGTTGGGAATGGGACAGATTGTCATAGACCACGACACGATGCCCGGCAGCCGCGAGCAGGTGGGCTACGGTGCCCCCTATGTAACCAGCGCCACCGGTGATGAGTGCGTTCAATTGGATTATCTCCTTATATATCAATGAACTTTTCCGTTGTCGGTGCAGTAAGCTGGAATTGTTGGTCGCTAGAGATGGTTGAAGGTTGAGGATGGGAGAAGAGCTGTTCCCGAACTCACTGAAAATACCCTCAGATAAAGCGAATCAACTATTTCCCGTTTGATGATAGGCCGAAAACGAAAGTTTGCATATTTTGACGGGCCGGGTCCCCCCAGTGGTTAATGTAACGATACCCGCCTCCGATAGACATGCGAGAATTTCATTTCAAAATTTCTAAGTTGTGGCATACTCATTGGCAAACATAGCCAATTACGCAGAGCTTAGGAGCCTTTTTCCGGGCTCTGAGATTTACAGCATGAAACAGGCTGGAGTGCGGCTGTATTGCACTTTCACCTGGCAAACCTGTACTCGTCAAATGCTGGCAGCATCCAAGTTGTATGGCTGCTCGGCTAATTTGGCAGAGATGGATTTCACGTTGGATTTGAACTTTGTTCTCTGCTGCGGTTCTTGGATACACTCTTTTGCCTGTGCCCTTTTCGGAGTCGGCAGTATTTCAAAAAATACCCTGACTGAACAGCCAGCCGGACGTGCCGGTACCGAAGAAAGATGTTGCTCCAAAATATTCTGAATCTGCGAACGTTTGAACGCGTTGAGGTAAAAGCGGTATGACAAGTTTTGCGACAAGAGAGCATTCAGTTCGGCCTGATACCGGACTGCCCCCCCGCCGCTCAAGAGATCGAGAGCGCGTACCTTCCAGTCGACAACTAGCCACGTTCGGACTGCTGCCAGAACCAGAAGGAAGAAACAAATCCTTCGTCGTAAGCCTGATCGTCAATGCTTCGGCAATCGCGCTGGTTCTGATTCTGTCCATCTTCATGGTTCATCAGGTCGTACAAAAGCCCGTGATCGAGACCGACCTCTTGCTTCCCATCACCCCTGTGAAGCCGGTGCGGCCGACGATTCACGTCAAGCCTCCGATCGTTCCTCCAACCCCGGATTTGCTGAACCGGATCGCACCCAAGATTACGTATCACCAGACCACGCAGAATGAACCTCAGCCGAAGCTGGCTCGAGTTCACCTGAATAACGTCAGTGCGCCCGTGCTGCCGCCGTACCGCCCCGACTCCGTGGCGTTGCCGGCGCAGCCGAAGGTGGGTCTGTTTCACACCAATGTTCCAACTGCAGTCGCCAACAACATGGGCCAGACGTCGACAAAAACCGGCGGATTTGGCGATCCCATGGGAGTTCACCCGAACGCGGGCGCAACTCGTCCTGGGACCATTGCCGCCTACGGCAGCTTCCAGAGTGCGGTCGGTGAGGGTGCCGGCGCCGGCTCTGCCAGGGCCGGAAAAGTTGGCGGGGTAAATTTCGGTTCGGGATATGCCAATGGCGTCCCAGGCGGCAGTGGACACGGGAAAGTCGCGTCCGTTGGCTTCTCTGATGGCGTGGCAGGCGGTACCGGAAATGGGCCTCGCGGCAAGGTCACGCAAGGTGCGTTCAAGGACAATACCGCGGTCGAAACACCGAAGGTGATGGTCGCCAATACCGGCAACGAAACCACGGTAGAGGTGATTTCTCACCCTACACCCGAATACACAGCGGAGGCAAAGCAGCTGAAGATCCAGGGCGACGTTGTTCTGGAAGTCCGCTTCTCGGCTGACGGGCGGTGCCATGTCATCCGGGTCGTTCGTGGCCTAGGTCATGGGTTGGACGAACAGGCGATTCGGGTGGCTGAAGCGACACATTTCAAGCCCGCGACTCGCGATGGTCGGCCCGTCGACATTACCACATATTATCGGATCGATTTCCAGCTGGCATAATTCTGGGAAGACGTGTTTAAACTTACGTAACATATGGTATTACCATTTTGAAATTTTTGGTAACGTATCGGTAATGTTCACGTATGATTGGATCGGCTTCCAGTTAGCGCAATTGTGAGCAAACAACCCTAAACTAGGTAACCCAAGGAACACAATGATGCGATTTTCGAAACTTATCCCTCGAGGTTCACGCAACAGAGGACTGGCCCTCCTTCTGCTGGTGTCCATCACTCTCCCTGCCTCGGCCCGGCACAAAAAGAACGAACAGCCAATGGGCAAGCTGACCCCCCAGATGGTTCGACTGATCGATTTGGCCTCTGGCCATGAAAGAGGTGTCCTGCAGGCGCTGCAGCAACGCACGCCTGTTGTGGAAACCTACATTCAGGACTTCAAGCCGGATACACAGTTGAGCGCGGTGCCCACCGAAGATCACTACTTTCTGGGTCGCGTGGATTTCGGCAAGGTCATCGAAGACAATCGCTATCAAGAAGCTGGCGCCAAGAAAACTGCCCTCAAAGGCTCAGTCATGTTTGTCAATGGACTGACGAAGGCGTTCAAGATCGAGTATGTCGCCCAGGGGTTCGTGCAAATGCTCCTGCTGGATGCCAATCACTTCGATCGCCAGCATTATGATTTTGTGTTCGTCCGTCGCGAGTTTCTTGGCGATACTCGAACCGATCTATTTGATGTAACTCCCAAATCTGGATCCGGCACCGGCCGCTTCATCGGCCGCGTCTGGATTGAAGATACGGGCGGCAACATCGTTCGTTTTAGTGGAACGTATACCAGCAATAATGGCCACCAGGTCTACTACCACTTCGACAGCTGGCGCACCAACGTGCAGCCCGGCCTCTGGCTGCCGACAGCGGTGTACGCAGAAGAGCATGGACCGGGAGCAGTTCCGGATCAGGCTGGTTTCTTCCGCGCGCAAACCTGGATCTGGGGCTACTCGCTGCGCCAACCAGCCTCCAGCAGCGACAACGCAACGGTGAAGATTGACGCGGTGTCGGATCAAAGCGAAAGCGCACAAGATGTCAGCCCACTGCAAGCATCCCGCATGTGGTCGCAACAAGCAGAATCCAACATTCTCGATCGTCTATTTCAAGCCGGCCTGCTGGCAGCACCGAGCAGCTTTGACAAGGTGCTGGAACAGGTCACCAACAACCTCATCCTCACAAACAATATTGGATTAGCTGAACCCGTACACTGCCGCGTTCTCTTGACCTATCCTCTTGAGAGTCTGACCATCGGAAACACGATTGTACTCAGCAAAGGCCTGATCGATACCCTCCCCTACGAATCAGACCTGGCCGCAGTCCTATCATTCCAACTGGCTCACCTCGTACTAGGACACAAGGTCGATACCGAATTCGCTTTTCCTGACAATTTGATGTTCGCTGATCAGGCGACCATCCGCCGAGTACCTTTGCACCACAGCGACGCGGAGAACCAGGCCGCTGCGAAAAAAGCGATTCAGCTTTTGGAGAACTCTCCGTATAAAGACAAACTGGCCGATGCTGGCCTCTACTACAAACTCCTACTCGCTCGCTCCAAGGAACTACCTTCCTTGATGCAGCCCCAACTTGGAGACTCGTTGTTCACCAGCCCCGCCGACGATCAGGTCTGGATGAGCTCATTGGTCGCCAAAGCACCCAAACTTGATATGGACAACGTCCGCCAGATCGCAGCTCTGCCTCTCGGAAGCCGCGTTCGCGTGGATTCGTGGAATGATTCTGTCGAGTTACTCAACTCCAAACCCGTTGCGGTGTTGAGCCCAAGCGATAAGATGCCACTCGAATTGACGCCTATTTTCTTTAGGCTCCGCCCCTACGGGCAGGCAGCGCCAATTCCAGCCTCTACTGGAGCAGCCTCCCCGGGTGACAGTACATCTAATCAATGACGTAGACTTACATTAGGAGGCAGGTGCAAAACAGCATCTGCCTCTAGACATACAAGTTCTTCTTGCATTGGGGAGGGTTTTTACGGTGGGGAAAAAACTTTTTACTGGGCTGGCTTTTTTATTTTGCCCGATATTTCTGCTCGCGCAGGCAGTGTCTCCTGTTACGCCGAAGCGAGCGACCATCACCGCGGGAGGTTATTTCTCCTTCGGACAAACAGATTACGGTCAAAGACATGCATTCGGACCCGGAGTATACGGAGATTTTAATTATCGTGTGTGGCGCAACGTTGGGGTCGGCATAGAAGGAGAAGCACGTTTTCTGGATTTTCTTACGGATTCAAGCTCCGGTGCGGGAATCTCTGAGCAAAACTTTCTGGGCGGTCCACGGGTTACGTATGAGGTCGGCCGCAGATGGTTACCCTACGTCAAATTTCTTGCAGGTGGAAGCCGATTCCACTATCCAAACTTCATTTCCAACCAGAGCTACAGCTACACAACTTTCGCTTTTGGTGGTGGCGTCGACTATAGGCTCACCAGCCACATTACCATTCGCCCCGCAGATTTCGAATACCAACGCTGGCAGTTTCCGCCCACTGGCCTGACCCCCTGGGTCTATTCCGCTGGTGTTTCCTATCGCCTGTTCTAACAGAAGATCTACCCCTCTACGTTCGCACCAAGCCCTGGCTCATGCCGGGGCTTTTGTTCTTCAGGGCAATCGAGCGCGCCTGCGCCCAACTTTAGCAACCTTCGCAAAAATGCTCTAGGATAAGAGTTTGGCCTACATGTCATGAAATCCCCTTCCCAAGCAACACGCGTTCGCTTTGCGCCTTCCCCGACTGGCTTTCTGCATGTAGGAGGAGCTCGCACCGCCCTCTTCAGCTGGCTCTTTGCCCGCCACACGGGAGGAACGTTCATCCTTCGCATTGAAGACACCGACTTCGAGCGCTCCTCGGCCGATATGGTCACTGGGATCCTCGAGGGCCTGCGCTGGCTGGGGATGGATTGGGATGAAGGTCCGTTCTATCAATCCCAGCGGCTTGAGCTGTACTCCCAGGCTGCCTCTCAGTTGATCCAGACTGGCCACGCCTACCATTGCTTCTGTACCCGTGAGGAATTGGAGTCCCGTCGCGCTGCCGCTACGGAAGCAGGCACTGTGCCCCGCTACGACGGCCGCTGTCGTACTATCTCACACGAGGATGCTGAGAGCCGCATCGCCCAGGGAGAGCGTGCAGTGGTGCGTTTTAAAGTCCCTCGCGAGGGCGTGACGGCTTTTCAAGACGCCGTGTTCGGCCCCATGGAGTTTGCCAACGCTGAGTTGGAGGACTTTGTCCTTCTACGCTCCGACGGCATTCCGACGTATCATCTGAGCGTCGTCGCAGACGATCTGGACATGCGAATGACCCACATTATTCGCGGCGCCGATCATCTCTCCAACACACCCAAACAAGTCCTGCTGTATCAGGCACTGGGCGCTTCCCTGCCCGTGTTCGCGCATCTGCCGCTCATTCTCGGACCGGATAAAACTCGCCTGTCCAAGCGCCATGGGGCGACCAGCGTGATGGCCTACAAGGAAATGGGAATCGTCCCCGAGGCCTTTCGAAATTTTCTAGCGTTGCTGGGATGGAGTCCTGGCGAGGCGGCAAAGCAGGCCGACGGTCCCGACCGCGAGATTTTTTCGACGGATGAATTGATTCAGATGTTCTCGCTCGACGGCATTGCCCACTCGAATGCAGTCTTCAATAACGAGAAGCTGGCCTGGTACAACACGGAATATATCCGTGCATATGATCCCTTGCGACTGCTGCCTTTGATTGAGGAAGAATGGCGCGCGGCGAATTACCAACCCACACGCAGCCGCGAGGAAATTCTCGCAGCCATCGCACTGCTGCAGCCCCGCGCGCGCAGCCTGAAGGATTTTGCGTCCACCTTTCTGGCTTACTTCGGCGACGAGTACACCATGGACGAAGCAGCTGTGAAGAAGTTTCTTTCCGATTCTGCCGTCCGACAAATGCTGGCCGAGCTTGGGGGTCGATATGCCGCGCTGCAGGAGTTTACAGAGGCCTCGACCGAAGAACTGCTGCGCGCCTATGCCACGGAAAAAGGAATCAAGGCCGGCGTACTGATCAATGGCGCCCGAGTTGCATTGACAGGCCAAGCCGTTGCACCCAGCTTGTTCGCCGTGATGCTATGCCTGGGGCGGCAGACAGTCTCTCACAGGCTGGAAGCGGCGGCGGCATTGCCCCTCAGCTAGACCGTGTTGCCGCTGGCTTCGCAGCTTCAGCTACATTAATTCTTCAATAAATTTTTGAGTAACATCCGCCGGGATGCGGTAGTTCTGGTGCACCAGCGGGCCGGCATTCAGCACGGGTTCCGAACCATGCAGCGTCGGCAAATCTGTCCGCTCGAAGAACCTTCCAATGGGAATCTCTTCGCCCCACAGCAGCGATTTTTCCATGGCCGCGGACCAGTCGCTGGGATCATACTCTGCGTTGTCTTCGAGCTTCTTCACGCGCGGACGGAACCATTGGAAAGTATTGTCGCGGTTATAGGTGACGCACGGACTGAACACGTCGATAAATGAAAATCCCTTATGCTCGATCGCTCGCTTGATCAACTCCGTCAGGTGCTTTTGTTCACCGCTAAACCCGCGCGCCACAAATGTGGCTCCGGCGGCCAGCGCCATCGCAATTGGATTCAGAGGCGTCTCAATGTTTCCATACGGCATGCTCTTGGTCTTCATGCCAATGCGGCTGGTCGGCGATGTCTGGCCGGTGGTAAGCCCGTAAATCTGATTGTCCATCACGATATAAGTGAGGTCGACGTTGCGGCGCATCGCATGTATGTAGTGGCCGCATCCGATGCCAAATCCATCGCCATCACCACCTGTGACCAAAACCGTCATGGCATGATTCGCCAGCTTCATTCCCGTAGCCACCGGCAAAGAACGGCCATGCAGCGTGTGCATGCCGTAGGTCTCAATGAAGCCTGGAAAGTTAGACGAACAACCAATGCCGCTGATGGTGGCCACTTCGTGTTTGGGAATTTGCAATTCCACCAGCGCCTTTTGAACCGCGGCGAGTACGCCAAAATCACCACAGCCAGGGCACCAGTCAGGATCGACTCTTCCCTTAAAGTCCGCCATCGAGATCGTCTTTGGAGCTATGCCAGCTACTTCTGTCGCCATCTTTCGATTCTCCTTTACAAGGGACGTGGTTGTGGTTGGCTTACACCATGATTTCGTGAGTCGGCACAGAAAGCTTGGTCTTGCCTGCCAGCTGCTCTTTCACTGCTTCAACAATGTGGTGCGGAGCGAACGGCTCTCCGTCGTACTTGCGAATATTTCCATCAGGAACAAAGCTGGTTTCGCTCCGCAAATAGCGTGCAAATTGACCACTGAAGTTGTTTTCTACAATGATGGTGTGGCGAGCGCCATGTAACAAATCCAGAATCGCATCCCCATGTAATGGAACCAGCCAGCGCACGATCAAGGAATTCGCGGAGATTCCCTGCTCGCCCAGCAATTCGCAAGCTTCCTGAATCACCCCGTAGGTAGATCCCCATCCAATCAGCGTAACGTCAGCTTTGGCTGGCCCCTGCAATTCAGGTGGCGGCACGGCAGCCGCAATCCCATCCACCTTGCGCATGCGCTTTTCCATCATGGCGCGTCGCTTGCCGGAGTTGGTGTATTCGTCGCTGATCAACACGCCGTCTTCATCATGCTCGTCGCTTGAGACAACATGTGTGTAACCGGGCAATCCTGGGATGGCACGCGGAGACACTCCGCTCTCGGTGATCTTGTACCGTTTATACGGCTCGTGATCGCCACTCCCATTCGAGGTGATCAGCTCTCCACGATCGATCACGGGCGCGAAATCGAGCAGCTTAGGATCGACGCTGAGGCGTCCCTCCGAAAGCAATAAATCGCAGAGGACAATCCCAGGGCACTGGAACTTCTCTGCGACATTGAAAATCTCCGGGATCAATTTGAAGCAATCGGCAATGTCGAGCGGCGCAGCAATCACTTTCGGGTAATCGCCAAAACCTGCGCCCAGCATTTGCCATAGATCGCCCTGCTCGGTTTTCGTCGGCACTCCAGTCGACGGGCCGGCGCGCTGGCAATCAATCACCACGATCGGAATCTCCGCCTGCGCGGAGAGTCCCATTCCTTCGCTCATCAATGCGAAGCCGCCGCCGGAGGTCGCGCACATCGCGCGAACACCCGCGTGGGCCGCGCCAATCGCCATGGTGACAACGCCGATTTCATCCTCGACCTGGCGCACCATGATCTCGGCCTGGCGCGCATGACTTGCCATCCAGTGCAGCACACCAGTTGCCGGGCTCATGGGGTAAGCGGAATAAAATTTGACGCCGGCCGCCGCACCGCCCATTGCCATGGCGACGTTGCCGCTCAATACGGCGTAGCGCGCCTCTGTCATTGGAAGAGCCCAGGCGAATGGCTTAAAGTTCTGTGTGGCGTAATCATATCCGGCACGCGCCAGATTGACGTTTTCGTCGATCACCGCCTGATCCTTCTTGCGAAACTGCTCCGCCAGCACGCTCTCCAGTGCAGGAAACCCGATGCCCATCATGCTGAGCGCTGCGCCGATAGCAAGCGTGTTTTGTCCCACCTTATTGCGGGTGATATCCGCCATCTTCGAAACCGGCATGGGACAAAGCTGAACGCCTTCCGCCGGCGTACCGGGCTGGATCAGGTCAGCGTTGTAAAGGCACGCGCCACCCGCTGTTAGCAGGCGAAGATGGCGATCCATGGTGTCCTGATTCAGCGGGATCAGCAGGTCAAGATGATCGCCGGTATTGGAGATTTTCTGCGGGCCGGTTCGAATGGTAAGAAAGGTGTGGCCGCCGCGAATGATGGATTGGTAGGCGTTGTAGGCGTTCAAATGTAGCCCACGTCGGCTAAAGATCTTCGCGAAAATGTCGCCTGGCGTAGCTACACCCTGGCCGGCGGCGCCTCCGATCCCTACAGCGAAAGACTGGCTCATACGCGTCTCCCCGGAGCTGTTTCAGGTTTTTCCGCGCCCGCGGACACCCCAACTAGTTAGACTTTGTGATGACCTAAAAGGTTCACAAACACGGGCAGGATTCAGTTGTGTGCATCGTAGCCTCTGCGATACAAAACGGTCAACAGGTGATTGCTGCAAAGGATATAGGGGTGGGCTAACGCGTTTTAATCAATCCTATTGGCCGCCGAGCGGGTATGATGGTTCAGGCTTCCCGTCGAGTTTCTCCCCCAAACATTCGAAATTCATTTGCAGGGAGAAGTTATCGTGACTACCACAGCGCCTAACCCCGACCAGATACTGCAGGTCGGCCTCGCCTTCTGGTCTTCAAAAACGCTCTTAAGTGCCGTCGAAATGGAAGTCTTTACAGAGTTGGCAAAGGGTCCGCAGGAGCTGGATTCACTCACCGGGCGGCTGGGCCTGCATCCACGGTCAGCTCGCGATTTTCTCGACGCGCTGGTGGCACTGGGATTTCTTGAGCGTCACGCCGGAAATTATTCCAACACCCCGTCAACAGGTTATTTCCTCGACAAACATAAGCCGTCGTATATCGGCGGCATGCTGGAAATGGCGAACCGTCGCCTATTTGGCCATTGGAACAAACTTACAACTGCCCTGCGTACCGGGCAGCCGCAAAATGAGGCAGCGCACGGCGACCCCGATGTCTTCAGCACCCTTTATTCCGACCCGCAACGACTGAAGGGTTTTCTACGCGCCATGACAGGGATCAGCCGAGGGGCCAACATGGCCATCGCGGCGCGTTTTCCCTGGGCTGGTTACAGTAGCGTGGCCGACGCGGGTGCTGCGCAAGGCGATTTGATCGTTCAGGTGGCTCTCAAGAATCCTCACCTGTCTGCCGTCGGATTCGATCTGCCCGAGGTTGCACCGATATTTGAAGAATATGTGGACGAGCATGGGCTGTCCTCCCGGGTACGATTCCAAGCGGGTAATTTCTTCCGCGACCCTCTACCCTCGACCGACGTAATCATGATGGGCCATATCTTGCATGACTGGAACCTGGAGGAAAAGCGCTTCCTGATTCATAAAGCATGGGAAGCTCTACCCAAAGGAGGAGCACTGATCGTCTACGACGCGATGATTGACGACGACCGATCGAAGAATCCCCTCGGCTTGTTGATGAGCTTGAATATGCTGATTGAAACTTCGGGAGGATTCGATTACACGGGAGCTGACTGTATCGGCTGGTTGAAGGACGCTGGATTTAGTCAGGCGCGTGTGGAACATTTGTCGGGCCTGGATTCGATGGCGGTGGGAATCAAGTAAGCAGCAGATCACGTCGTGGGGTCGACCCCAAACTGCAGCCTTCCTTGGTGATACAACCTCTGGCTCGTTGCGCTGCATTGCAGGCATAACAGAGTAGCTGCGCAAATCGTGGAATTGTCGGAAGAGAAAGACAGACGTTCTGCTGGAGCGGGAGACGGGGATCGAACCCGCAACCAACGGCTTGGGAAGCCGCTACTCTACCATTGAGCTACTCCCGCCCGCCTGCTCAGTCTATCAAACGGTCGTCAATTCGGCGGCTTCCTCAAACTCAAATTCCGAACCCGGAAGGTTCCAACGCTGGCACTTCGCAGAACCCACAATTTCTTTCACCATGGTCAACACCGCCGGCGCAGCACCGCGAACCGCCTCGCTCAGCCGCTCTTCCATCTTGAACGACGCCCCGCCCACGGTGATGAGATAAGCAACCCTGGGTGTTCGTCCATAAAGCTCGTGCGACATCCATAGCAGGCTTTCTGGGCTCATGTGGTGCGTCATCAGCCTCGCGGGCTTTGTTGTGGCTTCCACCGGATGTAACGAAATGCGCCCGGGTTCCGACGTCGCAGAACAGTCCACAAAGATTACCGTATCAGCCGTGCTGATAGGCTCTGCCATCTCCGGCGTGAACTGGCGCGAAGCCACCACTTCCAGCTGAGAACCGACAAATTGCTCCTGCGCCCTGGAGGCCATCCAGCCTCCAAAACCATCATCCCCACGAAGTGGATTGCCACATGCCAATAACAGAGCGGGAGTCATCCGCGTCTCCTCTCGTCCAGATGATTTCCATCCGGGTCCACCAGTTCCACCACCAATGGCATCTGTCCATACGCATGGGTGGAACAACTAAGACATGGGTCGAAGGTGCGAATCACCGCTTCCACCCGATTCAACATGCCGTCGGTCAGACGGTTGCCGTCGACATAGTGCTGAGCCACCTGCAAAATACCGCGATTCATCGCCTTATTGTTTTGCCCGGTGGCGATCACCAGGTTGGCCCACAGAATCTGGCCGTTCTCATCTACCTTGTAGTGATGCATCAGCGTCCCGCGTGGCGCCTCGGCGATGCCCGCGCCTTCCAGGCAGTTCACGCCGGCCGTTGCGCGCACGTGGGTATCGAGAATGTCGGGCTCCGCCAGGATGCGCTCAATCGCTTCAATGCCGTGAAGAATCTCAATCAGGCGCGCGTGGTGGTAATAGAACGAGCTCAGCACGGGCCCTTCCGCCAGCGCTTTGAACTCCCGCAGTTCCGCATCGGCGCGTGGAGTGCCGGTGTGACTAACAAGATTGAGACGTGCCAGCGGGCCAACGCGATAGCAACCGTCCGGGTAACCCACCTTGCGATAATACGGAAACTTCATGAACGTGAAAGGTTCCACAGCCTCTGCAAATTCATGATCGAACCCTGCCGCGTCGATCCCGTCGGCAACCACATCCCCAGTGGTGTCTATCAAACGCAACGCACCATCGGTGAATTCCAGGCCATCGTCCGGCGTGACCATACCGAGAAACATGCTCGGGAAATTCGCAAAGACAGCCGCTTCTTCCTGAAAGCGATCGGCGATTAGTTTGTATGCATCCATGGCCAGCATGATGCTGACGCATGCATCCGGGATCATTGCCAGAATTTCATCGCGCCTGGGGATTGTGAGCGGCTCAGTCACGCCGCCCGGAACGACCCATCCCGGATGAATGCGTTTCTTGCCGAGAATTTCAATGATCTGCTGGCCAAATCGCCGCAGTTGTACGCCCGCGCGCCCCACTTCCGGCATTGACTTTACAACGCCGAAGATATTCCGCTCCGCCTTGTCGGAATCCATGCCCAGCAGCAGGTCTGGAGACGACAGGTAGAAAAAACTGAGAGCGTGCGACTGAATCATCTGCGCCAGGTTCAGCAGCCCACGCAGTTTGGTCGCCGTGGGAGGAATCACCACTGCCTGGATCGCCTCGCAGGCCTTGGCAGAGGCGATGAGATGGCTGACCGGGCAGATGCCGCAGATGCGCGCCATAATGGACGGCATTTCATAAAACGGGCGTCCTTCGCAGAACTTCTCAAATCCGCGTACCTGAGTCACGTGGAAGTACGCTTCTTCCACTCCGCCGGCGCCGTTGGTCTTCAACGTAATCTTGGCGTGACCTTCCAGTCGGGTTACCGGGTCAATCAAGATGGTTCGTGACATGGTCATCCCCTTCTCACGCTCCAAACCGGGTCAGGCTGGCCACATCCGGCATTCTGTTCGCCATCAACTCTGTCAGCACGGTATGGAACGTGGCCGCCGAAGGCGGGCATCCCGGCAGAAATAGATCAATGCGCACAAACTCATGGACCGGCCGCACTTTATCGAGCAGTTTGGGAACGACAACAAAAGGCGTCTGCTGCTGCAGCTCAGCATTTTCAAAATAGGCGCGACGCAACACCGCGTCCGGACCAAATGGCGTTGCGCATGGCAGGAACATTCCCGGTCACCGCGCAGTCTCCCATTGCCACCAGCAGGCGAGTGCGCTCGCGAATCAAAAGAATCTTCTCGATGTCGTCGACACTGCTGACCGCTCCTTCCACCAGGGTGATATCGACTTCCTCAGGAAAGGTTTTAATGTCGACGAGCGGGCTATAGACCAAGTCAAAATCCTTGCTCAACTCGATCAACTTCTCGTCCATGTCGAGAAAAGACATGTGACAACCCGAACAACCGTCCAGCCATGCCGTAGCCAATCTCAGTTTGGTCATTGTCCGTCTCGCATCAGGTTCAAATACGGTAAAAATTCCGGATACTTGGGATGAGGAACTCCGACTTTCGTCTTGTCGAACAGCGCGCCTGTGGGACAAACCTGTACGCACTTTCCGCACTTCGTGCAGGTCGAAAAGCCCCACGGATCGTCCAGGTCCGTGATCACGCGGCAATCGATTCCCCGCCCGGTGATATCCCAAACGTGCGCGCCCTCGATTTCCGCGCAGACCCGGACGCACCGCGTGCACAGAATGCAGCGATTGTGATCCGCTGCGAACCGCTCGTGCGACAAGTCCACCGGCAACTTTGGATTGCGATACGGCAGGCGTACATGCGTCAATCCCTGCGATTGCGCGATCGACTGCAACTCGCAATTTCCATTGGCCACGCACACCGCGCATACATGATTTCTTTCCGCGAACAACAATTCCAGAATGGTGCGGCGATAATGCAGCAGCCGGTCAGATTTGGTCGTGACCTCCATGCCTTCTTCCACCTTCAACACACAGGCAGGAAATAATTTCGGCGAACCTTTAATCTCCACCAGGCACAGCCGGCACGCTCCCACCTCGGTCAACCCTTCCAGGTGGCACAGGGTGGGGATAAAGATATTGTTCTCCCGCGCCACATCGAGGACTGTCTGGTCCTGGCGAGCACTGACGTCCATTCCGTCGATGATGAGAGTTTTGACATCCACCGCGGTGCTCATACTTCCACCTCTGCCAACTCAGCCTCGCTCTCCAATGGCTTCGCATCATTTGCACTGCAGGCACAGACTCCTGCCGGGCAGCGATGGTGATCGATGTGTTCCATATACTCATCGCGGAAGTAGCGCAGTGTGCTCAACACCGGATTGGGCGCGGTCTGACCCAGGCCGCACAGACTGGTATTTTTCACCACGTCGCACAAATCGATCAGCAGTTCCAGATCGTGGTGGCTAGCCTCTCCATTACAAATCTTGTTTAGCAGTTCATACATCTGAGCGGTGCCTGCGCGACACGGAATGCACTTGCCGCAGGACTCTGTCATGCAGAACTCGACGAAGAAGCGCGCTACGTTCACCATGCAGGAAGTGTCGTCCATGACGATCATGCCGCCCGATCCCATCATGGATCCGGCTCCAATCAGCGCATCATAGCTGATGTTCAGGTCGAGATGCTCTTCCGGCAGGCACCCACCCGATGGACCGCCCGTCTGCACTGCCTTGAACTTGTGCCCATCCGGAACACCGCCGCCAATTGAGAAAATAATCTCTCGTAGCGGCATGCCCATGGGAATTTCAACCAAGCCGGTATTCGTAATCTTGCCGGTCAGCGCGAAGACCTTTGTCCCCTTGCTGCGCGCCGTGCCCATGCCCGCGAACCACTCCGCTCCGTTGCGCAGGATCGGCGCAACATTGGCGAACGTCTCAACGTTGTTAATCAGGGTTGGGCAATTCCACAAACCGGAGACAGCCGGATATGGTGGCCTTGGTCGCGGTGTGCCGCGTTTGCCTTCGATCGAGGCAATCAGTGCGGTCTCTTCTCCGCAAACAAACGCGCCCGCACCCAGCCGAATTTCGATATCGAAGTTGAACGGCGTTCCGCAAATATTGTTGCCCAGGAACCCGCTGCGACGCGCCTCGCGCAACGACGTGGTGAGGCGACTGACAGCCAGCGGATACTCCGCCCGCACATACATGTAGCCTTTGCTGGCACCCACCGCGTATGCGGCGATCGCCATCCCTTCAATCACTCGCTGCGGATCGCTCTCGAGAACACTGCGATCCATAAACGCGCCCGGATCGCCCTCATCGCCGTTACAGATCACGTATTTCGGCGAGCCCCCAGCCTTGGCTACGGTGCCCCACTTCAAGCCGGTAGGATAGCCACCACCGCCGCGGCCGCGCAGACCGCTCTTCGCAATCTGGTCGATCACAGCCGCCGGATCCATTTCCGTTAACGCCTTCAGCAGAGCGGCATATCCGCCGCGACCGATGTACTCGTCGATCTTTTCTGGATCAATGTGGCCAGAGTTTTCCAGCACCACATGCCGCTGCCCTTGGAAATACTGCTCCAAATGAATTTCGCGAGATTCGAGCGGTTTCTCCCCCAGGCTGGCAATCACTGCCTTGGCATCCGACTCCTGCAGATGTCCGTATCTCGTTCCAATTGGATCCACCAGCGCCAGTGGCCCTGCGGCGCACAAGCCCATGCATCCAGTACGCCGCACGTGGCACCGCTTACCGGAAATTTCTGCTTCCTTGGTCAGCGCATCCTTCAGCTTGTCACTATGCTGCGACAGGCAGCCCGTGCCCATGCAAACATTCAATTCGTAGTCGAATTGTTCGTGCTGGTGCTGAACTGTTTCGGCAATCTGCTGGAGTTCCTCGCTATTCATGGGCAGTCCACCCTTCTAACTGCGCCACCACCTGGCCTGCCTGAATCTGGCCGATCAGCTCACCATCCATCAACGCCACAGGGGCGCGACCGCATGCACCCACACAGCGCGCCGTCGTCAAGGAGATATTTCCGTCTGGCGTGGTCTCTCCCACCTCGATGTGCAGATGTTTTTCCGTCTGCGCCAGTACTTTATCCGCGCCTTTGATGTAGCAGGCAGTTCCAGTGCAGATGGTGCAGGTATGGCGACCCGGCGGCTTCATGCTGAAGTAGTGATAGAACGTCACCACGCCGTACGCCTGGCTCAAAGGCACACGCAGCGATTTCGCCACAAACCTGATGGAATCCTTATCGAGAAATCCAAAAGAGGACTGGACGGTATGCAGGGTCTCGATCAGGGCATTGCGTGAATAGCCGTGGCGGCGCATCGTTCCGTTCACGATCCGCCAGCGCTTATCTTCTGACGGCAGCGCCGGTACTTGATAGACAGGCATGGCTCCTCCTGCTGTCTTCCCCGTTGTTGACTTGCGACTTGCTGCTGACCCTATCGCTCTGCGGGAACCATTTCGCGCTGCGACAGGTTGAATGCGAATGCTCTTGAGAGTCTTCGCTTATTTTTTACAGGAGAAACGGCGGCAGGTATGTGAGCGTCGTCACAGTTTTGGGGAGAAGGAATGTGCTGGTGTTGCGAGGCAACAATGGCGCCCAATCATGCGCACCTTTTGTTTCGGCCTCAACGTCAGCGGCACGAAGGAGTCGCGCCGCTGATGCTCTGTGGCTACCTACTTGGAATGCGAAGGATACGAGGGTGGCGCCTCGCCGGAATCGTGATTCGGCATATCCGACAAGGTAAACTCAAGCGTCTTCGCCTTCGACAACTGGCTCCAGTCAATCCACCAGTTGCGGATCGGGGAGCCATCGAGAGAAATCGCCTTGACGTACTTCTTCTCCGGCGCACCTGGAGCTACTATTTCCAACGCATGATCGCCCAGCAACAGTTTCACTTTAGGAAAGACGGGACTGTTCGTGGTCACGCCGCCGACGCCCGGAATTTCCGGATAGAAACCGAGGTTGGCAAACACCACCCAGGACGAAGTCGCGCCCAGATCGTCATTACCCGGCTCGCCACCGGGAATATCCGTGAACAGATCACCTAGCGTCTTGCGCACCACTTCCTGCGTACGCCACGGGTATCCAGCCCAGTTATAGATCCATGGATCACCGAAGCTGGGTTCGTTGCCGATAAAAAAATACGGCTCGTCGAGGCGATCGAACGTGCCATATTGGCTGAAATAGCTGTCTAACCTTTGTCTCGCCGTTTCCGGGCCGCCGATGGCCGCAATTACGCCTTTCAGATCGTAAGGAATCATCCAGGTGTACTGGGCTGAGTTGCCTTCAACAAATCCAGTGCTCTTTCCCGGAGTAAAGTCGGGCAGAAATTTTCCGTTTGCGTCGCGTGCGCGAATGTACTTCGTCTCCGGGTCGAAGATATTCCGCCAATATCCCGATCGCTTGAGAAACTGCTGCCCGGTTGTGGAGTCGCCCAGCGCTTTGGCAAACTGTGCGATCGCGAAGTCGGCGTTGGTGTCTTCCAGCGTGACGGATGCCGCACCATGAATCTCATCCGACTCCGGTATGTAACCCTTGCTCATGTAATCGGCCAATCCCGGACGTTCTGGATACATGCGAACATGCGCCTTGGGATCCGTTGCGCCGTGCAGCATGGCCGTCAACGCTGCCTGGGTGTCGAAGTCGTGGCCGCCGAAAGCATAGATGCTGGCAAGGATTGGATCGGAGGGATCGCCGACCATCACGCCGCTCTCGTCATTCGCGACTGGCCAAATGGGAAGACCTCCGCCCTGCTGCGAGTCCACAACCAGTGACTCCGCAATGTCACTGCCAACCTTCGGCAGCAGCATGGTGATCATCTGGACCTGGCTGCGATAAATGTCCCATCCGGAATAGTTCGCGTACTGTATGCGTCCCTCCGCCTTGTGTACCTTGCCGTCAAACCCCAGGTACTCGCCATTCACGTCGCTATTCGTCGATGGATGCAGCATTGCGTGATACAGCGCCGTGTAGAAAACTGTCCGTTCCGCCACCGTACCACCGCTCACCTGGGCATGGTTCAACACGGTATTCCACGCATTGCTCGCATCCTGCCGCACCTTTTCCAGATCCCATCCGGGAATCTCCCGCTTCAGATTCAACTCAGCGTTCGCAACACTCACATACGAGATGCCCACCTTCAGGTGGACTGTTTTTGTGTTTGGGCTGAAGCTGAGATATGCAACGGTGCGGGGCCCGCTGCCGGATGTACTTCCGGGGCTCATCCGCATCTCATTGAACGTTCCCACCGCGGCCGGATTGCTGTCCGCCTGCAACACAAAATAAACTTTGTAACGGTTCTCCGTGCCGCAGAATCCTCCGCTTGAAACCCACCCTGTCACCTTGGCTCCGGCCACGTCGATGTGCGCGTCGTCCACCGTGGTCAGATTGCGGCTCAGATCGATCAGAATGGTGCGGTTGCTGCTCCCTGAGGGATAGGTAAACTGCGCAATGCCGGAATGAACTGCGGCGGCAATCTCGACGGCGATTCCAGAATCCAGTCGGACCGAGTAATACCCCGGCTGCGCTACTTCCTGCTGATGGCTGTAGCCGGCGCGATATCGGGTCGATAGCACTGGCGGCGGATATTCCGGCGTTCCCAGGATGGGAAGGATCGGCACATCCCCGTAGACTCCGCAGCCTGGCCCACTCAGATGAGTCAGACTAAATCCGCGGGTGACCGGTGCACCATAGTCGTAGAACTGACCATACACCGGGTCCGGACTCCAATAGAGCATGCCGAACGGGACAGTCGCTCCCGGCACCGTGTTCCCATGATCACTCTGCGAACTGATTCCCGTGCCGATCATCGGATTCACCTGGGAGACTGGGGTTTGCGCTTGTTGGGCGAGCATCCAGGTGGGGAGAAGGAAGCAGGCAAGAAAAAATGATTTCATTTTTACCTCATTCAACAAGGGACTTCATCGCGCATCGACCAGTGTTGCACAATTCCGCACCATCTGCCCGGGATGGCAGGCTGTGACTGCAATGCGGTCCGAGAAGTCGCTCTAGCCCATGGCTACGCAGACCGCAGCAATGTCGCCGATACGCTCTCCCAGTGCCGCAGGCACAATCCGGCACACCTGTGCCGACGCAGGCAGCGCTTCCCTTTTCATGGCGGCGCGTGCGGGCACTAACAGGCTCTCGCCCACTCGCATGGCAATTCCGCCGACGACAATCAGTTCGGGATTCAACAGATCCACCAGAATGGCCAGCGCTTCTCCCAAACGGGTTCCCGTCTCGCAAACAATTTGCTGCGCCAACTGATCTCCTTGCCGCGCGGCGTCGGCCACATCTTTCGCGGTCAGGATTCTGTTCGTCGCCAGTTGACCCACCAGAGACGTTACCTCGCCCTTCTCCATTGCGACCGCGACCCGCTCGGAAGCAGCTTGGGCCATTCCTCCGCCGCTTGCCCAACCCTCTACCGACCCGGCCTTGTTGTAGCCGACGGGCCCGGAAGCCGTGAGCCGCACGTGACCGATTTCGCCCGCCATATCCGACGAACCGTGATACAAGTGCCCTCCGATGATGATGCCCGCACCCAAACCGGTCCCCATGGTGAGGAAAATCATATTTTGCACGCCCCGCCCCGCTCCGAATCGATGCTCGGCTACCGCTCCGGCATTGGCATCATTTTCCAAACGGCATTCGACTTTGAATTCGTCTTTTAAGACACGGACAATCGGAACGTCGTGCCAGGTAGGTAGGTTCGGTGGCGATTGGATCAGACCCCGCTTTCTGTCGAGTGGGCCGCCGCAGCTGATTCCGATGGCTTCAATTTGTCCCGGTCGAAGCCCGTGCGCCTGGATCATTTGATGAATTGTCTGCTGAATTAACGTCAGTGCGTGACCTGGTCCACGTTCGGGTAACGTTGGAAAAGCCACTCGCTGCAAGATCCCGGGTAGTTCGGAACAAAGCACGATGGCAGTCTTGGTGCCACCAATGTCGATGCCGATCCATACTCTACTTGCAGTCGTTGCGGGACTTCGTTCTTCACTCATATAGAACTTTCACAATCATCGAATCGATCCGAATCCAAAGGCAAAAAAAAACTAAAGAACGGTCGTCCACTTTGACCGTTCCAACTGGCTACAACCTGGCGAGCAGATCACGGCATGCCATGCCATCTCTGTTCTTGACCGCCGGACCCGTCGGAATTCAGTTCGGCAGGGAACTTTCAACCTCTAGCCTGCAATCGCTCTTCCACTATTTCGCAAATCGTATGAAACAAGAATTGATGCCCTTCCTGGATTCTCGCTGTCACTCCGCTAGTGACTAGCAGTTCGATATCAGCAAGCCCGGCGCAGGTGCCACCATCTTTACCGAGAAAAGCAATCGTTTTGACTTTCAAGTCCCTGGCAACCACCAGGGCACGGCGGACATTTGCACTTCGGCCGCTGGTGGTAAATGCAATCAGGATGTCGCCGGGCTTCCCGAAGGCCAGCACCTGTCGCGAAAAAATCTCGTTGAATTCGTAATCATTCCCGATTGCCGTCAGATCGCCACCCTGTGCCGCCAGTGAGATGGCAGGATAGGGGCGCCGATCCTGGTTGAAGCGACAAACAAATTCCGTCGTCAGATGCGACGCATCGGCAGCACTGCCGCCGTTGCCGCACGCCAACAGTTTGTTCCCGGCCAGCAGCGCGTCGGAGATGGCGCCGGCTGCGCAGACGATTTGCGTCTCGAGAGTTGCAACCTGTTCCAGCGTCGCTCTCGCGTCCCGCAGGTTCGCCGCTATCACAGGGTTCATCCGTGCTTCCTGACTTTCTCGGTTGCGATCTCTGCGGTGTTCACCGGCTCGCGCGTCTGTAGGTAACTGGTCACGTATTCGGTGACCGCTGCCTCAAGAGAGGTAAATGGCGTTGTGTACCCGGCCTGTCGCATTTTCTCCATTGGCGCCTGCGTAAAGTACTGATACTTTCCCTGGAGAATCGCTGGCATCTCGATGAAGTCGATTTGTGGCGGCATCTTCATTGCAGCAAATACTGCCTTCGCCAGATCCTTCCAGCTTCTCGCCTGTCCGGTTCCGCAGTTGAACAATCCTCCGCCATCGCGGCGCCCCAGAAAATGCAGCGTCATTGCAACCGCATCTTTGACATAAATAAAATCCCGTTTCTGTTCGCCGTCTGCATAGTCCGTTCGATAGGATTTGAATAACTCGACCCTGCCGTTCTTTACAATCTGCTCGTAGGATTTCGCGACCATGGAACGCATGTCGCCTTTGTGGTCTTCGTAGGGACCAAAGACATTAAAGTATTTCAATCCGACAATGCGATCGAACAACTTGTGCTTGCGCGCCCACAGATCAAATATGTGTTTGGAGTATCCATACATATTCAGTGGCCGTAACGTGGGAAGCTGCGTCACATCATCGCTGTAGCCATGGCTGCCATCGCCATACGTGGCCGCGCTTGACGCGTAGATGAAACGAGTATTTTCGTGCAGGCAGTAGTCGCAAAGAGCCCGGGTGTAGTGATAATTATTCTGCAGCAGAAAATCCGCATTATGTTCCGTGGTCGAACTGCAGGCTCCCAGGTGAATCAGCGCCTCTAGCTCGGCAATTCTTCCCTTTTCTACCCTGGATAAAAATTCGTCCGAATCCACGAGATCTTCATACTCGAGACCTAGCAAATTGCGCCATTTTTCGTCGTGACCCAGATCATCAACCAACAGCAGATTGTCGTATCCACGGGCATTCAATTCCGCCACCACGTTGCGGCCGATGAATCCCGCTGCGCCGGTCACTACGATGGGCTTCTTCATGCTGTCTCATCCTTTGCGTGGACCTGCAAAATTCGCTGGATCGTATTGGTTGTCGAGCGCCCCTCCACCATATCCGCCAGCACAACCTTGCCACCGTTGGCTTCTACAATCTCGCGGCCACTCACGTAATGTGCCCAGTCGCTTCCCTTCACCAGTACCTGCGGCAGGATTTTCGCGATGATGTCCTTGGGCTCCTTATCTCCAAAGAGCACGACAAAATCCACGGCTCGCAACGATCCCAGCACGAAGGCGCGATCCTGCTCAGAATTGATCGGTCGATCGTCGCCCTTGTTGGCTCGAACCGATGCATCCGTATTTAAACCAACCACCAAAGCATCCCCCTGGTTCCGAGCGAACGTTAGATACGTGACATGACCGCGGTGCAGAATGTCAAAGCATCCGTTCGTGAACACCAGCTTTTTTCCCTGCGCAACCAGCTTATCCCGTTCGGCCCGCATTTCCTCGACGGATATCAGCTTCGGGCTGTCGATTTTCATTCTTCTCCTTGCCTTGGACGCTTGCCTATTTACCGCCGTACTACGCGAGTTGCATCGCTTTCAATAATGCCGGAAGTTGAGCGAAATCCGGCACAAGCAGGGTGGCTCCAGCCTTGATCAGTCGCGAGCGCTTCATCATATTCCATCCAGATCTGTGCACCTCATCGCTGGCGACGCCGATCGGCAAGCCTCCGTTCTTTCGCGTCTCTCTCATCTCTACCGGGCCATCACCAAAGGTCGCAAACTGGCGCGCCGACAGGTCGTTTTCGCCGATGATCCTGTCCACAACCAACTTCTTCGCCTCGATGGTGATATCCCCGACCGCTCCGAAGATTCTGCCTTCAAACAAGGCTGCGTATCCCATCGCCTGCGCCTCGGCAACAACATCGGCCTGATCGGTTCCACTGGCCAAATAGAGCTTGATTCCGCGACGGTGCAGTTCCTGCAACACCGTCATGGCATCCTTGATCTGAAAATCTGCCGGAGACAATTCACCGGATTCCAATTTTGCCATGCGCGTTTCGATCATCGCGAGCAGTTGCCGATTAAAAATCTCTTTATACCTATGTTCATCGAGAATTTCCCTTTCAGCGACAAAACCTGCCTGACGCACCAACTCCACCAACCCCTTCATCTGCACCAGGGTTTGGATGCCGGTGGTGCGATCGATGAAGGCCCGAACATCCGCCACAGCCCGGCTGACGTGGGCAGGATCAACCTCTTGATTTCCCCGGCCCAGAATTTCTTGCACCATCATCGGCTCCATAATTTTCTCCCAGCCTTCGCGCAGCGTGGAGAGGGTGCCGTCGTGGTCGAAGATGCAATGCTGAATCGAAAGATTGGCCGGCAGATCACCGATCACTTCAATCTGAGTCCCTGGAAGAAAGCGGGCTCGATGAGGCGAATCTGCGAGGTCCGGTTCAAATATGTAATCTGGCTCGGGACCGGCTGCGAGTATCTCTGCCTGCGTTGCGGTGCCCGTGGCGCCGAGTTTCCTTACCGTGATCGAAGCCGCCAGGTTTGCCAGTTTCGCGGCGATCCACGGATTTTGCCCGCTACCCAGCGCGGCTGCCAGAGCCGCCACAACTGTGTCCCCTGCTCCGACTGGATCAGTCTTTTCCGTTACCTGAATTCCAGGTATCTCGTGAACCGTCGTATCGTCAGTGGCAATAATGCCGCGCTCTCCGCGAGTGAGGAAGGTTGACTTTCCCGTTCGTTGGGCGATGCGATATGCGAAGCTTTTTGCCTTTTCGCTTGTAACAAAACCTTCGGCCGGCTCCTGCAAAAAACGGGCTGCCTCGGCAACGTTCAGTTTCAGCACGGCACCCCGGTACAAGTCGGGGCGATGACGCGCGTCGACCATGAAAAGTGTTTGCGGATACTTTGAAATCACCTGATTGATGCGTTCAAAGATTGGAAGAATACTTACCACCAGCGAAACCTGCTGGTTCAATACGACAACATCACTTTCACCCGCAGCCAAATCCAGAGTGGCCATCAAGGCATCCATCGTTCTTTCGGACATCACGTTGAACGCGCCAAAATCGACCCTGTGCTGTTCCTGATCGCCGCTCCGTGGTTTGGCATAGACCGTCGTCTGCCATTGCGGATCTTCGATCATGTGTTCGCGAATCATCGGTCCGCAGGCGCGTAGAAGACGTAATAACTCTGCGCCAAACAGGTCTTTGCCCACCACTCCAATCGCCTGCACCTGTCCCACGCCAAGCGCCACCAGGTTGGCAACTACATTCCCTGCTCCGCCTAGCGAGTAATTCTGACGTCGCACCTTTCGTACGGGTAATCCGGTTTCCAGGGACAACTCCGGCTCAGTCGAATCGAGTTGCCAGTACGCATCCAGGCAAAAATCTCCCAACACTGCGGCGCGTACCCTCGACAGTGGAGCGAGGGCCAGGTCAAGCCACGATTCTTTTTGAGCAGCGATGACATGAACCATTTCGGCCGTCTATGACGAGCCGAGGTGTTCGTGGTCGGCTCGACCTGCAAACTTCAATTTCTGATTCGGCGCCGGTTACACTTT
The DNA here is from genome assembly GCA_963735505.1 of uncultured Acidobacteriota bacterium. Taxonomy (GTDB): domain Bacteria; phylum Acidobacteriota; class Terriglobia; order Terriglobales; family Acidobacteriaceae; genus JAKAAZ01. The sequence continues at coordinate 142,350 of CAVTLR010000019.1, read as the reverse complement.
CCCCCGCCAAGGCATTGTCATCATCTCTCAGCGGCATGATGACGAAAGTACGCAAATTCTGACTCATTCACGAGTTTTTTGTCCCTGTGGATGAACGGGCAATCCCACATTCACTCGCGGCCGACGTAGCAGTGATGCAAAAAGTTGTATCTCCAAACACCATCGAACCGTTCTGATCGAAGGGATTCACCAGGGCCACCTCGTTTCGACGAGTGCCGTTGTTCTTGGTCACTATAATAGGCTCGTTCAGCAGTATAGACCACAGTAGTGAGAATGTAATGCCCAACCTATCTCAGCAATGTTTGCTTGTCAATAGTTATCGAAACGTTATGATCTGAGGGTAGAGAACGTCTGACCATGTTAAGATTCGTTGGGCACAACTGGGCCTTCCATTTACTATGGTTTCAGAAAGCCCCGAATACCGCCCGCCGTCGAAATGAACATAATGATCGAAGCATTTGAAACCGTAAGCGAAGGCTGTGCGACCCAATCCCCGCTGGCGGCAAATCTCACATCCAGGCGTTCAAGGGGAAGGCGAGTCTGATGGCCAAGCAAACTTCTTACACGATGCGCGACGTTGCCCGTCTCGCCGGAGTCTCCATCTCAACAGTATCGGCCGTAGTCAATAACAAGGGCATCGTGGGCCCGGAATTAACCGCGGTGGTGCAAAAAGCAATTGCGGCCATGAATTTTTCTCCCCATGCGGGCGCCCGTGGCCTGCGCACTGGACGCACTCACATGCTGGGGCTGGTTGTCCAGGATATTACCAATCCATTTTTCGTCGAGGCCCTCCGCGGCGTTGAAGATCAAGCCATCGAGCACGGCTATGAAGTGCTGGTTTGTAATTCGAACGACCAGCCCGATTTGGAGCTGCGCCACCTGGACGCGCTGCATACCAAGCGGGTGGATGGAATTCTTTTAGCGCCCACCGATTCCTACGCGGTGCGTGAGACGATGGCCCGTGACCGCGCTCCTGTCGTCTTTATCGACTGCATTCCCATGAAGGCGAAAGTGAACTGCGTCGTCACGGATAACTTTGACGCTTGCTACAACGGGGTCCGGTACCTGATCGAACTCGGGCATCAGAGAATCGCGGTGATTTGTGGCCGCCTGACTCACTCCACCAGCATCGATCGTGTCGAGGGCTGCCGCAAGGCCATGCAGGAATCGAACCTTGTGATCCGCGAAGAACATCTTCGCCAGGGAGATTCTCACATCGAGAGCGGCTATCGCATCGGCCACAGTCTGCTGCAATCCTCTGATCCTCCGACCGCAATTTTTACCCTCAACAATCGCATGGCTTTGGGAATTCTTCGGGCACTGACCGAATTGAAGATTCCCTGCCCTTCTCGTGTCAGCGTGATGAGTTTTGACGATGCCGATTGGGCAGAAGTTGTGAACCCAAGTCTCACCACCATCGGGCAGCCTACATATGAGATGGGAACAGCGGCTGTCGACCTGCTTTTACGTTCCATCGGGCCGTCAGCGGAACATGCAGAACTGAAACCGCAGCAGATTCTCCTCAAGTCAACCTTGCGCGTGCGCGGCTCAACGGGTCCAGTTCCAAAAAATTAGCTCCGGCTGCCAACTTATTCCCAAACAGATTAGGCTGATTCCAGTGAACCAAGTGCAGCAGCCGGAAACTCGGTTTGTGCGAAAGCCAGACGAGCGTCCTGGCTGGATGCGCTGGTTTGTCTGCGCACTCCTATTTTTTGCAACCACCACCAACTACATGGACCGTCAGGTCCTTGGCATTCTCGCCCCCGTCCTGCAGAAACAGCTGCACTGGACACAGCAGGGCTACGGCAACATGGTTGCGTGTTTCACCTTTGCCTACGGACTGGCGTATCTACTTTCCGGCCGAATCATCGACCGTCTGGGAACCCGCAAAGGGTACGCATTGTTCGTCGGTATCTGGAGCCTTTCCTCGGCAGCGCATGCATTCGTCAGCAGTGCGCTGGGATTTGGTGTCGCGCGATTTTTTCTTGGCATTGGAGAATCGGGAAACTTCCCTGCAGCGCTGAAGGCGGTCGCTGAATGGTTCCCGAAAGAAGAACGCGCGCTCGCGACGGGCATCTTCAATTCAGGGTCTAATTTCGCAGCTTTGCTTGCCCCCATCATCGTTCCGATCATCGCGGTCCGATTCGGATGGCGATACGGATTTATTTTTACGGCCAGCATGAGCATGCTATGGCTGATCGTATGGATGCTGTTTCCTTATAATCGCCTGCGCCCCGCAGAATCGCAGATCATTGACCGCGAGCCTTAGACCGGTGGAGTCCTCGGAAAAGCGATCGCTGTGGTCGCTGCTTTCCGATCGCGGAACCATCGCCTTTGCATCTTCCAAATTTCTGACGGATCCGGTGTGGTGGTTTTATTTTTCTGGGGTCCGCTGTTTCTTGACTAGCCGTTTTCACATCACCATCGCCCAGATGAGTCTGCCCTTGGTCGTCATCTACTTTGCATCCAGTATCGGTAGCGTCTTTGGAGGCTGGCTTTCCGGGTTCTGGATTAAACGCGGACGCTCGGTCAACTTCAGCCGAAAAGCCGCGATGACCGTCTTCGCGATTGCGGTTCTGCCGGTCATTTTTGCCGCCCAGGTTCAAAGCTTATGGATGTCCGTTGCGCTGATTTCTCTTGCAGCCGCCGCGCACCAGGGTTTTTCATGCAACCTGTTCTCCACACCCTCGGATATGTTCCGGACTCAATCCGTCGCCACGGTCGTAGGCATCGGCGGAACTGCGGGAGCACTGGGTGGAACCCTCTTCGCTGAGGTGGCTGGATATGTCCTCAAGCGCACCCACCACTATTCCCTGTTGTTTACGGTTTGCGGGTTCATGTATCTTCTCGCTGTTCTCCTGTTCCAGGTCCTCGTTCCTCAACTTAAGCATCAGGACAGCGGCACAGAAAACCCCGCTTAAAGTGAGCGCGACTGTAGAACAAGGCAAGCGGACCATCGACGACCGTCTCAATCGTGAAAGCATCGCAATTTGCGGGTATCGTAGAAGGAAAGCTTTGTGGCAGATATGCAAAAGGTATTGAAACTCGATCCGCGTGACAACGTTCTGGTGGCGCTTACTCCGCTTGCCGCCAATGAGCCTGTAGCGTATGCAGGGACAACTTACATTCCTCCAGCCGATGTACCCGCCAAGTTCAAATTCGTGGAACATGCAATGCCGGTGGGATCAGAAGTCATCATGTATGGCGTGATCGTTGGCAAGGTTCGGGAACCAATCCCTGCAGGCGGCGTTGTGACGACCAGAAATTTGCAGCACGATGCCAGTTCCTATTCGGCAAAGCGCACACCCCACCCATGGACTCCGCCCGACGTCACCTCCTGGCAGAACCGCACGTTCCTCGGATATCAACGCGCCGATGGACAGGTGGGCACGAGAAATTACTGGCTGGTTCTGCCGCTTGTATTCTGCGAAAACCGCAACGTCGAATTGCTTCGCGAAGCCTTCGAGGAAGAACTCGGCTATCGCAAGCCCAATGCCTACCGCCGCCAGGTGCACGACCTGATCGCTGCCCGTAACCAGCAACGTGCCGGAACCATCAGCCCATCCATGTTGGAAGGCACCAACCCGATCTTTCCCAACGTCGACGGCGTCCGTTTTCTATTTCATGAAGGCGGCTGCGGCGGAACACGCCAGGATGCACGCTCGCTCTGTGGTTTGCTCGCTGGTTATATTCAGCATCCGAACGTCGCCGGCGCAACCGTCCTGAGCCTGGGCTGCCAGAATGCGGAGATATCCATCCTTCTGGAAGAACTTCACAAGCGCGATCCGCAAAACACAAAACCTGTTCTGATCTTCGATCAACAGGCGCTGGGCCTTGAGAGCAACATGCTGGGTCGCGCCATTGATCAGACCTTCGCCGGGTTGGAGCAGGTAAATGCCGCGCGTCGCTCTCCCGCTTCCATCACCAAGCTGACCGTTGGACTGAAGTGTGGCGGCTCGGACGGATTCTCCGGCATTTCTGCCAATCCCGCTCTCGGCCAGGTTTCCGATATGCTGGCTGCCCTCGGCGGTAGGTCGATCTTGTCGGAGTTTCCCGAGCTATGCGGCGCCGAACAAGGGCTCATCGATCGCACCGTCAGCCAACCCATTGCCGACAGGTTTGTGGATTTGATGACCGCCTATGCCGCACGCGCCAAGGCTGTTCACTCTGGATTTGAAATGAACCCGTCGCCGGGAAATATTCGCGATGGACTGATTACAGACGCCATGAAGTCCGCAGGAGCCGCGCGCAAAGGCGGCACATCACCCGTGGTCGATGTACTCGACTATCCCGAGGCGGTAACGGCACCTGGACTGAGTCTTCTCTGCACACCCGGCAATGATGTGGAATGTGTGACCGCGCAGGTCGGCGCAGGCGCCAACATTGTTCTATTCACTACTGGGATGGGAACGCCCACCGGGAACCCTATCGCACCGGTCCTGAAAGTGGCGACGAATACGCAGATGGCAACGCGAATGGCCGACATCATCGATATCGATGCAGGCAGCATCATCATCGGCGATTCCACCATCCAGCAAGTTGCGAATGACATATTGGAAGCGGTGATTGATGTTGCCAGCGGCCGCCGGCACACCAAGGCCGAACTGAATGGGCAGCACGACTTCATCCCCTGGAAGCGCGGGATTTCGCTGTAGCCGCGTCTTCGTCGCCGGCGCGATATTTAGGGCTTACTATCAACAAGCTTTGACTTACTGATAGAGGCACCCCGATACATCGCGTCCAATTCCTCCGTCTTGCGATGAAAGTTGACGCGGCGCGGTTCCGTGGAGGGTTCTGTCGTCAGCCACTCGTCCACAATTTCTCTGCCCAGCATCTCGCCCGTATATCGCATGCTCAACACAAGCACATTGGCGTTGTTTGCCAGCCTTGCAATGCGCGCAGAGAATGCATCCACGCAAAGTGCCGCACGCACGCCCGGAATTTTATTGGCAATGATGGTTACGCCGGTTCCCGTGGTGCAGAACAGGAGTCCTTGATCGCATCGCCCCGCAGCGACATGTTCCGCCACTGCGCGAGCCGCATCAACATAGTCTGCCTGCTCGCCGCAGCATTGGCCACAGCGGAGTAGTTCCACGCCCTTCTCTTCGAGATAGGCACAAATTGCCGTTGCAAAGTGGGACGTGCTATCGCTGCCGACTGCCATTGTCATGGTGTTGTTCCTTCAGTCACATTATTGCAGCCGAAGATGAAGACGAAACACATCGACTCCAATGAAGGATCTCTTGAGACGCAGCAAGCCAGAATTTTGAATGGGCGTCGGATAGCTATGCCATAGCTTGCAGAGCCGGACGCCGAAGGAGGAATTTCAGCGGAGTCTCATCGGCCGCCACAAGACTGCAGATGGGAAGAATCTGGCGGAGAGGGAGGGATTCGAACCCCCGATAGCCTTGCGACTATGTCTGATTTCGAGTCAGGTGCATTCAACCGGGCTCTGCCACCTCTCCGCTTTGTGAGTCTGTTTTTCTGTCTATCGAGTATGGCCTTCCAGAGCCGAAACCGGCCACTACAAGTCTACTGGCGGAAGTGTGTTGGGTGCAATGCCTTGAGCATCAAAGAGACGAGCGATCGCCCCCGCAATCGCGAGCATGCTGCTCTATCAGGCGTGCCTGCGGAACCATATATGGCGCCGCATGCACGGTCAGATCCCGAACGTGTCATGGGTCATCGATGCCTAAGTCAGACGCTTAGGAGGGATTCGGAATCCTGACTGCGCTGGAGTCAATGATCAAAGGGTGAAAGGAGTGGTTGCAACGGAGGGTTCGTCAAACGCACCACTAGCGTCTGTCTGGATGCATAATGGGGATGAACCACCCGTGTGGGGCGGTCCATCCTCAACAAATACCCTGCTTCTATTGGTTCGGCTTGCACTTCTTAACATCGCCTGCGATCGTGATGGTGGCTTCGCTGTACCCTCCGCAAACCACCCTGTTGGGTACGCTGTCGGTGAATTCAGCGTTCACTGGGCAGGTCTTGGACGAATCCTGTTGCGTAGGATCACATCCGCCATCCTCTGCGGTAAATACGTACCGGGGAGTTCCCAGCCACGTGTTGTGCCCGATGACGGTATGGTTGTAGCCATCCCAGTCGCCATCTGCGTAGGCATATTTGTCGTTGAATGTATTGCCCGTGAAGGTGACCCCAGAATTGTCGCTGTCATCCGTACTGATGCCGAAATCCTGTGCTGCGCCGGTATTTGTCGTTGTCACCTTGTTGCCCGTGAACGAAGCCGACCCTGAAGGTGTCATCGATGTCACTCGAAGACCGGTCGCGTAGCAGGATTTCGAAGTTGCGGTGATGGTATTGTCTGTCACCTTAACTCCTACCGGAGGTGTCGGAAGGAAGCTGTTGTCGAATTCGACCTGTACTCCATACGTTCCACCACCCTCGCAGCCGCCGTACTCCGCATCTTGCGGTAGCTCGATCACATTGATCGTGTTATTTGAGATGGTCACATGGCTCGCATTCACGTGAAACCCGCGCCCGCTGGTTGGATGGCAATTGTTATTACTGACAGTGGTGTAGGCCGCGGGGACGTCGGCACAGAAATCGTTTGCATAGCTGGCGTTCATGCTGATGTTGTTGCCGCTGATAACGCTGTGCTGGTTCACCGTGCGGATGCCGCCCTGGGGGGAGCCAATGATGGTGTTGTCTTCGATCAAGTCTCCAGTTCCCGGGTTGTTGTTATTCTGGCCAATGTAAATTGCCTGGCCCTGGAATTCTGATCGTGCACCTTCGTCGGACTGACCTGGCTCGTTGATGTTTGTCACGTTGTCGTAGATCGTATTGTGCTCAATCTTTGCGCCGACCGGTAGATAGCTGGAGTTGTAAAACTGCGCACCGGTGTTCTGAAATATCGCTGTGATGTCATGAATGTAGGGCGCGGTAGTGAAGCTCCCTTGTCCAAATTCGAATACCGGACTGAAGGAACTGCCGCTTTTCGCCTGGCGAATCGTGCCGCCATAGGCAACAAAACCGCCGTGACTGTTGCCGCAGTCTCCAGCGATGACCGGCTGTGTGGTTGACCAGCAATCATGCCCCTGGATCGCAGGTTCATGACTCGAGCCACCGGTGTCATAAGTAATGGTGTGACCATTCAGGTTCAGCGTGATTCCCGCGGCGTTGATTGCAAAACACCCAACTGTACTGGAAACATCATTCGCCAAATAGTACGTGCCTGGTCTCGTCAAATCTCCGCATGCGGTAAGTTTTGTGCCGGTGGGAGTGGTGGCGGCGCTTGCGGCCGGTGCTGCTTGGGTAAGAACCAGAAATACGCCGAGCAATAGAAATAGAAAGGGGGAGGGCACTGCGCACAACTTTTTCAAAGACGTTCCTTAGCGTGGAATCGACGTTACGCAGACTTCGCTTGCAAACGAAGCGCCATTCAGCGCATCAGGGTCCAAACAATTCGTATCATTCGCACTCTTCCCTCTCTCGCACACTTGAATGTGCATCGATCTGCATGCAAGCGAGAATTTTTTACACGCATCCGGCGCAATTCTGCAAGTTTGACCTGCACGATCGAACATCACCTGCTGCAAATGAAACTGTCGCGCGATTGCTACCGCCATCCCCTGCGAACGGGAGAAAGTTTCCCCGCCGCCTCCCCTCTTGCTACCATGGGATCAGTCGCTTTGCGCGATCCTCCCGTTATGGTCAAACGTCTATCTGTCTGCATCTTCGCTCTGCTGCTCTCGATCTCAACTTGCATCCCATGCTCCGCCAGCACGTATGACGCCCATCCTAAATTGGTTGTGATTCTGGTCATCGATCAGTTTCGCGAGGATTATCTGGAGCGATATCGCGCTGACTTTAAAGGAAACGGATTCGACCTGTTCCTGGACCATGGCGCATATTTTCCCGATTGCTATTTTGATTATGCGAACCTGGTCACAGCGGCCGGGCACTCGGCCATCTCGACTGGCGCTTACTACAGACGGCAATGGCATTGCCAGCAACGAATGGTGGGACCTCACTCGCAATTCCAAGCGTCCCATCTCGTCGGTCGAAGATCCCCGCTATAACATTGTCGGCCTACCTGCCGCGGCGCCGGAATCAGCCCGCGAAGGTGCTTCTCCTCGCAATTTGCTGGCCAGCACCATCGGCGATGAAGTTCGGTTGGCCACAAAGGGTGAGTCCAGGCTCTTTGGTATTTCTCTGAAGGATCGTGCGGCCATTCTCACCTCCGGCCATACGGCCAATGGCGCCTTCTGGATCGATCCGCAAAGTGGAGCATTCGTCACTTCCACCTACTACATGCCTTCTCTTCCCGATTGGGCCACGACGTTCAACCAGAGTAACAATGCGGCTCAGGCTCGCACCGCGGCTGGCGTTTCCGCCAGTGCTCCCTTTTTCTCCGCCGTCGGCCCCACCGATGCCGCCATTCAATATGAACTCAACTTCGCCCAGGCATTAATCCAGGGAGAGAATCTTGGAACTGGAAATGTAACGGATGTGTTGACGATCAGCATCTCGTCAACAGATATCCTCGGGCATCGCGTCGGCCCCGATTCGCCCGATCAGCGCCAATTGGTCGACCAACTTGATGGCAACCTGGATCAATTCTTTACCTGGCTCGATCACAACATTCCCGGCGGGCTCCACAGTGTGTGGTTGGTGCTAACGGCAGACCACGGTGTTGCGCCTGTGCCTGCTGTAGCGCAACAACTCGGAATTCCGGCTGCCACAATTTCAATGAAACCTCTGATCGCCGACCTGAACAAGAATATGAACGAGCGATTTTCACCGGGTCAGAATCTCGAGTACATGTTGCCAGACCAGGACATGCCCTATATCGCCCTCAATATCCCAACGTTCGAACGCGCCGGCATCAACGAATTTGAAGCAGAACGTGCAATTCAGGATTCCATTCCCGCCGCTGTCGCCAGTCTCAATCCTTCTGCGGACAAGCCCGACGATGAAGTTCAGCCAGGCAACAAGCGCGTGCCACCGCAGCCACGAGTCTTCAGAACATTTACGCGCCTTCAGCTCGCCTCCTTGCAGCCGGGATTGCCACCTACTGAATTCGGTCAGCTGATGGCCCACAGCTATTCGCCCAACGGCGGCTGGTATGTCATGCTGATTCCGGATGCCTATCAGGTTCCAGGCTCCGGAAATGGTGCGACGCATTTTTCTCCTTACTCGTATGACAGGCATGTCCCACTCGGATTCTATGGATCCGTGTTCACTCCTGGAACGTTCCACGGGCGCGTGCAGCCCGTCGACATTGCAGCCACTCTGGCAGACCTGTTGGGAGTCAATCAGCCCTCGGCCAGCATCGGTCACGTTCTGACGCAGGCAATCCATCCTGAGGTAGAAGTGAAACCACGACGTGAAGACTTGCGGCGCCGGAGTCACCGCGACCTATCGCACCCCGATCACACTGGCGCGCCTGCAGGAGAGGTGGTAACTCCAGAGAAGGGCCGTCCCAGCCAGCAAACTCCGGCTCCGAGCACACCCCCCGCTTCGTCAACTCAACCCACACCGACTTCACCTGGCTCGCACCCATGACCTCAAACCCGAAGCCAGACTTGCGAGTGAGATTCTGTGGCATCGAACTGCGCAATCCCGTGATTGCCGCCAGCGGAACATTCGGTTATGGCGTGGAGTTTGAAGACATTGTCTCGCTGAAAACCATCGGCGCGTTCGTGACCAAGGGCCTTTCAAGAGAACCGATGGCCGGCAATCCGCCACCGCGAATTATTGAGACCGCGGCCGGCATGCTGAACGCCATTGGGCTGCAAAATATGGGCGTCGCTGCTTTTATTGAGCAGAAGCTACCGGCAGTGCAAAAACTGCCGTGCCCCGCAATCGCGAACGTGTTCGGGGGTTGCCTCGACGATTACTGTGCGGTGATTCAAACCCTGAATGAGGTCGAGGGAATTGCCGCATATGAGCTCAATGCTTCCTGCCCAAATACCGACCACGGCGGGATGGTCTTTGGAACCGATGCTTCATCGCTGCATGAGTTGGTCGTACGTGCTAAGTCACAGGCGCGCCGTCCGCTCATCGTCAAGCTCTCTCCGAACGTCACCAGCATCGCGGAAATGGCGCGCTCCGCTTCCGATGCTGGTGCCGATGCACTTTCCTTAGTCAACACATTCCTTGGCGTCTCCATCGATGCCAAGACGCGGCGGCCTCGCCTTGCCAATATTACCGGCGGCCTTTCAGGGCCAGCCATCAAACCCTTGGCTCTGCGCATGGTGTACCAGGCTTCGCGCGCGGTTTCTATTCCTGTGTTGGGAATGGGTGGAATTGCTACACCGGAGGATGTGATCGAATTTATGTTGGCGGGTGCAACAGCCGTCCAGGTGGGTACCGCCAGCTATGCCGATCCCCGCGCCGTCGAGCGAATTGCAGCCGGATTGCGCGATTGGTGTAACCACCACCATGTGGACAGGCTTGCCAGCTTGACGGGTGCCCTGGATATTACGCCCGATTCAATCCCCTAGTTCAAGCCTGCTCTCGACCGTCGCAACCAATCATCAACAACGATTCTTAGTTGACCACGTGCACCATGAAGTGCATTTTCCCGTGCCCGAATCCACAAAACTTTCCGCACTTTCCCTTGAAGTTGCCCACCTTGGTCGGTGTGACGTTGATTTCCGTCACCTCACCCTTTTTCATCACGCTGTTGATTCCAAGCCCGCGAACTTCCAGGCTATGCTCCACATCCTCCGAAGTCAGTTCCAGTTTCACCGTCTGATCGATTTTCAACGTGACTTCCGCGGGAATAAACTCATACTTTTTAGCTTCGATCGTGATGGTACGCACGGGGGTGGCCGCCGCCGGAGCTGGTGCGGGGTTCTCCTGCGCAATTAAAGGCCACCCCACCAATGCCAACGCTGCAACCAGAACCAGTTTTGCGGATATAAATTTCATGGAATATCTCTCCAGGACTTTCGATAGACGGTTAAACCAGGGCAAGTTAGATAAGCAAGCAGGCACTCAGGGTAATCTTAATTTATTAAGACTTAGGGATCAAGATCTGCGGAAGGAATGCAACCGAACTCAAGATGCTCTTCCTGGATTAAATATGCGGGAAGCAATCCGTACTCGATGACACATCTAGAAACTACAGATTGGTTATGAGGAGGGTTGGGAAATCAGGCGGATTTCCCAGCACGTTCTGCCGATGCGATGCGCTCTTCCGCCTCACGGATAACACGATTGGCATCGTCATAGCGCCGGGCTTCATCGCCGGCCTCGTTCCACATTCTTTGCCCGTGTTCCAATTCCTGGCGTGCCTCAGCGACATCGATCTCGCTGGGCGGAATGGCGCCTTCCGCGAGGATGGTCACGCGATCCGGCAGCACTTCGACAAAACCCTGAGCGACAAACAGACGTTGATCGCCCACGTCCCCGCCATGCATCGTCACTTCGCCGGGGCCAAGTTCGGCCAGCAGGGGCGCATGCGCATACAACACCTCCAGATAGCCGGTCGCGGACGGCAGCGACACCGAATCCGCTGTTCCGTCGATGAAGATCTTCTCCGGCGTGACCAGCCGGACGCGAAGTGAGTTGTTTTCAGCCATCGCTACCCAATGCCTTTATGCAGTCTGCTTCATCTTGCCTGCGGCTTCAAGAACTTCGTCGATATCGCCCTTCATGTAGAAGGCCTGCTCGGGCACGTCATCGTGCTTTCCATCGATGACTTCCTTAAAGCTGCGTACCGTATCCGCGACCTTCACATACCGACCCTGCAGACCCGTAAACTGCTCGGCCACATGGAAGGGCTGCGAAAGAAATTTCTGTACCTTGCGCGCGCGCATGACAGTCGTCTTGTCTTCTTCCGACAGTTCGTCGATACCCAGAATCGCGATGATGTCCTGCAGGTCTTTATAGCGCTGCAAAATCCGCTTCACACCCTGCGCGACATCATAGTGCTCCTGGCCAACAATGCGCGGAGTCAGAATGCGTGAAGTCGAAGCCAGCGGGTCGACGGCCGGATAAATTCCTAGTTCCGACAGCGGACGCGACAACACCGTCGTTGCGTCCAAGTGAGCAAACGTCGTTGCTGGGGCCGGATCCGTCAAATCGTCGGCGGGCACATACACTGCCTGCACGGAGGTGATGGATCCGTTCTTGGTTGAGGTGATGCGCTCCTGCAACTCGCCCATTTCCGTGGCCAGGTTTGGCTGATAGCCCACTGCCGATGGCATACGTCCGAGCAGCGTCGAAACTTCTGAACCGGCCTGCGTAAAGCGGAAAATATTATCGATGAACAGCAGTGTATCGGAGCCTTCTTCATCGCGGAAATACTCGGCGACGGTCAATGCCGTCAGCGCTACGCGCAAACGCGCTCCGGGCGGCTCTGTCATCTGTCCATAAATCAATGCAGCCTTCGATTTGTCTAGATTTTTCAGGTCGATGACTCCGGACTCCTGAAATTCCAGCCACAGGTCATTGCCCTCGCGGGTGCGCTCGCCCACTCCAGCAAACACTGAGAAACCGCCATGCTGTGAGGCAACGTTGTTGATCAGTTCCTGAATCACGACAGTTTTACCGACACCAGCGCCGCCGAACAGGCCGGTTTTTCCGCCCTTTAAAAACGGCTGGATCAGGTCGATGACCTTGATACCGGTCTCAAACATTTCTTCGCGTGTTGATTGTTCGTCAAAGGCCGGCGCGGAACGGTGAATCGGCCGACGCTCTTTCGCATTCACTGGACCCAGCTCATCCACCGGTTGTCCAATCACGTTCAACACCCGGCCCAGGGTCGCACGACCGACCGGAACAGTAATCGGGCCGCCCAGATCGAGCGCCTTCATCCCGCGCACCATGCCTTCCGTCGCTTCCATCGCGATGCACCGCACCCGGCCTTCGCCAAGATGCTGCTGCACTTCGACAATGACGTCGAGCGGCGTGGGAATATCGAAACCTTCGCTGGTGACTCGCAACGCCTGATAAATCGGCGGCATGGTCGCTTCTTCAAACTGCACGTCAACCGCGGGTCCAGCAACCTTGATGATGTGTCCTATGTTTTCTGCCATGATTCGTTATCCAAATCCTTCACAACTGCTTGAAAATTCCGTTTGCCCTGCAAAAGATGTTCTGCTTAAATCGCAGACGCACCACTTACGATTTCGATGATCTCCTTGGTGATTGCAGCTTGGCGCAACCGATTCATCGTCAGCGTATAAGCGTCAATCATTTCGGAAGCATTATTGGTGGCCGCATCCATCGCCGTCATACGCGCTGCATGTTCCGCCGCCACCGACTCGAGCATGGCGTGGTACAACTGGGTCGCTACATAGCGAGGCAGCAACGCTCCTAACAATTCGCTCGGCGACTGCTCGTAAATGTAATCCACTTCCGCGGTGCCAAACTTGCTGGCCTCTTCGTCTGCCTGGCGCGTGTCCTCTGCCTTGACGCTCACCCCGGCACTTTGCGCTGCGCGTGCGATTTCTTCGATCCGCTCTTTCTCCATTTCGGTGGCCCCGGCAATGTCCGGCTTGCCTACTTCAAGGATCGGAAGAATACGCTCCACCACGATGCGCTGCGAAATCACGGATTGAAATTCGTTAAAGACCAAATAAACCGCGTCAGTCTCCTCGGATGCATACCGATCCACTAACAACTTTGAAAGGTCGGATGCCTTCTCAAAGGTCAACTTCTCGAGCAGTCCACCATGTTCGCCGGTGATCTCCACTCGCGCCTTGCGGGTGCGCGCCCGCCGACCTTGACTCGACTGCCGATCACCTTCACTAACGGAGGCCAACCCATAACTGCGCCTCAGCACACCTGTTCCCTTGCGCCCGACAATCTCTAGATCAATGTCGAGATCCGGGTGGTCTTCGATAAATCTGTGCGCGGCCTTCAGAACATTCGCATTGAACGGTCCGGCAAATCCTTTGTCGCCGGTCACCACCACCAGCGTCACGCGTTTTTCTTCGCGCGCCACCAGCAGCGAGTGTTTCGCATCTCCGGTTTCCGGATCGTAAATATCGACGCGCCGCACCAATGAAACCAGCACGCTGGCAATCATGCGCGCATAGGGCCGCGCCGCAAACGCTCGCTCCTGCGAGCGGCGCAGTTTGGCCGCAGCCACCATCTTCATCGCCTTGGTGATTTGTCGCGTGTTCTTTACGCTGCGGATGCGACGTCGAAGATCGAGAACGTTTGCCATCGATTACGCTTGCTTCCCTGCTGCCACTTCTGCCGGCTTGTTGTCTGCCGTCTTCGCTTCTGGCGCCTTTTCATCCCGCTTGGCGTCACTCTCCGCTGGCGCCTTCTTCTTGGCGTCGATATGCGCTTCCGGGGTATTCGCGAAGAAATCCTGTTTGTATTCCTTGATGGCTGCACTCAGCCGCTTCTTCAAGTCATCGTCCAACGCTTTTTTGGTTGCGATGTCCTTCAGGACCGCCGAATGCGCGGCGTCCATGTACGGATAGAACCCGCTTTCGAACGCGCCCACATATTCCACCTTCACGTCGTCCAGAAAACCATTCGTCCCGGCAAAGAGAATGGCGACCTGCTTTTCCATTGTCAACGGCTGGAACTGCGGCTGTTTCAGCAACTCTGTCAGGCGCTGTCCGCGATTCAGCTGGTTCAAAGTTGCCTTGTCCAGATCGCTGCCGAACTGGGCAAACGCGGCCAGTTCGCGATACTGCGCCAGATCCAATTTCAACGTTGCGCCCACCTGCTTGGTCGCCTTCGCGGCAGCGGAGAAGCCGACGCGGCTCACTGACAGACCTACGTTCACTGCTGGACGAATGCCAGAGTTGAATAGATCAGTTTCCAGAAAGATTTGTCCGTCCGTAATCGAAATCACGTTGGTTGGAATGTAGGCCGAGACATCGCCCGCCTGTGTCTCAATAATCGGCAGGGCGGTCAGCGATCCGCCACCCAACCGGTCGCTCAGCTTGGAAGAACGTTCCAGCAATCGCGAGTGGAGATAGAACACATCGCCCGGATACGCTTCGCGTCCAGGAGGACGACGCAGCAGCAACGAAATTTCGCGATAGGAAACCGCGTGCTTGGATAGATCGTCATAGATCACCAGCGCGTGCCGGCCCGAGTCGCGGAAGAATTCGCCGATTGCCGTGGCCGCGTAAGGAGCAAGATATTGCATTGGCGCCGGCTCAGAAGCTGAGGCCACCACAACGATGGTGTACGCCATCGCACCATGATCGGTCAGCGTCTGCACCACCTGCGCCACGGACGAACGCTTTTGTCCGATCGCACAGTAGACGCAAATCAGATTATTTTTCGCGTTGTTGATGATGGTGTCGAGCACCACCGCGGTCTTTCCGGTCTGACGATCACCAATGATCAACTCGCGCTGGCCGCGGCCAATCGGAATCATGGCGTCAATCGCCTTGATGCCGGTCAGCATCGGTTCGCGCACCGGCTGACGATCGATTACGCCTGGAGCGAGCCGCTCCACGGGCAGAAACTGATCGGTCGCAATGGGACCCTTGTCATCGATCGGCTGACCCAGCGCGTTCACCACCCGGCCAATCATCGCGTCGCCAACTGGCACGCTCATGATCTTGCCGGTGCGCTTGACCTGGTTGCCTTCGCTGATCTCTGTGTAGTCGCCCATCAAGACCGCGCCTACCTGGTCTTCATCCAGGTTCATCGCCAGTCCGCCAACGCCATGGGGAAACTCGAGCATCTCACCGGCCATAACTTTATCCAGGCCGTGAATGCGGGCAATTCCGTCGCCCAGGGAGATGATCGTGCCCACTTCGTCGACGCGAACCCGCGACTCGAAGTTGTCAATTTGCTCCCGAAGTAACTGCGAAATTTCGTCTGCTTTGATCTGCGCCATTCTGATTCCAGTTCAGGTTCTGAATTATTGGTTGGTCAATCTGCCATCATCTGTTCGCGTAGCTCTTCCAGCCTGCCGCGAACCGAGCCGTCATATATGGTGTCGCCGATGCGTAAGACCACGCCTCCCAGCAACGATGCATCCTGCTTGTAGATAGGGCGAATCTCGAGTCCGGCCAGAGCTGATGCTTTGGCTTCAATCTTCAATTTTTCCTCGGGGTTCAATTCGCGAACGCTGGTGATCTCCGCTTCGCTGATATGCAGCCGACGGTTAATCTCGTTGCGGTAGTCAGAGGTAATCGATTCAACTGCGTGAATGCGGCCGTTTTGCAGCAGCAACGCGACAAAATTTCGCACTTGCTTCAACATGCCGATCCGCGGCACCATCGCATCCAGAACCTTCAGCTTCGTCTCCAGTTGGATGGATGGATTCTGAAAGACTTCTCGCAGCTGCCGGCTGTCCGTCCAGGTCGACTGAAAGTCCTCCAGCTGGCGATCAATCTCTTTGGTGTCCAGCTTATCGGCCATCACCACATCGGCCAGGGCATGGGCGTACTGCAGCGCAAACGCGTCCATCAATTCACCCCGCCGCTGCGACGTTCTTTATCCAGATCAACAATAAAAGTTTCCACCAGGGAGCGGTCGGCGTCTGCCGAAACGGCTATCTTATGCTTCGCGCGCTCGATCGCCAGTTCCGCGGTCATGCGCTTCAGCTGGCTCTGTGCCTTGCTGCTGGCCGCTGCAATTTCCATTGTGGAGGAATCCAGGATCGACTGCTTCTCTTGTTCCAGCGTGGCTCGCATCTGCTTTTCTTTTTCCACGGCGTCCTGCTGCGCCTGCGTCTTGATCCCGCTGATTTCATTATCCAGTCGCGCCAGCCGCTCTTCCACACTCGCCAAGCGCCGGTTAGCATCCTCGGTCACAGTGCGTGCCTGCTGTAGCTCTCTTTGGATCCGTTCTGTACGGGCACGCATTGTCTTGGGCATCACCCGCGCCAAAAACCAGACAATAAAAGCCACCATAACCAGAAAATTCAGCGCCTCGAGGGAACGGGACATCACTTCCACCGACGTGCCAAACATGTTTGCCAGCTTTTGCACGGTGGCTGAATGCCGGTAAACATCCAATTCGTCGCCGATTTCAGGATTGTCGATTTTCTTTTGTTGGATTTCTTCGCGACGTTCTGCCTTGCGCTTGGTTTGTGCCGTGGTCATTGAGGAGGACGTAGCGGCATTGCTTTGTGCGGCAGGAGCTGTCTGCATCGCGTGACACCGCGGAACAGCGAGGAACAGCAACGACAATCCGCAAGCCGCCACCATCCAAGGTTGCCGTCGGAGAAAATTTCGAGTGCTGGAACGGAGCGTAACCGCAGAGACAATCATCCGGCCTGCTCCCGCGAGGATGGAGCTCCCGCCGGCAGAATCCGCTTCAGAATTTCGGCAGAAAGTTCGCCGACCAAGCCATCCAGTTGCATTCGTGCCACCTGCATGCTGTCTTCAATGGAAGCCATGGCGGCGACAGTTTTTTCCTGCGCAGCGGCCCGCGCCTCGGCCAGAGCGACCTCAGATTCCAGTCGAACCATTTCCAGATGCTCATGAAGATCGCGCAGGATGTCCGCCCGGGCAGCTCGCAGGCGCTCTTCGTATTCTGTGGTTTTCTGTTCCGCGGCGGCGACGGCGGCGGCCGCGTTCTCGATGGCTCCCTGCGTCTTGGAGTAACGTTCCTGCAGGACCTTCGTCAAAGGGGTGTGGACCAGGAACTTATACGCTGCCAGTGTGACCAAAAACAGCAACATGGTCGGCACCGCGCCGAGCACAAGTCCTCCAAGCTGTTGTAACAGATCACTCATTTTGCAACGTGGTTTCAGATTCGCCTGCAGCGGAACGACGCGGGAATCTTATTGATTCATTGCTGGTTGTTTGTTGATGGAACACTCAGTTGTAACAAAGGGTTTGCCGGGTGTCAAACCTGTGCCGAGGAAATTCCTGCCTTGTTTCACATGCTGGAATCATTCTTTCATGAGAATTGTGCAGGCGGATTCATTTCAAATGAACCGCTGGCATTCTTCCCGTTTCCCGATCCGCAAACCTCGCCAATTCGCCTGCTGACCTCGCCGTTTCGCTTCTGAAACCCGCGAACCGATGTTTCAATACGAAGAATTTCAGCGTATTCGGCGCAAATTTCCAATATGGCAGTTGACTTCGCCCAGAGGAGGCCTACACTGTTGGTAACAGCCTTGGACCTAGTCCTAGGTCCGGCAAGCCGAGTGCCCAGAATAGTAGCCCAACATTCGGGCACTCGGTCTGCTCATCCTTCCTCTTTCAATCCACTCCAAAGTAACCATCACAAAAATTAAACCTGCCAGAACTGTCGGTATTTTCCCAATAGCGAAGCTGGCCCTCGAACCCGCAAGTGCGTCTGCTCCCCCTCGAACGTTCGGTCTAGAATAATGGCGCCCGCATCGAGCGCGGCCAGTACCCCACCTTCACTTTGAGCCACCACCATCTCCCGATCTTCCAGCGGATCGGATTCCAGCGCTTTATCCAAAGCGGCCAGCAACGCCTTCAGTCCGGTTTTGGCCTGGGCAGAGACGGCAAGGACACCGTTCTTCTTTGCTGCTTCGCCCTCGGGCAGCAGATCGATTTTGTTCATCACCTCAATCCGAGGCTTCTTGTCGACTTCCAGATCGCGCAGAATCTTTTCCACTTCCTGGCGATGCACGTCGACCGATGGACTGGACGCGTCCATCACATGAATTAAAACTTCGGCCATCTGCACCTCTTCCAGGGTCGCGCGAAACGCATTGACCAGGGTCGGCGGCAGCGCACGAATAAATCCCACGGTGTCCGACAGCAGCACTCGCCGGCGTGAGGGCAGCGTGACCAGGTGCAGCTTGGGATCCAGCGTCGCAAACAGGCGTGAAGACTCCAGCTGTCCGCCTTGTGTCAGCGCATTGAACAACGTGCTTTTTCCAGCGTTGGTATATCCCACCAGCGCTACCGTCGGCACCGGAACAGAAGTCCGTCGCTGGCGCTGTTGGCGTCGAATATCCCGAACCGCCTCCAGCCGGTTGCGTATCACTTGAATCTTGCGACCAATCTTTCGCCGGTCGGTTTCAATCTGCGTTTCACCGGGTCCGCGGGTCCCGATTCCGCCGCCCAGCTGAGACATCGAACGGCCTCGTCCAGCCAGCCGCGGAAGCATATATTCCAGCTGCGCCAACTCCACCTGCAATTGCCCTTCCCGCGTTCGCGCATGGGAAGCAAAAATATCCAGAATCAATTGCGTGCGATCAATCACGCGGCACGGAAGAGCGTGTTCCAGTTCGCGCAATTGAGAGGGCGACAGGTTCTGCTCGAAAATGATGAGGTCCGCGCGACTGGCTTTGGCTTGTCCAGTGATTTCTTCTAATTTGCCCTTGCCGACAAGCGTAGCCGGATCTGGGTGATCCCTTCGTTGGACGATTACGTCCAGAACGTTCGCCCCGGCGCTGATCGCCAGTTCACGGCACTCAGCCGCTTCATCGGAAATTTGCGAGGAAGATGGCTCCGCGATGAGTTCTTCCAGGGCATCGGCTTGGAGGTCCAGGGAGTCACCTTCTTCCGGTTCCCCCTGCTCGCGGATTGCGCGAACAGCGCCTTTCGCCTGCCGTGCAGACGGAGTAAGGCGCTGTCGATATTTTTTCCCAGTAAATTCGCATACCACGATCAGGGTTCGCTCCCGCCTGTCCTGCCCGGGTGGCGCCTCCCTGCCTGGTTGCGAATCAAACGCTTCGGTCATTCGAACTTCTTGCCAGAGTCACCGTGCGCGGGCGTGCCAGTCCGCCATAAGGTGAGTGTCGTCACGAAGCCGTAAAGCTCGATGGCGTCAACACGGGAGCACTTGCCACTCCCGACCCAGCCGATGCAGGACCGTGGCCCGCCCCGACTGCGGTAGAGGTTCCCGTGCCGGTAGCTTGCGTACCCACGGGACCATGGCGATGCTCAGCCATCAACACTGGCTTGCCGCTGACCACTGTTGAAATTGCGTGCTTGAAGATGAGCTGTTCCTGGTTATTGTTTTCCAGCAGAACGGAATATTTATCAAACGATCGGATTCGTCCCGTCAATTTGACGCCGCTTACCAGATAAACCGTGATTTGCGATTTATCTTTGCGCACGGTGTTCAAAAAAGTGTCCTGAATATTTTGTGCTGTCTTGCTTTCCATTTGTCATCTCCTTGCCTTACTGCGAGTGGTTCAAAGCACGTTGCTCAAGCGGGCGGACATACACCCATCTGCAAGTTCTACAGCCATACCGGTTCAACCTTGCCCAATAGCAGGCGCAAACTGCACCGTGCCAGTATTGTCTATGAATTTGAGCAATATCGCCAGAAGACAGTCGAATACCGCACAAAAATATGGCTTGCAATTTGGATGCAGAAGTCGCGATCGGCGTTTCATGGACTTACTCCTTCTGTGCGCTTTTCATTCGGCTGCAATTTTGACCGCTCTGTTCACCGTATCCTCATTGTCGTCGCGAGCCAGAGTGGCCAATATCGTATTTCGGCGCCAGATCTCGTGCTGCTCAGGACGGTGCTAGCATGAAATGTGCCGTCCAGCCCCATACCTATCCGCGCCGCCACCAGCAAGGTTCCTATGCTGGACTTTTCCCGGCAGTATCAGCAGGTTCGTGCTGAAATCCTGACCGCCATCGAACAGGTATGTGACAGCCAACACTTTATTCTCGGCCAGCGAGTCCAGGAATTTGAAGCCGCAGCCGCCCGATTTTGTGATGTAGCTCACGCGCTTGGATGTGCCTCCGGTACCGACGCCTTATGGCTGGCGCTGGCCGCAGCGGAAATCGGTCCTGGCGATGCCGTAGTCACGACTCCCTTCACCTTTTTCTCGACCGTCAGTTCGATCCTCCGGGTAGGAGCGCGGCCGATTCTGGTCGACATTGACCCCAAAACTTACAATCTGGATCCGGCGCAGGTGGCCGCAACACTGAAGAAGCTGCCCAACGACGCTCACGTTCGCGCTATCCTCCCAGTACATTTGTATGGGCAATGTGCGGACTGGGATCAGTTCACCCGATTGCAGCAGGACTTCAGCGTTCTCCTGATCGAAGACGCTGCCCAGGCCTTTGGAGCCAGGTGGAACCACCGACACGCCGGCAGTCTGGGAGACCTCGCGGCCTTCAGCTTCTACCCCACAAAAAATCTAAGCGCCTACGGGGATGCTGGGCTGTTGACCACAGCAAATGAACGCTTTGCCGATCGTGCCCGAATCCTTCGCGTGCACGGCATGCGCGAACGCTATTTCCACGAAGAGATCGGATGGAACAGCCGACTGGATACGATCCAGGCGGCCGTCCTGCTGGTGAAACTGCGCTACGTTGAGGGCTGGAATCAGGCGCGCCAGGAGCGGGCAAAAATCTACGGCGAACTATTTATGCAACATGGACTGGCAGAAACCGGCCCCTATCCAGACCATGGCGTCGTGCTGCCATACGTCGACCCGCGCGGAACCCACGTCTTCCACCAATATGTGATTCGGGTCCCCCGTCGTGACGCCTTGCGCACGTTCCTCGCCGAGCGAGGCATCGGCTCCGAGGTGTACTACCCTGTCCCGCTCCATTTGCAACAATGCTTTGCCGCCCTGGGTTATGCGGAAGGCGCATTTCCAGAGAGCGAACGCGCCGCCAAAGAAGTTCTCGCGCTGCCCATGTTCCCCGAGCTAACGCAGGATGAGCAGCAGCGCGTCGTCACCGCCATCGCGGATTTTCTCAGCTGAGGGTTCCGAAAGGAACGCAGCCAGCGACTTGATGCTTTGACAAACAGATAGACGTTTCGGAGACCGTTTCCGCTTTGAATCACGAGCTCAAACAAAGTGTTCTCGTTCTGCATGGGCTGTCCTTCAATGTCCTGTCGGCTGGGCCTGACGATGGAGAACCAGTACTTCTTCTTCATGGCTTTCCTCAGTTTGCGGACATCTGGTCGGACTTGATGCTGTCCCTGGCAGCGGCCGGCTATCGAACCTTCGCCCCGGACCAGCGAGGATATTCCACGGGTGCACGCCCGTCCCAGGTTGAAAGCTACAAGGTAGCCCACCTTGCGTCCGACGTGCTGGCCTTGGCTGACTCGTTGGGAATCTCCGCATTCCATCTGTGTGGCCATGACTGGGGCGGTTTTCTTGCCTGGAAGCTGGCAGCCGAACACCCGGATCGAGTGCGAACCCTCTCCGTACTTTCAACTCCTCATGTCGACGCTTTCCTTGAAGCCGTCAAGCAAGACCCTGACCAGAAAGCGCGATCGCAATACATCGAATTTTTCAAAATGCCCGGTCACGTTCCAGAGTCATTCCTTTTGGCGGACGACCCCAAACGCCTGCGCGATGTTTACCAGGGTAAAGTGTCCGAACACCAGGTGTCATCGAATGTGCGTCGCCTATCAGAGCCCGGCGCGCTTACATCGGTTCTGAATTGGTATCGTGCTCTTGACCTAGACATGCGGGTTGGTAAGGTTCGGGTGCCTACTCTATACATTTGGGGAAATGAAGATCGTTCGTTAGGGAAAACCGCCGCGATGGCAACCGCAAATCACGTTGAATGCCCCGTACCAATTCGAAGTGCTGGATGGCTGCGGTCATTGGCTTCTTGAAGAAGCACCCGACAAGATCACTGCGTTAATTCAGAACCATCTTAAAACATACAGGCTAAACGCCCATCCTGTGTAAAGCCCAGGACTTGCCGGACAACAGGAATATCGTGCCTATGCGTCCCTGTGGTTGCTGAATTTCAGATCCAGCGCCAGTTTGTTTCCTGCTGAGATGCGGTTGGAAAACTCCTCCATCTGCGCCCTCGACATCGGAGTGAAGCTCTTTCCCCACGCGACGTTCTGCTGCAGCATTTGCAGCGTCGGCATCCCTACCACGGCTGCATCAATCGGCAGGCTCAACGTATAACGCAGCAGGTGGCCAGCGTCGCTCTTATCCGGTCCCGGTCCCAGAAGACCCTCCTGCCCCATCACCTTCATCGCCAAAATGCCCAGGTTCTTTTTGCGCGCTGCCGGTAGAGCCACATCCTGAAAACTCATCGCCTTCGATACATTCAGGCCATCGTGCGGCCCCAGCGGCATCCCCTGCAGACCAGCGTTCAAAGCCATCTGGACGCAATCAATATCGTTGTGCTCGATGGCGGTCTTCAGTACAGCCGGATTGTAGTGGCTGGTGATTCCGATGAAGCGCGTCACTTTTTGCTCGCGCAATTTGTACAGCACATTCATAACGCCGTTCTTGGCTTCGACCTTTGTCAGATCATCCGCGCCCTGCAGGCCGTGCACGTGAATCAAATCGATCTGGTCGGTCTGCAGTCGCTTCAGGCTACCGTCCAGGATGCGCATCGCCGCGTCGCCGTCGCGAGGTTCAATTTTCGTCGCCAGAAAGAATTCTTTGCGCCGAGTTTTAGCGACCTGTCCGACCCATGTCTCACTCTGCCCGTCGCCATATCCATAGGCAGTGTCCAGATAACTGATGCCGGCATCGAGTGCGTGATTCAGCACATTCACCGCGGCATCTTCGCTGCCGTAGGCCAAAAGACGGCTGCCGCATCCTAGCGCGACGATCGAAACGCGTGCGCCGGTCTTGCCGAGAATTCTTGTCTGCATTGCCCCGGCTGCTTCCGCAGCCTGGCTGCCCAGCACCACAGCGGCTGCTCCTGCAACTGCCGTCTTCTCTAGAAATTCCCGCCTCGAAATCCGATCTGACATGGCAACCTCCGCGGACTCTTTTGCTGGCGCTATTATGCTCACAGAATAAGTCCCTAGTAAAGCGCAGAAATGCAGCGGTTGCAAACGTCGAACCGTTTCGAATCGAGGGATACAAGCCTTCTAAATCTGCGAATAGGAAGTAGGAGTCAGCACCAGGTTCGTAATATTGCTGACAATTTCCTCAAAGTTGAATCGCGGCGAGCTGGTCAATTTTTTCCACTCCGGATCGGCCCCAAATGCACCCCATTTGGCATTCATATCGCTCAAATCCGGGTAGCTCAACATGTAGGTCAGCTTCGGAAGCCGAGGTCCCACCAGAACATCCCCGTAGAAAACCGGCCAGAACCCTGCCCGCTGAAACACTTCGAACTCGCCGCTATGAAACATCTCTACCTTGCGGACATGCGCCTGGTTACTGGGGCTCTCATATGTACGTAGTTGAAATATGCGCTTGCCCTGCTCCCCGGTCACCGGTGGAACCGTCAGCCTTGGCCGGCCTTCGAACGCGATCATCAGCGAACTTTCCACCCGCACGTACGCGGGTTGGTTCGCCGGCGCGTTCCAGAACGGGTCTGCCGCCTGCATGAAAGTCGCATCCTGCGCCAGCCGCAGTTGTGCGGTCACCAGCGTCTCCAGTTTGGTAGTCGGAAGCAGAACATATAACGTCGGAGTCTCCGGCCCCAGCGTCAGGTTAAATGCTCCTACAGGCGAGATTCCCAGCCGATTCAGCGCCGGGATTAAGGCCTCCGAGACGTACGCGTCGGTCAGTTTGGTCTGCGTCCCGGTCCGCATATGGTATTCGCGAAGTTCATAAAACTCACGCGGGGTTCCGTTGGAGGCGATTTGCGCGTCTGCCGCGTTGCCGGCCAATGCAAACGCCGATGCCGCGAGCGATGAGGTCAAGAACTGGCGTCGTTTCACGTGGGTCTCCAATCTCTACAGCCGGGATGCAATTGAAAATTCCTTGCCAGACAACAACAGATCGCGTTAGTGGTGCCGATGACGACGACCCGAATGCGTTGTCCCGGGTCGTACAGCCCCATTTGCCGTCGAAGAGGCCTTGGCGCCTCCCAGTACCACTGGCCGCACCAGGTTCCCTTCCATGCGATAGGTCAATGTCTTCAACTGGGCTGCGCGAGGCATTCCTGTTTCCGGGTCGAGGCTGACGTTGTCGCCGTTGGCCACCTGAAAACTGAACGTCGGTTCCGGACCGTTGGGGTCCTTCGGGTCTCCGGGGGTCACCTTCACCGGAAAGAACCCGATAATGTCATGTTCGCGAAATGCCGTTCCATATCGATGGTGGCGCGTGTCCCAGGTAAATACCCGCACCTGGTCGAAGTCAAACGGTAAGCCCTGTTTATATGGTGTCAGCACAGTCAGGTATTCCGGCACTTGTCCATTCGGCTTGCCCGAGTCAGGATCGGAAACGGTTCGCAGAACATAGGCGCCCACCATCCGCTCACTTTCCGCGTATTGCGCAACATCATCCGGAACATCTACCTGAAAATCACGCGCCAGCATCCACCCTGTATGCCCAGCACCGTCGCGCGCCAGCCACCAGTCTTCCATGGGAACCGCGGGTGTAAATCGCGCATCGAAGCCCTCTTTTTGAACTTTTCCATGACGCGCCGGCGCAGCTTTCTCTGGAGCCGCTGGCAGGCCCAGTACGTTGCTTGCAGCATATCGAGGCACCGAGGCACGCTCCAGCATCGCCACCTTGGTGTTCGGCGCCAGTAGTGTGAAGCGCTGCGTGGATCGACCAGGGGACAGGTGCATATACAGCTCGTTATAAAGTACCGCCATGGCCACCGGAGTCTGGTTGGCATGTTGTTTTGACAGATTCTGAAACGCGTCGTATTCACCCTGATCAATGACAGCGTGTTCCTCGATCCACCCCACCGCGCCATCCGGCGTTTTCACTTTCAAGAATCGCGGAATGTGCTGCAGCACGGTAAGCCGCTCGCCGTTTTTCACTTCGGCCACGCGATTGGCCACAACGGCAACGCGGTCGCGCAAATACATCTGCTTCACAGCGACGTAAACATACTCTCGGGAAGAAGACGGTCGAAAATGGCTGCATCCAGACAGCAGGACTAGCAGGCCGAAGACCAGCGCGGCACGAACGCGCGAACCATGACCGGACGCGTGCCACGGGACTCCCGGAGGTCGATTCGAATTGAGGGAAGGCAAAAATTGCCGAACGAAATCCGACATAAATACACAGAGGAAGAAATTTCAGTGTACGCGCAATCGACGCCAACTTGAGCGGGCTATGTCCCCCGCGACGCCATTATGGGACGACGGAAAGTGCGACCGCGCCCGTAGGATCAGTTCCAGTTGCCACAGATGTTACAGAGTCCAGCTTGCCTGCCACCGTCGAGTCGAAACTGAAGACCTGCATGTCCGGCGAGCCTCCGGAATTCACCACAAATAAATACTTGCCCGTCGAATCGAGCGACATTGCATTGGGAGCCGAACCCGTCGAAAATGGCGAACTGCTCAGCGGAGTTAGCGTGCCGTCCGATCCCAACGTATATCCCGTAATGACGTTGGCCGTGCGGTTTGCCACATACACATAGGTGTTGCTTGGGTCCACGACAATCGATTGCGGGCCTAATTGCGATGCAAACGGCGAGCCGGTCACTTCCGTCAACGAGCCGCCCGTTCCAATCGCCAAAGAACGAATCCCGGAACCAGCCTCTCCCACAAATAAATAGGCTGAATTATTGTCCGCGGCGAATGTGTTGTCGGAAGACCCATTCAACGGCGCCAGGTGCACTTTGCCGCTAACCGCGCCCGTGCTGCTGCTGAATGTAAACCCGTCCGTGCCTCCTGGGCCCAGGCCGATATACACGTATTGATTGTTGGGCGTGACATACACCTGAGTGGGATTGCCGGAACTTAGCACAATCGTGCCCTGGCTGGTCTGCGTGATTACTCCAGTGGAAGTGTTGATCTGGAAGACCAGCAGTTGCGGCGAGCTCTTGGAAACCACGAATAACCAGTTGCCGCTGGGATCGATCGTCATCCAGGTCGGGTACAGCGCCTGCACCACCGGCGATCCGCCATTGCCTAGCGTCAGCACGCCATTCGTGCCGATGGTGTAAACAAAAATGGAACCGGCCAACGTGGCTACGTAAAGGAAGGCCCCGTTCGGAGTTGCCGCCAGCGCAGTTGGTGTGGTTCCCAGTGTGTAGCTTGTGCCGGTCAACGTGGTAAATGTCGCCGTCGGAACTGGGAAACCGGTCAATGTTCCAGTCGTTGCATTCCCGACGTAAGCGTAGGAACTATAGGTTCCATTGCCTCCCCCGCAACTATTAGTCTCCTGGCAAGTAGGAACAAAAAAACCGGTGCACCCGGTAGTTCCGATCAGAACAATTGCAGCCAATAACGCGCTAGCGGTCGATGCGTTTCTGGAATTTATAAGTGATAAAGCCCGGTGTGTCGGCGAAGCCATACCTCATTTTACTCATGAGACCAGCATTACGCGCAGACTGGCCACGCCATTCCACTCCATCATCCTGAAGTTGCCGAATTGGGCGGCACGCTGCTTCTATCGCGACGGAAGCTGTGTGGTATTCGGCACCGCATTCTTGGAAATCGACACGACATTCTTTCCGTTCTCGCCAAGAAACAGCGCGCTGGGTGAGCTGTCAGTTGAAGAAGACGACCGGGAAACCATTGTCAGCGCTCCATCGGAGTCAATCGAGTATTGAGTGATGGTATTCGCAGCAGAATTGGCGGCCACCAGGTCGCCATTTGAAGCCTGCATCACCATCGAAGTCGGCACGCTCTGGGGCGAACCAAAGGGAGAACCGGAGATTTCTTGCAGGGTCGCACCATCGCCAAGCGAAAATGCACGGATTCCCGTGTTCGCTTCGCTTACGTACAAATCTCTCGAAGCATTGTCAGAGGTCAGAACATTGTCCGCCGAGTTGGCGTGCAGCGGCGCGATGTGCTGCCGCGTTCCAACCGCACCAGTCGCAACGTCGAACGGAAATGCATCCACTCCGCCCATGCCAAGTGCGACAAAGAGCTTCTGATTATCGGGACTCAAGTAGACTTCCGTGGGATT
Organism: uncultured Acidobacteriota bacterium; assembly: GCA_963735505.1. Taxonomy (GTDB): domain Bacteria; phylum Acidobacteriota; class Terriglobia; order Terriglobales; family Acidobacteriaceae; genus JAKAAZ01. Next base: position 114,737 of record CAVTLR010000019.1, on the reverse strand, counting down.
TCCCGAATCGAGCGCAGGCGATTGCGAGACAGGGCGAAGTGCGCCGCTTGCGGCGTCGATCTGAAATTCCTGCACACCACCCGCCGCCGAAGATGCAATGAATAACCACTTCCCGGAACGGTCCATCGACATCCACGTGGGCTGAGTTACATTTGCCACCGGGTTTCCACCATTTCCCGCCTGCAGGTTCCCATTGCTCCCAATCGTATCCAGATATACCGCGCCATCGCTGGTCGCAACATACAGCAAGCTCCGGTTCGGCGTGCCGGCAATCGCGGTTGGCGATGCCGGGGCATTCACGGAGGATTGAGCAACGTCGTTCACCTTGCCGGAAGAGACCGCGAAAGTGCCAATCGTGCCGTTATTTGCGTTCGATACGTAGACCAGTGACGCGTTGGAGACGCTGGGAGTGATTGGACTGGTCCCCGTAGTGCTGGTCGTACTCGTAGTGGTGCCTGTGGTTGAAGTGGTACTTGTAGTTGTCCCGGTCGTACTGGTGGTCGCAGTCGTTCCAGTGGTAGACGTTGTTCCTGTCGTCGACGTCGTACTTGTTGTGGAGGTCGTGCCGGTGGTTCCAGTGGTGCCTGTCGTCGAAGTCGTGCTGGTGGTGCTGGTAGTTGTGCTGGTGCAGTCGTTGTATTCCTGACAAGTGGGCACAAAAAATCCCGTGCATCCGGTGATGCCAAGGAAAACTGTAACAACACAAATGGGGACAATACTGCGGCGCGCAGCGCGGAACAACGGCTGAAACTGCATTGGGGACAGATCCACAACCCTCCTTGCGCCTGTCGCGTATGTCGCTCCCGGTGCGCTACACCTGCAACACCGGTTCCTCGATGGAACTGTACCCCACGTCCAGGACCGTTCCAATGGCATGGACGATGGAGGCGATACGGACTGAGGCAATCATGGTTTCTTCCGTGATTCCCTTTTGCCGCAGCACGTTCTCATGCGCGTCGATACACTTACCGCAACCGTTTACCGCGGAAGCGGCCAGGCACCATAATTCAAAGTCCACCGGGTCAGCCTTGTGAGTGCGAATTCCATTCATTCGCAACCGCGCTGGCATCGTGGCATACTTCTCGTTCTTTGTTAGATGATGGAAACGATAGAAGATGTTGTTCATTCCCATCAGCGCTCCGGCGGTCTTTACTGCATCCACTTGCTCTGCCGTCAGATGTTCCGCCGCGGCCTGCAGCGCGGCCCCTGTCAGGGCCGGCTGCCGGGTGGCGATCGCGCTTACCAAAAACGATCCCCATATCTGGGTTTTCGTGAGCTCCGTATTCTGGCGAATCAGCGAAGAGTAATTCAGCTTCAGATCCTTCGCATATTCCGGAAGGCTGTCGATCAATTTATCAAGAGACATACATCGTCCTTTCCGTTCGGTCTTCAGACCTGCAGTGTAGCGTCGCCTTTTTGCCAGTTGCACGGGCACAATTCATCCGTCTGCAATGCATCCAGCACGCGCAGTACTTCCTGCGGATTGCGGCCGACCGAAAGATCTGTCACATAGATAAATCGGATGACGTTGTCAGGATCGACCAGGAATGTGGCTCGCTGCGCAACGCCGGCTTTCTCGTCCAGAATTCCGAGCTCACCGGAAAGATCTCGTTTGATATCCGACAGCATGGGAAACGGCAGATCTTTCAAGTCGGCATGATGTGTACGCCATGCGGCGTGGACATATTCGTTATCCGTGCTGGCACCCAATATTTGGCAGTCGCGGTCCTGAAACTCGCGATTCAGCTTCCCGAAAGCTGCAATCTCAGTCGGGCACACGAAGGTAAAATCCTTGGGCCAGAAGAAATAAAGCTTCCACTTCCCTGCATAGGAATTCTGCGTGATTGTCTTGAATGCTTTCGCCTCATCCTTCTCAGTCGAAACGGTGGCAGTTAAAGAAAAATCGGGGAATGTTTCGCCAATTTGTAGCATGTTTGTAGCCCTTTCGGTTGGTGTTCGATGGAAATCTGTCTGGCGTTCATGTCGCGCCAAAAACGAAAATTAGGAATCAATACCAGAATAACAAACACGAGGCGACACGAACCGACGAGCCGAGGCGTCATCGTCGCCTGTTTTCATGCGGCTAAAACCATCTTTTCAGGGGTTAAGCGATCAGGGCCAGCTGGGCCGTTTTGGCGGTTACTAAAGTGGGGTTGATTCTTGCAATCTTCAGCGGCGGTCAGTTCGGTTTTTGTTTTTGCGACCGGCGAAACCGCTCATCGACAGCCTGGCGCCCGGCAAATCCGCCATCCAGGGTGTGCCAATGGCGAATTTCGGTTTCGCCCATCTTCCAGCACAGCAGCACGATCTCTTCTCCCAGCCGGCAAGGAAAGTCCAGCAGTCCAGAGTCGAGATCCTTCACCTGAACGCCAATGGAGTCGATCTCGGCCAAGGTGTCTTTCACCTGCTGCACGGATTTATCCTGCAGGGCGCGGCGATGCGCCACGGCGGCAACATGGACCAGCGTTCCGCCGTTCAAAAATATGCGTTGCGACAGCTGCTGCAGTTCCTGGGCTATGGATTCGGCCGTCATCTTGGCCTCCATCGCATTCTTCAGCAGAGATTCCAAAACCGGAACCAGCGTTTGCGCTTCTTCCAGAGAAAAAGTCTTCACTCGCTACCCCCGTATCTCCAGCATACGGCTAAGCGCCACTCCTGCCCAGTGTTTCACGTCGTCACTGACTCGGATGCGATTGACAACCCTGCCCTCCACCAGATTTTCCAGCGCCCAGGCCAGATGTTGCGGCGAGATCCGGAACATAGTCGTGCAAAGGCAGCCCGATTCGTCCAGCGTGATCACTTTCTTTCCCAGCGGAGCGAACCGCTTGCCCAGGCGATTGACCAGGTGGATCTCGGTACCAACGGCGAACATCGAACCTTCCGGCGCATCTTCAATAATCTTAATCAGGCCCTCCGTCGAACCGATCGCGTCCGCCTTCTGGCAAACCTCCAACCGGCATTCCGGATGAACGATCACCTGAATCCTGGGATATGCAGCGCGTACCCTGTCGGCATGCTCCGGCAAAAACCGCTGATGGACCGAGCAGTGCCCTTTCCACAAAATGACTTTCGCTGCACGCAAACGGTCCGGCATAATGCCGCCGTTGATCTGGTACGGATCCCACACAACGGTTTCGGACAACGGAATTCCCATGGCGTACGCGGTGTTGCGACCCAGATGCTGATCGGGAAGGAAAAGGATGCGGCTACCGCGCGCAAAAGCCCAGTTGAACGCCGCTTTGGCGTTGGAGGAAGTGCAGACCAGGCCGCCCCGCTCTCCACAAAACGCCTTAATCGCTGCAGTGGAGTTCATGTAGGTCAGCGGCACTAAACCGCCTGCAGCTGCCGAGTCGAGCCCCGCAGCGTGCAGCTTGTCCCAGCATTCTTCCACCTGGGAAATATCCGCCATATCGGCCATCGAACAGCCTGCATTCAGATCTGGCAGGATTACTTGCTGCCATGGTCGCGCCAGAATATCAGCGCTCTCAGCCATGAAATGTACGCCGCAGAAAAGGATGTAGCGGCCGTCGGATTGCGAGGCAATCTTCGACAACTTATAAGAGTCGCCAGTATAGTCGGCAAACCGAATCACCTCATCCCGTTGGTAATGGTGCCCCAGGATCAGTGCCTCTTTGCCCAGGCGAGTCCGGGCAGCGGCGATGCGACCATCCATCGTGTGGTCTGGCAGCGCAAGATAGTTGTCCAGCGAACACGCCTCAGGCGCAGTTTCGGCCGGCATTGATACTACGGGTTCAATGAGTGTAGCCACGTTATTTCCGCCTTCAGTTCCTTGCCATCTTCGCAATGGAACGGGGATGTTGAAAGCATTTCTCTATGCCGTTGCAGTGGGTTCACTGTGGCTTTGGCCCTTCTCCGGCCTTACCACCCAATCCACGGGGTTGTTGCAACAGTTATTGGACGTTTCAAATGAGCGTGGGATTCAACTCAATTGAAAATTCCTGTAATCCGATTGTAATACGCCCGACCTCACAATTCACACTCCGGCCGGTTGCCAAACTGGTTTCCGTTGGGCGGGTCGCGGTTCTCTAAGCCCACGACATCCCCAATTTCCATCCCTTCAAAAATCCCGGGTAATTTGACATCTGTTCCGCCGCAATCGTTATGGCATATATTGGCTACGGACGCATTTCTGTACCGAGCGGCATCCCGTCACCCGGCATGGAACCGGCGCACCGGCAAGATACCGCCATGGTTCAGGAGGGGGTCTGATGAAGATTTCTGACACGGTTGGATTGGTGCTGCGCAACAAGAGTCAACGAACTGTTCTTTCGATTGCGCCGGACCAGTCAGTCTACGAAGCCGTCGAAAAAATGGCTGCAAACGATATCGGCGCGTTGCTGGTCCTTTCCGACAACAAACTCGTCGGCATGCTCTCTGAGCGCGACTATGCTCGCAAAGTTGCCCTGATGGGCCACTCTTCCAAAGAGACTCAAGTCCACGAAATCATGACCACCCCGGTCTTCTTTGTCTCTCCGCAACATACCGTGGACGAATGCATGACCCTGATGACACAGCATCATTTCCGCCATCTGCCTGTCTGCCAGGATGAGCGCGTTCTGGGCGTCATCTCGATCGGCGATCTGGTGAAATGGGTGATTTCCGGCCAGGCCCACGCCATCGAGCAGCTCGAGGGCTACATCACCGGCGCTTACCCTGGATAGATCCGCGGAATTGTTCTCCAACCAGTAGTTTGGCCCACGCAACATCCAAACGTAGCCGCTGCCCGTTCCTCCTGCGTAGGATTGTTCCGCCGCGCGCCACTTCAGTATGATGGAACCTGATGAGTCTGCCCGATACAGTCTTTATCTTCGTGTTAGCCCTGATCATTTTTGGGCCTAAGAAACTGCCTGAGATTGGGCGGCAGCTGGGAAAATTGGTGGGCGAATTTCGCCGCGCCAGCAATGAATTCAAGTTCCAGATTGAAGAAGAGCTGCGGCAGGCAGAATTGGCGGACCGCAACACGAGTGCTCCTGCAAAGAAAGAACTGGAAACCGCGACATCCGCTGAAATCTCGACTGACATTCCCGAGTCCCCTACGCCGGACCCGCCCTATCCCGAAGAAACATTGCCGGTCGGCCAATATCCGAATATCGATACCGTCAACCCGCAGGATTTAAGTTCCGCGGAACCGGCCAAAGCGGAAGACGCGGGGCAGCCTGCGCTTGAGCAAGCGGAGAATGCCGAAAACAGCGCGGAAGAGCCTCTCATCAATCCTGCAGCCGGCACCGAATCCCGCACGACGCTACCTTACTCTCCGGCGTCCACACCGGCGCCGCCATCGCCAGCCATCCACGAGTCGGAGACGGAAAGTGCGACATCCCTTCATGATCACGAACCCGCAGATCCTTATGCTGCACCCGCGGTAGCGGACGTCACTCATGGTTGATCTGCTGGACCGCGCCCGAACAGCTGTGGGCGATCGAGCCGAATTGCCCGGCATGAGCCTGCTGGAACATCTGCAGGAACTCCGCAAGCGGCTGGTCTACTCCCTGCTCTCCATCGGCGTCGGATTCTTCGTTGCCTACGGTTTTCACCAGCGCATTGCCGCCTTCATGATCGCCCCCATCACCAAGGCCCTGAATGCGCATCACTTGAACACGCAACTGGTCTATCTCAATCCGATGGACCCCTTCAATTTCTTCCTGAAGATTGGATTGTTCGGTGGTATCATCGTCGCTTCGCCATTCATTCTGTACCAGGTGTGGCTGTTCATCGCTCCCGGCCTGTATCAGAACGAGAAACGCTATCTAATTCCCTTCATGTCCGCGACGGTGGGCCTGTTCCTGCTGGGCGCATTTTTTGGGTACCGATTCGTCTATCCCGGCGCGCTCGAGTTCCTCATCGGCTACGGCTCGCAATTCAAACCGATGGTCACGATCGGCGAATATACCGAATTGTTTCTCACCGTGATTCTTGGCTTGGGCATTGTGTTTGAGCTGCCGATTCTGGTCTTCTTTCTGGCTTTGTTCGGGATTGTGAATTCTCGCTGGCTTTGGAAGAACATCCGCTACGCCATTCTGATCATCTTTATCGTTGCCGGCATCATTACCCCCACGCCGGATCCGCTGAGTATGTGCCTGTTTGCAACCCCCATGTTGCTGCTCTATTTGATCAGCATCGGAGTGGCCCACCTGGTGCATCCGGATGCCCGCAACCGACGAAAGAAAGCGAAGTTGGAGGCTCAATGAAGCGTTGGACGCACGCGAGAAGTCTGACGTTTCTCATCGCTGTTTGCAGTCTTGCATTTTCTTCTCTGGCCGTAGCGCAGGCGCACGAGCACACCCATAGCGCTTCTCGTATCTCGTTCAATGGCGGCCGCGCCTACCAGTATGCGCAGGACATTGTGAACTGCGGCCCACGCTGGATTGGCAGCCAGGGTCATGTGTGCGCGGAGAATTTCCTCAAGAAGCAATTCGCCAAGGACAATCTGGAAGAAGACACATTCAGCTCCAACACTCCCGCTGGCATGATGACCATGCATAACTTCATCGTCAAATTTCCGGGCAAAAAGCCGGGCATCATCGTCCTCGCTTCGCATTATGAGACCAACTATCCGCTGCGAAACATTCACTATGTCGGCGCCAACGACGGCGCTTCTACCAGCGGTCTGCTGGTCGAAATGGGAAACATCCTGCGTGGACATGCTTTGGATGGAAACAGCGTCTGGCTTGTGTTTTTCGACGGTGAAGAGGCGATTCAACAGTGGTCCGCCGCTGACTCTCTCTACGGCAGCCGTCACCTGGCCGCAAAATGGGATCGCGATGGCACACTGAAACGCATCCAGGCATTCCTGCTGGTCGATATGATCGGTGATAAGGATCTCGACATCGCCCGCGACCAAAACTCGACTCCCTGGCTTTTGGATCTGGTCGAACAAGCGGCAACGCAGGAGGGCGACCGGTCGTATTTTTTCGCCACCACAAACGCGATTGAAGACGACCATCTACCCTTCGTCGAGCGCGGCGTTCCCTCGGCCGACCTGATTGACTACGACTACGGTCCGCATAGCTTTATGCTTCCGGACGGTTATCATCACACCGCCCAGGACACCATGGACAAAATCAGCGCCCATAGTTTGACCGTGGTAGGACAGACGGTTCTTGAAACCATCCATTTGTTGAATCAGAAATAGATCCATTCATGGCCCCTGTCGGCAACTTCATGGACGATCATTTGTTCGGCGGCGCGCCTTTATGGTTATGGCTGCTCTTTCACGCGTTGGTGTTTGGCCTGCTGATCGTAGATTGGGCCGTTACCCGGACTGCCCGCGAAGAGCCTGTGCTGGTTCGCCGCGCAAATTGGATGACGGCTGTCTGGATCGCGGCAGCGTTGCTCTTTGCGTTCGTTGTCTATCGTGTGCTATCGCAGCGCTATGCCCTTGAATACCTGGCCGGCTACGGCATCGAAGAATCTCTCAGCATCGACAATCTGTTCGTTTTCCTCGTCTTGTTTCAAGCCTTCGGACTCAAGCTGTCACAGCAGCGCAGGGTACTGTTCTTCGGAGTGCTGGGCGCGATTGTCATGCGTGCCGCCATGATTTTCGCCGGGATTCGATTGCTGAATACTTTCTCCTGGATGAATTACCTCTTCGGCGCGATTCTGCTCTACACCGCGTTTCACCTGCTGCGAAAATCCCTTCAGTCCCGACCGGAACATCCCCTGTTTTGGATGGATTGGCTCTCCCGGCATCCGCCCATGGCACGGGGAAAACATCCGTATCAGTTCTTCGTACGGGAGGAAGGCCATCTGCGCTTTACCCCTTTGTTCATCGCGTTGCTGGCCATTGAAACCACGGACTTAGTATTTGCCACTGACTCGATTCCCGCAGTGCTGGCCGTATCGCACCATCCCTTCATCGTCTACTCGTCCAACATTTTTGCGGTGCTGGGATTGCGTTCCCTGTATTTCGCGCTGGCCTCCGCGCTGCAACGGCTGCACAAGCTGCGCTATGGATTGGTCGCGATTTTGATCTTTGTCGGCGGCAAGATGATGTTGAGCAATGTCGTCACGGTACCGATCTGGATTTCGCTCACCGTGCTGGCCTCCGCTGTCACCATCACCGCGGTGTGGTCGCTGGTATCGAAGCCATCCTCGAACAAACGCGCGCGCCCCGCCGCCTAGTCAAACGAAATAAAGTCCACGTGGTCGTGAACCATGCGAGAGTGCTTTGCCGGCCCTGAGTCATGCTGCGGAAAATCCTTGCGCGCATGAGCACCACGAGATTCTTTTCGCGCCCGCGCCGATGCCACAATCAGTTCCGCCACGGCGTGCAGGTTGCGCAACTCAGCATTTTCGCGGGTCGTGGCCGGCGGAAGCTCACGTTGCATAGCCTTCAACTCCGCCTGGATCCTGGAGAGCCCCGCCTCATCGCGCAGCAGTCCTGCATATTGCCACATCAAGCTGCGAAGCCTTTCCCGCAACGAGGCGACTCGCGCCTTCTCTGCTTCTGTCGCAGAAATCTCCGAAACTTGTGGCGCGCTTTGTTCCGAACCCACTGTCGCCTCAGCAGGCAAATCTTCCTGCAACATCGACTCCGCCGCTCGCTGTCCAAACACCAAACCCTCCAGCAAGGAATTGCTGGCCAGGCGATTCGCACCGTGGACACCGGTGCATGCAACTTCTCCAGCAGCGAACAGCCCAGCCACATTGGTTCGCCCATACAAGTCTGTCCGCACTCCCCCCATCAGGTAGTGCGCCGCCGGACGAATCGGAATCATATCCTTCGACAGGTCGAAACCATACTCGTCTAATCGCGCGGAGATGCCAGGAAATCTGGCGCGCAGATCTTTGCCGGTTACATGTCGCATGTCCAGATAGACTGGCAGAGCTTCGCCGGATCGTTCGTCAATTCCCTCGCGCATAATGGCGCGAGCCACAACATCCCGCGGCGCCAGCTCCGCCATCGGATGGTAGCGATCCATAAATCGCTCACCGCGGTGATTGCGCAGCAGCGCTCCTTCACCTCGCAGCGCTTCAGAAAGCAGAAACCTGGGCGCACCCGGAACGCTCAGCGCAGTGGGATGGAACTGATAGAACTCCATGTCAGAAACTTCAGCGCCTGCCCGGTAAGCCACGGCTATACCGTCACCGGTAGCCACGCCAGGATTGGTGGTGTCGCTGTAGACCTGGCCCGCTCCGCCGCTCGCCAGCAACACTCCGTTACCAAGAAACATCAGCGGCTGGTTATTCTCATCCAGAGCGTCAACCCCGATCACTCTGCCATCGCGAACCACCAGGTCGCGCATTGTGACCCGCTCATGCAGATGGATGCGCGGCTCCTTCGCGACGCGCTCCAGTAGTGCACGACCGATTTCTCTTCCGGTCGCATCGCCATTCGCGTGCAGAATTCGCGGCAAACTATGCGCCCCTTCGCGGGTTCGCATCAGGTCACCTTGTCCATCCTTTTCCCGGTCGAAGTGGGTGCCCCAGGCCAGCAGTTCTTGAATGCGAGCTGGACCTTCTTCCACCAGCAGCCGCGCCGCTTTCTCAAATACCAGGCCATCGCCCGCATGGATGGTGTCCTGACCGTGCAGTTCCACATCCTCTGCGCCGCCCATGGCGACCGCGATTCCGCCTTGCGCGTAATGCGTGTTCGATTCCGACGCGCCTTCCTTGGTGATCAACGTGACGTCACCAGCTTTCGCCAGCGTCAGCGCCGCGCGCAGCCCTGTAATTCCTCCACCAACTACAATCCAACCGCGCGAATGATGCGTCTCCACGATTGTGAGGATAGCACGCACCGAACCGCCGCATCTCAGCTGCTGAGGGATCCGTTGCGAGCCGCCACGCCACGTACGATACGATTAGGAAAACAGCATGTCGACAATTCTGGTCAAAACCGCAACGGCGAATTATCCCGTCCAAGTGCAGCCCCGGTTGCTGGAAACACTTGCGCCTCAGCTTCGCCGCGTAGCCGGTGAGCAGCGCTCCATTTTTGTGGTCACGTCTCCAGAAATCTGGTCGCGCTGGGGACAGTTATTTCAAGGTTCATTTACCGCGAGAAAAGTCACGATCGTGCCTCTGTTCGTGCCTCCGGGTGAGACGACTGAAACAACTCAAAACCGTCGAGCACCTGGCTGAGAAGATGGCCGCGGCAGGTGCCAAACGGGATGCACTGCTCGTCGCATTTGGCGGCGGCGTCATCGGCGACATGACGGGCTTTCTCGCAGCCATATACATGCGCGGTATCCGCTATGTGCAGGTGCCCACCACCTATCTTTCGCAAATCGACTCCTCCATCGGCGGCAAGACTGGAGTCAATCTTCGCGTCGGTAAAAACCTTGTGGGAAGCTTTTATCCCCCCGCCGGTGTCTTCACTGATCCTGTCGTATTGACTACGCTTCCACCCAAGGAGCTGCGCTCTGGCGCGGTAGAAAGTGTCAAGGCCGCCGTTCTCGGCGATGCCCGCTTCTTCACGTGGCTGGAGCAGAATATGGCCAGCCTGCTGGCCGGCGATCAGGCAGTGATCACTCGCGCCATTGAAACTTCGGCACGCATCAAGGCAGAAATTGTCAGCGCCGACGAACGCGAATCCGGCGAGCGAATGTTGCTGAATCTTGGTCACACTGTGGGCCACGCCATTGAGGCAGCCACTCGTTACCGCACCTTGCTGCATGGCGAAGCGATTGCGTGGGGAATGATCGCAGCGGTACATCTTGCGGTCGCGCGCTCAGCTTTGACACCCGCCGAAGCCTCACGCATCGAAGAGCTGACGTTTCGCCTGGGTCCGTTTCCACGCTTTCGTGCCACCGCGAAGGTTCTGCTCGATCGCACCGCCGGTGATAAAAAACATTCGCAATCGGCGCAGCGTTTCGTTCTGCCTGTGGCGATCGGCAAAGCTGTAGTGGTCCAAGACGTCACGCAGCAGGAATTGCTGGCAGCCATCCAATCCATGTTGCGGACCATGAAAGAACGCGGCGTATGACTGGCTTCGCAAGCGGCGCAGAACCCACCGGGCCAACCGCCGAGCCTGGATCGACCCGTGATGAGCAAAGCGTAAGCCGGGCCGTGCAATCCATGTTTAACGGGATTGCTCCGCGCTACGATCTGTTGAATCATGTCTTGTCTGCGAATGTAGATCGCATCTGGTGGCGTCGCACAGCACGCATCTTCGCACCTATTTTGCAGCGATCCGGATTCCGCCGTTTTAGATCTCTGCTGCGGCACCGGAGATATGACCCTTGCGCTGCTGCGGCTGCGACCAGCCAACGGCAAGCCAGTCGTCGCGCTCGACTTTTCCCACCAGATGCTGGAGCGCGCGAAAGAAAAGTTTGCGTCCCCGGAATTCTCGTCCTTTGGCGTGATCACCATGGAGGCCGATGCGCTGCATATGCCCATGGCGGACAATTCCATCGACCTGATCACCACCGCTTTCGGTTTTCGCAATTTGGCGAATTATGAAGCTGGTCTCCGCGAGATGGCTCGCGTACTGCGACCCGGCGCGCAACTAGGCATCCTCGATTTCAACGAGCCCGGCGGCCTCTTCGGAAAAATCTACAGCCTGTATTTCCGCCATATTCTTCCTCGCATCGGAAGAACTCTGTCCGGAGCATCCGCACCCTACGAATATCTTCCGCACTCTGTGCATCGCTTTCCCAAACCGGACGAGATGCTGGCCATGTTGCGAGCCTGCGGGTTTGTACAGGCAACATGGACACCTTATACGTTTGGCATTGCGGGCCTGTACCGCGCTGTGAAAGCATGAACCTTCCCCACGCCAATGTCGCTTGGTTTCGCGGCTGTGGAGAATGACAGGTCAAAATGGCGCGTCCCTTTTCCTTCTTAAGTCGCAGGACGTTTAACGCTTCAATCAAGCTGCGCACCGCCATTGTCTCGGTCGGCGCCGCCGCGATCATGACGTTCCTCAAGCTATTGACGGGCGTGCAAAGCGGCAGCATCGGCATGTTGTCGGAAGCGGCGCATTCCGGCCTTGACCTGGTCGCCTCGCTGATCATCCTGGCCTCCATCACCATCTCTGACCGGCCTGCGGATGAAGACCACGCCTACGGTCACGGCAAAATGGAAAACCTGGCCGCGTTTACCGAAACGCTGTTCATGGTTGCTTCTGTGATTTGGATTCTTGCCGAGGCTCTTGAACGAATCCTGGGCCACGCGGCGCCGCTGAATCTTTCCATCTGGCCGTTCGCGGTGTTGTTGCTGTCGATGGCGGTGGATTTTGTCCGTTCGCGTGCCCTGGGCCGCGTCGCCCGGCAAACAAAAAGTCAGGCGCTCGAAGCCGATGCGCTCCACTTCAGCATGGATATCTGGTCGAGCCTCGCCGTCATTGGCGGCTTGCTTGCCGGCGCCGCGTCACAACATTGGCATCTCCACTGGCTGCGTTTTGGCGACCCCGTCGCCGCGGTGGTGGTGTCGATTATTATTCTCAAAGTCTGTTGGCGCCTCGCCCGCCAGACCGTCGATATTCTTACCGACGCCGCTCCTCTCGCCACTCGCCGACGCGTCACGGAATCCTTGCGACAGTTGCCCGATAGTATCGGAGTGGAGCGCCTGCGTCTGCGGCTCGCCGGAAACCATTACTTTGCCGATCTGACCGTCGGAATGCCGCGGAACCTAAGCTTTCCGCGAACGGAGCAATTGAAGGAACAGGTCGCCGATGCGGTGCGCCTCATCCTTCCGGAAGCCGATGTCGTCGTCAACGTCGTTCCGCGAATCGGGCGCTCTGAAAGCATTTTTGACCGGGTGCGCGCCGTCGCGGCTCGTCATAATCTTTCGGTCCACGATCTCAGCGTTCAGCATTATGATGGAAAACTCCACCTGGAACAGCACCTGGAGGTTCCAGAATCCCTGAGCCTGCGTGAAGCGCACACGCTGGTCACCCGCATCGAAAGTGAAACTCGCGCCGACGTTCCCGAGATCAATTCCATCCTGACGCACATTGAGAGTGAACGCGGCACCATTGAGACTGAGGCGAGACCCAGCGAAGATGCCGCGCTGGAAGTTGAACTGCGTCGCTTGGCCAGCGAGTTTCCGGATATTCTGGATGTACACGCGGTCGTTGTATCAAAGGCCGGCGAACGCATGCAGATTTCTTGCCATTGCACTTTGCCCGACGACCGAAGCATGGCCGATGTTCATGCTCTGATTACTGCGCTGGAAGATCGAGTCAAATCGGAGATGCCGCAGATTGCCCGCGTCTTTATTCATCCCGAGCCAGCCACTGACAACCAACGCTGAAGCTTTCCAAATGCAAAGGAGCCGGCAGCATGCAAGCCAGTGCAACATGGAAACAGGAAATGATCTTCGATGCGCTTTCACACAGCGGTCACACCATCGTATTCGACGGCGATGATGCGCGCACCCAAGGCGTCAGCCCCGTGGAAGCCGTATTAATGGGCCTTTGCGGGTGCACCGCTATCGATGTCATCTCCATCTTGAAGAAGAAGCGCGAGCCGTTTACCGGGCTCACCGTTTCCGCAGTTGCGGAGCGCTCGTCTGACCCGCCAAAAGTTTTTACCCATGTGAAGTTGGTTTATCGCGTCAGCGGATCGGTTTCGCACAAGGCGATGGAAGACGCGGTCCGGCTTTCTGAAACGAAATACTGCGGCGTGGCCGCGATGCTGTCCAAAACTGCCAAGATAGAATTTGTCATTGAATACGCAGGTTGAAGCGGGCAGGCGAGATCCATGTTACAAATTTTTCGCGCATTGTCGGCGGTTCTCTTATTGGTGACCATTGCGCTGGTGTCTGCGCTGATTACTATGCGACTCGCCATTCATGGAGCTGAGGTCCAGGTACCGGTGTTACGCGGCCGCACTGTGCCGCAAGCTGTAGTCGAGCTGCGCGCCAAGGGCCTTCAGGCGGGCATCGACGGCCATTACTATAGCGCAACGCAACCTCTCGGAGCTGTTCTGACACAAAGCCCGGCACCCAGAACCCTGGTGCGCAAATCTTGGCGGGTGCGGATGACCGTAAGCCTGGGACCTCAAAAAGTCGCCATCCCTTCCGTCGACGGAATGAATGAAACCATTGCCACCATCACCATTCGCCGCACGGGATTGCAGTTGGGCGCAGTGGTTGGCCTGCCCTATGCCTACGCGCCGGAGAATACTGTCATCGCCCAAACACCCACAGGCAACGCAACCGACGTCGAGGGTCCACGCGTCAGCATCCTGACAGCGCACCCGGCTCCGCCGCCAGAGGATGCCAGCGTGATGCCAGACATGATCGGCGAAAATTTTACCCAGGCCGCGCTCGCGATCATCCATGCTGGCTTTAAACTTGCTCCCATACAGAACACGCCGGCCGCAACTTCTGCTTCAGCGCCGACAGGTCAACCTGCGGCTTCGACCGCAACCTCACCGTCGCCTGCGATCCCGGCGGCCACAGCTCCTCCAGGTTCCGTGATTGCGCAGGTTCCCGCAGCGGGAACACGCATTCCGGCCGGCTCGATGATTCAGTTGACCGTCCAACCCTGAGCCATACAACTAGAACAACCTTCTACCGCCGCTCGATCAGGGCCGCAAAGAATCCGTCACAAGGATGCACTCCAGGAAGCGTTCGCAAATATCCATCGCGGAACCCGCTCGTGCGCAAAGCTTCAACGGAATCACCCTTCACGATTCCCTCTCGCTGCAGTCGATCGAACTCGCCAAGCAGATCCACTTTCTTCCACTCATTCTTCGCGTTCTCTGACGAGCTTAAGCACGCCTCTACCACTGCGGCATTCTCCTCCGGCTCCAGCGAACAGGTGGAATAAAGCAGCCGTCCTCCCGGTTCCAATAAACGCAACCCCGCCGAAAGAATCTCTCGCTGCCGTTCTGCCTGGCGCACCAACTCCTCCGGCTGCAGACGATGGCGAATCTCCGGATTTCGCGCCAGGGTGCCCGTTCCCGTGCATGGCACATCGCACAGGACTCTGTCGAATGTACCTACTCCCATAAGCTTTGCCGCGTCCGCCACCCGCAGCTTCACATGGTCAAGATTCATCGCCGCACTGAGCCGCCGCTGCATGGTTGCCAATCGCGTTGGATGCAGGTCGCAGGCGAGTAATTCCACGCCCGGATTGTTTTGCAGCAACACTGCGGTTTTGCCTCCCGGTGCCGCGCAGGTATCCAGGATGCGCGATCCTCGGCCCAACATCTCCGCCACCAATTGCGAGCCCTCATCCTGCAATTGCGCATATACGGGCGCCTCCGGCGATTCGCTGAATGTCTTCGCTCCGCCATCCGCAATCCTTCTGGCCCTGGCTAAAAACTTTCCAGGCTGCAGCACCACTCCATGCGACTGCAACATCTCCTCGGCATCATCACCCAGCAGCCTTAACGCGGTCTCTGGTTCAGCCTGACCCTGTTCGCAGATCTTCCTGCAGGCCTCAGCGCCATAGAATTTCCTCCATCGCGCCACCATCCATCGTGGGTAGGCTTGCTCGGCATCGAAGGCGCGGGTCTTCGGCAGCGCCGCCACTTTGCGCAATACAGCATTCACCAACCCGGACTGCCGGCTGCCCTCAGAATGCTTGCACCACTCCACCGATTCAAACAGAGCGGCATGCGTCGGAATGCGATCCAGAAAAAGCAGTTGATATGCGCCCATGCGAAGCGCCAGCAGCGCATCTTCCGGCAACGTCAGATCCGGCCGTGCCAGAAATTTCCGGCACTCAGCGTCGAGCACCAGCTGCCATCGCAAGGTCCCCAGCACCAGCGTCGTGCAAAGATTGCGGTCCTGCGGCGACAACTGATTTACCTGCAGCGAGTGCAGCAGCGTATCGCTGTTGCCTCGGCCTCGTCCTACTTTTCGAAGAATGTCGAAGGCCGCGCGTCGGGCCGGGGCGATCGCGGCCGCCGTCATCGTGCATCCAGCCGGTCGCCATCGGTGAAAGAAAAGCCATTCAGAAACGCCTCCACCGGCATGCGGCGTTTCCCTTCCGCCTGCAGCTCAAGCAGCTCGAGCCAGGACCCTTCCCCGCAGGCGGTGAGCAAACGATTGGCTTGCCGCACCAGCGTTCCAGGAGCCGCTCCCGATTCCGGCGCATCTGAAACCACCTGCATCGTATGAAGAAGCAATTTCTTTCCGCGGAAACTTGTGAACGCTCCCGGCCAAGGTTGAAACCCTCGCCAGCGGTCGAAGATCTGTTGTGCGGTCCGACTCCAATCCACACGGCCATCTTCCCGCTGCAGTATTGGTGCGAGCGTCGCCTTGGTCGAGTCTTGTTTTGCCGCCTGCAACGTCCCTTGCTCCAGCCCAGCCAAGGTGCGAACCATCAACTCCGCGCCAACCTCGGCAAGAACCGGAGACAATTCCACCGAAGTTTGCCGCGGCGAAATTGGCACCCGCTCCTGCAGCAAAACATCGCCGGTGTCGAGTCCCTCATCAATGCGCATGGTCGTTACGCCTGTTTCCGTTTCGCCATTCGCAACCGCCCATTGAATCGGCGCAGCTCCGCGATACTTGGGCAGCAGCGACGCATGAACATTCAAATTGCCATACTTGGGCAGCGCCAACATCCATGGTGGAATCAGACGCCCGTACGCCACGATGATGATGGCGTCCGGAGACAAAGCCCGCAGTCGCTCCTGCAGTTCAGTGTTATTGCGGATCTTCTCCGGCTGCGTGAGTTCCAGGCCGTGCTGCTCGGCATAGCGCTTCAGCGGCGAGATTTGAACTTCCATGCCGCGACCGCTCGCACGGTCAGGCTGCGACAACACCAGCTCTACGCGATGGCCTGCCTGCAGCAGAGCCTTCAGGGTGGGAACTGCGAATTGCGGAGTTCCACAAAAAACCAGGCGCATGGATTCGGGCACGACTCCTAGGAACGTTGGGAACGAGTTGCCGACAGACAGCCCGGTTCTACCACTCGCCTGCCCGCTGCAGCTTGCGAATTTTTCGCAGCTGCAAATCGCGTTTCAACCGGCTCAGGCGAAAGATGAAGAGGATTCCATCCAGATGGTCAATCTCGTGTTGAATAGCGCGGGCCAGCAGCTCCGTACCTTCCACTTCAATCGGGTTGCCGTCCGCATCCTGGGCACGCACTTTCACTTCTGCGGCTCGCACCACGCGATCGCGAATCTCCGGCAAGCTCAGGCAGCCTTCTTCCTCCACCTGTTTGCCTTTAATCTCGATTACTTCTGGATTGATCAGGACAATCCTGTCTTCCGGTTTTTTCTGAAAGCTGAGATCGATCACGGTCAAGCGCTTCGAAATTCCAATTTGCGGAGCGGCCAGGCCAATCCCCTGTGCGTCATACATCGACGTAAACATGTCATCGACCAGCTTGCGCAATTCGTCGTCAAACACTGTGACCGGCTCCGCAGGTTTCTGCAGGACTGGGTCGGGAAATTTCACAATCGGATAAATCATTGAGCGAGTCTTGTCTTTCTAATATCTGGCAGATCAAAATTTGCGGATCTGATCGCAGTACCCTTGATAGTTTCTCACCATTTCGCGCAGTGAGTCGCCGCCGAACTTCTCAATGGCCAGTTTCGCCAGAGTCAGCGCCACCATCGCCTCAGCGGCAACCCCGGCTGCGGGAACCACGCAGACATCGGACCGCTCGTAAGCCGCCTTGGTTTCTTCGCGCGTCTCAAAGCTCACAGATCCCAACGGCCGCCGCAGCGTCGAAATCGGTTTCAAGTATCCGCGCACAATCACATCCTCGCCATTCGAGATGCCGCCTTCAATCCCGCCTGCATTATTCTGGTCGCGCATAAACCGCGTATGCTTGTCCGTTCTGTCTTCCGCCGCGTAATGGATCGCGTCATGCACCACCGAGCCGAACGCACCCGCCGCCGTTACCCCGCGCCCAATTTCCACCGCTTTGACCGCCTGCAGCGACATCACGGCCGCCGCCAGCATTCCATCCAACCGCTCATCCCAGTTTGCATAAGTTCCCAAGCCCGGAGGAACACCATGGGCCACCACTTCAAACACGCCGCCAACAGAATCCCCGGTACGCAGCGCCTGATCGACAACCGCCTTCATGCGCTGTTCGGAAGCTTCATCGACGCAGCCCAGTAAAACCTCTTCGCGCGTCTGCAGCGCCAGAATTTCCGGCCAGGTCGCGTCCCGATCGAGTTCCGCTTCACCCACTCGAATCACATGGCTCGCGACCGTAATCCCGAGCGCCTCGATCAATTGTTTAGCAATCGCTCCCGCAGCCACGCGCGCCGTCGATTCGCGCGCCGACGCCCGCTCCAGCACATATCGTGCATCCGGAAAATCGTACTTCAGCGCGCCCGCTAGATCCGCATGCCCAGGCCGCGGAGAAGCGACGGCCTTATGTTTCGCTGGATCTCCGGCGGCCACCGGCAGAACCTCGGTCCAGTTCTTCCAGTCGCTGTTCTCAACACGGATCGAAATCGGCGAGCCAATCGTTTTACCATGTCGAACGCCGGAAAGAATTTGGCCTCGATCGCGCTCGATTTTCATCCGGCCGCCGCGGCCATACCCCTGCTGCCGCCGCCATAATTCATGGTTCATTTTCGCTTCATCGATGGGCACACCTGCAGGCATGCCGGAAACCATGGCAATTAAGCACTCTCCGTGAGATTCTCCTGAGGTGGCAAAACGAAACATGCAGTAATCCTTAAAGTTTAAGCTTTATTTAACTGTAGAAAATCACGTTCCAGGCGCAGCAAGCTATGCCTTCGTCATCCATTTATATTGCTCATCCGTCAAAGGAACCACCGACAATCTTCCCTGCCGCACCAGCGGTGAATCGTGAAACAGCGGCTCTTCCTTCACCGCGTCCAGCGTCTTCGGCGAAACAGTTTTCCCAAACCGAATGCGAACCAATGGCACCTTCGGATCTTTGGCGTCGACGCTGACAACTGTCGCCGTTCCGACTGCTGCCCTCTCGTCGCCCGTGTGATAGATCATGAGTCGATCCTTGGGATGCATCTCGCGCAGATTTTTAACAGCCGCTGGATTGGTCACGCCGTCCCAGACTGTCTCGCCATCTCGCTTCAGGTCGCTGATCGAGTAGGCACCTGGTTCCGTCTTCAGCAGATAATTCATCGCGGCAATTCCTTCGTCTCCGCCTGAGCCAGAAATGCCCGCGTGTTCACCAGCGGTCGTTCGAGCGCGCGCACGCGATCGACATACACCGGGGCAGCGGCACCTTCCAGCGGCGGCTGGAGAGCCTCCTGCATGGCCAGCATCTTGGCCTCGGCATCGTCCAGATAATGCAGCAACACCGCTTCCGGAATCATGGGCAGTTTCGGCGAACCGAACTCGAGCGATCCATGATGACTCAAAATTACGTGCTCCACCAGCATGTGTACCGGCTGGGGAAACCCCGGCAGGCCTTTCACTTTTTCATCCAGCAGCCGGGTTGCGATCGAGATGTGTCCGATTAACTGGCCCTCCAGCGTGTATTCGAAGCCGCGTTCCCAGCTCAATTCATAAATTTTGCCAATGTCATGCAGCACGGCTCCGGTCAGCAGCAGGTCGCGATGGATCAAAGGAAAATGAGTCGCTGCCAGCTCACAGAAGCGCATCAGATCGACAACATGCTCCAGCAGTCCGCCAATCCATGCATGATGCATAAACTTCGCGGCAGGCGCAGCCTTATATCGCCGCGCAATCTCCGGATCGTCCAGAAATGCAAACACCAGCCGCTTCAAATCAGGATCAGTAAAGCTGCTCACCGTATTTCCCAGCTCTGCCCACAGCGCTTCAATATCCCGCGTAGTGCTGCGTTGAAAATCTCCTAGATCAATCTTTGTCGGATCGACCCGCGTAATCTCCAATACCTTTAGCTGCAGTTTTCCGTTGAATTCATCCACGCAGCCACGTACATCGACAAAGTCATTCTGATCGAACTTGGCGGACCAGGTCTCTGCGTTATCCCACAATCGGCCTTCGATGCGTCCAGTGCGGTCGCATAGTGTCAGCGAAAGATATTTTGCGTTGCCATCGTTTCGATCGCGTAGCTGCTTCTGCCCCACCAGGAAGTGAGAGCGAATATTGCGACCGCGATGCTTGGCGGCGTCGGCTAGGAAGAAATCTTTCATGCTCTCCTCTCCCGGAATCCGGCGCGTGCGGATTTCCTATTCAGTTCCGCTTGAAATTGCCATACCGCGCAAGGCGACTCACATTCGCCCAGCGCCTGGACCTCAAATATAGACGAGCGCGTCAACCTCTATCTCAGGTTAGTTGCGTCGCTCGGACAAAATTCGCGGAGCCTGCTGTCGTCTTTGCCACCCGCGCTAAGGCTGATCCGTTGAGGAGGAAGCAGCGGGCGGGGTGGAAGGAGCCGAGCTTCCACCAGTGCCGCCAGTGTCCGTCGATGCGGGCGTGGTCTGGTCGTTAGTCTTCTTCTCGGTCTTCTTCTCGTCGCTGAGCCGCGTTTTATGTCCATTGTTGACAGATGCCGGCTTTTTCTTTTTCTGCTTGGCCGCGGTGGCTCCGTTCAATCCCAGCGGCGCGGACTCAACCTGGCGCGTCGCCGTTTCTGTCGTCGACAATGGAGCCGCCTTGGCATTATCGTGCTTCACCTTCTTCTTCGAAGGCTTCTTCTGATGCTTCCGCGCTTCCATTTCAGATTTATTACGTGCCTCGTCGCTGAATCGCGTCTTGCCCAGCTTTGGCTGTGTGATCAGCGGAGCATGCTCCAAATCCGGGCCCAGCGGCTGAATATCGCTCGCCGGCGCGGCGTCGGCCGTGCTTGTCGGATTTACCGGCGAAGGCGGCGCGGGTGCGTTGGTGGAGGTTGCAACCTGCTCCGCGGACACGGGAGCCGCAGGTGCGTGACCGAAACGGAATTTCTCTCGCTTGGGCGCATGCTTCTTCTCGGAATCGACCTTCTTTTCCGAAGAGGAGGAACTGGCCGCCACCGTCGGCGCGGCTTCCGATGTCGTTGCGGAAGCAACCTCTACCGGCGCCTTCGCGTGCGGAGTGCCGCGGGTATACCGGCCAGTCGAGACGTCGTAGCGGGCTTTCTGCTTTTTCTTTTTCTTGGGCTGTGGCGGGGCATAGGCCGCGAAAGTCGGCTTGGTCTCGTTCGGACTCGCGCCCGAATCGGTATAACCGGGCCGGATGTCAATGTAAGCCTCATCGCGCAGACGGGTCAGATAGGTCCGTACCGCTGGCCCGATCTTTTCCATATAAATCGCCTGCTCAATTTGCGGTATTACCTTCTGCATCGGCTGGGTTCCACCAGGAATATGCTCGGTGACCTGCAAAATAATGTAGCCCTGGCGGGTGCGAATCGGCGCCGTATGCCCGCCAACCGGTAGATCGAACGTCTGGTCTTCCAGCACCTTGGCCAGCGCGCCTCGACGAAAATCGCCCAGGTCTCCGCCCTGTGCTGCCGTCGGTCCTTTGGAATATTTCTTGGCCAGGTCAGTGAAGCTGGCGCCCGCTTTCAGCTTCGCCTCCAGGTCCTTCGTTTGCGCATCCGCGTCTGCCAGCTCAGCGCTGGTGGAGTTGTCGCTGGTCGGAATCAAAATCTCGTTCAGATGTACGGTTTCTTCATGCGTGAAGTCCGCCTTGTGATCGTTGTAGTAAGCCCGCATCTCGGCATCTGAAATCTGGATCTTGCTGCCTACCTGGTCGCGCACAACCTGCTGCGTGATGATGCTGTTGCGGATGTTGGCCTTGAAATCCTCGTAGGAAATCCCCTGCTGTTCTACCGCCTTCTGCAGGTCGTCAAGGGAATCAAGGTGGTTTTCCTTGCGAATCTCATCCAGCCGCTTGATCAGTTCCGTGTCACCGGTAATGCCAAGCTGCTTGCCCTTTGAAATCAAAAGCTGCTGATCAATCAAATCGCGCAGCAGCGTCGACTGACCCTCCTTCACCTGTTCCAGGGTCCAGTTATTCTGACGCGCCTCCTGGTCCAGTTGCGTCTGCGCTCTTGTCACGTCGGAATTGGTAATCGCCTGGTCATTCACCCGCACGATAATCTGCTCCACCGGCATGCCATACAAGCTGGCCAGGGTATTGGAATCTGCACTCAGATTGGTGCTGGCCCCGATCGTCGGAGCACTCTGTACTGGGGAGGGAGCATCCGGGGCTGTTTGTGCCATGCCGTGGAAACACAGACTGGTGGCGACGGCCACAGGAAGAACAACGCGCACAACTGCTCGTAACATCATTTGTTGGTTGGTACCATCCATGCCTGCCGGTCGCCATGACGATCTTGAATCCGATGGCTTCCATTGAAGATCGATGCCGGTGCGGATACAGCAACTCGATGCAGGTCGATTCCGTTGCTTTCATTCTAACCGCATCCGGGGCCCCTTTCCCAACCGATGCAAATTCTCTGTTTTCAAGCGATGTACGGGGCCCCTCCCAGCTTCGATCTGCGGGCGCTCGAATGTTACACTGAGCACTGGTTTATGCAGTTTTCTCTGCTACCCAACCGCGTCGTGATGTCCGTCCACGGTGCAAAAGGAATCAACGGTACATGACCTCCCGTACTCGCCGTTCGCTATTGTTCGTCGTTGTGTTTCTGGTCGTCTGCGGAGTTGCAGGCGCGTTTCTCGACCGAAATGTTGGAGCCCAGACGTCGAGCGATCAATCCAGCCTGCGGGATAGTCTGAAGCAATTCACCAACGTCTATAGCATCGTCGAACAGAACTATGCCGAGCCGATGACGAAGGACCGGGTCAATACCGCTATCTATGACGGCGCCATTCCCGATATGTTGCACGTCCTCGATCCCCACTCCAATTTCTACGATCCCAAAGCTTTTGCCGAAATGCGCGAAGAAGAAAGCGGCAAGTACTATGGCATCGGCATGGAAATCATGCAGCAAAACGACAAGATTGTCGTGGTCAATCCATTTGAAGGCACACCGTCGTATAAAGCTGGCATTCGTCCCGGAGATGTGATTCTCGCCGTCAACGGGAAACCAATTAACGGCGCTGGCCCGGACGGCAAGGCGGTCAAGAAGGCAACCACGCTGGATGTTGCCAACATGTTGAAAGGCCCCAAAGGCACTCCTGTCGATGTCACCATCGCTCGTGAAGGCAAGCCGGAACCCATCGTCTTTCATCTGGTTCGCGCGGAGATTCCCCGCGCCAGCGTCGATCTGGCCTATGATATCCAGCCCGGCATCGGCTACATGCACATCAAAGACTTTGCCGAGGAGGAAACCGGTCAGGAAGTTTTGAACGCGCTGCAAAAGATGGGCCCCATCCACGGCCTGGTCATCGATCTGCGCGGCAATCCGGGTGGCCTGCTCAGCGAAGCCGTTTCAGTCTCAGGAGATTTTCTTGAGAAGGGACAGGTCATCGTGTCGCAACGCGGACGCGCCTTCCCGCCAATCACCTATCGCGCTACACGCGGTGAGCAGAGCAGGACTTATCCAATCGTAGTGCTGGTAAATCGCGGCACCGCCTCCGCAGCAGAAATTGTCAGCGGAGCGCTGCAGGATCATGACCGCGCCCTGATCGCCGGCGAGACCACCTTCGGCAAAGGACTGGTGCAGACCGTCTATCCCCTTTCGGATAACACCGCCCTGGCCCTGACTACCTATCACTACTACACGCCCAGTGGCCGCCTCATCCAGCGTAACTACACCGGTGTTTCCATGTACGACTACTTTTACAATCCTGCCGATCGCCCGCAGAGCGACGCCAATCGCGAAGTCAAGCTTACCGATTCGGGCCGCGCCGTGTACGGCGGCGGCGGCATCACTCCCGACGTAAAAATCGATACTCCAAAATCCAACTCTTTTCAGGATGTGTTGATGGAGCAGTTCGTATTTTTCGACTTCGCCAATCACTACCTGGTCAACCACACCGTCGGAAAAGACTTCAAAGTCGACGACAATGTGATCCAGGATTTTGAGGCGTATTTAACCAGCAAACAAATCCCGTGGACAGCCCAGGACATCAGCGGTGCCCGCGACTGGATCGACATGAGCATCAAGAGCGAGCTGTTCACCTCGGTCTTTGGCCAACAGGAAGGCTTGAGAGTTCGCGCCGCCTGGGACCCCATGATCAATAAGGCAATCACATTGATTCCACAGGCTGAAACTCTTAAGACCACGGCGCAGAAGACCATTGCGATGCGGGCCAGTACAGCTTCCAATGCGGTTCACTAGACTTGGATACGCGGCCCAAAGTTGCTCCGAGTTCGCCAACGCCCGTCGAGTTTCGACCTGCAAGTGCAGCCAACGCAGCCTTTCCGCAAACCCGCATCTAACTTGGAAAGATTGTTTTCTCTGCACATATGGACACCCGTTGGCTGTTTCCGATACTCTTGCAAGCAAATTACCGTTTCACTTGGAACCATTGTGTGCGTAGCGTAAAAATGTTGCGTCCCAACCCTTGGGCGCGCCCACCGCTACTCAATCGTTCCATGGACCGTCTATTTAGTAATTCCTTGAGGAGGCATATTTGCCACTCTTAGTCGTCGAGACCGAGGCGCCCGCTTCGTCACTCCTCACCCGCTCGCTTCCAGATTCGGCAATGCTGCGCCGCCCGTGGAATTCTCTGCAGCGTCCCGCCGTTTTTGTTTCTGGCCTCACAGTTTTGGCGCTCCTGATTCAGGGCTATCACCCGTTTGTTGACGATGCCGCCATCTACATTGCTGGCATCGAAAAGGTAATTCATCCGTCACTGTTTCCGGTTCACGCGGAATACGTTCTGCCCCATTTGAAGCATTCCCTGTTTTCGCTGGCTCTCGGCTGGCTGGTTCGCGGACTTCACATCCCGCTTCGATATGCGTTGTTCACCAGTTACGTGGCATCGCTCTGGCTGATGGTCTGTGCCTGCTGGCGCTTGAGCCAACTGCTCTTCTCCTCGTCTCGCGGTCGAGCGGGAGCCATGTTGCTGATGACCGCCACGCTGACCCTGCCCGTAGCAGGCTCGGCAATTTTCATCCTCGATCCTTACCTGACGGCGCGCTCGTTCTCTACCCCGCTGACACTGTTCGCGATTGCGTTCGCCCTTGAGCGCCGCATGTTGGCTACTGCAGTTTGCCTTGTCGGCGCGTTTGTCCTTCATCCGCTGATGGCGGTATATGCCGTCGGTTATGTGGTTGTGCTGGCATTGGTGCGGGCTCACCGTTGGAAAACACTCGCCGCCTCGGCCGCCGGAGTCATGCTGCTTGGCCTGCTTGCATCCCATGCCGGAGCCCTGCTGGGTGCCTCGCCCGCCTATCGCGTCGCCACCGTCAGCCGCGATTACTTCTTCCTCGACAAGTGGGAATGGTTTGAAATTTTCGGCCTCTTCCCTCCGCTGGTAGCCGCCTTCCTGTATCTTTCCCGCAATAACTTCCGCGTACGCTCCAACTATGGCCTGGTTGCCGCTGTATCGCTATACGTGGGTGCATTGGCGATTCTGTTTGCTGCCTGCTATACGCGCACCGATAATTCCTTCCTGCTGGCGCGCCTGCAGGTGCTGCGCAGCTTTCAAATCATTTATATTTTGTTTTTCCTGCTGCTGGGCAACCTGCTCGGGCAATATGTTCTTGGCCGTCGCTGGTGGGCATGGGGCGTTGGCTTCACCGCCGTCGCCACCCTTATGTTCACGGTGCAGTTGTCCCTGTATCCTGCGCTGAAACATCTGGAATGGCCGTGGGCCCGCAGTCACAATCCCTGGGCGCAGGCGTTTCTCTGGATTCGCCACAACACCCCTCGTGACGCCTACTTTGCGGTCGATCCCTATTACCAGCAGATGCCGCAGGAAGATACACTCGGCTTCCGCGCCATGACCGAACGCAGCGTTTTGCCGGATTGGAGTAAGGATGGCGGCATCGCGGCGATCGACCCCGCACTCGCGCAGCAATGGTGGAATCAAGTGACTCAGACAAAGAATTTTGCCCGCTGGGATGATCAACAGCGCATTGAAACCTTGGCGCCCTACGGCGTTAACTGGATTGTGTTGCCCACCAGCGCCCCGACGCAATTCGCCTGCCCGTTTCAGAACTCGGCGGTTCGCGTTTGCCACCTTCCGGCCGACATCGCATCCCTATCCCAGCCGTCCTCCGCCTCCGCAACCGCCCATCCGTGAGCTGGATGGTGCGCCTTCTTAGTGGCCTCGAAGCACATAGGCTACAAGGACGAACGCAACACCATATCCAGTCCAGAACATGAAAAACCTCGCCAGCAGATGTGCTCCCAGACTTTTGGTTCTTGGCTCAGATCGACGCGCAAAAGCAGTGATTGCAAGCAGGTCGAAAAGCCAGAGCGCGAAGCCGACGGCGAGAATAATTGAGACACGCGGAAAAACGTATCCGACGACTGCTCCTCCAAGGTAGGATACGATGCCAATTCCCAACCCAATGCCGAACATCATTCCTTGCGATGCAGGCGGCGTCCATGGAACTTCCTCAACGGCACCATTCGCCGCTTGTCGGCGGGTAATGATTCGAGCGGGGAGCCCGGTAACCGCACTGATGCTTTCGACAATCTTGTGGCCCTCCTGCGCTGTTGTAATGTTGAGTCGCATTGTCTTGAACGATCGATCCGATTCGCCTGTTGAACAGATGGAGACGCTCCAGACAGTGGGCACTTTGTCACGCAAATCTCGACAGAGAACAATTTCCTTCGCTTGCGGCGTGATGGATGCTTCGAGAATCGGTTCTCCCACGACGCGATTCGCGAACCAATTTGGAACAAAGCGGATGCTGTCATGCGTGGCCTCTAGTTTTGCGAGTGAGCGCCGGGATGGATAGGCCAACTTCACAAATAACGCGATGGGAGCGAGCATGAAAGCCATCAAGGCCCACAGGGAGGGCTCGTCTGACAGCATATCCACGAAGCGGTGAAGACCTATTTTCAATGGGATATACACCGCAATCAGGAGAAACACCCCTGCCGACACGAGCGCTATGATCCGCTGAGCACGCATAAGCGGAACCGCGAAAACGTAAGGAACATCGTGCTCCGTTGAGGTCGGCATCGCCATCAGGTATACCATTCCGATGAAATGCTGCCCACGACAAATCGTCCCCCAATTTGAGCCTCCCATTTATCATGGAAGTATGACCTTGATCGTGTACTCGGCGTCCTGGTGCTCCGACTGCCGTGAAGCCAAACGCTTTCTCCAGCGCTACAACATCCCCCATACCGAAATCGATATCGAGACCACGCCCGGCGCGGCGCAGGAAGTGATCGCCCATACCGGTAAACGTGCTATCCCACAGTTCGTCATCGACGGCAAATGGGTGCAGCCTTACCGGCCCGGCGAGGGATTTCTCTATGAGGAAATGGCGGAGTTGCTCGGCGTCGCGCCGCCAGACAGTACCGTTTCCCCCACCCAGGCTGTGACGCGCCAGGGATCACGCCCGTGATTGAACGGTACACGCGCCCTGCCATGGGCAATATCTGGACGGAAGAAAACAAATACCGCATGTGGCTGGAGGTCGAAGCCGCTGCCTCAGAGACCCTGGCCGAATTCGGCATCGTTCCCGCCGAGGCGGCGCGCGCCATCCGCGAGCGCAGCAGCATCGACGTCGCTCGCATTCAGCAGATCGAGGCGGAAGTTCGCCACGACGTCATCGCCTTCACCACCGCAGTCGCCGAAAAAATTGGGCCCGAAGCGAGATGGCTGCACTACGGCCTCACCTCGAACGATGTCGTCGATACCGCCCAAGCCCTGCAGGTGAAAGCCGCGTCGGCAATCCTGCGCGCCGATATTCTGCGCTTTCTCGATGTGTTGAAGCGCCGCGCCATCGAATTCCAGCACACACCCACGGTCGGCCGCACCCACGGCGTGCACGCCGAGCCAACTACGTTCGGACTGAAGTTGCTGAACTGGTATGCGGAGATGCGGCGCAATCTTCGCCGCTTCGACATGGCCGCGGAAGATATGCGCGTCGGCAAACTTTCAGGCGCCGTCGGCACCTTCGGCCACCTGAAGCCGGAACATGAGGCTCGCATCTGTGAGCGCCTCGGCCTGACACCGGCCCCGGTCGCCACCCAGGTCCTGCAGCGCGATCGCCATGCGTTCTATATCGGCACCCTCGCCTTAACTACCGCTACGCTCGACAAGATCGCTGTCGAAATTCGACACCTCCAGCGCACCGAGGTCCGCGAGGCGGAAGAATATTTTTCCGAGAAACAAAAGGGTTCCTCCGCTATGCCGCACAAGCGCAACCCCATCACCAGCGAGCAGATTAGCGGTCTCGCCCGCGTGGTGCGTGCCAACCAGCAGGCGGCGCTGGAAAATGTTGCCCTCTGGCATGAGCGCGATATTTCTCACTCGTCCGTCGAGCGCGTGATTCTTCCCGACTCCACCATCCTGACGGATTATCTGCTGGAGAATACCACCAACTTGATCGACAAGCTGGTCGTGCATCCGCAACGTATGCTGCGCAATCTGGAACTGACCGGCGGGCTCATTTTTTCTGGGCAACTGTTGCTGGAACTCGCCGAAGCCGGCATGTCGCGCGAGGATGCATACAAGTTAGTTCAGACCCACGCCATGCGCGCCTGGCAGCAGGATCTAAATTTTCGCGAAGAAGTCGGAAACGATCCCGCGGTGGCAAAATTGCTGTCTCCGGAAAAACTGGCACATGCCTTCGATATGAAGCGTCAGCTCACCAATGTGGATACCATCTTTGATCGCGTCTTGAATCGGCAAGAGTAAGAGAGCAGGCCGCTCGATGTCCTCCGGAAAGATCCTGACTGTCGCGATGACCGGCGCCAGCGGTGCCATGCTGACGCGCGAGCTGCTTCTTCTGCTCGATCGAGACACGCGCGTCGAACGCGTTCACTTCATCGCGTCAGAAAGTTCCCTGCGCGTTCTCGCCGAGGAACTGGAAGTCAGCGGCCGCAATGATCTACTGGCAAAACTCCTCGGCCACGCCAGCACAAAGATTGTTCAACACGCTCCGGGCGACATTGGCGCGGCCATTGCCAGCGGCAGCTATCCCTGCGATGGAATGATCGTTCTTCCCTGCAGCATGGGAACTCTCGCCGCCATCGCGAATGGCCTTGCCGACAACCTGATCGCGCGTGCCGCCGATGTTTGCCTGAAGGAACGCCGCCCTCTCACCCTGTGCATCCGCGAAACTCCATTGAATAAAATTCATCTCCGCAATATGCAGCACGCTGCGGACGCCGGAGCCACCATCTTCCCCGTCATTCCGGTTTTCTACAATCATCCTGTCGACACATCGGAAATGGCCGGGCAATTCGTCTGCCGCGTTCTGGCACACATCGGCCTGCCCCAGGACACCGCCTATCAATGGACCGGCAAATCCAAATAAACCTGTAGCGCAGGATCAGTAGTGGAATTCTCCGCCAGCCACCGGCGGTTGGCTCCGCAGGAAATCAATCACGCGCGGCACCATGCGGTCGGCGCAGGTCGCCGGCCCCATATGCCCGCACCCGCCATAGAGCTCCAGCACAGATTGCGGAATGGAATCGTGCATTTGCCTCCCAACACTGGGCGGAAGCAGCTCGTCCTGTTGCCCCCATACCAGCAGCACGGGCATCTGCAGCTCGCCGAGTTTCCCGGCGAAATCGCCTTCTTCGCGTAACAGCGATTGCAGCGTTCGGTCCACCACCCAGCGATGGCTTTGCATCGTCCGCAGCAAGTCCCGCTGCACAAATCCGGGAATGTAATACCGGTGCGCCATCAACACCAATTCCAGGCGCTCCAGTTGCGGCACAGTATTAGGTTCCAAAATATTTGGCGTCAGTTCAGTTTTGAATTTCAACCCGGCGCTGTCCATTGCTACCAGCCGGTTCACACGCTGCGGATGCTGCAAGGCAAATTCCGTTGCGATCCATCCGCCCATCGACCAGCCAATCACGTCCGCCTTCTCTACATGCACTGCAGTCAAAAATTCCTGGATCAGCTCAACCTGCTCTCCGATCGTGTACGCAATGTCAGGTCGATCCGTCCGCCCGCACCCCAGCAGGTCAATGGCATACACGCGAAAACCATTCTTCGCGTACGCCGGCATCTCAGCCGTCCAATCCTCGCTCCGGGCGCCAAGCCCATGAACCAGCAACAACGGCGTTCCCCGCCCGCCGACGAAATAATGGACGCGATAGGATCCGACATGGACATAGTCGCCGTGAAATCCGGCGATGCGCAGGCGCGCATCCATGACCTGGCCGATCATCCATACCGGATGACGATAAAACACCACGCTCATCACAATGTCGAGCACCATCACGATCAGCACAATGATCGTGCTGATGCGTTTCAGCCTCAGGTGGGCGGCCGATGGCGACGAACTACGAAATGGACTTGTTGGGCTGGTGGTCGCCATGATGTATCGATGGAATGGAAGGCCCTTCAGACGCTGGCATGCGGACGGCGCGCTCCCATCTTCAATGTCTATGAGCTCATCGCTGCAGACATCGGTTCGCAGTGCCGGCCACTCGTACTATAGATGCGCTTTCCCGGCTTGCAGCTCTCATCTCTCCTGCAAACCTAGTCGCACGCAGTGGCAAGTCAAAGAACATACGCCCACAGCATCCAGCACACAAGGAATAACGCCACAATCGCTCCCGCGATATGGGCAATCCATTGGCCTGTCGTTTTCGGTCTTCCAAAGTTGAACACGGAGTAATAGTAGCAGTTCACATTCCGGGTCAGTTGACTTG
Organism: uncultured Acidobacteriota bacterium; assembly: GCA_963735505.1. Taxonomy (GTDB): domain Bacteria; phylum Acidobacteriota; class Terriglobia; order Terriglobales; family Acidobacteriaceae; genus JAKAAZ01. Next base: position 84,244 of record CAVTLR010000019.1, on the reverse strand, counting down.
TGCGAAAGCGATCGCGGTGAGGCCACCCGCCTGCCGGCGCATGAATTCCAATGTGCTTCCACCGGATTTGAACATGCCGACCGTCGTATGATTCAATCACTCGAATACGAGAAGGGTTCTGTCTCGGTTCGCCAAGTGGACAATCTTTTATAAGGTTTGCAGTCTCAGAAATCTCCGTCACGGCTCGATATTCATAGGTTTTCTAAGCGATGGCGACAGATTTTTACCAGAAACTACTCAAGAGGATCTACCGTTTCAAGGCTATGAGATCGACGGGTTGGCTTCTAACAATTGGACTCTTCGCCGCAGCAGGTTCGCACCTGGTCGCGCAAAGCGCGCCGCGTGCATCCGACAGCATCTGGCAACCCGGAAACGTCCAATCCTTGGAACATGAGCATCCCATAGAGTCGCCGCCACCCGGAATTCCGGATGTAAGCAAGACCTACACGCTTGCCGAATTGATCGATCTGGCGGAGCAGCACAATCCTGACACGCGCGTTGCCTGGGAGCAAGCCAAAGCGAAAGCCGATGCATTGGGCATCGCACGCAGCACGCTCTATCCCACCATGTCCGCCGTCGTCCTTGCGGACTCCATCCGGCAGGCCACGCTCATCGGCGAATACTTCCACCGCCAGACCCTTGGAATTTTCGAACCTGTGCTGCATGTGGAATACCTAGTATTTGACATCGGTGGTCGCAGCGGGGCGATCGATGCGGCCAAGGCGGACTTGCTGGCATCCGACTTCGCTTTCAACGACACCCATCGACGCATCATCTATCAAGTCGCGTCTGCCTATTACCAGCTTCTCAATGCTGAGGGCCAGCGCCAAGCGGCGGAAGTCAGCCTGGAAAACGCGAAGACTGTCGAGGAGGATGCCAGTGCGCGCCTCGCAAACGGTCTCGCCACCAAACCTGATCAGTTAGAAGCGGCGGCGGCGAGTGCGCAGGCTGACTACAATTTGCAAGCCGCAGTCGGGGCGGTCGCCATCGCGCGTGGCAACCTCGCCACGGCAACCGGTTTCACGGCGACCGCTGCCTTCAAAGTTCAAGAGATTGACCAACTCCAGCTTCCCACCGCGATCGCTGATTCAGTAAATCAGGAGATCGAGCGTGCTTTCAGCCAGCGTCCCGATCTGCTTCGACAACTGGCACGTTTGCGGGCCGCCGATGCTTCGATCAAGCAAGCCAAGTCGACCTACTTTCCATCGCTCAGCTTCGATGGAGTGGGGGGCGAGGCACGGGCCTACGGCCAGCAGGATCTTCTCCCTGGAACCTATGCTGAAGGTGAAATCTGGACCGCCCAGCTGACTCTCACATGGACTCTTTTTGACGGTGCGCGTCGCGAATACCGTATCGCTCAGGCCGAAGCTGACAAAAAGGCGGCGCAGGCTGCTATCGATTCGCTTCGCGATCAGATCGCCAACCAGACCTGGGCCGCTTATTCCGACGTGCAGACCGCATTGCGCCAGGAGAAAGCCGCGGCTGCCTTGTTGACTGCGTCTCAGCAATCCTATGAAGCCGCGCACGAAGCTTACGGGTATGGCGTCCGCAATCTACTCGATGTAGTCTCGGCGCAGAAGACCCTGGCGCAGGCACGTTCTGAAGACATCTCCGCCCGAACCCAGTTATTATTCCAGGTCACCAACCTCGCGTTCCGTACCGGTGACCTGATTCAAACCCAGCATTGGAGCCCTGCGCCGTGATCACAAACTCGCACGACGGGAGTGAAACAAACCTGTGAGCCGTACTCAACGATGGTTGACTTTGCCGGCTGCGCTGCTCGTGATCGAACTCGCGGGTTGCAGGCGCTCGCCAACATTTAACATCCTCGGGTCTTTTTTTCCGGCGTGGCTCATCTGCCTGTTTGCAGGCATCATCCTGTCGGCTATCGCAAACCGGATCTTTGCCCGATTCTCACTCGACAAGGAGATCCTCTGGCCTGTCGTCGTCTATCCGTGCATCGCTCTCTTCGCTGCCTGCGTGCTCTGGCTCATTTTCTTTAGCTGATTGGAGGGACGAATATGCCGCTTGACCCATCGCACAGCCGCCTTCATCTCATTGGTCGCTCGATCAGCATCGCGGTAATCGTCTGCACTTTCATCACTGGACTGATCGTCATCGGCCAGATCAACACCTACCCGCGCACAGACGACGCTGAAGTCTTTGCGAATTACATCGGTATGGCTCCGCTGGTCAACGGTCCGGTGATGCATCTGTATGTCTCCGATAATGAGCTGGTCAAGGCCGGCGCTCCGCTGTTCGATATCGACGAACGCCCCTATGCCTACGCTCTTGCGCGAGCACATTCCGATCAGCGAGCGCTTCAGGGCCAGATCGGGGATGAGCGCCGTCTCATTGCCGCTAAGTCCAGCGGTGTGGATGTTGCCAAGGCTGCCGCTCTAAGCGCCGAAGCCAGCCTCGCCCGCTCCAGTGCCGCGGTTGAAGAAGCCAAGGCAGCGGTTGCTAACGCCAAAGCCTTCCTGCAGCGCTCCAATGCGGAACTCAAATACGCGTCAAACAATCTGCACCGCATTGAACCGCTCCTGGCGCGCCAGTTCGTCACCGTAGATCAGGTCGATCAGGCGCGCACGCTGGAGGTTTCGCGCCTGCAGGCTGCGAATCAGGCCCATTCGCAACTGGCTCTGGCCGAGGCCAGCCTGCTGGCGTCGGATGCGCAATACAAACAAGCCCAGGCTGTACTTGATCAAAGTCGTCAGCAAGTGCAGCAGGCGACACACAATGTAACCACGCTCAGACCCTTGCAAGGACTGCTCCCCGGCAAGCAGGCAGCCATTGATACGGCGCAATACAACTTCGACAATTGTCACGTCGTCTCCCCTTTTGACGCGCGCGTCACCAGCCTCACTATTTCGCAGGGAGCCTACGCGACGGCGGGCAAACAGATCTTCACCCTCATCGACACTCGTGTCTGGTGGGTGGTTGCCAACTTCCGCGAAACCCAGCTGCGTCACATCCATCCCGGAATGCGAGCCGACGTCTATGTCATGTCGCGGCCCACGGTTCGCTATAAGGGAGTGGTGGATAGCGTCGGATTCGGCGTCACCCCCGACAGTGACCTGATTGGCCGCCTCACTGCTCCGGGCCTGCCTGACGTGCAGCGCAACCTGAACTGGGTGCATCTGGCCTCGCGCTTTCCTGTGCGCGTCCGCATTCTGAATGACCCATCTGACATCTTCCGCCTCGGCGAATCGGCCACCGTCATCATCCGCGGTTACGCCCATCACGAATCAGGAAACTAGATATGGCGTCCGAGCCAATTCATCTTCCGCATCCGGAGCAATTCAGTGATTGGTTCCCCGACTTCCTCAAGAAGGAACTCGCACCCTATCCTGGTCGAGGCGCTCTTGTAGCGCGCATCGTCATTGCCGCAACCTTGACCATGATCTGCATCGAGACCTTCCAAATTCCCGGAGGCGTTCTCGGTGCGTTGACTGCTTTCCTTCTTTCGCGCGAAAACCTGGTCTCCACCACTCGATCAGCAATCTTCCTGATCGCTGCAGTCTTGCTTGGGGGGCTCTTCATCCCGCTTGGCGCCCGCATGTTTGCATCTACCCCCGAGACCCACTTTCTATGGGTGGGTTGCAGCCTGTTTGTTGTTTTCTTTCTGCTGCGCTGTCTTGCCAACTATGCAGTGGCGATCGGCTTGGCCCTTGTATTTGGCAACGTGGTCACCATCTGGTACCTGCCAGGTCCCCCGGAATTGAATGTCGAACGCACACTGTGGCTGGTCGGGGCAACACTGATTGGGGCGCTGGTGACGCTGGGTGTTGAAGTCGTATTCCACGAACTGTACGGTCGCGATGACGTTGTGGAGGGCATCGATATCCGCCTCGCACTGCTGCAGGATCTGATGGCAGCCTATAGCGAAGGCCGGCCCATATCCCCCGCTACCCAGGCTGGCCTGGATCAGTTCGCTATGGTTGGAGCGGGTGCACTTCGCCGCCACGTCGCGCGCTCAAACTTCACCCAGCTCTATCGTTCCCGCATGAGTACGCTGGTTTCGCTCACGGCTCGTTCAATCGATTTCGCCGCAGCTCTTGCCGGCGCCTATCCTACTCTAGGGCCGAATCTGCGGGAACGCGCTGCGCGCATCAGCCAAAGCGTCGCCGACATTCGCAACTGCCTTCGCACTCACGGACAGCCCTGTCAGACATCGCTCGAGTCCCTACCAAGTCCTGGCACTCCTCTCCTGTCCGAAATCGAATCTATGGTCTCTCTCATGCCCTCCATTTTCAGCGATGAGCATGCCACTGACCCTGACCTCGAGCCCCTCGACGACCCGCCCGCCGCCAACCGAATCTTCGTTCCAGACGCCTTCACCAATCCCGAGCATCTACGCTACATTCTTGGCGGAACTATGGCCGCGATGCTTTGCTACGTTTTGTATGTTTCGCTCGACTGGCCCAACCTCTCCACATCGATCACCACCTGCGTGCTCACCGCCCTTACCACCATCGGTTCTTCCCGACAGAAACAATTGCTTCGCGTCGCAGGCTTTGTCCTGGGAGGTGTAATCGCAGGCCTGGGAGCGCAGATCTTTATCCTCCCTTTCATCGATTCCATCGGCGGATTCACTGTCCTGTTCGCCACCATGACGGCCGTCGCCGCATGGATCGCCACATCCAGCTCCCGGCTTGCGTATGCAGGGGTGCAGTTTGCTTTTGCGTTCTACCTGATCCACCTGAGCGAATTCACCATCCAGACCGACCTTACGGTTGGACGCGATCGCGTACTCGGCGTCCTGCTCGGCATCACCATGATGTGGCTGGTCTTTGAGCGGCTCTTTCCCCGCTCCGCCGCTGATGAAATGGTGCGCCTCTTCGTCGTCAATCTTCGACTCTTGTCGGATCTTGTCAGCTCCACTCCGCGCGCCGGAAATCCCGCAGACATTCTGAAAATCCGCCGCCAGCGCGAAGAAATCTATCGCCGCTTCGGTGAGGTAAATGCGCAGTCCGATGCTGTTCCCTTTGAAACCGGCGCCCCGCGCGCAGGAGACATGGCCGCTCGCGATCGCATCCGTCGATGGCAGGCCTCGTTACGCAGTTTTTATCTGCTTGAAACTCCGTTGCTCCAGTTCCGTCTCTTCGCCGCCATCGACGCAAGGTCGCAGCCCTTCAGGACCTTCGAAAACGATTTTCGATTCGAGTGTTCGCGCATCTTCCGCCAGATGGCGGAGAGCCTTGAGAGCCAGCTCACAACGCACTTTCATCGCGCCAGCGTACCAGTGAGCTTCGTCGATAAGATCAATTCCCTGGCAGCCGGAATTGCAGATAATTTCTCAGAGCGGGAACGGTCTCTCCTGCGTCTCACCCGGACCATCGCGCAGCTCGTCGACCGTGTCCAATCTGAGGTCGCCTCGGAAGGTCTGTACGATCTGCCGCCAACCCCCGCCACCCTGCCAGCGACCGCAGAGCCTGATACCGCGTGAGGCATCCTCAAGGTGGCTAACCGTTTCGTCAAGGAGTAGTGAAATGTCCGACATCGCCCTTGACTCCGTCGTCGTTCCCATCCGCTGCCATCGAATCGACCGTGTAGTAGTAGGTTGTCTCAGGCTTCAGTCCGTTCATGCGCACGCGGAACACAGTATAGGGGTGGTCCGGGTTCAGCCTGATGGGAGATTTCGCTTTCTGGTCAAGGTCCGCAGGAGTCGTGCCGTAATGTACCACCCCATAATGCAAGGGAGAGCCGCCGGGATTGTCCGTTGTCCACCGGACCACCGTTAAATTTTCCCTCGTTACCTCGATCACAGGATCCTGGATGATTCGTACCCGCGCGGCTTCGAGAGCCGTTGGACTTTCCTTCGTGCGCGGGTTGTCACTGATCTGCTTGGGACCAGGGACAGGCGCAACCCCGCAGATGGCTGACGCGCACGGCGGCAGAGGTGGGGTCGGGATCAGCAACTCGTTACCCTGCGTCGCAGCCGAACCGCCCCGCATGCAAGCACCCGTAAATGTGTCGCTGTTGGGATACGGCCGGGTGAAACCATCCGACAGTGTTTCCAGGAATGCTACGATCTGATCCTCTTCCTTATCCGTCAGGCCCAGATTGCCGCTGGTCATATCGATATTGTTCGCCACCTCGGGCATCGGCCAGCAGGTTACTTTCTCAATCGTTCCCGCCGGGCAATGCCCTGAAGTTACCGGGTACGCATACTTGTCGCGCGTGTTGTAGAAATGTACGACCTGCTTCAGGCTCTTCAGGTAGCCGTTGTGGAAGAATTCTTTCTGAAAGTAGGGACCGGGAGCTTCGGTGGTCGGACATTGCGCCGGTGTCAACGCCACGTCCCGCAAGATAGGAACCTGCATCTGACCGTCGACGGTGGATGCGTATTGTCTCCAACTTCTGTTGGGGTTGGGGCCGGAGCCGAATCCGCTTCTGAGGAAAGTCCCCAGCCCCAAATCTCTATACCCGAAGCCGTATGGATTGGGAACGAATCCATATGCGTCCGGCTTGGTCTCATAGTAGAAAGCAACCCTCGGATTCAGAGGTATGCCCTCATTGGCCGAGCCGAAGCAAGTAAACAGCGGATTCACCTGGGCAGTTGCGCTGGTGTCCGTCTGCCCAGGCTTCAGCGTGGTTCCTCTTCCGTCGAGATGGCATGAATTGCAATTGCCTTTGCCGTCAAACAGCTTGTAGCCAGCCATCTCGTCGGCAGTCAGCTTGTATTTCCCGGCCAGAAAAGCATCGAATTTCGAAGAGAAAGCGCTGACCTGCACCGACTGCTCGTATGAGTCAATGGACTGCGCCCAGCGATCATAGATGGTGTTTGCGCGGGTGCGATCTCCCGGGCTTAAAGGAATCGGAGTGGCGCTCCCTTTGAATACGGCAGCCCCTCCGGGGGTATCGCAGATGTTCTCAGTCCTGCGCGGGAACTTGATATCGAACGACCCTTCACCCCATACCTCTTCAAAGAGAGGTCGATAGACAGCCCCGGAAAGCCGAAACGCGATGCAAGCTGTGTCCGGGAAACCCATTTCCAGATGATCGACAGGTGGACCCTGCGCCTGCTCAGCGTCGGGAACTCGTAACTTGTATCCGGTTGCACGCGAATCCCAGAAATTTCCGCCAAAGAACAAACCCTGTGCCTGGTTGTATTGAAGTACAGGAAAAAATGGTGCGTATGGGTGCCGCTGTGCAGTTCTCTTCGACGCCCGAAAACGCACCGTTCCGGGATAGGCAATCATGGTCAGGTTGACCGAAGGAATCGGTCCACTGAATCCGGAGTAGGGCATGTGGCATGATGCGCATGCTTCATTCCTGTTGGGCGAAATCTTTTTGTCGAACAGCATGAGCTCGCCGAGGGTTTCGACCGCTTCAGTCCCGCTATTCTGAAGGATCGGCGGCTGACCCGCAAGAATCGGAGGCGGCAGGGCGTGCCATCGTGCGATTGCACGGCTTTCGATCACATCCGTCTCCCGTAGAACCCGGGCTAGCTCAGAATTCAGGTTGGATGGAAGAATTCCAGGAGGGTAGGGATTGTAGGCTGGAGCAGGCTGATCCTTGCGCCCGCTCTCTGCCCGTACAGAAGCCGGTCGACTGCAAACCAGCAGCAAAGCGATCGCGGCTGCAGACAGGCTCAAAACCGCAATCGAAAGTCTGTTGTACCTCATGCGCTAACCCCCTGCCGATTTTCCGTGGGGATTCACTGCTTGCAACGGAAATCGTGGACGACGGCTAAGCCAGCACACACATTACACCACATTCACGCCAGGCTAAGCATGAACGGGTTGACCATGTATGTCTTGCCCAACATCGCGGCCTCGAGCCGTTTTCACCTTGCCAGGCTCCCTTCGAGCTTGTTCATTTAGGGTTGAGCCGGCCTTCGACGACAGAGGGCGTTATCGCGGACAGGTCGAGATCTCCGCTCGAGACGAGATTGGATTTGAGCACGTGCTGAGCCGCACTTGCCGCGGGCAGATCAGCTCCCGAGATCTTTGCAGCGTCCATGACCAGGTCCATGTCTTTACTCATCAGCCGCAGAGGAAACTCCGGAGAGTAGTCGGCGGTTTTTATCTTTTCAAATTTTCTTACAAGCGCTGGAGCCACCACGGTCGTTTTAGCCAGGACACTAAGTAATACATCTCGATCGATTTTGAGGTGTTCTCCCAACGAAACCGCCTCGGCGATGGCTTGCATATCAATCCCCAGAAGAAGGTTGACGACCAGCTTCATCAGAATGCCGGAAGCGCCAGGTCCGATCAGGAACCACTGCTTGGCGATGGACTCGTAGATGGGCACACATTTCTCGAATGTCTTCGCATCTCCGCCGGCGAATAGTGTGATCGTTCCAGCCTCGACCGCCGGGGTTGATCCGGAAACCGCAAGATCGAGAAAGCTAAGACCACGGGCTGACGCCTCCTGATGGAGCAGCCGCGATACCTCCGGTGAAATGGTGCTCATCTCAAGAACAGTCGTTCCCGGCTTTGCTGCGGAAAAGACGCCATCCTTCTCGAGATACACGGCGCGAACCGCCGCATCGTTCGTCAGCGACGAGAGGATGACGTCCGAATTGCCGGCCAACTCTCGAATGGATTCCGCGATCTCTATGCCTTCGCGCCGCATTGCATTTGCTGGCTCCGGACTTCGATTCCAAGCTCGAACATTCCATCCGAACGAATGCAATCGCCGCGTCAAGCGGCTGCCCATGAGTCCCAAACCAATAAATCCAAGCCTCTCAGTGCTCTTGTTCAGTGTGATTGCCGGCATAGCTCTTCCCTCCAATTCCAGTTTGATGCGCCCTACATAGAACTCCACCCAATCATGCATCCAAATGCACAGCCACTGGACTGTTCAGACCCAGGGTTATGCGCATGCGTGTCACTTCCTCCCGGGGAGTAGCGCCGAAACAGCGCTTGAACTCGCGGCTAAACTGCGACGTGCTTTCATACCCGACCCGAACCGCTGCCACTCCGGCGCTGATCCCCTCCTGCACCATCAGCATGCGCGCTTTATGCAGCCGGATCGTCTTCAAATATTGCACTGGCGACGTAGCCGTGACGGCTTTAAAGTGATGATGAAATGCAGATGCGCTCATACTCGCGTCAGCAGCCAGGCCTGCGATATCGAGGCTCTGAGAATAGCTGGCATGCATCCGCTGCAGCGCTCGTTGTACCTGGCCTAAACGCCCGTTCAAGGCGATCAGCGCTCGCAGAGAGTTGCCATGCTCGCCGCAAAGCATGCGGTAGGTGATTTCGCGCATGATCTGCGGCCCCAGCACCTGGGCGTCTACCGGAGACGCCAGAGATTCCAGCAATCGCACGGCCGCCTCGCTTAGCGCCAGATCCAGCGGGGTCGAGCACATGCCGTACGTGCCATGCGGCACGAGCTGGTGCCGCCCGTGATCCATCTTCATCATCAGCTCGCTCAAAACGGAAAGATCAATCCCAATCGAGACCGCAAGCATCGGCCCCTCGGGACCCGGTTCCGTCTCGCATTCAAAAGGCATCGGGACGGAGAGCACAAGATAGTTATGCGGGTCGTAGATATAAGTCTTGCCGCCGAGGTAGCCGCGCTTCCTCCCCTGGCCTACGATCACGATGCTCGGCTCATACAGCACAGGCGTGCGTGGTTGAGGCAGTGCAGCCCGCATCAGCTGAACGCCATCTAACGTAGATGGACGCGTGCCCTCGCCCGTAGTGAGAGCATTCAACAACTCAGTCATTCGACGATTGCTGGCTTCGATCGGCCGCATTCAAAGCCTCCGGGGGCGGCGATTTTCCGTCTAAGTCCACTGTAAAACTTCGGAGAACGGTCCGCCGCTCAATCATCCGAACAAAAGCAGGATTAGGCAAGAAATGTCCAGCTTTCGGCATTGTTCAATGGCACTTCGCGGAGTCTGATAATGACAGCCGGTCTGTTTCCGCGACAAGGCCAGCAACTACGCAGCCAATCGAACCATCAGATTAAACGCATCACTCCTTTGAATTTCCCGCTTACCCTTGGCCAACTTCGCCGACACGGCAATGACGATACGACGTTAAAAAACCAACCCCTCGGAAGGTTCTTATGGCAGACGACCCTATCCATTCTGATCGAGCAGTACTAGACCCAAACGACGAATCGAACGATTCTGAGAAGGAAAGTGAATCGCTTTTTGGCCGAATCAGCCGAAGGTCTTTCCTTTCGCACCTGGGAGCCGCAGGGATCGCCGCCACAGCGCCGCCCCTCTTTGCGGCCACGCAAACTCCTGAAGCACCGGCTGCGGAAGAAGCCGCTTCGGTGCCAGGCCCGATGCCCATCACGCTTCATGTGAACAGCAAAGACTATCGTCTGCAAATCGATCCGCGGGTGACGTTGCTCGATTGCCTGCGCGAGAATCTGAAGCTTCCCGGCACCAAGAAGGGTTGCGACCACGGTCAATGCGGCGCTTGCACGGTTCACGTCAACGGGCGCCGAGTGAACTCCTGCCTCTCCTTTGCCGTGATGCACACCAACGATCAGATCACGACCATTGAAGGACTCGGTCAGCCAGATCATCTCCATCCCATGCAGGCTGCTTTCGTTGAGCATGATGGCTTTCAGTGCGGCTACTGCACCTCCGGACAGATTATGTCGGCGGTCGCTTTGATGAAGGAGCCCTGCGGCCCCAGCGATGAAGACGTCAAGCAGGGTATGTATGGGAACATCTGCCGCTGTGGCGCTTACCCGAACATCGTGGCGGCCATTCAGCAGGTTCGCAAACAGTCGTAGACACAGCAAAGTTGCGGAGCGAATCCTATGGAATCATTTCAGTTCGTAAACGCCGGCACTCCGTCCCAGGCCATCGAAAGAGCGGCAAAATCTCCCACGGCACAGCTAGGAGCCACGGTGCGCTTTGTTGCGGGTGGAACGAATCTGCTCGATCTGATGAAGCTCAATGTTGAACATCCGCAGGTGATCATCGATATTAACGGACTTCCGCTCGATAAGATTGAGCGCTTGCCGAACGGTGGCCTTCGCATCGGCGCGCTGGTACGCAACTCCGACTTGGCGCACGATCCAACGGTGATGCGCGACTACGCCGTGCTGTCTCAGGCACTCCTCTCCGGCGCCTCGCCACAGCTGAGGAACATGGCAACCACGGGTGGAAATCTGCTGCAGAGAACCCGCTGCGTCTACTTTCGAAACACTGCTCATGCGTGTAATAAACGGGAGCCCGGGAGTGGCTGCTCCGCGCTCGATGGCGAGAATCGTTCGCTGGCAATCCTTGGAACCAGCGAGGATTGCATCGCCAACAATCCGTCCGATATGAATGTAGCGCTCGCCGCCCTGGAAGCCACCATCCATGTGCGCGGCACAAAAGGCGAGCGCACGATTCCCATTCAGGATTTTTATCTGCTTCCCGGCAACACCCCGAATCGAGAGACGGTTCTGGAGCCGGGAGATTTAATCACCTATGTGACTCTGCCCCGACCCGCTGCGGGAACGCGCTCACTGTACCTGAAATTGCGCGACCGCGCCGCGTACGAGTTTGCGCTGGCGTCGGCCGCCATCGTGATGAACGCCGAAGGTGGCAGGGTCCGGCATGTACGCGTGGCGCTGGGAGGGGTGGGGGCCAGGCCGTGGCGCTCCTTTGAGGCCGAGCATGAACTGACCGGGAAAGAAGCGAACGCCGTCAATTTTCGCCGCGCAGCCGAGGCCGCGTTGAAAGATGCGAAGCCACGCAGCCAGAACGCCTTCAAAGTGGAGCTTGCCAAGCGCTGCCTGGTTCGCGCCCTGACCATGGCCAGCAAAACCGCATAATCACGTGATTTGTCGTCACCACCGCGCCTGCTAAAAGTGCATCGGGAGAGAGAAACAATGCCCACTCAGTCCAGTGAGTTCAACAATCCAGAAATCTCGCCTTCGAAGATCATCGGAGCATCGCTTCCCCGCATCGACGGCCCGCTCAAAACTACCGGCTCAGCGCGGTACGCATCTGATTACAACTTCGCCAACATGGTGTATGCCGTTCCCGTCTGCGCCACGATTGCGAATGGCAAAATCCGTTCTCTCGATACGAGTGCTGCGGAAAAGATGCCCGGCGTTTTGCTGGTGCTGCACCACGACAACATCGGCCCGCTATTCCGCTTTTTCGGCCAGGGCCGCAACAGCGAAGGCCGCCCACCCCTTGAGGACAATGTCATCTCCTACTGGGGCCAGTACGTAGCTCTCGCCGTCGCAGAAACCCTGCAGCAGGCAGAGGCTGCGGCTGCGGCCGTGCAGGTACAGTACGACGCGGAGCCGCCGAATGTCTCCACCGAGCTCGAAAACGAGACCGAAACCGCGCACACCGAGAGCAAGCGCGGCGATCCCGATTCCGCCTTCGCCTCCGCGCCGGTGCAGCTGGATGAGCTATACGGCACTCCGGTCGAAACTCACAACCCCATGGAGATGCATGCCACCGTCGCATATTGGGACGGTAAAGGGTTCACGCTGTATGAATCCTCGCAGGGTGTCGTCAATCATCAGCACGTCATGGCGCAAGTCATGGGCGTCGAGAAACCCAATGTTCGGGTCATCTCTCGATACATCGGTTCCGGTTTCGGCGGCAAACTGTTTCCCTGGCCGCACTCCGCGCTTGCCGCCGCCGCATCGCGACAACTGCGCCGTCCGGTCAAGCTCACCCTGTCCCGCAGGATGATGTTTACCGATGTAGGGCATCGCCCGGAAACGCGGCAGCGCATGCGACTCGGCGCTACGCGCGACGGCAAGCTGCTCTCGCTCCGCCAGGACTATCGCAATCACACGTCGATGCTGGATAACATCAGGGAAAACTGCGGTGAGGCGACCCCGTTCCTCTACAGCACTGCAAATCTGCAGGTCACTTCGGCACTGGTCAAAAGAAACGTCGGTACTCCCGCGCCCATGCGCGGCCCCGGAGCGGTACCCGGACTTTTTGCTGTCGAATCCGCCATGGACGAGCTGGCAATCAAGCTCCAGATGGATCCAGTCGAGTTGCGTCTGCGCAACGACACGCTCATCGACGAGGAGAACAATAAGCCATTTTCGTCTCGCCACCTGAAGGAGTGTTATCAGGTCGGCGCGGAGAAGTTTGGATGGTCGCAGCGCACACCGGCGGTAGGATCGATGCGCAAGGGGGACCTAATCCTGGGTTGGGGCATGGCCGCTGCCTCCTGGGGTGCAGGGCGCGGAGCCTGTCAGGCGAGCGTCACCTTGAAAGACGATGGCTCCGCCTACGCCAGTTGCGCCACGCAGGATATAGGCACTGGAACCTACACTGTCTTCGCGCAAGTCGTCCGCGAGCGTACGGGTATAGAGCTTTCAAAAATTGACGTTGCTCTGGGCGACACATCTCTCGTGCCCGGCCCCACATCCGGCGGTTCCACCGCAACCGCAACGGTTCTTCCGGCAATTGCGGACGCAACGGATGCGGCAATCCAATCCCTCATCAAGCTGGCCGTCAGCGCTCCCGGCTCTCCCTATCTCAATCAGGACCCAGCAACGCTCACGCTCAGCGACGGCCGCCTGCACAATAAAAATCAGGCCTCCAGCGCAGGTACTCCGTTTCAGAACCTCCTCAAATTGGCGACCGTCGGATACGTCAACGGCGACAGCCGCACCGGAGGTCTGGGCTCCGACACCAACGCCCACAACTACTCCACCCATTCCTTTGGCGCTCAATTTATTGAGGTCGAATGGGATCCCGGGATTGCCCGGCTCCGTGTCAGCCGTTCCGTATGCGTCATTGATGGCGGACGAATTATCAATATGAAGACAGCCACCAATCAGGTTGCCGGCGCCATCGTGATGGGCGTCGGCATGGGTCTGCTGGAGCAGACGGTCTACGATCCGCGCAACGGCGATCCGATGAATGATAGCTTTGCAGATTATCTTGTCGCGACCAGCGCCGATGTGCCCGATATCGACGTAACGTTTCTGAATATTCCCGACCCCATGATGGGCTCGTTTGGCGCGCGCGGAATCGGCGAGATCGGCCTCGCCGGTGTGGCTCCTGCGATTACGGCAGCGGTCTACCACGCCACCGGAGTTCGCGTACGTAAGTTGCCTGTTCGTATCGAAGATCTTCTGACATCCAAGGTCTCGTAAGTAGGAGGAGTTAGGAATGGAAAAGAAGATACTCATGCTGGCCGGCGATTTTGTCGAGGACTACGAGTTGATGGTTCCTTTTCAGGCGCTGCAAATCGCAGGCCATAAGGTCGACGTAGTATGCCCTGGGAAGAAAGCTGGAGAGAAAATCAAAACAGCCATTCACGACTTCGAAGGGGACCAAACCTACACCGAAAAACGCGGCCACAATTTCACGCTGAACGCGACATTTTCTGAAGTCAAGGCAAAAGATTACGACGCGTTGGTAATCCCAGGCGGTCGCGCGCCGGAATATTTGCGCCTGAACCAGGAGCTGCTGGCAATCGTCAAACACTTCGATGAAGCCAAGAAGCCCATCGCATCGATCTGCCACGGTGCCCAGATTCTTGTCGCCGCCGGTGTCGTCAAGGGTCGGAAGATCAGCGCCTATCCAGCCTGCGGCCCGGAAATTACAATCGCAGGTGGCGAATTCTGCAGCCTGCCGTTCGAAGGCGCTATCACTGATCGCAACTATGTGACGGGTCCCGCCTGGACCGCGCACGTGGAATGGTTGCGCCAGTTTCTCGCAGTTCTAGCGGCAAACGCCTGACCCATGGCATCGAGGAAGACCATCCTGCCGCAAGCGGAAACTCTTGGCGTGGAAATGCGGGGCATGCTCCCCGACAGGTGGTCGCATGCGAGCGGAGGAAGTCCAGGAAAGTTGGGAGAAGGTGAGTGTTGGCTGCCCCTCAGGGATTCGAACCCCAATATGCTGATTCAGAGTCAGCTGTCCTACCATTGAACGAAGGGGCAGTGCAGGAACACGCGGAAAAAAGCGTCCTTAATGAATATATTGGCAGCATGCTTTCCGGTCAATCGTTCGATGCCACTACGAACGCTTCTGCCCCGCAGCGACATACATCACTCTTCGCGCAGCACCTCGAGTGGCTTCTGTTGCAGAATGCGATACGACGCCAGCCATCCGGTGACGCTGGCCAAAATAGCCGCCGCGATCATCGCGCCCACCGAGACGATCCAGCTTGGATGAAAGCTGACATCGAGCCGGTTCAGAAGCACACTCGACAGCGCTAGCGCACACACCACTCCAGCCAGACCCGCGATGCCACCCAACATCAAAAATTCGATGCTGAGCATGCGGATAACCTGGGCACGAAGCGCGCCAAGCGACTTCAAGATCGCTACCTCGCGCACACGTTGAAATCGAGTGGCAGTGACACTCGACGCTAATATAATTCCACCGGCCAGCAAAACAAATCCGGCTACAAACCTCAGGATCATGGCAATCTGATCCACCACTTTGCGCACCACCTCCAGCACATCCGCCATATTGATCACAGTCACCGTCGGATAGGCCGCGAACAGGCTCTTCTCCACTTCTCCCACGCGCGTCGGGTCGGCATGAAACGCGCCATACCAAACCACGGGCTGCCCAGTCAGCACACGGCTTGGCAAGATGAACTGGCTGCGGGAGTAAATGTGATCGCCATCGGCGCGCACAATTGCGACCACCGCAGCGACAAAAGTTTTTTCTCCCGTCGCATACCCGATCGTGGAGCCGACCTTCAGCTGCAAGGCTTTCGCAGTCGAGTCGCTGACGGCTACCTGGGGCGTGTCACTTCTCTCGCTCCACCATTTTCCGTCGATGATCTTTTCACCTGCAGGCGGCGCATCCGCCCAGGTAAGAGCGGTCGATCGCAGCATCCGTTTCGGATAATGCTGAATACGCAATTGATCCGTGGGCACGCCGTTTAGCGATGTAATGCGGGCCGCAACAATCGGGATCGTCTCCAGGCCGCCTTTCACCGCCGGTTGCGCCGCGATCAGCTTCTCCACTCCAGCTAATTCATCCGACCCCACGTCTACCAGAAACACATTCGGCACCGTGGGCGAGCCGCTGTTCACTTGCAGATCCTGGACTATAGCATGCTGAACAAAATAGATTGTCATCATCAACATGACGCCCAGTCCCAGCGCGGTCAGCACAGCCGCCGACTGGTTCCCCGGTCGCTGCAAATTCACCAATCCCTGGCGCACCATGGGACTGAACCGCCTGCGCTGCCATTGCATCATCCATCGCACCGCCGCCAGCAATCCGGAAGCAGCCAGCAGCAGAACTATCAGCACTCCTAGCAGGCCGCCGGCAAACCACTCGCCCACCATTGTCGACTCCGTCAGCGTGCTGGCGATCGCAGCCAGCCCGATCAAGATGATCGCAATCGAAACGAGCTGCACCGGATCGCGCGGAAAAATGTTCGCCAGACGAGTTCCCTGTTCCTGCTCGACATTCCTCCGCAGAATCCTCAATGGACGAAAACTGCGAATCTCCAGCAAAGGTGGCAGCGTGAACAGCAACGTCGTCAGCACTCCCGTGCACAGCCCGATCACGACCGGAGAGAGCGCAAGGTTTCCCTCGACGGGCAGAGCCACCAACCGTTCCAGCAAAATTGGAAATGCGCGCGCCACGCCAAAGCCGGCCGCAACCCCCAGCAGCGCCCCCACCACTCCCAGGAACAATGTCTGCAGCAGGTAAATGCGCATCACCTGTGAAGAGCGCGCGCCCAGTGCTTTCATAATCGCGATCGTCTCCAATCGCTGCTGCAAATGCGCATGCATGGCCATCGCGACGCCAATCGCGCTCAGCACCATGGTCACCAGGCTGACCAGCGTCAGCATGGCTGTCGAGCGCTCCAACCCATGCACCAGCGCCGGATTCGCCTCGCGATAATCCGTCACCTGCGCTTCCGGCAGAATGGTTTCCACCTGCTTGCGAAGCGTAGAAATATCCGTGCCCTGCTGAGCCGCCTGCGGCTTCAGGCGAAACAGCATACGCTCCGATGCGCGACTGCCGGGACGAACCAGTCCCGTCGACGGCAACACGGACTGAGTGATCATGACGCGCGGACCAATGCTGAAGGACGAGGAAATCCTGTCCGGCTCCGATCGCAGCACATCGGCAATGGTGAAGTATTTATTTCCTACGTGCAGCGTGTCGCCTACATGCGAGTGGTCACGCAGCAAAAATTCTTCGCTCACCACGGCGGTATTGTCATGCAGCACATCGCGCAATTGCTTTCCGGATGCCAGCACAACGGTGCCGTAATACGGATACTTTGCCGGATCGACCGCCTTCAACGACACCAGCACCGGATCCGGGCTTGCTGCCGTCGACGCCATCGAAACCGTCTCCGTCACCAGCGTATGGTCAACGCCGCGTGCTTGCAGTCGATCGAGAACAGCGAGTTGCTCTTCGGTGAATGGATGAAAATCCTTGGCCGACAGGTCCGCCGCCATCAGCGTGCGCGCCTGCGCCAACAGGGTCCGCTGAAAGACAAGGCTGAAGCTGCGCACGCCCGTCAGCGATCCCACTCCCAACGCCACCGCAATCACCACAAAGGTGAACTTAACCCACGAGGCGTGCAGATCGCGCCACGCGATTTTCCATGCGGTGCCCCAGGCCAACTCTCCAGAAGAAGCCTTCATGCGTCTGCCCTTGATGGTTGCTGAACCGGGACACAAAGCTCGTCTGCCTCAATCCGTCCATCGCGCAGCAAAATCTTTCGTTCCGCATGCGCCGCCAGGCTGGCATCGTGCGTCACCAAAACCAGGGTTGTCCCTTCCCGGTGGTTCAATTCCAGCAGCAGTTCCATGACGCGCGCACCTGTCGCAGAATCCAGATTGCCTGTCGGCTCATCCGCCAGTATCACAGGAGGTCGCAACATAAACGCCCGCGCCAGCGCCACTCGTTGCTGCTCTCCTCCCGACAGCTGCACCGGATAGTGGTGCATCCGTTCGGCCAGTCCAACACTCGCCAGCAGTTCCTGGGCCCGTGGCTTTCCATCTTCCGTCGCGTGCAGTTCATGCGGCAGCAAAACATTTTCCTGCGCCGTCAGCGTAGGGATCAATTGGTAGGATTGAAAAACGAAACCTAGTTTCGTGGCGCGAATGCGTGCCAGCGCATCCTCGCTCAGGTGACTGATTTCTTCTCCATCAATTGTGACGGTGCCGCCAGTCGGCGCATCCAATCCGGCAAGTAGTCCAAGCAGCGTACTTTTTCCGCTGCCCGAAGCACCCATGATGACGACGAATTGACGCGATGGAATGATGAGATCGATTCCCTTCAAAATTTCCAGGGAGGTCGATCCGCTCCGCAAAGTTTTTTTTAGTCCGCGGACTGCGATAATAGCGTGAGTTTCAGAAGGCATGGGTGAGTGTGGTGGTGATGAAGCCTGATTTGAAAACAATTTTCTCTTCTGTCTTGATGATCGCATGCCTTCTAGGTTGCAAAGGTTCAAACTCGCTCTCGCAGCGAACCACTTCCGTCGAATCAACACCATCTGTGGTACCTGTTTCGTCCTCGCACCAACCAGCCCCGCCCGTCGATCCGTCACTTCCTGCGATCGTGGCCTTCGGCGATAGCTTAACCGCTGGCCACGGCGTGACCCGTGACGAAAGCTATCCTGCCGATCTGCAACGTGACCTGGATGCCCTTGGATATCGTTATCGCGTCGTCAACCTCGGCATCAGCGGCAACACCACGAAAGATGGTGTCCTTCGCATTCCTGAAGTCCTTCAGTTTCATCCATCCGTCGTCATCGTCGCCTTCGGCGGTAACGATGGCCTGCGTGGGCTGCCCATCCGGGATACGGAAATGAACCTGTCCGCGATTATTTCGGCAATGCAGGATGCGCATGCCAAAGTCATCCTCGGCGGCATCACCCTTCCCCCGAATTATGGCAGCGACTACATCGCGAAATTCAACGCCATCTACGTAAAAGAATCGAAGGTCTATGACGTCCCACTGCTGCCCTTCATGTTGAAAGGCGTCTATGGCGTGCCCGGCTCCATGCAGGATGACGGCATCCATCCGACCGCGCAGGGCTGCAAACAAGTGGCAAAGAATTTTCTTCCGTTGCTATTGCCGATGCTTCACAAGCCCAGGCACGACCACAGGAAAACGCAGGCAGACTAGCCCAGCACCGCCATAGGCTGCATCAGCGTTCCTGCCGTACGACGTCCAATGGCAAACAACTCTCGTTGGTCGGTAAATATTTTGACGAACGGTGCATTCGAATATTCCGGCAGATTGCACGCCATTCCATTCTTCAGCCGCGACGCAGTATTTTCATCCACCGTCACCGATGGCATCTGCGGTAATACGCTGCGCGGATGCGGCAGTCGCTCCACCAGTAGATTCTCTTCTTGCCATGCTGCAATTTCCTCCAACGTCGCTGCCTGCTCTAACGTAAATTCACCTGCCTGCACTCGACATAAACTCGCCAGGTGCGCTCCACATCCAGCCAACTGCCCCATCTCATGCGCGATGGAGCGAATGTAGCTTCCCGAAGAAACCTCCACTCCAAATGAAGCGCTCGGTGCTTCGTAGCCAGGAATTTCAAATCGACGAATTTCAATTCGAACCGGCCGCAGATCGACCGGCTTTCCTTGCCGCGCCAGTTTATACGCTGGAACACCTTGCGATTTTTTAGCGGAATACGGCGGCGGTATTTGATCGATCTCCCCGCAGAATGTCGCTGCAAAGCTGCGAATTTCCTCCAGCGTCAATTCCGGATCCACGCACTCGCCCACAGCCTCACCCTCAGCATCGTAGGTGTCGGTCGCGAAGCCGAAGCGAATGGTTCCGGTGTAGCGCTTGCTGTCCTGCTTGAAGAACTGCGCCAGTCGCGTAAAGCGACCCAGCAATAGCGGCAACACCCCCGTCGCCATGGGATCGAGCGTGCCCAGGTGGCCCACCGACGACTCTCCCGTCAGCTTGCGCACTGTCGCCACCACGTCGTGCGACGTCATCCCTGCCGGTTTGTTGACAATTAAAAGGCCATTCATTGGGTTGCATTCAGAATAGCGATGGGTGATTGCAGGCGCGCAGCCACACCAATGCGAGAGAACTTCACAGTTCGCGTTTTGACGAAAGCTATCTTAGATTCCGTTCTCCCCGCGGCCATGCACCAGCGATAGGAACTCATGGCGCGTTTGCTGGTTGCTGCGGAAAGCACCGATCATGGCGGAGGTCACCGTAGAAGAGTGCTGCTTCTCCACCCCGCGCATCATCATGCACAAGTGGCGCGCCTCTATCACCACACCCACGCCCTGTGGCTGAATTGCCTCCTGAATCGCATCGGCAATTTCGCGGGTCAGCCGCTCCTGTACCTGCAGTCGTCGCGCAAATACGTCCACCAGCCGCGGAATCTTGCTCAGCCCGATCACTTTCCCGTTGGGGATATAGGCAACGTGCACCCTTCCGAAAAATGGCAGCATGTGATGTTCGCATAACGAGAACATCTCTACATCCTTCACGATCACCATCTCGTCGTAGTCCACGTCGAACATGGCGCCGCGCAGAATCTCGCCGGCATCCTGCTGATAGCCTTTTGTCAGAAATTCCATCGCCTTTTGCACTCGCTCCGGCGTGCGCAATAATCCGTCGCGCGTCGGATCTTCGCCAAATCGGGCGATCAATTCCCGGTAAAGATCCGCCGTAGAATACTCGGCTAACGCATTCTCCGTGGATCCCTGTAGAAATACTGGCTCTGCCATCGACCAACCTTTCATTTCACTCGCGCGCAATTCTCTATGGCGGCGCATTCGCCAATTCACCCGGCATACTCAAAGTAATTGTTGCTGGTCTCTTCCACACGAATTCTTTCCAGCTTCGCATTGCGAAAGCCCGCGCGTATGATCCCGTAAATTTCTACGCACAAATTTTCCGTGGTAGGAACAAGGGATTTAAAACTTCTATCCATGTTCAGGTTCTGTTCGTCGAACCGGTCGACGATTTCGCGCCGTACAAATCCATCCAGATCGTCCAGGTTGCACACCATTCCGGTCATCGGATCCACTTCCCCGCTCAACATCACTTCGACCGTATAGTTGTGTCCGTGCCCATGCGGATTGTTGCACTTTCCATACACGGCCTCGTTCTTCTCATCGGAAAATAACTCCGTGTGCAGGCGATGCGAAGCGCTCATGCGATACCGTCGAGATAAATAAGCTTTCATCACTCTCCACAATAATCGGCGAACAGGTCCGGCATTTCATACACCCGCACCCGCTGCAGGCGCGCGCCAACAATCTTCTGGTGCAGCCGCTTCCAGATCGCGATCGCAATATTTTCGGTGGTCGGAATCGCCGCGCGAAATTCCGGTACTTCCAGGTTCAAGTGCCGATGATCGTACACCTGGATCACTTCGCGGTCGATCACATCCTTCAGCGCTTTCAAATCGACAACGAACCCCGACACCGGATCAACCTCGCCCGCAACCGTCACCTCTAGGGTGTAGTTATGTCCGTGTCCATTGCGATTGGCGCACTTGCCGAACACCTTCTCGTTTTCCTGTTGTGACCAGCCATCGTTCCAATAGTAGTGAGCTGCGGAAAACTCCGCCTTGCGCGTCAGAAGCACCATAGATCTAGCATATTGGATTCATCCAGCCGCCGTCTTGACGCAACTTTTCACTGATGGAGCCGATCATGCGTAGCAGCGGCCTCAGGCCTTGTACTCGCGGCCTTTCCAGGTGACTCTATGCCGCACGTGTTGCTGCATCCAGCTATCGATCAGCAGCCACGCATAGAGCGGCAATGCCAGCGGAGATAACAAAACATCCGCGGCCGGAAAATGCGCCTTCGCTGTATTGGCGTAGTGCACCCGCACCCGCCATGCCCACCACAAACCCACTGCCCAGATCACAGGCGTGCGCGCCACCGTCAGGTACAGCCAAATTCCCAGCAACGGCAGCCCAAACAGCAACGCTGCCTGAAATAACTTCCACAACCCGCGAGTCAGCGCATCCGGAAACAGCAGCGCCAGGTTTTTTCTCCACCCTGCGCACGTCTCACCCAGCGAACCGTACATCCGCGTGCTGGCCGCATCGGCAGCGAACCGCAGACGAAGCGATTCTCCCGCGTGTTTGGTGTGCCGCGCCAGTTCCATGTCTTCAATCAACGAGCCGCGTACCGCCTTGTGGCCGCCAACGCGTATATATGTGTTCCGCCGAATCAAAATGAACTGGCCGTTCGCTCCCGCCACTCGTGATTCAGTCAGATTAACCAGACGCGGCGGGTAGGTCTGCGCCAGGTCGGCGAAAATCAGTGCCATCAGCGTCCGCTGCAACACACCGCGCACTTGCTGCCGTGGAGAATACGAAAGCAGCGCGACCTTGTACCGCTCCGCTTCATGTAGGGCACGTCGCAGATCGCCGGGCTCGTGTACCGTATCCGCATCCGTAAACAGCAGCCACTTCCCTCGAGCCTGCTGCGCCGCAAACCACAGCGCATTCGTCTTGCCCGTCCAACCCTCAGCTAGCGGCGGGGCTTCCAGAACGGTCACCCCGGGGAATTCCATCGCAATCTGACGCGTTGCGTCCGACGACGCGTCGTCGATAACCATCAGTTCCCAATCGCGGCCCAGCGAAAAATCGTCCTCACTCTGCTTCACCAATGAGGCAAGGCATTCCCGGAGCGACGCAGCCTCATTCCGTGCCGGAATCATTACCGAAAGCTGCAGCTCGCCCGATCCAGTTTCTGCCGGTTCTGACGAAATAGTCATGTCCGATTTCGTATCCATCCAACAAATTCGTATCATAGATGTGACATGCAGAGACGGCAGAAATCGAGAGGCACCTCAATCGGGCGTTCAGGATTGCTTTCACTGGTTGCCGGCGCCCTGATTCTCGGCACCGGATGCAACCGCGGCCAGCTCCCGCGCGAACTTGGCGAAGTGGCTCCCGCGTTCACCATCCACGACAGCGCGCAGACCTTGAGCCTCAGCCAGTATCGCGGCAAGGTGGTGCTGGTCACGTTCTGGGCCAGCTATTGCGCCCCCTGTATGGAGGAGTTCCCCTCCCTTCTGGCCTTGCACCAGCGGTTGCCCCAATTGAATATCCTTGGCGTCAGCATCGACGACAACGAGCAGTCCTATCGCAATTTCCTGGTGGCCTACCACGTCGATTTCCCGACCATTCGCGATCC
Source organism: uncultured Acidobacteriota bacterium (assembly GCA_963735505.1). Classification (GTDB taxonomy): domain Bacteria; phylum Acidobacteriota; class Terriglobia; order Terriglobales; family Acidobacteriaceae; genus JAKAAZ01. The sequence continues at coordinate 61,213 of CAVTLR010000019.1, read as the reverse complement.
TTCCCAAGCCGTCATGCATCGCTACGGTACCGTACAAATTCCGGAAGCCTACGTGATCAACCGCTCCGGCCACATTGTTCGCAAATATGTCAGTGCGCAGGACTGGAACGATCCCGAGATCTACCGCACCTTGTCCGCAACACTGAACGCGAATCACTGACGCGGCTTTTTAGGCAACCTATCAAGCCCCGCGGCGACCGTCCTTTAGCGGCCCCAGAGTTTATGATGGAAGTATGACCACAAACATCGATATCCAGTTTCGCTACGCCCAGCATCCGACGGAAGACACCATGCGCGCGGTGGCGGAGCTTTACGATGTCTACGGGATTCGTCGCGTGCGCCTCAACCAGGCAGATCGAACTGTTCTGGTCGAATACGATGCCACCCGCCTCAGCAGCGCCGTGGTCTTCCAACTGCTTCGTCGCGCCGGCCTCTCTGTCACCGAGCAGATTTCTGCCTTTGCCCCACCTCCTCCGGCCCCTGCGCCGGATGGGAACGCCACTCCCGCCGCCTGACCGTCCCTCCATATCGCAGGACGTTCGGCCCCGTCGATACACGTTACACTGGCGCTGAAACACCGGCCCGATGATCCTGGAACGGTGGAAAGTATCTGCCAATGATCAGCCCGATAATTCTGGTTGCGGCGATTGTCGCCCTGATACCGTTCCTGACGGCGTCATTCTTTTCTGCAAAGCTGGCGACTGCAACCGAAAGATTTCCGGCGAGCATCCAGCTTTTTGCACCCTCCATCCTGTGTGTCATTTATCTGCTGGTCGCGCTTTCCACGGGAACATTCCACTGGAAGTGGCTGGCTCTCTATGCGCTACTGCCAATCGCAATTTCCTTCGTGATGTGGCAGGCAAGGCGCAGCGATCCCATGCAACATGGCAACTGGCGCGATTTTCTCGTTCTCGCGACCCTGGGCCTGGCTGTCGACCTGCGCTGGTTTCAGCCTGCGTGGCCGGCCCACCTGATCGTCTTCAACAAGATTCTTCTCCTCGATGCCGGCATCTGGGCATTCCTCGTGGTGCGGCGACTGGATGAAGTCGGATTCAATCTTCGCCCGCGTCCGCGCGATGTTGGCATTGGCTTGCGGGAATTGGCCTTCTACACTCCGATCGCAATTCCCCTGGGATTGGGCCTCGGCTTTTTGCATCTGCATCCATCCGCACCCTGGCTGTCGCGGTTGCCCATAGCGTTCCTCTTCACTTTTTTCTTCATTGCCGTTCCCGAGGAGCTTTTCTTTCGCGGATGGCTGCAGAACTTGCTGGAGCGGCGCATCGGTCGCACTCCGGCGCTGTTTTTAACGGCGGCCCTATTTGGGTTGGCGCACTTTAACAAACGCGCGCTTTACTTCAACTGGCGATACGTGCTGCTTGCCGCGCTCGCCGGAATCTTCTATGGGCGAGCATGGCGTCAGCAGCGCCGGGTAGGAGCTTCCGCGATTACCCATGCCTGCGTGGATACGATATGGTCGCTCTGGCTACGATAGCGTCTCCGAGGCACCCGATACTGCAAATATCCCAAGCCAACCCGCATGTTGTGACTGACTGGCCCGGGAACAGTGATGGCAATGCAGATGCCCAAAATCGCATGTGCCATTGCCAATGGGTACAGGTTGCGATATCGCAGAAAGATGAGGCACGCCACCAGGCCCCAAACCAGTGTCAGAGGCGCAAGAATAGGGTTCGGCACATGCGCCAGCGCAAAGATGCCCGCCGTCGCCGCAACCGCAGATGTTCTCCGCGGCATCAACCGCAGCAGCCGTAACAGAAAAAAATCGAGCAGCAAAATCTGTTGCACAAACGACCAAACGATATACCCCCAAAATTTCTTAAGGAACACCGCAGGGCTATCCGGCACACACAAGGTGTGAAGTCGAACTGCAACCAGCATAGCGACCGCGGCCAACAGAAACACCGCACCCACGATCCAAAATGAACGCAGGAAGTTTGCCGTGCGAAGCCCCATGGCCGCCCAGCTCTCAAAGCATCTCCAGAAAATCGCCACCAGTGCGGCAATGGCGGCATAATACAAAACCGTTTGCAGCGGGCGAGGCGTCCAGATCACCAGAAGAATCAATCCATATCCGACACCAAGTTCCAGCAGATCGCGCCGCGTGCGCCTATGTGCAACGGATTTTCCTGTTGTGGGCGTTGTGGATTTGTCTGGAGTGAAGAAATTCATGATCAACTCTGCCCTTTCAGCGGGACAGCGAGCCACGCGCATATGTCCTCATTACACGCCTCTCAATCGGCATTCCAAAGCTCACGGGCCGCATACCACGCAAAGATTTGCGCCGAAACACGGCTCCTGATAAGTTAGAAACTGCTGCTTTTCACCGAAGCACGCACACCCTTGTGCGCCCCTAGCTCAGTTGGATAGAGCGTCTGGCTACGAACCAGAAGGCCGGGAGTTCGAATCTCTCGGGGCGCACCATACAAACTTCTCCCAGTGCGACACCATTTTTTCTCTTCTTGCCCCTGGTCAGTATTTTTCCCCCCGGGTAGAACTCTGGACGAACAAAACCAGCGTCGCCAGGTCGCGCTTGATCAGAGATACGCGTCCGCGTACATCTCCTAGCATCGCAATCCGATCCGTAAGATCACTGATCGACACCTTCGTATTCAGATCGCCGCTAGCGGTGAGTGCCGCAATCTTCTGCTTTTGCTTTGTCGAGTCGATCAAGCTCAGGCGGCCCGTCTTGTCCCACTGCGCCCGTAACTGATCCAGACGGGTCCCCTTACTCGAACTTTCTCCGGCTGGCACACTATGCAGGTATCGCAACACCATTGGCGGATAGTACGTGTTCAGCACTGGCGTTCCGCCTAACAGCGGTGCCAGCATATTAGGCGTTCCACTGACGCTGCCCGCAGGGCCGCCCTGGGCACGAGCTGCAAGAATGGTGAGGATCAGTGACGCGGTCCCACTGCCGACGGCAATTCCGTCCCCTACATTTTGTGTTGTATTGCTAAGAGTGGTGAATTGTGTTGCGCTGACGGCCACACCCAATCCTGAACTGGTAATTAGCGCGGCTGTCGTCAGTCGGCTCACCTTCTGGTCGCGGCGAGCCTGCAGGTCGGTTCGAATTGCACCTATTTCGCTTTGCTCGTTCGACAGCTCAGAAATTACGCCGTCAACCTGAAGATTACAGGATTGCACGTCCTCAAGAATTTTCTGCCGGACTGCCAGTTCTTCGAGTGTCGGTGGGCCGTCGGGCGGCCGCTTCGATCGCAGGGCAGCTAGCTTCTGGAGGTCAACATCTAGACCGACGAATTTTGCGAATTGCCAAGCATCGATATCTAGTGACGATTCAGTGCAATCCGACTAGATTCCCCTGGGGTCTGGGCAACAACGATCCAGGGAGTCGCGGTCGTCAGAAACAGAATAATTGTCAGACCAATTGTCTCTACGATCATGTCACACCATAGTTGCCGAGATAGGTGTTCTTCAATCGATGCTCATGTTTTCAGCGTTCACAGCTTTTGTCGAATTTGGCCAAGCTCGTTCGCGCTCCGTCAGATCTTGTGGCCATCAGATCTCTCGAATACAAACGTCATCACAGGAATCACCGCGATCAGTCTTTCCTTCCACTCCAGTTGTCACTCAACAATCAGCCAGGTATTGTCGGCAATATTTTAGCTCGCCCAGCGGGACTGCATGGGTATGTCTATGATGTGACCGACTCCTTGCCAATTCCAAGAGTCACGGGAGCGCTCACCGCGGTGACGAACATTGCGTTGGACGCCTGGTCGGTAGCGAGCCGCCGGTCATTCGGCAAGCCCCGCGTTTCGACCAGACACACGAGCCACTCCGGTGCCGCAGGCTTCGATCAGGACGGGTTGCCAGCGAAATAAGCCCCCCTTAAGAAGTATCTGGATGTCTGCCCTACATTCAGGGTTGCAATCACTTACGAATAAATTCGCTGACAGGTCCAGTGTTCTTATGTCCTGTTTTGCGGATCGACAGCAATCAGCAGCTTAGCTTCCCGAAACCGAGATTCCCCCGCTCATCTCGATTTGCTCTACACTCTCCTGCAGGAGGGTTTCTCATGCCGAAATTCCTGATCGAACGCGAAATACCCGGTGCCGGCTCCATGTCTCCGGAACAGTTTCAAGGTGTCGCCGAAAAATCCTGCTCCGTTCTGCGGGATCTGGGTCCCAGGATTCAGTGGCTGCAGAGCTACGTCACCGAGAACAAAATCTATTGCGTCTACATCGCGCCCAATGAGGAGTTGGTGAGGGAACATGCCGCACGCGGTGGATTCCCTGCCAACCGCGTCTCCGAAATCAAGCGCATGATCGATCCCACCACTGCCGAGACTGTGGGCTCCCACTAACCCTTCCGATCTCTCAATTGTCAGTGCAGTCGCGGTTCAAAGAAGCGCCCAGGCTCTCAACTTCCCCCCGCCGTGATACTTTCTTACTCTTGCATTGGCAAGACTGTGAATGCAGCGTTACACTCCAGCCACTATGCAAGGTTCTCCTAAAGTCATCGAAGAGTTGAACAAGGCACTGCGGGAAGAACTCACCGCCATCAATCAATACTTCCTGCATGCGGAAATGTGTGAAAACTGGGGCTACGATCGTTTGGCCGACTACATTAAAAAGCAGTCCATCGGCGAAATGAAGCATGCGGAGTCCTTGATGGAGCGCATTCTATTTTTGGATGCCACACCCAGCATGCAGCCGCTCGATCTCACCGTCGGCAAAACGGTGAAGGATATGCTGCAGAGCGATTTAAAGCTGGAGATCTCCGCCGTCGCGCAGTACAACGCCGCCATCCAGGTGGCCGTGGCGGAAAAAGACAATGGCTCTCGCGATCTTTTCGTCAAGCTGCTCAAAGATGAAGAGGATCACGTCGACTGGCTGGAGGCCCAGGTGCACCAGATTGGCGAGCTTGGATACGAGCGTTATCTCACCATGCAGATGGGCGACTTCGAGGAATAGCCCCCTGGATCCCAACAGCTTTCGAAACGGCGACAACCTTCAACGGCCTTGCCGCCGTGCTCGAGCGGCTTAGTGGATCACAGATTGAAACAGTTGTGAGTTCAGCAGAGAAGCGAATTGATCATCTGAAGTGGCGAAGCGTACTTCCAGCACATTTCCGCTGGACGTAATATTCGTGGCCGCGATCGCTTCCTTTTCCGTCGGAGTGGCGTTCATTTTCTCCATCAACGCGGCAGCGCCCATTAGAGACGACATGGTGGCAGCTGTAACTGTATCGGGCGTAATTACATCCAGGGAAAATCTAACACCCTGGTTGAAGTCCATTGTGTACCGCGAGCCTATCAGGCTATTCTTCACGGTGCCGTAGTCAGCTACCTGTGCGGCCTGCCCCAGTACGGACCTCATCATCTCCTGTGTACCTTTTTGATCGAGGATGCTCCACACCGCTTCATCCTGCTGTGCCGGAATAAGGTTCAGCATGGCCGTATCGGTCAGAAAACTTGGCTTGATTCCATCCCGTGCGTCGAGGGAATCCTTAATCGCTTCCAGCGAGCCGAAGATCATTGTGGTCTGATCCAAAAACACGACGCTCAGCCCCGTGTTGCCCATGGGATAGATCATCTCGTTTCGTACCGGAATGCCTTTGACGTGGTGCTTCTTGAAATTCTCTGTGAACTGCTGCACCGGAAATTGTCCAGAAGCGATGCCGACAATCCGTGACGAAACATCCCCAGGTACGCGGTAGGAGGCAAAGGCCAGCTGTACGACACTCTGGTTCACGTTCATGCCCGACTGCTGCAGCGCGTCCTGCAGCCTCTTCAACTCGGGCGGCAATACCTTGGCGCGCAGCTTCATGGCAATGTCGGAGTTCTCCATCGCCTGGTAGTCGACGACGATAAGTTGCTGCACGTCCTTGGGTATGGCAGCCTGGGACTCTGTCGCCAGCTGCGACGCCGAAGCCGACAGCGTCAGCGTCGCCACGGCAAGGGCCACAACGCTGCAACCTAAAACTTTTCTCCAACGATTCATGTACATCTCCTCAAGTATTTGGGTGCGGTCTCGTCGCCGCCCGTCAGTATCGTAGCGCTGTCATCTTCGACGCGCGATGGCTCCCGATGTCACACCAGGCGCCTGTTTCTAAGCCAATTATGGCCAAATCATTGGTGTTTCTAGTCTACTCTCCAGGGTCCGCGCCACTGAAAAGTTGGTCGCCAGCTGCATCCATTCACTCCCTGGTTCGACAGCCGCCTCCGGTACCAGCCCAATCAGCTCCACTCGATCCGGTTGTGCGCCAAGTTGTGCGGCGGCATCTTTCACGGCCTGGTACACCTTGCTCACAGGAGTGGCGTGAAAATCGGTGATGTTCATTGACACCTGGGCCTTACCGCTGACCAGCACACCCATCGCCTTCAGTCCGTCCAGACCGCCGCTGGCGGCGCGAATGTCCCGTGCCACCGAACGCGCAACGCCAACATTCCCGGTACTCAAAAAAACATTGCAGGCAATCAACAGTTGTCGGGCTCCCACCGCAACCGCCCCTGCCGTTGGATGCAATGACGGGCCGCCGACATCCGGCCGGCTGGCTGCATCCTGCTGCACTTTTTTTCGCAGCCCTTCGAACTGCCCATTGCGAATGTTCTCCAGCAATCGCCGATCCGGTCGCAGCGCCGCCGCTTCATAGAAGTACACAGGCACATGATGGCGCTTCCAGATTTCCTGCCCCAGTTGATGCGCCAGCGCCGCACATTCAGGTAAAGAAATATTGCGGATGGGTACCAGCGGAACCACGTCGGCCGCTCCGATGCGAGGATGCACGCCGTGCTGTGCCGTCATATTAATCAGCTCAGTCGATTTGCCTACTCCCCGCAAAACCGATTCCATTATCGGCCCCGGAGCTCCCGCGAGAGTGACCACCGAACGGTTGTGGTCGGGGTCAAGTGAGTAGTCGAGCAACGAGACTCCATCCACCTGCATGGCGTGCACGATCTCGCGCACTGCGGCGACATTGGTTCCTTCAGAAAAGTTCGGAACACACTCGATTATGGATTCTTTGGTATTCATCGAGACGAGCTTGTCACTTCCACCAGGTGTAGCCAATTTGGAATTGGACAGTTGCATTGACACCCGGGTTCGCATCTCCCAGGCTGGCGTTCGAAATATGAACTGCATTGGCCGCAAAAGTAATCGCCTGGTCCGGCTTCACAAAGTAATGCATACCAACCCCAATCTGCGGCTCAAAGTTCCACACACTGGTGCCCTTGGAACCATTTGGCGGAAATTTATGATTCGTCCAGATCAGGCCGCCGCCGCCTTGCAGCCACGGCATCACGCGCTTCCAGTGAACCAGGTTCCAGCGAAGAATGACTGGCGTCATGCTGAGCCCGGTGTAGGTGCCGCCGGTGGTCACCGAAGGCAATTCTGGTCCAAGCGAGTAAGTCTGTTTCGGCGTGAATGCCTGCCAGTATGGAATTAGCTCGATCGCATATTCGAATTGTCCGCGAAGAATTCCTGGGCCGGCAGCGTCTGTCAGAACCTTGCCAATGCGCACGCCGGCGTTCAGAAAGTGATCGCTCGTCTCTCCCGAGGTCCCGAAGCCGCCATCGACGAAAACCCCACGATCCCACGGGTCACGCTTCATCACCTGCGAAACATAATCTCCGTTGGATACGGCCGGTTTCGACGCAGTTTGACCGCCATCCGAAGCGATAGACGAAGAACTTGTCTGGGAAAGGGAGACCGGCACCAAGCCAAGCAGAAACACAACGAGCACAACTATCTGCTTCTTCAAGAGCGCTCCAACGTACCACAGCCATCGCCCAGGCCGAGCGCCCGAGAATCGATCGTATTTGTTTTTACGTGTGTCAGGACAGATCTTCCTCAGCCCGCAACTTCTTCCATCTGCTTGGCGTCGATGTCGAAGTTGGAATACACGTTCTGTACATCATCCTGATCTTCCAGTGCTTCCAGCAGGCGAATCATCTGCGCTGCCGCCGAGCCTTCCAGCTTGGTGTAAGTGGACGCCAGCATCGTCACTTCCGCCATCTGCGTCTCGATCTTTGCGCCCTTGACCGCCGCCAGTACAGCCTCGAAAGCCCCTGGCTCCGTGATGATTTCCCAAGAATCGCCTTCATCGCGAATATCGTCACCGCCGGCTTCCAGCACCAGGTCCATCAGTTTGTCTTCCCCAGCAGCCGACTTAGCTATAGAGATCAGGCCCTTCTTCGAAAACATCCATGACACGGAATTCGACTCGCCCAGGTTGCCGCCGTTCTTTGAAAATCCATGACGAATTTCACTGACCGTCCGGTTGCGATTGTCTGTAGTCGCTTCCACAATGACAGCGACGCCGCCAGGACCGTAACCCTCAAACGTGATTTCCTCGTAGGCCGCGCCTTCCAGCTCACCCGTGCCGCGTTGGATCGCCCGTTTAATGTTGTCCTGCGGCATGTTTTCTGCTTTGGCAGCGGCAATGGCGCCGCGCAGCCGCGGGTTGCCGTCTGGATCTCCGCCGCCAGCTCGGGCAGCCATGGTAATTTCCTTGATCAGACGCGTGAAAATCTTGCCGCGTTTCGCGTCAGTCGCGCCCTTCTTATGTTTAATAGTGGCCCATTTTGAATGGCCGGACATGGAAGACCCTCGTGAACTGCTTTCGATGAAGATTTAGATGCTGCCGCGGTTGCAAGTCGCCCGCACAAACCCCGATTTTATCACGCTAGGCACGAACCGTTTCAGCCGTTCCTCTCAAGCCTGCCGTCTTCAAAAAGGCGGCCAAAAACAGCACTCCAAGCAGGAAATCCGCGGCGGCGACCAGCAGCAGAGCTGCCATCGCGTGGCCAGCCAGCCACAGCACAACAACAACAAAGACGAACACGAATTTCTCCATCACTGCGAACACCATCATCGGGCGAAAGCGCACCGGGTCGGTGCCGATCCAGCAAAACGCGGCATGCCACACCTGCACCACAGCAATGAACCCGTAATAGAAAACTGGGTGTGTGAACGGCGGTGGAAATCTGACGCCTAGAAAATTCAATAAAAAATACGCCGGGCTCAGTGCGACAATCCCGCCAACTCCAGCACACCAAAAGACGATCTTCGCGAATTTCACCTTCGCCTCCAAAACGCTGGCAAGTTGGAATGGCGTGGTTAGTCTACGCCTTCTGCGCCCGCGGCTTACGAAATGCGAAAATGACCGCCAATAACGGTGGCGCCAGCAACACTCCCCAGAATGGAATGATGATCCCCAGTACGATCGGTCCAAAGATCGACGCCCAGATCGGCACCCGGGTAGTTTTCTTCATGATCCAGGGCTGCAGCCCCAGCTGGTCGATGATCACGATAACCGCATACAGCCCCAGCAACAGCCCAAACTTTTCCCATCCGGCACTCGTGAACAGCAGCGTCAGGCTCGGGCCGATCAACGCCAACATGCCCCCGATATTGGGGAATGAATTGCACCAGCGCGGCGACCACGGCCCACAGCGGCGCCAGCGGAATGCGCAGCAACCACAATCCAATCAACCAAAGAGCCCCGACCAAAATGGCATCGATGAAAGTCGCTCGCAACCAATGCAGCAGCGCTCTACCGGCCTTCGCGGCCGGAGGCCCTAACCTTGCCGGGTGGAGATTGGATCGCCGAATCTGTGGCTCATTCATCGAACGCTGCCCCGCGCATGACACTAGAAAAATCCACGCCGCATAGAATTCTGTGATGATAGCAACTCGAAATCCGCTGATAAACTAGATGCAAATGAAATTTGGCGTGCTTGTTTTCCCCGGATCCAACTGCGATCACGACACCTACCACGTCATCTCTGAAGTGGTGGGCGAGCCGGTCGTCTTTCTGTGGCACGAAAGCGAACAGCTTGAAAACTGCGACGCGATTCTTGTGCCCGGCGGCTTCGCCTATGGCGATTATCTGCGCACCGGCGCCATCGCTCACTTCGCCCCCATCATGCAGTCGGTCAAGAGGTTTGCTGCCTCGGGCGGCCTGGTGCTGGGCATCTGCAACGGATTTCAAATTCTGGCGGAGAGCGGTTTGCTGCCCGGCGCACTCATGCGCAACTCCGGCCTGAAATATGTCTGCAAGCAGATTTATCTGCGCACCGAGACCAGCGATTCTCCCTTCACCCACCTGCTGCGCGAAGGCGAGGTCCTGAAGATTCCCATCGGCCACATGGAAGGAAATTATTTCTGCGACCCGGCCACGCTGAAGCAACTGGAAGCGCAGCGTCGCATTGCCTTCCGCTACTCGACCGCCGCAGGAGAAATTACAGCGGAAGCCAACCCGAACGGTTCGCTCCAGAATATTGCCGGCATCTTAAGTGAAGGGCGCAATGTGCTGGGCATGATGCCCCACCCCGACCGATCCAGCGAATCGTTGCTGGGATCGGCGGACGGACTGCGTATCTTCCAGTCCATGGTGGCGACACTCGCAGGCCAGGATTGAAACAGGAACGGGCGTTCGGCACACTATGATCGACATTCATCACCACCTGCTTCCCGGACTCGACGATGGAGCCAGAGATCTAGAAACATCGCTCGAGATGGCGCAGATTGCCATCAATGACGGCATCACTCATATTGCGTGCACACCGCACGCCAACAGCGACTACATCTTTCGCCCACAGGAAAATGCCGCGCTGCTGGAGGAGTTGCAACAGAAGATCGGCGATCGCCTGACGCTCGGCCTCGGTTGCGATTTCCATTTAAGCTTCGACAATATTGAAGACGCGCTGACCCATCCGACAAAATACACGGTCAACGGTAAAAACTATTTATTGGTGGAGTTTCCTGATTTCGGCATTCCGCAAAATATTTCAGCCAGCTTTTATGAGATGGCCGTCGCCGGCATGGTTCCCATTCTTACCCACCCGGAACGCAACCTGACCCTGATGCAGAAGCCGGAGAAACTCGCGGCGTGGCTGCGCATGGGTTGCCTGGTGCAGGTGACCGCAGGATCGCTTACCGGCGGATTTGGACGAGGACCGCAGCACATCGCCCGCGAGCTTCTCGATTGGGGATGGGTACACGTCATCGCCACCGACGCCCACAACACAACCTCGCGGCCACCCGTGATGAGCAAGGCTTTCGAATTCCTCTCACAAAACTATGGAGCCGATACGGCGGAACGACTTTGTGTGCAGAACCCGCAAGCGGTGTTTGAGGGTAAAGGATTGCCGCAGCAACCGGAGCCTGCGCGCGCCTATGAAGAAGACGAAGAATTCACCGCGCCCAAAAAACGCGGCCTCTTCTCCATGTTCCGCCGCTCGTAGCGTGTCTTCGCCTCTCACTGTTCCCTTCGGGGGAAATCACGATTCTATCGCTTCACCGCAGCCAAGAGCAGGCTTGGATGGGGCACTCGGCGTCACTTCAATTTCGCTTCGATTTTGGGGATAGTTGAACCGGAGCCGACCCAATGATCAAGGATCTCACCGTTTCTCGATAGCAGAAAATATGTAGGTTCACCGTCGATGCGCAATAGACGATGCACCCGGCCTTCGAAGGGTTCGCGGCACTCTGGCCACGCGATCGCGAACTCGGCGAGGTACTTCTTCAGCACCTCCTCGGACTCGTCACTGCTGACACCAAGAATGTCGAAGCGGGAACGTGGCAGCCTGTCATACAGGACTTTGAGTTTCGGCATCTCTTCACGGCAGGGACCACAGTGGGTGTCCCAGAATTCGAGGAGAGTGAAGTCGGCTGTGTTGTGGCGGAAAGCATGTGGCTTTCCTTTCAAGTCAGTTAGAGAGACGTCGGGAATCGGGCTGCCGGGTTTGAGCGACGGGCGATCGGGGCGGGAATCTGACTCTTTTAGAGTCAAGAAACCGCCGTGCGGATCGACGTGAAATTCGTAAGTTCTGCCGGCGAGGTTCACCCAGCGGTCGCCTGGCCAGTAGGATTCGTACTTGCCGTTCCCTTCGCGATCAAAGGATACTTGGTCGCCGGGGAGGCCGTACCGGCCGCTAGAACCCGACAGGCGAAACGGGATTTCGTGGCCATCAAGCAGAATCTTACCGTTCCTGTAGGATTCGAGATTGATTCGAACAGCCGCCCCGCCCGGGCTTTGGACTAATTCGAACCGCGCAACCCAGGGGGACGCTCCATCTTTCATAGGCACATCGATCCGGGGAACGCCGCCCTCTTCGTGGAAGCGGAAGGGCTGGGAGCTGCTCAGGTCGCCGTCGCCTTTGAGGTCGAGAAAGAGCTTGTAGCCTTCCGAATCCCGATCGAGGATCCAGCCATGGTTGTCAGATTCGTATATGAAGTTGTAGCCGAGGCGGTAGTCGGGACTGAGGTTAGTAGGAAGCTTGCGGATGACCTTGACGAAGCTGTAACCCTCGTTGGCCGTGGCGAATTTCTGGTACTCGACGGGAGTCAATGGAAGCATCGCGCCGCCGCTCGGAGGCTTGATGGGGTGGCCGGTTGGGAACACCTGCGCTGTCAGCGGCAAGCAAAACAGCAGGGCACAGAAGACGCGGACGCTGGGCATTGCACTTTTGCCTTTATCTAGAGTGGAATTGCTCGCACATTTGTGTCTCAATGCTATGCGCACTGCAGGGCCTACGGAACCAGCAGCAACTTCCCCGTCGTGGCCCGCGATTTCAAAGCTTCCTGTGCCTTCGCGGCTTCGGCCAGCGGAAAACTGTGATCAATGCGCAGCTTCAGCGTGCCGCGCTCAATGCGACCAAACACATCCGCCGAACGAGCCTCCAGCTCTTCTCTGCTTTCGACGTAATGCATCAGACTCGGACGCGTAAGGAACAACGACCCCCCGCGCGATAACTGGATCAAATCAAATGGAGGCACCGGCCCGCTCGACGCCCCGAACAAAACCAGCATGCCGCGATGCCGCAAACACTTCAAGGATCGCTCGAAGGTTTCCTTTCCAACCGAATCATACACAACGTCAACACCGCGGCCGCCAGTGATCTTTTTCACCGCCGGCTCAAAATCTTCCTGCGAATACAGAATCACGTCATGCGCGCCGGCCTCACGCGACAGCTTCGCCTTCCCCGGAGTCGACACCGTGGAAATGACATGCGCTCCCACCTCGACCGCCATCTGCGTCAGCAGCAATCCCACGCCGCCGGCACCAGCGTGTACCAGGGCTGTATCACCCCGCTTCAGAGGAAATGTTGTGGTGCTCAGGTATTGTGCCGTCATGCCCTGCAACAGGCTGGCCGCGGCCTGCTCGAATGTCACCTTGGCGGGAACAGCGACCAGCGCTGCCTCGGGAACAACAGCAAACTCCGCATACGCACCCAGCGAGGTACACCAGCCGACGCGATCTCCCACGTGAAACCGTTCCACGTTGGCGTCCACGGCGACCACAATCCCCGCAGCTTCCTGCCCCAGCGTCAGCGGAAGCGCCGCGGGATAGACGCCTTCGCGATAGTAAATGTCGATGAAGTTGACGCCGATGGCTTTCACTTCCACCAGCACCTGTCCAGCGGCGGGCGCAGGACGATCTAATTCAACCCCATGGATCACTTCCGGTCCACCGGTCTTGGTAATCTGAATGGCTTTCATCCAGTATCCCACTAAGCGAGAAACATTCGCCTTCGATTGAAATCCATAATTAATTCAACCCGACGCCGCAATGATGCGGTCGCTTGGAGGCAAGTTCCGTTTCTTTGCTGGCAAATTCAATTCTTTCCCAGTTAAGTTTTTCCAGCCCGCATAGGGTCGGATCGCCAGCCACAACATGTGGTCCCACTATCAATGCACTCCTCACCAGCTTATTCTGTGGATCAAAATACGTGTCTCCTCCATCGAAGGTCAATATCACATCTTGAAAGATGTCATGGATATAGTACTGTCCGTCTATGACTTTTTCGCCGCCGGTGAAATTGTCATTGACGTTTAATACAACCGCCTTACTGGGATCAAATATGGCATTGAATGCACTTACCGGCCCGAAGTCGTATTCAACGAGATCGACGTCGTAGATGGGGGATGATTTCGGATTGCGCTGTGGCTGATGGATCGTGAGATGGCCGTTTGTGAATGTGGCCGTCTGATCGGCACCACCAACTAAGGCGGGGTATTCAGCTGACGTCAGCTGCGCTAAGCGAGAAGCCAGATTGCTCATTTCCGCTAGGCTCATCGCTGATTCATCACCTCTCGATCGAAGCTGCTCGTATTGACTAATCTCTGGAAATTGCAAGAACCCATCGGGGTTCGCAAGGACCCCTTCCGCAACATCCCACATTCCAGAGGTCAGGTGGACAAAGCCATCTCCAACCTGGGTAACGTCGCCGATCGTAGAATGGAATTCGCCGCCTAGTCCTGGAGATATCAAGACTTTTGCGAATTTAAGATCCTTGGCTTCGTCATAACCGATCAAAATTATGGACGATCTGTACTTGCTCAAATCCGCTGGGTTACGCGGGCTAACATGGGACGCCGCGACAATCCCTAAGTAGAATTGGACGATGGAGCTGAGCGACGCTAGTTTGGTTTCAAACGACCCCTCGGGCCGTTTGCGAATCCGCTCGGAATAGAGGTCGATCAGCGAAGATATGCTGATATCAACCTTAGGTGCGAGTGTTGGGGGCCTAACAAAACCCGCTATAAGGCAAACCGTGTGATCATCGATTTGAAAAAGCTTTTGGCCATTATCGGCAACCATATGTCCGTCAAAACTGCTTAAGCGGCTGTCCGCAAGCGCAATGAGCCCATTTTTGTCTGCAAGTACGATGTTAATGGTGCCGTGTAACCCTGGCGAACTCCTTGTCTCAGGATTGCTTTTGGATGAAGCTGAACAGAGATTAGTGAAGCCATATACGATCGCGAGCGCACAGGTAGCACTTGAGATTTGAATGGCTTTCATAGGCTGCCTCGGCTAGGTGACTCAGAAGAAGCAGATGCAGCGAGCGAAGAATTACTCCCCGCGCAGAATGCTCGCTTCTCCCGATGCATTCAAGCGAATGACTCGGTCAATCGTGTACGGAGCTCGTCCCTGGCCCTGATAGAAGTGCCTTACCAGCAGTTCGCCAATCAGACCGACCGCCAGCAACTGGATGCCTGCCACAATCAGCACACCTGCAACGACAAATAAAGGACCGTGCTGATCCATGACGTGCTGATGCGTCAGCACCTTCATCACCAGCAGCCACATCGATAGCGCAAAGCCTCCCAGCATGGCAGACGCACCCAGCGAGCCGAAGAAGTGCATCGGCCGCGACATGTACTTTAGCAGGAAGCGAATCGTCATCAGATCAAAAAACACCCGGAACGTGCGCGAAATACCGTAGTGCGATTTTCCCTGCTCGCGATTGATGTTCTTGATGGGAATCTCGCATATCGAAGCGCCATACCAGGATGCCAGCGCGGGAATAAAGCGGTGCATCTCGCCATACAGCGGAATATTCTGGATCACTTCCCTGCGATATGCTTTGTAGGTCGTCCCAAAGTCGTGGATATCGACGCCTGACAGCTTGGCCATCAGCCAGTTGGCGCAACGTGAGGGAATGCGGCGCATGATGAAGTTGTCGATGCGTTCTTTCCGCCATCCGCTGACGACGTCATAGCCCTCTTCCAGCTTGGCAAGAAAATTCGGAACCTCTGCCGGATCGTGCTGCAGATCGCCATCCATCGCCAGGATGAAATCTCCCTGGGCGTGATCGAAGCCCGCGGCTAACGCGCAGGTCTGGCCAAAATTGCGGCGCAGCTTCACCACCATCACGCGGCTGTCGACGGCGGTAATCTCTTCCAACAGGCGATAGGTGCGATCCGTCGAACCATCGTCGACGAAGATCAGCTCAAATGTGTCCCCCACCTGCTCCATAACGGCCTTCAAAGTGTCGTAGAGGGCGGTGACACTCTCTTCTTCGTTATGGAACGGAACGACGACGGAGTATTTCGGCATATACAACAGTATACCGCTGCTGGATCATAGATTTCCCTTCAATTCGCACCTTTTCGCCTCTGAAAAATTGCATTCTGGATATGCCGTTTTGCGACCCGGATTTCCGTCTGATTCTGTGACCGGCGTCCTTGCTTACGAAATCAAATCGGAGTAGGCCCTCACCCTCGAAATCCGACAGATCGCGTTCTTTAAAATCGCACGCCGGCAGCCGAGCCCACGCTGCACGCACTCCCGCCCTTGTGGTAGATTCAAGTGTCAACGCCCTTGTCTGGAGAGGTGGCCGAGTGGCTGAAGGCGCACGCTTGGAAAGCGTGTTTACCGCAAGGTAACGTGGGTTCGAATCCCACCCTCTCCGCCAGAGTATTGCAATAAAGTACTTAGTGGTATTAAAGACTTTATCGTAAGTTTCGGTCTGTTTGCGCCTGCCAATAGTGGTTCAGGTCGCGGCTAAGGGCAGAAAAAACTGACTCAGCGGAATTTACTGACCACTGGCCTTCTACCCGTTTTTCTCTCGATGGAATCGATCTATGTATCGTAGCGCCGTGTAGATCATTTCTTCGTTAGCCATAAAGCCTACCCCATACCAACTACCGATACACAGTACACCCGTAAACTGATACGCAAAGAAGAGGGCCGACTCCGCAGAGCCGACCCGAACCGGTGAAACAGATTATCATGCTATCGTCTTAAGCTCTTAAGATACCACACGGATGCGCTCCGCTGCGGTGTTCTTCCGGCGCTTCATCATCGCTTTGTAGAATAGCGGACCCTCGTTCTCCATCCATTCATCAAGCGCAGTGCTCACGCCCTTCTCAAAGCTGATCCCGGCCGCTTTCCCGAACGTCTGATACTCATCGGCAAGTTTTGAAGCAAGCCTACCGGTGAGCAGATCCGATGGATTATGCGCAGCACACTTGAGCGGGTCGCTGCCCCAATCTTCGTCAACGACCGCTAGCAGGATCGGGTCATGGAGGCCGCCACTATCACGGACACGGCGACTGGCGTGCTGTGCTTCACCGTTTCTCGCGTCCACAATTTTCATATCCTGTGGTTCCGGACCGAGCAGGTGCGGGTGATGCACTGGGGTGGTGAACCGACAAAGCCATTGAAATTTGATGAAAATTCGCAACGTCTCAATCCTCGCAAATCGTTTGAAATTTGGAAGCAGGAAGTACGAGTTAAATCGCAAGCATGGTTGCAGACGGAGATGGAAGCAGCCGCCGAACTGCGTGCAACATTGATGTCCTTACTCTTGACCAAGCGGGGCGCCTAGCCCTGCGAACCAGCCGCTTCAATTTCATCAACCGCCAGTCTACTGCTCGGTCTCTTGACCTTTAGTGCTCCAGATATGTTTTGGCTCGCTGACTGAATTGGCCGCCCGCTGAAGCAGTCAATGAGCGACTTGCCTTGTCAGCGATTTGAGAATGAAGTTGCCGAAAACGTGACTTTTCGAGACCTGTGCTTCTCGCATGTTCAGTCCCCGCAAAACCGTATTGTGGGGCCGCATGAAATCGAGAACTGACGTGGCGGATTGCATTACCTATTGCACGGTTGCGTTGACGGCGGTCTCCCACTTTTGTCCGGCCGTATTGACGGCGAGAACAGCGAAGCGGTGACTCCCGGCAGCCAGGCTGATCGAAGTATTGAGTGAATCGGAGGCGGTGGAGTACTTCTTCGCTCCGTCCACCCATAATTGCGTACTGGAGATCGTTCCGGCGACTTTCGAGGTTGCACTCACTAGCACAGGCGAGTTGACCGTGGAACCGGCGGCCGGAGAGCAGAGATGAACACCGGCTGAGGTTGGCGCGCTGCAGGATCCATTCGTCCCGAAGGTGAAGGTCGCACTGGACACTCCGCTCTGGACGTACCCGGTGGCGCTTGCAATCGCTTTTATGGTGATGTTCGTGTCGATGTTAATTGGAGCGTTATAGAGCGTCGAGGACGAAGTCGGGGTCGCTCCGTTCAGAGTGTAGTAGATTTCTGCGGTCGCGGTCGTGCTGGAAAGAGTCACGCTCTGACTCGCGGAGAAGTTGCCCCCGTCCGGAGAAATCAGCGGAGCGGCCGCAGTCGGCTCTCCGTTCAACAGCCCGTAGACAGCCACTTGTTTGTCGGCAGAGACGTACACTTTGCCATTGGTCACCACCGGAATTGTAAAACGATTGGCTGCACCGCCGGCATCGCGCTGGGGATTGGTGTCGCTCTCATAGATGGTGTTCGTCAGGTCGTTCGCGTCCCATGCATACAGCACGTTAGGCCCGTTGGTCTTCACTTGGTCGGAACGCACCGCCCAGGCAATCCCGTCCTCGGTGCCATTGGAGGAGATGGAAAAGGATGCGCCAGGAAATCCGGAAGTCACGCTTGCCTGGGTGAAGGGTTCGGTCCCCAATGCGCCATCGTCGAATGCGAACGCCTTGGCCACATCTTTCGCGGCCCAGATATAGACATTCCCATTCCAGTAGGCCGGAGTACTCCATAAGCCTTGGACCTGGCCGGGAATGTCCTGCAGAGCATTCGTGTTGGACGTGCCTCCTGGAGCGAAGCCGCCCAGACTGTCGCGGTTGAGCACGATGATCCGTCCCTCCTTGCCAGCCTGCACCAGAATATGAGGGTCGTCGCCCGGCTGGTCAGGCAACATAAGGATGCCGCCTGACCCTAAATCCAAATCGGCAGTGTTCAGCTTCGCGTAGTTAAACGAGGTAAATTCATCTGTGGTGGTCAGCCCGCCGTTTGCCAGGTTGAAATCGACGACACTCTCGCCCATCCCCAGGCTGCCGGTATAAGGAAATTTCGGATAGGTGGTGTGCGTGCCGTTTCCGGTCACGACAAACATCCGGCCGCCGGTCGCATCATCGTCGATCGGCATACCTGCACCCGCAGCCCATATGCCCCCGCCAATACCATCCGGCGAAAGACAGACTGCCGCAGTTTGCGCCAGTGTCGTGCCGTTATAGGCGAACAACCATCCATGCCACGGTCCCAGGTCGCCATGCGCGGCGAAGCCGACATACACATAGCCGTTGTAGTAATTCAGCGCCGGCCGCTGGTTCTCCCACAATGGACTGAACGAGAGCTTTCCGCCGGAGCTGCCGTTGCCCGTACCGGTTACGGTTGCCTTGACCGCGACCGGGCTGTGTGCCTGCTCCGCGCCGGTAAGGATGTTAATCGCGTGCAGCCGGATAAAATATGCGCCTCCCTCCTCCGTGGCGCCCGCCACATACATCGTGTTTGTTGCGGGATTAATCACCGGGGTGCCGGTGATACCGATCACCGGGCCGATGTCATCTTCACCGGTGGACTTGGGTGCCTGCGGCGTTGCCCCTGCTGTTGCTCCGTGCGCGGCATCGCGCAGAGTGATCTGCCAGATTGGCTTGGCGTTTGCGCCGCCGTTCGAGTCGGCGTCGAAGGCGTAAATCGAATCGTTTTCCGTCGCCACAAACAGAACATTATGCACGTTGCCGTCGCTCATCGTCAGGCCGGGTATATACAAGGGCTGGGCGTATACGTTGCCGTCCACCTTCATTCCGAACAGCTTGCCAAAGGAGTTCACATTCACGTTGGCCGGCGTCAACGCAGTCTCGTTCGTGTTCTCCCCGGCATGCGTCAGATCATAGCGCCAGGTCGGCACCGGCACCGGAGTTGGCGTCTGGGCGAACATGCTTTCCGCACGTGCGCAGAATAACGCCAGCGCGAGCGACGCGAACGCGATTTGACGGATCAAAGACAAATGAGAACTGGCAGTCTGCATACGACACACCTCAAACATGACAATCAGGCACAAGCTATCCGTTCGCCCGCCAAAGGTGACCATGAACAACCGGGGACAAGAACTATGTTGAACGAAAGGTCACTAGGTTCGTAGGCCGGTTTGTCTGTGTTTCTTACACTGGACGGATGGGGAACCCGTCGCTGCGGAACTATGCCGCCTGGTCTTATAAGCCTATGTTGCGAAGACGCAGTGAAACAAAAAAGCCTCCACCGGGCACAACCATGAAACCATCGCTTAGATGGTATTCAACAGGCCCGGGTTGCTGTGGGCAGGTTCATCGAATTTCAGACTAGGGCAAAATATGCGTTATGTATATAAGTTCTGAACGCGAGCGCTCTTCTTTTCAACACCCGTGCCGGCTTCGAATTTCCTCATGCAGTGCCCTCTTTGTGTGTCTCTTCATCGTTGCGGCCACGCTTTTCGCGGAAAAGGACAGTAGTGGGGCGGTTGCCGGTCTCGCGTGGCTAGTCCAAGGCACCTGGCGGGTGGCCGGCAAAGGAGCCCCGATCCGCACCGGCGACGCCATACAGCCCGGTTCGCTTCTGCAACCTGGCGGAGCCACCCCAGGTCATTCGATCATCGTTTTTCTGGCGGACGGTCGAAGTATTTTCTACGAATGTTTCACTCCAAAAGACTGTGCCCGAGGATTTCGCGTGCCTTCGCTCTACCGCATTCCTGACCCGGTTGCTGTCGACATGCTGGCCCGCATTCATGCGACCCTGGTCCTGGAAAATAATTCAACCATGCGCCCTGACCTTGGCTTGCCACGTGAGGAGGTCCTCGCAGTTCTTGGGCCTGACAATCGTGTCAGTGTCGGAGGCTTGGCCGCGGACCTCCCCAACGGTCGTTATACCTACGACCTTCGACTGCTGAATAGTTCACACCCGACTCAGTTCCATATCCCGATCGAGAAGACGGGACCCGCAATGATCTTTCCGCTACCCAGCCCTGGTATGTATGACCTGACCATTACGGACGATTTGAATACGCAGCGCATTGATCTCTTCGTCGCTGCTATCAAGCCCGCCCAGGCGGCGAAGTTCAAGAACTCCTTCCATCAAGCCGTGGCGCTGATGGGACAGTGGAATGAAAGTGGCTTCGGCTGGCCGATCCACGATTTCCAAAGAGCTTATCTTGAGTCGTTGATGCAGGACGCGGCGCAGCCGACGAACGACGGCCGGACAGTCGCGGCACGCCATGTAGCCTCCAATACTGGAACAACTCGCGAATTCATCAGCGACAAGACGGCGGCGGCTGAAACGCATCGCGATGGCGTGACCGCGGAGCCGGAATTGTTTCCGAAGCCTGGCGTTTTTGATGGCGACACCGCGGTAGTTTTACGCAGCGCCACTCCCGGTTCCACTATCCACTTCACGGTCGACAGCTCCGAGCCAATGGCTGAGTCACCCGTGTACACCGCGTCAATTATGGTGAAGGGGACGGGACTAACGATCAAGTCGTTTGCCAGCGCCCC
Source organism: uncultured Acidobacteriota bacterium (assembly GCA_963735505.1). Taxonomy (GTDB): domain Bacteria; phylum Acidobacteriota; class Terriglobia; order Terriglobales; family Acidobacteriaceae; genus JAKAAZ01. The sequence continues at coordinate 40,151 of CAVTLR010000019.1, read as the reverse complement.
GGGCAGAAAAGATAGTGCGGTCGTCACCGGCATCTATCGCATCCTCGAGAAGTGAGGTGCGGGACGGAGAGGCAAAGATACGCCCCATTTGTCCGGTTGTCGTCAATCGAGAACTACTCTCTTTTTCTATGCGTCCGTACGGCGCAGAAGATACTCCAGCCCGCCAACTCGATACCACCGATAACCGTACGGTTCAAGCACCACGCAATGGCGTCCTTGTTCATCGGCTTCGCTATTGTCCGCGGAAAGCACATTCACCAGTAGGTTTTTGTCACCGCAGCATTTTGCCGGTAGTCGAAAGCGCACTTCTTGCGGTTCTGAATTCAGATTGTGTAGGAATAAGACGCAATTGTTTCGCCACTCATACGTCATTGCCAGCACATTCGGCTTCCGCATCGGAAGGAATGAAAAATCCCCCCATCCGATCTCCGGGATTTCCTTCCGCATCCGAATAATGCGTTCCATCCAATTTAGAAATGAATTGGGATCTCTGCGTTGCGCAGCAACATTTAGCTGCTTGAACCCGTAAGCGCCCTCTGTGATTACTGGCAAGATCGGCTTTGCATGAGTCGTGAAACCTGCATTCGGTTCGATTGACCACTGCATTGGAGTTCGCGCACAATTCCGCTCCGGTAACCGCAGATCGTCGCCCATCCCAATCTCATCCCCATACCGCAACACCGGTGTTCCCGGCAGCGTCATCATCAAGCTGTACGCCAGTTCAAGTCGTCGTCGATCGCCATGCAGCATGGGCGCGAGCCGGCGTCGGATTCCTCGTTGGTATAACTGCATCGACTTTTCCGGGCCGAACTCCGCAAATACCTTGTCCCGTTGTCCAACCGTGAGACGGCCAAGATCGAGTTCGTCATGATTTCGGAGAAATTGTCCCCACTGCGCCGTCGCGGGACGCGGCTTCGTATCCTGCATCGCCCGAATCAATGGCCTCGAATCGCCGCTTGCCATTGCGTAGAACAGATGCTGATTCACTTCAAAGTTGAACATCATCTGCAGACGTTCGCCAAATTGCCCGAAGTATTCCAAGTCATTTTTCGGCACAATGTTGGCTTCACCAAGAATGATCGCTCCGCTCTTTCTCCATGTCAGGAACTCTGAAAACGAGCGCAGCATGTCGTAATGCTCCACGGATCGACTTAGAGTGGCTCCCTTTTTTGCGATCACAAAAGGAACTGCATCCATTCGGAAGCCATCCACTCCTAATTCGAGCCAGAAGCCCATGATCTTTAGGATTTCGGCCTGAACTTCTGGATTGGCTGTGTTCAAATCCGGCTGAAAATCATAAAACCGGTGGAAGTAATACGCGCGGGCATTCTTCTCCCATGTCCACGTCGACTTCTGCACCCCAGGAAATACGATTCCTGACTCGGCATTCTTCGGCTTTTTTGCCGACCACACATACCAGTCCCGGTATTTGGACTTCGGATCTCGGCAAGCTTCGCGAAACCATGGATGTTCATTGGAAGAGTGGTTGACCACAAGGTCAATCAGAACGCGGATGCCGCGTTGCCTGCACCCCTGCGAGAACTCGACGAAGTCGCCCAGCGTTCCATAACGCGGATCTACGTTGTAATAGTCGGCGATGTCATACCCGTCATCGCGACCGGGTGAAGGCTGAAAAGGCATCAGCCAGATGGCGGTGATCCCCATGCCCTGCAGATAATCCAATCGGCGCATCAAGCCCGCGAAGTCACCGATCCCATCGCCGTTTGCATCCATATAGGTGGCAACGGACAAGCAATAAACAACCGCATTTTTGTACCATAGGTCGTTGATCATACGGTCACTCTGTTTCCGCGCGTTTCAACCATAGGAGCTAATGTTCTGATGCAGGATTTGGATTGGTGGAAGCGTGCCGTAATTTATGAGGTATACCCCAGATCGTTTCAAGACAGCAATGGCGATGGAATCGGCGATTTGCGCGGAATTATCGACCGCCTCGATTATCTGGTGGACCTGGGAGTGGATGCTCTTTGGATCGCACCCATCTATCCCTCACCGATGGCGGATTTCGGATATGACATCGCTGACTATTGCGGAATCGATCCTATCTTCGGCGACATGTCGGACTTCAACCATTTGCTTCAGGAAGTGCATCGCCGTGGCCTTCGCCTGGTTCTGGACTTTGTCCCCAATCACACCTCCGAACAACATCCCTGGTTTCTCGAAAGCCGTTCGTCGCGCAACAATCCAAAGCGCGACTGGTACATCTGGCGCGACCAGCCCAACAACTGGACCAGCAACTTCGGCGGCTCCGCATGGGAGTTCGATCAGTTAACCGGCCAGTACTACTACCATTCCTTTCTGAAACAGCAGCCCGATCTGAACTGGAGGAACCCCGCCGTGAAAGCGGCGATGTTCGACGTATTGCGCTTCTGGCTGCAGAAGGGTGTGGATGGATTTCGCGTCGACGTGATGTGGATGATCATTAAGGACGATCATTTTCGCGACAATCCTCCCAATCCTGGTTATCACGCCGGCCTTTCGTCAAACCACCAATTCCTTCCCGTCTACAACTCGAACCGACCCGAAGTGCATGCCATCGTCGCCGAGATGCGCAGCGTCATCGACCAGTTTTCCGATCGCGTATTGATTGGTGAAGTCTATCTTCCTGTGGCGCAATTGATGACCTATTACGGACAGCACCTGGAGGGCGCCAATCTTCCTTTCAACTTCCATCTGCTGCAATGCGCCTGGTCCGCGGATGCAATCGCCCAGGTCATATGCGATTACGACCGGGCGCTCCCGCCGGGTGCATGGCCGAACTGGGTTCTCGGCAACCACGATCAGCCGCGCATCGCTTCACGGGTCGGCCAGCAGCAGGCGCGCGTTGCGGCCATCCTGCTGTTCACGTTGCCAGGTACACTCACCATGTATTACGGCGATGAGATTGGTATGACCAATGTGCCGATCGCTGCAGAGCAGGTGCAGGATCCAGCGGAGAAGAACGAACCCGGCATCGGCCAAGGCCGCGATCCAGAACGGACGCCGATGCGCTGGGATCAAAGCCAGCATTCTGGATTCACTACGGGAGTGCCGTGGTTGCCCCTCGGCGAGGACCTGCGCACGGTGAATGTGGCCGTTGAGCAAACAGACAGCTCATCCATCCTGACCCTTTACAGAGAACTTATTACTCTGCGAAAGAACCATCCCACGTTGGTCAGCGGCAAATTGTCGGAGCTTCATGTCGAAAACAACATCCTGCGTTTCAGAAGAAGTGGGCCTGAAGAAATCGAAGTGATACTCAACCTGTCTCGCGAAGAAACCTCCGTCCACACACCGTCAGGCAGACTATTACTTGGAACGCGAGTGGACCGCGAAGCAAAAACCGGCGGCTCATCAGCGCTTCACCCCGGAGAAGGTGTTGTTTTTCTGCTTACCTGATTTCCCCAACGAGCTCCGCGAAAGGAACAACCCGGGTGCCTCATACCGCGTCCTCCCCAGCGGCAGATATGAGATTCTTGCACCGATTTCCCACTGAACTTATTAACCGTCAAAGCCTTCGCGGCGCAATGAATTCACACGCCGTCGTCGCCATAAGTTGTCAGCGCGATTAAAATTCGAAGTGAGGATGCGAAACAAAAGACATGAGTGAAACAGCCTTGATAACAGAGCAGAGAACCCATGAAGAGAAACTCAACCTGTTGGCCGAAGTTGCAGTGCGAGTCGGCCTGGGATTGCGTCCTGGCCAGGAGCTGGTGATGACAGCGTCACTGGATTCGCTACCTCTGGCGCGACGCATCACGGAGCAGGCCTACCGCGCCGGCGCTTCCCTGGTCACGACTCTCTACAGCGACGATGAAGCGGCATTGATGCGCTACCGCTTCGCGCCCGATGAAAGTTTCGACCACGCCGCCAAGTGGCTGTACGACGGCATGGGCGCAGCCTTCAAAAGCGGTGCCGCGCGTCTGGCCATTGCAGGCGGAAATCCAACCCTGCTTTCCAATGAAGATGCGGAAAAGGTGGGTCGCGCCAATCGCGCCGTGTCCCAGGCCTACAGGCCCGCGCTCGAATTGATTACGAGACATGAAATTAATTGGACCATCGTGGCCAGCGCAACTCCTGCCTGGGCTGCTGCCGTGTTCCCAGAAGAGACCGCCGACGTGGCAATGGCGAAACTATGGGATGCGATTTTTTATACGACACGCATCAACACCGACGATCCCGTGGCTGCATGGAAGACCCACGATGCCGGCCTGCAAAAACGCGCCGCACGATTGAACGAGAAGCGCTACGCCGCGCTGCAATATCGCGGACCCGGCACAGATTTCCGCCTCGGCCTGGCGGACGATCATCTTTGGTTGGGCGGCGGAACTACTGCCGGCAACGGGCTCTATTGCATCCCCAACATGCCCACGGAAGAAGTCTTCACCACTCCACATAAAGATCGCGCCGATGGTACCGTGACAGCGACCAAGCCGCTGTCCCACCAAGGCACGATGATTGAAGGCATTCAGGTTCGATTTGAAAAAGGCCGCATCGTCGAAGCGCGCGCCAGTCGAGGCCAGGAAGTCCTGCAGCGCCTGATCGACACCGATGAGGGTGCGCGGCGTCTGGGTGAAGTTGCGCTCGTACCGCACTCTTCACCGATTGCAGCCAGCGGCCTGCTCTTTCTGAACACGCTGTTCGATGAGAACGCAGCGTCGCATATTGCGCTGGGTCAGGCCTACACCTCCTGCCTGCGCGATGGAGACAAATTGACTCCTGAACAGCTTGCGGCCAAGGGCGCGAATGACAGCCTGATCCATGTCGACTGGATGATCGGATCGGGGAAGACTAGACATCGACGGCGTCACTGCCACCGGACTTGTCGAACCGCTGATGCGCCAGGGAGAGTGGGTATAGTGAACTTTTTCCGGGTTGCTTCGCCCGTCACAAAATCGCGCAGCTTTTGCACATTTTTGCCGCGATTTGCACCGAAATAATTCCGCCGAAATCCGCATTTCCCGTGCAATACTCATTTCAACGAAAGAGCAATCTTTCAGAGAAGAGAGTGGAACCGAAGCGAGCCTGAGAATCGGAAACGAGACTCCCTTCAGGCAACTGAAGACGGCCAGCTAAGAGAAAGCTCTTACAACCAGCAGAACGGTAGTTCCGGAAAAATGCGGGTTCACCTGCAAGTTCTCGGTAACTTCGGGATGACAGAGTTGTGATTCGGTCGCCGAACATCGAATCTTCGGAAATTCGGAGCGTCAGGGGCGAGTTCTCGCAAGAGGATTCGCCCCTTGGCATTTTTGGCGCGCGCTCTGCAGCCTCATTATGCCGACGGAAATTCCAGATCGACCGCCAGCCTGGGGTTATTCGCTCCTGTTAAGAAAAGCGTCGATCTCTGCCGTCAGCCGAACAACTAACTCGTTGGTCTCGTAACTGGTCATGTTTCTGGCGGGCGCTACATTGGGTTGCGCTTCAGGCGCAGCCTTTTCCCCTGGCTCTGCGCTGGCCCGCAGCCGAGGATCGGGCAGCCCCAACTTTTTCTTGATGGCCAACAGGTCAACGACCTTGTCCGGCGGAATCTCGTTCAACTTTGGCCGCAGTTGGGAGGCAATCATCACCGTCTTGCAATAGGTGTCGACCACCTCGACATACCACTCCGCGTGAGTCACCGTGTCCGCCCAACACACGATGCCGTGATTTGCCAGCAGAATCGTGTTGTGGTCCTGCACAAACGGCAGCACAGTTTTCGCGAACGCGCGAGTTCCCGGCGTTTCATACGGTGCCAGCGCAACCGGCCCAATAAACACTTCCTGCTCCGGAATTAAATTGCCCTGCGGTACAACTCCGGCAACTGCATGCGCGGTGGCATACGGGGGGTGGCAATGAATCACAGCTTTCGCCGCCGGCACCGCTTTGTAAATCTCAAGATGCAGCAGAATCTCACTGGTCTGCGGACGATCCCCGCATATCTGGCAGTTGTCCAGATCGACCAGCGAAAAATCCTCCAGACAAAGATCCCCTTTGCTGCATAACGTGGGCGTGCACAAAACATAATGCGGAGACAAGCGAACGGAAATATTGCCGCCGTTTCCGTCGACATACTGTCGATCCCAAAGCTTCTTACCAACGCGCATAATCTCTTTCTTTAGCGCGTTCACCTCTGGAGAGTTAAAAATCTCCAGCGGATCTTCGGCATCCGATTGGCTCGATCGGTTCGCCGCAAGGCACTCCAGCACGGCACGACGAACAATGGTAGAAATATCATTTCTTTTGGCGTTTTTCATGGCTTATTGTCGGCGAAATATTGCATTTTCCTTTTATTCATCGTATTTCATGGCGCAGAAACTCTCCCGGCGTTCCGGTGCGCGACGTTTTCTAGGCTTGAATCCAGCATACGCTGCGGACCGCCTGGGACCCTTACGAAACGCGAATCAGAAAGGAAATTGGCCGCCCGTAGCGAGCGAATTCGAAACACGCGTTGAAAACTTTGGCTTATACAATGGCTTGTGAATCTCGCGGCCAACTTATGAAACAACTTTCCTTCCGTTCGATGAATTGCCTCTGCCATAAAAAGAAACTGTCGCCGGTCCTGATCATGATCGTCGCCGCACTTTTGGGAGTGACTCGCTGCGCCCACGCCCAAACCATGAAGGTCCCCGGATTGACGGTGCTTCCGCAGAGTTATGGTCCCTACAGCGCACACATCCTGCAAGGCGGAATCGGGCTGACCAAGCCCCTACCGGCGGCCGATCCGATTGTGAAAGCAACCTCGCCCTGGACAATGTCTGCCTGGGTTGAGTTTTCTCCAGCACCAACCGGGCCCTCGCTGATCGCTGGAGCAGGCGATCCCCGCGACGAAGATTCCCGTTTCTTCGCCATCGTCGACGGCAAGCTCGAACTGCGTTTCGGACACGGCCATTCTCTTCGCGCAATCAGCCCGCTCGATCCATCCGGATGGCATCTGCTGACTGCGAGTTTTGATGGAAGCGAAGCCCGCCTCTACGCGGATGGAACGGAAGTTGCGCACGGCCCTCTCCAGGCCGGACCGATCCAGCCGCAAATGATGATGGCGCCCGTGGAATCGCCTTGCATTGAAACTTTTTGCGAGCATTTCGGCGGACGCATCGCTCTGTTTTCGCTGAACCGGGAAGCATTTTCCGCGCAAGCCATCGCAGCTTTGTCCGCGCAAAAGCCCGACTTCTCCCTGATTGCATTTGAGGAAGGTTCCAAACCCTGGGCGCTGCAAGTTCTTCAGTTTGTCGGCAACACTGCACCGCAAGACCCGGCCACACTTCCCCATCGCAACGCGCCCTTCAGTAAACCAATAACGGAACCTCTGCCGCCAACGCAAACCACGTTGCAACCCGCTGGCAGCTCCAATTGGGTACTCGAAGGAGGATGGAAACTTGCCGCGGCACCTAAAATTTCCGCAACCCCGGAGAGTATCTCGACACCCGGATTCAATACCAGCGATTGGCTTGCTGCAACCGTGCCGGGCACCGTGCTGACCACCATGATTGCTCGCGGCATCTACCCCGATCCGGATTACGGACTGAATAATCTCGATATCCCAGAAAGTTTAAACCGGCAGAAATACTGGTACCGCGCCGAATTCTCGTCGCCACCTGCCAACCACGATTCGCACGTCTCGCTGGTTCTCGACGGCATCAACTATCAAGCTGAAGTGTGGCTCAACGGCCAGCACCTTGGCTCCATCAAGGGCGCCTTCATCCGCGGCGTTTTCGATGTTAACCACCTGCTCCACGCCAACGGCAAGAACGCGCTCGCCATCCTGGTCTCCCCCGCCCCGCATCCTGGAATTCCAAATGTCCAATCGATCGCCTTCGGAGCAGGCCTGAACGGCGGCGCCATGGCGATTGACGGCCCTACATTTATGGCGTCGGAAGGTTGGGACTGGGTTCCTCCCATGCACGATCGCGACACCGGCCTGTGGCAGAATGTGCATCTGGTTGCGACGGGTCCAGTCGCAATTGAAGATCCGCAAGTCATCACCCATGTGCCGCTGCCAGACATTACGCAAGCCGACGTCACAGTCAACGTTCCGTTGATAAATGTTTCTGACCATCCCGTGCACGGAACTCTCACCGCTTCGTTTGAAGGCGTCGAGATAAAAAAAGAAGTGACACTCTCGCAAGGTGAGCAAACGATTTCCCTGTCACCGAAAGAATTCCCTCAACTTCATCTGGACCATCCGCGTCTGTGGTGGCCGAACGGCTATGGCAAGCCGGAGCTGTACCATTTGCAACTTCGTTTTGCCACCGACAGTGGAACCTCCAGCGAAAAGAAATTGCAGTTCGGTGTTCGCGAAGTCACGTACGAGTTGAGCCTGCTCGATCACTCCGGCGCGTTGCGTCGCGTGGATTATGATCCGACGATCGGCCGCACCGCAACCGAGCCGCAGGTGGATGTCACCCACGAAGGCATGCGGCAGGTTCCCGGCGGCTGGGCTTCCTCCATTACCGCTGGCGACGATGCTTCTCCCGCATTGCGAAGCGTCGCGGATACCCGCGCAACTCCCTATCTCATTTTGAAAGTCAACGGCGTTCGCATTGCGGTTCGCGGCGGAAGCTGGGGTATGGACGATTCACGCAAGCGAATCTCCCGTGCTCACCTGGAGCCATTTTTTCGCTACGATCGCGATGCCAATCTCAACATCATCCGCAACTGGCAGGGGCAAAACACGGAAGAAACTTTTTACGAGCTGGCCGATAAATATGGCCTGATGGTCTGGAATGATTTCTGGGAGGTGACCCAGGATTCCAACGGCGAAGCCGAAGACCCGCAGCTTTTTCTCAACAACGCCCGCGACACGATTTTGCGTTATCGCAATCATCCTTCGATCGTGATGTGGTGCGGCCGCAACGAAGGCGTTCCGCAGCCAATCATCAACCGCGGCCTGATTCAGTTGACCCACTCACTCGACGGCACGCGGTATTACTCGCCAAGTTCAAACCGGGTGAACCTGCTGAACAGCGGGCCGTATTCCTACGAAAACCCCGCCGCCTACTACACGACGATTGATCAAGGCTTTGCGGTTGAGATCGGAACTCCATCGTTGCCCACACTGGAATGGTTTTCCCGCTGGATTCCCAAAGTCGATCGTTGGCCCATCACCGATGACTGGGCCTATCACAACTGGCATCCTCACGACGCCTTCAATCAACACTTGCAAACTCAATTTGGAGTTGGCAGCAGCCTCGAAGACTACGAGCGCAAGGCGCAGATGATGAATTATGTCGACTATCGCGCCATCTTCGAAGGCTTCAATGCGCACCTCTGGGCACCGAATGGCGGCCGCCTGTTATGGATGACGCAGCCTGCGTGGCCAAGCACGTTGTGGGGTATTCTCAGTTCCGATTACGACACCCAAGCCTCCTATTACGGAACCAAGAAGGCCTGCGAGCCCGTCCATGTTCAGCTTGATCTTTCCAACAATGACGTTGCGGTCGTCAACACAACAAGAAACCCGCTCCGCGCACTCAAAGTCGCAGCGGACGTCTACAGCCTCGATAGTAAGCTGCTGCTGCACCGCGAAACTACGGTCGACGCGGCACCCGATGACGTCACCCATGCGCTGAATCTCGACCTCGCTCCGTTGATGAGCGATGACAAACTGGTTTTTGTGCGGCTTGTGTTGCACGCAGGGGAGGGGCAGGAGCTATCACAGAACTTTTATTGGCGCGCAGACTCTGACGCCGGCTATCGTGCGCTCAATCAGCTGGCACCCGCAAAAATTTCCGTCACCGCTCATCTGCAAGGTGCCGCAGCCAACAGTACCTCGGGCGATCATCAGATCGCAGTCGACCTGAAGAATACTGGCGATGTCGTCGCCCTCAGCACCAAGCTGGGAATATTTGCTGGCAGTGACTCTGAAGTAGTGCCAGCCTATTTCAGCGACAACTATATTTCCCTGTTGCCGGGTGAGGAACAATCTATCACCGTCGACCTTCCCGCCACCGCCGTCGGACACAACCTGGCCCTGCACGTGCGCGGCTGGAACATCCCCGCTACGTCCACGAACATCACAGAGAGTACCGCGACGTCGCGCTAACGATGACGCTGGAGATCAGATCGTGTACCTTCCAGTGAACCCTCCCATCCTGCCAATGCTCGCCAAACGTGTGGAGGAAATTCCGTCGGGGGACGGGTGGCTATTCGAACCCAAGTGGGATGGATTCAGGGTCTTGATTTTCCGAGATCACAAGGAAATCCTGATCCAGAGTCGCGAGCAAAAATCCCTCAACCGCTATTTTCCCGAGGTTCTTCCGCCGTTGCTGCAGCAACTGCCACCCCGCTGCGTCGTCGACGGCGAACTCGTCATCACGAGAAACGGCGCCCTCGATTTCGATGCATTGCAACTCCGCATCCACCCGGCCGCGTCCAGGGTCAATCTGCTCGCAGATCAAACTCCGGCATCCATCGTGTTGTTTGACCTATTGTCCGAAGGCTCCAAAGACCTGCGCCTCCGACCATTTCAACAACGGCGCGCGCGTTTGGAACACATGCTCGCCGAAGCAACCCGGCCGCTTCACCTGACCCCGGCAACCAAAAATCGACGCGTCGCCGCCGACTGGTTCCAACGCTTCGAAGGTGCGGGTCTCGATGGCGTCATGGTCAAACCGATCGAGGGTATCTATGAATCGGACAAGCGGGTGATGTTCAAGTTGAAACACGAGCGCGATTGTGACTGTGTGGTTGCCGGCTTTCGCTGGTACAAGGAGAGCACCAACGGCGCCATCGGTTCTCTGCTGCTGGGATTGTATGACGATGCAGGCGCGCTACAGCACGTCGGCGTCTGCTCCAGTTTCACCCAGGAAAAACGCCGCGAGCTGCTCACGTTTCTTCGCCCCTACCGCAAGAATGCATTGGCGCATCACCCGTGGAAATCGTGGCAACAAGAAAGTCCGGCTGATAATGGACAACACCGCATGCCGGGTGGCAAAAGCCGCTGGAGCCACGGCAAAGATCTCTCCTGGGAGCCGCTACGTCCCGAGCTCGTTGTCGAGGTCGCTTACGAGCACATGCAAGGGAATCGTTTTCGCCACATGGCTCACTTTCGCCGATGGAGAACAGAAAAAGATCCTCGCGAGTGCACTTACGCGCAATTGGAGGTTGTTCCCCCGCAGGAATTGCAGAAGATCTTCGCTCATGGCCGCTGACTTTGCCACGCGCAACACCCTCGGTTTTCCGCGGCAAAACACATCCCACCGATCGAAGCCGTGCCAATTCCAAACTGAGAGAATGAAAGCCGCGTGCACTCGTGCTTACTGTGCGTCTCAGGTCGGCGATCCTGGAACCGCTCAGACAACTTACAATCAAACATCCGAGGAAATCTGCAATGGCGTTCGGAGAGTTCGAGCCCGTGCCTGCCAGGCAACACGCGCGACGGTTCGCTCGCAACTTGGAGGCGACTTGCGTCTACGCTGCCATTACCTTGATGACCGTGTGGTCAGCACTCGCACTGCTCTTCGATCTGCCCCTCGTCCACGCGAGAATCATCGCGGCCATCGCTTTTCTGGTGATCATCGCTTCCATCCTGTACTTCGCGAAACGTAGGTGGCTGCAATTCTTTAGCATCCTGGTCTGTTTCATTCTGGTTTTATCGTGGTGGCTGACGTTGAAGCCCTCCAACAATCAGCCTTGGCAGACCGATGTCTCCAAGCTCGCGTCCATTGAAATCACCAACAACCACGCCATCATCCACAACTTTCGCCAATGTGACTACCGAACCGAACTGGACTACACCTGCACCTGGTCGACCGTCGACGTCGATCTGGCGCGGATTCAAGGTGTCGATCTGTTTATGAATTATTGGGGCTCACCCTGGATCGCTCACACGATCGTTAGCTTCGATCTCGGAAATGGCCGGCACGTCGCCTACTCAATTGAGACACGCAAGCAGGTCGGTCAGACCTACTCGGCGCTGCGCGGCTTTTTTCGCCAATACACTCTCATCTCCGTCGTCAGCGACGAGCGCGACCTGGTGAGGCTGCGCACAAATTATCGTCATGGGGAAGATTTGTATCTGTATCACACCCGCGCCACACCTGCGTTTGCACGGTCGCTCTTCCTCGATTACGCCGCCATGACAAACCGGCTCTATTCCCATCCGCAGTGGTATAACGCCATCACCCACAACTGCACCACCGAAATTTTCACTTTCCAGACCATGAAGAGTCACCCGTTCGATTGGCGCATTCTGCTCAATGGCAAAGCCGACCAGATGGAATATCAGCGCGGAGAATTGGCCGGGGATCTTCCCTTTCCAGAGTTGAAGCAGCGAGCCTTGATCAATCCTGCCGCGCGCGCAGCGGACAAAGACCTGAACTTCTCTGTGAGGATACGCGAAGGGCGTCCCGGTTTCACACAATAGCGGTCACTCGATCGGGCATGATTTGCTGCGGCACCCGCGTTCGCGTTCGAAACACAGCGAACAGCCCCCGTATTCGCCCACGTACCTCGCGCACCTCAAGTCAAGCGCCGCGCTGAAATGAAAACGGCGGAGCAATTCTGCCCCGCCGTTTCGATTCATACTTCAGCCATCAGTGAACGGTTAGGATCTGCTCCGAGGCCCGCAGGGTCTCGCTGCAATCCAATCACGGCTACCGCTGCGGCGGCCTGCCTCCACCTCCGCCACCGCCGCTCGGAGGTTTACCTCCACCGCCTCCACCACCGGGAGGTTTGCCACCGCCTCCACCGCTCGGGGGTTTGCCACCACCGCCGCCACCACCATTATTCGGCGGCTTACCACCGTTATTCGGCGGTTTTCCCCCGCCATTATGCGGTGGCTTGCCGCCATTATTCGGAGGGTGCCCGCCATGATAGGGAGGTTTCCCGCCATGGCTCGGTGGCCGGTGATACGGCGGGTACCCGCCTTTCGGTGGATGCCCCGGATAGTAGCCGGAGTGCGGGTAATAGTGCCCTCCACCCGGCCCGCGAAAACGATAGCTGCCCCATCCGTGGTTGTAGCCCCAATAAGCCCACGGCCCAACCCCCAGGAAAATTCCATTGTAGAAATATCCTGGCCCGTAATATCCCGGCGGAGCACAGCCATAGGGCGCATAGCCATAGTAGCCATACGGACACGGGGGCGGCGCGCCGAACGTGACCGTCACCTGTGCTCCAGCCTTAGGAAGCTGGACGGCCGGCACAAGTAACGCTGCTGCAATGACGATCGATTTGAATCCACGCATTCGTGATCCCTCCGAAAACCTTGCCATTGCTGTAATTCGATGGGTTACCGTAGTGCCAGCGTTCGGCTGTCCGTACGCGTCGACCGAAGCACCGCTTCAGGGGTAGATTTCTCAGGCAGAATAGCTTGGCAATCTAACTTAGGCAACCTTAAAACGCCGACCCATAAACGACGGTAGTACGCCCACCAGTAGAATGCCGTCGATTGTCCGCAAGCCATGATATTTCTACTGTATGCATATTCCCGGAGTCTGGATCCTGCTGATCTTCATCTGCGCCATTGCAGCGTTGATGATGCTGGCGCTTCACCGGACCAAGTTGGGCGAGCTCATTCACCAGCGGATTCCCGATCGGCCGCACCGACGACTTTTTCTCGCTTCGGTCAGCTTCTTCATCACCTTCCTGGGTGTCCGCTTGCTGGTGGCCTCCATCACGCATCACATTGGTCCTTTCGGCTACGTGGAAGTCGGCGGTCGCCATATCCATCACCTGGTCTGGGGAATTCTGCTGCTTCTCATGACGGGATATGCGGACTTGACGGAGGTCGGCATTGGCGACTCCACCTTGTCCATCCTGATGAGCCGGTTGCTCTCGATTGGCTATGGAATGGGCGCAGCTCTCACGCTGGATGAATTCGCGCTCTGGTTGAACTTGGACCCAATGGCATATTGGTCGCGCGAAGGTCGAGAAAGTATCGATGCTGTCATCTTGTTTGGCGCTCTTCTCGCCATGGGTACGTGGGGTGCACCCCTGTTTCAGCGTCACCGCCCCTGAAGGCTTGAAGAAAAGCTGCTGCTTCCGCGAGTCGCATCTCCAGTCGGCTCTATTTGTTCTAGCCAGTAGAATTTGTATCTGTCTGTAATCCCAGGAAGCGGCGTTCAAAGGCGCGCTTCGCTTCCCCATCATCCAGCCCTGCCAGGTTCACGGAAACGCTGGCCAGCAGCGACGTCCGGCTGGCGTTCAGCAAAATTCGAGCTGTCGCCAGATCGCTCGATAGAAAGTCCGGCGTGTTGAGCGCGATCTGCGCTGCGTAAGCTTCCAGCCTCGCGACCACTTCCGCAGCAGCGAGCGGTACGTCTGTACACTCCAGTAGACGTCGCTGCACCTCAGCCTGACCGGCCGCGCTTCGGTCCTTTCGCGCAGTCATGTATCGATCAAACACGCGTACGTCGTCCTCCGCGCAACGCGCCAATTTCTCTTCGCAGATTTTTACTTCGGCGGCGATTGCCTGCATGCCGGCATCTGCTTTCCGCGCGGAACTGATGACGCACACCATCCGCAGCAGCGCAGCCGCAAAGGTCGCGGTCACCGCTGCCACCGCACCACCCCCAGGTGTCGCGGAACTTGCGGCCACGCGATCTCGAAATTGCAGCAGTGAATTCTCCCAGAGCGACGCAACATGGTTTTCTGTCATGGCGCAGGCTCCAACGGATTCTCGATCAGCGCCGTCAGATACGCAACACACAGGTCGAGTTCCGCCAGCGGCACACATTCTCGCGGACTGTGCGCCGTGCGCATATCCCCCGGCCCCAGCACAATCGTATCGTCCGCCAACGTCGACATCAGTGGCGCTTCCGTGCCGAAAGGTACGCCGATCGCCTCCCGTCCGCTGATTTCCGTCCATCGTCGAACCAGGGGCGAGCCAGCAGCAGTTTCAAATCCTGGCTGCTCGCGCAACACCTTCACTTCGTATCGAAAATCCGGATCACTCAAGCGCAAATCCTCAACCATCCCCAGCACGATGCCAGGAATTTTGCCCATCGAATCTCCCGGCAGCGGCCTCCATTCCAGCAATAACCTGCATTCCCCTGGCACAATGTTCTTCGCCGTTCCACCCACGATCGTTCCCACATTGAACGTTGTATACGGCGGATCAAAGAGGCTCGCCGCCTTCTGAATCGGTGCCTCCCGCAGCGACAGCGCATACTGCTCGATCTTTCCAATCAGCCTCGCGGCTCGATAGATGGCAGAAACTCCTTCCGCCGGATGAGCACTGTGCGCTTCCTTTCCAAACACGCGAATCTCCGCCAAGCCGTACCCTTTGCCGGCGCGCGCTGCACGCAGCGACGTCGGCTCGCCCACCACCACGTGCCGCGGTCGCAGTAGACCGCTCTCGAGTAGATGCCACGACCCCACGCAGCCAATCTCTTCCTCCGCCGTCAGCACCAGCGCGACCGTCGATGCAAAACGGTCTTCCGGCGTATGCAGCAGAGCCGCAATCAAGCACGCTAGAAACCCTTTCACATCGCAGGCGCCGCATCCGTGCAACGCAGCGCCGATCACCTGCGGAGATGCAGCCTCACTCCATTCCACGCTGTAGGGCACCGTATCCGTATGACAAACGAACGCAAGCTCGACGGAAAAATCGTCTGCCCTTTGCCATGGCGGCATCGCCAGCAGGTTCACCTTCTCCACCCCGCTGGCGTCGTGATACGGCAGCTCTCGAAAATTCCAGCCCTTCCCGCGCAACACATTCTCGACGAATTCAATCAGCGGACGATTTGTTAGCGAGGACACCGACGGGATACGAATCAACGACTCAAGCAACGAAGCGGGCGAAAGCATTTCCATCTCAATCACACCGCTCCATTCGCGAAAATCGCGCCGGCTGACGAACACGTCTGAACTTGTTTGCCCCCGACAAATACCTGCGGCAAATTCGGTACCGCCGCAAAGTACGCCAATTCGCGATAATCGTGAAATTCGTGGATCAAAAAATCTGCCGCCTTTCCCGCCTCCAGCGAGCCCACAACATCTCCGAGTCCAAGACTGCATGCAGCGTTGATCGTCGCGGCGGTCAGCGCCTCCGACGGCAACATCTTCATCTTCTGGCACGCCAGCGACATGACAAACGGCATCGAAGTCGTCGGCGATGAGCCTGGATTGAAGTCTGTCGCCAGCACCACCGCAAGCCCTGCATCCATCATGGCTCGCGCATCGGGGTAGCGATCTCTGCCTAGGCAAAACACCGAGGCGGGCACCAGCACCGGCTGCACTGCTGCTCTTGACAGCGCAGCGATTCCTTCCTCGTTCGTGCACTCCAGATGATCCGCCGTCGACGCGCCCAGCTCCGCTGAAAGCGCTGCACCACCATCGGCTGCGAACTGTTCCGCATGCATGCGCAGCCCGAATCCAGCCTTCTTCGCCGCAGATAAAATCTCGCGACTCTCCGCAATTGTGAATGCATGTTCGTCGCAGAATACATCGCAAAACTGTGCCAGCTTTTCCTGCCGAACGCGCGGTACAATCTCCCCCACCACCAGCGCAATATAACTTGCCCGATCCTGCTGAAATTCCGGTGGGATCGTGTGCGCCGCCAACAGTGTCGCCACAACTCGCAACGGCGTTTCTTTCGCCAGCGATCGAATCACGCCAAGAATTTTCAACTCCACGTCGAGCGACAGCCCATATCCCGACTTCGCCTCGACCGTTGTCGTGCCGTTGCGCAGAAACCATTCCGCATGCCGATCCGCCAGCGTCAACAATTCTTCCGCTGTGGCCTTGCGCGTCGCACGCACGGTGGTCGCAATCCCACCTCCGGCCGCCGCAATTTGCTGGTAGGTCTTGCCTTCAATCCGCTGCTCGAACTCCGCCGCGCGCGAACCCGCAAACACCATGTGCGTGTGCGCATCCACAAAACCCGGCGTCACCACGCAACCTCGCGCATCGATCACAGAAAGATGCTTCTCCCGCGCCAGCATTGCCCGCAATTCGTCGGTAGTTCCAGTGCATTCAATTTTGCCGTCGGCAATCACCATCGCGCCGTCTTCGACGATGGACAGTTCCCGCATTTCGCTCGCGCCTCGGCGAGGACCAAGCCTCCCCGCCAGCGTGACCAGCTGTCCGCAATGGATGACGGCGAACTTTCTCGGTGTTGAATCGTTCATGCGCGACGCATCGGAATCACGATGCCTTTGCTCTCGGCGGTTTCAATGGCTTGCTCATACCCCGCATCCGCATGACGCGCCACTCCAATGCCAGGATCGTTATTCAGCACGCGATGCAGACGATCCTGGGCAAGCTTCGTTCCGTCGGCAACGCACACCTGCCCGGCGTGCAGCGAATATCCCATGCCAACGCCACCACCGTGATGAAACGATACCCAGCTCGCACCACTGGCGGTGTTCAACAACGCATTCAAAATTGGCCAATCCGCAATTGCGTCCGAGCCATCTTTCATCTGCTCGGTCTCGCGATACGGTGAAGCGACAGATCCCGTGTCCAGATGATCGCGTCCGATT
Organism: uncultured Acidobacteriota bacterium; assembly: GCA_963735505.1. Classification (GTDB taxonomy): domain Bacteria; phylum Acidobacteriota; class Terriglobia; order Terriglobales; family Acidobacteriaceae; genus JAKAAZ01. The sequence continues at coordinate 22,749 of CAVTLR010000019.1, read as the reverse complement.
GCGATCGGCGCTTTCAACTCTCCGCTGCGAACCAGCTCGTTCATCGCCTCGCCCATACGCGCTCGGTCACCATACCCCAACCAGCAGATGCGCGCCGGCAGCCCCTGAAAATGCACGCGCTCCCGCGCCAGATGAATCCATCGGGTGAGAATTTCATTCTCCGGAAACAATTTCAGCGCCAGCTCGTCAGTACGGTAAATGTCCGCTGGATCCCCCGACAGCGCGACCCAGCGAAACGGTCCCGCACCTTCGCAGAACAACGGACGAATATATTCCGGCGTAAATCCGGGAATATCGAAAGCCTGCTTGCATCCCGCATCGAACGCGCGCTTGCGGATGTTGTTCCCGTAATCGAACGCGACTGCACCGCGCCGCTGCATCGCCAGCATCGCGTCCACATGAACGGCCATACTTGCCATCGACAGCTTGACGTACTCCACCGGATCCGCCTGCCGCAATGTCGACGCGGCAGCCAGCGAATAACCTGCGGGAATATATCCATTCAACGGATCATGCGCGCTGGTCTGATCGGTGATGACGTCAATCTCTACCTCGCGCCGCACCAGTTCCGGCAACACCTCTGCGCAATTGCCCACCAGGCACACGGAGAGCGCCTGTTTCTTTCGTCTCGCGTCCTCACAAAGCTGCAGCGCTTCATCCAGCGATTCCGTCATCTTGTCAGGCAAAGACGTCGAGCGTCTCCCGCCTTTGCGGCACGCGCGTAGGATACGCCGTTGGTCGCGAGCAGAGGCAAATCCAGTTTTCGCGCAATCTCGAGAGCGGCCTGATTGCGCGCTTCTTCTGCGCGGCAAAGGTGCCGCTGCAGTTCCACATAGACATTCTTGCGGCCAAAAAGATCGCACAACTGCCGCACGCATGCGATTCCGTTTTCGATTCCGCCGTGCGCCAGAGCATGCGCCAATGGCCCTTCCTCGCCGCCGGTCAGGCAGATGAGGCCCTCGGCTCGTTCCGCAATCTCCGGAATCGAAACACTGACCTTTACCTTTGGGAGCCCGCAATTTCATCTTCGTGATGAGCCGGCAAAGATTCTGATATCCCGTGCGCGATGCAACCAGCAGCGGGTAGCGCCACCCTGCCTCGGATGTAACTTCCGCTCCGATATGAGCGCGAATAGAAATTTTCTTCGCGGCCAGATAAAAACGCGGCGCGCCATAGACTCCGTCGCGATCGAGCAGAGCCATGGCCGACATTCCATATTCCGCGCATACCGTAGCCAATTCCTCGGGCAGGGAAGCGCCTTCGAGAAAGCTGAATGCTGAGCGCGCATGAAGCTCGATGTACATCAATCGTATCTGCCGCGCACGAACCAGCCGCGGCGCATCCAGTCGTAATAAATTCGGTAAATTCCGTCTTGCGCGCCGCAGGCGAGACCCTTGCTTGCCAGCCGGAAGAATGGAAGCGAATTTCGACATCCCATTCGTCCTGCCGCCATCCATGTCTCGTCCCACCAATCTCCGGAAGTGCGCCAGGGCCCTGATGCCGCGACCACATCGCCGCACATGCCGCGAAAACAAATGTGGCAGGGACATCCTTCCCGCGATTCCACATTTGCCGGAGGCTCAGGCCTGAAGATTCGGAAGGCGATGGTCACGGGCGACGCTTGGCTTTGATTGATGATTGCCGTTTTCATTGGATGCTTGGATTCAGTGGCGCCGACCTTTCGAGGAGAGCTCAGATTCTTCCGATATAGGGAAGAATGGGAGCCATTCGAAATTCTCCCGGGCGATGCGTATCGACCAGTTGCGGCGAACCGACGTTCGCATTTCCCACAAGTCCCGCAAGGCGGGCGATCGTCACTTCCAATTTTTCCGGATCCGGCGAATCCGGAACGAACAATCCTTTTTGGCCCGCGCGCGGCCGGGCAGGTTCAGCGGTGAGAATAATTTTTATGATGGAGCCATGCGGCGGATCGGATTGCAATTGCAGTCGAAGCAATTTCAAAAGGTTTTGGAGTCCCGCATCGGCACGGGCAGGCGCAACATCTTTCTCGTAGGTTTTGGACCCAGATGCCGGGATGTCACGATGCCGCGGGATCTTCTAGCGTCCGTTTCCACGTGTGATTTTCGTCTTCTTCCACGGAATCCTGCAAATCGAATCGCAAGCAAAAAGCGGAAGCAGCAAGCGAACGCGCTTCCAAACGCGCGCACAACTGGTCGAGCAATCGGCACAAGCAAGAATGCCAACGGCTCGAGTTCGGTGATCGGCATAGTCGAGCGCCATTTCTTCCGTGAAGCAGTTTCCGGCTCCGCCAGCACGAGCGAACGGCAACTGGTCCCGCACGCTAGTGCCTGCAAACGAACTCCTTCCTGTCCCAGGCGTTCCGATAATTGCAAAACGGGCAATGCGCGCCAGGGCTCCGCAGGTGCGGATGCCCCAGCGATGTAAAGTTTCGAAGGTTTCGCGCCGATGGTGAAAGCACTTCGATCGGCAGAGCGACTCAAGTGCTTGGACTCTTCACCCGGCGGAATCAAAGTAATTCCAGCGAAACCTCGCGCCGCGTGGATGGCTACTTCGATGTTGGACGCCACGGCAATTGCGGGTGCAGGCCGATGCTCGATGAGCGCTCAGCCAGTGCCGTGGCAATATCTTCAACAGATCTAAATAACGAGAGTCAGACCCGCAAGATCGAGGACCATGCGTGTCCGGCGCGGTATCTTCGACGCGGGGAGATATGGACCAGCCCACGTCCAGCAAAGCCGCATGGGCCGTTTTTCCTGAGCTCGGGAGCGTCGCCGAATCTCCACCTCGCCAAATTGTGTGGCCTGCGATCCGCCCATGCCCAATTCGATTCCTGCCTGCAACGCGGCTTCGTTGGCCGCAACGACTTTCCATAACGGCGGATTCTCCTCCACAAGAGCGACCGCGCGATCGCGCAGATCGGGCTCCGCGCGTACAACGGATTGCACCATGAAATTGGGAACGTAAACGGAAGCAAATGCCATGGGACAGTTTGATAACCTCACAGCCCCATTCCGGTTTCCGTTGCGGAAATGTGCAGGGTGCAGCAGTTGTCCCAACCCTGCGCAGTGGGTTTAAGAATGCCGGCCCTAGAGACTCCCCATATCGTTGGTTTCAAAAACTACCGATGGGCCTCCCGGCGATCGCGGATCACGTCCATCCAGGAACGCAGATTGGATACCGTGATGCATGCGGGTGCGGATCAATTCGGCGCAGATTTCTGAACCATGGAGAAGCCGCGAAAATGGATACCGGTAAAAATCGGCAACAGGGTCGGAGAGTGTCGCGCTCCACCGAGAACGCTCCGCCTGCATTCGCAGAACCAGGGAAGCGCATGTCTTGGCATGCGGTTCTTGTTCAAGGACCAACAGAATCGTGGACGTGCCCTCCACAGCGCGCCGGAAACGGAACCATGTGTCCAAGGGAACTCGATGCACCGATTCGCGAGGAATGTCACTGAGATCGAGAGCAATGAACCCGAACCCTCCTGCCTGCAAGAGGAAATCCGTAGCACGAAAACTTTGTTCTATATTGCGGCATCGGACCCACAGCAACCGCTTGAGGTCAATTCCGGCAGCTTCCGCAGAGTGTGGATCAAAGGCGTCACACCCATCAATCAGGGCGCATGCTTCGGCATGTGTGGTTCTGGCGCCTAAAGCCGAGAACAATAAACTCGTGCGGCCCGAGCAAGGGGGCCCAAAGATTTCCGTGAGCGCACCCCGAGGCAACCCTCCCACCAGGGCATCGACTTCAGAAATTCCGGTAGAGGCATTATCGAAACCCTTGCGGTCGCGCAGTGTGAAGGGAGCGCCGAAACGCCCTGCAAGGGCGCGTGCGACTTGAGAACGCAAAGTAGCAAGGTTGGTAGCCATGGGAGAGTCAAAAAGGGGTTCCGTTAGTTTCGCTTTTTCTTCTCCTACAAGAACAATTCTCTCCCAGGTTCGTAATGGTGTCAACCCAGTCAGAAAATTGGGACATTGTGGAATGGGTCATGCAGTGGCACGTCATGATCGCGTGGTTCAGCGCGGCGACCGAGCGGCTGTTGCGTGGTCCGCCGCGAGAGACAACACGCCGCCCAAAAGCCTTGCCACGTACGGAGGGCGGCTGAGGAGCGAGTACAGCTTTTCCACTATAAAATTGAAGCGCAGTCCGCCCGAAAATCATCTGTATGAATGGTGGTAGTATGTCTTATAGACCGCTCGTTCTGACAGAGTCGCGTTCCAGAAGGCTCGACTGGAGGAAAATTCAGTGTCTTTTTACATGGTTAGGATTTCGGCAGTCGCGCTCGTTGCTATTTCCCTGGTGATGGCGCCAGAGCTGGCCGAGCCGCAAGGGTCTACCGTCGCGAAGGTCGGCCAGGGCGCGACCACGGATGAGGTCACGCGAGCGACGCTGGACAACGGATTGCGAGTGGTGATCATTCGCGACCCGCTCGCGCCGGTGGTCACGGTGGAAGAGAACTATCTGGCGGGCGGCGACGAAACGCCCGCGGGTTTTCCGGGCATGGCGCACGCCCAGGAACACATGGCGTTCCGGGGATGCGCGGAGCTGACGGCGGACCAGATTTCCGCGATCTTCGCGCAACTGGGCGGGCTGAATAACGCCGACACGCAGCAGAACATCACGCAATATTTCGAGCACCGTTCCGGCGGCCGATCTGGACATCGCCTTGCGCGTGGACGCGGACTGCATGCAGAACATTCAGGATTCGCAGAGCGAATGGGCCCAGGAAAGAGGCGCCATCGAACAGGAAGTGGCGCGCGATCTTTCCAATCCGACCTACAAGTTCATCACGCGCCTGAACGAAGACATGTTTTCCGGAACGCCCTACAGCCACGATGCGCTGGGAACCAAGGAGTCCTTCGACGCAACCACCGGCGAGATGCTGAAGGAGTTCTACAAGACGCTGGTATGCGCCCAATAACGCGATTCTGGTGATCGCGGGCGACGTGCAGCCGCGATGCGGTGCTGGCCAAGGTGAAGGAGTTCTACGGGAAGATTCCGCGGAAGCCGCTGCCGCCGCGCCCGGCGATCAATCTGCAAGCCGGTGAAGCCGGAATCGTTCACGCTGGACAGCAATCTTCCTTACCTGCTGGCTTTCATCGCCTACCGCATGCCCGGCACCGACAGCCCGGATTTCGCGGCGGTGCACATTCTGAGCGACGTGCTGGCCAGCCAGCGCGGAAATCTGTATGCGCTGGTGCCGCAAGGAAAAGCGCTGGAGACCGAATTCGGTCTGGCGGAAGCCTATCCCAAGGCCAGCGTGGCTTACGCGCGTGGCGGTTTTGCCGGCCGACGGCGACGCCGGCGCCGGTGATCGACGGAGATGCGCAAGATCATGGCCGATTATGCGGCGAACGGCGTGCCGGCGGAACTGGTGGAGGCGGCCAAGCGCCGGGAAATCGCCGACGCGGAGTTCCGGCGCAACTCCATTCCCGGGCTTGGCGGAATGCGTGGTCGGACGCGCTGGCCACGGAGGGGCGCAACTCGCCCGACGAAGATGTGGACGACATGCGACGCGTCACGCCGGCAGACGTGAACCGCGTCGGCAAAGAAATATCTGGTGGATCAGAAACTCCATCACGGCGCAACTGAAGCCCATGCCCTCCGGCGAGCCCGTGGCCGGCCAGGGATTTGGCGGCGCCGAACAATTGACCGCGGCTCCCACCAAGCCGGTGGAGTTGCCGTCGTGGGCCGCATCGCGAACTGCTCGCGCTGAAAATGCCGCCGGCTCCGCCGGCGCCCGCGGACATGACTTTGCCGAACGGGCTGCGGCTGATCGTGAGAACGGTGAAAATCAGCCCGACGATCACGGTGCTCGGCAGCGTCCGCAACGATCCCGAACTGGAAACGCCGCCCGGGCAAGGACGGCGTCAGCGACGTGCTGGACGATCTGTTTTCCTACGGCACGAAGAACCTGGACCGGCTGGCGTTTCAAAAAGCGCTGGACGATATCGCGGCCGAGGAATCCGCGGGATTTCGATTTTCAGCTGCAGGTGCTGAAGCAGGACTTTTCGCGGGGCGTGCAATTGCTGGCCGACAACGAGCTGAATCCCGCGCTTCCCGACGAAGCTTTCGACGTGATCAAGCCGCAGACGGCGCAGTTCGTCGCCGGGCAGAATGAAGAGTCCCGGATACCGCGCGGGCCGCGCGCTGGAGATGGCGCTTGTTTCCGGCCGGCGATCCGGCGCTGCGGGAGACGACGCCGCAGACGGTTTCCTCGCTGACGCTCGACGACGTGAAGCAGTATTACGCCAAAACGCTGCGGCCCGATCTGACGACCATCGTGGTGATCGGCGACGTCACGCCCGAAGAAGCCAGAAGCGTGATCGAGAAATGGTTCGGAGCAGTGGAAGGCCGCCGGACCCAAGCCGGACGTGGACCTTCCGCGCGTGCCGCCGAACAAGCCTTCGGCGGCCAATGTTCCCGATCCCAGCGCAGCTGCAGGATTCCGTGAACCTCTCGCGAGACGATCGACATTAACCGATTCGATCCCGATTACTACCCGCTGCAGCTCGGCAATCACGTGCTGGGCGGCGGATTTTACGCCACGCGTCTGTATCATGATCTGCGGCAAGTGAACGGCTACGTGTACAACGTGGACGTTCGCCTGAACGCGCAGAAGACCAGGGCGATCTATACCGTGACGTATGCGCTGCGATCCGAAGAACGTGTCCAAGGCGCGGGAACTTGATCCAGCGCGATCTGGTTGCGATGCAGAAGGAAAACGTCACGCCGGCGGAACTGCAGCAGGCCAAGGCGCTGCTGTTGCGGCAGATTCCGCTGGCGGAATCGAGCGAAGACAGCGTGGCCGGAGGCTTGCTGGCGCGCGCGCAGATCGGATTGCCGCTCGACGAGCCGCTGCGCGCGGCGAAACTGTATTTCTCCATGACCGCCGATCAGGTTCGCGCGGCCTTCGCGAAATGGATTCGTCCGGATGGCTTCGTGCAGATCGTGCGCGGCCCGGCGCCGCAGTAGCTTTCGGCGTGGATGAGTGCGACGTCTGCAGTTTTGTTCCTGGTCTCTGCACTCACTCCACTCGAACGGGTGAGCCTGATTTCGTTGCATTGGGTGAGAGCGGATGAGTCTCCGAAGCCACTTCTAGAAAAAAGAGGAGGAAGTCCGATTAGACTTCCTCCTCTTGGATTAACGAGTTCCGCGCGCAGCCTTGCTGGCCACGTCACGATCTGTTGTCTTGGTATCAACAGAGGATTCCCCCGTGGAGGAAACATCCTCTGCGCCCGTGGCTTTCAGAACTTCCTTGGCACGCGTGATTTCCCCCGACGTGTCGCAATGCACGGAGAGAAGAATGCCGCCCTTCTGCAGGCGACCTTCGTATCGCTTTGCTTCGAATTCAGGGATGCCCATGCCGATCAAGGCGCCGGTAACTCCGCCCACCGCTCCTCCAACGCCCAGTCCCGCCAGCCCTGCCATGATCGGACCTGCGGCTATGAATGGGCCCAGACCAGGGATCGCCAACAGACCAACACCTGCCAGCAGGCCGAGCGTGCCGCCAATTACGCCTCCGGTGGTCACGCCTGCTGCCGTACCTTCGGGCGCTTTCGTAGCCTTTTCCGTTCCCATGTCCTTGGCGCCGCCGAGACTCTCCGGCAATAGTACGGAAATATCCGAAGCCGGGAAGCCGGCCCTCATGAGTGAATCCGTGGCATTTTCGACAGCGACACGAGTTGCAGTAGATTCCAAATACCCCTACTTTTTTACCTGACATTTGTGTTTCCTCCTTTGAGTTCGCATATCCAGATTCGATTTCTGCACAGTTATTTCGAAGGTGTGACTTCGAGTTGATTGGTTACGTTTTCTTCTCCAGCCACCGCCACTGCTTTGGCCTGCAGGTTATTCTTCTCTTCTTCAGACCGCTAGAGCAAGAGTGTTAGGCGGGATCATTGCTTGCCCCTCGTTATTTTTATTTTTGGAAATTTTCGCTTAACCGCGGCAACGACAGAGGCGTGCTCCGGCTTTCCCGAACTCCTTGCCAAAGCGTCTCGTGCGTGAGCGGCATCAGGGATCGGATATTTTCTGGCGCCTTTTTCCACGAAGTCCGATTTCGGAAGTTTTTTTCTCGCAGCAGCAGTTAGTTTGGCCATGAATGATGATTCTCCTCTTGGAAGGACTTAGCCGGAATTCCCGTTTTGGCTTTCCGACCGACCGATAGCGTACACCCGGGCAAAGCCACGGCCATCTGCCTCACGCCGGGCCGGTCGGCTGTCTTTGTTAGTAGCGGCGATCTACGTCTTTGGTTCGGCTGTGACGGTAACCTCAACGTGAGCACCCCTTTTGAGTCTTACATCGTCTATGCAGCACGCACGCATCATGACATCGAGACGCAAGCCACACAGTCCCGTTTCGCACAGTTATGAGATCCTCGCTCCGGCACGAACGGTTTTCGTGCCGTGAAAAAAAAGCAATCACAATTCGAGTGTGTGCCGATGTGAACAGATATCCATCTTCGTCTCTTTTATGATGGTGTCTACGGAGGAAGTAAGGCGAACCAGATTCCTCCGAGAAGTGAGGTAGAGACATGGAAACCATCCTGATCGTTCTTCTCGTTGTGTTTTTGCTCGGCGGCGGGGGCTGGGGATACTCTCGTTATCGCAGGAACTAGCGCCTGTTGGGCGTCAGAGGCAACGCGATCACGAGGAGCGACTCTTGAACTTGGTCGTGGAGCGCGAGATTGTCGGAGCACGCAAGTTGCGGCCTAGGGTGAAACCAAAGGGCATTTAGCCGCGCACCAGAATTCATATCTTTTCATGGGAGGCAACACAATGAAGCCGAGTACTAAGGATGAGGTAGCGGGCAAGGTTCACGAAGTGAAGGGCAAGGTCAAGGAGAAGGCAGGGCAACTGACGCACAATCCCGACTTGGAAGCCGAAGGCCAGGACGAAAAGATTGGTGGGAAAGTCCAAAAGAAAATCGGCCAAGTGGAGAAAGTTCTCGGGAAATAGTGTGGAAACGGCTAGATTCGATCAATCAACACGAAAGAGGAGGAGAGTCTATGCGAACGAATTTAAGGCATTGTGTCTGGATTTTAGCGGTGGTGCTGGGTATTGGTATCACCGGAGGCACGGTACGGGCTGCGGCGTCCCCGTCATCACAGGACCAGGCTCAGACCCAGGATTATTCGAAAAACAAAAACTACCAGGTAGGTATGCGTGACGGCAAGGATGACAAAGCGCATAACAAGGACCACTCCAGGAAGAGGAAATTCAAGAAAGACGACGACCAGAAAGCTTACGAGGCTGGCTACCAGCAGGGTCACCAGTAGGCATAACGGACCAGGCTTCTTGCCATGGAGCACGCGGAGCACCGATAGGCTTCATTGGTGTTGATCACCTGCGTGGTGGCGGAATTTGGGCGAAGAGCGCTCAGAATGATGTTTCTTACTGCCAACCGGTTGCCTCCACCGGCGAAGTGTCTACATCAACGGCTCTTGTCTAAAGGATCCAGCGCAGGTCCATTGAGCAGTTTTCCGTCGGTCATAAATCGCGAGCCGTGACAAGGGCAATCCCATGTGTGCTCGGTCGAATTCCAAGACACGATACAACCCAGGTGCGTGCAAACCGCAGAGCACTGATGTAGCTTGCCGGTGTCATCGCGAGAGACTGCGATTTTGGATGAGCCCCGGCGAATCACTGCGCCCATTCCAGGCTTGATTTCCTGGAGTGTCTCCACCTCCCCGGGCGTAAGCCAGTGGGCATATTCTCCCCCCGCTTTAGGGCTATTCCGCGGAAACGTGTCTGGCGCGCGACCCGTTTTTCGCGCAGGGTCATATAAGGCGGCCCATGGATTATCCCGGCCAACAATCAAATCGCGTAAGAGAATTCCGGCAATTGTGCCGTGTGTGAGTCCCGCTCCTGAATCCCCGGTAACGATGTACACATTCGGATCGTCCTTGGGATTGCGGCCTATGAAGGCGAGGCCGTCCATCGATTCCATCACTTGTCCTGACCATCGAAATGCAATTTCTTTAATTCCCGGGAAATGCTCCCGTCCCCAAGTGGCTAGTCGTGCGAATCGGCCTTCAATTCCCTCGGCCTGCCCGGTTTTGTGGTCTTCGCCTCCGATAATCAATAAATCTCGCGTCTTGCCGTTTGCGCGTGTCCGCTGAAGGCGCACATAGTGGAAAGGGTCCTGGGTATCCCAGTAGAGGGCCTTGGGCGTCGAACCCGCCGGCACAAGCGCGCCGATCACATAGGTTCGATATGCCTCTTGTTTGGCATATATCTTGCCCAAATCATTGATTGGTGTGTTCGTTGCGACGACCACAGAGGCGGCAGAAGCGATCGCGCGCCCCTTCGTGAGTATCTTTACCGTCTTGCCGCCTTTGATTTCTCTTGCCTCCGCTCCGCCAAACAGTCGGCCGTCTAGGCGTTTGATCGCACGCGCAAGACCTGCCAGATACTTCAACGGATGGAACTGCGCCTGCCGTGGAAAGCGGAGACACGGTCCACACTTAAAATCGAACGGAGACCGTTTCAGTTGTCTCACTTGCAGCCCAGCACGTTTTGCCGCTTGCCACTCCTCTTGGAGCTTTTGTTGAGAATCCCCATCAGGGGAAAACAGATATCCATCCAAGCGTTCAAAATCACAATCGATTTGTTCTTCAGCAACAATGGATTCAATTTGGGCAATCGCTGCGGTGTGACTTTGCGCGACCAATCGAGCGCCTCTCGCGCCGTGAAGACTCTCGATTTCGCGATAGCCTGCGTCTATGACATTCGAAAGATGTGCAGACGTATTCGTAGTTTCGCCTGATCCTATTCGGCCTCTGTCGAGGATTACAACCGACATACCTTCGCGCGCCAGGAGGTAGGCCGTAGTCATGCCAGCAATTCCAGCGCCAACGATGCAAACGTCGGCGCTGATATTCTTATCGAGCGCTGGTATCGGTGGCTCCTTCGATGTCGCGGACCAGAGCGATACGCCTTCTTGAGAAATGGAACAATTCTGCGATACGGACCTAACCGTGCGTCGTCGTGAGGGTGCGTGCGCCATCGCGTTTTCTCCTGACATCCAACTACTACAAACTATAATCAGCAATGATCGAGCAATGGGCCAGAGCGCGGCAAGTAACATTCAGAATCGCTATACGGTTACGTCCGGCACAACAATCAATTTTACTAACGCTCAAGCCGTAATGATCATTCCGACTGCCGCCCCGGTGACCAGCCCGGGTCCCAAATTCGTAAAGAATGTAGGCAGGAGTCCCTGTGCTTTGCCCTTTTCGACATTCCCCGTAAACAGATGTTTTCTCGCCTTCATATCCGCCGGAAGCGATACTCCGCATCAAGGGTATTCATCGAGTTCATGAGATGCTGTGGCGGTGAATTTTCCGATGGGACAGTCATACTTGCAAGTTTAATCGCTGCCGCGGGTCTTCGTCCGAAAGAACAACTCTTGAATCGCGTGACGGAAGGGCAGAAGGATATCGCTGCCGGTTACTTGGCCTTCTTAACTAGATTCGTCGCTCGGCCGGGAAGTTAAAATGGAAATCCCAGCTAAGAGAGCAGGTGTACAACAAAGAAAACCGGCAGGGACAACGGCCAAAGACGATTCTCTCCGGCAAACCGTAACTTTCAAAGCCGCAAAATGCATTCTTTGCTCTGCTCTTAAACCGGAGGTGTGCTTGACGCGAGTGGGTGGAGGGGGTATGTTTTCGGCCAGGGGAATCAAAGAAGGATGCAGCCTGCCCGCGCTCCACTTTGTTGCTTTCTCTCAAACGAAATACAGGCACATCGAGGGAGGATATGGATATGCGAAATGTGAAATTGTTTGCGTCAGCACTTATTCTGCTGCTGGCAGGATATGCATACGCGGCTGACAAAATGCCGGAGGGCGTCCAGATCCGTAGAACGGAATCCGGCGCAATGGTTCTGGAGGACTCCAAGGGCATGACTCTCTATACCTTCGACAAGGATGCTGACGACAAATCAAACTGCAGCGCAAGTTGCGCGACGGCCTGGCCGCCTTTGGCCGCTGCGGCAGGCGCGAAATCGATGGGCGATTGGATCGTGGTGACCCGAGATGACGGCTCCATGCAATGGGCGTACAAAGGGAAACCGCTTTATACCTACGCTAAGGACGCGAAGGCCGGGGATACGACAGGCGATGGCGTGGGCAAAAACTGGCGTAGAGCGACAGCGCCGTGAGAAGTTAGCCTTTCCCGTACCCGCTGTGGCGTGGTGCTTCAGGCTGTCTGGTCGAGGCTTACGCGGGCTGCTTGTGAAAGCTTCGTTCAATCCAAAATTCTACCGGCTCAAGCATGGAGCACAACTTGCCGACTGGATTCTCAGACTATGATTTCGGGGTCGGTATCCGAGGCGATGCTCACAGCACCTGCTGTGGGATCGTTGCCGCCTTGTTGACCTTTTGACAGAAGCGCTTCTGCATCTGGCTTGGCGGCGTAGATTTCGTGTTTATCGCGCATTGAGAAAACATAAGTTCGCGCTTAAGTCGCTTCCACGGACTCGGCCCGTTGGCTCAGCGAAACTGACAAACCAGAGGCGGATGCTACTATCGAGGTATGCTCTGGATCAGGAGTGAATGCGGGGCGCAATACATCCTTCGGAGCGAGCCACAGCCAACGACACCCCAGGCTGGGAGGCTACCGGCACGCGCGTCCCGAAGCTAGCGGCGATTCTTCCTTAACGGCCAGATTCGCTCGAAACGATGATCGCCAATCTATCCCGCTTTTTTGTATTGCTTCCATTCTTTTTCAGTGACTTTCGCCATCTCTTTACCGGCACGGCGGAGCCAATTCTTATCTCTTCGGTGCAAGTCCTTCAAAACTCTTTTGATCTGCTTGCTTGTGCCTAGATGTACGTTGGCGGCTTCCTTGCCCATCGCGTGAAGGAGCGCATATTCATCGCGTTCCTTCGGTAGATCGTCAATTTCGATCGGATTCGAATCTGGCGACAGTCGTCGAATCAGCCAGTTCCCGACGATTGTTTGATAAGGATCATGTGATCGTACAGCCGATGCGATCGCTTTTTCGTAGTAGCGTTCACCATGTCCCCGCTTTCCCTCTTTCCAAACGGATGCAGAAGGTACCGTGGCTTTCGCTTCCCGAGCGACATATCCGCCCTCATGCATAGCGATCGCCACGATCCGAAGCTGTCCTAGACTTCCCATGCCCGCCTTTCTGCGTACGGCTTTGTACGCCACCTTAGGGGGTAGGGTTTTTTCCAAAGCCTTCCGGGCATCGGGAGGAATTTGGCGCTGGCTCACGATTGGGTCTTGAAGCAGGGTCTTCCAAAAGTCTTGTGGAGGCTTGATTGCCTCCATGCCGAGCCCTTCCAGATTCTTTTCGTGCTCGGCAAGGACGAAGGGACATCCGCCTTCCTTGAGTGATTTTTCGTAGCCTTCCAGAATCGCGTCGCACCCGGCGCGGAAGTTGATAGTCAGGTCTTGTGAATCCGTGACCATCTTCACGCTAGCGGCGAGCCGCACTAAATCGCTGGTATATGGCAATGGATAGGAGTCATCGAAATCGTCGACCCCCCAACACAGCCGCCCTTCGCTATCGCGCCACGTTCCATAGTTCCCCACGTGCAAATCACCTACGGCCAGAAGTTTCGGGGCGTGTCGTAAATCCTTGCAAACCTCAGGCCAAAGCTGCACCCATCGGTAATATGTTCCTCGGAAAAACATGAACAGATCTGCGCGCATTTGAGCGTGTTTCCAGGTTAGCTCAGATTCAACCACCCTGGTGCATTCGCGCGTCCAGGCTTCGTAGCTCTTCGTCGCTTGGCGTATGTCCATTCCTTCTTCCCTCGCGATCCTGCGGGCTTCTTGGAGACGGCACAATCCTGCAAAAAGCAGACTCTCAAAACAAATGGCGTGTAATCCGATTGTAATCGACTCTCGATTGTGCACTGATTAGAGCAGGAGTCGCCAGCCAATATTGGGGGTCCGTCATGCTCACATCGCTTTTGTTTCGGTTCCTGGTTGGTGGACTTTTTGTCTCCGCGTTTGCGACCTTGGGAAATATTCTTAAACCAAAAAGCTTTGCTGGATTATTTGGAGCCGCACCGTCGATCGCTCTGGCGACACTCGGCTTAACGATAGCCACTGAAGGCTCTTGGTATGCGGCTCTTGAAGCGCGTTCCATGATCGCGGGAGCTATTGCGTTCCTTGCGTACGCTTGCTGTGTCATGCATTTGATGTTTCGGTTCAAACCCCCGGCCATGCTTCTTACGTCGGCACTCCTTTTCATGTGGGTCGCGTCGGCCTTGGGCATCTGGTTTGTCGTGCTCAGATAGGGGATTCGATGAGTGTGAGGGTCAATTTCGCTGCCTTGAAGCGAACAAAATGGCATGAGTATGTGGTTCGCTTCGCCTTCGGAGGACTAATCACCATGGCAACCGGAATTATCGCAAAAAGTATGGTCCTGGAATCGGCGGATTGTTCTTGGCGTTTCCCGCAATTTTCCCTGCAAGCGCCACACTAGTTGAAAACCACGAGAAGGAAAAGAAACAGCGAGTTGGCATGGAAGGCGCTATTCGAGGCCGAAACGCTGCAAGCCTAGATGCGCGGGGCGCGGCGATGGGTAGCATTGGATTGGTCGTTTTCGCGATCATTGTATGGCAATTTCTTGCCGGCCACCCAGCATGGCTCGTGTTAGCCGGGGCGACTCTTATATGGCTCATTGTTTCCGTGGTTCTCTGGAAGCTTCGCAAAACGATACGCGGATATTTACTCCCTCGGCCAAATTAAGGGACGCGCGGGCGGGCGCGAGTATATTCCGATGCTACGACCTTATTGGGCGGTGCTTCGGTTCGTTGTCTCAGCGCTTTTTGGTGTCTCTGCGCTACCGAGAGTGCGTAGCGCCGGCATCCGTCCGGCATGGAACCAAATGGCAGCGTCGTGTCGATACCGTTACCGCTTGATAGTTGCTTAAGGATGAGTTGTCCCGCGCCAGTCACCAGTCCGGCACCGAGCAGTACAAGAATGTGCCTCCACACACCGGCATGCTCGGCTGCGTCCAATATGTTGGTGCCGGAGCCATTCCAGGCAAGATGTTGTACCAGCTTCGAGGAGCCGGGTCAGCGCAGCCGCTCCTATCCCTGTTCCAACACCGGTAAGAAGTACAGCCAGCCAGAAGCGTGCGGCGCCGGGGCGTGCGAGCGTGGAGGGTATAGCGTCGCCGGGCGCTGGCGGTGTGTTGGATGGCGGTTCAGACATGGTGGGCTATCGCTGCTCTCATTCTCGATGGCGTCCTCTCGCCGCCAGCGGGCATATCCTCACCGAATCATGATTTCAAGAGCAGTTCTCCGGTTTAGACCTGAGTATTCGTCAAGCCAGCCGTCGCGAAAGCCCGCGCGACGAAGGCCCTCAACGATATAAGGGCATTTTCGGATAGTCTTCCAGATAAGCTCCGACTGAAAGTTTTCAATCATTAGAATAATCGGACCTTGATTCAATCCGAAGATCCACGGAGACACCCATCCGTGTTGATTTCTGCTGGTGTCAGGATAGGTTGGATTAAAACTAGCGTCGAATCCATACGGGCTTCGCTTTTTCAGACTGAGACGCTCGATGGCGTGACGGACAGTATCGATCACAATCTCAGGAGCGAATGGGAGAGAAGCAACTACTGCCCAGGGAGAAATCGTGCCGTCATCCGGACCGAACGGCGCGCCTCGTGCCATATAGTCGAAAAATTCCCTTCGGATACCGTCGATCTCGAGGACGGCGGGGCCCGGTCCGTCGCTCGCGGTCAATCCCCAGCCGTATTTGTGATAGTGCGAAAATCCCAGTGGATTCTCTATTCCATACTGCCTTTGAACGTAAGTGGCGCGGCGGCTGTTCTCAAAATAATCGATCCCCACTTTCCTGTTGAAGTCGTCGTGAATGCCGCGAAAATCCAGCCATAGATGGGACATCTGATGAATGAATAGCGGCCCAGCATAGAGGTGTTCAATGCCGTAGAGTTTCTTCCATTCAAAAGTTGAGGTCCATTGCCTGTAGCCTTCCGCATCGATAGGAAAGGTAGGCGATCCTAGCGCCAGCACGTAAAGAATTAGAGCTTCGCTGTAGCCCGTATCCCATCGGATACGGAAGAAATCCCGACTCGGGTTTCCACCCATGGCAGATTGTTGTCCCTTTATTCAGAGCCCATTTCCAATCGACGCGCCGGTAAAGCACTTCAGCAAGTTCCCGTATCTCGCTTTCTCCTTCGCTCTTCCCGGTGAAATAGCTTGCCACCGTAAGAACACCGGCCATGAAGTATGGCGGTATCAATCGTCGACAATTCGCATTGCCAAGCTCGGCGGCCGGTCTGCATGTCGAGGAAATGGTAGTAGAACCCTTTGTATCCCGTGGCATCGGGTTCCGGACCCTGATGGCTGGAATGAAAAAACCTCAGAATCGTCAGAGTCCTGTCGATTGCCTCCGCTCGCGAAAGTAATTCCCTTTCTACCGCTACGATGTAGACGCTAAGCCCCATTCCCACGGCCGCTATGCTTGAGGGTGATCCAGGCTGGGTCTTATCCGCTATCAGTCCGTTTTCGGGGTTGACTTCATGACGGAAAAAATCGAAAGTCTCGCGCCGGAGACGGTCAAGCATTTCCGAATCTGTTCCCTCCGGATTGGAAACCTGGCAGCATTAGACTCATATCTGGCACTCTGGCCAGCGATCACCGTCATTGGCGAATTCAATTGTAATTGCCGCGACGCTCTGCGGCGGTAGGGCGACAGCCAGATCAACGTTTCCCGCCTCGTACGTCCAGGGTTGCGATTCCTTCCGCAGAACCGAAGCCGTCTCAAGTTGCTCAACTTGCAATGCGCTCAAGTATTCCGGTTCGCCCATGTTCTGCCAAAGTCGGCGTGGATTTGCATGATCTTCGTCAATTCGCTCGATCCAGGCAGTGCGTGGCGATGGCGCACTCGAAAGACGCAGATTCACAAGTTCAGTTTGAATCGGATGCCGGGGCATCGCAAGGTTGGTAATGATGATGGTTGCGGAGTCGTCTTTTCGCACCACCCACGCGTCTACCGTCGTATGGGTGCCGTTGATTTCCAATAATTCGTTACCCACGTGATGCAGTAACTGGAATGCCCGGTATGCAGGCTTGGCGATGCCGTGCAGATTCAACAAACCGAAGCCACCGTGAAATGGGACAGACGGAAAATAGTTCTCTTCAAAAATGTCACTGAAGGTCCAAAAGCTGTAACCCTGGACGAGGCCATGCGCCTCCATGATGATCTTGGTGACGAACGCGGCGGCGAAAGGTCCGTCATGCAAGGGATCGCGCGGATTCGATGAGATATTCCACTCCGTATAGTACAGGGGCAAGTCACCGGCTTCGGCGCGCGCTTTGGCCGCTTGCTCTTTCATCATTCCTCGCGGCATATTCTGCAACTGAGTCTCGGTGTCGGCTCCAGGTTTGCCAAACGCATCGGTTGGATAGTGATGCGTGCTCACGAAATCAACGCTAAGCGCATTCTCCTTCGTGTATGCGAGGAATTCCGCAATCCACTGGTTGTCGGCGGTTGCCGGTCCTCCGACTTTGAGCGAAGCATCCACGCTCTTGATCGCTGTAACTGTGGATCGGTAGAGCTTGAAGTACTCGTCCTGTGTAGAGGGCCAGAAAGCCTGGAGATTGGGCTCATTCCAAACCTCAAAGAACCAGTTGCTCACCTCAGCGAGACCGTAGCGCTGTACCCAATGCGCAATCAATTTCTTGATAAGTGTGGCCCATTTGTCGTAATCCTTTGGTGGGGTCACATTCGCCTGATAATGAAAAACGGTGGTATTTCCCGACGACAGCGTTTCCGGCATAAAGGACAGTTCGACGAAGGGCCGCATTCCTATGGAAAGAAGAAAATCGATAATCCGATCGGCATTAAAGAAGGAATACAGCGGTTGGTCTTGTTCGCAGACGAGTGTTCCCATGTCGTCCGAAAGCAGCGCATGAAAACGCACATGCTGAAAGCCAAGTTCACTGTGGCAACGCAGCATCTGCGCTTGCCAGTCGGCCCGCAAAGCGAGCAGCGCATGCCCGCTCCCGACTGTGTGCTCCCAAAAATGCGGGAACGCCCTGGATGCCTGCAAATAGTCACATGTAAAGTCGGCCATGTTTTCTCCTGTCGGATTTCCGACATCGTGCAGCCCTGAACCATGCGGTGGTGCGCCGCAGCCGTCAACCGAGTCGCGCGGTAATCACCTGAGGCGTTCCGACAATAGGTGGTCAGCAATTCGTATGGCATTGGCAATGATGGTCAATGACGGATTGACAGCGCTCGCCGATACAAAACACGCGGCATCGACTACATACAGATTGTCTAGGTCGTGCGCCTTGCAGTTCGGATCGAGAACGCTCGACAGCGGATCAATCCCCATCCGACAAGTTCCGTTCTGGTGGCCTACACCTTCGATGGGAATCCGCTTTTTGAAATATGCGTGCAGCGGCACGGACGTCGTGGCGTGGCCGGCTCTTTTAAGGGTATCGACCCAGCGGTCTTTGAGGCGTTCAAAACTTTGCACATTGTTGGGCGTGTAGGAAAGCTGAATACGATAAGGGGCGTTGTCGGAAACGCATTCGGATTCGTTGGTGTGGCCGGTGTCGCCTGAGGGGTGAGGACCAGAAATGCCGGGCCGCACATTCTCCACCGATAGCGGCGTGGTGTTGTGCAATGTCACGCGGTTGTTTGCGTCGGGCAGATCTTCAGTAGTCAGCCACCATGGAACGGCGTGGTGTTTCATCGATTCAAGAACAAAGCCAGGCGTCAACGGCGGAGCTTCGCCTTTCATCATTTCGTGGTGAAAACTTCCCACTGGCTGAACTTGACCCAAAGGATACGGATAGCTTGTGTCGGTATCCCTGAGGTAGAAGTCATTCGTGCCCCAGGTCTTGGTGTAGGAATCTTCATTGCGATCGGTCGAGATGGCCAGGAGCGCATCCGCTTGGTGATACATGAAATTCCGGCCCACTTGGTCAGACGAGTTGGCAAGTCCGTTAGGATGCTTGTCATTCGCGGATGCAAGTAGAACCACGGCGGAGTTAACCGCGCCGGCGCACAGACAGAAAAGGTCGCCGGAGTAGCTTACGGTTTTTCCATTTGTGGAAGGAGGCGCAAAGTCGCTAGAGCCGGAGCCCCGTGCGCCGGAGCCCGAATGAATTACCTCGACGGCAGTCACGGCCGTGCCATTCGCGTTCGTCAGAAGACGCATCGACTCGTGAGTTTGTCATCAAAGTCACATTTGGGAGTTGCAGGATCTGGCGGATGCAATTGATGTCGGCATCGGACTTGGCATGTACCATGCACGGATAACCGTCGCAAGTGTCGCAGCGCACGCATCTGGACTTGAGCGGAGAGGATTCGTCGCGCTTGAGCCCGAGCGGGATCGGAAATGTATGAATGCCAAGTTTACGCACGCTGTCTTCAATGGATTGCATACGCGGCTCGTTGGGGAGTGCAGGAAAAGGATATTTCTTGGAGTGAAAGGGTTCCGTGGGATCGAAAGAGCTTCGATAGCCGCCGGGGGCGGCGGGAGCTGCGCCAAGGTCGCCGTGAACCTGAAAGAGCTCCTCGGCGCGGGTATAAAACGGCTCCATGTCGGCATAGGAAATCGGCCATGCGGGAGATATTCCTCCCTGGTGCTGAATCATGCCGAAATCTTCCGCACGCATGCGGAACATCGCCGCTCCGAAAACTTTGGTCTGCCCGCCCACGAAGTACGACTGCTGCGGATGCAAGTCCTTACCGTCCTTATCCCGCCAGATTTCTTTCGTGTGATATCGGTTGTCGAGAAAAACGGCGGAGGTGTCCCAGTTGAGTTTTTCCTGAGGCATGAACGGCCCGCGCTCCAGGATCAGGATTCTCTTGCCAGCTTGCGCGAGGTGCAGAGCGAGAGTTCCTCCGCCCGCTCCAGTGCCGATGATAATTGCGTCGTACGCCGTAGCCACTTCATCACGATAGCAGACTGGATAAGCACAAAGCAGTGTCATCGGTCATAAAAACGGTTTGGTCGGCCGTTCAAGCTTTCACGCGATGCTTGAGCGTGTGGCGATGACCCGGAAAGTTGCACAGAAACGGGCACGGGTAGCGCGGATCGGGATGCAATTTCGCGCACAAGATTCGATCCGCGCCGTAAATTCGCAAGTAAATCTCCGCGGAGATCAACATGCCAAGCAGCGGGGCGGCAAAGTAAAGCCATCCGGCCGTCCAAATGCCCGCGAAGACTGCCGAACCGGTTGTGCGAGCCGGATTGATGCTGAAGCCTGACACTGGAGCGAAGAATAGGATGTAAAGTGCGATCAGCACATCCAACGGAATAGCTGGTGTAAGTCGCCAGAGACGGACGGTTGGTCATCCAGAGAACGACCCCCATGAGCAGCGCGGCCATGAAAAGTTCCGCGGAGAACGCCGCCGCCGTTCCATATTTGCCAGGCACTGTAACGGCGTACTCGACCGTTGGCTTGGCGAGTGTGCTTCCAAAGCAGACGGCCGCGACCGCCACTCCCAGCACACCGCCCACAAATTGGAACACCACATAGAAGACTGCGTCCCACCTTGCAATTTTGCGAAGCCGAAAATACGCGAGGGTAATGGCCGGATTGAAGTGCGCGCCGGACCGCTTGCCCATCGGGGAATGAATGATTAGGATCGCGGTGATGCCCATCGCAATGCCCATAAGTATTCGCCGGACGAACGGCGCTCGGGAACAGATGAAGAGCCGGGTAAGACGGGTCGAAGAGGAAGACTGTAAACGCGCACGCCGAAAGCATAAAGATTGCGAGTTCGGACAGCCTCAAATACGTAAAGAGGCCAATTTCGTTCCAGAGTGCGAAGCAGCGGCGCATTCGAGACACCATGTCGCTTCGCTCATCGTGTATGTCAAACTGACTCCTTCATTGATTGCCAAGATCGAAGCTTGCGTCACGCAAAATCGCGCTGCTGCGAGCAACTCATAAAGTCTCGTAAGATTACAGGTTCGGGGCTTCCACATGGCACCGCATCAAGGCCAAGGATAGCATGCACGCGATTTCCTGCTTGTTTGCGAGTTCCTGGCAACCTTCGGCCCGACGAATGATTCCTGCGGCATGACCATCGAAGTGTGTTCCCATGGGATGGGCCGTTCGCTGGCGGTTACCGTTCGATTTAGCAGAAGGAAGTTCGAGGTCAATTCAGTGAAATTACAAGACAAAGTCGCTATCGTTACGGGGGCCGGAACGGGAATTGGTCAAGCCATAGCACTTGCTTTCGCCGAGGCTGGAGCTGCTGTCGTCGTCGATTACGTCGGCAAAGCTTCTGTCTCCGAGGACACGATTAACAAGATTGGCGCCATGGGGAAGAAAGTCACTGGGTGTCGATGCGGACATTTCACTTCCGGGCGAAGTCAATAATCTGATTCAGAAAACAGTCACCGCTTTTGGAAAGCTGGACATCTTTGTCAATAACGCGGGAATCGAGAAGAAAATTGCTTTTGTGGATTATCCACTCGACGAGTGGCAGAAGATCATAGCTGTAGTGCCCCCTCCTAATTTAGACAGTCAGGGCCTCGTTTTTTAGTACACCTGCGAAAGTCAAGAAAGCCTCACGCGGGGTGCGATTTCCGACTCCGCGATGAGGCCGGTCGTAATTGTACTCCTCGATCCAACCAGCGATGCCGGCACGCGCTTCTTCCACGCTCCGGTATTCGGCCGTCCAGACTTCCTCTTCCTTCAAGCTGCGATGGAACCGTTCGATATAGCTGTTGCCCTCCGGGTGATGATACGCCGTGCGCCGATGGGTAATGCCCAGCCGTCCGAGCGTCTCCAAGAAGCGCGAAGACGTGAACTGCGTGCCGTTGTCCGTCGTGAGCGTCACGTTCGCCGCACGACTGCCCTCGGGCAGCCGTGCCAGCACGGCTTGCTCCACCGCTACGAGCGCGTCTTCGGTCCGGCAGCGATGCGAGAGATTCCAGCCTACGATCTCCCGCGTGCAGCAGTCGATCACGCACACCAGGTACGCCCAGCCCACGGCAGGACCTGCCCAGATCTTCGTCATGTCCGACTGCCAGATTTGATTCGGCTCGGCTGCTTCCACGCGGCCCCACTCTTTCTTCCGTCGTGCGCGCAGACGACGCGAGCGCACCAACAACCCTCGCTCCCGCATCACCCGTAGCACCCGCTTGCGATTCACCGCCAGCCCTTCCTTCCGCCGCAGCCACCACGCCACGCGTCGATAGCCATAGGCCAACTTTTCTCCACAGGCCACCACGATCTGCTCGTCGTAGGTTCGGTCGGCCCGGCTACCTCGCGGCTTCTTCCTGTAGTACAAGCTCGACCGACTGATGGCTAACGTCGCTGCCACCAGCGTGGCGGTGTAACCCTGGATCCGCATCTCTCGCGCCTGGGAGTGAACCGCACCACAGCTCACTCCCCCACGACGTTTTTTAGGATTTCAATCTCCAGCGCCTTCCGCCCCAGCGTTCGTTCCAACTGCCGGATGCGATGGTCCTTCTCGGTTTCCGCCGCGGCAGCGCTTCTCCCCCCAAGCGCTGCCTTCGCTCCCTGTTCCGCTTCATCCTTCCAGCGATAGAACAGATTCGGAGCGATCCCGTGACGTCGACACGTCTCTGAGACGTTTCCGCTCTTGATGCCTTCCTGCACGATCTGCCACTTCTCTTCCGGGGATCGATCTACTCGTGGTTTCCTGCCCATGTTGCCTCCCGTTTTGGAGGCCCTGATTCTACCTAACAGAGGTGTCCAGTTTTAGCGGGGAGCACTACAATGGTGACCAATACCTATCTGAAAATTGCGCTCG
>CAVTLR010000018.1:0-6289 GCA_963735505.1 uncultured Acidobacteriota bacterium | reverse complement strand
TTCCGGGAAGTCGGCCCTGAGCTATTCTCGATTGATGAACGTATATCTTAAGATCGTTGATCCTTGGTCGTCGCGATCCGTCAGGACAATCAAGCGCGTTGGCAGGTATTTACTTGTTGGTGCAGCGTTCACTACGTTGGCTTCTACGATTATCGGATGTGAATATTTGCCTGAGTCAACATTTCAATTGGCGAGTGAGTCAAGGTTGCCAAAGTGGATTACGCTCCCACCTGGACTGACACGCGCCGACGTTTCGATTACGATGAGCCTCTACAACCTTCCATGGGGCCCGCATGCAGTGTTTATATTGAAAGACGCACAAGGGAAAATACTTGAAAAGACATACGGCGAGGAGAAATGTAGTAAGCCATATGACCCGAATAATCCTCCTCCAAAAGGTTTCCCCCTTGGATATCCACTCTACGAGGAGATCACTGTCAAGGGAACCGCTGAAATCATCGAACATCGAAAGATGGAGCCGGTTTTTTATATAGCGGATGATCCTGCTATTTGGAAAGAGTATTGGACAATCGGGTGTCGTTAACCGAACTTTTGGTTTAAGCGGATTGCTGCGCAAGGCCTGCTTTACCCCTGCGCAATCCGAATTTCCCCGACTCAGTTGTTCGCAAGGATAGAGATTCTCAAAACGAACGAGACTGCCAGAAAGTCGGGTTTTCGGCAAGTTCATTTGCCCTTTGGTGAGAACGGGCCTCGGCGCATTCGAGGCGCTTGAGCTTGATGCGGTCGGTGCCCCGCCGCGGCGGGTGAGAGGATCCATCCCCAGGTGTCAGAAGCGGGACCCTTCGACAAGCTCAGGGCAGGCTCTGGGGCACCCAGATTTTTCAGTTAACACGTTCCGAAATTTGGGCCAGCCGCCGCTTCTCTTTTATGACTTCCAGTAGCGAATAGCCCTTACTGTGAGGAATTTCCTCTCCATCGGTGCCAATAATGGCGATGGGATCGCCCACGTTTACGTGAGTGTGCGTAGAGAAGAATATTTTTCTCACGATGCCCTTGCCGTTGGCACTTAGCCGCATCACGGCCCAATCGTTCTCGATAATGGCGAGCGGCGTCCCAACTTCCACGGCATCGCCCTCAGCGCACAAGTATTCTTGCAATTCCACTTGATTCGACTGATGCGATATTGCCGCGGGAAGCTGGGGAATTCTAAAGAAATACCAGAATGGCAGAGCTGACATTCTGCTAGGTTCCGAAGCAAAGTTCAAACTGACACACTACTTGAAGTTTCAGGAGAGCGGACCCCAGCACCAAGTTGGCGGCCGTGAAACTTCTTCCCACCCAAGCCAAAAGAAGGCTTGAATGGGGCACCCGGCAATTATTTTCCGAAATCTCTCTTGGCAACTCACCCAGCGCAGATGTACTCTCAGTAGCCAGCCAACGAAGCACGGCAGAACTCCGCTGGACCGCACCCTACCCTCCCGGGAATAGCGAAAAGCCTATCCGCCAATAGCTCGAAATATTTCCAGGAGCAGCACACCATGACGCACGCTGTCAGGAGTTGCATATTCACCCTCTGTCTTGCCATTCTGTCGGCCGGACCAGCCCTAACCCAGGAGCAATCTTCTAAAGCCGATCCAGCGGCAACCGTTACAGCGGCGGACGTGGCGTATGTCTACGTCGGCACCGCCAACGGAGTTTATCTCTACGATGCCGCTGCTAACGGAAAGCTGACCCTGGTCTCTGGCTCCCCGTTCAAGATTGCGGGTACTGCCTCAGCCAGTAACGGAAAGTACTTCATCAGTTCAGACACGTACGGGTACGGCGTCTATTCCTACTCCGTCGCATCGAACGGAGCGCTCGGAGAGCAGAAGTCCGAGATCGATACGCAGAACTACTACGGTACCGACTGTGGGTGGGTAACAGCCGCGATTCTCGACCATACCGGCCAAAACCTGTATGTGCAATTGAACCCAGAGTCTACATCCAGTCTTCTATGTGTTGCTTACCAGACGTATGACGTCGACAAATCTTCCGGCGCGCTTACATTTAATGGCGCCGCAGTCCAGGATTCCGACGACCCCTGGGGGGATGGAGACGGGGCGTTCTTCACTTTTACAATCACCGCAAACGATGCGTTCGCCTATACCGCATGGGCGGGACTGAGCGCACTCCAGCGCCAAAGCGACGGCTCGCTTCAGTACATCAACTTCAATGAAACAGACCCACCCCCCTACCAAGGCACATACTCCTACCTGCATTGGAATGTGGCAGCGGACCCAACCAATCACCTGGCGATGGGCCTGTTGACCGCAGGAGGAGCTGACCAAGTGATGGCGAGTTACACGGTCGACGCCCAGGGAAATATTGCTTCCACCAACACCTCGGAAAATATGCCGATCGCACATCTGTATCCTACCGGTGTTATGTATCCGACCTCTTTTCAGATGTCTCCTTCGGGCAAGCTTCTGGCGGTTGCATCCGACTTTCAGCCTTCGAGCCTGCAGGTCTTCCACTTCAATGGAGCCGACCCGATCACGCCCTACAGCCACGCACTAACGGCCGATCCTATCAACCAGCTGCAATGGGACAATAACGATCACCTGTATGCGCTGAGCAAGTCCGCGAACAGGCTGCACGTGTTCACGGTCACGCCGACCAGCATCAGCGAGGCCCCCGGCTCGCCGTTCAAGATCAGCGGCACCCCGAATGCCCTCGTGGTTGTTTCCAACCTGTGCCACGCACCAGCTACTCCCGGAGTCAAAATCTGCGTTCCCGCCAGCGGTTCCAGCGTCAGCTCGCCGGTGCTGGTGGAGGCGGCTTCAAATGTCACTGGAACCATCGTGAGCACGCAATTGTGGGTGGACGGAGTGAAGAACTTTAACGCACCCGGCAGCGATACGCTCACCACCTCTGTCAGCCTGGCCGCAGGCGCTCACCGGTTCGCGGTCATCGCCACCAACACCGCCGGTCAGAAGTGGGAGAGCACAGTCACCGCAACCGTCAAATAGGTACTGAAGTCCGGCTCGTCGGGCCTCGACCTCAGCCGGGGACTGAGGAAGATTGGCAAAAATACGGTATTGAGGGAACCAAACATCCGAGAAGTGTAGACACTTTTTTTATTGGATAGGCGCTTCACGATACGCTCCAACACAAAGCGCCCCATCTGAAGTGCTGATTTCTCAGACCTGCTCAAGGAAGCTCGAGAGACATGAAACGCTGAGGCAAAATCCGGACTCGGATGTCGTACCTGATGCGTGTCCATCCAGGCACGACTGTATGGACACGCGAACGTTGTTCGTCCCGGTATGGTGAACAAACTCTAGGGCACCTTGGTCAAGTAGCACGGGTTCTTCATATTTTGCGCTGGAGGCGTCGGCGGAGACATCCACGGCGGACTGTTGAAATCGAAAAACTCCGACATATCCGGCTGGGCCGCGTCCCGCTTGGTGAGGGCAGGTAGGTTGAACCGCTCTTCGATGAACTTCAGGATGGCGGTCGAATCCATCACGGTGTGCGAGACATAATTCTGCTTGGCGAATGGAGAAATGACGGTCATGGGTATGCGATAGCCGGTGTAGGTGAAATTGCATATTGGGCCCGTTTTCCCAGTACAGATGTAGCCTGCAGGCAAGTCGATCGGGGGGATACCATCGGGACTGACAGTCGGCTGCGGCGCGACGTGATCGTAGAGGCCGCCGCTCTCGTCGAAGAAAAAGATAAATGCCGAATCTTCCCACGAAGAGCTATTCATGAGTGCGTTGATGAGTGTGGAGGTAAACCTTGCTCCCGCCTGGACATTTTCCGGATGGGCGTCAGAGTCGGATCCGTGTTGGTCGAGCCCGGCGTCCGAGGGCGGTTCGATCTCCGCAACCTGGGGCAGAGTGCCGTTTTCCAGATCGCTGAAATACTCGGAGATCGGGGCAATGTGCGATGCAAGATTTGCCTTGATGTAGGTTGAATAGGTGAAGGCGTCCAGGTAACCCGAATGGAGAAGGCAGGTCACGTTGTAGGGCGGCCCGGTGCAACCGGTGCCCTCCGGGTCAATGTAGACCTTCCAGCTGATGCCCGCGTTCTGCAGTTCCTCCCAAATCAGTTTTGACTTTAGCTGAGGCGTGTCCTTCGGGTTGGAGCCGTTCGGCAACGCATATCCTCCGGATGTGGCTGCCGCAAGGTAATTGCGGTTGAGCTCGGTGCGCGACATTACGGGCTGGAAGAAGCGGTCGGAGGTGGCGAAATTGCTGGCCATGAAGTAGTCATAATTCATGTCGGTTCCGTTCCAGTAGCCCATGGCGCGGAGGCCGAGAATGTCGTGGAACGGATGTCCAGGGTTGTCGCGAGCGTCTCCTGCGGCAGTGTGCACAAATCCATTATTCTTTGCCGGATGCAGGCCCACCGGATCCGTATAGTCCCAATCGTTATGAGCCTCCTGCCACGAAGGGCTGGTATTTTCGTTGCACACCGAAATCATATGGAATGAGGCCACGGTGTGACTTGGATCCCAGACGCATGGGCTGGCATCGGCGGGGTTGCACCCGGGGATCGCGGGAGGGGCGCCATAATGCGGCGCCGCACCAGTGGTTGGGTTGAACTGAGGCAGGCCGTCGAATGATTGGTCGGGAATTCCGTTCTCCTTCCAATATTCCCGCATGGCCCCGAAGTAGTTATCGAGCGAGCGATTCTCCTGGGCAAAAAAGACGATGTGTTGCAGCGAAGTGATATCGGCTGTTCCTTGCTCGAATGTCGGCGTCACGGTTGCATTGTCCGCCAGAGTCAGGCTGCACTTTTTCTTCCCAGTGCATGCGCCGGACCATCCTGCAAAGGTAGTGCCTTCCTCTGGAGCCGCCGTCAATACGACGGATGTTCCTTTGGGGAAGCTGGCGGTGCAGCTTCCCGGGCAGTGAATCCCCGCTGGACTGCTGATGACCATTCCTCCGCCGGTGCCTGCGCTATTCACTGTGAGTGGGACAGACGCGGAAGTCGTCCCTGCAGCTTCAGCTGCCTGGCTGTTGAGACCAACACCTGCGAACGCGGGAACCGCGCATGGAAGGAGTATCGAGAGAATGTAACAGACGAGTTTCATGAAAATTCACCGGCAATTCTCTTCTTCCGCGAATTCACGCGGAAGTAGAAGGAAGTCAAGATCAATTTCCGTCGCTGGGGGGCGCGTCTGGAGGAGGGGTGAAGACGTCCCGATCATAACCTGTGATGAGGGATATTGCGCTACGATTTCGCAAGAGCGCTTCATCTCATCAAATTAGTTGCGAGTCCTGTGGAGTTCCCGGATTGTGGCCCCATGCATGCGCTGGCACAGATAAGGTTTTCATGACGGCACACCTGATCCAAGGCTCACAGGTTCTCCGTTCCTCAGAAGTTGGGTTTTC
The DNA here is from genome assembly GCA_963735505.1 of uncultured Acidobacteriota bacterium. GTDB lineage: Bacteria > Acidobacteriota > Terriglobia > Terriglobales > Acidobacteriaceae > JAKAAZ01. Next base: position 947 of record CAVTLR010000018.1, on the reverse strand, counting down.
GGCAAGTTAATTTGCCATTGGTGAGAACGGGTCTACGCGCATTCGAGGCGCGCGCCAGGCTGGGTTACATGGGCCATAGGCCGGAAGGCGTGAAAAAATCAGTTAGCGCCAACGATGGACTGCCATGAACGTCGATGAGCGACGGCATTTTCCATTGGCGTTCATTTGCATACATTGGGGCGCCGCTGAATTCGCGGTGGGAGGAGTAGGAGATGCGGAAAGGGCAAACGAGGCACCCACAACGGGACGAGCCGGGGGCGCATGGCAAGAACTACATTACTCCGAGCGGACTTGAGCGCCTGAAAGAGGAGTACCGGTTTCTGGTGACCCGGGACCGCCCGGCGGTGGTGGAGGTGGTGGCGTGGGCTGCCAGCAACGGCGATCGCAGTGAGAACGCCGACTATCAGTACGGCAAGCGGCGGCTGCGGCAGATCGATGGGCGGATCGCTTTCTGACGAAGCGAATTGAAGCTGCGGAAGTGGTGGACCCGGAAGCTGCGAGATCGGGGCAGTCGGCGACGAGGGCTTCTTCGGGGCGACGGTGCGCTATGCCAATGCCGCGGGGGTGGAGCGAGTGGTGAGCATCGTAGGCACGGACGAGGTCGATCTCAAGCGCAACCACATCAGTTGGGTGTCCCCGCTGGGGCGGGCGCTGACCAGGTCGGCGGCCGGTGACAGCGTCGTTCTGGAAGCGCCGGGCGGGACGGAATCCCTGACGGTGCTGGAAGTACGGTACGAGCGCATTTCTGTGGAACCGTTCAGGGAACCACCTGGATCCACGGCTTCGGCAAGTGGACTTGCTCGGCGAGGATCTACGCGCAGGCCAGGCGCTTGAGTTTGATGCGGTCGGTACGAACCTGGGAGAGATCGAAATGCGCCTGCTGGGTCAACCAGCTTTCGGCGCTCGCCGAAAACCTTGGACAAGCGCACGGCCATCTCCGGTGAAAT
>CAVTLR010000017.1:0-9451 GCA_963735505.1 uncultured Acidobacteriota bacterium | reverse complement strand
TTGCGTGCATTACGCGCTGACCTTCAATCCTGACACCATCAGCGACCTTACTTTTTGAAAGTTGGCCGATTCGTTTATGGCCGAGGATTGCTTGGATAGACGGTGATCGCGAGACCCCGGATATCCCTACCTGTCACCTTAACCGGCACGTTGCAGGTGCTGGTCGCTCCGCCGCTCGTTTTGTAGCCACTGATGGACGGCATTAGACAATAGTCGCCATCAGGTACATTCCCGATCTGGAACGTCCCATCTCCGGAAAGCGCAACCGTTTGCGTATCCCAAAGATCGTGGGCGCCCAAGGTAACTCGCATTCCTTTCGCAATCGCGCGCCCATCGCTAAGTAATACCTTGCCTGTGATGATGTGTGCGGGCCCGGCGGCCAGACGCACATGGTCAAGAAATTGACCATCCGCAGATGTCTTGATCTCAAGAGGCTCTGTACCCTCCCCATTAGGCATCGAGCTCATTTTCCCATAAAGCAACCAAGTAACTGGTTGAGGCACGTTGCTTATTAAGAACGAGCCGTCTGCCGCCGTGCCAACTCGTTCTTCCGTGTAGGGATCCCCGAGGACGGCCAGGTTCTCGCTGTACATCCCGCGATTTTTTGGGAAAAGTCCAACTTCCGCATTGCCGACAGGCTTGCCGCTTGCCACGAGGATTCCGCGAATCGTCGCTCCTTCTGACACCACCACACCCGTGCGGCTTGGTCCGGTAGCAAGCCTCACAAATTTCGGAGCATAGCCGCGTCCTTCAATCTCGACCAGCATGGCTGAGCTGCTCCCGAGGTACGAAATTTGAAACTCTCCGTTTGCGTTGGTAACAGCCAGCGGATCCAGGCCGGGAACGGTTCCGTAGGTGCTCAGCTTCCCAAGGTTGAGACCGATTGGTTCGACGATCGCATCGCGGACAGGGTTTCCGGCAGAATCGGTGACTCTTCCCCGTGCAACGCTGGCGTCGGCCGATGGCGCGGGACGTCGTATCAGCTTCGCTTCCCATCCGCTTGTTTTGTCAGGATCCAGCTTTGCGGAGATGACCGGGGTATAACCCTCCTGTACGACCAGCAACGTAAACCAAAGGCCAGGAGCGAGGCTCGCTAGATTGAAATCCCCATTGTGGTCGGTGGTCACCCGTTTGCCGCAGTCACGGTAGCAGCTTGGACAATAGGTGCTGTATCCCACCTTGACGCCCGCGTGATAAACCATGACGGTTGCGTGCGCAATTGGTTTGCCGTCGGCATCGAGAACTCTTCCGGACAGCGCAGGCTTTGTCTCGGCGACGGAACAAAGGCATGATGAAGCGAGTAACAAGCTTGCGACCAACCATCTCATCTCACATCTCCCCATCGCACCGGTGTAGTCATCGGCTGCCTGATAGAAACATAGACGATCCTCATCGGATAAGGTGCATCATCTCAAAAGTCAGAACCCGTCCACCTATCTGCCTTGCAGCGGGCGATCGGGAGGCGCGCCGAGGAACCTTCCAGAAAAGTCACGTTTTCGGCAAGTTCAATCCCATGAGATCGGATTAAGGACACGTTTTGCAATAGTATTGACGCGACCTATGATCCATGTGAATGACTATGGACGCCCTCACAAAAGATAGCATCCTCGAAATCGAGCGAATCCACTCAGCGTGGATCGAGCTAGAAGTAACTGGAGAAGCGAGAAACTTGCTGGATTTTTGCGCCCAGGATATTGAACTACGGCCTCCGGACAGTCCGCCGGTGCGTGGCAGGGATGCAGTTCTCGCGTACTTGACACGGGGAATTGCGAAGATTCACTCTATCGAGATATCCGATCGCCATCTTCGTGGATCGAACGAGAGTGTGTCTTTGACCGCGAAATTTAAAACCACGTTTTCACTGGTGGGAGAGCCCACCTCAAGGGAGGCCGAGGGAAGCCACAAATGGGAACTGCAGAAGCGAGCCGGCCGCTGGCTGGTTGTTGTCGTGAGCTGGTCAACTCTGGCCAAGAAGCATGTGCGCGCGTAGGCAACGAACCGAACTCCAGTACGAGAAATAATCCACCACCTGGTGTTTCCCCTTTCGCATACGACCCCCGCAGTCTAAGGAATATTAGCTCTTACTTCCGATCGCAATCAGTTTGAGCATACTTCCTGAAAAGTCGGGGTCTCAACGTCGACGCAACACTGCTTGGAGTTTACTCGCTGGAGTTTCAAAGCCCAAGTTTTCCGTGGGCGTTGATTCAGTTGCAGGGCTACCTTGTCGAGATCGGCTTGAGAGTAGTTGGACAAGTCGATTTTCCTAGGGAAGTACTGTCGCAGTAGCCCATTGGTGTTTTCGTTGGTGCCGCGCTGCCAAGGACTCTGCGGATCGCAGAAGTAGACTTTCACCTTCGTGTCCACCGTGAAGCTCTTGTGTTTGGCCATCTCCAGCCCTCGGTCCCAGGTCAACGAGCGCCTCAGGGACGCGGGCAGTTTACGAACCTGCCTACTCAGCGCGTCGACCACGGTTGCAGCGTCCTTGCTGGACACTTTGACCAGCAGGGTAAACCGCAACGTCGTTCCACCAGGTTGCGATATGACTATTGCTGGTGCCGGCGAGCAGATCGCCCTCCCAATGCCCGGGAATGGCGCGGTCTTCAATCTCCCAGGCCTCTCCCGGATGGAAATGGCATCGACGATCTACCGTGGGACTTTCCGCCAGCCCGAGCGTGCACGGAGCGGCGGATAAGCCGCTTGACCGCAGGTGCTGCATCAGCTCTTTTTTCAACATACCTCCAGCCTGAATAAATAAGCTGCGGTAGATGGTCTCGTGGGACACGCGCATGCTCTCGTTGCTGGGATACCGTCTCTTCAGCCAACCGGAAATCTGTTGCGGCGACCAGTTCAGATCAGTTACTGGCCACCATCAAGCGCAACTTCCGCGCTTGGCGAGCAGGCAGGTCTTGGCCGCTGGGCCGACTTCCAGGCCTGATGATCGGCTTCACCGGCTCGATACACTGGACGCCCGCCGTGACGCGCCACTTCCCGCTCACCGTCGAGGCAGCCCGATCGAGTCCCCTGCAATCTCGCGAATCGACGAACCGGAAGCTAAGCCTCTTGAGATCTCTTCCCGCTCAGCCAGCGTCAGCGTTCGCACCGAGCGCCGAGAACGCCGGAACCATGCCGCCGTGCTGCCATAACAGAACTGAATCGAGCCATAGTCCTTGCCAATCGCACACCAATCTCATGCAACGACTCTCCAGCCTTCCAACGCCGCCAGATCTCAGTCCTCTGCGTTGCAGAAAGACCGTACCGTCTTCCTTGTCTCATAAAACACCACCTCTAAGAAATGATCCATATCAGATGGTGTTGCATCACCGGTTGAGACCACCTTTTCGGCAAGTTCATTTGCCCTTTGGTGAGAACGGGCCTCGGCGCATTCGAGGCGCTTGAGCTTGATGCGGTCGGTGCCCCGCCGCGGCGGGTGAGAGGATCCATCCCAGGTGTCAGAAGCGGGACCCTTCGACAAGCTCAGGGCAGGCTCTGGGGCACCCAGATTTTTCAGTTAACACGTTCCGAAATTTGGGCCAGCCGCCGCTTCTCTTTTATGACTTCCAGTAGCGAATAGCCCTTACTGTGAGGAATTTCCTCTCCATCGGTGCCAATAATGGCGATGGGATCGCCCACGTTTACGTGAGTGTGCGTAGAGAAGAATATTTTTCTCACGATGCCCTTGCCGTTGGCACTTAGCCGCATCACGGCCCAATCGTTCTCGATAATGGCGAGCGGCGTCCCAACTTCCACGGCATCGCCCTCAGCGCACAAGTATTCTTGCAATTCCACTTGATTCGACTGATGCGATATTGCCGCGGGAAGCTGGGGAATTCTAAAGAAATACCAGAATGGCAGAGCTGACATTCTGCTAGGTTCCGAAGCAAAGTTCAAACTGACACACTACTTGAAGTTTCAGGAGAGCGGACCCCAGCACCAAGTTGGCGGCCGTGAAACTTCTTCCCACCCAAGCCAAAAGAAGGCTTGAATGGGGCACCCGGCAATTATTTTCCGAAATCTCTCTTGGCAACTCACCCAGCGCAGATGTACTCTCAGTAGCCAGCCAACGAAGCACGGCAGAACTCCGCTGGACCGCACCCTACCCTCCCGGGAATAGCGAAAAGCCTATCCGCCAATAGCTCGAAATATTTCCAGGAGCAGCACACCATGACGCACGCTGTCAGGAGTTGCATATTCACCCTCTGTCTTGCCATTCTGTCGGCCGGACCAGCCCTAACCCAGGAGCAATCTTCTAAAGCCGATCCAGCGGCAACCGTTACAGCGGCGGACGTGGCGTATGTCTACGTCGGCACCGCCAACGGAGTTTATCTCTACGATGCCGCTGCTAACGGAAAGCTGACCCTGGTCTCTGGCTCCCCGTTCAAGATTGCGGGTACTGCCTCAGCCAGTAACGGAAAGTACTTCATCAGTTCAGACACGTACGGGTACGGCGTCTATTCCTACTCCGTCGCATCGAACGGAGCGCTCGGAGAGCAGAAGTCCGAGATCGATACGCAGAACTACTACGGTACCGACTGTGGGTGGGTAACAGCCGCGATTCTCGACCATACCGGCCAAAACCTGTATGTGCAATTGAACCCAGAGTCTACATCCAGTCTTCTATGTGTTGCTTACCAGACGTATGACGTCGACAAATCTTCCGGCGCGCTTACATTTAATGGCGCCGCAGTCCAGGATTCCGACGACCCCTGGGGGGATGGAGACGGGGCGTTCTTCACTTTTACAATCACCGCAAACGATGCGTTCGCCTATACCGCATGGGCGGGACTGAGCGCACTCCAGCGCCAAAGCGACGGCTCGCTTCAGTACATCAACTTCAATGAAACAGACCCACCCCCCTACCAAGGCACATACTCCTACCTGCATTGGAATGTGGCAGCGGACCCAACCAATCACCTGGCGATGGGCCTGTTGACCGCAGGAGGAGCTGACCAAGTGCTGGCGAGTTACACGGTCGACGCCCAGGGAAATATTGCTTCCACCAACACCTCGGAAAATATGCCGATCGCACATCTGTATCCTACCGGTGTTATGTATCCGACCTCTTTTCAGATGTCTCCTTCGGGCAAGCTTCTGGCGGTTGCATCCGACTTTCAGCCTTCGAGCCTGCAGGTCTTCCACTTCAATGGAGCCGACCCGATCACGCCCTACAGCCACGCACTAACGGCCGATCCTATCAACCAGCTGCAATGGGACAATAACGATCACCTGTATGCGCTGAACAAGTCCGCGAACAGGCTGCACGTGTTCACGGTCACGCCGACCAGCATCAGCGAGGCCCCCGGCTCGCCGTTCAAGATCAGCGGCACCCCGAATGCCCTCGTGGTTGTTTCCAACCTGTGCCACGCACCAGCTACTCCCGGAGTCAAAATCTGCGTTCCCGCCAGCGGTTCCAGCGTCAGCTCGCCGGTGCTGGTGGAGGCGGCTTCAAATGTCACTGGAACCATCGTGAGCACGCAATTGTGGGTGGACGGAGTGAAGAACTTTAACGCACCCGGCAGCGATACGCTCACCACCTCTGTCAGCCTGGCCGCAGGCGCTCACCGGTTCGCGGTCATCGCCACCAACACCGCCGGTCAGAAGTGGGAGAGCACAGTCACCGCAACCGTCAAATAGGTACTGAAGTCCGGCTCGTCGGGCCTCGACCTCAGCCGGGGACTGAGGAAGATTGGCAAAAATACGGTATTCAGGGAACCAAACATCCGAGAAGTGTAGACACTTTTTTTATTGGATAGGCGCTTCACGATACGCTCCAACACAAAGCGCCCCATCTGAAGTGCTGATTTCTCAGACCTGCTCAAGGAAGCTCGAGAGACATGAAACGCTGAGGCAAAATCCGGACTCGGATGTCGTACCTGATGCGTGTCCATCCAGGCACGACTGTATGGACACGCGAACGTTGTTCGTCCCGGTATGGTGAACAAACTCTAGGGCACCTTGGTCAAGTAGCACGGGTTCTTCATATTTTGCGCTGGAGGCGTCGGCGGAGACATCCACGGCGGACTGTTGAAATCGAAAAACTCCGACATATCCGGCTGGGCCGCGTCCCGCTTGGTGAGGGCAGGTAGGTTGAACCGCTCTTCGATGAACTTCAGGATGGCGGTCGAATCCATCACGGTGTGCGAGACATAATTCTGCTTGGCGAATGGAGAAATGACGGTCATGGGTATGCGATAGCCGGTGTAGGTGAAATTGCATATTGGGCCCGTTTTCCCAGTACAGATGTAGCCTGCAGGCAAGTCGATCGGGGGGATACCATCGGGACTGACAGTCGGCTGCGGCGCGACGTGATCGTAGAGGCCGCCGCTCTCGTCGAAGAAAAAGATAAATGCCGAATCTTCCCACGAAGAGCTATTCATGAGTGCGTTGATGAGTGTGGAGGTAAACCTTGCTCCCGCCTGGACATTTTCCGGATGGGCGTCAGAGTCGGATCCGTGTTGGTCGAGCCCGGCGTCCGAGGGCGGTTCGATCTCCGCAACCTGGGGCAGAGTGCCGTTTTCCAGATCGCTGAAATACTCGGAGATCGGGGCAATGTGCGATGCAAGATTTGCCTTGATGTAGGTTGAATAGGTGAAGGCGTCCAGGTAACCCGAATGGAGAAGGCAGGTCACGTTGTAGGGCGGCCCGGTGCAACCGGTGCCCTCCGGGTCAATGTAGACCTTCCAGCTGATGCCCGCGTTCTGCAGTTCCTCCCAAATCAGTTTTGACTTTAGCTGAGGCGTGTCCTTCGGGTTGGAGCCGTTCGGCAACGCATATCCTCCGGATGTGGCTGCCGCAAGGTAATTGCGGTTGAGCTCGGTGCGCGACATTACGGGCTGGAAGAAGCGGTCGGAGGTGGCGAAATTGCTGGCCATGAAGTAGTCATAATTCATGTCGGTTCCGTTCCAGTAGCCCATGGCGCGGAGGCCGAGAATGTCGTGGAACGGATGTCCAGGGTTGTCGCGAGCGTCTCCTGCGGCAGTGTGCACAAATCCATTATTCTTTGCCGGATGCAGGCCCACCGGATCCGTATAGTCCCAATCGTTATGAGCCTCCTGCCACGAAGGGCTGGTATTTTCGTTGCACACCGAAATCATATGGAATGAGGCCACGGTGTGACTTGGATCCCAGACGCATGGGCTGGCATCGGCGGGGTTGCACCCGGGGATCGCGGGAGGGGCGCCATAATGCGGCGCCGCACCAGTGGTTGGGTTGAACTGAGGCAGGCCGTCGAATGATTGGTCGGGAATTCCGTTCTCCTTCCAATATTCCCGCATGGCCCCGAAATAGTTATCGAGCGAGCGATTCTCCTGGGCAAAAAAGACGATGTGTTGCAGCGAAGTGATATCGGCTGTTCCTTGCTCGAATGTTGGCGTCACGGTTGCATTGTCCGCCAGAGTCAGGCTGCACTTTTTCTTCCCAGTGCATGCGCCGGACCATCCTGCAAAGGTAGTGCCTTCCTCTGGAGCCGCCGTCAATACGACGGATGTTCCTTTGGGGAAGCTGGCGGTGCAGCTTCCCGGGCAGTGAATCCCCGCTGGACTGCTGATGACCATTCCTCCGCCGGTGCCTGCGCTATTCACTGTGAGTGGGACAGACGCGGAAGTCGTCCCTGCAGCTTCAGCTGCCTGGCTGTTGAGACCAACACCTGCGAACGCGGGAACCGCGCATGGAAGGAGTATCGAGAGAATGTAACAGACGAGTTTCATGAAAATTCACCGGCAATTCTCTTCTTCCGCGAGTTCACGCGGAAGTAGAAGGAAGTCAAGATCAATTTCCGTCGCTGGGGGGCGCGTCTGGAGGAGGGGTGAAGACGTCCCGATCATAACCTGTGATGAGGGATATTGCGCTACGATTTCGCAAGAGCGCTTCATCTCATCAAATTAGTTGCGAGTCCTGTGGAGTTCCCGGATTGTGGCCCCATGCATGCGCTGGCACAGATAAGGTTTTCATGACGGCACACCTCATCCAAGGCTCACAGGTTCTCCGTTCCTCAGAAGTCGGGTTTTCGGCAAGTTAATTTGCCATTGGTGAGAACGGGTCTACGCGCATTCGAGGCGCGCTCCAGGCTGGGTTACATGGGCCATAGGCCGGAAGGCGTGAAAAAATCAGTTAGCGCCAACGATGGACTGCCATGAACGTCGATGAGCGACGGCATTTTCCATTGGCGTTCATTTGCATACATTGGGGCGCCGCTGAATTCGCGGTGGGAGGAGTAGGAGATGCGGAAAGGGCAAACGAGACACCCACAACGGGACGAGCCGGGGGCGCATGGCAAGAACTACATCACTCCGAGCGGACTGCTGCGCCTGAAAGAGGAGTACCGGTTTCTGGTGACCCGGGACCGCCCGGCGGTGGTGGAGGTGGTGGCGTGGGCCGCCAGCAACGGGGATCGCAGTGAGAACGCCGACTATCAGTACGGCAAGCGGCGGCTGCGGCAGATCGATGGGCGGATTCGTTTTCTGACGAAGCGAATTGAAGCTGCGGAAGTGGTGGACCCGGAAGCTGCGAGAACGGGGCAGGCGGCGACGAGGGCATTCTTCGGGGCGACTGTGCGCTATGCCAATGCCGCGGGAGCGGAGCGAGTGGTGAGCATCGTAGGCACGGACGAGGTCGATCTCAAGCGCAACCACATCAGTTGGGTGTCGCCGCTGGGGCGCGCGTTGACGAGGTCGGCAGCCGGTGACAGCGTCGTTCTGGAAGCGCCGGGCGGGACGGAATCCCTGACGGTGCTGGAAGTACGGTACGAGCACATTTCTGTGGAACCGTTCCGTGAACCACCTGGATCCACGGCCTCGGCAAGTGGACTTGCTCGGCGAGGATCTACGCGCAGGCCAGGCGCTTGAGTTTGATGCGGTCGGTACGAACCTGGGAGAGATCGTAATGCGCCTGCTGGGTCAACCAGCTTTCGGCGCTGCCGCCGAATACCTTGGACAAGCGCACGGCCATCTCCGGTGAAATGCCGCGCTTCTCGTTCACCAGTTCGGATAACGTGGTGCGGGTGACACCCAGCGCTGCAGCGGCGCGGGTGATCGTCAGGCCAAAGGGCTCAATGCACTGGCGTAGCACGAAGCCGCCGGGGTGGGGTGGATTTTTCATCGGCATGGCAAATCTCCTTAGAAAGCGTGTGACTCAGTGATAATCCAGATAATCGACGTCCCATGCGTCACCGTCGGTGAAGCGAAAGATAACCCGCCAATTCGCACGGACAATGACCGCCCAGAATCCCTCGAACTCGCCCCGGAGCGGATGGAGTCGGAAGCTGGGAATCCGCATATCGTCGATTGTGCTGGCAACGTCGAGCCGGGCCAGGATGTCGCGCAATTTCTCACGATGTTCCTGAATTATGCCGCGAGAATCGTCACTCTGATACAGACGGTTCAGCCCCTTGTGGCGGATCGACTGAATCATAGGAAAGCGTAATCCGTTACGTAACGGGAGTCAACCTGCAATATCA
>CAVTLR010000016.1:0-5511 GCA_963735505.1 uncultured Acidobacteriota bacterium | reverse complement strand
TCAAGGATGTTCAGTCGGTCTAAGTCGCTTGCCTGCAATACTGATGGCATGCAGCCCCTTTCAAATGCTCGTATGAGATTGGCCTCAGGCTTCCTCGTTTCAGTCGGACTGCTCTGGGGTTTCGTAGTGTTGGGGTTCATCGCCTTGCTGGGTGGATTTCTTGGAAACGAGCCACCATGGCACTACCTAGGAAAGATGCTGTTGTGGTTGTCATGGCTGTGGATTGGGCCGGTCCTGCTCACCGGAGGGGCGATTTCCAGACTGACAGGTAGGCTGTCGAGAGCCAGTTCAATCTCGATCTGGGTCGGACGCTTCTCACTGACAGTAATGGTGGTGTATCAAATCGTCGAGACGCTTCACGACGCTGCAGATCCCCGCATCATGAAGCCGACGTCAGGGTTGTACGTAATCTGTTCTGTTGCGACACTGCTGACCCTCTTGGCAGATGCCGCCGCACTGCAACTCACTTGGAAGACAAGATAGTGCCAGAAAAGCGGGGCGGTCTCAACCGGTCGATGCAACACCATCTGATATGGATCATTTCTTAGAGGTGGTGTTTTATGAGACAAGGAAGACGGTACGGTCTTTCTGCAACGCAGAGGACTGAGATCTGGCGGCGTTGGAAGGCTGGAGAGTCGTTGCATGAGATTGGTCGTGCGATTGGCAAGGACCATGGCTCGATTCAGTTCCTGTTATGGCAGCACGGCGGCATGGTTCCGGCCGTTCCTCGGCGCTCGGTGCGAACGCTGACGCTGGCTGAGCGGGAAGAGATCTCAAGAGGCTTAGCTTCCGGTTCGTCGATTCGCGAGATTGCCAGGGGACTCGATCGGGCTGCCTCGACGGTGAGCCGGGAAGTGGCGCGTCACGGCGGGCGTCCAGTGTATCGAGCCAGTGAAGCCGATCATCAGGCCTGGAAGTCGGCCCAGCGGCCCAAGACCTGCCTGCTCGCCAAGCGCCGGAAGTTGCGCTTGATGGTGGCCAGTAAACTGATCCTGAACTGGTCGCCGCAACAGATTTCCGGTTGGCTGAAGAGACGGTATCCCAGCAACGAGAGCATGCGCGTGTCCCACGAGACCATCTACCGCAGCTTATTTATTCAGGCTCGAGGAGTGTTGAAAAAAGAGCTGATGCAGCACCTGCGGTCCAAGCGGCTTATCCGCCGCTCCGTGCACGCTCGGGCTGGCGGAAAGTCCCACGGTCAGATCGTCGATGCCATTTCCATCCGGGAGAGGCCTGCGGAGATTGAAGACCGCGCCATTCCCGGGCATTGGGAGGGCGATCTGCTCGCCGGCACCAGCAACAGTCATATCGCAACCCTGGTGGAACGACATTCGCGGTTTACCCTGCTGGTCAAAGTGTCCAGCAAGGACACTGCAACCGTGGTCGACGCGCTGACCCGGCAGGTTCGTAAACTGCCCGCGTCCCTCAGGCGCTCGTTGACCTGGGACCGAGGGCTGGAGATGGCCAAACACAAGAGCTTCACCGTGGCCACGAAGGTGAACGTCTACTTCTGCGATCCGCAGAGTCCTTGGCAGCGCGGCACCAACGAAAACACCAATGGGCTACTGCGACAGTACTTCCCCAGGAAAACCGACTTGTCCAACTACTCCCAAGCCGATCTCGACAAGGTAGCCCTGCAACTGAATCAACGCCCACGGAAAACCTTGGGCTTTGAAACTCCAGCGAGTAAACTCCAAGCCAGTGTTGCGTCGACCGGTTGAGACCGCCCGGGTTTTCGGCAAGTTCATTTGCCATTGGTGAGAACGGGTCTACGCGCATTCGAGGCGCGCTCCAGGCTGGGTTACATGGGCCACGGAGCTGGAAGGCGTGAAAAAATCAGTTAGGGCCAAAAATGAACTGCCATGAACGGGGATGAGCTACAGCGTTTTCCATTGGCGTTCATCCGCGTACATTGCGGCGGGACTGAATTCGCGGTGGGAGGAGTAGGAGATGCGGAAAGGGCAAACGAGGCACCCACAACGGGACGAGCCGGGGGCGCATGGCAAGAACTACATTACTCCGAGCGGACTTGAGCGCCTGAAGGATGAGTACCGATTTCTGGTGACCAGGGACCGGCCGGCGGTGGTGGAGGTGGTGGCGTGGGCGGCCAGCAACGGCGATCGCAGTGAGAACGCCGACTATCAGTACGGTAAGCGGCGGCTGCGGCAGATCGATGGGCGGATTCGTTTTCTGACGAAGAGAATTGAAGCCGCGGAAGTGGTGGACCCGGAAGCTGCGAGATCGGGGCAGTCGGCGACGAGGGCATTCTTCGGGGCGACGGTGCGCTATGCCAATGCCGCGGGGGCGGAGCGAGTGGTGAGCATCGTGGGCACGGACGAGGTCGATCTCAAGCGCAATCACATCAGCTGGGTGTCGCCGCTGGGGCGCGCTTTGACCAGGTCGGCGGCCGGTGACAGCGTCGTTCTGGAAGCGCCGGGCGGGACAGAATCCCTGATGGTGCTGGAAGTACGGTACGAGCGCATTTCTGTGGAACCGTTCCGGGAACCACCTGGATCCACGGCTTCGGCAAGTGGACTTGCTCGGCGAGGATCTACGCGCAGGCCAGGCGCTTGAGTTTGATGCGGTCGGTACGAACCTGGGAGAGATCGTAATGCGCCTGCTGGGTCAACCAGCTTTCGGCGCTACCGCCGAAAACCTTGGACAAGCGCACGGCCATCTCCGGTGAAATGCCGCGCTTCTCGTTCACCAGTTCGGATAACGTGGTGCGGGTGACACCCAGCGCTGCAGCGGCGCGGGTGATCGTCAGGCCAAAGGGCTCAATGCACTGGCGTAGCACGAAGCCGCCGGGGTGGGGTGGATTTTTCATCGGCATGGCAAATCTCCTTAGAAAGCGTGTGACTCAGTGATAATCCAGATAATCGACGTCCCATGCGTCACCGTCGGTGAAGCGAAAGATAACCCGCCAATTCGCACGGACGATGACCGCCCAGAATCCCTCGAACTCGCCCCGCAGCGGATGGAGTCGGAAGCCGGGAATCCGCATATCGTCGATTGTGCCTGCAACGTCGAGACGTGCCAGGATGTCGCGTAGTTTCTCACGATGTTCCTGGATTACGCCGCGAGAATCGTCACTCTGATACAGACGGTTCAGCCCCTTATGGCGGATCGACTGAATCATAGGAAAGCGTAATCCGTTACGTAACGGAGGTCAACTCGCAATATCAGGCGGAAGCCCCGAAACAGGAGTTCGGAAATAGGTTTCGGGTTCCGACATTCCCCACTCAAGCCAATGTAGGGCTTAAATGGGGCACTCGGCATGTCTTGGAGCCGAAGTCGATTCTGGACGGATTGCGGGCGGCGTAGCGCCACTCTTCAGTGGAGGAGTAAGATGATTGCGCGATCATCGGAGGTTCTCTGCGATGAAATCATCATGGCAATCGGAGTCGGGGCATCTCGCATGTCGTTGGTCTGAGGTGGGGCAGCGCGTCCAATACAATCCGAGTTGGATGCAAGAGACTTCAAACATTCAGAGTGGCTACCTGGCGCCTAGTCCGAATTTTGCCAGTAAGAGTCCATTTGGGGGAGCCTCCTGGTTCCAACCCTCGCCCCCGGCTGGGATTCCGAATCGCCCTGTGGATTGAAAACCACCCGACGATGGTTACAGAGGAAACGCAGGTCCCTCCACTTCGGTCGGGATGACAATCTTTTCCTCCCCACTCAAGCCAACGGAGGGCTTGAATGGGTCACCCGGCCCCTCAGTTTCCTCCGACAGGTGGTCCCTTACGCGCTAAAGAACGTTTATGTTCCTTCACTCCATGATTACAGAACCGATGCATCAAGGTTGTGTTTTCCTTAGTTGTCATTCCGCCTTCATTGGATGGAATTGTGTGATCCACGCTTATTGCCTGACTTGGAAGAAATCCTCCGCACTCAGAACAGCGCGGCGCAACCTCCAAAAGCTTATTCATCACCAATCCAGCTCTAACGGGCTTAGACATTCTAGTTGGAGCTACTCCCTCGTAAGCAAGCTCGCCAGGCTGCAGATAAGAATACGAAGCGTTCTTGGCAAGTTCTGTGGCTATAATTTTTGGTTCACATCCCGAGCCAATCAGCGATAAAACATCCTTGTAAAAGCCTTCGAGATGGTTAAATCCAGAATCCTTGGTTCCAAACTTCCTAACGATCTGATTGAGCAGTGTTCGATTGGAAAAGAGAAACTCTTCAAACACCCGTCGGCGTTCTGTGAACTCAATCAGGCGATTCGACCGTTCCATCTCAAGCATGAGGGATACCACGGCGAGAAAGAGTATAGGTTGTTGGTTTCCCGTCCAACTATAAAAGTAAATAGCCGGATGGAGGCCAAGGGAAGAAGCATGGTTGCTCAGCAATAGCCACATCACTCTACGGCATCTTTCCAGATACTCGATGGTGCGAGTACCGAGCGCGTCGTTCTCCTGTGACACAACGCCCACACAAAGAGCTACGAAGTCGTAAACCATCCGAAGTGTAGGAGTCGCATAAACGGGTCCTCCGGGCGGAAGGTCCAAACTCTCAATTGGATAATTGAGAGCTGGGTGGAACATAAGATCATGTATCTCGGTCGCCAACTCTTCGATTCGCTTTTGCTTATCTGGCGGGAAAAGAGACCAATACTTGTGTCCGGTTCCCCGGCTCTTGATGGCGCGAGCGGCAATCGTTTGAGGCTTCTTCCGTTTTTCTATTAGCTCAAGTTCTTGCGGGGAGATATTTACAGCCTTACGATTTATACGAATGAATGAGGCCTCGGCCTTTCCGGCATCGCCTTTAACCCACTGCAATTGAAGTGGCCTACTCCCTAAAGCGCGTGCTGCTTCTCGTATCTCTGGGCCGTATTTGTCGGGATTCTTGATCGCATTCTTGTGATCTTGATCAGCCTACCGTGCTATTCACTAATGTGCGTGTCTTCTCCGCGACCTTCTTCTGATCATCGGGTATTGCGCCGGTATCGAAGAATTTCTTAGAAATATCTCCGTCCCCGTAATCATCTTGTGCCCATGCAATGAGAGCACTTAGCCTATGCGATCCATCGATCACGAAAAGCAGTTCTCGGTTTTTCCAGAGAATTACGGCTGGAATTAAATCCCCCTCGATAAACGTTTGAATCAAGCCCAGAACCCTTTGAGGGTCCCATTCGTCGGTTTCGCGCTGAAAATCCGGCTTACGTAAGGCTCCGTAGAAAAAAGCATCGTGCTCTAAGTCTTTGATATCGATTGATTGCTTTACCGGAGCATCGCCGTCAATTGGCATCTCAAAGTCTTCACGGGCGATCAACAGGTCCAGGTTGACGTTCATACTCAATTCCTTTTATGCGGTCGGGAGCCAAACCCAATCATACGCGTGCCCCGTCATGGGAACCGCGCGCAAATGCGTTGTCCGCTCGAGCACCCAATGTGGCGCACGTCACGATGCCAGGGTTGATCAGTCAGCGATATTGTTGCCACTGAAATTCTGGCCGGGGCATTTGCAAAAGGCCGGTAGAATCTGGCATAATGGGAAGACGCGTCCCTATGG
>CAVTLR010000015.1:0-6793 GCA_963735505.1 uncultured Acidobacteriota bacterium | reverse complement strand
CATATTCACCCTCTGTCTTGCCATTCTGTCGGCCGGACCAGCCCTAACCCAGGAGCAATCTTCTAAAGCCGATCCAGCGGCAACCGTTACAGCGGCGGATGAGGCGTATGTCTACGTCGGCACCGCCAACGGAGTTTATCTCTACGATGCCGCTGCTAACGGAAAGCTGACCCTGGTCTCTGGCTCCCCGTTCAAGATTGCGGGTACTGCCTCAGCCAGTAACGGAAAGTACTTCATCAGTTCAGACACGTACGGGTACGGCGTCTATTCCTACTCCGTCGCATCGAACGGAGCGCTCGGAGAGCAGAAGTCCGAGATCGATACGCAGAACTACTACGGTACCGACTGTGGGTGGGTAACAGCCGCGATTCTCGACCATAGACCGGCCAAAACCTGTATGTGCAATTGAACCCAGAGTCTACATCCAGTCTTCTATGTGTTGCTTACCAGACGTATGACGTCGACAAATCTTCCGGCGCGCTTACATTTAATGGCGCCGCAGTCCAGGATTCCGACGACCCCTGGGGGGATGGAGACGGGGCGTTCTTCACTTTTACAATCACCGCAAACGATGCGTTCGCCTATACCGCATGGGCGGGACTGAGCGCACTCCAGCGCCAAAGCGACGGCTCGCTTCAGTACATCAACTTCAATGAAACAGACCCACCCCCCTACCAAGGCACATACTCCTACCTGCATTGGAATGTGGCAGCGGACCCAACCAATCACCTGGCGATGGGCCTGTTGACCGCAGGAGGAGCTGACCAAGTGCTGGCGAGTTACACGGTCGACGCCCAGGGAAATATTGCTTCCACCAACACCTCGGAAAATATGCCGATCGCACATCTGTATCCTACCGGTGTTATGTATCCGACCTCTTTTCAGATGTCTCCTTCGGGCAAGCTTCTGGCGGTTGCATCCGACTTTCAGCCTTCGAGCCTGCAGGTCTTCCACTTCAATGGAGCCGACCCGATCACGCCCTACAGCCACGCACTAACGGCCGATCCTATCAACCAGCTGCAATGGGACAATAACGATCACCTGTATGCGCTGAACAAGTCCGCGAACAGGCTGCACGTGTTCACGGTCACGCCGACCAGCATCAGCGAGGCCCCCGGCTCGCCGTTCAAGATCAGCGGCACCCCGAATGCCCTCGTGGTTGTTTCCAACCTGTGCCACGCACCAGCTACTCCCGGAGTCAAAATCTGCGTTCCCGCCAGCGGTTCCAGCGTCAGCTCGCCGGTGCTGGTGGAGGCGGCTTCAAATGTCACTGGAACCATCGTGAGCACGCAATTGTGGGTGGACGGAGTGAAGAACTTTAACGCACCCGGCAGCGATACGCTCACCACCTCTGTCAGCCTGGCCGCAGGCGCTCACCGGTTCGCGGTCATCGCCACCAACACCGCCGGTCAGAAGTGGGAGAGCACAGTCACCGCAACCGTCAAATAGGTACTGAAGTCCGGCTCGTCGGGCCTCGACCTCAGCCGGGGACTGAGGAAGATTGGCAAAAATACGGTATTGAGGGAACCAAACATCCGAGAAGTGTAGACACTTTTTTTATTGGATAGGCGCTTCACGATACGCTCCAACACAAAGCGCCCCATCTGAAGTGCTGATTTCTCAGACCTGCTCAAGGAAGCTCGAGAGACATGAAACGCTGAGGCAAAATCCGGACTCGGATGTCGTACCTGATGCGTGTCCATCCAGGCACGACTGTATGGACACGCGAACGTTGTTCGTCCCGGTATGGTGAACAAACTCTAGGGCACCTTGGTCAAGTAGCACGGGTTCTTCATATTTTGCGCTGGAGGCGTCGGCGGAGACATCCACGGCGGACTGTTGAAATCGAAAAACTCCGACATATCCGGCTGGGCCGCGTCCCGCTTGGTGAGGGCAGGTAGGTTGAACCGCTCTTCGATGAACTTCAGGATGGCGGTCGAATCCATCACGGTGTGCGAGACATAATTCTGCTTGGCGAATGGAGAAATGACGGTCATGGGTATGCGATAGCCGGTGTAGGTGAAATTGCATATTGGGCCCGTTTTCCCAGTACAGATGTAGCCTGCAGGCAAGTCGATCGGGGGGATACCATCGGGACTGACAGTCGGCTGCGGCGCGACGTGATCGTAGAGGCCGCCGCTCTCGTCGAAGAAAAAGATAAATGCCGAATCTTCCCACGAAGAGCTATTCATGAGTGCGTTGATGAGTGTGGAGGTAAACCTTGCTCCCGCCTGGACATTTTCCGGATGGGCGTCAGAGTCGGATCCGTGTTGGTCGAGCCCGGCGTCCGAGGGCGGTTCGATCTCCGCAACCTGGGGCAGAGTGCCGTTTTCCAGATCGCTGAAATACTCGGAGATCGGGGCAATGTGCGATGCAAGATTTGCCTTGATGTAGGTTGAATAGGTGAAGGCGTCCAGGTAACCCGAATGGAGAAGGCAGGTCACGTTGTAGGGCGGCCCGGTGCAACCGGTGCCCTCCGGGTCAATGTAGACCTTCCAGCTGATGCCCGCATTCTGCAGTTCCTCCCAAATCAGTTTTGACTTTAGCTGAGGCGTGTCCTTCGGGTTGGAGCCGTTCGGCAACGCATATCCTCCGGATGTGGCTGCCGCAAGGTAATTGCGGTTGAGCTCGGTGCGCGACATTACGGGCTGGAAGAAGCGGTCGGAGGTGGCGAAATTGCTGGCCATGAAGTAGTCATAATTCATGTCGGTTCCGTTCCAGTAGCCCATGGCGCGGAGGCCGAGAATGTCGTGGAACGGATGTCCAGGGTTGTCGCGAGCGTCTCCTGCGGCAGTGTGCACAAATCCATTATTCTTTGCCGGATGCAGGCCCACCGGATCCGTATAGTCCCAATCGTTATGAGCCTCCTGCCACGAAGGGCTGGTATTTTCGTTGCACACCGAAATCATATGGAATGAGGCCACGGTGTGACTTGGATCCCAGACGCATGGGCTGGCATCGGCGGGGTTGCACCCGGGGATCGCGGGAGGGGCGCCATAATGCGGCGCCGCACCAGTGGTTGGGTTGAACTGAGGCAGGCCGTCGAATGATTGGTCGGGAATTCCGTTCTCCTTCCAATATTCCCGCATGGCCCCGAAGTAGTTATCGAGCGAGCGATTCTCCTGGGCAAAAAAGACGATGTGTTGCAGCGAAGTGATATCGGCTGTTCCTTGCTCGAATGTCGGCGTCACGGTTGCATTGTCCGCCAGAGTCAGGCTGCACTTTTTCTTCCCAGTGCATGCGCCGGACCATCCTGCAAAGGTAGTGCCTTCCTCTGGAGCCGCCGTCAATACGACGGATGTTCCTTTGGGGAAGCTGGCGGTGCAGCTTCCCGGGCAGTGAATCCCCGCTGGACTGCTGATGACCATTCCTCCGCCGGTGCCTGCGCTATTCACTGTGAGTGGGACAGACGCGGAAGTCGTCCCTGCAGCTTCAGCTGCCTGGCTGTTGAGACCAACACCTGCGAACGCGGGAACCGCGCATGGAAGGAGTATCGAGAGAATGTAACAGACGAGTTTCATGAAAATTCACCGGCAATTCTCTTCTTCCGCGAATTCACGCGGAAGTAGAAGGAAGTCAAGATCAATTTCCGTCGCTGGGGGGCGCGTCTGGAGGAGGGGTGAAGACGTCCCGATCATAACCTGTGATGAGGGATATTGCGCTACGATTTCGCAAGAGCGCTTCATCTCATCAAATTAGTTGCGAGTCCTGTGGAGTTCCCGGATTGTGGCCCCATGCATGCGCTGGCACAGATAAGGTTTTCATGACGGCACACCTCATCCAAGGCTCACAGGTTCTCCGTTCCTCAGAAGTCGGGTTTTCGGCAAGTTAATTTGCCATTGGTGAGAACGGGTCTACGCGCATTCGAGGCGCGCGCCAGGCTGGGTTACATGGGCCATAGGCCGGAAGGCGTGAAAAAATCAGTTAGCGCCAACGATGGACTGCCATGAACGTCGATGAGCGACGGCATTTTCCATTGGCGTTCATTTGCATACATTGGGGCGCCGCTGAATTCGCGGTGGGAGGAGTAGGAGATGCGGAAAGGGCAAACGAGGCACCCACAACGGGACGAGCCGGGGGCGCATGGCAAGAACTACATTACTCCGAGCGGACTTGAGCGCCTGAAAGAGGAGTACCGGTTTCTGGTGACCCGGGACCGCCCGGCGGTGGTGGAGGTGGTGGCGTGGGCTGCCAGCAACGGCGATCGCAGTGAGAACGCCGACTATCAGTACGGCAAGCGGCGGCTGCGGCAGATCGATGGGCGGATTCGCTTTCTGACGAAGCGAATTGAAGCTGCGGAAGTGGTGGACCCGGAAGCTGCGAGAGCGGGGCAGTCGGCGACGAGGGCATTCTTCGGGGCGACGGTGCGCTATGCCAATGCCGCGGGAGCGGAGCGAGTGGTGAGCATCGTAGGCACGGACGAGGTCGATCTCAAGCGCAACCACATCAGTTGGGTGTCGCCGCTGGGGCGCGCGTTGACCAGGTCGGCGGACGGTGACAGCGTCGTTCTGGAAGCGCCGGGCGGGACGGAATCCCTGACGGTGCTGGAAGTACGGTACGAGCGCATTTCTGTGGAACCGTTCCGTGAACCACCTGGATCCACGGCTTCGGCAAGTGGACTTGCTCGGCGAGGATCTACGCGCAGGCCAGGCGCTTGAGTTTGATGCGGTCGGTACGAACCTGGGAGAGATCGTAATGCGCCTGCTGGGTCAACCAGCTTTCGGCGCTACCGCCGAAAACCTTGGACAAGCGCACGGCCATCTCCGGTGAAATGCCGCGCTTCTCGTTCACCAGTTCGGATAACGTGGTGCGGGTGACACCCAGCGCTGCAGCGGCGCGGGTGATCGTCAGACCAAAGGGCTCAATGCACTGGCGTAGCACGAAGCCGCCGGGGTGGGGTGGATTTTTCATCGGCATGGCAAATCTCCTTAGAAAGCGTGTGACTCAGTGGTAATCCAGATAATCGACGTCCCATGCGTCACCGTCGGTGAAGCGAAAGATAACCCGCCAATTCGCACGGACAATGACCGCCCAGAATCCCTCGAACTCGCCCCGGAGCGGATGGAGTCGGAAGCCGGGAATCCGCATATCGTCGATTGTGCTGGCAACGTCGAGCCGGGCCAGGATGTCGCGCAATTTCTCACGATGTTCCTGAATTATGCCGCGAGAATCGTCATTCTGATACAGACGGTTCAGCCCCTTGTGGCGGATCGACTGAATCATAGGAAAGCGTAATCCGTTACGTAACGGGAGTCAACCTGCAATATCAGGTGGATGCTCCGAAATGGGAGGTCGGAAAAGCGTTTAGGTTCCGACATTCCCCCACTCGCCAACGTCTTGGAGCCGAAGTCGATTCTGGACGGATTGCGGGCGGCGTAGCGCCACTATTCAGTGGGGGAGTAAGATGATTGCGCGATCATCGGAGGGTCTCTGCGATGAAATCATCATGGCAATCGGAGTCGGGGCATCTCGCATGTCGTTGGTCTGAGGTGGGGCAGCGCGTGCAATACAACCCGCCTTGGATGCAAGAGAGTTCAAACATTCAGAGTGGCTACCTGGCGCCTATTCCGAATTTTGCCAGTAAGAGTCCATTTGGGGGAGCCTCCTGGTTCCAACCCTCGCCCCCGGCTGGGATTCCGAATAGCCCTGCGGATTGAAAACCACCCAACGATGGTTACAGAGGAAACGCAGGTCCCTCCACTTCGGTCGGGATGACAATCTTTTCCTCCCCACTCAAGCCAAAGGAGGGCTTGAATGGGGCACCAGCCTGCACGACGCTGCTCATTAAAGCTCGAAGGAGTAGTCGGCAACAATGGAACAAGAGATCACAAGACTGACAGAACAATTTGGCGTTGGTCTGGGTTTGCGGGCGTATCACCTTGCGACGCTCTCTCTGACGGGGCAGCCATGTGATGTCTCCTTTATCGAGAAGAAGCGCGCGGCCGTTGACGTAACGATCGATCAAGGGATTTCGCTGGCTCTCAAGGATGGGGCCGGGCCCGAGGAACTTCGGAGGATATTTTCTGAAATCAGACTCTCGGACGGACAGGTGGTTGCCCTTGCCGAAATCCGGCTCGTTCTTCCCATGCCTCACGGAGGGTTGTCGAAAGAAGAGTTGGCAGCGGTTGATCTTTCGGACGGGGACAAGAAATCTGGCCCGAACGGAGAGACGGTGCGCGAAATCGTACGGACCTTTTATCGTTGCGAATCCGGAGAGGAGGAGGATGGATTTCTCCGGAGGTTCCTCGCCTGCTAAAGCCAACGGAGGGGTTGAATGGGTCACACGCCGCTTTGGTCAGCTAGAACTCTGCAAAATGTGGGAGACTTTAGATCATGAAGTCCGAGGCCGCGGCGATCCCTGATTCTAAGTTTCTGTCGCACCGAAGGAGCGCCATTTTACGCGGTCTCGTTGTCTTTAACACTGCGCTGGTTGCAGTGAGTTGGTCGCGATGGTTCAGTGGCGATGCTCGCCACATCGGCATGGTGGATCAAATCATAGGACATCTGAGATTGGGTGGATTCAGAGTAGACGTTCTGTGGCTCGTGTTCACGACCATATTTCTCGGTATTGCTTTCCTTTATTTTGCTTCGCATTTACTTCGCAGTCGTGAAGCTAGAATCAATGCGATCTTCTGTCTGTGCGGGATCGTTGGATTCTGCCTCTATGTGTATCGCGCTTTGACGACGGGCGTCCTCGACTTCGGCTGATTTCAGACTGAGACACTACCGCTTCAGCAAGTCATTTGCAAAAGCCGGGTAGATTCTGGCATAATGGAGGGACGCGTCCCTACAG
>CAVTLR010000014.1:0-12679 GCA_963735505.1 uncultured Acidobacteriota bacterium | reverse complement strand
AGGGGCACTCCACGGCCCTTATTCCGGTGTCAGCTTCTGGGAGCAGCAATTAAGCGACGGCTATCAAATCCCGGCGATCGGGGGCAGTGACAATCATCATGGCGCATGGCCCGTTTCACATCCTGACTCCGTGGGAATCCCAACGACAGTGGTTTATGCGCAAGACTTATCTGTGCCGGCGATACTGGATGGCATTCGGTATGGACATGTGTTTATCGATCTAACTGGATCTCACGATCGCATGCTGGAAATGACGGCGGCGGCGGCGCAAAAAGCGGTCATGATGGGCGATACGCTCCGCGCCTCTGGCGGCTCCCCAGTACAGATAACAGTTCATGTCGTGGGATGTTCGGGTTGGACCCTAAAGCTATCGGACAACGGGCATGACAACTCGGCGCTTCCTGCTCGTGTTCTTTCGCAGCAAGATGTGACTCTGCAATTCCATTGGCCCAGCGATGGCAAGCAGCATTGGCTGCTTCCGCAGGTGGAGACAACAGACGGTGAGCTGGAGATGCTTGGCAACCCAATCTACGTGAATTACCTGGAGACGACAGGACAAGGAGCTCACTCCGCCACGACCAAGTAACTTGAGTGACAAAATGAGTGAGGCAAGCTATGCCTGCCTCACTGGTTACTCCCGGAAAGGTTTTCCTTTCACTTAATAAAACATTTTCAATGCCAATTGCATCACTCGATTTGGATTTCTCTGACTATTGATCTGGCTGAAGTTGGAAGTTGTGAAGTTCAGCTGCGTCGGCTGGCCAAATTGCGTGGTATTGGTCAAGTTGAAAGCCTCCGCTCGGAACTGCAGGCGAAGAGAATCCTTAAAGGTAAAGTTCTTCAGGATGGATGCGTCCACGTTCTTAAAGCTTGGACCACGAACTTGCTGCGGGCTGCCTCCGAGAACGGCATAGTTCGTTTCCCCGATTGCGGTAGCGATCGGCGGTTGGGCAAAAGCGGCGGGGTTTAGCCACTGTTTGTAGTTATGAGGTCCGGCATACAGATTTTGCCCAGGAACCGTATTTGCGAAACAGCCGAACTCTGAAGTCGCAACCGGGCAGGCGACCGTAGTCGGCTGACCACCTTGATAGGTGTAGATAAAGTTGACGACCCAGCCTCCGAGAATCGCGTCGGTGGCACGATTCGAGTTAGCGAGAAATTGGCGGCCGCGACCAAAAGGTAAATTGTACGATCCTGACAGGTGGACTAGATTTGTTGCGTCGGTGTCGCAAAGCCCATAGTCCCTGGAAATGCCGAAGCCTGGCAACCATTCGGCCCGGTATTGTTGGTTCTGCGACGCCTGAGTGTGCTGGTCAGACATGCACTTGCTCCAGGTATAGTTGCCGAGCACATAAAGGCCGAACGACGTTTGATGCTCATAGGTTGCCTGCAGGGAGTTATAACTACTGTTGGCATTGGTGGTCTCGTAGGTCGAATTGCGGGCGAAGCTGGGAAACGGAACATAGAGTTGCGGGTTTACGCTGGGCGGCAGAATTTGTGTCGGCGAATTGTTATAACCCAGATTATCCAGATGCCGACCCATGGTTCCAACATAGCCGACCTGCACAGAATCGTGATTGGTGAATTGGTCCTGTACTGTCAGGTTCACGGTCTGAACATACGGAGTCTGAAAATTATACTGACGTCCGTACAAATTCAGCCCTTGCCCACTGTTAATTGTTGGGTCCTGAAAATTGACAGTTGTGAAAGCCTCTTCCATGGTGGCTGGATCGCCGTTGGATAGAAGGAGTGGATGCTGGGAATCCGGGCTGTTGAAAGTTGCCGTGTAGACAAAGGGGTAGTTTGTTCCCAAGGTGCCACCATAGCCGAGGTTGCCTAAGGCGCCATAGGTCATTCCATATCCGCCACGCAGGACAATAGTCGGCTTAACGCGATATGCAAATCCAAGGCGAGGCGCGAAGTTTACCTTCTGGGCATTGCCCAACGTAAGTCCGGAAACGCAATCGAGGTTGATGTTGCTGCTTGTCAGCAACGCGTTAAATCCGGTCGAGCGGGGTACCTGGCAACCTGAATTCGGAATGTAGTAAGTGCCGGCATTGCCGTTGCCGCCCACCGGGATAAAGTTCGCCTGGTGGCCATGGACTTCGGCATAGGGAGTGAAGTAGTCCCAGCGAACGCCGAGGTTCAACGTCAGGTCTGGTGTGATTTTCCAGTCGTCCTGGAAAAATGCGCCGATATACCAGCGATGGTCGTCTGTGGCTGCGATGTTCGATCCCGAGAAGCTGGTCATCCCACCCACGTAGTCAACACCGCCGACGGTGGAAGGGATGGGAGTCAGCAACAAATCGCCAACTCCATTCAAGCCGCTGCTCTTGTTTGGAATATCGGTATATTGCCCGTAAAAGTTGAAGTCACCTCGACCTTGTGGCGGCTGAGAAATGTCTCCTTCCAAATCGTCTACCTGGACGCCGGTCTTGAAGGTATGGTTGCGAATTACCTTGGTTACGTAATCCGCACCTTCAATGCTGTAGACGTACTGTAAGGTCGGAGTGTAATTTCCCACGCCGATGTGTGTCAGGGTGCTGGCGTTGGTCGAAGATGAAAAGCTGATGGGAGGAAGGCCGCCGTTGTTGGCCACCTGCTGAATTCCCTGGATTCCAAATTGCGCTGGAATACCGAAGGTATTGCCATAGATCGATCGCTGCAACTTATCGGCGTGAACAACTCCAACGTGCATTTCGTTGGTTAGCGTCGGCGTAAAAACGTGGGTATAACCTATGGCGAACGACCAAGCAGGGAAGCTATCGTTGCGACCACCACTCTCACCTACAGCCAGACCGGGAAGGGCCGACGGGACACCTTCTGAGATGAGGCTTCGATCATAGACGCCAAACAAGTTGTTATTCGCATTGAAGTTCTCGTCGATGCGAATGTCATATGAATTTGTATTTTCAGTCTGCTTGGGCGCGTTATAGAAGTTATTTGCAAGGCCCGGGCGAGTCGGCGCCGGATACACCCCTAACAGCTTGACTGCATTTGGGTCGAGGCGGCCAACCGGAATGGTGTTGAGCTGCGCAGTATCACCGACAAAGTTAGTTTTGCCGACCAGGCTGCCCGTATAGAAGGGATCGCGGACATATATCGCACTGCCGGTCGTATTGGTTAAACCGCTGATCGGGTCGACGCCACCGGCTGGAATCTCGCGTGTGGTTGCCGGATCGAGGATGGTGCCGTGGGGGAATACACGTCCCAAAGCATCTGTCCCGGTGCCGCTGTTATAAGTGATCAAATCCTGCAGATTGGTAAATCCGCTGCTGACCATCCCTGGGGTTGGTACGGTGCTGGTGGCCGGCACAGGTTTGATGTATCTACCTCCCTGATAGTCGAAAAAGAAGAAGGTCCTATTCTTCACGACCGGTCCGCCGATGGTTCCGCCGAATAAGTTCTGGCGATATTCTGGTTTGGCGATGTGGTTCAGGTTATTGAAGAAAAGGTTGGCGTTGAGTGCATCGTTTCTCCAGTACTCCCAAAGATCGCCGTGAAAATGATTGGATCCGGATTTGATGACAGCATTCACGACTGCACCGGTGGAGTGTCCGAATTCCGCGTTGAAGTCGCCATTTTGTAGCTTGAATTCCTCGATTGCATCCGGTGGAGGGACGATTGCCGCGTTGTTTCCCACCGAGGAACCGCCATACACTTCTATGTTGTCGTTAATCCCGTCCAGGCGAAAATCATTCTGCCATAGATTGACGCCATCCACTGAGAAGTAGGCGCTGTCGGACTCTCCAGAATCGCTGCTGGGATTGCCGACCGGCGCTGTGTTGACGCCGGCGGAAAGTTGCGCCAGCGATACCCAATCGCGAGTCTGCAGTGGCATATCATTGATCGTTTGCGAGGTGATCGTTTGTCCTACCGACGCACTCTCGGACTGAAGCAGAGGAGCTGCCGCTGTCACAGTAACCTGATTGGCTACCTTTCCAGTGACAAGCGGCATGTCCACCGTCAAGGTAGCTTGGACATGCACTTGCAGGCCGCTCTCGACAAAGGTTTGAAAGCCACTCGCTTCGCCCTGCAGTGTATAGCTCCCAGGCATGACGCCGGTTAAGGAGTAAGTACCGGTCGAAGTGGAAACGGTTGAAGTTGTCACCCCAGTCGAATCGTTAGTTAGCGTGATTTTCGCGCTGGGGACAACCGCGCCTGTTTGATCATGTACTGTGCCGGTAATTCCGCCCGTTGCAATCTGAGCAAGAATCCCACTCGAAGAAAACAGTAAAAAGAGCAGGGTCAGCGCGCGCTTCCTGAGGGGAGTTTGTGTCATCGTGATCTCCAAAAAATTTGGGTTGGATGGGTTTTGACTTAGCGCTAAGTTCCAGGGGTTAGGAAGTTATATCCGGAGCGGTCGATCCGGGGAACACCGTCGCAAGGAACGGTTTCCATGAACAAACTCCCGACGTCCTAACCCAATTCTGAAGAATCGAGCAACAACTTCGGTCTTCACTTCGAACGTCCTACTAGATAAGCCGTTAGTAATAATTACATACGGAGATGCCAGTCATCCAGAAGGACTTAGTCAAATTAGTTCAGCGCTGTATCACTTGGCAAGTGAACTTTGCCTGACTGGAATAAATTTGGATAAATTTTGCATAACTATTTTTATTTGAATAACTTTTACGGGTTATTCAATGATTTCGACGTGCTTGAGATGTCAATAATTTCTATTGCCATTCAACAATCTTTCAATTCTCCCTCGTCGCCGACTGGGCGACCCACCCGGTGAATTGAGCTGAAGTAGACCGACTGCTCGAATTCGATGGAGCAATTCTGGACTTACGCGAGATCGGCAGGCCACTCATCAACCATTCGTGTTGGAAGAAAATGGCGAAATTCAACCCTCAATCCCGGGACGTCCATCCGGCGTCCGAAGGGCAAGTGTGAGGGGATAGGCTGACCCACGCGATTCTTCTTCCCGCGGGCGTGGGGATTCAAACGGTGGGGCGAGTCGCAGCGGAGCGGACGGGTGGGGTCACCCAACAGCAATTGCCAAAGCGGGATTCTCAGACCGCGACTCCCGGTTGGCAAGCTGGAAACAAGGATTGGGCGCGCCAGCGGCTCCAATCTCGAACTAGTTGCCGCTTTAAATCAATTAGTTGAGGCTTGCGGCGTGCGCAGCTTATCTCTATTTTTCCACGGGCCAGAGTGGCGAAATGAACCAGAATTGGAAGCACAAGGCGTCTGGTGTCGGGTCCGGACTCATGGGGCTACGCCGCCAGCATTGCCCGCCTTCGTCATCGAGTCCTCGCCCTGTATTGCCTGAGCATGGCGCAATCCACCGGAAATTTCATTGGACTAGCAACTAAGTTGACGTGGCTCGCAACTAAATTTGATGAGATCGAGGGCTCATTCACAAACTTAGAGCAATGTTCTGATTGCGATGTATGCTGAATAAGTTTTACCCCCCTCTTCCGCACGCCCCCCCAGCGACGGGAATTGTTATTGACTCTCTTCTACTTTCGCGTGAGTTCACGCGGAGGAGAAAAATTGCCGGGGATGGCCATGAAACTTGTCTGCTACGTTCTCTCAGTTCTTCTTCCATGCGCGGTTCCCGCGCTCATCAGCAGCCAGGCAGTGGAAGCGGCGACTGCGCCAACCGTCACCATCAGCGCCAGTCCCACATCGATCACAAAGGGAAACTCCTCGACCTTGACCGTGATGGCCCAGAACGCCACCGGGATCACAATTACTGGGACAAATGGCAGCAAACGGACGATGGCGGCAGGTGGAGGAGCCGCGTCGGTTGCCCCTACCTCGACGACCACCTACACGGCGACGGCGACTGGAGCTGGAGGCACGGCCTCAGCGAGTGTGACGATCACCGTAACAACTGGCGGTAATGGCGGCTCGTCTGGCGCCCCCACCGTCACGGTCAGCGCCGTTCCCACAACGATCGCTAAGGGAAGTTCTTCTACTGTGACCGCGTCTGCAACGAACGCCACGCAGGTAACGCTCGACGGAAGCAATAACAGCAAGCGTACGCTAGGGGCAACAGGCGGAACAGTGTCGGTCGCTCCGACTTCCACGACTACTTATACCGCGACGGCAACGGGAGCTGGAGGAACAGCCACGGCGGCTGTGACGATCACGGTGGGATCGGGATCCGGGTCAGGATCGGGTTCCGGGAGTGTCCAACTGACGGTGACGAGCGCAGGCACCGGCGCAGGAACAGTGACCAGCAGTCCAGCGGGAATCAACTGCCCAGGAAGCTGCACCGCCAGCTTCTCCAAAGGGGCAGCCGTTGCATTAACGGCGACCCCCAATTCCGGCACTACCTTTGCAGGATGGTCCGGCGCGTGCACGGGCAAGGGAACCTGCAACTTGACTCCGTCCGCCAATACGGCGGTGGCAGCGACCTTCGAGCAGGGAACGGCAGGTCTCACGTCGATCAACCACATCATCTTTTTTGCCCAGGAGAATCGCTCGCTCGATAACTACTTCGGCGCGATGCGAGAATACTGGAAGGAGAACGGAATCCCCGACCAGTCGTTCGACGGTCTGCCACAGTTCAACCCGACCAGCGGCGCGGCACCGCTCTATGGTCCCCCTCCAGCCATTCCCGGGATGCGACCCCACCAGCCCTTACCCCGGCAAATGTATTTGGGATCCCAGTAACACCGTGGCCTCATTCCACATGATTTCGATTTGCAACGAAAACACCAGCCCTTCGTGGCAGGAGGCCCATAACGACTGGGACTATACGGATCCGGTAGGAACGAATCCGGCGAAGAATAACGGGTTTGTGCACACTGCCGCAGGCGATGCTCGAGACAACCCAGGACATCCGTTCTACGACACGACCGGCCTCCGTGCCATGGGCTACTGGGACGGCACCGACATGAACTACGACTACTTCATGGCGAGCAATTTCGCCACTTCCGACCGCTTTTTCCAGCCCGTATTGGCGCGCACCGAAGTTAACCGCGCGTACATTGATGCAGCAACGTCTCAGGGAGACGCGTTGCAGCAAGGCGCTGACGCTCAGGATGAGGCCCTACACACGGCACAACCGATTTGGGAGGAGCTTCAGAATGCGGGGATTACCTGGAAGATCTACATTAACCCGGAGAGCAGCAGTTGTGCCGGGCCACCCTACCAGGCATCCTGCCTGGCTAAGACGGTTGCCTTTGACGAGTTCACCTATGCAAAAACGGCCCTGGCAGATTTCCCACAAAACATCGCGCCTATCTCTGAGTACTTCAGCGATCTGGAAAACGGTACTTTGCCCCAGGTCGCGGAGATCTACGCTGCCTCGGACGCCGGACTCGACGAACACGGGTCCGACACGGACGCCCATGCAACAAATGTCCAGGATGGAGCGAGGTATACCTCCACACTCGTCAACGCACTCATGGAATAGCTCTTCGTGGGAAGATTCGGCCTTTATCTTTTTCTTCGACGAAAGCGGCGGTCTGTACGATCACGTGGCGCCACAACCGACCGTCAGTCCTGATGGCATCCCGCCGATCGACCTGCCTGCAGGCTACATCTGTACTGGGAAAACGGGTCCGATATGCAATTTCACCTATACGGGCTATCGCATACCCATGACTGTCATATCTCCCTATTCCAAGAAGAACTATGTCTCCCACACCGTGATGGATTCCACTGCCATCCTCAAGTTCATCGAAACGCGGTTCAATCTACCGCCGCTCACCAAGCGAGATGCAGCTCAGCCGGATATGACGGAGTTCTTCGATTTCAACAATCCGCCGTGGATGTCTCCGCCGACGCCTCCAGCGCAAAACACGAAGAACCCGTGTTACTTGAACAAACTACCCTAGGGCCTGTTCGCCCGATGCTGGTAATCATCAGCAGTTCTGTTTAGCCAAAAGCAAAGCCCGCTGCAATAGCGGGCTTTTGCGTCAGAAAGTTGTAGTTGGTAGCGCTAACGGGAATCGAACCCGTGTTTTAAGATTGAGAATCTCACGTCCTAACCCCTAGACGATAGCGCCCTGTGCCCTTTCAACTATAACGAACTGCGGGAGTGGTCACAACCTCGGCTGGGACAGGATTCTGCCGATGTCGCTCGACGAAGCGATGTGTTGGCCATTCCTCGATAGGCAGGGCGGCTACGCCGTGCGTTGTCGAAGAGGTTGATGACAGATCAAGTGACCGTTCCTACTGTTGTGGCAGAGTCCAAATTAGCAGCACACTGGAGTTGTCATCGACCGCAGCGAACGTGGCTACGTCGTTGACCGTCTGCACATTCAAGCCGAACGAACCGCCCTGCGCCGGATCCACGGAGAGTTGCTTAACGAAGTGGCCTCCCAGGGTGAACTCGACAATCTCGCTGGGCTGGGCCGGGTCAGAATTGATCGCATCGTTATTGCTGACCAGCAAATGGCCATTGGGCGCCATGGCCATTCCCAGCGGCCCGTGCAGATGGGTGTTGTCCTGGTAGAGCACCTGGCCTGTTCCCTGGTCTTTGTCCGTCGTGGCAGCGTCATGGAGAACAAAGACTTTGTTGTCCGCCGTGGAGGCAACGTAGAGATCACCGTTTTTGGGATTGTAGACAAGGCCGGTTGGGGCATCCACGAACGTGACCGGGTCACATTGGTGCATGTATCCCGAGCCAATCTGGGTGGCGCTCTGCACAACATTCGAGCTGGTCCACGAAAGTTCCAAGCGCGTGATTGTTCCGCTTAATCCATTCGCAACAAACAGGGTCGCTTTGCTTCCATTGTCAATGATCGCGGAGTCCCATGGGCCATCGATGTACTTGTTGGCGATGCGGCCAAGGAGTTTACCCCAGGCGTTGAGTACCAGAATGGATCCTGAACGGGCAGTGGCGCAGGTCCCATCGGTGGATGGGAAATTACCTACCAGCACAACACCGGACTTAAGAACATGCAATGCGGTTGAGAGACCAATGTTGGACGGCCCTTGAAAGAACAGCGATGGCTTGCCTTTGGCCGGCACGCGAACAATAGTAGTTCCGGTTCCCTGCAGGTTTTTACTGTCGTTGAAGTTGGAGACCAGGATATCTCCGGGATGAAGCAATCCCATGGTTAGGTTGGTCGGCACAAATGCCACACCGTAGGGATTCACATCCCCATTGGCGGGAACCGTGGAAACGCTGCGAACAGGAGTGGGAAGGAAGGGCTGAGTATCGTCGCTGGCCTGGGCTGACAGCATGGTCGCAGAAGTTATCAGCATTGCGCTGATACCAAGTGCCGCGACGAAAGCCCTGCGATTTGCGAGGATGCGGGTGGACGTATGCGAAGCCTTGATCATTCGAATGTTTTTCACGGAATTTTCCTTTCGTGCAGAGCTGAACTGCTGAAGGATCATCCGAGGGAGCGACACGTAGCGGCAGGTCGCGAAAAGTGAGGCTACGCGCATCCGGAAAGGTGCAGATCACTCTTCATCACTGCCAATCCGGAGACGATCCTGTGCCATCATACGGATTCAGCCGCATGCACAATGTCACGCAATTGTCACTTTGAAGTATTTCAATTCGCATCGGCTGCTGGAATACGCGCAGCTGTCTTACACCAGACTTGCATAATGCCATCTAAAATTTGCAGGCCGCGCTTGCTATCACAAGTCGATAGGCCAATAATTCCCTCTTAGAATCTTCCAGACCAAAATCAACGAAAAAAATCGGACTCGATGACCATGCGAAAAGTTTTCAGAGCAAGTGTGCTGCTGTTATCCGGATTCCTTTTGATGGGTCTCGGTCGCGCTTCAGCGCAAATGTCCAGCCCGCAAGGCCCGCAGCCTATCACTCCCGCGATGGAGCAAAAAGTGGATGCGATGGTGCAGAAGCTGACGCTGAAGCAGAAAATTGCGCTGATCGGCGGAGAAGACAGCATGTATATCCGAGCCGAACCGAGCATTGGCTTTCCGCGGCTGAAAATGTCGGATGGCCCGTTAGGGGTGCGCACCTGGGGACCTTCGACGGCGTATGCGGCGGGCGTCGGTTTGGCGGCGAGTTGGGATCGTGCGCTGGCGGAAAAGGTGGGCGTTGGATTGGGTGAAGATGCGCGGGCGCGCGGCGTGAATTTTCTGCTTGGACCGGGCGTGAACATTTGTCGCGAGCCGATGAACGGGCGTAACTTCGAATATTTTGGCGAGGACCCATTCCTGGCCGGACAAATTGCGGTCAACTATATTGACGGCGTGCAGAGCCAGGGCGTCAGCGCCACAGTGAAGCATTTCGACGCCAACAATTCCGAGTATGATCGGCAGCGGTCGAACTCCGTAATCGACGAACGCACGCTGCATGAGATTTATCTGCCGGCGTTCCAGGCCGCGGTGCAGCAGGGTCATGTTGGCGCCGTCATGGACTCCTACAACTTGATCAACGGCGAGCATGCGACGCAAAATGCGTATCTCAATATCCAGGTGCTGCGCAAGGAGTGGAGCTTTCGCGGCATTCTGATGTCGGACTGGGGCGCCGCCCACGACGGGATCGCCGACGCGAACGGCGGGCTGGACCTGGAAATGCCGGATGCCAAATACATGACGGCTGCGACGTTGCTGCCGGCAATCAAGAGCGGCCAGGTCACGGAAGCCACGATCGATCAGAAGGTTCGACGGATCCTGCGCACTGCGATGCAGTTTGGATTTCTGGATCGCGATCAGCTGGATCCCAGCATTTCTCTCTATAACCAGCACGGCGATGCGATTGCACTGCAGTCGGCGGAAGAAGGCGCGGTGCTGCTGAAAAATCAAAATCACCTGTTGCCGCTGGATCGTCATAGCGTTCACACGCTTGCAGTGCTGGGTCCGGATGCATATCCCGCCGTACCGGGCGGGGGTGGCAGCTCCCATGTCGACGCGTTTGCTCCCGTGAGTTTTATGACGGGGTTGAGCAACGGCCTTCACCCCGGCGTGAATGTGCTTTGGAATTCCGGTGTGGTGAAGCCAGAGGATGTCTTCAAGAACACGAAGTGGTGCACGGATGCGGCCTGCCAGCATACCGGTCTGAAACGGGATGAGTACGTTTTGTCGGCGAATGAAAGGCTGTTCTCTACCGTAGATGAAACCGTGGATCATGTGGCCAGTTCCTGGTTGAGCGAGCAGACCAAGACGCCGCGTCGTGTGGAATGGCACGGGTATTTCGTTCCGCAAACTTCAGGAGTTTACACGGTGGTGGCGGAAGACCAGCGCGGAGACCATAACGAGATTTTGATCGAGGGCAAAAATCTTTTCTCTGAGGTTCAAGGCGAAGGCGGATCGGTCCAGTCAGCAAATGTGACGATGGAAGCCGGAAAGCCGGTGCTGGTGCAGTTCAATTATTTCCCGGGAAAACCGACGAACATGCCATCGCTGGGAATTGTCTCGCAGGACAAGGTAGTCGATCCGGCGGCGATCCAACTGGCGAAAATCGCAGATGCCGTAGTGCTGTCGGCGGGTTTTGGTCCAGCGACTGAGTCGGAGGGGCGCGACCGGACCTATCAACTTCCGTTCGGGCAGGCGGAGTTAATTCGCGAAGTGACGGCGGCCAATCCGAAGACTGTTGTGGTGTTGACGGCGGGCGGAAGCGTCGCCACGCAGGACTGGATCGACCGCACGCCGGCGCTGCTGCAGACATGGTACGGCGGACAGGAAGCGGGAACGGCCCTAGCGAAAATTCTGTTTGGAGACGTGAACCCTTCAGGGAAGTTACCGATCAGCTGGGAGAAGCAGATTGAAGATAATCCAACGTATAAAACGTATTACGAGCTGCCCGGCACGCGGGACATCAAATATAGCGAAGGGGTTTTTGTTGGGTATCGCTACTACGAAACCAGTGCGGTGAAGCCGCTGTTTCCTTTTGGATTTGGCCTGTCGTACACAAATTTCGCGTTCAGCAATCTTTCGGTGTCGCCGCAGACGACCTCGCCAAATGGACCGATCACGGTTGGGTTCGACGTTAGAAACATCGGGTTGGTCGCGGGTGCGGAGGTCGCGCAAGTCTTTGTCGGCGATCCCTCGGCCACGGTGAAACGTCCGAAGATGGAGCTGAAGGGATTTTCTCGCGTGATGTTACAGCCGGGAGAGGTACACCACGTGACGGTCACGCTGGACAAACGATCGCTGGCGTACTGGGACACGACCACGCATAGATGGAAAGTAGATCCGGGAAAATTCGTGGTCTGCGTTGGGGATTCGTCGGAGAATGTTCCGCTGCAACAAGACTTTACTGTGCAGTAGCGAAATGCGGCATGACGGCCCGCTTTCCTCCATGGATGGCTGGCGCGGAATTATTTCGCTACGTTCTTCGCGAGCATTTCCACGGCGCCGAGCGCGGCGGCTAAGTTCTGCGGCAATGCATGCCGCTTCTGCAGATATTCGGGCGTGTTGTAGGAGATCCAGACTTGGCCGCCGGCATCTTCCCACACCAGCAATTTCAGCGGAAGATCGATGGCGATACTCGGCGCCGCCAGCATGAGCGGTGTGCCCGCTTTGGGGTTGCCGAAGATCAACAGCTTAGTCGGACGCATTTCGAGTCCGGCGCGTTTCGCTTCACCGCTGTGATCAATCAACGCAAAGATCTGGACGCCTTTTTCCTGCAGCATCGATTGCAGATGAGTGATCGTTTCATCGACTGAAGAATGGGTGGGCAGGTTGACAATGCCTTCCGCCTGATCGGCCATAAGACCTCCGGAAGAGAATTTTATCTGATTGGCGTGACGCGAGAGTAAGCAGCGCAGCGATAACAGGCGAGACGAAA
>CAVTLR010000013.1:0-46004 GCA_963735505.1 uncultured Acidobacteriota bacterium | reverse complement strand
TGGAGAAAGTTTCTTAGCTTTTTCTGCCCCATCGCAATTTCCCGCCGATGATTGCTGTCGTATGAATTTCAGCAATTTACCCTGATTGTTGAAGCTTTTTACACTCCTGTTCCGTCTTTATTACCAAGACGCAACATTCCGACGGAAAAGGAAATTGTCTGTGGCTCATCATCGGTTTCGGATCTCTGCTGTGCTTGTTCTGCCGCTCCTTCTCGTCTCGACTTTTTTCGGACAAAAATCCACCGGAAATTTACGCGGGGTGGTAGCCGACCCTACCGGCGCCATCATTCCCGGCGCCTCCATCACTCTTTCCGGCAATGGCCAAAATCTCAGCACCACCAGCGGCGGCACTGGCCTGTATCACTTCAATGGCCTTCCCGCCGGTCAGTACACCATCGACACTTCCATTCAAGGTTTCACTCCGTTTGAGTCCAAGGGCGTGATCATCGCCCCCGGCACTACCAAAACATTGAATATCGCGTTGACCATTGCCGCCGAGCAGCAACAGGTCCAGGTCAGCGGGGACTCGACCACCATCGACACCACGCCGCAATCCAATGCCAACGCCATGATCATCAAGGGCAAGGATCTTGACGCGCTTTCCGACGATCCCGACGAACTGGCCAGCGAACTGCAGGCTCTCGCCGGTCCTTCCGCCGGCCCCAATGGCGGCCAAATCTACATTGACGGCTTTTCCGGCGGACAGATTCCGCCCAAATCCTCGATTCGCGAAATCATCGTCAATCAGAACCCCTTCTCCGCCGAGTTTGATCGCCTGGGCTATGGTCGCATTGAGATTCTCACCAAGGCCGGCACCGGCGCGATGCATTCGCACATCTTTTCCCGCGGCAATTTTTCAGCCCTCAATGCCCAGAACCCGATCCTGAACTCCAATCCCCGCCCCGCCGGCGCTCCTCCACTCGTCGAGCCCAGCTATTATTCCTATTTCTTGTATGGCAACATCGGCGGCCCCATGACAAAAACATCGTCCTACTTTGGCGATATTTTCAATCGCCGAACCGAAGATGTTTCCATCGTCGATGCCATCGATCCGGCCAGCATCACGGCGGCCAATCCCAAAGGGACCTACTTGAATCAATCCGTCAGCTACCCTAGCTCTCGTGTCGACACCAGTCCGCGTTTCGATTTTCAGCTCGGCCAGGCCAATACGCTGACCTTGCGGTATGAGTACTATCGCGCCGCCTTTACAAACGGTAGCGTTGGCGAACTGGCTCTTCCCGAGCAGGCCACCGACGGACATAACGAAGAGAACACCCTGCAAGCCAGCGACAGCATCGTGATGAGTAAGAATTTTGTCGACAACATTCGTTTCCGCTACCGCCGCATTCGCAACAATCAATCCTCGCAATACACCATCCCCAGCGTCACTGTTTCCGGCGCATTTACCGATGGCGGCAACTCGTCAGGTTCCGTTCGCGACAATCAGGACGACTACGAAGTCCAGGATTACTTCACCGGCTCGGCAGGCCGCCACGCGCTGAATTTCGGCCTACGCCTGCGCGCCTATCGTGACGCCAACTACAGCAACGCAGGAACGAACGGCTCCTATACGTTTACCCCTGTCAACGGTGTTACAGCCAATGAGCAATATATCGCCAAGACGCCGCAGCAATATCAGGTCACGGTGGTCAACAACAATCAATACACCGCCCGCGCCATCCCCTACGACCTGGCCCTCTTCTATCAGGACGACTTCGCCATCAATCGTAAATTCACTTTCAGCTACGGTCTGCGCTGGGAAACCCAGAACGAAATTCACGATAAGAGCGACTTTGCTCCTCGACTCTACTTCGCCTACGCACTCGGCCACGGCCAGGGAAAACCAAAGACCGTCGTGCGCGCCGGCTATGGATGGTTCTATCAGCGTTTCACCGTGCCTAACGGTTCCTACGGTGCGCCCTACATCTTGAACACCCTTCGCTACAATCTGCCCACAACTCCGGGCGGCCTGTCGAACCAGCAGATCTATATCGTGCAGAACCCCACTGGCTATACTGAAACCAGTCCGGGAAATCCTGTGAAACCCCCGGATCCCACCGGTTCCGATTCCGCGCCCACATACTGGACCATTTCACCCAATTTCCACGCCGCGCTCGACATGCAGGGAGCCATCGGCGTCGATCGTCAGATTGCCAAGGGTGTCACCGGCAACGTTACCTATCTCTATAGTCGCGGTGTCCACGACTACTTGAGCAACAACACCACTGCGCCATTCTTCGACGGTTCAACGAACATGTATCCTGCCACTCCGCTCGTCCCCCCGACTGAGAACATCTACCAATACCAGTCCGGAGCGGTGTACCGAGAAAACCAGATCATTGCCACCGCGAACGCGCGCCTCAAGAAGTTCAGCCTTTTCAGCTTCTACACCTACAGCAACGCCAAGTCAGATACCAGTGGCTTCAGTAGCTTTTCGATGAACGCACACGACCCCGGTCAGGACTACGGACGCACGGAGTTCGCCGTCACCAATCGCTTCCTCATCCTCGGTGACGTCAATCTCCCGTATCAGATCTCCTTTGCTCCATTCTTTGTCTATAACTCGGGCACGCCGTACAACATCACCACGGGCAGTGATTTAACCGCGAACAACCAGTTCAACTCCCGCCCCGCCTACGCTCCCGCAACGGACTGCGTCCCCACCAATCCGCCCTCCACGCGCTACTATTCCACCTCCTACGGCTGCCTCGACGCGAATCCTATCGGGACCAATGAGAAGATCATTCCCTATAACATCGGTACCGGCCCGTCGAACTACAGCTTGAATTTGCGCGTCGCCAAAGTCATTGGCTTTGGGCCAAAACTCAAGACCGCAAACGGTGGCCCCGGCTTCCACGGGCATGGTTCAGGATTGGGCGGCCGCGGTCTCAGCGGCAATCAAAGCGGTCCCGGCCAACTGGATGCATCTGTGGCGCGCAAATACAGCCTTACGCTGTCCGTGTTTGCGCAGAACGTGCTGAATCACGAGAACCTTGCGCCACCGAACGGCACCCTCGGCGGCCCGTTTTTCGGCAAATCGACAGCCCTTGCCGGTGGATTCTTCGGCCCCTCCACCGCAGGCAATCGCAGTATCTTCCTCAACGCCGGGCTGAACTTCTAGCGCAATCGCATCCGCCCTCCCTCAGCCCAAAAAAAATGTCCCGTGTCTCCTCCGCCATCGCGGAAGACACGGGACATCTCTGCTCTTCACTTTATTCGTCTGAATTCTTTTAGGGATTCGGCAATCGCCGCTACAAATTAGGTGGGATGATATCTACGCCTCTTGCTTCTCTGTCTCAGCTTGTTTCTCTTGGACCGGTGGCTGTTTTGGCAGCTGCACAATAAATTCCGTCTTTCCCGGTTCAGACTCAAATCGAATGTCGCCGCCAAAATGTTTGGTCACAATTTTGTAGGCGATGCTGAGTCCCAATCCGGTGCCCACTCCCTCGGGCTTGCTGGTAAAGAATGGCTCAAAAATATGTTGTCGATTTTCCGGTGAAATTCCGGGCCCGTCATCCCCGACGCTCACCAGAATATTGCCGTTCTCCACCCAGGTTCGCACCGTGATATGTCCCCTTTGCGGCGCCGCATCCACCGCATTATCCAGCAGGTTCATCCACACCTGGTGCAGCCCCGTGGCCGCGGACTCCAATATCGGCACATCGGCGCTGAACATTTTCGATACCTGAATCTCTTTGTGGCGAATCTTGTGTCCCAGAATCATCAGCGCGCTCTGCAGGCTCTTATGAACATCGACCGCCGTGCAGCACATCTTCTCCGCGTAGGAATAATGCTTGACCGCCATCACCAGTTCCGTCACCCGCGTGATGCTCTCCTCAATCGTGTCCAGTTGCTGCACACTGCTCACCAGCGCTTCCACCCACTGGAATGTATCGGTCAACGCCGCCGGTCGAAAATTCGTTCGCAGGCATTGCAGTTTTTCCGCCGTCAATCCCATGGCCGCCAGCGGAGGAGCCAGCTTCCACGAATCGTTCACTCCCACCTGATCCAGCCATTCGCACAATGATTCCTCGGCATCCGCCTGGTCGAGTGAGTTCATCGAAACAGCTTTCTGGGGCTGCAGAATGTAATGTTGCAGGTCGGAGATGCAGCCCAGTTCCTCCGGCTGCAAGCCCATCCGGCAGTTGCGAAGATTCAGTTCCTGCAGCCGTGTCAGGCTCTCGCGCAGTTGCGTGCTGGCACGCTTGGCAGCGCTGCCTGGATTATTCAATTCATGCATCAAGCCCGCGGCCATGGTGCCCAGCGACGCCATCTTCTCCCGCTGCAGCAGAATGCCCTGCAGCCCCTGCTGCCGGTTCGTCAGGTTGTTCAGGATTCCCTTGCGCACGCTTGGGCATGTCGTCATCAATTGCCAGAAGGAATCTTCTTCCACCCGCAACAATCGGCTGGGCTCGATCATGGTGCATTCCACCCGGCTTGCCGACCCAGTCAGCAGCGGCACTTCGCCGAACGTCTCGCAACCGTGATGTGTTGCCAGCGGTTTGCGCGTGCCATCCGGCTCCACGTACTCCGCGCGCAGGCCACCTTCCACCAATATCCAGAAGTATCGCTTAGCCTGCTCCTGGCCAAGAACGCAATCGCCGGACGCGGCATCGATCACGTCGGCTTGCCGCAAACACTCATTCGTTTTTTCGTCCAGGTTTGCAAACAGGGGGATGCAGCGCACCTTCTCGAGCAAGGCTTCTTGCTCCGCAGTAGGCAGATCGGCGAATTTTCCTTCATTCTTCATGGCAGAAACTCGAGCTGTACTCCATTTCTCAAAAACAATTGCACAGCCCTAGAAATTAGCTAAGTACTGATGCACAAACTGAACTGCAATCGAACCTTGACCCACAGCCGACGCCACTCGCTTCACACTTCCAAAGCGAACGTCACCCGCCACAAAAATTCCTGGAACGCTGGTTTCCAATAAATACGGCGGCCGCTCCAGTGTCCAGTGAAAATCATCGGTCATGTGCAGGTCCGGACCAGAAAGTACAAATCCCTTCGACTCCCGCAGAATCGCCGGCGGCAACCAATCCGTCTTCGGCTCTCCACCCACAAATATAAACAGCCCGGAAGCTTTTTCTTCTGACTCACCTTTCGGCGTCTTCAATCGCACCGCTTCCAGATGAGTATCCCCGCACGCATCGATCACTTCCGTCTGTGTTCGCACTTCAATATTCGGCAGCGCCTCAATCTGATCCACCAGGTACCGCGACATGCCCTTCTCTAACGAATCCGCCCGCACCAGCATGATGACCTTCTTCGAATAGTGGGCGAAGTGTACCGCCGCCTGGCCCGCGGAATTTGCCCCGCCGACAATCATCACCGTTTCATCCTTGCAACTGATCGCTTCCGTTAACGCCGCACCGTAATAAACCCCGGCACCCGTCAGCCTGTCCAGGCCGCCGGTCTTCAGCCTGCGATAATCGACGCCCGTCGCAATCAGCGTGGTGTGGCATGAAACCTCACCACCACCAGACAATTGGATGAAGTGATATTGCCCTTCGGTGCGGATTCCTGTGGCCCGTTGCGACAAAAATTCGGCCCCGAACCGGGTCGCCTGGATGGTCGCACGCCGGGCCAGGTCTTCCCCGCTCAAACCGGCTGGAAACCCTAGATAATTCTCGATTCTGGAGCTGCTTCCCGCCTGTCCTCCCGGTGCCGCCGGCTCAATGACCAGCGTTTTCAGCCCCTCGGAAGCCCCGTACACCGCCCCCGCCAGCCCTGCCGGCCCCGCTCCCACAATCACCAGGTCGTAGAAATCTCGCTCCGCCTGCGTCCGCAACCCGACTTTCTCCGCCAGTTGGGAGATTTCCGGTTCCACCAGGCTCTCTCCATTGGGCAGCAGCACCACAGGCAGCTTGCCGGGATCAAGATGGTACTCAGCCAGCAACCGCGCACTTTCACTGTGCGCCTCCGGCGGAACCAACGGTTTTCCCGGGCCTGCCGCGCCACTGCCGGTTGCCGCTCCATTGCTGGCCGCAGCGCTGTTTCCCGCTGCCGCTGCCTGGCTTGCAACCGTCGGCAGCGTTTCCTGCCCTGGATCCAGCCATTGATACGGAACGTGATTGCGCGACAGAAATTCGCGAATCTGGTGCCCTGCCGGCAGCCACCTGGAACCAATCACCCGGATGCCTTGAAACGGCGGCTTGTAGTCCTTGCTCCAGGACTCCAGCAGGTCGTCCAGCACCGCGTACAGCCGCTCCTCCGGCGGATCCCACGGCTTGGTCAGGTAGTAGTGAATCTTGGCCGCGTTAATGGCTCGAATGGCCGCTTCCGTGTCCGCGTACGCGGTCAGCAACACCCGCTTCGCCCCCGGTACCAGGTGGATACTTTTCTCCAGAAACTCCACCCCGGACATCCCCGGCATTCTCTGGTCAGACAGCAACAGCGCGATCGCTTCGCCGCGCCTCTTCAGCTCTTCCAATACCTCCAGGCCAGATTGCCCGGAGGTGGCGCGGATAATTCGATAGCTGCTCCCATAGTGTCGGCGCAAATCTTGCACCAGCGCTTCCAGCACGCTGATATCGTCGTCAACTGTAAGAATTACGGGTTTTCGCATAGATCCCTATTCTGTGCACGAATGCAGATTCTCAAAAGTAAACCAAGGATGCAAACTTGTTCCAAAATGGATTCGATCTATTGAATTCACTAAGATCGATGTGCACGAATGTAGCAAAACGCGCTACTCTGTTTCTGCGGACGAGTTACCAAATGGCCCGCAAGTTCCCAGATCGTGACGCCACGCACCCGGCTCCACAGCGGTGATGCAGCGCACATTCGAAGTTGTTCGAAGAGTTGCACTATTACTGTAGTGTTTTTTGCATCGCTTTTTGCCTTGGTTCAGAGCCTGCCCTACCCAAGGGTAGCAGGAGTTCGAACCATAGTACTGGCGGTCGAGTTTCTTGAACGACTGCCGATACAAGAAATAGAACACGCTCACATTTTTTGTTGTTCTTCTCGGTCCGTCCTTGCCGTAGGTGCGCCTTTGGCCTCGGCCGGGTCTAAAATCAGAAGAAAAAAGTACTCGTGGTTGGGACTCAAAACTTATGACCAAAATTATCCTTGCCGATAATCAGTCCATTTTTCGTGCCGGCGTAGCCAAAACTCTCGCGCTACAAGATGACATCCGCATCGTTGCCCAGTGTATGGACAGAGATCGGCTGATGCAGGCCGTTCGCACCTTCCGCTCCTCGGTCGTCGTCTTCGCCGCTTCCCTGCAGCTGGACATGCCGGAGCTGATCCAGTCCGCCCGTTCCGCCGGCAGCCGGTTGATTGTGATCGCCGAAAACAGCGAATCCCTCCATACCTACGCCGTTCCCGGCTTCGATGGCGTCGTGTTTCGCGATGTCGCCGGTTCTACCCTGGTGGAATGCATCCATACCGTCGCCTCCGGACGCCCGTATCTACAAGAAAAATTGGGGCGTGGCTTGGCCGAAGAGGCCGATGCCGTGGGCGCGCGCGTGCGCGATCGCCTGACCCCCAAGGAAATCAAGATTGTTGCCCTGATCGTTCAAGGCTTCAAAAATAAGGAAATTGCCAGCCACCTGGGCACCACCGAACAGGTCATCAAGAACTACCTGCGCAATGTTTATGACAAAACAGGGGTTTCGGATCGGCTGGAATTAGCCCTCTTTACCATCCATCATCGAACTCTGGCCGATGCTGCCGCCGTTGCCGGTGGACTGATGGATTTGCAGACCGCCCGCGCCTGATTTCGACCGCCTCGCCGGCAACGCAACCCGCCGGCGAAGCCAATCTGCCACACTCAGCCTCGCGTCTCGAGTCCCGCAGGCCCAATCCCGCGCTTCAGCCACGCGGCCTAATCCCCGCACCAGCTTCCGCCCTGCGCCCTAGTGCAGCAACGCGCTGATGATCGCCACCAGCTCCGTCGCATCTACCGGCTTCTCCAGGTAGATGTCCGCCTGCGGCTTCGCAGCACGAAATGCCTCCGTGCAGTATCCCGAAACCACCACCACTGGAACCGCCACACCGGTCTTCGCGGCCAACAGAATCTGTCGCCCGTTCTCTTCTCCCAGGTTCCAATCCGTTACCACGGCATCAAATGTTTCTTTTTGCAGCAGACCGATGGCTTCATTTGCAGAGCTGCTTGTCGTCACCGAGTGACCTGCGCGCTCAAGAATTTTTTTCTTCAACGCCACTGCAGCCGGTTCATCATCGACACACAATATGTTGGCCATCACACATCCCCTCGTTCTTCTCGAACTCGTAAGAGAAGTTGGAGAAAAAGCCAGCACGATCCTTCACCCAGCGATTCCCAGCCATCCAGGTCTGCTAGCTTAACTTTTCTGCAACCGATTTTGCCTGAGTAAATAGGTACAAGTAGTCCGGCCCCCCAGCCTTGGAATCTGTTCCCGACATATTGAAGCCCCCGAACGGGTGTGCTCCCACCATGGCGCCGGTACATTTACGGTTGAAATATAAATTACCAACATGAAAATCCCGTCGCGCGATCGTTAGTTTTTCCCGCGAACTCGTATAGATCGCACCGGTCAATCCAAACTCTGTGTTGTTTGCGATTTCCATCGCATCTTTGAAACCCTTCGAACGAATCACAGCCAATACCGGACCAAAGATTTCTTCCTGCGCCAGCCGTGACTGCGGCGCAATATCAGAAAAAATCGTTGGCTCGACATAATAGCCCTTTTCCGGCGTTTCGATGGCGTTCCCACCAGCCACCAACCGGCCTTCCTGCTTGCCGATCTCGATATAGTGCAGCATGGATTCGTACTGCGACTGATTCACCACCGGTCCCATGGCTGCGTTATCCGCGGGATTTCCAACCTTCAACACCCGTGCACGCTCCCGCAACCGATCCACAAAAAGATCGTAAATCCTGTCGTCAACAATAGCGCGCGAACATGCCGAACATTTCTGCCCGCTGAAGCCGAACGCCGAACTCAACACGCCCGTCACCGCCGCATCCAGATCGCAATCCTCTTCTACGATGATGGAATCTTTCCCGCCCATCTCCAGAATCGTTCGCTTGATCCAGATCTGCCCCGGCTGAGTCTGCGCCGCGCGCGCATGAATATCCAGGCCCACTTCCTTCGAGCCGGTAAACGCGATGAACCGCGTCTTTGGATGTTCCACAATTGCGTTGCCGAAAG
Source organism: uncultured Acidobacteriota bacterium (assembly GCA_963735505.1). Taxonomy (GTDB): domain Bacteria; phylum Acidobacteriota; class Terriglobia; order Terriglobales; family Acidobacteriaceae; genus JAKAAZ01. The sequence goes on along the minus strand of CAVTLR010000013.1, from coordinate 36,867 downwards.
TCGCGCCCGACCCCGGACAAAAATTCACCACACCCGGCGGCATGCCCGCTTCTTCCAGCAATCCAAAAAACTTTGCCGCAATCGTTGGCGAATCGCTCGACGGTTTCAGAATTACCGTGTTCCCCGTCACCACCGCCGCTGCCGTCATGCCCGCCATAATCGCCAACGGAAAATTCCATGGCGGAATCACCGCGCCCACGCCCAGCGGAATATACAACAACTCATTCCGTTCACCCGGATATTGAATCGGCGTGGTTGCGGCCGCCAGCCGCAGCGCTTCCCTCGCATAAAACTCCAGAAAGTCGATGGTCTCGCCCACATCGGCATCCGCTTCCGCCCAGTTCTTGCCCACCTCATATGTCAGCCACGCGCAAAAATCCAGCTTGCGCTGCCGCAGCAGTTCCGAGGTGCGCAGCAACAGCGACACTCGCTCCTCCACCGGAACGACACGCCAACCCTCATACGCCACCAGCGCCGCGTCCATCGCAACCTGCGCGTGCGCGGCATCGGCCTTCTGATGCACGCCCACCACCTGCGATGGATTGGATGGATTCAGCGACCGAATCTTGCCCTCGGTGCGAATCCTCCGCCCTCCAATCACCAGGTCATATTCCTGGCCCAGTTGGTCGGCAACGCGTTCGAGCGCCTGCCGCATCGCGCGTGCGATATCTTCCCGGTTGAAATCCAGGAAGGGTTCATTGCGAAACTCGCCTTTCGGCGTACGAATAGGGATTACTGTCGATAACTCTGCGGTCGCCATACAGCCATAGTGTAGACCAGCCCCGCTTTTCCTGCGCGTGATGCCCACTACAGCCGTCGCCCCTGTTCTCTTCCCGTCAACATCCCGCCCCGCGCCTCTTGCCACCCTGCGCATTCCCCATGGTTCTTTCCAAACTTGCTGGTACGATGGTGGGCAAGCATTCGACAAACCTCGTTTGAGGCACAACTTCATTTATGCGATCCAATCCTGTTCTCAGGTTGATGGTTGGCGTCGTTTTTTGTTTCGTTTCGCTGCCAGGACTCTCCGGCCATTGCCTCGCGCAAGGCGTGCCTGCAACCGCGCCCGCGCCGCCGCCGGAACACACTCTCACAATCCCGCTCGCGTCGCAACCTCAAACCACCCCCCAAACCACCGCGGCCACCGACTACTCGAAGCAGGCCTACGTCGTCGATCAATATGACGTTGCCATGAACTTTCAGGCAGATGGCACCTGGCAGCAGATCGGCACGGTCGTCGTCCAGGTCAAGTCGCAGGCCGGCATCCTTCAGTTCGGCAATCTCTCCATTCCCTATGAATCGCGCAATCAAAAGGTGGAGTTTACCTACATCCGCATCCGCAAACCTGACGGCTCCGTCGTCGAAACACCTTCCGCCTACACCCAGGACATGCCGGCCGGCGTCACTCTGCAAGCCCCCATGTACAGCGATCTGCACATCAAGCAGGTTCCCATCACCAATCTCAATCCCGGCGATACGCTGATGTACCAGTTCAAAATCGATCAGTTCAAGCCGGAGGTGCCGAATCAGTTTTGGTTCGCGACGAATTTCTTCAAGGCAGGAATCGTCCTCGAGCAACACATCGAGATCCGCGTCCCAGCATCGAAACACGTCCAGGTTGAAAGCCACGAGCTGCAGCCGACAACCCATCGCGACGGAGATGTCCTGGTCTACGACTGGAAAACGACGCACCTCCATCCCGAACCCAGCGATCGGAAATCCCTGGCGCTTAAGGCCGACGAAAAGCCGTCGATCCAGATCACCAGCTTCGAAAACTGGCAGCAGGTCGGCGATTGGTACCGCGATCTGCAATCCTCCCGCGTCGCCGTCACGCCTGCAATCCAACAAAAAGAGCAGGAGCTCACCAAAGGTCTCGCCACAGATGACGCTAAGCAGCGCGCTATCTATGCCTATGTCGCCACCCAGTTTCGCTACATCAGCCTGTCCTTCGGTATCGGGCGCTATCAACCCCACTCTGCCGACGAAGTGCTGCAAAATAAATTCGGCGACTGTAAGGACAAGCACACTCTGTTCGCCGCCCTCATGAAGGCCGCCGGCTACGACGTTTCCCCTGTGCTGATCGGCAGCACGACCAAGCTCGATGAAAGCATTCCCTACCCCGGCCAGTTCGATCACGTCATTTCCCTGTTGCGCCAGGGCGACAAGGAAACCTGGCTCGACACCACCGAAGAGGTCGCGCCGTATGGAATGCTGGCCGCTCCGCTGCGCGACAAAATGGCCCTGGTCATGCCCGCCACCGGCCCTCCAAGGCTGGAAAGAACGCCAATGAATCCGCCCTTTCCAGTGGCCGACAATTTCAACATGAAGGCCGTGCTCGGCAGTGATGTCGTTCTTACGGGTCATGCCGATCTCACCACCCGCAGCGATTTGGAACTCATTCTGCGAGCCGGCTTTCACCTGACGCCAGAAGCCGATTGGACCAAGCTGGGACAAAATGTCAGTTATCTTCTCGGCTTCAGCGGCGATGTCACCGACGTGCAGGCCGACAACCCGGACGATACCTCCAAACCCTTCCACATCAGCTATGACTACAAGCGCAAAGACTATAGCGGAGAAGATGGAAAGCAGATCACGCCACCGTTGCCTCCCGCCATCTTCACGCTCAGCGAACTCGATCCTCAGCCCAAGGACCCCATCGTCCTCGGCGCTCCCGGCGTTCGCGACTACCGATGCACCGTCGAGATGCCCAGAGGCGACGTCCTGACCTTGCCCGACGATGTCGACATTGTCACTTCCTTCGCTGAATATCGTGAGTCCGCTTCCGTGAAAGACGGCGTTCTCTCCGCCGAGCGCGTGTACACCATCAAGGTTGCAAAAATTCCTGCTGACCAGTGGCAGGATTACATCAAGTTTGAAAAGGCAGTGCAGGCACGAGAAAATCTCTGGATTGACATTGCCGCGGGAAATGGCACGCTCCCCGCCACCGGCACGACCGATGTTCCCGCCGCCAGAGACCTCTTGAATCAGGCCTATTCAGCCCTTCAGGCCCACAACACCAAGGAAGCGCAATCTGACTTAAACAAGGCATTGAAGTTGAACCCGAAGCAATACGGCCTTTGGGCTACTTATTCGGTCCTGTATATGGACCAACACAAGCCCGATCAGGCGCTCGATGCCTACCATAAGGAAATCGCAATTCATCCGGACAATGTGTGGGTCTACCAATACATGTCCGACGCTTTGCTGGCTATCCATCGTACCGCCGACGCGGAAGATGTATTGCGCACTTTTTTGAAAGTCGATCCCTCCAACACCAGTGAAACTCTGACATTATCCACAGTGTTGATGCAAGAAAAACACTACGACGAAGCGATCGCGCTGCTGAAACCCGTAGCCCACGCAAAAGATGCCAAACCCATCTTCCAATTGTCACTTGGGAGGGACGAAATGGAGGCGGGGCAGAAAGAGGCTGGCGTCGCCGACCTGCAGCAAATCATGCGAAATTCGCAAGAACCCGTAATCATCAACGACGCAGCCTATGATCTGGCAGACCAGGATGCCGATCTCCCGGAATCGGCGGAGTTTGCCGCAAAAACTCTGAAACAGGTCGAGCATGCCACCGCTTCTGTCCAACTCGCGACCCTTAACAAACAAGACCTCGCGAACGTTTCACTCCTTGGCGCCCTCTGGGACACCCTCGGATGGATTGATTTCAAGCAGGCAAAATATTCCGACGCGGAGCGATATATCGATGCTGCCTGGCTGCTAACCCAAAACGCCGACGTCGCCGATCACCTCCGCCAAACCTACGAGAAAGAAGGCAAGCTCGCCGATGCCCGCCACATGCAGCTACTCGCCGCGGCAGCCCGCCCCTTGCCCGCGAATGCGACCATGTCGGCGCGAGAGAGCGCGGACAGGGGAAAATATTTGCAGGAGATACAGAATCTGCGCACGATTGAAATTTCCGGCCTGCCCAAAAAAGCCGCAGCCGCACAGTTCTGGCTGATTTTCACTCCGCAGGGAATTGAAGAAGTCAAAATGATCACTGGCGACCCATCTCTCAGTAGCGCAGTCGATCTGCTCAAGAAGCACGCCTATCCCCAGACCTTCCCCGACCCCGGCCCGGTAAAAATCGTTCGCCGCGGAATTCTGTCCTGTTCACAATTCAATCCAACCTGCCAGCTGGTTCTGTTGCAGCCCCAGTGGACACAACTATAAAAATATCCGTCATACAACCGCCCGCATACCCTCGCCGACTGGATCATCAGGTCGCCGGTAGACCCCGGACCAGCTTTCGGTAGACCCCGGACTTTACAGGCTGCGGAAAAACGCTGCTTTGTATCAGGGCACAACTTTAGTCGTGCCGTAACTGTAGCAAAATCAGGCTGGGCTTTAGCCCCTGCCACATGCTGTTCGGGTATTTGCTCCGAAATTCCGCCTTTTCCCGCAGCCTGGTTAGTCCGGGGAATAAGTTCCATTCCACAACGCGCCTTCAGGCGCTGAGGTACACCGCACCCTCTCGCGCATCCGGCCTGAAACTTGCTCACCCCCGCGCGCATCCAAAACCTATCGTGAATCCAAACGGTCGCGAACTCGCCTATCTTCTCCTGCGGCTCACCCTGGGCATCAACATTTTCATGCATGGCCTGGCACGCATCCTCGCTGGCCTGTCGCCCTTCGCCGCCGAAATGGTCAAGCAGTTCGCCTCCACTTCCATGCCGCCGAATTTCGTGCATGCCTTCGCCATCGCGCTGCCCTGGTCGGAGTTATTCATCGGCCTCTTCATTCTCCTCGGCCTCTGGACCCGCACCGCCCTGGCCCTCGGCGCACTGGAAATCGTCGTCCTCACCTTCGGAATTTCGCTTACGCAGAATTGGTCTGTCGCAGGCCTTCAGCTGATCTACGCAGTCGTCTACGCAATCCTGTTAGCGTTCGGCGAATACAACCGCTGGTCCCTCGACGGCTGGCGTCACACATCGCGCCGCCCTTGACTCACGGAGTAGGACATTTTCACGCATGGAATGTCATGGGTGCCCCATCCTTGCGCAGCTAGGGTGGGATAGAACGAAGTCCGCATTCCAGTGCTAGTGAGGAATCTCTAGCGCGACACCGTCGAGTAAAAAGTATTCGCGCCAGACCGCAAATCCTTGCCATACCCCAGCACAAATGAAAAATTCCCCAGCAGCTTCACTCTCGCCTGCAGCCCCGTGTCCGTCAGCCATTTCGGTGACCCAAAATATTGCGACGGATCGTAAATGTTCCCAGTGTCTAGAAACGGCCCCACCTGCAGCTGCACAAACGCATCATGAAACACCACCTTCTCCACATCGGAGTTGGAAAGCACATAGTTTCTCCCCAGCGGAGCATTTCCCTTTTTGCCATCCATCAATCCGTTGTGCCCGCGCATCCACAAATCGTTATCGCGATCGAATCCCAACTGCCACAAGTCATCAAACGGCACCTGCCCAAATGTCTTCCCCGCCCGCAGCATTGTGCTCGTCTGGTAGTCGTCCCCCTGCGCCCGCGGATACCAGTTGGCATCGAGCGATCCTTGCATGCGCCCATACTTCCCCAGAGGATTCGTAAAAAACCTTCCTGCCTCGCCAGTGGCGCTTCCATCCAGCGAAAATCTTCTCTCAGGAAATCGAATCAGCGATCGATGCACGCGCGCGCGCAGGTCCATGCCGGAGTTATCGACAAAAAATTCATCCGCCTGCGCCGGAACGCCCGCCAGGCTCCGAAAATCGCGATAAGAATATTCCCCCGCAACGTTCCACCCCCATTGCCAATTTTCAATCGAAGCGAACTCCGCCCCTGTCACCACCCGCCGCATGTTGAATTCCGCAGTTGATGGCGCACCAGGCGTCAGCGTGTTCGTGACATTCCAATTCTCATTCCGGTCCGCAAAATACAACCGCACACGGTATTTTGGATTTTCTTCCAGCGGCCAAGCGACGTCACTCGAGAGCCATCGCTTGTTATCGTCCCAACGAACAAACGACAGCCAGTTCAGCCCCTTGCGATTCAGGTTGTAAAACTCTGGATACACAGAAAGGTATGGCAATCCGCGCAGCATCGAAGCGGCCCCCTGCCATCGCATCTGCCGCCAGCTTGGCTCCTGTCTCGCATGCCACACCAGCTTGAACGCGCCATCGCGCTGCGCCTGCAATTCATAAAACATGTGCGGAAAAAGATTCAGTTGCTCTAACTCCGCATTCGACGTCAGATATTGACTTCTCGTCCACACCGCGCCAGGAGAAAATTTGAACGCGCGATCCAGAATCAGCGGATCCAATTCCGGCACAGGATCGTAGGTCAGGTCGCTCAGCTTCGGCTTTCCCACTCGGTTCCAATATTTCAAGGCAGCTTCAAGATTGCCTTCAAGAAAATAAATCGACGCTAGAAAATTGCTCGCATATGTATCCTTCGGATCAAGCACCAGCGCCCGCCGCAAATCCTTTTTCGCTGTCGCAAATCGATTGTCGTGGTAGGCAATCCCCGCCATCTCTTCCAGAAAGCGTGCATCGCGGGGATGCCCCGCATGCCCCGCTGCAAAGGTCTTCTCCGCCTCGTGGAATCGTCCCAGCTCGGCCAGCGCCAACCCGCGATCCAGTTCCAGATCGGTCGGCTCGTTTGGTGACTCGGGAACCGCACGCACCACATCCTCCCATCGCTTCGCGTCGTAGAGCGCTTTCACTTGTGCGTTGTTGTTTGCATTGCCAGGCGCGACGTTTGTCGCCTGCCCCCATGCAGTAGTCGCCGCCATAAGAAGCAGTAAAAATAAAATCAATGGCCAGCTTGCGCGGGTGATTGAGAAGATTTGGGCACGGCCAGCAGAGTCCAATTGCCCGTCGCGCGCCACTCTTGCTCGAACCCTTCCCGAGAAATGCGCAGCATTTTCTGTTGCGCCGGGTCGTTCATAAAAAGAAAATTCCTCGCCGGATCGATGCCCACCACCACCACGTAATGCAGCGGCCCATGCGCACCGCTCGCCTGCAGCCCCACAATCATCGGGCGTCCCAGGGCCAGTTGATGATCGAAGTCGCTCCACTGTCCGTGAAACGCGAAGGCCTGGTATCCCGAGCGCTGCAGGTAGTCGCGCATGCTGCTCGCATAGATTCCCTTGGCAGACTTCGAAAATAGCTCTGCCTGGATGTGTGTTGCCTCCGCATCGGCGGCAACCGCTCGACCCTCTTTCCGATCCCAATATCGCATCACCATCGATAAGGAGGCCGACCCGCAGCCGTCCGTGGTCTGTTGCACAAAAGGTACATCGATCCAGATCGCCCGCGCGCTCGCAGACGGAACTTCCACGGCGGCCCACAAAGAACCGCCGAGAAGCAAGAGTCCTGCGAGAAGATTCTGTTTCATTCGTCGATCATGCAAACACTGCAATCAAAATTACCGCCACCACCACAATACCAATCAAGGTAAAAATCCCCAGGCCCATTCTGCCTGCGGCGAAATCGCTCTCCGCCTTCTGTGACCGCGCCGCCAGGTTGGCCAGATCGGTGTCATTCAATTGGCCCACCGCGTTCGTCACTTGTTGCGGATTCACTCCCTCCGACTTCATCGCTTGTTGAATTTCTTTTCTGGAAAGAAAACTCCGAAGCTGTTGCTCATTGCGCTGGCGCGTCGCCGTCGACGCGGTGATATCGTTCTGTATCTGGCCCGGCGACACAACGTGGTCTTGTGCAAACATGGCCGGCGGGGCTGCCATCATGCAGCCCAGTAGCAAGGCCGCAGCATATTTTAATTTCCCGTCTTGCAACAGTTTCATCTCTTCCTCCAAACAGGGGATGGATCGCTCATGCACTCTGAACGATTCGCCTGGAAGTTTCCAGCCGATGATGAAGGTGGATGCGAAACTCAATTCCGGTGTTGCAAGTTTCCTTCTCGCTGGATGTTCTCCAATGAACAAGCGTAGATGGAGCGAATGTCCATCTATTCCCGGAGCGAGATCATCCGTGAGGCGTCATCGTGTTACGGCTTCAAGAGTTCTCGCTCAGGACGGTAGGATGGTCGTTCCGCTACAACAACGGCTTCTAGCGAACAGCGACAATGATTAAGATCAGCGCGGCAATCCCAACCAGGATCAACAGCAAATCATGATTGTCCATGTCGCCTGCCGCAAAATCCCGCTGCGCCTTTGCCGATCGCGCCGCCAGGCTCGCCAACTCGGCGTCGTTCAACTGGCTGATCGCACTCGTCACTTGCTGCGGATCAATCTTTGCCGACTTCATCGCGCGCTGCGCTTCCTGGCTCGACAGAAAATCCTCCACCTGCTTCTGGTTCTGCTGGCGGGCGGCGGATGCATTCGAGACATCGTTCTGAATGTCTCCGGGGGATACAACGTGGTTTTGCGCAACCATGGATTGCGGTGCTGCAACCGCGATACTGAACAGCAACACACTTGCGCAACTCAATTTGCGGCCCTGCAACATCTTCATCTGTAGCTCCAATAAAGGGGATGAGTGGTTCTCAACATCAAAGCACTTCGAATAGCCTATCAAAACTATTCGCGTTGATGCGTCCGTGAATCGCAGGGTTGCATGTCGCAAATCGTGCGCAGGTAACACAAACAATTCCCCGCGCACGAAAACAATTGCCACGTTGCGGCGGAGCTTATTTGCTGAGCGTCGCGCGTTCTGTGCTGGCGGAAAGCCGCGCCGTGCGCTCCTGCTTCTCCCACGCGAACGGGCGTCCGTCAATGGCGCGCTTGATGGTCTTTAGCAGCACCAGGGAGAAAACTTGCCGATACGTGAACCGTTGAATCCAGATGTGGAATAGCAGCCAGCCGTCACCTTTATTGCTGGGGTGGCGAGGCTCCAGCAGGAACGCTATGCTCGACGCCAGAAAGTCCACCACCAGGAACGCCATAAAATAAATGATCAGCTTGTCGAAGCTGGCTGCATTTGCCGCCACTGGATGAAAATATCGGTTGATTCCGTAATTCACCACGCCGGCAATAAACATCAAATCGATAAAAGGTGAAAACAGCGGCAGAATAATCTGGAAAATAATCATGTTCGGCAACGCGAACAATCCCATCGCCCGGTGCCTCAAAAACGCGCCGCGATGTTTCACCACCGCCTGCAGAATTCCGAACGACCAGCGGAATCGCTGCCGCATCAGGCCGCGCATGTTGTCCGGCGCCTCAGTAAACGCGAACGCGCGGTCTTCGTACACCACCTTGCATCCCTGCTGCAACAGGTTCATTGTCAGGTCGGCATCTTCCGCCACCGTGTTCACGTGGTAGCCGCCCGCCTTCTTCACCGCGGAAGTGCGCCACGCCCCAATCGCCCCCGGAACCACCGTCACTACGTTGAATAAATCCAGCGCGCGTCGCTCAAAATTCTGGCTGGTGATGTACTCCAGCGCCTGCCAGCGCGTCCATAGATTGATGCGGTTTCCTACCTTCGCATTCCCTGCCACTGCGCCCACTTTCGGATCGGCCATGCGTGGAATCAACTTCGCAATCGCGTCCGGAGCAATCACCGTGTCCGCATCAATGCCGATGTACACCTCTTCCGTAACGAACTGCAGGCCATAATTCAAAGCCTCCGCCTTGCCGCCGTTCGGATGCGTCACTACCAGCAATCGACCCGACTCCAAATCCGCCGGCATCGCCGCGCGCGCCGCTTCCAGCGTGTTATCCGTCGACCCATCGTCGATCACCACCACTCTCAGCTTGCGATAATTCGACCCCAGCACCGAGCGAATCGTACGCGCAATCACCTTGCCTTCGTTGTATGCCGGAATCAGCACCGCGACCTCCGGCAAATAATTCTCCGCTCCCGGATAGGGCTTTCGCTTGTGCAGGCGATCCACCACCGCGAACACACCCACAATCACCAGCCGCCCCGTCATCAGGATGTCGCCCACAATAAAAATCAGAACGACAGTGTGCGCGAAAAATGAGAGGAACCAGAATGCGATGGCATCGATCCGCGCCTGCCAGCGTTGCTTGTACGGAATCGGAGGCATCACCTGGTTGCGCGTCTTGCCAATCAACGCCGACACAGGAACAATCTTGTAACCCTTCGCCCGCAGCGTATCGATCAGCAGCGGCAACGTTGCCACGGTCACTGAACGATCTCCGCCGCCATCATGCATCAGGATGATGCTGCCGCGAAACTGCGGCTTGGTCTTCATGTCGTTCAACTGTTTCAGAACCGTGTCAACAATTTCCTGGGGCGTCTTTCGTGGATGTTCGTTCCAATCATCCGTGTCGATCTTGTCGCCCACGATGATGTAGCCCATCTGCTCCACTCGATCCACTGGCGCCGCTTGATCATTCGTGTCCGGCTCCTGGTCGATCGAATACGGCGGCCGAAAGAAAAGTGGTTGCACTCCAAGCTCTGCCGCGAATAATCTCTCCGTTCCATTTAGTTCCAGTTCCAGTTGTCGCGGCGATATCTGGCTGATGTCAGGATGCGTGAACGTGTGATTCCCGATCTCCTGCCCGTCCTTGTAATAGAGCTTCAGCAGGCCAACATTGTTCATCGCTTCTTCGCCAATCACCATGAACGTCGCGGAAACATGCTCGCGCTTCAATATGTCCAGAATTTTTGGCGTCCACGTCGGCATCCGGCCCGTCGTCAAAGGTCAGCGCCAGCTCGTTGGGATGATACCCATATTGCAGCAGCGTGTACGGTTGCGGAAATGCATGGATCACCTGGCTTACTGCCAGGTTGGAGTCGGGATCAATCTGAATCGTTCGCTTGCCGTCCTGCGGCCTGCCAATCACCTTCAGAATGTCGCCGTCGCCCTCCGTGTTCACGTTCGCGCCCGGATAAATCGTCGACAGCAATTGCGCCGCATTCGGATCCATCGGCTTGTTCCAGATATTCCAAAGCGTGGGATCTTCACTGCCCAGCGCGCCACAGCGCAAATGTCTGGATTCCCAGTTCACGCGCCGCCCGCATTTCATTCAGCGCCGTCACCGCATCCAGATACCACACCTCATGCCGGGTATGCGCGTCCTCATCCTCATACGCAAAATGCATGTTCAGCGAATCTGGATCCATCACCGGCGGCGCGTCTGAGTCCGACGCCTCCTGCCACGCATCCTGCACCTGCCAGATCGTCCACGTCCAAAACCTTGGCGGCGCCCTTGTGTTTCGCCCGCCATCGGCAGCGTCCAGTCGTACCCATATTCGCCGATACTGCAAATCAATTTCGTCCGCGGAATCGCTTTCAACGCTGCCTTCAAATTCCGAACGAACCACTCCTGGCCTGCCACCGGCCCTGGGTCGCTGGACGGTTCATGCTGGTCGTAATCCATCACGATGACGCCATCCGTGTGCGCCGCATAATATTTAAAATCCCAGGTGTTATCGTCCACCGGAACGTTGATGTAGAGACGCAGATGCATCGGGTGCATCTTCGCGTACAGATCGGCCACCAGCTTGCGATATCCCGGCTGCGCGTCCTCTGGAATTGCCTCCAGATCGAGCGCAATCCCGTGATAGCGCGGATTGGCGGCCAGCAGTTCCATCACCTGCTTCTCAAACCTTGCCTGCGCCGCGCGGTTCAGCAAAAACTTCTCGACAATCGCAGATTGAAAATCCCCTTTCAGCTGATCGAAATTGTTGACCATGGGAAACACTTCTGTGTCTTCGTGCGCGTTCGCAATCGCCTGCTCCACTTTGTGATCGGGATCGATGTTATGCACACCGCTCGAGTCCACCGCAGCAAAGGCGTGGTTATCCAGCGTATAAGCCGTCAGCCTTCCATCCGGTGTCACCACGTGCAGCCAATCCGTAAACAGCAAATCGATGTCGTGAACGTGCTGCTTGAGCGAGACAAGACTGGCCGCGTCATAGTCGACGTAATACGCCGCCCGCAGTCCCTGACCGGAATTCAACGGAATGTCTGAAGGCCGAAGATGCCGTTGCCGTTCCAGCGCCCGCTGGCCCGATCGCGTTTTTGGCCCGTAGGAAGGCTCGTACAGCGGTCGATAGTTGCGCTTCGGCGTCGGCAGCAACAGCTCCGGCAGCCGCTCCCGGCGCAGCACGTTGATCCCGAAAGCGACCACCACCACCGTCGACAACACGGCAATCGTGTCGAGGATGCGCCGTAGACGCTTCCATCGCTTCCGGCCGGGATCGTAAAAAATTGGCTTGATCATTCTGAAACTGGGTTCGTAGCGTTTATCCTAGCCGGGTCTCTTCCCAGAACCAAACTATCTGGAAAAGTTAGCCAGGCTGTATCATTCATAATCGATGCGTTTCTTGCTGCGCCAAGCCACCAAATCCACCCTCGTTGCGCTATTCCTCGGCCTGCTGCTACGGCTCTGGTTCATCCATTATTATCCGGTGATTGAAGGCGACACGCTGGTCTACGGAGAAATTGCCCGTAACTGGTTCTGGGATGGAACCTTCGGGTTGATGCGCGTCCACGGCATCGAACCCACCGTGGTTCGCCTGCCCGGCTACCCGCTCTTTCTCGCCCTCTGCTTCCTCATCTTCGGCAGCTACCACTACACGCCCATCCTCTTGCTCCAGGCCATCATGGACCTGGCCACCTGCATGCTGGTTGCCGGCTTCTGCGTGCGTACCATTTCGCCCCGCGCTGGAATTGTGGCTCTGTATCTCGCCGTCCTCTGCCCCTTCACCGCCAACTACGTTGCTTCTCCGCTGACGGAAACTCCCACGCTGTTCTGCATTGCTCTGGGCCTCTATGCCCTCGCTCGCTATGTTGAGCGTCCCGGCTTCACCGCTTGGTTCTGGGTGCTTGTCTTTACCATCAGCTACAGCGCCTTGCTCCGTCCCGACGGTCCTCTGATCGGCCTGGTCCTGGTGCCGGCCATGTTCTGGTACGCGCGCCCAAAACTTTCCACCGGCCGCAGCGCTCAGCTCGCCATCATCTGCACCTTGTTGGCGATGATCCCATTCGTTCCCTGGACCATTCGCAACCAAGTCAGCATGCACACCTTCCAGCCGCTGGCTCCGCGCTACGCCAATGACCCCAACGAATTTGTTCCACACGGCTGGATTCGCTGGATACGATCCTGGGTCGCCGAATATACCTCCACCGCCGACACCTACTGGAACGTCAATGGCTCTCCCATCGACATCACCCTGCTTCCTCCTCGCGCCTTCGATTCTCCCGCGCAAAAAGCAGAGGCCGCGCAGTTGTTTGACGAATATAACAAGACCGACATTATGTCGCCGGCCCTCGACGCGAAATTCAATCAGCTCGCCCAGCAGCGCATCCGTCGCCATCCCATCCGCTACTATGTTGTCTTGCCGCTGGTGCGGCTGGCAGATATGTGGCTGCGCCCTCGAACCGCACAGTTGTGGATTGAGTTGCGCTGGTGGCAGTATGAACATCATCCGGCGGAAACTATTTTTTCCTGGGCCTATGCCGCACTCAACCTGGCCTACCTGCTGCTGGCCGCGTGGGGCCTGCGCAAGCACGTCCCCTTTGCCCCTGTCCTGGTGGCCTATGCCATTGTTCGCAGCCTGCTGTTGCTCACCGTTGAAACCCCCGAGGCCCGCTACACCATCGAATGTTTCCCCATGATTTTCATCCTCGCCGCCGCCGCCCTCACCATCCGCCGCGTGCCGGACACAACCCGTCCCTCAGCTTGAGCGAATGAAAAGTTGTTCAGCGCCCCATTCAAGCCTTCTTTTGGCTTGAATCAGATGAAACAATGATGATCGCTCATCACTCGTCTCCTGGAACAATCAGCGCGCGAAGCGGAGCGGCCAGCGTCTTGCGCCGTGAAGTACCGCGAGGACTGAGATACGATCGCGCCCAACGGTATACGCGACAAGCAGCGGTGTTCCTTGGACGACTAGTTCGCGAGTCCCGGCAACGCGCCCCGGCCTTCCCATTTCCGGGAACTGCGCCAGTTGTTCCACCGCGCGAATGACCGCCGAACTCTGCTGCTGTGCGGCGTCCCGATTGTCCTCTGCTACGTATTCATGGGCGGCATGAAGCTGCGCCGCGGCGTTCGCCGACCATTGAATTTGCACCCTTATTTCTTCCCTTTGGATGCCCAGCTCGCCACTCTTCGCTTCACCTCTTCATGGCCGACCGTCTTACCCGACTTGACCTGCCGGATACCCTGTTCAATCAACTCGCGGTGGTAGTCGTGCAGGGAAAGATATTGATCGACAGCCTCGTTAAGCAGGAAGCTGCGGTCCCGCTGCTGCACCTCGGCAAGCGAATCCAGCGCCGCAACTTTGTCTTCAGCAGCTCGAAACGTAATGGTCTTCATGCCTGGATATTACTATAGAATACAAACGAATACTGCAGCATATAGCTCCCGCCCGCCTTTTCAAAGTCCCTGGCCCCTGTTCCTACTTCTGCACCACCTGCGTCTTCGAGTCCGTCTTGATCTTGAACACCGACGGCGAAACCTTCTTGTTGTATTCAATATTTTTGTAGTACGCCGTCCGCGTGTCACCGGAAGGCTCATACAAAATCTGCTTCAGCGAAACCGCCCGCGTCGGATCTACCCAGATGGTGACATGGGAAACATTCGCGCGCACACCGGGATCTTTGCTCACCAAGTCCAGCTTCGCCGTCTGCACTCCGTCAATCGTCTCCGTGCCCTGGTAGGTAATGTCCCAGCTCTTCTTCAAATCCCTGCCGCTGCCGCCAAATCCCAGTGTCAAATAGGTCCCCCACTGCGCCTGTTTGTCTCCCGCATGGAACACCGTCAGCTGATCAATCTGCGGCTGAAAGAACTGCGCCACTCCGTTGCTGTACACGATCGTCTTTTTGGCAGGCTGCCCATCTGCCGTTTCGATATCGATCGCCACCCGCGCCGCAGCCCCCGAACCCTGGTAGTAAATCACTCCCGCCTGCGTGTCCGTGCTGCTCACCACGCGTTCAAACTGGTCCCACTGAAAATTCGCTTGCGCGGAATGAAACTTCGCCGCCGCACTATCCAACTGCGCCAGCACATGATTCAGATCTCCGCTTGCCGGCGCCTGCGCCCATCCCATGCCACCGCAAATCCACACCACAGCGATAACCGCCAACATCTTCACCGCGCCACTTCTAAATCCTGAAACGTACATCGTTCCCTTCATAACTTCCTTCCTGAATTCGAACCCGCTACTGCTTTGGATGCTTCGATGCGCATGACTGAAACCCGCGCTGCAGGCGGGGCTCTGCCTTGTTACTCCGGCTTTTCACTCTGCGGAAGCGCTTTTATCGGTGCGCCCACACCCGGTACGCGACCGTCTTGCCATCCGCGCCCTGCACCGCTTCGTAGCGGTCAATGGTCACGTTCCCGGAAATCGGCGTGATCGCCGCTTGAATTTCCTGGCTCAAATCGCCCGCATATTTGAAGGAAGACAGCGTCGCCACATCAATCTGGTACGTTAACCCGTTCTGCCCATCGGTCTTCACCAGCACCTGGCTCGGCGGCAGCGTCCGCTGCACCGGCCGATCGTGAAAGTTGATAAAGTGCGGCGACACAAAAATGAACAACAGGATCAGCGTCACCATCACGTCGTAATGCGCACTGCCCCGCTGATATGTCCAGAAAAAATAACTGCGAAGAATCTTCTTCATCCGCTGCCTCTCTCAAACTTCACGCCGTTCGATTCATCCGCGCTCCCCAGGTCCCTGGGTGCCCCACATCTCGCGTCTGAGATGTGGGATGCTCGCACCGCGAATCCCGCGGGGTGCCCCATCCTTCGCGCCCTTTGCGAAGAGTGGGATAGCATGACGCTCGCACCGCAATGCGCCTTTAACTCGATCGAGCCTCAATCGTCTTCAACCCGCCCATATACGCCTGCAGCGCCGTAGGAATCGCAACGCTCCCATCCGCCTGCTGATAATTCTCGACGATGGCCAGCCACGTCCGCCCCACCGCCAGCCCGCTGCCATTCAGCGTGTGCACAAACTCCGTCTTCTTCTGTCCCTGCGGTCGATAACGAATATTCGCCCGCCGCGCCTGGAACGCCTCAAAGTTCGAGCACGAAGAAATCTCGCGATACAAATTCTGTCCCGGCAGCCACACTTCCAGGTCATAGGTCTTCGCTGCGGAAAATCCCAAATCCCCCGCGCACAAATTCATCACTCGATACGGCAATTCCAGCGCCTGCAGAATCGCCTCCGCATGCGCCGTCAGTCTCTCATGCTCGGCATACGATTGGTCCGGCGTCACAAACTTCACCAGCTCCACCTTCTGGAATTGATGCTGCCGCACCAGCCCGCGCACATCTTTTCCGTACGCTCCCGCCTCCGCGCGAAAACACGGCGTGTACGCCGTCACAGAAATCGGCAGCTGCTTCTCCTCCAGAATGTCGTCGCGATACAGATTCGTCAGCGGCACCTCCGCCGTCGGAATCATCCAATGATCGGTGCCTTCGCAGTGAAACGAATCCTCTTTGAATTTTGGCAGTTGTCCTGTGCCAAACATCGACTGGCTATTCACCATGTACGGCGGCAGCACTTCGCGATACCCATGCGTGCCGGTATGCAGATCGAGCATGAAATTTGCCAGCGCCCGCTCCAGCCGCGCCCCCGCATCCCAGTACACCGCGAATCGAGCTCCGGAAATCTTTGCGGCCTGCTCGAAATTCAGGATGCCCAGCTGCTCGCCCAACTCCCAATGCGGCTTCGGCGCAAAATCAAACGCCCGCGGCGTACCCCACCGCCGAACTTCAACATTGTCCTCGGCCGTGGTACCCGGCGGCACACTCTCTGCCGGCAGATTGGGAATCTGCTGCAGCACCGCCTGCATCTGCTGTTCCGCCGCCGCCGCGTCCGCAGTGCAGCGCTCAATCTCCTCTTTCATGGACCGCGTCCGATCCATCAACTCCGCAGCGTCCTCGCCCTTCTGCTTCCGCTTGGCCACTTCCGCAGAAATCTGGTTCCGGTCCGCCTTCAAACTTTCCGACTGCGTGATCGCCGCCCGTCGAGTTCGATCCAACTCCTCAAAGCCGTCGAGCATGGCAGCAACATCCGCCCCGCGCCGCCCAAGCCTCTCCTTCACCTGTGCCAGGTTTGCCCGCACATATCCCAAATCAAGCATAAGCATTCATTTTACAGGGCTCTCGGGTGAAGAGAAGTTGTGTCATCCCGACCGAAGTGGAGGGACCTGCGGTTTCTGCGCACCGGCGAAGGTCGCTCAGCTCTCCACGCTCAATTCCATTTGACAACAGTCAGTCTTGAATTTCCCCAGACCATCGCCGAGGGTGTCCCGCGCTTGCTTCTTACAGCTAGAAGCGAAGAGCTAAAAGCTAACAGCTAGGCGCCCTCAATCCCCAACTCCCGCATGGCATTCCCGTTATAAACTTTCCGCAAAATCGTATCCGGCAGATGAATTCCAGAAATCTCCCATCTCCCCTGCGGCGGCTTCGGCGCAGGAGCATAGTCGAAGTACTCATCGTCCGTCTCGAAAAATCTGTAATAGATCTCATACAGCCGATCCCCAAAAATCTGCTGCGGCACATCCATCGCATGCGGGCTCGCGTCCGTCCCAAACAAAATCCTGTCCTGATATTTATCGAAGAATTTCTGCGACGCCCTCGGCTGCCGCCCCAGCTCCCCAATCCGCGCCGCTGTATCCACCGTCATATGCTGGAAGCGATCCAGATTCTCCGAAACATTCTGCAGGTTCTCCGCATAGTTCCCCACATGCAGCACGATAAAGTGAGTGTTCGGATGCCGCGCCATCATCCGATTCCGCGCCGCAATCAATTCATCGAACTTCGGAAAATCGCGCCCGTAAAACGACCAGTCAGGATGATTGTGCAGCTCTTCATAGCGCTCGTTGAATCGATCTGTCGGCGTAAAAAATGCCACCGGATCGGCAATATGGATGGCCACCGGCATCTTCAGTTGTCCGCACGTATCCCACATCGGATCGAAGCGTTTGTCGTCAATCGCCACCAGCGTGCCGCTCGTAATGTTCGACCGCAAATACAGTCCCAGCGTCTTTAAAATTTTCAATCCCCGCGCGCCATCGCGATGCGCCTGCTCAATCGCCTCCGCCTGCAGCTGGGGATAATTCGGCTCCAGAAATTTCTCGTAGATCGGCTCCGTCATGGTGTAAAACCGGCCACGATACGCATCGTCATACCGCGCAATCGTTTCTTTCAACCCGCCGCCATATCCACCCGTCAAATCCACCATCGACCGAATATTTTTCCGATCCATCACCGCCAGCAGTTCCTGCGGCGTAGCCGCATACGTCCGCGCAGCGCTCAACGCCACCCCATTCTTGTCCTTAGCGGCAAAGGTGATGTGCGTATGAATATCGATCACTGGATATTTTGCCCGCGCCACGTGCGTCTGCGGCACGCGCAACATACTCCGTGGCTCATAGTCCTCCAGGCTCAGCGGCGCCCCTTGCGAATCGGCCGCCTCAGCCGTCTCCGCGCGCCCGTTTCCCTTCGGTGCCACCATGCCGGCCGCACTCGCCGCCCTCGCCACCAGGCCCATTCCACTCCAGCGGAACAAATCACGTCGATTCATCTTTGCTTTCTCCTGCTTCCATACTCATGTACCGCACCTGCCGAGCACAAGAGACACACCTCTCCCGCACTCTTCCGCATCCCCTGTGTGGTTTTAGAAAATGACGGCTGCAACTCGCCGCGTGCCCCTGGCCTCGGTCGCCGCAGCAACTCTCCTGCTGCCTGCTCCCTCATCCCCGGCCCCTGCAACCTATTGCTGCATCGACTTGAATCGCACCTCGCGCCGCTCAATCATCTCATCTGCGGATTTGTCGCGTCCGCTATCCGGATGATGCACCGCCAGAATGCCTCGCAGCACATAATAGCCTTCGTCCCCACGCACTTTTCCGTTGCCGCGAACAATGGTTCCGCGAAACGAGTACCAGACGCCGTGCACCACCCGCGTCTGAAAACGAATGTCCCCGCCGTCGATGGTGGATTGATCAAAGAAAAATGTCAGAGGAGTGGTGCTGTCGGTTTCCGCATCGCCCAGCTGCGTAATGTACCCGCTCAATCGGTTGTGGTCCAGATCCAATTCGACAGAATCATGGCTGTGATCGAACTGGTACGATCCCCAAACATCGTCAGGCAAGCTCGACGGCTCTTGCGCAGCATCGATGGCGCGATTCGCGTCCGCTTCAGACTGATCCTGGTTCATTTCGGAACGTTGATGCAGGCTCGGCGTCGATCCTTGCTGCCCCCATCCGCACGCGACTCCTGCGCCGACAGAGCCGCAGACAACTGCCGTCCCCAGCCACACACGCACGCACCGTCCGGACCATCTCTTCGACCGGAAGCATCGCATGGCGCGCCTCGCTTTCGACCTTGCGGCGTTTCCGCAACCGCTTCTGCGGAACTGGAGTCTTCGCCCATCCTACTCCGCAAAACAATTGCGGACCTGCTTCACCCGGCGAACCATTCGCCCCATGATCGCACGCCCGCGGCGCCCGGCAGCTACAAATAATCACCCTCTCGCGCCGGCAGCGCTTTCCCGCTGCGCACTTCTCTCGGCTTCGCCATCACATCCAGACGCATCAAAATCTTTCTCGCCAATCCCGTAAGAGGAATCTCCCCCAGCTTGCTCTCTAACACCCAGTCATGCCGATCGAGTTTGCGTTTCTTCCCCGCACCCGCAAACTTCTCCGGAGGCACAGCAAACACTTCCACATAAAAATTCGTATTCGTAATCGCGTGACGGATGCGCAACACCGGCTCGCTCTTGCCCGCCTCTTCCAGCGGCGGCAACTCCCACATGCTCGCCATCTGTGAAGCGTTGTCGGGTCGCTGCACCAGCAGCACTTCCGTTCGCTTGCTCTCGCCTTCCACCGGCCGCGTCACCAACGCATAATGCGTCAAGCGGCTGATGATCTGTTTGCGCGGCGCCGCCACATGCTCACCTTTTGTCCCGCAAAATTTCTCCACCGGACAGGCCGCGCACTGCGGCGATCGCGGCAGGCACACCGTCGCGCCCAGCTCCATCATCGCCTGGTTAAATGTTCCAGGAGCTTTCGTGTCCAGCAGCCATCCCGCGGTTTCTTTCAGCCTCGCCGCCAGTCCCGTTCGCCGTACCGCAGACTTGCCCAGCATGCGCGTCAGCACTCGCTCCACGTTGCCGTCTACCACCGCTACAGGCTCATTGCGGGCAATGCTGGCAATGGCCGCCGCCGTGTAATCTCCCACGCCCGGCAGCCGCCGCAATTCCTGCGAAGTGTGCGGCAGCGATCCTCCATGCTCATTCACCAGCAACTGCGCCGCGCTGTGCAGCATGCGCGCCCGTCGATAGTAGCCCAGCCCGCTCCACATGGTCAGCACTTCGTCTTCTCTCGCCAGCGCCAACGACACCAGCGATGGAAATCTTTGGATGAATTGTGTGTATCGCGCCACCACCGTCGCCACGCGCGTCTGCTGCAGCATCACCTCAGACACCCAGATGCGGTACGGATCGCGAGTTTGGCGCCACGGCAAATCCCGTGCATTCAGCCGAAACCAGCTCAGCAACTGCTGCCGGATTTCCTCCCCATCCTGCTCTGTGAGGGCTGCGGGTTCCATGGCAATGATTCTATCGTCGAGTAGCGCAAATGTATCCAGAACAATTTGGCGTGGAGAATCGAATTCTGCCTCGCAATTCCATTCGCTCACCCAACCGCGACGAATGGTTTCCGCCCCAATCTTCTCTGCAAATACAAGAAAGCCGCCCTCATCGGACGGCTTCCTGTCGAATCGTTGTGAAGCGCGAACTAGTCGCCCATCACCGGCTCTTCCTTCTTGGCAGCATCCGCCGCCTTGGGAGCTGGCGCAATCAGCGTATCGATTGCGATAAAGTTCTCCTTCGGCTTTTCACCCAGAACATGCTCGCGATAGAGCCGCGCCATCTGCGCATTCTCGGCATCCTGCTTCATCTTCGCCTCGCGCGCGCGAATCTTTTCCTCACGCGAGTTCTTGGCGATGCCCAGCTTGTCCAGTGTGTCGTTGGCTGCTGCATCCACGTGGCTCTGGTTCAGGATTAGCGTGTTCTGCGCATCGCCCATGCCCACCTTGCGGCCGCCCGCAAAAATCTCGTGCCGGCCATGCTCCTCGTACCACTTGGTCAGAGTCGCGGTCATGTGCATCTTCTCAATAATGTTGCGCCATCCCACGCCGGTGTTGTACGCGCAGAAGCTGATTTCGCCTTCCTGCGTCGCGTACGGAATAATGCACTGCTCGGTCCGGCGGAAGTCGTAGTTGAACAAATCCTGGAACCACATGCCTGCGATGAACAGGAAGTTCCAGCGATCGGCGCGGCGCTTCTCAATGTCCGCCATGGTACGGTCGCCCGTCACCTTGCCGTAATTTCTGCCGGTCGCGCCAAAGCACTTGTCGAACTTCTGCAACAGGTCAAGAATCCGGAAATGTGTCGGCGACTTGGTCGGATCGTAGTTGCGCAACAGCGCCAGTGATACGCCCAGGATCGACAGAAATTTTCCGCGCGCCGCATCGTTCACCTTGGCAACATCCTTCGCCAAACGATCCGCATTCAGGAACGCCGTCACAGGAACCGCTTCCTTGGTTTCCTTATCGATCATCAGCGCCATGCCGATACCGCAGTTCGGATGGCATCCGCAGCTCAATTGACCCCAGTCATGGTTCGGTCCGTGAACAAGGTCCGCCCAGTCAGAAAACGTGCTCATAAAGCTGATCGGGAACCAGTCGCGGATCGGCTCGCCCAGCCCGGTCTGATTCTTGATGTCGTGCGCCATGTGGCTCAACGTGTAGCGCTGCGCCAGGCGACGCTCCTCGCTGATGTCCTCATCGCGGCCGGTAAATGAAACCGGCTGGAAGCTCAAAAAGTTGATCGTCTTCGGATTGTCCAGCGCGAACTGAATAATATGTCCGACCTGCTCGTTATTAATTCCGTTGATGATGGTCGTCACCGGAACAATATCGACGCCGGCTTCATGCAGGTTATGAATCGCCTGCAGCTTCACATCGAACAGGTTGCCCACCTTGCGATGTGAGTTCGCCGCATTGCCGATTCCGTCGAACTGCAGGTACGCATAGCGCAGGCCCGCTTCCGCAGCCGCACGGCAGAATTCCTTGCTCTTCGCAAACTCAATGCCGTTGGTTGCCGCCTGTACGGAGTTGTAACCAACCTTGCGCGCATACGCCACCGCATCCAGAAAATACGGCGACAGCGTCGGCTCACCACCGGAGAACTGTACCGACATCTGGCGACGCGGCTTGATGGAAATTGCATTGTCCAGCATGGTCTTGATTTCATCCCATGTCAGCTCATGCACAAATCCAACCTGGTTCGCATCCATAAAACACGGATCGCACATCATGTTGCAGCGATTCGTCAGATCGATCGTCAACACCGACCCGCGGCCGTGGGTAATTGTCGAGGTGCCGTGATCGTGCAGCTTCTCGTCATTGTGGGCGCGAATATCCCGGCCCGGAAAAACCTCTTCCAGATGCTTGAAGAATGCCGGATCGATCGACATCACATCTTCAAAATGTCCATGCTTCGGGCAATCCTTCACCATCAGGATCTTGCCATCGCGCTCAATAATCTGCGCCTTGATCTCGCCGACCTTCTCATTCAGCAGCACTTCATGCGGCAGCTTTCCATCCACAATCTGCTGGCGAATCTCCGGCAGACACTTCGGACATAGCGAGTCCGTGGTCCGCGGCCACCCTAGCGGCGGCTTCTCTTTCTGGTAGGACTTCAGCAGCGGCTTGTCGGACCATTTCGGCGTAAACGACGCATTCGGGCGGATACTGTTGACCTTCTCGAATACTGCCCACGCACCCTGCGCCACCCAAGTTACCGTCTTTTCCGCGATTTTCGTTGCTCTCGGCATTTCCCGCTTCTCCTGAAATTCATGGTCAGATGGATTGTTTGACGTCCCGCGAGGAATTCTCCCCACCCATCGAACGCCCGGCTAAGTCCATGCAATGAAGCCCTTAATAATCCTTGAGGCATGGACCGCGGCGTACCGTGCCATTTCGCTACCTTATAGATAGGCGCACAGCACACCCCATACTCTCTTCCACAGCTTACGTACCTAGGCCGATGGTTCGGAACCGCTCTCCAGCGAACGGCTGTTTTTATGCATTCGATGGAGATTAACCGGACGTGAATGGAACCCCTTCCCAGTAACCTATTGGCTTGACTCTAAAGGCCTGAACCCTTCCCCGATGACCTTATCGCCACCCCTCCCGGCGCCCCAATCGTCATCCCCCCGAACTGCAGCCATCCGCAATTTGTTCGCTCAACCAAATTCAATCTTTCGACCGCCAGCCCGTCCATGGCGGAGATTGGGCACCTGCTCCAGGATCGTGCTTCTCGAAACTCACTGAGCGGCTCGGCGATTTTTTGCGCTTCCTGCCTATCCGCGGCAGATTGCTGGACTGACGTCGTTTACCCGCAGCAATCTCCAGGGCGTGGTTCGTCTATTGATGGATGCGCGTCAGCAGAGCGGTGTAGCGGCGGTCGTGGCGGACGGAGTCGAAAAGGGGTTCTACACGAATGAATGCCATGGAGAAGCAGTGGTTGTCGATCGCGTGCTGGAACGATTCGAAGGCATGGTCGAGATCATTGACGCGAAGATCATTGACGCCGATTTGGTAAGCGGTGCAGGCGCCCGCCGCGGTGGTGTGGAGAGTGGGAGTGTTTGCGCGCCAATAGGCCTCCCAGCCGTGCCGTTGATACACGCCACGAAGAGCGTCCGTCTCGAGCTGTGGCTGGTCCTGGTGCAACGCGATCAGGTCGTGCTGCACAGCCTGATCGCGATCGCCCTTCTGCTCATAAATCAGGCTAACGTAATATTCCACGGAGCCGGACCCCTGGTCCATCTCGGCGGAGCGCTGCAGTTGAGCAAGTGCGGCATCGTATTGGCGGTCGTAGTAAAGAGCAACGCCCAGCCGACGGTTGACAATGAACGATAGCGGATCGAGCTCAAGCGCGTGCCGCATGTGAGTAACGGCATCCTGCGGACGGCCTACAGTGTCGAGGTAGACGGAGTATTTGAATTCAGCAATGGAGTCGCTTGGACTGAGGGAGATCCCACGGTTGAGATTCCGCTCCGCTGCAGTCCAGTCCCACGAGTAAATGGTTTGGATGCTGCCGAGTTCTGTATAAGCTTCGCCATTCTGGGGGTCGAGCTGGATGGCGCGCTGGGCAGCGGCAATCGCTTTGGGCATGAGTTGTTGGGGCGTGCCGATGTTGTAGGTGGTGGCAGCTTCGAGGGCGGAGGCGTAGCCGGCGTAAGCGGAGGCGTAGCCGGGGTCCAGAGCAATCGCCTGCTCAAACGACTCAATGCTGTGACGAAAATCCTGCTTGTTAAAGAAGTATCGTCCCCGGAGATAGGCGTCGTGCGCCTCGGCGTTCACCGGCGCGCGCGGCGTGGGAGGGGCGAGCACCAGGCGAGCCTGGGTGGCGATCTGCTCGGCGACGCTGTCCTGGAGGGACAGGATGTCGGAGGCGTGGCCTTCGAAGGACTGAGCCCAGAGGTGACGGTCGGTGCGAGCGTCGATGAGCTGAGCGGTGATGCGGATGCGGTCGCCGGAGCGGACAATGGAGCCTTCGACAATGGCGTCAACATTGAGCTGGCGGGCGATATCGGGGAGCGGACGGCGGGAGCCCTTGTCGGCCATGACGGAGGTACGGGAGACGACGCGAAGGTTGGGGATACGGGCGAGCTCAGTGATTAGCTCGTCCGTCATGCCATCGGCGAAGTACTCCTGGGAGGGGTCGCCGGAGAGGTTGTCGAGGGGAAGGACGGCGAGCGAGCGGATTGCGACGTGACCGGCTCCCGGGAAGAAGCGGGCAGCCAGCGGATGGGGGCCCAGGGTGAATATAGGAATCGCCACGATTGCGGCGGCCAACAAGGCGGCGCCCAGCCAAAGTTTGCGCCGCGGTTTCACTGACGACGGAACGGCGGGCGCAGCAGAGATCGCCGGCAAGTCCAAAGCAGGCACTCTCGCCAAATCAGGAGATCCAGTCGGCTCGGAGACCTCTGGCTCTACCGCCTCAACGCTTGCAATGAACCGGTAACCGGAGCCCGAAATTGTCTGCACGAACCGTGGCAGGTCCGGGCTGTCCCCAAGCGTTTGGCGAATTTTGCGGATTGCCGTGTTGATCCCGTGTTCGATATCGACGAAAACTTCCCGCTCCCAAAGGCACCTCGCGATCTCATCCCGGGTGACAATCTGTCCATGCTTGCCGACCAGGAGGATGAGAAGTTCGAGGGGCTTTCGCTCCAGCTTGAGCCTGCGGCCTTTGCGGCAGAGCTCAAATTTGCCGGAATGAAGGCTGAATTCGCCGAACTGATAGACGGCAGCAGGCACCGATTCCCCCCGAGGGTGGCTGGAGTATAGCATGTGGCGAAATCATCAGCCATGTTACCCCTGTAGATTGAGCCACTTACGCCTTCATCTTTCTTCACCACCAGAATTTATCTTCCTCTATTGTTGCGTAACTCGAATTTGCGTAATACCGAATCTAGCCGGCAAATTTTCCGGCAGAGGAGGAAGTGATGAAATCAGGAAAGTGGAAAATCGTGCCGGTGCTGAGCGCTCTGGCACTCGCAACCATGCTTGTTCCCTACGCCCATGCCGGGTGCGGCCTCTTTATACCGGGGCCACACGGTGCCAGTTGGCAACCCCAGATCGCGTCCCCACTGCTTGTACCGGCGGCTCTCAACATGGTCGATGATGCTGGCAGCGACATGCGCGAACACACCATTGTCGGAACCTGGAAAGAACATTGGATCTCCGAAGGCAGCGATGGAATCCCGGACGGTACCGAGATTGACGCTGGCTACGCTCAGTGGCACAGTGACGGCACTGAGATCAATGTTTCCGGCCTGCGTTCTCCTTTGACCGGCGACGTTTGCCTGGGTGAATGGATAAAAACCGGCGCGTGTACGTATCGGTTGAACCACTTTGGCATCTCCTACGACGCGACTGGGCTCAACCTGGTCGGTCCCGCCCGCATTCAGCAGTGGCTCACTCTCGATGAGAAAGGGAATGCTACCTCAGGAAAATTCACCATCGATCAGTATGACGAGGGGGGAAACCTGCTCGCTCACATCCAGGGCAAAGTCATCGGAAGCAGGGTGACCATGGACACCGGATTCGAGAAAGTTGAGTAAGCCAACTTACGATTGCAATCGCGGGTCTCGCTCGGCCATGACTGGATCGAGGCTGACCTGCGGTTGCAGGTCGGCTGTCGGTTCATCGCGGCGGGGACGAATCGCGAACGCGAGCAACATGAATACCGCCGAGCAGATCGAGCCCATGATCGACTACATTCACGCGGTTCGGCCACGCTGCCGTACATCATGCCGTAATCGGCGAATGTCGAGATACAGATTCACAACCTACTTGGCGAACCCAGTATTCACCGCGGTGAGCCCTCCATCGACAGTCAACACCGCCCCAGTAATAAACGAAGCTTCATCGGAGGCAAGAAAAAGAACCGCATTGGCAACATCCTCCGGCGATCCCAGCCTTCTGATTGGGTACAGCCGGCTCACCTTCGCTTCCAATTCCGGATCTCGCTCAAAACGCGTCTTCCACCTCTCGGTCACAATTGTGCCAGGGCAAATGCAATTGATTCGTATCCCGTGTGGGGAGTACTCACCCACCATCGAGCGCGACAGGCCGATGATCGCGGCCTTCATGCCGCTATAGAGATGATCGTTGGCGAACCCCATCAGCGCGTTGACTGACGAGATATTCACGACGCTCGCGCCCGCATGCTGCATCAAAGGAAATGCAGCCTTCATCGAAATCCAGTAACTCTTCAGGCAAACCTCGCTTAACGTATCCCAATCATTTGCCGCCAGCGCAGCTTCCCCAGCAACCACATTGTTCACCAGGATATCCAGCCCACCAAACCTGTCCATCACTGCAGTCATCAAAGCCGAAACGTCGCCCTCCGAAGTAGCGTCTCCGTGGAGGTAAAACGATCTGCCGCCAAGACGTTCGATTTCAGATTCGAGCGCCTGCCCAGCGGCCGTGTCAATGTCGTTGATGGCAACACTGGCTCCCTCTTGGGCGAAACGAATCGCAATGGCGCGGCCAATCCCGTTAGCCCCGCCAACAATCACCGCTACCTTGTTTTTAAGCCGCATCGATGCTTTCCTTAGACTCCGTGTTCTGCATCGATTCTAGCGGTAGGGATTCAACCGTAGGTGAGACGTTGTCCGCGCGCCTCACTCCGCCCGCAGCGCATGGATGGGATCGACCGCCGCAGCCCTGCGCGAAGGCAGCCAGCACGCGATGCACGACGTGGCAAAGATTCCCAGGCTAATGGCCACATACGTCACCGGATCGAATGGACTCACCCCAAACAGCAGCGACCGCATCAGGCGCATCACGGTAAAGGCTGCCACCAGTCCGCACGCCACCCCGATGCTGGTCAAGATCAGTCCGTCGCGCACAAACATCCCTAATATCTGTCCTCGCTGCGCGCCCAGCGCAATCCGTATCCCAATCTCCCGAATCCTCTGAGTCACCGAGTAAGAGAGGACGCCGTAAATTCCCGTCACCCCCAGCAGCAGCGCCATCATTCCGGCAACTGCAAGCATCACCAGTGTGAATGAAGTTCGAGCCATCGATCGCTTGTAAAAGTAGCCCAGGGTGCGTGGGTTGGCGAGTGGCAGGCTGGAATCGTCGGACCAGATGACACGCCGCGCCTCGTCCATAAACGCCTGCGATCCGGCCTCCGGGGTTCGGATCACAAATCCCACGCCTCGCTGAACCCGCTCCTTCTGGGTGTCAAAATTGTTCATCAGCAGTGGCCAATAAATTGTCGTGGGCGCCGCCTTATCGACCCCATCGCTATGCACATCGGCGACCACTCCGATCACCTGTCGCCAATCGTCCGCGGATCCGGTTCGGATTCGCTTGCCCAGCGCATTCTGCGCGCTGCCCCAATACTCACGCGCAAAATTCTCTGAAACCATGGCCACCGGCAGCTTGTCGTAATTGTCTTGCCACGAGAAATCGCGCCCCGCCAGCAGGGGAGTTCCCATCGTCTTGAATAACCCCGGCGAGATCCAAATGAATCGCCGTATGGGCGGAATCTCTCCCTCGCGATAGGTACGATCCGCCGCGTAAATCAGATCATTCGAGCTGTATCCCGTCAGAGGCACACCCCCGGTTACGGCCACGGACTGCACCCCCGGCAATGCCGCCAGCTTATTCATCATGTCCTGCTCCATGTGGATCAGCTTGTCGCGGTCCTTATCGGGAATCTGTGAATCAGGCACAAAAATGTAGAAGGTCTGTAGCGAATTCGCCCCCGTAAATCCGACATTCACCCGTTCCAGCGCTCGAAACGTCTGGATCATCAGCCCGGAACAAATCAGCAGCACCAGGGCCAGCGCCACTTGTACCACCACCAGCGTGTTCCGCGCCCGATGCCGCTCCCGGCTCTGGCTCAGTGCCCGTCCACCCTCGCGCAATCCGCTGTTCAGTTTCCCTCCAGCGAACTTGAAAACCGGAACCAGTCCGATCAGCACCCCCGTCAATATCGCCATTGCCAGCGCGAACAGCAGCACCGGCAAATTGATTCCAATCTCATGAATGCGCGGCAAATCCGGAGCCATCGCCAGCAGCACCTTCAGCCCACCAAATGCCAACCCCAGTCCCAGCGCGCTTCCGATCAGCGTCAGCGTCACACTCTCAAGCAGCAGATCCCCAGCGATTCTCCTCCAACCTGCGCCCAGCGCCGAAATGATCGCCAACTCCTGCCGCCGACCCTCCACGCGCACCAGCATCAGGTTCGCAACATTGGCACAGGCAATCAGCAGCACCAACCCGATGGATCCCATCAGCACCCACAGCACGTTGCCCACATCGCCCACAACATCCTGCTTCAGCGAGTGCAAATTCATTCTCAACTCCGCCTGCTCAAATAGCTTTTCGCTGTATCCCTCCGGAGGCGGAAAACTTCGTGTGGCGATCGGAATCAGGCGCTGTAAATCCGTGCTTGCCTGCTCCATCGTCACTCCCGGTTTCAACCGGGCCAGTCCCTCAAAACTGAAATTTCCCAGCTTCGTGTCGCTGCGATTCAACCGCATTGGCAGAATCAGTGCAGCATCGTCCCAGTTCAGAAAGTGAAAGCCTCTGGGCAATACGCCGACAATCTCCCGCGGCTCGCCGTTCACGGTGATGGACTGCCCGATGACCGAACGGGCGCCGCCGAAATTCTTCTGCCAGTACGCGTACGAAAGCATTACCGTTTCAGCGCTTCCAGCCGCATCGTCCTGCTGCGTGAAGGGCCGGCCCAGCGCCGGTTTCACCCCCAGAATCGGCAACACTCCTTCGGTCACATCCAGCCCATCGACGCGCGTTGGCGCGCCCTTGCCTGTCACGGTGATGGAATCGCCCTGGTACAACCCGATATCTTCCAGCGTCTTGTTCTGCTCTCGGAATATGAAATACAGGTATGGCGCAACATTCAGTTCTTGCATGTTGATCAGGCGCGAACTGAACCAGACTCCGATCAGTTTTTCAGGCTTTGGATAAGGAAGCGGCTTCAGCAATACCCCGTCCACCACGCTGAAGATCAGCGTCGTCGCGCCGATCCCCACGGCCAGCGTGAGCAACGCCAGTGTCGTGAACAACGGAGCCCGCCCAAGCCTCCGCAGAACCTGCCTGAGCCGATCCGGAAAGTTCCCCATCGCCACGCCCCCGTTTATGGATTGGCGCGCTCACACAACGACCCCGCGCCCATGAATCTTCTTACGTCATCCTGCAACAAAAAGTTCCAATAACAACCCGATTCCATTTCCCCAATTCAGCGATCAGCGACGATGACAAGGAGTCTTCCTCGGTTGCTCTCCTCATCCCGCAAGATTACTTTCTTTCCGCAGAGAAGGCCTTCCCGCAGCCATTCACGGGGTGTATAACCACTCTTACATAGTCATTCGAGTGGAGAAAAACCGATATTCTGCTCGCAGCAATACGGGGGTTCTGATGAAACTTTCCGAAGCGTTGACACAGCCGTGGATGCTGATCCTGGCTTTGACCATTGGACACCCCGGGTGGGCCCAGAA
Source organism: uncultured Acidobacteriota bacterium (assembly GCA_963735505.1). GTDB lineage: Bacteria > Acidobacteriota > Terriglobia > Terriglobales > Acidobacteriaceae > JAKAAZ01. The sequence continues at coordinate 6,932 of CAVTLR010000013.1, read as the reverse complement.
TGTGACGACCTCGCAGTATGACAACGCACGTACCGGCTCCAACCAACAAGAAACCACCCTGACTCCCAGAAATGTCAACGTCAACCATTTTGGAAAAATATTCACCCTGAAAGTCGATGGAGACATCTACGCGCAACCGCTCTTTCTCACCGGAGTGGACATACCCGGCAAGGCTCGGCACGATGTGCTGATCGTCGCCACGGAACACGACAGCGTCTACGCCTTTGACGCCAACGGTCATCCCGCCACACCACTCTGGCACGTAAATTTTCTCGGCCAGGGCGTTACCACTGTTCCTGCGCAAAACGTCGAATGCCCCTTTATCGTGCCGGAAATCGGAATTACCTCCACACCCGTCATTGACCCGAATACTGGAACGCTCTATGTGCTGGCTCGCACCAAGCAACAGACCGGATCGCAGCCGAGTCATTACGCGCAGCGTTTGCATGCTCTCGCTGTAACATCCGGCCTGGAAAAATTTGGCGGTCCTGTCGATATCAACGCCACGATCAACGGAACCGGGACCGGCAGCCAGTCCGGGAAAGTAGAGTTCGATCCTTTGCGAGAGAATCCTCGCGCCTCGCTCCTGCTGACAAACGGATTTGTCTACCTTACCTGGGCCTCTTCCTGCGATGTCGGGCCATATCACGGCTGGGTGATGGCCTATGGCGCGCACTCCCTCAAACAGAAAGCAGTCTTCAACGCCTCTCCCGACGCGGACGACAGCGGCATTTGGGCCAGCGACACAGGCCCCGCCGCCGACAGCAAAGGCAATCTGTTTCTCGCAACCGGAAATGGCCGCTTCGATGCTGCGAAAGGCGGCCGCGACTATGGAGATAGTTTGCTGAAACTCAACGGGCAAAGCCTCACGCTCGATGACTATTTCGCACCGTTCAACGTCGACAAACTCGACGCCGGCGATCAAGACCTCGGTTCAGGTGGCACGGTACTGCTGCCGGACCAGTCCGGACCACACCCGCACCTCATCGTTGTTGCCGGCAAAGAAGGCACCATCTACCTGATCGATCGTGACCACATGGGTCATCATCAGCCCAACAACGACAGCCAGATTGTGCAAGCGGTACCCAGCCCAGGTGGCGGCGTCTATGGCTCCATGGCCTACTGGAACCACAACCTCTACGTGGTTAGCAATAGCTCCAAAGATGCTCTCCGTCAATTCGCCGTGCACGACGGAAAACTCACGCTGAAAGTTGGGAGTGGTTCTCACTTCCCAGCCATTTGCGCAACTCCGACTGTCTCAGCGAACGGCGCGCGGGATGGAGTGCTTTGGGTACTGCGTTCCAAGGCTTGGGACGAAGGCGACAGAAACGCGGTGCTCTTCGCCTTCGACGCCTCCGACGCCTCCCGCATGCTTTACGACAGCGAGCAGAATCCCTCTCGCGACCGCGCCGGTTTGGCCCTTCGGTTTAATATTCCGACCATTATCGATGGGCATGTCTACGTTGGAGCGAAGCGCGAAGTGGATGTCTACGGGCTATTGCCCAAGAAAACCGCAGCCAAATGAAGGCGCGCAAACGGCTGCGTCTCTAGTCAGCATCAAATACTGAACTGGCTCCCCGGCAGCATGGCGATTCGGCTGCGCGATTCATCAGCCGATAAAATCACTGCCATAAAATATTCAGCGAGGAGGTTCGCAATGTCTGTCGTGATGCTCTCGGGTCCCGTCGGAGCCGGCAAAACTACGGTTGCGCGAGAACTCATCGCCATCTCTCCCGCACCACTCTGTTACATCGAGGGCGATACCTTCTGGCCGCACTTCGCCAAGCCGGACGGGAAGTCTCAAAGAGAACAGTTTCGCTTGCTCATGCGTTCCGTCACAGCCGCCGCCATCCCTCTTGCACGCAGCGGATATGAGGTTCTCCTCGACTTTTCTTTCCCGCTCGACTTCCTCGACACAGCCCGCAAAATCCTCAAGGAAATCCCAATTGATTTTGTGATGTTGCGACCCAGCCTCGCCATCTGTAAGCAGCGCGCGGCTGCCCGCTCTGAAGGCGCCATCTCCGATTACAGCGCCTATCGTGATTTCTACGCGATGTTCGAAGGCCTCTCCAATCACGAAGTCGGGGATGTTGAAGCCAACCCTGCCTCCATCGCCCGACGCATCCGCGACGGCCTCGACCAGGGCATCTTCCGCCTCAATCCATGAGCACGCGATCCGCCCTTCCCCGATTCCCATTCGCTTGGCTCAATTTGCGGCAATGACGAGCAGGGTTGCGTCGTCCAGGAATTGCGCGTTGCAAAAGGAAGTGACCTGCGCCAGCAACCCCTGATTCAACTCTTTTGCGGAGAGCCTACCGTTAGCCTCTGCAAATGCAGCGATGCGGCTTTCCTCGAACTCTTGCCCATTCACATCCGACGCCTCCGTAATGCCGTCGGTAAACAACAGCAATCGGTCTCCTTCTCTCAACTCGATCTTGAAATCCTCGTATATCCAGTCCGCGAAAACTCCCAGCACCGCGCCGCCACCTTGCTCAAACATTCGGACCATACCGCCGGACACCAGGATTGGGTAAAGATGCCCCGCGTTGCAATACTGAAACGTCCGCGTTTCGCTATCGAGAATTCCATAAAAGAACGTCACGAACTTTCCAGTGGCAATATTCTCGTGCAACAAACGGTTGACCTTGGCGCATACCACCGCCGGGCTTGCCCCGTCGCTCGCAAACGCGCGCACCGCGGCCTGCACATTGGCCATCAGCAGAGCGGCCGACACACCTTTCCCGGCAACGTCGGCGATACAAATCCCAAGCCGGTGATCGTCAAGCTGCAGCACGTCGTAGTAATCTCCGCTCACCGTGCTGGCGGGCTGCCATGCTCCCGCAACCTCGAAGCCTGCCAACTGGGGAACGGTTCTTGGCAGCAGTGACCGCTGGATCTCACTGGCACGCTCCAGTTCTGCCTCTTGCATTTCGATCCGGGTCGTGCCCCGTTCCACGGTTCGCTGCAGCTCGACATTGCGCCGCTCCAGATGGTCCTTCGTTCTGTGGTACAGAAACATGGGAATACCAAAGGCGAATGTGACCACAAACGAAAACTTCCATTGCGACAGGATTAGGTAGGAGAGTGATATATGGGAAGGTCGAGCAACTAGCCAAACGACTACGCTCGTAATCAGATAGATAGGAACCGTCAGCACAATCAGCAGAGGCACAAAAATCAGCAGATTAGAGGGGAAAGGCCTCTTCTCATACAGGAATCCTAACCAGCCTATGGCGGGCGATAGAAGATTCCCGATGCAGAGACAGTACACCAGAACGATCACAGGATTGCTCTGCTGCCCGGTGGCCCATAAAACGGCGGCGATGACCGCGGCGATCGCAATGTAAAGAAATTGCTGCCGAAAGAATCGACTCAGAGATGAGACGTTCACGTTTACACCACCACGGTGACTGAACCCCTGTTGAGCTAATCACTCATTCTATAGCCGCAACTCGATCGGAAGTCCCACCTCGTCATATACCTGGTGAGTCGCGCGGGCGGACCCTGTGTGGGCGAAGCAACGTTTCGCCCTCGCCTACGACGTGATGCCTCTTCCAAGCGTCACCACAAAAACCGCATAGACGATCGCTGCGACACCGATGGTCGCCCAGCTACGCGCGATCACTGCGACGGGATGGTTTTCCTCCACTGTTCGAGCACGCATGGGAATGAATAGCAATGGGAATGAAGCCCCACCAATTTCCAGAATGGCATCCCCCAGGTCTCCCCAGCCATGCCCTCGGTAAGCCAGCGCTGCAACAGCCGCAGCGACACTCGCGCTGATCCACGCTATACGAGCCACCTTGCGAGCCACTCGTGCGTAGGGCCACAACCCAAGCAGTTCTCCGGCAATGATCCGCGCCGTTACGACATACAGCGCGATTCCGACTACGATAGCCATGGCGCGTTCCCAAATCGTGACATGACCCAACAAAAACTCAGCGAAGAAATAAAGATCGCCATAGCCCCTGTGCATCGCATGGATCAGATAACCCCATTCCCAGAAATAACTGAACGCCGCAATCAGGACCAGGAACAGCCGCAGTGTAAATCGTCGCACTGGCACCAGGCGAAGACAGACGAACGCCAGCGTGCCCATCAGCAAGTTGACCCCAGGCCCCGCCGGATCAATCCATCCGGAGCGAACATCACAGCGAAACAGCGATGAGCTCAAAAGCAGAATGTGCCCGTGCAGCGCCAGACACACGCTCCCGTGACCTAGCGCCTCGTGATCGAACGTCACCACACACATCGCCATCACGGCCACCGCCATCACCGTCAGCCAATCGTTTTTGTCCTCAGTCAATCTCATCGTGAATCCAACTTTGTGCCACTCGACCCACAACTCACCCGCTCTCCTCACCGTCTCTCGAGGCCTGCACTCAAGCGGTCGCAGAGTCACTCTGTGCGCAAAGCCTGCATCGGATCAACCCTGGAGGCGCGCGTTGCCGGCAACCATACTGCGATCAGCGCCACAGAAATCAGAATCAGAGGCGCAGCCACAAACGCAGTCGGGTCCCACGGTTTTACCCCGAACAAAAGGCTCGCAATCAAATGCACCAGTGCGAACGCCGCGCCCAGTCCCAGCACAATTCCCGCAAGCGCGAGTTTTGCGCCTTGCCACACCACCAGCCTGCGAACCGCCGCCCGATCCGCGCCCAGCGCCATGCGGATGCCCATCTCCTGCGTGCGTTGCGCAACGGAATAGGCCATCAAGCCATAGATACCGATCGCAGCCAGTCCCAGTGCCACTACGCCGAAAATACTCAGCAGCAGCATGTTGAAATTCTCTCGGCTCGTCGAGTCCCCCAGCACCTCTTCCATGCTGCGAACATGCGCCACCGGGAAGCCTCCGCTGGCCAGGCGCAATTGTTCCGTCACCGCCGGGATCAGCGCATGCGGGTCGCCGTGGGTGCGCACCACCCAGATCAGCGGCTGCACATTGGTATACGACGCCGTGTATAAATCCGTAACCTGCGGGATGGGAACCATCACCACCGGGCTCGCAGGCTCTCCCAATCCTGCGTCGTGGCTGTCGGCAACGATGCCGATAATCGTCGGCGAGGACTCATCCATCTGCGGTCCCAGGCCCTTGCTGATGATGATCTGCTGACCAATAGGATCCTGATGCGGCCAGTATTTCCGCGCCAGCGCCTCATTGATCATCGCAACCTTAGGACTCGTTGCAGTATCGTCTTCGTTAAAAGCGCGTCCCCGCAGCAACGGAATTTTAAACACGCTCAAATAGTCCGGCGAAACGCTCATCCAGCGACTGCCGTATTCATGGTCCTTGTCGGCGGGCTGCCCCACGATCTCAAACGGCAGCTCATCACCCACCAGATTCGGCAGCCAATATGCGGCCGACGAAACTTCCACTCCGGGCAGCGCATTCAGTCGCCGCCGGCCATCCTTCTCCAGTTGAACCACTCCCGCAGCCTTCTCGAAGCGGTCTCCGGTCAGCGACATCTCCATCGTCAGCACGTTATGCGGATCAAAACCCGGGCCCACGTCATGCAGCGCGACCAAGCTCCGGATCAACAGGATGGCGCCAATCAGCAGTACCAGCGCCAGCGAAACTTCGCTCACCACCAGCAGCGCCCGCATCCTCCCTTGACGAAGTCCAATCCCAGAGCGGCTGCTGCTTTCTTTCAACACGGAGCTAAGATCAGTACGCGACGCATGCAGCGCCGGGAACAGCCCGAAGAGAAGCCCTGTCGCCAGCGAAACCGCAATAGTAAAGCCGAGCACGCGCCAATCAAGCCCCACCGCTGCGCCTCCATCGCCGATACGTGGCAGTCCCGCCGGACTGATGGCCAGCAGCGCCCGCACTCCGACAAATCCAAGAGCCAGGCCAAGCACGCCGCCACCGACAGAGAGCAATATGCTTTCTGTAAATAACTGGCGGATGATGCGCCCGCGTCCCGCTCCCAGTGCAGACCGGATGGCGAACTCTCGCCGCCTTCCGCAGCCCGCGCCAACAGTAGATTCGCGACATTCGCGCACGCAATCAACAGCACCAGGCTTACCGCGCCCAGCAAAATCAGCAGAGAATTGCGCACGTCGCCCACAATGGTGTCACGCAACGGCTGAATCTGAAACCGCGCTTGAGGATTGGTATACGGATAATCCCGGTGGTACTGCACCGCCGCCAGATCCAACTGCGCGTTCGCCTGCGCCATCGTCACTCCCGGGCGCAGCAACCCAGCCACCCGGAAATAAGTGTTCATATCCTCGCTGACCGGCGGAAACTGAAACGGTACCCAAAGGTCAGCTGCCGGGTCAGAACGAAACTGCTTTCCGATAACGCCCACAATGGTGTACGGCTCATTGCCCAGCGACAGCGATTTCCCCAAAATCTCCGGATCACCGCCGAAGCGCCGCTGCCACAGGCCATAACTCAGCACCACAACTCTGCCCCCGTGCGGCGCATCTTCCTGCGGCGTGAACGTGCGCCCCAGAATTACCGGCGCGCCAAACAGTAGAAAGTATCCCTCTGTCACATGAATGCCGCGCACCTGCTCGGGACGGCCTTGGGTGATGTTGAACCCGGGCCCCGTAATGTCGTACGCAGCCACTTCCTGAAATGCGCGCGTCGCCCGCTGATACGCATGCAACTCGGGCACGTTGGAAAGAAAGCTCGCGATCATCTCCGAACGCGAGCCGAACTCCACAATACGATCGGCATTGGGATAGGCCAGCGGCTTCAGCAACACTGCATTCACCACGCTAAAAATTGCAGTGTTCGCTCCGATGCCCAGCGCCAGCGCCGAAACTGCCGCAATAGTGAAGCCGGGATTTTTTAGCAGCGCGCGCAAAGCGTGCCGAATTTCATGGATAAAATTTCTCATTCATCAAATCCGCGCCGCATACTGAGCCCGCCGCATAAAAAATTGCCACCCTGGGTCGAACGGTATCATATCCAAACTTGAGCG
>CAVTLR010000012.1:0-45402 GCA_963735505.1 uncultured Acidobacteriota bacterium | reverse complement strand
ACTAGAGTGGCGCAATTCGTTCAACAAGTGCAGGAAAGTCAAATCACCATCTTGGCAATGGTGGCGAGTTGCATATTCGAAGTGCCTTCGTAAATCTTGCCAATCTTGGAATCGCGGAAAAACTTCTCCACTGGATAATCCTTCACGAAGCCGTACCCGCCGAAGACTTCGACTGCCTGGCTGGCAACACGCTCGGCCACTTGTGACGTGAAGTATTTTGTCATCGCGGCTTCCTTCAGAAAATCCAGCTTGGCGTCTTTCAGGCGAGCCGCGTTATAGACCATCAGGCGCGCGGCCTCAATTTCCACGGCCAGCTCTGCCAGTTGAAATTGAACAGCCTGGAAATCGGCGATCGGCTTGCCGAACTGCTTGCGCTCTTTCGCATATCGCGCGGCATGATTCCATGCTCCCTGGGCAAGGCCGAGCATTTGCGCACCAATGCCGATGCGACCTTCGTTCAACGTTTCGATGGCAATCTTGTAGCCCTTCCCTGCCTCACCCAGCAGGTTGGCAGCAGGAACTTTGCAGTCTTCCAATACAACTTCGCAGGTACTGGAAGCACGAATGCCGAGTTTGTCCTCTTTCTTTCCCAGCACGAAACCAGGAAAACTTTTCTCTACCAGGAACGCATGGATGCCTTTGTATGCGGCCGCGGAATCTGTGGTCGCGAACACGATAAACAACTCGGCTTCCTTACCATTCGTGATCCAGAGCTTTTGCCCGTTCAGCACGTAATGGTCGTCCTTCTTTTCCGCGCGAGCCTGTAAAGCAAATGCGTCGGAGCCGGATGCCGCTTCGCTCAGAGCATAGGCGCCCACCCACTCCTTCGCCATGCGCGGTAGATAGCGTTGCTTTTGTTCTTCGGTGGCCCAACGCAGCAGCGCGTTGATGACCAGCGTGTTCTGCACGTCGACCAATACGCCAACCGAAGGGTCGACGGTTGAAATTTCTTCCACGGCCAGGATCGCCTCAAAAAAGCTCCCATTCGAGCCACCATAAGACTCGGGAATTTCAATCCCCATCAACCCAAGCTCGAAAAGCTGGCGGATCAACGATGGATCCATTTTCTGGTGCTCGTCCATTTCGCGCACCAGCGGGCTGATCGTTTCGCAAGCGAACTGGCGTACGCTGTCGCGAAACAGTGTTTCATCCTCTGTCAAATACTTGAGGCCCGTGGTGCTGGAGTTCGGCTGAGAAAGGGTGGCCATGATTCACCTCAAAACGGATTACAAAGGTTCGGTGAAAACTTCCGAGTGTAGCATTCGAAGCCAACCAGCGATACATTGCGCATGACTTGTCGTGGCGCCGTGACGACGATGGGAAAACTATGCGATCCCACGAGGGGGCCTATTTCGCCGCCGTGGCCGATAGTTTCCGCATGCCGGAATTGCCGGACAGGCTAAGTAAGTTGACGAAAATACGATACGCGCCGGGGACACCTTCAGGTAACTGGCGATAGAACGCGTATGCATCGTAGACATAGAAACCTTTGCCATAAGGAGCGATGAGCAAGCCGCCCTTTTGCGGATCCTGATTTGGATCGTGTGTCTCCGTGGGCGGGACGTAGTGTGAGTCCCAACTGTGCATGAAGCCGTGGCCGCGCTCTTCTACCCAGCCATTGAAATCTTGCTCGGTAATTTTGTTAGGCCAAGTCAAAGCGGGATAGCTTGGGTCCAGGAATGTGACGTGCGAGTTTTCGTCAATCACTTTTTCAGGATTGCCGCCAAGTTGGAAGGGATATGGACCCGAAGTATCGCCTAACTCCGTCAGATTGTATTGGACGATCAGTGTGCCGCCATTTTTGACGTAGTCAAGTAGCCGGGAATTGAAGGTCTTTAGTTCCGGTCGAACAGCGTAGGCGCGCACGCCGAGAACAATGGCGCGAAAACGATCCAGGTCGCCGCTCGCGATATCCTGCGGAGAAAGAAATGTAGTTTGAATACCTATTTGCTGCAATGACGCCGCCAGATCATCGCCTGTTCCCGCAACGTAACCCACGGTCAACCCAGACCGAATTTGGATATCGACCCCTGTCGTTTGATAGGCCGCATCGCGATAATACGGATAGGAACGCAGGCCCGGATATCCGACCGAGGTTGACCCTGAGGTGTAGGTGTGTCCCTGGTATGACGCGGCGGCGGTGATGCGGTACGGCTTGGCTTCTACTTTTCCTGGGACCACTTCGAGTTCGACGTTTTGTTGCCCGCCATCTTGCTGGATCGCAAATGGCGCCCTCGAAGGATTGGACGTCCAACCTTCGGGTAGATTAAGGGAAACACTGCCGGCCACGGGACCTTCTACATCGCTGCGAATTTGGACATGGATTGTGAACGATTTGCTGGTGAGCGGAACGATGCCCGCCTTCGGCGATACCCACACCGAAATTGCCGGCGCCACCAGCATGGGATCCAGAACCGGCCCGTAGCCATGCACCGAATGCACGGTCTGCACCACCTGATCCAGAACTACTTCCGCGCCGTGATAAGTGAACCTGGCTCTGGCCGCGAGCGGATACGGCATCCAGGAGCGATTCAGATATTCAGGATTCGAAACGTCGTAGTACGGCTGCTCCAGGTTGGGGCGAGTGAAGTATGGCTTGGTGATGGTCGCGTCATCGGGAACAGTGACGGAAAACTTTGCATCTTCGGTATCGTCCGCATTCACTGAGGTCGGCACCGGGGGAAGCCACTCGAGCTTCCAGTCCTTGTCGGGCGTGGCGACGAGATGGATATCCTTCACAGCGACGGGTTCGGTTCCCTGATCGGAAAGACGCACGCTGACTTGAAACGATTGCCCTGGGATGGCGGATTGGAAGGTGTTCAAACTGCCCCTGCCGTAGTGCCCGCGTCCGGCGCCGGCGCCGTTTGAGACTACCGCTTCAATGCTCAGGCCGAGCGCCTGGGTGAGAGCAGTGTTGAACTGCAACTTCTTCACGCCGAGCTCGTGCAGCATGTTATAGCGAGCATCTTCCGGCAGTGGTTTCTGTAGGATTTGTTTCATCAGCGCTTCGGTCTCTACCAGTCCGCGCGCGAGTAACGGCGCGATTTTTTCTGGCGCATCGATGGAGTAATTCTGAATCGCCTGCTCCACCAGCGCATTAATGGAAGTCAACCTGGCACGAATCCAGACCGCCTGATCCGCGGGCGCGTAGTCGGCGATTCCGGCAAGCGAGGTATCGATTCCATCGAAGAAGCCCGCATCTTTATTTTTTGCGGGCACGCGCGATGCATACAAGCGATACGGCGACTGATCGGGACCGGGCGAAGGAATTCCGTAGCCGCCATTCTGCGATTTTTGCTGACCCCAACCTTCGGTGGCAATTTGCGAGTAAGACAGGCCCGCCGCAGGATCATACTGGCCGGGCGGAATCGAAAGGGTTGGCGTCGGCTTACCTTCAATCCAGGTGTTGTTGATGTAGTCGTGAAATCGCGCGGGCGCCCAGTGTCCGGTGGCGTAGTCGAACACGCCTTGCGAAGAAATGGTGGCGAACGGCGTGCGCACATACATCTTCAATGGAGCCCACGGGCGGAGACCGGCGCGAATTTGATCGGGGAACATCTTTGGATCGGCAGCAGCGTTGTAGACTTCCTGCGCCATTTGCCCGGCGACCTGGTGCTGCCCGTGTCCGTCGGAAACATTGCCAGAGAAAACAGATGTGACCACCAACGGACGAGTCATGCGAACAACTCGGACGGAGTCATAGAGGACGCGATCGTACCCCCACTTTTGCATCGCTTCCTCTTTGGTTTTGGTGAAGCCGAAGTCGGCAGCGCGCGACCAATATTGATGCACGCCATAGTAGCGATCGGCCCTCAACAACTCTTCTGTTCGAAGAACGCCTAACTGGTCCCAGAAGTCAGACGACATCACGTTCTGGCCGCCTTCGCCGCGATTCAGCGTAAACAAGCTGGTGTCCGCCCCAACGTCGCGACTCTCATACGTGAGAACGCCGCCGTCTTCATCATCCGGGTGCGCGGTGAACATAATAAGACTGGCCCGGGTATGCAGTTCTCGCAGCGTACGTGCAAGAGCGGCTGCTCCGCGATTCAGCTGGATGGCGCGAGCATTGGGATCGGGCTCAACTTTGGCAGAAGTCTGACTGAAAGCTGGTATCGTGATCCATGCCATGCAGCCAAGCAGGGCGATGCCGACGGATTGTTGGGCAGAGCATCGATTCATTCGTAGGACCTTTGTGGATGACACGGTGGTGCGATTCTGAAACAACGTGCAATGATCATTGGACACGGATCGGGCTGACAACGATTCGAGGACCGATTGATATCATCATCCTTTTCGCTTCTTCCATAATCTCAGACGCAGGATAGTTTCTCTCATAGAAGACTCACGAATGGCCATGGAATCTCCAAACAGCTCAAGTGCGGCACCAGGCGCGAACGCGCCAACAGGGCTGGTACGCGGCATCGGGCTGACCACTGCGATCAATCTGAACGTGCTGAACATGATTGGCGTGGGCCCGTTCATCACGCTGCCGCTGATGGTGGTTGCGCTGGGAGATCGCGCCATTCTGGGATGGATCTTCGGAGCCGCTCTGGCGCTGTGCGATGGCATGGTGTGGGCTGAACTGGGAACACGTTTTCCGGAGTCGGGAGGCAGCTACTTATACCTGAATCGCCTGTACGGAGTGCAGCGGTGGGGACGTCTGCTTTCCTTCCTCTATATATGGCAGCTGACATTTAGCGCACCCTTGTCGACGGCTTCGGGAGCGGTCGGATTGTCGCAGTACGCCGCCTATCTGTGGCCAAAACTCAATCTTTCCTGGTTCAACTACGACCTTGGACTGGGCGGCTGGTTCCACATTCATCTTGCGGTGACGCTGGGTTCCGTGGTCGCGATGATGGCGTGTGGTCTGGCAACGTTCCTGATCTATAACGGCATTCAGGCGGTCGGACGCATTTCTCGCGTGCTGTCAATTGGTGTACTGCTGGCCATCGTGTGGGTCATCGTTTCTGGACTGTCGCACATGGGTGGAGCGGCCCACGGCGGTGCATTCTCCGCGGAACACGGTGTCGGCGGATTCAGCGCGGGGCTGCTGATCGCGATCTATAACTACGGTGGCTATTACAACATTTGCTTCCTCGCCGGAGAAGTGAAAGATCCGCGGCGCATTATTCCGCGCGCCATCTTCTGGTCCATCCTGATTGTCGCCAGCCTGTATGTGTTTCTGAATATCAGCGTGCTGCAGGTCATCCCCGTACATGAGTTTATGAAGCCGGGAGCGATTGCGACCCGCAGCTCGGTGATCGCCGTAGTGATGCAGCGGCTGTATGGCGCGTGGGCCGGCAAGGCGATGGCTGTGTTGATTGTGTGGACCGCGTTTGCGTCGGTGTTTGCCGTGCTGCTGGGGTATTCTCGTGTGCCGTATGCTGCAGCAGTCGACAGAAATTATTTTGCCAGCTTCGCCACGCTGCACAAGACGAAACACTTCCCTACCGTGTCGTTGCTGGTGCTGGGTGCGGTGTCTGTCTTCTTCTGCCTGTTTCGGTTGCCGGATTTGATCGCGGCCCTGATCATCACGCGCATCGTATTTCAGTTTCTATTGCAGGCGGTGGGACTGGTGGCGTTTCGCAATCGCCTGGGAGGGCAGCCCAATCCCTTCAAAATGCCTTTGTATCCCATCCCGGCATTGCTGGCGATTGCCGGATTTTTATTCGTGCTGATTCACGGCAAGAATCTTTCGAAGGAAATTGAATTCGCCGCGGGGCTTTTGCTAACTGGCCTGATGATATTTGCGGTGCGTGCGTTCATTGAAAAAGAATGGCCGTTCAAGTCTAAGGGGCCTTCGATTCCCGGACAAAGTTGATTGGCAGCTAGTTCTTGTTGAGAATTTTCGTGCTGGCTTCCCACAGACCATTCAGGTAAACCGCGCCGAGCGCGCGATCATAGAGGCCGTAGCTGAAATTGCCTTTTTCTCCCCAGATCATGCGGCCGTGGTCGGGCCTCGCATATCCGTCGAAGCCAACTTCAGCGTAGGCGCGAACAATTGCAGCCATATCCAGCGAACCGGCAGTCGAATAATGCGCGGTCTCCTGAAAGTTGCCGCGCTCGTCGACCTGGATATTGCGAAGGTGGGCGAAATGGATTCGCTTTTCACCGCCAAATTCCTTGACCATGGCGACGATATCGTTGCGAACATCCGCACCCAGCGCACCAGAGCAGAGTGTCAGGCCATTGGCCGGCGCATCGACAGCATCCAGGACTCGGCGCAGGTCGTTGCGATTTTTCACGATACGCGGCAGGCCGAAAATAGGCTGCGGAGGATCGTCCGGATGTAACGCCATCTTGATGCCAACCGATGCGGCGAACGGAATGACACGCTGCAGGAAATATTCAAGATGCTTCCAGAGCTCTTCTTCTCCCACTGAGGTATAAGCCGCCATCAAGGTGCGAAATTCTTCCGGCGTGTAGGCCGAATCCCAGCCGGGCAACGTGACGCCTTTGCCCAGGTCGACGTTGAACACCACGTCGACGTCGAACGCCGTGCTGGAGGAGCCGTCGGGGAGTTTGCGATCGAGCGAGGTGCGCATCCAGTCGAAGACCGGCATGAAGTTGTAGCAGACTACCTTGACGCCCACCGCGGCAAGGCGCTGCAGGGTCTCGCAATATTTTTGTATCCACTGATCGCGGCTGGGCCTGCCGAGTTTAATGTCTTCGTGAATGGGCACGCTCTCCACCACCTCAAACGCAAAGCCGTGTGCGGTGATGGAATTTTTCAGATTGAGAATATTTTCGACCGGCCACGTTTCGCCCAGCGGCACATCGTAAATGGCGGCAACGATGCCATGCATGCCGGGAATTTGCCGGATGTATTCCAGCTTGACGGGATCGGATTTCCCATACCAACGAAAACTCATTTTCATTGCGATACCCGTCCGGGCGGTTCGTGTTGCATGAAAGTTGTTCGAACATGGAGGCGGTCGCTTTCGCATTTCGGCGTGCCGCTACCTTGAATCTATGCCGGAACACACCGCTGCTTTTGCCGTCCGAGATGCTCCATCTCCAGTTCGACAATATCGTCGGCCTTCAAATATTTCGGCGGCTTCATGCCAAGGCCAACGCCGGGAGGTGTGCCAGTGGAAATCAGATCGCCCGGCTCGAGAGTCATGAATTGCGACAAATAGTGCACCAGGAAGGAGCAATTGAAGATCATCTTGTCCGTCGAACCGTTTTGCCGCAGCTCCCCATTCACCCAAAGCTTCATTTTGAGTGCGTCCGGGTTGGGAATCTCATCCGGCGTGGATAGCCACGGGCCGAGCGGGTTGAAGGTGTCACAACTTTTGCCCTTCGTCCACTGACCGTTGTGTTCCAGCTGAAACGCACGCTCCGAGACATCGTGGGTCAGGCAATAGCCAGCGATATGAGCCGATGCGTCTGCTGCAGAGGCCAGGTAGCGAGCCTCTTTGCCAATCACCACTCCCAGCTCGATTTCCCAGTCCGTCTTTTCGCCGCCGCGCGGAATCAAAACATCGTCATAGGGACCCACAACGGTGTTCGACGCCTTCATAAAGACGATAGGTTCCGGCGGTATCGGCATCCCGGACTCGGCAGCGTGATCGGAGTAATTGAGTCCAATGCAGATGACTTTGGCCGGACGTGCGACAGGAGCGGCCCAACGCTCTGACTCCGGAACGAGTGGCAGCTTGGCTGTATCCCGCTTCACGATCTCGGCCAGACGATCCATGTCTGCAGATCCAAAAAATGCCATGTCCCAATCTTTGAACTGGGAAGACAGGTCGCGACGGGAGCCGGTGTTGTCGATGACCCCTGGTTTTTCATTTCCAACGGGGCCAAATCGTATCAAGCGCATGCGGAAGGTCTCCTGGCGGACATAAGCGCCGGTTAAGTTACGTTTAATTTCGTTTTTAGTTTGGAGGTCGGCGTAATTTCGATTGTAAGGCCTATCCGTTGCGACATCAAAGTGACATGCCTCCATCAATTTGAAACGCAGACCCTGTAACAAAGGAAGCATCGTCGGAGACCAGGTAGAGTGCAGCCTGGGCCATCTCTTCTGCATTTCCCAGGCGACGCAATGGCTGGCGAGCGATAAATTTTTTCGTCATCTCCTCAGTATTTCCTCCGGCGCTTAAGCGAGCTCGCAATGAGGGTGTATCCGTCGTGCCAGGGCAAAGGCAATTGACGCGGATGTTGTCGGCAGCATAGTCCACCGCCATCGATTTGGTGAGTGACAGAATAGCGCCTTTAGTTGCCGTGTACAGTGCACGGTCCGGTGCGACACGCAGCGCGGTGGTCGAGGATGTATTCAAAATAACGCCGCCGCCCTGCTGCAGGAAACAAGGGATCACGGCGCGGCTGAAAAGATACATGCTCTTTACGTTGATGTCGAAGGCTCGGTCCCACTCCTCTTCCGTCAACGTGTGAACCTTTTTGCCGGGAACTATACCGGCATTGTTGAACAAGATGTCGACGCGTTTCCACTTCGATAACGTGTGCTGGACAACTCGGTCCACATCGCTCGCGGAAGCAACATCTGCGGTCAGCGCTTCGGCGGTTCCACCTAGACCGCGAATCTCCTCGACAAGTTTCGCGTTGCCTTCGGAGTCGCAATCGACAGCAGCAACCTTTGCTCCCTGCTGCGCAAACAACAGGGAGGAGGCTCGGCCAATCCCCGCCGCGGATCCAGTGATGATGGCTATCTTCCCTGCCAGCTTTCCGTTCGTGCTCACTGTTTTCCTCCCGAACCAATGCCAGATTCCTGAAATCCCATGCCTCCAGTAGGAACCAGGAGACCTCCATCGACGATCAGACTGGTCCCGGTGATGAAGGACGCCTCATCGCTGGCCAGAAAAGCGATTGCATTGGCGACTTCCTGTGGGCGACCGATTCTGCCCAGGGCATGCATCCGTCCAATCGACGCCAGCATTTCGTCCGGGGAACCGGTTCTGTCTGCAGTGGCTCGCAACATTGGCGTATCGATGGCTCCGGGGCAAACGCAATTCGCACGGATATTTTGGAACGCAAAATCCAGTGCAATGGCGCGCGCAATTCCAAGCAGCGCGTGTTTCGCCGCGACATAGGCAGCAGAATTATTAACGGCCGTGAAACTTTGTACCGAGGACACAATCACGATGGCTCCGCCGCCAGACGCCAGCATTGCTGGGATGGCATATTTTGTGGCATGAAAGCAGCCTTTCACATGGACATTCATGGTCTCGTCCCAGATCTCGGGAGTTGTTGTGACGACGTCGCCATTGGTCTGAATCCCCGCATTGCTCACCAAAATATGAAGTCCACCATAGAGGGCTACCGCTGCGGCAATCGCGGCTTTCACTTCAGCCTCGATCGCGACATCGCAAGGAAAATAGCTGGCGGTATAATCAGACGTTTTGAGCGCGGCAATCGTCGCCTCACCGGCCTTTTTATCGCGATCTACAATCACCACCTTGGCGCCCAATTCGCACAACTTTCGCGCGGATGCCTGGCCAATGCCGGCCGCGCCTCCGGTCACGATTGCAACCTTACCTTCCATCTGCATTACAGTGTCATCCTCACGTCCGAGCATTCAGTATTTCAGAAGTATCTTGTACCAATCTCCGGTCGTTGCCATGCGGATGAAAACTACGGGGCTTCAGATCAAGGACTTACGGTTGGCGCGGGCGTCCAGTTCTCTGGATAGGAAGTAAACGGTATCTCGATACGTTGCGACCCGCTTCTGTTGACAGGCTGTTACGAGATGATTACATTCAATTCGTAAGCCTGTTTGACCTTTTGTATCGTTTCGGCCGGACTTTGCACCCGCAGAGTCGGCAATCCAAAAACCTTCATCTGTGATGATCGATACTGCCACACAGACTGGAGACATCTCCCCTAGCTCGAACAGGTTGAATGCTCCCAGTGCGTAGTGATCACAGGTTGTAGCTAAACTGCGTTCGTTTCACTACTCAATGAGGAGCGAGAACCATGAAGTACACGTTCTATAGAGCCTTTGTTTTGTTTTTGATATGTGGTTGCTTCAGCCTGCCCGCGTTGGCTCAGGATGCCAACTCGTCGATCAAAGGAACGGTTACCGACACGCACGGTGCGGTGGTATCCGGCGCCACCGTCACGCTGACCAACATCGGCACGAATCAATCTCTCTCCACAACCTCCAACGCCGACGGCTTTTATACGTTTGTGAACCTGGCTCCCGCAAACTACAAGTTGAGCGTCACTGTTTCCGGATTTGCAGACTGGGTTGGCGTGCTCACGTTGCGGGTTTCGCAAGCCGCGCTGGTGGACGCGACGATGAACGCGGCCTCTGTAGCCACGCAGGTTACGGTGAGGGATGTCACCCCTGTCATTGATTCGGTGAACCCTACGATTTCAGACGTGAAAAACTCCACTGCCATTGAAACGATTCCAGTGGCGAATCGAAACATCCTGAATGTTCTGGCTTTTAGTCCGGGCGTGGTCGCCGGCAGCTATGGCGGATCGGGCGCAGGCAATACCCGCATCAACGGGATGCCGCCGGGATCCGTCGATTTCCTGGTGGATGGCCAGAGCATGACCAACAGAAATACGAATGAACTGCAGCAAAATGCCCAGCCCACTCCAACCTTCCAGGAAGTCAAAGTCATCACCGCGCAGGGGAATGCCCAATACGGTGCCCCGGGTGTCGTGGAACTGGTGACCAAGAGCGGAACCAACCACTTCCACGGTCAGATCTACGAATTGAATCAGAACAATCACCTGCAGGCCAAGGTCTTCAACCAGCGAAATGCCGTTCCCTTCCTGCAGCACAATGAATACGGCTTCCAGATCGGCGGCCCGGTCTGGATTCCGAAACTGTACAACGGAAGAAACAAGACATTTTTCTTCTTCGACGCCGAGCGGGTGCAACAAAACGCGAACAAGGTGGAACAGTACTTCGTGCCGACGATGAGCGAGCGTCAGGGTAATCTTTCCGATGTGCTGGCCAATACTACCGGCGCTCCAGTCACGATTTACGATCCCAACAGCACCAGCGCAGGCGCGCCCTATACACGCACGGTGTTCGGTGGAAATTCAATCCCGGCGAATCGCTTGAATCCAGTCACGCAAAAGATTTTCGGCGTCACTCCGGTGGCGGGATTGGCCGCGCTACCCGAGCCGAACATCCCCAGCGCTCAGGTCTGGAACGGCCAACCCAACTACGTTCCTGCTTCCAGCAAGGCGACGACGGATAACAAGCTCTACACCGTCAAAGTGGACCAACTGTTCGGCCCGAATCGCCTGGCGGCACGGTATACGTACACGGACAATAAGCAGTTGAGCCCGGAGTACTATGCTCCGACAGAGCCTGACCAGGCCGAATACGGCGGGCACAACGGATCGCTCACGTTCACGCAAGTCGTGAGTCCGAGCGCGATCAATGTGGCACACATTGGACTTCAGTATGACAACCATGTCCACAGTGGACCGGTGCCGATTGCAGACGTCTCATCATTGCTTGGGTTGCCCACCTACCAGACCAACCAATATTGGCCACAATTCTACTACAACAACTATGGGTCTTCGCCGGACGGGTATTGGACCGGCATCGATCGCGACAATCCGAAGGATTACCCGGATCAGACGATTTCTGCGTCAGACCAGTTCTCCTACACCAAGGGGAACCATCAGATGATGTTCGGCTTCGACTACAACAACTACCGCGTCACGACGGATGAGATTGGTCAGCCTGGCGGTAACTACGACATCACCGGACTTTTTACAGCAGAGCAAGACCCTGGGCAGCCGGAGGGCACGCCCGTCTCCAATACTGGCCTCGGCCTGGCTGATTTCCTGTTAGGGAACGTGGCTCAACTCAGCGTGAATGTCTACCCCGTCTACCACACCCGGCAATCGGAGTATGACGGCTATGCGCAGGATGACTGGCGCGTGACGCAAAAGTTGACGCTGAATCTGGGTCTTCGCTACGAATACTGGACTGCGTTCGGGGATGCGTCTGGACTGACCTCGACATTCAATCCAAACGCCACAGGGTCCGCCGACGGCAATGGCATGGTGATCTACCAGGGTAGCGGCGCTCTTCCAGCGCAGACATCGCCGGCGCTCTACAGTGCTTTTCAAGCGCAGGGACTGCCGATTGAGTCGGCAGCCGCGGCCAACTACCCGCTCAGCCTGTTCAACATGCCGAAGAACAACTTCGATCCCCGCGTCGGCTTTGCGTATCAGCTGGACGACAAAACTGTACTGCGCGGCGGTTATGGAATTTACCGCTTCGTGCTCCCATTAATTGCATTTCAGCAGGCCACTCGCGACAATGCACCGTTCAGCTACTTCGCGCAATACCAGATCGGAGAAGTCAGCGGTCCGGGCGGCACATCCGTCCCCAACCAGAACGCGTCACAGCTGGAGTTCCCGAATGCGCAGGCGCAATATGGCGGTACTCAGCCATTGAATCAGTTCATGCTGGGCAACCAGAGTAATTGCTCGCCGGCGACGTTTTGCAATCCTCCCGGACTTGCCATCAATCCTGGCAACGCCGCCGCATCCATTACCCAGGGCAGCGGCTTTTCCGGAAACTACATGGACCCGAACTACAACGTGTCCATGGTCCAGGAATATAACTTGACGTTTGCGCGTGAGTTGCCTTTCCACACTGGATTCCAATTGAGTTACATCGGAAACCATAGCAGCAACCTGCTGATGCAGGATCCACTCAACGTGGAAATTCCACGTGGAGAGTGCGCAAGCGGCGTCAACTGCACCCGCACTCAGCGAAGCCTCTATACATCCTTCGCCAATCCCATTTACTACTACCGGTACGATGGGTACGCGAACACCAATGAATTGCAGGCCCAGTTGACGCATACCTGGGGCAATGGCCTGACGCTGCAAACCTATTTCACCTGGATGAAGGCGCTGACAACATCCGAGTTCGGACTTTCGAATGCGGGCACACCGGCAGGAAGCGCAGGGGGACAGTCGCATACCGACACCATGATTCCGGCAGCCTTGACGCCTGGCTACGACGTGACTCAGATTGGCTCTGGCGCCTCCACTGCCGATCGTTTGCGCGCGGTTTATTCCAACGATCCCACCCTACCCACCAAGACATTCCAGTTGAACGCGCACTACCAATTGCCGTTTGGGAAAGGTCAGCGCTTCCTTGGCAATGCTCATGGAATTGTCAACGACCTGGTCACGGGATATAACATCTCCGCATTCTTCCTGTGGCATAGCGGATTTTACTTTTCGCCGTACTTCACACAATTCAGTTCGGGTACGGTATCCCCGGGAGGGAGCGGCCAGGCGATCAATCTGTCTCCGGGCAAAACTGGCGTCCTGCCAAAAGACCAGCGGAACGCCGCGCATTGGTTTGATGCCAGCGTTTGGGATCCGTCGACAGGCCCATACGCCGGCCAAGCGTACACCCTGGGTACATCGCTGCAAGGTGACTTCCGGAACAATATTCCATCGAACTACATGACCGGCCCCGGATTCAACAATCTCGACGCCAACGTCTACAAGCTGACGCCGTTGTGGAGGAATCTAGTCCTGGACATGGAGGCCCAGGTGTTCAACATCTACAATCACCAAAATCTGGGGATGCCGAATACCCAGGGCGCGATCACGACCACGGCGGGCGGTGCCGGTGTTAACGGTGCGTACCCCAGGACCATACAGCTGCAGGCAAAAATCGTTTTCTGAAGATTGTGACAAGCATCACCTCGGCGGCCCGCGCAGTTCGCGGGCCGTTTTTTGTCCCTGGATGTGCCCGCATCGGCCAGCAATGACGGGCCGGCGGTGCGCAATTCGACTGGGAGTTCGCGATGAATGGCAACAAACGACTTAGACAGGTTTAACTCCGACGCGAGGTCGGCTTCGCAAAATAAAATCGTTCTTATCGCCCTTCATGAAAAACCGAAGAAAAAACCACAGTCATCGCTTCCGTGAGGTTTCTATTGACAGCTTTTTCTTTCGTGATACATTGGTGACGCAATCAAAAAGCAGCTCTCGTATCGTTTTTTTGGCGAATCTTTCCCCAGGGTCTGCCAGATGCTAGCTTATCTGGGATGACAATGCTACCACCCAGTCGAAGACATTTTTCCTCTTTCGAAATGGCAAAAGTACTTCAACTCGAGTGCCGGTATCAATCGTTAATAGTGTTCGCTTGATTCACGATTCAATGAGGAGCCAGCCCATGACGTATAAGATCTACAAAGTTTTCCTCCTGTTCCTAATGGTCGGTGTCATTTCTTTGGGGGCATTCGGGCAGACCGCAAACTCCACGATCCAAGGCACAGTGAAAGACGCCAGCGGCGCTGTGGTCCCCGGCGCGACCATCACCCTGGTGAATATCGGCACCACACAACAGCTCACCACCACCTCTCGCAGCGACGGTTTCTACACATTCGCTGACCTGTCGCCGGCGAACTACCAGTTGAGCGTCAGCGCGACCGGATTTGCCAAGTGGGTGGGCGTCCTTACGCTGCGGGTTTCTCAATCTGCGTTGGTGGATGCGACGCTGAATGCGGCGAGTGTGGCGACACAAGTGACCGTACAAGACGTCACACCGATCATCGACTCGGTCGATCCAACACTGTCTGACGTGAAAAATGCGACGGCCATCTCTACGATTCCGGTGCAGAATCGCAGCATTCTGAATATTCTGGCCTTCAGCCCAGGCGTAGTCGCGAACAACTATGGCGGATCCGGCGGCGGTTATACACGTGTCAACGGCGTCATCGGCGGATCGCTGGATTACCTGGTGGACGGCCAGACCATGGTGAATCATTGGAGCAACGAGCTGCAATCCACGCCGCCGTCAACCCTCACCTTCCAGGAAGTCAAAATCATGACTGCCGGCGGCGAGGCGGAATACGGGCGTCCGGGCGAAGTCGAACTGGTGACCAAGAGCGGCACCAATCAATTCCACGGGCAGATCTTTGAGTTGAATAAGAACCAGTATCTGCAGGCAAAAACATTTAACTCAGGGCCGACGGTCCCCTTCCTGCAACACAATGAATACGGTGCTCAGCTGGGCGGGCCGGTTTGGCTTCCTAAAATTTATGACGGAAAAAATAAGACCTTCTTCTTTTTCGACATTGAATGGATCAAGAACAATCAGAACGCGGTGGAGCAATATATAGTTCCAACCGGGGCGCAGACGGGCGAAGGCGGCAACGGGGCCGACCTTACCACTGTGTTCGACACCAATGGACTGCCGATCAATAACTACGATCCGGACTCGACGGTCTATGATCCTGTCACTGACACCTACACACGTACTCTGCTCTCGTACAATGGCGCGCCGAACGTAATTCCGCCAAATCGTCTGAATCCGGTCGTGCAAAAGATTTTTGGCAATACCGCTGTAGCAGGCCTCACCCCGTATCCCCGCCCGAACATCAACAATCCGACCATCTGGCAGTACACGCCGAACTATGAACCTCCAAGTTCCAAGAGCACGGCAGACGAAAAGCAAATTTCGGCCAAGGTAGACCAGATCTTTGGTCCGAACCGCCTTGCCGCGCGATACACCTACACCAGTCAAAACGAATTGACGCCTTTGTACTACGCCCCGACCGCCCCGGATATACGCCAGAACGGCGGGCAGAATGGATCGCTGACGCTTACGACTGCCTTTGGCCCAAGGGCCGTCAATGTGGCGCACATCGGAGTGCAATACAACCACGCTTTCCGTGGGCCGGCACCCAATCCCTCCATCATTGGTGACCTGGGACTGCCTGCGTACACAGACCTTGTTTCCTGGCCCGGCTTCTATTGGTATTACGGCAACGACAATTACTGGACCTCGCTGGATCGTGACAATCCGCAGGATTACCCAAATCAGATCATCAGCGGCAGCGACCAGTTCTCGTATAACCGCGGCAACCATCAGTTCATGTTTGGCTTTGAGGTAGATAACTCCCGCATCACCACGTATGAGATCGGTCAGCCGGGCGGCAACTATAACTTCGATGGCAACTTTACTGGCTTACAGGACTCCACCGCAGTGAACCCCGATAACTCACGGAACTACAGCATACCGATCGTTGATACCGGTACTGCATTGGCCCAACTCTTGTTGGGAGATGCGAGTCTTTCAATCCTCAACATTTATCCGCATTACCATACGCGGCAAACAGAATATTCCGGCTTTGCCCAGGACAATTGGCGTGTGACGCAGAACCTGACTTTGACCTACGGCTTGCGCTATGAATACTGGACGCCATTCGCTGATGCGTCTGGACTCTTTTCCAGCTTGGATCCGAACGTGGCGGGCGGTGAGGTCATCTACGCCGGAAGCGGTCCTCTTCCTGCGCAAACGCCGCAGGCAGTGTACAACTCGTTCGTTGCTGCCGGATTGCCAATTGAGTCGGCTGCCTCGGCCCACTATCCCCTCAGCCTCTTCACCATGCCGAAGACCAACTTTGAGCCGCGCGTTGGATTCGCTTACCAGCTGAACGACAAGACTGTATTGCGCGGCAGCTGGGGCATCTATCAGTGGGTGATGCCACTGCAACAGTTCGAGCAGGCGACGCGCAAGAACCCGCCCTTTAGCTATTCAACTCTCATCCAGCCCGGCGAGATCAATGGCGCGTCCACGAGTACGGCTGCAGCCGAGTTGGAGTTCCCACTCGCTTCCACGGATTTTGGCGGACCTCAGCCGATTAATCAATTTATGCTGGGAAGTCAGAATTGCACTGGGCTACCGGCGGGAACTTGTAACCCGCCAGGCTTGCTGCTCAACACCAGCAATGTATCCGTTTCCCTGGGCCAGGGCTTTGGCATGGTTTCCATGAACCCGAACGTCAAACCCTCTACCGTGCAGGAATACAACCTGACTCTCTCGAGAGTTTTGCCCTGGCACACCGGATTCCAACTAAGCTATATCGGCAACTACCAAACCAACCTGCTGCAATTCGATCCGATCAACGCCACCGTTCCACGTAACAATTGCGCGGCGGCCGGAAGCACCAATGTCGCACAGTGTGAGTCGTCAAATCCATTCTTTCAGCGCTCGTATACGAACTTTGTGTCTTCCAGCAACGGGAATTACGATGAGAACGACTATAACGGCTACGGCAATTCAAACGAACTGCAGGCGCAGGTTACGCACACCTGGGGCAGCGGGCTGACACTGCAGTCTTACTTTACCTGGGGTAAGTTTTTAACGACGACTGGTGGAACAGGCCGGGGACAGGGATTGCTTGGCACCGGTGGAAATACAGATGTTCCGGCGGCCTTAACCCCCGGCTACACCCTTGCCAATCCCCTCACCAGCGGCGCTACTCTCTCTGACCGGATTCGGGCAGTCTATTCAAACGATCCGGCGCTACCCACCAAGACCTTTCAACTCAACGCGCATTACCAGTTCCCGTTTGGCAAGGGCCAGCGGTACCTTGGCGATGCGCACGGGATCGTCAACGCATTGGTCAGTGGGTACAACATTACTCCCTTCTTCCTGTGGCATAGCGGCTTTTACTTCGCACCGTACGCATCGGCATTCGGCTCCAACACGGTCAGCAATGCTTCAGGTGGCCGGGGCATCATGCTGGCTCCCGGCAGGACCGGCATTCTGCCGCCGGGTCAGCGGACCACCAAGCAATGGTTCGATGCCACCATCTGGGATCCGCTCTCCGGCACTCCCTATACAGGACAGACCTATGAATACACTACGACCGCACAACAGGGAGATTATCGGAACAACATCCCGTTCAATTACATGACGGGTCCTGGCTTCAACGAGCTGGATGCCAGCGTCTATAAGCTGACGCCGCTGTGGAGAAACCTGGTGTTTGATATGGAGGCCCAGGTCTTCAATGTCTACAACCATCAGAATCTTGGTATGCCCAACACCCACGGCATCATCACGAATACCATGGCAGGAAGCACACCACGGACCATCCAACTTCAGGCGAAGTTCCTCTTCTAAATATGTTGTGTGCAATACTCTCGCGGCCCGCGATATTCGCGGGCCGTTTTTTTACGAATCTTGAATTGGAATTGCAGATCGCTTGAGTGATGCACTCCCAGATTGATCAAGGGCTGCACCGCCGGTTGGTCTCGACTGAGCCAATGTGATTGCGCCGGCAACTCTACTTCATCGAGGCGTTCACACGCCGAAGAGTGCGAGCGCGCCTGCGTATCTCCTACAGCGATTCCATCTTGCTTTCGTTTTGCCCGGAGAAGAATTGTGGAGGTTTTCTTTCGATATCCACAGCTCCCATTAATACAAGCGAACGCTGCGCAAAAGGTGAATAGACCAGAAGAGCGGTGCACGCCAGGGCCAGTCCGAAGTTGATGTGATGCAACAGCAGGAACGGAGAAAGCGACCAGAGTTCATCGACCAGCAGCAGAAACGGCCAGATTTTCAGAATTTTTGCTCGCGCCCGCGGCGGATGCAGCAGTGCAGCGGAAAGCAGGAATGCGCGGACTGGTATCAAGATTCCCGCAGTGACAATTAGAAGAGTGAATATCACCGTTGCTTTCGGCAGGGCGGAAAGCAGGCCTTCGATCTCTGCCAGATTTGCCAGCGCTCCCACATAGAAGCCGACATACATCAACTGAAACAGCACGAACAGCGTCTTCACCACGGGATATGGCGTCTTCGGAAGCTCTTCCGGGGAGGACAAAATCCCTCCGATTCCTCCGATGGAAGAAAGATCTTCCTTGGCTTCTGGGAGGTTCGCCTTCACAGTCGCTTCCGGAGTGGAAACTCGCGGCGACAGAACTTGCCCGGTTTCGATCCGTTCCACCGGAGCCACAAAGCGGTAGCCTCGTCGCGACAATGTCTCCACAAATCTGGGATTGCTTGCGGTATCTCCCAGGGCATCGCGAAGACGATTCACCGCCGAATTCACACCATGTTCAGAATCGACAAATGTACCGTCGGGCCAAAGTTCCCGATAAATTTCCTCCCGAGTCAGCACCTCTCCGTGTCGGTGTAACAGCAGGATCAGGACCTGGAATGGCTGGGCGTTCAACTTGATCCGGACTCCGTGCTTTCGGAGTTCTCCCGTCGAGACGTCGGCTTCAAAGGCTCCGAAGCGATATCGCTGAGATGTTTCCCGTTCGGCCATGTCTAAGGTCGAGTGTATCCGATTGTGCGCCGCATTCTGCCATAACAACCCATGGACAACTCGCAGGAAGCCGAGGCGCAGCAATCACTTGCGGCGTGAGAAACAATCGAGAACCAGATGAGACTGCATGCATTGCTTCCGTCGGTCCAAATGGAGAAGATTGAAATGCATGACGCATCGATCCATCTCGACTTCCCGTGTCATTCAGCTGATCTGCGGTGTGCTGATCTATCTGGCTGCGCCCGCTCGCATTTTAGCCGAGCCTACCCCGGCGGCCGTGGCTGCTTTCGACTCATATGTTCGTACAGTTGAGTCACGCCTGGCCCTGCAGCACCAGGCCCGTGCGGCCTTCCTCGCACCTGTCACGCCCGTGCAGCAAAGTGATATTCGCCTGCGGCGGGGAGAGTTCATCATCGAGCAACGCACACCTGCTGGCGGACTCGTTTTGCCCGGAGCCTTGCTGCATCACTGGCGGGCAACGGCATTCGTCGCGGGAGCCACAGCGGACGATTTTGCGAGGCTTCTCAAGGATGTTGACGCGTATCCAACGGTCTTCTCTCCGCAGGTGCTTCAGGCGCGAGTTCTGGCGCGCGATGGTGATCATTTTCAGGAATGGATGCGCGTGCGACAACACCACGTGATTACGGTGGTGATGGACACAACGTACGAGGTCACTTTTGGGAGCCTCGACACACAACACAGGTACAGCAACTCCCGAAGTACGAAAATCTCAGAGCTCGACTCGGATGGTCACGCCGTCGATGCCAGCCGGGATCACGGCTTTCTGTGGCGGCAGAACACTTATTGGAGTTATGAGGAACGCGACGGCGGTTTGTATATCCAAGTCGAGTCGGTTTCGCTGACACGATCCATTCCAACTGGACTCGGCTGGATAGTCGGACCCTTTGTCGAAACTGTTCCCCGTCAATCCCTGGAATTCACATTGCGCTCTGCCTGCACCGCGCTTCATCGAATGCTCGATCAAAACGTGAAAGATCCGCGCTCCAGGTAAAACGCGGAAAGAGAAAGGACACATGGATGAGTACAAAGTCCGTCATACCCCATACCGGAGCGGAATTTCGCACGGCGCTCCGGATCCATCAATCACTCACGGCCTCCGTTGAGAAGCGTGCGCTGCGCTGGATGGCGGAGCGGGCACCAGCCTGGGTCACTTCCGACCGGTTAACCGCCCTTGGAATTTGCGCACAGATTGGCGCCGGCATTTGTTTTGCATGGTCGCGCTACAATCGCCACGCCTTGGTCCTGGTAATTGTGTGCGTCATGCTCAACTGGCTGGGAGATAGCCTGGATGGAACTTTGGCTCGAGTCCGCCAACAACAGCGTCCGCGCTATGGCTTCTACGTGGATCACATGGTCGACATCTTTGGTTCAGTCGCGCTCATGTGCGGGCTCGGTTATTCCGGATTTCTGCACTGGCAGACGGCCATCGCGATGCTGATCGCATTCTTGCTGCTTTCGAGTGAAAGCTATCTTGCGACGTACACCCTGTCACGATTCGAACTATCGCAAGGACTCGTAGGTCCAACCGAAATTCGCATTCTGTTGATTGTTGGAACGCTGGCCCTGCTGCACAGCCCTTATTCCACGCTGTTTGGGCATAGGATGCTGCTGTTCGATCTGGGCGGAACAATTGCGGCTGTCAGCATGTTCGCAATCGCGATCGTCGTGACCGTTCGCCATACTGCCGAACTGTATCGGCAAGAGCCGCTGCCTTGAACGCGCTCATCCGCTGGGGCAAATTTAATGTGGTCGGTGCGATGGGAATGGTGCTGCAGCTAACCGCCCTTGCGGTGTTTGAGAAGTGGTCGCCCGGCCACTACCTTATCAATTCGGCCGCGGCCGTCGAGCTCACAATACTCCATAACTTCGTTTGGCATCTGCACTACACCTGGCGTGACCGGTCCGACAATTCTGCGCCGCTGATGAGACTGACGCGGTTTCATTTCTCGAACGGATTGGTTTCCCTAGTGGGAAATCTCGTGATTCTGAGATTTCTCGTTCAGGAGGTTCGCGTGCCAATTCTCGCCGCGGACTGCATCGCGATTTTGTGCTGTTCGCTGATTAACTTTTGCCTGGGGGATCGCTGGGTATTTCGCGCAACCTCTGCAAAATGTCATACCGCATAGAATCGCCGAATCCTCGATGATTTCTCGATCTCTTCGGTTCGGTGGAAGACCTTACGAAAGTGCACACCCTCTGCTTAACAAAAAATAATAATAATTCACTCGTGCCACCGCGCGAGACAGTTGTTGCTTCAATGTTTCCATCCAATGTCCAAGGCAAGAACGCGAATCTTGACGGAAACCGGAAATTCAAAATCTGTGCCGATCAAAATTGAATTGCCCAGCGCAAGCTTGGGAAGGAAACTTGCGACGGCTCGATCGATATCGCCCGACGCTCTTTCCGCGAGTTCACGATTGCTGTTCTTAGTAAGGCGATGAACGATCATCGTTCCCATTTGCGATAGGAAGGATTCTGGTGAATCCCTCGGGCCGCGCTGGACAAAACGTTGCAGTCGGAACCTTCCGCCACCTGTTGGTGTCTAATGATGCATCAGCGATCCCGACGTCGCCAGACTCTCTCTAACTAATTCAGCGCAAGATTCACGGCAAGCTGGTGGGGTCCAATAACGGAGGTCCTGCCTGCGGTGGAATCGATTCTCTCTGACTTGAAGTTTGCTGTTCGGCAGTGGAGGAAGGCGCCCGCGTTCAGTGCAATTGTCGTCGTAATATTGGCACTCGGCGTGGGTGCTACTACGACGATTTTCAGCATCGTTGACGCGGTGATGCTGCGCCCACTTCCGTTTGTGCATCCCGAGCGCCTCGTCGACGCTTCTTCGCTCGAAGTGGGCACGGGGATAGCCTCGTCGGTCTCCTATCCTGACTTCTGTGACTGGCGAGACCGGAGTCGTAGCTTCTCGCATTTGGTCTCGTTTAACGACAAGTCTTTCACCCTCACCGGCATTGAACTTCCCTTTCAGCTCGACGCAGAAATCGTCTCGTGGGATTTTCTACCAATGCTCGGCGTTCGACCCGAGCTTGGGCGCGGATTCAACGCAGACGACGAGAATGCGGGGTCGCACGCTGTCCTGATCAGCCACTCGTTCTGGCAGTCAGAGTTCGCAGCCGATTCCAATATCGTCGGCCGCGCCATCCACCTCAACGGCGAACTCTTCACCATCATTGGCGTCATGCCTCGGTCATTTCGTTTTCCAGTCGATGCTCCTCAAATAAGCATCTGGACTCCAACCACGCTCTCTGTCGAAGGCGAAGACATCAGGAACCGGGGCACTCACAGCTACTCAGTCATGGGTCGGTTGAAAAAAGGGGTCACGGTTACTCAGGCTGACCTGGACCTCAAGTCAATTGCGACACAACTTGCACGTGACAATCCCTTGACCAATGGCCACTTCCCTTCGGCCGTGGTTCGACCCGAGATCGAGGCGGTTCTTGGTGATACCCGTGGCCTGCTCCTGATCGTATTCCTGGCTGTGACTCTCGTCTTATTCATTGCCTGCGGCAACGTCGCCAATCTGCATCTCGCCCGTTTGCGCGAACGCCAGCGTGAGATCGCCATCCGAGCCGCCCTCGGCGCGGGTCATTCGCGCGTCGCTCGTCAGCTCATGGTCGAAAGCCTTGGCCTCAGTCTCATCGCAGGCCTCGCCGGATGCGCCTTGGCTTATGCGGCCGTTCCGGCAGTCCTGAAGCTCATCGGCAATGAAGTGCCCCGGGCTGCCGACGCCGGAGTCAATCTTCCTGTTCTGGGATTCGCATTTCTCACTTCTGTCAGCTGCGCCTTCGTCTTCGGTCTGGGTCCCTCATTTACGGCGTCGCGAACCAACTTAGTTTCGACGCTCCAGCAGAGTGGGCAATCAACCATGAATAGCCGCGACTGGTTGCGCAAGTCTATCGTCATCGTGCAGATTGCTCTCGGGGTTGTCCTCACTGTTTGCGCGGCACTGCTGGTCGCAAGCTTTGTCAGACTCACGCACATTGACGAGGGCTTTAACCCAGATCATCTGCTTACGTACACGTTTGAAACGCCGGACACCACGTACAAAGACACGCGCGCGCGATTCTATCCCCGCTATTTCGAGCGCCTGCGAGCACTACCCGGGGTGCAGGCTGCCGCTGGCTCAATCACCCTGCCAATGACGGGTTCGGTGGTCAATATCAGTTTCGATAACCCAACGCAGCCCGTCACCAGCGGATCGCTGCCAATCGCCGAACTCACACCCGTCTCTACCGACTTTTTCAACACTATGCAGATTCCTCTCCTCGAAGGACGCGATTTCACAGACGGCGACGATATGGGCGCTCCGCAGGTCATGATCGTCAACCGGGCATTCGCGGAGCGCTTCTTCCACGGCCAGGATCCCATCGGCAAGCATCTCCGCCCTTTCGCCGGAAATGGGTCGCATGACCCACTTCCATTTCGGCAGATCGTCGGCGTTGTCGGCAATGTGCGCGACTCTGTGGGTCAACGGGAAATGGACCCGGTGATGTACTTACCGGCCAGCCAGATTTCCGTTTGGTGCTGCCTGCGCACCGTTGTCCGCACCGCCGTCGATCCGCTCAGTCTCGAAGCCGCCGTCAGCCATCTCGTCTCCTCGATGGACTCGACCATGCCTGTCGTCGAAGTCCGTACCATGGATGAACTGCTCTCAACGCAACTCTCCTCGCCGCGTTTTACGGCCATTCTTCTCGGCTCGTTTGCTGCTCTGGCGCTGATTCTCACACTCCTCGGCATCTACGGCGTAATGGCATACTCGGTAGCGCGGCGGACGCAGGAGATCGGAGTGCGACTGGCTCTTGGAGCTCAGAGAAGTGATGTGATGCGGATGGTCTTGCGAGAGGCAGCGGTTCTTATCTCCGTCGGTATTGCGATTGGAGTCGGAGTCTCGCTTGCATCCGCCTCAATTCTCGACTCGATGTTATATGGTGTCCAATCTCGCGATCCAGTCGTGCTCCTTCTCGTGTGCGCTGCCGTTGCGCTCACTGGTCTATTGGCAGCATGCTTGCCTTCACTCCGTGCTGCTTCCGTCGATCCGATGCAAGCACTGCGCAGCGAGTAGGCGAATCCTGTCCAATGAAATATGCGATTCTGCGATTCTTCCTGTGTGTCCCCAGATGCTAAAAGAAACCAGTTCGCACGGTCCAACGGCATCCGGTGTCTCGCACACTGCCGCAGAAATCAATTGCGCAAGATGTGGGCGCATTATTTCAATGAATTATTTTTGCTTGAAGTGGGAGATGCACTTTTCCCGGCCCTAGCCCGACAGGTACTTGACTCGGCCGGCAGGCTTCTTGCGGGTGCCCATCGATGGATGACCGTGAAAGGCCTCTTCTGGGAGATATCGTCGGCGCTCGCCGCACAGAGGACAGGTCCGGACAATATGCGCTGTCGGCATCACGCCGATGGGAATGGCTTCCCTGCACCCTTTACATCGCAGAACGGGTTGCGGCCTGGGTTTCAGGTTGACCATGGCAGACAGTTTAGGCGAATAAAAAACGAATGTCCAGTGTCAGCTTCACTTCCCGATTTCGACAAGCTCCCGGGTTTTCTGCCGGCTGGGAAGGGGGCCTGCCAGTTTCTGCCTGTAATACCAGTGGGTTACCGTGGCTGTGATCGAACTTGTCGGACCACATCTCGGATCGCCTCCGCAATCGCATCCGGCCTCTGCTGATGCATAAAATGACCCGAACCGGTGACCAATCTGAGCTCTCCATACTTCGACCGACCCGCGAGGTCGACTTGGAAATTATGCCATTCAGCGTTGATCGCGTCTATCTGTTGCTCAGTCAGCCCCGGAAAGGCAGAAGGTGGAGGTTTTTCGGTGCGTTCAAGAACGATGAGGGGTATGTTCGCGCGCCAGGTAAGTTTTTGATGGTCCGGAAGAAATCCGTTCTCTTGCAAAAATGCGGGGTTATTCCAATTGGGGTCGATCTGAGCTGAGATAGCTGCATCACGCCACTCCATCTCCTCGTGCGATGAGTCTACGAACACGAGTCCTGCGACCTCATGCGGATACTTTTGCTGATATCGCCGTACCAGGATACCTCCGGCTGATGCTCCCACCAGCACATACGGGTGCTTCAGCCCCGCAGCCTGGAAAAGACCGTGCATTTCCGCGACGACCTGATCGATAGGACGGGATTCCGGATGGGGGTCTTGAACGTGATCGCTGCGACCCGCCCCGATCGCATCGTAGCTGCAAGTTCGAATCGACGGAGGCACCTGCTTTTGCACCAGCGCCCACGCATCGGCAGCTCCCAAGCCCCTGCCAGTCGCCAAAATCACTGTGGGCACTGCGTTCGGGTCGCCCGAGCACTCGAGAGACATCCGATGTCCGTCAGGAAGTTGAACCAACCCGCCTGAAGTTTCTCCCGGAGAAAAAGCTTGAGGAGCAGATGCTGCCTGAGAATATGCATGGACTATCGGTGAATCTTTCAGTGTGCAAAAGCCGAGGGTTGTCGCCAGGGCAAGACTGCAAGTTAGCATACCGGCCGCGAGCACGATCCGTAGTCGGGCTGCATAGCGCGGAGCTGTCAGAGTAATTGTTTCGGCGAGAATGTCCAACCAAACTCTAAAAATTGAGGCCGGCCCTCGCTGCCATGCATCGCTCAGTTCATCTCGAAACAGCAAGCGGATTTCATCTCCATATTGAGCCAATAAGTCTTCGTTATGAAAAGCGAGAAGACTCTCGAACAAGCAGCATTGAGCTCGATACAGGCGATTCATTTCTGTTCTCCGATCCTCAAGACTCGCTTTCTTCGTGCCAGATCGAGTAGTTGTTGCTGACGATGAAATTCCGCGCCGAGGAGGCGCCTGCCGGCTCTAGTCAAGGCGTAAGTTCTGCGTCTGTCCTCAGTTGACGTTGAGGTCTCACTAATCAAACCTTGATCGACAAGTTTCTTGATCGTGGTGTACAAGGTCGCTGGACCGACGGAAAAAGTGCCGCCAGAAAGCTCACGGATGTCCTGCATGATCCGGTAGCCATGCTTTTCTTCCTCCGCCAGGGCGAAGAGCACAAAGAAAGACGCGGTCGGAACGGGAAGATTTTCAAGCAGATCCTCATCGAATTGGCGCCCTCGAGTCATCAGTTCAGGCCTCTATATCGGTTTATGATATATCTGAACATGATATTTTCAAGCGCTGCGCAGCTCCTTGCCAGCTTTCGATGGGGGTTATATCGCTGCGGAATTTCGCTCGCCGCTGTAAGAAATGACAGCTCAAATCTGGAAGATGGCGCGAATTCGCAGCTCGGGATTTCTGTGATGGCGAGTCTCCGGGGGAATTGGAGCCGACGATCGGACTTGAACCGATGAACTGCTGATTACGAATCGGTTTTACGACGTTTTGCGTATTGTCGCATCGTATCGCAGAATGTCGAATATACCTCTTATTTACCACACATACAGCCTGGCCTGTCTTCGCATAATGTCGCATGCAAAAGCGGCAAATTCCTTGCCCAACATGCACCAAAGCAGGCACCACAAAAAACCCACTTCTACGCATAGCATCAGTTCACCGACGGCTTCTCTGAAACTCAGCGGGCCTTCGGAGTCAATTGCGCTTTCTGTTACTTATCGCCAAACGAGAAACCGGCTGATTTACTCTCGAGTTCAACGTCAACCGCCGCGACACTGCGCCGAATACAAGAGACCCAGGCGCTCCAACACCGCTGGGATAAAATGAATTGGATGTTTCTTGCCGCTGCGCCTCTAGCTGTATTTTGAGACTTGGTTTCCGATTTATGTCTACGATCGTCGAAGTTGCAAAACACGCTCGAGTATCAATCGCGACGGTTTCAAATGTGATCCGGGGAACGAAGCGAGTCAGCGTGGCTTTGCAAGAGCGCGTGCAGGAGGCCATTCGCGACCTGGATTATTATCCGAATGAGCTAGCGCGCGGTCTCAAGGTAAGACAGACTCGCATGCTCGCGATGGTGCTTCCGGATATTACCAACCCTTTTTTCCCAGAGACCATTCGGGGCGCTGAAGATTGCGCATTCGAGCGTGGCTATTTCTTGATGACGGCAAATACGAATGAGCAAATCGGGCGCGAGCGCCGGATCATTTCAGCGCTCCGATCGTATCGTATCGACGGAATCCTTTTGGCCGCCGCGCGTGGCAAAGACACCAGCCATATACAAAAGACATTACAGTCGGGAACCGCGATCGTATGTCTGGATAGGTCCGTTTCCGGGATCAACACAGACGCGGTGTTGCTGGACAATGTACGGGGTGGACGAGAGTGCGTGCGCCATCTGATACAGGCCGGCCATCGACGAATTGCAATCATCACAGGCCCGTTGAAGTTGCAAACAGGACGCGAACGACTTCGCGGTTATAGGGATGCCCTTCAAGAGGCAGACATTGAAGTGGACCCCGGGTTGATCTTCGAGGGGGACTTCCGTGAGGAATCGGGCCATCGTTTGAGTCTGGAATTGCTGCGCAAACGCCGCAAGCCTTCCGCGATTTTCGTTTGTAACGGAGTAATGACGCTGGGCGTGTTGAAGACATTTGAAGAGACTGGCGTAGCGTGTCCGGACGACATTGCGCTGGCTACATTCGACGATCTGACACTGGACCATTCATTTCGCCCACACCTGACTGCCGTTGTGCAACCCAGTTATGAGATCGGCGCCCGTGCAGCGACGATGCTGATGGACCGTATCGAAGGCAAATTGGCGAAGGAGTCGTTGGTCGTGCGAATCGCGCCGACCTTGGTGATTCGTGAATCCACAAGTGTGCGCGGAAGCGATGGATTTCAACCAACATCCCCGCACGGCGGCAAGCAGAGTAAGACATGATCTGAAAGGGACACGTCGGCATGAAGGACGAGTGTCCGAATTTCGCCGAACACCAACCAAGCTGCTGCAAACAAACCCCGAAGCCTGAAGTTCCCCGCGGAATTGGCTTGGCCAATATTTTATCTTGACAAAGGTATCTTCCCTATGGTTCGATGACCCTCGTTGTCATTTAAACGTTTAACTCTTTCGGGCGGGAATCTATGAAAACGTTGTTGATCAACATTAGGCCAGGTACTATTTGGACGATCGTGCTGTTGGCGGCTCTGCTTCTTCCCACATCCCTCCTCGGACAGACGGCAACTGGATCGATCGTTGGGACCGCTACCGACGCCTCGGGAGGCGTAATCGTTGGAGCAACGGTCACGCTGACCCAAGTCGGCACCAATGAAACACGGACCACAGTCACCGACAGTCGAGGTGCCTATACCCTTACCTTTCTACAGCCAGCGACTTACAACATCGCAATCGAGGGCCATGGTTTTAAAACGTTTGTACAGAAAGGCATCATCCTCGATGTCGACGCGACGCTGACTGTGAACGCGAAACTCCCGGTCGGTGCGGTTTCACAAGAGGTCACGGTCAACAGCCAGCCGGCTTTGCTCGAGTCGCAGACCTCATCCATCGGCCAGGTCATGAACACCAAAGCAATTCTCGACCTGCCCATCAACGGCCGGAACAGCTACGCTTTCGTCGCGCTGGTTCCCGGCGTCATTCCATCCGCTGGATTTACCCAGACGGCGTTCGACGAGTACAACGATCAGTTCATCTCCATTAACGGCTCGCGCCCAAACCAGAACACCTTCCTGCTCGATGGCGGTATCAATACCGAGCCGGCGCTCAGCGGACCTGGATTCTACCCCAGCATCGATCTCGTCAAGGAATACAAGGTTCAGACCAGTAACCTCAGCGCTCAGTTCAGCGGCACCTCCGGCGGCGTCATCAACGTCGTTACACAGTCTGGAACGAACCGCTTTCACGGCGACGTTTACGAGTTTCTGCGCAACAATGCGTTCGATGCGCGGGACTTCTTCCTGAACCAGACGACCCTGCCGACTCCGCCGTATCAATTCAACCAGTTTGGTGGAACCATCGGAGGCCCTATTTTCCGCAATCACACCTTCTTCTTCTTCTCCTATGAAGGATTGCGATGGAACCAGTCGGTGACCACGACGGCGACCCTGCCGACAGCCGCGGAACGGGGAGGCGATTTTTCCGCGCTGCCGCAACAACTGTACAACCCGTTCACCACCACGCCCGTGCCCGGAGGTTACACGAGGCAGGCGTTTTTCAATAACCAGATTCCATCCGGCCTCATTGATCCGGTAGCCAAAACGATGCTCGATTACCTGCCACTTCCGAACGGTCCTGGGCTGTTCAACAATTTCACCAGCGCGATGAGTTCTCCTATCGATAAAAACGATTACTCGATCCGCGTCGACCAGCAGTTGACACACAGCTCGAAGCTGTTTGGTCGCTACTCCATTTCCACAACCCACCAGAACCGTCCTGCACTCTACGGGAACAGCAACCCTGAGTTTGTCCTCAGTTCTCCCGATCTCGGTGATGACACCCTGCGGCAACAGCAGGCCACCATTTCCGACACGACGGTGTTCAACCCCACATTTGTCATGGATTTGAATTCCAGTTTCGTGCGTTACCACTTGACCCGCATGCCTCCAGGTCAGGGCTTCGATGTCACGAAACTCGGTTTCCCTTCGTATTTCAACCAGCTTCCCGCATCTTCCCCTAGCACCTTCCCAAGCATGATTATCCCGGGCTATGGAAACGCTGAGAGTATTCCAAACGTCGGGTCGGGAATCACCTTTGGAGCTTTCGGTTTTGTCGGCATCCTGAACGATGCGAACCAGATGTACAACGAAACGGTAAACTTCACAAAACTCCACGGCAATCACTCGTTCACATTTGGTGGGGATTACGGCGGAGGATACTTTACGACCGCCCGGTTCAACAACACCGCCGGCTTCTATATCTTCGGTCAGGATTTCACCCAGGGTCCGTCTCCTTACAATTCATCGAGCGGCGATGCAATGGCGTCATTTATGCTCGGCTCCGGCGATTCCGGCTTCAATTACACGGGTGGCCCGGATGAAATCAACAGCTTCCGGTACTGGGGCGGCTATGTTCAGGATGACTGGAGAGTCACCCCCAGCCTGACCTTGAATCTCGGGATTCGATACGACTACGAGTCCCCTTGGTGGGAGCGACATAACCGGATCACCGGGTTCGCCCCTAACGTAGTCTCTCCGCTTCAGGGAACGGGCGCGGTAATCAAAGGAGGCCTCACCTTCCCCGGCACCAATGGCCTGTCGGGCTATCAATTCAATCCCGACTACCGCACCGGCATACAACCCCGGGTAGGTTTCGCATATTGCAGTGGATCCGTCCACCGTAATCCGCGGGGGTTACGGAATCTTCATGGGACCTGTATACGGCAGCGGATACAACAACGGCGAAGTTCCGATCACTGGCTGGCAGGGTAGCACCCCCTGGGTCACTAGCCTCGACGGCGTGACTCCAAACAATCTGCTCGGCAACCCATATCCAAATGGCTTTGTGTTTGCGACCGGCAACAGTCTCGGCCTCGCGACGGACCTCGGCCAAGGAGTTTCTGGCGCGATCCGCACCCGGAAAACTTCTTATTCCGAGCAGTGGAACCTCGATTTTCAACATACATTCCCCGGTCAGATCCTCTTCGACCTTGCATACGTAGGCAGCCACGCCGTCCATCTTTATGGCGACTACAACGCGAATCAACTTCCCGACCAGTATCTGAGCATGGGCAGCGCGCTACAGCAACAGGTTTCCAACCCCTTCTTCGGGAATCCGCTGATCACGCCCGGCGCCCTCAGTGGCCCGACGGTTGCACAAAGCCAGCTACTGCTGCCTTTCCCGCAATTCACGGGTGTCACTATGTCCGGTGCGTCCTTCTATGGGGCGTCGCGATATGACTCCCTCCAGTTGAAGGTGGAGAGGCGGTGGGCCAACGGATTCAGCGTCCTTGGGTCTTTCACATGGTCTAAGCTCATGGACAACGTCAATGCGACGACCACTGGGTTCCCGGGCGGGAACTACTCCGGAGGCGGAATTCAGGACTGGGACAACCTCGCCGCCGCCTGGTCGCCGTCCGTGATGAATACTCCGAAATATCTCGCCGTGAGCAGCATGTATGAGTTGCCCTTCGGTAAGGGAAGGAAGTGGTTGAACAACCGCACCGCTGCGGAATACGTACTCGGAGGCTGGCAACTGAATGGCATCTTCACGGCCATCAGCGGCAGTCCGCTGCAGATTGCTATGGCCGCGAATACCCTCTTTAACAATGGCGGCACACAGCTTGCGAACTGGAACGGTCAGGATCCGGCTGGACGTGGTGCCATCAAGGATCGTCTGACCGACTACTTCAATACCTCTGTGTTCAGCAATCCCGGAGCCTTCACCTATGGCAATGCGCCGCGTACGTTCGGTGACCTGCTGTCGCCGGGGGTCCTCAATCTCGACGCTTCCGTGATCAAAACCTTCCCGATCGGCCCAGCGGCTTTCGAGTTCCGGTTTGAGGCGTTCAACGTCTTCAATCATCCGCAGTTCGGACCGCCGATCACTGGAATAGGTTCCGGCTCGCCGGCAGGCTTGATCACTTTCCAGGCCAACCAGCCCAGGATTCTACAAGTCGCAGGCAAGGTTACCTTTTGAACAGAGATCGCATTCCGGGCGATCGCCATTGAGCGAAGTTCGTCCTATGGGACGCCATGATATCGGGAGGCTTGATCGAGCCTCCCTGAATCCCCTGATTTTGCCATGGAAGAAAGGAGCGAGTTGCTGTTGTGAACGAGGCGATTCTGGTCACGAGCGGGGATTTGCGGCAATCGGCGAACCAGGTATGCTGGCCAGCCCAGCAGGAACTGGAGCAAAGATTGACGCAACGTTTTCGCGCCGAAGGCGTAACGTTGCGGCGCGCCTTTCCAGTCGATCCGCGTCTGGGACACGGTTTCATCTCCAGCCAGCGCATGGGTATGAACATTTTTGCCGGCATCGACCCGGATGCAAACCTTGTGTTCGCCACGGCGGCATGGCAGTACAGCCATCATGTACTGCCGGGCATGCGCAGCCATCGCGGGCCAATCCTGACCATCGCCAACTGGTCGGGGCAATGGCCGGGCCTGGTCGGTCTGCTGAACCTGCATGGCTCGCTGGTGAAGGCCGGGGTGAAGTTTAGTTCGCTGTGGAGCGAACAATTCACCGACGAGTTCTTTCTTCACGGGCTTCGCGAATGGATCCAGCGCGGCAGCGTGACCCACGATCTAACGCATGTGCATGATCTCGACCTGATCGCATTGCCAGCCGAGGCAAAGAGGATGGGCGAAAAGCTGGCGGAGACGCTACAGCGCCGCAAGGCCATCCTGGGCATTTTCGACGAAGGCTGCATGGGCATGTACAACGCCATCATCGACGATGAGCTATTGAATCCGGCCGGAGTTTATAAGGAGCGGCTCAGTCAGTCTGCGTTGGTCGCGAAAATGCGCACGGTTTCCGACGACGAAGCCCGGGAAGTGCGCCGCTGGCTGGACGACAACGGGATGCGGTTCATCACCGGAAAAGACGCCGCGTCGGAATTGACTGACGCGCAGATTCACGAGCAGTGCAAAATGTACATCGCCGCCTTGCGAATTGCACACGAATTCGGCTGCGATGCAATCGGAATTCAGTACCAACAAGGATTGAAAGACATGGTCCCGGCATCGGATCTGGCTGAAGGCCTGCTCAATAACTCCAGTCGCCCCCCGGTGCGTGATGAGCATTCCGGCAAGGAGCTTTACGCCGGCGTGCCGCTGCCCCACTTCAATGAAGTGGATGAGTGTGCCGGACTGGACGCACTGGTGACCAATCGCTGCTGGACGGCGCTCGGACTTGATCCGTCCACAACGCTGCACGATGTCCGCTGGGGGGAACGCTACACTGGCGAAGGAATCGACGAGTTTGTCTGGGTGTTGCAAATTTCCGGAGCCGCTCCCGCGAGCCACCTAATCGACGGCTATCGCGGCGCGTCGAGCGAGCGGCAGCCTCCGATGTATTTCCCCCTCGGCGGCGGCACAATGAAGGGCGTCGGCAATCCGGGCAAAATTGTCTGGAGCCGCGTCTTCGTCGAAGCCAACAAATTGCACATCGATATTGGACTTGGTTCCGTTGTGAAGTTGCCTGAAGCGGAGACGATGCGCCGGTGGAAGCAGACGACGATCCAATGGCCGATGGTCAGCGCGGTGTTCGATGGCGTCTCGCGCGATGCACTGATGGCGCGCCATCGAGCGAACCATGTGAATATCGCTTATGCTCCCGATGAAAAGACCGCTGCTACAGCGCTGGCCGTGAAATCCGCAATGTTTCACTCGCTTGGCGTCCAAGTCCATCTATGCGGCCAGGTCGGCTTCGCCTGATGGAGAGAGCACCATTCGTCGGTTCCAACGGAGTACCCCGATGAGCATCGTTGCAGGCGTCGACTTTGGGACGTTGAGTGTGCGCGTGTCGCTGTTCGATCGCCGCAAAGGGCGGCTGGGATCGGGTGTTGCCGATTACCCGCTGAATCGCTCGCCCGAAGATCCTAATTTTGCGACACAAAGCCACGCCGCGCAGATGGATGCGCTGGTGCGCGCGATGCAATCAGCGCTCCAAGCGAGCCAGGTCGGGGGAGACCAGATCGCGGCAATCGCGATCGATGCGACAGGGTCCAGCGTGATACCCGTTGATGAAAGCCTCCAGCCGCTCGACGATTACTATTTGTGGTGCGATCATCGCGCCTGGCGAGAGGCGCTGGAGATCACCACCGCCGCCCACGCGCAAAAACTCGAAGCGATCGATTGGTGTGGCGGCACGTACTCCTCGGAGTGGGGATTTTCAAAGCTGCTGCACTGGCTGCGGAATAATCCGGAGAAACGCGAGCGCTTCGCCACTGCAATGGAAAATTGCGACATGGTGGTTGCCACGCTCTGCGGCCTAACTTCGCCTACCGATGTGCCGCGCAGCATCTGCGCCATGGGACACAAGTGGATGTGGAATCCGAAGTGGGGAGGCCTTCCATCGCAGGAATTTTTGACCTCGGTCGATCCGCTGTTTGCCGGGATTGCGCAGAAACTTGCGGGACGTTACGCGACATCGGATCAGATCGCCGGCAGGCTAAGCGACTCGTGGGCCGCGCGGCTCGGCCTTTCCGCTGGCATTCCTATCCCCATCGGTGCGCTCGATGCGCACTGGGATGCGATTGCCGCAAACATCCGGCTGGGGGATGTGGTGAACGTCATCGGCACCTCTACCTGCGTGATTGGCGTCAGCCAGAAACAGGCGCTGGTGCCAGGAGTGTGTGGCGTCGTGCCCGGCTCCGTGCTGCCCGGCTATACCGGCATAGAAGCCGGTCTTTCCGCGGTGGGCGATCTGTTCGACGGCATTGCTCGCCGGGCGGGATCGGATGTCGCAACGCTGACGGGGGGTCTGGAAAACTTCCGCGCAGGCCAGACCGGGCTGCTTCGCCTGACATGGGACAACGGAGATCGGACAGTGCTGGTGAACCCCAAGCTCGGCGGCGTCACATTGGGCTGGAGCGTAATGAGCACCGCTCAGGATGAGCTCTTCGCTGCCATCGAGGGAACCGCGCTCCACACCCGTATCATCCTGGAGCGGATGGAAGAGAAAGGCGCACGTGTGAACCGGATCATCAATGGCGGCGGCATCCCACAAAAAAATAAAGTGCTCAATCGCATCTATGCGAATGCTTTGAAGAAGCCTGTGCTGGTGCCGTCCGGTGACGTCACCAGCCTGGGCTCGGCGATCTTTGCATTCGTCGCTAGTGGAGATTACGCATCGGTGGAAGCGGCACAAAGTGCGCTCTGCCCACCGTTTGCAACCTATGTGCCCGATCCACGCGAAGCTGCGGTATACGACCGGCTGTACGCGTTGTTCCGCGAACTGTATTTTTCACTGGGATCACCCGATGCTCCAGCCACCAGAATTGGACATGTCCTGCCTACCCTGCGTGAGATTGCCGCTGAGGCGCGCGCCAGCGAGACTCCATGACCATCAATTCGCACGTCGTCAAAAGCACGGTGGTCGGCGCACTTGGCGGGCTGCTATTCGGATTCGACACGGCCGTCATCTCCGGTGCGACGCACGCCCTGACGATCACGTATCACCTGACCCCAGCGCTGCTCGGAGTCACCGTCTCCAGCGCCCTGATTGGGACGGTTTTGGCAGCCATGACGGCGGGCATTCCCGGACAACGGTTTGGCCGCCGGGACAGCCTACGCATCATGGCCGCTTTTTACGTGATCTCCGCAGTGGGCTGCGCATTCGCATGGAACTGGACTGCGCTGATCGTATTTCGCTTCATAGGCGGCGTTGGGATCGGCGGGTCGTCCGTCTTAGGGCCCATGTACATCGCCGAAATCGCACCCACAGAGTGGCGCGGTCGACTGGTCGGCTTCTTCCAGGTCAATATCGTCGTCGGCATTCTGCTTGCCTATGTGTCGAATTATTGGATTGCCGGCATGCACCTTGGCGCAAACGAATGGCGCTGGCAACTTGGCATTTCCGGAGTCCCGGCAATTCTTTTCTTCATTGCGTTGTTCGGCATTCCGCGCAGTCCACGGTGGCTCGCCATGAAGGCAAAACTGGGCGAAGCGCTGGACGTGCTGCGACTGACAGGCGCCCCTGAACCCGAAAAGGAACTGGATGAAATTGTCGCCTCCATCCATCTGGAGCGGTCTGCCTCAGCCGAGCCGCTGTTTTCCCGCAAATATCGGCTGCCAGTCTTCCTCGCCATCACGGTGGGAATGTTCTGCCAGTTGTCCGGAATCAATGCGATTCTCTATTACCTGAACGATATTTTCGCAATGGCAGGTGCAAGCAAAATCTCCGGAGATATACAGGCAATCGCTGTTGGGGCCATGAACCTGGTGGCGACATTGCTTGCCATGGCGGTCATCGATCGGATTGGCCGCAGGAAGTTGTTGCTGACTGGAACTGTAGGGTTGACGGCATGCCTTACCGCGATCTCGTTTGTGTTCTTCACACGCACTCATCTGAACTGGCTGGTTTGGTTGCTTATGGCCTACATTGCGTGCTTTGCCGTGTCGCAAGGCGCTGTGCTCTGGGTGTATATCAGCGAAGTGTTTCCAACCGTAGTCCGGTCCAAGGGGCAAAGCCTGGGAAGCTCCTCGCACTGGGTCACAAATGCCGCCATCTCTCTGGTGTTTCCCGTGATGGCCACCTCTTCGGGGGC
This sequence comes from uncultured Acidobacteriota bacterium, assembly GCA_963735505.1. Classification (GTDB taxonomy): domain Bacteria; phylum Acidobacteriota; class Terriglobia; order Terriglobales; family Acidobacteriaceae; genus JAKAAZ01. The sequence goes on along the minus strand of CAVTLR010000012.1, from coordinate 9,257 downwards.
TTACCCTTTCATCTTCTTTGCCGCAATGATGGTGATCGATTTCTTAATCGTACTGTTTTATTACCCGGAAACGAATGGCATCTCTCTCGAGCGGATGCAACACAGCTTCGGCATCGAGTAATGCAGATTGTACCTGGAGGGAACCAGCTATGAAGATGCTTGCAATCTTCTTCCTGCTTACGGCCTGCGCAGCTGGTCCAAGTTATGCCCAGAGCGCAAGCTGCCAACCGGACGTAACGAGCCAGCAGACCTACACTCCGCATCGTGCGTCCAGCAGCGATCCCCAGGGCGCCAACGCTGATTTTCGCGTAGTTGCTCCGGGTGCGACGCTCACCGTGTTGGACGTGGATGGCCCGGGCACGATTTCCCATATATGGTTCACGATCGCGGATCCCGAGCCTTACAACCTGAAACGGATTGTGCTGCGCATGTATTGGGATGGAGAAGAAGATCCCAGCGTTGAAACTCCCATTGGCGACTTTTTCGGCCTGGGACTCGGTGATTACTACAACTGGCATTCGGAAATGCTATCGGTTGGAAGCATCAAGGCCTTGAACTGCTTTTTTCCAATGCCATTCCGTAGTCATGCGCGAATCACGGTCACGAATGAGGGGAAGCAGCCAATTGACGCGTTCTATTACAACATCGATTATCGGACCTACTCCCATCCGCTGCCGCCCGATACTCTTTATTTTCACGCGGAGTATCGGCAGGCGCAGCCCAACCGCGGCTGGACCGACACGTGGACGAATAATCAAGATTCGCTGGTAAACGACAAGGCGAACCTGAATGGCGATGGGAATTATGTCTGGATGGATGCGAAAGGGCATGGACAGTATGTAGGCGTCACCATGTCGGTGTTGCAGAACCAGGACTTTTGGTGGGGCGAAGGCGACGACATGTTCTTTATCGACGGCGCAAAGAAGCCATCCATCGCTGGCACCGGATCGGAGGACTACTTTCTCGGCGCATGGGACTTTGGCGGCAAGCCGTTTTCCTATCCCCTGTATGGCGCGCCCGTTGTCGGCAAGGAGTTGGCAGGCAGTCGATCGAGTGTGTATCGCTTTCATCTCGATTCACCCATCCCATTTACCAGGTCGTTCAAGGCCACCATAGAGCATGGCAGTGCCAACGATCGCTCGGATAATTTCTATTCCGTCGCCTATTGGTATCAGGCCGAACCGCACGCACCATTTCCTCCGCTGCCGTCCGTCGAGCAAAGACTCCCGGCACTGCAACCGGTGGGTGGCCCAGGCAACGATTCCGGCCTTATCGGTGTCGGTTCCAAGAAAAGTTCCACTACCGTAAACGAACAATAGTGGGCAGGTCGCATGACCAGATGAATCATCATCGGAGCTATTGAAAAAATAATTGATCGGACATTTCTATCGATATGCGCGCCACGACAATCCTTTTACTCTCGATACTCTCAGTCTGCCCGCTCGGCGCAGTTACATTGGAGGCGCATAACGGACGGGTCCGGGTAGAGTTGGGAAACAGGGACACGCCCGAATACGAAGTAATTTCCATCCGGGCACATAACGCCTGGATACCCGCGCTTTCCTCCCTCCACGCCCCGACGCGCGTCATCACAGCGGGAAAACCGGACGAGATTCATTCCTGCCAAATGCGACGGGTCGAACGAATTGCCGGAGGGTTCCTGTTGCATGGGGACTGTGCTGTCGGTTCTCTCGATCAACGGGTCCTTCTTACGACTGAGCCGGACGTTTTGACTGTAGACGTCAAGTTTGTGCCCAAGCCTGGCGTTGCGTTGCGCTCCGTCGAGGACCGCTACGATTTCGCTCCGGGCAGGCGCAGTTCGCAGACTGCGCTTTCCGGCCCCGTGGACTTCGTCTGGAGCCAGAACATTAAGAACCAGGCCGACGATGACATTCCCATCTGGGGCTTCAAGTCTCCTGTGGTCATGCTGCAACAGGGCGAAGTCTTCACGGCCTTGATGCCCAAGTTGAGCGATCGGCGTCGCGAACCGCTCGCGCTCAACCTCGATGTGACTTCCGATGCGCTTCCCTGGCTCTCCTATGGTGCCGTCCCTTCACAGCCTTATGGGCACAGCTATTTTCGGCGCTCGCCGGACGGGTCACCCAAGGTCCTCGCGGACGCTGTCGAATACCAGTATTCGATCGTGGCATCCGCCCAACCCAAGAAGCTAGGCTATCGCAGAGCAGTCCGTCTTCTCTGGGCGAATACCGGACGCGAGGAACTTCTGCGTTCCAACGATCTACAGCAGAACGTCGTGCGACCGCAATTGGTGACATTCGACGATTGGCGGAAGGACACTTGGATTCGTTATGCGAACGAAGTGTATCGCGAATTCGATTGCGGCGATCAGCATTGTGGAACGTTGGTGAGCAATAGAAATCCCTGGGGACAGTGGGACAAGCCTGCTCCGGATGCCTGGTTCAATGCCTGGTTTCAGACGTTGCGTAGCGCATATGGCTGGTATTTATACGGCCAGCATGTCGGAAATGAGGACATCGAGAAAAAGGCCGAAAGCGTCTTAAATCTGGCGCTGAGAAGCCCGCAGAATCAGGGGGCTTTCCCGACCATCTACCTTCTCAATGACAAGCGCTGGATTCGTGACGATGGGTGGGCCGGCTACTCGGATGATTATCATGCCTTCGACATGTCCTGGACCGCATACTGGATGCTGGAATGGGCAAAGAATCTTACGCCCGATCGAAAAGGAGAGATTCTCGTTTTCGCTCGGCCGTATGGTGATTTTCTGGTGAAGCATCAACTCGCCAGCGGCGAGATTCCATCGTGGTACGACAAGGATCTCAAACCGAGGAGCGAGTTTCTCGATTTCAATGCGGAGACGGCGGCATCGGCCCTGTTTCTTGCTTCGCTAGCAGAAGCTACAGGGAACCGTACATACCTGAATGCCGCAACACAGGCGATGGACTTCATTACGAGAGAAGTGCTGCCGAGAGAGCGCTGGTTCGATTTCGAGACGTTTTTATCATGCGCGCGAAAACCATTTGGATTTTACGATCCGTGGACGGCGCAATATCCGCAAAACAACCTTTCCCAAATCCAGGCAGCGAAGGCATATTTGGAGTTGTTCCGGGCAACAAAAAACCCCGAGTATCTCGAACTTGGGAATAGAGTGCTGGACTATCTGCTACTGACACAGCAACTTTGGAACAACCCCGCATTTTCACCGAAGATGGTCGGCGGATTCACCACACAGAACACGGATGCGGAGTGGAGCGACGCCCGCGAATCCTATGCCGCCGTATTGCTGTGGGATTATTACAAAGAGACTGGGACCCAGGAATATCTGGAGCGCGCCGTGGCTGCGGCCCGTTCCACCTTCGCCGTAGCGCCATGGGAAAACTGGGCACATACCGGCTACATCGATGAACCCGGCGCGCTGACTGGATTCCATTGGGGCGCGGGAAGCGGTATGACTTCCATCGAAATGATGTACCCAGTACTAGGCGACGCATTTATCGACCTCCAAAGGAAAATGGGAGTCGGCTTTAATGCCTGCTCGCTGAGGAATGTAAGGGTCGACCACGATTCGATTTCCTTCGACATTTCTACATTCCCAACATTGCACACGGTAACTGTCAGGTTTTCCGGTGTGGATCCGAATGCCAGCTACCGCATTTCCTGGAACGGAAACCATGCCCGGACGATTCGAGGCGACGTATTGGCGCGGAACGGTTTCATGTTTCCCCGATAGCGCCCAATCAATACTTCCAATAATATCGGCCCAACAGGGACCAGTTAATGGAAGCCCGGCGAAGTTCTTGGTTGTGTTGTAGCCTTTTCGAGCAGAAGCCACGACTGCTTTCCGGAAAGCTCCTCTGTGCGGAAATGGCCTCGGATGACGGCGGTATTGCCGAGAAAAGTGTCACATAGTTGTCGCTACAGATGACCGGCAATACCTCATCGCCGTCTTTCCCCGCTTTCACTGCTGCGCGCTTAACCCCTCAAACTGACTGCCGATCAGCCCAATCACCTCGCGCTTGCTCTTGACATCTTAACCGGGGACAACATCACTCTCGCAAGCTATACGGGTCGACGCGAACGTCCGCCCCTAAATCGATTGGCTCGCTACTCGGTACGAAGCGAATCAATTGGATTTACGTTAGCGGCGCGCATGGATGGAATGAGGCTAGCTGCCAAGGTGACGACTGCAAGGAGTACAGCGGCGCCAGCGAGAGTCGAGGGATCGCGCGGCTTTAGTCCGAATAAGAGCGCGCTGGCCGCGCTGGCCGCAACAAGGGACAAGGCCGCGCCCAGCACCAACCCAGCCAGCAGCAAGGTTGCGGCCTTACCGAGAATCATAGCCGTGATGCTGGTGCGAGGGGCGCCAAGCGCCATCCGTATGCCAATCTCGTTTGTGCGTTCGGTCACGGTGTAGGACATCACGCCGTAGAGGCCGGTCATAGCAAGAAGCACAGCCAGCGCGCCGAAGAATCCTGAGAGCGTTGCGAGCAGCCGTTCAGGAAGTAATGTTTGCTGGATCTGGTCCTGCAGTCCGTTGAAGTCAAAACTGATTCCTGAACTTATGTTGTGTAAGGTGTGGCGGATCGCCTGTTCCACTGTATCCACCGGCAGCCCAGATCGGACCAGCAACTGCATACTATTGCCGGGTTCTGCATCCTGCCCGAGGGCCAGGTAGGCTATCGGCTCGTTCGAGATCCGGACGCTGTGATATTTCGTATTCTTCACCAGGCCAACGATCAGGAACACTTGTTCCGGAGTTGACGGAGTGGCCTGACGCCGGAAACGCAGTCCCAAAGGATTTGCGCTCAGACCGAGCTTGCGGGCGAATGCCTCGTTGACAACGGCTACACGCGGAGACTGGAGAGTGTCGTGATCATTGAAATCGCGGCCGGAGACAAGTGGGATACGCAGGGTGTGGAAGTAATTCGGGCTGACGCCACTGAGATTCGAGTTCTGCCGCTGGGGTACACCCTGACCGTCGGTCCACACTTCAGTGTTCCAGCCGCTGCCTCCCAGCGGAACGATGGTAGTGTCCGCAACGTCATCCACACCGGGAAGAGCGCGGATCCGGTCGAGCAGTTGCCGCTGAAAGGCCGCGCGCGAACCGACAGGGATATGGAGCCGGGTGAAATCCAATCTGGCAACCAGTATGCCTTTGGCCTGGAATCCCGGGTCATCGACCAGCAAGTTGCGCAGGCTTCGAGTAAACAAGAGCGCACAGAACAGCAGCACCAGGGAGAGAGCCACCTGTGACACGACGAGCGCGCCGCGAAACCCGAGCCTTCCCCGGCCTGCGGTCATGCCGCGGCCGGCTGTCTTCATTGCTTCACTGGGAGATGTGCGGGCAGCCCGCAGCGCCGCAGCCAATCCGAAGAGCAGACTGGTAATCAACGACATCCCGAGAAGAAACGCAAAGAGACGCCAGTCCAGCTTGAAGTCGAGAGAAATGTCCAGATATGAAAGCGGTCCGCGGCTCAACACCCAGGCCACGGCGACGCCGGCGAGAGCTCCTGCGGCCGTCAGCAGCAGACTCTCCGCCAGCACCAGGCGGATGAGCCTCCACTTGCCGGCACCGATGGCCAGCCGCACGGCCATGTCACGATCGCGTGCGGTGGTCCGGGCCAGCATGAGGCTTGCCAGGTTCGCGCAGGTGATGAGCAGGACCAGGCCGGCGATGCCGAGGAGAAAGCGCAGCGGATCAGTATCGCGATGGCTCTCGATCAAGATGACGGGATTCTCGAATGGTGGAACAAGCCAATGCACTCATTGACACTCGGATGTTGTGCTGATCATGCCCCAAACGGAAGACTTGGCAGCTCGGACGCAATCTTGCGTCGGCGCTCCGTGGTTCCCTGAATACGGGGTTAGTAACAACGAAGCGTTGTGACAATCTTCCGCCTCACATCAAATAGCGAAGCCGAAGCTCACTCCTGTCGAAGAGCCTGCATTGGTTCCACCGCAGCGGCACGACGAGCCGGAATCCAACTTGCCGCGAGTCCCACCAGCAATCAACAGCAACTCCGTCCCCGCAAACACAACCAGATCGTTGGTCTTCAGCCCATAAAGTAACGACTGCACCAGCCTCGCCGCAAAAGTCGACGCCCCGATGCCGCATGCAATGCCCGCCGCCGAAATCCATGTTCCCTCGCGCAGCACCATAGTCAGCACCTGCCGCGGCATAGCGCCCTGCGCCATCCGGATCCCGATCTCACTTGTCCGTTGCACCACAGAGTAAGCCATCACGCCATACACCCCCACGCAGGCCAACACCAGCGCCAGCATGCAGAACGATGCCGTCAGGACGGCAATTAATTGCTCCTGCTGCATCGACGCATCGATCTGCTCCCGTTGTGTGCGGATAGCGCTGAACGCAGGGGCCTGAAATAGCAGGTGCGTGTTCAGAGCGATGGTTGATGCGAGCGTCCCTTGCGGGTTTGGGGGAGGGCTCCGCCTAAAGCTACCCGATCCCACCTAAAGAAGCTCCTCAATCTTCCCGGACGTTGAGAATTCGGTGGACGCCGCTGCGTCCGATGGAGGATTGTTCCTTGAGCAAATATCGAAACATAATAATGGCATCGTGCGCAGTCTTTGCTGCTGCTCTGTTTTCCTGCTGCGTCCAAGCGCAAACCAAGCCAGATGCAATCCCGTACGGAGCGAATCCCGCAGCAGGGCATTATTTGCGCCTGGACGACGCGAACATCTATTACGAAACCTATGGAGGCGGCGGAACTCCGCTCGTTCTGCTGCACGGCGGATTGTACGGATATATCGACGAGTTCGGCGACCTGATTGCTGAGTCGAGCAAGCATCGCCGCGTGATTGCGATCGCCACACGAGGCCATGGAAAATCCGATATCGGCACGAAGCCTTTTTCTTATGCGCTCTTTGCCAACGATGCCTTCACTGTCATTCGCCATGAGACAGGAGAAAAAGTTGACGTGTTGGGATTCAGCGATGGCGCCGTCGCTTCGTATACCCTCGCCAGCGCGCATCCGGAACTGATACGGCGGTTGGTTGCGATCGGCGGTCCGCGAAAGTTTACCGATTGGACTCCCAGCGCACAAACAGAAGCCAAAAATTCGAAGCCCTCCGATGTAGAAAGGGACTCGCCTCAATTTGTCACTGACAGAAAAAAACTCATGCCACAGCCGGAGAGATGGCTGGAGTTCAACGAGAAACTCATGGCTATGTGGTCAGGTCCCGTTTATGTAACCGACGAGCAGATTCGGTCGATCAAAGTTCCCACCCTGATCATCATGGGAGATCACGATCCCTATAACCAGATTCCGAAAATGGTCGAACTGTATCAGCTATTGCCGGTAGGAGAGTTGGCCATCATTCCCGGATGCGGGCACGTGGTACTTGCTTGCAAAGGGCAATTCACCATTACAGCAGTCAAGACTTTTCTCGATCAGCAGCAAAAATGAGGCGCGAACTTCGTGAAGAAATAACTTCCACCAGCCGCAGTGTCGATTACATCTTTGTCGTTCAACACGGCTGCAAGGTCGCCGACCGCCTCGGGAGGCTGAAATGATTTGGTCAGGACTGAGCGTGCGAACAAAAATTGTGCTGGGCAATCTTTTCAAGCGACTGGGCATGACCAGCAGCAGTTATGTATGGCGGACAGAATTCGACACGCTGACCGCTACCGGCCATGACGCCGACGGTAATCCAGCCGAATTATGGAAGCCAATCGAAGCCGGCGCGGCTTCATGACTGAACACAACAGCCAAAGACTATGCGTTATTCGTCGAGGCAATCTTAAATGCGAAAGGGCTGGAGCGGTCGCCCCTGCGCGAAATGAAGACACCGCAGGTCGATCTCGATCCGGACTGCAGGATTTGCATCAAGCAGGAACCGAAGCAGCTATCGAAGAATTTGTTTTGGGGATTGAGATGGATTGGGAGTCATTTGATTGGGTGAAAGCGGGAGGCAGACCATCACCGTCGGCGTGTTAGACTTTCTCGGACTCCACAGAACACGGACTTGGGAGCATTCTCATGAAATCTAGGAAGCATTCGACCCTCTTCGCACTGTGCGCTGCCGCAGCCTTCCTGGCTGGGCTCCCATCCCTACACGCGCAGCTCTCCGACCTCCCCATCAAGTCGGGCCTCTGGGGGACGCAGGTTACCTCCAAAGTTGGAACGATGGGCATAATTGGCCCTGTCTCGGCCCAGTCCTGTTTCTCGGCCGGAACGACCTTGGGCGATTACCTGACGGCGACGAATAAGGGAACTCCGGGCACGCAATGCAGCGTCAGCAACAAAGTTCAGACTGCCCACGGCATCTCGTATGACACCACCTGCACTAGCCAGAGTATGGCCTCGAAGGGACACATCGATTTCCAGTTGCCCGACGCAGAGCACTTCAGCGGAACCAGCCACACGACCGTGTCAGGTACGACCCAGGGCAGGCCGATCAACACAGCGATTGACAAGACCTTCGCCGCAAAGTTCCTGGCGTCGGACTGCGGCAGCGTCAAACCATTGGTAGTACCCTCCTCCAAAAAGTAGTGGCCGGCTAGTCCGAGAAGAAACAGACACGAAACCGTCTTCGCCTCCCGCTGTGGTGAATGAAGCGACGGTGCGATGATGGCCGCAGGTGCCGCAGGATATGAGGGCGTCAACACTCCATTCGTAGTTCTGATTTCCTAACGGCAGGCTGAGGTGTATCGTTGCCGTTAAATTCCACCTTAGGGGTGCGACTGGCCGTGACAGACGAGGAACACAAAAAAGAACGCAATCTGTGACTGCCTTATAAAAGAGTGCATCGACGGTCGGAGTAATGAGGATGCCGGAACCCGCACTTGCCGGTTAACCAGCGGCCGGAGATGTTTCGGTGTATGTAGCAAGCTCAAACATGCACCAGAACAGGCACCAAAGGAAAAATGCCATCGGAGACATTCTCTCAGATGGCATATAAACTATTGATTGTATTGCATTAAAATGGAGCCGACGATCGGACTTGAACCGATGACCTGCTGATTACGAATCAGCTGCTCTACCAACTGAGCTACGTCGGCGCGTGTGGCTTTGGTACCGGAACACCCAAAACCGGGCACATCAACGCCGGTCAACATGTGGGTCAATCAATACCAGGGAGCCAGAGTGAAGACTGCGACAGGAAGTCGTAAAACTGCCCTGAACGCGCTCTATGAAGGGTACCATTCGGCGGAGAAAACCGGCAACGGGCGTGGCTTTCTCTCGGTCACAAATTACGACAGGTATGCGCGTTCGAGTCTTTGGCAGCGCGACGGGCGCCAATGAAACAGCTCATAC
>CAVTLR010000011.1:0-6229 GCA_963735505.1 uncultured Acidobacteriota bacterium | reverse complement strand
GATGTCCGATTTGGTTCACTCTCCCCAAACTAAAGTAATGTCATTCAGTCCTTGCGAACGAACCACTCCCACCGCTTCAGCCGTAAAACAGGCTCTTCCAGAAACTTCCAAGACATCCACGCCATCGCATATGTGACCAGCCCCACCAGACCTATCAACACCAGGGCAGCCACCGATTTGTTAGGCAGCGACTTTGCCCGATCGAGCAGCGCGACGGAAGCATACAGAGGCAATAGGTGGAAAACGTACATGGCGTAGCTGCGTTTGCTGATCGCCCCCAGAAAGCGGCTTCCAAGAATATTGCGGGTTCGGAATCCATGAGCGCGAACAGATATTCCAACGATTCCCCCGAACAGCAGCGCGGAGCTTGTGATCGCGAATGGCCCCAGAATGAAATTCAACTTCGGCATTAGTGAAGAATCGAGAACCATCAAGCAAGCCAGTCCCGTGAAGAAGGATATCCAGCAAACTTGCCGGAAGGTGTGTTCCGCGATTCCCATTCGCGTCAAAACTGCCAACATTGCGCCCGCTAAAAGAACATCCATATGACACATGGGCAATCGAAAAATGGTGTATGGATCCATACCTATCGACGAAAAGTAAATTCGAAAACAGAATGCGGAGGCTATCAAGAACATGATTAGCGGTAGACGCCATCGTCTCGGCAGAAAAAACAGGACCACAGGCCACACCAAATAAAATTGCTCCTCAACACATAGACTCCAGAACTGTCCGATATAGATATCTGAGGCACGATCGGGGCCCAGGAAATTTCTGTAATAGAGCGCGAACGGTGCCACTCCAATCCCGCTGAACATACGTGGGTGAACCAGCAGCATGCCTACAAGGAACAGGTAGTAGAGTGGCCAGATTCTCAATCCTCTCCGCCAGTAGAATCTTTTAAAGAAATATGGCTTCCCTAGCGCATCAAGCAAGATTCCTGTGATCAGGAATCCCGAGAGAACAAAAAACAGGTCAACCCCCATACCAAGGCTTTCTACAAAAATGCGCAGGAGCGATGAATTAGGATGAATCGGCAACAGATAATACTCGCCGCAATGGTGAAAAATCACCGCGATGATCGCAAACGCTCGCAGACCATCCAGCGCCGAAATATGTCCTGGAATGACCGTCCGATTTGACGGCTGGCGGGTTTTGTCGTCGACGACTTGGGAAATGTTTCCTGCCACTATCGACTGTCTCAGTGTCCCGTCTCCGTCCCCAAAGGCAACTGCGGCGGCGTCTCAAAATTCACCCGCTCCCGTTCCACCGCAAACGGGCGTCGCTGAATCTGGGTATGAATCGCGCCAATGTATTCTCCCATCACCCCCATCGATACCAGCAGGATTGAGCTGACGAAAAACATTCCAATCACCACTGGGGCAATCCCGACAGAAAAACTTCGCCAGAACAAAACTTTGTACACCAGGTACGTCATGCCGATCAGGAACGAAAAAAGCGCGCCCGCGAATCCGGTAAACGTCATCAGCCGCAGCGGCACTTTGGAGTGATTAATGATGCCCAGCATGCCGTAGTCATACAGTGTGTAGAAATTATTTTTTGTGATGCCGTGCGCACGACCCGGCTGATCGTAATAAATCTTCTTGTGCGGCAGTCCAATTTCCGCAATCATTCCGCGAAAATATGGATATGGATCGGCAAACGACTTCACCAGGTCCACCACGCGCCGGTCATATAACCCAAAACCGGTAAAGTTTTCGAAGGTCTCTATCGACGACAAGCGGTTCACCAGCGAGTAATACTTCTTGCGCGCCCAGAACATCATCGGATGCTCTCCGCTGGTGCGCTTGATCGCCAGCACCATGGAGTAGCCTTCTTCCCAACCCTGCACCAGGTCGGCAATCATTTCTGGCGGGTCCTGCATGTCGGCCACAATGCCGATCACCGCATCTCCCTGCGCCTGCCAAAACGCGTGCATCGGGCTGCGCACATGTCCAAAGTTGCGAGCATTCACAATGATCTTCACATTTGGATCGGCCGCCGCCAGCCCCTTCAACACCGCGACCGTGCTGTCCTCAGACGCGTTGTCGATAAAGATGTGCTCGTACTTGTATCGCCCCAGCGCCGCAATCACGTTGCGCACCCGCGTGTACAGTTCGACGACGTTGTCTTCTTCGTTGTAGCAGGGAGTAATAATGCTGATCGTCTTCACGTAGCCTCGCGTTATTTGGATGCACTTCCGCTCCGCACTTCACCCAGATACCAGAATTGTAAGGGTTCCTGCAGCTCTTTAAACGCGCTTCGCGGCTTTCGTCGCCGGCTCGACGATCAGGCGCTCCGCAACTCCCTCTGCCGGCGGCTCCACGTCAGTCGTCACCGCGTTCCGCCCGACGTTGCCTGCAACACGAAAAGAAAAATTCTTGTGGCCGAAGAAACTATAGATCACAGTCATCCCCGTCCACAGAACCCCGCCGACGTAAGGAGCGCTCCGGCCCAAATGGCATCCGTAATGCAGCCCTTCCACCAACACAGGCAGCAACAGCAGTCCAGGTAACAAAGCACTGCCATAGACCAGGATGCAACGCATCCACTCCGCCCAGTAATTTCCTCGCGTCTTGAAGATGAAAATTTTGTAACAGAAGTAAGCAACCGTGATCGCAATCAGGTTTGAGGCCACCGACGCGTAGATGTATCCGAAACGCATCCTCGGCATCAGCAAGGCCGTCAACAGCGCGTACAAGCTATATCCAAAAACGGTGTTCCACACGCCACCATCAGGTACCGCGCAAATTGTCCCGGCGGCATCTGCCTCGCAAGTCGCGCCCGCCACGGAAATCTGCTTTCGGACATGTCAGCGAAGTTGCTCTGCATCGATCTTCACACACGCTGTTCCGTCCATCTCACTACCCTCAACTAAGAACCGCCCGTCATCCACCCGCGCGTTACGTGCGCCATCTCTTCGCGATGGCTCGCCAGGCGGCCCCCTTTGGCAGGCAACGCTTGATGGTAAATTAGTTACTAAACCACCATGACGGTTCCCCGGCGAGTTTCCATCGGAATTCCGACCATCAACCGCAGCGATCTGGCTCTTCGAGCCATCCGCAGCGCGCTCGCACAGACCTATTCGGATGTTGAAGTGATTGTATCGGACGACGCATCGACCGATGATACGGTTGCGCGCGTCCAGGAAATCCGCGATCCCCGCGTGATTCTCGTCCAGCAGAAAGAACGTCTCGGCCTGGTCGGCAACTTCGATTTTTGCCTGCGCCACGCTACCGGAGAATTCTTCCTGCTTCTGGGCGACGACGACGTGCTGCTCCCCAACGCCATCGAACGATTAGTCGAGCCATACCTGCTGGGCAAAGCTTCCATTCCCGCCAACGCGATCGGCGTTGTCTGGTGCCCCTGTCGAATTGCCAGCACCACCAGTTACAATCGCATTGAACAACTTTTCAATTGAAAGAGCTTGAAAAAGGAGACCCTCAATGAGGCCCGTCGTCGCAGGCCAGGTGACCATTGGCATTCCGAGCCGAAACAGGCGGGATCTACTCATGCGCACCGTTCAGTCTCTCCTTGAACAAACCTACCCGCATGTGCAGGTGATTGTTTCGGACGACGCCTCGGAAGACGGCACTACGGAGGCCCTCGCCACGATCACCGACCCGCGCCTGGTGTATTTCCGTCAAAAAGAACTCACGGGTGTGGTGCGCAATCAGAACGCCGTGCTTCAGGCTGCAGATGGCGAATTCTTCATTTTGTCTTCCGACGACGACATCCTTGCACCGGACGCGCTCCGTCAGTTGGTTGATCCGTTTCTGCACGGAGCCTGCGGGAAGCCCGGCAGCGAATTTGGGTTGAGCTGGTGTCCCTGCGAAATCATCGACGTTGCGAACCGCCCATGTATACGACAGACGCCGGTCCGCTCTGCGAGTCGAGCGTCGATTTTATGTACAACCTCTACACGGGCACTCGCGGACCACGCTGCTCAGCGGTGCTGATGCGCACGCAAAGCGCATGGGCGGCGGGCGGATTTGACGAAGATCGTGTCGGAGCACTTTGCGACACCACAAATTGGGGTGGGGCCGCGCTGAAGCATCGTTGGGTGGCCTGCATACCTTCCCCGCTGGCCAAATACACCGTGCATGCAGCCAGCTATACCAGTCATTCCAAGTGCGCCGACTGGCAGAGGTGGGGCAAGGAGATGATACAGGGGCACGCCAACCAATTGCGAGCGCAGGGAGATGAGGCGGGCGCCCGGAAGTTGGCTCGTGCGGAATCCACTCTGCAGGCAAACCTAACCGCAGACGTACTGCTGCGGAGTCGCTTGAGTTCCGGTTGGTACAAGCAGGTAATCGCCGAGGTATGGCGCTCCCGCAAGATTCTACTCACGATGAGCACATTAAGGCGGATTCTTCGAGATGGCTGGAAGATGCTGCGCTACTCCCATCCTTCGGCGCGGGCTAACTAAATCATTCTTGGATGTTGGTCTGCTCAGCGCGATGAAGCAAGGACTTCATATACTCCTGCACACGCTTCAGCGGGGGAATGATTCGCGACACGCGGTACCACACAAAGGCAATCCAAACGTAAGGGAGTCCAAAGTTTCTCCTTATCACTCGGTAGTTCTCCCTGTATGTCAGCCGGGTTGACGAGATCCCTCCGCTACCCATTTCGGAGATAATGATATGGAAGCAACGGATCGATTTCCTGCGATCGTCATTCTCTGATTCAGGTCGAAGTCTGCGGCAACGCGATACTGCGTGTCGTACCCCATATGACCTTCCCGCCGATAAAATGCTCCCTGGTGGTGACAGGTCATGGCGAAGCGCGACATGAATTGATTGGGGCGGGGACGGTGGATTCCAAAGCACTCCATGTCCACAGCAAAGGATGCGAGGTCAATCTTTTCCGCACTGCATTCCTCGAGTTCTTGTCGGGGAATCTTCCGTAGCCGGTCGCCGGCATTCAGGTGCAGGACATAGTGACCTCTTGCCGCCGCAATGCCCTTGTTCATCGCGTCGTAGATTCCAGAGTCAGGTTCACTCAGCCAGTAGTCGATGGCGTCATCGTAGCGGCGTAGGATTTCCAGGGTCCCATCGTCGGAGCCGCCGTCGATGACGATCCACTCGGTATCCTGGTCGTGGTTGGCCAGAATGCTTTCGAGCAAGGGAGGAAGCTCGCGGGCCGCGCGAAAAACCGCGACAATCGAGACAAGAATAGGCTGAGAGCGCATGCCTTCGCGCAAGCGCCGGCCACCTTCCATACGCTGGGTTTTCTGGAAGGCATTGTTCTGGATCCTCCGATTACGCCCTTTTTCCAGGATAATCGAGACTGAGGAGCTCCTGTGTTGAACGCTTTCCGTACGGACCAATATCCATGGTTGATTGCTTGCCTCAAAAGTCGGTCGATGTCACCATAGGAACAATGCGTCCCACTATTAAAACAGTTAGGGAATCTGTATTACCTGACTGGGTTCGACTGAGAATGCCGCCCAAAACTGTGCGCGGCGTGCCTTTTTTTCTGAAAAGCCTCCGGCAGTACACTCGAATGAATCCCCGGCCTACGTTTCGAATCACGTTCAAAGACATATTTCCGATCCTGTCCGAGCGCGGCGACGAGCCGGGACGGACGGCGGAACTATTTCCACCAGGACCTGTTGGCGGCACCGAAAATCCGGGAACGAATGCCGCAGCAGCACATCGATATTGGGCCACGTATCGATGGATTCGTCACGCATGTCCTTGTTTTTATGCCGGTCACTGTGGTGGACATCCGCCCGCTCGAGAGCACGGTGGACGGGCTGACGTTTCTGCAGGACGATGCCACCGAGCTGGCTCGATTCCCAACTAGAAGCATCGATTCCTTGTCCACTTTGCACGTAGCGGAGCATTTTGGACTTGGGCGCTACTCCGACCCGGTCGATCCTGATGCCGGCTTCAAGTTCATGAAGTCGTTGGAGCGGGTTCTGGGCCCCACGGAACACCGTATTTCTCCGCACCCTGCGGAAGGGAAAGAGTTGAGTTCAACGCCCATCGGGTGTTCGCGCCGCAGACAATTCTCGATAGTTTTCCTGGTCTCCAATCGGTATCTTTTTCCGCAGTTGGAGATGATGGCAACTTTTATGAGAATGCCGATCCTGCCGCGGTCGCGAAAAGCGAGCTTGGCTGCGGTTTGTTTGAATTCACCAAGCTGGATGGCTGACAGGGGCCACCACTATTCCAAACTCGCCGGAAGACCTTACTCCAACAGAGTTCCGCAGATTGCTCAT
>CAVTLR010000010.1:0-21545 GCA_963735505.1 uncultured Acidobacteriota bacterium | reverse complement strand
TGGATTTGAAAATCAGCGACCGTTGGGTTATGAGGAGACCAAGATCTTGTTAAATCAATAACTTATAGAACTCAACCACAACGTTAAACAACCCTAAACAACATACCGCTATAACCTATCTGTCCCTGATCTGTCCTCCGCACTGTCCCTGCTCCCGGCATGATTCGTGCACGATCTGCCTCCAGAATATGGCACACCGACTCCAAGGCGCAGCCACAAAGACTAGGTCAAACCGTTACGTTGAGATGTAAGCCAAATAGAGAACTCCTTTTCGTCGAACCGGTAGCTAGCTGTCGGAGACCCCACCTTTAGGATAATAGGCATCGGCTGCTACACCCAAAGGCACAGCATTGCCCGAGATATATCCCGCTCATGGCGATGACTTTGACATCTGGGAAGTGCTCCCGCACAACGACAAGGGGTTCGTGCAGCCGTTCATCCTTGGCATCTCTAGGTCGGAGATAAGCACATCCGGAAGCTCGGTCCCCATTTCCTCGGAGTGCTACAATCGATCGGCCGTGGTCCGAACTTTGTATCCGCAGACAGAGAATAGGCTTTCCAACGTCCACCGAAGGTCATCGTCGTCATCGACGATCAGAATGCTTGTAAGCTCCTTAGCCATTCCTCTATTTCCCTCATCATGTTCCGTTGCGCTATGTGCCGTGATAGACGTTCTTTCGCATTCGCTCTTCAGGTCAATGCTCTGCGGAGAAAGCTCTGGCACGTAATAAACGAGACTTGGCTGCTGCGATAGAGACACCGGCAATGTTGGCGGTCTCATGTAACGAGATGTCGTTGAAGAGGTAGATTTCGGCTACACTGCGTAACGACGGGCGCAAACTCGCAACGACTTGTCCTGTGCGCTCAGCAGTAGAATGCTCCTCATAATCTCGTTCAATGTCCTGCGATCGATCTGCGATCTCCCATTTATGCCAAGTCTCCCCGTCCGTAAACTCCATGGCATTCTCTGGATGATGAACGCTTCCTCCGCAGAGCCATGAGCGCCGAGTTTATTGCGATACGTGTCAGCCAGGTCGAGAATCTGGCGTTGCCATTGAATGTTTCCAAATGCACATAGGCCTTCATCCACCCATCCTGGACCACGTCCTCGGCATCGTCTTGGTTCTTTGTGATCCGATAGACGACTCTGAACGTTGAGCTAGAGTATCGCCTCCACAGTTCCTCGAAAGCGGGCCTATTCCCGCGCCTCGCCTCAGCGACGAGCGCTTCGTCGGTCGCAGCGGCGACGAAGACGTTCACGGTTGTCTCGTCATCGGATCGATACATATTGTTCCTCATGGCTCTCTCCTTGTCGTGCGAGGCATTGGCGACTTGCGGTCTCCATATCCGCATGTCGTCGCAAACGGCCACTGAGTTTCCGTGCGTGTAACCGGGAAGACCGCGGATGGTGCGGGTGCCCACTTACGTGTCCTTCATAAACGCACGCACTAGCCTTTCTTGGAGAAGGTGCAAACTCTGGTCCCACTGTTCTTCTTGTTCCTAGCCCGGCAGCGCATATTGCGCTATGGCTTAATCGTATTGGTCTCTTTTTGTCGTGAAGCGGCGCGGCGGGAGCTTCTCGATGTTGGCGGTCGCACATATCATCTCCATTGCAAAATCATCTGCAGCGTCGGGCAGTCAATGGCACGTTGCTGAATCTTTGCCAGCCTATTCTGCGCCCGTCACGCCAGGACGCATCCCCAAAATCGGTTCTGCGGGCTGACTGAATACTAGGAAGCGGAGCCACTATTTCGAGGGACGAAGGCGAAGGACCTACCGCTTGAGTGCGATCTGACCTCTTCCGAACAGCGGGGCATCGATCGACCTGGCGCCAGGTCCGAGCTCAGCCAGTGCAAGCTGCACGTGTCGCATTTTCGTTCCTCGTCAAAACCTTATGTCCAGCCATCCCGTCCAATAATTGAGGCTGCGTCCTGGGGTGGACTGTTTCAAGAAGTCACCGGGGAAAAAGTGCGCATATTCCGAAAACCAGCTCAGGTTCCGATTCATCTGCCATCTCAACTGCACTGAGGCCTGGCTCGCGATGTAGCTTGCGCTGCTTTTCTGGCCAGACACAAGCACGGCGTTGCCAGCGCTGTATAGGCCATCGCTCGTACTCTCCCGCCAATAAAAGGCCGGGTTGAACGTCAATGAGACGGTATCGGTGAGATTGAGTTCCGCAGATGGCTGCGAGGCGATCAGATTTCGCCTGGCGAACACTTCCGCATAGCTGTAATAAGGGCCTTCCTCGTGCATCGAATCAAACGTACCGAGAGTTCGGCTCGATGGATTCTGGTCACCGCTGAAGGCCGCAGCGCGAAGGCCAAACCTCGGTCTTAGAGGAGCGGAGTCGATCCGGTAACGCTGTATCTGTGGAAACGCCCCATGCTCGGATATTGTCGACTCCAAACCAGCCCCACTGAAATATAAGACTCGTTGTTATAGTCCCATCGCGGGATGGTTCCCCACAGGCGTGTTCCGATTGTTTCTCTTTGCTCCCGCCCGATTCCTTTGCCATCGTAAAGTACGGACTTGTTGTCGAGGCCCATGTAGTAGAGATCGACGTTTCCTTGCGGCAGGACGCGAAATGGTCTCACCGCATAGACACCCCAGAAACCGGCTGTGTGATTCGGCGGATTGTCGAATTTGCCCGCATTATCCAAGACAGGTCTGAAGGCAAACGCGTCAATAGTCCAGACACCGCTCAACCACGTGAGCCGGAGTCCATCCAGGCTAAGGCGGATATTCCGGCCATCGCGAGTAGAAACCAAACTCCCCGAACCGAATGCTACCTCTTGACGTCCGGCTCGCAAGGTTAGATCATGTTTGCCCGAGCGCCAAAGGCCAAGGTCGAAAAAACCCTGATGAACGTACAGCTGTTCCTCGTCCAGGCCTGGACGAGGACCACCGTTCCTGCCGGTCTCAAGACTACTTGCAAGTTCACCGAAGAAGCGGAAGCGTTCACCTAGATGCAGATCGGTATGGAGAAAGTAGCGCTGCATCAAATAGGCGTTGCCCGGAGGGCCGCTTCCCCAATTGGGATTGCTAGAGTATTCACCGCGCTCCCGAATGAATGCGCCGAAGGAAAGGTAATAGCTCTCATTGTCGCCGCGCAACGGGATAAATTTCAACCGGTCCAGTAATTTGGTTCGGCAATCTGGACTGCTGAAATATCCATCGTCTTCGTCGTATGTCATTGGGGGAAAGGTGGGAGCAGGGCCGGCGCATGTAGATTGTGCGGGAAACATAGTTTCCACGGTCTGCGCCTTTTGCGCAGAAGCGCGAACGGTCGCGATCAGCATCAATAAGCCAGCAGTTTGGGTGAGCCTCGTTACGCTGGATTGCCAATAGAAGCCACCGGGCATCTCTAACGCCAAGCGCGCTATTCGACTCATTTCGTGCCCCAGTTTCGCAACGGCTTCCTCTATGGTTTTCATCGGCATTACATGGGCAGATTGCATGGCACCCTTCTTTTTTTCTCCCCGACGAGACGGTGAAGAGTGTGGGACTTACCGCGCAAGGTGAGCGTCGCCGGAATTGTGCTTTGAGAAGCGTGCATGGGACCTTGAAGAGTTCAGGGCAGAACTGTCTGAAGCAAAATTGGGTTCGCTTAAGATAAGCCTCGCGCTACACTTTCCGCCGGCAATTCCACGGGCATACTTTTGGAAGTGGTCGAGCGCCAACTGAGTATATTGGCCAATCTCGATAAGGTAGCCGTCAGGATCGCGCATGTAACAGCGCCATTCCCAGCCGCGGTTGTCGAGTGGTTCGGTGAGGAAGAACGCGCCCTTGGCGCGCCATTGTTTGTAACAAGACCAGATGTCGGCGACTCGCAGGTTGAGGAAGGTGCTCACTCTGTTGAGATCCTGAGGAGTTTCGAGCAGCACCTCGGGTTTGTCGTGCGTCGGGCCGCCACCAGAATTGAGGATGATCCATGAGTTGGCCAGCTTGATGTAGCAGGGATTCTCCGGATTGATTACTTTCCCCCCAAGGATTCGGACATAGAAGTCCTTCGATTTTTCCTGATCTTTCACGGTAAAGAAATGGGTCACGAAGAACCCCTCGTGCGCAACCGGTGCATCGGGCAAATTCATGCGGTCGCCGTGGTGAGGGAACTCAAATTCGGGATCGGAATAATGGTGTGACATCGATTACCTCCTCCTTTTGATTGAGATAAGTGGAGCGATCCGCTTGTTGACCCGCGCAAGGCAATTGGGAGCGTCATGCATCCCAGACACCGCACTAGTCCCCTACGACAGAAGTAGTCTTGGTTTCGCCGCCTGATTATCCAGTTGTCTGTCAAATTGACAGCGCACTCCGGACACGTGCCTCCCACGTCGCATGCTCACAGAAGACTCTGGACTTCAGCGAAAGTCAGTGCGGGAGCTGGTCGGCGATTTTCGCCACTCCAGCTTGTGCACAGACTTCATCCTTGTCTCCGCCGGGAGCCCCTCCCACGCCTAGAGCGCCCACAATGGCGCCCTTTGACTTCAACGCGACTGCGCCCGGAAGCGCCATAACATTCGTCATTGTGGAGAGTCGCGGCGCAAACGGATTGGTCTTCATCAGATCGAAAAACTTGCCGGACGTATCGAAGTCGAATATCGGCCCCAGCGTGACCACCGTGTACGCTTTATCGAAACTCGATTCCCTCGTATGGATGGTTGCTCCATCGCCGCGAAGCGCTACCTGCGGCACTCCATCCATATCCACGACTGTTGCGGATACCTGATATCCGTGCTCGGCGCATACACGAATTGCCTCAGTCGAGGCCTCAAGCGCAAGAGAGAGGGGCACAACGTAGTGATAAGCAGTTGTTAACGACGACGGTGATAATGCGGCCCCGGTCAGAGGGGCCGCTTGCTCCTGGGCCCGGGCTGGATTTGGAATTGCCAGTCCCGACAACAAAGAGACGAATAAGAGATGCAATAGTGGACGCTTTAGTAGAACGTGCTTGCAAGCAACTGAGGTTTGGCCTTTAGCTGTGTACAACATTTTTTCGATGGTCATGCGAGTTCTCCTGAGTGAAGTTGTGCGTTGCTCGCTCCCGATTGGCTCGGATGCGATTCTGGGAAATTAGTTAGGCGAGGGGTCAAGAGTCCACCGGGCACAATTCACCCAGCGTCACACCGATCACAAGTCCGCCGATCCTAAGAAGAGTCAGTGTGCCTCTGCTTGTTTGGATTGACATGACATCCTCCTTTTCTCCTCGATAGAACGTTATTGTTGCGAAGGCTTCGGTCTCTCTCCGATCCGATACGGTTCTTAGCATTCCAACGCTCCCCGTCAGCATGTAAGGCATTTGCTATGCGACGCTAAATTCCGCTGCGACTTAGCGGGGCTTTTCGGTGCGGCATTTCGATGGTCAGCGCAATGTTCATTCAGCGGTCTGCCAGCATTAGCAGCAACTGCGATTCCAAACCTTCAATCGAGTGCGCAGGAACTGACAGAAACAACAAACGGCAGTATTTAGAGAAATTCTTTTGGAGCTTGTGGGATGTAGCTGAGCACCCCTGTGGACGGGCAGAGTACTGGGTGCACTATAGTTTGACTTGACATTTTGTATGACAATTCGTCATCCGCTTTGGATGAACGGCTATAGTCGCGGAGGCCGAGTAAGGCCACCACTACAGCGGAATCTGCGTCTAATAAGTACGCCGGCAGGCTGGCAGCAGAAGGGCGACCCCGCGGATTCATTGCAGTTGAGCCGGACATCGTCGCCGGAGCGTCGAACGGACGCGAAGCCATCCAGCAGTTTCGTATTCATCGCTCGGACGTCACACTGATGGATTCTCAGATGCTCGAGACGAATTCATGGGAGCGGCAGAGACTATGCTGTTGCGGGATAAAATGCGAAGAACGGAGCGTAGGTGAGAGTGAGAGATGAGCGGCGTACGAGTACTGGTAGGGACGCGCAAGGGTGCATTCGTTCTGACTTCCAATGCAATGCGCGAACAGTGGGAGATTAGTGGCCCCCATTTTGGTGGCTGGGAGATATTCCATGTGAAGGGATCTCCCGTTGACGCAGAGCGGGTTTATGCCTCGCAGTACAACGCTTGGTTTGGGCAACTGATACAGCGCTCCAACGACGGCGGGAAGACTTGGGAGCCAGTCGGCAACGCATTCCTGTACGATGGCGTCCCTGGCATCCATGAGTGGTACGATGGCACGCCGCATCCCTGGGAATTCAAGCGAGTCTGGCATCTCGAACCATCACTAAGCGACCCAGATACGGTCTACGCTGGTGTTGAAGACGCTGCATTATTCCGCTCGACTGATGGTGGACTGACGTGGCAGGAATTATCTGGATTGCGCGGTCACAGCTCGGCACCGCGCTGGCTGCCTGGCGCAGGTGGAATGTCACTGCACACTGTTCTTTTAGATCCGACCGAGCCTCAACGGATCCTCATTGCCATCTCCGCCGCGGGTGTCTTCCGCACGGACGATGCGGGCAAGACGTGGCGATCGATGAACCATGGACTCAAGTCCCCATACATCCCCGACCCGAATGCGGAGGTCGGCCACTGCGTTCACCAGATCGCGATGCACCGCTCGGGTCAGGGCGCGCTATTCATGCAGAAGCACTGGGACGTCATGCGCAGCGACGACACCGGCGAATCATGGCACGAGATCAGCGGGAATCTGCCGACCGACTTCGGGTACACCATCGCCGTTCACGCACATGAGCCGGACACCGTCTACGTCGTCCCGATCACGAGTGACTCCGAGCACGTTCCGCCGGATGGAAGGCTGCGCGTGTACCGAAGCCGCACGGGCGGATACGAGTGGGAGGCCCTTACGGAAGGGTTGCCGCAACGCAACTGCTACGTCAATGTGTTGCTCGACGCCATGGCCGTCGATTCGCTCGATTCGTGCGGCGTCTACTTCGGCACCACCGGCGGACAGGTATACATGTCGCCGGATGGTGGAGACAAGTGGGCGCCCATTGTCCGAGATCTTCCCGCTGTGCTATCCGTCGAGGTCCAGACGCTGTCATGATTCGGGTACTACCGTCCCCATCTGCAGGGGCGCGCGCGCGTTCACGGTGAGGTTGAGCTCGAAGTTGCAGCCCCGGTCACCCAGCGCTCGGTCGTCGACGCGATCGAGGGTAAGTATCCGATGCTACTGCGTGACTACGTCACGCAGTAGCGGAGACCATTCTTGCGGCTCTCCGCCTTCGAGCGGGAGCTGTCTCTTGAGTCGCCGGACGCCCCGCTTCCCAACGCCGTCGCGACGGGACTGGAACCGCTTCTTGTTCCGGGACCATTGCCGACGGGTAGGAGGCCGGTTTCGTTGCGACTATATGCATCATCGGATAGCGATGTCACGCATTCGCTGACCTCGGAGGATCTCATGACTCCTTCCCAACAGCGCAAGCACAAGGGCTGCATCCTGGTCATTGACGACGGCCAAGCGAGTCTCAACCTGCTCTGCACCATCCTGACGGAAGACGGCTACGCCGTGCACGAACGGCCACTCGATCTGGGGTCGCAGTTGCGGTTCGTCAAAGACACGCTACCCGACTTGGTGCTAGTGGACGTGAGGAAGCCGGGCACGGATGGCTACCAAGTATGCGCGAGTTTGAAGAGCGACCCAACTACGCGAGCGATTCCGGTGATCTTCATCACCTCTATACACCGTCCGATGCATTGGGCAAAGACAGCGGCCAGCGGCTCAGTCGATTATGTGACGGCTCCCTTCGATGCTGAAGAGGTCTTGTGGCGGATTGAAACCCATATCCACCTGCGCTGCTTGGAGGGGATTCTGAAATCCGCGGCTTGGAACCAGGGCGCACAGCCGGTTGCGCCCAACGAGGACGTGGAAAGGGCGATTCGAGAGATAAACATCCTGGCCCGAGTAACGGGCAACAAACATGCGGAAGAGAAAATGCGTCAAGCCGCAAGGGAGCTGAAAAAGGCTGAAGAAGCTCTGCGGACCAGCGAACGTGAACTGGGGTTTATTGTCAGCGCGATGCCTGCGCTGTTAGCTTCCGCTCGCCCAGACGGCTACAAGGATTTTTTCAATCAGCGTTGGATCGACTACACGGGTATGTCTGCAGCACAGTTAGCAGGCTGGGGCTGGGCAAATCAGCTGCATCCCGACGACGCCGAGGGACTTCTCAAGATTTGGCGATCGTCACTTGCTTCTGGCGTGCCGCTGGAGGCGGAAGCGCGCTTGCGCCGTTTCGATGGTGCATATCGCTGGCTCCTATTTCGCGCGAATGCGTTGCGCGACGAATCGGGGACCATCGTCAAGTGGTACGGGACGAATACCGATATTAATGACCGGAAGCGGACGGAGGACGAATTGCGGCACAGTGAGGCGCACAAGTCAGCGATCTTGGACTCGGCACTCGACTGTATTATCACAATCGATCACGAAGGCTGCATCACTGAGTTCAATCCAGCAGCGGAGCGCACCTTCGGCCGCCGCCGCGACGAAGTGATGGGCAAACGAATGGCCGATGTCATCATTCCTCAGCCACTCCGGGAACAACATCGGCAGGGCTTAGCGCGTTACCTAGCCACGGGCGAGGCACAGGTGCTCGGGAAACGCGTCGAGATGTCGGCAGTGCGTGCCGACGGAAGTGAATTCCCCATCGAACTCGCAATCACTCGCACCCCATTGGACGGGCCGCCCTCCTTCACCGGGTTCATACGCGACCTCACCGAGTCCAAATTGGCGGAAGAACAACTGCGGCAGAGCGACCTCAATCTGCGCGAGATGACGGAAACCATACCGGAGATGCTATGGAGCGCGGGACCGGATGGAACGATCGACTACTGCAATGCTCGCGTTCTCGATTACACCGGCTTCTCAGCTGAAAACTTACTGGGCAACGGTTGGAGGGATATTGTTCATCCGGACGACATTGAGCAGGCAGGTCGAGAGTGGATATCCTGCGTCGCAACCGGAACCCCATACCGAGTCGAGGTTCGTACCTTCCACGCTGCAGATCAAATCTATCGATGGTGCGTAACGACAGCACACCCGTTGCGCGACCGACAAGGGCACATCGTGAAGTGGCACGGCACAATTGTGGATATGCACGATTGGAAGCAAGCGCAGGACCAGCTACGCGCGACGCACGCCCAGCTTACTCATATGATGCGCGTGATGACGATGGGGCAACTTACAGCATCAATCGCGCACGAAGTCAATCAGCCGCTTTCGGGTATCATCACCAACGCCGAAACCTGTCTGCTGATGCTGGACTCCGACCCTCCCAACGTTGAAGTCGCGCGCGAAACCGTTCAGCGCGCGCTCCGGGATGGCAATCGAGCATCCGAAGTGATCAAGGGGTTGCGTGCCCTGTTAGCAAGAAAGAAGTTACGACCGGGTCAGTTGACCTGAACGAAGCAACGCAGGAAGTGATTGCGCTCTCATTGAGTGAACTTCAGCGGAATCAAGTGCTTCTCCGGACGGACTTTGACAACGGCCTGCCGCATATCATGGGCGATCGTGTGCAGCTTCAGCAAGTGATTCTGAACCTGCTCCTAAACGCGTCTGATGCAATGAGTGCGGTCCAGGATCGTCCAAGACATTTGATGATCAGAACTGAACGGGAGGAATGCGACCGCGTGCGCCTGACGGTGCAAGATGTGGGAGTCGGTTTTGACTCTGACGCGATCGAGAAACTCTTCCAAGCTTTCTACACAACGAAGAACGATGGGATGGGAATGGGATTGTCCATCAGTCGCTCGATTATCGAGAGTCATCACGGGCGTCTATGGGCAACACGGAACGATGGTCCTGGGGCCACATTTTGCTTCTCTCTTCCATGCCGATCGGAGAGTAGGGGCGTGCCTTCTGGCGGCGCCATCTAACACTGCCTGCCACGAGAATCCGTCCAATTGCAAGACTTCAATGGTTTTGATGCAGATTCGCGATTCTACCTTGTACCAAAGACCAATAGACGTTCGCAGCTTGAGTAGGCCATTCTTGTTTCATGGAGCGCTTTTTAGAACGGCGCACCACGGGTTCAGGCGATATTCGGAAAGCTGTCGTATGGAATATCCGGAAAGTTCTGAAAAGACCATGACCGACCAACGACTACTCGTGTCGGTCGTTGATGATGACGCATCTGTGCGCGAATCGCTACCCACCTTACTCGGAGCGTTCGGCTTTGCAGCCCGTGTGTTCTCTTCCGCGGAGGAGTTTCTCGGATCCGGCTGCGTCGACAAGACCCAATGCCTCATCCTCGATATCGCGATGCCGGGAATGACAGGACCGGACCTGCAACGGGAATTGAAGAATCGCGGGAAAGAAATTCCGATCGTTTTTATCACCGCCCATGGAGACCAGGCGATTCGCACAAGACTGCTCGAAACCGGTGCGGTAGAGTGTCTGTTCAAGCCGTTTGGCCAGAAGGCTCTGCGTGAAGCGCTGAATACCGCTGTTAAAAAGGATTGAGGTTTGTGTATGAGCACAACCAGCCCACCCGAGCGATCGAAGCCATCACCCGACTCCGCTCCACCAATCGCGTTTATCGTTGATGATGACGTCTCAGTGCGCGAGTCGCTAGAGTTGCTGATCCGCTCTCAGGGCTGGCAGGCCGAAACATTCGAGTCAGCAAAGGAATTCCTTAACCGCCAGAGGGTCCTTGTTCCAAGTTGCCTAATACTCGACGTTTCTCTTCCGGGCATCAACGGTCTTGAACTCCAGAAGCGCGTCGCCGTCGAACGTGCTGAAATGCCAATCATCTTTATCACGGGTCATGGCGATGTGCCCATGAGCGTCAAAGCCATGAAGGCTGGTGCTGTCGAGTTCTTGACCAAGCCATTCAGCAAGGATGTGTTGGTGGATGCCGTTCGCAGCGCCTTGGATAGGAGCCTCACAGTTCTGACCGACAAGGCTGAGATGCAAACTCTGCGTGAGTGTCACGCGTCGCTTACGCCTCGCGAACGTGAGGTTATGACGTTAGTGATCTCCGGACTGCTCAATAAACAGGTGGGTGGGGAACTTGGCATCTGCGAGAACACGGTGAAGTATCACCGAGGACAGGCCATGCAAAAGATGAAAGCCGACTCTCTCGCAGATTTGGTAAGAATGGCCGCGAGGCTCGGGCTCACAAGTGCGCCCAAGAGCTAGCGCAGCAACTCAGCGCGATTGAAGCAAGTTGTCCAAACTGAAACGAAACTCCGTACAATTCACGAATAAACAATTCCCGCCCGCTCCGTAAAGGGCAGACAAATTCAGATATGCTTTCATTCCCAAAACCACGATCATACCTGGGACGAAGGTCGACGGAAGAACTGCGCACCGTACGCGGTTCGCACCACTCGGGAAGAGAATTAGCGCACGTCGCTGGCAAAGATGCGCTCTTCGAATGAGCTGAAGTGATGACACTAGTAGCGCAGAGCCGAAACAATTGGACAATAGTTTGTCTTTCGCATATCTCAATGTGATCATTCTTTGACTCATTGACCAGTCGATCCGTGCATCTCTCCGTTTATTTCATTCGGTCTCGCGCCTTTGACATAAATCTCCTATGCAATCTCGGCGAGTCAATTTCGAACTGAAAAAGCGAAGCCAGTTCGTTGCGCCGACCCAACGAAGGTAGCGGAGATACCTTCGTCCAATTGTTTTGCTTCGCCGCTGCTGGTTTAATCACAAATGTCGATCGTAAGTACACGTTTGAGGCAGGCTCCATGTCACACCAGAAAAAAGCAATCGTCACAGGAGCAGAGCAGGACATCGCGGGTCTAGTCCAGGGTTTTCTGAAAGATAGTTGTGACGTCAAAGCAATCTCTCTGAATGCCACCCGATCACTAACCGCTTCGTTTCGCCTAACTCCTGTGGACGACAACATTCGCAATCAGGAGACTGCACGAAGGGCGTCGACGCCGCAATCGCACACTTCGAACCCATCGCCATACACGGCGATGAAAGGATGCAACGCCAGGCAATGCGAGGCACTCCTGTGAAACTCCCCACAAAGCCCCGTTGATGGCGAGATTCTGCTTGAGGCCGTTCGAGTGGCGCTGGAGGTTTGGGGGCTGATCCAAATTGCAAGGCACAGTTCTAGCAGGAGGTATCCATGGGCTCGTGCGAGAGACTTCGGTGTGATGAACACGGCGAGAGAAACCGCCGGTTCGACCAAATCGTAGGCAGCAGCCCTGCATTGGAATCTGTGCTCGCCGACGTCGAGCGTGTGGCACGCACTGATTCCACAGTGCTCGTCCTTGGCGAAACGGGCACGGGCAAGGAACTGATCGCGCATTCTATTCACAATCTCAGTTCACGGTCCGAACGCCCGTTCATCAAATTGAACTGCGCGGCGATCCCTTTCGACCTTCTGGAGAGCGAACTTTTTGGACACGAGAAAGGTGCATTCACCGGTGCTATAGCCCAAAAGATCGGCCGGTTCGAGATGGCCCACAAAGGCACGTTGTTTCTGGACGAGATCGGAGATATACCGCTCGGATTGCAACCCAAGTTGCTGCGAGTCTTACAGGAGCAGGAGTTAGAACGCGTTGGGAGCGGTCAAACGCATAAACTGGATGTGCGACTTGTGGCCGCCACACACCGGAATCTTGAGGACATGGTAGAGCGTAATGAGTTTCGAAGTGACCTTTATTATCGTCTGAATGTATTCCCGGTCGAACTGCCGCCCTTACGTGAGCGGCGAGAAGACATTGTGCCTTTGATGATGCATTTTGTGGGTATGTATTGCTGCAGAATGCGCAAGATTATTGAGCATATTTCGCCCGAAACTGTTTCTTCTTTCGTCTCTTACTCATGGCCTGGGAACATCCGTGAACTTCAGAACCTGGTCGAACGCGCCGTAATCCTGTCCAGCGATGGGGTCCTTCATAATCCCCTCCACAAAGCAGAGGTGCGGCCCATCACTTCCTTTTCTGGCAAGTTGCGGGACTCCGAACGTGCTCTGCTGGTGGAAATCTTGGAATCGGTAGGATGGGTGATCGCAGGAACTAATGGCGCCGCAGCCAAGATGGGCTTGCCGAGGACGACATTGCTGGCCAAAATGAAAAGGTTGGGAATTTCCAAGAGGCAGAGGTTCGGAATCGGCGCCGAACCACGGTCCACATCGATCCCGGTCACGCAATCTCAGCAGCAGGCGTGACTCTGGCAAGGCCCTGCTTCAGCAGATAGAAAGTCACGACCAGCAGTACTACGCCTTCTATAAGAAATGCGACGTTCCCGACCGTCACGGGCAACCAGCCAGCAGACGAGGCCCAGCCATCAGATACCAAAGGGATGATCGTTACCGTCGTGATGAAAAGTAATCTCCCACCCGAGCGCTTCCAGCCGTCCGAGGTTCTTGTTCCAGAAGCTGGCGAGCAATGCCGCTCTAAACAGCCATTCGGAACACCCAAGAAGTATGTGGACTCCCTTATGCTGATCGAATACATCCAGAAGATCAGAGGTCCACGAGTAAACAATGGAATGACTTGAAATACTCAATACAGGCTGACGTGATGTTCTCCGCTCGATGGATTTGGAACCTCTGAGCCGGACTCAGATCCACAAGCGGTAGAACGGATTCGTAGATCTCCTCTTGAAGAGGAGTTACAGTGTAAAGTTTTCTTTAGTCGTTCCGAGGCTCTTGAGGTAATCCTTGAGTGGCTGAGGTAGGGCTTCGAACCATTCTTTTTCCGCGCCAGGCTCCGGAAGCACGTTCCCATACTCGATCATGTCGGTCGGTTCGAGATTGCATAGGTATACCCAAATCGAGCCTTTGCTGACACCGGTGATTCGACTCACATCCTCCATGATCTGGCGCATCAGCGTCTCGCGATGCTCTTTGGTTCTTCCGGCTCGGATGTCGCCCCGAATCCAGATGTGACCACCAGTCATTTCTCCGCCGAGGAATCGATCATCTGTCTGCTTTTCTTCAAATTCCACCTGCACGAAGAATGTCGGTGCACCGGTTACCTGACTATGGTTGCGAGAGATCGCATCGGCGATCTCTTTCTTTTGGTCATTGTTAAAGGAACTTGCGGGGACTGAACATACATATGTCGGCATAACAACTCCTTGGGTGAGTGCAATTCACTGAATTGCGACGGATAATCATAGCCGTTTGCTTACGGGCGTCCCATCGGCGAGCAGCATGGTTGAAGTCCTTTTGCCATGCGACGAGAAATCCCGTTGCGAACGAAGCTGGCGTTTCGGTGCAGCACTTCGATCACCAGCGCAGTGTTCATTCAGCGTTCCGCCCTTAACCTAAGCAACTGCGATTCCAAACCTCCGATTTAGTGCGCCAGGATCTGACAGAAACAACAAGCGGCGGTAGTTACTGAAATTCTTTTGGAACTTGTCGCAGGTAGCTGAGCACTCCTTCGGATGGGAAGAGTTCTGGAGGCACTACAGTTTGGTTCGACATTTTGTGTGACAATTCGTCACCTGCTTTAGCTGAACGGCGATTCTCGCGCGGAAAACCGCCGCATAGCATGCATATACGTTTTGCATGACGCGAAATTTGCTTTGGCACTGCAGATGCAAGTGTCAGTTCAGCCTGAATTCTGCAGGGCAAACGAGATTCTAAGCAGGAGGTTTGATATGTCAAACTCGAAAGAAACAACCGCCACAGAAGTACCGCAAGACACGGTTCGACCCCGCCAACCTGGTGAAGACGTTTTCAGATCAGTGCTCTCCGAAGAAGTCGACACGACCATTGAAAAGATGTTCTACGAGTCGCGAGCCATGCGACTACTGTGCATGTGCTTATTGGTTACAGCGTTTTTTCCTATTGCGGCTGCGGCCCAAGTCAAAACGGCTCCGGCCGCACCCACGGTTTCAATTACGCCGGTGTCGCACGACAGCGTAACGATCGCTGGGGAGCCAGAACTCTATCTGAGCACTCCAAACCCCGAAGTGTCCTCGGTAGTATTCACATTTCCTCCAGGCGCCGTATCGCAATGGATGATTCATCCTGCTCCTGTCTACGTTTACGTTTTGGAAGGTACTTTAACTGTCCAATTTGAAGACGGATCCGATAAAAGGTTCCACGCAGGGCAAGGATTTCTTCAGTGCAGATCAACCTGGCATCGAGGTCGAAATGACAGCTCTCAAACAATGCGATTTCTCGCTGTGTTTTTTGGCGGGAAGGGTGTGCCCAATGTGGTCCATCCAGCATCAGGGCCTCTGGTCGATCAGCAGAAGTAAAGCAAATGGTTGCGAACCCATGGGCGCACCCTAACGTCTACGTGCGGACGCTTGGCAACGTGGTACGAACGAATCAGAGGAGAACGTTGATGCCTGACAAACCGAATATTCTCTTGGTGCATGGTGCATGGGGTGACGCTTCACATTGGCGACATGTGATTCCTCCATTGCATGAAAAAGGTTACCGGGTTTTCGCAGTGCAGAACCCTCTAACCTCGTTGTCCGACGATACCGATCGAACCATCAAAATGGCCGTTGCACAGGATGCTCCCACGCTATTAGTCGGCCATGCTTATGGTTGCGCCGTAATCACGGGCGCTGGCCTCGCGCCAAATGTCATCGGCCTCGTCTATTTGGCGGGACCTGCTCTCGATGAAGGAGAGAGCCTCAAGAGCCTTTGGGCGCGACGAGCACCACCCGAAGGGGCGGCTAATATCCGTGAAGACAAGTATGGTTTTTTATGGATCGAAGTCGATAAGTTTCACGAGACTTTCTGTCACGATCTCAAAGACCGAACAGAATCGCTAGTTTGGGCTCTTACGCAGAAGCCAACAGCCGCACGATGCTTCGAAGATAAGTCGGGACCACCAGCGTGGAAAGTGAAGCCCTGTTGGTATCAGATCTCGGCCAACGACCGCTTAATTCCTCAGGAAACAGAAAAGTGGATGTCGGACCGAATCAATGCGAGGAAGACGATTACGTTACAAACGAGTCACGCTTCGGTGGCAACTCACCCAGATGAAATCGTGCAACTCATCGAGGAAGCCAGCCATGCCGCCGTCGCAAAGACTTCCAGTCTCCGCTAAAAAGGATGTGTTCGTATGAAACGCATCACGATTCCATTGCATGCTGTAATCGAAAAACGAAGAAAGGAGTATTTCGATGTCAAATATTGCTGATGTTTCCAAAGACGTAAAAACAATCAAGGGTGAGGCGCTTGAGTATCCTTCCAGCCCGAACCCGGTAATCTCGTCGAGCATCTTGACCATTGCGCCAGGAACGGCTACGCCGTGGATGACGCACCCAGTTCAGCCGTACCTTTATGTACTTGAAGGGGCGCTGACAGTTGAGTTCGCTGCCGATGGGTCGCGTCAGACTTTCAAAGCTGGCCAGGCGTTCTTGCAGACGAGGACTCACTGGCATCGGGGCCGTAACGACGGCACAACGCTTGTTCGTTTCCTGAGCGTGTTCGTCGGGGCAAAGGATGTTCCGACTATTCTGAATCCGCCCTGCGGCAAGGTCGTAGCTTCTGGCTAAATTGCTTTATCTTGCCCGATCAAATCGGATATGCGAGATGAACGTCAGGAAGGGGTTGTTTATGGCAAAAGAAAAGACAGTTATAGTAACGGGTGCCTCGCAAGGCATCGGAGCCGCCGTTACACGGGCATTTTTGGATCGCGGTTATAGCGTTATTGCGACCTCACGCAGCGTTTCCAGACGCGGCTTTTCGCACTCGCCACACCTCGCACTCGTCGATGGGGACATCGGTCACCCAGCAACGGCTGAAAAGGTCGCTCAGACCGCAATCGCCAAGTTCGGCTCGATCGACCATGTTGTCAATAACGCCGGCATCTTCTCCGTCAAGCCTTTCACAGAGTACACCGTCGACGACTTCCACCGTTTCGTCTCCACAAACCTGGAGGGATTCATCTTTATCACCCAGCTGGCAGTCAAGCAGATGTTGTCGCAAGGGGCGGGTGGCAGCGTAACGACCATCACGGCAGCGCTGGCCGATAACCCGATCGCAGGTGTTCCGGCGTCAATTCCAATGATCACCAAGGGCGGACTTAATGCGATTACGTTCAGCCTCGCGAGTGAATACGCGAGAGACGACATCCGTTTTAACGCAGTCGCGCCTGGCGTTGTCGATACCCCGCTCCACGAGAGGACTCCGAAAGACTTTATGAAGACCCTGTCGCCGATGGGCACGATCACAGACGCGAAGGAAATCGCTGAGGCCGTGATCTATTTGACGGAAGCTCATCAAGTCACCGGAGAGGTGCTGCATGTGGACGGCGGTGCGCACGTGGGCCGATGGTAAGCGGCAACGGTTCGCAGTTGAGCGGTGCAGATCGTCGGCTGCAGAATCTTGGTATTCAATTCCTAGAGACACTACATTTTGACTCGACATTTTGTATGAAAATTCGTCAGCCGCTTTAACTGAACGGCGATATTCGCCGGCGAACGGCCGCTCAGCATGCAAATTAGTTTTGCACAACGCGAAATCCGCTTTGGCACTGCAGATGCAAGTGTCATTTCAGTACGAAGTTTGCACGGAATACGAAATTCTAAGCAGGAGGTTTGATATGTCAAACACGAAAGAAGCAACGGTCACGGAAGCACCGCAAGACACGGTTCGACCCCACCAGCCGGGCGAAGACGTATTCAGATCAGTGCTCTCCGAAGATGTCAACTGGGAGCCCTTCGCGGCATTCCCACCTTCGGTCCTTCTGGCCGCCATTGTCGGTAATCCCTCGAAGCCCGGGCCCTACACGATCAGGGTCCGAGTTCCCCACGGCGTGAAGCTGATGCCACACAGCCATCCGGAAGATCGAGTCTATACGGTTATATCCGGGGTTTTCTACATCGGCCTAGGCGACCAGTTCGACCCCAATAAGCTACAGGCCTACCCGCCCGGTAGCGTCATCGTCCTGCCCGGCAATACACCTCATTTCCATTGGGCCAAATCCAGCGAGTACGTCACGCAAGTGACGGCGATTGGTCCACTTGGCCTTGAATACATCAACGCGAAAGACGATCCGCGAAACAAGAGATCTTAGAAGGCCTCTAAACGATTTCCGATCGAGAACAGGAGGATCAAATGCCGACTTTTACTTGTTTTACCGCGCCGGGAAAACTGACGCTGCCCCAAAAGGCGGAGATCGCGAACTGGTGCACCAGCGTGTATCACGAGGAGTTTGGAATCAAGCGCTATCTCATACAGGTAATATTCGAAGAGTTTGCAAGTGGCGACCAGTATATCGCCGGTCAGCCGGCGCCTGATGTCGTATGGATTCGATGCGATGTTCGATCCGGCCGGGATGAGGAACTGAAATCCAGACTCCTTCGCCGGGTCCAGCAAGGCATTGCCAAGACCGCCAAAGTGCCTAAAGACGTGATCTGGTTCTATCTCAATGACCTTCCTGCGATGAACATCATGGAATGGGGTCACATCATGCCGCGTCCGACGCCGGCAGAGACGCTTGAAATCGTGCCTGTGACCGACCCGGAAAAAGTGCCCCATGACGACGAACGGTGGTTCGAGGGGCTGTCAGAGCCTTTCAAGACGCGTCTGCGATCCCTAGAGGCGGCGACTACATCCACATCCACCGCAGCGCACTAGCGGCTCTGTTTCGGAGCTTTTGGGCGGAAACGCTAAGTGGCATCGCGTGGGCCTCTGCTTCGCACGAGTGGACGGAGTCGTCGAAGGATAGACCTGCTCACGCTCTGAGCGAATGTCTATTTGATGACGGGGCAGGTCCAGAAGAGGCTGCGAAGGACGATAGACGCTGAGCAGCCAGCGAAACCTCAATCGATGGTCTCGACCCCTGGGAGTGTACACATGTCTACGCGCGCCGTGGCTCTGTCTGTAGACAACTCGCTCGGAACTAAGCTGTTGCCGGGAGTGCTCAGCGTCGTGGCGGGCTCGGTCGACGTTATCAGCTTTCTCGGTCTGGGAGGACTGTTCGCCGCGCACGTCACCGGTAATCTGGTGGTTCTGGCGGCGCATGTCGTCACCGGGAGAGTCGCGTCCCTCGCGTTGATTCTTTCCCTTCCGGTGTTTGTTGCGGTGTTGGGTTTGACCAGACTGGTGGCCGCCTGGATCGAGGAAACCGGCCACGGCCCGCTGCAGCCCCTGCTGGCAGTGCAATTGGTCCTGCTTGTGAGCCTCCTCGCTGTCTGGGTTACGGCGGGTTCAGTCCGCGATCCCGGTGCTCGGATAGTCGTTGTTGCCGGCATGCTCGGGGTCGCTGCGATGGCGGTGCAGAACGCACTCGTGCGGTTGTTGGTCGGCGCACCGGGGACTGCGGTGATGACGACCGACATCACGACGTTCATGATGGATATCGGCGCGATGTTGTTCCTGCACGATCCTGACGGAGTCGCATACGCGCGCAGTCGAGCAAGACGGACTTGGCCGGCGATCGTCGGTTTCACCGTCGGCTGTTGCCTCGGTGCGGTATTGGAAACCGTGATCGGGCCATGGTCCTTGGCACTGCCAATCGGCTTCGCCTCGCTCGCGCTCGCGTTGGGCTTCTTGTCCGACTCCAAACGTAGAGCAGCCTCAACGTGAGCACACTGTGTGCAAAACCTCGTCTAATTGGGTCTCAAAATAGGAATCCGCCGTAGGCCGACGGGCAAGCAGTTCGTGAGCTGCGGCGATAGCCGAATTGGTGAGCGAATGAAATCGACATCTAATAAATTCTCCGCGACAACTTGGAGGAAGAAAAGGATTTTTCGCCTCGCCCTAAGCGGGGCCATTCTGGCAGCTCTCTTCGCACTGGGCTTTTTCCTCTTGGCGTGGCGGTCCGCAATAACCCCAATCGAGCCTCCAAGCCCAACGAACTTTCCTGCCGCGCTGGTCGCCAAGGGAGAAACTCTCTCAGCGATTGGACATTGCGCGGCATGCCACACCCAGCGAGGCGGAAAAGCGTTTGCCGGCGGATATCCAATAAGCACGCCATTTGGGATTATTTATGGCACCAATATCACTCCCGACCCCAAAACCGGTATAGGGGCCTGGTCGTTAGAAGCTTTCACCCGTGCCATGCACGAGGGCGTCGCTCGTGACGGTTCTCATCTTTTTCCTGCCTTCCCTTACTATGCATTCACCAAATTATCGGATGATGACGTCAAGGGACTGTACGCCTATTTGATGACGCGGCCGGCAGTGAGCAACAACGTGCCGGCCAACACGCTTCCGTTCCCGCTCAACATACGCGCTCTCCAGGAAGGCTGGAAGATTCTGTTTTTCAGGAGCGCGCGATATAAAGCCGATCCGTCCAGGAGCGACGCGTGGAATCGCGGAGCGTATCTGGCTGGGGGACTCAGCGATTGTTCAGGCTGTCATACGCCGCGCAACCTCCTCGGCGCCGAGGCGATGCGACACGCGTATGAGGGCGCGATGGTGGAGGGCTGGATCGCGCCTGCGCTGACCGAGTCCAACCCTTCGCCCGTCCCGTGGACCGAAGAAGACTTGTTCACCTATCTACGTACCGGCACGAGCCCGCTGCATGGTTCCACCGGCGCCACAATGACTCAAGTCATCCGCCACGCCCTTGCCCTTCCGGTCGTGCCGGACTCCGATGTTCGCGCCATCGCACTCTACTTCAGTGAGATGGACCAAGCGAACGCCCGTGCAACGGGCATCGAGGCGACAACACGAGAGGCCCTCGCGGCTTCCTATCTGGGGAGTGGCCAAGAATACGACCCTGACGCTGAGCTATATGCCTCCGCCTGTATGTCGTGCCACTACAATGCTGAGCCAACTCCGCTTGCCGCCCGTCCGGAATTGGCGCTAAACAGCTCGCTAACGCTTTCTGAACCGACCAATTTCATCCAGGTTGTGCTGAAGGGTGTCAGCAACACGCAAGGTGCGCCCGGACTGGTCATGCCTGCATACGGCGCTTCGCTCACCGATAGCGAAATCGCCAGGCTCGCGGCTTATCTACGTCGCACCCGCACGAGACTTCCACCCTGGACCAATCTGGAGGAAAAGGTCGCCGCCATCCGCCGGGAGTCGGCGGGTCCGCATTGACGCAGAACCACAACAGGAGCGAACCGATTATGACTACATTCAATCTCAATGGCCGGACGGTCTCTGTCCGGAGTCCCGAGGATGCGCCATTGCTCTGGGTGATACGCGACGAAGTTGGTCTCACGGGAACGAAATTCGGGTGTGGCATTGGCATGTGCGGCGCCTGCACCGTACATGTAGAAGGACGAGCGACGCGATCTTGTATCACTCCGCTAAGCGCCGTAGTGGGGGCCAAAGTCACAACCATCGAGGGGCTCGATCCGGAAGGCAAACATCCACTGCAAACTGCCTGGCTCGAACTCCAGACTCCACAGTGCGGCTACTGCCAACCGGGGCAGATCATGCAGGCGGCGACCCTGCTGAAGGATTATCCCAACCCTACCGACCGGGACATTGACGCGGTGATGTCGGGGAGTCTCTGCCGATGCATGACCTACGTTCGTATACGCAAGGCCATCAAGCTAGCGGCGGCGAGAATGAGAGGAGAAACGGGTCATGATTAATCTGTCCTCTCAGGGATCCCGGTCGAGTGGCGATTCGTCGCGCCGCAGCTTCCTGATCACGATGTTGGGAGCCGGCGCGATGCTCGGATATGCCCGGTCGCCCTTGAACATCGCGGGCGAGATGCTGTCGTCCTTGAACGCCGAGCATTCCGTCC
>CAVTLR010000009.1:0-158095 GCA_963735505.1 uncultured Acidobacteriota bacterium | reverse complement strand
ATCCAGGAGTATTGCCAGGCGACGGAAACGTTCTGATAGTTTCCTCCGAATCGGACGTAGGTGCCGTTACTGTAGGCGAACTTGAGAGACTGGTGTTTGCTGATGGGAAATGCGACGGTCGCTCCGATGCGGGAGTTTTCCTGTTTGGTGAGGGAGTTTGGAGAGCCGTTTAGGACGGAGGTGCCGCCGAACCAGAAATTGCCATCCGCCGAGGCCCAAAGGCGGGGCGTGAAGCTGTAACTCAGGTGCGACTCCAAAGATCCCATGGGAGTTTGCGTGTTGGACACGGTGCCTGGATAGAATTCGTGGTTGGTGGTGAAGAACCAAACTCCTGCATAGCCGTCCAGAATCCAGTTGCCCCAGCGCTGGGAGTAGCCGAACTCGGGTTTGAAGGCCCAGCGATGGGTGCTCCAGTTGACCAGCTTGGTGGGATCGTACTGGCCGGTGGGAGCGATGACTTTGAGGCCGGCGCCGAGGAGGATTTTCTGATGCCACTGGAGAAATTCTCGTGGCGCCATGGCGGGACCTCCTTTGAGGTTGATCGAAAAGCGATAGGCAGAATCGGCCAGGCCGGAGCGGTAGACGTGCTCTTCGACTCCGTTTTGTAGACCCTGGAAGTTGCCGATGCCGTAGGGGAGCGCGGCCAGGATGTTGGCGGAACGGCCGAAGATGCCGAAGGAGTGGTAGTAGCTGAGAATCGGCACGCTGTAGATGCCGGTGGCGTCGGTGATGGGGAGTGCGCCATTGAAGTTGAGGCTGCCATCGTAAAAAGAGTAGGTGGTGGTGAGAGCGTTGCCTTCTACGGGCGTGATGAGATAGGCGCGGGGTGCGAGGTCCTGGGCGCGGAGCGAGTGCGGCGTGGATACCAGCAGGGCTGCGACCGCCAGGCGGAGGAAGGATCGCGTCCTGAACTTCGACATCATTTTCACCCGGTACCTTTTCGAAGCGTCATGAAGTCGGCAAGGCGCGGTGGGTATGGCCTGCTGTCGGGCATCAGGTGGTGTGGGTGCAATTCGGCTGCCAGTTGTGGTGGCGGCGGCTACTGGGCGAATCTTCCTGAATCCGTAGATTTTTTTGTCTACGAAATGGGGGAGAGAGGGTTGGACGTCCAAAATGTTGGACTACCTCCAACGAGGCGTAGCTGTGTCATGGGAATTTCAGGTGGATGGAGGGATGGATGAGGCCGGGAAGCATTCCTTTGCGCGCGGGGGCCTTGGATTCGA
Source organism: uncultured Acidobacteriota bacterium (assembly GCA_963735505.1). Classification (GTDB taxonomy): domain Bacteria; phylum Acidobacteriota; class Terriglobia; order Terriglobales; family Acidobacteriaceae; genus JAKAAZ01. The sequence goes on along the minus strand of CAVTLR010000009.1, from coordinate 156,872 downwards.
GATACAAATGCGGCCTCGATCCGCGGATTGGCGAGACGCGAAAACTCGAGGCTTGGTGGAGACGGCAAAAGCGAATGTGCGACCCGCGCGAAGGCGGAGAGAGATGCAAAGGGATTCTGAATTCAGTTTGTTCGCAGCGCCACCATTGGATCGATCTTTGAAGCTCTGCGCGCGGGGATATAGCCTGCCAGCAGTGCGACTCCACCGAGAAGAACGACCATCGCGACAAAGGTAAGTAGATCGGTTGGCGCGGTTCGAAACAGAAGAGAAGCAATCAGGCGCGCAAGGGCGAGCGAAGCCACAAATCCAATGGCGATTCCAATCAATGCGAGCTGCATCGTTGCCCAGATGACATCCAGTTGTACCTGGGTCTGAGTTGCGCCGAGAGCCATGCGGATGCCGATCTCCTGGGTCTTACGCGTAACGACATAGGAGATGACGCCGTAGATTCCAAGCGAAGCCAGGAGCAGGCCCAAGCCTGCAAAAGCTCCGACGAGCAGCACGAAGAAGCGACGCGGTGAGGTGGCGTGATCTACCAATCCCTGAACGGGCCTGAATTCCGTAGCTGGCTGTCCGGGATTGATGTCCCGTAACGTCCGCATTACGGTCATGGCGAGCGAGTCAGGAGGAAGCTTGGAACGCACCACCAGGTACGAGCCTTCCGGCCCGAATTGCTTGTTTGCCGGGAGATACATCTGCGCTCCTCCGGTCTCTTCGGCGGAAGTTTCGCGAACGTCCGCAACTACGCCGATGACCTCTGCATCTGCACCACCTGCAATTGCATGGCGGCCGATGGGGTTCTGCCCCGGCCACAATTTCCGCGCCACGGTCTGGTTGATCACGACGACACCGCGATTATTGACAAGGTCGTCCCAGCTGATATCGCGACCCTGCAGCATGCGCATTCCCATCGCCTTTCCATATCCTGGCGAGACGATGTAGACAAAAACGGGGACGAAATCTTTACCCGTGAGTTTCTGTTGGCCCTTGGCCGCGATACCCCAGCCTCGGTTTCGGCTCATGGGAAGATTGTCGGATATACCTGCCGCTTGGACGCCGGGAATCGTCGATGCCCGACGCACGACTTCCTGCCAGATGGCGGCTCGCTTGACAGGGTTACCGCCATCGTCGCAGTCAAAGCTGATTGCGGCGGCGTGGGCCGGCTCAAAACCTAGATCCACGTCGAGGACACGCAGAAAACTGCGCAGCAGCAGACCTGCTCCGACCAGCAGCACGCAGGCCAGGGCGATTTCAGTGACGACCAGCGTGGAGCGAATGCGATCGTGCCTTCTGCCCGCGCTGGCTCCATGCCCACCATCCTTGAGAACTTCCTGCAGATGATTGTTGGACAATTGCAGGGCAGGCGTCATTCCAAAAAGAACGGCTGCTCCTACTGCGATGAACAGCGTCCATGCCAATGCGGTGCCATCAATCCGCACCATACTGAGAAGCGGCAGACTGAGAGACCCCTGGTGCGCCAGATAGGCGATCAAAATATAGGCCAGCCCTAATCCCAGCGCTGCTCCAACGATTGCGAGCAGCAGGCTTTCTGTGAGCAGCTGACGCACAAGGCGGCCGCGTCTTGCACCCAGAGCGATGCGCATTCCGAATTCCCGGCTACGTGCGGCGGCGCGTGTGAGCAGTAAGCTGGAAAGATTCACGCAGACAATCAGCAGAATCATTCCCACGGCACACCACAGCACAATCAGGGAGCGGCGTAGTTTTCCGCTGACATACTCCTTGAGGCCAGTGAGCTGGGCGGTGGATCCTTTGCCGTACTCCGGATGCGCGTTCACGAAATAGAACTGCGGAAAGAGCGAGTCAGCTTCGTCCTGGGCCTGCTTCATGCTGACGCCTGGTTTCAGGCGGCCGACCAGCGCGAGGTCGTTTCCATCGTTGCGGTAATCATCCATGATGTAGGGGACAAAGAGATCGGTCCTGGCACCGGGGGAGAAGACTGCGCCGAAGTCAAACGTCTCGGGCAACACGCCGACGATTGTGACGGAAGAATTGTTGAGGTCAAGCTTATCGCTAAGGTCAACCGTCTTGCCCACAATGCCGGGGTCGCCGCCAAAGGTGCGTTTCCAGTACGAATAAGTTAATAAGGCAGCGGTCTGGGAATGGTGGACAAACTCCTCTGGCCGGAACAGCCTGCCGATTGCGGGTTTGACGCCGAGGGTTTCAAAGAATCCCTCTGCGACCAGAATCCCTGTAGCGGGCGATGGCTGGCCGTTGCCAGAAAGCTTGAAGTTGTTCGGTCCGGTAAAAGCGAAATAGCCACTGACGGATTGAAAGGAGTGGTTCTGCCGCTGAAAATCCTGGGTGATATCCGCGGTATAGGTTTTGGAGGATTCACCGGATACAGGATTTTTCTCTACAATCCGGACGAGCTGGTGCGCGTTCGGGAACGGAAGAGGGCGCAGCAAAATGGTATTGACTACGCTGAAGACAGCGATATTGGCGCCGATGCCAAGCGCGAGGGTGAGGACGGCGATACACGTGAAGGCTGGCGCATTGCGAAGCTGACGCAGCCCGTAGCGAAGATCCTGCAGTGTGGATTCCAGCCACAGGGTTCCGCGGGGCGCGCGGCAGTTCTCTTTAATCTGCTCAATGCCTCCGAACTCGAGACGTGTCTGGCGGCGGGCTTCGCTCTCTGCCATGCCGGAGCGAACCTTATCTGCGACCTGGGATTCGAAGTGGAAGCGCAGTTCTTTGTCGAGGTCGGCTTCCATCTGTTTGCGGGCGAAAAGTCGATTGAGCCAGCCCATCAGATTTCCTCCAGGGTTCCATTGAGAATGAGACTGACGACGTCGGTGAGGCGCACCCAGTTTTCGGTTTCAGTGCGGAGACGAGTTCGGCCCTTGGCAGTGAGCTCATAAAATTTGGCTTCCCGGCCAGTCTCCGAGGACTTCCACTGGGAGGCGAGGAACTTTTTATATTCCAGGCGATGAAGAGCCGGGTAGAGAGAGCCCTGTTGGACTTGCAGTGCATCGCGCGACATCTGCTGAATTCGCTGGGCAATGGCGTAGCCATGAATGGGACCGAGTGCAACGATCCGCATGATGAGCAGATCGAGGGTGCCTTGTGGGAGGTCGAATTTGTCCTGGTTATTTTTCATGCCTATGGCTTCTACATATACCGCCTTACGTGTAGAAGGTCAAGGTGTGTTGTGATTTTTATTCAACAACGAAATGTGTCTATTGATTCGCTGGCTGGAGAATGAGACGCGGGTCGAATGTTGGCAGATTGAGAATCCCATGTCTCAGAGGCGAGACATGGGGCACCCAGGTTTTATCCTCTGGCGGGTTAGAACTGGCTGATGCCTACGGAGGCCTGGGTTACGTTGACGGCATTGTTGAAACCGAAGACGCGGAGGCCGGAGCCGTCGGGCTGCATTTGAATTTGCAGCGCGGCCTGGAAGGCAGCCTGCTGCAGTATCTCCATACATTGTTGCGCGGTGGAATTGGGCGGCAAGGTTTTGGTGACGGTTTTGCCGGTGGCGCCGTTGGTGACGGTGACTGTTCCTGCAGTGGCCGCGGTTCCACTGACGATGGAGACAAGGATTCCGTGGGCCTGGGCGGGAGCGTTGGCCGGCGGAGCAGACTGTGGCGGAGGCTCGAATTGCGGCGGGGGCTCTGGACCTTGATCCGGAGGATTGTTTGCGCCGGATGGGGGGAAGAGGTTGTAGAGGGCCTCGAAGGGCGGATCGTAGGCTGTATCGACGTGTGTAGGGGATGTGGCATTTGCCATTTTCAAGGTAGCCGGGCTGAAAGCCTTTTTTGCTGCCCCAGTTGCTGATTTGTTTGCGACATATATAGAGCGGGGTGCCGTCGGCAGCGACGCCGCCGGGAACGAGCGCGCCGATGTTTCCGTCGAAGTCACGCCACTGGGCGGAACCGATGGCGACCTCATAGGTCTTGGAGGTTTGTTCCTTGCCGGCGTCGTCGGAGAAGTGGCACTCACCCTGGACCCACTTGCCGGGGAAGAGATTGCTGTTGTAGGTGACGCGGCAGATGTAGAGCGGCGAATCGGGTTTGGGACCGTTGCCGGGACCTCCCATGATGGCGTTGCTGCCGGGGACGAAGGGTTTTTGCGCGGGCTGCCAGGTAACGGAGCTGGGCCCGGGTTGATAGGGCGGCGGCGGCGGCGCGTAGTTCGGTGGCTGCTGGCCCGGGGGATATTTTGGTTCCATAATTCTGCCCTGACCGTCGCTGGGGGAGCAGCCGGGACCTACCCACCAGCCAGAGGTCAGATCCTTGATGACGCCGGGAGTGGAGGGGTTGCAGGCCGGATAGGGCTGGACCTGCGGCGGGTAAGGATAGTAGGGGGGTGGATACGGATAGGGCGGATATGGATTGTAAGGCGGGTTGACGGGAGGACGTCCGCCGCCAGTTGCGTAGAGGACTTGAAAGGGCGGGGACTGGATGACCTCCGACCCGCCGAAGGGGATGTGGCAGGTTCCATTGGGAACGAGCTTGCCGGGCTGATAGCCGTAGTCTGTGCCGGAGGCAACGTAGTGGACGCGGCAGGAAAAGAGCGGGCTGCCGTCGATGTCTCTACCCATTTGGGCGAGGCCGTAGGTGGTTCCGCGGTAGGCTCCCCAACGTGCGTTGCCGTAGGCGACCTCGTATGAGCGCATGATTTGTTCGGAGCCGCCGAAGGCGACGTTGCAGTTGCCCTGGACCCATTTTCCGGGGACCATGCTGTTTTGCACGCGGGCGCGGCAGATGTACATGGGAGCGCCGGGATTGGGATCGGCGCCGGGGCCACCCATGATGGCGCCGTTGGAAGCATTGGGAGTGAAGGGCGATCGTGCCGGTTGCCAGGTGATGCTTTGTCCGACCATTGCGTCGTTTTGTGCGTGCGTGGGTGCGCTGCAACAGCAGAGCAGCAAGGGCAGGAGCAGCAGGGAATCGGAGCGGCGGAAGAAGTTCACGGCAGGTCCCTCCGGTGATCGGGCAGCATGGGGGCGCGGTGCTTTTCGGGATTATTATGGATGGATTTTGTGAGGTCTGTATATGAAAAAAATTTGTGGCGCGCGATTTTGTGTGGAGCTGAGGGAGGCGATTCAGAAGCACTGCGACGACGCGATGGTTGAGGTAGGGGCTGGACTGCCAGGCGGAATTGCTTCGCTCAGCGGTTGAAGGGGAACTCCTGCACCCAGTGGAAGCCGCGGCTAATGAGCAGGAACTTATTGCTGTCGACCCGCAAAAGCTGCATGTGAACCTTATGGTTGTCCATCGCGCCATCCAATATCAGGTGATCCCCGCCGACGCGTTGATAGGTGAGCTTGCCCTTCCAGCGGCTGTCGTCAGGTTTGGTGAGGGAGATGGTCGCGGTTTTGGTATCGATTGAGGCGCTGTAATTCGAGAACGAATCATCCATACGCTGCAAGGTCATCTGATGCGGGTAGTCAAAGATGGCGCGTCGCCAGCGGTTGTTGTCCGTCAGCAGAGGCGGGCGGATTTGTCCATCGATGGAGAGCTGCTCCACATCCCAAATACCGTACAGTGACGACTTTGGGCGCCCACCTCCATAGGTGTTCCAGACAGCTGCAAAGCCCCAGGCATTCATCCCTACCAGCCAGACGCCGAAGGCAATTTGCGCCCAGAGGGCAATTCGATTTTTGCGGCGCGAGAGAAAGAGTTGAGGCGGGCGAGAGGGCGGGACGGCTCGAGCGCGGAAAAAGAAATCCACCAGACGCTGTCGCTCCGGAAACAGCAGAAACAGGGACATCAGGATCAGATGAAAGGAGAGAAGTTTTACTGGGACGTCATACGACATGTTGAGCAGAAACACCTGAGTCATATCTGCGAGGCAGATCAGTGCGCCAAGGGTTGCGGTTCGCGGGACGATCAGGAGTATGCCGCCCAGCAATTCCGCGCACCCGGCAAAGATCTCGTACGCCCGGGCAGCGCCGATGGACGACCACAAAACCGCCATGGGCGAGAAGGCGTGGAATGGCTTCAACAAGGTGACGAGAGAAGGGAACGGCATTTGCAGCGGAATTATTTTGTCGGCGCCGTAAATAATCATTTGTCCGGCCAGCGCAAAGCGAACGAACAGCAGGAACCATTTATAGGGGGTTGCGTAGCTTTCACGTTTGCGGTCGAGAATCGACCACAGCGCGGTTGCGAGTGCGCTGATGATCAGCAGGGAAACCACCATCGCCCAGTCGAACATTCTGTCGCCGCTGCCGGTTTCCGTCCAGGGAATTGGTTGCGCAATGCGCAGGATGTGAACCTCGGTCCAAAGTACGATTTGGCTCATTGGCCAAAAGGAATCCAGATCCGGGATGTCGATTTTTGGGATGGGGAAAAGGCTGGTGACGATTTGCGTGCAAAGCGAAAACGATGCGAGGTAGATGAGGCAGAAGCGAAACGCAATCCGGTCGGCAAGATTCCATGGACGGCTTTGCGTCCCGTGCTGGAGTGCATCGGCTTGCAGGCTCATCGCGAACCTCCCAGCGCACCGAGTGTACAACAGTAGTCTCCCGACGCGTCCTGGGAACTAATTCTATGCGGGCAATAGCGATTTCTGCGGTTATCGTCGACTCTCATTCTCTGTTCTCCGCCGCCCATTCCTATTGGGAATCGCTGGTATTCACAATACTGCTAAGTCCAAGTGGGACAATTGCGCATCAGATTCACAGCCTGTAAGCCGAACACGTTTACAATCCATTGAATTCCTACAAGTGGTGTAGCGTTCACAAATGCTAGGGGGAGATTTTATGTCTAAGTTAGCTGGAAAAGTGGCGCTGGTTACGGGCGCCTCACGGGGTATTGGGGCAGCCATCGCGAAACGTCTGGCCGGGGATGGGGCGAGCGTCGCCATCACTTATGCGAAGGACGCGAAGGCGGCCGCTGCAGTGGCGGGGGCGATTGAAAGCGGCGGCGGGAAGGCGATTGCCATCCAGGCAGATGCCGCCGATCCGAAGGCGATTCATGCAGCCGTCGAAAAAGTTGTTGCTACGCTAGGGCGGATTGATGTCCTGGTGAACAACGCCGGCACAGCCATTCCGAAACTCTTCGAGGAGACCACGCTTGAGGAGATGGACCACATGATTGATCTGAACTTTCGTGGGGTTATGGTCGCGACGCAGGCAGCGCTGAAGCACATGAACGATGGCGGCCGGATTATTATGATCGGCTCGTGCGTTGGTGAGCGCAATATGACGCCCGGGCTGGCAGCGTATGGGGCGACGAAGGGGGCGGTGAAGATGTTTACCCAGGGATTGTCGCGAGAAGTCGGGGCCCGTGGCATTACGGTGAACAACGTTCAGCCTGGTCCGATCGATACCGATTTGAATCCCGCAGCGGGTGAATGGGCAGCTCCGCAGAAGGCTAACACCGCGCTGAACCGTTACGGGCAGGTGGATGAAGTTGCTGCGTTGGTTGCGTTTGTTGCGGGACCTGAGTCCTCTTACATCACCGGCGCGAACCTTACGGTGGATGGCGGGACGAACGCGTAAGCAGCGCGAGTATGGCGGCACGCGGGGATTCTTCTGTCAGTTTCTCTCGAGTCGGGATGGTCAGACATTTCTCTCGCATGCTTTGCGGCACGCGTTGCCGGGTTCATGGATGCGGGGCATTGGCTGGATGAGGCGCGGCTATAATCCGGTATCGAGGTTCGAAGGGGGAAAGTGCATGGCGCGTGACAATGCGGCGATTGTTCGGGGATTTGCGGACGAAGTGATCACCAAGGGAAAGATTGAAGCGGCTGGGGAATATTTCTGGGAAGACATGGTGGAGCAGGTTCCGATGCCGGGACAGGGGCCGGGGCTGAGCGGTTTGCAAGATGCGATTCGTGCCATGCGTGCGGGATTTCCTGACATTGTGTTTTCCATCGTCGAGCAGATTGTGGAGAAGGACAAAGTTGCCAGCCGGTTTGAATGGACGGGCACGCACAGCGGAGAATTTCTTGGCATTCCTGCGACGGGGCGGCCAGTGCGGGTGTGGGGGATGGTGATTGACCGGCTGGAGGATGGGCGGATCAAGGACACTCGCATCATTATGGATACTCTGGGCATGATGGGACAGCTGGGGATGTTGCCTGGTGCAGGCGGAGGTTCGTAGGGGTCGTAAGAAATCCACGTGCGTTGATCGGAGTGCGCTGAGATGGAATCCAAGAATTCCATGTCTCAGAAGCGAGACATGGGGCACCCACATGATCAGATTGATCGGAAGCGAACAGCAGGTCCCTCCACTTCGGACGGGATGACACACCTTTCTTATCCACGAAGGCAAAGCCAGGGTGATGAGAGTCACAGGCTATGATTCTGATGTGGCGACAAAGAAATCTGCTCCCCTGAAGAAGCGGCTTGGAAAGATTGGACTGCGAACCTGGCTGCGATGGATTGCGCTGGGGATCGCAGGGCTATGGTTGCTGGCGGCGATGCTGCTGGTGGCGGCGAAATGGATCAATCCGCCGACCACGGCGGTGCGTGCGGAGCGGCAGGTGCAAGGTTGGTTCCAGCCCGATGTTCACGGGAAGGCGTATCACGAGCACTATGAGTATGTTCCGCTGAGAATGATTTCGCCGAATTTGCAGCACGCGGTGGTGTCGGCGGAGGACGCGCGGTTTTATCTTCATCATGGATTCGACTGGCACCAGGTGCAGATCGACGCGGCCCAGGATATGGAAGGCGGGCGGGTGCGCGGGGCTTCGACAATTACGCAGCAGCTGGTGAAGAATTTATTTTTTGGGACGGGGCGATCGATCTTGCGCAAGGGGGCGGAGGCATCGCTGGTGCCGGTGGCGGAACTGGTGCTGGGGAAGCGGCGAATTCTGGAGTTGTATTTGAACGAGGTGGAGTGGGGGCCGGGCGTGTATGGAGCGGAGGCGGCGTGCCGGTATCACTATGGGATCAGCGCGCGGAATATTGGGCGAGACCAGGCGGCGCGGCTGGCGGCGATTTTGCCAGCTCCGCGGAAGAGGCGACCGGAGCGGATGAATCGCTATAGCGAAATTATTTTGCAGCGGATGAGCCAGGTGGGCTGGTAGCGGCGCGACAGGCGCGGTGGCCTAAGGTAGATTTCTCCATCATCTAAATTCTCTTCTGGGGGCTGGTTGAAAGCGTGGCTCCTTCCCATAGGCATTCGAGTGGTGTATAACTTTTCTTGCATAGGCATTCTAGTGGAGGAGCGAGAATATGGTTTTGAAACGGCCGCCGGAAAACGGAGAAATTCTGCAAGGCACGCTGGACCTGCTGATTCTGCGCACGCTGGTGATGGGGCCGGCGCATGGGCACACCATCGCGCAGGTGATTGAGCACACGTCGGAGAATGCTCTGGAAGTAGAGCAGGGATCGCTGTATCCGGCGCTGCATCGGCTGGAAGATCGCGGGTGGTTGTCGGCCGAGTGGGGCGTGAGCGAGAACAATCGCAAGGCAAAGTTTTACAAGCTGACGGCCAAAGGGCGGAAGGAGCTGAACGCTGCGACCAGCCGCTGGCACAGGATGACGCGCGCCATTGGGCTGATCCTTGGAGACTCGATCGAGTCGACAGGGAAGTAACGAGGGGAAGTGACGAGGGGAGTGACGGCGATGAACCTACGACGGTGGACGCAGCGGCGCAAGAAGGACGAGGAGTTGGCGGAGGAGATTGAGGCGCACCTTGGGCATGAAGAGGACGCGAATGCCGCGCGTGGATTTTCTTCGGAGGAAGCGCGACGGCGGGCTCGAGTGCGGTTCGGAAATGCCCGCGCGATGCGGGAGCGGGTGTGGATGGATCGTTCTTTTCCGTGGCTCGAAAATCTTTGGCGAGATTTACAATTCGCGCTGCGATCGCTGAAGAAGACGCCGGCTTTTACGTGCATCGCGATCCTGGTGATTGCGGTCGGCATTGGCGTGAACACGGCGGTGTTCTCGGTGATCAATACAGTTCTGCTGAAGCCGCTGACCTATCCCAATCCGCAGGCGCTGGTGCAGTTGATGAATACCAGCCGGGAGGGAAGTTTTCCTGGCGCGAACATTCCAAAATTCAACATCTGGTTGCAGCAGAAAAAAATCTTTCAGCAAGTGGCGGCGTACGATGTTGGCGGCGCCGGGATGAATTTGACGGGCGGCGATCAACCGCAGCAGGTGCAGGGAATCCATGTGTCGGCAGGATATTTTTCGTTGTTCGGCGCACCAATGGCCGCGGGACGGACTTTTACCCAAGCGGAAGACAGCCCGCACGGCGGCAATGTTGTGGTGTTAAGTTACGGGCTGTGGAAGAGCCGATTTGGTGGCAACGCGAATATTGTGGGTTCGAACATTCCGCTGGATGGTCAGCCGTACCTGGTGGTGGGAGTGATTGGGCGCGGCTTTGTTACGGATACACCGGCGGATCTTTGGGTGCCGTTTCAATTTGACCTGGCGTCGCAGGATATGGCGAACTACTTTACCGTGTCGGCGCGGCTGCAGCCGGGAGTAACGATCGCGCAGGCGAATGCTCAGCTTCGTTTAGCCGGGGATGAGTATCGGCGCATGTATGGGGCGAACGCGCTTTCGCCGGACGGCGGATTCGGGGTTCAATCGCTGCAGGAGTCGATGATTGGCGACACGAGGTTTTCATTGTTTGTGTTGCTGGGCGCGGTCGGTTTTGTGCTGCTGATTGCGTGCGCGAATGTTGCGAATCTGCTGCTGGCGCGGGCCTCGGCAAGAAAGCGAGAGCTGGCGACGCGGGCGGCGCTGGGTGCGGGACGCGGGCAGATTGTGCGGCAGTTGCTGACGGAGAGTTTGACGCTGTCGCTGGCGGGCGGTGCGCTGGGTTCGATGTTGGGATTCGCTGGAGTGCGCCTGTTGCTGCGCATCAATCCGGGAGATATTCCCCGTCTTGGCGAAAACGGTTCGGCCGTCACGCTTGATCTGCACATCCTGTTATTCACGCTGGGAATTTCTATTCTGACTGGCATATTGTTTGGGCTGGCGCCGGCCATCAGCGCTTCGCGACCGAACCTGGCAGCGGTGTTGAATGAAAATTCCAGCCGCTCCGGGCTTGGATTTCGCAACGGGAAACTTCGGTCGGCACTGGTGATTTTCGAGATGGCGCTTACGCTGGTTCTTGTGATTGGAGCGGCGCTGCTGATCCGGACATTCTTCAAGCTGCAGGCGGTTGATCCGGGATTTACGACAAAGAACGTATTGACGATGGCCATGTCATTCGGCGGCGATCGCTTCCAGAAGACTGCGCCGGTGGCGCAGGTGGTTCGCGATGGCAGGGATCGTGTGATGGCTGTGCCGGGAGTGGCCGACGTGGGCGTGACCAACTGCCTGCCGATGTTCAGCGGTTTTGGCATGACCTTCGATGTGGTGGGGCGGCCACATGCTAACCAGCCGTTTACCGGCGGCGCGGGTTTCTACTCCACATCGTGGAGCTTTTTTCAGACATTCAAAATTCCGCTGATACGGGGTCGATTCTTCACGCGACAGGACGATGGCGCCGCGCCGGGAGTTGCGATCATTAATGAAGCGATGGCGAAGCAGTATTGGCCGAAGGGCGACCCGCTCACCGACCGCATCCAGATCGGGGTGGGTGCAGGGCCGGCCTTTGCCGAGCCGGCGCGGCAGATTATCGGCATTGTCGGGGACACGCATGATGGTGGGCCCAATCGCAATCCGGCACCGATTATGTATATTCCGCTGGCACAGATGCCGGACCTGGAGACGGCGCTGAATTCTCGAGTTGCGCCGTTATGGTGGATTGTGCGGACGCAGATGAATCCGTATACGCTGCGCGCTCCCATTGCCGCAGCGCTGCGAGACGCCAGCGGAGGATTGCCGGTTGCGCACATTCGCAGCATGGAAGAAATCGAAGCGCACAATATCGCAAACCAGCGATTCAATATGCTGTTGCTGATCATCTTTGGATCGGCGGGACTACTGATGGCGGTGATCGGCGTGTATGGGGTGATGTCCTACTCTGTGCAGCAACGCACGCAAGAGCTGGGGGTGCGGATGGCGCTGGGCGCGCAGACCTGGAACCTGCGCAACCTGGTGATCGGTCAAGGCATGTTGCTTTCCGGTCTGGGGGTAGTTCTTGGGATTGGCGGAGCGTTTGCGATGACGCGTTTTCTAGCGAGCTTTTTGTTTGGCGTGAAAACGTGGGACCCGGTGGCGTTTATTGTTGCGCCGCTGATTCTTTGTGTGGTGGCTCTGATTGCTGTGTGGATTCCTGCGCGGCGAGCCACTCGCGTGGATCCTATGACTGCGCTGCGGATTGAATAGAGCTGCGGAAGCTTGAATGCGGATGCACGCGGGTTGGGTACAGAGGCAGGCGAGCTTCGCGAGGGGTGCGGAGCCGCGGGCGCACGGGGCGCGGAGCCGCGGACGCGAGAGGAGCGGCTACTGATTGTAGTTGGCGAAGACGCGGACAACTTTTCCGGAGGGATTGAACTGCATGACCTCCGCGGTTTTGCTGTCGCGAACATTGCTGCCGTAGTAGGCGACGATGGTTTCGACACCCCACAGGACATCCGTCAGTGTGAAGCGAAGATCGGGATAGGCGTTGAGGCCGAGTTGGAAGTAATCGCGCAGGGCGGATTTTCCCTGGACGATGCCGGTGCCGTTTTTGAGCAGGGCAAGGGCGACGGGGGAAAGGAGAACGACGTCGTTATCGTAATGCGCGAGGATACGGTCGAGGTCGTGGGTGTTCCAGGAGTCGGCCCAGTCCTGGGCAAAGGCGCGTGCGAAGGCAGGTTGAATGGGGAGGGAAAAAGTTTCCATGGACTATTATGGATCGATTCGGAGCGAGTGCGAGCGGGGCACTCGCGCGGCGGCGAAGCGGCGAGCAAGAACAGCCTACATCAAAAAGACTTTGCATCAGACACCACCCAGGCGGCGCCTGCAACCAGGAAGGTCTCGGCGATTTCTGACCAATTGAAATGTGCCTCCGGGTGAGCGACGAGGTGCGGTGTCCACACCAGCACGCCGAAGAGGGCCACCATGAGCGCCATCAGGCGCATTGCAAGCCGCGCCTGGCGATTGAGGAGAATGGCGATGGCCGCGAGCGCGAAAGCAACGGTCGTGAGCAGCGCCCAAAACATCTGGCTGGGCGGAATCCACTTTGGAACCGCGAGAGCCGTGTCGCGAAGAAGGAGTGCCTGGCCCAGCGTAAAGGAAATCGCGCAGACGCCGAGCCCCAGGCGGGCCGCTCGGCTCAAGACGAACGACTTTGCGGCATCGGTCTCCGTTGCAGCGAACACTGCCACGGCACCGCAGGCTAAGGACAGAAACAGAAAGAAGCTGCCGCCGAATTTGTCGTAGATGTTTGTCGCGGCGATGATGTCCGGGACGCAGGCCAGCGAGAAACACGCATAGACAATGCAAAGTATGAGCGACGCCGGGCGCGCTGTGCGCGGGTGCTGTATCCCAATGCCACCGGCAATTTGAGCGACCATGAGGCACGCGCCGATGACGCTCCCAAAAGGCAGGCTCCAGATATGCCGCACGTTTTGCCAGGTCTCAGCATCGTGCCACATGAGTGCGATGACGCCGAACTGGACGGCCGCGGCGCCAAAGACAATCCGTCCATACGATGGTGTCTTCATGCGGAATTCGCAACGCCGCCGTTGCGTAGGGCCTGCGGCACAAGCGAGGTCATTTCCGCTCTATCGTTTTGCGCCGTGCCGGAGAAGCGCGGCATGCAGATATTCGCTTGCGTCTCGAGGAGCAGCGAGAAGTTTTCCATGGACATATTATGGAACGAATCGGCGCGGGTGAAGCAGGGCATTCGCACGGTGGGTCAGCATGGGTTTGGATAGGGGCTAGTCGGAGTGTGGCACGACGGGCGAACTCCGATTGCGGCCGCGGGACTGGCTCGCCTGGGTGCACATCTTGTGAAAATGCTCTAAGCCGCGTTTGCATTCGCGGATGAATTCCCGATTGCGCTGGGTTGAGAACGCACCAGCCAAACGATAGCGACGATGTGCGTGATCATGAGCAGCGGCACGTAGAGGATGGGGATGACATAGGCAGAGCCTAACTCCCCAGCGATTGCAGGGAGACCGACCCGGATGGCGTGGTAATAGGCGAGGAGGATATCGCTGGCGCCGACGAGGTTGAAGGCGACCACGAAGGACCAAAACAGCGGACGCGATCGTGCGGTGAGAAGGGCTAGCAGGGCCAGGATTCCAGTCGCGAAGTCGCCATACGCCGTATAGGTGGCGAACCCTGAGGGCAGGTGGCCGACGACGCCGGGAAGGATAAAGACGAGGCCGAAGAAGCGGAAGCTGTGCAGGGTGGCGATGGCGCGGTGCGCCTGGAAGCGCTGCATCGACCGGAGTCTGGGCAGAATATAGACGCTGAAGCACAGTATCCACGCGACATAACCTAAGACAAGTTGGATTCGGAAGATAGTTTCTGGCGGCATTGTGCCCTCCTGTTTCGATAGGATTATGTCCATCATCCTATGGACTCAAAATTTCTATGGGCGGGTAGGGGGAAGGGCATTTGCGGTCGTGGGATGATCGCCAGCATCCTATAATGAGTCATGCGATACGGGGCTGAGCACAAAGCGGAAATCCATCAGAAGATTGTGAAGGACGCCTCGCGGCGGGTACGAGCCAAAGGCATTACCGGGGCTGCGGTTGCAGCGGTCATGCAGGACGCCGGCCTGACCCATGGAGGCTTTTACAAGCACTTCGGAAGCAAGGATGAGTTGCTGCTCGAGTCCCTGCACCAGGGCTTCCGGGAGATGGGCGATGTGCTGGCGGAAGCTGCGAAATCGTCGCGTCCCAAGGTGGCCTGGAAGGCGATTGTGAAGCGCTATTTGAGCCCGGAACATTGCGATCACGCCGAGCGCGGGTGCCCGTTGGCGGCGCTTGCGCCGGAGCTTAGCGCGGACCGACAAGGCGATGAAAGGTGCGATCGTCGGGGAGTTGATCGAATACAAAAGTCGAATGCTTCCCTGGATGCCGGGCCGACGGGCGGCCGACAAAGAGCGCGCGTTTTTTGCGATCTTTTCGACGATGATTGGGGCAGTTGCGATTGCACGGATATTGCCCGATCGGGCGGCACGTGAGAAAGTGCTGGCGAGCGCACGGGATTTTCTATTGCGCAGCTTCTGAAAAGACGGCTGATTTCCACGTCATAACTGATTGCTGAAAATGGCTTTGGAGCATGTGGAAAAGTTGGGCTTGACATATGCCTATATGGGAATGTAATGTTTTGCTCATGGCACGAGCGAGCACCACTTCGGATGCGTTCAATGCGGTGGCGGAGCCGCGGCGGCGGGAGATTTTGAGCTATCTCGCAGGAGCGGAGCGGCCGGTGGGGGACATTGTGGACGCGCTTGGGCTGGAGCAGCCTTCTGTGTCGAAGCACCTGCGGGTGCTGCGGGATGTGGGGCTGGTTCGGATGCGATGCCAGGGGCGGCAAAAGTTGTACCGTACGAACGCTGAGGCGATTCGGCCGCTGCACGAATGGGCGGCGACGTTTGAGCGTTACTGGCAGCATCAGCTGAACCGGGTGAAGGAACGCGCGGAGGCGATGGTTCGGCAAAGCGCAAAAGATTTGATTTCAAAAAATGCGAACGAAAAGGAGAAGTGATGATTGCGAGCGAACAAACTCTGGAAAATCTAACGTTGTCGATTGAGCAGGAGATTCACGTGCAGGCGCCCGTGGATGTAACCTTTGCCGCGCTGCTGGAACAGCTGGGGCCCGGCAATGAAACGCCGGACGGCAAATCGCTGGCGATGAAGATTGAGCCGTGGCCGGGCGGACGGTGGTATCGCGACCTGGGCAACAACAATGGACATTTCTGGGCGAATGTGCAGGCAATCAAGCGGCCGACATTGCTGGAGTTCGCGGGACCGTTGTTTGCTTCGTTCCCATTCGTGTCGAACGTGCAATATCGGCTGAGTGAAGTGAAGGGTGGGACGCTGATTGCGTTTAAGCACACGGCGCTTGGATTCGTGTCTGACGAACATCGGGCGGGGATGAATCAGGGCTGGACATCCATGCACGAACGGGTTCGCAAACAGGCCGAGGGCGGCAAATAACAACCGGCATCTAACAACGCATATCGCGATCGGTGGATCGCGAGTGAGGAGAGGGCTATGTGTCCATTTTGTCTGGCAACCGCAATGATGATCGCCGTCGGCGTCGCCTCCACGGGCGGACTGGCGGCGGTGGCCACGAAGAAATTCGGCGGGAAGAACGCCGTTGACAATGCAAACGCTGCAACACCGAACAAGGAGGAAACCCATGGCTAGTCGCGCGCTGGGAGCAAAAACGCCGAAGGTAGTTTCGCAAGCGGAATGGAATGGGGCGCACGCCGAGATGCTGAAGAAGGAAAAAGAGTTCACGCGACAGCGAGATGCGCTGGCCGCGGAACGCCGGCGAATGCCATGGGTGGCGGTAGAGAAGACGTACATGTTCGAAGGGCCCAAGGGAAAAGCGAGCCTGCTGGATTTATTCGAGGGACGGCGGCAGTTGATTTTGTATCGCGCCTTCTTTGAACCTGGCGTGTTTGGCTGGCCGGACCATGCGTGCCGCGGCTGCTCGATGGGGGCGGACCAGGTGTCACATTTGTCGCACCTGAACGCTCGCGACACTACCCTTGCTTGGGCTTCGCGCGCGGGACAGAAAGACATTGGACGGCTGAAGGCGCGGATGGGCTGGGAGATGCCGTGGTACACCATGACGGACAGCTTCGATGCGGATTTCGGAGTGGATCAATGGCACGGGCACAATGTGTTTTTCCGCGACGGCGACAAAGTGTATCCGCACCTACTTCATCAACAGCCGCGGTGACGAGGCGATGGGGAGCACCTGGAGCTATCTTGACATCACGCCGCTGGGCCGCCAGGAGACATGGGAAGACTCGCCCGAGGGATATCCGCAGACGCCGCCATACAAGTGGTGGAACTGGCACGATAATTACGACGCGGCGGCCGCGCCGGATGCGAAGTGGGTCGACATCATTACCGACCCTGCAGGAGCGGCGATTCGAAGGGCCGAGGCAGAGGCGCAAAAAGGCTGAAGAAATTCGGCGTGAAGAACGCCGTTGACAGTTCACCGATTGCAACACCCACGAAGGAGGATCGCGATGGCTAGCAGTGCAATTGAAGCAGGACGAACGAAGGTCGTTTCGCATGCGGAATGGCTTAGCGCCCGCACCGAGTTCCTGAAAAAGGAAAAGGAATTTACGCGGCAGCGCGATGCATTGAGCCGTCAGCGCCGCGCGCTTCCGTGGGAGAAGGTGGAGAAGCGGTATGAATTTGAGTCGACGAAGGGCAAGGTGAGGCTGGCCGATTTGTTCGATGGTCGCAGCCAGCTGATCGTATACCACTTCATGTTCGGTCCGGGATGGGAAGTGGGCTGTCCCAGCTGCTCCTACATGGCGGATCATTTCGACGGGATCACGATACACCTGGCGAATCGAGATACGACGCTGGTGGTAGTTTCGCGGGCTCCACTGGCTGAGATTGAAGCTTTCAAGAAGCGCATGGGCTGGAAGTTTCAGTGGGTCTCATCGTTCGGCAGTGATTTCAATCGTGACTATCACGTTGCACTGAAGCCGGAGGAGAAGTTCGGCGGGAAGGTGTTTTACAACTACGGGCTGGGGGAGTTTTTCAGCGAGGAAGGTCCAGGCGCCAGTGTCTTCGCGAAGGATGCGGCGGGCACGGTGTTTCATACCTATTCCAGCTACGCGCGGGGGTTGGATATTCTGGTGGGCGCTTACAATTTTCTCGACCTGGTGCCGAAGGGTCGCGATGAAGACGGCCTGGGGTTCAGCATGTCGTGGGTGCGGCATCATGATCGCTATGGGGAAGGATACTTTGTCGATCCGGCCAAGAGGCTACGAGCCGCCGAAGAAGAGAGCGGACTCGTGCTGTTCGGTCGAGAGTCAGGATTCATAGATCCATGGTTCAAGTCGGAAAGGGCATCGAGTCAGGGAGGCGGTGGCGATTGGCGTCGTGGTATGGTTAGGGCTCCGCTTATGCCGACGCTGCAGGAACAATTTGGACAGATCGACATTTATCTTTTCGACCAACTGCTGAAGGGTCGGATCGCGCCGGGCATGCGGATCCTGGATGCCGGCTGCGGTTCGGGGCGCAATCTCGTGTATCTGCTGCGCGAGGGGTACGAAGTGTTTGCCGCGGACGCGGATGCCGGGCAGGTGGAGCGAGTGCGACGCATGGCGCAGATGCTGGCGCCATCGCTTCCGGCATCGAACTTTCGCGTTGAGCCGGTGGAGCAGATGTCGTTCGATGATGGCTGCGCGGATGTGGTGCTGAGCAGCGCTGTTCTGCACTTCGCACGCAATGATGCTCACTTCGACGCCATGCTGCGCGGAAGCTGGCGCGTGCTGAAACCTGGGGGATTATTTTTCTGCCGGCTGGCTTCGTCGATCGGCATGGAAGACCGGATGCAACATATTGAGGGACGCAGGTGCAAGTTGCCGGATGGGTCGGAGCGGTATGTCGTTGACGAGGCGCTGCTGGGAGCGCTGACGGAACGAATGGGGGAGATGGTCGACCCGCTAAAAACTACGGTTGTTCAGAATATGCGCGCGATGACAACCTGGGTTGTCCGCAAGAGCCCGCATTCCACCCTTTGAACGTGGATTGACGGGGCTTGAAATACTTCGTGAGGCGTTGAAGGCGGCGTACCTGAGCGTCTGAAGGCTCGATGGATTCGAACTCGGTTCCCCGGACTAAACAGGCTGCGGGAAAAGGCCGAATTTCGGACCAAATTTCCGAACCGCACGTGGCAGGGGCTAAAGCCCAGCCTGATTTTGCTGCACTTACGGCACGACTAAAGGCGTGCCCTGATACAAAGCAGGGTTTTTCCGCAGCCTTTAAAGTCCGGGGTCTGCCTCAAGTCCGATCACCCGGGTACAGTTTCGGTGGTCTATCCGGGACATGAATCCACGTTATCTTGCGACATCCATCCGAAATTATTGTGGGGATCCTTTCGGGTTTGACGTAGGCCGGGAGAGCGGCCGGAAGATTTCCACCATTAATATTTTGCGAAGATGAACCCCTTCGGCGGGGGTGGGAATCCTAGTCAACATCGGACAGAGTGAGTTGTTCGTTGTTTTTCCCCAGCCAACCCAGCAGAGGATTTGTAGATGGCTCTGCGGAGCAGGAGCCAATGATGGCAGGCAACAAAACGGTCATCGTGACCGGTGCCTCGCAGGGCATTGGAGCTGCGGTGACGCGCGCCTTTCTGGATCGCGGCTATAAGGTTGTCGCTACTTCGCTGAAATTTTCCGGGACAGATATGTCGGCTTCGCCGAGTCTCGCATTGGTGGAGGGAGACATCAGCGCCGAAGCGACTGCAGAAAAAATTACGCAGACAGCGATGGCGCAGTTCGGCAGCATTGATCACGTCGTGAACAATGCGGGGATTTTTTTTGGGAAGCCGTTCACGGAATACACCATTGAAGATTTTCGGAAATTTGTTGCGGTCAACCTGGAAGGCTTCTTCTTCGTGACGCAACGCGCGGTGAAGCAGATGCTGGTGCAGGGGAACGGCGGCAGCGTGACAACGATCACGGCAGCGCTGGCGGACAACCCGATGGTGATGGCACCAGCCTCGGTGGCGATGATCACCAAAGGCGGATTGAACACGGTCACGCGGAGTCTTGCGATTGAATACGCGAAGCGGCATATCCGCTTTAACGCGGTGGCGCCGGGGGTTGTGGATACACCTCTCCATCAAGGTGCTTCGCAGGAGTCGCTGACGGACAGAAATCCGATGGGCACGATTACTGAGGCGAAGGATATTGCGGCGGGGGTTGTGTATTTGGCGGAAGCGGAACACGTGACCGGGGAAGTGCTCTACGTCGATGACGGTGCACATGTGGGCCGATGGTGAGCGGAAACGGTGCGGCTGCGTCCGGTGCGGATCGGCGGCTGCAGGAACTTGGCATTCAGCTTCCGGCCGCGCCGACTCCGTTTGGCACGTATGTGGAGACGGTGCAGACGGGAAACCTGCTTTTCTTTAGCGGCATGCTGCCGGTGGTCGATCACAAGCCGAAGTATGTTGGGAGGCTGGGGAAAGAATTGGACGCGGAGGCAGGGCGAGATGCTGCGTATATCGCGGCACTGGGCGTGCTGGCGGCGGCGAAAAAACATCTGAGCTCGCTCGACCGCGTGACGCGGGTGATTCGGCTGGGGGTGTTCATTGCTACTTCGGGTGATTTTTTCGATCAGCCGACGGTGGCGGATGCGGTGTCGGATTTATTTCGCGATGTGTTTGGCGCGGAGAAAACGGGAGTACGTCAGGTGATCGGCGTGGCGAGTTTGCCGCTGGGGATGCCGATCGAGCTTGAAGTTATCTTCGAAGTCGCAGAGTAAGAGGAACTGGGACGGGGCGACTTTCAACCTCACCTAAAGCATTCACAGGCGGTATTCATCCACAACAAACAGGAGGATTTTATGGCAACAGCCATTGCAATCGCAACGATGAAAGCGGCGCAGGTAGCGAAGCCGGGAGAAGGTCTGCAGGTTGTTGATCGCGAGATTCCGACGCCGGGTGCGGGGCAGGTGCGGATCAAGGTGCAAGCCTGCGGAATCTGTCACAGTGACGTGCTGACCGTGGATGGTTTGTGGCCGGGAATCAAATATCCGCGTGTTCCGGGACATGAAGTGGCCGGCGTGATCGATGCGGTGGGAGACGGGGTGTCGGTGTGGAAGAAGGGACAGCGCGTGGGCGTCGGCTGGCATGGCGGGCACGACAACACGTGTCGCGAGTGCCGGCGTGGAGATTTTATAAACTGCCAGAATTTTCAAATTCCGGGCATCAGTTATGACGGCGGATATCAGCAATACATGGTGGCTCCAGTGGAAGCGCTGGTTTCGATCCCGGATAGTTTGAAGGATGTGGATGCGGCTCCACTGCTGTGCGCGGGGATCACAACCTATAACGCGCTGCGTCACAGTGGAGCCATGCCTGGCGATCTGGTTGCGGTGCAGGGGATTGGTGGCCTGGGTCACCTGGGGATTCAATTCGCGAACAAGTTTGGATATAAGGTTGCGGCGATCGGACGCGGGCCGGAGAATGCGGCGCTGTCCAAGAAGCTGGGGGCGAGCTTGTACATCGACAGCAAGGCGACGAATGCGGCTGAGGAATTGCAGAAGCTGGGCGGAGCCAAGGTGATTCTGGCGACAGCGCCGAACTCGAAAGCCATGTCGGAGCTGATTAGCGGGCTGGGACCGAACGGCAAGCTGCTTGTGATTGGCGCGACCTTCGATCCGATTGAGGTGTCACCGGTGCAACTGATCATGGGCAGCAAATCGATTCAGGGATGGGCGTCAGGGACTGCAGCGGACTCCGACGACACGCTGCGCTTTGCAGAACTGACCGGGGTGCGGCCGATGATTGAAACTTTTCCGCTGGAAAAAGCGGCGGAGGGGTACGCGCGGATGCTGAGCGGGAAAGCGGAATTTCGCGTGGTGCTGACGATGTGAGTTTGACGGTGAGGCATTCGGACCTCAGCGCCTGAAGGCGCATTGTAGCGGGGGTCGTATCCCCGGACTAAAGTCCGGAGTCTACCAAGCCGCATGAGTTGGGGTCTACCTACATGTCAAGTCGGGGTGTGCCCAGGAAGGAAAGTGACGTGAGTCAGACGATTTTTTATCGCACTATCAAAGTGGATGGTCTGAACATTTTTTATCGCGAGGCGGGGCCGAAAGATGCGCCGACGATACTTTTTCTGCATGGGCTGCCGTCATCGTCGCGGATGTTTCAGCCGCTGTTGACGCGGCTTGCGGACCGCTATCACCTGGTTGCGCCGGACTATCCGGGATTCGGACATAGTGACTGGCCTGATCCGAAACAATTTGCGTACACCTTCGATCATGTTGCTGCTGTGATGGAAGGTTTTACGCAGGCGCTGGGGCTGTCGCGCTACTCCATGTACATGCAGGACTATGGTGGGCCGGTTGGATTCCGCATGGCACTGGCACATCCGGAGCGGGTGCAGGCGTTGATGGTGCAGGATGCGGTGGCGCACAACGAAGGGTTGGGCAAGAACTGGGTGACGCGACGCGCATTCTGGGCTGATCGTCCGGCGAACGAAGAGGCGCTGCAAAAGAATTTGCTTTCGATGGCGGCGACCAAGACGCGACATGTTGGAGACGATCCGAATGTGGAGTTATATGATCCGGATCTTTGGACGGATGAGTATGCGTTTCTGAATTCGCCGGGGCAGGGGCAGATTCAAAGCGATCTGTTCTACGACTACAGAACGAATGTGGATGCGTATCCGAAGTGGCAGGCATGGATGCAGAAGACGCAGCCGAGGCTGTTGGTGCTGTGGGGCAAGCACGATTTGTCGTTCGATGCGGGCGAGCCGGAACGCTACAGAAAAGATGTGCCGAATGCGGAGGTGCACGTGCTGGAGGCGGGACACTTCGCGCTGGATACCAAGGCGGACGAGATGGCGGCGCTGGTGCGCGCGTTTATGGAGAAGCAGAAGTAAGTCGCGCGCGGTGAGTGCTTCACATTTCCTGCAAGGCGGCGGATTGGGCGGCGCGCAATGTGCCGCGCCAGTAGAGGAACGCTCCTAACGCGCTGGTGGCGATGATGGCGACAACGACTTTCACGGCGAAGAGAAAAGGGTTCGCGACTTCGCCAACGGGAATGAGTTGAAACGCGAAAGCGATGAGCGCGACGGCGAAGGCGGCGGCTGCTCCCATACGAATGGCGATGCCGGGACGCCACGATGTGGAGCGAAAGCCGAAGATGACCGCGCCGAAGAGCAGCATGTACATGATGCAGTAGGAGCCGAAGCCGACGGCGCCGAGGACTTGCACTGCCTCCTGATTGTGCGCGCCGAGAAGGCTGAGAACGCCCATCAATAACAGCGCGGCGGAAACGGCGGCGATGGCTCTGGATGGAGTGCCGAAGCGGGGGTTGAGGCGACTCCACCAGGAAGGCAGAAGGCCATCCCAGCCTGCGGCCATGGGCAGGCGAGCCACCAACCCGACCGCGACTGCCAAGGCGGCAATGAGCGAAATGCAAAATGCTACGACGGTGAAGGCCGTGATCGCCGCGCCCATGCCCGAGTGGCCGAAGCCCGCCTGCATGACTTGGGAAACGGCCGCGGCGAGATCGATGTTCGCGATGGGGACGTAGCTGAGCACCGCGCCGGTGGCCACGATATACATCAACGCGATGCAGGGCACGGCGATAAAGACGGAGCGGGCGACATCATTTTTTGGCTTGCGACATTCTTCGGAAAAGATGGAGCACTGGTCGAAGCCGCTTAACGCGAAGAGTGCCATTTTTGTGAAGACGTTGAGCGTTACGAGGGAGAAGCCGGGCCACGCGAGCGAGAAGGCAACATGGGGAAGCGAATGGGATTTTGTCCAGAGCCGGACGAGTAGATAGGCCATGACCAGAAAAATGATGATGGACAGGATGGAGCCGGTGCCGCTGAGCCACTTGGTCACGTGAAGTCCGCGGACGTTGAGAGCGAAGACGAGCAGGCAGAGAAAAACCGTGAGCGATAAGGTGAAGGCTTTGCTCCCTAACCATGCGCCGTGCGCGCCTGCTCCGTAGGCGAGGCCGCTGGCGACTTGTGAGCCGAACGAGGCGTACCAGCAGATGATGTAGAGGGAAAAACTCCAACCGGCCATGTAGCCGGCGAAAGGGGAGATGCCCTGCTTGACCCACTGATAGACGCCGCCTTCGAGAGGAATGGCGCGGCTGAGACGGATGACGACCGCGGCCTGCGGCAGATAGAAAAGGCAGATGGCGAGCAGCCACAGGACGACTTGCGAGCGACCTTGCTTGGCGGCAAAGCCGGAAAAATTGAGGCCGACGACGACCAGAATCTGCATGAGGACGAGGTCACGCAGTTGTAGTTCGCGCTTGAGGCCATGATTTTCGACAGCCATGAGCCATGCTACATGATCGATGCGGTCATTCTGTGCGCACGAGGATTAATGCGCGGCAGAATGAGGCTGTGGCGTTCGCACAGGGATTATTCCTTGTCCGGGTAGCCGATGAATTTGTTGGCCCAGTGGATGAAATATTTCATGTTGGGTGCGTCGGTGTGGCCGCCGTCATCCTGGCGCCAGGCGAGCTTGCCGCCGAGGAGACCTTCATTCACGGGAGGCATGGGGGCGGTGCGGTAGTCGAAATTGTCAGTGCTGAGGCCGGGCGCGCCGAGTAGAGTCCACACGGGACTGGCGGCGACGGTGGCCATCCAACTGCCGCGCTGGTCGAGCCACTGGGCATCGCCTTTTGCGGGAATGCCGTAGCTGACGAAGGTGAGGCGCGGGGCGCAGAGAGCGAGCAGCTCGTTCGAGTCGACGGGAATGTCGCCGGGATTCATGCTGCCGGTGGTGGATTTGGACGCGCCGTACTTCAGGAAGTTGCCGGCCATCCAGTGATACTCGCCGGTGCCGGTGAGGTTTTCGACGGCTTCGCCGAAGTTGCGGCGCAGGGGAGTTGCTCCACCTTTACCGGAGGAGCCGATGAGCACCATGGCGAAGCGCGGATCGTAGGCCATGGTGACGAGGGCGGCTTTGCCGTAGCGCGAGACGCCTTCGATGCCGATGTGTTTGGCGTCGACGGCGGGATTGGTCTGGAGATAGTCGAGGCCGCGGCTGGCAGCCCAGGCCCAGGCTCGCAGTGCTCCCCATTGATTGGGAGTGCGAGGCTGACCTTTGTTGACCAGGCCGATGATGCCGCGGGTGAGGCCGGCGCCGTTGTCGGCCTGCGCAGATTGCGGATCAATCATGACGAAGCCCCAGCCGGCGGCGATGAGTTCCCAGGTATTGGGCGGATCACCGTCGGCATTCATCTGAGGAAATTGAAAGGGGACGGAGCGCACGGGATCCCACCCGGGATGCTGCGCGATGACTTGCGCGAGGGATGGATCCTGTTTGACGAGGAGCGCTTTCAGTGCGGTGTTGATGCGTGATAATTCTTCCGGCGAAGGTTGGACGGGAGCGGGGAATTCGCTGCGGCCAAACATCATGAGGACGGGAACCGGAGCTTTGACGTCGGCGGGGGTGACGAGCGTCATGCGGAGGTTGACGCTGATGAGGGGATAGGCGGCGTTGTCGACGTGGCCGTTCAGTTCTGTTGCGATGACGGGATGGAAGCCGACAAATTCATGTTCGGTGGCGACGACGGACCAGGTGACTGCGGGGACATTTTTGGGGACGACGCCGTAGATGTACTCGTCGAAGTCGTGGAGGATTTGCGGGCGACGCTGCTGCCACCACACCTTTGCGGTGGTGACTTTTTGTCCATTGTTGAGGGTGAGCGCGTCGGGAAGATTGGGGTATGGGTTGGCTTTTGCCTCGTCGTAGTTGGCGTGGTCGGGAGCTTTGGGATTGCCGCTGGGACCAGGGCGCAGAGCTTCGATGCCGAGCTGCGTCATCATGTTTTGATGATCTTGATCGGCGGTGAAGGTGACGGGCGGGGTGGAGGTCGCTGGATTTTGCGCGAGTGCTGGTGCGGGGGAGAGGGTGAGTGCGGCGAGTGCAAGTATATACGGAAGGCGCATGGAGATTTGCATGGGTGACCTCTGAATGTGCGCGTCCAAAACGATTTAGTTCGGCGATTCATACTATCGCAAATGTGGAATTTCTGTCGTGGGGAGGTGGGGTGCGGAACGTGTACCTCAGCGCATAAACAGGTTGCGGAAAACGGACGAATTTCGAACCAGATACCCCGAACAGCAGATGGCAGGGGCTAAAGCCCACGCTGATTTTTCTGCACTTACGGCACGACTGAAGTCGTGCCCTGATACAAAGCAGCGTTTTTCCGCAGCCTGTAAAGGTGTATGTCACGTGGGCCGAATCTCCGGAATGAAGTCGGGGGGCAACCTGCAAGCTCGAGGGGTGGGGCGGTGTGCTATTCTCCGCTTGTGTTGGCTACGGAGTCGGCTCGCAAATCGGAGATTTCCCGGCATAGCGCGGTGGTGCGGGTGACGCACTGGCTGACGGTGATCGCTTTTTTTGCGCTGCTGATTACGGGCGGAGAGATTGTGATTTCGCACCCGAGGTTTTATTGGGGTGAGGTGGGAAACTCGGGGACGAAGCCGCTGTTTTCGCTGCACATTCCGGCGTCGAGATCGACGGTGCCGAGCGGCTACAACTATGTGATGCCGGATCAAAACGGGTGGAGCCGCTACCTCCATTTTCAGGCGGCGTGGCTGCTTTTATTTACGGGATTGATTTATGGGGTGGTCGGAATTTGGACCGGACATTTCCGCAGGAACCTGGTTCCGGGGCGTGGCCAGAGAACCTGGAGCGCATTTCGCGGTGTGATGACGAAGACCTTTCGCCGTGGGCCGCCAGATGCCGCGGATGCGCGATCGTATAACGTGGTGCAGCGAGCGACATATCTGATTGTGATCTTCGTGCTGTTTCCGCTGGTGATCTGGACGGGGCTGGCGATGTCTCCGGCATTCGCGGGCGCGTTTCCCTGGACGGTGATTGCGCTGGGTGGAAGACAGTCGGCGCGGACACTGCACTTCTTTATTTCAGGACTGCTGCTGCTGTTTGTTGTGGTGCATGTTGCCATGGTGTACCTGGGAGGATTCAAGAGCCGCATGCGGGCGATGATTACGGGTCGCGCGAGTGCGGAGGAGGAGCGCCCATGATTTCTCGGCGAAAGTTTTTGCGTGCGGGTTTGGCAGCGACGGCGGGAGTGGCGGGAATCGCTGCGGCGGATCGGTTGGCGCATCGGTATGGATTGATTCCGCCGGATGGCGGTGGAATTTATGGACCGGGAGAGACGTTGAACTATGCCGCGCAGCGACTGTTTGCATCGCATGCGCCGGCACGCGAGTTTTCGCGCAGCATGATTTCGAAGACGCCGTTCGCGAATGAAGTTGCGCCGCCGAACGATGCGTTCAAGCAATTGCAGGCGGGAGGATTTGCGGACTGGAAGCTTACGGTGGATGGCCTGGTGGCGCGGCCAACGAGTTTTTCTTTGGCCGACCTGAAGCGGTTTCCAGTGCGCAGTCAGATCACGGAAGTGGCGTGCGAGGAAGGCTGGTCGTATATTGCGGAGTGGATTGGAACGTCACTGACAGAAGTGCTGCACGAGGTCGGGGTGCTGCCGCAGGCGCGGTTTATCGCCTATTTCTCACTGTACCCGGATTGGTGGGACAGCCTCGACATGAGCGAGGCGCGGCATCCGCAAACCCTGTTGACGATGGGAATGAATGATGGTGATCTGCCGGTATCATTCGGCGGACCGTTGCGATTGAGAGTGCCGCGACAACTGGGATACAAGAGCGTGAAATATGTGACGCATATGACGGCGACGGACAGCATGAAGAAATTCGGCAAGGGCCTGGGCTCGGCAAATCCTGAGGGCGGGTACGCGTGGTGGGCTGGGATTTAGCGCGCTATCTATAGAAGTGCTTTCAGGGGAGTGAGACGCGGAATAGATTTCGATGCACGGTGGTCTTGACGTAGGCGAAATGATCGAGATCCGCACCTGGAATAAGATCGGCGCGCGGAACCGATTGCGCTCCCGGCACAACACTGGCATCGGCCATGGGTTCGATTCCTCCAGAGGGAAGATCGGGGAGGGTTTCGCCGGGGCCGACTGGGATTGCCAAACTCCTCCCCGGACTGTTGCGGGAAGGCTCTTCCACGGGAAGGAAGAGGAAATTTCCGCTCGGCGACCAGATGGGAACGCAGTAGCTGGCGCAGATACGCCGTGCGGGGCCTCCATCCAACGGGATCGCCACGGGCGCTGGGCCACCGGCTCCTGGCGGTGCGGGAACCATGGCCATCAGCCATCGACGGCCGGGCGAGATGCCCTGAATCTCAACAATGGAATAGGGAACTACCTTCGACAGGCCTGATCCATCTGGCCTGATCTGCTCCAGGTAGTTGGCGTTGCCTTCTGTTCTCTGGAATACGATCTGACCGTTGGGACCAAAATACGGTGAGAGGCCGGCGATGGTGCCGACTCGGCGGGGTGGCGAGCTTCGATCCACGGGCGCCAGCCACAACTGAGTTTGTCCGCCGGGAGCGGAAGTGACATAGACCACGCGCTTGCCATCCGGCGACACATCGAAGCCAATCATCGAAATTCCTGGGAAAACAGATTCACTTTTGCCGGATTCTACGTTGGTGCGCCATAACTCGGGGCCCGATACCTCCGATTCGCGTTGCATGAGGTAATACAGATACGTATCGTCCTGGCTGAAGACAGGTGGCGAGTCGTAGGCCACGACCTGGCCCTCGGATGTGAGAGGCCGGTCACCTGGCGGGTCGTGGATCCAGATGTCACTTTGTCCGACGCCAACAGAAGTGATGAGCGAATTTCCTGAGGGTTCGACTGCAAGGCCCTGGTCATCGGTTGGGCCAAAGGTGATTTGCTCGGGTGATCCGTCAGGAAAATGTTGCCGCCACACGTGGCTATGACCTTGCAGCGCTGCGGTGAAGTACATCCAGGAACCATCGGGGGACCAGCCGGCGGCGGTGCAGGCGCCGGCTGGACCGACGGATTTAGTTTGGGACGGGCTCTCAAGAGAGACGAGGCGGCAAGGCGCCCAGCCTCCGTACTGGTTCATTTCGACCACCAGAATCCATTTGTGATCTGGAGATGGGAACGAGAAGTGCGCCATTCCACGCTCGTGGGCGGGAAAGTAAATTTCTCGCACGAAATCGCCGTTGGTGGTCGCGGTGACGACACCGAGATGGATTCCAGACTTGATACGGGAGAAGAGAATTTGGGTTGGGCCGAGCCAGCTGAGTCCGGCGGCATTTTTCAGGAACAGATGAGAGTCACCGCCTAGAACGGAGACGGTGTAGGTGAAGAAGCTTGGAATTTCCAGAACGGTGTAGGCGATCTGGGATCCATCCGGCGAAAATGCCAGCCCATACTTGAGGCGTTTGTCCTCAGTGAGGCGTTTGGTTTCGCCGTCGGGAAGCATCTTTATGTAGATTTGGTCGGCGGACATGAAGCTGTCACTGCCGCGGATGAAGGCGAGCATGCGGCCGTCCGGAGACAGGGCGGGAGAGACGGCGGAATCCGTGAAGTCCGTGAGCTGGGTGTAGTGGACTTCGGCGGGAGGGTGAGGGCGGGAGCGAAATGCGACCACTCCGACGATGACAAATATAGAGCAGACGGTGGCCACGACAGACCAGGCGAGTAGCTCTCGTTTGGGTTGTGGCGGAGCGGCGACGGGTGGTGCGGGAACGGCGATTGCCGGTTCGGGAAGTTGCTCGGGTGGAAGGATCGGCGCGGAAAAACGATAGCCTTTGCCGGTGACGGTTTGGACAAAGCGAGGGCTTTCGGAATCGTCGCCGAGGACGTGGCGGATTTTGCGGATGGCGGTGTTGATGCCGTGCTCGGTGTCGACGAAGACTTCTGTACCCCAGAGGCGTTCGGCAATTTCCGTCCGGGTAACGAGCTGGCCATTGCGGGTAGCCAGCAGGATGAGCAACTCCATCGGCTTGCGTTCGAGCTTGAGGGTTCGGCCGGCGCGAGTGAGCTCAAAGCGGTCGCAATCCAGCTTGAAGTCGCCGAATTCGAAGACGGCAACGGGCACTGGAAGGTTCCTCCGCGGGTGAAGTATAGCATCGGCATTCGCTGGGTTTGGGGTATGGCATTCAATTCCGGCGGGTTAGTGGTTCACCCAATCTTTACCTGGAAGTTCACCTGTTCTGCATTGCCGGCGATGCTATGCGTCAACCACTATCGCGGTCTGTGCTAGTTCGAGGGGCAGGAGGGTATATATGTCGACACGCGGTTACAACCCAATTCTTCTGGCAGGTATTCTGTTACTGGCCACAAGTACGGCAATGGCTCAATTTGGATCTCCTGCCTGCGTGGCTGCTCAGAAAGCGGTCTCGGAACAACAAGCCAAAATTAACACCTTTGAACAGTCAAAGAACGATTCCCAGTACCTTGGCCAGGGGCAGATTGTATACACCACCACGTTAAAGGAAATGCAGGACGAACTCGCTGGTCTTCGGGCGGGCGAGCAAATTGAATGCGCAGCTATTGGCGGCATTCAAGACGGTCAAATCCTGCCAAGATATCAAATCCTTACGATCATTTATGCGCCTCCAGGCACTGCTGGAGGTAAAAGCTCAAGCTACGTTGACTATTCCACCGGTAGCACCCTTGGCACTACCATCGACGTGTCTAACTCATTTAAGAAGGATTTCAGCATTACAGCGGGCTTGTCGGTTGGTGGTGGGGGAAACAGCGCATCCGTCTCTCTCGATAACGATTGGTCAGTTCAACAGACTACGACCGATGACTATAAAGTAACCTCCAGCGGCAAGAACGAGGTAAAGGTGCCTGGCCCGGCAACCGACGGAATCGATCATAATTACGATGAAATCTGGCTGTGTCTCAATCCACTGATCCAGGTGCAGATTGCGGGTACAAAGCTTACATATACCCCGGGTATAAACGGTACCCCCATGCAACAGATTTATGTCTATGTTTCGGAATTGAAGAACCCGAGCAGTATGAGGGCAGATGTCGCGGCTACCCTGAAAGCAAAAGGATTCACAGCAGCGGATTATGCGGCGATTCTGGCGGCGGACCCCTTCGCAAACGGTTCCGGCTCCATTGACACGCGCCGCTTTCAAGAAACCTCGACCACGTTTCCTTATGAACCGCCGCCGACTGCACAAGACATGCCGACGATCACCTCCTACAGCCTGACCAACGATTCAACATCGACTGTCACAATGAATAACGGGACCGGCTACACCATCACTCTGAGCGCCAGCGTGAGCGCTGGATTTGGTGGCATTGCGTCCGCGACGGTGTCCACCAAGGATTCCTGGGCGTGGACGCAAACGAATAGCACAGCGAACAGTAGTGGCACGACAAGCTCCGCGACCGTCGCTGTCGCCGACCCTTCGTACGGGTACGCTGGAGACGTTGCTCAGGTTGCGGTCTACTGGGATACCTTATTTAATTCGTTTATGTTTTCGGCGATTCCCACCGGTAATCCCTTTGCCACAGGCATACTGTACGATCACAACCACATGCCGATCATCGGACAAAAGGTTGTTCTGACGGTGCCTGGTCACATTTTCCAGACCTATACAGATAAAAAGGGCGTTTACCGGTTCGTGGGGTTCGCTCCCATCACCGCGATGAGTGGGGTTTTGACCGCAGGTAGTACGAAGGAAACTGTCTCGATTACCCCAACTCGTCTGACGCGCGATCTCAACATTCAATAAGGAAACCACACGGACTTTCCGCACGTTGAAGCGGACTTCCCGAAAAACGGTTTTTCGGGAAGTCTGCTTTTTGGACATGCATTCCGCAGCAGGCCATGGAAATGGCGGAGTACGGAAAGCCGCTTTCATCCTTCCCACAGTCCCGCGGCCTCGACTGCGGGCGGGCATCCAGAGTCAACAATAAAAGTGCGAAATTCTGATTCAGGGCCATTCGACTGCAAGGTATTTGTATCGAATTTCCCCGGTCCAAAGTGTAACGAAGGTTCGAGTTCACTCAGTGGCGGAGGCCACCAGCCGGCGAAGTATGGCATCGGCATTCGCTGGGTTTGGGGTATGGCATTCAATTCCGGCGGGTTATTACTTCACCCAATCTTTACCTGGAAGTTCACCTGTTCTGCATTGCCGGCGATGCGTCGATCGGGGTTCACTCGGTGCCAGCCGGGGATTCCGGCGGAGGAGAGGCAAACTAATGAAAGTTCTCAATAGGTATTTCGTGGCGGCATGCGCCGCACTGGCAATGGCATTGTGGCTAGGCCCCGGGGTCCAGGCACAATGCGGTGTATCGGCGAAGATGATTCAGCCGATGGGATGGCACCTGCAAGGAGCGGGTATACAGCCGATGCTGCACTTTGCAGATTTCGACGAAGGCAGCAATCAAGAGCCGTCCATCGTTGGCATGTGGCATTTGGTCTTCACAGGCGAAAGCATGAACGACGGGCCGTATGTTTTGCCGGAACCGTTCGACAACTCCGTGGTTGTCTGGCATCGGGATGGGACGGAGATTATGAACTCCTCGCGACCGGCGCAGGACGGCAACTTCTGCCTGGGCGTGTGGAAACAGACGGGAAGACGGCAATATTTCCTCAACCACATTGCGTGGCAGGGCAACGATCCAACTGGCAACCCGCAGGGTGGAGCCCAGATTCTGGAGAAAGTCACTCTGGGACAGGACGGGAATCACTACTCGGGCTCGTTCAGCTTCCAGGCGTACGACATCAACGGAAATCCTACGTTGATGGTTACGGGCACGCTGAAGGCGACGCGCATTACTCCCAGCACTTCTTTCAAGGAATTGTTCTGAGCGGTAGCTGGATTGGCCTGCGTAATCAATTCCGGCGAGCGATCGCTTCCCCCAATCTTTACCTGGAAGTTCACGTGTTCTGCATTGCCGCAGATGCGTCCATCGCGATTCACTCGATGCCACCCGGGGAGCCCGGCAGAGGCGGGGCAAAGCAATGAAATCTCGTAACCGGTTTTTCAGAGGGGAGACGGACATGAAATCGACATTCAAGAAGGGGTACACACGTTTTGCGGTTCTGCTGGCAGTGGGATCTATCGTGGCGATAGGAGCTGCCCATGCAGATGGCTGGCAGGACGATAACGAACAACTGGCCCAAATGGCGGAACTGGAGCAGCTTCACGCAGCCTTCCACGCCGCAGTCAGCGTCCACGATCCAGTGAATGGCGATTCGGCAACGGTGATCACGCAGCGAATCCGTGCCGCTGTCGCGCTATGGACTGAGGATGGCGAAATCACGATTGTCGGCACTTCTACCGCGGCAGGAAATTATATCGGCTACGGCGATCCGGACAATCCGGCAAGTTGCCCTCTACCCACGGGCGACACGTCCGCCACCGGTCAACAGGGCACGCTGTGCACCTTCTTCAAGTATGTTTCCGGCGGGATGCAGCAAGCCAATAAGTTTGTGTCGCTTTCCCCGGCGTACAAAACGAAGTATGTCCCTCAAAAGGACTGGGACGGCCAGTGGAAATCATCGGTGTATTTCGAATGCCATTACTTCGACGTGTCGTTGAATTCAGCCACCGGGTTGCCGTCCTGGACAGCCAAAAGCCACGTAGACCTTACCGGCGAAGCCAAAAAGATCCATGGGCGGTGGTACTTTACGCACGTCAGTTCAGCCGCCGTTGGAGTTCCGATTCCGTGAAGTAAAACAGCTCCGGAGGCACGCGCTGCGCCAGGGGCGCAGCGCGTGCTTACTTAGGTTGCGGTGGTTTGGAAGCCCCGGAAATATCGCGCGGCGGTGGGGTGCAGCAGAACCCATGCGATGAGGGCGCAGATCAGGCTATGCATCAGGAATTCGTGCATGGAATGGAAGGCGCTGAGGATGACGTGGAATGCAATCCAGGCAAGCGCCAGCCAGCGTGCCCAGTTCTGGCCGCGCAGCATGAACACTCCGCAGACGATGGCCAGAGCTTCGGTGAGTGCGATCCAGAGGCTGTCGGGTTGCAGCGCGACGATTTCATGAAAATGATAGATGAAGCCCATGAGGCCGACTGCGATGTAGATGCCGGCGAGGATCGTGATCGAGATAGGGCGCGGGTTCGCGGACATGGCAGGCACTCCAGCGGGATTTGCTGACTATACCAAATGGGGCGCGGCTTGCATCAGGAGAAGAATGGCATTGAAGGAATCTGAGGCGCGAGATTAGGCTCGACATAGAGACGCTATGTCGCAGTGGAAACAACGACGGAGATTTCGCGGACTGTTGCTTGCGGCTACGGCGATGGCATGGGGAGTGGCTGCGCCGATGGCGATGCGGGCGTCAAATTCTGGGGCTGTGCAAGTGAAAGATGCGAAGGCGAAGGCGGCCGGGAAAACATTCATCTTCTACTTTCAATGCGCCAGCTAATAATTTGACAAGAAGCGGCTTGGATGGATGCCAGGTCTATAAGGTGAAGACGCTTCCCGGAACTCACGAGTATGCCAGTGAGTTTCTGGAGACGATGGCGATTGACCCGCGGACACGAAGCTCGAATGAAGTGTGGGGGCTGACGGCGGATATGGACAGCCATGTTCCGGCGGCGGAGCGGGCGATTTATCTTTCGAAGTCGACGAATGGCGGGGTGACGTGGACGCCGATTGCGCGGCTGAGCGGAAAATATTTCAACGCGAAAATTGGCGAGGGATTGCGCAATGGCCTGGCGGTCGAGCCGGGCGGCAAGGACTTTGTGGTGACCACGCAGCTGGGAGCGTTCCAGGTGATCCCACACGGGACGATGGCGAGCGCGGTGGTGAAACCGATCGTGGGCCCGATGGTTCCGGACACGCGGCCGAAGGTGCCGATACCGAAGCAGGCGGGGCAGCCGGTGCGGGCGGGGGTGGTGCTGATTAGTGCGGATGGAAAGCGGATGCTGATCGGGTATGGGTATTTCGATTTGACGCCGCAGGTCTATATTTATCGGCGAGACGGGCAGGGGGAGTGGGTGGAGGAGGGAAGGTTTCCTCGACTGCCGAATGATCTGGATATTTTTTCGATGGCCTTCGATGATCCGACCAAGGCGCATCCGCGGTCACTCTATTTAGGAACGGGCGATCAGGCGTACCGACTGAATTTGGCGACGATGCATTGGACGCGCGTGACGGGGGTGGGTCCGGACTCTGCGATTCATGGGATGAGCACGGTGGGCGGGCTGCATATTGCCGCGTGCTGGGGCGTGTATAACCCGGTGACGCCGGATGAAGTAGCGCGGGTGACGCATGCGCGATTTCTGCTGCATCGGATGAAGGATGTGGTGGGGCCGAATATTCGGGCGTACGGGATTGAAGTGGATCCGCTGCGGCCGAACCGGGAAGTGCTAAGTGCGATTACCGGGGTGTACGTCAGCAAGGATGATGGGCAGGATTGGCGGCGGCTGAACGATCTGCCTGAGGGAGAATTTCATACGGCGCATTTTAATGAGGATGGGACGGTGATTCTTTCGGGGTTTGTGGGGACGTATATAGCGAATCCATTTTCGGGGGCGTGTGTGCCGCAGTTGCAGAGACGAGGGAGATAGGGGATTCAGCGGTAATCGCCATTCGCCTCAGTTGTGGGGAGCCTCCGGAGAGGTCGGGGCACCAGCCGATGTACTTGGCCATGGCAAAGAGGTACACGTGATCGTGATTTCTCCCACTTTGTTTTCGCAATGTTGCGGATCGCCAGGACGAGCATGGTAGGTGATTTGCAAATGATGACTGTCGTGCCATTCGAGTTTCGGGTCGTCGAACCAACTTGGGCCGCTATGTGAAAAGACTGTGATGTGCCGACAGCAGCCGGTCTGCTTCAGTGTGACGTCGGTATAGTCGCGGCCAAGAAAGCCAGCGCTGTAACTCAGCTTGGCCTGCTGGCCGTCCGGCGACTGGATCACACGTGTCTTCGTCGGTGGGTTACCCCCGTTCAACCCTAGGCCGAGGAGTATAACGAGGATCACAAAAACGAGCGGCACGAGGCCCGCAGTACCAAGGAGACGAGATGAGATCCGCTGCCAACGTTTTCTGAGCTTCGGTGCGCAGAGAAGTAGAGCAACCAACGCGGTATAGGCGACGAGTACAACAAACGCTCCTATTACTGGCGTGAGGTGCTTTATCTGATCCCAGACATCTGGCCAACAGGGCATTTTCCAATCCCTCCGTATATTTTTACCGAGTATACGAGTCCACAGGCGAGGCGATGCGAATCCCAAACGCGCTCAAAACGAAGCCGTGGAAATGACGGGGTGAAGGGTGGATAGCCAAAAGACGGCTTTCCACCCTTCGACACCCCTTGGAAATCCCTGCGGGATTCCCACATTACCACTGCTGTGACTGCGAGGAACCTCAGTGATAGATGGGTTATCGCGTGATAATGGGGAGCACTATGTGGGACGGCATTTTGGGGGTGCAGTAGATGCGCTGGGTTGCGGGGACGAAGTCGGTGGCGGTGGCTTGATAGATGCTGGGGACATATTTCTGCGGGTTGCGGTCGATGACGGGGAACCAGGTGGACTGCACCTGCAGCATGATGCGATGTCCCTTGAGAAATACGTGATCGTGATCGCGCAGGGGAATGTCCCAGTCGTAGGGATGGTTGGGTTTGAGGGGCTGCGGATGCTCGTAGCTATGCAGGAAACGACCGCGGCGGACTTCTATGGCGATGGGCAGTTCATATCCGTTGAGCGAATCGGTGTAGCCGGTGGGCTTGTTAGGCGGAATATTGTCGGCGCCGATTTGACCGCTCTCCGGGTAGACGTCGATCAACTTGACGACGAAGTCGGAATCGGTGCCGGAGGTGGAGGCGTAGAGGGCGGCGGAGATGGGGCCGGTGACGACGACATCATGATCGAGAGGCGCGCTCTGAAAGGTGAGGACGTCGGGGCGATGCTCGACGAAGCGCTGATCGGCGACTTCCCAGGTGGTCCACTCGGGTTCAGGGTAGGTGGGTGAGATGGGGCGGACGCGATAGGGCACGGGATTCGCGGGATCGGAAACATACTGGCGATATTGCGGACCGCCGGGAGTATCGGGGTCGAAAGATAACGTTCCGTCGGAGTGTAGATATAGATTGGTTGGCTTCGAGTCTGCCGGTGGCCAGGTCGCATAGCTGTGCCAGGTGTTGGTTCCGGTTTGGAAGGTTGTCACTTCCCAGTTGGGCTTGTTGCCTTCGCCGTGGAGATAGTAGCGGAAGAAGGCGGCCTGAATGTTGCGGCGAAATTCGAGGGCCGTCTTGTGGCCGCCGAAGGGAACGATGCCGATGCGATCCCCTACGGGCGTCTGCCATTCGCCGTGGTACCAGGGGCCGGCGACCATGAAGTTGTCGTGGTCGGGGTCATGCTGTTCCGCGTGGCGAAAGATCTGCCACGGGCCCCAGGGGTCTTCCTGATCCCAGAAACCGGCGACGTTGAGATTGGGAACAGTGGAGCTGTGCAGCTGGTTGACCCAGGCTTCCTTCTTCCAGAACTCGTCGTAGTTGGGGTGGGCCATGATGTCGTTCCAATAGGGAATGGAACCGTGGAGGTAGTTCGCATTCGCATTCGTTAAGGGCCCGAGGTTGAGGTACCACTGATAGGTGTCGTAGGTGTCGAAGTCGAAATGCTTGTTGGTGTTTTTATCGGACTGCTCCATGACGGAATACTCGAAGGCGTAGCTTTCGCGGAGGGCGCCATAGCGATGCATATCGTCGTTCATCCACTGATCGACGGGCGCGGCTTGTTCGCTGACTGCTTTGAGCGCGGGATTGGGATGGAGAAGGGTCAGGCCGGCGGTTAATCCGTTATAGGAGACGCCGTAGATGCCGACTTTGCCGTTGTTGTTGGGAACATTTTTTACCAGCCAGCTGATCGTGTCGTAGGCATCGTTGGTTTCGTTGGTTTGCTTGGGATCGTCGGCATCGTAGCGCGACGTGAGGAGAAAGACGCCTTCGGATTTGAAGCGTCCGCGCAGGTTTTGCATGACGAAGATGTATCCGTCGGCGGCGAGCTCTTTCCAGTTTGTCGGCACCCAGTCGGCACCGTTTTTTGCGGCGGCTTTATCGAAGTCCTGTTGCGTGGGTACGCCGTAGGGAGTGCGGGTCAGCAAAATAGGCAGCGGTTTGGTTTGATCTCTGCGGGAGATGACGACGGTTTGGAGGCGAATGCCGTCTCGCATGGGGACCATGAATTCCTGGACACGCCAGTTGCTTTGGATTTTTGCGGGTGTGGCGGCGGGTGGTTGGGTTTGAGTCTGCGCGGATAAAGGGGCGGCGCATGGGAAAGAGACGAGAAGCAGGGCGAACGCGGAGGCGGCTGCGCGAAGTAACCGCGCGCGCGATGGCGAGTTGAGTTTGCGAGCGGGGCAGGGTTTGGGTGCGGGGCAGGATGGGTGGAAAGCCATGCGCGTGGGACCTCTTCGACCGATTGTATGGAGAGAGGGCGAGCGACGGCTAGGAGAAACAAACGGGGACGGGATCGGAGTGGGTCGTGGAACGAGCCGGCAACGTGATCAGGGGCGCGGACGAGGGGATTTCTCTCAGCTGATCCGTGAGCCGCAATGCCGCTTGGATCGCTGCCACTGACCATTCCTGAGTTCGTAGATCACAACGCCGCCGTGCCCGCATAGTTGCCCGCACTGGAAACTAAAGCTCAGCGCCGCGCGCTTATGACCGCGGTCGAAGACAACCTCTGACAAACTCATAAGCCCGCGGTCGAAAGCAGATTGTACGGCGCCGTCCAAATCTTCTCCCTGACGCATGAAATCTCCCACCTGGGCGACCTTGTAGGTCGCGGGATCAACAAAGTGGACGCGATTATTTACAAGACTATCGGCGAGTTGGTGCAACTCCTTGGTGCCGCTGGCGTGAGGAAACCCAATCAAACAGCCTTGCAAATCGTCCTTATTCGGCTCGAATGGCCTGGTCGTGGTTGACACATTTATAGAGGAGTTTGAGCCCGACAGGAAATCCTCCAAGAAGGTCTTATACACCGCAATCTGCTCTGCGGTTAGCTGTCTTACTGACACTTTGGTTGGAGATGGCTGTTGAGCAACCGCGGGAGTGAAACAACAAACCAAGAAGATCAAAACGGAGCGAGCCCTGTACCGAGACGAAACCATGCTGTCTTTAGACACCGCAGCACTGACATGAGTTCCACATGTCCCGGAGTGATCATTGGCTACTAACCTTTAAACACAAGAACGCACGTGGAGTCTTGAAAAGCGTCGGACGCGCCGCGAAGTACCTCGGATGGCTAATCGCAGCGGAGGGCGATCATGGGGTCTACCTTGGTGGCGCGTTGGGCGGGGAGCCAGGCGGCGAACAAGGTCATCACGATGACGACTGCGATGGCCGTGACGCAGGTGGCGGGATCAATCGCGCCCAGACCGTACAGCTGCTGGCGGACGAACCGGGTCGCAGCCAGGGCGAGGGGAATCCCTACGCCGACGCCGAAGGCGAGCAGGAGGAGCGATTCGCGAAGGATCATCCAGAGGACGGTTGGGCGGCGCGCACCGAGGGCGAAGCGAATGCCGATTTCGTTAGTGCGGCGGACTACGTTATAGCTCATGACGCCGAAGAGGCCGATGGCGGTGAGCAGCAGGGCGAGCAGGGAAAACATTCCGGTGAGGGTGGCGATGAGCTCGTCGTGGGTCATGAGGCTGGAGATTTGATCGTGGATGGTGATGATGTGGTGCAAGGGCAGACTCGGGTCGATTGACCGCACCACGGAACGGAGGTCGGCGGCACTCTGCGCAGGATCGCCGGTGGTGCGCATAAGGATGTTGTTCGCAAAGGCATCCTGATTTTGTTCGCGCGGTGCGGGAGTGGCATTGGCAGCGGTTGCGCCGTTGGATGGGGCGGGATCTATGGGCATCCATGGATCAATTTGCGCCAAGGGGATGTAGGTGGTTGGGAAGGATATTTTGTTACGTGGATCACCGGAGCGGGTATCTTTGGCAACGCCGACAATCTGCCAAGGGCCCTTGATCTGATCGGCATCAATGGTGAGGACGTGGCCGACCGCATTCCCCTTCGGGAAGAATTGTTTTGCCAGGCTCTGGCTGACGACCACAACCTTGAGACCGCTGGCCGTATCCGATGGCAGGATGGAGCGGCCGGCAAGGATGGGAACGCCGACAGTCTGGAAATATTTGCCGGAGACGCGATCGATGGTGGCGCTCATGTTTTCTTTGGGCGCAGGTGTATAGCCGGAGATTTTGAAGCTGGATTGCTCAGTACCGGATTGAATGGGGAGAGTGTTGGCAACGGCGACGGAGCGCACTCCCGGAAGAGCGGAGAGTCGATCGATGAGCTGCTGATTCAGGGCGGCGGCCTGGGTTGACTTATAGCCGGCGAGCTTGGCATCAAAATCGGCGAGGAGTAAATGGGTTCGGTTGAAGCCGTAGTCCTGCTGTTGCAGGTTGCGCAGTGAGCGGAGGAAAAGGCCAGCGCCGACGAGGAGCAGCAGCGACAGGATGATCTGGGCAGTGACCAGTGTTTTAGGCCAGAGGCGGGAGGCGCGTCCCTGGCTGGCTTGAGCCGTGCGCGCATTGGAGCTGAGCGAGCCGGCTGCGCCTGTGCGGGCGGAAACGATGGCAGGCGCCAGGCCGAATAGCAATCCAGTAAAGAGAGATGCTGCCAGAGTGAAGAGCAAAACGGTGGCGTCTGGAGTGGAGCTGAGCGATGTATTGGTGCTGCCCTGGCTAACAAAAGCGATGAGGGCGCGGGTTGCGGCGAAGGCGATGGCGAGGCCGATGACGCCACCCAGCAAAGCCAGGGCGAGAGCCTCGATGAGACTTTGGCGGACGATGCGATGACGGCTGGAGCCGAGAGCGAGGCGGGTTGCAATTTCTCGCTGACGAGTTGCGGCGCGGGCCAGCAGAAAGTTGGCCAGGTTGGCGCATGCGATCAGCAATACCAAAATGACAACTGCCATGAGGATGATGAGGGAGTTGCCGTACTGACCACGC
Organism: uncultured Acidobacteriota bacterium; assembly: GCA_963735505.1. Classification (GTDB taxonomy): domain Bacteria; phylum Acidobacteriota; class Terriglobia; order Terriglobales; family Acidobacteriaceae; genus JAKAAZ01. Next base: position 116,548 of record CAVTLR010000009.1, on the reverse strand, counting down.
ATGGAGGAGACACCGCGTTGCGCGGAGATCAGGGGAACGCTGATGAGATTGATTTCCTTTTGGCGCGCAGGAGAAATGGTGCCGCTTTCCGTGGCGCGAACGCCGGCGCGAATCTGCTGATCGAGCCAGAGCTGGCTTTGTGCCAGCGCAGCCTTGCTGGTGGATGCCGCAGGGCTCAGGCGGGCAAACATCTCCAGAAAATAAGGTCCACCGGGCCCGAGGAAGGAAGGTTGCTGCAGGATGACGGACTGCATCATGATCGGGGTCCAGAGCGCGGTCGGATCGGTATCCAGCTTGATGCCGTGGAACTGGTTCGGCATGACTCCAATGACGATGAAGGGAGCGCTGTTGATGGTGATGATTTTGCCCAGAATGTCGGGATCGGCGGAAAGCGACTGACGCCAGAAATGTTCGCTGACGACGACCACTGCGCCGCTGCCAGGAGTTGCGTTGTCAGATGAATTGATGGTTCGGCCGAACAGCGGCTGCGCGCCGAGGACGCTGAAATAATTTCCTGAAACGAGAACGGCGGGCGCCAAAATTGCCGAGGGTGCAGAGGCTTGAGTGTTGGCAGAAGACGGAGGCCGCACGCTGACACTTGGCCCGAAACTGCTATAGGAGGCGATGCCCTGGAATGGACCGGGATTGCGTTCCAGTTGATGTGCGAAATCCCATGGGAACATGCTGTTAAATCCGAGATCGACGCCACCGAGGATGCCGCCGCCCGTGGATGTGCCGAAGGTGACGAGTTGTTGCGGATCTTGTACCGGAAGATTGCGAAGAATTACCTGGTGAATGAGGGTGAAGATGGCGGTGTTGGCGCCGATGCCGAGAGCGATGGAGAGCAGGGCAATGGCGGTAAAGCCGGGGCTTTTCGCGAGGGTGCGCAGGCTGATCTTCATGTCGAGAAGAACACTGTCGAGGGTCGATTCCCATCGCGACGACCAGACTTGATGTTTGACGACGCTGCGGCTGCCTAATTCAACCAGCGCGGCATGGCGAGCATTTTCCGGACTCATGCCGGACTTTACTTTCTGGGCGACGGAGGCCTGGAGATAGCTCTCTAACTCCTCGTCAAGCTCGTTTTCAACCTGCTGCTTGTGGAGGAGGGATTTCAGCCCGGTGAGAATATTTGTCATCCATTGCATGGCGTGCTCCTGATGATGGCTTCGCCTATTTATAGTTGCGCTTCGAGAATGCGGGCGATGGCGGCGGTCTGACGCTGCCACTGTTCGGTTTCGCGGGCCAGAGATTTATGACCTTTGGCGGTGAGCTGGTAATACTTGGCGCGACGATTATTTTCTGTCGCGTGCCATTCGGATTTGACCGAGCCGGCACGTTCCATGCGGCTGAGCGCGGGGAGCAGGGAACCGGGGTTGACGCGGAAGACGCCGTGGCTGATCTGCTCAATGCGAAGGGCAACGCCATAGCCGTGCATGGGTTCGAGGGCGAGGGTTTTGAGGATCAGCATTTCCAGGGTTCCCTGGACCAGGTCGCGGGAGTCGGAATCATTCTGAGTGATTGTGTCGGGCTTTGCGGGCATGGGCGGTGTCACCTCTAGACAATCAAGATGAGAGCATGGTGTCCTCTAGATTGTCAAGTGGAGATTTCGCGGGACTTCGACACGAGGGGAGGGGCGAGATTTCTATTCGCAGCGGATGGCGAGGATGGGGTCGATTCTGGCGGCCTGTAGTGCAGGCAGCAGCGAGGCGCAGCTGGCAATCATCAACAAGACGGCAATCGAGACGAGCAAGACCCAGGGATCATGGGGCGATGTCTCATACAGAAAACTCGCCATGGCGCGCGACGCTAGGACGGCGGCAATCATTCCCGAGATGCAACCGGCGATGGCAACCCAGGCATTCTGGCGGAAGACCATGGCGATGACTTGCCCCCGCCTGGCACCGAGGGCCATGCGGATGCCGATCTCGCTGGTTCGGCGCGCTGTGGCATAGGCGAGTGTTCCGTACAGTCCAATAGCGGTGATGAGGAGCGCGCAACCGGCAAAGAAGAGCGACAAAATCGCCATCATCCGCTGGGCGCTGACGGAGTTGTTTACGACCTCATCCATTGTCGTGAGAACTGGAGGCGGGATGGTCGGCGCGAGCCGTGCGGCGAGGGAACGCGCAGCCGCGGCCAAGGGAGCGATGGGGCCATTGGTTCGCACAACAGCCGTGTACGAGATCCTCTTCGAATCGCTCTGGGTGATTGGACGATACACTCCTGGAGGTGCGGCGCGTTGAATGGACATGTAGTGGGCATCGCCGACCACGGCTATCACTTGAAATGGGACCTTATCATCATCCGTCACCTGCTGTCCGACGGCATTCTGTCCAGGAAACAAGAGCCTGGCGGCGGTTCGATTGAGAATGATTTTTTTTCCTTCGGCCTTGGTGTCAGTCCACTGAAAATCACGACCGGCGAGCACGGGAATGCGCATCGTCGCGAAATATTCCGGCGCGACGATATTGCTGTAAGCCTCGCGATTCCCCTTGCTGAAAGGCGTTTGAAAATCCCTGGTAATCGTCATTCCGATCAGCGGCTGGACATACTCCCAACTCACGCTGCGCACACCTGGCAGGTGGCGCAGTCCGTCGCCCAGGGCTTGATATAACTGGATCAACGCAGGACCTTCCAGCGGCTGCTTGTCCATATTGAAGGAAATATTTATCAATCCCTTTGGATCGAATCCCAACCCAGTCCGATACAGTCGCAGCAGGCTTGTTGCCAGCAATCCCGCACCCGCAACCAATACCATCGCCAGCGCTACCTCCGACGCCATCAAAATTCGGGGAATCATCCTCTGGCGTGAATGCGTGGGCCGCGAGTGTCGATCATTCTTGATTTGATCGTTCAAGTTTCCCGACGTGGCTTGCAGTGCGGGGACAAGCCCGATCAAGAAGGTGGCCAGCAATGCCGTTGCTGAGGCAAAGAGGAAGACTCGCATATCGATGGAGGTGTCGATGTATCCGGAGAAGTAGCCGCGCAGCATCATTGTGGTCAAGGACTGGCTCACGAGGGGTGACACGGCTAAGCCCGCTATAGTTCCGACAATTGCAACCAGCAAACTCTCTACCAGTAATTGCTGGATCAACCGGCTTCGGGTCGCGCCCAGCGCCAGTCGAGTCGCCAATTCGCGTTCTCTCGCCGCGCTGCGTGCCATCAACAGGCTGGCCAGGTTCAGACAGGCGAGCAGTAGAATTCCTCCGCACATGGCGAACATGGCCACCAACGGCTTGCGGTAAAGCGCGCGAACATACGTAAAGCCCGTGGCGCCCGACACCACCGCAAAATGGAAGTGAGTTTGCACTGCGTTCGCGATCCAGTCCGCATCTGAAATCTGTTCGCGTACGATCGGCATTGAAAGCGGGGTTAAGGCTGCGTTGGCTTGTTGCAGGCTCACGCCAGGCTTCAGGCGTGCCATTACTTTCAGCCAATTGGCGTGGATGCCGCCGGCCGTCATGTTGTAGGGCGCATCGAGGATGAACTCTGTCGAAAGCGGTACATAGATTTCAGGTCTCTGGGTTGGGTCGGCGCCGAAGAACCTTTTTGGCATCACTCCGACCACCGTGAACGGCACGTTGGCGATGATGAGTTTGCGACCGACTACATCTGGGTTACGGTTAAACCAGCGCTGCCAGAAGCCCTCACTGATCACAGCGGCCAGGCCCTCGGGATTGCCGCCGGTTTGGTCGTCTGCAGCGGTCAAGTATCGCCCCAGCAACGGAGGAGTTTGCAACGCCTGGAAGAATTGGCCGCTGACCATTGCCCCATGAACCTCTTGATTGCCGGTACGCCCACGCACCTGCAGTGCTGCGCCCCCGAAATATGCAAACACATTGGAGAAGATTGTGTGCTGCCGCTCCAGCCCACGAAAGAGTGGGGAAGAGAGGTTATAGCCGGGCTCCGGATCGCCTTCATGGATCTGCAACACCACGAGTCGGTCAGCGTGAGGAACTGGCAATGGCCGCAGCAGTAGTCCGTTGATGAGTGAAAAGATGGCTGTGTTGGCGCCGATTCCGATGGCCAGGGTAAGCAAGGCGACGGTGGTGAAGCCGGGTGACTTCTTCAACATCCGCGCGGAGAAGCTTATGTCGCGAAGAAAATTTTCCAGTCCACGAAATTGCCAGAGCTCCCTGAGCCGTTCATGCCAGCGGCCGGCATTCCCAAAGATGTGGTGCGCGGCTTCGTCAGCCTCCACCTTGGACACCCCCTGGCGCAATAATTTGTCGCGCAACATCGACTGATGAAATTCCAGTTCCTCGGCCATTTCGCGATCCATGCGGCGCAGGCGAAACAGCGTCTTGATGCGGAGCAAGAATGCGTGGAGACTGGAACCCATATTGAAAGCCCTCACAACTTTTCCATGAACGTCATGACGCTTGCATCACACATGCAAGTGCGTCCGAAAACGTTGCCCACTGCTGCGATTCCGCTGAGACATTTTCTACGTTATTCGCAGCGGATGGCGAGGATGGGGTCGATTTTTGCGGCCTGTAGTGCAGGCAGCAGCGAGGCGCAGCTGGCAATCATCAACAAGACGGCAATCGAGACGAGCAAGACCCAGGGATCATGGGGCGATGTCTCATACAGAAAACTTGCCATGGCTCGCGAGGCGAGGACGGCTGCAATCAAACCAGAGATGCAACCGGCGATGGCAACCCAGGCATTCTGGCGGAAGACCATGGCGATCACCTGCCCGCGCCTGGCACCGAGCGCCATGCGGATGCCGATCTCGCTGGTACGTCGCGCGGTGGCATAGGCGAGTGTTCCGTAGAGTCCAATGGCGGTGATCAGCAGCGCGCAACCGGCAAAGAAGAGCGACAAAATCGCCATCATCCGCTGGGCGCTGACGGAGTTGTTTACGACCTCATCCATTGTCGTGAGAACTGGAGGCGGGATGGTCGGTGCGAGCCGTGCGGCGAGGGAACGCGCAGCCGCGGCCAGCGGATCTATGGGGCCATCGACACGAACCACCGCAGTGAGCGAGGGCTTTTTCTGTTCGTCCTGCTGGATTGGTACGTAGCCGGCCGGAGGCGCAGGATCCATCACGCTCAAATACTTCGCGTCTGCCACGATCGCCACCACCTGATACGAAGTCTTCTCCTGAGGATCGACGATCTGTTGCCCAAGCGCATTCTGATCTGGAAATAAGAGATTGGCAGCAGACTGATTCAAGATGATTTTCAGGCCGGAAGCGTTGGTATCGTTCCAGCGGAATTCTCTTCCCATGAACATAGGGATTCGCATGGTTTTGAAGTAGTCCGGTCCCACGCTGTTCAACCAGATGACGTGATCGTTGCCGCCTGGCGCAGAGTAATGACCATTCCAGCCGCGATGCGATAGTGGGATGATGAACTGGAAGCTGACACTTTTTACGCCCGGTTGATGGCTCAAACCCTGGCCCAGTTCCTGATACACCTGCATCAGGGCATCGCCCTCCAGTTGTTGTTTGTCCATGTTGAAGGAGATGTTTGCCAGGCCCCTGGGATCGAAACCGATGCCGGAGCGATAGAGTTTTACCAGACTTGTCGCCAGCAGTCCTGCACCGACAACCAGTACGAGAGCCAGAGCAACCTCCAACGCCATGAGAATCCGGGGCAGGAGCCATCGCTGCTCATGCAGTTGCCGGGCATGTTGACCGTCTTTGATGTGGTCGTTGAGATTGCCTGCGGTGGCTTGCAGCGCCGGCATGAGTCCGATCAGCACGGCGGAGACGATGGCGATGACTGCGGCAAAAACAAACACGCGGAGATCGAGCGAGGTGTCGAGAACAACGCTTGGATCGCCAGTACTGCTGGTGAGAAATGCGGCCAGCGAGCTGCTGACTAGCGGCGACACGGCAATGCCGGCGATGGTTCCCAGCACGGCGAGCAACAGGCTTTCGATGAATAATTGCTGCATCAGGCGCCAGCGCGTGGCGCCCATGGCCAGCCGAGTTGCCAGTTCACGCTCGCGCATCGCACCGCGCGCAATCAGGAGGCTGGCGAGGTTGAGGCAGGCGAGCAACAGGATTCCCGCGCACATCGCGAGTAAGGCGAGGAGCGGATTGCGAAAGAAAAAACGCGCCATCGCGTATCCACCGGAGCCAGGTTCAGCCTGGAAACGGAAATGCGCCTTATCTTCCTGTTTGATGTAGTTGGGATCATCCGCCGCGTGCAGAATTGGACCGGAAACTGTATGTAAGGCCGCGTTCGCCTGTTGCAGCGTGACGCCGGGCTGCAAGCGTGCAATCACGGTCAGCCACCAGGCGTTGAGGCCTTCGTCAATATTGTGCCGCGGTGCGTCGACGATCGGCTCGGCCGAGAGTGGAACAAAGATGTCTGGCCGCTGCATGAGGTCGGCGCCAATAAACCGCTTCGGCATCACTCCCACGACGGTGAAGGGCACGTTGGCGATGACGAGCTTGCGGCCGACCACGTTGGGATCGCGATGAAACCAGCGTCGCCAGAAATTCTCGCTGATCACAGCGGCCAGTCCTGCTGGATTGCCTCCGGTCTTGTCGTCGGCGGGGGTCAAGTATCTCCCCAGCAAGGGAGGAGTCTGCAGCGCGCGGAAGAATTGGCCGCTCACCTCCATTCCGGGGACGTCTTCACTGCCAGAGCGAGCCTGCACCTGCAATGGCCGTCCATTGTTGTTATAGGCAAAGACATCCGAGAAGATGGCCGGCTGATGTTCCAATGCGCGAAAGAATGGGGTGGGGAAGCTGTAGTTGGGTGTGGGACCGCCCTCGTGAATATTGAGCACGACCAATTGGTCGGAATGGGGAACCGGCAGCGGGCGTAGCAGCAGGCCATTAATGAGGGAGAAGATAGCGGTGTTGGCGCCGACTCCGATGGCCAGCGTGAGTATGGCGACGGTGGTGAAGCCGGGCGACTTCTTCAGCATTCGGGCGGAGAAGCTGATGTCGCGAAGAAGGTTTTCCAGTCCGCGAAACTGCCACAGTTCCCTGAGCCGTTCATGCCAGCGTGCCGAGTCGCCAAAGGTCTGGCGAGCGGCATTGTTTAATTCAGATTTGGGGACGCCCTGGCCTGCTAATTTTTCGCGCAACATTGTCTGATGAAACTCCAGTTCTTCGGCCATTTCGCGATCCATGCGGTTCTTGCGAAACAGCGTCTTGATGCGAAGCAAAAACGTGTGGAGACTGGAACCCATATCGAAACCCCTCACAACTTATCCATCAGCGTCAAGACGCTTGCATGACAAATGCCACTGCGGCCGAAAGCCTTGCCCAGCGCTGCGATTCTGCGCTGAGACGCTTTTTACCTTCGGCGGTCAATTGATAAAACTTGGCGCGGCGATTGTTGTCTGAAATGCCCCAGTTTGCGGACAACAAACCACGCAGCTCAAGCCGGTGCAGCGCCGGATAGAGCGCGCCTTCTTCGATCTTGAGCACTTGTTGCGATGTTTGATGGATCCATTCTGCAACGCCGTACCCATGCATGGATCCGCGGGTGAGTGCACGGAGGATCAACATCTCCAACGTGCCTTGAATGAGGTCGCCAGTTTCTATGGTTTCATCCCTAAACATATTAGGGAAGACGATAATCCAGCTGTTGGCCTCTGTCAAGCCTTTTCTGGCGTAGTTTTAAGCCGGAGGAGATCGCGAAATATTTGTGGGAACAATCTGGACTCGGGTGCCGTACAAACGCACAAGGTATTCGCGGGGGGAAAGCCATGGCGACTCTGCATCAAGATCTGAGCTACAGTATCCGGCGGCTATCGAAAACGCCGACCTTTGTGCTGGCGGTTGTGCTGGCGATTGCGCTGGGTATCGCCGCCAACTCGACGATCTTCTCCATGGTAAGCCGGTTCGTATTACGCCCGGCGCCGGTGGGAAATCCTGACACCTTGATGTCGCTGCACACTACGCACGATGGCGATCAGTGCTGCAACAATTTTTCCTGGCCGTTATACAACGATGTGCGGGAACAGGCGCATTCGTTTTCCGCGGTCGCAGCGTATTACGAATTGCTGCCGGCATCGATTGGCGGCAAGGGCGAGCCGGAGCGCATTTGGGGGCAAGCGGCGAGCGCGAATTATTTCGACGTGGCGCAGCTCCACATGCGTCTGGGGCGCGGATTTGTTGCCGGGGAAGAGCATGCGCCGGTGATTGTTCTGAGCGAGAGGGTGTGGCGGCAGAGGTTTGGCGGCGATCCGGAGATTCTGGGAAAGCCGGTGACGGTGTCGGGGCATCCGTTTACCGTGGTAGGCGTTGCGCCGCGCGGATTTCACGGGCTCGACCTGATTCTTGACCCGGAATTTTGGGTGCCGCTGGGAAACGTGGAGCAACTTGCGCCGAGTGTTCCAAACCGCGCCATGCGTGATTTTCACTGGCTGGATGTGATCGGACGGCTGGCTCCCGGAGTGACCCGCGCCCAGGCCTCGGCTGAACTGGCCACGATTGCGCAGCGGCTGGCAAAGGCCTACCCGGATACAGACAAAGGCGGCGGATTTCTGATTGACCAGGCAGGCTCGCTGCCGCCGCGGGACCGGGCGGCGGTGCTGTTATTTCTGACGGTGCTTTCGGTGGTGGTGCTGCTGGTGCTGGCGACCGCGTGCGCAAACGTTGCCAACCTGATGTTGATTCAGACCGCCAGCCGCCAGCGTGAAATGGCAGTGCGCATCGCGCTGGGAGCCACGCGCGGCGCGTTACTGCGCCAGATGCTGATGGAAAGTGTGTTGCTGGCGCTGGGCGGGGGCGTGCTCGGCACACTGCTGTCCCTGTGGGCGACGTCTGCACTTTCCGCGTTTCAGTTGCCCGCGCCAGTGCCGCTCGACATTAGTTTGAGTGTCGATTGGCGGGTGGTGTTGTATACCTTCGGGCTGAGCGTGTTGACAGGAATTCTCTGCGGACTGGTGCCGGCGTGGATCGCTTCGCGCCCGATGCTGACACGCGCGCTGAAAGGGGAAGATGCGCTGGCTCGTCCGGGCCGCCGAATCAGTTTGCGCAATGGGCTGGCGGTGGCGCAGATCGCCATCTCCCTGGTACTGCTGTCGGCCGCGGGACTATTTTTGCGCAGCCTCGCCGGAGCTTCATCGATCGACATCGGCTTTCGCTCGCGCAATGTGCTGATGGTGTCGGTGGATCCGCGCATCCATGGGTACAGCCCGGAGCGGACCACGCAGTTTCTGGCATTGGTGCGGGAACGAGTGGCCGCGATGCCGGGGGTGGTGTCGGTGGCCGCGACGGACTCGGTGCCTCTTTCGGGGGGCAATCGCAGCGACGCGCTGCATGCGGACGGGCAGCCGCAAGATGGGCCCGATCCCGGCGTGGAGTTGTACATGGCGACGCCGGGATATTTTGAGACGCTGGGGATTGCTCGGCTGACGGGCCGCGATTTCGGCAACGAATCGCCGACCGCGCCCAAAGTTGGGATCATCAATGAAGCGCTGGCAGAACATCTTTACGGACGGACCAATCCCATCGGCCACACACTTACGGGCGGCGGCGCAACGTATCAAATTATCGGAGTGGTCAAGAACATAAAATCGCGTACCTACGGCGAACCGACTCGCTATGTGCTGTTTCGATCGCTGGCGCAGAATACGGGCAGCGATCCATCTTTCCTGGGATATCAGCTGCTGGTTCATTATTCCGGAGACCCGGGCGCTGTGATCCAGGCCACACGCGCGCAGATTCGCGCGCTCGATCCGAACATGGCGGTGTATGGGGTGGAGACCATGCAGGAACATCTGAGCAAGGCGCTGTTTCTGCCGCGGCTGGCGGGCACACTGTTCGGTGTGTTCGGATTTATCGGGCTGACATTGGCAGCGGTGGGACTGTACGGGGTGATCAGCTATTCGGTGGCTCATCGGACGCATGAGATTGGCATACGACTGGCGCTGGGAGCGCCGCTGAGTGCGATTCGCGGGCTGGTGTTGCGGCAGGGGATGTCACTGATCGTGATTGCGATTGCGATTGGAATGCCGGCTGCGTGGTTTGCTGCGAAATTCTCCCGCAGCTTTCTTTACGGCGTGCGTCCGCACGATCCCATCACCTTCCTGGTGGTGCCGCTGTTTCTGGCGGCAATTGCCTTGATCGCCTGCTGGGTCCCGGCGCGACGAGCCACCAGGACCGATCCCCAGACTGCCTTGCGATACGAATAGCTTCCGGGCGCATGGAGGCTAGTACTACAGCTGTATTTCGTTCCAACCCTTGAGAAACGGCAAGGGCCCGGGCCTGAAGGCCACGTAAATTCGCTCTGTTTCAGGGGGTTAAAACCCCCTGCTCCCTCCGAAATCTTCGATCTACAACAGTAGTACCAGGTGCGTCGTGGGGAGCGGACGTTCGCGTGAAAATATCTCCTATATTCATAGTTGACAGATCTTGTCCTATGGGCGTAGTACTACGTGCATAGGAGATGGGCATGGCGAAGAAGGGTGAAGGCTTAACCCGGCTGGAGCTGGAGATCATGCAGGTGATCTGGAAGCTGGGGGCGAGCAATGTCGGCGACGTGCAGCAGGGGCTGGGCCGGGAGCTGGCATATACGACGGTGCAGACGGTCCTGAATACGCTGCATCGCAAAGGAAAACTGCGGCGCAAACTGGATGGGCGCGCCTACGTCTACAGCGCCACTGTAACCGAGGCGAAGGCACTGCGACATGCGGTGCGCGACCTGGTGGATCGCATGTTTGGCGGCTCGAGCGAAGAGCTGGTGCTGAGCCTGATCAAGAGCCGCGAGATCGATCCGCAGCGGATTGCGCGACTCAGCCGGGAGCTGGACAAAGAGGAGGAAGGGTGATGGAACACTCATTCCTGGAATCGTTGATGATTTGGCTGGTGAATACCCTGATGAATTCGGCATGGCAGGTGCCGCTGGTGTTGCTGGTAGCGATGGTGGCGGCGCGGCTGGTGGCTCGACTGTACTCTGCCGCAGCGGTGCATTGGACGTGGGTGAGCGCGCTAGTGCTGGCGACGGTGCTGCCGGCGATACGGGTGGAAATGTGGCCGAGGTTTCCGTGGGGAGGTGCGGGTGCCGTCGCTGGAGGCCATGTGCAGGTGACGATGATGCCGGGAACGGCGGTGGCGGGTGGACACCTGCGGATATCGATGACGCTGATGGCGATTTTGCTGGGGGTGTATGGCGCGGTGATTTTGTATTTTGCCGGACGGATCGTGTGGGGCGTGTGGACAACTCGAGCGCTGCGCGGGAACGCGTCGGAAGTGCAATTGGCTGAACCGCTGCAGATGCGGTGGGATGGACTGTGCCGGCGGATGAACGTGACGCGGGTGGTGCTGTGTGAATCGGCTGCGGTTGCGGGACCGGCGATGGTGGGGATGCAAACGATTCTGCTGCCGGTGGGATTCATCGGGAAGGTGCAGGAAGGCGATCTGCTGGCGGCGATGGCGCATGAACTGGCGCACGTGCGACGGCGCGATTATGCGAAGAATGTCGGATATGCCGTGCTGATGCTGCCGGTTGCGTACCATCCGTGCGCGTGGCTGATCAAGAAGGCGGTGGGGGAAAGCCGCGAGGCGGCGTGCGATGCGATGGCAGCCGAGGTGCTCGACAGCCGGCGCATGTATGCGCGATCACTCGTGCGACTGGCGATGGTGATACCTGCGGGACTGCGAGGAGGAGCGACGGCGGCGGTGGGAATTTTTGAAGGCAACACTCTTGAAAGGAGGGTGAGATTGATGATGCAGCGAGGGAAACGACTGAGGGGTTTGACGCGGGTGGCGGCGATGATGGCGGTGTTGCTGCTGAGTGGAGTGGCGGTGGTGAGCATGGTGGGGACGCATGTCACTGTGCGGGCGGCGAACGCAACAGCGGGGAAGGAGGGAGCGGTCCAGGTTCCGTCCCACGTGATGGCGGCGCGAATTGTGAAGCAGGTGCAGCCGAAATATCCAATGGAGGCGAAGAAGAAGAAGATTCAGGGAACTGTCGTACTGAACGTGAAAATCGGAAAAGATGGGACTGTCGAAGACCTGAAGGTCGCGTCGGGGCCGAAAGAGCTTCAACAATCGGCGCTGGTCGCAGTGCGACAGTGGCGTTGGAGGCCCTACGAAGTGGATGGAAAGGCTGCGCCGGTGGAGATCAACCGAGGTGCAGATCACTTACTCGCTTACCGAGTAGACTCATCGCTGGAAGGTAGCGATCGAGGCAAGTATGTGGCGAGAAAGGCCAGCGGTTCTCCGCTGGCCTTATTGTTTGGTTGCGGCTGTGGGCGGAGGGGAGGGACTTGGGAAGGACCGGCGGCCTAATGGACGGCGGAGGTGCGTGGTATCTGGCGGTTTCTTAAGGTGTGATGTTTGTCACAGGCAATGATCCACTCAGTTTTATATTCTGCACAGGTTGAGAGCGGACCCTGTAAGGTACGTGAAGTCCTTGAAAAAGGACTGAATCTACTTCGACAAAGGATCAACGTATGAATCGACACAAAACAGTACTGGCCACTCTGGCGTTCGTGAGCCTGGCTACGTGCACCGTGCTTGCCCAAAGCAGCGGAGCGGATACTTACAAGAGCAAATGTGCCATGTGTCATTCTGCTGACGGCAGTGCCAGTGGGGGTGCGGGTAAGGCGATGCATGTACCTTCGTTCCTGACGCCGGCGTCGAAGAAGGCATCGACAGCGAGCTACGTGGCAATCGTGAAGGACGGCAAGGGAAAGATGCCGGCCTATGGCACGAAGTTGTCGGGCCCTGAGATTACGGCTGTTGTTGCGTATATTCGGACGTTGCAGAAGTAGTCGCAATGATTGGGGCGGGGGAGGAAGACTTCTCTCGTCATGAACATTGGTGCACTTGTTGTCTTTTGTTTTCCGCGCACAAAACGCGGCAGGGGTCAGAGACCCAATGAAAACTATTTCCTCCGTAGGGATGTACTTCCACAGCAATCCGGCTGGGCGTAACCCTGATAACTTCTGCAGTGGCTACGCCGGCCGGATGCTTGTATTTGAGCGAATTTTTGCCAGGACCACGAAGCGGCGGGACGAATTGAGCGCGTCGAGACTGGGCAGCCGGGGAAGAATGCTGCTGGGTGCGCTGTTGGCGCTGATGCTGCTGGCGATGCCGCGGGTGGTGCTGGCGAAGGATGCGGACTGCCTCTCCTGCCATGCGGACAAGACGATGCAGGATGCGTCGGGAAAAAATGTGGGCGTAGACGCAAATCTATTTCACTCCAGCATTCACGGCAGCCTGGGATGCAGCGATTGCCACAGTTCTATCCACGATTATCCGCATCCCGATCATCCGGCGGCGGTGCAATGCGTGACTTGCCATGCCGACCAGACGAAGGCAATTGCCAGCAGCATCCATGCCAAGGCAAGCGCGCACCCCTGCACCAGCTGCCATGGAAATGCGCATGAGATTTTTACCAAGGATGATGCTCGGTCGGCGGTGTATCCGCTGAATATTCCGAAAACCTGCGGCACCTGCCATGGAAATCGAGCGCTGGCGCAGAAGTACGGGCTGCAGAATGTGTACGCGGTGTACATGGATTCAATCCACGGGTATGCGGTCAGCAAAGAGGGACTGCTGGTGGCGGCGAATTGCATGAGCTGCCATGGATCGCACAATATTTTGAGCCACAAAGATCCTCGCAGCCCGACCAATAAGGCGAACATCGCGACGACGTGCGGGTCCTGCCATGGTGGGGTGAAGGCGGAATACATGGGCGGCGTGCACGGCAAGCAGGTGGCGAGCGGCAACATGAAGGCGCCGGTCTGCACCGATTGCCATACGGCGCACGCGATTCTGCAGCCGACGCTGGCGAGTTTTCGTATGCAGTCGACGCCGATTTGCGGATCGTGCCACAAGGATCAGCTGGCAACCTATCGAGATACTTTTCACTCGCAACTGGGATTGCTGGGCGGATATGTGCAGACGGCGCGATGCTGGGATTGCCATGGAGCGCACGAAGTGCTGCCGGCATCCGATCCGCGTTCGCCAATTGCCCAGGCCAACCTGATCAAGACGTGCGGCAAATGTCATGCGGACGCGAATGCGCGATTTGTGCAGTACCAGCCGCACGCCAATCCGCGGAATCGCAGGCTGAATCCGGCGCTCTATTACATTCGCTTGTTTATGAACCTGCTGTTGTGGAGCGTGCTGGGCTTCTTCTCCCTGCACACGCTGTTGTGGTTCCTGCGCTCGAAATACGAACAGGGTAAGGCGCCGTCCGGGGAGGCGAAACATGACTGAGCCAACTGTAATCGAGGCGACTCCCGTGGCGACGGCAGAGGCGAAGCAGCCGGGGAAATACTATCTGCGATTCACCTTGCCGCAGCGGTATCTGCATGCAGTGCTGTTCACGTCATTTCTAGGGCTGGCGGCGACCGGGCTGCCGATGCGCTTCAGCGAGAATGCTCCGGCAAGATTTTTTGCGCGTGCGGTGGGCGGCTTTGGGGCGATTCTTTTCCTGCACAAATTTTGCGCGATCGTGCTGACGCTGGCGTTTCTCTATCACGTGAAGGACATCATCACTCGGGCGGTGATGCAAAAGGAAAAGGGACTGTTCTGGGGTCCGACCTCGATGGTGGCGAACTGGAAAGACGTAAAGGACCTGGTGGGACACATGCGGTGGTTTGTGGGGCTGGGGCCGAAGCCTGAGTTCGATCGCTACGCCTATTGGGAGAAGTTCGATTACTGGGCGGTGTTCTGGGGCATGGTGGTGATTGGATTTTCTGGCTATGCCATGTGGTTCGCGCCGTTCTTCGCGCATTTTCTGCCGGGGTGGGCGTTGAACGCGGTGCTGGTGATTCACGGAGAAGAAGCGCTGCTGGCCATTCTTTTTATCTTTTCAATTCACTTCGTCAATACGCATTTGCGCCCGGGTAGTTTCCCGATGGACATGGTGATTTTTACCGGGAAAGAGACGGAAGAGGAATTTCAAAAGAAGCGGTCGCTGGAATTTGCGCGTCTGGCTCGACAGGGAAAGCTGGAGGCAAAGGTCGCCGATCAACCTGTGTACTGGTGGGTAAATTTTGCCCGAGTGGTGGGATTTACTGCGATTGTGATCGGGCTGGTGCTTCTTATCTTGACATTGATCGCCTATTTCGGCACGGTATAACCACTCAAGCGAGGGAATGATGTTTGGAACATTAGAGAAGAAACTGCGCCCGATCCTGTTTTACGGAAACAATCCGCTGAGTTTGATCGGCGGCGCGCTGACCAGCGCTGCTGCTTTCGTCATGATCGGTTTCTGGGTGGTGACGATTTTTGGTCACAGCGGCTCGAATAATCCTTACATCGGATTGATCTTTGACTTATTTCTGCCGGGACTGTTTGTTCTGGGGTTGATTCTGATTCCGATTGGGATCGCGATACGGCGCAAGCAGCTGGTGGCGTCGGGACACGTGCCTTCTGTCTATCCGGAAATCGACCTGAAGAACCCGGTATTTCGCCGCGGTATTGAGGTAGTGATTGCGGCGACCTTCATCAACTTTGTGATTGTGGGTACGGCCAGCTATCGCGGGGTGTCCTATATGGACTCGCCGAATTTTTGCGGCCAGACCTGCCACGTGATGGCGCCGCAATGGTCGGCGTACCAGGTGTCTCCACACTCCCATGTTGCCTGCGTGGATTGCCACATTGGCTCGGGATTTTCAGCGGCCGTGCATGCCAAGATGAATGGAACCAAGCAACTGGTGGAGGTCACATTCCACACCTATCCCACACCGATCCGGGCATCGCTTTCGGTATTGCGTCCGGCGCGCGCCACCTGTGAACAATGCCATACGCCGACGCGATTCGTTGGCGATCGGCTGCTGGTGAAAACTTCGTTCGGCGATGATGAGGCGAATTCCATCACGCGTTCGGTGGTAGTGCTGCACCTGGGCGGGGTCGATTCCTTGTCGCATCTGAGCGGCATCCACGGACACCACTTGAATCATTTCGAATACATCGCGACGGATGCGACGGATCAGAACATCATTGCGGTGAAGGCGCACAATCCGGACGGCACGGTGACGGAATATGTGAGCAGCGACTGGAAGGGACCGGTGAAGGGCGTAACGCGGGTGATGGATTGTATGGATTGCCACAACCAGGCGACGCACGTCTTCCAGACGCCACAGGCTGCCGTGAATGAAGCGATGCTGGACAACAGCGTGAATGCGGCGCTGCCATTCGTTCACAAGGAAGGGCTGCAGCTGATTCAGGCCGAATACTCTTCGCAGGATGAAGCCGAGGCGAAAATTACGAGTGGGTTGGAAAATTATTACAGCACGCAATACCCCGCGGTCTGGAGCAGCCAGCGGCCGCAGATTGAAGCCTCGGCGCGTACCCTGGTCGGGATCTACAAACGGAATGTGTTTCCTTCGATGAAAGTGAAGTGGGGAACGTATCCGAACAACATTGGGCACAATGATTTTCCAGGCTGCTTCCGCTGCCACGATGGAAACCATGTCTCGAAGAGCGGGAAGACACTGACGAACGATTGCAGCGTTTGCCATAATTTGCTGGCGGTGGATGATAAAAATCCAAAGGTGCTGACCGATCTGGGAATGCAGTAGAGGTCAGGTTGGAAGCGGACCTCAGGGCCTGAAGGCGCGGCATGGATTCGAATTGGTTCCCCGGACTAAACAGGCTGCGGAAAAAGGTCGTATTTCGGAGAAAATACCCGATCAGCACGTGGCAGGGGCTAAAGCCCGGCCTGATTTTGTACTCGGGCTTACGTCGTGCCCGATACAAAACAGCGTTTTTCCGCAGCCTGAAAAGTCCGGGGTCTGCCCATACATCCGTTACAGGGATAGCCAGTCGTGCGAACAGATGTCGGGATGATCTGGTGCATTGGGCGATGGCGCAGTTTTTTCGTCGAAGAAAACTTGCGGCAGTATGGGGGAGGGGCTGGGGGTAGGGAACTTAAACAACAGAACCTACGCCGGGTTCTGGGTGCGCTGATCGGCAGCTGCATGGCGAGGAACGCTTTGCCACGGAGATTCCTCTTTCAACACCAGGACAGGGGACTGGGCTTCGCAGAGAACGCGATAGGCGACGCCTGGAATGAAGCGAGGATTAAACGCTGAGTGCGCCGAGGCGCCCAGAAGAATCATGTCGGCCGCGTGATGTTTCGCATAGGAAAGAATGGCTTCCGCGGGCTGGCCGTAGGCCACTTCACAGGAGGCGTGAGCCTTGCGGATGGGCTTGACCGTCAGCAGATCTTCCAGCATGCGGTTGGCATAGCCGCGCGCCGAGATGGTGGTGGGATGCTCGGGAACGGCATTCTGTAACACGTGGAGCAGGGTGATGTCGGCGCTGTGTTTTTCGGCAACGCTAAGGGCGAATTCGGCAATGCGGCTGGAACTCTGGTCGAGCGCGGCGGCAAATACGATGCGGGTGGGGCCTTGCGAGGCGGCGTCCCTGGGAGCGGCCTTGGGACCGACGGCCAGCACGGGAATATCAATTTGATGGAACAGCGATTCGGCGATGGATCCGAGGATGTGGTGATGGAACTTGGCTTTTCCATGGGAGCCGGCAATGACGCGATCGGCCTTCCATTCGGCGGCGGCGGCGAGAATTTCCTTCACGGTATGGCCGGTGGCCAGCTGAAACGAGCACTTGATGCCTTCGCCGCGGGCCTCCTCGATGACTTTGCCCAATGTGGTCTCGGCGGATTTCTGCATGCCGGTAGCGTCGAAGTAAACCATCAAGACTGGGTCGATCGGTGATGCGTTGGGGTCGGGCAGAACATGAATGATACGCAGCTCGGCTTTGTAGGTGAGGGCCTGCTGTTTGGCAATCGGGAGAGTGAATCCTAGGTCGGTAAGGTCCGTGGCCAAGAGGATGCGCCGTGGATGAGTCCATTCCCGGAACTGTTTGTTAGACATAGGAAACTCCTGAACATCAATCTATTGTGGACGCAGGGCATATTTGTGGCTGTGCCAATTGGCACCCGTCATTGTGATTTGAGTCACTACGAGACTCTCGAAAAGTCGAAAGTGGCCGAAAACCGGCGTGCGTCAGGAGGTTCGTGCGCCGGTTGAGTCCGATTGCATTTGGTTCGACAGAGCCCCAACGACGAACTGGACTCCGAGGTTTGTCCGGCGCGTCAGGACCTCGCCAGAGCGAGTTAGATCATCACCTTCTGATGACCGTGCAGATGTGGCGCATGAATATGGTGTGGTGCATGAACGTCGCGGAGAATCATGGCGGGACAGCGCGCCATGCGCAAGACTCGGGCCATTAATCCTGGCCGGAGGTGGGACAGTAGTTCGCCGCCCCGATGTGCGCTCATCACCAGCAAATCCGCTTTCGCATCTTCTGCCATGCGGAGGATCTGTTCGGCCGGTTCCCCTTCGCGGATGAGGCATTGCGGCATGACGGCTAGCCAGGCGTCGCGGCTCATCATCGATTCCAGCGCGTCGAACTGGCCTTCGGAAGGGCTGGCAATGCCTTCTTCTCTGACCGTGAAAATGGTGAGACGGGCTTGGTGACCGCTGGCGATTTCCCCGGCCAGCCGAGCTGCGTCGGTGACGCCTTCGGCGGTATCGCAGGCCAGCATGAGATGCTGCCATGGAATGGTTTGCTGGGCCATGGCTGCGGCCAATGGGCCGACGACGATGACAGGATGGTCGGACTTGCGGATGACTGCCTCCGCCACAGAGCCGAGGAGTAAGCGCTCGAGACCGCTCTTCTCCTCCGTGCCGACAACGATGCAGGCGGCGTGGAGCGCATCGGCAAGGCGAATGATTTCATGCGCGGGCGCGCCGAAGACGAGAGTGCCTTCGACCTGGAGGCCGCTGCCGTGCAGTTTCAGCTGGGCGGCGTGGACGTATTCTTCCAGTTCTAATTCCTGGATTCGCAACAGGTCCGGGGAATCGTCGGTGACGATGGGCATGACATAAACGAAGTGCAACGGGCGCAATTCCTGCCGAGCCAACTTCACCGCATACTCTACAATCGACTTGGACAGCTGGGAAAAATCAATCCCAACCAGAATCGGGCCTTGGGTTAGTTCCGGGTTGGTAGACATATAGGGCCCCCTTACGCCCGATCATAGGAGTGGGGAAAAGAATAAGGTGTGATGGAGCGCACACTACCGCGTGATGGCGGGCACGAGCGACTTCTGCCTGGGGAATGTGATGGGGAACGCGCCACGGAATTGGCAAAATCGACGACAGAAGTGATGGTTGTCACGGAAGAAGCCAGGCAGAGCGCTTTACCCTTGAAGTGTCGCGGATGAGACCCGAACTGATGGCGTCGCGATGAGTCAGTCCGCACCGATGGCGCGTGTTACAGGTGAAGTTTCGCTGCCGTATCGCAGAAAGAAGGAATGCATGTCGATCCAAACGAATGCCACGGAGAGCCGCTTTGATGTTCTGCTGGAGAGGGCGCGGCAACTGCCGCCGATTCCGGTTGCCGTATGTTATCCGCTGACCAAGGTCGCGCTGGCGGGAGCTCTGGAGTCCGCTTCCTGCGACGTGATTCATCCCATCCTGGTGGGACCGAAGGAAAAAATTCAGTATTTAGCGAAGACTGAAGGGTTCGACATTTCGTCGTGCGAAATGATCAATGCCGAAGATGAGATTCAGGCGGCGAAGATCTCCGTGGAATTGTGTCGGACGAAGGTTGCGGACGCGCTGATGAAGGGCAGTCTGCACACCGATACGTTTATGCATCCGGTGCTGGCGAAGGAAACCGGGCTGCGCACCTTGCGCAGAATCAGCCATTCGTTCGTGATGGAGACGCCGGCATACGATCGCATTTTGTTGATCACGGATGCGGCCATCAATATTCTACCGACGCTGGACGACAAGGCGGACATCGTGCAGAACGCAATCGACCTGGCCCATGTGCTGGGCGTGCCGGTGCCGAAGGTGGCGATTTTGTCGGCGGTGGAGACGGTTCAGTCGAGCATTATTTCTACGATTCATGCGGCGGCGCTGTGCAAGATGGCGGATCGGGGACAAATTACCGGAGGCATTCTGGATGGACCGTTGGCGTTCGATACCGCGGTGAGCCCGGAGGCGATGAAGATCAAACACCTGGTTTCGGCGGTGGCGGGGCAGGCGGATATTGTTGTGGTGCCGGATCTGGAGTCTGGAAACATGCTGGCCAAGCAGTTGGAATATCTTGGCGGCGCCAGCCTGGCCGGCATTGTGACGGGCGCGACTGTGCCGATTATTCTGACCAGCCGTGCAGATTCGGCGAAGACGCGGATGACGTCGGCGGCGGTTGCGCTGCTGATGCATGCTTGCGCGTAGGAATCAGTTTGCCCGCGCGGAGTAAGTGTGGGCGTTCAGTTGCCACAGCCACTGTGGCTTGATTGAGGCCGGGGCCGACCATGCTGGGTCCCGGTTTTTTTCTTGCGCGATGCGCTGGTCTGCGCGTTGGAGCGGCACAAGTTGAGTGACAATTCCTTTCCCTGCTTAGCCTTTCAGCAGCCGGTCATTTATCGTTAATAAAGTGACTATGAGCCAGATCAAGGCGGTACGGGGCACGCGCGATTTGCTGCCGCCGGAAACAGAACTATGGAATCGAGTGGAGGCTACGGCGCGGCGCGTGTTTGAGCGTTATGCGTTCGGGGAAATTCGCACGCCGATTTTTGAAGATACGCAGCTGTTTGCGCGCGGCGTGGGCGAAGAGACCGACATTGTTTCCAAAGAAATGTATACGTGGGAGGATCGTCCGCGGGCGCAGTCGGAAAAAGCGCAGATGCTGACGCTGCGGCCGGAAAATACGGCTGGCGTGGTGCGGGCGTATATCGAACACAAGCTGGGTGACGGGGGGCTGCTGCAGAAGCTCTACTATATAGGTCCGCAATTTCGCCGGGAGAGGCCGCAGAAGGGGCGGTATCGGCAGTTTTTCCAGATCGGCGCCGAGGTGATTGGACCGGTGAGCGCGGGCAGTGAATCGCCGCTGCGCGACGCGGAAGTGCTGGAGATGCTGGCGACGTTTCTGGATGAGCTGGGAGTGACCGGGTGGACACTGGAGTTGAATTCGGTGGGCTCGGCACAGGATCGACCACGATATGTGGAGGCGCTGCGGGCGGCGTTGACGGATATTGCGGCGACGCTGTGCGTGGATTGCCAGCGGCGGGCGGTGACCAATCCGCTGCGAGTGCTGGACTGCAAAGTGCCGGAGGATCAGGACAAGATCAACGCGCTGCCGAAAATTGCGGATTTTCTGGATGCGGATTCGCGAGCGCATTTTGCGGCGGTGCTGTCGGCGCTGGATGCTTGCGGGGTGCAGTATACGGTGAATCCGAGGCTGGTGCGGGGCCTGGATTACTACACGCGGACGACGTTTGAATTTACGCATGGCGGGCTGGGTGCGCAGAATGCTTTGCTGGGCGGCGGACGGTATGACGGATTGAGCGAAGCCATTGGAGGTCCGAAGGCGCCCGGAATTGGATTTGCGATTGGCGCAGACCGGCTGGTGTTGACGTTGCAGGCGGCCACTTCCGGAGAGGTGGAGAATGCGCTGGCGGATGTGTATGTGGCTCCGCTGGGGGAAGCGCAGCAGGCAGAAGCGCTGGTGCTGGCGCGGGAGTTGCGTCGCGCAGGGTTGCGAGTGGAGTTGGGCGATGGATCGTTTCGGCTGAAGAAATCGTTTGAGATGGGGAATAAAGTGGCGCGGATGATTGTGCTGTTCGGAGAAGACGAGGCTAAGTCTGGAGTGATTACGGTGAAGGATTTTGCGAGTGGAGAACAGACGAAGGTGGCGCGCGGGGAGTTGGCGGAAGTTCTTCGCAAGAAATAAAGGCGCGCCGATTGAGATGCGGGTAGCAAAACAAAAATTTAGAAAGTAATAAGGAAACGATGGCACTGGATCTTCTAGGAAATTTGCAGCGAACACATATGTGCGGAGAGCTGCGGCTGTCTGCGGATGGCGAGCAGGTTGTGGTGATGGGCTGGGTAAATCGTCGCCGCGATCATGGAAATTTAATTTTTCTCGACCTGCGGGATCGTGCTGGGATTGTGCAGATTGTGCTGGACAAGGAGCTGTGTCCGGAGGCGCATGCCAAGGCGGAGGCGGTGCGGCCGGAATATGTGGTTGCGGTGCAGGGGAAGGTGCGTCGGCGCGATGCGGCGTCCATCAATCCGAATATGCCGACGGGCGAAATTGAAATTGACGTGGATGAGTTGCGCATTTTGAACGATGCGAAGACGCCGCCGTTTTCTCCGGCAGAAGAGGCGATTGGGAATGAAGAGCTGCGACTTGAAATATCGCTATATCGATCTGCGCCGGCCGGCCATGCAGGAGAACATGATCCTGCGGCACAAGGTTGCGCTGGCGATTCGGCAG
Source organism: uncultured Acidobacteriota bacterium (assembly GCA_963735505.1). Classification (GTDB taxonomy): domain Bacteria; phylum Acidobacteriota; class Terriglobia; order Terriglobales; family Acidobacteriaceae; genus JAKAAZ01. The sequence continues at coordinate 94,356 of CAVTLR010000009.1, read as the reverse complement.
TATCTTTCGGGCGAAGGATTTTTAGAGATTGAAACGCCGTTTATGACGCGGTCGACACCGGAGGGCGCGCGAGATTACCTGGTGCCGAGCCGGGTGCATGCGGGCGAATTTTATGCGCTGCCGCAGTCGCCGCAGATGTTCAAACAGATCTTGATGATTGGTGGGCTGGATCGCTATTTCCAGATTGCGCGCTGTTTTCGCGATGAAGATTTGCGCGCCGATCGTCAGCCGGAGTTTACCCAGATCGATTTGGAGATGACGTTTCCGCAGCAGGAGACGGTGTTTCGCGTGGTGGAGGGATTTTTGACGGCGGCATTTCGCGAGGCAGGAATTGCCTTGTCGACGCCATTTCCGCAGATCACGTATGACGATGCGATTCGCAGGTTCGGGATTGATAAGCCGGACATGCGTTTGCCGGAGTTGACAGATGTTCGCGGGGAGTTTGAGGCGGCCGAGCTTGAGTCGCTGAAGATTGAATCGGGCCTGCCGATTGTGGCCATCGTGATTCCAAATAAATCGGCGATGAGCAATACGCAGAAGAAAGCGTTCATTAAGGAAATAGAGGCTGGGCTGGGGCCGGATCTTGCTTACCTGGATGTGGAGCGACTCGCGAGCAGCGCGCAGTACGCCGGGCTGGCGCAGAAAATCGATCGCGCGGTGGCGGCGAATTGCAAATATGAACGGATCGAGCCGGAACATCGGCTGGTGGTGGTGAGTCCGCGGATCGGGGCAAACAAGTCGCGCGATCATGCGTGGATTTACAAGAAGGCGGGACAGCTGAGGCTGGAACTTGCCAAGCGATTCCGCGAGGAGCACGGAGCGTTCGAAAAGAAAGGCACTGCGGAGGATTACAAATTCTTGTGGGTGACGGATTTTCCATTCTTCGAATGGGATGAGGAATCGAAAAAGTGGACGTTTGCGCATCACCCTTTCACCTCGCCGCATGAGGATGATTTGCAGGCGGGGCGGATGGAATCAGATCCGGGAGCGGTGCGGGCGCTGGCCTACGACATTGTGCTGAATGGGATTGAGTTGGGTTCGGGATCGATTCGTATCCATCGCCAGGAAGTACAGCAGTTGATCTTCCGCTCGCTGGGGATGAGCGAGGCAGAAGCGAAAGAAAAATTCGGATTCTTTCTGGAAGCGCTGGAGTATGGGACGCCTCCGCATGGCGGGATTGCGTTGGGACTGGATCGGATTGTGATGATCCTTGCTGGGGCGCAGAGCCTGCGCGAGGTGATTGCGTTCCCGAAAACGGCGAAGGCAGTGGACTTGATGGTGGATGCACCTTCGCCGGCAACGGAAACGCAACTGAAAGAATTACATATACAGAGGCGGCGCAGTTAGGGGGAACTCTTCGCTGCACGTTTATGTGAACTTTAAAACGATATCCAGGGGCTAAAGCCCATGGATATTGGGGTATTTTGCGGCACGGCTAAAGCCATGCCCTGATACAAAACCATGGACGCAAATGGGATTAATAGGCCGGAATGCCGGTGATGCTTTGGCCGATGATGAGAGTGTGCATGTTGTGCGTGCCCTCGTAGGTCTTCACTGACTCTAGATTCATCATGTGGCGCATGACCGGGTAGTCGTCGGTGATGCCGTTAGCTCCGAGAATGTCGCGGGACTTGCGGGCACATTCGAGGGCCATCCAGACATTGTTTCGCTTGGCCATTGAGATGTGTTCGTGGCCCACTGTTTTTTTATCTTTCATGCGACCGACCTGGAGTGAGAGCAACTGGCCCTTGGTGATTTCGCTGATCATCCAGGCGAGTTCCTCCTGAATCATTTGATGGCTGGCGATGGGTTCGTCGCGGAACTGCTTGCGCAGCAGGGAATATTGCAGCGCCGTATCGTAGCAGGACATGGCGGCGCCGAGCGCGCCCCAGCTGATGCCGTAGCGAGCCTGGTTCAAACACATCAACGCCGCTTTCAGGCCTTCTGCGCCGGGCATTTTGGCGGAAGCGGGCACGCGCACATCCTGCATGGAGAGGCCGGAGGTGACGGAGGCGCGCAGCGACCATTTTCCATGGACGTCGTAGGCGCTGAAGCCGGGTAGTTTGGTGTCGACCAGAAATCCATGGACGCGATCGTCCTCGTCATCGACCTTGGCCCAGATGACCGCGACATCGGCGAGGGTTCCGGTGGTGATCCACATTTTTTCGCCGTTCAGAATATAGTCGCCACCATCTTTTTTAGCGCGCGTACGCATGCCGCCGGGATTGGAGCCGAAGTCGGGCTCGGTGAGGCCGAAGCAGCCGAGTTTTTCTCCAGTAGCCATTTGCGGCAGCCACTCATTTTTTTGCTCATCAGAACCGAAGGCGTGGATGGGGTACATGCAGAGCGCGGATTGCACGCTGACAAAGCTGCGCACGCCGGAGTCGCCGCGTTCGGTTTCCTGCATGACCAGGCCATACTCGACATTGTTCATGCCGGCACAACCGTAGCCTTGAATTGTCGCGCCGTAGAAACCGAGTTGGCCCATGGGGCGTATCAATTCTTTGGGGAAGCGGCCTTCGCGGTTGCATTCCTCAATGATGGGGATGAGGTTATCCTCAATAAACTGGCGGGTAGTATCGCGAACCAGCCGCTCGTCTTCGCTGAGCAACGTGTCGAAGCCGATAAAGTCGACACCTTTAAATTTGAAAGCCATACAGTGTTCTCCATGGATAAATCTGCAAACACTTTAGGCTAGCAGAGACGGGAGATTGGCGCAGAGATGAGGGGCGCGAGCGTTGCCCCTGAGGGTACTGGCGCAGCGTTCACAGGCTGTTCACATTGACAAGCAGGGTGCGCGTGTAAGAATGATTCGACTGCTCGCGGGCTGCGGGCCGGACTTAGGTGGCCGATTGGATGCGTCGTGTTGCGCTGATTTATAACCCGGCTTCCGGGCAACGTCCGAAACGGAGAGCCGCAGTGATCGCGGAGGTGGTGTCGGTACTTCGCGAAGCGGGCGTAGAAGTAAAAGTGATTCCAACTGAGTCGCCGGAGAGCGCGGGAATGCAGGCGCACGCAGCGATGGAAGAAGGATATGACACCATCCTGGCATGCGGCGGCGACGGCACCGCACATGAATCGCTGCAGCAACTGGTAGGCGGATCGGCGGCGCTGGGTGTGATTCCGATGGGAACGGCGAATGCGCTGGCGGCTGACCTGGGAATGCCGGGATCGCCGATAAAAGCGGTGAAAAAACTGTTGACGGCAACGCCGGTGCGCGTTTCAGTGGGCCAGGTTTTCTATCAGGACAGCAAGGGAGAGACGCGTTCGCGATACTTTATTGTTGCGGCGGGCGTGGGTGCGGACGCGCTGTTTATGGGGCGGCTGGATCCGAAGTTAAAACAGAAATTTGGATATGCGCTGTATGTGGTGGAGGCATTTCGCCTGTGGGTGACGCACAAATATCCGACGTTTGCGGCGTGCTTCAAAGAGAGCGGCAGCGAAACGCCGCGAGTGGAAGAGGCGTCGCAGATTCTGGCGGTGCGCATTCGCAATTTCGGCGGGGTGCTGCATGATCTTGCTCCCGGAGCGGCGATTACGAATCCCAAGCTGCACGTGATTGCGTTGACGACGCGGAGCCGGGTGCGATATCTGCGATTCATGATCGCGGTGTTGCTGGGACGGCACAAATACGTAGCGCCGATTCAATTGGTCGAGTGCGAATCCGTGGAGTGCTATGGGCTGGAAGGCGCGAAGGAAGAATTATTTGTCGAGGCAGACGGCGAATGGCTGGGCACGCTTCCGGTGCGGATGGAAGTTGTTCCGGACGCGCTGACTGTGCTGATGCCGACGAAAAATCGCTAAAACATAAATTCAACCTTGGGAGCCGAAAAGCTATTTCCAGGGGCTAAAGCCCGCGACATTTATGGCATTTTACGGCCCGGCTAAAGCCGTGCCCTGATACAAAACTATTGATGCAACCAGTTCTATGTTTTCGCCAGGGCGTTGATGTCTTTGACTTCGAGAATTTGTTTTGGATAGCGTTGCTGCGCGCAGCGGATCATGGCGATGGCGACATCGTGCAGCGTGCTGACCATGTTGGGTAGCAGCGCGCGGAGCAGAGGATAGGCCCATCCAATCCAGTTGTAATAGGACTTGATATTTTTTTGGCCGGGGACTGCGCGCATAAAGCCGGGGCGGAAGTTATAGACAGCTCGGAAGCCGAGGCGGGCGAGCGCATTTTCAGTTCTCCCTTTGACGCGCGCCCACATGACCCTTCCTTTCTCTGAGCTGTCGGTCTGCGCGCCGGAGACATAGCAGAACACCATTTGCGGATTGAGGCTGGCGAGCAGCTCGGCGAAATGCAGCGTGATGTCGTAGGTGATGCGGGTGTAGTCGGCTTCGCTCATTCCGACGGAACTGATGCCGGCGCAGAAGAAGCAGGCGTCATAGCCGGACAGCTGATCGCGGGCGTCGTCGAGATGCATAAAATCGGGAACGATACATTCCTTCAACCTGGGATTCTGCAGCGGGTACGGCTTGCGGTTGACGAGGAGAACGTGCGCGATCGCGGGATGCTCGAGGCAGGTGAGCAGCACGCCTTCACCGACCATGCCAGTGGCTCCGGTGATGATGACGTTGAGTTGGGCAGGGCCGGTGGTCATGGAGGTAGGATAAACTGCTTCTTGATTCTTAATGGCTTAAGCCATGGGCTGCTGAGCGGGGTGCCATGCCGGAGGATTGTTTGAGGCAACGGTGTAGACGTGGGTGGCAGCGGGCGCATCGCATACAGGTGTGTGGCGTTGGAAGAGTGGGGGTGGCTTTCCATCGCGGAGCTGCCGTGCGCGAATGACGAGGGAGACAAGGGATTGAAGAGGCGGCTGAGCTGGTTGCTTGCAGCGGCATCGATGCTGCTGCTGGTGCTTGCGGGATGCGGCGGCGGGTCGGTGGGGGGAACGGGTACGACCACGTCGCCAACTGTTTCCTCTTTGTCGGTGGTGTGCACGCCTGCTTCCATTACTACGGGAGCGACTTCGCAATGCAACGCGACCGTGGATGGGACGGGAAGTTATAGCTCGACGGTGATGTGGACGGCGAGCAGTGGGTCAATCAATGCGAGCGGGATGCTGACCGCGCCAAGCTCGGCGGCCACGGTGACAGTGACCGCGACCAGCAGTGAAGATTCCAGCAAATCGGGAAAAGCTACGGTGACGGTGGCGATGGGGAGTGGGCCGCCGACGATCTCCTCGGTCGGAGTGGTGTGCAGTCCGTCGACAATTTCGACGAATGCGACGTCACAATGCACGGCGACGGTACATGGGACGGGAAGTTTCAGCTCGACGGTGACATGGACGGCGAGCGGCGGAACAATTAACAGCAGCGGATTGTTCACCGCGCCGGGTTCGGCGGCAACGGCGACGGTGACCGCGACCAGCACGGAAAACACCACGAAGTCGGGCACGGCGACGATTAGCGTGCAGTCGCAAACGCCGCATAGCCAGCATGTAATTTTGGTGATGGAAGAAAACCAGAGCTACTCGACTGTTGTGGGGCAGACGACTGTGTGGCCGAACCTGAATAATTTGATCAGTACGGGGGCGCTGGCGACAAACTATTATGCGAACACGCATCCATCGATCGGCAATTATTTGATGCTGACGACGGGACAGATCCTGACCAACAATGACAACTCGACAACGGTGTGGAACGTGGACAATATTGCGCGGCGGATGTTGGCGGCGGGAGTTTCATTCCGGATTTATGCAGAGGGAATCACGCAGGGGTATGTGGGCGGAAACACCGGAGCGTATCTGATCCGGCACAATCCGTTCGCGATGCTGTCGGATATCGCCGACGATCCAACAGTAGCGAAGGCGCATATCTGGCCGTTCACGCAGTTTGCGACAGACATGGCCAACGGGACGCTGCCGGAGTACTCCTTTATTGTTCCGGACGTGAATGATGATGCGCACAACGGAACGCCGCAGCAGGCAGACACATGGTTGCAGTCGAAGGTGATTGGTCCGTTGTCGACCAACTCCGTGTTTGAGCCGGGCGGGGATGGAGTGCTGATTGTGGATTTCGATGAAGCAGCCACCAGCGACACAACGCACGGCGGAGGTCATGTGGCCTGTGTTCTGTGGGGGCCGGGAGTGATGGCGGGATATCGGCAAAGCTCCAGCACGGTGTATCAACATCAGAGCGTTCTGCGCACGGAGATGGAATTGCTGGGGCTTTCGAATCCTCCGGGAGCCGCGGCCAGCGCGCCGTTGATGAACGAATTCTTCGTTCAGAAATAAGCTGAAAATTGGGATTACAGTGGCTCGAATTGAGGCGATTCGGGTCCCTGGGGAAATTGTTTGCGTTTTCCTGTGGGCATGCCACAGAATCTATGACATACTTATGTGGCATTCACACAGGAGAGGCGCAATGAGCGACGTGAAGCTGGATTTGCTGCAGGGAACTCTGGACCTGATGGTGTTGCAGACGCTGGCCACGCTGGGAACGCTGCACGGCTATGGGATCGCGCGGCGCATTGAACAGGTGAGCGGCGACGAGATTCTGCTGAACCAGGGAACCATCTACGCCTCATTGGTACGGCTGCAGCAGCGGGGATGGATTTCCGCCGAGTGGGGCACCTCGGAAAACAATCGCAAGGCGAAGTATTACGCCATTACCAAGAGCGGACGCAAGCAACTGGCAAAAGATGCGGCGCACTGGCAGCGGCTTTCGAACGTCATGGGCCGGGTGCTATCGATGCCGGCAGAGGGAGAGCTGTGATGGGCGCGATGCGAGAGGCGGGGAATCGAGTGTTGTCGTTCTTTCACAAGCCGGAACGCGATTCGGAGATGGAATCGGAACTCGCCAGTCATGTGGAACTGGCGGTGGAAGAGAACATGCGGCAGGGTATGCCGGAGGCGGAGGCGCGGCGAAGGGCGCTGGTTCGATTCGGCGGAGTACAGCAGGCGAAGGAGCGACAGCGTGAGGCGCGGGGACTTCCGTGGCTCGACGTGTTGATGCAGGACGTTCGTTACACGCTGCGGACATTGCGGCGAGACCGCTCGTTTACGGTGGTGGCGGTGCTGATCCTGGCGTTGGGGATTGGGGCGAACATTGCGGTGTTCAGCGTGGTGAATACGATATTGCTGCGACCGCTGCCATTTCCTGATTCGCAGCGGCTGATTCGAATCACGAGGACAGATCCCAAGGGTGGCGAATCCAGCATGACGTATACGACGCTTGCCACCCAGGAATATCAAGAGAGGAACAAGTCGTTCCAGCAGGTGACCGGCTATTTCGCGTTTTCTTCCTACATGAATTACAAGCTGGGGGGACATGGCATACCGCTGCCTGTAACGGGAATGCTGGTGATGGGGAATTTCTTTCAGACACTGCAAGTGGAACCGATGCTGGGGCGCTTGTTTACCGCAGATGAATGTCTGCCGAAGGGCCGCCCAGCGGTGTTGCTGACTTATCCGTTCTGGAAACGGCAGTTTCACGGCGATCGCGGCATTGTGGGGCAGGCGATTGATCTGAATGGAACGCCGGTGACGGTTGTGGGAGTGATGCCGAAGACGTTCGATTTTGGATCTGTATTTTCACCGGGCTTGAAGGTTGATATTTTTACACCGTTTGTGATGAACGATTTTCAAGATGACGGAAATGTCCTGGCGCTGATGGGCCGGTTGAAACCGGGCGTGACGCTGGCGGCGGCGCAGGCGGAAGCTGATCTGCTATTTCCAAAATTGGACGCAAGTGTGCACCATCCGGAGTGGCGCGCGGATTACACGGCAAGGGGGGTGCTGTTGAAGCAATATGTGACGGGAAAGCTGCATCGCTCGCTGATCGTGTTGTGGTGCGCGGTGGGCATGATCCTGCTGATTGTTTGCGTGAATCTTTCGAACCTGCTGTTAGCGCGAACGGCGGCGCGCAGCAAGGAATTTGCAATGCGGACGGCGTTGGGCGCGGGGCGAGGCCGGTTGATTCGGCAGTTGCTGACGGAGAGCCTGATTCTTTCTGGAGCGGGTGCGTTGCTGGGACTCGGAATTGCATTCGCGGTGATTGAATTTCTGGCGCACCAGGGATCGATTGCGCTGCCGCTGTTGAGCGATCTGAAGATCGATGGCGCAACGCTGGCATGGACGGTGGCAATTGCGATTGTGAGTGGGGCGGCGTTTGGATTGGCGCCGGGGCTGAAGATGTCGTCTGGAAATTTGCAGGAGACGCTGAAGGACTCTGGCAGCGGCGGAGGCGAGGGCAGAAAGCATGAGGGTCTGCGATCGGCGCTGGTGGTGTCTGAAGTTGCGCTGGCGTGTGTGCTGCTGGTGGGCGCCGGGCTGCTGTTGCGCAGCTTTCTGCGCATCCTGGATGTCGATCTTGGATTCCAGCCGAGCCATGCGGCAGCTATCAGCGTGGAGTACGACGATGGGGGTAACGCTGCCAAGAGAAGCGCGATCTGGCAGGAGATCATCCGTCGTGTGGAGGCGATTCCAGGCATCGAAACCGCCGGCATCTCCGATAGCCTGCCGCTGAGCCGCAACCGAAGCTGGGGCATTTCGGCGAAAGGGGAGTCCGAGGCAGCTCAGAAGGACAATCAGGACACGTTTGTGTTTATCGTATCGCCGGGCTATCTGAGGGCGATCGGGATGCGATTGGTCAAAGGTCGAGATTTTCGTTGGGACGACAACTCCAAGAGCCAGGCAGCAGTCATCATCAATGAAACGGTTGCGCGCAGGTTGTGGCCGGGACAGGATCCGATTGGACGAATCGCATACGCTGGCGGCGCGGAGGCGCGGGTGATTGGCGTGGTTGCAGACGTTCGCGAGAGCAGCGTCGAGGGCGATCCGGGCTGGCAGATGTATTTGAGCGGCGCCGCACCGCAATATGGGCCTCAAGGAGGCGAACTTGTAGTGCGGACTAAAGTGCCGCCCGATGTGCTGGCCTCGAGCGTGTTGACTACGCTGCGGCAGATCAATCACGGACAGCCGGCGGCTGAGTTTCAACCTATCCAGGGACTGGTGGATCATGCGGTTTCGCCGCGACGTTTCTTCGTATACCTGGTCGATATTTTTGCCGGGCTGGGGCTGTTGCTGGCGTCGCTGGGGATTTACGGTGTCATCTCCTATTCGGTGACCCAGCGGACGCAGGAGATTGGCATCCGCATGGCGCTGGGCGCGTCGCGATGGAATGTGCAATTCGACGTGATCTGGAAAACGCTGCGGCTGGTTTTGCTGGGGATGGTGGTGGGGCTGGCGGCATCGTTCGCAGCGTCGCGGTTGATTGCCGCACTTCTCTTCGGGACGGCTGCCACCGATCCAAGGACGTTTGGTGCGGTGACACTGCTGTTGCTGGCGGTGGCGTTGTTGGCTGGTTATTTGCCGGCGTGGCGAGCTTCCAGGATCAATCCGATGATTGCGCTGCGCAATAACTAAGGGCGAGAGTTCGTCGCAGAATGTGGCGGAAGTCTTGCGTTGGGCGAGGTGTGTCCGAATCGCCCAATGGCTTTAACACCGCTTGTGTCGGCCCTCCGACATTCCACGCGGCTGCTCTCCGATAGGCCCAGGAGAAAACTTCGGCAACAAAGCCTTGCACTGCAAGTTGCAGCCGGCCGCCTTTCCCATCCTAATTCTTAAATATGTAAGACACGCTGGCAACCGGGTGCGCAAAAGTTGCGTCGCATTTCTAGAAGTACTGAAATACCTCGGCTCCCCTAAGCCCTGGCTACTGCCCCAGGCGGCGTTTATCTCATACCCCAAAGGAGAGAAACCCGTGAATCGTGGATTTCTATCTCTACCAGTAATCTCAATTTTGGCGCTCGCGGTCGCAGGTTGCGGCGGTGGCGGCGCTACGATGAACAACCCAATCCAATCGCAGAGTAAAGCTTCTGTAGCCACGCCGCACAGTAGTCATGTGGTGATCGTGATGGAGGAGAATCGCAGCTACTCCAGCGTAGTGGGCCAGACCAGCGTTTGGCCGAACCTGAACCAACTGATCCGCGAAGGGGCGCTGGCGACCCACTACTATGCCAACGTGCATCCCTCCATCGGAAACTATTTCATGTTGACGACGGGGCAACTGTTGACAACCAATGACAGCTCCACCAAGGTGTGGAATGTGAACAACATCGCGCGGCGGATGCTGGCTTCCGGGACCACCTTCCGCATCTATGCGGAAGGCATACCGCAAGGGTATATCGGCGGCAACACAGGACTCTACGTGATCCGACACGAACCTTTTTCATTGCTTTCCGACATTGCCGACAGCAAAGCAGTCGCGGACGCACATATCTTCCCGTTTACACAATTTGCGACCGATGTAGCGAAGGGTACGCTGCCGGAGTACTCCTTTGTCGTTCCGAACATTGATGACGATGCCCACAGCGGCTCCGCACAGCAGGCGGATACATGGCTGCATTCCAAAGTGATCGCACCGTTGTCGACGAACTCCTCATGGGAACCGGGAGGGACGGGAGTCTTGATCGTCGATTTCGACGAAAGCGTGGACAGCGATACGGCGCATGGCGGCGGCCATGTGGCCGCGGTGATGTGGGGACCCAACGTGAAAGCCGGTTACAAGCAGACCTCAAGCACGATATATCAACACCAGAGTATGTTGCGGACAGAGATGGAACTACTGGGATTGTCGAGCCAGCCGGCCGATGCGGCGACTGCGCCGTCCATGACGGAATTCTTCAAATAAACTGACACGGGATGGAAGACTGGTGGCAGGAAAAAGTTCCGGCCGCGGGACTCAGTGCTCGTATGCCTGAAGCTGGACCTTGAGCTGTTCGAACTGAGGGTCGTCTTTGAGTTCGGTCTGGAAGCGATTTCGACTGATCAAGAAGAGCCTGGTATCGCGGGCGGAAAGCGCTGCTTTCAGATAGCGGATCGCTTCGGCTTTTTCGCCCAATAACAAGCAGGTGTAGGCCAGCTCGTAACCCGACGTATGGCCCTGGTCGAACCATGTTTGCTGGGCACGTTTCATAGCTTCAAGCATCGGACGCTTGCCGCCTGCGGTCCAACCGGTGCGAGCCGCTTTGGCGATGGCCAGCGCTTGTGGATCTTTGGAAATGGCGGCCGCGCGTTCCGTCTCGGTGATGAAATTCGGATAATCCTCCTGGGTGAGAAACGCCGATGCGAGATATCGAGGGGGAGAAAGGAACTGCGGTTCGCTTTGCTCGATTTCCCGGAGAGCGGTGATGCCGCCGGACTGATCGCCGGAGGTGAACAGAATGAGTCCTCGATCCGCCAGGATGGCCGGGGAAGTAGGGTCCAAGGTTCGGGCATGCTCAATCTCCGCAATCGACTCGTTGTATCGGCCGAGGTCGAGGAGTGCGGTCGCGTACCAATGGTGGGCTTCCACATTGTTGGGATCGAGCTGGATCGCTTTCTGATATTCCTTCAGGGCATTCGGGATATCCCACTTCCAGTAGAAGAGATCGAAGGCGAGGGCCCGATGGCCTTCCGCGAGCGAATCATCGAGGGCAACGGCTTTGGACGCAGCAGCGTAGGCACGCGGATAGGCTTCGGACTCGGGCATCGAACTGTATTCGCGGATCAGGTTATAGCTATCAGCAAGGCCGGCGTAGGCTTTGGCATCGGAGGGATCGTGGGCGATGGCCTGGGTAAAATCCTCGACGGCATGGTTCAGATCGTCGCCGGTTCTTCGGTTCCAGTAGTAGCGGCCACGCAGGTACAACTCCTCGGCTTCAGCGTTTTGGGGATGGGTGACGCGAGCAAGATTGGTGGGAGGTGGTGAAGCTCCGCGGAGGTGGAACGGAGCGAAGTGAAGAATGGATAGAATGACGCCCACAATGCCTGCCGCGACAAGTGCGGACTTCAGCCAAGGGGTAGAGGTTGGGGAGGTAGGGCTCGCTGCAATTGCGGGATTGGGTGCCAAGGGCGGGGAGACATCGGCTGGCACGGATTCCACGGGCGGGGCGTCGAGTTCCTGGGCAGAGTTATCGGCTGCGGCAAGCGGGGTATTCAGCCATTGTGTGAGTTCCGCAGTGTAGGCGAAGACTCCTCCGCGTTCGCCGCCGGGGATTCTGTGGACAGGGAGGGACCGGCTTCGTTCCCAACGTTTTACGGTGCGCTCGTCGCGCCCGAAGAACGAAGCTATTTCCTTCCAGGAATCGAGGCGACGATTCTCAATTGAATCGCTACTGCGCCGACGCAACATCGATTTGCACCCACGGGTTCTGGAGGTCCAGTAGAAAATTTGAGGGCAAAGTGATGGAATTGGATGCGGCGAGCGACGGAATGGGTTGTTTGCGAGGTAGACACACCACAACTGCCCCGCTGCCGGGAAGCCTGGCGGCTCCGCGGCGGCAGGTTGAAACAAGGGTGCTGGCCAGGCACCGACGGATTCAAGGGGCAACGCAAGGGCGGCCGGTGAAAGTCGGGCTGAATCCTAGATGTCCGATCAGCCGCGGAAGACTGCGAGCGACGCAATCGCCGCTCGCTTTGTTCTAAGTGGTTTACTGCAATAACGTTAGGTACTTAGTACGCCAGCCAGTGAAACCACATCGAATCCGAATCTTGCTCGGTGGCATCGGACAGTGAAGTGCCGCTTTGTGCCATGACGATATCCTCATTTGCCTCACTCGTGTATGCGATTGCATGGGTTGAGCCGCTGCGATAGGCGTACGCATCATCCATATAGGCGTCAGCATAGTAGGGCAACGGGTTGGTGAAGGAACCTCCTACCTCTGTGCGCTCAACGATCCATTCTGCCGATTGACCGGAGAATGTGGTTTTGGGCGGGATGGTGAGCGAAGTAGAAACGGCTTTTTTGGTGTTGTAGTTGGCGATGTAGTAGAAGCCCGTGATCTTGCCGCTTTTGACTCCAACAGAAGAGTAGGCATAGATCACATCGCCCGGCGATACCGGGAAATTGGGAACCACGATTTCAGACTCAGGAATAAATTCAACCCAGGCGTAGTAGGTGGCCTTGCCGCCGGTCCACTGTTGCTCAGTTCCATCCTGAATCAGGTCGTTGCACTTGCAGTTGCCGTCGATGCCGACCCATTCCGACATGTAGCCGTTAATGGATGAGAATTGATTGTTGACACTGGGGACGACCCAGAGGCCGACGACTTCGTCAAAAACGGGACTACCGCCGATCAAAGACCATCCGCTCCAATTTCCCGAGGTGCTATGGGCGGTGTTGCCCTCCACCGCACCCTTGGTGAGGCGCTGGTTGGGCAGGTGATAGCGATTGGTGGCCACCAACTGCGGCGTGATGCGGGTAACGCTGACGGCACGTAGCCAGTCGGCGTAGGCCTTAGTGTCGTTGGAATCCGGCCGGTTAGGAAAGCCATATTCCTGCAGCTGCTGTTGCGAAGCATAGACAGGGTCGAAACCCTGCGGGACCGCGTTGTAGGTAGTTGCGCCGACGATGCCGGGCAGTGAGACGGCAGTTTCGTATTCCTGGCCGCTGGCGGCGAGGCTGCCAACCGACAGCGCCGCTACGGCCACAAGAGCGATTGCGATTTTCACTTGTATCTCCTCTGGATCAATGAATTACGTGTTGCCTCATGAGGGAGGAGTGCGGCGCACCCGTTGTGAGCGCACAGCGGACAAACCTGGAAGCCAACTGCGTGAAACTACCTTAGGGTCGAGGTGTGGGACTTACAAGGTCCGAGTGATGACAATAGGGGGCAATACGGGACATCGACAGAATAGGGACGAAATATTTGTATCGGTGGAGGGAAAAGATAGGAGCAGATGCGGATTTGCCGCGTGGGCATAGGATGAGTCGTTGGGCAGGTTTTGCATATTTTTCAAATGAGGCAGCATCGAAAGAGGAGCTATGTACAACGCAAAAGCTTTCTCCGCCACCAGTGCGACATCGCCGCTAGCTTCGACCACGATCGCGCGGCGCGATCCAACCGAGACAGACGTCCAGATTGAGATACTTTTCTGCGGCATTTGCCACTCTGACCTGCACCAGGTGCGCAACGAGTGGAAGGAAGTGATGCCGACTGTTTATCCTTGCGTGCCGGGACATGAGATTGTAGGCCGCGTGACCAAGGTGGGTACGGGCGTCAAGAAGTTCAAAGTTGGCGACCTGGCGGCGGTGGGGTGCATGGTCGATTCTGACGGGACGTGTCCGGAGTGCAAACGGGGCGAGGAGCAATTCTGCCCGAACTTTACTCTGACGTATAACTTTCCAGACAAGCATACCGGCGGGGTTACGTATGGGGGTTACTCGGATAGCGTGGTGGTCGATCAGCGCTTTGTGCTGAAGGTGCCGGCGAACCTGGATCTGGCCGGGACTGCGCCGCTGCTGTGCGCCGGGATCACGACCTTTTCTCCGCTGCATCACTGGGGAGTGACGAAGGGGAAGAAGGTTGGCATTGTGGGGCTGGGTGGACTGGGGCACATGGGGGTGAAGTTCGCGCATGCGCTGGGCGCACATGTGGTGCTGTTCACCACTTCGCCAGGCAAGGCGGAAGATGCGCTGCGGCTGGGTGCGGACGAGGTTGTGTTTTCACGCAACGCCAATGAAGTGGCGAAGCATGCCGGCAGTTTCGACTTCATCCTGGATGCTGTGTCTGCGAATCATGACATCAACACGTATATCAACCTGCTGGCGCGCGACGGGAATTTGACTCTGGTGGGTGCGCCGAACAAGCCGTTCGAGATTCCGGCGTTCGCATTGATCATGGGACGTCGCAGTGTTTCCGGCTCGCCGATTGGCGGCATTGCGGAGACGCAGAAGATGCTGGATTTCTGCGGGGCGAATAACATTACCGCCGATGTGGAAGTGATTCCGATCCAGAAGGTGAATGAAGCGTACGAGCGGCTGTTGAAGTCGGATGTGAAGTATCGCTTCTCGATCGATATGGCGTCGCTGAAGAGCGCGTAGTTCTAGGCGAGGAAAATACGTTCCCGGCTGGTCTGCAGGATGAGTGCAGGTTGGCCGGGAATCCGTGCGTTAGGGGGGTGCGATAAGCTGAGGTCGGTCGGGCTTTGTTCCTCCGAACCGGATGAGCGTGACCACGCCGAGGATGACTTATATGGTCGCGATATCGAAGCTCGCAGGATACTGCGCTGTTATTTGCTTCGCCAGCCAATTGTTAGTTGCACAGGCGGTCTCTTCGCCGCAAACCGTCTCTACCACCGAACAACAACATATTGCGAAAGTCATCGCGTGCCTGCCGGGGGCGGTGGTGGTGAAGGACGACCCGCAACCCTGTCCGAACCTAACCCAACGGATGGAGGAGTTGCATATTCCCGGGGTGAGTATTGCCGTCATCCACAATGGATTGATCGAATGGGCGCAAGGTTTCGGCGTGAGGCAGGTGCGAGGGGAGTCTGTGGACGCGGACACTCTGTTCCAGGCTGGGTCCATCAGTAAGCCGCTGGCGGCGATGGCGGCATTGCACCAGGTGCAGGAGAAGAAAATCTCGCTGGATGCGAATGTAAATACGGAATTGGTTTCCTGGAAGGTACCGGAAAGTCCCGTTGCGAATGGGAAGGATGTTACGCTTCGCGAACTGCTGACCCACACCGCCGGGTTTACTGTTCACGGATTTCCGGGATATGCCGCGGGAGAGGCGGTTCCGACTCTGGTCCAGGTTCTTGACGGAACGAAGCCGGCCAATACGGGAGCAATCGTTTTAGAGAGCG
The DNA here is from genome assembly GCA_963735505.1 of uncultured Acidobacteriota bacterium. Taxonomy (GTDB): domain Bacteria; phylum Acidobacteriota; class Terriglobia; order Terriglobales; family Acidobacteriaceae; genus JAKAAZ01. Next base: position 78,781 of record CAVTLR010000009.1, on the reverse strand, counting down.
AGCCGGGGAGCAAATGGAACTATTCCGGCGGAGGATATATCGTGATGCAGCAAATGTTGCTGGATGTGACGAAGGAGCCGTTTCCGAAATTGATGCACGATACGGTGCTGGCACCGATTGGCATGACACATAGCACATACCAACAGCCGCTGCCCACAGAGTTGAAGCCAGATGCTGCGACGCCCTATGACGGTCACGGCGGAGCGGTGCCGGGAGGGGCTCATACTTATCCTGAAATGGCTGCGGCCGGATTATGGACGACTCCATCAGACCTGGCTCGCTATTGCATCGAGGTGCAGCAATCGCTGGTGGGAAAGGCCAATCATGTTTTGTCGCAAAGCATGACTGAACAGATGCTCACTCCTGGAAAGGGAAATTGGGGCCTTGGAGTGGAGATCGGTGGTTCTGCGGCAGACCCGTATTTTAGCCACGGTGGAGTGAACGAGGGTTTTGAGAGCTTGTTTGTTGCTTACGAGCATCATGGCGATGGAGCCGTGGTGATGACGAATGCGCAAGGGGGATCGTTCCTTGCAGAGCAGGTGATGCGCAGTATTGCGAAGGAATATGGTTGGGCGGATTTTCATCCTGTTGTACGGACCGAGGTGAAGGTCGATCCGAAAGTCCTGGCGAAGTATGTCGGGACATACGCGTTGAGTCCGACGTTTAGCCTTTCCTTCATGGTGGAGGGGGACCAGCTAATGACGCAAGCCACCGATCAACCGAAGATTCCGATTTATCCGGAATCACAGACAAAGTTCTTCTTGAAGATCGTGGATGCTGAGGTGGAGTTTTTCACGAATGACAAAGGTGACGTGTCGTATTTGGTCCTGCACCAGAACGGCCACGACATGAAAGCAATGAAAAAGTAATTTGAATGGAGAAGTATGTGCCCGGGGAAGAGTGAAGGGTGGCTTGAGCGGGCCACCCTTTATGCGTGACGCGGTCATTGTGGCAGCGCTGGAACTGCGCTGATGGAGTCGAGGCTGGCGAGGATCTCCGGAGAAAGACGCAGGGTTGCGGCTTTGAGATTCTCACGCAGATGCTGGACGGAGGCTGTGCCGGGGATCAGCAGTATGTTGGGCGAGCGATGAAGCAGCCAGGCAAGCGCAACCTGCATGGGCGTGGCCTGCAGCGACGATGCCGCTGTATCGAGCGTCGATGACTGCAGGGGAGTGAATCCTCCTAGCGGGAAAAATGGAACATATGGGATGCCCTGGGCGGCGAGATCATCGATGAAGGCATCATCGTTGCGGTTGGCGACGTTGTAGAAATTTTGTACGCAGACGATTTCCGTAATTCGCTGGGCTTCTGCCATCTGCGTGGGACTGATGTTGCTTAAGCCGAGATGGCGAATCAGGCCTTGTTGCTTGAGTTCGGCAAGGGCGGTCAGGGGTTCCTCGATGGACCCTTCCGTTGGCGCCGCGATGCCTCCCACGCGAAGATTGACGACATCCAACTTGTCGAGCCCGAGATTGCGGAGGTTGTCATGGACGGCATCGGTGATTTCCTGGCGGGAAAGAGCATGCGACCAGGACTTGTCTGCGCCGCGGCGAGCGCCGACCTTGGTGACGATGACCAGGTCTTCCGGATAAGGATGGAGGGCCTGCTTGATGAGCTGATTGGTCACATGCGGGCCGTAGAAGTCGCTGGTGTCGATGTGGTTCACGCCGGATTCGACTGCTTCGCGCAGAACGGCAATCGCGGCAGCGGGATCGCGCGGTGGTCCCCAGACTTGCGGGCCTGCAAGCTGCATGGCGCCATAGCCCATGCGTTTCACAGTCATCGAGGTGCCGGGGAAGGTGAAATTGCCGCCAAGGTCAATCTGATTTTCTATCTGCTTCGTCATTCATTTCTCCTTCACGTTGGTCCATTGTATTTTTTGTGGTCGCATATCATTGGATGAAGGAATCTTCAGTTTAGGAGTTCGCATTTGGTGCAGCGTGCCCAAGCCGTGTTAGACCCGCGTAAAACGCCGGTGCAGGCGCGTTCTGTGGCCAGCGTGGATGCGATTCTGGAAGCCACGCTTCAGGTTTTGCTACAAGTCGGCAAGGAGCGGGTGACGACGACCCGAGTTGCGTCGCGAGCGGGCGTGTCGGTTGGAACCCTCTACCAATATTTTCCGAATAAGAGCGCGCTGTTGCAGGCTGCTTTGCGACGTCACATGGTCGAAGTGGCCGAGGCGGTCGAACTTGTCTGCGACGAACAGCGGGGAGCCAGGCTGGAGCCGATGGTCACCGCAGTGATCACGGCATTTCTCACAGCCAAGATGAAGAATGCGAAGACGAGCGTCGCTCTCTATTCTGTGAGCGCCGATGTAGACGGGGCGAAAATTGTGCAGCAGATGGGAACGAGGATCAATCAAGCGATTCTCCGCATGCTGGGGAGTTCCTGCGAATCGCTGGCGACCGATCCACAGCTTGTCGCCTCGATGCTTCAGGGAATGATGGCTGGGGTGAGCCGCAGGATGCTGGAGTCGAGTGCGCCGGAGAAGCAATTTGAAATTTTGCGACAGGAACTGATTTTTGCGGCGTGCGCGTATGTGGATGCTTGCTCGACTCGCGATTTGATCCAGGGTGCTGGGGCTCGCAGGCAGGCAATGATTCCCCTCGAACAAAGTTAGGAAACATTGTATCCGCATGAAATGTCTTACAATTAGGTAGTAAATGTCTTACATAAGGGTAAACCTATGCGATCAACAGCTGTCATCAGTGCGAAGGGACAGATTGTTATTCCTGCCACTTTGCGGAAGAGATACCACTTAAAAGAAGGAATTACGGTGGTGTTCCAGGAGGAACGCGGCCGGCTTGTGCTGGAGCCGGAAAACTACGACGCGATCTATGCGTTGCAGGGCAGCCTGCGAGAATTTCCGCTGGAGGCCAGTCTGGAAAAAGATCGCCAGGCCGAGCGCAAACGCGAGAACGAGCAATGAAGCACTATGTGCTTGATGCGAATGCCGTGCTTCGATACTTCGCTGTTGGCGACGGACAAGGCGGAGAGAAAGTGCGCGGCCTGTTCGAGCAGGCTGAACGAAATCAAGCGCAACTTTCCATGTCTGTGATCAACATGGGAGAGGTTTTCTACATTCTGTTGAAGCACATCGGCGAGCAGAGAGCGCTTCACTATATTCAGGTGTTGCAGCATGCGGTGACGATGATCGATGCAGATGCAAACAGTACCATCGATGCGGCAACGTTGAAACATCAATACAAACTTGGCTACGCGGACAGCTTCGCCGCGGCCTTGGCCCTGGCATCGAAAGCCACTCTCGTTTCCGCTGATCCCTCGTTTGAAAAAATCGGCAAGTCTCTCAAGTGGATGAGGCTGCCGAAATTCGATGCGAAGAAACACTAAATGCGGCGTTTGGATCCCACTCAAGCCAAAAGGAGGCTCGAATGGGGCACTTGGCTATCACTCGGGAATATTAATCCCACATCTCAGAAGCGAGATGTGGGGCACCCCGGCTTGCTACTGGAGGCGGAGGAGGCTTTCTACGGAGGGGACGAAGTAGTAGGAGCCGGTGAGGGGTTGGGTGTAGCGGGTGAGTGCGTCGCGCTGGCCGTTGACGAGGCCGGCCATGCTGTCGAGCATTTTGGATAGCCGTTTTTGATCGGCGCTGAAGCCAACGAACACGGTGCCGTGATCTTCGACGTTCCCGTAGGGCATGTTGCGACGAAAGATGTTGCCGAAGTCGTCCTGATCGGTGCGAGCGACGTGGGAGGTCTCTGGCTTGTTCTCCAGTTCCGTGCTGTCGGCCTTGGTGCGTCCCATGATGAGCTCCTGCTGCTTGACCGGGAGAGCTTCCCACTCGGCTGTCTTGTGCTTCCACTTTTGCAATAGGAGGATGGAGCCGGCAGCGCCGGGAACGCCATCGGGCAAGAGCGCATCGGCGGGAGCTTCGAGCAGGGTGGGATTTTCCGAGCCATCGATGAAGCCGGTCAGGTCGCGATCGTGGCGGTAGGCCCAACTTGAAGTTTCGTCCGCGAGCGAGGCCTGGCCTGCGAGGTCATGAATGACGGAGCGGGCCATATCGAAGACGACGTCGTAGGTACTGCTGGAAAGCCAGACCAACGCATCATGTTGCGTGGCCGGCATGACGAAATCTTCGATGCCCTGGATATTTTTGTTGAAGCCTTCGACGCCGCCAGGGGCATCGTCGGGAACCATCTTGCGCCAGAGTTCAGGACGAAAGCCGATGACGAAGTTCACTCCTCCGGTGGTGGTGCGAGGTTCACGGATGGCGGCGATGGTGGAGGCGAACTGCTGCAATTTGGCGGTGTCGAGAAGGTCAAATTCCAGGTAGGCGTGCGATGAAGTTCCAAGGGCGAAGATTCCAGCCTGAGGCGTGTTCATGCGGAAATTATATCGGGCGGTGTGGTTGCCGATAGCGTGCGGCCTATGCCAAATATTCCTGGATGTAGGGATCTTTGGAGCGGAGGAGATCGACGAGGGATCCGGTGAAGGCGATGTGGCCCTCCTTGAGCACCATGAGGGTGGTGTTGGGATCGACGCCGTCGTTTTCGATGCGCTCCATCTGATTGGTCTTCATGTTGAAGCGGTGGGTGGCGAGAGTGAAGGCGTCCTGCAGGCGATGCGTGACCAGCAGGGCGGTGCTTTCGTAGACGTCGCGCTGCTTCATGACCAGCTCAATAATGGTGGTCGAAGTGATGGGGTCGAGGCCGCCGGTGGGCGAGTCGTAGAGCAGCAGGCTGGGCTGGGTGATGATGGCGCGGGCGATTGCGACGCGGCGGCGCATGCCACCCGAAAGCTCGTCAGGAAATTTGTCGATGGCGTGTTCGAGCTCGACAAATTTCAGGGACTCGATGACGCGGCGATTCACGTCCTCCGGGTCATCGTGCTCCTCCATCAGGCGATAGGCGACGTTATCGCGGACAGAGAGAGAATCGAAAAGAGCGCTTTCTTGAAAGACCATGCCGATGTGGCTGCGGAAATCGAACATCTCCGCCTGGGTAAGTTTGTTGATGTCTCTGCCGAAGAGGAGGACGCGGCCAGCGTCGGGCGGGAGGAGACCGTTGGCAAGCTTGAGGAGAATGCTTTTGCCGCCGCCGGCTGGGCCGAGGATGATGACCATTTCTCCGGAGCGGGCCTGGAAGCTGATATTGAGCAGGACAGAATGGCCGTCGAAGCCGATGGACACGTGCTCAAACGAGACTATCGGCGCATTAGGATCGCCGATGGCAGGCTCTCGGGATGGAACGGTTTCCGTGGTCGACATAGGTTAGTTCCAGAGGCTCAATGGCCGCAGCTACCAGGGGCGAAAGCCCGCGATTTTTTTGACCTTGAACGGCACGGCTAAAGCCGTGCCCTGATACACAGCGGGTGCATGAAACATTTTTGGCGCAAATTGTATCCTCGCCTCTAGCGGCCGAAGAGTCCAATGGTTAACTGACTGATCAGAAAATCGCTGAAAATAATCAACACAGAACTGACAACGACGGCCTGGGTGGTGGAGCGGCCGACACCCTGGGTACCGCCGCGCGTGGACATGCCGAAGTAGCAGCCGACGGTGGCGATGATGAAGCCGAAGAGCAGGGGTTTCACGAGACCTTCCAGGATATCTGGATAGCGCAGCGACTGGTAGGCCATGTGGAAGTATTGCGACAGGTCAATGCCCATGGTGCTGGAGATCCAGCCGCCGCCCAGGGTGCCCAGACCGTCGGAAATGATGGTGAGGAAAACGAGCATGATGATGGTTGCAATCACGCGCGGTGTGACCAGTTTCTTGAGCGGGTCGACACCGAGAGCGCGCATGGCGTCAATTTGCTCTGTGACCTGCATGGAGCCCAGTTCGCTGGCCATGCCGGAAGCATTGCGGCCGGAGACCATGAGGCCGGTGAGCACGGGACCGAGTTCCTTAATCATGGAGAGGCTGACCAGCTCCCCGGTGACGGCCTTGGCGCCAAACTGCGCCAGGGTGGTAGCGGAGTTTAGAGCCAACACGCCGCCGGTGAAAAAGCCGGTGAGAATAACGATGGGGATGGAGCCGAAACCGATCAGATCGGCCTGTGTGTAAAGATCAACCCAATAAAAAGGTCGACGGAAAGTGTTCGTCAGCGCAGTCCATGACAGGATGGAATACTCCTGCACGGACAGAACCCATTTTCGGAGAAACTCGCCAATCTCCATATTGGCATTATGGCATCTACGGCGCGATTGGCGAAGAGAATGAAAAATGTTAGGGACGATTAGCTCGGCAACGATGGAAGAGGAGACCGCAGGGGCTTGATACGGAGGGAGCAGGGGCCTTCAGGCCCCTGAAGGAGGCATTCGATGGGGAGCCTTTAGGCTCGGGCCTCAGCTCCGCGCAGGTGGGTGGGCATGGGATCCAGCCCATGGCAGGCGGCGGAGCAGAAGGGATAGTCGTGGGGCGTCGATGCAAGTCCCCGTCGAATGGGATTCTCCTCGATATAGCGCACACAACTTGTGAATTTTTCTTCGGCTGAGATCTGGCTTTCGTTGAAGCTGCGTTCCCACACATCGAACTTACTCTTAAGGCGGAAGGAGAAACCGCCCTTGATACATTGCATGGCTTTTTCAAGTGAGACGTCGGGAGCGGGCGTGATCAGCGCGTGAAAATGATCGGGCATAAGAACGAAGGCGTGCAGGAGGAACTTTCCTTGTCCACGATAGTCGAAGATAGTTTGTTGTAGCAGTTCTGCCGTGGACGTGACCTGGAAAAGGCTGCGGCGCTGCGCGGTCACGGCGGTGACGAAGTAGGTGCGGGTTTCCTGGGGCGCGGTCCGCATGTTGAGAGGATAGACGAAGGGCCCGTGGCTAAAGCCACATTTCTTGCGGGGCGGCATTCAGGGGCCTGAAGGCCCCTGCTCCCTCCGTGATGGACTTTCTTGCGACGCAATCGGATTGAAGGGCATCGAGCAGCTATCAATGATGAAGCCGGACCTGAAACAAAGCCATTCATGTATCCGCTGATTAGGGCATCTGGTTCAGGGTGGCGGTAGCGTGGTCGAGGGCGTGGGTCAGGACCTGCAGCTGGTCGGCGGCGCGGGCGGGGTCTTTGGCATCGATGGCTTCATTGACGCCGGGGATCACGACGGCGGCGTAGCCTGTGTACTCCCCGGGAGCGTAGATGGTGTGTTTGAACCAGGGACGATCGGGAAGACCGTGCGGGTTGAGCAGGTCTTCTTCCACGCTGCGCAGGGTTCGATTTTCTTCCGCGAGGGAACCGGCGGGATCGCGCTCGGCAGCGAGGGCATGCTGGCCGGCGTCTTGAAAATGATGAGCGGCGGCAATGGCGGGAGTAAAGTTGAGGCTGGTCATGCCGGCCTTGGTGGCTTTTTCCTGCGCAGTCTCGAGATAGCCGACGACCTCCGCGCCATACTCGGCATAGTTATAGGGAGGCAGATCGGCATCGGCCATGTGCAGCGCCTCCAGGCCGAGGATGCGAGCCTGCTGCTGGAGGTAGACGAAATTGGGATCGGCAAATTTTATGAACCAGGTGTAGTCGTCAAAGGCGGAATGGTAGACCCCGTAGGGACCGCTGGAGCCGATGTCGGTGGAGGGAACGCCGACGTGTTGCAGAAATGGCGTGTAGTCGGAGCCGCTGCCGAGATCGCCCATGCGAATGCCTTCGACCAGCGGAGAAGAGTGCTGGCCCTGATCCATGTGCTGATCGATGTTGCCGCTTTTCTGGTCCGCGGGTTCCTGATTGGCGAGCCAGGCATCGTAGACACTGCCGCCGAGCGGGCTGGGAACTTCCTTAGTGATGTTGATGACGAATGGCTTGAGCGAAGGGACGGCCTGGGCATCGAAGGTGGGACCGGAGACACCGACATCGACATTGAAATAGGCGACGGCGTGGGCCAGCATATCCGCGTGGTCTTCCGTCCACTCGGTTGAGCCAAGCAGACCTTCTTCCTCACCATCCCAACTGGCGAAGATCAAAGTGCGTTTTGGTTTCCAACCACTTTGCAGCAGCGCGCCCATGCCGTGCACGGCTTCCAGCATGGCGGCGGTGCCGCTGTTGGGATCGACGGCGCCGAAGACCCAGGCATCGCGATGATTGCCGACGATGACAGCTTCATTGGGATACTGCGTGCCGGGAATTTTTCCGATGACATCCCAAATGGTGCGGAGAGCGTAGTCCTCCTGCAGCAGCAGGTGGACCTTCACCGGTCCGGGACCCATGTGATAGGTGAAGGGCAGCGCGCCTTGCCAGGCATGCGGGGATTCCGGACCGCCGAGCGCTTGCAGAATGGGTGCGGCATCCCGATACGACAGAGGCGTTGACGGAATCTTCGGCTGGTTCGCGGCATCATCGAGCGAGATACGTTTGTCGGCGGGCAGATCGGGTGTGGAAGCGAAGCCTGGCGTGGTGGGATCGCCGGGATATTTGAAGAGATATTGAATCGAACCGCGCTGGACGCCGCTTTCGGGGCGGTAGGGGCCGTCAGGATAAATATCCCCCTGATAGTAGCCGTCGTCCGCGGGGTCGGAGTAGATGATGACGCCGGCGGCTCCGTGTTGCTGCGCGTCGTAGACCTTGACGCCGCGGAAATTTTTTCCGTAGCGAACAATGACGATCTTGCCTTTGACGCTGATGTGTTTGGCGGCGAGCTCGGCAAAATCTTTCGGCGTGCCGTAGTTGGCATAGACAACTTCTGCAGTGACGTCGCAAGAAGGAGAATAGGCGTTGTAGGCAGGCACGATGCGCTTGTCATCCTGATAGGGGTCATCGCTGACATGCTCTGGCGTGGGGCCGGACATAAGTTCTTTTCCATCTCGACCGAAGGCGGTGACTTGCACTTTTTTCGGGGAGTTCAACATGACGCGATAGGGAACGATTTTGGTTTCGAGGCCGGCATCGCGAAATTTTTGTGCGACATATTGGGCGGTGGCGAAGTCCTCTTTCGAGCCGGCAATGTGAGGCGCGGCGGTGAGGGTTTTTAATTCTTCGCCAGCGAGGGTGGCGCTGGGAACCTGCAGAAATTCCTGATCCAGCTTGCCCTGGGCGGCTGCATCGCGAAAGCCGAGCATGGTGGCGGGAGGCACAGGACTGGGCTGAGTCGCGGGTGGACTGGGCGGAGTGGTTGTTTGTCCAAAGAGGAAGGAGGCAAACAAAAGGAACGCCGCGGCACGCAGAATCAATGGGGATTCTCCCAGGGGAAGGTTGAATTTCAGGATACAGGATGAAGGTGGAGAATCGGGAGGTTTCGCGACGCCGTGAGGCAGGAACACACCGTTGAGAATCAGTATTGGTAATGGTGCCGCAGCTATAGGCGGGTTGAGGAGCGACCACTCCACCGCTGTATGCATCAGATAGTCGCCGGGCGAAAGGCGAGGATAAATCCAGTGAAATTATTGTCGGTGAATGTTGGGCTTCCGCGCGAGGTGGAGTGGCACGGGATTCATGTGCACACGGGAATCTTTAAGGAGCCGGTGGGCGGCCGGGTTGCATTGCGGACGTTGAATCTGGACGGTGACCGCCAGGCGGATTTGAGTGTGCACGGCGGGGCTTATAAGGCCGTCTACTGTTATCCACTGACACACTACGACTACTGGAAAAAAGAATTGCCGAGTCGGGAGTTGCCGATGGGCGTGTTTGGGGAGAACTTCACGCTGGATAATTTCACAGAGGATTCGATTCATCTGGGCGATCGGTATTCGGTTGGATCGGCGGAGGTGGTGGTGACTCAACCGCGACTGCCTTGCTACAAACTTGGCATACGATTTGACGACGACTTCATGGTGAAGCGATTCTTTGCGAGTCGTCGCACGGGTTTCTATGTTGCTGTGACCGGGGAGGGGGAAGTGGGTGCGGGGGATGCGATGACGGTGGTCCATCGCGATCCCAATGAAGTTGCGGTTTCAGAGATTACTCGTTTGTATGCCAAGAAAAGCTATAGCAATGCGGATGTTGATTCGGTGCAGCGAGCGCTGCAGGTTGAGGCGCTGCCGGAAAGTTGGAAGGGATATTTTCGCGAAAGGCTGGAGCAGATTCCGAGCGAAGGGTGAATTCGAGATCCGGAGTGACGTCAGTCTTTCAGGCGCTCGAGGTGGAGGAAGCCACCACTGGCGTAGAAAATTACCGCGAAGATGGAGAGGTTGTAGCAGGCGTGGACCAGCGCAGAGCAGGCAACGGAATTGGTTCTTTCACGAACCCACACCAGAACCAGGCTGACGATGAAGACCAGGCTGAGCGGACCCCAGGCGTGACCGACCTGCTGGGCGTGCAGAAAGGCAAATGGAACGCTGGTTAAGATGGCGGCGACGATGCGCCCGGTCCAAGGACGAAGCGAGGGATAGAGAAATCCGCGGAAAGCGATTTCTTCGCAGATGGGCGCGATGAAGACGCCGAAAAGAGCGACGATCCAGGCGTCGAAGGCGTTTTGAAAGAAGGAATCGACGGGCAGTTCTTTGGGAATGGGCAGATAGTTGGAAACCAGCTGCATGGCAAATCCAAGACCGATGCCGAGTGCAGGCAGCCAGAGCGCGTAACGGCGCACCTGAGAAAAATTCCAATGAATGCCGGCGAGAAAACCGTCGGGCCAGACGCGTCGGTAGAGGGCGACCGTGGCGAGGGCGACGACGCCATACGACACGACCATGGATGGAATGGTGAATCGCGGCTCGAAGACAAGTTTGCGCAAAGTGATTCTGCCGAAGAGATGCCAATGGATCACGACCGCGGCGCTGAGCGCTTGCGTGAGGGTGATAAGGATGGCGGCCATGGTGAAGAAGGCGACCATTTCCAGAATCGTGGGGGTGTCGCCGTGGGGCGGTTCGGGCGCATGCGGGATTGGTTCGGCGTCGGGCGGCACGGATTCCGGCACGGGATATGAATTCCAACTCATGATGTGGTGTTCCGAATCTGCGGGTGCTGGATTGATTCTTGTGAGGCGTTTATAGTTTTATCTTTTTCCGGGCGGAAGCGCGACCATTCTTTGCGGGGGCGAATCCATTTGGTTGCGGCTTTGCAGGCGGGTCGGTTTGCGGGAAGTAGCGACGCAGGAATCTGCCGGTATACGAGGCTGGACTTGCGGCGACCTGGGCGGGCGTTCCTTCGGCGACGATTTCTCCGCCTTCATTGCCGCCCTCCGGACCCAGGTCGATGATCCAGTCGGCACTGCGGATGACATCGAGATTATGTTCGATGATCAGGATGGTGTTGCCGAGATCGGTGAGGCGGTGCAGAACTTCCATCAGCTTGCGGACATCATCGAAGTGCAGGCCGGTGGTGGGCTCGTCGAGCAGGTAGAGGGTGCGTCCGGTCTGGCGCTTGGAAAGTTCTCGCGCCAGCTTCATACGCTGGGCCTCGCCGCCGGAAAGGGTGGTGGCTGATTGACCGAGATGGACGTAGCCGAGACCGACATCATTGAGCGTTGCCAGTTTTTGGCGGACTACTGGAATGTCTTCGAGAACCGTGAGGGCATCAGAAATCGGGAGCTCGAGAATATCGGCGATGGAATATCCCTTGAATCGAACCGCGAGAGTTTCCTGATTGTAACGGCGACCGTTACATACCTCGCAGGTGACGTAGACATCGGGGAGAAAATTCATTTCAATGCGGCGCTGGCCATCACCCTGGCATGTCTCGCAGCGGCCACCGGGAACATTGAAGGAGAAGCGGCCGGCTTTGTAGCCGCGTTCGCGCGCCTCCGGCAGCATGGCGAACAGATCGCGGATAGCGGTGAAGACTCCAGTGTAAGTGGCTGGGTTGGAGCGCGGTGTGCGACCGATCGGCGACTGATCAATCTGGATTACCTTATCGATGATTTTGGCGCCAAGGACGCGGTCGTGCTCGGCGGGCTCTTCGCGGGAGCCGTAGAGATCGCGTGCCAGCGCGCGATAGAGAATGTCATTGATGAGCGTGCTTTTGCCGGAGCCGGAGACACCGGTGATGACTGTGAGCAGGCCGAGAGGGAAGCGGACGGTAAGATTTTTCAGATTGTGACCACGTGCGCCCTCGACGGTAAGCCAATGTTCGCCGGTGGGGCGAGGCTTGGCGCGGAGGACGGTTTCAAGATTGCCGTTGAGATATTGACCGGTCAACGAACCGGGCGTGTCCATGATTTGCTGCGGCGTTCCATGAGCGACCAGGCCGCCGCCCAGCCGGCCGGCACCGGGGCCAAGGTCGAGAACATAGTCGGCGCGGCGAATGGTGTCTTCATCGTGCTCGACAACGAGGATGGTGTTGCCGAGATCGCGCAGGGAGGTGAGAGCTTCAATGAGCCGCTCGTTATCGCGTTGATGCAGCCCGATGGAGGGCTCGTCGAGGACATAGAGAACGCCGCGCAGACGCGAGCCGATTTGCGTGGCCAGGCGAATGCGCTGACCTTCTCCGCCGGAAAGCGTGGCTGCGCTGCGATCGAGCGAAAGATAGCCGAGGCCGACGGCGACGAGGAATTCCAGGCGCTCGATGATTTCGCGTTGAAGACGATCGGCGATCAATTGCTCCCGCTGGCTGAAGTGAAATTGACGCGCCGTTGCGAGCGCATCCGCCAGCGGCAAGGCGGCGAAGTCGGCGATGGAGAGGCCGTTTGCGGTGACGGCCAGCGATTCCGGGCGCAGGCGTTTGCCGTGGCATTGTGGACAGACGGTCGCGGACATGTAGCCCATGAGCCACTCGCGATAGCTGTCGGAGCGAATTTCATCCAGCGATTGCCGCAGCCATTTGAGAATGCCGTGGAATCCGGTGCGGGGACCTTCTCCGCGCTCGGGGCCATAGAGGAGCAGCTTTTGTTGGGCCTCCGTGAGTTGCTCGAAGGGCTTGCGCAGATCGATTTTGTAGCGATCGGCGGCAAGATGAATCAGTCGGCCTAAATATTGTGAACTGCCACCGGGCCCGAGGCCGCCTTCCAGGAGCGGCTTCGACCAGTCGACGATGATTTTCGCAGGATCGAAGTCGTAGATGCTGCCCAGGCCATTGCAGTGCGGGCAGGCGCCATAGGTGCTGTTGAAGGAGAAGCTGCGCGGTTCCAGTTTGGGAACATTGATGCCGCAGTCCGGGCAGGCCATGGAGGAGGAGTAGAGTTGCTCTTCAACGCGCAGGCCGCCGTTCGAACTGCTGGCAGACGCGGGCATGGCGACCAGGACCAGACCGTTGGCCATTTGCAGCGCTTTGGTGACAGCGGTTTCCAGACGCTTTTCTACGCCGGGCTTGACGACGATGCGATCGACGACAGCTTCAATGGTGTGGTTCTTTCGTTTCTCGAGGGCAATGTCTTCCGCCAGGTCGCGAATCTCTCCGTCGATGCGGGCGCGAAATCCTTGCTGGTCGAGCTTTTCCAGTTCGTCACGAAATTCACCTTTGCGTCCCCGGACAATGGGAGCGTAGATGGTGACGCGCTCGCCGGGCGCCAGTTCCATGACGCGGCTGACAATTTGATCCGCGGACTGGCGAGAGATGGGCCGACCGCAGTTGGGGCAGTGCGGCACGCCGATCGAGGCGTACAGGAGGCGAAGATAGTCGTAGATTTCTGTAATGGTGCCGACCGTCGATCGAGGGCTGCGGCTGGTGGTTTTCTGCTCGATGGAGATGGCGGGGCTGAGGCCTTCAATGGAGTCGACGTCCGGGCGCTCCATCTGGTCGAGAAACTGGCGCGCATAGGCGGAAAGGGTCTCGACATAGCGTCGCTGGCCCTCCGCATAGATGGTGTCAAAGGCGAGCGAGGACTTGCCGGAGCCGGAGAGGCCGGTCACGACGGTGAGGGAATTGCGTGGAATCTCGACCGTGATGTTCTTCAGGTTATGCTGGCGCGCGCCGCGCACGATGAGTTGAGGAATTGACATTTCTAGCCAGGGAAAAGCTTTCCGCGGTCCCATTCGCCGCTGTTTGTGCCCTATTGCAACGATAACTTAAGTTTGGAGGAATCTCCCGAAGCAACAGAATTCCTGAAAAAACGCTAGTAAGCTGGACAAGAATTCAGTTGAATGAAGACCGGCGTTCGTGGATCCATTGGCTCGATTCGCGGCCATCGACTGCACTGGATTGATTGCGCTGGAGGAACTCCCCCGATGATTTTATTGATGATCTCAACCATTCTTGCCTGTGTTGCCCTGGGCATCGCCCTGGCTTACGGTTTTTGCTCCGGAGTGTTTGCCGTGGCGAAGATCCATGTCCGCTCTCAGTCCACTGCTCCACTGCAGATTCATACCAAGTCAGCCAATCCGTAAATCTGCTATACGGCCGTTCGATTTTTCAAGGTTCCTTCGAATTCCTCTGGCGCACGTGGGTTCTTCCGCGCCGTCTTCAGCAGTGTCAAAGGCAGTGCTCAAACTTTGCGCGCGCATCCTCCGTCACTGAGGATGTAGCCGGCGCATTTCATTGAAAATTTCCTGTGGCGTTTTTGGCTGCGGCGGAGCTGTCGGATCCGCGGGCTCCGCCTGGTCTGGCGGAGTTGTCTGCTGGTTGTTCGCCACCGCGGGAGTTGTTGTCGCGGGTGCGACGGTACTGCCGGGTGTCGACAGGATGAGCCGATCCGCCGCGTGACCACTACCTCCGCCGACAATGATAAAGTCATACCCCGAACCGTCGAGCAGGGCGGTCAGTGTTGTGGAAATGCTCGCCGGACCATATTGCCCGTACATCCGCTGGTCGTGGTTTAAACCCTCGATCACGAGCCCGGTCAGGTGTTGAATTTGGTTGAGGATACTGATGAGGCTGGAATTCTGCGCGCGAACCGTTAAGAGGCCATTGTTGAACTCGACGGTGGCCGGGTTGGCCGGCTGTTCGGCGGGCGGAAGTGGAGGCGGAGGAGCGACGGGAGCAGGAGCTACGGTTGCCGCGGCAGGCTTGACATGATGATGATGGTGGACCGCGTGATGGACGGGAGGCTTTGCAGTCGAGGCTTTCGTCGATGGGCTGCTACCTGTGGCCGGAGCGGTGCCGGATGCCTGGGCGGTGGCGAGGGAAGCGGGAAGAAGCAGCATCGATGCGCCTAGCGCCAGAATCCAGCCAAATCCAATGCGGTGGCGGATCCATGTGAAGGAGGCGTTTGCTGGCGACCCCCACACAGCGCCGAAATCGGCATCCAAGCGTTGTAGCATCCCGGTGCGGGTGTAGGGTTCAAAAAGCATTTCTGTACTAGACTAACAATGTTTGCCCGAGTCGGCATTGGAGGACGGCTTCTCCAGCCTGCTACTTTGAAGAATTTCTGAACAGATGGATGGCTGTATTCGGTACATTGAGGAAAACAAGGAATGAGTTCGACCGAAAAGCCCATTTCCAGAATTATCCGTGAACGGCGTGCGACTCCAAGCTTTGACGGGACACCAGTTCCGGACAAAGACTTAAAGCAAATCCTCAGTGCAGGCTTGAGCGCTCCCAGCGGTTACAACATGCAGCCGTGGCGGTTTATTGTGGTGCGCAATCCCGAGCAAAAAAAGCGTTTGCGCGGGGCAAGTTTTAATCAGGCCAAGGTAGAAGAGGCGTCGGTGATGATTGTTGCCTGCGGCGATGCGGACGGCTGGCGCAACGGCGATCTGGAAGAAATGCTGCGCATGGGGCGCGAAGGGGGAATGTCGGAAAGCTACGCGGCGCAGGCGAAGGAGCAGATCCCGGTTTTTCTTTCTACACATCCGAACATGCCGATGTGGCTGAACCGGCACGTGATGATTGCTTTTACCCACATGATGCTGATGGCCGAGGCGCTGGGGTACGACACCGCGCCGATGGAAGGATTTGAGGAAGAGAAAGTGCGCGAAGTGCTGAAGCTTCCGCTGAGCTATCACGTGGTGGCTCTGTTAGGAATTGGACACGTGATGGGGCCGGACAAACATAATGGCGGACGATTCGATATGGCGCGGACGGTGTTTGAAGAGGAGTATGGCAAGCCGATGCATCAGTGAATGCGGCGCGGGATTGGTGAGAGAGGCGCGGCTTTAAGCTGCGCCTTTTCTCTTGCGGGAAAGGTGGAACAGGGGTTGACTGCGCAGCGTGAATATCCGAAGTCGCCGATGGTTGGAGTAGGTGCCGTAGTGTTCGACGCCGACTGCGTGCTGCTGGTGCGTCGCGCAAAAGCACCGCTGGCGGGTGAGTGGTCGCTGCCCGGCGGTGCGGTGGAATTGGGCGAGACGCTGGAGGAAGCCGTGGCGCGCGAAGTGGCCGAAGAGACGGGACTCAACGTGACACCATTGCGGATGGTGAAAACGTTCGACCATATCGATCGGGATGGGGAGGGACGGATTCGCTTCCATTATGTGCTGGTGGATTTTCTTTGCCGGATTGACGGGGAGAGTGCGGTGCGGGAACGCGAACAGATCGCAGAAAAGACGGCGCTGCAGCATGGCAGCGATGTCTCCGATGCGCGGTGGGTTCCGGTGGAAGGACTGCGAGGGTCGAAAGATTTTCCGTTGACGGAGCGGGCGTTGGAAGTGATTGCGGCGGGATGGAACGCGTTTCGAGAAGGCGAGCGGACGCGCTAGGCTTTGCGAGAAGCTGCAGCGATGGGGATGGCGGGCTGTTGCTGGGTCATGCAGTGCATGGCGCCCAGACCCCAGATAAAGTCGCCGCTGTGGATTCCGACGATGGTGTGCAGGGGAAACACCTCGGCAAGAATATTGAGCGCCACACGATCGTTCGGATCGTTGAACGTGGGCACCAATACCAGGCCGTTGGCGATGTAGAAATTGGCATAGCTGGCGGGCAGACGCTGACCTTCAAAAACAACTGGCGAGGGAAGCGGCAGCTCCACAATGCGATAGGGCTTGTTATCGCGAGTGCGGGCTACGGAGAGGCGCTGAAGATTTTCCTGCAGCGGCGCGTAATTCTCATCGTCGCTATTGGGCTCGATGGCGGCGACGATGGTTTTAGAGTCGACGAAGCGTGCAATATCGTCGACGTGACCATGGGTGTCATCGCCGGCAATGCCGCGGTTCAGCCAGATCACCTGGTCGACGCCAAGATAGTCGCGGAAGCAGCGTTCCAGCTGCTCGCGGGTCAAGCCAGGGTTGCGCGCCTGCACGTTGCTCAGCAGGCATTCCTCTGTCGTGAGCAGTGCGCCGGCACCGTTGACGTCAATGCTGCCACCTTCCAAAACAACGCGGCGGCGCTGACCATTCGAGAGCTTGACTTCCGGTGTCCACACGGGAACTTTGAGCAATTTTGCGACGTGGGCGGGAATCTTATCGTCATGGCGCCAGTTGTCGTATTTCGCCCAGGCGTTAAATTTCCAATCGGTGAGTGCCAGCGGCGGAGCGGAACGATTGCCGGTGATGGGGGTTAGAAAAATGGGGCCGGAATCGCGCAGCCACACACGGTCAGTCGGCTGCCAATGGAATGCAACGTTGGAAAGATTTGCGCCGCAGCGAGCCAGAATTTTGCGAGCACGCTTTTCGGCAGCCGGCTGGTTCACCAGAATGTGCACGCGTTCGACAGCGGCAAGGTAGCGGACTATCTCTCCATAGACCCAGGGAATCGGCTGAAATTTTTCCGGCCAGTCTTCGGCATTGTGAGGCCATGCGATCCAGGTGGCGGCGTGCGGCGTCCACTCTGCGGGCATGTGCAGGCCTGCGGCGTGAGGCGTTGTCTTGCCGGTGTCGAAGGATGTGCGAGGCTTGCTCATGGAAATTTACTTATCCAAAAAGCGTTCAGTGATTGGCTGATAGGCGTCGATGCGGCGGTCGCGCAGGAACGGCCAGTTACGACGCGTCTCTTCAATTAGATGCAGATCGACTTCTCCGATGAGGATATCTTCTTTGTCGTGCGGAGCCTGCATGATGACGCGGCCAAAGGGATCGGCGAGAAACGATCCGCCCCAGAACTCCAGCCCTGGGCCTTCGACGCGATTGCCGCGAACGTCGCCATGCTCATGGCCGACGCGATTGACGGCGCCGACGTACACTCCATTGGCGATGGCGTGGGCGCGCTGCATGGTTTGCCAGGCGCTGTACTGGGCATCTCCGTATTCTGCTTTCTCCGCAGGGTGCCAGCCGATCGCGGTGGGATAGAAGATGACATTCGCTCCTTGCAGAGCGGTGAGGCGAGCGCCTTCCGGATACCACTGATCCCAGCAGACCAGGACGCCGACGTTACCCGCGCGCATCTCGAAATTGCGAAAGCCAAGATCGCCGGGAGTGAAATAAAACTTTTCGTAATAGAGAGGATCGTCCGGAATATGCATCTTGCGATACTTGCCGGAGAGCGAACCATCGTCTTCGATAACGGCGGCGGTGTTGTGGTAAATGCCGGGAGCGCGCCGTTCAAACAAGGAAGCGATAACGGCGACATGTTCTTCTTTGGCGATGCGAGAAAGTTTTTCGGTCGATGGTCCAGGAATTGGTTCGGCAAGATCGAAGAGTGCGTGATCTTCTCGCTGGCAAAAATATTGGGTGCGAAATAGTTCCGGCAGGCAGACGACTTGGGCGCCGGCGCGCGCAGCTTCGCGAATGCGGTCAGCGGCTTTGTCTAGGTTGGCGTCTGGATCCGGAGTGCAGGACATCTGCACCAGGGCGACGCGAAAATTATTTTGAGTATTCGGCATGAGAAAGCATTCCTACCACGTGACACGAAGGACTCACCCCAACGGAGAGTCCTTCAAGAAAACTACCGATGCGGTGGAGTGCGCTATTCGAAAATCAAAATCGCTGCGGCGATGGTCGTGGTCCACAGGCCACGTTTGTCGCCCACCGCGGACTGCGTGACATTGGCGGTGCGAACAATTTTATTGGAGATGCGGTACGTCTCTTTTTTCTCGTCCCAGCTTTTATCGGGATCGAAATCGACGTCGAGAGTGGTGGCCAGCATTTCGGCGGCAAGTTCTTCTGCGTAGTCGCCGGCCTGATCTTCGGTTTCGCCAAAGCTGTGATGCTCGCTGAGGTAACCGTACATGTTTCTGTCAGAAGGAATGGCGACGCCGATGCTGGATGCGATGAGTCTGTGGGGCTCGCGGGAAGAATTCTCCGCGACGACAGCAAAGACGACTTCACCGGGGTAAAGGAACTTCAAGCCTTCTTTGCGGGGAACCAGTTTTGCCTGTGGGGGAAAGATTGACGAGACGCGGACGAGGTTCTGCGCGGCGATTCCGGCATCACGAAGTGCCAGCTCGAATGAAGTAAGACGTTCCTTATGCTTCCCGACGCCCTTGGTAAAAAATAGACGTTTCGGGACCATTGCTTTGCCCAATTTTTGTTCCTCCGGTTGGTTGAGTGGCGCACTGCCACCCGCTTAAAAATATCACAGAACGGGGTTGAAACCGGCATCGGCGGATGCAGCTTCATCATCTGTTCACAGAAATGAAACCTGCGGTATACCGGGCGACGAGAAAACGACCCCGGTCCGATGAATGATAGCGCGTCGCGTTCAATTTTCCTGCTTCGACAATTTGATGCGGCAAGGTTGGGAAAGTCGGCAAAAAACTTGCTGACGAGGACGATGGTCAGGAGATTGTCGCAGGCAGCTCTGGCGTGGCTGCCAGCAATGCCTGGGTGTATTCCGACTGCGGATGTTCGCAGATCTGCTGCCAGCCGCCTTGTTCAACGATGCGGCCCTGGCGCATGACGAGAATTTGATCTGCCATGTAGCGCGCCAACGGCATGGAGTGGGTGATGAAGACATACGTCAGCTGCAACTCGCGCTGCAATTCTCGCAGCAGGTAGGTGATCTGCGCGGACACGCTGACATCGAGGGCGGAGGTCGGCTCATCGAGAACGAGAAGCTCGGGACGCAGAATCAAGGCGCGGGCAAGATTGATGCGCTGGCGCTGACCGCCGGAAAACTCGTGGGGATAGCGGGGAAGCGCCGAATCATCGAGACCCGCCATGGCGAGAGCTTCGACAACCTGGGCACGGGTGGCCGTGGTGAAGTTATGGTCCACCGGGAAAATCCCAGGTCTCAACTTCGAGACCTGGGGCACCCGCTTCAATTCATAGCGATAGATGACCAGCGGCTCGGCGATGATGTCTTCAACGCGCATGCGCGGATTGAGCGCGGCGTAAGGGTCCTGGAAAACAATCTGCATGCGCCGCCGCAGTTGGCGCAGCTCTCGTGCAGAGACGGTGAGGAGGTTGTGGCCATCGAGCGAGATTGTGCCAGAGTCGGGTTCGATGAGGCGCAGCAGCAGGCGAGCGATGGTGCTTTTTCCGGAGCCGGATTCGCCGACGATGCCGAGCGTCTGGCCGCGTTCGATGTGGAAGGTGACATCGTCGACAACACGGCGTGGCTGTCGACTGCCACGCACGGGATAGGTCTTGACGAGATGGTCGACTTCAACAAGGGCCATGATGAGGGCGCAGCCGCGCGGATTGCCCTACCAGCGAACGCCGGTAGTCAGCGCCACAAGAGCGAAGCCGGGGCCGGGAAGCTGATTGGCTGGAGTCTCCATGTGAATATAGCGACCTTGTCCGAAGATGATGAAGCGCCGATCGGGATACAGACGGCCCTCCATTCCGATGCCGAAGTCATACATCGCCTGATTGCTGGAATAGGACGAGCCGGTGATGGTCCCATTGCAGAAGTTGGTGAGGTTGGAATATCCCAGGCCGGAATACTTGCTGCAATCGATGGTCGATCCGATGGGCTTGTCGAAGTTTGTGCCGACGTGGGAATAGCCACCTCCGCCGAGTGCGAAGAAGCCGTAGCGCTGGCCGCGGATGAAATAGAATGTCGGATTCACGGAATAGGTGAGGACGGTGTAGTGGCCGCCGGACTGTTGAATGGTCTGCGCCACCCACGTGGGAAGGCCGCTGTGGTAATAGCCGATTTCGCCAGGAATTTCAATGCGCCGGGTCAGGCGATAGCCGCCGCCGCCGAGCGCGTTGAAGCTGGTGTCCCATACCTGTCCGTTGGCCAGACCGGGGCCAAAGTCGACGCCTGCTGCGCCTTCGACGAACCACTTGCTAAGCGGAGTAGCCGCAACGGGAGCGGGCGTGGCCACCTGGGCGGTGGAGGAACTGGACTGCTGTGCGCTCAGCGCGGTCGTGCCGCAAAGACCCACGAGGAGGAAAAGCGCGAACGCGTACTTATGCCGACTGAAATTCATTCGATCTCCAGAATTTTTTTGCTTCTCTATTTGTATATCTTTTCGAGCAATGAACGCACTACTTCGTGGAACGAGGGACTTGGGGATCAGGGTAAGAAATTCCGGAAACATGCGGATATGGGGAAAATGACGGGTGAAATTTGCATTTGTGAGCGGGCGGGAAGAGGTTGTTTGGTGATCGCCGATCTTTCTGAGAAAGTTCACGGTCCTGCATTGTCGACGGCGCGGCGAGGCTGAGGTCTGCCACGCACGGGGTCGGTCTTGATCAGGAAGTCGACTTCGACGAGGGACATTCAGACCTCGGAGTGCTCGGTTCATAAGTAATTTGTCAGGGCAGCTTTGCGAGGAAGGCGTTCATGTCGCGTAATACCTCTGCCTCGTTTGATTTGAAAACATAATGATTGGCGTTGGGTATCAAAACCACATGTGCGGACGGGTTGCCTGCCTGAAACGCCTTGGCTTGGGTGGTCGTGCTGGCAAGGTCATTGGCAATCGCTGCCGCGCGGGCGGCTGGATCGCTCTTAAACTCTTGGCCAAAATCATGTGGGTCCGCAAAGATTGCGAGAATCGGAACATGAACCTCCGTGTATTTCTGCTCCCCGCGGATAATCGCCCACGAGATTTCAAAAGCTGGGCCGGATTGTTGTGGTTGAGGAGGCATTGAGGCCAGTCGCTTCTCTTCTTCCCCCAAGTCAGATTCGAACTGCGGCAGACTGGCTTGTAATTTCTTCATAAGCTGCTGCGGGTCCTGAACCCCGCCGGACAGGTATGAGTCTAATTTTCGTTTCAGGTAAATTGCATCAAGTATCAAGTAGAGCTGGCTCGGGTTTGCTCGTTTGTGGTCGTAATACGCATATGGGTATCCCGCATCGAGGTAAATCAGCCCCGCAACTTTGTCCGGATATCGGCTTCCAATGGAGCTCAGTTCTTCTCCGGCAATGGAGTGTCCGACCAGAACTGGTCGGTCGAGCTTGAGTGCTTCTATGACTGCCAACACGTCATCACCCAAACGATCGGCAGAGTAGTTTCCGTCCGCAGGCGGAGGGGCGCTCGAAGCGCCAAACCCGCGCCGTGTAATGCCATAGACGTGATAGGACGGCGTAAATTTGGGAGCGAAATTATCGAAAATGTGCGCCGTGTTCCCCAGCCCCGCCAGAAAAACAAGAGGCCGGCCAGTACCGCCCCAGTCTAGGACTTCCAGGTTGACGCCTTTATCAACAGTGATGAACTGTACGGTGTGCGGAGATGTGTCACCGGCTTTTACCGGCGATTGTTTTGTGGGTTGTGACTGCGCGGGGGGCGCTCCGGCTGACAACACAATGAAAGCGACAATGCAAACCAACGCTCTTTTCATTGATGTAGATGTTAGCAACAAAAGCAAAGGCCCCGCATTGCTGCAGGGCCTTTGCTGTTGCTGTTGCGCCGAAGGCGCAATTCGCTGGACGCGCAGTCCTAGTACATGCCTTCCATGCCACCGCCGTGACCGCCGGCGGGAGCTGCTTCCTTCTTCTCCGGAATGTCGGCCACCATGGCTTCGGTGGTCAGCATCAGGCCGGCGATGGAAGCGGCATTCTGCAGTGCGGTGCGCGTGACCTTCGTCGGATCGATGACGCCGGCTTTCACCAGGTCTTCGAACTTGTTGGTCGCGGCGTTGTAGCCGTAGTGGGCGTCCTTGTTTTCGAGCACTTTGCCGATGACCACAGCACCCTCTTCGCCGGCGTTGCCGACGATCAGGCGGAGTGGCTCTTCGATGGCGCGGCGGATGATCTGAGCACCGATCTTCTCGTCGCCTTCCAGCGTCTTGATCAGCTCCTCAACTTCCTTGGCGCTACGAACCAGGGCGACACCGCCGCCCGGGACAATGCCTTCTTCGACAGCGGCGCGGGTTGCATGCATGGCATCTTCCACGCGCGCTTTCTTTTCCTTCATCTCAGTTTCGGTAGCTGCACCGACCTTGATGACGGCGACGCCGCCGACCAGTTTCGCCAACCGCTCCTGCAGCTTCTCGCGGTCGTAGTCGGAGGTGGTCTTGTCGATCTGGTTGCGGATTTCCTTAACGCGGCCCTGGATGTCTTCTGCCTTGCCGGCACCGTCGACGATGGTGGTGTTGTCCTTGTCGATGGTGACGCGCTTGGCGCGGCCCAGGTCCTCAAGCTTCACGTTCTCCAGCTTGATGCCGAGGTCTTCAGTGATGGCGCGTCCGCCGGTCAGCTTGGCAATATCTTCCAGCATCGCTTTGCGGCGATCGCCGAAGCCAGGCGCCTTGACGGCTGCTACGCTGAGGGTGCCACGCAGCTTGTTGACGACCAGAGTTGCGAGCGCTTCGCCATCGACATCCTCTGCGATGATGACAAGCGGCTTGGCATTGCGGGCCACCTGCTCCAGCAAGGGAAGCAGATCTTTCATGGTGCTGATTTTCTTTTCGTGGATCAGAATGTAGGCGTCTTCGAGGGCCGCTTCCATGCGATCCGGATCGGTAACGAAGTAGGGGCTGAGGTAGCCGCGGTCAAACTGCATGCCGTCGACGGTCTCGAGGTGGGTCTGCATGGTCTTGGATTCTTCGACCGTGATGACGCCGTCCTTGCCAACCTTCTCCATCGCCTGAGCGATGATGGAGCCGATTTCGTGATCGCCATTGGCGGAGATGGTGCCGACCTGAGCAATCATTTCGCCGGAGACGGGCTTGGAGAATTTGCCGAGTGCGCCGGTATGCTCAAAAACGCCGTCCTTGTCGCGCTTGCCGACAATCTTCTCGACAGCCTTGTCGATGCCGCGCTTCAGGGCCATCGGGTTGGCTCCTGCAGCAACAGTCTTTACGCCTTCGCGATAGATGGCCTGGGCCAGAACAGTGGCGGTGGTGGTGCCGTCGCCGGCAACATCCGAGGTCTTGGAAGCGACTTCGCGCACCATCTGTGCGCCCATGTTTTCCAGCGAGTTGCTAAGTTCAATTTCCTTGGCTACGGTAACGCCGTCCTTGGTGATGGTCGGGGAGCCGAATTTCTTTTCAATCACGACGTTGCGACCCTTGGGTCCGAGCGTCACCTTGACAGCATCTGCCAGCGTGTTGACGCCGCGCAGAATTGCCTGCCGCGAATCTTCTCCGTGCAAAATTTGCTTTGCCATAATCCTGGTTCTCCTGATGTGTTGATCAATCGTCCGCCGTGGCGGGTGAGAATTTTTATGGAACCGCGTTGCTTATAAGGGGGCACAAAAAAAGCGAGGCGACTGGGCCACGCTTACTTCTTATGCAGGATGCCGAGAATTTCTTCTTCCCTCATAATGAGGAAATCTTCGCCATCGATTTTGATTTCCGTTCCAGAATACTTTCCGAACAGAACATGATCGCCGGCTTTGACGTCCAAGGGGAAAACTTTCCCTTCATCGTTCGATTTGCCTTTGCCGACGGCGATAATTTCGCCCTCCTGGGGCTTTTCCTTGGCGGAGTCGGGGATGATAATGCCACCACGAACGGTTTCGCCTTCTTCAATGCGACGGACGACTACACGATCATGTAGCGGCGTCAGAGACGTAGCTACAGAAGATTTTGCATGTGCCATAATACATTTCTCCTTATTCTGAACGGTTTGCGTTGCGATACTTGCGGAATGGATCCGAACCGATGGGACAGAGTGGATCCTTCGGGCACGGGCAATTAGCACTCCTTGCCTTCGAGTGCTAGATTAGGCTCGGAGGGAGACGATTGTCAAGGCTTTCCCATGAATATTAGTGTAAATCACTCAGATTTCTTTCGCGCCAGCCTGATATAGGGAAAGTGCGCTGAATTGGGGTCATGCGGGGCATTCGAGCCAGTCTTTAGCCTGGGATCGAGCATCGATCTGATGACAGCTTGGTGGGGATGCGTCTTGCCCCGCTTATTTCGAAACGACAATGATCCCTTTCACCCCCCAGGGCGTGTTGAAGGGAAGGGGGCCAGGGTCGTAGGGTGACCCCGGCGCTTGCACGCTTGAGGTAGGCGTGACGGTATAGACGATCAGTTGTCCTGGGCTAAGATTGAGCGCGTAAAGGTGATCCTTCGTATCCCACGCCACTTGTACGAAATCGGAATCAACATCGTTGTCGAGGAGGCCGCCAAACGCCGTGGGCGGAGCTGCACCGTTGAAGTGGAACAGCTGCAGTCCTGGCTGGCCAGCAACGGCAAGAATATTTCCAGCCGGGGACATTGCCATGGCGATGGGCCGGTCGGCGGGAAAATCCCCCTCGCCAGAGTTTGCCACTTGAACAATGGGCATATTGGAATATGTATTGCTAGACGAAATGGCTCCGGAAACGGGGTTGATGGTGAAACTGGCCAGCTGCAACGGCGTCCCGTTAAAATTTCCAAACTCATCTACCTGGTCCATTAGGACGGCGATGTGGCCATAAGGATCTGCCCGCGGGGAAGTATAGGCCCAGGGAATGAAAGATAATCCGCTCTCTGCCTCGGGGGCCTTCTCCGAGAAGCTGGGGTTGTGTTTTAGTACACCGCCTGCGTTCGTAAAGGCTGAAAAAGTCGGACAATAAACACCATCGCAGAAATTGCCAGAGTAATAGGGTTCTCTAAAAGCGCCGTATCCGAATTTGTTGCTGCTGCTGATCGTTGGAGCGGTGCTCTGGATGAGATGGCCGTATTCATCCTGTGTGGAATACTCGGCGTCCCCCAGGAACTGAAGATGTCCATTGGAGTCGACCTGGTAGGTTTGCCATGCCGCGCAGTCGCCGTTCGAGCTTAGCTGCACGTACAAATACTTTCCTGTGTGATCGAGGACCGAGCCTTGACCCGACGTGGTTCCGCATTCTGAGCCGCTATAGGAGGCGGTGTTGGTTTCGGAAATTTGCTTGCCGACGGCGCCGTTGGACTCGATTGGATAGACGTGGAGGATCGTATTGCCTACGCTGATAAGAATCTTGCCGCTGATGTCTTCCATCTGGCCGGTCGTTTTGAAGGGCGAGCCTTTGACTGGAGTCAGTGTTCCGTTCGCCGCTGCGGCATAGACCACCACTCCGGGATTTGTTTGGACATAGACGTAGGCAACAGGGGCCGGGGTTGAGTTGGCGACGGTTCCTTCTGTTTGGGCTAAGACGGGCACTGCCAGGAAGGCAATACCGAAAGCAACGGCGAATCGCGCTGCTCGATTGTTCATGGTAACTTCCCCTCTTCTTGCAGGTCTTGCAAGATTTCAGAGTTTGGGTAAGGTACCGTTTGGGGCACGGACCGTGCGCCGCACATGCGACGAGGAATTCTAGCACGCCCAGTATTCCGCCCGTAAACAGGTAAGGCGGAGGCCTGCGACGTTGCATTGCGGAATCTGGCGGTGAGGACCCCGTTTGCAGCAATCTGCAAAGATACCTGGTTCGCCATTTTCGTGCGTGCTCAACGGAGTTAGAATCAAGCTATGCGGAGATTTCACCATCGTTGCATTGCAGTCTTAATTGTTGTGGCAGCGGCCTTGTTGGCAGTTCCTTTGAGCCATGCGGACCGTCACAGAAAATACAAGCCGCCGCCGCCGATGGCGACGGTGACCGTGACGGTACTGCGCGCGGCGGATGGCAAGCCGCTGAAAAATGCAGCCGTGGTCTTTCATCCGACGCAGGGGGACACGCAAGAAGGCAATATGGAATTGAAGACCAATGATGAGGGGGTGGCGAAGATGACCATCATCCCGCAGGGGTCTCAAGTCCTGGTACAAGTGGTGATGCAGGGGTACCGGACCTTCGGGCAGAAGTACGATGTACCGGGGGCGGAGAAGTCGATCACCATTAAACTGTTGCCGCCGAACCAGCAGTATTCCATCTACACAAAAAACAATCCGAATGCGGACCTCCAGGACAACACTCCCAAGACACAGATGGGTCACGCCGAGCCAACCGACAGCCCGCTGCTGGCTCCTGCTCCGCCGAAGAAGGATTGAGTCTGGCGGGTTCGTACGAATCGGGACATTCGGGTGAAACCAACTATGCATCTGCTGAATGGCAAGGTCGCGCTGGTGACAGGCGCGGCGAAACGGATTGGCCGGGTTCTGGCGCATACCCTGGCCGATGCCGGTGCGGATGTTGCCATTACCTATCGCGATTCTGATGTGGCGGCGGAGCAAACGCTGCGGGAATTAGGATTGACCGGGCAGCGATCGATGGCGCTGCGCTGCGATGTACGCGACCCTGCGTCGGTGCGGGCTGTGGTGGCGGCGGTGGCCGATGAATTCGGCCAATTGGATTTGCTGGTCAATAACGCAGGCGTGTTTGCCACGGCGCCACTCGAGTCAATCACGGTGGAGCAGTGGGACGAGATGTTTGAGACCAACACGCGGGGCGCATTCCTGATGGCGCAGGCGGCGTATCCCCACCTAAAGGCCAAGCACGGCCGCATCATCAACATTGGTTCGCTGGGCGGCATGCATCCCTGGCCGACACACGCGCACTACTCCACATCGAAGGCGGCGCTGCATATGCTGACGCAGACGATGTCAAAAGCATTTGCGCCCGAGATCAGCGTGAATTGCGTGGCCCCCGGCATGATTACCAACGGGGAAGTGCATCCGGACTATGAACATTTCGCCGCCAAAACTCCCATGCAACGGAATGGAACGCCGGAGGAAGTGGCGGCCGCGGTACTTTTCTTCGCCACGGGACCGCACTTTATTACCGGACAGATTCTTGGAGTGGACGGCGGATTGGGCCTGTAGTTTCGTATTCGTGGACTTCGAACGACAGCACGCGGGGGCTAAAGCCCAAATCTTTTTTGACATGTACGGCCCGACTGAAGTCGGGCCCTGATACAAAACTCAAAAATACTCCTTTATCGGATTGAAAACTTCAGGAGGCTTGCATGGACTTCCGCTGCCGTCGGTCTATTCAAGGGGCAGATAAAGGCGACGCTGTTGACGGACCTTCAGAACGAGGGTGTCGATCTCGAGTTGCGATGTCGTGGATTTTTGTTCTGTTGCTCACGGTTGGATTGGCATCGGGACGTGCGCAGACTGTCTCGACGACGCGCGATTCCGCAACCGCTGCCGATGCGATGACCTCAGCGGAAAAAACTGCATTAGCCAACGAGGTGCGCCGCGAATATCTGCATGCGTGGAACGGCTATCGCAAATATGCCTGGGGACACGATGCGCTGAAGCCGCTGAGTCATCAGCCCATGGACTGGTATTCGCATTCGCTGCTGATGACGCCGGTGGATGGCCTGGACACCATGATCCTGATGGGTTTGAAGCCGCAGGCGGATCAGGCGCGAAAGCTGATCGATACGCAACTCGATTTCAACCAGGACATGTACGTGAAGGATTTCGAGATCACGATCCGGATGATGGGTGGGTTGCTGTCGAGCTATGAGCTGACCGGAGACAAGCGATTGCTGGCGCTGGCGGACGATCTGGGCACGCGCATGCTGCCGATGTTCAACTCACCCACGGGCATGCCGTATGAGTATTTAAATCTGCGCACCGGGGCTGTGCGCGGCGTCAACAGCAATCCCGCAGAAGTGGGGAGCATGCTGATTGAATATGGCGTGCTGGCGCGGCTGACCGGGAAGCCGATGTACTACGACAAAGCCAAGCGAGCCGTGGTTGCGCTCTATCAGCGTCAATCCGAGATTGGACTGGTGGGTTCCGGCATCAATGTGGAGACCGGCCAGTGGACGGATAAATCGGCGGGAATCCAGGGTGGGATCGACTCCTATTACGAATATTTGTTGAAGGCGGCGATCCTGTTTCACGATCCCGACTGCGAGCGCATGTGGCAGCACAGTCTGCTTTCCATCAACAAATATCTGGCGGATGAGAGGCCGAACGGCCTGTGGTATGGGCAGGCGGACATGAATACCGGCGCAAGAACCACGACATTTTATGGCGCGCTGGATGCCTTTTTCCCCGCGGTGCTGGCGCTTTCAGGCGATGTGGATCGCGCCGCCAAATTGCAGGATTCCGGCTATGCCATGTGGAACCTTGCCGGGGTTGAGCCCGACCAGCTGAATTATGTAACTATGACAATTACAAATCCGGAATATCCGCTGCGGCCGGAGATTATTGAATCCACCTACTACCTGTACACCTATACGCACGACCCCAAATATCTTGCCATGGGGAAAACCTATCTGGATGCGCTGATGAAGTATTGCCGTACGTACGACGGATTCGCCGCGCTAGCCGATGTGCGGAGCAAGAAAAAAGATGATGCGATGGAGAGCTACTTTTTCGCAGAGACGTTGAAATATCTCTACCTGTTGTATGCGCCTCCATCTGCGCTGGATTTTCAGTCGGTGATATTCAACACCGAGGCTCATCCGATGCAGCGCAACTTTAACGTCGCAGCTGCGGTTTCCAAAAAAGAGAAATAAACGCTCGTGTCGGGATCGACGTTATCTGTGCGATGAGGGCGGATTCGATTGCATGCCCGGCTCCAGGTCTCGGGCGTCTTCCAGGTGTTGCTCGAAGGCCGGGAGCAGATCCTGCGCCATCTGCTTCAGCTCACTATTCGCGTCGAATTGGTCGATGTAATTCTGGTACAGCCGGATGGTCGAGGAATACGAAGCGATCATCAAATCCCGAAATGTTGTGTCGACGTTTTTGGCATTTTTCAGCGAATTTAACTGGCGCTGACCTGTTGGCGACAATCCATTGGGCAGACGCATGGTGGAGTTTTGATCGGCAACCGTGGATTCAAGCTGACCACTTTCTTCCGTTTGAGCGTTGGCGATATCAATGGCAAATCGCCGGTACACCGAATTACTGCTGTACTGATCGACGAGCAGGGCCGCTTGAAGTTGAAAGTTGTTGGCTTGAGCGGCATCCATCACGAAGGTTCTGTCGCGACTTGTAAGCTGCCCGAGAGCCGTGGGAACCAGTCCGACGATACAAGCCACGACAAGAATGAATCTACCTACCATATGTATTCGATCTCCCATCCTTCACTTGGAGCCGGGGCAAAAACGTACGGTTGCCTTGAACCCCGGAACCTTGGCTACGCATAGGATATCGAATTGTCGGGAATGGCTGCTTATCCACAGTGTCTGAATTACATCATGCTGTGGCGGAATGTACCCACCCTTACTGTTTGGGCAGCTTTTTCGCGGCGTCCCAATGCTTCTGCACGACCGGTTGCAGGTTTGAAATGACCGCTTTGATAGCGCTATTGTTATTTGCGCCCTGCAGATAATCCTGGAAGAAACTGTGCAGCGTGGCGTGGCTCTGAATCATCTGCTGCCGATATTTCACATCGAAATAATTTTTCGCGTTCTTCAGGGTATCGAGCTCGGTTTGCTGTGCGGGCGAGACGCTGGTTGGCAACTGAAAGGACGGATCGGCCTGCGAGACCGCGGCTTCGAGCTGT
Source organism: uncultured Acidobacteriota bacterium (assembly GCA_963735505.1). GTDB lineage: Bacteria > Acidobacteriota > Terriglobia > Terriglobales > Acidobacteriaceae > JAKAAZ01. The sequence continues at coordinate 48,500 of CAVTLR010000009.1, read as the reverse complement.
TGCGCAGCCTGGGTGTGATCGTCAATCATCATTTGCGCGTAGGTTTTATATGCGTCGTTGGTACTCATGGATTGCGCGAGCTTGGCAGCCTGGATCTCATAATTGTTGGCTCTTGCAGTTTTGTTGAGAAATGACTTGTCGGTGTTGGAAAGCTGCGCCAAAGCCATGGGAACCATTCCCGCGATGACAGCTGCAACCATAAGCGTTCTACGTACCATGTTCGTTCTCCCTCCATAGCTATGAGCCACGAGTGGATGCAGCGGTTGCCTGAGCGGAGGGGATTCCATTTCGATGCGGTGCGTGTCGGTACCACTAGCTGCGAGCGCAGCCACAATGCAAGACGATTACGGAATGCAGCGCAGCCAGGAATTTCGTCTACGGCAAGAGTGGAACGATGCTGGGTGACAGCGTGCCGGGGCTACATTCCAGAAATCCAAGAGTGACGGGAAGGCTAAAACGGCGCGGACCTGCGCTGCCCGGATTGAAGTAGAGGACGCCGTTGGTCCAGGAGATTTCCGGCTGGTGGGAGTGGCCGAAGATGACGGCAGCGATGCCTGCGGCGTGCGGATGCAGGTCCAAACTCTCGCGTGCATGCAGCATGTGGATTAGATTTCCATAGAGCTCGATGGTTTCGGTGGCGGGCAGATTGCGGCAGACTCCGCCGTGGTCGACGTTACCGCGAATCGCTGTGAGGGGTGCGATGGCTTGCAGTGCGTCGAGAATCGCGTCATTACCGACATCACCGGCATGCAGGATGTGGGCGCAGCCGGCGAGCGCGTGCACGGCTTCTGGACGCAGCAACCCGTGAGTATCGGAGATAACGCCGATGCGCATGCTAATAGTTTGCGCCAACGCCGACAGCGACGCGAGTGCGTGGATCGAGCTGGTCACGCAGGCTGTCGCCGATGAAGTTGAAGGACAAGACAGCCAGCATGATAGCGATGGCGGGGAAGATGACCATGTGGGGCGCGTCAAACAAATGCGCCCGCGCGTCGTTCAGCATCACGCCCCAGCTGGGCATGGGCGGCGGCACACCGAGGCCGAGGAAGCTGAGAGTAGCTTCCGCCAGAATGGTTCCAGCCATGCCGATGGCGGCCTGCACCATGACGGGCTGAATGATGTTGGGCAAAATGTGGCGGGTGATGATGCGCAAATTTGTTGCTCCCATGGCGCGGGCGGCCTCAACAAATTCCTTTTCGCGGACGGCAAGGACCTGGGCTCGGACCAGGCGCGCGTAGCCCACCCAGCCGGTAATCGAGAGGGCGAGAATCAAGTTGGTCATACCGGGGCCGAGGAAGGCTACCAGGGCGATGGCAATGAGAATTCCGGGGAGCGCCATGAACGTGTTCATGACCAGGACGTTCAGGAACGCGTCGAGCCAGCCGCCATAAAAACCAGCGATAGAGCCGAAGATCACGCCGAAGAACAGTGCAATGGAGACAACAGAGGTGGCAACGAAAAGAGAAATGCGGGTGCCGTAGATGACGCGCGAGAGGATGTCCCGGCCCAATTCATCGGTGCCAAACCAGTGGGCGGCAGAAGGAGATTGCAGGCGAGCATGGAGATGGATTGCGGCGGGATCGAAGGGTGCGATCCAGGGAGCGAAAACGGCCAGCGCGACAAAGATTGTTAACAGAATGATGCCGAAAATCGCGAGTGGCTGAAAACGCAGGGCCTGCATCCAACTGATTGTAATTGAGCGTTCCCGCCCGCCGAACTTTTCCACGCAACTTAAGCGAAGCAGACACGTTCTTAAGGGAATAAGAACCGCGGAATGCTGGGGTCGGGTGGTATCGTAGCAATAGCGATTTCGTGAATTGGATGGAGCCGCAGGGGCAGCCAGATCGCCTCATGAAGGCATCACTGTGTTTCAACATACCCGCGCAGGTGGAGCAAGGCCGCCACGGTGCGGCGCTGCACTTGTGGATGGACCTACAGGACGCGCGTGTGATCGACTGGCAACAACAGATTCTTATCGTCTCCCCCTTTTTTTACCCAGAATTGATTTCCACGGGAAAGGCGAATCAGCACCTTGCGGAGGCGTTTGTCGCCGAGGGCCATGGAGTCACCGTGGTGTGCTCGCACCCTCTCTACCCTGCGTGGATACCGGTGCGGAGCAAGGCGCGGATTCCGGGGATGACAATTGTGCGCGGCGGCGCGGGTGTTCGCTACTCCAAGGCGATGCCGTTGCGGCGACTGAAGCTGGAAGCGTGGTTCGCGTTGTTTGCAGCGCGGAGCATTTGGCAGCGCAGAAAACGAGCCGATGTCGTCGTCAGTATTCTTCCGCCCAGCCTATTTATTTTGTTCTTGAATCTTATTTTGCCGCGTCGCGTGCGACGGGTCGCGGTGGTGCACGATCTGCAAGGCGTTCTGGCTGCGCAGGAAAGTGGATGGGTGCGGCGCGCCATTATTCACATGATTCATGCGGTGGAAAGCCGGGTGTTCCGGTCGCAGGACTTGTGTATTTTCTTTTCCGGGGATATGGCGCGGATCGCGCAGCAATCGTACGGGCTGGACGCGGCGAAAATTGCGGTGCAATATCCATCGATTACGCTGCCGGCAAGCTACAACCCGATTGCCGCGGCTTCGACAGCGCATCATCTCGACTCGCTGTTCCCGCCTGACAAATTGCATGTTGTCTATTCCGGGGCGCTGGGGTACAAACAGAATTCGCAGCAGCTGGTTGCATTGATGCAGGCGGCTGCGGAACGCCATCCTGCAGTGCAGTTCCACGTGCTTTCTGGCGGTCCGTTTTATGAAAGCCTGCGCGCTGAGTACGAGCTGCGGCCGGGAGCGCGGGTGCAGTTTCATCCGCTGGTTGCAGAGCAGGACCTGGCGGAGTTATATGCGCGATCGGCGATCCAGATTATTCCGCAGGCGGAAGGAACGGAAAGCGCGGCGCTGCCTTCAAAGCTGCCGAACCTGTTGGCCGCGGGCGTGCATTTGCTGGCCATCTGCAGTTCCGGCAGTGAGGTGGAACGGATGATTCAGATGGCAGGCACGGGTTCGATTGCGACGCGATGGGACGAGAATGTTTTCCTGGCGCGGTTGGATGAAGCGCTGGGGATTGTGCGGCGGGAATCGGCTGCGGCGCGGCGTGCCCGGGTTGAACCGCTGCTGGATCAGTTTTCCATTACGAATATGGTGCGGTTGGCGACCGGGGAATCGACGGCTCCTGAAGAGCCGCGACCGAAGAAGCGCGAACCGGTGCGGGAAACGACGGCAGCCCAAAGCGAGGCTCGCTAGATGAAGGTTGGAGCGCCTGCATGAACCTTCGTACCTGCGTGATTTTTGGTGGCACCGGATGTATCGGGACCCATATTGCGAAGCATCTGCTGCAACACACCGACGTAGAACGAATCTATCTAGCAGACATTCGCCCGCCTCGGCAGGAAGATTATGTGAAGCCGTTGCTGCGGTGGATGGAGTCGACCAACGGGACTCTGCCGCGTGTGGTCTATGTCCCTTGTGACGTGCGTTTGCCGCTCGATGCGGTGCCGTTGCCGCAGCAGGCGGACCTGATCGTCAACCTGGCCGCGGTGCATCGCGAACCGGGTCACGAACCCAACGAATATTACGAAACCAACCTGCCGGGCGCGGAACATATTTGCGCGTATGCCACACATGCCGGATGTTTTCGGACTCGTGTTTACCAGCAGCATTTCTCCTTATGGTTCGAGCGATGCCGCGAGAAACGAAGATTCGCTACCGATCCCTGAAACCGCGTACGGCGGATCGAAACTTGTAGCAGAGAAAATTCACACTGCGTGGCAGCAGGCCAATCCAAACCGGCGATTGATCATTCTGCGGCCGGGTGTGGTGTTTGGACCTGGAGAACATGCCAACGTTGCGCGGCTGGTACGCAGCCTGGCTCGCAGATATTTTCTCTACATGGGCAATCGAGAGACGCGCAAGGCGGGTGTGTATGTGAAGGAACTTTGCGGCGTGATGCAATTTGCGCTCGAATACCAGGAAAAAACCGGAGAACCGGTGCTGTTGTGGAATGTGTCCATGGATCCGCCGCCGACGCTGGAAGATTTTGTGAATGCAATTTGTGCGGCGACAAATTATCGGCATCCTCGATTATCGGTTCCACGCAGCCTGCTGGTGGCCGTGTCATACCCTGTAGCCGGCATTGCGCAATTGTTTGGGATTCACACGTCAGTCAATCCTGTGCGGATGCGCAAGCTTTCGCAGTCGACGTATATCGAGCCACTGCGTCTGCGCGAGGCCGGCTATCGATTCGATTACACATTGGAACAGGCGATGGTGGATTGGAAGCAGGACGCGCCGGAGGATTTTGCCGGGGCGGAGAGAGCCGTGCTGCAAGCCTCCAGGAAAGTGTCGCAAAAATCATGATGGATGCGTCGAGCTCGGGGAATGGAATGCAGCCAGGATCGCGAGTGTTTGTCGCAGGGCATCGCGGGCTGGTGGGCTCGGCGATTTGTCGTCATCTGACTGCGGCAGGGTACGAGCGGTTATTGTTGCGCGCCAGTACAGAACTGGATTTGACGGAGCGCGACGCGGTGTGGGAGTTCTTCAAGGATCAGCGTCCGGAGTATGTTGTGCTGGCGGCGGCAAAAGTCGGTGGAATCCAGGCCAACAGCAAGTATCCGGTGGAATTTATTCGCGACAATCTGCTGATCCAGACGAACGTGATTGATGCCTGTTATGAATTTGCCGTGAAGCGGCTTTTGTTTCTGGGGTCGAGCTGCATCTATCCCAAGCTGTGTCCGCAACCGATTCGCGAAGAGTATTTGTTGACCGGACCGCTGGAGCCGACGAATCGTCCGTATGCGATCGCGAAGATTGCCGGCATTGAGCAATGCTGGGCGTACAACCGGGAGTACGGAACGCGATTCCTTGCGGCGATGCCGACGAATCTGTATGGGCCCGAAGATAATTTCGACCTGGCAAATTCCCATGTGTTGCCGGCGTTGCTGCGCAAGATTGCAACCGCGAAGACCGAGGGCGCCGGGCAAGTGGAAGTGTGGGGCACGGGAACACCGCGCAGAGAATTTCTCTATAGCGACGACCTGGCGGAGGCGTGCGTTTTCCTATTGCAGCTTTCGGAGGAGAAGCTCGACACGCTGCTGCGGGCGGATGGGCCACCGCTGATCAACATTGGCGTGGGCAAGGACATCAGCATTCGCGAACTCGCGGAGTTGATTGGACGCTTGCTGGATTACAAGGGCACGCTGACGTTCAATACTGCGCAGCCGGATGGAACGCCGCAGAAACTGCTGGATGTAAGTCGCATTCATTCGCTGGGCTGGAGCGCGAAGACCAGCCTGGAAGAGGGAATTCGACGGACGTATGCGGCGGCGAAGGAAAACCCTGGTTCAGGTGTGGCGTAGGACGGCTGGCTCAAGACTAGAAAAAGCCGAAAGACAATAAAGGGGAGTGCTATGCGTTGCAGGAAGCCGATGGTATTGCTGGCAACATTCTTTCTGGCGCTGACCGTGGTCGCACGAGCGCAGAACTCTCAAATGAATGATGACGAGCGTAGCGCGGCTGCCGACCTGCTGCAGGCGACTAATCAGGATCGTTCGTCGCAGGGATTGGAGCCGCTGCGTCCAGATCCGGCACTGTCCAGGGCGGCATGGGAACATGCGCAGCGCATGGTTGCGTCGGGAACGTTATCGCATCAATTGCCGGGTGAGCCGGACATTATTGTGCGTGTGCAGCAGGTGGGGTTACACTGCAGCACGGTTGCGGAGAACGTTGCGGAAGCTCCCACAACCGGACAAATCAACGATGAGTGGATGCATTCGCCAGCACATCGCGCGAACCTGCTGGATCCGCGGGTGAACACGGTGGGCATTGCGATTGTCGAGCACCGCGGTGAGCTGTATGCGGTGGAGGATTTTGCTCGCGTGGTTCCATCCATGTCGCGTCCGCAGCAGGAAGAGCAAGTCGCTGCGCAACTGGCGCGGCACGGCATTCGCGTGCGTGCGGGAGATGCGTTGGCCGAAAGCTACTGCGCTGGCACTCCAAGCGGAACGCGACCGCTGCCCGCGCTGGTGGTGCGGTACAGTACGGTGGATTTAACTCAGCTGCCGACCAGGGTGGCGCAGGGAATTGGCAACGGGGCGTACCATAGCGCGGAGGTAGGAGCGTGCAGTCCCGCGAATCAGAACGGCTTCACCGCGTACCAGATTGTGATCCTGCTGTATTGATGCGCGGGTACGTCAGGAGGCTGAACCAGTCGGCTCCATATCCAGCAGATTGTTAAAGCGGTTGAAGTAGTTGAACAAGCCGATGGCCGCCATCAGCTCGACGACTTCGCCTTCAGAAAACACGTCACGAACCTGGTTCCATTGCTCATCGGTGAGCGGCCCTTCGTTGCGCGTCATCCATTCCGCCAACTGCAGCGCGATTTTTTCCTGATGCGTAAAGTCGGTGCGCCCGTTATAGTCGGCCAGGTTCACCAACTGATCGTCACTCCACCCGAGTTTTTTGCAAATGCGGGAATGCGATGCCAGGCAGTAGCTGCATTGATTCAACTGCGAGGTGCGCACGATGGCCAGCTCCTTTAATTTGAGCGGCAGGGTGCCAGTGTGGAGGACGGCTTCAAAATGCGCGATCATGGTCTGAAAAATCTCGGGCCGGTGCGCGACAGTGCGAAACATGTTGGGCACGTTTCCGCGCTGCTGCAGGTATCGATCGTAGATGACGCCGGTTTCGGCGGTGACCTGATCGCGTTCCAACCGCGAAATTCTGGGGGTGATGGTTTCCATAATCTTCTCCGACTTCGATGATAGCAATCGAGGGTGCAGTGGTCACTGGCGCGGGTTGGGAAGTCGTTACGGAGGAATGAAAATATTGGGCGATCGCTTTGACGATGGATCGGCGATTTGTTACCTTACGACATAGACGAATCCCACCGCGTCCCCACTCCTCAGTAGCTCAATGGCAGAGCATTCGGCTGTTAACCGAAGGGTTGTAGGTTCGAGTCCTACCTGAGGAGCCAATCCTGGCAACTAGTTAATTGATGCCTTTTCAGAAGACGTGTCTCGTACCGGGGAAAATACCGGGGACCCCGTTGCAATTCCGCCGTTGATACTCTCTACGGCCCCTCGCAATTCATCCAGAGAGAAGTGCCCGTAACGCGCTGCCATGCGTACCATCGTGGCCGGACTCCACCCGACAACCTTGGCAACCTTTGCGATCGGAATACCCGCATTTAGCATTCGGGAAACCGCCGTATGCCGTAGATCGTGAAAACGGCAGACTAGCGGTTCAATTGGCTTCTCAGAGCCCTTTTCCTTGGAATTCTCCCGCAGAATTTTGCCTGCTCGCAATTTGGCTGCTTCCCAGGCTTCCTTGATGCTTCCTATGGGCTTTGACGGGTCAACGTCGTACGCCTTCGGGCTGAATTCATCACCGCCCGCGCCGTACCTTTCCGCCGGAAAAACGTAGTGCTCCGGTTTGCGTTCAGGGAAGTGCGTTGCCCAAAAACTCAGAGCAGCAACAGCCCTCTGGCTGAGTGGAACCACGCGACCTGTTCCCGAAGCCGTCTTGTCCTTACCCCATTGCAGGCAGCGATTCCCAAAATTCACGCTGCCCCATTGCAGCGTCCGAATAACTCCATACCGTGCGCCGGTCTCAATTGCCAGTGTGACAAATGGGACTAGAGAGCGCGAGCGGGATCTTCCGCAAGCCTGTAGCAGCGCAGCCTCCTCTTCCGTGGAAACGGCGCGCCCAACGTCTTCGCGGGTTGTGAGCATTGTCACGTTGGGCTGTAGACGCGCCCAGTGGCCGGAGCGCTTCAAGATCGCCCGCAGAGTTCCGATTTCCAGGTTGACAGTTTTCGGGGACGCATTCTCGTCGATTCGCTTCTGCTGGTATCGGGCAATCTCTCGCGCCTCGATGTCGCACACCAGCTTCTTGCCTAGTTCTGGCCGCAGGTGCGCAAGGTTGGCTTTCTCAATCAATACAGAGCGCGGTGCAAGCGTTGCTTTCTTTAGGTCCAGCCATTCATCGGCTGCAACGGAAAGAATACCCAACAGGTCCGGCGATGGCGTACCTCCTACCCTCGGCGCATGCCGACCAAATAATGCAACCCAGATCTGTCCCAGTCCGATATCGCACTCGATAAGCGCTGGATTTCACAATGGTTAGATAATTGACTGTTCACCGCGCTCGAGTCCAAAACTGCAACGCTGAGCGCGCCGATTTGCTTGCCTTCGCGCTGAAATCAAGCTGGTACTTCATGTGCGTCCTTCCGTTATTGCGGGGTTGAGCGCTGCCACCGCAGCCGTGCAATAGATTTGAACTTGCTCACACCCAATGCGCCTCGTTCATTTCGTGATTTTGATCCGGGCTCGGCCAGAACTTTAAGAACATCCTCGCGATCTGCCTCGTAAATGGAGGTGGCATTGAAATTCTCATCGAGCAACACCATGAGCACTGCGTCGAAATCCTTCTTAACATCGATAGAACCGAGCCTTTGACCCGGTTTGCAGTCCTTGAGCAGACATCGGCCTTTGATCTGCAATCGCCTCACCTCGCCATCGACGGTTTCAATCGCGTCGTACCCTGCCTGCCTCGCCGGGGTAAGTTCCACTCCCAGAACTCTGGACGCTTCGTATTCAGCGACTTCTCCGGTGATCCCCAACGGCTTGCCCGTCAGAGCGCGATACTTCTGCGCGAGCACTTTTGCGTCGGCCAAGAGCGCCATGACTGGACTGTTGTCGATACCTGCCTCCCTGAGCGGTCACGTTTGCATCTGTGTGCGGATGGCGACCAGCCGATTGTAATTTGTGGGAACGCGCGTACGCCTGAAGCGGGATATCCTGAAGCTCTCTCACATGCGTCATCCCTCTATTTTGCTCCAGCGCCCACACCAGCACCCTCGGCATTTCAGGTGCGCCTCCTACATGATAGATTCCTTTGAGAAATTGGAAGGGGCTGAAGACAGACCTCTGAAGTCGGCATGGCGACAAGAATGCGCAAGACCTTGCCAGCTTTGGAAGCCGGCGTCGCTATGAGGGTTTCCCGGGATCTATCGAGTTGGAGCATCACTGGGAAAAGAGTAGATCGGTTCGGGATTATTTCGAACTCTTGACGATTCCTGAGATCCCGGCGAGGAAGAAGATTGAAAGAAGCCAGCCGAGCATCGTCTGAAGCCAAAACCAAAGGCGAATTGCCGGGCCGGCTGAGCGGTGGCGCGGCCATCCAGCCGTCGTGTTTGCGGACCAGCTCCCCGATACCCCCAGGTTTAGTCCCGGCAGAGAGTGCTCGATCGAGAAGATGGTCGAACTGAAACGCGGATATTGCCTGGGGACGCGGTAATCGCTGACGAACAGAGCATTCGCGTCTTTATCGGTCGGTGCGACCAACTTGGTCCGATAGGCAATGACCGACACTCCTGTTCCGATCGCGATCAACGAAACCATGAGCACCGCCGCGCGCCATAACTGATAGCCATAGCCTATGGTCAGCATAAGTAGACAATTCCAGAGTCGGCTAACGATGGAAGTCTCCCTCGAACGAATAAGCTTCTCCAGTGCGAAAAGCACCTTCGTGGCATCTTCTGTATGTCCGTTCGATTGGTATACCCGGCTGAGTTGACGATATGCCTGGACAGGTTCCGTTGCATCGAGCTGTAGCCACCGCAAACGCGACGTGACGTCAGTGACCGAGTCGCTGAAGCGCTCGAATCTGAGTCCATCCAGCATCAACTTGCCCTGCCCTGGCCAACTTTGGACGTCGTCCTTTATCGAGTCGATTGTAGCGTCACGCAGATCGATCAGGGACCCTTTGGGTTTGTCCATGTCGACCCATTCGAAGTGGCCGCTGATTCGCGCGTATCGAAGGTCTAACTTTCTGATTGAGCTTGCCCGGCATCTCAGTCCACCTCCGACTGTTGCGCCTAGGAAGTGCACGTGTCCACACGAAAAGTCGCCGTCGAGTAAGGCGTGAGTTCCGACGGTGATTTTTTCGGCATGGAACGCCCGATCGGCTCCGCTGAGCATCTTCGCTTCACGGCAATCGAGTGCGATTTCGATCTTCGAAGCGGATACGTTCACGATGCCCGAGGACACACTCCCACGCAAGAACAGGCCGCCTGAGGTCTTGAGGCGCTCCAGGTTGATAGAAGTTCCTTCTTTGTTGTCGAATATCGCATGCTCGCAGTCAAAGTTGCCGCCCACGTCTGCGCCAGCGAATCGAACTTCGCCATAGTAGCGGCCGATTGAGGACGTTCTTGAGAGGAATACACCACCAGAGACTCGAACACGGTCACACACCAAAGCAGAGCTGTTGCTCCCATTGAAGGTGGACCCGTCGGAGCGGACGTCGCCGCCAACGACAGCGCCTCGAAGAGATACCTCTCCATGTGTTTCGCAGCCATCAATGAGCAGGAGGTTGGTATCGATAACGGCCGAATCGGCATTCATCCCTTGCAGGCTGCATGCCCTGAAACTCAGGGACCGCAGTCTGACGCTCTTGAGCCAGATATCAGTATCGAAAGCACACTCTCGCATCTGTATCGGAAACGGAACGTCGGCATGGATCAGGTCCAGCAAACCGGCTATGCCGTAGCCTCTGAGAGCCAGCCCGTGCCGATGGACCTTATTGATGGCGTCGGTGTCCGTGCAGAGCCACTCGAGTATCTCGGCCCTGATGCTAAACGGGCCTGTCGCAGCGGCTTCCTGCCCATTTTCTACGGCCTGGAGGACCGAGGATTCAGTCTCACTGAGATCCGAAAATCTGACGTTTGCCAGTTGCACCAAGGAAACCTTGCTCATGGACGGATGATAGCCCCCTGTCCGATTCCAGGCAGCAACAGGAATCGATAACGAGAAGTCGGCCAGTATTTACGAATGCTACCTACCCGTGGGTACATGCGCAATGTCCATTGGAAATAACAGGGTGTAGAGATCAGTGAGAAATCTATCAGTCTTCCCTCCAGTCCAATATTGGACTAAAAAACTGCCAACATCTAAAAATCAATTTCTAGAGTTTTTGCCGGTCAAGCCAATCGCGCAGCGGCGAAGTATCCCCGTGCCCTTTAGCGGCGAGCAGGCAGCGGCGGGGCATGTGCGACCGCGAAGCAGGGCCAGGGTTGTGGGCTGTGCGCTAGTTTTTGGTGAAGTGGAGCAAGAGAAGGCAGTACGGACATAGATCAGCCGGATTGTTTGGCGGCCTTTCTCGCGGATTCGGCACGCTTGTTGGCGGCTATACGCATGAGCGCAGCTTTCTGCCGAAAGGAGAGGGACCTTCGTAACGGATTCAGATGTGTGATGACACGGGACTTTAGGAACAGATCAGCACGTCCGACCAGACCGTCGTTCCATTTTCTGGAGCCGCATTTCGGACACTGGCGCGGCCCGATGTCCGAGTCGGCGAACCATTCAGCTTTGCAAACGTCGCAGCTCCAGTAAAGGGCCATCTTCGCAACTAAACCCATAGCTCACCTCCAAGACCGAAGACCATGCAATTATTTTGCTAAAGCACGGGATTGGCGCCCACAGCAATCGTCAGCCGTTCGGAGTCTTTACCCCGCTCAGTTTCGAGCCGCGGATGCGGATCATCCATTGTGTCCTGCGAACACAGCGTGAAATCGGTGCACCCTACCTAGTGGGGAATGTGCTGGTACAGCGCGGCAGGCGCGTCGGGACTTCGGCGAGAATGCTGGGCGACTTTTTGCGAACTTCATCCACAACAATCGACTAGCGCGTGAAACCCCTCGTCTCGCACGCAACGTGGCGTTTATCTCGGCCCTGATGGAGTCCGGCGTCAAGTTCCAAGCGGTCGATATGCCGGACGTGAATGGTATGGTCCTCCACATTCTGGCGAGCGTAGCGCAAGGCGAGGCTAAAGCCATTTCAGATCGCACGAAGGCTGCTCTAGCGGCCGCAAAGGCGCGTGGGACCGTCCTAGGTGGGCTACGCTGGAATATTACGTCCGTAGCAGCACAGGGACGCAAGGTGGCACTACAGACGCGTCGAGAGAACGCTGCTAAGTATCGGGCGGACATCCTGCCTTTGATTCAAGACAAGCGGGCGAATGGCGCTATAACGCTCCGCCTGATCGCGGATGCTTTGAATGCTGATGCCACACCAGCGCCACGCGGGGGGTGAGTGGTCTGCGGTCCAGGTCCAACGAATCCTGAAGGCAGAATGACAGCGGCCGTGCGACATCGCGAAGAGAAGTTCGTCGCTACAGCGCCGAATCGGGCCTGGAGCATCGACTTCGTGGCCGATCAGTTGCAGGATGGAACGCGTTTCCGGGCGTTGACAATCGTCGATGTGTACACACGGGAGAGTGTCGCGATCGAAGCAGGCCAGAGCTTGAAAGGAGAAGATGTGGTGCGAGTGTTGAACCGAGCAAAACAGCAACGTGGAGTGCCGAAGTTCCTGTTCTGTGACAACGGAAGCGAGTTCACCAGTCGAGCCATGGACCTGTGGGCCTACCAGAACGGAATGAAGATCGATTTCTCACGCCCGGGCAAGCCGACCGACAATGCTTTCATAGAATTGATCAATGGAACCTCCTGAGCCGAGTGCCTGAATGCGCACTGGTTCGGGACACTGGCTGAAGCAAAACGGCTGACCTCCAACAATTACTTGGCACTCTGAAGCAGAGCGAATTCGGCCTCATGGTTGGCCTGAACGGCATTAAGCCAAATGGACAGAAGTATTGGCGTGACAATCGTGACCGCCTGCTCCGCCCAATGGATGCGACAGACCTCATCAAAATGCTTCAGAATCACTACGAACAGCTTCAGGACGAGGAAAAAGCTCTACTCCCATTGAAACGTGTATTTGTCCTGTTCAACTTCGATGAGGAATCCTCGCCTGCGAAAAACCTTCACTACAAGAACTCCAACTTCGGCCTACTTCAGCGCTCCGATCATCTGCTCCACACTAAATCATCTCTTCCGCAACACAAATCCTTGCTCTGGCAAGAGTGCATCCGGTCGAAAACGCTCATCGCAGCGGCCAGGACGTCTTTGCCTTTGGCAATGCCTTTGCCCTTATCGATGGTACAAAAAATGTCGGGGCCGATCACGGCGATCGAACGTAGATTGCACCACAAGCGATTGAGTTGTACTTGAGAAAAAATTTCTTATGCATGGAGAAGGTTTCTTTCAATTGAGATGTTTTTGCTTGACAGCGGGTCCGTAAATAGCCAAAAATGGCATTGACAGAAATAAAACGAAATATCGAGGCCTTGGCAATACTTTGCGTTTCGATCGCACGTGAAGAAGACTTTGAACCAGGCTGAGGGCAGACAGGGGACATTCAATTGAGGCAGACGAATCGAGGCATTCTTTTCAATTTCATGTTCGTAGTTGGTGTGTGTTGTGTCCTGTTCTCAGGACGTCATGCATTTGCACAGGCTGACCAAGGGACCATCACCGGGGTCGTGAAGGATAGTGCAGGCGCAGTCATCCAAAACGCCCAGGTCACTCTCACCAATACCGATACAGGTCTGGTATTGCAAGTCAAGTCCGACGGAAGCGGGGTCTACGTTTTCTCGCCCGTCAAGATTGGCAATTATGAAGTGAGCGCCACGGCTCCCGGGTTCCAGACCACCACTCAGCAACACGTTCATTTGGATATCCAAGAACGCTTGAATGTAGTTATTGCGTTGAAGCCAGGTAACGTATCGCAAAGTGTGACGGTTTCCAATGCGCCCCCATTGCTTCAATCGCAGACAGCTTCCGTAGGTCAGGTTATTAGCACGCAAACGATTAATAACACCCCACTCAATGGACGCAACTGGGTCTACATCGCGCAGTTGACGGCCGGGGTCGTACCCTCGATCAGTGGGAATAGTCGAGGCGGGGGCACCGGTGATTTCTTCGCAAATGGTCAACGCGCCACTCAGAATAATTTCATCTTGGACGGTGTCGACAACAATGTGAACGTCGATGACTTTATGAACGGCGCCAGCTACAACGTGCGGCCGCCGCCGGACGCACTTGCTGAATTCAAGATCGACACTGCCGATTACAGTGCAGAGTTCGGACATTCAGCAGGAGCTGTAGTCAGTGCCAGCATCAAGTCTGGCACCAACCAGATTCACGGAGACGCCTGGGAGTACTTTCGCAACACCAATCTGGATGCGACAGACTGGGATGCAACGATAAATCCTCCGTACCATGAAAACCAGTTCGGAGCCACGGCTGGTTTTCCGATCTGGCGGAACAAGATATTTTATTTTGGGGATGCTGAAGCAAATCGCATCGTATTTGGCCAAACAGCCATTCTGAATGTGCCTACACCTCTGATGAGGCAAGGAAACTTTACGGAGCTGTTCAACCCCAGCCTCACAGGCAAGGGCTCCCCCGTTTTGCTCTCTGCCCCGAACAGTGGGGGTGCAACGCCTTTGACCTGCGGCACTCCGACCCCTGGACAGACCACCACAAATATTCTTTGCCCGAATCAGATTGATAGCGTCGCAAGTAATCTGTTATCCCTGTTCCCCGCGCCGAATGCCAACGGTTGGAATTCCTCGAACAACACTGGTTCGGGAACTGGCGGAAATACATATAACAACCTCAATGTAAACCTCGACGACGTGAACAACACGTGGCAGTGGGACCAGCGAGTGGACTGGAACATCAGTTCGAAGGATCAAACATACGCGCGATATAGTTACCAGCATCAACAAGCGAACAATCCTCCTCCCCTTGGGCCGATCCTCGATGGCGGATCGAATCTGCCCGGTTTTCAAGGTGCGTCCGATTTCAATTTGGGGGAGAGCTTTATGGCCAGCGAAACCCATATTTTTAGTTCCACCCTCAGCAATGAACTTCGTTTCGGATATAACTGGGGCAATTATCAATTTCTCCAGGCAAACTCCACCAAAGACATTTCCAGCCAACTGGGGTTAGGCGGAGTGCCTTTCGAGGGGACTGCCGAACCGAATGGCGGTCTTCCGTTGTTCACGATGGCTAACATCAGCAACTTTGGTTCACGTGCAGACCTTCCATCCATCGAGCGCCAGAACATATATCAGATTCTCGATAACGTGACAAAGATCGTAGGAAACCATTCCCTGAAATTTGGCGTTGACTTTCAGAGTATTCGTACATCCATCAGCCAGCCTTATGTTCCCCGGGGTCGATACCATTTCGGCGCCTACTACACCGGTGCTGCAGGAGCTGCATATACCGGGTGGGGCCCGGCGGATTTATTGACCGACAATATGCTGAACACGGAGATCTCTCCGGACAGCAATGTCAGCTACTATCGCTGGTATCGCTCTGCCTATGCCCAGGATGACTGGCGCGTCACCAACAAGTTCACCGTGAACTTAGGTCTGAGGTATGACTACGTTCAGCCAATCAGCAACAAGGCGGGTCAGATAGCGAACCTAGTGCAGACCTCACCGGTCGGACAGATTGGTACGGGATCGGGGGTTTACGAATTGCCCACGAAAATTGAGAATACCAATCCCCTTCCGGCGGCGTTTCTGGCGTTGCTCGCGTCACAGAACGTCACGGTGCAGTATGTCAACAGCTTGTCTTTGACGCACGCGCAGAAAGATAACTTTGGCCCACGGGTTGGGTTTGCCTATCAAATCGATCCAAAAACCGTTATACGCGGCGCCTACGGCGTTTTCTACGGTGGTATCGAAGCACCAGGAGCGGCGGAGTTGACGGTAAACTTCCCGTGGTCATTTAATTCGGTTGTATACAATCCATCGCCCTGCGTTCCGGGTAGCTGCCCATCCACCGCGACTGCCGCTCCCCCAACCCTTCCATATCCGACAACTCTAGAGACGGGATTATCGGCATATCTTGCAAACGGCGTACAGAATTTCTTTAGCAACCCTTCAATCAACGCGTCCGATGTCAACATCCACACTCCATATACGGAGAGCTATAACCTGACTGTTGAACGGGAATTTTCTAGCAACCTGGTTGCAGCTCTAGGATATGTCGGAAATTCCGCTCGGCACTTGTATACCGGCGTCAATACCAACCAGCCGAACGCGCTGGTGAATCCTGGCGCCAATGCAGCTGCGACGCAGTCATTTCCGAATCTGAGTGAGTTCTTTCTTTCGAGCTATCAAGGCGAAAGTTACTATAACGGATTGCAGGTGAAAGTGGAAAAGCGTTACTCGAATGGGTTGAGTTTCCTTTCGACGTACACTTGGGCGCATGCGTTCGACGATTCTACGACCCCGGGAGGAATCGAAGGCGGCATCAATCCTCGTAACACGAACATCATTCCTCTGGTTTATGAACTAACGAACTCAGCCTTCGATGTACGAAATCGCTTCACCTTTAACGGTTTCTATGAGTTGCCGTTCGGGCGAGGGAAGAGATATTTGCATGATGGAGGCTGGACCAACGTTGTAGCAGGCGGTTGGGCGGCGAGTCTCACCTTTACCGCGCAAACAGGCACTCCCTTTACGGTTTATCCGGATAGCACTACAGCGAACGGCGGTACTGCAAATGCGATTCGGATAGGGGACCCATTCGCCCCCGGCGGAACTCCCCCACCGTCGAACCCCTATATCAGTTCATGCCCAAGCTCTGTGCGTAACCGCACCAACTGGTATAACCCGTGCGCATTTGCCAATCCGCTGGATGGGAGCCTCATTCCTATCTCGGGACCGGGTTCGCAGGTGACGGGCATCGCCAACGCAATTGCTTATCTTGGCGGGAAGTCCAACCAGATCTATGGACCTGGATACAATCGTGTCAATATGTCGCTCTTCAAGAACTTCTCTACCTGGCGTGAGCAGTATCTCCAGTTGCGAGTAGATGCTTTCAACCTTTTGAATCATCCAACTCTCGGCACTCCATACGACACCAGTAATGACGCGACCGGGGGTGGCATCTCTTCGCCACAGGTCTTCCAGAACTTCACGCCGGATTCCAGATTCTTCCAGCTTTCTGCGAAGTATGTGTTTTAGAACTTCGGGTGCATGGGGATCGAAAGCCGATTCCAGGAGAATTATTTGACACTGCTCTAGCAGCGACTTTGAGTCCATTGTGGAGAGCAGAAGGATGGGAAGAAGTTTGACAAAAAGAATACTCGCATGGAAAGTGCGGATTTCTCTAACCGCACTTTTGCTGGTGATTACTGGCACCTTGCCTCTCCTGATGGCGCAAACTACAAGTAATGATTTACGGGTGACCTTCGCCAAGGCTGACGGGAGCTATACGATCGGCCAATCGAGTTCTGGGGCGCCTGTCCTAAAGGCGGATGTGGCTGTCCAGACGGATGGCCGCTGGCTGGAATCCAGGGACTATCCGAAGCACGCGATAACAAAGACCAGAGTGGTTGACGATCTGGGTCCTGTGGAGGAGTGGACCGTCAGGTTCTCGGGCTTGCAGGGAGCACCCGACCTTTCGTACAGATTGCGCGCTTACCCCGATAGGCCATTTGTCGATGTTCAGGTATTCGTTCGCAATACCACGGGTAGTTCCATTCAGGTCGAGGCGATTCGCTCAATTGCGGGAATCGGGAATTCAATTCTCAATCTTGGAGGTCTCCCTGGGAAAGATCGTGTTCTCTCCGACAGCTTCGGTGAATCCCGAGCCAACTTTAGTATTCCTGAACTTGCCGATACAAAGGACCCGGTTCAGCGCGGATTTGGAAGTCAGCTTATTTACAATCGCCAGAGCCATACAAGTTTCCTCGCGGGCGCGCTCACATCGAATCGATTTCTGACTGTGCTTCGTCTGCACGTTGTAGACAAAGCGGGTCAACCGCAGATCGTCGCTTATGAGGTGGATTCGACAGGCACGACTGAAGCGGAAGAGGGCGATTCCGCACAGGGTCCATCTTCAGAGAATCTGGTACCGCTGAACGTGTCAGTAGCTCCCGGTGCGGAGTTAGCTTCGGAGAGACTGCTACTCAGCGTGAGTAAGGATTATTATCGCCAGCTAGAAACCTATGCCTCCATTATTCAGAAACTTCATCATGCGCGGGTGACGGCGCCCGTGCCGATGGGCTGGTGGAGCTGGACGGCATATTACTACGGCCTGAATGAAGGCGCGACCTTAACAAATGCGCAATGGCTTGCGCAAAATCTGAAGCCGTTGGGATATGACTTCTTCCACATCGACGAGGGCTATCAATATGCTCGCGGAGAATACAGCACACCCAACGCCACACTTTTTCCTCACGGTATGGCCAGCCCGGAACGGAAAATACGTGGCATGGGACTCGTCCCTGGGATCTGGACCGCCCCTTTTGAAGTCTCGAATCGTTCGTGGGTATATCAGAATCATCCTAATTGGCTGGTCCACGACGCCAAGGGCATTCCCATTTATATTGGCTCAATCGGGAATAGCGGGGAGCGGCTATTTGCTCTGGATTGTACTAACCCTGGGGCGCAGGAATATTTGCGCCAGACCTACTCAACAATGGTGAAGGAGTGGGGAATCCGCTACATCAAGCTGGACTTTATGGATACTTCGGCCATCGAAGGTCAGTACTACCGGCCCAATACCTCTGCGATGGAAGCCCAAAGAATTGGATTGGGCATCATCCGGGACACGGTGGGCAACGACGTTCTCCTGGACAAAGACGGAAGTGTGATGCTGAACCCAGTTGGGTATGTGGACTTTGGTCGCATCTCGCAGGACACTGGGCATACATTCCAATCCAGTAAAGAAGCGGCGTCTGAAATTGCTGCAAGGTATTATATGAACCGCAAGTTCTTTGTAGCTGACCCGGATGCATTCACGGTGTCCAAACAGTTTGTCAGAGCGCAGGTGTGGCACGGGGGCACCCGCCCACTCACATTAAACGAGGCTGAAGTATCGATCGCAGTTGCGGCGATATCCGGAGGCATGTATGAAATCGGTGACGACTTACCGACCTTGGGAGCTGAGCCGGAACGTCTGGCGTTGGTGGAGAATCAAGATCTGACTAACATGGCGCGCCTGGGTCAAGCGTCTACGCCGCTGGATTTAATGACCTATCTTCTGGAAGATGAGCAGCCGAGCATTTTCTTGCTGAAAGAAGATTCTCGACAAAGTATGCTGACGATCTTCAACTGGACAGATCACGCCCGTTCCCACACGATTTCGATTTCCGGCCTGGGCCTATCGGGCAGAGGTCTGTATACCGTTTATGACATCTTAGCCAAAGAGAAACTCCCTGTTCTGAAGTCAAATTCCTTTGTTGTGGATCAGCCTGCTCGCTCTGTCAGGGTGTTGAAGATTACTGATAATGCAGTTTCAGCAAGGCCCCCGTCGATTCACGCACAACATCCGTCCTCGGCAAACGCAGGTGAGACAGTGGAACTGGTAGCTCACCTCGCGAGCCCGAAGATGGCAGCTGTCTCTTATCAGTGGGATTGTGGCGACGGCGTGATCTTACACGGCGCACGGGTACGTCATGCTTACACACATGCCGGAGATTACACGGTGAAACTGACAGCGATTGGTCTGGATGGACTTAAAGGAGAGGATATGTTTCCTTTACCCGTAACTGGATCGCTCTCCACCAGATTCTCTCCGGCCGAGAATCGGCGATATCCAAACAGTCGATAAAAGCCTACGTCGGCGTAGAACTTCGAAATACTCATATACTGGTTGCGTATCAAAGAATGAACGGGATCATCCCTTGGATGGTGATGATGTCATGCATGAAAACTTACTCGGGATCGCGCAGCAAAGGGCGTGGACAAGGCGCGAATTTCTTCGTGCCGCTACCGGGGTAAGTGCTGGCTCAGTGCTATCGCGATTCTCTCCTCTTCATGCTGCCGTTGGCGCCAAAAGGCGGAAGACCGTGGTGGTCACTTTTGGGGGCGGCGCGCGGGATGAAGAGACCTTTGCTCCACAGGGCCAGGAGAACATCCCGCATCTGCTCGGGGAGCTGATTCCCCTGTCGACGTTCTGCACACAGGTTGTGAATCAGGGTATTCTAGGCCACTATGTCGCGACGGCCAGTCTCGCCACCGGGGTATATGAGACATTCGACAATTTCGCGAATGTTGCTCCAAATCATCCGACCGTATTCGAATACTATCGAAAGGGGCTCGGCCGCCCCGCAAACGATACGTGGGTAATTGCGCCCAGCAACGGATTCAACTGCATTGGCCAAAGCAACGGATCGCAGATTGCACCTGGCTACGGAGCGCAGGTGATTTTGCCAAAGCAGTTGTTAGCTGCGGCACTGGGACCACAGCATCCAAATTTGGGCGATTTTAACTTTCTGCTACAGGACAGCTACGAGGATCCATTATCCACCCCGCCGCTAGTGAAGACAGACATTTCTTTATCTCGCTTGAATGAAATCCTGCATCTTTCTGTCGAGGACTTCACGCGTCACGCGCAGACGCTTTCGAGCGCGGATGAATTATCTGTATTTGTCATGCGTCAGTTAATGCGACAGTTTGCTCCTGGCCTGCTGTGGATCACGCTGCATGATATGGATGTAGCGCACTCGGGTGCGTACTCTCTATACCTTGAGGGCATAAGGCGTACCGACCGCCTCTGCGGAGAGATATGGGAGACCATCGAGAGTGATCCGGAATACCGCGGACGCACGACTATGTTCATTCTTCCGGACTTTGGTCGCGATTCCGATTTCGATGCGGGCGGCAACGGGTTCCAGCATCACCGGACAGGCGATCCACTTTCTCGCACTACGTGGATGATGGCGCTCGGTCCAGGAATTCGGCAGAATGTTACCGTAGATCGACCGCTGAGTTCGCTCGATCTGGTTCCCACGCTAGGCGCCTTGATCGGGTTCCCAACGCCACACGCCCAAGGTAAGCCAATTCTTGAGGTGATCTGATGCAGCCGCATGATCTCCGCTCGGCGAGCTTCTCTCACTATCCGCCACAGGGCAGAGCCTTTGCTGTGAAACATCTGGTGCTTCTACGACAAATCCCGCTTGTCTTATTGCCAATTTTGCTACGTGTGATCATTGAATACGACTGGTGCTTCCCGGTAGAGCAGCGCACGTTGATTCGCCAGTTTGATTATCTCGAATCACTGCAAGCTTCTTCATTAGCATCTTTGATGGATCCTTTCGCGGCTGTGCGCTTACCCAGCGAAGTCAACAAAATCGATTGGGTCAATAATCCCCAACAATTTAGCGAGCAGCTCAGTGCTCTGCTTTGGTCAACCCAACAGATAGATGACTACCGTAAAGCTGCTTCGCAATATCAAGCGCAGCTTGAACAGGTACTCGCTGAAAAACCGCCTGTGATACCTCGCTTTACGGTTGTTGTTGTGGGGCAGGGAGTTTCGCAGTCCAACGTTTCTCTGTTTCGGTTGCTTCGACCCCACGGAGCATTGTTTACCAATGCCGAGCCTGGTGGAGGCATGGAGACGCTGATCAGGTTTGTCAACGAACGGGCTCAGAAGCGTCCAGAGAAATACGCACATTGGTACATCGATGGGCGGCATGCTGACGCAAGTTGCGGTGCCCGGCAAGGAATCACGGTGACCTCCTATAACGAGCTGGCGCCGTTCGCGTTGAAGGAACTCACCTTGATGGAGGACTTCATCGAACGGGCCGGAAAAACTGCATCGGCTGGCCCGGAAGCCGCGCAATCCTTTATGGCTGCCCTCAGCCCGACAGATCTAGGCCTGCATGGGAGCAGTGACGACGCGGTTTTGCGCCACTTCGAGGTCAAACTTCTTACGGAAGGAGCAGGAACCCAGGTCTTTAGCACAACCTTTGTGCAGTGGGCCGCACGGGAAGCGATGCGTCGGGCCCAACCGATCACGATGTTAGCGAGATTCGCTCCCAGGCAACGCATGGCTCCGATGAATGAGCTACTGAAGCGCGATCCCTTGACACAACAGACTGACCCCGAAGGTTCGCTGGTGGATGCCGATATGGGTGCCTACTATACGTGGATCAATCAGGGGCGACTTCCGGGCGCCGATCGAGCACGCTTCTTAGCTTGGTTTGAAGGCCACAGGTTGGCAATCGCGATCGCACCGGATTTGCCGCGTGGTACGACTTCCGATGTATCAACAAGTATGACGAAGATTCTGGAGTGGATGAGTTAGGACTTCGACCGAGAGTGCGCCGTCCGTCGGTGAAACGGGTCCAATATAGGAAGCACAGGAGCGGTCGATTGAAGAGCTGACATGCCAGCATAAAAGCCGCGGTGGGTTAGTTAATGGGGTTTGGCGCAGATGGGGTGTTGACCCTCAAAGTCATCTCTCGTGAAAAATGCCCACCACTGACCATCCCAGACAAGTGGGCACAGTTCCCGTACGCCGATTATGACATTGTGATTGTGGACTCCATAGACAGCATGGCTGAGGGAGTGGGGGAGCAGGACAGCGGGAAGCCGGCAAAGGCCATAGCTCCGCTGCTGGACATTTGCCACCGGGAAAACGGCCCAGCAGTTTTGCTGTTGGGTAACACTATCAAGAGTGCAGCGCATAGTC
The DNA here is from genome assembly GCA_963735505.1 of uncultured Acidobacteriota bacterium. Lineage (GTDB taxonomy): Bacteria > Acidobacteriota > Terriglobia > Terriglobales > Acidobacteriaceae > JAKAAZ01. The sequence continues at coordinate 26,158 of CAVTLR010000009.1, read as the reverse complement.
GAGGCAGCGGCATTGTAGAAGATCGGGCCGACATCGTTTATGAACTACGCGACGGAACGGACTTCAAGCCGACCGGTGCCAAACCCTGGATAGAAGAACTGCCTGCACAAGGGGCAGCCGACTGGATGGCGCGAAGCGCCAGGCGTAAAGGGCGAACTGTCTTCCGTGTGGCACTTATCGCGACCAAGTTCCGAGACGCAGAAGAACCGGCACCACGGATGCTGGAGATCAACGTTACGGATGCGCTCTGGACTGTCGTAGATGTTACAGCCTCGATTGACGAGCAAGGCGAATCCGAACGGCTGCGCAAGGCAAATGAGAAGGCGGCCAAGCACAGCGAAGGAGTCGCTCTGCTGATTGCTGAGATTGGACGGCGAGCCAATACCGGCCAGCCCGCAATCCTGAAAAAGGATGCTGAGGATTTTTTGGTGGCAGCGAAGTACACCAGAAAAGATGCGCGAGCAATCATGGCATCCGATCCAATTGTGGCTGTCGCACGAGGAGGGAAAGGAAACCCATTGGAACTGCATGTCAGTATGAAAGAAGTAGCGGCGGCGGAAATGCAGGAATGCTCGGAACCCAATAAAAATGAGGATGCAGTACATGCTGATTTCCGCCGTCCGCATCTGCAGCACGCGGCGGAAATGGACACCTCTCGCACCCTCATAAACAGGAGCGATTTCGAACCGGCTATTTCCGCCGCCGAGTCTTTTGCTATAGGGGAAAAAGAAGACGGCGGAATGTTTGATGTTGAGGTTTGACAATGCAGGCGGATGAAATTATCCAGACCGTGTACTACGCTGGTGGCCAACTTTGGCTGGAGGGCGACAAGGTTCGCGCTCGCCTGCCAGAGAGCCTTCGCCCCCTGGTGGGAGTGATCAGGGAACACAAGTGGGAGATTATCGAACTACTGTCACAGCACCCACAGATGACGGGTCAACGTGAGTAAACAAACGTTGAAATCCCACATGGGAGTTTGGAACGCCTTGGGACCTAGGCGGCCAACAACATTCCAAACTACGTTCTTAAGCACTTTCTGACGCAGACGCTTATAAGAACCAAGAAAGAGCCAGTTTTGTGGTGTGACCAGCGCTGTGCTTCCTGACACAGAGCAAAACTCTAGACAACGTTCCACAAAACAAGTAGCCAAATCAGCTCTCGCTTCGGAGTGCACGCGCTCACAAAAACCCGATAATATCGAGTTCTGCTTAGGACGCCCTAGATAGGGCACGTTCGTTGTGACGAGAGTGAAGCTCTGAGCCAACAGATCTGCAGCTAATGCGATACCTTGAGCTGTTACTCCAAGCTCAATAACATCTTCCTCCTCAGATCCTTTCTGTTTTTCTCCAGACGCGAGCGCAAGCTTCAGCAATGGATTAAGCTCATGGAACTCCGCTTCAATGAGATTTCCATCATGTGAGCTGGGGTCTATGAGGCTTCCGAGAACAGGAGCTTCCTTAAAGAGGTCATAGAGGCGTTTCATACCTCGCCGAAGCCGGTCATTCTCACCCGCTATCGCGAGCCAATCCGCCTCCGTTGCACTTGGAGCAAGACCGGAGCAAGCGAGGTGTAGTGGCGGCAGGGTTTGATAGCAACCCGACAGCAATCATCAGCAAATGAGTATATCGGCTTTTGCATTAAGGTAAGCGATGTGGGTAAGCGGATTGTAATGGCTCCAGACGTCCCCGAGGTCGATCGTCATGCCAGCTTTCGAGCTGCTGCGTGGGACTGCGGCACTGATGTAACACCTCGTTGTTTTCATGGCAACAGTGTCTCAGATCAAAAAAATCTGCTCATCCCATTTTCCGGCAAGTTCAACTGCTGCTAACAGGCCAAAGTGCTCATCGATGGATTTATCAGTCTTCCGTTTATGGATCCGGGAGTTTGGAATGTGGTGCGGGCAAAAACGTCCAGTACGATATTGTACTTTTTTGGAAACTGCCAACATCTGAAGATCCACCGACTGGTCTTTGCTGGTCAAGCTAGTCGCGCCGCGCCTAAGCACCCCCCGTGCCCTTTAGCGGCGAGCAGGCAGCGGCGGGGCATGTGCGACCGCGAAGCAGGGCCAGGGTTGTGGGCTATGCGCTAGTTTTTGGTGAAGTGGAGCAAGAGAAGGCGGTACGGACATAGATCAGCCGGATTGTTTGGCGGCCTTTCTCGCGGATTCGGCACGCTTGTTGGCGGCTATACGCATGAGCGCAGCTTTCTGCCGAAAGGAGAGGGACCTTCGTAACGGATTCAGATGTGTGATGACACGGGACTTTAGGAACAGATCAGCACGTCCGACCAGACCGTCGTTCCATTTTCTGGAGCCGCATTTCGGACACTGGCGCGGCCCGATGTCCGAGTCGGCGAACCATTCAGCTTTGCAAACGTCGCAGCTCCAGTAAAGGGCCATCTTCGCAACTAAACCCATAGCTCACCTCCAAGACCGAAGACCATGCAATTATTTTGCTAAAGCACGGGATTGGCGCCCACAGCAATCGTCAGCCGTTCGGAGTCTTTACCCCGCTCAGTTTCGAGCCGCGGATGCGGATCATCCATTGTGTCCTGCGAACACAGCGTGAAATCGGTGCACCCTACCTAGTGGGGAATGTGCTGGTACAGCGCGGCAGGCGCGTCGGGACTTCGGCGAGAATGCTGAGCGGCTTTTCGCGAACTTCATTCCGTCTAATTCGCCTGTTGACGGTTCTGCGCGTGAGAGGCCTTCTGTGTCGGTTTAGATGACGTACGGCAAGGGCCTGCTCGTAGAGTTTGGCGTCCCTCACGATGCTGTCATTCCACTTCCGTGAGCCGCATTTCGGGCACTGGCGCGGTCCTGATTCCGAGTCGAGGAACCATTCCCACGCGCACGCGTCGCATTGCCAATAGGCGGCCATTCTCGCAACGAAACCCATCGCCGTACACCTCCAAAAATGACGGCCTTGTAATCATTGTGCTCGCGGGCGAAAATGGCATCCACAACAATCGTGTACGGCGTGAAGCTCGCCCCACGTGGCAGTTCAGCCCGGATGGATCGTCGCGGTCGAGAGTATGGAGCACCATCGGAGTGCTTTGCTCGGCGGCAAATTAACGCAACGCAGAGACACGAAGAAATGGTCAAGGAATGCAACGTAGACTTGCGTGTCCGTTCCACGGATTGAAGTGGGGCCAGCGATTAGACTGGGTGGTTCCACGTTCAAACTTGAGCGAGAGAGATTTGTGAGACTGCAACGATCAGCGCATGAATAAGGTGCAACGATGAGCGTTGCGCAAATATTGCTGGGCCGTCCTCCATCGTCCGAGGTCGCATCCTTTTGGGTCTGTTCTCGCGGCGCTAACTTTCGGTCATTTTGCGACCAAAAACTACACTCACCGGCCTCCAGGTGACCACCCGAGTGTCATTTTGTGGTTATTGGTCTGCGCCAGGGCCAACCGCTGACTTCCGGCGTTCCTGCCTGTAATTCGACAGCAACTCAAAAGATTGCATTTCGTTGACGATCCTGGTCCTGGACCGCCCCATGAGCGGGAAGGCGGTCTATCAACAATCAAGAACCATTCCTGGCGACATGAGCGTTTCACAGGACTAACGTTCCAAGGGCGGCTCAAACTGTGTTGGATGAGTGCATCGGCCTGTTCTCGTCAGTTGAAAGCCTAACCGGGGCTCATCCGACCTCCGTTTTCCCGCGGCGGAGTTCGGGTGTTCGAGCGCTGTGACATCCAGGGACGGGCAGTAGATCGTGGCGCGAGTCTGAACCGATAACATGAAGAGTATCGGTGAGTAAGGCGCGAACATTTCCCAAGGAGGGTCAATGTCTGAAACGGTGGAACTCCGGCACGGAAAAGGTGATGTCGATCATGAGCTTGACTTCAGCAGCACGGATTCTTGTCCGGAACTCATGCAGTATTTCTTGGACCAGCTCGGGCTCCCCGCGCCAGACGAATTCGTCTGTCTATCGGTGCAACTCGGGGGCAAAGAGAATCCGCTCTTGGGTGCCTACGGGACGCCATATCGACTGAAGCCCGAATATTTTGAAAAGGTCAGGATTGTTTGCGCAGGCGACTTCTTAAATGTCATGTCCAAGGCGATAGTCGCGTACCTCAGAAGAAACAAACCCTTAACCGAATGGCGAGATTACTTCACGGAACTCTCTGCAAGTATGACCATGGCAGAGCGCTTGCAGGAATTGCGCAAGGCCGCGGAACGCGGGGATAAAATCGGCACCTATGCCGAAGCCAGAATCTGTGAACGATGCGAGGAGGAGTGGTTCGAGCCCATTGGGCCAGAAGCAGGAGACGGAGATTTACTTAACGTCGAGTTCGACGAACTCGCTGAATGATTGGCTTTTCGGGATTTCATTGAGACAGGTTTCCGCGTTCAACCCGGCAAAGAGAAACGGGCTTTGCTTTGAGCAAAACGTTGGCGCCGGATCTCGGTTCATGCCTAATCGCCGAGTCGTCAAGTGACCCGTCGCCGGGCTGCCGTCCAAGTCGGTGAGCGCGTTGGCTCAACGCGATAATCGACATCCGGTCCCGACCGATCGCTGCATGGCGCGCGATCTCGTGCCATCAATGCTGGAGACCTTTCGAGTTCTCGTCATAACTTGAAGCTGAGAAAGCGCAGGCCTGCGTTCGTATTCTCGTTACGCAATGAATATACGCCGCATACGGGCGATTCGATTCTCGAATTGCAGATGAGCACATCATCGCCAAGGCGCATTTCGAGGAGATCTGATCCGGAAATGCGCTTTCCGCTGAAGTCATCCATCGAGAGCCAACGCTCTCGACACTGATTTATCTGAAGGCACCAGAACATTAAATGTAGTGATCCCTCTTCAACGCCGTCGCACCGAGAAGGACCGAGCCGTTATCAAACCGGATGGTCTTGGACAAGTCGCGTTCGAAGGCGATCGCCTCGAAGGCGCGGATGGATAACGTCGGTGCTGCCAGCAAGGTCGCTCAACGCGATGACCATCGCCCAAACTCAGGCTCCGGATAGTTTGCGCGGTCGTCGGCGACGGCGTCGTGTCCCCCAAAAGATTCCAGCCGCCGGCAACACCACCCAGGGCCATCGCGAAAATGTGACCACTCTACCTTCGACGAGCTTTGAAACGCGGCAGGATTGTCTTGCTCGCCGCTTTCAGTCCATCCTCAAGCGTTCTCCCGCGAAGTGACTCCAGCACCGTAGCGGCGGCTGCGCCGACTCCGTTCATCGACGGCGGCATCTTGCAGGAAATCTGCCCGAGCAGCTTCAGGGCGCGGTCCACCGTGGCGTCATGGAAGACGCCCTTCTGGCCCGCTGTCTCCGTGGCTTGCGACAGTAAATCCCGGGCCGCCCGCGCAACGCCACCTTTGTCCGATGCGAAAATTAAGGCAAGATCAGCGGAATGGCGATCGAGAACCTCCATCAGCCATTGCCCGGCGGGATACTTCGCCATTTCCAGGTCGCGAAGCTGCTTCATCTGGCCGAGATGCCCCGGATCCCCTTCGAACATGTTGTTGATCGCGCACGACACGGGTTGCTGGAGTATCTGCGTGACTGTGCTGCCGGGTGCCCCGTTAATGTCCGAGTAACTCATGTTGGAGAGCTCGCCGGTGACGGCACCGCTGTACTCGCCACAGGCTGAACCAGGGCCGCCACTCTGCACCGAGAGCTGGCCCGAAGAGACGCTGTAGTAAATGATGCCGCGCGAGTTCGTGAGCCCCTGCGTAAAGGTGGCGTTGCCGCCGGGCGCTCCGACGAAGTTCAATTCGAAGCCGACGATCGGATGCACAACCGGGGCCGTCCACACAGCGGGATGCGCATTGCCGTCCGGATCGGTGTAGGTAAACGTAACGCTGACCACCCCACCCGAATCGTCAGTGTTGAGCTGGATCTGCAGCGTCGATTGGCGCGGCAGCGTGTCGCCTGTGATGCTGGCGAAGATGGGAGCGTTGCCGTAGTCGTGGGCCCAGCACGGCAGCCACGGCGTCGTCCCTGGCTGCGGATTGTAGTTGGACGGCCAGGTAGACGCCCCCAGCGCCCAGTACTGGATGTAGTACGCGAGATTCCCGCCCTGCACGATAACGATGTACTGGAGCCAGTTAATCTGGCTGGTCTGGCAAGACTGGCCCGGCGGCGGAAAGGAGTTGAGCTGCAGGCTCCAGCCGCTCCCGCTGGTCGTGGCGATATCTTCGGTGATCTCGAGCAGCACCGAGGATTCTGCAGGTTGTTGCAGTTGTTAATCAAGACGGCGTTGTTGTTCGAAGCGAATGGCATGTCCCCTCCCGGTCAAGTAAGGCGCAGTCGTTTTCATTTGGCTGAATGAAAGACTGGGCTACGTCACCTGCACCAAGACAGAACAATGCAAAGCAGCCAACCACAACGGCTGCCACAACGTCAGGCTGTGTAATCTAATCCGCCAGGTCGCGGATGTCAAGGACGATATTGCAAGGTGGCGGAGGCGAAAAATCATGATCCGAATCAGCGGTGATTTCGCGTTCACCCACCATTTTTCTTTCTCGTCTTGTTGATTGGAGCGTTGGGCTTTCGGCTCGAGTGGCTGCTCGCCGATCGGCGAAATACATATAGCCGGTGAAGCCCTCTACGGGCTTGGGAAGGTGGGGACCGGATGCCATCCAAGACAGTGGCGGGAACGTCAGCGATCTGCTGCCACCGCCGGGGTTTCGATCCTAGGGTGCAGATCTCTCGAATCGCAATTCTCAACGAGCTAAAATCGTATCCCGCGTACCTCTCAGACGCCACGCTATGCGCATGCCTCCTTGAAACGGTGTGTTACCCGCCCACTCCCACACCACGAGATAATGCAGATTGCTCGTCGTCCCTCCGCCTCGTCAAGTTGCTTCCCGAGTTACCTTCGTGGTTCGAGGAGTTGTCCGGAAAGAAGACCCTTGGTGGACCGCATCTATGATCGGTGCGTCTCGGGACTCTAGCATTTCTCGGGGCGTAGCCACCTCGGATGTTGCCGGGCTTTTTTTTCTATTGACGCATAATCGCCAATGCACTCATCGAGATGGGATTAGTAACGGAATGTCGGCCAGTATTTACGAATCTACCTATCTGTGTGACATGCGGAATGTCCATTGGAGATAACAGGGCAAAAGCTCAGTGGGAAATCTATCGGTCTTCTGTCGCTCGTTCCGACGTATGGTATGCAATTCGCGCATCCTCAAGTCAAAAATTTGGACTTTTAGAAATCTGCCAACATTGAGGATTTTGGAATGGAGTTTTTGTTGACGAGACCGGTGGGCTCGGCGGCGGCCCACCCCTACCCCCCTTCGTAGCGATAAGGCATGGTCAAGTGAGTTATCCTGTGAAGGATTGGCCAAAACATACCGGGGGAAATACCGGGGACCCTTGGCAGCAATCAGCAGTAACGTTGTGCAATGGCATAATGCGCGAAACCCTCGTGAACGCTGGCTTTGGGCAAGCCAGATGAAACCGCAGTAATAGGCAGAAATGGCTTCCCTGCAACTGTTAACCGAAGGGTTGTAGGTTCGAGTCCTACCTGAGGAGCCAATAAATCAACAACTTAGCTTCCATTGCGCTCTGCTTGCGCTCCGTTTCCCTGAAAAGCAAGCTGAGCAACTTTGATTCCCGCCGTAGTCATCTCATCCGTTACAACATCCCCGTAAATGTTCATCGTGGTTCTGATGTCCGCATGGCGCATCATCTTTTGCTGGACCGCAACGGACGTGCCCACAGCGTCAAGCCATGAGCGGTGAGTGTGCCGGAAAGAGTGCGTCCCGAGATGCCCGATTTTCGCGGCCTCGCGGCCCGCACAAGTTCCCGCCACACGCCCGTGTAGGAGTACGGGAGTCTGCCGAGTTTGATAGGGCTTGCGAAAATCCAGTCCTCAGCTCCCGAAAAATCAGACCGCTGCTTCCAGGACTTCAGGCGCTCCAGCAATTCGCTTGTGAGACTGAAGGTCCGGGCGGAGCCTTCCGTCTTCACATCGGCCACAACCTGCTCCACAATGCCGCGCTGGACGCACAGCCGTGAGCCTAGCCAATCCACGTCAGCCCACCGGAGGGCAAGAGCCTCACTGATGCGAAGGCCCAAGCACACGCAAAGCAGGGCCATCGTTGCGAATGGCTCGTGTAGCTCTTTCAGCAGAGCGTGGAACTGCTCCGCTGTGAGGCTACGCGCCTTGCGTACCTTTCGCGTTGCTCCCGTGTTCTGGACTAGAGAGATTGGATTGCGGCTGATGTCCAACAGCCCGGCCCACATCGCAAACTCCACAAGCCCGTGCATGAGTGACCGCACGTGCGTCTTGGACTTTGGCGATAAGGGCAGCTCACGGAGCCACAATTCAACCGGGCGGGGCTGTACGTCCTGAATCCGCGTGTCTCCCCACTTCGGCACAATGTGATTGTTGAGGAAAGAGCGATACACCCGCGCCGTGGAATGGCGTGAGGGCATCCGCTCCGCTTCATACCGTGTAATCACGCTACGCACCGTGTCCCCGTCTCTGTGGTTTCGGTTGCTGGATTTCAAGGCACTCAACCTCTTTCCATGCGGCTGCCTTGGTTGGAAATTCTTGCTTCGTTCCAATTCGCTTTGATCGGCGAATTGGGCCGTCATACCAGAGGTAATTCCAGGTCTTGCGCCGTTTGTCATAGCGCACAGACCCGCTTGTGTGTCGCTGTACCCTCATTGCTGCCTCCCATCAGCAGGGTCAGCGGATGACGGCATCAGCATAGCATCCAGCTCCCCCCGCAAGAAGCGCCACGTCACCCGCCGACAGCCGGAGAGCCGATGTGCGGGGACCTTACGCTCACGCGCCCATTGCGCCAAGGTGCGTGGTCTGACTTTCAGGTGCCGGGCGGCCTCTGTCGTGTTGAGCCATTCGGTTTCCACTGTCTTGCTCCATTCCCGGAGGCTTCCCCTTGCACCCTAGTGCCTATAGGGCGTTGACGGGTGATTCTCCGATACCACGTCCAGCGAAGGCCGCGCGCAATCTGAAATTGCGGGAAGGCGTGCCAAGTCTTCTCGTCCAAAAAGGCCCCGCATACCTGTCCCACTTTGGTTATCGCGTCCTCAAGACGAATCCAGTCTTCTCCCATGCCACGCGCAGATACTTCTTGCGCCACTGCATCCAGGTCCACTACGATACTTGCGAGTTTGCGTTGAATCTCGGTCATAGTCATTTTGGTGGTTCTCCTTGGAGACACCATAGCCAGAGGCTTCGTGCCTGTCAAGTTGTGTATTATGTGATAGTTAACGGTATGTTATAAAGTGACGCATTAACGAGACCCCGATATCTATATGATAAAACGTATATTTGCCTATTATTTTCCATATTTTGTTAATTGTTTGTCTGTGTAAATCTATGGATGGCGGAGCTCTTTTTAGGGGCGCCTCCAGAGATTTAACCCACCCCCTATCAATCAGTTACAGCCAGGTGTACTGCGCATGGTTTGCCGGGCTGCTTGTGTTACAGAGCCATCCATCAGAAAGTATGCGTGTGTGTAGCTACCTATATGGACACATACACACACAGAATTTAATCGTAGTACTTAAGAAATCATCTTGTGGAATCAATACCTTAGCTCGCCGAAAGTCTTGCACCCTTGTGCAGTGTTTGAGTCTCCATGAACTCCGACACTGCACAGGCTTGCAAATACCAACGGTCCTTAACCTTGCGGACTAGCCTGTTCCCGGCAGCCCACGCCAGCCATTTGTAGTAAGCCCGCTCAGAACAAAAAGTGGGCATGTATTTAATCGGGCTGCCATCGGCAAACTTTGTGGTCACAACCTTGGTCATGTTCCGGTTTGTGTCTGTGCCAGTGTTGAATAGGGCTTGTGGCTCCTTTACCAGTTCAAACCGTCCATCAACCCAAGTGAAAAACATCGTCTCGGACTGTCCAGTCCGTGGCATCACCACGACCTTGCGCACGCTGTTTGGATCTTCGTCATCTGTCCAACCCACAGTGACAATGGTTTCCGCTTTGCGTGCCAAAGCTGCACTACCAAACAGGGCATCACGGCCTGTGTATTTATCTTTGCCCTTTTGTTTTGGTGCATCCCACGGTTGCAATCACAGCAACATCGTGCAAGGTGGCGAGCCTTTGCAGTCCGTCCATGATTGGCGCAACCACAGTCCATCTTGTTCATCTCGGGAACCCACATGTCCAGTCCTTCAATGAACCACACTTCAACGCCTGGATTCGCGGAAAGACACGAGGCAAACACGTCAGCTGGATTGGCTAGCTGTTGTTTCGTGGTCAGCCGGATAACGCGTGGCATTACTTCGTCCACAGGCAGACCCAAGTCCACCTCACCGTGCTGATGATGCTCCGCTTGCTTCTATCGTGGCTGAGACGCGGTAATCACGCGCCTTTGCCGGATGTCCCCACACTTCGCGGCCGTTGCGGATGGACTCCAGGAGATTCAAGCCGAAGCTGGTTTTTCCTGCACCGCTTGGTGCACCGATGAGGGAGACTTCACCCTTGGGAAACCATGAGCTGACGAGATACTCTAGCTCACGGTCCTCCGACAGCGCCATCATCTTCAAACAGGATGGGAGTTTCTCTTGCCACGGCTTTGATAGCCCGCGTGATTGTGTTCTCTCGGTAGTCATCACGGTCCCACTTGTCGCGGTACAAGTTTGGACTTGTAAAATTCGTTATTCATCTCTGAAGGCATTGCAATCATGTTTCTTTGCCAAGAGACAGCACAAGGCAAAGTCCGCCGTACTGTGGTCATCGTGGTAGAGGCTTATGTCACCGGCCATCAGCCTAGATAAACGCTCTTCCTCAGAAACGGAGATGGACACGGTCAGCCCGGGACTTTTGGTTTTGCCGGCCAACACGCGGTCATACAGCGCGTTGACAGCGTCGTCACGTTCCACGATAGCGTTGGGCGTCTTTGGCAGATGACGCCCTGTGAATGTCAGATAGCGTCCGCGGTCATACAGCTCCACCGCCTTGGCACCCGGGAAGGGCAACTTGCAGACCCTTGCGACCACGCAACGTGCCGAGCATGAGTATGTGCACGCCTGTGCCGCTTGGGCTGTATTCCGTGTAGCTGTCCAAGTCCAATGACAATGCTCACGTGACTCTGGTGTGAATTTGCCCGTCTGCGCATCGCAGCAGTTGTCAATGTCCACGCCGCACAGGTGAATGCCGTCTACTTCACCCGTGACGCAACCCACGCCGCTGAATTTGTGCGCGTGCGCCGATGCTTCTGCGTATGTGACCCACGTAGATGGGTCAGTGGAACTGGCTTTGACCCCGTTTGATTGGTATGGCGTCTTAGTGGTGTTGTTTTGCCGGGGCGTGGCTCAAGACGCCACAGCACCCAACGCTTTTGCAATTTGAGTCGTTCAATTGTGAGTGCCATCACCACCGCTCCCCTCTGCAAACGGAGAAACGATGCTGCCATCGAAAAGCACAGTGTCAAAATAAGTCCGGCCGCCATGATTCCTAATGAGCAATAAATAACCGTGCCCCTTTTCACAGCGCACTTCCATGCGCACCCGACGGCGGTCCCTCTCTCCGGGGTCATGCTCCCAAACCACGTCAACAATGTGCGTTTTGTTGTGGCTTTTGCATGGTTCCTTTGGGCAGTGCCATGCGCATTGCAGATGACCCGTCAAGGTCGAGTCATGATGTGCATGGCGATACCACGCCAGCTCCCTACTGGAATGCATGGGTCGAGATGATTTAGATGAGATGCCAATTTGTCTTGGTTGAACATTTGAAACTCGCTTTCTCCCGCTTCCAGCGGGTGCTCACATTCGGCGGTGAGCACGCCTATTTGGGACAAAGAACTCTAACGGCGCCACAACGCTCGTGGGCGCGTCAGTGTTCCGCTTTCGCACAGCCCGCCCGAAGCCATCGGTGCGCACGCCTTCAGCGACCTTACTTGTGCCGCTGTCGTGCGCGAGCCGAACCATCTCATCCGGCTAGCTGAAATTGTGGCGATATTTTCGAGGTACGCGAAGTGTCGAAGAGGCGAGTTACTAGGTGCGCCGGTCCGGTCGTTGGAACATCCGGTGCAGCTCCGCAATTTCTATCGAGTTGACGGTGTTGCAATACGCATCAAAGGCTGTTGATACCGCGTCCATCACAGAAGAATCGAGAGGTTCTGTTAGTGCTACGTCTGTTTGTTCGGCGCTGCGTCCGATGCAGCCCACGGGACGCAATTTCCTGCCCGCAAATTCTGTAGGTGGTGGTGTATCCATGCCCGCGAACATTGGGGAGAATACGCACAAAACGTCGTCAGCATCGTCAGAGAGAAGCACCGTTGAAGGCAGTCCCGCTTCCAAAATGATTCTTGTTGCACGCTCAATGTAGGACATGACTGACTCCTAGTTGACGCGGTTCGGCACCTGGAAAAGCCGTCGTGCCAGTTGCATCTTCTCTTCTTGTCCGGCGGTTAACGGCTTTGCCCACACACGCGCGGTGTTTGCTTCGCGGTCCAATAGGCCGCAGACTATCCCAATAAATGCGAGAGTGGAGTGCTCCGCCATTTTCTCGAAAGCCGCGATGAATTCACTAAGCCGTGCGGCGGGCGGTAGCCATTTGACGCCAATCGATTCCTGTGACTGCGCGGACACGGTGAAGATCAACCCTATATGCGCGTCGTTAGGATCAAGCTGCTCCGCGTGCATCGCGGTGCGTGCGCGGTCAGCTTCAACGGTCAACCGGCCTACAGCGTCAACCATTGACAGGGAATCCGGCAGATTACGCATACGCGGGCCGGACTTCAACCGGCGCTGTACGCGCTGCGCGGCTGTTATCCGTGCCTGCATTTTCTGAAAATTCTCGGCTCTTTGCTCATCCGTTAGGGGCATACCAGTCTCCGACCACCCGCTATATATTCAGCGAGTTAGTCCCTGCCTATGCTAAATTTCATCGGAATTGTCTGAAACTATTGCACTTAGTCTCGTTTTATTTTTTTGATGTACGGGTCTGGGCTCCTGCGGTGCAATGTAACGGTCATCTGCGTGATAATCCTCGGAGTCTAATGGCTCCGAACCCACGCATCTTGGTGTTCCCTTCGGCGGCCCCTTAGGGTCCGCGAAGCGTGCCATATCGACCTCGGAGAAGAGACTGAGCTTGTCTCTGCGGGCACCAGCATCCATCGTCAAATGCATCCGCTTGAGCCGCTTTTCCAAGCAGCCCCGACAGTATGGGTCATACCCTTTACTGCACTGATGACCCTTCTTTGCGCCTGTACGTTTTGGCATCTTGCGTCCGCCTTGTGGAGGAAAGGCCATATTCCCCCTTACAGTAGGTTATAACACTAATCAGCTCTAAATTATAGCGAGTTATATTTATCTCGCTATAGTGTCTCTACCTATGCTAAATTTCATCGGAATTGCTTGAAAACATAGCACTTAGTCTGTTTTTATTTTCTGATGGATATGGATTATCCTCCGGCAATTGAGATTCGTCTTTTATTCGCTATACTAGCTCCGCCATGCTCCCCGGTCCCGCCTCCGTCCGTCAGCCCTTCGTCATAGCCTGCAAAGGCTGTCAGCGCCACATACCTGCGCCAGTCGAGAAGTTTCCCTCAACTTGGATCATCGCAACGTGCCCGCTTTGCGGAGAGCAGCGCCGATACTTGCCAGCGGATATTTTCCAAGGCCGCGTGTCTGCCGCATTGATGAAAAAACCTGTGCAGTCTACCGGGTGGTGGTGAGTCATGGGCGAGATGAAACGGGCGATTGCACACGAGGAGGAGGAACGAAGAAAGCAGGATCGTTTCGCATCCACGGTTGTCATTGCGGCCTCGATCATCGCGGCTGTACGGCTTGCGCATGATGACATCAGCACATCAACGCCCCGACTGTTGAGCGCGGTTGCGAATAGCGTAAATCTTGCGAGGATGATCCTTAAGCGGGTGTTGGGAAGCTAACGTGCGATACACTTACTCCGACGTTTTGCGCCGTGGGGCACTTATGCCAAAGCGAAGGAATAAAGCACAAGACATTGCAGTTGGATCGCTGGTAGTAGTTGGCCTGACCATCTGGATCATTTCAAGACTTGCCGCTACGGTCGGTATAGCGGCTTTGGTTGTGATGTTCATCGTGGCTGTAATCGCGATTGTCCTGTACAAGCGTTCACAACACAACCGTCGAATCGAATACCTGACGAACAAGCACGCTGACGCATTGGTCGTGCAGAAGATTCTCGCCAAGGAGTTGTGGGAAGGCCAGACAGCGGAACAGTTAGCAGATTCGATTGGACATCCCGCTGGAGTGGACACCAAGCACATGGCGACAAGAAAAAGAGAAATATGGAAGTACAAACCTACGGGCAAAAACCGTTACGGGCTTCGCATTACCCTCGACGATGACGTGGTGACCGGCTGGGACCAGAAGGTTTGATGCTACTGCTGCATCAATTCTCTTTCCGTCCAGACTTTTCCTTTTCCCAGACGGTCAGACAAGCAACGCTTCGTGGATTACTTCCGCAATGGCGCGACTCTCTCGGCAGACCACCACGCGAATCCTTGAGCGCGAGCGGGGCGTCATCGTTCCTGCGCTTCCCGAGTACAAGCACAAGCGGAGCTGTCAAAGATCCCCATACCACGCGCTGTGTATGAGCATGCGGCTATGCTCGATGGAGGTCAAAATGCGTATGTGGCTGATGCCTGCGCGCCGGGCTGGGATTGAGCGACAGCGGGCGTGGAGAACTGCTGCGGAATTCGGAGTGCGACGACCGCGCCAATGATTAGCGGATGGCCAGTAAGGGAATCTGAAACCGTGCTCGCGTAGGTGGATGCATGAGGTCTATATGCAAAGAGGAGAGATCAATGCCGGCATAAGCTGCGACTTGACGCCTATTCGGAAAACGCGGCTCGGTTGTTGGAATCTTTAGGGCCAATTTTGGTGAGCACGCGAGCGAGGTTGTCGGCAGCTGTACGGTTGTGCGGAGCGTGTGATTGGGGAGTGAGTTCTTTCTGGGCTTGCCGAAAGGATTCTGCCGCTTCAGCCGTCCTGCCCAAGGACTCAAGCGCGCACCCGAGATTATTCTGGGTAAGCCCCCAATCCAGTGGCACGCATTCCCGTGTCCGCACTTCCAGTCCGGCCGCAAAGGCTTGGACTGCCTCCTCGAGTTTTTCTTTGCTTCCCTCGCGGGAGCCGAGTTCCGATAGTGCGGCGCCAAGATTGTTCTGGCACTCGGCCCACGCCAGGGGTGAACGTTCTCGGGTTAGCTCGGTGAGCGCAGCTCGGCAAGCTTCGACTGCCTCCTTGAATCTGGTGGTTCCACTTTCCCGTCTCCCCAGAATCGTGAGGGCATCACCGAGACTGCTGTTGGTCATCGCCCAATCAAGAGGCACGCGCCCC
The DNA here is from genome assembly GCA_963735505.1 of uncultured Acidobacteriota bacterium. GTDB lineage: Bacteria > Acidobacteriota > Terriglobia > Terriglobales > Acidobacteriaceae > JAKAAZ01. Next base: position 10,877 of record CAVTLR010000009.1, on the reverse strand, counting down.
CTCGTGTACTCCTGTAGGGCCGCGCGATAAGCTGAGACTGCGTCTTTCAATGTTTTTGTGCCGCCCTCCCGGTACCCGAGGATCGTGAGCACAGATGCGAGGTTGGATTGGGCCATCGCCCAGTCTAATGGCACGCGATCCCGGGTGTATTCCTGAAGAGCTGCGCGGAAAGATTGAGCTCCCTCTTCGAGGAGCTTTGTGCTGCTCATACGAGCCCCGAGTTCTGATAGGGCAGCGCCGAGGTTGTTCTGCAGCATGGCCCAGTCAAGCGGCGCCTCTGCTCGTGTCCAGACCCCGAGGGCTGCCCGCGAGGCTTCGATTGCTTCCTCAAGATGTGCGATACCGGCCTCGCGGCGCCCTATTTCATGTAGTGCGTTGCCAAGATTGAGTTGTGTTCCCGCCCACTCGAGCGGTACTCGATCGCGAGTTCGAACCTCGAGGGCCGCGCGATACGCTACGATTGCATCTTCGAAATGCTGCGTTCCACTTTGGCGTCGTCCGAGTGCATTCAGGGCGTTCCCGAGATTATCTTGGGTCATCGCCCAGTCGAGTGGTTCACCCTCGCGCGTCCGCACCTCGAGCGCTGAACGATGGGCACCGATCGCCTCTTTCAGGCGCTCCGTGCCGCGTTCATGTGTACCAAGTAATCGGAGTGCGATTCCCAGTGCCTCTTGATTCATAGCCCATTGGAGGGGATCTTGGTCTCGCGTCCAGACCTGAAGAGCTGCGCGCCACGCGCGGATTGCCCTGAGTAAGGCATCAGAGTTACCGTGTTGCTCACCTATTGTTCTTTCTGTTAGCGCATATGAATATAGAAGCCAACCCCAATCGTCGGAATCCATAAATTTGGGTGGGTTCGCGGTAAGTTTTTCTCAGCTTTTTTGCCACCGGGACTAGGACGTTGGCTACGTATTTGCCGGCATGCAGGGCGGGCGATGCTTGCTGCGCGACCACAGCTGCGAAGGCTGCCGCCAGTTCATGGCTGAAGTCTCCTGCTAGGCGAAATTTTTCGTCGTAGCTAAAGCGCTTTTCTTCGGCGCCGTCGTGCACGCGAGAGGTAAAGCGCAACTCAATTACCACCGGGGGACCTGTGAGCACTTGACCCCATACCATTAAATCTCCTTGGTGCTTGTGAAGATAGTCTTGTGCTTTTCTGTTTGCAGACGCGGTGTCATCTGCCGCATTTCCTGACTCTTCAACCCGCAGTTCTCTCCTACAACGAAGGACTTGGACTGGCTCTCCAAGCTCTCTTGTAAGCGATCGAATGATATTGGTTCGGTGTGTGCCGTTCTTTTCGTCGCCTTGCAACTCCGCTACATAGATGGCGACCTTACCTGGCTGGACCTTCCCGTGGACATGCTTGCGGCGGTTATGCCACTTCTTGAAACAGAAGAGCGTGAGGAGAAATAACAGCCAGATAATTCCCGTAATCGCGTTGACCAAGCCGTCAGGGGTGAGCGCGCTCTGCAGCGACTGAGGTACGTGCGGAGTCCACTTGAAGATGGCCAAGATGGCGCGGACCATTGCGACAAGGACTGTCGCAAGTGCAGCTTGAATTATCTCCGCTATGTTGAGGCCGAAGATCGAGCCGCTCTTTCCTTCCTCTTCGCGCGCCATTATTACCTTTCACCTACAATGAGAAGCCAGCTGCTTACCATCATGCCACTTAGAGGACCTCGAGGCATCCATGAATCGGCGGGGGCCCCACGAAAATCGGGCCAGTGGTTCGCGCTGATTGATCCCTCGCTTATCCCATGTCTCAGAAGCGCAACATTGGACACCCAAATTTGCGGTTTGACCTGGGTCTATGATTGTTCGAAGGAACAACCCTTTATGGGCGGCTCTTCGGTCCGTGGATTATCACCCGAATCTCGGGCTATCCGGAAGTAATTCTGAACTGGCGAGAACAGGGCAATGCACTCATTGAAATGTTATCGCCGAGGAGATCCCCAGAGCTCCGAAAAGCTCTCATCCCTGAATAACCGCGATCGCTTTCACACAAGTCAACTTATCCGTAGTGTCAGCTAATACGATTATCCCGTGTTCAACTTCGGAAGACCCAAAACGCCAGGCCAATGGATTGACGACATCGCGGGAGCGATCGTGGCGTTATTCCTCTTCTGTTGGATGTTGTGGGCGTATGTTCTTCGATGGCTTCAGGGCGTGGTCGAGCCTGACGCACGCTGTTGTGATGGGCTATCAGGGAATGCGCGGCATGGTGGCACGCGGGGGGAACTGATTGGTGTGGGTGTGCTGGCAGTGATCGATGTGGTGTTGTTTGCACTGGCGCCTGCGAAGCCAGCTCCCATGAACCAAGTTGCGTGGTGTTGCGACGAAGACATGGATCAGTGTCGCCGAGCAGGGCGTGGTTATGAAAGATACGATGCGGAATTCGAGTTGACAGTGCGATGCCGATCCGTCGTCGGTCGGTGCATGGGCGATTTAGCGTCCTCTAAGTTCCGTGGGCTGACGAACTCGGAGGTCCGGCGCTCTTGCCCTCGATCCTTTCCGTCATGAGACTGAGACCAGAATAATGGCCCCGTCTTTTGGGCTGGATCAGCGCGAAGCAAACGGCCTAGACTGTTTTCATGAGTGCCAGGCAATTTAGGGGAGAGCCGAAGAAGCGGTTTGCGGTTGGTGCAGAAGTTCGTGTGAGGTTGCCGGGGGTAAACGGCATTATCACGAAGTTAGATACATCGCCAACCGTCTTGGGAGAATACTGGCATACAGTTCGTACGGAGCACGGTGAACGCAGAGAGCCAGGATCAAACCTAGAGCTCATCCCACCTCCGGTGATGAACGCGGGGCCAAAGGAACCACCGAAAGAAATGCCCGACCATCAATTGATGCCTCCCGACCAAGCGACTTCCCTATTGAAAGCGCGTTTAGAAATAGCAGTCGAAGATCTTCGTTACGACGATCCAAAAGTTGATGCATGGGAAAGAGTCTCAAAAAAGATCGTTGAGCGGGCATTCGGTGAGAGGTCCCAAAACGCCAATCATTTCGCGGTTACTCTCAGCTACGCACGGCAGTCAGAAGACGAGAAACAGGCCTGGCATGCACACCATATCAAAGAGAAAAAGGATTTGCTGCGCGCATTTATCGAAGAACTTGAAATTATCCCACCTTCTTATCCACGCAACCCGGACTATCGCTTCGAAAGGATGGCCGTCGACGAGGCACGAAAGAGCAGTGCGGAAGATGATCGGCCTCATCCATTGGTTGGTTGTGTCGTGGTCAAGAACGGACAGGTGCTCGCGACATCGCATCGAGGGGAGACTGGGGGGAATCACGCAGAGTACATCGCTCTCGAGATAAAGCTCAAGGACACAACTCTCGCAGGCTGTACTGTATACACGACGCTAGAGCCGTGCACGAAGCGCAATAATCCGAAGATTGCCTGTGCGAATCGACTGATCGAGCGCAGGGTCGCTAGGGTATTTGTTGGGATGCATGACCCTAATCCCGATATTTGTGGCAAGGGGATTCGGAAACTCCAGGAGGCGAACATAGAGGTAACGCTCTTCCCACATGACCTCATAAATGAGCTCGAGGACTTGAATCGGCAATTTACTCGCTCATACACTGAGGATCGGACAACGCGGGGCGAAGCCGAGAAAGAAAAGGAGCGTCTCGTCTCGGAAAAACGCAAGCTATATAATCTGCTGCGCAAAATTAACTGCATTGAATGCAATTTTCGCTTTCCGCCCGGCCCACAAGACGCCAGCTTTAACGGCGCTTTGATTAGTCAAATCAACAAGGACATCGAAAGTATTAGGGGCGGTCTCGTCGAGTTGCTGGACCTGACGGCGGTCAAGGCACTAGTCAACCTGAGAATACCTGCGGCACCTTTTGCGGGCGCATCGTGGCCGTGGCTGGAGGCAACTTGGAGGGAACATTTTCTCCCTGTCCAGCAGCTTTTTCGGAACTTGAACGAGGAGTTGATTTCTCCTGCGCCTCCTGTTGGGGGGAACCTTGATCCGTCGGAACTGGTCAAGCCGGCTACCGCGTCGGATGCGACTAGGTCACTGCGTTCCAGGTCGTCGGAAGGAAAGTCGAGCAGTTTGCAGATCCGCGACTTTATTCCAACTGAGGCCAGAGATGGAAGTGCGCGGTTCCGCACTTCTGATCAGCCTCTAGGGGTATTTTGGAACATTATGCCGTTCGCACAGGGCGCCGACTATGAGGTCTTCCTTGCAAGTGGTCCGGCCATGTGGCTCCGCTTAATTCCGTGTGAATCGGCCTCCAAGGAGTGGGGTCATGATGAGCTTCTGAAATGTGGGAGGGGGCCAGGGGTAACGTTGCAGCCGCTGTTTTGGAGCAATCTTCAGTACCTGCGAGCGGAGGACGGAGTAGGGGCGTACGCAACGATTAACAATCTGAATCGGGAGACAGAAACAAGTTCGGTCGCCTTCGCCTTCAACACCGGAGAGATTTGGTGCGTGGACACTTCGGTGCTGCAGATAACTGGGCAGAGGAATTTGTATTTCTTGGATATTGCTAGGGCCCTCATTCGGAAACTTCGCGGCTATGGAGAGTTCTTGCAATGCCTTGGAATTCAGCCACCATTTAATTGGATCGCTGGCCTGGAGGGAGTAAAGGGTTGGAGGCTCAATTCTCCGTCGCCACAGAACTACATCACGACCTCTCGGGGCGAAACTTGTCTTAGCGATGTGATTGTCGCTAGCGGGACCTACGATCTTAACCAGTCCGCGGCGACATCGTTGCGGCCGTTCTTCAGTCAGATATTTAAGAAGTGCAGCTCGAAAATCCCAGAACATATCGAGGAGGCCATCCGGGCCGATCGAAAATTCTGATTTTTCGGCCCATCCCTGGCGGATGCAAGAGAGCAGCGCACGGCTCACCGCAGCGACCAGGCATCCGCTGATGGATCACTGCTGCTTCCAGGGATGTTCAGGTGAGGTGGCGGAGTAGACATCGTAGTGGCGGACGCGGGGCTCCATTTCGATGAGGTAATCGGAGTCGAAGTCGTAGCGGGCGCGAGTAGTTGTCGGCGGAGCGGGCTCCCGTGGACCGCGTTGTGTCGGACGATCGGCATGAGTGCACGTTTTGAAATCGTGTTGATGGGGTCTATGATCCGTGTGAAAGCCTATGGACCGTCTTACGAAAGATACCGTCCAAACAATCGAGCGAATCCACTCAGCGTGGATTGACCTTGAAGTGGCTGGGGAAGCGCGAAGCTTGCTGGCTTTCTGCGCTGAGGACATCGAATTACGGCCTCCGGACGGGCCGTCGGTGCGCGGCCGAAATGCGGTTCTCACGCACCTGGCAAAGGGAACTGCTCAGATTCACTCTATCGAGATATCCGACCGTCACCTTCGCGGTTCAAGCGATAGTGTGGCTCTGACCGCGAACTATAAAACCACGTTTTCCCTGGCGGGAGACCCCGCACCCAGGGAGGCGACCGGGAGCCACACATGGGAACTGCGGAAGCGAGCCGGCCGCTGGCTAATCGTTCTCGTGGGCTGGTCAGCGTCGGCCAATAAGGAAATACCCGCGCGCCAGAGACCCTTTCCACAGGGGCTCACCTCAACCGAGTGACATGAGTAGCGGGAAACGCGCCAGTGCCTGGAAATAGGTTTTGTCTGGATTGTCGGCGATCCGGACAGAACCCCGCCTTTCAGCTCAATGCCCGAGGTTCGACGTGACGAGGGAGCCGGTGGCGGGCGACTTCGGGTAGGGGAAGTAGAGCTCGTTCCCGTCCGGGTCCGTGATGACCATGAGCCGGTAGCCCCACTGCCCGTCCTTCACGGCCACGCCGCGATCTTGCAGCTCCGCGCGCAAGGCCTCCAGCACGCCGACATCGAGCGAGATGAACATCAGGCCCTTGCCCACTTTGTCGGGCCATTGAGAAGAGAGAATGATCTCGCAGCCCTGCCGGTCGACCTGCGCGACCCACGCTTTCCCCTCTTCCTCGTATCGCCACGGTTGCGCGAACCCGAGCTGCTTCACATAAAAATCGACGGACTTGTCGATGTCCGCTACGAACAGCACCGGCCGCGAGTACCATCTATTGCTCATGACGTTCTGCTCCCCGTACACCGTGATCGACTTCGACGTTCCGCCAACGGCGAGTAATAAGGATAACTCCGCGAAATTGGTCTGCGCAAGCACGCTTGCCTTTACTGATTGAGCGGGCGCGAGGGCAAGTCCCAAGTGACAACAGACCACACTAAGCTGGCTGTTAGGGAGGACAGCATCCGCTCCGCTGAAGGCGAGGGAAGGGAAGAGTCGGCTGCGAAAGTTGGGCTCCATTTCGATCAGTAATCGGAGTCGAAGTCGTAGCGGGCGCGAGTAGGACGCGCGAAGAGCCGGTTCAGAATAACGATCTTCCATTTGCCTTCGAGAATTGAGAGCGCCGTCTCAACCCTCTTGGCTCTCTCGAACTCGAAGGGAGTCGCCCTGAGATCTGAAGATTCGGCGATTTCCTCCGTAACTAACAAGTCCGTTCGTATACCCATCGCGCATCCAATCCTGAGTTTGAGAAGCTTCTCCAGAATATCCGGGTGGTTGGCTTCGATACAGGAGGATGAATGGCGCAGGTATGGTTAGTCACCGGCAGCTCTCGTGGTCTGGGTCGCGCAATTGTTGAAGCGGGCCTTGCTGCGGGCAATAAGGTGTTGGCGACAGCTCGGGGCATTGAGTCGCTGGCTGATCTGTCGGAACGATATGGGGATCAGGTCAAGCTCTTCGCGTTGGATGTTACCGACGAAGCAGCAGCAGCAAACGCGGTAATGTCGGCGATCGATCTATTTGGCTCGCTGGATGTGGTCATCAACAATGCGGGATATGGCAATCTTTCGTCCATCGAAGACACGCCTCTATCGGAATTCCGGGCACAGATCGAAACGAATCTCTTCGGAACGATTATTGTGACCAAGGCGGCTCTTACGTATTTTCGCGAAAAGAAAACAGGCCACTTCATTCAGTTTTCATCGGTGGGCGGAAGGATCGGCCCTCCGGGACGTGGGCCTTATTCGGCGGCGAAATGGGGTGTCGAAGGCTTCTCTGAAGTGCTGTCACGCGAAGTAGCACCACTCGGCATCAAGGTCACAATTGTTGAACCCGGTGGGTTCCGCACGGACTTCGCGGGGAGTTCCACCGAACTGAGCGAAGGTCATCCCGCATACGACTCGACTGTTGGAGCTACCGCAAGATTTCAGCGCAACTACAACGGGAAGCAGCCTGGTGATCCGAAAAAGGCGGCTCAGGCGATCATCCAGCTGACCCAGGAGCGAAACCCTCCGTTGCGACTGTTGCTCGGCAGCGATGCGTACGCCGCGGTGGAGAAGAACGATCTTGCGCGATTAGAGGAAGCACGAATATGGAAGGAACTCAGTGTCTCCACCGATTTTGAGACGGAGTGACGTAGCGGCGGACATCAGCCCGTAGTTGCAAGGCGCGGATTGGCGATCTATCCGACCCGGGTCGATACAATTGAAGTGTCGCGCTGAACACGAACGCCGATTTGGAAGAGAGAAAATCCATGAACAGTTCAAATGCAGAAAAGAACAAGGCGATCGTGCTGGAGGCATTCGATACCTTGTTCAACAAGCGAGACTACGTTGCCGCAGAGCGATTCTGGTCTCCCCAATACATTCAGCATAGCGCTCACATCGAGCCCGGACGAGATGGGCTCTTCAACCTCATCAAAGCTGCGCCGCCATCGCTCAAGTATGAACCCGGAGTAGTTCTTGCAGAAGGCGACTACGTCATCCTTCATGGCCGGTTCTCCAATATTGGGCTTCCCGTGAACTGGATCGCAGCGGACGTCGTTCGTCTGAAGGACGGAATTCTCGTCGAGCACTGGGACGTCATTCAGGACGAGGCCACCGAACAACAGTCCAAGAGCGGGCGCCCTATGTTCGGCGACTCGTTTCCGAAATAAGCACGAGCGGAACACCACTCGGTACGATCAATCACATCCCGCGAATCAGCCGCATGAAGGCGTCGATCTTGTTCGTAATTCTCGCCCGGTCGGGACCGAAATTCTGCTCCAGGCAAATTCCGCTAAAGAACGTGATGATCAAGCCAGCGAGAGAATCATTATCGTCATGAACTCCACGCGCTGCAGCTAGATTGTCAATGAGCAGTTGATGGGCTTTCATTACGCTCGCGACCATGATCTGGCGGGCTTTTGGGGGAAGGTCTGCGAACTCGCGCATAGAATTCACCGAGAAGCAGCCTTTCTGCCCCCAACTCCCATAGCAGACCTTGAGAAAACTCTCTACATTGGTCCAACCCAGAGGCTGTTTCGTCAGGTGCCCGCGTGCCATCAGGACGTCGAAATACCTGCGCAGGCTCTCCACGAACAGGTCTTCTTTGTCCTTGAATTCCGTATACAAGCCCGATTTGCGCACACCTGTGGCCTGCTCAAGGTCCTGAACACTCGTCTCAGCGAAGCCATGCTTCCAGAAGACTGGGATTGCTTTATCGAGGACATCCTCTCGGGTGAACAGTTTTCGTCGTCCCATTGCAACATTATCGGTCAGTTCACTTGAGGACTTGCAAATAAAGGACCAAATGGTCCACTATTTCAGAGAACGAACTTGTCCTTGGAGGACCCATGCCCCCTAGCCGTAAACAGCAGGTCGTCGATCTCTTGAAATCGCTTGAGACTAAAGAATCCAGTCCCGTTCGCGTACGTCAACCCGAACAAGTACATCCAGCACAACCTACAGGTGGGACCTGGCCCAGAAGGTGTAGCCGCCCTCATTCAGAACTTGCCGCCCGATGCGTCAGTCAACACCATCCGTGTCTTTGAAGATGGCGACTACGTCTTCGCTCACACCGAGTACAACTTCTTCGGGCCAAAAGTTGGCTTCGACATCTTTCGCTTCGAAGATGGTCTGATCGTCGAGCACTGGGACAACTTGCAGGAAACCGCAACGGAACCCAGCCCCAGCGGACACACCATGATCGACGGCCCCACCGAGGTGTCTGATCTCGACCAGACAGGTGCCAACAAGGCGCTCATGCAACGCTACATGGACGACCTTCTCGCAGGCCGCCGCGATACTTTTCCGAGCTACTTCAACGGAGTCGCATACATTCAGCACAATCCATGGGTCGCCGATACCATCCCGGGACTGATTGCGGGTTTACAGGCTCTTGCCGCCAAGGGGCAAGCAGTCGTCTACAATCGCGTGCATATGGTACTGGGTGAAGGTAATTTCGTCTTGGTCGTTGCCGAGGCTACGTTTGGTGGCGTGCTCACGGCTATCTACGATCTATTCCGCATTGAAAACGGCAAGATCGCTGAACACTGGGACACGCTCGAAGCGATTCCACCTCGCGATCAGTGGAAAAATAGCAACGGCAAATTCTAGTTCGGTGCGAGGCAGACGAATGCTTCAAGGCATGTTTGGGCAAAGATTGGCGAAGCATTTCTCTCTGCTGGAATCTTCCTCGATCGTGCTTGGGCCCAAGGGAAATTCTCAGGTCGCGCTGACACGCATGCGCATGCCGAACGGCTTTCCCGGGCCTACCCCCCATATCCCGCCAGAAAGGGCTTTTTCGGTATCGGTGCACCTGCGTCGTCCGGACAGTATCAAGGGATGGGGAACGTGGCTCGATGGTCGCTTTCATCGTGTCACCGAATGGGACGCTGGCGGAATTCAGATATTCGACATGGAGTCGGAACCGGTCGCTCTGCGGACTTCTGGCTTTGATTCGGTGCACGTCTACATTCCGCGGTTCGTTCTCGATCGATTCAGTGACGAGAATGGGCAGACGCGGATTCGCGATTTGCACTGTACTGCAGGGACCAGAGATGACGTGATCCTTCATTGGGCTCGAACGATGCTGCCGTTCTCAGATCGGCCGCTCCAGCTCCCACGTTTGGTGATCGACGAACTGATCATGTTGTTCTGCGCACATCTGGCTCGGACATATCAAGACCGGAACAATCCCCCGGAGGTTGTCACCGGAGGCTTGGCGGTCTGGCAACAAGATCGTGCGATCGAACTGCTGAGTGAACACTTGGAGGGTGACATTGCGCTTGCTGATCTTGCGGCACAATGCGGCCTTTCGCCAGGTCGTTTTATGCGCGCATTCAAGAACTCCTTCGGGGTCCCTGTTCGTCGCTATTTGCTTCATAGTCGAATTCGAGCCGCAAAGTCAGCGTTGTTGCACTCCGATAAGTCTTTACTCAAGGTTGCATTGGAAGTAGGGTTTACCGATCAACCGGCGTTCAGTCGCAGCTTCCGCGAGATTGTCGGAACTTCGCCCGGGACATGGCGAAGAGAAAACGCGCCGCTGCCGAAAGCATTCAAGCTGCCTGCGGCGGAAAAGAAGTAAAGGTCGTCACCCGCCTTTCCAACCCACTAAAGCCCAACAGAAACGCCAAACTGCGGCACTTTCAATCAAGACAAGGATTGAAAACTTCCAAAACAATAGGTGAGGCGTAGTTGGTCACAAAGGCGTCTTCTGACCCAGCTCTCTCACGGCAATAGTGCGAGGATCGCGAGAATGGCGAATTTTCCGGCTGCCGCTTGTCCGCATTCTTGTGAACGACGACACATGAGTTCTTCCAGTTCAACAGGAGACGAAAATGGGGAAAACATATAAGGCGGTCGACATAACCAAACCCGGGACTTTTCGCCTCGTCGAGAAGCCTGTCGTCGAGCCGGGCGACGGACAAGTACGTATCCGGGTAGAGGCTTGCGGTGTATGTCACTCAGACGCGGGCACCGTTGAGGGGCAACGCCCGGCGTCGTGTATCGGCGTCCGGGCCATGGAGCAATTGGCCGTATCGAGGAGGTTGGCCAACGTGTTACGACTGGAAGGTTGGCTAGCGTGTAGGAGTCGGGTTCTTTGGAGGTGAAGACGGAACCTGCGAGACCTGTCGCCGGGGC
>CAVTLR010000008.1:0-157752 GCA_963735505.1 uncultured Acidobacteriota bacterium | reverse complement strand
GTCACGTTCGTCGTCTGCGGCTCCGTCGGCCTGGACACGTCGGGCTCGAGCGTCCCCTACGTCGCCGGGTGGGGCGAGAGCGGCGAGCTCGAGGCGATCCGCGGCTACGCCGAGACGATCGACAAGATCGCGCGGCGCATCGAAGACCACCTCCGGGAGCAGCAGTCGCCCGCGGCCGTCGAGCACACCCCGGTCGCAGCATAAGCGCGGCACCCACGCATCCGTCGTCTGTCTGAGGCGACGGAAGCCCGCCGGCCTGCGCAGCCCTGCGGGCTTGCGCCCGGCCCGGCAGCCTCCGGCTGCACGCCGACCACGCCGCGCCGGCGACCGCCGACGGCGCGGCCGACCGGCAACGACCAGATAGCGCACGCCGGCTTCGCCGGCTGTAACCGAGCCTCCCTGCGGTCGGCTCTCCACCGACCCCGGCGTCGTGCATGCCGGCCGGCAGCCCTTCGGGCTGCTCGCTCGCCGCTCGCTGACGCTCACTGGCTCCCGCGGCCGGCGCACACCGCCAAGCCCGGACAGACTAGATGCACCGCTGTGCGCAGCGCTGTGTCCGCGCTGTGCAAATTCGTTGGCCGGTCCGGGGCAGTTGGGGTCTGTACCCGTTGTGATGACCGCAGCCAGCATCGGCGCCGCCAAGGGCGGCGGCTACGCGCGCTACCTGGAGTCAAAGACCGTCGAGCCAGAGCGCGGCGACTACTACCTCTCCCCCGACGGGGAGCCCACCCAGGCACCCGGCCAGTGGCTCGCCTCGCCGGACACGCTCGCGCGCCTCGGCATCGAGGGCTCCACCGTCGAAGGCCGCGACTTCATCTCGCTGATGGAAGGCAAACACCCCCGGTCAGGACGCTGGCTGCGACAGGCCGGCTCCAACGGCGCCAGGGGCGGCGGGATCGACCTGACCTTCAGCGCCCCCAAGTCGGTGTCCGCTGTGTGGGCGCTCGCCGACGAGTCCCAGCGCCGCGAGATCGAAGCCGCACACGCCGCAGCGGTCAGCGAGACGATCGCGCACCTGACCGACACCGTGCCGACCGTGCGCCGGCGCTCCCACGGGCAGGTGTTCGAGGAGCCGGCGCGGGACGTCGTGGCCGCCGAGTACCGGCACACCACCGCCCGCGGCGTCCTCGAGACAGACGCGCCCGACCCGCAGCTCCACAGCCATGTGGTCATCACGAGCGCCGTCCGCGATGACGGGAAGATCGTCGCCGTCGCCTCCCGGCCGATCTTCCGCTCCGCCCGCGAGCTTGGCGCCTACTACCGCTCCTCGCTCGCGCACCAACTCCAGCAGCGGGGTTATGCGATCGAGCGGGGCACCGGCAAACACGGCCGCTACTTCGAGATAGCCGGCGTACCGCGCGGCCTGCTGGACGCCTTCTCCTCCCGCAGCCGCGAGGTCGCCAGAGCCGCCGAGCGCTTCCGCGCGAAGTGGGGCCGCGCACCCGAGCGCGGCGAGCTGCGCCAGCTCAAGCTCGAGAACCGCAAAGCCAAGGTGCTCATCACCCGCGCCGACCTACAGCGAGCATGGAACGACACCGCCGCGCGCTTTGACTTCGCCGGCGAGCAGCCCGGCCGGCTGCTCGGCGCCACCGTCGAGCCCCCGCCGCAGGGTCCGCTTGAGGATCGTGTCGAGCAGCGCCTGACCGAGCGCGCCGCGACCTTCGAGCCAGGCGAGTTCCGGGCGGTCCTGCTGGAGCAGTCCGTCGGCGAGCTCTCACCCGGCGACGCGCTCGACCTCTCACGGGCGATGATCGCCGAACGCCGTGTCCTCCCCCTGGAGGGCGGCCTGATGACGACGCTCGCCGTGCGTGCGCGCGAGCAGGCGATCGAGCGCAGGTTCACCGCGCTCGCCGCCGGCAGCGGCCGCGACGTTGGCGTACAGGCTCGCGCGCTCGCCAGCGACCAGATCGCCGAGCGGATCGGCGGACGCCTCAGCGCCGAGCAGGCACACGCGCTGGAGGTCATCACCGGCCCAGAGCGGGCCGCGATCCTCGTCGGACCCGCCGGCACCGGCAAGGGCGTCGTCATCGACGCCGCCGCCAGAGCCGAGCAGCACGTCGGCAACCGGACGCTGGGGATCGCGGTGTCCGGGTCCACCGCGCAGCGCCTCGGCCAGGACAGCCCCGCGCTCGCCGGGCAAACGCTGACCCTCGACGCGCTCGTCTCGCGCGTCGAGCGCGGCCAGCTCGCCGTCGACCAGCACACGACGATCTACTTCGACGAGGCGGGCATGGCCGACACCGACCGCCTCAGCCGGCTCACCGAAGTCGTGGAGCAAACCGGGTCAAAGCTCGTGGCGATCGGCGACGCCGCGCAGCTGCCCTCGATCGGGGCGGGCGGCATGTTCGCCCGGCTCTCAGACATCGCCCCGAGCGCCGAACTCTCGAACATCCGCCGCACCCTTGACCGCGACGAACAGCGCGCCTGGGCGGACCTCCGCGCCGGCCGCTCAGACCGCGCGATGGCGCACTACCACGCGCGCGGGCAACTGCACATGGCAGACACCCGCGACGAGGCCGTCGAGCACGCCGCGCAGAACTGGGCGACGCTCACCGAGACCCTCGACCCGAGCGAGGTCGCGCTGATCTCCGACGCCTCAAACCAGGAGATCAACCGGCTCAACGCCCGCGCCCAACACTTCCGTGCAGAGCGCGGCGAACTCGGCGATCTCGAAGTCCCGGTGCCCGGCGTCCACTACGGCATCCGCCAAGGCGACCGGGTGGCGCTGATCGACCAGCACCGCGAGCCCGGCGTCGAGCGGATCGAGAACGGCAGCCGCGGCGAAGTCCTCGACATCACCCCGGCCGGCGAGGTACTGATCGAGTTCGACGTGACCGGCCGCCGGCGAACCATCACCGGCGATGACCTCGCTCGCGTGCGGCTCGGCTACGCCCAGCACATCCACCGCGCCCAAGGCGCGACCGTCACCCGCACCCTGGTCGTCACCGGCGGCTGGCAGACCAGCAAGGAGCCCGCCTACGTCGAGGCATCCCGCGCCCGCCAAGGCACCGCCTGGTTCGTCTCGCGCGAGGATCTCGGCGTCGAAGGGCACGACACCGACCGCATCCAGCGGCTCGCCGAGAACATGCGCCGCAGCCACGCCCAAACGCCGTCGCTCGCGCACCCCGAGCTGGCCGACCGCGACTACGGCACGAACTTCCACCGCCAGCTCGCGCCGAGCCGCACCAGCCGGATACCGGGGATCGTCCGCGCGATCAACCGGATCGTCAACCCACCAGCACAGGAACGAACACGATGAGCCAACGAGTCCAAGTCGTCCTATCCGACCCCGTAGCAGTCCAGCTCCGCGAGCTCGCCGCGGGCGCCGACACACCACACTCGACGCTCGCCGCACAGTTCGTCGGAAACGAAATCGCGCGCGCCATCAAGAACGGCCACGTTCGTCCGCTGCGCTCAGCCCCCGTGCTCGCCGACGGCAACAGCGGCGAGCGACCGCCCTGGCTTGAGCCCTACGGCGGCGACCCCGAGTGGCGCCAGCAGATGTGGGGCGCCATCGTCGCCCTGCGCGGCCGCTACCCCGAACAGCTCGAAGCGCTCAAAGACAAATGGTGGACCGACGAATCAACCGTCGAGACACTCGGCGCGCTCGCCGTCTGGCGAGCAGAGCTCGACGAAACACGCCAAGACCCCCGCGACGAGATCGCCTTCCAAACCCAGCTCAACGACTACTCCCAACTCCTACGCCAAAAAGGCGGCGGCGTCACCAAGGCATGGAAGCCAGGCGCGACCCCGCCAGAGTGGGCGGAGAAGTAGGCGCGCCGGCGGCAGCTCGAGCAAACCGGCGAGCTAGAGGATTGCGAGTACCTCCGCGGGGAGTTAGCAGTTGTTGTGCTGCAAGCCCAGGTCGCCGTTGACAACCCCGTAGATGGCCGGCATTGCGTTTCCCGACCAGCTCAACGAGATAGACCTGAGCGCCTTCAGTCCTCGCGGCCAGGCACGCGGCCAACCGCGGCACCAATCGTCAGCCCCGGCCGGGCGGGTAGCCGGGGGGTTACGGACCGAGCAACAAAATGGCTTGGACCGTGGAGCTCGACGATCAAACACGGCAACGGTGGGCGAACCTCAGCAGCGATTCCGCGCGCTCCTGGAGAGTGGTTCGGCAGACCGCTCTCGCGGAGGGACGTCGAGCGATACAGCGAGGACAAGCCCGGCCTCGAGGACTTGTTCTCTCGCAGCGATCCAGGCGTTTCGGACGGCGTCCAGATCGAGGGGCCGCTTCGAGCCCCAGGTGCTCTGACGGTTTTCGGGATTAATCAACCCTCGGATGCTGATGTGCGGCCGCGGAAACCTCGGAGTTCCGTGGTCAGCTCTGCGAGCGGGGACGAAGCTATACATTCCGTTGATCGGTTGGTCAATCGTTGCTCCTCGGTAGAGCGTGAGCTTGACGTCGATATCACCGGGGTTGCTCGCGACGGAGCGGGCGGTGCACGCGATGAAAGCGTCGTTGGCGTCGAGCTTGTCAGCATCGGCGGCGACCCAGGGCTCCGCAGACGCGACGACAAGTACGGTGTCCACGCAGAACTGGCGGTCGACCGTGGAGCCGAAGCAGATGACCGAACCGGGGGTCAATTCACGGAACGGTTCCACAGAAATGTGCTCGTACCGTATTCCAGCACCGTCAGGGATTCCGTCCCGCCCGGCGCTTCCAGAACGACGCTGTCACCGGCTGCCGACCTGGTCAACGCGCGCCCCAGCGGCGACACCCAACTGATGTGGTTGCGCTTCAGATCGACCTCGTCCGTGCCTACGATGCTCACCACCCGCTCCTCTCCCGCGGCATTGGCATAGCGCACCGTCGCCCCGAAGAATGCCCTGGTCGCCGCCTGCCCCGCTCTCGCAGCTTCCGGGTCCACCACTTCCGCGGCTTCAATTCTCTTCGTCAGAAAGCGAATCCGCCCATCGATCTGCCGCAGCCGCCGCTTGCCGTACTGATAGTCGGCGTTCTCACTGCGATCGCCGTTGCTGGCAGCCCACGCCACCACCTCCACCACCGCCGGGCGGTCCCTGGTCACCAGAAACCGGTACTCCTCCTTCAGGCGCTCGAGTCCGCTCGGAGTGATGTAGTTCTTGCCATGCGCCCCCGGCTCGTCCCGTTGTGGGTGTCTCGTTTGCCCTTTCCGCATCTCATATTCCTCTCAGCGCGAATTCAGTGCCGCCGCAATGTACGCGGATGAACGCCAATGGAAAACGCTGTAGCTCATCCCCGTTCATGGCAGTTCATTTTTGGCCCTAACTGATTTTTTCACGCCTTCCAGCTCCGTGGCCCATGTAACCCAGCCTGGAGCGCGCCTCGAATGCGCGTAGACCCGTTCTCACCAATGGCAAATGAACTTGCCGAAAACCCGACTTTTCTGGCACTATCTTGTCTTCCAAGTGAGTTGCAGTGCGGCGGCATCTGCCAAGAGGGTCAGCAGTGTCGCAACAGAACAGATTACGTACAACCCTGACGTCGGCTTCATGATGCGGGGATCTGCAGCGTCGTGAAGCGTCTCGACGATTTGATACACCACCATTACTGTCAGTGAGAAGCGTCCGACCCAGATCGAGATTGAACTGGCTCTCGACAGCCTACCTGTCAGTCTGGAAATCGCCCCTCCGGTGAGCAGGACCGGCCCAATCCACAGCCATGACAACCACAACAGCATCTTTCCTAGGTAGTGCCATGGTGGCTCGTTTCCAAGAAATCCACCCAGCAAGGCGATGAACCCCAACACTACGAAACCCCAGAGCAGTCCGACTGAAACGAGGAAGCCTGAGGCCAATCTCATACGAGCATTTGAAAGGGGCTGCATGCCATCAGTATTGCAGGCAAGCGACTTAGACCGACTGAACATCCTTGAAGACGGTGTTTTCGCCAACTAAGAATAGTTGTGACCTGGCTAACCCGGCCGACCCTGAGCGATATGATAGGGCGGGAGCAGGGAATCGTGACCACTCGCAAACCCAGGCCTCAATCGCAACCCAGTCCATCCGCGTCGCGCATATTTGCCGTCAATGAGCAAATGAACCAGTTCGTCATCGAGCATCTCAACCCCGCCGCATGGAAAGCCAAGCCGCCCGGCGATGTCCGCACCATCGCCGCCATCTTCACCCACATGCACAACGTCCGCTGTAAATGGATCCGGCTGACCGCTCCGCACCTGAAAATTCCCTCCCAACTGAATCGCGCAAACTGCACACCGCAGCAGGCCCGCACCGCCTTAGTCGAAAGCGCTTCCCGCTGCGCCGAAATGCTCGATGAGGCACTCGAAAGCGGCTCACCCCGCATCGAAGCATTTCGCAGAGATGGCTGGGCCAAGCCTTGGCCCGTCGGCATGGAAATGCTTTGCTACATGATTTCCCACGAAGCCCACCATCGCGGACAAGTGTGCATGCTCGCCCATCAACTCGGGTTCCCGCTGCCCAACAAAGTGATGTCCGAAATCTGGGATTGGGAAAAGCTCTGGAAGGAAAGCGGGCAGGATTCTCAGGCAAACCAGCCGGGTGCCCCATCCTTTGCAGGCTCCATCGCAAAGGGTGGGAAGGCAAGCAACTAAAAGCTAAAAGCTGCTCTAAACATGGCGTACCCAATCCCCGGGATTTGGTAAACTTACGGTAGGCTCTTCTTCCTGCCTGCCCTAGAGCGCGTAGATTACGGTTTTTTTCGACAGTAGCAAGCGAAAAACCGACCTCCAACCCGCATCCCATTGCAGCAGATGCACTTAGTGGAATCATCGCCCTGCGCAAACCTTCAGTTAGGCTGCACAATCCTTCAATTAGCGCGCACAATCCTTCGAATAGCCCACATAATCCTTCAACTATTCCGCGTCCGGCTGTTCCCTGTGCCCTGCTCCAGGCTCTTCAACTATCTCTGCTGTCAGAACTCCCGCTTCGGAGCCGCCTGGTCCGCCCCAACCCGTCCCGCAGTAATCCTCGCCACAGCATAATTCTCTCCCTTGATCGGAGCACCCGCCAGCCGGCGCATCATCGCGATCTGCCCCACATGCGTCAGCGCGTCCGCAACCGGACCCTGAAATAGCTTTTCAGCCGAAGTGTGTAATGGTTGATCGGAAGCGAGGTAGGCATCGAAAGCGGTCAAAGCAGCGTGGAAGCGATCGACATCCTCGTTCCACGCCTGAGATTTGGAGGTGTGCCACCGGGATTCGCCGCTCGCCATCGACAGCGCCCAATCGAGCAGATCGCCGATGTGCGCCAATATAGCGCCTGCCGAACGACCTTCGCCGCCCGGAGTGAACGCGGAAAAATCCGACGGCGCATCGCGCAAAGCTTTGCTGCCGCGATAGGCCAGCGTAGCCAAAGTATGGCGCAGCAGCTCTCGACTCGAGTCAGGTGAAGACGATGATGCCGGTAGATTCGTCACGGCAGTAGCTCGCTTTAGGCGACGACTTCGATTCCCATCGAACGCGCCGTGCCCTTGATAGAGCGAATCGCCGCATCGACCGATGCCGCGTTCAGATCCGGCATCTTCTGCTTGGCAATCTCGGCAACCTGCTTCTCCGTCACCTTGCCAACCTTGTCCTTATTCGGCGTGCCCGCACCTTTGGCCACGCCAGCGGCCTTCTTCAGCAGAACCGCTGCCGGAGGCGTCTTAGTGACAAAGGTAAAGGTGCGATCCGTGTAGACCGTAATGACAACTGGAATCACCAGCCCGGCCATTTCCGGAGCCGTCGTCCGCGCGTTGAACTGCTTGCAGAATTCCATGATGTTCACCTGCGCCTGGCCCAAAGCTGGGCCGACCGGCGGCGCCGGAGTTGCCTTTGCGGCAACAATTTGCAGTTTCACCTGCGTCTGTACTTTTTTAACTGGAGGCATCGTTCAATCCCTTTCAAAATGCAGCTTCTAGCTGTTAGCTTTTAGCCGCTAGCTAATCGCTAGGAGCTAACAGCTGCTCTTCGGCTGCCTTTATGCAATCTTTTCGACCTTGCTGAATTCCAACTCGACCGGAGTAGAACGTCCGAAGATGGTCACCATCACTTTCAGGGTTTCGCGGTCTTCGTTGACCTCATCCACAACCCCGTTAAA
The DNA here is from genome assembly GCA_963735505.1 of uncultured Acidobacteriota bacterium. Lineage (GTDB taxonomy): Bacteria > Acidobacteriota > Terriglobia > Terriglobales > Acidobacteriaceae > JAKAAZ01. The sequence continues at coordinate 149,709 of CAVTLR010000008.1, read as the reverse complement.
GTTGGCGAACGGCCCTTCGGTGATCTTCACCGACTCGTTCTTTTCAAACTTCACCTTCATCCGCGGCTTGTCTTTCGATACATCCGAGCGGAAGATAATCGAGCTGATCTCTTCTTCCGTCAGCGCCACCGGCTTTTCCCCCGTCCCTAAGAAACCGGTAACGCGAGGCGTGTTCTTCACCAGGTGCCAGATCTCGTTATCGAGGTCCATCTCCACCAGCACATAACCGGGAAGAAAGACGCGCTCGATGGTGTACTTCTTGCCGTTGCGAATCTCTGTGACCGGCTCCGTCGGAACCATGATGCGGCCAATGCGGTCATGCAGGCCATAGGCCTGGACGCGGCTCTCAATCGATTCGCGCACTTTGCGCTCAAACCCTGAATAGGCGTGGATGATGTACCAGCGAAACCGTTCGTTGACGGGAGGCGCCAATTCTGGCTGCGTCTCAGTGGACGCCTGTTGCGCTTCAATTTTTGCTTCTTCTGCCATCCATCTCACCTTCTACGCGTACCACGTTCCCAGTGTATTTCTTCTAGTGCGTCAGCCAGGCAATCAATGACTGGACGATGCGGTTAAATATTCCGTCCACCAACCAGAAATATCCCGCGAACAGAAATACGGTAATGATCACCACCGTCGTCGTCGACTGCACTTCTTTGCGCGACGGTGTCACCACCTTGTGCAACTCGCTGCGAACTTCCTTCAGGAAGGTCCAGAACCGCTCCGGCTGCTGCCGCCACTGCGGCGTCGTCTGGGTCTCGGTGACTGCAATTGCCTTTGCCATAACCTTACTTCCTTCTCAATACGTCTGATACATTGCCGCAGTGCGATCGGGTCACAGCATCGCTGAAAAGCATGATGGGCCGCCACGGCGACCGGGCCCAACAAAAAGGCTGGCAGGGGCGGAGGGATTCGAACCCCCAAGTCCGGTTTTGGAGACCAGCAGTTTAACCGTTGAGCTTACGCCCCTACATCTCAAAAAAAACGCCGCGGCTACTTGGTTTCTTTATGAGCCGTATGTTTGCGGCAACGATTGCAGAACTTTGAAAACTCCAGCCGGGCTGTGGTCTTCTTCTTGTTCTTGGTCGTAGAGTAGTTCCGCTCTTTACAGTCTGGACATTGTAATGTGATAATTTCGCGCATCTATTTATCCTATCCGATTTTGGCTGTATTTGCTTGCCAGCCATTCAACTGCAGCTTTTCGCTTCTAGCTTTTAGCTTCTAGCTTACTGAGGCTAGCGGCTAAAAGCTACAAGCTGCTTTCCTTCTACTTCAAAATCTCAGCAATGGCGCCTGCGCCCACCGTGCGTCCGCCTTCGCGAATCGCAAACCGCAAGCCCTTTTCCATGGCCACCGGAGTAATCAGCTCAATCTCCAGGCTGACGTTGTCCCCCGGCATCACCATCTCCGTGCCTTCCGGCAGCTTGGCCACACCCGTCACGTCCGTCGTCCGGAAGTAGAACTGCGGCCGATAGCCGTTGAAAAACGGGGTGTGCCGTCCGCCTTCTTCCTTGCTCAACACGTAAATCTCCGCCTTGAACTTGGTGTGCGGCGTAATCGAGCCCGGCTTGGCCAGCACCATGCCGCGCTCCACATCTTCCTTCGGAATTCCGCGCAGCAGCAGGCCAGCATTATCGCCCGCCAGACCTTCATCCAGTTGCTTCTTGAACATCTCGACGCCCGTCACGACCGTCTTGCGCGTTTCGCGGAAGCCGACAATCTCCGTATCCTCGCCCACCTTCACCTTGCCGCGCTCAATACGTCCAGTCACCACAGTTCCGCGACCCGAGATCGAAAAGATATCTTCAATCGGCATCAGGAACGGCTGATCGATGGCACGCGCCGGCATCGGCACGGACTTGTCGACCGCTTCCATCAGCTCATCAATCTTGGCTTCCCACTGCGCTTCGCCGTTCAATGCGCCCAGCGCCGAGCCGCGAATCACCGGCACATCGTCGCCCGGGAACTGGTACTTCGACAGCAACTCGCGCACTTCCATCTCGACCAGGTCAATCAGTTCCGGATCATCGACCGCATCGCACTTGTTCAGAAACACCACAATGTACGGAACACCGACTTGCCGCGCCAGCAGCACGTGCTCCTTGGTCTGCGGCATCGGTCCATCCGTCGCCGCGACAACAAGAATCGCGCCATCCATCTGCGCCGCTCCCGTAATCATGTTCTTGATGTAATCCGCGTGGCCCGGGCAGTCGACGTGCGCGTAGTGGCGATTCTTGGTCTCATACTCCACGTGCGCGGTCGCAATCGTGATGCCGCGCTCCCGCTCTTCCGGCGCATTGTCGATCGTGTCGAAGGAACGAAACTTGTTGTTCGGGTTGTGCTTCGACAATACCTTCGTGATCGCCGCCGTCAACGTCGTCTTGCCATGATCAATGTGCCCGATCGTCCCTACGTTTACGTGCGGCTTCGACCGGTCAAACTTTTCCTTCGCCATTGGTTGCCCTTTCGCTCCTGTTTCTTCTTGGTTGCTGTTGGTTTCCCGGTGAACACTCGGGGTTAGGTTATCTGCACTTAGCGCATCAGTAGTACGCGTAGACTTTCAAATACTTCTTGCGCAATTCCGGAGCGACCTGCTCCACAGAACGCAGGTACAGCTCGCGAATCTGGCCTTGATCGCTGTTTCCCAACTTCTCGTAGTCGGACTTGACGGTCTCTCCCAGCAGGCCTTGCTGGCGCAACGTGTCAAAGTCGCGGATACGCAGTCGCGCGCGCTCGGCCTTCTCTAAAAACCGGGCAACTGCTGGCGGTGCAAACGTCGCTTCGATCGCCGCTTTCACTGGCGCAAAGACCGCTGGATTTTCTACCTCGAGAATCGGTTGCTGAAACATATCACCCATGCCTGAAAACGTCTCTCAACAAAATTGCTTCATTTCGGCTGTCTCAACCCTGTCTGCTATAACCGGCCGATCCAGCGTACCGCAGGGGAATTTCTGGAGCGGGAGACGGGGATCGAACCCGCGACCAACAGCTTGGAAGGCTGTGACTCTACCACTGAGTTACTCCCGCAAAGCAGCTACTAGCTCCTAGCCGTTAGCCCCTAGCCTCTAGCCCGAGCCTCTGAAAACCGCGCCTTCGCCCGAAGCTAGAAGCTGACAGCTAAAAGCTAGTGGCTTTATTCTGGAGCTGATGATGGGGCTTGAACCCATGACCTCTCCCTTACCAAGGGAGTGCTCTACCACTGAGCTACATCAGCTTTCTCTTGAATCTCTCTCCTGCAGGCGCGCCCTCATATTGGACATGACCACCCGAAAAGCAAAGAGACCAAGAATCAAAATCGGAACCCATCGAACTTCTACATCCCGCCCGCCATAGGAAAACAACGAGCTGCTGTAGCCTTCCACATGGAACACAGCCGCCCCACCAATCGTGAACCACGACAGCGCCGCTAACCCTGCCAGCACCGCCAGTGCAATCACCATGCGACGTTTGTCGGCTGCCGGATTGAGTGATCGTTCGCTCTCACTCATCGCCATTGTCCCACTACTACCAATCTAAACTAGTGGTGCACAGGGGAGGATTCGAACCTCCGTAGCTCGCAAGGAGCGGCAGATTTACAGTCTGCTGCCATTAACCGCTCGGCCACCTGTGCACAATTTCCTCGTTCCATCCTTTGCCGTCCAACCGGACTCGCCGCGGGCGACCCACAACGGCGCGAACCGTCCCATCAGAGGGCTATGCAGGCTTTCCTGGCAGGAGACACAGCTAGGAGAGACGAAGCGAAGCTTTCGCAACCCGATAAGGAGTTGCGGATTTCAACCATCATTATTATTGTGCTGACTTGCCGCGCTGACCTCTGGAATTTGCCCGGCAATCTGGCTTGCTGGAGCTGGCGAAGGGATTTGAACCCCCGACCCTCTGATTACAAATCAGATGCTCTACCAGCTGAGCTACGCCAGCCCTGAAACCCAATTCCCGAGGCGAAAACACACGTCTCCGTGCCTGTCACGCGCAAGTCCAAAAATATCATGCTGCCACGCACATCGCAACCTGCATTGCGTATGGTTGCAATCAGTCTGAATCCTGCAGCGGAATTCGGAGTGCTTCCCCGTGGTCGCCATTAAGTCTGGTTCCCGTCCAAACCCAAACCGCGAGTCAGAAGTAATGAAAGTCGGTCAGACGCGTTAGCACGAGCAACTCGAAAGCCTGCTACGAATGTCATACTCATTCCTGGGCGTTCGGGTTGTCCCTGCTCATTGGGTCCCAAGTGTTCAACGAGCGTAGCGCATGCACGCTCACCTTCGCGTTCGCCTTCTGCGACCTAGGTGTTGAAGGGTTCTCCGCCTACGAATTCATCCCGACTTTCCGCGCTTGCGCGCAATATTTTCTTCCACCTCATGCCGCGCGCGCTCCAGCGCCTGCTCTACCGCCAGCCGCGCAGGCTCCCACGATTTTCCGTCGGCTTCTTCATCCTCCGGCAATGCGGCCGCGAGGGATTCCACCGGGACCGGCGGCTGCCAGCCAATCACAATCGTCGAAAACGGTTTGGGGATCAAAAATCCGTCCCACGACTTCAATGTCCACGCCCGATCCGGCGCCGCATAAAAGATGCCGACCCCGCCGCCCACCTGCTGCGCCAGCTTCACCCCGCCCGGCTTCGCATGGTAGACCGGTCCGCGCGGACCATCGCTGGTGAAGGCGGCATAGTTGCAGCGCGATCCGTTTGTCGCCTCCAGCGCCCGCTGCATTCCCAGCAGTCCCGCCGCGCCGCCACGGGAACTCGATCCGCGCACCGGCGTATATCCCACGCGATGAATCATGGCCGCAATCAGTTCGCCATCAAAACTCGGGCTGATCAAGATGGCGATCCTGCGCTTGCGAAAGTGATGCGCAATCGACAGCAGCGAACGATGCCACAGGCAGTAGACCCGCGTCTCAGGATGATCGTCGGCATGTGTCCCCGGTGCGCCGATGTCTTCAAATCGCAGCGTCATACCCAGCAACCGAAACACAATCGCGCCAATCGGCGGCAACACCGCCAGCGCCATCCGCTGCTTCCAGTTGTGCGTGTGACTCACCCACCCATTCTAGCGATGCGGTCGCGAATCGTTCTCTGAAGAATGAGGTGATTTATCAACGTCGCGAGTGATTGGCTCGATTGTCTCCGCACGCGCAGCGCGAAATATATGTAGAGAGCAGATATACGCCCGCGAGCCTGGAGTGGAGCGATACTCCAGCCAGGCGGCGGAGGTCGAGGCTCTGGCTTATTTTCATGGAAAGGTGTATCTCTACCGTGGATGTCAGGGTTCCTATGTTGGCGTTGCAATCGCCGATGGATCCTTCAACCGGTGCCGACTGATTTGCTTCCAAATTCGCGCGGGAGTCAAACTGATGAAATCTGCCATTCATATCAAGCCGTTGCTCGCGGCCATCGCGGTCATTTCATGGATCGGTGCAGCCCAGGCTCAAGCGCGGCCTCCGAGCCCCGAGATTCCAAGCGCCAATCCCGCGCCTACCACCGGCCCTCTCAGGTTGGATGTGGTGGCTTCACAACCTGACGGCAAGCCGATCGGGGGCCTTTCGCAGCAGCAATTTCACGTTTCCGTGAACGGCAAGCCCGAGTCAATCGTTGGCTTTCAGGCTGTGGAGGGAGCCGCTGCGCAGGTAGAAGTGATCCTGGTGATAGACACGGTGAATGCCGGCTTCTCGACCGTGGCGTACGAGCGGACGGAGATCGAGCGCTTCCTAAAACAGAATCAAGGCCGACTCGCGCATCCCGTTTCCATTGCTGTAATCACCGATACTGGAATGCGGATGACTCCTCAGTCATCTACGGACGGAAACGAACTGGCTGCCTATCTGGATAAAATGAATTTTCCTATGCGGACGATCGTCCGTTCTACCGGCTTTTGGGGTTGGGTGGAGAAATTTCAGATTTCCGCGACCGGCCTCCTCAACCTGGCTACCGCGGAGCAGCGCCGTCCGGGCCGCAAGCTTTTAATTTGGGTGTCGCCCGGTTGGCCTCTCCTGTCTGGGGTCGATGTCCAATTGACAAATAAAGAACAGGACAGCTTCTTCAGTAATCTCCTCACAATTTCCACCGCCCTGCGAGAGGCGCGCATTACGCTCTATAGTGTCGATCCACTGGGAAATGAAGATGCGGATGGCTATCGGACCACGTTCTATAAGGAGTTCACCAAAGGCGTACGTTCTCCGCAGCATATGCAAATGGGGAATCTTGCGCTGCAGGTGTTTGCGCTTGAGACAGGTGGCAGAATCTTCAATTCCAGCAACGGTATCACCCGTGAAATCGGGCAGGCAGTTCAAGATGCAGACGCCTACTATACCATCGCTGTCGATCCGCCTCCGGCATCCAGTCCCAACGAGTACCGTTCTATTTCGGTGACGGTGAATGAGGGCGCCCTGACCGCTCGCACGATGACAGGCTATTACACACAGCCGTAGAGCCGCCAAAGATAGTTGGCAAGTCTTGCCCGCGTCAATTCTGGCCGGAGTCGCGCCGTTTTAGCGAGACCATGATTCGCTGCGAGACATATACTGACGCGTGACGAATCGGAGCAACATGCCCGCTGTGATTCTCTCGCGATATTTGAAGCTCGCGCTGGCTCTCGGCTTTCTACTTTGTGCTTTCGGCCAGCCGTGCAGCGCATCATCCCTTGCTGCCCAGCAAAAGGCAGACTCGCCGGCAAACTCCAATCAGGAAGGAAGGCAAAGCGCGGCTGCCGCGCCCGCGAGCACGGAGTGCAATACGACTCCCGATCAAGCGGTCGAGGTCGAGGGTCTGATCCGCCTGGATGTGGTTGTCAGGGACCAGGCCGGGAAGCCTGTTGCCGGACTCAATCGCGAGGATTTCAGCCTCCTCGATGACGGCCAACTTCGAAAGATAGTCGCATTCCGCGCGATGACCGGTCGAGATCGTCATCCCGATGCGCGTGTCTCAATTATCCTGCTGATCGACACGCTGGGAGTGCCGCCAGCTGTGGCAACCTTCGAACGCGAACAGGTCGATAAATTTCTTCGACAAAACTCCGGTCGGCTGCCCTATCCGGTGACAATTTATTCGTTAGAGAAGGGTGGACTCGCCGTCGTCGGCGGGCCTTCGCTCAATGGGAATGCCTTGGCAGACGCTGTGGTTTCCGAAAGGAAACCCAATTCTTCGTTAGAGTCGTCGCCTTCGCCGTCGCTGCTTACGCAGGAGACATCCATGGTGTCGTCTTCGCTTGTTTCGCCGTCCGAACCTGTCGACGACGACGACAACCATCTCATATCCGCGGACCGAACAGGGCTGCGTGCGATAGCGACCATCGCCGCCATCGCAGACGGAACTCCCGGCAGGAAACTACTGCTTTGGGTGGGACCCGGCCTAACCGGGCCTTTGAATTCGAGCGAGAACAGCGGTCAGTATCCGAAAGGATTTTTCGAGCGATCCATCAACGCTCGCGGTGATCAGTCCCGCGATGATCCGGTTGTTCTCACCTTCGCGCCGGATAAGATCAGCCCAAATGATCGAAAGCTGATCTTCAATACGGTCTATTGGATTTCAACCCTGCTGCAGCGGGCACGCGTTACCTTGGACGTCTTTTCCGTCGGAGAAGATGAGGATGCGTTGCCTGGTCTCGAAGTCACCCAAACGCAAGCGGCCGCAGCGGGATTACAAGCGCGAACAATCCCCTTTTCCGATGCATGGAAGCCATTTCTGTCCGACGAGCCGTCCGCCCAGCAAGCCAACATGATGGAACTCTATAAGAAAGTGATTGCGCTCCAGAGCGGGGGACGCGTTCTGCCTCCAAAAAAAGACCTGGCCAACCAGATCAACGAGTGCATCGCGGATGCGGGCACGTATTACACAATGACCTTTGACCCGCCGCCTACGTCTGATGCCGATCAATACCGCGCCCTGAAAGTGAAGCTGTCGCAGCCAGGGCTGACCGCCTATACTTCAGCCGCGTATTATGACCAACCTTTCTACGACGACAATCCGGATGCGCACCTTAAACGGGTGACGGTGGCGCAATTGGAACAGATCATCAATGCGGCGCATGGGGGAAAGGAAGAGGAGCGACAGATTTCCTCTGTTGTGTTGTCCGAGCGGCTCGATCGCACGCGTTGGCTTGTGCTCGACAAGAAGGTACACGGCAGCGCAGCCCGCACTGCGCTGGAGAAGATTGCGGAAGAGTCACAATTCCTTCCCCCACCGCCCGATGAAATTTCCTCCGCTGCCGCGCCGGATTCTGCGGAACAGAATCGTATCCTCACTGCGGCGGCCGACTATCTCAGTCGGGTCATTCCAAAGCTACCCGACTTTTTTGCGACGCGGAGAACAATTCAGTATGGCGAGGCCGCCGGGTACAGCGAGTTCGGCAAGCTGATCGCCCCTGTTCCTTTCCACGTGCAGGATAGATCTAATGCCACGGTGCTCTATAGCCATGGCTCCGAAGTCGTCGAAGGATTACAACTCATCAGTTCGCCGCGGGGTCAGCCGCTATGGACCTATGGTACCTTCGGTCCAATTCTGCGAGTCGTGCAAGACGCAATCGCGCATCCGAATGATCTGAGCTGGAGTCGGCGGGAAGAAAATGCCGGTCAGCGACGGGCAGTCTTCCGCTATCAGGTTCCACTCAATCGCTCACTGCTCGCTGTTCAAGGCTGCTGTCTTCCAGGCGGCAACGGCGCAACCGGCTACGACATTATGCCTGCCTACCATGGGGAAATATCCATTGATCCATCCAGCGGCGCACTCCTTCGGGTGCAGGTTCAGGAAGATCTGCGCACCGTCGCGCCCGCAGACCGCTCGGAAACAGTCGTGGCCTACGGACCGGTCAATATCGGCGGTTCAACATATATCTTGCCCCTATGGAGCGTAGACACTCTGCAAAGTCGACAGGTGCTAACCCTCAAGGAGTGGAATTTGAAGCTGCAGACATGGGGGACGCATACAACAGAACTGAACGACTTCACATTCGACCACTATCACAAGTTCGCCGGCAGCGGGCATCTCTTGCCCGGGTTCACTGTTGTGCCTTCACCCGCAACTCCTCAGTAGGAGCACAAATCCGTTTGTCTCTCCGCGTTGCGCGGCCAATTCCAATCCTGTTTCATAAACCTAAATCAATTTTCCAAGGACGGTTCCTCCGACCCGGGCGCGCTGGCATCTTAGCAACCAGGCAGCTTCCGGACGGCTCTTGTCAATCGAGTCGATTGAGCTGCCGCGTCGCGGCGTGCGCCCGACCGAGGAGACAACATGGCACAAACGAAGAAGTGCAAACATGAAGGCTGCAACTGCATGACGACGGATGGGAAAGATTATTGCGGAGATCGCTGCAAAGACTCCAGGAAAATGACAGAGTTGACTTGCCAGTGCAATCATCCCGGCTGTAAGGCAGAGGCTCTCAGAGCGTAAGGCCGGCAGTTTCATTGCACCCGATGCGTGCCGTTGCGGGACGTGCGGGAGATACCTGTGACGATCGTTATAAGGCTGCTGGTTGTGCTATAGAGTGGGAATGCGCGCTCTTCTTTCCCGTCTCTTGCTCCTCCTGCTGTGCACATCCACAATCGCCCATGCGGAGTCGAATCCTTCCTGGACTGCACCCATCGCTCCTTTTCGTATTGCCGACAACCTCTACTACGTGGGCAGCAAGGACCTCGCGAGCTACCTGGTCGTCACTCCGCAGGGAGATATTCTCATCAATGCCAACCTCGCTACCTCGCCCCCGCAGATACGCGCGAGCGTGGAGAAGTTAGGCTACCGCTGGACTGACATCAAGATTCTGCTCAATAGTCAGGCACATTTCGATCATGTTGGCGGTGCGGCAGAGGTGATTCGTGAAACCCACGCGAAGAATATGGTGATGGATGGCGACGTAAGCGTCATCGAGACCGGCGCACGAACGGATTTTCTCGCTCCATCACCTAACATCCTGTCCTACCCACCTGTTCATGTCGATCGAATCCTCCATGACCGGGACACCGTGACTCTCGGCGGCGTTACGCTCACAGCGCATAAAACTGCGGGTCATACCCGCGGCTGTACCACCTGGACAATGCGCGCTCATGTCCCAGGTGAAGCAGCGGGAACATTGCGCAACATCGTTATCGTGGGTGGAGTCAGCTTTTGGTCGGAGTACAATTTCGTCGCGACGCCGAACCACCCCGTGAGCTATCCCGGCATCGTTCAGGATTTTCAACATACGTTTGTCACGTTGCAAGCTTTACCCTGCGATGTATTTCTTGGCGCACACGGCGGGTATTTCGATGTGCTCTCCAAACTTGGGAACTATCCGAAGGATGGTCCCCGTGTCTTCATCGACCCTTCGGGCTATCAGCATTTCGTCGCTGACGCTCAGAAGACTTTCGAGCAGGCATGGATGAAACAAAAGGCGACCGCCGCACGCTAGCCTTCCATACTGCTTTCGCTTTGTGATTGCCATAGGCGCAGTCGGATCTGAAGCTGCGCCGAGCCGTTCGCTCCGCCCCTTTCATCCAATCAATTCCGCGGTTGACAAGGCGAAATCCGCACTCGACAATGCAAGAGACTCTCCTCCCCTCGAAAAAAATCCCGAGCTCATTCACGAAAGATCGGAGTGCAGTCATGACCAGTTATCCGCCTCGCCTCGCACTTACCCTGGGAATCGCATTTTCACTTTCAATGTTCCTGACCGCGTGCAACAAGCCTGCGCCGCCGTCAGAGCAGCCTGCGCCGCCGCCAGGACAGTCTGCAACCGGCGCCACGCCCGCACCGTCTTCACCGGCGACCCCGGCAGCGCCCGCGCCTGCACCTGTGCCGCCTCCAGCGCCGGCTCCTCCACCTCCGCCACGGATTATTCCTGCCGGAACCTCTCTCTCTACAAGGATTTCGAGTTCCATCGGCTCAAAGACCAGCACTTCCGGCGACCGCTTTCATGGTTCGCTGGTGAACTCCGTTCGCCTCAATGGAAACGTGGTCATTCCTGCCGGATCTGCTGTTAGCGGCGTTGTAGTGATGGCTCACTCCGCAGGCAAGTTCAAGGGTGCAGCCAGCCTTGCAGTTCGCCTGATTGCGGTGAATGTCAGAGGCCAGTCCTACCCCATCAGCAGCAATACCATCAGCCAGGAGACCAAGGGCAAGGGCAAGCGCACCGGAGCCATGGTGGGTGGTGGCGCCGGTGGCGGAGCTTTGATCGGAGGCCTGGCCGGCGGTGGCAAAGGGGCTTTGATCGGTGGGCTTGTCGGCGCAGGCGCGGGAACTGTGGGCGCCGGTGCGACCGGAAACAATCGTGACATATCTTATCCGGCTGAAACCGTTCTCGCCTTCCGCCTGAGCAAAAGCTTGAATCTGGACGCAGGGGCGACAGGGGCTGATACTCAGGAGGCACCCCCTCCGCCGCCACAACAATAACCGCCTCGCTTGGCTGGCGGAAGCGAACCGCGTCAGATTCCGCACAGCTTTCGATGGTCGCCTCAAACCTAGGGCAATCTATTCTGCAATCTCCATCGGCAGAATCGATTGCCCTGGTTTTTATTGGTAGCCATCCCCTCAATTTTCTGCCCGCCCATGAAGTCTCTGTGAACTCGGTCGATAAGAAGTTTATGGAGCTCCGCATTCCTCGGCGGATGGGTGGATATGGGCGATCGCTTGGCGATGCTGGAGGCGACTCTCGACCTGATGGAAGAGGGAATCGCCGTCCTCGATGAACAATCGAGGGTCGTGTACTGGAATCTTGCTGCGGCAGCCCTCACCGGCTACGCCGCGCAAGACATGGTCTGCAGACCCTGTCCTGAAGATTTGTTTCGTGTCGATCGACAGCATCGCGACAACGTAATTGCCAGCGCAGAGGCGGAATTGAAAGCTGGATTTGCAGAAGGTGGAAATGTCAGTGGGCTCTCTGTCAGCCAACCCGTTGCGGAGACATTGCGTGCTGCCGATCCAGTCCTCGAACGACTGACGCTGGTATCGATTCATCACAAGCTGGGACATGAAGTGCCGGGCATGCTGCGCAAGGTGACGCTGCAGGATGCGCAGGCTTCCGCGATGGGCACCGTTCTGCTGTTTTATCCGGCAGAAGAAGTCGATGCACTGCCTCGTGGAGAAAGCGGCGAAGCTACGGGCATTGAGGCCAGCCAGGCGGAAATGGAAGACCGCTTGGACGCGGCCCATCACCAATGGACAACCAGCGGCATGCCGTTTGGCCTGCTGTGGATCACGGTCGATCAAGCCAGGTCACTCCGCAAAACCCATGGAAGAGATGCATGCGAAGCGATGCTGCGTGCGGTGGAAGATACGTTGCTCCGTCAAATGAAGCCGTCAGAAACTATCGGGCGTTGGGGCGACAACGAGTTTTTGGTCATTGCGCACGAGCGTTCAGCGCAGCTGTTGACCGACCATGCACGCCGTCTCGCTGGGCTGGCGCGGATCGTGGATTTTCGTTGGTGGGGCGATCGCATTGGCCTGACGCTCAGCATCGGAACCAGCTTCGCCATTGAAGCCGACACGCTGCCAGACTTGCTGAACCGGGCGCGCCAGGCGATGCGGAGTAGTGAATATGCGGGTGGCAACTGCGTCACCGAAGCCAGGGGAGACACATGCTCCCGATCATAGGAATTGTTGTCGTTTTCGGCGCCGTGATTGGCGGATTCTTGATGGAGAAAGGACATATTCTCGTCCTGCTTCAGCCCGCGGAGTTGGTGACCATTGCGGGAGCTGCCCTGGGCACCATCCTGATCGCCAACCCGGTCTACATTATCAAGGCGATGATCGCCGGGATCATGGGCGTGCTGAAGCCTTCGGAATTCAGCAAGGACAGATATCTGAAGACACTGAAAATGATGTTCGAACTGTTTAATAAGGTTCGCAAGACCGGCCTGACCGGTGTAGAAGACGACGTAGAAAAGCCCGCCGCCAGCGAAATCTTCAAGAAGTATCCCGAGTTCCTGAAGGATCATCACTCCCAGGCGTTTGTTTGCGACACCCTGCGCACGGCAATTACCGGCGGCGTCGATCCATTCGACATGGACCAGATGATGGAACTCGATATGGAGGTGGCGCACCATGAGACGCTGCAGCCCATCCAGTCGCTTACCACCGTCGCCGATGCTTTGCCGGGGTTGGGAATTGTGGCTGCAGTTCTGGGGGTCGTGATCACCATGGGATCATTGGGCGGTCCGCCAGAAGAAATCGGCAAGAAGGTGGCAGCTGCATTGGTGGGTACATTTTTGGGAATTCTCATGTGCTACGGCCTGGTCGGGCCGCTGGCCTCCAGCATGACCAAGGGAGCGGATGAACACAACGCCTACCTGCATGTGTTGCGCGTCATCATCCTCGCATTTTTGAAAGGATTGGCGCCGATTCTCGCCATTGAAATGGGACGGCGAGCGATTCCGGAACGGGTTCGCCCCAGCTTTGACGAAATGGAGAAGGGATGCAAGAAGCCCTCCGCAGCGGCCGTCGCCGAAGCTGGCAGCAAACCTGCCGGTGGCACGGCAGCCTAGAGAGAGCGGATCATGGGCCCAGATCGAAAAACCGTTCGACCGATCATCGTCATCAAGAAAAAAGTTTCGCACGGCGGCCATCATGGCGGCGCGTGGAAGGTAGCCTACGCTGACTTTGTCACTGCAATGATGTCGCTGTTTATCGTGCTGTGGCTGATGAATTCCACTCCGCAGATTAAGAAAGCGGTCGCCGGATATTTCAACGACCCAAAAAGTGGAGGACGCGAAACTGGCACGACCGTGCTGGGCTCCAACAAAAGCATTTCAATCGATCAGAAGAATGTCCAAAAGTTGAAAGAGCAAATTGAGAAGGCAATTCTCAAGCAGACGGACCTGAGCAAACTCTCCAAGCAAATCATCATCACCATCACCAGCGAGGGATTGAAGATCGACCTGATTGAGGACAAGGGAGGCACATTCTTTCAGAGCGGCAGCGCCAAGCTGAGCCCAAGTGGCGTTGAGCTTCTCGATCTCCTCGCGGGCCAGTTGAAGGTGCTGCCGAATAAGCTGCTGATCGAGGGATACACCGATGCGCAGGCCTATTCAAAAAACAGCGACTATAGCAATTGGGATCTTTCCGCCGACCGAGCCAACTCCGCGCGCCGGTTGCTGCAACAGGGAGGGGTCGGACCCAACCAGGTTTCGCAGGTGCGCGGATACGGGGATCAGATGCTGCGAGTACCGTCCAATCCATTCGATCCAACCAATCGACGAGTGTCCCTGATTGTGCAATGGCAAGATACGTCGACGCCTGCGGCCAATGCTCCCGGAGATGCGAACGGCGGAACGGCCGGTGCGAATACGCCAGCCGACACAGGTCCTCCAAACAAAACCTCGACACCGATACCGGCTTCTGCAGTGACCAAGCCCGGCGCCGATGGTTCAAAATCTGTGCCGATGGACAGGTCAGGCGCCAGTTCAGCGGCAAATCTAGCCGCCAGGCCGGCTGCGGGAACCCCCGCGAAACCGGCGTGGGCCGATCGCTTGAAATCCCTTATCCCGGGGAAGAACAAGCATTCTTGAACGTTGCTAACTGTTGGCCGGGATGCGTCGCGTCGACTGCCCTAGTGCATGTTGATCGAATATTCGCTAGGAACCAATCCAGAAAAGTGGGACAAGACCCAGCGCCGCCAGCGCCGTCAGCAGTATCAGGCTCTGCACCCCGGTCTTCCGGTCTCCGAGGCTGTAGGCGTAAATGCCTTTCACCACGTTATTGCTTGAAGCCGCAATCAGAACGGCCGCCGCCGCCACTTTTACCGCCGTCAATGTTCCTGCGGCTTGCGTCATGCCCATGATGAACGGATCCACATCGGTCACGCCCATGATGGCGGCCAGGGTATTGACCCCTGCTTTGCCCAGATAGGTAACTGCCAGCTGCGTGGCAACCAGCATCGCCAGAAAAAGCAGAGCAAATAAAAACGCCGTCAGCAGGTCCAGTGGATTCTTCGGCTCAAACTCCCTCGACACCGTTCCAGAATCCGGATCCGGCCGTCGAGACCACAACCAGCCAATCCCAATCCCCAGGGCAGCCAGCACCAGGAAGGGAACGGTCAACAGCTCCATGAGTTGTCGACTGAAGATGGCGAGCAGTGCCGCCAGCCGCAGATACATCATGCCAGAAGCCATTAGAATGCACCCGGAAAACAGGTTGGAATGTTTCTCCTCCGCCGATCGCCGCGCCATCACCACCGTGGTTACAGTCGAGGAATACGCCCCACCCAGGAGAGCGGCCAGCACGACTCCGCCTCGCTGCTTCGTCAATTTCTGCAGCACGTAGCTGCCGTAGGAAATTGCACTGACGGCGACCACCACCAGCCACGTCTTGAATGGATTGATGTGGAATTTGCCAAACTGTTCGTTCGGCAGAATCGGCAGAATCACGCCGGCCAGCAACAGAAACTTGGTAAAGGTCAGGATCTCCTCAGCTGGAATGCGCGCTGCCAGCTTCTCCAGGAACTCCTTCAGATCCAGGAATAGCAGGCAGGCAACGCTGAGCGTGGTTGCCACCCAGAAATGTCCGTAGCAGACCAGCGCCCCGACCAGAAAGGTCGCCAGCCCGGACATCTCCGAGGTGACGCCAGCGACGGTGGCGGAGGAAAGCTTGTGCCAGTACGACAACAGCAGAAATCCGGAAATTACCAGAAATCCGATGGTCAATGGCAGCAGTTGCGTTCCCGCGAGCAGCGCCAGGGAGTAGCCGATCAGCCCAATCAGCGGAAAAGTTCTCACCCCTCCAAAGACATAGGAGGTCCCCGCAGCTTTGTGTTCTTCCCGCTCCAACCCGATTAAAAATGACAGAAACAGAACCAGAACAATCTTCATGGCCTCGGGATGGAGACGCGCATAGATTTCCATGTGAGCTTTCTTGTCCCGTTCCGGGGAATGCTATGCAGTATAGTCGGCCACGGTTCTGCGGCGGAGCAAAACTTTATTAACGCGGGTCGAACGGCAAGGTGACACTCTGAGCCGACATGATGGCTGGTAGATCGCCTTGGCACCGCGGCCCGAAGTAGGCGTTTGCCAACCTCCAAACTCCGGCATTTTGGAGTGTCCCCCACATATCGGAGGCGGCGCGGTTTCGCCACGGGTGGTCACGGTCGTCACCGAATGGGCCGAAGCTCCTAATCTGCTCGAGTTCGACTAAAAATCTGGCGTTTGTCTGTTGGAGTTAGGCGCGTAAATCGCTGCATACGTGGTCCGTTATCGCTCGGATGCTGGGTCAGCTCGGATGCGAGCTACACCCCGCCAGAGCTGTCGACCGGCCCGCGTCTGGAATGGCACAAAGCGTGCACCTGACAACTCCAAGATTTCTTCGTGGTCAACCGGTTTGGTATCGGTGGACGCGACTGGATACGTTCGATGGTCGCCACGCTCATACACATCGATGGCGGGGAGTGCCAGTCGGCGCTTTTTATCCAGCCGTCGTACTTTCCACCAGCCAACCGGGCGCAAGACTAGCCCGCTGGGTTTGAAAACGGCCAGAACAAACGAGACAAGCTCGAGGAGAATGCAATGAAGAAATACGGGAAACTCTATACGTCGTTGTTTGCCGCGGCCATCGTGACGCTCATGTTTTCGCCGCAGGCGCCGGCGGAGGATGGTCCAGCGCCTCAGCCCTTGGTGTTGAATACGGCAGCCCCTGCTTCCGCGACGCCCGCTCAGACACAGCCGTCGACCGCGTCCGATCCCGACGCTGTCTGGCACTTCGCCGTCGCTCCCTACCTATGGTTTGCTGGAATGCACGGCACGGTAGGGGTGCGCGGATATGATGCCAGCGTCCACGCCAGCTTTGGCGACATCTTCAGCTATCTGAATATGGGGATCATGGTGGCTGCAGAACCGCGATACAAAAAGTTCTCCGCGCCCGTCGACTTTATCTGGATGAAGCTCTCCGACAATAAGTCGCTTCCGTTCCAAATTGGCCCTACCAACATCAAGACGAAGATCAACGAGGACTTACTCACCCCCAAAGGAGCGTATCGCCTGGTCGACGGCAAGATGATCAAGGTCGACGGAAATGTTGGCATCCGATATTTCCACCTGGGCACAACTTTGACTTTTGTGCCAGGTACCTACGTCTCTCCCCAGTACCAATCCGCGAACTGGGTCGACGTTGTTTCGGGCGCCAGGATTCAAGCGGCCTTGTCGCCCAAGGTGAAAGTGACCGTTTTCGGCGATGCGGGCGCCGGCGGTGCGAACCTGGATTATCAGCTCGGTGCCTTTTTAGGTTATAAGGTTAGACGCAACGTCGATGTATCGGCTGGATGGCGCTATCTGGCAGTGAACTATCGTCCACAATCCACGTTTGTCTATGACGTGGACACCAGTGGGCTCTTGATCGGCGCGACCATCGCCCTTAAGTAAGCAGCGACCATTTCCACACGACCAACGGGCTGGTGGATTGACATACTCTGTCGATGTTCCAGCCCCTCAGTCGCTTCCGCTTTCTACTTGGCCGGATTCTTGTTGAACGGGTGACGCGCGAGCGATTTCGAAACGGGGTTGTGTACGAAGCCCTAGGTGGAGGACTCTTTGTAGATGGCAGCACCTGCAATGGCTCCAAGTACAACCTCAAAGAAAGCGCCGAAGGTCGTGCCCACCATAAGCCGATGCGAAAACAGACCGGTCACGCACATGAAAGTCAGGTTGGGCAGCAACGCTCCTAAGATCCAGACAGCCACACCGGCGCAAATCGCTGTCTTCACTCCGGGGCCCAGCCGAGGCCGGATGGCCGCATAAATCCAAATGGTAACGATGCCGGCAATCAGGCCGAACACGTCGAACCATATCCATTGAGATGGAGCAAGCATAGGGCGACCCAGCGCGCTGACCCCCGCATTCCATTGACTAGCCAGCCACACGCCGTCCACTAGAAAACTCAATACATCCGCTACGATCCCAGCAACGATGCCGCCGAGAATGACACGACCCATGTTGATTTTTCCCATACGTTCTCCTTGTGATTTCAATCGAGATGGAAATTGCGGAAAACAAGCATTTTCAAGCACTGCTGACAGGCTCTGCAGGGAGATCGCAGAAGTATACGCCTGCGCGTTATCGATCGGCATCGATAAAAATTAGCGTTGCCACGGCTTGCCGATGGCGCCTTCGCGAACAGGGTTTCGCTCGTCCGGCGATCAGCTCAGTGGAAGGTGCTGATGAATCGGTGGTCGGACGATTCAGGCTGTTGACATAAGTAAGTTATGGATTGTTCGTAGGGGCTAGAAGGGCAAAAAATGCCCCATCAACAGTCTTCACAGTCGGGAATGCTGTCCTGCTTCATTTTCGTCATGGCCGATAACCGCAAATAGCAGAGCTCTGCTATTTGCGACCTCGTTCGTCCAAAATGAAATTGTGAATGGCCGGTTGAGGCTAACATGCCAACAGCCAAAAACAGTTTCGCAAAACGCTCACCAGGGCTAGCAGTAAGCGTTTAAATTCCCCTCGCACCCGGGCCGAGCGTTAACCGTACGTGAGGTCGGTGCTCTGTCCGACTTCGATGATATAGCCGTCAGGATCGCGGATGTAGCAGCGTATCTCGCCGTACTTGGGGATCGGCTCCGTGATGAACTCGGCTCCTCGACTTTTCCATAGTTCATAGCACGCTTGAATATCGGCAACGCGGAAGTTCAAAAAGCTGTTGAGGTGATTCGGGTCGGGGACGCTGAGCGATACCGTCGGCTTATCGGGCGTCGGCCCACCCCCAACGTTCAGAATCATCCAGATATTCGCAAGCTGAAGATACCCAGGCGCATTGCCGTCGCCTCGGCTCAGAATCTGCGCGCCGAAAACCTTCGCGTAGTAATCGAGCGATCGCTGGATGTCACTTACGGTTAGAAAATGCGCGATGCTCATCCCCTCCTTCGGGGGCATCTCATAGCTCTTCTGTGCGATTTGTACGCTGCTCATTGACCACTCCAATCTGGATAGACTTACCGTCAGGGGAAACCATGGAACCCGCCCTCACTTCCCGACTCACTTTTTCTTCGCGTTGAGTGCAGCTAGAAGAAGCTTCAGAACTGCTTCATCAGAGAACGGGTTCTGGCCCGAGATCAACTCGCGATCTTGAAGGGCGTAGCTCCCCCATGGAGGGACCACACTCACATCGCCGCCGGCAGTACGCAAGGCAAAGTCCGGATAGAAGAGAACCTTGCCGCCAATCTCAAGCGGCTCCCGCTGCTGCTCTTCCGCCGTCGAAAAGATCGTCATCTTATATCCGGAATAGATCCATCCTTTAGCCTTTGCCCGCGCTCCAGCGACGTCGCCCGCTGCCAGCGCCGCGACGAACTCCTTCGAATTCGGAAGCGCCGAGAGCAGTGAGATCGGGCCATGGCAGAGCACGGCTGTAGGCTTCGATGTTTCGTGAAAGTGTCTCATCACGATGCCGGCATTCGGATCATCGAGAAGATCGATCATCGGGCCATGGCCGCCGGGGACGAAAACAGCGTCATATTGATCCAGGCCCGACGCGATGACATCCGAGATGCGCATTGGGTCTCTGAGCCCCAGCAGGCCGTCGCGGAATGCCATATAGTCCTCAAGCTTGGCCGCGTCCCCACCGAAGAAATCCGCGACCTCTGAGTGCACATCCACCTGGGGCGTGTTGCCTGTGGGGTTGGCGAAGGTGATTTCGTACCCCTCCTTCATCAGGGCGCGAACCGGAACTGTCAGCTCGTTGAGATAGTAACCAGCGCCGGTATAAAGCTTGCCATCTTTCAATGGCAAACCGCGACCGCTCGAGATTAGCACTAAGACTTTTCCTTTACTTGTCATTGTCGTTCTCCTTTTTGAAATCGAATATTGTTCTCCTGAATATGAGCTAACTCATCGTCCGCGGCTCCCTCCATGTGCGTAAGGACCGGCTACCGCGGGTGATGTCGAGTTATGCCCCTGGGAATCCGAACATCAACCACGACTGATTGGCGACCCAATGCGGATATAGCTCCGTCATCTGATCGAACAGCTCCTGGTCGGAGGTCGCGGTTTTCTGCATCCGATCGAAGTCCTGCAGGTAACGCTTAGTCTCCTGGATCGTCGAGGGAGAGTCGGGCGCGCCAGGCTTCTTGTGGCCGGCGACAACAATCGCCGGGTTCAGCGCCGCTAACCGGTCCAGCGCCGCGATCCAATTCTTTCGGCTCTCGGGGGTGGTGTCGCCGACGTACATGCGGCATTGGTTGTAGACAACGTCGCCAGCGACGACCAGGCCGATCGATGGAATGTATAGAGACGTCGAATCGGGACAATCGGTGCGACCCTGCTCGAGGATGCGCAATTCCTGGCCCTCAAGCGTGAAGGTGTCGTGCTCATAGGGCTTAGGCCCAACCAACTTGGTGGGCACTTGCCCAGGGAACATTCGGCGGGCCAACTGCTGCACGGGGGGAGACAAATACATCTGTATGCCCTCCACCGCCTTGGGCGTTGCGATCGCCCGAGCTCGTGGAAAACGGTCGAGCAGAACGCTGAGCCCATAGAAGTGATCGAAATGCGCATGCGTTATATAGATGGTCTCCAGGTTGCGGTTGTGCAGCGCAATCCAGTCCGCGAGCGCCTCGGCCTCAGCCACCGTGGTCATGGCGTCCACCAGTACCGCGTCGTGCTCGCCGAAGATCAACGTCGACGTGGCCGGATCAAAGGCGAGCGCTTCGCCGAAGGGTTTTGGCCGCTCGCCGACCATAGCCTTTCCCGGGGCCGTAAAAACGTTCACACTCAGCGTGTTCGACGCGACAGGCGCGGTCACGCGCGCAGTCTCTTTCAGTCCGTTTGCGCCGTCCACTCGGTTCCCTTTCGATATCAGAGCGAGAGATTGCTCAAGGCAAGACTGGCAGAAGTGCGACGAGGAATACATTGGACGAACGTATCGGCCAATACCAAAGTCTCGGTTGGACATTGCAGTCAGAGACGCGCACGCGGCTTGACGAGCAGCTTTAACCGTGAGTGCTGGCAACGAGCGCCGTGACCGCGGCGAGGGGTCGCCGCACATCTCGTAAGACACTGATAATAAATGGGATGAATTGGTGGAGGCGGCGGGAGTCGAACCCGCGTCCGAAATCCAAGTCAGTAAAGAGACTCCATGCGTAGTCACGTTCCGATTGTTCTCGTGCGATGCGCTCAGAACGGACAAGATACGCATCTCACCAGCCCGTAGATCTCGTCCGACCAGCCCAGGCATTGCGGGTCAGACCAGCCTGCTTTGCGACGTCCTTCCCCACCTCGCAGGCAAATTTGAGGAGGACGGCTACTTATTTAATTAAGCAGCAAGTGCTAGTTGATTGTTAGCAATTGTGTTTTTGTAAGCGATTACGGGTGCCCACCCCCCGGCATGCCTCTCTACCGCAAACGATCCCGTCGAAACCGTGACGCCCCCATTTCGGGTAGCCCAGGCCCATCTCCTCCAGCCCAGACCGGAATGCTCGCAGCATTCAAGTACTGTAGAACATTGTACGCTTCGAAAGCGACGATATCCGCTTCTGTTCTGATGAGTTCCCGTAGCGACGCGACGGTATACTGGCGCTACCATCGAAACCAGCGAGGGCGTTGGAACTGGCTTAGCCTTCAGAGCGGTATGGCAATCCAACCGACCTAACCTGTTAAATTTCGCGGGATTCGTTGTGAACTTTTAATTCCCGAGGTCGTGATGGCAAAAGATATCGGCATGGTTCAGGATAAGGAGCTTGCAAAAGCTGTAGCAGCGATCCCACAACGCTCTGAGAAGCAGAGCGACACCCAGAAACTAGTTGGGGCATTTGTAGACCCCGGTATCCTTCCACAAACGGAAAACATAAATAGTCAGATCATCTATGGAAGACGGGGTACCGGGAAAACACATGTCCTGAGAGTCCTCGAGTCATCACTGAAAACGAAGGACAAGGTCTGCGTTATCTACGTCGATGCGCGAACTTTCGGCAGCACGAGCCAGTTTGCCGACGTAAATGTTCCGTTGCCGGCGCGATGTACCTCACTTTTTCGAGACCTATTGGGCGAAATATATAACGGTCTCTTAGATTTTGTGGTCAATCAGGAGGGTCCAGACGTCGACAGGGCGCTCGAGCAAATTAGCCTTCTAGGAGAGTCGGCGTCACAGCCGGTGGAAACCAAAAGGCATGAATCGGTGACTGAGAGCCAAACCGTGAATACCTCCAGCAAAAGCGCAGTCGGAGCACAGCTATCTTCTCACTCCCCATCATTGAGCGCTACAATCGGCGTTGAAAACGCTCGGCAAGCAGAGATCGGCTCCACCTATCGATTTGAGTATTCAGACAAGGTGATTTTTCCATCTGTAAGCGTTCCCATCAAAACTGTGCTGGCAATATACGGCGCCCAGCTTTACATTCTCTTGGATGAATGGTCGTCGTTACCCCTCGACGTTCAACCGTATTTCGCCGAATTTATCAAACGATCATTCCTGCCGTTAACCAACGTGGCAGTCAAAATTGGATCGTTGGAATATCGCTCGGACTTCGGCGTTACGACGACCAACGGTTCAATTGGGTTTGAGATGGGGGCCGACATATCCGCGTTCCTCGATATCGACGACTATTATGTGTACGACAGAAATCCAGAGGCGATTACGGATGCTTTTGCAAATATCTTGGTGAGGCACTTGTCGAATGAACTCCCGGACGGATACCTGGCCACCTTGGGAATCGAGACGGGCGCAAAGCTCGCGAGCAGATTGTTCACCGAAAGGAAAGTGTTTCAGGAGTTAGTTAGAGCCTCCGAGGGTGTGGCTCGTGACCTTATCAATATTTTTAGTAAGGCATATTTCCTAGCCCACCGAAAGAATAAGCAGAAAATTGAAAGGGACGCTGTACTGGAGGCCGCTCGCCAATGGTTTGAGCAAGATAAGCAGCGAAACCTTAGCGACCCATTGCGAACAGTATTGCGAAGAATAACTGATGAGGTAATTGGTTCAAGGAGAGCTCGCTCATTCCTACTGCCCCGGGAATTAGCAGCCCATCCCACGATTCAACAGTTATTTGATCTCCGGGTACTTCACTTGGTACAGCGCGGGTATGCAGACAAAGAGAAGCCCGGGGTCCGCTATAACATTTACGCGCTGGACTATGGAACCTACGTCGATCTCATGAATACAAGCAGGAAACCCGAGATGGGTTTTGAAGAGACACAGGCATCAGATGAGAAAGAATATGTCGTCCCATTCGACGACAAACGCAGCATTAGACGCATCATCTTGACGGAGTCAATTCTAGAGCAGTGATCGAGGCCCCAAAGTGCCACCCATTGCGAAGAAAACCCTTTCCGAGAACCAGATTCACCTGATCGCGAAGGCACTCGCCGATCCGCGACGTCATGAGATCCTGCAGCAAATTGGCGCCTGCAAAGACACTGCCTCCTGTGTCGATATTCGCGAATGTCAGCCTGTCACCGCCGCCACCCTGTCCCACCATATGAAGGAACTGGAGACCGCGGGCCTGATCAAAATTACCCGCGAGGGCAAATTTGCCCGCCTGGAGCTTGCAACGCGACGTGCTGAAGGGCTACCTCGCCCATTTGAAAAAAATTTAACCTCACAAACCTGCACCCTTCCCAGTTGCACCTCATCAATTAGACAGTTATCGAACTGTCGTAACCAGACAGTCCGACCGGGAGAAGCATGATGAGCAAACTCAAAAATAAAGTTGCAGTGGTTACAGGAGCATCGAAGGGCATCGGCGCCGCCATCGCCAAAGCATTGGCTGCCGAGGGCGCATCCGTCGTGGTCAACTATTCGTCCAGCAAAGAAGGCGCGGATCGCGTGGTAGCCGACATCGCTGCTAAGGGTGGCAAAGCCGTGGCCGTGCAGGGTGATGTTTCCAAGTCAAAAGATGTGGAACGCATCTTTGCCGAAACAAAGAAGCAGTTTGGATCACTCGATGTGTTGGTGAATAATGCCGGCATCTATGAGTTTTCGCCGATTGGCGAAGTCACAGAAGACAAGTTTCATCGCCTGTTCAACACCAATGTGCTGGGTCTGCTTTTGGCCAGCCAGCAAGCGGCGAATCTTTTCGGTCCAGAGGGCGGCAGCATCATCAACATCGGTTCAGTCGTGAGCCGGATTACACCTCCTGGCTCGTCGATCTATTCCGCGACCAAAAGCGCAGTGGACGCCGTGACAGGCGCTCTTGCTCGAGAATTAGGCCCAAAGAAAATCCGCGTCAACTCGATCAATCCCGGCATGGTGGAAACCGAGGGCGTGCACTCTGCCGGATTCATCGGCAGCGACTTCGAAAAGGGAGCCGTCGCGCAAACTCCGCTCGGCCGTATTGCACAGCCAGACGACATTGCACCTCTCGCGGTCTTCCTAGCCTCCTCCGACTCAGGCTGGCTGACGGGCGAGACGATTCTGGCATCTGGTGGTCTTCGCTAAATAGAGAGGGGCTGCATGCTGCAGCCCCTGCGCGTTTGAAATTCTTACTTCCGCCTGCTTTGGCTATGCCGACACAAAATGGCTGAAAATCACAAACAGCGTTCCTGCCAGCGCTGCGGCGGCCGGCAGCGTGAACACCCACGCCATCGCGATATGACGAATCGTGTCCCACTGTAGTCCGCTGTGGTTGGCCGTCATGGTGCCCGCCACTCCGGAAGAAAGCACGTGGGTGGTGGAGACGGGCAAGCCGAAGCCGTCCGCGGTCAGGATTGTGGCCATGGCAACAATCATCGCGGACACGCCCTGCGCGTAGGTCAGATGCTTCTTGCCGATTCTTTCTCCCACCGTCACCACGATGCGCTTCCATCCCACCATGGTGCCGAGTCCCAGCGCCAGCGCGACCGCCAGCTTCACCCAGAATGGAATAAACTTGCTGGCTTTATCGAGATGGCCGCGATAATTCGCCAGCACATCCAAATCCGCCGAACTAAACGCGGGCTGATGTTTCTTTTCCATGATGCGCAGCGCTTCACTCGCCACATACATATCGTTGCGCACGTTTGACTGCTGGTTCGGCGGCACATCCGCCCACGTCTTGTAGGAGATCACTTCGCGATCAATCGCCAGGATCAGCTGCCGCTCAGCTGCAATCGCTTCTGGCGTTGCATCTTTTGTCTGTAGAAATTGCATCACCTGCGTGCGCGGATCGGCAACCGGAGCGGATGGGTGAATGTATTGGCTCAATGTGGCGGCGGCCTGCTCTGAGACGGCGGCGAAATCCTGCACCTGGTGAAATCCAATGGCGTGATTCAATGCGTAGGCGGTAGGCACGGTGCCAATTAAGATCAGCATAATCAGGCCCATTCCTTTTTGCCCGTCATTCGAACCGTGGGCAAAACTGACGCCGGTGCAGGTGCCAATCATCAGCACGCGAATCCAGAAGGGCGGCGGCTGCAATCCTTTCGGCGCCTCATACAAGCGTTTGTCCTTGGCGACCACCTTAAACAGCAACAGCAGCAGCGCAGACAACACAAATCCCGCGATCGGCGAAATCAACAGCGCCTCGAACACGCTGATCGTTTGCGACCAGTCGACACCGCTGCCACTGAACGTTGCTCGATGGATCCACTGGTTCGCCAAGCCAACGCCGATCACCGAACCGATTAATGTATGCGAACTCGAAGCGGGAAGGCCCAGCGCCCAGGTTCCCAGATTCCACACGATGGCTGCAATCAACAACGCAAATACCATGGCAAACCCAGCGGCCGAACCCGCGTGCAAGATCAGTCCGATGGGCAGCAACGCGACAATGGCAAACGCTACCGTGCCGCTGGACACCATGACGCCGATCAAATTCCACACCCCGGACCATACCACCGCCACGTGCGGATCAAGGGAGTTGGTGTAGATGACGGTGGCGACGGCGTTGGCGGTGTCGTGAAATCCGTTGACGAATTCAAAGCCCAGCGCAATCGTCAGCGCCAGCCCAAGCATTAAATATGGCCAGATAGTGGAGTAGTGGGTTTGTGCCAGGTCAGAACCAAGTTTGGTGCCGGCGTAGATGATGCCGACGACAATCGAGAGACCAAAAATTCCAACAGCGACTCGGCCAGGGGTCTTGCTAATCCTTTGTTCAACTGTTTGAGTACTCATTCGTGCGGGTTGGACATCCCGGGCAAGTATAGTCCTGGTTCGATTTCGCTTGGCTGGCCGGCTCTCCTATCTGAGCGCTTCTCAGGCAAACGATCGCAGTTGGGATGTCAGATCTTCGCGTTGGGATGCTTCAGGTGAAGGTTCGGCGAATGGGCCGCAGTGCTATTTGGGTCGCGTCGCGCTCGCGATCGGCAAGCCGGTATCGTAATTCAGTTCGCGCGGCAGATAGCCGTCGCTCTCGCGTTGCCGCGTCATGCCGGCATTTTTCCACGTCTCCGGAAAGTCTGGCCGCCACGGTCGATTGCCCCAGTAATAGCCGCGAAAAGGATCCCGTGAAACGTTCATCCAGTTCAGCAGCTTGTCGTGCAATTCATTTCGAATCGCGGCATGTTCGGAGGAATCGATCAGATTGTTCAACTCGCCGGGATCGGTTTCCAGATCGTATAACTCATCCGTCGTGACCAAATGAATGGAAAGCTTATAGCGATCGCTGCGAACACAGCGAATCGGTTGGTACGCACCGAAACCATCGTGATCCACTTCATACCTTCCCCACTCGATAAAAACTTCTGAATGTGGCGCGACCGTCGGATTGTGGAACGTCTCCAGCATGGTCGTGCCTTCCATCGTCTTTGGAACCTGCAGGCCAAAATAATCCATGATGGTCCCGCTCAGGTCGATATGCGATGCGAGATGTGGACACACCGCACCCTCCGACGCAACTTCCGGCCACTTCACGATATAAGGAATTCGCGTGATCTCCTCATACATCGCCGGACCCTTGTCCTGCAATCGATGTGACTCAAGGAAAACGCCATGATCGGCGGTGAACAACACCATTGCATTCGGCGCGCTCACCTCCATCTCCTTCATCACCCGGCCAATCTCATCATCGACAAAAGTGTGCGAGCCAAAAAATTGATGCGCTTCAATCGGCGGTTGCTTGCGATGCAACGATCCCAGGCTATCCGCCCAAATCCTCTGCTCTGCAGGTTTGGTCGTCAGCGGATCGTCGACATTCGGCGTGCTCGGAAAAATGAATCCGCGATAGCTGTCGGAATATTCTTTCGGGCATAGGCACGGTCCATGCGGTTCGTCGAACGCCAACACCAGCAGATAATCCTGGCCCTTATGTTTGGAGAGAAAATCAATGGCACGGTTGGCGCAGCGATGCCCGTAACACATGTCGGCAGTCCAGGTAGGATCGTTGCCGGTGCTCGATTTTCGCGAGCGCACCCGGTCCGCCGGAGATAACTCCATCAAATAGTCACGCATGTCATACCAGTACGCAGGATCCCAACCGGGTGCAGGTCGACCGGTGCCGAAGTAATCGAAACCGTCACAGTGCCATTTACCGACGAAGGCCGCGTGCACGCCGCGATCATGCAAATGCTGGCCCAGTGTATGCACGGTATCGCCCAACGGCATGCTGTTTCCCCAGACACCATTGGTGTGCGGAAACAGTCCCGTCCAAATGGCAGATCGCGCCGGAGCGCAGACAGGTTGGCAGTTGTAGGCTTTGTCGAAACGAATGCCCTGCGAGGCCAGGCGATCGAGGTTTGGCGTTCTCAACCCTGTCTTCCGATAGCAGTTCAACATATCTGCTCGGATCGATTCGCCCAGAATGATGACTGCCTGCCGAGGCTTCTTTGTCTGGCTGAGTGCTGTGGAATCCAATAATGATGCGGCGCCGACGGCCCCTGCAGTTTTCAAAAGCTCTCTGCGATTCATGATCCACTTCAGTGAAGCATTTTGAAAATGAAATGACAAGCAATCCGGCCAGATGCGTCTGCCGCGCACACCGCAGCCTTACTTGTGATGCAGGTATTTGATCAGCATCACTTCATTGCCCTTCTCGTTGTAGATCAGGTCATCGACTAGGCTCTTCGCCAGCAGGACGCCGTATCCTCCGGCGCGCATGCCTTGCTCCTTGCGATATTCCATGTGCTGCAGCGGATCATCGTCCATGTCGGCCATGGCAGACTCGCGCAACTGCTCCAGCGAAAATCCCTCGCCCGGATCTTTAATGCGGCAAATCACTGCGTCGCGTGCTCGTACATAGGAGATGAGAACATGCTGCGACGGATCCAGATTACCGCCGTGCTCGACGGCATTTAACAACATTTCTCGAAAGGCCGAGCCCACGTCATCGCGGTGCGGTTCGGGTAAATCAGAAAATTCGTGGATGAACTGTACCAGCCGATCGGCGGTGCGGAAATCGCAGCGGGCCGCAAGACCCAGCCATTCCGGAGTGGCCGACAGCAGTTCGATTCCTTCGTCCCACACCGGTGCGTCAGTGGCGTGGCGCAACATGTCCGTCAACGCCTCGGCAGTATAGGGCGCAGAAAAATAACTGAAGGCGCGCTCCTTCATACTGGCAATCACATCGGCCGGGGTGCTTTCGTTGGTCAAGATAATCAAGCGCAGATGAGGTCGCGTGCGGCGCACTTCCCGCAGCAGTTCTACATCCTCTTGTCCGGAGGTTTCATCGCCGGTCAGCAGCAGGTGGAAGTGCTGGGCTCGCAGCAACACAAGCGCAGTCTCGTTATCCTCCGCGCGTTCCAGGCGCCAGTCCGGCAGCGCCTCCACCACAATTTCCGCCACGCGATGATCTCGTCCAATGACCAGCACGTTTTTGCGAGGCGGCGCATGGGTCGCTCGGTCGGCCTGATTTTCAGCGTCTGTCATGGTGCAAAAGGTTCCCTTGATTGGAAGATTAGCGCATCGACATTTCCACTGCTTGAAGAATACCGCCCGAGTGTCGATTGCAAGGACAATTGCAAGGCGCAGAACCTGTTGCCCACCCGGTGTGGCAATTTTATTCGCCCCGATGCGTAATTTTCCGCCCCTCCTGCGTATCCCCATCGTATGTTCGAGTCTGAGATGACATTGGCGGCGACAGAGTCCGAACCCGAACGCATTGCACGTGGCCTTCGTCAGAGGGACCTCGCACTGCTGCAGGCCCTGGTCCAGGAATATCAATATCGCCTGGTGCGCTATTTTATTTTTCTGCTCGGCACGCGCGATCAGGTTGACGACCTGGTACAGGAAACGTGGCTGCGGGTTCTGGAACGCGGCCGGTCCTACGATGGCGAGTCGCGCTTTGAGCCATGGCTGTTCGCGATTGCCAGGAATCTCGCCATCGACCACACTCGCAAACGCCGCTTATTCAGTCTTGACTCGAACGACGATGACGAGCGGGAGAGTGCATCACATTCGCCCATTTCCACCGCAGCCTCACCATTCGAGCAGGCGGCGCGGACAGAAGATGCGCGGCATCTCGCTGCATCGCTGCAATTACTGCAGCCTGTCGTTCGGGAGGCACTGGTCCTGCGCTTTCAAGAGGAGTTGTCGCTGCAGGAAATCAGCCAGGTTGTCGGAGCATCAGTTTCGACGATATCGTCAAGAATTTATCGCGGCCTTGCGGCCCTGCGGCAACAGATGGACGGAGGAGCCCATGCAAACTGATAGTCACGAATCGATCTGCCGGCTGATCGACAAATCTCTCGCAGGCGGCGTCTCCGGGCACGAGGAACAATCGCTCCGCCAGCATCTGCTTACATGCGACGCATGCCGGCAATACCTGGACGTGTCCAACCGAGCGATTGCCGGCCTGGGAGAATTTTCGTTTGAAACGGATCCGAACCTGCCCGAGAAGATTGTCGCGGCGCTCATAGCCCGAGCCGCGCAGCTTGAAACGCATCGGCTGAGTCACCGCCAACTTGCGTGGAGCTATGTTGCGGCGCTGATCCTTACGCTGGCTGGTTCATTTGCCGCTATGCAGCTAGGCGATCGGTTTGCCAGTGCCTTGCCTGCGACGCATCAGCAAGTTCAGTTGGGACTGGTAGCTCTATGGATCGTGCCGTCTGTCTGCTTCTGCCTGTTGTTGCCAACTCTACCCACGATGTCGAAAAGGTGGATGCACGCGAAAGGAGTATCTCTATGAAAACCGATTCGTTCTGGAGCCTAATACCGAAAGGTGTCAAGGTAGCGGCCGCGATTGTATTTGCGTGTGCACTCATCATTGGCCCTTTGATTGGTGCTACCCAATGGCATGCAGCTGCCGTGAACGCCGCTAACGGAATGCCACCCGTGATTTTGGCCCCCGTGATTGGATTG
The DNA here is from genome assembly GCA_963735505.1 of uncultured Acidobacteriota bacterium. GTDB lineage: Bacteria > Acidobacteriota > Terriglobia > Terriglobales > Acidobacteriaceae > JAKAAZ01. The sequence goes on along the minus strand of CAVTLR010000008.1, from coordinate 119,627 downwards.
GGCATGGGCCTGCTCGTGGGGACATTCGCCGCTTTCTGGTTGCTCTGCCTGGGATATGTCTATGCCGATGCACGCCGCCGCGCCATGCCTGCAGTTCTCTGGGTTTTGGTTTGTATCTTCGTTCCCAACCTGCTTGGATTTCTGCTCTACTTTGCCATACGGCGCCCGCTGGGATCGCCATGCCCAAATTGCGGTCAGTTGATTGCCGGCGAACAGCGATTCTGTTCCTGGTGCGGCAGCCAGAGTTTTACGCCACCACCTGCCCCCAGCGGTTTTCACTCGCCTGGTCCAGGAGCGGGCACCCCTTCCGCGATTTGAGAGGAGGAGCCATCATCGGCACTTCACAGTTGCCTTCGCATAGGGATTAGGTGATGCTGGAGGAGGTCAATCCATCGCTGCTTTTGACGGAGAAAGAAGTCCATGCGGTCCCGCGCGCGACACATGTTTCTTTTCGGTTGCTGCACGGTTGCGTTGCTAGCGGCAACCGCATGTAAATCGTCAGAGAAACAAGCAACCCAGGCCAGAGAAATTCCTTCATCGGCGCAATCATCACAAGCAGTTTCGCCAACTTCAGGCGCGATGAAGCCGACGAACATTGTCTTCGTCACATTGGACACGGTACGGGCCGACCACCTGCACTGCTACGGCAACGCGAAAATCAAAACTCCCACCATCGATGCGCTTGCCGGCCGCGGCGTTTTGTTTGAGAAGGCGGTGGCGCAGGCGCCTCTGACGCTTCCTTCGCACGCCAGCATGTTTACCGGAACCAATCCTAATGTGCACCATGTGCGCGATACCGGCGGATTTGTGCTGCAACCTTCGTCGGTCACTATGGCCACCATTTTGCGTGAGCGCGGCTGGAATACCGCAGCGTTCGTCGGCGCGATCGTATTCAAGCGCGCTTTTGGATTTAATCAGGGCTTCTCTGAGTATGACGATCGCATGCCGGGTGGTCCAAATGGCGAAGGGATGATGCGGAATGCCGGTGTCACGGTAGACCACGCGATGGCATGGCTAAACGCGCAGCCCGAACAGGCGGACAAGCCGTTTTTTGTCTGGCTTCATTTTTATGACGCGCACCAGCCGTACGTTCCGCCACCAGGGGAATTTCAACGCCAATATCCGGGCGATACCTACGATGCGGAAATCGCCTATATGGATCAGCAGCTGGGGTGGTTCGTAAACGCGGTGCAAAAGAGATCTCCCGCGCAGAATACTTTGTTCGTCGTGCTTTCCGATCATGGCGAGAGCCTGGGGGATCACGGCGAATATGAGCACGGAGTTTTTCTGTATGACTCGACGGTGCGCATTGCCTGGGTGATGGCTGGACCCGGTATTCCCGCGGGTGTTCGCGTGTCGCAGCAGGCGCGGACGATCGATCTGCTGCCAACGGTTCTGGATTTACTGGGTGGTCACGCATCTTCGGTGGTGCAGGGAGCCAGCCTGGTGCCGACCTTTACCGGCAAGCCGGCGGCGACTGAATATTCCTACGAAGAAACCATGTATCCGAAATTCATTATGAACTGGGCTTCGTTGCGCGGCATTCATACAGCAGAGTGGATGTATGTTCGCGCTCCGAAACCGGAACTGTACGATTTGAAAAATGATCCGAACGAGTTGCACAACGTCATCGGTGAGAACCCCAAGGAGTATCGCGAGCTGGACGAGCAGCTGAAGGCATTGATCGGCAACAACGGAACAGAAAACGTGGTTTCGCAGCAGATGGACGAGCAGACGACGAAGAAGTTGCGCTCGCTTGGATATCTGGGCGGATCCTCCCAGGAGTCGGCGAGTTTGGATAGCACCGGCGCCGATCCAAAGGACCAGGTCGAAATTCTGAAGTTGTTGCATCAGGCGAAGGACACACCTGCGGGAGCAATGTCTTCTTCGCGCAGGGTTGAGTTATACCGGGAGGCACTCGCGAAAGATCCGTCGAATCCTGCTCTCTATTACGCTCTTGGCGATGAATACCAGAGCACGGGCCAAAACGAAGCTAATCTACAACTCTGTCTTGACGCGTTGAAACACGGCGTGACCGGACCGATGATCCTGTCAAGGCTGGGGCAGCTCTACCTGAGCCAACGGAACGCACAACAGGCGATTGCATATTATGAGCCTGCGGTAAAGATGGATCCTACGGATGTGGGAACAATCGACGGCCTGGCGTCCGCGTATTCCGCGAATGGGCAGCTTGCGGAAGCGACGACAGAGTTTCAGCGCGCGCTGGCGATCGAGCCCTACATTCCTGCATACAACGGGCTGGGGTTGGTAGCGGTAAAGCAACACGATTTCATCACCGCCAGGCAGAATTTTGAGCGCGCTATTCAAATCGATCCCAAGGACGCCGAGTCGCAATTGAACCTGGGCGTGCTGTGCATGCAGACAGGGGATGCTCCTTGTGGACGGACTGCATTTCATGCATTTCTCGCGAACGCCTCTCCAGTGCAATTTCGCGATATGATTCCGCGGGTGCAATATGCGCTGAGAACGGTTCTGGCGCCCAAGCCGTGAGTGGGGCCGATCACTCGCGTGGCTGAGATGATTTTTCCGCACAAAAGGGAAGGCCGCATACTTTTCGTATGCGGCCTTGGTTCGTACGGCAATCAGTTCCGCTAGGGTGTGACGACTACGGTAACGGTGGGTGAACTCCCAGCTTTGTATGCGCCTGCAGTAGGATTGAACACCGCATAGGACTGTGAGCTCCCTTCTGACCCCGCGGTCAGGTTGTCTGAAAATGTGGAGGTATTGTTCGCATTGGGTGTGACGGCATGGGGTCCGTCGGCCTGTACCAGCGTCCCATCCGGCAGCAAGGTAAACAGGGTGATGGTGCCCACTGGCGCCTTTTTGGAGCCGGCAGTTCCCACAGTCGCCGTGTACCTATAGGTTGCGCCAACCGTGACCGGATTTGGTTGGAATGTCAGAGTAACCGGCGTGCCGGAGACCCGAACGACAAATCCGGACATGGTGTTCGGTTGGAATAGCGTATCCCCGGAGTACAGAACGGTGATGACATGCCGGCCGCTGCTGAGACTGGGAACGGTGAGAGTCGCCTTTCCTCCGCTCAATGTGGACGAGCCAAGGACGGTGCCCTCGGTGTCCTCAAACGTGACAGTTCCTGAAGGCGTTGCGGTGTTGGTGGAAAGCGAAGCCGCGACGGTCGCTGTGAGCGTGATCGGCGTGCCCGGTGCGACAGTACCTGATGGAGAGTGAGTCAGGGTGATCGTGCTACCCGAACCATTCAACAACACGTTGATGCTGGGTCCACCATTCTTCTTCGGTGGAAATTCGGTCATATACCTCACCTGGTTAGCAGGACTCGTCAGGTTGACACGATTTACCGTGTTGGCGGTGACGATATCAACCTTGCCATCAAGGTTAAAGTCTCCGACGGCGACAGCCCAGGGTTGCTCGCCGGCTGCAAATTCGACGCGCTGAGCGAACGTGCCATCGCCTTTGCCGAGCAGGATCGCAACCGAATTAAAGTTGGGAGCCACTGTGACCAAGTCGGGAATTCCATCCCCGTTCACATCGCCGGCCGCGATGGAATCGGGGAAGTTGAGGGCAAAGCTATTCGCCGCAGAAGCAAATCCGCCACTGCCGTTGCCGGCAAAGAAAGAGACATTGTTGGCGGTGGCATTTCCGGTAACGATATCGAGATTGCCATCGCGGTTGAAGTCGCCCATCACCAGTGACGTCGGCTCAGAGTCGGTGGTGTAGATTTCCGGAGTCTGGAAGCTGGCCTGCGCCGGTGGCGGCTGGTACGGCATCATGCTGTTGTTGAGAAAGACTTCCATCTGGGCGCTTTGGAAACAAGTGACGGCAATGTCATTCTGGCCGGAGTGGCGAGTATCCCCAATGGCGACGCCATAGGGATTCGTGCAGGTCGCCAGTGTTTGACCACCGACAAACCCGCCGCCGGTTTGGCCATAGAGGATGGAGACAGTGTTATCGCCATAGTTTGTCACGGCGAGATCGGGAATTCCGTCGCCGTTCAAATCGCCGATCGCTACCTGGTAGGGCAGGGCTCCGACATTGTAGGTTTGCGCGGACGCGAAGGTGCCGCTTCCGTTGCCGTTGTTCATCAGTACGCTTATGGTTCCTGGTCTTGCGTTGAGAGAGGTGTTTACGGTGACCAGGTCGGCGTAGCCGTCGTTGTTCAAGTCGCCAGCGGCGACGGAGTAGGGTTGATTGCCGACCGGATATTCGACAGCGGTGTTGAAACGTCCATTGCCCTTGCCGGTCAGGACGCGGACGGCGTTGTCCTGCAGGTACGCTACTGCAATGTCGGGATAACCATCATGGTTGAAGTCGGCGACGGCAACGCTATCGGCCATGTTGCCATGACCGCTGGCGGGAACGTGCGGAGCGACAAAATTGAGCCCGCCATTTGTCGGCGTGGCCAAGGTGTTATTGATCAGTACCGAGACGGTGGCACCGGTCGACTGAGTTACGGCCAGGTCGGGCTTGCCATCGCGGTTGAAATCGATGGGGGCAACGTAGGCTGGCCCGTTGGGAACGGCATAATCCTGCACTGCAGCGAAATTGCCGTTGCCGCGGCCCATCAAAACAGCCACTTCATTTTGCGTGGTGTTGCCTGTGAGCAAATCCAGATTGCCATCTCCATTGATGTCGAGGGCAAGCAGGTAGAGCCCGCCTGTGCCCGTGGCTGGACCGACGGAGATGGTGCGAGTGACAGCATAGGCGCCGCTGTTATTTCCATTCATGATGCTGACCGTGCCCGAACCGGAATTAAGAACGGCAAGATCGATGGCTCCATCCTTGTTAAAGTCGCCGGCGACAATGCCTGTCGGATCACTTCCCACAGTCGCGCTGGAGCTCTCGGTGAAGCTGCCTGTTCCATCTCCGGTCAAGATATGAATCGCACCGGTGGATCCGTCGGTGACAGCCAGATCGACATTCCCCGATTGGGTGAAATTGCCGGCGACAATGCCGTTGGGCATGCCAAATCCAGACAGCGTCGAGACGATGTAATACGTAAAGTCATTCGCAGGATTACTGAGGAACAGCGTGATCGTACCGTCGAGGCTGTCGGCCACGGCCAGATCAGGATGGCCGTCGTTATTGAAATCGCCCGAGGTGATCGCGACCGGGCCCTTGCCCGTTCCCAGGGTGATATTCGTGACTCCGTCGGAGACCGGATTGAAGGTTCCGTTGCCGAGATTCAGGAACACCTGGATCACATTGGATGTGGGAGTGTTGCAGGTAATGACGATGTCCGGGAGCCCGGTCAGGTCGAGATCTTCAGCTAAAACCGCCGTGGGGCCACCGCAAGTTGGATATTTTGTAGGAGCTGCAAAGCCGCCCGAACCGTTCGACAAAAAAACGCTGATGGAGCCGGTAGTGCCCTCGCTTGTATCCGTTTTATTGGCGACCACCAGGTCGGGATAGCCGTCATGGTTAAAGTCGGCGGAGGCCACACCCAGCGGCATAGTGCCCGCCGTATATGTCTGGCTTTGGGAACCGGGGGCGCCCAGTGGTTGAAACAAGGCCTGCGCATGAGCACTGGCGGAAAAGAGAAGGATTGTGGCGACGCCGATAAAGGCGAAAAGACGAGAAATGACGCTGCGAACACTACCAGGATTCATGGCCAGGACCTCGACTGAAATTCAGCGACTTCAACTTCAATTCACGGAGTGACTCATGGGATCCAGATTCGCCCGCGTTGCGAATCGGATCCCGGGGAGGTTGCCGCACCAGGGGTGCGGTCGTGCGGACAACAGGCAAAGTAAAAAGACTAATGCTTTCAGGAGGGAGGGCTGAATTGATTTTTGAGTTTCTCGATTCGTTCAGAGCCAGAAGACGAGTTTCAGGAAACAATCTATTGTCTCTGGCGGATATTGCAACCAAGTTACAACCTGCCGTCCGCAAGTTAGGCACGGAGAAATTCGGCAATTGGTTGGATGCCGGAACTTCCGGCGACGAAAGCGAATTCATAAGGATTTAAGAGATGGGGGAATTTTCCGTCGGGCAGCCGACTCGATGAGGATGGTTACGGGGAAGAAAAGGCGATGAAGGAGAAAGAAAAAAAGGGCTGCCGCTTGGAAGCGGCAGCCCTTTTGGGGTGGAGGTAGTGCGTTAGAACAGTCGGAACGGCGCGGCCCGATTGGTCCTCGCGAACGGGGTGAGAGAGTTAAACCCGGTGGCTGAACCCGTGCGCTCCGAACCGCAAATGATGAAGCAGAATACGGTGGTGCTGTTGCTGGAAGCAGCGTAGCCGGCCTGTGCTGGGAAGCTTGCAGTGATCGTGTACGATCCCAAAACTCCCGGCGTAAGGAAATGTTGCCTGTCCAGCAGCATTGGTCGTTTCCGTTCCGGTCTGTCCCCAGTCGCGGTGAAGTTGACTGTTAGTCCGGCCGGAACAGGTGCTCCCGTGGCGGTTACAGTTGTCGTGGATGTGCAGGTGCCGCCAAAGAACCCGGCGGTGCAAGTGATGCTGGTAGCAGTGCCTTTCGGCACTGGCGTAATCACCGTCAGCATGGCTCGCCCGAGAGACCCCGTTGTATAGGGTTCCAGTGGACGGATTAAAGACGGCATACAGTTCATAGGTGCCAACATTGAGGTTTGGTGCGTTCGCCGTAATCGTGACCGCACCTGTGCTGGTGTTTCCTGCCCAACCTGCCGTGAGTGTGCCTGTGGTCCCCAGGGCAATCGCGGTAGTTCCCGACAGTTGCATAAATGGTTGCAGTCCCTTTTGGATAGCTTCCGGTGGTGGCATTTCCGATCACAGTAACTGTCGCCGTGAAGGTATTGCCGAAATTAACAGACGTCGGACTCAAGGCAAGTGTGACCGGGGTTCCAGCCACAGTGACGGTGGCATTGCTGCCGGAAACCGTGGTGGGCTGGAAGTTGGCATCGCCGGAATAAAGAGTAGTGAACAGATACGATCCGCTTCCGAGGTGTCCAACGCTATACGTTGCCACGCCGCTGCATTCAAGGTATAAGGGCCTGAACCGAGCGCCGCACCGGCGGATTTTCAAAGATGACCGATCCGGTTGGAGTTGCGCCGCTGAACGCCGGTCTGCACGAGATGCCGTCACCGTGGTTCCACGTGGTGATTGGCGGGAATCGGTGAATGGCGGAGTCGTCGAAAGGCTGAGATGTTCGCTGCCGACGCATTCAGTGAGCACGTCAATGCTGGCATTGCCGCCTGGGTCGGCCGGGATATTCCGTCAGAAAGCGCGTCTGGTAGGCCGGGCTATTCGCAAGATTGACCTGGTGGTAGGTGTTGGCGGTAACGATATCCGAGTGACCATCGTTGTTGAAGTCGCCGACAGCCGACGCCCAGGGCTGCGTTTTCGCCGTTAATTCTCCGGCGGCGCGCTGCGCGAGGGTACCGAAGGTACCGTCGCCAACGCCGAGAGTGAGTTCCACTGCGTTGAAGTTTGGAGCGACGCCAGCGATGTCGAGAATGCCGTCGCCGTTGAAGTCTCCAGCCAGCGATGGAGTCAGGGAAATTGAGTGATGGACTTTCACGCTGGCAGCAAATGTGTTGTTGCCATTGCCGGCAAAGAACGAGATGTTGTTGGCGGTGGTGTTGCCGACTACGATGTCCAGTTTGCCATCGCGATTGAAGTCACCCAAACGATGATCCAGGTGAAGCGGGATTTGAGTTTGCCCGCCGTGTACATGAATGGCGTGCCGAATGTTCCATTGCCGTTGTTCGGGAAAACTTCCAGTTCGGCAGCGCTGTAGCAGGTGACAGCGACGACGGGAAACCGTTATGTGCGAAGTCGCCGATGGCCACGCCGTATGGATTCGCGCAAGTGGCGAGCGTGGTCGGCGAACAGTGAAGGTTCCGGTCTTCGATCCAATCAGGATGGAAACGGTATTCGCGCCGTAGTTGGTGACGGCGAGATCCGGGTAGCCGTCGCCGTTGATGTCGCCGATGGCGACCTGGTAGGGCTGGTTGCCGACGGTGTAGGTGGCGGCGTCGGCGAAGGTTCCATTCTTGTTGTTCAGCAGTACGCTGACGGTACCGGTCGGCCCGTTGACGTTGGTGTTGGCGGTCACGAGATCGGGATAACCATCTCCATTCAGGTCACCGGAAGCGATCCAGAAGGGCTGGCTGCCAACTGTATACACGCCGCCCTGAGTGAACTTGCTGTAGCCGCCGCCATTGTTCAGCAAGTATCTGAACATGATTGTCCTGACAGATAGCTAACGGCGATGTCGAGATTGCCGTCCCGGTTAAAGTCACCCTACCGCGACGCCGTCGGCCATGTTGCCGTGGCCGATGGTCAAGGTGTGAGCGGCAGAAAGCTGCGACCGTCCGGATATTGCGTGGGCAGAGTGTTGTTCAGCAGCAGGCTAACCGGTGAGATTGCCCTGCTGGGTCAGGGCCATGTCCGGCTTGCCATCGCGATTAAAGTCCGCGACAGCGGCCTGTGTGCCAGGAACGAACGTCTGGCTGAAACCTGCGCCGACCTGGAACGTACCGTTACCATTTCCTAACAGAACGTCGACCTCGCCGGTGGTTGCGGTCGGCGAATCGAAAGCGATGACATCGGGATACCATCGCTGTTGTATCGTCGGCGACGAGGCCGATCGGATTGGTTCCGGTAGCCTGCGCCGGCTGAACCGTGAACGCGCCTGTAGCGCTACCCAGCAGAACAGTCACGGCGTGTGTTCCATGCGTTGATAGTGGCAACGTCCATCTTGCCGTCGTTGTTAAAATCCGCAGCTACGATGCCGGCCGGGTTCGTGCCAGTACCTGTTGAATATCCTGCCGAGCAGGGTGAAGTTGCCTGTGCCGTTGTGTGAGCACGTCCACCTTGCTACTCGCGCTGTCGGAGACTGCCAGGTCCAGATGTCCATCGTGGTTGAAGTCGCCAGACACCATGCCGGTTAGAGTGCCAGTCTGTGACTGACAGTTAATGGTTCCGTTGGTTCCGCCGACATTCGTGAAAACCGTGATGCCGCCAGTGCGAGTCTGCAAAGCCATGTCGAGCGTGCCGCTTCCGGACAAAGTCGCCGACAACCATCGCGTCGGATTGCCACCGTGAATGTCGCAACTTGCGGCTCAAATTGGCCGGATTGCCGGCTCCCTTATTTTGGAATAGATCGACAGTGGCGCGCCGATGCAGGCCACAATGATGTCGGGATATCCGTCGTTGTTGACATCTGCGGCGATGATGCCGGTCAGTCCGCTATTTGTCGGCACACCGTTACATGCCCCATATGTGCAAGCGCTGGTAAAAGTGCCGGGGCCAGTCCCCAGGTATACGCTGATCGTCTTGGTTCGTGCTGTTGGCGACCGCCATGCTCTGAAAGCCAGAACGTTCAAATCTCCGGCGGCCACGGCTTGACGGCATCGTGCCCGTGTTCAAAGATCGCCGATGGTCGCTGAAGACAGCCCTTGCGCATGGGCGGAGGTGGGTAGCATCAGCAGACTGGCGAACAAGGCTACGGCGACTGAAGCGGATGCGAACCGGAGTGAGGAGCCGCTGGCGAATAGACGGGAGAATCGGGACATGATGTTGACCTCAAAAAAATGAACAACGGTGAAACTGCGTCACGTACTTGAGTGGAAGTAGGGCCGGCTTTGATTGAGTGCCGACCGGATTGAACCACCCAGAATCATTCCAAAACTTTGGGCCTCTCAGGCCACAGGTTTCAGGTTCCATGGGGCGGCTGGAATTGAGTCAGGTGAGTGAGTAGTGCGATTCCCAACCTGTGCCGCGAGTGCAGATCCTAAGGGTTCTTCTTGCCCCTCGTACAGTGACCACGCACTTTGGCGGATCCTATCGCCGCAGGCAGAAGAACCGAAACAGTGTGCAACTTTTTGCGTAATCCCTAAAGTTGAACCCAAAAACGACTATCAAACTTCGCGCACTTTAGTTTCTTGTGCTTGACTCGATCAACAAGTGTAAGTGGTGGAATTGTCTGACTGAGTCTATCCCATTTCCGGTCAGAAGACGATAAAAAAACTTCCGTGACCTGTACAAATTCGGAGGAATCAGATACATCACTTATCTCATTCAAAACCGGGAAGACGTTCGAACGGCGTTGCCCGGGAATTCTGCCAGACCTACCGCAGGATGAAGGATGAACTGGGAGAGGCACAACAGGAGGGGGTCGGAGGTTTTCTGAACAGGAGGTCTGGAACAACTGCGGATAGCGAAGTTTTCGGGTGCAGCTATTAGCTAGTCGGGCACGTCGGTCTGGTCGAGTGGAGTGCCAGCGGCATCCTTGGCGGCGATGATGGGTTCGGCGGTCAAGGGCCATTCGATCCCGATTGCTGGATCGTTCCACCGAATGGTGCGCTCGGAGGCCGGAGAGTAAAAGTCGGTGGTCTTGTAGAGCACGTCGGCGAACTCGGAAAGAATCAGAAAGCCATGGGCGAAACCGGGAGGAATCCAGAGCATTTCCGGGGCTTCCGCAGCCAGTTCGACGCCGACCCACTGGCCAAAACGAGCGGAAGAACGGCGAACATCGACGGCGACGTCAAAGATTCGCCCGGTCACGGCGCGTACCAGTTTGCCCTGGGCATGCTGCAGTTGAAAATGCAGGCCGCGTAAGACATGCCGGCGGGAGCGGGACTGGTTGTCCTGGACAAAGTGAGAGGGAAGGCCGGCTTTTTCGAAGGTGGCCTCATTCCACGTTTCTGAAAACCAGCCGCGATTGTCAGTAAAGACGCGAGGGCGGAGGTGGAGAACTCCAGGCAGGCGGGTGGAAAGAACTTCCATGGAGAAAGTGTACCGTGGTTTCGAGACCGATGGCCGGTCATGCACCCAAGGTCGCATACAGTAGACTGAGCTTTCAACATCTCCGACGCAGGAGGGTGGCTGCGTGGGTTGTGGACAGTCCCCACCCACGCGGAACTCAGACCTGGTAAGGATGAATCATTTGACAGAATCTTCCTGGACGAAGTCCCCCATCGTTGTGACCGGGGGGGCTGGATTTATCGGTTCGAACTTCGTGTTGGACTGGCTGGAAGACGCCGGCTCTTCTGCTCCGTTGGTCAACGTCGATTGCCTGACGTATGCCGGCAACCTGAAAAATCTGGAGAGCGTGTCGGGAGACCCGCAATACACGTTTGTCCGCGCAGACATTTGCGATCAGGTCCGAATGAAGGCGTTGCTGGAAGAGTTCAATCCACGCGCGATTGTGCATTTTGCGGCCGAAAGCCACGTGGACCGCTCGATTCTGGGGCCGGACGCTTTTGTCGAGACGAATGTGCGCGGAACCTTTGTATTGCTGGAGGCGGCGCGGGCCTATTGGAACAATTTGCCGGAGCAGGAGCGGGCAGGATTTCGATTTCTGCATGTTTCCACCGACGAGGTGTATGGTTCGCTGGGGGCAGACGATCCCGCGTTCTGCGAAACCACGCCTTACTCCCCGAACAGCCCCTACTCCGCGACCAAGGCAGCTTCCGATCACCTGGTGCGGGCATATTTCCATACTTATGGCCTGCCGACGATGATCACGAATTGCTCGAATAACTATGGGCCATATCATTTTCCGGAAAAACTGATTCCGCTGATCATCACGCATGCGCTGGAGGGTAAGCCGCTGCCCATCTATGGTGATGGGTTGAATGTGCGCGACTGGTTGTATGTGCGTGACCATTGCGCCGCGTTGCGATTGGTTCTGGAAAAGGGAAGGCCCGGAGAAACCTATAACGTTGGCGGCAGAAATGAACGCAGCAATCGCGAAGTCGTGGAAACGATCTGCGAAATTCTAGATGAGCTGCGGCCGAGTTCGCCGCATTGCCCGCACAGGCAGCTGATCCGTTTTGTGAAGGACAGGCCGGGCCATGATCGGCGTTACGCAATTGATGCGACCAAGCTGGAGCAGGAACTGGGTTGGCGGCCAAAAGAAACATTTTCGACTGGGCTGCGCAAGACGGTGGAGTGGTACCTGGAGCATCCAGACTGGATTGCGGATGTATTGAGCGGGGAATATCGCGCGTGGATTGAACAGAACTATGACGGTCGAACGACCGAGCCAGCGCGAGCGGGCCGGCGTAGAGTCGAGGAATAAGGGAGCGAGTGTGCGCGGAATTATTTTGGCCGGTGGATCGGGCACGCGGTTGTATCCACTGACGATTGCTGCCAGCAAACAATTGCTGCCGGTTTACGACAAGCCGATGATCTACTATCCGCTGTCGGCGCTGATGCTGGCGGGCATCCGCGATGTATTGATCATTTCCACTCCTGAGGACACGCCACGATTTGCGGCTCTGCTGGGGACGGGAGAGCAATGGGGGCTGAAGTTCACCTATGCGGTGCAGCCGGAGCCGGGCGGATTGGCGCAGGCGTTTTTGATTGGGGAACGTTTTGTCGATGGGCATCCGTCGGCGCTGGTCCTGGGCGACAACATTTTTTACGGGCACGACCTTTCTGGAATGTTGCAGACGGCGGCGAACCGTAAAGAAGGCGCGACGGTGTTTGCCTATCCGGTGCAGGACCCGGAGCGATATGGCGTGGTGGAGTTCGACGGGAATCGGCGGGCCATTTCAATTGAAGAAAAGCCGCAGAAGCCGAAGTCTCGTTTCGCGGTGACGGGCGTTTATTTCTATGACACGCAGGTAGTGGAAGTGGCCAAGTCGCTGAAGCCTTCTCCGCGTGGGGAGTTGGAAATCACCGATGTGAATCGCTGGTATCTGGAGCGCGGCCAACTGCATGTGGAAGTGTTAGGGCGCGGGTTCGCGTGGCTGGACACCGGGACGCAGGATTCGCTGATTGAGGCGGCCAGCTTTATCCAGACGATTGAAAAGCGGCAGGGTCTGAAGGTGGCTTGTCCGGAGGAAATTGCGTATCACCTGGGCTACATCGATGCTGACCAGATGGAGCGGCTGGCGGCCAAGCTGGGCAAGAGCGGTTATGGAAATTATCTTTTGCAGGTACTGCGCGAGGCGGATGTATGAAAGAAAAACATTCCGGAGGCCTGCGGATCCTATTAACCGGGCGTGATGGGCAGGTGGGCCGCGAACTAAGTCGCTCGCTGGCGAAGCTGGGCGAAGTGACGGCCACGAGTCGCGATGAGCTCGATTTGACCTCTGACTATGCAATCGGCGATGTGGTGCATGAAGTGCGACCGCAGCTGATTGTGAATGCGGCAGCGTATACCGCGGTGGACAAAGCGGAGAGCGAGCCAGATTTTGCGCACCGCATCAACGCGGAGGCGGTGGCGACCCTGGCAGCCGCTGCGAAAAGTGTGGGCGCGGCGGTGATTCACTATTCGACCGATTACGTGTTCGATGGCGGCAAAGAGACGCCGTATGTGGAGAGCGACCGACCGCATCCCTTGAGCGTGTACGGAAAAAGCAAATTGGACGGAGAGAAGGCGCTGGCGGCGGGGGGCGTACCCTATCTAATTTTGCGGACGAGCTGGGTGTATGGCGGTGAGGGGAAAAATTTTCTGCTGACCATATTGCGGCTGGCGATGGAGCGGCGCGAACTGCATGTCGTGAACGATCAAATTGGCGCGCCAACATGGTCGCGTGACCTTGCGAAAGCGACTGCATCGATTGCGGAGAAATGGCATCACGAGAAGTTTGCGACGGCGAAGTCGGGTGTGTACCACATTGCGGCGGCGGGCAAGACCAGTTGGTTTGGCTTTGCGGAAGAAGCTGTCCGGTTGCGCGCGATGTCTGCAGCGGGGCAAGGATCGAAGTTTGCGCGGCTGGTGGCGATCCCTTCGTCGGACTATCCCACGCCGGCGGAGAGACCCAAGAATTCTCAGCTGGATTGCGCGAAGTTGGCGCGGGAGTTTGAGTGTAACTTGCCGGAGTGGAATACATCCGTGGCTGCGGTGATGCGCGCGTTGAAGTAGTTTCTTACCTTACCGACTGAAGGCACATTTCGGGGTGCCCGATCCCCGAATTAAAGTCCGGGGTCTACCTCGCACTATTCCCCCACCACAATCCGGGGTTTACCGCCATCGATGAGAGTCTTTCCAGGATGACAATGTCGCCCTGGATCAGTCCAGATCGAAGTCGCGGAGCGGGCGAGATTCGCTGGGCGACTCCTTGGCGCGGCGCAGTGCTTCAGAAAACTTCTTCTCCAGCACATCGTCCTTATTTTTTTCGGCTTCGACGGACTGACGAAACAGAGCCTGCTTGCGCTCTTCCTGATCTTTCAGGGCGCGTGTGGCTGCCTCGAAATCTTCAAACGTCTTTTTTCGCGGCGCTGGGGTGTGAGCGATGACAGCGTGGGTGGTCGCGTCCACCTTGACGATGGCACCGCAGTCGGGACAGGTGATATCAAAAATATTGGAAGGCTTGGCGGTCATGGCTGCATCCTTTCTGCGGATCATTGGCTCCGCATCAGGATACAACTTTGTGGCTTATGCGAGTTTCAGGGCCGCTTCATCGACTCGGGCGCTGGCAATATGTTCCAGCAGGCTGCGATTGCGGATGGTGAGAACGCGTCCGCGCTGTTCGATGATGTGTTCTTTGCGCAGCTTGGCCAGGGTGCGGGTGATGGATTCGCGGGTGGTGCCGAGCTGTTGCGCGATTTCTTCCTGGGTGTGTTTCAGATGGATCTTGTCGGTCTGCGGCTTGTCTTCAGGGCAATTAAGCCCAAGCAAAAAGCGCGCCAGGTTCGCCAGGAGCGACGGTGCAAGCGAAAGTCGCCGGATCGCATTCAGGATGCAGCTGTGCTGTTGTGCCAGCTCGTCAAGCGCCGCGCGGAACTGAGTTTCGTGGCTGTTGAGGAACTCGAGGAAATCGTCACGTCGCACCAGGTCGAGGTCGCATGGTTCGACGGTGATTGCAGACACCTGGCGGGGAGTGCCGGAAATGACAGAGCTGAGTCCTAACAGCTCTCCGGGAGCTGCGAGGTACAGAATGACAGTGCGGCCGAGTTCAGAATTCATGGCCACCTTGGCACGGCCTTTGCGCAGGATGAAAATTCCATTCGCCTCGTTGCCTTCCTGAAACACGGTCGAGCCGCCGGGCAGCGACACGCGAAAGGCGAGGGAGTTGAGTTCCTGACGAAGCGCCGGGGGCAATCGGCTGGTTAATAAATGTTCCTGCATGCGGCAGGTTTCACAATGTTGCAACGAATGAAAATCGATCATTGAATTATTTTCTCGGAACGAGGGTACTTGCCTCGAAGCGGCAAACGATGAAGCCAATTTAGATAACGGCGTGCTTGGTGAGGTCAACATCCAAGTATGGGATGCGAATTTGCGATGGGAAGATTGACAGGGAGTGTGCGGAAAACGCCAGTTTTGCTGGAAAAGTGGGACAACCAAATTGAGCATGGTGCATCTCTGGCACGCTCGCTTTGACTTACAGAAAAAGAGCGTGGTGGCCGCAGTGGCCGGTGCGCGCCTGCTCGACGAGCGTATCGATCAACGGCGAATCAAATCGGGAGAGGAAGGAAACGCCGGCGAAGACGCGCTCCTGCAAATTGCCGTTGGGAAAAAGATTCTCGCACAGCGCATCGGCCGCGCGTCGCAGGCTTTGATCGCGCTGCAACTGGAAGTTGGCAGAGAGGCGGCGGAGGCGGTTCATCTGATACAGCATTTTTGACGCAGCAACGTCGGCGGCGTGCCCGAGACCTTGATCCTGTGCACGCATCCATTCGGTGACGGTGGAAAGCTCTTCGTGCAGCGCATTGCCGGCGGCGGCGAGTTTGCGCTTGGCTTCGACGGGCATGGCGCGCGCGGCGAGCCGATGCGCCAGCGCGTCGGGAGTGGTAAAAACATCAGGCAGCGTGAGCCTATGTTTGTGCAGCAACTGCGCCATTGATGGCTCCAGCAACGTGGCGGAATAGCGCGGCAAAATCGGCGTGGTGCGACCGAGAATTTGCTGATAGAGAATCTGCGATTGCGCGAAATAGGCCACCTCGGCCGGCCCGCCGATGTAGGCGGAGGTAGGCAGCAGGGTGTCCTGAACGACGGGCCGCAGCAGGGCATTGGGGCTTAGGCGCTCCGGAGCGGTGTCGAGAATTCGGATGAGGTCGGCAGTCGTGTAATGGGCAGGGCCGGCGGACCATTGATCGGCGGAAGTTTTTTTCAGGGCGGTGCGGATACCGGTGGTCGCATCGTTCAGAAAGAGCGGGCTGGAGAACTCGCCGACCATGACCTGGGCGTGGTAGCCGGCTTGTTCCAATGCGTGGGCCCGTTCCAGCAAGGCGGCGTGGAGTTCGTCAGCATTTCGAATTGCAGCGAGCAACGTGGAATGCGCCAGGGCGTGGAAGGGTCGCGAAGACGCGTCGATGACGATGAGGCCATGACGACTGAAAATGCGCGTCAGCAGCGCGGCAAATGCGGAGGCAAAGGTCGCGGCGGGTGTGTATAGAGCGGCGATCGAGTCGGTGACAGACTTGTCGCCGAGACATCGGCGGAGTTCTTCGACAACCGGCAGGATGGCTTCGCCGAACGGCAAATTTCCCACTGGCCGACCGGGCGCGGGATGATGCGGCAGACGGAGTGTGGTGATGTTGTTGTCGCAGAGGAAGGTCGCCTGGTTGACTTCGTCAAAGTCGTGATCCTCGGTCGCCAGCCAGAAAATAGGGACATGTGGATAGCCGGCGCGGGTGGCTTCTGCAGCCAGATGGATCGCGGTTGCGGCCTTCATCAATGTGAGGAGCGGGCCGCCGAAGAGCGCGACCTGCTGACCGGTGACGACAGCCCCTGCCCCGGCAGCGAGCCGATCGAGGTTGGATTGTGTTTCGGGGCCCGAACCAAATTCTCGATTCTGTTGCCGCAGTAATTCGGCAATCGCGTAGCGCCGAGCCGGATCCATTTGCGGCGTGTTCTTCATCCACTGACCGTCATTCGCGGCAGCTTCCGGATAAAACGCGCGCAATTTCTCCCAATTGCCGGACACATAATCGCGATAGAGATCGCTGACGTGCGGCAGCGCCGTAACGGGATAGCAATCTGCGTTCAAGTCCGCGTCTCTCCTGACGGATGGAATGGAGCAGATTTCCTATCGCTGTGCCTCCCCAGAGCGACTCGCCGACGCGAGCAGTGCCCTGTGAAGTTTCAATCCACACCTGTAGAAAATTCGCTCTGGGTGCGCGGCGGATGCCGGTAGCCGGACTGCAGCGCACATGCCAAGTGTCTCATGCAGTGGATGCTGCGAGGGGCGTGGAAGATGCGCAGAATCGACGGTGGAGCCCGAGTCGGGCTACTCGCGTCCTTCGCGCGCATCTTTCCAGAGATCGATACCGCTATCTTCCGCAAAGCGGTCGATTTCTTTCAGTTCGGCATCGGTGAATTGAAGTTTCTTGACTGCATCGAGAGAGTCGTTGAGCTGATCCACATTTCGTGCGCCGATCAGTGCGGTAGTCACCCGAGGATCGCGCAGCACCCAGGCAATTGCCATCTGTGCGAGGGTCTGGCCGCGGCCCTTTGCCACTTCATTCAGGGAGCGTACGCGCTGGAGGTTCTGCTCGCTGAGAAACTTCTTGAGCAGGGAGCTTTGCTCGGCGGTGGCGCGGGAATTCGCCGGAACGCCATTGAGATATTTGTTGGTGAGCAGGCCTTGCGCCAACGGAGAGAAGGCAATGCAGCCGACACCGAGCTCGGCCAGCGTGCCGAGCAGTTCTTTTTCAATCCAGCGATTCAGCATGGAGTAGGAGGGCTGATGGATCAGCAGGGGAACGCCTTCCATCTCCAAAATATTGGCGGCTTCGCGAGTGCGGTCGGCATCGTACGATGAAATGCCGACATATAAGGCTTTGCCTTGGTGGACGGCGGTGATCAGCGCGCCCATGGTTTCTTCCAGCGGCACCGTCATGTCCGGCTTGTGAGAGTAATAGATGTCGACGTAATCGAGACCCATGCGTTCCAGGCTTTCGTCGAGCGAGGCCAGCATATATTTGCGTGAGCCACCAACACCGTAGGGGCCGGGCCACATATCCCAGCCGGCTTTGGAGGAAATGATGAGCTCGTTACGGTGATCGCGAAAATCCTTGCGAAGAATGTGGCCGAAATTCTCTTCCGCGGAGCCGTAAGGCGGGCCATAGTTATTCGCCAGGTCGAAATGAGTGACGCCTCGGTCGAACGCTCTCCGAATGACGGCGCGACCGGTTTCAAAGACGTCGGTGCCGCCGAAGTTCTGCCACAGGCCCAGGGAAATGGGAGGCAACACGATTCCAGATCGACCGCAGCGGCGAAACTCGGCATGTTGATAGCGTTTTTCGTCGGGCACATAACTCATTCGCGTACATCTCCTTGATGGTTAGAAGTTGGGGAAGCGAATCCACTGCGTGGTTTGGATGCATGGTGCGCACGACAATCCACCACGGCGGGGAACTTGTGAGCTGAGGTCAATCGAAAATAATGGTGCGCCCGACAAGATTCGAACTTGTGACCTAACGCTTCGGAGGCGTTCACTCTATCCAGCTGAGCTACGGGCGCATCCTTTTTTGAGATTATCACGATGGAAATTGGGCTGCCGGGCATGGATGGTCGGGCGGCTCCCACAAATTCTGTCGAATATCTGCAGGCTTACTGTTCACGATTGTTGCCGTTAGGGTAGACTATCGGTGATCACCCAAATCTTAAGATATTAAGAGAAGCCCTGGACGAACCTTGCCCATGGTTTAGTTGAACTTGCGTTTGTGATCGGAGCGAGTCGAATACAGCGGTCCGTTCCTTTCCCAAACGTAACAGTGCCGAATGTCGATCATGGGGTGTAGTGTGTTCACAGATCAGCGAGGTTCTATTCCCATTGGCATCCACTAAGGTTTCGTGTATCTGGAGGAGTGCAGACTGCACCCGCGGATATCACACGGGATTATCGCTTCATAGCCACACTCGACACTCGAAAGAAAAGCTGCAATTCATTCCTGCCTTCACGGAAAAGTGGCCAGTGATTCAACGGACGCTGGACCGGCAATATCGAAAATCCGTGGTGCCGGTTGATTTTTCTCGTGCCTATTGGACCTCTCCGCTGACGCCGAAGCTGGCCTTCGAAGTAGAGAAGGAGCAGATTGAGCGCTGCCTGGATCTGGCTGCTCTTGTAAGCCTGACCGATCACGATTCGATCCAGGCTCCATCCTTATTGCGGCTGGCGAGCGAGACTGCCGAGGTCCCACTTTCGATGGAGTGGACCGTGCCCTACTGTGGCAGCGTATTTCACCTGGGAATTCACAACCTGCCGGTCGAGCACGCGCATGATCTGACCCAGGCTTTGGAGCGATACACACAAAACCCGCAAAGCGTGGATGCAGCGGAACTGCTGGCGGCGCTGCACTCGTTTCCGGAAGTGCTGATCGTGTTCAACCATCCGTTGTGGGACCTGGGTGGATTGGGAGCCCAGCGTCATGCAAATTGCCTGGATACGTTTATGTTGCAGAACGGCGCATTTTTGCACGCGTTTGAGATCAACGGAATGCGCACGTGGGAAGAGAACAAACGTGTGGTCCCACTGGCGGAACGCTGGCGTCTGCCGATCGTTTCTGGCGGAGACCGGCATGCCTGTGAACCGAGCGCCAATGTCAATTTGAGCCATGCGCGTAGTTTTGCGGAGTTCGTTCATGAAATTCGCACGGAGCAACGAAGCCACATTTTGTTTATGGAGCAGTATGCCGATCCCATGTGTGTGCGCGTTGCGCATGCGGTGCTGGATGTGATCCGGTACTATCCCGAGTATCCGGAAGGTTCGCGCCGCTGGGACGACAGGGTGTTTCATCCGGACAAAACCGGAGAAGGGTTTTTGCCGCTTTCTGCGTTTTGGAAATCGCCGCCGGAATTTGTCGAGCGCATTTTCTCAGTGTTTCGACTGGCGGAAAATGCGACTGTGCAGTGGGCGGCAAAACGCGTTTATGCCGACGAGATGGACCTGCACACCTTATCAGAGGGACGATCTGAGGCCATTTCGTGAACGGCCAATATGCCCGAGTTGCGTATTTCCCAGACGCATTTCACGAGGTGGATGGGGTTGCAATTGTTGCCAGAAATTTCGCCGCGTATGCGCGGGAATGTGATATCCCGCTGCTGATTGTCCATGCCGGGCTAGGCGACGGGTTGATTCAGGAAGGGCCCGTGACCCGGATGGAACTACGGCGCAGCCCCATTAAATTTCCTCTGGACCGCACTCACGAGTTTGACCTGATCCTGCTGCGACGCTATCGCGACGTGGCGGCGCAACTGGAGGCGTTCAAGCCAGACCTGATCCAGATTACGGGACCCAGCGATATTGGAATTCTGGGCGCCATGTGCGCTCACAAGATGAAAATCCCGCTGGCGGCTTTCTGGCAAACCAATCTCCCGCAATATGCAGGATTGCGAACCGCGCAGGCACTGAAATTTCTACCGCAGCGGGTGGCCGGGTACGTCTCGCGCCGGGTGCAGCAATTGAGTGATAGTGCAACCACGCGCTTCTATAAAATTCCTCGAATTCTTTTCGCGCCCAATCCGGAGATCGTGCAGATGCTGGCCGATGGCACGGGGAAACCGTGCTTTCCAATGGGCCATGGAGTCGATACAGCCAGGTTCAGTCCCGAGTATCGCGACAGCGAGGGCAGCCCATTCACGATAGGCTACGTGGGGCGGTTGACGGCGGAGAAAAGTGTTCGCTGGCTGGCGCGTTTGGAACAGACACTGCTTGGCAACGGACTTCGCGATTTCCGTATTGTGATTGCGGGTCATGGCGCAGAGCAGGAGTGGCTTCGCCACAATATGCGTCACGCGGAGCTTCTCGGGGTTTTGGGCGGCGACCAGTTATCGCGCGCGTTCGCGAACATGGACGTGTTGGCATTTCCATCGGAGACGGAAACCTTTGGCCTGGTCGTTCTGGAAGCCCTGGCGTCAGGAGTTCCAGTGGTTGCAATGGCGGCAGGCGGACCGAAATATACGGTCGAGCATGGGAAAACAGGCTACGTCGCGAGGAATTTCGAGGAGTTCGCGTCTTACGTCGCTTGTCTGATGACAGATCCGGAGATGGTGTCGTCCATGCGAGAAGCGGGTCGGCGGCAGGCACTCGCAAGTTCGTGGGGCAGCGCATTTCAAAACATCTACCAAACCTACCGTTCGCACCTGGTCGAAGCCAAGGCCACGGCAATGAATAATCAAACTCGGAGCTTGAATGACTCTTTACCTGTCCAGCCGGTTTCTTAAGACGAATAAAGTTTGCCGTTTTGCATTGCCGGCGATGCTATTGATGATGATGAATATTTTTTCGACCGGCAGAGCGTTGGCTGCGACCGATGGCACCCGCGCAGTTGCCTCTCCGATGACGCTGGAGCAGGTGGTCGACCACCTGGTTGCAAGGAACGAAGAGCGCGCCAGAGGCTTGAAGAGCTACGAGGGCAGCCGCCTATATACGGTTCACTATCACGGATTCCCGAAAGATCTGGAAGCGCGGATGGCTGTCTCCATGCAGTACCAGGCGCCGAATACCAAGGCATTTACCGTGGTTTCGCAGAGCGGGCCGAAATTTCTGGTCGACCAGGTATTGAAACGCCTGCTGAAAACAGAAACGGACGCGCAACTGGAAAATGCCAGGAAAGCAGTGAACCTGGACCGAAAAAACTATCAGTTCAGCGACCTGGAATATGCGCCGGAAGAGGACGGCTGCTCGTACAGTTTGTCTGTGCAGCCGAAGAGGGCGAACAAATATTTGTATCGCGGCAAGATCCGCGTGAACGATCAGGACTTTGCCGTGTGCGGCATTCAAGCGGAGCCGGCGCAGAATCCTTCTTTCTGGATCAAGAGCACCAACATCGACGAAACTTACAAAAAGGTTGGGGATTTCTGGCTGCCTGAGCATAACGAGAGCGTATCGAGGATTCGCTTTGGAGGCAGCGCCACGTTGACGATTCAATACCAGGATTACACGATTCAGACGCAGCAACTCGCGAGTGCCGGTGCCGCCTCGACTGCGGCGCCGGATGGAAAGTAAGGTCGAACAGCGGAGCGGAACATCGTGGCTGACATTGAATGGGAAAGAACAGACCAACTTTCCTGTTTGGTGATACGCTGGCTTGGCCCCCAAACAATTCAATCATTTATACCCTTACTTTTGTCAGAGGAGGCTTGGAATGCAACCTGGAAATGGCACCGAAAGCCCGGTGAATCCCGGGCTGGTATTGGACATGCTGAACGCGTATCAGCGTACGGCAGCTTTGAAAGCGGCAATCGACCTGGACCTGTTTCGTGCGGTTGGAGAAGGCCCGGGAGATGTTGCCTCCATCGCGCAGCGCTGTTCCGCGTCGGAGCGAGGCATCCGCATCCTGTGCGATTTTCTGACGATTAACGGCGTGCTAGTGAAGGACGAGGCGGGCTATCGGTTGACTCCGTCGAGCGCGGTTTTCCTGGATCCGCGGTCGCCGGCGTGCCTGGCTTCCATCGCCCAGTTCCTGGGCAATCCGGCGATGCACGGAGCCTATGACAACCTGGCGGAGGTTGTACGGGCGGGGCGCACCAATTTGCCGGGCGATGGCACGGTTGAGCCGGAGAATCCGATCTGGGTTCAGTTTGCGGAAAAGATGGCGCCAATGATGGGGCCTATGGCGGGGCCGCTGGGCAAAGTGGTGCTGGATGGAAAATCGGGGCCGATGCGGGTGCTGGATATTGCTGCCGGTCACGGATTATTTGGAATCGAGATTGCGAAACAGAATCCGCAGGCACATGTGACAGGACTGGATTGGGCGCCGGTGCTGCGCGTGGCTCTAGACAATGCTCGCAAGGCCGGGGTGCACGATCGGTACAACATGATGCCGGGCAGTGCCTTTGAGGTGGACTTCGACGGGCCGTATGATGCGGTGTTGTTGACGAATTTTCTACACCACTTCGACAGGCCGACCTGCGTAGGATTGCTGCAGAAGATTCACGCGGCACTTCGCCCCGGAGGTCAGTGCGCCACGCTGGAGTTCGTGCCAAACGAGGACCGCGTTTCGCCGGCAACTCCCGCAGCGTTCGCGATGACGATGTTGACGACCACTGCGGCCGGCGATGCGTATACGCTGAGTGAGCTGACGAGCATGTATCACGAAGCCGGATTCAAAGGCACGAGCGGCCATCCCATACCCATGAGTCCGCACACGATTGTGACTGGGCACGCCTGAGGGATCGATCTGTATCAGTTACTGCTACAAATCGTCCTTCGATTGGAAATTGATCGGGGTATGCATTCGGAACTATTTGGAATCGGCGCGAGGGTTTAGTTCTTGCATCACGGACTGGATGAGTTCTTTGGCGCCAGTCAACTGCTGCATCACGATTTGTAGATCGAGCGCAGGCTGCGTGGGATTGCGGGCTGAGGTGCAATAGACTCCGTGCTGGCCGACGAGTATGAGAGCGTCGGTGATCATGTCGAGCGTGACGGCGAGTCGGCCGCGCGGAATGCCCATCATGAATTCATGTTTTTCAAGAGACTCGCGCTGATCTTCGAAGGCTGAGGCCATCTAGTACTCCTTCGCGGGAGTGGCGGGAACGAGCGGCGGAGTTTTGCCGTTTATTTCTGACCCGGCTGACGCCGCTTCGGCATTGGGCTTCCAGCGCAGGACGGGCTTGCGAGCGGCAGTAACTTCATCCATGCGAGAGACGCGAGTGGCATGCGGCGCCTGCAGGATGATCTCCGGATTTTCTTCGGCCTCGCGGGCGATCTGGCGCATGGCGTCAATGAACTGATCCAGCTCTTCCTTCGACTCACTCTCCGTCGGCTCGATCATCAACGCGCCGGCTACGATCATCGGGAACGAAGTGGTGTAGGGATGGAAACCATAGTCGATGAGACGCTTGGCGATGTCGCCGGTCTTGACTCCATTGCGCGTCTGGCGACGATCGCTGAAAACCACTTCGTGCAGCGTGGGTGTCTTATAGGGCAGTTCGTAGACATCTTCTAACTTGGCGCGAATATAGTTTGCGTTGAGGACAGCGTCTTCCGTGGTTTGGCGCAGGCCGTCGGGACCGTTGGCGAGGATGTATGCGAGGGCGCGAACAAACATACCGTAGTTGCCGTAGAACATGCGCACCCGGCCGACCGACTGTGGACGAGCGTAATTGAAGGTGAGGGTGTTGTCTGGCTTTTCGACGAGGACCGGCGTGGGCAAGAACGACTCCAGAATTTTTTTGCAGGCAACCGGACCAGAGCCTGGACCTCCGCCACCGTGAGGCGTGGAGAAAGTCTTGTGCAGGTTCAGGTGCATGACGTCGACGCCGAAATCTCCGGGGCGCGTCTTGCCGACCAGCGCATTCATATTGGCACCATCCATGTAGAGCAGCGCGCCTTTGGAATGCAGGACGTCGGCGATCTTGTGAATCTCACTTTCAAACACGCCGATGGTGGAAGGATTCGTGAGCATGAGCGCAGCGGTTTCTTCATCGACCAGTTGTTCGAGCTCGGCAAGGTCGACCATGCCATGGCTGTTGGATTTGAGATTCTGCACCTGGTAGCCGCAGATAGCCGCTGTGGCTGGATTGGTACCGTGGGCTGAATCGGGAATCAGAATCTTTTTGCGCGGATTGCCTTTCGACTCGTGGTAGGCGCGGACCAGAAGAATTCCAGTGAACTCGCCATGTGCGCCGGCGGCCGGCTGCAGCGTGATCGCATCCATGCCGGTAATTTCTTTCAGGCAATCCTGCAGCATCCACATGACACGCATTGCGCCCTGCGAAAGCGACTCCGGTTGATACGGATGGGCATCGGCAATACCTTCCAGCCGCGCCACCATTTCGTTGACGCGGGGATTGTATTTCATGGTGCAGCTGCCCAGCGGATACATACCGAGGTCGATAGCGTAATTCCAAGTGGAGAGGCGAGTGAAATGACGGATGATTTCGATCTCGCTGACTTCAGGCAGCAGGCCAAGATCCTCGCGGGCTTCTTTGCCGAGCAGCGCCTGAGGATCGACCGCTGGAACATCGAGCGGCGCCAGGCGGTAGGCTTTTTTGCCGGGCGAGGATTTCTCGAAGATCAACCCTTCATTCTGACTGATGTGATTGGAGACCTTCGAGCGGTCGCCGACAAACGGGGCTTGTTTGCCCGGAGAATCGGTCGCGCTGGTTACTGTAACTGTTTTAGTTACCATTTCGTTTCTTCATCCTTATACGTAGGCCAATGCAGGGGCATGCTTGCCGGCGATAACCGCAGCCGCAGCGTCAATTTGCGCGCGCGAATTTTGCTCGGTGGCGCACCAGAGCGAGGCATGCTTCAGTTCCGGATACCAGGCGGAGAGCGGAAGTCCGCCAATCATTTTCTGCTGCAGCAGGCGGGTGTTGATCTTTTCGGGCGCTTCGGCAGTCTCCAACACAAACTCGTTAAAGCGCGGAGAGTTGGCGAACAACAGCTTTGTGCCGGGAGTTGCAGCCAATGTTTGCGCCGCGTAATGCGCCTTCGCCAGATTTTGTTCGGCCAGTTCGCGCATGCCGGCCTTGCCGTAGATGGTGAGGTAAATGCAAGTCATCAACGCGACCAGGGCCTGATTGGTGCAGATATTGGAGGTCGCTTTTTCGCGGCGGATATGCTGTTCGCGTGTAGAAAGGGTGAGAACAAATCCACGACGGCCGTTCTGGTCGACAGTCGCGCCTGTGAGTCGACCGGGCATCTGGCGAATGAATTTTTCTTTGCAGGCCAACACGCCGCAATACGGTCCACCGTAGCTGATGGCGACTCCGAAAGACTGCGCTTCGAGCGAAACGATGTCAGCTTCCGTGGGTGGACGAACGATCCCGAGCGAAAGCGCTTCCGCGATGGAGACGATGAGCAGCGCGCCTTTTGCGTGCGCCAGCTCGGCGATGGCCGCGACGTCTTCAATGACGCCGAAGAAGTTGGGCGACTGAATCAAGACGCAGGCGGTCTGGTCGGTGATGGCGGCTTCCAAGGCCTGCATATCGACGCGACCGTCGGCGCCGTAGCCGACGCGATGCTTGGTGAGTCCCTGGTGCTGCGCGTAGGTCCTAAGGACTTCGCGATACTCCGGATGCACCGTGCCGGCAACGACCATGTGGCTGCGGCGAGTGACACGCGCGGCCATCATCACGGATTCTGCCGCGCCGGTCGAGCCGTCGTACATGGAGGCGTTCGCGATTTCCATGCCGGTGAGCTCGCAGATCATGGTCTGGAATTCAAAGATGGCCTGCAGCGTGCCCTGGGAAATTTCCGCCTGGTACGGGGTGTAGGAGGTGAGGAATTCACCGCGCTGCACCAACGCGTCAATGACCACGGGACGATAGTGGCGATATGCGCCCGCGCCGAGAAAACTGACATAGCCGTTGGCATTGCGGTCGGCGGCAGCGCGGAACAGGTTGACGATTTCCTGCTCGCCCATTTGCGGCGGAATTTTCAAGTCACCGCTGAGGCGATACTCGGCGGGGATGGATTGAAACAAATCGCCGATTGAAGACACGCCGATTTCTTTCAGCATGGCGTCGCGGTCGGTCGGGGATTTGGGTAGATAGCGCATGGTTCAGAGTCCTGTGTTCAAGGGTGAAAACGGCGGTGCCTTTGAAGATGCTCAGGCGTGGGTTTCTTCTGCAATAAATTTTTCGTAGTCGGCGGAACTCAGCAGTGCGTCGGCTTCTGACGGGTTCGACAACTGCACTTTGATGATCCAGGCCTGGTGTGGTTCGGTGTTGATTTTTTCCGGCGCGGTGACCAGATCCTGATTGACGGCTGCGACAGTGCCGCTGACCGGGGAATACAAATCGGAGACGGCCTTCACCGACTCGACGCTGCCGAAAACTTTGCCCGCCGCGACGGTGTCGCCGACTTTAGGAGCGTCGACAAAGACAATGTCGCCGAGAGAATTCTGCGCGTAGTCCGTGATGCCAACGGTTCCGATGGCGCCTTCCACCTGGAGCCATTCATGCTCGCGGGTGTAGCGAAAAGTATTGGGATATGTCATAGGATTCGTCCTCTTCTATTGTATGTTGTCGCGGAATCGCAGGCCGAAAGGCAGCGCTTCGCAGAGGTTTTGCACCGGAGGCACAATTCAGGCGTGCTTTTTGGGACGGCGGTAAAATGGCTGCGACACGACGCGGGCGCGCACATCCTGACCGCGGATTTTGATGGCCAACTCCGTATCGACAGCGCTTTGGGCGGCGGGAACATAGCCGAGGGCGATGTTCTTTTTGAGAAATGGCGCAGGCGACCCGCTGGTGACGGCGCCAATCTGCTCGCCCGTGAGGTTGCAGATGGGATAGCCGTCGCGGCCGATGCCACGCTCGATCATTTCCATGCCGATCAGCTTACGCTGGGGGCCGCCAGCTTGCTGCAACTTCTTCAGTGCCGCCTGGCCCAGGAAGTCCGACTTGTCGAGTTTACAAAAGCGGTCCAGGCCGGCTTCGAAGACGTTGGTTTCTTCGGTGATTTCGTGGCCATAGAGCGGCATGGAAGCTTCCAGGCGCAGGGTATTGCGAGCTCCCAGGCCGCAGGGAACAATTTCAAATTCGTGACCGGCATCCAGGATTTCCTGCCACACGCGAGTCGTGGTGGTTTCGTCGGAGGGAATATAGATTTCAAAGCCATCCTCGCCGGTGTAACCAGTGCGCGAGATAAGTACGTTATGGATGCCGCAAACCTGGCCCCAGACGAACCAGTAATTCTTGATGGCACTCAGATCGACGCGAGTGAGTTTTTGCAGGGTGGCCAGCGCCTGCGGACCTTGAATGGCGAGCTGCGAATAGTGATCGCTGTAATCGCTGACGTGGCAGTGAAAGCGCTGTGCATGCTGCTTGATCCACGCATAATCCTTTGGACGCGTGCCGGCGTTGACGACCAGCAAATAGTCGTTGGGGCTGAATTTGTAGACCAGAATGTCGTCGACAAAGGTGCCTTGCGGGGTGAGCAGCGCCGAGTATTGCGCTTGGCCTTCGGCGAGTTTTGAGGCGTCGTTCATGGAGACGAACTGGACAGCATCGAGCGCTTCGGGGCCGCGCAATTGGATTTCGCCCATGTGGCTGACATCGAAGATGCCGACGCGGGTGCGGACCGCCATGTGCTCGGCAATCAGGCCGGCGTATTCCACCGGCATATCCCAGCCGCCGAAGTCGACCATCTTGGCGCCGCACTGGCGATGAGTTGGGTTGAGCGCAGTTTTTTGCAGGGCAGGGATGGTTGCGGGAACAGACGAGCTCGACATAGAACACCAGTTTAAATGAGCGCTGCTACTTCGGCACGGGCAGCGTATAGGGGTAGCAGCAGGGCTTCCGAACCGGGCCAAACTCCATCAACTCCGCGCGGGTTCCGTTGGGATCGTACAGATTCAGTTGCCATTTTCCGTCGAGGCCGATCTCGGGGTCCTCATACGGCTGGGAGGAGTCCCAATGGCGATGTTGCAGCATCTGCGCGGCCTGGTGGATATCGGGAACTCCCAACGCGAAGTGATTGAGTTCGCCGCTGTCACCCTCATTCTTTGCTTTCGGATCCTGCAGCATATATTCCAGCCAATTGGTGCCGTCGGGCACACGCATATCCACCCATTCCAATTTGTGACCGCGGCCGCCCTGCCAACCCTCGACAAAACCGAGAATGTCATGGAAGAAGCGATCTTCTTCGGCGCGATTGTGCACAATGAATCCGGCATGGAGAATGATCTGCGAAATTGGCTGAGGCGCGTTTTTTACAGATGAAGAGCTGACTGGAAGCAGATGGCCGTGCGGTGGCAGCTGCACAAACTGGAGGCGATGGCCTTCCGGATCTTTCACCCATAGGAAGCGCGTACCATCGGGCTGCGTCTGAATATCACCTTCAACCGGAACTTTCTGGCTCGTCAGATAGCGCTGCATGGAATCGAGGTCTGTGGTGGCGAAGGCGATGTATGCCAGGTAGTCTGTGGTTCCATTCGGCGCGGGCTGCACCTCAATGGATTGTTTCGAGCTGACGCGATATTCCATCGGCGCGGATGCGGATGCGGAGGCGATCTGCGGAAAGCCTAGAAATGTTCCGTAGAATTGCTTCGACTTATTCATGTCGGTTGCGTACACCGATACCTTGGCGATGCCGGTGATCGGCGGGCGCATGGAAATGTTTTGAGCAGCCAATGAAAATGGAATAACGGTGATGGCAGCGATGAGTACAGATCGGATTCGCAACACAGAAATTGCCTCGGGGAACAACAGAGAAATACTAGCAAAGTTGCGAGGAGCCTGTTCCGCACGAATGTGGCGCATGGATGCGAAGAGCCACGCAAAACTTCTGCGTGGCCCCTCGTCGGAATGGGAAAATACAGCGCAGTCGTCGAACGCACCTTTAGTTGGTAACGTCAGGCGTTTTGTCGATGTACCTGCCAATGATGACCGGTTGGCCGGTTGCGGGATCTTTCAACACCAGCCCGACCACGCGAACAATAGCCGTGCTGCTGAGCGAATCCAGATCGGACACGGCGGTGAATCCATCGCGAAAGACTGACTGACCGACCAGGTAGACCCGAACCGGATTCCCCGAGGGATTTCCGTGGCTCAGCAAATAGCCGTTGAGACCATTCGGGACCATCTGAAAGTTTTCGCCTGCCGGGGAAACGCTGCCGGGCACGACAGTACCAGTGAATCCTGCGAGGTGCAGCACCACGCGCTGCGTAGTCACGCTGCTTGCGTTTGCCGCTCCAGTGGCCGGGCCGCCGATCGATACATTCTGGCCGGGAACGATCAGGCTGGGGTTAAAAAGAAATTGCAGCAGGGGCGAACCACATCGGAAGACAAAGAAGTTTTCATTCCCCGTCAACTGCACGTTGGCGAGACCGCCGAGTTGGATGCCAGTATCGGTCGGCAGCAAGGAGCGAACGTACATCTGGAAGGCGGTTGCTATGCCAGAGGCCGGGGTCACGTAACTGACTGTTCCGTCCGCATAAAACCCGCTTTGCGAAATGATGGCGACGTCAGTTGCATCGAGGGTCTGGGTGCTGGGCTGGAACTGTCCTGCAACATCGACGATGGTCTGGTTGGGCACGAGGTTTGCGAGGTTGATGTTGCCGTTATTGGCTCCCTGGCTGTTTCCGGACTCATCGCCGGTGTCGTCCCACTCCGTCGTGGTCACCCCCGATCCACTGTTTGTCTGGTTCAGGGCGACCGTATATTGACGGCCATGCGGCCCTTGGATCATGAACGTGTTCTGCGAAGTGTTGACGCTAACGACAGTGGCGTAGAACTCGTCAATTTGCGCCGCGGGGGTGTTGGGACTAATTGCAGTGAAGTCAATGGTCGGATTGACGGAGCCAGTGACTTGACCGTTAGAGTCGGTCAGGATCGATTGACGCAAATCGAAGTCCATTCGCAAGCCCGCAGCCTGACCGGCTGTGACGGTGAAGGAGTTTGCCAGTTGTACAGTCACGGTCGGATTTGTGAGCGTCGCATTGTTGACGGTGGTGATGGTGGGCGACGCGGGAGGTGTTGCGGTGCTGAGGTTGACATAGGAAATAATCGGGTTCGACAACGAAACGGTCACGGTGTTGTACGTACCGGCAGGGACGGAGTTGAAGTCCAGCAGCGTTTGCAGGCCGTTGTAACGGGCGAAGTCGATGGTTTGCGCGTTTTGCAGAATATCGACGCCGTTATTGCCGCCGTTGGAAAGAGTGACGCTGTTGATGGTGACTTGAAACGACACCACGCTGGGCAACGGTGCATCCGTACCCGTCAGAAACACGGGCGCGCTTTGAGAATTGGTGGAGGTGGATGATGAAGGAGAACCGTTACTACCGCAACCCGCAAGCAGGCCGATCGCGGCGCAGGCAACAAATCCTCGCAGAAAGTTTGTAGGCCTCATGTGCAATTTCCTTCCTTGAATTTATTTTTGGGTGCGCCGCTCCGGGGTCGAGCGTGATGGGCGGACGCCATTCAGTGAGGCAAACACAGCGTGTTCGGGAAAGTTGCAGGGGGATTCATTATTTTTCTGAACGAAAGGCGAAGTAACGCTCGGAGATGGATCGCAAAAGGGAAAGTAAATGCGAAGGAGATCAACGAGGCGAACAATATTTTTAAAAATATTTTCGCAACCCACGGGGATCACCTGTGTTTGCGGGTACCAGGAGAAGTACGCTTTTTTACAGAGAGAACTCGCCGGCCGATTGCAGGTTCTTGCAAGAAGTTGGATCGAGAAGTGGCATGCCTCCGCGTTGGGAGGCGGCCCAGGCTCCCCAGCGATTCGCGGCTTCGGCCACAATTGGCAAGGGGCGATGATGCAGCGAAAAATACGTGAGCGCGGCAGTGAAGCAGTCACCGGCACCGATGGTATCGACTACGTGAGTGGGAATTCCTGGATGGTCGTGCACGGCGTCGCGCGTCACCAAAAGGCTGCCATTGGATCCGCGGGTGATGGCGACAAGCTGGATGGAAAATCGCTCCAGCAGCGAATGCGCGGTTTGGAGTGGAGAACCCCGTTCCTCTGCGCCGATGGCTTTGGCGACATGCGCGACTTCCTCAAGGTTCATTTTGAAGATGGTGGCGTGCTCGCAACCCCAGACAATTGCCTCCGGGGTCCAGTCGGGCGCGCGCAGATTGACATCGAAGACGCGCAGGCAGTCCGCGCGCGTATACCCGACCAGCGAGCGAAGCGTGGTGCGCGTCGCGGCAGATCGCTGCGCCAGTGTTCCAAAGCAAACAGCATCCAGCGTGGGCGCAAGAGCGGCCAGCTGTGGAGTTTCAGGCACTGCATCCCAGGAGACATGGTTGCAGATGAGATAGCGGGGGCCGAGTTCAGGATCGAGCTCGACTTCAACCGTTCCCGTGGGACGAGTGGGATCGATTGCGATAAAGTCCTGCTTGACCCGGCGAGCGATCAATTGTTGCCGTGCCCGCGTGCCCAACGGATCGTCACCGACGCAGCTCACCAGAAATACCACGCCCGCGGGGACGGCGACGCAGGAAAACATCTGCGCCAGAATTGCTGCGAAATTCGCGGGAGCGCCGCCGAGCTGCGCGCCCTGTGGAAGCAGGTCCCAGAGAAGCTCACCAATCGCCGCGACACGCAAGGGTTTCCGCATGGTGGTGCTTTTTCCCGACACCGGTGTTTTATGGCTGCGCGGATGGTTGCGCGGTGAAGACCACCAGCTGTTGCGCACCGACGGTGACATCGCAATGGTCTTGTGTAACTGCCACTGTGTCTTTTGTATTCCACAGAGGAGCGAGCGCGGCAATGCCGTCGAGCGCTGTGCGGGTGAAGTCCAAATGAAAGATTCGCGGCGAGCTGGATTTATTCATCAGCACAAGATCGATTTCCGATGGCGGAGGCGTTGATCCATTTTTCTGTGCGGGACCGACGAAGCGGGCGAAAACAAAGCCGTTCTCGTCTGCCAGCAGGTTTTGCTGCGAGCCGGTCTGCAAAGCTTCATGGTGCGCGCGCAAATCGAGCAGGCTTTGCACCCAGGCATACATCGCCTGCTGCTGCGGAGTGCGGCCGGCGGCAGTGAACCCGTTATTCGAGTCGCCAGGAAATCCTCCTGGAAAGTCAGCACGATTGTCGCCGCTGGGCCCAGAGGAAAGGCCGATTTCATCGCCATAGTAAATCTGTGGCATGCCTCGCATGGTGGCGAGCAATCCAAAGGCGAGGCGTTCGCTGGCCGCGCTTGCTCCCGGTGCAGAGAGGAATCGAGCGGTATCGTGGTTGGCGAAAAATGTTACCAGCGTGTCCGGATGAGGGTACAACCAGTCCTGCCGCTGAACATTTTCAAGGTTTCCCATTGACGAGCTGGCGCCGGAAGCGCCGGTCAGCGCAGACCGCAAAGCGAAGTAGCTGGGGAAGTCGAACTCGGTGGCCAACCCGGTGTCGATACCCACGTGTTTCTGTCCGCCGGCAAAGTACGAAGTCACTGTCGGATCAGAATTGTAGACCTCGCCCACAGTGGTCAGATTGGGATACAGGGCGTGCATCACAGCGTGAAAATCCTGCCAATAGGAACGATCGACGTAGGGAAATGTATCCAGGCGGAGGCCGTCTACAGTTCCTAGCTCAACCCACCAGATTGTGTTTTGGATCAGGTACTGCTTGACCAGTGGATTCGACTGATTCAGATCCGGCAGCACGTTGCGAAACCATCCATCCACCACCGGCTGGTAGGCGGCCGGGGCGGCATGCGGACTGGCGATGGAGGCAAAATTGTCGGTTGCCGCAAGATGATCCGCTGGTGTGCCGTGGAACCAGTCGGGAGTGGGTGGATCGTTGACCCAAATGCTTTTAGGACCGACATGGTTAGCGACAATATCCAGCACCAGCTTCATGCCGTGGCTGTGAACGGCGGCGGCCAGTTCCTCATAGTCCTGCAATGTACCGTAGTGCGGATTGACCTGGTACATATCGACTGCCTCGTATCCGTCGTAGTCCTCAGAAAGCGGATCGGGAGCATAGAGCGGCGTGATCCAGAGAGTTGTGACGCCGAGCTGCTTGAGATAGTCCAAATGATTTTCGATGCCGGCCAAATCACCGCCGTGATAATCATGCGGATTGCTGCGATCCACGCTGGCAGCGGACTTCGGCATCTGCGGGCTGGATGTATTTCCCTGGGAGAAGCGGTCGGGCAGGATGAGATACATCACATCTGCCGGTGAAAAGCCCTGGTAGCCCTGGCTGGGGTCGTGCAGTTTGTCCAATTCGTACGGAACGCGTGTTTGACCGGCAAGGGTGTGCACGATCAAATCGAAATGTTGCGGAGGAGCATCGGACGTGTCGAGCCAGACGAAGGCCCAGTGACCGTTCTGAGAAATCCGTGTACGCCGCACAGAAATTCCGGCGACGCTGCTGCTGATGTGCGCATCGACAAGGTTTTTTCCATACAGAAGCACCATCGGGTTAGGAAGATTGCTCCACCAATTGGGTGGCTGCACCTGCTGGACCGTGGGCTTGCCTTGCGGGGGCGGCGCATGTCGGTGCTTCGTCCGGGCCGCCGCAGAAAGCGGAAGACACATGCAGCCCAACAGCAGGCATAGAAGCCCATGGCGCAGCGCGCGAGGGAAGGAATTGGGATTCATCAATGCGCTCCAGCCGGTGGAAAAAGTGATCGGTGTTCGCACTTTGAGGTCAACTACTCGCGAACAACGTCCCCAGTGTACTCCGGCGCAATAGGCTGGTGGAACGTATGCGAAGCGAAAAGCGCATAGATGAATGGAGACGTCCTCGCGGCGAATTCAGCGCAACGTTGCGGACATTTGAAGAGCGTCGGCGAGAACTTTTTGCAGGTGGTCGAGAAATTGCGGATCGAGCTTTGCATCTTCAGTTGGATCGCCGGGCGAGGAGGTTTCGTTCGGATTCGCTCCTTTTGTCAGATAGAAAACGTCGATCGCGACTTCACCTTCTGTATCGATCAAGGCGACGGAGATGTCGCATTTCTGCTGCGCCAGAACCAGGCTGAGCCTTCGCAGCAGGCCGGGAGTATCCTGCGTGATGACCTGCAGAATGGTGCTGTGGGTCGAGGAAGTGTTGTCGACCGAGAGCCGCGTTTCGACGCGGGTCTTATGATTCTGGATGCGCGCGGAGTGGGCGCGGGCGGCAAGTAGCTTGTCGACGGAGACGTGGCCGCTGGCGACGTCAGTCAGGCTTTTCTGGAAGCGCGCTGCTTCCGCGGGATTCAGCGCGAGGGTCTCGTAACGATCAAGGAAACGGAAGTGATCAATGACAATCCCCGCCGCGTTGGAAAACGCATCGGCCTTCAGAATATCCATGCCCCAGGCGGTCAGGGCGCCGGCGGCATCTGCAAAAAGGAAGGGGCGATCGCCGGTAATCAATGTGCATTCCCACCAGGCATCGTTGCGAGTAAGCGTCAGGCTGGAAGAAGTTTTGTCTAACTGTGACGCCGATTGCCAGTGGGTCAGAATCTCGGTTGCGGCGCGGGTTCGCAGATAGCGTTGCGGAAGGCCGGCGAGAAAACCATGAATCGCCGCGGAATTGTCGGGCGACAACGCGATCACTTGTTGCACGGCAGCGGTATCGGCGTCTGCTTGAATGCGATCTTCGTCGACATTGCGATCCAGATAATTCGAAGTTGCCATGTAAAGGCGCCAAAGATTTTCTGCCTTCCAGGGCGTCAGCGCTTCCGGGTTGACGGAATGAATGTCGGCGTAGGTCAGCAGCGTAAGCAGGCGGAGATTATTTGGTGTACCAACCAACTCAGCAAACATGCGGATGGTTTCTGCATCGAAGATATCTTTGCGCAGGGCCAGCGACATTTCCAGGTGAGTGCGAATCAGCCGCAACACGGTTTCACGCTGGGTGGGGGTGAGGCGCCAACGCTCACAGACCGCATCGGCGATCGACATACTTTGCTCGGTATGGCTGACTTCGCTGCGAGCTTTGCCGGTATCGTGCAGCAGTGCTGCCAGGTAGAGCAATTCCGGCTCTTCCACTTCACGCAGAATCGAGGCAAAGCCTTTCTCCCACTCGTCGTGCGGCTGGTTCAGGGCGTGCAGGTTTTCAAGGATCAAAAACGTATGCTCGTCGACGGTATAGCGATGGTAGGCATCACGTACCACCAGCGCATCCACGCCATGAAATTCCGGCAGAATCAGCTCCAGAATTCCCAGCGCATGCATGACGCGAAGCGCGTTGGCCACTTCCGGTCCCAGCAGAATCCGGCGAACTCGTTCCCAAAGCGCAGCACCCTCGGGCAACCGCTCGGCCAACAAGGCCAGCGAATCGCTGAGGTGGCCTTCCGCTTCGCGGGTGAGCTGCAACGGCTGTTCCGCGATCATCTGAAACAGGGTCAGCACGCGATCCGGATCGGAATATTCCGCGACGGTTTTCAGCGCGATCTTGCCGTCGGCAACGGGACAGCCGCTCAACACAGTGCGACTGCGCCACTGGCGTATTTGATCCATGACGGCCAGACGTCCGCTCGGAATTTCATCCAGCATTTGCCGGGAAAGCCATTCGATCGAGCGAGCATGGCGAAAATATTGACGCATCCATCCCGCAGTGTCCGCACGGCGCTTGTCTGTCAGCCGCGACCGGACGGTTGAGACGCCGAGACGCAGTTTGGCGGCCTCGTCCTGAGCCTGCCAGTAGAGCATGTTGTCGTCGCGCTGGCTTCTGTAGTGGAGAAAGCTGCGCACTGTGATGAGAAATTGATGTGCCAGGGCGGAGTCATCCTGGCGTTCCACTAGCAGATCTTTTTCATAGCGGCTGGCAGAGTAGCGGACGGATTCCGGCAATAGCTGGCTTAGCCAGGCGCAGGTATGAAAGTCGCGCAGGCCGCCGAGGCCGTCTTTGACGTTAGGTTCCAAATGGAAAAGAGTGCGCTGGTATTTTGCGTGACGGGCGCGAGTCAATTGTGCGATAGCGGCGAACAGTTGCGAACGCCGGCGTTCCACCAGCGCGGGAATTCGCTCCAGATCCAATTCTTCGAACAGGGCGAAGTCGCCGGCGATGTAACGGCGGTCCAGAAGAGACAGGGTAAATTCCGGATTCTCTTCGCTGACCCGTTCGCATTCCGCCAGAGTGCGAGTGGTGGCGCTGGCGCGCAATCCTATGTCCCACAGGTCCTGTGACAACTTACGAATGCCGGCTTTGTGAGCGCCTTCGGTGGTGGGGTCGGTGGCGATAAAAAGGAGGTCGATATCGGAATAAGGAAAGAGCCGCCGTCTTCCATATCCCCCGACCGCAGCCAGGGTAAGGCCCTGGGGACCGTATTCCTCTGCAGCAATATGTTCCAGCCAGAGGCGCTCGATGAAATGGTCTACAAGCTCCGACCGCCGCTGCACCAGGACGGGGCCGTCCTGCGATTCGGAAAAGAACTGCCGCATCTGTTCCGAAGTCCGTTGGTATTCCACGCGCAACAGCTGGATCGAAGATGAATCGGAGATCGGAATAGCAGGCTCCTTTGCGCGAAGGTGAGGAACGGATGGGCCGATCGATTTACAAAGCGGTTTCTCCCCGTTCGTCGTTGCGAATGCGGATGGCTTCGTCGATGTGCGAAACAAAAATTTTGCCGTCGCCAATTTTGCCAGTGCGGGCAGCGGTCAGGATCGCCTGGATTGCGCGCTCTGCCATGGCATCGGTGACGACGACTTCCAATTTGATTTTGGGCAGCACATCCACGGCATACTCGCGGCCGCGATAGAACTCGGTGTGCCCTTTCTGGCGGCCGTGCCCACGCGCCTCAAGAATGGTGATGCCTTCAACTCCAATTTCGATCAGCGCTTCTTTCACTGCGTCCAATTTCGACGGCTGAATGATCGCTTCAATTTTCTGCATGTCTTGCTTCCTCACTTTTCTAAAAAAAAGAAGGGCCGGTCGTTGAATCGTCGTACCTCACCGCCAAGATATACCAGAGCGGGATTAAGAAGCCGCAATTTCCCAATCGTAACCCTCTTCGCCGTGCTGGCTCAGGTCCAGGCCCTCGTGCTCGTCCGCAGGATCCACGCGTAAGCCAATCAGCATGTCGACAATCTTCAGCAGGACCAGGGTTCCGACGATGGACAGTACCCATGCGATGGCGATCCCGACCAATTGATGCGGCACCTGCATCCAATTGCCGTCGAGCCAGCCGACTGGCAGCGCGTTGCCGTGCGCGTCTTTAAAGATGGGATTGATGGCGCGCGAGGCGAAGACTCCAGTAAGAATTGCGCCTAACGTTCCGCCGGCCCCGTGCACGCCAAAAGCGTCCAGCGAGTCATCGTAGCCAAACCACTGCTTCACCTTGGCGACCATAAAGTAGCAGAGCAGTCCGGCGAGAAAGCCGATGGCAAGGGCCGACATAGGTCCGACAAAACCAGCCGCCGGGGTGATGGCGACCAAGCCTGCGACGGCTCCCGAGATAGCTCCCAGGGCGCTGGGCTTGCCGTTGCGAATCCACTCTGCCAGGCACCAGCCAATGGCTGCTGCGGCGGCGCCAAAATGAGTGGCGACAAAAGCGCTGGTGGCCAGCGTGCCTGCGGACAACGCGCTACCGGCGTTGAAGCCGAACCAACCCACCCACAACAGGCCCGCTCCGATAAAGCTGAGGACCACGCTATGCGGCGGCATCGGTTCCTTGGGATAGTGGAGACGTTTGCCAAGATAGAGCGCGCAAACCAGGGCTGACACGCCGGATGTGATATGGACGACGGTCCCGCCGGCGAAGTCCAAAGTGGGAACACCGCCAGTCAGAGAGGCATTCAGCAGACCATCTTTACCCCACACCATGTGGGCCATGGGCGCGTACACAAACAGCGACCACAGCAAGGTGAACAGCGCCATGGCGCTGAACTTCATGCGTTCGGCAAAGGCGCCGGAGATGAGTGCCGGAGTAATGATGGCAAACATCAACTGATAAATCATGAAGGTGGCGAACGGAATGGTGGCAGCATACGCCGGGTCCGGCGCCGAACCAACTCCGCGGAGAAACAGGTGGTGGAATCCCCCGATAAACCTTGTTCCCGAACCAAAACATAAACTGAATCCGACGAATGCCCACACCACTGAAATGATGCCGGCCATGGCAAAGCTATGCATCATGGTGCTGAGGACATTCTTTTTGCGGACCAGTCCACCGTAGAAAAGGGCCAGGCCGGGAATCGTCATCATCAGGACCAGAGCGGCAGAGACCAGCATCCAGCCGTTGTCGGCAGAGAGCTGGGCATTTTGCACGGCGACATCCAACTGCCGGAGATGCTGCTGCACCTGGGCATCGGTGGCGGCGGCAGGCTGAGCGTGGAGAGTCGCGCCGAAGCAACCGGCGAACAGCAACAGTAAAAGCAGCGAGCGTGCAAAAGCGATTCGACGCGCAAGCCGTACGGTGGGTCTGGCTGAGGCCCCACGAAGTCGCACGTCTGGCTGATTCCCGTAATTCTGGGCTGGGTGCAAAATATCGAGGCACCGCTCTTGGATCCGTCTCATAACAATTGACCGCCGTGGTGGAAGAATGAAATGAAAAGCCCTATATTTCGAAACATATCTTGAACTTGCGGTTGACCTAAATTGCGTAGACAGGGACGTCTGGAAATGAAACTTCGCGGCATCGCTGCCGAGTGCGCATGAATTGAACAGTATGCCCAGCAAAACCAAAAAATGAATGAGCGAATGACGAGAACTTCATTCTACTTTGCCTTGTGGTCCGCGAAAGGTCGAATACAAATTTTTTATCGAGGTTATCGAGCGTTGTTATGCGAGGCATTTTGGGAATGCGACGCTCAAGCGAAGCGAAACGGGCATTTTATGGAGTTTCAGGGCAGGACAAACTTTGCCTGAAACGGCCTCTACACCGCATCATAAGGAAGTAGGTCAGCCAGAGACGAAACTGAAGTCTTTCAGAATTCCCGATAGAATTTTGAAGGTGAGAGATTCGGCGGGGCTGTGCCCGCAGTATTTTTGCCGCAGTCAGGTTATAGCGGGCCATTTGGGATCAGTTTCTTTGAGGTGAGAGTGAAAAAACGTAGCATTCGGACAGTTGGGTCGGGTTTGATGTGCATTGGGTTGGCGGTTGGGGTGATGGTCCTGCAAAGTGGGAACGCAGAGGCGCAGGTGGCGCGACCGCTTCCTGGGGCAGGTTCAACCTTTTTGACAAATGTGTCGTGGCAGCCGGTGGAGTCCACAATGATGTTTGGTCCGCAGCAGGACCAGAGTATGCCGGCCTATCAAGCGCCGAAGCAGGCAAAGCCGCAAGCGGGCACGCCAAACTCGTCTGTGCCGCCTGCTCAGTCGAATCATTCCAACACTTCGGATGAAGCGTTTCCACCGTTTACGATCGTGCCGGCGTCAGAGATCGCGGGCAACCTGGGATCAACCTATATTCCATTGGACAGCTGGATGTATCCGGCACTGATGCGGCTATACTCGTTGGGATATTTGAGCACGTCGTTTGTTGATATGCGTCCGTGGACGCGGCTCAGCGTGCTGCGCATGCTGTTTGCCGAGCAGGAAAGAATCCACTCCGACACGAATAACGAGCAGGCCCTGGAGATTTACAACGCCGTGCTTGCGGAACTGGAAGGCGACATCCACACGACCGGTTATTGGACGACGAATGCGACGTTGGAGTCGCTGTACGAACGCGCCATGCCGATTGCGGGAACGCCGTTGCGGGACAGCTATCACCTGGGTCAGACAATCATCAATGACTACGGTCGCCCGTATGAAGAGGGATTCAACAACTACGCAGGTTTCAGCGCCCGCTCGACTTCGGGTCCGTTTGCGTTGTATGTGCGAGGCGAGTACCAGCATGTGCCCAGCGCGGATGGATACTCCGCGGACCTGGCGGCGACGCTGTCAGAGGTGGACACGATTCCTCCCGGGCCGCAGGACACGATTCCAGCTGGTCCCATTCTGGCCCGAAATTATTTTCGCTTAATTGAAGCCAACTTCTCTGCGACGTTTCTCAATCATGATTTCTCGATAGGAAAGAGTGACGTGTGGGATGGTCCGGCGACAGGCGGCGCTTTCGCCTGGAGCAATAACGCGGAAGATATTTATTCGTTCCGTATCAACCGCGTGGTGGGGCTTAAGATTCCGTATCTGTCGTACGTTCTAGGCCCGGTGCGGTATGAGTTTCTGGTCGGTAGCCTGCAAGGCCATACTTATCCAAATGAGCCCTGGGTACACATGGAGAAGTTCGCGTTCAATCCAACTCCCACATTTGAGTTTGGATTTTCGCGAACCGTGATCTGGGGCGGCAAGGGGCATGTTCCGATCACCTTCGGCAGCTTCTGGAACAGCTTTACGAGTTTCCAGAATGTACCGGAGTCAACCAAATTCTCTCGCAATGACCCGGGCGCCCGTTTCAGCACGTTTGATTTCAGCTGGCGCTTGCCTTACATAAGTAAGCTGGTGACGCTCTATGCCGATTCGGAGTCGCACGATGATGTGACGCCGGTCAGCGCACCGCGGCGCGCGGCCATCCGGTCGGGAATCTTTCTGGCACGCCTGCCCAGCGCTCCCAAGTTTGATTTTCGCGCGGAAGGCGTCTACACAGACGTTCCAGTGACCAACAGCTATAACGGCAGCTTCATGTATTACGAAACTGTTCAGAAGCAGGGTTACACCTATAAAGGCAATATTTTTGGCGACTGGATCGGCCGGGAAGCGAAAGGCGGCCAGGCGTGGCTGACCTATCACCTTTCGCCGAGCGAGATGTTCCAGCTTTCTTATCGAAATGCCAAGGCTGCGAAAGACTTTATTCCGGGCAATACATTTTCGACCGGAGTGCCTCGGGTGGATGGCGGGACCACGCAAAACGATTTCACCTTTACTGTGGTCAAGCGGTTGAAGCCGGATGTGGAGTTGAACGCGTGGGTGCAGTACGAGCGCTGGACAGTTCCCGTATACAAAACCGGGGGACAGAACGACGTCACAACAAACGTGCAGATCACGTGGTACCCGAAGAAGACTCACACGATTCGCTCGTGGTGAGGCGCGCGCGCTGCTTGGCGCTGCGCTAGGGCCAGCCGGTCTTGTATCCGTCTGGTTATTGCAGCAGTTACCCGGCGACGATGAGTTCGGTAGGGAGGGCGCGGAAGTAGGCGATGGTTTCGCTAAGGCCCTGGTCGAAGGAAACCACGGGTTCCCAGGCGAGCAGCTGGCGGGCCTTGGTAATGTCGGGGCGGCGGCGCGGCGGATCGTCCTGAGGCAGCAGCTCGAAGCGGATGCGGCTGGAGGAACCAGTGAGTGTGATCACGCGGCGAGCGCAGTCGAGAACGGTGTTTTCGGCGGGATTCCCGAGGTTGACCGGCAGTGGTTCTTCGATGCGCGATAAGCGAATGATGCCTTCGA
This sequence comes from uncultured Acidobacteriota bacterium, assembly GCA_963735505.1. GTDB lineage: Bacteria > Acidobacteriota > Terriglobia > Terriglobales > Acidobacteriaceae > JAKAAZ01. The sequence continues at coordinate 78,094 of CAVTLR010000008.1, read as the reverse complement.
TCAGGTCGGTCACGTAGCAGAAGCTGCGAGTGTGCGAGCCGTCGCCATAGACGGTGACATCGTCTCCGCGCAGCGCCTGCATCACAAAGTTGGAGATCACGCGGCCATCGTCGGGCTGCATGCGCGGGCCATAGGTATTGAAGATTCGGACCAGGTGGCCGTCGACGTTGAAGTGGGCGCGATAGGCCACGACCGCGGCCTCGCCAAAACGTTTGGCTTCGTCATAGACCGAACGTGGACCGACAGGATTGACGTGGCCCCAATAACTTTCCGGCTGAGGATGAATCTCCGGGGTGCCGTAGCACTCGGAGGTAGAGGCGTGCAGCACCTTGGCCCGGTATTTCCGCGCCAGGTCGAGAATGTTCATGGTGCCTTCGGAGCCGACCCGCAGCGTCTCGATGCCAAGGCGCATGTATTGCGGTGGGCTGGCAGGACAGGCGAAGTTGAAAATGTAATCGATGGGGCCGGGATCGAAGAATTCGCAGATATCGTGTTCGATCAGCTCAAAGCGAGGGTCGCGTGTGAGGTGGGCGAGATTGTGAAAATGCCCGGTCGATAAGTTATCGATGCCGACCACGGAATGACCCTCCGCCAACAGGCGATCCGTGAGGTGCGAACCCAGAAAGCCGGCAGCACCGGTGAGCAGCACGCGCATTTTTTTCTTGCCGCGAGCGACGGGCGGTACCAGATACGGGGCGGCAATCTTTTCTGACGGGACACTGCGCTGCACCGAGGCGCCGGTTTCGGCAAATTCGGAAAGTTCCGGCCGGCCTTCGAACTCCGTAGTCCCGGAGGCGGGTCGTCCGACGCTGAGATACATCATTCCCTGGCGGACGACATCTTCCGGCGCGAACAAGTTACGACCGTCGATCAACAAGGGGTGTCGCAGCAATCGCGAAAACGCTTGCAGATCGAGCGATAGAAATTGCGGCCAGTCGGTGAGCACCAGCAGCGCGTCGGCATCTGTGGCGGTTTCCAGTTCAGTGGCCGCATAGTGTAAGACCGCGCTCGGCGGAAGCACCTCCTGCGCCCGGATCATGGCGGCGGGATCGTAGGCGACGATGGTGGCGCCTTCGGCCAGAATCAACTGCACCAGGCGCATGGCGGGCGATTCACGCACATCGTCGGTGCCCCCTTTGTAAGCCAGGCCAAGCACTGCAAGATGTTTTCCTTCCAGGCTGCCGAGAGCGTTGCGCACCTTTTCTAGAAAGCGCAGCGGCTGCAGTTCGTTGATGCGCTCAATGGCACCCAGCAGGCTGAAATCGATTCCGTATTCCGCGGCCATAGAGCGAAAGGCGGTCAAGTCCTTTGGAAAACAGGAACCGCCGTAGCCGATACCGGGATGAAGAAACTGAGTGCCGATGCGCTGATCCATGCCGACGCCGGGGCCGACTTCGGTGATATTGGCACCCACAATCTCGCACAGATTTGCAATCGCGTTAATAAAGGAAACCTTCATCGCCAGGAATGCGTTGGAAGCGTGCTTGATCAATTCCGCGCTCTGCGGTGAAGTGCGCAGCAGCACTGGCGGTTTATCTGGAACGCATTGCCCAGGGATGATGCCTGGGCGCTCGTAGTACGCACCGGAGGTGAGCGGGCGGTAGACCTCGCCAACCAGGGCGGCGGAACGGTCGTTGTTGCATCCGATGACGATGCGGTCAGGATGGAGAAAATCCGCCGCGGCGCTGCCTTCGCGGAGAAACTCCGGATTGGAAACTACGTCGAAGCGCTCGCGGGAAACCCCACAACGTTCGATCAGGCCGCCGATCCACTCGTTTGTATAGACCGGGACCGTGCTCTTTTCCACAATCACCGTGTAGTGGTCGATGTTTCTGGCAATTTCTTTTACCGCCGACTCGATATACGACAGGTTCGCCTTGCCGCCGCGTGCCTGCGGAGTTCCCACGGCAATAAAGATCACTTCCGCTTGACGGGCAGCCGCGCCTAATTCGGTGGTGAACACCACATTGCGATTGCCGTGTCGAGCGAGCAATTCCGGCAAGAACTGTTCATGAATGGTGGCACGGCCAGCCTGTAACGCGGCCATCTTGGCTGGATCATTATCCACGCACAGGACGTGGTATCCCATTTCGGCGAAGCAGAGGGCCGCTACCAGGCCCACATACCCGGAGCCGACCACGACAATGGGACGATTGACATCCATTTCTGGGGGTACCCTCGCGCCAGCTTTCGGCTGACGCCAATACTCGACGATCATACCAGCGCGAGCCGCCTGCTTTTGTCGTGGGAAAGGGGGGAGAACCTGACTTGCCTCGAGGAGCCACCGAACGATTGCATCCATTCCCGTTATCGGAATCCCTTGATTTTCATCGACCAACCCAAGAAACTCTCCCGACATCCTTATCTGAGTAACTCCTGTATTCTTGACTAGCAGCGGTTTCCTATTCGCGGCGTTGCCGAGAGAATTGACGCGCGTTGGCGCTTGCACCTATCCTCAAGAGTAACCATCGCCAAGGTGTTTTGGGGTAGATCAACACTGAGATTGAATCAGTGACGGCTTGTTGTATGTTTGAGGGATATGGCAGAGCGCAGTCCAGAGGTTCAGACCGTGCGCGTGGAGGATCGGAAGAAGACCATGGATGAGGCGAATCTGGCCCAGCCGTGGAGAGAAAGAGATTGCCTGCGAAATATTTTCCGAATGCCGTCCGAACTCCGGGGTTCCAATAGCATCTGCATGCAACAACCTAGCGCAAGAATGAATGAGCGGTCCGTCCTGGCATGAGCCCAATCGAAACGAACGCAGCGCCCCAAGAAGAATTCAAACCTCGATCGTTCCAGACCGGTGGCGGCTGGGTAACGAACGAGGAAGGGAACGCTCTAGCGGAAAATCTGCTGACGCTGCGCAAGCGGAAGTGGATCGTTTTGACCTGTGTCTTTATTGGAACGGTGTTTGGCGTGGTGCGAGCGATCACCACTCCGAAAACGTATGTTGCCGGTGGAACGATTCAGGTGCGTCCGGGCGCCTCGAACGAGTACAGGATTGGGGTGGGCGAGTCCGGGCCCCAGGACCTGGGCACGCGTCTGGAAACGGAAGTCGCGATCCTGCAGAGCGATTCGTTGCTGTTGAAAGTAGCGAAAGAACTGAAGCTGGAAGACAACCCTATTTTCCTGGGACCGAAAGCGACGGTAACGCACGTCGATCCGAATGACCCGGGGGTGCAGGACTGGATGATTGGATTTCTACGCGGCGGGTTGTCGATTGGCCGTGTGCCGAAGACGGAACTGATTTCCATCAACTACACCAGCTTATCGCCGGAGTTATCGGCACGCGTGGTCAACACGCTGATCAATGATTACATCGAGCGCAGTTTTCAGACTCGTTACGCGGCGACGCAACGCGTCTCGCAGTGGTTATCGACACAGCTCGATGACCTGAAGCAGTCAGTAGAAACCGAGCAGCAAAAACTGGCGGAGTTGCAGAGAAAGCTGGGCGTGCTCGGCTTTGGCGACCAGGCGCATAATCTGAACCTGGATACGCTCGATGATCTGTCGAAGGCTGCAGCGGACGCGAAGATTGCCCGCATCGTGTCGGAAGCACGCTACCGCATGCTGATGTCGATGAATCCAGACTTGATCGACGGAAGCCCCGCAGTGCTGGGTTCCGGATCGGGAACGTTGTTGGCCACACTGCGGAACGGTCAAGCCACGCTGGAGTCGCAATACGCGCAACTGATTTCTCAATTCGGGCCGAACTACCCGGCGGTGAAGCAACTGAAAGCCGAGATGGCGCAGAACCAGAAGGCCATCGACAAAGAGGAAGCGCGCGTTCTGGCGGAGTCGAACAACGCGTATCGCGCTGCCGCCGTGAACGAGTCGATGACGTTGGGAGTTCTGAAGGACGAAGAGGCGAAGGACTATCAGAAGCGCGACGACATGATCCAGTTCGTGCTGCTGCAGCGTGAGTTTGATTCCAACCGCACCTTGTATGACGGCTTGCTGCGACGACTGCGCGAAGCTGGGATTGAAGCGGGTCTGGAGTCGAGCGAAATCGATGTCGTCGATTATGCACGCAAGCCTTTGTTCCCGAGCGGAATGCGACGCAGCTCGCGAGTCTTTATTGGACTGATGTTTGGATTATTTGGCGGTGTTGCGCTGGCCTTCTTCTTTGACAGTCTGGATACCAGCCTGCGCAGCGTGCATGATATCGAAACCATTTCCGAGTTGCCGTCGCTGGCCGTCATTCCGCGTGCGAGGAAAGTTCTGCCGCGAACGATTACGGAGGACACGCGATCGGCGGCGCAAAGAAATGTCGACGTCATTGGCCAGCCCAACTCGCAATTTGCCGAGGCCTTCCGGTCGCTGCGAACATCCCTGCTGTTGTCCGGCGTAGGACAGCCGCCGCAGACGGTGCTGATCACCAGTTCAACTCCGGCGGAAGGAAAGAGCACCATTGCGAGCAACCTGGCCGCGGTGCTGGCGTTCCGCGAGGCCAAAGTATTGTTGATCGACGCCGATCTTCGCCGGCCCACCATCCACAGCCGTTTCGGAATCACCAGTCGCGTCGGACTTTCGACATTGTTATCCGGTTCAACCACGCTGGATGAATCGATCCAGACCGTTCCTGAAGCGCCGAACCTATTCCTGCTACCCAGCGGACCGGTACCACCGTTTCCGACGGAATTGATCTCGTCGAATCGAATGATCACGTTCCTGGAGGAATGCAAACAGCGATTCACGCACATCATCATCGACTCGCCCCCGGTGTTAACAATCACGGACGGATTGATTCTGGCGCCCTTTGCGGACGCTGTCCTGTTAGTCGTTCGCTATGGGCGCGCCAGCAAACATTCTGTGCGCCGCTCTCGCGATCTGATGTTGCGTGCCGGTACGCGCCTCGGAGGCACCGTCATCAACGCCGTCGATGCGGCCTCGCAGCGCTATTACGGCTATTACGGATATCAACGGTATTCCTATTCCAATGGCCGCGCACCAGCCAACGGAACAGGCAAGCGCAAATGGCCATTCTTCTGGCGCAGGGAGGATTCCTGATGTTCGCGCTGAGATGGACGACGAAAGCTCGACGGTTTTGCCCAGGTTTCGCGCGCCTGGCGCTGGGCGGTGTTGTGCCCCTGGTTCTAGTGGTGGCAATGATGGGGCCGGCCGCTGCGTATGCACAGTTTCAGGGACCTGCACCGACAAGGGCAGATAGTCCAAACCCTGACAATAAGGGCTTGGTCGAGCGGGCTCCATCCGAAGTTCTGCCGGGCGGTCCCATCGTCCTGCATCCCGGCGACGGGATTAACGTAAGCGTGTACGGTGTGGCGGACTACAAGATATCGGCGCGGATTGCCGGAGACGGCAATGTGGATTTGCCGCTGATTGGCAGCACCCATATCGCAGGCCTGACTGTGGAGCAGGCGCAGCAGTTGGTTGCCAAAAAGCTGATTGACGGCCAGATGATCATCAGCCCGGATGTGTTGATCTCCGTGGTGGATTCGAATGTCGACATTATCGGCGTCATGGGCGAAGTGAATTCGCCCAGGGCGATTCCGGCGTTCGCACCGATGAGCTTATTTGATGCATTGAGCGCCGCAGGTGGATTGAAGCCGGATGCCAGCCACAGCATTTCCATCCTTCGCAAAGACGTGAACGAGCCGCTGCTGGTGGTTCTGAACTCCAACCCGGCCAATGCCGTTGACCAGAATATTCCGCTGTATCCGGGCGATCGGGTGATTGTTCCGCGTACTGGCGTGGTGTACGTGGTGGGCGCGGTGCTGCATTCAGGCGCCTATCCGATTACGCCAGATACTCCGCTGACGTTGACGCAGGCGGTGACGCTGGCTGGAAACACGGGCTTCCAGGCCGCGCCGACCGATACTCGCATTATCCGCACCACGGGAGCCAAGCGCCGTGAAATCCGCGTCAACCTTTCGCGCGTCACCGATGGAAAGGATCCTGATCCCATCCTGCAGAATGATGACATCGTGATGATCCCGACCAACATGATGAAGGCTGCCATCAAGGGCGGCGGAATTGGCATCGCAATGGGGCTGATTTTCGCGATTCCATTGCTGTGATGTCGCCGGGTTCGACAGTTCCTGAAGTGCAATGCTAAAGCTCACTTGTCGTTGCGGTGGTACTACCTGCTGAAAGTTATGCTGCGAGTCGCCTATCTTCTCAGTCATCCGATCCAGTACCAGTCACCCTTGTTGCGGCTACTTAGCCAGCAACCTGGACTGGAATTGACGGTGCTCTACACCTCCGACTTTTCTCTGCGCAGCTATCACGACAAAGGGTTTGGAGCGGCAGTGGAGTGGGATGTGCCGCTGCTGGGGGGATATCGGCACGAATTTCTACCGCGACTGCTCGACGGCCATGATGTGTCGTTTTTCCGTCCGCTGAACCGCGGTATCTTTCGTCGTCTGCGCCAGGGCCGGTTTGATGTGCTGTGGATCCATGGGTACGCGACGCTGAATTCCTGGATAGCGATGGCGGCGGCAAAGTCGCTAGGCATTCCGGTGCTGCTACGCACCGACTCGACACTGATAGATCATCCGCGCGGCCCGGTAAAGCTGGCGGTGAAGAATCTATTCTTTCGAATCCTGCGGCATTTTGCCTATGGCGTTCTCAGCGTCGGCCAGCGGAACACGGAGTATTGGCGTCATCATCTGGGCGGGGACATTCCTGTCTTTTCGATTCCTTACGCGGTAGATAATGCATTCTTTCAGGAGCAGTGCTGTGCGGCCTCCGCTACGAGAGAACAGTTGCGGCAGGAGTTACGCCTGGAAGCAAATCGGCCTGTGTTGCTGTTTGCATCCAAACTGCTTGCGAGGAAATGCTGTATCGACTTGGTGGATGCGTATCTGGAACTGGTAAGGCGATTGACATTGGAAGGCGGATCGCGTCCGCAGCCATATCTGCTGATCGTCGGTGAGGGAGAGCAGCGGCCGCAGATTGAAGCGCGCTTGCAACAGGCGAGCGCGGAAGATCGTGAGGGTATCCATATGCTCGGATTTCGCAACCAGTCGGAGCTGCCGCGTTTCTATGATCTATGCGACGTGTTCGTGCTTCCTTCCATCCACGAACCCTGGGGCCTGGTGGTGAATGAAGCCATGAACGCAGGCAAGGCGATCATTGTCTCCGACCAGGTAGGATGTCAGCCGGACCTGGTGGGCAACGAAGACAACGGCCTGGTCTTTCCGGCGAGAAACGTGGATGCGCTGGCCGATGCGCTGGCGAATGTTCTGGCGGACCCGGCTGCTTGTCGTAAGATGGGCGAGCGCAGCCTGGAGCGCATTCAAGCCTTCAGTTTCGAAGCCAATGTAAGAGGGCTGATGCAGGCATTTACCGCAGCCAGCGAACACAAATAATGATGGAAGCGAACCAGCCTGTCGATCGAATGAGCCAACCGAATCAGCAAGGAGCGCGCGTAGCCATGCATATTTTGCATGTGATCCGTTCTCTCCATCCGGAATACGGTGGGCCGGCGCAATTGGTGCGCTGCATTGTGGCCGCAGGTCCGCGCCTGGGTTGGGAAGGCGAAGTGGCGTGCCTCGATGAATCTTCAGAGGATTTTCTCGGTGAGATTACGTTTCCTGTACATGCATTGGGCCAGGGAAAGGGAACCTACGGCTACTCCAGCGCATGGATTCCGTGGCTGCGTGAGAATATCGATCGCTTCGACGGAGTCGTGATTCACGGCATCTGGCAATACCAGAGCTATGGCACATGGCGCGCCATCCATGGACGAAAACCGTATGTGCTGTTTCCGCACGGAATGCTGGATCCGTGGTTCAAGCGGCGCTATCCCTTGAAGCACATCAAGAAGTGGATTTACTGGAACCTGGCGGAGCGTCGGGTACTGCGCGATGCTAACTCGATACTTTTTACCTGTGACACAGAACAGCGCCTGGCCCCGCAGAGCTTCAATACGCCGCCGTGGAATGCTGCCGTGGTCCCGTATGGAGCGGAAACGCCTCCAGGCGACCCACAGCAGCAAGTGGAAGCGTTCTACGAAGCTTGTCCTGGAGCGAGGGAAAGACGGTTTTTTCTCTATCTGGGCAGAATCCATCCTAAAAAAGGATGCGATCTGCTGATCGACGCATTTCTGGCGATCGCCGCCGGCGCTCCAGATGTCGACTTGGTGATGGCCGGCCCGGATGCGGGCATGCGCGATGGTTTGGAGGCGCGTGTCAAAGCTGCTCACTTGACCAACCGTGTGCATTGGCCCGGCCTGATCACTGGGGATGCCAAGTGGGGAGCATTTCACGCCAGCGAGACTTTTGTGCTGCCGTCACACCAGGAAAATTTTGGGATCGCAGTAGCGGAGGCGCTGGGTTGCAGCCGGCCGGTTCTGATTTCTGACCAGGTGAACATTTGGCCAGAGATTCATGCGGATGGAGCAGGGCTGGTCGCGCCGGACACGCTGGACGGGACGAAACAGTTGCTGCAGCGATGGCTGGCGCTATCGGCCGAGGAACGGGGGGAGATGCAGCGGAAGGCACATGCCTGCTTTGAATCCCGCTACAATCTGGATCAAAATGTCAGCGAGCTAGTACGATTCTTTCAGTACATGCAGTAGCGAGTGTGGCCCATGGATCCCAACCCGTCTTCCAGTTCGTTTGCGTCGATTACGGATCGGGAGATTGCCGGGAGCGTCGCGCGCATGCGGAAAGATCCTTATACTGAGCCGCAATATTCCTTCGGCAATCGCGTACAGCGACAGCTTTGGAGCGTGGTATGGATCGTGCTGTATCGCCCGTCGCCGCGGATCGCACATGGGTGGCGCGCGTGGTTGCTGCGATGTTTTGGCGCGAAGCTGGGACCGCATTGCCGCTTCTATCCCGCCTCCCGAGTGTGGGCGCCGTGGAACCTGAAGTGCGAGGACACGGTCATGGTCGCCGACGGGGCGGAACTTTACAACCCTGCGCCGATGTTTCTGGCGTCGCATGCCATTGTGTCGCAGGGGGCATATGTATGCGGTGCAACCCACGACTACAACGACCCGAGATTTCCCGTCGTGCCGTTTCCTATGAGACTGGGGCGTTATGCCTGGGTTGGGGCGCGGGCCTGTGTTTCGCCAGGAGTGAACCTTGGGGACGGGGCGATTCTTGGGCTCGCCTCCGTGGCGACCAAAGATCTGGAGCCATGGTCGATTTATGCGGGAGTTCCGGCGCGCAAGATAAAAGACCGTGCGCGCATTGAGTAGCGTGTGCGCCGCTGCAGACTTCCGTGATTTTCATTGTGGAGAGACTCCGATGAAGACCGAACAGGTGCCATTCACGGTGATTGAATGGGAGAGGGAACCTGTAACAGAAGTCCCGGGCAAGAGCGGTGAAGCGCAAATGCGGACCGTGATGGATGAAACGTCATGCGTTCGGATGGTCGACTTTACCCCGGGCTACAGCGCAGACCACTGGTGCGCCAGGGGCCATATTGCGTTCGTCGTTGCGGGATCGTTGAAGATCGCATTGGGAGATGGGCGGAGCTTCGATCTGCGGGCTGGCTCGAGTTTTCATATAGGAGATGCAGCCGGCAGGCATCGGGTTTCGTCGGAAGCGGGTGCGAAGGTGTTCATCGTTGATTAAAGCGAAGGCAAGCTAAATCCGGCCAAATCGAGATCGCCGAATCAGCGCGTCGTTGGTGGAGTTCCGAACTAGCTTACGCAGAATGCTCGTCACGAGATCTGCGAAGCGTTTTATCCCGCGGACGCTTCTGGAAGCACGATGGGCGCGGCAGATGGCGGAACGCCCACCGACTTGAGCTTGCGGCGATAGATTGCGTTTCCGGTAGAGACGTAGAGCGTTTGCATATCGGCGCCGCCAAAACAGATTCCAGCCAACTGATGACCGCCAACCGGCAGAATCGCCCGGACGCGCCCGTTGCGGTCGAAGACCTGCACGCCCATGCGGGTGGCGGCATAGGCATATCCATCGCGATCCATGCAGACCTGGGTAACTCCGCTATCGTTCGCGGTATCAGGAACGTGAAACCAATAGTAAGGCTCGCCCAATTGCAATTCGCCACTCGGCTGCACGCGATAACTGTAGCCGTGGTGTCCTTTGCTTTCCGCGGCGCAAAGCCATAGGCCATCTGGAGAAAGAGAAATTCCCGTGGGGCCGTTGAGACCTTCCGCAACGACGGTCTTTTCGCCATGGGGACGGATGAGCCACACCTTGCCGGAATAGGGAGAAGCGTCATTGGATTCGGTTACGTAGATAGTGCCCGCGTGCGTCACGCTGATTCCAGCGACGCGGATTCCGTCCGCGATAACGGAGGCATGGCCTTGCTCATTCAGCGCGACAATTCTTCCCCGGGCAGTTTCCGCGACGTAGAGTCGGTCGTCAGGACCGAAACAGATCCCGTTATTCCCGGCGCTGACTGTCGCGAAGTGTTCCGTCGAACCATCTGCGTTGATGCGATCGATTCTTCCGCTGGATGGATTTTGCACATAGACTCGTCCAGAAGTATCAACGGCAAGCGCTGCCGCGGTGGAGTGCTCGTTCAAGACGGAAGGGCTGCGATAGAGGGCCGCGGCTGCAGTTTGTCGTGCGGGTGCGGGGGCGCCGGTCCCGACAGGCTGCCAATTTTGCTGTGGCTGCAAAACCGTCCGTAGCATGGAGTTTTGACTGGTCCCTGCTTCGATCGGCCGGGGCCAGTCTTTCCATAGCCAACGCATTACGTCGGGCAGAATGGATTCACCGTGGGTGCCTTCGTGTCCAAGGACACCCCAGGCATGATTGACTTCATATCCGGAAAAGGTGAGGGCGCGCTCCATTTCCTGATTGCTCATCCACCAGTCGCCGAATTCCAGGCCGCCGGGCCAGCCGTCGCGGCTGCCATCCTGCAAAAAAACACGCAGCGGTTTGGGGTCCGTCTTTCTGACCAGGACCGGATAGCGGTCGCCTCCGCGCATGCCGACGTAGGTGCCGATCATGCTGTAGACACGGCGAAACGCGTCGGGACGCTGCCAGGCCACGGTGAAGGATCCGATGCCGCCGGTGCTGCCGCCCATCATGCCGCGATCGTTAGGGTCGGTGGAAAGATAAATCGGAAGTCCGTCCGGGGTTTTGTGTTGTTCGACCGCAGGAAGAAGTTCCTGCAGGATGAAATCGGCCAAAACATCGGAGAGACTGTCGAACTCGAAACTGCGATTGAAGCGGGGATTGTGGGGCGGATCGGCGGAGGGATCCGTTCCAGAGGAGAGGCCGATGGCGATGATGACGGGCAGTTCTTTTCGATGGATCAGGTTATCGAAGACGATCGGTAGGGTGGGGAACAGGTGATCCAGCGCGACCAGCACGCACGCGGGTCGATCGGCGGTGTATTGCGCCGGGACATACACGGCGATGGTGCGCTGGGTAGCGGGAAAAATTTTCGATTGGCTCTTCGACTGGTCCAGGGAAAAGCTGAAAACTTTGCCGCTGGGAACGTCCGGCTGGCGTTTAGCGTCGGGGCCGAGGGGATAATCTTTCAGCGGCGGTTCGGGCTGATTCTGCGGACTGGCCGCGGATGCGGATGGGTTTGCCCATGCGGCGGTGACACCAGCGGCGGCCGCAGACTTCAAGAATGCTCTTCGCTTCACAGGCAGGAACTCCTCAGAGAAAGAATGTCAAAATTCCACCCAAGTATAAGCCGTTGAATTGAATTGGAGAGTGGAGGCCGCGTGCAAAGCATGATCATCGTTGGCCAACAGAAGGCCGGCGCCAGGCGAGAATAGCCAATGTCACCAAGGCCAGGATGCACAGGTACGCGAACCAATCGCCCAGGATGGAGTAGAGCGTAAGCGTGCCCCTGGCGGGAACTTCGGCGACAAGGGCCGCACTGGGCGAAGTGTATGCGTCTACGGCTGCGAGCCTGTGGCCTTGATAGTCATACGCGGCAGAGAAGCCGGCGTTCGCTTGTCGCACCAGATTGAACCCTTCTTCGATGGCTCGAAAGCTTGCCATCTGGGTGTGACGCGGATCGATCGCGCGCCAGTCCGAGGCAGGACTGAGCAGAATATCTGTGCGATGCCCGCCAGCTTGTGCGATCAGTCGAGGAAAGTCCATGTCGTAGCAGATAGCCGCGCTGATTCGACCGAATTGTGAGTCGAGGAAACGCAGTCTGCCATCCGAAGTGGCCGAGAGCGCGGATTCCGGGCCCGGGGTTGGGTGCGCCTTGAGATATTGCCACACGATATTTCCGGATGGGTCGATCAAGACCAGCTTGTTTTGGAGAGGACGCGCCTGTCCTGGCGACCAGCTCGATAAAGTCATTCCGAGATAGAGGTGATACTTCGCGGCGAGCGATACACCCCGCTGTAGCAGGGCGAGTTCATTTTGACGCAGCACCGTCGCTGCCCCTTCAGACCAGAAAATGACCTTCGCGCCTGCCTGGGCTTCAACCTCGGTGCGTTGCAGCAGATAGTCTTGGCCCGCGCGCGCGGCATTGTTGAATTCAGTCACTTCTGACGCTGTCGCTTTACCGCGAATAATCTTATCGCGCAAGCGCGAGTTGATGGGGGGCCCGCTGTCGGCTGGTGAAAAGGATGCCACTCGAACAGTGCGAGACTTAGGTGGAAAAAATGCCAGGCGCAGGCCACCCCCCAGGACAACAACCAGACAGACCAACACGAAGCTGATGGAAGCCATACGGGAGGCGCGGCAGTCCAGACCGCGCTCCAGCGCAAGGTTTGCCACGGGCGCGAGCCATGCGATCAGGAATGTAAGCCCTGCGAGTCCGGTGACTGCCAGGAGTTGCAGCAGGGGAAGATCTCCGCTTTGGGTATACGCGAGCGAGCCCCAGCTACCGTGGATCCCGAACCCCAGAAGGATTTGCACGGTCACCATCGCGGCCGGAAACACAAGCGTACCGGCGACCGGGCGCAGGCGGGGCACAAGCGCGCGATCCAGCGCATACGGCAGCAGCGCCACGCAGGAAATGACGGCGATGAAAATGTAGTAGAAAACCCCCGGCACAGGTATCATGCCACGCTCAGCGATGGGAAGGGTGATCAACCGGACCACGTACGCGGCAGCGAATCCACCCCAGCCGGGTCGCAAACGGAGGAATCGAAGCAGGCAGACGGGAGCCAGCCAGGCCGCGGCGGCGACAGTATTTCGACCGTCAGCGATGAGCAGCAGCAGCGCTGCGGCAATCAGCCAGAACCAGGGCCGATCAGCACACCAACGCCGCATGGCGGATGTCATCGTCGGACGGTCTGCGGGCGCAGGCATCATTCTCGATGTACGGGAGAACTGCATCCGGCTTCGCAGCCGGATGAGATGATTCTTCTACAGCGCGTTCATGTTTTGCAGAAATTCTGAATTGTTGCGCGCTTTGCCAAGCTTATCGACCAGCAGTTCCATCGCTTCCACCGGTGAAAGAGGATTTAAAACCTTCCGGACCAGCCAGGTACGCTGCAGTTCATCCTTGGGAATCAGCAGCTCTTCCTTACGCGTGCCGGAGCGTTGAATATCGATGGCAGGGAAGACGCGTTTGTCGACCAGCTTGCGATCGAGAATGACTTCCATGTTGCCGGTGCCCTTGAACTCTTCAAAGATCACCTCGTCCATGCGGGAGCCAGTATCGACGAGGGCGGTAGCAATGATGGTGAGCGAGCCGCCTTCTTCAATGTTGCGAGCGGCGCCAAAGAAGCGCTTCGGGCGCTGCAGGGCGTTGGAGTCGACGCCGCCGGAAAGTACCTTGCCGGAGGGCGGGACGATGGTGTTGTAGGCGCGCGCCAGACGGGTGATGGAATCCAGCAGGATGACCACGTCGCGCTTGTGCTCAACTAGGCGCTTGGCTTTCTCGATCACCATTTCGGCGACTTGCACGTGACGCACCGCAGGTTCATCGAAGGTGGAACTGATGACTTCACCTTTGACAGACCGCTGCATGTCGGTGACTTCTTCCGGACGCTCATCGATCAGCAGCACAATCAACACAACTTCAGGATGATTGGTGGTAATGGAGTTGGCGATGGACTGCAGCAGCATGGTCTTGCCGGTACGGGGCGGAGCGACGATCAGGCCGCGCTGGCCTTTGCCCACCGGGGTCAACAGATCCATGACGCGGCCGCTGATGCTTTCGCGCACGGTTTCCATCTTGATGCGTTCCTGGGCGTAGAGCGGCGTCAGGTTATCGAACAGAATTTTGTTGCGGGTCTCTTCCGGCGATTCGAAATTGATGGCTTCAATCTTGACCAGCGCGAAATATTTTTCACCTTCATGCGGGGGACGGACATTGCCGCTGATGGTGTCGCCGGTCTTGAGGTCGAATTTGCGAATCTGCGACGGGGAAACATAGATGTCATCGGGGCCGGGCAGGTAATTGTAGTCAGGGGAGCGGAGGAAACCGTAGCCGTCAGGCAGGATTTCAAGTACGCCTTCAGCGAAGATGTGACCTTCTTTTTCACTCTGCGCCTGCAGGATCTTGAAGATCAGGTCTTGCTTGCGCAGTCCACTGGCCCCAGGGATTTCAAGGGAGCGCGCGATGCGCGTCAGTTCGGTTATGTTTTTTTCTTTTAGTTCTGCAATCGTCATAAATGTTTTTTAGTGGATTTTCGGATGGTGTTAATCGGGGAGTGCACTGGGAAGCGCAGCAGACAGGAGGTTTTTATGGTTATGGGAATAAGGATTGGGAAGGGCCGTGGGGGAACGGCACGCAGCTTACGCTGCGCGACGTTCCTGCTTACGAACCTGCTCAACGGGGACGGCGGTTTCGCCTAGAGGATTCGAGTGATGAAAGCGAATCAATACATCATTCATCGTGTCCTGCAGACGGGTGGTTGGCTTGTGCAATTTGCGGGCCGCTTTGGAAGCGAGCTGACACAGCTCGTAGCGATTTCGCACGTAAGTCAAAGCGCCAAATATTAGTTGGGAGCGCATAATTTTCAGTACCTCTCTTGTATTCAGTAATGGCCGTCAAAACCTTCTACTTCGGGGGGACGAGAAGTGTTGAGCCGGTCCAGCCAACGTTGCTACCGATTTAGACGCACGAAGCACACCCATCGATTGATCGAAAATCTGGAAATCGTCCTCAAATTTCGTTTGATGAGATCCACAACCGACTTCTTTACAGAGGTTTGCTGTAGGCGTTCGTTCTTGCGGATACTGGCAACTCACGAAGTGAAGATTGTCGCCGGCTCACTCTCGTCGACGGTCAGGACGGATGCCGCCTAATGGCGTTTCCTATCTTGGAAGTCCTTGACTGGACGGGATTTTCTGTGGGGTATGGCACTTGTCGTAGCGACGGACGCCCACCGGTAGAGCTCGACAACTATTAAGAGTAACCGTCTGAAGAATCCCCAGTCAACATAAATTTACCTTCTGTTTGCACAATTCCAGTGCAACGGCACGATGCGAAACCGTTGTCAGCGTGCGCCGCTCGCCACAGATTCCTTTAACTATCACAATCTACAACGATTACGACCAGTAGCTGCGGTCGAGTGTACGGTATTGTATGGCCTCCGCCAGGTGTTTCACCGCCAAATCCTTCTCTCCTTCGATGTCCGCGATGGTCCGGGCGACCTTCAGGATGCGATCATGGGCTCTCGCGGTGAGACCTTGCTGCTGCATGGCTCGTTCCAGCAGGCGTTCGGCATCGGCAGGCAGACCGCAATAAGCTCGGATCTGGCGAGTGCTCATCTGGGCATTGCAGTAGATGCGCTCCTTGGCGTCGGCAAAGCGGGTGGCCTGGCGTTCACGAGCCAATAACACTCGTGCGCGAATTTCGGTTGAACCCTCGGCAGCCGAGCCACCCCGAAGTTCCTTATATTGGACCGCAGGAACTTCTATGTGGATGTCGATGCGGTCGAGCAAAGGACCCGAGACCTTGGACACGTAGCGCTGAATCATGGGCGGCGTGCACATGCATTGCCGGGACTTGTCGTTGAAGTATCCGCATGGGCAGGGATTCATCGCAGCCGCCAGCATAAAGCGCGCCGGAAAGCTGAGCGACATGGAGGCGCGGGCGATGGTGACCTGGCCATCTTCCAGAGGCTGGCGAAGAACCTCAAGCACGTTCCGCGGGAATTCCGGCAGCTCGTCCAGGAAGAGCAGTCCGTTATGGGCAAGCGATACTTCGCCGGGACGTGGAATGGCACCGCCGCCGATCAGGCCCGCATCGGACACAGTGTGATGCGGTGAACGGAACGGCCGCTGGGTAACCAGACCGGTTTCGGAATTCAATACGCCGGCGACCGAGTGGATCTTGGTGGTCTCCAACGCTTCTTCAAAATTAAGTGGCGCAAGAATTCCCGGGAGACGCTTGGCCAGCATGGTTTTGCCGGAACCGGGAGGGCCGATCATCAAAATGTTGTGACCACCGGCAGCAGCCACTTCGAGAGCGCGCTTGGCAGTTTGCTGCCCGCGAACATCGCTGAAGTCGAAAGGAAAATGTTCCATCTGTCCAAGCAGATCGCGAGTCGCGACGCGAATCGGCTGGGCCTGGATGCCACCGTTGGCGGCGGCATTCAATAACTCACGAACTTCCAGCAAGGTATTGACGCCGTAAACATCGACACCCTCGACGACGGCGGCTTCGCGGGCATTGGCCGCCGGTATCAGAAGATTCTTGATGCCGCGTTCACGCGCAGCAATGGCGATGGGCAGCATGCCTTGCACGGGACGCAGGCTGCCGTCGAGGCCGAGTTCGCCCACCAGAAGAAAATTACTGAGATCGCGCAGCTGCAGGCTGCCATAGGCGCCCAGGATGCCGATGGCCATGGGAAGGTCGAACCCAGAGCCCTCTTTCTTGAGATCGGCGGGCGCCAGGTTGATGGTGATCGTGGTGGGGGGAACATCAAAGCCGGAATTCTTGATGGCGGCGCGAACGCGGTCGCGGCTTTCGCGCACAGCGGCGTCGGGCAGGCCGACAGTATGGTAGCGGTCTTCCGTCGTCTTGATGCCGGAGAAATCCACTTCCACATCGATGATGTTGGCATGGATGCCGTAGACGGCCGCGCTAAAGGCTTTAAAAAGCATCGTGGGGGAGTTCCGTCCTCGATGGTACTACTGCGGAGAGGATTTTGAATGTGCCGATGCACACTGGACCATTACCGGCGGATGCGCGCAAGTCTTCAGGTAGACCAATGTCGCATGGCTGCGGGTATGCTGAGACTGCTGCCTGCGAGTCTCCAGCATAATGACGAGCCTGTTTGATTTATTCAAGATCGGGATTGGACCTTCCAGTTCTCACACCGTGGGTCCGATGCGGGCTGCGCGTCGATTTGTGGTCGAGTTGGAAGCAGCGGGGCTGTTGCAGGCGACTGCGCGAGTGAGAGTAGAACTGTACGGATCGCTGGCGTTAACGGGTCATGGCCACGGCACCGATCGTGCGATTTTGCTGGGATTGACCGGTGAGCAGCCCGACAAAGTGGACCCGTCGGCCATCGACGGAATCGTACAGGCAATTCGCGATGCACATGCATTGCGACTGCTAGGCAAGCATGTTATTCCGTTCCATGAACCGAATGATGTGGTGTGGCACCGCGCGGAAACCCTGGCAGCCCATCCCAATGGAATGCGATACACGGCGTTCGACGCGAGCGGCGGCGTACTACGGCAGCAGGTTTTCTACTCCATCGGAGGGGGATTCATTCGCGCCGAAGGCGAAGTGGTTTCGACCGACGCATCCGCGAAGATACCTTATCCATTCCAAAGCGCGGCGGAGCTGATGGGGATCGCCGAACGAAATCACCTATCGATCTGGGAACTGATCCTGGCGAATGAATCTGTCGCGCGTAGTGAGGCAGAGGTTCGAGCGGGGATTCGTACAATCTGGAATACCATGCAGCAGTGCGCAGAGCGGGGTCTGACAACGGAGGGCACGCTGCCCGGCGGATTGAATGTTCGCCGTCGCGCACCGGAAATGCGCGACAAGCTGCTACGGAAGCAGGCGGGGGATCCCCTGGCGCCGATGGACTGGCTGACGCTCTACGCCATTGCCGTGAATGAAGAAAATGCCGCGGGTGGCCGCGTGGTGACGGCACCGACCAATGGAGCTGCCGGGGTAATCCCCGCGGTCGCCCACTACTATCGCAACTTTGTTGCCGGTGCGGACGACGAAGGGATTCTTCGCTACTTTTTAGCGGCTGCCGCGGTGGGAATTTTGTATAAGGAAAATGCATCCATCTCCGGCGCGGAGGTGGGATGCCAGGGGGAAGTGGGTGTGGCATGTTCGATGGCCGCTGGAGGATTGGTGGCGGCGATGGGGGGTAGCAACGAAGAAGTGGAGCATGCTGCCGAAATCGCCATGGAGCATAACCTCGGCATGACCTGCGATCCGATTGGCGGCCTGGTGCAGATTCCCTGTATCGAACGCAACGCCATGGGGGCGGTGAAGGCGGTGAACGCGTGCCGCATTTCTATGAACGAAACCGGAACGCACAAAATCTCGCTCGACCAGATTATCGAGACGATGTACCGCACCGGGCTCGACATGCAGAGCCGCTACAAAGAAACGTCGCAGGCAGGATTGGCGCTGAATATTATTGAGTGCTAGAAGTTGTCTTCATTGAAACCACTTGCAACGTCTGATGAAAACTTGTAATCGGAGCGTTTCTCGAGTCGTTGGCGAAGTTACGACGCCGTAGATGAAACAACCTCTACGCGATCTGTCCGCAGGTGAGGACGCAGTCATAGTCCAAGCGGACACGGCCATCTTGCCGGCATTGTGAAAATAATTCCTCGATGGCGCGAATCATGGCAGGGTAGCGGGGATGATTCGGTTGCGGCATGTAGGAAGAAGAGAGAATTCTCCCCACCAGTCCACGAAGATCGAATTCCTGTGCATTGGGAATGCTGGCTCGCGGCATGGCTGGTGTTGCGGCATGCTGCGAGGTGAAGAACTCGGCCAGTTTTTGTTGGTGCGGATATTTGCTGCGAACGCTTTCGTAGTCGGCGCCGAATTCTCGAAGGATGCGCTCGTAGCCGTCGTGGAACCGGTCGCCTCCGGTGCGGCGCTCGTTGTAGATGACGGCGCACCAACCGCCGGGTCGAAGGATGCGGACAAACTCCGCGCGGGCGCGTTCAAGGTGGAACCAGTGCAGTGCCTGGCCGACAGTGACAAAGTCGACCCAGTGATCCGGCAGGGTTGTGTCCTCGGCAGAGGCATCGATGCATGTCAGTTTGGGATAGTGCGAGCCCAAATCTTCGCATGCGGACCTCATGGCTCGATTCGGCTCGACCGCAAAAACGGAATTGCCGTGCTCCAGAAAAATCTCGGCCAGCATTCCTGTGCCGGCGCCAATGTCGGCGACGATGGAGGCGGGAGTGAGGCCGCATTGACGTCGCAGCAGGTCGATCACTTCGAGTGGATAGCGCGGGCGAAACTCACGGTACGCGTCAACGCGGCTGCTAAAACGCTCTTTCGAATCCGTATTGTCAGCGGTGTGCCGAGTCATGCCGAAGAACCTCCGCTCCCAATGATATTGGCAGCGGATACGCCTCGTCTCAAAACGGGCGCAGACGAACAAAGACATTCACCCCGACGGGATCGGTACCGTAGATAGGCTGGAGAGGTGCGCCGACACCATACACAGTAAACTGCGATCCGACCGCCGATGCGAGGTGCGGCACAAAATTGAATTCGTGATCGTAGCCAAAGGTATACGCCTGCACGTGGGTCAGTGGAGATTCTGTAAACCCCGGCGGCAGCGGATTTTCGCCGATGAGGAGCTCGTTGGATCGCCCCGCATTTTCCATGCGGGTCCACACGTAATTCCGTTGCAGAAACTGCAGCGTCGCTTCCAGTAAATAGCTATTCTCTTTTCCGTTATCTGGAATGGAGCGGGTGCGCCCCCAAAGGACGGTGCTGGCGAGGTTGCCGGTTTTGAAGGGGCGGTTATACATGACTGAAGCGGTGGTGCGGGCCTGGTCCTCATTCGGAAATAATTGTTCCGGACTGGTCAGCCTGCCGTAGGAGTACTGCGCACTCCAGTTCTGGCCGGGCTGCAGGGTCAAGCGCGTCGACCAAGAATCGATTTTTCCCTGATCGATATTCCAGCGGAATTCATCCGGTTCTCGACCGTGAAAGCCGCTTGCTTCTATGCGGACAATTCCATGGGTCAGTCCGACCGTCGCCACATCGTCGGAGATGTGAGTCGAGTCTTCCTGATGGTGGCCGAGAGCGCCGACTGGATTTTCCAGCGCGGAGGCGCGATGTGGGTATGCTGTTGGGCCCAACGCGGGATCGCCCACGGGAGCCACGTAGAAGGACAGTAGAGTTTGCCGGCTCAATTGCCAGTCATAGAGGGCTGCCAGCTCCATGAAAAAATCGTGGGGATGCTGGCCGTCCGCAATGGGGACGCCGAATGCGGTTTCGCCTTGCTGGAATAACAGCGGATAACGGCGATCGGTGATGGTGGCCGGTTCCAGGCTGAACATGGCGCGAACAGTTAGCTGGCCGGGACCGAGGCGTCGATGCGCCATCGGCATGAACCAGTTGGTCGAGAAGAATTTGTCGCCGCCCCGCGGGCTGGACTGCTGCTCGTCGGTAATGAAGACGTTGGCGTGGAACATCAGCATCCACGGTTCACGCACGGTCATCATCATCGGCATCGGCGTGGAGTTTGGTTCGGCGCTGGTTCCTGAAGTTGCGTGATGCAAAATTTCTTCAATGAAGGTGCGCGACTCCATGGGGTGCATCGGCGTGCTGTCGGCGGAAGCCATTTCCTGCGTTGAGTGTTGCGGAGGCGGGGGCATCGTCGTTGCATCTTGCGCATGGACGCTCCGCGGTCCGAGCAACGATAGCAGCGAGAGGAGGAGAATACTTTTCATTCGATGATCCTGTGGCCACACCCGAGACAGGGCGATGTGGGTGGGCGGCTGGAGTACGGATAACAATCGAATGGACAAAGCGAGATCCATTCAACACGCAACATTTGAAGGTGTGCGCTGCGCTCTAGATTTGAAGGCTGACCAGGAGAGGATCGAATCCAGAAGAAGTTTGCAGGGGTGGGGACAGTCGAAAACGAAGGATCGATTGGCCGAGTGAGATGCCGGGTTGAAACTTCGCGGATATAGGCTCGGCGCTCGCCTGCGCGGCCACAGGCAAACGATCATAGAGTGTGGCTGTATCTGCTGTTTGCTGACGCGCAATGCCGTTACAGGCGCGCGACGAGGAACAGCGTAGCATTCCGCATGCACTCGATACAACAGAGCGGCAACAGGAATGCGGTCCGTGTAACTGACAGGCCGCATCGCAGCCGGAAGCCAGCGGGCCGCTGCAAACCAGCAGCAAACCCATCAGCCACGACATCATCCGCTTCCAAGTCATAGCGAAATTTTACCAAGCTTTAAAATTTGGCCTCAGCGTTCAATCGCCATGGCGACGGAATTACCGCCGCCGAGACAAAGCGCAGCGACACCCTTCTTCGCATCCTGACGAATCATTTCGTAGATCAATGTGATCAAGACGCGTGCGCCGCTGGCGCCGATGGGATGGCCGATGGCGACAGCTCCGCCATTCACGTTGACTTTGTTGGGATCGAGACCAAGTTCGCGCGACACGCCAAGTGCCTGGACGGCGAAGGCCTCGTTCAATTCGAAAAGATCGACATCATCGCGTTGCCACCCGGCCTTCTGCAACACCTTGCGGATGCCGGTGACGGGAGCCATCATGACCCACTTGGGTTCGATACCACTGCTGGCCTGGGCGCGGATGTGCACCATGGGTTTGAGGCCGAGCGAGGCGGCTTTCTTCGCGGACATGACCAGCATGGCGCCGGCGCCATCGTTCACCCCGGGTGCATTGCCGGCGGTGACGGTTCCATCTTTCTTGAATGCGGGCTTCAGCTTACGCAGCGCTTCCAACGTGGTGTCTTCCCGGACGGATTCATCATGGCTGAAGAACGTGGGCTCTCCGCCCTTCTTCTTCGCGGGGATTTCGACGGGAACAATCTGGGAAGCGAAGCGGCCGTCTTTCCATGCGGCGGCGCTTTTGCGGTGCGACTCGAGCGCATAGGCATCTTGCTCTTCGCGAGTGATGGAATACTTTTCGGCGACGTTCTCGCCGGTCATGCCCATGTGGTAATCGTTGTAGGTATCCCACAGGCCATCTCGAACCATGCTGTCGACCGCCTTGTTGTCTCCCATGCGAAAACCCTTACGCGCGTCGGGCAGCAGGTAGGGAGCGTTGCTCATCGATTCCATTCCCCCCGCGACGACAATTTCCGCGTTGGCGGTCTGGATGGCCTGGGCTGCGAGCGCAACCGCCTTCAGCCCGGAACCACAAACTTTATTGATGGTGAAGGCACTGACCTCGGGTGAAAGACCGCCGAAGATGGCCGCTTGTCGCGCGGGATTCTGGCCGAGACCGGCCGAGACCACGTTGCCCATGATGCACTCATCGACCGAAGAGGGATCGATACCGGCGCGCTTGACGACTTCGCGAACTACGATGGCGCCCAACTGCGTCGCCGAAAAATCGCTGAGCGAGCCAAGGAACTTTCCGACAGGCGTGCGGACTCCGGCAACAATGACAATGTCTTCCATACCATTCCCTTCAAGGTTCGTAGATGCGATTCGATGCAAACAAAAAAGTATACGGCGCAGTGGCTGCGGCTGGCTGGCGATGCTGCGCGCAATCCATTGGATGAGATCGTGAGGCATTGGCTGCATAATCGTCAAGCGCCAAACGTGCGGTGCTGGAGCACGGATTGCGATGCGCCGATGATGCATGTTGCAACCCGCACCGCATTCGATGGAGTGGGATTGCGGACCGCAATCGACAATTTCGACCCGATGATTTTTTTAGTTTCGCAATGGTATGTGTTGACGTGCGAGTCACCCGTCGCATACTTTTTCGACTTCGAGTGTGCTGCATCACACGAAAGAATTCCCCTTTAGAAAAAATGAGGAGTGGATGCCGATAAAAAAAGCGACACGAATGTAATTTTTTTCTTGACATTAATTTTGCGCAAAACTATACCTTCGTGTAACTGCGGTACGAGACTGCAGTTCTCGATGTCACATCGAAAGGGAGAATAGTTCATATGGCAACCAAGAAAGCAGCAAAGAAAGCAACGAAGAAGGCAGCTAAGAAGACCACCAAAAAGAAGTAAATAACCGAATCACTCAAAGGCAAAACAGAAGAGGGAGCGCAAAGCGCTCCCTCTTCTGTTTTGTGACAACGCTGAATTTGCCTGCCGGTGGCTGTTGTTTTTTGCTGCTGTCGGGTAGGCTCAGCGGAGAAGCCATGACTCGCCGACGCTGGATTGCAGATCGATGGACTGAGAATTCCGCCACCCTGCTGGAGGAACAGGCAGCACACCTGGCGCGTGTTTTGCGCGCACAGGTGGGGCAGGAGTTCGATATCGTCGCTGGACATGCGGTTCGGCGAGGGGTGGTCGAAAAAGTGTCTGCGAATACTGTCGAGTTCTCGCTGCACGAGGAAGTAGAGCCGGGCGAATCTCTTCCCCTGATCGTGGGATTGAGCGTGGTTCGTTTTGAGCGAATGGAATGGGCAATTGAAAAACTTACGGAACTGGGTGTGGCGCGAATGATTCCGTTGACGGCACAACGCAGCGAAAAACATTTGGTGCAGGCAGCGATGAAACGGTGCGAGCGCTGGAGAAAAATATCGCGCGAGTCGGCGCAACAATCTCGCCGCAGCCAGGTGCCGGAAATATCCGATCCGATGTCGGTCACGGATTGCATCACGGAAAGCCGCGACTCGCTACGCTACCTTTTTTCGGAAGAGGAGCGGTCTCGATCGCTATGGGAATCTTTGATGACAACAGATCGAAATATAGCCCCATCGACAAAAATGTATGCCGCGATCGGACCCGAAGGCGGATGGGCTCCATCGGAACTTTCGGGCTTCGCTTCAAGCGGGTGGCAATCGGTGAGTCTGGGAAAAAATATTTTACGAACTGAAACGGCAGCGATCGCAGTGGCAAGTTTGATCGGTGCGTGGTGGAACGGATAGAGACCGGATGAACGGATCGCGAGAGCGAACCAGTCCGCAGCAGATTCGTTCGTACTCTCTTTAGCTGAAGATATCTTTCATCTTGCCGAGGAAGCTGCGCGACGAGGGCGTGTTTTCTACGGTGAGAGTTTCGGCAAGCTGGCGCATCAATTCCTTTTGCGGCTTGGTCAGCTTGCGCGGCACCTGCGCCACCACCTGAACAATTAAATCTCCGCGACCATGGTCGTTCAGGTAGGGAACGCCTTTGCTGCGCAGGCGGAATTCTGTGCCGCTCTGGGTACCTTCGGGAACTTTCAGTTTGGTCTCGCCTTCCAGCGTGGGAATCATGATTTCAGTGCCCAGCGTTGCCTGCGGGAAAGAAATGGGCAGCACGTAGTGCAGATCGTTGCCTTCGCGTTCGAGGAAAGGATGCGGCTCGACCGAAATTACGACATATAAATCTCCGGAGGGGCCGCCGTAGCGACCGGCATCGCCTTCACCCTGGTAGCGGATGCGCATGCGATCCTCAATGCCTGCAGGAACGGTGACGTTGATGGTGTGGTTGGCTGCCTGACGACCCTCGCCCTTGCATTTCTGACACGGATGGGTGACCAGGCTGCCAGTGCCGCCGCACACCGGGCAGGTTCGGGCGACGGAGAAAAATCCCTGCTGAAAACGAACCTGGCCGCGACCGGCGCACTGCTGGCAGACGGTAGGACCGTGCCCCGGTTCGGCGCCGGTTCCCTGGCAGAGGGTGCAGTTCTCCATGCGGCGAATTTCAATTTCGCTTTGCTTGCCGAAGACGGCTTCTTCAAATGTGAGTGTCAGCTCATACTGCAGATCGCGACCGCGCTGGGCGCGTGAGGAGCGACGGCCGCCGCCCATGTTGAACATCTCTCCGAACAGATCGCCGAAGATGTCACTCAGGTCGGGCATGCCGGCGAATCCGCTGGCATCTCCCATTCCATTGCTGACTCCAGCGTGACCGAAGCGGTCGTAGGCAGCGCGCTTATCCGGATCGGAAAGGATCTGGTAGGCCTCGCTCGCCTGTTTGAATTTCTCTTCGGCAGCAGGGTCGTCCGGATTGCGATCCGGATGGTGCTGCATGGCGAGTTTGCGGTAGGCGCTTTTCAGCTCCTGGTCAGAGGCGGTGCGCTCCACATTCAGAACTTCGTAATAATCGGCTTTGATCACGCGGGCAGTTGGACTCATGCTGTTTTCTGTTTGGGATTGGTGGCGACGCGAACTAACGCTGGACGCAGCAAACGTTCGCGCAGGGTGTAGCCGCGGCGGACTTCGTCCATCACTTGATGGTCCGGCAGATCCTCGCGCTCGACCATCTCGATGGCCTCGTGGACACGGGGGTCGAATTGCGTTTCGATGGTGGGAATCGTCTGCACGCCGAGGGAGCGCAGAACTTCTCCCATCTGTCTGACAATCAGTTCGACACCGGAGCGAAGTTGCTCGGCTGTACTTTGAGTCTTGAGCGCGAGCTGGAAATTATCGAGTACGGGAAGAAATTGCTCGACGGTGTTGATCAGTGCGTAATCGCGATATTCGGCGCGTTCCCGGGTTTCGCGCTTGCGGTAATTGTCGAACTCCGCCTGCAGCCGCGCCAGGCGGTCGAAGAGCTGATCGCGTTCCGTCTGCAGGCGCTCGACTTCAGGCGGGACTGCGGCTGCGTCGATCGCGGCTACGGGCGCGGTTTCAGCTTCTGCAGAGTCAACTTTCACAGCCGGCGCGGGCGTTTCTTTCTCGTTCTTCATAGGGTGGGCGTTCCTGCCCGACTTGGATGATTCGTCGTGTCGCATAATTTTTCGTGTCAGTTGATGGAATGCAGCGTGGGGCGAATCGCTTGGCAAAGCCCCGCGTTCCTGGCTCTCTGCTATGGGCTATTAACTAAGAGATGCGCGAGACACACCAAACGCATCAGCTTCGCGGTCGCTGATTCCCCAACTCCTTGTCTCTATTGTAACCAGTCGGGGAAATGGTCGGATTGGATTCAGCGGAAGCGCCGCGGAACATGCGGTTTGTCTGCGGCGGAGGGCTTACGCTGCAACCGGTTAGGGCTGTGCTGCCCAGCGGCCGAAAAGATCGGCGACATAGGTGACGGTGTCGATGGCGCTGGCATACTGCATTCGAGTGGGGCCGATGACGGCGACCGTTCCCAGATGCTCCGCACCGCGGCGCGCGGGGGCGGCGATCAGCACCAGGTCGCGCATTTCCGGAATGCTTTCTTCCAGGCCCACCACCACGCGCACCGAAGGCTGCTTGCTGTCGACGTAGGCGTTCAGCAGATCGATGATGCGTTGTTTCTCTTCGAGAGCGAGAAATATCTCCCGCAGGTTTCTCTGGTCGGCTTCGGTGGCCATCAGGTTGGCGACGCCGTCGACAAAGATGGATTTTTCCTGGGCATTACGGTCGCCACTGGGGTTCATGGCGCCCTTGGCCCACAGCTCCAGCGAGCAGAGAACCTGGTCGTACTCGCGGCGCTCGCGATCCATGCGGCGCGTCAGTTCCTTGCGAATGCTCTCGAGTCCCCAGCCGTGAAAATTCTGATTCAGATAATTGGCTGCGGTTTCAAGCTCGGATGGAGACAGGTCGTGTTCCAGCGTGAGCAGCCGATCGCGCACCACGCCTGCCGTCGTGACCAGCACGGTGAGCACGCGAGAATTTCCAAGTCGCGCGAAGTGCACATGTTCCAGCAACTCCCAGTCGGCGGAAGCGATGGGAACGCCCAGGCCCACGCCGACACCGCCGGAGAGCAGCGCCAGGATGTGCGAGGTGCGGGCGAAAAAATCGGTGGCACTGGCAACGCCGCTGAAGCTCTCTTCAATCTGTTCCTGGGTAGGTTGCGGCAGCGCCTGGTGCGGCGAAGATTTGCGGCGCAGCAATTGCTCCACGTAATAGCGGAAGGCCTGCGCGGTTGGGATTCGTCCAGCCGAGGTGTGCGGTTGTTCCAGGTAGCCGGCTTCCGACAGGTCCGCCATCACGTTGCGGACGGTAGCCGCACTCATGCCTTCGCGATTCTGCTGGCGCGCGATGGCCTGCGACGCGACCGGATCCCCGGTGGCAATATAGTTTTCAACGATGGCGGTCAGGACCAGGTCTTTGCGCGGTCCCATGAGTGCTTCGGTTGCATCGCCTGCGAAATGACTGTCGGTGCTCGTGCCGTCGGTACCAGAACGGTTCACTTCCATACTGCGACTGTAGGAACAAGCCGGCGTGAAGTCAAGATGTGATTTGCGCGGGACGCTGCGAGTTGTATCGCGTGCACTCATTTTGGTTGCGATGAAGCGTAACGCCGATCCAAAACCAGCAGGACCGCACATGGCATGCGGTCCCGCTGGGCTTGCCTTTCAGGCGATGGTGCGAGCTTACATGCCGAAGCGTTCATGCCACGGGGTGGCGGCTTTGAGCGCGGTGTTGACGTTCTCAATATTGCGAACGCCTTCATCCTTCAGCCAATTTTCAAAGGCCTTGGCGCCCTGCTTGGCATAGACGGCGATACCGTCCTTCCAGGTTGCGCGGCCGCAAAGGACGCCGTTGAATTTGGCGCCGGACTCGCCCGCCAGCTCCAGGGTTTCAATGAAGACTGGATTGGAGACGCCGGCCGAAAGATAGATGAAAGGCTTGCCAGAAGCTTCCGCCGCTTTGCGGAACAACTGCAGCGCTTCCTCTTTGGTGTAGGCCGCGGTGCCTTTGAAGGCCTTGGTGCCGGCGACAAATTCCATCTGGATGGGAACTTCCATCTTGAGGACGTCGACGCCGAATTTGTCATCGGAGAAATCCGCGGTGGCACGGGTCACGATTTCCGGCTTCTTTTTGGCATAGGCGAGTGACTTTTCATCGCCGCCTTCGGCATCGTAGCCGACAATTTCCAAAAAGAAGGCGATATCGTGGGCGCGGCATTCGTCGCCCACGCGTTCGATGAAGGCATACTTGACGTCGTTGATTTCCTTCTTCTCAAACGGGGTGTAATAGAGCAGCAGCTTCACTGCATTCGCGCCCTGGTGCTGAATTCTGCGTACCGACCAGTGATCGAGCAGATCGGGTAGGCGGCCGGGTGTGGCAGCATCGTAGCCCGTCTTCTCATAGGCAAGCAGCAGACCTTTGCCGTTGCGGTGCTGGGCGGCGGGCAGTCCAAATTCCGGATCGAGCAGAATTGCCGAAGCGTGCTTGGTCAGGATCTCTGTCACCAGCGTTTTGAATTCCGTCAGCGCATGGGCGTCCACGGGAGAGCCTTTTTCCTTGGCCAGGGACTTTTGCAGAGAACCGCGTTGATCCATGGCGGCGGCGGCAATGACGCCACGTTCATCCGAGAGGGCTTTCATGCCGGCCAGTTTGCCGGGGGTGAGCTTCATGGTCTTACTCCTTGGTTTTTTATCTTGTAGGGTCAGTGGCTGTTGCGGCCCGGAAAGGCCAGGGTCACGTTGCTGAGGTTCATCCCTTCCGTATCGTCAACTACATTTTACGCTGGCAGCGGAAAGTGAAACGGTGACGGGCGTCATAGTTACGATCGTTTGGCGAGCGCGGCCTGCTGCGCCTGGATGAGCTCTCGCGTGCCACTGGCGGCCAGATCAAGCAACGCGAAATGCTGGTCGCGGGAGAAGGTGTTGTGTTCCGCGGTCGCCTGCACCTCGACAAACTCGCCGGCGCTGGTCATGACGACGTTCATGTCGACATCGGCGCGGGCGTCTTCTTCATAGGCCAAATCGAGCAGCGGCGTGCCATCGACGACGCCGACGCTGATCGCAGCAATAAGGTGCCGGATGGGCGATGCGGCAAGGGCTTTTGCGGCCACCAGGCGATCGATCGCGAGTTGCAGCGCCACGGCTGCACCGGTGATGGCGGCGGTGCGGGTGCCTCCGTCGGCCTGTAAAACATCGCAATCCAGAATGATGGTGCGTTCGCCCAGGGCCTTCAGATCCACGGCAGCGCGCAGGCTGCGGCCGATCAGGCGTTGAATCTCGTGGGTGCGGCCGCCCACTTTGCCGCGCTCGCTTTCGCGTGGGGTACGGGTGAGGGTGGCGCGGGGAAGCATGCCATATTCCGCTGTGACCCAGCCCTGACCGCGATTGCGCAGCCAGCCCGGCACTCCATTTTCGACCGTGGCGTTGCAGAGAACGCGAGTATGTCCCAGTTCGATGAGCACAGAGCCTTCGGCGGTGGGAACAAAATCCAGGGTCAGACGAAGCGCGCGAAGCGCATCGGTGGCGCGGCCTTCGGGCCGGAAGTAGGGCTGAACTGGAGCGGGCATGTGGATTCCATTGTAACGATTGCGGCGAAGGTCGCGTGGATGCAGACGCCAAATTGGGACGGCAAGAGGAGTTTTGGGAGGCACGTCCCGGAGTGGGAATCGAGTTTCAACGTGCTTCAAATTGGGAATTGCAGGGAAGTGCTTGGATTTGTTCTGGTTGCGAAGGAAGTGGGGGGGAAGGGATTTCAATTTGGGACCGGCGAGTTTCTTTGGTAACGGATGCGGCGAACGCCGGTTCCAGTTAAGTACCCTGAATTCGTAAGGTTAGGGGAGGAGGACCAGTTTGGCACGCAACGTGATAAGGAGTAGGGCGGGAGCGAATGAAAATCGAATCCGCTATGAGCCCGCAACCGGGAACAAGCGCTTTCGAGACCCTCTGAAGCTCCCATCGAGAAATGCGTGATGTGAACGGGTGGATTCGATGGGCAGCGCGTTGTGCCCCGAACCGGCAGGCTCGAAACAGAAGGCTCTGCCGAAATTGCAGGATTGGAGATCGCGTCATGACCGCAGCGTTCCAGCAACACGAACCGAGCCGCTCCGAAGTCACCGCCCTTTCGGGGGGTACGCCGCAGGAACAACGAGCAGCGGCCGCGAGCCACCTGGCGCACGATGCGCGCAACTGGCTCACGGTGCTGCAGGTCTACTGCGATCTGCTGCGCACCTCCGGTACGGTGGCGGGCCATGGACGCACCTGGATTGAAGAACTCTCGAATGCAGTGGAACGCGGGCAGGGACTGGTGACGTCGCTGCTTGATTCCGCACAGACGTCTGCGCCATTGGAATCCTCCCCCGTGGAGCCGGCGGCCGCCGGGCCGAACACGCTGGACCTGGCGGTTGTCATTCAAACGCGGAAGCCACTGTTCCAGCGGATGGCTGGGAGCACAATCCGCGTAGAAAGCAAGATTGTGGCCCACGCCGAGACATCGGCCTTGCAGGAACCGGAATTCGATCGCATCCTATTGAACCTGGTGCGCAATGGCATCGATGCCATGCCCCAAGGCGGACAGTTGACGATTGAACTTGAGCAGGGTGCCCCCTCCGAGCTGCGTCCCCTTGTCCTGCGCGTATCGGACACAGGCAATGGAATTCCAGCGGACATTTTGCCGCACATCTTTGAGTCCGGGTTCTCCACCAAATCGACCGCCCACCCCGCAAAATCCGGACGCGGGTATGGGCTGGCGATCGTGCGGAACTTGACCCTTGCCGCCGGGGGCTCGGTACAGGTCCGCTCCCGCAGTGGATACGGAACCTGCTTCACCATTGAGCTGCCTGCTCGACTGGCTCCGTCCTCGCCACAGTCCGCAGTTTCACAGCGGGGAAACATCGCACCCGCCTCAAACAGCGCGGCACAGGCACCCAGTCGTACCCGGCAATCCAACAATTTTGACGCACATCGGAAAGGAACCCGCGTACCATGCTAACTACAACGCGAATGTTTACCCCCACGTCTCAAATCCCCCCCATGGAGCGAGCCAGCATGATGCATGTGCTGGTGGTCGATGACGATGCTGCCATCCGCACCGCTGTCTCCGACATTGCGCGCAACCACGGTTTTGCCGTTTCCAGTGTGGATGATGCCAGCGGTGCCCGCACAGCGCTCAAGGCTCATATGGCCGACATCGTACTGCTGGATCTGAAGCTGCCGGGCGGCGGCGGCCTGCCGCTGGTGGAAGAAATTCGCACTCTCTACCCGGAAACGGTGGTGGTCGTGATGACGGCCTATGCCACGGTTTCGTCCGCGGTCGAGGCCATGCGCACCGGGGCCAGCGAGTACCTGACCAAGCCCTTCACCATGGACGAATTATCCGATGTTCTGGACCGGGCTTCGGAACGGCGCCACTTCGACACGGAAAGCCGCCGGCTGCGGGAGAAACTGCGCACCTCGGACGGATTCGGCACCCTGATCGGGCGCAGTCCGGAGATGGAGCGGGTCTACCGCATACTCTCGAAGGTGGCCAACACCACCCACCCGGTACTGATCCTGGGAGAAAGTGGAACCGGCAAGGAAATCGTGGCGCGGACGATCCATTACAACGGGCCCAACGCCAATCATCCGTTCATCCCCGTGGACTGCGGATCGCTGGTGCCCACGCTGATCGAAAGTGAGCTGTTCGGCTATGTGAAAGGGGCTTTCACCGGCGCCAACCGCTCCAAGGAAGGACTACTGGCCACCGCCGAGGGAGGTACGGTTTTTCTGGACGAGATTGGCGAATTGCCGCTCGACCTGCAAGCCAAGCTGCTGCGGGCGCTGCAGGAAAAAGAAATTCGACCCATCGGGTCGAATCAGCGGATCCCGATTCACGTGCGTATTCTGGCGGCCACCAATCGAGACCTGGTGTCGATGGTGGAGCAGGGAAAATTCCGCAAGGACCTGTTCTTCCGTCTTAACGTGGTCAACGTGAAGGTGCCGTCGCTGCGCGAACGGCGTGCCGACATCGCTTTGCTGGCAGCCCACTTTCTGGAACGGCGGCGTCGCGAGACCGGCGTGTCCTACACCCTGAGCGATGACGTGCTGCGCGTGCTGGGCAGCTACGACTGGCCGGGCAACGTGCGTGAGTTGGAAAACACCATTGAACGGGCCTGCGCGCTTTCCTCCGGACCGGTGTTGCACCTGGGTGATATGCCAACTCAGCTGCAGGAGTACCGCATGCACTCGCAGGGTGTCCCCGAGCCCTCAGATGAGGAGCCGGTCAAGGTGGATGCCAGCATCCTGACCATTGCGGAGATGGAGAAACAGGCCATTCTGAACACGCTGCGACAGCTGAATGGGGACAAGCTGACGGCGGCGCGATTGCTGGGCATCGGCAAAACGACGCTCTATCGCAAGCTGAAGGAATACGGCATCTCGGACGAGCCGGAAATCAATTAGCGCGGGACGCCGCTCGTCCCACTGTCCATCCGATCCAAACGCAAACGGAACCCATGAAGGAGGAATCCCGTGCCGCAAACTGTCTTGTTAGTCACGACGATGTCTGGAGCTGAAAACTGTGCCGCTGCGGTTGGAAGGCAGCTAGGCCTGACCGTCGAGGTGGCGGAGAACCGCCGCACCGCCCTGGCCGCGCTGCGGCGCCGGGAATACGCCGTGATGGTGCTGGACGAAAGCCTGGTGGAGGCCGATCCCGCAGGCGCCGAGGTATTGTGGCAACAGGCCGGGCTGGCGGTGCCCATCCAGGTGAATCTTGGCATCTCCGGATGCAATCGCGTGTTGCGCGAAGTGCGAGCCGCGCTGCAGCGGCGCGAACGCGAACTGTCGCTGGCCATGCGGGCCGCGGCGCAAATCATGGAAGGGGACATGAACACCACCCTGACAGGACTGCTGCTGCAGACCCAGCTGGCGCTGGAAGATCCCACGCTGGCGCCGGGAACGGTGGTCAAATTGCGGCAGGCTGTGGAACTGGCGGGTGTGTTGCGGGACCATTTGCGCACGCCGCCGCTGGTGGTCAGCTAGAGAGGCTTACGGCCGAGCCGCAGATGTTTGGGCGTGCGCATATTTTCATCAGTGAATGGTCTTCATCTTGCGGGAGAGAAAATCCATCAGCAGGTATTGGCCCAGGTTTTCCGGGGTGGTGAAATAGGCTTTGCCCTTGCACATGGCCGAGACGCGCTGCACAAACTGCACCAGCCCAGGATCAGAGGCCAGCATGAAGGTATTGATCATGATGCCGGAACGCTTGCAGCGTGCGACCTCCTCCAGCGTCTCATGGACGACCAGAGGATCGAGACCGAACGCGCTTTTGTAAATGCGTCCGTCCGGCAGCGTCAGCGCCGAGGGTTTGCCATCGGTGATCATGACAATCTGCTTCATGTCTTTGCGCTGGCGTGCCAGGATGCGCTGCGACAGACGCAGCCCTTCGCGGGTATTGGTGTAATAGGGGCCCACCTGGGCGCGGGCCAGCTGCGAGAGCGGCAACTCCTCGGCAGAGTCGTGGAATAACACCAGCGACAAGGTATCGCCCGGGTACTGGGTGCGCACCAGGTGAGACAGCGCCATGGCCACGCGCTTGGCGGGCGTGAAGCGGTCTTCCCCATAGAGGATCATGGAGTGGGAGCAGTCCAGCATGACCACCGTGGCGCAGCTGCTTTGATACTCCGACTGATGCACATGCAAATCGCTGTATTCCAGGTTCAGCGGCAACGAGAGACCTTCGCGGGCCAGCGCCGAGCTGAGCGTGGCAGTGACGTCGAGATTCAACGTGTCGCCAAATTCATACGGCTGGGAACCGCCGCTGACTTCAACTCCGGTGGAGAGCTCACGGGTGTCGTGGCGGCCGAACGAAGACTTGCCGAGCGAACCCAGCAGGTCGCGCAAAGTTTTGTAGCCGAGAAAATCCAGCCCCTTGTCTGTGACCTGGAATCGCACCTCCGGTGTGGCGGCGGTGGCTTCCCCGCTGGAGGGAGCCACCCGGCCCGGTTGCGGCGTTTGCGGCTGACCACGATCGAACTGCACGTAGTTTTCCTGTTCCATGCGATCGAGCAACTGTTCGATCAGTTTTTCCAGCTCTCCGTCTCCGCTGAGCTGATCAATTTTTTCCTGCATGGTTTCGTCGAACAGATCGCCGTACTCCAGGGCCTGGCGCATGGCTTCGCGCAGGTTGTCGAGCGTCTGGTCGCCGCGCAACTCGTGAAAACGGCCGAAAGAAGACTGAAAGCCGGAATCCAGCAGGAAATCCGACAGCGCCTCCAGCAACGACTCCATCTCCAACTCGTCGGCCAGGTTGCCCGTGTATTTGCTGTATCGAACCCGTTTCATGGTTGGCTTAAAAAAACTCTGTCAGCTGAGATTAGTTGTAGACCTTGCGTCCTCGTTTTCCGATCAAGTCGTCGGGATCGCGTTCGGCGCGGGACCGTTCTCCGCCGCGTTCCACGCGTTCGCCGGGATAAGGCCGGTCGGGAGCGATGAAGCCGCGCTCTTCATTGCGGCTGATGCGGCGATGCGCCACCATGCCTTCCAGCAGAAACTCCGCCGCCGATACGATCCGTTCCGGCGCGTCGCTGGCACGAATCCCGAGCGGCGTCAGGGTCTCCACAAGTCCCTGAATTTGATTCAACTCGGTCAGCATCTCCGCTGCCGGCTGATCGTCCTGCATTTTGATGTTGCCGCCGAGATTGAACCACTGCTCAATCTGCTGTGTGTTGGTGCCGGCAAAATAGTGATCGAAGACCTGGGCGATGGACTGGCGGACAATTTCTCGCACCACTGTTTCCGGCCCGCGCATTTCGCCCTCGTATTCCAGCTCAATCTTGCCGGTGATGCCGGGAAGCGCGCTATAGAGATCGCCGGCCCGCGGTACCGCCATCGATTCGCCATGCTGAATGGCGCGGCGTTCGGCGTTGGAAACTACCAGCTCCATGGTGCTGATGGGCAGTCGCTGACTCACCCCACTGCGGCGATCGACCTTCTTATCCTCGCGCGCGGTGAAGGCTATCTGTTCGACGATGGAGCGAATGTAGCCAGGGATTTCGGTCTTCATCAGGCCGCGCTCGGTCCAGGCTTCCTGGCCGGTAATGGCGATGCCTTCGACTAGCGTCAGAGGGTAGTGCGTGCGGATTTCCGAGCCGATGCGATCCTTCAACGGCGTGACGATCTTGCCGCGCGCCGTGTAATCTTCCGGGTTAGCGCTGAAGATCAAGGCGACATCGAGAGCCAGGCGGATGGGATGGCCTTTAATCTGCACATCGCCTTCCTGCATGATGTTGAACAATGCGACCTGGATCTTGCCGGCCAGGTCGGGTAGCTCATTCAGCGCAAAGATGCCACGATTAGCGCGAGGCAGCAGACCATAGTGGATGTTCATTTCGCTCGACAACTGTTGTCCGCTGCGGGCGGCTTTGATGGGGTCGAGGTCGCCAACCAGGTCCGCAACGGTGACGTCGGGCGTGGCCAGCTTCTCCACGTAGCGCTGGTCGCGCGGCAGCCATGCAATGGCCGTTGAGTCGCCATGTTCCGCAAGGCGATCCTTGCAGGCTCGGCATAGCGGCGCGTAGGGATTGTCGCGAATTTCGCAACCGGCGATGTAGGGAATGGTTTCATCGAGCAGGGTTGTGAGCGCCCGCAAAATACGGCTCTTCGCCTGTCCGCGCAGGCCGAGCAAAATGAAATTATGGCGCGACAGAACCGCGTTGACGATCTGCGGAACCACGGTGTCGTCATAGCCGACGATGCCGGGGAACAGGGTATCCTTGGCGCGCAGGCGTTCGATAAGGTGCTGGCGCATCTCGTCCTTCACGGTGCGCCGGGCCAGCCGCGCTTCAGAGAAGTGAGTGCTGCGCCGCAACTCACCCAGCGTTGCGGGAAGTTGGGATGAATTCGACATGCCTGCCCCCTTGGGTCTTAGACGTGTGTTGATGGGGAATGGTTCTACCTTCTTTCGATGCGCTTTCACATGGTCGCGAACGGGCGGAGATGCAAATCGAGCTAGATTCTTTGCGCTGGCACCATGCAAGTTTGTCATGAGCGCAAACCAATTTGGTAGAGCGAGTGGCCCGGGCCATCTACATTACAAAGCCGCTGCGTGCCGCGGTTTTGGCGCCGATAGAGCCGCGTTGCAGCTTGGGCAGAATCAGCTGGTAAAACTCCATCAGGCGCGCGGTTCGCTCGCTGTCGGAGTGAAGGTGCAGCAACTCCTGCTTAAACTCCAGGTCCGCCGGAATGGCGGAAGCCAACAGAAACGCGACTGGCTGATTCAAATCCAGCTGAGGAAATTCCGTGGCGGAATTTCCAGACAGCTCCATCATTTCCATATGCAGCGCGGCGCATTGCTCGCGATCGCGGCGCGTGGAGCAGGGTTCCAGGTCGGCGAGAAAATCTACTTCCGCTTCGAGAAAACTTCGTCCCTCCACCAGCGATTCAATTTCGAAGCGCCGCTCGCCGCGGCAGAGAATGTCGAGACGTCCATCCGGATAGCTGTGCATCACGGTGACAATTTTCGCAGTGCATCCGATGATGGCAAGTCCCTCTCGGCGAGCTCGCACCATTCCGAACTCGCTCTGGCATTGAAGGCATTCCCCGATCATCTCCTTGTAGCGGTCTTCAAAGATGTGCAGCGGAAGGGCTGCCCCAGGAAACAACACCAGATCGAGCGGGAATATCGGAATCTTCATTCTCTCTCCAGCTTGATTTCTGTTCCGACGCTCGAAGCTGTCTCATACACTCGAAATCGCTCGACACGTCTGGGGGTGAGACCCGCAATCAAAGCGGACTTCAAGTCGTCGAACAAAGTCTCGACACCGTTGATGAAACAGCTGCTAAGCGCCCGAATTCGCCAGTTCCTCCAGCATTCCTGCCATCTCTGCCAAAGCATGCTGGTTGCCGGTACGGCGGGCGCACTCGATGCCGGCACGCAGGCGCGCTTCCGCCTGCTGGGTGTTGCCGCTGGCCATCAAGGTTTGTGCAGCCATTTGGTAACCGGCGGTATAGTCGGGATGCAGTTTCTGCAGCGTATCAAACTGTTCCATCGCCAATTCAGTTTCGCTGCGCTGGGTATATTCGATCGCCAGTCCGTAGCGAGCAAATGCATTCCCCGGATCTTGCGCCAAAATTTCTGTGAATGCTGCCACTTTGTCGACGCTCATCATCCCCCAAACGTGATCCAGTTCGACCAACCGCCATCACCCTTCCACCTTACGGCGTCATGGGGCACATCTCAAGCCATCCGGCGACAGGAACTTTCGCAGCGTAAAATAAAAGTTCCCTTTGCGGTGGCGTCCTGCACAAGGAGTGATACGCAATCATACTTCCAGGCCCGCACCATGAAGAATCGCAGGAGCAGAACCCATGAAAGACTTCGCAACATCTTCGCTTCAGCCGCGTTCCGTTTCTGAGTCGCAATCGGAAATGACGGAACTGGTATTGCCGAATGATACCAACCCCTTGAGTCATTTGCTGGGTGGACGCCTGATGCATTTTATCGACCTGGTGGCGGCCATGGCAGCGTATCGTCATGCTCGCGCCCATGTTGTGACCGCCTCGATGGAGCACATCGATTTTATCGCCCCGGTGCATGTGGGCGACCTGGTGATTTTGAAGGCATCTGTGAATCGCGCGTTCAAGACTTCAATGGAAGTGGGAGTGAAGGCGTGGGTGGAAAATGCGATTGCAGGTTCGCGTCACCACATCGCCTCCGCCTATCTAACTTTTGTTGCGATTGACGCCAATGGGCGGCGCGTTTCAGTGCCCCCGCTGACAACGGAAGGACCGGAGGAAGTGAGACGGTTTGACGATGCAGGGCGCCGACGCGAACGCCGCGAGCAGGAGAGAGAACGGAAGCGCCAAAACAAGGCTGCCATGGAGACTGCGGAGACGTCTGTCTAGATCCGCGGCAGAAGCAATTCATGAGCGCCGCATTTAAAAGATTCGCGTCGATCACAACCACCTGTACCGCAATACAAGTTGAGTCAGGAGTCGTAATCATGGGACACATGGGACAAGGTTCTGAAGGACCGCAGCCGCTGCCAGGGATTCGCTGCATTGTAGCGGTTGGCTCGGGGAAAGGTGGCGTGGGCAAAACCACCGTGGCGGTCAATCTTGCCATTTCGCTGGCCAAGATGGGAAATCGCGTCGGCCTGCTGGATGCCGATGTGTATGGGCCAAACGTGCCGCTGATGATGGGAAGCCGCGAGCAGCCGCGGGTGCTCGAAGGCAATCGCATTGAGCCGTTGCAGGCCCATGGAGTGAAACTGATTTCCGTCGGCTCCATCTCTCCGGGCGACAAGCCGATGGTGATGCGCGGTCCGATGCTGCACCAGATCATTCGCCAGTTTCTGCAGCAGGTGCAGTGGGGAGAGCTGGATTTTCTGATTGTCGATCTGCCGCCGGGCACGGGAGACGTAGTGATCTCGTTGGTGCAAACGGTTCCGCTGACCGGAGCCGTAGTGATTTCCACGCCCTCGGATGTGGCATTGCAGGATGGCCGCAAAGCGATCGAAATGTTTCGCCAGGTGAATGTTGATGTGCTTGGCATCGTGGAGAATATGAGCTCCTTCACCTGCCCGCATTGCCATCATGAGATCGATATTTTCTCCAAGGGCGGTGTCGAAAGAACGGCGCGCGAATACCAGGTTCCGTTTCTCGGCACCGTGGCGCTGGATGCAGAGATCCGACATGGCGGTGATCGCGGATTACCGATTTCGCTGGCGGGAGATCTTTCAGAACAGGCAGCTCCGTTTTACAAAATTGCGCGGCAGGTGGCGGAGCGGGCGCAGGAGCATGCTTCGAAAGAAACCAACATTCTGGAAATTCGCTAGCTGATGTGGCTATAACCGAATCACGTTTCAGGCGTAGCTCATGATCCTTCCTTTTGTCCGGGAATTTTTCGCGGACCTCGACAAGTCTCCTGGCATTGATCGCGTCCGGCCCTCGCTGGTCAGCGGCGTGGGGCGTCGTCGCGTCTCTGGACTGACAGCCACCGCGCGCGCGCTGTATCTGCCGCTGCTGGCTCGCATCTCCAAGGTGCCGGTGTTCGTGGTCGTCGCCGACAATCGCGCAGCCGAAGCCTTACAACTGACGGTCCAGGCTGCCTGCGATTTGACGGGTGAATTCGATCGAAGCGCCGTAGTGCGTTTGCCGGCGCATGACGTGCTGCCGTTTGAAAATCTTTCGCCGCATCCTGATATTCAGGAACAGCGAGCGGTGACATTGTGGAAGATTGCGCAGGGCGCAGCGCGAATGATTATTCTGCCGGTTGAGTCGGCATGTTATCGCATCTTCGCGGCCGAGCATTATGCCAACCTGGCCTGCACGCTGCGGCGCGGAGAAGAGGCGGATCCTGAAACCCTGGTCGCCCACCTGGCCAGTGTGGGATATCAGCCAGTCGACATGGTCGAGATGCGCGGGCAATATGCGCTGCGCGGCGGCATCCTGGATATTTATCCGCCGGAGATGGATGCACCGCTACGCATTGAATTTCTCGGCGATGAAATTGAGTCGATGCGAAAGTTCGATCCTGAAACGCAGCGCTCGTCCGCGCCGGTGGATGAGGCCATCCTGCTGCCACTAACCGAAACCCCGATGACAAATGCGTTGCTGTCACGCGTGCACACGCGGCTGAGCGGAAAGCGGCTGGAAGGCGAGAACGAAGCGCTGCATGAAGCCATCGAGGCGGAAGGAACAAATGTCTTTCCGGGATGGGAGTTTTTTGCCGTCGCGGCGTCAGGACAACACCAGACTGTGTTTGACCTGATTCCCAAATGCCGCATCTTTGTGGAAGAGCCGGGCATGGTGCAAAACCAGCTGGAGCGCTGGTGGAACAAGGTAGAGCAGCGCCATGAACGCAGCGGTATCGACACTTTGTTTCCTCCCGCAGAGTTGTACTTAACTCCATGGGAATGGCAGACGCGTGTGGCGGATGCCCCGGGGCTCGATCTGGATCAACTGGGAACGGTTGACGTACTCGACACGGATACAACTTCGCTGGGCGAGATTGAGATTCCGACGCGGCCCACGTTGCGACTTCACGGTTCGATTCCCGCGCTGGTGGAGCAATTGCAGGCTTTGGCGGCGCAGGAGATGCGCACGGTGCTGGCTGCGGCGAACCAGGGCGAAGTGGAGCGGCTCGCCAGCATTCTGCAGGAGTATGGAATTTCCTATCGGATTGGCAGTCGCAGCGCGCACACCGGCAGCGAGACGATGTACGACGAGACCAGCTATCTGCG
The DNA here is from genome assembly GCA_963735505.1 of uncultured Acidobacteriota bacterium. GTDB lineage: Bacteria > Acidobacteriota > Terriglobia > Terriglobales > Acidobacteriaceae > JAKAAZ01. The sequence goes on along the minus strand of CAVTLR010000008.1, from coordinate 38,331 downwards.
CGGCGACATGCGCGCTCCCGTCATTGTTCGCACGGAAATTTCAAACGGGATAGTGCTGGAAGAAGCGCGGCTGGTGGTCTTTGGCGCGAACGATCTCTCCGATGAAGCGGATGTCACGGCGCGGCCAGTGGTGCGCAAATCGAAATCGAACACCGCCGCATTTATCTCCGACTTTCGCGATCTGACGATTGGCGATTATGTTGTACACGTCGATCATGGCATCGCTCGTTATCTAGGTTTGAAGGAAATTTCGCAGGACGGCATGCATGTCGAGTTCATGATCTTGGAATTCGCCGAAGCGGCGCGCTTATATGTTCCGCTGACGCGCCTGGATCTGATCCAGAAGTACCGCTCGACCGATACCGGACCTGCTCCTGTGTTGCATCGGCTGGGCAGCGCGCAGTGGACACGCACCAAGGCGCGCGTGAAAAAAGCCATGGCCGACATGGCGGATGAACTGCTGAAGCTATACGCCGTTCGCAAGGCTGCGCAGGGGAACGCTTTCTCTGTCGACAATCAGTTTCAACGCGAGTTCGAAGATGCGTTCGACTTCAACGAGACCGACGATCAAATTACGTCGATCGCCGACATCAAGCGCGACATGGAATCGACCATGCCGATGGATCGGCTACTGGTCGGCGATGTCGGGTATGGAAAGACGGAAGTGGCGATGCGCGCGGCGTTCAAAGCAGTGCAGGACAGCAAACAAGTCGCGGTTCTGACGCCGACCACCGTGCTGTGCTTTCAGCATTTCGAGACGTTCAAGCGGCGCTTCGCGGCCTTCCCGGTGCACATCGAAATGATCTCCCGCTTTCGTTCACCGAAAGAGCAGAAGGCAATTCTGGAGAAAGTGGAGCAGGGTAAGGTCGATATCCTGATTGGCACCCATCGGCTGTTATCGAAGGATCTGAAATTTCAGGATCTGGGATTGTTGGTCGTCGATGAGGAGCAGCGTTTCGGGGTTCGCCATAAGGAGCGGCTGAAGCAGATGCGACGCGAGATCGATGTGCTGGCCATGTCAGCCACACCGATCCCGCGCACGCTGCACATGTCGCTGGTCGGGCTGCGCGACATGAGCGTGATCGAGACCCCGCCGAAGGATCGCATGGCGATTCAAACCGTGGTGGCGAAGTATGACGAGAAGCTGATTCGATCTGCGATTGAAGTGGAGTTAGAGCGCGGTGGCCAGATTTATTTTGTCCATAATCGCGTGGAAAACATTTACGAGATTGCCGCCAGGCTGCAGGAGCTGGTGCCGCAGGCGCGCGTAGGTGTGGGCCACGGACAGATGGGAGAAGCGGAACTGGAGCGGGTGATGCTGGCGTTTATGCATCACGAATACGATGTGCTTGTCGCGACCACAATTATCGAAAATGGTCTCGACATTCCTTTGGCGAACACCATCCTGATCAATCGGGCGGATCGCCATGGGCTTTCGGAACTCTACCAGTTGCGAGGTCGCGTGGGGCGCTCCAATCGGCGCGCGTATTCCTACCTGCTGATTCCTCCAGATCGCGAATTGACGGACATTGCGCGGCGCAGGCTGGCGGCGTTGAAGGAATTTTCTGACCTCGGCGCAGGTTTCAAAATTGCAGCGCTTGACCTGGAGCTGCGCGGAGCCGGGAACATGCTGGGCGGCGAGCAGAGCGGTCACATTGAGGCTGTCGGTTTTGAGTTGTACACGACGATGCTGGAGCAGGCGGTACGCGAGTTGAAGGGCGAGGACCAGGTTGAGCGGCCGTCTGTGCAGTTGAATCTCGGCATCTCGCTGCGTATCGACGCGAACTATATCGAAGAAGAAAATCAGCGGCTCCGCATGTATAAGCGCATTGCCAGCGCGGAAAACGAAAGCGCGATTGAAGACATTGTGGCGGAGATGCAGGATCGTTATGGCGCGTATGCCGGAGCCGGTGCAATTGCTGGTGACCGCCGGGCGTTTGCGACTGCTGTGCGAGCAAACAGGTGTGGCGCAGATGGACCGCAAGGGTCAGATAGTGAGCGTTCGATTTACCGAAACAGCGAACATTGATCCGGAAAAATTAATGCAGCTGGTGGCTCGCAATGCCAAGCGGGGCGCTCAATTTACTCCACAGGGTGTGTTGCGCTTTCCAGTCAAGGCGACCGTGCCGGCCGAGGTGCTGGCGGAATTGCGACGGCTGATTGAAGCCCTCGCAACTCCACTGCCCATGAGCCCTTCGGCGAAAGAAGTCGGCAGCCAGCCGGTCAGATAATTATTGCGCGACGACCGGAACCCAGACGTCGGTGTTCTCCCATCGGACATGCAATTGCGTTTGATTGCCTTGTGTGTTCTCAAAGCTGATGCTCATTATCTCCTGGGGCTGGGGCAACGTGTTTTTCTGCATGTCGACGCGCGCCAGATCTTGCGACTCGTTATAGACCGTTCCCCATTGGCCGGTCTGCTTGTTAATGATCAACTTCCACGTGGTCTCCGACGGCAATGAGTAAAGGGTGTAGGTGCCGGCAGGAACGGTAGCCGTGCCGATCTTCAGATCGACTGCGGTCTTTAATGTGGTGGCGGGGTTCGCGCCGGTGCGCCAAACCTTGTCATACGGCACCAGGCCGCCGAAGATTTTGCGTCCGCGCATGAACGGGGTGTTGTAGTCGATTGTGACCTGTTTGCCGTCCAACTCAACGCTGGCCTTGGCCGGCGGGCTGAGCATCGGCTTTTTGCTGCACCAGGGGACATTTGCGCCAGACCCGCGGGCAACAGGGCCACGCTGGCTGCGAGGGTCAAAACACTTGCGAGAATCTTCATTGGGAGTTCCTCCTGAACGTATGATCTGCCGTTATGCCGGTTGCATGACCAGTCTCTGACCGCCAAGGGCATCTGTCAAAGTGAGCCCAGGGTCGTCGATCCTCCCACGCATTCGATATACTTCCGTTTTCGTCCGTCTCTAAAGGAAATCACCATGAAATTTCGCTCCTCCTGTTGGCTTTCCGTAGCCTGCGTTGTATTGGTCAGCACAAGTTTTCTAGGAGCCAACTCCACTATGACTCTAGCAAGCGAACAAGCAAATTCCGCGTGGACGAGCCTGGTCAACGCATACTTTGACACTGTGTATCTGCCCTTCAATCCGACCGACGGTACCAGTGCTGGGCTGCATCAATATGACGGCAAGTTGGAAAACTATTCGCGCGGCAGCCTGGACAAGGAAGCAGCAGCGCTGCGAACTTATGAGAAGAAAGTGGCGGAGTTTCCGGCCGCCAAGCTGGACCCGGCCGACGAAGGCGACCGCGAATTTCTGCTGGGCACGATTCGCAGTCAATTGCTGACGCTGGAAACGATCCGACCCTGGCAGAAGGATCCCGATGTTTATTCCAGCGGCATCACCAACAGCGCTTTCACCATTATCGAGCGGAACTATGCGCCTGCGGACGTGCGGCTGGCTGCGTTGATATCACGCGAGAAGCAGATGCCGGCGGCACTCGATGCTGCACGCGCCAACCTGGACAATCCTCCGAAAATTTTCACCGACATTGCGCTTGAGCAGCTGCCCGGAATTATTAGCTTTTTCCAACACGATATTCCGGCCGCATTTACCAGCGTGAAAGACCCCAAGCTGATGGAAGAGTTTCGCACCTCGAACGGGGCGGTGATCCAGTCGCTGATCAGCTATCAACAGTGGATCAAGACCGATCTGCTGCCGAAGTCCAATGGAGATTTTCGCATTGGGGCCGCAACCTTCAGCGCCAAATTGCGCGACGATGAAATGGTCGACATCCCGCTGGATCGACTGCTGACGATTGGCTACGCCGATCTGCATAAAAATCAGGAGCAGTTTCGCGAGATCGCGCATGAACTCGATCCCAGTAAAACTCCCATGCAGGTGCTAGCGGAGTTGCAGTCGGATCATCCAGCGCCCGATCAGCTCCTCGGGAAATTTCAAAACACTTTCAACAACCTGATCCAGTTCATCCGCGAAAAGCAAATCGTCAGCATCCCTTCCGAGGTGCAGCCAACGCTGGAAGATACGCCGCCATTCATGCGTGCAACCACTTTCGCATCGATGGACTCCCCGGGTGCGTACGAGACTGGCTCCCACAAAGCCTATTTCAATGTGACCGTACCGGGAGCGGATGAAACTCCGCAGGAACGTGCCGAAAGCATGGCTGCCTTCAACATTGGGACGATCGTCAGCACATCTGTGCATGAGGCATATCCCGGCCACTACGTGCAGTTTTTATTTATGCCGCAGATCCATTCACGGGTACGGAAAATGCTCTACTCCAACAGCAACGTGGAGGGGTGGGCACATTATTGCGAGCAGATGATGCTAGACGAGGGCTATGGCCAGCCTGGCTGGGGCGTAAAGGATGCACACGAGGCGAAGTTGATTCGGCTGGGCCAGCTGAGCGATGCGCTGTTGCGCGATGCCCGGTTTATTGTCGGAATCAAAATGCACACTCAGGGAATGACGATCGATCAGGCTGTGGATTTTTTTCAGAAAAAAGGCTATCAGACGCGGGCGACTGGCCTGGTGGAAGCCAAGCGCGGCGCGGGTGATCCTACCTACCTGTATTACACGCTGGGCAAGCTGATGATCATGAAACTCCGAGCGGATGTGCAGCACAAAGAGGGGGCAGCGTTTTCACTGGAGAAGTTTCACAATGAGTTCCTGCGCCAGGGAGGCGTGCCTCTTCCGATCGTGCGCCGCGCCATGCTGGGCAACTCGTCGCCGGTTCTGTAGCGATTTCTGTGCATACAACAAGGAGATGAAGACGGTCATCTCATAGTCGAAACAAATAAAACGCGAACGGCGCCGGCAATGCATATACTGCGATACTGGATGCGATTGCAGGTTTGCAGATGACGTCCACGCGCCACCGTAGATAACTGGAGAAAGCAAGGCAACATGTCAAAGAACAGAATCCGCAAGGCAGTTTTTCCCGCAGCGGGATTGGGCACACGTTTTTTGCCCGCCACCAAAGCCATTCCCAAAGAGATGTTGCCAGTTGTCGATAAGCCCATCATCCAATATGGCGTGGAGGAGGCGATTGCGGCCGGATGCGACCAGATCATCATTATCACGGGTCGCGGCAAGACCGTCATTGAAGATCACTTCGACATAAGTGTAGAGCTGGAGCATCAGCTGGAATCGCGTGGCAAGAACGATCTACTGGCGCTGGTGCGCGAGATCTCAAACCTGGGAAGGGTCGCCTACATTCGCCAGAAGGAGGCGATGGGTCTGGGTCACGCCGTGCTGATGGCGCGCGACCTGGTGGGCGACGAGCCGTTCGCCGTGATTCTGCCCGACGATGTGATTGATGCCACTCCGCCGTGCCTGCAGCAGATGGTTTCAGTATTCGACGAAGTGCAATCCAGCATTCTCGCGACGCAGGTTGTAGACGGTCCGGCGATTTCTTCCTACGGCGTGATCGATGCCGTGCCGACTTCAAAAAATTCGCGGGTGATGGAAGTAAAGGCTCTGGTGGAGAAGCCGAAGCTGAAGGATGCGCCTTCAAAGAACGCGATCATTGGACGCTATATTTTGACACCGCGCATCTTTGACCTGCTGGAAACGACACCATTGGGAGCGGGTGGAGAACTGCAGTTGACGGATGGCATTCGCGGGTTGCTGGAGCACGAAAAGGTCTATGGCTATAGCTTCGAAGGAACACGTTACGATGCCGGCGACAAGCTGGGATTCTTGAAAGCCACGGTGGAATTCGCGCTGAAACGGGAGGATCTGGGCGACGAATTTCGCGCATGGCTGCAAACATTGTCGCCGCTGAAAAACTAAGGTCCAGGACTTGCAATGAGGGGTGTGCGATGAAGGTACATGAGAAGGTTGCGAATTTCCGTCTGAAAAACCAGGATGATGAAACGGTCCAATTGACGGATTTTTCCGGTAAGCCCGTGGTTTTATTTTTCTATCCCCGGGCGGATACTCCAGGTTGCACCATTGAGGCCTGCGGATTTCGCGATGCATTCAGCAAGTTGCAGAAGGCGGGCGCGGTGGTGCTTGGAATTTCTCGCGACACGCCGAAAGCGCAGAAGAAGTTCCAGGAGAAATACAGCCTGCCTTACACGTTACTCGCCGATGTCGATGAGAAGGTGTGCAATCAGTTTGACGTAATGCGGGATAAGAACATGTATGGCAAGAAGGTTCGCGGCATCGAGCGCACCACGTTTCTGATTGGCCCGGACCAACGCCTGCTGAAGATCTTTCCCAAGGTCAAGCCTGAGGGCCATGCAGAAGAAGTCCTGGAAGCCCTGCGCGAATATGCCAAAGCCGGCGCCTGAAGTTATCGATGTCGGCGGGCCACAAAGCGCCGCGAAGTGGCGACCTTTATCGCGAAGTTTTTTCGACGCTCCACCGGAGCAAGCCGCTCGCTTGCTGCTGGGGAAAATTCTGGTTCGCCGCGGTCGAGATGGCCCACTTGCTGGACGCATCGTCGAGACGGAAGCGTATCTCGGGGAACATGACGCAGCTGCGCACGCCGCCAGAGGACGCACCGCGCGCAATGCCGTACTCTATGGGCCACCGGCTCATGCCTACATCTACAACATTTATGGGCTGCACGCTTGCTTCAACGTCAGTTGTTTGCCCCAGGATGTTCCAGGCTGCGTGCTGGTGCGTGCGCTCGAGCCATTGCAGGGGATCGCGGAGATGCGGCGCAATCGCGGATTCAACAGGTCCGCGGCTATTCATCAACTGGCATCGGGTCCGGGCAAGCTGTGCCAGGCCCTGGGAATTACTCGCGGTGACGACAATGGGCTGGACCTGACCCGCGCCGATGGCCGATTGGGCCTGGTGGAAGATGATTTTCGCTGTGGAGAAATCGGCGTAACCCCGCGCGTTGGAGTCAGCAAGGCAGCGGATTGGCCGCTACGATTTTTCCTTGCCGGCCACGATTGCGTTTCCGGTCGCAGCCGGTAAAAGAACGTTATCGATGAGCCGAGTGTTGCCAACATAAGCGGCAATTGCCAGCAGTCCACCTCCGTCCACATCATCGATCGGCAACAAAGTGTCGGGGTCGACGATCGCGATATAGTCCACACGAATGGCAGGCTCTTCCTGCAGGGCAGCGCGCATGGTTTGCAGCAGTGCAGCGGCGCGACGTTCTCCGCGAGCGGCGTGCGCCTCCGCCGCGTGGAGAGCCCGGGAAAGCGTGAGCGCCTGCCGTCGTTCCTCGGCGGAGAGATACCGGTTGCGAGAACTCATCGCCAGTCCGTCGGGTTCGCGCACCGTAGGACAAACGACAATTTCAAGCGGAAAATCGAGATCGCGCACCATCTTTCGCAGGACCGCAACCTGGGCCGCATCTTTCTGTCCGAAGAAGGAGAAATCCGGCTGGACGATGTGGAACAGTTTGGCGACCACCGTGGCGACGCCGCGAAAATGTCCAGGCCGCGAAGCTCCATCGAGTCGATCGCTGACGCCCTCGACCTCGACAAACGTTGATGCGCCGGAGGGATACATTATTTCTGCAGTAGGAGTGAAAACAACGTCGACACTCTCGGCCTCGATCATCTGGCAATCTTGTTCCAAGGTACGCGGATAGCGGCTGAAGTCCTCATTCGGGCCGAATTGCGTGGGGTTGACGAAAATCGAGACGACAACGATGTCGCAACGTTGTCGCGCCGCCTGCACCAGGGAACGATGGCCGGCATGCAGAGCGCCCATGGTGGGCACAAAGCCGACGCTGCGAGGCGTTGATTGCTCGCGACCGGCGCGCAGTTGGCGCAGTCTTTCGCGAAGTTCTGTTATGTCAGAGAGAATCTGCATGAACCGTTTTGCTTACGCCTTGCGAGATTGCCAGATGGTCGCCGGGGCCACCGTAGCGCGAACTGCGGTTGCACGAGCGAATGTGCCGCGAGTCTCCGCAGAGAGATGATAGCTTTCCGCGTCGTTTGGAAAATTACCGGTCTCCACATCTTTGCGATAGGCTTCGACGGCATTGCGAATCAGGGAAGCGGCATCGCCGTAGCGGCGCACAAATTTTGCCGCGGGTGCAAAGCTCAGGTTTAGCAGATCGTGCAGTACCAGGATTTGGCCGTCACACTCCGGGCCGGCACCAATGCCAATCGTAGGAATCGTCAGCTCCGCGGTAATACGCGCGGCGACTTCGCGCGGGACGCCTTCCAGCACGATTAATGCTGCGCCGGCGGCCTCCAGTGCCACCGCATCCTCGAGCAACTGCTCGGCTGCGGAAAGAGTTTTTCCCTGCACGCGATATCCGCCCATGCGATGCACCGATTGCGGAGTCAGGCCAAGATGCCCAATGACGGAGATTTCAGCATCGGTCAGCCGCGAGACCAGTTCGATGCGATTGCGGCCACCTTCCACCTTGACGGCTTCGGCACCAGCTTCTTTCACAAAGCGCAGCGCATTGCGAACACCTTGCGGCACATCCTCGTGATAAGAGGCGTAAGGCATGTCCGCCGCCAGCAGGGCACGGCGCACGCCACGGCGCACCGCGCGCGTACACAGCAGCATCTCCTCCATGGTGACCGGCAGCGTGCTTTCATAGCCCAGCATCACCATGCCCAAAGAATCGCCGACCAGGATCAAGTCGACGCTGGCTTCATCCACCAGGCGCGCCATGGCATAGTCATAGGCCGTCAGCGCGGAAATAGGCACGCGATTGCGTTTTTTTTCCTGCAGGGTTGGGAGGGTGATTTTCAGGGAAGTTGAATCGTGGGCAGCGGCGTCGCTGCGCGGTTCAGTCATGCTCATCGCAATCTCCAGTGCAGTTCCCAAGTCGCCGATGTTTTGGTGAGGTGCGGGATACCGCCCGTAACGACTCTCAGGATACGCCGGTCATCTCGCGGTTACAAATGGCGGAGCGCGAATCCGCCCGTCTCAAGGCTCTCGTGGACTGGTCGCTTCATTTTGATGATGCAACAGCATTCTGGATTGTCCCATCCAGAAGCGATTGCTGGCGCGCGTAAGCGGTCCGACACCGCGGTGTTGCAGTCGCGCGCAGGCCTCATGATAGGGACCCACATAGCGCAAGGCAGGTGGAATGCTGCGATACACGGTCGGCAGTCTGCGGAGTGCCTTGGCAGCAGCGCGTTGCTCTCGTTCGCCATAACTAAGGGCGAAGGCCTCGCGAAGTTGGTTGGGCATCCACGCTGCCGTCAGGGCGCGATACCAGTGCGGCACCGGAACCCAGGATCCGCGGCCATGCAGAACGCGATGCGCCATCTCCCGCGACATGGGGTTGATCGCGAGCGTTTCGGAAACCCACATCTCCCGGTTGTACTGTTCAAAGGCGCTCCAGTTGGCCGGCAATGCAGTGGGAGAAATGCCGAAGAGCATCGCCAGCGTTTTGCTTTCGGCGTAGTACGATTCCTTCTCGGCGGAGGAGAGCGCCGGCAGCACGCTTTCGTAGGCAATTACGGCGCTCTCTACCAGAGTGGCGAATACCCAGCGCAACGCGTCCACTTCATTCGCCTGGTAGTGCGAACCGGCCGGGAAAGCTCCCGCGGATGCAGGCACTTCGCCCTGGATACGAGTGTGCAGTTGATAGAGGGACCGCGACGCGGCGAGCGCCTGTTGCAGGGTGCCGAAGATAGTTGTGAAGACCACCTTGAAAGTGTTGTGAAACCGTGCCAGCGGATCGGAGCGCAAATTGGAGTGCTGATCGAGCGCTGCAGCAACCCAGGGGTGGGCCAACTGCAGCAAGGAAGCGCGGCCCGCGCCAAGAAACAATGCCGATTCGCGATTGATCTTCCAACTGATGGACGAGGGGCCGAAAATACCGTCGTTGGGCTGCGAAACGCCTGCGGCGACAGTGCTCCAAAGCTGCTCAATCTCCGCGCGCGAAACAGGCGTGTAGGTGTGTTCCATATTGCGATTCGATTCCGAAGCGAAAAGTCTCGTCGTGGTTGTGGACAAAAGAATTCGGCTCTGATGGCCCATTATTCAGTCGAATCCACAGCATAGCGAATTATTCAGGGAACTGCCGCATCGGGCTTATCGTAACTTTGATCAGGATGGAACGACTTTACAGTTGGCCATGGGTGGAAGCGCAGGTGGCGCGAACCATCGACGTGTGGAACGCGGGTGCCGGGTGGTCGGCGCTGGGCGGCGCGCAGTACAGCGTGCAAGAACAGCGGCGGCGGGAGAAGGCTTACGATGAAGCGTTGCGAGCGGTTGAACGGGAGCTTAAGCGAACGCCTCGAAGCAAGACGGAACGGCTGCAAACACAGGCGCGGATCACGGCCGCATTCGCACGATTTTCCGCGACGGCGCTGGGCCTGGAGCCGGATGCCATCGATCTGCTGACCCAGGATTTTTTACCCGTGGGCACAAAACTGGCTCGGTGGGCCAGGCGGTTTGATCCCGATCTGAGCATGCCGGACATTGTGCAGGCCTGCCGCAATGCCTGGACTGCCTGTGGCTTGCAGCCGCTGCTCGGCGAGGCCGTGGGGATCACGCCATCCATTTTGGGATATAGCCTGCTGTATCCCTACAGTGATAACTATCTGGATCGGGTGGATATCTCCCGCGAAGCGAAGCTGCGCTTCAGCGAGCGCTTTCGAGGCCGGCTGCGGGGCGAGTCGGCTTTTGCCTCGAACGATCGCGAAGCCGCGATTTGGACCTTGGTCGGTTTGATTGAAGAGCAATATCCGCGCGCGGATTATCCCGAGGTCTTCGATTGCCTGCTGGCCATTCATCGGGCGCAGGAGCAGAGCATCGCGCAGCTGGGCAGCTCAGATCAATTTGACGATGCGCAGGTGCTGGCGATGAGCTGCGCCAAGGGAGGCACGTCTGTGATGGCGGATGCATGCCTTTCGCATGGCTGGTTGAGTCCGCAGGAAAGCAGATTTTCCTTCGAGTGGGGCGCGCTGCTGCAGCTGGGGGATGATTTGCAGGATGTGCGCCAGGATCTTGGTCGCGGATCGGTGACTCTGTTTTCTCGCGCGGCGGCGATTGGAACACCTCTCGATTCACTGGTGATGCAATTGCTGCGTTTCAGCGAGCGCGTTGGCGCGCACATGGACGACCTGCCGAATGGAAATGAGATGCTTCGTGAGCTGCTGAGAATGAGCTGGAGATCCCTGATTATTGGAGCGATTGCGGAGTCTCATGAGTTTTTTACGCCGCAGTTTCTCGAAGAAGCGGAGCGTTGCTCACCGTTTCGCTACGGATTTTTGCGCGCGAGGAACAAGAAACTCGCGAGCCGCCAGGGACTCTATACGACCCTGTTCAATGCATTCCTGGAAGCACCGGATGATGGCGAGGACGAATTACCGTCGCCCATGTATCGACGCGTTCCGGGGCTTGAGCCTGAAGCAATTTTGGCGCAGGGGTAGGAGCAGCGGACGGTGCGCGCCAACGCAACGAGTTCCCAACTGAAATTTATTCCGCGTGGCGAGCCCAGTGACCGGTCGCAACTTCGACCAGTGGGCCTTCGAGCACGGTGGTGGGATTGGCTATCGCCGCCAGGGGCGTATCGCGATGGCTGCGCATGGTTGGGACAGCGGCAAGCAGACTGCGTGTATAGGGGTGCTGCGGATCAGAGAACAACTGCGCACAAGACGCGATTTCTACGATCTTTCCCTTTCGCATCACAGCGACACGTTGCGCGATTTGAGCAACCACAGAAAGATCGTGCGAAATAAAGAGCAGCGCCGCATTGGAGCGCTGTTTCAGCTCCCGCAGCAGTTCGAGAATCTGGGCCTGAACAGTGACGTCGAGCGCGGTGGTGGGTTCGTCGGCAATCAACAGGCTGGGGCGATTGACCAGGGCCATCGCGATCAGAATGCGTTGCCGCTGGCCGCCGGAAAATTGATGGGGATAATCATCAAATCGCAAATGAGGTTCTGGAATCGAAACGGATTCGAGGGCCTCGATGGCGCGCTGGCGCACGGCGGATCTTGAAAGCTCGCGTTGATGCACGCGAATGGCTTCCGCAATTTGTTTGCCGATCGACATGACAGGATTCAGTGCCGTCATCGGTTCCTGAAACACCATGGCGGCATCGCGTCCGCGGCGGCTGACCATTTCTTGTTCAGGGAGCTGCAACCAATTTTCCTGTCGAAACCAGATGCTGCCTGCAACCTGAGCGCGAGGATCGAGCAGGCGCAAAATCGCCAGCGCGGTGACAGATTTTCCAGAACCGGACTCCCCGACTAACGCCAGAGACTCGCCCGGGTCAATGGTGAAGCTGAGATCATCGACAGCCGTGTGTCGCCCGGCATCGGAGGAAAATGTGATGGACAAATGGTCGACGCGAAGAAGAGACCGCACGGGCTTTATCTTAGAGCATTGCTGGAAGTGAGGGCGCGCCCGATAGTCGTATGACAGGACGGCACAGTTTAAGAGGGTCGACATTTATAATCGCTAACACTGCTGCAGGTGCATCATGCCGTACTCCCTTCGCAAAGCCAACACTGCCGATAATCCTGCCATCGAGAAGCTGATTGATGCCTCTGTGCGCGGGTTGCAGGCGCAGGATTACACTCCGGAACAAATCGACGCAGCGTTGCGAACCGTGTTCACTGTCGACACTCAACTGATCGAGGACGGTACATATTTTGTGGTTGAGCAGGATGGCGAGATGATCGGTTGTGGTGGCTGGAGCCAGCGGAAGACGCTGTGCGGCGGTGATCATCACGCGGTGCGGGAGAATGCCTTGATGGATCCGTCGCGAGATGCCGCAAAGATTCGCGCGATCTTTGTCGCGCCGCAGTGGGCGCGCCACGGTATTGGAAGCATTCTGCTGAAAACGTCAGAAGACGCTGCCAGGGCCGCTGGCTTTCGGCGGTTGGAAATGGGCGCCACGCTGACCGGCGTGCCTGTATATTTGCGGCGCGGATACCGCAAAGTTGAAACCATGACGGTGCCGTTGGAACGCGGCGTGACCTTGCCGGTGGTTCGTATGGAGAAGTCCTGCTGACCGATTTTCGCTGCTGGCAAAGTTGTCCGCGCCAGCTTGTGAAGCTGGATAACCAAGCGGAAGGCGCAAGGATGCCGGCACAGAGTATGGCCAACTTTTTTGCCGTACACTGACCTTTCCTCGTCATGGCCGATGGTTTCGCCCAATCCGTCAAGCAGCAGGCCGATATCGTTCGCATCATCGGCGAGTACGTGCGCCTGACCAAGGGCGGGGCGCAAAGCTTTAAGGGGCTGTGTCCATTTCACAAAGAAAAGACGCCGTCGTTCAACGTGCAAGCGGCGCAGCAGTTTTATCATTGCTTCGGCTGCGGGCAGTCTGGCGACGTGTTCACGTTTGTGCAGAAGATTGAGAACATCAGTTTCCCTGAGGCGGTGCGAACGGTTGCGCAGAAATGCGGAATTCCGCTGCCGAAGCGAGAATTTTCTTCGCCGGAAGAAGTGCAAGCATCGAAGCTGCGATCGAAACTGCTGGAGATTCATGACCAGGCGTGCCGTTATTTTGAGGAGCAACTGCAGAGTCCTGAAGCGGCGCGCGCCCGCGAGTATCTGACGGGGAGGGGTTTGACGGCCGAGGCGATTACGGCCTTTCACATCGGCTATGCACCGGATTCCTACACAACGATGCGCGACCGCTTTCAGTCCACCTTCGATGCGGAGGTTTTGCGCGGGAGCGGCCTTTTTTCTTCCAAGGAGCAGGCCGACGGCGGCAGCGGATCGATGTATGCGCGTTTTCGCAAGAGGATCACATTTCCGATTCGCAATGAAGCGGGTCGCGTCATTGCGTTTACGGCGCGGGCGCTCGACAACGATGAGAAGGCTGGGCCGAAGTATTTGAACTCGCCGGAGACGCCGCTGTACACCAAGGGCCATGTGCTATTCAACCTTGACAAGGCGAAACAGGCGATCCGGCAATTTGAATTTGCGCTGCTGGTGGAAGGGCAGATGGACTGCATTTCCGTCTACATGGCCGGTATCACGAATGTGCTGGCGACCAGCGGCACAGCCTTTACCGAGGCGCAGGTGCGGCTCCTGGGTCGGCATACGCGGCAGGTCGTGGTGAACTTCGATCCCGACACGGCCGGCGCGAACGCCGCGGAGAAGTCGATCGCGTTGCTGATTGAAGAGGGTTTCAGCGTCAAGGTGGTGACGCTGGAGGGTGGCCTGGATCCCGACCGCTACGTGCGCGAGCGGGGAACGCCGGCCTACATTGCAGCGCTGCGCGGAGCGAGACGGCACAGCGACTATTTGATCGAACGCGCACGGACGCTGTTTCCTCCGGTGACGCCGGATGCGAAAGTGAAGGCGCTCAATTTTCTGCTGCCGCACATGCAACACATTCCCAGCCGGATCGCGCGCGATGAGTTTGCGGCAGATGCGGCGCAAAAACTTGCTATCGATTCGGCGTTGCTGCGACAGGAGTTGAAGCAAGCGGCCTTCGCGCGGCGCAGCGATGTTCGCTCCAACGCTTCGGCATCGTCGGGCTGCAGCGAAGCGGAAAAACTGTTATTGCGCGCGTTGACGTTGCCTGCCGGTCAGCCGGCACGGGAACGCGCCAGGCAGCTCATCTCGGAAGAGCCATCTCTTTGTGAAGGCCTGCCGGCCTCGGCGCTGTTGTCTGCGTTTGTGCAGGCGGAGTCGATTTCAAATCCATTCGATCTGGCTCCGGACGAAAGCAGCCGGCATCTGCTGGCGACGGCGTTGATGCATGGAAATCAGGAAATTCAGCAAGAGCAGGTGGAGGACGCGTTTCACTCCCTTCGTCACAGCCGGTTGGAACAACGCCAGAGAGAATTGCGCCGCTTGCTTGCAGAGGCGGAACTTCGCAACGATGGCGCTGCGGTGCGGGAGTTGATGGTAGAGAAAATCGCGCTCGACCGGCTGTTGCGAGAAGGCTAAGGAGGGTGACCACAGGTCGTGCGGTTGTGCGGGTGTTTGTGCGTAGGATTATGCCATATTTGGTGGTTTGACCGCGCCTCCGGCAGATGCATAGACTGAAGTTGGTTCTCCACGGAAAGCGTTTGAAGAAGTGGCCAATGCAGTCTAAACGCGCAGTCGGTTTCAGCTTTCGGATTTTGCTGGGTGCTCTCGGCGTATCACTGGTGTTGTCGACATTCGCCGGCACAATGTGGGGCCAAGCTTCCTCCTCCCCGTCGACTCCGGCCGCCCCCTCGCAGGATTTGTCATCGCCGGCACCTCACAAGCAATCTGGAGTTTCGTCATCGAGTCGTACCGAGTCGGGCGAACCGGTTCCGCTTCCCGAGACGGAGGTGACTCCACGACCCAACGTGGCCGCTCTCGCGGCCGTGCCGGCTGCTATTGATCCGAGCGGACCAGCCATCTCACTTGAGATTTCAGAGGCGATGTTTGATGTGATGGCGGCGTTGAACACCTGCGGTTATAACGAGGGGCTGTCGATTTCCGATCCGTTGCGCCAGAAGGTGCGCGACGACATTGACCAGGCGCTAGAGCAATCTGCGGCCGCGCGGGACAGTCGGGACCGGCTATGCAGTTTCATCCATAGCCACACCATGAATGGTGTCTCCATCAACCTGGCTGCCTACATCTCCCTGGCTCTATATCTGACACCTCCGCCCTCGTTGACCACCAATGTCGGCGCCTCCGATCTTCCTCCGGATGCGGCAACATTGGTGGGGCTGGCTGCTCCCTTGCGAAATTTCTCTCAAGCTGTGGGGCTGCATGTGATCTGGGTGTTGAACCACCCGGCCTACGAGGCGTTGGCCAACAAGGTTCGCTCGGCGATGAATCAAATGCTGATTCAGACGGATCTGTATCTGAAGCAACCGCCAGTGACCAACGGCAATCGACGCTTTCTGGTGATCATGGATCCGATGATTGCGCCGGGGGAGGAGAATGCGCGGGTGTACGGCGGCGATTATATTGTGGTGTCTTCCCCAACGAATGACAAGATCGATATGAAGCCGGTGAAGCACACGTATCTTCGCTTCATCCTGGAGCCACTGATTTATGCCCGGTCGGACTCAATCAATCAGCTGCGGTCGATTCTGGCGCTGGTCCAGCCTTCTCCGCTGCCCTACATCTACAAGAGCGACGTTCTTACCCTGGTGACGGAGTGCATGATTCGGGCGATTGAAGCGCGCTCGATGGATACCGGCGTCCCTGTTTACAAAATTCCTGCGCATGTCGATCGCAACCAGCTGGCCGCCGTCGACAAGCAAGAGAACGATTATGAACATGCGGTGGCGCAGGTCCGCGACGACACAGTCCACAATGACATGATTCAGGGATTTATCCTGACAAAATATTTCTTCGACCAGTTGCGTGGATTTGACGAGAGTCCGAGATCGCTGCCGGAGATGGTCGGCATCATGATTTACGGCATGAACGTGGACATTGAGAGACATCGTGTGCAAGACATCGTGTTTGCCTCCCACACCGATCAGAATGTGGAAACTCCCGTGGCTCCGCAGTCGGCCGACCTGGACAACGCGGAAAGTAAGCTGGTCGCTGGGGACAGCGCCGGAGCGATCGTGCTGGCGCAACGAGCGCTTGACCAGCACACGACTGATCCCGGAAGGGCCTACTTCATCCTGGCACGGGCAAACATTATGAGCGGGAAGATGGATGCCGCGGTGCAGGACTTCAATGAAGCCGTCAAAGTGGCCCACGACCTGCGCACGATTGCGTGGTCGCACATTTACCTGGGACGCCTTGATGATATGCAGGGGGATCGCACTGCGGCCGTCGCAGAGTACCAGGCGGCAATGCAGTCTCGAGACGGAAGGCAGGACACCAGCAGTGCAGCTGAAGCGGGACTGAAAGCGCCCTTCGCACCTCCACAGGCGGCCCAGCAGGGTTCGCAGGGACAAGACGACCCCAGCGGGAGCGGAGCTGACGCTCCCCACTAAAGTGAAGAACCCATCCGTCTTAGTCGGCGCGATGGCTTGCGCGCAACCCAGCGCAGCGGCAGGTTTTCGCGATGAAGACAAAAAGCACGCAGAAATTCTCCGCAAAAATCGAGCACCCGCATAAGAACGCACTACACTGATCTCTATATTCACCCGAGGAGACGAAACGGCCTTGTCTAACCACCGATCCGCCTCTCCAAGCAACCGATCCCGACTCTCCATGGATGCTGGCGATCCGGGGGGTATTCCGGCAGACCGCGCTTTCCGCGACGGCGGCCTGGAGAGATTGCAACAATTATTGGGATATCAGTTTCGCGATCCCGCACTGTTGAATCTTGCGCTGACGCACAGCTCGGTTGCGTATGAAGAGCAGACTGAGCAGGAACTGAGGGAGGACAACGAACAGTTGGAATTCCTGGGCGACGCGGTGCTGGGCCTGGTGGTGACGGAACATCTCTATCGCATGTATCCGGAGTTCAGTGAAGGGGCGTGGACACGCTTGCGGTCGCAGTTTGTCAGCCGGCCACATCTGGCGAGCGTGGCGCTGTCGATTGGCCTGGGAGACTTTTTGCGGCTCGGTAAGGGGGAAGAAAAAAGTGGCGGCAGAAAAAAGCCGGCGATCCTGGCCAATGCAGTCGAGTCGGTGATTGCCGCAGTCTACCTGGACGGCGGGATGGAGTCGGCGGTCCGATTGATACGTACCTGGTTGCTGGATGAAACCATGGAAGCGGTCGTAGAGGCTGCGCGCGCTGGAGAGGTCGGCGATTTTAAGTCCATGCTGCAGGAATATTCGCAGGCCCATGGGTTGGGCCAGCCGCGTTATCAGTTGACGTCGGAAACAGGCCCGGATCACAGGAAAAGTTTCGCTGTGGAAGTGAAGTTCCTCGACCTCTCGGCGAATGAAACGACGCTCGCCTCGGCCACCGGAACCCGCAAGAAACACGCGGAACAAGAAGCGGCGCGGTTGGCGTTACAGCAGCTACGCTCGTTGCATATGGCGGAGCGGTCGTCTCTGGCAGAGGGTTTGAATGAGGAGAAAGAGGTTCGCGAGAAAACTGTAGCAGGGAAGAGGAAATGACCGGCGAAACCGATCCATCCCCGAGTACTGTTGCGGCGACAGTTTCTTCCGCGGAACCCTCGGTTCCTCCCGCACCTGCTCCGGTGCGGATTCAGCATCATCATGAAGTGCTCATCCTGATTCAGACCACGCTGACCTTTCTGGTGAGCGCGTTGTTTGTGCTCACATTCATCGCGCAACCCTATCGGATTCCCTCTGGATCGATGGAAGAGACGTTGCTGATTGGCGATTTTCTTCTGGTAAACAAAGTCGTTTTCGCCAATCCCGGCCCATGGAAGCGATTGCTGGCGTACGAGCCTGTCAAGCACGATGACATTGTCGTCTTCCACTATCCGATTGATACTTCGATGTACCTGGTCAAACGAGTGATTGGAGTACCGGGCGATGAGCTCCACCTGCACCATGGGTTGGTGTATCTTGATGGCCGGCTGCAGCAGGAGACGTTCGCGCTCTACATCCCCACCTATTCGAACCAGTTTCGCGACGAATTTCCCACTCCGACGTATACCGATCCAGGTGTGAGCAGCCGCTGGTGGATGGAGATGCAACGGAATGTCCACCAGGGGCAACTGGAGATTCCGGCAGGAGAATATTTTGTCCTGGGCGATAATAGAAATGACAGCCTGGATAGTCGCTACTGGGGACTGGTCCCGCGGCAGAACATCGTGGGCGAGCCATTTCTGGTGTACTTCTCAGTTGTCACCGCCAGCAGATCAGAAATCACGGGTCTTAGCAGTGATCGACTGACCCACCAACGCGGATGGTGGAACGGTGTTGCTGGGGCGGTTCGCTGGACCCGCATATTTCATGTAATTCGTTAACCATTTGAAATCGGAGAACCCTTTGGCCGGTCAGCAACTCGCGCAAGACGCACCCACCCCGCAGCAATCAGAAACTCCATTCGAGTTTTTCGCCTCCATCTGCACCGTGCTGGTGGTAGGGCTGTTCATTATCACCTTTGTTTTTCAGAACTTCGAGATTCCATCTTCTTCGATGGAGAAGACGTTGTTGATTGGCGATCACGTTCTGGTCGACAGGATCACATTCGCCCCTCCTGCCCGATGGGCGCCCTTTATCCGTTACCGCAATATTCGCCGCGGCGACATCATCGTGTTCTACAAGCCCGGCGAACCGAAGCTGTTCCTGGTGAAGCGAGTGGTGGGGATTCCGGGCGATCGAATCCATCTGGAGCATGGCATCGTCTACCTGAATGGCAAACCGCAAAATATGCCCTTTGCAACCTTGCCATCCGACGACGGCGATCCTAACGATGCCTACTACCCCTATCGAGATGA
Source organism: uncultured Acidobacteriota bacterium (assembly GCA_963735505.1). Lineage (GTDB taxonomy): Bacteria > Acidobacteriota > Terriglobia > Terriglobales > Acidobacteriaceae > JAKAAZ01. Next base: position 19,199 of record CAVTLR010000008.1, on the reverse strand, counting down.
TTTCCCTGCGGTGCCACCGCCGCCGGAGTCCGACGTGACAGCGACGTGGTCAGTCGATCTACCCAGTCATATTCAGAACGGTAATCTCGTCGTACCACCGGGAGATTACTTTGCGATGGGCGACAACCGCCTGGTATCGCTCGACAGCCGATACTGGGGATTTGTGCCGCGGCAAAACATCCTGGGACGCCCGCTTTTTGTATATTGGTCGTTCATCACGTCAGAAGACCAGGCGAACAAGACCTCACTGCCGGATCGGGTTGGGTTCATGGGGCACATCGTGATTCACTTCTTCGACCAAACACGGTGGCGCCGAACCTTCCATCGCATTCAATGAGTTCGTTGAAGCCGACATGACAAACCCAGGCACGCCAACGGGGAACATCAGCCGTCCAAGGATCATTTTCCTGGTCGTATGTACGTTAGTGGTGCTCACGATTGTGGTGCCCCCGTTCGTCAACATCAATCGCTTCCGGCACCTGATTGTGCAGTCGATCAGCGCCGGCCTGGATCGGCCTGTCTATGCCAACTCAGTCGAGTTAACCCTGTTTCCTCGTCCTGCGTTCGTGTTGCATCATCTGACCGTGGCGGAGTGGTCGCAATATGGTGCGGAGCCCGTGATCACAGCGGAAACTGTGACCGCCAGCCTGCGCGCGAGCACCCTGTGGCACCGCCGGGTTGAAATTGCCAGCCTGCACTTCGATGCGCCCAGCGTAAATCTCGCTCGCGACAGCAATGGAGAATGGAACGTTGAATCTCTGATCAGCAACTCCCCGGTCCTACGTCTGTCAGGGAACTCGACGTCCGGCGCTTCGTCTTCTACGGCTCCGCCGCCCTTTCCCTATGTCGAAGCCACGGATGCTCGTATCAACTTCAAGCGCGGTGCGGAAAAACTTCCCTTTTCATTGGAAGGTGCGCAGCTTGCATTCTGGAAAGAGTCGGGGAATGAATGGCATGTTCGCATCAAGGCTCGTCCCGTGCGTACAGACCTTCCTCCAGGGGATGCGGGACAGTTTCTTGGCGAAGGTTCGGTCAAGACAAACAGTGTGCTGATGGATTCGCCGATTCGAGCCAGCCTGGAATGGCGGCGCGGCCAGTTGGGAGAAATCAGCCGGTTACTGCACGGCGAAGATAGCGGCTGGAGAGGCACGGTGGACTGGACCGCAAATGTGCTGGGAACGCTGGCCAAGGCTCGCCTGACGTCGGACCTGCAGGTAGAGGAATTTCGCCGCGCCGAGTTTATTCCGCCGTCGGAAATTGATTTGTCAGCGCACTGCACCGGGCAGTATGTACACGCCAATCGACGTATGGACCAGCTCGATTGCGATGCTCCACTGGGTGGCGGCCACTTGCGGGTGAAATCGCTGATCGGCGATGCGGACTCGGCTGCGCATCCAGCCGACGCTGTCGCTACCCACCCTTCTGTGACAGAAGGTAGCGGATACCTTAGCGCGACGCTGCAACAAGTCTCCGCGGGATTTTTTCTGGACCTGTTGCGTCACGTGCATCCGGGTGTGGCCGCGGATGCCACTGCGTCTGGGGAAGTGAACGGAACCGCCAAATGTGAATGGCGCGGCTTCGATACGCTGCATGCGTGCTCGGGAGAGCTGCGCACTACTCCACTTACGCTTCATTTGTCCCATGTCGAACATGCGAGTACATCTTTCGCCACTGGTGATTTCCACTACAGAGCCGGCGGCTGGTTCAGCCAAAGCTTCTGCCGGGAAAAGATCAGTCGCGAGCAAACATCGAAATAGATTCCACCAGTGAGCCAGCGCCAGGAACCTGGAATCTGGCGACGGTCCATGCTTCGCTGGGAGCGGGAGTCTCAGCGACGATGGATGGCAGCGTTTCCTCTTCGGGTCTTACGCTTCACATCAAGGGGCCCGCGGATCTGAGGGATTTAAGCCAGCTGGCGCGCGCGATGAATTCACCTGTCCTCTCCGGCGGAATTCATTCCATCCGCGGGACGGCGCAGTTGGCGGTGACCGTGCAATCGAATTGGTTGCCGCAATCCAACCCGGCTCTCTTGGTCGCATCTGTTCCCAACAACGCAGCGAACCTGCCAGCGCAACCGGTTCCGTGGTTTGCTCCGTCGCGCTGGCGTGGCGCAGTCCAAATTCACAATGCGACGGTGCAGCTCAGCTCGTTCCCGGGCGCAGTCCAGATTGCAGCTGGGCAAGTCAATCTAACCGACACCTCTGTGGAATGGAATGGATTGACGGGAACATATGCGCATATTCCTTTCGACGGAAGTATCCGCTGGGAGACATCCTGTCCGGATTCGCGGCCACCCTGCGCACGCACATTTACCTTGCACACGGCCGATTTGAACGTAGATCGACTGCAGGGAGTTTTGCGGCGCACTATCGCCGGATCCGGATTGCTGGAGCAGCTGAATCCCTGGGCGGCGGGCGCACCGGAATTGCCGGAGATTAACGGGACTTTCAAGGCTGATACTCTTTCGGCCGGGAAACTGTCTCTGAAAAATGCTTCGTTGCAACTTCAACTTCAAGGGCATCAAGCGAACCTGGTTGCGATCACCGGCAATATATTCGGCGGTACATTGTCCGCACTTCCGGAGGACGCGAGTGGGGGCAAGGCGAATAGAACAGCAACCACAGAAGCCGGGTCGGGGAGCGCCAAAGATGCGGCGGCCGCATTGCAGTCGGGCGCGGGTTCGGCGCAGTGGGGGGACGGTCCGCCAAACTACACCCTGAGAGTGGCGCTGGGGAACATCCAGCCGAATTTGGTGGCTGCGATCTGGCATGAGAAATGGGGTCGCGGGGTCGCTTCTGTCGAGATTCGCTTGAAGACGCAGGGTTGGTCGACCGAAAACCTTGCACAGAACGCGTCCGGCAATTTTGCCATTGATTGGCGAGGTGGTGCGATGGAAGCTGCGATGCCCTCCCAGGCTTCTTCTATCGCGATCGCAGATTCCCAAGGGGCAGCAAACGTGATGCCGGGGGTCACGCGGTTCCGCCGTCTTCTTGCCGGGGGTCATTTTCAGGACGAGAAGCTCACGCTTGAATCCGGCCAGCTTGCGCTCGCTGGCGCAACGGGGCGCAACCAATCTGTTCCTGTTGGGATTCAATCAATTTCGGGAACGGTGACATTTTCGCGCCTACTCGATCTGCGGATGCAACCCTCTGGGATATCGATTACTGGTCCGCTGGATATGCCGGTGATGAAGGCGAGAGCGTCGAAAGCTCCTGGGAACACTGGTGTGGCGAATTCCGAAAATCCCTGAAGCACTGACCCGTCTGACTCTATCTATTTCGTGCCGGCACCGGAGGCAGATTCGCGGGCTCGTTTGCGACGTCGACGAAATATTTCGTAGAGCAAGTACGCCGTCACGACAACAGCAAACAGAGTCAGCAATGCCATGGAATGCAGCCCAATCCAGGTCAAAATTTCTGGCCCGAAGTAGACGACCAGGAGGGCGGTTACCAGGTAATGCACCGCGCGTCCTACAAAGACTGCGACCATGTATGGGACGACGCGCATCTCGAAAACACCCGCTCCAAAAGCGAACAGCTTGAATGGAAACGGCGGCGGCATGGCAGCGGGCACCAGCACTGCCAGCCAGTGATGGCGGTCAAAGCGCGCCCGCATCTGGTCATACTTTGCTTGCGAGGTCCGCTTCAACAGCACATACTCGCCGCCGGTGCGGCCAATGTAGAAGGGAACCAGCGCTCCAATGGCGGAGCCGAGCGCGCCCATGATGGCATAGATCCAGAAAAATCCTCGATTACTCCAGACATAGCCGGCAATGATCAAATCCATGGGAATGGCGATCGAGCTGGAATCGATGATTGCAAGAACACCCACGCCCAAAAAACCAAGGGGCTTGAGGAACAGCAACAGCGCCATTTTCCAGTGGAGAAGGTGCGACCAGAGTTTGCGTATCATTGGCTATTCAAGAAATGTCTTCCAAAAAGGGCGTTCATCTATCCTACAGCGCGTTGTCGCGGTATCCGAATCAAGCTCCAGCACAGCCTCTATTTGTGTTCGGATGCAGGGTTGGGCTCCGAGTGTTCTGTATGACCGGATAAAAGCACCAGCGCATGCTGAATCAGGGGAAGCACTGCCTCCAACGATGTGATGGCCGCTCGAGGGCTACCCGGAAGATTCACAATCAATGTGGCGCCGAGGGTTCCTGAAACGGCGCGACTCATGGGGGCAAGGGGCGTTTCTTTTAACCCTTCACGGCGCATATGCTCGCCAAATCCGTCGAGGATGCGTTCGCAGACCTGGCGAGTCGCTTCCGGCGTGACGTCGCGAAGTGCGATGCCGGTGCCACCCGTGGTCACCACCAACGGGACCAGGGCCGACTGCTTCCGAATTTCGGCGACGATCAGGGCGACATCATCAGGAACGACGGTATTGTCCTCAACCGAAATGCCGGCTTGCTGCAAGCGTGAGACGACCGCCGGGCCGGAGCGGTCAACCCGAAGCCCTTGAAAACACGAGTCGCTGACGGTAATTACAATCGCCTTCACAGCTGCGATTTTACCCTGCGAAAGGTATGCTATGGCGTCGGAATAGCACCTGGGCAGGTTCGAAAGATAGCCCCTGGACGGGGTTCGAAAACGTCAAAGAATGAGACAATGAGAGCAGGACGCAATGTCGATACTGGTACATGGCACGGAAACTACAGTAGGATCAGTATCGTCTAATTTTGATGGCCGCAATCGAAACACCCCCGAGTCCGCCAGAGAAGCCAATCGAACCCAAGTTCGATCGTTTGCGGACACGTTACGAATCTCACTCACCTCATGAGTTGCTCGACGTCATCGACTCTCTGGAGGGGGAGCGGCTTTCTGCCCGCGTGCGGGAAGCCATTTGGGTTTCGCTGATCTTCCATCTTTTTGTTTTCTGGTGGATCTTCTATGGTCCCAAGCTGAAAATGTTTCAACCCGCCACGGTAGTGAACACCATGCCACTGGTACCGGAGAAGGCGCCGGAGAATGTCTATCTGGACATGCCTCCGGATCTGGTGAAAAAGCCGCCAAAGCCCACCAATATTATTTCGGATCAGAATCATACGGCGCAGACCAAGACTCCAACGCCGGATCAGAAGACGATTGATCAGTTGGAGGCGATGCGGCGAGCCGGCCGGCCATCGCCGCCACCGCAGCCGCAACAAAGGGCGCAACAGGCGGAGCAGCCAGCCGCCCGGCCGCAGCAGCCCACGCCGCAGCGAGAACAGGCCCGTGCCACACCGCCATCCAATCCCTCGCCGCCACCGCTTCCCTCCGCGCCAAATGCAAATTCACAGGAGATGCCGCAGAGGCAACCTGCGCAGCGTCAGTCGAAATCGCAACCGAACCAGGCCACCAGTCAGCCGAATATGTCGGTAGGTGACATGATTCGGGAGGCGGAACGCAATGCCGCGCGCTCCAATGGAGACGCTGGAGATAATGGCGAGAATGCGCCGATCGCGCATCCTGGGGTTGCTTCCGGCGTAGAAGTTTTAAGCGATACGATGGGGGTTGATTTCGGGCCATATCTTCATCAGGTTGTGCAGATGACGCAGTCCAGTTGGGACTTGCTGATTCCCGAAGCGGCGCGTCCGCCGCTTTTGAAGCAGGGTACGGTGGCGATTCAATTCATCATCCTGCCCGATGGCAGCATTAAACAGATGCAGCTGATTCGGCCGTCGGGGGATGTATCTCTCGATCGCGCTGCGTGGGGCGGTATCACCGGAGCCGGACCCTTTCCGCCGTTGCCCAAACAGTTCAAGGGGCCGTATCTGGCCCTGCGCTTTTACTTCCTCTATAACGAGCAAACCGGGCAGTACACGCGGGAATGATCTCCCCCGAAGAAGCAGCGTTGCGACGACGTCAGGCGATGGGCCTGGTATGGATCGCGCTGGCGGCGATTCTGTTTAGCGCCATTCTCGCCGGATGGCATGCTGTCTTCCTGACCCGTTGGTGGAACGTATGGTAACTTTTGTGTTACTAATGCCAGAAGTCTGACAAGTGTGGAACGTTTGACCGAGAAAGACTGCCGGAACGATGGACGGCGCCAATCAACAAAATAAATCGACAAATTCCAGCTACCCCCTGGTCGTGTTGCACGGAGCGACTGCCAGCGGAAAGACTTCGCTTGCGATTCAATTGGCGCAGCACTTTTCCGGCGAGGTCGTCAGCTGCGATTCAGTGGCGGTCTATCGTGAGTTAGAGATTGGCACCGCGAAACCTTCGCGGGAAGAACGCGCCCTGGTTCCACATCACATGCTGGACGTCGTCTGGCCGAACCAACCGTATACGGCGGGGGACTATGCTCGCGATGCGCGCTCGAGTCTTGCAGAAATTGAGTCCCGGGGTAAGTTGCCCATCGTTGCCGGCGGAACGGGTCTGTATCTGCGGGCGCTGATCGACGGATTGTTTCCCGGACCTACACGATTTGAGTCGCTGCGTGTGCGGCTGCGTGAAATGGAGCAGCAACGCGGCAGCAGCTACCTGGCGCGAATCTTGCAGCGGCTGGATCCTGTTTCGGCGTCGCGCATTCATCCTAACGATGCGCCCAAGATTGTGCGCGCCATTGAGGTAACCCTGGCGTCGCAGCAACGAATGTCGACGCTTTGGGAGGCGGGCCGCGATCCGCTGCAGGGCTTTCGAATTTTGAGACTCGGCCTCGATCCGCCTCGACCTGCGCTGTATGAGCGTATCAATCAGCGGGCGGCGGCTATGTTTTCAAGCGGGCTGGTCGAGGAAACCGAACATCTGCTGGCGCGTTATGGCGAGGATTGCCGTCCGTTGTTATCTCTGGGATATAAGCAGGCGGGAATGCTGCTGCGCGGAGACCTTTCCATGAAGGACGCGATTGCTTCCACACAGCAGGGTCACCGCAATTATGCCAAGCGACAGATGACATGGTTTCGCCGCGAGGCGGATGTGCATTGGCTGGACGGCTTCGGCGACGATCCTGTCGTCGCGCAAATAGCGATCGCGCAGGTTGAGTTGCATGTGAGCCAAAGCGGGAATCGCGCGGTGATCTGAAGCCTTCTGCTTCTACGAAACAAGAAAAGCCGCTCGAAAGAGCGGCCTTTCTTGCTGTTGAGTCGGAGAAGTTAGGCTTCGCGCACACCGTCTAGAAAGGCGCGTAGTTTACGCGAGCGTGAAGGGTGACGCAGCTTGCGCAGCGCCTTGGCTTCGATCTGACGAATGCGCTCGCGCGTCACCTGGAAGCTCTGTCCCACTTCTTCCAGCGTGTGTTCGGAACCATCTTCCAGACCGAACCGCATTTTGATGACGCGCTCTTCGCGCGGCGTTAGGGTACGCAGCACCTGTGCGGTGTAGTCCTTCAGGTTGACGCTGATGACAGCATCCGAAGGAGAAACGGCCTGGTGATCTTCAATGAAATCTCCCAAGTGCGAATCTTCTTCTTCGCCAATCGGCGTTTCCAGCGAGATGGGTTCCTGCGCAATCTTCAGTACCTTGCGGACCTTGGCGACAGGAATGTCCATGCGCTTGGCAATCTCTTCCGAGGTTGGTTCGCGGCCGAGTTCCTGCACCAGCTGACGCGAAGTGCGAATCAGCTTGTTGATGGTTTCAATCATGTGTACCGGGATGCGGATGGTACGTGCCTGGTCCGCAATGGCGCGCGTAATTGCCTGGCGAATCCACCAGGTTGCGTAGGTCGAAAATTTATATCCACGACGGTACTCGAACTTGTCCACGGCTTTCATCAGGCCGATATTGCCTTCCTGAATCAGGTCGAGGAACTGCAGTCCGCGGTTGGTATATTTTTTGGCAATCGACACCACCAGTCGCAGGTTCGCTTCAATCAACTCGCGCTTGGCCTGCTCGGCGTCCATGTCGCCCTGGATCATTTCGCGCTGGGTGCGCTTCAGTTCTGCGACCGATACCCCTGCATCGACTTCCAGTTTCTCCAGATCGCCCTTGCAGTTGCGCTGCTGACGGCGATACTCCTTGCGCATTTCCTCGCTTTTCGACTGTTCGTGCTTCTGTTCCAGCGTGCGAATCTGGCGGTCGAGCGCGCGCATGGCGTCGACCGTCTTGTTGACCTTATCGAGCAGCCGCTTGCGTTCCGCGTTGGTGTATTTCAGTTCGCGAATGACGCGGGAAACCCGCACCAGCTCGCGTCCAATTGCCCAACGGGTGCGGCGATGTTCTTTTGCCTTTCCCTTGTCCTTGGCGGAGATGCCTTCCAGCTTCTCGCGAAGTTGCTGGGCTTTTTTGTAATGTTTGACGAGCGTGTCAATTGCGGTGGTGGTGAGTTTGGTGCGTGCCTGCAGAATTTCTTCGGTGAGCTCTTCTTCATCGAATGTGACCACTTCCTTGATGCTGCGCACGCCGCGCTTCAGGTCCTCGCCGAGCGCGATAATTTCGCGGGTGACGATGGAAGAGCGCGAGATGGCTTTCATCACGCGCATCTGGCCGCGCTCAATTCGCTTGGCGATTTCGACTTCGCCTTCACGGGTGAGCAGCGGTACGGTTCCCATTTCGCGCAGGTACATGCGGACAGGGTCGTTGGTCTTCTCCATCGCGCCAGGAGTCAGATCCAGTTCGACATCTTCGCTGTCTTCGCTGTCCAGTTCGTCGTGTTCTGCAGCCAGCTTGGGTTGATCTTCGAGTAGATCAATCCCCTGCGTCCCGATGGTGGTCATCAGGTCGTCCAGATCGTCGGCGGAATTCACTTCGCCGGGGATCAGGTCATTCACTTCACCAAAGGTCAGGTAGCCTTTCTCTTTCCCTGTTTCAATGAGTTTCTGAAGATCGTCTTCGTATTTATCGTTAATAGCCAAAGGTGCCCCTCTTTTTCGGAGATGCTGATTTAGGAGTTCGTTGTCCGTGGGCAAGACAATTTTTTGGATGCGGTCGAAGCCGCGACGGCAGGCCAGTTTTTTGGCGTAGCTATGACGCCAGGGCGCACGTCCCCATTCTTTGCAAGAATATCACAGGTTTGGGCGATTTGTCGCGGCTGCAGGACTGCCCTATTTGGGAGTCGCGAAAGCGATCGCTAGCGAGTTGCTGGCGGTCGATTCCACTGCGGTCAAAGTTCCGTCGCTATTCACCGTGTAGAGAGATGCTGGACTGTTTTCATTGGCTACGTAGAGAAATTTGCCGGAGGGATCAAAGAGAGCGCGGAACGGTTCGTTGCCAGTGGCGATTGTCCCGGTGGGATTTGCCCTGGCGGTGTTGAGCGTCAAATTTCCCGTACCGGGGTCAATGGTGTACATCGACAAATTGTTGTCCTGACGGTTTACTACATAAGCAAACTTGCCGGTGGGATCCACCGCGATTTCCGTGGGCCCGTTGCCGGACGCGACGAAGGCTGGGTTGTTCGGAGTCAGGACGCCGGTGGTGGAATTGACAGTGAATTGAAAGACACCAAAGGAACCGTCGGAGCCTGTGAGGTTGTTCACAACGTAGGCGAACTTATCCGAGGGGGTGACGACGACTTGCCATGGCCATCCGCCTACACCGACCGTTGCAGGCGAGGTTGGTGTGAGAACTCCGGTGGTCTGGTCGATGTTGAACATCAAGACTGCCGCGCCGTTAGTGAGCGATTCGGTTAAATAGAGGAATCTGCCTGTAGGGTCGACGGTCAAGAAGCTTGGTTGCCATAAGATGTTGCCGGGGACCACAGTTGACGCCGAGGCTGGGGATGTTGGAGTCAGGACGCCCGTGGCTTGGTTGATGGTAAACATGGAAATCGAATTGTCGTCGGAGTTGGCCGTATAGACGAATCGTCCGAGAGGGTCGATTGCGATTTCCTGCGGGAACCATCCTGTGTGAACGGTGGCCGGAGCGGTCGGATTGAGAACTCCGGTGGTGGGGTTGATGGTGTACATCGAAATGTTGGACAGGTCGGAGGCGTTGGACACCAGATTGGCCACGTAGGCGAATCGCCCGAGCGGGTCGGCAACCATCTCCTCCGCGCCCAGCTGCGGCGGCACGATCCCGGTGGCGACAGAAGAGGGGGAGATCGGCGTCAGTGAGCCAGTGCAGGAGCTCACGCTATACATGGAAACCGTGTACGAATTCAGCACGTAGGCAAACTGAGGTGTCGAAGATGCCACACAGGCAGGACTGATCGGCAGTACAGGACTCGAGTTTCCGCCGCACCCGACGGCGAGCAGAGTTCCAAAGCAAAAAACGGCAACACGCAAATATGTCGTTGTCATTCAGGCGCCTTCTTCCTTCGACTTCGTATCCCGGCAGCATTCTATACTCGTGGAGCGAGAACGCCGTGGTTATTTCAACGTGGCTTTTGGGAGGAATATCAAGCCGGATGAGTTTGCTTGACTGCGTCGTTATCCGCGCATGGAAGCGCCGGAGAAGGACAGGATCGCGCGGCCCGGGACTGGAATGCCGTAGAACTGAGCCGGAGTAAAGTGGCTCATCAGAAGCATATTATCCAGTGCGTCGCGAACTTCTTTGGTGGTGGGCCCAGAGACAATTCGGTAGTCGTATACGCTCCCGGTGCTGCTGATCTGCACTTCCACCAGGACCGGTGGAACAAACGTGTTGCGCGAATCTGTTCCGCCTACCGTATACAGAAACTGCGGAGCAGAGGTGGTATCTGGAACCGCTTCCGTGGCTGCAACCGGCGGCGGAGCTGCGACTGTGCCGACCATCAGCGCCAGCACGCCCAGCAAAACCATGGCGGTGGCAAGGCCAGCCGCACCGCGTACCAACACCGGGGACAAAGTATTTTCCCAATACATCTGCCAGGAGTCGATGCGTCTGCGGGTGGTGCGCGCTTTCTCCTGCGAAATGGCAACACGAAGTCGTAGACCCAGATCGACCGGAGTTTTCGCGGGCCCAATGCTGGTCAGTACACGCTGCAGAGTGCGCCATTCGGCGAACTCGGTGGTGCATTCCTGGCAGCCTTCAAGGTGGCTGGCGATGGCGTGCATCGCGGCCCCTGACACGGCTCCGTCCAGGTATTCCGAAAACTGTGAGCGAATTGACAGGCAATCACTCATACTGCCTCCCCAAATAGACCACCCTCAGCGGACCGGGTTGATCCAGAAACTTCGCTTGCCGACGTGCTGCTGACTGCCGGGCGTCCGGACATAATTCCCTTATCGCGGCGGGCTTGAGCAATCAACGGCTGCAATCGTGCCCGCAGCATGGCGCGCCCACGGACAAGGCGCGATTTCACGGTTCCTAAATGTGCGCCGAGAATCTCGGCAATTTCGTCGTACGGCAGCCCTTCCAGATCGCGCAAGATGACGACGGTTCGAAACGGTTCTTGAAGCCGGCGCAATTCAATTTCAACTTTGGCCCGAATTTCCTCATGCTCCGTCAGTTCATAAGGAGAGGCATGTTCGTCGACCAGCAGATCTTTCAGGTAGGTCGATTTGCCCTCTTCCGATGCATTGGTTTCGGTCTCAATCGTGATTTCGCGGCCCCGATGGCGTGACCACCAACGCCGCTGATTCGAGGCCTCGCGCAGTGCGATGCGATAAATCCACGTACGAAGGCTGGAATCTCCGTGGAAACTTCCGATGTTGCGAAAAACCTTGATGAACACGTCCTGGGTAATGTCGGCAGCATCCGATGGATCGGTAAGCACCCGCGAAATCAAACTGTAAATGGGAGCCTGATACTGAGAGATAAGAAGCGCAAAAGCCTCTTCCGAGCCAGCTTGCAGCTCAGTGGTGAGGACGGAATCTTCCGTCCGTATTGCGATTCCGGCAGCCAGATCTCCCAACGCAGAAGCCGCGGACATGCGGTCACCTCAACCCTATCAGGCAAGTCAATAGTTCTCAAGCGGCGACGCTTAACTGAAGAAACGATCGAATAAACTTGCCGCCTATTAAATTAGACAGAGTCCCGCTGGGAAAGGTTCCACATTCTTTGGTAACGGGGGAGGAAAGGTTGGCAGATCGGGTACAGGGTGGAAAGGAAGTTTCATGTTTAGAGCAGTTAGACGTAGATCCCAGGTCGCGCTTCAAACCGCGAAAGGGGACTAGACCAGGTACATGCCGGTTTCCAGGGGATTATTGATTTCCTGGCCGATGCTGGCAGAATGCCTGCCGCCGGCGACGAGTCGTTCGGACGCCAACAGAGCCTAGCGGCTTGTGTTCATCTGCCGCAGGTACAAGATTGATTTCATTTGAAAGAAGCGGAACTTTGCTTTGGAAGACGATCAGGGTAGGCACGGATATCAGCGCGCACTGGGCGGCGCAGAGACTAGGCGTGTCGGCAAGAGGCTCAATGAAATTGAATGTTGCGCAGAAGCTGCCCGGACAATGCGCCGAGTTTTTGAATCTTGAAATCCGCGGTAGGCGCGAATTTAGCAACCTTTTGCAGGGTGGCGGTCACGAAGATGTCTCCAAGTCTGCCAGGTTCGCTATACTGAATGGGCGCGGAGAGATGGCCGAGAGGCTGAAGGCGGCGGTTTGCTAAACCGTTATAGGGCCAAAAGCTCTATCGAGGGTTCGAATCCCTCTCTCTCCGCCAGCGAGTCTAAACTACTGTAAATAAAAGACTTATCGACTAGAGAAACGCCCGAATTGGCCGCCAATTCGGGCGTTTTGTTTTTCTCTGGAGAATCTCTTACGAGCTTAAGAGTGCTCGAAATGCACGCCTGGTTGATGATTGAGAGAATGGACCATCAAGGAATTTGGTTCTCTAAAGCTCCACGGAGAGTTCGAATGAGATTCGGCATGAGATGGATATTCGAACTCTCGATAGAGAAAAATGCTCTATTGAGAGTTCGAATGACTGCGCACCCGCCAGCGAGTCTAAACTGTTGTAAATAAAAGACTTATCGACTAGAGAAACGCCCGAATTGGCCGCCAATTCGGGCGTTTTGTTTTTCTCTGGAGAATCTCTTACGAGCTTAAGAGTGCTCGAAATGCACGCCTGGTTGATGATTGAGAGAACGGCGCGTCAAGGAATTTGGTTCTCTAAAGCTCCACGGAGAGTTCGAATGAGATTCGGCATGAGATGGATATTCGAACTCTCGATAGAGAAAAATGCTCTATTGAGAGTTCGAATGACTGCGCACCCGCCAGACAGTCTGCCTCTCCGATTTGCTAAGCCCGAAACAATCCAAACTTCGCGATTTATGCGGGGCAATTGCCAACACTCGCTATCTTAGAGAATCTCTGAGCAGCACCTTTCAAGCAGCAATTTGTCTTGTTGTGGAGATTTTTTTCTCAAACATTTGAATCTGCTTTTTTGAATGAGTCGTAGGCTCAATAAAGGCTGAAACAGATCGAAACGCACAGAAGGCAATTTACGGAACTTCGAACTGCGAACCCACAAAGGCAGTTTAGTCGTTGCGGTCAACCTGAGATCTAGATCCGTCTCTGCTGAATGATACCTTCGAAAGGGTGCGGAAGGTAATCGAGTATCGCAGATCACTTAGCGGCGGAATGCTATGTCCCCATTGCGTTCGGACCGCTCCATCCAGGATGTAGATTGACCGAGGCTTCACGATGTGAGAGATCCGTGTCCACCCCACGCCATGTGGTCTTCGGAACCGCATGGTTCACGGCCATCATAAGATCGTTCCTCACAGCGCCGAGGAACTCCGCTATCGTGAAGAGACTAGTTTGGTGACCTCCGGCTTTGTTCCTGCGATCAGAGTAATCTCGTTGGGCAGGCGCTGCACGATGACAATGCTGATCTTCAGGCCAAAACGCTCTTCGAGCTTTTTCTTTTCGGCATCGAGCTTCTCTTCGACCCGGGCAGTCGCCAGATACAGGACGACGATAATTTCCCGACCCTCCTTCACCACGAGCTTCGAGAGATGGTTGTCAGGATTCGCAAGATTGACCAGGAACTTTCCAAGAATCTTGCCGGTGACGGCTTCGTCTTCGGTTGAACGTAGATAGCTGATTCCACTGGCGGAGAAGTCGTCCATCAAGACCACTACCTCAAATGCAAGATCGCTCTGTTCGGTGGACTCTTCAGCTGCAACTGACTCGCCCATGTCTTTCAGCGCGGACTTCAGATCTTTGAGGAGTCCGTCGATGCGTTCCCGGCTTGGTTCATGGCTCGGACGTACCTGCTCGTTGGTGAGCAGGGGGTTCGCGCGACGAAAGACATCCGTTCGCGCGCCGTCGCTCAAGCCGAGGAACAGGGTCTTCCGTTGGAGGACTCGAAAGGCATCCGACGCGGCGATTTGTTCTTCCTCCACGAGTCCATTCCAGCTTTCCTGGCGGCGAGATCGAGCAGGAGCGAAGGGCGGGATCCAGTCTGGATAGGCGATGGAGACCAGATGATTCATCTCCGCGGTAGAGATGAAAACGAGGTGTTTGCGGATATAGTTAAGAGCAGCCGGGCGCTCGTCGGGCGTGAACTGGCTAAGCCAGCGCGCCAGGCTCTCCGTGAAGCGCATTCCGGGTGAGAACTGCTGATACTCGTCATACTTATACGAGGCCATTGCCTGGATTTCCAGGCCGGCCTGATTGAAGATGTTCCGGCTGCCACCCCATAACCTTACTCAGCAATTCCTCCGCTAGTTGGTTGTTCATGATCTCCCCAGGGCCAGACGGAAGTGCTTCATCGATTTCTTGACCTGCGCGAAGTAATAGACCAGTGCAGCGCTGCCCGAAACTCCGGCGGGAGCGAGATTCCAGCCAGCCTCAAGGTCAAATCCTACTTCGTCCACGCTCAGCGACCCCGGCCCGGCGAGCAACTCGAAGTCATTCCCAGGCCACGCAGGCTTGTCACCGATAAAGAGCGTTTCGGAGCCCGAAGACCGTGCAGCTCCCGGCATACTCTTCAGGATATTCAATTTGCTTGTATCCGCCGTGACGATATCAACGGATCGGGAAGAGGCAACTACTCGGACGTTCGTCTTACTGGCTTTTGAGAGCAGCGCCGACGCCAGATGCCACAAGGGTTCGGCGGAAGTGGCATTCTCCAACTCTAATGTGACTTGAACAGGCCGCACTGTCACCTTGATCGCAGGGATGTTCCCTTCCTTGATGATCTGCGCTACCTCGATCAACGCGGGCGCTGGCTCGGTATCGCCGTTGAGCTCCTGATTGCTGCTGAGAGGGAGCACCACTGCTCCGTTGTAGAACGCGACTGTCACAAGATGCCAGAGCCGTTTGGGAAGAGCGCGGCGCAGGGTTTCTCTGACCGACTTGCCTCGTCCTGTTGCCACTCCAAGAGGAAACCCGCCGTCCAATAGGCAGATGAGGGACCTCGCGGTATCTACTGCAATGCCCGTAAAGCGGTCACGGTGATCGCATATGGTTCCGTCATAGTCGACCACGCACTGTGTAAAGCGAAGACCAGATATGCGTCTTCTGAAACCGTCGTAGATTCCCTCCCACTGTTCCGCCGACAGTTCGGGAAGTCCGACTTTTCTCCGAGCACACTGTTTTCGCAGGATGGATGCTGAACGCACATCTTTCGCCGCTTGCGGGAATGCATTCAGATGATAGAGTTTTCGGCCAAAGGCAGGAACGGCAGGACGGCCTGGATCTCGACCGCGATCCTCCCCATAAACCGAGACAATCTCGAACACGGCCGCCTGCATTGCGAAGGTTGCCGCGACTCCACTAAGTGGCGTCTCAACCCTGACGCTATGAACGGATTTCGGGAGAAGCTTTAGCGTGGCATCGGCAATCGCTTTGTCGTTCGGGCAGATGAAGAGAATGACGGTGGTGTTGGGGCGTTGCGCGAGCCAGAGATGCCGCCCATGAGCGAAGTTCCGATAATCCGCCAATTGTACGTTGGCCAGTACCAATTAGTGGAACTTCGATTCGAAATCAACTGCAGCCGAGCGGGGCATCGGGTTAGCTCCTTAACGTTGTTGCGCCTTTCGCGGTCGCTGGCTTGTGCTGCGTTCACCAGAGCGGCCTTCTCGGATGCCCTTTGGCGATGATCAAGATAGGTCCGAGTGGCATACCTATCTCCTTTCATGGCTTGGTTTGTCAGTTGCTTGACTACGGCTGCATGCTTCGTAATACTTCGACGTCGTCCGTTTTCGTTGATGGTGATAGAGGTTCTGGATTCTCGAAGTAATTCATCATCGAAGTCCAGAGCTTTTTTGGGACGGCCTTTGGGGTTTCCAGAGACGCCCTTCATGAACTGAGTGTTCCTGGGAGGTTTTCCGTAACCGACTTCGTAGCTATCTGGTGTGTTGTTCTCACTCATAATCTACTGGCCCCTTTCGGTGTCCCTGCTGTTGAATGTGTTGCCTGTCTCTACATGGAGGGCGTCGAGCTTCGTCTGCCTCTGCCATCGACGGATGATGGTGTCGACGTAGAGCGGATCAAGCTCCAGCCCATAGCACATGCGTCCGCAAAGTTCGGCAGCGATAACAGCAGTTCCCGAACCAAGAAACGGATCTAGAACCAGATCCCCTCGGGCGGTGCAGTCCTTGATGGCATCCGCGACCAAAGCGACAGGCTTTGGGGTAGGGTGGAGGGCAAGCAGGCTTCCTTCAGAATCTGAGCGAGAGAAGCTATTCGCTCCTGGATAATTCCAGACATTGGTTCGATAGCGCCCGAACTTGCCCAGCTGAATGTTGTTTTGGTGCGATCCTGTCCCATTCTTGAAAAGGAATACCAGCTCGTGGGCGCTTCGGTAGAAGCTTCCCATGCCGCCATTGCTCTTCGCCCAGACACATAGATTCAGGAGCTCTGTATAAACTTCCTGTCCTGCGGACAGGATCTCGGTCATGTGCCGCCAGTCCATGAAGTAGTAGGCCAGGGAGCCCGCGATGCTATGGTCCCGAGCTCGGAGCATCGCCTGGCGGAGAAAGTCGGTAAACTCGGCCGAGCTCATCTCGCCCGATGCCATTTGAAACTCCCGGTGGTGAATCTTGCCCAGTCCGGTAGCATGCCCGTCGATCACGACATTGTAGGGAGGATCGGTGATCACGAGATCGGCTTTTACGCCGTCCATGAGGCGCTCGTAGCTGGCCGCGGCCAAGGAGTTCCCGCAGAGTACACGGTGTTTGCCTAGCTGCCAGAGATCACCTGAAACGCTAACCGCTGAATCCGAGATCTCTGGCAGGCGATCATCAGGATCGGCTTCGGCGACTGTGTTGAGGCCATCGATAAGGAGATCGATCTCAGGAACCTCGAAGCCAATGGCCTCCAGATCGAAGTCGAGTTTCAGCTCGGAGAGAATCTTGAGTTCTTCGCCGAGCATCCGCTCGTCCCAGGAAGAGTTCTCGGTCAAGCGGTTGTCGGCGATCAGGAATGCCATGCGTTGCGACTCGGAAAGATGGCTCAGCTGGATAGCCGGTACCGTGTCCCATCCCATCTTGCGCGCCGCCAGCAGGCGCCCATGACCAGCGATGACTTTCTGCTGGTCATCGATCAGCAGGGGCACGTTGAATCCAAACGACTCGATGCTCTGAGCGATCTGGCGGATCTGTTTGTCGCTATGAACCCTGGGGTTTCTCGGGTCCGGTTTCAGAGAAGTCGTACGTAGGTAGGTGACCTCCAACAGTGTTGTCGACAATTGCATTCTTTGCCTCCACTCTGGACTGAGCAAAGGTAGCATAGTGCCAAATCTGAGACCTCCGTTTCGGCGCCGAGTGATCGAAATCAGCTAAGCCGACAGGAAGATGTAAGGAAGAATTTATGCGGGTTACTCTGACAGAAGCACCTAACTGTCCTTACCGGCGCCGAGGGCGCTTCTGCTGATCTGGGCCCTAACGCATCGCTCTGAACGACCCCGCTCGAAACATTTCGGTGAGCCCTCCCTCAGCAGGGGCGCCCGATGGGAGCCAGCTGAGCGCTTGAGTCAAACAAGAACACTGAGAGCGCCTACCGATACAATTAGATCCACAAAGAGAAGAGGCTCGAATCAAATGAAACGAATCACAGGCATTGGAATAATTCTTATCATCGTAGGTATCGTAGGCTTCGCTGTGGGAGGGTTTTCGTTCACACACGAGAAGAAGATTGTAGATATGGGACCTGTCCAGATTAGGCATCAGGAAACAAAAACTGTGCCGATTCCTCCAATTCTGAGCACAGTCGCGTTAATCGGAGGAATCGCTCTGGTGATAGTGGGATCCCGAAGCAAAGGCTAGACCGAAATTGGAGTCCGCAATTTGCCGCTCGTACATTGCCTATGCCTTTTTCGCAGACTTTCCTTTTGCCCAACGCTTCTTTTGAGCCGCACTAATCTTCGCGCGAGCAGCTGCACTCATCTTCTTCCGCTTGTGACCCCCAACGGCCACGCTGCCCGTCCCATTAAGTTTGCTTACCGTTGCCGGAGTATCAGCGAGTAGTCTCCGCACTTGTTGCAGTCGAGAAATTTCCACATCTATTTCCGCGACAATACCATTTAAATCCATCCGGTTTGTCTCCTAACGTGATTGATTTACACCATTATCCCATCCGTGACACAAAGCACTTATCAGCGGTGGATCATTCCTCAGATTCACGGTTGCCTTCGTTGATCGCCGGTTGTTCATTCGGCAGAAGGTCATACAACAGCGCTGTCGAATAGATCGCCGACCTGCCGTCTTCAAAAGTGATGAGTACGCCTGCCGGAACTCTTTCGACCTCCGCAATGTCGTGTGTCAATTTTTCCACCTACAGCCGGACGGGTGTCACAATATGCTCTCCGCAATTGTGTCCATCGAAAACTTTATCGACTTCAGTCGAAGTATCCGCTTTCGGAAACCGTGATTCCCCACCTGCAATGGCTGCAATGGTAGGCGAGAACACCGCCACCATTCGGTACTTTTTGAATCAACCTGCGATCCTTGGGACTCATATGACCTCCGGTAGACAATCTATCACGCACTTTCTGCTGGCCCGTTGGAGCTCTGTGTCGATTATTTTGGGGTACCGTAGTCCAATTATCGAGGCTACTTTAGTCACATCAGGGACGAAACACAACTCCATCGTGCTCCGTCCAACAACAAGGTGTGCCTCCCCACATTTGGGGCGTCACCCCGTTTAGTGCCCTGTATCGACGGCGGATGATGCTGCGCAGCCGACGCGGGGCTCGGGAACATTGGATCGGTGCGCCTGGCGCCGAAATTCATATCCTTTATCCTATTCTCTGGTAAGCAGTTTTTCGATTCTGTTCTTTGCTCAACGTGGCCGGATCTCATGATGGTCAGGAGGGAATTTGTTCAGTCATCCGCCCGAAAATAATGGCCGTCTGCTGGAGCTGCGTGAGAAATTGCGACAGGATTTCCGCGACAGCTTTCAGTTGCTGAAGAATTTTTGGGACAACCCGATTTGTTCCATCACCCAGGATGAAGCCAAGCACTGC
>CAVTLR010000007.1:0-559908 GCA_963735505.1 uncultured Acidobacteriota bacterium | reverse complement strand
TTGTGAAAAGGAAGTTGGGTTGTTCAGGAGGCAAGCTGTCAGGGTGACAAGCAACCCGGCTAGGAACTTATAAAGTGAAAATTTTCGAACCCCTCGTTGCCCGCTCCGTTGCGTGGTGTGACTCTCATTCAAAATCGTCTCGGGAGCCATGTCAATCGAATTTCCTGCAGTGGCTCAGTCTGAAAAAATTGCAAAAAAGAATGCCCACCCCAAAATTCTGAGTGGGCATTCTCGAATCTATGCAGGTTTTATTTCCTTGGGGGATGGCAGTGCGAACGTAAACGTGTTCTCGTTCGTTCGTCGCCGGGCGCCTCTCGGCATGGGGTTTGGACACGAATTCGCCGGTTACTGAACTCGCTCTGTCATTTTCCTTACGCAGGCTTGTACCTATCCGTTGACTACGACATTGTAGGCAACCGAACCCAGTCGAACTGGCAGGCGACGGCGAGGTAAAGTTCTCCAACCGGGTCACCTAGAGCACGGTGATCTCCGCGGTGAACGGATTCTGATCCGATCCGTCGGGGAATGTGTTGAACGATAATGCCAACATGTACCAATAGGATGCGGAGCGGCGGCAGACTAATGTGGGCATGCCTTGTTCGTCCTCGTCCTACTCGCGCCGCAACGTCACGTTCGGGTCCAGCAGGCTCGCCCGTCGACCCCGGAATCGCCACCGCCGCCAGAGCGGAGCAGGCGAGCAGCGCCAGCGCAGCCGCTAGCACCGGAGCCGACGCGGCCTCCGGCATGGTAAAAGTTCGTCGCGCAGTAAATAACCCGCCAAGATCGCGCCGATGAGACCGAAGCTCAATCCAGACTCCGATCCATCTCGACTCCTGCCGGATCAGCAGCGCCAGAATCGCTGATCGCTGTGAGCCCAAGTGCCAGACGGATTCCGATCTCGCGTTCTCGCAGCGATACCTCGTAGGCTAACAAGCTATAAGTTCCGGAACGTCGCCAGTCCCAGCGCCAGCAGACCAAAGGCGGTCACCACCCACATTAAGAATTGACGCAAGGCCACCGCATGCGTCATCAGTTCTGGCATGCTTTCCACGTAGCGCACAGTGAGGCCCGTGCGACCGCGCAGCACACGGCGCACCGTCATCCAGTTCGCTCGAGGTCGCCATCCGTCCGCATAAAAATAGTCATCAGAATGTCCCGGTCTACTCGCTTCGGGCAGATAGAGATTTGGTACCGGCGCGCGATCAAGCGAGTAACTGTGGACATCACCTACTTCTCCCACCACCGTCGCCCAGGCATGCAAATCGCCTGAGTAAACCCGATGACCTATCGGGCTTACTCCGGCCATTGGTGCTGCGCCAGCGCCCGGTTGACAATCGCCACCGGGCTTCTCCGTCATCTGCGTCGTTGAACGCTCTTCCACGCAACAGCGTCTGGCCCACCGTCTCGAAATAGTTCGGCGTGACCAGAAACACGTCCGGGGCCTCTGCGCTCCACCGGTGGCAATCGTCCGGATGTACGTCCGAGCAGAAATCATACGATTCACCCTTCCGCCCAGGGGCTTGTCGTTTGCAGCGGCTACCTCTTGAACGCCCGGAACTCACTGACCGCCGTCATCGTTTCACGCAGCTTCTCGAGGGTCACCGCTGGATTGACCGTTGCGCCGCGCGCCGGTCCCCGCAGGTTCGTACTCGCAAATAGCAGACGACCTGGATCGAAACCCAGCGGCTGATGCAGAACGGGTCACCACCGAGGAAACCATCCACCCCGATGCCGCCACCAGAACGAAGGCCAGTGCGATTTGTGCGGCTACGAGCAAACGGCACCCCTCTCCCGCAATCCCTGAGGCGAAGAGCTGGTGCCCGAACTGCCGGAGCGCAGATCCTCCGCCAGCGCTATCCGCTGACTGCGCACCGAGGTCACCAGCGTCAACACAACCGCAATCGCGGCCGATGCCGCAGCGGCGAACACCACGGCTCGCAAATCCATGCGAGCTTCGTTCAGCCGTGCGAGGTGGACCATCGTGTTGCGGCTAACCAGATGCAAAATAACGCTCGCCAGCACTACTCCCAGCGCTGATCCCAGCGCCACAAGCGTTGCGTTCTCCGTCAGCGCCTGTCGGAAGAGACGCTGTGGGTGCGCTCCCAGCATCGCACGCAGGGCAAACTCAGATCGCCGACGCCTGCTGCGAGCGAGGAGCAGATTCGTCAGGTTCGCACATGATATTAGGAGCAACATGCCGCACGCCGTGAGCGTCGCAAAAAGCGAGGACCGAGTCTCCGTCCCGCTGTCGAAATCATTCAGCGGCGTTACGGTCGGCAAAGACGTTGGCGGGTAATTCTGGGGTACGTTCAGGGAGAGATTTTTCTGCGTACTCTCAAGGTTCGCAAGCGCGGCTGACACCGAAACTCCACCTTTGAGTCGGGCGATTCCCTGAAAGTCCATTTCACCCCGGCTGTCCGGATCCTTGGCCGGATCACAGCCAATCGTCGTCAGGATGGATGGCTGGCCCAGCGCATCCATATCTTCAAGGTTGGCGTTCGGCGCCAGAACTCCGACGATGATATAGGTCTGGTAATCCAGCTGGATCGTGCGCCCATCCAGCGCATTCCCACCACCCATTCGCCGCCAATAGCCATCGGTCACAATTGCTTGATCGGAAGCAGTCTCTCTCCCCGCCGGAACGCGTGAAATCCTGCCCCATTCGCAGGGGAACGCCCAACGTGGTCAGAAAGTTCTGCGACACCACCAGCGCGTTGACGTGTCCTAGGCCCGCGGACGATTCAATACGGGGTGCCCATCCGGTATACGCCGAGATCGACTCGAAGACTCGACCACCTTTCTGCCAATCATTCATGGTTGGCACGCTGAAAGCTCGCCAGGGTTGGGAGCCGACAGCCACCAGCCGGTACGGTTGAGCAAAGGGAAGGGGCTTGAGGAGTACGGCATAAACGATGCCGTACATCGCCGTCGTCACCCCAAGTCCGATGGCGATGATGAGCATCCCCCCATCACAGCGAAGCCGGGCGAACGTCGCAACTCGCAATCCAAACCGTACGTCCTGCCACAATTCCTCCACGCCAGCTCCCCACCGCTCGTCTCGCACCGCCTGCTTTACCTGTTCGGCGCCACCGAGCTCTACGAGTGCCCGGCGCCGAGCCTCCTCTGCCGGAAGTCCCCCCGCCAACTTCTCAGTCCGCTCTCATCTCCGCACAGGCACGCACCTCCGCCTCCAGTTCGGCTTCTGCTCTCTCCTGGTGCCTGAGATTTCTTCAGCACTGCCCGTATGCGCGACCATCCGATCATCGTCCTACTCCTTAGGTAGCCTTTAGTGCGTTCGCGATCGCGCGCGAAATCGTGGTCCATTCCTCGGTTTCAACGCCCAACTGGTGCGCACCGGCTTTCGTTCGCCGGTAGAATTTGGCTCGCCGATTGTTCTCCGAATCACCCCAGAAGGACGTCAGCCATCCTGCTTCTTCCATGCGGTGCAACGCCGGGAACAACGATCCAGGTTTCACGCGAAATGTTCCATGCGTAATTTGTTCGATCCGCCTAGAGATTCCAAGCCCGTGAAACTCGCTATCTCCGATTGCTTTAGAATCAGCAGATCAAGCGTGCCCTGCAGTAGATTCGTTTGACCTTTCTCCCAACTCTTCTCTCCTATCGAATGACAATACGAATATGATCCTCGTTCCTGCAGAGTGTCAATAGGAGAGTGCGCCGACAGGCTTAGACATCGTTTCACGCGGTGGTGAGGTTGCATCAAGAGGCTCCGCACCTGAATAATTTGAAACGCGGACGACTAACTCGGATAGCACAGTAATTTACTTCAGTTGAAACTGAGATTTGCACCGCGCGGATAGGCAAGTTCGTTCCAGAGCAGTCACTTCGTCAACTGTCGTTCTCGGCCAAATTGATCGTAATCAAGCCGTGGACTACCACGAGCGCACGACTATGAGCGTGGTAGAAGTGGAGCGCTGGCTTGCCCAAAACTTGAATAGTTCACGGTCTTCGATATCAAGCTCTAAGATTTTCTATTCCGTAACAGGGAAAGATAATTCCCTGTTACCACGTAATAATTCCCTGATAGGCGATTAAAAATTCCCTGTTAAATTTGGATACTAAATCGTATTCGGCGGCCAGAACCCGTCTAGATTCAGGGGAATAGAGTGGGGTTCCTTCAGAAATTCGGGGGCCAATTTTGCGAAATTCCCTGTTATTTTCCCTGTTAGCAGGGAATTGGGCCTAGAGAGCGGTTCGCTGGAGCCTCCATCCACCGCCAGCGAGTCTAAACTGTTGTAAATAAAAGACTTATCGACTAGAGAAACGCCCGAATTGGCCGCCAATTCGGGCGTTTTGTTTTTCTCTGGAGAATCTCTTACGAGCTTAAGAGTGCTCGAAATGCACGCCTGGTTGATGATTGAGAGAACGGCGCGTCAAGGAATTTGGTTCTCTAAAGCTCCACGGAGAGTTCGAATGAGATTCGGCATGAGATGGATTTCGAACTCTCGATAGAGAAAAATGCTCTATTGAGAGTTCGAATGACTCGCACCCGCCAGCGAGTCTAAACTACTGTAAATAAAAGACTTATCGACTAGAGAAACGCCCGAATTGGCCGCCAATTCGGGCGTTTTGTTTTTCTCTGGAGAATCTCTTACGAGCTTAAGAGTGCTCGAAATGCACGCCTGGTTGATGATTGAGAGAATGGACCATCAAGGAATTTGGTTCTCTAAAGCTCCACGGAGAGTTCGAATGAGATTCGGCATGAGATGGATATTCGAACTCTCGATAGAGAAAAATGCTCTATTGAGAGTTCGAATGACTGCGCACCCGCGAGACAGTCGGGCTCTCCGATTCGCTCACCCCTAGGGAACATTGAATACGCCGTCGAGATTTTGGCGAAATATGCCGTTGAATGACAGCGTCGTCGCGCAAGAAGAACATTAAAGATGGTGACACCTCTGCGGCCCCCAACCAGGACTTCAGTGCAATCCAGTATCTCCCGCACACTGTTTCTTACGTGAGCCAACGGTGTTTCTAATCCCAAAATGACCAGCACATACCTATTACGTGCGCAATAGTTTTGCTCGCTGGCGATTCCAATCGTTGGGGATGTTTCCTAGACACCCATCGAGCGATAGATGTGCGGGCTGTCCGCCTCCGAGGATCACTTCCGTCAGATCGGGAGCCAGGAAGGCGAGTGGGATGATGCGGCTGATATAGCGTTCATCGAGCCCTGTTTGTTTTGCGATGGACCGCTGGTTGACAGCCTCGCCTCGTAAAATGCGATCGACCCAGTCATGCGCTCTCGAGATCGCGCGTACCAGAGACGTAACTTCGTGCGGTTTCGCTCCAGGAGAATCGGGAGGCAGGACCAGGCGCATATCTCCGCCACATCGTTTCAGCTGGGCCGCAGTTTCAATCATTACTACTTCGTCAGGTTGGTTGGTCAGGAGTTCCGGATTGTCGGACACGCCCAACACAGCTTGGCGAAGAGCTGATCGAATGATTTCAATCTCGATTCGCTCGTTATGAACGATGACCCTCTTCAATATAGATGGGAGTACAGTTTGAATCGTGTCACCGGCGGCTGTGCTCCACACTCGGGATGTATCTGCCAAGGTCTTGATGTCTCCCTGTGAATGGTCAACCTCGGCAAGAAGGTCCATCAATCGTTGCGGCGATCGCAACAGCAAGGTGAGTTGCGAGATTACCAACTCTTCGATCTCCGAAGCCGGAATTCGTACCGGGCCGTGTTGGCGGTTTCGAGCATTCTTGATCACGGATTGGGAAACATAGTAGCGATAGCGCCGACCGTTCTTGTTCGCATGAGACGGCGTGAATCGGTTGCCTTGCTCGTCATAAAGTAGACCCATCAGTAGACTCTGTTCCGTGGTTCGCGGTCGTTTCCGGGGCGCCTGGAGATTGGACTGGAATTGCGCCTGCACTTGGTCCCACGTCTCTTGATCGATGATGGCGGCATGCTGGCCAGGGTAGGATGCTTTCTTGTGAGTGATCTCGCCTAGATAAATCCGGTTGTGCAGGATTAGATAGAGAGCGCCGCGAGAGTAATTCGCTCCTCCCGAAGTTCGTCCTGTGCGGCTTATTCGCCTCTTGCTGAGAATGCCTGTTTGCTTCAGATGCTCTTTTAATTTGGTGACACAGCCCAGTTTCAGGTAGAGTCGATAGATCTCTCTCACGTGTTCTGCTCCGGCTGGATTCACGACCAGATGTCGATCTTCAAGGTCGTAGCCCACTGGAACCGAACCACCCATCCACATGCCTTTTCGCTTGGATGCGGCAATTTTGTCCCGGATGCGCTCTCCGGTCACTTCCCGCTCAAACTGGGCAAAGGAGAGCAGAACGTTCAGCGTCAGCCGTCCCATTGAGGTGGTGGTGTTGAACTGCTGGGTGACGGAGACAAAGCTGATGCCCTGTTTATCGAATTGCTCGACGATCTTGGCAAAGTCCGCCAGGGAGCGTGTCAGCCGGTCGACCTTATAGACGACAACGGTATCAACCCGCTTGGCTGCAATGTCATCAAGCAGGCGTTTCAGGGCCGGTCGTTCCATGTTGCCGCCGGAGAAGCCGCCATCATCATACTGAGTAGGAATCAGCTGCCAGCCTTCATGCCGCTGACTGACGATATAGGCTTCGCAGGCTTCCCGCTGGGCGTCGAGTGAATTAAAGGATTGCTCGAGACCTTCTTCCGAAGACTTGCGGGTATAGATGGCGCAGTGAATTCGGGAAGGAGTGGTCATGCCTTTTTCCTGGTACCGAAAAAGGCAGGCCCAGACCACTGAGTTCCAGTGATCTCTCTGGCGATCTTCGAGAGACTTGAGAATGTGGTCCCGCGGTAGACATATCCGGAATCGGTCACAATTACCTCATGCACTTCACCATGCCAGGAACGAAGCAGGCGAGTACCTTTCTCCGAACCGGCTGGAATCTCTTTCTGTGGCCGTTTCTCGGACGCGATCGATTTTGCGATATCGCGCAGTCTTTTCTGAGCGGAGTGTGATAATCCGCCGTATTCTTTCTCCTGCATCCGGTAAGCAAGAATGGGAACCATCAGCTCCTTGCGCAATTTGGGTGGTGGGGATTTAGAGAAATTCTCGCACCAGAGAACGAGCAATTGGGCCTTATTTAGTGCCGGTAATGCCGAAATTTGCTCAGCTAGATTATTAACCATGGATGCGTCCTGGGCTGGGTTTTCTCTTCGAGAAGAGTCCCGGCACACACAGTGACGCTCTCCCCGGGCGGACAGTCAAGTCTTATCTGGGCGGGAAAGATCAGCTTCATGCATGTCCATTAACTAATAGAATTCTGCAAATCAGGAGATTTATTCTCGATGAGTGCGTTGGCGATTTTGCATCAACTGAGATTGCGCCGGATCACTTCCTGATTGCCGACAATACGGGAAAGAGAGTCGGATCGGCCTGGGAGGAGCGAACCAGTTCCAGTGTAGAAAGCAGGAGCGTGTCTGGAGAGCGATCTCTTCTATACATCGCATGGCACACCTTTTATGTCATTCTTACTACGGGTCGTTCCGACGATGAAGATTCTGCTCAAAAGAGCGTATGAAGAGCCCGACAACGCAGATGGTTTTCGTGTGCTGGTAGACCGGCTTTGGCCACGCGGCAAGAAGAAAGCCGATCTGCGTTTGGATATGTGGGCAAAGGACATCTCCCCGAGCACGGAACTGAGGAAGTGGTTCGGTCACGCACCGTAGCGATGGCTCGAATTCTGTAGGCGTTACAAAGCCGAGTTAACGGCTCCAGAGATGAAAGATGCGATTGCCCGGGTCGTGAACGCAGCCCACAAACATTCCACGATGACGCTGATCTATGGAGCAAAGGATTCGGAGCACTGAAGCAGTGGTCTTGCTACCTTTCTTCAAGCGAGCAGCCGCGCACCTGGCGAAAGAATAATCGCACCAACGAGGAACTTCTCAATGCCGATTCCTGGTTCAAACGACGATGGAACGATGATCGCCGACTTCGCGCAGTTCGACCTGCTCAAGGAGATCGCCGAGGCCGAGCAACAGAAGCCCTGGGCTTCGGGTATCTACTCTCGAACGCTCTTCAAGAAGACAGATCTTCGGGTCGTTCTAATCTCGATGGAAGCCGCGGCGCATATCAAAGAACATCACGCCGATGGCACAAGCTCTCTGTACATGCTCAAGGGACGTATCCGTTACAGCACGCAGGGACATGTATATGACCTTCGGGTCGGAAGCCTCTTTACCCTTGGTGCTTCGATTAAGCATAGCGTTGAAGCCATGGAAGAATCGGGATTTCTTCTTACGATCTCCTGGCCAGGTGATCGGCAGTTGCACGATATGCCACATCGCGGCTACGGCACCTAGTCTTTCGCATGGGCCGATCCAAAGACCTCATGAACGTGTATCAGGAGTGACGAAACTGCGTGTGTTTCGATGGCCTGCCGAAGCAGTCTGCGTCCGTTTTTACTGATGTTGTCATAAATATGCGACAGGAAACCGCGAACGGATACAGTCTTTTGGGTTACGAGGATGATTGTTGGTAACTTGGATAATTGCGCGAGGTCTCCGGGGGAAGACTGGGCTGATTCTTGTAAAGACGAACCATGAATCTTCTTAGCCGAAACCTCAATCTCCCTGGGGGGACCATATTCCGGGACGGTGCGTTTGCCGATCCTCTTAAGTGGTTACCGGAATCGATTCTTGATTTCCCTATCGATTTAAGGCTTCCCGCCTGTAGTAGGCGCTTACTATGCCTCGGTTTTCGGTAACAGATCCGCGGACAGGTGCCGGATTATCAGACAGAACGGCACCACGACGGCAGCGAGCAATAACCGCGGATAGAGGCCGTTGGTGCGAAAGATTTCGACAATCAGAATCAGATTCGCCAGAACAATCAACGTAAGCGACATAGCTCGATGGAATCGTTGCATTCCAAATTGCAGTCCGCTCGCATTCTTGCGCTCGATCTCGCGTCCTTTGTCGGAATCGGTGCACCCAGGCTTGCTTCTGCAAGCATTGCAGGCAGAAGCGGGCGCCCGATAGACCACTGTTCCCTTCGCGGTATCGGCAAAAACAGGAAAGAGGTGTTGCTCCTCCGGACATCGCCAGATATCCCGGTCGGGATGATAGGTGAATCCAACAGTGCTGATACTCAATGAGCGGTGATGCGCATGACGTGCGGTCAATTCCAGTAGAAGAGCGATGGAAGCCAGAGAGATAGCGTATCCCAGCATGAGAATGAATTCGAGCGACACGCGGGGCACAGTTCAGCGCTCCTTCGGTTGCGCGACGACGTCAGTAAAGAGAATTTCTATCGGCTCCTCTGTCGAGCTTCCTTTCTTCATGTAGCGAATTCCCAACAGCGAAAGATAGAGAATAGGAAGCGTGCCTCCGACGATGAAGACGATATCGCCAGGCATCCGCAGCCATTCCAGTACGGAGTTGGCATGGTTGCCGATGTAGTTGAGAGTGCGGGCATCATAGTAACTAACGCTGATGGAGTGATAGAGCTGTAGAATTCCCAACGGAAAAAGAGTGGCGAAGACCATCCACGCCAGACCGAGATTCAGCGACCAGAAGCTGATCCGCGCCGCTTTATCCGACCAATGCTTTTGCGGAATGATGTAGCGCAGGCAAAAGAGGGCTAACCCGACCGCCAGCATTCCATACACTCCCATCATCGCCGCATGGGCGTGATTCGCAGTTAGAGCAGTACCGATTTCGTAGTAGGAGACAATAGGCAGGTTGATCAGGAAGCCGAAGACTCCTGCCCCAAGAAAGTTCCAGAAGCCCACCGCTGCCAGGAACATCACCGCCCAGTAGTGTGGAAACGGGGTCGCGGACTTTGCCTCCTGGACGGTTCCCAGCTGCAGGAAACTCCACGCTTCCACAGTTAGAAACGTCAGCGGGATCACTTCTGCTGCGGAAAAGAAAGCCCCCAAAGCCATGTGAAGCGCAGGTTCGCCCGAGAAGTACACATGATGCATGGTGCCTACGATGCCGCCTGCAGAGTACAAAATGACGTCGAGATAAATCATTCGCAGCGCAGTGCGCTCGTGAACAACTCCCAGCAACACGAAGATGTACGCGACCAGAATGGTAGTGAAAAGCTCGAGAAAGTCTTCCACCCAGAGGTGGACAACCCAGAACCGCCAGAAATCCGTAGTCGTGAAGTTTTCCGCGCCGTTGGCCAGCAGTCCGACGCCATAAAAGGCCGGAATGGACAGCGCCGAAAAGAAGAACAGCCAAGGCATGTTTCCCACGTGTTCGGAATTGAGGCGGCCGCGCAGCCCCCGGTACAGAATCACGACCCAGAAAAGTAATCCGATGGTCAGAAGAATCTGCCACACTCGGCCCAGGTCGAGATATTCAAAGCCCTGATCGCCGAACCAGGCGTTGTGAATCAGCCCCTGAATGCCTGCAAACTCTCCCAGCAGACTTCCGACCACGACGATAACCAGCGCACCCAGCAAGCCATACGCAAGCGCCTTTTGCCCTCGCGGTTCCCGTCCAGCAATCATCGGTGCCAGGAATATGCCTGCCGCAAGGAAGGAAGTGGAAACCCAGAAGATCGATAATTGCACGTGCCATGTTCGAACGATATTGAATGGCAGGAGTCGGCCAAGGTCGATTCCGAAGAAGCTCTGCAGGTCCGCACGGTAGTGTTCTGAGGCGCCACCGAGCAGAGTCTGAACCAGGAACAGTGCAGCCATCACAAAGAAGAACCATGCGCATGCGTTTTGAGCCGGAGTCAGCGACACCTCGTCCGGAGCGCGGAACGACATACTCTGCTGTTCTCGTCCATGCCATCCAAGAAGGTTCCAGCGTCCGAACGTGGCCAGCAGTAAACCGGTACCGCCCAGCAGGGCGGCGAGCGAGAGCATGCTCCACACAATCGCATCCGCCGTGACGTGATTGGCAACCAGCGGCTCCGGAGGCCAGTTGTTGGTGTAGGAATACGTGTGACCGGGCCGCGCCGTCGAAGCTGCCCAGGCCGTCCAGCTGAAGAAGGCCGTTAGCTTGCGGATCTGTTCCGGATCGCGGATCGCATTAGGACGAAGACCAAACCTGGTCGTGGGCGTGCCGAAGAACGACGCATAGTAGGCTTGGCATTCCTTGAAGGCACGCGCTTGCGCATCCGTGTAGATCAGTTTGCCTGTCGCCTTGTCATACCGGTTCGTCTTGAAATCCTGTATGGTGCGGGTCCTCGCCGTATCTGGATTTGCTTTGTCATAGTAGTCCACACTGGAGAGTGCCGCGCGGTGAAGATACTCGGCGGTGAAATCAGGCCCCAGATAAGCGCCATGACCAAAGATCGAGCCGTATTCCATCAGACCATTTCCGAGAAAGATGGCCTGACCCGCCAGAATGTCGGCGCGAGTGAAGAGGACCGCGCCATTCGCATCCTTGACGACCTGAGGAATGGGCGGCTCGTCAGTATAGGTGTAGTAGGTAAGGACCCCCATGATGAAGAAGCCGACAATCAGGACGATGCCTGCTGCCTGGATCCAGCCATTCGCGATCATTCGTGGCCGTTTATCGGTGATTTGCATAAGAACTCCAGAATCGGAATCGAGCAGCCGGCGTAGTACCCAGAATCAGGCGCCAAGTATACAGAGAAAGGCTGACATCGTGCCATCGATCAACAGCGTCCGAAAAAAAGGAAGCAGGATCGAGCGATGCATGGCAGTCTATCCGAGAGACTTTTGGGAAATTCATGCCACGGTACCTTGTGCAGCAGATGGCATTCTCATGGCAGGACGAAGATGAGCAGGTGGACGCAGGAGGGTCCCGATTATGTTGGCGGCGAACAGAACTACCGCAGTCAACTCCACGACTGCAGAGTACGGCAGCAATTTCCAGGCAAAATTCCAATATCCTTCGTAGGCCAACGGCTCCAGCGTGATGCGCAGTGCGCAACCCAAGTTCAGCAGCAGTAGTGACCAGAACATCAGGCGGGTACTCCACAGAATTCGCATGCCACAAAACGCGGGTAGAACGCGCTGACCGATGACGAAGACCATGCCCGCAACAAACCCTACAGTCAGTGCGTGGCGGCTGGCGCCCCAGATGCCGCCGGCATAGTCGTAGCGCACCGCGAGCGCATCCAGCAAACACGACACCACCAGCCAGACATACGCAACGCGGATGAACAGCGGAAACGTCCTGGCAACATGCAACAGCTTGGCTGGCTGGACGGCTGGCTGCCATACATGCAGCGCGTGAATCGCCAGGAATGCAGCCACCAAAAATAACACTGCGGCGATGGGTTGCCATTGCAGAAACACCGCGACTACGCCCGCCACACTGAGGCCATAGGCCAGCTGCAGGCGAGCGCCGTCCGGTTTCTGAAATCCGGCAAACACTGGCAGCCAGCGAGCGTTAAAGCCCCAGATGGTCGGCACCAGCACGCCCCAGACTGCCAATACGACCAGTTGCAGATCGAGAACATGCGGCAGTGCGGGCGAGTTTCCATAGAGGGCGAGATAGGTCGAAGCGGCACAATTTGCCGCCACCGTGACGAGAAATGAAATGGTTGCTGCGATCACAACCACCATCCAGGCTTCCGGGCGACGTTCCGGATCCGCTGGCCGATGGCGTCGCACCGCGCGGTAAAACAACAGGCAAGCAATCAGTTGCAGCGCGCCGGAAAGCGGCAAGAGAATTCTCCAGTGCCAAGCCGTAACACCACCGGTCCAGCGCATCGCAATTCCAACCGTCCACAGGGTCCACGCAGTCCACGCGGCCCGCACCGGAAAGCTGAGCGTGTTCTGCATCTTGGTCAGAGAATAAAATCCAATCCCCAAAATGAATGAGCCAATCCAGCCAAATATTTGCGCCTGACCGTGTGCCTGTAACCATGCGGGTGAAAGGCCGCTGAGCTCGCGGTGCTGGGAGATGCCAATCAAATTCCACACCCCCAGAAAGGTTCCCGGCAGCAGCATGAACAACATGCCGCTTGCGATGAAGGCAGTCACCAGCCGCTGGCTCTGCCGCTCCATCGCAACGCGTGCCGTATTCGCCGATTGCTGCAACGAATCAATCGCTGTACTCACACCGTCTCCATCGTCTGCGCCAGAGCCCGGGCGAAAAGGATGTTGTTTTCCAGATGAATGTGTTGGTGCAGGTCCTGCTCCAGATCTTCCAATGCGCGATAGAGAGCGCGCCAGGTGGCGCAGGCGGGCGTGGGCGGCGTGTAGTCATTGGTCAGACTGCGCAGTTCACGAAGTTCTCCGCCAGCCTGGTCGTGGTCCGCCATCATACGCGCGATAGGCTGCGCTACGCTGCCAAACATCGGCGGCAGTACCGCTGGCTGGCCCCCATCCAGCTTTCCTATATAAGGAAACAGGATCGTCTCTTCACAAACAAAGTGGTGCGCCAATTCGGCGCTGACCACGGCGAAAACCTTGGCCATTTGGTAGATCTCCGGATGATCTGCACCGTGACGCGTCTCTACCTTCGCCATCAGACCGCCGATCAACTGGATCTGCTCCCGCGTGAACGCATGATGCCTGGTCACAATGTAGTCGGCGAGTTGCTTTAGCGGCGCACTCTGCCACTGAACTTCGGATGCACTGGTTTTCTGAAGTTGGAGTTCCAACTCTTGTAATACGGGACCGACTTCTACCGGCCGCCGCGTGCAGGCTTCCGCCAGGGTACGCCTGCCTCCGCAACAAAAGTCGATGCCGAAACGCTCCAGTATCGGGATCGAGGTTGGATATTCCACTGCGATGTCGCGAACTTGAGTTTCCGATGTAATGACCATGATTGAATCTCCCAGCCTGACACTAGTGATTCGGCGCACCAGACTCAGTGACTTTCATCACAATGCTTGTTTTTCCTATGCATAACGCCGCTGATTGCCAATCTCGGCGCACATGCGGCAAGATGGCGTCATGTCTCTCGAGCGCCGCATGGATGTTCTGGCCAAGTCTGCCTGGTTTCAAAACCTGCCTGAGAGTGCCTTGGCAGGACTGGCGGCCCAAGGCCGAGAGCGCAAACTTCAACGGGGCCAGATTCTATTTACCGCGAATGAGCCGGCGGAGGGGCTGTATGTCGTGCTCTCCGGCTCTGTGCGTGCTTTCCGGGAAAACGTCGAAGGCCGTGAGCAGACGATCCATGTGGAGAGCGTGGGCGGCATACTGGCGGAGGTGCCCGTTTTCGACGATGGCCCGTATCCTTCCACCACCATGGCGGAAGAAGACTCGGAGCTGCTGTTTCTGGCGAAAGAAGATGTGCGTCGGTTCCTGTTGCAATACCCTGAGGCGGCGCTAACAGCGCTGGCGATCCTGGCGAAGAAACTCCGCACAGTCGCGTCCCTGGCCGAGCAACTCGCACTGAAAGACGTGACCCAGCGGCTGGCGACACTGCTGCTGCACGAAGCTCAACGAAAGGCTCCCACGCTGCAGAATGGAGTCTCATTTCCGCTTCCGCTATCGCACACGCAGTTGGCCTCACGACTTGGCTCGGTGCGCGAAGTGGTCACGCGCGGCTTGCAGAAATTGGTGCAGCAGGAAATTGTTGCCACCCAGGGCCATCGCATCGTCATTCTCGAT
Organism: uncultured Acidobacteriota bacterium; assembly: GCA_963735505.1. GTDB lineage: Bacteria > Acidobacteriota > Terriglobia > Terriglobales > Acidobacteriaceae > JAKAAZ01. The sequence continues at coordinate 545,391 of CAVTLR010000007.1, read as the reverse complement.
CTAGAGGCGCTCCGTAGACTGACTGAAAGTCATCAATCTTAACCGGGGGCACGGCTCGTCAGATCCCATAACTGGGATTTCCCGTTATCAATCCGCCTCGGTGAGTGCATTGGCGATTTGGCATCGATGCAACCCGTCCGTTCGGCTCGGGTTGAGCGTAATGCGGAACTGTTTTAGTCTGGATCATCCGAGAGTCAGCTTGCTAAGTTCTCATTTTCGAGAATGCATAAAACTCTTCGCGTACCTGTTGACATTCTGACTATCAAAGCTCATCGTATAGTCAGAAGGTCTACAGGAGAGATGATGAGCGAGCCCAAATCCGACGTCCTTCAAGGCACCCTGGACCTGATGGTCCTTAAAACCCTTGAATCCATGGGCCCATTGCACGGCTACGGTATCGCACGGCGTATCGAACAGGTCAGTGGCAATTCCCTCAGCCTGAACCAGGGCACCATTTATCCGGCACTCCTGCGCCTTGAGCAACGCGGATGGATCAAGAGCGAGTGGGGCACTTCGGAGACCAACCGCCGCGCTAAGTTCTATTCGCTCAGCCGTACGGGCCGCAAACAGATCGAGCGCGAAACGAAAGACTGGGAGCGCATCGCCGCTACCATGGCGCGTTTTCTCGCGCCGTCTAACTAGGAGCCATCCATGGACTGGATTCGTGTTCTTCTCAGTCGTTGCGCGGCGTTATTCCTCAGAAAGAAGCTCGACGCCGACCTCGACGATGAATTGAGTGCGCATATCGAGCTCGCCATCGCGGACAATCAGCGCAACGGCATGTCGGCCGAACAAGCCCGCATCGCAGCGCTGCGAGCATTTGGCGGCGTCACGCAGATTCGCGAGACCTACCGCGTCCACCGTGGCCTGCCTTGGTTCGAAGAAATCTTCCGCGACATTCGCTTCGCTGTTCGCCAGTTGCGCAGAAGTCCCGGTTTCGCGCTCACGGCAATCCTTACATTAGCCTTGGGCATCGGTGCGGTTACATCGGTTTTCAGCATCGTGAATGCGGTTCTGCTTAAGCCCTTCGCCTTTCACGACGCGGGTCGGCTCGTGGTTATGCGCGAGACGGTAAGTAAGGCAGGCACCGATCGCACGGCCACCCCCGACAATTACCGCCATTTTTTGCGCCTGAAGAATAGCGCGACGACGATCGAAGATGCCGCCATCTTTAGCCAGAGCGGCTCCAGCGTTTCCACCAATGGCGACCATCCCCGTATCGTCGGCGCAGTTGTGGCTTCGCCGAATCTATTCCAACTGCTTGGTGTGCAACCCGTCTTGGGGCGCGCATTCGTCGATAGCGATGCGCAGAAAGGCGCGGACAATGTAGTTGTGTTGAGCTACGCGGGCTGGCATGCGTTCTTTGCAGGGAACCCAAAGGCAGTCGGACAGACGCTGCGGATTGATGGCCGGCCAGTCACTGTCATTGGCGTGTTGCCTCCGGGCATGCTTTTTCCGCAGATCTCATTAGCACCCACGACCGCATTTCAGGAAACTGCGCGCGATGCCCTGCTTTTTGAGCCTTTGGTACCGAGCGAACGAGACTTAAAAGCTGATATGGGCAACTTCAATTACAAGGCGATGGCCCGGCTCAAGCCCGGTGTGACGCTGGCGCGTGCAAGCGCTGAACTCGATGCCTTGCAGTCGGCCTATACCCTCTCGGCCCATCTGCCCTTTCGCTTTGGAATTGCTTTGACGCCCCTGACGAAGGATGTCGCATCGGGAATCAGCGGCGCGCTCTGGTTATTGTTTGCCGCGGTTGGGGCAGTCCTGTTGATCGCCTGCGTCAATCTTGCCAATTTGCAGTTGGCGCGCGCGGTGAACGCGGAACGGGAGACTGCGGTACGCGCCGCGCTGGGCGCGAGCAAGACTCAATTGGTCAAGTCGCGTCTGACCGAAAGCATGCTCCTGGCAATTATCGGAGGCGCGGCTGGAGCCGCGCTTGCACTTGCCGGTGTGCGGCTGTTGCTTTCGCTCGTGCCGGCCAATGTTCCGCGCCTGGACGAGGTGCGGGTAAACATGCCAGTGCTGCTGTTTGCTGCGGGAATATCGATTCTTGCGGCAATCGCGTTTGGAATTCTGCCGGCGCTGCGGTCTCTTCGTGTTCATCCTCAAGCTGCGCTGCAGCCCAACCCCACACGCACAGCCAATACGCAGGAGGGCCGCCGCATACGAGACATTATGGTGGCCACCCAGGTGGCTTGCACAGTGGTTCTGCTCATCGTTACTTCTCTTGCGCTGCGCAGCTTCTCGAATCTGGTGCGTCAGAACCGCGGCTTCGATTCGAGCCACGTCACTCTCGCGCAGGTCGACCTGTTCACACCGCAATATGATCAGGACGGACCGAAGGGCAATGCGATCCGGCTGGCTCTCGCTGACCGCACGCTCATGGCCCTCCGCCAATTGCCCGGAGTGAAATCGGTCGCCGTCACCAGCGTAGCGCCCCTCACCGGCGAAAACTGGGTGGATAATCTCTTCCGCCCGGATCATCCCGTACCTGCTGGACAGGAGCCGATGATCAACGTGCGCTGGATCAACCCCGACTATCTGCCCACGATGCAGAGTCAGCTCGTTGCTGGGCGCAACTTTTCGGCCGCCGATCGCTCCAATCCCTACGTGGCACTCATCTCAGAGAGAACCGCGCGCGAGGGCTTTCCCGGCGAGAGCCCGATCGGACGCACGATCATCAACCTTGTTCCGGACGACCCGCACCCTCTCACGGTAATCGGAGTTGTCGCAGACGCGCGCATCAACGGCCTCAAAGATAATGCAGCCATGGCCTATCTGACGTACTGGGCTTATACGCCGCTGACTCTTTCGTTCCTGGCGCGGAGTTCCCAGCCCAGCGATGCGCTGATCCCCGAGATGCGCCGTGCAATCTGGCAGATCGATCCGCAGGTCGCGATCCCCACGCTCGAGTCGATGGATGCACAAGTCAGCGAGTCGGTGGCTGCTGACCGCTTTCAGGCCATCGTACTCACCAGCTTTGGTACAGCGGCATTGCTCCTTGCTCTTCTTGGCGTGTACGGCGTTCTCGCATATTCAGTTTCTTTGCGACAGCAGGAGTTCGGCATTCGCATTGCGCTGGGCTCCGGCAAAAGCGCGCTGCTTAAACTGGTGCTTCGCCAGGCTGCATATCCGGTTCTTCTCGGTGCGGGCATGGGTCTGACCATGGCTTTCGTCGCCTTGCGCTGGGTACGCAGCCTGCTCTACCAGACCCCCATCATGGATCCGCTCGCCATCGGCGGCAGCGTCGTGCTCATTTTGGCCGCAGCGACGATAGCAGCAATCATTCCGGCCCGCCGCGCAGCCTCCTGCGATCCCATGCGCGCTCTGAGGATGGAATAGGGCTTGGCGATAGATTGGATGCATATTCTGCTCAGCGACTCGCGGCTCGTTTGCACAAAAACTCGATACCGAGCTTGATTTACGCATAACCGCCAATGCACTTATCAAGCAATAAGGAGCCTCCATTTGAGACTTCCCGAAGGTTGCCTTTTCGGCAACTTGAACGGCGATAAGAGGCCACGCACTCATTGAGACTTGGATGCTGTGCTGGTCGTGGCCCGACGGGAAGAATAGGCAACTCAAAAGCAATCTCGTGTCGGCGCTTCGTAGTTCCCGCAAAACGGTGTTTTCGGCAACTACGACACTGTCGCCGTCGGTACGCATCCCACTTCCTGAAATCTTCATTCAGTCTTCGGGCTTGGTTCACTGCGTAACTGCTCGAGGTAACCGCAAGCCGTTTACGTCGAATTAGTATTTAGGTAATTACCCAGACAGCCAATGAATTTGGGCTGTAGTCTCGCAATTCTGCCTTTGTTTGAGGTTAGCGAGCATGAATTTCTTTCGCGCAAAGCTTATGCCATTTTCTAATTCGCAATCTCCTCCCCAGCTGGTTTGGCGGCCCGCTTTCGCATCTTCCTTGCGTTGGCGGTCCTTTTCGTTCTCAACTTCTTTCCGTGTTCTTGCCAGTAAATTCGCTGGCGATGATGGAGTGAGCATGCCGAGCTACAAAATTGCTGCCCCGCACGTTCGATGTTGAAGAAGTTTCTGCACTCCGTATTCGCGCAGAAACCAAAGCCGCGAGGATTGATAAACTGGCGCCTCAGTATCGAGTACAGCAGTGGTCTGATTCCAAACCTAATGCTGCTATGCATCTCAACCGGATTCGGAAAAACTGTCGACGGAAATGAGTTCAATAGCTCGCAGATGACAATGCGGCCGTCAACAAAATCAGCTAGGAACCGATCACGCGGTGAGTTGCTAAGTACTTCGATCCGTTTGAGCGACTCGCTACTAAGCTTCCACCTGGGTTCGCCCCCGCGTAGTGATTTCTCCCGTTCCCATTGGCTAGGCCAGTCCTGAATATTTGTGGCAATGGCTCTTATCAGCTTTTGGGCTGATGAATAGTCATATATCGGTTGGTCCAAGTGATTTTGGATGCCTGCAGCAAAGATCTTTGCCAGCCGCAATGCCGAAGCATGGTTCGGTTTATCAACCTTTTCATCGATGCTTTCAGCGATGCCCTTCAAAAGGTGGCGTACTGGAAGATTACTGGGGCTCAATGGCTCCGACTGCTGTGCAAAGGTTTCAGCGAAGATTTTCATCATCTGTCGCACGAGAGCATAGTCATAATGCACCTTCGGTTGCTTCGACTCTTCTGTCAGCTTTGCGTCAATGGCTAAGCCTGCGAACGCGGATCAGTCCATCCTCTGCACCCCAATGAATAGAAATGACGAGGTTCAACGGCTCTCTATTCAGCAGACGCAACGCCAACCCCACTTCGAGTGGTCGATCGAAGCGTCCAGGGACGCGTTGCCTGAGGCCTGCGGCGGAAGTATGCGTCCCATCATCATACGAGTCAGCATTTCTACTTTACCTTTGGGTACCACGTGATCTGTGCAGATGCACTTACGTCGTTCTGCTTGCCCTGCTTGTAAACAGGAGCTTTCCAGCCTTCATACTGAACTGACCCCAGCACTTCAAATTGCTTCCGGAAGCGCTTCCTAGTGGAAAACTGAAAAGCATTCTGAGTGCTACCGCCGGGAATGAAGTCTTTCGCAGCCTTCGCATTTCTATAGGACACCTGTAACTGCTCACTTGGCGACAAGTGATAAGTGAGCCAAGCCTGGCCCCCTTTCGATTCGCGGCCGATCCAGTCTCCCATAATGAAGCCTTTATTTGTGTAGCCCTGCTTCTGGATTTGCTCCCAATACAGGAACTGCCCCGCATTACTTCGACTTGTCGGCGGATCCGTATCGGCTGCCTCGATCCGGAAGTCAAGCGCATGAAAGCCAGGAAAATGCGACAGGTACAAGCCAGGACGGATGCCTGCACGACGGGGAGCACTGATCGGACTTACATCGTCGTGTGCAAGAGAGTCGGCGTAGAGCGTCAGCCAGTTGCGCATATAAGGTAAGCGATAGGAGAAATCAAAGGTTCCAAAGCGGGCCCCGGGATCGCCACGAGAAACCTTCTCTGCTGCAGAGACATCCTGAAAACTGAAAAAGCTCTTCAGAAAACTACCGACTGTAATTGGGACATGATCCTTTCCGCCCCAGATGACGGTGCGCTCGAATCCCAATTCAAGGTTGACAGTCGGCTTGAAACTGACCTTCTCGACATGCACCCACGGCGAATTTGGATCGGTGTGCCCCTGTAGACTGCCAACAAAGAATTGATATCGGAACGGACCCGTAAGTCGCGAAAGCAGAGGAACGTAAAGCGGTTCTACCCGGTCAATTTCGAAATCATAGATGTTCTCTGCATTATTGCTCCATGCAAAGCTTCCTCCCTGTGCTGGCCCGAGCCAATGGTCATTCTTGCCAAACGAGATTTCGTGGTTGAGGAGGAGGTAGGAAGCATATGCGTCAACTACGCGTACATGATTCGTGGGAGGAATTGGCCCTAAAGGAATCGTGTCCTGGCTAGGATTGGTTGCGAACGGTATACCGTCATTTTCCGAAAGCAGCTCAGTGAGCCCAGGTGAATAGCCGGTCGCGGCCGGGGCATATTGATATTCGCCCCGGAAGTAAAAACTGAATCGGCCCGCTCCCATGGGGGTGCTGAAGCCATCCAGATTGTTAAACCCATGCTGATAAGGTCGGCCATAATCGTTGACAATGGTCTGGCCGAGATGAAAACTATCGCGTAACGGCGTGCCGGAGATGCCGAGAAAACGAGTATAAACGCTGGCGATTTCCGCATGCGGATGCCTGGGATCTTGCAAGCGCTCAACGTCCGGTTCAAATTCTTTCTGAAGCGCTTGATAGATGCGACAGGCGTCACTGTCTTCATCAATGTCGCTGATTTTCTTCGAACCAGCTTCGAGTATGTGCACGATGCTCAACCTGGTCCACGGTCGCATCCCAAGGTAGGCCGTATCGATCTGTCCCAGCGCATACAGGCGGTCCATCGCCGGATAGACCCAGCTATCCATCGGCTCATAAGTTGAACCCATAGCCCCGGTGTCTTGATCATAGCCGGCAAAAAGGTTCTCACATGGAGTAACTGACTGCCCGAAGACCGAAGGTGACAGCAGAACAAATAAGGTAATGCAGCAAGCGCTCTTAATCACTCGACTATCACCCTGCCTAGCGACCCTGCAGTTTTGCAATCTCTGCAAGAACGAGCGCGCTATCTTTTTGCGCGTCCACTTTTCTCCACACGCGAGCTATTGTGCCATTGGGTGCAATCAGGATGGTGTCACGCTCATCGTATTTCGTGCCGTTAAAAGTCATTTCCGGAACGCCATATTCCGAAGCAACTATGCGTTCAGGATCAGCGAGAAGCTTAAACGTAAGCCCATCCTGAGTGCAGAAGCTTTTGTGGCTTTCTGCCGTATCGATGCTTACCCCAAGAACGACAGCATTCCTCGCTTCAAACTTCGACAAGTTGCCCTGATACGAATGAGCCTCGATCGTACAGCCAGTCGATTTATCTTTTGGATAGAAATAAAGCACGACCCATTTCCCCTTGAAATCCGAAAGACTCACTGGCGTATTCTCCTGAGAAGGAAGGGTGAAGGCGGGCGCCTTCATGCCTGGCTTCACCACTATTTCAGCGGCATGCGCATGGTTGGCGCCTACGGCGCAGAGCCACACCAGGCTCAGGCCGACGCACGTATTCAATCTCTTTTTCATGACAACTCCTTTGCAGGGTTATAACTTCCTTACACTGTCCGGGGCAATCCGTGACGTTCTCCGGATAAAGTGCACACAACTAGAATGAGGCGTGTAAACAGCAGCATTGGCTAATTGAGCGGGCCGGCTTTCTATGTGTATGTCGCCTCTCCTCATGCGCTTTGCCTTCAAAGCTCTTTCCATTTCAAGGATAGGGATGTCGAATAGAGTGATTGTCACAATCTAGTCAGAAGGATGTATCTTCTTTGCTATCCGTCATCCAAGTGGCGGGACCTTTGCTGACGGGTCCACGACGCATCGCAAGGTCATCACCTATCGACAGAAACAATGCGAACTGGATGCTATTACTCAGCAGGGTTATATATGTGATAGCTTAACGGCTGCTTCACCGCACAGTGGTGTTTTCCGACATAACCTGAAGTTTGTGCGTGGCCTAAATAAACTAGCTTGCCGTTGAAGTCCTTTGCCGCGGTGTTTGTGACTTGAGCATCCATGATCGCCGCGGAACTGCTCTTCACTGGTCCGTGGTGTTCGGTGATGGGAGTGCGCGCCCGCAGTCAGCGAAGCTGGCCTGTGCTGTTGCGGCGCAACCGGTGGATTAGTCAAGTTGCTCCAAAATCCTGGCATACCTGGCCCGACTGGACGGAGACTCTGATGTCTCTGCAAGCAGTTCTAGTTGAGCTTTAGAGGGCTTGAACGTCAGAGGCATTTTCCTCCAGTAGTACTTCAGATCGTTTGAACGCCAACTAGCGTACGTCTTCTCCCAGGACTTTCCAGACTCCCCGGCGAAAGCCAGATTGGCGGGATTCAAAGCTCGCCGATAATCCTGAAATCTGCAATCCAGCGAAACACGAAGCCGGTCTGAGACGTTGGGGGAGGCTGCATGCACGGTCAGACTGTGAAATATGAGAATGTCACCTGCGTTAATTTGGCCGCCAACCCAATCGCCGCTCAGCGCTGTTCCTTCTGGAATTTCTGGAACACCGAGATTTGCCTTGTTATGAAGCTGAATGCCGAAGCGATGCGAACCTTCGAGAATTTGTAATGGGCCCTGATCTATTGGGCAATCATGAAGGGGAATCCAAACGGTGAAGCACTCAGCATCCCCATCCATGAATTGATAATCTTGATGCGCATGATTCACGAGACGCTCGCAATTAGGGAAAATTAACCGGCCAATCGGTTTTGGGTGAACCAGGAGTTGCTCGCCCACGAGCATGCTCATCACTTCCTTTAGGGCGGGATGGTGCGCCAAGGCGTGAAACAATTCGAGGTTGAAAATTTCCTGGTACGTCCGCTTGAACGCCGGGTCTGGATCGCCGCAGGCCGCGCTGGGATCAGCCATACGCTCAAGCGGGAAACGGTCAGGCAGCAGCCAACCGGCGGAATAGAGTACATCCGCTATTTCAACCAGCAGTGGGCTGAGAGCGCGATCGGGCAGTAACCCTCGAATCAGAAGATATCCCTTTTCGTCGATCGCATCCTGCAGAGAGCGCGACGTGAGATCTCCTGCTTGAATTTCGAAAAATGGCTTCATAAGCTGATCCTCCATAAACTGCGCATAGCAGCCACTATAGCGAGCAGGATTGACCCAGGTGTCTCGGCATTGTCTGCCATTTGTCAATTGATTGTCTGACTGTTGCCTTCAGTGCAAACGACATCCATGGCATCGAAATTTCAGGAACATTACTAACTCATCGTGATCAGCTTGGGCGGCCCATAGCGTCGAAGCGACAACATAACTGTGACAATTTCATTACCGCAATCTGACAATTACTAGCCGAAGATTGACTAGGCTAACCCAAGATTGTTTACTTCATGGGCTGCGGCGAACAGATACCGTGGTGCCAAGACAGATCGAAAAAGGGTGAGATCGCGTTGCCGCTGCTATATCGTCGAGGATCTTCGGGCGAGGTTCAGATTTGCTATTTACCTGCGCGATCACCAGCTTCGACCGCTGTCCAGAATACGGGCACCGGGTCGAGCTCTTGTAGCCGAGATCAGCTGATACGTGAAGCTGTACTGCTGACCTTCTGCGAACCTTTACCTGAACAGTGCCGTCGACTACAGGATCTCTCTGAAAAAGATTGGCAGAAATTGCTAAATTGGCTGGATATCAGCGGCTTGGCGCTGTACTTCCTTGATCGCATGACGGAGTTGCACCTGTGCGATATGTTGCCGCCAGGTGTTCTGGCGCGTTTGCAGCAGAATCTGAGGGACAATGTTGAGCGCACACGCGGCATGATTGCTGAATCGATCGCGATCCAACAAGAGTTTCAGAAAACCGGCCTCGGCTATGCGACGTTGAAAGGATTTTCATTCTGTCCATCTTCGGTGCCACGAGCGGAGCTGCGACATCAGTTTGATTTAGATTTCCTGATAACGGAGCAAAGCGCTTCCCAGGCGCGGCAGATTCTTGAACGCAGAGGCTACCGTCTGTACGCTATCAGCGGAAGGAGCTGGGAGTTCAAGATCAACGAAACGCCTGGCATTTCCGTAAAGGATCTGTACAAGGATTTGCCAGGTCGATCCGTGGAATTGCACATTGAGGCCAAAATCCAAGGGCGATCCTCATTGCTGGAACGACTGGAGATGCGCGACTTTCACGGCATACATATGCCAGTCCTTTCGCCCGTCGATCTTTTCCTGGGCCAAGGGCTGCACGTGTACAAGCACGTATACAGCGAGTTCTCGCGCACGGCGCATCTTCTGGAGTTTCGCCGCCACGTGTTGGTTCGCCGTGAAGATGATGCCTTCTGGGACGAGCTTCAATCGATCGCCAGGGAAAATCCGAGAGCTTCGCTGGGACTTGGTGTGGTCACGTTGCTGATCACGCGCGTCATGGGCGATTTCGCTCCAGCAGCGCTTACGCACTGGACTGTCGATCGCCTTCCCATGTCCGCGAGGCTCTGGGTAGAACTTTATGGACGCCGCGCAGTTTTCCAGAACTTTCCAGGCAGCAAACTATATCTGCTGCTACAGAGGGAGCTTGAGTCCGTAGGTGTGCCAGCGAAACGCTCGCTACGGCAAGCGTTGTTGCCGTCGCGTTTGCCACCGGCAGTTATACGGCCAACCGCAGATGAGACCGTAGCGGTGAGGATTCGTCGTTATCGCATGCAGCTCGGCGTTGTCTTCTCCCGTCTGCGCTTTCATATCGTGGAAGGATTTCGCTATACATTGGAATCCTATCGTTGGCGGCAATCCATGAATCGGTTTCCGCAATGATGCCGACTTTGCGCCCCGCCGCCATTGCCTTCGATGCGATCGCACCCGTCTTTGACTCACGCTTCGGCGTCTGGTGCAGCGTGGCGGCGCAGCGCCGTGCCGTGCGGGCAGCGCTGTTGCAGGCATTTCCGACGAGGGGCCATATCCTGGAACTGGGCGGCGGCACCGGCGAAGATGCGGCTTTCCTGGCAGAGCGCGGATTCGACATGCTTCTGACCGATCCCTCGCCCGTCATGGTGGCGCAGGCGAGGACCAAGCTAGCGCCGCTGGGTTCAGCGGCCGAAATCGTGGCTGGCGAAGAGATGGAGGATTTCGCCACTGGGCATTTTTCAACGGGCGGAGCCATGTTCGATGGCGCGTTCTCCAATTTCGCGCCACTCAATTGCGTGGCTGACCTGGGGCCGGTGGCACGTGGCCTGGCGCAGTTGCTGAAACCTGGCGCTCCGGCGATGCTGGTGGTATTCGGCACGTTCTGTCCCGGCGAGATAGCGACGGAATTTCTCCGAGGTCGGCCGCATCTGGCGCTGCGGCGATGCAAGCGCGGTGAGGTATCGGCGCGGCTGGCCAAGCATGAATTCCATGTCGTCTACCATCGCCGAGCGGCGATCCTGCGCGCCTTCGCTCCCTGGTTTGTGTTGGAGAAGCGTCTAGGCATTGGCGTGATGGTGCCGCCAAGCGCCGCCGAGCCGTGGATTTCGCGGCAGCCGCGTCTACTGACTTCGATGGAAAAACTCGACAACATCCTTGCTCGTCCGCTGGCGAGTCTGGGCGATCATATCCTTTATCAATTCCGCCGCACCGTTGGGCCAACTCACAAATAGCTGCGTGGCGCGCCTGACTTGTCGACCATCGAACAGTCCCTATTCAAAGGCATAGGCGCAGCAGCATCCACAATGGAATGACGCTATCGAGACATTCCGGTGACACGTATACAAAAGGGCCAGGATATTCTTCACTCGGAACTGGCGAATTCGCATTGTTGCCATGAACCGTGAAGGACGTACAAGTTTTCAAGAGATGATCCCGAGTTGATGAACATAGAACAAGTCGCTGATATAAGTTTCCCAACCCATTGGGCAGACTTCCGCCTCCTGGCCTTCAAGGGCGTGCATGCCGAAAGTGAGCCAAGGAAAGCGCGCCTGGAGACTGCGCTGGCTTTGGTTCTGGGCGATATCCATAGTTCCCCGCCGGTAGTTCGCATTCATTCTCAATGCGCGACGGGAGATGTTTTCCACTCTCTTCGGTGTGACTGCCACGATCAGCTTCACCTCGCCCTGCGTGTCATTGCAAATGAAGGGGCAGGGATGCTGCTCTACGAGCACCAGGAGGGTCGAGGCATCGGCCTCATGGAGAAGCTGCGCGCCTATGAACTTCAAGATCAAGGTCTCGACACAATTGAGGCAAATCTTCGTTTGGGACACTCAATCGACCTGCGTGATTACGCCCTGGCTACAGACATTCTTCGATTCCTTAAAATTCGTTCCCTCCGATTGATGACCAATAACCCCGATAAGATCGGTGCCGTGCTTTCATCGGGGATTGAAATTGTTGATCGCTTGAGCGCTGAAGTTCCAGCTACTTCTCATTCCGCTCACTATCTTGCGACTAAACGCGAGAAGCTAGGTCATCTCTCCGATCTTGCTACCACCTTCCCCGAGGCGACCCCCGCCAACTAATCGACGCGAAGCACTTTGCCGCCCACAGGGGTCGCGGCCATGCGTGGCTTGGCGCAGCCACATTGACAGCGGCTGTCAGCCGGCATGGTAAAGGGATGACATTGAGTTGACAATTCTGGGACAACCGACTGCATAGCCGGAGCTACTCTACATTTGATAACCGGAATCTGTCGGTCGTATGAATTCGACCGGCCCAAATCTCCGAGGTGAACTTTGGCACGAGTCTTACTCACACATTCCTATCATCTTGCATACGACCCGAAGCAGGTACGAAAGATGCAGCCATACACGCCCATCGGCACACTCTATGCGGCGACGGCGCTTCGAGAAAAGGGACTCTCGGTTGCTGTGTTCGATTCGATGCTTACAGAGCCAACCGCAAGCTTCTCTGACACGCTGGAGAAGCATCGGCCAAAAATCGTGGCTGTCTATGAGGATGACTTCAATTTTCTCTCGAAGATGTGTCTTACTCGCATGAGAGAGGTAGCTTGGGAGATGGCGAAAGCGGCCCGGGCAGCGGGCGCCATCGCTATCGCACACGGTTCCGATTCGACCGATAACTCTGTTCTGTTTCTGGAGAACGGTTTCGACTATGTGCTTTGTGGAGAGGCAGAGGGCGCTCTGGCGGAGCTATGTATTGCCATATTGCAGGGGGAAGAAATCCCGGAAATACAAGGCTTAGTGAGGCTTGGTGAGAACGGCCATCCAATTCAGAGTTCACAGCGCCTGGCAAAGAATCCCGCATGGGCAGAACTTTCTGCTCCCGCTCGCGACCTGATCGATCTGGAGCCGTATCGCACGGCATGGATAGAAGCTCACGGATATTTCTCAACGAATATGGTATCCAGCCGAGGATGCCCATACCGCTGCAACTGGTGCGCAAAACCAATCTCCGGCAATAAATTTCATCTACGTCCGGCCGCGGCTGTAGCTGAAGAAATGAAATTACTCAAGATGCGTGCCGGAGTGCAGCATATCTGGTTCGGCGATGATGTCTTCGCATTGAATCAGCATTGGGTACAACAATTTGCCGAGGAAGTTACGAAAGGAGACGCGGCGATTCCATTCAAAGTCCAGTCCCGTGCCGATTTGATGAGTGAGAACACTGTCCAATACTTAAAGACCGCTGGGTGCGCCGAAGTATGGATGGGAGTGGAGTCGGGAGCGCAGAGCGTGCTCAATGCGATGGATAAAGGTCTCACTCTCTCTTCCGTCATCGCTGCCAATCATCGGCTGAAAGAAGCCGGCATTCGGGTCTGCTATTTTCTCCAATTTGGCTATCCCGGAGAGACATGGGTGGAATTGCAGGAGACCATCGCATTTGTCCGCGAGACACGCCCGGACGATATTGGTATTTCATTCTCCTATCCGCTGCCGGGCACTGTGTTCTATGAGCAGGTGCGGACGCAACTCGGGCAGAAGCGCAACTGGACGGACAGCGATGATCTCTGCATTATGTTCAAGGCAGTCTACAATACCGATTTCTATCGGGCTGTACGCGACGCACTTCATGCAGAGGTGGATTCCTGGCGCGGGTCAGAGGTAGCAAATCAAACAAAGGATCAGATTGACAACCTATGGCGTAATGTCGATGAATTGGAGCCAATAAGCCGCCATGCTGACGCCCTAGCGTCTCCTGATGAGTCCTCCGACTTTACTTCATCCACGATTGTGCCTGCCGAGCAATTAGTGCAGCTCAGATAGGTGTGGATGCAGATGCAGGACTTTCATCTGGCATGGCTACTATCACTTTGAGAACCAGAAGAGAAGTAACTTATGAAGACTATTACCCACACGGTGGCGGAATACGAAACCAGTTTCTGTTTATGCGATTGGCCTGGCATCAATTTGAATCTGGAGATAGCGTTGTGGTGAACGCATTGCAACATTGCACCGTCCGTGACGATGAGCCCCACTTAGACGTCTGTATGCAGTGCCCTCGCTGCAGGGCCAACATTGGTGGGCTGGACTGCGAGGCATGCGGATTCAGAATGTCGATCAGGCGTGGAATCGTGCAGGCACTACCGCCGGACCGAGACATGCATTATGCATGTTTCATCAAAGATTACGAGCACATCAGAGCGGCGGAGGGCAGAGGCAGCGAAAGCGAAGAGTACTATCTCGGCCTTCCCTACAAGGATGCCTCTGGAAGGAATAGCGAACAGTGGCACATCAGGGGGCGCAGCTACGACTATCTGATCAAGCATTTGCTGATGCAAAGCAGTCAGGCTGGCCTTCGGCGGATTCTTGATCTGGGCGCAGGAAATTGTTGGATGAGCTTTCGTCTGGCACTCGCCGGATACCGGCCCTTTGCCGTCGACTTGCTTACCAACGACTACGATGGCTTGGGAGCCGCCGCGCACTATCAAAAGCGTCTGCCTGAGCTCTTCCCACGATTCCAGGCAGAGGTCGCACGGCTGCCGTTCCAGGACGAGCAGTTCGACGCTATTATCTTCAACGCTTCCTTCCACTATTCCGAAGACTATGTAGTTGCTCTGCGCGAGGCGTTACGATGCGCCAGAAAAAACGCCATGGTGATTATCTGCGACACACCCTGGTATTCCGATGATGATAGCGGTCGGCAAATGGTCTCCGAACGCCGCGCCTCCTTTTCCGAGAGATATGGAACCGCTTCGGACTCAATCAAGAGTCTTGAGTATCTTACCAACGATCGACTGCGCATTCTGGAAGAGCAATTATCTATTCGGTGGACCATACACTCTCCGCACTATGGGTTGAAGTGGGCGATGCGTCCCCTGGTAGCCAAGCTGCATACCAGGCGCGAGCCTTCCCGGTTTCGCATTTATGTTACGCGGAAGAACTCATGAGGTCCTGTTTCGAAGACAGGCAGCAAGAGCAGATGGTAGTACACGGAGCCCGCTGCGCAATCGGTCAGCAGGAAACTACACGCGCTTCGATTCAAATTGCCGACGGACGTATAACTCGTATCCAAAGCGACGCGTCTCTCTTGTCTATCTCTAGATCAAAGTGCCCAGAGATCGACCTTAGTGGGTTTCTGATCATACCTGGCCTTATCAACGCACATGACCATCTGGAGTTCGCTCTCTTTCCCCGCCTGGGAAATCCACCCTACCGGAATTACATCGAATGGGGAACAGACATTCACAACAAATTCGCTGAGACGATTGCAATGCACCGGGCCGTGCCCAAGGATATACGTCTATGGTGGGGTGGCATACGGAACCTTCTGTGTGGAGTCACAACAGTAAGTCACCATAATCCGCTCTGGTCCGAGTTACAACGAGACGATTTCCCTGTAAGAGTGATCCGGAAATATGGCTGGGGACATTCTTTAGCTCTTGGTGGAGATCTTCGCGCGGCACATTTAGCCACTCCCCAAGAGCACGCTTTCATTGTGCATGCGTGTGAAGGAATCGATGAAGAAGCACGAGAGGAGCTTTGGGGACTGGATCGTCTAGAGCTTCTGGATGCCAGGTCTGTACTCGTGCACGGACTGGCAATTGATCATAAGGGCGTTGCGCTGATACGAAAGCGCCAGGCTTCGCTTGTAGTCTGCCCATCTTCCAACAATTTTCTTTTTGGAAAGCTCCCAGACATATCTCTCCTTGGCGAGATTAATAACTTGGCCCTAGGGAATGACTCTCCGTTGACAGCGGAAGGAGATCTGCTGGACGAAATCCGCTTTGCAATCCGTTTTTGCGACATTTCGCCTCAGACCGCGTATCACATGGTGACAAAGGCTCCGGCTACGACCCTGCGGTTAACGGACGGAGAGGGTTCCATAAGAATATCTGGTCGAGGGGATCTGTTTGCTGTTCGAGATAACGGTCACGATGCCGTGGACAGGCTACCACAGCTTTCACTGAACGACGTGGAGTTGGTGTTGCTTGGAGGTTGTGTACAACTTGCTTCGGAGGCGATTCTGGAACGGTTTCCACTCTCAGCAAAACAAGGATTGGAGCCCTTGTCGATTGACGGAACGATCCGGTGGCTTCGGGCCCCAGTGAAAGAAATGCTGCGAAAGACTGAAGAGATACTGGGTAAAGGTGAAGTGCGGCTGGGAGGTAAGCCAGTTCGCATGCCTACAATGGTCGAAGCGCAACATACCCGAGCGGAATTGAGCCCAGCTTAACCATCTTCGGAAGGAACGGATGTCACACTTCGGCGTACTGTCCTATAAAGGTACTGGACATCTGAACCCGCTTATCGCGCTGTCTCGGCAGTTAATGTCTCGAGGTCACAGAGTGACATTCTTTCAGGACTCACGGTTAGAGACTCGAGTGCGTAAGTGCGGACTAGAGTTCTATCCGATGAGGATGGACAAGCCCTCTTCTCGCAAGCATGGCGAAATTGACAGTCAGCCCAGCACCCTATCAGGCATTGCGGGTCTGCGCGACAATGTCAGACGCATCGTTGGCGACATGGAAATGTCTCTCCGGGAAACTCCAATCGCATTGACTCAAGCGGGAATAGATACCCTTATTATCGATGAAATAGTGCTGTCAGGCCCTACTTTAGCTCAGGTACTGCGTTTACCTTACTTCCTGGTGTCAACATCTGTGCCTCATCGTTTCGGATGGGCCGTCCCTCCTTTCTTGTCAGAGGAGGAGAATACATCCTCTTATTTTGACCGACTGCGGAACGCATTACTACAAGTGTCGGTGTGTCATGTGGGAGGACCCGTGCGCTGGAGACTCGATCGGTACAGGCGACATGTTGGCTTGGGGCCGATTCGAAAGATTCAGAAGGTATTTCCTGAACTGGCACATATTACACAGCTACCAGAGTGTCTCGACTTCGCGCGTTCGATACTTCCTACTAACTTCCACTATGCTGGACCCTTTATCGATGTAGCCGCAAGACCATTGGTCGAGTTTCCCTGGGATCGCCTGGATGGTCGGCCACTGATATATGCATCTTTAGGAACTAGAAAGAATAGCCGGCTGGCCGTCTTCCATTTTATTGCTGAGGCCTGTCAGAACCTCGATCTGCAGCTGGTGATTTCTCTGGGTGGTCGTCTCGGCCCGGAAATGCTTGGTGGGTTGCCGGGGCGGCCTTTGGTCGTGAGAGAGGCTCCTCAGTTGGAGCTTTTGAAGAAGGCCGAGCTAGTGATCACCCATGGAGGAGTTAACACGGTATTGGAAACGCTCCTCGAGGGGAAGCCCATGATCGTTATTCCGACGGCTCATGATCAACCTGCGTTGGCGGCTCGTCTCGCATGGTTGAACGTTGCAGAAGTTCTGTCAGCTAAAAGACTCTCCACGAAACAGATTGGTCTAGCCTTGCAGAATCTTCTTAGCAATCCGAGCTATCGGGATACTGCCAGGAATTTACAGGCCAGGATCCGTTCGGCTGACGGATTAAAGCATGCTGTCGATGTCATAGAAGAGGCGCTCGAGAAACACGCTATTCGTCGCGGAGGCATTTCAGACGGGCAAGTTAGTGCGTGAAGGTGCACATCGACATTAAACCGCGGAACATATTGTGCAATCGGCGAGTAGATCGCAAGTTTCCAGAGTGACACTCGGATGACGGTTGATTGACAAACACGTGACAACCTCTCGTTGTACACCCCAGTATGCTGAATCGTGCCTGTTCTTGAGAATCATCGTGTCACCGCCTGGATCGAGCGAGCGGTGCTTTGCTTGTGCATTCTGTTTCTGTGCATGCACACCATACCGCGCGCGTGGAATAGCCTGAATACCGATTTTCCGAATTACTACACATCGGCGCGGTTGGCGCATGAGGGATATGACACCTCCAGAATGTATGAGTGGACATGGTTGCAGCGTGAGAAGGACCACCGTGCGATCAATGTTCGTGTAATTGGACTGCTGCCCATCACGCCGTTTTCAACGCTGGCCATATGGCCGCTGACTGGACTTGCGCCACTTACTGCCAAACATATTTGGATACTGCTGAATTTAGCTTTTCTGGTCCCGATTGGCTGGATGCTGCGGTCGCTGACAGGCCTAAGCTATCAGCGAGTCGTGCTTGTCCTTGCGTTGAGCTTTCCGTTGCATCGAAACCTGGAGTACGGGCAGTATTATGTGCTGCTTTTGCTGCTGATCGTCGGGGCGTGCTGCGCTTATCTGCGCGGGTTTCGTGCGCTCGCTGGTGTACTGGTCGCGCTTGCGACGGCTTGCAAGATCTTCCCGGTTCTGTTCTTCATCTTCTTCCTGCAGCGCAGATCGTGGCGCTCTCTGGTTGGAGGGGCAATTACAGCCGTGACTGCCGCTGCTATATCTGTCGCGGTTTTCGGCTGGAACGTGCATCGCACCTATCTGCGCGAGATTCTGCCCTGGACGCTGCACGGCGAGGCCATGCCGCCGTATGTGGCGACCGCTTCCATCTCCGGTGTGCTGCATCGTCTGTTTCTCTCTGAGCCGCAGTGGAACCCACACCCG
Organism: uncultured Acidobacteriota bacterium; assembly: GCA_963735505.1. GTDB lineage: Bacteria > Acidobacteriota > Terriglobia > Terriglobales > Acidobacteriaceae > JAKAAZ01. The sequence continues at coordinate 526,956 of CAVTLR010000007.1, read as the reverse complement.
TGGCACTATTCTCCACTGTGCTACGCTCTTTTGTTGCCCGCACTGCAAATGCTGGCGCTGGCTCCGGCAATCCTATTGATCCGCAGGGAAGATGAGACACCGAGCCGGATACTGCTGGAATGGTCGGCACTGCTGACCGCGTCACTGGCCATCTCTACTATTCCGGCGTTGTATAACTTTGTGCTGATGGCACTGCCCATGTGCGTGCTGTCGGCGGTATTGCTGCAGCGCAAGCAATATAGCTGGCTGGCAGCTCTACTAATTGTTTATTTCGGCATTGGGCTTCCCATGCCCAGTACATACGGGGGAATGGGGCCTGCAATTCTGCTGCCTTTGCTGCGGCTTCCGTTGATGCTTGCGGTGCTTCTTGGAGTCTATGCACTGCTGTGGCGTGACAGTTCTGACAGCGGTACTTCGCGGGCCTGGACTCGCTACGCATGGGCCGTCGTCATGGTTGTGTCGGTTGTTTTCACGGCGCTTTCCACCTTCCGTCGGGAACGCGATGTGCGGCGGGAGTACGCGTACCGGCTGCCGTTGCACGCTGAGGGATTTCTCAACGCAGAACCGCAGCAAACGAGCACGGGATTTCGTTACGTTGCATTTACGCTGAATGGATACCACCTGGTGACAGAGGACCGGAATGAGATGTGGGCCGATCCATCTTCCAAGTCCTTGGACGACGATCTTTCGTTTACCGGTGGTTCGAAGAACATTTGGCCTGAACACATCCTAGTTGAGCGGGCGATGAGTTCGCAGTCCCGGATCGTCGATGTGCGGCAGCCGTCGCGCATTGTTGTTGAAGATGCATGCGACCCAATGCTCTCCACCGACGAAAAGGTTCTTGCTTTTGTGCGCGACGATCGTGGTCAGGGGCGGTTGATGATGCAGACCGGCTTTGAAAACGATACCGCGAGCGAGATCGCGCTCACGCCGCCTTCGCTGAATGTGTATGAGGCATCGTTTTTGTCGCAGAAAGAATACGCATTTTCCGCTGCCGAACCTGGGCAACCCTCGCAGATATATCTGCGGGATGAATCGCATGCGAATGTTCCACTCGCGCTGGGGGAGTCGCGCTACCCGGCACTCTCGCGCAATGGGCACTGGATGGCCTACAGCCGTCTTGATCATGGCGCATGGAACTTGTGGATCCGTAACGAGAAGACAGGTGTGACCCGGCGCATTGCCGACGTGCCCTGCAATCAGATTCAGCCTATGTGGGAAGATGATTCAAAAACGTTGCTCTACAGCACTGACTGCGGCCGGAGCCTGTGGATGACGGCCATCTCACACCGAAAGGTAATTCCGTGAAGAGAAGAATATCTCCGACAAACCTGCAGAACAAACTCGTAAGCAGAGAGCACGGTACGAGGCGGAGCGAGGACAGATGAAAAACGCGACCTCCGCGGTAAAGATGATGCCCGAGCAAACTATCTGTAAAGGAAAAACTCGCGATCGTTTCGAAAAGGCTCTACGCAATTGCGTGCATTCCATGGGCCTCGATCTGCTGAGCGATGTTCTGGTTGTGGGTGGTAGCGCCGAGGATGGAAGGGTGCTCCAAAAGATTGGCTTTACCAGGGTTACACTCTCCAATCTGCTGGACCCCCGGCCCTCCGAACAAGCTGACTTGGATGACGCAGAGATGCGCACGGTGAGGGTGGATGCGGAAGCGATGGGGTTGGCCGATAACTCGTACGATCTCGTGCTGGCGCACGAGGTGCTGCATCACTGCCGATCTCCCCACAAAGCTCTTCTCGAGATGCTTCGGGTCAGCCGCAGGCATGTCATTCTGCTCGAGCCGAGCAACTCGCTTGCGATGCGGCTCCTCCTGAGGTTGCGATTCTCGTATCCCTATGAGTTGCCGGCGGTGATTGCCAGCGGTTTCCAAACTGGTGGAGTGCGCGATAGCAGCATACCCAACCACATTTATCGATGGAATGCGGTGGATGTATATCAAACAACCGCCTCTTACCTCGCCGAATCCGAATTCGAGTTGTACACGCAGGGCTACTGGGACTTCAATGTCGACGAAGCCGAACTCCGGCGGCGCAGTGAAACAAGAATCGGAAGTGTGATGAAAATACTGAGTCCACAAGTTTTTCTGGCAAGCCTACACGGTTTTCAGGCCGTGGTGAACCACATACCTTGGCTGGGCAGTCAAGGCAACAAGTTCTTCGGCTGCATCCGGAAAAGAAGCGAACTAAAGCCGTGGCTGGTCCGAAGAGGCGATGAGATACATTTCAGTCGCGATTACATCAAGGGGCGGAAGGTAAGATGAAGTCTCCGCCCCAGTGAGACTTTGCTACTAGCCAGGAGGAATTTTCAGTGGCCAATTTCCATGACGACCCGGAGTCAGTTCATACGTCTCGCGCAAGACGATCGAGCTGATAGATCGCGTGCTCAAGATCGCGATAATGTAGTTCATAAGTGGGAGTTTCAGAAAACACCTGCAATATCTTCTCGTGCTTCGCGCGAATTTCTCCGGCAGAATAAAGCTCTTTACACATGCGCTCTGTCGCCGTGCCGTGGGGTAATGGGACGAGCATGCCCGTTCCTGACGGAGATCGATTCAGGTAGACAATGGAATGCACTCTCGCCTCGACGGTGGTGATGAGGCCGGGAAACTCCGAGGTTGGAATCTCGAGCGAAGGTTTTCCTTCCAGGCGCGGGGTTAATTCACGGCCTTCCAACTCACGAAAGAGAGTCCTTGCGGTCGGGCGGAAGCGCATCCGATGCGAATGTCCAATGACGCGGGGAACAGCATAATCATTGATCAAGTAGCTTGTGTCATCGGAAGTATAAGTCCATCCGGCACGTGCACAGGCATACGAAAGTGTCGACTTTCCCGCACCAGAATCGCCGCAGAGAAGGATGCCTTTTCCATTCTTGCTGACACAGGCAGCGTGCAGGTCAGTTACGCTCGACGAGCCAAGCAACAAGTACACCGTTTTTTCAAGGAAGTTATAGCGAAAATAGAGCCTGTTCTCCACCGCCGCCTTCTTGACCCAAACAGAACCGACACAAAGTTTTAGATCAAGCAACGCCTGGTTCTCGGCGTCTGCAACCAGAGAATAGAGATGGTTGTATTGGCGTCTAGTTGGTTCGGGGGGACAGACAGAGTCAGTCCCCTTGCTAACGCCAATGCATACCTGCAACGTGGCGCTTGCCCGGGATAAACGCGCGTGGCCGAAGCTCTCGTCCGCGGCCTGCAGTACAGCGTTTTCGTTGGTGATGATCTCAACAGGGTACCCAAGTGGGTAAAAGGTGCCGCGAAAGGGTAACTCCATATGGCTCAGGAGCGCTTCTTGCGGCGTCGATAGTCTGGCGACCTCAACTGCTTCTGAGGCTGACTGCTCAATAATCCCACGGGTCATAACTTAGTCCGCCGTCATAGAAAGATGATTCAACAAATCCGCTACGCGATTGCAAACATCATTTCACCATTGCGACGTAGCATAGCTCCGCGCCTATCGATATGGAGTAAGAGATAGGGCTCAGGATGCCATGGAATTCGCAAGGCACTCCTGCTTCGACTCCCGAATATTTTCTCTCGCCATTTCCACCTCGATCCAGCGATAGGTTTGTTCGAGGCCATCGCGGAGCCGGATGGAGGGTTCCCAGCCGAGGCGATCGAGGATCATCGAATTGTCGCTATTGCGTCCAGCCACGCCCTTGGGAGCATTCAAATTGTATGTGCGCTTGAGTCGGATACCTGCAATCTCCTCGACAATATCGACCAGGTGATTGATCGTGACAAGTTCATTGGAGCCAAGGTTGATTGGTTCTTCGATATTGCTGTTGATGATCATCTCCGTGCCGCGTACGCAGTCGTCAATAAACATAAAACTGCGCGTCTGCTCTCCATTTCCCCAGATGTTGATTTCATGGATGCCGGACTTTTTGGCTTCAATGACCTTACGGCAGATGGCGGCGGGCGCCTTTTCTCGGCCACCTGTCCAGGTGCCGTGCGGGCCATAAACATTGTGATAGCGGGCCACTCGGCAGATCATGTCGAATTCCTCTTCAAAATGGCGGCACATTCTCTCGCTGAACAGTTTCTCCCAGCCGTAGCCATCTTCCGGTAGAGCTGGATAGGCATCCGATTCCTTGAGTGCGACCACCTCCGGTCTAGTCTGCTTTTGTGCGTTATAGACACAGGCCGAAGACGCGTAAAAAAACCTTTTGACACCTGTTTCCCGCGCCGCCACCAACATGTTTGTACTGGTTAATACATTGAGCATGCAAAGCGCTTTATTGTTCTCGATGAATCCCATGCCGCCCATATCTGCGGCCAGTTGATATACATGCTCGGCGCCTCGCGAAGCTATTAGACAATTCTTCTTTTCCTTTAGATCGAGGCAAAGGTTTTCAACCCCTTCTGTTACCTGGTGCCAATGTTCCAGGGGTTTTATGTCGACTGCCCGAATGACTCGGACCCCACGATTCACAAGGCTTTTGACAAGATGACCGCCAATAAAGCCTCCCGCTCCGCAAACCACAGCCTGTGGTAGTTGGATATTCATATGAAGCTCCCACCTCTCGGGTTGATGAACGCATAATCGAGGACCGACTAAGGCGCTTTGGTAGTGCATTCTTTCGATCAACCGCTAATAACAAGGTAGGGAGTTGCCGACGTGGCGTTGTCAACGCCCTGTCATTGCATTGTCACAAAGTAATAAAGGAGCTATTCCACCTGGATGCGCCGGAACGAGCGTCAGGGGTCCGTTTAAGGTCTATTCGCGGCGGGGATCAATAGATCGACTTGGAATCCGTATCGTAGGCGCGGCCGAATTTGTTGGAATGCGTCGGCGTACTGTTCCGACCCATAGGAGTGCTCAACTCGCCGAGGTCAACCAGGCCGGGAGTGAGATGCACTCGACGATCTAATCCGCCGAGGGTGGATTGCGGCACACCTTCAATCCAGAAATGCAGGATGTAGTCGCCTGGGGGGATATTGGTAAGCACGAACGCGTCGTTGGCATCAGCAATCGCGTACAGCGGCGTGGTGAGGCTAATCACGACAGCACTCATTTCCGGGTGAATATTGCAAAAGATATAGGAAACGCCTTCGCGCGGAAAAGTGACCGACTTGCTGGAGCCGGCTTCATAAAGGCCCAGATCGAAACGCTTGCCGTTGAAAAGCGAGAAAACATTGTGAAAGAAGGGATCGGCGTTTGGAAACTGCACAACGCTGCCTGCAGGGATCACCTGCAAGTGTGGGGTGAACGTGCGATTCTTCTGCAGCAGGGTATAGCGCCCGTGAGGCAGAAAAGGAAGAGCGGGGGTTCCCGTCAGAGGTTCTAGCCAAACTACGGCCGCAACAGCGCGATGCTTTCCAGGCTGGGATGAGCCGATACGAAGTTGCAACACTGATGCAGGGCTCGTCGCGGAACGAGATTGGGCACACATCACTCCGGATGTCAGGGCGACGGCGCAGAGAAGCCACTTGCTAAATTTCTTTTCCCTCATCAGAACTCAAATCCCGCACCCAAGCCGATGATGTTGCTCGCGGCCGGGAGGCCGATGACTGGCGCGCTCTCGAGATGCCGGTACTCCAGAGAAAACAACAAATATGCACGCGGACTATAAATCACGTTGCCGGTATAGGTTCGATTTCGAGCAAGGTTTCGATAGATGGAGCCACCGGGAACTGCATACGGCCGCAATTCGCCGGCAAATACATTGTCCAACCCGAAGGCAGCATTGAATTCCACTCGTTCGCTGATCTTTTCCTTCAGTTGTGCCCAGCCGCCTACGTCGTCAAGGGGTTGTAAGTAATAATCACCCGCCCCGTCATCGGCATATGCGAAATCTTTGTAGGCTCCGCCTCCAAGGCCGCCTAGCGCCAGTCCGCGGTAGAAGTTTCCGGTCAGTTGCAAATGGGCCGGGAGCAGCAGGCGGCCATCCAGGGTAGCCGCCCAGGAATCGAAGTCGTAACCGAGCGAAGTGTGAGGGGCGAAGTATCCGCCTATGCCGATGTGGTTTCTATCATCGTTCTGCTTCGACCCTAGCAATGCGACGCGTGCCTCGACACCCGGCCAGCGGCTTTGCTCTGCTGTGTTGGCGGTCGTTCCCGTCGCAGATCCAGAGGCGGAAAGCGACGGCGACAGAGGCGTATCCCCAACATCGATCAGCGCCGCCTGCAGCCGCGCATCGCGCGAGCCGGCGAACCCGAGATCCTGCGTCACACCGACCTGAGGATTCCAGGCCCACAGGTTGCCGGACCAGCCAAGCGCCGGCACAGCGACAGCAGTAAGCGAAGTTGGCACATCGGGGCTAAAGATCGGACGATCCAGAGAAAAATAAGCTTCGGTGTTCTGCCATTGCAGGCGGGCGTGAGCGGTGCGCAATCGCAGCAATGTTGCGTTGCTATTGTAGTAGCCGGAGTAGCTGGCAACCTGACTGGTGGACTGCGGACTGCCGTCAAAATCCACGCGCAAATCGGCGGAACTGCGGGCGCCGAACAGATGCGGACCGCGTGCATCGAAGCCGAGCACGGTCTGCCGCAGGGACGCTCCGGAACTGCCTGAGCCCGGAAGTGCCACCGTGGGTGTCGCTGCCATATCGACAGCTTTTGTATTGACGAACCCGTTCAGCAGCAACAGACCGGTTATTTTCACCGGATATTTTGATTCGCTTTCTACCTTGGTTTGCTCGTGTGTCGCAATTTGAGACTCCTGCATCGTCTGACGCTCACGCAGATCCTCAATCGTCGCCGTTGTCTCTGCGGGCGAGGTTTGGATTTGGGAAGAAGACACTGGAGTCGGAACAGGTGAACTGGGCGTTGCCGCGTTTGATCCACTCTGCGCCAACTGACGTTGCAATGCGGTCAGCTGCTTCCGCATCTCGTCTAGTTGCCTCTGAGACTGCTCAAGTTGAGCTTGCGTGCGTGCCATGGCATCGGTCAATTCCTGGATCTGCTGGGAGAGGCTTTGCTGAGTGGTAGCCTGGGCACACAGCAGGTGCACCGAAGGCCCAAAAAATACCATAACAAGCGGGACCACTCGCAACATGGAGTGAAGGCCGACACCAGAACCGCGTTTTCTTCTATAGTCACGCACTCTCATCTGCGAGCACCTGATCATGACCTTCGGGTTCCAACGCAGTCATCGTGTCCTGCATTCGAAGTTCGCGCGCCACCTTCATTTGAAATATCGTTTCGCCTGGGTAGCTGCTGAGAAGGACAACCTCTCCTCCATGTTCGACTGCTATGCAGTGAGCGAGTGTAAGACCAAGGCCAGTCCCTTTTTGCTTCCCTTCGCTCACGAATGGTTGGAAGAGACTACTGCGGATGTTTTCTGGAACTCCCGCACCATTGTCGATGACGCATAGGATCACGTGCTGGTCCCGCGTCTCAAGAGTTATCACGACCGTAGGCGCCGTGCCGGCGGAGCGGATGGACTGGCAGGCATTGAGAAGCAGATTGTAAATCGCCCGTTCGATCTGTTTTCCATCGACAACGGCCGCGGTATCCGCGGGATCGCTGCAACGAGTCACCACGGTGACGCCCTGGGCGTCGGGATGCGCGCGGATCAGCGCTGCCGCCCGTTCGATCAGGGGCGCTATCAGTTCCGGCGATTTTCTCAGGCTGGTTCCAGTATGGCTGAAGATCAACAGAGATTCGATCATGTCCGTTGTTCCATACACAGCCGCTCGGACATCCGCGAATATCTCTGCGCGCTCCTTTGGGGAAAGCCGATCGGAGGCGAGAAACTCCGAGTTGGCGTAAATTGCGGCGAGATAGTGGCGGAGATCGTGGGATATCGAACTCGCCATCCGGCCAATGGTCGCCAGTCGCTCGGATTCGAGCACCGCGCGATTGGCCTCCAAAATTTCGTTGCGCATGCGAGCAAACGCTGCACTCAACTGTCGTACTTCTTGTGTGCCGTACCGGGGTATACGATATTTCCAATCGCCCACGCCAAACGCTTTCACACTCCTGGAAAGCTCTTCGAGAGGACCTGTTACGAGGCGCGAAAGTGCGATCATCAGCCCTGTGCCTGAAAGAAGCGCCAGAAAGCCTGCGAGCAACACAATCCGATCGATGCGGCCGATAGAAAGCTCTGCCGGTTCGAAAGATTTTAGAAGTACCAACCGCAGTGACGATGTAGCCGTAGCGGAGAGGTCCTCGGTAGAAGCAAGAAATCGCGCGTTTCCAAGCTTCACTGCCGCAGGCACTCCAGACCTGCCCGAAAGCAGTAGAGGCTGCTTTGCCAGATCCGCCTGCACCGAAGGTGATAGCGTGCTGGCAACGATCTGTTCTCCGCTGAGGAACGTCGCTTCTACGCCTGTAGGTTGACTGATCTGCCGCACCGTGCGCTCGATTGAAACGCCGCTGACGACATAGCCCAGCAAGGTCCCGTCTTCATCGCTGCCGAAGTACAGAGGACGCACCGAGCAGACATAGAGCGACCCGCCGTCGATGAGATAGTGCCTGCCTGGAACCGCCAGCAGAGCCTTCAGGCCCAGGCGAAGGCTGTTGTTGGAAGATGTGCCCTTGGTATACGCCGCCACCACTCGGCCGCTCGGATCCGCCAGCGCGAACAGATCGTCGCCGCTGAGTTCCCAGAATTCAACAGCGCCGTCTCGAATGGTAAGATCGTCACCGCTCGTCATCAGTGCCTTAAGTGTCGGCAGTTCGGCAAGTAGAGCATTCTCGCGCTCTAATGCGCCCAGCCGCTCGGCCTGCAGATTTTGAAAGGTGATTACAGAATGATCGAGATCCTGCGATAAATCGTCTGCCACCTGCACTCGCAAACGATGGCGAATGAGTAATACACACAGGCTTGTCACGATTGCGATCACTAGTGCCATCGCAACCACGAGTAGTACATGCGTACGGATGCCCTGCTTCTCGCGCATGTCCGCCGGTCGCGGACGGGCTTCGTTCAGGGGCGGATGGGCGGCTTGAGAATCATGGGACAAATTTGTACCCTGCACCGTAGATCGTAAGTAGATGCCTGGGGTCCGCCGGGTCAGCCTCCAGCTTTTGCCGCAGCTTCAGGATCTGATTGTCTACGGTGCGAGTGGTCGGGAAGCAATTATATCCCCAGACTTCGTTGAGCAAAACTTCGCGTGTGAGTACACGCTCAGCATTCTCAGTAAAGTATTTCAGCAGTTTGAACTCGTGCGCTGTGAGAATCACAGGCCTTTCGCCACGTCGAGCGGTCATCCTGTTAAAGTCGATCTCGCAATCGGCGAAGCGATAGATGGTCTGCACCGTGGGCTTGCGCTGTCTGCGGATGGCAGCTTGAACGCGAGCTGTAAGCTCCCGTGGACTAAAAGGTTTTGTGACATAATCGTCGGCGCCCAGCTCAAGGAGAAGCACCTTGTCTGCCACTTCGGTGATTGCACTGAGCACCACAATCGGCACTTCGCCGGCGAGCTTCTTGAAGGTCTGGCACAGTTCGCGTCCGGAGATGTGCGGAAGGATCAAGTCAAGGACGACGGCGAGCGGCCGTTCGCTGCGAAACAAATCCAACCCAGCTTGACCATCGCCGGCGACAACAGCGGCGTAGTGTTCGTCAACGAAGATTCTGCGTAGCACCTTCTGCATGCGCGGGTCATCTTCAATAATGAGAATTGTGCCGAGGTCTGCCACCGATATAGCGTTGTTTACGATTTCCGCTGTCACTTCCACATCGTTGACCATGATTCAGAACCTCTCGCTTCTATTCTCCTCGAAATGAGTCTATTCCCGTTCACAGGCAACCCGGAAATTACAACCAAATGACAATCATGACAATTGAGTGACAATTGCACGTCCCCGAATTCTTTCCGGATCGAGCCATTTCTTTCCAGAAACTTGCGCCGTTCGTTTCAATTATGAAGCCACACTCCCCATCGAGTCCGCCAGCGCAACCGGTTGCGACAGCACGACTTCTGAAGGATACTCGGCTAGCACTGATGATGTGGCGTGGGACGGAGCCAAATTTTCATTAGCGGCTCTCTCACCGATGTTCTCTGCGAACCATGGAATTGAGAGTTGCAGTCCTTGAGAAAGCTTGACCTTCGGCGCCCAACCCAGCAGCGTCTTTGCTCTCGTTATATCTGGACAACGCTGTTTGGGATCATCCTGCGGCAGCGGACGGAATACAATCCGGCTCGCAGAACCCGTAGCCGCCAGAACCTCATTCGCGCATTCGAGGATGGTAAACTCCTCCGGATTGCCGATATTCACCGGATCGTGTTCGTTCGAGTGCATGAGGCGCAACAGGCCGTCAATCTGATCGGAGACATAACAGAAGCTCCTCGTCTGAGTGCCATCTCCATAGATCGTAAGGTCTTCATCGCATAATGCCTGCCGGAGAAAGTTTGATATAACCCGGCCATCGTTCAACTGCAACCGTGGCCCATACGTGTTGAATATCCGCGCAAGCCGAGTATCCACGCCGTAGTACCGGTGATAAGCCATAATCAAGGCTTCAGAAAAGCGCTTCGACTCATCGTAAACCGAGCGCGGCCCGATCGGGTTGACATGCCCCCAGTAAGTCTCCGGCTGCGGATGTATGAGAGGATCGCCATAACATTCCGAAGTTGAACAGTGCAGGAACCTGGCTTTATGCCGGCGCGCAATTTCAAGAGCATTGCGGGTGCCCGACGAGCCTACAAGTAAGGTCTCTACTCCATGGTTCGTATAGTCGACTGGACTGGCTGGGCTCGCCATATTAAACACCATGTCTACAGCGCCAGGATCGAACGGTTCTGAGATATCGTGCTTTAGGAATTCAAAATTGGAATCTGTCAGGAGGTGCTGGATGTTTTTGGTGCGACCTGTGAGTAAGTTATCAACTCCGAGTACGCAATAGCCCTCGCCGAGAAGTGCATCGACCATATGCGATCCAAGAAATCCTGCCGCACCAGTTACAAGTGCTCTCTTCTTTCGCTTCCCGGTCGAGGAAAGCAATTTCGCAACGGAGTTCTGATCCCCTGGTCGGCCCACACAGATATACGTCAGCCCCATGTCTTTCATTGCGTCACAATCAAACATGTTGCGTCCGTCAAGAACCACCGGACGGCGAAGCCGCTGCTTCATCTGGAATATATCCAGATGAGAAAATTCGGCCCAGTCCGTGAGCACAAGCAGAGCATCCGCCCCATCCATGACCTGATACGCGTTCTCTGCAAAAGCGATAGCCCCCTCCGGCAATACGCTTTGCGCATTTCTCATAGCAGCCGGATCATATGCGGTGACGATGCATCCATCGGCTATTAATGAGCGCACCAGATGAATTGCGGGCGATTCACGCACGTCATCTGTGCCGCCTTTAAATGACAGTCCAAGAACGCCCAACTTCCTGCTACGCAATTGCCCTAACGCAGCTCGAATTTTATGGAGAAAGTTTGCTTGCTGATGCTCATTGATCCGCTCGACTTCATCCAGAAGCCTGAAGTCGACTCCGGCCGTGCTGCTAGTTGCGCGAAGGGATTTCATGTCCTTTGGGAAACACGAGCCCCCATAGCCCAGGCCAGCCGCAAGGAAGCTCGGCCCAATTCGTGGATCCATGCCCATGCCTTTCGCGACTTCCGATATGTCGGCATGCACCGCCTCGCAGATATTCGCAATGGAATTGATAAAGCTGATTTTGGTCGCAAGATATGCATTCGATGCATGCTTGATCAACTCAGCGCTTTCTGCGCTTGTCCTGATCAACGGTGCGGGAGAGGAGGCAGACCTTGCGCCTTCGACACTGAAAAGAGGCTTATAGTAGTGGCCGGAAGTTAATGGATAGTAGATTCGTTCCAGTAGCTTGTAGGCACCTTCGCTTGCAGTTCCAACTATGATGCGATCCGGATGCAGAAAATCTGTAACTCCGGTGCCTTCACGCAGAAATTCCGGATTCGATACGACTTCGAACCTATCTCGCGGAACGCCATTCCGCAGCAGGACGCTAGCAATAAAATCGCTCGTAGAAACCGGGACTGTACTTTTCTCAACAATGACCTTATAGCTGTTTACTGAATTGGCTATTTCCTCGACGACCTCCTCAATGGACGATATGTCGGCTTCTCCATTTTCGCGAGATGGACTTCCGACCGCGATGAAGATTGCGTCGGATTGAGCAACGGCATCACTCAAAGATGTTGTAAATGAGAGATGGGTTGGATAATGCCGCTGCAACAACTCCGGTAGCAAGTACTCATGAATGGGGACCTTTCCCTGTTTTAACCTTGCGATCTTCGTTGCGTCGTTGTCCACGGCAACCACCGTATGCCCCATCTCTGCAAAGCATGCGGCGACTACAAGCCCGACATACCCTGAGCCGATGACGGCAATTCTCACGGGTTGGCTTTCCGCGATACTCTCTAACGACTGGATAGTTCCGTTTTCCCACATATCAACTCCCCGTTTTCAAGTATCGGTAAATTAACTTTTTCCTGTCTGAGGCAAAATATCCAGATAAACAGCGCCTGTTTGTCTCGCGAGCGATTCTGCGATCGCATCGTCTTCCGTAACGCGTGCATGTTCTACCAGGAGACTGATCATCACGATTGCCCACAGCGGAAGCGAAAGATCAAACCGTTCAGTGTCCGCAATTCCGCGCACCAGAACAAAGAGCAGGAAAGCAAGAAAAAATGTCTTGACCGGGCCCGCTGTAAGACGCCGGATATGCCTGTAAATACTGCTGTAAATTCCTATGAATATGACGATGCCAACCAAACCATAGGCATAGAATTGCTGCAATATCTCGTTGTGCGCGTGCGCCGCCTCGAACTGATCGGGGCCGAACGGCGGGATAACTTTCCACGCAGAGTCGAATCCATGCCCTATCCATGGCTGCTGGACGGCTTCTGCCAAAAAGTAGGCCCAAATACCAAGTCTTCCGCTCAAGGTCTCCGATTGATTGCCTGCGTTCGTGTAGACGTCATAGTAAGAGGCCAACAGTCCCCAAAATATGGCGAGAATCGCGACGGCGGCGAGAGCAGCGATGATTTTGGTCCGGCGGCTTATCGACTTGTCTACTATTAGGAGGAATCCTTGACCTACAACAAATGCTGCAATCGTGGTCTTACTGAGAGTACGAAGCAGCGTTATTGCAAGCAGGAGAGCCGGCGCACCCCAGTTCCCCTTCTTCTTTCGCATCAGATATTGCGCCAAGAAGAAAGCGAATGCGCAAACATATCCAATTTGATTGGGCCCCAGGAGCTCTTCATCGCCGAGACGCAGGTCGGATTGTGCGGGCATAAGCCACGCAACGAGAGCCACCGTGCATGCGCCCCATATAAAGCCACTCATTAAGGAGCCGCAGACTTCTGTGAGCGGCCCAGTGCGAAGCAGCATAGCGACAATCAAGAAATCCGCGGTCATTGCGCACCAATACGCAATTGAATTGGTGAGGGACGCTGTGCTGCTCCATAGTAGGCTGCAGCAGGAGAATCCGAGGAAAAGCAATGCCCACCGGACACCTGGCAATTTCGCAGTTTGTCTGAATGGATAGCGAGTGTTGCCCACTGAGCAAAATGCAGTCATAAGCAAAAGGAAATAATCGACCACGATGTTTATTCCGGTTCCGGTCTGCGGTTCTGCACCAAAAATGCGTACTGAAACGAGCACTGCCATAGTCCGGAATGCGAAATAAAATCCGACTGCACTGGGCACGGCACCGGTCGGCGAGTCGCCCGGGAGGTCATTCTTCAGATTGCCGACGATTGACGACATACTTTCCTCAAAAGATGGACAGCGCATCAAATGAATCCTTGGCGATGCATCGATCTGAGATCAACTTTCACGGACGTACCGAGTCTGATCCGCCGTACATGGTGCACTCATCACAATCAGTGGGTATACATATCTGGTACACCCTGGCTTCCGGCCGGAGGCAGATGGCGCAGGAACACTACGATCGACCAAAGTTCATCGTCGCTCAGAGTTCCCTTGGAGCCGGGCATTCCGGATGGTCGAATTCCGTAATCGAGGATCCACTTCAGTTGACCGTCCGTAAATCGCTGCACGTCTGGGGAAGCCAGCGATGGGATCGGGGGCGAAACATGATCAATGAAAGGAACTCCTGTATTCTGCCCATCCATGCCGTGGCAGGCGACACAGTAATGCGAGAAGGCCTCCTTGCCGTCAGCCCACGTCTGCGGCGTGTCAGGCAACGGGTTCTTCTGCTTTTTATTGCCGATAAAAAAATGATGTTCGGCAGACGTTATGATTTTTGTCTCGAGTTTCCCCGGGGGGCTGGCCTTACAGCCAGCCAGCCCTACAAGGAAGATCGCGGCAATCGCAGTGAACAGGGACCGCATCTCTAATCCACCACGTGCAGCTTCAATATCATCGAACCGTGACCAGAGCCGCAAAATACGGCACAATGCCCGATGAAATCGCCTGTCTTTTCCGGTGTGAATTGAACCTCGGTTGTGCCTCCTGCACGGACCTTGATCTTGACGTTCAGGTCGCGAATGCGCAGCCCATGCGCTACATCAAGACTCTTTAGCGCGAGCACCACCGGCTGTCCCTTTTTCAAGGTGATCTCACCGGGGTTATAAGAAAATCGCTGGGCAGTAATCTCAATCGTTCTGGGAGCAGCCTGGGCCCAGACCACAGAGGTGGAAGACATCGTCATTATCAGCCCCACAGCCAGCAGAACCGCCAGCATAAACTTCTTCTTCATAAACTCTCTCCTTCAGCTCATATGTTTGTTGCAGCCATACTCAATCTGAATCTAGCGATGGCGCGAGGATGAGTTGTCATGCATCGGTTAATCAATTGTCACGATCACGTTGTATCCAGCGATGAACCGCAGGCCTTCCGAGTGACACCTGTTACGGATTAAGAAAACGCAGCAGCGCTTTGTAATCGGCATCGCTGAGCCCGGCGCGTACACGCATGTGCATGGCGATGGTGCCCGAGATTCGCGACGAGAATCCCTCTGGCGCGTTGTGGCAACGGGAGCAGTTCTGCTCGAACACCTGCTGTCCGCGGTCCGATTGCACCGCAGAAGCCGGTTTCGGTTGCGGGTGGTGATGAGGCTGCGACGATTGATCCTTGGTTTGACCTGCGAGCGGCATGGTGGCGACCAACAGAGTCCCTAATGCGAATCTCAAGTGCTGTTTCATTTCTCCTCCATGCACAACAATGCCGCGCAATCAGATTGGTCCTGCGGTGGCAAAGTATGCGTATTCTGAACAGCTGATGGTCGCTGCATAAGTCACAAGCTAACGCCACCAACCCTATGTCGTGTCACGAAAGCGTCTAAAGTTTGTCATTGGATTGTCTCAGTCCCAGGTATCGCATCGTCGTCGAAGAGCCTTTTGGAAAACGCGCTCCGTCATCGCGGTTACAATCCACTTACATTTCGGCGACCCATTCCTGACAACTCCAAACTTCGCAGACTGTAGCTTCTGTTCATGTCGATCCGATCACCCATTTGTAATGTCGGTGTAGTGGGCCTAAAAGGCCCATTTAGTTTTGCCAAGACGATGCGTTCGGCGGTTCGTCTCCTCACCAGCGGGCAACGCCTCTCGTTTGCATGGCTAATTGCAGAGAGGACCGCCGTCGGCGTGTTCGATCTGTTGCTTGCTGCCGCGATGTATTTCTTATTCCTTCTATTGCAAGGCGGCTCGCCATCCCATCATTTCTGGTGGATTCCAAAGACGACTCTCTCGGCTGCTTTGATCACGTCGAGCCTGGTTGTTGTTCGTGCCGCGATGGATCTGTTTTCAACGCGCTCCGTCGTCGTCCATATTCAAAATCTATACAAAGATTTTCTTCTTCGGCTCACGCATGGCTACAGTGAAATGCGCTGGAGCCGATTTGTCGAACGCAATCGCAGCGAACTTTTGAACCATTCAATTTATACGGCGCGCGAGGCTGCCAATTTTTATCACCACTGCATTGAATTGACCGCGTCCGTTGCTGTTGTAGCGCTCATGACGGTTGCTCTTGTATACAAGAGCCCGGCGGCTGCGTGTGGGCTGGCCACGGCGGTCGCTCTGTTCTATGCGATACACAGGTTCCTTATCCGCGAGCGGCTGCAACTGGCTGCATCGGAGCGCGAGCAATCCTTGCGCCTGCTTCAGAAAAGTCTGGCAGACATGTTCACATCCGGGAAGGAGATCCGTACGTACGGGAATCAGGGTTTCTTTCACGATCGAATCAATGAGCAAGCTGGATACCTGGCCGCAAGCAATCGGCGTGTCGCCTTTCTTCCTCAGGTCGCGCGAATCCTGTCCGATCAAGGCGTGGTGCTGCTCTTTCTCTGCATTGTGGTCGCAGTTCAACTCCGACATGGTGACGTACGGCAGTTGCTGTCACTTCTGGTGTTTTACTTCGTGCTCTCTCGACGCCTGCTACCTTTGATCAGTCAAATATCGTTCATCGCGGGCCAAATGGAGAGCTCTTATGAGAACGTTCAGATTATCGATTCCGAACTGAACGAATGTGTTATGCACCGCATGCCTCCAGGGACGGTGCAACCACCGGCTGCGGGCTTCGTCCTGCAACTCGACCAAGTCAGCTTTGCGTTCGATGAAGACGCGCCGATTCTGCGGAACGTGAATCTTCGTCTGAATGTCGGAGAGAGTATCGTGCTTCGCGGCGTCTCGGGCAGCGGTAAAACCTCCCTCCTGAATCTGATTGCGGGTGTCTCGCAACCTGCGACCGGCAGTGTGCATGTGGACCGCGCAAGTGTCGCATACGTGCCGCAGGAGATCGCCCTTCTGGACGATTCGATACGCAACAATCTGCTCTTTGGAATAGCGAAGAAGAGTGACGCAGAACTAATGAGTGCACTCGCAGCCGCGAATTTAGAGGAATTTGTAGCTGCGCAGCCACTTGGTCTCCAAACCCGCGTTGGTGATAGTGGGATCTTGTTCTCGGGTGGACAACGACAGAGGCTGGGACTAGCTAGAGCGATCCTTCGCGGCGCTACGCTGCTTCTGTTGGACGAAGCGACCTCAGCATTGGATGAAGAGAATGAAGGGCAGGTTCTACGAAACCTGGCAACTGCCGGAGTGGCTGTCGTTCTGGCATCGCATCGTGTTCACAAACAGTTCTGCGACCACCGCGTATTTTGGATTCAGGAAGGTCGTTTGATTGAAGAACTGCAAGCTCCCTGGAATCCCCTTCAGGATGATGGTTCAGATTGCGGCCGCAAAACCGGCAGTCATCCGTCTGACCTGGCATACATCGGAACAAGGGAGTGACAGATCGCGATCCTTTCATCCGTCAGCCTCAACACAACGTGATTTCTTAAGCAAGACAAATGAGAGTTAAAGGTTCACACAGAGGGCATATGCCAGCGAACTGGTGACTGCAATGTTGGTGGGAATCGCCACAAAGCTTTTGGACCGATCGACTCACAGACATGTACCCGCTACATATGATGTGGGCGTGATGGCCGTCTATTTCCTCGCGGTCATTGCCAATTGCAGCTGATTCTGTCGTGCAGCCAATAAGGTACGAAAATCATGTATACAACAATCACACTGGCGGGGAGATATTCGGTCCATTGTCATTTGCCTTTCCAGGTTGGGAATAGAAAGCGATAGACAACTCCGGTTTCCCAGATGTTTTCATTACCGGCGGAGGAGAATTGCCGCGAGTAGCTGGTGAGGATTCTGGTATTGTGCGGCAAGTTGTAGTCCAATCCGAAGTCGGCACTCTGAGTGTTGACAAGCGGAAGACCATCGCTAGCGATTGTATCGCGGCGGAAAGTCTGCTGGATACGGAATACGGGCTCGAAGCGCCCGGTCCAGCTGTCCGGGCCGCCAAACGCCTGGGTGCGATAGTCGGCTTCGATCCAGTAGCCCTGGGCGTGATGACCACGGGCGAACTCGGAGCGCAGGCGGAAGCCGGAGTTTATCGGCTCCCACCAGACGTGCGAACCATAAAAGTTTTCCTGAGTCCCCTGTAACAGACGGTTGTACGAGATACCTATCTCGAGACCATGATCGGGGAGATATAAGCTGGTGCGACCGCCGGCAGATCGCTTCGACTGGAAATATTGATTGCCTACACGACTGGAAAAGTACGCGTTGTAACTAATCGAGTACTTCTGGTGCGAGATGGCGGAGCCGCTCAGCATTCCTCCGGTGCCGGTGCCGGTGCCCTCGGTGCCGAGACTAGCGATTAGTGGGCCGTCCTGGAAGTTGCCGATCCAGATGGGCGAGAGGCGATCGTTATAGGTATTGAATGGAATCAGGTAGCTTCCGCCGACAACAGTGACGTGCGGCGAAAGGAAGTAATCTCCCTGAAGGTATGCAATGCCGATGAAATGAGTGTGGTCATAACCAGGTTGACCATTGCTGTTCGGTGAAAAGGTTTCCTGGAATATCGTCCGCGATTCGAAGAGGAAGCGATTGCCGATAGGCGCATCCAGCAGCGGTTCGATGACCGGCATGTAACTCGTATTACCCCCAGGAGTGCTGGTAAAGAATCCGACGCCGCCGGAGAGCAGAGGAGTAGTTTGTGCGGTCCCGTAATGGGCCGTGCAGAGCAAGACGAGAACGAAGACGGCGATCCTTACTGGCCGTGCCAGATTAGAAAATTGAAAGCTTTTTATTAAACGCGACATAAGAGCCACGTTAGCGAGATGCGCTGGCCAATGTGTCTCTTGATCGTCTGCTGTTTGTCAATTGATTGTCACTTACCCCGCGGCAGAATATCGGGCTGTCAAAAACTGTCTTTGAAGTTCGACCCTCAGGCGTCTCGGCAACAAAGCGATGACAATCGCTTTACCCGGACATGACAATCCTCGATCGTGAGCTGGCTAAAGTCAGGTCAATGCATATCCTCCCTGGATGAGTGCCGGGTGAAATCCCGCGTCACGTTCTTAGAGAGCGAGTGGACACTGCAGGTCACATATATTTCAGCCGAGGTCTCGTCAATGTTGTCATATCCCTCCGTTGCCACAACACTCCAGTGTGGGTTATTTCCTTTCGAAGAGAGATTTCACCGCGCTCTCGATGACATGCGTTCAGGCCGTCCCGTCATCCTTGTGGACGATTTCGATCGCGAGAACGAAGCTGACATGATCGTTGCGGCCGAGACCATCTCGATCCCGACTATGGCTCTTCTTATTCGCGAAGGCAGTGGCATCGTATGTCTGTGCTTGACCGAAGAGACTCTCACTCGGCTGCAACTGCCACAGATGGTTTCAAACAATGAGAGCTGTTTCCAGACTGGCTTCACTGTGACCGTCGATGCACGCGAAGGTGTCACGACGGGGGTCTCGGCTCAAGACCGGGTAACGACGATCCGTGCAGCCATTCGGGCCGATGCTCAACCTCGCGACCTGGTCCGACCTGGCCACGTCTTTCCCTTGAGATCAGCCTCAGGCGGCCTCTTAGCTCGACAAGGGCATACGGAAGGTTCCATTGATTTGGCGAGGATGGCTGGAATGAAGCCCGCCGCTGTTATCTGCGAAATTACAAATTCGGATGGAACCATGGCGAAGGGGTATGACGTCGACCAATTTGCCAGCAAGCATGGCTTCGTCATGTTAAGCATTGCCGAGTTAGTGGACCACATTCGTTGTCATACAGAAATACGCGGAGCCGCGCTGTCGCGCTAGGGGCACACCTGACTTATCAAGTTTGCGAATGAATTCCTCTCGAGGTTATTTCATTCGCACTTGTCAATCTGTTGGCCGGAGTGCGGTAGGGTCGGAAGAGGAATCAAGACACATTATGTTTACTGGGATTATTGAAGAAACCGGAAGAATCAATAGCATCGACTTGATCGCTGGAACCAGACGCATCGAGGTTTCGGCGAAAGAAATTCTTCATGGTTTGCGCATCGGCGACAGCGTTGCAGTCAACGGAGTTTGCCTGACTGTGACGGACCGGTCCGAGAACAGTTTTTCTGCCGACCTTGCCGCCGAGACCTGGGAAAGAACGTCCTTCTCTCGTCTTCACCCCGGCGCGACGATCAACCTGGAGCTGCCGATGAAGACCGATGGGCGGTTCGGCGGCCATCTGGTGCAAGGACACATTGAAGGCACAGGCACCTTCCTCAGTCTTCAACAGGTTTCAGGGGGCCAGGACTTCGTGCTTCAAATCGAAATTCCGCCTGAGCTTGAAAGATTCCTGGTTTTCAAAGGTTCTGTCGCGATTGAGGGTATCAGTCTGACGGTAGCCAATCTCACGGGAAATATTTTGTCTGTTGCCCTCATCCCGCACACCTGGGCGGCAACGAACCTTTCATCGCTGAATCCAGGCGATCCCGTGAATATTGAGACAGACGTGATAGCAAAATACCTGGCGAAAGGGTCTTGGAGAGAAAAGGCTTCTGAACCGCAGCCGATCTCTCCATCTGTTTCGCTGAACCGGTTTCGCTACGCTGTCGTTGTTAGCGAATTCAATTCGCTCATTACGGATCAACTGCTCCGTGGCGCTCTCCATACTCTGAAGTCGCAGCAGGTGCCTTCGTCCAGCATCCGGGTGCTTCATGTTCCAGGAGCGTATGAGATTCCAATTACTGCCAAGCTGTTGGCAGAGTCCGGTCGATTCGACGCAATTATCTGCCTGGGATGCCTGGTTCGAGGCGGTACGCTTCACTACGAGGTGATTGCTCACGAGTCGTCGCGGGGAATCGGACAGTCTGCGCTGGAGACCGGAATCCCACACAGCTTTGGCGTGATCACTTGCGATACCCAGGAGCAAGCGCTCGATCGAGCTGGAATGAAGGCAGGCAACAAGGGATCGGAAGCGGCGCTGGCTGCCATTCGGATGGCAAGCATCAAGAACGAATTGGCATCCGTGAGAATATGTGCAGCAGAGTTGTCGTCGCCCGGAATCTGATCGTTTTACCTGCGGCATCTGCACCTCCACTTCGTTCAGAACGTGATCTGCATTCACTTCGCGACTTGCGGAAATGAATTTCATACACCCTCTGCACCCGCCTTTTCGAAGCAAAACAAAGGAATGACAATTCACTGACGCATGCATGACACGCCTGCGGTTCTGCTTCTTTAGGTTGAAGGTGTAGAGCCAATATCCATGACACAGCATTCCACTTCCGCCAGTGCAGTCAGCATCACTCGAAGCCAACAATCGCACGTGAGCACCGGGTGCGCCCGCATGTCACGAGTAGTTTTATTCGCAGCAGCATCGATCCTGACATTCTTCTTCACCCTGTCTAATGCGAACGGGCAGGAGCCGTTTGCGCCCGCCTCAACCCAAAGCACAGCTCAGTCCTCTGGGAGTGTTGGCGATGGTGCGACGACAGCGACGGCGGAGGATGACGAAAACTCCCGCAAAGATCTTGGCAGTTCGACAAACACCGGCGATCTGACGACCAAGGGCTCTCTCTCCTCCGACCAAATCATCAACATACTGCAACAGAACCCCGATTTAGTAGTGGAGCTGAAGTCTCAGGTAGCGGATCGGATGCAGGAACAAGGCAAGCAGATCGATGCAAACGACATCTCCGATGAGATGCTCTATGACCAGATCGCCGCCAACGCCAGTCTGCGCGCAAACATTACAACCTTTTTGCGCGCGCGTGGATACGTATCCGACGGCGATCTCCAGAGTGCCGCGTCCAGCGTCAATGGTGAAGGCGAGGACTCGAACTTGCCGTCCGCGCAGCCGACGCTTATGCAGCCTGGCGATAGAAGTGCAGCCAAACTCTTTGCTGATTCCGGCGTTGCAGCGGGACAATCGCGAACCGATGAGAACGGCTTCCCGACAACTTCAATGCAGTCGAAGAACTATAGCGGCAATCCCCAAATGTCCGGAGGGCAAAGAGGTCGTGAAGGCGGTACCGCATCGACGGATCTACCTAAGGTTCTTCGGAAGCCCGCTCCCTACAACCTGCAATCGATGCGCGATCTTTACACGCAAATTCCAAACAGGACTGCACCGCTGAAGCGTTTCGGTTCCGAAGTCTTCGTGAACCGCGACATTTATGCTGCCAGGGGAATGTCGGATCGCGACACCCCGCTCGACGTACCTCTAGGACCCGATTATGTTGTCGGTCCAGGAGACACACTCGCGATCGAAATGTGGGGCGGCATCACCCTAAGCATCTCCCGTATCGTTGACCGCGACGGCCGGGTTCTGTTGCCTGAAGCTGGCTCACTTCAAGTGGCAGGGCTGACCCTTGAGCGAGTGCAAGCGCTAATCGGAGACGCGCTCAAGCGGCAGTACCGCAATGCGCAAGTCGCAGTTACGATCTCGCACCTGCGTTCGATACGCGTATACGTGGTCGGTGACGTCCAGCGTCCCGGGGGTTACGACATCAGCTCGCTTGCAACCCCTCTGAGTGCGCTGTACGCCGCTGGGGGTCCTACGTCGGTCGGTTCGCTCCGCACAGTTCTTCACTATCGTGGCAAACAGCTGATTGAGGATGTTGATCTTTACGATTTTCTGCTGCACGGAGTCCGTAACGGGAGTGCCCGCTTTGAAAGCGGAGACACACTGCTGGTACCTCCCGCGGGTCCGCAGGTGGCTGTCTCCGGCTCGGTCAAGCGGCCGGCGATCTACGAGATGAAAGCCGGCGAAACCACACTTGCTACAGTCATCGATGATGCCGGCGGCTTTACGGTGGCGGCTTCGTTCAGCCACATCACGATCGAACGCATCGATGCCAACCGTCAACGCACTACGGTAACACTGCAGCTCGATGGCAAACAAAGTTCGCAGGCCGATCGCCACGCCATCGCAGATTTTCAGGTAAAGGATGGAGACCGCATTCGCGTTGAGCCGATCCTGCCATACAGCGAACGCGTCATTTATATGGAAGGCCACGTTGTACGTCCAGGCCGGTTGCCTTACGCGGATGGCATGCGCCTCAGCGATGTGCTCCACAGCTATCGAGACATGCTGCCCGAACCCGCTGCGCGTGGAGAGATTATCCGGTTAGTCCCTCCGGATCTTCATGCAGAGACCATCGACTTCGATGTGCCTGACGTGCTCATCGGAAATGCGAACGCTGACCTCCAACCGTTCGATACCATCCGCATTTTCGGGCGCTACGAAGTGGATGAGCCTAAAGTTACAATCCGCGGCGAAGTGCTACGGCCGGGTGTATATCCGCTGTCGAAAGGCATGACGGCAGCGCAATTGGTACGCATGGCAGGCGGTTTCAAGCGCGACGCACTGCTCGACAGCGCCGACCTGACCAGTTATGGCGTGATCAATGGCAATCGAGTCGTAGAGAATCTTGCGACAGTGCAAATCGGGCTTGCCGTCAGGGGCACTGACCCACACGCGGACGTCCCCCTGAAGCCAGGAGACATCCTGTCGATTCATCAAATCACCAATTGGAACGATATCGGTGAGTCGATAACGATTGAAGGTCAGGTCAGATTCCCTGGGAGCTACGGCTTTCACGACGGCGAACGCCTCAGCTCCGTTCTGCGACGGGCCGGAGGTTTTCTTTCGACTGCCTATCCAAGTGGCGCAGTGCTGGTGCGGGAACAGGTTCGCGATCTGGAGCAGAAAAGCCGCGAGGAGTTGATTCGGCAGATCGAGACGAATTCGGCATCTGCGCGGCTCTCGCCCAACCTGGGAGCAGGAGATGGCGCTGCAACGTTGCAGCTAATCAAAGCCCAACAGGACGAGGTGCTTTCAGACCTGAAGAACCATCCTCCCACCGGTCGCATGGTCATCCACATTACCGCCGACATCGACAGCTGGGCCAACACGCCAGCGGATATCGAACTGCGGCGCGGCGATGTGTTGACGATTCCCAAACGGCCGGGATTTGTCCTCATAACCGGCCAGGTCTACAACTCGACTGCACTTACGTTTAGTCCGGACAAAACCGCCGGCTGGTATCTGAGCCATGCGGGAGGCACGAACACGACCGCAAATCGCAAGGAGATCTTTATTATTCGCGCAAATGGTTCCGTCGTTGGCCGCCATTCGGGAGGATGGTTCGAAGGGAACGTGCTTTCAACCAAGCTCGATCCAGGTGACGTTGTCGTAGTGCCACAGAAAATCATCGGCTCTTCCCTGCTGTGGAGAAATCTGCTGACGACGGCACAACTTGCCTCGTCCATCGCCATTACCGCCTCGGTGGCGGCGCTTTAATCGCCATGTCGGTTCTGCATACTTTCACGCTTTTCTACCGCCAACTTTGGAGGACGAAATCATGACTCATCCATCCGTCCTCGAGGCGCTCGAAGAGAATGAGCAAACGCTGAAAGCTCAACAGGCGCACTGGGCCGACCGCGCAATGTTGCTTTGGAAGCATCGCCGCAGGCTTGCCCGGGTGACGACAATCGCTTTCATCGTGAGTCTCGGAATCGCCTTCGTCATTCCCAAACGCTATAAGTCGGTTGCGAGCATTATGCCGCCCGATCAACAGAGTTCCGGAGCGATGATGCTCGCCGCTCTGGCTTCGCATTCTGGATCCTTGGGAGGGCTGAGTAGCCTTGCAGGCAGTCTGCTCGGCGGACACACCACAACAGCGCTCTTCGTCAACCTGCTGCACAGCAGCACCGTAAGTGGCCATCTCATCGATCGCTTCCATCTGCAGCACGTGTATCGCAAACGTTATCGAATCGATACCGCGAAGCATCTCGCACACCTAACAAGCATCAAGGAGGACAAGAAAAGCGGTGTCATCACTATCGAGGTGGAGGATGAGGATCCGGTGCGGGCTCGCGATCTGACCCAGGGATATCTTGACGAACTGAACAAGCTAGTTATGCGCACCAACACCTCGGCCGCTCATCGCGAACGTGTCTTCATCGAGCGGCGTCTTCATTCAGTCCAGGGAGACCTGGAACGCGCGCAACTCAGGCTGAGCCAATTCTCGAGCACCACCAGCACCGTCGATATCAAAGAACAGACGCGCGCGATGGTGGATGCAGGCGCGCGTGTGCAGGGAGAACTTCTGGTTGAACAGTCCGGACTGCAATCGCTGCGCCAAATCTATGGCGACGGGAACGTTCGCGTGCGCGAGACGGAAGCGCGAATTGCAAGCCTGCAACGCGAGCTTGAAAAAATGACCGGTTCGTCTGCACCTCTAAGTGCGGCAGCCGCCGGAGAGGGGAGTGCGGCATCTGCCGGGGACGACAAAGGCGAGCTGTATCCACCGTTGAGACAGCTTCCCCGACTTGCGGTTCCATACGCCGATCTTTACCGCCAGGTGCGAGTGCAGGAGACGGTGTACGAGCTCCTCACGCAGCAGTACGAGATGGCCCGCATCGAGGAAGCGAAGGATATTCCGGTTGTCAGCGTGATCGACGCTCCAGGAGTGCCCGAGAAGAAGTCGTTTCCTCATCGTCTGTTGCTCACTCTGGCGCTGACGTTTCTGTCCTTCGTCGCGACAGCGGCTCTGATCCTGATAAGGGATCACTGGTCGAAGGTCGATCCGCGCGATCCACGCAAAATGCTCGCTGCTGAAGTTCTTCCGGTATTGCGCAGGCGTAGCCGCAGGATCTTTCGGCCATGGCGAGGTGCTGCATGACAAAGCATGAGACCAGTGCTGTGTATCGCGTCCGTGGACTTCAGGAGGGATTGAGACCGTGAAGATTTTGATTGCTGCTGCTTCTTTCTCATCTCACATCTCCGGTGTGCAGCGCCACGCCTTCAATATGGTGCGCTGTCTGTTGCGGCAGCCGGAGATTTCTACCGTGCATCTTGTCGTTGCGCCCTGGCAGCGTGAGCTCGTCCAGGCGGCAGGCCTCAATGCTGCTCCCCGGCTTGCCACTCACATAGCCGAAATGGAACCGAGCTCACTCAGCCGAAATCTCTGGTACTACCGACAACTCCCCGCGCTGGCCGCTTCTCTCCAGACCGATGTTGTCCATCTATCTTTCCCCATGCCTGTAAATGCTGGATCGTTTTCCTGTCCGACAGTCGTGACGTTACATGATCTGTATCCCTATGAAATTCCTCTAAACTTTGGCCTCTCAAAATTCATTTTCAATCGCGTGATTCTGCAACAATGCCTTCGCAATGTCGACGTGATCGCCTGCGTCTCCGAAGTTACAAGGGTTCGGTTAGGGCAGTATGCGCCGACCAGCACATGGCAAAAAGCGGTACGAATCTATAACTGCGTCGAGGCTGAGCCGCTCTGTGCCATCGAATCTCCGATCCCTGGCTGGCACAATGAACCTTTTCTTCTCTGCGTTGCGCAGCACCGCCGAAACAAGAACATTCCACTGCTCATTCGAACCTTCGATCGATTGTTGCTTTCCGGACAGGTTGACCCGCGTATGAAGCTGGTCATCGTTGGCATCGCTGGGCCTGAAACCAGCAGTATCCGTCGGCTGGTGTCCAGTTGCGGTCTGAACCGGAGCGTTCACTTTCTCGAAGGGCTGTCGGAAGCGCAGCTGCAATGGTGCTATGCGCAGTGCGAAGCGCTTGCTGCACCCTCAATAACCGAAGGCTTCGGATTGCCAGTTGCGGAAGCCCTGCTTGCCGGTTGCCGGGTGGTCTGTTCGGATATTCCCGCCCATCGTGAAGTGGGGGATGGCCATTGCCGATTCGTCGCGCTGCAGAGGAACGCGGAGGATGCGCTGCTAGAAGCCATTGCCTGCACCCTTCAGGATCCTGTGAAGGCACCGATCTCTCTCCCGCAATTTTCTGCTTCGCGACTCGCGAAGCAGTACATCAGCCTTTATCGCAGACTGGGAGCGCCTGCTGCATTCCTGCGGAATCCCAGGTTCTCCACTTCTCTGCCTGCGGCAGCATCGGAAGGGCAATCGCGATGAAGGCAAAAGAACGTCGCACGATATTCCAGTGCAGAAGGGATGAACATGTCCGCACCTGAATTCTTCGCGTCGAGTCTCCATGCTGAGAATTTGGCATCCTCACCCAAGGAGCGGCAGGCAATCTCAAGAGATTTGTTCCGGAGCGTGATAGCCCTGTCCGAGGTGTCGGCGGATTTTCTTACCTGTGCCGCCGGTATTTTTGCAGCTTACTTTATTCACCTCTCGCTGCATATGGGCACACAACTTCGATATCCGGTGCGAGAAATAGCAGCCATAAGCATCGTATTCGGTTTATTTGTGGTGCTACTGATGCAAAGGGATGGCGCATATCGCGGAGACGGCAGCTTGCTTCAGATTCGAGAGACGGAACGCGCAATTCGGATTCCCGCCCAATCGCTGCTCCTTTCACTTCCATTCAGCTTACTTTTGAATCTGAACTTTTCCTGCATGCAATTTTTTATTGCCATCATCCTGATTCCGCTCTTGCTGATCCTCCAGAAGCAGATGTTTTCCTCGATCATCCGGATACTGCAGGTCCGAGAGTACGGCATCGAGCGGGTAGTTGTTTATGGCGCGGGTGAGACGGGAAAGCGAATTGTGTCTGCCCTGCTTTATTCATCACGACTCGGACTTCGTCCTGTGGCTGTGATTGACGACAGTCCGGAGTTGGCTGGGGACTCCATGTTCGAGATGGGATATCGACGCTCCCGTTCCGTTCCCGTGCAACCCGGACCGGTTACAGCAGCTTTGCTGAAGTCCTGCCGGTGCAACATGCTAATGGTCGCAATCCCAAATCTTTCCACGGAAAAGTTGACCAACGCCGTATATGCCGCGAGGCAAGCTCGATTACGCATCGCGTTTCTTCTCGGTTCCCCTCTCCAGGAACCGCAGTGGACGGAATCAACTGCCATCGATGGCCTGCTGCTGACTTCCACGCTTGAGCAGGCCGCGCCATGGTACTACGCGGCGGCCAAGCGAATAGCGGACCTGATCCTGTCGTCTCTTCTACTGGTGTTCTTTTCTCCTCTGCTCTGTCTGATTACATTCCTGATTCGGCTGGACTCGCCTGGACCTGCGCTTTTCGTACAGAAAAGGGTAGGCCGACATGGAGAATTGTTCGATATGTATAAGTTCCGCTCGATGTATACGAGCGCACCGAAATATGATGTTTCTCCAACGAAATCGTGTGACCCGCGAATTACCAGGATCGGAAAACTTCTCAGACGCCTCAGTCTCGACGAGCTGCCTCAGTTGATGAACGTCTTTTTGGGCAATATGTCGATGGTAGGACCGCGACCGGAGATGCCCTTCGTTGTACAGCGCTATAACTCCCGGCACCGGCAGCGACTTCAGGTGATTCCCGGGATTACGGGTCTGTGGCAACTGAGCGCCGACAGAGCACTCCCAATCCACGAGAACATCGAGTACGACCTCTATTACATCCGGAACCGCACCTTCTTTATGGATATGTCGGTTCTGATCCATACCTTGCTCTTTGCCATGGGCGGAGGAGTATGACCGAATCGATTTCTTCGAATTGCCACTGCGGCGAAGGTTTTTGTATGCCCGAGACTGCGTTCATCCAGGCACACGCCGATGTGCTTGGGGTGAAGATATCCGCCGTCGATCTGAAGCTGGCAGTTGGGTTGGCCGGTCAGCAGATCGCGGTAGGGAGCGCTGGTTACGTCTGTGTCACCGGAGTGCATGGAGTGATGGAAGCACAGACGGATTCCGAGTTTCGCGAAATCCTGAACCACGCGTGTATCAATACCCCGGACGGAATGCCCATGTCGTGGATTGGCCGCCTTCAGGGCTTTCCGAAGATGAATCGTGTCTTTGGGCCGGACTTCATGACGGCCATGTGCCGGCTTTCCGTCGAGCGAGGCTATCGCAATTTTCTATATGGCGGCAAGCCTGGCGTGGCGGAACTTCTCAGCGAAACATTGCAGCAGAGGTTCCCGGGCCTGCAGGTGGTCGGGACATATACGCCCCCGTTTAGAAACCTCACTCCGGAAGAAGAAGAGGAAATCCTGGCTAAGGTTGAACAATCGAAGCCGCACATCCTGTGGGTGGGACTCAGCACTCCCAAACAAGAACGATTCATGGCGCAATATGTCGATCGCCTGCGGGTGCCATTGTTAATCGGTGTAGGAGCGGCGTTTGATTATCACACCGGTCAGATTCGCGATTGTTCCGACTGGATCAAGCGCGCCGGACTGCAGTGGCTGCATCGGCTGATGCAGGATCCTCGACATCTATGGCGACGCTACCTTCGCAATAATCCAGCGTTTCTCTGGCACATTGCGTGGCAGATTTCGGGATTGCGGCGATATCCGCGGTAATGGGAATGGTTCTTCCGCAGGCGTCGAGCGCGGGAGCAATTTCTTGTCCTGAATACCGAGAGGAGAGGCGCAATCCAACGTTTCCCGGCTGGCCTCACTTCACGATGATCATGCCGATCATCATCGGATGGACCGAGCAAAAGTATTGATACTTACCCGGAGTCTGGAACACGAACGAAAACTTTTCATCCGTATCCAGCGCTCGCGATTTGAATTTGTGATCGACACTGACAACAGTATGCGGCACATCATCCTTATTGATCCATGTGACTTGTGTGCCCGCGGGTATGGCTAGTTCCGTGGGTGTAAAAGTGAAGTTATCGATGGCCACTACATTCGTGCTGGATGGGTCCTGACCTGCAGCGACAGTGCGCGGTCCTAAACGGCCACTCGCGAGGATAAGCGAAAGAACGGCGGCGGCTGTTCCAATGATGCGGATGGTTCTGCGTTGTTTCAATTTCCAGTCTTGCATGAGAAAGCTCCTTAGTCTTGAAGTGTTGAGTCCACGACCGCCAAAGTGTGTTTGCCGCGAATAAGGTTTACTTCGGTGATGCCGAGCAACCCGCGTAATTTATCGGCCGGCACTTTCATCGGACCCGGAGATTCGGCATGGCCTGGCTGCGGTTGCGGGAAAGCTGTCGAGCAAGCTGTGTGGAACGCGATGTTGCCCTCGATCTTCTGCATGGTCTGGTGAATGTGTCCATTCAAAACCGTGACCGAGCCGAATCGCTTCAGATAAGAGAGAGCTTGTTCGCTGTCGTCTGTGCCCCAGCCCCATTGCGGATAAATCGCCCAGAGCGGGATGTGCGCAAATACGACGATGGGAGTGCTGCTCTTCAGTTTGGCAACGTCTTTCTTGAGCCATTCGAGCTGCTCGTTGCCGAGACTACCGAGCCCGCCAGCCTTGAGGTTGAATACGTTCACCAGGCCGATGAAATGCGCCCCTTGCGCGTCGAAGCTGTACCAGCCGTCGCCTTGTGTGTCCTGTCCGAAGCGTTGATGGAACATTTCGCCGTTATCGTTGAGCACATCGTGCTCGCCTGGAACGTAAAAGATGCGGTCGGTCTTTAGGGCTTTCAGCGATTCGGACAAAGTATCGAATTCTTCGGCTTTCGATAGCTGCGTCAGGTCGCCCGTATGCAGCACAAACGAAGGGCGCGTTGCAAGCGCGTTGACCTTGGCAATAGCCTCGCGCAAGGTAGCCGTAACGTCCGGATTGGCCGCTTTATTGAAGCCGATATGGCTGTCGCTGATCTGCACGAAGCTTAGGTCTCCGGTGAGGTGCTCTACCTTTTGTTGCAGTACATCGGCAAGTGCGAATGATTTCAAAACGCCGCCCTGCAGCAGACAAAGAGTGCCTGTTCCAGCCCAGGCCATGCATTTCAGGAAACCGCGACGATCCACTCCGTCTCGATCGAGATTCTGTTCAATGTATTTCGACATATGCTTTCCTCCAGTTGGGCACCTGTGTTGGCCACGATGCATTTGCGTTCACCTATCTAGACTGCCCATGCCCGCTGAATATTCCCGCTTTACAGAGTGAAATGCAGCGCTGTCTCAGGCCAATTGGATTTTCGGCATTGTCCTTATAAAGAGAGGGATTTTTCTGCCGTATGCGCGGTTGGCGGGAATAGATTTGATTGCGAGTCGGTCTGGAACAAGGAGAATAGAATGTTTCCGATGGGAGAAGAAAAGCGCGGGCTGGACCAGGCCGGTTCTTTCGATCAGGTTGTAATGCCGCACTTGGATGCTGCCTACAATCTGGCGCACTGGCTCGTTCGCAACACTCACGATGCCGAAGATATTGTTCAGGAGTCATATCTCCGAGCGTTCAAGTTCTTCGGCGGTTATCAGGGAGGAGACTCCCGAGCATGGGTGTTGAAAATCGTGCGCAACACCAGCTATTCATTCTTGGAGAAGAATCGCCCTGCTGGCCTGGCGGAGGAATTTGACGAAAAAATCCACACGGCTAATACGGAACGGTCCGACGCGGAAACGGCGCTGTTGCGTTCGTCAGATCGCCGTATGCTTCGTGAGGCACTTGCCGAATTGCCGGTGACCTTCCGTGAGGTTCTCGTCCTCCGCGAACTGGAGGATATGTCCTACAAAGAAATCGCTGAAGTAATGGACACGCCCATCGGCACAGTGATGTCCGGTCTCGCTCGTGGGCGCGCCCAATTACGCGAGCGGCTACTGCGGATGCGCAATGAGGAGGAGCAACGTGACCTGCGAAAACAATGAGCCATTGCTCCAAGCCTATTTCGACGGTGAACTCGACGTCGTACGCTCTGTCGAGTTTGAGGAGCATCTGAAGACGTGTGCCGGTTGCGCGGGGAAACTCCACGAGCAGCAAACCTTGCGTCAGTCGTTGCGGTTGTCGAACCTGTATGAACCGTCGCCTGAGAGTCTCCAATCTCGCATTCGTGCTTCGCTCCCCAGCGACAAGGTCCATCTCAAACCTATTCAGATGTGGCGTCGCTCCGCCATCCAATGGTCTGTGGTTGCCGCGGCCCTCGTGATCGCCGTTCTCCTGGGCGCGCGAGCGATTCCGAATATTGTTGGTCAACGGCATACAAGCCTGATCGCCCAGGAAATAGTCGCGAGCAATATACGCTCGCTGCAACCGGGTCACCTCTTCGACGTGCAATCGACCGACCAACACACTGTCAAGCCGTGGTTCGATGGCAAGCTTGATTTCTCACCGCCTGTCGTGGATTTGGCAAGCGCTGGATTTCCACTGATTGGCGGCCGTTTAGATTACATCGATCAACGCGACGTCGCCGCCCTTATCTATCAAAGACGCAAGCACTTCATTAATGTTTTTGTGTGGCCCGGCTCGACTGGATTCAGCTCAAAACAAACGATCAAATCATGGCAGGGCTATAACGTTATGCGGTGGTCTCGTGGTGGGTTCCAATTCTGGGCGGTGTCGGATGTAAGCCCCTCCGACCTCGCGAATTTTGTCCAACTGCTCAAAACCCATACTCCCTGAGAACCGCAGTTGCGTAGCGCCTTCGCGACATCATTGCTACAAAGTCGGCATATTCGGCTCGGCACGCGTATGGCACAGACATGATGGCGCGGACGGGAAACATCGGATTCGTTGGAAAGTTGCTAGGCCACCGAAGTTCGAGCACAACCGCTCGATACCCGCACTCGGATGTCTCGGCTTCGTCATCCGTCCGACTGTCTCCCCTTGTAGTGCTCTCGTCTGGATCTGCAAGTGATTCGGCTAAGTGAACGGTGAGCAAGGTCCGCAGGAACCGAGTCCGATCACGAGGGCCTCCAAAATTGGTCGCAAGCGTTTCGCTTTTTTGAAAGCCTAGAAATGGTGCGGGCCGGACTGGTAGTGCCTCAAGGATTCCGTTAGAGAGCGGCAATTCGATTGAAACCGGCCGTCTTCGGCAGGCCTTCAATATCTCCAGGCTGGTTCAGGGTTCCATCGGAGTCGATGCTGTGAGCGCTGACGGAGCCTGAGCCGGAGTCGAGGGCGTAAAGGAACTTGCGAAGGGTCATCAATGCAAGTAATTTTTGATCGGATCAGCAGTACGTTCGAGCATGCTTGTCGAGCACACCTATAAACGGGGAACACTGCCCCCATGAACTTTTCGGCATTCATGCACGAGCCTGTAACCTTTTCCTCTCTTGGCCTCTCCAATGGCTGCGCACAGAGCGGACATTCCACGAGCGTTGCCTTCGCAGACAACGTCTGGATCTTTTTTGCGCGCAAATTCTCACCCTTTCAAGGAGTAGCAAATGTTAAAAGCAATTCGTAGCCTATTGACGATCACGATTGGGATTGGATGCTTGTTCCCAGCCATGCTCGCCAGCGCGCAAACCAGAGGAACAGAAACGTTCTTTGTCATGTCGAATAATGCCGACAAAAACCAGATAACCGAATTTGTTCATAACTCCGATGGGACAGTGGTCGCAAAGGAAACCTTCGATACGCAAGGCAGGGGCACGGGGGGTGTGAACGATCCTCTTGAATCGCAGGGCTCGCTGACGTTGAGCGCAGACCACTCGCTCCTGTTTGCCGCGAACGCAGGAAGTGGCGATATCACTGTCTTTCAGGTTATCGGGGGGCACCTGATTTTCCTGAATAGGCAACCATCCGGTGGTAGCAATCCCGTGGCCATTGCTCAGTCGCAGAATCGCGTTTATGTCCTCAACCAGGGCGGCGCGGGCAGCGTCGTTGGCTTCCAAATAGACTTCCATGGGCAGCTGGTTCCCATTGCTAACTCCACTGCATTTCTCTCTGCCAATGCGGTCGGCGGATCATCAATTTCAATCAGCCCCGACGGCCAGACCCTCGCCGTGGTGGAGCGTCTCACCAACAATATCGATACGTTCCACATCAATCCGAACGGTACATTAGGCCCCCTTGTTATCAATCCCAGCGTTGGGGTTGGAGCCTTCGCAGGGCGGTTCGCTCCCGATGGAAAGCTGATTGTTTCTGAGACCGGTTCTACCATTTCCGCAATTTCTTCCTACGCAGTGCTTTCCAATGGAAAGCTTTCCGCTGTCACGCAGAGCTTGACGACCAACGGCGACGCCAACTGCTGGAATGCAATCACTCCGAATGGCGCTTTTGTCTACGCATCGAATGCCGGTAGCTCAAACATCTCCGGATTTTCGATCGGCCAGAACGGCGCCTTGACCGCGCTCACCTCGTCCTCTGTCGTCGCAAGCAACCCGGAAAACGCCACAAACCTCGACATCACGGTAAGCGGCGATGGCAAGTTCTTCTACTCGCTCAACGCGGCGGTCGGAACTGTGGGTGTCTTTGCCATCCAGTCCGACGGAACGCTGAAGGAAGTGGATGAGATTCCAGGGTTCACCGCGGCGGTGGGCTTCAACGGTATCGCTGCGCTGTAATTGCGATAGGCTCAGGCCCGTTGCCAGCCCACGCTGGTAATCCTTGCCCGCGTGGGCAGCATCTCCTCAACGATCGATTGCGATCTAACGAACAACCCTGCGCGCCGAAACTGGGGCGCGCGGCCTAACCAATGGCGAGGAAAAAATCAGATGAATAAAGTTGGTATTTTGGCAACATTACGGGCACGTGAAGGTAAGGAGGCAGACGTGGAACACTTTCTCAGTTCGGCGACTCCTCTCGTGGCAGCTGAGGTTGGTACGACAACTTGGTTCGCATTCAAGATTGGACCGGCAACGTTTGGCATCTTTGACACCTTCAAGGATGACGAAGGACGCGACGCACATGTAACCGGTGAGGTGGCAAAAGCTCTCTTTGCTCGTGCCGAAGAGCTATTCGTCTCCCAGCCGCAGATTCAGATGGTCGACATCCTCGCGGAAAAACTCTGAATCAGCATATACGTTTTTGGTTCAAGTGGGCGTTCGATAAAGCAGCATTTGAACCTGGGACGATCGATTCAATGCGCGAGCAATTGATGGCGGTGGCTGTTACCCTGACCACGAAATGTCCCTGTTGCATTGCGCTGCACATGAAAGACGCACGCGCAGCCGGCGCGGCCGACCAGATGCCCGCCGAGAGAGCAACGGTTGCAGCGTCCATGCGCGCAGGGGGCAGGGATCACTCACGCTACGCATCTTTTCGACAATGAGGTGCGTAGGGCCAGTAAAACCGCTATGAGGTCGCCGCAAAGAATCCTTTGCGGTGACCTTCTTCCGGTTAGCCTTCATGTAGCTTCAGAGTTCAGGATAGCCGTTCTCGATCGCAATTTAGCAAGCACCAGCGCGTGACCCTCGCCAATCTCGTCGGCATGGAACCCCTCGACCACTTGAGCGGCAAGTTCAGTCAATCGGACACGGGCAGTGCAGTACGCTGGCGACTTACCCACTGCTGCCGCGATCTGATCGACGCTCTACTTCGGGTTTTCCAAGTTGAGCAGGGCTTTAAATCCATGCGCCTCCTCCCGCGGGTGAAACGTCGCGGCGTTGCAGGCGGAGTAGATGACATAGTCGAGGCATGTCACTGAACGATGCAACCAGTCTCCGCCCACTATCTCTCAAGTAAGTAAAGACAGCGCTTGAGCTTCAAATCCACGTAGTGGGAATTTGTGGCGCTTTTCGCGACAAGGTCACAAAAAATTAACAAACTTTCGCTGCTAGAACTCGTAACAGGGAATTTCAATTCCCTGATGTCTCGAAAAAATTCCCTGTTCTTTTTGAGCTCCGATGGTCCGTCGCGGTGGCTAAACACAGTGAATTGTGCACTTGCCACGCGCTCCATGCCTGAACGACGGCCCAGAATTTCGTGATTTCCCTGTTAAATTCCCTGTTAGCAGGGAAAATGAAGCGGGAGATGGGTTCTCTCGAGACTGCCAGCACCGCCATACAGTCTGTCCAACGTTCTCCGTCCGCCCTGCACATCTGAAATGTCGCGATTTAAGCGGCCAAACCGCCGATATTTTATGTTCGAAAGAGAATCTCAGCGTAGAAGTTTCAGTCAGCAATCGATCTCGCGGTCAGAGCACTTCTCCGTTCCGGGAGATTTGGATGAAGAGCGTGTCAGCCACTCTGCGGTCCAGGTTCGTCGTTGATGTGCGCTCTGTACCCTTGAGACAATTGAGATTCAAATGAGACCGTTTTGAAACAGTTTTCCAATCAACCTCAACTCCCATTTCTCTCGATGTCTTCCCGCGGAGACATTGAGGTTGCGGCCGTTGAATTCCTTCACGGTGAGGCTCCCGCAATCACGGTTGTACATGAATAACAAATGTCATACGGTTGTGGCCATTGCCACAATATCGTGAGCATTCGCCTGCAAAATCGCCGATCGTAGAGGGCGTCAGAACTTTTTCCCGGGGCTTATGTCTTGGGAGTTCGAGATCGAGACCAAGCCCCTTCACGGTAATGCCATGGGCGGCGTCATCCGCAATGAAGATCAGCCGAACTGTCTCGCCCTGCTTCAGCGTGATTTCCGAAGGTTCGAATTGATAGCGCCTGGCATGAATGGTAATGACAGGGATGGGGGAATTTGCACTTGCGGCGCAGGCATCACGCAACAAAACAACAGCCAAAACCATCATCGTCGCGGCGATCGTCCATCGCCACTTTCTCATCTTAGTACTTGTGTCGTGCTCAACCGTTATTCCCGTCATTATCCCTCCGGATATCTGCACGCAAGTGCAGTCAGCAGGGTTATCTAAAACAACGCGCCTGCCACCTGGTCCGCAATTTCCTCAATCTTTTCGTCAAGAGGATTGGGTGTAGCCTCGGATCTCCTGGAGTGGGAGCGGATTTCGATGGTGAATATGCTATTGCGGACCCGGCCGACCACCCATGCTCCTCGAAATCGTGCCGTATTCGTCGAGCACTGAACCGCCTCATTCCCGATCGCCCTGAGTGGCACGGCAGGAGTGGAGCAGCTTTTTTCGTGCGAGACCAACTCCTGGGCTGCATTCTGAGGGTCGGCCGATATTGTTACCGAAATACGCAACAGGTCCGCAGAAGCCGCCGTGGGAGCCTGAAACAAGCAGGTCTCCGTGTGCTCGTCGGGCTTGTCTATCGTGATGGTCGCGGCGCCGCCAAGTACCCCTGACGCGGTAGCTACGTTCAGCCATGGACAGATGTTCTGTCCCTTACAAGGAGTGCAAAGCATTGCGATTGTAGGCAATACGATGTAGAGCGGGATCTTATGGACAGGTCTCTCCTTGGGCCTTCCGAGTTTGCTGATCGTACAATTTCTTCGCACGTCAGGATTTCGTGCAGCCGCAGTAGCCGAAGAGATGGGCCGAAAATTAAGTAGCATTGATACTTGCCTTTCCTCGACTTCCGTAATCCGTGATACATACAAGTATCACAGAGCGCGCTCTGGGCTGCGTCGTGAATCCTTTCAGTCTGAGGCTTATAAAACGGAACATTCATCCACCTTTCGAAGGATGCGCTTTGTTGGCGGCGGCTGATAAGATCTCGCAGAATTAAGGATGGTCTATGCGCAACAGATTTGGCTGCAAATCGCAGTGGATGCTGATGTTGGTATTTGTCGGTACGGGTACGATCTTTTCTTTGACCGCGACAGGGCAGATGCAGGAACAGGCGATTCAGAACACCGATCAAAATGCGAGCGCCCACAGCGGTCCGCAAGGGGGGTCGTCGACTGCAGGCATTTTCGCGCCAGTCTATGACTCAGAACACCGTCCCATCACGTCCGGCGGATTCGTGAAAACGGGACCAATTATCTTCGAGGATATTTCGGCAAAGTCGACCTTGACGAGCTGGCATCACATGATGGGGACACCGCAGAAGAAGTACATCCTGGAAGAGACCGGCTCCGGTGTGTGCCTTCTGGACTACGATCACGACGGCTGGCTGGACATTTATCTTGTGAACGGGTCCACCTACGATGCGATGGACGGAAA
Organism: uncultured Acidobacteriota bacterium; assembly: GCA_963735505.1. Taxonomy (GTDB): domain Bacteria; phylum Acidobacteriota; class Terriglobia; order Terriglobales; family Acidobacteriaceae; genus JAKAAZ01. Next base: position 489,657 of record CAVTLR010000007.1, on the reverse strand, counting down.
AGCTGAGCCGCCACATGCTGCGCTGTTTCACAACAATCACGATGGCACATTTACAAACGTTGCCAACCTTGCAGGCGTGACCAACGACCGGTGGGGGTACGGTTGTGCGGTGGGCGACTACGACAACGATGGCTGGCCGGACTTATATGTCACGAATTTCGGTCACAATCGCCTGTATCACAACAACCACAACGGAACTTTCACGGACACGGCGGAAAAAGGTGGAGTAACCCTTGGGAATTGGTCGACAGGGGCAAGTTTCGGAGATTATGACGGAGACGGGCGCCTGGATCTGTTTGTGCCTGGATATGTTCACTATGACATTGCGCATCCGCCTCGCTCGAGTGCTGCCGGCCTCGGGTTCTGTCAGTATCGCGGAGTCGACGTCAGCTGCGGGCCGAGGGGACTGGAAGGCGAGCCCGATCACCTATTTCACAACAACGGCGATGGGACCTTTACGGACGTGAGCGTCAAGGCCGGCGTCAGCGATCCACACCACTATTACGGATTCAGTTCCACGTTCGTCGACGTCGATAATGACGGCAAGGTGGACCTGCTGGTCGCAAACGATTCGTCCTCCAATTATCTATATATCAATAAGGGCGATGGCACCTTTGAAGATGCCAGTTTCTATTCTGGTTTTGCTCTGAACCGGTCAGGGCGCGAGACAGCATCCATGGGATTGGCAGTCGGCGACTACAAAAATTCAGGACGAGTGGGCCTCTACACGACGACTTTTTCGGACGACTATAACACCTTGTTCGAAAATAAGGGCAGCGGCAATTTCTCCGAAGTGACTTCACGAGCGGGAATCGACGAGATCACCTATCCATTCTTAAGTTGGGGCACGGAATTTATCGACTACGACAACGACGGTTGGAAGGACATCTTCATCGCCAACGGGCACGTTTACCCGCAGGTCGGGCAGCACAACTGGGGAACAACTTATGCGGAGCGCCCGCTGCTCTTTCGGAACGTCGATCAGGGCAAGAAATTTGAGGTTGTTCCCGCAGTGGAAGGCACTGGCTTGGCCGATGTGATTCCGTCGCGCGGTGCTGCGGTCGGCGACCTGTTCAACAACGGGAAAATCGATGTCGTCATCAACTGTATCGACCATACTCCTGTCCTGCTGCGCAACGTTAGCCCGGATAAGAATCACTGGGTGGGCATTCAACTGGTGGGCGGCCCGGGGAGTCCACGCGATGCGGTCGGTTCTACCGTATATCTGACCGCGGGAGGAATCCGGCAACGCGATGACGTCATGAGCGGAGGGAGCTACGAGTCCTCAAACGATCAGCGTCTTCACTTTGGTCTCGGCCAGTCTACGTCTGTCGACACGGTTGAGATTCGCTGGGCCAGCACCGGTCGGGTGGAACGAGTCAATCTGCCCGGAGTTGATCGCTACTTTGTGATTGAGGAAGGTAAAGGCATCATTCCCAGCGTCTACGACGGTATCTCAAAAGAAATGGCCCCGAGAAAGTGAAATGCTTGTAAACCATCCCGAAACCGAGAGGTTCATGGTGAAAATCCCGCGTTCTCGTGGGGAGCGGATACTGAATATGCCGCGCATGACATGTCTCATGTGGCGTCCGTTGACCGCATCCAGGACAAAGCGCAAAATTGCGAACCCCTTCGGAGTCATTCTTGTCTGCCTACTGTTCGGATCCATTGCCTTGGGGCAGGAGCAGGATTCGACGCGTAAGCAGTACTCGGAAAAAATTGCATCTGACTATAACTACCGCTTTGGAAAAGAGCTTCCTTTCGCGCCGGGTAACCCGGAAGTGCAGGGTGGCGGCTTTATCAGCCCTGGGGATTTTCCCGACGCAACGTATTGCGCGCATTGTCATCAGGAGGCTTATCACCAGTGGCGCCAGGCGCTGCACTCGAATTCTTTTCGCGAACCGTTTTATCGCACCAGTGTGAACCTGCTGAACAAGTCGAAAGGCATTGAATTCTCACGGCACTGCGATAGTTGTCACAACCCGATCGGCGTGCTGAGCGGCGCGCTCACTGAAAATTCGCAAGTCGATAGAAAATTCGATGACAGCGGCGTGACCTGTATGGTATGTCACTCCATACAGGGCCTGAAGTCTACCAGCGGAAACGGCGGATTCATCATGGGCGTCCCGTCAGTCATCGTGGATGAAAACGGCAACCGCATCCCTGGAAAGGTTCCATACGACGAGATTATGAACCATACGGACCGTCACTCTCGCGCGGTCATGCAAAGCTTCTACCGGACGCCTGAGTTCTGCGCAGCATGTCATAAGGCAAACTTGCCGGAGCAGCTGAACGGTTACAAATTCCTGAGTGCTTTTGTCACCTTTGACGAGTGGCAGAACTCGAAATTCTCGCGCCTTAATCCTTTGACTTTTTATTCCGGAGACTTTAAAACTTGCCAGAACTGCCATATGAAGCGTGCCCCGAATACGCTGCCGGACTACGGCGCGAAGGATGGAACCTTCGCATCGCACAGCTGGACCGCGGGAAATACGGCAGTACCGTTCTACTATGGGTTCGACGAGCAATTGGAGAAAACAATAAAATTCCTCCAGACCGGCGACTATCTGAACGTCGATATCTTCGGAATAAAGAATGCGGATATGGGGCAGCTGATCGGGCCGTTGGGGTCGGTGCCTTTTCGTATCGAGCCGAACGAAATACTCGACGCGTATGTAGTAATCCAGAATAAGAGCATAGGGCACTCGTTGATTCCGGAAGTCCGCGACCTATATGAGGCGTGGGTAGAATTCGTTGTCAAAGACGCCCATGGCAAGGATATCTATCACAGCGGTTCTCTCAGGCCAGACGGGGAGCTGGATCCTCGAGCTCACAGCTTCACGAATCGTCCAGTGGATAAAGACGGCGCATTCGTCGACAACCACCAGGTCCAGACATTCCATTCGGTCGCTTACGACAACACGATTCAGTCAGGGCGGTCGACGCTGGTTCGATATCGCTTCCGCGTTCCTGCAAATATCAAAGGTTCCATCACCATCACGGCGAAGATAAATTACCGCCATTTCCGGCAAAGCTATATCAACAATGTGCTCGGCGAGATCCATCCTGCCTATCCGGTGGTGGAACTCGCATCGAGCACGCGCACTCTGAAGATAGGCGACAACTCGCCCTCGCCACCGGCCGCGAACGGCAACCCGGACTGGACGCGCTGGAACAATCTCGGAATCGGCTATCTCGATGAATTCCAATATGCGGCCGCCGTCCATGCATTTCTACAGGTAGTCAGGCTGCGCCCGGATTATGCCGACGGCTACACAAATGTTGCGCTGACTGAAATCGAGTGGGAACAGTTCGGTCCCGCACGCAAGGCAATCGAGAAGGCGCTGCTGCTGAGTCCGAACAATGCTCGCGCTCTTTACTACAGGGCTTTGCTGGAAAGGAGAGCTGGGGAATCCGACGCGGAGCTCGCCGATCTGCAAGAAGTCGTGCAACAGTACCCGGAGGCGCGGGATGCGCGACGCGAACTGGGCATTACTTACTTCCAGCGGGACGACAACGAAAACGCGATGCGGCAATTTGAGGCGCTCGAAAGAATCGATCCGGACGATGTTGCTGCACATTACAATCTGGCGATTCTCTACAGAAGGATGGGCCGGAAGGAACAGGCTGAACGGGAGCAGGCGCTGCTGCTCACCGAAAAAGCCGACCCAGAATCGTTGACCAGTTCTCTGGAATTTCTGCGCACCCGTCCGGACATCTCCGACGAAAGCGTGCCGTGGCACATTCATACGGACCTGCCGCAGAAGGACAGTCCCTCTGCCAAGCAAGAGCGATGATGGTCCACCGGTTGCTGTCGTATTCGCTGCTTCAGTCTGTGCGCCGCCGAGCAGAAGATCCCGGATTGGCTGCCCACCTAGATCAAGAAGGAAATCTTACGCACACAAAAATGACCTCACTCGCGCCGACCTTTCCGGCTAACCACAACAGGAAATCTCCAACCCTCGGCGTAGTCGTCGTCCTGCTGGCCTGCGTTGCGGGTGTCTATGGACAAAGTGCCGCGAAGCCACATTCGACGGCATCATCGCTGCAGCAGCATTACAACGCGGCGGAAACTCTCCAGGGAAAAGGCGATCTCACTCAAGCGGCGTCTGAGTACAAACTGTTCCTCGCCGACGCACTGCACCAGATTGCTAATGGTCGGGCTTATGTCGGCCGATACCCAGAGGCAGTTCCGCTTTACGACGAAGCTCTCGCGCTCAGTCCCAACGACGCGGCCATTCAGATGGACTACGCTGAGGCAGCCTTGGATGCGCATGATCTGCCCAAGGTGCAATACCTGGCACAGAACCTGATCAGCGCTTCATCCAGGAGAGTGCGAGATCGACGGTCAGCAAAGCTACACTGGCTTCTCGGCCAGGCGCTTCTGGGGATGGATAACAATAAGGGAGCCAGAGATCAGTTCGCGGCCGCAGCGGCAATCGATCCCTCGTTTGAAAATCAATACGCCCTGAGTCAGGCCGATCTCGCTATGCTGGACAAGAAGGATGCGGCGAAAATCTTCACGAAGATATTAGCGGAATTTGGCGATATGGCTCAGATACACATGGAGTTTGGTCTGGCCTATGGTAACGCCGACTTCCCTGAAGAAGCGATTCCAGAGTTCAGGAAAGCATTGGTCAGGAATGACAAGCTTCTCGATGCCCACTATTCGCTCGGCGCTTCTTACTTGAGAAGGTCGGGCGACAGCGCCTTCCCAGAAGCCGAGGCAGAGTTTCGCAAGGAGCTCGCGATTCATCCGAATGATTTTCTCAGCTATTACGAACTCGGTTACATTGCCATGAAGCAGCATCATCTGTCGGAGGCCGTCCGCGATCTCACTCGTGCTGCCGCATTGAACCCGCACAGTGACGACACCTTCCTGCTGCTGGGTGACCTGTATAGCCAGCTGGGCAGACCCGCAGAGCAAGAGACTGCTCTGCGCAAGGCAATCCAGGCTTGCACGGATCCTTCGCGGAATCACTATCAGATCCGCGGCGCTCATTACCAGTTGGGCCTCTTACTGATACAGCAGGGAAAAACCGACGAGGGCAAGAAAGAGATGCAAATCGCGCAGGACCTGCTGCTCGACAACAGAAAACTGGATGTAGCCAACTTGGAGGGCAAGCCGATCCTCAGGTACCCGACCCGGAAAGCTGACAAAATTACCGACCCCGCCGCTGCAGTGGAAGTGGAGCAATTCGAGCAGCGGATTGGACCTGCCATTGCAGACAGCTTTAACAATCTCGGAGTGATTAATGCTGAAAAGGAGTCCTACATCTCGGCCTCAAGCTATTTCAAGCAGGCCGCGAAGTGGAACCCTACGATGGAAGGTTTGGACTACAATTGGGGCCGCGCTGCTTTCGGTGCCCAGGATTATCGCCAGGCTGTGATCTGTCTCGGCAGGTATGTAAAGATCCATCCGGAAGACCCGCGTCCACGCGTGCCGTTGGGCATGAGCCAATTCATGCTGTCGGAATACAAGAACGCGGTGGAGACACTCGCCCCGTTACAACTCCAGATGAACGCAATTCCTCTGCTGGCTTATGCCTACGGCGACTCACTCATCAAGACCGGCGACACCGCGGAAGGAATCGACCGTCTTCTGCATTTGGAAGCGACCCACCCCGACTTTGCTCTCGCTCCTGCGGCTCTGGGGTATGCGTTCGCCGGCGAGCATGAATACTCGAAGGCAGAATTACAGCTGCGTTCGGCACTTCACCTTAATCCCGCTAACACTGAGGCAAAATATAATCTTGCACTTGTCCTGATTGCTCTGGACAAACGAACGGAAGCTGAGGCGCTGCTGACGGAATTAGAGCAGTCAGACGGGAAGAATCCAGCGGTCTATTATCAGCTCGGCAAACTTCAGCTCGACTCGGGGAACGCAAATGCCGCGATCACCAGCCTTGAGGCTGCAGTTCGGCTGGCGCCGAACGACGATGTGATCCGTTTGGAGCTTACAGACGCATATCACCGCAGGAGTGACGCAGAAGGGAAAAAGGATACCATCGACACCGCGCCCATCGACCAGCAAAATCGCAACTGATCCCATTGAGGTTATTCTCTGGCCTGATTGGAATGATGCTTGCGATCCAAGTCTAGATTGAGTCTTCGGCTGTTTTAGGTTGCAGCCAGACTGTTTGCGGATGAAGAGCAATTCGCTCCCTTTGATGGGTCCACTCGATGGGAATGTTTCCGAGCCAGGTATCCAGCGACAGATGAGGCGCTTACTTGCCTTCGAGGATTGCTTCTGTCAGATCTGGAGCCAGGAAGGCCAGCGGAATGATACGGCTGATGTACCGTTCATCGAGGCCTGTCTCTTTTGCGATCGATCGCTGATTTACTGCCTCGCCTCGCAGAATGCGCTCCACCCAATCGTGCGCTCTCGACATCGCACGAATGAGAGAGGGAACTGCATGCGGTTTCGCGCCCGGAGAATCGGGAGGCAGGACCAGGCGCATATCTCCGCCACATCGTTTCAGCTGGGCCGCAGTTTCAATCACGACCACTTCGTCAGGGTTGTTGATCGGGAGTTCCGGATCGTCGGGTACGCCCAACACAGTTTGACGAAGAGGTGATCGAATGATTTCGATCTCGATTCGATCGTTATGAACGATGACCCTTTTTACCGTTGATCCCAACAGGTCCTGAATTTTGCCGGTCGTGGCCGTATTCCATACTCGAGAAACTTCTGTCACGGCCTTGATCTCTCCCGGTGACGGTGAACGGTCAACATCGGCAAGAAGGTCCAGCAATCGCTGCGGTGATCTCAGCAGTAAAGTGAGTTGCGAGATCACCAACTCCTCGATCTCCGAAGCCGGAATTCGAGCCGGACCATGTTGGCGGTTTCGAGCATTCTTGATCACGGCCTGGGAGACATAATAACGATAGCGCCTTCCCTTTTTGGTTGCGTGCGACGGTGTGAATCGATTGCCGCACTCATCATAGAGCAGTCCCATCAAGAGACTCTGTTCGGTCGATCGCGGTCGTTTCCGGGGCGCCTGGAGATTGGATTGAAACTGTGCCTGCACTTGGTCCCACATCTTTTGATCAATGATGGCAGCGTGCTGGCCAGGGTAGGATGCTTTCTTGTGAGTGATCTCGCCCAGATAAATCCGGTTGCGCAGGATCTTGTACAGCGCACCCCGAGAGAAAATTGAATTGCCCGAGGCGCGCCCGGTGCGGCTCACTCGTTTCTTGCTGAGAATTCCTGCCTGTTCCAGATACTCTCGCAGCTTGGTGACACAGCCCAGATTCAGGTAGATCCGATAAATCTCTCGCACCTTTTCCGCTTCAGCCGGGTTGAGGACAAGATGTCGGTCTTCGAGGTCATAGCCGAGTGGAACCACACCACCCATCCACATACCCTTTCGCTTGGAAGCGGCAATCTTGTCCCGGATGCGCTCTCCCGTCACTTCCCGCTCGAATTGGGCAAAAGAGAGAAGAACATTCAGCGTCAGCCGTCCCATCGATGTGGTGGTATTGAACTGCTGGGTGACCGAGACAAAGCTGACGCCTTGCTTATCGAATTGCTCGACGATCTTGGCAAAGTCTGCCAGAGAGCGTGTCAGCCGGTCGACCTTGTAGACTACGACGGTATCTTCTTAACGGAAGCAGGAGCAGATCTTGCCCAACCGGCCTTGGATAGAGAGTTCTGCGTCCTGGCAGTAGCGGAAGCCAGAAAGAGTATTCCAGAGGATGACGGTGAATCGCATCCTTGCGTCGGCGCTGTGGTCGTAAAAGATGGGGCGGTTTTGGCAAAAGCATACCGAGGCGAAACGGATAAGGGCAGGCACGCCGAGTTCTGCGCGCTCAAAAAGATGAATGATGATGTGGACCTCGTCGATTTGAGCGGTTGCACTGTCTATACAACGCTGGAGCCCTGTTCAAAGAGGAACTCCCCGAATAAGACAGCATGCGCTACTCGCCTAATCAATGCGAGTGTGTCGAGAGTTGTGTATGGCATGGCAGACAAAGACGAGTCTGTATACGGGCACGTTTCGCTCACAGAGGCGAACATCAACGTAGGCCTCTTTCCAAGAGATCTGATTCAAGAACTTATCGCGATTAATAAAAACTGGTCCGATACACGTAGACAAAGTGACAGTCCACCACCGCCAAACCACACAAGCTCACTAGCTATGGTTTCTTATTACAAGCCGGGAACCTCTATGGCGGAAAACATCCATCTGTACGTGCGTCCTCCGAAGGATAATGGAGGGCCATTTACTGTTGAGGATGCCGCAAACAAGGTTTTAGCGTGGGGCCAAACGCTGCAAGAAATCGCTGTTAAATGGCACCAGATCGACGATCAGAAGGTCATCGTCCAAGGATTGTGGCGTCAAGGCATCGGCAGCAGCCACCCGCTCTTGGCACTGAAGTAATCTCAAAACCGGAAGTCTCCGATCGACGCCTTAAGAGGCTACGAAGTCCAAGTCCGGAGGCAACTCATTCACGACAAGGCCATCCGATTCCATCCACCAACGTAATTCGGGATGGTTGAGCAGTATTTTTTGGATCTGGCCGATGAGAGACCCAAAATAGCCTCTTCCCCGAGGGAATTGGGGCTCCTTCAAGTTCGGGCTCAGATGCTTGATTTTGAGCGGCGGTTTCGCGGAACGGCCGAGCTCAATTAGATCGTCAAAGTGGCTTGATCCGGCCACATTCGACAGGTTCACGTTGTTTTCGAGCAACACGTTTATATCGCCACGACCCTCCTTGGTGCGCTTTTCATCAAATTGAGCCCCGAAGGGATGTTGGCGTCGTTTGGGCACGAATCTCCTATGACTTTCCGGGTTTCGAACTCCCTTCTTTTCTCATTTCGAAGTTAAGAACTCTGAAAGCGAGAAACCCTTCGCATTCGAATTCTAGTCTGGGCCTCTATTTGACGTCGAAGTGGGCGAAGCAGGGAATTCGAGATGACCTAATGCACTTCTCCATGCCAGGAACGAAGCAGACGAGTGCCCTTTTCAGACCCGGTTGGAATCTCTTCTTGAGGTTGCTTTTCAGACGAGATCGATTTTGCATTCTCGTGAAGCCTTTCCCGGCTGAATGCGACAAGCCGCCGTATTCTTTCTCCTGCATCCAGCAAGCAAGAATGGGCACCATCAGTTCTTAGCGCAGCTTGGGCGGCGGAGCTTTCGAGAAATTCTCGCGCCAGAGCAGAAGTAATTGGGCATTATTGAGAGCAGGCAAAGTCGCGATTTTGTCGGTCAGACTGATGTCCATTATTGCATCTGTGGCCGGATTTTTTACGCAAGAGAAGTACCGGCACACAGTGACGCTTACCTGGGCGGACAGTCAAGTCCTATCTCGGAAAGGCTAGGCAGGTTCGCTCTGACGGAGCGCTTGAAGGACACGGTGGTGCGGGTGCTACCGTGCCGACGCGGCCTGATTGGCGCGCGTGAAAACAATTCCCCCAGGGTACGAAAAATCGGGCATTCGAGCCGACCTACGATGGATCTGTGAGGCGAAGCTATCCGCGAGCCGTGGGCATCTCCGGATATTGCGTTGAGATAAGACTGATAGTTCCACGGAGAAGAACTCTCCTCTAGGTGATCTTGAATTGCTGCTTTCGCCAAAAGTAAACGACCGGGGCTTTGTGAGCTCCGGCCGTTGATTGCGAGCGCGAATGCGAATCTGTCTTGGGCCTACTTCGGTAGTTCGGTCCCTGAAACCTCGACCTCTTGTTTTTTATTAGGCAAATTAAAAGTGTTGGTGGTCAACTTTACAGCCTCATCCAACACCACAGAGGGCTTGGAGCCGAGTGAAGCTACTGGACTGAAATCAATTGTCAGGGAGCAGGTGTTGCCGACTGCTAGCGATGTGCTCGACGTGCAGTCGTTTCCGCCAGTCGATCCCTGCGGAAAGTCTGCCGCGTAGGTCACGGCCGAAAACTTTAGAGCAGCATTCCCGATGTTGTCGACATAGGCTGTCCGGGGACTATCTTTGCTGGTAGACCCCTTCTTTGTGGAGTCGAATTGCAAGGACACCGGATCGGCACGATCGACCTTGATGACCTTACTGCTGTAGGTATCGGCGATATAAATGTTGCCAAGGCCGTCCAGCGCGACACCGTTGGGAACGTTCAAGCCAGTGAGCAATGTGCTCTGGACACCGGATTTAGTGACCTTGTACAGCACGTTGGTGCCGTCATCAGTGACATAGACGTCGCCGGCCGCATCCACAGCGACGGCTGCCGGAGCGTTAAAAGTATAGTCGGTAAGGGCGGTTTGGGTACCGCTTGGGGTAATTTTGAAAACTGATTGGTTGAAAGTGTCGGCAACATACACATTTCCGGCGGAATCTACGGCTACACCCGCTGGGGTGTTATAGCCGCCGCCTACCGTAGTTTGCGTTCCGCCTGGCGCTATCTTAGAAACCTCGTCCGTAAACGGGTCGGTGACATACACGTTGCCGGCTCCGTCCACCGCGACTCCGTTCGGATAGTCGAAACCGGTGCCCACCGTAGATTGTGCGCCACCGGGTGTGACCTTATAAACCACTGCAGCATACGAATCGGCGACGTAAACATTGCCCGCTCCGTCCACAGCGACGGCTTCGGGGACAGCAAACCCGCTGCCGACTTTAGTTTTAAGGCCGGCTGGCGTTACCTTGTACACCGCCTGGTGGTCCAGATCCGTAATGAACACGTCTCCTGTTGAGTCGACAGCCACGCCCGCTGGACTAATGAGCTTGCTTCCGACATTGATGCGCGCACCGCCCAACCCATAGGTCACTTCTGGTGCCGAGCCGATTCCATATATCGGTAACGTGGCAATTACAGTTCCCGAATTCCCAGGGCCGGAGTAGAACACAACCGCCCCAGACCGCAGACCGGGATATAGCGGATTAAATTGCACATTGACGACGCAGTTGGTTGCCGCCGTATACGCGCCAGCTTTGCACGTACTTTTGGTTGACTTGAGGAAGTCCCTGCCAGCAGTGCCGGTGGTCAATACAGCGAAACTACCCACTTGCGTATTGGATTGGGACCCGATGGTGAAGGACAGCGAAACAGCCTTGCTGGTCGATCCAACAGCCAGAGAGCCGAAGTTCTCGCTCGCTGCTGATCCTGTAAAGCTGACCTGGGCCTGTGCTGCGATCGGCATCAGCAGGCAAACCAGAGCGGCAAGAAAGAAGCCGAAGTAGCTCCGCAGGCGCGGTTGACCGATGGAAGGAAGAGAGTAGGTTGGCATCATAAAACCTCCGACGTTCGTCAAACTGAAAGCTTAACTGTGGGACATCCAGGGGATTGAGAAACGAAAGTTATGGAAAAGACTGTGGAGATCCTCAAGGATTTCTGCGGCAACCAATCATCCGCCCCTGGATTGCACGTCTTGCGGATCAGTCCCGGATGCGAGTACCGCATAGGGGCGCATCATCTCGTTGTCCTCGTGCTCGAGGTTATGGCAGTGCCATACATACAATCCTGAGTAACCGGCGAATGGGACGATGATTCGAGTCACAGTACGACCATTCACCCGAACTGTGTCTTTCCACCCTATCTCTTCTGGGTCTGGCGGTGTGGCTGAACTTGTGTAGTGCAGGATTCCCGTCGTTGAATAGTGGTAGGCATCGAAGGGACGACGATCGAGGATCTGAAAACGCACCAGGTGCAAGTGAATGGGGTGGATGTCTTCCGTCAGGTTCGCGAGTTCCCAGATTTCGGTTGTGCCCAATGTAGGTTTTTCGCTGATCGGCATGTGCCACGGCGTTTTGTTCAACAGCATCCCCATGGATGCGCCTTTTCCACCGTTTGTCAGTTCGTCCAATGTAAGCCACCGGGTTTTCACCGCGGAAGACTCGCCGATTCGAGGCACGGGACGCAGAGTGGAGGGCAAACTGCTCGGATCTGATACTTGCGACTGACCAACACGAAATTCCATCAGCTCAGGAAAGGCATCGTCTTCGAGTAGAATCCGCATTCCACGAAGCGCGGCGAAGTCAATGACCAAGTCTGCACGCTCGGCTGGAGCAAGCACCACATACTTCAGCGTAACCGGTGCGGGCAGAAGTCCCTGGTCGCTCCCGATCTGGTGAACCTCGACGTCTGGTGAAAACGAAAGCCGAAACAATCGACCATTGGAAGCATTGAGAACTCGGATCCGATACTTACGCGGTTCGACCTCGAGGTAAGGAAATATCTTGCCATTGACTAAAGGCACTTCCCCCCTGACCTCAGAGATCCATGGATGTTCAGGATCCCGGGAGACCGGATAACTTAACTGGCCGTCGAGTTGAATATGGCGGTCGAAAAGAACGAGTGGAATCTCGTATTCACCGTCCGGCAAGTTCAACTGCCGCTCCGCCTGATCGCGTATGACATGTAAGCCTAAAAGTCCCGCATAAATGTTCAGCCGAGTAATTCCCATCGCGTGGTCGTGGTACCACAGCAGAGCAGGCTTTTGTTCGTTGGGATAATAGTAGGTGCGTGATTCTCCCGGGACATACCATTCCTCGGGATAGCCGTCGCTTTCGGGTGGCGTCTTGCCGCCATGCAAATGTACGACGCTTCGAACGTCTGGGACGTCTCGCCCGGCACCATGCACCGAGTAGTCAATCGGAAGAAAATGCTGCTTGGGCAACTCGTTCGCCCACTCAACCAGCAGCCCCTGATTGCTTTCCGTTTCGAACATCACGCCCGGAACGGAACCGCCGTAGGACCATTGATTCGTCGGCGGCAAGTCGCGATGAAGCTTGGTGGTGATAGCACGCATCGAAAACCGAAAAAATGGCGCTTGTTCGCCATGTTTTCCAGGAATCTCACGCATTCCCTGCGACCGTGCGATCACGGGACGCGAAAGCGGATCGACAAAGCGGGCAAGTGTCTCGGGATTGAGAATCGGGACGCGCGCCGCTTTCGTGGAATATGCCGGACGTGAGACCGCGGCCGCAGCAGCTGCCATCGCGGATTGCCGGAGAAATGTTCGGCGAGTCGTCAAGCTCTCCATCTCCATTGCTGCACAGTAAACTGAAGCTCGCTAAAGTTGCATGTCATCGGAATTTTCGTGACCCCTACGGATCCGATTTAACTTGGCCGAGCGAGCCTAATTTCCCCGTCGATGGCTATTGATTTGGTTCGTGTTCCGCCGCGTTTTTCAAGCCATGCGCTGCACGTTCGAAAACGACGCCGTTGCGAATATCAAATCCAAGCTCCAACCGATGATGCTCGGCGACGTGCAGTGGTAATTCTGAGAAATCCGACGCTCGATAATGATCGAGCGTCGGATTTCCATTCGAACTCGCTGGTAGAACGATAGAGACCGCCCGCCATCGCCCATCAAGCTGATGCAACCGGCTGACTTTACTTGAACAAATCTCTGAGGTCGGCTGTGTCCGCACTGGCCGCATCTCCCAGCAGAGGCTTCACACCGAAAATCTCTTGGATAGTTTTCAACGTGGAGCTATGGGTGTAGTGAATGGAATTGTGGTATCCGGTTTTCCCCTCACCTTTGGCAAACGGAGAAAGCAGAAACACTGGAATTGGGCCATCGGCATATACACCATCGTCTTCGGCTTCATCCCAAATGATGAACAAGGCACCGCCGTTTTTATAGGCAGCTGACTCAAGAATTACAGGTACATTCTTCTTCAGCCACGCGTCTCCTCGTTCTGTATTGTCGGCTGGTTCCTGGTCGTCACAGGGAGAAATGCCCTCGTGTCCGTCATGGCAAAGGTCCGGGATGATGAGGTTGTACCGCGCCTGCTTATGATCAGCGAGATCGGTCGCCAAGTTGTAATACGGCACGACGTGCGAGATGCATTCGCGGGACTGTGGGTTCAATCCGTCGTTAACGTCGTTGAAATATACCTGCGCAAGATGCTCAACATCCAGAGAGCTGAAATCGAGAGGGCAGTCGTCGAACACTGCACTGCCAAAGTCCGGTTCCGCGTAAACTTTCCAAGAGATACCCGCGTTTTGCAGGAGCCTTACCAAGTGTTTGGTGGTGAAGAATTGTGGTTGACCGGGTTGAGTGTCGGCGACCACGCCTTGCGCAGATCCTGATTCCAGCCACACATAATTCGGCTGGCTGGGATGATTGTTGGGTGGGTTGTAATAATCCAGAGGTTGTGCCGCTTTTTTCGCAAGTGTCCCGTTGATATACGGTGCCAATGGGTTGTCCTTGAGGTCGGGGTCTCCGAATGAGGCACCGGCATTATTTCCTGTCCAGTTTTTATTCTCCATCATGATGACAAAAACTGTCTTGACTTTGCTCATTTGCGTATGAGCAGGTCTTGGCATTACGAGCAATGAAAGTGCGATGACAAGCCCTCGCATAAGTTTCGTTTTCATGAACCCTCATTTCTGCCTAGAAAAAGGCGATAAGCCTAGTGGAATTTTAAGGTTGTTGAATCCGTAGGAGGGACTCTGTAGCGCAATAATTGGGCTCGCCTCATCTCGCTGTCAACGGCTATCGATCGCCAGCGGTATTTGGTGTTCATTACAATGGACGCCCTACCGATCTGGATTTGGTGAAACCATGCCAGCATAAATGGGCCAAGATGCTCGGTAGGTTTCAGTACGATTAAAGTTCTGAATGTGGTTGGCCTTCCAGCATATTGGACAGTTTCTTGCTGCGATCACAGCCAATTGATTGACACACACTAGTTCCGGTGAGATCGTACGGACGACGCGGCGCAATCGTGTGCAGGTGGTCGTTGCAGAAGACAGAGGAATAGAAAAAGCTATGAACAAAACAGCAGTGCAACATCCTGACAAGTCGGCGGACACCGGCTCATATTCTGCTGGAGTGATTTGTGACGGATGGCTCTATGTGAGTGGACACGCCTCGTTGGATCTAAGGACCGGGGAAGTAATTCGAGGCACGATTCAAGAAGAAACCAACCATACCCTCACCTCCATAGGAAAGGTGCTTAAGGAAGCAGGATGTTCCTTCGACGATGTCGTGAAGTGCACTTGCTTTCTTGCGCGTATCGAAGACTTTGATGAATTTGACAGAGAGTATCGCAAGTTTTTTAGCGACGTTTTGCCGGCCCGGTCAACGGTGCAAGCTGGGCTGGGAGATGGCATCAAAGTTGAAATCGATGCGATCGCACGCATCTCTCCTCAAAAGAAATAAGAGTGTAATTAGCTGAAAGCGGCCGCTTATTGTGGCGACCGAGTCTCCCACGCTTGTAAGAGTAAAAAGGAAAATCTCTATGTGCGACTATGTGTTACTTCGTAGGACTGCGACTGCGCTCTGTGCAATCGCTCTGATATTTCTTCCTTGGCTTGCGGTAAGAGCTCAATCCGCGAACGTTTCATCTACTCCGCCCATGGGCTGGAACAGCTGGAACCATTTCGGAGAGAAGGTAAATGATGCCGATGTCCGCGCGGCGGCAGACGCCATGGTTGCAAGCGGGATGCGCGACGCCGGATATATCTATGTAAATATCGATGACACCTGGGAAGGCAAGCGCGACGCTCATGGCTATATACATGCCAACAGCAAGTTTCCCAATATGAAAGCACTGGCTGACTATGTGCACTCGAAGGGGTTGAAGTTTGGGATCTATTCTGCTCCGGGCCCGAAGACCTGTGGGGGGTATGAGGGCAGCTACGGCCACGAACAGCAGGACGCAGACACCTATGCTAAGTGGGGAGTTGACTACCTCAAGTACGACCTATGCAGTTACGAGTCCATCATGGACATGTGGGATCTAAATCATCCTGAGAAACCTGTGTCCGTCATGCAGCAGGAGAAGGCCGTGGCCATGATGCAGCAGGCTTACGGCAAGATGCATCAGGCACTTTTGAATACCCACCGACCGATTGTCTATAGTCTCTGTCAATACGGTCTGGGCGCCGTCTGGCAATGGGGGCCGCAGGTGGGAGGGAATCTCTGGCGTACGACCGACGATATCCGGGACAATTATCGCAGCATGTCTCTAATCGGCTTCTCTCAGGCAGGGTTGGAGAAGTATGCGGGGCCAGGACATTGGAACGATCCAGACATGTTGGAGATTGGCAATGGAGGGATGACGCCGGACCAATATCGGACTCAGATGAGCCTGTGGGCGATATTGGCTGCACCGCTGCTTGCGGGCAATGACTTGAGCAAAATGAGTGCAACGACCGAAAGCATTCTGATGAACAAGGAAGTAATCGCGGTCGATCAAGATAGGCTTGGAATCCAAGGTAGCCGAATTACGCCTCTTCAAATCTGGATGAAGCCATTGAGTGGTGGCGCCAAGGCCGTGGCGATTTTCAACACCGTTCTCGACGATCAGGCAATTCCGATAACCGTGCAGATGAAAGATGTTGGATTTGCGGGTGCAGTCCACGCTCGGGATTTGTGGGCCCATCAAGACCTCGGCATTCTTCACGGGTCATATACGGTGGTCCCGCCGCCGGGCGGTGTGGTCATGTTGCGCCTCTGGCAATAGAGGTTGCAGCTTAAGCCTTGATGAATATCCTTCTCTTCATCATCCAATACAGAATGAGCCATTCCACCGCTAATGTTCCAATTGCTTGGAAGAGCAGGCCCCCCTTGCCAAGGTGTATTGCAATCGGATGCGTGAAGACATCTGTGCCCGCACTAATGGAAACCAGACTCGTGAGCATATAAATGAAGATGGCGTTCATTCCAAATGGAAGAAAGAGGATGGCCCACCTTCGATACCGAACAATGTCGACCAGCCAAAAAAAGAACAGGAACTCAAGGCAGGCGACTCCGGCACTGGCAAGCCCGTACGATGTAGTCCACATCTTCATTTCGATCGGAATGACCGGGCTAAGCGCGAATCCCAAAATCAGAAACCCAATTCCCATACATCCAATGATTCTCGCCTTGCTCGCCATCGAACGAGACGTCATCAGTAACTCTCCAATAAGAAGCCCGAACAGCGTGGTGGCAATAGCTGGGAACACGACCATTACTGTTCCCCACCCTTCGTCCCGATATGGCCAAATGTCCCAATGCTGCTGGCCCAGCACCGCAATGTCCACGTAATGAACGAGATTGTGATTGAAGGCATAGGAGCCCGCCGGGATCCCAGGGGCAGGGACAAACCCCAAGACCAGGGCGTAAACCGCCAAGATGATTCCCGCCAGCGAGGCCTGAAATCGCCATGATCTCCTCGCAACCAGGAACGCAACTAGATACGCAATTGCAATTGGCTGAAGGGCGCTGCTTAACTCAACCCAGTAGGGCGAGCCGAGGGTGATCGATTCTCTTACGGACCCCAGTAAAAACAGGACCGCCGCGCGCCGGATTGCGTGGGTCAACTGCAGGGAGTAGCTCTCGGTAAGTGATCGCTTTGCCAGGGAGAGCGGTATAGAGACGCCGACCATCAACATAAAAGATGGCCAGATGCAATCGTAAAAATGCAAACCAAACCACCGGCTGTGTTCAAGTTGTCGGACAATCGCATCGATGACGAAGTTGTGACCGCAGGCTGCCAGTCCAATCATTAACATTCCTCCGCCGACAATCCAAAACATGGTGAATCCACGGAAAACGTCAAGAGAAACCAGTCGCTCAGCCTTTCTATGAGTGGGCAATTCTGGTCCTATCTCACCCCGGGCCGTTCCGCCCGCTCTCTCATCGGTCAGAGAGACACTATCGGTGGCTAGTCGCATGTCGTCCTTTCTGGGGCTTTCGTCATGTTCCATTGCTTCGAATTCTCAAATCTGGCACGTCAATTCTGGAGAGAGACTTATCATCCGTGTAGTTGTGACGGAAAACTTTGTATGGCCTTCTCAAGCGGCCATACGCAGCATAGGTGTCTATTACAACGCTCAGACCCGTGACGCAAGGGAGGAACACGACGCGTGCCGACAATCTGTGCAGCCTGTTGGACATTGCCTTCCAATCCAGAAGCTTTGTGAATGATGGCGAAAGATCTAGCGTCGAGAAATGATCGGGGCTTGAGTTTTCCGTCCAGCAGAATGAACACAGCTTTTCATTCAGAGTCTTTGCGTGTTGACGTTCAATGCGGGCGTCCGTAGCATCGTCTCCTATATGGAAGTCGCAGCATCGCCCTCCGCTGACAGCAATGTCATTTCGAGTCCTCCTTCCGGCCTGTTTTCACGGAAGCCAATGCTCGCATTTGGGGTTCTAATCGCTGTCAATGCGATGTGGGCATTTCAATTTTCAGGTGCGCGGATCGCCACCCGCGAGTTGAGCGCCGTGCTGGTAACACTGCTGCCCCTTGTGTTCGCGACTATCTTAGTGATGCCGTTCGCCAAGCTGAACGGTGATCTGTTTCGTGCTGAAAACCGTTCGATTCTCATCGACATTGTGCTGTTAGGAACACTCGGAATCGTGCCTGCACAGATTTGCCTGGTTCTCGGAGTTGAAAGGACGCTTGCTTCCAATGCCAGCGTACTGGCATTGACGGTACCAGTGCTGACGGCGTTAAGCGCCTCGATTTTTCTCCACGAGCATTTGACCAAATTGCGCCTGTTGTCGTTCGCCATCGCAATTCTGGGCGTCTGCCTGATCTCGATGAAAGACATCCAGCATGCTCGATTATTTCGTCTCGAATACATGGGAGGGAATTTACTAGTGCTGGCCAGTTGTGCCGGAAGTGCGTTTTACAATTCGTTCAGTCGACGAGCGCTTTCACATTTTTCGGCAGCACAGGTGTTGGTGTGGAGTTTCATCGTCGCAGACCTCGAGTTGCTTTTGTTGTACGTCTTCACCGAAACTGGCGATTGGCGACAACTGGCACATATGGGGCCATCTGCGTGGTGGAGTCTCGTTCTTATTGCGGTGTTTAGTCTCGGTCTTTCTATGCTCCTGTATTTCTCAGTAATCCAGGCGGTGGAAGTGATGCGTGCCGCATTGTCCATCTACCTGCTTCCATTCTTTGGCGTATTGTTTTCAGCAATCCTACTTGGAGAAAGCCTGACCCCGACCCTGTTGGCGGGTGGAGCGTTGATTTTCGTGAGCTGTTTTCTGGTGACAGTGTATGAGGAGAAGCAACGACTCCGCGGAATGGGGAGCGATGAAAGCATTTAATGTGGATGGCATTCTCCCCGTCATTCCGACTCCTTTCGATCATGAAGGCAATGTGGACTGGCCGGCGTTGGACGGCATACTGGAGTTTGCATGCACAGCTGGTGTGTGTGGAGTCTGCCTTCCTGCGTACGCCAGCGAATTCTACAAACTTCTGGATTCTGAGCGCCGGGAGTTAGTATGTCAGGCGGTTCGTGATCTGCGTGGCCGCTTGCCGGTAGTTGCGCAAGTGAACCATGTGTCGATTGCGTTCGTGATCGAAATGGCACGCGAGCTTGAGGCTGCGGGCGCCGCCGCAATTTCTGTGGCTGTTCCGCGACTTTTTAGCTTACCGGAACCTGATCTGCTCCGATATTTTGACCGGATCCTACAGTCGATTACGGTTCCTCTAATCATTCAAGATTTCAACCCGGGAGGCGCCACCGTAAGCCTGGAATTCGTTAAGGCTCTTCATGGTCAGCATGGGCACTTTCGCTATTTGAAGCTTGAAGAGCCGCTGATGGCTAGGAGAGTGAGGTCCATCATCGAAGAGACAAACGGTGCTGTCGGCGTGATCGATGGATGGGGCGGCATGTATATGCTGGAACTCATCGACGCGGGTATTTGTGGAGTAATGCCGGGGTTGGCTATTTCGGACCTGCTTCAGATAGTTTGGGAAAGAGAGCGCGCTGGAAATAAAGATGCAGCGTATGAATTGTTTCAAGGTATCCTGCCGCAGATCGCCTACAGTCTGCAAAATATCGAATTCTTTCACCATGCAGAAAAAGCTCTGCTCGTGGCACGTGGTGTCCTGACGGAGCCGCATGTGCGAGATGCCACCCTCACGGTCGATCCCATAGATCGAGCTCATATTCATTTCCTTAACCAGAAAATCTGCGACTTGGTATGGAAATCGAAGACCGCTTCCAATCACGCACGTTCAACTGCAGAAATCCAGCCATGATTCAATCAACAACAACCATTCTGACCGGCGGAGCTATTGTTGATGGCACCGGTGCTCCCCAGATTTCAGGAAACGTCGTCATCCAGAAAGACCGGATCGTCTCCGTCGACAGGTCCCTGAGCGCTTCTGCATATCAAAAAAATGGGGACTTTAGTGTCATAGATTGCACGGGCTGCGTTATCGCACCAGGATTTATCGATGCGCACAGTCACTCTGACCTTCAGGTATTGGAAAATCGAACCGAAAAGCTATTGCAGGGAGTGACGACGGAAGTTGTGGGGAATTGCGGTTTCTCTCCCTATCCATCGCCCGAGAATCCCCAAATATTAAGGGACTTCGCAAACGGGATTCTATTCGGAAATGACAGTTGGAGATGGAACTCGGCCTCCGATTACCTAGCCAGCGCGAGCGGCTGCAAGGTCGCCACGATTGCATCGTTGGTTGGGCATGGTTCGTTGCGGATCAAGGTTGCCGGGAATACCAGCAGAGCGCTCACGGCCCAGGAGCTCGACACCATGGCTGGGCTGTTGGACGATGCGCTACAGGAAGGGGCCGCGGGATTCTCTTCTGGCCTGATGTACGCCCCGGGATCAGGGGCGTCGCCCGAGGAACTTGTGGTGCTCTGCCGTGTCGTTGCCCGCAGAGGCGGTGTATATGCAACCCACATGCGCAGTTACTCTGACAAGCTGGTCGAAGCGGTCGAGGAGCAGATTTCCATCGCGGAAGCTTCCGGATGTCGCCTCCAGATCTCTCATTTGCAGGCTGCTGGTCCCGATAACTGGAATTTGCAGCAACTCGCGTTGGCATTGATAGAGGAGGCATCCAAGCGCGGCGTCGATGTGGCGTTCGATGCATATCCCTGGCTGGCTGGATGTACTGTGCTCACGCAAGTGCTGCCGCAGACTGCACTGGACGGAGGGATTTCTCAGCTGCTTGCAAGACTCGCCGATCCGGCACAGCGCGCAGCCATCCGGCCGGGCATCAAAGCCGAAGCGCGGTGGAACAAGGTTGTAATTACGTCGGCAGCAAAGGAAGAAGCGTCGTTGGTCGGTAGGTCAATTCAGGAAATAGCAGAAGAACGGGGCAGTCAGCCAGAAGATGTCGTGATGGACATTCTGCTGGACCAAGGAGGTAACGTAAATATTGTTGAGCACGCCCAGTCGATCGAGAACCTGCGATCGCTGATGACTCATCCACTGTCGATCGTCGTTACAGATGGTGTCTACACGGCTGGGCGTTCGCATCCTCGGCTGTATGGAACATTTCCGAAGTTGCTGGGTGAGATGGTGCGGGAGCGCGGATGGCTGAGCCTCGAAGAAGCGATCCACAAAGTTACAGGCAAGCCGGCGTCGTTGTTTCACTTGCGGGACAGAGGAAATCTCGCGTCCGGCAATATCGCAGATGTAACAATCTTCGATCCAAAAACCATCCGCACCGATGCTACGTACGAAAAACCTGACGTGGTACCGACGGGATTCAAGGCTGTGTTTCGGAACGGCAGAATCGTCGTCGATTCTCGGATGGTTGTATAAGGTGGTCACAACGAACTGTTCTCATGAACATTTATGACCTAGATACACCGGCACTTCTGGTCGATTTCGGCACGATGGACCGCAACCTTCGCAGGATGGCGACCTATTGCGCCGCGCATCATCTTGCGCTGCGCCCACACACCAAAACCCACAAAATCCCGGAAATTGCGCGCCTTCAGATGCAGTATGGCGCGACTGGAATTACGGTCGCAAAGCTTGGCGAGGCAGAGGTCATGGCAGACGCCGGCGTAAACGACATCTTGATCGTTTATCCGATTTGGGGAGAGATGAAATGGAAGCGCGTGGCGGAGCTGGCCAAGCGAGCCAAGATCTCCGTTGCAATGGATTCCTTTCAGGTAGCGGAGGGTATATCTCAAGCAGCAAAAGCAGCGGGTGTTGAGATCGGAATTCGATTGGAATTCGACACCGGGTTTTGCCGGTGTGGTCTTACCTTGGACACCGAATCTATCGAGATTGCGAAGAAGATACTTGAGTTGCCATGTCTTCGGTGGGAAGGGATATCTCTCTACCCTGGGCACATCATGGGCAATCGGAAGATTCGAGAGCTCGACATTTCATTGGAAAATGCCAAGCTTGACCGACTATATGGGCTGCTTGATTCCGCTGGCATTCCTTACCCTGTGGCGAGCGGAGGCAACACGCCAGCCGCTTTCGAGAGCCATCGTTTTCACGGAGTGACAGAAATCCGGCCGGGCACGTATGTCTTTAACGATCGAAATACCGTGGATGCTGAATCCGCGAGCTATGCCGATTGTGCTGCTACAGTGCTTACAACTGTGGTCAGCACTAGCGTCCCCCGTCGTGCCATCATTGATGCCGGCAGCAAGACGTTATCGGCGGACGCCCTGCTCTCGGGGGACCGCAAGTACTTCGGACATGTTCAGGGCCATCCTGAATTCAAATTGGAAGATCTTTCCGAAGAACATGGTCACTTGACCCTCCCCCAGAGCCCAGCGACAAAAGTAGGGGACCGGCTCAGGGTAATTCCCAACCATGTTTGCCCGTGCATCAATCTGCATGATCGAGTTCTTATCGTTGAGGGAGACTTGGTTATAGATGAGTGGAAGATAGCTGCCAGAGGAAAGGTCACGTAGACAGTGCTGTTCTGTGAATGTGCAGATTGCCATCCAATACGCTGGACGTGATTTGTCCTTGAGCATGGATTGCACTTGATCTCTGTAAAAGACGCGGGCGAAACTGGGTTGTATTCGTAATACGGCACTCGACCGTTGGTTTTGCTCGAAAAATTCCGACCTCTATCAGGGCGCCCCCTGGCGTACCAGGGCGAAAGGGAGTTGATGACCCGGTTACAATTGGTCGCATTTCTAGTCTGCTTATTTGTGGGCAACCTTGCTTACGCGGCCCACAATCCGTTGCTTCCGCGTCCACAACAAGCGAAGTATGGTACCGGCAGCGTGCGGCTGACGGGAATGAAGATCGTCTTTTCGTCTGCTCCAAGCGCGGAAGACCAGTTCGCAGCCGGTGAGTTATCCAAATACGTTGAACAACGCACGGGAGTTCAGTTGCCGATCGGCAGCTCCGCCGATAGTACAGCTCGAGGTATGACGATCGTGCTCGATCGGACTGGAGCCATAGACCAACCGCTAGCGCTTCCGGGAGATTTGCCTGGACCACGTTCCAAAGAGGGCTATGACTTGGCCGTGTCAGACCATGGAGTCAGGATCCACGCTGAATCGTCAGCAGGAATTTTCTATGGAATTCAGACTCTGCGACAACTCATCGAAGGAAACGGTTCAGACTCGGTCCTTCCGCAGGTAGAAATCCATGATTGGCCATCGGTGGAGCTTCGCGGAACGATGGTGGACATTAGCCACGGGCCATTGCCGACGGAAAAGGAAATTGAACGCCAGATCGACTTTCTCGCTCGTTGGAAAGAGAACCAATATTACCTGTACACGGAAGACAGCATTGAACTGAAGGGATATCCACTTTTGGTTCCAGATGGCCGGCTCACCCAAAATGAGGTGCGGCGGGTTGTTGCGTACGGACGCCAACGGCATATCGATGTTATCCCCAATCTGGACTTATATGGTCACCAGCACGATCTTTTCAGGATTGAAAAATACTCTGAATTGTCTGATGAGCCTCACGGAACGGAATTTGATCCTCGCAATCCCAAGGTGATGCCCCTCCTGACGGACTGGGTGAACCAGCTCGCCGATCTATTTCCCAGCCCCTTCGTCAGCATTGGATTCGATGAGACATTCCAGATCGAGCGAGCTACCAAAGCTTCTGGCGCAGCGGCGGCACCCGCAGGGGTTTTCGTCAAGCAGCTCACGGACGTGACACGACTATTTCAGAATCGCGGCAAACATGTAATGGCGTACGACGACATCATGGTCAAATTTCCCCAGATTATCCCACAGCTTCCGCAAGGGCTGATTGCTGTGGCGTGGTATTACACGGCCGAAGACCCAACCTACAAACGATGGCTTGGTCCGCTGATCTCCAATCACATACCGCATGTGGTTCAGCCGGGAATCATGAGTTATGACAATATCGCTCCTGATTACGATACGACTTTTGAAAATATCGATACCTTTCTGGCTGCGGGACGGCGTTCCGGCGCTCTGGGCCTGATCAATTCTGTGTGGGCAGACGACGCGCAATTACTTTTTCGGATGTCGCTGCCAGGAATGGCCTACGGCGCTGCGGCACCTTGGCAATCCCAGCCGATGGACCGAGCAAGCTTTTTCTCGGATTATGCGGCCGTAATGTATCCATCCGCCGTCGCTCCGGATATCGCCTCGGCGATCAGCAACATGTCAAAGTCGGAGGTTGAGCTACAAAAAGTGCTTGGAAACGAACAGACGATGTTTGCATTATGGCGGGATCCATTCTTTCCGGCCTACTATAAAGAACTTCCCGCGCACCAAAGGGATTTGCATGAATCGCGGCTCGATGCAGAGGAGGCCGAAGCATCACTAATGCACGCAAAAGCCCTTGGCGCAGATCCCGCAACCATCAACAGCCTGATGATCGGAAGCGAACTCCTCGACTATGCGGGCCAAAAGTTCCAGACACCCGTCGAGATGTCTCAATTGTGGAGTAAACTTGGCCCTCGCCGACCTGCATCGGAAGATTGGTGGAATAACTGGGGCTCTCAAATTACCTACCAAGATCACTCACGTGTGGTCGATCTTATGGATCGTATAACCGACCTGAGGCCTGCATATCGAGAAGCGTGGTTGCAGGAATATACGCCGTACCGGCTAGGTTCAGCTTTAGGACGATGGGATGCGGAATATCAGTATTGGCGAGACGTGCAACAGAAATTACAGGAATTCGACGATCGTTCGCGAGCCGGCGATACTCTGCCATCCCTTGAAAAGATCATAGAAGGCAACGGACCCGCGGATTCCGCGAGCAAGTGAAGTGCACTTCCGCTCAATGAATAGCAACGTTCGTCTATCTCGATAAGGCAGACAATTGCATTGGACTTCCACCGTTCATTAGAATTCGATCGCTTTCATAGCCTCACGTCTCGCCGGACATTCTTGAAGACGACTTCCTTGGTGTGCCTTGGATATTCGACAACAAAGGCCACGCAAGGATTGGCACTCGACGTGCGCGAGCAGAGAATTCTGGCATACGTCGGTACCGATACGAAATTTGTGGATGGCGCGGCCAATGGCAAGGGCATTTATCTCTTCGAGATGAACCCGCACACCGGTGAGCTGTTGCTGTTGAAGCTGGCGGCAGAAACGACCAGCCCGTCCTGGCTCACCCTCCATCCTTCCGGAAGATATCTGTACGCTGTGAATGAGGTTTCAGATTTCGAAGGCAAGTGCGGCTCCGTAAGCGCCTTCGCGATTGACAGAGCGAACGGAGACCTACGCTTTCTGAACACGGTCAGCTCGCTGGGTGCTGGGCCGGCCTACGTGAGTATTGACGCGACCGGCAAGTATGCATTCGTCGCCAACTATTTCGGCGGCAACATCGGAGTATTTCCGATCCTGCCAAACGGCTCGCTGGGAGCGCCCGTCGACTCCCATCAGGACAAAGGGTCTCTCGGAAGCCTCCATGCAACGAATGCGCCGCCGGGAAGTTTTGCGATCAGCGGGCACGACGCACCCCACGCTCACATGATTCATCCGGATCCTCAAAACAAGTTTGTCTTGCAAACTGATCTAGGCCAGGACCGGATTTATATTTACAAATTCAATGCCGACAGCGGAAAGCTTACCGCCGCTGATACGCCGTTCATCACTTTTCCTTCCGGAGATGGTCCCCGTCACTTCGCATTTCATCCAAACGGCCGCTCGTTGTATTCCATCCAGGAGGAGGCATCCACGATTGAATTCTTTCACTACGATTCCAGCACTGGCGCACTTACGCAACAACAGACGTTATCGACTCTCCCGGCGGGCTACTCCGGCACCAATTTCTCTTCGGAGATTATGGTCTCGCCAGATGGACGATTTCTATATGCCGCCAATCGGCTTCATAATTCGATTGCGATATTTTCTATCGCACGGGACGGAAGGCTGGAGTACGCCGGCGAAACCCTGACGCAAGGTGATTATCCCAGCTACTTCACTGTGGACCCGAGCAGGCAACTTTTATATGCGTGTAATCAGCGCAGCGACAACATCACCTCGTTTCGTATTGACAGCAAGACTGGCATGTTGAGCTTTACGGGTCGATACACTCCGGTGGGTACTCCCCTGTGCATCACCTTCCTGACGTGATCGTCAGAAGGTTAGCAGTCAGATTTCCATCGAGATAGAAATGAGCTTGTTAGGCGTTCGACTCCATTCATGTCGCTGTCCAGCATATTGAACGGTTTGTCATTTCAATCGATGGTTTTTATCGACGCAGTCTTCGATCTGATCTACCTTGGCTCATCGGCACGCCGAATCGGCGTTGGAGGAGAGCATGAGGGGTAGCTGTCACTTATTGTCATGTCGCATAGGCTCTATTTGCGGCACGGTGTGTAGTTGGTGCAGGTTGAAGCGAAAATTGCATCTCACCGGATTCACGCATATTCTTCCTCGAATTCCTCTAGTCCTGACGTGTTTAGCTTGCTTCGCAGTTGCACTTCCGTGCGGGGGCCAGGCGACCACCGGAAGCATCGCTGGCACCGTGACGGACGCTACGCGAGCGGTGGTTCCGAATGCCGCGATGACTGCAGTCAATACCAGCACAGGAGTCGCTAGCCACACGATTGCGGATTCCTCCGGGCACTATAACTTTCTCTCGTTGCCAGCAGGTTCGTACACCTTATCGGCGGAGAAAACAGGGTTTGATACGACAACGCTCACTGGTGTATCGCTTCGGGTCTATCAGCAACTCACGCAAAACGTAGTATTGACCGTCGGCACGCAGAAACAGACCGTAACCGTTCAGGCAACTGCCGCTCTGGTAGACACAACAAATGCTAGCCTTGGGACTACCGTCAGTCAGAAAACGATTCTCGACATGCCTCTCGACTTGCGGGAGGTCGGCCAACTCGCGCTTTTGGTTCCAGGCACTGTCGATACGACCGGCAGATCGCTGGCGACAGGTCCAGCGAATGGCTCCGGCTTCAATGACTTCGGCTATAGCGGGTCGGGCGGCGGGTCGGGCGGCAATCTCCTATTGATCGATGGCATGATCTCCCGAGCGCTAAACAACAGTAGTTTCGCGCTGGATCCACCCCCGGAAATGGTGCGCGAATTCAAGATCCAGAACAACATCTATGATGCGGCCTTCGGATTTGCCTCGGGCACAGTGATGAATTTAATCACGGAGTCTGGAACCAACGCCGTGCATGGCTCTGCATGGGAATTCGTACGGAATAGCGCCATGGATGCAACCGGTTATTTTGCAATTACCAAGCCGGCGCTCTCTCGAAATCAATTTGGCGGCGTGATTGGCGGCCCAATCGTCAAAAATAAGATTTTTTATTTCGGGGGCTATGAGGGGCTTCGGCTGAATCAGGGCGAGGTCCAGCCGACCGTTGTTCCAACGGACGCAGAAAAGAAAGGGGACTTCAGCTCCTTTCTGACGGGGACAACTGCGAATCTATGTGCGTCCAGCGGTACAGCCGCGCCGCCCAACCTCAACTACGATACCGGGCAGATATTCGATCCCGCATCTGAGTACAACTACACCTGTCCGGCGGACCCGGCCAATCCGGGCGCTGGTACGAGCACAATTCTAGTTGGAACGCCGATTCCCGGGAACATCATAACAACCCTCGATCCTGTCGCGCAGAAGGTGTTGGCACTTTTCCCCGAGCCGAATACACCTGGAATCGTCAACTACACGAATGAGACGGCGCAGACACAACAGAATGATCAGTTCGATGGTCGCGTCGATGCGACCGTTTCCACCAAAGATACGGTGTTCTTCCGCTATTTCCTGGGCAATTCAGACATATTGTTCCCGGGAGCTCTTCCCGAGTTCAACGCGTACCAACACTTTAGAGGACAGAATATGGTCGGCGGATGGACCCGTGTTATCAGTCCTTCGGCGATCAACGACCTGCGCATAGGCTACCAGCGGAATTACCTCAGCTATAACTGCCAGGGATGTCCTCGGCCTGCGGGAACTCTAGCCAGTTTTGGTATCGCTGGACTGACAAATCCACTACCGCAGTTCAATCTGTATCCAAATATGGTGTTCCAGAACTTTCCTCTATGGGGCGATGGATTCCCAGGGTATTATCCTGTCGCGGCACCGGATTCGATCGAGCGGTATGAGGACACATTCACCAAAGTCATTGGTCGGCATACGTTGGCCATGGGAGCCAATTTCGATTTTTGGCAGACTAAAGGAGTTACTGATCCATTTCAAGTCAATGGAGTGTTTTATTACAACGGACAGTATTCCTCGCTCGCGGGTGAAATCCCCGGCGTAAGCAGTGTGTCGGATCTAACAGACTTGGAACTCGGTTATCCATCGGCCGCCGACTATACCAAGAATGCAATTATTACCAACCTGGTTGGCGGGCGCTGGATTGGTGTCTGGGTCCAGGATAAGGTTCGTATCACTCCCCGATTGACCCTGCAGGCTGGCTTACGGTGGGAATACAACCGTCAGCCTATGGATACTGACAATCAGTTGGCTGCCTTTTTCCCTTTATCGAAGAGCTACGCGCCTGGGGACGCGCTCCTTCTCACGGCATATCCGGATGCCGCCAATGATGCGCTTTGTTCCGATCCCTATTTCATTTCCGCTTCCGGCCAATGCCTGGTGATGACTTCAGGTGAACGTAGGGCAAAAGGCCTGACGGGGAACAAAGTCCGGCAGGTGAGCTACGGCCCCGGCCCTGGGTTTTTCGCTCCGCGAATGGGTCTGTCCTGGCAACCTCTCAATTCCGATAAGCTCGTGATTCACGCCGGTGCTGGAATATTTTCGAACGTGCCTGATACAAACCGCCTTGGATCGTTTGCCAACAATAATCCCGTCTCCACACAAACTCCCAACTATACGACTGCGTTTGGCGCTCCCCCTCCATTGACTAACGGGATCCCTACAACAACGCAGCAGGTTTTCGTCAATGCTCCTTTAGTGTCTCTGTCGGGCGTCACCGCACAGCTGATGCCAACTCCCTTCTATAGAACCTCTCAAGCTTATGAGTGGAGTTTAAGTGTGCAGTCTCAGGTGGCTAAGAACTGGGGGGCAGAGATCGCCTACGTCGGCAACCACGGCCTTCATGAAGATTACGAGCATCAGTATGGCAATCAACCCAAGCCAGGAATTGGAGACTTGCAGCCCCGTCGGCCTTGGCCGGACTTTGGGACGCTCAATTACGACGACTACCAGGGATACTCGAACTATGAATCAGTGTATGGAAAGCTCGAGAAGAGATCCTCCAATGGGTTCGCGGCGCTAATTTCTTACACCTTCTCGAGATACTTGGACCTTGAGGGTGGCAATGTTGGTGACCAGACTCGTCCTCAGAACGACAATGATCCCCAAGCCGACTACGGCCTGTCGGACGAAAATGTCAGCCAGACGTTTGTCGCCAGCCCAATTTATCAATTGCCTTTCGGTCGAGGGCAGAGATTCGGGACAAATGGGCGCTACGTCAATTTGTTTGCTGGAGGCTGGGAAGTCAGCGCGATCATTACCGCACATACGGGACTGCCCTTCACAGTTACTACCACGCAAGACTATTCCAATACGAATTCCTATTCGCCGAGACCTGATCGTATCTGCAACGGCACCGGTCCGAAAACTCTCTCCGAATGGTTCAATCTCAACTGCTTCACTACAACCGCCTTGGCGCAGGCTTTAGCCAACGGAACGCCGCGGTTTGGCACCTCTGGGCGTAATATCTTGCTGCAACCAGGCTTCCAGAACTGGGATTTGGCGTTTATAAAAAGGACTTCCATCCACGACGGAGTCTCCGTCGAATTTCGGGGAGAGTTGTTCAACATCTTCAACCATACAAATTTTGGGGCACCCGGAGAGGTAATAGGCTCCGGCACGGAGGGTATCATTTCAAGCAGTTCTGGTCCGCGTGACATTCAGCTGGCGGTGAAGGTAGCCTTCTGATTGGCGAAGCAGAATTCATCCAGCTTCAAGTTCGGGAGAGACGATGAACAACATCGATCTACGAGGCCGCTGCGCTGTAGTTACCGGCGGTGCTCAAGGAATCGGGCGCTCGATAGCGGAGAGGTTTCTGGATTCAGGGGCGGAGCTCTCGCTATGGGATGCAGATGAAGACCTCGTAAGACATACGTCCAATGAACTGAGCGCCACAAGGGAAGTTCATTTCTGCGCTGTAGACGTAGCCGATGCTAAGGCCGTAGAAGCCGCCGCCGCACAAACGTTGCGCGCGCTCGGGAAGATCGAAATCCTGGTCGCAAATGCTGGGATCACCGGACCCAATGTAAAGCTGTGGGAGTATCCCGTTGATGCGTGGCGGCAAGTAATGGACGTCAATTTGCACGGTGTTTTTTATTGCTGCAAGATGGTTGTTCCGCTCATGATTCAACAAAACTACGGGCGAATCGTGAATCTTGCATCGATTGCCGGTAAAGAAGGAAACCCGAACGCGTCCGCCTACAGCGCATCGAAAGCCGGCGTAATTGCACTGACGAAATCGCTGGGGAAAGAGCTTGCACAACGTAATATAGCGGTCAATTGCGTCACCCCGGCTGCTGCACGGACGAGGTTGTTCGAGCAGATGACGCAAGAGCACATCGATTACATGCTCTCAAAAATCCCACGCGGTCGGTTTGTGAGAGTTGAAGAGATCGCCTCTATGGTGGCGTGGTTGGTTTCTGAAGAAAATTCCTACACAACCGGCGCGGTCTTCGATTTAAGCGGTGGCCGGGCTACCTATTAAACAGACATTAGGAAGTAAGCGATTGAGTTTCGGACACCGGCCTATAACCTAGGTGCGCGGCGATCTCTTGTGCTGTTACCTTTACGGCCGAGGCTAGCTTTGGAACTCGCTCCCTTGTGATTTGAGCGGTGGTTCCCGCTACGCTGATGGCAGCGACGGCTTTGTTTTCAGAATCGCAAATTGGAACTCCAATGCAGCGAAAACCGATCTCACCTTCTTCGTCTTCAAACGCGAATCCAAGTTCACGAACCTTTTTTAATTCACGGGTAAGCTTATCCAAGGAGGCGATCGTATTCCTGTTCGGCCTTGCGAGCGCGCGCCCTCGCAACCGTTGATTGATGATTGCTTCAGGAGAGAATGCAAGTAGCGCTTTGCCAACCCCGGAACTATTCGCATCCAGTCGCCGACCGACCCATGTCGCAAGTCGCAGCATGCCGGGAGCCTCCACCTTTTCAATGATTACGGCCTCAGCCTGTTCAAGAATTGCCATATGCACTGTAAGACAAGTCTTGAGCGCTAGATCCTGGAGGAAGGGCCTCGCCTGATCGCGTAGGTCCATGTTCTCTAGAGCCGTATGGCTTAGGCTCACCAGCTTGAGACCAAAGTGGTATTTCCCGTTCACGCGATTGTTCTTCAGATAGCCTGTTAATTCCAGGGTGCGCACCAGCAGGTGTACGGAGCTCTTCGGCAGCGCCAGTTGCCTGCTGATATCGGAGAGGGTGAGTCCCCGCCTGGACTGTGCTATGAGCTCAAGGATCGCTAGAGCTCGGCTAACAGATGGTACTGCATAAGCCTTTTGCATAGAGCTTCAGATTTCGATTCATCCAATATGCTGGACGATAATGGGACAGCTTATCACATTGTGATTGATCTCAGAAAAACCCTCAGCGACACTATTTCATGGCAATCGGAAGTCGCTGATAAGGGATCGGAGACAGGATGCAGACCGACAAGGAATCAAAGAAGCTGCTGGCTCGTAACAAGAAGTACATCCCTGGAGGAGTTGTATCGGTAAATCGCGCGACACAGCCGGAGATTGCGTTCGCGAGAGGCGAAGGCTCAAACATCTGGGACGTTGACGGGAACCAGTATATCGACTACCACGCTGCCTTCGGACCTCATTTCCTTGGTCACAATGATCCCTACGTTACAGAAGCCGTGGTGAGAACGCTGCGTGCTGGAGCTAGTCTTTTCGGGTCTGGCACAACAGTATTGGAAGGACGCTTAGCAGAGTTAATTTGTGAAAGCGTTCCAGGGGTTGAATCCGTTCAGTTGTTGAACACCGGAAGCGAAGCAACATACGAAGCAATCCGTCTTGCGCGAGCGCTGACAGGTCGCGATCACATCATCAAGATGCAAGGCGGCTACAACGGGTGGCATAACGACGTTTCATGCAACCTAATGACGCCATTAAGCGAAGTCGGTCCAAGGAGATCACCGGGTGAATATCCTTTCATTGCTATCAGCGCTGGAATTCCACTTACCCACCAAGGCCTGGTGCACAGCATCAATTTTAATGACCTCGAGTCCGTACGGTATGTGTGCGAAAGGTTCCATGTAGCGGCATTAATTACGGAACCGATTTTGCAAAATATCGGCGTCGTCAAGCCGAAAGCTGGCTACCTGCAGGGGCTGAGGGATCTTGCGGATGAGTTTGGATTCGTGCTCATATTCGATGAAGTGAAGACCGGTTTTCGGCATGCGATTGGTGGCTACGCAAGCATTGTCAAAGTTAAGCCAGACCTGATGGTGTACGGCAAGGCCCTCGCAAACGGCTATCCGATTGCGGTTTTGGGTGGACGGCGAGAAATGATGGATATGTTCATCGACCCCAGTCCTGCTAAACGCGTTTTGCTTGCGGGAACATACAATGGGCACCCTATCCCGACGGCCGCAGCGATTGCTACCTTGGAGCGCTTGAGGATGAACGATGGAGAGGTATATCAGCATACCGATTCCCTCGGCGAAGCAATGCAAAGCGGCATTGAGGCGATCGTTGAGAAGATTGGTCTGACCGCAGTCGTTGCGCGACAGGGGTCGGCATTCTGCGTGTATTTTATGGATCATGTCCCGGTCGACTGGCACGATCTAGCGGGGAATCACGACTTCGAATTTGACTCAATGTTTCGTAGGGCTCTGGTCGAGCGAGGAATCTATGTATTTCCATTGGCGACGAAGCAATGCTCTCTTTCGGCTGCCCATAGTCAAGCCGACGTCGATCAAACGCTACAGAGTATCGAAGAGTCGATTATGGCGTCGATGGAAGTGAAGCAGGCTGACAACTCCCTATAAGAGGCAGCCAAACTCTACGATGAAGAATCCTTCCAAGCCGCGGAAATCCCAGCGCCGCGTCGCCACTCACCGCGCGGTGCAACCTGATGCGCACTCTGTGGTTGGTGTGGTTGGCATGGGCTTAATGGGAACAAGTATCAGCGCGTGTCTGCTGGGCGCCGGACATAAAATCTGCTGCATCGATTCAAACTCAGCCAAGCTGCAATCGGCTCCGGACCGTTTACTCAGGTCACTCGAAGAAGCTCATTCCCAGGGTTTGATCAAAGTATCGCCAGCGCTACTCATGAAACGGGTAACCATTTCGGATAAGTTTATTGCCCTAAAAGTAGCAAGCGCCATTGTTGAATCGACCGTCGAAGATCTCACAGTCAAGCGAGAAGTAATCGCGAAGGTTGAAGAAGTGGTCTCCTCCTCGACGTTGATTGGAAGCAATACCTCTGCTATTCCCGTTACCGAGTTGCAGCGGAACGCAATTCATCCTGAACGAATCATCGGCCTGCACTGGGCGGAACCCGCAAATGTCACACGATTCATGGAAATTATCTGCGGGGACAAAACATCCCTCAAAACGGCGCGACGGGCTGAGGATTTGGCTCGCAGGTGGGGTAAGGAGCCTTCAGTGCTTCGCAAAGACATTCGCGGCTTCATCACAAATCGCATCATGTACGCCATGTTGCGCGAGGCTTTTTATCTGGTTGAATCCGGATTCGCAACTGTGGCCGATGTAGACCGGTCGCTGCGCAACGATCTTGGCTATTGGATAACGTTTGCCGGACCATTTCGATTTATGGACCTGACAGGAATACCAGCCTACGCCAGCGTCATGAAGGATCTTTTGCCAGAACTCAGCTGCGCGATGCAAGTCCCGGATCTTATGCGGAAAATTGTGAAATCTGGGGCTCGTGGCGTATCGAACGCCAAAGGTTTCTACCGCTACACGCCGCAGCAAGCGAAGCACTGGGAAGAACTGTTCGTCCAATTCAGTTATCAAATTCGAAGGTTGGCAGGAGAATTCCCAGACGACATCGGGGATAAGACGATTTCGACCAGTAACCGGCTCAAACGTGCTCGTCGAGCAACCAACAAACCCAGGTCAGGGAAGGCACTTTAAGCGTGGCACCTTAAACGCCGTACGGTTAGGCATTCCCGATGCAGAAGTTGTAACGCCGTGCACGGATCCGCGGGATCATCGCGCTGGTTCAACAGGTTGGATGAATAACTGTCGAATCCATTCTTCTCCATTGCTCCTTCTCTTCGCTTGGATTAAAAACGGGGTCAAGCGCAATCAGTGGCGCGCACGATAGAGCAGATTCGCACAGTTCGTGCTGGGGACGACCACAATGTTTAAAACTTATCGGAATATGCCAGTACCGAGCAGGCCGCTGTGCTCGTGTCTAGCGTTGATCATCATGTGCGGATTCGCTATGCCGATGCTGGCCCAGTTTACGACGGCCCGTCTGAATGGCACAGTCGTCGACGCCAGCGGGGCCGCACTGGCGAGGGCCGTGGTCACGGTTGCGCAGGTGGGCACCGGGTTTACGCGTACGACGAGCACCGGCAACTCCGGCGAATACCTTTTCCCGGCGCTTCCCGTGGGTCAGTATCAGATCACGGTGACACTCAACGGGTTCAACACCTACATGCAGCAGGGAATCACGCTGTCTACAAACGAGGCTGTGACCGTGCCGGTCAAGATGGCTGTTGGAGCGGTCGCTCAGAAGGTGACGGTCACGGCAAATGCCACCATGGTGACGACCGATTCCGCTACCCTGGGCCAGGTCATCGGTCAGAAGGACATCGTGGGATTGCCGCTGAACAACCGCTACGTACAGCAGTTGGTTTTTCTTGTGCCTGGGGCGGAGAACGTCACTGCCAGCTACTGCGCGTCCAACTGCGAAGGTGGCGTGTTCCCGAGCGAGCAATATGCCAAGATCAATGGCGCCGGCGCTAATGGCGTGAGCTATCAGTTGGACGGTGCCGACTATAACGACACGTACATCAACACCAATCTTCCATTCCCCAATCCAGATGCAATTCAGGACTTCACTGTTTTGACCGGAAATATGAGTGCCGTTTATGGGGGCGCCATCGGGGGTATTGTCAATATCTCTCTAAAGTCAGGAACAGATTCCATCCACGGTGGTCTATACGAGTTCTTTCAGAACGACATGTTCAATGCGAAGAACTGGTTCGCGCAGTCGGTCAGCCCGCTGAACCAGAACCAGTTTGGAGGAGACATCGGCGGCCCGATCCTGAAGGACAAACTGTTTTACTTCGGAAGCTATCAGGGCACAAGATTCAGCACCACCAACAATGGGCAAGGAGCATATGTGCCCAACGCTGCTGAGCGCACCGGCGATTTTTCCGACATAGCGCCGGGATCTCCGATTTGCCAGCCGTACGGGACATGCATTCAACTCGTGAATCCAGTTACGGGTGTTCCGTATTTTAACAATCAGATTCCCGTCAGCCCGGTGGCAACATACCTTCTGAACGGCGTGCCGCTGCCGAATGGTGCGGAATTGGGGATTCCTGGACCCCCCGGTCTTCCGAACGACAATCTCTACTACAACGGGCTGCCGACAGTACAAAACACAAACGAGTATCTGGTGAAAATAGACTACAACTTTTTCAAGAACCATCTGAGCGGCCATTACTTCCAGCAGAATTACACTCAGCCAGTGGTTCTGCCGCCCGCTAACAACATCCTGGAAGCGGAGGGCAACGCCGAGACACTGATCGACAAGAACGTCAGCGTCGTCGACCTATACACGATCACGCCGAAAGTGGTTTTGGGTAGCTACTACGGACTCACCAGAATCGATGGAACAACTTACTCAAGCGCTCCATTTTCAATGGTGGATGCGGGAGCCAATATCGCATTGCCACCCAGCGCGGGAGCAGGATATCGCCCGACATTGGAATTTTCCACCAATAGCTTCGGCGTGGGAAGCGGCGTTTATGGGATATGGGACCGGAACAACCAGTCCCTGCGGGAAATTGCGACTGTAACCGAAGGAAATAACCTGATTCAATTCGGTGGAGAAGCGGTCCGTGTGACGCAACCGATGGCCAACACATTCCAGGAGAGTGGAAACTTCGACTTTAGCCAGACTTTCACCGGCTACAACTTGGCGGACTTCGTCTCTGGTGATATGAGCAACTTCACCCAAGGAGGTGGGTTGTATCTGGATTTCACTGGCATCAACTGGAGTGCCTTTGTGCAGGATGACTGGAAGGCGACACCACGACTCACCGTCAGTGCCGGGTTGCGCTGGGATCCGTGGATTCCCTCTAAGGACAGCCTGGGTCGGGTCGCGTGTTTTGAAATTGGGGCTGCGCAATCGGTGCGTTATCCAAACGCTCCGCCAGACTTAATCTACGGCGGATCAAACCACGATCCCGGCTGCCCGAATGCAGGCATTTTCACCGATTACAAGAATTTCGGACCGAGATTCGGATTCGCTTATCAAGTAACGCAGAACGGGAGGACAAGCCTGCGCGGAGGCGCCGGCTATTATTACGAGCCGCCAAATTCTCTCATTTACCAGCAGATCGTCGGCGTTCCCCCCTTCGCTCCTGTCGTCAATTTGCAGGGAATTCTCGACGTGGCCGATCCCTACGGAAGCGCCGGGGTCGCCAATCCATTTCCCGAGCAGTTCGGACCCCGCAATCCAGGCCCCAGTGCCACATTTCCAACGGGCGCCGGTGCCATATCCTTTTCGCAAATACAAGACCCGCATCTTCGGCTGCCGATGATCCTCATCTACAACCTGACCCTGGAGCAAGGTATAGGAACTGACTGGTTGTTCCGTTTCGCATACGTGGGCAATGACGCGCACCGCCTCTATGGCACCGGCGATCAGGAGAGCGGTCTGCTGCAGATAAATCCGACCGTCTACATTCCCGGCAACTCAACCGAAGACCCGGCCAATGTCCAGTCGCGACGCCTCTTGAACGTGAAATACGGTATTGACAACTACGCGTCCGTTCCCTTTATCAACTCCGGTGTCAACAGCAATTACAACGGACTCCAGATCACGGTGGAGAAACGCTTCACACATGGCTATTCCTTCCTAAGCAGCTTTACCTGGGCAAAAGCGATGGACGATTTCGCGCCGAGTAAGGATTCGCCATACTTTACCAATAGTTGCGCGTGCGGGCGCTACTTCGATTATGGTCCGTCAGATGACGACCTAAACAAGGTCTTTAAGTTCAACGTCAATTACATGACGCCCAGCGTCCACATCGAACGATTTGCTGACAAGATCCTGAACGGCTGGGAGGTCACGGGGATCGTTAGCTGGTATCCCACCGGAAATCCATTCACGATCGTGAGCGGTATCGACAACTCATTCAGCGCGATTGGCGCGGACCGGGGCGAGCTGATCAATGTGTCGAACATCGGGCAGACCAAACTTGGCCACCGTCCGCACCCGGGCGTGATCGGTCAATGGATCAATGCTGTCGACTTTACCTTGAACCCTGTCGGAACCTACGGCAACATCGGCAAGAATGGATTGCGCAGCCCTGGGTTTTTCGACAGCGATCTTTCTGCAATCAAGAACACGAGCTTTAAGCGGGTTTCCCTCCAGCTGCGCGCGGACATCTTCAACGTCACCAATCATCCCAACTTTGCGGCACCGGGTAACAATGTGAGCAGTCCAGGGTTGGGTCAAATTGGGGGAACGCTTGGATCGAACGCTTATGGCGGGCCCACCTCCTATGGAACGTCACAGCCTAGGATTTTTCAGCTCGGAGTGAAAGCAACGTTCTAGAGCCTTCTAGCGGATCTTTTGAATCGGAACGATCGGGAATGCTGAAGGTCCCCTCAACCTACTCGCGCCGGAGGGGCGTATGAAGACAATATTGGGAGCTCTAGCAGCGTTGACTTTCCTCGGTTGCAGCGTGCTTTTGGCAGAGACGCCAAAGGTGTGGGTGGTTCCAAGCTCGTTGTTCCGCGTCGGGCCGACAGATCCTGCGGGTGATTGCAAGACCGCGACCATTTATGGGGGCAGGGGCGAATACGTCTCGTTCCAGGTGGCGATCCATGCTCCAGCGGCGGGTTTGACGCACGTAACTTTTTCTGTTTCGAGTTTGACAGGGCCGGCTCGTGAGGTCATTCGAAACACCAGCACCAACGTGATTCTCTACCGAGAGGAGTACATCACCGTCAAGAGCCACAGTCCAATTACCAATGAGGATTCTGGCCTGCCATTCACCACCGACAACGGCGTCGCGATTGTTCCCATTACAAATGCCGACACCTTTCCCGATCCGCTAATCCCCTTCATTGATCCGGATACAGGGAAAGCACCCGCTGCGGATAGCAAGTACCTGGCCGCACCAGTCAAAGTAGGGGCTGACAAAAACGTGGTCTTCTGGGTCGACGTCTTCATCCCTCGCCACACAAAGGCGGGGTCATATAAAGGCACATACACAGTCACGAGTAATTTGAAGGCGGTCACAGGCGAGGTTCGGCTGACGGTATGGAACTTCACGTTACCACTACATCCGTCGCTCAAAACTCTCTTCAACGGAGGTGCCGGCGGCCAAGTCCCCGGCGTCGAGCTGGAACTCCTCAGAAATAGAATCACGCCGGACAGCCAGTCATTATCCAGCGAAGCAACGGACATCCATCAATATGGGCTGAACGCTTACGACCTTGGCTACTATGAAAATGTTTCCTACGGTAGCTGCACTGGGGATTCACTCAAGCCTGCTCCTCCGTCGTTGGAGGCTTTGCAAAAGGTGGTAGACGCGCAGCCAGCAGGCCTTTACTTGGTCGATTACACCGCTGATCCAGAGTCGAGTTGTACCAACAAGGCATACTACAAATCTGTCATTGATTTTGCGCAGGTGCTACACAAGGCCGTGGTTCCAGGACAAGACGGCGTCGATAACGTTGTATCTCAACAACCGGTAGCCCAACTGTTTGATGATGGACTGGGAACTGGACGTTCCGCCGTGGACGTCTGGACAATGCTTCCTCTGAACTTTGACCTGGCACAGCAAAATAAAACAGACGGATTGCCCAACGTGAACTATGTGCTGCAAAAGGGCGACAAGGTGTGGTCCTACAACGCTGAAGTACAAGATGGATACTCGCCCAAATGGGAGCTGGATTTCCTTCCAATCAACTACCGCATACAAGCAGGCTTTCTGAGTCAGAGTCTTGGCCTGACGGGGATGAACTATTATGCCGTGACCAATTGGGTGTCGCCATCTACGGCATGGACTAACCCTCAAGGCGGTAGCGGCTTGAATGCATATCCTGGGGAGGGAATCCTGGTTTATCCAGGCGCGGCGGCAGGTTTGAAGGGCGTAGCTCCGTCCATGCGACTGAAATATATACGGGATGGAATCCAGGACTACGAATATGTTCAGCAACTGAAGAGTAGCGCTTGCAATCACGAAACTTTTGCTGAGCAAAGCATGGTAGCGTTGTCGGCATCAGGACGCGGTGAGCCGAATTGGCATGACTGGACGATGGATGCGAAGACGTTAGAACGCGTTCGAATTGCCCTTGGAAACAAGCTTTCTTCGCTCGGGTGCGCGCCATAGAGCATTCTTCTGATCTGCACTTCG
This sequence comes from uncultured Acidobacteriota bacterium, assembly GCA_963735505.1. GTDB lineage: Bacteria > Acidobacteriota > Terriglobia > Terriglobales > Acidobacteriaceae > JAKAAZ01. Next base: position 450,012 of record CAVTLR010000007.1, on the reverse strand, counting down.
GTTGAATAGATGACAGCCATCAATTCATTGAGACGAGACTTCTTGAAGCGAATTGGCCGCGGTGCGGCCGCATCTGCCGCCGCAATCATCGCCGCACCAGGGATTGGGGCAGAGGAAGTTCAATCCTACGGACCACGCGCGAGCGCGATCTTTGACGTGAAAGCGTATGGTGCCAAAGGTGACGGCGTCACCATCGATACGCTCGCGATTAATCAGGCGATCGAAGCCGCCAGAGCCAATGGCGGCGGGACGGTCAGGTTTCCGGCCGGCACCTATGCCAGCTATTCGATTCACTTGAAGAGCTATGTTGCGCTCTACCTGGAAGCGGGGGCGGTGATTCTAGCGGCCCCGTCGGACGGCTCGGGCTCTAGAAGGTACGACGCTGCTGAGTCCAACCAACCATGGGAAAGCTACCAGGACTACGGCCATAATCATTGGCATAACAGTTTGATGTGGGGCGAAGATATCCATGATTTCGCAATCCTTGGTAAGGGACTTATCTGGGGCAAGGGACTGAGCCGGGGTGCTAGTGAAATGCCTCTGGCCGAAACTCCTGGCGTGGGAAATAAAGCCATCGCATTGAAGAATTGCCACAACGTATTACTGCGCGACTTTTCCATTCTCGAAGGTGGACACTTCGGCATCCTTGCGACCGGTGTGGATAACCTGACCATCGACAACGTCATGATCGACACCAACCGCGATGGGATTGATATCGATTGCTGCCGCAATGTTCGAGTCTCCAACTGCAGTGTGAACTCACCGTGGGACGATGCCATTTGCCCAAAAACTTCCTTTGCCCTTGGCTATGATCGAGCCACTGAGAACGTCACCATCAGCGGCTGTTATGTTACGGGTGCGTATCAAATGGGCAGTATGCTCGATGGCACCTGGAAACGCTGGCCTTCGGACAAAGCACAGCAGTTACTGGTCAAACCCTATTTCCCTGATGAATTCAACGGGAGCATCAAGCTAGGGACAGAATCCAATGGTGGGTTCAAAAACATTTCCATTTCGAATTGTATTTTTGAGGGAAGTAAAGGCTTCGCGATCGAATCATCCGATGGCGCGTTAGTTGAAGGAATCACGTTTTCCGGAATCACGATGCACGAGTGCACCAACACGCCATTGTTTTTGCGGCTGGGTGCGCGCATGCGCGGTCCGGCTGGTGTCTCGGTAGGCCGCCTAAGAGGAGTGACAATCTCCGATGTTGTGAGTTATAACTCTGCCTCGCGCTTAGGCGGGGGCGGCATCATCAGCGGAATTCCAGGCCATGTCATCGAAGACATAAAAATCCACGATGTGTATCTGGAGCATCTTGGTGGCGGCTCTGCCAAAATGGCGGCGCTTGAACCGCCTGAGTCCATCGCGGACAATCCCTGGCCTGATCCTGATATGTTCGGTGATATTCCAGCCAGTGGTTTCTTTCTACGCCATGTCCAGAATATAGAATTCAGCAATGTTGAGATCGCGTTCACTCAGAACGATGCCCGTCCCGTGTTTTGGCTGGATTCGGTAGAGGATGCCGAATTTTTTCACGTCAAGACTCCGAGGCATAACATCTCCCCGGTTTTCTCTCTACGCAATGTCAAAGATTTTCGTACTTTGGCTTGCCGCAACATTGCGGACCTGGAACTTAAGGATGTCCATAAAAGGGAAATCTAATCACTTCGAAGTGTTGCGTCGCAATGCGCGAATCTGCCGCGCAGCGTTGTGAAGGAGATCGATGGTTCATATGAAGGTGGCTGGCTGGAGCGCTTTGCTTGCGGTTGGATTATTGGCTTCGCCAGTAGAGAAGTATGCGCAAGGACAGACAACCGCTCTTACATCGGTGGAGGAAACCTTGACGCATCCCATACAAAGTCCCGATGTGACTGCCTTCCAATTGCAGCAATACCTGTTTGCCCATATGCCTCAGCTGCCGTCCCCGGTGAGTGCATCCGATTGGACGATGAATGAGCAGCACATGCGACAACACGTTTTGCAGGATGTCGCATTCCATGGGTGGCCACGTCAATGGATCGACTCCGCTCCCAAATTCGAACAAGTTGGGGTCATCGAAACCAACGATGGTTATAGAATCCGCAAATTTCGTTACGAGATAATCCCTGGCTTCATGTCCACGGCACTTCTGTACGAGCCGTACAAACTTAAGGGTCGCGTGCCCGCCATTTTGAATTTAATTGGCCATGAACCGGAAGGAATTGAGGTTGAGTACGAGCAAAAGCGCTGTATCAACTTTGCCAAACGTGGGATTGTGGCATTGAGCCTGGGATGGATGGGATTTGGTGAACTGTCTCAACCTGAGAACAATCATGACTACGCTGCGGACCTGGATTTAGTTGGGTCCAACGCGTTCGGATTTTTCTATCTTGCGATGCGGCGTGGGTTGGATTACCTGGCGACCTTGCCAAGTGTTGATCCCTCCCGTCTAGGAGTCACTGGTCTTTCCGGCGGCGGCTGGCAGACGGTGATGCTAGCCGCACTAGATACTCGAGTCTCGGTTTCTGTCGAAGTGGCGGGAATCGGATCTCGCGAATCGAACCTCGCTCATCCACTGGACACATATGAAGTAGAAGAAGATGCCCCGGATCTTTTGCAAGGGCAGAGTTATCCAGAATTTATCGCAATGCGCGCGCCGAAACCAACGTTGCTGATCCATAATGCGGTCGATAGCTGCTGCTTTCGCGCAGCTCAAGTGAAGCCAGGGATCTATGACTGGGCGAAGCCGTTCTTCAAACTGTACAACATGCCCGACGACCTGGCGTGGCATGAGAATTTAGATCCTGGTGTTCACAATTATCAACTGGACAATCGACAGCAGGCATACAAGTTCTTCACTCAACACTTCGACATGCCAGTCGCTGACAGTGAAATATTTAGCGACGCCGAGATACGCGCACCACAACAGTTGGCTATCGGAGTTCCAGCAGACAACTTGACCTTTGTGAGCCTTGCCAGGCAAATCGCGCATAGCATCCAGCGCGAACCGGTTCCAACGCAGGGAACACAACGCGCGGCCTGGATCGCTTCGAAGAGAAAGACACTTGCGTCGGTGGTTCGTTACACTCCGTTATCCACATTGCATGCTTTGCAAATGGATAACACCATCGGCTACAACTTCAGGACATTGTCTTACCGCTTTGATTATTCGAATGGGTTGAGCGCAACGGGTATCTGGTTTCACGAAGGCGCTGGACCCGAAGACCATCCGGTCACCATCGTGATGAACGACAACGGATACAAGAGTGCTGCGGACGCCGTGTTTCAGCGTCTGACTCGAGGCGACGACGTGCTCGCATTCAATCCATTATTCGTCGGGGGCGCCGCCCCAGGGCCGGATGTCAGCGCCTGGATCGTACTGGTCGACAGCAATGGAGAGCGCAGTCTCGGCCTCGAAGCGGCCCAGTTGGTGGCTACCGCAAACTGGTTGCGTTCCACCACTGGCCAAGACAAAGTTCGGCTGGAGACAAATGGCCTTCGGACTCAGATGATTGCCGTAGTCGCAGCGGCACTTGAGCCGGCCGCCTTTTCTGAAGTGGCGAGTGAGAATGCCATCCCGAGCCTATCCTTTCTGCTCGACAAACCAGTTCCATATCGCTCCGCTGCCGACCTGTTTTGCCTGGATCTCTACAAGGAATTCGATGTCGATTCGCTAGATGCACTGGCCTCTCCGGTAAAGATTACAGGAGTGCCAGTTGGCCCGACTCATTCCCACTGACATATGTGATCCCGTGGCGTATCAGGGAAATATAATTCCCTGATACCGCATATTAATTCCCTGATAGGGAAGTGAGAATTCCCTGTTAAATTTGGGTGCCATATCCAGCTCTGACGCAAGAAACCCCCTAGATTCAGAGTAATAGAGTGATCCTCCTCCAGATTTCGTGGGCCAACTTCGCAAAATTCCCTGTTAATTTCCCTGTTAGCAGGGAATTTGGGTCTAGAGAGGGGTTCGCTCAAGCCTCTGTCCACCGCCAGAGAGTCTAAACCGACGTAAACAACTTACCTAAGAGAAAGACGCTCGAATTGGCCGCAAATTCGAGCGTCTTTCTTTTCTCTGGAGAATCTCTTGCGAGTTTAAGAGTGCTCGAAATGCACGCCTGCTTGACGATTGAGAGAATAGCGCATGAAGGAACCGATTCACTACAGATCTACGTAGAGTTCGAATTGGATCCGACAGCCTGTGGAAATTATTCTGGGGGCGAAGTCGCTGCGCCTTTTCGAATGTAAGGGCGGAGCGCCGATCCGCGGATCCTCGAGGGATGTATTCCTGGGATCCGGCTCGGGCGGGCGCGGCGGTACCGTGGCTCTGTGTTGCGCGTGGGGTCGACCCGAAATATAAGAGTAACCCGGCGTCAGGCAAAGGAAGTCCCAGAGCCAGTATTTTGTCGCCCACCTGGCTTTTCTTTTGACGTATAATTTTTTACGCTCGCCAGGGTGCAACTCCTCTCCCGCCCGAACTGGTTTTTCCATTCGAGGTGTCCTCGATGACATTAGAAACTGGGAAACGTGTCGGCGATTATGAAATCCTCTCCGTACTTGGCTCAGGCGGTATGGGACAGGTTTACAGTGCCCGCAATATCATCTCTGGTCGCATTGAAGCAATGAAGATCCTGCTGTCGGATTATGCGGCGGAGCCACAGCTTACTGAGCGTTTCAGCGCTGAAATTCGCATCCTCGCAAGCCTCGACCATCCGAACATCGCTCAGCTGCGCACTGCCTTTGAGTATGAAAACCAGCTGGTCATGATCATGGAATTTGTCGAGGGCGCGACACTCGAAAAACGCTCCACCGAAGGCCCGATTCCGTTAAATGAGGTGTTTGCCTATTCTGACCAGGTCCTATCTGCCCTGAGCTATGCCCATAGCAAGGGAGTGACGCATCGCGACATCAAGCCAGGCAACATTATGATTACGTCGCACGATCTGATCAAGCTGATGGATTTTGGCATCGCGAAATCGTCTGCAGACCTTGAACGCACGCAACTCACTTGCCCGGGCACAACCCTGGGTTCGGTTTATTACATGTCTCCAGAACAGGTTCGTGGAGACACAGTCGACCCTCGCTCGGATATCTACTCTTTTGGCGTAACGCTGTATGAGATGCTTACCGGCCGCCGCCCCTTCCAGGCGGAGACAGCCTACGCCTTACTGAATGCACACTTGAGCGAAGCACCTGAACCTCCCGATTTGGTGAACCCGGTGATTTCTCCGGAGCTCAACAATATTGTGCTGCGCGCGATGGCGAAAGCTCCGAACAGACGTTTCCAGACCGCCGAAGAATTTCGCACAGCGCTCTGCAATTTGAAAGAATCTGGGGCGGAGTGCAACGCACCCAAGCCAATCCCGATCCCAGCGCCGGTTTCCGCGGAAGGACCAGCCGTACCGCAATCGAAGAGTTATCGTGGACTGTGGCTGAGCCTGGGCGCGGGGTCAGCCATTCTGGCCATGATTCTGGCCGCGACATTTGTGCCGCGCATGATTGCTACACACGCCGGTCAGAAGTCTGTGACGCCGGCGACGGACAATACCCCTGCTCCGCAGCCGTCGAACAGCGCGAAGCCATCCCAGCTTGCCCAGCCAAATGCCTCGCCAGCGTCAACCAATCCGCCGGCTACAACGGCGCCGCGATCTCTCGCAGGAGAAGGCACGTCGGTGCAGCCGCCGAGGAAGTCCTCCTTGTCGTCAACGAACGCGACTGGTGACCATTCTCAGCCAACCCCACTGCCACCCAGTGCTAAGACTACCGCCCAACCGCCTCCGGGTCCGTCGTACCAGGAAATCGCTCAAGCCCGCGAACGCATGATCCAGCTTGGCGCGCAGGCTGATGCTGCGAGAGAAGGAATTCAGCAGATACGGAATCAGCAGCAGGCGCAGGGTCTGGATTTGCGGGGCGACATGCTCGCTTCGATGAACCGGATGAATGCGTACCTGAACGAAGCCAACAATGCGCTGAAGCAAAATGATCTGCAGGCTGCAAACGACAATATGGACCGGGCGGAAAAGGAAATTGCAACGCTCAATGCATTCTTAGGTCGATAGGAGAACCTCTGATGCTTAAAGTCTCCCGCGCTATTCTTTCCGTCGGCTTGATCGCCTTACCGCTTGTCGCGCAGCAGGGGCCGATGCGGCACCGTGTTGCCGTGCTCGACTTCGGATATGGGACGGTAATGACGAGCTCACAGGCCATCTTTGGCACAAACGTCGATATTGGCAAAGGGATTTCCGACATGCTGATCGATAAGATGCTCAGCGCCGGCACCTATCGCATCATCGAACGCAACGCGATCGATAAGATCATGAACGAGCAGAATTTCTCCAACAGTAACCGTGTGGATCCGGCAACCGCTGCCAAAATCGGCCACATCCTCGGAGTGGATGCCGTCATCACCGGCGACATCACCCAGTTCGGCCGCGACGATGTGAACAAGAATTATGGAGCCTCCGCCGTGGGAGCCTGGACGCATGGCGCGTTAGGCGGTGTAGGCAAACACAGCTCCAAGGCGGTTGTGGCGATTACAGTGCGCATGATCGACGCGAGTACCGGCGAAATCCTTGCTTCGGTAGCGGGCAAAGGAGAGTCTTCACGGAGCGGGACAAGCCTGTTGGGTGCCGGATACAGCGGAGGTTCGGGCGCGGCGGCTGGTATCGACATGACCAGTAGCAATTTTGCGCAGACGATCATCGGCGAAGCCACGACTGCAGCTGTGGCGCAGGTGGCCGAGGGGCTCGATGCGGATAGCAAAAAGCTGCCCACCGCGCCTCAGCCCGCGGCGGTTGTGGTTTCCGGACTGATCGCGGACGCATCAACGCCTGACATCATCGTCAATGTGGGCAGCCAGGCTGGGCTGAAGGTCGGAGACAAGCTCGTGGTTTCACGCGTTGTTAGAGTCGTCAAAGATCCCGCCACTGGAAAACCGCTGCGCTCCATTGAAGATTCGATTGGCCAGCTGACCATTACCAGCGTGGATGCGGCTTCAGCAGTAGGAAGCTTCAGTGGTTCGGGCGCGCCGAAGGTTGGGGATACAGTAAAGACGCCCTGAACCGAAGCTTTCTCCAAGCATGGATCCTACGCTGGTCGGCCCAATTCAGAGGGATATTTTCAGGAACGTGCCAACCGTGGGATCAGCGGAATGGCCTCCCTCAACCATTGCTTCCACGATCGCGGGTGCCAAGAATGCATTGGGCAGGATGTGGCTGACGTGGCACTCATCGAGGAAGTGGCGGAAGCGACGCCTCGCTGGTCCTCGCATCCTCCGAGCTCAATTCGGGGGTCTCAAAGGCTACGGCCGAATCAACTATACTTTCGAGCATGGATCCCAAGTTTCTAGATCTAACGGCGACCGGTTGGACCGCGATTGCAACAATCGGCAACTTGGCCTCTTTGCTCGTCCTGGCCTTTTTCAACATCCGATATTTGGGAGCGATGAAGAAACAGGTCGAAGCATCTGTTAGACAAGCGAATGCTTCTGAACAAACGCTATTGGAACTCCAACGTCGATACGAAGCCGATATCTGCATACAGGAGAGAACTGCATTTCTGACTTTGAGAGAGACGGTTAGCAACGCACAACTTTGGGCGAAAGAGGTCTTACGTCCACCCAATAATCAGGCAGTCGCGTTGAAACCGGTAACCTGGGATCAGCTTGTTGGATATGTAGCGGCGCAGCACCCGCTCTTGGTATCGGGTTTGGCAAATATCACAATAGAATTGAACACTTTGGAAAATGACCTGCGACGATTCGTCACCATTGATCCCGAGAACGGACCCCCGACTTTATCCGCTCTCTCCTCGAAACTTAAAGGCCAGCTGCTCACCTTCGTAGATCATCTGCTCGGGTGGGAACAAAAACTTCGTAATTCCGGCAGGCCTGCGTAGTGTGTGATCCCCGCTTAGGGCCGAGCTTTTGCAACTCTTTCTTGAAGTGTTCGCGACTAAGCGACAAGTATTCATCTGCCGAGAATGCCCAAATTGCATGCCTGCCTATCGGCCCAGAGAAATTCGCTTGCAGGGCCCTTTTCTGTAAAAGGCTCTATTTTCGGTTTGAATTCGGTTCGACAAGAGATAGAAATTCGAACTCGCAATAAAGAAAAAGTTCGTAAGCGTCCGGGTCTCGCCGTATAGACATATACGTCTGCGTGGCCGACGATCTTCTTGTGAGCGATGCGATTGAAGTTGGGGCCGGAGGCGGTAGAACGAAACGGGTTCATCGCACGGCGCAGGAGAAGCGGCGGATCGTTGAGGCGACGCTTGTGCCGGGTGCATCGATTGCCCGCGTGGCACGCGAGAACGGAGTCAACGCAAACCAGGTCTTCCAGTGGCGGTACGAGCACCGCAAGGGTGTTGGCTGGGCCGCCAGCGAGTCACGAACTGAGCTTTTGCCGGTGACAGTTACCGCTGATCCGGACAACGTGATGGTGCCCGAGGCCATTCCAGTCGCGGGTTCATTGTGTTCGATTCACATCGAGTTGCCGGGCCGTGCATTGGTGAGTGTGGAGAGTGGCGTCGATCCGGCACTCGTGCGTGCCGTCCTGGGGAGCCTGTTGCGGTGATCGAACTGAAGACAGGCACACGGATCTGGATCGCGGCCGGATTCACTGATCTCCGGCGCGGTTTTCAAGGACTCAGCTCGTTGGTCGAAACGGTGCTGGAACAGCAGCCTTATTCTGGTCATGTTTTTGTCTTCCGCGGCAAGCGCGGTCACCTCATAAAATTGCTCTGGTTCGATGGCGACGGCCTATGTCTTTTCCAAAAGCGATTAGAGCGCGGACGTTTCGTATGGCCACAGGCAACAAGTGGAACCGTAGCTCTGACACGTGCGCAGTTATCGATGCTTCTGGAAGGCATTGACTGGCGCCAACCGCAGAGAACATGGGAACCACAGTTGGCAGGATAACTCACGCATTTTTGATCTATAACTATGCACCATCTGTGGCATACTCACTGCGATGGCTTCTCCCCTTGCTGCTTCTGCTGATCTGAGTACTCTGGACCGTGTAGCTCTGGAAGCATTGATTGCTGCGCAACAGAAGAAGATTCTTGCCAGAGACGAAGCGCTGGTCGCTCAGCAGGAGAAGCTCCTCAGCCGCGACAACGAGATCGAGCATCTGAAGCTGGTCATTGCCAAGTTGCGGCGGATGATCTTCGGCACCAAGAGCGAGAAGGTCAGCCGTGAGATCGAGCAGTTGGAACTGAAGCTCGAAGAACTGGAGACGCAACGAGCCGAGCGCGTCACAGCATCCACAGAGGTAAGCGCACCAGCGAAGATCAAGCCAGTTCGGCGGCCATTGCCGGAACATCTGCCGCGTGAAGTGCACACGCATCTGCCAGCCGAAGATGCATGCCCGGACTGCGGTGGCCAGTTACGCAAGCTGGGTGAGGATGTCTCGGAGATTCTGGAGCGCGTGCCTGCTACCTACAAGGTGATCCGCCATGTGAGGGTGAAGATGGCCTGCACCAAGTGCGACGTCATTGTCCAAGCGCCTGCACCGTCACGGCCCATCGAACGCGGACTTGCCGGGCCGAACCTGTTGGCCCATGTGCTGGTCTCGAAGTATACTGTCCATCTTCCGCTGTATCGCCAGTCGGAGATCTTCGCGCGGGAAGGCATCGATCTGGATCGCTCGACCCTGGCCGACTGGGTGGGCGCTGCCAGCCATCTGGTGGCTCCGTTGATTGATCAGATTCGCAAGCATGTGTTGGCCGCAGACAAGATCCATGCCGATGACACGCCGGTACCGGTCCTGGCGCCGGGGATGGGCAAGACCAAGACGGCAAGACTGTGGACGTACGTGCGCGATGATCGCCCTGCGGGCCTGGATGTGCCCCCCGCCGTTTGGTTCGCCTACACGGAAGATCGCAAGGGCGAACATCCCCGTCAGCATCTGAGCAACTTCACCGGCATTCTGCAGGCCGACGGCTATGCCGGCTTTCAGCATCTGTATGAGGGCGGCAGGATCGTCGAAGCCGCATGTTGGGCGCACGTTCGGCGCAAGTTCTATGACATGCAGGTGGCCAACAGTTCAGCGATCGCTACGGAAGCCGTCCAGCGCATCGGCACACTTTATGGCATCGAGCGCGAGATCCGCGGCAAGCCCGCCGACCTACGATGCCAGATTCGCCAGACACGGGCCGGACCGCTGGTCGAAGAACTCCATCGCTGGCTGAATAAAACCCTTACGCAGCTCTCACGCAAATCGGATACGGCCCGGGCGATTCGCTATGCGCTGTCGCGTTGGCGTGCGCTCACGCGCTATCTCGACGATGGCCGGATCGAAATGGACAACTCGGCCGCCGAGCGGGCTCTGCGTGCCGTAGCTCTGGGCAGGAAGAATTTCTTGTTCTGTGGATCCGATGCAGGGGGTGAGCGCGCAGCCGCGATCTATTCGCTGCTGGGAACAGCCAAGCTCAATGGGCTTGACCCGGAACTCTACCTCCGCCGCGTATTCGAACAGATCGCCGATCACCCGATCAACCGCATACAGGAACTGTTGCCCTGGAATTTCGCCGCTCCTCAGAGCGATCTCGCCTGATCTCAAGTGTCCACTTCTCATCCGACGTGGACACATAAATTCTCGATTCGATTTCTGGCGAACGTTATTCTCCCAACGCTTGTGCGCTTGATCTGAAGCGAAATTCTACCTTGTGGCGACGATTCTCCAATATCCACTCGCCGAAGCGTTCGAACATCGGCCGAAGCGTGGGGAGTTCAGTTGCGATCACGTCAAGTCCGCGGTCATCGTACATATGCATAATGATTCTTGCGCTGGAATCGATGACGTAAACCCCACTTGAAATCTTCGGAAAGCCCTGTTGCTCTCGGTTTGCAATCGCCTGGAACATCTTTGCTGCATCGAAGTCCTGCAGCAACACGCAGGTCCACGTCAACCGATACCCTGTCTCCTCAAAAGGTGAGACCTCTACCGTCTGGAATTGAGTCGGTTCCGTTCGGAAAATCCCCGGCGTTTTGAACAACGAAGTGTATCGCTGGGCAGCATTCCCATCGTCGGTCCAATCTTGAGACACCAGGACGCATGTTCGGGCTTCAGAAAAGGCAAAATTGAAGAGTTGTGCAGCTCGGTCGACCTGTTCGATGCCGATCTCAAACCGAATTCCAACCGGCCATTGTTCAAATAAGTCACCGCCGAAGTCCACGCGGCCGAAGTGCGAGAACATAAACTCTGGGAGGTCGAACGGCACGGTGGAAGTCATGCTAAAAGGATAATCTACAGAACGGCAACTGCCGGACGCTTACAAAAGTTCCATTGAGAGTTCGATTGACTGCATGCCCGCCATACAGTCCGCACACCGTACTCCTTGCGTCGCACGCAATCTTGAACCCGCGATTTGTGCGGTAAGTCCTTGTTTCCTTTGAATTCGACAGAATCTCGACATAGAACTTTCGCTCTCATTATGAACTCGCTTGGTGGATTTTCTCTGAGTCGAGAGATATTCCAGACACAAGGGTATTTCCTAGATTAACTTCCAATTCCACTGCGGCGAGGCGGCACTGATTTGCCCCAACTCAATTACGTACCCCTGCTAACTAATTCATTAGTTGGCCGTCTGAAAGAGTGCAGCAAATTTGACATAGTTTGATCCTGTTAGGAGATGCCTGAACTCTGATGCCTCCGAAGACCTCCAACACGCTGACCGAAGCTGAGCTGAGGCTCATGAAAATTCTGTGGGCCCGCGGCGAATCAACAGTGGCCGATCTGGTGACTGCGACAAACGAGGAAGTTCAGCTTGCTTATACTTCGGTGCTGACAACCATCCGAGTGTTAGAGAAAAAAGGCTACGTGGTCCATCGGCAAGAGGGCAGGGCTTTCCTATACAGTCCCCGTGTTGCCGAACGCGATGCAAGCCGATCGGAAATCCGGAATGTACTCCATCGTTTTTTTGGCGGCTCCCGAGAACGGCTGCTGCTCTCACTGCTAGGCGATAGCGAAATCACTACGAAAGAATTGAAGGCTGTTAAGGAAGCAATTGCAAACGCGCCGGAAGATTCGCGAAAGAAGCGATAACGATGCCGCCCATTCCCAATATCATTGCGATGCTTCCTGCCGTGGTCGCCAGCTGCCTGATCTCCGCCATTTGGCAAGGACTGGTCTTGGCGATAGGCGTTACTCTGTGCCTTCATCTCTTACCGGAAACGACTGCGGCAATTCGCTCTATCATATGGTCGGCTGCATTTGTGCTGGTCATCGCACTGCACGTCGCGGGTACGATGACAAACAGCCCGTCCATTCACCAGGCGTCGCATGAACCTGCGATCCACCTTGATTTTCGTTGGGGCGTGGGGATAGCGGTTCTGTGGATTCTGTTGTTGCTGGTGCGCGGATTGCAACTTGTAACCAGCGCGGTGCGGTTGCGCAGAATTGCAAACCAGGCAACGCCTGTTGAGGTTGGCGATGCGTGGAAGAAACTCCTCGGCCGTACTCGCCGACACGTCGAACTTTGCACATCATCCGATGTGGATAGCCCAAGCGTGATTGGATTCATCTCGCCGCGCATCCTTATCCCCGCTGCTCTGCTGGAGAAGCTTTCGCAGCCGCAGCTGGAGCAGATCATTCTGCACGAAATGGAGCATCTACGCCGCGGAGACGATTGGGTTAACCTGCTGCAGAAGGTCAGCCTGGTTTTATTTCCATTGAATCCAGTCCTGCATTGGATCGAAAAGCGTCTCTGCATCGAGCGCGAACTTGCGTGCGATGAGAGCGTGTTGAGGTTCACCCAGGCTCCCAAGGCCTATGCAAGCTGCCTTGTCGAACTGGCGGAGCATTCCATGTTGCACGCAAGAACGTCGCTGGCATTGCGCGCATGGGAGCGGCAATCAGAATTGGCAAGTCGTGTGCGTCGCATTCTTCGAGATTCCAATGTCTCCCTGAGCCGCGGTCCTGCAAAATTGGTGGCGGGTTCACTGGTGCTTGGGTTACTCGCAGGCGCAGCGAGTCTGTCACATTGCCGGCAAATTGTTTCTTTTACGTCTTCGCCAGTGTTAGTGAACACATCGGTTGAATCACGTGCTGAGAACTCCCCGAGCCTGCAAGATGCGGCATTTCATCCTGGAATGGCGCACCCAACATTGATCAAGGATGTGATTGCCGAAAGGCAGCCTGTCCAAGCAGCGCCGACGAAGCTGAGGCAGCGGCAATCGAAAGTAAAACGTCGCGATCCCCGCCGCAAAATGGTGTCGTCGCTGCTGTTGGTGGCGGACTGGAACGGCATTTGGATTCAGTCTGACCTGCGCCTCGCAGTTGTTGAGAATATTCGTCCTTCCGTTCACTCAGCCGGCCACCCCGCCGCCGACTGGGTAGTCTTCCAACTTTAACCTTGTCAGTAATTATGGAGAGATACATTTATGCCCAATGAAACTAATAAATTAGTTACTAAAAGAAGCCAGATAGCCGGTACGGCTGCGATCGCAATTGCGATCCTTCTGGGAGCATTCGTGTTCAGTCAATACCGCGCCCAGGCCGCCGGCGTTCCTGCGGCCCCCATCGATGAGCACAGCGTCACCGCGCTCACCTCGCTCGACCAAGCGATGGAATCGGTCGCGGCTCGCGTGACGCCTTCGGTCGTGAATATTGCGGTTACATCCAAGGTTTCACCCGATCGCGCCGTGTCGGATGACAGTCAACAGGAAGTGCCCCCTGGGATGGAACAATTCTTCGGGCCATTCGCACCGCAACGTGCGCAACCGCTGCAACATGGAATCGGGAGTGGAGTCATCATTTCCCCGGATGGTTATATCGTCACGAACAATCATGTCGTCGACGGTGCTGTGGAGGTCCAAGTCACGCTTCACGATCGGCGGATCATGAAAGCACGGGTAGTTGGGGTGGACAAACTTACCGATCTCGCGGTGTTGAAGATCAACGCGACAGATCTTCCGAGCATTGCATGGGGTGACTCTACAAAACTGCAGCCGGGGGAGACGGTGCTCGCATTCGGAAGCCCATTTGGATTTTTCCGATTCTCAGTGACGCGTGGCATCGTAAGCGCACTGGACCGGCCAAATCCCTACTCGGACGATCCGCGGAAGCCGGGTGATTTTATTCAGACGGATGCAGCGATCAATCCGGGCAACTCGGGTGGGCCATTGGTGAATGCACGGGGAGAGCTGGTGGGAATCGATACATTCATCGTCTCCGAAAGCGGGTCATTCGCGGGCGCGGGATTCGCAATTCCGTCCCAGATTGTTCACTCGGTCGCGGAGCAGTTGATGAAGTCCGGCAGCGTGCGGCACGGATATCTGGGGATGAGTATGAATGATGTCACTCCGGACAATGCTCGTTTTTTCAATCTTCACGACGCATCGGGTGTCATTGTTGCCGCGGTAGCGCCAAATTCGCCGGCAAGCCGTGCGGGCCTGAGACGAGGGGATGTGATTACGCTGCTCAATGGCCAAAAGGTTATTGACGGAAGCGGATTGCAGGTAGCGGTGACCGAAGAGACACCGGGAACGCACATCACACTGGGCATTGTGCGCGACGGCAACCCACGGACTCTTAACCTGACGGTGGGGGAATATCACGCACACTTGCAAGATGCCAGCGACAGCAATGGACCCACGCCTCAAGGTGCAACGATTGGAGTGGGTGTAACTGACCTGACACCTGATATTCGTCAACAGATTCAAATCCCGGATCAAGTGAATGGAGTTGTTGTTGAGAGCGTGCGTCCGGGCAGCCCTGCTGAAGATGCTGGTCTCGCACCCGGCGACGTAATTCTGGAAGTCGATCGTCGGCCAATCACTTCCGCGGATCAGTTTGTCGCGGCGGTCCACGCAAATTCTGAAGGAAACGACATGCTTTTACTGGTGTGGTCGAAGGGCAGTACGAGCTATCGCACGATTCGTCCTGAACTCGCGAAGGAAAGCAGCTAGCAAATACGAGGAGCTTTCAGAAACGATTCGCGGGCACCTCGATGAAAAGATTGCCGAACTCATGGACGGCGGCATGAAGCGGAACAAGCCGCCCGCCGTGAGTTCGGCAATGTCACATGGAGTCGCATGTGTCACTTGAATACCTCACTGTAGAGCCCATTCTGGCCTGAAAACCATATCAACCATATCGAGCCAAAACGGGTGCGATTCGATCTCGAACCCGGGCAGCGAAGTGCGCTGACTCCAAGAACGCTCTTCTGCCGTTCTCATTACTTGTAGATAATTCGGATTTTCGTGTTCCTGCGTCCGATTCGCAGACATCTCGCACGATGTTCGCAGCTTCGCCGTTGATCGTGTTCCTAACTCCCTGCCTGCCTGTTAATCGCAAACGACGAGATACAGGTCTCAGAGTAGAGATGTGGGGCACCCACCTTTGCCTCCCTGAAAAGCCCTCGCTGGGAAAATAAATCGGCACAAGCTGTAACGTTTTGACAACTCACTGTCTTTATCTGACTGAACACCCAAGTGGAAGGGATTCAGGCGATGGGACGTAGCAGTCGTGTGTGCAAGGCGATCGCCCTGCTGGTGGGCTTCACGTGGCTGATGGTCGCGGGAGAGCAAGTACTGCGGGCACAAGAGGCGCAGCCGTCCGCAGTACCGGCGCCTTCACTGACGTTGCGGCAGGCGATTGACCAGGCTCTGGGGAAAAACCCAGAGGCGGCGATGGCACAGGCCGATTTGAAATTGGCGACGGCCGGCGTAAGCCACGCGCGCACAGGGTTGCTGCCGCGACTGAATTTCGCCGAAGATATTTCACGTGGCAACGATCCTGTATATGTCTTTGGCACCAGGCTGCGACAGCAACGATTTACCGCAACCGATTTCGCGTTGAATTCCTTGAACAAGCCAGCGCCCATTGGCAACTTTGCCACTCGATTTAGCGGCTCTTGGATGCTGTTTAACTGGTTCGGCATCCAGGAACAAATCCACGGAGCAAAGTTTGCAGTCGCCGGCGCAACCGCGATGAGCGAGCAAGCGAATCAGAGAATTGTGCTTCGTGTGGTCGAGGCATACCAGGCTGTGTTGTATGCGCAGCGACGAGTCGATGTTGCGCAGCACGAAGAGGCAACTGCGGAAGCTCTGCTGGCGGACGCGACAACAAAAGTACATGCCGGTCTGGCGGTCGACTCCGATATGCTGGCGGCGCAATTGAATCTGTCCGAGCGGCAGGAAGTACGAATTGCCGCCGAAGGCGATACCGACGTGGCTTGGGCACAGTTGGAAGCAGCGATGGGGGAGGATACCATCTCTCCTCGCACAATGCTGGAGCCGATTCAGGCCCGTATCTTTCCTGAAGGCGTGTTGGCGGACGATATTGCGAGCGCGCGGAAGGCCAAACCCGACTTGAAGGCACTAAGACAGCAGATGCTGGCCGAGGACGCGGCGGCAAAAGCAGCGAGAGATAGCCTGGCTCCGTCGGTGAGCGCCTACGGCAACTGGGAACTCGACAATCCCAACTTTACGGGAGGCGGCGGAAATAACTGGGTTGCCGGTGTGCAACTCAATCTCGACATTTTCCCAATGACTAAGCGGGCTCAGCTTGCGCAGCAGCGGGCAGCGCAACAAAAAGCAGAAGCGCAGGAGCGGGCGGGCGAACAGCAGATCCGTCTGGCCGTGAATCGCGCCTGGACCGAGCACCATACAGCCGAGCGCATTGTGGCGACGGCGCAGGCATCAATGCAGCAATCCGTGGAAAGCCTGCGAATAGTGCGCAACCGCTACAAGGCGGGACTGGCGACGATGACTGACCTGCTGCGGGCCGAAGATGCGCAACGGCGAAGCCAGAACGATTATTGGCGCGCCGTGTACGGAAACACTGTGGCGTATGCAGCCCTGATGTATTCGACCGGCAACCTTACCCCCGATTCAGCGGAGATCCTGCAATGAAGCCAGCACTGTCTTCTCTACTTCTTTTCACTCCCGTGCTGCTGATGGGCTGCTCTCGCGAGAGCCCATCGGCCCAAGCGGCAACTCCGATGGAACAAGCACAGGTGGTGAAGGTCACTGCGCAACAAATTCCGCAGCCAATTCGCACCAGCGGCACAGTACACGCGAAGGAAACCGCGATAATCTCCGCGCAGATGCCGGGCACAATCCGGCAGGTGCTGGTGCAGGCCGGCGACCGCGTCCGTGCAGGACAGCTGCTGATTGCGCTGGACGACTCAGCGATGCGTTCGGAACTGAATCGAGCGACGGCCGCACAGATGGCGGTGGAGAAACAGCAGATGGCGGCGCAGGCAGGCGCCACGCTGGCTGCTGGAACACTGGCTCGCTACCAGGAATTGAAAAACGAAAAGAGCGTGAGCCCTCAGGAGTTCGACGAAGTCCAGCAGCGCTCGGAAATTGCATCACTGCAGTTGCAGGCATTGCAAGCACAGAGCAACGAGGCCAAAGCCGCGGTGGCGGGCGCACGAACACAGTTGGAATACATGCAACTGCGTGCTCCATTCGCCGGAATCGTGACGGCGCGCACGGCTGACCCCGGCACGCTGGCAACACCGGGAACTCCATTGCTTCAGATCGATCGCGACGGTCCATTGCAGCTGTACACATCGGTCGATGAATCTCTTATTGGTTCGGTGCGGCTGGGAATGAAGCTGGTCGTGAGCATTGACGGAATGGGTGCGTCCGACGATATGGCAACCTTAGCCCAAATTGTTCCGGCGGCGGACCCATCGAGTCGCAGCTTTCTGGTGAAGCTGGATCTTCCGGCCTTCAAGCAGATGCGTGCAGGAATGTACGCCACGGCTAATTTTCCTGGTTCAATCCGGACCATGATTCTGGCGCCCCAGTCGGCAGTAGTGATGCGTGGATCATTGCCTTGCGTCTACGCGCTGGATGCAGAGGGAGTGGCGCAGTTGCGTTACGTGACGCTAGGAAACCTACACGCCGATCAGGTTGAAGTCCTCTCTGGCATGGCCGCGGGAGAGACGTTGGTAAATCATCCTGGCGATCGCGACTTGGCCGGCAAGCGTATCGAGGATCAACCATGAAGCTCTCCCCCATCGAACCCGATCCGGACAGCCCGACCAAGCCACGCGGAATCGCGGGACTGCTGGCAAGCGTGTTCCTGAATTCGAAGTTGACGCCGCTGTTTATTGTGGCGTCACTGGTGGTGGGTTTGTTTGCGGTGCTGGCGATTCCACGCGAAGAAGATCCGCAGATCCAGGTACCCATGCTGGACGTGATGACAGCCATGCCGGGCGCGTCTCCGGCGGAAGTGGAGCAGCGAGTCACTAATCCCATCGAGAACCTGATGCATGAGATTTCCGGGGTGGAATATGTGTACTCCATTTCAAGCCCGGGACAGAGCCTGGTGATTGTGCGCTTCAAGGTTGGGACACCGGAACAGGATGCGCTGGTCAAGGTGTACAGCAAGCTATATTCGAATGCCGACCGCACCCCGGTGGGGACTTTTCCATCACTCGTGAAAGTACACTCCATTGACGATGTGCCGATTTTGGCGTTGACGCTGTGGGGAGCCAATTACAACGGCTACCAACTGCGGCAGATTGCAGAAGAGGTGCAGCACACGATTCGGCAGGTGCCGGATGTGTCGGAAACGAAGTTGATCGGCGGACAGCCTCGCGCCATGCGTGTGGTGTTGAGCACGGCGAAGTTGGCGCCCTTCGACATTTCGCCAGATATGGTTGTCGAGCGGCTGAAGGCGGCGAATGCACGCGCACAGGCGGGCGAGTTTGCCGAGGGAAACCAGGAAATCCTTGTCGACGCCGGGAACCTGTTCAAAGACACGAACGATCTGGCGGGGGTGGTACTTGGGGTTTCCAATGGACGCTCCGTGTACCTGCGCGACGTGGCAGACAAGATCGTGGACGGGCCAGCAGAACCGCGTGATTACGTGTTGTTCGGGACGACGCGCGCCGGCGCGCATGGGGGCGCTGCACAAGAATATCCCGCCGTGACGATTACGATTGCGAAGCGCACAGGCACCAACGCCACCGACATTTCACGCGCAGTATTGCAGCGAGTGGCAGAGATGCGCGGTGTGACCGTGCCCGCAGATGTGACGATTACCACGACGCGAAACTACGGTGCGACGGCGAAGGCCAAGTCGGATGAATTGCTGAAGCATCTGCTGCTGGCCACGCTGTCCATCACCTTTTTGATTGCGCTATTTCTCGGCTGGCGGGAGTCGGGCGTGGTGTTGCTGGCGATCCCTGTAACGCTGGCGCTGACCATGGTGGTGTTCTACCTGCTGGGCTATACGCTGAACCGCGTAACGCTGTTCGCGCTGATCTTTAGCATTGGCATTTTGGTGGACGATGCCATTGTCGTGGTCGAAAATATGGTCCGACATTTTCGCCTGCCGAAAAACCGTCGGCGTCCATTGAGAGAAGTTGCAGTGGAAGCTGTGGCCGAGGTGGGGAATCCGACCATTCTGGCGACCTTCACCGTGATTGCAGCAATTCTGCCGATGGCCTTTGTTCGCGGTCTGATGGGCCCCTATATGCGGCCGATTCCAGTGGGCGCATCGACCGCCATGATGTTTTCTTTGATTGTCGCGTTTGTGGTATCGCCGTGGGCTGCGATGCGGCTGCTGGGGCGCAAGCATTTGAGCGGCGCGCATACGCTGGAGCCGGAGAAGGAAGGATGGCTGACGCAGTTTTACCGGCGGGTAATGCATCCGCTGCTGTACAAACCGCGGACGCGATACATATTCCTGGGCGTGGTGGTGCTGCTGCTGGTGGCAGCTTGCGCGCTTGTGCCACTGAAGATGGTGCTGGTGAAGATGCTGCCATTCGACAACAAGAGCGAGTTCCAGGTGATGATCAACATGCCGGACGGCACTCCGCTGGAGCAGACCACGCGCGTGGCGCAGGCCTTGGGTGCCTACCTGAGCCAGCAGAATGATGTGGCAAACTATCAGATCTACGCTGGCACGTCGGGCCCATACAACTTCAACGGGTTGGTGCGGCACTATTATCTGCGCAGCCAGCCGAACCAGGCGGACATCCAGGTGAATCTGCTTCCGGCCGATGTCCGCAGCACGCAAAGTCATGAGATCGCGAAACGGATGCGGCCCGGGCTGGATCAGATTGCACAGCGGTACGGAGCGCGAATTCAAGCGTCGGAGGTGCCGCCGGGACCGCCGGTGCTGCAGACGCTGGTGGCCGAAATTTATGGACCGAGCCCGCAGGGGCAGCTGGAAGTTGCCGGCCAGATAAAGCAAATCTTCCAGCAGACCAAGGGCGTGGTTGACACCGACTGGTACATGCAGGGTCCGCAGCAGCAGTTGGTATTGCACGTCGACCAAACCAAGGCGGCGCTGCACGGAATTGCCGTCGCACAGGTGGCGCAAACGATTCAACTAGCGGCGTCTGGGATGCAGGCGGGGCTCTTGCACTCGCAGGATGCGCACGAGGCTGTACCGACCATAGTGGAATTGGATCGGCCAGACCGCTCATCACTGGAGTCGCTGGAGAACATCAAGCTGCGCAGTACCGATGGCAGCATGGTTTCGCTGCGCGAGCTGGTGGATGTGGATCACTCCACCTTGAAGCCTGATATTTATCACAAGAATCTGAAGCGCGTGGTGTATGTGACCGGAGATGTGGCGGGCGCGGAGGAAAGTCCGATTTACGCGATTATGAAAATGAACCAGGCGCTGGACAAATTGACGTTGCCCGATGGATTCAAACTGGTTCGCTACAACTCGGTCCAGCCCGAGTCGACCGACCACTACTCGATGAAGTGGGACGGCGAGTGGCAGATCACGATTGAGGTCTTCCGCGATTTGGGACTGGCATTCGCGGCGGTGCTGATCCTGATCTACGTACTGGTGGTGGGCTGGTTCAAATCCTTCACCGTGCCGCTTGCAATTATGGCGCCTATTCCATTGACGCTGGTGGGCATTTTGCCCGCGCATGCGTTGCTGGGAGATTTTTTCACCGCAACGTCGATGATTGGATTCGTTGCCGGAGCGGGCATCATCGTACGCAATTCGATTCTGGTGGTGGACTTTATCGAGCTGCGGCGGCGCGAAGGCATGCCCTTGGCGGAAGCAGTGATTGATGCGGGCGCCGTGCGATTGCGGCCGGTGTTGTTGACGGCGGCCGGTGTGGTGGTGGGTGCGAGTGTGATCCTGACGGACCCGATCTTTCAGGGGCTGGGCCTATCGCTGATTGCAGGTGGCGTCGCTTCAACCTTTCTGTCATGGCCTGCGGTACCAGTGTTGTATTACATGCTGAACGCCCGCCAGGAGCGGGATCAACAATCATCTATCACTGCCCAGCATGAGGAGGTTTTCTATGACGGTTGATCGAGCGGTTAGATTGATGGCGGGCGTAGTGGTGCTGACTTCATTGGTCCTGGGGCGGTGGGTATCGCCGAACTGGCTGTGGCTGACGGCATTTGTCGGGCTGAATTTGTTGCAGTCCGCGTTCACGAACTGGTGTCCTGCAATGACGGTCTTTCGTAAGCTGGGTCTGCCGGAGGCTGGCCTCGTCAAGTAGACAGGCGAGCATAGTTGAGCTGCGATTTCTAGCATTACACTTACCGCGGCTGGAACATTCATAGCCTCCGGAGAGCATTCCTTACAGCTAAATCGAGGTCAGCCCTGTGCAGATTGCAGCCAGAGAGGCCGAAGCAACAAAGCCACAGGATCATTCTTGAAGAAATGGTTGCACCCCCCTCGTCAGCGTCGTCTTCGAAGAGAAATGTGCCGATGAGGACTATGGTTACCGTGAGCCTTGTTTTCCCCAATTTGTTTAGGTTTAAATATGTTCCCCACCAAGCGAGGAACATAGGTGGCCAACGCCGAAGCTGGGATGAACAGAAAGACGGCGTTGAGGCCAGCCTTCGAGAGATGGGTGGACGACGCCATACCCGCAGGCCGCCACCAATCACCGTCACATCCGTCTGGATCAGTTGGTCATTCATCAGCCGAAGAAGCTGTATACGCTCCACACTCCGCGTGATAAATCCTCGCCGAATGGTGCGCCCTGCGCAACAACCCAAAGATGGAGAAGGGTCTGCGTGCCGATATTTCCGACAAGCTAAAGGCGTTGCTGGTGATTGCCGGCAAAGTGCAGAAAGGGGGAAGAATGTCACCTCCAAAGACGTCGAACATGCTCGACAGTTCGGAGCCAGTGATCTGGAGATCCACGATACCGTTCTAATCGCCGCGGCCTTCTGCATGTATAACGGCTATGTGGATGGCCTGGATACGGTGCAGCCCAAGGAACCAGAGAGGTATGCCAGCATGGGTAAGCATCTCGCGGAGCACGGCTATTTGAAATAATCCGTCGAAGCT
This sequence comes from uncultured Acidobacteriota bacterium, assembly GCA_963735505.1. Lineage (GTDB taxonomy): Bacteria > Acidobacteriota > Terriglobia > Terriglobales > Acidobacteriaceae > JAKAAZ01. Next base: position 427,789 of record CAVTLR010000007.1, on the reverse strand, counting down.
CCTCCGGTTTCGCAGGCCAAATGAACCCGATTCCACTCGCTATTCTCGGCACGATTTCTAGCTGCAGTGCGATTAGTTGCTTTTGACGAGCAGGTAACCCGGTCACGCCCCACCTACGGAATTGAGTGGCCAATTGCGCATATTCGAAGAAAGCCGTCCGTTGCACCCCGCAGTCGATCGAGAATGACGTCCGGCTCCCACCAGACAGCTTTCCTTTTCCTCTGTAATGCCAGACAGCGGATTCCCATTAAGTGTAGGCGGTAAATCCGACTTTGCAGCCGTAACCATTTTTGATTCAGAGAAATGGAGCGATCTCCTCGGGGATTTTATGGGGCCAATATTGCAATATTCCCAGTCAATTTCCCTGTTAGCAGGGAATTGGGCCCGGAGGGGGTCGCGGGAGACTCCGCCCACCGCCATAGCCTTTCACGATCCAATCACGCTAGTCACGGTAGGCGTTTAGGGTCTCCCCACCCACCGGCATTTGCGGCGCGGTTTTGCTTCCTGTCCCGATCGACTGAAACACTTGATCTCAGAAACGGCGCAGGATCAGAATGATACGTTTTCACAATATCGATGGCACTTACAATCGGAAGATCATGATTTTTACAGGAGAGACGATGCAAAATAGACTTTCAAAAACAGCACAGCGGTGTCTACTGGGCGCCGCAGTTATGGCTCTCGTGACACTGGGCAGTGCTTCCGCACAAAACAAGGCCATAGGTTTCACCAAGGGCAATCCATTCAGCGATGGTTTTGTGGCGGGGAACACTCTGTATATCGCGGGACAGCAAGGCCCCGATTCACATGGCAACGTGACAAGTACCGACATCACGACGCAAACCACCAATGCAATCGCAGCCGTGAAAAAGGTGGTGGAAGAGGCTGGGTTCAAAATGACGGATCTGGTTTCTGTAACCGTCTATGTCGCCGATGTCAACGATGTGGCAAAAATGAACGACGTGTATAAGAAGCTGATGCCCGATCCAAAACCAGCGCGCGCTACGGTGCAGGTTGCCGGCTTGATTGGCGGTGCAAAAATAGAGATCTCTGCCGTCGCAGTGAAGCAGTAACGCTCGCGTTTCGTATTCGAAGTTAGTGCGTTGAGTTACGATAACGCGAGGCTGGCACGCGGCATTGCTTCGGCGATGCCGCGTCGATGGTTCTCTATTTCACGTTGCTGCTTCATTCGAGGGCTCACGCCTGTTTCTGCGTAACATCGCCGAAGAAGCGCAGCAGGTTGCCATTCCAGAACTTGTCAATGCGCTCTTCCGAGTAGCCGCGGCGCAGCATGGCATCGGTGATCATGGGGAGGTCACGGACATCGCGCATGCCGCGGGCCAGAGTGGGACCGCCATCGAAGTCAGATCCGAAGGCCACGTGGTCTTCTCCTACCATCTGGATGGCTTTGTCCACGACTGCCACCCAGTCGTCAACCGACATCATGACGGAGTCCGGCACTTGTGCGCCCGGCATCGGGAACTTTGGCGCCTCCAGTTTGTCGATCTCATAAATCGTCTTGCCCTTGACCTCGCCTGGAATGTTGGCCGTGTTCCAAAACGTCTCATGCTTGTGTGCGGTGACCCAGGCGTACTCTTTCGGATAATTGAATTCGCTGCCGATCTGAAATCCGATGATGCCGCCCTTGGCCGCCATCTTTTTCAGCAGCCAGTCGGGCATGTTTCTGGGGATGTCATTGACGCTGCGCAGCCCGTGGTGAGTGGCGATGATGGGGCCATCGCTGACGTCGATCGCCTGGGAAGTCGTTTCATCGGAAGAGTGGGACACGTTGATCACCATGCCCAGGCGGTTCATTTCGCGGATAAGATCGCGACCATGAGCGGTGAGGCCGCCCCATTTGGGTGGCGAGCAACAAGAGTCTGCGTAATTCTGGTCCCAGTTGTGCGCGGACAGCTGTGCGGAGCGCAGTCCCAACCGATAGAGATCGCGCAGGATGCCTAGATCCCCATCCAGATCGTAGCTGCCTTCGATATCCAGCACTGCAGCCATCTTGCCTTGTGCACGGATGCGCTTGATGTCGCCGGCGTTTCGTGCGAGTTCAACCTGATCGCGGTTCATCTCCAGCTGTTGCAGTGCGTGATCGATCCGGCGAAATGCCTGCTTGGTCTCGAATCGACCGGGATAATACTCCTCGGGAACAAATACAGACAGGAAGAACGCGCCGATTCCGCCTTCTCTGGCGCGCGGCAAATCCCATTGGCCCTCGTTCGTGCGGGTGCCCATGCTGCCGCCATGGTAGAACTCGCGGTCTAACGCATGCACATGAGCATCGAATACATAGGTGCGCCTGTGCACCGCCCAGGCACGCGCGGAGATGTGAGGAGCCGGCTGATCGGTTCCAGAGCCCTGCAAAAAAGATTCGGCCCAAAGAGTAGGGTGCAGCGCAGCGGTCGCCAGCGCGGAGTAGCCCAGGAATCGTCGGCGAGTTAGCATCCTCTCCTCCTAATGGGCAAACTAATATTAGGTCGGAATTTTATGGCGAGCTGCGGCGCTGGTACGAGCGGTTGGCATTGGGAAAGGAAATCGATTCCTGCGATGAGAATACCAATCGTGAGCAAGGGTCGCTTCATCGATGGCGTCCTTTTCTCTCTTTTGACAGAAGGCATCTGCGGGCAGTATATAGGAGCATTCACCAGTTCTTCCTGCTACACCGTCTCGCGAAATGCCAACCCACGGAAGGAACAGCGGATATGGAAAAGCAATCGAGGAGAGGTCTCCTGAAGAACGCGGCAAAAGCTGCGATGGTTGCCACTAGCGCGGCGATGATCGCTGAAAAAGCATCGGCCCTGCCGGAAACTTCTGACTCGCAACCGTCCCGACGCATGGAAAAGAGACTTCCTGCAGGATTTTGCCGCCTTCGCCGCCCGTGCCAATTTCAACCGTAGTGGCCTTCGGCAATCTACTTTTCTTTTCCAGTGTGGGCGACCATACGGCAGGCACAATTGAGGAGCACACAAAATTTGCGATCGATGCTCTTGAGAAGAATCTGATTGCCGCAGGCTCCTCGCTGCAGAAGGTATTGAAGGTGAGCGTTTTCCTTAAGAACATCGACGACTACGAAAGGATGAACGTGATCTATAAAGCACGCAACTGGGGTCCGATTCCACCGGCGCGCACGGTGATCTCCCCTGCCGGCATTCCCTACAACCCGCTGTTCGAAATCGACTGCATCGCCTACATCTAAAGGTTGGATATGGCTCAAAATCTGACATCTGCCAAACGTCCGCAGCTCGCGGCTGTGGTTACTGCCTATCGAAAATATTTACACCCCCAACATGTGGTGGACCGGTTTCTAGATGGTTATGGATGGGGCGGGACCTATCATCATCCACAAATGGATGTGGTCTCACTGTACGTCGATCAACGCGGCGAAGGCGATGTATTTGAGGACCGGCTGGATCGACATCCCTCGTTGAAGCTTTACCCCACCATCGCGGAAGCAGTCACGCGCGGCACCAGCAAGCTGGCAGTGGATGGGGTGGTTGTCGTTGGCGAGCACGGCGAATATCCGCTCAGCCCCACGGGGATCATGATGCATCCGCATTACGAATTCTTCGAGGCAATCACCCAGGTATTCCGCGACAGCGGTCGATCTATCCCTTACTTCAACGATAAAGAGCTTTCGTGGAAGTGGGATTGGTGTAAGCAGATGGTCGACACCTCGCATGAATTGGGCTTTCCGCTTCAGGGAGGATCGAGCCTTGCCGTCACCTGGAGAGTTCCGTCGGTGGAGATGCCGCTGGGAGCATCCATCCGCGAGGCAATCTCGATCGGTTATGGTGGCATCGCCAGCTATGATTTCCACGCACTGGAAACAATCCAATGCATGGTGGAGCGGCGCAAGGGTGGGGAAACCGGTGTCGAGTGGCTGCAGACCTATCGTGGTGACAGCTTCTGGAAAGCGTATCGGGATGGGTTGTGGTCGCAGGCTCTATTCAAGTCGGCATTGAGCCGCAGCGACACTTTGAGGCCCGGGAATTCCGCCTTTACCGATGTATTTCCAACCGTGGAACAGATGCAGGCAATCGTTCCCGACCCGGTTGCCTATCACTACCAATATCGCGACGGGTTGGTGTGCACGATGCTGCTGCTAAACGGTTTGGTACGTGACTTCACCTTCGCAGCAACGATCGACGGACAATCCAAGCCATTTTCCACGCAGATGTATCTGCCCATGCCCGATGGACGCACCACGCTGGCGAGTTTCTTCAGCCCGCTGGTGCACAACGCGGAGCTTATGTTCCTTACCGGCAAGGCGCAATATCCGATTGAGCGGACCCTGTTAACGAGTGGCCTGCTGATCGCCGGTGTTGAGAGTAATAGCAAGGGCCTGCAGCGCGTAGAGACGCCGAACCTGGCGGCCGTACACTACCAACCCAACCCTGAGTCCACCTTTTGGAGGAGCTAATGCTGACCCGCCGTCGTTTTGTTGGCTATTCTGCGCTGTCATCCGCGATGTTGGCTTGTCCCTCATGGTTGCGTTCCGCCTTCGGCCAAACATCATCAGGGACCGCACAGCGCCCTCTGCGTCTGGCGATCCTCGGCAGCGTTTATCGTCCCGGGTCGAACTTGCAGACCATTGGAGACCGCTTTCTGGTTGGCTATCCGCATGAAGGTGACTGGCACATGCCAAATGTGAAGGTGGTTTCCGTGTACGTGGATCAGCGAGTGCGGAAGTCCAACGCCAGGCCTACGGAATTTGAGCGGGTGATGAGCGGCACTGCCGGGAGAGGCCAAAGATCGCATGCCACGGAGCATCCGTCGATCGCGCCAGGCACGCAGCTATCCCAGCAAGGGCAGCCATCACAAGGCGCGGAAGAGCTTGGTCCCGAGAGCGATCTGAGCGAACTGCGCTCGCAGGAGTTTGGCTTTCGACTGTGCCGCAATATTCCAGAAGCGCTTGCGCTGCGGCGGTGGCCGAATCGCCGTTGATGCCGTGCTGGCCATCGCCGAACAAGGCGGCAATTATCCGTACTCCAGTAATGACACGGGCCAAATCCTGCTGCCGACCTACGATTGGTTTCAGCAGTGCGTCCACGTTTTTGAAGAAGAGAAGCACGCTGTCCCATACTTCAATCACAAACAGCTCTCCTTCAGTTTTCCGGAAGCGCAAAACATGGTGAAGACTGCAGCGCGGATGAAATTCCCGCTGCTGGCCGGCTCTTCCATGCCCGTTACCTGGCGCTTGCCGAATGTGGACATACCGCTGGGCGCGCCAGTGCAAGAAGCGGTGATGGTTGGCGTGGGCAGGTTTGACGGCATGGATTTCGACGCGCTCGATGCCATGCAGTGCATGCTGGAGCGACGCAAGGGCGGAGAAACTGGTGTAAAAGCGGTTCAGTTGCTCGAGGGCGACGACGTTTGGGCCGCCAGGAAAGCGGGCCGCTGGTCGGAAGACCTGATGAGTTCTGCCCTGTCCCGCAGCGACACGCCTTTGGGCCTGACCGTGCTGGATGGCCGCACCCAGGACCTGGCCCTTCCGGGCGTCTTGCCGCAATTGGTAAAAGATCCGGCTGCATATTGCATCGAGTACAACGATGGGACGCGCGCCACACTGCTCATGCTCAACGGCGCGATCAGAGATTTCAATATCTCAGTGCGGGTAGCGGGCCACGGCATGGTTTCTACTCAGTTCTTTATGCCGCCGCCGCCAAACCAGACTTACTCGGCCTGCCTCGCGAGGAAGATCGAGCAGATGTATCAGACCCGGAACGCTCCCTATCCTGTACAGCGGACATTGCTGACCACCGGCCTGTTGGAGGCATGTCTGACTTCAAGGCATCGATTGAATCAGCGGTTGGAGACGCCGCAGTTGGCGATAAGGTATCAACCGCCTGCCGAATCACAATATGCTCGCACGTGAGGATCGAGATCACTGCCACGCGGAATATTCCAGAGCATCGTAAATGTGTTAGACGAGCTACAGCCAGAAAACCTTCCAGTTGGACGCCCGCGCTAGAATATCTACCGTGCGGGTGAACACGAAGGGATACTCCATTTATGGTGTATGCAGCGAATCTTCACGATCTCAGTCAGCAGTTCGGGATACCGGGTCGGGCTCAAGTGGTGGCGGGAAATAATGGGCTTCCAAAGGTCCAAATTTCTACTGAGCTAGCGACCGGGGAGATGTACCTTCATGGCGCTCACGTGACCTCTTGGCGACCAAATCATTCACAGGAGGTTATCTTTCTAAGTAAGCAATCTCGCTGGCAGGATGGTCGCGCCATTCGAGGCGGCGTGCCGATCTGTTTTCCTTGGTTCGGCGATAAAAAAGATGATCCTACGGCTCCGGCTCACGGTTTTGCACGGTCTCGGGCATGGACTCTACATACGATTGAAGAGCGAGCCGGCAATATAGAAGTGGGCATGCTTCTCCAAAGCGATGAGGGAACAAAGAGATTCTGGCCCTTCGAGTTCCAACTCATCCATCTGGTGACGTTTGGGGCAAATCTGCGGATGGAGCTTCTTGTGAAGAATACCGGCGATCGGTCATTTCGATTCGAAGAGGCTCTCCATGCGTACTATCAGGTCGGCGATGTTCGCAAGATTCAAATACGAGGGCTGGAAGGGTTTGACTATCTGGATAAAACCGATGCTTTTCAAGAGAAACTCCAGTCTGGCGTTCTTTCAATTACAGGAGAGACCGATCGTGTCTATGTGAACACCACAAGTGCGATCGAGGTGTTCGATCCTGCACTGTCACGAACCATTCACACCTGCAAGGAAAGTTCCCACACCACAGTGATCTGGAACCCGTGGCAGCAAAAAGCAAAAGCGTTGGGAGATTTGGGAGCCGACGAATGGACTGAAATGGTGTGCGTGGAGGTCAGCAATGTGAACGAGGCAGCGATTGAACTGCAGCCTGGTCAGGAGCACCGTATGTGTTCCGAAGTTTCTGTCGAGAACCTGAAAACCAACTAACCAGCAATTCGCCCGCGTTTCAATGGACCGCGCAGATGGGCCGGTGAGGACAACCGCGATCGCGATAGAAAAGGCAGTCTGCACCACTGCAAGTCCCCACGGAACTCCAAACAAGGAGCAGTGTGCTCTGGTTCTCTAGTCGCCATCGCCTCCGCGCGAAGGCGTAACGATGGGAATTCGCGGCGTGCTGGGGTCGAGATTCTTTTGGATGACCTTCAACAGCGAGTGCGGGCTGGAGGGGTCGTCCTGGCTGAGTTCCCAGATCATGGCGCCGCCGTATTGTGCACTGAGCTGCGTTAGTTTGGCGACAGTGGCTTCTCCCTGGTAGTTCATGACGGCGCCGTTGCGGAAGGTGCCGCCGCCAACGGTATCGACCGCCCAGGCGTTTGGATATGCAGCAAGAATCGCGCTGTAATTATGGAATCCGATGCCGAGCGTGAGCTTGTCCTTGGGAATGTGCTCGTTTTTGACCCACCATGCCATATCGGCAACGCTGCGATCGTAGCCGCCATAGATCATGACGTTGATAATGTCGAACTGTTGCAGGACCTGGTCCTGTACGCCGGCCTGGATATACTGTGCGACCGCGGCTGTGACGAGTTTTCCTTCAGGATGGAGCCGCGAGGCGAGAGCATTCACAAACTGGGTGTAAGGCACGCCCATTTGATCGGGACTCTCAATGTCGACATCCACGCCATCGAGGTTATGTTTTTTCACGTAGGCATCCACAGCATCGGCGATCTGGTCTGAAAGGCCGGCGTTGTAGAACTGCATATACCTGCTATCGCCCTTATCGCCGCCAAGCGAGGCGAGAACTTTGGTGCCGTGCGCGTGCGCTGCATCGACAATGATCTTGAGAGCATCGTCGGTGAAGGACGGATTGGCGTGCAGCGTCATATCGCTTTGCGCGGTGCATGGACCGATGCAAAGCGGTGGGTTGATAAATGCGAGATTCAGGTGCGTCATCCGAGTGAAATCAAGAGTCTTGGCGAGGGCAACCCAGTCCGCTGGGCGGTACACGCCGAGATAGCCGACGAGATAGGGGTGCGGGTTGGGCGGACCATTGGGGATCTCGCAGGCACACGCAGGATTGCGATTGTGCTGCGCGGGAGCTATCGCAGTGGCGAAAACGAGAACAGCGAGTGCGCCGAGATAACGCGGTCTCTTACGGGTCCACTTATTAGGAATTTGAATTTCGCGACGTCTAGCGCGTACTGCGATAATTTCCATGGTCGTCTCGTCCTCCCAGTTAGTCTGCTCACTTCTGTCGATAAAAGTCGAGGACATTTCGTACCTCGCTTCCGAATGCTCGAAGGCGCACCAGTGGAGACCGACTTTGGCGAAGACTTATATCGCCAGGTAGTTGGTTCGAATTAATGAATGTGTTCCTCGATCAACCCAGAAAACAATGTCAACCGTGCGCGTGCCTTTATCCATCAGAACCGCTGGCCTAGTTATGGTCGGTGACAATTTCGCCGGTCGAAGGATTCAGTAGATATAGTCCGCTATTTGCAGGCTTGCTGAAATTGAACATACCCTCGAGCGATCCAGCGATTGCGTCAAACGATCCATCTCCAATGCGTTGTCCTCCGAGCCAGTTGTCTTCGACGAATCGGATGATAGAGGTTTGATCCGTCAATGCGTGATCGACGAAGTTTCTCCGCGCGTACGGCGAGAGGACCAGCAACGGAAGACGCGGGCCGTAGCCGCAACGACCTTGCGCATGAGGAGTATGTGGACCGGCCAGAGACGTGCGGCCGTCACCGCACTGTCCTATTCCGCTGAGCATGTCCGCAGCAGTCGTCGACTGGTTGACGATCGGACCCATTTGATGGTCGTACCAGCCGTCGGAATCGTCATAGGCAATAATAACGGCGGTTGATGACCATTGCGGTTCTTGTTCCAGAAAATTGATGACGGTCACAATAAAGGTTTGCTCGTCCAGTGGGTCCGAATATCCCGCATGGGCATCTTGATAGCCCGGCGCCTTTAGAAAGCTGACGGCCGGCATATTTCCACCGCGCACGGCTGCGTAAAAGTCGTGGATGTCGTATTGGTGATTGGCAGCATCGCCAGCGTGCCCAATCGTTTGCGTGGAGGATGGCCGCACGTGCTTCAGGTTGCTGGTGGCAGTGTAGTACTGAAACGGCTCATGATGAGGAAGGTAGTCAGTGATCCTGACTTTCGTGACCCGTGACCTTGTTGAACGAGCGCATCCCGTGGTTCCATTCGGGTTCTTCAGTGACAGGTCGAAGCCACCCTCAAACCAGCCCCAGGTCACGCCGCGAACGTTCAGCAAATCGCCAATGTTTTTGCCGGTGAAATGTACCTGGGCACCGAGTGTAGCGGAACAGACGTCTCCAATCGGATTGACGTCGTCGATGAGTGTCGACGTCCCATTTCCGCCGGAAATAAGATCGCCACGCGCGTTAATCTCATCACTGACGCCATTCGTTTGCCCTGAGATTAGATTGATAGCTCCGATGGTGGAAGGTCCAAAGGTGGTGCCGAATGAGTTGTCATTCATGGCATAGCGCTGAGCATAATTCCAGAGTGCCGTCACCGTGTTGCCGTCGTAATACCCCATGACGAGCCCTTTGCTCTTTGCATCGTTGGGTGGCGGCCCGGGAGCGCCGGTGTACTGCGGGAACGAATCCATTAGACCGGCATGAAATGCTCGTTGTTCTGGGGTGTAGCTGTGATCCTGATCCGCAGTGGACGCTTGCGTGCGGGCCAGGCGAAATGGGTTCTTTGCGCCGGAACCGTTGGTACTGGTATTCAGAAAATTAGGATTCCTCTTAAGGAGTGCTTCCGTAAAACCATTTATCGCTGGGGTTTCTGATGTTGTCACGAATCGCGGCTCGCCCTTAGGGTTCAGGGCTTTCGGATAGGTTCCGAAGTAATGGTCGAACGAGATGTTCTCTCCAAATATCACCACGACATGCTTGATTGGAGTTGCCGTACGTGGGCCATCCTGGCCGCGGGATGTCGCGCTGCATGCGAGTTGACCGGCAACCAGCAGCCCGACAAGTGACAATCCAGACAGTCTTTGCATCTCGCCTCTCCAAAGATATTAATTCGGACTAGTACAGGAAAATTGAACACATACCCACGCGGCGATATTGGCGCTCGCCCTCTTCCTGCTCCAGCTTGAGCCATGGCGTCGCTTTGCGATGCAAGATCGATTGGGCAAGCTACATCAGTCGGCACCGCTATCGTAACCTCGCAAGGTCGGACTGCTGTCGTATGCCTGCATCAGTGATTACACCTTTGCCGGAGCATCTGGCCGGCGGAAGTATCGGATCACTTCGACATTCGAGGTGGCAATCAGACCTTCGGTGACCATGGTGTCTAGATGGGGAATCAATTTGTTGAGCTGTTCTTCGGTATCAATCACGCTCACCATGATGGGAGCATCCTTGGACAAGCTCCAGAGGCTGGCACGATGAATTCTAGTGCTGGTCCCATAGCCCTCGATTCCCCGGTATACGATCGCCGCCGCAATTCCGAGCTCTTTACATTTAGCGAAAATGGCTTCGTGCAATGGTCTGCCTTGCCACTTGTCATCCTCGCCAAAATGTATACGCAACATACGTGCTTGAAACTGCTCTTTCATGGTCTAAGCTCCGCTTATGTAGAAGCGCTTTCGGACTTTACCGCGGCGGCTTCTCGATGGGCATCGTGGGCGCGATAAGAGTACTTGATGATGTCTACATCTGACATTACAACTAATCCCTCCTCCACCATTTGTTCGACGATGGGGAGGAAGGCTTGTAGCTTCTCTTCCGTATCGATTACAGAAAGCATGATTGGGCAGTCGTGGGAAAGATGCAACGGCTTGTCCTTATGGACTCTTCGATGAGCGCCGTAGCCGAGAATGCCGCGATAGACGGTAACGCCAGCGATGTCATTGGCGCGCATCGCCTCAACGAGTGCCTTATGTAGGGGCTTTTCTCTCCAGTGATCCGCTTCTCCTATATAGATGCGCATCAGCCTCGCCCTGCCTTCGATCTTCATGTGTGGCGGAGGCACGGGATTCTTCTGCTTTGAAGTTTGGGCTGCCTTGGCCACTGTTGTCTCTTGCACTTCGATCATGCCGGTACCGACCATCTCCCCCAACTTGCCGAGAAGTTCGTCGACCTTCTCACGGGATTCGATGAATTCGATTTTCAACGGCAGATGATCCGATATCTCGACGATGCTGGCGGAATGGATATGATGGTCCGCGCCGAATCCCGCAACCCCCTTCAGAACAGTTGCGCCAGAAACTCCACGATAGAACAGAAAGTCGAGGATACTGGAATAGGTCGACACTCCATGATGGGTCGACCCTTCGCTCAGATATATCGAAACCTTCACTGCTTTGCCTGATTGCAGCATGTATGCTCCTATCCCTGTAGTCCGCGCTGGGCGACGAGAAATTCAGCGGTTCGTCCGAGCGATCCCCAACCAGCTCGGTCTAGCTCCGATTCTTTGCTGAGCTGCATCAGCTCCTGCGCCAGGCGCTCGCGATGGCTCTCAATAATGGCATCAATTTGATTCGTAAAAATTGTCGGAACCTGTCGTCGCAATTTTATCCCGTGTGGGATGCACAGCGCGGGCGCGGCAGAAAACCATTGAGTTATGACCTTCATGCTAAGGCAACTCACAAACTCGTGGAGACGTAAATCCTCCTCGGCGCAAATTTCCTTGCAAATGTCACATTCCGAATCTGCGCTTGCCTGCGGCGTTGTGTCCTCCAGCATTTTAAGGAAGACCTGAGCCGCAGCAGGGGCATCTTGAATCGCTGCCAGGCCCCATGCATGAAAATTGCACAGACGCCGAATTTCTTCTTGGCGGTGGTTCTGTAGACGTAACGCCTGAAACTCTTTCAAAAATCGGCAAAAGGGACAGCCAAATTCCTGAAGCACCTGCAGAATCGATTGATGGGTGACCAGTTGTTTATGGGGCCTCATGAGATCATCTCCGCGAGAAGGATGCCGAACCATATGGCGACGAGTCCAAGAAAGAGGCTGCCAAAGGCATAGAGACTGGCCATGGCGAAGTTGCCATCGCGCAGCGTAGACAAGGTCTCCCATTCATAAGAAGAAAACGTGCTGTATGCGCCAACGAAGCCGATGGGAATGAGAAACCTCCATGCAGGATTCAGATCAGTCCGCCTGGCAAAGAATGTGAGCGTGAAACCGATGACCACACAGGCTGTCATATTAATGACAAACGTCCCGTAAGGGAACTTCGTCCCCAGCCGCATAGCGACCGCCGAATCAACCCAAAACCTCGCGATGGCACCCAGAGCTCCCCCGACCGCGATATACATATATTTCGACAAACTCATGCCCTCCTAGTCATGTTTTGCATTTCCCTGGAAATTTCCTCCGGCGTCCAATTCTTGAGCCGAGCCAAATCCGCTTCCAACTGCGGCGAGTCGATGGCGGTTTTGTCCGCGCCCTCGATTCTGTGCAGCTGAACACGATACGCATCTGCGTAGGAATTGGTAAGGAACTCCATCTTGCTGGCGAACTGTTGGTTCCACTGAGAAAGCGCGCGACCGTACAGGCGAAGCTCTCGTTGTAGCAATTCGCCGATGCTTCGCCGCAGCAGGTGTTTAATTCGGGAGCGAACTACGTCGTCTCCCAAAAACATCCAACGGCTGGTGTTGATGTCGTTCGGTCGCCCGGCCATTTCAAAGCGTGGCGTATCGCGCAAGAGGATCGCCATTTCCTCCTGCGCAGGCACGTCGGTTCTACCCATCTTCTGCGCGACGCCCTGTAATGTTTCGATGGCGCGCTGGCTAATCCTGCTGAGGTTTCCGATGGATTGCTCTAACTGGTGCCGAACTACGTCATGGATCCACTCTGAAAGTTGCTGTGACGTGACTCGAGCCCTGGAGTTGGTTCGCATCCACTGCAGCGCGGTGTCTGCAACCTGATTCAGCACCTGCTCCGGTGTCTCCCCAAGCTTGAGGAAGGCGTAGTTGAGGGTGGTGCGTTGCTCCCCGATCGCGCCGGTCGTTTGGCGCAGGCGCTGTTCCAGTCCTTCTATATCCATCGACGCAGTTTGACTGCGGTGTTCGCCGCGATTGAGGTTCATTTCCAGCGCCGCAACTACCGTTTCCCGCATAGCGCCGATCTTTCTTGCGATCGAATCATTCCGGAGGATCCGTGCTGTATCGAATCGAGGAAGCAATTCCCGCTCGAAGAATTGATCGAGGAGGTTGGAGTGGCTTGAAAGTGAACTGACCGGATGGACGTTCGGGTGCAGACCCAATTCGCCTTGCAGATGCTCCTGAACATAGCGGATGACCTGGTGCAGATCGTCTTCTCCCAGCAAGTCCGACTTGCTAAGCAAAATCACGGCGGGAATTCCGGCTTCATACAGGAGGCGCAGCGTTCCCAGGTCTTCGTCGTTCAAACTCGCGCCGCCGTCGATCAGTAGCAGTGCAAGATCGCAGGTCGGGAGATACGCGAGAGTTTCTGCCCCGCCGCGTTTTGCCAGGGAGCCGAGCCCGGGCGTATCCACCAACACGATGCCCTGCCGAAGACGTGGAGAAGGAACCTCGACCATGGCTCGAACAACGTTCTTTTCATTGCCGGGATTTCCTTGTTCTGTCACCAGCTTCGAAAGCTCTTCGGTCGACACGATTTCACTTCTTCCGTCACCATAGGTCACCGCCGCGCGTAAGGAAACTCCATAGCGTAACTTTGAGGGCACCGCGGTGATGGGATTCACGCCTATCGGGAGAATGTTCGTGCCAAGAAGTGCGTTCAGCAGCGAAGATTTTCCACTGCTGACTCGCCCGAATAGGGCTACTTCAAGATTGTTGTCCTCCATGCGTAAAGCGATGGAGTCGATGCGTGATCGGAATTCCACCAAGCCGTGACGCGTGATGACCTGCTCGATCAATCGCAAAAGATCTACATCGCAGCCGGCCTCCTCTAGTTTCTTCAGCCGTGACTCCAGGTTTGCGCCAAGTCCCTGGCGGACGTAGCGCTCCATACCTTCGACCAGAGAGCGTAGCTCATGGACCACTCCATTCAGCTGATTCACCGCGTCCTCGGGCACAGTTCCATAACCGCGCAGGTAGCTGGGTTTCAGTTCTTCAATCGCAATGTCAATGAAAGACAGGTCCGTCATCACCGCGCGCATCGCTGGAATTTCTGGCGGACCTGGCTCCATGTGCTGCCAAGCGAGCGTACGCAGAAGCTGGGAGCGCAGGCGGTGAATGTGATCCTCGATCACTCGAGACTGTGCGGGTGTGATGTTTACAATGTAACGAGGAAACGGCGACTCCGACGTTGCGGCGTGGAGAACGCTCTCGATGTCGCCGAGCAACTTGTCAATGTATTGGCAGGTCACTCGCAGACGTCTCTGCTGGGGGTCGTTAAGCTCCCCAGGATTTCGCTCGGTCGCATTGTCCGGTTCGGATGTGGGCATGACTCCTCCAAGTATTTGAAAGCTTCGAGGAGTCATCTGCCCAGGTGAGCGAACTAAGGTGGACTCCAACACCACGGTTCCGTGTTATGCCTTTACGGACGTCTGCCAGCGGTCGTATACGTTGGCGCCCGCATATCGAGCCTTGGCTCCGAGTTCGCGTTCGATCTCGAGAAAGCGGTTGTACTTCGCGATGCGCTCCCCACGACTTGTCGAGCCGGTTTTAATCTGGCCCATGCCCGCCGCGACGGCAAGATCAGCGATGCTGGTGTCGTCGGTTTCGCCGGATCGGTGAGAGATCACGGCACCGTAGCCGTTCGCGCGCGCAATCTCAATGCATTCCAGGGTTTCCGTTAATGTGCCGATCTGGTTCAGCTTGATCAGGATTGCATTGGCGATGCCATCCTTAATCCCTTGGCGAAAAATGGTGGGATTGGTGACAAAATTGTCGTCGCCGATCAATTGGATTCGATCTCCCAGCGCTTTTGTCAGGTGCTGCCAGCCAGCGTGATCGTCTTCCGCAACTCCGTCTTCAATCGCCCAAATCTCCGGATAGCGATCGAGCAAACTCTTCCAAAATTCCACCATCTGAGTTGGCGACTTCCTGCTCTTGTCTGACTTTTCGAAGACATAGGTGCCATCTTCGAACAACTCGCTGGTCGCGGGGTCCAGCACCAGGACAATATCCTTGCCGGGTTGGTAGCCAGCCTTCTGAATTGCTTCCAGAATTAACTCGATCGGCTCTTCATTTGATTTCAGTTCCGGCGCAAATCCACCTTCATCACCTACGCCGGTGCTGTATCCCTTCTTGTGCAGCACGGCCTTTAGCGCATGGAAGGTTTCAGCCGCCGCTCGCAAACCTTCGCCGTAGCGAGGCGCGCCCACCGGTGAAATCATGAATTCCTGAAAATCCACATTACTGTCGGCGTGGCTGCCGCCGTTCAGCACGTTGAACCAGGGTGCCGGAATCAGATTGGCTGCCTCGTTGCCGAGACTGGCATAGAAAGGAAGCCCCCGATCCTCCGCCGACGCTCTCGCGACCGCAAGCGACACCCCAAGGATCGCATTGGCGCCGAGTCGCGCCTTATTAGGTGTCCCATCCAGTTCGCACAACTTCTTGTCCAAGGCTTTCTGATCGTTGGCCTCGAACCCGCGGATGACGTTCTGAATTTCGCCTTCAACGTGGCTCTTTGCCTTCAGCACGCCTTTGCCGCCAAACCGGGCTTTATCTCCGTCTCGCAGCTCTACCGCTTCTCGTTTGCCGGTCGATGCTCCCGAAGGAACTTTCGCGTTCGCCTTCACTCCATTCGCCAATGTTGCAGTGACTGCGAGGGTAGGATTGCCTCGGGAATCGAGGATTTCAAGAGCTTCAAGTTTTGCAATCTCAGACATGATGAGTACGCTTTCTCGACACGAGGTCGTTGGTTGTAAGCCATTCCACGGTACGCAATGGAGCGGAAGATGAACGCCAGGGCGCAGTGCCATGGGCTCCGTTCCGAAAAAGAGAAGGTTCGATCGCGGTTTGCACGCGAACGAAAGCACACGGGCTCGCGTCCAACGCAATCGCGCCACATAAAGCCGAGGGTGCACGAGCACTGCTCAAGGGTCCAAAAACTCCAGTTCACTTATATTCAGGGAAGACGCCGGGACATAGCTCCGCAACAGGATTCCCTGTCAGGAGTTATCATCTGTCCGGCCTATTGGAAGGGACAGCGGTTAAAGGTGAACTCCTTCACCTAACCAACACTCTCTTTTATTCCATTGCCGCCGGCCTGTCAACTCGTGAAGAGTGCTTTCCGCGTCGGGTTCGATTCCTCAGGAATGATCGACTGCTTAGCACACTGGCGCGTGCGGGATTGAAAGGCCAGAATCGGGGGTACCCACAATGCAATATGCATAACCGATACGCGTTGCCGTGCCAAATCTGGCTCCGTGGTATAGAACTCTGAATAGCCCAGTGCGAAATTTCGAGAAAACCCGAACGGAATTCCAGGAGATACTCGCCAAGCCCATTCGCGAACTCGGGCTTAAGCTCGAAGGTTCTCCGCTGGAACGATTCGTTCAGCAGCTTTATCGCGAACTGGAAGCCAAAGGCATCCATAAGTTCCGTCCGTTTTGTTATCTTACCGATGAATGGGGATGTCCCTCTGGCGAGCCCGTCATTGGCATTCCGTTCTACCTGGCCAACCCGGACCTGGCACAGCTTGAGCGCGATATGAACGACCTGGAAGACGCTCGCGAGATCATGATGTACATGCGTCATGAGGCCGGACACGCATTCAATTATGCGTATCAGCTATACAAGTCGGCGGAGTGGCGCGATCTCTTCGGTCCGTTTCGCCGCGCATATCGCGACAATTATCGTCCCATACCGTTCTCGCGAAAGTTTGTTCGCCACATGGCCGGATGGTACGCCCAGAAACATCCGGATGAGGATTTTGCCGAAACGTTTGCGGTCTGGATCACGCCTCGCTCGCAATGGCGAAAGCGCTACAAGGGTTGGGACGCGCTGGCCAAGCTGCAATACGTCGATCGCCTCGCGCGAAGGGTAGGAGATATTGAACCCATCCGGCGTCGCGGTCGCACCGACATCACCGTCGATGAGATGGAATCGACGGTCGGCGAGTTCTATCGTCTCGGCCTGCCGGAGGAGATTCCGGTGCAGGACCTGGCGCTGGACGCCGACCTGGCGGACATCTTCAATATCTCCCGCAAGCGGCGTAAGGGCGTGCGGCCCGCGCAGGAGATGTTGCGTCAACATCGCAAGCCCATTGTCGATAAGATCGCGTATTGGAGTGGCGTGCAACGGCCGATCATCAAGCGGCTAGTGGAAGCGATCTGCAAGCGTGTTGAAGATTTGGGTTTGCGGGTAGACGTGCGACGTGAGTCCGAGTACCTGACGGAGTTCACGGTGTACATGACCGCACTCGCAATGAATTACCTGGTACGTGGGAAGTTCACTCATCCCTGAAGCGTACCGGCAGCAGTTGTCACTCCGACTGGAGGTCGCATGACTGGAACAAAGTTGAAAGTCACGGTGTTATACGACTTGTGGGAAGAAGAACCTGCTGAAGTGCAGGAAGAAGTTCCTGCACCACGCAAGCGCAAGGGTAAAAAGACACGCAAGAAGAAGCCGGTGAAGCACGACCGCGAAGAAATCTTTGAAGCGTTGGAGAAGCTCGGTCACGAGCCGTCGTATTACGTTCTGGACGGGCGCCCGCAATCGCTGCTCGGACTCGCCAAATGTGGCGCCGACCTGATTTTCAACCTCACGGAGTCCTATGCGGGCGATGACGCTAAAGAGATGCACGTCACCGCATTCCTGGATTTACTCGAAATCCCGTACACCGGTGCGGGACCGCACGCCAACATCCTCGCGCAGGACAAATCGATTGCCAAGAAGATGTTCGCTTTTTACGGGATTCAGTCGCCCTACTTTGCGACCGCCTATCGCGGCACCATCGACCACGCCCATGACATCTCGTTCCCACTGATTGTGAAACCCACCTCAGAAGATGGGTCGATCGGAATCGATGCCACTGCCGTAGTCACCAGCGTGAAGGAGTTGATGGAGCGCGTCTCCTATATACAGACGGAATTCGATTCTCCTGCGTTGATCGAGGAGTACATCGAAGGACGCGAGATCTACGCCGCTATCCTCGGCAGCTACGAGAACGCACATGCGCTTCCGCTGGTGGAACTTGACCTTTCGAAGCTGCCCAAGGGTATGCCCAAGATCGCCAGCCAGGAGGTGAAATTCGAGAAAGACACAGAAGCGTATAAGCTGACGAAATCGGCAATTGCCGAAGATCTCGATGAAGCAACGGAAACCAAGCTCACCGAGATCGCGATCAAGGCCTATCGCGCCGTCAAGCTTCGCGATTATGGCCGAATCGACATGCGCTTATCGAGCAAGGGCGAGGTCTATGTCATCGAAGCGAATCCGAACCCTTGGCTCTCCAGTGGACAGGAGTTTGCAATGGCCGCGAAGAAATCCGGCCTCTCCTACACCCAAATGATTGGGGAGATCGTGGACCTGGCGATGGCTCGGCAATCGTGAAGGATGGGAAAGTCCAGGTGACGGGCCGCGCAAGATCGAAGTTGCGTCAGCGAAACTCTAGTTGATCCGTCCTGATTGAGTGTTCGTAGATCCACTCCGCTTGCAATTTGATATCGTCAAAACTCCATCGAAAGAATGCAAGCGTTCCTCCGCACCGTCGAGTCATTGTTTCCGATCTCACCGATTCCGGCGCCACAGCAACTTGTTTGTATCGTATGTCCCTCGTTTGTCTCAACACACCGCAATCTTGATTGGAACCGCTAAAGATAGGGCAATTGCCCTGCACAAAAGCTGTACGACAGCCTGATGACAGCGAACGCGTGCCGTTATCCAATGCTTTCAAGTTCGCATTGCAGAGTTGGCACCATCACGGCGTGCTTGTATTTGTGTTTCGGAATTATTGTGGCAGCGAGCGTCATGGTGTATCGAATCATCGGTGATTCCGGGCCCCGACTAGTCACAAACAGGAGGGATAGAACGAAGATGAAAACTGTTTCTTTATTTCGTATCGGGTCAGTGGTAGCAGGAGTTTTGGTCGCAGGAGGAATGTTGCACGCGCAGATTGCGAACAACACTGCCATCGTCGGTAATGTTGTCGACCAATCCGGTGCGCCTGTCTCAGGAGCCAAGGTGACGGCCACCGATGAAGGGACCAAGGTAGCCTATCCCGGGACCACTAATTCGGCGGGCTTTTACTCCATCACGTTTATCACTCCCGGGACCTATGACATCACGGTGAGCCAGCCGGGTTTCAATAGCATCACAAAGACTGGACGTATTGTCACAATTGACCAGGCGCAGCGCACCGATTTCAGTTTGCAGGTGGGTTCAACTTCGACCTCTCTTGTCGTTTCTGCGGCCTCACCACCGATCGCGACCGATGACGCGACCCTGGGTGAAACCTTCAACACCAAGGCAGTTAGTGACCTGCCTCTGATGGGCCACAATGCCTTGGAAGTTGCGGCGACGGCTTCCAATGTGATCATCGGCCCCACCAGCAGCTACTCCGGAGTTCCTCCCGGTGAAGACTTCATCGGCGCGGGCCAGCGTGAGATCCAGAACAGCCTGAGCCTCGACGGCGTGACGATCATGAACAGCCTGATCAGCACGGCGCCTGCGCGACCTAGCTCGGACATGATTTCTGAGGTTCAGATGCAGAGCGGAAACTACTCCGCGCAATATGGAAACTACCTCGGCGTTCACATCAACCTAGTTAGTAAATCCGGCACTAACACTCCCCACGGCGCGGTGTATGACTATATTCAGAACACAGCCCTGAACGCCGCTCCATTCCTGAACCTCGCGGGAACTCCGAAGCCGGTTCAGCACTACAACCAATACGGCTTCGATCTGGGTGGACCTGTCTTTATTCCTAGAATCTATGATGGGCGCGACAAGACATTCTTCTTCGCCTCATACGAGAAGATCAATCAGGTTCAGCAGTCCAACCAGGGCCCGGTTTCCACGCTGACCCCGGAAATGGAGGCAGGAAACTTCGGGTTCCTGAACGGAGTGCAACAGCTGTACGATCCATTCACCGGTCAGCCATATCTAAATAACCAAATTCCCGCAACGGAGCTCACCACACCCGCAGCGCAGATCGCTAAGAACATTGAGCAATATATTGCACCGCCGAATCTGCCGGGGGGCACCAATAACCTGAACGTAAACTATCCGAACGACTTGTACATCAAGCAGACTCTGGATCGCGTGGATGAAAATATTGGCGAACACGTGCGGCTATTTTTCCGGTATCACTGGCAGGATCTGAACATTGTGGCCGGCGATCCATTTCCTACGGACGCCTCTTACGGGCCTACCAACAGCAGAAATTCGGAATTTGGCTATACCCACATCATTACGTCGAACCTGATCAATGATTTTCGTATTGGCTTGAACACCGTAACCTCGAACAATTTGAACTACTTCGCAGAGAATGGCATCACGGATGCGGGCACGAAGCTGGGGATTCCAGGCTTTAACTCCGACACGATTTACAACAATCCCGGAATTCCATCTTTCAACTTCGATACCTACCATGAGGCAGGCAACGATGCCTCCAACTGGTACCAGGACGACCGCGCGATTGATGGCTATGACCAGGTAAGTTGGGCGCACGGTAAACACAACATTATGGCGGGTGTTGAGCTTCGCAAGCTCACCATCGGACGCGAAGCGACGAACGACCCCCGCGGATACTTCAACTTTATCGGGACGGCTTCGACTGGAGCAGGCTATACCAGTACGGGCTATGGTGCGGCCGACTTCGTTCTAGGTCTAGCCCAGGCTTCGCAGACTCCGGTGCTGCCAGTGAAAGGATCCATCGGTGAGTGGCGTGATGGTTTCTTTGTGCTTGATAATTGGGACCCATTCCCAAGGTTAACCCTGAACTACGGACTGCGCTATGAGTTGCCCACGGTGCCGTATAGCTTAAACGGTTACGGTCGCATTCTGAATCCGCAGCAGACGGCGCTGATTCCGTTTTCAAGTGCAACTACCGCCGCAGACTACAAGCCTACGCCCGGATTCAAGTTCAATAATCCCAACCATAACGATTGGGCTCCTCGCTTTGGCTTTGCCTTCAGAGCCCGTGACACGACTGTCTTCCGCGGTGGTTTTGGGGTGTATTACAACGCGAACCAGCTGAATTCCTATACGCTGACAACCTCGAACTACCCGCTTTCTGCCTCGGTCGATTACTTCTCAACACCGGGCAATTTGCTCAGCCTGTCGAACCCTACTCCAGGAGCGGGAGCCGGATCGCCTGTTGCGGGAATTCCAGGAACCTATGTGAGCGCCTTTACGATTTCGCCCTACCTTCCGACCCAGACACTGTATCAGTGGAATTTATCTCTAGGTCAGCAATTGTGGCGCGGAGCCGGCATGGAGCTGCAGTATCTTGGCTCGCATGCGATTCACCTGGATCGCGACTTCTATGACAATCAGCCCCAGCCCTCGACTGACAAGGACATTAATGGCCGCAGACCGAATCAGCTGTTCGGATCAATCAGAATGATTCAGAACGACGAGTATTCCCACTACAACGGGTTTACCGCCATTCTGCGTCAACGAGCCAATCACGGCCTGTCGGCCATGCTGAGCTATACCTGGAGCCACGATCTGGATATCTCCGATAACTCCAACGGCTCCGGCACAACCATGGATCAGTACGATATTGGTCGCGATTACGGAAATTCCAACTGGGACATCCGGAATCGCTTTGTTGGAACATTGACGTACGACTTGCCCACTATTCCGCACGCCAAAGCGATTGTTCGTGAGGGCCTCGGCGGTTGGCAGGTGAACGGCATCGTGACGATCCAGTCCGGCGAGCCATTCAATGTGAACCTGGGCTTTGATGAGGCGAACGTTGGCTTGCCAAGAGGAAACACGCAGCGCCCCAACTGGGTCCACGCCCCGAGCGCGCATTGCGGCCTGAGTGATTACATCAAGAACAACGGCTACAACAACGGCGGCACCTCTTGTATTGACGCCTCGGCATACTCCATTCCCGCGGTCGGCACGTATGGCAACACGCACCGGAATACCCTCAGCGGTCCGGGATACAGCAATGTCAACCTCTCGCTCTTCAAAGACTTCGGAATCTGGCACAACGTCAGGTTTCAGTTCCGTGCGGAGACGCAGAATCTTTTCAATCATCCCAGTGCCGGCAATCCCAACTCAGAGATCGAGCAGGGATTCGATCCCGCCAATCCGGTGGCGACCAGTAACTTCGGCACTGTAACCAACATGAGCTTCTTCTACACCCCACGCATCCTTCAGCTGGCAGGGAAGGTCATATTTTGATCAGCTCTCGCCTCGATGCTTGGACTCCAGAAGCCGCCGCGCATGCTGCGGCTTCCTTTTTGTAACAACAGCGGTTAGAGAGGACAGCTTCCATCCGTCACTGAATTCCGAAATATGGCTGGGCGGGCGCGTCGCGCTCTTCCAGGCTTCGGCGACGCAGCCTCACCTCATCAGCCTTGTGGACTTATGCATGAAAGAAATTCGTGTCCTCCTCGTCGAAGACCACTTCCTGGCGCGCATGGCGCTACACTCATTATTTTCCGTTCATTCACAGCTCCGTATCGTCGGCGAGGCATGCGACGGAGAAGAGGGGATTGCGCTATACCGCTCACTACAGCCGGATGTGGTGGTGCTCGACCTGCGCCTTCCGCGTATGAGCGGATTTGAAGTGATTGAGCAGCTTCGCCGCGAGTTCCCCAAGACGCGGATCGTGGTGCTATCCAACTATCAGGGCAGCGAGGATATCTATCGTGCATTGCGCTTCGGAGCGATGGCTTATCTGACCAAAGATGCAAGCGGCGAGCAGCTGGTCGACGCTATTCAACAGGTCAATCGGGGGCTGCGTTATCTGCCGCGCGTTGCCCTCGATCGTCTTGCCGAGCGGATTCCCTCGGTAGAGCTAACGCCACGCGAAACAGAAGTGTTGACCTGCATCACCCAGGGGAAATCGAATCGGGAGATTGCGGATCAGCTCTGCATTGCGGAAAAGACTGTGCGGATTCATGTTTCATCCGTACTCGACAAGATGGGAGCTCGTGATCGGACCCAGGCAACCATCTATGCACTGCAGCGCGGACTGGTGCATTTCGAATAACAATGACATACCCCGGCGAACACGCCGCTGCAACCTAGCGAGGCGATGTATGACGGGGTATCGGACCAGCCGCCGAATGGTCATGCCGCCGGATTGATAACTCTGGCACAGCCGACCACTTCGATCAGTGAGTTGCCGGGAATCCATTCCAGAGCCATGCAGGCGCGCGCCGGCGATTTACCTTTGCTGAAGTAGGTGTGGTAGACCTTGTTCAGCGCCTCATACTGCGCTTGATGCGCATCAAAGCGAGCCTTGCCCATCGGCATGGTGACCCCGTCGGCCAGCGGAAGGCAAAGGAAGACCTCCAGCTGCAGGATACTGTCCATGGTGCAGCCATTGCTTTCCAGGTCCTTTTTCAGCGCATCCATGGTTCGGGTGACATGTTTTTCAAACGGATCCGTGACCGTGATGTGATCCGGAAACCCATCGTTGGAACCGGTGCCGTAAAAATAATAGACATCGCCATGAACGTGGGGGTTAGGTTCACTTTGTTTTCCGCTTGGCGGAGCCGGCTGAGCGAAAATCTTGGGCACTCCGGCCACTGCAGCGGCTGCTGCGGCCACCCCGCCTAGAAAGCCACGTCGGGTATTCATCTCCATGGAATTATCTCCTTTACTACTGTTGGCGATATTCTGCAGTGCACGCCTAAGAAGCGATATTAATCCTCACCCCTGAAAACGCGTATGTCATGGGCCGCGCCACCCAGCCGGAACTAGGTCAAATGGCCGTATCCAGCTTATTCGACAATCCAAAGTCTGCACAACCATCCATCCGCCTCATTCCCATCACGGGAGATTCGTCAAAAAGTGATAATGAATATCCCATTGTCCCGTTTTTTCCGGCGGAATATCGAGATGAACGTAAGCCTCCGGGCAGACCGTTGTGTGAATCGACCACAAATAGAAACGAGAGATCGGAACCGTTCCCGTCTGCTCGATGCCTGTATGGGTGTTTTTGTTTTCCAGCCGTATATCGTAGTCGGATGCGGTGCTTCCGTAACCCGTAAGGTAAGAGGCCACGGTGTCTCTCGGCTGCAGTTCTTTCAGATACACAGTATCGTGCCCTTTCACGGTTGCGCCCGGTTCGAGCGGTGTCTGCGGAACGGGAGCAAATGCCAGGTGTAGCACAAATCCCGTTCCGGTCGACTGCCCATCCAGCATGAAGAAGTCATGATCGTAGACATTCGTCACCAGCGGATTACTGCCAAGATTCTTGAGCGTGTGATGGAGTGTGAGCAGCGAACCATCGCGGCTCAGAATAAGTTTTTTCGTGTAGAGATATTTCATCCCGTCAGGGGAGGTCAATCGCTGTTGGAACGTGATGGAGCGTTTGCCAACGTGGACGCTCCAGTGGCCGGTATCGACGATTGGGAAGCTGTCGCCAAAACGGTAGGGAACATTCGACGTCTTGCGAAGCACGCCGACACCGATCTTCACGAAGGTTCCGCCGGGCTGCGCGGCATCATAGCCCTGTCCTCCGTCATCCGGACGAAACTCTTCCACCGGCCCGGTGATCGAATCATTCACTTCCGGATCATAATGACGGAACCATTGGCCCCAATATGTATGTCCTCGATACGAGGCGCAACCGATTACGCCTGACCAGTCGAAGCGTTGCGCCCGGTAATAGCCTGTCTTCGCGTCAGGCAGAAAAACTATGACGTGAAGATCGCCGCTCCGCAGTTCAACATGCGGATGATCGAGGTGCGGTGTGCTTGAACAGAGAGCGTCTTGCGATGCTTGTACTTTCGAAGCCGATGCTTTCGGAACGATTGCGGCGCTCAACACGACAAGCAGAGCAACAAACCGAACGCGATTGACAAGTTTCACGAATTCCCCCCGAGCGGATTATACGAGACGCAGCGAAGCGCTCCTTCACAACTCGCTCGCATGATCGTAGCGAATCATGCGGCAATATCTCGCACACGCGTGAATAAAAGCGAAATCGGCTTTGAAGCTGCCGCTCAGCGGATTAGAATCTCCACACATAGGCGGCCATATTTCCGACGGGTCGTATCCTCCTGCAGGAGTCGAGAGAAGCGATGTATGAGGGGCGGATGCGGGTACGGTATTTTTTGTCGATCTGGCTGTTTGTGCTGAGTGGAGTGGCATTTTTAGATCGGACGAATATCTCGATCGCCGGACTGCAGATCAGCCGGGAATATGGGTTGGGGAACCAGCGTCTGGGGTGGATCTTCAGCGCGTTTCTGATCGGGTATGCGGGCTTCCAGTTGCCGGCCGGATGGCTGGCAGCGCGGTTCGGGCCGCGGCGGATCCTGACCCTGGGAGTGCTGTCGTGGGGAGTCGCCACATCGTTGACGGCGCTGCTGCCGTCCGACATCGGACACGCGATGGCGCTGCTGATCGGATTGCGGTTTGCCCTGGGCGCGGGAGAGTCGGTGATATATCCGGCAGCCAACCAGTTTGTAGCGCGCTGGATTCCGATGCACGAGCGCGGCGTGATCAATGGGCTGATCTTTGCCGGGGTGGGCGCCGGCAGCGGATTGACGCCACCCATGCTGAACTGGTTGATTACGCACCATGGCTGGCGGGCAGCGTTCTGGTTCAGCGCGGCGGTGGGCTTTGCGGTGGGCATCGTGTGGTGGCTGATCTCGCGCGATCGGCCGGAAGAGCATCCGGGAGTGGACAAGGCGGAGCTGCGGGAGATCCAGGACGGGATGGAGTTTCATGTCGGCGCGGAGCGCAAGGGAATCGACTGGCGAGCAATCTTTCATCGCCGCGATCTGCCAGTGTTGATGGCGGGGTATTTCAGCTTTGGTTATATTGCGTGGATCTACTTCAGCTGGTTTTTTCTGTACATGGCGCAGGTGCGGAAGGTGGACCTGAAGTCGAGCGCAAATTATGCCATGCTGCCGTTTCTGTCGATGACGGTGTGCTGTCTGCTGGGGGGAGTGATGAGCGACCGGATGACGCGGCGCTGGGGGCTGCGGGTAGGACGCTGTGGACTGGCGGCTGGCTCGCTGGCGGCGACGGCAGTGTTCCTGGTGCTGGGATCGCAGGTGCGCAATGTGGAGCTGGCGGGAGTGATCCTGGCTGGAGGCGCGGGCGCACTGTACATCTCGCAAAGCTCGTTCTGGTCGGTTTCGGTGGATATTGCCGGACATAACTACCGGCGTCTTTTCCAGCATGGTGAACATGGGCGGGCAGATCGGCGGCGCGGTTACCGCATCTCTGACGCCCTGGATCGCGGTGCGTTATGGGTGGACGACATCGTTTGCGGTGGCAGCGGTGCTGGCTCTATTCAGCGCCGCCTGCTGGTTGACCGTCCATCCCGAACGGCCACTGGATGTAACCGTGGCACCGCCACGCACGATCGATCTTGTTCGCAATGCATGAGACATTCCATTCGATTCTGGCTTATAAAAGAAAGAAAGATTACAAAGATTCGTTGCTAGGGCAAAAGGCCTATGGATAAGAGAGGCAATTTGTAGTGGTAGCAGGGACGGCTAGAACTTAATATCATGCCAATCCTACAGTGCTGCGTTTTGTAAGGTGAATTGCAGCGCTCAACCAGAAACGGCTCTTCGCTAATCAACATCTGCATGTGGAGTCCTGAAATTCTGCCAACGCAGCGGATCCACGACCAACACGCCAACCTGCAACAAATATTCCGCTGAGAAGGAGTACCAATGAATCTCAAATCTGCCTGGAGCCGCCGTTCTTTTCTTTCTACATTCAGTATTGCTGTGGGTGGCCTGTGGAGTGCGCGAAATGCACAAGCCGCTGGTCTTATGACCGGTGGGCCATATACTGCGCCTCCGGGTGGGGGCGCTTCGGCGATTTCTTCTGGTCTCGGCTCTACCGGAGATATTTATGCGGAGCTTGGTGTGGTTCCGGTCATCAACGGTGCGGGCACATATACCGTGCTCGGCGGTTCGTTGATGTATCCCGAAGTCATCGAGGCCATGCGTCTGGGCAACGAAAAATTCGTCCAGATCAATGACCTGGAGGTTGCAGCCGGAAAAAAGATGGCCGAGCTTTGCAAAATGCCGGAAGGGTACACCGGCCTGGTGACGGGAGGGGCAGCTGCGGCACTGCTGGTCGGGTATGCGGCGATTCTTACAGGCGACAATCCGCAATACATCCAGCAGATCCCCGACCTCACCGGCATGCCGAAGAGCGAGGTCATCATTCAGAAGAGCCATCGCTATCCTTTCGATCACCAGGTGCGGCAAACGGGAGTCAAACTGGTTGAGGTCGAAACTCGCGAGGAACTCATCGCCGCCATCGGTCCGCGTACCGCGGCGCTTCACTTTACCAACCTGTTCAATGACAAGGGTCACGTTAAAGTGGATGAATTCGTCAAGATCGCGCACGAGCACAATCTGCCGGCGTTCAATGATGCAGCCGC
This sequence comes from uncultured Acidobacteriota bacterium, assembly GCA_963735505.1. Taxonomy (GTDB): domain Bacteria; phylum Acidobacteriota; class Terriglobia; order Terriglobales; family Acidobacteriaceae; genus JAKAAZ01. The sequence goes on along the minus strand of CAVTLR010000007.1, from coordinate 400,364 downwards.
CGATACACCGCCGATCTCGCGCCTCTGGAAGTACACCAACATGGGCTATGACCTGGTCACCTTCAGCGGGGGCAAGGATATTCGCGGGCCTCAGGCCGCTGGATTGCTGATGGGCAAACAAGAATTGATTCGCTGCGCGCTGCTCAACATGAGTCCGCAGGAAGATACCATCGGCCGTCCCTGCAAGGTTGGTAAAGAGGAAATCTGCGGCATGCTGAAGGCGCTGGAAATTTTCGTCGCTTCCGATCAGGACGCAATCCTGAAGCAGTATTACGCGCAACTCGGACGCATCTCTGACGTTGTGGCAAAGATTCCCGGCGTGAAAACTTCTTATGATTTCAATCCGAAGCAAATTGCAAATCACACCGTTAGCCTTAGGATCAGCTGGGACCCCAGCAAGATTTCTCTCACCACAAAACAGGTGATGCAGCAGCTTGCCGCAACGCGGCCGCGTTCCATTCGCGTGGGCGGCAACGGTGACGATGAAAAGAAGCCGAAGAATCCTACCGTCGAGGTGACTGCCTGGCAGATGCAGGCGGGAGATGAGATGATCATCGCGAATCGTATTGCGGAGATTCTGCAGTCGCCCCCGACGGCCTCCTAAAATTCTGTTTACTGTTGGGGCGGCAGCTTATGCCATTGACACTGCCTCGGAGACGTGATGACAGTTGTCGTAAATCGCAGCGATCCCCGGTTTGACACCCTCAAGGGGGGACACAATGCGCGTTTTCCATCGTCGGATGCGGACGCTCCGGACCGGATTCTGTTGTGTTCTTCCCCGGAAGAAATCGCGCAGGCGCTACGCAAGGTAGTTGCAGCAGGACTTCGACCCACTGTGCGCTCAGGCGGCCACTGCTATGAGGATTTCGTCAGCAACAATCCGCACGGCGCGCTGCTGGATGTGTCGCTCTACAACGCGGTCGATCGCGACGGTGACAATGGACCCTATCGCGTCGCTCCCGGCGCAGTGCTGGGAGATGTCTACCTGGAGCTCTACAAGCGCTATGATCTGACGTTGCCCGCCGGAAGCTGCTTCATGGTTGGCGCTGGAGGCCATATCTCCGGCGGAGGTTACGGCTTTCTCTCTCGTCTTTACGGCCTCACGTCCGACTGGATTACCGCCGTCGATATTCTCACCGTCGATGGCAAAGGCAACGTGATCGAGCGCCGTGTGGACAAAGACCACGACCCTGATCTGCTTCGCGCTTGCCGTGGAGCAGGAAATGGCAACTTTGGCATCATCACCAGCTTTCGCTTTGACAAGCTGCCGCCCGCGCCGCGTGAGGTGGCTCAGGCCAACCTCATCTTTGACTGGGCGACCATGACAGAAGCACGTTTCACCCAGCTGCTTACCTGCTACGGGGATTACTGGGAGGGCCGCGGCAAGGACCGCGACACATGGGGCCTGTTCACACTGATGGATATTACGCCCGCGAAGCGCGGTCATTTCGGTATCTACATTCAATACTGTCAGCCTGACGGGACCGCAAAAGATCTGACCGTGCTCGAGGAATTCCTCGACAGGTTTGCATCCTTCCAGCCCCTGCTTTTACAGGCGCACGGCAACCTGGTTTCAAGGCAAGGCCCTTCGATTGCCGCAAGAAATATCCAGAAAGGCCAGCAAGGCCTGAATCATGTCCGCGAGATTGCGGTGCGTCCCGCGCTTGACGTCACCATCGGAGAGGGCGGTTCCGGCTCGCCGACCCGCGGAAAATACAAGTCGTCATACATGAAGCGCAGTTTCACCCCGGCCGAGGCCAGCACCATCTATCGCTTCTACAACTCCGATCAGATTACGGCGCAGAACTCTGTTCTCTCCGTCGATTCGTACGGCGGTGCCATCAATCAGCCAGGGCTCGCGCAGCAGTCTGCAATCGCCCAGCGGTCTTCGATTATGAAGCTGCAATGGCAGTGTTACTGGCGTGATGCATCTGGCGATCAGATCCATCTCGAACAACTGGACAAGTTCTACACCGACCTATACACCGGCAGCCAGGTTGATGCGCATCATCAGGGAACCCCGTGGGGTGAACGCTATGAGGGCTGCTACATGAACTACCCGGATTCGGACATGCTCCGCTATTCCTATTGGCCGGAGCTGTATTATGGTCGCGATGGTTTGTATCCGTTCCTTCAGCAGGTGAAGCGGAAGTATGATCCGAATAATATCTTCCACTTCAGCATGAGTGTGCAGGAATGAGCGATTTCACCAGCAACCAAGCCGCGCCCCATGATGATTCTCTGATCGGGAACTCTGAAACTTCGTGCGTCCCGATCGGTTCGCGTGTGAACCGGCGTGCTTTCCTTGCCGGAATTGGTGTGGGCGGCGCTGCCCTTGCGCTATCTCCTCTGCGTCTTCCTTCAGTGTTTGAACGCGGCGTGGATGACCTTCTATTGTGTGCTGGAACATTCGGCGCCGGAGATTCCGGTACCCTCCGCCTTTTGGATATTCAGCGCGATAAGACTCGGGTGTTGAGCGCGCTATCCTCACAGCGTCCGTCCGCAATCGTGAGGCATCCCTTCCGACCGCTTCTCTACGTCGCGAACGATGTGAGCCTGTATCAGCACCAGCCGCGTGGCACCGTGGAAACCTTCGCGTTCGATCAAGCAACCGGGGCGCTCGAACGTGTCGGTCGGCAGCCTTTATCACTATCTGCAACTCGGCCGCAATCCCTGTCCATCTCTCCCGATGGGCGCAGCCTTGTGGTCGCGGCCTTTGGCGGCGGCGCTTACAACGTTCTGCCGATTGATGACTCGGGACTGCCATCCGCGCCTACCACGATTCTGAAGCAGGTCGGACACGGAGATCATCCAACTGAACAGGCTAGCGCTCACCCTTCACACGTCCTATTCCACCCAGGAAAAAACATCGCGATCGCCGCTGACTATGGCGCGGATCGACTGGACATTTTCGCATCCGAGCATGGAGAATTTCACGACGCGAACATGAAAGTTGCCAGTCGCGTTCCATGCGCCGCCGGGAGCGGTCCCTCGAAGGTCGCAATGCATGCGGATGGAGAACTGTTCGTTGTTGCGCAGGTCTTACGTCCGGCGCTCACAGTGTTCCGCTGGACTTCTGAAATGGGCCCGGTGCAGGTAAGTCACGCATTTCTGAGCGACGCGCCAACAGCGATTTGTTTTTCCTGCAAACGCAACATTGTCTTCTCGACGCAAACTCGCGGAACACGTCACGCGTGGCTCACGGCCTGGGCGGTCGATTCGCAAGAAGGAACGCTGCAGCGGATCTCTGAAACCGCTCTTCCCGCCAGTGAAGTCGCGTCCATGCAGCCCACAAGTTCATCACTCTGGTTGGCGTCTGATCGCGGGATGATTGCAGTGGAACTGAATCCAGATACGGGAACGCCGCGCAATACGTACCGCGTCTCATCCATTCCCGATCTACGTTCGATGGCTGTGGTCTAAGAATCCGAATCGCATCGAATCATCTGGCCGCGACGCCCTTCAGCACCCCTCAATTCTTCCTGCTTCGGTCTATCCGGCGTTCAGGCCATCCACCAGTGCATTGCGATAGGCGCGAATCGCGGGGATGAAGCCCAGCAGCGTGCCCGCTCCTACAGCGGCAATCACGTAATACACCACCCGTGAAGAAATCCCCACCATCGCCAGTGGGATTCCGTAGTTATTTTCGACGGGTACGCGCACAAGAAACAGGATTACGTAGGCCGCAGCGACGCCGATGAGGGCGCCAAGCGCGCTGATCAACGTTGATTCCAGAATGATCAGCGTGAAGATCTGCCGCGCATGCAGCCCGAGGGTGCGCAGGATGGCGATTTCACGCCGCCGCTCGTTCAGCGCCGTATACAGCGCGGTCAGCATCACCAGCAGGCCAACCACCAGGACCGCTGCGCTCACCAGTGTCAAGGCAACATCCGCGGCGCTCAGTACGCTCCACAAATCCTCTAATGTCATGGCAGGAATGATGGCCGTCAACGGCTCTGGCTTATAAGTGTTGATCTCTCGTTGTAGAAAAAGCGTGCCGATGCGCGACCTGGTACGCAGCAGGAACGCACTGATCTGATCGACATGCAGATCAGAAGCATGAATTTGCGACTCAGGAATTGGATTAAGCGGTGGCGCGCCCTGCTCCCAGCCCATGTGCATCGCCTCATCGCCGAGGAGGGTGATATAGATGGCGCGATCCACGGGCGTTGCTGTGCGCTTGAGGATACCGACGACCGTATAGGGATCGGCGGTGTGCTTCAGGAAGCTACCCTCCAGGCCGTGGCTGAGGACGATCTTCTGCCCCAGATGATAATGCAGTTGCGAGGCAACGGTGCTGCCAAGCACCGCGTCGAAAATCCCCTCCGCTCGCGCTCCTTGTGCCAGTTCCAGGCTATGATCGCCGCGATAACGGTAATGCTCGTAAAAATTATCATCGGTGGCGACCACGCGAAAACCGCGGTGGCTGTCGCCCATCGAAATCGGAATCGTCCACAGCACGGCAGGATGGTGAGCGAAGTGTTGATACGTAGCATACGAGACGTTGTTATTGGCCGTGCCAATGTGGAAGACAGCGTAAAGCAGCAGTGGCAGCGAGCCTCCACGCGGTCCGACGATCAGGTCTGTCTGACTCAGCGTGCCCTCAAATCCCACCTGCGTTCCCTTGCGAATTCGGTTCACGCCGACCAGCAGCAGCATGCTGAGCGCAATGGAGAAGACGGTCAGGCCGCTGGTGAATTTGCGGCTCCAGAGCGATCGAAAAGCCAACTGAAGAATCATCATGCGCTCACCCGGCTCACTTCGCTCAACGCGATCCGTTCATCGAACCTGGCCATGATCGAGCGGTCATGGCTGACAAAAACCAGGGTGGCCTTAGCCTCGTCGCAAACCTCAAATAGCAGTTCCAGGAACGCCTGCTGGCGATCGGTGTCGAGCGAGGAAGTCGGCTCGTCGGCAATTACCAGGCTGGGCTTGCCGATGATGGCGCGCGCGATGGCTACGCGTTGCTGCTGGCCGGCGCTGAGTTTCTTGACGCCGCGATCAAGATGCGGGTCCAGCTCTAACCTTTGGATCAGCCGCACAACTTCTTCGTGGACAGAGGAAGCAACGATGTTTTTCCGGCGCCGCGCATGGATCTGGCACGGAAGCGCCACATTCTGCTGGACGGTCAGGTAGGGAATCAGGTTCAGGCTCTGGAAAATGTATCCAATCTCTGATCCGCGCAGCTGATCTCGCGCCGACATGGATAGCCTGGTCATCTCCTGACCGAGCACTTTGCAACTGCCGGATTGCGGCTGCAGAATTCCGGTGATCAGTCCCAGCAGAGTTGTTTTTCCGGAGCCGCTGGGGCCATACAGAAAGACTCGCTTGCCGGCTTTCACCACAAGCTCATCTACATGCAGCACTGGATTGCGGCGGTCGTATCCGAATACCACGTTCTGCAGATGGATCGCCTCAGACGGTTCCAATACGGGCTCCAATTGTGATTGCGTTCATTGCTGCTGGTAGGGAACCACGCTTTCTCCTGAAAGATCGTAGGAGACGTCCCCATAAGGGCTTTGTACGGTAGAAATGTTCAAGGTGCCGGTCACCAGGATCGGATCGGTAAATGTCACCTGGACCTTGGTATTTTTGTCCATCTTCACGTAGACAATCTGGTTTGGCGGTGGTGGCGGCACATGGATGCAGGCACCCGCATACGGCACCAGCAGAAACTCCGTCACCACATCCAGATCATCTTCCAGCGGAACCATAAAACCTGGAATGCTCACTCGCTTGCCAGAGAGCGCGAGCACAGGGGCTTTCTGCTGCGACTGCGGGACATTAAAGTTCAACGTCTGCAGCGTCGGCCAGCTTACGGTGACCGGCTTGGGTTCAGCGCCGAAGCAGGCGACCGCACTCCACAGCAATCCCAAACATACTGGGTGTCTCAGGATTTTTGTCGGGGTGGGCATTCTCTCCTCCGGTGGTAATGATTTTTTCGCACTGATGGTTCTACTGTTTTTCCAGCGGGCGCCGCGGAACGACCTGTTCCGGCAACGGCGGACGCGGACGGAACGATGTCCAGTGGTTGGCCATCTGCGGATTGCTCGATGGATGCTCCTGATTCCACAAATCCATGGAGATGCCGTTCAGGTCGTAAACCACCCTTCCTGCACGGATCGTCAATTGATCGATGAGTCGCGTGTCGCCCATCAGCTTGGTGTTGTCCATATCCACGTAGCCGAATTTTCCGTGCTCCTCGCTCAGCACTGCCACATCTGCCGGCGCGCCCACCGAGAGATTTCCAAGATTAGGACGCTGAATTTCTGTTGCCGGATGCCATGTCGTATCGGCCACCACCTGTTGCAGCGTCAATCCCATCGCCATGAACTTGCCCATCACGTTCAGCATGCCTTTGGTGCTGGAGTTCATGCTGTCAACGTGCAGATCCGTCGAGAGAGAGTCAGGCAGAAAGCCTGCCTTGATCATCGGGACTGCCACCCGGAAACGGAAGCTGCCGCCGCCGGTTCCAGCATCGAAATAGATGCCGCGCTTGCGTCCTTCGATCATTGCCTTCGATGGGCCAAGCGTCATTACGTCCTGCTCGCCCCGCAGGCCGGAGTACATGTGCGTGTAGATATCGCCGGGACGAAGATACTTTGTCAGCAGGTCATAGAGAGGGCGCTCAATGCGATTGGCGCCGTAATCGATCATGACAGGAATGTGCGCGATATTGCCCGCACCTACCGCCTGAATATAAGGCCACCAATCTGGACCGGTGAAGTGCGCGCTCTTGATGCCGATGATCGTATCCGGATAGCGCATGGCCATCCATGCCGTAGGCACCATCTGCATGTCGTCCAGGTTGTCTTCAAATCGTCCGCCTCGCATGCCCGCTCCGACGATGTTGATGAAAGCCAGCACCCTCGTCTGTTCGCGGTCAATGACGTGTTCCTTGAAATCTTCAAAGTTGCGCCAGCCGGAACTGCCCGCGTCGCACACGGTTGTCACACCATTACGGAAGGTGAAGCCGTCAGGCCAGATTCCGTAGTCGCCCGCGTAGGAGTGGGCCTCGCCCGTCGAGGCATAGTCATGGGTATGAATATCGATCAGTCCAGGTGTCACATAGTAGCCTGTCACGTCGATGGTCTTGACCGCGTCTTTAGGATCGAGCTGGTCGCTGACCGCGGCAATCTTGCCGTCCTTGATCGCGATGTCCATTACGCGATCGATGTTGTTCTTTGTATCGATGACATGTCCGTGCTGCAAGATCAGATCGTATGGCAACGGATTGGGCAGCGACGGCGGTGGTCCCACGCGACGCACGTGCGCATTCATTCCGCCTTGCTGCTGCGTAGGCTGTGGCAATCCCGCTTCCTGACTCGGACCTTGGCCTGCAGGTTTTACCGGAAAACAACCGCGGCATCCGCTCGGGCCCGGAGGGCCTTGTTGCTGATAGGCGTTGGCGCTGACAGGGGACGGGTTTTCCTGATACGCCGATGTGGACGATGTCGGCGGCGCCGTGGCCTGGTCTCCTGCAACCTGGGCTTGCATGGTCAAGGCAACGTAGAACATTGCGCCCAATATGACGCTCCCAACACCCGTTCCCTGTCTGAATTTCATTCGTTTGACCCCTCTCTCCTTGTGAGGATCGCGACCCGCGCGGCCCGATCGCAATGCATGCTCTGCTCTTTTTCAATGGCTCAGTCCGGGAGCCCAAACGGCTTCATCTGGCTGAGGAATCACGGCATTTTGATTGGCGTTCTTGCTGCCTTGTCTGAAAAGTGTCCTGGACGCACACGTGAGGCTTGTGGGTAATTTGCCTCGCAGCTGCCAAAATCTATCTCTATCTAGCACTAATACGAATCACAAAGAAAAACAAATGTAAGCGCGAAGCTCGCAGTCGAATTCGCAGATCAGTCCGCCAAAACGTAAGATTGCTCTTTTATTGCAGTCTCGGATAAAAGGCCTGTCATCAGCCGCATGACTTGCCTCTTGATAAGACGAATGACCTAGAGGAGAAGAGGGAGTCGTCTGCGGGCAAACACGTCCAGGTCAAAATCGCACGACCGGAATGTATCAGTAGAGTTCGATTGAAGGATATCCTTCGCCCACTGCGACGCGCGGACCCAGCGATTGTAAGTATTTCGAAGACTCTCGCGATACGGCTGGCCCGTCACTCTACCGTTGCGATGTCAGTCCCTCGGGCGAGGTAGGTCAATTGGGTAGGCGCCGCAAAACTAGTTCCGGCTGCCTCGACAATTTCGGCGATCTTGAAGATCACGTCCTGACGGATGGCAGTGAATTCTGTCCAGTCGCTCGTCTGGCCATAGGCAAACAGTTCCAGTTGGAATGCGGCGCCGACGAAACTGGCTACCCGAATTCTTGAGCCGGCTTCGATGGATGGGTGGTTATCCAGCATGGTTTTCACGTTGTCCAGGACGAGACGAAGCTGATCGACCTTTGTTTCAATCCGAAGGGAGAAATTCTGACTGAGCAGCAACTTCGGTCGCGCTTTCATGTTTTCAAACTGCATTGTCGCCAGCAGTCCATTCGGAACCACCAGCAGATTCTGATCGAGGGTTCGCATTTTAAGCGAGCGCAAACCTATGTCCTGCACCGTGCCCACCCTGTCGCCGATCTTGCAAAAGTCTCCGACCTGCACCGCTTTGTCCATCAGCATCGATATGCCGCCGATCAGATTTTCCAGCGTTTTTTGAGCCCCCAACGCGATCGCTAGTCCCCCGATGCCGATCCCAGCGAGCGCTGTTTTTACATTCAAGCCAAACATGGCCAGTACAACCAAGAACGCGATGATCAACATGACCACACGCGTGATGCGCTGCATCAGAATTAGAATCGACTCTCCGCCGCTATTGTGCTGACGCGAGTATGCCACAGCTTCGCCAAAGCCCTGGTCCGTAACTCTGCTCGCCAGCCACGCCAGGCATGCCGCCAGCAGCGCGGCAATCAGGCGAAAGTAGTAGACGCGATACAAAAGCGGCGGTGCCATCAAATAGACAAAGCCCGCATGGATCAGAATCGCCAGGATGCATTTGAGAGGCACCCCGAGAGGCGTTTGCCAGATGGTTGATACAGGAAGTTTTCTTATCCTCAACCACGCGCGCCTGGGAATACTCACCAGAAAACTCAACAAGACCGCAAGTACCCATGACAGTGGGATGGAGATCAGCCACCCGACCCATTGCCGGACCGACATTCCCAACGCTTGTGGCCCACCCGTTAAAAAAGCTGCAAAGCGGTCGAGTCCGGTTGGGCTTTGACTTTGCAGCGCGGAGTACATCTCCGGGACTTGCGTAACGGTGTCGTTCGACACCAGCCAGATTTTTCCCGCTATCGGGTCATTCACACGCACCAAGGTGACGTCCAGAGTCGTGTCGCCCACGGTGATTACGCCAGCGTGAACCTGGCCCGGCGGCAACCCCGCTTCAATCTCGCCGTCGGGATCATTGCTTAAAAGGTTGACGTTACCTTTGTAGTTTGTGCGCAATGCGGAAATATCCCGGGCGATCCTTATCAGGTCCACTGGATGACGCGGGTTCTGTTCCATGTACAGTGCAGCGGCCGCGAAGTCACGGCGCTGTCCGGCCTTCAAGGCGTTCATCATTGTGCTGCGTGGGGTTTCGCGCCCGAGCGGATCAAGTTTTTGCGTCGGTTGCGGGCTGGTAGAAGCAGTTGATGCGGATTTCGGAAGCTGCGCCAAGGAAGCCTTGGCCGGCACAAACAACCAGACAGCCAAAGCGATGCTCAGAGCGGGAAGGCGGAAAACCGATCTCCGAGTCCAACGTCGATTTTCGCGTGGGGAAGGCATCGATTCGTCCAATCTGTGAAACGGCAAAGCAGTATTCAACGCGGTAGATGGGTTTCGCCTAACGAATCGACCATTCGTTTTCCTGGCTGTCAGGTTCACCCACGAACTGCTTGGAACGAAGGTCACCGAACGGGCATGGCTTCTGCTTTTTCGCTTCTCTCCTCTGCGAATGCGCCCGCCTTACCGGCGTCCAGAATCTGCTGCCCGTCCATATGTCCGAAAATCTGGATTATCTTTGCGATGGCACCGGTCCACCCCGTCTGATGACTCGCCCCCAGGCCAGCACCGTTGTCGCCGTGGAAGTATTCGAAGAACAAGAGATAGTCCTTCCAGTGCGGATCGGTCTGAAACTTCTCCGTCCCGCCGTAGACCGGACGCCTTCCGGCCGAATCGCGGAGAAAGATGCGCTCAAGACGATTGGCAATCTCGCGAGCCACCTCGAAAAGGTTCATCAGTTTGCCTGATCCCGTGGGGCATTCAATTTTGAATTTATCGCCGTAATACAGGTAGAACGAGAGCAACGCACGGATCAGCAGCGCATTAACCGGCATCCATATCGGTCCGCGCCAGTTGGAATTTCCGCCGAACATTCCGGTGTTTGATTCTGCCGGCAGGTAGTTCACCCGGTATTCCTGTCCTTCGACGTTGACGATGTAAGGATGCTGGTCGTGGTACTTGGACAACGCGCGTATACCGTACGGACTAAGGAATTCCTTCTCGTCCAGCATTCGCGTTAGAATTCGCCGCAGTCTTGTTTCATTCACCAGCGCAACCATCCCACGCTCGGCATATCCGTAATGGCCGGGGCCGGTCGCGTGGATGCTGTCGCGCAACTCCGGCATCGCTTTCAAGCGCTGAAACATTGCCTTACCAACACGCGGCACGCGTTCCCGCTGCCATGGTTCAACCACAGTGGTCGCGCACAGCGGCAGCAAACCCACCATGGAGCGAACTTTAAGCCGCCGCGCGCTACCATCGGGCAGACGCAGGACGTCGTAATAAAAGCCATCCTCCTCGTCCCACATGCCCTCCGGACCGGTCTGGTTCATGGCTCGGGCAATCCAAACAAAATGGTTGGTGAACTTGATCGCCATATCTTCGTACATGGGATCGTTGGCGGCCAGTTCGACGGCGATTTCCGCCATGTTCTGGCAGAACATCGAAACCCACGCAGTCCCGTCTGCCTGTTCCAGGTGGCCGCCGGTGGGCAGTGGCGAGCTGCGGTCGAAGACGCCAATGTTGTCGAGCCCGAGGAAGCCGCCTTCAAATAGATTCTTCCCAAAGCGATCCTTGCGGTTCACCCACCAACTAAAGTTCATGGTCAGTTTTGCAAAAGAGCGCTTGAGAAATTCGATATCGCCTTTCCCCTTCAGGGCCTGCTCCGTCCGGTAGAGGAAAATCGTCGCCCAGGCATGGACCGGCGGATTGACATCGCTGAAGTTCCACTCGTATGCCGGTATTTGACCCGTCGGATGGAGAAAGAATTCCTGCAACATCAGATCAAGCTGTTGTTTCGCGAAATCCGTATCGACCGCGGAGAGAGCGATGGCGTGGAAGGCCAAATCCCACGCCGCAAACCACGGATATTCCCACTTGTCCGGCATGGAAATGATGTGCTGGTTGAGCATGTGAAACCATTCGCTGTTCCGCATCGAGCGCGCTCCGGATTTCAGCGGATCGGCATTGTGTTCTCTCAGCCACAAATCCACATCGAAAAAGAAGAACTGCTTAGACCAAAGCATCCCGGCCAGGGCCTGGCGCATGACCAGGGCCGCATCCTCGCTGACCCGAGATGGCGTTATGGATTTGTAAAACTGATCCGCTTCGCGCTTGCGAGATTCCATGGTTTCCGCAAAACCGCGGAATGGATCACCCACGGCGGCAGGCGGCAGATCGCTGAGCCGTAGACGGATGGTGGCAGTTTTTCCTGCTCCAATACCGATCTGATAATGGGCCGAAGATTTCGTTCCGGACTGGCGCGGATTGACGGCCTGACGTTTGCCATTCACGACGTAGTTGTTGATTCCATCTTTTACATACGGAGAGGTATTCGGCTGCCCAAAGATTCGCTCGTTATTTGTCTCATTCTCCGTGAAAAGAAGCGGGACATCTCCCTGGCAGTACAGGTATCGTTCGCCCAGATCGGCATGGGAGGCGGCAATCGCTTGATAGCCTGTCTTGTCGGAAAGCTGACGTAACAATGGCTTCGGCGTTCCCGGCCACCACGTCCAGATATTGCGAAACCATAGCGTCGGCAAAACATGTAATGTGGCCGGTTCCGGCCCACGATTGCTGACACTGATCTGGATGAGCAGGTCTTCCGGCGACTGCTTCGCGAACTCAACGAAGACATCAAAATAACGATCTTCGTTGAACACGCCGGTATCCAACAGTTCGTACTCCATATCGCCGCGGTTTCGCCCCCGGTTCGTCTGGATCAGATTGTTGTAGGGAAATTCTGCCTGCGGATACTTATACAGATATTTCATGTACGAGTGAGTGGGCGTGCTGTCGAGGTAGAAGTAATATTCCTTGACGTCCTCGCCGTGGTTGGCCTCGCTGTTCGTCAGGCCGAACATGCGCTCCTTCAGGATTGGGTCTTTCCCGTTCCAAAGAGCCACGCTGAAGCAAAGCAGTTGCTTATCATCGCTAATGCCGGCCAGTCCGTCTTCCCCCCAGTGGTAGGCGCGCGATCGGGCTTGATCGTGGCTGAAATAATCCCAGGCATTGCCGTCCTGGCTGTAGTCCTCGCGAACTGTCCCCCACTGGCGCTCACTCAGGTAGGGTCCCCATTTTTTCCACGGTACGTTTGCGGTGCGAGTCTCTTCGAGGCGGTCCGATTCCGGATTGTGAACCATCGTGTCCTCATTCTTTCTGGCTACCAGCCTCCGGTGCTGAGCAGCATAATGAAGTCAGGCCCGGTGAAGCGCGTAATCTCCGACTCGCCATGCGAGCTGGGTGGGTGCAGCAAATTTTTACCCTGTCCGGCGTCCTGCCGACCGAATTCGGCGCGCAAGCCTGTCCCTCCGGGCGTAATTGTTGTAGTGCAAGTCGCCAGCCAAGGCAGGGCAATTCGTTCATTCCGCTAATCTGCTGAAAGACCTTAGCATCGCGACCATCGGATCCGATGCCCAACAAAAGGAACCTCCAACTGGCTGGAGTCGCTACAAAATGTTGTGGGAGTTCAGCCCTGCGTAGACTTTATTTGGGAGCTACTTCTCGTCCGGCATCGATGGATTTTGCGTCTATATTTTTTCGCGATCCCGACCATTGGCAGGCTGATTTCAGCCCGGCCACTCAAGTCCTATCTGGGAGATAGGCTAGGCCAACTTCAGGTCCGTGGGTCGAGCGTCCTCACCTGACGAACCGGCAGAGGGCTTGTTCCTAAAGCCGCCTTTATTCGTCTGTGTCGATATGGTTGCGAATATATCGGTTGCGGAATTTTCCTTTGGGATCGAATTCCTGGGTAAGGGCACGGAAGTCCTGAATTCGGGGGTAGAGCGGGGCGATCTGTCGGGTGTTCATCGCAAAGACCTTGGCCCAGTGGGGGCGGGCACCATACGGGGCGAGCTTGGCCTCAATCTGCGGCAGCAGGTTCATCACCGCGTCGGTTTCGAGCTTCCAGGTGAAGTGGATGGCGAGCGATGGCCGCTGATACGCCATGCTCATCCACAGATTGTCGGCGGCGATAGCACGGAGTTCGGTGATGTAGAGATGCGGAGTGATGCTGTCGCGGAGAGTTTCGACTGCGCGGATGGCTTGATAACCGCGATCAAATGGCACAAAAAACTCCGTTTGCAGCTCGTGTCCGCTGGAAGGCGTGAAGTTCATTTTGAAGTGCGGAAGCCGCTCGTACCAGGGCCCCACGATGTTGAGCTGGTCAGTGCATGCGTCGGGGGAGTGGCCAGGGATGGGATGAAGCTTCTCGGTCGCGAGGGTTGCATTGTAGAAATGGGCGGGAAGCGTAGAGGCGCCCCCCTGATCGACGCGGCGCTTGATCCAGACCTCGCCGGCACGACCGTTCTGCCAGTCGGTAAAAATGGAAACGCTGTACCCGGCTCCCATGATGTCGGCGAGATGGTGTTCCAGTTCGCTGAAAGGAAGGTTCTGGTAGACGATCTGGGTCATTTCGTAGCGGGGTTGGACGGCGAGGGTCAGATGGGTGACGACGCCAAGAGATCCGAGTGCGACGACTGCGCCCGCGAATCGACCGCGATCCTTGTCGTGGGAGAGGGAGTGGACAGCTCCGTCGGCGGCGACGAATTGAATGGAGGTGACTGCTGTGGCAAGATTGCCGTTGCGCATACCTGAACCGTGGGTCGCGGTGGAGCAAGCTCCGCCTACAGAGATGTGCGGCAGCGAGGCCATATTATGGAGCGCAAAACCTTTCCCGTCGAGGATGATCGCCAAGTCGCCGTAACGGATTCCTGCACCGACGGTGGCGGTGCGTGTTTTCGCGTCGAGGCTTACATCCGTCAGGTTGAGAGTGGAGATTTGCGCAATCTTTGAATCCGCGATGTCGTTAAAGGAGTGACGGGTACCGAGAGCGCGAACTCCTGCAACGCTGCGGATGGCGTCCTGCACTTCAGAAATGGTTGCGGGCTGGAAGACACGATTGGTCGAGTAGTGATAATTGCCGGACCAATTGGTTCTTGGGATCATGGCATCGGCGAGTGCATCGGGTTCGGGCAAAGCCGTCGTCATCATCGCTGCTGCTGTGGCGGCTGAACCCTTGAGAAATTCGCGTTTATTCATTTTTGCCGCCGTTCAGCTGGGTCGGGATGATTGTAGGCGCAGAGAACAGCGATGACCAGATGGTGTCGGCATTGGACCTCGGCTTCTTGACGTTTTTGCCGGCTACAGCGAGGCAAGCGTCACGCGGTGGAGCGCAGATTCAGCACGCGTTCGGCATTGCGATAGGTGAGCTTCATCATGTCATCTGCACCGAGAACATTCGAAAGACTATCGAGAAAGGCCCGAGCGCGCGTATTAGGGCTGTAAGGGTAATCCACGGAGAAAAGAAGGCGGTCGATGCCGACGACCTCGATGGCGCACTGCAACGGTGGCACGGTGAAATATCCGCTTGTGGTGCAGTGAATGTTGGATTGGAAATAATCGGCGACTGGCTGGCGGAGACGCGGTGCGGCGTGAGAGAGGACGCCGCTGGAGCGGGCGAGCGCATAGGGCAGCCCCTCTCCCATGTGGCCGATAATGAGCTGCAAAGTGGGCAGGCGATCAAACAGGCCAGAGACGATGAGCCGCAGGGTATGGAGGCCGGTCTCCGCATGCCAGCCCCACCCCGCGATGGACAGAAGTAAGCCGAGTTCACCGGGAAGGCCGGAATAATACGCCTCGCGAACCGGCTCCGGAGGTGGCGCAGGGTGAAGGTAGATGGGAACTCCGAGGTGAGCGGCGGCCTCAAAGACCGGGAGGAACTTTGGGTCGTCTAGAAAGAGACGACCGACGGTGCCATTGAGCAGAGCGCCCTGAAATCCAAGACGTGTAACACAGCGGTCCAGTTCAGCAGCTGCGCTGATGGGGGTCTTCATGGCAAGAGCGGCAAAGCCGCCAAATCGTCTGGGGTGGGAACGCATTGCGTCGGCGAGCTCGTCATTGATGTCGCGAGCCAGCGGACTGGCTGTGTCAGCGTCGAGCGCTTCGAATCCCATCGCGGCAAGAGAAAGCACTTGTAGATCGATTCCTGATTTGTCCATGTCGGCGATCCGGCTCGCGCCGATGTCGAGGAGCTTGGATTGCAACTCCGCAAATCGCAGCGGATTCTCCCTGTCATGCGCCCCGATGGCTCGGAGAAAGGATTCGGTAATGAAGTGTTCTTCCAGCGTAATGGTAGTCATTGGGTGATTGGACGGTTTCTGTACATTGAGAGTTTCCTCCACGCGAAATGAACATTGTGACTTTTTGCCGGCCATCGCTGTGTTGGTCAGCATGCATAGTGGAATGGAATGTCTGTCGATGCCTGTGTCTCATGATGGCGGTGGAATCGTTCTTAGCTCTTCGAGTGCTAGCGACGCCCCATTCGATAATCCAGGTAAAGGACGTGGGCTTTGATCTGATCGCCCAGTCTGTACTGGGGCAGGTGGGCCCTCTTCAGCATGTGAAGGATTGCGGCTGGATTTCCGTTGCTCCACTCGACCATCATTTGTACCGCCGGGTCCAGGTTGGACGCTGAAAGTCGCGTTTTCTCCGCCTCGCGATACGCAAATTCGAGCGCTATAGACCGCGGCCAGTTTTTAATCTCAATGCGCTCCGATTTGTCTGCACAAAGGGGTTGCAGCGCGCCGATGTCCTCCATGTGCGGTGACCTGGAAGCGAAGACCACTGGCGTGCGTCCGAAGTGATGTAGGTCCTTGATTAGGCCCGTGACAGCTCGAGAGGGGCCATTGAGTTGATCGAGCACCAGCAGGAATGAGTGGTTCTCCAGGAATCGGCGCACAATTCCCTTTAATGAAACTGTCGATAAAGTTGTGGGATTGTCGGGTGTCACCTCTGGATTTACGACCGAACGCATTGCGATGAGCAACGAGACGAGAAATGCGTGAGGCGAGTGCGTTTGTGCAACGTAAAGGGCCTGCGGACGACCTTCGACGAAACCGCGCAGCAATCTCGATTTGCCCACCCCTTCCGGCCCGAAGACCAGAATGGATTTGCGTGCCGTGACCTGGGTTCGAAGCCGGATCATTTCCTCTTCGCGTTCGACGCAGCTAACATATTCGCGTGTAGCTACCTGTTTCGCAGAAAAAGAACTGATCACGGTGGAAGTCTCTTTCAGACGATCTCACTCGCTTTGTTATTTGTATAGCGTTGATGGCTGGACAGAATGACCTCGCGCGCCATTTCTCGATCCTTCCAACCGAGTACCTGGGTTCGCTTATGTTCCAGGACTTCTGCGATCGTTTGCTGAATAAAACCGTAGTCGCCTGGGTAGTGCACGGGCGAATAGAGGTTTCGGTCCAGTCGGAACAAGTGCAACGTCTTGCCGTATTCGTATTTGTTGACGCCGTCGAGAGGAATTTCAACCACAGTGGTGACGACGTCCGGAGCCTTATCGCCAATGGGAAGATTCAGATAGTCCATTCTGTCGCTCACTTTCGCATCTCGGCGCAGGAGCAAATAAAAAGACCCCCGCACCGTCGCAGGAGTCATCAGCCGCTCCAATATAGAGGGCAATTATGGCGGATTCCTTCGCCAATTCAGGTGTAACACACGCGACGGTGAGGTGCAAGATCAGCTCAATTTCTGCTGCGCAGGGACAAATTGTCGCCCGATTCATCAGCGGACTTCATCACTCCACACAGATTGTGTGCGCCTGAATCTCCGGTCCTCGCTGTCGGTTTGTTGAGATCGCACGAGTTCCGCGTTGATCGCCGTCGAGCTCAGTATGATGTCATACGGTCGAGTGCTTGTCGGTGCAAAGTGTCTAGCTTGCCCCAAAGTGTATCTTGACAACTTTCGAAGGATTGCCCTAGCGTTTGGACTTGAAGAATCTGGAGTTGACTGGGCACGCGGCATAGAGTTGACCGATAAATTTACCGATGCTATTTGCGATAGAGGTTCGGAGAAGGATTCCGCATGGTAACGCGCCGAAGGTTCTTAGCGGCAAACATAACCGTTGCTGCCGCGTCCGTACTGGGTGTTCCTGCGCCGGTCCTCGGCGACGTTGCGCCGAGCAGCTTGGTTAGAGAAAACCAGTTCCCACGATCGCACAGAGAATTCTGGAACGACTGGCCCGATTCCATCGCGAGAAACATGAACCGAGCCAGAGAAGCGCGCCGGGCCCTGCTGGCACAGATTCAATCGAGGCAACAGGCGGAGGCCCGCAACGAAAGTGTGCGCTCCCAGCTTTGGCAGCTTGTGGGCGGGCGTCCGGAAGAAACTCCTCTGAATCCACGTATCACCGGTACGCTCGAACGAAGTGGATATCGTATCGAAAAACTCATCTTTGAAAGCATGCCGCAAATTTATGTAACGGCAAATCTCTACGTGCCCACAACCGGCCAGCCCCCATTCCCGACAATTCTTGCGCCCATTGGACACACCGCCAACGGCAAAGCCGCAATGCGGTACCAGTACACGTATCAGAATCTTGCCAGGAAGGGATACATTGTTTTGACTTGGGATCCATTCGGACAAGGCGAAAGAATCCAGTATCTTCAGCCGGGAACCAACCGTACCCGATTCCATGCGATCTCAATGGAGCACACGCAGGCGGGAAGGCCAATGATATTGTTCGGCGAGACGTTCGCCCTGTATCTCGCCTGGGACGGCATTCGCAGTCTTGACTATCTGCTAACGCGATCCGATGTAGACTCGCAGCGCATTGGGTGCACTGGTCAATCTGGCGGCGGAACGATGACCATGTTTCTTGGGGCTCTCGAGCCGCGCATCCATACGGCGGTTGCGATCGAGGGCAACTTTGCGAATGTGGCTGGACCCTTCTACGACCCACCAGGCTCCATCTCCGATGCGGAAACCGACATTGTAGGTAGTCTCCCTTTGTGCATAGACCGCGGAGATTTGCTTGCCGCGTTTGCTCCCAAGCCCTTGTTGGTCTGTTACACGAAGAATGACGAAGGAGAAACGTACGGGCCGCTCAACACAGAGGCCGTCATCGAAAACTACGATGAGCTGACTCGTATTTACGGAATTCTTGGGGCCAAAAATAAAGTAGGACTATTTGCGGGGGACTTACCTCACGGAATGGATTTCTTTTCCCGCCGAGCCATCTATGGTTGGTTCAATCAATGGTTTGGAAAGATGGAAGCGGGCGTGGAGGAAGCGGAATATGATGACGTGCCAGATAGCGCGTTGAACGCCACTTCGACAGGCCAAGTTACAACATCTCTTCATGGCAGGTCTGTAGTTCAGCTCAATACCGATCGCGCGAAAAAGCTGTTCCCACCGAGTTACTTCAAGACCGAGACCAATCCGTCGGATGCCAGAGAAAAAGTTCGCACGCAGCTTACGAAGTTACTCCAGCTGCCGTCGGAAAAAACGGCGCTCCAGGCTCAAGCGCTTTCTACGAACATCAGGAAAAATGAACGGATTGAAGAAGTTCAGTTTGAGTCTGAACCCGGAGTTCGCATTGTCGGCTGGTTTGTTACGCCCCAGGATGGAGCTACAAAATATCCCTGCGTTCTTTATATAAGCAACGGATATGCCGACGAAGCGGTAGGAGAGCCGAGTCCATTCGACGCCGTCCTTCGCGAAGGCCACGCGGTCTGCTCCGTCGCGTTACGGGGGACTGGACTTTCCACGCCGCGACCTCCGCGCGGAGGACCGGTCTTCTATCAGCAAATGCATGTGCAGGAAGGGTTGGCCTGGGCAAATCTGGTGCTGGGATACCCCGTCATTGGGCAGAGAGTCTGGGACATTGTGCGCACTCTCGATTACCTTACTACGCGACCAGATGTCGATATGTCGCAACTGCGCATCGTCGGACAGGAGGAAGCTGGCCTGGCGGCGCTTATGGCCGCGGTACTTGATCAACGCATTCGATCCATTCTTCTCACTCGAATGCTGATCAGTTATATGTCCATCGTGCAGTCTACCGGCTATTCGCTGCAGCTTGATTGGTTCGTCCCCGGAATTTTGCGGCACTTCGATGTACCCGACCTTTCCGCAGCCGTCTATCCGCGTCCTGTTTGGATTGTTGACGCAGTCGATGCTGATGGCACCACTCTTACCGAGCAGGACGTGCATCAAAGCTACGCGCAACGTATACCGGATACCTCCGCTGTGATGAGAAAACTAAGGATTCTCAACACATCGCAGCAAGACTCCGAAATTTATCGGGATTGGCTTCGCAACAGTTGAAGCGATGACATTCGGTCATGCGGACAGACAGAAGATGGAGAGAAGTTTCTATACACGCCAATCTGCGCTGCAGGCACTGCGCATTGGTCTTTGATATCCGACGAATTAAGCGATAGCTTTGGAATTCTCCGATTCGTTCGCAACTTCCCCGATGTGATCCAGGTTCACCCCGTTGGTCTCGATCCGATACATCCAGGTGACGACAGCTCCAAGCAGCGATGCAACAATCAGTCCGTAGAGCAGCCATCGCGTGCCGATCGTCACCAGCAGGATAGGGAACAAGAATGCTGTTGCCACTGCGCCGATTTTTGCAAACGCAGCCGCAAACCCTGCGCCCTTGCCACGGATCGCGGTCGGGAAGACCTCGCCGGCAAGCAGATACGTTTGTGCGTTCGGTCCCAGGTTGGTCATAAAGTCGAAGAGCATGAAGCCGGCAAAGATCAGGATGATTTTCATCCCGCCGCTGAAGTCGACAGAGAGCGAAGCGAGGAACAGGCCGGCCGCGCAGCCGATAAATCCGAAAATCTGCAGCTTGATTCGACCCACCTTGTCGGCAAGAACAACAGCAAAGGCGATGCCAATGATCAGCAGCATCGTGATCATCGCATCTCCGCGAGCAGCCAGGGTTGCGTTCGAGATGAGATCGCTCATGCTGCGGACATGCTCGGCTTTGTGTCCGATGGCAGCCGCCAGAATGGTGGGTGTGAAGATGCCGATGCCGTAGGTACTGAGATCCTGCAGGAACCAGGGGACCGAAGCAAGGATGGTGGCGCGACGATACCGCTTGTTGAAAAGGGACAGAAAAGAACCGCCGTTATGCGTCTCTCCTGGATTGGCGGATGACTGTTGCGGAACAAGCACAATGTCTGCCGGATATTGCGGCTTGCGGTGGAGGAGTTGGCTGGCGGCAAGTTTGGCCCGATCGGTGGCGCCGCGCGCGTGCAGCCAGTTCGCGCTTTCTGTGACGTAGAAGCGGCCGATGGTGACGACCAGCGCGGGTACGACAGCGGTGGCAAACATCCAGCGCCACGCATTAAGATTCGGCACCGCGACCAGGACCGCATAGCCGACTACGGCACCCCCTAGGGCCCCCACTGCCTGGAATGCGAATGCGGCCAGTACCAGGCGACCACGGCTGGTGCTGGGAATGCTTTCGGAGATGATCATGTGCGCCGTGGGATAGTCACAACCCAGCGCCAGTCCGAGTCCGAAGAGGCAAAATATAAGCGAGACGAAGCTAGTGCAGAATACAGCGGCGCCGAGAAACGCGGTGAAGATAATCATCTCGACAATGAACATGGATTTACGGCCGAAATAATCCGACAGACTACCCAGGCCGACAGCGCCGATCAGAATGCCGCCCAGAGTAGCGGCAGTGACGAATCCATGCTGGGCAGCGCCAATATTGAACTGGCGCGCAATCAGCGGCAGCGCGACACCAGTCATGAAAACGACAAAGCCCTCGAAGAATTTGCCGGCAGCAGCCAGCATCCAGATACGCTTCTGCATGGTTGTCATGGGAAAAGCATGCAGGTGAGTGCCGTCGGGCCACATCGGCCGTTCATCGATATAGTCCTGCACAGTACGTGGTTGAGGCGGTTGATTCGTCGTATTTGCCATCGCGATATCCTTCGGTAGAATATTCAGCGGGCTAAGCCGCTGCGACATGATTGGTCTTTATTGAATCTTGGCGATCTGTATTTCGCTGCGCGCGCGTATCGCAGTCGGCAATGGAATAAAGTGAACCGGATCAAGCATGCTCGGCGCGCTTCCACCTTGCGGAGAGATGCACCAGAGCAGAAAATTGCCGATGGCGGAGGCAGTTTGCGGATTCGCCTGCTTCTGTGAAACCACAGCGTATTCGTAATTGATCAGCGGATAAGAATCGTCTCCAGGGGCGAACACCAGAGTGAGGCGTTCATCCGCGGGAGTTCGCGGCGTGAGCGATGCAGCCGCGGCGGTGACGGTGTTCTGGTTCGGCAGCAGGAATTTTCCTGATTGATTCTTCAGCATTGCTGTGATGAGGCCGGCCGTGTTCGCCTGGTCCTGAAAGCTTCCTCCCAGATAGCCGACCGAATAGGGGGTGTGGGAGAGAGTCTGCACCATGCCCTGGTTGCCGGTTGCGCTGATTGCACCCGATACAGCCGGCCAATGTACGACGGTATCGTAGCCGATTGAGACTGCCCAGGTGCCGTGGCAGGTTGGGTCGTCCGTGTCTCCCGATGCACAGGTCGTGAAGCTGAGGAACTGGGTGAAGATGAAGGTGTCTCCCGATCCGTCAGCACGATGAACCGGAATAATGGCGTGGTGCGGCAGATGCACACCTGAGTTGAGAGCAGCAATCGGAGCCGCATCCCAGCTATGGATTTTGCCGGTATAGATGTCCGCCAGGACAGGGCCGCTCAATTTGAGGGGAGCACCTCGCAACTCAGGCAGATTCGCCCCCACCACCTGCGCGGAAATAGCGAGCGGGATATTCAGAATTTCTGGATGCGCCATTTTCTGATCGTCTGACATATAGGCGTCGGAAGTCCCGATCTGCACCCGGTTGGCGATGGCCTGCGTGATCCCGGCTCCCGAACCCGTTGAGCCCACAGTCAGGTGAAGATTGGGATCCACCTTCGAATAAGCGGCAACCCAAGCCTTGAATAGCGGAAAGATCAGGGTAGAACCGGTTTCGCTGATAGAAATCGGGGTTGTTTGTGCTGCGGCAAACGAAATGAGCACGAGTCCCGCGGTGAATATTGCAGCTTTTCGTGCTTGGCAAACCAGACTTATGAGGCGACTACCCATGCGGCACTTTTCTCCCTGGGGACGCGGCGCAAACTTTCGCGGATCTCGATTTCTTCAGCAACGTCGTGAGCCAAGGTAACAGAGGAAATATTAAAGAATGATGATTTTTGGAGGCGAATACGGAATGGCCGCGGCCGACCAAGGAGCATTTCAAGTCGTATTCATCAAGCTTTGATCTCGCACCAAATAATCTAGCGGAATAGAGATCGATATCAGATGCCAGAGGCTGTCAACGACTGCCTGGCGTCCACGTTAGGAAGGTTTTTAGGTTGAAGAAGTTTTTTCTGGTGGCGTGGCTGAGTTTGTGTTGGGGGCAATACCACCTGAATCTTGGTGCCGAGCGGATACCCAAAAATCCCTGCCTTCGCCCCCAACCGGGAAGTATCGTCACTCAGCCAGCGGACCTGCGAAGCAAAAATGGTGTTCTGAAAGTAGATTTAACGATTCACGACTCGACTGAACCGGACGGTTCCACTCGCTACTGCTACATCGACGAGCACGGAGACGAATCGCCGACGCTGCGAGCCAAGCCTGGTGATCTTGTCATCATCCGTTTGAAAAATGATCTGACGAATCCTCACCCCGGGGCTGCTGCCATGCCCGGCCATGCTCCTATGAAGATGGGAGAAAAATATGGCGAAAAGCCGTGTTCGCCGGGAACGACGATGACGGCGACGTCCACCAACCTTCATTTCCATGGATTGACGATTCCACCTACCTGCCATAAGGATGATGTTCTCACTACGTCAATACCGTCCGGCGCTCGGCCGTTTGAGTACAAGTTTCGCATCCCGGAAAACGAGCCGCCGGGGCTGTACTGGTATCACCCGCATATTCACGGCTTCGCTGAGACGGAAGTTTTAGGCGGCGCATCCGGTGCGCTGATTGTTCAGGGGATTGAGAGGGCGGACAGCGCTTTGGCAGGTCTGCCGGAACAAGTGCTCGTGATTCGAGATCGAGATCTTTTGCATCCGACCGCTCCACCCGACAAGTCGGAGCCGGTGATTCCCAAAATGTTTTTTGATCACGATGGAGACGCCGCCAATACGGGCACAGGCTTCGGCAAACCTGCCAAGGATCTCTCGATCAACTTCGTTCCGGTTCCATATCCCAGCTACCAGCCTGCAATCATCAAGATGAATTCCGGTGAGCGCCAACTTTGGCGCGTATTGAACGCCTCCGCCATCACCTATTTAGATTTAGAAGTTCTGTTTCGCCGCGTGCCGCAGCCGCTGGGTCTGGTGGCGCTCGATGGGGTTCCGTTGAACCTGAATGAAGGTCCGCGAGACTTTGTCGATTGGCAGAGTCATCTTGGAATCCCCCCCGGGGCGCGGGTTGAATTTATTGTGAAAGGGCCGCCACAGGGAGAGACCGGGCTTTTGGTAACGAAAACGGTGGATACCGGACCGGGAGGAGAAAACGATCCTAACCGTACGATTGCAATGATTGAAGTTTCGCCGACTGCGCCCGAGCCGCCTTCTACCCTGAGTGCTTCACCGAAACCGCTTCCTCCGCCTGCAATTCCGTGGCTAGGAAGTGTCAAGCCCGTAAGAACTCGCATGCTGTATTTCTCGGAGAAGCTATCCGATCCCAATAATCCCGCCAGCGCGACCGAGTTTTACATCACCGTTGACGGTCAAACACCGAAGCCTTTCGATCCTAACTCCGGCATCCCGAATATCATTGCGAAGCAGGGCACAGTAGAAGATTGGATTATCGAGAATCGTTCGAATGAATTGCATGCGTTCCACATCCATCAACTCCACTTCCTGCTGCTCGACTATATGGGTCGACCCGTCAATGAGCCGTTTCTGCGCGACACGGTGAATGTTCCCTATTACAACGGCCGATCTTTTGAGTATCC
Source organism: uncultured Acidobacteriota bacterium (assembly GCA_963735505.1). Lineage (GTDB taxonomy): Bacteria > Acidobacteriota > Terriglobia > Terriglobales > Acidobacteriaceae > JAKAAZ01. Next base: position 376,098 of record CAVTLR010000007.1, on the reverse strand, counting down.
CAGTGTTAGACTGCGTATGGATTTTCGCGATCCAAATATTATCGGCACCTTCGTCTACCATTGCCATCTTTTAGAACATGAAGATAAGGGAATGATGGGGACGATTCGCGTGGAACCGGCAGAGCCATCGCTGCCTTCTAAATCACTCTTGCATTGAAATCGACAGAGTCTCTTCGAAATTTATCCAATCAATTCTCGTTTCATCCAACGCATCCCTTCCAACATTTATTTCCCGTTCACAGGACCGACATGCAGTTGAAATATTGCGGAGATAAAACTATTCCGATGGAGCAGACCGCTCCATTTCCCTGGAGGAGATGTATGACGCTGAAATCGATCGCAGCAACAACGTTGCAGAGCGCGCGCACTATTTTGGTTGGCCTCATGGTCTGCCAAATGGCAGTGGGCGTTTCGTGGGCCAGTGGGCCTCCCTCACAACCATCCCGCGATGGTGATACTGTCACACCCATCAAACACGTGATCGTCATCATCGGCGAGAACCGCAGTTTCGACCACGTTTTTGCCACCTACGTTCCAAAAGGGCACCAGGTGGTATGGAACCTGTTGTCGGAAGGAATCATCAATGCCGACGGGACGCCCGGGCCGAATTTTAAAGAGGTCGAGCAAAAAGCTGCCAGCGATCAGGCCCCCGACGCCTTTCTGCTCAGCCCTGCCAAGACTTCGTTCACGAATAATGTTCTGCCCGCCCCACTTGTCGGTGGTCCGACAGACTCATATGTAAAAAACGACAGCCTCACGCTCGCAGAAGAATCCGAAAACGGATTACCGCAGGACTATTACCAGTATCTAGTTTCAGGAGGCACTGGCCTGAATTCAAAAATACCCGATACTCGTATCACAAACGTCAACGATTTGCCTCCAGGACCATTTGAGCTGACGAATGGGACGAGTTTTACTTACAACTCCTACGCTCAAAGTCCAGTCCATCGCTTTTATCAAATGTGGCAACAGTTGGATTGCAACGTATCGCACGCAAACCTCTACAATCCATCCGGTTGTGATGCCAAGTTATTTCCCTGGGTGGAAGTTACGGTCGGGGCCGGAACAAACGGCGTCGCACAACCAGCGAGCTTCAGCACGGAATACTCCCCGAACGCGGTCACCACGGGAGAAGGTGCAACTGCAATGGGCTTCTATAACGTCCAGAAAGGTGACGTGCCCTACTTCAACTCGCTCGCAGACGAATATTCAATGAGCGACAACTTTCATCAGTCCGTCCTTGGCGGCACGGGTGCGAACCATATCATGCTGGGCCACGGCGATATGATCTGGTTCAGTGACGGCAATGGCCATCCAGCGGTTCCTCCTCATAACGTGGAAGTCGCGGCAGGCACTGCAAATGCCGGGATCGTGGATGAAGTCGAAAATCCAAATCCGGCAGCCAATACCAATAACTGGTTTAGCGAAGATGGGTACGGCGGTGGTTCGTACGGTTCCGCATCGTACGGCGGCGGCTCGTACACCGATTGCGCAGACACAACGCAGCCAGGCGTTGCGCCCATCGTTCACTATCTGAATTCATTGCCGAAACCCGTGAAGACTAACTGCCAGGCAGGTCACTACTACCTATTGAACAATTACAACCCTGGATATTTTGGCAATGGCAACAATGCATTTACGGATACCAACCCAAATAACACCGTGTTCACCGTTCCGCCTTCTTCCACGCGCAGCATCGGAGACGAATTAATCGCCAGTAACATCTCGTGGAAGTATTACGGCGATCAGTGGAATAACTACGTCAATGATCCATACCAGCTGAACTATGGGGCTATTGGCGCAAAGTCCGATGAATACTGCAATATTTGCAATCCATTCCAATACGACACATCCATCATGGCGAATGCGGCTGTACGCACGGCACATATCCAGGACACAGCAAACCTCTACGCCGACATCCAGAGTGGAAACTTGCCGGCAGTTTCGTTCGTCAAGCCCAGCGGACTTGTCGATGGACATCCGTCGTCTTCGAAGCTTGATCTGTTCGAAGGTTTCAGCAAGAAGATCGTGGATGCCGTCCGGGCCAACCCGACGTTATGGCGGGATACCGCGATCATCATCACCTTCGACGAAGGCGGCGGCTATTATGACTCCGGTTATGTGCAGCCGCTCGATTATTTTGGCGATGGGACCCGGATTCCGATGATTATCGTTTCTCCATATACTCGGGGTGGATATATTTCTCACGAGTATTCGGACCACGTTTCCATCCTGAAATTCATCGAAAGAAACTGGCGGCTGAGCCCAATTACAAATCGCAGCCGAGACAACGATCCTAACCCAATTACGTTGCCCGACAATCCTTGGGTACCGGTGAACGGCCCCGCGATTAGCGACCTGTTCGACGTGTTCCACTTTCATCAGGATGGGTGGGGTGGTGAAGGAAACGGAAATCAGATCAGCGTCGCCAACGGCAATAGCAACGCCAACGGATTGGGTGGTCAATAACATTTCCACTTCGATCTGAGAAATAGAAATACACCCGAACAGTTCGTCAGCGGGGTATCCGGAAAAATGGTCGAGGTTGGCTTGCCAACCTCGACCATTTATTTTGACTTCAATCTCCGAGTAGCTTCGGTCGAGAGTTTTGACCTGCCCGGATGCCGATTTGCTTGATGTTTTCTCCCCTCGAAAACGCTGCAAATCTTCCAAGGTACTCAACCACGGGAAGATTGTCGGCTTCATGCGAAAACGAGTCATAGTTGGCCCAGTCCCCTTAAATCAGCCAGCTCCTTTTGACGTCCGCCATCTCGAATCAGTAAGTGTCCCGGGATCGACGCACTAAATCTCGCAGCGATCCTCTCGTCGCACGGGCTGGCGCTGTTAAGGGAAGGGCGAAAGGGTGCCGATAAAGAGGATGCGAGTGCTTTCACGAGCCGCCGTGCGCGGAGTTGACCCAAGATTTTTGAGTGCATTTTGCAAAATAAGTAATGGCCGTGCCGATTACGCGCATTTGCGCATCAAGCATTACGCGGGTAACGGGTGTGCATTTTTATGCGCAGATGCCGCCGGGTGGTTTCTTGTAAGCACTATTGCAAACGGTTCCTCGGTCCCGAACACAAGGGAAACGAAGTCGCCGTTTCATCCCATACGGATGCCGTGGTGAACAGTGCGAATGGGCGCTCGCTGACGCTGGAATACACGATCGAGAAGGACGAAAGTACGATTCTTTTGAGTGATTACGACGGTAATTATGCAGGAGAAATTGTTCCTATGCCGAGCCCTCGGTTCACGCCGGGAAACGTGACTGAAGCGCGAAATCGAGGCTTGTCCTTTGCTGGATCATGGCTACAATTGGCAGAGCAAAGGGATAGTTGCATCACCCAAATTAATGACGCCGGACGACACTTTGGGCGGATGTGAGCATCGAATCGATGTGAGCTTTACTAAGTAGGGGAGCAGGAACATTCTCGGTCAGAAGAATGAGGGAGAGCATGGAGAAGATTATTCGATCTGGATTGATTGCAGCATTGCTGATTTGCCCAATGCAGGCGTTGGCGCAACGAGAACCCACACCGATGGACAAGGTTCGTGTGCTTGCCGGGCAGCACGCCGTCACAACCGGAAAGCGTCATGGTGTCTATTGGGTCGAGGTGGAAGGCAGCGACATCTTTGGTACAGGCGCAACGCTCGACGAAGCAGCGATTGACTTCCTGGCCGATGCCGACCTGGAAGGGCATGAACAGAACCGCCCCAACCTGAGAACTTTGCCGCAAGATGCGACGCCGCAAGTCAATTGCGACCAGGCATATTGCCTGTAGGCAGGTGACATTCAAGGGCGCGGCGCGACATGCAACTTCTGCAGCGTGTTGCCCCTGCGCCGGTTTCGAGTGGTGCTGCTATATCGCGCTAGCGACGTAGCAGCGCTGCAATGTCTGCGAGCTTTTCAGCCTTCGATTTCGGAATCTGTTGCCTCTTCCCGATTCCATGCGAGGCCGGGTGAAGTTGGCGAGGTGGGCTCGTCAACTGCTTGAAAGTTGCTTAGGCCAACGCCAACCAGGCGAAAAAGTTGCTTCTGTTCTACGTCCACGCGTTCGCGCAGGGTAAGGGCTATTGACGTCAGTTCCTCACAGGAAGTGGGCGGAGTTGGCGGCGTCAGACTGCGTGTAAGGCTCGTGAACTCCTTTGTCTTCAACTTTAGAACCACGGTTCTGGCAGCACAAGCGTTGCCGTGCGATGCTTTCCAGACCTTCTCAGCCAGCCGACGAATCTCCGGCTCTGTATCCACCAGCGGAATATCTTCCGGAAATGTATCTTCAGCAGAGATCGACTTACTTACTCGATTTGGCACGACAGGATTGTCGTCGATGCCTCGCGCGAGTTGATACAGGCGAAGGCCATAACTGCCGAAATGATTTTCCAGAGTCGATAGTTCAAGCGCGTAGAGATCGCCCACCGTGGCGATTCCGACTGCATTCATGCGACTCTCTGTGACCCGTCCCACGCCTGGGATGCGGCCCACCGGCAATGGCAGAAGAAAGCTCTGCACCTGGTGAGGCTGAATGACAAATAGTCCATCGGGCTTCTTCCAGTCGGAAGCGATCTTGGCGAGAAATTTGTTCGGCGCCACACCCGCGGATGCGGTCAGGTTCAACTCGTCGCGTATCTGTTCGCGAATCATCTTCGCTACCCGCGTCGCCGTCGGAAGCTGTGTCTTGTTTTCAGTCACATCGAGATAGGCTTCATCGAGGGATAACGGCTCAATCAAGTCTGTGTGCCGCCGAAAGATCTCCCGCACAGCCAGCGACACAGCCTTATACCGCACGAAATCGGGCGGGATAAAAACCGCTTCAGGGCAAAGTCGCTCCGCCCGTACTGCGGGCATGGCAGATCGAATGCCATAACGGCGAGCCTCGTAGGAAGCGGCGCAAACCACGGAACGGTTGCCGCGCCATGCAACTACGACTGGTTTGCCGCGAAGTTTTGGATTATCCCGTTGTTCCACCGAGGCGTAGAAAGCGTCCATGTCCACGTGAACAATCTTTCGCAAAGTCGTTGGCTGATCCATTGGAACTCCAAGCGCGACGCTCGATGTTCGCCTTGTATTCGCCTATTATAGGAAACATGCCGATTGTCGGCCAGCCAATTCTCGGATGTTTCTAGCGGCATCGGCCTGCGACAAGAGCTAAGTCTTCGCAACCTTCAATTCGCGTCCATGCACGGTTATTTGTATGAACTTTCCGATGGACAAGTTCCCAGCATTATCTTCGGTCGCGATGAGGCGGGTCGACATGGAAATTTCCATCCAGATGCGTATCGCAGAATTTGCGCCAACGATCAATGGGCGAGGCGGCTAGAAAAAGTTCATACCGCATATAAGAGATCGCGTCTTCGCTCCAATTGGCAATGGAAAGAACTGGATTGCTGCAACAGCTCCGATGCGTTGCTGATGAATATTTTTTGTTATCCGGACGTGTTGGATCAACCAGCAGTTCGAACGCTGTTAGGAATCGAATCGGAGGCAGTTCCTGAGTTCGGGTTTAAGCCGCGCACGCCGCTACAAGGAGACAAACGAGACAACACCGAAATCGATATGAAGATCGGTGAGCTGCTGGTGGAAGCCAAGCTGACCGAATCGGATTTTCAGTCGGCGAGTCCCGGCTTGATCTCGCGTTATCGTGACCTGGAAGCAGTGTTTGATATTTCAGAGCTTCCCACTCGCAAAGGAAAGCAATCCGGCTATCAGTTGATTCGAGGCGCGCTTGCGGCCTATGCCACCGAATGTTCTTTTTGTGTGTTCTGCGATGCTCGCCGTCCGGAGCTGGTCGAAAGTTGGTACGCAATTATGCGGGCCGTTCGTCCATTCGAGCTTCGCTGCCGGCTCAAGCTGCTTACCTGGCAGGAACTGGCTTTCGTTCTTCCCAAGGATCTTCAGCAGTTCCTATCCGCCAAATACGGTATCTTTCCCGCCGCATCGAGACGCATCGTTTTAGGCTGAAGCCGACCGAAGCCATTTCTCCATCTCTTCATGATCGACCAGGCCCGGCTGCTGGAAAACCGGACGTCCACCCTTGAGCACAACGAAGTTGGGAATACTCTGCACCTGATAGCGGGCCGAGAGTTGAGGGTTGGCTTCGGTGTCCACCTTCAAGACGATGGCCTTGCCCGCCATATCAGCGGCGGTGCGAGATACCTCCGGAGCTGCGGCTCGGCACGGACCACACCAACTGGCCCAGAAATCTACGAGGATCGGCACGGTGGCGTTTTGGACAATATCGTCGAAGGAAGCGGAGTCGACGGCAAGCGGCTCCGCGAGGGGAGGAAGTTCGGCCTTGCAGGCTCCACATCGACCGCTTGCACTCAGATGTTTCGCCGAGACGCGGTTCTTCTGTTTGCAGTGAGCACAGGTACGAATGACAGACATGGCGGACCTCCGATTTCTATTTCTTCTCGTCGACAAATTGAGGTAAAGGCGCTCGACGTTCAACTTTGCCGTGCGCAGCCCGTTCGTATTGGACCGGCCACACCGCAGTCTTGCGAAGAGTCTCCGCGGCATGGAGCGGCCAGTAGGGATCGCGGAGCATTTCCCGAGCCAACGATACAACATCTGCCTGCCCGGTGCGGATAATCTGATCCGCCTGCTCAGGTGCCGTAATCATGCCCACCGCAGCGGTCGGAATATCGGCCTCCCGGCGGATTCGCTCAGCCAGCGCGACCTGGTATCCGGGGCCGAGGGGAATCTGTTGCCTCGGATCATTGCCGCCGGAAGAGCAATCCACCAGGTCGATGCCTTCAGCCTTCAAGAGCCGAGCAAACGCGATGGAATCTTCGACCGTCAGGCCGCCTGCCGGAAATTCCTTTGACGGCTCGACCCAATCCGTGACGGAAAGGCGCATCCAGACTGGCAATTCGGCAGGGAAGTGGGCACGAACCGCACGGACCACTTCGAGCGGGAATCGGGCACGGTTTTCAAAGCTGCCGCCGTATTCGTCGGTTCGCGAGTTGGAAAGTGGCGACAAAAATTCGTGTAGCAGGTAGCCATGCGCACCGTGAATTTCCACGAGAAGAAAGCCGGCTGCTTCAGCCCGGCGCGTGGCTGCTGCAAAGTCCGCGACCACTTTGTCCATGCCGGCACGATCCAAAGCCCGCGGAATCGAATACCCTTCGGCGAACGGCTGGGAGCTGGGCGCAACAGCCTGCCAGCCGCCTTCGCTCGCCGAGAGTACGTGCGAGTTGCCAGCCCACGGTTTGGGCATGCTCGCTTTACGGCCGGCATGTGCAAGCTGAATCGCCGTAACCACTCCCTGGGCCTTCACGAACTCAGTGATCTGAGCCAGAGGGGCAATATGTGCATCGGACCACAGGCCAAGATCGCCTGGCGTAATCCGCCCTTCCGGGCTGACGGCGGAGGCTTCGGCGAAGACAATCCCCGCTCCTCCTACAGCTCGGCTGCCAAGGTGCACGAACTGCCAGTCATTTGAAACTCCGTCGACATAGCTGTACTGACACATCGGCGAAACCACAATCCGGTTGGGAAAGGTGACGGAGCGCTGAGTCAGTGGAGTGAAGAGATTGTTGGGTACGATCGCCATTGGTTATTTGATGTACAGAAGCGCAACAAGGTTCGTGATTTAGGGCAGCGAGAATGCGGGTTTTCTAGTGCGCTACCTCTTGCCTTCCAAATCGCAGCTCTGAAACGCAATCGACGAACGGCGAAACAGGCAATGCGCCAGGCTGGGTGACTTCGGTGGACAAGAAACATGCGACCTGATGAAATTGTCGCCGGGAGATGCGCCCAGTGAAAATACGGAACGGGCCAACATGCGTGGCCCGGGTTTGCGATGTCTGCGGAGAGGGCGCGGTGTGGCATGCGCCAGAATCCGCTCTGTACTGGGCCGATATCAACCGATTCCTGTTACATCGTTACGATCCCCGCAGTTTCCAGGTCGAGACCTGGGAATTTCCCGAGCCAGTCACGGCAGTGAACATGACCACGCGAGACGACACCCTCGCGGTAGTCCTTGGTTCGCGCGTGATTCTTTGGGAGCCACGCACGGGACAAGAATCTCCAACGTCCTTTCACCTGCGTGGTTGGCCGTACGTGAGGCTGAATGATGCACGTCCTGACCCGCGCGGTTCGCTATGGCTGGGCTCTATGAGGAACAACATCAATCCTGATCGGACCATGAGCGAGACCGGTGGAACTGACGGAGTTCTCTATCGCCTCGACCCAGATGGTGCCATCAGCGAATGGAAATCTAAGCTTGGTGTATCGAACACGGTTGCGTGGAGTCCCGATCAAACCCTATTCTACTTCGGCGACAGCCTGGCCAATTCCGTGCGCTGCTACGACTACAACGCAATCGACGGAAGTATCAGCGGCGAACGTCCGTTTCTCGAAGGTTTTCCCCGCGGGGTGCCGGACGGCTCGACAGTCGACGCCGAAGGATACCTGTGGAATTGTAGATTTTATGGCGGTTGTATCGCGCGTGTCGCGCCCGACGGCGCCATCGACACTGTCATTGAGTTTCCCGTTTCAAATGTGACCACTTGTACCTTTGGGGGAGAAGATCTGACTACTTTATATGTGACCAGCGCTTCTGGAAGTTCTCAAGGAGAAGATCTCGCCGGTGGCCTCTTCGCCATCGAGACAGATGTTTGCGGCCAGCCGGAAAATCGATTCTCCATTTCCAGAGAAACATCTTAGAGCGTATCTGCCATGAAGACGCAGCACGACGTTCCGACAGCCTGCGTAGAGTTCGGCCTGGGTTGGTATTGCCAGACGATGCGCTCGAGGATGATATCTTCATCGACAGCAGAGGACGGCGAAGATGGTTACAGAGATGGTTCAAGCGCAAACGGAATCGCTGAACGAAGCCGCTCCTGCGACGACGACTGCGCCGCGGTCCGAGAGGCTGCTTTCACTGGATGGATTACGCGGCTTCGACATGCTTTGGATTATTGGCGGTCAATTAGTGATCCATGGCTTGGCTAAAGCATGGCCGGACCGGTTCTGGATGCGCTTGTCGACCCAGTTTGAGCATGTGCGCTGGCAAGGGCTACATGCGTTCGACGTGATCTGGGCGCTCTTCATGTTTATGGTGGGAGTATCGCTGACCTTCTCCCTCGCCAAGCGAAAGCGGATGCATGAAAGCCATGGAGCAATCTACGTCCATGCCGTCAAACGCGCGGTGCTCTTGTTCACTCTGGGCATGATCCTGCAAGGGAATCTTCTTCAATTCAATTTGTTGACGTTCCACCCGTTCTACAGCGTGTTGCATGGCATTGCAGCCGGCTACCTGATTGCGACCATCGTCACGTTGAACTTTAAGGTGAAGGGGCAGGCGATCACCACAGCAATTTTTCTGGCGAGTTATTGGATTCTGTTGCTCACGATTCCGGTCCCGGGTGTCGGTAGAGGAGTGTTAACTCCTAATGGAAATGCTGCAACCTACGTTGATCATCTGGTGTTTGGCAGGTTCTCCTATGTCCCTGTGGGACAGGAAAATACCTGGTTGTTGAGTTACCTGGGTTTTGCATCCTCGGTGTTGCTCGGCGTGCTCGCCGGCGAATTACTTCTTTCCACACGAAGCAAAAAAATGAAATGCCTGATGCTCTATGGCTACGGCGTGGACTTGCTGGTCCTAGGCCTCATCTGGAGCCTGTGGTTTCCTATCATCAAGTTACTGTGGACAAGTTCCTTCGTGTTAGTCGCGGGCGGAATCAGCTGCCTGTTGATGGCGACGTTCTACTTAGTGATCGATGTGCTTGGTTATCGGAAATGGGTGTTTCCGTTTACAGTGATCGGGATGAACGCATTGGCCGTGTATATGGCAACGGAGCTGTTCGATTTTCGCAAGATTGGCGACATCTTCGTCGGAGGCCTGTTGTCGCGCGTAGGGCGGTGGGATGAAGTGCTGTCTGCTGCCGCTGCATTAACCCTCATTTGGTTGACCCTGTATTGGATGTATCGCACGCGAACGTTTGTAAAGTTGTGAAGTTGTGTGGGAAAGAGACATTGAGAGGAGCCGTGCATGCGTCGTAGAGATTTTCTTGGTACCGCCATTGGAGCTGCAGTGATGCAGTCGGGAGCCTTTGGCAGCGTCTTCGCTGGAAAAGAAGCCGATACGGCGGCGACGTTTTCCGCTCAGATCGCGAAGGTGCCTGACGCAACCACCAAGCAACCTGGTGTTGCGCCCATGGCGATCGGTGTCATGATCGCACCGTCATACGACCACCCAGAGGCGGCCATCGCGCGCGTTCGAGAGTTGGGAATGTCGAATTGCTTCCTTAGCCTTGACGGCTACATCGGCAGGTTCAGCCCGGAGGCCTCGGATCAACTGCGCGCAGCGCTAGAGAAATACGGAGTCGTCGCCACCAGTGCGGAAGTCGTTGGTCCAGGACGTCTGGTGTGGGATTTTCTGGATGGACCGGAAACGATTGGACTGGTACCTCCGGCCACGCGAGGCGCTCGAATTGAGGCCCTGAAGCAAACTTCCGACTTCGCCAAACGGCTCGGCATACCTCGCGTGCAGACGCATTGCGGCTTCCTTCCGGAGAACCCGAGAGATTCGCTCTACCAACCGGCGGTGCAGGCAATTCGCGAAGTTGCCATCCACTGCGCCAGGAACGGGCAGGATTTTTTAATGGAAACTGGACAGGAAACGCCGACCACCATGTCTCGCGCCATTATGGATGTGAATCAGCCGAACCTCGGCGTCGGGCTCGATACCGCGAACCTGATCCTGTATGGAAAAGCGAATCCAGTGGATGCGGTCGACATGATTGGCTCGCATGTGCGAAGTGTCCACGCCAAGGATGGAATGTGGCCCACCGATCCGATGAAACTCGGCAAAGAAGTGTTGATCGGTACCGGCCGAGTAGATTTTATGCAGGTATTCTCCAAACTCCAGAAGCTGGGATATCAAGGGGCAATTACCATCGAACGCGAAACCTCTGGCCCGCAGCAAATGGAAGATGTGAAGCACGAGAAGTTATATCTCGAGCGCGTGCTTTCCAAGGTGCGTTCCAACCCGCGTAGGTCAGGAGATCATTGGTCTATGGATAGAAGAAAATTTGTCGGAACTGCTGCGGCTGCTTCCGGAATCCTGCTGCTGAAGCCGAAAACGGTTTTCGGCTATGAAGCGAATTCTGCGGTTCGATTGGCGCTGTTGGGTTGCGGCTCACGGGGAACCTCCGTTGCGGAATCGTTTCTCAATAACACCAGTGCGCGCGTCGTCGCTCTGGCAGATTTATTTCCGGATAAACTCGGGCCCGCAAAGACGCGCCTCGACCAGGTCGGGGCGCAAAAGGGCTACTCCAGGATTGACGACAAGATGATGTTCCATGGCTACAAGGCCTACGAGGAAATTGCGGCTTCGTCAGATGTTGACGCGGTTCAGATTTCAACGACGCCATTTTTTCATGTACAACATCTCGATGCGGCAGTCCGTGGGGGCAAGCATGTTTATTGCGAGAAGCCAATCGGCGTGGACGTGGCGCAAGCGAAACAGGCACTCCAGATTGGCAAACGCGCAGACGGCCACGTCAGCCTCGAGGTTGGCTTCCAGATTCGCAGCGCTCCGCCTTTTGTAGAGATGATCCGCCGCATTCAGCAGGGAGCGTTAGGAAAAATTGGCGCAATCGCCGCATACTATAACGCTCCCGGGCGTCAGCTATCCTGACATGCCCAACATGTCGCCGGATGAGCTTCGAATTCGCCGCTGGTATTGGGACCGGGTGTTATCGGGCGACATCATCGTCGAGCAAGCGATTCATCTGATCGACATTTGCAACTGGACGCTGCAATCCCATCCCATCAAGGCGACTGGCGTTGGAGGAAGAAATATCATTTCCCATCCTGGCGATACGTGGGATAACTACGAAGTTGCGTTTACGTATCCGGGAAATATTCACATCAGTTTTTCCTGCACGCAATTTGGACCGAACGACTGGTTCGATGTGTCGGCGCGCATGTTTGGCGCCGATGGACATGCCGAAATTCCCTATTCCGGAGCGATGCGGATCGTGGGCAAAAACTCGTGGACCTGGGCCGGCGATCAATCCGCACAGCCAGTCGCTCCAACCAAGTTTGCCGCCAATGGAGTTTTCAGCGATAACCTGGCAGAGGCGCAGAAGGAGAAGGATCGCGGCTTTATCGACAGCATCACGTCGGGAAATTTCCATAATCAAGCGGCTGCTGGTGTGGAAACAGCTCTGAGTGCCATGCTGGGTCGAATGGCTGGACGCCGGGGTGGCGAAGTGACCTGGGAAGAATTGATGCAGCACGGCGAAACCTATGAGCTTGGCATCAACATGACATCAATTCTCTTAGCTGCGATCCTGCGCTTCGCCAACGATTCACGCAGGAATTGCTCCAACGAAGGTTGTTGTTGCTCCCCAGTGACATCGCGCTCACCTCTTCGATTGGATGTTATACATGCGCGATCTGTGCATGGGGAAATCCCAACGCTAGGGGGTTCCAGTCTGCCATTGAGTTTCCAGCTTACGGTGGAGCGATCTTCGTGGCTTTGCAGCAGAAGGAGTCGCCGGGTTCGCCGCGGATTTGATCCTTTCGTTGATTTTGCAGCATCTCATGAGCGAGGTCATTCCTATGGCGAATATTTTGTCTGCAGGAACAGTCGCGCCGGATTTCAGCCTTCACGTTACGCCTGATCAGAAATTGTCGCTGAGTGAGTTGCGCGGCCAGCCGGTCATTCTCGCGTTCTATCCTGCGGATTGGAGTCCGGTATGTGGGGACCAGATGGCTCTCTACAACGAGATTCTTCCGGATTTTCAGAAGTATCGGGCAGAGCTCATCGGAATATCCGTGGACGGCGTCTGGTGTCATGCCGCGTTCGCAAAGGACCGCAACCTTCATTTTCCGCTGGCAGCCGATTTTGAGCCCAAGGGTCAGGTGTCTCGATCCTATGGGGCCTATCGAGCCGAGGACGGAGTGTGCGAACGCGCTCTCTTTGTCATCGACAAAAATGGCGTGATTGCATGGAGTTACTGCTCGCCTATCGCAGTCAATCCCGGAGCTGAGGGCATTCTGCAAGCATTAGAAAATTTACCAAGATAGGAGCATCCGATGAGCAAGCTGTCGGTTCCTGTAGGCGTGGACGATCACATGCAAGGCGATCCTGCAGCAGCATGCGTTCTGGTCGAGTACGGCGACTACCAGTGTCCATCGTGCGGGCAGGCCTATCCCATTGTGAAAAGGCTGCAAAAGCATTTCGGAAAACGCCTCGCATTCGTGTTCCGCAATTTTCCGTTGACCCAGCTTCATCCCTGGGCGGAGCCGGCCGCGGAGGCTGCGGAGTTTGCCGCCGCGCATGGAAAGTTCTGGGAGATGCACGATTTGCTGTATGAAAATCAGCAAGAACTGGGCGAATCCCTGTTGCTCGAACTCTCTGACACACTTGATCTTTCTTCTTCTCAATTGCTAACTGCGGTTGCGGAACATACCTACCAGGACCGGGTGAAATCAGACTTTCGCGGTGGGGTGCGTAGCGGCGTTAATGGAACTCCCACATTTTTTATCAACGGAGCTCGCCACGACGCATCGTACGATTTCGCGACTTTGACAGCGGCCATTGAGAGCGCCCTTCCCTGACGGTCCTCGTTCACCGGTTCCCTATGCGGCAATCGCGGCTGTTGTGCGGGGTACCCGCGAGAATCCATTTGACAGGGCTCTATTCGTAACAAGAAATTTGCAGTAGCCAGGGTATACCGCCGATGACGGTAACGGTTAAACCACCGTGCGATGAAGCCGCGATTCTGTCCGCCTCTTCGATGGAACCCTGCACCTCCAACGGCATTTGGATATTAGCTGCCACTATTCTGGGATCAAGCCTGGCGTTCATTGACGGCTCCGTCGTGAATATCGCTCTGCCCGCATTGCAATCTGCGTTGCACGCAACCATTTCGGATGTGCAATGGGTGGTGGAATCGTACGCATTGCTGTTGGCTTCGCTGCTGCTGGTGGGTGGCTCTCTTGGCGACATTTATGGGCGCAGGAAAATATTTGTCTGCGGTGTGATCTTGTTCGCGTTTGGATCAGTTTGGTGCGGCCTCGCTGCATCGATCGCTCCTCTGATCGTTGCCCGAGGGGTTCAAGGCATTGGCGCCGCGTTGCTTGTGCCGGGCAGCCTGGCTCTGATCAGCGCCTCTTTTCCGGCTGAGCGACGCGGTCGAGCGATCGGAACGTGGTCCGGCTTTACGGCAATCACGGCGGCCGTCGGACCTGTGCTGGGCGGGTGGGTTATCGATCACGCCTCGTGGCGCTGGGTGTTCTTCATCAATCTTCCCATTGCGGTTGTGGCGGTGTTTCTCACGCTTTGGCAGGTACCGGAAAGTCGCAATCGCGAGTTAGCAAATAAGCTTGATTGGCCGGGCGCGCTGTTCGCCACGCTTGCGTTAGGCGGGGTTACTTTCGCGCTGATCGAAGAGTCTCGCGGGGGAAAGACGGTGATGTTTGCAGCCGTGATTGGCGTTGCTTCGCTCGTCGGCTTCCTGCTCGTTGAGGCTCGTTCTTCTGCTCCCATGGTTTCATTTGCGCTCTTCCGCTCTCGAACCTTCAGCGGGGCCAACCTACTTACTTTTTTTCTTTATGCCGCGTTTGGCGGCATATTGTTCTTCTTTCCTCTGAACTTGATCCAGGTGCAACACTATTCGGCAACAGAAGCCGGGGCCGCATTGCTCCCATTAGTTTTGCTGATCTTCATTCTTTCTCGCTGGTCAGGCGGACTGATCGCGCGCTATGGAGCGAAGACTCCGCTGACCATCGGGCCACTCATCGCTGGATTTGGATTTGTTCTTCTGGTCGCCCCCGGCATCGGCGGTTCCTATTGGACAACCTTCTTTCCAGCAGTCGTCGTTCTTGGGCTTGGCATGGCTGTGAGCGTCGCCCCGCTCACCACGGCAGTAATGAACTCAGTGCCTGGAGACCAGGTGGGCATCGCGTCGGGAATTAACAATGCAGTCTCGCGTACTGCCGGGTTACTGGCCGTAGCCGTTTTTGGGTGGGTCTTATACGCAAGCTTCAATGGCAGCCTGGATCGGCAGCTCAACACTATGTCGATCTCGCGCGCGGAGCGTCATGCCGTGGATGAACAGCGTCCTAAACTCGCGGCAGCAACCAGCAGCGACCCACGCATTCTCCATGCAGTTGCCGAATCTTTTGTCTCGGGATATCGCGTCGTCCTGTGGATTGCAACGGGACTTTCACTGGCAAGCGCACTGAGTGCATTTCTCCTGCTGGACTCGGAAAAGGTTCGATGAACGATATTGAGATTGCCAGTAAGAGGCGTAAACCAGCTCTATTGCAGCGATTGACGATGCCCCCGAGAAAGGAAGTGGGAGTTTTCTGAGGGGGGAGATCTGGCTGACATGACGCCGGTTGAATTGCACTGATTATTTCTTTTTGCGAGCAGGCTTTGTTATGGCCGCAGTCGATCCGCGAGCAATCAAAGTAGGTTTCATCAGGTGACTGTCACCGTATGGCTGGGTTCCATCTTCGCGCCGATGGGCGAGGTTCTTCAGGATGTAGTCGGCTGCATATTCTCCCATTTCCCTCATGGGTTGTTGAATCGTTGTCAGTCCTGGAGTGCTGAGCGCGGAGGGTGGAACATCATCGAATCCAATCACAGAACAGCCTTCCGGTACCCGCCGGCCCGCTTCAGATAACGCGCGAATCACGCCGTACGCCGTAAGATCGTCGAAGGCCAGAATCGCGGTGAATCGTTCGCCGGACTGGATCAATTCATTGGCAACTTTCAGGCCGCCGTCAAAACTGGAACTGGAGTCCATCGTACCTGGCAGGTCGCGGATCAAAGCGGAGTTCAATCGAAGTCCAACATCCGTGGCGAAACGTCGAACACCCTTCCAGCGCATGCGACTGTCAGCCATGCGCCGCGGCCCGCGCACAAACGCAATTTCACGATGACCCAGCTGATATAGATGTTCCATGGCTGCGTACCCACCGGCTTCGTTGTCCACCAGGACCGAGTTCACGGTCGGCGACTCCAAGTCTCGGCCTACCACAAGCGTAGGGATCTGACGGTCGTCAATATCCTCCAACACCGTGATATCGAACAGCAGCCAGTTCGCCACCGTGATCAAACCCTCCACCCTGCGTTCGATCATCATCTCGACGTATCGTGCCAGCTGCGCCGGTTGATTGTGAGCGTCCATCACGATCGGCAGGTAGGTCGTCGGCAGTAGTTTGCGCTCAACCCCCTGCAGGATAAGTGTGCAGAACGGATCGGCGAGGTCGATCACCAGCACCCCGATCATCTGACTGCGTTGGCTGCGAAGCGAGCGGGCGAAGATGTCGGGCCGGTATCCCAGCCGTTCGACGGCATCCAGTATCTTCCGCTTGGTCTTGTCGGGGATATAGCGGGCGAGCGGTGCCTCGTTCAAAACAAGAGACACCGTCGATGGTGAAAAACCGCTGGCTCGCGCTACATCCATCAAAGTGACGCGTCTGCGGTTCGGGCTGATCCTGCTCATTTTCGTCCCGCCATAGTATTGGTTCGATTTAATATCAGCTTCCACAATCCCCGTCAATCTAGAAAATTGTAATGGTTCGAAGTTGCAAAAACGATTTAATACTTGACACGCGTTTGTCTGGAATAGTACAAACCATCCAATCGTTGTCAACACAGCTGAGCGCAATATCTTTTTGGGGGGCTGCATATGAGCCACGTGTTTCAGAACACATCTTCGGTCTTAGAGGCGTCGCTTTCGGGTAAGACCGGCAATCACCATCGATACGCTACCGCCCATCGGTCAAAGCAAAAATCGGTGAAATCTCCACTGATCGCTGGTATTGTTTCGATTTTGTGCGTGCTGCTTCTAGGGCCGATCTCCACTCCGCGACTGGCAGCTCAGATTGCAAGCGGCGGTGTCACCGGCACAGTGAAGGACGCGAGCGGCGCGGTGATTCCGGATGCGATTGTCATCCTCACGAATACTGAAACGGGGGTCAAGCAGACCGCCCAGACTACAGCTACCGGAACCTATAACTTCACCGTAGTTCCGTACGGGCATTACACTCTGCTGGTGCAGCACCCCGGTTTTAAAGACGTGGCCATCACCGGGTTTGACGTTCACGTGCAAGTGGTGGTGACGGAAGACGCGGCCATGCCCACCGGCACGGCGCAGCAGACCGTGACGGTGAACGCCTCGACACCGCTGCTGCAGGCCCAGAGCGCCACCATCGGCACCACGATCGGGCACGAGCAGATCGTCGATCTGCCCCTTCTCAGCCGCCACTTCGACACCCTGACCCAGATTGCCGCCGGTGCGACCACTGCAAACGTCAACTTTGGTGGATCGACCAACAGTGACTACTTCAACGTCAACGGCATGAATCCCTGGATGCAGGATTTCCGGCTGGACGGCATCGACAACAACGTTGAGCAATTTGGCGGTCCCGGACCGTTGAACGACAACCTGCAGGTCACGCCGCCACCAGACGCAATTCAGGAGTTTCGCCTGCAGACTGGTGACTTCCCGGCAGAGTTCGGCCATTCTTCAGCCGCTATTATTAATGCCGTCATTAAATCGGGCACAAACCAGGTTCACGGCGACTTGTGGGAGTTTCTACAGAACACTGCCGCGAATGCTATCCCTTACTTTCAAACCACGCCAAATAATTTCCACTACAACCAGTTCGGCGGCACGGTTGGTGGTCCGATTTGGATTCCAAAAATCTACAATGGCCGCAACAGAAGCTTCTTCTTTTTCGATTACCAGGGGACTCGGGTCATCAATCCGAAGCAGTATAACGACAACGTTCCGACTGCGCTCGAACAGAGCAGCGACTTCACAAATTTTCAGGACATCATTACAGCAGACGGTAGCCAAACGAAAACCGACGGGCTGGGCCGAATCTTTCCCTACGGTGCGGTGCTCGATCCGGCCACCACGCGCGCCGTGGCCCCAGACGCTACGGACCCTGTTTCCGGGCTCAAGAACACTACCGCGAACACGGTTTACGCTCGCGATCCATTTTTCACCGGCGGCAGCGTAGCCGGGATCACAGACTTCACTCCATACGCGTCACAGCTGAACCAGATCCCCGCATCAAGGCTGGATCCCAACGCCATCAAACTGCTGCAGTTGTATCCCAATCCCACTGGACCGGGCATTGTCAACAACTACATAATTTTCCCGAAACAATCCAACAATACCAACCAGTACGACATCCGCATCGATCAGTCATTTGGCGAACACGACACCCTGTTTGGCGTTTATGACTGGAGCCATAACTTACAGAATGTTCCTAATAAGCTGCCGGGAATTGCGAACGGCGGAGCCTATTCGACCGGTACGATCGACATCCCGGTGTACACAATCGCCCTGGGAGAGACCCATGTCTTTAGTCCAACGCTTTCCAATGATTTTCATGCTGGTTACAACCACCTGATCGCCCGGCAGGAGCCATTTGAAGCCAACACCCTGGGCATTCCCGCGCAGTTCGGCATTGGAGGCGTACCGCAGGTTCCGAATAACGGAGGGCTGCCTTCCATTCAAATGGGTCCAGCGGGTGGATTGGGACTGACCCAACTTGGCCCCTCCAACTATTATCCGAACGTAAGCACGGTCACATCCTTGGAGATCATGGAAAACGTAACCAAGATCCATGCCAATCACACCTTTAAGGGAGGGGCTCAGTGGGACAAGTTCTATGCGAATTTGTTCTCGCCTCCGTTCGGACGCGGAAATTTTAGCTATAGCGGACAGTGGAGCGATGTCGTGGGGACAAACACTAATCAGTTTGGTCCTGTGGACATGCTGTTGACTCCCATCGCGGCCACGTACCCCAACGCCGGCGGGATCAGCGATCTTGGCAGCATGAGCCAATTCCAGTTCTCCAATGCAGTTCCGGTCCGGGTTGCGCGTCATTACTTTGGCGCGTTCTTCCAGGATGACTGGAAGGTGACGCCAACCTTGACTCTCAACCTGGGTCTTCGCTATGACTTCTTCCCGCCCTATTACGATACCGATGGATTTCAGGCGAACTTTGTCCAGAGCGGCAGCGGAAATGGGTTCACCGGAGCGAATGGTCCTGTTGGAACCTACTATGTTCCCAAGAAGGGCTGCGACGTGCCGCGCTCACCCCAGTTCGACGCTCTGTTAAACACCAGCGGCGTCACGCTCGACTGCACCAATAATTTCGCTACGGGTCTGGCGCAGAAGGGTAATTTTGCCCCGAGGATCGGCTTCGCCAAGCGCATCAAGGACAATTTCGTGGTTCGCGGCGCGTATGGAATCGCCTATGGCGCGCTGTCGAACATCGGCGCGGGCGGAGATCTGATGTACAACTATCCCTTCGCCTTTCAATTTGCCTATAATGCCCAAAATGCTTACACGCCGTTCTTAGGGCCGGCCGGACAAGTGCCAACTCTGGAAAATGCCCTGACCCAGGTAAACACCCAGTCCGCAGTCAGCGTCACCAATCCTGTTGGATTGAGTTTTAACTCGCGCCAGTACAATTACCAGACTCCGTACACCGAAACCTATAACCTGTTCACTCAATACACCTTCACAGCGCATGACTCGCTGGAGGTGGGATATGTGGGTGTGGTGGGACGGCACCTGGATGGATTTGCCACCGGCAACTCCCCGACGCAAATTCTGCCTCCGAATACAAACATCTATAACTACATTCCGTTTCCCAGCTTTGCTCCAAACTCGTTTCTGGAGTTGACCAACGGAAAGAGCAGCTATAACGCCATGCAGGCTACCTATCAGCACTCCACCAGCTATGGTCTGACGATGAACGCCAACTACACGCTGAGCCAGTGCATGACGAACCAGACTTTCTATGTGAACACCATCCAATCGTATCGCGCTCTGTGGCTGCCAGGGTTTGGGGCCAATGGGGACTATGCGATCTGCGATAGCGATTCCACCCATGTCATCCACGTCTCTGGAGATTATGCGTTGCCGATTGGGCGGGGTGCCAAGTTCATGACCAATATGAATCGCGCAGCGGATGCGGTCATCGGTGGCTGGGCATTGAACGGTATCTTCACGTTCCAAAGCGGCGAGCCTATCTCGGTGGGATGCCCGATATCAACGACTGCCGACTTTGGCTGCTACGCCGACAGGGTCCCGGGAGTGGACCTTTATGGGAATGGAGGGCATACAAAGAACCAGTGGTTGAACCCCAATGCCTTTACCAACCCTCCGCTGGCGACAATGATCGGGCAGTCCGACTACTCACCTCTGGGTGGCGCTCCCCTCCTCGGGCGCGGTCCGAGATACACCAATCTCGACGCCTCGGTGTTCAAGTCTTTCTCCCTTGTGAAGAATACGAAACTACAGTTCCGGGCGGAGGCATTCAACGCGTTGAATCATCCTCAGTTTGGACAACCGGGCAATACCAGCAGTTTCAATACGGATCAAGGAAGCAGCTACGATCCGGCGAACCCGAATCAGTTCAGTAGCCTGACTTACACACGTAATAACTCCCGGCAAATGCAGTTTGCCCTGAAGTTTCTCTTCTAGCTGTGAGGTCTCAATAGCTTCGCAATCCGACGGAATCTCCGAGAGCACGCTCTCTCAGAGATTCCGCCATAGTTATTTAGCGTGATCGGTCTAAGTTGTCCGGATACTCGGTTTCAAGTTCACCCGAAATGTTCGCGCCTGGTAGCGGCACACTACCGTCACGCACGCGTGTTGAGTGTGATCTCCAATTCTTCCAGGCTCTTGCCCCGCGTCTCAGGAACAAATTTGTAAACAAGCAGGCCGCCAAGTAGACAGATGACGCCGTAGAGCAGGAATGTACCGGACATGCTCACCAGATTCATCAGCAGAGGAAAGCTGTAGGTCAGCAGGAACGAAGACGCCCAAAGGCTGGCAACCGCGGTCGAGACGCCGGCGCTACGCAAGCGATTGGGAAAGATCTCCGAAATTACAACCCAGGTGACAGGAGCGAGCGAGACCGCATAGAAGGCGATGGCGGAAAGAGTTAGCGTCAACACAAACACGCCGGGAAGATGCGCGCGATAAGCGTACCCAGCCAGCAGGTCCGCGATTCCAATCCCGCCACATCCAACCAGCAACAGCACTCTTCGCCCAAATCGATCTACTAGCGCCATCGACAGCAGCGTAAACAAAAGATTCACGACGCCCGTGACAATAATGTTGACCAGTACCGCACTGATTCCATAGCCTGCGCTTTTGTACACTTCCTCTGCGTAGTTGAAAAGAATGTTGATTCCACTCCACTGTTGCAGTATGGCCAGTCCGACACCAATCAGGAGGACATATCGAAGGCTGGGCGCCAGTAGATCTTTCCAGGAAGCGGACCGTCCCGATTCACTCTCGAGCGACTCATTGATCTCGACGAGCGCCCGATGCGCGTAGTTCGCCCCGCCAATCCTGGCAAGCACTTGAAATGCCTTTTCAGTCCTGGCTTTGGATGCCAACCAGCGAGGGCTCTCGGGAATCAAGATCAAGCAAATCACGAAAATAATCGCCGGCACACTGACCGCGGTAAACATCCATCGCCAGCCATAGTTGCCGTTCCAGGACGCTGCGATAAAAGCCATCGTTGCATGCCCAGGAACTTTTTCCGCAATCGCCCAGTTCACAATTTGCGCGGCCATAATACCGCAGACGATGGCGAGTTGATTCAGGCTGACCAAGCGGCCACGCCAGTTCGCCGGTGCAATCTCCGCGATGTATGTCGGAGAAATATTTGACGCCAGACCAATGGCGACGCCACCGACAATTCTCCATGCAATGAATGCGTCAAAATCAGGAGCCCAGCCGGTGCACACGGAGGAAATGGCGAACAGCATTCCTGATGCGAGCAGTATTTGCTTGCGACCGTATTTCCAATTCATTGCGCCGGCGAGAAATGATCCGACAAGGCAGCCTAGAAGAGCGCAGCTGTTGGCCCATCCAACCAGGCGATCAGACTGCAAATGAAAGTGTGCCTCATAAAAAGGCTTTGCTCCGCCAATGACGACCCAGTCATATCCAAAAAGGAAGCCGCCCAGAGCGGCGATCGAAGCAATCGCCCACATATATACGGTGTGAATGTCGCGTTGGTTGGCGGGACGTTCGGCGATGGGCGAAGCCATAATGTATGTAATGCTAGCGCTTGCGTTCCGGCTGAATGTTTTTTCCATGCTCACGCAATAAATCGGCTGCACGGGCCTGATTATGATCCATCTCTAAAACGGAGCGCAAAAGATCGAGTGCTTCCGGCTTGCGATCCAGACCGAGATAAGCCTGGGCGCGCAGGAATTTCGCTTCGATCAGATTACGCCGGACCAGGTCCTCTCGAAACAGCAGCATCGTGGGAATCGAAGTTGCGAAGTAGTCAATCTTCGGCGATTCATTCTCAAGCGTATTCGCGTGAGTTTCAATCGTGAGAAACAAAGCGTGCGCTTCAGCATGCCGCCCCAAACGCCGCAAAGCGAGTCCGCTCCAATACGTCATGTCGGAGACTGGCTGAACAGACATGTTCTGGAAGTCCCCGCAACGCGAGGCCGCTTTCCGCCACCACAAGTTTGCTCGATCGGCATTTCCCGCCGCCGAAGATGCGACCCCGGCCAAGTAGAATGTCTCACTCTGATTGGCCAGCGGGTGTGATGTCTCACCCAGATTCTCGGGTGGAGACAGCGCCGCCTCAAAGTACGAGAGTGCCCCGGATGCTTCGCCGCGTGTCAGTAATTGACCCCCTAACGCGAGGTTGGCGCGAGTCCATTGGCTCAATACCAGGCCTTCGCCGCCTTCCCACGGTTGGAACTTGCGGGTTTTTAATATCGCGAGCGCCTCTTCGGGTGCGCCAGTCGCATTGAGGAGTGTTGCCAGCTCAACTGCCAAATCGTCGCGAGTTCCTAACAACTCTGGATAACGTCCCAGCTCCAGCAGGCGTTCTTGCGGAGTTGCTCCCGTTCGCTTCCAAAATTGGTCGCGCTCATACAAGACACGAGCGTCCTGCGGGTTCGCCGCGAATGCCCGGTCGAAAGCGATTCGGGCCCTGGCCTTGTCTTCACACACGTTGAAGTATGCGAATGCAAGGTTGCGCGACACTGTTGGGAACGCTTGATCCAGTTGGGCCGACCGTTCCCAAAGTTCAATGGCTTCCAGATGACGTCTTCGATCATAGAGGAGGTTTCCGAGATAATAAGGAGCGCGCGCGTCGGCGGGATTCGAAGCGATCGCCGAATCGAGGATTTCAATTTCCTCCAGGCGGCACGGAAAGCAATATCGTGGCGAGGCTGCCGCAGCCTTGTCGCGGCTAGCGGTGGCGAGTTGATATTCTCCGCAATTCTGATAACACCATCCGAGCGTGTAAAGCACAATGGGAACGGAGCCGTCGATGCATTCCATGTCAGCGTCAACAAGAATGGTCGCAGCCTCGTTCCAAAGCCCGGCGCGACAGTAGTCGAGCGCAAGATCGATGCGTTGCTGATTATTCTCTGGCCCGTCGCCCGATTCCAGATAGCGGCTCCAGATATCGAGTCCATCGAGTTGCCGAGTTTCCTGCAACATAGATTCCGCTTCCGCGTCTCGAGAAAGCTTCCGCATTGCCATCACCGCGAGATTGCGGGCAGTTAAGTCGTCCATGTTGCCGCGCAGGTTCAGGCGAAGATGGCGAAGCGCAGCCTCCCAATCGCCTCGAGCCGAATCCAACTCTCCCAGTGCATGATAGGCTGCGGACTTCCAGGATCCATTCCAGGTCGCTTTATAGAAAGCCGCATAGGCGTCGGTATCGCGATGTTGTAACCGCAAGCTCAATCCGAGCGAGTAGTACGCTTCTCCATCATAGGGATTGGCATTCAGCTGTGTCAGTCGTTCAATGGCTCGCCGGAAATAGGATTCCGCGATCGTGAACTCGCCGCGACGTAGATGCCAGGTGCCGACTGACTGGCAGGTCCGAGTGTCATGATCGTCTCGCCGCAACGCTTCATTCCAATACAGCATCGGATCTCTTGTTGCATGCCGATATTGGTCGAGGTGCAAACCAGTCAGATAAAGCTGTTCCGTCGTCGCAATCGTTCCTGGTTCGCCGGGCTCTTTTGCCGGCTCGGGACGGATCGAATTCACGATGTCCGGAGGGACGTAACGAAGAATTTCCTGTCTTCGCGATCGAATGACAACACGCAGGTCCGTCTTCTGAATCCCACCTGGAATAAGTTGATCAATCATCCATGGTTGAGCGATTGGGATTGAGACCTTCCATTCACCGAGGATGGTTTCACCGTGTTCTAGCGTAACGTGGGCCTCGGGTAAATCCTCTGTGACGCACACTCCGAGGTGGGCGATTCCAGGTTCCGATTCAAGGCTCAGAACAGCTTTTAGATTTGCAGCTACTGGGACACCTGTTTCACGGATCGGATACCAGAACTGACTGAATTCCTTCGTCTCCCAGGGGGTAAGAAATGAAAAGTCCGGCTGATTGTCTGTGTATACGCCGCCCATCAATTCAACGTATGGACCATCGCTCTCGGTCAGGTTGTGCTCCCACGCATACCCAAACTCCTGGTTTCCCCAGGTCCATTGCTTTTTTCCGGGAGAAATATGGTGGTTTGCGATGTGCACCATTCCCGCCCGCGCACCGTGGTCGTAACCGCCAAGAAAATCTCCGCGTGAGCCCAGAATCATATAGCTGGTGGGAACTGGAATGTTCGCATACCAACTCAAGTCATTCGCAGGATAAGAACCATCGGGCCGGAAGAGGCGCGGCTGCTCGTCGGTTGGTACGCCGCTTCGTCTGCGCTCGGCATAATCGATTCCGTAATAGTTTCCGTCGCTCCCAGGAAATGTCGTGATGGCGCGTTTCGCATGATCTGCAACAAACCTGGAGTCGGGAGGAAAGAACGATTGGTAGTGTTGGTGAGCGCGCACGGCGGCGTTGGCCCACCATAAAAATGTCTGCAGATACGGCGTTCGATTGTACAGGCGCACTTTCAGCTCGACATAGGCCTTATCGGGATACAGGCAAACCCCATGCATTCCTTTCATGCGGTTCATCGGATCGTGATCGCTGCACCATATCGTTGCCGAACCGTCGGCGCCATGCTCGATTTCAAACTCCATCGGCATGAACGTTGCGGGTCGATGATGCTGTGGCCAGTTGAACTCGACGCCTCCAGAGATCCATGGGCCTGCCAAGCCTACGAGAGCCGGCTTGATGACGTTTTGCCGGTAGAAGAAATCATAGCCATTGATCTTGTCGAATCCGATGTGGATGCGGCCGCCGATCTCAGGAAGAACCATGAGACGCAGATATTTATTTTCTATGTGGAGTGCCTGCCAGGCATGGTCATGTCCCTCCGTCGCAATGCGATCAATAAATGGGAGGGGATACACGCGGCCGCTGCTGCCTTGATACACCCGCTTCTCGAAGAACATCGGGTTTGGATCCGGAGACTCGGGGAGGTAGGTGAAAATATTGACTTCCTGTTGCCAGGCTTTCACTGAACCGCGCTCAGTAGCGGGAGGATCCGGAAGGATGAGCCTATGAAGTTCCTTCACCGCTTCCTGTCCATCTTGGGCCTTGCGCATGGAACTTGCTCCCCGCAGGAAACAGAGATTGTATCAACAGTAAAAGACTCCGTTGCGTATACGTTAACGTCTACTCTTCAATCTTAGCCAATGTAGCTTCGAGTGCGCAGCCGGCAAACCTTCTGGTGGGTTCCGTCGTCATTTGCTTCAAAAAAGTCAGGCCGCTTTGACAGGTGCAGCTTCAAAGCGGCCTGGGTTATTAGCCAAGTTTGTAGCTAAAAATTAAATCGACCCGTAACCACCAGAACGCGGCCCGAACCTGGCGAGCCGAATGCTCCGTACGGACTGGTGGGCGCGACCACATCGCTGTTGATCGTGCCGAAGCCTTGTCCAGCGAGCGACGCGTCGTTTTGCGGGGCCGCAAAATTCGTGTGGTTGAAAATGTTGAAAGCTTGCGCGCCAACTTTGAGTTGCGCGCCTCCTCTTTGGAAGACGTTCTTATACAGACTTAAATCCACGTCGGCATAATGCGGCCCATAGAATGCATTGCGCGGCACGTTGCCGAAATCCGTTTGCGGAGCCTGATTTGGCGCATTGGCCGGCGGCGCGGGAATGATGTTTCCGTTATTGTCTGTCGTCAGGCCTGTTCCATTGAAGATGCCCGGCGTTTGAAAACAGGGATTGGAAAATGAATTGCAGAAATGATTGAAATGGGTGTTCAGCACATCGGCCAGGACAGTGCCGTTGCCGGTGCCGTTGTTCAGGGCGTTTTCCGCATTGTTATTCAGCACGCTGAAAGGTTCTCCCGACCGCCAGTATGCCTTGCCCGCAACCGTCCATCCAGCAGCAGCAAATTGCACAAATTTATTTTGAAAGTGGTACGGCTCCAGGTACGTCAGGTCGAGCAGAAAATTGTGGCGAATATCGTAGTCAGCATTGGAATACATCAACTTGCTGGGTTGATTCGGCACGATCTGGTTGCCGAAACCATTGTTGTTGAAAACTTCGCCTTGTCCGCCGTTAGAAATATCGTCGATCGCATGCGAATAGGTATAGGAAATGTTCGTGGTCAGGCCATGCTGATCGATATGCTTGTACTCGATCCAACCGCCGTTATATCCGGACCTGGCATTGGCGTTGATAATTCCCATCTGTCCAAACCGCGGATCGGGTGGATTCACGGGAACGTCCTCGAAACTGCTGTATAGCGATGACGGCGTGTAGGCATTGCCGGCCAGGTTTTGATTGCTGCCGTAATCGTAGCTAATCAGATCGTATCCATGATTGCCGACGTACGACAGGATCAACGCGTCTGATGGGCCAAGCTGTTTCTGGAATTGCAGGCTATACTCCAGATATTTTGCGTTCACCATGTGATGCGGGGACACGTAATGGCTCGGCGCGAAAAAAGGAACGCCAGCCGGAAGAGCCGCCGCCAGTTGGTTGGCGCTCAGTCCTTGGGAAAATCCGGTATTCAGGACACCATAGGAAGCGGCTGCAAAGGCGGGAGCGCTTCCCGGACCCAGGGCCACGTTTCCCGCTTCCACGAATGCATTGTACAAATCGGGGAAATCGAGGTACTGGTTCTCGATCAGCGCCCCTGGGAATGTATCCGCGAACAGTCCCACGCCGCCGCGCAGGATCGACGTGCCCTGACCGCTGGTGTCCCAATTGAAACCGAAGCGCGGTTGAATCACCGCCAGTTCGAGCGAATCGAAAGAATTGCTGTAGCCCGCGGCAATGGTTGCGTTGTACGGTGTGTCGAGGGTCGCGCTGGTGTCAGGGAAAGTGCCCAGATAGCGCGAAAAGCAATTGGTAGTGCACATAGGATTTCCATTACGATCGATGCGAATGCCGTAGTCCAACACAAGGCGCGGCGTAGCTCTCCATTCATCCTGTCCATAAATTCCATAGTTGTAGCCGGCGATGTGGATGTGCTTGACGGTGTCGAAGGTCTGGTTGAAGTTGGAATTTGACGACCCCGGCAAAACTCCGCCGGCAAGATCTCCCAGCGAGTTGAAGAAATAGTAGCCACCATACGTGTTCACCGAAGGATAGCCGTCGGTCACGTCATATCGCTTGAAGTTCGCTCCAAACTTGAAGTTGTGGTTGCCCTTTAGCCAGGAAATATCGTCGACAAATTGATACTGGGAGGAGTTCGTTGTTGTTGGATTGCCGCCCCAATTGAACCCGACAGTGCCACCCTGGCCCATTCCGGGGGAAACATTGGTCCCGCCATCGTACTCTTCAAAAAATTGTGTGGGCGAGGCTGCCAGGGTTGCTTGCAGATTGGCCGGCCCAAAGGGAAACGAATAGTAATAGTCGGACATGATGAATTGGTTGGTGAGATTTGGGCTGAACACGTATGTGTGGTTAAATTGAGCGTTCCAGATTGGCTGATTGCTCTGTACGTTCAACACCGGATTGACGACGCTGACAAAGTTCGGCTGGAAGCCTTGATCGTCGCTCACACGAACGAAGATCTTTTGCTTGTCGCTGACGCTCCAGTCCAGGCGGCCAATGGCCATCCACTCCCGCAGCGCTCCGTGTGTCACACCCTGCGCCGCGGTCATACAGGGGACAGCGACACCGTTCGCGGGTGCGGTACCGAAATAGGTATTGGCCTGCCCGTAGACCGGCGTCCCCGCATAGCTGCCGCAACCCAAAGCTCCAGAAGCATCCTGCAACGGACCGTTTCCAGTCGTGACTGGCGCGGCGGTGTTATAAAACGGCGAGGTTTGCAGCAAATTGAACATCTGCGTATAGAGCGGAATACTGGCTGCGGGAACGGTGTTCAGAACCGTGGTCTGGAGTGCGGCGGTGGGAAAGTTCACAAAACTGGCGGAGGGTTGCGTGTAGCGAATGCCTTCCGTGTCGGCGAAGAAGAACAGCTTGTTGCGGATGATCGGACCGCCGATCTGGGCTGCGTACTGGTTGGAAATCGCCTTCTGGCGCGGCGTACCAACCAGGTTATTGAAGAAGTCGTTCGCGTTGAGACCGTCGCTGTTGTAGGTATAGTTCAACAGGCCGTGGACACGATTGGCGCCGCTTTTCGTCACGTAGGTTTCTACCGCGCCCGCCTGCCGTCCCCATTCCGTACTGTATCCGTTTTGTACGATGGAGGCCTGTGCAATTTCGTTCTGGCCGATGCTGAGCGTGGACGCTCCGGCGGTAGCGTCATTGAAGAATGAGTCTGTATTGTCGGAGCCGTTGATGACAATCAGATTGGAAATGCCGGGTAGTCCGCTGGAACTGAAACTGCCGTTGAAAGCGCCATGCGCTCCATTCGTGTTCACTACAATTCCAGGCACGGTAAAGGCGATGGTGGTGATGTCGCCGCCGGGATTGGGCAAGTCCTCAAACTGCTGCGTTGTAAACGTCGTGGTCAGATTGGCGCTTTGTGTGTCGATCAATTGCGCGTTGTTTGCGCTTACCGTGACCGTCTGATTGCTACCGGTCGGCGAAACGGTCAGGTTCGCCGCGGACTGTTGGCTCACCAGAATTTCGACAGAGGTTGTGTTGGACTGTAGGCCCTTGGCGGTTGCCGACACCGTATATTTTCCAGGCTTGAGAAACGGAGCCGTGTAACGCCCCGTGGCGTTGGTAGTCAATACGCGAGCGCCTCCGGTAGAGGTGTCGACGACCGTCACCGTTGCCCCAGGGACGACCGCCCCGGCCGAGTCTTTCACTACTCCATTCAGTCCGCCAGTCACCGCGGTTTGAGCCAAAGAGACTGGTACTAAAGCAAGTAATATTAGAGAGATACGGCCAATCCCAGCGAGCCTGGCTGCGACTCTAATCCTGCTTTTGAAACGTAGACGCATGTACGACCTCCAAAAAATTAACATTCGCTAGTAGTACTACGTTGCGCCTGTCCACCGCCACTTTTGGGGTGGGTGTTTTCGATTCGAGAGCCACCAAGATGGCAATCCGCGTTGCCGGCGATACCGATCTCGGGATCGAATACGCAAAAAATAGCAGGATCAGACACACGGCGGCACGGTCACGGCATCCACGTATGAAATTGGGAGCCTTTGCGCCAAGCCTCTCAGCTAGTCGTGGCGCGGGTTTTCGTGCTGTTCAGCGGGAATCTGCGCACCGGGAAGAACTCCCAAGATCAGCGGAAACACCAGCGCCACGATGAAGTATGCGAATGTGGCAGCCACGGCGAGCAAGGGCAGGCCGGCGCCGCACGCCATGCCGATTCCGGTAACGAGCCAAACAGTCGCGGCAGTTGTCAGTCCGGCAACTCGATCCTCGCGCACAAAAATCAGGCCCGCGCCAATGAACCCGATACCGGTCACAATCTGGGCTGCGACTCGAGAAGGATCCAGAACAATCCGATTGGCGACCAATACATCGGTGAAGCCGTATTTCGAAATCAGCAGGAAGAGAGCTGCTGCAGTACCGACTACTGTGTAAGTTCGAAGCCCGGCACTCTTGTGGCGAATCTCTCGTTCCAGTCCAATCGCCGCTGACAGCAGAAAAGCGATTCCAAGCTCGACAAACTGATTGATACCTTGTCCCGTAGGTTCGGAAATTGGCATGCAGCCATTGTATTCAGTTCCAACAGGAATGGAACTGAAACCTCAAAAGTGTCGGGTCATGAAATCGCGTGGTTGCAGTCGCGGGAGCGAAGGCTGCCTTCTTACAAGCTCGCAATGTCAAATGCACCTTCAATGCGACAGCCACTCATCCCAGGTCCAAAGACGATGCGACGGCAGTTCATTGAAACGGTCATTCGGTGTTAGCCTGCACGATAAGAAGAGTGCACAAGAAATCGCCCGGCATTTGCCCCCGAACAAGCTGCCAGCAGAGCAGAGTACAATCTCTGCGCGATCCATCACTCTGGAGAAAAAATGATGAAGGCCCTGGTGAAGAACCGCGATGAGCGTGGGTTGTGGGTTGACGACGTGCCGAAGCCGTCGATTGGTATCAACGATGTCCTGATCAAGGTTCAGATGACCGGCATTTGTGGGACCGATCTGCACATCTACGAATGGGATAGTTGGGCCAGGTCAACGGTTCAGGTCCCCACTGTGATTGGGCACGAGTTTGTCGGGGAGATTGTGGACGTCGGCTCGAACGTTACGGACTTCCGTCCGGGCATGATCGTGAGTGGGGAAGGCCACGTTGTCTGTGGGCGCTGCAGAAATTGCCTGGCAGGGCGGCGTCACTTATGCGCTCAGATTCGAGGAGTAGGCGTCAATCGGCCGGGTGCTTTCGCAGAGTTGATTTCCCTACCGATGAGCAATATCTGGCGTCATCATCCAAACGTGTCGCTGGAGGTGGCTTCCATCTTCGATCCTTTCGGCAATGCGGTCCACACTGCCTTATCCTTTCCAGTTCTCGGCGAGGATGTGCTGATCACAGGAGCCGGACCGATTGGGTTAATGGCCGCAGCGGTCGCGCGGCATGCGGGAGCAAGACATATCGTCATCACCGACGTGAATCCATTTCGTCTGGAGCTGGCCAAAACCATGGGGGTCACGATGGCCGTCGATCCCACCAAAAAGAAACTCGCAGACGCCCAGCAGGAATTGGGTATGGTGGAGGGTTTCGACGTCGGGCTTGAGATGTCTGGAAATCCGACTGCGTTTCACGACATGCTGGCGAACATGAGTCACGGCGGCAAAATCGCCATGCTCGGTATCCCCAGCCAGGAGATCGCGATCGACTGGCATCGTGTGATTTTCAACATGTTGACCTTGAAAGGCATCTACGGCCGCGAAATGTACGAAACCTGGTACAAAATGACGGTGATGCTGGAGTCGGGTCTGGATATTCGACCGGTGATCACGCATCGCTTTCCCTGGCAGGAATTCGAAAAAGGATTCGCTGTGATGAAGACCGGAGATTGTGGCAAGGTCATTCTGGACTGGAGGGAATAGAGTTCATGCTTGCTTCCGCGCCAGTGCAGGACACTTCTGGGTTGCACAACGCAACCTCGTGGAATATGGAAATATCATGACCGACTTTCAATCCTTGGGAGTGCGTCCCACTCGCTCTCTGCGGTGGATATACTTCGTCTGCATTTTATCGTTTGTACTTCGCGCGCTGGCACAAACTGACCTGATGAAACATGAAAATGTGCAGCGCGGCCAGGCGAACTTCCGGCAATCGTGCTCGATCTGTCATGGCACCGATGCTTTGGGCGGCGTGGGTCCGAACCTGATACAGTCTGCGCTTGTGCGCCATGATGAGGACGGCAATCTGATTGCGCCGGTGATTCAGGACGGTCGTCCAGACAAAGGGATGCCCGCGTTCCCGTTGATGGATTCAGCGCAAATCTCCGACATCGTCGCCTTTCTGCATGCCCGTGTCGCCATGGCCAGCGTGGTATCGTCGGACGGCCTTGCCGGTGGCTATTCGCTGCGACAGCTGCTCACCGGGAATACCGAAGCCGGCAAGCAATATTTTTATGGAGCAGGGAAGTGCGCAACTTGTCACTCGCCCACCGGAGATCTCGCAGGGATTGCGAAGAAATATTCGCCCGCCGATTTGGAAGCCCAGTTCCTTTATCCGTCACATGATTCCGTTTCTGCCACAGTCACGTTGAACTCCGGCAAGCAGTTTGATGGCAAGCTACTTCATCTTGACGCGTTCTATGTAGCGATTCTGGATCAGGATGGATGGTATCGCTCCTGGTCACTGCAGCAAGCAAAAGTCCAGGTGCATGATCCGCTCGCAGAACATCTGGAGTTACTCGGAAAATACACGGACAAGGACATTCATGACGTATTTGCCTACCTTGAAACGCTCAAGTAGCGCTTGGCTTGCGGCTCTGCTGATACTGGCCGGTGCGTGCCGCGTGCCGGCGCAGAATGCCACCCTCACGGATTCCATCCCGTTGGCACAGGGCTCGTGGCCTACATTCAATGGCGATTATTCTGGCCGGCGGTTCAGCCCCTTAACGCAGATCAACCAGGGCAACGTCAAATCGCTGAAGCTGGCGTGGGCCTTCCAAACCCATGCGGCGGCATTGAAGTCGACACCCCTGGAAGTGGACGGAATTCTTTATTTCGCCGTGCCAAATCGGGTGTGGGCGATCGATGCGAAAACTGGACAACAAATTTGGCACTTTCGTCGCTCAGCGGAAGGTGATCATCTCGGGCAACGCGGCGTGGCCTTTTACAAAGGCAGAGTGTATTTCGGGACCACGGACGCACATTTCTTTTGCCTCGACGCTCGCAATGGGAAGAAGATTTGGGAGGTCACGGTAGCGGACGTCAAGTTCGGCTACTACCTCAGCGTCGCTCCACTGATCGTCAAAGGGCTGGTCGTTCTTGGCACTTCCGGGGATTCAGCAAACGTGCCTCACTTTGTCGAAGCGCTCGATTGGAAAACTGGAAAAATTGTCTGGAACACCTCCACAGTTCCAAAGCCGGGAACGCCGGAAGCGCGAACCTGGCCGAACGAACAGGCCATGGTTCACGGTGGCGGCCCAGCCTGGTTTACGGGCACCTATGATCCGGAGCTGAACCTGATCTATTGGGGAACTGGCAACCCGCATCCCGTGTTGGCGGGTGCAGGCCGCGCCGGAACCAACCTGTACACCTGCTCTATCCTGGCGCTTAACGCAGATACGGGAAAGATCGCCTGGTACTTTCAGGCATCTCCGCACGACACGCATGATTGGGATGCGGTGGAAACGCCAGTCCTCATCGATGCAGCGTTTGCTGGAAAGCCGCGCAAGTTACTGGCGCAGGCGAGCCGGAATGGCTACTTCTTTGTGCTTGACCGCACAACCGGAAAAAATCTTCTGGCCACCCCGTTCGGCACGGCGAACTGGGCCATGGGCATCGATGCCAATGGAAGTCCCATCCCGAATCCTGCGAAAGAACCGCAGTTAGATGGCACGCTGATCACACTTGCCGAGGACGGCGGGACTAGTTGGATGTCGCCCAGCTTCGATCCGGAGACAGGCATGTTCTACTTCAATGCGTGGCGTGGCGACAGCATATGGTATCTCAGCCCCGGCGCTCGCCCAACCGATCATCAGGGCGGAGGGACGGTGCCCCTGGTTGCGAGCTCCGTGCTATTAGCCTTGGACTATCAGACCGGTAAAATCCGCTGGCAAAGAGACAGTGGGAATGGTCTTGCAGGCGCAAGTGTCTTGACCACAGCAGGACATCTGCTTTTCACGGCGGATGCTTCCGGCAACCTGTTGGCGCTCGACCCCGCCAACGGTCACGTGCTCTGGCATACGCGGCCAGGAGGTCTGGAGGACTATGCTGCCCCCATGACATATCAAATCGATGGAACGCAATATGTCGTCACAGGGGTGGACGGCGTGTTGTATGCGTGGACTCTGACGGGCAGTTTGTAACTCGCAACCTACCCACGCGCTGCGTGTGCCACGGGGAGCACGAACCTTTAAGAGCAGCTCGCATGCGATTGCGCCCGGAAGCATACCCTGGAAATATCTTCGAGGAGATACGAATGAGGGCTTTGGTGATCGCGGCAATTGCGAGCCTATGTTGTTCATTGGCGCCGGCTCAGACCGTGTCGCCGCTATTCGCCCGCGGGTACACCGTGATTCCGGATCCGCAAAAGGTTTCTCTTGGCGCTTCCAATTTCTCCTTCAATTCGTCGTGGCAGCTGAGCCTCGCAGGAGGGGTTGAGAAAGACGATATTGCGGTCGATGTCCTTCGTGAAGATCTGGTCAACAGATTCAACATACAGCTGGGTTCGGGCGGCAACGGTGGAGGAATCCTCACGTTACGTATCCAGCAAGGTAGTGTCCCCGTTGGTGGGGCCTTGGATTCGAACAAAAAGTCTATTGAACACCAGGCGTATCGCATCGACATGCGGCAAAGGGCTATCAGGATTACAGCGAATTCCTCAACCGGATTGTTTTACGGTGTTGAAACTCTGATCCAGCTGCTTCGTCGCGACATGGGGACGCTTTGGTTCCCTGAAGGCAGCATTGTCGATTGGCCGGATCTGCAACTTCGTCATATCTACTGGGACGACAATCATCACCTTGAGCATATAGACGAGTTGAAGCGCGATCTGCGGCAGGCCGCGTTTTATAAGATCAACGGCTTTGTCATCAAGCTCAATGGGCACTTCCAATATAAGAGCGCTCCAGCGGTTGTCGAACCCTATGCCCTAAGTCCAGCGGAGCTTCAGGATCTGACCAACTATGGCCTGCGCTATCACATCCAGTTGATTCCTTATTTGGATGGACCGGCCCACATCGCTTTTATCTTGAAACACCCGGAATACCAAAAGTTGCGCGAATATCCTGACAGTAACTATGAGATTTGTTCCACCAATCCAGCTTCTTACAAACTGCTGGAGGGCATGTATCAGGACTTACTCAATGCCAACAAAGGAGTGAAGTATTTCTATCTATCCACGGACGAGCCCTATTATCTCGGCCTCGCACATAACTCACAGTGCAATGAAGCAAATCTGGCGAAGCAGTTAGGTTCCGCAGGGAAGGTGTTTGCGAATTTCGTCGACAAAGCGGGTGGCTACCTGCACGACCAGGGACGAAATGTAATTTTCTGGGGCGAGTATCCGATGAAGCCCAGCGATCTGGCGTCTCTGCCGACATACGTCATCAACGGCGAAACTTACGGACCCGCCTACGACAAAGCATTCCATCAACGCGGCATTCGCCAAATGATTTTCACGTCGACAGAAGGCGAAGAAAAGCTGTTTCCAGACTACTTCATCCTTCCTAAGAGCGATCGTCTGCAGGGCGCATTAAACGACGAGTTCGCAGACAATCCCGGCCTGCCAAGAGTGGACGACATCGTGAAGAAAATCTCCTTCGACTCTTCCCGCGTGAATACCAACGTGATCGGTGAGGTAGACGCGGGCTGGGCGGATGAAGGCGTGAATCCGGAGACTTTCTGGTTAGGGTATGTAGCCGGTGCCGCGGCGGGTTGGCATCCAGGAGTGCCGAGCGCTCCGGAATTGTCGAGCACGTTTTACTCCTTATTCTATGGCGCGAACGTGGTCAACATGGATCGCGTGTATCAGTTCATGAGCGATCAGGCGCAATCGTGGAATGACAGCTGGGACCCAATGGAATCGAAAGCACGAAAGCCGATATGGGGATCGTCGTATGCAATCTTCAATCCATCACACCCAGCGCACGATCAGACACTACCGCTGCCACCCATTCCCAATAACGCCTTGGATTATTCGTCAACCTGGTCGAAAGATAATTCCAGAAGGATCGCGCTTGCCCTGCAAGCCGAGCAGCAGAACCAGTTGTTGCTTGGGTTGCTGCACGAGAATATTCAGCGCGCCCAGTTCAATCGGTATAACCTCCAGGTCTATCTCACAATCGCGGATCTTTGCCGCCAGAATCTGTCGATGATTGCGGGCATCCATCGCATGGATGTCGATCTCTCATCCGCCTCGCATGCGAAGGAGAAAGACCCAAAGCAGGCACTCGCCGTAGTCGATAGTGCGCTGGACACCGCAACATCGATCTGGCAGCAGCGAAACGAGGTCCTGAAGAATTCCATTGCAACCTGGGATGAGCGATGGTTTCCACGTGTTGAAGAGGCGAACGGACGTCAATTCTTGCATGAATTGGATGATGTGAAAGATCACCTTCCCGATCGAACCATCGATATGTCCTACCTCGTCTATCGCGAGAAACTCCTTCCGTTTGGAGAGTGGGTGAACGCAATCGCTGCGGCGCGCAATCAGTTTGCTGCGGCGAATAATTTGCCGACCAGAAATTACCAGCTGGCGTGGGACGATTTCAGTGCCGTTCCCGCCGCGTGTTCATCGGCATCCGACCTGCTTGCCAATCCGCAACTGAGACCAGCAGACGTCGACCAGGCCGCTACCTGCGGCATGGGAGAATAGTCGACATCACAGAATCGCGGAATCCACGGAAGTGGACCCGCGGCTAGCCACATTCGAACGATTCGCTGGCATTCCCGCTTGAAATTCTGGCGGAGGCTGAACGTATCGATGGGGTGGCTAGCTGTTATTTCCGACCGCAGTACCGATGGGTGTTGGGTCGGACTTCAGGCCACTTGGCTCTCGCAAAATTAGCATGGCAGATTTGGATCTGACCAGGTCCTCGTGGGTAATGTGCTCACCCACTCGCAGCACGGTCGCAAGCAGCACACGGATATCCGATAAGAGCGTCGCGCGTTCCATATATTCGCTGTCCAACCGCAATTTTCGTGGACCGATGTACTGCTGATAGAAGCCCTCGATCCGATCCGCCGCCACGTTGGATAAGATGCGTGCTTCGTGGCGGAATGCAAGCGTTGCGGCCCCAGTCACTCCCGGGCGGCACGCCATCGGGGCCGGGTCATGATTGGGCAATTTCGGTCGCGGACCGACCAGGCTCATATCCCCCCGCAACACGTTGTACAGTTGGGGAAGCTCGTCGAGCTTGAACCGTCGCAGCACACGCCCAACCGACGTCACTCTCGGGTCCCCCTTTGCCGTGTGTCCGGGACCAATGGCTTCAGAGTTTTCCACCATCGTACGAAATTTGTAGATTGTGAACAGTTTGCGATTCTGGCCCGCGCGCTGTTGACGAAAAATGATGGGTCCAGGAGATGTCAGGCGAACTGCAATTGCGATGATTCCCAAAACGGGAGAAATAAGAATCAGTCCCGGAACGATGCATAGCAAGTCAAAGGCCCGCTTCCAAATCGAGGCGCACCAGGAACTGTGCCTTAGATGGAGGGCCTGGTGCTGGAAAGGGCTTTCAGTTTCGGCCCGCCGGCCGCTTGGAACCAGCCATGGGGTGCCTCCGTGCCTGACCCGTAAAGGCGTTCCGGCAATATATTCGGGCGAAGAGGGAAGATACGGTTCGCTACTCAAAGTCTGTGATCTCCGCGTTCATCGAACAGACGATCTTAAATGTTTAAGGCTTCCTAGAGTCTATGCCTTGGCATCCCCAATTGGAAGCACTCCATTTCCAACCATCCGGCCCGTTCGAGGCGCGATACCGTTGTTAGATGCAGTCGTATCCATTTGTGCAAGGCATGAAGGACATTTTTTGCAAACCGGCAACCGCAGATGGTCAGGGGTCTGGTTCCGGACATTTAGTTGACGCTGGTTAAATTTACACCGCGCCACAATAGCGATTCAAGGACATTCTACGATTGTGAGACGAAATTATTCTCGATTTTATTAAAATGAAACATAACGGTATCAGACGTTTGTATTCGTCGAGATAGAAGAAGCAAAGATAAGCAATTTCCGCATTATGAATGATGATTGCGAAATCGTAAAAGTTGGCGCAACTGACGTACCTTGTCTGCGTCCTCTGGATTTTCCATCCGGTCTTTGAAGGCTGCCTGCAGAATCACCCAGAAGCTGGCAGCCATGGCAGCCAGAAAGAAAGCAAGCAGCGTCAGTAGCGTACGCGGAGGCCAGGAGCGCCTCTCGGGAACTAATGCAGGATCAACCACCTGAATGATCTGGCTCTGCTTGGCCTCGTCGACCTTCGCCATTTCGTATTGTCGCGTCATGAATTCAAACAGCGTTTCCTGATAACGGACATCGCGCATACCGCGAAGATATTCGAGGCTTGCCGCAGGTACTTCTGAAGTGGGAGTCAGGACATTTCCCGCCATCGATGCGGACTGGGGATGGCCTTTTTCAAAGTCGGCAAGCTGCGCCCGCAAGCCAGCAATTTGAGATTGCAATCTGATGACTTCCGGATTCTGATCGGTGGAGGAGGTGCGAAGTGCTCCTAACTCTACTTCGCTAGCGGAGATTTGAGCCCGAACTTGCATGATGGTGGCGATGACGGCCTGGGCCTGTCCCTGCGGCTGAATGATCCCGGTTTTCAATTCGGTCTTTTCCAGGGCAACTTCCGCGTCAGCGAGCTTCTCCTTCTCCTGGTTCACCTGCTGCTCAAAAAAGATCCGGCGTTGGGCAGCTGACGTTACAGCAAGATGGGACATCAGATCATGCAACTGATCCACGTATGCATTGGCCATCGCCGCTGCTCGTCTTGGCATCATGGTCTTGAACGGAGATGCTAATGAGAGAGCTTTTCTCCGATTGAATCTTCGTGTTCGACTTCAAAACCTTGCGCGCATCCGTTAATAGCTTTTTGTTATAGATCTTCATCAGGTCGAAACGCTGGACGATTCCATCCATGACATGCTCACTTTGCAGCAGTCCGATGTAGAGATCGTCCGGGTTCTTCAATCCCAGGGCGCTGCTAGCGCCACCTCCGGCAAGCGACGCGAGCCCGCTGAGCTGGCCTAACATTGCCATCGCAGAACTTTCCTGCTGACGAGGAGGCATTATCGTCGTCGTCGCAGTAAACGATACGGGCACAATAAGTACAACGATTGCCGTCAGCACTGCAACCACGAAACTGAACAGAAGGATAAATCGCTTTCGCGCTGCTAACAGCAGTGCCAGTCCCAGCAGGTCCACAGAGTCGTCAGGACTGCCTCCGGGCTTCGATGAGATTCCGTCCGGATAGGTTCCATCCATCAGGGCCGACTCCGAATTCGTATCTGTTGGCATAGTCATGCTGACGACCTACAACCCAAGCACCGTTAGAGCTGCGATTCCCAACCCGAATTGAGAAAATACCGCCGACCAGTCCGTCAGCCCGCGTAGAATCGTTGTCTTGTTGACATTCTCCGGCACCACGACGGTGTCCCCTGGATACCCGGGTTTGCCGCCAAATCCACCGGCAAACAGTGTTCCGCCTGCGGTTTGTTTGCTGATTACGGAACCGTCTGCGCGGATGACAAACTCGTGGCGTTTGTCTGCATTGCGCGTGGTTCCACCGGCAGCCCGCAGATAATCTTCCACATGCTGCCCATGCCGGTACAGGAAAGAATTCTGGTCGTACACGGCGCCTACAACGTTCACCGTTGCAGGCGTGACAGGAACAACAAATTGATCGCCATCTTCCAATGTCAGATCCGGCAATGCATCGACGCCGTGGCTGTAAGGATTCAGGCTTAAAACGATGCGGCCCGTTGCTCGCAATTTGCGAAGCGTGGTAATCAAATCCCGCTGACTTTGTAGGCTTGTTCCCAATGCTGCCGCTCCGGTTGGATTCACCAGCGAGCCTGCCGCATTCGCGCCGGAGAGCTGAATATCCTGCTCAAGGGAATTTACGTATTGATTCAGTCTTGCCTGCTGAATTCGTTGCGTCGACTCCCGTAGAAACTCCGAACCGTAGAGATACGCTTTCGGTGTCAGCCCTCCGGCACGTTCAACTAGATCTCGCAACGTTTCTCCAGGGGCGACGCTATAAATTCCTGCATGGACAATCTCACCTTGCAGGCTGACATATTTCACGCGTTGTGCCTGCGGAACTTGAATGTCAGCGGTCGAGAACACAGTGACTACATCACCTGGCTCCAATGCTAGATCCTGCGATTCATCGTGCTGGAGAACCACCTTTCCCAGGCTGAAAGGAACAAGAGAGGTCTCCAATGTGTGGGGATCTGTCCTCTGAATGACGGCATAGTTCCAGTCGATGCTGGGAGCGATGCGAAGAAGTTCATTCTTGATCGGAAATTGTCCCTGGGAAAAGCGGTCCCCAGGTGGGAAATAGCGGAGTTCTGGAGTCGAATTGGTTCGTACGGCGGAGGCACGGATGGCCTCGTCGGGGGTAGGACTAGTAACCGTCGAAGTCTGGTTGGAGGATGAATTCGCGGTCTGCCCCGCCGCGCCGGATTCCCCGCCTTGTGCCTGCGATGGCTGCCCGGCAACTGGAGTCCGTTGGGTCGATTCCTCATTCTGAGTTCCTGCTAAAGAAGTACCGGTGGCGTAATCGCTGCCATTCGTCCCCGACTCACTTGAGTTCGACGACGCAGCACTCGGCGCAAACGGGCTTGGCAGGGTGGCCTGATATGCCGAAAACAGCGGAGTATATTCTGGGGCGGGCAAGCCAAGAGCAATTCTGCGTTGCCAGTATCCACGCGTCTGCAGGGCATCCTTATCCGGGATCAGGTCTGCAATCCGCATTCCCGGCGTCCAGCGATATCTCCCCGGGTTGGCAACATTCCCCCGGAGCGTTACCGTTTGGTCAAACTGCTGCACGATTGCTGAAATGCGTAAGATATCCCCGTCGCGAAGAGGCGTCTCCATCCCCGCGGTGTTCAAGGTGATCTGGACCGTCTGGCGTGCCTCTTGGGAATTGATCCGATCCAATTGCGCATCCTGCTTGGATGCCATCGTCGCCAGGCCACCCGCCAGGGCGATCGCCTGACTCACTGTTTCGGATCCCTTCAATTCATAGATTGCGGGTACATGGATGCTACCGGCTACAGCAATTTCTGGCCCTACCGGAGGAATGTAGATGACATCCCCGGGCAACAGCGGCACGTCGTGTGATTTGTCGCCGTAGATCAACAGATCGTACAAGTCGAAAGTCGTGACGACTTTTCCGTTGCGCCTCAGATCAATTCGCCGCATCGATCCTTGTTCAGATGGGCCGCCGGAAAAAAACAGTGCATTCACCAGAGTGCTGAGTGAACTTACGGTATAGCTTCCTGGCTGGCGCGCATTCCCAACCACATAAATCTGGATGGATCGCAACTGCCCCATATTCACGCTTAGGTCGAAGTTGCGATAGACGCGTCCGAGCTGATTTCTCAAATATCCGTCCAGCTGCTCGAAATGGAGTCCAGCCACCTCAATGTTGCCGACCTGCGGGATGTAAATATCTCCGGAGCGATCGACAGTCGCATGGACATTGAAATTGACTTGACCCCATACGCGGATCAGTAGTTGATCGCCCGTGTTGACGACATAGTTCGAGGTCACCGGCGTACGATCGATGGGTGCCAAACCGGCTGCGATGTTGGAAAACAGATTGGCCCCAAAAATGGGCAGGATCTCTCCCACAGAACCGGCTACAACTCGCTGAAATTCCGTCAGCGATTGTTTGCGCGCCAAACCCAGATATGGGTTATATAGATTCCCGCTCGAGTTCCCAAACGGAACTTGATCGACGTACGTCGGGATTCGTTGATTGGCACCATTTCCACTTTCACCAAGCGGGGAAACGGATTGGATCTGGGAGGCGCCCCCGTACATCCCCTGCCCATTCGAGGTTTGACCGGGAGTGCCGTTCGTGTAGGACTGGCCAGAGGCGTAGGGACTAGCCGCTAAACCGGCACACTCTGGCAAAAATGCGCTGGCAGGGCTGGAACAATCCGTGGTGAGTGGCGACAGGGTTCCACCCTGGGTTTGGGCGTTCACCACCATTGAGCCTGCACACAGAAGCGATAGCGCTGCAATCAGAGAGAGAATTCCGCGTAGCATCTCCAATGATTCTAGTGTAAATGTGGGGCTAGCCCAAATCATTCGCATGGTTGTATGAGGCCGAACTTCGCAGTAACGGGAAGTTAGAGACAAAGGCCCGTCGAACGCTTGTGGAGGCATTCCATTATCTGTTATCCGACGACACGCGTTAGAGTGTCTATTGTGTCCACCATTTCGGCGACGCCTCTGACGGCCACCAATTTGATTGACGACAATCCGCACAGAGATGGTCACGTGCTTCCCACGAACGCAGTATCGGCACCAATTTGTAGACGGCCTATCCTCACAATGTGCCCAGACGGTGCCAGGCTTTCGTGCATCACCGGTCGACGGCGCACGCACTATAACTTTGGCGAAAGCATGTTACCCAAGGCAGCCTTCCTGGCCACCATCCCCTTGTATTCGCGCCGGACTATGGACGCCGCTAGAATGTGCTGGCCACCGTCTGCTTTTTACGCGGTCATTTTGATCTATTCGGTCTCGGCCCGTCACGGCGGCGCAGGATCCACTAGATGAGCGATCCCAATTCCATTCCAATAGCGCCGCAAGGTGTTGCGCGGAAAACAGTACACGGAGCAGTTGCGCTAGGCGTTCGACAAATTCTTGTTCAAGGTACCAGAATCCTGGGCGGCATCTTTCTTGCTCGCCTTCTCACCCCGGGCGAGTTTGGCATTTATGCCATTGTCCTGTATCTCCAAACTTTTCTGACGGCCTTTGGGGATGCCGGCCTGGCGGCCAGCTTGATTCGACAGCCGAACGAGCCGCAAACCGCTGATTACCAGCTAGTTTTTACATTTCAGCAGATCTTGGTAGTAGGCATCGCCTTGGGAATGTGGCTCCTTTCACCATGGATAGCCTCCAGATATCACCTCGAAGTGGGCGATGCTTGGCTTTTCCGCCTGGTTGCGCTTTCCTTTGTCGTCACTTCCTTCATGGTGATACCGCTGGTTCGACTGGAGCGTCATCTCGCTTTCCATAAAGTTGCCGTCATTGAATCTGCGCAGGCGATCGTCTTCAACGTCGCCGCCGTTTATTTTGCCTGGCGTGGTCGGGGTGCCTATGCCTTCGTCTGGGCGCTGCTTCTTCGCTCCCTAGTTGGCACGGCCCTGGCAAACTGGATTAGTCCTTGGCGCGTCGGCTGGCGTTGGGACTGGTCAATGATTCGGGCACACATGTCCTTTGGTCTTCCTTACCAGGGAATTCAAGTCATTTCCCTGCTGAAAGACAGCATTGCGCCCATTTTCATTGGATTTCTTCTCGGTACGGCCGATGTGGGATATATCACTTGGGCCAACATGATTGCGGCCTATCCGGTGCTGATCTTGTTTGTTCTGCAACGCCTATACATGCCGGCGTTTGCCCGGCTGCAAAACCATCGTGCGCAACTTATCGCGCTGGCGGAAAATGTGATCTGGGCTACGAATGCCATCGCTGCCCCTCTTGCTATCTTGACCCTAGTGATGATCGTTCCCATCACTACCTTGGTTTATGGGACGAAGTGGCTGGTGGCTTTGCCTTATTTCTATCTCTTCTGGGGCGCCAACTTGTTTGTGCCCTCCGCGACGCCAGCTATGGGTCTGCTCAACGCGCTGGGAAAATCGAAAATCGCCCTTCTGTTCGCATTTATATGGATGGCTGGTACATGGATTATCGGAGCACCCCTCATCCTGCTCTATGGTGCCATCGGGTTTGCGATCGCAAACCTGGTCGTGATGTTCAGTGCCTTCTGGTTATACAGGGCCGCGCAGCGGCAAGTTCCATTCCGCTTGCTGCCAGTCATCGCTCCAGTCTGGGTCATCGCGGCGATCAGCGGAATTTTCGTCGATCTCATTTGCCGCCAGCACGCTCCCCTTCACATCCTGACTGTCGTGTTATATGGGACCGTTGGCCTGCTCGTACATGGATCGGGTTTGTATCTTTTCTACAAAGGTAAGATGAAGGCAGTATGGTCGTCCCTCAGGGCAACAGAATGAAACCCCGCATCTCGGTCGTCATCAATACTCTCAACGAAGAAGGGAATCTGCCGTATGCGTTGCGATCAGTGCACACGTGGGCCGATGAAATCATCGTGGTGGACATGCACAGCGAAGACCGCACCGTCGAAATCGCTCGGGAATA
The DNA here is from genome assembly GCA_963735505.1 of uncultured Acidobacteriota bacterium. Lineage (GTDB taxonomy): Bacteria > Acidobacteriota > Terriglobia > Terriglobales > Acidobacteriaceae > JAKAAZ01. The sequence goes on along the minus strand of CAVTLR010000007.1, from coordinate 332,292 downwards.
TGGAGCCAGGGTATATTTTCACGATCGAATCGCCGCGTTTGACGGAGCGCGGGCCTTTGCAGTCAGCCAGGCCACGGGAGAGTGGGTTTTTCTTCTGGATGCCGATGAGATGATACCGCAACCCTTGAGCTTGAAGCTGATGCAAATTGCTTCAGACGATACTGCGGATGTTGTTATCGTTTCGCGGCTCAACTACCTGTTGGGCGGCCCGCTGGGGAATACAGGATGGGGACCTTACCAGGACCGGCATCCACGTTTTTTCAAAAAAGACAAAATAGACCTAAACCCTAGAATTCACTCTTTTATCCACCCCGCACTCGGAGCGCGAGTGCTGACGTTGCCTTATCAGGCAAAGATGCTCTTTCATCATTTCAATTACGTGGACTGTGCACAGTTCCTCGAAAAGCTAAACCGCTATACATCCGTCGAGGCGCAGCAAGCATTCGAGCGTCGCGAAAATGTAAGTTATGCGAAGGCAATATTCAGCACGGTGGCGGAATTCGTGACTCGCTACTTTCGTAACCGCGGCTATCGAGATGGCTGGCGTGGGCTTTATCTCTCTGGGTTCATGGCCATGTATAGGTGGGCAACTTATGCAAAATTACAGGAGCTTCGTGCGACTGGTGGAAAGAACGAGATAATCGAGAAATACCATCGTGCAGCAGAAGAATTGACCGCAAGCTACGAGGGAGAGCATCCCCATGAGGGAGGATAAAATTGACGACAACAGCGAGTAAGATCGATCCCACCTTACCTGGAGAAGCATGAGAAGTTGGGTTAAGAAATACAGAACATACATTCCTAAGCCAGTTTGGCGGATCCTCAGTTACATCCGCCATCGATGGTTTGAGACGTGTGCGCAGGATTCTTACGCACAAAACGGCGAAGATCTCATTCTAGATTGGTACTTAGGAGACAAACAGACTGGATTTTATGTCGACGTTGGCGCCCATCACCCAAAGAGGTACTCTAACACCTATCGCCTTTACCGTCGAGGCTGGAAGGGAATCAACATTGATGCAAATCCAGGTAGTATGCGTATGTTTCAACGCCTCCGGCCAAGGGACATAAATGTAGAAGCAGCGATCAATTCAGTAAGTCAGGAATTAACATTCCATATTTTTAAAGAACCGGGATTGAATACATTCGACAAAAATCTGGCACTGCGACACGTAGACGAAGGCCGGTCGATTATCAAGAAAGTTGCAATTGTAACGGTGCCGCTCGCCGAGCTTCTCGATCAGTATGTACCTCACAATACAAAAATCGACTTACTAACGATTGATGTAGAGGGACTTGACTACGATGTACTCAAGTCTAACGATTGGGGTAGATATTTACCGGCGTACATACTGATTGAATGTATCGGTGTATCTTCACTTGATGAAGTCCGTTCACTTGACGTGACGAAGTTTCTTTCAAAATACCACTATTCAAGTGTAGCCAAATCAACACACACTGTCCTCTACAAGCGAGTGCAACATGAAATCAACGATTCACCTGAAGGTAGTAGATCCTAATTTGTTGCAAACAAATTTGTCCGCAAACAGGTCTGGAGCATGCTCCTTCTATTTGGATTTATGACATGCCGTCTGTTGATCGCGTTCCTTGGATCAGCGGAGCTCGTCTTTCCTAGCCGTTCCTTCTTGCAACTGATGGAGCGGCTGTTCTGGCAGATTCAGAGACGCGCCCCATTGGACGATGCCGGTTCCAGACCAGTGCCCGAAGGAGGTCAGATCTAATTTCGGTCGCTTGATATCGTCCCAGATTTTCAGCATATTCCATAGGCGAATGTCGTCGAAGACGAGAATGGGAGAGTGTTTGAACTCGATCGTTTCAAAATTGTTGAGGAAAAGTTGCTCCTGCTTCCCGTCTTTGGCTGCGTCAATGAAGATGAAGTCAGCTTCGGCGAGGAGGGCTTTGTGCTTGGCGAATTGCGATGGCAGTGACAGATCGTCGATGTACTGCACCAGCGTTCCGTCGGCGAAGTCGGCATCGGTTAGAACGGTGGTGGGATACTTTTGCCATGGGATGACATCAAACGTGGCGACGCGGCCGCCTTTGGTCTGGAATTGTTTCAGACAAAGAGCGCTGCTACCGGTGGCGGTCCCGATTTCTACGATCAGTCTTGGCTGAAGGATGGAGACAAGGCCGGCGAGAAGTTTGTAGTGCTCGCCCGGCCAGATTTTGGGATAATTGATGCCCGTCTTGAGGCGAGCACTGATTTCGGATAAATCGATTTGCTGCGCCGCACGGATTGCTGCAAGGGCGAGCTCGATGAGCTCGGGCGATGGCTTCGATGGGTCATCGGGTTCGACGAAGAAGAGCATGCTAGGCTCGGCATGTCGAGACTGGACAGGAGATTGGAAGAGAAGCTTGAATCCAACACGTTTAGCAAAGCTTGCCATCATACCTTCCTTTATTTTCAAGTTCTATTTTACCGCTTGCACCCTGGTAACACAGTCACGGTTTCACGTTCCGTGGAAGGCTTAGTTTGTGGAGCGTATTCTAATGGAACAGCACAGGGCATATGAAGATTGGTATTGTCACGGTTACTTACAACAGTCGCAGCGTCTTGGAGGATTTCTTTTCCTCGTTGAAGTGCCAGACATACCCGGACCATGCTCTGTATATCGTCGATAGCGGTTCGACCGATGACACTGCAGCCTACATCCAGGCCCACCTGCCGGAGCGCTGTACGTTTTTGCAAAATGCCGAGAATATCGGGTTTGCAGCGGGAACAAACCAGGGCATCCAAGCCGCACTTCAGGATGGATGCGACGCCATCCTTGCCCTGAACAACGATGTTGTATTTGGGCCCGAGTTGCTGCAGCGGCTCGCAGGCGCGCTCGCCCAATACTATTGCGACATGACGACTCCGATGATGTACTTCTATGAACCCACCGACCGCATCTGGGCCGCCGGTGGCAGCCTGCAACCTTATTTCGGTTACCGCAACAAGCATCGCGGGGGAGGGGAAACTGACCATGGACAATATAATTTTCCCTGCCGCGTCACCTTTGCCCCGCTGTGTTGCGTCCTGATTCGCAGGGAAGTTTTGGACAGGGTGGGCCTCATGGATGAACGCTACTTTACATATACTGAGGACGTAGACTTCATGTACCGCTGCCTCAAGCAAGGGCTGTCGCTTTGGTATGTGCCCGAGGCCAAACTCTGGCACAAAGTCAGCTCCCTTACTGGCGGGGATTCTTCAGCATTTGCTCTCCAATACATGACGAGAAATCGCATATATTTTTTGCGAAAGAGCATGCCACACGTGCTGGCTCTCTACTGGTATGTCTGGACTCAGACTCGCTCAGCACTGGCATTTCTGTTGGGTAGGAATTCATACTCAAAATGGAAACTGCGGCGAAACGCAGCAAAAGAAGGATGGAACATGTGTGGAATGCAAAAGTAGTGAGCTTTGAGGTAATGAAAGCAGATTGAGTCCGTGATGATTCATCGAAAGGATTATCGTAGTGGAGTTACTTCCAAAGATTCTAAGCCGGATATGATGGGTTCTCGTCAAGCTATGAATGTGACACTGGTGAATCTAGGTTTTCCAGACTATCCAGTTGCGTTGGCAAATGCACTCGCAAGGCGGATTAATCTCACATTTATTCAGCCCGCGCGCCTGACAGGTCCGTGGCAGGCACAAATTGACCCAGAAATCCATCTCATCGTCCGGGATCTTCCACGCATACGAGATCCACGTAGTATCGTTGCAGTTTTAGCACTGCTTCGGATCATTCGCAATCTCAAACCGGATATTCTGCATTTACAGGATTCGGTAAATCCCTGGTTCGATCTAGTTGCCGCATCGCATGATTTACCGCCAATGGTAGTCACAGTGCACGACGCAACGCGGCATCCCGGCGAGAGCCGCGGAGAATGGTTTACTGGACCCTCGCGGAAGCGGCTCCTTCTGCGGGCGCGGGCGGTGATCGTTCATGCTTCGACTCAGCGCGATCTCCTTTGCTCTAGATGGGGAATTCCGCGTGACCGAGTCTACGTCGTGCAACACGGAGAAATGGGTTCTCTCTATCGAGGAACTACCAGCGGAAGACCTGGAGAAATTGTCCAACGTGATCCCAAATCGGTCTTGTTCTTCGGTAGAGTGCTCCCATATAAGGGCCTCAGCATCCTCATCGATGCCATGCAAATTGTCAGAAAATCAATTCCGCAAGCAAAGTTGATCATTGCGGGGCGCGGCGGAGTGGCAGCAATGAGTCCGCTGGTCGACCAGGAGCAAACTTGGGTAGAAATCATCGATCGGTTTATCCCCCACGCGGAAGTGGTGGGTCTGTTTAGTCGCGCGGGGATGGCAGTCCTGCCTTACGTTGAGGCATCGCAGAGCGGAGTAGCGAGTCTAGCAATGGGGCTGGGAACACCGGTCATCGCTTCTGCAATCGGTGGTTTGGAGGAACTGATCATGGACGGTGTGGATGGAATTCTGGTCCCGCCCAACGATCCCGCAGCACTCGCGCTCGCAATTATGCGCCTGATGCGGGATGAGTATCTACCACAGAGTCTTTCTTCGGCAGCATTGATGCGAAGCCGCAGCGACTTGGCATGGAGTTCGATCGCTGATGAGACAGTAAGGCTTTACCATCATGCCATAGATCTCAAATAAACTGTGGCGTTGCATGCGGATGTATGGGTAACTAAACTTGTTGACGCCTCGCAATTTTAAGGGCGATAGGCAGCGCAGATAAGATTCTTGGGAAGTCACCCGAAGGGAAGGAGGGACAAATAATTGGCGCCATATTTTGTAACGTTCGCCCTCCTGACCCTGGCTGCATTGACCCAATTCACGAAGGAACTGAAGCGTTACAAGCTATGGTTCGTGATCGTCGCCGCTATCTACTTAATATTGTTTGCTGGCCTTAGAACAATGGGCGTAGGTCGGGACGACTTGAATTATTATGAGATGTTCATAGCTCAGGCTCCGACGTTATATGACTGGATATTTGGCGGATTTGTGTACCACTTCAGTGACCTCTACATGGAGCCCGGCTATGTACTTGTCAATGCAGTAGTAAAGACATTTACCAGTAATTACATATTTCTCTTTCTCACTGCAGCTCTCATCTCGATCGGCGTGACGATCTACAATTATTATAGATATTCGACATATGTTTTATTGTCCACACTCCTGTATTTTGTCCATACCTATTTATACCGCGACATGAATCAAGTCAGGGCCGCCATAGCGGCCGCCATAGGGCTATTTTTAATCGCGCAAATCCACAATAGAGAACATCTAAAGTCCTTCAGAACATTGTTGTTGTCAGGGCTTTTTCATATCGCGTCGCTATCCTTGGTGATCCCATACTTGCTAAGCTTCTTCCAGATTACGCGGAAGAAAATCATACTTTTATACCTGTTTTCACTGGCCCTGGGAATCATCGGCATCGGCAGAATACTCGTGAAACTTCTGCCGACGTCTGGATTTTTATTTGTAAAAATCGCCGATTATGCTTCGGATCAGTCCTATGGTGCTGGCCTAAAACTGTATGATCCCACCAACGTTAAGAATTTAGTCATCTTGCTGATCGTACTCATCTACTGGAAGCGGCTGAAGACAATTGTCCCTTATTTTGAGACATTTGCACTTTTCCTCGTTGTCAGCGCATCGTGGAGATTAGCGTTTTCTGACCTAGGGATTATCGCTGGCAGGGTCGCAACGTTCTTTGACATTGTTGAGGTGATCGTCATTCCTTACTTCATTTGTATTTCTCGATATAAGTGGATGACCGTAAGCGCAATAATTATTTATGCGTTTATGACACTCTACCTGAACCTGTACATGGTGAAAATCAGCCCACAACCGTACAGCCTCTCGCTGTTTTAGCGGGCACGCAAGAATGATAAAAAAGAAGATCCTGTATGTCGTGAGTACCTTGAGCAAATCCGGGCCAACGTTCGTACTGTCCAATATCGTTAAATTTATGGACCGAGATAAATTTGACGTGACAGTCCTGACGCTATCCCCTGAACCGCAAGATACAATGGCGAGATACTTTAGCGAGGCTCTCGGGGTCAAAGTGGAAACGCTTGGCTTCTCCAGGCTGCGTGGCCTCATTGAGGCGACTTCAAAAGTATCTCAATATACCGAGAAAAATGGAATTGATTTGATCCACGCGCATGGCTTAAGGGCAGACTGGGTCGTTCGAGGCTTGAAGACACTCCGAGTCAGCACTCTTCATAACTACCCGTATTCTGACTACACAATGTTATTCGGGAAGGTATCTGGAACTGTCTTGGCTTCGATTCATCTGCGATGTTTAAAAAGAATTGACCATCCGGTCGTTGTTTCGAAGGCTGTGTCTGAGATGCTGAGGGAACGCAATCATTGTGAAATAGGGTTTGTTCGGAATGGGGTAGACGTTTCGAGAAGTGAGTGTTTGGAGAGAAATACCTCGCGCGACAAATTAAATATAGATAAAAACGTGACTGTGTTTGTTTCTGTGGGCTCTTTGAGTAGGAGAAAGGACCCAATGACTGCGATTTCCGCATTTCAGAAGGCGAATCTCAAGAATGCTGTTTTGCTTTTTTTGGGAGATGGGGAATGCCGTCACGCCTGTGAATCCGTGGCAGCCCGAGGCCAGAACATCCGGCTTGTAGGGAGGGTTGATAATGTGCAGGAGTATTTGTGCGCAAGCGACTATTTTCTGTCTGCCTCGATCGCAGAAGGACTTCCTAATTCCGTGTTGGAAGCCATGGCCGTCGGACTGCCGTGCGTCTTGTCAGATATTCCTCCCCATAGAGAAATTCACGATCTTGATCCGGGATCCTCATTATTGTTCAAGGTAAGAGACAGCGATGACATGGCGGCGAGCCTCGATGCAATTACTAAAATGGACTGGGAGAAGATGCATGACGCAAGCGTGAATATTACGCATAATTATTTGAGCGCTGAAATCATGTCGAATCAGTATCAAGAGATTTACAGTCGACTGTTGGAGCGGGTTCACAGCACCTGCTAAAGTTAATCTTCACCTTCATGCCGACCCGGATATATCGACAAGGTGTGACGTACAGGGATGAATGCGATTGGGTTCTATAACAGCTAGCATTGTGATTTACCGCGACACCTTGATCCGGATACAGGAATTACTAGGCCTGCTACAACAAGAGGCATGTATCGACCGGTGGATTCTAGTCGATAACGGGAGTTCCGACGAAATCCGCGATGCTGTTCCGCGTATGGGTGGAATGTACGTACGTCCCGGAAAAAATCTCGGATTCGGCGCAGGGCATAACCTGGCGCTGAAGGAGCTTGCTGGCGTCGATGCTCCATATCACTTGATCCTCAATCCGGACATAGTATTCGGCGAGGACGCTCTCAGGAGATTGGCCAATGTTATGGATTCCCATTTTGACGTGGGGCTGGTGATGCCAAAAATTCTCTACCCGGATGGCAGTCATCAATATCTCTGCAAATTACTTCCAGCACCCATCGACCTGATGTTGCGCCGATTCCTTCCTGGGCCCTGGAAGCGTCTTGCTTACAAGCGGACTACATTGTATGAACTGCGCTTTCTCGATTCGGACGCGCCTGCGTACGTCCCGTCGCTCTCCGGTTGCTTTATGTTTGCGCGGCGCTCTGTGCTGGAAGAAGTCGGCGGTTTCGATGAGAGATTTTTTCTTTATATGGAAGATGTCGACCTCTGTCGGCGAATGTTAGGCGTCTCGAGGTTGTTGTATTGGCCGGGCGTTACCGTCGAGCATGTCCATCAGATGGGCTCGTATCGAAGCCGCAAGCTGCTGTTTTTACATATGCGCTCTGCGATCCAGTATTTCAACAAATGGGGATGGATTCGAGACAGCGCTCGCAAGCAGATCAATCGTGCCACTCTTTCCTCCCGCGGACAGGTTTCTTACAGAAAACTCGATGATGCCGGCGAGTGACCGACAAATACTCCAGCGTCTTTCAGTGGTGAACCTCGTCTCGCTGCCGGGGTCCTACAACTAGTGCACCTTGCCTGCAGTGTTTTCCAGGATCACATCTGAAAGCACTGCTGTATCCGGAGTGGCTGGGAGGTGCGAGCAGAAGCCGATGCCAACATAAAATGGTCCATCGAAGTGCAGGTGTACTGGCGGTCCAAACTGGTGCATGGGCTCGCCCTTCAAGCTGACAAAAATTGCAACCGCATCGCCCCGCTTTTCGATGCCAATGCGCTTTGCCATCACCCCTTCGAGCGTCCCTCCAAAGCGAAACTGCATGTCCGTCATGTCCGCACCCCGGGTGGGACGCCAAGCCAGATGGATCATTCCGGTACCATGTTCGCCCGTCATTGCTTCCTTCGAATCGTCGTTGAGGTTCTGACGAATGACCAGGACAGCCTTGCGATCGCTGTAGCCCTTCGGGTCCGGGAACGTCACATCGGCGGCAAGCGAAATGTCGCCGGACATTTTCTTCCAGAGATAACGGAACTCATCGCGCGAGTACCAGATGTTATATCCGGCTGAGGTGATGGTGTATTGCTTGGTCTCCGCGCTATAACTCGCACTGCCGGGCACGACTGCCGCGCCAATGTCCGACTGCCCTTGAAATATGCCAATCGGTGTGTCGAAATTTCTGCTCGCCCGGTGGAAGTTCGCCGGCGGCGGTACCTGTTCGTGGGTAGCGGAACCTGGCTGCGCCCAGTCTGGAACCGCCGGAGTCGCGCCAGCGGATGCGGACGCTTGTCCATGCAGCAGTTGCGGCGTGATCAATAGGAGTAACCCTAGCACCGAAAGTAGATAGCAGGATTTCCGCAGTTTCCGAACCACATTGTTATCCATAGCAAAGAACTGTACCACTGTCCGACTAATAGTGACTCGCATGGAGAGGTCGCCCATGCATCTGCTTTCGCAACCGATCAATCAGTTTGCGAAATATCATCGAAGGGCGGCTCGTGCCAAAATGGTACGTAAGCCATTATGTCAAACGAAATCATCCCGAATTCGTCCTCGCCAGCTGAAACCGCATCGGAGCCCACCACCGAATCCTTCGGCGAAATGCTCACGCAATTTGAGCACAGCCATTCTCACAAGGTTGAAGGAGGTGCCCGCCAACTGGAGGGCATCGTCGTCTCCGTTGACGCCGAATCTGTCTATCTGGATATCGGATTCAAAGCCGAGGGCGTTCTGTTGCGCACCGCGTTCGAGAACAATGCGGAGGGCGTCAATCCTGGAGATAAGTTTCCAGTCTCCGTGAAGGGCCGCAATCTCGAGGGCTACTACGAACTGTCTCGCCTGCGCGTGACGCTTCCCACGGACTGGTCGTCGCTTGAGGAAGCCTTTGCGCAAAAATCCGCTGTCGTGGGAATCGTCACTGGAGTAGTAAAGGGTGGTCTCAACGTGGATGTCGGCGTGCGCGCCTTTATGCCGGCCTCCCGCAGCGGTGTGCGCGATGCCGCGGAGATGGAAAAGCTGGTCGGCCAGGAAATTACCTGCCGCATCACAAAGCTAGACGTGACGGATGAGGATGTCGTTGTCGACCGCCGAGCCATCCTTGAGGAGCAGGCGCTTTCAGTCCGTCAGGATCGATACTCCGCTCTCAAGGAAGGCGACATCGTCAGCGGCGAAGTTCGCAGCCTCGCGGGCTATGGTGCTTTTGTCGATATCGGCGGTATCGATGGCCTGCTCCATGTCAGCGACATTTCGTGGAGCCGCGTGAATTCGCCGGAAGATGTGCTGACCGTGGGGCAGCAACTGCAGCTTAAGGTTCTGAAGGTCGACCCGGAGAACAGCCGCATTTCGCTTGGGCTCAAACAGCTTCAGCCGGAGCCCTGGGATGCGGCGGCAGAGAAATTCAAAGTTGGCCAGCGAATTACTGGCACGGTCACACGTCTCATGGATTTTGGAGCATTCGTCGAACTGGAACCCGGGATTGAAGGCCTGATCCACGTTTCGGAAATGTCATGGCTGAAGAAAGTTCGCAAGCCCAGCGACATTCTCAAAACCGGCGACGCGGTGGATGCAATCGTTCTTTCTGTCAGCGCCGGCGAACGACGTATTTCTCTTGGACTCAAGCAGGCGCTTGGCGATCCCTGGGCGGATGCGCTGCAAAAATTTCCAGTCGGGTCAACCGTCGAAGGCCCAGTGACGAAGTTGATGAAGTTCGGTGCATTCGTGCAGATCATGGAAGGTGTCGAGGGACTGGTCCACGTCAGCGAGATCAGCGCCGAAAAACACATCGATCATCCGCAGGATGTATTACGTGCCGGTCAGATTGTCAAAGCTCAGGTGCTCGCCGTTGATGCGGAGAAGCGACAAATCAAGCTCAGCATGAAGCAACTGGTTCCCACTGGCCTCGGCGAGTACCTGGAGGAGCACAAGCAAGGCGACGTCGTGTCGGGTCGCGTCGTGGAGCAGGGTACCGAGACTGCCGTCATCGAACTCGGCGATCGCATTCGTGCGAACTGCAAGCTTGCATCCGCTGCGGCACAGCCCGCAGCGAGCCAGGGTACTTCCGGTGCGGACCTGTCCGTCTTAACGTCCATGTTGCAGGCGCGCTGGAAGGGTGGCGCCGCTCCTTCATCGAAGCAGCCCGAGCCGCTGTCAAAAGGCCAGATTCGCAGTTTTCGAATTGTGAAGCTCGACCGTACTACCGAAAAGATTGAGCTGGAATTAGCCTGACCCCTCGGGCAGGCGCATGCAACAAAAGGGCATGGCGGATCGCCATGCCCTTCGCGATTGAACGAATTTTTGCGGACGAAGTCTAGAACATGTTCCACAGGAACTGGTTATAAACGTCGTGGTGGTATTGGACCTCAGGTACCTTGACAAAGGTCCCCAACAGGCGAGCACAACGATCCGCCGCCGCCTGTTTCAGGTCTGCATACCGTCCCTTGACGTCGGCCCCCAACAGCTTGGTTGTCCAAGCAGAGCTACGAAAATCCTCAATGGCCGTATAAACGTTGTCCGGAAGATATCGTTCGGCCTGGCGCAGGTTTTTCACGGTCGATTTGTTGCCTTGCAGTCCCGACCGGAAAATGGAATACAGAACCAAGTAGGGATTGGCATCCGGGCTGACCGACCGAACTTCGATCCGGGCGCTCTTTTCGTTGCCGATCGGAATTCGAATCATCGAGCCGCGATCCACGGCCGAAGCCTTGATTTGGTTGGGCGCTTCAAAGTGCGGATCCAGACGTCGATAGGCATTCACGCTGGCATTCAGCAGCAGGCACAAATCGTTGCCGTGCGTCAGGATGCGGTCGACGAAGCTCCACGCAAAATCGCTTACTTTCTCTTCGCCCTTAGCATCCCAGAACAGGTTCTTGCCTTCCTTGCTGATCGAGATATTCGTATGCATACCGCTGCCATTCACGCCAACCACCGGCTTGGGCAAAAAGGACGCCGTCATTCCAAGGTTGGTCGCCACCTGGCGGCAAATCAGCTTGTACAGCTGGATCTGATCGGCTGCTGCGACCACTTCTCCATAGCTGTAGTTGATCTCAAACTGTGACGGCGCGACCTCCGGATGATCTTTCTCATTCTCAAAACCCATCGCTCGCTGTACTTCGGCGGTCGTATCGATGAAGGTGCGCAGCGGATCGCCCGGCAACGAGTGATAATATCCGCCCGTATTCACATAATCGAACCTGCCCGTTTGGTAATAATTCCGCTCAGCATCCACGCCCTTGAACAGGAAACCTTCAATCTCGTTAGCGGCATTAAGGGTGTAGCCGTCAGTCTTGTACAGCTTGCTGGCAAACTGCTTCAGTTCCCCGCGGATGTCGGCGGTATAGGGCCTGCCATTCTTGTCGATCACTTCGCCGAAGACCAGCACCTTGCCCGAACCGAATACGTCGGACGGCGCCCAGTAAAACGCGCTCCAGTCAATCCCAAGTCGCAAGTCGCTCTCGCGCTGCGCCGTAAATCCGCGAATTGAGGAGCCGTCGAAGGTGAGGTTGTCCCAGCTCTTGATCAGGAATTTCTTGTCATAATCGAGCATGTGCAGGCGACCTTCCAAGTCGCTGAAAAGCACCGTCACAGCCTTGATCCGCTTCTCGTCCGTCAGATATTTCAGTCGCTGTTCCTGGATCTTGTGGGCCGCAACGCGGTTCATCCGTTGCTCTTTGGCCTCCAGATTCAAATCCTCCAGCTCCCCGTACGAGAGCGCAAGAAAATCCCGTAATTCAGTTGACATTCCTTCTCCTGTAAACCTGATTTCGAATCAGGCTTTGAATATGTAATTGTTGAGCTTCGGAGTCACTAGGCAATATGGGAACAGTTTTCCCTGATTTTCTATAGATTACGTCGTCATTCGCCCAATCGGAAATAGATTCCGGTTATCCACCCCATAGTTTTTCTTTATTTGCGCCAGAACGGCGCCGGAAATCGGGCCCAACCGGGCGAATTGCGCGGTCTTACGCAGATCCACCCGCAATCAGAGCGAGGCCATTCTTTATCCCGGGGATTACCGTTCACCCAGATTCATCGAATAGATGTTCGCGGATGAAATGCGTGCGTTCACCAAAGGAATATCCTGCGGAGTGAGCCCGGCAAAGCGAAAATCGAGCGCGTCCGGAGGCTGCACGCTCTCCAGGCCTGCCACCTGTTCCAGTTGCCCACCGGGCACGGAAACTCGATACACCGGCTGATCCTTGGCCACAAAGTCATCGAAATAGATCCACCCGCTATCGTGCGACCACACCGGATCGTGCGCGGGGCGAGCGATCAGAGCCTTCCATGACTTAGCGGCAACGTCATACAGCATCAGCTTGCTTTGATCCAGGGTCATTGCGACGATATATTTCCCGTCGGGCGACCAGCGTGGGCTAAACAATCCCTCTGAATCTGGAAGGGTAGTCATCTGCTTCGTTTTCAGATCAAGAATATAGATCGACTTCGGCAGAGATTTTTCCGCCATCAGCTCCGGCAGTCGCCCGAACGCGATCGAAGCGCCGTCTGCAGACCAGCTTGGGTCGGCCTCATTTCTCGCTTCGTGGAGTACCGGCGCCAGGTTTCCACCCTGCGAATCCATCGTATAAATGCGCCACACTTTTCCCGGTTCCCGGGCCATCAGCACAATGCGCTTTCCATCCGGGGACCAATGCATCATGAAGACTTCCATCGGACTGCTGGTCAATTGCAGGCGCTGGCTGCCGTCGGCGTGGCTCGACCATAGCGAGCTATCTTCCGGATTGATCCAGGCGACGGAGGCACCATCCCGCGAAAAAGCCACCAGTTGCGCTGCACTCAGCATTCTTCCGTATGGCACAAATTGTTTTGAAGTGGCGTCGAACTTCAGCAGCATCGACCGAGAGTCCTTGCCAATAAAAAACAGCCTGTGTCCTGTATTCGCGGTGATGGGAGCTTGATAGCTGAGAGGTCCGTTTGTAATCTGAATCGGCTTCGGCTCTCCCCATGAAAGCCAGGACTGCTTCGCCAGCACCCATATATTGTTCAGGCCGTTATGCGCGGATTGAAATACAAAATATTTCCCATCCGCGGTCCACGAGCCGCAACACTCGGAGGATGGATGGCTCCAGTCGTGAAACAACGGTCGCAGATTCTTCCCATCGGACCCGATCTGCCACAAGGAAGTGTTGTGATTTAGGGAATTGATCAGGGTGAACCGAAGGTCTGACCCGTCCGGCGACCAGCGCAGCCAGAATGCACGCCCCGGTAACGCTGCAAATTTCTTGGAACCTGTTCCGTCTTCGTTTGCGATGTAAAGGTCGGTGCCGTTGGCATAAAGAATCCGTTTGCCGTCGGGCATTACCGTGGCATCGTGTGCTTGAATGTTAGAAAAACTACGGGCCGTCCCTCCCAGCGTCGGCAAAATCCACAGTGGTTGTTCCGCCTCCGGAATCAAATAGTTTCGCACCACCAACTGGGAACCATCCGGGGAGATGTCGCCGAGCGATGGCGCCGCAATCTCTGACGGTACCGGCAGAAGACTGGTTTCGCCATCGGCGATCAAGGCCTGCATCAGTTCTTCGCGGCCGTTTTCAATCTGCAGAAAATAAATGCGAGAGCCGTCCGTCGCCATTGCCCCCAGATTTTCCTGCAGCGGCTCGCCCGGGAAAACTCTTCCTGAATATGTGACTTGCGAAATGCGAAGTGGGGTCTGAAACTTTTCGACTCGGACGCCCGACAATAGGAAAAGCCCGACCCCGGCCAGCGCGATCAGAAAGGAACCTGCGACAGCCATGCCGACGTGCCGCCAATTCTGTTGGCGCGCCGTTGAGGGTATGCCCTCGTGCGCAGAAATTTGAGGGTGCACAACTAAAGGTGCCGCCAGAAATGGCTTCGGTGTCGCAGTTTCGGTATCGATCCTGATCGGCGCGATGAATCGATATCCGCGTCTCGCCATGGTTTCGATGAAGCGTGGATTGTCCGCCGAGTCCCCCAGCGCTTCGCGCAGCTTATTCATTGCTGTCCCCAGGCTGTGATCGAAATCGACGGTGGTCTGGTCGCTTCCCCAAAGACGTTGCTGCATCTCGTCTCGCGAGATAATTTCGCCGGGTCGCTCCAGCAGGAGAGTAAGAACTTTGAAAGGTTGATTCTGAATTTTGACCCGCATGCCGGACTTGTAAAGCTCTTCCGTTTGCAGATCGACTTCGAACACCCCGAATCGAACTCTGGGCGATGTATGATGTACCGTTTCCACGTCGTGACTCTTCCTAAGGGAACACTCCTGCTTGCTATCCAGTTGTTTTCAGGTGCCCCGTTCTCGTTTCTACTCCCACCCGGTTCGCTAGTCAACGGAGGCATTCAGCCGATGAAGTCAGAAGATGCTCCGCGGTAAGCATATGAAAAAACAGACATTATCAGATGATATCGATTTGATTGAGAAACGATTCTCTGTGCATTGATCGGTGTACAGCCAAGGGCGTTTAAATGGGCCGTTTGGCCAAGTTGTCCGTGCTCGGCGGCGAACTGATCGACGGGGATAGAAGTTCGACGAAGGGCCTACGGCAGGAAGAACGGGTCAGACACAGATCGAGGGGCGGGTGTTTCACCCTATCGGCAACCAATGGCATCGCTGGCGCAGACTGCCGGCAGCACGAATATTTTTAGGAGACCATGTTATGAGTATCAACCCAGCATCGTCACGATCCCATCGTTCCGCATGGGATGTTCTGTGGACCGTCGGCCTGCTCGTCCTGATCACTGCGGGACTCTGCTCGCGATCCTTTGCACAAACGGATACCGGACGAATCGTGGGAACGGTGACTGATCCCACCGGGGCAGCGATTTCTGGTGCCACTGTCACTGTCACAAATCAGGCAAACGGCCTCAAATTCTCAGCGATTGCCAATGCGGCCGGTCAATTCAACATCTTTGCCGTTCCCCGCGGCACCTATCTCGCGAAAATCGATGCTCAGGGATTTGCGTCGCAGGCTCAGACCTTCGATCTTGCGGTTACCCAGGTACAGACTTTGCTCTTCAAATTGCAACCAGGGGCTGTCAACGTAACTGTCAAAGTGACCGATGCAGCGCCTCTGATTGATGCATCGAACGCGACCCTGGGTGAAACAATCCAAGGCAAGCAGATCACCCAATTGCCATTAAATGGTCGCAACTTCACCAATCTCGCGCTTCTGGCTCCGGGCGTGACCCGCGGCGCATATGGAACAGAAGAAAGTGGCGTGAACGGAAATTCTGAGACCTTCCGATACAACGAAAGCGGAGGCGCGGCGCTGTCGGTAAACGGATTGCGCCCGCAGGCGAACAATTACATTTTGGATGGCGTCGACAACAACGATGGCCTGATCAACACCATCTTGTTTTTTCCGCCGATCGACGCTACGCAAGAGTTCAAGATCGACACCAGCGTAGCTCCCGCGCAATTTGGCCGGGCCGGCGGCGCCATTGTTGTCAGTTCCATCCGATCCGGAACCAATTCCATCCATGGGTCCGCATTTGAGTTTTATCGCAGCGGCAAATGGGATTCCAATCCGGATTATCGCTTTCAAGGGGCAGCGGCTTCACCGAATCCTGCCTACAATCGCAACCAGTTCGGCGGTTCAGTTGGCCTGCCGATCATCAAAGACAAGCTGTTCGCCTTTGGAGATTACTCGGGATGGCGTGAAAGCCTGCCCATCAACCCCAGCTTTGTTACGGTGCCCACGGCGAAGATGCGCACCGGCGATTTCAGTGAGTTGCTCGATCCCGCCTACAACGCGCAGACCCATTCCAATCTCTGCCAGCCTGCTGGCGTTACGTCGACGGACATTTTCGATCCCATTTCCTGCCTTCCTTTTGCCTATAACGGCAATCCCAACGTGATCCCTCCCAACCGTCTCAACGCGGCGGCACTGAACTACCTGAACGCCTATCCATCGCCCACGCTTACAACCAAACTCGAGCAAAATTACGAGACCCACGAAGCATCCACCGTGAAATACAACGACTTTGATATTCGACTCGACTGGCACCCGACACAGAGCGACATTGCATTCTTCCGCTACAGCTATTCCAACGACGCTCAGACCAAGACTTCAGAGTTTCCAAACCTTCCGGCAGGCTTTGGTACGGGCTCCAACTTCACTCATGCGCGTGGGTACGATCTGGGATACACCCATATATTTACGCCGAACATTGTGAACGAACTGCGTCTCGCTTACAACCGCGATAACTACGGATATCAACCTCCGTTCTATGGCGTTCCAGTTTCGGCGAATCTCGGCATTGTCAATGCCAATCGCAACCAGGAAACCAGCGGTGGCGCATTGATTGGAGGCTATGGATCGGAACTGGAATATACCGGCGACTATGGCCTGTATTCGGTTCCGCAAAATACGTATGAACTCACCGATACTCTGAACTGGCAGCGAGGTCCGCACTCATTTAAATTTGGCGGCACTTTCATTCGGCGCCAGGTCAATTATTTCCGGCCCATCGCCGGCAAAGGCTTCTTCAACATCTCCGGCAACGGACAGGATTTTACAGGCTATGAAGTTTCGGACGTTCTGTCTTCCTTCATGGATAACTACTCCATCGGCGCGCAGAGCGGCTTCTTTGGCAACATCAGCCAGGAAGACGGCGTCTTTGCGCAGGATGACTGGCGTGTCAACGCTCGCCTGACTCTGAACCTGGGAATCCGTTGGGACCTGCTGACCTGGCCGTATGAAATGCACAATCGCCAGGCTGCCTTCGACATCAACACGGGAACCGTGCTGGAGGCCGATCAGAATGGCGTTTCGCGCAGCATCATTAACCAGAACTACCATAACTTCGCACCCCGAGTCGGCTTCGCCTATGACGTCCGCGGAGATGGCAAGTTAGTTCTACGCGGTGGTTATGGAATCTATTACTTCCCTGACTACGGCGGTATCAGCAATCAACTCGGCCAACAGCCACCGTTCGGCGGCAGCGTAGATTACCTGGCGAAGAACGGCTATTGCATAGCCTTCACCGGCCAGACCGCGCAGGGGACTGGCTTCGATAGTTGCAAAGTCAGTTCTGTCGGCGTCGCCAATCCGCTTCCGGCGCCAGGGTTTCCAAACTTTAATCCAGCCGCTCCCCCGCAAGGTTTGAGCATCAATTCCGTGGATCAGAACAACAAGAACAGTCAGATTCAGCAGTGGGACTTGCAACTGGAACAGCAGTTGACCAGCAAAGATACCTTTGACATCGCTTACGTCGGAACTAAGGCCGATCACCTATCGACTTACTATCCCTACAACATCTACCAATTCGGAACAGGAGTTCAGAACTATCCGAATCTCGGGTCGATTACCTACAACATCTACAGCGGAACGTCGAACTACAACGGCCTACAAGTGCACGCGGAACACCGCGAGACGAATCTGATTGCAACTTTCTCCTATACCTGGTCGCACACCCTGGACGATTCTCCAGGGGCTGATCAGGGTTCGACCGCACCGCTCTACTATGACCCGCACGCCGATTATGGCAACTCAGCCCAGGATCAGCGCAACGTATTCAGCGCCTCATTCGTCTACAACTTCCCATTTGGACAGGGGCAGCGTTTTGGAGGCAACGTCTCTCGGCCGATGGACTGGGCGATTGGCGGCTGGCAGACCAACCTGATCGCGTTGGTGGCAAGTGGTCAGCCTTTCGATTTGCAGACTGGACAGACAAACTCTCCGAATCGTCCGGACCAGGTGTCGCTATTGGATTATCCAAAAAGCATCAGCGGATATTGGTTCAGCCCCAGCACCTTCTCCGGCACGACAATTCCGCAGTTCACGCCGCGACCTGGAATCGATGTCTACACGCGGTTGGGTACGGCGAGACGCAACCAGGTCTATGGCCCCGGGCAAAGGGTCGTCAACTTCGGCTTGCAGAAAAACCTGCACCTCTACCGCGATTACACACTTGAGTTGCACGGCGATGCGTTCAACGTATTCAATACGCCGCAGTTCACCAATCCGGATGCGAATGTACACGACGCGAATTTTGGAAAAATTCTGGCGACCCAGCAGTTCAGCAATCGTCAGATTCAACTCGCGGCGCGTTTCGTGTTCTGAAAAATCCCGCAATCCAACAGCCCCGCACTGTTATTAGTGCGGGGCGCTCTCACTCGACCTGTCGAATGGTGAACCCCGCCTTGCATAATTTTCAAGGAGCGAGCCAATGCGCGAATTTTTCGAAATCGAGGGCGCATCTGCGAGCGTCGACGCGATGAGTGGAACCCAACATGCGCTCCCGCACTGCGAAATTCGGCAGGTTCTCGAAGCGGGGAAGCGATCGCATGCGCTTTGGCGACGAGGTCATCCGCGACCCTCGGCTCGATTGCACCGCATCCTTTTTTGTTGGATGTCGCTGCTGCTAATCGCTTGTCCGCGATCGATCCGTGCCGACCAAAAGCCCCGCCAGGATTCGGCGTCGACATCCCGGCCAGTCATCCAGCAAACAGATCCACCCAACTGGTGGAGCGGTCTCCCAAATCCGATGCTTCTACTACGCGGAAAAAATCTTTCCGGTGCGCGCGTTCGAACCACGGTGCAGGGAATTGCAGTGCAGCGAACCCGCGTCTCAGCAAATGGCGACTGGCTTTTTGTTTGGCTCGACATCTCGTCGGCTCCCCCACAGCATTTCAATCTGCTGGTGCGAACCGCAACGGGATCGGTCCGCGTCCCCTATCAGCTAGACCCGCGTCACAGCTCGGCCGACGGCTTTCGCGGATTTAATTCTACCGACGTCATGTATCTCATCATGACTGATCGCTTTTCCGACGGCGACCCATCGAACGATCATCTCCAGACCATGCCTGGCACGTTCGATCGAAGTAAACCGCGGGCCTACCACGGCGGAGATCTGCGCGGAATCGAAAACCACCTCGATTACATTCAGCAACTCGGAGCGACGACGCTTTGGATCACGCCCTTGTATGCTCAGGACCCGAACTCGCCGGCGGATTATCACGGCTACGGCGCCGTCAATATGTATGCGGTCAATCCGCATTTTGGCACGTTGCAGGACTATGAGAAACTCGCCCAGGACCTGCATCGTCGTGGCATGAAGCTGGTGTTGGATACGGTTCCGAATCATGTTGGTCCGAAAAATCCCTGGGTACTCGATCCGCCTGCGCCAGATTGGTTCCATGGCACGCTCGCAAGACATCTTGAAGCCAATGGAAACTTTGCTCCCATCACGGATCCGCATGCGCCCCCCGCAGCCTATCGCAAGGCAGTGGATGGATGGTTCGCGAACGTCTTGCCCGATCTGAATCAATCGAATCCGCTGGTCGAACAATATTTGATTCAGAACGCAATCTGGTGGATCGAATCCGGAACTCTGGATGGCTTGCGGCTGGATACTTTTCCCTACGTCGACCGTGCATTCTGGCGAGACTTCCACGCCGAACTTCACACGCTCTATCCCAACCTGACCACGGTGGGAGAAGTTTTCAATCCTGATCCAACCATCGTTTCCTATTTTGCCGGCGGAGCTACGCATCAAGGCATCGATACCGGCCTCTACACTCCGTTTGACTTTCCCACCTACTTTGCCTTGCGATCTACGCTCACGGGAAAGACGCCCACGGGTGACGCGCCCATGACCCAGCTGCAGAATGTGCAGCGGCAGGACTGGCTCTATCCTCACCCTGAGCGCTTGGTGACGTTCCTCGGCAATCACGACACGATGCGTTTCATCTCCGAACCCGGCGCCACCGCAGCGAGGATGAAGTTAGCGTTTGGTCTGCTCGCCACCATGCGCGGGATGCCGCAAATTTACTATGGCGACGAGATTGCAATGCCCGGTGGCAACGATCCTGACAATCGCCGTGATTTTCCGGGAGGATTTCCCGGCGACGCGAGTGATGCCTTCACCTCGGCGGGGCGCACACCTGCGCAGCAATCGATGTATGCCTGGGTCCAGGGTCTGCTGCAGTTGCGAGCGCAACACCCGGTGCTGCAAACCGGCGCCCAGCAGGATTTGCTGGGGGACGATACCGGGCTGGTTTTTGCGCGCCTCGAAGCTCCGCCTGGAAAACCCATCCCTGCGATGGCCCAGGGGGAAATGGTTCTCGTTCTATTGAATAAAGGAACAACCCCGCGGACCTTTCACCTGGACTTTTCCGACACCGCTCTCGCGGGCGTCCGAACATTGACACCGATGTGGAACGCACAGCCCGCAGTCGTGACTGACGATCATTCCGATGTCACGGTGGGTGCCGAGCAATTGATGATTCTGGAAGCGCAACGCTAACGCGCGCTGGAAACTACTCATCCACGGCCGAAAAGTAATCCCCAACACTATGTTTGCGCTATGATGGGCATCATGATGCGACCCTGGTCCACCCTGCACCGCTCTTGTCTCGTGATCGCGGCCTGTTGTGTTGTGAGCTTCCTGCCAGTCATGCGACGCGTCCACGCGCAGGCGTCGGCTCCGGCACAAGCGAAGATTCTGTCGCCCGCGGACATCGGCGCCCTGATGCCGCACTCGGTATTTTTTCGTGGACAGACCGCCTCGGTACAGCTGCGCAACACCTTCGGCCTGCGGCTCGCGGACGGAACAGTTGTGCTGGCAGGATTGGTGGATAACTCAGGGTATGCAACCGCAATCCAGCAGAAATATCAAGGCTATATGCTCAGCGAAACCGCATTGACCATCAACGGGGAGACGCTGCCTGCGGGAGCCTATGGATTCGGCTTCGTAGCGAACGATGCTTTTATCGTGATGGATCTTGGGGCACATGAAGTGTTGAAGACCACATCCAAAACCGACTCGGCCCTGCCTCGTCCTCGGCCTCTGATGATTGTGGCAGGTACACACCCCGGCAGTTATCGCCTGTATGAAGGCCGCAGGTTCGTCTCAATCCACGCGAAGTAGCTGCGAGTCAGAACTATTTCACCAGATGCTTTGCGCCGACCGCTCCAGGAATAGATCCTAAACAATCCGAGCCAGTGCGAGTGTCAACAACAGCGCTACCGTGGAAATGATCGTCTCGCAGACCGTCCACGTTTTGAACGTGTCGGCCACGCTCATATTGAAGTACTCCTTCACCAGCCAGAAGCCACCATCGTTCACATGAGAAAACACCAGCGATCCAGCGCCAGTCGCAATGGCCAGTAACTCGGGCTGCGCTCCATGCACCTGCAAGGCGATGGGAGCAATAATTCCAGCCGCAGTTGTCATGGCGACCGTGGCAGATCCAGTAGCGACGCGAACCGCCGCCGCAACCAGCCATGCCAGCAGCAGCAGCGGAATATGGGCATGCAACGCGACATCCACAATGGCCGTGGCAGTGCCACTGTCCTGAAGAATTCTGCCAAACCCGCCGCCCGCTCCGACGAGCAGCGTAATGGTCGCCGTAGGCGCCAGGCATTCATTGGTGAATTTCAAAATCGCATCGCGGCTGAATCCGCGCATCGTTCCCAGCGTGATAAAGCTGATCAGCACGCCTACCAGCAGCGCGATATCGGCGCCTCCCAGAAAATGAAGCAGTTGATTTGGCAGCGTGCCGCGCGCGGCAAGCGTATTTGCCCAACTTCCAATCATCATCAAAATCACTGGAAGCAGAACCGTCGCCATGGTCAAAGTGAAACTGGGCAGCTTGCTGTGCGGATCGCGATCGAGGAACTCCGCAGCGATCGGATTTTCTGCCGGGAGATGAATATGCGGAGAAATCAACTTGCCGTACAGCGGCCCGGCTAAGATCGCCGTTGGGATGCCGACAATCAGCGCGTAGAAAACTGTCTTGCCCACGTCCGCGTGATAGGCGGCAACCGCCAGCAAGGCCGCAGGATGCGGCGGCACCAGTCCATGCACTACGGAAAGCCCCGCCACCATGGGAATTCCGACTAACACCAGCGATGTGCCCGTGCGCTTGGCAACTGTAAACGCAATCGGAATCAAAAGGACAAACCCAACCTCAAAAAATACCGGAAGCCCAACCACGAAGCCGATCACCACCATCGCCCAATGCACACGCTTCTCGCCGAAAAAATGGATCAAGGTGTGGGCAATCTGGTCCGCGCCGCCCGACTCCGCCATCATTTTTCCCAGCATGGTCCCCAGCCCAATCACCACGGCGATATGGCCCAGCGTTCCCCCCACTCCCGCTTCGAACGAGTGCACGATGGTCTGCATGGGCATGCCGGTCACCATCGCCAGGGCAATCGAGACCGACATCAGCGCAATAAATGGGTTTGCTTTGTAGCGGGCGATCAGGACGATCAGCACAATGACGGAACCAAGTGCCGCAAGCAAAAGAAAGGTTCCGTGGCTGGCAATCATTGGCGTTTGCATGATGGTTTTTTTGACTGAGAATTTCTTGCCGCGCAACGGTGGGAGGCGACAGGCTTGGCGATCACTTGGCCGGAGGTTTATATGCGACGCAATCGATCTCTACTTTGCAGTCGACCATCATGCTGGAGGCCACGCATGACCGGGCAGGAGGATTCTCTCCAAAATATTCCCGAAACACGCGGTTGAACGCCGCAAAATCACGCGCATCGTCGAGCCAGACGCCACAGCGAACCACATCCGCCGCGGTGTATCCCGCCTCAGTCAAAATTGCGAATAGATTATCGATGGCCTGGCGGCTTTGGCGTTCGATATTGCCCTCAACCAGGATGCCGCTCACCATCGGTACCTGGCCCGACACATATAGCCAGCCATCCGCCTCAACGGCGCGTGCAAATGGTAAATGCTGCCCACCGATTCCTTTGCCGCCCTCTACGCCGTAGCGTTTCATTCGAGTCTGCCCTCCGTGGTGTTGCGTGTCCAATATGGTTTGAATGTAATTTACTGCCGCTTCGTCTTCGACTGCCGCGCTAGGAAGCGGCCTGTCCGCTGCCCCGTGGGCATCTGCCCCCGATAGGAAAGTGTGCCGTTCACCCACACCGCCTCAATTCCAATCGATTGCCGTATCGGATCATCAAACGTGGCAACGTCGTGCACCGTCTCCGGATCGAAGAGAACCAGGTCCGCGTAGTAGCCCTCGCGAATCCATCCTCGCTGTTCCAGGCCAAACCGCTGCGCCGACAACGCCGTCATTTTGCGAACTGCCTCACCGACTGGGAACAGCTTTAGCTCCCGGCAATAGCGACCCAGCACGCGCGGAAATGTTCCCCAGAGTCGTGGGTGCGGCAAGGGATCATTCGGCAGGCCATCGGAACCAATCATTGTGCCGGCATGTTGCAGAATGGCTCGCATGTCGTCTTCTGAAATGCTGTGATAAATTGCGCCCGCCGGCTGCAGCCGCTTCGCAGCCTCGAGTAGCGGCACGCCCCATGCCGTCGCAATTTCCGCCAGCGTTTGTCCGGCCATCTCCGGATGTGCAGTCGACCAGGTGATCTGAATCTTGACTCGTTCGTCCACTTGCCGCAAATCCAGGGTGCTCGACCCGGCCGCATAGGGATAGCAATCGCAGCCAATCGCCTGTTCATTTCGCGCGTGGTCGATCCACTCCAGCACTTCCGCGCTTCGCCCCCAGTTCGCGATACCGGCACACTTCAAGTGCGAAATCACGATTGGAATTTCGGCGTGCTTTCCGATTCGGACAGCCTCATCCAGCGCCTGCAGTATGGTTTCTGTCTCGCTTCGTAAATGCGTGGCGTAGATGGCTCCAGCGCCAGCCAGCAAATCGGCCAGCCCCATCACTTCTTCTGTCGAAGCCGATTGCGCGGATAGGTACGCCAGGCCAGTGCTCAATCCGGTCGCACCATGGTCCAGCGCTTCCTGCAACTGGGCGCGCATGGCTGCTATCTCCGCACTGGTTGCTGTGCGATCGAGCCGATCCATCTGGTTATTCCGCAGTGCCGTGTGGCCCACCAGCGCGGCAACATTCACCGCCGGCTGTACAGCCGCGACCGCGTCACCGTAGGCTTTGAATGTCGGATAGCGGAACGACCCGGCGTCACCCAGCAGGTTCATCGGGTCAGGCGGCTCCGCGCGAAGGGTGACCGGGGCCGCGCTGATCCCGCAATTTCCAACCACCACCGTCGTCACTCCTTGCGACAACTTCGGCAGCATCTGTGGGGTCCGAATCACGCTGATATCGTCGTGTGTATGGACATCAATGAAGCCGGGTGCCAGCACCTTTCCTTCGCCGTCAACAGTGTTTTCTGCGGTGTAATCCTGCAGCTTGCCGATTGCGATAACGCGGTCCCGATCGATCGCCACATCGGCGATTTCTGGCGGTCTTCCGCTGCCATCGGCAACTTCAACATTTCGAATTAAGGTAGCGCACTTCGGCATTTCTGCTCTTTGCCCATTCAGGTGGTGGAAACTGATTCTCCCATCGACCTCTTCTTCAGTAATCTCCAAAGCTTATATCATTTGAGTTTCAGAGAGGAATCGCATGGCGAAACATCCAGTCGAACAAGCACAAAAGCTCGAGGTAAATATGTCAGACATGATTGCCGGCTCATTGAACAAAGGACTAGGCGCGATGGAGAGCCCATTGTCCGTGGCACAGATTGTCGAGCGACGTTGGAATCTGCTCCATGAAGACCTGAGTCTGCCAACCGCGGTGCTTTATGAAGAAAAATTGGCCCATAACCTCGCGTGGATGCAGCAATTCATCCAGGCTTATGGCGTCAAGCTTGCTCCGCACGGAAAAACCACGATGGCCCCGGCGCTCTTCGCACGTCAACTGCAAACCGGTGCGTGGGGTATCACCCTGGCAACTGCGCATCAATCGCGGGTTGCGTATGAACATGGGGTTCGCCGCGTTTTGATGGCCAATCAACTGGTTGGAAAACAGAATATGGAAATGGTCTCGCGACTCTTGCAGGACCCCGGGTTTGAATTCTATTGCCTCGTCGATTCGGCGCAACAGGCCATGCAGCTTGGAGAATTCTTCTCCGCGAAACATCAGCGCCTGAATGTCCTCATCGAGTTGGGAGTCGACGGTGGGCGCGCCGGCATTCGCAATCCCCAGCAACTGGATGAGTTGCTGGCCGCGCTGCATCACTGGCGAGATTCCATCGCCATCTGCGGCGTCGAGTTGTACGAGGGTTTGCTTCAGGATGAGAGCGCCATTCGAACATTTCTAAGTCACGCCGTCGAGTTAGCCGCCAAACTCGCCAAAGAGAATCACTTGGACCGCAATCCAGCGATACTTACCGGCGCCGGTTCGCTATGGTATGACGTGGTGGCAGAAGTTTTTTCAGCCGCCAATATCGCTTATCCGCTCGAGATCGTTTTGCGGCCCGGATGCTATCTCACTCATGATGTGGGCGTCTATCGTCAGGCCCAGGAGAAGATCCTGGCTAGAAATCCCATAGCAAAAAAGATGCAATCCGGTCTTCTGCCGGCCCTGCAGCTTTGGGCGTACGTGCAATCCATTCCGGAGAAAGAAAAAGCGATTCTGACCCTGGGCAAACGTGACGCTGCCTTCGACGCAGGCTTGCCAACCCCCAGCCTGCAATACCGACCTGGCCAAATCGCGCCGCATGCCTGCCCCAGTCACTGGGAACTCACTCGCATGATGGATCAGCATGCTTTTATGAAAATCGCCGAGGGCGACGACGTCCGTGTGGGTGACATGATCGGCCTCGATATCTCGCATCCATGCTTGACGTTCGATAAATGGCGCTTCCTTCCCGTGCTGGACTCCAGCTACCAGGTCATCGATGTGGTGCAGACGTTTTTTTAGCTATCGGTGTTGTAGTCACACGTAAGAACATGCACAAATATTTCTTCAAGGTGTTACCGTGGCGCGACGACTCTCTCCGATTGCAAACACGATGGAATCGCTGGCGACCCGTGAAACTAGCAGCCACGAGCTGGTAGAGGCATGCCTGGCCGCTGCCGTCGATACCTCCGGCCAGGGGGCGCGCACCTTCACCAGAATCGACGCTGACTCCGCGATGCAGACAGCAGACACGATGGATAAACGGCGCCGCGCGGGCGCGCCACAAGGTCTGCTTTCAGGGCTGCCGATTTCTATCAAGGATCTGTTTGATGTCGCTGGACAGCCGACACCAGCGGGTTCGATCGTACTTGCCGACGCGCCCCCCGCGCCAAAAGATGCTGCGGCGATTGCCCGCCTCCGAGATGCCGGTGCGGTTCTGGTGGGCCGAACGAATATGACGGAATTTGCTTACTCCGGCCTGGGGATTAACCCGCATTATGGAACCCCCCGCAATCCATACGATCGCATCATTGGCCGCATTCCCGGAGGTTCATCCTCGGGGGCTGCCGTCTCTGTTTCCGACGGCATGGCCGCGGCCGCCATCGGAACGGACACCGGCGGATCGTTGCGCATTCCGGCAGCGCTGTGCGGCCTCACCGCGTTCAAGCCAACCGCCCATCGCGTGCCATGTGATGGCGTGCTGCCACTCTCCAGAAGCTTTGATTCGGTTGGCCCCATCGCGCCCACTGTCGATTGCTGTGCGCGGATCGATGCCGTGTTATCCGGCGATCCGTACGCGCCGTTGGTTTCCACCGACATAACGCAATTGCGTCTCGGAATTCTGCAAGGCTACGTGCTCGATGACTTGGATGCCGATGTCGCGCGTCGATTTGAAGCGGCGATATCCGCTCTTTCCACCGCGGGCGTCAATATAAAAGAAGTTCACTTCTCCGCGCTCGACGAAATTCCGGGCTGCTATGTCAATGGCGGAATGCAAGCTTTCGAAGCGTACGAATGGCATCGTCAACTGATTGCCAAACACAGCGAACTCTACGATCCTCGCGTTCTGGTGCGCATTCTGCGCAGCAAAGAAATCTCTCAACAGCAATATCTGGAATTGACGAATACTCGCCATCGCATCATTTCCGAAGGGGAGAAAGAGTTCACAAACGTGGATGCGTGGCTGTTGCCCACGGTACCAGGAATCGCTCCGCTCATCTCCGACTTAGTCTCAGATGATGCTGCGTATTTTCAGGCAAACGCCGCTATGCTTCGCAATACCAGCATCGTCAATTTTCTGGATGGCTGTGCTCTGTCGATCCCTTGCCATCTTCCCGGCGAAGCGCCCGTAGGTTTCATGCTCGCGGCGCCGACCGGCCATGATCATAAATTGCTTCGGATCGGCGCGGTCATTGAAGCAACACTGGCCGACGCAGGATGTGCCATTGTGCGCCCATCGCAGCCCTGATTCTGCCGCGCTCACCAACATCCAGCCGCTACAGCGTGCGCTTGAACAATTTTGTAGCGATCAGCAGGCAAGCAATGCCAAATGTAAACAGAAACAGCAAATCCATCCAGATTGCCTGGATGCCGCCATCTTTCAGCAGCACCGCTTTAAAGCCGTGAACCGCATACGAAAAAGGATCTGCCACGGCGATCGCACGTAGCCAGGATGGAAATCCTTTCACCGGAGAAATGGCGCCGCTAGGAAAAAACAGCAGCGTATTCAGTACCCCAAACATGGCGCGCGGCACCAGCGGATCTTCCACCCGCACCATCATCAGAAACATCATGCCGTTGAAGGCAATCGAGGTGGAAACGATCAGCAGCAATAGCAGAAGGTCATTCACTGGATGAAAAATAGTGCCCAGTCCAGCAAGCAGTGATCCAATCACGGTTAAAGAAATGCCCGACATCACCGCCTTAATCGTTCCCGCAAGATTTAATCCCAGGACCAGCTCCAACTTGGTAATCGGCGTGACCAGGTAGCCTTCATGCACTCCTCGCGCTTTATCGTCGATATATAGCATGCCCCCGCCAATCATCACGGCGACATACATAGCCAGCGCGATCGAACCGGCTAGCAGGTACTTCATGTACTCGACGTACGGATACAGTTCCACAATCTCCAACGCGATCGACGTCACCACCTTGGGCTGGATCACCGGAGCATTCAAAGCATCGACCAACGACTGCATTTCCGCTTCGATGCCTCCGCTGGTTGTCAGGTCGGTGTTGTCCACAACCAGCCCGATGTGCGGCGAATCACCGGCCAGCACGCGCCGCGAATACTGCATCGGGATAATCACCGCGGCATCCAGCTTTCCAGTGCGCACGTCTTCGCGAGCTTTTTGTTCGTCGGGATACGGGATTGTGGTGAAGGTCCGGATATTCGCGGCAATATCGTTAAACGCTTCGTGGATCTTCAGCGCTTGCGAACCGTGGTCATAATCCACCACGCCCACCTTCGCCCCGGTAATATGTCCGCCGATGGCGTTGCCCAAAATGACCAGCTGCACCAGTGGCAGCATCATCGATACCATCATCAATGTTGGCGAGCGGAAAAACTTGCGCATCTCCCGCTCAACGATCGCCATCATTCGCGTCATGGCTGCATCCCGGGTCGCGGTGGCATGACAAAGCCGTGCGCCTTCACTTGCTCGTCGCGGAGCTGTCGTCCTGTGTAATGCACAAAAACATCATCGAGGGTTGTGTTCTGCACGCTCAGGGATTTGATGCTATCGCCCGTCTGCGTTGCCAACTCCACCAGTTGTGTCGTGGTCAGCGAGCCGTTCGATGTCAGCAGCCGATACATGCCTGCGCTTTGCGATTCCACTGACGTGACACCGGAGAGCTGCTTCAATCGACCAGGCCATTCCGTGGAGTCCTGCGCAAATTGAGCCTCGACGACGTTAGTGCCCGGTACGCTGGACTTCAGCGCCATTGGAGTGTCGAGAGCCACCAATTTTCCATGGTCGACGATTGCAATGCGATCACACAGCCGATCCGCCTCATCCATATAATGCGTGGT
This sequence comes from uncultured Acidobacteriota bacterium, assembly GCA_963735505.1. Classification (GTDB taxonomy): domain Bacteria; phylum Acidobacteriota; class Terriglobia; order Terriglobales; family Acidobacteriaceae; genus JAKAAZ01. The sequence continues at coordinate 303,259 of CAVTLR010000007.1, read as the reverse complement.
CAACAGCATGGTCAGGTTTCGCGTCTCTTTCAAATGATTCAGCATCTCCCAAACCGCGACGCGAGACACGGGATCCAGTCCCGTGGTGGGTTCGTCCAGGAAAAAGATTCGCGGATTGTGGACCAGGCCACGAGCAATTTCCAGCCTCCGCCGCATGCCCCCGGAAAGTGTCTTGGTCTGCGCGTCGCGCCACTTCACCAGGTCCACCGCTTCCAGCAGATCGTTGATATTCCTTTCGCGGTCGGCCTTCGGAACCTCGTACAGCTTGGCGTAGATGGAGAGATTTTCTTCAACTGTTAGATCGATATCGCTGGTCAGCGCCTGCGGAATCACGCCTATGGTTCGCCGCACAGCATCCGGTTCGCGGGAGACATCATGTCCAGACACAACGGCTCGACCGCTGGTCACTGGAGTTAACGTAGTCATCATGCGGATCAACGTACTTTTGCCGGCGCCATTCGGTCCCAGCAATCCGAAAATCTCCCCGTCATCGACGTGAAACGTAATGCCGTCGACAGCGGTGAAATCGCCATAGCGCTTCACAATCTTTTCCACCGATATGGCCACACTGCGCTCGCCGGTACTCATCTCTTCACCAGTTTGTTTCTCGGGATGTAGACTTCGGCCAGCATTCCGGGCACGTAACGCATGTCGGGATTGTCGATCAGCAATTTCAGTCGAACCGTTTCTATATCGCGTTTGCGGCGGCTCACGTCGCGTTGCGTGGCAAAGTCCGCTTCGGCCGCCTTTGCGATCACTTTCCCCTGCATGGTCGCCCCACTCGGCATCACTACCCGCAGCATGTCCCCCAACTGCACGGAGTCTGCTTCCGTCTCTGGCAGCGGCGCATACACCCAGGTCTGCGTCAGGTCTGTGACGGTCACAATCGGCGTTCCTGCCGCCACCACTTCTCCCTGCCGTGCCGCTCTCACATTCACCTTGCCCGCAATCGGGGAGAAGATCTGCGAATACCCCAGCTCCACCTGTGCCTGGGTCAGTAGTGCTTGCGCATTTTGCATCTGGCTGCGGCTGGCATCCACCGTCTGTGCCTGGGCTTGCGCTTGAATCGTGTTAGCCTTCGCCTGCTTCAACGTAGCTTCGGCAGCTGCAACATTGTGCTTGGCTGCGTCGACGGCTGCCTTCGCAGCTTGCAGGGAAGTCGCCGCTTCATCGCGTGCCTGCAGGCTCATTACGCCTTGCGCCGCTAAGGCAACGGTCCTGGATGTATCGGCATTTTGGTGCTCTTCCTGGGCCTGCGCTTGTTCTAGCGCCGCCTGCATGGAACGCAACTGCGCTTCGGCATTAATCACCTGGCTGGAGGTGCTGCCACCGATCTGACGCTCTGTGTCGCGGTTCTGCTGCAACAGGAATTGCTGGCTGGCTGCTGCTGCCTTGGCAGCATTCCGCGCCGCCTCTAGATCGTCGCTCTGGATGGTCGCGATCAGCTCGCCAGCGTGCACATCGTCACCCTCATCGACCGTCAGCTTCGCAATGCGGCCAGGGATGCGCGAGCTAATGATGACCTCATTCGCATCCACCGTGCCGATCAATTGCAGATCGCCCGAGCGATTCGTCGTGACGAAATACCAAACCAGCGAGAACAGGAATAGTACTCCGAGAATAATAAAAATGCGGTTGCGCGCGTTCATAACATTTTTCTCCGAGCAAGTGGGTTTTCAACCTGGGCCTGCATGTTCGCCGCCCTGGGCATGGGCATCTCCCGAAGAATTCGATCCGCCAGCTTGACTCCAGCCGCGCGGTCGGCGAACAGTGCTGTACCCAGAAAATGCACAATCACCTCTCGGCGTAACTTCAGCGCCTTCGGGTCGAGTGCCTCAAACGGGAGTGCCATCTCCATCATGGGTGCGCTGAGAAAATAAAAGACATTCGCTCCGAAAATCGAATACACAATTTGCAGCCAGTCCACCCGACATAATTCGCCGGTTCGTATGCCATCCTCTACCGCCTCATGCATCTTTTGGATTAAAGGAGCGAATGCAGTTCTGAACAGAATCGGAATCGATCCACCCTTGCCGCTGCGAAAGCGGATCATTTCCTGCTGCATCAGGCTCTGGAATTCCCGCTGGGTCAGGATGCGATCGAAGTGGTTCAGCGCCGATCGCAGCAGCTTTTCGCCTGCGGAATACTTCGGATCAAATTCCGCCAGCGCATTCTCCACAACCCGCGCGGCTACATTTTCTACGGAAGCCGCGTACAAGCCTTGCTTGCTCTTGAAGTAGTAGTAGAGCAGCGCCTTATTCACTTTTGCCGATTCGGCGATGCGATCGGTGCGCGCACCGGAAAGGCCATGCGTGCTGAATTCCTGGACGGCGGCGCGAAGGATTTTCCTTTGCGTCTGATCAGCACGCTCTTCACGTTTGCGGGTTGGCTGTTTTGTGTTCATTGATTAACTGGTTAGTTAAAGTGTATCAGATCTTGAACCCGGCGTATCTAGGGCTATACAACTGCAAGCCAGAGGATTTTCGTCTCCTTAAGTGCCGATCTTTTCAGGCAATTCGCAGGCATTGCGTCGGGCGACAGAACGCCTCTCCCCGGCATCCATTTCTGTATGATTCGTAAGCTCAAGTCCGGTGAGTACCGGCTATATTCGCGCAAGAAAGACAAGTCGACAGGAAAGAGGCGGAACCTCGGCACGTTCGCCAGCCTGGAGAAGGCTAAGAAGCATGAACAGGATATTCAGTATTTCAAGAAGCACTAAGGCTGTTCTGCGACTCGCCACTCTGTCTCACGCTGACTGATTGCCGTCTTCGAACGGACGCCAGTTTCAGGCGCATTCGTCATACTGCTCAAATGGGCTGGTCGGCAACAGCAGGCTGAACACAGTGCCGCCGCAACCGGTGCGGAGCCGGGAGCGTGCCTGAATCTGGCCGCGATGTTTCTCGATGATGCCGCGAGAAATCCATAGACCCAATCCAGTGCCGTTCATTCCCTTGGTGGTGTAGAAGGGTTCGTACATGCGGCGCATCACCGCCGGCGGAATGCCATGGCCCGTATCGGCAATCGTGATGCGGATGGCAGGAATACCACGCCTCCGCAATCGTGCCTTGGTGGTCCGCACAATCAACCGTCCGCCGGAACGCATCGCGTCAATGGCGTTGCCAATCAAATTGTTCAGCACCTGGCGAATATCTCCTTCGTAGCAAGTGATCGGCCCTGCACCGCGATGTTGCAGCTCCAGCCGGATATTCGAGTTTGAAATTCGGCCGTGATACAGCGCCAACGTCGGACCCAGTAATTCCTCTGACGTGATCAAGCGAGGCTTGGTCGATTGGCGGTGAAAGCGCAGCGTTTGAATGGAGATTTGCGTCACCCGCTGCAGTTCCTGATCGGCCGTATCGAGAAACGAAGCCACTTCTGCTGGAATATTGCTGCTGCGCCGCGCCAGGTAGAGAAGGTTCGTGATCGCCTCCAGAGGATTGTTGATCTCATGCGAGATGGAGGCCGCCAGCCTTCCTACCGCCGCCAGCTTTTCGCTTTGAATCAATGCCGACTCCGCCTGCTTTTGTGTCGACAGATCTGTCGCGAACACCGCGATTTCGCTCGCCGCATCGCCGCTTCTTGCAGAGGGAATCATCGTCGCTCCAACCAAAAAAGGAAGCAGTCGGCCGTCTTTGGCGCGCAAAGATTTCTGGTAGGAGGCTGCAGTCCCAGTAGCGCGCAATTGCTCAATGGCCCGCTCATCGGCTGCGACGAATTCGGCCGGCGTCAGTTCACTCCATTGCAACGCGCCCGCGGCCACTTCCTCCGGCGTGTAGCCCAGCTGGTTCAGAATCGCGGGGTTTGCGTATGTAATTTCGCCATCAAAGTCGCCAATGATCATGCCCACTGTCGAGTGCTCAATCAGCCGACGGAATCGCTCGTCGCTGCGGTGCAGGTTCGAATCGGTGCGTTTTTGATGATCAATATCAGAGATCGCCATCACCGCTCCAGACACCTTTCCTATGTCGTCGAAGATGGGAGCCGCGGCGACGCTGATCCAGGCAATGGTCCCATCACCCCGTTGATACAGAAAATCCTCCGGTGCGATGGGTTGACCGGAATGCAACGCCCGCGGAAGCGGGTACTCGTCCGCTTCTACACGACGTCCGTCGGGATGAAACGCCACCCATCGACGATCCAGCACCCGCGCCGCAATTTCGGAAACTGGATGGCGAAGGATCCCTTCCACACTGCGATTTCCCAGGATCACTCTTCCGCTGGAATCTGCCAGCAATATCCCCACCGGAACATTATCGAGAACCGCTTGCGTCGTTTCACGCTCAAGCTTCAGCTCGTCGAATGCACGATCCCTGTCCCGCAATGTGTCGCGGATCTCATATTGACGCTTGCGCGCTCGAAGGGCCGCACGAACACTACTGATCAGGGTCGCAGCTCGAATCGGTCGCTCCAGCAGAATCGGCGAGCCGATAAACATGTGGTCGTAGGTTGTGCGATAACCTTCGTACGTGTCTCGCGTTCCGTTAGTCAAAATCAGGATAGGAAGATCCGACCACTCAGGCTGATTCCGTATCCGATTACTCAGCTGTTGCACGAACTGCGGCTTCAACGCCTCCTCGGCGAGCAATAGTGGGCCCACTTCTTCGTGATCCCTCAAGAACGACAAATCTTCGCACACCTCCGCGGAGAGTCCGCTCTGATGAAGGACTCCAACCACCAGCTCCGCATCGCGACCTGTGGGCGCGATCACCCGTACGACCAAACTCATTCCGATAGCTCCGTTCGCTAGCTCAGCCCTTTCCTTCGCTAAACATGGGAACTCCTGTCAGAACTCCCTGGAAACTGGTGAGAGGCTCGCCGATTTCGACCCCTCGGTTGCTCATGCGTAACTCCCGAAGACTTCGCTCGTGTTGGCCGATACGCTGTTTCACGACTGAGATCATCTGCCGGATTTCACCCTCCGCTTCGTAGTAGCGAAGCAGAACCACGGTATCAGACAGATAGCTGACGTCGATCTCCGATTGCATCGTGCCTATCAGCCCGTGCTGCGTAAAGATCAGAAACGTGACCACACCCTTCTGATTTAAAAACGCCAGCAGTTCGTGCAGGTGCAGCGTCAAATCGTGTTCGCCGGGCATCGAGGTCAAAAATCCATTCAGGCTATCAATGACAACAACCCTGGTGTCCTTTCTTTCCACATCTTCGCGGATCTGCCAGACAAACTCGCCCGGGGAAAGCTCGGCGGGGTCTACTTGTGACATTGCCAGAGTGCCCAGTTCGATTTGGTCACCCACCGGCATTCCCAGTCCAGCCATTCTGTCCTGTGCGGTGCGCAACACTTCATCGAACGCATACACAATGGCGCGATCGCCTCGTTTTGCTGCTGCGTATGCGTACATCATCGCGAGTGTGGATTTGCCGCTTCCCGAAGGTCCAATCAACAACGTCGACGAGCCGCGATTAATTCCGCCGCCAAACATCTTGTCCAATGCAGATAGAGAGCTCTTGACCCTTTCTCCGTGAAATCGAGTTGAATGCTCCGCCGCGATGAGTCGCGGATACACAATCAGGCCACCGCAGACAATGGTGTAATCATGGAATCCTTCGCGATACGCGCTACCGCGAAGCTTCAGAATTTCGATTTGACGCCGAGTCACTCCGTAAGAACGAGCAATTTTCTCCAGCCGGATAACGCCGTGGGCGATGCTCTGCAGTTGCATATCGCTGCCTTCTGCCGTGCGGTCATCCAGCAGCAGTACAGTGGTGTCGCGGCCCACAAAAAAATGTTTCAGCGCCAGCAACTGCCGCCGATAACGCATCGGGTCGGCCGCCAACAATCGAAGCTCGGACAGGGAATCGATGACCAGGCGATCAGGCTGCACATTATCGATGATCTGCGTCAGCTTTTGGATCGTGTCTGCCAGCTCAACCTCGCTGGGATGAAAGACGGTGTACTGCTGGTTGGGGCTCAAACTGGCCTCGGCCGGAATGAACTCAGCGATAGGCAATTCCGCCGGATCCCAACCGTGCGAGCGCGCTGAAGCCTCCAACTCTGCCTGCGATTCAGACAGAGTAATATAGAGCGCCTTTTCACCCTTGTGAACTCCCGCCAGAATGAATTGCATCGCGAGGGTTGTCTTGCCTGTCCCAGGGTTTCCTTCAATCAGGTACATCTGGCAAGCGGGAAGGCCACCATTCAAAATATCGTCCAGCCCGGAGATCCCAGTTTCAATTCGAGTGATCGTATGTTTGTCGTTCATAGGATTTCCAAAGTATCCCAATCAATAATGCAGCGTATATTTTCGAAAAAAGCGTCTCGGAGCTTACCTGCACCGAGCTGTAAGGCATATACAGATCAAGTCAAAGTAGGCGCAGCAAGTGAGTTACCACCGGCGGGAACCGCCGCTTTGGGTGAGATGCATATGGTGAATCGAATGCTGCTTTGCAGGGCGGTGCCGCTGGGGTTGCGCACCTCGGTTCGATTCGTCTACGGCGGCGACCGCCAATCAGCGGGAGGTGGGGCACATCTTCCGCGACAGCCGACAGTCGAGTCGATTGACGGCATCACAATGGCACCCTGGCCCAGGAGCAACCCACCATCGCCATGACACTTCTCAACTATTCGAGCCTGTTGTGCCTCGTCGACAATTTCCACCCGAGCCTTGCATTCCCAGGACCATAGGCTCGGCGCGGTTGAAGTCAAATCAACTACATCATCAGTAGAACGATATTCGTTTTCCGGACAAAAGACGATCCAATGAACAGAGGCTCAAGTCACAAGGCGGCAAAGAAAAAATGGGTGAAGAATGTGACCACAGATTCAACCCATCCACCACATGACCTGTTCACCAAAAGCGCACCCGTCATCGCCCGGTCACTCGCATCGAAGAAAGTCTCGCCAAAGGGCGCGGCTTCCGGCATGCGCATGTTGACCTACTACATCAATCGCGCCGGAAAAAATCTGACCGCCTCCCGTAAAGAGGAGTTGGAGAAAGCCAAGCATCTGCTATCGAAGAAAATCGAGCAGCAGAAACAATCAACCTAACTGTTGTACGAATCACGCTGCATCACACTTCAAACGAGAATTTACAGAGCAACTTTAGCCTGCGAGGAAAAATGACCACCCAAGCATCGATGCCGCTCAAGCGCTTCGGCAAAATGGACCTACAGATCTCTGCGCTTGGCCTCGGTGGTCATCACCTGGGAGCAGCGAAAGACGAGGAGACAGCCGTTGCCATTGTGCATGCCGCGCTGGATGGCGGGATCACTTTTTTCGACAACTGCTGGGAATACAACCGCGGCAAGTCAGAGGACTGGCTCGGCAAAGGTCTGAAAGGGCGCCGCGACACTGCATTTCTCATGACTAAGGTGTGCACGCATGGCCGCGATGCCTCGCTGGCAACGCAAATGCTCGAGCAGAGTCTGCGGCGGCTGCAAACCGATCATTTGGATCTATGGCAGGTTCACGGTGTCTCCTTCCAGAACGATCCGGACTTATTTATTCGCCCCGGCGGTGCTGCCGAAGCGCTGCTCAAGGCGAAGAAGGACGGCAAGGTCCGGTTCGTGGGTTTTACCGGACACAAGGACCCGGAGATCCATCTCGCCATGTTGAACACTGGATTTCCGTTCGACGCAGTTCAAATGCCGCTGAATCCGTTTGACGCAAACTTCTTCAGCTTTGAGCAGCAGGTTCTCCCGGTGCTGACTCAGCGCGGCATCGCACCGCTCGCGATGAAGCCCATCGGCGGTCACGGGGAACCGATTCAAATGGGGGTGTTCACCGCCGACGAACTGCTTCGCTATTCCATGTCCCTGCCGGTGGCCACCACCATCACCGGGGTTTCGGAAATGGAAATCCTGCAACAGAATTTGAAGATTGCGCACGAATTTAAGCCGCTTAACGATGTCGAGATGCAGGCTCTTCGAAATCGCGCCAAACCCTACGCCGGAGACGGCCGATTTGAGCTCTATAAGACTTCGATCAAGTTTGATAACCCAGAGGCGCGTCTGGCCCACGCGTTTCCACTCGACATGACATCGGTAGAAGTCAAGCAGATGGTCGAGGCGACGCAGAATACTGGCCGTCCGTTTCCTCAGGTTTCGCAATGAATGGAGGAATCGGGCAGGAGAGGTTTTCGTGAACGATAAGGAACAAGCGAGCCGGCTTCGAAATCTCGACGCCGCCAGTCCCGAACCGCGCAACCCGTCCCCTTTGACGGCACACAAGCCTTCACTTTCCCGCCGGAGGTTTTTGCAGACGGCGGCATTCACAAGCGCCGCCGCGGTTGTTCCTGCATCCCACCGTGAAGCGAGCGCGCAGGCCACCGATCCTCGCTCCACCGCCCATGCTGAGGAGGCGCAATTGCCGAATCCAATCGTCAAAAACTTCTCCGGAGAGTACGGCGCTGCGACTCCGGCTTTCGAGATCCCGAAACGTCCCATGGGATCAACTGGACTTCAGGTGTCGATCCTGGGAATGGGTGGATATCATCTGGGCACCGTTGGCATTCAAAAAGATGTCAACAACATGGTCGCCAAAGCACTCGACCATGGAATCAACTTCTTCGACAACGCGTGGGAATATCACCAGGGTCTCAGCGAGGAACTTGTCGGTGCGGCGCTGAAAGGTCGGCGAGAACAGGCCATCGTGATGACGAAGGTCTGCACGCATGGACGAAAAAAAGATGTCGCCATGCGCATGCTGGAAGAATCTCTCACCCGATTGCAGACCGATCATCTTGATGTCTGGCAAGTTCATGAAGTCATCTACTATAACGACCCAGAGAAAGCGTACGAGCCAGACGGAGTCCTGGAAGCCCTGACCGCTGCCAAGCTGCAAGGCAAGGCCCGATTCGTCGGATTCACCGGCCATAAAAATCCGTCGATTCATTTGGACATGTTGAACCGCGGCTTCCACTTCGACACTGTGCAAATGCCGATCAATGCCTTCGATCCCAGTTACCGATCGTTCGAGCAAGAAGTCTTGCCGGTAGCGCTAAAAAAAGGCATGGCTGTCTTTTCGATGAAGAGCATGGGAGGTTCTGGTGAGCCCATCGTTCATGGCGCACTGACTCCAATGGAGGCGCTGTCGTATGCGATGAGCGTTCCCGGCGTGTCGACGACCATCTCAGGCATGGACTCGATGGCGGTCCTCGATCAAAACCTGGAGATCCTGCGAAACTTCAAACCACTCGGCGAAAAGCAAATGTCTGAACTGCGTGAACACGGCCGCCAGTTCAATGACGGTCGATACGAATTATTCAAGAGCTCCGCCAAATACGACGGTGACGTCGGGCGAGAGCAGCACCACTACCCACCGCCGACTGAATTGCCGGCGTGAATGTATCTTCCCACCGAGGCAACTCAAGTTTGCCGGCTGCGCTTGTGTTCCTCATTCGGTTACCAAGGATTGTGCGCGGTGGCACATTGACTCATTCGAAAAGGATTGCGCCAAACGCATCGCCATCGCCTGACGCAGGGAAATATAGTTGCCTTAGCAACCAAATGTACAGAAATGGTTGCTAAGGCAACCATTTCTGCTGGTCCCAGGGAACCGGCCTTTTTGGTTAGCGAGTGCCAGTTTTCGCTGCCTTCCGGGTGCGTACACCATTGTCCCCTTTGCAGCGGCTGTTGGCTCCGTCGGTTTCCAGATTTCTTGGCCACTCCACGACATGCAGTCCATTCTGTCCGATCCATGTTCACCACCCATCCTTGCCGATCTCGCCCGCGGCGGTAGAGTCGTTGTAAATCTCGTTGAGAGGCGACCTTCGCTGCGGCAAGAGCTTCGTCGACGACCGCTCTGCGCATGGGGAATCAGTCGGGCGACTGCATGATGAGCGAAGAGAACTGAGTTCGAGTCCCCACGCGGAAAGGCAGTCTTACGGCGCCGAGAGTTAAATTCCTGTTCTAACCTATATCGAAGGAAGCGTTTTGCAGCCGTTGATTGCATCGCTTCTGATATCCTCGCGCGTGGGCCCGCCGAACCACCGGGTCTGTCGCGACTGTTTCGAACCTGCACCGGGAGCCCCTTGTGTATCAGCCAGAAACTTATGCCATTGCACTTTTCTTCATGGTTGTCAGCATGCTTTGCTGGGGATCGTGGGCGAATACCGTCAAGCTATGTCCAACATATCGCTTTCAATTGTTCTACTGGGACTACGTCATCGGCTTGCTGGTCGGCGTTTTAGTTTGGGGATTGACGCTCGGCTCAACCGGCGAAATCGGCAAGCGATTTGTGGCGGATGTTTTTGGCGCCGGTAGGGTCAGCGTGATCGATGCAATCCTCGGCGGAATTGTTTTTAATGTTGCCAACCTATTGCTGGTAGCAGCAATTGAGATTGCCGGGCTTGCCGTGGCCTTTCCTGTTGCCATTGGTCTGGCGCTGATTGTAGGGGCAGTCAGCAGCTACATCTTGGCGCCGGCCGGAGATCCATTGCTGTTGTTTGGCGGGATTGCGCTGGTGGTGGTGGCTATTGTGTGCGACGCATTTGCCTACCGAATGCGCGAACAGGAGCATCGTGCGACAAGCCGGCGCGGACTGGTGATCAGCCTGATATCCGGCGTGCTAATGGGCAGTTTTTATCCTTTGGTTTCGCATGCGATGAGCCTGCCGCACGCGCCCGGTCCATACGCTACTTCGTTTTATTTTGTTGTCGGCGCAGCCTTGTGCGCTCTTATGTTCAACTCGATGCTAATGCGCAAACCACTCGATGGCCAACCGCCAGTCAGTTTCGATGCGTATTTCCACGCGCCGTTTCGCTGGCACGTATGGGGCATCGTTGGCGGCGGAATCTGGTGCACCGGCACGGTGTTCAACTTTGTCGCATCGCGCGCGCATATTGTAGGCCCCGCCGTTTCATATTCCATCGGTCAGGGAGCCACGATGATCTCCGCCGGATGGGGCGTTTTTGTATGGAAGGAGTTCGCCGGTGCGCCACAGCGATCGAAGAAGTTGCTGGCATTGATGTTTGTCCTTTTCATTGTGGGACTGTGTGCCATTGCTTTTGCGCCTATCGTTCGAGCTCATTAGGTCGAGGTGAACCTTGGCGCTATTTATGGCGCCCAATTCGAAGGTATGGATGAAAACAATCGGCCGACGAGAGCCTTAGCAAGATCAGAAACATCAACAGCGGGAGAATGTATGACTCATACTCGCACGCAAATATTTTCCTTGATTCTTTCGCTTCTTGTTGCTGCGATGATCTGCCCTTTCGCAAGCGGACAAGACACGCAATACGCGCCTGATAATGAACAGATCCCCGTTCCCGGATGTTTGACGTTCAGTGATCCGCACGACCTCGCGCTCGACGGTGGGTTTCGTCCCTGCCCGGCCAGCATGCATGAAGAATGGCTGAAAGATATAACCCATTGGCGGGCGGAGCGCCGCATTCGCATAAGCTACGATGACGCGCGCTACAGTATGCCTGCGTTGCAATGGACGCAGTCCAGTTTCATTCAGCCGCAGATGATGGTGCAGGACCGGTATCTGTACGATCCTGTCTCTGGCAAATACACCGTGGATCGCTATCTGGATGATCTCGAAAAGCGTTATGGCGGAATCGACGCGGTGCTGGTCTGGTCTACCTATCCGAATATGGGAATCGACGATCGCAATCAGCAAGAAATGGTGCGTTCCATGCCGGGTGGCGTCGAGGGCGTGCAGCAGATGGTTGCGGATTTTCATCGGCGCGGTGTGCGCGTGCTGTTTCCCATGATGATGTGGGACCAGGGAACTCGTGATCCGGGAATGCCATGGCCGCAGGCGATTGCAGAATTCATGAAGCAACTGAATGGCGACGGCATTAACGGTGACACGCAGGACGGCGTGCCGCTCGCGTTCTCATTAGCGGCGGAAAAAGTCGACCACCCGTTGGCGTTTGAGCCGGAAGAACAGCCTTCCGATGAAGCGTTGGCATGGAACGTGATGACCTGGGGTCAATATCAATTTCCGTTCGCACCGGAGGTGGACAGATTCAAGTGGCTGGAGACTCACCACATGGTCAACATCTCTCACCGATGGAATCGCAACAAGACCGATGATCTTCAATTCGCATTCTTCAATGGGGTCGGCTGGGAAAGCTGGGAAAATATCTGGGGCATCTGGAACGGAATTACTCCACGCGATGGTGAAGCTACGCGGCGCATGGCCACGATTGAACGCGGTGTGGCTCCATTTCTTGTGGGCCCAGGGTGGGAGCCGATGTATCCCACCGTGTTCTACGGTATCTTCGCCAGCCGTTGGCCATTGGGAGATAAGACGGTATGGACGATCGTCAATCGCAATGAGTACGACGTATCCGGACGTCAGATGTCCGTTCCGGCAAAGGACGGAGTGCACTACTACGACCTGTATCACGGAGTGGAACTGAAGCCTGATCGCGAAGGTCGCAACGACGTTCTTTCATTCGCGATCGAGGCGCATGGCTTTGGCGCAGTTTTGGCGACGACGGGCGCACCCGACGCCGCGACGCAGAAACTGATGGCAACGATGAAAGCCATGACGGCGAAACCGCTGTCCAGTTATTCCGCGGAATGGAAGACGTTGCCGCAGCAGATAGTTGAAATTCCTGCGACCAAGGCAGCGCCCAGCGCGCCGGAAGGCATGATCCGGATTCCCGCGGCTGACTACGTCTTCAAAGTCCGCGGTATTGAGATCGAAGGCGGTAATGACATCGGTGTGGACGTGCAATATCCGTGGGAAGACATGCCGCGACGTTTTCATGAGCACAAGATGCACATCGATTCGTTCTACATCGATAAATATCCGGTGACGAATGCAGAGTTCAAGAAGTTCCTCGACGCCGCTCACTACCAGCCGAAGGACAATCTGGATTTCTTACGCGACTGGAAAAATGGAACCTATCCCGAGGGCTGGGGCAACAAGCCTGTGACCTGGGTTTCATTGGAAGATGCTCGTGCGTACGCAAAATGGGCCGGTAAGCGCCTGCCGCACGAATGGGAATGGCAATACGCCGCCCAGGGAGCGGACGGGCGCATGTATCCGTGGGGAAACGATTGGAATCCACAGGCTGTGCCAGTGCCGGATACAGGCCGAATGATGGCGAGTGCTGCCGATGTGGATGCCCACCCTGCCGGCGCCAGTCCATTTGCCGTGATGGATATGGTCGGCAATGTGTGGCAGTGGACAGACGAGTTCACGGATGAGCACACCCGGGCAGCCATCTTGCGCGGGGGAAGCCATTATCAGCCGCAGGGGTCGATCTGGTACTTTCCGCAGGCCTATCGCAACGATGAGCACGGGAAACTGCTACTGATGGCTCCCAGCTACGATCGTTCCGGAGCAGTCGGATTCCGTTGCGTGATGGACGCGAAATAATAGGCGGCTGTGTGCCCGACCGCTTCTGCTCCCACGAGTGTGATGGCAAGGAAGCGCAAGCAGCCGGCACAATCGACTTACATATTGGTATGGCCGTGGCGCATTTCTTCGTTGAAGGCGGGCTTGGTGATCGCCAGTGCATCCGCCAGGACGGTGTGGTAATGCTCGGCGCGTTGCAACAGCAACGGGGTCGCGGCTGCGAATTGCGGGTCGGCTGCCAGTTTCACGAACCCTTCGTTGGCCAGAAGCGTTGCCGCCTGCTGCAGCTGATCCGTGGTGGTATTCAGATATTGCGCGTCCCTGGGATCAGCGATCCACAAGGGCTGGCTGTCTCCCAACACTCCGGAAAGCCAATAAAGTTTCAGCGCCAGAAAATCAGTGCGCGCTTCATCGTCGGTGTCGCTAAACACAAACTTTTTTTGCCAACGGCTGTAGTACCGCGTGGTCACAGGGACGGGCTGGCGATTGCCGCTCTTGATCATTTCCATCTGGCCACGGTCCAGCGTCTTGCGAACCGCGTTGTAGATAAACGACTCCGCATAGGGCTGTTCGGGCGCGGCCACAATATCCGCAAAAGTCACCGTCATGCTGGCAGCGATTTTGGCATGCAGTGGACTCGCGGTTCCGTCTTCCAGATGCGCAACGCCATGTACCACGTAGGTGTCGGAGCCGGAAGTGGAGCGATGAAACGGCCAGCGGAAATCGGCGAATCGAATCGGCAATCCAGCCAGCGTGACATAACAGTCCGGCCGCGGATTGCGAAGGCGCAGCGCCGATTCGCGCAGATAGCTGGTTGATTCCGGCAACAGCGCAGGTTGCGCCGGGTCGAATGTGTTGCTCAACTCCAACTGCAGCGTGCGATCGCTGGCGGTGTCCGCGCTTAGCGCCAGGACGAAGCAACTTGTTGGCGCCCCGTTGAAATCCGAACCTGCACGCGTAGACAAAACTACCAGTCCGGCGGTTTTCGCCGCAGATTCAATTGCAGAGACAAGAGGAAGATTCATCGAAGCGGTTGAACTTTCAGTCATATTGTTGGCTATGTATCCCTGTGTTTAGTTTACTAGGATTGTGGACCTACGTACGTCGCGGATGGGACGCGGCTCAACTCCTCGTATGATTGGAATTTGCTGGTAGTTGAAAAGGAGCTCGAATGACTGTTGGAATGTTTCTCTACCGAAAGGTCCGCCATGTCGCGATTGCCGGACTACTGGCGGCGTGGGCGAGTGTGCCCGTTGGTCTGCTTGCTCAGAATTTCCTGCCTGCTGATCAGCGGGCCAAGGTGGACGCGATTGCCCAGCAGGTGCTGGCGACCACTGGAGTTCCGAGCGCTTCGGTTGGAATTGTGACGAATGGAAAGATCACGTTTGTAAAGGCGTATGGCAAAGCCCAGCTGGATCCGACGGTCGAGGCCAGCCCACGGATGCGCTACAGCATCGGCTCCATCAGCAAACAATTTACCGCGACGGCCATCCTGATGCTGCAGCAGCAGGGAAAGCTGAAGCTTGATGATCCCATCTCCACCTGGCTGCCGCAGCTGACGCGCTCCAATGAAGTGACACTGCGGGAAATTCTCTCCCATACTTCCGGCTACCAGGATTATTACGCCGAAGATTACTCCATGCTGCGCATGAAGAATCCGACAACGGCCGATGCCATTATTGACAACTGGGGAAAGAAGCCGCTCGATTTTGATCCCGGAACGCAATGGCAATACAGCAACACCAACTTTGTTATCGCCGGAAAAATCGTGGAAATCGTGAGCGGAATGCCGGTGATGAAGTTCTTACAGCAGAATATTTTTACGCCGCTGCAGATGACGGACGTGATGAACTCCGACATGCACCGGCTGGAGCAGGCCGATGCGCATGGCTATATACGCTACGCGCTGGGACCATTGCGGCCGGCTCCGCAAGACGGTCCAGGATGGATGTTTGCCGCAGGCGAGCTGGCGATGCCGGTGCGCGACCTGCTGTTGTGGGACATTGCGATGATGAACGAATCTCTGTTGCAGCCAGCCTCCTATAAAGAGATGTTTACGGGAGTGAAGTTGAAGGATGGCGAAGATACGCATTACGGGTTGGGCGTCGAGATATCCACGCGCGATGGGCACCTGGTGATCTCGCATAGCGGAGAAGTGTCTGGATTTACCAGTGAAAACATGGTGCTGCCACAGGACAAGGTTGCGATTGCGGTGTTTACAAATCAGGAAGCAGTAGGCGCCGCGGGTGTGATCGCCGGCAAAATCGCCGCTATGCTGATTGGCCTGCCACCGAACGAATCCAAACAAAGCCTCGACCAGGCGCGTCAGATTTTCATCGGGCTGCAGCAGGGCAAAATCGATCGGTCATTGTTCACGGAGAACTGCAACGCGTATTTCGATGCGCAGGCCTTGGGCGACTTTGAATCCAGCCTGAAACCCCTCGGCGCACCGATTGAATTTCGCCAGACGGCAAAAGAGTCACGCGGCGGGATGACTTTCCGTGTGTACGATATCGTGTTTCCAACCACGCATGTGGAGCTGACGACTTACCAGATGCCAGACGGAAAGATTGAGCAATTCATCGTGACGCCTGCCGAGTAAGCAGCTTAGAAGCGAAGCAGGTAAGTCATCTTCAGATAGATCGTTTTGCCGTCATTCATCAGCGATGAATAGGTAATTGGCAAAATAGGATCGCTCAGGTTGCAGGCTCCTTCCGAGTTGCGCGTGCATAGCGCACGGTTCAGGTTGGCGAAATTTCCGATGTAGCCAAAGTAGATGGCCGTACCCGGATGCGGCAAATAAGTAAATAGCGCATCGGCGAACAGATCCTTGGAATTGGTAGCGCTGGTGTACTGTGGGTTCGGCAACGTCGAAATATATTGGCCGATCAGATTGAACGAGATTGATTTAGTCATCTGATAGTTCCAGCGGGAAATCAATTCATGGTTGTCGTAGACGACCGCGCCGTTGGATGGATTGGTGAAGTGCGTATACACGTAGCTATTGTTCAGGTCGACCGACCCGATCGGTTTGATCTCGAGGTTCAGGTTGGGAGAGGTCACATTCACCGGGTCAGGACCGATTGTGCTCGGCGGAGAATAGTTGATGACTCTGCCGGTATAGACTCCGCCACCCACAGCAATGTAAGGCAAGGGCGAGCTGTAAAAATTTATACCGCTGGTCTGGCTATGGTACTCAACGTCGTGCGTCAGGATTGGATAGTCAATAGGGCGAAGACGGTCCTGGCCCAGGTCGATGTTGGCAGAGATCGATGTCCGATACTTGAAGTTGAAGTTATACGCAGGATTGATATAGAAATCGAGCGGAACACCCGTGTGATCCCAAATCCGTTCGCTGTAGACGCTTGGGCCGTGCGAGAGAATCCAGCCGCTCTTCGGTCGAAAAGTATACGCGTAATAGCCGTTGGGTTCACGAACGTCCGGGCGTCGAAAGAAACCGGTGTCGGTGACATACCCAGCCGACGTATCGTTGTAACCTACCCACCAATTTTGGTGTAAGTCGGAATAACTCAGTTCCTGCGAGTAGACCTGGCCGCTGCAAGTCAGGCTGAGGTTTTCGCAAGTCTGTTCTCCCGGCGTGTCATTGCTAAGGTTTACCGTTGCGGATGAAATGGCTTGGCCGGTGAGTGTCCAGCGATTTTTTAGTCGCGAGCGATAGTCGAAGCCGCCGGCTCGATTGTAGGAGCCCTGGTATTCGCGGTCGGCATAGATAATGCCCACATCCGAGAGCGAGCCGATATCGCGATTCACGCGCCCGACGTAGAATTCTGCCCGCGTCCCAAACAGTGGATCTCCCGGAGGTACATCCTGACCGGGACTGCGATCGTCGACGCCAAGAATGCCGAGAGCCCACGGACCCAACTTTCCTGTGAGCCGCGCGCCGTACTGAGGCAGCACAATATTGTTGGTGTAATAGAGGCTCACTGGCGTCATGAAGTAGCTGCTGTTCTCGATGAAGAACGGTCTGACCTCAGGGAAGTATGGAGGGAAACGTTGATTGGGAGTCGCAGGGTTATTGATTCCTACCTGGCTGAAATCGGGGTTGACTGTCACATCCAAGACGAGGCTATTGCGAAGAATAAATTTTGCGTCCAGCCCGGCATATGCCTGAAGATGCTTGTGTTCGAAATAGGGATTGTTCGGATCGATAACATTCAATTGACGTAGATTGCGCGCCAATACGTAGGGTTCAAACTGCCAATTTTGACCATGCGCAATGTTCATAAAACCGTCTGCGGCAATGTCCTGGGTCAGAACCCCGGCGACGTTATGGGTGTTACGCGGCCAGTAGGCACTCTCATTTGCGTGGGAGATGTTGCGTTCCAGAATGATGCCCCAGGTGCGCATCTGGTCTGGAGCCGCCTTGGCAAAGTACAGGCTTGCGAATGGAATCCGCATCAGCACGACGTATCCGTAAGGAGTGCGCTTTCCCCATGTGTCCCACACCGTATCGAATGAGTAGTCGGAGCCGTTTTGCTCGCTGTAGAGCGCGTCTGCCTGGATGCCAAGAGCATTTGTCTCGAACAAAAATGCGCGGCGCTGGTCGTGAAACGTATCCAGAAATACGTCGACAGTATCATCGTCACCCAGGTTGTCACGGGCCAGCATGTGGGCTCGAATTAAACCGGGCGTTCTGTCGTGGCAGACAAAGGCTGCATAGAAATACTTGTGCGTATATCCCAGGTAAGCGACGGTGGGTTCGGTCGCGGGCTTGCCGTCGTCAGGATATCGCTCAACGAAGTGGCCGATCCGCAGCATCTGCCGTGCCGCCTTCGATGCGGGCGGGGAGACAAGAAAGTCAGCCAGTTTGGGTTCAGCATCGAGCATGGGGACGATCACATGCGCAGGATGGCGGACAAAAGCATGTGTGTGAACGCTCAGGGATGGCTCAGGAGCGGATGGCAGCGAGGACGACACCGGCTCTGAATCGCCTCCATCGGCGGCGCGCGCACTGCCCCCGTAGCACACAAGAAGCACCATCAGCGCCAAAAGTACCTGCCTGCATACACAACTGCGCATCAACCGAGTGAATTGTCCTTCGTTCTTGATTGCATTGACCCTATGTCCATTGTAGGGGACTGCGCGAGCGCGCTGGCTTGGCTGCGGATATTTAGATGCAGAGGTATCGCACTGTAGTTAAGGACGCGCGCAACGCATAAAGGCGAGCGCGAATTGACGTCAGAAGAGAAGATTCTGTTTGCGAGGTGGCTCCAGGCCGAAATGCTGGTACGCAAGTCGCGTTGCGACGCGGCCTCGCGGTGTGCGATCAAGAAATCCAATCTGGATCAGGAAAGGTTCATACACTTCTTCCAGTGCGTCTTCCTCTTCGGCAAGCGCCGCCGCCAATGTATTCAGGCCAACCGGGCCGCCATCGTATTTGTCGATGATGGTGCGCAGAAGGCGGCGATCCATTTCGTCGAATCCGTGTGCGTCCACTTCCAGCAGGCTCAGTGCGGCCATCGCCGTTTCGCGGTCAATGCGTCCACTGCCGCGAACCTGCGCATAGTCGCGAACTCGGCGAAGCAAGCGGTTGGCGATGCGGGGTGTCCCGCGGCATCGCATGGCAATTTCCGCGGCACCGTCGTCATCGATGGGCACGGCCAGCACATCGGCGGAGCGATGAACGATGATACGCAGCTCTTCGTCAGTGTAAAACTCCAGGCGCAGCAGAATTCCAAATCGCGCCAGCAAAGGAGAAGCCAACAGCCCAGGCCGCGTAGTTGCGGAGATGAATGTGAAGGGATGCAAATCCATCACGTGGGTGCGCGCAGCAGGCCCTTGGCCAATAATGATGTCCAGTTTGTAATCCTCCAGCGCCGTGTACAGCTTTTCCTGCAAGGCCGGCTGCAGGCGATGAATCTCATCCAGAAACAGTACCTGGTGTTTTTTAAGATTTGTCAGGATCGCCGTCAGGTCGCCCTGAATCTGGATCGCGGGGCCCGAGGTTTGCTGGAAGCCGACGCCGAGTTCATTCGCAATAATGTTGGCCAGCGTAGTTTTCCCTAGTCCTGGAGGACCGGAGAGGAGCACATGGTCCAGAGCCTCGCCGCGATTGCGGGCAGCCTGCAACGCAATCGACAGCTGTTCCTTCGCCTTGCGCTGGCCGATAAACTCATTCAGCCGCTGCGGACGCAGCTTCAGGTCCAGGGCGAGATCGTCTTCGACGGGTTCAGCGGAGACGATGCGGTCGGATGAGCGATTCAAGTCCATGCAAGCGGATGGTATCGTGAGCGACGACGTGACGCAACGTTATGATTGTTTTTGGAGCGCAACCGCTGACCAGCATAGGCCATCCGGGCACAGCACCGACAGCAGGCAGGGACTCTAGTAAACTCAGCAACAGCCGCATGCGCACGCCCAAGTTTGAAATCCACAAACCGCAAATGTTGGCTGCTGCCATGTTGTGTGTATTTGCGATTCAGTGTTTGTGGGTGGTTCATCGACAAACGCTGACGCGCCAGGACTACGCGTATGCGCGTTGCGGCCGCGAACTATGGGAGCGGCCCTCTCCGCTGGCCGGATATTTGACCTCCTGCGGCAATATCAGCGACGGAACATTCGCCTATCGCGTTGCCGGATTTCCGCTGACCGTGGAGCGCATTCTTCTGGGGCAGCCGAGCAACGTGTCGCCATGGGAGTTGCGGCATCTCGCTGGCGATGTGCTGCTGCTGCTGCGATTACCTTTTATTTTTTTTGGGGTCTGGCTCGGTGGCGGAATCTGGTGGGTCTCGCGGCGACTTTATGGAAATGCGGGCGGCTTCTTTGCGCTCACCCTGTATTGCTTCTCACCGGAAATGATTCGTGTTTGCGTAAGCCCAAATAACGAAATCCTCGCCGCGTGGGGCCTGTATGGCGTGCTCTACACGGCAGTCGGATTGGCGCATGCGATGCAGGGTCCGCGCAGAAAATGGCGTCCGCGGATGATTTTGCTTACCGTGGCCTTGGGGTTGACAGCTACGGCGCATGTGGCGGCGGCTCTGCTGGGTCTGCTGCTGGCTCTCGGATTTATGCTTTATCTGGCTGAAGATAAGAAACCCCTAGTGCTGCCCGTGCTGGCGATCGCGGTTCTGGGTGGCTTTTTGATCCTGGCCGCTTCCTACGCCTTTCATCTGGACGGACTCAGCTATGTGTTTGAGAGTGCCGACGCGCTACTATGGTTCTCTTGGGCGGGCAGTCTGCACATGATGCGGAATGTTTCGAACGCCGGTCTGACAATTGCCGCGCTTTCCGCCGCAGCGCTCTACATTTTCCATCGCCGGTCGCGTTATTTCGGCAATACGACGCCGCTGATCGTTGCCCTGATTCTGCTTTCTCTGCAAACAACGGGGGTGCGGAGTGAACCCTGGATTTGGGCCCTTCCCTTTGTCCTGACCTTCACCGGAGGGGTGTTTGCCGACATGCTGGAGTCTCGCCGTAAACGGATGTTCCTGTGGCTGACAGGGGCGTTAGTGGTGACCCAGGTGGTCCTCACGCTGGCCAGTTTACCGCTGCTCGTTTCACGGGGATAAGTCCTTATAGATCAATAGATAGGCAGTCGCCAACTTCACCGATCCGGGCCCGCGCAAACCGCCCAAAACACTGTATTCTAGAAAGAGACCTTCCGTTCCATCTTGCGTGCAGAATCAAGTCCCAATCGGCCGCAGATAGGCTTTAGGCTCACCCTCTAAAAGAACGGTTCGCGACAAAAAATGGCAGACGAGCAAAACCCCCAACTTCCTCTTGGCAATAATGGCAGCGACGGCACTGGCAGCAACGGAACCCCTCCAGGGGGTCCCCAGGGTCCGGGCGCGGCGAACATGATTTTTATCAACATTGAAGAGGAGATGCGTCGCTCGTATCTCGATTATTCGATGTCGGTAATTATCGGGCGGGCGTTGCCGGATGTGCGCGATGGCCTGAAACCTGTCCACCGGCGCGTGTTGTACACAATGCAGGAGATGGGCCTGCAGCACAACAAGAAATACACCAAGTGCGCCAAAGTCGTCGGACAAGCTATGGGACTCTACCATCCCCATGGAGATGCTTCGATTTACGACACCATGGTGCGCCTGGCGCAGCCATTTACTATGCGCTACACCATGGTGGATGGGCAGGGAAATTTCGGCTCCGTCGATGGCGATCCGCCGGCAGCGATGCGGTATACAGAATCCCGTTTAACTCGGATCGCTGGAGAAATGCTGGCCGACATCGATCAGGAGACGGTCGATTTCACGCCGAATTACGACGAAAGTACGATGGAACCGGTGGTGCTGCCCACCCGCATTCCCACACTGATCGTGAATGGGTCGAGCGGCATTGCGGTCGGCATGGCAACGAACATTCCTCCGCATAATTTGACAGAAATTGTGAACGCCGCCATTGAAATGATCAACAATCCGCATGCCGGGTTGGCGGAAGTGATGCAACACGTGCAGGGGCCGGATTTTCCCACCGGCGGATTCATCTATGGCCGCAGCGGAATCCTGGAGGCGTACCGGACTGGACGTGGCCGCTTCCTGATGCGGGCACGCGTCGCGATTGAAAACATCACGCAAGGGCGCCAGGCAATTATTGTTACTGAGATTCCTTACCAGGTAAACAAGTCGAAGCTGATCGAGCGTATCGCCAGCCTGGTGAATGAAAAAGTCATCGACGATATCAGCGACGTGCGCGATGAGAGCGATCGCGACGGCATGCGAATCGTCATCGAGCTGAAGCGGACGGCGGAAGCACAGATTGTTCTGAACCAGCTCTACAAAAATACGCAGATGCAGGACAGCTTCTCGATGATCTTTCTGGCGGTTGTGAACGGCCAGCCGCGAGAGATGGGCCTGCCGCAGGCGATTCGACATTTCCTGGATCATCGCGTCGATGTTGTGCGTCGCCGAACTGCCTTTCTGCTAAGAAAGGCCCGCGAACGCGAACACATTCTGGAAGGCTACAAGATCGCGCTGGACAACCTGGATGCGTTCATCAAGATTATCCGCGGTTCTTCTTCACGCGCGGATGCAAGAGAGAATCTGCATCGGTTCTCGCTAGGCAAAGAGATTGTCATCAAGCTGGACAAAGATACGACAAATCTGACGGCCGAAGCCGGCATGACGTATCGCCAGATTGATGCGGTCCTGGAATTGCAGCTGTATCGCTTAACGCAGCTTTCCATCGACGAATTGTTGAAGGAACTTGGCGAAGTCCGCGACCGGATTGCGGAGTATGAGGCGATTCTGGGCAGCGAGAAGAAACTGCGCAGCGTCATCGTCAAGGAACTGGAAGCGGTCAAGAAGGAATATGGCGATGCGCGCCGCACACAGATTCTGGATGAGACTGCCGAGTTGCAGATGGAGGACCTGGTTGCGGATGAGCAGGTCGCCATCACGGTGTCGCATTCCGGTTATCTGAAGCGCACTGCGATCTCCACCTATCGCCAGCAGCGTCGCGGTGGTACGGGGCGTTTCGGCATGCGCACACGGGAAGAGGATTTCGTTGAGCAGTTGATCATCGATTCCACGCATGCGTACCTGTTGTGTTTCACCAACACCGGACGCGTCTACTGGCTGAAGGTATATGAGATTCCCGATGTCGGCGCGGCGGGCAAGGGCAAGGCTATGGCAAGCCTGTTGAGCCTGCAGCCCGGCGAAAATGTTTGTGCCATTCTGCCGGTGCGCAACCTGGAAGAAGAAGGGAAGTTCATCTTCTTCGGCACCCGCAATGGAACGGTGAAGAAAACTCCGCTGAAAGACTTTTCGAATGTGATGTCGAAGGGAATTATCGCTATCGGCATCGACAAGGAAGATGAACTGGTTGCCGCCAGAATCACCGACGGCAAACAGCTCGTTTTTCTCGCAACGCATGATGGCATGGCGATTCGCTTCGACGAAAACGATGTTCGATCCATGGGACGGCCGGCGTACGGTGTGCGCGGCATCGACCTGGGTAAGGATGATTATGTCGTCGGCGTCGCGGTCACGCCCAAGGAACGCAAGAAGAGCGATGGCGGTGCAGACTGTGCCTGCCTGATTCTTTCTGTTACCGATAACGGTTATGGCAAGCGGACCGACGTGGATGAATATCGTCTGCAGACGCGTGGTGGTAAAGGCGTGATCAATCTGAAAACGATGAAGAAGAATGGCAAAGTTTGCTCGATCAACTTGGTCGACGATGCAAGTGAACTGATGGTGATCAGCCAGTTCGGAAAGATCATCCGCATCGATACAAAAACCGTGCGAGCGGCCGGCCGTTCGACGCAGGGTGTACGGCTGTTGAACCTGGAAGAGCCGGACAAGGTGGCTGCCGCGGTGGTCATTCCGCCGGAAGAAAAAGAAAATGGAGATGAACCGACGCTTCTTCAGTAACGAGTTTGCAGCGTCTTAGCGAACCAATCTGGCCTGTACCTGCACCTGTTGGGTGCAGGCCAGTCTAATCGCAACGCTTGGCCAAGGGTTCCTCAAAACCGATTCACAAAATATAAACGGAGAAAAATATCGATGGCGATTAAGACGGTTGCACTCAAGAATGGCCCATTCATGGTGACTGGGGATTTGTCGGAGCTGGAACTGACCGATGCCGAGGGAAATCGCTACGACCTGACCGGCAAAGAGAAAGTCGCGCTTTGTCGCTGCGGCGCTTCCGTCAACAAGCCATTCTGCGACGGCCATCACTCCAAGATTGGTTTTCAGGCAGCGGAAGCCGCAGTGAGAGCGGAGCAAAAGTAACGCTCCTCGCACAAACGTTGGAAATGCCATGCTGAATGAAAGCTATCGCGCGGAGATTCAGCGCTTGTGGGCTCGCAAGTTGCAGCAGGATTCTGCTGACGTTCCCTTTGCGGAACGCCATCGCAATCTTGCTCCGGAAAGCGCTGAATTTCTCGCTGCACTCGCGTCCGGTGTCGGTGCGAAAAAGATCGTCGAGATCGGCGGATCGAGCGGAATCTCCACCATCGCTCTGGGCGCCGCGGCGCAACAGACGCAGGGCAAGCTAATCTCGCTCGAGATAGAACCCAGGCGACAGGCCGAATCAAAAGAGACGATTGCCAAACTGGGTTTCAGCGATTTTGTCGATTTCCGGCTCGGCGACGCAGCGCAGACTTTGCCGCAACTGAACGATCTTGATTTTGTCCTGATCGACTGCGAGAAACAGGATTACATCCGCTTCTTCGACCTGCTACAGCTTCGTCCCGGGGCCATTGTGGTTGCGGACAATATTTTGTCGCACCATCTGACGGACTACGTCGCGCATGTGCGTTTAAAGCGGGGTGCAACTTCTGTAACTCTGCCGATCGGCCAGGGGTTGGAGTTGACACGAGTTGCAGAATGAACTGTCAGCCAATTCCGTGACGTAAGGTTTATCCTGCCTTAGACAGATTCGTGCTATCCTCGGAATCACATTTCTCCCTTCGTGCCGGGAGCGTTCCCGGAGATGCTTTCGCGAAGCGCAGATATTGTAGCTCGACGCAACTTCAATGACTGATTCAAGTGGCCGAAGTCGTACCCCTGGTTCCCGCACCCATCTTCTCCGCATTCAGCGCTTGAGGTTCGCGCCTTCCCATGCGTAGACGCACATGGGTGAGTCTGGCGATTGCGCTGGCCCTTTTGGCCGCGCTGATTACAGCCGTCTACCTTCGTAAACAAGCGCCTCCTGAAGTCGCCCGCCTTCTTCCAGAAGCCGACGGCATCGTCTACTTCAATCTGAAGCCTCTGCGCACGCTGACTCGATTTGATCAGCATCCTGTGGCGCACGATCCCGACTACCAGAAGTTCATCGATGCTACCGGAATCGTATTTGAACGCGATCTCGATGAGGCCGCTTTTGCCATCCACCGCATGGCGGATCCCAGCGGACCTAACGGCCCTGTCGCTTATTCTGAGGTGTTTCAGGGGCGCTTCGATGGGCAGCGGCTGACCAGTTATTTCGGCTCGCAGTCGTCCGGCACGGAAGACTACGCCGGACATGAAATCTACTCGATCGAGCATGAAGGGCGAACCGATCGGGTGGTGGTGCTGGGATATGACCTGGTAGCCGTCTCCAATGCTCCAACGGCGGAGCAGATCCATTCCATCATCGATCGGTATCATTCTGCAGCCTCTCCTTTTACAGGAGACACCCTGTTGTCGCGATATTATTCGAGAGTGCCGCTGCTTTCGGAAGCGTGGGGAATCGGCGAGATTGAACCCTCGAACGGCGCTGGGATTCAGTTCCACATCTTCGGTCTGCCAGTATCGGTGCCTCCGGACACCACGCTTATCGCCTCTATCCGTTACCTTGGGTCGGTGCGCATGCGTTTGGAAGAGATTGCGCCTAACCCCACCGCTGCCAAAGAATCGGTAGAGATGGTGAGCCTGGCGCTCAGCCTCATCCGCACGACTCAGGTGACGATTGGCGCACAGGACGCGAACACGGCCGACTGGGAGGCCTTCGTGCGCAGCATGAAGGTGGAACAAAAGGGCCCGCGCGCCATTTTTCAGGCGGTTGTTCCAACTCGCCTGGTGCGAAGCCTGCTGGCGGCCCAGAATGCCGCTGTGGCCGCGCCAGTTACCCCTTGAGATACCTTGGGTCGATTACCGTTTGAACTCCTGATTCCAGCCGTGTATTCGTTTGCAGCCCATTTTTACGGCTGCTACACTTGAAGTAGCAGCGCAATCCGTACGCGGCTGCCACCATCTAACCCCCCGCGAAGGAATCCGGCCTAATTCTGTGGATACGCAAACCCGACATGCCATTAAACACGATGCTCTGATTGACCACGCTAACAGCGCCTTAAGCTGGCTGGAAGAACATAAGTCGCAAGCGCTGCTCGTTTCCGGCCTCGTGGTCGCCGTGTTGGTCATTGGGATCAGCAGTATCCTTTTCTATCAGCATCGCCAGGGAGAAGCGTCAGTCGCGTTCGGAGCTGCGATGGACATCTACAGTGCTCCCGTGAACCAGCCCGGTACGCCGCCAGAACCGGGAGTACGAACCTTTCCTTCCGCAGTTGCGCGGGCCAAGACCGCAAACGCGGAATTTCTGAAAGTCGCCGATAGTTTTGGTTCGACAGATGCAGGGAAGAATGCGCTCTACTTCGCGGGCCTGACGTATATGGAGATGGGCAACGCCGCGTCCGCTGAAGCCACGCTGAAAAAAGTAGAGGACCATGGTGACGCCAACCTCAGCTCCCTCGCCGATATGGCGCTGGTCAGCCTCTATCGTCAGAACGGCAGAACGAACGACGCGGTCGCGACGCTGAAGAAATTGATTGCGCATCCCACGACAGCGGTGCCTGCCGGGCAGTCGAATCTGGAACTGGCTAACATCTACGAGCAGACCAATCCAGCGCAGGCAAAGCAGATTTATGCGCAGCTAAAGGATAAGGATACGAAGACCACTGCGGGCCAAATTGCCGCGCAAAAACTGCAGCAGATGCATTGAGAGGTTCGTACCAAAGTTTCACAGGGGTACACTCGAGGGGCCAGGCGATCATCGCTTGGCCCTTTGTATTTGCGACCGAGGATATCCTCAATTCATCGTCACCGAAATATTTCCGAGCGCAGCGGGGCTCGGCTGCGTCCTGTTGAGTGAACTGATCTTTATGGATGTCAGAACAGCGACCAACGAGCAGATCTTGACGTGGACACTGGGCCGAAGTGTGGGCCAAAGCGAGTGCGAAGCCGCGGATACCTTGTCGGAGATTTCCGGCCTGGCAACCCATCATTCGGCGCTGCTGTTCCGGGTGGCCTTCAGTGTTCTGCGACATGCGAATGATGCTGAAGACGTGGTCCAGGAGACATTTCTTCGCGTTCTGAAGAATCAGAGGAAGTTGGCATCGATTGAGAATCCGCGCATCTGGCTGGTACGGATCGCATGGAATCTGGCGCTCGACCGCAAGCGGAGACTGCGCGCTACTCCGCTGTTTGAGGAAGCCGAGGAAATACTCAACAATCGTCCGAGTCATGATTCTTCGGCGGAAATCACAGTGGACGCGGCGCAGGGTTGTGCTCGCATTCTGCGCATGATCGACAAGCTGCCCCGGAAAGAGCAGGAGGTTCTAAGGCTCTCCGCGCTGGAAGAGTTGAGTACGCCAGAGATTGCTGCAGTTTTGAAGACAACGGAATCCAGCGTTCGATCCTGCCTATTTCGAGCGCGGCAGCGATTGCGAGAACGCATGGAAAGGGAAGAGAGGAGGGGGAAGCGATGAATGCCGGGCACGAAAAGTCGATGCGAGTTGAAAACGAAATCGATGCTGCGCTGAAGATGCTGGGCGCGACGCAGCCTCCAGCCGCAATCTTGACGCGCGTGCATCACCGCTTGGAAATCGCGGTTGGATCTCAGCGAGCGAAATCCGGTAGGGGGCTATTGATCCCGGCTGCGGGAGTGGCACTTGCCGCTCTTGCCCTGGTTGTGATCTTCATCCAGAGTCATCGCACTTCTGAAGATCGCGTGCCCGCGGTTGAGACCGCCGGGTTGGTCGCAAATACCTCGTTGGCTCAAGCGACGAAGATGTCCGCACCCGCGACGGCTGCAACTGAGAACGCTCGGGAACAAACGGCAATTCGGCGATCGGCGGTCGCGCAAACCGGCCGCGAACGTCCGCGATATCGCCACATTGCCAATCTACTCAGCTATCCGTTGACTGGCCAGGAAAAGTTGCTGGTTAGATTTGCGGAAACGGCGAAGCCGGAAGACTTGAAAACATTGAACCCGGAATATCAGGCGAAGGTGGAAGCGCAGCAGGAGGCGGAATTTGCCGCGTATCTGAAATCGGGAAGTGACTCTGACGCTGAAAGCACAACACAAACCAAGCAATCAACGCAGGAATGAGGCTCCCATGAAACAGAAGAACACATTTTGGTTTTCGCTTGTATGCGGAATGACATTGGCGTGCTTTCCGGTGATGGCGCAGGGCCCGCAAGAGGGGGCGTCCGCACCGCCACCACCGAACGGCGAGCATTCGGCTTCGCCGCTGCCGCCGCTGCCACATATCGACCCGGACCAGCGCGATGCACAGCGGACGATTTCAGGGCCATACCGGTTGACCTATACCTTGACGGAAATGGATGGGGTAAAGCGGGTTGGTTCACAACGCTTTACCATCGTTCTCGATGCGGACGCTCGGCCATCCCACCTAAATCTCCTAAGCAACATACCCGTTGCGGTTCTTGCTTCTCCCGGTGGTAGCGCAAAGTTTAGGCAGAATATGAAGGAAGAGACCAGGATAGATTCTAATCTTCGGCAGTTTGCCAACGGCATGGAACTGAGCACACAAATCGGGCAGGACAGTTTCGCCAATGGAACGAGTGACGGCTCGGCAGCAGATGGGACTCCACCCATAACTCGACAATCTCTTTTTGAGAGCACCGTATTGCTGTCACCAAATAAACCGGTCACTATCGGACAGTTGGATATACCGGGAAGCACACACAGTCTGCAAATTCAGGTGGAACTAAGCAAGGTTCCGTGAGTGGGCATAGCCCGAACAAAAGGCTCACTTGGTGGGAGCCTTTCTCGTTGAGGAATCAAATCATCAGGCATGCATGATGAAGCGGAAGGCGAGTCGAACCAGCATCAACACGATGGCGCCGAGAAACGCCGGCACAAAGCCACGAATGTGAAATCCGGGAACGAATGCGCTGGCCAACAGCAGGATGATGGCATTGATCACCAGGAAGAAGAGTCCCAGAGTAAGAATGCTAAGCGGGAAGGTCAGGAGTTTCAGGAGAAATCCCAGGGTTGCGTTCAGGAAGCCGACGACCAGGGACGCGATCAGCGCGCTACCGAACCCGGCGAGCTCAAAGCCCGGCACGACATAAGCGCAGATGAGCAGCGCAATGGAACTGAGCAACCAAATGAAAAGTAAGTGGAGCATAGCGCAAGTAGATTAGCAGAAGCGCCGCGATTGCTCCATATTTTCCGTGATCTGAGCGGGGGAGAAGCCGAAAGGGAAGTCGGCACGCACCCATTTCGTTCGGGGATCGAGCCGGGGATTGTTGGGGTAGAAACAGAAAAGCCACCCGTTGAAAGGTGGCTTTCCTGATAAATTAATGCCGGCGATCACCTAATCTCCCACACTCAAAAATGCAGTACCATCGGCCCAGCGAGACTTTACTTCCGTGTTCGGGATGGGAACGGGTGTTGCCCTCGCAGTATAGTCACCGGCAAACTGAGAAAATCATCAAGACGTCGATGATGTTTCACAACAGGATAGATTGGGGTAAGTCAAACTACTTGGCTGACCGTTGAGTATCTTCAGCAGGAATTCCTTTCAGAATTCTGTGCGAAGTTAATCTTATGGTCAAGCCGAACGGGCGATTAGTACTGGTAAGCTACGCACATTACTGTGCTTCTACCTCCAGCCTATCAACCAGGTGGTCTTCCTGGGCCCTTCATTTCCCTTTTGGGTTGGGAGATCTCATCTTAGAGCGTGCTTCCCGCTTATATGCATTCAGCGGTTATCACAACCGAACTTCGCTACCCAGCTGTGCCTTTGGCAAGACAACTGGAACACAAGAGGTTCGTCCATCCCGGTCCTCTCGTACTAAGGACAGCCCTCTTCAAATCTCCTACGCCCACAGCAGATAGGGACCGAACTGTCTCGCGACGTTCTGAACCCAGCTCACGTACCGCTTTAATAGGCGAACAGCCTAACCCTTGGAACCTTCTACAGCTCCAGGATGCGATGAGCCGACATCGAGGTGCCAAACCATTGCGTCGATATGAACTCTTGGCAATGATCAGCCTGTTATCCCCGGCGTACCTTTTATCCGTTGAGCGATGGCCCTTCCATACAGAACCACCGGATCACTAAGGCCTGCTTTCGCATCTGCTCGACTTGTAGGTCTCACAGTTAACCACACTTATGCCTTTGCACTCGACGACTGATTTCCAAACAGTCTGAGTGTAGCTTCGCGCGCCTCCGTTACAATTTAGGAGGCGACCGCCCCAGTCAAACTACCCGCCTTACTATGTCCCTCTTCCGGATTACGGAGGTAGGTTAGAATCACAGCACTCGCAGGGTGGTATCTCACAGTTGGCTCCTTCGAACCCAAGAGTCCGAGATCAAAGCCTCCCACCTATTCTGCGCAGCAAGAACCATAATTCATAGTAAAGGTATAGTAAAGGTGCACGGGGTCTTTCCGTCTAGCTGCGGGTAACCGGCATCTTCACCGGTACTACAAGTTCGCCGAGCAACTCCTTAAGACAGTCGTACGATCGTTACGCCATTCGTGCAGGTCGGAACTTACCCGACAAGGAATTTCGCTACCTTAGGACCGTTATAGTTACGGCCGCCGTTCACCGGGGCTTCAATTCAGGGCTTCGTCTTGCGACTAACTCCTCCTTTTAACCTTCCGGCACCGGGCAGGCGTCAGCCCCTATACGTCGTTTTCGACTTAGCAGAGACCTGTGTTTTTGTTAAACAGTCGCCGTACGCGTTTCACTGCGGCCCCCTCGCGCTTTCACGCTACCGGGGCAACCCTTCTCCCGAAGTTACGGGTTTAATTTGCCGAGTTCCTTAAGAAGCCTTCACTCGAGCGCCTTTGGATATTCTCCTCGTCTACCTGTGTCGGTTTGTGGTACGGTTCCCCTGATCTCTCCTTAGAGGATTTTCTTGGCAGCGTGGAATCGGCAGCTTTCGGCCATTCGGCCTACTGCTTTGCACCTCAGTGTTATGCTCGCCCGGATTTGCCTGGTCGAACCACCTTACGTGCATCGAACCCTATAGCCATAGAGGGTCCTGCGTATCCTTCTGCGTCACCCCTTCGTATAACGAAATCATGGGAGGTCCGGAATATTAACCGGATGTCCATCAGCTACGCCTTTCGGCCTCACCTTAGGGACCGCCTAACCCTGAGCGGATTAACCTTCCTCAGGAAACCTTAGACTTTCGGCGCGGAGGGTTCTCACCTCCGTTATCGCTACTTATGCCGGCAGGGTCTCTTCTCACACATCCACCAGTCCTTTCGGTCTGACTTCACATGCTTGAGAATGCTCTCCTACCACGCACACCATAGGTGTGCATCCGCTGCTTCGGTGTACAGTTTTAGCCCCGTTATATTGTCGGCACCGGACCGCTTGACCAGTGAGCTATTACGCTTTCTTTAAAGGATGGCTGCTTCTAAGCCAACCTCCTGGCTGTCTGGGCGTTCCGACTTCCTTTCCCACTTAACTGTAACTTTGGGACCTTAGCAGGCGGTCTGGGCTGTTTCCCTCTCGACAATGAAGCTTAGCCCCCACTGTCTGACTCCCGGACTGGTTGTCAACGGCATTCGCAGTTTGGTTGGATTCGGTAAGCCGGAAAGCCCCCTAGTCCATCCATCTCTCTACCACCGTCGCAAATCATCCGAGGCTAGCCCTAAAGCTATTTCGGAGAGAACGAGCTATCACGGAATTTGATTAGCCTTTCACCCCTACCCTCAGCTCATCCGAGCTTTTTTCAACAAACACCGGTTCGGTCCTCCAGTGGGTGTTACCCCACCTTCAACCTGGCCAAGGGTAGATCATCCCGCTTCACGTCTATTCCTGCCAACTGAACGCCCTATTCAGACTCGCTTTCGCTGCGGCTCGCTCACGCTTAACCTTGCTGACAAGAATAACTAGCCGGCTCATTATGCAATAGGCACGCGGTCAGGCATTCTCCTTGCGGAGCATAGCCCTCCCACTGCTTGTAGGCACACGGTTTCAGGTACTTTTCACTCCCCTCGCAGGGGTACTTTTCACCTTTCCCTCACGGTACTGGTTCACTATCGGTCAGAAACAAGTATTTAGCCTTTCGGGATGGTCCCCGTAGATTCAAGCAGGGTTTCACGTGCCCCGCCTTACTCAGGTATCCGCTTCGAGTCCAGTCCATTTTCGTCTACGCGCCTGTCACGCTCTATGGATCCACTTTCCAGAGGATTCGACTAATGGCTGGATTGGTAACTCTACTGTTGCGGACCCTACAACCCCCGCCGCACCGAAATGCCACGGGTTTGGGCTGTTCCGATTTCGCTCGCCACTACTTTCGGAATCGAGATTTCTTTCTTTTCCTCCAGGTACTGAGATGGTTCACTTCCCTGGGTTCGCTCGGTCTCACCTATGTATTCAGTGAGCCGTACGGCGGTTTTGCCGCCGTGGGTTTCCCCATTCGGAGATCTCCGGATATAACGCCTGTTTGCGGCTCCCCGGAGCTTATCGCAGCTGACCACGTCCTTCATCGCCTGTTTCTGCCAAGGCATCCACCGTGCGCCCTTAGTAGCTTGACCATAAAACTAACTTCACACAGCATTCGCTGCAGAGCGGTTAGTTTCTGTTATTCGCCTGGTGACAGTACTCGCAATAACAACTTCTTATCGCAGCATGTCACTCCTAATATCTAAAGACACTCAACACTTTGCTAGCACTTCAGCTCGAAAGCCAAAGCACTGCTCAGCCTTGTAGTTACAACTACCCAATCTATCCTGTTGTCAAATATCTTCGACGCTCTTTTGAAGCGCTGCGCCCTAAGACGCATTCGGTCCAGCCTGCAGGGCAGACTTGCCGAAAGCTCGCAACTTTACGCCGTCCGAATCGGACAGGGAAGTAAGTGTCGAGCTTTCTGCAATCGCTGCGTGTACAGACTTGAAAAGATCTACTGAAATTTCAGCTGGAACTTGGTGGAGCTGACCGGGATCGAACCGGTGACCCCCTGCTTGCAAAGCAGGTGCTCTCCCAGCTGAGCTACAGCCCCATCAAACAATGGTGGGCCTGGGTAGATTCGAACTACCGACCTCACCCTTATCAGGGGTGCGCTCTAACCAACTGAGCTACAGGCCCACAAGGAACGTGCGACTTCGGCACGAAACCGTGAATGCGCCGCTCGAATGCGGGTCCGGGTACTCGAATTGGGTACTCAGACTTGCTTTCAGTCAATCTTTTCGAGGACTTGGTTGAATATGCGAAGCAGCTACGCTGCTTCTGACCATCGATGTTGATTCAGAGAAGAATAGAGGGCTTAGTTCAAGCTCCCTTCACTCGTGTCAGGACATTTGTGAAGGGGTACATGACAACATCTTTTACACGCTCGCCGAAGCGAGTCCGCAATCGCGGAAGTGCATAAGTGCCATGACGTTCTCTATTAGAAAGGAGGTGATCCAGCCGCAGGTTCTCCTACGGCTACCTTGTTACGACTTAACCCCAATCATGAACCACACCTTGGACGGCTGCTCCCTTGCGGTTAGCGCACCGGCTTCTAGTGCAACCCACTTTCGTGATTTGACGGGCGGTGTGTACAAGGCCCGGGAACGTATTCACCGCAGCATTCTGATCTGCGATTACTAGCGATTCCAGCTTCATGCAGTCGAGTTGCAGACTGCAATCCGAACTGAGGCCGGCTTTTTCCGATTAGCTCCCCCTCGCGGGTTTGCAGCGGTTTATACCGGCCATTGTAGCACGTGTGTAGCCCTGGACATAAAGGCCATGAGGACTTGACGTCATCCCCACCTTCCTCCCCGTTATCCGAGGCGGTTTCGCCAGAGTGCCCAACTGAATGATGGCAACTGGAGATAAGGGTTGCGCTCGTTGCGGGACTTAACCCAACATCTCACGACACGAGCTGACGACAGCCATGCAGCACCTATATAGCGACCTATTGCTAGGAAGGGATATTTCTACCCCAGTCCACTACATTTCGAGCCCAGGTAAGGTTCTTCGCGTTGCGTCGAATTAAACCACATGCTCCACCGCTTGTGCGGGCCCCCGTCAATTCCTTTGAGTTTCAGCCTTGCGACCGTACTCCC
This sequence comes from uncultured Acidobacteriota bacterium, assembly GCA_963735505.1. Classification (GTDB taxonomy): domain Bacteria; phylum Acidobacteriota; class Terriglobia; order Terriglobales; family Acidobacteriaceae; genus JAKAAZ01. The sequence goes on along the minus strand of CAVTLR010000007.1, from coordinate 269,266 downwards.
CAGGCGGATCGCTTAACGCGTTAGCTTCGGCACGGCAGGGTTGGATACCCGCCACACCAAGCGATCATCGTTTAGGGCTAGGACTACCAGGGTATCTAATCCTGTTTGCTCCCCTAGCTTTCGTGCCTCAGTGTCAGTAATGGTCCAGTGAGCCGCTTTCGCCACAGGTGTTCCTTCCGATATCTACGCATTTCACCGCTACACCGGAAATTCCACTCACCTCTCCCATACTCAAGCCCGGCAGTTTCTTGTGCAGACTTCAAGTTGAGCCTGAAGATTTCACACAAGACTTGCCGAACCACCTACGCACCCTTTACGCCCAATAATTCCGAACAACGCTTGCCCCCCTCGTATTACCGCGGCTGCTGGCACGAAGTTAGCCGGGGCTTCTTCTTCCGGTACCGTCATTATCGTCCCGATCGAAAGGAGTTTACGTCCCAAGGGACTTCATCCTCCACGCGGCGTTGCTGCGTCAGGGTTTCCCCCATTGCGCAAAATTCCCCACTGCTGCCTCCCGTAGGAGTCTGGACCGTGTTTCAGTTCCAGTGTGTCCGTGCGCCCTCTCAGGCCGGATACCGATCACTGCCTTGGTGGGCCATTACCCCGCCAACTAGCTAATCGGCCGCGACCCCCTCTTTCAGCGCATTGCTGCTTTGACTCGTAAGTGTTATGCGGTATTAGCCCAGGTTTCCCTAGGTTATCCCCCACTAAAAGGTAGGTTAGTCACGTGTTACTCACCCGTGCGCCACTTTACTCATGGATTGCTCCACTTTCTCGTTCGACTTGCATGTGTTAGGCACGCCGCCAGCGTTGATTCTGAGCCAGGATCAAACTCTCGTTTGAAACCTGATGCATCTTGATTCGACGGAGGTCGAAGAGCAAGATGCTACTCCGCAGCGCTCGAAAGGCTGCGAAGCCTATACTAGTGAGAATGACTAAACCACAACTTCATCGTCATCTCACGACTGGCATATTCAACCAATTGTCAAAGATCCTTAAGAATTTTCGCCTGAGCGAGTTCTTTTTGGATCGAGCTGCTGGATGATTCCAGCAGGTCCTCGAACTTTGCGCACACCAGGAAATATTGCTTTTCAACACTGGCTTCTGTTTTTTGCGCGACCAAACCAGACTATCAAGATTTGGCTATCATTGTCAAACAAAAGTGAATCTTTTTTCTTCGACTTCCGCTGAAAACTGGAACGCCGTTCTCCGCTTCGTGCTGATGACTTTTTAAGGGACGTTTCGCCCACCGCATGCCCACTGTGGAAGCCGGATCTGCGGAAAGTCTTGCTGGCTATCTATGGGAATGGTAGTGCGAACAGGGAGCCCGGATCAGGCAGTTCCGTTCAGCTGGACTACGAATTCTACTGTAGATATTCCGATGGGCTTACGGAGTTCTTTACGCCCAGTGATGAACATACTCTTATTGCGGCCGATGCGCAACCCAAGCCTTGTTGAAAAGCTGTCGAAGATTGTTGAAAACACGCGCCAGGGTCGACCCGAGAGCAGCGTTCATTGATCGTCTGTTCAAAAAATCTCTTCATCCGTATTGACGCGAGGCTGCGGTTTCGCTGTTTCGGTCAGAATCTGGACGCGCATGTTAGCAATGGTTCGACGGTTCCAGAACGCCACCGCGGTGGCTCCCAAAAGGGCAGAACCCACCATCAAAAACGCGGTCGACCAGCGTCCACGGATCGGAAGGGGCTCATCTGGTGGAACCGCAAGCAGGGGTTCAGGATCCTGAATATCTCGTTTTCGTGACAATTTCACCGTTTTTTCCGTTCTCAGCCTCTATTGGCCGCTGATCTTCCCGCTCAGTATGGCACATCCTGCAGTATTTTCAGCTATCTATCTTTAGAATCAGTGGAAAATAGGTAATTTTGGTCCGCTCTCATGGGGATACCGGCCGGTCAGAACAGTCCATTTCTATGGAATTCTGGAGAAGGGGCGGAAAAAATATATGAAAAATACAAATATTTCGTGCATCAGGGACAATTCTGTGGCATCCTATGGTTGTAAAGGAATGACGCTGCGCCGCCGAAAACACCCGGGACTGGCGCTCCATCCCTGGCAAGTTGCGTCACTGGCCTCCCGGCACGAACAATAAACCGTTCGTGCCGTCTTTTTTTGCCGTGACGACATGGTTGCCGCCAGCCGCATCCCGCAGCGATGTTCTCTCGTCACCTACGACGCAAACGGTCGGTCATTCGAGGGGCTATTTGCCAAGCCGTTTTTGCTCATACATATTGGAGTCCGCTTTGGCACAAAGTTCTTCCACCGTCTGCGCGTCGTCGGGATAGATCCCCAGCCCGATGCTCGCGCCAACGGGCAAGCGCACGGCTCCTAGAACGATAGGTTCATTCAAATCGGCGGCCAGCTTCGCGGCCAGAACGCGCGCGCCATGCGGCTGCAACAGATCAGAAACGATCACCATAAACTCATCGCCTCCGGCCCGAGCAATCGTGTCGGCTTTGCGAATCCGCATTTGCAAGCGCGTGGCAACGATGCGCAGCACTTCATCGCCGACCGGATGGCCATAGGTATCGTTGATGTGCTTGAAGTGATCCAGATCGATCAGCAGCACGGCGACGCGAGCACCATTGCGTTCCGCCCTTTCAATGGCTTTGGTCAAGCGGTCCTGAAGCAGCCGGCGATTCGGTAATCCAGTGAGTGGATCATGCAAGGCCAGATGATGTGTGTGGTCAATCTGCTCTTCCAGCAGCGTCAAGAGAATTCCGATGGCGACAATATATTTCGGAAGATTCCAGACCGAGTCGCGAATATGAAGGTCCGGGCGGAATGCCATGAGATACGCGCTGACCGGGAATACCAGTGCCCACACTACCAAGCCAACTACGGCCGTTAACGAACCCGTGGTTCTGTGCGGGAATTTTCTCCAATATTCAACGCCGGCCATCAGGTAAATCACAAAGTAAATGCAGTCGATTCCGTAATCCTGCTGCTGGTGGTAGACCGCCACGAGGAGCAAGACAGCCAGGAAAAATGCCAACAGGGCGTACGTGTGTCTTTCACCGGCGCGGCTGTCGCGATCGCGAATCAGCGCGGCAATTACCGTTCCCAGGAGGAGCACAATGGTGGCGTAGTACCAGGGCGTCGTGTGGGTACTTAAGAAGTCGATCAGGATGTAGAGCAGTGTGGCGAGCAAGCCGGTCGCTGCAATCCAACGCATCCGCAGGCTGTAGTAGGCACCGCCAGCCGCATAGATGAAAGCCGCTCCCGCCAGTTCCAGCATCATGGCGGAAACCGCAAATACGAATGTCTGCAGAGCCCCGGGCCGTCCGCCGAATAATTGCGCCGCAAAATGGAGCAGAATAAAGATCCAGCCCAACAACCAGGCTTGCAACTTGCCACCCGCACGTCGACGCAGGATGGACCAGAAGACAAACACAAGGATTGTGAGGGCCAGCAAGTCCGGCAGCGGAGCGAAATTCAACATAGGAAGGTAGCGTAGAAATCTTTGTCGGATGACTCCGGTGGCAGGAAAACCTGTAACGGTCTCTGTCGCTTATCCGACTGACCGAATCGTGCCTGCATGATACGTCCTTACCCTAGCACTTTTGTAAATATTCGACGTGGATAATATCCAGTTGAGCTCCACCGGGCATGTCTCCTGGGTTACCGTTGTAACTCGCGCGAGGGGATTGTTTGGCGCGATTGTTTGGCAGGTTCATGGACCAGGATCCACACGGGTGCATTTTGATTGGATGCGCCTCGTAGTATCGGAGTGAAGCTGCGGGAATTTCAGCTTTTCGACCAAAGGATCGTACAATTTTGGAAATGACTCTGGGGGATTGAAGATCGATGCGTAGCCGTGTTTGGTTTGCCCTGATCGTCGCGCTTATCTGTGTTGCCGGACACGCCGAATGGACGGATCCAGCCGTCGACCTTCCGGCCTTCCATGCCGCTCCTCCGCCGGCAGACGCGAAGCTGCCGCCCATTCTCCACGGGAAACAATTGACCGGTATCAATTTCCAGCTTGCCTGGCAGGTCAAGGTCTATAAGGATGCGGCCAAGGTTTCCAGTGTCCTGTATCAGTTGCCCTGCTACTGCCGTTGCGACCGGGCCATTGGGCACACCAGCCTGCGCAGTTGTTTTGAAGACCTGCATGGCGCTGAGTGCGGCACCTGCGCCAAAGAGGGTTATTACGCCTATCAGATGACGCGCAAAGGCTGGACTCCGGAACAGATCCGCGCCGGCATCGAGCGCGGCGAATATAAGAACATTGATCTCGATACGATTGCCGGCGGAAAACACCACTCCTGACGCCGCGCCCCGGCGCGGAGACGCATTGCGCCGTCCTTGTCCGTTCCCTATGGCCTTCACTCCGCACCGCGGCTGGTCAACCCATCTTAATGTTGTATTCGCAGACCGTGGAGAAAGCCGATAGCAGGTTGGCGGTCTTCAGCAGCATCTTGACCTGCTTGCTGAGGTTGACGAGCTCCAGACTGCAACCCGCAGAACGCGCAGAGACGTACAACCGAACCAGTGCGCCGAGGCCCATGCTGTCCATGCGGGTGAGATCCGTCAAGTCCAACACTATGCGCTTGCATTCCGGCAATAGCTGCTTAACGTCGCGATAGAGGACATTATCCACGCCCGCCACCAATTTGCCGTGGCATCGTATGACCGCTGTGTTCCCGCTTCGTGCAATATCAATAGAAAAGTCGACAGCCCTGTCAGTCACCTTTGACTACCTCGTTCAGACCCAAAAGATTGAGCCACAAGCTGCCGGGGGAATTGCACGCTTTCTGCTTGAGTGGGATTGTATATCGGAGCTTACGACGTCGGCATGTCGGGTGATCCAGCACTTGCTGGTGGCCCATCAAATCACCACCGCCGCTGCGACCGATATAATGCAAATTGATTCCAAGCGTTCACGCTCTCATTCAAGGAGATCCACGTTATGCCCTTACAGCCGACCAAAAACATCTGGCACAATGGAAAACTGATTCCCTGGGACCAGGCCAATATTCATGTGATGTCCCATGTCATCCACTACGGCTCGTCGGTGTTTGAGGGCATTCGCTGCTACAAGACGGGGCAGGGTGCGGCGATCTTCCGCTTGCAGGACCATATGCAGCGTATGCTCGATTCCGCGAAGATCTATCGCATGGATCTTGGATATTCGCTCGATCAGATGAATGATGCTGTCGTCGAAACTGTGGAATCGAATGGTGTCGCGCCTTGTTATATCCGCCCTATCGCGTTTCGCGGCTATGGCGAACTGGGTGTGAATCCCATGAAAAATCCGATCGAGTTCTATATCGCCAACTTTCCGTGGGGAAAATATGTCTCCGGCGATCGCGGCGCGGATATCTGCATCTCGTCCTGGAATCGCATGGCGCCGAACACGCTGCCAGTGCTGGCAAAAGCCGGTGCAAATTACATGAACTCGCAGCTGATCCATATGGAAGCCAAGCTCAATGGATTCGACGAGGGCGTCGGACTCGATGTGAACGGTCTGGTCTCCGAAGGCTCCGGCGAAAATCTTTTCCTTGTGTATAAAGGTCAGCTATTGACGTCCGACCTTGGCAGTTCCGTTCTCGCAGGCATCACTCGCTCGTCGATTCTGACTCTGGCGCGTGATCTCGGCATTCCGGTCGTGGAACAACCGATCCCGCGCGAGCTCCTTTATATTGCGGATGAAGTTTTCTTCACGGGTACGGCCGCAGAAGTGACCCCCATTCGTTCGATTGACCGCATCACGATTAAAGATGGACTGGCTGGCCCAGTCACCAAGCAGCTGGCAGCGGAATATTTTGGCATCGTGTCGGGTCAGCGGCCGGATCGATTCAATTGGCTGACTCCGGTTAAAGTCGCTGTCGCGGAACCAGTCTCGGCATAATTTAGGGATCGCTTCACTCAACAAGGGGTTGTGCCGTTGTCCATCAGCGACGATCTTGCGAAAATCTTGGTGCAGGAACAAGCGCTCGTGCTTCCGCAATTCGATCATGATGTCGCGTGGCGTATCGGCACAACCCTTCGTGACCTGGCTCTCCATCGTAAGTTTGCCGTGGCGATCGAAGTTCGTCGCTTTGAGCAGCCCCTATTTTGTTGCGCGTTGGACGGTACCTCTCCCGCCAATTCGGATTGGGTACGAAGAAAGAGCAATGTTGTCGCCCACTTCTTTCGCAGTTCCTATGCTGTTGGCCTCGGCTTGCGAGAGAAGAAGACCACTTTGATGGAGAAGCACGCTCTACCTGCCGCCGATTACGCGGCGGATGGCGGCAGCTTTCCGATTTGCGTCGGGCATGCAGGCGTCGTTGGCTCCGTTACCGTCTCCGGCCTACCACAACGAGATGACCATGAGCTGGTTGTTGAAGCCCTTTGTCTCGAAACCCGGCTGGACTATGCTGCCCTGCGGTTGCCGCCCCAGGATTGGTAGTTTAATCGGTCAATCGAACTGTGATCGAGGCCCTCGAACGTAGAAGTTTCGATCCCCGGAGTCATGCGAAAAATGGAAAAACAGTTTCCCTCCTTGCTAATGGCAGGCGCCCTTGCACTTGCACTACTGCCCGCGACCTCCTTCGGCCAGTCTTCGAACCCTGCTCCTGGGAAGGATGATCATCCGGCGGCCGCCGCGAACACCGCATCCCAAGGCCCTGAACAGTTGGCGCCGTCGAAGACTGAAGGTACCGTCGAAGTTGACGGCAAGACCATTGCGTATACCGCGATCGCCGGCACTCTTACCGTGGGTGCAACCGACCAGCAGGATGCCATGATCGGCCCCGACGGTAAGCCTCTTCCCGGCCAGTCAATTCCACCGAAAGATCCAGCGCAGGATCCGCCGACCGCGCAAATGTTTTACGTTGCATATTTCAAGCAGGGAGCGGACCCGAATACGCGGCCCATTACCTTTCTATATAACGGTGGCCCCGGCAGTTCCACCGTGTGGCTGCACATGGGAGCATTCGGGCCCAAACGCGTGTCGACGCCGGTCGATACACACATGCCGCCCGCACCGTATCACCTGGAAAACAACCAATACAGCTTGCTGGATGCCAGCGACCTGGTTTTTATCGATATGCCGGGCACCGGGTTTGGGCGTCTGTACGGAAAAGACAAGGAAAAGGCGTTCTGGGGAGTCGATCAGGATGCGAATGCGTTTGCCCGCTTCATCGCGCGATTTCTCGGCACATATAACCGCTGGAATTCGCCGAAATATCTTTTTGGAGAAAGCTACGGAACCACCCGCTCGGCGGTGTTGGCCAACATCCTGCAAAGCCAGAAGGGAATCGATCTGAATGGTGTGATGCTGCTGTCGCAGGTGCTCAATTTTGGAGATCTCCCGGACGGCCCGAAATCAAACCCAGGCAACGACCTTCCCTACGAGCTTGCCTTGCCCACTTATGCAGCCATCGCTGCATACCATCACAAACTACCGCAGCAACCGACGGATCTGCAGGCTTTTCTGAAGGAGGTTGAGGCCTTCGCGACTGGCGATTACTCGCATGCATTGTGGGAGGGAAACCAAATTTCCGAAACAGAAAAGAGGGCAGTCGCAGAGAAGTTGCACAGTTATACCGGGCTGCCCGTTGCCTACTGGATGAAGGCAAATCTGCGTGTCAGTGGGGGAAACTTTGAGAAGACCTTGCAGGACGACGAAGACCTGACGACCGGCCGCCTGGATGCTCGATTCTCCGGGCCAACTCTGGATCCGCTGAGCGAAGAGGCGCAATATGACCCGCAGAGTGCGGCTCTAACGTCGGCGTATCTTGCCCTGCTCAACCAGTATGTGCGGCAGGTGCTGAAGTACGGCGACGGCCAGACCTACCTGCCAGAGGCCTTGTTCGGCGGTTACAACTGGGACAATAAACATACGCAGCCCGGAGATACTCCGTCGGATGGCTCCAACGCGTTGAACGTGATGCCGGACCTGGCGACCGCCATGAAGAAAAATCCGCAGTTGAAAGTCCTTTTGAATGCCGGGTACTACGATCTGGCAACGCCGTTTTTCGCGGCAACGTATGAGGAACAGCATCTACCCATCGGCTCGAGCCTGACGAAAAATATCGAGTACGACTACTACGAATCCGGCCACATGGTGTACGCGCAGGAAGAATCGCTGCATCGGCTGCATGACAATGCCGCAGCCTTTATTCACAGCACGGAATATCCCTCGAAATAACGGCAGCAAACCGCTGGAGCTTCGCGATCCGCCGAATTTAAGACGGAGGAGTTTCCACGGCTCCGGGAGAGTTCGGATCAAGCCATGTTTCATTCGGGTGAGGTTCCGCGCCAATAAGCTTGCCCCATCCCGGTAATTTCTGGCTGCCCGTGATCAAGCGCGGCCCCACGGAAAGCGCGAAGTACATCCAGATCCAATGCAGGAACACCACGATGCGATTGCGGAAGCCGATCAGGAAGAAGATGTGGATCGTCAGCCACGCCATCCAGGCGGGGAGGCCGCTCATGTGCGCATGGACCGGCCATTTCAGGTCCGCGACGGCATTGTGGCGCCCGATGGTGGCCATGTCCCCCTTGTCGAAATAATGAAACGGTGTCCGTGGTTTGCCGGCTAAGTCGGCCAGAATTTCCTTCGCCGCGTGCGTGCCCATTTGCATCGCGGGCTGCGCGACGCCGGGAATGCGGCGCCCGTTTTCCGTTATGTTTGCCAGGTCGCCGCAAACAAAAATGTCCGGATGACCAGCGGGATTCAAAAAAGAGTCGACAAAGATCGCGCCTTTTTTGTCCATTTCCGCACCCAGCATTTTTCCCAGCGGCGAAGCTTGAACCCCCGCTGCCCACAATGTCACCACTGATTCGATCTTCTCTCCGTTGGCGATGACGTAGCCTGGCTGGACGTCGGTGACCTGGGAATTGGTGCGCACCTCGACGCCCAGGCTCTGCAATTCTTCAGTAGCTTTACGCGACAAGTCCTCAGGATACGTCGCCAGGATGCGCGGCGATCCTTCTAGAACGATCACGTGTGCCTTACTGGGATCGATGTGCCGAAAATCCTTCCGCATATAGAGCCGCGAAATATCGGAAATCGCGCCAGCTAGCTCCGCCCCAGTCGGCCCACCGCCGACCACGACAAAATTCAGGGGCGGATGGGAACCATGCTCCAGGGCCTGCCGCTCTGCCAGCTCAAAAGCCAATAAAATGCGGCGTCTAATTTCAATGGCATCTTCCACGGTCTTTAACCCAGGGGCATACGGTTCCCAAGCATCGTGGCCGAAGTACGAGTGGGTCGATCCAGTCGCCAAAATTAGATAGTCGTACGGCATCGTTGCCGAGCTGCGAAGTTGTACTGTTTTTGCCTTGGTGTCGATGCCGACAACTTCATCCATCAGCACCTCCACATTGCGGCAATTGCGAAAAATACTTCGGATCGGCTGGGCAATGTCTCCCGGAGAAAGCGCGGCTAGCGCAACCTGGTACAGCAGCGGTTGAAAGGTATGGTGATTGCGACGATCGATCAACAGCACGTTCACTTGCTTGCCGGCAAACTGGAGGGCCGCCTGAAGGCCAGCAAACCCGCCACCCACGATCACAACCTTCGGTTTGCGGGGCATGCTTCCTTTCCCGTTTGCCACTCTCCACCCTCCTTCATCCGGCAGCCGTGTCGCCCGAATCTGATCTGGCGAAATGTATCTAGTAGGTTTGAACGCCGTTGTTTTTTAGATGCAGTAGAGTAGCGGAGGGCGACGCTTTCCGGCGACAACCCGCCACTTTCTGCGGCTTGCGGCACAGATCCGCGCCGGTTTGAGTCTTTCACCCTCCCGTTCGCATCCACTCCCCGATACACTAAATGGAGTCTCGGTACATTGCTCTGATCAGGTCGGGCAAACGGACGGGATTCGCGTCAAAGGGGCTGTCGCGTATCCGTCACGGTCAGTGCCCTGCAGGTGAGACAGTTACCGATGAAAAGATTATGACAGACGAGATTCGCGACACCATCATCATTGGCACAGGTTGTGCCGGCCTTACTGCTGCGATTTACGCGGCGCGCGCCAACTTGAAGCCGCTTGTCCTGGAAGGGCATGAGCCGGGCGGGCAGCTTTCCATTACCACCCTGGTCGAGAATTTTCCGGGCTGGCCGGAGGGTATTCAGGGGCCGCAGTTGATCGAGAACATGAGACTGCAAGCGTCACGCTTCGGCACAGATTTCCGCCTGGGGCACCTGACCAGCGTTGATCTATCCAAGCGGCCTTTTCAGCTGCACGTTGGAAAAGACGTGCTGCACGCGCGCACCTTGATCATTGCCAGCGGCGCTTCTGCGCGCTGGCTGGGGCTGCCCAGCGAACACGCGTTGATTGGCCACGGCGTCAGCAGTTGCGCCACCTGTGACGGTTTCTTTTTTTCCGGTCAGGAGATCGCCGTGATTGGTGGAGGCGATTCTGCTATGGAGGAGGCTCTGTTCCTGACGCGCTTCGCCAGCAAGGTCACTCTGATCCATCGTCGCGAACAATTTCGCGCCTCGAAAATTATGCTGGACCGCGCCATTGGTCACGAGAAAATTCATTTCCTCACCAACACCACGGTCGAGGAAGTGCTGGGCGCCGAGAAAAAAGAAGTAACAGGTCTCCGGCTGCGCAACCTGGTGACGCAGGAGGAATCCATTCTTCCTGTCAGCGCCATGTTTCTTGGCATTGGCCACGTTCCCAACGCGAAAATGTTCACCGGTCAAATTGAACTCGATGACGACGGATACATCCGCACCCACGATTATGTTTTTACCCGTGTAGCCGGCGTGTTCGCCTGCGGCGACGTGCAGGATCGTCGCTATCGCCAGGCGATCACCGCAGCGGGCAGTGGCTGCATGGCGGCACTCGAAGCGGAAAAATACCTGGAAGAGCACGGTCGCTAACCCGGTGGCGATGTTCATTGCCGAGTCCATTGCGCGCATAGAGGAACAAATAGCCGCAGCTTGCCGACGTGTCATGCGTCCCCGCGACAGCGTCCAGTTGATGGCCGTATCGAAGACGCACCCGGCGGAACTCATCATGGAAGCCTTTGCCTGCGGCATTCGTTTGTTCGGTGAAAATCGAGTGCAGGAATTCGCGGCGAAGCAGTTGGCGTTGGAGGCCGCTGGATTGCCTACCGACGTGGGTCCAACCAGGTTCCACCTGATCGGCCCGCTGCAGTCGAACAAAGCTGCTCGCGCCGCGCAACTCTTCGATGCGATTGACTCGGTTGACTCCTTACGGCTGGCTCAGCGGTTAGATGAAGCTTGTGCGGCCACCCACAAACGCCTGCCAATCCTGGTTGAAATCAAGCTGAGCCCGGAGGCCTCCAAGCACGGCATTGGCCCTGAGGCGGACGAATTGAATGCATTGCTCGAGCGCTTGCCGGACTTGAACAACTTGATGTTTCGCGGTCTGATGACGGTGCCACCGTTTGCAGACGATCTAGAGCAGGCGCGTCCCTATTTCCGGCATTTGCGCGAGTTGCGCGACTCGCTTGCGCAGCGATATCCGGCGCTGCAGTTCGACGAGCTCTCCATGGGCATGTCGCACGATTTTCCTGTCGCCATCGAAGAAGGCTCAACCCTGGTGCGCATTGGCACAGCCATCTTCGGGGCAAGGCCGCCGGCGTGATCGCGGAGTCTGCGATTCGTATACGCGATACGCCGCAGGGAGCGGTCTTCGAAGTGCACGTTCATCCGCGCGCCAAACACAGCGCGATTATGGGCATATTAAATGGCCGCGTGAAGCTTGCGCTGGCCTCCCCGCCGGTCGACGGCCGCGCCAATGAAGAGCTGCGACGATTTTTCGCAACGCTTTTCGGGATCTCGCGCAGTGCGGTCCAACTTGTGGGCGGGGAGCACAATCGCGACAAACGTGTGTTGATTGCTGAGCGAAACGGCGCTGCAGTTCTCGCTGTGATCGAGCGGGCACTCGTCGCTTCCAAGCCGCCTGTTTCCTAGCTGCGCGCATATTCGCTGGTGTCATTCGCGGCTGCCTTCTATACACTGAACGGGTTCTTTCAAATTTTTCTCGTGGGTCGAATTCATGCCATCGCTCTATGCCGTGGTTTTAGCCGTCGTTGTTCTCACGCTGCTGATTGTCTCCATGTCGCAGCTTCGCGGCGTCAAGACCAAAGCGGACTATTTGCTCGCCGGGCGTTCGCTGCCTGCATTTGTACTGGTGTTTACGCTGTTGTCCTCGTGGATTGGCGCTGGCTCTTTGTTCGCGGGCGCGGAGAATGCCTATCGTAATGGCTTTGCCGCACTGTGGCAGCCTGCCGGTGGCTGGGCCGGATTGCTGCTGATTTATTTCATTGCGCCGAGAGCCAGAAAATTCGCGCAGTACACTATCCCGGATCTGCTGGAAGCTCGCTATAACCAGACAGCGCGGGTGCTCGGCGTGATCGCCATCCTGTTCGCATATACCGCCATCGCCAGCTATCAACTGCGTGGCGGCGGAGATATTCTGCACCTGATCTTTCCGGATGCCATCAGTAGCACTGCCGCGATGTACATGATTACGGCGTTCGTCATTGTGTTTACGGCCCTGGGTGGAATGGCCTCCGTCGCCTACATGGATGTGGCGATCGGCCTGCTGGTCACCGTGGCTCTACTGGTGTCGGTACCGATTTTGATGCATGAGGCGGGCGGGTTTGCGGGGCTGCATGCTGCGCTGCCGGCCAGCCATTTTCAGGTGTTGGGGTCCATCTCCTTTGCGCGCGCGATGGAATTCTTTTTGCCGGTTCTATTGATCATGCTGGGCAATCAGGCGATGTATCAGAAATTCTTCTCTGCGAAGTCGGAGCGGGATGCACGCGTGGCTGTTGTTGGTTGGGTGATCGGCACGGTGATTCTTGAAACAGTGATCATCGCCATCGCTGTCATTGGTTCGGCCATCTACAAAACGGGAGAAGTCAGCCAGAATCCGCGCGAAGTCATTGCCTATACCGCGCGCCATGGTTTGCCGGCGCTATTGGGGGCGCTTCTGTTGGGGGCTGTTTTCGCCAAGGTGATTTCGACCGCGAACAACTATCTTTTTTCTCCGGCAACGAATCTGGTCAACGATGTCTTTCTTCGCTACATGTATCCGCAGGCCAGCAACAAGCGCATTCTGCTGGTCTCGCGGCTGGTGGTGGTTGGCCTGGGCATCTGGGCCCTGATCCAGGGCGCTTACACAGTGTCGATTTTGGAAAAGGCGCTGTATGCCTACACTATCTATTCCACAGCCCTTACGCCTGTCATCCTGGCCGCGTTCTATTCGCGAAGGATCAATTCCTACGGCGCTGTCGCCTGTATCGCGGCAGGCACGTTTGTCACCGTTGTATGGGATACGGGCTTGGTGCATCGACACTTGCCGACAATGTTTGTACACCGCGATGCGATTTTCCCGGCGTTGATCGCCTCACTGGTCTGTTTGTTCGTCGTCAGCTGGCTTACGCCGCCGCCGCAGCGAGAAAAGGTCGCGCAGTTTCTGCCCTAAGCGCCACCCGGCTGTGCACCGTACAATAGAGTTGGGAGTATTTTCATGATGCGCCGTGTTTACATGGACGCCAACGCGACGACGCCGCTGCTGCCGGAGGTTCTGGAGGCAATGCGGCCCTACTTTGTCGAACGCTTTGGCAATGCCAGCTCGGTTCACTCCTTCGGCCAGCAAGCCCGCGGAGCGGTAGAGCAGGCTCGCGTCAAGATGGCCGCATTGTTGCATTGCCGCCCGGCAGAAATTGTCTTCACAAGCGGCGGTACCGAGAGCGATAACCTGGCTCTGTTCGGCGCGTCCAAGCCCGGCGACCACGTGATTACGACGACGATCGAGCACCACGCCGTGTTGCACGCCGCCGAACAACTGGCGAAATCGGGCCGAGAAGTCACCTTTATCCCCGTCGATGACAATGGAGTGGTCGACCTGGAAGAGGTGCGCCGCGCTCTGCGGCCGAACACGCGCTTGATCAGCGTCATGATGGCGAACAATGAGACCGGGGCTATTCAACCGGTCGAAGCGATCGGCGCGATCGCCGCCGAAGCGGGAGTCCAGTTCCACACAGATGCCGTGCAGGCCGCTGGAAAACTGCCGATGCATGTCGAGAAGATCGGCTGCAATCTCCTCTCGATTTCTGGCCACAAAATTCACGCGCCACAAGGAACCGGGGTTCTGTTCGTGCGCAAAGATACGAAGATTGAGCCATTGATGTACGGTGGCACGCATGAGCGTCAACGCCGCGCCGGCACGGAGAATCTGGCGGGGATTGTTGGCTTGGGCAAAGCGGCCGAAATCGCCGCGAGATCCCTGGAAGACGGATCCACGCAGCAAATTGCAGCTCTGCGCGATCGCTTACAGAATGAAATTCTAGCTCGAGTCGCTGATGCTGGGGTGCATTCCGGCCAGGTACCGCGCGTTCCCAACACTACCAATTTGTGGTTCGATCACCTGGAAGGGGAGGCGCTGGTTATCTCGCTGGATCTGAAAGGTCTGGCGGTTTCCGGCGGTTCCGCCTGCGCTTCAGGAGCGAGCGAGCCCTCGCATGTGCTAACGGCGATCGGTGTGTCTGCCGAGCGCGCCCGTGCCAGCCTTCGCTTTAGTCTTTCTAAACTGACTACGGCGGAAGACGTGGATTACGCGATTGAAATTGTGCCGCAGGCAGTCGCCAAGCTGCGGGAGCTGTCGCCCTTCTATCACCAAAACGATACAGGCCCGACGAATGCACGCCGGGTTGTGACTGCCCAAATTTAATCGAAGAAAGATATGTTTCTCAGAACAATGTCCACACCCGAAACCATTGCCGTCGCTATGTCTGGTGGAGTTGATTCCTCGACCGTGGCTGCCATGCTGAAGTCTGAAGGCTACAATCTGGTCGGCCTGACGCTGCAGCTATGGAACCAGCGCCGTCTCGCAGGCCGGCCTGGAATGCCGGAGACGAGCGAAGGCCGCTGCTGCTCCCTGGATGACGTCTACGACGCGCGCCGTGTAGCTGAGCATCTTGGCATCCCGTATTACGTGGTGAATCAGCAGGACCGCTTTGAGCATGATGTAGTGCAGCCTTTTGTTCAGGAGTATCTGAGCGGTCGCACTCCCGTACCGTGCACGCTCTGCAATAACCATCTGAAGTTTGCACAGTTGCTGGATACTGCGCGCCAGATTGGCGCCGAGCGCATCGCCACCGGGCACTATGCGCGCAATGAATACGATCCCGTTCGTGACCGTTGGATATTGAAGCGGCCCGCGGATACCAGCAAGGACCAGACCTATTTCTTATTTGGATTGACGCAGCAGCAATTGAGCCGCAGCCTGTTTCCGTTGGGTGGGTATCGCAAGCCGGATGTCCGAAACATTGCGGCCCAGCAGGGGCTGGCGCTCGCCAACAAGCCGGATTCGCAGGAGATTTGCTTCATTCCTGGAGGCGATTACAAGCAATTCCTCGATGCGTATCTTGCCGATCGAGGAGAAGAGATGCCGGACACTAGTGGCGATCTTGTCACCACGACGGGTGAAGTGGTCGGGCATCACGAGGGCATCCATAATTTCACCGTGGGCCAGCGCAAGGGCCTGGGAGTGGCGACCGGCTCGCCTCTGTATGTGATCGGTATCAACGGCGCGGACAGGAAAGTTGTGGTCGGCAGCAACGAGGAACTGGCATCGAGAACCCTGCGGGCGAATCGGCTCAATTGGATTTCAATTCCGTGCCTGGGGGGTGCAATGCGGCTGCAGGTAAAGATTCGGCATCGCCATGAGGCCGCCTGGGGGTCGCTGGAAATGTCTGGTAACGATCAAGTTACGGTCACGTTCGATCAGCCGCAACGCGCGGTCACGCCTGGACAGGCAGCGGTGTTTTACGATGGCGACGAGGTTGCTGGCGGTGGTTGGATTCTGTAACCGCTAGAAACGCCGCGGAATTTGCGCCGCATTGGACCCAGGCATTTCGTGTCTGCGAGCCAGAACTACTGGCCCGATTGTTGTGGCAATTCGGTGGTTTGGGACATCTGGGCCATCGTCATCCGCATGTATCGGTGAGGATTGACGGCGGTGTCGTTGATCCGAACTTCGTAATGCAGATGGGCGCCGGTGCTGCGCCCGCTGATGCCCACGTATCCGATCACCTGGCCGCGGGTGACATCCTCACCCGGCACGACCGTGATCGAAGCCATGTGAGCATACAGGGTCGTGATTCCATGGCCGTGATTCAGAACTACTTCGCGTCCATACCCTGAACCCCAGCCAGCGCTTGCGACGACAGCATCGCCGGTCGCATGAATGGCGGTTCCTGTGGGCGCCGCTATGTCGATTCCGCGATGGAACTCACCTTCATCGCCAGCGAATGGATCGGTTCGCTCTCCGAAGGAACTAGTGATGCGTCCCATGACCGGCCACAGTGTTGGCGCGTTTGCCAAGTTTACCCAGTCGGTCAGAGTGGAATTTGGTCCCAGTCCGGAAGTCAATGCCCGGGCTGCTACGCCGGAAAGGGCAGTGTCGCGCAAAGCGTATAACCGGTCGAGAGAGTTTTCATAGGTATCGTTCTCTGCCAGAACGCTGTTTGTTGTGCCAGTGGTTCGCGGAGCTTTGACGACTCCAAGCTTGCTCTGCCGCAGCCCATACAACACGGATACTTCGCTGGCCAGCGAGCCCAGAGAAGCGACCTGAATATCTTTCTGCTTCGCATCCTTCTGCAACAGTTGATATTGCTTGCGAAGGGTTTGCTGTTCGCTGCGAACCCGATTGAATTGTTCTGTCTTTAGCAGCATTCTGCCGTACGATCCGGCAAGCCCGGTGATTGTGAACAGACCAACAACCGCTGCAGTTACGAAGGCGTACGCGTAACGCATCGGAATAGGGACCTTGTGCAGCTGGCCTTGGTCATCTCGGGTTACATATACGATGTAATGACGCTTACGCACGTGTGGAACTCGTTTCCTTTCAGCAAGTCCTATTCTGGACGGGACACAATCCCCCGAGTAATCGAGTTGGACAAGAGAAGGTACTCATGCGAATCGGGGGAGATGCGCACTACGCCAGTGTATATGCTGAGGGACCAGCCTAGCAAAGCGGGGGAGGGGCGTCAATGAGGAAAAGCAGGGTTCGAGCCGGGGATCAAAGCGTGCATTAGCATACAGATAGTCCTCAATCTGCAATAGGTTACGGTCGCAAGAGGTATTCTGGCATTCAATGAGGCACCCCTCCATCAGCGGCGAGCGCGCATTTATTGTGTCGTTGCGCAAGCGCTTGACAGGCGACAAGAAACGCAAGCCTTCCCGCACACGGCGCGACATCACAACACGTTCGTCTTCATTGGTAGCCATGGGGATCGGCGATGATTGCGCCGTCCTTCGCCCGCCGGCCGGGAATGATGTGCTTGTCACAACAGATTTTACTTTGGAGTCGGTCCATTTTCGGCGGGAATGGCACACGCCGGAAGCCGTTGGACATCGCTGTTTGGCGCGCGGATTGAGCGATCTGGCCGCGATGGGTGCCAACCCGCTGGCAGCATTTTTGTCGCTGGCACTTCCGGTCGAGCTGGTTCGAAGTCGCGGCGGGCAGCCCTCCTGGAGGGACCGTTTTTTTGACGGATTTCTTTCTCTCGCAAACAAGTACAAGGTCCCCCTCGCCGGTGGGGACACGGCGGGGTCGCCTCTGATCGCAGCGGCATCGAGACGCAACCGGCAGGATCGGCGTGAAACTGTCACAGGGCTGGGATTGATGGATGTTGTCCTGGTCGGCACTGCGCCGCGAGGCCGTGCCCTTCGACGGTCTACGGCGAAAGTCGGCGATCGCATTTTCGTCACGGGATATTTGGGGGGTGCCGCTGCGGAACTGGCGCAGCTAGGCTCCCATCACAGGCGGTTTCGAAGCGCGACCGCTGCCACGGCAGAAGCTGGCGCTCCGAATCCCCATCCGCATCTATTTCCTGAACCGCGACTCGCCGTTGGCGAATGGCTGCTCAAGAATCATCGAGCCAGCTCTGCGATCGATATTAGCGATGGCCTGTCGACGGATCTCGATCATCTCTGTGAAGAGTCCGGTCTGGGCGCCACGGTCGATGCGTCTGCCATTCCAATTCATCCGATCGCGCAGCGCGTGGCAGGCACGGATCGGGACAAGGTGCTGCACTTTGCGCTTCATGGCGGCGAGGACTACGAGTTGCTGTTTACTGCGTCACCGAAGATACATGTTCCGCGGAGGATTGCCGGAGTACCTGTCACCTGCATCGGAGAAATGCGCGCTGACAAATCCCGTACTCCGCGTGTCGAGCTTGTAGACGTAATCGAAGGTCGAGAACATGCGCGGCCGCTCCCCCCGGGTGGTTGGGAGCACTTCACCTAGCGCCGATACGCCCGTACCGTCGTCGCCCTGCACAGACAGCAACCACTCCTTTGTTACCATCAGGATTCATGAGTTTGCAGAAACCCCGCGTCCGCTTTGCTCCCTCGCCGACTGGCCAGCTCCACGTTGGTAACGCCCGCACTGCGCTCTACAACTGGCTGTTTGCCCGGCGATTCGGTGGGGCTTTTTTGCTGCGGATTGAAGACACCGATATCGAGCGCAGTGAGGCCCGATACGAGGCGCAGTTGCTGGACGATCTGCGTTGGCTGGGCCTGGATTGGGATGAGGGGCCCGAAGCTTGCAATGGCGAAGGCCCGTACGGTCCCTATCGGCAGTCGGAGCGCCTCGAAATTTATCGCGAGCACACGGATCGCCTGCTGGCCGAAGGCCGCGCCTACCGCTGTTTCTGCTCGGCGGAGCAGTTGGATCGCGAACGCGAACAGGCCGTCGCGGCGCACCTTCCGCAGGTATACTCCGGTCGTTGTCGGAATATTTCGCCGGATGAGAGTTCCTCCCGTGCTGCGGCAGGCGAACCGTTTGCGGTACGCCTGAAGATTGGATCCGACCCAATTGCATTTCACGACATCGTTCGCGGTGCGGTGGAGTTTGCCGCCGATGCTGTTTCCGATCCAATATTGGTGCGCTCCTCGGGCATGCCGGTCTACAACTATGTCGTCACCGTCGATGATGCCCTGATGAAGATCACTCACGTGATTCGGGGCGACGATCATCTATCCAACACACCGAAACAGGTCGCCATTTACCAGGCATTCGGCTGGCCGGTACCGGAGTTTGCGCATCTTTCTACAATCCTTGGGCCAGATAAAACGCGGCTCTCGAAACGGCACGGTGCTACTTCGATCTCCACCTTTCGAGAGATGGGTGTGCTGCCGGAAGCGCTGACAAATTATCTTGCGCTGCTCGGCTGGGGTGCGGAAGGCGGAACCCGAGAAACCTTCACCATGTCTGAATTGGCTGCGGAATTTACGCTGGAGCGGGTTACCCCGTCGCCCGCGATTTTCGATTTCAACAAATTGCACTGGCTGAACCGGCATTACCTGAAGCTTGCGGAGCCCGCTCGCGTGCTGCATCTGGCGCGACCGTATTTTGTCGCGCAACATTGGCTCCCCGATGCGACTACTCCCGAGATTGACGCGTGGATGATGCAACTGCTGGCGCTGTTTGTGCCTGCAGTCGACCAACTGGATCAGCTGCCGGAGAAAGCGCGCTTTATTTTTGACGTGGATCCAGCGGCAGCGCTGGCGAATGATGAAAATGTCGCAGTCTTCGCGAACCCATCGGCACGTCCGGTTCTTGAAGCCTTCGCCGCGCGAATCGCCGCGCTTCCATCTCCAATCACGGCGGAAGCGTTCAAAGCCGCGATGAACGAAGTGAAGACTGCGACCGGGGCAAAGGGGAAGGATCTCTTTCATCCCGTGCGGATCGCGATCACAGGCGCTCACTCCGGTCCTGAATTCGACAAACTGGTTCCCCTTATCGAGACCGGACATGCGCTGCCGTTGCCGACTCCGATCCTGAATGTACGACAACGCGTCGAAGAATTTCTCTCGGCACTTCCATCCGCGTGAAGTTTGCACCGTTTCTGTTCTTACGAAGGAGGTCCGCGAATGCGACCCAAGAAGACGCTGTTGAGCTGGAGTGGCGGCAAGGATAGTGCGTGGGCTCTCCACACCTTGCGGCAGGATCCCGCGTACCAGGTGGCAGCGGTGTTAACCACGGTCAATGAAGAATTCCATCGCGTGGCGATTCATGGGTTTCGCGAGGAACTGCTGGATTTGCAGGCGGCATCCGTTGGGTTACCGCTCTGGAAAATTCCATTGCCGTATCCATGCTCCAACGAAGCCTATGAGTCGCGCATGCAGGCTGCCTGCGTGCGTGCGGTGCAGGAGGGATTCGAAGCGGTCGCGTTCGGCGATTTATTTCTGGAAGACATTCGCGCCTATCGCATCGAACACCTTGCCGGGACAGGACTGGAGCCGGTATTCCCTATCTGGGGAATACCGACGGATCAACTGGCGCAAACCATGGTCGCTTCCGGACTGCGGGCCCGCATCACGTGCCTCGACCCGCGTAAATTGTCCTCCTCATTCTGTGGACGCATTTTCGATGCTGGCTTTCTAGCCGACTTGCCTGCGTCGGTCGATCCATGCGGGGAGCGCGGCGAGTTTCACAGCTTCGCTTACGCGGGACCCATGTTCTCGCAACCGATTGACGTCGAGCACACACACAATGTCGAGCGAGAAGGTTTTGTCTACGGAGATCTTATGCTGACCGGTGGTGCGCATGCGCAGTAGAGCGCGCGTCGGATTTCTACTTTTCAGGGGGAGACAATGAAAGACACCACTCGACTGGTTCGGGTTGGATTGCCTGAGCCACCGGAAAAAGTAGCCGCTGGCGATCCAATTCATCCTGGCCCGATTTTTGCATCCGCGTATGCCACGCCGGGCGATCCTGCGAAGTCCGCGTACACCTACGCCCGATTCCACAACCCCACATGGGGCGAACTGGAGCATGCGCTGGGAACATTGGAGGGCGGCATCGCGCGCATCTTTCCATCTGGAATGGCTGCAGTGATGGCTGTTTTTGCGGCGATCCTTCGGCCCGGCGATACGATCGTGCTGCCGTCCGATTGCTACTACACGACGCGTATTTTGACACGGGAGTTTCTAGCGTCGTTCGGCATCACAGCGCGACTGGCTCCCACGGCCGGCAACGCCCAGGGAAAGCTGCTGGAAGGGGCGAAGCTGCTGTGGTTGGAGACGCCGTCCAATCCCACGATGGATATCTGCGACATCCGCCTGCTGGCGGATGCGGCGCATAAGGCGGGTGCGCTGGTGGCAGTCGATAACACCACGCCAACCGCACTCGGCCAGCAACCTCTTTCGTTGGGCGCCGATATCTCTGTTTCGTCGGATACAAAATCTTTAACTGGTCACAGTGATCTTTTGCTTGGGCATGTAGCGGTCAGCGACACGGAGTTGAATGCGAAAATTGATCGGTGGCGAACTCTTTCCGGTTCCGTTGTTGGACCAATGGAGGCATGGCTGGCCATGCGATCGCTGGCGACGCTGCCGCTGCGACTGGAAAAGCAGTCGCGTAACGCGCAGGGCATCGCGGAGTTTCTCGAGAGTCAAAAAGCCGTCAAGTCGGTGAACTATCCGGGGCTGAATTCGCATCCTGCCCACGCATTGGCGCACCAGCAAATGCGTTATTTTGGGCCTGTGGTCAGTTTCGATTTGGTGCATCGCTCGACTGCGGAGCGGTTTTTGAAGGCGTCGAATTTACTTGTGGAAGCAACCAGCTTTGGGGGCATCGTTTCTTCCGCTGAGCGGCGGGCGCGATGGGGGCATGATGCGGTTTCCGAAGGATTTATCCGTCTGAGTGCCGGCTGCGAGGACGTTGAGGACCTGCTCGCCGATTTGGATCAGGCCTTGGCCGCCGGCGGCGCCGTCTAAGCGAGCTTTCAGTTCAAGGTCATACCGGTTTCTGCCAGGCAAAGATGGCGATCGGATACGTCAGTTTCACCAACCCGTTTTCTCGTGCCGCCGACACCCCAAGAGTATCGGTCTTGCGTTGAATGTCTTGTTCAAATAACGCGCGAATTTTGTCGGCATCGCCAGGCTTCGGAAATGAACTGCCAAGCAGGTCTTCCAGGTTCATCTTCATCTGAAACGTGGCTCGTCGGATTGGATGCAGTCTTGCATCGTGTCCAAGGGCTTCGAGTTCCGACTCCGTCAGGGCGCGGGTGTGCGATGGATCCCGCAGAATCTCCCACTGATTAAAGCGGTCCTGTACCTCGGGGCGTGGAGCCACGTCTGCGACTAACACAACGCCGCCGGGCTTGCAGGCCCGCATCATTTCCGCAAGGGCCACGTGCGGCTTCATGTAATGGTGGAACGAAAATCGGGTCACCACGCGATCGAAGCGGTCAGTTTGAAAGGGAAGAGCAGTTGATTCACCGAGTGCCCAGTCGATGTTGGTTAACTTTCTTGCAGCTTGGAGTTGCCCGGCGCGTTCCAGCATCGCAGGGACGATGTCCAAGCCGGTGACGCGGGCGGCGTGCTGAGCGAAAAAGCAGGAAACGATCCCAGGTCCGCAGGCGATATCGAGCACGGTATCTTGCCGTCGAACGTCGGCACAGTCAACCATCAACTGCAGTAGGCCTTGATGGCTGTTTTCGTGCCGTCGCAAGAACGGTTCTGCCTGCCGGGTAAATTGATCGAGAATTTCGGCGTCGTGGTGCATTAGATTCATCATAACGATTGATTTCCGATGACATCTGAAAAGCTCCATCGCGCCGACAGAACGTTCCCGCACGATTGGCAGGTTGAAATCCTGGAGTCAGCGCCGGTGATTGCGCCCGAGCGGCACTATATTTACCCGCAGGCGGTCGAGGAAGTTGAACGCGGAGCACTGCAGATTTACTTTCAGTGGCGACCAGAGGTGGAGAGGGCGATGGCAACATTTGCTTTAGGCTATGCCGATCCATCGCTGCCCCATGGAATCTGGAGTTGTCCAAATCCGCGCCAGATGTGCGCCATTGCCGGTGGATACGCCTACGTGGTTGACGTTGATCGTCCAGACATGTGGATGCAGATTCCGTACCGCCCGGTCACATGGCTTGCTGCGGCGCCAAATCAGAAGCTACTCCTCTTTGCCAGCTTTCACAGTTTGTGGGCATTGGGGGTGGAGGGAAAAGCCTGGGAAACCGGTCGCTTATCGTGGGAAGGGTTGCGTGTGACGGCAATGGACGACCTTCAAGTGCACGGTTTCGGATGGGACCTGGAAACCGACTTAGAGGTGCCGTTCACGGTAGATTTGGCGACAGGGCACCATACGGGTGGCGCCGGTGGATCGTCTGCGTGAGGCAGCAAAAACCAAAAAAAATCGGCCCAAGCAACAAATCGCTCAGGCCTTTTCAAAGAAAAACGGAGACTACTGACCCGCGATAACCAGCGGTTGCAGTGAGGCGCTCGCCTCATTGGCAAGGGACGCGCGGTAGTTGCTGAAGACCACTTCGCTGCCCTGAGGACCATCCAGCAGCAGTCCGAAGCGAAGCGGCTCCTGCCAGGTGGTGAGAACTCGACCAACCGCAGCGTTGCCAAGCGGGTGCCAGGCGCTATCGCCTCGGTGGCGCCAGAAGAAACGTACATCCTGTGCGCCGCCACCAGAGACGCGAAACTCGAATTGCGAGTTGGTGTTGACGGGTTGGCGAGCTAACACTCTCGCGGAATTAGGTTCCAGCTGCCAAAGGACGATGCTGCCATCTCCCAGGCCAATTACCACTGCGTGATCCGCATCGCCGACCAAGCCCAGGCCAGAGATGGAAGATGTACTTTTGGGTGCGCGGGTCAGTTCAACCTCTGCAGCTGTGCCGGAAGCGTCAGCGTCGCGGCTGAGCAGCACGGTGCTATGCTCGCGCGACTTAATGCGAACCTGGTCGCCCTTGAAGTGGAGCTTGGGACTTTGGCCGGGAAAGGAATACCATCCCGCCTGTGTCGAACCATCGAAAACGATATTTTCGACATGACCCGTGGACCAGCCACGAACCTGTTGGGCTGATGCCTGGGTGGCAGTAATGGAAATAGCGCAAACAATCGGAACCGCAGAAAAAGCCAAACCGCGCAAAAAGTTAATTTTCATTTCATCAATCCTCGTCTACTAGCCTCGACCAACTTTTCGTTGGAGTGAACCTAAGGTAGCGGGCTACCTACACCATAACAAGGAATACGGTCACCGCACTTTAGTTATGTCCAGGTAACCCGGGTAACTGACAGGGTTCCAAAATGAAAACCCCAGGCTCGTACGAAAGTTCTCTAATCGCCGTCAGCAGAGGGATGCGACGCAGGTTTTGTATTGCAACGAAAGAAGGTTAGAGCTGCTTCGCCTTGTTCTATCGTGCGGTAGGGCTGCAGCTGAAGGTTCAGGTTTGGCAGGCTGTAGCGCCGAGAATGCTCCACGACCACAATCGCATCTGCGTGGAGAATTGAGTGCTCTGCCAGAAACCTAAGGACTGTCTCATAAGCTAGCTGGTCTCTATAGGGCGGGTCAAGAAATATCAGATCCAGGGTGACTTTCTGGTGCAACAGTCGTCGCAACAGGGGCAGGACGCCTGTCGGCTCCACAATGGCCTGATCGTGGATTTCAAGCCGCTCGAGGTTATGCCGCAACGTTGCTAGTGGGACCTTGGCGTTCTCGGCAAAATAGGCCTGACGGGCTCCCCGACTGATGGCCTCAATTCCAACCGCACCGGTTCCGGCAAACAAGTCCGCGAACACGGCGTCCTGAATATGAGGAGCGATGATATTGAACAGCGTTTCGCGCAATCGATCGCTGGTCGGACGAGTGTCCCTGCCTTTTGGAGAGGCAAGTGGCTGCGAGCGGTATTTGCCGGCGATCACGCGCATAACTTCAGTATCAGGGGTGTTCTCGGCGGCGTCGGCGCAAAATTCACCAGGCCGCGGGTGCTTTTCGTGACCTTAGGTCCGTTCTCGCTCGGGAAGGTGCACGCAACTCCATCTACAATACTGGAGAGGCTTCGACATGCGCGGTTGGTCCATCCCGATGGGACGTTTGCTGGGCGTTGAAGTTCGCCTGCATTTTTTCTTCGCGCTGCTTCTAGGTCTCTCCCTGCTGTATACCGGGATGAGCGGCATGGCGGCGATTCGGGGCGTCTCCTTGTGGTTGCTACTGCTGGGCATCGTCGGATTGCGTGAAGTTGCCCGGGCCATCGTCTGCGCGTATCACGGGTTGGAAATGCGCAGTCTATTGCTGTTGCCGATCGGAGGATTACCCTCCTACGCGACGCCGGAGTCAGCCGAGCACGCATCGGAAGGTAGCGCCCAACTAGCTCTCGCCATGGCCGGACCGATCTCAAATTTTGTGGCGGCTTTTGTACTGCTGGGCTTTATCGTGGGAGTTTCGCCAAGCGTCTCTATGATGGCGAAACCTTGGGTCAGTGCTCAGCACTTGCTCCGCAGTGCGTTCTGGCTAAATATTTTCCTGGCGGTCGTCAATCTGCTCCCAGCCTACCCGCTGGATGCTGGAAGGTTGGTTCGCGGCAATTTCTCGCGGGCCCAGGGAGCCTTGAAAGGAACGCGCGCGGCGTCTGGAATAGGACAGGTGATCGCGCTGGCATTGTTCGTGGCTGGCGTGATTCTGCAAAATCCGTGGCTCCTGTTGGCGGGGTTTTTCATATTTGTGGGAGCGCAGCTGGAGGACCAGGGACTGGTCTTTCAATCTGTTGTAGATACGGTGCGGATGCGCGACATAATGCTGACCGATTTTGCCTGCCTGTCGGCATCTGACACACTCGAGGATGCGGTCTACAAGTCCATCCACAACCTGCAGGATGATTTTCCCGTGGTACGCGGTGGCTTGTTGGTAGGCGTAGTTTCGCGCCAACGGATTCTGGAAACCCTGCAGATGGACGGCAATGGCTATGTGCAGTCGATTATGTCGCGGGGATTTCAGGTAGCCCAGCCGGAAGATTCTCTGGGTGTCACCTTTCGCCGCATCAACGCGGGCCGGGGACTATCGCTGGTACCGGTGCTGGATGGCGAGCAAATCGTTGGCATCGTGACGCTGCAGAACCTGATGCACAGCATGGGTTTGTTGGCGGAAAGCCGTCGACTGCAACAGCAGTCCAGTTGAAATGCTGATGGCCAAAGACGCCCACGATTCAAAGCATCCAGCTTCGACAACGGAAAACGACGCCACAAAGCGGCTTGCGCCGGGACTGTACATTGTTGCAACGCCAATTGGAAACCTGGAAGACATCACGTTGCGGGCATTGCGTGTTTTGCGCAGCGTCGATCGAGTCGCCTGCGAAGATACGCGCCAGACACAGAAGCTGCTTTCGCATTTTGGCATTGGCGTTCCCACTGTGAGTTGCCACGCCCACAACGAACGCCAGCGCGCGGAGGAACTGGTCGCGGAACTAAAGAGCGGAGCGCGGATTGCTTTGGTCTCGGACGCCGGTATGCCCGGGATTTCCGATCCGGGAGAATACCTGGTGGCAGCTGCAGTGGCCGCCGAAATTCCAGTAATTCCGATACCAGGCGCGTCCGCGGTTGTATCGGCTCTTGCTGCGTCGGGCCTCGATACCAGGTCGTTTCTGTTTGTTGGATTTCCTCCTGCGCGAACTGGGGAGCGTCGTAGCTTCTTTGAAACGCTGCGACACGAACAAGCGACCATGATTTTCTACGAAGCGCCACACCGGGTGGTGGAGTCGCTGCGGGATGCGATCCAGATCTTTGGGGCGGAGCGGCGCGCCGTTCTGGCGCGAGAGATCACCAAGATCCACGAAGAGTTTTTGCGTGGAACATTGCAGGAACTGGAGGCTAGCTGCGCGAGCCGAGAATTGATTACGGGGCGAGATGACTTTGCTGGTGGCGGGAGCCAATCCGGATGCGTCAGCATCTACGGCTGCCGCGGCCGCGAGCGATCTTCGCGGCGCCATGGCTATGTATCTTGCGCAGGGATTGGATGAGCAAGCCGCTCTGAAACGGATCGCTCGCGACCGGGGAGTATCAAAAAGCGAAGTTTATCGGGAGTGGCAGCGGGAATCGGGTCGCCGTAAATAAAGACTTCCAGAACCGGAGATGGCCGCGTTTAGTGCGTATCTGCGGCAGGTTTCGGAGCCGCTTCGCGACCTTTGAGTCGGTCATAAAGGTACAGATCGCTGACCGTACCTAATGCCAGATTGTAGTAGTCGGGAGTTCCGATTGCTTCGCACAGTTCTTCGTCGAATGCATGCAGGGCGTGCAGGTGAGCAGCGGTGGCAGCGACTTCAATTTTGCTGGTGCGCAGGAACTTCTGATAGCCGTGGTCGACGAGGAGAGAAATTTCGCCGCCAATCAGGCAGCCCGGCCGGGTCACGTAGGCGGCGCCACCGTTGGGCGTTTTGGCCAGCACTGCTCCGCAGCCATATTTGCGGACTTGCACCTGATTTGCGACTCCCGGCAGCTCCGCGACATCAAACTGATGGGAGCGAAAGTAGGTTAGTGCACTCTCGAAGGTTTTGACTGGGGCGTCTGTTTTCTTGCTCATAGGAATATCGACTGAATGCTCGTTTTCGAAGTATGGTTAGGCAGCGTGGAATCGCGGTTGCGATTGTATTTTCGCTGACTCGACACTTTTAGTATATCGTGACGAAACAAATGGATTCCGGGCATGCTGACGACTGACGAATCTCAAACACGAAATGCCGATGTGCAGTCCCGCTTAGGAAGCGGCATCCTAGATCGCGTCGGTAATACACCCCTGATTCGCATCGACGGACTCGATGATGGTATTCGCGGTGTAGCTGTGCTGGGAAAAGCGGAGTGGGTGAATCCGGGAGGTTCGGTGAAGGATCGGGCGGCGAAAGCAATCGTTCTGGATGGAATCGAACGAGGATTAATCGGGCCTGGCAAGAAAAAACATTTACTCGACGCGACCAGCGGTAACACTGGTATAGCCTACGCGATGCTGGGTGCGGCGATGGGATTTCCGGTGACGCTGGTCATGCCTTCGAATGTTTCGCCGGAGCGCAAGCAGATTCTGGCGGCCTACGGGGTGGAGATCGTTTGGACCGATCCGGCAAACGGCACCGATGGTGCGATTTGCAAGGCGCGGGAAATGGCCTCAAACAATCCGGAGACGTACTGGTACGCCGACCAATATTCAAACGACAATAACTGGCGTGCTCACTATCGAACCACGGCAAATGAAATCTGGCAACAAACCGAAGGCCGCGTGACACACTTTGTGGCCGGACTAGGAACCAGTGGAACGTTCGTGGGGACTACGCGTCGTCTGAAGGAATTGAATCCACGCGTCCAATGTATTTCGCTGGAGCCGGATTCGCCATTCAATGGTTTGGAAGGCCTGAAGCATATGGAGACCGCCATGGTGCCGCGAATTTACGATGCGAACCTTGCTGACCGCAAAATGGAAATCGAGACAGAAGCCGCCTATGAGATGGCGAGGCGGCTGGCGCGCGAAAGGGGCCTGATGGTTGGCATCTCGGCGGCCGCTGCTGTGGCGGCTTCTATGCGAATCGCAGAAGAGTGCGCGGAAAGCAATGAAAAAGCGGTAATCGTGACGGTGTTGTGCGACGGTGCGGACAAATATTTGAGTGAACGGTTTTGGCAGGAATAAGGATCGCGATGCTGCGCATAGGACAAACCCAATTCGACGCGATCCGCAGGCATGGGGAAGAGACCTATCCGCATGAATGCTGCGGTGTGCTTGCTGGGTCACATGGAAGAGGACGGCAACACAGTGATGGATGCAGTCTCGGCCGAAAATACGCGGTCTGACTCAGCTCACAATCGCTACCACATTGCGCCGCAGGAACTGATCCGCATCCAGCAACAGGCGCGGCGTCGCGGGCTGGATATCGTCGGCTTTTATCATTCACATCCCGACCATCCTGCGGAGTGGTCGAAAACGGATCTGGAAGAGGCCCATTGGATTGGGTGTTCCTATGTGATTACCAGGGTGACTGGAAACGCCACGGATGGGGCAGAAACCCTGGTGCGATGTAGGGCCATGGAGACGAACTCCTTTTTGCTGGCCGGCACGGGAGAGGAAGATAAACGCCTGGAACGCCAGCCCATAGAGGTTGTCACTGAGGTTGGAGCTCGATAATTTGCAGCCCAGTCTCATCTACCCAATCAAAATTTGAAACGTGCGAGGATTGCATTATGCAGATTCATATTCCCACTCCGCTGCGCGCGTATGCGGGCAAGCAGGCCGTTGTTGAGGTGTCGGCGAGCACTGTTGCGGAAGCGCTGGCGGCATTGACTACGAAGTTTCCGGAACTACGCAAACATCTTTATACAGAACAGGGAAAGTTGCGAGCCTTCGTCAACGTCTATCTGAACGATGAAGACATTCGTTACATCGCGCAGCAGGAAAACGCGCCCGTTCAAGAGTCAGATACGCTGTCAATCATTCCGTCGATTGCGGGAGGTGCTCCCATGGCGGCTACCTCAAGCTCGGGCGGACGCCTTGACTCCGGAAGAGATGGCGCGATATTCGCGACACCTGATTCTCCCGGAGGTTGGCGAAGAGGGCCAGCTGAAATTGAAGGCCGCGCGAGTCTTGTGTATCGGTGCGGGCGGATTGGGCGCGCCTCTCACCATGTACCTTGCGGCGGCGGGCGTGGGGACACTGGGGATCGTCGACTTTGATGTGGTCGAGGCTAGCAATCTGCAGCGCCAGGTGATTCATGGGACCAACGACATTGGCAGGTCGAAGCTCGATTCGGCGGAAGACTCGCTGAAGGCCATCAACCCCAATGTGAAAATTGTGAAGTTTCCTGCGCGACTCAGCAGCGAAAACGCGATGGAAATCCTCAAAGATTTCGACATCATTGCCGACGGCACCGACAATTTTCCAACGCGCTACCTGGTGAACGATGCGTGCGTACTCTCCGGCAAGCCGAACGCCTATGCCTCCATCTTTCGGTTTGAAGGGCAGGCGAGCGTGTTCGCTACGGAAGAAGGCCCATGCTATCGCTGCCTGTATCCTGAGCCGCCGCCGCCGGGACTCGTTCCTTCATGCGCGGAAGGCGGGGTGCTGGGAATTCTGCCGGGCTTATTGGGAATCATCCAGGCGACAGAAGTCATTAAGCTGATCCTGGGTACAGGGGAGCCTTTGGTGGGGCGTTTATTGCTGGTCGACGCGCTCGCCATGCGTTTTCGAGAATTGAAACTCCACAAGAATCCAGATTGCCCGGCCTGCGGGACGCATCCAACGATCACCAAGCTGATTGACTACGAGCAATTCTGTGGTTTGCCGTCCAAGTCCGCCGCACCCGCGGCGTTGGTGAATGGCATTCCGCAGATGCAGCCAGAGGAGCTAAAGCGGCGCAAAGATGCCGGAGACGATCTGTTCCTGCTGGACGTTCGCGAACCCTACGAATTCGCGATTGCGCAAATGGGAGGACACCTGATCCCACTCAACGACCTGCCGAAACGAGTGCGAGAGCTGGATCCGGAGCAGGACATTGTTGTCCACTGCAAAGTGGGCGGCCGTAGCCAGATGGCAGCAGAATTTCTGGCGCAAAACGGATTCAAAAAGGTCCAAAACCTTGCGGGCGGTATCTTGGCATGGTCTGAAAAGGTGGACCCGAAAGTGGCGAAGTACTAGCGACAGGAGTAGCGAGCGAGTTGACGGGCCATCTCGCATCGGTGAGATGGCCCTATTCTTTTATGGCAGATCCGATTCCTTGATGGGCGATGAATCTGCCTTGCCGAATGGATTTCTCCGTGACTCCAAGTACCTTTCGTGTCATTGTTATCTGATCGCCGCTTGCAAGGCCTGTAAATTTGCTTTCCATTTCAGCGGCGCGGGAGTCTTCCAGTGAAGCAATTTCTTGCAGTCGTGTTCAGTTTTTTCTGCCTTCTTGGCATAGTGCGCGCCGATACCATCATCGTGCACGGCGGTTCCAGTTACACGGGGCATTATGAGGGCGCGACCACGATTGCCTTCACCGACATACACGGGATCCAATATCAATTTCCGTTGCGCGATGTTCAGTCGCTGGTATTTTCATCTGCGCTGGATACGGTGACGCTCGGCAACGGGAAAAGTTATTCGGGCCACTTTATGGGAACCAATCCCATTGCTTTCGCGGGCTCTGAAGGCATCCACTACAAATTTCCCATCGATGACGTCGACTCGATCGTTTTCAGCGGTGGCCCTGCGCCGGTTGCTCCCGCGTCGCCGGAGATCATCATCTTGCCGATCGGTACTGAACTGTCCGTGCACACGGACGAGAATATCGATTCCTCACACTCGTACCCAGGCCAGTTGTACCGAGCCTCCATCGTAAACAGCGTGCTGGATAGTGCTGGAAAGGTCGCAATCCCCGCGGGAGCGCCTGCCAGGTTGCTGGTTCGAAATATCAAAACCGGAGGAGCCGTTCATAGCCCCGAGCTGATTCTGGATTTGTATTCTGTCGCCATCGGTCCTAAACAATTCCGTGTCGCCACTTCAAATGTGAATGAGACCAACGCCAAAGGGATCGGGAAAAATCGCCGTACGGCTGAGTTCTTAGGGGGCGGAGCGGCGGTAGGCGCGCTGCTTGGAGGCATTTTTGGAGGAGGAAAAGGCGCGGGTATTGGTGCTCTGGCTGGCGGTGGCGGCGGCGCGCTAACACAGGTGTTTACGCGAGGGAAGCAAGTCAAAGTGCCGGCAGAAAGCGTTCTGCAGTTTCGACTGGAGAGAACCATGGTATTGCGGCTGAATCCTTAGCGTGGCGTGGCATCAGCGAGACGCCTATGGCTCGCCAGGAGATGTACGCAAGCCAGGGGGTTATAGCTGCCAATCTGTTTTCCATCGCAGGCGTTCGCGCAGGTTCCATGTTGCGGCAATGAGCCCCAGCAATAATACGGAGCTAACGAGGACGACGGCCGGCCAGAACTCCCAGCGGCGAATGTGCAGCAGCCTCTCGCCGTACCAGAAGTAGGCGATCAGTCCCAGCAGCCAATTGCGCACCGCGTTGCTCTCCGCTCGCAAAGCGATGGCAAGCGGAAACATCAGGAAAAGAAAATCGTAAATCTGATGTTTGAAGCAGAGGAGACATGCAGTCGTGAGACATGCCAGGAGTACGCGACCGTCGACTTGTTTGCCGCGCAAGAAACAGTACATCGCAATTCCGATAGCCAAGGCAATCCCACACAGGTAGGGAGTCACTGTCATCCATCCGGCTACGGGTGAAAGGTAAAAGGCATCACGCACCGGACGGAACAGCGGAGGATGCCGCAGAGCAATTTCGCTGACGGCCATGATATTGGCCAGGCCGGGGGAGACGTTATTGGTAGAAGTCAAGAAGGGTTCGACCAGCAACCTCCAGAAGGGTGTGCGCAGCCATTGATACATGACCAAAAAGCCTGCAACAGGCGGAAGCAGCGAATAGAACAGCAGTCGCCAGCGACGCCGCAGCAATAGAAACGCGGCCAGCACGGGCGGCACGCTGTACTTGGCCCATGCAATTCCAAGAAATAGTCCACGTGAGCGCGAACTTTGTGCGATCGCCCACAGCGCAAGCGATGCCAGCACCAGGGCTGTGACCTGGCCGTTCCCGATGGTGACTCGTGCGGACGTACTGGTCAACACCAGCAGCGTAAACAACCAGGTTTTCCGACCATCCAGTTCGTACATTCGCGCAACAAGGTAGCAGCTCAACAAAACCAACGCGACATTGATGGCCGCCCAGATAATTTTGGCAGGCATCAGCGGCAGATAGCCAAAGGGCAGCATCGCAACGTATAGCTCATGCAGGTCGTTGGGAACCTGATTCAGCAGGATGCGATGGCCAGGATCGCCAGAGAGATAGGTGGCCCAGGGATCGACGTGGTGCGCGAGCAAGCGTGCCGGGCTCCATTGAAAATCAAGCGAATGCTGGATG
Source organism: uncultured Acidobacteriota bacterium (assembly GCA_963735505.1). Taxonomy (GTDB): domain Bacteria; phylum Acidobacteriota; class Terriglobia; order Terriglobales; family Acidobacteriaceae; genus JAKAAZ01. Next base: position 236,599 of record CAVTLR010000007.1, on the reverse strand, counting down.
CTGTTGCGTATTCCATTCGCAATGGAGAGGAACGCGAGAGCGGTTCCCATCCACAGAACCGGGAGCGTCAACAGCCAATCCAACCACGAGTCGGGTCGTTGGCGCAGTCCAATGGCTGGCGTCCGATTTTCAGATGGATTCATGGATGCGCATTGCCCTTGTTGGGAGTGTACTGAAGGGCAATGCGTTACGAGAGCTGAATATGAACCAGTTCCTGATCCTGCACGGACCCGGTTGGCGGCAGGCCGGGGGAAATTCTTGAGGTCTGCGGAGCCCGCCAGTGGTCGATATACGAAACCTGGTGGACGCAGGAGATGGTGCAGTTGGGAGCGCAGGTTTTCTCCGTCAGGAATTCACGTTGCACGTCCTTACGGCGATATTCCGATAGAGGCGTGCCCGGCCAGCCGCGCTGTTGCGAGCAGTAATGCACCAGCCCGTTTTCGCAAATATAGATATAACGAGCGCCGGCTCGGCAGCGCCAATCGTTGGGCTCGCCTTTGACGATGGCTTCCTGAAAATGATTGAAGCGCGAGTAATGCTTTTTGCCGAGATTCTTCACCTCGTAATAAATGCGGCGCTCTTCGCCTCCCAGCGGCTTCAATTGGCCATCGCCGTCGTGAATGATGCCGATGGTGGAGGTAAATCCCAGCTCCAATGCACGGCGTGCAATCGTCAACGCGTCCTGCGGGTACTTGATGCCGCCGCCGACGACGGAGTTGATGTTCACATGAAAATCGGCATGTTCGGCCAGCATCTGCAATTTTTTGTCGAGCACCTTGAGGCTCTTTTTCGACACTTCATCGGGCTGCACATTGTCGATGGAAATCTGCATGTGGTCGAGTCCGGCGCGATTCAGTCGGTGGATGCGATCTGGCATTAGGAGATAGCCATTCGTGATCATGCCGGCGATGCGGCCATGGTGCCGAATCCGCGCGATGATCTGCTCCAGTTCCGGATGCAGCAGCGGCTCGCCACCAGAGATGGTAATGACACTGGTGCCCAGACGGGCAAGATCATCAATACGGCGAAGCATCTCCGGCAGCGGAACGGGCTCGGAGACATCGTCAAACTCATTGCAATAGGTGCAGGAAAGGTTACAGCGCCTCATGGGCACGATATGGGCCATGTAGGGATGGCTGGTGGAAACCAGCGCATGCGCAATGGAGGCAAGCTCGCGAACTCGCCGGGGCACGGCCTTGATGCGGCGTGGGACCAACCGGCGGCCTAAAGTGGAGGAGCGTTCTGTCATCTATATTCATTGAATCACAGCCGCGCAGTCAGCGAATAGAGGCAGATGGGGTTTCACTTCGGGGAGGCAACAGCGAACTGATGGGCGTTCGGGGCGCAGATTGCGCTATTCCTGTATGCCTTTTGTTTGCTGGCCCAGGCGAACCAAGCGCGGAACCGACAAAAGGGTAATGGCATACAGGAAGATCGAGGCTGCGGTGAATCCCATATGGCCGTGGCGCATGTCTTCAAACACCAGTTTCGACGCAATAAACGCCAGGGCGCCATAGGCGAGCCAGCCTAGTTCCTTGCGGTTCCACCGGGAACCGGCGTAGGCAAGGAATAGCGCGAGAATGCAGGTCGTGAGGGTGCGGATCACGGCGACATGGGAAGCTCCGGGGGTGATGACGACTTCGGTGAGGCGAACCAGCCCGTACACCACTAGAGCCGCCATAGCGCCAACGGCCAAAGTCGCTGACAAGACATCCAGAAAATGATGCTGCCATTGGTCGGCTTGGAAACGTCGTTCCAGCACGTAACTCACAACCGCCGCGGCGGAGACAATCGAGATTAACGCTGTGGGTGAAGTGGGGACTGTGCTGGCGAAGGCGCGGCCGACATAGAGCAGCAGGCCGGACGACAGCGCGGCCGCCCAAAGAAACACCAGGCCGTGAAACTCCAGGGTAAGATGCTCAGTTCGAACCCCCACAATGGTTGCTGCAATCGCAGCCGTGGCAAGAACGAGAACCAGCCAGGTTGGCGGAAGGAAGAGAAAGACTCCGACCAGAAAGAGAGCTGCGCTGCCTGCGGCATATACATGAAAATTGCGCAACTCCGCAGTTGAGGTGAAGCGGGCAAAGACAAGCGCGTAACCCACGGCGGATGACATCAAGCAAATCAGTCCCAGTGCGATTGCGCCTGCTCCTGACCGAAATGAGAGGATGCTCCACGCGGCCAGCAAGAATGCGATGAGTGTTTGCGAGGCTTCGAAAAACGTAATTTTACGGCTGCGTAGTACGGTTTGGGCGGTCGCGCTGCCCCCGTACAACAGCAAAAGTATGGGACCGAGCGTGAGCAGCAACCACTCGCTGACCTGCTTGTAATCCATGCGGGAGTCCGCGGGCCGGGAGGCGATGTAGATAAGGGCGCACACGGCAATATCGGCGGAAGCGGCAACACACACGCGTATGGCCGAGCTGCGATTGCAGACCGCTGCAACCTCGCTGGCAAGGGCCATGACGAGGATGGCTACGATGAACGGCACCAGATCGTGCGTCGCAATCGCCATAATAAGAGCCGCTCCACTGCAGGCGGCGGTTGTCACCCAGGTCACGGCAGCGAAGTGACGTCTCCACGCCAGGCAGAAGGATGCGACAACAAAGGCGGCCAGAACAGTGGCGGCCATCGCCGTGGGAAAGACGTTGAATCGCAAGGTCAGTTCCCAAAGCATGGGAACAAGAATCAGGACAGACGTGGCGGCATACGCGATGCTAGCGAAGCGCGCATCCGCCTTTACCCGCGTTGCCGCCACTAGCCACATAGTGGCGTAGACAATCGCGATGGCGACAACGGCCGCGCGTGAGAACATGGTGGATTCTGCCATCGCGCGCAGCAGGTAAGCCCCTGCGATTCCCATCATGACTTTTCCGACAACGGAGAAAGCACCGCCGGTTTGCGTGGAGGGAAGCGGCTGCGGAATGTCAGGGATTGTCGAAGCGCTTTTGCCTTGTGCGGCGGGAATCGGCGGTTGGCTTAACGCGGTGTGTTCGAGAGCGTATACCCGCCGTTCCAGAGTCTCCACAGTGGTGCTAAGTCGGGCCAGAGTGTCGAGAAAAAGTTCGTCCATTGTCGCCACCGCTGTTGTTACACAAGCGCTGTGCTACCGTGCGTTGTCTCTGCGGGAAGTTCAGTGTTCGCCGTCTTTGGCCATGGAGGAAGCAGCTTGACCAATGCCCACAAGATGAACAGCGGAAGAATGGTCAACGCGATGGACATGAGAAGCCCTTCACGGGTGACCAGCGCCATCTTGTAAGTCGTGTAACCCAGGAAGCTTTTAGAAAACAGCTGCCCTCCGATTACCACGTTCCAGCGCATGGCAAAAATACCCATCATGGTCAGACACCCAGCCACGACATAGATTCGTTTTCTCGCAATGGCGGGCAATTTCAGCACCTGGGTCGATCCCAGCAGCGCAATCGGAACCAGCGTCCCTATGCAAATTTGGAGAACGATTTGGGAAAAGTAGAGTTTGGTGTGAACCATGAAATTCAGGCTGCGAAACGATTCATCCGCCTCATAGATGCGATGAATCAGGTCGAGCATCTCCAGGCTGAAATCGACGATGAACATGTAGAACAGATAGCGCGCTATGGTATCCACGCAGAGCATATCGATCTTCTGTTTGCGAAGACGGGTGACCACCATATAGAGCAGCATCACCGCGGCGATTCCAGAGACCATGGCGGAGAAGATAAACACCACTGGCATCATCGGCGATGACCACCAGGGGTTCGCTTTGATGGAACCGAAGATGAATCCAACATATCCATGCAGCATGAATGCGGACGGAATCCCGATCAGTGTGATGATCCAACCAACGCGTTCATCGATCGCCAGGGCGCGCTCGCTGATATTGTTGGAGCCCAAGGTGAGTACCTTATAGAACCATCGTTTCAAGCCGGTCGAGGATTCGGCCATCACGACAATATCGTGCCGGTAGTCCAGCCAGATTTCCACGGTCAGCACAGCCATCAAGTACCAGAGGTAGACGAATCCGAACATAGCCATGGCCGAGGTGCGATGAGGAGTGAAATACATTTCAAGCGAGCGCTCCGGGTGCCCCAGGTGCAACTGCAGCGGCAGCGGCGCAACCAACAGGAAGGCCAAGGCCGTGAGTAACGCCAATCGATACGTGGGCTTGACGGCTTCAACGCGGAAGACGCGCTCCAGGGAAGCGAGAATGAACGCGCCCGCCACCAGTCCAGTGATGTATGGGTACAAAACGATCAACACACTCCAATAGAGCGTGATTTCGTTCGGATACATGTAACCTTCAACGCCGGTTGTCATACTTGCCGATCTCCTTCATGCGCCCAAGCGCCAGGACGGTGCTCATCGTACTGAACCATCCAAGCCGTTGTAGAAAACCTTCGCACCGGTCGCCATTTGAGGCTTCAGGATTTGCACATCGTGAGCTTTCAGAAACGCATGAATGGGGTCTTTCGGGTTTTTCAGGTCGGCCAACTGTCGCGCTCCGGTAGGGCAGGCCTCACAGCACGCCGTCGTCAATCCCTTGGTGATGCGGTGGTAGCAGAGGGTGCACTTGTCCGCAACTTTTTTCTGGGGATGGATGTAGCGGCACCCGTAAGGGCAGGCCTGGACGCAGTAGGCGCAACCCAGGCAATACGTCTGGTCCACCAGCACAATGCCATCCGGGCTGATGAAAGTCGCCCCCACGGGGCAGACCTGGGTGCAGGGCGAATCGGCACAATGGTTGCAAAGTTTGGGAACGAAGAAATATTTTCCATCCGCATCTTCGGTGACCGAGGGAAAGCCTTCTTTGCCTCCGTCGGGCGAGATGACTTCAGGATTCTCCATATTCCAGTCCGTCACGTGGTAGCGCTCGACCCAGGTGCGAAAGAATCCATCCGGCACATCATTTTCTGCTTGGCAGGCACGAACGCAATTGCCGCAACCGATGCATTTGGGGATGTCGATCAGCATGCTCCACCAATGCTCGGTCATCTTGTAGTTGGGGGAGGACTCGGGCGTGCCAGCCAGGATGGATTCCCAGGCGACGGCCGCGGCAGGCAGCAAGATCAACATTTGACGCCGGCTGATGTTCATTTTGACCCTCCCACGCTGATGGCCGGACTGTGCGGCTTGTGGCAGGTTTCGCAGGGAAGACCATTAGAGTGATCCAACGCCGCGACCTGCGGGAATCCCTTTGGCTTTGCGGCGCTGGTCGCATGGCACCGCACACATAGTACGGCGGTGTCCAGTTTGGCAGGCTGCACAGAAGGATCGTCGGCGTGCTTGGCCAATGGGCCATGACAGGCTTCGCAGTTTACCTGCGCGTGCATGCCGCTCTGCTTCATTTGCTGAACGTCGGTGTGGCAGGTCTCACATGCCTGATGTCCGGCGAAATGGATCGGGCGAGCGCCAATTTCCGCGATGGCGTTTCCCCGGTAGTGTCCGTATTCTCCAAAACTTTTCGGCACAAGAAAGCCGCGTATGCACAGAAAGGTCAATGTGCCGACTGCATACAGCGCGGCCAATCGGAAAAGATGTCCTGAATCTTTGAAGACGCTCATATACAACCAAGTTCCTTCTGCGTGATCGCACAGTCAGTTACGCGATGAGTCCTGAGAACACAACTATTGCGAATTCGACAGATGGTTGTATGTGCGCCACATCACGTTCGACAGCGCGCCGCATGCATCGCACGGACGCAAGCGAAGTGAGGAAACGGTTTGAACTGCACTCGCGCCCGCTTGAAACCGTCGTGGCCCTTTGGAGCAAGCACGGTGCGATCTGCCCATTGATACAGTTAGATGGAGGGCGCATATGAACGACGCAACACAGGCGGCATGCGAGGTGATTGCGCGGGTGCGACGCCAGCGGCCGTTGATACACCACATCACAAACTTCGTAGTCATGAACGTGAGTGCGAACGTCACGTTATGCCTGGGTGCGCTCCCCGTCATGGCGCACGCGCCACAAGAAGTAGAAGAAATGGTTGGCGCTGCAAGTGCGCTGGTATTGAACCTGGGAACATTGTGGCCGGAGCAGGTGGAAGCGATGCTTCTGGCCGGACGCCGAGCCAATCAGCGCTGCATTCCAATTGTTCTGGATCCAGTTGGAGCGGGCGCGACCCGACTGCGAACCGAAAGCGCTCATCGCTTGTTGAAGGAGCTTTCGATTGCGATCGTGCGCGGCAACCGGGCCGAAATTGCCACGTTAGCAGGGATGGAATCCAAGATTCGCGGAGTTGAATCTGTCGGCCCGATGGGCGATGCGGACGTGGCGGCTGCGCAATTCGCCAAGAAGTTCGGATGCGTTGCGGCGGTGACAGGGCCCATCGACGTGGTCACGGATGGAACGCGACTTTTGCGGGTCGCGAATGGGCATCCGATGATGGCGACTGTCACGGGCACAGGATGCATGGCGACATCTGTGGTGGCAGCGTGTGCCGCAGTGGAAAAGGATGCTGTCATCGCAACCGCCGGCGCTCTAGCCGCCTACGGGTTAGCGGGCGAGTTCGCCGCAGTACAAGCGCAGGGTCCGGGGACTTTTCAGGTGCATCTGTTCGATGCTCTCGCCGCGCTGACGGAGGATGCGCTCCGCGCAGGAATGCGCATCGAAGGGTGAGGCCCCGAACATGTTCGATCGACGAGATAGCCCGAACTGAGGAGATGGAGAATCGGGGCGCCGCTCAAGTGTGGGCGGGTTGTCGCACGATGGCTCCAGTTGCCGACGGGATCATCTTAAAGAGAGTGGCGTTGATCAGGATGGTGATCAACGACCCGGCCAGCGTTGCATTGTAAATTTCTGACGTGATGAGGTGGGAGTGCAGGGATACCTGCGCAAGGATGAAGGAGAATTCACCGATCTGCGTCAGGCCGATTCCAACTCGCCATGCGGTTTCTCGGCTGTAGCGGAACACTCGTACGACGGCAAACCAAACCACAAATTTACCCACCAGGATTAGCCCGACCATCACTGCGAGAAGCCTCCAGCCGGAGAGCCAGGTCGTGGGATCGATGAGCATACCGATAGTGACGAAGAAGAGTGCCACGAAGACATCTCGAAGCGGAAGTGTTTGCGCGGCCAGTTTGTGGGTGTAAGGCGAACTGCCAAGCAACATGCCGCCGACGAACGCGCCCAGGGCAAGGGACAGGCCGACGGCTTCCGTAATTGCGGCGACAACGAGGCAAATCGCCAGTGCCAGAAGCAGAGAAATCTCGTCATTACAGGTCTTCTCAATGTAGGAAAGAAGACGCGGAACAAGCTTCCAGCCGAGCAGAACAACGGGAACCAGAAGAAGAAGCGCCTTGCCGATCTTCAAGAAGACATGACCAAGGTCTGCGCCGTGGGACGAACCCAGGCTGGGAAGCACGACCGTCAGAATCACAACGGCAAGATCTTCTACCAGTGAAAGAGTCACCATGATGCGGCCGGATTCGGAGCCGAGTTCGCCGCGATCCATCAGCAGGCGCATTAAAACCATGGTGCTGGCGACAGAGACGATACAGCCCACAGCAACACTTTGGAGGATGGGCCACCCAAGTAAAGATCCCACGCCGATGCCAAGGCCAACCAAGAGTGAGATGCCGATCGGAGCACCGATCAGAGCGACCCATTTGACGCGCAGCAATTCCGGGATGGAAAACTCAATCCCCACGGAGAACATCAGTAGAATGACGCCGACCTCCGCCATGACCTCAAACGTGTGCACGTCATGAACATGCGGGCCAGGCGTGAGCGGGCTGAGCACGAGACCGGCGAGGACGTACCCGAGAATCAAGGGTTGGCGGAGACGCCAGCACAAGAAGCCGAAAAACAGGGCGGCCGCCAGAACCATTGCGACGTCACGGAAGATGAACACAGGTTCGGTCACTGCAAAACTCCCATCCGGTGTGGTGCCTTACGAGAAATTAATTCACATTGCGGCAGAATTCTTCGATCTATCGCGGCGGCGTATCAGGAAGATTGATCGATCGAGACTTCTTTTTAATTTTTTGTTCGGCGCTTATCTTCGGAGCGTACTGGCTGGACGCAGGCAACGGCAATAGAAAATAGTATGCATGACAATTGTTTTGGTGGGTACTCACCAGGCCATCAGTAGATTTGCCTCCGAGATGTTGAATTTGACTCCAGGAGAATAGAAGTACGACAGCCGCAGCGCGGTCGCGCACCGGCGAGTTGTTCGACGAAGAATTTTCAGTCTGCCGACCGAGTTGGCCAGCGCTGATTGGCTGTGTGAAACTGGGAGGAACGCTTCGAAAGAAGTGATTCTTCATGGAAAGAACAGAGAGTGGTCAACGCGGAGACCCGTCGGATTACTGATAAACTCAGCTAACCCAGTAGGTTAAGCGGTGCTAAGGGCCTGTAGCTCAACGGTTAGAGCAGAGGACTCATAATCCTTTGGTTGGGGGTTCAAATCCCTCCGGGCCCACCAAAAAGACCTCACATCGCACCCCGCACGATGTCATTGAGCAGTCGTTATGTCATGGTCGGTCCAGGCAACCGCACCGCGATCAATTTCCGGAATTGTGAACTTCACGCGATCGCCGGAAATGGTGCCGTTCAAGTTGATCAGTGTGCCGAGAAACGGCAAAAAATGCAGCGTGGTCCCACCGCGCACGGGAGCTTCAAGAACAACGTTGTGCTGCGTTACAGGCACGGTGGCAGCGCCCTGTTTCAGCCCGCTAAAGTTTGCGAAGAACCAATGGGTTTTGTCTTGTACCGTTGCGATGTAGACAACCATATCCGGTGATGCATCGATAGAAAAGTCAGAGTCGTTCTTGAGGGAGTTCAAAAATTGCGATTGAGATTCCGGAGAAGCGCCCTCAAAATCTTTCTGCGCGAGGGCGAGATAACTGCTGCCTGGATCGCCTCCAATGTGAATCAGCTCCTTAAAGCCAGCGAGGCCAGGATTGAAATTTCCGGTCGAGATGATTCTGCATGATGCAGACAAGCGATGTAACTCGTCGACTTCCGGCTGACTGAGAATACGAACATCGGGCAAAATTAAGGTGGTGCCGTGAAACGAAGCGAGTGTGCGAGGGGTGACGATTTGAAACTGGATATGGCTGCGTAACAATAGCAGCAGAACACCCTGGTAGGAATGAATGAATTCATCCGGATAATAGTTACGCGTTGTGTCAGAGAAATACACGCCAACCTTGCCGACCGGAGTTCTGGGCGAGCTGAAGATTGACTGATTGGCAGCGATCCAGTGGAAGATCTGTATACGCGTGGCCATGTCATTCGAGCCGGCCATGCTATGACCAGGGGCGTCCCAGAAGTTCGCGCCTGCCATGAGCTCTGACATAGCGAGGTTCTTCATCGCATCGCTGGGAGTCACTCGCGGATTGCCATCCCAGGAATAATTCAGCATCCAGGTAGGCTTGTTCCCGGCAAACGCACGAAACGACTGCATGCCGACCTGGTACAGGAACCAGTCGAATTGACTGCGGCTGGCGGCAGTGTGATCCTTTCCTTCGCCGAATTCATATTCGTGCGCGACCGCGTCGACCACGGGATACAGTTGATACACGTCTGCGCCGACCCGCACGGCAGATTCTTCAATGCCAGGATAGATTTCCGGAATGACCGCAATGTTTGGGTTCACGGAGATTGCGTTCTTGCGAACCTCCGCCATGAAATCGGTGATGGTTTGAATGCGAAAGTCTACCCACTTGCGGAAGCCTGGATCATTAAAGTCGCCGAGCTTGAAGTCGGTCCTGGCATTCAAGCCGCTTTGATCGTGAAAGGCCTTGACGGTGTAGTCATCAAAGCTGGCCCAACTAGTTTCCCATCCGGTGAAGTGCGTCATCCAATAGGGAATGTCAACATAAATGCCGTCGATTCCAGTAGCAGCAATCTGGCGGACGCGCCGCATGTAAATCTTGCGCCATTCCGGAGCGTAGGGCGTGACCCAAACATCTTCATCGCCCTTTTTTATCCAGAAGGCTGCGTTGGCGGTGAACATGGCCGGTTCGCCGGAACGCTTACGCTGCAGCCAGCTTGGATGATCCTTCGCCATCGAGTGCGGAGAGTTGGCCGCGTTGGCCGTGATGCACTCAAAGCCAGCGATGTAGACAAAGGCGTGATTGCCATGTTCGTGCGCCAACTTTGCGACTTGCCGAATCGCATCAAGCTTGGCGGTCGGATCGACGAAGCTCTCATACCGGCCAGGGATGTCGTTGTCCACTTCAATCCCGTAGACGTCGCTGCTGGTCGCTTTCTGAACGATCTGAGCGGCATTCGAACTGCTCAGTCCATACGCGCCGATGCGAACGTCATTCATCCACGCGCGAGGGTTTACATCGGACTGCTGGGCCGAGAGGCGAGTAGTAGAAAATAAGGCAGCTGCTACTAAAGTTGTCGTCGCGATCAAGGCAAAGTGGGACTGTTGCCGCATACGCTAGCTCCAATTCGCCAAGTCACTCCGATGAGAGCAACCTGGCGAGTCTGAATTTGGAAGAAGTTCCTGAGTTACTTTGGTAGCTTTGCGAGCCGTTTCACCCTGTACTAAAACTGATAACGCAAGCCGAGCTGCATGTTTCTGGGTAGGTAGCCCCCAGCTGTCGACGAAATAATGCCGAATGTCGAGTCTTCATAGCCAGTGTCCGGCAGTCCGAATCGCTCCGTATTCGTGCAGTTGAAGCAGTCGGCATGGGCTTCAATCTGACCCTTGCGGCCGCCGAGGTTATAGATCTTCTGCAGAGAAATGTCGGCTTCGTGAATGCCTTCCGCGCGCAGCTGAGAGAAGTACCGCGGGGCGTTGCCCGCCTGTTGGTCCCCCGGATCGGAGAAGCAGGCGGAATTGAGCCATGGCAAACCATAACGTCCAGCATCCCGAATACTGATGCCGGTCGTCAAACTAGTGGAGGCGGGGCAAGCCAAATTGGGGCGCTGGTTTCCGTCGGCGAGTCTGGGATTGCCCATATAGATATTCAAGGGTTGTCCGCTTTGGAAGGTTGCCAGCGCCGTGATTTGCCAGCCGCCGACGACAGCATCGAGCACGCGACTCATATCGGCACCCACCAGGTATCCGCGTCCGATTGGAAGCTGAAAGATGACCGCGGCGACGAGCCGGTTGGTGGCATCATTCGCACTGACCGACCACTCATGTTTCAAGTGGTCTAACTCCTGCGGCAAAGAACTTCCATTCACACCCGACAGCGTCCCAACCCAGTCATTGTTGCCTGCGGAGGAGTCATCCATATTCTTGGACCAGGTATAGTTGCCCTCGAAGTTTAGGTACTTACCGCCCCGTTTTTGGAAGACGACTTGTAGCGCGTTATACCAGGAATTGGCGCTGATCAGTTTGTAGCCGCTAAACGAACCATCGAACTGCGGGTACGGTCGCTGCAGGTTTAATAGAGGAAGTTGGGGATCACTATAGCGCGAGGACGGGACATTGAAGATTGCTCCCGGACCAGCAAAAAGATTTTGAAATGGATTAGTCGTCAACTGATTCAACTGGTCGCTTGTCTCTGTCGACCGCAGCGCAGATGGTATGAAATTGCGGTTATCCGTCCCAGCCCACGGAAGGTAGGTACTCCGATTTGCCGAGTAGTTGATGGCAAGAACAATGTTGGCAGGGAGTGCCTGCTGAATTCCAATATTCCACTGGTAGATCTTGGCATTCTTTGCAGTTTGCGTTCCCAGATTATTCGGATCCTGCAATCCCCATAGTGCCAGCGGACCGTAGGTCTGGCCCTGGGCTGGAGGGATTCCGCCGGGGAATGGATTTTCCATGGTCGCGTCGCGGGTAACCCCTCCGTCCTTGCTGAAGAACACTTCAGGGCTTGCAGTGTAGGCTGCACCGGGATATTGGAAGTTTGTAAAACCGGAATATCCGGTATAGATTCCAGCCCCCCCGCGAAAGACCACCTTTTCATTCACCATGTAAGCGAAGCCGATGCGTGGGTCGATATTGCTGAAATCCGTGGGAACAGTTCTTTTTTTAGAGGAAGCGAAAATGGTGGTTCCTTGCAAGACCGTCGGCGCGCTCTGTCCAGGCAGTGGACCGACCGAGATTCCGCTATTTCCCGTGAAGTCGCTGAACTGGCTATTGTTGTGCCGCTCTGTGTATGGGGTGTCCCACTGGTAGCGAAGGCCAAGATTCAGAGTCAACTTACTGGTCGCTCTCCAGTCATCCTGCACAAAGAATGCAGTTTCTGTGGATTTGTCGGCCACGGATTGAGTGACGTTGATCCCGCTGCCGCCTGGGTCGCCCCAGCCGAGCAGCAGGCTGGCGAAGTCATTTCCCTGAACTCCGTTCGCCGTGTCAAATGGAGACTGCGATGTAACGAACTGATTAAAACTGAAAAATCCATTGGGATAGTTGGGCTGGAAGAAGTTGTTGTAAAACAACTGCTGTGCGCCGCCAGCCTTCAGCGTGTGCTGGCCCTTCGTCCACGAGAATGAAGTGGAATAGTTGTACAGTGTGTGAGCAAATTGCGTGTCGACACAGCATTGGTCATAGATGGAAGTCCATTGAGGGTCTTCCATGATGATGGATGGCATGCGGATGACGCCATTTTGTTCCAAATACGATGGGAATCCTACAGATGTTGGGCTGGGATAGTTGGTGTGGGACGGCTGCGACACTCGATCTAATCCGAACGTCGTAGTCCATAAGGTGTTTGCAGTTGGCATGTAGGAGTAGTTGATGCCATCGTTAAAGACCTTCGTGGTATACGCCAGTCCGTCGTTGAATTCGCCATCGCCGAACACTGTGGGTGTCGACCCGCTGCCAAATATATTGCTATATCGAACCGAGAGAGTCGATTTTTGGGTGAATTGCTGGTCGATCTTGACGTCGATCTGCAGAGAATTGGAAGAGCTGAGAATGACGTCACGGTAGTTATTCGAGCCGGTGACGTCTCCCTGGGTGTTGGGTTGGGGATACAGCTTCATAATTGCCTGGCCGACGGGATCAATTTCAGATGGCAGAATGGTGTTGTTGTTGTAGGCAGGGCGCACGTAGGTGGGGGGCTGGGTGGGATCGGGATTCGGAATTGTCTGGACCAGGAACGGGTCGTAAATCTGGTTCGGAACTAGATTTCCATTCTGGTCGTAGGTCATGGCCGCGGAAAAGTTGCCGTTAATCTCATCCGACGTTGGTACGGTTGCGACGATGTTGACTGGATTGCTCGCAATCACAGACTCCAAATCGCCAAAGAAGAATGTTTTGTTTTTGACGATTGGGCCACCAATCGAAAATCCATCCTGGTTTTGTTTGTGACCAGGTTTGGGACCGCTATTGAAATAGTCACGCGCATCGTAAGCGGAATTCTGGTTGAACCAGTAGGCGCTCCCGTGAAGTTGATTGGTCCCGGACTTCATCACCTCATCGATAACGGTGCCCCCACCATACTCTGCGGAGAAACTATTGTTCTGCACCTTGCTTTCTTGCAGCCCTTCCACCGTGGCCTGGTAGTAGGTGTTGGAGTTGCCGCCTTCGCCTTGTTCAGGAGCCGTGATCAGGACGCCATCCAGGCGAATGTTCGCGGTGGAATTTCGTTGACCGTTCGAAATGAAATTGGTTCCTGAAGGATAGGTATCGTTGATGCCGGAACCTGCGGACTCGGTCACGCCTGCGGCAAGGAATGCGATTCCAAACGGATCACGATTCTGCAGCGGTATCGTGACCAGGTATTTGCTTGGAATGTCTGTTCCCAATGTGGCGGTGCCCGTATCCAGCAGCACAGGAATCCCTTGGACCGTCACGCTTGCCTGTTGACTCGCCGGCTTCAACGTTACGTTGAGAGTGGAGGCCTGGTTGACGGTAAGGGTGATGCCTTCCTTCTCCACTGGACCAAATGCAGGCGCCTCGACCAGTAGTTTGTAGTTGGAGGCTCGCAACGCGGTAAACGCGTACGTTCCGGTCGAATTTGACGTGGTGGTTTGGGAGATGTTGGTCCCTACGTCGGTGATGGTGACTTTCGCGCCGGCGACGATGGCCCCAGACGAGTCGGTAATCGTTCCACGAAGTTGCGTCTCGTTAATCGACTGGGCCAAGACGACCGAAGAGAGACAACAGATCCCTACTATCAGTCCAAGAAGAATGCCGAACCGACCTGCCTTCATCGCAATACCCTCCAGAAAAAATAGAAAACGAAATTATATTTTTATTACGTACAACGTTGTTTAGTTCTTGGTTGCAAGAATTGTCAAGTCTGAAATCAACTGCCTTTTATTTCAATACGCACAAAACATAGAGACCGACCGCTCCTGCTGCCTGCTTTTACCCGCACATTCTTACAGCGAATCCGAAGTTGCTCGACTGCTGCATGCCTACTTTATGGAACTGCCTCAAATCTCTGATTTTCCTTTGGCACAAACCGTGTCGGGATCGCACCGCTGACCTGCACCTGAGAAGAATCGATTGCCGCAGGACCATCCACCCCGACCGCTGTTAGCTTCACAGCATAACTGCCTTCATGCGTATACGCGTGGGTGACTTGCGTTCCTTTGAGAGATACTCCGTCTCCAAATTCCCATTGATACGACAGCACAGGATCGCTGGAGTCGGCGGCGGCGGCAGAAAATGAAATCGTCTCGCCGGCCTTTGCGGTCGACGGGTGATTCCCATGCACGACCGGCGGACGCGCGGGAATCGCGGTGTCGATGATTTTTAGTACTCGAACAGAATGAGGTGGCTGCGACACTACCAACGGTTTTGTGGCTGAGATTGAAGTCTGCTTCTTGTCGAATTCTCCAGTGACAGTATACGATCCGTTTGCGTCCAGTCCGAGGCTGGCGAGAGTAACAGTGTGCGTTCGCGCCTTCTCTGTCCAATTGAATATCGTCAAGATGGTTTGCCTGGAGCTCTCTTTGAGGAGGAAGATGCTTGGCTGGCGGTCTTCTGGTAGATACGACATCAGGTCCAAAGGAGTTGAAGACCGGCCCAGGCGAGCCATATCAATCAAGTCCTGATTTTGAACCAGCGCGAGCCGATCTGGTTCCGATCCGAGCGTCGGCAAGTCGTCGCCAATTTCATACATTCCCCCCGACACTGCTGCGAGAGCAATGGAAATCTCGGCTTCATCTTGCGAGAGCGGCTTTTTCGAGTTGTGCCAAGACTGATCGTCGACGGTTTGCCTGGAGACACTGAATGCGTCAGGATCGGCAACAAAATAATTGCGGTTCATGAAGTAACGCGCGGCGATGCCCGAAGCTGCTTCGCTGCTGGCTTCAAACGTGTGACCGGTGTCTTGAGAAATTCGACCGAAGTCCACAAAGCCGACAGGGTTGAGCATCACGCTGCCGTCTTTATCGAGAAGAACCCCATTTCCGACCGCCTGGCGAATGATGCCCAAACCGATTCGCTGCGCCTGCAGGGCCGAGGTGTTGGGGCGATAGTAATTGCCTTCAACCGCGGTGTCGTCCATAAAGTCCATCTTGATGTAGCGAATTCCCCAGTCGCGAACCAGGGTTTGATAGGTTTTCCGCAAGTATTCCTGGGCTCCGGGATTGGTGCTGTCGAGTACATAGAGAGGATCGTTATGATCTGTCACCCAGCCAATATGGATGGGTTCGCCCTTCGCATTGTGCACGAGCCAGTCGGGGTGATTCTGATACACCCAGGAGCGCACGGAAACTTCAAAGGGGGCAGTCCAGATCCCTGGAACCAGGCCAAGATTCGTGACCTTTTGCTCCATGCCTGCAAGTCCATTGGGAAATAAGGTCGCATTCGGTGTACTGTATTCTCCGCGTGCGTACTGGTAGCCCTCATCAATGTGAAAGAAGTCGTAGCCGAGCGACTTCAAGTGTTGCGATTCCCATTGCGCGTTGGTCAACGCTGTCCCGGAGTTCAGGCCGAAGTAGTACGCAGTCCAGCTCCACCAACCCATCGGGGTGGGCGCCGAGATGCGAGGGGGATGCAGTTGGCGGATGAGTATTCCATAGGTGTCCAACTGGTGGAGGTAGTTAGAATCCACACTGAGCAATAATCTTTCCGAGGCGAGTTCAGCGCCCGGCGCCAATGGTGTCTGCAAGGTAATTTCATCTTCCGGCCTTGCATCGCGCAGCGAGCCCCATTCATCGGTTTCCATCTCCGTTGTTCCGGTGGAGTCCACTTCATAGGCAGCGATCTGCTTTGCAGGGCTTTTCTTGTCGAGGTGGATACGGAGGATGGTCAGAAAGCGATCTGAGGTTAATGCCCCGGCGAAGAAACTTTCGTGGCTTTGGCGGTTGTAGACCAGCTGACTGCCGACACCGCGATACATATCATCATCGCCCAGGTCGTGAATCGTAATATTCGGGCGATCTTCACTGAAGCTATCGGAAAGGATTCGATCTTCGACGGGAGATCCAGTCAAATTGAGGATTGAATTCCCACGTGCCGCAATTGGACGAATCGATTCCACATTGATCTGCCGCCCCGTGGTATTTCGAACCATGACCTGAATGTCAGCGAATGGCTTGTCGGGATACGCACGCAGGCGATAGACGAGATCGGGCTGGCTCGTCAAACCGGAGAATGTAACGGCCCATTCGTGGGCAGTCCCAAGGTCATCGGGCACGGTGGATTCTACGGTTGCGTGTTTTGGATAATTCTTGGACTGCAACCACTGGCCATTGACCTGGGCAGCAATGCCCGCATGGAAACCAAATGCATTCGCGCCTGCAGCGCCAATCTCATATGTTCCGTCGGCGGGGTCGATCTGTACAAGCAACGCTTGGTTCTGCGCCTGAGCGTTGGTGGGAGCCAGGAAGCAGGAGACCGACAAAACTCCGCCTGCGATGCAAGCCAAGGGAATGGTCCGGCGCTGTCGAATCCAACTGCTCTTCACAGATATCATTCCTTTCTTTGCGAAAAGGGCGATTTGAGCTGGCAACTGCATTCGACGATGTACAAAAAGCAGATGAGAGTTACGGTCGATCGCCAAGGGAGAAGAAACAATTGCGGTGTTCGAATCGAACAGAATCCTCCGCCGGGGGGTAGGAATCGGAGGGGAAAGACTTCAAGTTTGCGAATCCTGGCAGGCGGAAGCGCCCTGCAAGATAATTGCGAGTATAACCCCTTCCGTTACGAATCGTACCCTTTTAATGCGTCTAGTCAACCCTTTTCCTTCGCATCCCCCCTTTGGAGCGGCAAAGGTCAGGCGACCCGTTTAGATCGTCCAACAGTTTCGCGTATTGTTCGAGGGGGCGGTGTTTCGATCGATCGGCCCGATTTTGGTATCCGTTAGCCTCTGCTGCGAGCTTTTCCAGTCACTCGCGGCAGCAGTTCGGTTGAGCGGTGCAGCATGAAACGACGAAAGACACCGGCATTTCCGCTCGGTTCCGGCCCCAGCGGATAGGCAAGCGAAAACATTCGAGACAGGCGAAGCTTTCGGACGCGCGCGAGCCGAAGTGTGCCCAACGCCAATTGGTTACGCACCGCCCAGCGCGACACGAAGGTGACACCCAGGCCGGCTTCCACCGCACTCAGCAGGGCTTCGGTGGAATCGAGTTCCGTGGTCGTTTTCAGTTCCTTTTTCTTAAGGCCGGCCTTTGATAATGCGGTCTCCACGACTCGGCGCGACCCCGATCCAAATTCGCGCATGAGCAAATGCTCGTGTTTCAGCTGATTGATCTCGATCTCGTGGTCGGCCCACTCATGGCTCGCCGGCACAACCAGGACCATGTGGTCTTCCATGTATGGTTCGATGTGGACATCTTTGCGCAGCCCGGGGCCTTCCACCAATGCCAGCTGAATTTGCCCAGCAGTGAGGGCCACAAGCATTTCGTCCGTATTCCCGCTGGTCGCGGTGATCGAAATGCGTGGATTTTCCCGCAGAAAAGCGGCCACCAACTGTGGCAGCAGATATTGCCTAATGGTTTGTGACGCGCCGAGTGCAAGGTTTCCCGCTGGCTGACGGGCGGTGCTGATGACCGCCTCGTAGGCTTCGTCTGAGATAGCTTTCAATTTGTTCGCGAAAGGAAGTAAAGCATTGCCAGCCGGGGTCAGCGTGATTCGACCGCCACTTCGATCGAACAGGGGAACCCCATATTCCTCTTCGAGAGCTTTGATCTGCTGCGTGAGCCGGCTGGGAAAGAGAAAGTTCTTCCGCAGCGCGGCTGAAATTCAGGTGTTGCGCCACGATTCGGAAGACTTTGAACCGAAAATTCTCCATCGCAATGTCAACTCGTTCAGGCGTGTCGAACCCACCCTCGATCCAGTGGACTCGCTTCGGTTATCCGCGAGCCATTCTCCAGATTGTCGCAGAATGTTGCGAATCAGGCAGTGCTGGCCGTGCGCGCTTGAATGGTGTGGAGATAAGCAGCAGTTATTCGCGATAAGAACTTCCTCTTGGACTTGTGCCGCGAGCCCCGCAAGACTAGAGACTGGAGGAGCCGTTGAATTCCTTGAATCCGAAGACAATCTTTTTTATTGGGCTGATTCTGACCCAGCGGGGTCGTATCTCCAGCCGTTGCACTGGTAGCCGGCATCGCGTATGGGTTTACCTTTCCTCATCCCTACCATTTGGATAGCAGAAATCTCTCTCATTTCCTATTACAAGCCGCAGTGGTTGCACTGGGCTTCGGGATGAATCTGCGACAAGTGATCCATGCCGGCCGCGCCGGATTTTTCTATACCGCGATCAGCATCTCTGTTGCCATGCTGCTGGGGTGGGCTCTGGGTCGAGTGCTCGGCGTGACGAAGAAAGCTTCTTTCCTGATTACCGCAGGCACAGCCATTTGCGGAGGCAGCGCCATTGCTGCGATTTCGTCGATTACAGAACCGGACGAAGAGGAAATGGCGATGTCGCTGGGGACGGTATTCGTTCTCAATTCCGTGGCCCTTCTGCTTTTTCCCGCGATCGGCTTCGCACTGCATATGACCCAGACGCAGTTTGGTCTGTGGGCAGCGTTGGCGATTCACGATACCAGTTCGGTGGTGGGGGCAGCCGCGAAGTACGGAGCGCAGGCGTTGCAGATTGGAACCACGGTAAAGCTGGCAAGAGCCTTGTGGATCATTCCCGTATCGATGGTGACGGCGTATGCTACCAAAAGCAAAACGCGCATCCAGTGGCCGTGGTTCATTCTTCTGTTCTGCCTGGCAGCTGTGGCGAATACATATCTTCCCGGCGCAACGAAAATTTATTCTGTGCTGAGTCACCTGGGAAAAATTGGTCTCACAGTCGTCCTGTTCTTAATTGGCACCGGGTTATCGAAAAACACAATTCGTCGTGTGGGGGCTCGGCCATTTCTTCAGGCAGTGTGTCTGTGGGCGGTCATTGCAACCGCTTCACTGCTGGCGATTCGGGCGGGTTGGATCACACTATAGGCTTCTCGGGCCGCGACCGAAGATAAATTTTTGCCTGCTGAGCGGGTGAAGCTGTCGATTCCTTGCGGCTACCAGCTTCTCTTAAGAAGAGTGTCAAATGCGACTCCGCCATTTTGGTCGCGGGTCACACTGAAAGCCAGTCGGGGTGAAACATTGTACTGGCCCATGATCACCTGATTTTGCGTGGTCGCGACGTTCGTAGAGAAAGTGACGAAGAGATTGCCAGTGACCCGTTGCTGAATGGTGATCACCGCCCCGGACGGTCCCTGGATGCTGCCACCCGCTAATACAGGATTGATGGAGAGCTGAGAGATACCTGCAATTTTCGCTACACGGCTGGTAATTTGACTGCTGACCTGAGAAGCGACCAGTCCCATCGCGGCTTGATTGGTAGGTGTCGTCGGATTAGCGGCGCTGGCTTCCGTTGTCTCGCCGAACGCGAGCAGGTTGATGATATCCGCAGCGGGTAGCGAGGGATCTGAAGTGTAGTTTGTGCGCAACTGGTCCACAGGGCCGTTAAAACGCAGATGGATGTTGTATTGACTGATGGTCGTGTTCAGGGCCAGGTTGACCACAGGCTGCGTTTCGGACGGGTTGACGAATTGGACGGTTCCTCCGCTGAGGGTGAATCGATTGCCGTTGAAAATGACATCTCCGTTCGTGAGATTGACTCGGCCTAGAATCACTGGTTGGGCAATGGTCCCACGCACCTGCAAGTTTGCGGTTCCGTCCACACTGAGAGTGCGGCTAACTAAGTTCAGATTATTGGTGGAGCTGATCGCGATGTTTAATCGTGTATTTTGCGCAAACCCCTGTGAGGGTGGAGGAGCGATGCCTCCAGAGAACTGGCTGGTAAAGCTGGCTAAATCGAAGTCAGGCGTGAAGGACAAATTCTCAATCTGCACGCGGCCGCCGAGCAGGGCGCTGTCGGTATTTCCCACCAGGCGAATGTCGCCTGCTAACTCCTCACGAACGCCCTGGGGATAGAGCATGCGGATATCTTTCGCGGCCACTCCCATGTCGAATTGAAGCGATGGGCGGAATGTAACTCCTCCCTGGGCAGTCACAGTGCCGCCGCCGGAGTTGGCCTTGAACGATTTGATGTTTAGACGATTCTTCGTCAGGGTTAAGACGCCGTTGCCATGTTGAAGACCGAGCGGCAGGTCACCGCCGTAGAAGCTGGCGTCGACCACATCGACCTCTCCTTCGATGTTCGGGTCGGTTCTCTCTCCATAGGAATTGATGTTGAAACGCAGCTGTCCGGAGCTCTTGTAGTCCGGGTCAAAAAGCTGCGCGATTTGTAAATTCATCGTTCCCAGGAGCAGCAGTTCGATAGGACGATTGCCGATTGTCGGAATTGTCCCCTGGATTTGCAGATCTGTGTCCGTCCCGCGGATGGAAGCTCTCTGCAGCGCAATCAAACCGTGGGTATAGTCGACGTGGATAGGAGAGGTCGCGGCAAGCTGGACGGAACTGCCGTAGTTCATTTTCAGTTCAGGTAGGGTGGCGTGAATTTCCAGTTGCCTCCAGTTTTTGAGTGGCCCCTCCAGCATCGCATGGACTTCAGTCGTTCCGCCTAGGTTCTCGGCCTGTGCTGGTGCATAGGCCGCGAGCAAAGGCTGCAGCGGGATTGATTGCGTGTCGAGGGTTGCATCTGCAAAGTAATCGCCTGTGAGGTTGATCTTTGCGTGCGCCCGTATCGAGCTGTGGATCGCCTGAGAGCTGAGATCCGCCGTTGCCACATGGTTTGCGACGGAAGCCTGCAATGACAGACCATCGATTGCCTGGTGACTGATTTCGAGCTTTGAGGTTTGCATGGTTGCGTTGAACTGCGGATTATTCAGCTGTCCTTCGCCACTTGCATTCAGATTGACGGTTCCGGTTGCGTCAATGTGGTGGGCTTGCAGGATTTCGAGCCGCGCCAAAACAATGCCGGTCGCCGACAGCTTCGCACTATAGCTCTTTTGTTCAGGACGGACGCTAAATGTCGATTGAACCGTCCCGGAAGCTAGATGCGCAGAGAGATTGCCTTGAACCTGGCCTTCGAATCCAGAGAAGTTCACATCTGCAGATCGGATCGGCTGCTCATAAACCATCGCTTTGGTCAGAGAAATGTTTCCATGGCCGATAGGATTTAGTGCGGTTCCGTGAATATGTGCATTTGCCGTCAATGTTCCATCCACAGGCAGGCTCGAGTTGACGAGCTTGGAAATGTCGGCGACGTCAAGCTGTTTCGCTTCGAGTTCAAGTTGGATAGGATTCTCCTTTGTGAACGACCACTTGTGGAGGGCAACGCTACCCGAGAAATCGATGGTCCCATGGGGCTCTGGAACAAGAGTTCCATGCTGCAAGCTCACCAGCGATGGGCTCACTTCCAGACCTGTCCGCAGCGATCGCCACTGAGTCCCGCGGATTTGAAGTTTGGAAGCGGCCAGCTGCCCCGCAATATGAGGCGCCGAAGCGGAGCCGCGGATGATCCCGTCGAAAGAGATCGTTCCGGCTAATCCGAGCTGACTGGAACTGCTGTTGATACCAGGTTGGACCGCGTCGGCAAGTGCTTGAAGTTCGGCCAGGTCGCTGGATTTGAAATGCACCTCCAGGCTGGATCGCTGGCTAACAGTGCCATTCATTGTGAGGGAAGTCTGCGGCATCTGGAGATAACTATTGGTGAGTGTGAGTCGCTGATTCGCAGAGCTGTAGGCACCGCGGATCACTCCTGAGATGGGAAGCGGGTTGGCGCCGCGTTGTTCCGCGTGAACATTCGATACATTTCCGCGGATCGACAGAGTCGTTTGAGCAACCAAGTCGTCGACGGTTCGTCCCCATTTTGCCTGGACGGTGCCATTCAATGCTCCCTGGAGTCTTACATCTTTTGCGGCAGCGATGGGTGCCACAAGCTGCTGCGCGTTTGCCATCGAAATTCTGTGCAGCGAGACATTCAGCGATGCATGTGAATCGCCGCCGAGGTTGTGAATCACCAGGTCGCCCTCGGCCGCGCCGCCGAGGAGGTTTGCGTGTGCCTGTTGGATGCTCAAGCTTCCATTCTGGAGCGAGTAGTGTGCGGCAACGTTGCGCGCTTGTGTTCGAATCTGCTTTTCTCGCACGTCGAGGCGCCGGCTCGTCAGTGATCCGTTGACCGCGAGCGACTCGAGGAAGGGTAAGTTCGAAGAGTGGTGATATTGAACGGAACCGCTGGTGACGACGATCCCGGAAGGTATAGAAGGCTCCTTGAGGATTTGCCGGATCAGGAGGCCGTCGAGGACCGCGTTGTAGTGTGCGTTGATGGTTGGGTCATCATAATGGGTGAGTGTCGCTGTCGTTTCGAATTGCGAGGATCCGCTGACGAACCTTCGCGTCCGTCAGATCGAATGTATTCGCCGTGGCTGTGAATTGAGCCTCAAGGTTATGAGGAATTGAATTGAATGAACCGAACTGCAGTTGGCCATCACGATAACTCAGTGATCCCAAATACTCTCGGTGCGGAGTGTCGAACGCGGAGGAAAAGCTTACGTCGAGCAGCTCCGCGTCGAGAGGGATTTTCTTGTCGTTAACATACAGTTCTCCGTGATGCAGCGACGCATGGCGCAAGCCCAGATCAAAGATGCTGGTGTGGGTACCGCCGGTACCTTTCAAAGTTGGCAGGTTGGAGATGCCACGGGCATCCGTCAAGATTCTTACTACAGGATTGTCGACGCGGATATTGTCGAAATACCAATTCCGGTGCCAGACCGACACGACACGAAAGTCGAGCACAGTGTGTTGCACCTGCAACAGTGGTGGAGTGGAGTCCGGGGCAGCACCATTAATTGTCAGCCCGTATAGCTCCACACTCAAGCTGGAAAAGTGAAACGCGAAATTCTGCAACGTGACACGCGTTCCGAGCTGTTCGCTTGCGATTTGATCTGCTTTTTGCAGCAAGTATTGGTGGAAGCGAGTACTGTGCAGCAGCGCGACAAAGCTAACTACGAGCAGCAGGAGAGCAAAGCCAACGCCACCCATCGTCCACAGCAGAACTCTCACCCACAATCGGCGTGGCCTCATATTGTTGCCGGGTTCTGAGAGCGGTTGGGAAGTCACTGCGATCCTTCTTAGAAAGCCTGTCCAATACTGATGAAATACTGCGTGGCTGAAATTCCAGGCACCGGGTTTAAATTGCGTCCAATGTCGAATCGAATCGGACCGATGGGTGTAGCGTAGCGCAATCCCGCGCCGACGTTGTTCGAATATAGCGATGTAAAGTCATGGAAGCCGACATTGGGGAATACGTTGCCGCCGTCGTAAAAAACCGCCAAGCCAAGATTTTTCTTGATCGGCAGCGGAATGCGAAACTCTGAATTGAGGATGAGGAGCTCATTGCCTCCGCTCGGCACTTGAATATACGTGCAGTCGGTAGACGAGCCTGTGCTGCATACCTCTACCGGCCGCTGGGGCCCAGCGCTATCCAGTGGAAAGCCTCGCAAGGTGCTGCCGCCGCCGCTGAAAAACGCTTCGCTGAGCGGAACGAAACTTCCGGAAAACGGCTGGGCCAGCCCGATGCGAATACTGTTGGCCCAAATAATATTGTGCATAATCTTTTTGTAATAGGCAGTCTGCGTCGTTAACTTTGCAAAGTCTACATTCGACCCCAACTTCGTCGAATTGAAATCGATTTCTTCACTCTGAAGCATTCCTTTATGAGCATCGATCGGATTATCTCGAGTGTCGTGTGTGAAGCTGGCGGAAACTGTTGACAAACGAATATGCTGGTCCTCCGCTGGGACCAGTTCTGGAATCTCAATATTAGTCAGGTCAGTTTTGCTGAAGCTGTAACGCAAGAAAAAAATGTCTTTCCCGGCTTTGTCGAGCGGACGTTGAATCTGATAGCTTGCGACCTCCTGTTGAGAAGAAAAGATCGGGTTTTCGCCATCGTGCTCTGCGGTCAATGCCAGGGTCGACGTCCATTTTGACCACAAGAAGTTGGGGTCAATGTAGTATGCGCCACCCCGCTGATCCAACCTGCCGGCAAACGCGGTTAAGGATAGGGACTCTCCTTTGCCGCGCATATTGTTGCGCGTGTATTCAAACGTTCCGCGTGGACCGTAATATGTTTTCTCGCTTGTCGTAAAATTCGACGGCAAACCGATAGGAGGCAAGGTGGGAATCGCGACTGTACCGCTGGGAATATTTCCTCCCCGATTCACCAGCTCGAATCCAAAACCATACGTGATTTGATTTCTTTTCGCTTCGTGCACCTTGACGAGCACATCTTCCTTTGTCTGCGTTGTAATTTGCCGCCTGGGATCGACCTCTGCCCAGTCGAAGACGCCGGTATTGTTGTAGAGCTGGCTCTCCGAGGTTAAAAGTTTCGTTTCCGTCAAAGGCTGGTTCGGCTGGATCGATGCAGTATCTCGATTGATGAGACGCTGCTGCGTATGTTTCCGCCCCAAGGTGAGTATATCGGCGGTGAAAACTTGGGGCCCCTCATAGATGTGATATGTGACATCGATGTGATGGGAATTGCTCTTCGAAACAGATTTGGCGGTCTCACGGAAGGTCGCAGTGAGATAGCCCAACTCCAGATAGCGGGCCAGAATATTATTTCGGTCGGTCTGGACGAGTCTTTGCGAATAAGGCTTGCCGGGAGCGAGTTGCAGGCCTTTCGGTGTAAATTGGGCTTCAGTCAAGGTCTTGGCGCCGTCTATATGCAGAGAATTGACCACATCCCGCGGGCCTGCCTGAATGTTGAATGTGACCCGAATATTCTTTCCATTGTTCACCACTGCGGGAGTGACTTTGGCCTCGCTGAATCCTTCTGACTTCAAAACATTGGTGAGATTCCTTGTGCTGCTGCGAACGAGCGATTCGCTGTATTTCCCGCGCGAAAAGAATTGGGCCTTCTTCACGGTGACAAAAGGCATCAATTTCTGCGCACTCCCGGGCCGATTTCCTACGAGCTGCACCGCCTCCACTTTATGTTTTTTTCCCTTCACAATTTGGTACACGATGGTGTCGCCGGACGGGGATGACTGAAAATGTGATTCCACTTTTGCATCGAAATAGCCTTTGGACTGAAAGTAGGAGACGAGATACTGATTGCCTTCCTGCACGACTCCATCATCCACGCCAATGCCCTGGTACACGGGCAAAAGTGATTTGCGCGTCCAGCTCCACAAGTGTGCACCCTCGATCTTCACGTGGATAACGGGTCCAGTGTCGACATCAAAGTGAATGTCCGCGCGATTGGTGGCAGCGATATATTCTGCGCCCGACAGTTTCACGTGCGCATTCAAATAGCCATGCTCAGCCAACTTGCTCTGCAAATATTTCGAGGCGTTGGTCAGTGTTTTGCGGCGATAGTTTTTCCCCGGACGAATCGCCGCTCCGCGGAGACGTGCCCACAAGGTTTGAAGATCGTGGGTCAGGTTTGCGGTTTGCTGTGGCGTTGTGCCGGCGATATCAATCTGTCCAAATTTACTGCGTCGGTTCAGGGTTACATGAAAGATGACGTCGACAAGCTTATGGGTCACGTCGATGCGAGTTTCAGGTTCAACCGTGGCCAGAAAGTATCCCTCCTGCCGAAAGAAAGCGATGAGTTTGGTTGTAGATTGCCGAATGTCGTCGGCATTGTACGGTGCCTCTGGTGGGTAGTTCGTCGCCTGGATCAGGCGAGAATAGGCGAAGCGCTCTGCGCCGGGAAACTGATAGATGCCGAAGTAGTAGGCAGGTTCCAAAATCATCAGCACGCGGACTCCGTTCGCCTCAGGAGATACCTGGAGTTGGATGGTTTTGAATTTTCCCGTGTGTTTCAAGGTGGCGATTGTCGCGTTCAGCTTTTCCGTTGAAAATGCCTCGCCCGCATGTTGCGAAAAGCTGGAGGCGAACTGGCTGGTGTGCAAATCCGGCTGCCCTGCAATTTCGATCGTGGTGACATTCTGTCCTTCGTACGAAGGCAAGATGGCGGCCGTCTGCGGGGATGTCTTGGGTGTCTCACTGTTGGCCTGCGCGAAAATCGCCGAAGACGTAAAAAATCCCAGTGCTACGACCAGGAAGGCCACATATGAGGGAATCCATTTCGATACCGGATTTGAGGAATCGCAGACGCTACGATGCGTACTCGCACGAGATCGAACCGGATGTACACAGCGTCTGCTTCTCATACTGCCGCACTATTGGATGCAGGCCGCGTCCGCAGCGGTTTTACGGGGTGACTGGGCTCGAATGCGTAAGGCGGAAATGGTGAGAATTGGCCTGCGTTTCACGTTTCGCAGAAATCTCGAACCACGTGAAGCCAGCCTCCATTTGCGCGTATCGATTTTGCGCTAGTTGCCTTTTACGTCGACCCATTGCCTAGCGAGATGACTTTTCAGTTGCGCGTCCATAATCAGCATGTGCCGCAAGCCGTCCACAAGCTCGGGATAATCCGCCGCAACATCCGGCTGCTGGATGGAGGCATAAAAGCGCCGAAAGACTTGCTTGAAGGTGTCGTCGTAGCCTTCGCTATGTCCGCAGGGAAGGTCCGCGTAGCTGCGTGCCTTCTCCTTCATCAGTCCGGGATCCTTGATGTAAATCCCGTTGGCGCTGTCGCGATGTCCAACCCACAGTTCATCGGGACGCTCCTGGTTCCAACTGACCGATGCTTTTGTGCCGAAGATTTCCATTCGAAGTTGATTTTTCCGTCCCGCGGCCATCTGGCAGGCGGTCATCGTGCCGCGCGCGCCCTCGTCCATTTGAAAGACAACCGCGCCAAAGTCTTCTGTTTTGACGGCTACCTGTTCGCCACCGCTGGCAGGCATTGTCGATAGTTGGGCGATGGAAGCCTGCACGTTCCGCATAGGGCGCTGACGTGTCGGATAAAAAGTTTCCAAATCGGCGCACAGGGAACGAACTCGCAATCCCGTGACGTGCTCGGCCATATCGAACCAGTGGGTTCCAATATCCCCCATGGTGCGCAACTTTCCGCCCGCTTCAGAATCGATGCGCCAATTCCAGGCAGACTCATCCAGCAGCCAATCCTGCAGGTAATTGCCCTGGATCATTAGGATGCGGCCGAGATCGCCGTCTTCGCGCATGCGGCGCATCTGTTGGACCATCGGATAGTAGCGGAGGTTGTGGCAGACACAGTTCCGCAGATTCCGATCATGGGCAAGCTTGACGAGTTCCTCTGCCGTTTCAATCGAAGTGGAAAGGGGCTTCTCGCAGAGAATATGTTTGCCGGCGAGTAGCGCATCCTTCGTCATGGAGAAGTGAAGCGCATTCGGAGTGCATATGTGGACGGCGTCGATGCTGGGGTCGCGCAATATATTGCGATAGTCGGAATCAAATTTCTCGATACCGTAGCCGGCGCCCAGGCGTTGGGCCGAAGCCAACTCTCGTCCTACGATGGCAACGACATCCACACCCTCAATGCGACGAAGAGCTTCCAGATGGACACGCCCCATGAATCCTGTTCCAAAAATTGCCGTTCGAATTCGCTTCAATTCTGCTCCTTAGGCGACAGCTTGATGACCATCGCAAATGTAAATCGCTTTTCGAAAGCGTATCAAGTCCACCAGGGGGCAGTGGGCTGCTGCTCGATGACAAGTTCACGTAGAAACTGCGCTGCTTTTGTGAGTCCTTCTTCAGGAGACATCAGACTATCTTCGTGTTCGATGGAGAGCACGCCGTCGTAGCCGAACATGCGTAAGGTGGAAACGAATTCCTTCCACCATTCCGCTCCGTGGCCGTAGCCACAGGTGCGAAAAATCCAACCGCGATTTTTTTCATCAGTGTACGGTTTGGTATCAAGAACGCCTGTTCTGGGCAGGTTTGCCGAGTACATTTGCGTGTCTTTCGCATGCACGTGATAGATCGTATCTCCTAAGACTCGGATGGCGGCGATGGGGTCGATGCCTTGCCAGAACATGTGGCTAGGATCGTAATTGCATCCAACGGCAGGGCCCGCAATGGCACGCAGCCGCAACAGAGTTTCCGGGCTGTATACGACGAAGCCAGGATGCATTTCGATTGCGACTTTGACATTGTGCTGGGCGGCGAACTGTCCGTGTTCAATCCAATACGGTGTGACGACTTCGTTCCACTGCCAATCGAGAACGTCGAGATAGTCGGGTGGCCAGGGGCACGTGACCCAGTTAGGGGCAGTGGACTGAGGCGAATCGCCGGGGCAGCCGGAGAAGTCGACCACAACCGGAACATCGAGTTTTTCTGCAAGCAGGATTGTCTTGCGGCTAGTCTCTCGAGCTTCTTTCGCACGGGCCGGGTTGGGGTGCAAGGCGTTTCCGTGGCAACTGAGAGCGCTGATTGTGAAACCTTGATCCGTGAGCAAGCGCTGGAAGTCGGCAAGCTGGCGGTTGTCTTTCAGCATGGTCAATTTGCAGTGGGCATCGCCGGGATAATTTCCCGTGGCGAGCTCCACCGTGGAAATGTGAAGTGACTTGAGTTTTGCCAGCACATCTTTCAAGGGCAGCTGGGACAACAGCGGTGTAAATACTCCAACACGCATTCGGGTTCTCTTCTCTTAGTTAGTCGAAGACGACACAGACAGGGGAGTCGAGCGGGTACTGGCGGCCGGTTGAAGCGAGCTTCCCAGTTTCGGGATCGCACTTCAGGATGACGATGTTCGCGGTGTCCTGGTTACCTACGACCAGCCACCTGCCATCGGGCGCAACGGCAAAATGTCGCGGGCTGCCTCCTTCGCAAGAAATCCTCTGGATCAATGCGAGGTGGCCATTGGCCGGATCGATGGAGAAGGCAGTGATACTGTCGTCGCCGCGATTCGATCCGTAGAGGAAACGTCCATTGGGATGAACTTGTACGGTCGCCGCATCCGTAGGAGACTTGTGCTCCTTCGGTAACGATGAGATCACCTGGAAGCGAGTGAGTATTCCCTTGTCGCCGTTCCAATCCATGCCTTCGATAATGCTTCCCATCTCTGCGATGGAATAGGCCCATTGTTTGTTGGGATGGAAGGTCAAGTTGCGCGGGCCGGAACCAGGTGTCGCGCTGTAATACGGAGGATCGTTCGGCGTAATTTTCGCGGTCTTGGGATCGAAGTGAAACACCATGATGCGATCCAGGCCAAGATCGTTCACCAACAGAAATCTATTTTCCGGAGACACGGTTGTGCAATGCGTGTGGGCTTCCTTCTGTCGTTCTGGGTCGATGCTGTGGCCCTTAAAGAAAATATTGGAGACCGGCTGGCTTAGACTCCCCCCAGAAAGAATTTTGTAACTAGAGACGCTGCCGCTGCCGTAGTTGGCGACGAAGAGCGATTGACCTGTGTGATCCGTTGTCAGGTTGCAAGGAGCGGAGCCGCCCGATGGGACCACATTCTTAGCGACGAGCTTGCCCGTAGTGTGGTCGATCGCAAACACGGAGACATTTCCCGTGGTGTGGTTTTGTTCATTCACGCAATACAGGTCGTTATGATTTGGTGACAAGGTCAGGAAGCTTGGATTCGGAGTTTTTGCGGCAAGACCGATTTCTTCCATCTCGCCCGACTCAGGTTTCCAGCGGTACACGTAAACGCCCTGGCTGGATTTCTTGGTGTAGGTGCCAATGTAGATTCTCTTGCTTCGTCTGCTGGCTGCCAACGATAACTGGCTGACCACCGGAAGACTTGCAAGCCCCACGATGAAATTGCGCCGGGTGAATTTTTTCATGTTCTCAAGTGTAACTCGGGTTTATGCAGTGTGGCAGACTCAGGCATAACTCGAAACCGCGCTCTTGTTCTTACTTCCACGTTCCGCAGCCGCGCGCTCGATGTAGCCGCTGTCGCGAAGTGCTTGCAGCGGATCTTCGGTAAGTCCGCGCTCGCGTCTCCATTGTCGCAACGCGGGACGCACGTCGGTCCAGAAGGCGGATCGCAAGCATTCCTCCGCTTCCACCAGGCGGCATTCACGTTGCAGTTCTGCGAGCTTCGCGTGATCAACCAGGCAGGCTTTGGCATACAGTTCCTGAGCGGTCAGCACGGTCTGTAACATGGCTTCCAATTTATTTTTCAGATTGTGGCTCTGGTCGACGACATAGGCGGGAGCGGTTGCCTGCGGATGCTCCGCGTGGTATGCCAAAATCTCGTGGAACAAGCGGAAGACCTGATATGGGTCGATGGAACCCAAGGTAAGATCGTCATCCGCGTAACGGCGATCGTTGAAATGGAAACCGCCAAGCATCTTTTCGCGCTGCAGCCATGCCAGGATTTGTTCGATGTTCTGCGCCTGGTAGTGATGACCAGTATCGACCAGAACGAAAGCCTGCGGCCCGGCAGCGCGCGCGAAGAGCAGCGCCATGCCCCAATCTGCGATGTCCGTGTGGTAGAAGGCGGGCTCAAACGGCTTGTACTCGACCAGCATGCGTTGGCCTGGCGCCAGGGCCGCGTGAGTTTTAGATAATCCCTCCTGAAACCAATCAATGCGGTGGCGCATGTTTTGCGTGCCGGGATAATTGGACCCATCGGCAAACCAGAGCGAAACATCGGCATTGTTCAATTCGCGGGCGATGGCGACAGATTCCAGCACATGATCGACGGCTTGTTGGCGAATTGCGGGATCAGGATTGCCGAACGAGCCAAACTTGTAATTCTGGCTCTCAAAAAGATTTGGATTAATGGCCCCGGCGCGAATTCCGTAATGCCGGCTCAAGTCGCGAACTTTGGCGACGTCGCGCAGGCCGTTTGGGAAATCCCACAACACGTGTGTCGCCATGCTGGGACTTGCGCCGGAAAGTTGATGGACCTGGGCAGCATCCGCAAATTTTTCTTCGAGTGTGCTGGCGGCGGAAGGTTGGACGAATTTTCCGAAGCGGGTACCCGTGTTGGCGAAGCCCCATGATGGAACTTCGATGGAGAATTGATCGAGCTGTTTCGATAAACCGTCAGTGATTGTCGCTGAACTTGCTTGTGATGGGCCAAGTGTAGTCATGGAAGCTTTCCTCGTTCGGCGCTACTGCGCCGCTTGTGCTGGAAGCGATTGAATTGTTGCAGGGGATTGCGTTTGTGTATCTATTAAGGTGCCTGCCCAAAAAGAGACTGCCTCGTGATCCACCCCTTGTTGTTCCACAGTCCCACGATACTCGCCGACCGAGTCGAGATGCAGCCTTTCCAGGGCGGCCAGTTGGATGGAAACATTGCCAAGGGTCGAGCTTTCTTGTGCTCCGCACACGAGTTCTAATTGAGTCGCTCGCTGTGTGAGCCGGCTCAATAAACGATTTCGGCTGCCACCGCCAACAATATAGAGCCGTCGAAACCGCTTCGCTGTAAGCTCCTCGATCTGCTGTATGACGGCGGCATAACGTGCGGCGAGGCTGTGAAGAATCAGGTTGATCATGGCCGGTGGCGACGTGAGAAACGGCTTCGCAGAGGCGCCGGCACTTTCCAATTGCATTGCGATGCGCTCTGGCATTCTCCCTGGAGCGATCAATTGTGGATCATCCACGTCAATCAAAGCCTGCGGAGAAGGAAGCATCGTGGCCGCTTCGATCAATTCTTCCACGGTGCGATGTTCGCCATCCGCTTTCCATGAGGTCATGCACTGATCCTGCAGCCACAGTCCGTTGATGTTGCGCAGAAAGCAGGTTGTTCCGCCCACGCCGCCTTCATTTGTGAAATTCAATCGCGCAGATTCGGATCCTGCGCAGGGATGATCCAGCACCGTGCCTACCAGCGACCAGGTGCCCGAGCTGATGAAGGCCCAATCGTCGCCGTGTGCGTGAATGCCCGCGATAGCCGACGCGGTGTCATGGCAGGCGGGCGCGATCAGCAGCGTGTTTTGCAGGGAAGGCAACTCGGCGAGCGGGCCTTGCAGACGGCCAACGATGGAACCAGGGGCCACAATCTCTGGGGCAGCGGAGATGTCCAAGCCTGCCGCATCAAAAATCTCCTGCGACCATTGTTGTTTGCCAAGCGACACCAACGAGGTGTGGGTCGCGTTGGTATACTCCGCAACCGGCTTCGCACCCCAGCGATAGAGCAGGTATTCGGGCAAATTAAGCCATGGAAGATTGGCTGGGATACCGGCAATTCCATCCGCATACAACTGATACAGAGTGTTGATAGGCAGGACCTGGATACCGGTGAGGGCGTAGAGCCGATCAGCTGGAATTTTGGCGTGGAGCGTCTCCATTGCGGGCCCAGTGCGTACGTCACGATAGCAAAATGGATCAGCGATCGGTGTCAGACGCGCAGAACCTGAAGACGCACCGGAAAAGCTGCCATTCAGGCGGACATAATCCACAGCCCATCCTGTGACGCCGACGGCCGCAATGCCTTCCGTTGCGATCGCTGCACAACGACGCATGCCTTCATCCGCGGCAGCGCACAGCAAAGAAAGATTCCAGTGCAGGTGGTCGCCAATCGCCACCGGTGCGTTGGCGACGCGATGAACCAGCTGAAGACTCGGGCCGTTCGGTAGCCAGCGGAGCAACGACACACGGCAACTCTGCGCGCCTAGATCAACGGCAACAATCGCCCGCCGATCCGCTGGAGATTTCACCGCAGGAAAGCCTCGGTCAGACCACCATCGACCGGAACAATGTGTCCGGTGGTGCATCGTGCTTCTGGCCCGGCAAGAAATAACGCAGCTCGCGCGCAGTCGGCGGGATCGATTGGCTGGTGCGTCAGAGTACGCTGCGCGTAGAACTCCGCCAGCAAATTGCGCAGTTCGTCGTCGCTGGCTGAAGGATCAAAGCTGATGCTGTACTTCTTCAGGGACGCCATCACACGATCGCGTGGAAACATCGTAGACCCGCGGATGACGGTGGCAGGGCTGATCCCGTTAACGCGAACCAACGGCGCAAGCGAAACGGCCAGCTCGCGAACCAAGTGGCTGACGGCGGCCTTGCTTACGTCATAGGCTTCGCTGCCACGTTTTGCCACAACTGCGTTCGCGGAACTGGTGAGCACGATGCTCGCATCCAGGCCCTGTTCACGGAAAATGCGCGCCGCCTGCTCAGCGAGGAAGTAGTTGGCGGTTACGTTGATCTCGAGAGTCTTTCCCCATTGCGTCGGTGAGGTTGTGTTATCCGCCGATGCGGGGAAAAGAGCGGCTGTGTTAATCAGGAGATCAAGACCCCCGCAATGTTCAATGACGGAACGGAGAGCGGCTCGGATGGAAGCTTCCTGGGTGATGTCGATTTCAATAGCATGCGCGGCGTCGCGACCATACTTCTTTCGAAGCTCCGCAACAACCTCTTCGGCAGCAGGAACATTGCGATCCGCGACGGCAACCGTGGCGCCGCTGGCTCCAGCCAAGAGCGAGGCCTCGCGACCGATGCCGCTGCCTCCACCCACGATCATGGCAACGCGGCGGCTGAGAGGTTTCTCCGGAGGTTGCCTCCGAAGCTTGGCCTCTTCAAGTGCCCAGTATTCGATTCGGAATGCTTCTCCGATCGGCAGCGCAACGTAGTTGGAATAACTTTCAAACGCCGACGACGGCGCGGCGGGTCCGGCTTGCGGATATTCCGCGGGTTTCTGTTGTTTTCCATTTGCGCCAGCGAGCGCGGAAGCTCCTTCCATCACGTGGATCGCATTCACATAGAATTCGGAGGCGAGGCGGGCTTCGGACCGGCTCTTGGCGAAACTGAACATGCCGACGCCGGGAATCAGTACAATCGCGGGATTGGCAGGACGCATCGCGGGGGAGTCAGGCAGGGCGTGCGCTTGATAATACGCGGCATAATCTCGACGATACTTGTCCAGGGCAGTGTCGAAGGCAGCTCGCAAATGGGCTACGTCCTGGGACGGATTCCAGGGAACAAAAAGAGGGCGCACCTTGGTGCGGATGAAATGGTCGGGACAACTTGTGCCGAGTGCAGCCAGGGTCTCCGCTTCTTTTGAATTTACAAAGCGCAAGACTTCAGGAAGCGCGGAATAGTTTCCGATGACTCGCTGAGGAATCGACAGGCGGCCACGCAGGAACGGCAGCAGATCGACGGCGATCGTTTCATGGTCTGGATGCGATGCATAGAGTGGGCCGCCAAAGAGTTTCTCGCCGGCAGCATCGACATGCTCCTGCACAAATTGACCCAGCTGATCGATCAGCTCGATGGTATTCATGTAGCAGGATTCCGACGTTTCTCCCCAGGAAAACAGTCCGTGGCCACCGAGAACAATCCCGTCGCAGTTCGGATTTGCTTCGACGGCGCGTTTCAGCATTAAGCCAAGTTCAAAACCCGGCCGTTGCCAGGGTAGCCAAACCAGCTGGTGCTTGAACCGCCGGTTGAATTCCTGCATGCGCTCTTCACCATTGGCAGCGGCGGCCAGCGCAATTCCCCAGTCGGGATGCAAATGGTCAATATGCCGTGCAGGGAGGAAGGCGTGCAGTGGCGTATCAATCGACGCGGCAACAGTGTTTTGGCCAAAGGCGCAGAGCGGATAGAACCTGACCATGTCATCTTCATGCTCAACGCCGCGATAAATCCCAGCGAGGTCGCAGAATTTGTCGAGATAAAGAGTTGCGAAGCCAAGGATTGAAATGGTGCCGAGGTCGCCGCCACTCCCTTTGACCCATAGGACATCGACCGGCTTCCCGTTGAGCGGATCTGATTCGGTAACCTTGGCGCTGGTGTTCCCTCCGCCATAATTGGTGATGCACAAATCTGAGCCTAGTAGGTTGGAACGGTAGCGCAGAAGTTCCGGTTCGGTTAACTTCGCGGCAACCGCTTTGTCCCAGCGATTTTCCAAGTAGCGATTCGGCATTATGCCCCTTCTAGCAATTGCGGCCGAGGAAGTTCTCGCTCCTGGCTCGAATAAAAACTGAAACGGATTCGTAGGACCTCAGGGGGACAACTATCACACCTGAATACGAGAACCGTCAGCGACTGCGGCGTCCAACGTACAGCATATCTGTCGGATTGAATACAGTCCGTGTCCATAATAATACAATAGGGCAACTGTTTCAGATGTGAAATTCACGGGTTCATTTTCTGTGTTTTAGGGTTTCCGGTGGGGATTGCGGTCGTTCAACCACCTTGTGCTCGACGTAGTTGTAGGGTGGAACGTTTCGCCCGGCCAACATGGAAAGTCCCAGCTGAATAAGGCGTGTGCCGTAGGTATCCGCCTGGTGCGAGACGGAGCCAATCAGCGGGCTTCGAGGCGTAGCAATCTCTTCCAGCGCCTCTTCGATACAGTCCTGTCCCACAACGGCGACGTGGCGGTCTCGCTTCAGCGCACGAGCGGCTTGAACCGCTCCCAAAGCACTGGTGTCGGTTGCTGCAGCAATCAAAATGCCCTTATCTTTAGGGTGGCGATGCAGAAAATCCAGAACGAGATGGTAGCTTATGTCCTGCAACCCGCGGCCATCCATCCGAACAAAGGCTTCGATGGGAATGTTCGCCAGGTGGGAGCGCACACCTTCGAATGCTCCGGTGATTCGGCTCTGGACCAGCGGACCCGCTTCCGCAAGATCGAGGCCAAGAACCCAGGTCGGTTTTCCAGCCCAATTCTGCTGCTGCGTAACGGGCGAGCAATTGCCCGGCCTCGAATCCGACTCGAAAATTATCGACTCCGAAAAACACCGCATGGGGATGCGGGATATCGACAGCAATCAACGGAATGCCGGCGCCTGCAATTTTGTCTCCAATGATGGCGGCTACGTCCTGATCCACTTGGAAGTCAATGACGAGATCGACTCCGTGACGGATGAATTCATCTGCGTTACGCACGGCAATCGTGGGGTCATACTGATTATCGAGAATCAGTAGATCGATGCCGGTATCGGCGGCTGCGGACTGCAAGCTCTTGGTGACTGCCTGCGAAAAGGCCATCTCGCTGGACTGGGAACCAAAGCCGAATACCTTCTTCGTGGGGCTGCTGATCGGTCGATAAAGCCCGTCTTGCGACTGCGCAATGTATCCCCGGTGCGTTAATGTTTTCAGGATGCGATACACCGTGGTCTTTGAGATTCTGGTTCGCTGATGCATGGTTTCCAGCGACATGGGCTTGCGCTCGCGCTGAAGAATCTCCAACACGTCGAGCGCTTTGGAAAGAACGGGAATGAGATAGAGCCGCTTGGGCGATACTTTGGCCACCTGTGTCACCTGTAAGAATTTTTCAAATTACAACTATCTTCTCGACGAAAGCGCCAACGGCGATCGCTTTCATCCGAGATCTCAAATCGAAATTATGCAGTCCAGCACTCGCGGCCCATGTACTCCCTGGATTCGCGTCATCTCGATATCCGCGGTGGCAGAAGGGCCGGAAATCAACGTAATGGGCTGCAGGCGATGCGCTTCAAGCATGCGAAACCCCTCGGGCACGGTCTCCACAATCGACGATGCCCCGAGAATGCAAAGATGATAGTCCGGGAGCAGTGTAAGGACGCGCCGACTTCCGTCGGAACTATGGCAAAGCGCCAGGGTTCCCGTGGTGGCAATGGCGACGGTGCATCCTGTCAGTACGCCATCGCAGGCCTCAATTTCGGGATACGAAAATACATTGTCGTAGATAAACTTCGGACCGTCCATTGGGAGCCATTTCGGGTCGACGTCGGAGGACACAAGAATTTTCTGCTTCATGCGAGACCGCAGAATCTCCGCGACCTTGGCAGCAACATCGATCGAAGGACACTGGTACACGCCGGCGCCGTAATCGACCAATCGCTCGGCAAGCAGCTGGACACGACCGGCATCTGTGAGAGAACCACTTTGCTGGTAGGCTCGCGGAATGTTTCGCCATGACTCGTCCGGCCCAGCTGCACAATCCTCACCGAAAATTCCTCTGTTTGCAGAGCGTATACGGGCGAGAATCTCCGATCGCGCGCTCTGAGGGTCATGCATTGGGAGGTCATTCATGGCGCGCCTCGGAGGATTTTGGCTGAACTGCGGATGCGGTGGTTCGCGCATGAAACCATTCGCGGAAACTTTGTGCGGGGAGGGGGCGCAGGTCTCGGGTCTTCGTCCATCCTCCGAGCACACTCGGCAGCCGCTCAATCCAGCCGCTCTGGAGAATCCAGGGACGTTGTGCGATTCGGCCAATGCGTTGCGCTACGCTGAATCGCGTTGAGCTTGAAAATATCCATTGCATGGTCCGCATCGCGATGGCTTCGGGATGGAGCGTGCGTAATGGCTTGGGTCTGCAAGTGACAACTCGGCCGCGGAGGTGAATCAGAATCTCCGGGATGTTGATTTTGACCGGGCACACTTCATAGCACGCGCCGCAGAGGCTGGATGCGTAGGGAAGCGATTGGCCTCGCTCCATCATCGCGAGCTGCGGGGTCAAAATGGCGCCGATGGGCCCGGCATAGACCGAACCGTACGCATGACCGCCGGTTTGTCGATACACGGGGCACGCATTCTGGCATGCGCCACAGCGAATGCAGTGCAGCGTCTCGCGTGCTTCCGGGTCGCGCAGGACTTCCGTTCTGCGATTATCGAGCAACACCACATGGAATTCTTCCGGACCGTCGCCAGGATGAACACCCGTCCAGACGGAGTTATAGGGATTCATTCGCTCTCCGGTTGCGGACCTGGGCAGCACCTGCAACATGACCTCAAGATCCTGGAAACGAGGAACGACCTTATCAATACCGCCGATCGAGATGAGAGTTCTGGGCAATGTCAGGCACATCCTTCCATTACCTTCGGACTCCACAATGCAAACGCCGCCCGTCTCCGCGATAAGAAAGTTTGCGCCGCTGATCGCGACCGGAGTGGAAAGGAATTGCCGCCGCAAATGAAGTCGCGCGGCCTCTGCCAAATCCTCGGGCCGGTCGCCGAGGTCGGGAAGGTTCATGGTGCGAGAGAACAATTCGCGCACCTGGTGACGATTCTTATGCAACGCAGGCACAACAATGTGAGACGGCTTGTCGTGGCCTAATTGCACGATCAATTCGGCCAGGTCGGTCTCGACTGGGGTGATGCCAGCGGTTTCCAGTGCGCGATTGAGTGCGGTCTCCTCGGTGGTCATGCTCTTGATCTTGATGACCCTGCCGGTCGAATTCTGCGCCAGCCCAACCACGATTCGATTGGCCTCGGCCGCATCGCGGGCCCAGTGTACATGGCCCCCAGCTAGAGTACATCGCTCTTCAAACCGCTCGAGGTACAAGTCGAGGTACTGGAGCGAATGGGCGCGAATCCGTTGGCCGGACTCACGAAGCGCCTGCCAATCAGGCATTTCGCCGACGACGCGGGCTCTTTTTCCCTGGATAATGCCGGTAGCGTGGCGAACATTCTTGCGCAATTGGATATCTTGCAGCAGCGGCAGCGCGGCGGTCGGAAAGTCCGGCGAGCGGCGATCTTTGATGTCGTGTGCAGGAAGTGTGGACATTATCGCGTGCCACCCGATGGAACGCGCGAGTCGTTCTCACTAGCCAGAATCGTCGCGATGTGTTCTGTGCGCATGTTGGCGCGCTGGCGATGCAGCGCTCCTCCAATGTGCATCAGGCAGGAGTTGTCGCAGGCGGTGCATACGTCGGCCTGGGTTTTCTGAATGTACTGCAGCTTTTCCTGGAGCATGGCTCCCGAAACGTCGGGATTTTTGATGGAAAACGTACCACCGAAGCCGCAGCACAAATCCCCAGCTTCCATAGGAATCAATTCGAGTCCGCGAACGTTGCGCAACAGGCGAATTGGAACATCGCCGAGATGCAGGTTGCGCAGGGAATGACAGCTGGAGTGATACGTGACGCGGTGCGGATATACAGCGCCAACATCCTCGACTCCAAGGCGATGGACAAGCAATTCCGTGAACTCGTACACGCGGGGCAGCAATGCGTCCACATCGGATTGAAGCGTCTTGTCGCCCGACGCCAGAGCAATTTTTTCGTAGTGCTCCCGCATCATGGTGACACAGGAGGAGGATGGGACGCAGACCACCTCGCTGTCGCGGAATATTTCGACGAATCGGCGCACTAATGGAAGTGCTTCCGGTTGATACCCCGTGTTGTAGTGCATTTGTCCGCAGCAAGTCTGTGCGTACGGAAAATCAATGATGTGGCCGAGCCGCTCCAGCACTCGCACCACTGCAATGCCTATCTCCGGAAACAGCGTGTCGTTGTAGCACGTGATAAACAGAGAAATTCGCATGGAGGTTTCAAGTCCAGTGGCATAGTTGCTGTGGTTTGAATCCATCTTATCCCAGTTTCGGATGCGCCGCTTTCAATACGAAAACAGTTTTCAGTGTATTTTCACATCATCAATTGCCGGCTGAGGCCGGTGGTGTCGAGCGCGATTGGCATCCGTGAGGCGGCGCAAGTGATGTGAACGACAACGGTTTTCGCCGGACAGAGGATAATGGTAGGACATGAAATCGCGCGATAACCAGACGAAGCCTTCGTCAAAAGAAGAGCAGCCCATAGATGGTCCAGCATCGGGCGGCAGCCGTTTTGTCCGCGCCTGTTTGCGGCAGCCGGTCGACCGAACCCCGGTATGGTTTTTGCGGCAGGCAGGTCGCTATATGCCGGAATACCAGGCCGTTCGCCGAGCGCATACGCTGATTGAGATTTGTAAACGGCCGGAGTTGGCCGCCGAGGTGACGATCACTGCGGCAGAGAAACTGGGCGTCGATGCCGCCATTATTTTTGCGGATCTTTTGTTGCCGCTCGAACCGATGGGTCTCGATTTCGAGTTTCAAGCTGGCGAGGGCCCAAAAGTACATCGTCCGCTCCGTACCGCGGCAGACATCGACGCGCTAAGGACAGACCGCACCGCCGACTTGGGGTATGTCGCCGAGGCGATCCGCAAGGTCGTGGACCACTTCGGCGACCGCATGGGCATGATCGGCTTCTGTGGCGCGCCCTTTACGCTGGCCAGTTACATGATTGAAGGCGGCGGTTCCCGAAATTACATCGAGACCAAACGCTTGATGTACAGCGACTCGACTGCATGGCAAGCGCTGATGCAAAAGTTGACGACAGTGCTAGTCGAGTACTCTGCGCAACAAGTGAAGGCGGGCGCAGACGTCATTCAGATTTTCGACAGTTGGGCGGGCGCTCTTTCAGTTACCGACTATCGAGAATATGTTTTGCCGATCACGCAGTCCATGATTCAGCAGGTACAGGCGCTGGGAGTGCCTGTGATTTATTTTGGCGTCGACACGGCGACCTTGCTGCCGAGCATGCGAGAAACCGGCGCAGATGTGATTGGGCTTGATTGGCGAATTCCCCTTGACGTGGGGAGGCAGGCTGTCGGGCAGCATTGCGCGGTGCAGGGAAACCTTGATCCCATCGCGTTGTTCGCCCCCGAAGCAATCTTGCGGGCTCGAGTCGAAGAGGTCCTGCGGCAGGCCGGGGGAAATCCGGGGCACATTTTTAACGTGGGGCACGGAATCGTGCCGACGACTCCGGTCGAAAACGTGCAGCAAGTGGTTCGCTGGGTGCACGAGATTTGTGAGCAGATGAAGGATGAAGGGGTAGGCCAGTGGAAGGCCAGCGTGTCGAGGCCGGCATGACGACGCGAAGCCAACAGGGTGCATCGACTTCCGTATCCGGCGAGCGTAAGTTTGCCGTACTTCTGCTCGCGCACGGTACGCCGGATACGGTCGAAGAGATTCCGGAATATTTGAAGAACGTCGTCAGCGGACGCGCCATGCCACAGCATGTTGTGGAAGAAATTCAAAGCCGCTATGCGCAAATTGGCAAGAGTCCACTGACGGAGTGGACGCTGCAACAGGGAACGCTTTTACAGCAGAAAATTGGTTTGCCTGTGTATGTCGGCATGCGCAATTGGAAGCCTTATATAGGAGACACGGTGCGGCAGATGCGGGCGGACGGGGTGACGGACGCGGTGGCCATTTGCCTGGCGCCGCAAAACTCCCGTACCAGTGTGGGACTGTATCGGCGGGCAGCTTACGCAGAAGCGGGAAATTCGTTTCGATTTCACTTTATCGACGCGTGGGCGGACCATCCTCGATTGGCGGATGCATTTGCGGATCGCTTGCGCCCAATCTGGCGAGAAGCGTGTGCTTCCGTAGGGGAAAAAGTCCCTGTGCTGTTCACGGCGCACAGTGTGCCTTGCCGGACTATTCAGGTTGCGAGTTCGTCGAGTGAACCGGCCCGCGCGCATCCGGTGACAGGGAAGAAAGGCGGTGAAAATTCTCCTCCGGAGAAAGCGCCAGGACCTGTGCGTCCTACAGTCGAAGAGCGTTCCTATGCGCTGCCTCCCGGTATATCCAGCGAACCTGACCCGTATGCGATCGAGACGAAACATACTGCGGCTTTGGTTGCCGAGCGGCTGCTGCCAGATGGGCTGACTTCGCGGGACTGGTATTTTGCTTTTCAAAGCCAGGGCATGTCCGGCGGCCCGTGGATTGGTCCAACGGTTGAGGAGACGCTCGAGGGTCTCCAGCACGAAGGCCATCGCGGAGTTGTGTTACAGCCGATTGGCTTCCTCTGCGATCACGTCGAAATTCTGTATGACATTGACATTGCATTTCAGGCGACAGCCCGGAAACTGGGGCTGAAGTTGTTTCGGCCCGAATCTCTGAACGCGTCTCCTATATTGATTGCCGCGCTGGCGGATCTGGCCTCTCGGGGCCTTCTGCAGTTAGGCGCGGAACAGGTCGAAGGTTCATCTGTCGTTGTGCCATCCAATCAAAAATGAAGCGAATCGCCATCGTCGGCGGCGGCATTGCGGGGGTTGCGGCTGCCTACCAGGTTGCCCTGCAGCAGCGCGCGGGCGCAGATGTTGAGTTCGTATTGTTTGAAGCTACGTCTAGATTGGGCGGAATCGTTGAAACCGTTCGACGCGACGGATTTGTCATTGAATGTGGCCCCGACAGCTGGGTGACCGAAAAACCCTGGGCGCGCGAACTCGCGAGTGAGCTGGGCCTTAAGAGTGCGTTGGTTCCTTCCAATGATGAGAGGCGCAAGACATATATAGCCATAGGTAACGGCATCACTGCCATGCCGGATGGCATGCGCATGATGGTGCCGACGCTATTGGACGGCGTAGTAAATTCACCGCTGTTCAGCGAACAGGCAAAGCTTGCATATCTCCGCGAACCAAAACTGGCGGAGCAATTGAAAGGCAATGCACTTGATGTCGGCAATGGCAGCCGCGATGAATCGGTTCGGGATTTTGTTGTGCGTCATTTTGGCGACGAAGTAGCGAATACGATTGCCGCGCCGTTGCTTGCCGGCGTTTTCGGAGGAGATATCGCGAAGTTGAGTGTGCGCGCCGTCATGCCGACATTCGTCGCATTGGAGCGAGAATATGGCAGCCTCATTCTCGGTTTGCAGCAGCGGATGGGTGCAGGGAAGACGTCCGCCCCCATTTTCACCTCACTTAAGAGCGGATTGGGATCGCTCATCTCTGGTATGGAATTTTTCCTGCCAGAGCGCAGCGTACAGCGAAATGTTACCGTCAGGTCAATCGAACTGAGTGGAGGAGTCTGGCGGCTTCAGGCAATTCACAGCGGGGATTCATGCCCGATTGAGGCAACTTTCGACGCAGTTCTGGTTGCCACTCCGGCGGCGACCACGGCGAGGCTATTGAATTCCGTCGACACCGGCATTGCCAAGTTGTTGCCGCAGCAGTCGTCATCCGCAATCGTCGTGGCCCTGGGGTTCACTGCGGACCAGGCGCGCTCGATGCATATTCCTCCCGGATTCGGGTTCCTGGTTCCGCAACCCGAGCTAGACGCGGAT
Source organism: uncultured Acidobacteriota bacterium (assembly GCA_963735505.1). Classification (GTDB taxonomy): domain Bacteria; phylum Acidobacteriota; class Terriglobia; order Terriglobales; family Acidobacteriaceae; genus JAKAAZ01. Next base: position 193,804 of record CAVTLR010000007.1, on the reverse strand, counting down.
CACATTGGCGATGCTGAAGGCAACGCCGCCGATGAATCTAGGGAAGATGCTGCACAACAAGCGCTACTCGCGTGTACTTTCCTGAATCAGAAATTTCCGCATACGGCGTCCGACGGCGCGATATTGCTACGCGCGTTCTTCGGCGGTCCCTTAGCCCCGAAACTTCTGGAGCATGCCGATCTCACTTTGATTCGTTTGGCTAGAACGCAGCTGGAACGTTATCTCGGAACTTTGCCGGAGACGTCGATCGCGCTCGCTCGACGCTGGCCGAATTCTCTTCCACTGTATGAAGTAGGTCATGCCGATCGCATGGCGGAACTGGACTCGCGCATAGCGAAGCTCCCCCACCTACGCTTGATCGGAAATGCGTATAAGGGAGTCGGATTGCCCGATTTGATCCGGTCTGGTCGAGCAGCGGCGCGGGAGATCATGGCGGGCTGAGATACCGCGTTTCTGGGGTAGCGGCAGTTGGATCGCGGCTATTACTCGTACTTGAGCGATTCGACAGGGTCCATCTGGGCGGCGCGTGTGGCCGGCAAGGTTCCGAAAAGAATCCCAACCAGCATCGCCGTGGATAGTGAAATGACAACGGACCACGGGGAGATGGGAATCGTATAGGCGGGAAAAAGAAATCTGACCGAGAGGGGAAGCGCGAGCCCTAGCAAGGTGCCGACGATGCCCCCGCTGAGCGAAATGAGGATCGCTTCGGCAAGAAATTGAAGTTGGATTTCTCGATACGTGGCGCCGACGGCTTTACGAATTCCAATCTCTCGGATGCGAGAGCGGACCGTTGCCAGCATTATATTCATAATGCCGACCCCGCTGACTGCCAGTGTGATCGCAGAAACCAACAGCAGGACCATGGTCATAATGTCCGCGATGTGCGCTGCTGTTTTCACCAGGGCTGTGAATTCGTTTACGTCGTATACCGATCCGGGGCGATGGCGGGACTGGATCACTTTCGCGATCTCATCCCGCACCCGCGGCGTCTCGCCAAAACTACGAACGGAAAAAAACAACTGCTTCACGGCGTTGGTTCCGGTGAAGTATCGGCCTACGGGGTAGGGAATCAGAATGGTCTGATTCGCAATCTCCGACATTCCCCACGAGTTGACCTTTTCTTTGAAGACACCAATGATCGTGAAAGGAATGCCTCGAATGGTAAACGTTCGGTTGATGGCGCGATCGGCACTTCCGTAGAGATGCTCAGCGAATGGAACTGTAACCACGGCGACTTTGGCGTGGCTGAGGGTGTCCTCTTGATCAAAAAAACGCCCGTCGAGGATTACAAGATTTCGCACATCTTTATATTGGGCAGAAACGCCCAGAATCAGGATGTCCCTTACCTTGCCGTTTCCGAAGCTGATGGGGACCTGCATCTCCAGCATCGGCGAAGACCAGATAATGCCGGGAACCTGTTGATTGACAGCGGTCAGATCTTCGTAGGTAAGGGAGTCCGGATTCATGCCGCCGCACTGACAGTCCGCGACAATCATGTTGGCGCCGATCCCCTGGATTAGATTGATCGCGTATTCTCTGCCGGTCAGTCCAATGGTCGCCACCAGAATTACGGAAGCGCATCCCATCACCATGCCCAGCGCTGTCAAAGCGAAGCGGACCTTGTTGGCGCGAAAACTGTCGAGCGCGAGCGAGATAATCTCGCTGAGCACCATGGTCTGCTTGGCGCTGGCCAGCGTGCGGGCAAACGACGAGCTATGTGTGTTAGCAGCAGCCATGGGTGACGATAGAGTTACGCGCAGCCTGACAGCAGCCGACAGTTTCGCCGTTGCGCAGGGACCTCTCCAAGCATACCGCTTGAACTTGATTCGCAACCGGCCCCAGATTCGTGGGAATTCACAACCAGCAATGAAACAGCAACTTTCTGGCGGTTTTCCAGGGCGAATTTCAGATTGGGAGTCATTCCACTTGCGCAGGCTTATTCCACTCAGAGAAAACAAATTCAGAGAGTGGCTTGCGATTTCTGGCAGAAGTTTCCGCAGCCTTCAACGAATCGGGAAGCGTTTCCACGTTGCCGAAATAGCCGATCGCAGTCACCGCGCCGATTTCGTAATCCTCGGGAATTCCGAAGGCCGCGCGTATTTTTTCGCGATCAAACCCTCCCATGGTGTGGATATGGAACCCCATGGAAGTTGCCTGCAGCGCCAGGTACGCTGTGGCAGCGCCAGTATCGTGCAACGCGTAATGATTCGGTTTTCCACTTTGAGTGAAGGTTTTTTTGCCGACAGATAGCATCAGCACAGGCGCAGTGTTCGCCCATGCCTGATTGAGGGGGACCAGCGATTCGAAGATTTTTTCATACGTAGCGTCGCCTTTGCGACCCACAATAAACCTCCACGGTTGCTCATTGAACGAGGAAGCCGCCCACCGTGCCGCTTCAAACAGCTTTTTCATGTCAGCAGCATTAACGGGACGGTCGGTGAAAGCCCTCGGACTCCAGCGCCGCAGAATGGTTTCGTGTACGCCGGGAGTTGGATCTGCATGCTTCAGTGTTTCAATGTCTTCGGCCGTGATGTTGGACATCGATCATCCCTCTTGGAATAAGATGAGTGAGCGGGATTCCCCGGTTCAATTTAAGTGGATGATTCTCCGCTTGCCCTGGAATGTCGCGGCCAGGAAAATGTTGAAATCCGCCTGTGCCGCCCCGTTTTGAATTGACATCTTACGAATGCAGGTGCCAACGGTGAAGGCTCAGCTCTTGCATCTCTCCCTCTTCTGTTTACTCGTGTTTGGGTGTTTGCCTGCAGGTGGGTCGAGCCAGATGGACATGCCCAACCACAGGCACGGACCCCCATGGAACAGTCCAGTCGCGTTCTCGCAAACGATCCATGTCGGCGGAGCGTCGATCCAGATTGACTTCGCTCCTGGCGATCTCGACGTGCCGAAAAGCGCGGCTATCGAATGGATCGAGACCGCTGCCCAAGCCGTTTCAAAGTACTACGGCAAGTTTCCCGTGGCTCGTGATCGAGTGCTTGTGGTGCCCATTGCGGGCGAAAGTGGAGTGCTGACCGGGACCACCTGGGGTGATGTCGATGGCTTTCGGGCATTCACAAGAATGCGGCTCGGCCAACATACAACGGAGCAGACCCTGTCAAGCGATTGGACCATGACGCACGAGTTTGTGCACACCGCACTCCCCTCACTTTCTGCTGATCATCATTGGCTGGAAGAAGGATTGGCCACGTACGTGGAACCGATCGCGCGAGCGCAGATCGGTACTTTGTCCCCCGAGCAGGTTTGGGGCGGAATGGTCCGTGACATGGGGCAAGGCGAACCACGCCCCGGCGAGGATGGTTTAGACCAAACGCATACCTGGGCGAATACGTACTGGGGAGGCGCCCTATTCTGCCTGATGGCAGATGTGTCGATTCGCGAGAAGACCGGAAATCAAAAAGGGTTGCAAGATGCGCTGCGCGGGATCCTCGCCGCCGGCGGATCGATTGCCGATGACTGGCCCATCTCCAAAGTGCTAGATGCGGGCGACGGGGCCACTGGCACGTCTGTTCTGACTGATCTCTATAAGAAAATGGGGAACGCGCCGTACGCCCCGATCGATTTAACGTCGCTGTGGAAGCAGCTTGGAATCCACTCCGACAACGGCAAGATCACCTTCGATGACAATGCTCCACTGGCCCGCATACGCCACGCAATCACCTCTCCGCGCTGAGTGCAGTTCGATAAGAAAGATCATTCAGCGCTACATCGCGCCACCGGTATCTCCGCTAGCAGCTCCCTCGCATGCTGGAAGTTGCGCGGAATATTTGTTGCAATCGTGACTGATTGCCGGGCATGGGTCGCACGCAGTTAGTCCAGCGAGCTGCTGGTAGAATGCACACATTACGGAGGAGCTTCACCGATGCGGTCTATATCTTCTTCCCGTTCTCGTTCACTGGTACCGATTGTTTTCTCCGTAGTTGTCATCGCTGTCCTGGCACTTACAATTTCGCAAATCGTTCGGGCAGATACCCCGATGACGGCGGCGGCCTATGCTTCAGACCCTGCGGCAATGATGGATGCCTATCGCCACGTTGAGGCGGCCTCTGTTTCCGACGCAATTGAGCAGCTGTTGCACGAGAAGCGTTACATGTCGCATCGGATGCAATCCATTTTTCCCACTAAATTTGCAGGGCCTGCGCTGACCGTTAGCCTGGTGAAAGAGGAGAACCATGATCCTAATGCGCTTTCAGGAATGCTGAAGGCGATCGACTCCGGGGGGCCTGGCTCTGTCTATGTGATGACAGTTCAGGATGGCGCCGATATTGCCGGGATGGGTGGTTTAATGGGTACAGCCATGCTTGCGCGGAACTTTTCCGGCGCCGTTATTGATGGGGGCGTACGCGACCTGCCACAGCTTAAGAAAATTGGCTTTCCTGTCTATGCGCTTGGACCGGTGCCGTCTACTTCCGTTGGGCATTATCGGTTTGCCGGGATGAATATTCCCGTCGTGTGTGACGGTGTTCCGGTGGCTCCCGGCGATATTATCGTGGCTGACCAGGACGGCGTAGTTGTCGTTCCCCGCGCCAACGCTGCCGATGTGCTGGTTCTAGCGCAAAAGCTGGATTACACAGAACATTCCATGTATCCGTACATTGAGAAATTTCACTCGATTGAAGAGGCGGTCAAGCAGTTTGGACGACTCTAATTCGAAGCGTGGTTGCAGGCAGAATCTCGCAGAACCTCTGAAGAGAGCGAACGACATTCACTCTTTGCGTCATGTTGTTATGCCATGTAAAGAAAAAACCAGCTGAAGTAATGTAACTGCGGTGCTTTGTCTCCATCGGCAATCGGCCCACTCATGATCCTGCAAAATAGGAAGCTTGTCTTTTTCCGGTTCAGCCAACGGGTTCCGGTCCAGAGGCCTCGCGCACTGCGACATGCTTGCTGGGCGGAGTAGCCGCCGAATGTCGAAACTGGGCAGTATAAGACTTCGCTACCTCCTTGCGTTCTGGCTATTTGTCTTAAGCGCCGTTGCATATCTGGACCGAACGAATATATCGATAGCTGGGCTGAATATCAGCCGGGAATATGGACTGGGGAACCAGCGACTGGGATGGATCTTTAGTTCGTTCCTGATCGGGTATGCCGTATTTCAATTGCCCGCAGGATGGTTGTCATCGCGGTTCGGGCCGCGTCGAGTATTAACCGTTGGCGTGCTGTTATGGGGAGCAACGACGGCACTGACGGCGATGCTGCCAACGACAATCGAGCATGCGGTGTGGGTGTTCATTGGGATGCGTTTCGTTCTGGGGATAGGAGAGTCGGTCATTTATCCGTCGGCGAATCAGTTTGTGGCGCGATGGGTTCCGCAGCAAGAGCGAGGCGTCATCAACGGGCTCATCTTCGCTGGGGTGGGAGCGGGCAGCGGACTTACTCCTCCCATACTTGCCTGGTTAATCAGTCATCATGGCTGGCGATCTGCGTTCTGGTTCAGCGCAATTGTGGGCTGTGTTGTCGGAATTGTGTGGTGGTTGATTGCCCGGGATACGCCGGAAGAGCATCCAGCCATGCAACAGGTTGAGTTGCTGGAGATCCAAAAAAGCCTGAAATTTCGGGTTCCCGTAACTGAAAACGAGAGGCCCATCATTCACTGGCGAGCAATTCTTCATCGTCGCGACTTGTTGGTGCTGATGACGACTTACTTCAGCTATGGGTACATCGCATGGATATACTTCAGCTGGTTTTTTCTATACATGGCGCAGGTGCGGGGATTTGATCTTCGTTCCAGCGCGCACTACGCGATGCTGCCGTTTTTATCGATGACCGTTTGCTGTCTTGCCGGAGGAATTCTGAGCGACGGACTGACCGAACGATATGGTTTGCGAGTCGGAAGATGCATGCTGGCGGCCGCGTCGATGGCCGGAACGGCGTTATTCCTGGTAATTGGCTCGCAGGTCGAGAGCCCGCGACTGGCCGGTTTGATTCTAGCCGGAGGAGCGGGGATCCTGTATATTTCGCAGAGCTCGTTCTGGTCGGTCTCCGCGGATATCGCCGGCGATAATTCCGGTATCTTCTCCAGCATCATGAATATGGGTGGTCAGATCGGAGGAGCCGTCACGGCGTCGTTGACACCCTGGATTGCGCAGCGCTATGGATGGACCACCTCGTTTGCGATTGCAGCCGCGCTTGCACTTATCAGCGCTGCTTGCTGGCTGACCGTACATCCAGAACGGCCTCTTGAGGGGCAACCGGCAATCTAGTCAGATCCCCTTTCGCTCCCCTTGCAATATTGTTTTCTTATCTTATGACTTGTTTCTACATGTTTCCCTTATGTATATTCAGGGGCATCGCAGGGCAGGGTGAAAAGACATTCGATATTGTTTTTTTGAGCAATAGGTAGGGAGGGCGATGGTACCCATAGATGAAATCCAACCTCAGATGAACGACCGAAGGTCGTTTCTAAAGCTGCTGGCGGCGGCTCCGCTGTTTGCCACGATCGGGACGCGCAGCCTGGCTTCTACAGTGGCGTCGGCCGGCAGAAGTACTTTCTCCAACAATATCTATACTCGGCTGGGAGTGCGTCCCTTAATTAACGCGCGCGGCACCTGGACCTATCTATGCGGTTCCCTGGAACTGCCCGAGACGCGGCGAGCCACCGAGGAGGCGTCTCACTATTTTGTCGATATGTTTGAGCTGCAAGCCGGAGTGGGACGCTATCTTGCGAAAATGTCCGGAGCAGAGTCCGGAATGGTCACCTCCGGTTCGGCCGGCGCCATGGCCTCGGCAACGGCAGCCTGCATTGCCGGGTCGGACCCGAAGAATGTTTGGCAATTGCCGGACACGACCGGCCTGAAAAATGAAGTGGTGATGATGGAAGGCCGCAGCCCATTTGACAGTGCCATCCGGCTGGCAGGCGCCAAACTAGTGATCGCGGAGTCGGTGGAGGATCTGCCGGCAGCGCTGACTCCGAAAACCGCCATGGTCTACACCACCTGGCGTGACGACCGTCTGGAGCGCGTCCTGAAGATTACCAAACCCGCTGGCGTACCTCTGCTTGTTGACGACGCGGCCGGAATTCCTCCATTTCAGTGGATTACACACTACGCAAAAATCGGAGTCGACCTTTACTGTTTCAGCGGCGGCAAGGGACTGTCCGGCCCGCAATGTTCCGGAGTTTTGTTAGGCCGTAAGGATCTGATCGATGCAGCCCTGTATAACACAAATCCTTGGGAGGGCGCTGTCTGTCGCCCAATGAAGGTCGGCAAGGAAGAGATTATGGGTATTCTCGCGGCGGTCGAATATTGGTCGCGCGCAGACATGACCGTTTTGAATAAGGAGTGGCAGAGCCGGGTGGAACGCATCCAGAAGCTGGTCGAATCGGTGCCCGGAGTCACGACGAATATCATGACCCCCGACGACGGCAACAGTTATCCAACATTGTCCGTGATATGGGACGAAGCGAAGTTTGGCTTGACAATCGCACAGTGCGCTAAGCAGTTGAGCGATGGAGACCCGCGGATTGAGGTTCTGACAGATAGCAATCCGAGCGGGGTTCTGGACCGCATCCCGCATGATCGAAAAAGACACCGGAGATCCCAGCCGAATCCTTTGCAGATTATCTCGATGACATTGCAGCCCGGGGAGGACTTGATCGTTGGAAACCGCCTCCGCCAGGTTCTAAACAAGGCGCGCAAACAATCCGCGTGAGGCGATTTGTCGTTATACGCGGAATTCTTTGTTCATTCGCACTGCAAGACAGGTGATCTCCATATGCATCCCAGTCGACGGTACGCGGTTGCAACTGTTGTCCTGATGGCAGGTACCTTGTGGACGCTATCCATCCGCGCCGACGGTCGCAAAATTGATCCGACATATCTGTATCGCGACACTACGACCGCTGTAGAGAAACCCTCCGACATCACCACGGCGACGTGTCATTACAAGCCCCTCTTCGGCAAGGGAGATCCGGATACGTCCGTGGTGGTGGGCGTCGCTCGGTATGGGGAGGCAATCATCGATCCCCATGGGACGTGTGCCACTGTTCAATATCCCCAGGAAGATCAGGTGTACGTTGTACTCCAGGGAAAGGGCTCCGCGGAATACGGAGATGAAGATGTGTCGCTGAAGACCGAGGATTATCTCTATATCCCGTCGACGGTTCCACATGCTCTCACGAATACATCGACGGCGCCGCTGACCGTGGTCGTCATGGGTTTTTACACCAAAGGATTTGAGAAAGCCCCGATTCCTTCGCACCCCTTGAAGGCCAATATTGAGGATGTGTCCCCGACCTTTGTGAATGGTCACCCGGAATCAAGCCGCTTCCGATTGCTCATGGGCGATGTCGATAGCAAGCGTGATCGCATTGCGGCAGGTCGCGTCCTGACCAGCTTGTTCCTGATGGAGATTGCCCCCGGCGGCACCAACTTTCCCCATCATCACGAACGCGAAGAGGAAATTTACCTGATACTACGCGGCCACGGTGTCATCGTGGCTGGCGGAGGAATGGATGGGATCGCCGGGCGACATCCTGCGAAAGCCGGTGATGCTTATTTCTTCCGGCTCAATGCTACGGTTGGATACTACAGCGCGGCGGATGTCTCATCGCGATTACTCTGCGTACGCTCCTGGTATCCGGGCATGCAACAAAAGGGCGCACAACATTAATGTGTAAGGAATCATTTACCGGCTCAGTCGTTGATGGCCGTTGCACGAACTTTTTGGGCAGAGAAGAGAACATACGGAGATGGAGTGAATTTTCAGGGAGGGCAAATGCGGTATCCGTTGACACGATGCCGATATATTTTCATATGTTTTCTTCTAGCTGCAGCGGGCGCACGACTGTTTGCGCAGACCGGTGGCGCGATCAAGGTGATTACGGTAGGAAACAAGAACGTCGGGCTAGTATCGAGTGCCGGCGTTCTGGTGAATCGCACGCTCTACGTTGCTGGTCAGGATGGACGGGATTCGAGCGGCGCGGTGCCGACGGACTTTCAGAGAGAAGTGCGCCAATCCTTGGACCATGTCCAGGGCGTGTTGCGTGCGGCGGGAATGGATTTCGGCAATGTGGTTTGGATGAATGTTTATCTCACTCGCATGCCGGACCTGGATGCAATGAACAAGGTCTACTGGAAGATGATTGGTGCGGACGCGCCTGCTCGCACCGTGCTGGGGGTGGCGAGTCTGCCGAACGGCGAGAATATCGAAATCAACTGTATTGCTGTGGGCAGTGCTGCCCGTCGTCGCGTGATCCATCCGCCGGGATGGCCTCAGGGACCGCACATCGATCCCGCGGGAATTGAGGCCGACGATGTTCTATACATGTCGGCGCAGGGAGGGGTCGATCCGTTGACGGGGAGGGTTGCGACGGACTATGCCGGAGAAGTCAAGCAGGCTCTCGATAACGTCGCTGCGGTCGTGAAAGCCGCCAACATGGGCATGGCGAATGTCATCTGGGTGAATCCATATCTCAGCAATGATAGCGGCCCCGAACGTGTGATGAACAAGATCTATGCGACATATTTTGAGTTTGGGAATACCCCGGGCAGAGGAACAATTCAGGTGGTTGAACTTTCGAATCACGCGCATGTCGTATTCAGTTGTATCGCCGGCGCAGACCTGTCCAAACGCACGTCGATTCGTCCCAGGAATGAGAAGCCCAGCCCAACCGCGAGCCCGGGAATCCTGTATGGAGACACTCTCTATCTCTCAGCGAAGGACGCGTATGTTCCGGCTTTGGGTTTGTTTTCACCTGAGTTGGGTATTCAGGTGCGAATGTCCATGCGCAGCCTGCTGGATGGGTTGCAGAAGGCAGATATGGATTTCCCAAATGTCGTCTCTTCAACCATTTATCTGCGCGACGTGAAAGACGAGGATCCCATCGTGTCCCTGTATGGTTCATTTTTCAAAGACAATTTTCCGGCGCGCACGACGCTGCAACAGAATTTTGATATGAAGTCGGAAGATGTCGAGCAGATTTCCTTCATCGCAGTGCGACAGCCGCTTCACTGAGGAGAGAGTGTGAAGTTCGCTTGTGTCAGAATCAAAGCGCGATTTTCGGCATTTCTTTGTTTGATGGCGATGCCGGCTTTGCTTCGCCTGCCGTTGCAATGCCGTGCTGCTTCCCAGTCAGGCTGCCAGGTGCATGCGACAAATTACCTGGGTTGGAAGGCCGAGGAGATGTCCAATCCCTGGGTGAGGCTGGAGATTGTTCCGCAGATTGGTGGGCGGCTCATCCAGGTCACTTTCGGCGGCCATGATCTCCTGTACATCAACCCCTTGCTGCAAGGGCAGGTGATTCCGCTGGGGACCAAGCCATTCGAGGATCGTAACTACGGCGGCGATAAAATATGGCCGATGCCGGAAGGCAATCAGGATGAGCAGCATTGGTCCGGCGGCGGTAATCTCGATGACGCTCCTTTCACCCTGCAGGTTCTGTCCAGCGGACCCAAGTGTGCAGTGCGATTGAGCGGTCCGATCGACCCTGAGATCGGTCAACGGTATATTCGCGACATCAGTATCGAAGGCGACACGCCAGTGATTTCGTTTCACGTGGTGATGCAGAACATGAGCGGTTATCCGCGGACATGGTCGGAGCAAACGATCACCGAGTACCCGACCTCGAATCCCGCCGGCTCGGACAATTTCAACCCGAAGTTTTGGGGAGTAACAGAAGTGAACCGGGCCAGCTCGTATCTGAACGGCTATCATGTGCGCACCGGCCCGGCCGACAACCCCGCTTTTACCGTGCAGGATGGTACATTCCGCGTGCATTGGAACAACATCATGCAGGAGGTATGGATCGACTCTCAATCGGGATGGCTGGCAGCCGTGGATGGTTCAACCGGGTACACCATGGTGGAGCGACACCGTATCGATCCCACAGCGGTGTATCCCGGAAAAGCGTCCATCATCTTCTATTCGACGGGTGAGCCGACACCACCCCCCGCCCCTGGCCAAAACACCGAACCCCGTGAGGGACCGTTCATGGAGGCGGAGATGAATAGTCCGATGGTCGAGCTGGCACCCGGCGAAAGCTACGCGATGGACACGCAATGGTATCCAACGCGGATGGGAGAGGATTTTAAGACGACTACCTACAGTGGCGTGATCGGAACTCCGCTGACCGCTATTGCGACTCCTGCCGGCCTGGTTCTCTCTGGCAGCTTTGGGGTCTTTTATGCCGGGGATCTGGTGGTTCACTTGTACGGAAGAGAGGCTCGCACGACCGTCAAGCTCATGTCTGTCGTTCCCACTGAGCCTGTGCGCTTGCACATCACCCTGCAGGCGCCGCCGAACACAACGCGCGTCTCAGTGCATCTCGTGGATTCCAACGGTCTGGATCGCGGGCCACTGGGAGAGGTTCGCGTACAGCCAGCTCCTTCGAATGATGGGACGAATGCCCGGTAGAAATTTTTGGTTGCAAAGAAAACGTGTTACATACGGTACATGCCCTGGTTCATGTTCCGCGAGAGCTTTGAAGCCATGCCACGTCGTCGACTTACTGTAATTTTCGGGTGCTCCTGTCTCATGCTGATTATGGGAATCGCGGCCTTCGCACAAGACGAGCCGAGTATGGCTTCCGATCAGAATCAAGGCGCGCAGATATTTTCGTCCCAGTGCGCCTACTGTCACGGTGCGGATGGCAGGGGCGGCCGTGCCCCAGCGATTGCGACGCTGCCTAATGTGATTGCAAAGTCGAACCAGGATTTGCTCGGCATTGTGCACAAGGGCGAGGCAGACCAGGGTATGCCGGGATTTCCTGATCTGGGCGATGAGGGTACAAAAGCAGTGGTGCAGTATTTGCGCACGCTTCAGGGAGTGACCGCAGATGGAGCATCCGCAAAGTTACCCGGCGATCCAGATACAGGTCGGAAAATCTTTTACGCCAAAGGGCAATGCTCAAGCTGCCACATGATTCTCGGCAAAGGTGGATTTATGGCCGCGGAGCTCACCTCGTACGCAAGGAATCGATCTGCGGAAGAGATCATGCAAGCCATTGTGAATCCTGATGCGGATTTAGAACCGACATCGCGCGTAGCAAATGTGCGTACAAAAGAGGGAAAGAGTCTGACAGGGGTAGTCCGCGCGGAAGACAATCTAAACATGACCATGCAGACTGAGGATGGGCGGTATCACTTTCTGTCGAGGAGCAACCTGGCTGCAGTGAACTACACCGATCATTCTCTAATGCCGCGCGATTATGGAACCCGGTTGACGCCAAAAGAACTGGATGATCTCGTGGCCTTTCTAATCGTGACTGGCAGAAATGCTCCGGCAGAGCCCGCGCCTGCAAGACTCGGACGGCACCACGATGACTAGCTGTCGACAGAATTCCGATCCGATGGACGAGTTATGACGATGACGAGGTGCTGCAGGATGGCCGTTGGACTTGTTGCTTTCGCCATGGTGCTGACGGTCGTCGTCGCGCGAGGGCAGTCTGCGGCGCCTTCCTCGATGAAGGCACGCGTCGAAAATAAGGGATCAGGAAACGCGCCAGGAGAGGGACCCGCACTCGGGCAAATCGACGTGCAACAGACCGATCTGTTGCAGAAGACCATCAAAAACAATTGGGTGTCCTACAACGGGGACTACACAGGACGGCGCTACAGCAGCCTGTCGCAGGTTACGCCGCAAAATGTAAGTCACCTGGCAGCCAAGTGGGTCTTCCACACTCGAAATGCCGGAGTGCTGGAGGTAACTCCGGTAGTGGTGGCGGGGGTCATGTTCATCACCGGCTCCAACGATGCCTACGCCCTGGATGCGAGGACGGGCGCGCTACTGTGGCATCATGCCCGCGGCGTTACGTCGGGCCTGGTTGACGATGCTTCGGGCCATATCAACCGCGGTGTTGCGGTGCTCGGAACCCGCGTGTACATGGAAACAGATAATGCGCATCTCCTGTGCCTGGATGCACGTTCAGGCAACCTCATCTGGGATGTGGCATACGCCGACAACACCCAGAGCTACGGTGCCACAAGTGCTCCCTTGATTGTGAAAGACAAAGTGCTGGTTGGAACCTCCGGCGGCGATGATGGTGTGCGCGGATTTGTGGCCGCGTACGACGCGCAGACGGGAAAAGAAGTGTGGCGCTTCTGGACGATACCTGCTCCAGGTGAGAAAGGATCGAAAACCTGGCCGGCCGGCGACGCTTATTTGCTTGGCGGCGGCACCGCATGGATGCCGGGAACCTACGACCCTGAACTGAACACGATCTATTGGGGAACGAGCAATCCCGCGCCGGACTTTGACGGAAGTGTGAGGCCGGGCGACAACCTGTATACAAGCTCTTTGGTGGCGCTAGACCCGGACACCGGGAAACTGAAATGGTATTTCCAGTTCAATCCACACGATCTCTACGACTATGACTCGGTGCAGACGCCGATACTGGTGAACACAAGATTCAAAGGCAAGCCGCGAAAACTGATCGTGACGGCAAATCGCAATGGCTTTCTCTACATTCTCGATCGCACGACGGGAGAATATCTCTACTCGAAGCAGTTCATGAAACGCATGAACTGGGCGAAAGGCATCGACAAGAACGGGCGACCTATCTCCAACAACCTGATTCCCAACGCAGAGGGTGTTCAGGTTTGTCCTGGCTTTGCAGGTGCGACCAACTGGTATTCGCCTAGCTACGATCCGCAGACAAATATGTTCTATTTCCGTTCATTCGAGGGATGCGACGTGTTGGTGGCGAAGAAAGAACCTTTCACGCCAGGGCGCCCATATTATTCAACCGGCTCGCGAACGCCGCCCGGCAACGTGGAAGACGATAGTTATATCAATGCCTTCGACCTGACCAAGCTTGATTTCGCATGGCGCGACAAGCAGATCGGCGGAAGGCAGGCGTGGGCGGGTGTGATTACGACGGCAGGTGGTCTGGTAGCCTTCGGCAACGACACCGAAGAGTTCGAGATGGACGACGCCCGCACGGGCAAGCCGCTGTGGGCGTTTAACCTTGGACAGCCTATGCACGCCTCACCCATGTCCTACGCGATTGCGGGCAGGCAGTACTTTGCGGTAGCGGCAGGAGATGACGTGTTTGCCTTCGCTTTGCCTTAAGCAAGGCGCCTTCGAAAAACGATCCATCCGGTGGTGCGCTATTTCTTGTCGTAGCCAAGATTCCCGCGCGTCTTGGTTTGCAGAATGTAAACGGTATCGCTGGCAGTGATGTAGAGCTTCGAGTTATCCGGTCCGCCCCACGTCAGGTTGGCCATCCCCTTGGGCATTTGCACAGTGCCAATGTGCACGCCCTTGCGATTCCACACCCAGATGCCGGCAGGTCCCGAGACAAACAAGCGGCCCTTGACGTCAACTTTCATTCCGTCGGGAACGCCACGTTTCTGTGGATCGGTCATGTCGGCAAAATCCATGCCGTCGGAAATCGTTCCATCCTTGTGAAACTTGTAGCGCCGGATCTTCATGCTGTCGTCGTCGTCGATGTAAAGATACTTTCCATTCGGGGAGAATGCCAGGCCGTTCGGCGCCTTCAGGTCTGTAGTGAGCAGTGACAAAGTGTTGTCGGTCCCAAGGCGGTAGACCGAAGGAGGCAGCTCCTCGTGCTGGTCTTTCGTCATATCGATGATTGGATCGGTGAAATAGATCGCGCCATCGGGCCCGATCACGATGTCGTTCGGCGTGTTCAGCTTTTTGCCGTGGAAGTGATCGACGACTGTCTCGAAGCTCCTGCCGTCTGCGGAGAGTCGAATGATCGCGCGCAACCCGCTGGCTGTGCTCAACAGGCGATGTTCCCGGTCGTAGGTGCTGCCGTCGGGATCTACCAGCGAGACCATGTTTTCGACACGCCCGTCGTCATAGAGCTTGTCAATTTCATTCTTCGACTCGTCACTCACCCACAGGAATCCAGCCGGATCCCAAACTGGACCCTCAGTAAATCCGAAGCCTGTCCCCATCGTTGTAAGTGTCGCGTTCTTGTCGAACACCTTCCAGAACTCCGACGTCAATGCCTGGAGTTCGAACGACCTGGCCCGCCGGTGAGGTTTGTGTTGGTTCGCGGGCTGTTGGGGCGCGGGAACCGCGAGCGATGCCGGCTGCTGAGCCAGAGTCGTGCAACCCCCGACAACAACAAGAACTGCGAGAGCGAAGAGAATGGAACGGGATGCCTTCATCTTTTAGACCTGGACCCTTTGAAGCATTTGTTTGATGCCGCGCAACGCCTGGCGTGTACGCTCTTCATTTTCGATTAGGGAGAACCGGACGTGGCCGTCTCCGTGTTCGCCGAAGCCGACTCCGGGACTGACGGCAACTTTGGCTTCTGTCAGCAGTTGCTTTGAAAACTCGAAGGAACCCAGTTTTCGGTAGGTCTCGGGAATTTGTGCCCAGACGAACATGGTTGCTTTTGGCATGTCGACCTGCCAGCCAGCCTGGTTCAGGCCCTGGACCAGGACATCGCGTCGCTTGCGATAGTTATCGCAAATCTGCTGCACGCACTCCTGCGGGCCTTCCAGCGCCTGGATCGACGCGACCTGAATAGGCGTGAATGTTCCATAATCAAAATAGCTCTTGATCCGGCCAAGCGCCGCGACCAAGGTCGGATTGCCAACCATAAATCCGACTCGCCAGCCCGGCATGTTGTAGCTTTTTGAGAGCGTGAAGAACTCAACGGCAATGTCTTTGGCGCCCGGAACCTGCAGAATCGAAGGCGCACGATAGCCATCGAAGACAAGGTCGGCATAAGCCAGATCGTGCACCACATAGACGCCGTACTCCTTGCACAACGCAATCACCTGCTCAAAGAAAGCTAGGTCAACACATTGGGTCGTCGGATTGGAAGGAAAATTGAGGATCAACATTTTTGGCCGCGGCGACATGGATGGGAGCGCTGCACGCAGGTCAGCGAGAAATGCCGCAGCACTCGTGATCTGAATGTAGCGGACGTCCGCACCAGCAATGATGGGCCCGAAAATATGGATCGGGTAGCTGGGATTGGGCACAAGAACTGAATCTCCGCGATCCAGGGTCGCGAGGCACAGGTGAGCGATGCCCTCTTTGGAGCCAATGGTCACGATGGCTTCGGTGAGCGGGTCCAGATCGACGTCGTAGCGTCGCTTGTACCAGTTGCAGATTGCCTTGCGCAGCCGGGGAATGCCCTTTGAGAGCGAATAACGATGCGTGGCGGTCTTCTGCGCAGCCTCAATCATCTTGTCGACAATGTGCTTCGGAGTTGCACCATCGGGATTTCCCATCCCAAAGTCGATGATGTCTTCGCCACGTTGCCGTGCAGCAGCCTTTAAGTCGTTGGTGATGTTGAATACATACGCCGGCAGCCGAGTCAGTCGAGAAAATTCTTCCATAAGAGAAGGGTCACTTGTCGCATTCGTTGTTGGTTGAGTACGTGATCTGGTCGGGAACGGTACAAGCCCCATCGCGTCCAGCTCATTTTTTGAAGCTCGAAACAGCAATGATGGAGATTCGAAGTCGGCTCTCAATCAAAATTGCAGAAGGCTTCAGTATCGTCGCAAACTCTGATTCTATTCTTATTATCAGCGATCCGAGCGCAGGTTGCCGCCTGTTCCTTTCATGTCCGTCTAGAATGAACCGGCCGACCGCGTGAGGTCGATGTACAAATCCAACCCTGCGAGCGCCCGCCACGGTTAGAAAATTCCGAGGGGTACCCAGTAAACTGGAAGGGGTGGTATAAAATAAGACTCTTCAGCCCCGGTTGACCCAGCGGATCAGCCCCTCTCGCTTGTGAGGCGCCGCCTGACGATCCGCACCATGCACAGGACTCTAAAAAGTAAGTGATTAGCAGAGGAATCAATGTCTAAATTCCATGCAGTTTCAGCCGTACCTTCCGCGCAGGGACTTTACCACCCCAGCCACGAGCATGATGCGTGCGGAATTGGGTTTGTGGCCAGCGTTCGCGGAGAGAGAAGCCACGACATCATTTTGAAGGGCATTGAGGTCCTGATCAATTTGACGCATCGCGGCGCCTGCGGGTGTGACGCGGAAACGGGTGATGGCGCTGGCATTCTGATCCAGATTCCCCATCGGTTTTTTGCGCGTGAATGCGCTGAGCTCGGCTTCAAATTGCCGGAGCCCGGTGCTTACGCGGCCGGCATGGTTTTTCTGCCGGTAGAAAAACTGAATCGCCTTCAATGCGAAGGAATTTTTGAACAAATCATCCGGGAAGAGGGTCTGACCATCCTGGGCTGGCGTGACACGCCTTGCAATGGCAACGCAATTGGCCGGGTCGCTCGCGCGTCGCAACCTTATATTCAGCAGATTTTCATCGGAAAACCCGACGCCATGGATGAAGACGCTTTTGAACGGAAGCTGTATGTCGTCCGCAAACTGGCCGAACAGAAAATCGCAGAGTCGAGCATTGAAGACAAGGAAATCTTTTATATTCCTTCTCTGTCCTCTCGCACCATCATTTACAAAGGGCTGCTGCTCGCGCCACAGATTGCCAGCTTTTATGGCGAGTTAGCCGATCCCGAAGTCGACAGCGCGCTGTGCCTGGTGCATCAGCGTTTTTCTACGAATACGTTTCCGAGTTGGCGGCTTGCGCATCCATTTCGATATGTCGCGCACAACGGCGAAATCAATACTCTCGCGCGGCAACGTGAATTGGATGCATGCGCGCCAGTCGATCCTGGAATCCCCAGCGTTCGGCCCGGACATCGAAAAACTATTTCCTATTGTCGAAGACGGGAGCAGCGACTCATCGGCATTCGATAATGCGGTGGAACTGCTGTTTCAATCCGGCCGATCTATGCCGCACGTCATGGCCATGCTGATTCCAGAGGCGTGGGCAGGCAATCCGCATATGAAGCCGGAAAAGCGGGCCTTTTATGAATATCACGCGTCACTGATGGAGCCGTGGGATGGGCCTGCGGCGATCGCTTTCACAGACGGGCGCGTGATTGGCGCGACACTGGATCGCAACGGCTTGCGTCCCGGCCGCTACGTCGTCACCAAGGACGACATAGTTGTTCTCGCTTCCGAGGCGGGCGTTCTGGATATTCCGGCGGCGAACGTCAAGAAAAAGGGACGGCTGCAACCCGGCAAAATGTTCCTGGTCGACACTGTGCAACAGCGCATCATCTCCGACAAGGAAATTAAACAGCAGCTGGTTTCTCGTCAACCTTACGAAGAGTGGTTGAAAGAAAAACAGATTACGCTGGATCAATTACCGGAGCCTTCAAGAGTTTACGGAGCCAATCCGGACACTCTGCTTCGTCGTCAGCGCGCGTTCGGCTACTCCGAAGAAGACATGAAAATGATTCTGGAGCCGATGGCAAGCAAGGGCGAAGAGCCGATTGGTTCCATGGGAACCGATACTCCGCTGGCATGCCTGTCGGACCGGCCGCAAATGCTGTTCAGTTATTTCAAGCAACTGTTCGCGCAGGTGACCAATCCGCCGATTGATGCCATTCGCGAAGAGATGGTGATGTCGCTTTCGAGCTTTATCGGGAGCGAGCGGAACATTTTGGCAGAGACGTCGCAGAACTGCCACACGTTGAAACTGCCGCATGCGATCCTGACGAATCGCGAATTGGAAAAACTGCGGCGCGTGTCGACCGGGGACCTGCTGGCGACGACGCTGCCGACCCACTTCCGCTCAGAAGATGGCGAGGCTGGATTGAAGCGGGCACTGGATGAGCTGTGCCAGCGTGCGTCTCTTGCTGTTCGATCCGGCTATACGTTGCTGATCCTTTCTGATCGCGGCGTCGATAAGCAATATGCTCCTATCCCAAGCTTGCTTGCCTTGGCAGCGGTTCACTACCTGCTGGTGCGCGAGGAGACTCGCACCCAGGTTGCTCTGATTCTCGAGTCCGGAGAGCCGCGCGAGGTCATGCATTTTGCGTTGCTGATTGGTTTTGGCGCGAGTGCGATCAATCCATATTTGGCGTTCGATTCGATTCGTGACCTGGCGCATCGCGGATATCTTGCGAATGGCATCACTCCGGATACTGCGGTCAAGAATTTCATCAAAGCTGTGAACAAGGGCCTGTTGAAGACCTTCTCGAAGATGGGTATCTCAACCCTGCAGAGCTATCGCGGAGCCCAGGTTTTCGAAGCGATCGGCTTGAATCGAAACCTGGTGGAGACCTACTTCCAGGGAACTGCATCGCGAATCGAAGGTGTCGGGCTGGATGTGCTGGCGCGCGAAGCGCAGATGAAGCATGAGTTTGCGTTCGCACCGTTGAACGATTCGGAAACTGACTTGGATGTCGGCGGCTCATATCACTTCCGCGTTGGCGGGGAGGAGCATCTGCTGAATCCGCTGACGATCAGCAAACTGCAGCATGCGGTTCAGCAGAGCAATCCCAAAACCTTCAAAGAATATACCGACCTTATCGATGAACAAAGTCGCAACATGTGCACGCTTCGCAGCCTGATGAAGATCAAGGAATCGAAGACGCCAGTCGCCATTGAAGAAGTGGAGCCTGCGAAGGAAATCGTCAAACGATTCACAACTGGGGCCATGTCCTTCGGTTCGATCAGTAAAGAGGCGCACGAGACGCTGGCCATTGCCATGAACCGAATCGGCGGAATGTCGAACACCGGCGAAGGCGGAGAAGATGCGCGACGCTTTACTCCGGACGCCAACGGAGATTTGCGTCGCAGCGCCGTGAAGCAGATCGCGTCCGGTCGCTTTGGGGTGACAACCAACTATTTGATGAATGCGGACGAATTGCAGATCAAGATGGCGCAGGGTGCAAAGCCAGGAGAAGGCGGACAGCTTCCAGGTTACAAAGTGGATGAGGTGATTGCCCGGCTACGCCACTCGATTCCTGGAGTGGGTCTGATTTCGCCGCCTCCGCATCACGATATTTACTCCATTGAAGACTTGGCGCAGCTGATCTACGACTTAAAAAATGTCAACCCGCGCGCTCGCATCGCAGTGAAGCTGGTGTCGGAGGTTGGAGTCGGTACAGTTGCCGCCGGAGTTTCCAAAGCGCATGCCGACGTCGTGTTGATTAGTGGTGATAGTGGCGGAACTGGAGCGGCGCCACTCAGTTCTATCAAACACGCAGGAATTCCGTGGGAACTTGGACTGGCGGAAACGCAGCAGGTTTTGTTGTTAAATGACCTGCGCAGCCGTATTCGCGTGCAGACCGACGGCAAGCTGCAGACCGGCCGAGACGTTGTGATTGCGGCGTTGCTGGGTGCGGAAGAATTTGGTTTTGCGACCACCCCGCTCATCACCATGGGTTGCATCATGATTCGGAAATGCCATTTGAATACGTGTCCAGTTGGTATCGCGACGCAGGACCCGGAACTTCGCAAGCGGTTCCAGGGTCAGCCCGAGCATGTGGTTAATTTCTTCTTCTTCCTTGCAGAACAGGTTCGCGAGTACATGGCGAAGCTCGGCTTCCGCACTGTCGATGAAATGGTCGGTCGCGTCGATATGTTGGAAACCCATTTGGCGATTGATCATTGGAAAGCAAAGGGAATCGATCTGTCGTCCATCTTGTATAGCCCACCATTGCCGGGCCGCGTAGCGCGACACTGCGTACAGAAACAGGATCATGGCTTGGAGCAGGCACTCGACCACCACTTGATGGAGCTTGCCCAACCGGCGCTCGAGCATCAGCACCCGGTGGAATTCTCACTGCCGATTCGAAATATCCATCGTACTGTGGGCGCCATGCTGGGGGGCGAAGTCGTGCGGCGCTACGGACCGGCGGGATTGCCCGAGGAAACCATCCGCTTTAATTTCCAGGGATCTGCCGGGCAAAGTTTTGGAGCGTTCGTGCCGAACGGCGTCACACTGACCCTGGAGGGCGAAGCGAATGACTACGTCGGCAAGGGTCTGTCAGGCGGCAGGATTGTAGTTTTCCCACCCCGCAACTCCAGCTTTCAACCAGAGGAAAGCATTCTAGCGGGCAATGTCATTCTCTACGGCGCAACCAGCGGAGAAGTCTTCTTGAATGGAATTGCTGGAGAACGCTTTGCTGTCCGCAATTCCGGGGCAACGGCGGTCGTTGAAGGTGTGGGCGACCACGGATGTGAATACATGACAAACGGCCGCGTCGTCGTTCTAGGAGCATGCGGGCGAAACTTTGCTGCCGGCATGAACGGAGGAATTGCGTACGTCTACGATGAGCGCGGCGATTTTGCGCAGAAACGATGCAATCCAGCTTCCGTCGATCTTGAACCGTTGATCGATGAGCGGGAAATCGAAGAACTGCAAACGCTGATTACACGCCATCGCGACCTGACAGGAAGTCCACGCGCAGGCTGGATTCTTGCGAACTGGAATGAGAGCCTGCCGAAGTTCATCAAGGTATTTCCGCAGGAATACAAGCGCGTGCTGCGTGAGCGCGGAGAAATGGCTGTCACGACTGGAGAACTTCCTACATTGACGATCGCTGAACAGGTGCAACATGGGTAAATCGACAGGATTCATGGAGTTTCCACGCGAGTTGCCAGAGCGGCGTCCAGTCGTGGAACGTGTTAACGACTGGGTTGAAATTTATCGCTCGTTTCCCGAAGAAAAGCAGCAACAGCAGGCCGCGCGCTGTATGGACTGTGGCGTACCGTTTTGTCACACCGGCTGTCCGGTCAACAACCTTATTCCCGACTGGAATGACCTGGTCTATCGCGGTCGCTGGAAAGAGGCCGTGCGTCGCTTGCACGCGACCAATAACTTCCCGGAGATCACGGGAAGAATTTGCCCAGCGCCTTGTGAGGCGGCGTGCGTACTTGGCATCAATGCGCCTGCGGTGACGATTAAGCAGATTGAAAAAAATATTATCGACCACGCGTATGAAGAGGGATGGGTCCATCCTGAACCGCCGTCATTCTCCACAGGTAAGCGTGTTGCGGTGGTGGGCTCGGGACCTGCGGGATTGGCGGCTGCGCAGCAACTGAGGCGTGCCGGCCATGCGGTCACCGTCTACGAAAAAGCGGATCGTATCGGCGGATTGATGCGCTATGGAATTCCAAACTTCAAGCTGGAAAAAACAATCCTCGATCGCCGCCTGGAACAAATGCAATTGGAAGGCGTGACCTTTGTTACTGGCGCCCATGTTGGCCAAAATGTGCCGGTTGAAGACCTTCAGCGCGACTTCGACGCGATTCTGCTGGCGGGCGGCGCAGAGCAACCTCGGGATTTGAACGTTCCCGGACGCGAACTGAACGGCATTCACTTCGCGATGGAATTTTTGCCGCAACAGAATCAGCGTTGTGAAGGGGACGCGGTCTCTGAGGTTGGAGCAATCCTCGCCAGTGGCAAGCGAGTTGTCATCATTGGAGGCGGAGATACTGGCGCGGACTGCCTGGGTACAAGTCATCGCCAGAAGGCACTCTCGATCGAGCAATTTGAAATTATGCCGGTACCTCCTTCCGACCGTTCGCCGCTCACTCCCTGGCCATTGTGGCCGATGCAGCTACGCACAGAAGGAGCGCACGAAGAAGGCGGTAAACGGAATTGGAGCCTGGCAACGACCAAGTTTGTCGGCGATGAGAACGGCAATGTGAAACAGTTGCATGGTGTCAAGGTGGGTCCTCCGCCAAAATTCGAGCCGCAACCCGGCAGTGAATTTGTGCTGGAAGTGGACCTGGTGTTGCTGGCCATGGGCTTCTCAGGTCCAGTACGTAACGGCATGCTTGAGAAACTGGGAGTTGCCATCGACGCAAGAGGCAACGTCGCGACCAACAATAGCTACATGACTACGGTCGAGGGTGTGTTTGCCGCCGGCGACATGCGGCGTGGACAATCTCTGGTAGTATGGGCAATTTCTGAAGGACGGAAAGCGGCCGCTGCCGTCGATGAATATCTGCGCGCCGTTCCGAATGCTCGCGATGCCAGTTTGGTTGGCGTAGCGGGATAACCTTCGAACGCGGTTGTTGCTGGAGCGCAGAATGCGCCAGTCGCTAGGTAATCCGCTCGAATTTGTAGCCGGCTTCCTGCAGTGCCAATGAGATGGTTTGGATATGCGACGTCCCGCGCGTTTCCAGCGTTATGTCGATCACGGTGTCTCCAAGATTCACGCCGTAGTGTGAACGGTTGTGGAGCGTCTCTACAATGTTGGCTTGCTGCTCCGCAAGAATTCTGGTCAATTGATGCAGCGCGCCTGGACGGTCTGAAAGGTGAACGCGGATGCGAACTCCGCCGCCCGTCCTTCACCAAACCGCGTTCAATAATCCTCGCCAGCAGACTCACATCGATATTGCCGCCGCAGACCAGAACCACCGTTTTTTGATGTTTCAGGCTTGTCTTATTGTTCAGGACCGCAGCCAACGCGACTGCGCCCGCCCCCTCAGCTAACGTCTTCTCTCGTTCCAGCAAAACCAGGATTGCATTCGCGATTTCCTCTTCATCGACAGTGACAATTTCATCGACATATCGCTGCACCAACGGCAGCGTCAGGTTGCCGGCTCTGCGAACCGCAATTCCGTCGGCAATGGTGGCTTCCGCGGGCAAGGTGACCGGATGTCCGGCCTCACAGGCCCGCAGCATGGAAGGAAGGCGTTCCGTTTGCACACCAATGACGCGAATCGCAGGATTCATTTCTTTCAGCGCGGCTGCCACCCCGCTGATCAGTCCGCCTCCGCCGATCGGGACGACGACAGCCTCCAGATCTGGAACCTGCTCAATCAGTTCGACTCCGATTGTGCCCTGCCCATGGATGACATCCACATCGTCGAAGGGATGCAGAAAGGTCATATGCTGCGATTCGCTTCGGCGAACGGCCTCGGCGTAGGTTTCATCGTAGTTGGCGCCGTACAAGATAACTTCGGCTCCGAAGTCACGCGTCGCGGAAACCTTGACCAGGGGTGTCGTTAGCGGCATTACAATCTGGGCTCGGATTCCGCGCTGCGTTGCGTGGTAGGCGACCGCCTGCGCGTGGTTTCCTGCGCTGGCAGCAATGACTCCGCATTGCTTTTCTTCCGGGCTCAGCCGCAGGATTTTATTCAACGCGCCACGTTCTTTAAAGGCACCCGTGCGTTGCAGATTATCCAGCTTCAAGTAAATTTGCTGGCCAGTCACAGCTGAAAGATCCGCTGAATGCTGGCAAGGCGTTAGCCAAATAAAGTCGCGGATGCGGTCTCGAGCCGCGAGAATCTCGTTGAGTATGCTGTCAGAAGTCGCCATCGTGGACTCGATTATTGTTTCACGACGGCGAGGATGAGTTTAATCCTGTGCCGGGGTGATCACGATATTTCTGAACGAAAACCCGCCGTGAGCTTCGGCCCCCTGCAGATAAATCGGACCGGGAAGTCCCTCGTGGCTATCGAGCGCACTTCCGGTGATGCCGGGGATCTCTTTCTTGTCGATGATGGTTTGACCATCTTCAACGACTGTCACGGTTCTACCGATCAGGGTGATATCGTACGAATGCCAGGTTCCAGGATGGAGAGGAATCAGCGGAGACGGTGTGATGAATCCGTAGACGGAGCCAGTCTGTAAGTCCGGTGGATCTTGTCCCGCATTGTCCGCAATCTGCACTTCATAGCGGCCGCGCAAGTACACCCCGGTATTGCAACCCGGTTCGCAATTGAATTCTACGTGCAGCTTAAAATCACGAAATTTGCGGTTCGTAATAATGTTGCTTCCATGGGCGGTGCTGACCAGCACGCCATCTTTCACGCTCCAGATATTCGCGGCGCTCGGGACTGTCAAAATGCCAGCCCGTCGTATCTTTTCCGTTGAACAGCTGGATGGGCTGGCCCCACTTCGCAACAGTGGTGCGGTTCAATAAAGGGGCTCGCTCGCCCGTCCATCGCCATGTTGTTCCGTCGGGTCCGGACAGGGTTCCAGCCAGCTTTCCACCGACCAACTTTGCCTCAAACGGCATATTTTTTTGTGTATCTTCTTCGTCTTTTGGTGAGGCGAAGGTCAGCACAGAGTTTTCAACTTTGACGTCCAAAACCGGATGCACACTGCCCCAGCGACCAACCATGCGGCCTTGCAACTGTCCTCCGTTGTCTGTCAGCTCCAGCCATGAGGAGTACTGCTGGTCGGAGGCATACAGGGTCAAGTCCCATCGCCCCAGGAACGGGTTCACTTCTGCGGAATTGGCAATCGCTTGACCTGCGGGAGACTGTTGAGCTCGAGTGATTCCCATGCCGAGGGAAAAAACGGTTGAGGCCAGCGTAAGAAATCCAATTCTGTAGAGTTTCACCCTGCATTCCTCCTGTGTCGAAACCGATTGATCCGTAGTCTTTATTCAAACGATTTAATTCAAAACAATTCTTATTGTCCGGAATGCGAGTGTCAAGCACCCGCTGCCCACAGTTCCATAAAAAGCAGCGGAGGGGCAATAAAGTCGAATTTATAATCATATATTTATCTATTACTTAGGGTATATCGCACAAAGACTGCAGCAGATCTAGATTGACAAATATCCAGGCAAATAGGCGAACATAAGGCGAAGATAACCTATGTCCACCGCCGCCACACTTCGCGCCGAAATTGAAGCTTCTCTGGCGAACAGAATTCCGGCCGCGCTGACTCCCGTGCAGCGGATCATTCGCCCGGTTGTGGCTACCGGCATTCAAACTCTTGACCAGGTGCTGGAGGGCGGGCTTCCTCTCGGAGCCATCACGGAGATTGTTGGGCCGGAGTGCTCTGGTCGAACAGCGCTGGTATTTTCATTTCTCGCGGGCATCACACGAGATGCCAAAGTATGCGCGTGGGTCGATGTCTCAGATGCTCTTCATCCTGAATCCGCAGCAGCATCCGGCGTCGATCTGGAGCGGATGCTGTGGGTGCGGTGCGGCGTCATAAGACCAAAAAATATCCAGAAAATTCGTCAAGATTCGTTTGTCCTTCCAGGGAAATATCTGGTTCCATCACCGATTATGAAAGGGTTGCATGGTGGTGGTTTCGGTCCCCATCCGCGTGGAGAGGGAAAGGGATTACCTGATGCGCTCCATAATTTTTTTCAGAACGAGACAAAGCCACCGATACATGCAGGTTCACAAGCGAAGCCATGGAAGGAAAAGTCTACACTCGTGTCACATCCCGTGCAGGCCTCTTCAAGGCAAGCAGCACAGGTTAGCCCTACCAAGCCGTGGTCAAGAATCGAGCAGGCACTTCGAGTCACAGATCTTCTTTTACAGGCGGGCGGCTTTAGCGCGATTGTGCTGGATATGGCGAGTCTGGCGCCAGAATTTGCGTTGCGAGTACCCCTGGCAACATGGTTCCGCTATCGTGCGGCGGCTGAACGCAGCCAGACAAGCCTTCTTTTGCTGACGCAACGAGCCTGCGCGAAGAGTAGTGCAGGACTGGTGCTACAGATGCAGGCAGCCCACCCGCTGCAGAAGGAAGCAACCGTCTTTACAGGGGTGCAGCATGGGTTGGAAGTTACACGAGAGCGTTTCCAGCCGGCGTCAGCCAAGGTCGTTCCGTTACGTAAGCCGCCACAAAGAGAGCGTGCCGCGTACTGGCAGAGTGAAACGACATGGGCGGCGCAACGATGAGCTCGCCAGAACTCTACGCATGTATGCACGTAAAGGAGTTTGCTGCGCAGGCATTGCTGCGACTTCGGCCGGAGTTACGGCAGAAGCCGTGCGTGGTGATGGAAGGCGAACCTCCGCTACAACAGGTTTGCTCGATGAACACGAAAGCCCGACGCCTTGGCGTTCTTATCGGAATGACGCAGGTAGAGATGGAAACATTTCCTGCAGTCACTCTATTACCGCGTTCCTTGCAAGAAGAAACTGCGACGAAAACAGCATTGTTGGAATGTGCGGAGAGTTTCACCCCAAGAGTAGAAGAAGCTAGCACTGAAACGGCATTGCTCTGCGTTCTGGATATCGCGGGGACGGAGAAACTGTTTGGTGATGCTGCCACACTGGCAGAGAAATTAAAAAGTCGCGCCAAGGCGTCGGGGATTACCGCGTCAGTCGCGGTGAGCCGGAATTTTCATGCGGCGATCTGCCTTGCACGTGGAATGTCTTCCAACATTTCGATCACAGTAGTTCCATCTGGGGGCGAAAGCGCTGCTCTGGCTCCGCTTCCGGTCTCTGTGCTAGCGCTTTCTGAAGAGCATGCTGAAAAGTTTTCTTTATGGGGGATCCGCACGCTGGGAATGCTGGCGGCTTTGCCTGAAAAAGACCTGATTGCGCGGATGGGTCAGGAGGGCAAACGTCTTCGTCAGCTGGCAGTGGGAAACCTGCCGCATCTGTTTCTGCCGGTCGAACCTGCGAGCACCTTGGAAGAGTATCGCGAACTGGATTCGCCCGTAGAAATTCTGGATTCTCTGTTGTTTGTTGTGGGGGTGATGCTGGAACAACTCATTTTGCGCGCCACGTCCCGAATGTTGGCATTGGCTGCGCTAACAATTGTGTTGCGCCTGGAGGGGGGAGGGTCGCATACGCGAACCGTGCGACCCGCTTTGCCGACAAGCGACCGCCAATTCTGGATCAAACTGCTGCACCTCGACCTGGAGGCCCATCCACCGCAGGCGCCCATACTATCGTTGACTCTGACAGCGGAACCTGGAAGCACCAGCAAAGTGCAAATGGGATTATTTTCTCCCCAGCTGCCAGAGCCAGGTCGCCTGGATGTCACGCTGGCGCGTGTCCGCGCCATTGTGGGCGAAGAATGCGTGGGGCGAGCCGTGCTGCGTGATACCCATCAACCGAATGAGTTTCGCCTGGAACCTTTCGTAGTGATCGCAAGAAATAATATTGCGTCGGCAGTTAGTATCCAGCCGCGAGTTGCATTACGGCAGTTTCGTCCACCTGAAAATATTTCCGTGACGTTGCAGAATGAACGGCCGATTTCATTTTTTCTGCAAAAGAAACGCTACATCATCGAGAAGGCTTACGGCCCCTGGCGCACAAGTGGGGATTGGTGGAATCCGGAATTGTGGAATGTAGAACAGTGGGACATCGTGGCGCGTCCCGCGGATGGCAGTCTGCTGTGTGGCTGCATCGTCCACAACATGGCGCGGAATTGCTGGGAGATGGTGGCGCTGTATGACTGAGCGATATGTGGAACTACACGCTGCCAGCGCATTCAGCTTTCTTGAAGGCGCATCGCAACCAGAAGGGCTGATCGAGCGGGCTGTGGAATTGGATATGCCCGCAATTGGGCTACTGGACCGCAACGGTGTCTATGGGTCTGCCCGGTTCCATACAAGCGCGAAACGAAATAACATTCGAGCGAATATCGGAGCGGAAATTGCGGTTTCAAGTTTTGGGTCACGACTGACACCGCCCTCGTGGCTACCTCACCTGCATATTCCAGAACCAGTGCGCCTGCCTGTGCTGTGCGAATCTCGCACGGGCTATCAAAATCTTTGCCAGCTCATCACACAATTCAAAATGCGAGAAGCTGACAAATGTGAAGGCGCCGCTACGGTTGAAGATTTGCAACAGTACAACGCTGGACTGGTATGTCTGACCGGTGGAGAGGAAGGGCCATTGGCCGCTGCGCTGGTAGCAGGCGGAGAAAGTGCGGGTCGCAAGGCTGTCGAACAGCTCATCCAAATTTTCGGTAAGGAAAATGTTTATGTCGAGCTGCAGCGACACCAGGAACGGGAAGAGGAGTGGCGCAATCGAGCGGCGATAAGTATAGCTAGTTCTCTCAAGTTACCCGTTCTGGCAACTAACGGCGTTCGCTATGCAACGGAATATGACCGGGAGATTCTGGATGTCTTCACGGCCATTCGCCATCATACGGAACTTGATCAGGCCGGACGCCTTTTAGCGCTGAATAATCAACGGTATCTGCGCTCGGCGAAGGAGATGGTCTGCTTATTCCGCGATATACCGCATGCAGTCGACAACACAGTAGAACTTTCTTCGCGCCTCACCTTTGCTCTGGATGATCTTGGATATGAATTTCCCCGCTATCCAGTGCCCGAGGGTGACACGATGGATAGTTTTCTGCGAAAGCGAGTTGCAGAGGGTGTGGCGAGGCGATACGAACCAAAGAAAAATCAACATCTGCTGGAACGGGCGAAAAAGCAGGTCGAGCACGAATTGACTTTGATTGCGAAGCTAGGGTTTGCAGGATATTTTTTGATTGTTTGGGACATCATCCAGTTCTGCAAGAGCCATGACATCCTGGTCCAGGGTCGCGGGAGTGCCGCCAACTCGGCTGTTTGTTATGCGCTGGAAATTACCGCCATCGATCCCGTTGGCATGGAACTACTCTTTGAACGCTTTTTGAGCGAGAGCCGCGGCGAGTGGCCGGACATCGATCTCGATCTGCCTTCTGTCGATAAGCGCGAACAGGCGATTCAATACGTCTACCAGCGATACGGGGAGCTGGGAGCGGCGATGACAGCCAACGTCATAACGTATCGCGGCAAGTCGGCGGCACGCGAAGTGGGCAAAGCACTGGGCTTCGATGCAGATACTCTAGGACGATTATCCAGCCTGGTCAGCAACTGGGAATGGCGTGGAAAGACGGACACCATGGCGCATTCATTCCGCGATGCGGGCTTTGATCTTGCCCATCCGCGCATCGCCAAGTATCTCGACCTGTCCATGCGAATTCAGAGTCTGCCGCGCCATTTAGGTCAGCATTCGGGCGGCATGGTGATCTGCCAAGGTCAACTGAATCATGTGGTGCCGCTGGAGCGAGCTTCCATGCCGGGCCGCACCGTCGTGCAATGGGATAAAGAGGACTGTGCCGATCTTGGCATCATCAAGGTTGACTTGCTTGGGCTCGGCATGATGGCCGTCCTGAAAGATTGCCTTGAACTGATTCCTCAGCATTATGGCGAACAAATCGACCTGGCCCAGTTGCCGGAAGATCCGGAGGTGTATCGAACGCTGCAGCAAGCCGATACCGTGGGAATGTTTCAGGTGGAAAGCAGGGCGCAGATGGCCTCGCTGCCGCGAAACCATCCAGAAGTGTTTTATGACATCGTGGTGCAGGTGGCGATTATTCGCCCGGGCCCGATTGTGGGTCAAATGATGCATCCGTACATGCGACGCCGACAGCATAAGGAGCCAGTCAGCTATCCGCATCCATTGCTGGAGCCTGTTTTGAAACGCACTCTGGGGGTGCCGCTGTTTCAGGAGCAACTGCTGCGGATGGCGATGGTGGTCGCCAACTTCTCTGGGGCGGAAGCCGAAGAGCTGCGGCGTGCGGTGGGGATGCGCCGCTCCTGGGAGAGAATGAAAAATCTTGAAGGCAAGCTGCGATCCGGCATGACTGCGAACGGGCTTGATGTCACGACGCAAAACAACATTATTCAAAATATCAGCTCGTTTGCGCTGTACGGATTTCCAGAGTCACATGCCGCCAGCTTCGCGCTTATCGCTTATGCCTCGGCCTATTTCAAAGTGAAATATCTGGCTGCCTTTACGTGCGCCATTTTGAACAATCAGCCGATGGGTTTTTATGCTCCAGCAGTTCTGGTAAAAGATGCGCAGCGTCATGGTCTGCGTGTCCGGCCTATCGACATTCAGATTTCAGATTGGGCTTGCACCGTGGAACAAGAGCACGATGGCAGCCTCTCTTTGCGGATGGGACTGGGCTATGCGCGAGGGCTGCGCAAGCAGGCGGCAGAGGCGCTGGTCACGTCTCGAGGGCGTGATGGTCGGTTCAATTCGGCGGAAGATCTTGCGCAGCGTGTTCCTTTGCTGAATCGAAAAGAACTGACGCTGCTGGCTCGCATCGGCGCCTTGAATCAACTCAATGGAGTTGAACACCGTCGCGATGCCCTTTGGCAAGTGGAACGTGCCGGGAAACTGGAAGGTCCGTTATTCCAGAGAAATGTTGCGTCGTTGCAAGATGATTCGGAGGGAAAGCCGCTTCTACAAATGAATACCGAGGAGCGGATGATTGCCGATTACGCCGGCACTGGACTTACAGTTGGCAAACATCCGATGCATTATCGTCGCCCTGCCTTACAGCGACAAAACGTACTTTCTGCAAAAGAATTGCGGGAACAGAAAGATGGGAACTATGTGCGCACGGCGGGCTGCATCATTGCGCGGCAACGTCCAGGCACGGCAAAGGGCTTCATCTTCCTTTCAATGGAAGATGAAACCGGTATTGCCAATGTCATTGTCACTCCCGATTTGTATGAGCGGGAGCGTCTAGTTGTAACGCGCAGCAAATTCCTGATTGTCGAAGGGCCCTTGCAAAATCAGGACGGCGTCATTCATGTGAAAGCAACTCGACTGACGGCTTTTTCCGATGGTGCGCTTACACTGCGTTCCCACGATTTTCATTAGGCTCTCTGTCGATGCTTCACGCTAACCCTGAAACCAATGTTGGCTTAGCGAAGAGTCGAGTAAATCCGCTGATCAGCAAGCTGATCCCGATCAAAGTGCCGAGCACCCATACAGAGCTAAAGGGCCAGTGAGCCCATATCAGAATGCCTAACAGCAGCGTGATCAGGCCGTCCCAAAGAAACCAGCCGGCACTGTGAGAACGGCGCAGGCGAAAATAAAGCACAAGCTCAATTACGCCTTCCACCACAAAGTACGAGGCCAAAAGCAGCGTCAAGGTAACCAGGCCACGCGCTGGATGGAAAATGAGATAGAAACCGACAAATAAATACAGGATTGCAATGAGCAATTGCCAGATTACCCCGCCGCTATTGCGCGATTGCCAGCAATAAATCAAATGAACGATGCCGGCAAATAGCAAAAGCCAGCCGATAAATGCGGTGATCGCAATACCAGCGATGAATGGCAGAATGATCGCCAGTAGGCCGATAAGGATCAGTAGCACTCCAATGATCATGCGCCCGCCGCTTTTTGCACCAGGCGCTGAGGGGGTCAATGTAGATTCGTTCACGGTTTCCTCCTTGCAAGAAGTCCAAAACGCTGGCTTTGTTGTACTCCCATCGATCACTTGGTTGCCAGTTTTTTGTTTCAGCGAACAACTTTCATGGCAATTTTCCAGGGCGCTCTATCTCAGGAGCCATTCAGATCTTGCAAAACCGCCATGGCTGCGTTGCGGCCATTGATGCCGATGACGCTTCCGCCTGGGTGCGTACACGCGCCGCAGAGGTAGACGCCTTTCATTGGAGTTCTGGAGGACAGGCGATGGCTCCACATATACGCAGGCAGGCACTCTCCCTGAAAAATATGCCCACCCGTCAGGCCTACTTTCTGCTCGATATCCGGAGGGCCGAGCACTTGCGCATCCACAACCGCGTCTTCAAGATTGCTGCAAAAACGGCCGATCGAACCGAGCGCCAGGGATCGAACCTCATCGCGCCGATCCTCCCAACTCCCCGATGCAAAGGAATACGGCACATACTGCGCAAAGACGCTCATAGTGTGCATGCCCGCAGGAACTACGCCTGCATCGTGCACGCTTTGAAAATAAAGTTCGCACCACAGGTGATCTGCAAGGCTTCCTGCGCGGGCCGCGGCGTAGCTTGCTTTCCATTCCGATTTTGTCAGCGGCGCATTGATTTGGCCGTAATGATGAGGTTCGAGAGTTCCCGGGCGCGCTGCGAAGTTCGGTAGTTCGCGCAGCAACACGTTCAACTTTACGGTGCATCCCTGGATTGGAACGGAGCGCACTCGCTTCTCCCATGCTGCATCAGCGGAGTTATTTAATAGGCTGAGTGTCCGAATTGGATCAGCATTCGAGATAACAATCGGAGCTGTGATCCGTTCGCCACCTTCGAGTAACACACCTTCCCCCGGCAGGATGTGTGAAACAGGAACGCCAGCGGCAATAACCGCTCCAGCCTCGCGTGCAGCGTCGCAAAAATAAAACGAAACCATGCCCATGCCACCCTTCACATATCCCCACATGCCGGGCATACCGCCAAGCCTGCCCGAGGAATGGTGGAATCGGATGGAAGCCGTACCCGCGTCGAAAGGGCTCGCGTTGGTGCCGATGACTCCCTGGCCAAGATAGGCGCTTTGCAAGCGCTCATCGGTAAGGTATCGCTCGACGAATTCTGCCATGGACCAGTTGAACAGCAGGTCGCGGGCTTCGGTGTCACCCTTCAACAGTTCTTCCAGTTGCTCCTGTGTCGGCGCATCTCCAATCCATACATCACGCCGAGTGTTATTCATGTCGCCGTCAAACATGCCTGTGGCCGGGCGAAGTAAATCTCGCAAACGCCGAACGACATCACTCATGGCCCGCCAGCCTTCAACATCCTTCGGCGAAAATTGGCGCACTTCCTGTTCGCAACGATCGTCGTCATCCCAAAGCTGAATGCTGCTGCCATCGAGGAACGGAACAAACAGGCCGTTCACTGCAGGCGTCCACACAAAACCGCGACGGGGCAAATCCAGTTCCTCGACCACCAAGCGGATGCAGCAAACCAGCGAGATAGGCGCACGGGGACATCAGCACTCCGGGGAAAGGCTCTTCAATGGTGCAGGCACCGCCTACGCGCTCGCGGCTCTCAAGTACAAGCACGGATTTGCCTGCGCGAGCCAGGTAGGCAGCGCAGGCTAGACCATTGTGTCCCGCGCCGATGATGACTACATCCCACGTGCGAGATGCAATTTCCCGGATGCTGGCTGGAAGTCCGATCTTGCCTAATACCGCAGCGGTCGCTGACATAGGAACAGTATCTACGACAGTGGGCGATGAAGAAAATCATGCGCCATTGTTCAGGAATGCAGAGGCAATTCTTGGCCGTACAGGGAAGATCCACTTTCTGAAGAGAGGTGAAGGCCGACGCCGGCCACTGCTACGGATCAACTGCCATTCGGAGGCAGAGATATTCCTCGGATTTCCGCTTCCAGTCGAGCGTGTAACCGGTCGCTGTAGCCAAGAGGCAGCTCAAAGACGCGCTCATCCGCAGTCAGGATCAGAATGTTTCGGGTCGAGTCCAGAATGGCAGAACAAATACCGCAATGCTCCAGATGCTTCTGCACCTGCTGCAGAACAGCAGGATCGAGAGTCCCGTCCAAATAGCCTGAGATGTTGTTCCAAACATGCTTGCAATCTATAACCATGGAAACCACCTCCCTTTCTGAGGGACCAGGCTTTTCAATTCCGGCGCCAAAGTTTTTTGCAGCATGGTTCGAGCGCGATGCAGCCGCACTTTCACAGACGATTCACTCACCCCTAATGTTTCCGCCGTTTCTTTAATGCTAAGCTCTTCCACGTCTCGCAAAAGAAATACTTCGCGATAGATTTCCGGCAGCGCAACGATCGCCTTCTGCAAAGTCAGTCGAACTTCGGCGCGCTCTAAAACCTCGGACGGTACTTCTCGCCAATCCCGCAACAGCGCCGGCGAAACGTGCCCCTGCTCGTCAGGTGGAACGTCGAGGGATTCCATGTGCGTCGATCGATTCCGACGCAGGCGGTTGCGGGCTACGTTGAGCGTGATGCTGACCAGCCAGGTACTGAATTTTGAATCGGCGCGGAAGCTAGCCAGGTTTCGATATGCTTTCAGGCAAGCTTCCTGGGCTGCATCTTCTGCATCAGCTTCGTTCCGCAACATCGACAGCGCCATTACATACAAACTTCTCTCATAGGGACGGATGAGCTGGTGAAATTGTCGCGAGTCCCCGGCAAGGATGGAAGCAATCATCTGGGCCTCATCCCTGCTCTGCAACGTCTGTGTCATGGTCGTTCGAGCCAAGTTTGGGAGCGCCTCGACAACCATGCATCCACAGAAAACAGACCGGCGCCAAAGATCAAGACGATCAAAGCTGCAAATAGGAATGTGTAAGGGTCGGCCCCATAAAATTTCCCTGGGTTAGAGAAGATCGAGGTGAGGGCGTCACGGTCTGCCGTCAAATACGCCACAAACATATCGCCAGCCAGCAACAAGCCCGTGATTCGGGACGCGAGCCCAACGATCAACAGGATTCCACCCACAAATTCCAGGCTCGAAATACAGATGACTGTCGCCTGTGGAAACGGCAAGTTCAAACTCGCGAAGAACGACGTGGCCTGGCTTATATGATGCAGTCGCCCCCATCCCGATTGAGCAAATTGCCAGCCCCAGTAGAGGCGTACAGCCAGCAGGAATGGAGACTGAAGGTAGGAGGCCAGGGCAGAAAAACGGGTATACAAACTAGCTAAAGCTTTCATGAATTTTCTTTACCTACTCGTTCCACGGGCGGAGTGCAAAACCATCCCATCGTTGTCCAATAGGCGAAAGCCGATTGCAAATACGCAGGTCGCTCATCCTCGGGAATCAAGCTGCCGTCAAAGGCAATGTCGATTGCATCTCCCAGCGCCACGCCATGTTGCAAGGCCAGCAATAGTCGGTAGTCTTCCGCCGGGAGTCGACGATAGTACACGGTATCTTCAAATCGGTGCACGGCAATATGCACGCCTTCTCGTTTCATTCCGCGAAGGGCGTGTGTGCGTTTACTTACGTGTCCAGTCGATGCATTGTTGCTGGAGGTATCTCGGCTCCCGCTTTCATTGCGAACTGCAATCAATGCGTCGTCGATTGCATAGTGTGCTTCAACCAGCCGCAGATACGGCTGCAATGTCAATTGCGACTCCGCGCCAATTTGCGATCGAGCTTCGACAGTCAGCGTCGGCCAAGTTGCACTGTCGAAGGCCTCGATGTCCGCCCACTCAAAGCGAGCCATCTCGATGGCCATTTCACAGTACGGTTCCGTCCATGCAGGATTCTCTACCAGCCAGTTCACTAACCGGGATCCCAGGTTGCGCAACGAGAATGAAGTAGACGGGTGCGCCTCAAGGTAGGCTCGCATCAGAGCCTGAAATCGCTTGCGGTCAACGACTGCCTGCAAGCCCGGAAAATCTTCTTCAAAGCTTGTGAACAAGCGAAACCAATACTGACGGTTGTAGATTTCCAGGCGCTCAAACGAAGTCAACCGGTCATTGGGACGGATGAATTGGTCTGCTTCTGCTGCATTCGACTGCCCAGCAGAATTGCGGCGCCGCATCTGCTCCCGCGCAGTCAGCGGCTGCATGACAGCCTTGGCCATGCGATGTTGAAGTTCCTGCAGGCCGGTCATCGCGCATACTCCAGGGCGTTTTCCTGCTTCGACATTCTGGGCGAGGCGGCTTTCAGATACTTGTTCGCCTTCAACGCCTCGGCATGCACGTCATCAAACGAAGGAATTCGATCGTCCCACTCCAGCAATGTGGCGGTGGGCCCACAGCGCTGGATCGCACGCTCGTAGAGACTCCATACTCGGTCAAGAACTGGGTGATCATGCGTATCGAGAATGTATTTCTCGAATTTTGAATGTCCTGCGATGTGGATCTGGGCTACCCGGTCCACCGGAACCGCATCGAGATACACGCGTGGGTCGAAGTTATGGTTCCGCGAAGAGACGTAGATATTATTGACGTCGAGCAGAATGCCGCAGTCCGCGCGTTCGACGACTTCATTCAGAAATTCCCACTCTTCCATCTCGGAAACGTGGAACTCCGCATAGCTGCTGACGTTCTCGACCACTACCGGAACCTCAACGAAATCCCGAACCTGGCGAATCTTTTCCGCAGTCAATCGGGCGGCTTCAAACGTGTAGGGCATGGGCAACAGATCGTGCGTATATCGCCCATCGACGCTTCCCCAGCAGAGGTGATCAGACAGCCAGGGTGTGCCGGTTCTGCGCACCAGGGCCTTGAGGCGCTTCAGATGTTCACGATTCAGCGGATCGGCGGAGCCAAAATACATGGAGACACCATGTTGCACGACGCGATATTGCTCCAAAATGGAGTCCAGCACGGTCAGCGGTCGTCCTCCATCCACCATGTAGTTTTCGGAGATGATCTCAAACCAGTCGACGACCGGTTTCTTCTCCAAAATGTGCTGATAGTGGGGCAGTCGCAACCCAATCCCTACGCCGTATTCGGTGAATCCATTAAAGCGATTGGCTGGCATGTTTGATTCCTGAAGAGCTGCGATTGAAATATTCCCCCTGCGAGGAGGTAAGTCTCGTCGCAGGAGGAACGATTCCACGAAGAACTAGCCAGGCATCTTCGAGCCGTCAGTGGCGCAACCACCCTTGCCCTTGCAGCTGTTTTTGCCTTTGCATCCGTTGTCGCTGGACTTGCATCCACCCTTGCCCTTACAGCTGTTCTTGCCTTTACAAGAGTGCTTATCCTTGGCTGACAACCCGGTAAATGCGGTTTGACCAAGATACTGACCGTTTGCCGATACGGTGTTGGGCGCAGAGTTCGGAGTAGCTGCATGGAGAGCTACTGCGGGAAGTCCGAGCATTCCGCCCACCGCTGCGCTCAGCATGATCGATTTCATCGAATTCTTCATTGTGAATCCTCCTGGGTTGTACAGTCTCGCGAGTTTCCACGCGGGCTGTGCAACGTTAGAATCCTACAGGCCGCATTTGGTTACAGGGAAGGCAAATTTATTTGGCTGAGTGCTCAGTTTGCGTCATTTGGGAGAGTGCGGAGGCGATTCATCCGTAGCGGG
This sequence comes from uncultured Acidobacteriota bacterium, assembly GCA_963735505.1. GTDB lineage: Bacteria > Acidobacteriota > Terriglobia > Terriglobales > Acidobacteriaceae > JAKAAZ01. The sequence continues at coordinate 156,602 of CAVTLR010000007.1, read as the reverse complement.
ACAATATCTGGGACAGATATGAGAATTTTTTCGGGACGCACAGTCTTGCGGGTGGCCGGCCGCCTGTCACCCCACCCCAACGGCGCGCCAGTTCGATTAGAACGCGTGATTGAGGTACACATGGGTCACAATTTCGGCGACGATCAAGAGGATCGTCAGCGTGGAAATCGCAATCTGAAAGGTTTCCTTGCGTTTTTCTTTCGGAGTTAGAGGGCGAATCCGCCATTGGGACGCCGGACGGGCTCGCAAAGCCCGGGCACGACGGACGATGTAAAGGGTGAACAGCGAGCCTGCCAGGGCTAAAACCATCATAGGAATACGAATCAGATCAGCGTGAAAACTGCCAGTGAGACGGGTGAGGCCGATGGCGGCAGCGAAAGATCCCAGTCCGACGGCAGCATTGATGCCGCTGAATGCGACGGCGACCGTGCAGGCGCTCTGCAATAGAATGAACAATAGGCTGGTGAGGCTGACGGCCCACATCCGGGGAGCGGTCGCGCTGATGGGCTCGGGGGTAAATTCCGGTGAGATTTGGTTCATGAAATTGCAATTCCTTTAAGGCGAGCATCTCACCCGCTGGCAATCTGATGATCGGGCTAAGGTCGACGATCCACTATTGTTTCCAACGATCTGGAAAGATTTTAGGTCAATCCTCTCGATCCTGTCGTTACAAAGTGAAGACTGGAAGCCGGCGAGCCGGTGATGTTTCGAGGGGTCGGCTGAAACTCGCAAACGCGGCGAATTGTTCTGAGACTTTGAGATCGACGCAACGACACTCGGCGAATCCCTGGCGGAACGCTTAGAGTATGTAATACGCGCATGCTTCCAGGGGATACGTTCGCTTTTCCGGCGATCCAACAACTTTTCGAATTTTCGCCCGACGCCATCCTGGTCACGGATGCGCAAGGAAATCTTCGTGCAGCAAATCATCAGGCAGAGGTGATGTTTGGGTACGGTCCGGGGGAGCTGATCGGTCAGCCGATTGAAATGCTGGTTCCCGAGCGTTTTCGTAAGGGCCATCCGGCTCACCGCGAGGACTACAACGCGCATCCCCGAACTCGATCGATGGGCGGCGGCCTGAACCTATTTGGTCTGCGGAAAGATGGCAGCGAAATTCCGGTCGACATTATGCTTCGCCCCGTGGACACGGAAAATGGTCCGATTGTTTTGAGTTTCGTGCGGGATGTTTCATTTCAGCGCATGGCGCAGGATGCGCTGCGGCGCTCCGATCAGCAATTGCGGTCGATCGTTGACAGCGTGAAGGACTACGCCATCTTTCTGCTCGACCCTAGAGGGTATGTGGCGACCTGGAATCCTGGCGCGCAACGAATCAAAGGCTTTAGCGCGGACGAGATTATCGGACAGCACTTTTCTATTTTTTATCCTGACGATGACTCGGAACGAAAAAAGCCGGACGAGCAATTGAAGATCGCCAGAGCCAAGGGAAGATTTGAGGCGGAAGGATGGCGCATACGGAAAGATGGGTCGCGATTCTGGGCGAATGTCGTTATTACTCCCATTTTTGACGGCCACAATGAGCTGACCGGGTTTGCCAAAATCACTCGCGATTTTACCGATCGGAAACGCGCGGAAGAATCGCTGATGCTGCAACTCAGCACCGTTCTGTTGGCCAATGTGGATATCCGCAAGATGTTGTCGGCGATTTCAGCCAGCATTCGCGATGTGGTTCCACATGATTGCGCAACCCTGGCGCTGCGCGATCCGGTATCGGGCGGACTGAGGGAACAGTTTCTTGAGGCTGGCGAGGGCAAACAGTCCAGCCAGACGGAAACCATTATCTCGATTGAAAATTCGCCCGCCGGCTCGGCCTTTCGGTTGGGCGAGCCCGTCTTGCTGAATCAAATTAACCTCGGTCCCTATGCCAGAGAAGCGGTACGGCATTTGACGGACAAGCAGATGATGTCTGGATGCTGGGTGCCGTTGATCAACCGAGGACAGACGCTGGGAACGCTGATGGTTGCCAGTCGAATGGAGTCTGCCTTCACGCAGCGTGAAGCCGACATGCTGGGCCAAATCGCCAGTCAGATTGCGATGGCGGTGAACAACGGGCTGGCGTTTCGCCAGATCGCCGACCTGCGTGACAAGCTCTCGCAGGAGAAGAAATACCTCGAAGACGAGCTCAACATGGAGCATCGCTTTGAGGACATTGTTGGCGAGAGCACTGGATTGAGACATGTGCTGAAGGATATTGAGACCGTCGCGCCTACCGATGCGACGGTGCTGATTCAAGGAGAGACGGGAACCGGCAAAGAACTGTTGGCGCGCGCGATTCACCGACTGAGTCCTCGACGCGAGAGAACCTTCATCAAGCTGAACTGTGCCGCGATTCCTGCAGGCCTGCTGGAAAGTGAACTTTTCGGTCACGAAAAGGGTGCCTTTACCGGAGCCATCTCGCGCAGAATGGGTCGGTTGGAATTGGCGCACGAGGGCACATTGTTCCTGGACGAAATCGGCGAGATGCCGCTGGATCTGCAGCCCAAGCTTCTGCGTGCCTTGCAGGAACGGGAGATTGAACGGCTGGGCGGAACGCAAAACATCCGCGTCGACGTTCGCCTGATTGCGGCCACCAATCGTGACCTGGAAAAGATGGTTGCAGAAAAGCAATTTCGCAGTGACCTTTATTATCGGCTGAAGGTTTTCCCGGTGGTTTCACCGCCGTTGCGTGACCGTCGCAGCGATATCCCGATGCTGGTTCGCCATTTCGTCGACAAGCACGGACGCCGAATGGGAAAGTCGATTGAATCCATCCCCGAGGAATCGATGGAGGCGCTGGTGAGCTGGAAGTGGCCGGGGAACATTCGCGAGTTGGAGAACTTCATCGAGCGCGCGGTGATTCTCAGTCGCGACAACGTGCTCCATGTTCCCATGGCGGAGCTGGTGACTGCAGAAACCGAAGTGGCTTCCGAAGTCGACCCAAACCTGCAGGCCGCTGAACGCGAGCATATCCTACGGGTGTTGCGAGAGACCCGTGGAATGATTGGCGGAACGGGCGGCGCAGCAGAACGCCTCGGTCTGAAGCGCACCACATTGAACTCCAAGTTGAAGAAGCTCGGCATCGAGCGCAGCGACTATATGTAGTCTCGGCGACGAAATATCGTCTTCGTCACTTCGTCACGTGGTTTCGAAATAGAACCAATCCCCGCACCAAAGCCAATCCATAACTCATTCTCCACAAACAAGATGCAGCATGCAGTCGCGTGATGTTTCGGGTTTGGCCCACGACATGCCATTAGAGAGTACGTGGCGCAGGCACGAGCCAATATACGTTACGAATAACGATCGAGAACAATCCGAACGCAGCCGTCGTCAAGCTTGAGGGGCGAGTCGTTGGACCCTGGGCCGAGGAGCTCGCTGCTGTGTGGGGCGACCTGGCAACTACGCTCGACAAGGGTTCGGCGACACTCGATCTTCGTGATGTGACTTATGTTGACGTCCACGGCATGCAGGTTCTGCGCCAGATTTGTCGAGAAAAAAATCCGGCAATTCTTACTGCAAGCCCGTTGACAGAGTCTTTTGCAGAGCAAGCTCAACGCACTTCAACGAACGACAATCAGGAGAATGATTGACATGCCACACACCTATCACGCCGACCGGACAGATCGTTCCAAGTCATATCACTCGAGCGAATTTTTCAAAGCGTTGCCGCCGCAAGCGATGGCCGACTTTGAGTCCATGTCAATGCGACAGACGTATGAACCTCGGGAAGTTTTGTTTGAAGAGAAACAAAATCCGACGCGCGTCTTCGTTCTGTTGGAAGGTCAGGTGAAGCTCTCGATGAATTCGATTGATGGTCGGCGGCTGATCCTGCGCATTGCTGGACCAGGCGAATTGCCGGGACTCACCTCGGTCCTCTCGGGTAAGGAGTATGAAATGACTGCAGAGGCGTTGCACCCCTGCAAAATCGCTTCGGTGCGGCGCCAGGATTTTCTTGAATTCCTGATGCGTTATCCCGCTGCCTACGCAAGTGTGGCCCACGATTTAAGCCTGGACTATACGCGCGCTTGTGAACAACTGCGCACGGTTGGGCTGGCACCCAGCGCTCCTGTGAAGTTAGCGCGACTGCTGCTGGAGTTGTGCGCGGCCGCCGACGCAACCAACCATTGCAATCAATTCAAGCTCACACTGACGCATGGCGAAATCGGCGAGTGCATCGGTGCTTCCCGGGAAACAGTTACTAGAACATTGAGTGAATTCAAAAATCGGCACCTGCTGGATTTTCGTGGTTCGACGTTATTGATCCACAACCAGATGGCGCTGGCGAGCTACGCGGAAGTGTAACTTGGATCTTCCGCGCAGCTCGCACGAAGATGCACAAAGAAAGCCCTCCCCCAAAATGCAATGTGAATTGCTGGTGCCTGGATTGACAAATCCGGCGGAAGGTTGAAACCGCTGGTTGTAAGGACGGAGTCGTGAACGCGGCGATGACGCATCATCTACATAGATGAACGAATCGGCCTGACCGTCCGACTCCGAAACACGAATCTCCCCCTCCTTTGCAATATCCTCCTAGTCAATCTGCTTCCAGTACTCAGCTGCTTACGCAGCGGAAGCCTTATGCTCGAACAACAGAGAGATGCTGGTACATTTGTGATGGATCAGAGGTGGATCATCTAAAGATGGAAGCATCAACAGCTGCAAATTTGACGCGTTTGAATGTGGAATTCCTGCAACATCATCCAGAACTGACACCCGAAGGTTTGGCAACGGGACTTCCGGAGCGTGTGCTGCAGTTCGGCGCCGGCGTTTTTCTGCGTGGCTTCGTGGATTGGATGATCGACGGAATGGACCGGAAAGGCTTGTTCCGCGGACGGGTGGTTGTAGTGGCGTCGATGAATCCGGGAACGGTAACGATGCTGAATCAGCAAGACGGAATGTATACGCATCTTGCGCGCGGCATCGAGAATGGCCGACTGGTCGAAGAAAAACGTGTTATCAGTTCGATCAGTCGCGGCATCGACCCATACAAGGACTTCGAAGCATACCTGAAGTGCGCGCACAACCCTGATCTTCGCTTCATCGTTTCCAATACGACGGAGGCGGGAATCGTGTATCGGCGGGAGGACAAGCCGACCGATCGGCCTCCTATCTCCTTTCCGGCAAAGCTGACACTGCTTCTGATCGAGCGGTACAAGGCGTTCGACGGCGATATGTCGAAGGGTTTTGTACTTTTACCATGCGAACTGATCGAGCGAAACGGCGACAAACTAAAAGAAGCGGTACTGCGAACAGCGGAAGGCTGGGACGTCGACGCAAAAATTGTGTCGTGGATCGACCAGGCGAATGTTTTTACCAATACGCTGGTGGATCGGATTGTTACCGGCTTCCCGCACGATGAGATTGAGACGTTGTGGCAACAGTCTGGCTACGTGGATGACCTGTTCAATACTTCCGAGGTGTTTCATCTGTGGGTGATTGAAGGACCGTCGTCATTGGCGAAGGAATTGCCTCTCCGTGATGCGGGCTTCAATGTCATTTTTGCCGACGATATGACGCCGTATCGAGAGCGCAAGGTTCGGATCCTGAACGGCGCTCACACGGCGACAGTGCTGGCCGCATATCAGGCGGGTGAAAACCTGGTAGGCGAATCCATGCAGGATCCGATGATCCGCGACTTTATGACTCGCGCGATTTACGACGAGGTGATTCCGACGCTGACTCTGCCGAAGCGCGAACTGGATGCGTTCGCCCTCTCAGTATTTGAGCGCTTCAGCAATCCGTTTATTCAACATGCATTTCTGAGTATTTCCTTGAATTCGGTTTCGAAATACAAGACGCGCGTGTTGCCGTCTATTGAAAAGTATCTTGCGACGAAAGGCGAACTGCCGCCTCGTTTGACGTTCGCTCTCGCCTCACTGATTACTTTTTATCGGGGGACGGAAGTTCGGGATGGCGCGCTGATTGGCAATCGCGGCGACGAACAATATCGCATCCAGGATGAGCAATCGATTTTGGAGACATTTGCGCAGCTATGGTCACGGTTTGACGGGTCGAGTGAGGGAGCTTGCAGGCTCACCGAATCGGTGTTGCAGCAAGAGGACTGGTGGGGCAAAGACTTGCGGCAGTTGCCAGGATTGTCTCTGGCGGTGAGCGGATATGTGGAGTCCATACTGAATCGCGGTATGCGCCTGAGTCTACAGCACGTGAGCTAGCACGGTGGACTGCGTCGATCGAGAGCGCTGTCTGACCTTTTGGATCCCGCTTGCTCCCTCGTGCAGAATTGTTCATGCCCCGTGCAAGTAGCGGTATGACCCACCAGAACGTCCAGCCGAAAGCATGACCGTGTGAAACTGTGACACGATAGAAGGAATGTCGATTCCGCACGAGCCGGCTCGCGGCGCTGCCGCATTTGCCTCCCGCGATTTTCGTCGATATCAGCTGGCGCGGCTGCTTGTCATTATTGGAGCCGAAGCGCAGGCGGTCGCGGTGTCGTGGCAGATTTATGCAATTACGCATCGAGCGATCGATCTTGGCTATGCCGGATTGGCTCTGTTTCTGCCGGGAATTCTGTTCCTGCTGCTGAGCGGACACGCAGCCGATCGCTATGATCGACGGCACATCATCCTGGTTTGTTATGGGCTGCAATGCCTTTGCACAGGAACGTTGTTCTATCTTTCGTGGATCGGCACGCAGCATGTCGCTGCCTTATTTACGGTGTTGTTTTTAGTGGGGACTGGACGCTCATTCAGCGGTCCGGCGAGTTCGGCATTTCTACCGCATCTGGTGCCGAAGGGAGATTTCGTCAACGCCGTTTCCTGGGGTGCCTCCATCTTTCAACTGGCAAATTTTGTAGGACCGGCCCTCGGCGGAGTGCTATTCACCTTGCCGCTGGCACAGTGGCTACCGAGCCCAACCGGCAAGCACATGGAGGGCGGCGCAATCGTATACGTGTTTGCCCTGGCAACGTTATTTGCTTTTCTGTTCCTCCTCGGATCCCTTTCGGTGCGGCCCGGACGCCAGGAACAACGGGCGATATCGGCGGAAACACTTTTAGCGGGATTTCGATATATGTGGCACAAAAAGTTGCTGTTGGGGGTCACGACGCTGGATTTGTTTGCGGTACTGCTAGGCGGGGCGGTTGCGTTGCTGCCGATATTCGCTGAAAACATTCTGCATTCCGGCCCAACTGGATTGGGAATATTACGCGCTGCTCCTGCCCTGGGGGCACTTTGCGTTTCCATATTAATGACGTGGCGGCCGATCGGCCATGGCGCAGGCAATCGTATGTTGTTTTCTGTTGTAGTGTTCGGCGCGGCTACGGTGGTGTTTGGGCTGTCGCGCAATATGGCGCTGTCGCTGGCCGCGTTGTTTGTCGTTGGGGCAGCCGATATGGTCAGCATTATTGTCCGCTCGTCGATGCTGCAGTTGGCGACGCCGCAGGCGATGCGAGGCCGTGTAAGTGCGGTGAATGCGCTGTTTATAGGAGCGAGCAATGAGTTCGGGAGTTTTGAAAGCGGTGTGACAGCTCAATGGTGGGGCGCAGTACCGGCGGTCGTGGTTGGAGGCATAGGGGCCATCGTGGTGACTGGCGCTTGGACCTTGATGTTTCCTTCGCTTCGAAAGGTGAACCGCTTGAGCGAACACGAATTGTTAGGAGCCAACCAGGAAGGTGCGACAGCCGAGCCGCAGCGCTGAAACGAACCCACATGCCGCATGGAAACAGGCACCGGTTCAGCTGAGAGGGATATGGAGTTAGCGAAGCCCGGCGGCGATCAGAGACATGCTTCTGTGATGGCGGCGGCGACGGACGTAAGAGGCGTGGCGGACGTGATGGACGTAGTAACTATGTGCGTGCTCCTCATTCACCGAATGTTTCACAGGCAGGCTGACAGGTTGTACAACGGCCGGGGTCGGGTCTGCAGCCGGTTCTGCTGGCTCATCATTGCTGGCTACCAGTTGAGCTGGCGGAACGCTATGAGGCGAGTAGGTTTTATACACAGAGATGTGGAAGCATGCTTGTTCGAATTCTTCTTCGACATCAAGCTTGCCGCTGGCCTGGAGCTCGCCTAAGACGGCGCGCATCCACGCAATTTCTTTCAGCGACATTCCTTTTTTGCCAAGATCGATCGCCTCGCCGGTCAGGTGGGGAGAAGCGGTATCGCCCGAGGTGGGCGCTGCGTTGCCGTTGTAATGCGCCAGATGACGTTGAAAGCTCACGGTGCGGACGGCAGACGTCAACTGCAAAGGCCGGCCAAAAATTTCCTCATGTGCGCGAGCGAGATTGCTGAGAAACTGCGCTGTCCAGGGGCGAGTGTAGCGGCGATTCATCGGAAGGCGGGGATCGATTGCCAAGCCCGCAGATGCCGGTAATGCCACCAAATCTCCGGACCGTACCATCGCGCTCAGTTGAGCATCATCCTGAATACGGCTTAGGCCTTCTACGTCGGCGATGATGTTCTGGTGCACCAGCACTTCATGGGAACCACGCAGTGCGACAGGCATATAACTGGGAACTGAGGTATTGAAGAGCGGCATGTTCCGCGAGATCGGGGTATTGCCAGCCGAAGTTGCGTCCCCGTCAGTTGGAGGGCTTGCCAACGGAGGCAGCGGTGCATTCGACGGTGCAGCGGTTTCCGCGAGAGTGGCCGCGTGCGAGTGGACCTGATCCAGAGTCACCGACAAGCGATGGGTATGGGCATAAGTTTTTCGCCGGCGGTGGTACCGGGCTCTGCGTTCACGCTCGACCGCAACTCGGTGCAGTTCGGCTTGTCGGCGGGTGGTCTTGGCACGCGAAGAGCGCAGGCGTTTCGTGTGCGGCCGCGATGCGGCGGTTGCCTGGGTGGAACTCGCTGAGACAAAAGGCGTAACAATCAAGGTCACGGCGAGGCAAAAAGCCAGGACAACTCGGCTGACGAGGCAGGATCTGCCTTCGAACTGGAGGGGGCAACTTCTCATTTCAACCTGGGTTTAAGATTACGTGATTCGTGCTATGAATGATAGTGACCAATGGGGTACAGCGCGATCGAAAATCCTAAATTGGACCAATGAAACCAATGAAACGTAAGAACGGAGATTCGGCGAAAAAGTCGCGCCAGTGATCGTGATTCAGTGTCATCCTGTGAAGTTGACAAGCGGCGACGCGGCTAACGAAACGATCGATCTTCACTCTAATAGACGAAGTCCGTCACAGCCGGCAGTCATCCTTGACCGGGCTTGAGGTTGCGGCACCGGGAGTGAGTAGGAAAAGAGGGACCGTTGTGAAACTGACGAAGATATTTCGCTCAACGATTCGTTCATGGGCGATCCTGGCGGTAGGCGTCGCTGTCGCCATAGGGTTGCCTCTGTCCGTATCGGCGCAGCAAGTTCGCGCCAACTGGAGTAAAGACGCGCCCTTCGCTCAGTATAAGACTTACGAATGGGTGCCGAGCGAAGCGACGAACCATCCGTTTTACCGGCAATATGTCGGCGAGTACGTGAACTATGCCCTAACCAAGAAGAAGGGCCTGCAACAGGTGACCGCGGCGCAAAACCCAGATCTATACGTCACGTATCATTTCACCACGCGAGACGTGATGGATTGGGACACCTATGGATATGGCTTCGGTCCCGGCTGGGGCGGCTGGGGTTGGGGTGGATGGGGCTGGGGTGGTTGGGGCGGTATGAGTTATTATCAAACGCGCCCGAGTCCACGAGTCATCGGATTTTTGACTCTCGACTTGATCGACGCCCGCACGAGAAAGATTGTCTGGCGCGGAGAGGCAATCCAAGACGATGTGACCAAGAGCGGGAATGCCGAGGAAAAGCAAATTGCTCATTCCATTTACAAGATGGTCGATCGCTATCCGCCCAAGATGAAACACTATTGATGGCCTAAAATTCTTGATGGTTTGACCATAAGCTAGGCCGACGGCGTGAACTCCTCATGGTTCACGCCGTTTGTATTGTTCGCTCCCCGGCAGGAATTAGGTTTCGGTTGCGACAATGTTGTTGTGTAGTGCGCCAGGCGCGAGCCAGCCTGCTGTTTGCCACGTTCGCGTAATCGACAAGCAGCTTAGGGTGAAGCCAATGTTTCTTAACGCACGGTCTGCGTACTTCCGAGCGCACACGCTAGACTGGCGAAGGAGGGAAGGATTTGGAACGCACGATGTACAGCGCGCGGCTTCTGGAGAAGAGGCTGTTGGCCGAAAGCTCCCAGTGTTACCACCTGGAGCTTGATATTCCGGAGCTTGAGAACTTTGACTTTGAGGCGGGACAGTTTATTTCTATGGTTGCTGAGGATGGCCGCGGAAAATCTCAGACGCGTGCCTATTCGATTGCTTCTGCACCTCGCGGAAATCGATTCGATCTTTGCCTGGACCGAGTGGATGGAGGATTTTTTTCAAACCAGCTTGCGGACGCGAAACCGGGAGCGGCGATTTCTTTCCATGGCCCGTATGGATTGTTTGTGCTGCGCCGACCGATTGTGGACTCGATATTGATTGCCGCCGGAACCGGGATCGCGCCCTTACGAGGGTTTGTGGAAACGCTGTTTCCCAAGAACGGGGAAGACAGAACCGACGGCAGGCATCTTTGGTTGGTCTATGGCGCACGGCATGCGTCAGAAATCTACTATCAACACTATTTCGAGAAGACGGCTGCGCAACATCCCAACTTTCATTTTTTGCCGACAGTGAATTATCCACACGAGGGGTGGGAGGGTCTGCGCGGTAATGTCGAGGTGCAGGTGAGAAATCTTTTGCTGGATGGCGCGGGCATGGATGCTTCAATCGCGCAATCAAAGCCTGCGCAGGCCTACATCTGCGGGCTGAACGAAATGGTCGCTGCCAATCGGGCGCAACTGAAAGAATTGGGTTGGGACCGAAAACAAATTGTATTCGAGCGGTACGATTGAGCGCGTGAGCTAAAGATTGAAAAGTTCGCGCAGTCGTTTTGTTTGACCGCGGCTGACGGGAATTTCCGTGTGGCGCCGGTCGTCCATGCGCAGCTGATAACTGGATTTAAACCACGGCACGACTTCCTGAATGCGGTGGATGTTCACAACGAAAGAACGATGCGCGCGCCAAAAGAGTTCCGGATCCAGCAACTCGAGCAGATCTTCCAGAGTGCGGCAATTTGACTGCCCTTCGATGGAGTGCGTTGCGACGCTGATGGTGCCTTCTTCAATGGATGCGAAGCAGATATCGCGCTGCTCAATGAGCAGAAGACGACCGCCGACTCGCAGAACAATTTTGGCGGCGGTGCTTTTCGCAGGGGCTTGCTGCTGCTCCAGCAGACGAACCAGAGCGTCCAGCCTCTCGTCGACTGCGTTAGCTGGAGGAGCGATTTCAATCGAAGCCTCTTTCACAACCGATGACCTGACTGCTGTTCCTGTCGTCGGAACAGGAGATCCCGCTGCGATCTCTGCCAACCGAGTTCTGACTCGATCGAGGGTATGCCGGACCCGCTTCTCATCAAAAGGCTTCAGCAGGTAGTCGACCGCATTCACTTCAAAAGCGCGGACCGCATATCGATCAAATGCGGTGGCGAAGACGATGTTGGGGAGCGGAGACTTGCGGCCTTTTTCGAGGAGTTTCTTGAGCACCGCAAAGCCATCGAGGCCGGGCATCTGGACGTCGAGAAAAACGACGTCGGGCTGGTGCGCACGAACCAACTCCACAGCTTCCACGCCATTCTTTCCCTGCGCGACGATTTCTACGTCGTCCGCCTGGCGAAGCAGATACTCCAGCTCCTGGCGCGCCAGTTGTTCATCGTCGACAATCACAGCTCGGATGGTCATAGCTTAGGTTCACTCTACATCAGAGAAAGAGGTTCCGAGCAAATCCACTCTGGCAGAAAACTGCTGTCGGGTTTTAGACGGATTCTGATGGGAAAAGCGAGGACGTGAGCGCGATCAAGAGTCGCTCAGGAGCGGTAGGCGGTGAGACGCGCGGGCGTGTTGTCATCGGCTAGATCGTGTCCGCAGTGAGTGCAGTGAAGGTCGGTGACGCGGACGCTTTCGTGACAGATGCCGCAGTTGGGAGAGACGCGATAGGCGCACTGGGGACAGTAGTTGATGTTGCTGTCCACTTTGGTGCCGCAGCAGGGGCACTGCGAGAGGACCGGTTGTCGCAGAAGAAAATACAGCACCGGGCCAATGCCCCCCTGCAAGACGATACACAACAAAATCCACAGCCACTTGCCCATGTTGCGGCGCGGTGCGTCCTCGCTGATATAGCCGATCATCAGCATGTAGACAGCAACGAGCGCACCCCAGGAAGCTCCGAAATAGACGTGCACTGGAAAGGGGCTATGGTAGTGCGTGTGCAATACGAAGAAGAAAAGATACTGAATGCCGACGAAGGCCACGAAGGCTAGAACGATCGACCATCGTGGAATGAGGGTGAGTTCTTCGCTGACGGAGAATGACGAACTGGAGTCGGTGCGGGCCATTTTTTGTTGAATAACGTTTAACACACGCGCGGCATCATTACCACGCATTTAAAGCTAGAAAAAATATCGGGTAGCAAGAACAGTCATCGATCAAACCCGTTTCAAAACAGCGGCGCAAATGGTCCTACCGGACCATCGAGTCCAGGCGTGAAGTCACGCGATGATCGATTCGTCTGGTCCCGCCGCCATTGCGCGTTCGCAAAAACACCAGAAACAGGGTCACCAAGGTGACAGGGAACAGCCAAGCAATCACATACACAAACTGCAGTTCAGAAGCTGGAAAATTCTGCGGATCCAGCAGCATTTGCATGCCGCTCCAAAACACCGGCGTCAGTACCAGTAAAAGTAACGAAAACCCAAGAATCGTGATGCCAATTCCGTGGCGTAACCGGCGTCGCTGTTCGGCAATTTCGAGGGCTTGCTCACGGACCAGCCGTTGTGCACGACACACCATGGCACGGTCGGCGACGCCACCGACTGCGAGCAGTGCCGCCGCGAATTCTTGCTCCTCAGCAGAGAAGACTGACGACGCGGGATTCGAGTTCGGGTCGGAGTTTTCTCCGGCTGCATCGGTAGTCATGGGATTATGCTTCACGGATGCACCTCATTGGCAGATTCAGGGTGCACTTCCAGAACAGGCTTCAACGCAGCCATTCCCCGATAGAGGCGCGACTTTACAGTGGACAGCGGCGCGCTGCTGATCTGGGCAATTTCTTCCAGGGACATTTCCTCGTGGAAGCGAAGGACCAACACTTCGCGGTAAAGCGGATGCAGGGTGAGAAGGGCGCGGCCAATGCGAGCGGCGCGCTCTCCGGTCTGAAAATGGTCGAATGGTGATGGGAGATCAGCCGCGATCTCAACCGGGCGGTCATTCTCGGGATCGGTTACATCATCCAGACTGAGCGTGACACGTTTGCGAGTGTGATCGATCATGAGGTTTCTTGCGATCGCAAACATCCAGGTTTCAAAGCGAGAGCGACCGCTGAATTGCGAACCCCGTTCCAATACACGAAGCCATGTTTCTTGAAACAGATCCTGCGCCAGGTCGCGGTTCCCGACGAGAAAAAGCAAATAGCGGAACAACCGGTGTTGATAGCGTTCGATCAACTGCTCCATCATCTCAGGATCATGGCGGCGTAGGGCAACAACAATCTCAGCGTTTGCGGCTTGCGCCTGCTGGGTGTCGACGAGCGCGGCTGTATGGGTGGCTGCCATGGTCTCCTTAGAAGAGACGTCGGCCCGGTCGAGAAAGACGCGGTGAGCGAGGGGATATTCCTTGAATCGCATGATGAGTTGCCGTCCTCATTTTTTCACGTTTCAGAAGCTGAGGCTGCAGAATACTTGAGCCTCAGGCGTGGTTTTGGCGAACACAAGGCGAATCTTCGCCGTGATGCGGAGGATACACTACTGATTATGCAGCTGTTGTACGGATTGCACGCAGTAGAAGAGGCGATTCGCTCGGGGAATCGACGCTTGGAATCCGTGGTGATTTCTCGTCAGCGCCAGGATATGCGTTTGAGCGGGATTGCGGAGGCATGCCAGGCCGCTGGCATTCCGCTCCGGACGGAATCGAAGGAGCAGCTGACAAGACTGGCTCACACCGATGCTCACCAGGGAGTCGTGGCGATCGTGGCCGAACGAGGATACGCCTCGCTTGAGGACCTTTCTCCGCGCGACGGGCACGATCTTTTCTTGTTGGCGCTGGACGGCGTCGAGGATCCTCACAACCTGGGAGCGCTTCTGAGAACCGCAGACGGAGCCGGGGTAGATGGGGTGGTTCTGCCCGAGAGGCGAGCGGCAGGCGTGAATGCCACGGTTGTGAAAACGTCAGCCGGTGCGGCTGAGCATGTCCGCATTGCACGCGTAACGAACCTGGTGCGGGCGCTGGAAGAATTGAAGCGGCAAAACGTTTGGTGCGTAGGTTTGGATGAACGCGGCACCACGGATTACGACAGATTCGACTATCGATGCAATTTTGTTCTTGTACTGGGCGGCGAGGGAAGCGGATTGCATGAGTTGACCCGGCGAACCTGCGATCATCTCTTGCGAATTCCCATGGCAGGCAAAATATCGTCGCTGAATGTTTCTGTGGCTGGCGCGATTGTGATGTACGAGGCGGCACGACAACGCCGCGCGGCGATAGTATCGCCAGCGATCGGGGAGACGGCTTCGGATTCTGTTCGCGCGAAGCGGCCCCTCAAGGGATTGGGTTCATGAACTGTATGCGGTACAGGTTGGGTTTCTTTCTTCTTTTTTTCGCGGTTGGCGGCTCTCTCGGACAGAGTTCCGGAGCAAGCAATCCAAGCAACTCCACTGCAGCGAACGGGCAGGTACTTTTTTCCCGTGGAGAAAACGACAGGCCGGCTGATGAACCTGCGGCCGGGAGTTCCACCGCACAGCAAACCGCGGTCTCGCCAATCGCACCTGCTGCGCCTGCCAAAGCGAAGCTTGCTACCGATACCGAACGCAGGTCCTTGACATATCGCTCCTACGATTTTGAAGTGCACCTGGAGCCGTCGCAGCACTCGATTGCGGTGCAAGCGCGTATAGTGGCCCAGAACAACAGCGACAAGCCGCTGGAGCGGATTGCGTTGCAGCTTTCCTCGTCGCTGCACTGGTATTCGATCCAAGTCGATGGCAAGCCTGCGAAGTTTGAGACCGAGGCGTTAGATAGTGACATCGATCATACGGGCGCGCTGACGGAAGCGGTCGTCAAATTGGGGACGCCGCTTGGTCCGGGAGCGAGCATCCGGATCAACGCGATTTATTCGGGCACTGTCGTTCCGTCCGCGGAACGTTTGTTGCGTCTGGGTGCGCCGGCGAAGATTGCAAATTCCTCAGAGTGGGATGCGATCGACCCGGATTTCACGGCGCTTCGAGGATTTGGAAACGTGATCTGGTTTCCTGTTTCGACGGCACCCGTGCTGCTTGGCCAAGGATCTGAGATGTTTGACTCGGTCGGAAAGTGGAAGCTGAGCGAGTCCAACGCTGATGTTTCGATGCACGTATTGGTGGAATACCTGGATGTGAAACCGACGGTTGCCTTTTTGAACGGGACTGTTGTGCAGCCGGATGTAGGATCTCCCCAAGAGGCATCTGCAGCATCTGTTGCCTCGCCGACATCGGCAAACGTGCCAGCACTTAGCGGAAAATCCACTAGCAGCGCAGCTGGAGCGAAACATGCGGCGGGGAACTCGCCTGCGCCCACAACAATGGCCGGTAATACGATCTTGCAAGTGGTCTCGTTCACCTTGCCGTCGACGCGGTTAGGATTCGCGCCTCTGAGCTTTTTCGTGAAGTCCGCGACCGAGCAGAGTATGCCGGGCCTGGAAATCTATTCTCGAGCTGACAACAAGGGAGCCGCGTCCGCGTATCAAACGGTGTTCACGCAGACTCGCCCGATGATCGAGCAATGGCTCGGAACGCACCCGAAGCGACCGGTTGTCCTGGTGGATTTGCCGGATGCCAACGATCTTCCCTTTGAAGAGAGGAACATTCTATTTCTCCCGTTGCAGACCAACGCAACCGACGATACCGTGGGTCCAGTGTTGGCTCATATGCTGGGACATTCGTATTTTATTTCACCGCGTGTCTGGCTGAATGAAGGCGTGGCGCAGTTCATGACGCTGTTGTGGATTGAGCAGCGGGCTGGGGTCAGCACGGCCATTGGACAGATGGATTCTCATCGCGCCGCGCTCGCAATTGCTGAGACAAGCGATCCGGGGGTAAATCCGGGACAGAGTCTGATTCAGGCGTGGAGCGATATCTACTATCGCGACAAGTCGACCAATGTGCTGTGGATGCTGCGCAACATCATCGGCGATGAAGCCCTGGGAAAGGCGCTGCAGGCTTACGTGCCTGCCGACGATCACGAGCCCAGTTACTTTCAGACGCTGTTGCAAAAAGCTTCTAAGAAGGACCTGGAATGGTTTTTTGATGACTGGGTCTATCGAGATAGGGGATTGCCGGACCTGCACATCCTAAGCGCATACTGGCGGCCGATCCTGAATAAAAACAGCAGCGGCAAGAACTACCTGGTGAGTGTCGATGTGCAGAACGACAGCTTTTGCGCTGCGGAAGTGCCGGTCACGGTTTCTTCCGCATTCAGTAGTCAGACGCGGGAATTACTGATTCCCGCTCACACGCGTTCGGCGTTGCGGATGCTGCTCGACAGTAAACCTGCGCAGGTAGTAGTGAATGACCGCAGTGTTCCAGAGGTGGAAAGCAGTCATCATGAGCAGGCTGTGGTTCCAGCGCAATAGAGCCGAGGCTTCTCACCCTTTGCAATCGGCAACGGTGAGAATTGTTTTCAACGAATGGATCGGATCAGGCTGCTGTCGGTCCGCTGGGATTGTTGAGGCTGCGGCGTTGCCACTCATCCGCCATGCGACGCGCCAGCACAGGTACTCCAAACACAGCGCTCGTCAACAGGCTGGTTGCCAGGACGTCGTTGCGGTAAAACGGGAGTCCGGCGAGGTAGCAGGTTGCGAGGCCGCCTGCCGTGTGCGGGTAGATGAGGGAGCCTGCCCAGACGGCGAAGTTGCTTGCCAGGAAAAACGAAGTGGAAGAGGCAAGCGCCGCGCCCACAACTCGTCCCGCATTGGCCCGCTTGCGGAGGAATGCGTAACCCATCCAGCAGGCACCCAAATACCAAGCCCAGGTGACCAGATAGTCCTGGACATGAAAGGCATAATTGTAGGCAAAGACCGTCAGGTAATAGTCGGCAGCCGCGAGCGCTAACACTGGGAGAATGAACAGCTTGGGCGAGCGTCGCGCACCAAACACGAGCAATGAGGCTCCAACGGCCGTGAAGCTGAACCAAGGATGCGGCAGGATGCGGGTAAATATCGCTGCTAAAACAAAGAAATAACTGAACATTCGATCCTCATTGTCACGGAGCTGTGAAGGTTGGGAATTTCCCTTTAGAAACTCATTGTTTCTGGAGGACAGAGAAATGGTCAAGGCAATTTTGGCAGAATCAAAACTAGTTGTTATATGGACAACAATACGCTGAGGCGTGGACTATTGAACGCCGGCGGTTATTTCTGTACGTGTCCATTCATCCGCATCTCATCCACCTCTCCGTTGGGTGCGATGGTGACGGTACCTCCTAGCGGGTTGTCCCGACGACCGTGGAGGAACAGTATGTCGTAGGCAAAGCGCAGGTCCTCAAAATGTACCTGGGTATAGTGCCCGCCATCCTGAAGCGTATCGAAACTGCCTCTTTGTGCCACGAAAGGATATTTTGACCAATCGAGGAAGGCCTGTCCCAGCCAGGAGCGTTCCGCGGCTAGGATTGCGGGAGTCTGAGGCTGCTTGTAGTAGAGATTATCAGGAGCCTCGCTGGCGAAACTGTCGGTGCGAGTGTTCAAGATTCCGGTCTGGTAGAAATCTTTTGTTTCCGCCACACCAAACCACTGGAATACGTCTCCGGGGTATGGGTTGACCGTCATCTTCAAGACTGGTTCGTTCTGAAAATTTTGCTGCGCGAGTAGGTCAAGTGCCCGGTCATGCTCTGCCCAGCGCCAGACGCCGAGCACCACCCCGACGGCGAGAGCGAAAATAGCCCATCCTCGACCGCGAAACGTCGTGCGCCGGACACCAATTTCGCGGTCGGCCAAGCCTAGTATGGCGGGCATCAGCAACGCGAGCAGCAGGCCGGCAAAGTAGATGGGTTCGAAGATAAAGAAGATGCTGCCCGCGTACCAGTGCGGGTTGAAGGGAAAAAACGGGCGCAGGCCGTAGTTGTTGGTCCAGTCGAGAAGCAGATGGCTCAGGTCCGCGATCAGAGCGAGCAGCCAGATCCATCCCCAGCGAACTGGGGGTGGGTGGTTGAGGTGGCTCGATTGCGAGTCCGCCATGTGGCGCGCCTGCTTGTCGGTGCCGCGCATACGCCATCGATGCCATAACCATACGACGCCGGTTATCAGCAGTGCCATAAAGGGTGCGCCGAGAAACGTGTGCGTGATACCGCGATGGTGCTGGAATTCGGCAACGGGGCCACGCAGTCCCCAGAGGAGGTCAATGTCAGGAGCTTCCGCAGCCAGTACCATCGCCAGCGTTGCGTAGGCGGTGGTGCGATTGAATCCAGATCGCCCCAGGCAAGCGCCCGTTAAGAAATGTGTGACCGGCTCCATTCAATTTCTGAGCATACACGGCAACAGCGAAGGGCCGCAGCCACTGAATCGAAGGCGTCTCTATAATTCCATTGATGACGAAGCCTACGGCCAGCCGCGGAATCGAGAAGCAAATCGACGAACTGCGGGAGACCCTGCGGCATCATGAACACCTTTATTACGGTCTCGATGCGCCGGAGGTTTCCGATGCGCAGTATGACAAGTGGATGCGTGAACTGCGTGCTCTTGAAGATGCGCACCCGGAACTGCGAACGCCGGATTCGCCCACGCAGAGAGTGGGCGGCAAGCCGAAGGAAGGCTTCGCCAAGGTGTCACACTCACGTCCGATGCTTTCGTTGGACAATGCCTATAACGAAGAAGAGCTGCGCGAGTGGGACCGCCGGGTGCGCGATCTCGCTGGAGATGACGACATTGCCTACGCCTGCGAATTGAAGCTGGATGGGTTGTCGCTGGCGCTGACGTATGAAGGTGGCCGACTGGTACGGGGAGTGACGCGTGGAGACGGGGTGATCGGTGAGGATGTGACGAGCAATGTTCGCACCATTCGCTCGGTGCCGCTGAGTATCTCGGCTGCGAAGCTGCGTGATGCGGGAATGCCCGGTGATTTTGAAATTCGCGGCGAAGTGGTCTTGCCTCTGGCGGCGTTTCAAAAACTGAATGCAGAACGGGAAGAGCAGGGACTTGCTCCGGCTGCCAATCCGCGCAATGCCGCGGCTGGAACGCTTCGCACCCTGGAACCGAACATTGTGGCGCAACGGCGATTGGATTTCTATGCGTATTTTGCCTTGAATACGAAGGGATATATTTTCTTTCGCCAGAGCGAATCGCTTGAGGCACTGGCCGCAGCGGGATTTCGCGTGAACCCGCAAAGGGCTCTTGTTTCCACGGTGGACGAGGCCTGGGAGTTTATTGCTCGGGCCGACGCGATGCGGGATTCGTTACCGTACGAAATTGATGGCGTAGTGCTGAAGGTGAACAGCACCGCGGTGCAGAACAAGTTGGGATTTACCGGACGTGCCCCGCGCTGGGCAATCGCTTACAAGTTTGCGGCACGCGCGGCCGCTACCCAGGTGAAAAACATTCTGGTGCAGGTGGGTCGGACCGGAAAGTTGACGCCGGTGGCAGAACTAGTTCCGGTAGCGATTGGCGGTACAACGGTGAGCCGAGCCACGTTGCACAATGCCGATGAGATTGCGCGACTCGGGCTGAAGATTGGAGATTATGTCACTGTCGAGCGTGGGGGCGACGTCATTCCCAAGGTGGTTGAAGTACTGCGCGACAAGAGGCCTGCGGAAGCACGCGATTTTGTTTTTCCCGCAAAATGCCCGGAGTGCGGAAGTTCGGTTGTCCGCGAAGAGGGAGAAGTCGATTGGCGCTGCATCAATGTGAATTGCCCGGCCCGTCTGCGAGAAAGCCTGCTTCATTTCGCGGCGCGCGGAGTGATGAATATTGAAGGTCTTGGCGAAGCGGTTGTCAATCAACTGACGGAGCGGGGGCTGGTGCGCAACCTGGCCGACATTTACGGCCTCGACGAGGCTGCGCTGCTGTCACTGGACCTGGTGAAGCACAAGAAGGCGCAAGCGCTGTTGCAACAGATTGAGCGATCGAAACACGCGTCGCTGGACCGAGTACTGCTGGGCCTGGGCATCCGATTTGTCGGTGAGCGCACGGCGCAGTTTCTGGCCGACGCGTTTGGCAGCATGGATCGCGTGATGAAAGCCAGCGCAGAAGATCTGGAGCGAGTGCAGGAGATTGGGCCGCGCATATCGGAAGCAATTCTGGAGTTTTTCGCGGTGGCGGGGAATCGCGAGCTAGTTGAAAAGCTGCGAGCCGCCGGATTGAATTTCGCGGCCGAGAAGAAAAAGACTTCTTCCAGGCTGAGCGGACTCACGTTTGTGCTGACCGGCACATTGCCTTCGCTAACTCGTGAAGAAGCAAAGAAGCGAATTGAAGGCGAAGGTGGGAATGTCACCGGATCGGTGAGCAAGAAAACAAACTACGTCGTTGCAGGGGCCGACGCGGGATCAAAACTTGACAATGCTCGAAAGTTGAATGTTCCCGTGCTCGACGAGCAGGGACTGCTGAAATTATTGGAGCACGGAAAAAGCTGAGCATCAGTTGGGCGTACTGGGGGCGAAATATCCCTTTTCGGCGCTGACCTTGTAGTTACGATCAAAGGCCGTCAGGTAAATCGGCCGGAAGGCGCCGTCGGCCTTGAAGTCCGCAGGCTTATAGACGAGCGAGTATTGGCTGCGCAGTTCCTCCTGAATGCTTTGGAATGCTTCCGCCACATTTTCCATGCGGAAGGGATTGAAGGCGCGCCCCCCGGTCGCCACAGCCATGGCTTTCAAGATGTCATCACCACGGTCGCGGCTAGGGCTGTCGTTGGTGCTGATGGTGTAGATTGCGGTTGAAGCGCGTTGGCACATCTTGACGGCATCATCGAGTGTGGCATGGCTTTGGTCGTCTTCGCCGTCGGAAAGCAGGATGAGCGTTTTGCGGAGCGCTCCGGAGCTAGCCAGGGGAAGCATCTGATCGCGGCAGGCCGTGTAGGTTGCGTCGTATAGCGCGGTTCCGCCGCCCGGTGAAAGTTTGCGAATTCCGGCGGCCAACTGATCTCCGTTATTGGTGTATCCCTGGGTGATGTCCGGGGTGACGTCAAAGCCCATCACGAACGCCTTATCGACCTGGGGACGCAGAACCGACAAAAGAAACTCGATGGCGGCATTCTGTTCGAACTGAAAGCGCGATCGGATAGAACTGCTGGTATCAATCATGAGGCCAACACGCAGCGGCAGGTTGGTCTGCTGGGTAAAGCTATAGACCTCCGCAGGCGCCATATGATTGTCGAGCAATGAGAAGTCGCTTTCGTTCAGATTGCGGATGAAGTGGCCGTGCTTGTCGGTCACAGTGAAGATTAGATTCACTTCGTTAACGACAGTCGTGATGGTGTAAGCGCCATTTTGCTGGGAGCTGGCAGTGGGCTGCTGCGCTGGGTCCGACGCCGTTTTCCCCGAGGTATTCGAGGAAGGGGGCGCTGCCTGCTGTGCAGCCTGGGTTGCGGGCGCGGTGCTGTTTTGCGCCTGGGAAGTATCCTGCGTTCCCACCAGAACGGCGAGGAGAATCGCAGCCAATCCCAACCAAGACCTATGCCATCTGAAGTTCAGTTGTTCGATTTTGCAGCCGGTCATTCATTCCAGTTTACCAGCGTCAAGGGCTTATTTCTGCTGGAGAGGCGACCTGAGCCGATTTAGCCACCCCTCTAAATCCACTGGCAATGGTGCTTCGAATTCCATACTCTTTCCCGAGTCAGGATGGATCAACCGAAGCCGCATGGCGTGGAGGAAATTGCGGTCGACAGAAATCGCCTGTTCCAGGGCGGCGGCCTTCTGGAGGCGACTGGCTGGAGCCTCGAGTGGGGGAAGAATCCTGTGCGGAGCTCCGTAAAGGGTGTCGCCGACGACGGGGTGTCCGATGGAGGAAAGATGGACACGAATCTGATGGGTCCGTCCGGTTTCGATCTCCACCTCGACCAAAGTGAAATGCCCATAGCGCGATTGGAATCGTTCCAGCACGCGATAGTGTGAGACGGCGGTTCGGCCTCCCATGCGATGCGTTGTCATGCGAGTACGGCGCTGCTGGTCTCGACTGATGGGAGCATTCAGGGTACCGCGATCGGACTTTATTGCGCCGTGGACAAGCGCGATATAGGTTTTGTGAACCTCGCGGTCAGCAAACATTTTCGAAAGCCGGCGGTGGGTGGCATCATCCTTGGCAACCACGATCAGGCCGCTTGTCTGCTTATCCAGGCGATGCACGATTCCCGGACGCAGTGGGCCACCTGTTTCGGAGAGGGTCGCCATGTGGTGGAGCAGGGCATTCACCAGGGTGCCTCGGTTGCGAGCGCTGTCTGTCGCGCCCGAACCTGCATGCACCATCATGCCCGCAGGCTTGTTGATGACTGCAAAGTGAGCATCTTCGTAGACGATGTTCAGCGGGATGTCTTCAGCTTCGGCACGTAGGGGAGGAACCGTGGGATCGCCGACGACGGATATGATTTCGCCGGTGCGCAATTTTCCGCTGGCTTTTACTGAGCGTGGATTGCCGTCCACGCCGCGGACTGAAACACATTGCTGATCAATCCATTGCTGCACTCGAGCTCGGCTCGTCGAAGGCAGGCGTGCGGTCAGGAACTGATCCAGCCGCTGACCAATGGCTGCATCATCCACGGGAAATTCGCGTCGGGTGGTTGTGCTGCTTTCGTCAGACAACTCGGCCCGCTCGTCATCCTGGAGATCGGGAAGATCTTCGTGGCTATTGTCGCGGAGCTTGGGCTTCATGATGTTGCCAGTCGGGTCGGTTGTTTTTCCATCAACAACAACGCACCAATGATGACCAGGCAGAAATCAATCGCCTGGGTAAGAGATAGAGCCCCAGACAAAACCATCAGTCGATCGCCGCCAAGATAGAAGTCGAGGAAAAAGCGAGTGAGTCCCGACGCTAACATCCATGCGCCTGCCAACTCGCCCGGCTGGCGACGTTTTGGCAGCCACAACAGCAGCAAACAGCAGATCGCCAGTTGAACCGCGCAGAGATAGAGTTGGACCGGCTGCAGCCGCACATTGAGGGGTGTGCCATTCCAGAGTGCAGCCCAGCGGCTATGAAAAACAACTCCCCACGGGAGCGAGGTGGGAAGGCCATAATCGCAACCGGCGAAAAAACAGCCCAGGGCTAGGATCGCTTGCCCAAGCGCCCATCCTGGTGCAACGGCATCGAAGGTATCGAGCCAAGGCATTCGTTTTAGAGTCATGTAGAGCAAGCCGGCAGACAGACCCAATCCCAGCTGCGTCAGGGCGGAATCGACCGTTTGCGGAACGGAAATGCTGAGCATTAAAAGCGGATAGGAAAGAAAGTCATGCCAGTGGCCCGAGATCAGCAATAGTTTCGAGCCGAGCACTGCCGTGAACACAGTGATGAGGCCCAGGTTCCACATTGCATCCGGTGCTACGCGCAATCGGGCAGCGGTTCGCATGGCCAGTGCCAGGCCGGCAATCAACGCGACGGCCGCGAAAACGCCATACGTAGGAAGGCTGACGGGGCCAAGAGTTAGAAGACGAGGATACACAAGAGGAAGTAGAACAGAATCTGCTAGAAAACCAAACTTCTGAGCCAGCAGAGGGGACGGAAGCAGAATAGAAAGCCGACCCGCGGGGCCGTATGGCAGTGCGCCGGTGAACCCGTCCTAAGACGGTGGGAACCCGCCGCGGCTCTTTAGGCATTCCGGACTGGCGGACAGCACACCGAGCCGATTATTCGAGTCGAGTTCCCTGTTCGATGAATGTAGGTTCAACCAGCGTTGACCACCCTACCTGCTTTGCAGGCCGGTTTCTAAGTGGATGCTAACCGGCATTCGCGCAGTTGGCAAGCGGGGAGTGACGTCGTGCACGTTTCGGTGTTGATTCTATTCGTCGCGCAGTACTTTCGTCGGGTCGACATGAAGAACGCGCAGCGCGGGGATCCAAGTGGCCAGCGCTCCTACCAGCAGCATCGTGAGCGCTACGCCGATCAGAACCAGGGGATCGTTGGGCGTAGCCTGATACACGATGCTCGATAGCACTCGGCTGGCGGCAATGCCGGCAACCAAGCCCACCAGTGAACCCGCGCCGAGTAGAAGTATTGGACGCCGAAGAGCGGCACCCAATACTTCGCGGTGCGACGCGCCCAGGGCAATGCGAATGCCGAGTTCCTTCATGCGTCGGCTGACTGTGTAGGAGGCAAGACCGAAGATACCCGTGACGGCCAATAAAATCCCCAAAGCGCCGAAGATCCCTAGCGCCGCCGTCGCCACCCGGGCCGGGAACAGCACCATTGAGAGCTGGTCTCGCCAGCTGGACAGAAAGTAAATTGGCAGATGACGGTCCACGCGATGAAGCGCCGCGAGAATCTCCGGGGCCATCTGCTGCGGGTTTCGCTGCGAGCGAACGAGCAGCGTCGTCGTGCTGTCACCATTTTGCAAAATGGGATAAAAGATGGCGGCCGTTGGATCCTCCGACAACGTGTCGTACTTCCCGTTCTCGATCACGCCGATCACTTGAAACTGGCCCTTCCCATCATCTTTGGGGAAGTACTTGCCGACGGCCGATTTGTCGCCAAAGAGTTTATGTGCCAACACCTGGTTGATGATCACCACGGACGGGGCCTTGGCATCGTCATTCCATGTAAACTGCCGGCCGGCCAGCAAGCGAGTCCCGGAAGCCTGAATATATCCCGGAGAAATCTTGAAATAACTGGAGCTGATGCCGTTCGACGCCTTGAAGGTGGTTGTGCCTGGAGGATAGACATAGGTGTTCGAATAATCGGGGGCGAGCGGAGTGTAGTTGGCGTAAGCCACCGCCGTCACGCCCGGCAAACGCGATACTTCATCGAGCAAGCGGCGCTTTATGGCTACAGCTTGGTCGCCGCTGTACCCGGCCATTCGCAAATCAAAACCCGCCTGCGTGACATGATCTGGATTGAATCCCAGTGGACTATGAACCGCCCGAGCCAGGCCGCGCAGCGCGACCAGGGACGACGTTACAAGGATGCAGCAGAGCGCAATCTGGGTGGCGAGCAACAGATCGCGTCCAGCCCATTTGCGTTTGCCAAGCTCCGTATTGGCGGCACTTTTGATAGCCAGATTCGGATCCGTCCGCCAAATTTGCCGCGCGGGAATCAAGCCAAAAAAAGCCCCCGCAGCCAGCGAAAGCATGCACGAGAAAACATAGACCCATGTGTCCGGGTTGACGATGACCTGCATCGGAATTCCGAAAGAAAGGCGCCAATCGCTGAGGGCTTGAAGGATCACCACAGCCAGCACGCACCCTACAACTCCGCCCAGAACCGAGATGACAATCGATTCTGTAAGCAATTGTCGGAGGATCCGTCTGCGGCCCGCACCGACGGCCACGCGGATGGCGAGTTCACGGCTGCGGTCGGTAGCGCGTGCGGCGAACAGGCTGCCCAGGTTGGTGCAGGCAGCGAGCAATACCAAACCTGCCAGCACCATCATGCCCAGTAAAAAGCCATGTACAGGCCCCGATAGTATGTCTCCGACAAGGCCTGGCTTTACCAGCTTGAATTGCAGTTGATCGTCTTCCAATGGATGCTCGCGAGCCATTTCCGCGGCTATGGTATTCAGGTTCCCGGTGGCTTGTTGTGGGGTTATGCCGGGCTTCAGCCTTCCAATGGACCATGCACCCGAATCACCTCGATTGTGTAGCCAGTCGTAGCCATCAAGTTGCTGCTCATTCATCACTGGAACAAACATCTCTGGCCAGAGGAATCTTTCCGTTCCGTGAAAATTCTTTGCCGTGACCCCAAGGACGGTATACGGATGATTGTCAATCTGGACCGTTTTACCGACGATTTGCGGATCACTGGCGTAGCGGTCGTGCCAGCAAGCATAACTCAGCACCAGGTATGGGCTGGCTCCAGGGTTCTTGTCATCGGATGGCCCAATGAGGCGACCCAGCGCAGGACGAACTCCCAGCATTCCGAAATAATTTCCACTCACCTCGTTGCCCCAGACCGCCTGGGTGCCATCTTTAGTTTGCAATCCAAATCGGCTGAAATGGAATAAGGCCAGATCTGAAAATGTCGTATTGCGGTCGCGCAGGTCTTTGTAGTCCGGGTAGGACAAGGAGATTTCACCCTGTTGCGTATGCTGCACCGTATAAAGTCGGTTCGCATCTGGGAAATGGAGGGGATGCAAAACCAACGAATTCAGCACGCTGAAAACGATGACATTTGCGCCAATGCCCAGAGCCAAGGTCACGATGGCGGTGAGCGCAAATCCCGGTGAATGGCGAAGTTGGCGGATCGCGTAGCGAAGATCCTGGAACAGAGTTGCCAAAAAAGTCTGCATGGAATGGCCTCGGTGGACCTACATAGAGGCACGTGGGGGGCCAGTCAGTCTATGCAGTAAGGCGTTGATTCAAAGTCTTAAGCGGGGGCCGGGCTGCGGTAGAGTGTCCGGATTTGAGAAAGTGCGTCCGAAAGCGGACAGGAAATCCCGTTTCGTCCGGAAGAAGACGGGAGCGGAAACTGAATCAGCCGGCTTTGCGGCTTTCTTCAAGGACCGCGTCGAGCATCTCCGCGAGCGTCTCCGTCCGAGATTTGATGTTGAGAGCGATGTTGCCGGATAACGCGTCCCGTTGTTGGCGTAAGCTGACCAGCTCGTCGGCGATATTGAGGGCAGCCAGAACGGCGACTCGAAGAGAGTCGACGGTGGTGCCGTGTTTGGCCACGGCACGCATTTTGGCATCGACCAATGCGGAGAGCTGCTCAAGGTATCTTGGGTCCGGACCGCGCAGGTGATAAATCTGGTCGTAGATATCGACGACCAGATTGCAAGAAGAGTCATCCTGAGCGATTTCGGTTCGAGCTGTATCTTCAGTCTCGAGCGGACGCGATTCATCGTGACCGGTTGGGTTCAGCTCCTCAGGTCCACTATCTGGAAAGTGACGTTGCGAATCGGTTTCGTTCATCGTTGCTCCCTGGTGCCGAAGTATTTCTACGCGTGCTTCAGGCAGATTGCGTGTAAGAAGCCTCGATAGCATCCAGCGACGACATGAGACGTTCGACCCGTGTACGCACCGTATCGCGCTCACGATGAAGTTCTTCAATTTCCCGTTGTAATGTGGCGGTCTGGGCGTGCTGGGAATCTAATTGAGCGCGCACATTGGCTAATTCTTTCTCAATGTCGGCTCGTTGTTCGCGTTCGCGATTCAGCATTTCGATTGCACGAACGACACGCTGTTCCAAAGCGGCGAGCGTATCGACTGCCACTGCAAGATCCTGTTCTTTCGCCATAATTGTTGTCATAGATAAATAAGATGCTCTTCGCGCAGTATAGCGCTACGATTCGGGCGAAGCCGAATTTTCGAAGGGTTCCTGTGGGAAAGCGGGGTCGATTTCCGGTATTCGCAACATGGACTGGAAGCACGGGAAATTCGATTCCTCAAGAGAGCAACTCCAGGGGGAATCGCGGCTGTCCGCCAAGCTCCATGAGCGCGGAGAAAATCCGGTGGGCCCACTCCTGCAGTTCCTCCAGGCGCAGCGTACGGTCTTGCGCCTGAAAAACCACACGTAACAGCAGGGCATACGATCCTGACTGCTCTTTTTTGTCTCGGAAGATCTCGCGAGGTTCGGTGCTGCGCATCTCCGAAATGGCGAGCGACGCCAAGGTGTCTGCAATCTGCTGCCAGCGGACGGCATCAGGAAATGTGAAGGAGAAGTCGCGCACGACGGCGGGGAATCGAGATAACTCCCGAGCGGCAGGCTGGCGAAGGGCGTGCTGAAACAGGCGCGCCAGATTGAATTCGCCAAGGAAGATGGTTTGGCGAAGTTTTCTCGATTGAGATTCGTGATGTGCGAGTTCACCGAAGAAACCGAGGGTCTCGCCGTCTACGACGAGACGGGCCGCGCGACCGGGGTGCAGCCACGGCGGCATCAGGCCGCTCGACGCCGAGAATGCGTCCATGTACATGGATTTGGTGACAAAGCCGGAGAGCAATTCTTCCACGATTCCTTTGAGATCGTAGAAGCTGTAGTCGCGCAGGCTGCCGAGGGCGTGCGGAGTGATCGCAGCGCCAGTTGCGCCGACGACAAGAGAGGGTTTTTCCTGCACTCGCTCCGAGCTTCCGGTGAAGATGGTGCCTATTTCGAACAATCGCAGGTCGTCGACCTCACGATTCAAATTATGGGCCAGCATGGAAAGCATGCCCGGGAACAGCGACGGGCGTAGAAAGCCGACTTCCTCGCTGAGAGGGTTTCCAAGTTGCACGATCGAGTTTGGTTGCGGTGCAAATGAATTTGCGTCGGCGGCAGGGCAGAATGTACTGCTGATCGCTTCGGTATATCCGGCGGCTCGCAAAGTTCGGCGGAGAAAGGATTCTTTCGGCGCCGAAAGCAGTTCCGTGACGCTGCCGGAAAAGGAGGGCAGTGTATTGGCGAACCGGTTGTATCCATGGAGACGCGCGACTTCTTCAGTCAGATCGATTTCGTATGCAAGATCGAGACGCCAACTGGGTAGTGTGACGGCGTAGGTATCGACGGAAGTTTTCTCCATACGTGCACCCAGCGCCGTCAGGTAGCGTTCAACGGTAGAAGCGTCGATGGGCTGGCCATCGGCAGTTTTGCCGAGGATGCGGGTGATCTCTCTGATATGCAGAGAGATTGGCGGGCGTTGCGAAGTGCGTTTCGCGAATTCGGGAATAACCATGTCAACGAGGTCACCCTCGAGGGACCCGCCGGCCGTCAGAATCGCGTCGCAAACGAGGGTGGAGGCGAGCGGAGCGGCATTGAAGTCCGCGCCGCGTTCGAAGCGATGAGACGCGTCAGTGTGCAGGCCGTGGCGTCGAGACGAACGCCGAACGGTGCCTGGGTCGAACCAGGCGGCTTCCACAAGAACGTTCTTTGTGGCGGAAGTGATCATCGTATCCCACCCCCCCATCACACCGGCGAGCGCCAGAGCCTTGTTCTCATCGGCAACAACAAGATCGTCGGGCACAAGGGTGCGCTCTGTTCCGTCGAGCAGGCGAAGT
Source organism: uncultured Acidobacteriota bacterium (assembly GCA_963735505.1). GTDB lineage: Bacteria > Acidobacteriota > Terriglobia > Terriglobales > Acidobacteriaceae > JAKAAZ01. The sequence continues at coordinate 127,495 of CAVTLR010000007.1, read as the reverse complement.
TTCTCCCCAGCATGGGCGCGGCGGACGACAATGCCGCCTTCTAGCTTGTCGAGGTCAAAGGCATGGGTGGGATGACCGATGGCCATGGTGACGAAGTTGGTTGCGTCGACAGCGTTGCTGATGAGTTTTTGTTCGAGCAGGGAGAAGCGCTGCGCGATTTTGCCGGTCGAAGGGACGATGTTTGCGTCGCGTAGCACTCGCGCAGTGAAACGGCCGCAGAGGTCTGTGGCTTCGATGCGAACGGGGAACGGCTGCTTTGCAGGTTTGGCGTCCGGGAGAGAGACTTCCAGAGGCTTAAGAGGAATGTCATAGATGGCGGCCACTTCGCGCGCAATGCCGTAATGGTTCATTGCGTCGACGCGATTGGTGGTGATGTCCATTTCCAAAAGCGAGCCGTTGCCGGGTCCTAGATCAAACACGCCATCGACAGCGATGCCATGCAAGGTGAGGTCATCGGCAAGTTGCTGATCGCTGACGGCGAGGTCAGGCAGGTAAGAGCGGAGCCAGGCGGAAAGGATTTTCATGCGAACTGCTCCAGAAAGCGCATGTCTCCGGAGTAAAGCAGGCCGATATCGCTGATGCCGTATTTCATCATCGCGATGCGATCCACTCCCATACCGAAGGCGAACCCGGAGATCTTTTTCGGGTCATAGGCAGGCTGCTTGCCACGAACGAACTCGAATACAGCAGGATTGACCATGCCGCAACCCAAGAGTTCAATCCAACCGGAGTGCTTGCATTTGCGGCATCCTTTGCCGCCGCAGAAGATGCAGCTGATCTGCACGTCGGCGCTCGGTTCGGTGAAGGGGAAGAAGGATGGAAAAAAACGGGTACGCACGTTGGAACCGAACAACTCCTTCATGGCGTGATCCAGCGTCCCTTTCAGGTCGCTGAAGGTGATGTTCTCGTCGACGCACAAGCCCTCCACCTGATGAAAAATCGGCGAATGGGTTGCATCGGCAGCGTCGTTGCGATGCACTTTGCCGGGAATCACGATGCGGATCGGCGGCGGCTGGCGTTCCATGGTGCGGATCTGCACCGGTGAGGTGTGGGTGCGCAGCAAGAGGCGATCGCGCAGCGGCTTGTGCTGCTGATTGGCGACGACCAGCGTGTCCTGGGTATCGCGGGCAGGGTGATTTGGCGGAAAGTTGAGGGCCTCGAAATTGTAGTAGTCGGTTTCAACTTCCGGACCAACACCGACGGAGTAGCCCATGTGCTCAAAGACGCGAACGATCTCGTGCATGGTGCGAATCAGCGGGTGTTCTGCGCCGAGAGTGGGCCAGATTCCGGGAAGCGTGATATCAATCGTATCCGCGGGGACCGAATGCGGAGCGAGGCTCGCAGTATCCGCTTCGAGGGCTTGCTCAATCTGCTGCTTGAGCTGATTGAAATGCTGCCCCAAGGATTTGCGCGCATCGGCAGGAGCATTTTTCAGCCAGAGGTCACTGATGAGCTTGAGCCGACCCTGCTTTCGGCCAAGCCAGTAGAGACGAAACTGCTCGCGATCCTCGGAAGTGTGGAGATCCGCCGCCTGACGAGCGACGTCGGCATTGAGCGCCTGAAACGCGGCTTCGAGGTGCTGTGACCCGTAACTTTCTAGAACAGGAATTTGCGAAGAAGACATTGCTTTTGAGGATAAATGAGAGAGGGCCGGATTTCCGAGCCCCGAAGTTGAAAGCTGATCGATATGAGGGCGCGGTTGGGGAACGTTTGGCGGTGTGGTTCAATAAAGACGTGCAAAAAACTTTGAGAATCCTGGTTGTTTTGTTGGCGGTTTTGGGAGCCGTGGTTTCGGCGCTGGCGTTGCAGGTTCATTACTCCAATAAGCTGGAGCCGTGCGACATTAATGCGCACTGGGATTGCGGAATCGTGAACCATAGCCGGTATTCGTCAATTTATGGCGTGCCTGTGGCCGCGGTCGGCATCGCAGGATATTTGCTGATTGGTTTGCTGGCGTTATTGCGGAAGAGAGACTGGACGCTGGCTGCGGCCGTGGCCGGACTCTGCTACGCGCTCTATCTTTCGCACGTAGAAGACTCGATCCTGCAGGTCTGGTGTCTGTACTGCGTCATCTCGCAGTGCATTATTGCGTTGATTGTGATCTTTGCGGCCGTTCAGCTGGCGCTGGGCAGAAAGCAACAAAGCACTCCCTGAAGGAGTGCTTTGTTGGATGATTGAATGCGTTGACTTGCCTTAGGCGGCAGCGGTGCTGAGTGCAGTCTTTGCTTGAGTGGCAAGCGCGGTAAAGCCCGCCGAATCTTTGGCGGCGATGTCGGCCAGAACCTTGCGGTCGAGCTCGACACCGGCCAATTTGAGCCCGTGGATCAGTTGAGAATAGCTGATTCCGTTCAGCTTTGCGGCGGCGCCGATGCGGACAATCCAAAGCGAACGGAACTGGCGTTTCTTCTCACGGCGGCCGCGATAGGCGAATTTCAGCCCACGTTCTACGGCTTCTTCGGCAGCTTGATACAGCTTAGATTTCGTGAGGAAGTAGCCGCTTGCGCGCTTGAGAATCTTCTTGCGATATTCTTTGCGTTTATTGCCACGTTTGACGCGAGGCATGGTTGAAATCTCCTTTTTGCGTTTCGTTATGCGGCTGGAGGGAGGAGTCGCGGGCCTTGCGACCGGCGCTGGATACCCTCTTCACTCGCTTCTTACTCTGATCGATCTCGGAACAATTCGTTCCGGGGGCCTCGAACGCTTTCGGGCCCTATCTCACCGTGGTGAGCCGATCAGGCGTACGGAATCATGCGCAACACCTTGGGCAGGTCGGCATCCGAGACCATTGCTGACGCGGCAAGATGCCGCTTGGTCTTGGTTGCTTTCGAGGTAAGGATATGCCGCATGAAGGCCTGGCCGCGCTTGACTCGACCGCTTCCGGTCTTCTTGAAGCGCTTGGCCGCACCTTTGTGCGTCTTTAGTTTCGGCATGGTAATTCCAATCAAAATAACAGTTTTACGGCTTCGATCAGTATACGTTATGCGGGGCAGAAGCGCGAGGCAAGACTTCAGGTAGGGACCGTCTCCTCGATCCCGTGACCATGCATCGATCTCAACGAGTCAGGACGAGCTCGGGCTGAAATTTTCGGCGAAGCGGGGCATCACCGGGAAAGTACGCGTTGGTCACGTATTGGTAGAGCATACGGTGGGTGTTGAAAAAAGAGCCGTTGATGGCCATGGCCATGCGCATGATCTCTGCCCAGCGGTCGGGGTAGTGATAGAAGAGGGGGAGAATCTCGTTCTCGAGTTTTTCGTAGAGAGATTCTGCCTCTTGCGCCTCGTCTTCGGATTCCGCGATGGCCCAACCGGTAGCGCCTTCAATGCAGCCTTCTATCCACCAGCCATCAAGGGTGCTGAGACTGGGAACACCATTCATGGCAGCCTTCATTCCGCTGGTTCCGGAAGCTTCATAGGGGCGGCGCGGTGTGTTGAGCCACAGGTCGGCGCCGGCGGTAAGAATGGCTCCCAAATCCCACTCATAATTTTCAAGATAGACGATGCGAATATGGTCCGAGTTGAGCTTGGCGCTCGCTTCGATCACGTGATGGATGATGGCTTTCCCTACATCATCGTGGGGATGAGCTTTGCCGGCGTAGACGATCTGGATGCCGCCAAATTCTTCGGCCAATCGACTGAGGCGTACGGGGTCGGCAAACAACATGTCGGCGCGCTTGTAGGCGGCTGCTCGACGGGCAAATCCAATGGTGAAAATACCTTCTTGAAGAGGCACGCCGACACGCTCACGAACGGTATCGATGAGCTTACGTTTCGCATCCAGGTGGCGGCTTCGAATTTCGCTGGGAGCAATACCGATGGCGAAGCGGAGATAGAGATTATCGCGTCGCCAGCTTGAAACTTTCTCGTCCAGCATTGCTTGCAGGGACGGTTGAATCCAGGTGGCGGCATGGACGCCGTTAGTGATGGCCTGGACGGAGTATTCAGGGAACATTTCCCGGGATACGCGGCCATGCTGCATGGCGACGCCGTTGACATAGCGCGAAAAGCGCAGCGCAACATAGGTCATGTTCAACATGCCGTCGTGGCAACAGCCAAATTTTTCGAGTGCCTCGGTGCGTTCTTCGCCGAGAACCTGGCGCGCCTGATCGAGGGAGAACCGGTCGTGGCCAGCGGGAACCGGAGTGTGGGTGGTGAAGACGCATTTGGAGCGAACCGCGTCCAGGTCATCCTGAGTCGCATCCAGCAGATTGCCATCGGCAACCTGTTGTTCTAGTAGGCCAATCGTGAGCAGGGACGCGTGACCTTCGTTCATGTGATAGACGGCCGGTTGGCATCCCAGGGCCGTGAGGATTTCGATTCCGCCGATGCCGAGGACGGTTTCCTGACAGAGGCGATAGAAAGTATCGCCGCCGTAGAGGTGGTCAGTCAGCTTCCGGTCCCAACTGTCATTGGGATCAAGATCCGTATCCAGGAAGATTACGGGAACCACATGGCCATCGGTGCCGACAATGTCTTTGCGCCAGGCGCGAACCATTACGGGACGGCCTTGGATGCTAATGGCGGCTAAGGGCTCGAGCGGCTGCAGAAGAGCCTCCGGCTTCCAAGGCTCGTCTTCTTCAGTTTGCGCACCGTCGGCGTTCAAGTGCTGGTGGAAATATCCCTTGCGGTGCAGGAGTGTGACAGCAGCCAGTGGCAGGCCTGTATCGGCTGCGGAGCGGAGCGTGTCTCCGGCAAGGATTCCCAAGCCGCCGCTATATGTGGGCATGTTGGGAGCAACTGCAATTTCCATCGAAAAATAAGCGATTTGAATTCGCTTCCAATCGTCGCGAGATGACTCCGACGCCATATCCGCTTGGCCGTTAATTGCCATTCAGCCTCTGTTTCCCAAGGGGTAGAGTTTAATATTTGTTCTCCCAGCGGGAGACAGACCCATACACAAATCGCGTCGAAGCAGCATCGTCTGAGCTGAAGAACCACGGCGCGGTTGAATTACCGCGAAAAGGTTCAACTTGTGCGATGCCTCCAACAAGAGTCGCTACATGGAATATTATCAGTGCGCTCCCGCGAACATGAATATCTAACGAGGCACAGTTGCAGGATTTGATTCGTGCCGTGTGGAATGGAGTTTGCCAAACTGTCTAGGTTGCAGAGTCGACGGCAGTTAGAATTTCCTGACCCGCAGCCTCGAGGCGTTCCCAGATGGCATCGATCCAGGCCAGGTGTTCGGATTTCATGAGGACAGAACGAAGACATTGCACATGAGCTGTACTTTGAGCGGCTCCAGGAGAAGGTGACGGCCAGGTATTTTCCGGAAAACAGGATCGAGGAAGATGCACCAATGCGAGGTGCAGATCCCGGCGGGCAGCAGCATCGAAGAGAGCGCGTGCGCGGGCGGAACTTTCGTATGGACTGGACCCGCGCACGGCCCAGACTAAAATATCCAATTGAGGGGGGATGGGCGCCACAAACATGGCGGAGGCGCGAATGCGGCTGTAGAGTTCGAGTGCGGCCGCGTGGCAAGACTGCAACATCCCGGCGAACTCTCCACCTCGGATCAAGGGTAAAGCGCGCTGGGTCGCCCAGAGGGCCACGGCGGAAGCGCCTGCGCGAGAACATTCCAGACTGATTTCGCCAAGATGCAATTCGTCCGAGGTGAAGTAGGTATAAGGGGAATCGTGCTTGTAAAAGCGGCCGACAGAGGGGTCGCGAAACAGTACGCATCCGCAGCCGTAGGGCTGAAGGCCGTGTTTGTGCGGATCGACAACGATGGAATCGACCGCGGAAAGCGCAGCAAACGAATCCGCTGCATCTGCGTCTAAGTTTTTAGCCAGGGTGAAATACCCACCGTAGGCGGCATCCGCATGGATGCGAAATCCATAACGGTCGCGCAAGGCAAGGATTTCTGGTAGTGGATCGATAGCTCCAAGAGCGGTAGTTCCGAGGGTCACGACGACTGTGCCGACGTCACCCTTTTGAATTCTGGATTCGAGAGCGTTCAGGTCGATTCTGCCGCGGGGGTCAGTCGCGACAGAGTCGAAGGGAATTTTTAGAACGCCACTGATGCGGCGGTGGGTGTAGTGGGCCTGGTCGGAAGCAAGGATCATTTTGTCTGGGTGGAGCTGGCCGGCGATCCAGAGCGCTTCGAGATTGGCAAATGTCCCTCCGCTGGTGAGGTGTCCGAGGTGAGAGGGCCATCCAAACATGGTCGCGAGGCCTTGCACGGCCTCGATTTCCATCTGAGAGCTGGCGCGGCCACCATCGAGGGCGTGGTTGTTGGGATTGATCCAGGTGGCAAGCGCGTATGCCGCGCGGGCGATGGGGTGAGGTGGTTTGAGCATCTGGCCGGCGTAGAGAGGGTGGAAATAGGGAAAATTCCCACGGAGACGGGTTGCGGTTTCCTGAAGCACAGCCAGCATCAGGGCATTGTCAAGGGGAGGTGAGTCGTCGGGGGGCAGAGACGAAAAGCCTTCGGCGAGCGTGGGAAGAGCGCGTTGAATCCAATCGATCGATTGCTCTTCAAATTTCATGCCGTCAGTTAGCATAACGCATGATGGTTGATAGAGTTGGGCGCTCACGAGCGGCCAGAGCGACGGCATGCAGGATGGGGCCGCCGCTAACGTGCATTTTTTTCTTGCATTTGGCCAAAATCTGGTACACTGACCGTGCGTTCGAATAGAACCGGGCAGTTGTAGACTTTGCCCCAAAGCACAAGATTCTGCTAGTAGTCGCTCCGATTCCCTTCAGCGTAATTCAAATCGATTAGGAAATAAGATTCAAATGGAACAAGGCACAGTAAAGTGGTTTAACGACGCGAAGGGCTTTGGCTTTATCTCGCGCCAGAATGGCGAAGATGTTTTTGTGCATTACTCTGCGATCAATTCAAACGGATTTAAGAGTTTGCAAGAAGGCCAGGCCGTGCAATTCAACGTTGTGAAGGGACCGAAGGGCTGGCAGGCAGCTGATGTTCAGCCGCTGTAGGAGCGAGCGCTAGGTTTTGGACAGAAAAGGCAGGGGAGATATCCTCGGCCTTTTTTGTTTCTGACACGATGGCTTTCGGCTGCCCGGTTTTCGGCGACCGTCCGCTGGTCATAGTGTTGTGGGAAAGCGGCTACGGGAACGCTGGAAAGCCGCGAAGTCGCGCGTATTTAGACGGCGATAAGGTCTATTTCCACCAGCGCATCCTTAGGGAGACGCGCCACCTCCACGGTCGAGCGAGCGGGGGCTGGGCTATTGTGCGTCTGAAGATATTCCGCATAGATTGCATTCATGGCGCCAAAATGAGCCATGTCTTTCAGGAAAACAGTCGTCTTTACAACCCGGGAAAAATCCAGGCCTGCAGCCGCGAGAACGGCTTGCAGGTTTTTTAGGACGCGGTGCGTTTGATCTTCAATGCCGCCTGCGACCAGTTGGCCTGTCGCGGGGTCGATTGCTACCTGTCCAGAGGTAAATACCATATTCCCGATGCGAATTGCCTGGGAATAGGGTCCGATCGCGGCAGGCGCCTGCGCGGAATGGATGGAGGCTTTTTCTTCGCTCATATCAAAAAATTGTACTCTGTGCGGTTGGAAGTTTCGTGAGCCCACTCAGAGGAGGAGTGATTGGAGGGCGAAGGTCTGTGACTAGCCTGCGATCGAGCCGTCCAATGAGATTGGAGTGGAAGCGATGAATGCCTGGTGGGCGAGCAGATGGGCTGGGGCGATGTTACTCGTCGCGCTCGCAGGAGGATGTGCCTCAGGGTGGTCGCAATCGGCCGCTCAAAGTGCGATGTCGCCACGCGACCCGAAGACCGCTCATCAGGCCAATGCGACGATCGACTGGAATGCTCCATTGCCTTCAGCTGCCCAATTGAAGGACCGAGTACTGAAAAACCTGAAGCAATCCGAGGCTGAGCAGGAGCGGTATGTCTGCAAGACAATTCGCGAAGAGGATGACACCGATAAGAATGGCAATGTGAAGCAGCGTCATGTCCGGCAATACGACATGTTTTTCGTAAACGGCGAGGAGATCGACGAGCTGACGGGCAAGGATGGCAAGACGTTGAGCGCGGGTGAGAAGAACAAGGAAACAGAACGCGTTCAAAAAGAAATCAAGAAAGATTCGGATGCAAAGTACATTGCCAAGCGAGATGCCAAGGATGACAAGCAGCTCGACACGTTGCTGCACATGTTGCGCTATACAAATGGACACCGCGTGGATCGCGGCGGACGTTCGACCCTGGCTTACGATCTAAGCGGAGATCCTAGCGTTCATCCCAAGGGTGTGGAAGAGACGTTTTTGCATGATATGTCGGGGACCATTGAGGTCGACGAACGAACGGGCGAGCTGGTAGATCTGAATGCTCACCTGGACCACGATGTAAAGATCGGCGGTGGATTGCTGGCCAGCCTGCACAAAGGATTCTGGATTCATGTGCGACAGCAGAGGTATCCGGATGGCGTGTGGCTGCCGGAGCTTGTCGAAGGCAATGGGGATGCGCGCGCTGCGTTGTTCTTCCATCCTTATTTCAAATTCCGACAGACAATGGGCGGTTGCGCTCTGACATCGGTCACGACCAGTCAAGGCGCGTCTTCGATCGCAAAATAGACGTTTGATGATCTAGAGTTTTTGCTGGCGCTGAACGTCGCGGACACCCGGCAGGCGGCGCAGCCCGTTCATGAGCCGAATCAAGTGGCCCACGTCGTAGGCATCGACAACGAACTCAACGATCGCTTCTGCTTCTGTGCCGGCCTTGGTCTCAACTGCGCGAATATTCGTTCCGTCATCTGAAATGACAGCGGTCATTTCACGAAGCATGCCCGCACGGTCGTCGCAATAGACGATCATCTTGACTGGATACGTCGCGCGCTGCGGAGTGCCTTGTTCATCCTTCATATTTGCCCATTCGACCGCAATTCTTCGATCCGACTCATAGAGGAGATTTTGTACGTTGGGGCAACTGCGTGCGTGAACGGCGACGCCTTTGCCTCGAGTGACGTAGCCGACAATTTCTTCGCCGCGAATCGGATTACAACATCGCGCGCGATAGACCAGAAGATCGTTCTGCCCTTCTACGGTGAGCGAATCGGAACCCTTGCCGAAGAAAACGCGCTTCACGGCATCCGACATTCCAGGAGAGGACTCTGTCTCCGGCTGCTGCGTAGTCGTCGCGCCCGGCACCAGACGGTTCAACGCCTGGCGGGCGGAAAACTTTCCAAAACCGATGCCCGCCAACAGGTCGACGGGATTTGCCAGTCCGTAATCTGCCGCTGCCCTGGCGTGGTCGGCATCGGTGAGATGGGTCAAGGAGATTTTGTATTTGCGAGCTTCGCGATCGAGCAGTTTGCGGCCAATCTCAATGGCACGTTCGCGCTGATGCTCGTTGAGCCAGTGTTTGATTTTGTTACGAGCGCGCGAGCTTTTTGCAAATGTGAGCCAATCCCGGCTAGGGGTGTGGCCGTTCTGCGTGAGAATTTCGACAATATCACCATTGCGCAGCCGCGATCTTAATGGGACCATTCGACCATTGACTTTCGCGCCGGTACAAGTATTGCCCACCTCGGTGTGAATGGAATATGCGAAATCGATGGGAGTGGCTTCTTTCGGAAGGACGACTACCTTGCCCTTGGGGGTGAAGGTATAAACCTCTTCTGGATACAGATCGATTTTGAGAGTTGAAAGAAATTCATTTGGATCAGTCATGTCGCGCTGCCACTCGACAATTTGCCGGACCCAGGCGAGACGTTGCTCGTCTTTCGCATTGACCGGTGAACCGCCGGCCTTATATTTCCAGTGTGCAGCAATGCCTTCTTCGGCGACACGATGCATTTCTTCGGTGCGAATCTGGACTTCAAACTGATGGCCACCTTCGGCCATCACGGTGGTGTGCAGCGACTGATACAAGTTGGGTCGCGGCATGGCAATGAAATCCTTAATGCGACCGGGGACGGGGCGCCAAATACTGTGGATTAAGCCGAAGACGGCATAGCAATCCTGCACAGTTTGGGTGATGACGCGGACGGCGAGGAGATCGTATACCTGGTCCACGGTGATGCGCTGCCGTTGCAGTTTTTGGTAGATGGAGTACAGACGCTTGATGCGCCAGTCGACACGGGCGGTGATGTTATGTTCGACGAGACGCTCGTGCAGGATGGCATCGATATTGCGGAGGAACTGTTCCCCTTGCTGCCGGTGTGCTTCGACGGCGGAACTGATTTGGTCGTGGCCAACGGGATCGACATACTGAAACGACAGATCTTCGAGTTCGCTGCGGACCTTGCCCATGCCGAGACGGTGAGCGAGAGGGGCATAGATGTCGAGGGTTTCTCGGGCGATGGCTTGTTGTCGTTCGGGCTGAAGATGTTCAAGCGTGCGCATGTTATGAAGGCGATCGGCGAGCTTGATGAGCACCACGCGGACGTCTGAGACCATGGCGAGTAGCATTTTTCGGACGTTCTCCGCTTGGCGATCCTCGCGATTGGCAAATTGGATCTTGTCGATTTTGGTGACGCCGTCGACGATGTGGGCAACCTGTTCGCCGAAGGTTTCAGCAATTTCGCGGCTGGTCACGGGGGTATCTTCGACTGCATCGTGAAGCAGGCCGGCGGCAATGGCAGTTGAATCCAGCTTCATTTCGGCCAAAACCCTGGCCACTTCGAGCGGGTGCAGTGCAAAGGGGTCGCCAGACGCACGTCTTTGTCCGGCGTGATGCTTCAGGCAAAACTCGTAGGCCTGTTGGATGATGGCAATGTCGTCGCTGGGACGATTTTGGCGCACGGTCGCAAGCAACATCTCGAAAGTTTCAGCGAGTTGTTGTTTGTCGGCATCTGGCGATGCCGCAGCGGTGTGCGCGGTGGCCATAATTGATTTTATGTTATGTCGACGCAATTACGGCACATGAAGTGTCAGTCGCAACGATGGAGTTACCCGGAGTATGCGAAGATGGCCACTCAGGCACAGAAAAGGCGAGAGGAAAATATGCCGTCTAAGGCAGGTCGAGGGAAGGCTGAGATTCACGCGGAAGGGCAATCCAAGGGTGCTAAAGCGGGGACGGATGCCGCCGCGGAATTCTTGGGAAAGGCTGCGGCGAAGCAGGACGCAACCGTGTGGCCTGTGGGCAGGATCAGCCGGCGGGCGGCGGCGCGGGTACGAGCCGGGCATCCGTGGATTTACCAATCGGATGTGGAAGAGATGATCGCCGAGACAGGTCAAGGCATGGTGGCGCCAGGTTCGCTGCTTAGGGTGACGGACGACAGGGGCGCTACGTTGGGCACTGCGATCTACAGCGACGCGTCTCTGATTACTCTGCGGATGATGACCTCAGACTTGATCGACAACCGCGGCGAGTTTCTCGAATTAGTGCGCCACCGACTGAGGCGAGCTGTGCTGATGCGGCTGGATGGGTTGAAGTTGTTGACCGGGACCAACGCCTGCAGGCTGGTGTTTGGTGAAGCCGATGAATTACCCGGAATCGTAGCGGACCGCTATGGAGACCTGGTGATTCTCCAGTTACTGACGCAGGGGACGCATGTTGCCGATGTGCGGGCGGCAGCTGTCGACGGCTTTCGTGAGATGTTGAATCCGGAATCGATTCTGGAACGGCCGGATGCGCGTATTCGTGAACTGGAGCAATTGGATGCACCGTCGACGGAGCCGCTCTACGCGCGGAATGCAGAGAAGCCGATGTTAGCGACGGTTTTCGAGTTGAATGGACTGCAGTTCCATTTCGACGCCAATGCGGGGCAAAAAACGGGGGCATTTTTAGATCAGCGAGAGAATTACCGGGCGGCGGAATTGTATGCGCGCGGTCGAGCGCTAGATGTTTGCACGTATCAGGGGGGGTTCGCGCTGCATCTAGCTCGCCGCTGTTCTCAGGTGACCGGCGTGGATGCGTCCAGGGCAGCGTTAGAAGTAGCGGAGAAAAACCTGAACATGAACCGGGACCAACTGGCTGAACAGGGAAGCGGCGTGGAATGGATCGAGGCCAACGCGTTCGAGCTTCTCCGAGACTGGAGCGATGCCGGGGAAGAGTTCGACACGATCGTGCTGGATCCGCCCGCATTTGCGAAGTCGAAAAGGGCGGTGGAAGGTGCATTGCGAGGCTACAAGGAGATGAACCTGCGGGCGCTGAAGATGTTGCGACCAGGAGGGAGGTTGGTAACGTGCTCGTGCTCGCACCATGTACCGCTAGTGGAGTTTCAAGCTGCGGTTGCGGAAGCTGCGAGCGATGCGGGCAAACGGGTACGACTGCTGGAAATTCGAGGAGCGGCATTCGATCATCCAGCGATTCTGACAATACCTGAAACGCAGTATCTGAAATGCCTGATTTGTGAGGTTGATTAGGCGAGGCCGGCGCGTGACTGGTGGGCCACGATTGCAGCGCTGATTTCCAGCGCCACTGCAAGGGCGGCGCGACCATCCTGGGCTGTAACTTCGGGCTCGGTGCGTTCTCTGACAGATCGCAGGAATGATTCCAACTCCAGACGTAAAGGCTCACCTGAGGAGATCTCGAGCTTGCGCATTGCAAATCCTGGGATGGGATGAGGTGTTTCGACAGACTGGAAAGCGACGGCTGACAAGTCCGGGAAGGTGGGTTGGCGCAATTCCGGAGTCTGCAGGGCCGGGACGTCGATGCAGAGAACATCCTGGCGCGCGTAATCGATGGAAACGTATTGATGCGGTTGAAAAAAGCGGATCTTTCGAACCCGCTCTGTGCTGACGCGGCTGGCAGTGAAGTTCGCGACACAACCGGATTCAAATTCGATGCGAACGTTCGCAATATCGACTTTTGCGGAGAGGATTGGGAGGCCGACCGCATGCAGTTCTCGAATCGGTGATTGGGTCCAGCTGAGAACAATATCGAGATCGTGAATCATGAGATCGAGGATGACGTCGACGTCGAGTGCTCGAGGAGTAAAAACACTTAGCCGGTGCACCTCAAAAAAAAGCGGTTGATGGAGAATGGAGCGAACCGCGCGAACCGCCGGATTGAATCGTTCGAGGTGGCCGACCTGAACGATGCGCTTATGGCGCTGTGCCAGCGTGATCAGCTCGTCTGCCTGTTGGAGGGTTGTGGTGAAAGGCTTTTCTACCAGGACGTCGACGCCGGATGACAAGAGTTCCGCTGTGACGGCAGCGTGTTGCGAAGTAGGGACGGCCACCGACGCTGCATCGGGAGGTTCCGCTGCCCGGAGCAGTTCCGATGTCGAAGCATAGACGGGAACACAATATTCTGCGGCCAGGTGGGACGCGGCCGAGGAATTCGGTTCGACGATTCCGACGAGATGGACTGGAGCCCCCGCATCTTCCAGCGCTCGCCAGATGCGCAGGTGATTCCGACCAAAGACTCCAGCGCCAACCACCACGACACGAGATGAGGGCAGTTCGGCCAAGCGGCGCAGCTACTTTCCTTCGACTGCGCGAAGACAGCGGGAATAGAGTTCCAGCAAGTGACTGACCTGGTCTTCGGCCTTGGGGTTGCCGGCAGCGACAAACCCTGCTGTTGGCGTAGTGGGACGTCCGACACTGGCAGTGACGGCGACGAATTTTAAGAGATCTAACGCGATGTCCTCATTACGGCGGGCACCCAGACCAGCGGGGAGTTGTTCCATATGCAATGATTCCTCCAAAAGGCGATGCTAGCAGATCAAGTGGAAGGATGAGAGGGCGCGGGAATATTTCTCAAGTGCGGGGCGGGTCAAGGATCGCTTCAAAATTCAGAAAGTACGTAACAAACGCGGCCTACGACGCGATCGGCAGGCTTTTCGTTGGGGGCCAAGGCGATAAGAAGTACTGGAATTTGTTGGTTCCTGGGGCGAAGTATGAGTCGATCCGCCTCATACTCCAGAAAACATAAGTGCAGGGCGTCAGCTCCACGGACAGCGTAGACGGTTGGGGGGTGGGGGCGGTAGGGCGTGAGGGAATTGTAGTGGCGATCGATGACAACGATGAAGTGCTGGCGTAGAAGAGGCTCCATCGCGGCTGCCTGGATGGCATCGACGCGAACGGCGACGAAACGCTGCCATAGATCTCTGCCTGGGAGAGGATGGGCACGGGAAGAGTGGATGACGGCTTCGGGTACCTCAATGGTATCAATGATTTCTGGCGTTTGAATGCGAGCGGAGGACGACGCAGCGGTATGAGTTACGACAGCGATGGCCTGAGCGGATGAGACGCTTGCCGTAGAAGGCGGAATGACGGGCAGCAAATCCGGCGGAAGCAAGTCGATAACCGATAACTTCTGGGCCGCTAGAACGCGATCGAGGCCTTCGAGGCTGAGGGAACGTTTTCGATTCAGGAAGTTGGAGATATGTGCCTGCTGGAAATCTGTAGCGCGGGCCAGGGTGGAGCCAGTGAGGAGCCCACGCTCGATCCGGCGAAGGATTTCCAGTCGAAGATTCTCATGAAGCGTCGCAAACTTCATGACCTTAATATAACACAGAGATATATAAATATGCAATCTATATCTGATAGTCAATTGCAGTGATGAATAAAATCTCCAAAATAAATCCAATATTGGGAAAGTGAAATAGCGAGATGACGTTTTTATATTGACATATTTCCAAGTGAATAGTATTACAGACTGACCCTCTTATTATTAAAGAGATCGAACGCTGTTGGCCTCCCATTCTCCCAAATCCAGGTCATCACTATGGAGTGTCTCCGGATCGCCTTGTTACCACACCTGAGGCGACCGGGGTCATTTCAAGGCAGCTGATTGAGCTGCACTCGGCTTCGAAACGGCGAGTGAGGTTTGCTTGCCGGTATCGGCGCACGTTCAGGGCGAGGATTGTTCCTGATCGCCAGTGTGGGGAGTGCATTTCGAAAAGCCAGTGTTGTTAGCGCAGAAGACGTGCCTGTTGGGCTATAGCCGGACCAGAGAGTTCTGCGGCCGAGCAGTCTTCTCAACCGCTCCGCAGGACGAAGGGAAACCCTAGTCTTTACGGGAGCATTGAATTTTTTGCCTTGGAGATCATTTAGTCATGAGTCAATCTTGCTTACACTTGAAAATCTGTGAGGGTTGCGGCCGTCTTTGGGTGCGCAATCACACAGTGAGCGATATTTACTGCCGTCAATGCACGGTCCACTTTTCGGACTTTCCGGCGCCGCGCAGTCGCAGACCAAAAGGACGTCCGCGCAAGGCGGGATATGTTGTGACGATGCATGCAATCGAAGGGGGTTTGCGATGAGTGCGGCATTCCCTTTATACGACCTGCAGGCCTCCGAGCAAGTTCGACTTGTCCAAATGCAAGTTCGACCGAGACAAAGGCTTGAAGAAAAACTGAGCGGAATACAACCCAAGCCTGAGGTGGCATTCTACCGGAAGTATACGGAAGCAATGCTACGAAGATATGCGCGACTTTCTTTGACGGTTGGGAGAATGCCCGCGCTTTTAGGTCACGATGCATTTCGAGGGAAGATGAGTACATATCGAGTGACTAGTTTTGAAGACTCTGTGATTTTTGTGTATGACGTGGAGAAATGTTTGAAGAAGCTGGACGGGTTTTCGCGAGAACTAATTCGGCGGATTGCCCTGCAGGAATACACACAAGGCGAAGCGGCCGGGTTATTACGGGTGAGTCTGAGAACGGTTGTGCGAAGATACGGAGAAGCGATTGACGCGCTGACCCATATTTTCCTCGAACATCGACTTCTCCAAGTCGATCCGATGGGAGAGTCAAGTACATTGCGATGACGGCTGCAGCAACTTAGTGATAAGAGGGCATATAAGAAGAAGGCGCGATGGCGTGCTATTGTGCTTCACTCTGTTAGCCTTAAATCACAGTGAGAGAAGAAAACAGGGCGGAGAATTGATGAGATCAGCATGGCTGATTTCGCAATCGCCATCCGCAAGCTTTCAGACAACATTTTAAGTTGAATGAGACACGAAGAAGATAAAGGGCGACCAGTGATGGTGGTCCCTTTATCTTTTTCGCGTTTGGGACAGGTGGAATGGCGTGTCGAAGGAAAGGTCGAGTCGACGGGCTCCGATGAAGAAGCAAGTGGCCCGGAGCAGAGAGCGAGTCCTAGTAGGCGGGCAGAATGCCGATACTAAACTAGTTTTGGCGACGCAAAAGGGGTATCGCGAACTAACCCGGTCCAAAGTGCTTGCCGCATGGCCAAAGATTCTGCAAGGGTTGATCGAAAAGGCGACGGCTGGCGGATATCAGCACACGAAATTGCTGCTGGACCTATGTGAACTGGCCGCAAAGGAACCGCCTCAGTCCGACGAATCTCCCAATGAGCAGCTCTGCGATGCGTTGCTCAATAATCTACGATTGCGTCCACCCGAGTAAGTGTGGGACACACGCACGTCACATATTTGAGTTATGGACTAAGGGGATAAAGATGAACGAGACAAGTGGGCGCGAGGGTCTCTCCGTGAGGGCGGAGCTGAAACATGTGCCAGCAAATTCGTTATGGCGACTCGCTAACTTGGTCCTGTGCATCGCGTTGATTGTGCTCCCAATTAGTGCGCAAGTAACGACAACGACAGTGCAGGACACGGTGTACCATGCTGACGGAACGACGGCGACTGGAACAATCTTAGTGACGTGGCCGGCATTCGTGACAGCGGGCGGCAAAACAGTAGCAGCGGGAAACATAAACGCAAATATCGGATCCGGTGGGCAGGTGTCCCTCAATCTTGCCCCGAATGTGGGAGCAACGCCAGCAGGTTCGTACTACACCGCGGTTTACCACCTTGACGATGGCACAGTAAGCAAAGAGTATTGGTCGATTCCGAATGTCCCGTCTACAACAGTTGCTGCAATACGAAGCCTGGTCATGCCCGCCAGTGTCGCAGTGCAAACTGTTTCGACCTCTCAGATCAATTCAATGCTTGGAAGCTACTTGCCACTCAACGGGGGGACATTGAGAGGTGCGCTGCAGTTACAGGCTGACCCTGTAGTTCCAATGCAAGCGGCAACGAAAAATTACGTGGATAATGCGGTTGCTCCTATCACAGCACAAGTCACGAATGTGATATCGTCGGCACCGAAAGCGACTCAAGCTGTTCAACAGCCGACCGGCTCGAATCTAGCGGTGAATATATTTCAGGGCAGTTATTACGCGAGCCAATTTCAGACGGGGAGCCTGAACAACGGCATATCCAACCTGGTGAACAGCAGCAACTGCTCTACCAGTTCCGCCGTCGGGTTGAGCGGTTGCACGGTCAATGTCGATCCGACCTACAAGAATATGGAAAATCCGCAGGGGTACGGAGCGGCGATTTATGGCGACAACGTCAATAATTTGCCTTGGCCGTTCGATACGCACGTCCATGATGAGCGCAACGGAGTGACGGCGGATTACTACGAGAATCCATTTTCAGTGGTCCCGCAGCAAACGGCTGGACAGGAGATCACGACAGCCTATACCTTGGATTATCAAAATTGGCCTACCTATCAGGGGAATCAGGCCAGTTCCGAATATTTGCTGACGACTGATTTTGCTGGCGGGTACAACTTCGACAATTATTTTGGTGCCGGACAACCAGATTATTTCTTCAAGACATACTATAGCAACCTTTCCATGTCGACGACGAATTACACCTCGGGTCAACAGGAAGCGATCGAAAACATAGTAAAGTGTCACGGAACAGGGGACTGCCTGGCCATGACGACCCTTTTGACTTGTGATGGCGGCATGAACACGGCCAATGATGAAGGGTGTCACGGAGGAGACTTCCAGGTCACGGAAGACCCGGTCATCTACAGAGGCGTCATGATGGCGGCGGCGGCAGTAGGCGCGACCCTGGCGAACACAAACGGGACTGCCGGACAAGGGACCGAGGGACAGGACCGCCAGCTTCTTGATACGAACCCAGCAGACATTGTCACCGGTAGTTCGATCACCGGCTACACAGGGGCGCAGAATACGGGGCCTTCCGGCGATAGCGCCGTAAATCCAATCGTGGCTATCGATAGCAACGCGAGCTTTCGAGTATCGACAATGGTTCAACTTTGTTACGCAGGGACAGACAATACAGCGGGGGGCGCGGCCGGATGCGCGGCTGGAAGTCAACCGATCGGTGTGATCCCATCCGCACCAAATAAAATCAATCCTGCCGCGTCGATCGTGACGAACGTGGTGGCATCCTACACCGCGACCGCCCCGCAAACCGGACTTCCGGCTGGCTTCTGTACTCCGACCACTCTTCAGTCAACAAATTCAGGTGCAGCGTGCTATTTGCCACCCACAGGGACAGCCTGCATAGCCGACCAGGAAGAGTATGAGACCGTTAATTACACCTACAACTCTTCTACGCAGCAGATCACCTTACTCAACCTAAGGTTTCCGCATTTGAATGGGGTGTTCTTTGCTCACGGAGGCTTGTGTGGATACGGAGTAGAGTCGCAAGCAGATGTGTTCACCGGAGATGGTAATAACAACGGAATCAGCCAGGTGTTTCCAGTGGAAGGTTCGCCCAATTCGACGTCCTTCTACTATATTAGTCAACGCACGAATCTTGGATATACAGCGCCTGTTCTTGGAATCAACAACTATATCAACGACAGCACCTCCCAGAACGGGGGAGAGTGCTTCACGCTGAATGTATCGTTGGCACAACTTCAGAGTGACAATCACACCGTTGTCATGGCGTCTTCAAACATCCCCTTCAATTCCGGCGCAGATTTATCCCCAGTCAACGGGATGACATTGACTATCACAACCCCTAACTCGACATACAACGGTAATTATGTCGTCAGTTGGGGAGTGGTGAACGGCAATAACAACGAATTTTCTTATTACCTACCCACCACGCCCAGCGGGACAGCCCCGGCATCGGGAACGGCATCCTTCTGCAATACCAGTTACAAGCTGTATCCGGCGGTTCGCGTCAACAGTGTTCTAGACACGGCCACGAATAAGGTCGACGGTACCATGACAACCATGCCACTGCCGATTGCATTTGCGAACGGAGATCCGGTGATGGAGGCGCATTACCCCTGGATATATACGGGTCATGATGCAGGACGGGCGGTCGATCAGTTTTTGCCGCGCATGTATAACGGCACGCAAGTTTACGGCATGAATTATGGATACTTGTTAAGCGGCCTTCCGTTTAATGGGTTTCAGATTGACAATGCCACAGACCAAAGCCGCTACCTTGGGTATGGAGGTACACACGTTCCACCTGGTAATGGTTTTTACCTCGTGGGTGAGTGGTGGGACTCGTTCGTCACGGCACAGGCACCTGAACAGGCCGTCCTGAAAGTGGTCAATTGTAAGGCGGCCCCGATAGGTTGCAATAATTACAAGAGCAACTTTGATGTCCTCATGATGCCGAATGGCAATCAGGCGTTGAATTACGATCCGAATACCATGACGTGGACGTTTGGAAGCAGCTACAATCCGGTTGCGAACCCCCAGATCAATCCGGTGGGCTCTGTACAGGCGAACATCTTCAAGGCGGTGACAGCTATTGGCGTCAATGGTGCTTACTTCTTTAATGATGGTGGCGCGATTGGTATCACCACCAACCCAGCGAATCCGACCTTTGGCAACTGGTTCGCAAACTATGCGTATGGGTTTGGAGCTCAGAATACAAACGTGATCGATGGATACCTGTACCGGGGAGCTACTGCAAATTCAATTGACTGCGGGACGGGCACCGGCGATACGAGCTGCTCATTTACCCTGGGAGTGCTAAATGCGGGGAGCGTGGTGAACACACCCTCAGTTGTAGCTTCTGCATCGGTTACAACGCCGAGCCTCAATGTGGGGTCGGGGTCGGCGGTGTCGCGCATCGGGTACTTTACGACCGGAGTAGTTACTCCATCCGCAGTCCCGGCTCAATCCTGTAATGATCAGACATTCACAGTAAGTGGCCTCATCGCGACAGACAACTTGGGATCGATCCGACCGCCGGCATCCCTGGGAAACCTGAGCATGAACGGCTACGCCAGCGCGGCGAATACCGTACTGTTGCATTTCTGTAACACGGCTGCGGCGAGCGCAGTGCCTCCTGCCGGTGCGTACACATTTCTCGCGATGCATTGATGCGGCTCTACCTTTGTCTCGCTGAGGCGAAGTGTCCAAAAACAAGTGAATTTGCAGCTGAAACGTGGGTGCGTTCAAGCGCGTCTGCCAAGCAGCTATGCTGGCTCGATTCGGAAATTCCGACTACGACACATTTGAGTTGCGAAAGCAAATGGAGAAGCGATGAGTCTGGTCAACGGATTGAATGCTATTAGCTCACAAGTTTGGGCAGTCGTGCTGATACTGCTGGGAATCGCGACATTCGGAATGGCGTGTCTGTGTCCTGCAGACGTTCGAGCAGCCCTGATGAGTTCCGGAACTGGGATGATTGGCGGCGGTATTGCCATGTTTCAGCACCAGCCAAAAAGCCCAAAAATCGGCAGTGAAACCAACCCTACGGGGAATTAGGAGAAAAGATATGGCCACAACGCCAGTGAAAATTATCCAAGTGAAACAGAATGGCTTCGAGAGTTTTTTATCAGCTGCAGCCAGAGATATTGAGAAGGTGTTGAGCGCGGGGATCAATATTGCGACCGCTGAGCAGCCACTTATCAATCAGCTTCTGCCCCCCCAGTTTGCAACCGCAGAGAATGCGGCGACGGCACTGATCAAGAACGTGATGTTGACAACGGAAGCGAAGTACCAGGCGCTGGGGACTACTGTGTCGTACCCGCAGAAAGTCGCGGAAGTCGTAGCAATCACGGGAGCGGCGTTGATCCAGATTCTTGCAGGCATTGGTGTAACGGCCGGGCAGACTGAATTGACTGCATTAGTGACTGGCGCTACAAGTTTCAGCGTGTTGCCGACCGCAGGGCTGACGGTATTGAATGCGGCACCAAATGTTGCAGTGAATTAACCCAGCCATCCATTAGAGAGGGGAAACGATGTCACATTTGTATGATTTCTTCGACAATCACATGGAAGCCTGGGGCGCATTGTTTTTCGGTTTGCTGGCCGTGGTAGCCTGCGTTGCTTTAGCCGTTGCGCTCAACGGTGCTATGTAGCCCGCTGCGAACCTCATTCGCAATAACTCATAAGCCTGACAACTGCCACTCGAGATTGGGATGTTAGCACACAAGAGTCTCACAAACGACGAGCGGGCAGCCATTGAAACGCAACAGACTGAACTGGAAGGTCTGGGTGCGTCCGCAAACAATCGGGCGTTCCTGGTCAATCCAGATGACGGCGTGCGTTACAACCTATTCGTGGATGTATGGAGATGGGCGAGCCGTTATTTCAAGAGGAAGCATGGCAATACACATCGATAGTGTGAAGGATTCAAGCATTCGTCAGGTGGATAAGCTCGAGTTTTACAAGCAACTGGAATGGGGCGATCTGATTTTCTGCAGTGGCCAGGAGGAGATCAGTAAAGACATTGAGACCGTCACCCATTCGCCTTTCTCTCATGTTCTGATGGCATGGTTGCCTGGGGGGGCAACGCAGTGGTTGACGTTGGAGTCGACGTTCCATCGAGGTGTACACGTCGGGAAATTATCCGACTACGTAGATGCTTATGACGGCGACCTAGTCATGACTCGGCGCCCCGCACTGACGACAGTTGAAAAGATGTCGGCGCTCAACGTTGGGCTAAGTGTGCTGGAGGACGCGTATGACTGGCGGCAGGAAGTATCCATCGTAGCGCACAGCCTGGTTCATGCATTGCCGATCGAAAGGCCGCAGAAGGAGTATTACTGCTCGGGTCTGCAATATTTTATGAGCCTGGCGACGTCGCACCCGCTTCGAAGACCCGGGGCGAATTATCCAACCCCGGAGGACCTTTGGATGGATCCAACGGTCATTCCGATTTGTGCCCTGCCGAATCCTAGTGAAGCGAGCCAGGCCGATCTCGGTGAAGCGCAAGTTGCTTAAAGCGCTTTGTGGGATCCGAAAACTGCAGGAGGAAGGGCAAATAATTTCTGCAATCGCGTGCTTGGAAATCGAATGGAAAATTCTGAGGAGTGGGAAGAGAAGGCAAGTTTCTGCTTGTCGCCGCAAAGCGATCTTGAGCGGCTTTTGTGGCTTGGAGAGAGGTTGGATTTTCGCAGCGTTGAGCTGGGCGGTTGCGGATTGTCGGTTTGGCTTGCGCAAGCGCTACTGCGGGTCCGGGATCGACGCGGGGAGATTGTTCCGTTAGAAGCGAATCCTGCACAAAAGTCCTATGAAGCGCGAAAGGGGCGGCAGAATATCGTCCTGAAGGCGCGGCAAATGGGGATCAGTACCTGGGTCGCAGGCCGTTTCTTTCTCAAGACTATTACGCAGCCAGGAACGCTGACAGTAGAAGTGGCGCACAATCTGGAAGCCGCAGAACAGATTTTTCGTATCGTTCATCGATTTTACGACTCGTTGCCTGAAGGGTTGCGCCGTGGGGTATTGCGAACATCGAGAGCGAACACACGACAGATTCTGTTTCCGGAGTTGGACAGCGAATACCGCGTCGAAAGCGCTGCGGATGGAAATGCGGGTCGTGGGATGACCATACAGAATCTCCATTGCTCGGAAATTGCCCGGTGGAGTGGTGATGCTGCCGAAACCATGGCGAGCTTGAATGCAGCTCTGGTGCCCAACGGGGAACTCGTTCTGGAATCTACCCCGAAGGGCGCCTATGGGTATTTCTACGATCAATGGCAACGCGCAGAAGAGACGGGAATGGTTCGCCACTTTTTTCCGTGGTGGATAGAGAATGCATACACGGGATATCCCGTCGAAGTAAGTGAATGGACGGAAGAAGAACGCGCGCTTGCGGAAGTAAATCGGTTGCGGCCGGAACAAATCGGTTTCCGCCGGCACCTGCAGACGAAGTTTCGAAAGATCGCGGCGCAGGAATACGCTGAGGATGCCGAAGCTTGTTTTTTGGCGAGCGGCGATTGTGTGTTCGACCTGGACTGCATCGCGACACGAGCGCGGCAGGTGCACGAACCACCGGAACAACGGAGCAATGGGCAGCTTTGGATCTGGTATCCTCCGCAACCGGGACGGAAATATATCGTAGGGGTTGATCCGGCTGGAGGTGGTACGGACGGAGATTATGCCGCGGTTCAGGTGATCGAGCAACGTTCCGGATTGCAATGTGCAGAACTAAGAGGACACCTGGCGCCGAGAGAACTGGCAAAGCATTGTGCGGAACTGGCAAAAGAGTTTAACCAAGCATTGCTGGTGGTGGAGCGCAACAACCACGGCATGGCTGTACTAGCATACCTGAGCACGATCGAACGGTATGCTTCTATTTATGAGGAGCGCGGGCAAGCTGGCTGGCTGACCACGGCGATCACACGGCCAGCGATGATTGCACTTTTAGGAGCAGCACTCACAAGCGGACCGCAGATTTTTTCCAGTTCCAGGTTGTTGGCAGAATGTCGAACCTTTGTGAGGCAGAGCGATGGTCGCACCGGGGCGGCAGCCGGCGTACATGATGATTGTGTGATGGCCATGGCGATTGCGTTGCAAGTGCGGGCAGACATGATCGAGGCTCCGAGAATCGCGCGTTAGGAAGACAGGTCAAGAGATGGCGATACGGCCGCCGAATTAGCGCTAAGTCCGCGATCCACTTGTTTGGCTGAGTTGGCAAGCGCCTCGATCCTGGGATGCTTCAGGTTCCGTCCGGGTTACAATTCGGGAGCAGGCGCCTTCTTATCGGGCATAGTTCAACGAGCATTGAAGGAGCGAAGGCCTCGGTGGCAGTGATCGCGGTACAGCAGATCCGGCGGATGCGCGGCGGTGCACAGAGTCATCTGATGCTGGGCTCGGACGGCCAACTGTATGTGGTGAAGTTTCAGAACAATCCGCAACATCTGAGAGTGCTTGCGAATGAACTTTATGCAACTCGGCTGGCTGAAGCAGTCGGACTTTCTGTTCCTGCGACGGAGGTTGTGGAAGTGAGCGAGTGGCTGGTTGACAATACGCCTGAACTGTATATGGATACCGGCCACCAGCAGGAACGCTGCGTTGCCGGATTGCAATTCGGGTCTCGATATGTTGGCGGCTTGATGCCGGGCCAGGTGGTTGACTACCTGCCGGAAGAACAGCTGGCTGAGGTACGGAACCTGACCGAGTTTGCTGGAATGTTAGTGCTGGACAAATGGACTTGCAACAGTAATGGCAGGCAGGCGGTGTTCAACCGAAAGCCGAGAGAAAAAAGATACGCGGCGAACTTTGTGGACCAGGGATACTGTTTTCATGCGGGTGAATGGAGCTTTCCGGACGCACCGCTGCGGGGCGTGTATGGCCGGAACCGGGTGTACGCTGATGTGACCGGCTGGTCCAGCTTCGAACCCTGGTTGAGTCGCGTGGAACAAATCGAGCCGGATGCTGTGTGGCAGATTGCGGAAACTGTTCCTCCAAACTGGTACGGCGGAGATTTGCGGGAGATGGAACAACTGACCGTGACCCTGCTGGCTCGACGCGAGCGTGTGCGCGATTTGATTGTGCAGTTTCGGGAGAGTTCGAGGATGCCATTTCCGAAATGGATTGGGATGGAGAGCGGAAATGGAGATGGGCAGTTCCGGGAGCAGAAAAAGTTAGAGAATGAGGGAAGTTGAAGGAATGGGTAGGTTCGCAGCCGGGCTAGGCAATGAAAGGAGCTCGAAGCATAGGTGAACAGTGAGCGCATCCAGTGCGAATTCTTCCTGGTCCGGTACGTTCCGGACGCGGTGAAGAATGAGTTCGTCAATATCGGCGTTGTGCTGCGAGAGTCGGGCCGGCCGGAGACGGCGCATGTGCGTTTTACACGAGATTGGGCGCGAGTTCGCTGCGTAGACCCGGAAGCTGACACTGGAATGCTTGAGGCTCTCGAATACGAAGTTCGAGAACGCCTTTCAAGCGGAGCCACTGAAACTGCCTTGATGATGAAGGCCCTGGAAGACACCTTTTCAAACATGCTGCAGATTACCGAGCCAAAGGCGTGCCTGGCGGATTCGATCCCGGCAGAGATGGAACAACTGAGCCGGATGTATATCGAAAGCAGGAAACAGCGCGACGTGCGGCGAGCCAAGGGGCGGCAAGCTATCTCGACATCGATCCGACGACAATTTGAGGCGGTGGGAGTGTGGAATGTGATGCGCAAGCGGATTCAGGCGGCCATGTATACCCAGTCTGGGGATCCGTTGCGGATCGACTGCGGCTATCGACCGAATGGCGTTATACGCATGTTTCACGCGGTATCTTTGGAAGGCGACCTGGAGGCGGCGAAAGTGCTTGCATTCAGCGCTCCACAGATTGCAGAGGGAGTAAGGCGGGTGGAAAATGCGTCGCTGGAACTGACGGCCATCGTTGAGCCTTTGCGCGGCCTGCTGGGAAAGAACTCGGAAGAAATTCTGACGACTGGTGCGGAAGCGGATCGTGTGGAACAGTACCGATTTGGCGTGGAGACAATGGAGCGAAACCAGATTCGAGTGATGACTGTGGCAGATCTGCCTCGTATTGCGGAGCGAGCCCGGGAAGAATTGCGGATGTAGGAACAGAGAAGAATATTTTGTTGTAGGTGGAAAGCGTGGCCTCGGCCACGCTTTTTATTTTGGGGCGACGCGGAGATCATGGGCCTATTTCCATCGCCAAGTGAACGACAGAAGAGAGAGAGGCGGAGACAGTGAGCTGGAAAACAATGCTCGAAGGGATTTGGAACGATCAAGTGGCGGGCGGCGAAGGCCATCCGGCGGCCGAATCTGGAACAGCGATAACAGCTGCAAATGTCGATGGGGCACAGCGCAAAACCGTGCCCCTTCCCTCTATCCTTGGACCGGTACGACCGCCGAATGCGTTATTGCCGAAGGGAACGCCGGCAAACCTGCGGCGATTCGCGGAGAGCCCCGTTCCACGGCGGGCCATCAATGTCATCAAGGATCGCATTGCGAGCATGGACTGGCAGATCCAGTTGCGGCGCGGGTACACACTCGCCGATGTGCCTGATGCGCATGTGCGAATGGAAGTGCTGCGAAGAACGCTGGAAGAGCCGAACGATTCGGATTCCTTCCGCTCGGTTGTGGAACAAGCGCTGGAAGACGCTCTGGTTGGGGGCTTTGGCGCTATCGAAATGGAGCGCACGGATGATCCGAGCCGCCCTTTCGCTCTGTGGCCAGTCGACGGAGCCACGATTCAATTGAACGCCAATTGGGATGGCGATCAGAGTTCCCCGCGCTATGCCCAGAACACAAACGGCGTCGGACCGGGATCGAGGATTCCGCTCTACGACAACGAACTGATGTATATCCGCCTGAATCCTCGCTCACATACTCCGTTCGGATTGGGGTCGCTGGAAGTCGCCTTCGAAGCGGTGAACAGTTTTTTGGCGGCACACCGATATGCCGGAAGGCTGGCGAGCAACAGCGTCGTGCAATATGCGCTGTGGCTGAATGAGACGACGCCGGATCATCACAACCGGCTGCTGCGATGGTGGCAGGATGAGATCGAAGGAACCGGGCGGGTGCCACTGCTGACCTGCGAGCAGAAGCCTGAAGTGTTGAAGTTTACGGGCGGGACGGATGCAGAACTTCGGCTGCAATGGCAGGAGTTTCTCATCCGCATGATCGCAAATGCTTTTGGGCTCCCGCCGATGTTGCTGGGCCTGGAGAACGATGTGAATCGCAATACTGCCCAGGAATTGCTGGATGATTCATTTCGTACAACGATCGCTCCGATGGCGAGGATGCTGGCCGAGCATTTCACGCGCGACTTATTTTGCAAACGTCTGGGATGGCGTGAGTTTGAGTTCGTTTTCAATGATCTCGATGTTGGAGATGAGATGGAAACGGTGCAGATTCAAACCGCGTTGCTGAAAGCGGGGATATTGACTGTGGACGAGGTGCGGGCACAGCGCGGTTTGCGCCCGCTGGCGCCCACGCTGCAACTGGAGAAAGCCGCATCCGATCCACAAAGTGCGGGAAGCGAGCCATAGGCTCGTCACGAGGGCCGAGAGAGCGGGTTGCAACCACACCCCGCACAACATCCACATCACAAACCAGAAATACGGGAGAGTACATGAGACTGGACGCAATGGCGGTCGAGTTCCCGGCCATCCAAGGGCACCCAAACCGGATGCCGTTCGAAGGAGTGTTGACGCTGGTCGACGTACCCAGCGATCGCGCGCCAAGCGGATCACGCGGTCACCGCGTGACCCTAAGCCGGACAGCAGCAGAGGCAGCGTTGCCGTCGCTGCTAGGGATGGCAGTGGATTTTCGGCCAGATTGGGACGGCCACGACGCGCGCAGTAAATGCGGAATTTTAACTTCCGCAGATATCGTTGGCCAGAGATTAATGGTGGGCGGATATCTGTACGCCCGCGACTTTCCAGAGGTCGAAGCAAAACTGCACGACCTGGCCGCGGGAAGTATGGGTATGTCGTACGAACTGGCAGACGCGCATGTGGAAGATATGCGTGCATCCATTTGGAAGCTGAATCGTGTGACTTTTACGGGAGCGGCGATTCTGTTGCGGGATAAAGCGGCATACCGCCAGACTTCGTTTCGCCTGAAGCCGAGTGGAACGCGTCGCCATGGAGTCTCCCTGGCGGCGTATTCTGGCGCGGCCTAGATCGAAAGCCGCTGAAAATCAACGTTCCGAACGCAAACCACTGCAGGCAGTTGCCTACCGGTGCATGTTCGGCACCTAAAGAAAAAGGAGCAATCAGTATGGAGCAGGGAGCAGAACGTTCTGTTGAAACACTGGCATTGATGCTGGATCGACTTGCGGGCGCAGCGAGCCTGTTGGAACAGACAGTGAGCCGACTGGAGGAACAGCACCTCACCATGTCGGGACAGGTACAGAAGATTGTCGCAACGGTCGAGCAGACACCTACTACCGTGCAAGCGGGCAGTGAGCGCATCTACGAATTGGAACGGAAACTGCACGAAGCGGTGATGCAGATCGCGGAATTGCGGGCTCAGGGTACGGCTTCAATTCCAAACGGACGCAAGACCGTGACCGCCGCGACGATTTCTCTGCTCGCTAAGCAGGGGATCTCCTCACTCGAGTCGATCGAAGCCGGCTCACTGGATGCAGCGCTGGTTGGACTCAGTATTGAGCAACGGATCGCAGTGAAATCGCAATTGCTGCGCGCCGGAGTGCTGAACTAAGCAAGGTTTCCGGATGCGGGAATCAGTGCAGTGAACCTGATTCTGCAGGCTTCCAAATCTCAGCTAACGCAACCACGGCCGAAGGGCCAGTGAAAGGACAGAATGAACGCCAATTTCCATGACATCCACGCCGCCGCAGATTACATCGGGCCAGGTGCGATCGAAGTCCCCATTTATCAAACAGAAATCACTGACATTGTTCGTCGGCGAGGTCTTTTTGGACAGCGCATCAAACAGGTACCTGCGACGGGACATCCCTCACGATTCTTTGAGGAGACTGCCATTCCACAGCCGACCGCAGCGACGGGTTTTGTCGATCCCCGTAATATCTCGGCTCCTCTGGTAAGCCCAACGCGAATCGAAAGCGCCGTTCCGTTGAAGGCATTGGTGGCACAGATCAACTACAACTTGTTCGATATGGAACTTGGCAATCAACAAAGCCAGTTTGCCTATCTGCAGGCGAAGGATCTTGCGGACACAATTGAAGGCGTGATGCACATTCACGATCTGGCGTTGTGGAACGGCACTGATACATCCTTGAGTACTCCGACGACGGCGCAATATTTCGGGGCCGCAGCGCAGATTGCCGGGAGCGGTAACACGACGACCATTACCACGACGGAACTGATCGTGGACAATCTAAAATCGACGATTGCACAAATGGTTTCGAACAGCAGTTTTGCCGTTCGTCCCACAGCCATTTATGCCAACCCGGTGTTGTTGGATTTGGTGGATCGAGAAATGAAGACCGAGTTCAACGTGGTTCTCGATACCAAGGAGATCAACGGAGGATTCAGAGTAAAAACTTTGATCACCCAGGCGGGCGAACTGCCGTTGATTCCGGACTGGTCTCTCAGTTACACGGGCACACCAGGTTCGGGAAGCGCGCTATTGCCGGCTTATATCGTGACCGAAGATCTGATCGAGTATCACTGGTTGAGCGATCCGAATCCGCGGGTGTTTCAGCTCGGTGTCCCGGGCTCACTGGCTTCACAATATGTCGTCGTGAAGTTTGGTGCTCCGGTGGTCAAGATGGTCAGCGCAGGCGCTCATTTCCAAGTGATCGTGCAGCGGTAAACGAGCAAATATAGAAATTGTGCTTGCTCGATCGATGACTGGCCCCTTCGTGGGGCCAGTATCTTTTGTGCAATTGGTCGCGAAGGGCGGCCTCTCGAAATATCTCCGGAGGACATCTTATGGGATACCTGCTGCCGACCGACTATGCGACTTATGGTCTTCCGGCGGATACAACGGACGACTGGATCACGATGGCTTCGGCATTGATCGATTCCTATTGTCATCGAACCAGTCTGAATCCGACACAATATGAAGAACGCCTGCGCATGACAGCTGGAGCGCAGACGGTGCGACTGAGCTACCTGCCGCTGGTCGCCGTTGCGCCCAATACGTCACCTTTGATTTCGATCCAAGCCCGCTACAGCAGGCCCCGTCGCGGGGAGATGATCGAACCGGCATACGAGCAAATTGCTTGGGTATTCGGACTTCCAGGCGCTTGGTGCACGCTGAATCTGGCCGATGTGGATTTTGTGCCCAATACGGGTGAACTCACGTTTCCGACGAATATTCTGGGCCTACCTTACAACGAAGTCGACGTCGTCTATACCGCGGGTCTGGCCACGGTCCCATACACCGTGCAAGTGGCGTGCGCACAGATTGTCAAAAATGCGCAGACGACTCCTGGGCTAAACGTGAAGTCCAGCAAGATTGACACCATGCAAATGGAATACTTTTCCAATTCTCTAATTGACCCACAGGTGGCGGCCATGCTGCAACCGTATGTGGCGACGATGTTGGGGTGAGCGATGAGTGTCGATCTAAGTGTACGAAATGCTTCAGCGGCACCGCAGCGTGCGGCTGATGCATTACTGCGTTGCCTGGGCGGCAGAGCAGTGCTGCTAAGGTTGCCAACGAACGCTGTGAGTGGTTCGGACGCGGAGCAGTTGGGGGCGGGCAGTCCTTCCTATGAAGACATACCCTTATCTCCCGCTGTATTTCGCCGTCTCAGACCGAAGTTACGCGACGGCAACTCCAATCAATATGAATTGCTGATTTCGGCTGCATCCGTTCACGCCCAACTGGGTCTGATGGAATTGTCATCGACGGATCAGCTATTCGCCATGGCCACGGGCATATTTGTCGATGGTGAACTGATGTTGATTGAGGCGGCCGCCGAAGCGGAAGCTTTTGGCTGCCCCTACTTATATCGGCTCATCCTGACCGCGCCGCAAAATCAGACACTGTAAGAGGAGAAAGTGTCATGCAAAATGCTCAAAATACTTTCTACATTACGTTGCGCAATCGCCTTGTAGCGTTAAATCCGAACCGAACTATATACCTGCGCGGAGTTACGAGGCCTGGCATTCTGGTCGAAAGCAATGAGTTGGTTGTAGCCCACCCGCCCTCGGATGTATTTGTACTTAGTTGGATGGGACTTCACAACGATCCATATCTTTCGGACGTGATGCTTCAAATGCAATGCGAAATCGCGTACATGACAGAAGGCACAACTGGAAACCTCGGTATGGATCGAGGAGCGATGTTAACCGAGATGGATGCCGAATTGATGTCATTGCTGCAGCCGAATACCGCGCAGAAGATGAATTACGCACCCACACCGGCCGTACCGATGGAGACTCAGATCTTCTGGTCCGAGGCTAGCTTTCAACCGCTGAAAGTGGAACGCGATCGCCTGTCGCGTATTGCTACAGTGTCGGTGTTTAGTTATGAAGAGCCGGGGGAACAATGAGTACAACTGCACTCGTTCCACTACCACTGACGCCGCCGATTGTGCGCAGAATTCGTGCCTACTTTGCCCCGGTGAATCGGGCCGCGGGCATTCCCACGATTTTTGACCCCGCGCAGAATGGGGTCTTCAACCTAGACTCTCCTCCAGCACCCTGGCTGGATCTAGGGTGGTTGGATACATTCCTACGCAAGACAGAGTCGAAGGTTACCCCGCTACGAAGTGGCGCACCAGGGTTGCCCCTTTCCCAAGTGCGGACCGAGATCGACTCGATTGTGTCGATCAGTTTCCTCAATTGGGGAAAATTGCAGATGGCGGTGACAGCGGGTTCAGAGCAAATGAATCTGTTGGCAGTTTCGGCCAATGCGCCTGCAAATGGCTCTGGGGGAATCGCCGGAAGCGCGGTGCCGCTCAACAGCGGAAGTACAGCGACGTTCCTCAATCTGGCTTCGAATCAGCTCGCCAGTTTCACCGCCGGCCAAATGGTTGTCGTCGACATTGATTACTCGGGTCAGACAGGCTATGTGGGTAGTGGGGTTAGCGCCGCGTATGTCAGTTCTGCCAGTTCCGTAAATTCTGACGCGAACTATATCCGCAGGGTAAGTTTCAATGTAGCTCGAATCATCGCTGTAATTCCAACCGGGCTGCAACTTGCCCAACCGTTGATTGCCGGAGTTCCGATTATGGGAATGTCGGTGCAGACAATTCTGGGCTTTGTCGATCGCGAAGGAAGTAATTTCTTTCAGGAGTGGTCTGGATTGTTTGTTATTCCGGGTGAGCAGGGAGACAGGATCCTCTTTCATTATCCGCGATTGCAGATTTCTTCCGGTGCGGGCGAGGCTGTGAAACTACTAAGCGCTCCGCTGGAAAAAGTTGACACTTTGGGACGAGTCAGTCAGGTGGCCCAGTTTCGAGGTCTGCCGGTCACGGATGCGAATGACGGAGCTCAAGTGGTATGTTTCCGGAGCTATATACCCGCGGCGGCCACCAATCTTTGGTGATCAGAGCGCTTCGCGACAGGCTGGCCCAAGCTAGACATGGAGATACTGGATGAAAGTCACAATTGATAATCAAGACGGTAAGGGGCCGATCGATTACTCGCCAGCACTCTGCGCCGATCAAGCCGCCGAAAAGGCAGTGGTGATCACAAGGGCTCTCAACCAGCCGACGCTCGCACGCATCAACTTTGACTGCGTCAGCAGTGGGTTGCCAGTACCGGCGACAAACGCATTTGTTGTGATCACGGCTGGCAACGGGACATTCCTATTCACAGGGTATCTACCTTCAGCTGCCGAACCGGTCTTCGCGGGGTATGGCTCAACGGGCACTCACTACCTGGTGGTAGCCAATGCACTCAGTGAGGATTGGCTATTGAATCGCGACGCGGTGCCTCAAACAGCACCGCTTCTTGGCCAGACGGCAGGCGAGATGGTCGGAATCCTCACGAATCGAGTCAATCCGTCGTTGGTTCAGATGAATGGACTCGAGGATGTCGGAACCATCGGGTTTTTCGAGCCAGATCCGAGTTTGCCTTGGTCGGAGAATGTGGCGGCACTTGCGAATCAGGCACGTGCCGCTTATCGCGTACTCAACGGGCAACTGACATTGGCTCCGGTGGGTTCGACTGTCCATGCATTAGTCGATACGATCGGCACGCTCGATTTTTCCGCACCGAACCCTACAGAGGCGAAGCAGGTCGTCAATGATGTGACGATCACCGGGTTGAGCGAGCCGCTGCAATATGTGACTGAATTGTTCGAAGGTGACGGCGCTACTGTGCTGTTTCAACTGCAGCGTGAACCTTATCGAGTTACAAGACCAATCCTATTGAACGAAGAGTTTGCGGCCTCAAGCTTGAATACGTCTATTTGGAATGTGGATGATTCGGGAGGATACCTGAAAGTTGGGGGAGGCGGTCTGGCGTTGGGCGGGGGCGCCGGGACAGACGGTACGACAACGTTGACTGCGATCGATCCCGTGGAGTTGGGAGGAGAAGTTGTCATTGAAGCTGGGTTTGTGCAGTTAAACAGCGGAAGCGACGGCGTTCTCTGTGGTTTGTACTCGGGTGCGGTTGGCATTTCCAACTGCGTCGCAGGTTATCGAGTGCGGACGAGCGGATCCAATACAATTCTTGTTCCCTTAGTAGAAGGGAATGAGGTCGGCACCACTTTTACTCTGCAAGCGGGCCACAGCTACATTCTTCGCATCCACGTGCACAGTAGCGAATTGCAACGGATGTTGAATAGCTACTTCTCATATGGAAGCATCGGTCCGACTGTGTACGGTGGAGGATCGGTCCAGTCACCACTGCAGCTACTATTCGAACTGCAGGATATGGCTTTACTGCCCTATGTGAATATAGGGTCGACTATTTTGTATGATGGATCCATTCCGTCTTCGCCCGCGATAGCTTCCTTTGCCTGCGTCAACAGTCTGAATCTGCAAGGCAGCATAGGATACTTCAAGGTGACGCAGCCAGGAACGATGTGGGTTGTGAGCACTCCATCGTCAGGAACTTCCTTTACTCGCAGGATTGGCACGAACACCCAGGGCGCGGATTGCAATGTTTTGCGAAACGGCTTTCTTCACTTTTACAAACTCGCGATCCCACAACCCGGAGAGATGCTGGCCGTCACATATCGAGTAGCTGCACCGTCTGTGGCACGATTAGCGAATAACACAGTTCCGCAGCCCGGCGGTACGGGTATTCCTGCGGTCTCTCAATGGGTGGGACATGTCCTTCATCCGCCGGCCCGAAGCTCGGTTGATTGTGAAAATGCCTGCCAGGCATTGCTGAATTTTTCATCGAATCCGGCATCCACTTGGAAAGGATCCTATAGCTTTCGAAATCTGCAAGATCAATCGGATATCTGGCCGGGAGACGCGCTGAACTTCAACTCTCCGGCAGCGGGACTGAATGTAAACGTCATCGTACGCAAAGTTTCAATTGAATCGACCAGTAGCGCACCGGAAGTGCTGAATTACGTCGCAGATTTCGCCAACGACTGGGCCGAGACCATCGCGATGAAGCTGTCGAGCGCCATTTCCCCTGACCTGTATTTGCCTCAGGCACCAGAGACGACGGCGGGCAACTACTTAGCGAACCTGAATGCGCTTGAAGTGTCTGCGATCAGCACGACCTCGATCTCTGTCAATGCGGGTGTTACTCCGCCCAGCGGTGGCGGCTTTGAGGTACGGAGCCAGGATTACACATTTGGGTCATCTGGCGGTGAAGGGCTGGTGCTGCGAAGTCCGGTCGCAAACTTTACCATTACGCGTTCCGCCGATGAGGAACAGTTCTTCATCCGGATGTATGACGCGTCCACACCGCCGTTATATTCTCGAGTCTCCAGCGCCATTTTCACCAATGTGCCGACGAGCTAAATGGCAAATCGAACTAATCAAGGATGGATTCAGATGGATGAGTTTGAGGTAACAGTGCTGTCGGACCTGTCCGCACTGAAAAGCCAAATGGCTTCTCTTATAGGGTTAGGGCAACCTGGGAGGCTGACAATGCTGGAGCAGAGGATGGAGCAGCATGAAGTTTACTTGCAGAGAATGAAAGGTTGGGTAGCAGCCTTTTTTGTAGCTCTAACTTTGGCTCACATCGCGATTGATTACTTCAAACACTAGTCGCAAGAGTCTGAATATTGTTGTGCTGTAATGTTCCCCTGAAAAGGTTGACTCTAGAGCTGCAGGCGGCCAATAAATCCTACGCTTGAGCTCTCGGGCGGATTAGCAGCGGAATTATCTCGTGTAAGCCAGTGACGACTGAGTGAGCAGGTATCGCGGAACATCCGGAAGCTTCCGTTCCCCTGACCAGGATCAGGTTCGGGATGCCTGCAGCCGAGCCCGCTTGAATATCTGAGCATCGATCGCCGACGAGAACCGACTGCTTCAGGTCAATGTTGTACTCGGCCGAAGCTTTCAGGATCATTCCGGGCTGCGGTTTGCGGTCTTCGCATTCTGTGCGATAGGGCCCGACGCCATACTCCGGATGGTGCGGACAGAAATAGTAGCCGTCGACTCGGACATTCTGTCGCAGGAACTCTTCTGTCATCCAATTCATGAGCGAATGGAAATCAGTTTCAGAGTAGAGTTGCCGTGCGATCCCAGACTGATTGGTGATGATGATAAGCGCATATCCAAGCGCCTGGGCGTGTCTGCAGAGATCGAAGACGCCCGGCGTGAATTCAACCTGGCTGGGCCGATAGAGGTAGCCTATCTCGCGGTTGACCACTCCATCTCGATCTAAAAATAACGCTGGCCGGAAGACTGTCATAGGATTGCCCGGTTCATTGCAGGCCGGCTATCGCCAGTTAGTTCGCGAAATAAATCTCTTCTACAAGTAAGCAGAATATATGTTCGAGGGCAAGGTGAGCCTCCTGGATCTTCATGGTCAGGTCCGAGGGCATGCGTAAGCAAAAATCGCACAACTCCACCATATGACCGCCGCGCGCACCGGTCAGGCCTATAGTGACAATCCCGGTCGAATGCGCCAATTCCAAAGCTCGCAGAATATTTGGGGAATTGCCGGATGTAGATATTGCCATAAAAATATCGCCGGGCTGTCCGAGCGCTTCAATTTGGCGAGCAAATGTACATTCATACCCGTAATCGTTGCCGACAGCGGTCAAGATGGAAGAGTCCGTGGTGAGCGCAACCGCGCGCAGCGCTGGACGATCTTTTACGAGCCTGCTGACGAATTCTGCAACCAGATGTTGCGCGTCGGCGGCGCTCCCACCGTTTCCGGCAACCATCAGCTTATGGCCCGTTTTGAGGGACTTCGCCGTTTCCTGCGCCGCACTGACAAGGACTGCATGCAATTCAGAATCTTTCGCCACATTGGTGAGTACTGCCACCGTCTGCCGCAACTGATCCGCCACAATTTCCTGCATCTGTTTCAACCTTCCTATCAATTCCAAAACACTCCTCAATCCTTTCAATTAGTTTAAATGTTTCGTCGCGCGCGCGGTCGCATCCCACTGTTGTGGCTATATGGCGTTGCAGTCTGAAGTGCGTGGCAATTGTGTTCAAGGGTGTTACTGCACTAGAACCGTCAGGCTGACGCTCTTATTCAATCCTCCTGCAGCAGCGGAAACGGTAACTGTGTAGGTCCCCGGTGGAGTTGTAGAAGTCACAGGCAATGGGGGCGGAGTGCCAGTCCCGAGCAGCCCACCGCCTTGTCCACACGCGGCCATGCTTCCGATCAGACCCATCAGAACAATCATGAGCAGTAGGCGCTGGTTCAATGAATGCAGTGTTGCCCTGTCGCGTCGAATCCCGGTGAGTGTTGTGATGAGAATTGCAAACCCGATTGGCCAGGGGAGCCAACCCAGCATGCTGGCTCGATGCACCCGCGATGCGCTGCCGACGCCTGTTGCGACCGCGACTTGGATATTCGATGGAATATCCAGCGAAACACTCTCAGGAGAAATCGTGCAGGTTGAATTCGGCGGAAGATTGGTGCAGGTTATGGCTGCCGTTCCCGTGGAACCATTGACCGGCGTAAGCTCCAATGAATAACTCGCGGCACTTCCACTGCCCACCGTTTGAGTGGTTGGGCTGGTAGGCGCCAGCTGAAAGCCGATTCCCGTGCCGGTCAACTGTGCAGTCATGGGAGCACTATCCGAACTGCTGATGTTCGCTGTCCCGCTTTGACTCCCAGCCGCTGCAGGCGAAAATATCACCGAGACCGTACAGGTTGCCTTAGGCCCCAAGCTCGTTCCGCAATTATCAGACTCCGCAAATGGCCCGCTCACCCCAATCGCAATCCCCGTCAACGTCCCCGTACTTCCATTGCTGAATACAAGAGTCTGCGCCGCCGATGACAGCTGAAGACCCATGACCCCGAAACTCAATGTCCCCGGCGCCAGGGTAATGTCTGGCAGGTATCCGATCCCTGTAAGTGTCACTTGTTGTGTTCGCAGTGAATCGATCTCAGTAATCGTTCCGCTCTCGACTCCTGCTGCATGAGGCTCGAACTCTACCTGGATTGCACAAGATCCACCTGCCGCCAATGTTGCTCCGCAAGTCTTCGTAAACATGAAGTCCGGATTGCTGGACTGGATTTGGATTCCAGATAGTGTTGTCTGGATGTTATTGCTGAGTGTGATTGTCTGGGGCGCGCTGGCGGTCGCGAGAATTTGACCGCCGAAATTGAGCGACATGGGAGTGAGGCTATCGCCCGTGGGAGTCGCTCCGGTACCAGTTAACGAGACAATTTGGGATCGGATCGAATCGGAAACGACAATTTGTCCGGTGAGTGGTCCAACAGACGAGGCGTCAAAGCTGACTGTAATAGTGCAGGCCGATTGCGCCGCAAGCGTGCTGCCACAGTTACTGCTCTCACCGAATCCGGCGCCAACCGCACGGATGCTGAGTTGCGTCAAAGTTGCGCCGCCGGAATTCGTCAGCGTTACCGTCTCTGTCGGCGCACTTTGTCCAACCTGGGTTGCAGGAAAGGTGAGCGATGTTTGCGATAACGTGTCCGTCGCGGGTGCTGTGCCCGTTCCGGATAGCGAAACAATCTGACTTCCCACGCTATCCGTGATCGTCACGGCGCCGGTTTCTAACCCCGTAGCATGCGGAGCGTACTGCACGGTCATGGTGCAGGCGGATTGAGCGTTCAACGAGGCGACGCATCCATTGGTCACCTGGAAATCTCCAGATGTCAGAACTTGGATACCCGTCAGCGGAACTCCACCGCTGTTCGTCAACGTGATCGTCTGTGGAGCGCTGATTGTATTTTCCTGTGTCACCGGAAAGACCAGAGATGTCGGTGATACCGTGCCTGTCGCTGAATTTTCTCCGTTGCCGCTCAAGCCGATCGACTCCGTTCCCTGACCGCTCACCACAGTCAAGGTTCCACTTGCAGGCCCTGCCGCTGCGGGCTGAAACACAATGGCGAGTGTGCATCCGGTGTTCGACGCCAGGGCGGAGCCGCAGGTATTGGTTTGGATTGCAAACGGCCCGGTCACGCTTTCGGATGTGAGTGGAATCGACGCGGTGCCAGTATTTGAAATCGTCACTTGCTGCGCCGTTGAGACGGTCGATACCTGTAGATCCCCAAAATTCACGCTGTTGGGCAGAAGAACAATCGCAGACTGTGTGGTTCCAGTTCCCGACAGGCTCACGGTCTCCTGTCCGCTTGCAATGTTGCCGGGTACCGTCAATGTTCCTGTCCGTGTTCCGGAAGTGGAAGGGTCAAACGTCACCGATATCTGACAGGTTCCATTCGCAGCGATGGCGCTGCCGCAATTGTCAGTCTCAAGAAAATCTCCAATGATCGAAATATTGCTCACCGTAAGGCTTGTGCTTCCTGTGTTGGTGACCGTAACGGTCTGTGGTCCGCTGACAGTTTGCAATGGCTGCCCGCTGAAGGTGAGTGTTGACGGACTGAGCGCCATGGTTGTTTGCGGGACGCCGCTCAGTAGCGGAACTTGCCAGATTCCGCGACCATACGTGCCCACGCGAAGCAACCCTCCCCCTGCAAGCGTCGCCGAAAGAGTCACTGCAGGAGCCATGGGCAGGCCGGTTCCCAAAATATTCCAGCACTGTCCCCCACTCGATTCACAATTTGTAACATTCTGAGTTACAAATACACCGCCGTCGGAGGCAACATATACCACGCTCGCATCGTTTGGATCGACCAGCACGTCGTTCAGCGGCAGGTCCGGAAGATTTTTCGAGATATTGTTCCAGTCCGCGCCACCGTCTGTCGACATATATAGGTGCGGCACGCCGAAGCCCTGGATCGTCGCATACACGGTGTTGCCCGTAGGATCGTGCGGGTCTGCATAAAGCGACGACACGTCGAAGAAGTATGGATTGAACACTCCGTTGTAAAGTGATTCATTGGCCACGGGCGAAAGCGCCAGATCAGTCCACTTGATCGTCCCGTTGGCAAGGTTTGCCGTCGACGTGGAGAAGACATGCCCACCAACAACTCCTCCGCCCCCATCCAGCAATCCCGGCCATTCCTGCATAGATCACCTGCGAACCGCTGTGTTGCGCGCCGGTTCCAGGCTGCATGTTCGCCCCACCGGCCGCAAGCGAACGTACCAGCGCATTTCCGTCGCAGTTCGGTTCTGCGACTCCATCCAGCATTGGACTGATGGCATTCGTCGACACTCCACGCACTGCCCCCGCTTGCAGGCGCCACGCCACACTCGGCAAGTCCCAACGATCATGTTGGCGCTATCAGCCGGGTCCAATAGGTAGGGAGTGAACAGCAAGGCCTGATCGTCACTGGTCTGGCTTGCTCCGATTGCAGACGGAAATGTCGCCGCCGTACAATTCACGCCGTCAATACATTGACCGATGGCGACATACGGACCCACGGTGGCAAACCAATTGTCAGGATTGGCGGGATCAATCGCCGTCAATCCACCTTCACCGCTCAAGAGCTGTGGCCACGCAGTTCTGACCGCTGTTGGTCATCGCGGCGCTGCCATTCACACCAAACCCTGCCAGCACCACGTTGCCATCCATTTCGCTAGTCGCCATCCCGGTGATTTCCGCCAGCGAACCCAGTCCTCCATTCAGATTCTGAAAATGCCCGGCATCGCCGGCGGAACAAGCAGCGCCAGTCTGGTTCACCCCGTCGTTCGATCGCCACAACCCACCGTCATTGCCGAAATACAGCAGCGGCGTGGTGGAACCCAACGATGCCACCGCGTGCTCTGCCGGCGCGACATGTCCCGAAACGCACGTAGTGGTGTTCGTAGTATTTCGCCAGGCACATCCGGCGGCCAGACTGCATCGAAAAATATCTTGCGTCCCTGCAAACAGCAGTGTGTCTGCACCGTTTGGAACCGCTGCCAGCGTCAAGTTATACATGCCGTCCGTAATCGTTCCATTCGCAGCGTCCAGCGAGGCCGTAGAAATCTGCGACCCAAACTGCACCGTTGGGTTGGCGCAGCCATTCACTCCTGCATTGCATACATCCCGCCACAGACCCTCATCCACATCGCTCAAGCCCAGCGCATTTGTTCCAACCGTCAGCGCAAACATATCTCCTGTGACCGGCTGCACCGCCAGCACGCCGCGAGCAATCGTGCAGGAATTACTCCCACTGGTACCCGGATTGGCTGGGCAATTTAACGTCGTCAGCACCGCGCCGGGCTGGTTCGCCATTCGAGTCCACGTCACCCCATCGGGCGACTGGTAGTATCCGTGAAATTCCAGTGCAGCATAAAACATATTGCGGATTGGATTCCACACCACCGCGGTCGCCGGAACTCCCGGAAACGTGCTCGGCATTGTTGTCTGCGAAGACTGGATCACCTGGTTCGCGCCATCTTCAATCGTCGACAAGTACCAAGTTTTTCCCGCGTCGGTGGAGTAATACAGGCCGGCCTCGGCCACATTCGCCGCGCCACCGTGAGAAGTCATATTGTTCACATTGTTGATAAAGCCATCGAAGGAGTCCGTGACCGCCGCGACCACTACGCTCGTGTTGGTCGTGCTCCACGCAAATCCTGCAAACGCATCTCCCGCAAAACTATAATTCGTCAAGCCACCTGAAAATCCATCGCTGCTTTGCCGAATCAGCGTCCATGTCGCGCCGCCGTCGCCGGATCGTAGAATCCCTGCTCCGTAGTAAGAATCCAGCACGTCATTAGGATCGCCGGTACCGGCCAGCACCACTCCGTTGGGCGTCGAACCCGGTTGAACACTGACGGCGCCAATGCTAAGAGAGGTAATGTCGATGCCGGAAAACGCCGGCGGGTCATCCGTGAGCGGCTGCCACGTCACCGTCGTAGGATCGCTGGCCGCCGCATTATTCGACCGCCAAACTCCTCCGCCAGTAGATCCCAGATAGACCGTGTTGCCCGAAGCATCCCAGGGAGCGATCGCGATTGATGTGACGCGTCCGGTGACATCCCCAAATTGCGAAGTGATAATTTGATTCGGTCCCAGTGGCTGCCACGGCTGGTCACTCGATTGCAGTTGCGGCATCAGCTGCACTTGCTGCATGCCACGCAGGCGCAACGCGGCCGCGGATTGGCCCCGCACAATCCTCGGCAATAAGAAGGATTGGGCCCGCCGCTGGCCATAGTTGCCACGCAGTGGGAAAAACATCATTTTCGACGCAGGCTGCGGCAAAGGCGTTTGCGCGTCAATGACCATCGGCAGAAAAAGCGCAAGGCAACAAACCAGGCGCCTGGGGAGTGAGTACATCCGACACCGGGGAGAAATTAGAACCTGTCCTATCTAATCATTGGGGTCGAATGCGCCAGAGTCAAAGCACCGAGGTAACTTGACAGTCCCAAATTGGTCTTTGGTAACCGCCGCACACCCCGTCCGCACCATGGCCTGTCGTCGTCGCGATGAAAGATCCGGGGGCGGATGCTCGCCCGACAGGGGGAAATTCAGAGCTCTTTACAAAGTGTTCACAATCGTTTCTCCCATCGTTTACATGTGCGGGTAACTCGAATTTGTATGATGCTCGCGGAGGTCGACCCATGAACAAGCATCTGCTCATCATTTCGATATTCGCAGTGACGATCACGGCGGGATCATCGACAACATTACATGCGCAACAAAACCATAACCAGAATCAGGACTGGGGCTTCCATTTCATACCAGGCACTCTCGTTGTCAGCCGCAGCGTGTATGAAGGAAACGCTTCGACCGTCACCATCGGCGAAAGCCTTCCCCTCGGATGCCAGGGCGGTCTGACCGGGCTCACCGTCAATGTTCCCCTAACCGCCGGCGGCACCACTCCCGTCGCTGTCCCCTGCGGTGTCGCG
Source organism: uncultured Acidobacteriota bacterium (assembly GCA_963735505.1). Lineage (GTDB taxonomy): Bacteria > Acidobacteriota > Terriglobia > Terriglobales > Acidobacteriaceae > JAKAAZ01. The sequence goes on along the minus strand of CAVTLR010000007.1, from coordinate 85,995 downwards.
AGCGATAACGGCGAGTACCCCAACCTGCTCGATACCCACAACGTCTGGAACAACGCCAATTCGGATCCCAGCTTCGGTGTCACCTCTCCCATCTTTCTCGACGACATCACCACCAACGGCTGGCAGCTGGGAACTCTCCCCATCCCCACCAGTCAAATGGTCACCAGCTTTACCTCCAAGTCGGAGCTGGCCCTGAACCGCTCCGTCGACGGCCAGTCCATCACTTTTATGGGATATCGAGGCGGCATCGGCTGCGGAGGCAGTACAGTTTCTCCCACCCGCCCAAACCTGCTGGACGTATCGCAGTCGAATACGCCGGGCGTCTGCGATCCCACCAATCCAGTCATCACCACCTTCCAAAGCAATCCAGTTGTTCCGGCGGCCTACTACCGTGCAGTGGCTGAAGTGGATGCAGACGGCCACATGAGCTTCACCGATGGAAACGCCTACAGTGGGGATAATGGCCGTGCCGCAATCAAGGGTGGCAATGAGCTCTACTACATGGTCGGCAACGATAACTCCGGCAACCTGTCCAAGAAGCAAATGTCGACGACCTATGACGGGATTAATCTGTCCAATGCAACCGGCGCTGAACTGCTTTATCCCGGACAGACGCCACCGCTCCCGCCCAACATTGAAATGATCGGGCGCCTCGAGTTCGGCACCGACAAGCCCGGCAAAGACACCAACTTCCGCGGCCTGACAATTTTCAATAACACTCTCTACATCACCAAGGGCAGCGGCAGCAATGGGGTCAATACCGTCTATCAGGCAGGCACTCTCGGCAGCTTGCCCACGGGCTCCCCGACCACCCTCGCCGCCGTGCCGCTGAATATTCTCCCCGGCCTGCCAAACACTGCCGCTAGCACCACCACCGCGTTTCCCTTCGGCATCTGGTTCGCCGACTCCAACACTCTCTATGTTTGCGACGAGGGCGATGGCACTCTGGTGTCGCCTCCGGTCAATGGAAACGTAGCGGATGCCCAGTCCCAGGCCACCGCCGGTCTGCAGAAATGGAGACTCATCGGCGGCACCTGGGTGCTGCAATACACCCTGCAGAACGGGTTGAACATCGGCGTGCCCTATCAGGTCGCCGGCTATCCCACCTCACTCAATCCGGCCACCGGCGGTTGCCGCAACATCACCGGACAGGATAACCACGACGGAACCGTGACCATCTTCGCCATCACCTCGACCATCAGCGCCAACGGCGACACAGGAGCTGACCCGAACAAACTAGTGAAAGTCACAGATCGTCTCAGCGATACAACCCTGCCTACGGGACAGGATGGCTTGGGCCATTTCACCACCATTCGCAGCGCTCGCGCCCGAGAAGTCCTTCGCGGAGTTGCCTTCGCTCCCCAGGAACAGCGTGGCTGGTAAGCAAGCGACGACGGATAGTTCTGTGCTGTCCATCAACTTCTTGACTTAGCAATTTCAGGTCAAGGACCAACAAAACTTTGGGTGCCCCATCCTTTGCGCGCCCTTTGCGCAAAGGGTGGGAGAAAGTGACTCTTTCCCCTGACCGTCAACACCCTGACCGAAAATGCTCTAGCAGAGAAAGAAATGCCGGAGGCGCGACAAACATCGCGGCTCCGGTATTTTTTTGAGGGCTCGCGTTCAGCCCACCAGCAGATTTCCCGCGTACGATCCTGGGCAATCGGAAGGATTGGGCTCGCCGCTGACCGTAGTTTCCACGCAGTTGGCAGGGCATCGCTTCTGGCGCAGGCTGCGGCCAAGGCGTGTGCGCGTCCATGACCATCGGCACAAAAAACGCTAGGCAGCAAGCCACGCGCCACGGCAGTCGGTACATCCAACACCGGCAAGTGATGGAAGCTTGCCACTCCATGATTGTGGTGTTGTGATTTCAGCCGCCGGCCTCACCACCCAGGCCATCGCGAAAATGTGATCGCGCTACCTTCGACTTGCTTTGAAACGCGGCAGGATGGTCTTGCTCGCCGCCTTCAGTCCATCCTCAAGCGTTCTCCCGCGAAGGGACTCCAGCACCGTTGCGCCGGCTGCGCCGACTCCGTTCATCGACGGCGGCATCCTGCAGGAAATCTGCCCAAGCAGCTTCAGGGCGTGGTCCACCGTGGCGTCATGGAAGACGCCCTTATGGCCCGCTGTCTCCGCAGCTTCCGTTAGCAAATCCCGGGCGGCCCGCGCAACGCCACCTTTGTCCGACGCGAAAATTAAGGCTAGATCGGCGGAATGGCGATCGAGAACCTCCGTCAGCCATTGCCCGGCGGGATACTTCGCCATTTCCAGGTCGCGAAGCTGCTTCATCTGGCCGAGATGCCCCGGATCACCTTCGAACATGTTGTTGATCGCGCACGACACGGACTGCTGCAGTATCTGCGTGACCGTGCTGCCGGGTGCCCCGTTAATGTCTGAGTAGCTCATGTTCGAGAGCTCGCCGGTGACGGCACCCCCGTACTCGCCACAGGCTGAGCCAGGGCCGCCACTCTGCACCGAGAGCTGGCCCGAAGAGACGCTGTAGTAAATGATGCCGCGCGAGTTCGTGAGCCCCTGCGTAAAGGTGGCGTTGCCGCCGGGCGCTCCCACAAAGTTCAATTCGAAGCCGACAATCGGATGCACAACCGGGGCCGTCCACACCGCGGGATGCGCATTGCCATCCGGATCGGTGTAGGTAAACGTAACGCTGACCACCCCACCCGCACCGTCGGTGTTGAGCTGGATCTGCAGCGTCGATTCGCGCGGCAGCGTGTCGCCTGTGATGCTGGCGAAGGTAGGAGCATTGCCGTAGTCGTGGGCCCAGCAGGGCAGCCACGGCGTCGTCCCTGGCTGCGGAGTGTAGTTGGCCGGCCAGGTAGACGCCCCCAGCGCCCAGTACTGGATGTAGTACGAGAGATTCCCGCCCTGCACGATAACGATGTACTGCAGCCAGTTAATCTGGCTGGTCTGGCAAGACTCGCCCGGTGGTGGAAAGGAATTGAGCTGCAGGCTCCAGCCGCCCCCGCTTGTCGTGGCGATATCTTCGGTGACCTCAAGGAGCACCGAGGGATTCTGCAGGTTGTTGCAGTTGTTAATCAGGACGGCGTTGTTGTTCGAAGCGAATGGCATGGCCCCTCCCGGTCGAGTAAGGCGCAGTCGTCTTCATTCGGCTCAATGAAAGACTGGGCTACGTCACCAGCACCAAGACAGAACAATGCACAGCAGCCAACCACAACGGCTGCCACAACGTCAGGCTGTGTAATCTAATCCGTCAGGTCGCGGATGTCAAGGACGATATTGTAAGGCGGCGGAGGCGAAAAATCGTGAATCGAATCAGCGGTGATTTCGCGTGCACGCACCATTTTTCTTTCTCGTCTTGTGGATTGGAACGTTGGTCTTTCGGCTAGAGTGGCTGCTTGCCTATCGGCGAAATCAATATAGCCGGTGAAGCGCCCTTGGCATTCCGCGATGCCGGGTGGCCGATGGAAGCGCGGTCGGCGCGGGTCCCCGCGACGACGCCTGAGCCCAGAATGGTTGGCCGCGGAGCAACCCTGCCGGTCGCCTGCCAGCTGAAAACCGCTTCTTTCTTGTTGGCGCATCAACTGTTCCGAAGTTGATAGAATAGAGATAAGCACTCCCTCCGCGCCATTCTCTCAGGCAAGGCATTTTCCTCATCGCCCGCGGTGGAGGGCCAACCGCTTTTAGTTTTTTCCGCAAATCAGCAGTAAAAACGCGAATTAGGTGAGGTTTTACCGCTCATCTAGATGCAGTCAAAGTACTTGCCGCAAAAAGCACGCTGCACAATCCTTCAATTAGCCTGCACAATCCTTCAATTAGCCTGCACAATCCTTCAATTAGCCTGCACAATCCTTCAACTAGCCTGCATGATCCTTCAACTTCGCTGCATAATCCTTCAACTTTGACCCTGCGCCTCCGCCGAGTTTGCGCCCGTTGCCAGTGAACCCAAGCCCGCGCGGCTTTAACCCCCTGGATTACGCTCTCGCGCCGACTGCCTTCCGCGATTGGGCCTGGCGCTGCTCGCGATACCATTCCACCGTCCGCTGCAACCCCTCCAGAAAACCAATTTTCGGGTCGTATCCCAACGCTTCCCGCGCCGCCGAGATATCCGCATAAGAGTGCTTGATATCCCCTTCTCTGGGAGGACCATATTTCGGCGGATTTTTGTAGCCGGTCAACTCTGCAATCAGCTTGTAGGTCTGGTTCAACGTGTATGGCTGCCCACAGGCGCAATTGAACATGCGTCCCGCCACTTTTTCCGCAGGCGCAGCCGCCGCTTTCAGGTTCGCCTGGACCACATTCTCCACGTAGGTAAAATCCCGGCTCTGCTCCCCATCGCCATGAATGACCGGCTGCTCACCTTCCAGCATCATCGTCGCAAACTTCGCCATCACGCCGCTGTAAGGAGAATCCGGGGCTTGCCGCGGACCAAAAATATTGAAGTAACGCAGCGCCACCGTCTCCAGCCCATACACTTCCCAATAGCTGCGCAGATACAGCTCGCCCAACAATTTTTGCACTGCATACGGAGAAAGCGGCCCCGGCAGCATAGTTTCCACCTGCGGCAAAGGATTGCGATTGCCATACGCGGAAGAAGACGCCGCATACACAACCCGCTTGACGCCGCCATGGCGCGCGCCTTCCAGCAGATTGAAAGTTCCGTCGATGTTTGCCGTGTGGCTGGTGCGCGGATCCTTCACCGACAACGGCACCGAAGGAATCGCGCCCTCGTGAAAAATAATGTCGACGCCCTTGCAGGCTTTCGCAACCCGATCCTCATCGCGCAAATCGATCTCGAGAATCTCAATGTCGTTCTGCCACGGCGTCAGGTTCTCACGCTTTCCCGTGGAAAAATTATCCAGAGCGCGAACCGTCTCGCCTCTTTCAACAAGTGCCTGCGTCAACCAGGAACCGATGAATCCAGCAGCTCCTGTCACCAGATAGGTGGCCATATTTCTCCTTCGCGTCGGGGGGTTGCGTTGGGTTTCGCGGCCGAAAGTTCGACCCAAGGCACCATCATAGCAACCGAGGTGTCACTATTCGGCGAAAGCCGCACCCTATTGCGCGGTACTTCCGTTATGGTTCAGATACCGTCGACCACGGCAGGCGCATGAGGGATTGCTCCGCAGTCAGTCCAACCTGTCGCGAAAAGTCGGGTCTTGCCATCCGGGTGATAGTATTCGGATACCCCCAACAAACCAAACTGTCCCCTTGGAGCACGCGCAATGGCGACTGAGCAATTTCCTTTAGGGATTGCCGCGAAACAACGCGGTATTTCGAAAACATCTGGATTTTCGAGCTTCCTGAATAAATATTTTTACTTTTCCATGTCGCTGATGATTGCCGCGGTCGTGATGTACGGTTTCAGCCATACTGTCAATGACAACCTGCTTCACGCGACTCCACCGCGGCCCTGGATTCTCTGGTTTCATGGTGCGGTGTTCACCGCTTGGCTGGGCTTCTTCATCTTTCAGTCAGCGCTGGTGCGGACGCACAATGTGAAGCTGCATCGAATGACCGGATGGTTCGGCGCCGCGCTCGGCGTCTTGATGCCTTTGCTTGGGATTTCAACCGCAATCATCATGCACCGATTCGAATTCATCCATTTCCACGCGGAGGCAATCCAGCTTCCACCGACCGGCGCAAATCCCACGTTCTTCGCCATCCAGGCAGTCGATATTTTGTCGTTCACCGTCTTTTTCTGGCTGGCCATCTACTGGCGCAAAAAGCCGGAGTATCATCGCCGGCTGATGTTGGTCGCAACTTGCGCGTTGACCGCGGCGGCCTTCGGGCGAATGCCGATGATCGCGTTTGTATGGTTCTATGTGGGTGTGGATGCGCTGATCTTGCTGGGTGTCGCACGCGATCTGATCGTCAATCGAAAAATCCACGTGGTTTATCGCTATGCACTGCCGGCATTAATTGTCTGCCAGACGTTTGCGATACAAATCTGGCTCCATCATCCCGCGTGGTGGGTGAAACTCTCCAACGCCATCGTCCTGGGTTGAAGCGGCAAACCGCGTGCGCCGCTTTCACTCTTCAATTCGGCTTGAGCGAAAAACATCGCCAGCGGTTTGACCTGGCGCACGCGTATCATGGGTGAAGCAGGCGGCTGGGCGATCGCTGCCGGAGAACTGCAAAGTTCCGCCGGGAGAGGAAAGTCCGAACTCCGCAGGGCAGTGTGCCGGATAACGTCCGGGACCGGAGCGTCAAGGCTTCGGGACGGCAAGTGCCACAGAGAAAATACCGCCGCGTCTGCAAGGATGCGGTAAGGGTGAAAAGGTGCGGTAAGAGCGCACCGCTTCGGCTGTAAAGTCGGAGGCATGGTAAACCCCACACGGAGCAAGACCAAATAGGCGGGAAGCGCTGCCGCGCAAGCGGCAGCGCGCGTGCTGGCCCGGTGCGCTAAACCCGCGGGTAGGTCGCTATGAGTGTTCGCAGTAATGCGGCGCCTAGAGGAATGATCGTCCTCGACAAAATTCGGCTTACAGGCCGCCTGCTGAAACCTCATCCTCCGTTCCGGGTTTATCTCGTCTCTTCCTTCTGAAGAATCAGCCAATTGCCCTGTTGAAATCAAAATCATTGACAAGCATACCGACTGGTAGGTATTGTGATTTTCGTTGAGGTTTGGGGTTGGAGTAGAGGATGGGGATGGAGATGCGGGTGGGGCAGCACGAATCGAAAACAAAACTTCTGGAGGCGGCGCTGCGGGTGATTCGGGCGAAGGGGTACAGTGCGACGCGCATTGAAGATGTTTGCGAAGCGGCCGGCCTGACCAAGGGAAGTTTTTTTCATCACTTCAAGTCAAAGGAAGAGCTCGCGGTCGCGGCGGCGGAGCACTGGAATATTCTGACGGGCGAGCTATTTCGATCCGCGCCGTATAACTGGCTGGCCGATCCAGTTGATCGCCTGCTGGCGTACGTGGATTTTCGCAAGGCGATTCTGCAGGGCCAATTGCCGGAATTTACCTGCCTGGTGGGCACCATGGTGCAGGAAGTCTACGAGACCCATCCATCGATTCGGGACGCCTGCGACAGAAGCATTCGCGAACACGTCGCCATGCTGGAACTCGAAATCATCAAAGCGACGCACATCTACCGCATGAATGTGGACTGGACCGAAGAGAGCCTGGCGATGTACATGCAGGCGGTGATTCAAGGCGCGTTCATTCTGGCTAAAGCGGAGGGCGGCCCGGAAGTTGCGGCTTCGTGCCTCGACCATCTGCGGCGCTATCTGGAAATGCTTTTCAATCGTTCGGAGAAAAGGAAAACGGCATGAACAAGAGACGAGTCGAGGCAATTGGGTGGCAAGTTCTGGCGATGGCTGTGACGTTGAGCGCAGGTTCGCCTGCGCGAGCACAGGATCGCACAACCGCGTATCGCAGCATGGCCCCGGTCGAGCAGTACTTGATAGCGGACGGGAATGCGGAGATCGCGTTTGGCGCGCAGTGCGGCTCCGGCTTCCATTTCGCGCGATGCCACAGTAATGGTTCTGGGGCGGCATGGCTACACTACCGCGGTGAAAGGGAAAAACGGTTTTGTGTGCGTGGTCGAACGGGGCTGGATGTCTCCCTTCAATGCGCCGCAGTTCTGGAATCCGAAGATGCGGGGTCCGATCTGTTTTAATCCGGCGGCCGCGCACTCGATTTTGCCTTTGACGCTGAAGAGGACGGAGCTGGTCCTGAGCGGACACTCAAAAGATCAGGTGAAGGAAGGCATTCAAGCTGCGCTGAAAACGAGGGCATTCCCAGCTCTGGAACCGGGCGCGATGAGTTACATGATGTCGAAGCAAGGGTACCTGGGAGATGGGGTCGGCCACTGGCATTCGCATCTGATGTTTTATGTCCCGCTAACGAAACCTTCGAGCTGGGGCGCGGATTTGCCGGGATCTCCGGTATTGTTGAACCCGCAATTTCAGGGCGCTCCCGAACCATTGACGGAGTTCATGATTCCAGTGTCGGTATGGTCGGATGGAACGCCGTCCGAATACAAGCCTGCGAATTGAGATTGCGGGCACGGTTCAGGAGTTCGCTTCAAGCCGGCGTCTGCAATCGCTTTTCAATCAACTCTAAGGAGAACGCATCATGGCAACTGCGCCGTTGAAGATGTATACCTATCTGAATTTCGGCGGGAATTGCGAAGAAGCTTTCCGTTTCTATGAAAAGCATCTGGGAGGAAAGTTTGTTTTTAAAATGACCTTCGGCGAGATGCCGGACAAGAAGAGCATTCCGCCAGGTCAGGAAAAAGCAATTCTGCATGCGCGCCTTGATTTGGGCCAGACTGAATTATTGGGCGCCGATATTCCAAGCTATCAACCGATGCGCAGCGCTTATCTGACGCTGATTGTCGGCAGCAGCGAAGAGGCAGAACGCATTCACGCGTTGCTGTCGGACGGCGGAGAAATCTTCATGCCGATGGCGGAGACATTTTTCGCTTTCCGCTTCAGCATGCTGCGGGACAAGTTTGGCGTCTCCTGGATGATCATTCATGAACGCCCGATGCCGCAGGCGGCTTAAAGACTCTGCACGACTTTCAACGTGTCAATCATTGTTCAACCGAGAGGAGAAACCCGATGGCTTTCGCAGGAAATCATTCGCTACAACTCACCGAGGAACCCGAGATCGCGACCTGGCCGGAAATGCATTACGTGTACGTCGAGGCAGTTGGGCCTTTCATGACCAGCGCACCCCAGGCCTGGGGACAACTGCACAAGCTTACGGATGCAATTGCCGAGCACAACAAGATCACCGGCTACACGAGCCTATATAAGGTAGGACCGAAAATTTATCGTGCCGGCGTGTCGGTCGCGGAAGCGCCGAAGAATCTTCCGGCGGGCGTTGAAACCACGCGATTCAAAGGCGGGAAATACAGCCAGTTCGTTTTGACCGGGCGATTTGCAGATCTTCCGGACGCATCTCGCCGTGTGTTTGAAATTGTCGCGGAGAAGAAGATTCCGCTGCGCGATGATTTCTGCATTGAACATTATGTGACCGATCCGAGAGAGACTCCAGAAGATCAGAACGTGATCCAGATCGCGGTTCCGACGGCGTAGAACGTCGAATCATTTCAGGTTCACGAGATAACGGGAGAGGAGAAATGTTATGCCAACAGCTGTGATGCAGGATCAGGGGACGAAAGAGAAAGCAGAAATTCTAGCCGTCATCGACGGCATGAAGAAAGCACGCCACGATAAGAACGTTCATGCCCTGGCGGCTCCATACACCGCGGACGCGGCGATATTCAATCTTGCGCCGCCGCTGGTGCATCGCGGCATCGACATCGGCGAAACGCAGGCGTGGCTCGATACATGGCTGGGGCCGATCGAGATTACGCCGCAGGACTTTGAGGTTCGCGTGTCGGGAGACATCGCGTTTTGCCATGGATATATGCGGATGGATGGAATCAAGAAGGGCGCCGATCATCCGGTTAGTTTCTGGATGAGGGAAACTCTATGCCTGGAGCGCGAGGGAGAGGAATGGCGCATCGTGCATGAGCATACGTCGGTGCCGTTTTATATGGACGGGAGTTTGCGGCCGGCATTTGATCTGCAACCGTAGTAAGGACTCTGATGCAGTCGATAGGTCGCGGCGGCGACGCTTGCATGGGCCGGTCGCCCGGGCTCTGCTTCGCGAGGCCGCGGCCTGAATAGTTGAAGGATTATGCAGGCTAGTTGAAGGATTGTGCAGGCTAGTTGAAGGATTGTGCAGGCTAATTGAAGGATTGTGCAGGGCTGTTTTTGCGGCAAGCGCTTTGACTGCTGCGCTGTGAGGTTTAAACCTCAAGTATTTTTGCTTTCACTGCGGATATTCAGCAAAAAAACGAAAATCAGCGGCCGAAAACTCGGTGCGATTGAGGGAAATACGCTGGCTTGAGCAAGGCGCCAGGGGGGTGCTTACCTCTATTCTATCAATTTCGGAATAATGGATGCGCCAAGGGAAAGCGTTTTCTAGGGGGTGGGCGACCGGCATTCGATTTGAAACCGTAGCGGGTTTCCGAGGGGATTGGAAGTAGATCCAGGACTTTTTAGTTCGCGGTACTGATCGTTAGACCCGGCGCTGACCTCTTTCGGGGGCTCGTCAACTGGGGGTGCTGCAAACCTCGCAGATTCGAGTACAAAGCATTGACGGAGAGCGACCTTGAGTCTACGGGTGACGATGCTTCTCAATCGACAGGATAGCTGCGGCTCGCGCTACCAAAAAATCCGAATCAATGTCGTCCAAGTCGGAAAGGAAAGTGTCTTTGGTCAGGTTGTCATTTATAGGAACTGCCTTTTGTAGCAATATCTGTCGCATTGGTTGGCCCTGGATCATAAATCCAATCTTGGCTAATGAGAGATCCAAGATCACCTCTTGGGCCACTTCGTTCGCCTGCTCCGGGCTCAATTTAGAGAGAATCGATAAGTGTTCAGGTGCGATTGTGAGCGGGCACTGAAGTTGCAGGTATCCTTCTCGGTCAGCGGACACTCCGATTCCGATTGGGTGGCCATTTTTAGTAATCACGTACTGAAAATCCCAATTGGGATCGTTTTGCTTGCTGACCTGAAGCCCAGCGGCGCGAGTCCACTCCACTACCTTACTTTCAATGTTCTTAGACGTAATGTGGGATTGAGGAACTGAAAGTAATGACCTTCCCGTGACAGCATAAAATAGGACCGCAATAGAGACGGCCGTCCCCAAGCCGTAGGCAATCACCGGAGCGATCTGGGGCCGCTTATGTCTTAACCACGCAACCGCTATTACCCCTGCACCAAGAATTGCCCACCAGATGATGTTGGAAAGGACGCCCTGAATAATGCCGCCAAAACCCATCGAGCCCCCTAAAGTACGCAGTTTGGTTTTCGTGGCATCATAGTGCCGATTGTGCCCAGGGTCAAGATGATAACCTTCGAGACTCTATTTCATCGAGGGATTTCGTGATTCCCATTCAAAGATGGATTGCGAAAGCGCGGGGGTCAATCTTCGAAGTGGCCGAAGATTACGTTGAGGGATTCGGAGAGGGTTGGGTGGCTGAAGATGCCGTTCTGTAATACGGGATAGGGGATTTTGCCCATCATGGCGAGCTGCACCATCGCGGCGATCTCGCCGCCTTCCATGCCGAGGATGGCCGCGCCGAGGATCTGCTTCGAGTCCGGGTCGACGAGGATTTTCATCAGGCCGCGCGTTTCGCCAAACTCGCGGGCGCGGGCCACGGAGGTCATCGGCATTTTTGCGACGCGAATTTTTATGCCCTGCTGGCGCGCCTCTTTTTCTGTGATGCCGATGCGGCCGAGCTGCGGATCGATGAACACGGTGTAGGGAAGCATGCGTCCGTCCGTGGTGTGCGTGCTCTCCCTGGAGAAGGTTGTCGCGCAGGATGCGAAAATCGTCATAGGAAATGTGGGTGAAGGCGGGGCCACCCTTGACGTCGCCGATGCCGTAGATGCCGGGAACGTTGGTTTCCAGGCGGGAGTTGACGCGCAGGAAACCCCTGTTGTCGGTCGCGATTCCAGCGGCGGGGAGATTGAGGTCGTCGGTGTTCGGGGTGCGACCGACAGCGATGAGCAGATGTGTTCCCTCGATGGTTTGCGGTTGATTGCCGGTTTGCATCTCCAGCGTAATTTTGTTTTTGTCTCCGCGGATGCGTTGAGTTTTTGCGTTGAGAAGAACGTCGATGCCATCTTCGCGGAGGATTTTTGTCACCTCGTCGACGATGTCGGTATCTTCATGCGAGAGTAGCTGGGCGTCGGCTTGAATGATGGTGACGCGGCTGCCGAAGCGGCGAAACATCTGGCCAAACTCCACGCCGATATATCCGCCACCGAGAATCAGCAGATGCTCAGGGAGGTGATCCAGCTCCATGATGGAAGCGTTGTCCAGAATATTCGGAAGCGATTGCAGCTGGTCCAAACCAGTGATGGAAGGCAGGGTGGTGCGCAGGCCGGTGTCGATGAAAATTTTGTCGGCGGTGAGGTTGAGTTCGCCGCCGTCGTTTTTCTTGACATAGATGGATTTGGGTGCGGTAAATCGGGCCGTGCCGTAGATGAGATCGAGATTGTCTGTGCTGAGCATGGCCTTTTCGTTACCGTTGCGGGCCTGCAGCACGATCTCATTCTTACGCTCGATAATGCGTGGCATGTTGACGCCAGTGACCTGGGCGTGGATGCCGAAATATTCGGCGCGACTGGCCATGTAAGCGACGCGAGCGCTGCCCACCATGGTTTTTGTGGGCGTGCAGCCGGTGTTGACGCAAGTGCCACCGACAAATTTGCGCTCGATCATTGCGGTGCGCCATCCAGCCTGGGCGAGCGCTTTTGAGAGAGGATTGCCGCCTTGTCCGGATCCGAGAATGACGGCGTCGTAGTGGTTGGCTGCGGTGGCTGGAGACATATCGCCTTCTAAATAAATTTGTAGGGAACGGACAGGCTGCAATTAATACGCGAGAAAGACGGCGCGCGAAACGACCAGGATGCTGCCGCCGATGCAGACCAGGTCCTCAATCAGCGCGACCGGCAGGTCATGCCAGTGGAAGGTATGCACCCAGCCTTTGCGAATTTCATAGCCGATGAGCGCGCCGAGAATCGCGCCGACGATGCCGACGGCTGCGCAGGTTTCCCAGTTGGCGCCCCAGGCCTGACCGCTGACCATGCCGCAAATAAAACCGAAGATGACGCGGCCGATCATTCCGGGTGGCTTGAGGCGGCTGGGAGTGGACGGCATTTTATCCATAACGATTTCTGCCAAGGCGAGAATCGTGAGGATGATGACTGCGGCCCAGGTGTGCAGAAAGTGAAGGGAGCTGCCGGGAATATGCATGTAGCGCAGATGGAGTGCCCACGCGAGGACGGTGATGGGAGTGAAGGTGCGCAGCCCGGTTAATCCGCCCAGGCAAACGGCAACCAGAAGCACCGGCAAAATGCTGTCCGACATAGAGACCTCCACGGAAGTTCGATGATGGGTGGGCGAAAAAGGGCCACTGCGCACCATCTTTTCCTGTTGGAAAGAAATTGTAAATGGGCGTGGGGCCGAATTGAGGTCAATTTCCTCGATTTGATTCAGGTGGCGCGGCGGGGGATCCGTGCGGCCTGGACGCGGTTCGTTGGCTACCGGGCGCCGACGCCGGCGGGTTCGCGCAGCCACCCGTAGAGCGGAAATTGCTCTGCCAGATCGAGAACCTGGGCGCGAATTTTCGCGAGGTGGGCAGGGTCGGAGCGATGATCGAGGGCCTCGACAATCCAGCGGCCGATGACGCGCATTTCTTCTTCGCGCATGCCACGAGTGGTGAGCGCGGGGGTGCCAACGCGAATGCCGCTGGGCTTCATGGGCGGATTGACGTCGAAGGGAATGGCGTTCTTGTTGACGGTGATGCCGGCGTCGCCGAGAGCTTTTTCGGCTTCGCTGCCGAACATGCCCTTGACGAAGACGTCGACCAGCATCAAGTGGGTGTCGGTGCCGCCAGAGACGACGCGGTAGCCTTCCGCCATCAGGGATTCGGCGAGCGCCTTGGCGTTGGAGACGATTTGTTTGGCATAGATTTTGAATTCCGGCTGCAGCGCTTCTTTAAAGGCGACGGCCTTGGCCGCGATGACATGGATGAGCGGACCACCCTGCTGGCCGGGAAACACGCTGCGATCCACGCTGGCTGCGAGGTCTTGTTGGCAGAGGATCAATCCGGCGCGAGGGCCGCGCAAGGTTTTGTGCGTCGTGGTGGTGGTGATGTGGGCGTGCGGGACAGGCGAGGGATGCACTCCAGCGGCGACCAGTCCTGCAAAGTGGGCCATGTCGACGACGAAGAAAGCGCCGACTTTGTCGGCAATCTGGCGCATGCGGGCAAAGTCGAAAGTACGGGGATAGGCGCTGCCGCCGCCGATGATCATCTTCGGCTTTTCGCGCAGGGCAATCTGCTCCAGCTCGTCGTAGTCGATGACTTCAGTATCTTTGCGGACGCCATAGCTGGCGACGCGATAGAGCTTGCCGGAAAAATTCAATTTGTGGCCGTGAGTGAGGTGGCCGCCATGGGCGAGGTCGAGGCCGAGGATGGTGTCGCCGGGCTGAATGATGGCCATGTAGGCGGCGGCGTTGGCCTGCGAGCCGGAGTGGGGCTGGACGTTGGCGTGCTCGGCGCCGAAGAGCTGTTTGGCACGGTCGCGGGCCAGGTTTTCCACGACGTCGGCATACTCGCAGCCGCCGTAGTAGCGCTTGCCGGGATAGCCTTCCGCATATTTATTGGTGAAGACCGAACCGGCCGCCTCCAGCACCGCCTGGCTGACAAAATTCTCGGACGCGATCATCTCCAGACCTTCATGCTGGCGCTGAACTTCATGCTGCACGGCGGCGGAAATTTCCGGGTCGGACTGGGCAAGCGAGAGGGGCATGCGGTTGGTAGGCATACTGAAATTCTAACCTACCCGGATGGCCGGATATTGGGCCAATCGTTCGCGCGTGACGGCGTCGTTTTTGGAAGGGAGATTGGGGTTTTGGTGCTACGTGAGCTACAATGTAGCTCATGAAGAAACATGGAACAGCCAACGCCGTGGTGCGGGCAAGGATCAACGAAAAAGTGAAGAATCAAGCGGCCGCCGTTTTGGAGACGATGGGGCTGACGGTGTCCGATGCCTTTCGGCTACTGCTGGTCAAAGTCGCTTCGGAAAAGACCCTTCCTTTTGAGATTCATACGCCGAATGCCGCCACTGTCACGGCGATGAAGGCGGGAAAACGAGGCGAAGTCGCGAAATTCAAGACGGTGAAAGAGCTGATGGCGGACCTGAATGAGGACGATTGAGCGAACCTCCGCCTTCAAAAAAGATTACAAACGGGTGAAGTCCGCTCCCCGACACAAAAACATCGAGGCATTGCTGGAAGAGATTGTGGGATTGTTGGCGTTGGATCGCGCTTTACCCGAAAAGCATTCTGACCATGGTTTGGCGGGCGAGTGGAACGATCATCGAGAATGTCACCTGAAACCCGATCTTCTGTTGATCGATACCAAACCCAACGACGAGATACTGAGGTTGGTTCGGCTCGGGTCCCACAGTGACCTGTTTTAGTGATGTTGCGCTTGGAATACCTCAGCGCCTAAAGGCGCGCCATAGATTGGTATGCGATTCCCCGGACTAAACAGGCTGCGGGAAAAGGTCGTATTTCGGAGCAAATACCCGAACAGCATGTGGCAGGGGCTAAAGCCCGGCCTGATATTGCTGCAGTTACGGCACGACTAAAGTCGTGCCCTGATACAAAGCAGTGTTTTTCCGCAGCATTTAAAGTCCGGGGTCTGCCCCAGGACACCATCGATTTTCTGCTCAACTTCCCGACAACAGACTCTGGACTAAAGTCCGAGGTCTGCGCGGTTCGAGTGCGGTGACTTCTGGTGGGGGTGACAATGCTGATGTATCCATCCGCGTTGGATCGACGCGGATGGATCGTGCGTCGGATTTATCTCCAGTGACCGGGTACCCAGACATATCCGCGGTTGGTGTAACGCCAGTGACCGGGAACCCAACGAGCATAGCCACGCGGCGGCGCTGCATACATGCCGGGCACCCAAATGTAGCGGCGTCCATCCCAGCGGTAATATCCGGCCTGCCAAACCCAGCCGCGATGCATGGGGGCGGGGACGACTTCTCGTGGCGCCGGTGGAGGCGGCCCGATATGGACATACACCTGGGCAGAGGCCATCAAGCTGGATGCGAGGATGGCGGTGGATACGAAAAGAAGAAGCCGTTTTTTCATCATTCCTCCAATAGGTGATTGTCAGATTTCATGCGATCCGCGATGCAGCTGCGAATCCGTGCAAGCGGCTACGGCGCACGGTTTTTTGAACCCAGAAGTTCGAGAACAGTTGCGCTCTCCCACTGTTATCCACGTTTTTTGGGGCGAGGAAAAAGAGAAAGTTTGACGGGTAGCTGGCGGTGAGATTGAAGTTCTAGAACCAGTCTCATTGCCTGGATGCACAACTTCCACCGCCTCGTCACCCGATGGGAATACCACATCGAGAACTTCCTCGGCTTCGTCCACCTTGCCTGCCTACACTTGCTGCTCAGACATTTATGAGACCAGTTCTAGAGCCTCCTTATGCTCTACAATTATCCCGTACAGGATTTTGAGTTGGCAGGATGGACTTTCCGTATGGCGTTTGATTGGCGTGCCGATTGGAAGCGCCCCTCCCTTTGGGCATTGGGCTCCGGAGTGGGGATGACGATATATTTGAGCCGTGCTCTCGTCCATTGGTGCAGTCAGGCCTGCTCAAAAAAATCTCCCAAAGTTATCTGAACTGGAACCCCTGTTTTGGCGCCCTATTAGGGCCAGTGTGCGTCCCCGCTGCCGCCCGACGGAGCAATGCAGCTCTCATATATATAGGTCCGCTGCTTCGATGGGGACTGTGAGACCCGCTTCGATGGCGGGTCTCATGCGAGCCATTTCCGGGTTCGGCGCATTTATGAGACCAGTTCTAGGCGAGGCGCATGGATTGATATTGGGCCATCAACTCGCGCGCGATGTCCTCATTTTTGTGCTCCACCATGCCGGGAATGCGGAACAGATCGATCAACATCCAGAAGCCGAAACCGCCAATCGTCAGCCAGTAGAGCAACTGAATGCTGATGCGGCCGAGGTAGAGGTAGTGGAAGCCGAAGAAGAACCAGAAGAAGTAGGCGAAGAACGCGGATTTTTTGCGGACTTCATAGTCGTGCAGCACCAACGATTGCGTGTTGGAGGGAAGGGTTTGAAAAATTCCTTGCAAGGCATATGGAATGGACATGGGTTTTCCTTTGAATCAGGTCGGTTCATTGAACTCGAGATTTCACTCCTGCACAACATCGCATCAGAATCTACGCGATCACTGGGAGATGAGTTCCTTCTCGGTTTGTAGCTTCTGCGGCTGGGCGACTGTTTGTTGCGCGAGTTTTTTGAAGGCGTTGTAGACGAAGGATCCTAGATACCAGCCGTCAATATATTTGTAGGGAGTTTCGCCGGTGGTGTAGTGGCCGCAGGGGAGGATTTTCGCGTCGAAGGTTACGCCGCGGGCGCGAAATTCTCGCAGCACGCCTTCGGAAAATTCGCGCAGGAAAGTCAGGTCGTAGGGAGCGTAGATTACGCGCGCCAACTTTTTCGGCCATGCGGAAATTTTCTGTTCCGGCGCGATGCAGGCAAAGCGATCCATGTAGACCATGGGACTGGCGCCACTCCAAAGCTGAACGAGATCGTTGTGAGTGAGGCCGGCCTGCTCGCAGGCGGCCCGAACATGGCGAGTGCTTTGGCCGGTCCACACCACATCCCCGGTCCAGAGGGAGGCATGGTTGAAGGCGTTGACCTGCAGGCGCGGCTCGTGGGCGCTGGCGATAAATGCATAGCAGGAGCCGAGGCTGGTGCCGAGCACGCCGAACTGCTCGTATCCCTGCTGTTCGAGCCAGTCAAGGCAGCTGCGAATATCGACGACGGCCTGGCGGCAGGCGGCCAGCGTGCGACCAATGTTGGAGCTGACGGCGTAGTCGGAGCGTTCCAGTTCGGCGGGGCGGCGAATGTCGTGGAAGGGCTTGCTGAGTCGCAGCGCGGAAATTCCAAAACGATTGAACAGGGTGCAGAGCGCGTTGTGGCTGAAGGCGTCCGCATTCCACTGCGGCATGACGATGATGGCTTGCTTCGGTTTGCCATGCTGCTTTTCGGGCGGAGCGGGATACCAGCGGGCGTTGACCTGATCGTTTTCTGGATAGGGAGTGCGCAGCGCGGAAGTGAAGCGGAGAAATTGCGCCTTGGGCAGCTTGCCCTCGGCAGCGAGATGTTTTAGCTCGGCGTCGTGACGCAGCGTTTCCGGCCGCACATTGGTGGGGAACAATTGCGGATGACGTTCTTCCAGGCGAAAATCTGCGGGAGTTTTGTAGCCGTAGAACTGCTCGGACGCAGCGATGATGCTTTCATTGATGGCGAGCATGGCGGCGTGGGATTGCGACGGATCACCGCTGGCGATGGCATCGCGGATGGGCAGGTTGCGCGCGGCAATCCAGTCTTCCAGCCAGTCAAATCCCCATTCCAGCGGGCGGACAATGCGATTGGTATCCCGCGTCGTCAGCTTGGTTTCCCAGGCGTACATCCATCGTGCGTACAGCGTTTTCAACATGCTTCTTCAATGCTAGCAGCGAGCGGATTATTCCGAGGTGATGCGGGGCACGCGGGCGGCGATGGCGCAGAGAATTTCATAGGGGATGGTGCCGGCCCAGCGGGCGTGATCGTCGGCGGTGATGCGCTGGCCGTGCTGTTCGCCGATGATGGTGACCTGGTCGCCGGCTGCGGCGTTGGGGATTTGCGTGATGTCGACGACGGTTAAATCCATCGACACGCGGCCGACGATTGGAGCGGCGATCCCGTGGATCAGCACGTGGCTGCCCGGGGAAGAATGGGTGCTGGATAATTTGCGGTTTAATCCGTCGGCATAGCCAATGGGTAGCAGCGCGAGGCGCATGGTTGTTGGGGCGATGAAGGTGGCATTATAGCCGATGGCGGTTCCGGGGGGGACAGATCGCGTGGACGCAATGGCGGTTTTCCAGGAGAGGACGGGCTGCAGGCGAGCGCGGGCTTGTTCGGCGGCGGCGGATTCGGATCCAGAAAATTTGGGGGCGTAGCCGTAGAGCGCGATGCCGGGACGGATGAGAGTTTTGGCGCCGGGTTTAGTTGGGATGACGTTGTGGAGATGGTGCTGCTCGGCGAGAAGAGTGGAGGAATTTCCGGCGTGAATCCATTGCGGATGAAAGCCGGCGGCGAAGATCTGGTCGACTGCTTTTTGAAAGGAGGCGCGCTGGAGTTGATTCTGCTCCGCATCGAGCATGTCGGCGGAGGCGAAGTGGGTGTAGACGCCGGAGAGGCGCAGCGCGGGTAGATTTTGCAATGTATTCAGCAGCGGGTCGAGGTCGGCGGGCGCCACTCCCTGGCGACTCATGCCGCTGTCGATTTCCAAATGGATCGGAACGGTGCCGAGAGCGAGCTTGTGTTTGTGCGCTGCGTCGGCGAGCCAAACGAGATGGTGCGGCTCCCACACCGTGGGGATCAATTGCGTCTCGATCAGTGCGTCGGCCTCGCCGTGCATCAGGCCGCGCATGACGAGAATGCGGACCTTCGGGCAGAGTCGGCGGAGAGCGACACCTTCTTCGACAGAGGTGATGCCGAGCCATTTTGCGCCGGCTTGAACCAGCCAGGGAGCGCAGGGGGAAAGGCCGTGTCCGTAAGCATTTGCTTTGACGACGGCTAGCAGGTCGGTGGTTGCGGCATGATCGGGCGTGGGTTTCTGTGCGTCGTTGACGGGGAGCAACGACCGCAGATATTTGAAATTGGCAATGAGTCGGGAGCGGGAAATTTCCGCCCTAGTAACTGGGGACGTCAGCATCTTCGCCCTTATAAGGATTTTCAAATCGCGTGTACTCGGGCATATACATCAGATGAACGACGCCGGTGGGGCCATTGCGCTGCTTGGCGATAATGATTTCCGCCCGATTTTTCGATTCAGCGTCTTCGCCGCCTTCGTCATCCCGATTGTAGTAGCTGTCGCGATGGATGAAGGCGACCACGTCGGCATCCTGCTCGATGGAGCCGGATTCGCGCAGGTCAGAGAGCATGGGCTTTTTGTCGCCGCCGCGTTGCTCACTGGCGCGGCTCAGCTGGGAGAGGGCAATGACTGGCACACGCATTTCTTTTGCGAGGGCCTTGAGGCCACGGGAAATGGTGGAGACTTCCTGGGTGCGATTTTCCGGGCGGCGGCCGTTGGGGCCACCGCTGCCGGCGCTCATGAGCTGTAGGTAATCGATGACAATCAGATCGAGCTTGCCGCCTCCTTGCTGACGGAGGCGACGGGCTTTGGCGCGCATTTCGGCGAGCGAAATGCCGGGAGTATCGTCGATGAACAACTTGGCTTCGGCGAGACGTTCCAGGCCGCTGACCAGTTTGTCGCGGTCATCGCGGGTGAGAAATCCGGTCTGAATATGGCGCATGTTCACCATGGATTGCGAAGCCAGCATGCGTCGCAGCAGGGCTTCCTTCGACATTTCCAACGAAAATACGCCCACGACTTTGCCATCGCGGACGGCGGCGTTCTCAGCAATGTTGATGGCCCAGGCGGTTTTGCCCATGGACGGACGGGCGGCGATGATGATGAGCTCGGATGGCTGCAGGCCGCTGGTCATGCGGTCGAAGTCGACATAGTGGGTGGCGAGGCCGGTAATTTCGCGGCCTTCTTTATAGAGGTTGTCGATCGAGCCGAAGGAGCCTTTGACGATTTCTGGAATGCTGGAAAAACCCTGGGTGATGCCGCGCTCGGAGACCTCGAGAAGCGCGGTTTCGGTGGCGTTCAAGACCTCGAGCGCATCTTCGCTTTGATCGGCGCAGCGTGCCTGCGCGGTGGAGCAGATGCCCATCATCTGCCGCAGGATGGATTTGTCTTTGACGATGCGGACATAATCTTCAATGCTGAGGCGGCGCGGAAGATTTTCTGTCAGAGAAAAAATGTAGGCTCGGTTGCCGATCGATTCCAGTTCCTTCTGGCGGTCAAGTTCCTCGCTGAGGGTGATGATGTCGACGGCGCGGTTGGCGTCAATCAGCTCGCCCATGCGCGCATAAATGCGGCGATGGGAGTCGAGCGAAAAGTCATCTGCAATCAGACGTTCGGCGGCCTCACTGTAGGCGGCGTTGTCGAGCAGGATGGCGCCTAGAATGGTGCGCTCTGCCTCCACGCTGGCGGGGAGGCCGTGTTCGAGCGAAATTTGCGATAGGGTGGCCACTTCAAACAGTGTAAAAAGAATGTTCCAATTTCACTATTGAATATAGGGGGCTCACGAGATAAATATGGGGGGTCGCGAGAATACTCCTGTGCCAATCCTGCCGTGGCTGTGCAACCTTCGGAAAACAGAGCAAACTATTCGTTTTAGCTTTGCCTTTTCCTTGTTCTCATCAGGGAAGCTCTGCTGAAGTCACTGGTTCGCCGCCGCGACTCCACAGGGGCTAAAGCCCCACGAATTTTCAGTCATGTACGGCACGGCTAAAGCCGTGCCCTGATACAAGGCAAGCTTAATCAGAGATTCCTTAGCGAATCATGCAAAGCACGATGCGTGCGCAGTATCATATAAGTAGTGTCTGGCAAGTGAGTGATCCGGCAGATTCCCCGATCCGTTGGCTCCATGGAGGGCACCAGGAGTTTCGATTGACGATGCAGCGGTTTCTTTCTTTTCCCCGGCATTTTATTTTGCCCGGTCTTGTATTTGGAGTCATCCTCGCAACCTGTTCCATCTCACACGCACAATTGCCGATGGACTCGAACGCGCAGCAGTCGGCGCAGCAAATGGCGCTGGAAGTCGCGGACTTGCAGAAGGTCGCTGACCGCTGGGATGAAGCCGTCTATCAGCACGATCAATATGCGCTGGAACTGGTGCTGGCTCCCCAGTTCATCGACATCTCCGATACCGGCGATGTGACCAACAGGGATCAGCAGATTTCCGACATGATGATGAAGGACGCGCCGCGTTTCCAGTTGACGCAGAAGGTGGTGAGCGTTCGCATCTCCGGGGATGTTGCGGTGGTGAATGGAACCTACGACCGTGTATTTCAGGGCAGCAAACTGAGCCGCACCAAATCGAAGACGGAACGTGGCGTGTTCAGCCAGGTATATGTGCGTGCGCGCAACACCTGGGAGTGTATTAATTCTCAGCGGACCATCATTCAGGAACCTGTGCTGAAGGGGAAAAAGAAGTCCGAGAATGACGCCACGGAAAAGCCGCTGAATCACGACCTGGGATTCCATTTCCCCGGTATGCACCATAACTCCGATTCTGATTCCGGCTCCGGATCGAGCTCGACGGCTGGGAGCCCTGCGACCTCCGGTACAAACTCGGGATCGAATTCGACCGCACCACCGCAACAATAGGAATTGTCGGCGCGGATTTAGGCCGTCGCGGCTGCGGCGTTGCGACCTTGAATTTCGATATAGATATTGATCAGTGACAGGGCTGCGGGCGTCACCCCGGGAATGCGACTGGCGTGGCCGATGGTTCCGGGGCGAACGCGCAGCAGCTTTTCCTGCATCTCGCGTGACAGGCCGCTGACGGCGGTGTAGTCGAACCAGGCAGGGATGGCCCGGTGCTCGGCGCCCTTCATCTTTTCAATCGACTTGCGCTGCTGATCGAGATAGCCGGCATACTTGATCTCCGTCTCGACCGCCTTCCATTCATTGCGAACATGCGCCGGAATCTGTTCCTGCGTCATGGCCGCGCGGATGGTTTGCAAATGAATTGCGTCCTCAGGTGAGGCGGTTGCGATCGCCTGCTGCAGGCTGGATGGCAGCGTGGTGCGCAGAGATTCAATGGTGATCTCGGGCCGCTTCATGAGCTGGGCGTAGGTTTGGCCGGCGGCGCTGTTCAGTTTTGCGGCCAGCTCCGGCGAGTTCGCGCCGAGGCGCTCGAGGTCGGGCTTCTGCGTGGCCAGCATTTTTGCGAAAGCCTGCATGCGGGCCTGCTTGGTTTCGAAGGCGGCCCAGGCATGGTCGTCGATCAGGCCAAGCTTGCGGGCATACGGAGTCAGGCGGCGATCGGCATTATCGATGCGGAGGTGCAGGCGATACTCCGCGCGCGAGGTGAACATGCGATAGGGCTCGTTGGTCCCCTTGCTGATCAGATCGTCAATCAGGATGCCGGTATAGGCTTCGCTGCGGTCGAGCACGAATGCCGGCTCGCCCTTGACGTGCAGCGCGGCATTGATGCCGGCCATCAACCCCTGGCAGGCGGCTTCTTCATAGCCGGAGGTTCCGTTGATTTGTCCGGCGAGATAGAGGCCGGCGATGCTCTTCACGGCCAGCGCATGATCGAGTTCGGTTGCGTCGATGGCGTCGTACTCAATGGCGTATCCGGGGCGGAGCATTTCCGCATTTTCCAGGCCGGGGATGGAGCGCAACACGGCGGCCTGGACATCCATCGGCAGGGAAGTCGACATGCCGTTGATGTAGACCTCATGCGTGTGCAGTCCTTCCGGCTCGAGAAAAAGCTGATGCTGCAACTTGTCTGGAAAGCGGACGACCTTATCTTCAATCGAAGGGCAGTAGCGCGGGCCGGTCGCCTGAATCTGCCCGGAATACATGGGCGAGCGATGCACATTCTCGCGAATGATCGCGAGGGTTTCCGGTGTTGTGAAGGCGATGTGACAGCTGATCTGCGGTCGAGTGATGGATTCGGTGCGAAAGCTGAAGGGGGTTGGCTCGGCGTCACCGGGTTGCTCGTCAAACTTCGACCAATCGATGGTGCGGCCATCGATGCGCGGCGGGGTTCCGGTCTTGAGGCGGCAATTGCGTAGGCCCAGGCGCTTCAGGGATTCGCCGAGGAGCACGGCGGCTGGCTCACCGCTGCGGCCGGCAGGATAGTGCTCTTCGCCGCAGTGGATCAGTCCATTCAAAAATGTTCCGGTGGTGATGACGGTCGCGCCCGCGTAGACGATGCGTCCGTCGCGCAGTTTTACGCCGCGCACGATTCGATGCGGCGCGCCGGCGGTTGCGTCGGGCAAATCTTCCAGGACGACGTCGACGACTTCCGCCTGCTTGATGAAGAGATTCGGCTGCGACTCCAGAACTTCGCGCATCTTGACGCGGTATTGTTGCTTGTCGCACTGTGCTCTCGGCGACCAGACGGCAGGCCCGCGGGAAGTATTGAGCAAGCGAAATTGAATGCCGACCGCGTCGGTGACTTCGCCCATCACGCCGCCTAGCGCGTCGACCTCGCGTACCAGATGGCCCTTGGCGATTCCGCCGACCGCGGGATTGCAGGACATTTGCGCGATCAGGTCCAGGTTGAGCGCAAACAGCGCCGTGCGCAGACCCATGCGGGCTCCCGCCATCGCCGCTTCGCAGCCTGCGTGGCCGGCGCCGACGATGACGAGGTCGTATTGTTCCGTGAAGGGCATAGACCTATTGATTGTATCGTGCGGGTGTAGGTTGGTTGCAGTCGCGTGCCCAGCGGGGTTTTCAACCTCAGCGCCTGAAGGCGGGTTTGGTTGGACGCTGATCCCCGGACTAAAGTCCGGGGTCTATGTGAGGCGGGATTATCGAATAGGCGGGGCCGAAGGTGTGCTGGACCCGGGCGCCTAAAGGCAGGTGGTGGGCGGACTCTGAATCCCCGGACTAAACAGGCTGCGGAAAAAGGGCGTATTTCGGAGCGAATACCCGAACAGCATGTGGCAGGGGCTAAAGCCCAGCCTGATTTTGCTGCAGTTACGGCACGACTAAAGTCGTGCCCTGATACAAAGCAGCGTTTTTCCGCAGCCTGTAAAAGTCCCGGGTCTACCTGAGGGGGTTTCATGAGCAGAGTGAAATTCTGCGACTAGCTGAGGGTCGATTGATCCGTGGATTGAAGATTGGGGGCGCGGTCCAGCAGATCGCGAACGGTTGCGTCGCTGACCTGGGAGAAGTCGCGATACCACTCGCCCACGGCGTAGAAGTCGGACGGAGTGGAGAGGCAGACAACCGCGTCGGCCTCGTGCTTCAACTGCTTGCAAACGGCAAAAGGGGCCACGGGAATGGCCACGATAAGTTTGCGCGGGTTTTTCTGGCGCAGTGCCGCGACTGCAACCCGCATGGAGGAACCGGTGGCGATGCCATCATCCACGATGATTAGGGTGTGCCCCTGAAAGTCCGGGGCGGCACGATCTCCGCGATAGAGATGTTCGCGGCGCTCCAGCTCCTTCGTTTCCTCTTGGGTAACTGCTTCCACCTGCTCGGGCGGAAGATGAAGACTGCGAATGATCGCCGCATTCAGCAGACGGGCGCCGCCGGAAGCGATGGCTCCGATGGCTAATTCTTCCTGGCCGGGAAATCCGAGTTTGCGGACGAGAAATACGTCCAGCGGAGCGTGCAGGGCCATCGCGACTTCAAATGCGACCGGAACGCCACCTCTTGGCAGCGCGAGCACGAGGAGAGGTTTTTCATTTGCAAATTGAGCCAGGTGCGCGCCCAGCATCCGGCCTGCCGCAGATCGATCGGGGAAAACCATCCTGCACCTTTCAGAGGATGGAACCAGCGTTCTCGCAGATCGGTCGGGTAGGGTTGCAACCATGACGTCGGCCGACGGGAAGTCGCGGTGGCCTGTGATTCCCGAGCGCACGCTTTAAAATCAGCGTATGCCGACGCACTTTTCTCCGCAAGCCATTCAGTTTTTGCGCGGTCTGGCGCGCAACAATCGCCGCGACTGGTTCGACGCCCGCAAGCAAGTGTACGAGACAGAATTGAAGGCGCCGCTGCTGGCGCTGATTGAAGAAATCAACGGCGAATTCATGGATTTTGCGCCGGAACATATTCGGCCGCCACAGAAGTGCATGTTCCGGATCTATCGCGACACTCGATTTTCACCGGACAAAACTCCATACAAAAAACATATTTCGGCGTGGTGGGCGCGACAGGGATTGGAGAAGAAATCCGGCGGAGGGTTTTACTTTCACATTTCTGGAAAAGAATTGGTGATTGCCGCGGGCGTGTATATGCCGGAGCGAGAGCAATTGCTGGCCATTCGCAATCACCTGATGGAGCATCACGAGGAATTTCGACGGTTATCGAAGGCGCGCAACCTGAAGCGGCTGATGGGAGATTTTGATGGGCTGCGCCTGACGCGGCCGCCCAAGGGATTTCCGAAAGATCACCCCGCCATGGATTTGATTGCATGCCGGCAGTGGGGAGTTTCGACAACTTTGCCGGCGGAAACAGCGATCGAGCCGAGCTTGCGCAAGGAAATCGTTTCGCGCTTTCGTGCCGCGGCGCCGTTGATTGAATTTCTGAATCGGCCGTTGACGACGCAGGCAGGCAAGCCATCGCACCGGATTGACTTCTTCTGATTTTTGGCGGTTTGCGGGTGCGATTCGGACGCCGAGTTGCCGGAAGGGGTTCCCTGGAGGGATATTTATGTCGCAACTCCTTTGTCTGGCGTGGAATATAGGGCACGCAACTTTTATTAGAATGTAACGTTCTTAACGGTAGAGGAATTCAGACAGCCTGAACCGTTTGAATCTGCTCGGCAGCGATGTGCGACTGCTAAAGGGTTTTGATGAGGAGATTGAAAATGCGATATCTACGGTACATCGCGTTACTCGGGATTTTGCTGGTCCCCGCTACATATTCGCGGGCACAGGTATCCCTGGGATTCAGCGTCGGCGGGCCTGCCTACGGCGGCTATTATGCTCAACCGACCTGCGCCTACGGATACTACAACTACTATCCGTACTCTTGCGCGCCCTACGGATATTACGGCCCAAATTGGTTCTATAACGGCGTCTTCCTTGGCATCGGTCCCTGGTACGGTTGGGGCTATGGCCGTGGCGGCGGATACTGGGGCCACTATTGGGGATACCGCGGTGGCTACGGTTATCGTGGTGGCTACGGATATCGCGGTGGGTACGGGTACCGAGGTGGCTACGGTTACCACGGCGGCTATGCTCGCGGCGGTTATGGATACCACGGTGGTGGAGGATATCACGGCAGCAGCCGGGCCTATGCCGGCGGTGGTGGATACCGCGGTGGCGGTGGTGGTGGCTACCACGGTGGCGGTGGTGGTGGATACCACAGCAGCGGCGGCGGCGGCGGATACCACGGTGGCGGTGGTGGCGGTGGCTTCCACGGCGGCGGTGGCGGGCATGGTGGTGGTGGCGGACATCGATAGCCCGTAAGTACATTCACCCTTGGTTCACTCTTAGTTCGGCGGCTGTCAGCTCAATGCTGGCAGCCGCTTTACTTTTGCGGAAGGCTTTGCCGCGATTGAAAATTTCGATCGCGATGGATGAGACCTATTTCGCGGGGCTTGGCGCGCGGTCTGGCGTGGTCAAGGCAAAATCGTATAATCAGCGGATGAAGCGAGCTCCGCTGGTCGGCGTGGTCATGGGTAGCCGAAGCGATTACGAAGTCCTTCAACCTGCGATTGAGATTCTGCAGGAATTTTCTGTGCCGCACGAGGCGCGTGTGGTCTCGGCGCATCGCACTCCGGATTGGCTGTTTGAATATGCGGAGACCGCCGAAAAGCGCGGGCTTCGGGTGCTGATTGCGGGCGCCGGGGGTGCGGCTCACCTGCCCGGTATGCTGGCCGCCAAGACGCATCTTCCTGTATTGGGAGTGCCGATTCCGGCGACTATGCTGGCAGGTGTGGATTCACTGCTTTCCATCGTACAAATGCCGAAGGGAGTTCCGGTGGGCACGCTCGCCATCGGCAAGCCCGGGGCTGCGAACGCGGCCCTGCTGGCGATTTCTATCCTCGCGCTGGAGGACCGAGCGCTGCGTGATCGCCTGTGTGCGTGGCGGGAAACGCGCAAGCAGGAAGTGCTGGCCCAGACCTTACCGGCGACGGAGCCAGGCGCTTGATGGCGACGCAACAAGTGATTCTTCCGGGATCGACAATCGGAATTCTTGGAGGCGGGCAACTAGGACGCATGATGGCGATGGCGGCACGTTCTCTCGGCTATCGCATCCAGGTGCTCGATCCTGACCCGTCCTGTCCAGCTCGCTTTGTGGTGGACGCCTGCTTTGAGGCGGGTTGGAATGACGCGCGTGCTGCGGGAGATCTGGCGCGGGGCAGCGATGTTGTGACTCTGGAGATTGAGCAGATTTCCGTGGCCGCGCTGGAGGCGGCGGAGCGCCATGCGCCGGTTCGCCCGGGATCGGCAATGCTGGCGATTATTCAAGACCGCATTTTGCAGAAAGAGTGGCTGGTGGCGCACGGGCTGCCGGTCGGGGACTATCGTGCCGTCTACAGCCTGGAAGAACTCGGCGCGGCAGTGAAAGATTTGGGCGGTCGATGCTTTGTGAAGAGCGCACATGGCGGGTATGACGGTCGCAGCCAGGAAAAACTTGGATTTTCGCAGCCGGCGGACGCGGCGGCGATTGATGCCGCGTGGAAATCTCTGGGCCAACGGCCACTGGTGGTGGAGCGAGCCGTCGAGCTTGCCATGGAAATTTCGGTGATGGTGGCGCGGTCGCCGCGCGGAGAAATGAAGGCTTATCCTGCGGCGGTCAATCATCATGAGCAGCAGATTCTTGTGTGGAGCGCGATTCCGGCGAACATCTCCGCTGCGACCGCTGCGCACGCGCAGGAGCTGGCGCTGTCGATTGCAGAGCAATTCAAACTGGAGGGCCTGCTGGCGGTTGAAATGTTTATTACCAAGGGCGGCGAGCTGCTGGTGAACGAACTGGCTCCGCGCCCGCATAACAGCTATCACTCCAGCGAGCGCGCCTGTGTGACCAGCCAGTTCGAACAGGCGATTCGCGCGGTGTGCAATCTACCGCTGGGCGATGTTGCTGTGGTGCAGCCGGCCGCGATCGTAAACCTGCTGGGAGATGTGTGGCTAAATGCGAATGCCGAGACGGGTCCGCGCTTCGACTTGGCGCTGGCGGTGCCTGGAGTGCGGCTGCATTTGTATGAAAAGCATGTTCCGCGCGCAGGCCGCAAAATGGGCCATTTGTCGGCTGTGGGAGAGACTGCGGAAGAAGCGGTGCAGCATGTTGTGGATGCGAAAAGCAGATTGTAACTGTGGATGTTACAGTTGAGACGAAAAAGAAAAGGCAGACTAATTGGTCTGCCTTTTTTGTTGTTGGAAGAGAAATTCGCTTAGCCTATGTCGCCGTCCCAGTTTTCCAGGGTCTTCTTCAACTCGGCCATAAATCTTCCGGCGTCCGCTCCATCGATGATGCGATGGTCGAATCCCAGGGTGAGCCGCATAATGTGGCGAACCGCGATGCTGTCGTTGCCGTCGGCATCGGTGACGACTGTTGGCTCCTTGAACAGGCCGCCAACGCCGAGGATGGCCGTCTCCGGCTGATTGATCACCGGAGTTCCAAATTGTTCTCCGAAAATGCCGGGGTTGGTGATGGTGAAGGTACCTTCCGCGACTTCATCCGGCTTGAGTTTCTTGGCGCGCGCACGAGCTGCGAGGTCTGCGATGGCGCGGGCGATGCCAAGGAAGCTGCGCTCCTCGGCATTTTTGATGACAGGAACGATGAGCCCCCAGTCGAGTGCAACCGCGACGCCGATGTTGATGTGTTTGTGGTAGCGAATCGCGTTGCCTTCCATCGAAGCGTTCACGATCGGCATTTTGCGCAGGCAGCTGACAACGGCGCTGGTGACAAACGGCATGTAGGTCAGCTTGACGCCATTACGTTGCTCGTACTTCGATTTTTCGCGCTCGCGAATCTTGACGATCCGCGTCATGTCAATCTTGAAGACGCTGTGAACGTGGGCGCTGGTGTGCTTCGATTCCACCATGCGCTGGGCGATGATGGAGCGCATCTTGCTGAGCGGAACCAGGTCGCCGGGGATGGAGATTTCCTGAGGGGCTGACGCTGCGTTCGAAGACGCGACGGAGGGAGCAGGCTGCGAAGTACTCGCTGCGGCTGCGGGAGTGTTGCCGCGCTGGCCGACGTAGGCGAGTGCGTCGTCCTTGGTGATGCGTCCGCCAGCTCCGGTGCCGGGAATCTGAGACAGGTCGAGGTTATTCTCCTTTGCGATGCGTCGCACCAGCGGCGAGGAACGCTGCTTTTCTCCGGTCGTTGCTGCCACGGGTTGCGGCGCGGGAGTCGGCGCGGCGGCCGGTTGCGGAGTTGGGGCCGGTTTTCTTTTCGGCTGGTGCGGCCGGGGCTGCAGGTGATGAGGCAGCGGCGCCGGCGGTGCCACCAATGACGGCAACGATGGTGTTGATCTCGACCGTGCTGCCTTCGGGAACCTTGATATCCGTCAGAACGCCGGCGGCAGGAGAGGGAATTTCTGCGTCAACCTTGTCGGTGGAGATTTCAAAGAGAGGCTCATCGCGCGCGACGGTGTCGCCAACTTTTTTCAGCCACTTGGTGATGGTTCCTTCGAAGATGGATTCGCCCATCTGCGGCATGACGACGTCGGTGCCGCCAGAAGTTTGCGCTGGTGCTGACGCGCTCACTGGAGGCGGCGGAGTTGCAGGCGCAGGTTCAGATTTAGCCGCTGTCGGAGCGGGGACAGGCTCTTTTGCCTTCTCTGGCGCGGTGGCAACGGCTTCCTGCCTGGCTTCTTTCTTGGCATCGACGGTGGATGCGGGAGTGGACGCCGCGGCATTTCCATTTTCTGCAATCACCGCGACAACGGTGTTGATTTCGACCGTCGCGCCCTCGGCAATTTTGATTTCTGTCAGAACTCCGGCGGCAGGCGAAGGAATTTCCGCGTCCACCTTATCGGTCGAAATTTCGAACAAGGGCTCGTCGCGCTCGACGGTATCGCCGGCCTTCTTCAGCCACTTCGTAATCGTCCCCTCGAAGATTGACTCGCCCATTTGCGGCATCACTACGTTGGTTGGCATGGATTCCTTCCTGCTTTCAATTCGTTTGCAGATTTCGCTGGTTTCAAATCATTTGTACGGCGCATAGCTCCGGTGTCGCGAGGGGCGTGACGTGGTGTCCGCTGTCGGCCCATGAATCGATGGATGAACTGGGAAGGAATGTCTGCTTTCCTTGTCGCCATGGGACGGACTTGCTGCCGAACTGCCCCAAAATCACCATTCTATATGACAAGATGCCGAACCGCGATGAGGCGGCTAACGGCGAATGCGGGTGTTTTGCGAGCCGACGGAAACCATTTTCGTTGCACGCGGAGCGGCTACTCATGGGGTCGCGCACCTGCTTGCGTGAGCGCCGACACGGAGTCTGTCCACAGGATCTGTCTGCCGAAAACGCGGCCGAAATTTCGGGCGACGGCATGCACTGCCTGCTCCATGGTGGGCATGGCGCCGGTGCGTGGGTCGATCTCTTCCTCCAGGCTGGTGACCGCACAGTCTGTGATTCCGCAGGGAACGATCAGGCGAAAATCGCGCAGGTCGGTGGTGACGTTCCAGGCAAAACCGTGGGAGGTGACGGCTTGCGAGATGTGGACGCCAATAGCTGCGATTTTTTTCTCGGGAATGGTGCCGCCGGAGAGCGTCCATACACCGGTTTTTCCGGCGATGCGCTGAGTCAGCACACCGTACTCGGCGCAGGTGCGGATGAGGGCTTCTTCCAGCCAGCGAACGTACTCGACGGCACCAAGGTGCGGTCCTTTCTTGCCGGGAAATTCTCCGCGTAAATCGAGGATGGGATAGCCGACGATTTGCCCCGGACCGTGATAGGTGACATCGCCGCCACGATCGATTTCGTGGATGGCGATGCCGCGGTGGGCCAGCTCCTGATCGCTGGAGAGGATGTTGGAGCGATGCGCATTTCTTCCCAGCGTGAGCACCGGCGGATGCTCGAGCAGCAGCAGCACGTCGCCGATTTTTTGCTGTTTGCGCAGCGCGACAAGCTGGCGCTGCAACTCCAGCGATTCCGCGTAGTCGACGCGGCCGAGATGGAGCAGATGCAGCAGGTTTGCCATCACACGGTGCTCGCGGAGACCAGGTGCGCGCGGAATTTTAGGCGCACGTAGTCGGCAGTCCAGTTGCCGTCTTTGTCGCGAAGAGCGGGGACTAGATGGTCGAGGGCTTCGTTCAGGATGGTGTCGCGCGAATCCTGCGGGATGCATTCAAACAGTCCGCGACGAAACATGATCAACCAGGCGCGCATACCGGTGGGCAGAGGGGTGGGGCGGGGAACCAGCTCGATTGCGTCGACCGAAAAGCCGTGCGATTCAAGCAGACCGCGATACTCGGCAACGGTGGGGAAGTAGTTGTCTTCGATCATCAATTCCGCGAGGCCGTGATGCGTGAGTGCAGCGTGCAGGGCCACTCGAATGGCGGCTATGTTTCCGTGTCCGCCCATTTCTGCGACGAAGCGTCCACCGGGCTTAAGCGCATTAGCGACGCCGCGCAGGAGGGCCGGTTGATCATGAATCCAATGGAGCGCGGCGTTGGAAAAGACGGCGTCAAATTTGCGATGAAAGGGGAGCTGGGTGGCGTCGATGACTTGCGCTGCGATGCCGCGATTGCGAGCTGCATCGACCATCTCCGGGGATGCATCGACGCCTAGAACGTGCGCGCCGCGATCTGCAATTTGCGCGGTTAGGACGCCGTCTCCGCAGCCGAGGTCGAGAATTTCTTCGCCTGGTTTTGGATCGAGCCACTCTAGAATGTTGGCGCCCAGGTCGGTGACAAATCGGCCATGTGCGGAATACTCGCAGGGGTTCCAGGTTTGCGAGGTCGCTGTTCGCGCGCTGTCATTCGGTGGGGTCATAGCGATTCGACGATGAAGAAAGAAGGGCCCGACTTGTTGCCGGACCCTGATTGTTTCCAGCTGCGACTAGGCGTTGATGGCCATATTTTCGACGCTGCCAAAACCGTCCAGCATGGCTTCGGCCAGGGTGGGATGGGCGTGGATGGTGAACATCATTTCCTCCACGGTTGCCTCCAGTTCCATGGCGGTGACGGCTTCGGCAATTAGCTCCGTCGCCTGCGGGCCGATGATGTGGACGCCGAGAATTTCGCCATATTTTGCGTCGGCGACGATTTTTACAAAGCCTTCGTGGGAGTCGACGATCGAGGCTTTGGAGTTGGCGGTAAATGGAAATTTGCCGACCTTGACCTGCAAGCCCTTTTCCTTGGCTGCGGCCTCGGTGAGGCCGACGCTGCCGATTTGCGGTTCGCAATAGGTGCAGGCAGGGACGCGCTCGCGCTTCACCGGACGCGCATATTTTCCGGCGATCTTGGCTGCGACGACCATGCCGCACATGGCGCCGACGTGTGCCAGCTGGGGGAGCCCGGCAACGATATCGCCGATGGCGTAGACGCCCGGCTCCTGGGTTTGCATCCATTCGTTCACGGTGATGAATCCGCGGTCCGGCTTGATTTTTGTTTTATCCAGGCCGACATCTGCGGTGCGCGGGGCGCGGCCGACGGCCACCAGTACCTTGTCGACTTCCTTCACCATTTGCTTGCCGTCGGAAGCGGTAATCGTGACCTTGACGCTGGTTTTTGTTTTCTCCAGCTTCTCGAACTTTGCGCTGACAAAGGACTCGATACCGCGCTTGCGGAAGACTCGGGCCAGCTCCTTGCTGACGTCTTCATCTTCATTCGGAACCAGCCGCGGCAGCGCTTCGACAATGGTGATGTCGGTGCCGAAACTCTTGAAGATCGATCCAAACTCGACGCCGACGGCGCCCGAGCCGATGACGACCATGGACTTGGGAATTTCTTTCAGCGAGAGAATTTCCATGTTGGTGAGTACCTGGGAGTCGGCCTGAAGACCGGGAAGCATTTTGGCGTCGGAACCGGTGGCGATGATGACATTTTTCGCCTGGACGGAAGTGCGCTCGCCTTCTGCGGGCTGCACGTCGACCGAATGCACGCCATCTTTCGCCGGGCCGGAGAGGCGCCCGTGGCCTGCGAAGACGGTGACCTTATTCTTCTTCATCAGAAAGACCAGGCCCTTGGCATGTTTGTCGATGATGCCCTGCTTGCGCTTCTGGATGGTGTCCCAGTTCAGCTTGCCCTCGCCCAGGCCCTCGATGCCGTACTCCACCGCGTGCTTCAGGTGGTCATAGACTTCTGCATTGAACAGCAAGGACTTGGTGGGGATGCATCCCCAGTGCAGGCAGGTGCCGCCGAGCTTGCTTTCTTTTTCAATCAGCGCGACTTTCAGGCCATACTGGCCGGCGCGAATGGCCGCCGTGTAACCGGCCGGACCGCCGCCGATGATGGCGACGTCATAGATGGTTTCAGCCAAGGGAATGCTCCGTTCCGTTGAGAGGTTGGGGTTATTGGATGCTCGACGATGCGCGTACGAACCAAACAGTCAATTTTACGGGATCAGGTGGGATAGAGGCGAATGTGGGAAGTTTCGTTCGGTTGCGGTCTTCTTGTCTGGTTAGGTAGAAATTCAGGCTCAGATGATTTCTGTTGAAGGAACGGCCGGAATCCTCCGGTTGGATGAATCTGCACAAACTGCGACAATGGCACCGGAGACGCCATGCAGCCGTCGTTTCGCAAAACACTTGCCGATTCTCATGTGGCAGCGATTGTCCTGGCGCTGTTGCTTTTTTGGCCAACGCAGGCGGTGTTGCAAGCTATGCGCGAACCATTGATCCGCGCTGTTACGTTTATCGCGACGATGATCGCAATTCGGGATGTTCCCTATATGTCGCCGGGAATGAATACGGTGGACCGGATGATGCTCGCAGCCCTTGTTTCAACTCTTTGTCGAGCGGTTTTGACTTTCGCAGCCGCTGGGATCTTGTCCCATTGGGTCTACGGGACATCCCCTCTTTACGTCCTGAGAACCTACTGCAGCCAATTGGCGAGGAGAACAAATGTTTAAGCGGCTGAAGAAAATGTTGGTAGAGAGTTTTGTGGGCGCCATCGGGCTTGGCTGGATATTTGCCACGGCTATTTGGGATTTCACAAACGCGCTGGTGAACCCGCTTCGGATTTGGATGGCACGCAGTGAAACTTTTGGCGCCGCAGGGATAGCCGCGAGACATGCTGGCTCGCTTCTTTCATTCGCATTGCCGGGGTTGATCGATTGTTTATTACTCCTGGCGTTCGGATATGTTCTTTTGCGCTGGCTCTACAGCACGCCTGCGGAAAAACCGGCACCCTGATCTTGCACCTTTACGCTGCATCTGTTCGACGCGGTGCAGTGGCGTCGACGATCTTGCGATTGGCATTTTCGGCTTCGCGTAGCTCGTAGGAGGATTGAATGTTCATCCAGAACTGCGCCGTAGTCCCAAAGTACTTGGCGAGACGGATTGCGGTATCGGCGGTGATGGCTCGCCGTTCCAGAACGATGTCGTTTAGGCGCGGACGCGTTAGCTTCAATTCCTTTGCCAAGGCATAGCCGCTGAGGCCGAGCGGTTTCATGTATTCCTCGCGCAGAATCTCTCCTGGATGGAT
Source organism: uncultured Acidobacteriota bacterium (assembly GCA_963735505.1). GTDB lineage: Bacteria > Acidobacteriota > Terriglobia > Terriglobales > Acidobacteriaceae > JAKAAZ01. The sequence continues at coordinate 51,245 of CAVTLR010000007.1, read as the reverse complement.
ATTCCATCCCCACACGGATTTGTTTTCTTTGTCACTTTTGCCATGTCTGTTCAACCTCGCGAGGCGACTCGAATGGTTGCCAATCACAAGCTTACGCGGCGATCGGAGGGTGGCGGAGGAGGGAGCCTTTGAAGCCGTAGTAGCAGATGTAGACGTAGCAGAGGGCGGGTAAGAAGAAGGCGTGGTGGATGCCGATGTGATCGGCGACGAAGCCCTGCAGCAGAGGGATGAGCGCGGCGCCCAGAATGCCCATGACCAGCAGGCTGGAGCCGAGGTTGGTCAGCGGTCCCAGCTCGGCCAGGCCGAGAGCAAAAATATTGGGCCACATGATGGAGTTGAAGAGGCCGACCAGAATGATGCTCCACATGGCGACGTGGCCAAAGGTCAACATGGATGTGACAACCAGGCAGCAGGCGACGATGGCGGCCACGCCCAGCACCGGGCCGGCGCGGAGTTTCTGGGTGATGCCGGCGCCGCAGAAGCGGCCAATCATGGCGCCGCCCCAATAAAACGCGACGTACAAAGCGGCAGTCTTCTGCGGCATGTTGCCGATGTCGGGCTGGTTCAGATAGTTGATGAGAAAACTTCCAATCGAGACTTCCGCGCCGACGTAGACAAAAATTGCGACGATCGCGAGAACCAGGTGGCGATGCGTCCAAATGCTGGGGAGCGACGTCGCGGTCGCATTTCCTTCATGGGTGCGAATGGTCGGCAATTTGTAGAGCGCCAGTGCGAATGCGAACGAGACCAGAATGATGGCGATCAGCGTGTAGGGAAGCTTGACGACTGAGGCCTGGCTCACTCGGTAGATGTGCAGCGCGGCGGGTGAGAGCCGATTCACTTGATCGACGGCGAGGGGAATGGTGCTGAGAATAAACAGGCTGCCGATATACGGGGCGACGGTGGTGCCCAGTGAGTTGAACGCCTGCGCCAGATTCAATCGGCTGGAGGCGGTCTCTGGTCGGCCGAGAACGATTACATATGGATTGGCAGCGACCTGCAGCAACGTCATCCCGGCCGCGACGATTCCGAGTGCCACTAAAAACAATGGGAACGATGGCACCATGGCCGCCGGAAGAAAGCAGAGCGCGCCGACTGCCATGACCAGCAGGCCTGCCACCATCGTCCACTTATAACCGATCCAGTCAATCACCTTGCCGGAGGGAAGCGCGAAGATGAAATAGCCGGTGAAGAAGAAGGTCTGGACCAGCATGACCTCGGCGTAGTTGAGCGTGAAGAGGGATTTGAGATGGGGGATGAGGATGTCGTTGAGGCAGGTGATGAAGCCCCACAGGAAGAAGAGCGTGATGACCATGGGCAAGGCAGTTTTGCTGCCCGGCGCGGACTCGACCACAAGCTGATTGGTACTTTCTGCGCTCGCCATTGCCATGGTTGGTGCGATGCCTCCGCGGTGGATCGGCCGGTCTGGCTGAATTGCTTGTCTTAAGGTATCCGCAAAGGACGGCGCAGCGCAAAAGCGTAGGATTGCAATCGTCGAGGATTCGACGGCGAGGAGATCGATGCAAAACAGACGAGAATTTCTTCGAGTGGCGGGACTGACGGCCGGGGCGGCTTTTGTGTCGCGGGGACTCGCCGAGGTACAAGCGAGCGGACACGGATCAGAAAACGTGAGCGGAGAGGCTTCTTTGCGGGCGCATGGAAAGGCGCATGGAATCTATGTTGGTTGTGCGGTGAGTGCGGCGGCGTTGGTCCGCAATCCGGCATACGCCGCGCTGATTGCGGAGCAGTGTTCGATTGTGGTCGCCGAAAATGCGATGAAGTGGGGGCCGATCAGCCCTGCGCCGGGGAAATACGATTTTCACGAAGCGGATGCGCTGATGGATTTTGCCGCGAAGAACGGGCAGAAGGTGCGCGGACATAATTTGATCTGGCATGAGGAATTGCCGAAGTGGTTTCCCGGGCCGATTACGAAAGCGAATGCGCGGCAGGCGATGATTGACCACATCCAGACGGAGATGGGCCATTTTGCAGGACGAATTCAAGCCTGGGACGTGGTGAATGAAGGCATCGATCCGAAGGATGGGCTGCCGCATGGATTGCGTAAGACGCCGTGGCTGGAGCTCGTTGGGGACGACTACATTGACCTGGCGTACAAGACGGCGCGTCAAGCGGATCCAAAAGCGTTGCTGACGTATAACGACTACGACATTGAATATCCTGACCAGGAAAAGAAGCGCGACGCGGTGCTGGCGATGGTGCGCCGCATGAAGGCGACGGGAGTGCCGATTGATGCGGTTGGGGTGCAGAGCCATCTGAAGGCGGATCTGGCGCCGCCGGGAAAAGAGATACAAAGTTTTGTGCGCGAAATGGCGAAAATGAATCTGCAGGTGTTTGTGACGGAACTAGATGTGGCGGACAGAAAAGTCGCAGGCACGGTTCATGAACGCGATGCTGTTGTGGCGAAAATCTATCGCGACTACCTGACGATGATGCTGGCCGAGCCGAATGTAAAGGCGGTGCTGACGTGGGGCATTACCGATCGTTACACCTGGCTGAATGGGCAGAAGGAAGATAAACGCGCTGACGGAAAACCGCTGCGGCCGCTGCCGTTTGACGAGAACCTGCAGCCGACAGCGGCCTTTTATGCGGAGCGTGAAGCGATCGATAGTCGCGTTCGCTGAAGTCGCCTACTGTTGGGCGGGCGGAACGTTGTCAGACACCTGCCACTGGTCACCGTTCATCACCAGTGTCGTTTGCGCGGGCTGACTGCCGGCGAGTGCGGCGTTCAACTGCGGGAAGGCTGTCTGCATCTCCTGCGACTTGGCCCAGTCTGCCACACCTGACAATTGGAAATGGTAGTTGACCTGCGCGGTTTTCGAGCCGGAGGAATTCACCGAAGACGTGAAGTTGTCGATGGAGGTGACTTCACGATGGCCGTAGCAAAAATTTCCGAAGCCCGGCTGAGTTGGATCCTGGGTCCAGGTGGAGCGGCCCTTGGCGGATACATCGTAGTTGTTGACCTGTTTTGAGCCGATGAGGAACTGCTTCTTCTCCGCGGTGGTTCGAGTGAGCAAGCCGGCATCGGTGAGGGCGTCATAGCCTTCGGTTTTGGCGTCGTCGGAGGTGGCAGCCTGGACGGGAAATTTCTTCGCATCCGACCACAGGCAAGCGGGATGCGCCTGATAGTAGTTGTCGATGGCGGTTTTGAAGTTGGCTTTGGTGGTGTCTGTTTTATTGCAGCCTGCGGCAAGCAAAATTGCGCCACAAATCGCGGCGGTAAAGATTTTCTTTCGTTCGATCATTAGGATTGCCCTTTCCATACCGCTTGGATGCAGAATGATCGACGGGCACGGGTCGGCATCGCGCGAATTGCAAAGATTGAATTCACATCAACAACAGAAAGGCCGCTGAAATGTACTCAGCGGCCGCTGCAGGACGATTTGTGTTGCGCTTATTTCTTTTCTGGGGTCGGTGTTGATGCCGGTGTCGGTGTTGGTGGCTCGACGGCGTCGGGGAAGACTCCCGGTAGCGGCTTCGGTGTGCTGAAGTCGAACATCGGCTTGGGCGTGGGCAGCGGTTTGCGCGGCAGCATCTGGTCGCGCATGGCGGTGTTGTAGACGAAGATCGCCTCCACCACGGCAGCCTGCTTCAGGTCGCTGGGTGAGAGTTCTTCATACACATCCATGTTGGAGTGATGCACGCGGGTTTCATAATCCAGCGGATCCTGGATGAACTGGAATCCAGGAATTCCAACCGCATCGAAGGAGAGATGGTCGGTGCCGCCGGTGTTGCGCATGGTCAGCGTGGTGACGCCCAGGCTTTTCAGTGGAGCAATCCAGGCGGCAAAGATGGGCGCGACGGCTGCGTTTTCCTGCAGGTACACGCCGCGAATCTTTCCCGAGCCATTATCCAGATTGAAATATCCGGAAACCAGTTTTTGTTCCGGCAAAACGGTCAGCGGGCCGGACGGCTTGCGCAGGAATTCGGGCAGCTTCATCTGGTCGGGCGCGGTTGAAACCGGATAGCTGCCGAAATGGTTCTTCACGTAACCGTGCGAACCGAAGAGGCCCTCTTCCTCGCCACTCCAAAGCGCGACCCGGATGGTGCGCCGCGGCTGGACGTGGAGCGCGTTCAAGATGCGCATCACTTCCATTGCGACGACGGTTCCAGCTCCGTTGTCGGTGGCGCCGGTGCCGGCAATCCAACTATCGAGGTGTCCGCCGACCATGACGACCTGGTCTTTTAATTGCGGATCAGTTCCGGGAATTTCCGCGATGGTGTCATAACCCTGTTCGTCGTCGCCGGTGAATTTGGTTTCGACATCCATTTGCACGGTCACGGGAACGTTAGCTTCGAGCAGGCGATACATCCGTCCGTAATTTTCGATCGCCATGACAACGACTGGAATCTTCATGCGATGGTCGGCCTTGTAGGGTTCAGGGCCGAGCCAGGTTCCGTTGTCATCGAAAAACGTACCGCCGGAGCCGCCGCCGTCTCCGCCGTCACGACTGGGGACGATGATTGCAGCGACATGCTCATCGACCAGAAACTGCATCAGCTTCCCCATCAACTCGCGCCGCTTCACATAGGCCTGGAGGCGCTTCCTTAAATTTGGAGACATACTTCCCCCAGGCCGCGGATAACTCGTCATCGCCTGCAGTTCCTCATCGGTGTAACGGGTCCACAGGGGCTTGTCGACGGGCGGCACGGGACGCATGTCGCCCAGCAGAACAATCTTGCCCGCCAGCTTCCCCTGATATTGGTCGAGGTCTTTTTCTTCCTGAACATTGACGTGCACAACGCTGCCGGTCAAGGGTCCATTGGTTCCGGGAGACCACGGCGTGGCTTGCGCGATAAAGACAGCCGTGTCCGGCGAGACCATTCGCACCCAGGTATTCAGCTGCTGCCAGCCCATGCCGAAGTCTCCCCACGATTCCAGATGTGCGTTGGCGCAACCCATCGCGGTGAACTGATCCTTGGTCCATTCATTTGCCTTGGCCATGTTTGGAGAGCCGGTGAGTCGCGGCCCAATATCGTCATCGAGCGCGCTGGCATAATCCATCACATGCGAGTGGTTGAACCCTTCATCCATAATGCGCTGGTACATATCCAGGTCGACGGTCTCCTGTGCAGGCTGAACTTCGGTTGCGGCTGGAGCGGTGTCTGTAGTTGTCGCGCTCTTTGTTTTTGTGTGATGTTTCTGCGCGAATGCCCCCAGCGTCATGGATGACACAAACGCGAGCACTGCAATGGCCGCTTGAAATGAATGGTTCCGCTTCACTCGTCTTTCCCTCCAGAAGAAACAACGAACGCAAGCATAGCAGACGGTGGAAATTTTCCGGCCGCTATTTTTTTCGGTGCTTGATGACTGGCGGGGAATTAGATTGCAATGTCGGCCGAGGATTGGGGAGCGATAGCTCTAGATGAGCGGTTGGCCTGTCATTGCCTGCAGCACGTTCAGTGGAGCATGTTCCGGCGCGACCATGGCGTCTGGTGCGACGAGGTAGGTTTGCTCCAGCGCATACTGACCGGCGAGAACGGCATGCGGCACCATATCGGTGTAGACCATCCAACTGGAGCCGGGCGGAAAGGACCAGGCTTCGCGTTTTCCTTGGGCCTGGTAGGTTGCATTTTCCTTCAAGAAATTATGAAAGCGCATCATGAAGTCGTCATATGGCGAGCGTTTCAAGGCCGGCAACACTCGACCCAGCCCGAGATTGCAGGCGGCTTTCGCAGTGACGCGAGTCAAGGTGCTTTGCTCGCGTGGCAAGGCAATCTGTTGCGGCGCGAATTGGGGCGTCAGGGCGCCGAACGGCTCGCCTGTGATCCAGTCGCGCGTTTTGCTGGGGTGAAGATTATTGAAGAACCGCAAGATGCGCGCGCCGCGTGTGGGACGGGTCGGAAATGCATCGGTATGCATCAGGTCGTTGCGACGGCGTAGAGGAAGGTCGCGACCTTGCTCTTCCTGCGGGCGAAAACTGCCATAATCCAACTGCCAGCGAGATTGATAGGGCGACAGGAAGGATTCGAGAAATTCTGTGACGTGCCGGGAATATTCGCGAAGGATGCGATGCAGTCGCTCGCTCGCGGCGGAGTCGGCACCCTTCATATCCGCGCCGGAAACCTCGTCGCGTTGCGGCTTGTAGGCCAGGTTTTTGTGCAGGCCGCTGCTGGTCTGTTCCAGGGTCAGCAAAAAGCGCAGATCGTCTTCTGCCAATGCGATGGGAGTTTGTGGGAAGAAAAGGATGTTGCCTTCTTCCAACTGCCGGCACCAGGTACGGGCTTGCTCCGCAGAAGGCGGCTGCGGCGAATACGATCCCGGCGGAATGGTCACCCTACCCATAATGGAGGCTCGATCGGGAGAGCGCCGTTACTCCGCACCCGAAATTTTTCGCCGGACCCAAACCGTCAGCAGATACGTCACGCTGATTGCCACGGCAAGCAGGCCCACCGGCGCGGCGATGTAACGATAGCTGATATCGAGGTTCAGCATGGAGGTGTGAGTGGCCGCGTCGTAGATGACCGTGCCGACGATGGCGAGAAAAAATGTCACGAAGAAGACGATAAACCCGCACGCTCCGCCCATCAAAAGACAGCTGAGCAGTCCCAGTTTGCCAATGGGAATTTTGAAGAAGGTGGCTTCGTTTTTTCCGGGGTGGTGAGGAACCCTGGCTGCGATGTTTTGTACGTTTGTCATGCTCAAATTCCTTTGGAATCGCCGCAGTTATTGGCACCGTCGAGATCAGCTGAATGCTTCTGTTGGGCGCGGACTTCGAGCTCTCATCGCAGGTCCCTTATAGGCGGCGCTGCTGGTAATTGTTTGCAGAGTACCCGTAACCGTCGAACTGCTCTAGAATACAGCTTCATGCCGGAAATCGCCCAGATCGAAGTGAAGCCCGCGATGGAAGTGGCGCGGGTGGTGCCCTTGGTGCAAGCCTGCAACGGCATCCACTATGGAAGCTTCGGAGATACGCAGCTGGCTGCCGCAGATTTGCAGCGTATGGTGGAGGCGATGCCGACCACTATCGCCGGCGCACTCCATCACAAGCGCTATTATTTTGTGCCGCTGACCTTGAGCGAGCCGCTCGACGCGGAGCTGAACGAGTCGACATTCTTCGAGATTGATTCAAGCAAGCTGATGATCGCCGCGGATTACTCGACCGAGCTGAGCGATATGGCGATCTGTCATCGGAATGCGAAGGTGGATGGGGCGGATTGCATTTTTATTTCGACTCGCTTGATGCAGGATCGCTTCGCTCTTTCGTTCGAGTTCTATATCAACGCCGGTCATCATTTCGTCGACGCGGTCGGTGTTCCAGAAAGCTTTATGCGGCTGGCGTGGTCGCAGGCGGAAGCCAATGTTCGCGGCGAAACCAGTCAGGATGCGTGGGAACAGAGATCGAAAGCGCTGGGCTCGAATGCGATGCAGGGCGTGACGCCGGAAACAAAACGGCGTCGGCCGAAGTTCTGGACGGGCAAGCCGGCGCTGGAGACAGCGATAGAGCACCAGGCGGTCGACGAAAAAGCGCGCATGCAATATCTGGAAGCAGCATTTTCTGACGCGGTTGCGATCTACCTGCTGTCGCTGACCGTCGATTTTGACTACAGCGAATTGCGGGAGCGCGAATATCCTCTGCTGGCTGCGCCTGCCCTGGCAGAGCGGCTGAAGCATGTCGCCAAGCTATTTCCTCCATCGGAGGCTCATGAGTTCGCGATTCACTACCGTCGCAATCGCTAGACATCCCACTCTCCGCAAGACCCGGCACCGCAGATTCGCCACACACGATAGAATCGGCGCATGATTGCACATCTGCGCGGACGGCTTCTTTCCAAGACTCCGCAAACAGCGGTGGTGGAAGCCGGCGGCGTCGGCTATGAGGTGACCATCAGCATTCCAACCTTCACGGCGCTGCCGGGGGAAGGGAATGAGGTCGCCCTATTGGTCTACACCCACGTTCGCGAGGACACGCTGGCGCTGTTTGGATTTACCACGGCGACCGAGAAGCGGTTATTTGAAAAGCTGCTTTCCATCAGCGGAATTGGGCCGAAGCTCGCGATCACGGTGTTGAGTGGTTTGCCGCCGGAACGCCTGATCGCTGCGATTCACGGGCAGGATCATGCCACGCTGACGCGGATTCCAGGAGTGGGGAAAAAAACCGCGGAGCGAATTGTGCTGGAGTTGAAAGACAAACTGCAGGAGCTTGCGCCGAGTGGCAGCGACGAGCGCTGCAACACCCGTATCCGAGGACGTTCTCTCTGCATTGGTAAATCTGGGATATCAGCGTGCAGCGGCGCAGAAAGGCGTGGAAGCCGCGATTGCTCGCGAGCCGGAGACGGGTAAGGACTTCGAAACGCTGTTCCGCGCTGCCATGGCTGCGATGAAATGAAGCTGGAATTCCAGTGCAAAATGTGTTGATTTTTGCGGCGGCTGGTTATGCAACGGAAGCCGTTGGCTCGGCTTCACCGCGCTCGATCAGCTCCTGGCAATTGATGCAGTACGGCGTCCAGGGAAGGGCCTCGATGCGTTTGGCGCCGATGGGTTGGTAACAACGAACGCAATCGCCGAAGCTTCCCTCGGCAAGGCGCGCCAATGCCTGCCGCACCAGACGCAACTGCGAGCTTCGCACTGAACCCTGGGAGAACAGTAATTCTTTTTGATATCCCGCGACCGCCTGGTCGGCGACGTCCCGGGTGTCGTCGGTGTTGCTGGAAAGCGCTTGCTCCACCGTGTTGGCGACGGCCTGTTCCAGTTCCTGTTGTCGCTGCCGCAGCCGCTGCTCAAAATACTGCCGCTTATCCTGTGGATTTGCGCTGGGGGTATTTGCCATTTTCTGTTAACTCCGTCCTTTATTCCTAAGCATACTAACCATTGTTTGACGCATACGCGGGCTGAATGGTTGAGAATATTTTTTAATTATCGGAAACTTGTCCCGAGGTTGTTTTGGCAGTAGCAGATCGCAATCGCGAAACGCTGCGCTGCAATATCGCTGCGCCGGGTGTTTGCTCCGGTGGCAACTTAGATGCAGGAACCGCCCAACTTGATCCGCAACCTTTCGCCAGATAGGCTGTTAATTATGTATGAAGACTTCCAAGCCGTAGACCACTGGACGGGTGAAGAGCTGCACTGCACCTGGAAGGGGAACATTGTCGCCATTGCCACGCGCCATGCGGATGCGGTGGATGTTCGCTTTATTGTGAATGGGCGTTCCCTGGTGATTGCGATGCCGTTGCCGGCGTGGGTGGAATTCCGCAAACGGTCGGGTGGAAATGTCATCACCGACTACCTGGCGGCCCAGATTGCCGGGCATTATCTAAAGCAGGCAATCGAAGACGGCTACGACAACGGCCGTGAAATCTACACGATGACGGTCGACGAGGTGCTCGCTCACCTCGATATTGTGATGAAGGAAGTTGGCAGCACCCGCAACCTGCCTGTCCTCCCCATTCTTGCGGCCGACTAAAGCCTCCGCTGGTTCCGAAGTGGTGTTGCGAGCATTTCCGGTCAAAAAATCCTGCCCATTGGTCGTCGGGCGTCGCGTGCTGCTCCGGAATCCTGAATAAATTTTCCGTCCCGGTTTTCCAGAATCGGGAACCATGGCACAATGGAAGGTTTAGTTAGAGTCAGGAGCGACGCTAGCATGCTACCGGCGGAAGCAGTAGTCAACGAATCCCCTGTCCTTACCCAGCTGACCCCGGGCAAGGTTCATCGCAATCTTTCTGTGCCGCAAATGGTGGCTGTGTCGCTGGCCCGCGGAGAGTCGAAACTAGCTGCCAATGGCGCGCTGGTGGCGTATACCAGTCCGCGGACCGGCCGTTCTCCCAAAGATAAATTCATCGTTTTGGATGAGTGCACTCGCGAAACCGTGAAGTGGGGCAAGGTCAACCAGCCGATCGAGCCGGAAAAGTTCGAGGCGCTGTATCAGCGTGTGATGGCCCACCTGGCCAAGCGTGACGTGTACGTGCAGGATTTGTTTGCCGGAGCCGATCCGCGTTACCGGATGCCGGTGCAGATGATTTCTGAGTATGCCTGGCAGGCGCTGTTTGTGCACCAATTGTTTCTGCGTCCCACGGCGGAAGAGCTGGCGACGCATGTTCCGGAGTTTACGGTGATCGCGGCACCGGAATTTGAAGCCGATCCGGAGCGCGATGGAACCCGGTCTTCCACGGCGATTCTGCTGGACTTTACGCGGAGAATTGTTTTGATTGTCGGCACAAAATACGCCGGCGAGATGAAGAAGTGCATCTTTAGCGTGCTGAATTTTCTGCTGCCGCAGCGTGATGTGTTTCCTATGCATTGTTCGGCGAACGTGGGAGAAGACGGGGTCACTGCGCTGTTCTTCGGGCTTTCCGGCACGGGAAAGACCACGCTCTCGGCCGATCCCTATCGACGGCTGATTGGCGATGACGAGCATGGCTGGGGGCCGAACGGCGTCTTCAATTTTGAAGGCGGCTGTTATGCCAAGTGTGTGGACCTGTCGAAGGAAAAGGAACCGCAAATCTATCATGCGATTCGATTTGGATCGGTGCTGGAAAACGTGGTGCTGGATCCGGAAAGCTGCGAGCCGGATTATCATGACATCCGATTTACTGAAAATACCCGGGCCGCGTATCCCATCGACTTTATCCAGAACGCATTGATCCCCAGCATTGGCGGCCATCCCAAGAACATTTTATTTTTGACCGCGGACGCATTCGGGGTTTTGCCTCCCATTTCCAAGCTGACGCCGGAGCAGGCGATGTATCACTTTTTGTCGGGATATACGGCGAAGCTGGCTGGCACGGAGACAGGGATAGGAAGCGAGCCAGTGCCGGATTTCTCCACCTGTTTTGGGGCGCCGTTTATGCCGCTGCCTCCCAAAGTGTATGCCGCGATGCTGGGAGAACGTCTACGTCGCCACAATGCGCAATGCTGGCTGGTGAATACCGGTTGGACGGGTGGGCCTTATGGGGTCGGAAAGCGAATTGGCCTGCCGCATACGCGGGCCATGGTGCATGCCGTGCTCGACGAACAACTGGCGGACGTGGAATTTATGGTGGAACCCACGTTTGGTTTCAGCATTCCAACCTCCTACCCAGGCGTGCCGTATGAGATTCTGAATCCTCGCAATATGTGGAAAGACGTTGAGGCCTACGATCGGCAGGCGGCCATGCTGGCGGAGAAGTTCCGCGAGAATTTTGTCAGGTTCGACGTTCCGGATGCAGTTCGCAACGCCGGTCCACGGGCGCAAAAGTAGCCGCATGTTTCTGCGCAAATTGAAGATCGAATCTGTCGATGCGGCGGGCGAGCGGCGGCTTTGCCCGGTGCAATGGATCGATAACTTCGCCATGCGGAACTTCACCAACGACGCCATCTTTGATGACACGCTGCCTGCGGGCGATGGTTTGCTGGAGGCTGGCTTTCGCGTGCCTTTGGATGGACTGCGAAATGCGATGGAAGACTGGTTTCGTCGCAAGGGATATCTGAAACCCGCCGAAACGCTCAGTATTCAGGAAATAGGCCGGTAGTTTCGGCGGCGAGCGGCAACCTGCGAGGTCACTGCGGGCCGATCGCTCCGGCATTGGGCCAGTCGGTGTCACCCAGGCGGCGAACATTCATTTCAAAAAATTGGACAGGCTGCTTGCCGGGCAGGATTCGACTGCCAACTTCGTGCAGCACGCCGCCTTTGACCTCCGCGCTGTAGCGGATGGTCATCGGGCCTGCGGGAATCTCCCATGTGTAGCCATTGGCTGACGGCGTGAAATGAAAATCGCCAACGCGGCCCTGGGCGTAGGAGCGCATCGAGTAGCTGTGTTCGCCAGAATCGTAAGAAAGAACTGCGAACGCGTTGAAGAGGATTTTGCCATCGGGGCCATAGCTGCGACCATCGATTACCTTGACCGAGCCATCCAGAAAAGGTCCAATTCGTTCGGTCTGGGTGAATGTGATCTTTTCGCCCGAGGGCAAGACCATCCACCCGGGGCCTCGCCAAACCCCATCCAGGAATGAGAGCGGGGCCATGGCATCGCGCTGTTGTGCAATGAGGGTTGCGGGATCCTGGGGCGATCTGTTTTGGGCGAATACAGCCAATGACGGGACAGCCAGAAGGGTGAGAACGATGAGTGCGCGGGTCCTGGTTTGTTGGGTGGCTCGAACGGGTAGGCATTTCATGGTTATCACCTCTTTCACTCTGGTCTAGTCGGCGCTTGCAAGGCAGATGGTTCTGGAAAATAGAGTTCAAGACCAAATAAAAATCAATTCAAAGCGGAACCCAGCAGGGTGCGCAGCGCGCGAATATAGTCTGCCAGCGCAGTTCTGCCGACTTCCGTCATGCGGTAGAGCGTGACCGGCTTGCGAAAGATAAATTTCTTTTCCACGCCGATGTAGCCGGCTTCTTCCAGCTTCAACAAGTGGGCGCCAAGATTGCCGTCTGTGGAGCCGGTTTTTTCTCGCAGCCAGGTGAACTCCGCATCGTCGACACTGGAGAGCAGGGAGAGGATCGCCAGCCGCAGCTTGCCATGGATCACGGGATCGAGTTCCGGTAGATCAGGCATGCTGCACCCGGAGGCGACGATCGCGGCGTTCGCGGTACATCAGGTACAGGCCGAAGCCGAGAAAGCCGACCAGAGTATCGAAGACCAAAATCGGCATTACCAGGCGCATGGAGACAAAACATGTAGCCACGGCGCTGATCCACCAGAGAAGCGCAATCAAAAATTGACCACGCCAGCGAAGCACCAGGCTGATGGCGCAATTCGCAACCCCCAGCAGGATCTCTACTGTGCCCATGTAGGTATGTATTTCGGCATGGCCGCTCGCTCCGACTGCGAAACAGTAAATAAAGATGGCTGTGCCGACGGCCTGCCATATGCTGGTGATCGCTCGCGAAACCGGGGTCCCCGGCCTGGTCCGCTTTTTTCTGGTTGCGACAACAATGGTCACCACGGTAGCGGCGATCATGGTGACGGGCCACGCGATATCGGGCCGATGTGACCAGTAACTCCAGCCGATGGCGATCAGATAGGCGGTTCCCCACAGGACGAAGGTCCATCCCCAATATTCTGTAGAGCGGCGACCTTCCTTCACCATCATCTCGACCAGCTCAAAGCGGGTGAGCAGTTCTTCTTGCGTTTCTTGTTCGGTCATCGTGATTTCCTCTCATGTTTTTGAAAACTGATGTCACAGCATTCGTAGGCACAGGATGAGTCCAGCCAGGAAAAATATCAGCGCCAGGCCACGAGTCATCGAAGGATGGCGATCGCTCAGGGCAGAGACAGTGGCTCGATAGGTTCGCGTGAGAAGTTTCATGGCTTGGTGCCCCGCAGTACACGCGTGGGAGTGACAAAAAGAAAGTTTGGGAACCAGCGGTCGAGGCTTGTCCATCCCAGGAATCGAAGCGTGCGCTGGTATTGGCCGGTATGGCGAATGTCTGCAATCGCCAGTTGCCCGCCCGGCTTGAGGACGCGGGCAATTTCCCGGATCACCTGCTCTCGATCCGCGGGTCGATTGAGGTTGTGGATCACAAAGCTGGAGACAACGACATCGAAGGAGTTGTCCGGAAAGGGAAGACTGCGAGCGTCGGCGTTTTGTATTTCCACTCGGTCGGCGACGTTTTCCAGGCGCGCGTTGGCCAGAGTTGATTCGGGATTGTTGTCCGCCTGGTCGGCCTGCGACCAAATGTCGATGCCGATGGCGCGGCCGGACTTCAATTGTTTCGCGGCAGCCAGCAGCATCATTCCGTGGCCGCAGCCAACGTCGAGAACCTGCTCATCTCCGCGCCAGGGAATGGAGGCGATGATCTTGTCGCGGAGGTGAAGCTTGCCGACCTTGCTTCCCCAGAACATGACGCAGCCGGTCAGGAAGAACCATAAACCAGTCCAGGCCACGGCAGTCGCACAGGTGAGCACAAGCTGCGAGTCGTGCTGCTGCGCCCATCTCGCGATCAGCGTACCCAGGATGGCGGCAGCCAGGCCGCCGAATAATGCGCTCCGCTGAAAGATGGGAGCATCGAGCCCATAGTTCACCTTTTGTTGCTGGGGGGCGGCCTCGGGATTGGTATTTGCATTCATGGAAATTGCGAATCCACTCGGAAAAGTTCTTGACATAGAGAACTCTAGTACACAGAGTACTCTGTGTCAAGCGAAAAATAGGATGGAGAGATGGGAGGCAAAATCGGCTTGAAAGCGCGGCGATTGTGACAGGGAACACAGACTTAGCAGAGGTGGGGACGTAGCATTTTGTGTTCGGTAGTTCAGGAGGTTGCTATGCCGAATTCCTTGTTAGCCTTTCTCGCATTGGCATTTTTCGCTTTTCCGCCGCAACAGTCGACGCCTCCGGCCGCCACGCCAGCGATCAAGGTGATCCCTTTGGACGCGGCTCGTATGGTGAACCCCGTCACACCCACGCCAGAGTCCCAGGCCCACGCAAAAGCTCTGTACAACATGGATTGCGCCATGTGCCACGCAGCCAACGGCGACGGCAAAGGCGATCCTGGAATCATTTCAGATATGGGTCTGACCATGATGGACTTCACCAATCCGGACACCTTGAAAAACCGGACGGATGGAGAACTTTTCTACATCATCAAAAACGGACAAGGAAAGATGCCGGCAGAAGACAGGGCCAAGACGGACGAGATCTGGAACCTGGTGGTGTACCTGCGGTCGTTCTCGAAGAAGTAAGGCTAAGAGCCCGGCCGCTGATTTGCGATCTGCTAGCTGGCGGCGTACCCGGGGTTAGCTGGAAGGGTTCGGCGTGCCACGCCACACCACTTGAAAGCTGTACACTGATAGCAACGGCGCTGTTATCCCTGCGCCGCCCCTCATATACGTATGCCTAAAGCGTTGAAACTCTCTTTGCTCGGAATCTCAGTGTTGCTGATCGTGTTTGTTTTCCTGGGCGGATTTTTGCCCGGAGGAGTTCGCGCCGGCACAGACGCCACCGCCTACCAGCAGATGGAAGTCTATAGCGAGGTTCTGCAATATATTCAGAACGACTACGTGGTGACGCCGAACATTTCCGACGTGACCAGTGGCGCGCTGCATGGCTTGCTGGAAGGGCTCGATCCGGATTCCGGCTATTTGACTGCGGACGAGTACAAGCAATACCAGGCGCGCGAGAACGAGAGCAAAGCGCAGGTCGGCATCCACATTTCAAAGCGCTACGGATATGCGACGGTGGTGTCGGTCATTCCAGGCAGCCCAGCCGACCACGCCGGGATAATCGATGGCGACGTGATTGAAGAAATTGGCAATCAGAGCACGCGTGTTATGCCGCTGCAGATGATCCGGATGTCTCTTGATGGCCAGCCGGGAACGACGGTACATTTTTCGGTGATTGAGCCAACCAGCGCTACTCCCGATGCGATGACGCTGACTCGAGCCCTGGCGGACTATCCGGCGATGCACGTCGATGAATATGAGAACAGCAGCATTCTGTATCTGAAGCCCTTTGACCTGAGCCAGAACAGAGTGGATGACATTGTGACGAAACTGCGCCAGGTTCAAAGCGCGGGAAAGCAGAAGATTTTGCTGGATCTGCGCGACGTAACCGGCGGAAATATGAATTCCGCAGTGCAGTTGGCAAATGCGTTTTTAAAAACCGGCACCATCGCAACACTGCAAGGTCAAACCTATCCGAAGCAAACCTGGACAGCGGATGCAAAGAATTTTGTGACCGAAGCGCCGCTGATGGTTCTGGTCAATCACGGCACCTCCGGTCCGGCGGAGATTGTGGCGGCTGCGTTGAAAGATAACAAGCGCGCGGAGCTGGTGGGGGATCGCACCTTCGGTTCCGGTTCGGTACAGAAGCAGATTCCTCTTCCTGATGGCGGCATGTTGTTCCTTTCGGTCGCCAAATACCACACACCGGATGGAGACGCCATCCAGGATAAAGCGGTGACGCCGAATGTAGCGGTGGCAGAGAACAATGGTTTCGGTTTACAGACCCCAGCCGCGCCGCACGGCCCGGTGACGGTTCCGAGCGCTCCTGGAGCTGCAAAAGCTGCTCCTGCGCCTCCTGCTGCGCCACAACCGGACGATCAGTTGAACAAGGCCTTGGAACTGTTGAAGCAGGCGAAGGCCGCCTAACTCCAGGCGAAGGCCGTCTAACTCATCCATCAATTGCGTCGCCGGAGGCGGCAGAGCGATGCGTCCATTGCTGCGCCGGCAAATCCGCGCGAAGTAGACAGATTTCTGCGATTTGCTCGAGAGATGTAAGAGAATTGCATCAGGACTGTCCTTGACCTTCACACCTCCAGCATCTCAGGCTTCTTCCAGACTGCACGGCGTTCGCCGGGCGAATTTCCGACCCCCCTCCAGGCGAAGAAAAAAGCTGGCCGGTTCGGCTGCGTTCGCGATCCTCGCGATTCTCGCGGCCTTGTTCGGGGCGCTAAGTGGATTGCTGTTGATCTATACGGTCGACCTTCCCCAGATACAGGATCTGGAGCGCTACCGGCCGAACACGACAACCTTGCTCTACGACGTTCACGGCAGCCAGATTGGATCTTTCGCGCTGGAACGTCGCATTGTTGTTGGATACGACGATATTCCTCCAGTGCTGCGCAACGCCGTAATTTCCATTGAAGATAAGAACTTTGAAAGCCATTGGGGGGTCAACCTGTTTCGCGTGGCTGGGGCAGCCTATCGGGATTTGACAACGGATCGGCGTGCCCAGGGTGCTTCCACTTTGACCATGCAGTTGGCGAAGAATCTTTTTCTCTCGCCGGAGCGATCGTTTCATCGCAAGCTGCAGGAAGTCCTGCTGTCGATTCAGATTGAACGGAATTTCACCAAGCAGCAGATTTTTACGCTGTACGCGAACCAGATTTATCTGGGTCAGGGCGTGTATGGGTTTGAGGCGGGGTCGGAATATTACTTCAGCAAGCATGCGCGCGATTTGACCTTGCCGGAGGCGGCGCTGCTGGCCGCTCTGCCGCGAGGACCGTCGTATTACTCTCCTGTGAGTCATCCGGAACGGGCGCTGGATCGGCGCAACCTTGTTCTAAACGCCATGCTGGAGGACGGCGATATCACGGCGCAACAGGCGGCGGAAGCCAAGGCGAGCCCGCTGGGGCTGCACATTGAATCGCCTCCGAATACGGTGGCTCCCTGGTTTGTAGACGAAGTTCGCAAGGAGCTGGACCAGAGATTCGGATCGGACATGGTGCACCAATCCGGGCTGCGGGTTTACACAACATTGGATTTGAATCTGCAGCAGGCCGCGAACGCCGCGGTTTTGGATGGGTTGGCATCGTATGAGCGCCGTCGAGGCTGGCGCGGCAACCTGCTGAACGTCATTGCGGCGGGTAGTTCCATCGATGCCTTCCGGCATCCCGACTGGAGTGTAAAGCCGACACCGGGAACGTACATTCATGGGGTGGTGACAGAAGTGTTGCCCTATGAAGTGACGGTGCGCGTGGGCGAAAATAGCAGCGCGATTATTGCTCCCGAAGGTTGGGCCTGGACCAAGAAGGAATTAGCCACGGACATGCTTCGTCCGGGAGATATTGTGTATGTGCGAATCCTGCCGCAGGCTGCGGGCGCACAAGCGGTGGGCAAAATTGCCGCGAGCCAGCCATCGCCGGCCGCGACGACGAATGGCGGCCTGCTCTATGCCACGCTGGAACAAGACAGCGGCGTACAAGCTGCGCTGATGGCAGTGGACAATCCCAGTGGAGACATTCTTGCGCTGATCGGCGGACGAGATTTCAACCTGTCGGAATACGATCGAGCCACCCAGGCAGAGCGGCAAACCGGCTCCTCTTTTAAAGCCTATGACTACACGGCGGCGATGGAGGAGGGGTACAAACCGGACAGCCTGATCCTCGATGGCCCAGTGACGTTTCGCACGGCGTCTGGTCTCTATATTCCGCATGATTATGAACACCGCTGGCTGGGGAATATCACGCTGACGCGGGCCTTTGCGGATTCGCTAAACATCCCCGCGCTGAAGCTGGCGGATCATATTGGCATCCACAAGGTGATTGCGACGGCGCATCGTTTCGGTGTGACGACGGATATTCCCGCGTTTCTGCCGATTGCGCTGGGTGCGGCGGAAATCAGCTTGTACGAGCAGGTAGCAGCCTACAGCAGCTTTCCCAATGACGGCATTCGGCTGACACCGCACTTTGTCCATCGCGTGACCACAGCCGACGGAGAGGTTTTGTGGGACGACACTCCCGACGTACACGTTTCGACCGATCAAACGACAGCCCGGCAAATGATGCAGTTGTTTGAGGCGGTCACGCGCCAGGGGACCGGAGCGACGGTGAGCCAGCTGCATCACCCGCTAGGCGGAAAAACGGGAACCACCAATGACTTTACGGACGCATGGTTTCTGGGCTTTTCGCCTTCCGTTACCTGCGGCGTCTGGGTTGGGTACGACGACCGGCAGACCCTGGGCGACAAGGAAACGGGAGCCAGAGTGGCGTTGCCCATCTGGATCGATTTCATGCGGACGGCGATCGCTGGTCATCCGGACGAAGCGTTTCCGGGCGAAGCCCCGGTTGGATCGAACGTTGCGAAGTCTACCGCGAGTGTGATTTCTTCGATTCCAAGCAATCCTACGAGGTAGATCTTGGCGATAGCCCCCAGGCGCTCTGTTCGTTTTCAAAAGCGAAAGACAGTCGGAATTCTTGCGCGAGTTGTCGTTCTGCTGGCATGTTGTGCGCCGATCCTAGCGCAGGCTGGAGGCAAGCTGCAGGCAAATCTGGCCCCGACGCCACCGATGGGATGGGCCAGTTGGAACCATTTTTTCTGTGACTACAACGAGCAGACGATTCGCGACCAGGCAGATGCGCTGGTCTCCACCGGGATGCGGGATCTTGGGTACCGCTATGTGCTGATTCAGGAGTGCATTGCTCCCGGACGAAATACCAGCGGCGAACTGATTGTCGATCCAGTTCGCTTTCCCGATGGGATGAAAGCGCTGGTGGACTACATCCATGCGCGCGGACTGAAGGCCGGAATCTACACCGATGTAGGTCCGTACACCTGCAATCCGAAACCTCGTTATCAAGGCAGCTATGGGCATGAAGATCAGGATGCCCGGACATTTGCTTCCTGGGGTATGGATCTGGTCGAAATGGATTACTGCAATCGCGTGTCCGGTCACACGGGGAGGGAAATTTACGAGCGGATGGCCGCCGCCATTCAGAAAACGCATCGTCCAATGTTGTTCTATATCTGCTCCTGGGGAAACGAAGATCCCTGGACATGGGCGCAAGGGAAGGCTCAGTTGTGGAGAACTACGGGTGACATCAGCCCCAGGCAAGATCATGTCGAGTGGGCGAGCGTGGTAAAGAATTTTCAATTGAACGCAAGGCATGCGGCCTTCAGTGCGCCCAACAGCTGGAACGATCCCGACATGCTGGAAGTAGGAAATCCCGGCCTCAACAGGATCGAAGAGCGCTCCCATTTCTCTATGTGGGTCATTTCCGCGGCTCCGTTGTGGGCTGGAAATGATTTGACCCGGATGGATGCTGCAACCCGGGAAATCTACACCAATGTTGAAGCGATTGCCGTCGATCAGGACCCGCTTGGGGCCGGTCCGGTCAAGGTAAGAGAAGATCGGAAAGGCCTGCAAGTCTGGATGAAACCGCTGGGCAGGATCGGCAGTGGCACCAGTGCTGTTCTGCTGCTGAATCTTTCGCCGGCTGCGGCAGAGATTGCTGTTCAATGGAGCGACCTGGGCCTTCTAGGCAAAGCCGATGTGCGTGATTTATGGACACATCAAAATTTGGGGCAAATCGCTACGAGCTATAGGACGCAAATCCCGCCGCACGGCTCGGTTTTGTTGAAGGTGACCGGTAATTTCTCGTGGACAAAAGGCGCGACCTATCCAGCTGCATGGCCCGGCAATGTCCGCACGGGGGCGGCAGGGTACGTTGTCTGCCATGAATGCGAAGGCGGTTACGCCATCTCGATGCCAGCGAATCGGGCTGGGCACAACGACGGCAGCTCGCTCGAATTCACCGATATATTTGTTCCCACCTCGGGTCGCTATCGGATCACCGTCTATGGAATTCAATCAGTTTCAGCGGGTGAACATATTGCAATGAAAATCAATCAGGGTGGACCCGTAGATATCCTCATCCACGGGGCCGGCGAAAGGTCTACGGCGATTCCGATTCAGCTGAAGGGTGGGAATAACTCCATTACGTTTATGCCTGTAAATGCCAACACTATCAGTCTCGATCGGCTGGTGTTGCAACGGTAGCGCGTGCTTGCAAGCTGCGTTGGTAAAGGAGATGCAAATCGTCGGGGCAGCTGGCTGCAGCTTTGGCAGGCCATTGATCGCACCATAACGCATCGGGCAGCGCCTTTGCGGTGGCCGCATCCTAGCAGGGTAAGGATGTCAATTTCCGCAGTTCTGAGGTGCACGTCATGAAAGTCGAGTCAATCGAAGATCTTTTTCTGGATGAATTAAAAGATCTGTATTCCGCTGAAAAGCAAATCACGAAGGCATTGCCAAAGTTAGTGAAAGCTGCGTCTACCGAGGAATTGAGCGCGGCCTTCGATAGCCACTTGCAGGAGACGAAGGGTCACGTGGAGCGCCTGGAAGAAATCTTTCAGAAGCTTGGAAAAAAGGGAACCGGCAAAACTTGTGAGGGCATGAAGGGTGTGCTGGAGGAAGGCGCGGAGGTGGTTCAGGAGATCGAAAAGGGGCCGCTGCGGGATGCCGGATTGATTGCCGCGGCGCAGAGGGTGGAACATTACGAAATCGCCGGCTATGGTTCGGTGCGCGCCTTTGCGCAGTTGCTGGGCAACGCGGATATCGTCGAACTGCTGGAGCAAACGTTGGATGAGGAAAAAGCGGCGGATGAGAAGCTGACAAAGATTTCAGCGAGCGTGAATCAAGAGGCGCAAACTGCGGCGTAGCCGGCCATTCCGGCGGAGATAAAAAACGCAATGCATGGCCCGAAGGCGGCTGCTTTCGGGCTTTTCCTTTTTCATGGATCCTAAAGGTAGCGCGATTGGCCTACGCCTGGGAGTTGAGCCCGAAGAGCGTTTGATACAGCGCGAAATAGTGTCGAGCACGGGCGACGTCTTTGCCGATCTGCTCTTTCAGAGCCTGGGGCGATGGCCAGGCAATTTCCGCGCGCAGACGGTCGAGAAAGAGAAGTCGAAGTTGCGTGGTCTCGTCGAGCGCAATGGGATGAAAGTCGAGGATGTGAGTTTCCACCGCAAACGAATCATCGCCAAAGGTAGGGCGATTGCCGACGTTGGTGACTGACTCAAACCTTTCTCCGTTCACCTCGAGGCAGGTGATGTAGACACCGTTGGCGGGGAGCAGTTCTTTGTACGGCGCCAGGTTGATTGTAGGAACCGTGTAGCGTGAGCCATAGCCGCGGCCGGGCGCTGGGGTGGCTATGATCTCGAATGGCCGGCCCAGCAGTTGGCGCGCGGCACGCATATTTCCAGCTGCAATCGCACCGCGGACGGCGCTGCTGGAGACAACCTTTCCTCTTCGATGGGTTGGGGAATGAACGTGAACCTTGAAACCAAAATCTTCGCCTAGCGAGGACAGATCATTTACATCCGCGTCGGCATCGGCGCCAAAACGAAAATTATCCCCCTCGTGGACTTCGATCGCATGCAGCGAATCGTGCAGAATGTTGCGAGCAAACTCGCGTGCAGTGAGTCGAGAGAGCTCGCGCGTGAACGGAAGAACCACTACGGCATCGATGCCGGAATTTGCGAGCCATGCGAGTTTTTGCTCCTGCTGGGTGATCAGGCGCAGGGGAATCTGCGGGCGGAGGACGCGAACCGGGTGAGGATCGAACGTGACTGCAATGGAACGGGCATGCAGCGCACGCGCACGCGCAATCATTTCCTGCAGGACCGCTTGATGCCCGCGATGCACGCCATCGAAATTGCCAATGGTTACAACCGACGGGCCAAAGTCGGGGGGAATCTCCTGAATGGAATGGAAGATGTGCATGGCTATAGCTCGAAGGGAATGCGAAGTCCGTCATAGGCCATGTGGACGTTGGCGGGAAGTTCATTTTCCAACTCAACGTGCCCCAGATCGTGCGCAATGTGGGTGAAGTAGGCCTGGCGGGGCTGGATTTTCTGAATGAATTTCAAAGACGTTTCCACGTTCGAATGGCTTGGATGTGGGGTTCGTCGCAAAGCATCAATAATCAAGACATCCAAATCTTGCAATAACGAAAAACTGGTCTCTGGAATATCGCTCATGTCGGTCAAATACGCGGCCTTTCCAAAGCGAAAGCCGACCGTTTCGAGAGCCCCATGCAGCAACGGAACCGTGACAAAATCAGCGCCGAACAGGTACGTGTGTTCTTGCAGCGGACGCAGTTCGACGCGGGCTTTGTAGGGATAGCGATTGCTCTCGGAAAATGTGTATTCGAAAACCTGCTGCAGCACCTGGGTGGTGGTGCTGTCGGCATAAAGAGGAATCTTGTCCGGGTTCTTGAAGCTGAGCGGGCGCAGATCGTCGAGGCCCATGATGTGGTCCGCGTGGGAATGCGTGTACAGCACGGCGTCGATGGTGCGCAGATTTTCGCGCAACGCCTGCTGGCGAAAATCCGGTCCGGTATCAATCAGCACGTGTCGTTCGTTGTCGCCCTCGCGAAACTTGACGAGAATCGACGGACGCATGCGGTTATCTTTGGGATCGCTTGAGGTACAGACGGCGCAGCCGCATCCAAGCGTCGGAACGCCCATGGAAGTGCCGCTGCCCAGGAAAACGATCTCTGCGTGCATCTGAACTTTCTTATGGTGCGTGGAAGCGTGTCGATTATTTTCGACCGGTAGGTTGCGGTTGCGGAGGATTGGCCGCATTGCGCGCGATCGCGTTCGTAATCTCCAGGAACATCATGCGCAGCTCAAACAGAGCGCTCTCCAGCAGGCGCTGCTCGTTGGCGGTCAGGTTTCCTTTGGTTTTCTCCGCCAGAACACCCAGCAGGTCGATAGTCTGGCGCGCGCCCATCAGATCGATGCGCGGCTTTTCTCCTGGCTGCGTGCCCGCACCCATGCTCATCATGGCGGTCATGTACATGGATTGCACCAGGTGATCGAAAACGATGGGCCCGAGATGCGAGGAATCCGGCGCCTTGGCGCGCAGCAACTCGTCCAGCTGTTGCGTGGTTTCCTGATAGGCGGCGTTGGAGTCGGCGCTTTCCTTGGCTGTCGGTCCTTCGGGTAGTTGATCTTCAGGGCCAGATTGGCCGGCATGGCTTTCGGGCGCGCTTGATGAAGCATCAGGCGCCGCCTCTTTTGCGCTCGCGGTTGGCTCGGCGGTTGCGGCTGCTGTCTTAGCAGTTTCCGCTTGGCGCCGCCTTGCTTCTTCGGCTTCGCTCTCGGCGACACCGGGGCGAATTTCTCCATCGGAAGAAATCTTGCGGCGATCGGTGAATGTAACCTGCGGTTCTTTCTCTGGCATAACGTGGCTCGTTTCCTCGTACAAAAGTGGTGAACCTAGGGTATGAATTCTCTTGGCTGGGCTGCTTCGCTGCTGAAGTCGAAAGGAAGCGGCGAGGGGCGCGCAACTGTTTCACCGGCGAGCAGGTCACTCTTTCGCTCCAGCGCTTCGCGACGAATAGTTCCCAGTGCAACTATCTTTTCGCTAGCGCCGGGCAGCACGACGCGAGCGACGCTGGTGATCTCCCCGACCGGCTTGCCCTCTACGAGCAGGGCAGTTCCGGGTGTTGGGCTGCCATCTGCAAGGACAAAGCCTGTGAATGTTCGATGCACATTGCCTCGAGAATGTATGCGCTCGACAATTTCCTGCCCAAGATAACAACCCTTGTTGAAATGAAGCGCCCGCATCTGATTGGTTTCCTGCGGCAGATCCTTGGCGGTGATGTCGACCGAGTAGGCCGGGGTACCCTGCAGCACGCGCAGTGACTCGATTGCGTTCACTCCACAAGGCAGGCTGCCCGCTGCTTGTAACGCGTTCCACAGCGGCAGAACGAAATCGCGTTCCATCCAGATTTCGTAGCGGGGGACGAGCGGGCTGTGGGCTGCAATGACGATCAGCGGGGTGTCCTTGCCAGGTTGTTTCTGAAACGTGAAGCGGCGAAGAGGGAACTGGCAGACCCGCTTCGGCGATGGACTCGGCGGCACGCGGACCTGCAACCCCAAGCGCAGTCCACTGCGGCTGCGATTCGAGGGTCACGTCATCCATAATGATGTAGTGATCCAGAAAAGCGGTCAGCGCAGTAACCTGGGAGGCGTCGGTTTCAAGCCAAATGGAATCGTGGCGTCGATAAATATCGATGTCTCCCTGAATGCGACCCTGCGCGTTGAGCACGAAAGCGTAGCAGCCGGCATTCTCATCCAGGTTGCCGACGAAATTTGTGACCATGCCATTCAGCCAGCGCATACGATCTTCGCCGGTACAGCGAATCAACCGCCGCCATCCCAGATCGTAGACTCCGACGTTGTTCAGTAGTGCGGCCAGCTCGTCGGTCGCGTTCGAAAACTTGGCAATGCTTTCTGCCCCGCGATATTGCAAAAGGGTCACGGAAGGCATAGTTTTTAAAGCTTCAGCCAAGGGAGTTGCGTGGACAGCCTGGTCCGCTGCAGCCGTCTCCGGGTTGGAGTTTGCGACGCTAACAGGGCCTGCCATCGTTGACCCGGTGGAACCTGCTTCGACCTGATTGGGGATGGAATTGCTCATAGCGGCCGGTATACAACGTCTTACAAAGGTACACTCCAAATTATAGCGGGGATGCAGCAATGGCCCCGTCATGAAGAGGTTGGATGAAGGTTGAGACATGTTTGCCGGATCACAATCTGGCGCAAGGGCCTGGACACCGATTGGTTGCATCGCAATGTGCTTTTTTCGGTGACTCAGTGGCTCGCCATTCCAGTGTGCGCGCTGTTCTTCTTGCTGCCGCGGGAGTCGCACGCTCAGTCGGCACCTGCGCCGTCACCGCCTGCGGGGAACGAGCCATCCACGCCGTCTACTCCACCTGCGTCCGCGCGCCCGCCGTCGCCGTCGTCGCCGGGACAGGCCGCCAAGCCGTCCACGCCGGGACAGGCCGCAAATCCGTCCGCGCCGACACAAATTACGCCGGAGCAGGCACAACAGCTGTTCCGGTCCGTCGATTCGATTTTGCAGTTTGACAGCAAAGTGACCGGCCTGCCGGTATTGCAGACTGTGAAACGCCGACTGGTGACGCGCGACGAAGTGGAAAAGTATTTAATGCATCAACTGCAAAATGATCGCGATGCAAAGCGACTGCAAAGCAGTGAGCTGGTGTTGAAAAAGTTTGGGCTGCTGGATCGCGATTTTCAGCTCAAGCCATTTTTGATCCAACTGCTGCGCGAACAAATTGCCGGCTATTACGATGACAAAACAAAGACGGTGAATCTGCTGGATTGGATTCCGCCGGAAGAGCAAAAACCGGTACTGGCGCACGAGCTGACGCACGCACTGCAAGACCAGCATATTCACCTGGAGAAATGGGATCGCGACGACGACCAGCCGGCCCCGACGAACGTGCAGCAGGATAACGAACGCATCGCCACCGATGAAGCAGATACTGTGCGCGACTCGGTGGTCGAAGGCCAGGCAATGGCAGTTTTCATTGATTACGTTTTGGCGCCCAGCGGAAAGACGCTTTTGACAGCGCCGCAAGCGGTGGACAAAATGAACGAGGCCATGGGTGACAGCAGCGATTCTCCCACGCTCGCCAATGCTCCATTGGTGCTGCAAAAATCGCTGATATTTCCTTATGTCGCGGGGCTGAATTTCGTGCGCGCGGTGTGGACCGCGAAGGGCCGGGATGCGGCCTTTGCTGGAATGCTCAATCATCCTCCGTCGTCGACCTACGAAATCATGAATCCGGCGGTTTATCTGACGCATGCGCCGGTTCCGCTTTTGAAGATGCCCGACATCCACTCGCTGATCGATGCGGAGTATCGGCCCTACGACATTGGCGTGATGGGCGAATTTGACGTGCAGGTGATGGCGGAGCTTTTCGGTGGGCAAACGGCGGCAGACGCCCTGGCTCCCGCGTGGCGCGGGGGAATTTATTACACCGCGCAATCCAAAGACGCCACCAGCGCGAGCGCAAAAGACTCGACTGGATCGCTGGCTCTTCTCTATTTGTCGCGCTGGGCTACGCCGGAGGCCGCGCTTGCATTTGCGAATCTGTACGCAGCGGAGATTCCACGCAAATATGACGACGCCGTTCTTGCGCCGGCGGACGATAGCGATGCTCCGCAGGGAACAATTATTACTCGAGTCTGGAAGACGTCAGAGGGGCCGGTGCTGGTGGTGGTTTCAGGCAAGACAGTATTTATCAGCGAGAGTTTTCCAATGGACCTGGCGCGCAAGCTTGAATTTGTGATGATGGGCAGCATCGTCGACAGCGCCACCAGCGTTCAGGTTGAAAACAGAGTGCCACAAACAGACCTGACGGCAGGGTTGCGAAGTTGGCTGGCCGCCCTGTCGGCTCCCGGGGAAAAGCGGATGCACGATATACTAACCACTTTGCAGCCTCGTTCGACTGGGTTGGTATCGAGGTGAGAATGAGATGAGCAGCGAAGGAGAACATCTGACCATGTTTCGCGCAGAGATAGGAATTCTTGGTGGGAGCGGGCTGTACCACATGCCCGGGCTGACCAATGTACGCCAGGAGCAGATCAGCACTCCCTTCGGCGAACCGTCTGACTGGTTGACCTTCGGAGAATTGCGTGGTCGCAAAGTTGTTTTCCTGGCTCGACACGGACGCGGTCATCATCTGCTTCCCTCTGACATTAACTATCGGGCCAATATTTACGCGATGAAGCAGGCGGGGGTGAGCGCAATCCTGTCCATTTCAGCGGTTGGCTCGCTGAAGGAAGAACACAAGCCAGGAAAGTTTGTGGTGCCGGATCAGTTCATCGACCGCACGTATGCGCGGCGCAGCACGTTCTTCGGGCCGGATATCGTGGCGCATGTGGCGCTTGCCGATCCCGTCTGCGCGGAGGTGGGAAACGCGATGATGGCCGGGTGTACAAGCAGCGGGGTTGAGGCCAGCCGCGGCGGAACCTACGTCTGCATGGAAGGGCCGCAGTTTTCTACCAAGGCGGAATCGAATTTGTACCGGTCCTGGGGCGCGGACGTGATCGGCATGACCAATTTGCAGGAGGCGAAATTGTCGCGTGAAGCGGAGATTTGCTACGGCACGCTGGCCATGGTGACAGATTACGATTGCTGGCATCCAGGACACGATTCCGTGACTACGGAACAAATTGTGGCGGTGCTGAATCAAAATAGTGCCGCAGCTTTAAAGGTGCTGGATGCAGCCGTTGCAGCGTTGCCGGCCAAGCGTACTTGCCATTGCCAGTCTGCGCTGAAGGATGCGATTTTGACGCAGCCGTCGGTAGTATCGGCAAAGACAAAACAAACGCTTCATCTGCTGCTGGAAAAGTATTTCCGCGACTAGTTACGCTTCGCTACAAAAGTTGAATTGCACAAATTCTGATTAGGAAAGTGTTCGCCTCAATGTCGATTCTTGTTGTTGGTTCGGTTGCATTCGATAGCATTCAAACTCCCAGCGGCACCGTCGATCGCTGCCTGGGAGGGGCTGCCACCCACTTTGCGTTGGCCGCCAGCTTTTTTACGAACGTCCGCGTGATCGGCGTGGTTGGAGAAGACTTTACTGCCACGGAGGAAGCGGTATTCCGCGCGCGAGGGATCGATACGGAAGGCATTGAGCACACCGCGGGTAAAAGCTTTCACTGGACCGGCGAATATCTTGAGAACCTGAACGAAGCGAAGACGCTGCGCACGGATTTGAATGTGTTCGAACGTTTCCAGCCTAAGATTCCCGCATCGTACCGCGACAGTGAATTCCTGTTTCTTGCGAATATCGATCCTGCGTTGCAGCAGCAGGTTCGCCAGCAAATGCCGAAGGTACGGCTGGTTTGCGGCGACACCATGAATTACTGGATCACCGGCCACAAGGAAAACCTGAAAGCAGTGATGAAGGGTCTGGATGTTCTGTTGATCAACGATGGCGAAGCCAAGTTGCTGGGTGAAGATGCCAACCTGGTACGCGCCGCGGAACGCATTATGGAACTCGGGCCGAAAACGCTGATCGTGAAGCATGGCGAGTACGGGGCGACCGCATTCTTTGGCGAGCACTCGTTTCCTGGCGGCGTCCACAACCGCTTCTTCCGCGCTCCAGCATTACCGTTGGCAGAAGTGGTCGATCCAACCGGCGCGGGTGACTCGTTCGCCGGCGGATTCTTCGGGTACCTTGCATCGCAGCCGGACATTACACCAGCGCAATTCAAACGGGCGATGTTTTATGGCGGTGTGATGGGCTCGTTTGCCGTGGAACGTTTTGGCACGGAGCGGATCCAGGCTCTGACGCGCGAAGAAATCGATCAGCGATTTGCGAGCTTTCAGGAGCTTTCGCACCTCGATGCCGAATAAGAAACCCAGCGCTCGACCCAGTCGAACCAGAAGCGTTCCTACACTTGGGGAAGAAATCAAGCTGGTGTCGACGGTGGCGATTCTGCTGACGGCGGCTTCTCTGGCCTTCTGCGCGCGGCATGGTTATCTGTTGCTTTATGGAGATGCTGTCGCGCATCTGCATATTGCGCGGCGGATTTTCGATTCGCGCAATCCAGGATTCAGCCAGCTGGGTTCTGTGTGGCTGCCACTGCCGCACCTGCTTTTGTTGCCGTTTGTGCAGCGGACGGGCTGGTGGCAGAACGGATTGGCGGGGGCGATTCCGTCGATGGCCAGCTATGTGATGGCCTGCGCCGGCATCTATCGGTTGGCTCGACAATGGATGCGACCGCTGCTGGCGCTGCTGGTGTTCGCTGCCCTGGCGCTCAATCCAGGGTTGCTGTACATGTCCGTTACCGCCATGACAGAGCCGTTGTTTCTGGCGCTGATGATTTGGAGTGTGGTGCATCTGACCGCATTCGAGTCGGCATTGCGAGAAGCGGACGCGCCTGAAGCTCGTGCTGCGTTAATCAAGCTGACCCTCGTACTGATCGCCGCGGTTTTCACTCGTTATGATGGCTGGATTCTGGGCACGCTGGCATGGCTCGCAGTGGCGTACTGGACGGTGCGGCATGCGTGGTGGAAGGATCGGGCGAATGCCGGCGTGTTGGTCGTGTGCACGCTGTGTCTGCTTGCCGCGCCGCTTACCTGGCTGGGTTATAACTGGCGCATGTACGGCGACCCGCTGGATTTTCTGCGCGGACCTTACTCCGCGGCGGCGATTGCCAAGCGAACCACCAAGCCGGGCTCCTTGCCGTATCCGGGCTGGCATCATGTGTGGTGGGCATTCCTCTACTACGTCAAGTCGGCCAAGATGGGCGCGGCGCCATTACGGTGCGGAAGCTTGCTGATGCTGATGGCGGCTGCGGGCACGGCGTACGCGCTGGTTCGCTATCGCAGCCTCGCGGTACCGGCGGCAATTTTGTTGTGGATGCCAATCCCGTTCTACACCTATTCGGTGGCTTATGGATCGGTGCCGATTTTTCTTCCGGTGTGGTTTCCGCACTCCTACTACAACACGCGATATGGCATGGAACTGCTGCCGGCGTTTGCACTGTTCCCCGCATTTGCGGTGTTGGCGGCGATCAAGAAGCGACCGCAGTGGACGCGTCCGATCCTGGGATTTGCATTAGCGCTGATTGTCGCCAGTAATGCTTTCCTGATGTACGCGACTCCGCTGGTGTTGCAAGAAGCGAAGGTCAACGCCAAGACGCGGATGGCGTTTGAACGATCGCTGGCAGACAAGCTGATGATTCTTCCTCCGCAAGCCACCCTGCTGATGTACACGTCGGCGCACATTGGGGCGCTGCAGCAGATTGGTTTTACGCTGAGTCGAACCATCAACGAAGGCGATTACGACCAGTGGCAGCAGGCGTTGAAAGATCCAGCTGCAGCTGCGGATTTTATTGTCGCGATTGATGGCGATCCAGTTGCGGAAGCTGTCAAGGAGCATCCTCAAAATCTGGAGATGATGTTTGTCATCTGCAGCACGGGGCAGCCGTGCGCGAGGCTTTACCGCTCGACGTCGGTGGTTCGATTGTCGATCACACCTAACCAATAAGTTCGCGCGGAACTACTAAGCAACGAAAAAGGCTCGGAGAGGAAACATCTCGCCGAGCCTTTTGATTTTTCTGTTACCTAAATTTCGCTGCTGTAACTTCGCTTGAGTTACTCGTGGAAAGAAACCAGCGACATGGGCTGGGTCAAGCCGAAGACGACTTCAGAATCTTTGGGAAGCACAGCCTGCTTGCTTTCCAGCAGCCAGTGCGCACCCACATAGCCAGCCGCCGCGCCGCCAAGAACCAAGGCTGCCGGGCCGCCTGCGATCATAAAGCCTGCCGCTGCTGCCCCTCCGCCGAGCAGACTAGCTTCCGCAATCGTACGCTTGCCGTGGGCAACATTGACGACGTTGCCTTCGGCGTCAGGCTTCGTCTTGCGGGAATCGCCAAGGTCATAGACTTCAGCGTGCAGGAAATATCGGGTGCCATCGGGGAGCACCACTTCGTCTGGCCGCAGTCGAATCGAAGCGCCGCCGGTGATGCGTCGCCCTTCACTGACCGATGTCACTCGTCCGGTCACCGTGGAACCGACGGGGATCACGATGCGGTTATCTTTCATGACAGGCGCGAGCAAGCGAGCGCTGAAGATTGTGCCCGGTTGGGTGGTGGATGTCGACAGCGACTGATTCAGAGAGACCATCAGGGTGGTGCCTTCCGGCAATTGATTTGGCGCCGAAGGAACGCGGACTACGATGCCTGAGTCGTTCGCTTGTTCTGTAGTTTCCGGGGTGGTGACAATATCGTCGTCAAAAGAATTCGCCGGCCTGCTGACGAGTCCCGGATGCTGCATGTAGTCATGGTCCTGCGGGGAGGTCGGAGGCGCCTCCATGTGAGCGGTGGGCTGGCTCGCCAACGGCGTGACGGTTTGTGTCGCATCGGTCGAGTCGGTCGAAGCGGGCGGCGTCGGCGTCAGGTCGTTGGTGACAATGGCATCATCCGGCGGATGGGAAACGCCCTGGTAGGGGCTGGGTTTTGCGCTTTGCCCAAAGGCTGTTGCCGCGACCATCACTGCGGCAAGGCTGGTAGCCGTTAGAATTCTCATGTCCGCCCTCTTTATTCGGTTTCGCCTGTCAGCGATCCTGCGAGATTTGCGTTGCAACTGCTTCGTTTCCACCCTCGGTCGCTGAGCATTTTGGGTCCGACGATCCACTGTATTGGACGCAACTCCCGGGTGGTTTGTTGCGGAGCTTTTCTTGTGTGCTCCTCGGGTGAAGCCCATGGCTTCACCGCAATTTCAGTCTAATGGAGCATTTACGGGCTGCACCGCCGACCGTGTCATGCGGTATCAAAAGAGTTATCTTCGTTATTCAATTCATCAACTGGAACTTCGCTCGGCGTGACCTCGGGTCGAAATTTTTTCGTGAACCCGAGTTGAACGGGCGCCCGCGCGGAGAGCTGCACGGGTCTTATTGGCTTGTTCGGGTGCGCGTCCTCACATCCAGACAGCACAGCTTTGTTACACTGGACGTGATTCAAAGATTTAGTCCTTGACGTTTCGTCGGCGCGTCCATGGTGAAGTTTTCCGAGGATGGCCCCTTACCCAGCATTTCCTAACCTGGATATACAGCCGAAACTGCCGCAAGCATGCCAGAGTTTGTCCAATCCATCCGGACCATTGAAGGAAATGCAATTCCCGTGGACCGCCGTCCGCAGCTGAAAGACAGGCTGGACCACAAGATCCTGAGGAGCGATATGACTGAAATTACCTCGATACATGCCCGCGAAGTGCTGGACTCGCGCGGGAATCCGACTGTTGAAGCGGACGTTGTTTTGCAGAGTGGAACCGTGGGGCGGGCCATTGTTCCCAGCGGCGCTTCCACCGGCGAACACGAGGCTGTGGAACTGCGCGACGGCGATCAGGAACATTACCAGGGCAAAGGCGTTTTGCAGGCGATTGAAAATGTCGAGAGCGTCATCGCTCCGGAGCTGGCGGGAATGGATGCCAGCAATCAACGCCTGATCGATCAAACCATGATTGCGCTGGACGGAACACCGAACAAAGGTCGGCTGGGTGCAAATGCGATTCTGGCCGTGTCGATGGCAACGGCGCGCGCGGTTGCGAATGAGTTGCACATGCCGCTCTATCGCTACCTGGGCGGAGTAAACGCCTGCACGCTGCCGACGCCGATGATGAATATTCTGAACGGCGGCGCGCACGCCGACAACAATGTCGACTTTCAGGAATTTATGATTATGCCGGCAGGCGCGGAAAGTTTTTCTGAGGCGCTGCGCTGGGGTGTTGAGGTCTTCCACACCTTGAAAGGTGTTCTGAAGAAGAAGGGTTACAACACAGCAGTGGGGGATGAAGGCGGATTTGCTCCTTCGCTCAAGTCGAATACAGAAGCGGTCGAAGTGATTCTGGAAGCGATTAGCCAGGCTGGTTACAAACCCGGGGAAGATATTTTTCTCGCACTTGATCCGGCGGCCAGCGAGTTTTTCGATGCCGATAAAAATAAGTACGTCTTTAAAAAGTCGGACAAGAGTGAACACACCAGCGAGGAGATGACGCGCTTCTGGGAGGGCTGGGTTCGGCAATATCCGATCGTTTCACTGGAAGACGGGTTAGCAGAAAACGATTGGAAGGGCTGGGCGTATTTGACCAAAGAACTGGGCGATCACGTCCAACTTGTCGGCGACGATATCTTTGTGACTAACACAGAGATTCTGCAGCGTGGTATTGAAGAAGGCGTAGGAAATTCCATTCTGATCAAGGTGAACCAGATAGGCACGGTCAGCGAAACATTCGAGGCTGTCGATCTGGCACGCCGCTACGGCTACACTTCGATCATTTCGCATCGAAGCGGAGAGACCGAAGATACCTTCATCGCCGATTTTGCGGTGGCGACCAGTGCCGGGCAGATCAAGACCGGCTCGGCCTCGCGCACGGATCGAATTGCCAAATACAATCAACTACTCCGCATTGAAGAAGAGCTGGGTCAGTCCGCGCAATTCCTTGGGCTGGAATCTGTCAACTTTGGCGAGTAGCGAAGGATTCCAATTTTGATCCATAGCTATACACTGCGGGACGTCGTGTGTACAGCGGCGATTATGCCGGTGTTTTGTCTGTTTTTCCTCCCACCGGGTTATGGATTCGCCTGGGTGACAGATTTATTTCGTTTTCGCAGCCGGTCGATCACAGAACAATTTCTCCTCAGCATCCCAATTTCTCTAGTCGTCTCTGCGATGCTGACCAACCTGGCGGGACGTTACCTTCCAGGTAGCGTCATCATGGGCGTGTTTCTGGTGGCTGCGGCGGCCGTGGTGGTCGGCTGCTTTCTCCAGTTGAGAGGGAGACGGATCGCCGTCCCCACGCGGATGCGCAATACAACCAAAATTGGGCTCCTGCTGGCAATTCTCTGGATGCTGATCGTGATCGCATCGCTTGTGGATTTGCAGATTGGGCATAAATTGTACGTCTCAGCGACGCTGTACGATCAAGCGGTACGAGTTGCATTCGTTTCTTCTGCGATGCGATCAGGACCGCCGCCAGTAAATCCATTTTCCTACTTAGGTTCTGCTCCGACCGCACGCTATTATTACTACTGGTATGTGCTTTGCAGCTATCCTGCCCGGCTTGCACATATCGGCCCGCGGTACGCACTCGATGCCAGTTCCATATGGGCCGGCTTTTCCCTGGCAGCATTGATTCCGCTATACCTGAAAGATTTCTCTGGAATTACTCGCAACCTGCGAAGGAAATCCGTCATTGGATTTTTCTTGTTAGCGGTAACTGGACTGGATCTGATTCCAAGCCTCTATCTCGCGTTGCATTCCAAAGTAGTCCATGCCGATATGGAGTGGTGGGATCCGACCCAGATTGCGACCTGGCCTGATTCTTTATTGTGGGTTCCGCATCACGTAGCCTCGGTCGTCGCCTGCTTCATCGGACTGCTGGCGTTATGGTCTGTGCAAAAAAAGAAAGATGGGGAGACGGCCTCTTTTGCTGCCCGTGCGGTCGCATGCATCTTTGCGGCGCTCGCTTTTGCCGCAGCTGCCGGACTCTCCGTCTACGTTACCTTTACCTTTGCGATATTTCTTGTCTTATGGCCTTTTCGGTTTCTTTATAAGAAGTCCTTCTCGGATTTCTTCCTATATTTAATAACTGGCATTCTCACGTACCTTTTGTCCAAACCATACTTGAACGATCTTCACTCCCCGGGTGTTGTGGGCGCTCCGGGTGCCGTGGGCGGCGGATTCAGCGCATTCGGATTGCGAACCTTACCCCACATTTTTGCAGTGCGTGGTTTCGCCCATTCATTTTTCCCTGCGCTCCTGGCCGTGCTGGTGGTGTATCTTCTTGAATTCGGTTTCTTCGTGATTGTGGCGTGCGAACGGTTCAAGCGGGACATCCGGAATTGGTCCTCGCTGAGCGAAGCAGAAATTGCGTGCTGGTTCCTGGCGCTGGTCACAATGACATCTTTAACGTTTATTCGATCGACTGTTATCGGCAACAATGACCTTGCTTTCCGCGGCGCAATGATCGTGCAATTTGTCGTGCTCTTGTGGGGTACCATCTATCTCGATGACTGGATCTTCTCACGAAGCAAATCGAGAGAATGGAGAGGAAGGCTCCTGAACGGGGCGGTATGGATCACGTTAGTTCTCGGTTTTTGCGGCACGACGTATGGACTCGTCATGCTGCGCACGTATTCCATCCTGGATGATGCGGGGCATATTCCTCATCCCGCCGCGTGGCTTCCAGCTCCGCCGAATGTGGGCACTTACACGTTCGATATCCGACAGGCATATAGCTATCTGGATCGGACGCTACCGAAATATGCGATCGTTCAGTACAACCCGATGACCGACGACTATCTTCCGCTGCTGATGTATTCAAGATTTCAGTCTGTCGATGCGTTTCCCGATTGCGGCACGGAATTCGGAGGCGATGTCAATTTGTGTGCACCGGCGCAGACCGCCCTGACCGATCTATTCAACAAGGCAGGAACATACGACATCCAGAACGTGTGCAAACGGCTCTCGATCGATGTTCTTGTGGCGCGCGAAACGGACCCAGCATGGAAGGATCCAACCAGTTGGGTATGGACCAATCGTCCCCTCGTCAGCAACTCGTATATTCGTGCATTCCGATGCCATTGACTTAGCTGCGTTTATTTGCATTGCATTAGCGCTATCTTGATTCGGCGTCGGCAGAGGAGTTAGTCGACGTCCGCACGGATGGATTCGCCAGATAGCCGGCCAATACCACGGAACACATCTCTTCTTTATTGGTGTTGGTCGTCCAGACGGGCTCGTTTCCGGAAGCGGTGGGAATCGGCTGATTAAGATCGAGCACGGCTACTTTGCCGTCGTCATAGATCGACCGGTAATCTTTCCGCAGCTGGTCCAGTTGGTGATCTGACAATACGGACATCCAGAATAGTGCGTAGAGTTCGGTGGAGTACAGCTTCGGTCGCAGAAGGGAGACGCAAGAAGCTGCATCATTCCAGGATGCGTAGTGATAGTCGTACACGACATAGCGCACTGAATTTTGCTGCAAATAAGAAGATAGTTTGGCGGAGCTCTGTCCGAAAGGCCATCCCGGCGGAGGACTGGCAGCTCCCGGCCAATCCATTACGTAGAGGTTGTGCTGACGGTAGTGAAAGAGATAGGGACGTGCGACGTTTTCAAGCGCTAAAGTTCGAGGCGGAATCGAATTTTCGATGGCTTGATATTCGGAATTCAAGGAGGGGCCGGCTAATGAAACAGCCGTGAGGCTCGCTCGTAGAGAAGTTACATAGTCTTTATGTTCCAAGCCGATTTGTCTAAATGGTCGAGGACTGCTTCCAGCAGCATCGTAATAAAACACCATGCTGGCAAGCGATAACATGCCGACATAAAAGGCCAGCCGAGCTTTCGTTGAACTGGGCTCTAGAAGGAGCGATGATCCAGTCGCCGCATAGAAAATGACAATCGCGCAGAGAAACTGAGGAAAGTTATAGCGCCAAATAAAGTCCCCGCCACTGCGATAGTTGAATGCGGTAATAGCAATCGCAGACGTGGCGAGAACCAAGAGGCTGATTCGAAAGTTTTCGTTTTTGATACCGACAGCGATTTGGACGCCGATCAGGATGCACAATGCGAAAGCCTGTAGAAAAATTTTGACGAATGCGCGATGCGTGGAAAATCTCGCCGTCAAGTGAAATAAGCCGTACGATGTGTAGTCGACGCCCGAGCCAAGAACCGGGAAGAGATACGTCCCGCTGGTCATTTTCATGGCGATCATCCATGCCAGCAGAACTCCCAATGCGCTGAGCCCCGCGATGATCGGAGAACTAAACCGCGTGAGTCTTCTGGCCCTCCAACTTGCCGCGAGGAAGGGGAGGAACGCATAAACGCCAACAATTGGCAGGTATGTGGACTTCAGCGAAACGATCGCTCCGCCGGTCACCCCGATGAGACAAGCATTTCGTAAACTGGGTTGAAGTTGATCGCCGTCGACCACCAGCCAGATCATTGCTAACAGGAGAGAAGTCGGCAGCACCACAAAGGTGAGGTTGATTGTTTCTTGGGGTGCGAGGCAAACGAGGAACTCCAACAGGGCAATTTGAATTGGAGATAGTGCGAAGCGCACCCCAATATCGAACAACGCCGCCGCCAACAGCATGAATCCCATTGTGCGATCCGCCATGGCAATGTGGGAGATGGATGTTGCGGCAATCGCCAAACATTGCAGCAAGTATGCGCCACCGAGACTTGAAATCACGCGCCGATCGCTGAATGGATCGTTGGCGAAGTGGTGCGTGGCCAACATCTTTTGCGGGAAAACCAGATATGCAGTACTGTCATCAGGGACATTGAAAGTTCCGAGTCGCACAGTGGCTGCTATGCGCAGAACGAGAATCAACAGGGCAATCACGATCAGGATCTTCGATCCGCGGGATGAATTTTTCCAGAAATGGAGCCAGCGATACTCTTCCGGTCGTTGCCTGCGCGATGCGGCATAGAGCAGCAGTCCCACTCCGGTGATTGCGAATAGAACACTGGGGTAGATTGCGTGAAGAAGATTCAGCCAGCCACCCAAAAAGACGATCACTGCAATTCCGAGCGCGCAGGCGACCGATGCGGGTAGACGCGGGCCGCGAAACAGTCCGCCAGTAAGTCTTCCCCAGCCGGCAAAACTCACCAGGAGAAGCCAGGCCCACAGCAATGCGCCGGCGAACGATGCCAGGGATCGCGTGGTAATCGACTGCGGCAGGCCAGTCACCGTGGGATAGGGAGCCAGGTTGAGATTGGTGAGCGTCTGAGCCAGGGTTGGCGAAAGCTGCATGCAAAGAATCCTCAAAGTTCAACTGTGGTTCAGCTTCAGCATACCGAAGGCGAACGGAATGCGAGGCATCCAATGGCCGCCCCATGGACTTGAGATGCCGGCGGCAGCGTGGGCCTGACGCGCGATGGAACCCAATTCATGGGGAAAAGCTTTGTCGCCGATAACCTTCCGTGGGGCAAATTCCGACGGGTGACAAATCATGTCAAAAGATACGAAGAGTGCTGCGAGTTTGGGGTTCCTCCTTCTCGGCGCGATATTTCTAGGTGGATGTGTGAGTGGACATTCCTTCACGCCGCTGGTGGCCAATCCAAATCCCCCGGTCGCCGCTAATCTGAACCTGATCTTTGTGGTGAGCGAAGATGTGGCGTTCAATTCGCCCGGAGACATGGATCCGGCGACGGGCAACCTGACGGACAGTGGGCTCGAGCGCGCTTTGATGATGGACACGTTTCTCTATCAATACGTCTTGGGGTCGCAAAATGTCGATGGTATTTCTGCCCTGGAACCGATGACACACCTGCAGACGTCTGCAAAGCTTCCCGACATGGCAGGGCTGGAGGCGGTGCAGCAGTTTTCGGTCCTGAACCAGATCATGCTGTCCAGTAATACCTCGGGTGGGGACCCGTACATGGGCCAGAACTATCCCGTGAACGCGTCCTATAGCGCCGCATCCTTACCGCTCGGCGCGTATACCCCTTCGCCCTTCTGCCCGACCTGCCAGGGTCTCGATTTCAACGATGCTGGCGGCGATAACGAAAGTGTAGTCGACGGAATCGTGAAGACCCATCCTACGGGATCGTATGTCTTCTCGGCGCCGTGGGAAACCACGAGCGCGCTGCTGGCAAAGATGAATGCGCTGGAAGGCTATCATTTGAGTCTTCCGCGAAATTATGGTGGGGCGAATGTTCTGTATGTCATTTCGATCACCCCTTCTGGAACTGCCAGCCTGATCACCTACAACAGCAATGTTGTCCCGCCGGTGACCTATCCTGCTCTGCCTTCTTCAGGGCTGGTCAGCGCGGCGTGCACGGTAAATTCGCCGCAGAGTCTGCAGGTGATTGGTGGCGTGAATGGCGCGGTGATTCCATCTGGCATCAATACCAACGAAACAGTCTATTTCGTTCGTCATGCCGATGCGCACCCATATAACGACTGGTCCGACAACAACTACATCGGAGCCGGGCAGTGGCGAACTCTTGATCTTCCTAACACGCTTCGCGGCAAGGTGACTCCAGACCAGGTCTGGTCCGGGGATCCGTCTCAGTATGGAGAAGGAACAGTCAGCGCCAATGGAGATTTCAACTGGTCCGGTCTGGCTCCGGCGATGACCGTCGTGCCGTACGCCATCGCTAACAAGCTGCCTTACCATTTGATGACTACTGTCAATTGGACGGCAACAGATCCAGGGTCCGACACCAGCACATTTTTCTTTACGGGTGGGCAATTTACCCATCACAAAGTTCTTTTTGGATATGCGTATGTGCAGATCGGTCAGACCGTCAATGCGTTGCTGGCAAGCTATTTTCCCGGCTCCAACAACCCACCGACGGCGCCGGTCTGGTCGCCGTACGACTACGACAGTCTGTGGGTCATCACCCTGGATGGGAAAGGGAATTTGACGGCGGATTTCTCCCAGTGCCAAGGCATCAGTTCGGGTTCTCTGCCTCCGACGCCTCCGTCATTCTGAGACGCGCGGGGCCCGATACAACGGTGGAGCGATGCGAAATGAGGTTATGGATGGCGAATGATCCGATAGAACCGGAAGGCACGCACCTCCCCGATGACGAGGGAACGCCGCTACACGGCACGAGTCGCAGAGAATTCCTGAAATACACTGCCGGCACTGTAGCCGGTATGTACCTGGCGCACTTTGATTCCCTGGAGGCAGCCGCCTTCCATCGTCCGGTGGCGGCATACAAAATCGCGCCGCAGGTCGCAACGACGCTCGAACGGATGATCTCCTTTCCGATGCCTGCCCAGCCAAAAGGGCCAAACTCCGGCACCGGGCTCTATCTCACCGAACTCTGCGAGATCTCCAGATACCAAGAATACGGCTATGGCGATTTCACATTTGCAGCGGGATTGCCCGCGGTTCCGCGCTATGACATCATGCCGCCGGGTTACGCAGCCGCAACACGCACCAGATCGCACCGGCTGCTGCATTTCTTTGCGATATCGGACATCCACATCACGGACAAGGAAGCGCCCAATCAGCTGATTTATTTGCAGCAGCAGGATCCGGCCAGCGCAGGCAAGCAAACATCAATTTACTCGCCGGTGATGTTGTACACGACACATGTTCTGGATGCTGCCATGCAGACGATGAACGTGTTGCATCAACGGCAGCCGTTCGACTTTGGCATTTCCCTCGGCGACACCTGCAACAGTACGCAGTACAACGAACTCCGCTGGTATCTGGATGTCATCGACGGACAAATTATCTGCCCCAGCAGTGGCGCGCATTTGGGAGCGGCGACGGTCGACTATCAGAGGCCGTATCAGGCGGTTGGGCTCGATCGTTCGATCCCGTGGTACCAGGTTCTGGGCAATCACGATCATTTCTGGCTGGGCTCGATCCCTGTGGATGCCGACCCGTCGCTCGGCATTCGCTCCTCCTATGTCAGCGACGAAGTATGGGCGGCGGGCGAGCTGCTTCGTCCGGTCGTCACCAAGGAGACGTTTCCTTGTTCGGTGGATTCTTCTGAACGGCTGAAAGAGAAGTCGATGTACATGGGTGTGCTGGACGGAGCAACAATGCACGGCGTTCCGAAGGACTTAGGTTCGGTGAAAGATTTCGCCGAAGCTCCCAAGGTGGTGGCCGATCCCAGTCGCCGATCGCTGCTGCGAACGGAGTGGATGCAGGAATTCTTCCGCACACAGACAAAGCCAGCCGGTCACGGAATGAACCTGATCGATCGCGACAATCCCAACTGGGAAGAGGGCTTCGCCTGTTACAGCTTTGTGCCAAAGTCCGAGATCCCATTGAAAGTGATTGTGCTCGACGACACGCAGTCGGAGACAGATGGTTCGCACGATATTCACGGTCACGGTTTTCTCGATGCTCCGCGCTGGAAGTGGCTGCAGGCGGAACTCGCCGCAGGACAGGCTGCAAATCAGTTGATGATCATTGCGGCCCACGTTCCAATTGCTGTTGCGAATATCGGTTCAGAGCTGGAATGGTGGGAGGCTGCGAACGATCCCCACGCGGTTCAAACGAATGCTGTCGGGTTGCAGGAACTTGTGTCGACGCTGCAGAACACGCCGAACCTTTTACTGTGGATTGCCGGCCATCGCCATTTCAACACCGTCAAAGCATTTCTGCCGCCTGCATCGGGAGGGGCCGAAAAGGGTTTCTGGCAGGTGGAAACTTCTTCGTTGCGAGATTTTCCGCAGCAGTTCCGCACCTTCGAGATTTACCTGAACAGCGATTCCACGATTTCCATTGCAGTCACCAACGTGGACCCGGCGGTTGCGGAGGGAACTCCAGCGGCGACGTCTCGTGCGTACGCGATCGCCACACAACAGATCGTGCAAAACGACCTGACTCCAAACAGCTGCAACACTTCTGTCATGCGTCTGCCGGATGGTGTGATTCCTGTGACCGCGATGGATCCGACTCGACCGGACGGTGTTGCCAAGCGCGGCCAATCTGTATAAAGATCCAACCATTGTTTACGGTACGGTGCCGGGGGTTCCGTACTGCGCCTCCTACAACGCGGAACTGTTCAAGTACATCAATCCGCAGTCGAGCATGGCGGCAACGCTGCGGAAAATGTTTCCGCCGCCCGCGATCATCTAGGGCGTGGCAGGAAACGTCATCGAGCCATGGTCGCGGCCAAGTCTGAATAGTTGCCGATCAAGATTCATCGCGGCGCGGTGCTCGGATTACGACCTCTTTGTTTGAGGGACGGGTCTGGCACCCAGGTGTACGCGTCCTCCGATCCTCAGCCAGGGCACATCAAATTGCGTGAATCCATCTTGATGGGTCGGCGTGAGGATCTCGGAGCCGCGCTCCGGGGTTTCATATCGGGCCTCTGAGTAAGTGCCCTGGATGCGCACTTGAACCGGCATTGGATCGGCAGAGTAATTCAACAGTTCCACGGTGGCCGTGGAGGCGTCGGGAAGCTTGTAAGGGATGGCGATGATAGTGGCCGCATTCCAGAGAGAGATCGGCAATTTCTCTTTGCCCAGAAGCCGGCGAACATCTTCGGAGAACTTTCCGGGATCGGCAACGCCTCCGGCGATTTCGATCACCTTGCCGTTGCCCAACGTATAGATCATAGAATCGGCGCTGACTCGGCGGCCTTCACTCGATTGGCCGGGGAAGGGGCTGCGTAGATTCACCAGAATCGCTTCTCCGCCACCCTCCACAAAGCCACCCAACTGTCGGATGGCTGCAGGATCCGGCTGGGCAAATATGACGATGAGATCCAGACCCTGGAGATCCTGGGATGCCAGGTGGCTCGAAGGGAGAATGCGGAAGGGAATGTTGTGCCGTGCCATCAAATTCGTGGCTTCATACGAGGTGTCGTAATTGTCGGTCACCACGCCGACGTTAGCGTCAAACGCGACGGGTCGTTCGCCCTCCCCGAGATAAAACTCTACGTACTTCGACACGCGATTCCAGACGGCCCACCCTTCGTCGCTTCCGCGCACCAGAGCTTGTTGGAGGTTGGGGTGCAAGTTCAGGATCAAGTCGGAATGAAGAGCGCCAGCTTCGGCAACGGCGAGTGAATAATTCTCCGTGCTGGGGCCTAGCTGTTGCTGCAACGCATCGGAAAGCGCCCACTGGAAATCGATCAAAGGAGTTTGGGTGGGCCGGAAGGCGCGATCAAACCCTACAAGGGCGAGGTTGGAATCAATCCAGGGCTGCTCCGTGGGGCTCGAAATCTGCATGAAGCCGTGCTGGGTAATCACTGTGCTTCCCATCATCGCCGGCTGCTTGGCGCGGGCATCGGGACACAGAACGGTGAGGTTGGGATTTGCCAGCTGAAGATCCCTGGCGGTCTGGTCGGCCTTTTCTTGTTGCGAATCGCTCGCCTCTACAATGACGCCAGAAATACCCATTGCGCGGGAACTGTTCGCCGCCAGCGGCGCCTGTTCGAGCGTCACCGCGGCGACCACGCGATAGCCCTTCCTTTCGGGCGCTTTCTACCAGGGCAGGGGAAGCACCCCAGGGAATCGCCAGACCATGGACGCGCAGAGTTTTCGCAGGCAGCGCAGGCTCAGTCCAGCGAATCCACACTCTGCCCCAGGCGGTCTGAGGAAACACAGGTGACTCCGGCCGCGTTGCATCTTTCTGGCCTTTTGAGGCGAGGGAACTGAACAACAATCCTGCGGTTCCCCAACCCGCGCTTTTAACGAATCGACGTCGATCCATGAAATTCACTCCAGGCTAGACCCGATTTTGCTCCGCGATTTTTTGCGGGCTCATCTGTGCGACATTTGTCATCAGAATTTCCGGGCCATGGGTCAAAGTCTGCGGCGGACCTTCCGGTGAGATCCAGACGGCAGCAAGCTTCGGTAATCTCTTCACCAGATCGCGCGCCTTTGCGGGGCCCATGAGCAAGAAAGCGGTAGAAAGAGCGTCGGAAGCCGTCGCAGATTCTGCCACGACGCTTACGGCGGAGGTCGATTTGAATGGCTCGCCCGCGACGGCGTCGATAATGTGCCCAAAGGAGGGCATGCCCAGCAAACTGGGTGGCGTCTGCTGCGATGTTGAAACGCTGTTTCCATGCAACAGGACGTGAGGGTCAAGGTGCGTGGACGGGTCGCACAGATGGACCAGCCAGCCGGATTGGCCGGGAGGGCAGCCCATGGCGTAAAACGTACTCCCTCCCGAATTGATCATTGCGCATTCGATGCCGTGGGAGCGCAACACGAAAGCGGCGCAGTCTACGGCGTAGCCTTTACCAATGGCTCCCAGATCGACGGCCACGCGCGAAGAGTGAAAGCGAATGCGATTGGGAGGAATCAATTCAACCTGGCGATACCCCACATCGCTTCGGAGTTTTTTTTCCTCGGCTGGACTGGGAGCTTGCTCGCCGCGACCTACTGCTTTCCAGCGCTCAGCCAGCGGTCCGGTGGTGACGTCGAATGCACCTTCGGAAAGCTCGGAATAGTACAACGATTGCTGGATCACCTGGTACAAATCCGTGGTAACCGTTTGCGCCTGAAGGTGAGCTGTGCGGTTCACGCGGCTTAGTTCGCTCGCAGGCTTGTAGATACTCATCAGCTGTTCCAGGCGATCGATTTCCTGAAAGGCTTCGTCGATCGCCTGGGACGCTTGTGTGGGATTTGTTCGGTAGGTGACGATTTCAAACACTGAGCCCATGGCGTAGTGTTTTTTCAAAACAGCTTGATCGAAAGATGGCGAGAGAACGGGCGCAGTGACGGGAGAGCCCTGGAGTTGCCCACCTGAGACGCGGCTACTCCAGCGCATAGACCACACCATTCTGGCTGGCCACGTAGATGCGGCCACCGGCCAAGACCGGAGCGGATTGAAGACCACCGTCCAATCCAGCCTTCCACAGCACTTTGCCTGAAGCCGTATCGAGGCACAGGACGGGACCCTGAGCGTTGATGGCAACCACCGGCTCGCTGA
This sequence comes from uncultured Acidobacteriota bacterium, assembly GCA_963735505.1. GTDB lineage: Bacteria > Acidobacteriota > Terriglobia > Terriglobales > Acidobacteriaceae > JAKAAZ01. The sequence goes on along the minus strand of CAVTLR010000007.1, from coordinate 7,398 downwards.
TCACCGGAGGAGATGTGATCGCACCTCGGGCGAAGGTCTTCCATCTCAGATTGCCGGTTCGAATGTCCAACGCATAAAGGTTTCCATCCTTGCTGCCAAAGACGACGAACTCTTTGGAAGCAGCGGGAGACGAGGATATTCCGAGTTTTGTTTCGAATTTCCACCGCACCGCTCCAGTGCCGGCATCGAGCGCATAGAAGAAGTAGTCCTCGGACCCAACCAGAACCAAGTCGCCCGCCACAGCCGGTGTGGAATCGATGCCATCTCCTGTTGGCGTGCTCCACTGAATTCTTCCGGACGAGGCATCCAGAGCATAGACTTTCCCGTTGCCACAACCGAAATACACGTGCTTTTCGGCGGCGTAGGCAGATGCATAGATCCTGCCACCAATCGTCTGTGTCCAACGCGGTTTTCCAGCTTTGTGGTCCAAGGCGTAGAAGCGGCCGTCGGCGCTACCGAAGAAAACGGTTTGATCGCGGACAACGGGCGAGCTCCACACTTCACCGTGCGTACGGGTCTCCCAAATCGTTTTTCCGGTGTCGCGGTCTAAGCAATGGACCTTGCCACCGTCGCAGCCAAAAAGCAGGGTGTTCTCGGAAATCGAGGGGGTGGAGTGAATCCAGTTAGGGAACTGGCGGCTCCACCTGGGGCGCCCGTTATCCGCATCCAGGGCATAGACGGTGCCATGAACTTCCGCCACGTACAAAAGATTGTTGCGCAGGACAGGAGCCGAAACGATAGAGTTGCCGGCGCGAAACTGCCATCGCAGGCCTTTGGGCGCTTGCCATGAGGTCTCGTGCGATCCTCCCGTGCGGGAGTTTTCACTTAATAAAGTTACCCAATCGCGATCTGTGCCAGCGGGGTTGCTCATCTTGGTGTTTACGTGAGTCGGAGTTGTTGATGATCGATCAGTTTCAGGTCGGAAACGCCCAGCCCCAGTTTGCCGGCCGAAGCGATGTGTCCGGGCTGGCGAAAGTAAAGGTTCTTATCGGCATTTCGATAGAACTCGCCGCCGTTGGTAGTCAAAGTATTCGGATCGTTATTCCAGACCGAAATCGCGCCTTCCTCGCGCCTCTTTTTTTCGATGGCTTCGAGCTCGACTGTATCCACTGCCACCGGATCGGTGCCAATGAAGAGGGTCTTGGCTTCATAGACGAAGTCCCAATTCGAAGTGAGCGGGCCCCCATGCCAAACTTCGCGCATTCCGTCCATGATGTTCAGAACCGCCTTGGAGCGCAGAGGTTCGGTGGAGCAAAGATAGCCGATGAGGGGATCGGTATATGTGTAAGGTTGCTGGTGGGTGCGCGCTACATTGTTGAAGCACCCGTAGCCGAGGTTCTTCAGGCAACCCGTCACTCCGGAGGCCGAGTGATCTTTCATCGTCGGAATATTAATGATCTTGGTGACTTCCTGGGTGACAACTTTTGCGAGAAAGCACCGGGTCTCCGACTCTCCGAAGAAATCGGCATCGCAGTACACATCAAAGTCGTAGCGCGAGGCATCGAAGGCGCCGCACTCAATGCCCACCACCCGCGTTCCTACAGGCACCAGGGTCTGGTAGGAACCCATTTCGATTTCGTCGGAATAGCGGTCGAAGACCACGATGTTCTGCGCGGGAACGCCGATCGAGCGCAGCGACCCGACGATCTCGCGCACGATCTCGGGAGAGGAATAGCATACTGGAGCTCCCGAAGAGTTGATCTTGATTCCCACCACGTCGTGGGGTTCAACGAACCTTTGCCACGCAGCTGCCGATGAGCTTTCGCCGGTAAGCTGCTTCATGCCCTCATTCAACATGCGTCCAACGATCGGCTGGGAAACACGGTTGCCAGAAATGGAATCCGCGTGGAAGACTTCTACCACCCGGCCGGGGAACAAGCCCGGAATTCCCAATGGCGACGGCTTACTGGGATGGGTCCCGTGTACTTCGATGGGAGGCGGTGCCGGCCGGCCCTGATTTGTCTGGCCACCGGCGATTCGCGAGTTAAGCAACAGCGCTGCGGTTCCCCACCCAGCGGTCTTGACGAAGTCTCGTCGATCCATCCGCAACCTCCCAATTTGACACCCCGGCGCATCGGGGCAATTATTTCCTGAAACAAGAAGAAGCCAAGGACCATCAAAACATGTTCACGCGATCCTCCGCGTGGCGTCGAATCCGGCAGAAGTTCGCCAAGACGACGCGCAACGATCATACCTTCATTCGGTCGCAAGTTCCGTAATCCCCATCACAATGTTTGAAATGCCTCATGGGGGATTCAGATGCGGCGTCGTTTTACTTGGGGATGACACTGTATGCCTCCGGGGATATTGGGAAATTCTGTTTGTGCAACCGGCAATGCGGACGGTTCGCTCTGGAGTGACAACTCCCGCCCAATGCACTCCCTGAAGTATTTGGCGCGAAGTCGGGCAACAAGAACTGCGTTTTCGGGAGTAATCTTTGGCCAATGATGTAGATTACTGAAATCGAAGATGCTGCTCAGCGCTGCGTCTTGGCAATGGCAGCAACAGCCGTTCAGTTGATACCAATCGCTCTGAATTCTGGTTGACGCAAATGAAAGCACAATCATCAAGAGTCGTTCTAGCCGGAGTGGTTTTGCTGCTTGCCCTTATGGCGCTGCTTGCGGACGGAGCAGCTCGACGCGAATCCGTCACTTTTGACGAGGTAGCGCACATCGGGGCAGGTGTGAGCTACCTGCAAAAGCAGGATATGCGGATGAATGAAGAACACCCTCCGCTGGCGAAGGTGCTGGCTGCGGTTCCGCTGGTGCTTCGCGGTGTGCACGCCGATTATTCCCAGGTCTCGTGGACCTTCAGCGGCAGCGGATTGTTCAAACAGATTCTCGGCGAATGGATCTTCGGCCATTGGATGATTGCTCGCTGGAATCAGCCGCTGCCGACGGTCTTCTGGGCCCGACAGCCGATGGTGCTTCTGACACTTCTTCTGGGAGTCGTTCTCTTCCTGTATGGCTCGCGGCTGGGTGATCGGTGGGGCGGATTACTCTGTCTTTGCGCCTACGCCACCATGCCTGTGATGTTGGCGTTCGGTCCTCTGGTTTTGACCGACATCGCCATCACCTTGTTTGTGGTACTGACGTTGTGGGCCTTTGCTGCCATGTGGCAATCGCCGTCGCGCGACACGATCCTGCGGTTCGGCTTTGCCCTCGGCGGGGCGCTGCTTTCCAAGTTTTCTTCGGGACTTCTGTTTTTCTGTTTTCTCGCGTTCATTCTCAGTCTCCGCTGGCGACCTGTACCGGAACAGCCAGCAGACAAAATGGAACTCAAGGCGTGGCGTCGTTTGCGATGGCGGAGTCTCGCGAAGGGTGTCGCATTGGCGGCGCTGGTTGTCTACGCTGTTTATTTCGTCCTTTCCTGGAATGAGCCGACCGACTCACTTGGTTTTCTTGGACACAACATGGCCGCCCTGTTTCTTCGCAGGGTGCTGATGCCACCCTGGATCTATCTGCGTGGCCTAGCCCTGTTTGCCTTTACGGGGAAGCCGCCCGCCGTCATTCTTGGACACTCCTACCCGCACGGAGTGTGGTTTTACTTTCCGCTTTTGTTTCTGCTGAAGTCACCGTTAGCCTTTCTACTTTTGCTGGTTGTCGCGCTGGTCATCGGACTGGTTGCACGCTTCCGTCCGGATCGCCTGCATCTAATACCCGAAGGAATGGAGTTGCATTGGCGAGCGCTGTGGATTTTTCTGGTGGTCTTCACCGCTGCCTGCATCCTGAGTCCATTCCAGTTCACCATCCGCCACTTCTCCGCTTCTCTGGCGCTGCTGATACTCCTGCTGGCGCCGCTGCCGCGTGCATTGAACCAACTGCAGCGTTCGGGCTGGCCTGCTGCCCGCGCCGGCTCGTGGGTGGTGGTCGCATTAGCGCTCGCCTCGGTTGCGACGGCGGTGCGCGCCTATCCGTACTATCTTCCGTTTTTGAACTCGTTCAGCGGCGGCCGCCCCGGCTACCTTTTAGTGGGCGATTCCAATCTCGACTGGAACCAGGGCCTTCTTGAAGCCGAGAATTTCGTACAGCGACGCGGTTTGTCGCACCTGCTGATCGATCCGTATGCGTTTTCGGATCCCACGGTATATGTTCCTCAAGCGCAGTTCTGGAATTGTCAACGGGCTGTTCCGGAAGATGGCGGCCAATGGGCCATTGTCTCCGCCAATCTGATTCAGGAAAGTCACAACTGTACCTGGCTGCTGCAGCTTCCGCACCAAGCACTGGCCGGGGGAAGCATGTATGCCTTTCAACTTCCGCCCGTGGTGCCTCCGGCGGGAACTCCTGGAGGTCCACCGCTTCCTGAGAACTATCGCAAGTTCGCGAACATGTCTTTTCCCGGAGACCCCCGGCTCATCTGGATCAACTGCATCCGCGATCCGCAACAACTGCAGCCAACCTGGGACCGCATGGCGGCAGAGATGAAGAAGCAGCAACAAGAGAGAGGCTCAAAGGCGAGGAAATAGGGGGGCACGGGGCTTCCGCCAGTGCCGCACGCAAGCAAAACAAGCAGAGTTGGCGAAGTCACATCGAATGCAATAGTAAAGATATTGATTTGATTGGTGGGCGCTGCAGGATTCGAACCTGCGACTTCCACCGTGTGAAGGTGGCACTCTACCGCTGAGTTAAGCGCCCCGATTCCTGGGGCCAAATTCCAGCAAGGGGAGCCGCAAAGGGCACTTGCCGGTGGGTGGGATGAAACAAAGATGCGTTGGAAGCATCTCTCTTTGCCCCAGTATACGCTAGAATCCGAACACACCCCATGGCAGCGAGGGACGGAAATCCGGGGCAGAAAAATCCACGGGAAAGCGGCGAAAGCCGACCACCCGAGGTGCCCAATTCGGCGGAAGCTGGCGCAGAAACCGGCCCGGCGACGACGCCCCGGCGGCGATCCGGCGGCGCTGCCGACCAAGACCCGGAGTTGGCCTCTGGCGCAGCCCAATCCCATGGAAATAAGCCAGCTTCCGAGCCGGGCGGCGAGGACTTGCTCGAGGAGACGTCCCTCCTGGGCGATGACGAGGGCGCGGGATCGGAAGAATCGGGAAACATTCTTGACCAGGAAGGGTTTGAAGATGCAGATGAACCCTCTGTAAACCCTGAATCTGAAGGATTTTGGGAGGAAGAAACGCAACTTTCTTCCGACGAAAGGGTTCGACAGGGTATGGGCACGATCGCGCTGGAACGAATCCCGATCGACGAACAGAGCGCCAGGCTGGCGAGCTCCCATATGCCGGCAGGACTGGGCGGTGACCTGTCGCAAATGAGCGATGCAGAGATTATGCAGCGCGCTGGTGCCGGAGATGAAGCCTGCCTGGAGTTTTTGATCGCGAAGTATCGACGGCCGATCATCAGTTTTATGTACCGCATGGTTCACAATCAGGCGGTTGCTGAAGAGCTTGCCCAGGAGGTGTTTCTGCGGGTCTACCGTGCCCGGGCAACGTACCGCGCTGAGGCTCGCTTTTCAACCTGGCTGTATCGGATCGCATCGAACATGGCCATCAATCATGCTCGCGATACAAAATACGAGCGGGCATCCGCCAGCATTTATCTCGACCAGGCGGACGAGGATACCGGCACGAAACCCGATGTCCCAGATCTTCGCCCGATTGCCGAACAGGATATGCTGCAGGATGAGCGAATGCGGCGGATTCGAGAACACGTAATGGCGTTGCCGGAGCGGCAACGAATGGCTGTCGTGATGCATAAGTATCAGGACATGGATTACAAGCAGATCGGTGCGGTATTAAAGTTAAGCGAGTCGGCGACCAAGTCGCTTCTGTTTCGTGCTTACCAGACGCTGCGCGAGAAGCTAAAAGAGTTTGCTTAGAATTAACGAAAGGAGAGAGCTGCCATGAAATGTGAAAAGCTCCAGGCATATTTGCCCGATATGATTTTCGATCCGACTCGTGTTCCCGCCGAGGCGATGCAGCATGTGAAGGAATGTGCCGCTTGTGCGGGTGAGTTGAAAGAATTGCAGGCGACCATGCAACTACTCGATAGTTGGAAGGTGCCTGAACCGAGCCCTTATTTTGATACGCGGCTAGCTGTCCGCCTGCGCGAAGCGCGAGAGTCTGAAGCGCCCGGATGGATGGAGAGGATGCGTTTGCGTTTTCTGTTTGGAAGCAACCTCCACCTGCGTCCGGCAGTGGCCGGGGCATTTGCTTTGCTGGTCATCGTGAGCGGCGGTTCTTATATGGGTGTCGTGAGTTTGAACCATACCGTTGTTCCATCCCACCCCCAGGCGGTTTCTGCCACCGTGAATGATCTGGAGCTTCTCGATTCCAACGCGCAAACGCTGCAGCAGCTGGCATCGTTCGACGAGACAGATGCGGACGGCGGTCCGGCGAACGGCGGAGCCAATTCCTCCAACTAGCCGTGGTTCCACACATCATGACATCGGGTACAAACAGATGGGCAGGTGCCGGCACTATGCGATAGAGAGTGGGAACGGCGCACGGGGTGCATTCAAAACCTCGGCGTTGCCAATGAGAAGATGACCTGTCTTGGAAAAAAACGCAGACCGCTTACGACAATACCCTCCTGGCGGGGTAGAAGAGGATTTGTGTCGGGTTTCTGTCGTTCTCTCGCGGGCTCATTTTTCTTTCTTGCGGCCTGGACGATATTCCTGGCATGCGGTTTGGGATGGGCGGGTCGGTGTTCCGCGGGTCCGTGTCCCAATCAAGCCAGGTCGATGCGGGAATCTGTTGCCTGGTATCAGGCAGGTCAAGCGCCTCCAGGGAATGGCGGCGGATATGCAGGGGGTGCCGTGGTGCGGCCTGCCCCTCCGCAGCAGGAACGGGAGCACTTGGGCGAATGGCTGCGGCAGCATCAAAATATGTCTTTTCCGGATCAGGAACGCGCTCTGCGCACTGAGCCAGGCTTCAATCGACTGCCACCGGCGAAGCAGCAGCGCCTGCTGGAGCGGTTGCAACAACTGGACGCGATGCCTCCCGCCCGTCGGGAACGAATGCTGGCGCAAATCGAAGTCTGGGAGAGGTTGTCACCAGAGCAGCGACAACAGGTTCGTGTTGGAATTCTCGAGTTGCACCAAATGCCGTTTGACCGACAGGTGATGATGCACAGGGCGGTTCGGGACCTGAGCGAATTTCCTCAGTGGCAACGCGGTGACATCTTGAACTCTCCGGAATTTCGGCACCATTATTCTGACTACGAACGACAAGTGCTGGCGACGTTGATGATGGCTCAGCCGTATGAGCCGCTGCGGCGGCAATGACCCAGTCAACATGCAGTTGGGGATTCGAGATTCCACGCACGCCGCACCGTGATATATCGTTTGTTGCGCAGTTGATGCTTGGAACGCAGGCGGTTTGACCCCGCAGGTTGCAGTCGCTATCATAGGAATGCGGGGTGGAGCAGCCCGGTAGCTCGTTGGGCTCAT
>CAVTLR010000006.1:0-93896 GCA_963735505.1 uncultured Acidobacteriota bacterium | reverse complement strand
AGCAAGAAGCCTTGCTCGAGAAGGTGCGCTGCATCCCCCTGTTTGCAAACCTGGACGAAAAAACGAATGAGTGTTTGCGGCAAGCCGACGTGATCGATGCCGCGTCCGGCGATTGCGTTCTTGGCCAGGAGCAGGCTAAGCGATACTTCTGGATATTGGTGGAAGGTGGCCTGCGCGCGGAGTACGTGGAGCCGGATGGCACGCGCAAACCGCTGGCAACACATCACGGTTGCGAGACGTTCGGCGAAGTGCCGCTGCTGACTGGGTCGGCAAGCCGGGTGGAATGCACCATGATCGAGCCCAGCCGATTGTTGCGGGTGGAAGAAGATTCCTTCTGGCAATTGATGACGACATGCCCAAGCGTGCGCAAGGGAATCCTGAACAACCTGACGAACCGGCAGCAGGGGCTGCAGGGCATTCTGCTGCAGCGGGAGAAGATGGCGTCGCTGGGCACCATGGCCGCGGGCTTGATGCATGAATTGAATAATCCAGGCAGCGCTGCCAAGCGTGCCAGCACGCAACTGCGCGAGAGCCTGACACGGCTGCAGGAACTGAATCTTCGCAACTGCCGGATGGGCTTGCAGCCTGAGGAACTGGGCTGCATCTCCGACCTGCAACATTACATTCTGCAGCCCCAGAAAGCTGTTTCGATGAACTCACTCGACCAGGCGGATGCCGAGGAATCATTGTGCGAATGGCTGGATCAGGTGGGAGTGAACGATTCGTGGAAGCTGGCTCCTCCGCTGGCGGCCATGGGATTGACGGCGGAAAAACTGCAATGCCTGCGAACGAATTTTCGACCGGCGGCGTTGACCGATACATTCCAGTGGGTGGAAGCGCTGGTGAGCAGTGTGCAGCAACTGGACACGATTGAGGAGAGCATCACGCGGGTGACGGAACTGGTGATGGCGGTCAAGCATTATTCCTACGCGGAGAAGATGTGCTGCACGGCGGTCGATGTTCATAAGAGCCTGCAGAGCGCGCTGATGATTCTGGGACACAAGATTCGCCACAAAGAGATTCAGGTATCGAAAATGTTCAGCGCCGATGTGCCGATATTGGAGTCCGCGGCCACGGGGCTGCACCAGGTGTGGATGAACCTGCTGGATAATGCGGTGGATGCGGCGCCGCAAAGGGGACATATCACGGTGCGAACCTGGGTGGAGAACGGCAATATTCTGGTGAGCGTCGGGGATGACGGGCCCGGAATTTCACCGGAAAATCGACAACATATTTTTGAGCCATTCTTTACCAGCAAGCCCGAGGGAGTGGGCACCGGATTGGGACTCAGCATCGCCTACAAAATTGTGACCAAACATTTTGGCGGCGACATTCGATTTGAGTCTGAACCGGGAAAGACGGAATTTATTGTGCAGCTGCCAAAACAGCCACCGGTCCAAGAGAAACAAGCTGAGACAGAGAAGCAAGAGGCGTAGATATCATCCCACCTAATTTGTAGCGGCGATTGCCGAATCCCTAAAAGAATTCAGACGAATAAAGTGAAGAGCAGAGATGTCCCGTGTCTTCCGCGATGGCGGAGGAGACACGGGACATTTTTTTTGGGCTGAGGGAGGGCGGATGCGATTGCGCTAGAAGTTCAGCCCGGCGTTGAGGAAGATACTGCGATTGCCTGCGGTGGAGGGGCCGAAGAATCCACCGGCAAGGGCTGTCGATTTGCCGAAAAACGGGCCGCCGAGGGTGCCGTTCGGTGGCGCAAGGTTCTCGTGATTCAGCACGTTCTGCGCAAACACGGACAGCGTAAGGCTGTATTTGCGCGCCACAGATGCATCCAGTTGGCCGGGACCGCTTTGATTGCCGCTGAGACCGCGGCCGCCCAATCCTGAACCATGCCCGTGGAAGCCTGGGCCACCGTTTGCGGTCTTGAGTTTTGGCCCAAAGCCAATGACTTTGGCGACGCGCAAATTCAAGCTGTAGTTCGACGGGCCGGTACCGATGTTATAGGGAATGATCTTCTCATTGGTCCCGATAGGATTCGCGTCGAGGCAGCCGTAGGAGGTGGAATAGTAGCGCGTGGAGGGCGGATTGGTGGGGACGCAGTCCGCTGCGGGAGCGTAGGCGGGGCGGGAGTTGAACTGGTTGTTCGCGGTTAAATCACTGCCCGTGGTGATGTTGTAGGGCGTGCCCGAGTTATAGACAAAGAATGGAGCCAAGGAGATCTGATACGGGAGATTGACGTCACCGAGGATGAGGAAGCGATTGGTGACGGCGAACTCCGTGCGTCCGTAGTCCTGACCGGGGTCGTGTGCGTTCATCGAAAAGCTACTGAAGCCACTGGTATCTGACTTGGCGTTGCTGTAGGTGTAGAAGCTGAAAAGGCTGAACTTCTTGAGGCGCGCGTTCGCGGTGGCAATGATCTGGTTTTCTCGGTACACCGCTCCGGACTGGTATTGGTAGATGTTCTCAGTCGGGGGGACGAGCGGAGTGGCAGGATACATGTTCGTTGAACCGTCGAAGAATGGCGCAGTGGTGTTGTTGCTCAAGTAGTCGTGGACACCGCGACTATAGAGATAGGTAACGTTGCCGGTGACACCCTTGGCAATCTGACGATCGACGCCGATGGCTCCCTGCATGTCGAGCGCGGCGTGGAAATTGGGTGAAATGGTCCAGTATGTGGGCGCGGAATCTGAACCGGTGGGATCCGGGGGTTTCACAGGATTTCCCGGACTGGTTTCAGTATAGCCAGTGGGGTTCTGCACGATATAGATCTGCTGGTTCGACAGGCCGCCCGGAGTTGTGGGCAGATTGTAGCGAAGGGTGTTCAAGATGTAGGGCGCACCGTAGGAACCGTTAGGCACGGTGAAACGCTGATAGAACCATCCATAGCCGGCGCGCACGACGGTCTTTGGTTTTCCCTGGCCGTGGCCGAGTGCGTAGGCGAAGTAGAGTCGAGGAGCAAAGTCGCTCTTATCGTGAATTTCGTTCTGGGTTTCCCAGCGCAGACCGTAGCTGAAAGTGAATTTACGATTGATGGCGAAGTCGTCCTGATAGAAGAGGGCCAGGTCGTAGGGGATGGCGCGGGCGGTGTATTGATTGTTGTTGACCACCGTGACCTGATATTGCTGCGGCGTCTTGGCGATATATTGCTCATTGGCTGTAACACCGTTGACAGGGGTAAACGTATAGGAGCCGTTCGTTCCTGCGTTGCTGTAGTTGGCGTCACGATAGGCGCGCAGGCGTAGGCCGAAATTCAGCGCGTGGCGGCCTGCCGAGCCGGTGAAGTAATCCTGGACTTCGTAGTCGTCCTGATTGTCGCGAACGGAACCTGACGAGTTGCCGCCATCGGTAAATGCGCCGGAAACAGTGACGCTGGGGATGGTGTATTGCGAGGATTGATTGTTGCGAATGCGGCGGTAGCGGAAACGAATGTTGTCGACAAAATTCTTACTCATCACGATGCTGTCGCTGGCTTGCAGGGTGTTCTCTTCGTTATGTCCGTCGGTGGCCTGCTCGGGAAGAGCCAGTTCGCCAACGCTACCGTTTGTAAAGGCGGCGCGATAGTACTCATACCGCAAGGTCAGCGTATTGGCCTGGCCGAGCTGAAAATCGAAACGCGGACTGGTGTCGACACGAGAGCTAGGGTAGCTGACGGATTGATTCAAGTAGGTCCCTTTGGGATTGGCCGCCGTGATGCTGGCCGGATCGATGGCATCGACGATGGAAACATCTTCGGTTCGGCGATTGAAAATATCGCCAAAGTAGGACGATGTTTTTGTCATGGGGCCGCCGATGTTGCCATACAAGAAATAGGAATAATAGCTGGGCTCGACGAGTGGAGGAGCGCCGGCGGGGCGGGGATTGGAGTTCAGGATCGGGTTCTGGGCATTGAGGGCTGAAAAATTGCCGCGGGAAAAGATGTGCGAATGCATCGCGCCGGTGCCGGCCTTGGTGAGAATCTCAATGCGACCATAGCCCAGGCGATCAAACTCGGCGGAGAAGGGGTTCTGATTGACGATGATTTCGCGAATCGAGGATTTGGGCGGAATCTGTCCGCCGGAAAAGCCGTCAATGTAGATTTGGCCGCCATTGGGGCCGGCGGAAGGACCGGCGAGAGCCTGCAGTTCGCTGGCCAGTTCGTCGGGATCGTCGGAAAGCGCGTCAAGATCCTTGCCCTTGATGATCATGGCGTTGGCATTGGATTGCGGCGTGGTGTCGATGGTGGTCGAGTCCCCGCTGACCTGGACCTGTTGCTGCTCGGCGGCAATGGTCAACGCGATATTCAATGTTTTGGTAGTGCCGGGGGCGATGATCACACCCTTGGACTCAAACGGAGTGAAACCTTGAATGGAAGTGTCGATGGTGTACTGACCGGCGGGAAGGCCATTGAAGTGATACAGGCCAGTGCCGCCGCTGGTGGTGCTGAGATTTTGGCCATTGCCGGAAAGAGTGATGGAGGCGCCGGGAATGATGGCGCCGGTAGGGTCGGCTACCACCCCGCGTAAATTTCCGGTGGATTTTTGTCCGAAAAAAGTCGAGACGAGAAGGAGCGGCAGAACAAGCACAGCAGAGATCCGAAACCGATGATGAGCCACAGACAATTTCCTTTTCCGTCGGAATGTTGCGTCTTGGTAATAAAGACGGAACAGGAGTGTAAAAAGCTTCAACAATCAGGGTAAATTGCTGAAATTCATACGGCAGCAATCATCGGCGGGAAATTGCGATGGGGCAGAAAAAGCTAAGAAACTTTCTCCACCGGATGGGATTTGTTGGCGGTGTGCGGTGGTGGGGCCTGGGGTGGAAGTTTTGCATGACGTCGTACGGTGAGGACTTTTCGCCCATCCTTGAGCAATCTGCGGAACATGTAGGGGGTGAAGAAGGCCGAGGGAGAGTGGAAGGCTTCGCGGAGGGTGTTGCCAATCCAGCCGGGTTTGCCGATGGTTTGGATGAGGATGGTGAGGGTGATGCCGCTGATAAAGTTGCGCTTCGCGGATTTCAGTTTGAGCGCGGCACTGGGATCCTGACTGGCTTCGGCACTCGCTAATAAATCGTGGTGCACGACGCGTGCCCACTGCTGCCATTGTCGTATGGCAGACTGACTCGTGGTGCTGCCCTGGTGGTTGGTGTATTGCACTAATGGCTCCGGAATGCAGACGGCGTATTCGTGCAGCAGGGCGGCGCGGCCCCAGTTTCCGATATCGCACAAATCGCCATATTTACTTTCGTAACCGCCGACCGCAATCGCATCTTGTGTGCGGAGCAAAATGCTGGTGAGCCGGGGACCTCGATCGCCGGCAAACAGCGCAGCGAGCAGGGAAGAGACAGATTCGATTTCGGGGCCGGCTTCGGTGATCCAGAACTGAGAATTTGTGGTGCTGGCAATTCGACAGGGGCACCAGACAACGCCGATCGCGTTGGCGGGAATGGAAGCTTTGCCCAGCAGGTATGGCTCGACTAATCGTTCGATGGCGTTGGGGAGCAGCACGTCGTCGTCGCCCAGAAGCAGGAAGAATTCTCCGGTAGCGTGGCGCAGGCAAAAATCGAAGTTGCCGACCAGGCCGAGACGCTCTTTCTGCTGGACCAGAACCAAGCGGGGATCGCGGATTTCCTGGACACGCGCAACGGTATCATCGGTCGATGCGTCGTCCGATACAATCACCTCAACATCAGAATAGGTCTGGGAGAGTGCGCTCCGGATGGCTCGAAGAGCCAGGCTGCTGCGATTGATAGTCGGAATTCCGATGGAAACTCGCCGGGGGACCGTCATGATGGATTAGTAACCAATGTAGCATCCGGCGTTGCCTGCCAAAGGGAGCCGACTGGTGGCAATCGCGAATGAGCGCTACAGGCGCACATGAAGCGCGGGTGGATGACGGACGGTTCTTCGTTGGGGTTGTGAGATGGATGGGGCAGCGCGTGTGAAGATCGATGCAGAGCAACTTCGCTGACATGTCCGGTAGCAGACTCCCGTGGCGGGCGCGGTTTGCGAAACAGATGCCGCCGGGACAATTTGCGCGTTACCTGATGGTGGGCGCGTGGAACACCGTTTTTGGCTACAGCCTTTACGCGCTGTTTACGGCGCTGCTGATGCCGAGGGTGCGTTTCGGATACATCTACGCGTCGGTGGCCTCAAACCTGATTGCGATCACGGTTGCTTACTTCTGTTACAAAATTTTCATCTTCAAGACGCGAGGAAATTACTGGGCGGAGTGGATGCGTTGCATCCTGGTCTATGGCAGTGCTTTGTTACCTGGACTGCTGTTGCTGCCGTTGCTGGTGGAAGGGCTGCACTACGGATGCCATTTGGGCCGGAGCGCTCCTTACGTCGGCGGGGTTCTGTGGACGGGGATGACTGTGATCTATAGTTTCTTCGGCCACAAGAATTTTTCTTTTCGTGTTGCAGGCAACGTCGGGCGGAACGCGGTGACGACTGACGTGGAGCCGCCGGCAGAGGGATTGCGGAGCGCCTGATCGTCGAGCCGGCGACGAAAGCCGCGAAGCGCGTTTAAAGAGCTGCAGGAACCCTTACAATTCTGGTATCTGGGTGAAGTGCGGAGCGGAAGTGCATCCAAATAACGCGAGGCTACGTGAAGACGATCAGCATTATTACTCCCTGCTACAACGAAGAAGACAACGTCGTCGAACTGTACACGCGGGTGCGCAACGTGATTGCGGCGCTGGGGCGATACAAGTACGAGCACATCTTTATCGACAACGCTTCTGAGGACAGCACGGTCGCGGTGTTGAAGGGGCTGGCGGCGGCCGATCCAAATGTGAAGATCATTGTGAATGCTCGCAACTTTGGACATGTGCGCAGCCCGATGCACGCGTTTTGGCAGGCGCAGGGAGATGCGGTGATCGGCATTGTGGCCGACATGCAGGACCCGCCAGAAATGATTGCCGACCTGGTGCAGGGTTGGGAAGAAGGCTACTCCATGGTGCTGGCGATCAAGCGCACCAGCGGAGAGCATCCGATGATGTTCTGGGCGCGCAAGAAGTATTACTCGCTGGTGAATCGGTTGTCGTCGATTGAGACCTTCGAAAACTTTACCGGTTTTGGGTTATATGACCGGCGAGTGGTGGACCTGGTGAAGTCGTTTGCCGATCCGTATCCATATTTTCGCGGAATGATTGCGGAAATTGGACTGCCGCACAAGAAGATTTATTACGATCAGCCGGGGCGCGCGCACGGCATCACAAAAAATAATTTCTACACGTTGTATGACTACGGCATGCTGGGCATCATTAACCACTCCAAAGTGCCGCTGCGGCTGATGACGTTTACCGGATTCGCGGGCGCGCTGTTTTCGTTCCTGATCGGCATGACGTACCTGGTGTACAAGATTTTGTTCTGGAGAAGTTTTTCTGTGGGGATTGCCCCGGTGGTGATTGGAATGTTTTTCGTCAGCTCAATCCTGCTGGTATCGATGGGGGTGATGGGGGAATACATTGGCGCGATTCATACCCAGATTCAGCGACGCCCGTTTGCGGTGGAACGGGAGCGGGTGAATTTTGAGACGCCGCCGCAGTTGCCTTTGGGGACGGAGAGCGAAGCGATACGCGCGAAAGAGTGAGGCAAATCCATCTGCTCAATGGCGATGCATCTCATTCCGTTCGGTAGTCGCTGTTTCCGGAAGTGCAAAGGCGACGATAGCCTGGCCCTCCTTGCGGAGGTCTGTTCGATTTCCGCCTTCGGCGACGACAAGATATTGACGCCCACCGGCTTTGTAGGTCATCGGAGTGGCGTCTGGAGGCCCGGGAAGTTGGCCTCGCCACAGTTCGACTCCTGTCGCAGAGTTGTAAGCGCGTAGGCTTTCATCGCCGATTGAGGCGACGAAAAGTATTCCGCTTGCCGTGACGATAGGTCCGCTCATGCCAAATCCGCCCAATTCTCCTTTGGTCATCGCACCGTTCGGGATTGTCCAAAGTTTCAATCCAGTATTCAGGTTGATGGCGACGATGGAGCCAAACGGCGGCGGTCCGCACGGCGTTCCGTCAACAGTCATGAGGGCTTGGCGCGCGACCATGAATGGTGTGCCACTCTGCGGATCAACGTCACGCCCGTAGTTACCACCGTGATCTGGTGCCTTGAACTGTTCTCCCAAAGGCGGCGGATCGCCACCGGCCCATTCGGGCAGGTGCTTGTGAACGCGACGCTCGAATCTCTCAAGTGGAGTTTCTGCGGCGGTTGATTGCGGAACGAGGCGCACGATGAACGGTAGCATACTGACGTGGGTGTACATTACGCCGGTGGTTGGGTCGAAGGCAATCGATCCCCAGTTTCCTCCTCCCCCGTTTCCCGGTGAAACCAAGCTCCTTTGATCGAAGGGGGCGTGAAAAGGCCATGATCATCCAGTCGGTTGATCCAATCTCGACAGAATCTCTGATCTACAGGATTGTGAAGATGGATATCGTTGGCTGTGAAACTGAGCGGTCCGAGAGATGGAAGCGTCGAAAATGGTTGCGTTGGCCACGCGTGTTCGCCGGGGATTGTCGAGGCGCATACAGGCCGCTCCTTGATGGGGTAGAGCGGTTCTCCCGTCAAGCGATTAAAGACAAAGACCATGTTGGTCTTTGTGGTAACGGCGACTGCTGGAACAGAACCTCTAAAACTGAACAGCATCGGCTCGGACGGCGTGTCGTAGTCCCACAAATCGTGATGCACCAGCTGGAAAGCCCAGACTTTTTGTCCGGTGGAAGCCCGGAGAGCGACGATCGAGTCGGCATCCCGATTGTCACCTTGCCGCAGGGCTCCATAGAAGTCCACAGATGAGCTGCCGGTAGGTACGAAGACAAGGTCGTGTTCCGGGTCCGCGGACAGAACGGACCAGGCATTTCCGCTTCCACTTAGACGAGGATGCTGATTGGCCGTCCAGCGTACCGGTTCCCACGACCATTTCTGGTTGCCGGTGACGGCGTCGAAACCGCGCACGGCACCGGAAGCCGCGAACAGCATCTGATTGTCGCCAATAGACGAGCCGAGCACGATCGTGTTGCCCACGACCGTCGGAGGCGATGTAAACGAGTAATAGTTCAATTGCCCGATAGCAACGCCTACGGATAGGTCGACAGACCCGTTGTGGCCGAATTTAGGGCAAGCTAATCCGGTGGTTGCGTCACGCGCGATCAATCGGCGGTCCAGGGTCGCGACCAAAACAGCATCTGCGCCACAAGCGCCAGGTCTCGGTCTTCCTGCATGCCATAATGCGACGCCCCTTGAAGCGACGATGTAAATGTTCTTACTTCTGTCAACGTGGGGATCGTAGGTCCACTTCAATTGCCCAGTCGTCGCATCCAAAGCAAAAATCGCATCGAACGGTGAGTCAAAATAGAGCGTATTCTTCCATAAAACTGGAGTTGCTTCGAAGAATGCGCGGCTATTCAGGGGCGATTGTTGTCGGTCCAATGCGTGCGTGCGAAAGACCCAAGCTACCCGCAACTGACTCACGTTCTCACGATCAATCTGAGTCGCAGTGGAATAACGCTGACCCGCCAAGGTGCCCCCATAGTCGGGCCAACCGTCATTTGCTGGCATGCGCCGTTTTTGGCTTTTATGACGGGTCGAGAGCTTGTTAGTCAGCTGCGCGTTTTGGGGTGGGGTGAACACCAAAAGGAGGGCAAACGCGGCCAGACAAGCACTCTTCAACGGCATAGCCAAAGTATAAAGTCACGAAGCGGACCGGTGAATAACTATTTATGTGAGAGATGTTTGGAGAGCCTGTGTCTGCGCGGTGCAGATGGGCCCGTAGTATGGCGCGGGGAGGAGGTTTCCGAATCTGGAGTTCGCGCGTTTCTTTGGCCGAGTAGGAAGATTGCCTGGTGAAGAGAGAAATGAGTTTTGAGGATTTCGAGAAGCCGCTCGCCATAATTGACGTTACTTTAGTTTGGGGGGAGTGAACCAAATCGGACATCATCGGCGAAATGCGGAGCATCATGAATCCGGGGAGGAAAGCAGACTACATCGACTGCCCCTGGGAATTGCTGCGTATTTCAGTTGTGGTGACCATGCTTCCTCTCCCTTTCAAAGCGAAACTACGTTCACCCAGCCGCGTGGCGGAGCCGAGCCACAAGCCGGAGCTGGATGGGATTCGCGGCATTGCGCTGCTGGCGGTGATGTTGTCGCATGGCGGCGGACGTTACATTCTGCAAACTACCCTGGCTGCCAAACTCTTTGCGTACGCGATGGTTCCGGGTTGGGGTGGGGTTGAACTTTTCTTTGTGCTGTCTGGATTCCTGATTACGGGAATTCTGCTGAAGTCAAAGACAGCGGAGAATTATTTCTCCTCGTTTTACGCGCGCCGCTTTCTGCGCATCTTTCCTATTTATTATTTGGTGCTGACGGTTGGGTTGGTGGCGGCGATGCATGTTTCCTGGTGGAATGCAGTGCTGCCGGTTGCCGAAAAAACGCGTCTCGCGTATTACTTTTATGCGCAAAACTGGCCGATGTTCTGGCCGCATCATCTGTTTTTGAAGACGAATGGGTTTGGCCATTTCTGGAGCCTGGCGGTGGAAGAGCAGTTTTACATCGTGTGGCCGCTGGTGGTGTGGCTGCTGCCGGAAAATGCGATTCTGACATTGTGCACCCTGGGGCTGGCGGTTGCGCTGCCGTTGCGGGTGATGATGGTGCATAAGTTTGCCTATGACTTTACGGCGATGGCGCTGACCACGAGCAGAATGGATGGGCTGCTGGTGGGAGTGATCCTCGCGATACTTTTGCGGCGCGGGCAGATTCCATTGCGATGGATTTGTCTGTGCCTGGGCGTGGGTGCGGGAATCATTGGGTTCATCGCGGCCTTTCACCATACCGAGCTGATCGGGACCTATCTGTATATGCCGACAATCGGGATCACTGGATTTGCGTTGCTATCCGGCGGGTTGCTGGCATTATCGCAGCATCGCATTGTGTGGGTGCGGTTTGCTACTGGAAGCGCGATGGCTGCGAACCGTGGGGAAATACAGTTACGGAATGTACATCTATCACATTCCTGTGTACCTGATCTGCGAGCATTTTCTGTTGACGCGTTTTGGAGTGGCGTTTCCGATGCCGCTGCGGTGGGCGCTGCCGTATATCGCATTTCTGATTGCGGTGACGTTCCTGGTGGCGAAGATCAGCTATGACTTGTTCGAGTCGAAGATCCTGGCGCTGAAGATTTATTTCAGGCCGCGGTATGCGAAGGGCGCAGAGACGCAAGGTGCGCAGGTCGCAGCGGCATAGACGCCGATCTTACGGCTGAAGGAGTGGGAATGGTGGGTCAGGAGGCCGATGGCAATTGCTGTTCGTAGCTCAGTCAGCTGAGTGATGCATTGCTGGCGGGCGTTCTCGCCAGCCTTGACGCTGCCGTACCAGTCGAGGGTCATGTCGAGCGCTTGCGATAAAGAGAGCACAGGCTGCCAGCCGAGTTGCTGCGAGGCCTTGGTCCAATCCAGGGTGAGCATGTTGGCCTCATGCGGATGAACGCCGCTGTCGATTTGCCAGCGTGGCGCAGACGCGGCGGATGAAGTTGCCCAGCGCGACGCAACGTACTCCACAATCCACTGAACGGGTTTCGCGTCGTGGTAGTAGGGACCGAAATTCCAGCCGCCGGAAAACTGCGGGCCATGATGATAGAGATGCTCGGCCAAGGTGAGGTAGCCGCGCACCGGCTCCAGTACATGCTGCCAGGGACGGGTCGCGTTCGGATTGCGGATACGAAGCGTCTCGCCGGAGTTGAAGGCGCGCACGATGTCGACGATGAGGCGATCGGAGGCCCAATCTCCGCCGCCAATGACGTTGCCGGCTCGGGCGGTGGCGATGGCGACTTTGTGCTGCGCATATTTCTCGGGAGAGAAAAAAGAATTTCTGTAGGCGCTGGTGACAAACTCCGCACAGGCCTTGCTGTTGCTGTAGGGATCGTGGCCGCCGAGCGCATCGTTTTCGCGATAGGCCCAGACCCACTCCTGATTCTCATAGCATTTGTCGGTGGTGACGATGACGACGGCGCGCACGGAGCCGCAGGCACGCACGGCTTCCAGCAAGCGGGCGGTGCCGAGCACGTTGGTTTCGTAAGTGCGAATGGGATCCTGATAGGAGGCGCGGACGAGAGATTGCGCGGCGAGGTGAAACACAATTTCCGGCTGATGCTGCAGTAGACGCGTCCTGCAGATGATCGAGCTCGGCGAGGTCGCCGATGACGGAGGTCATGTCGCGAGCGACGTCCGCGACCGCAAACAAGCTGGGCGAAGTGTGTGGCGGGAGCGCATAGCCCATCAATTCGGCGCCGAGCTGCTCCAGCCAGAGCGACATCCAGCTGCCTTTAAAGCCGGTGTGCCCGGTGAGAAAAACTTTGCGGCCATGCCAGAATGAGTTCACCATATTTTCCACGGAGCGGAACCTGTGTCCCAAAGATCTTCAAGAAATTTTCGATCATGCAGCGTGTCCATGGGCTGCCAGAAGCCGTGATGTTTGTAGGCGGAGACCTGACGTTCGCGGCTGAGCGTTTCGAGCGGATCGCGCTCCCAAATGGTGGAGTCGCCTGAAATGTAAGGAGCGACTTTGGGCGAGAGAACGAAGAAGCCGCCGCTGACCCAGCGACCGTCCCCCTTGGGTTTTTCTGAAAACGAGGTGACGTCGGCATTGTCGTCGATTTCGAGTGCGCCGAATTTTCCGACGGATTGCGTTGCGGTCAGCGTGACCAGCGTGTTGCGGCTGCGATGGAACGTGAGTAAGTCGTCAATGTTAATGTCGGCGAGGCCGTCGCCGTAGGTGAAGCAGAAGGTCTCATCCTTGTCGACGTATTTGAGCGCGCGTTTCAGGCGGCCGCCGGTCATGGTGGCGGCGCCGGTATCGATGAGGGTGACGCGCCAGGGCTCGCAGTCGGCGCTGTGGGTTTCAATTTTATTTTGCTGCAGGTCGATGGTGACGTCGGCGGAGTGAAGAAAATAATTCGCAAAAAACTCCTTGATCATGTAGCCCTTGTATCCGAGGCAGATGATGAAGTCGTTGATACCGTAGTGCGAATAAATCTTCATGATGTGCCACAGGATGGGGTGGCCGCCAATTTCCACCATGGGTTTGGGGCGGGCAGAAGTTTCCTCCGCCAACCGGCTGCCAAGTCCGCCTGCAAGGATGATCGCCTTCATATCAGTTCTTCGACGCCTCCATATACGAAATTAGAGCAGAGATTCGAATGCATGAAGTGCAATCTGGGTCCATGTATGTCGCGATCGACTCCAGATTACATCATCGATAGGCCGCGAGAGCCGAACATTTGCGGGTTGTGATCGCGATGGTGATTGACGTTTTGGTATCGCGTCGGGCTTATGCGTGGACTGGTTGCTTCTTTCGATTGGCGAAGGCAGTGATGGTGTCTATGGTGTAGTTGAGCATGGCATCGTTGAGGCCGGGGTAGAGGCCGATCCAGAAAACATTGCGCATGACGAAGTCGGTGTTGCGCAGGTCGCCGATAACGCGGAAGTCGACGCCCTGATAGGCTGGCTGGCGCGTGAGATTGCCGCCGAATAAAAGGCGTGTGGCGATCTTGTTGGATTCCAGTTCGCGGATCAGGTCATTGCGATCGAAAGGCGCATCCTCGCGCACGCCGATGGGAAATCCGAACCAGCTGGGCTCAGCATCGGGCGTGCTTTCCGGCAACAGCAGGCGATCTTCGAGCGGTTTCAATCCTTCATACAAGTACTGGAAATTCTTTCGCCGCGCGGCAATGAAGCCGGGAAGTTTTGCCAGCTGTGAGAGGCCGATGGCGGCCTGCATGTCGGTCAGCTTCAAGTTGTAGCCGATGTGGGAGTAGGTGTATTTGTGATCGTACCCGCAGGGCAGATCGCCCAGTTGCCAATCGAAGCGCTTGCCGCAGGTGTTGTCTTTACCGGGCTCGCACCAGCAGTCGCGGCCCCAGTCACGGAAAGATTCGACAAGAGTTTTGAGCAGCGGCGTGTTGGTGACTACCGCGCCGCCTTCGCCCATGGTGATGTGGTGGGCGGGATAAAAACTCACGGTCGCAAGGTCGCCGAAGGTTCCAACCTTTTTGCCTTTGAAGGTCGCTCCCAGCGCGTCGCAACTATCTTCAATCAGCCAGAGATTGTGCTGCTTCGCAAAATTGGAAACGCGGTCGAGGTCGTAGGGATTGCCAAGAGTGTGGGCGATCATGATGGCGCGAGTGCGATCGCTGAGGGCAGCTTCGAGCTGTGAGGCGTCCGCCTGATAGTTGGGCACGGTGATGTCGATGAAGACCGGGACGCAGCGATTCTGGATGATGGGATTGACGGTGGTAGGAAATCCGGCAGCCACGGTGATGACTTCATCGCCGGGACGAATGGCGCGATCGAGAAGCTTGGGTGATGTGAGCGCGGAGAAGGCAAGCAGGTTGGCGGAGGATCCGGAGTTGACCAGGGTCGCGCCGCGCACGTCGAGATAGCGTGCAAACTGGCGCTCGAATTGTGCGGCAAATCGGCCGGTGGTCAGCCAGCAATCGAGCGACGCGTCGATCAGGTTGCGCAGGTCGGCGGCATCCAGAACTTTTCCCGCGACAGGCACGGCGGACTGGCCGGGAAAGAATGGCTGGGCGCGAAACTCCTCTTCAAAGTATTTTTCCGCGAGTTGCAGAATCTGTTCTCGAAGTTCGCGGCTGCGTTCGCTCATTTGTCTATCGTAATGCAGGCGGCAGGTCTGGGATAGCGGTGAGACGTGTCGCGAAATGGAATATCAACGGCGGATGTTTTTGCGGTGAAACGGTTGTGTTGCACAGGATGGCAGCGCGGATAGAGAGGTTGCTCCGTGGGCGCAAAGGGACATTGCAATCACAAAATCGTATGTCGAGCGCGGCGTGCAGGAACAGCAACCTGTTGCAGGATGCTTGCTATCCGAATATCTAGCTCGATAAGTTGGCGTGGATGCCGGGATGGATTTGGTGTTTAGGTCAGTTTGTTGTGCAAGAAGCTAAGGAGGAAACAAACTTGACGATCAGACGATCTCTTATGGTATTTGCAGCAGCGTGTGCAATGTCTGGTGTAGCGGCGATGGGCCAGGCTGGCGCGGCAAGCGGTGGCGGAGCGACGGGTGGACAGGCGCAGCAGGGAACAGGCACCGCCGGAAGCACGCAAGGCAATGGATCCCAAAACGGCGGAACAACCGGAAACGGAAGCCAGGGGCAGATGGGCAACCAGCAGACGGGCCACGGGCAAATGGGAACAGGTTCGACTGGAAATGGGAGCAATGCCAATCAAGGCAATCCAAATACCTCGAACCCGAATGGAACGAGTAGCTCGAACCGGAACGGAACGATGGGGAACGGGACAACCGGCAACACGGGAAATGGAACCACGGGCAATAGTAATCCCGGGAGTGGAACCACGACGAGTCCCAACGGCGGAAGCGGCAATGCGGGTAGCGGCAGCACAGGTACCGGCGGTAGTGCCGGCGCGGGAAGCACCGGCGGTGGCGGGACCGGTTCCGGGGGCGCGGGAGGCGGAGCGGCTCATTAACCCGAAGCCACTGTGATGGGTGCCGGAGCGCGAGAATGAAAGTTCCGCGCAGGCCGGGAAGCGGTCCAAATTTCTTCATGGAAAAAACTTGAAGTGGGCGCGTTTTTTGATGGAAAAGCGCGCTCACCTTTTTTTGTATATGAAACCCCCGGCTCGGAGCCAGGTCATCGAGCGAAGAGAATCGATCCCAGAAGAATGATCAGTACCGTCGCGCTGACTACGACGTACATTCGATCGCGTTCGAGCGCGAAGGCGACGACAAGAAAAGCCACTCGGGCGACGGGCGTGGCGATCAAGAGCAACACTCCCAGCTGGATAATCGACAGAGGATAACCGTGGAAGGCACGCGGAATGAGCAGGTACATGGAGCGCAGGGGAGCGTTGACGGAGTGAAATTCGTGGTAATTGGGGATCGCTGTGGAATTGTGGAGCAAGTATCCCACCAGCCCGATGAGAGTGACGAAGCAGGAGAGGAGGACGCCGGCGCGGAGGACCTGACCGATCAGAATTTCGACTTGCTTGTCGTTCAGCAGGCGCATCGTTATACCTTTCCTGCAATGCCGTTATAGATCATTTCCACGGCAAGAAAAAAGATGACCACGGAGAAGACGAGACGGAGCGACTTGACGTGGGTTTTGACCAGCAGGCGAGCGCCGATCAGTGAGCCAATCAGAACGCCGATCATGACGGGCGCGGCGAGTGAAGGGTCGATGTATCCGCGCCGCAAATAAATCCCAGCGCTGGCGGCGGCGGTGACGCCGATCATGAAATTGCTGGTGGTGGTGGACACCTTGAACGGGATGCGCATGATGTGGTCCATTGCCAGGACTTTGACAGCGCCAGAGCCGATGCCGAGCAGACCGGAAAGGACGCCAGCACCGACCATGGTGGCGAAGCCTCCGGAGATGTTCTTCACCGCGTAAGACTCTTCTTTGCCATCTGGGCCGGGGAAGGTACCGTTCATCTTGAGGCGATCGGACCAGCGATTTGGGGCGACCATGCCTTCATCGTGTTTACGGGATGAAATGTACACGGAATAGAGCAGAACCAGACCGAATACAATGGCTATACCGCGGGTTGGGGTGCGGGTTGCGAGCCAGGCGCCGCCGACAGCTCCGATGGTGGTGGCAACCTCAAGAAACATGCCGATGCGCATGTTGGAATAGCCTTCTCGCACGTAGGCAGCAGCAGAGCCGGACGATGTGGCAATGACGGAGATAAGCGAAGCCCCGATGGCGTAGTGGATATCTACCTTGAAAAGCAGCACCAGCATGGGAACCAGGACCACGCCGCCGCCTAAGCCGGTAAGGGAGCCGAGTAAGCCGGCCAAAAGGGAGCCGCCCAGGGTAAACAACGAGAAATCTAACTGATTCATGAGCAAACTCGACTATTTCTCTAATCTTAGGAAAACGGCCAGCTCCAAAAGAGATGCTACCAACTTTGGATGAGAAAAACGTGGACAACCGAGACTATTCTTCGGTGCGCGCGTCTATATGAATTCCTTTGGTGTTTTCGCGAGATATCCATAGAATCTCGGTATTTGGACACCAATCTGCCGATATTGAACTTTAGCCTGCAGGTACATCAATGACGGAACCGCAGTACGGTCGACGTATGGATGGCAAGTTGCATCAGGTGAGCATTCACCTGGCTTTAGGATGGATCGCTGCGCTGCTCGTGGGAGGCATTTCGCTTCCTCAAGCCGGCGCACTGACAGTATTGCCGAGCCGCATCAACGGACCGATTCAGCCGGCGCAGACGCAGGTGATGAAGGGCACGATGTCCCCGCGGGTAGCGGCGTCGCAGGATGAAGGTGAGATGTCCGGGTCGACGCCCATTGAAAATATGTCGCTGGTGTTTGCGCTTTCCGCTGCGCAACAGGCGGATCTGAAAAACCTGCTGCAGCAACAGCAAACTCCGGGCTCGCCGCTGTATCACCAATGGCTGAAACCGGGACAATTTGCAGCGCGCTACGGAGTCAGCCAGCAGGACCTGACGAAAGTGGCGGCATGGCTGCGCGCGCAGGGTTTTACGATGGCCCAAATTCCGGCGAGCAGTGACCGCATCGTATTCAGCGGAACGGCGGCGCAGGTGAACGCAGTTTTCCAGACGCAGATGCATACGTATCTGTTCCACGGAAAACAGCATTGGGCGAACTCGACCGACATCAGCCTGCCGCAGGCAATTGCGGGGGTGGCGTTAGGAGTGGCCCATCTGAACACGTTTCGGCCAGAGCCGCATGTGATGAAGCGGCTGGTGCATGAAGCGCCGCATAGTGCGACGAATTTGGTAAGCCCGAAATATACACTCTGCAGCTCAACGACGAGTCCGTGCCCCAGTGGCGACGAGTATAACTTTATTGCTCCTGCGGACTCGCAGACGATTTATGACGTGACTGGGTTGTACAACAGCAACTTTACGGGAACGGATCAGACGCTGGCGATTGTGGGGCAGACGGACATCGTGCAGCACCAGAGTGATATTGCACATTTCAGAACGTTGAGCGGCTTGAATGCGGCCAATTTGCCGACGCAGATTGTGGTGCCGCAAACGGGATGTACTGTGGGGCAGTCGGGATGTCCTGCGGTTTCGCTGGGCGATCTGGAGGAAGCCGACATTGACGTGGAATGGTCCGGCGCGATCGCGAAAAATGCGAACATTCTGTACGTGACGGTGGGGAATACTCAGACGTGTCAAAACTGTTCCGTGCTGGACTCCCTGATGTGGGCAATCGATCACCCGCTGGTGAACGGCACCAGTTTTGTTCCAGTGATCAGCATCAGTTATGGCGGATGCGAGGCGGCGTTTGCGGGCAGCAGCGCGATCGCAATGCTGGAGCAGGAGCTGGAAAAGGCCAATTCACAGGGGCAAACCGTGTTTGCAGCTTCGGGTGACAGCGGCTCGGCGGACTGCGACTCTGGTGACAACAACAGCGGGCAACCGGTGGGTGCTTCTTTCGGCCTGGCTGTCGATTATCCACCGAGCAGCCAATACGTAACCGCCGTCGGAGGTACCTCATTTAGCGCAGACATTAGCGATCAATCGAAGTACTGGAACACCAACAATACTTCAAGCAATGGATCTGCGATCAGCTACATCCCAGAAACAACCTGGAACGAGACACCTACCCTGCAAGACCTGGAGAACCCGCAGCTAGGCAACGGCGAGCTGAGTGCAAGCGGCGGCGGGGCAAGTAACTGTGTGACTACAACGGGAAGCGGCTCGAACCTTGCGTGCGCGGGAGGATTCACCAAGCCTTCGTGGCAGGTAGGAACGGGTGTTCCCAACGATGGAAAGCGGGATGTGCCGGATGTATCCCTGGCGGCGGACCCAAGTCATGATGGGTATGTTCTATGCACACAGGAGACGAACGCAGCGGGCACGGCATTTACGGGGCAAAGCAGTTGTGTATATCCGGTGGGTTCGAACCAGGTGCCCTATTTTGATGCGTCCGGAAGCGGGTACCTGTACGGAGGGACTTCGATTGCAGCTCCACAATGGGCCGCGATTCTTACGCTGATGAACCAGGAGGCAGGGAACACGGGCGGCGCTGGAAACATCAATCCGATTTTGTATCAGGCGGTGCAAACCACGCCCGGCGGCCTTTCACGATACCACCACGGGAAGCAATGCAGTGGTGTGCGTTGCAGGCAGCCCGGACTGCATTTCGAATGGCGCCGGCGGATATGTGATGTCCTGCTGCAGCGCGGGAACCGGATATGACATGGCCACCGGGCTGGGCTCGGTGGATGCGGCGGCATTGGGAGCGGTTTGGCCGAAAATGACGGCGGTGAATGGACAATTCAGCCTGGTGCTGAAGCCGAACGCGGTGACGGTAGCCCCGGGCGGTTCGGGAATGACCTCGGTTGTATTGAGCCCAAGCAGCACGGGGCCGGGAAGTTCCGGATTTACGGGCACGGTGAATTTAACCTGCTCAAATCTGCCGGCAGGGGTGACTTGCAGCTTCTCGAATGCATCTGTCAGCCTGGTTCCGGGCACGGCGCAAACTGTGACGCTAACGCTGAATGCCAGTTCTTCAGCGGCGGCGACAACGACCGCGAAGAACAAGGCGATTCCGTCGCCGCCGCATTCCGGAGTGCCGGCGCGGCTGGCGTTTGCTGGGATTCTGGGATTTGCGTTGCTGGGGCTTGGAAGACGGCGGCGCTATTTTCCATCGCGCTGGCTGACAGTTCTGCTGCTGTTCGGTGGATTGATGGCGGCGACCGCGATCACCGCTTGCAGTGGCGGCAGTGCTGGCACCGGTGGCGGAGGCGGCGGTGGCGGTGGAACGGGGGAGACGCAGACCGTGACGGTGACAGGAACGTCGGGAACCACGGTGGCATCGACCACGGTTGTGGTGACCGTAACCTAGCGCGGCGACCAGCGGCAGCGAGTGCGGAGTGCAGAAGAAGACACGAACGAGCGGAGAGATGAACGCATACATTGCCCTGTTGCGCGCTGTGAATGTGGGCGGCACGGGGAAGCTGCCGATGACAGAGTTGAAGGCCATGTGCGAAGCGGCGGGATTTCGTTCCGTGCGCACGTATATCGCCAGCGGCAACGTGGTATTTCAATCCCCGAAAACCGAAGCGCAAGTGAAAGCCGCATTGCAAGCGGCGTTGAGCGCCTATGCCGGCAAACCGGTTGGGGTGATGGTGCGGACGGCGGCGGAGATGGCCGCGGTGCTGGCGCACAATCCTTTTTCGAAGATGCCGGGGAATCGTACCGTGGCGTATTTTCTGGATGGAAAGCCAAGCGCCGATGCGTTGCAGGCAGTGACGAACCAGACTACAGAACAGCTTCGCCTGGGAGTACGCGAAATCTACGGGTACTATCCCGATGGCCAGGGCGATTCGAAGCTGAAAATTCCCGCAGCAAAAAATGGTACGGCGCGCAACATGAATACCATCGCCAAGCTCGCCGAAATGGCGGACGGTTTGGGTTCGTGATGGACTTGTAGGTCCCGGGTTGGTTGCAATCGAACTTGTAGATGACCCATCCACAAAGATTGCAGTATTGGGACGGAGAAGCAGGTCCCTCGGCTTGGATCGGGATGACAGCTTTTTTCTTGCGGCGATTTGCGAGAGAGCTTCCTATACGCCGATGCCGGATAGATCCGGATGCATCTTGGAGAAATCTGTGGCTCGCTGGTAGGCACGCGCGAAGGCGCAGAGTTTCGCATCCTGATACAGATTGCCGAGGAAGGTAATGCTGACGGGTGTGCCGGGACCACCGATGTTATCTTCGTCGCCGGTATCGACGACAGGAGGTTTGGGCGAGTCGTTCTCGCGGATGCCGTTGGGTTGGATGACGGCGGGATGGCCGGTGAGATTGGTGATAGTGAGCTGCTCGCCGTCGCTGGGCACAACGATGATGTCGACAATTTTAAAAATGGCTGCCATCTGCCGGATGGCGATGGAGCGGGCCCGGTTGGCCTGGATGTATTCGACAGCGGGATAAAAGCGCGCGGTGCGGAACACATTGGGCCAGTCCTCTGGACCTTGCGCGGTGAGCAGTTTGTCGCGGCCCGTTATGGTGAGCTCATCAAACGCGGCGGCGGCTTCCGCGGACAGCAGATTGGCCATGGCGTCGTAGGGAAGCTTCGGCAGCTCGACCGGAATTAATTTGACGCCCATGCTTCTGAGCTGATCGAGCGCGGCCAGATCGAAGGTGCGATCGTAGCGGGTGCGTTCGCGAGAGGCGCGGCGAAGGGCATAGTCCTCGCGCCATTTTTTTTGTTTGTCCGAGGGCAAGCCGGTAGGCATGGTTTCCTCGAGCGGCTTGGGAATCTCGAAGGCGGTCGGGACATAGCCGATGCGGAGCGTTCTCCAATCGAAATTCGCGTCCCAGTTGAAAGCGGCATCGCGCACGCTTAAATCCTTTCCATCCGGGCCATAGATACTGTTCATCACCAGGGCGCAATCTTCCACAGAGCGACAGATGGGGCCGAGTTTATCCATGGTCCAGGAAAGTGCCATGGCGCCGGTGCGTGGCACAAATCCAAAGGTAGGACGAAGGCCGGTGACACCACAACGAGTGGAGGGTGAGGAGATGGAGCCGAGGGTCTCCGAGCCGATGGAGAAGGCGACACAGCCGGCGGCGGTGGCACAGGCCGGCCCCGCGGAAGATCCGCTGGAACCCTGACGACGGTTCCAGGGGTTGAGGGTGCGACCGCCGAACCATTGATCTCCCATGGCCAAGGCGCCCAGGCTTAATTTGGCGACAAGGACGGCGCCGGCTGCATCGAGGCGTTTGACGACGGTGGCATCGTAGTCGAAGGACTGATGCTCGAAGCCGCCAGCACCCCAGGTGGTGGAATAGCCTTTGACCGCGAGCAGATCTTTTGCGCCCCAGGGCAATCCGTGCAGCGGACCGCGATAGGTTCCAGAGGCGATTTCGGCATCGGCGGCTTTGGCCTGAGCCATGGCGCGTTCTTCGGTCAGCGTGATGAGGAAATGCAAAACGGGATTGAAGCGGCGAATCCGTTCGATATACATTTCGGTGAGTGCGACGGAAGAGACTTTTTTCGTGCGAATGTACTCAGCGAGTTTTGGGATGTTGGCAAAGGCGAGTTCTTCAAGGTTGATGGGCGGTTCGCCGACGGTGGGAGGGTTGCCGTATTTCGGTGCTTCGCGCCGGGTTTGCACGGTGGCGTCCTGCGGCAGGGGATCGAAAATATAGGCTGGCGCGACGCTGTTCTGAATATGAAGCGCGCGGATCGCGGAGTAGCCGTCTCGCTGCTGGTTCAGTGCGTTCAGCATCAGGGAAATTTGGTCGGAGGCGAGGGGAACACCGGCCAGCGCTGCCGCCTGCTCTACCATCTCGGGTGTAATTTTTGGAAGCGATGGAGAGGTGGTGCCAGAAGGAGCCGCTTCCGTCTGCGCCTGGGTGGCGATGGTATAGAGGGCGCCCGGCAACAACGTTGAAGCCAATCCAAATTGCGAACAGACAGCAAGAAAACGGCGACGGTCAAGCATGATGCCGAACTGTATCACAGTCGGTGGAAAGTCTACATCCCCTTAGTTGGAGAGAAGAAGCCGGCGAGCGGATCGCAATGAGGCCGCGAGCTTCTCCGCGCCGACTCCGTTGAACTCCAGCCACCACATGGGGATTGCATAGGTGATAACGGAAAGGATTCCAACTGTGATCAGCCGAAAATAGGATGGGCGCAGCAAGTAGTGAGTAATGAGCCAGGGCAGGATGAGAAACGCGGCACAACGAAATCCAGTGCGGAGATAGACGAGGGCGGTGTCGCGGATTTTGATATTGAGGAGGCGTTGCACGACGATTGGCTGCAAGATGCCGCGGAAGATAATGCTGGGAATCAATGTGCCGATGGCGACGCCGATCATGCCATAAGGCCGCGCCAGCAGCAGACTGAGGACCAGGTTGCAAAGCGCTTCGCTGATGTTGAGAACAGCGTAGGCCTTCTGGTGCAGGCTGGCATAGAGGGCGTTGACGGATGTGGACTGTGAGCTGTCGAGAAAAATCGCAATGGAGAGGATGACGATGACGGGGTATACATCGGTGAACGAGGCACCCATCCAAAGCGAGACGAAATCTTTTGACCAGGCGATCATGCCAAACAGAATGAAGGCGGAGCTGGCCAGGGCGACGCGTGTGCCGGAGAAGAAGCTGCGCTGAAATCCGCTGTGGTCGCTGACGCTCTGCTGCATGCTGAGCACCGGCATCAGCACTCCAACGATGGCGTCGATCGCGTCCACGTAATAGAGCACCAGGGTGGAACCGATGCTGTAATGGGTGACCGCGGTGAGTCCGACGAAAAAAGAAACCGTCAAGGTGTCGGTCTGGAAGCGAATGCGGTCGGCAATTTGACCGAGGAGAACGGGAGCGCCGAACTTAAAGAGCTTTTTGGAAGTGTCGCGATTCCAACGAGGCCAGGAAAAAATCTTCAGGAAGGGAAATTCGTGATGCACCTTCCATAGGACGATGATGTTGGCCGGGATCGCGGTAAATACAGTGAGCCATGCCAGCGCAATGACCCCATAATGCGCATTCAGCGCGACGACGGTTCCGATGGCGCGCAGAATTGCGGTGACAATCAACACCCACGCAGTGATGTCGAAATGCTGGCCGGCATTCAGGGTACCGAAAGGGACGCGCATGCCGAAACTGGATGCGGTACTGAGACCCACGATGAGAAGCACGACCGCCAGTTCTCGGCTATGGTCGTAGTGCAGGAAATAAACTCCCCCGGCAAGCAGGAAGGTGGCTGCTGTCAGGGCTAGGGCCACGCCTCCAAAGATGCGCAGGGCAGCGCCGTAGATATTACGAGCTTCCTCATGATCCTCGCGTCCAAAAGCGTACGCCATGTGGGTGAAGACTGCGCCGGAAAGGCCCAGATCCAGGAAGCTGTAATAGCCGATGAACGTCATCGCAATGGCCCAGATGCCGTACTGCTGTGCTCCCAGCTTGTGGACCGTGAAGGGCATGATGAAGAAGCCGATGATGGCCATGGTGACCATGCGGAGCACACGGCTGCCAGAGCCCTGAGCGAGCTTCTTGAGGGAGTAATGTTTGCGATTTTCTAGCTTTGAGACGGTTGAAGCCACAGCAGTGAAGCTCCCGATCGGCGCGTGAAGTTACAGATGTCACGCATTACAGTGCATTTCACTGGCCAAATCGGCGGATCGGACTATCAGCATTAGATTTTGGGGGTAGGAGGAAGGAATGCGGCCCTGGGCGGGAGAAGTGTGCAAACATTTGCACCCCTGGAAGCCGTGGGAAGAACATTTCCTTCTGAGGCCTTGGATCTTCCCAGGTTGTGTGGAGGGTGGGGAGGGGTTCACCGGATTTTCGGGGGCATTTTCCGCAAAAAGAGCCCAGAAAACGGCCTTTTTGGATATCGGGTAGGGATGGCACGGTGCTTGCAACTGAAGTGGTGGATATCTTCGGGTGGTTGGGGCGGATAAGAGATGGAATTTGTAGTTGTGTTGGTAGTGTTCATTCTGGCGATGATTGGGCTGACAAGGCCCTATATCGGGCTGCTTGCGCTGTTAATCGTCATGGACCTGGACCCGGGTGAGCTCTATCCGCAGCTGGCGCCTCTGCATCTGGAACGGGTAACAGCCACACTGCTGCTGCTTGCGTTTCTGATCCAGGGAGGAAAATTTCGTTTTCCCAAGCCGACTCGCTGGTTTTTGGCTTTTTATGGGGCGATGATTGTGTCGGTCCCGCTGGCATTCTGGCGGGCGAATTCCGTCGCATCTGTCATCTGGTTTCTGGAAACGGTCGCACTGGTTTTGTTCATCACGGCTCTTTTGACTACGGAAGATCGCATTCGCTGGTTTTTCTTGACCTATGTCGTTCTGGTGGACTGGCTGGGCGGAAGCGCGCTGTGGAATTATGTCCACGGCATCTGGCAGGTCACCATGAATATTGACCGCGCCATTGGCATCACCAATTCGGCCGGAGATCCAGATAGCCTGGCAATCACGTTGTTGCTGACGATTCCGTTTTGCCTTGCGCTGATGGTTCGCTCAAACCCGGTGTGGATGCGGGTGGTGGCCGCGGGCTCGATCTGCATTTATCTGGTGACCATCGTCGATACAGGATCCCGTGCGGCGGCGTCGGGGGTGCTCTTTCTCATCCTGCTGGTGTTGTTTCGCAAGCCGAAGAACCTGCTTTTCCTGCCGGTCCTGGTAGCGCTTGCCCCACTTGTGTGGATGGTAATTCCGCAACAATACAAAGCGCGCTATGAAACCGTCGACCATCTGAAGACCGACGAATCGTATCAGAACCGCATCTTGAGCTGGGAAGGCGGCGTTGCCATGTTCAAGAGCAACCCCATCACCGGAATCGGGCCGGGGAATTATACGGATGCAAATGGGATGAGATTCTGGCCGGGGAACGGACGTAAAACTTTTCTAAATGCGCACTCGCTGTATTTCAAGCTGCTGGGTGAACTGGGCCTGGTTGGGATCTTCACATTCGGAGGCTATCTGATCTGTGTCTTTCGATTGAATCTTCGCCTGCGGAAGGAGTTGGTGGCGCACGAGACGTCGAGTTTTCTGCAAATACTCCCTGCGATGTTCAACATTATTTTTTGCCTGCTGCTGTTTGACGGTTACGCTGCCCACAATCTTTACCGGGATAACTGGTACATTGTCGGGGCGCTGGCTTCTTGCGTGAGCCTGTTACCCGTGTTGCAACAACGAGTTACCGTAACAGAGCCGGGCCAGCGGGAACTTGCGCGGTCGACAGCGAACGCCCCGGACTGGTCCCCGGCGCTATTGCCGGTGTTGCGCAGAGAGGTTCCTACCCAAGCACCGCCGGCTTAATTGTGTGTCGGCAGTCATAGGCAAGCCTGCCGTTTTGCATTATGATTTCCCCAAGATCAAACATTCATCGCTGCGACTGAGTGTGAAGGAGAAATATTCTCTTTGCTCACGGTCTTGCAGTGCTTTTTTATCCGTTGCGGAAGGTTACCTTCGACATGCTGCGCAAGTGGATAAGAATACGTTAATCGGCTCTTGCCTGTAATCCTGTTTCCTGCCTGCACTTTTTTGAAGTTTTGCTTAGGTTGGAGTTCCCTTTCGAGGGAGTTTCAAGGCTACCATCTATACCCCCCCGCGGTGCACCGTTGAAGCGACGGTCGCCGACGTTAGCAGGAAGTTTTGGAACGGAGCTTGAATGTCACGCAAAATGTTTCTCCCCCTTACTGTGCTGGCTTTTCTGTTCAGCGCGGTCGCACTCTATTCCCTTTCGGACACGACTCCGACTAGCTGTTATCCGCCGCTCAGCCTGGTGACGACCAGTATTCCTTCCGGTACGGCCGGTTCCAGCTATAGCATTGCGTTGGCAGCCACTGGTGGACAGCCTTCTTATAGCTGGAGTTTTGGCCAGTCTTCGCTGCCGAGCGGATTTTCCATTAGCTCCAGCGGCGACGTGAAGGGCACTCCGCCTACCGCGGGCACCTACACGTTCAATGTCGTGGTCACAGATTCCTTAAAGAGCAGTGTGACCGGTCAGTTGACCCTGATGGTTGCAGCCGCTCCAACAGGAACTGGGACGGGCACTGGAACAGGAACCGGGACTGGCACTGGAACGGGGACAGGAACTGGAACAGGGACAGGAACCGGAACGGGAACAGGGACCGGAACTGGAACTGGCACGGGAACGGGGACAGGGACTGGAACCGGAACAGGGACTGGAACCGGAACAGGCACGGGAACGGGGACAGGAACCGGAACGGGAACAGGGACGGGAACAGGGACCGGAACTGGAACGGGAACTGGGACTGGAACGGGAACCGGAACGGGAACGGGAACTGGGACTGGAACGGGAACTGGAACAGGGACTGGAACAGGAACGGGGAACTGGAACCGGGACAGGAACTGGAACGGGAACAGGGACAGGAACAGGGACCGGCACAGGAACTGGGACCGGGACCGGAACGCCAACGGGCACCGCTCTAACCGCGTGCCAGGACCTTACGTCTTCCGGCAGCTATTATCTGGCGAATGATGTGTCGAGCGCCGGAACCTGCTTCGGCATCGATGCCAATAACATCACGCTGAACTTGAACGGCCACACCATCACCTATGGCACGGGAGGCGGAGCAACGCCGACGCCGGCGATTGAAGGTCATGATTCTTGGTGGGCGGGCACACCCAACTACACGGGGACAAGCTATGCGAGTTCCACCCAGCATGGCGGTCTGGAAGTGTACGGCGGTTCGATCGTGCAGTCGCCGAACTCAGCTCCGTTCAGCAGCGTATTTGCATTCGGTCAAGGGACGTTCTCATCGGCGCCCTATATCCACGACATTACCGCAACCTTCCAGAACCAGGGGGCACAGTTCTACTACTCTGCCTATCTGCCGACTGGGGCGAAGATCGAGAACAACACAATCTACGACAACGTAACCAACATCCAGTTTCCAGGGCAAGGCTACCTGTCGGCGCGCTCGGCCTTCCAGGGTCAGGCGATCTTCATCAGCGGGCAGGAAAATAATCCTGTCACGTCAGGTGATACCATCTCCGGCAATAAGCTGGTCGGAGGACCGCAGGGAGGCATCCGCAGCGTCGATCAATACTCCACAATCACGAACAATGATTTGGCCATGAACGCAAATTATTCGAATGACTGGTGCGTGGAGATCAGCGCCGACCACACTACGGCCACGGGTAACAATTGTCATCCTAAGAGCGGTCGTGGCATCAACATCGATGCATCGTACGTGACAGTGGAGAACAACATCATCAATGTGACCGAGCTGCCACAGAACATGGAGTACGGAACCAACGGACAGCCGGGCTGCGAAGGCGGTGGGGCTTACGGGATGCGCATCGAGACAATGCCTCTTGGGCCGAGTCAACCGGGTGCAATGACAAATGACACGGTCAGCGGCAACACCGTTACGGTGACTGCCAATGCGTGTTATGCACTGGGACTTGACCTGATCTACATCCCCGCGACTGCAAGCGGTCTGAACGTAACTGGAAACACGATTACGACCACGAATGCGGGTCAAAGTGGTGTGCTTGATTCTGGCTTCCAGTTCGACGATTCGTTTGGCAACGGGATCAGCATCACAGGCAATACGGTGTCGAGTACCGATTACCTGATGTACGGCGCCTGGGATGCTTTCAGCAACATCACGGTAGGCCACAATACATGGGGCGGATCGCCGCAGTTGACCTTCTTCTCCGGGGACGGCGGCTGCGATCCGACGCAGTCAGACAGCGCGAAATCCTGTCCAGTGAGCATCAACATTACCGATGCTTTACCAAACAAGATGGTGTGCGGTCCGTACAGCGTCGCCACAGTTACCATTGGCGGCCAGGTTACGGTTTGTAAGCCGACCGAGTAGGCGCAGCTGCTATCTCACGCTAGCGACATTGCGCATGGATCGAAAGATCCATGCGCAATTTTTATGGGTGAGGCAAATTCACGCGGGGTTTTTCAGTTTGCGCAATTTGACAAGAAAGCCAGCGGGAAGAAGAGCCAGCGACCCGTAGGCCAAGGCGTGCATCCCTCTTGAGTCCATGGCAACCGCTTGGAAGAATCCTTGGCGCGCTTTGGTAAAGTTGCAATCTTCCCAGTCGCATTCGGCGACACGGTAGGTAGCATCCCGTAGCCCCTGTTGCAGCGCGGATTTCTGCTCCGACGTGTAGTGGTCGCGGTAGGCGCCCAATCGATCTGTCTGCAACATGTCCCGGTACATCAGCTGGCGCTGTTCGAAGCGTCGCCGATGGTTGCTGGAGGTGTTCGCATCGTGCATGCGGCGCCTGGTCAACGGTTCCGGCAAATATCCAAATTTGCCGCCTTCAACCAGCATCATCAGGAAGAGTCCAACATCGTCGATCCCAAAATAATTGGGGAAGCGAAGGCCTTTTTCGCGGAGGAAAGATTTTTTGATCATGGTGGCGGACATGAGCGGTACGGCGTAGGTGGTGATCATCGGCGCGAAAAGACTGGACGGCTGTTTGAGCGCTGAGAAGTGATCGACATAGGTGATTTTCGCTGGGCCTTCATTGCTGAATTCGATCGCATCTGTATAGGTCATCGCCAGCTCAGGATGCGCGGATGCGAACTCGACATGCTTTTCAATCTTGTGCGGCTCCCATAAATCGTCATGATCCACAAATGCGATGAACTCGCCTTGTGCGGCGTCGATGCCGGTATTTCGCGCGGTGCTGATTCCGCTTCGACCGAGTCGTATGGACTGCACGCGAGGGGAAAACTTATCCAGAAGCTCTCCGGTCTCGGCGGTGCTGCCGTCATCGACAACGATGATTTGCAGATCCTTGTAAGTCTGCGCCAGGACGCTCTCCAAGGTCTGCTGCAACAGGTCGGGCCGGTTATAGGTGGGAATGACGACAGAGATCAACATCGCAATTTACCGAGCTCCCGGAGGGGTGGTGGAGTCCTGGATCATTTTCGTTTGTCCATGGTCGGGCGGCAGCGTGAAATCGCCATGAAACTCCGGCGGCCAGACAGAAAGTCTTCGGGAAGGATCCTGGCGCCACATTTGTACCTGCGTGCTCCAGGTTGGCCCGGCAGGCTTTTCCCAACCAACCCATTGGGGATACGAGAAATAATCGAAAGCGCCGGCCAATAGAAAGCATGCAAGCAGAAATGTCGCAACGACTTTTCGGGTATGCGCAGTAGTGGTTCGTGCAGCCGCCAGCAGGAGGGCGAGCCCCATCAATAGCACGCTGGGAAAAACGTACCGTTCGCCCACGGCGTAGGTGCCGCCCACGGCCCCGTAGATGGAGAACAGGGCCAACCAAATCGACATGATGAGCAGCCACCAGGGAGAACGATCCGCACGATCGTAGGTGGCCCAAAGCAGTAGCGCGAGAAATGCGATATCCACGACTGCCCAGAGAAGCAGAAACGGCCAGGTGAGAGGGAGGTGGTAGCTCATCACGAGCGTTTTGAAATGACCGAGGGAGGTTTGCGCGGTCGACACATACGCGCCCATCTGGTTCAAGATGACGGACAAGGCGAGCTTCTTACTGGTTCTGCCGAAGAACGGCATCACAATGTACTCGACCAGGTATTCCGGGGCGATGCCGGAGGGTTGAAAATTGATGTGCCGGACGCCTGCGTGGAGAGACTCGCGAATGACCAGAATTTGCGTGCATGCACAGGTGGTAAGCACCGCTGCCTGCACATATGCGCTTCTGGTTTTTGCGAAGAGAGCTCGCAGCAGAAAAAACGGGGTCAGAAAAGTTGTGACAGGGCCAGTCATTCCGGCAAGAGCCAGGGCGAAATTTCGCATGAGCTGACGACGGTCGCTGCGGGAGAGAAAAACAATGACCGCGCAAACTACCAGATAAAACTGACTGTTGATGCTGTTGAGCCAAACCTGGCGACTGGGAGCGGCCAACAACAAGACCAGTAAGGCGAACGACTTGATCCTGATACTGGAGAAAGCCTCGCATTGCAGGAGGAGCCAGCCGGCAAACACCTGGATAAAAAATGAACACCATGTGTCGACCAGGGCGGCATATTGCAGCGGGAAGACGTGCGCCGCCAGCAAGGAGCAGAAGTTCGGCCACAATGCATAGTAGCCAAGGTGGGGAGAAAACAATGTGGCGGAAACGCCGCTGGACCAGGCGCTGCGAAGATAGACTGTACCTTCTTCGGCCCAGAGCCGGCCATGCAACAGCAGCCAGGGATCACGCAGCGCAACCAGCAGGCTGTAGAGCAAAAGCAGCGCAGCCTTTTGTCCAGTTGACACCGTTTCGGAATGTTTTTCTGTATGGATCACGTATACATTTCCAGGAAAAATTTCGGCTTGATGGCAACCAGAGTATCAGCCTGTTCGCGAAACATGCGGAACCTTCCGATGCTGGACATAACGAAAGGGAGAGACTTGATGCTGCGGGTTGCCGGTGTTCCTTGCGGACAAATTGGACCCAGGCTGACGGTCCGGATGCGGTGCATAGCTGCTGAGCTTCACCGGCAACGTCCGACTACGTTTGCGTCAAGGGGCCGAAAGTTGCGGCTCCGTATACTGCGGGGTCAGTAAAGTTTTGGCGAGCATGGAATCGGGCGCAGGGATCTCCGACACGCACAGGCGAATCTTGCCGGAGCGTTCGCGTGGAATATCGGGTACCTGTTCCATCGACCAGCGCATCGGCTGATTCATCAAGGCGTCAATAGCGGTGCAGATGGAAGTGAGTTCGGATTGCCTGGAAGTCTCATTTCCCTTGATGGCATACCGCAGGTGAATGTGGTCCAGGCTCTTCTGCACAAATTGAACTTGCGCGATGGAGCGGAAGCTGTGCCCCATCTGGGCCATCTGGGTGCCGAGAGTGATGCCGGGAATGATGCCGCCATCGGGCAGAATAATGCCCTCGCAGACTCGGCCAAGAATCTTCCTGACCAGAGGAAATGGGCGGCCGCAGGCGCATTGCGGCGAACCTAGGGTGACGCAATCCCCGGTGTCATAGCGGATGAACGGCTGGCCATAATTCAGCAGATCGGTGACCAGCAGGCGATAGGCGGGGCCGTCCGGCGTATCTCCAATGGGATCGAATTCGACATACGAACACCAGGGATGGAAGTGGAGGCCTTGATGCTGCGAACATTCGGCGGCAATCATGGCAACTTCGCGGCTTCCATAGTGCATGGTTACAGGGACGCCAAAGACGGATTCTGCGAGCTTGCGGTTCTCATCATTCATCACTTCGGCGGTGGCGATGATGGTGGTGGGCCGATGTTTCATTCCGTGTTTTTGCATGTAGGCGGCAAACGCGCCCAACACGGTGGAATAGGCGTAGAGAACGGAGGGGCGGCGCGATTCATAGCGCTCGCGAAAGCGCTCCAGAATGTCATCATTGATGATTCCGCTGGGAGCGGGGATGCAGCGCATCAGCCGTTCTTCATACAGACGCCAGCGCCAACTGGGTTGCATCGCCAGATCGCGATGCGCTCCCCACAACATCAGGACAGAACTGCCCGGGTTGTAACCCGCCCAGGAATTCAGCTGCCACTGAATTGCGGTTTTGTTTCGCAAGCCTTCAATGTCGCGATAGAACTGGATCGGAGTACTGGTGGTGCCGCTGCTGCCGGCCTGGCGAAGGTCCTGGAGTGGATAGGCATTCGAGCGAAGCGATTCTCCCCCCTCGCGCAGGTCATCGCGGCAAAGCGCGGGTAAGGGCAAGGGGCGATCGATACGTGCGTCGGAGGGGCGGAAGCCTGCATCGTCAAATCGTTTGCGATAATGCGGCACCGTATCGTAGGCGTGTTGCAGGATGCGTTGCAGGCGTTGTTGCTGGATGGCGCGCTGGTCCTTTTCTGGCATTCGCTCATAGCGGCGAATTTCGCGCAGACGGCGTGCAAGGCCGGAATTCCGTTCCGGTTCGGCCAGTGGCAACAGCAGGCTTGTGTGAAAAAAACTCATCCTTACTCCTCAAAATCAATTTGCTACGCAGCATTCAAATCACAGATCGGCAATGGCGCTGACTGGCGCCATCGGGAGCACGGTGCCAGGCCGGCTCAGATATTCGATCTCAAGCGGACATCGCGTTTTTTTTCGGGCGAGGCCGACTGACGGCGCGTTTCCGTCTCGCGGGCAGCGCCAGGACAGGTTGAACGGGAACTTTCATCGAATTCAGCGGGTCGTGGAACGTAATGTTGGGAACGACCGAGCCGTTGGCAACGATCGTGCCTTGATCCAGTCGTCCAAGAATCTTACCGACTAAGGGAAACCATCGTCCGCAACTGCAACTTTGTTCTGTGAGCGTCACGCAGTCTCCAGTGTCGAAGCGAATAAATGGCTGACCATAATTCAGCAGGTCTGTCACCAGCAGACGGTAGACAGGACCATCCGGTGATTGGGCGATTGGCTCAAATTCGACAAACGAACCCCAGGGATGAAAATGCAGTCCCTCGTGCTCGGAACATTCGGCGGCAATCATTCCGACATCGCGGCGGCCGTAGTAGTTGAACGGTGCGCTTTTAAAGACTGTGGCAAGCAGCCGGCGATGCGGCAGGCTCAAGACCTCCGCAGTGGAAATAATGGCGTTGGGCCGATGGGTGATGCCGCGTTCGCGCAGATATCCTGCGAATGCGGCGAGAACGGTGGCGCGGCCGTACAGAATTTTGGGACGCTGTTTCTCATACCGCCAACGCCATTTTTCCAGGACTTCGATTCCGACAACTCCTGGAGGCGGCTGGGTCTGGCGCATGAAGACGCCCTCATAGACGCGCCATCTCCAATTGAATTCTCTGGCGGCATCGGTAACAGCTCCCCAAAGCATCATGGCGCTATCGCCGGCGCGGAACCCGGCCCACTCATCGAGCTTCATTTTGAGAGCGACCTTGTCGCGGACACCTTCGACGTCGCGGTGAAAACGAGTTGGCACGCGGTGGGTAGCGCCGCTGAGCGCGACCCGAAGTTTGTCTGCAGGAAAGGCGGAAGAGACGAGCCAGGTGGCGGCGCTACGAAGATCTTCGCGAGTCAACACCGGCAAAGGCAGCGGGTGATCGACGCGGGCTTCACGCGGATGGAAGCCGGCACTATCGAATTGCCGGCGGTAAAAAGGCACTGTGGTGTAGGCATGCTCCAGCAACTTGCGCAGACGATCCTGCTGGGTTTTGCGCTGTTGCCTTTCGGACATCCGGTCGAATTTTTTGATCTGGCGCAAGCGGCCAGGCAGACCGGAATGTCGCTCCGGTTCAGTCAAAGGCAAAATAAAATGAGTATGCAGTATTCCCATCCGTGCGTTTTCCTTTAGCGGCTCAAGGCCGTCGGGATTTCACTATCATCAGTCGTTTTTACGAATCTGTATTTCCCGGAAGGTTCGGAGGGAATCGAGTCAGCGGTCACAATGCTGAGGCTGCTCTCTTTTTCCAGGTAAGGTTGCATGCGTCGCCGAAGTTCTTCTTCAGTCCGTTGGCAGTACCCGTTGCCGGCGACGACTTTTAAAGTGACATGAGCTGGATCGGCCTGAATGAACTGAACCTGTCGGACATCGTTCATGTCCGCGGCCAACAGGGCTAGTGAGGGGCCGGCGATCATGCGACCGCTGGGAAGGCGTAGAAAGTCTGAGGTGCGGCCCTGAATATTTCCAATCAAGGGCAGCGATCGACCGCAGGGGCAGCGCATGTCAGATTCGAGGCTGGCCAGATCGCCGATTTCGTAGCGAATCAAGGGCATCGAGCGATTCAACAGATCGGTGACGAGCACGCGTCCCATGCCGGAAGGAAGATTGGGAGCGGCTTCGACTTCGACGATCAAGGCGTCGGCATTGACGTGTAGACCGCGGTGATATTCGCATTCGCTGGCGATAACGCTGACTTCGCGGCAGCCATAACGATCGAACACCTTGCCGCGAAAGGTCTCTTCCAGGATTTCTCGTTTGCCGGGAAGCAGCATCTCGGCGCTGACGATCATGGACTCGAACGTAATGTCGCGGATGTTGTTGGCAGTGCAGAATTCCGCGAACAGGACAGCGGACTGGGCATAGGCCACCATATATTTCGGCCGATATTTACGCAGAACTTCGACGAAGCGCATCATCGCTTCTTCGCTGACAGCAGCGGTATGAAGCGATAGATTTCGGTAGAGAAATTTTTGCCGCCAAGCCGGACTCGGGTCGGGAGTATCGCCGACATCGAACCGCGAGCCCCAGGGGTGGGCGTACCAGTCGCCAATTCGTAATCCAGCCCAGGTATTGTGCCGGGCAACGCTGGCCATGCGCGAATCGAGGCGCTCGACGTCGACGAAAAATTGCAGCGGACTGCCGGTGGATCCTCCGGTCTGATTCTGTTGCCGCTTGCTGGGAGGAACGTTGCTGGAGACCAGCAGATCCTGATGATCCTGAATATCGCGTTTGGTCAGAACCGGCAATAGGCGCAGGTCCTCATGGGTGCGAATGTCGAGCGGCGTCAGGCCGGCTTGCGTCATGCGATGACGATAGAAAGGAACGTAGCGGTAGGCATCAATCAGCTGTTGCCGCAGGCGACGCATCTGCAGTTTGCGCAAATCGTCCGGGTGCAGATACTGATTCCGCTCAAACTCCCGCATGTAGCTGGCAAAGGTTGGGTGGTTCACCTTCGCCCACAGGGGTTGAATGACGTGACGGATGGCCGCGCCGGTAAAGTCGAACGAGTTCGACGGTGTCGATGCTCTGATTGCGCCGTTCATCCGGCCACCTGCGCCACTGCTTCTTCCAACTGGAATGTGGATTGCCGGGGCGAGTACCCTTTGCCGTCAAGCACGACTTTATGGGTGTCGCGAACGGGAGCAAATTGAAACTGGTCGAGTAGGCGCTGCAGTTTGTCTTCCATCATGGTCGTGCCCCAGGTCTGGCGAACCGTGGATTGAAACGACAGCGGAATGTGGGGCTGGTAGGGATCGATTTCCCAGGGGTGCAGGTAGAGCATCGCCGGCGATTGCATATCTTTTTCCCAGGCTGCTAGGCCGCGTTGAATGTATTGGTAGGGAAGCAGGCGCAGATACGCACCGCCGCCGACAGACAGATTGCGCCCGGCAACTCTCCACGTGGCAATGGGGAACTCCATCAGTTGGCCGTGGGCCACTGGATACGCGCTGCGAGGCGCGGTGGGATTGCCATAGGTTGGATGGTGGACGGGGTGAACACTGGAGTCATAGCTGAAGCCGAGTTTGGCGAGCGCTTCAAAGGCCCACTCACAACCCGGGGTGATAGAGAAGCACGGTGCGCGGTAGCCGTAGATGGGTTCCTGAATCACCGACTCAATTAAATCTTTGGCAGTTGCGGTGGACTCATAAAACTGGTTCGGACTCATGCGGCAGACCAGTTGGTGGTCGAGGCTGTGGCAGC
Source organism: uncultured Acidobacteriota bacterium (assembly GCA_963735505.1). GTDB lineage: Bacteria > Acidobacteriota > Terriglobia > Terriglobales > Acidobacteriaceae > JAKAAZ01. The sequence continues at coordinate 58,179 of CAVTLR010000006.1, read as the reverse complement.
CGATTTCATGGCCGCGGTGATGGATCTCGCGAACCAGGCGCGGATAACGTCGAGCCACCCAGCCGAGCACAAAGAATGTTGCCTGGGTATGGTTGCGATCCAGCAGGTCGAGCAGGCGATGCGTGCTGGGTTCAATCCTGGAAGGCTGATGTTCCCAATCGGAAAAGGAAACGCCCTGGGACGCGACTTCGGTGTGGAAATAATCCTCCAAATCGATGGTGAGCGCGTGGCAGGGGCGGGTGCCGCGGTCGAAAACATGCTTCGACGCTACCGGCTGACGGGTGAGGATGGACGGTCCGGTGACAGCCTTGTGGGTTGGCAGAGTGGAAACCGGTTCATTGTTGGCGCGGGTACGACGGGTGACCGCCGGGATGATTCCGGCATAGCCAAGACAGAAAAGCCCAAACCCAAGCAGACCCAGTGGTTCAAAGTGAAGCGAGTGTGCGAAAGCGAGATTCAGTGCGATGGCGGCGATCGCGACAATCACCAGAATGACGGTGGATTTGCCCAGCACAGATGATGCTGCGTGATTCATGAATGTCCCTTCAACGATGAGCGTAGTGGTGTGCTCACCGAAGATGATTGCAACTGCGGGGCCAAACCGTTTGCGCCGCAAGTGACGCGGGATTCGCGATTCTGAAGGGTTCTACAGGGAGGAGAAGGCGCGACTCCACAAGTTATGTGCAGGAAATTGCACTGTGAGGTGACGGAAGGCCCATAGTTTACCCATCTTCTGCTGCGTTTGTTGCTTGGGGAAGGGTGAAACCGAAGGGGATTTATGACAAAAGCGTGAATTGCGAAAGGGGCCGGTCGAAACCGGGCCCCCTGCGATCCTCACTTTGCAGGTGAGGAAAAGAAGCAATGAACCCAGCGGCTAGGCGACTTCCCGGTGGGCTACCTGCGCTTCCAGAAGCCCGATGATCTGGAAGCTGCTGAGCGATGTTTTCGGAACGAAGAGACTGCGATTGTTGGTCAGCTCGTCGACGGGAAAAAGCTGAAACGCATTCTTGGTCAACAAGTCGATCTCGTTCGAAACCCGGCCTTCCATGATTTCGCCATCTTGAAACGTGATCCGAACCCAGAGATAGGGGTGAATGGAGAGAGAGTCGAAGAAGCGCACATCCTGCTGCGTCGGACTGCCGGTAAAGGAATTGACGAAGAAAACCGCCTTGGCATCTTCCAGACGAAACGTCACCGCGGGACCGCCGCTCTCCGGCTCAATGGTCATGCTGGCCGGCAGGTCGGCAGGCACTGCATTGAGCTCGTGGGCGTCATGGTCGGTGCGGTAGTAACCGTAGAGCACGTTCGAATTCTTAAGATTCACGACGACGTTATGAAGCATAGTTGACCTCTTCAAAAAAAGGATTGAATGCGGCATCCGAGGCAGGCAAGAGTACGACAGGACTGCAATTTACGCGGATTGCGCCGGCGCAGAAAGGTTATATTGCCGGATTTTGTAGAGCAATGCCTTGTAGCTGATGTTCAATCGTGTAGCAGCGATGCGGCGGTTCCACTTGGTTTCCGCCAGGGTATCGCGAATGGCCTGCATCTCCGCCTGATCCTTCAAGCCGCGGACCATCGACTTGAGATCGGGACTGGAGGTGGCCGTGACCATGCTGTTCCGTTCTGGAACAGGCAGGAAGTAACCTGGAATTTTTGACTCGAGATCGGCCAATGCGGCTGGTTCGTCGCGAATCACGAGGTAGCGTTTCACGAAGTTGCCGAGCTCGCGCAAGTTGCCGGGCCAGTGATAGGCGATGCAGGCAGCGATCATCTGAGGCGAGAAGTGAACCGGCTCTAGCTCGTGGGTAATGGCCAGCTGCTGCGACATCTGGGTAAGAACGTAGGGAATCTCCTCGCGACGCTCGCGTAGCGGCGGAATGTGCAGGACGAAGGTGCTCAACCGGTAGTAGAGGTCCTCGCGGAAGGTCTTTTCGACGAGTGCTTTTTGAATATCGATGTTGGTCGCGGCCAGGATGCGGGCGTTGGTTTGTTTTTCCCCTCGGCCACCCAGGCGGGAGAAAGTACCATCCTGCAGCACGTGCAGCAGCTTGGCTTGCAGCTGCGGGCTCATTTCGCCGATTTCGTCCAGCAGCAGCGTGCCCTTATCGCACATTTCAAACTTGCCCGGCTTGGACTTGGTAGCACCGGTAAAGGCGCCAGCCTCGTAGCCGAACAATTCACTTTCCAGCAGGTCGAGCGGCAGGGCGGCGCAATTGATCTTGAGCCACTCTTCATTGGAGCGGCGGGACAAGTGATGGATCAGGCGGGCGACGACTTCTTTGCCGACGCCGCTTTCACCCGTGATCAGCACAGGAATGTCAGCGTGAGCGATGGCGGCGGCCTGGTCGTAGATCTTCTTCATGGCGGGGGTGGCGGCCAGGAAAAAGGTTCCGTTGCCAAGCTCCTCGCGAATGATGGAGCTGTTGGTGGCTTGTGCCTGCGAGGTGAGGACACGGTCGCGAACACGGCGCAGGATCGCGTCCAGCTGATGTTTCAGGAATGGCTTGGGCAGTACGTCGTAGACACCTTCGCGGGCCGCGGCAAGAAATCCGGAGCGATTGCCGGCAGGAATGAGAAGAACGACGCTGAGATGCGGGAATTGCTGGCGCAACTTGATCAGGATGGTTTCAAGACTGACCCCGGGAAGCGTAGTGTCAATCAACACCAAGTCGGCTGCGACGGCGGCGCGACAGGTTTCCGCGACGTCGATCACCGGCAGGGAATTGACTTTGCAGTCGAGGCATTCCAACAAATTCTGAACATAGCCGCGTACTGGAACCTCGTCTTCGACAAGGACTACGCGCAATCGCTGGTCCACAAACACCACCCTGTAAATTTCAACAACATCGATCCGTTCTATGTATCGCGAACAAATGTTATCTGGGGGTCGGTGCGAAAACAGGCGAGGCCTGCTTCTCGTCACTCTTGGTTCGAGAATCCCAGACAGAAACGGTGCAATAGATCAAAGGAGCATCAACAACGCGTGAATCCTGCTAGCCGATTGAATACGAGAAGTTTCGTGCGGTGAGAAACCAAGTCACATCGTCACTTGCGAGCCCAGCATGGATGTGTCGTACATCGAAACGGTTTCCCGTCGAAACTTCACCCGTTGTTTTAAGACGTCAACTTTGGAGAGGGGTGATAAGCGTCACGGAGCGGGCGTTGAGCAATGCCGCGTCGAAAGATCGTTTCACCCTCTTGAGATCGGCGCCACGTCAACGGGGCGTCGAATCATCCTCCTGTTTACAGTGCTGATTCTGCATGTTCCATCGGCGTTTGACAACAGACTTTTAGTAACCGAATCGCCGAGTACCAACGGAAGTAACCATTGTTGAGCGTTACTTATCGTTTACGAGGCCCAATCGAGTTCCTGTTTGGGAATTTGGACGAGGTTGTCCTTGGGTTGGTGAGCAAGGTTTCCGGAAATTTGGCAGACAGACACATTCTCAAGAGGGTGTGTGAAAACTTTTACCCATTGCGAAGGGAACTTCCTATGCATGGCGGCGGGGCGAAGAAGGAAAAGGATTGCATCTTCGAATGGGAATGATTTTTGCGACGCACGGAAAGGCCGTTCGGTGGGAATTCGACACAGTGGCAGTGCTTTGATTCGCAATGGCTCGCGGGCTTTGCTGGGTTCTTGTGTTTGGTTCTGGAATGCCGTCATTTTCGTTTGGCGTTGTACGTGCAAGATAGAGCGCGAGTCGCAAAATCATGCAATTGATTTCACCTACTTTCGCGCCCATGCCGGTCCTCCTGGGAGATTCCCAGGCGATGGCCGCCGTACGTCGTCAGGTGCAACTGGCCGCGACGGCAGGAATGCCGGTCCTGATCACCGGCGAGAGTGGCACCGGAAAAAACGTTGTTGCCCAGAATCTGCACTTGCTGTCGACGCGCAGGGATCGCGCGTTTGTGCAGGTAAACTGCCCTTCGCTACCACACAGCCTGATTGAAAGCGAACTGTTCGGGTATGAAGCCGGAGCATTCACCGGCGCCAATCACACCCGCAGCGGCAAGGTGGATCAAGCCCAGAACGGCACGCTGTTCCTGGACGAGATTGGAGACCTGGATGCATCGGTGCAGGCGAAACTGCTGCAGGTACTGCAGGATTTCCGCTTCAGCCGGCTGGGTGGCACGGAAGAGCGGACCGTGGATATCTGGCTGATTTGCGCCACTCACCGCAACCTGCAAGCGGACATCAAGGCGGGTCGATTCCGTTCGGATTTGTTCTATCGCATTAACGTTGTCTCGATTGAGTTGCCGCCGCTGCGCGACCATCGCTCCGATGTGGCCCTGTTGCTGGCCCATTTTCTGCGCCACTATGAGCTGAAGTTCGGGCGCACGCTGGCACCGCTTTCCAGCTCAGTGATGAAGCTGCTGGAGGCCTACCACTGGCCGGGCAATGTGCGGGAATTGGAAAACCTGGTGAAGCGCTACGTGGTCCTGGGGAATGAGCAGGCCATTGTGGAAGCAATGAATGAAAGCGAGTCAGCCTCGACAGACTCAGTCTTTGTTCCAGACGGAAATCTTCCGCTGCGCATCCAGACGCAACGCGCCCTGCGGCTGATGGAGCGCCAGATTATTCTGCGGGCCTTGAACGAGCACCGCTGGAATCGACGCAAGACGGCGCAGTCGCTGGATATCAGCTATCGAGCCCTGCTTTACAAGATCAAGGACGCCGGTTTACCCCGGCTGCGTCAGGCACATTCAGACGCATGTTCCTCCGAGGAGAACCAATGATGAAAGGAAAAGGAATGTTGTCTAGATTGTCCCAATTTACCGTGGCTGCTGCTGCCGTTAGCTTGACCTGCTGCTTGATGCACGCGCAAACGCAACCGGCGGTTGCAATGGTTGGAGGTTTCAATAACCCCTTCAGCACGCCGGAGGCGCCGGTTGGAACTTCGTTTCAAACCAAGTCCGGCGATACGGCGCTGGCTCGGCCAGACTCGCGCGTTGCACCGTCCGTGGATGCTCACTATCGCATCGGCGCGGATGATGTGCTGACGGTGAATGTGTGGCATGAGCCGGAAGTCTCGCGCAACGTACCGGTTCGCCCGGACGGCAAGATTTCTTTGCCGCTGGTCGGAGACGTACAGGCAGCGGGTTTGACTCCGACGGAATTGAAGAACGAGCTGGAATCGCGCTTTGCCAAATTCCTGACCAATCCCGATGTCAGCGTGATTGTGGCAGAGATTCGCAGCCAAAGGATCAACGTCCTCGGCCAGGTTTATCGTCCTGGAACCTATGCCCTGATTCCGCCGATGAACGTGATTGACGCGGTCGCGACGGCTGGCGGTTTGAGAGAGTTCGCCAAGCCAAACAAGATTTATGTGTTGCGCACCTTGCCGACCGGCCAGGTGGAACGTATCAAGGTGCAATACAACAACGTGCTGAAGGGCAAGAGCGGTAGTGAGGATGTGACCTTGCAGACTCGTGACACCGTGGTGGTCCCGTGACAAAGTTGCTGTCCTGGTTTCATCGAATTCGATTTTCCATTCCGACGACTGCGTTGGTTCTGGTCCTTGCCTGGCTGCTGATGTCTGGCGCCCGGGCGATGGGGCAGGCTGTGCCGGCGGGGTCCGGAGATGCAAATCCGGCCGATCAGCCGCTGGCGGGACAAGATCTTGGATCGAGCCTGTCGTTGAACCAGGGAGTAAATGCGATCAATGCGGAGAACCAGTCGTTTGATCGTTTCGGCCTGGGACTGGCTGCTTCCGGGGGGGAGCAAACCAACTTTCTGGGCACGCAAACCAACCAGCAGTCGGCGGGCTTTGCACAATTCACCGCCGACGGCGGGTTGGTGCTGCGCAGCAGTCGGACCCGCTATTTTCTGTTGTACCAGCCGCAATTTAACTGGTATCCCAGTTACTCCGCAGTCAACAACTTTGCTCAGAGCGGCTTCCAGAGCATCGACCATGTGCTGTCGGACCGCGCCGGAGTGACGTGGAACACCACGGCAGCCCGCTTCCTGAGCCTCAACCAGTATTTGCCGCAGACACTCGGCATCGGCGGAATTGGCGTTGTGGTGCCAACGCTGGGGACGCAATTGCTGGAGAACAGCTTCGAAATGACGAACGCGGCCACCAACGTGACGTTTCGATATTTGATGAGCCCCAAGATGACATTCACCGGCACGGCCACTGGCGCATTCTTCCTGATGGTTCCGGCCGATGTTGTGGGAGCGAACGAAAATATTACGGAAAGATTCCTGACCACCGGCGCCGATCTACGGCTGGACTATCAATTGACCCTGCGTGACACAGTTGGCGCGGAATTGACCCCGATTTACCTGTATGGCATTACCCCGGAGGGTCACGAAGCGGCCGAAACAATTCAGGCCACCTACCAACGACAGTTGACACCGACATGGAACGCACGGGTAGCCGCCGGCCCGCTGTTTATTCAGTCCTCCAGTGCGGAGTACGGAAACAGTCAAAACATCAGCTATGCGGTGAATGCATCGTTGACCCGCCAGGTGCGGCAGTCGCAATTTGCGGCCAGTTACAGCCGCGCACTTTTGGTGAATCTGTTGTCGCCCAGCTTCCTCTCCAACTCGTTCGGAGCCAGCGGCTACAGCCCGGTGGGCGGCCATTGGATTTTTACTGAATCAGGGTCATTCACACGCTACTCCGGGACCGGGACATATGAAGCGGGCCGAGTTTTTGGAGGGTCCGCTCAAGCCTCCTACCAGGTTTCAACGCAAGTGCAGCTGTTCGCTCTATATTCCCTGTATTCTGAAAATTTTTCTACCACCACAACGTCGTCAACCTCCGGATTTACGCGCAATCAATTCAGCGGCGGCATCCGGTTCAATCTTGGCAATCCCATGACCCGTGGAGGAACGCAGTAATGGAACGCAAACCACCCTCATCTCTCGGCGATATTGTCGCCGTCCTTCAACGTCGCAAGTACTGGATCCTCATTCCCTCCGTCCTGTTGATTGCGGCTGGATTGGCGCTGACTCCTCTGGTACCGCGCACCTATCAATCGACCACGACGATCATGGTGGAAGCGCAGAACGTGCCATCGGTCTATGTGCGGTCGTCCGACAACAATCAAGAAGTCATGCGTCTGGAAAAAATCAATTTGCAGGTCATGAGCGGGGCGGGATTTCCGCAAATCATCGAGAAGTTTGACCTGTATCCCAAGATGCGCAAAAAGGCCACCATGGCCCATGTGATTGCAACCATGCGCCACGACATTTCTGTCGAGGAAGTTCCTGATGCGGGAGACGGCAGGGGGGGAGTTCTGGCCTTCACCATTTCCTACATCGGCACCAGCCCGCAACAGGCGCGTGACGTGACCATGGCGCTCGCGGATCTATTCATCCAGGAGAACGAGAAGCAGGGACGCCAGCGGACCGAGGGAGCCTACGACTTTCTGACGGCGCAGTTGAATACGGCGGGTCAGCGGCTGGCAGCGCAGCAGGCCAAGATACAGGCGTACAGGGCCTCCCATGTGGAAGGTCTGCCGGAGCAGGCGCAGGCCAACATGCAGACGATCAACCAATATCAGACAGCGATGCAGGCCAATGAGGATGCACTGGGACAGGCGAACCAACAACGTGTGTACCTGCAATCCGTGTTGAACGTGAAGTCAAACGGAGCCCAGGGGCTCGCCGCACCGCCGCCCGCTACTCCGTTGCAGATTGAACTGGCAAAGAAGCAGCAGGAGCTGAGCGCCGATCTGCTGAAATACACGCCGGAACATCCCGATGTGATTCGGCTGAAGCATGACATTGCGGCATTGAAGGTCGAGATCAAAGATGCTCCGGAAGCGACCAGTGCGACAGCGGCTCTGCCGACGCCCCAGGTCAACGGTCCCACATTGAACGATCAGTTAAGAAGTCAGCTGATCGCCTTGAACGCGGACATTAAAGCTCGCGAAGAGCGCCAGAAGGTGTTGGAAGCAAGGCTGGCGCAGTTGCAGGGATCGGTGGGAGGGTCGCCCGCGGTTCAGACGGAGTTTGCTGCCTTAAACAGCGACTACGAGGAGATGCAGAAGAATTACAACGCTCTACTGGAACAGCAACAGGAAGCGGGCATGGCAACGGCGCTTGATCAGCGGGCTCAGAGCCAGCAGTTCCTGGTCGCGCAACAGGCCAATCTTCCGATGCAGCCATTTCGTCCGAATCCGATGCTGCTGGATTTGGCGGTGGTGCTGATTGGACTGCTTGTTGGATTTCTATGCGCGCTGGTGGTGGAGATCGGCGATGACACCATGCACGATTCTGAAGAAGTAGCTGCGTATTTGAAGCTGCCTGTCATGGTAGCGCTGCCAAAATGCGTTGGGATTGCCGAAGCCACGTGGGAGACGAACGCGGCTAAAAGTTGAGGGGGCAGCAGCAGGACAGCCATGGAAACCCAAAGTGATGGAGAGGAACAAATGAAGATCGCGAATATCCAGCAGGAAAGTGTCTCAGTGAAACAATCGGAATCCGGCATGCTGGCAACTGCGGAACCGGCGGTGTTGTCGCCACGGGCGGTGAGCCCTTCGGATCTGCCGGTACGCCAGGTGGACCTGTCAAAAATCAGTCAATCGCTGGTGACCCTGGCTCCCAGCGGAGCCGAACTTAACCCTAAGCAGCAGGTAATGGCGGAGCAATTTCGCTTGTTACGCAGCCGGGTAAAAGGGCTGAGCAAAGACTTTCAGCTGCGAACGCTGCTGATTACCAGCACGCTGTCTGGCGAGGGAAAGACGACGGTGGCAGCCAACCTTGCGGGCTCGCTGAGCTGCGTGGAAGGCATGCGGATTCTGCTGGTCGATTTTGATTTGCGCCGCCCCACCCTGCACAACCTGTTTGGGGTGGCCCCGGATCGGCGTCAGCCATCCTGGCTGGCGGACGAAGTGCCGTGGAAGAGAGCTGTGTACCAGGTGAACCACAGGTTAGACGTTCTATTCGGATTCAATACGCTGGACGAGCCGGACGAGCTGTTGCAAAGCAGCCGACTGGAAAAGCTGCTGGATGAAATGAAGGCAGCCTACGACGTGCTGATTCTGGACTCAGCTCCCATGATGGCGGTGGCCGATACCCACTCACTGTTGCCGCTGGTGGATTGCAGCCTGTTTATTTTGAACGCCGACAGCACGCCGATTCATGGAGCGCGGGAAGCGCTGAGCATGATGCAGGACAAGGTGGCCGGTTGTGTTGTGAACCGGGTGTCGCACCTGAAGAGCGAAGACTACTACCGTAATTCGGGATACGGATACGGCTACGGATCCAAGCGTAAGGAGAATTGAGATGATTCGCATCTTCAATCTTTACGTTCCATCCAGCAAATTATTGATGGTGATCGGCGACGGATTGTTGCTGGCGACCGGGTGTTTTCTATTGTTCCGGCCGCTGACTCCGGCCGACACCATGGAAGATGTGCAGTTGTATGTGCTGGTGCTATTGGTATCCATCATCGGAATTTGGTCGTTCTATTTTTCCGATTTATATGAACATTCGACCATGCGCAGCCGGCAGTCAGTTTTGGTGGCCGGGCTGCGGGGGCTGGGAATCAGCGCGTTGTTGCTCAGTCCTCTGGTGTGGCTGCTGGCCGGCGATCACCGCATGCGCGACCATTTTCTAGAACCGGCGCTGGCGCTGGGATTGATTGTGCTGTACGCACAACGACGAATTTCCGACTGGTGGCATCGTCGTATGAGCAGCGGCGAAAGGGTCCTGCTGGTGGGCTCGGGAACCACCGTCCAGCTGCTGGCGGAAGAGTTGGCAGGCAAATGCGGGCTGCCGTTGAAGCTGGCGGGAGTTGTGCTCGACCACAGCCGTCCACTTCCAAAAGATTTTCGATTCGCTGTTGTGGGGACGGTGGATCGTCTTCGTGAGCTGGCGCGTTCGTTCCGTCCAGATCGTATTGTGATCAGCTCGGAGATTGGTATCTCGACGGTGTCGGCCGACGATCTGCTGGCTTTGCGTCGGATTGGAATTCGAGTGCAGGATGCCGGGGAACTGTACGAATCTGTCACTGGCAGAGTCCCGGTCGAGTCGGTGCGGTCGAATGGCCTGGCGTTCGGCGCGGCGTTGATTCCCACCACCATGGAACGTTTCATCCATCGCGTGGCAAGTTTTCTGGCGGCGGTGGTGTTGACCATCGTGCTGGCTCCGATCGGGTTGCTGGTGGCGATTGCCGTCAAGCTGGAATCGGAAGGCCCAGTGTTTTACACGCAGGAGCGCGTTGGATTGAGCGGCCGCACGTTTCGCGTGATCAAGTTTCGATCCATGCGCAAGGATGCTGAAAGCACCTCCGGACCGGTGTGGGCCACGACCAAGGACACGCGGGTGACGCGGGTGGGAGCATTTCTGCGTAAGGTGCGGCTGGATGAGCTGCCGCAGGTGATCAACGTACTGCGCGGCGAGATGTGTTTGGTTGGGCCGCGTCCTGAACGGCCGCATTTTGTGCGCATGCTGGAAGAACAAATCACCTACTACGATCTGCGGCATTGCATTCCGCCGGGAATCACCGGATGGGCGCAGGTGTGTGCCAACTACGGATCGAATGTGGAAGAGTCGCGCACCAAGCTGGAATACGACCTGTTCTACGTAAAGAACGCGTCGCTTTTGTTTGATCTGCTGATTCTGTTCAAGACCATCAAGATTGTCCTTTGCGGACGAGGAGCTCGCTAACCTGGGAGCGATTCTCCCCGGAGCTTTATGCCGGGAACGCAAAAGGGCAACAAAGGAGAACCACTTTGTCGCGCATCCTTCATTTGATTGCAAGCGATTCGATCGGCGGCCCGGAGAAGCAACTGCTCCACCATGCGCGCGACGCGCGGGAGGCAGAGTATGAGGTGATCCTGGGAAGCTTCCAGGATGACCCGCAGCCGTCGGAACTTCTGTCAGTTGCGAGCCGCTATGGCATCGAGACGGTTTCGGTACCGGGAGGCATTCGTCCTGGCCTGGTGGATGATTTGACGAAGTATCTGCGCACCGGCGACATCGACCTGCTGTGCACGCATGGATACAAGGCCAATGTCGTGGGACATTTCGCAGCCAAGCACGCCAACGTGGCGTGGGTGCCGTTTGTCCGCGATTTCACCTCCGAGACCTGGCAGGTGACGTTGTACGAGCGCCTGGAGCGCAGCCTGCTGGTGCGCAGTCCCTGGGTGGTTTGCGTTTCTCCGGCACAGGCACGCGAATTGGGGCGGCTGCGTCGCGGACGTCGGGCGCCGCTGGTGATTCAAAATGCAGTATTGGCGCCGCGTGACGCCGGGCTATTGCAGGAGCCGGTGCCATCGCGCGAAGAGCTGGGATTCAGTGCCCGAACATTTGTGTTTGGTGCTGCCGGCCGCTTCAATCGCGAAAAAGGCCATCGTGTTCTGCTGGATGCATTCTCATTGCTGCAGAAGATGCTGCCGGGACAGCCGATGGAGGTTTTGCTGCTGGGTGAAGGTCGCGAGGAAAACGCGTTGCGGACGCAGGCTCGACGCCTGGGAATCGAGGCGCGAGTATGTTTTGCTGGATTTCAACGTCGCTCCTCGGCCTGGATGAAGGTGATGAATTGCCTGGTGCAACCGTCGTTGACGGATGGCACGCCAAACTCCGTACTGGAGGCGATGTTGTTGGGGATTCCGGTGATCGCGACGGACACGGGCGGAATTCCGGATGTAATTGACGCTGGAGAAACAGGATTGCTGGTCGAGCCGGATTCACCGGTGGCGCTGGCCGAGGCGATGAAGAAGATGGTTCGTTCGTCTGCGCTGCGCGCCCAGCTGGCGGCGGAAGCGAAGTACCGGGTGGCCCGGGAATTCTCTCCTACGCGCCAGCGAGAGCTGCTGGAAATGCTGTACAGCACAATGCTGGGGGATTCGTTTTCCATCGAAATTGGGGAACCGGCGCATGTCGTTGCCTAAGATTTCAGTTATTTTGCCGGTGCGCAATGAAGTTCGCAGCCTGGGGCGATTACTGGATCAACTGTTGCAGCAGAACTATCCAGCGGAGATGTTTGAGATCCTGGTCGCGGACGGACGCTCTACCGATGGCACGCGAGCGCTGGTCGAGCAGAGAGCAAGCACCGCCGCGGTTTCGCTTCGGGTCGTCGACAATCCTGGAATACGTTCGGGCCCGGGAAGAAATGCCGGTGTGGCGGCTGCGACCGGCGACATCATTCTGTTTATCGATGGCCACTGTGAGATTCCATCGAGAGAACTGCTGCGGGATACAGTGGCGCTGCTGGATGAAACGGGGGCGGATTGCCTGTGTCGTCCGCAGCCGCTGATCGCGTTTTCTCCGCAAGGTGTGGGAAGAATTATTGCGGATGCAAGAGCGTCCACGTTAGGACATGGGCGCGATTCGCTGATCTACAACATGCAGCACTCAGGCTTTGTGCATCCGGCCAGCTCCGGCGCAACCTATCGACGCGGAGTGTTTGCGCAAGTGGGAATGTATGACGAGAGTTTCGACGCCTGCGAGGATGTGGAATTCAACACTCGCGTGGCGGCCGCGGGATACAAGGCTTTTACCGATCCGCGATTGAGTGTGTATTACGAGCCGCGAAATAGTTTTCGCGGATTGTTTCGCCAGATGATGCGTTATGGCATCGGCAGGGTACGCCTGGCGCGAAAACATCCTGAGTCCGCATCCATGTCACAGTGGGCGCCGGCAGTCCTGGTGGCTGCGATGGCGGTTGGGATTGTGAGTGTGGCGGCGGCAATTGTGTGGAGCAACTGGATGCTGGCAGTGCCGGCATTTCCGGCGGCGATGTTCCTGCTGATTACGATTGTGGCGTCGATGCACCTGGGATGGCGTCACGGTGCAGCCCATGCTGTGCTGGGTCCAATCGCGTATGGCTGCATTTATGTTGGACTGGGCACGGGCATGTGGACGGAACTGGTTGGGATTACTCGGCAGCCGACGCGCATGTCAAATGCATCGACTCTTCCGATGCCGGGTGCCTGAAGACTCAAGATGCAATGGTGGCTTTAGAACGAGGCCGCGGATCGTAATCCGGAACTAAGGAAATAGAAGGAAGCCCGGCTGGTCGATAGCTGCGAGCCGGTGTCGGTGACGGTGGTATTGTCGACGGCAATTCGAGGGATGGCGAGAGGATTGGACTCTCGAGTAAAGAACCCGGGAATGGTTGAGAGCGCTTGTTTGAATCCCATGGAGCGAACCAGTTCTTGCACGCGGCGGTTATACATGCCGTTGGGATAGGCCAGAACATCGGCGACCGCGCCGGCGTGCTTCCACAGGGAAATCCGGGCATCGTCCAGTTCCTGGCGGATGTCGCGATCGCTTTCCGAGGAAAGCGTGGCATGACGGTGAGTGTGCGACCCAATTCGAATCAAGCCGGTGCGGGTCATGATGCAAATTTGTTCCCAGGTGAGAAAACGTCGTGACTGGGGAATGATCATTTGATAGCGCTGTTCCAGGTGATCGAGCAGCAGGAGGCGGGCGTTCAACGGCATCCGTTTCAGTTCCAATGACCAGTATTGCTGGCGCGGCCGCAGCTGGTGGTTCTTGCTTTTGCCCATGCCCCAGTGGTTCAGGTCGACGACCAGTTCTTCCAGGGTGGAGTGGGCAGAGCATTGTGACCAGAGGCGGGCAAAGCGCTCCTCGGGCAGCAATTGAAGGGTATCGATGAGGCCGGTACAGGCAAAGATGGTGGCCGGCATGCCAAAGCGGAGCAGGTGAGGAAAGGCGACACGGTAATTATCTTCCCACCCATCGTCGAAGGTAATGGCAACTTTGGGGTGACCTTCCTCTCCGCCGGGATCCGACAGCAGATCTTCCAGCGGAACGACGTTGTAGTCACGCTGCAGCAGCTGCAACAGGGAGACGAAGGCGGACTCGTTCAAGACCAGGTGAGGGTTGTAGCAAAACGCCTGTTCTTCTACTGGCAGAACACGATGCAGCGCCAGAATCAGGCCGCTGCGGCCCGCAATCGCACGCCGAAATACGGATGCGATCCCCGTCCGTTCCACGATGGTGCTGAGGACTTTCATTTTCTCTTGCATGTTCTCTTTCGTGTGGCGTGCAGCGGAATTGATCAACTCGCCGGGGGTGTCACTGGTAATCAAAGCACGTTGCATGCCAACGTGCAAAGCGGGGCAGAAAAAGGGTGGAAAGATGCATTTTGGGGAGTTACGGCCGTAACGTGATGGAAAACGAATCGAGTAGTGTGCAATCTGCTGCACATGTAGTCCGGCAGCAGCATTGAGGATTTGCTGAAGAACCGCCGATACAACGATTCGAAGAACGGCCTCCCAATTGCATTAGTGGAGGTGCACTACAGTTGGCGCCGCAGTGTCCAGGGGTGCGCCTGCGAGACGGTAGGCTTGGCTTGTCGATCCCGGTCCGCCCGGGATTCTACGGGCAAAGCCGATTGCATCGCGGGATCAGTTCTGGAGCTGTCACTGCACGTTCTTCAGGAGGTTGTGCTGACGAAAGGAATGAATTCGTGACACTACTGAACTTGATGTTGCTTCCGTCCGTGGCAGCGGGTGTTGTTTTAATTGCCTGCGTGGTTCTTCAAAGCGTACGCCGCGAATGGTAGGGTCCACGAGGGGGCGATGAGCACTCGGATCGTCTCGCGGTGCATGTGGATATACATTCAACCGATCTGGGATGGAAAGGGAATACGCCATCCCAGGTCATTTTTCAGGAGCAGGTCGCGGAATTTCTGCAGCAGAGGCACAGGCGGGACCGAAGCTGATTGGCAAAGAAATCTGGAGTAACGGCAGCAACGTAACGATGACGGATGTCCAGACCTCGTGAGGGCCGGCATCGGTTGCGAGCCGGGAACAGATACATTTCACTGAAGTGCGAGGAGAACGTGGAGAAACAAGGTTTGTCGGGAACTCAAATTTCCGGGATCAATGGAACTGTGCCTCAGGCGGCAGCGTCGGGGAAAGCGCGCATTCTATTTTTGATTGATGAGATTGGCGGTATCGCGGAGGGAGGCACGGAGCGCCAGGTACTGCAGCTGATTGAGCTGGCGACCCGGCTTGGATATGAGCCGCGGCTGGCGGTTTTGCGGGGGACGGAATGGCTGACGGAAAAAGAGGCCGGCTGTCCTATCTATTTCGCCGGGGTGAACAGTTTGCTGAATCCTGCTGGATGGAGTGCGGGCGCCAGGCTGGTGGGCTGGATGCGGCGGGAACGAATTTCGCTGGTACAAACATTTTTTGTGGAATGCAACGTCTTTGGTCCGTGGCTGGGTCGGCTGGCAGGGGTGCCGGTGATTGTCGGTTCACGGCGCAATCTGAATCAATGGCATGGGCGGCCGGCCTGGATGGAGCCCTGGATGCTGATGCTGCAGCGACTGACGAACCGGTCGGCGGACTGTGTGATCGCCAACAGCCTGGTAGTGGCAGAGGAGACATTCAAGACGGAGCGTGTGCCGCAGCGCAAACTGCATGTTGCTTATAACGGCATCGATCTGGTGAAGTTTTCCCGGCTGGATGAACTCCGTGAGCAGGCGCGGCAGATGCTGGGAATTGGACAGGACGAGATTGTTGTCGGCAACATTTCCTGCTTTCGGGTGGTTAAAGGCCTTCCTCAGTTTGTGGATGCCGCGCGCATCGTTCTGGAAAAAGAACCACGAATGCGATTCCTGGCAGTCGGCGATGGAGAGCAGTATGCTGCGGTGGCAGAACGCATTCGACAATATGGGTTGGTAGATCGAATCCTGCTGGCCGGTCAACAGACCGACGTTTTGCCGTATCTGGCGGCAATGGACATTGGCGTGCTTAGTTCTCTGGCAGAGGGATTTTCCAACTCCCTTCTGGAATACATGGCAAGTGGATTAGCGTCAGTCGCAACGGAAGTGGGCGGGAATCGGGAGGCACTGGAAGGCGCAGGGATTCTGGTTCCACCGGACGATGCGAAGGCCATGGCGGAAGCAATCCTGGAGCTACGGTCCGCGCCCCTGCGCAAGCAGCTGGGTCTGGCGGCACGGAAGCGGGTGGAACGGTTCAGCCTGGCACGGGCAGAGAAACGAATGAAAGAGATTTACGCGGAATTGCTGCAGGCGAAGGGCACGTTGTCCAAGCAACATTGAGGAGAAACGATTGTGATGGAATCTAGGAAGAGTGAGAAGAACGCTGTAGTCTCGCAGTACGCCGGTGCTACGGCCGTTGAGGAGTCCAGGATGGATGTGTTGCTGCAGGCGATCCAGAATCGTACGGGTCAGGTAGGTGTTGTCGGACTAGGGTATGTTGGTCTGCCGCTGGCGATGTTGTTTGCCCGGGCCGGATTTCCGGTGACTGGATTCGATGTCGATGTCACGAAGGTAAACAAACTGAATGCCGGATCATCGTATATCCAGCGCATTCTGCCGGAAGAGATTGCACAGCTGCGCGAGTCCGGCTTCAAAGCCAGCGCCGAGTATGCCGATGTCAGCAGCATGCAGGCCATCATCATCTGCGTTCCAACGCCGCTGGACGAGCACCAGGGACCGGACCTTCGTTTCATTGAAGACACCGCGCGTTCATTGTCGCCGCATCTTCGCGCCGGGCAGCTGGTGATACTGGAAAGCACGACCTATCCGGGGACCACGGAAGAAGTTTTAATTCCGTTGCTGGAGGCGGACAATCCGCAGGGTTTGCGCTGCTATCGCGACGGTCTTGATCCGGCCAAGTGTTTTTATGTCGCCTATTCGCCAGAGCGCGAGGATCCCGGCAATGTGACGGTCGAGCGCAGCGACATTCCCAAGGTTGTGGGGGCGTCGACGAAGGAGTCTGGAGACCTGGCAGCCGCGTTCTACGGCAACATTTTCAATCGCGTTGTTCGTGTTTCCAGTCCAGCCGCGGCCGAGATGACGAAGCTGCTGGAAAATATTTATCGATGCGTCAATATCGCGTTAGTAAACGAGCTGAAGCTGCTTTGCCTGCGAATGAATCTCGACATCTGGGAAATTATCGAAGCAGCGGCGACCAAACCCTTCGGATTCCAGCCGTTCTATCCGGGACCGGGGCTGGGCGGTCACTGCATTCCGATTGACCCGTTTTATCTTTCCTGGAAGGCCAAGGAACTGGACTTCAGCACTCGTTTTATTGAGCTGGCGGGCGAGGTGAACACCTCCATGCCCTACCACGTGGTGGAGTCCGTTGCAGCGGCATTGAATGATCGCAGTAAGCCGCTTAAAGGCAGCCGAATCCTGGTGCTGGGCCTTTCTTACAAGAAAGATATCGACGATTTGCGGGAGTCTCCATCCCTGACCTTGATTGAGCAACTGCGACGCCGGGGAGCGCTGGTCGAGTACAACGATCCCTATTTCCCGACGGTGGGTCATGGACGCCATTATGCCTTGAACATGACGTCTGTTCCGCTGACCACGATTGGCGATTATGACTGTGTTTTGGTTGCCACCGACCACTCTGACTACGACTTCGAGACGATTGCGAAGCAAGCCAAGCTGGTGGTGGATACCCGCAACGCCACACGCGGGATTGTGGATGCGGAGCTGCTGAAGAAGATTGTTCGCTGCTAAGACGGCATGGATGAAGACGGCACGAAATCGACAGATCGTTAACGTCTGTTTCGCCGAAAGAAGAGAAACTGCCTCCCGCTCAGTCCAACCAGGCCTGCGGGAGGCAGTTTGAGTTTGTACGGTAACCGAAAGCGTTACTTTTGAAGCAACTTTCTGCCGGGTGGGGTAACAATAGGAAAAACTTTTCACACCTCATCCAGGAATGGGAACTCTTTTAGCAGGTTCACCGGTCGGGTGAAATTCCATTCCGCTAAGTGATTGTGCTTGCGCTGCGAGAGCGGCGAAGTGGGGCGGCCGACCCATGTCGGACAGTTGGCACTTCACGTGCTTTTCATCTTTGAGTAGCCCATACATTAACGCCTGGAAGCGGTGGCCTGTGAAAACGAATGCGCTAACGATCGGCGGGTACGAGGGTAGGTTCGACCGCGACATGCGAGAGCATGACGATCGGTTCGCGCCACCTCGCAGCGCGACTTTGGCGGAAGTGAGCCCGTGGAACTCGACAGTGCTGCAGCTTTTCTGCGCGGCTGTCCGCCGCGCTCCAGACTCCATCGCATTGGCGGAAACGCAGCAATGCCTGACGTATAGGGAATTGTGGAATTTCGCGGATGCCTTCCGGGCACGCCTGGTCGTCGAGGGAATGAAGCCGGGTGATCGGGTCGGTGTGGCTGCATCACGATCGACGGCGACGGTGGCGGCAATACTTGGGATTGTGATGGCGGGTGGCTGCTATGTTCCGATCGAAGTGAAAGAGTTTTCCGGCGCGATATTGGGACAGATTCGAGATTCAAGCGGCATTCGCTACTGGGTGGCGGACGAGAAGACTCGGCAGATTGCCGATCCGGCGCTGTGGTCCGGATGTTATCTGCTGGCTGTGGAAGAGGTGACGCGGCCTGCCGACGTTGCGCCGGTTGCGATCCCGCCAGTTCAACTTGACGGCGAGAGCCCGCTGTACGTGATGTTTACTTCCGGATCGACTGGACTGCCGAAGGGTGTTGTCGTTCCGCATCGCGCTGTGGCGCGCCTGGTTACCGGGCAGGATTTTATTGAATTCGACGCGGCCCAGACTTTCTTGCTGCATTCGCCGCTGTCCTTCGACGCTTCGACGCTGGAATTCTGGGGAAGCCTGCTGCATGGCTCACGGCTGGTGATTGCGCCGGGACGCTCCCTTGGCCTGGACGACTATACCCATCTGATCCAGCAGCAAGGAGTGACTACCCTTTGGTTGACGGCGGCCATGTTTCATCTGGCGGCGGAACACACGCCGGAATTGTTTGCGCCGCTGCGCCAGCTGGTGTTTGGAGGCGATGTGATTTCGCCTCGGCATGTGGAGCGGATTCGTTCGCTGTATGCCACGTTGCGCATGGTGAATGGATACGGTCCGACGGAGAATACGACGTTTACCTGCTGCTACGTTGTCCCGAAGGATTATCGAGCGGAAGGTACGCTGCCGATCGGACGGGCAATTGCGCATACCACGGTGCATGTTCTGGATGCCGACCGCAACGAACTGCCGGCCGGAATGCCGGGAGAATTGGCGACCGGCGGAGCGGGCGTGGCGCTGGGATACCTGGGGCGGCCGGAAGCGACGGCTGAAAAATTTCTAGCCGATCCATTTTCCGATCGGCCGGGAGCGTTGCTGTATCTGACTGGAGATCGTGCAGTCGCGCGGCCGGATGGGACGATTGAATTCCTCGGTCGAATCGATCGCCAGGTAAAAATCGCCGGTCATCGCGTGGAGCTTGCGGCGGTTGAGAATGCGTTGTCGGGGTCGCCGCTGGTTGCGGACGCAGCGGTGGTGGTCTTGGCGGTTCCGTCGGGAGAAAAGCAACTGGTTGCGTGCGTCGCCCTGGCCAGCCCTGCTCAGAATGCAGAAGCCACATTGCGCGCGCTATTGCAGGCTCGGTTGTCGCGCACATCGACACCGCAGCACTGGCTGTTTCTGGAAAGATTACCGATCAACGCGAATGGCAAGCTGGATCGCAGCGCCCTGCAGACGCTGTGCGAAACCCGGCTGATCGCGGGGAATCCGGATCAGGCGAAACCGGCCGCCAAAGCGCAGCCAGAAGCGACGGCACAGCGCGACAGGGGAGTAGACGAAACCAAGACGATGGCCTATCTGCAGGAGCTGTGGGCGACATTGCTGGGTCGCGCGGCGGTGGCGGCGGACGAAAACTTCTTTGACCTTGGTGGCACCTCACTGTTGTTGATCGAGATGCATGCCAGGTTGCATGGCGAATTTACATCGACTCCATCGCTGGTTGATATGTTCGCGTATCCAACATCCCGCAGCCTGGCAGCGCGTCTGTGCGCGGGGCAGGCGGCAAAGGTAGAAGCGGGGGCGGGAGAGCTTCGAGGACAGCGTCAGCGTGCGGCCATGTTGGCGCGGCGACCGGGAATGCATCCGTCGAAGGTGTCGTTGAGTGCGCCAAGAGAGGATGGAACCCGATGAGCGATCGCTGGCAAAATGCGGTAGCCATCATCGGAGTGGCCGGACGTTTTCCGGGCGCGGAGAATGTGGAGCAGTTGTGGCAAAACCTGTGCGAGGGCCGCGAATTTGTTCGTCCGATTGCCACGGGGGAATTGGAAGACGGGCTCAGTGAAGCCCAGCGCGCCAAGGGAAAATATGTTGCCGCGCGAGCGATTCTCGACAACGTGGATCTGTTCGATGCGGAATTCTTTCGGATTTTGCCGCGTGAAGCGGAGGTCGCCGATCCGCAACAGCGCGTCTTGATGGAGTGTGCGTGGGAAGCGCTGGAAGATGCGGGCTACGATCCAGCGCGGATTGCCGGCAATGTGGGTGTCTTTGCCGGATCGAGCGTCAATACGTATTTGCTGTTGCACCTGGCATCGGACCCGGGATTTCGTGAGGAGTTCACGCGGTCCTACCAGGTAGGATCGTTTCCTGCGCTGGTAGGAAACGGGCACGATTTTTTGGCGACTCGCATCAGTTACAAGCTGAATCTGCGCGGGCCTGCAATGACGGTGCAGTCGGCGTGTTCTACTTCGCTGCTGGCGGTGGCGCAGGCGTGGCAAAGCCTGACGAATTATCAATCGGACCTGGCGCTGGCCGGCGGAGTCTCAATTTCATTTCCGCAGCATCGCGGATATTTTTATCAGGAAGGCGGGATGGTCTCTGCCGATGGGCATTGCCGCCCGTTCGATGCCGCCGCCACCGGAACAGTGTTTGGCGCGGGCGCCGGAATGGTGCTGCTGAAGCGCGCCGAAGAAGCGATTGCAGACGGCGACCACATTTATGCGCTGCTACTGGGAGCCGGCATCAACAACGATGGCTCGGATAAATTCGGGTATGCCGCGCCCAGCCAAAAGGGTCAGGCAGATGCAATCTCAATGGCGTATGCGGTGGCGGGCGTGGACCCTGCATCGGTGGACTACGTTGAATGCCACGGTACCGGCACACCGCTGGGCGATCCCATTGAAGTGGGTGCGCTGGCCGAGGTATTTGCGGCGGGTGCGGCACGGACATCTCCATGCCTGCTGAGCTCCGTGAAGGGAAACATTGGGCATCTGGATGTGGCTGCGGGCGTGACCGGCCTGGTGAAGGCGGCCATGTCGCTCGATCGCGAAAAGATTCCTGGGACTTTACATTACAGCGAACCGAACCCGAGACTCGATCTGCCGAACATTCCATTTATGGTTTCCGGCCAAGCAACGCCATGGCCGCGGGGACGTGCGATTCGACGGGCTGGCGTAAGTGCTTTTGGATTTGGCGGCACGAATGTTCATGTGGTGCTGGAAGAAGCTCCTCACTCGGAAGTGAAAGTATCAGGGCGCCCGAAGCAAGTTCTTTGCCTTTCTGCGCGAACGGAAACCGCGTTGATGGCGCAATGTGCTCGCCTGGCGAACCATCTGGATCGTACCGACGCAGAGGATGTATCGCTGCCAGACGTGGCCTATACCCTGGCGGAAGGGCGGCGGCCTTTCTCACATCGCGTTGCGATTGTGGCCGGTACCTGCGAGGACGCGATCGCGCAGCTGCGCAAGACGGATGCAATTCAATCTCGCGCGACGACTGCGACGGAAGCGCCTCGTGTGGTGATGATGTTCCCGGGGCAAGGAACACAATATCCGGGGATGGCCGAGGATCTATATCATTCGGAACCGTTTTATCAGGATGTTGTGGATGATTGCTGCAGGCAACTGCGGTCGTTGACCGGGCTTGATCTGTTGCCAGTGATGTATCCCAAGATCGCCGACGTCGCGGATAAGCGGGCCTGGGACGATGCGGCACGAACACTGGAACAAACAAAGTTTGCGCAGCCGGCACTGTTCATCACCAGCTATGCGTTGGCGAAGTTGTGGATGCACTGGGGCATTGCGCCGACCTGCCTGGTCGGACACAGCGTTGGGGAACTGGTGGCGGCATGCGTCGCGGGCGTGTTTTCGCTGAGGGACGCGCTACTGTTTGTGGCACGACGCGGCGAGTGGATGCAGGAAATGCCGGGCGGCAGCATGTTGGCCGTACGTATGCAATCGCAACAGTTACAAATGATGTTGCTGGAGAATATTTCGATTGCGGCGGTGAATTCGCCTTCCTTGAGCGTTGCATCCGGACCGACGGCTGAGATTGAACAACTCGAGAAAACGCTGCAGCGGGACAACATTGCAAGCCGCAGGCTGCATACCTCTCATGCCTTTCACTCGGCGATGGTCGAGCCGGTTGTGGAACGGCTGCGAACATTGCTGGCATCGATTGTTTTACAGGAACCAAAGATGTCCATCATCTCGACGGTGACCGGTACCGCGCTGACCGCCGCTGAGGCAACATCGCCGGAATACTGGGCGCGGCACAGCCGGGTGACAGTGAACTTCAGTGCGGCGGCAGGCACGCTGATCCAGGATGGATATGAAATTTTGCTGGAGACGGGTGCGGGCGACACGTTGAGCACATTGGTGCGGCAACAGCTTCCGCGTGGAAGCAAGGTTGCGACATGTGCTTCCATCCCGGCAGGGGCGTCGCGTGCTTCTGCGGACGGCAAATCCTCCTGGGATGGAATTACGAATTCGGCCGGCACTCTATGGACACGTGGGGTTGCCGTCGATTGGAATGCATATTACGAGAATGAGCCCCGTCGCCGAGTGTCTTTGCCGACGTATCCGTTTGAGCGCAAGCGGTACTGGGTGGAAGCTCGCAGGACTGTACCTGCCGCAACCGCGCCCACAAATATCGAAACGGAAGATAGCTCAACATCACAATTGCAACAAGACATCCCGTCCAAGAACGGGAACAGCACGGCAGCGAATTTGAATGCCTTGGAGACACAGATGACATCTATGACCGCCGGCACTGAGACGGGGAGCGCCACACCGCGAAAGGATCGAAGTGCCAGAATCGGCCAGGAGGTTGCCGAGTTGTTGGGTGATCTGTCGGGCCTGGATCTGGCCGAGGATCAATACGGGGCTAGCTTTCTAGAGCTTGGATTTGATTCGCTGTTTCTGACCCAGGCCGCGCAAAAGATTCAGAATAAATATGGAGTGAAGGTTGCGTTTCGGCAGTTGCTCGACACGCTGGGTTCGATTCGACTGGTCGCGGAATACCTGGATCAGCAACTGCCTCAGGATGCCGCACCGCCTGCGCAAACTGAGAGAGCGGCGGAACTGACACCGGCGGTGGCTGCGCCGGATCCCGCGGTTATGGCCCCCCAGGCGCTTGCGATCTCTTCGGCGGCGCAGGCAGAGACGGCTTTCGATGGAAAGATTGCCACGCTGATGCAGCAACAGCTGCAAGCGGTCACGCAATTGATACAGTCACAGCTACAAATCCTCGGAAATGCGTCTGCAAATGCGGGGCCGATGACGCAAATCTCGACACCGTCACATCCGGTAGAGGAAAAGACTGTCGCAGTGTTGCGGCCGGCGGAAGCTGCGTCGCAGATCGCGACTGATTCCAAGCCGGCTGGGGATCATCCTCTATTGCAGAAGCCGGTTGCCGTTGCACATCACGCGTTGACGCCGGAACAGGAGCGATTTATCGCAGAGTTGACGGCGCGCTACTGCGAGAAGACGGCGCAATCGAAGGCCTTTACGCAACAGCATCGCCGGACGCTGGCAGATCCTCGCGTGGTCAGCGGATTTCGTCCGGAGTGGAAAGAGATGGTCTACAGCCTTGTGTCCTCGCGGAGCAAGGGATCAAAGCTGTGGGATATTGATGGAAATGAATACATTGACCTGGTGAATGGATTCGGGCCGACGATGTTTGGCCATGCGCCAGACTTCGTGTTGAAAGCCGTGCAGCAGCAAATGGAGGAAGGTTTTGCGATTGGACCGCAAACACCCCTGGCAGGCAAGGCAGCGGACCTGTTGACCCAGTTAACGGAGACCGAGCGGGTAACCTTCTGCAACACCGGTTCCGAAGCCGTGATGGCAGCGATGCGCATCGCGCGCACGGTGACGGGCAGAGATCGCGTGGTCTTCTTCGCGGGAGATTATCACGGGCAATTTGACGAGGTCCTGGTAAAGCAGCTGAAGCGGAAGGGCGAGATTCTATCGCAGCCGGCGGCGCCCGGAATTCCACGCGTCAATCTTGGAAATGTGACCGTGCTGGATTACGGAACGGACGAGGCACTCGAGTACATCGAGCAGCATGCAGACGAGCTGGCGGCAGTTTTGATTGAGCCGGTGCAGAGCCGCCACCCGAATCTTCAGCCGAAGGAGTTTCTGTTGCGGGTGCGGGAAATTACGCGCCGGTCGGGAACCGCATTCATTTTCGATGAAGTGGTGAATGGATTCCGCATTCATCCGCGCGGAGCCCAGGGATATTACGGCATCGACGCCGACCTGGTGACGTATGGCAAGGTGATTGGCGGCGGCATGCCGATCGGGATTCTGGCAGGGAAGTCTGCATTCATGGATGCGCTGGATGGAGGCGCATGGCAGTTTGGTGACGCTTCTGTTCCAGAGGCGGGAGTGACCTTTTTTGCGGGTACATTTGTCCGTCACCCGTTGACGATGGCGGCGTTGTGCGCCACGTTGGAACATATTCGAGATGCCGGAGTGACGCTATACGACACGCTGAATCAGAAGGCGGCGCGATTTGTTGCCCAGGTGAATGAGCTGTTTGTCAGGCGAGGCGCTCCGCTGCACCTGGATGCCTGCGGCAGCGTCATGTATTTCGGGATTCCGCTGGAATTGCGGTTTGGCGGGCTGCTCTTCTACCTGCTCAGGGAAAAGGGCGTTTTTATTCTGGAAGGTTTCCCGCTGTATCTGACCACGGAGCATAGCGACGCCGATCTTAAGCATATTCTGCGTGCGTTCGACGAAAGCCTTGCAGAGCTGCAGCGCTTCGCACTCATGCCGCAGGAGCCGAAGGAGAACGATGCGACTCATGTGGCAGAGAATGTAACTGCGACGGTGACAGAAGTGTCATTGACCGAGCCGCAGTTGGAAATCGTGCTGGCGGCGCAAGTCTCCGATGAGGCCAATTGCGCGTATAACGAGTCGTTTCGGCTGAGTCTCGACGGAATGCTGGACCGTGACGCGCTGCAGCAGGCATGGCAGGCGTTGATTGCGCGTCATGATGCACTGCGCATGTCGCTGGTTCCTGCGAGAGACAAGATGCGAGTCCATCCGCGCCTTGAGATTCCAATGCATGACGTCGACCTGTCCCGCCATTCTGCGGCCGAGCAGCGAAACTTGCTCGACGGGATGATCGCGGCGGAAGGCCGGCAGGCGTTTGAGCTGGTGCAGGGGCCGCTACTTCGCTGCCAACTTGTGAAGCTGGCGACAGACAAGCACCTGCTGTTGATCACCGGACACCACCTGGTATGCGATGGATGGACGGTAAACGTAATTGTGGACGAGCTCGGCGAGTTGTACTCGGCCGCAGTGAAGAAGAGTTCCGCACAGTTGACCCCGGCAAAATCCTTCGCTCGATATGCGCAGGAAATTGAGCAAGCAGACTGGCGCGAACAGGAAAAAAGAGACCTGGAATATTGGAAGCAGCAACTTACGCCGGAGCCAGAAGTTCTGACGCTGCCGAGTGACCGCAATCGCCCCACGGAGCGCAGCTTCGCGGGCTCCACATACGTGACGGAATTTTCAAAAGAATTCGCTGCGACGCTACGCAAGACGGGCGCGCAGGCGGGATGCACCTTATTCACAACACTGCTGGCGGGCTGGCAGACTCTGTTGTGGAGGCTCAGCGGCAATGCTGATCCGGTCACCATGATTCCGGCAGCCGCACAGTCGCAGATGGAAAACGAAGTTCTGGTCGGACACTGCGTGCACCTGCTGCCGATTCGTGCTGGTTTGACTGCGGAAATGAAGGCGGTCGATTATCTACGGGCGCTAAAGCCGGCAGTGCTGGATGCGTACGAGCATCAACATGCAACGTATGGCAGCATGGTGCGTGCACTCACACCACGGCGAGAGCCAGGGCGGCTTCCACTGAGCGAAATACAGTTCAACCTGGAGCAGGTTGGGCGGGGTGCGGAATTTGCCGGATTGAAGACCGAGGTCCAGGCGAACGGAAAGCGCGCCGTCAACTTTGATCTTTTCCTGAATATTGTCGATACCGGCAACGGGCTGCGGCTGGAGTGCGACTACAGCACTGGACTGTATGACGAGGCGACGATTGCGCTCTGGATGCGGAGTTATCGCACGCTGCTTGAGGCCATTGTTGCCGACCCGGGGCAGAGCGTTGCGACGCTGGAAATTCTGGAACCGTCGCTGAGGAAGTTCTTATTGCAGGATTGCAACCCGCCGGCAACCGGACCGATGGAAGCGGAGAATGTCCCGGCCTTGATTGCGAAGGCATTCGCCGCGATGCCGAATCAACCCGCCGCCGATTTCTACGGCCTGGAGTTGACTCGCACGCAGCTGTCTGAGCAGAGTGATCGGCTGGCATCCTGGTTGATTCGCAACGGGGCCGGGCCGGGTTCTCTGGTGGCCATCTATATGGATCGTTCACCGGAGATGCTGGTCGCGATGCTGGGAGTGATGAAAGCGGGCGCCGCGTATGTGCCGCTCGACCCAATGTTTCCGCCGGCACGGATTGCGCAGATCGTAGAAGAAACAAATGTACCTGTGATGGTTACATTAACGCGCCATCTGGACGCGATGCCGCCATCGAATGCCAAGGTGATTGCCCTGGATGACGAAACTGTGGCGCTGCAACGAGAACCTGTCGTGGCCATGCCCACGATCCAGAGCCATGATCGTGCCTATGTCATCTTCACTTCCGGATCGACGGGCCGGCCCAAGGGCGTGGAGGTTTGCCACGGCAACGTCGTGAACCTGCTGACGGACACGGCTCGGCGGTTGGAGATGAAGCCGCAAGATCGATTGCTGGCGGTGACCACGTTGTCCTTTGATATTGCGGTGCTGGAAATGCTGTTGCCGCTGGTTTCAGGAGGAACGGTGCTGATCGCGCACCGCGACGATGTTGCGGATGGCGCACAGTTGAAAGAATTGCTGCAGGCGACGCGGGCGACCGTGTTGCAGGCTACCCCGGTGACCTGGAGAATGCTGCTGGAGCAGGGATTTCAGGCGGCGCCCGACTTTAAAATGCTGTGCGGCGGAGAGGCGTGGACGGCCGCGATGGGAGATCAGCTGCTGGAACATGGCGGCCGGTTATGGAATATGTATGGACCGACGGAGACCACAGTGTGGTCGTCGATCACGGAGGTAAAGCGGGGCGCAGGGCGGATGACGATTGGTCCTCCCATCGCGAACACGCGGTTTTACGTGTTGGATACGCGGTTTCAATTGGTGCCGCCGGGCGTTTCCGGAGAGCTTTACATTGCGGGTGACGGCGTTGCGCGAGGGTATTTTGAGCGGCCGGAATTGACCGCGGAGAAATTTATAGCCGACCCGTTTGTCCCCGGAGAGAGGATGTACCGCACTGGAGATGAAGTGCGACAGCTGCCGGACGGGCGGATTGAATTCCTGGGGCGGCTCGATCACCAGATCAAGCTGCGAGGATTTCGGATTGAACTGGGTGATGTGGAAACCGCCATCCGTGCGCTTCCCGGGGTTCGCGACGCAGTTGCGATGCTGCGACCGGATGCGAGCGGCGAGGCCATTCTGGTGGGATATTACACGGGTGCGGAAGGTTCAACTCCTGCGGAATTGAAGCGGGCGCTCGGTAGTCAATTGCCGATCTACATGGTGCCGACGGTGATGAAGTGTTTGCCGAGTTTGCCGCTGACGCCGAATGGCAAAATCGACCGCAAGGCGTTGCCGGAACCGCGTGCGGGAGCGGAGGTCGAGACAGAGGAGTTCATCGAGCCAAAGTCGCGGACAGAAATCATCCTCGCGGAGGTCTTCGCCGATGTTCTAGGATGCCCGCGCATCAGTATTCGCTCCAGTCTGTTGGACCTGGGTGCCGATTCGTTGCGCATGTTTCAAATTGCGTCGCGAGCCCATCATCGCGGGATCGCGGTGAGCGCAAGGCAATTGATGCAATTACATACGGTGGAGGCTGTGGCGGCGGCAGTGGACGCGGCAGAGAACAGCGAGTTTAGCGCAGCGGTTCCAGCGGTGCCGTTACAACGTATTTCCCGAGAGAATTATCGGGTTCGTATGTAGACTTTCAATCACGCTGTAACGGTGGGATCCCCGGCACACGTTACATGGCGCGCAGCGAAAAGGATTAGGACGAAAGAACGTGTCGACCTTGGTTAGTTTCACAAAATCCGCGAACGATGAAGCAACTGAGGGCGCCGTCTATGCGATGCCTGCTACTCCGTTGCAGGTGCGTTTGTGGAAGCTGAATGAAGCGGCACCCGATCCCGCATGGAACGTTGCCGTCCGATTTCGACTTTCTGGTTCGCTCGATCGAGAAAAATTTGAGCAGGCGCTGCAATGGCTGGTTATACGCCATGAGGCGCTGCGCACATCATTCACTGTGCGCGATGGCGAGGTGAGCGAGCGAATCCTCGCGAAGGCGAGCTTGCCGTTACAGTGGTGCGATCTGGAGACGCTCGACCCAGCCGCACAAGAAGCGGAAGTTGCACGTCTTTCGCTGGAACACGCGCGCCAAATTCTGCCATTGACTTCAGCGCCGCTGCTGCGCGCCGGCATGCTGCGGTTGGCCGACACAGAACACATCCTGGTATGGAACGCGCATCACAGTGTCTGCGACGGCTGGTCCGTCGGACTGCTGGTGAGCGACCTGATGGCATGCTATGGCGATGTGCTGCAGGGTAAAGAACCCGTGGCGCCCACTGCGCTGGACTTCGGGGATTATGCGGTATGGCTGGATGCGCAGCGCAAGACGCCTGAATACGAATCCCACCGGGTGTATTGGAAGCAGCAATTGCAGGATCTCGAAGTTGCTCCGCTGCCGGATGCATGGCACGCCGCGGCGACCGCAAAAGAGTCCACGATCCAATCGATGCTGCTCCCACGTTCGCTAACGGACGCGATCGCAACCGTGGCGCAGCGTCACCATTCGACATTTTTCCACGCAGTGCTGGCGGCATTTGGGCTGCTGCTGCGGACCCAGCAACTCCAAGCCGACGTCGCCCTGGAAACTCCCATCGGCGGGAGGGATCAGTCTGAACTGGAGAACGTTGTTGGGGCATTCGTCAATTATTTGCCGCTCCGCTTCCGCGTGGATGAGGAGATGCGGTTCAGCGATTTGCTGCACGCGGTTCGCGACATGGTGACCGACTGCTTCGACCACGCGCAGTTCCGCTGCGAAGATATGCTGGCCGACCTGGAGAAAGAGGGCAATCCTGCTGCGAAAGGTAAGACGCTGACACAGGTGGCGTTTATTTGCCAGCAGGATTTTGTTCGTCCCATCACCACGGGCGGGGTGGCGATGACCGCAGTCCCTTCGGTCAGTCCAGGGGCACTACGGCCGCTGACGGTCTTTATGGTGGAGCGTGCCGACGGATGGCGTCTTTCCTGCGAGGTGGACAATCACCTGGTGTCGCAGGACGCAGGTTTGCGCCTGCTGGAAGATTTCCAGCGGCTGCTGGGCGTAGTGGTAGGGGCAGCGGAAGAATCGACCGTGGAGGTCGCTGCACGTGCCGGGCTGGCGCCGATCGCGACGCAGGCGGATCAAAATATCGCGACTCGATTCCAGGGAGCTTTGCAGTTGCAGGACGGCGTGGTGAGGATGCCTGCCACGGAGTTTCAGCGACGGTTCTGTCGGCTGGACTCTTTGAATCCTGGAGGGATTGCGTTCCATGTCCGGGTCCGTTTGCAGTTGACGGGACGGCTGGATGTGGAAGCGTTGGCGCGGGCGATTGCCTGCGTGGGCCGCCGCAACGAGATTTTGCGGACAACGTTAAGAGAAGAGGGCGACGAGGTGTGGCAGGTGGTTCATCCCGAGTTGCCCATCGATTTTCGCATGCTGGTTTCGGAGGTGCAGGGGCCGGATGCCGTGCGCTCGGAAGCGCAGCGCCTTGCGGACCGCGCAATTATCGACCAGGAAGGCGGAGAAGGATTTTCTCTGGCGAACGGACCCCTGTACCGGGTGCGTGTGCTGCGGCTGGAAAGCGATCGCCATTGGCTGGCAATCACGATGTCCCACGCGATTGTGGATGGTTGGGCCACGGGAATCTTTCTGGAACAGTTACAGCAGGCGTACGAGGAG
Source organism: uncultured Acidobacteriota bacterium (assembly GCA_963735505.1). Taxonomy (GTDB): domain Bacteria; phylum Acidobacteriota; class Terriglobia; order Terriglobales; family Acidobacteriaceae; genus JAKAAZ01. The sequence continues at coordinate 28,182 of CAVTLR010000006.1, read as the reverse complement.
GAAGTTGGTTCTCGCGCCGCGGGCAAGACTTCCGTTCTGCAGTTCTCTGTGTATGCAGACAGCGAACGGAAACTGCTGAAGAGCCCAGAGAAGGATCGCAGACTGGCATGGTGGCAGTCGTACGTCGGCGGAGTTTGGGCGCCGTTGGAGTTGCCGAACGATCTAGACACGTCCCGGCCAGACGCGGGAGACGCGCCGGCGGGACTGGTGGTTGAACGGTTGGATCCAGAGACGGCCGCGAATGCCAAGCGTTTTGCGCGCGAATGCCAGGTCACGGCGTTCGCGGTGTTTGGTGGGCTCTTTCAGGCATTGCTGTCGCGCTACAGCGGGCAGAGCGACATCCTGTTTTTGACGCCCCACGCCAATCGAACGGGGAACACGGAAACCATTATGGGACCGCTGGCGGACCCAATCTGCCTGACTGGCCATGTTGCAGCCGACACAACCTTCCGTGAATTGGTGACGCGATTCGGCGCGGAGTCCATGGACGCCATGGAACAGGCCTTGCCGCTGAACCTGGTGACACCTTTCATCGATATGCGGGTGGGGCGGAATTATCATCCGCTGAACCAAATTACATTTTTCTATCAGCGCGCGTTTGTGCATGACATGCGTTGGAAAGATCTTGAAATTGACTCGTTGCCGGATGTTCCTACCGTGACGGGAAGCGAATGGCAGTTGGGCGTGGTGGAGCGGAAGGATGGGGTGTACCTGGAATTTCTATCCGATGCGACGCTCTATTCCGACGCGACTATCCAGATTGTGCAGCGCCATTTTGCGCGCTTGTTGCGCGAGGCCGTGACGGCTCCGGATCGACCTTTATCGCAATTGAAGTTAATGACGGCAGAGGAGACAGAAAAATATTCGATGGGCGGCGCTGTGTTGCCGGTGATCGAACGGCTGCTGCCGCGTCGGCAGGCGATTGCGGTACCGGTGGCGGCGCCAGCGTACCGGGCAAAGAGCGTGGCGGCGAGCCATGCATCTGCATCGCAGAGTGAGCGCGAGATGATGCGGATCTGGCGCCAGATCCTAAAAATTGATGAAGTCGATGTCAATTCCAACTTCTTCGACCTGGGCGGCCATTCGCTGCTGCTGACGAAGATGCAGCAAATTCTGAAACGCGAGTATGGGGTTCAATTGACGGCAGCGGAAGTCTTTCGTCGTCCGACGATTGGCGCCCTGGCGGCATGGCTGGACCAGGCGCAATTGGATTTGGAGAGGGTCAGTTCAAAGCATGTTCCTGACGCCGCCAATCAAAATCCGCACGTCATTCCAATTCAACCGTTGGGCATGGGACGCCCGATCTTCGTCATTTCGCAGAGTATGATTTTTCGGACTCTGGCGGCGGAACTGGGCACGGAGCAGCCGGTGTACGCGATTCAAACGCTGGAGCAGGACAATGCGGAGATGACGGCTGCCAACTATGAACAGCTGATCGAGTTTTACGTACGGCTGATTCGAGAGGTACAGCCCTCCGGACCCTATCGGTTGGCGGGATGGTGCGTTTCAGGCTGGATTGCGTATGGGGTGGCACGTCGCCTGGAAGATTTGGGACAGCAAATTGATCTGGCCATGATTATCGATGCCTGGGCGCCGGCATATTGGACCAGCCAGCCGTGGTTGCGTCGGCGGGTGATGTTGTCGATCTATCACTTTCAACGCTTTCGCTGGACAGGTAGCCGTGCAAAGAAGATCGGTGAGGCTACACCGAATTCGTTCCTGCAGAGAAGCGCGCAGGCAATTCTAGTCGCGGTAGGAAAGCTTGGAGGTCGTTTGCAGCGTTGGGCGACTCCTGCCGGTTCTGGCGGAAACGCGGAAGAGCGCCTGACAGAGCACTTTCAGTCGACTGCCCGGCTGGTGGCATTGAGTGGTCCTTTAAAGGGCAATGCCCTGTTGTTCCGCAGTGAAGAGGAACCGACAGGACCGATGCTGGCCGAGGATATGGGATGGTCGCAGTTGTTCGAAAAACCGGTGAAAGTAGAAATGATGCCAGGTGACCACCACGAGATTTTCAATCTGCCGGGAGCGCGGATGATGGCACTTCGCGCGCGGGAGGTGCTGGGTCTCGACGGACTTGCTCCAGCAATCGGGGCGGTGGCAGGCACTGTCAACTCAGCTGCCCACGCTGGGTATGGCAGCAGCGGCCCGCAGGTGGTGGGCTGATGCGTCCATTGGAAGCAGCAGGATTCATGCTGGCGATCCCGGCGGTTTTGGCTCTGCTGGGCTGGATGCCGCGACGTATGGGTCTTGCGTTCGCCGCGCTGTCCTGCGCAGTTTTGCTGCTGGCTGCGGTGTGGGTAGGAGCGTACTGGCAATTGATTCCGCTTTATGCAGGAGTGTTGTTGAGCTTATTCGCGATGCGGCGCACCCGACCGCAGCGACAACATTGGATGCATGTACTGACGGCTACGGGAGTCATCTGCCTGTTGCTGCTGACGGCCGCATTCACGTATGTGTTGCCGATGTTCAGTCTGCCGAAACCAACGGGTCCCTATGCGACTGGCACCAGGGTGGAGCACCTGGTCGATCCAATTCGAACCGAGACTCATGTGGCGGGTGCAACGCGGCCGCGAGAGATCATGGTTCAGATCTGGTACCCGGCAACGCCGAACCAGCAGCGACTTGCCAGCTATCGGCGACGTCGCGAAACCACGCTGTTGTCGAGTTACATGGCGGTTCTGAAAACTCACTCCTATAAGAATGCGGCTGTCGCGACCATTGGTGCGCCTTTCCCAGTGTTGCTCTTCAATCCGGCATGGGGAGGGAAGCGGACGCAGAATACATACCAGGTGGAAGATTTGGCGAGTCACGGTTTCATCGTCGTCGGAGTCGACCACACCTATAACTCCGGTCCAACGGCATTTCCGGATGGGCGCGTGATGGGGCCCACGAATGGGCATGACATTTCAGACTTTAGAAACACTACGGTGGCGCAGCAGTATGCGTTCGGGGAAAAGGAAGTTGATGTTGAGGCGGGCGACGATGTGCTGGCGCTGGACAGTCTGGCGGCCGCGAATCTGAACCCGTACAGTCCCTGGTTCCATCGTATCGACGCGAACGATGCCGGAGCATTTGGCCATTCTTTTGGAGGCGCCGTAGCGGCTGAAGTCTGCTATCAAGATTCAAGGGTGAAAGCCGCGCTGAACGAAGATGGATGGATGTTTGGAGACGTGGCCACGCACGGGCTTGATAAACCGTACATGGTGATGAATGACGATGCGCCGCCGATCAGCGAGGCGGAGTTACATTCGAACGATGCGCAAACGCGACGTGAGTCGAAGTTGACGACGATCGATATCGATCATTTGAGTCACACCATGCGGGCCTTCGGCGGGTACATGCTGACGGTTCGAGGATCGCGGCATTTCGATTTCTCCGATCGTCCACTGTATTCACCGATACGGCGGTTGACGGAGGCGGGGACCATTCCTCCGTTGCGGGCGCACGGGATTGTAGAAGCGTATACGCTGCAGTTCTTCGCGCACACGTTACAGGGCAAGCCGGCGCCACTGCTGGCTGCCAACGGCAGTCCTTATAAGGAGGTGCAGTTTGAGAACTGGTTTGCTCACAACGCATCGACACAATAAGGGCGAGGCTTTAGCGGTACAGGGAAAAACATTGAAGAGAGGTTCTCTGAAATGTGTTTGCGGGGTCGTGAACCGCGAGGGTTCCAACGAAGTTGTCCGCGGGCTTCAATTCGAGCAGGGTCCAGTCGAGCGAAATGTTCGTCTGCGGAGCCACCGCGATCAAGGCCGGAGGACGTTGGGGATCGACCTGCACATCAAACCCATCCAGCGGCAGATTGAGACCCAACCCCTCACCCTTCAGAAGGGCTTCCTTGCTGGTCCAACAGCGATAAAAGCCGGCAAGCCACAGAGCCGGAGGAAGACTGTTCAGGGTCAACAACTCGCTGGGCGAGAAATGGTTGTTCGCAATCTCCGGGTCGATGGGCTGCACATGCTCAAGATCGACCCCGAGGTTGTAGTCGCGGCTCACGGCGAGAGCGGCGATGTTGGCGGTGTGGGTCAGGTTGAAATGAATCGGGTGAGTGCCGGAATCGTCGTCAAATCGCGGCTTGCCGTAGGCAAGCGTGGAGAAGGTGATGCTGGCGGCATCGATGCCGGTATAACCGCTCAACAGAATACGCATGGCTGCATGAGCGCACACGTAGCGATCGCGGTCCCGAGGATAAACGAAACGCTGGGCGCGGAGGGTTTCCTGCTCGCTGAGAAGTTTCCAGTCGGCTTCGAGCGGGGTGCGATCCAGATCCCATGCCCACACGTGGACGCTGCTGGATACGAGCGGCGGAACGGGTTCGGCGTGGGACCAGGAAAAAAGTTGCGGGCTCATGTGAATGATCTTCCAAGGCAGAGGTCCCGGGAACTCTCTTCATCCAGGACGTCGCAGGTTGTACAAAGCTCTAACGATTTTCAAGTTTCAGAAAAGGTGCCGACTCCAATCGGCAGCCAGAGGTAACAACAATTATGTCGACAACCACCGCTGTAGCACCGCCTATCGCAACTGAAATCCCCCTCGTGCCCGAGCGCCTGTATTCGGTGGAGCGGGCGAAATTTGCAGAGAACTTTAACCAGCGTCCATTCATGCTGGACCATTCGCTGAGCAGTCATCCGGCGTTCACGATGGATCGTCTGCACAGTTTGCTGGAGCGTTCGCTGCCGATCCCAAACAAAGTGTATTGGAACGCGGGCAAAAAGCGTATCGATCAACGTTGGAGCGACCGTCCCGGACGAGATTTTTCGATCGAAGAGGCTTTTCGCCGGATTCGGGAGACGGACGCGTGGATCATTATTTTTGGCGCCGACCGCGATCCTGAGATCCACGACCTGCTGGAGAAGGGACTGGCCGAAGTGCAGGAGATGACGGGCATTCCCTTGAGCAAAGAAGCCAAGAGCCGCCAGTCGATCATCTTTATCACGTCTCCTCATCGCATTACGGAGTACCACATCGACAAGGAATGCAGTCTGCTGCTGCAGGTGCACGGCAAGAAGACAATCCATATCTTCGACCAGAACGACCGGCAAGTCCTGACCGAACCGGAATTGGAGCGCTTCTGGTCGGTTGACAACAATGCGGCGATCTACAAGAAGGATTTGCAGAGCCGTGCGACGTCGTTTGTGCTGGAGCCGGGAAAGGCAGTACATATTCCGATCAATGCTCCGCACTGGCTGGAAAATGGGGATGACATTTCAGTTTCGATCAACCAGAATTTCGAATACAAGAACGACAAGCTAGCCAATATTTACCGGGCAAACTACTACCTGCGCAAGATGGGTATGTCGCCGCTGCCGCCGGGACAATCCCGATTCCACGATCGCCTGAAAGGGCAGGGAATGAGGCTGCCCGTGGCGCTGGCACGCGAAGTAAGAGAATTGAAAGAAAAGATTAAGGGGCAGGAATGACGATCGTTCAGTTTTCTTTGTGGGCTGCGCTGGCAGTTTCGATCCATGCCTGCTCAAGGATCTTGGCCACGCGGCTCCAGTCATACTGCCGCAGCACTAACTCGCGGCCGTTGCGGCCCAGGTCGGCGGCGCGCTCAGGATCCTCCAGAAGATCAACGACACTCTGAGAGAAGTCTGCAGGCGAGTCCGCAATCAGGCAGTGAACGCCGGAGGTGACGTCGAGTCCTTCAGCGCCGATGCGCGTTGCGACAACGGCTTTGCCCATGGACATGGATTCGAGAATTTTGATTCTGCTTCCGCCGCCTATGCGCAGTGGGACCAGAACGGCGATGGCGCGGGCAAAATGCGGACGAATGTCAGGAACTTCTCCCACCCATTCCACTCCCGAAAGACCCTCCACCTGTTCACGCAATTTGGTAGCAGGCTGGCGGCCCACAACGCGCAACTTGGCGCGCGGGTTTGCAGCTTGAATTTTCGGCAGGATGTCGCGCAGCAGATATTGCAGGGCATCGCGATTCGGCTGCCAGTCTAACGAACCCAGAAACAAAAGCGAGTTCTCTTCCGGAGCATCTCCAGTCGGCTGCAGAAATTCTGTATCGACGCCATTCGACACCAGATACACGGCGCGCGCGCCCCACTTTCGCGCGGTCTGCGCTTCTTCTTCCGTGACGACGGCGACATGACCGGCACGAGCAAACGATCGCTTTTCAAAGCGTGCCATCTTCCATGCCTGCGAGGCCATAAACATGCGTTCAGGCAGCTTGGAAGCGTGTTGAGCGCGCCGGCGCCATACCGTGGTTTCAATATTGTGCGCCATGATCAACATGGGAAACTTGCGCACTGCATCGATATAGCTGGCATACGGGGTCCACTCGCAATGCACCAGGTCGAAGGTTTCCTTTTCTATAAGCTTGCGGATGGCGCGAGTGAAACTTCGCGTATGGTGGCGCGACACGGAATATGGCCACATCGACACCAGGTTCGCGAGTGCTCCGGCATAAAAGCGAGGAGAGTTTGACGGTGGCAGGGGTGGCACCAGAATCACTCGTATTCCCAGAGCTTCCATCTCGCGCAGGCCAGGATTTTCTGGCGTGCCATAGCAAAGGAAGGTAATGGAATGGCGACGGCATAGGTGCCGCAAAAGATTCCAGGTGCGGATGCGTTTGCCGGAGTTAAGAGGCAAGGGAATTTCTTCGTCGAGGACAAGAACGTTCAGGCGTTGGTGGTCGCGATCCAATGCAACAGCGGTACCGCTGGGGGAAGATTGAAGGGGTGAGGAACTTTTGACATCGTGGGAAATGTCATCGCCGGACGGCAGGTTCATGTTGCTACTTTACAGCAGAAAATCCCAAGGGCTGCGTGTGGAATTGCGCATGCTGAAGATCAAGAGGGTTGCGATATCGAGCCGCCGCGGAATACTTCATCGTAGACCTCAATCAACCGCTGCCGCTGATAGGCAGGCGAATACTCCTGCAGCAAATCTTCTGCGCCCGCGGCGAGCCGGCTGCGCAGGTCGGGCGAGAGCCACATCCTCTTCATCGCGTCGGCCATCTGGTCGACATTCGCGGCCGGAACCAACAGTCCATTTTTGCCGTCGACGATGAGATCCGGAACTCCGCCTACAGCGCTGGCGATGACGGGCAATTTTAGACAGAGTGCTTCCAGCACCGTGTTCGGGGTCCCTTCGGTAAGAGAGGGCTGGACCAGGCAATCCATCATTTGCATCCACTCTGTGGGACTGCCCTGAAAGCCTGCAAAATGTATCTGCTCGCGAATTCCCAGCTGAGTCGCTTGTTGCTTGAGCGGCTGCTCCTCTTTTCCATCGCCGACGATGATGAGGTACAGCTGCGCTCCGACTGGCGCCTCCGCACATAGTTTGTGGAATGCGGAAACCATGAATCGGTGACCCTTTTCTGTGCTGAGCCGGCCAACAGAACCAAAAACAAAAGCCGACTTGGGAATGCTGAGATCATTGCGGGACATGGGTGGACGATTCTGCAGTCGAGAATACGGCGGCAGCATTGCGTTCTTTACCACGATGGGTGCGCGTCTGTTTCCGCGAATGGATGCGATCTGTTTTGCCTGGCTTTCTGACACGCACACTACGCGGTCGGCGCGCTTCAGTGCCTGGCGCTCCAACATTTCGTAAAACCTGACACGTCGATTCTCGGCGGTGAATCCGCGCACGAAAGCGACATGCGACGTGCCTGTGCGACGAGCTGCAAGGTAGCCGACGACGTTGGCTTTAAAGCCATGGGTACAGAGCAAGGAACCTTTTCGCTCCGACAGCATTCTGGCCAAGCGGCGCACAAGGTCAAGACGCACGCCGCCCGGCAGGCACAGTGTGGGAATGTTATGTTGCTCGGCAGCGACCAGGACTTCCGGCCGATCCTTGAGGTCGTGAAAGGAGCCGATCGAAAGTTGGTATTCCGTATCTTGCATATCCTGTGCGTGGTGCAGGATTTGCTTTTCCGGACCGCCAACCAGGTTGCTGCCAATCAGGTGGAGCACCTCATACTTGTCACTGCGGCTTCGAGTATTGGGGGAGTTTTTCACGGTTGGTGCAATCCTAACTTGGAGAATAGCTGAATCCACTTTTGCTTCAATTTGTCCTGGAATGTGATTTGGATCTGTTTCATTCCGAGCGAGACCAGGTCAGGCTCACCCACAGGCAAATCCAGATAAGAGGACTGGAACAAGGCGCTCGATGTATCTCCCTGCCAGGCCATCGGGAACAGTGCGACGGTATCGCTGGCGAGCTGCAGGGGTTCGTCGAAACAAGGCTGGCCGGTGAATGCCGAGCAGAAGGCAGAAATCAAAGCGCCTTGCGGACCCAGGGGTAAAGAGCAGGTCTGGGTCGCGCGGGCGTTCATTTCGATCAGGTATGCATCTCCCGTCGCCGCGTCGATCATAAAGTCAAAACCGCAGAGCCCGGTAAATCCCAGCTTGCGCAAGATCTTTTGAATGGGCTCCAACCGATCGCCATCCTGGCAGAGGCGAACGATGGTGGCAGGACCCTTGGGTCTTGAAGTTTGCAGAACTTCGGCATCGATGCTGGCCAGCGTTTCGCCTTGCCAGCAGGCCACGGCCACGGTGGCATCGGGTCCAGCCACAAAGCGTTGGATGCTGACCTGCCTTGGGTGTTGCATGAGCCACGGAACGATGCAATTAGAATCGCGATCGACGAAGGTACGCTTGGCAGCCACCACCGTCGCGAGCGGAGCGTGCAAGGTCTTGTAGGCCTGTAACGCTTCCGGCAAAGTATGCACTATCTTTACGCCTTCTCCGCCGGAGGTTCCGTCTGCTTTCAACACGGCGGGAAATCCGAATTGTGCCAGCCACTGTTTCACCTGGTCAGGCGAATTGACGGTTTCTGTTTCGGGAACGCGCACGCCGAGCTGGCGAACCAGGGACATAAATTTGTCTCGCGACTCTGTGACGGGGTAACTAAGTGGGTCCCCCATGGAGACCCGAAGTAACTTGCAAATCGCTTTTGCATCGTTTGCGGTGCTTTGCGAAGCTGTGGAATAGAGGGAGTGCATGTGGCGCATGGCGACGTCGTCGCACGGAATCATGACATCCGGTTCCGACTTTAGGATTGCGTTACGAAACGACGGCTGGGCGGTAACACCGTGATATCTATAGTGGTGCTGGAGGGCATGGGTTGAAAAGGCGGGATGATTTGGCGGGCAGACGAGATCGACCTGGCAGCCGACGCGTTGCAAAGCCATCGCCAGGCGGGCAGTGGAAAACCATCGGCACGTCGTCGCCAGTAAAACTTTGGGTGCCATGGAGGTACCTTCGGGGCCAGCCTTTTTGCAGAGCAGATTGTGATAAATATAGGACTACCGAACGAATCGCTCATCAGATTCTACTGAAGACAGGCCCTGAGTCCAGGGAATGTTTAGCAGCGTACGGTTTGTTTGAGCGGCAAGGGCTCAAGACCCTGGCGGTACGAGACTCTGACTGGAAGCCGCACATAGGTGCTTCCAGCGCGGAACGTGAAATCTTTGCGATCGATTGAGGATCGGCATGAATTCTGCCTTTGAAGTCGCCATTGTTGGAGCAGGGCCGTACGGGTTATCCATCGCGGCGCACCTGCAATCCCGTGGAATACATTTCGCGATCTTCGGCCCCCCGATGGAAGTGTGGCAACAGCACATGCCGCAGGGGATGTTGCTGAAGTCGGATGGGTTCGCGTCAAATCTGTCGGATCCGGCCGGGAGTTTCACGCTCAAACAATTCTGCCAGGCGCGTGGCCTCCCCTATGACGACACTCGCATGCCGGTGCCCTTGGAGACCTTCATCAACTATGGCCTCGCTTTTCAAGAAAGGCTGGTTCCGCATCTGGATGCGCGACGCGTGACAAAAATTGAACGTACCGCGGATGGATTCCACCTGCAGGTGGAGGATGGAGAAAGCTTCCAAGCTCGGCGCGTCATCGTCGCAGTTGGAATCAGCCACTTTGCTTACGTCCCCGGGCTGCTGTCGCACTTACCGAAGGACCTGCTCACTCACAGTTCAGACCACCGCGATTGTTCAGCATGGCGGGGCAAGAAGGTGACGATCATCGGCGCGGGTGCCTCCGCAGTGGATATCGCCGCTTTGATGCACGAAAGCGGAGTCGATGTCACGCTGGTGGCTCGCGCTTCAAAAATCCGGTTCCACAATGGTCCGGGAACTGGGCGACGTTCGCTATGGCAGCGATTGAGGAATCCATCCTCCGGGCTAGGTCCGGGATGGAAGTCAAGAATCTACACTGAGGCACCGGGAATGTTCCGTCATTTGCCGGTAAATGTTCGGCTGCGAATCGTAAAAAATCATCTTGGGCCGGCGCCGGGATGGCCGATGAAGGCGCGCGTGCAGGGAAAGATCCCGATGCTGCTGGGATACTCGATTGCGCATGCGATCGCGTCGAATGGAAGCGTGCGACTGTCGTTGCGGGCGGAAGATGGCAGCTTCCATGAGCACGAAACGGACCACGTGATTGCGGCTACGGGATACAAGCCGGATCTCCGTCGCCTGCAATTTCTGGACGCGGCGATTCGAGGAGAAATTCGATCCCTGACCAATTCACCCATACTGTCGGCCGATTTTCAGTCCACTGTGCGTGGCTTATATTTTGTTGGCATTGCGGCGGCTAACGATTTTGGGCCGATGATGCGATTTGCTTATGGCTCCGACTACACGGCTCGTCGCGTTGCGAGACATCTGGAAAAAACAATTGCCCGCAAGATCAACAAGCCGGCTGAAAAGCCGATCGAGATATATCAGACGTAAGAGCGATGGATAGTTCGACGGTGCCTATCGGTGTCCGAGAATTGCGGTTCGAACGATTATCGTTAAAGAAGTTGCCAGGTTGAGACTCGCACTATTGAGTGGCAGCAGAGACCTCATTTACCCATTGCACCGACTCCACATACAGGCCAGCCAATGTTTCCTCAGAAACGCCCATGCGTTGAGCATCGCGCGCGCAGGCTCCCCAGGCACCGTGCTCAAAGCTTCGAATCAGGGAAAGTGGGAGGGCGGCAGGGTTGATTTCTCCCAGCAGTGCCGCCTTCGCGACCATCCGCAGCGGCAATGCCTTCACGATGGTCTGCATGGGCACCTGCAATACGGCGTCGATCAATGAAAGCATGCCAAGCATAAATTGCTCGGTCGGGTTTTCGCCAATCCATGGCGCGAGAAGTTCGCAGAAGCGAGCGCGCTCCAGTGAAAGGTTGATGAGTGCGGGTGGCGGCTGGTCATGGCCCGGAATGCCGGATGCCGCGATGGACACCAGTTTGCGAAAGCGATCTTCACCGACCAGCATGAAGGCGCCGAGCACGCTGGTGACCTCACTGCGTGCCGCTACCATGGCGGAGTTCGCGAGGCGGAGCAACCGATAGCAGAGCGAGGGTTCAAAGCTGACGATGCGCGTAAGCGTGTGAAGGTTGAGAGGATTTCGAGTGAGCTCGACCAGTAAGCGAAGATAGTTCATCCGGTTGGGCGGGATCTCCCGGTCGGCCACGATCTTGGGGCGGCAGAAGAAATATCCCTGAAAGCATTCATAGCCTTCGCTGCGGGCAATATCGAACTCCTCCTGATCTTCCACTTTTTCAGCCAGCAGGATGGTCCCAGTACCGCGCGCGAGCTTGTGAATTTCCTTTCGTTGCGCGGCGTCCGACAGGCGGAAATCGACCTTAATATAGGTGGCGATGTCGATCAGGGGCTGCATCTCGGGCCGCGGCAGAAAATCGTCAAGCGCGAGTCGATAGCCCATGGCCTTGAGCGCGATGCAGGCGTCGATCAATTCTCGATCCGGCTCCACAGTTTCCAGGATTTCCAACACCGTGCTTGCAGGTGGCAGCAGCGTTACCAGCTTGCCAGCCAGCACTTCGCGAGTGCAATTGATGAAGGCCAGGGTATGGCTGGTAAGCGAATCGATGTCCATCCATAGGCAGTTGTCGAGCATCTGGCGCGTGGCATCATCGGATTCGCCGCGAAACGCATTTTGCCAACCGCTGCGAAACAGTAATTCATAGCCGACGATGGCATGGTGCTTGTTGAGAATGGGTTGCCGCGCGACGAATTTCGTCGGCTGAGAAACGGGATATTCCTCTTCCAATTCCGCGGTCGAGACCGAAGCATCATGGATCAACATTGGGAGAACTCCTACGCGATGCCGCGCTCGCTCGCGCGGTCTAGATATAGTGTTCGGACGTGCGCGACCGACGAGTGCGCCGCCAAGACAGCACTCTTCTGAGTTTCACGTGGTACGGATAGCTAATTGCAGCATCGACTGGTTTGGGCGTAGCACGAGCCTTGAGAACTGGAATATTCGGCAGAGGGTAATGGGGGCGAACGGGTTCAAGGCGCAGAAGAGAGCGCAATACGAAGGGCGCAAATCCGAAAAGATTTGCGCCGGTGAATGATGTGTGGCGGCCGCGAATAGGTTGCGGTTAAATGTCGAGATTCTTGACGTCTAATGCGTTGTCTTCGATGAATTTGCGGCGAGCTTCGACGTCTTCTCCCATGAGCGTGGAGAATATCTGCTCCGATTCGGCGAGGTCTTCCAGCTTGACCTGCAGCAAAGTGCGCCGTTCTGGATCCATGGTGGTTTCCCACAGCTGCGAATCGCTCATTTCTCCCAGGCCCTTGTAACGCTGGACCTGATAATCCTTGCGCCCTTGTTCGATGACGTACTCGAACAGTTCTCGCGGAGACTGCTTCTCGACCGGATCCTGAGGAGCTTTCGCGGTTCGCCTGGTTGCGGCCTTGGCAGCGGTGCCTTCCGCGGTTTCCGTTGCGTCGGTTTCCGTATCGTCGGCGGTCGTCGCTTTGACGGCCGATTCGATGAGGAACGGTCCTTCGAGAGGCTCTTTGATCAACATGTATTTCGACATCATCTGCCGATATTCCGGTGATGTGGCAAGATTCCAGTCGACGCAACGTTCTGCTCCCTGGGCATCGTGGAAGCACAGGGAAAAAGTGTGATGCTCCTCGTCATGCACAGGCTCGCCGACGGATTTGAACTGATATTGTTTCGCAATCGCCTGCAGCTTGGCGTGCAGCTTGACCAGCTTGGACGGCGGCGCACTGGAGTCGCTTTCGAAGTCGGTGCGCTTGACCAGTTCGAGCTTCGCCAGCAGGCTGGTGACTTCCTCATTGCGGAGGCGCTTGTTCACTTTGTCGAAGAAGCCGAGATACTCGTTCAAGTGGCCCATAAAGCGGGTGAGGGCAGCGCCTTCCAGAGTGGCGGCGTTGGCGCCGTAGCGTACCACGATGCCGTCGGAGGCGCGCTTCACCATGACGTTGACGAATTCGCGATCATCCTTAATGTACTGTTCGAACTTACCCTTCTTGATGCGATAGAGCGGAGGCTGCGCGATGTAGACGTGGCCGCGCTTGATCAGCTCCGTCATATGACGGAAGAAGAAGGTGAGCAGCAGGGTGCGAATGTGCGAACCGTCGACGTCGGCGTCGGTCATCAGGATCAACTTGCCGTAACGCAGCTTGCTGGCGTCGAAGTCCTCTTTGCCGATGCCGCAGCCGAGAGCTGTGATCATGGCGCGAATTTCTTCGTGGCCCAGCATCTTGTCATAGCGGGCTTTTTCCACGTTCAGAATTTTGCCTTTGAGCGGCAGAATCGCCTGGTAGCGGCGATCGCGACCCTGCTTGGCTGTTCCGCCGGCCGATTCGCCCTCAACCAGGTAGAGTTCGCAGCGTTCAGGACGGCGCTCGCTGCAGTCTGCCAATTTGCCGGGCAAGCCGCCGCCGTCAAGTGCGCCCTTGCGTCGGGTCAGGTCACGGGCCTTGCGGGCTGCCTCGCGCGCACGAGAAGCTTCAATCGCCTTATTAATGATGCGGCGCGTGATGGGCGGATTTTGCTCCAGGAACATGCCCAGGCGCTCGTTCAGAAATGACTGCACGGTGCCGCTGATATCGGAATTCAACTTGCCTTTGGTCTGGCCTTCAAACTGAGGCTGCGGCAGCTTGACGCTGATGACAGCGACCAGGCCTTCGCGCACATCATCGCCAGAGAGATTTTCCTTCAGGTCTTTGAACAGGCCCATCTGCTGGCCGGCCGCGTTAATGGTACGTGTCAGGGCCGTGCGAAAACCGGAGAGATGGGTTCCGCCATCGACGGTGTTGATGTTGTTGGCGAAGGTGAAGACAGTCTCGGAGTAGGCATCGTTATATTGCATGGCGATCTCCATCACCACGCCATCCTTCTCCGCTTCCATGTAGATCGGTTTATCGTGCAGCGTCTGCTTGCCGCGATTCAGATGCTTGATGAATTCTGCGATGCCGCCGCTGTATTTGAACTCGGTGTGCTTGGCTTCGCCGGTCTTCGGGTCAGTGGTGCGTTCGTCGGTGAGTGCGATTTCCAGACCCTTGTTCAGGAAGGCCAGCTCGCGCAGCCGTTGCGCCAGGGTGTCGTAGTTATACTCGGTGACCGTAAAGATGGTTTTGTCGGGCAGGAAGTGGATCTTGGTGCCGCGCTTCTTGCTGGTTCCGGTCTGATGCAGCTTGTCGAGGGGAATGCCTCGCGCGTACTCCTGTTCATAGGTATGTCCGCCGCGCCAGATCTCAACCTCAAACTGCTCGCTCAAGCCGTTGACGCAGGAAACGCCGACGCCGTGGAGGCCACCGGACACTTTATACGTGGACGCATCGAATTTGCCGCCAGCGTGCAACTTGGTGAGCACCACCTGGCAGGCGGAGACTCGTTCGCCGCCGGGAAGGGTCATTTCGTCCACAGGAATGCCGCGACCGTCGTCGATCACGGTGATCGAATTGTCCATGTGGATGGTGACTTCGATGCGAGTGGCGTGGCCGTCCATGGCTTCGTCGACGGAGTTGTCCACCACCTCATACACCAGGTGGTGCAGTCCCATCTCCCCGGTCGAGCCAATGTACATGGCCGGGCGCAGGCGCACAGCCTCCAGGCCCTCCAGCACCTTGATGTTGTCGCTGGTGTATTTGTCGCTGGCACGCTGCCGGGTGGCGGACTGGGCTGCGGCATTGGCTAGCTCGAGAGGGACGCCTGCGGGGTTTTCGGGGGTGATATCGGGGACTAGCGCTTTCTCTGCCATGGGGCTCCGGAAACGGGTTGGGAAACAGTGTCGATTCGGAAGATGTCCGTCGTCAGCAGTTTAGGCCTAAACGTCAGGCAAAAGCTTGATTCAGAAAGGACTTATCCGAAGTGAAACTACTGTTTATTTTACCATGTGGCGGGGCTCGCCGGAGGCTTGTTTTTAAGGTCGAGAGCGGGTTTTGGCTGCGGAAAAGGAGGCTGTTTTCGATGGAGGCGCGGGATGGCGCAGGATAGCCCGGGAAAGCGGGAGATTTCGGGGTTTTGAGGCGGATTTTGGGGAAAAGGTTGTTCGCAGGGTTTGGTGGGTAAAGCGGCCTGGGACCAAAAGGGAACTGAGGGAAGCCGGAGGGCGTCTGGCTAGAGTGCACAAAACATGCAACAAAGTGTCCAGAATGGAACGGCTTTGGTTACCTCGGTCACATGATTAGTAAATATGCTGGTATATTATAGGGAAATATAGACTTATCCGATCCAATCAGTATACTTGGGATTGTCAAGCGCTCCAAGCGCTAATTTTAAAAACATAGTAACTAAAGGACACCCCACCATGAAATTCGCCATTCGCGCCCTCGTTCTCGGAATGTTGATCACTGGCTTCGCTGCGGACCATATGCTGGCCAACAAAGCTGTTGCAACGACGGGGAATACCATCATGGTGGCAAGCAACAGCGCTGTGCCGGTTCCTTCCTGTGAGCCTGGCACTGCTTGCGGTTTGAACAAGTAACCCCGAACCCAAGGTAATCCCTTTCTGGCACCAACGCAATTTTATTGTTGCGGGGTTGTCTCCCTGTGAGGTATTCTTCAGGCTCACTTGGAGCAACCCATGTCAGTCTGGCTACATATCGTTCTTCCCGTCTTCCTTGAGACGTTGTTCCTGTCGGCTGCCTTATATCTCGTATATAAGGCGCAGAAAAATCGGATTTATCCAGCCTTTTGGCATTTCCTGATTTTCAACACAGCCACTGCGACGATTCTGCTGGTCGATCTCTCCCTCAACGCCCTTTATTTGGTTAGCGGTGTCCACGCGTATTACGTCCTTTTCTACGTCTATTGGGCGTCGTTTGGTATCAATACACTTCTGATTCTCCGCGTGCTGCATGAGATGTTCCGCCACGCGGTTCGCTCCATCCCTGGAGTGCAGAAGCTGGGTGAACCGATCTTCTTCTGGGCCATCACGGTTTCCGTGATTTTAGCCTTTGCCTCCGGCATGACGCCGCACAGCAGCGGAATGAGCATGCTTTTGGCGTCGGCCCAAGTGTTGATGCGTTCTCAGAGCGTATTGGCACTGTGCATGTTGACTTTCCTTGCCTTTGCTTCCAACACGTTGGGCGTTTCCTTCCGGAGCCGCATCTTCGGAGTGACCTTCGGTCTCGGGATGATGGCGGTAGCAGACCTGGTCAGGTCAGCATTTTTTGGGAATCAGACGACCCTACTGAGCCCAGCCAACACCGTGCATGATTTCGCCTATATGGCCGCGATCGCTGTCTGGATCGGGTACTTTGTGCAGCCGGAACCGGCTCGTCGACTGGTCACCATGCCGGTGACCTCTCCATTGATGCGCTGGAACGATGTTGCCCAGACACTGGGGAATCCAGCGGGTCAGGTTGCAGTGAGCTATCCGCCCTCGTTCATGACCGATGTGTTCGACCTGGTGGAGAACGTGATGGGACCGAACGGCCGGCCGCAAAGGGCAACCAGTTCGACCGGACCCATCGCGAGCTAAAGCCTCGTGATCGGCGCTTAGAAACATAAAATTGGCTGACCCTTAGGGGTCAGCCAATTTTCTTTATGGAAGTAGAAATTTTAATCATTCAGCGCCGAGAAGTCGGGGAAACTGTGGCGCGGAAGCGCAGAAAGCAAAACCTAAAACTTAGGCTTCTGCGGTGAGCGGGTCGACGGCGACAAAGCGGCCCGTGCGTCCGCGGTCCACAAAGCGTACGCGCCCGTCGATCTTTGCGTAGAGGGTGTCATCGCTGCCCAGGCCCACGTTCAAGCCCGGCTTGAGGCGGGTGCCACGTTGACGCACGATGATGGATCCGCCGGTGACCAGCTCGCCGCCGAATGCTTTGACTCCCAGCCGCTGCGAGTTCGAATCGCGTCCGTTGCGGGAACTGCCTAATCCTTTTTTATGTGCCATGATTCAATCCTTGAATACTGTTCTTGACGTTCAATGTTGCTGCGTTTCAATGTCGGAAATATTTGGTCGAAGCGTCTAGCTGGCGGCGGTAAAGCTCTGCCCGTCGACCTGAATCTCGTGGATGCGAACCTCGGTGTAGGACTGGCGATGGCCTTGCATCTTCTTATATTGCTTCTTGCGCTTGAAGTGGAAGACCAGCACTTTTTTCCCGCGTCCTTCATTGACTACCGAAGCCAGCACCTTGGCGGAGCCTGGCTTGGCCAGATTGGAATCCTGCCCACCGGTGGAGGCGGCCAGCACCTCAGTAAACTCGATATTGCCTTCCGCCTGCGGCAGCTTTTCCACTCGCAGCACATCTCCGGGCGCCACACGGTACTGCTTACCGCCGGTGCGAATAATTGCGTACATAACTGAACCCTCCGCACCTGTGGCAAACGCCCCGGTGCACACAAAAATTTCAGGCGGAACATATTTCCCTATGAGCCGCAGTGGATGCCGCGGAGATCGGGTTTCATCCAGGCGCGTTGCAGAACGCACGCGCGGAGCGAATCGCCTAACCAATTAAGAATACTGGTTCTGGCCAGCCCACGTCAACCGTTCTGTCGTCGAATCCAGCGGGGCCAACGCTTTTCTGCCGATTGAAACAGATAGACCGCCAGAATGGCGATCAAGGGCTCCAGAGGGTTGCGGAATCTTGCATGGACGGTGACGAAATAGTAGATGAGCGGAATCAGCAGAAAAGCCCAGGCAAAGAGCCAAGCGGCTGGCTTATGACGTTTCAACGCGAGTGCCAGGCCAAATAAACCGGCAATGCTGGCGAAGGCAAAATTGGCGACCCGAACAGGCTCGATGTACCACTTGTCGCCGGTTGGATGAGGAACGCTGACCCAGAAAAAATAGACTCGTTTGATGGAGTTGCGCAGGAACAGGCCAGGATCGCTTGCAATGTATTTTTTCGCCAGCTTGCCGCGCATCTGCGCGTAGTCGACTTCACCCATCTGCTTATAGAGTCGCAGCTGGTCGGGAGCTTCGTAGGGATGGTTGTACTCCATCAGGAAACCCATGGCGCCAGGACCGTTGCCCAGGTAGAGCTCGGCCCCGAAGTTAGCGCGCATGGGAATGAAGCGATGAAATACCAGGGCGTTGCGAATGATCCAGGGAGAAATGCAAACCAGGAATACAAGCGCAGCCATCGATGCAAACCCGGCTTGACGTCGAAGATGTCGCGATCCATAGAGCACCCATAGCCCGCAGGCAGGCAGAAACAGAAGCAGGGAAGGATTGCTGAGCGCGAGCACTCCCCAGAGGACGCCAAAGATCAGCCACCGCCGCAGAGTGCGGCCTTCATCGCTGGACCGCGGGTCAGTCTCGGCAGGAATTTCGCCGATTCGGCGCATACGCAGTGCGACCACCAAAATGAGCGAAAGCAGCCAGGTGCTCACCGTCATATCCCAAACCCAGCGAACCGCGTATTGCATGGCTGCGGGATAGAGAGCCCAGATCCACGCAGACCACAACGCGACGCGGCGGTTGAAACAGCGGGCTGCAATTTCATAGGCTGTGAGCGCTGTAAGGGCAGAGAAGAAGCTGTTGATGGCGAGGATGACCCACGCCGATCGCAGCGTGTAGACGCCGAATACTTTAAAAACGCCGGCCAACAGCAATGGGTACAAAGGAGGCACCCAGGTAGTAGGGCCAGTGTGACCTCTGAAAGGGTCGGCGTAACCGTGGCCGGTGGCCAGGGCTTGCGCTACGCGCCCCATTTCATAACCGAATTCGAAATGGTCCTGGCCGGTGCGGAGGTGATAGGTGTGGGCCAGCGTCATGTACAGCATGCGCACTAGGAAGGCGACCCAGAAGACTGTCCATGTGGTTTGGAAAGGTCTCAGTGAAGAGGAGGCATCGCCTGAGGCGACTGCTGCGGACTCGGATTGTGGCCGGGCTTTGGTCTTCACAGAGCGCAATTCTTTGAACATGTATCGCCGGACGAAAAACCCTGAATGCTCAGTGACGCGGAAGGTGGCTGCCCGTATCCTGTGACAGGTCTCGATTGCTTACAAGGTATATTTTCTGTAGACTTATGGTTTGGGTCGAAGGAGATTTTCTGCCCGCAGAAAACTCCTGGTGTGTCGGAGATTCCGATGCGGCGTACGACGGTGTGCAATTCCCAAAGCCACATCCACATTTGCAGGATATAGGATACAGATCATGGCACAAATATGTGAAATTTGCGGTAAGAAGCCGCAGTTTGGCAACAACGTTTCGCACGCGCATAACGTGACGCGTCGCCGCTGGAATGTCAATCTTCAGACCGTCAAGGCGAAGGTAAACACCTCGGGCAAGCGCATCCGCGTGTGCACCAGCTGCATCAAGTCCGGCAAAGTCGTCAAGGCGTAGCGCGCTTCTCGGATTTTGAAACCAGCACCAAATGGCCGCCGAGCTCTCGGGGGCCATTCGCATGTTCGGTCAATTTTTCGGCCCCTGTTATTGTGGTCGTGCCCAGCGCCTCGCAGGTCCCATCCCGTCAATTTTTATTTGATAGGGCGGTTCATATTTCGTCGCTTCGCGTTATTACCCTCGAAATTTCGCATCCCATCGAGCAGTGGTTTGCTGCCCGGCAATCCATGGCCGACGTTAGTGTCGGGGAGGGTCGAACGAGTTTGAAATCGAAAATCTCGCAGTGGATGCCAGGCTTGGCATGCGTCCTGGTTTTTGTGGCATCGGTGGTGTTTGTCCCTGCGGCGGTGGGTGCCACGACTCATTCTCATTCGGACCCACATGCGTCCGGCCGTGATCGCGTTATCCATATCCACATGCAGAGCGTGCTGTTCCGCGTGATGAACAGTGTGGTGTTGCAAGTCGACAGCCTGGATGGAGTGCTTGAGCCGTCGCGAAAAAATGAGGTGGTTTCGCTCGACGACAAAAATTCCTTCTCGTTGAAGGTGCAGAAAGCGACCACCAGCATTTCGTCGACAGATCTGGCGGCCCTGGCGAACGATTTTATTTTGCCGCGCGCCAAGACGCCGCTGAGAAACCTGAGCCTCACCTTTAATCCAGACCAGTCGATCCAGGTGAAAGGTGACTTTCACAAGCTGGTGGACCTTCCATTTTCCGGGACAGCCACCCTGCACGTGACTCCCGATGGCAATATGCGCATGCATCTGGCCAACATGACCGTGGCGGGGGTCATTCACCAGGATGTGCTGAACTTTCTAGGGATCAAGGTTTCCAGCGTTGCCAAGCCGAAACGAACGCAGTCATTCAAGATTGTTGGTAACGACATTGTTTTCCCGATCGACCAGATGTTTCCGCCGCCGCATGTCAGTGGGCAATTGCGCGACATCAACATTTCCGGCAATCAATTAAACATGATTTTTGGCACGGGCAAGCAGCCGCGCGATCAAGGGCAATCTGCTGCCGAAAAACCGTCAATCGCGAGCGGGAGTTACATCTATTTTTACGGGGGCACAATGAGATTTGCGCTGTTGACGATGAGTCCCGTGAATCTGGAATTGGTGCCTCTAAAGCCGGAATTGCATCCACGGTTCGAGTTTTCCGTGGATCAGTATTATCAGCAACTGGTTGCCGGATATTCGAAATCGCTGCCGAACAAGGGCTTGCTGGTCTACATGGCGGATGACCGCGAGATGCAGCCATCGACGCAACCTGCACAAAAGTAATCAACAAAAACGCCCAAACGGGGTTTCGACGCGGCCCGGCGGGGCGGAAGAACGCAAACTTGTGTGCAATCCTGCCAGAAATAATAGACAATCATAATTAGTCTAAAGATCAGGAATCCAGTCAGCCCGGTCAATCTGCATATCGGCAGATTCATCCGCCGCGATTCGGGTGCCCTCTTCGGTTTCGACTGCGAGTGCTACATCGCGAGCGATGGTAGTCTCAGTAGGAGCCACTCTTCAGGAATTAAGAAACGAGCGAAAGAGAAGTACACCGAATGAGAATTGCAAGTGTTGCTAGCGCAATGCCCGAATGGTATTACAGCCAGCAGAAGATATTTGAAACGTTGTGCCAGCACTGGAAAGACAAGCTCGACAAGCCGGACGTTTTAGAGCGGCTGCATCAGCGGGTATGTGTGGAAAAGCGGCACCTGGCGTATCCGATTGACGAGTATGCCTCGATTGAAACCTGGGGCGACGCCAACAATCGCTGGATCAAGGCAGCTGTGGATCTGGGCGAGCGTGCGATTACCGGCGCGTTGGAGCGGGCAGGTCGCAAGAAGGAAGAAATTGGCGCCATCATTATTGTTTCCGTCACTGGAATCTCCGCGCCTTCGCTCGACGCTAAGCTGAGCAACGTGATGAATCTGCCGCTGGATATGCGGCGCACCCCGATCTTCGGGCTGGGATGTGTTGCGGGCGCTGCCGGCATTGGCCAGGCTGCGGATTATGTGCAGGCGTATCCCGATCGCATTGCGGTGTTGCTTTCGGTGGAGCTCTGTTCGCTGACGTGGCAGCGGATGGATCTTTCCGTTGCGAATATGATTGCGTCCGGATTATTTGCCGATGGTTCGGCAGCGGTGGTTGTTGCCGGGGATAATGTTGCGGCGAAGGGCCCGGAGATTCTGGGCCATCAGTCGAGCTTCTATCGCAACACAGAACATTTGATGGGGTGGGACATTTCTGAAGAGGGATTTCAGATTGTGCTGTCGCCCGATGTTCCGGATGCGATTCACAAAAATTTTCCTGGCGACGTCGACAAGTTTCTGGCTGGGTTCGGCATGAAGCGCAGCGACATCGGCAGCTGGATCATGCATACCGGCGGACCCAAGGTGCTGGACGCGTCGGCAGAAGCGCTGGGACTGCCGCGGGAAGCATTTGCTCCCTCGTGGGATTGTTTGCGGAATAACGGAAACATGTCGTCCGCATCTGTGTTGCTGGTGCTGGAAGACTACATGTTGAACATCAAGCCGCCTGCCGGCAGCTACAGTATTCTGGCCGCGGTCGGCCCAGGATTCTGCTCGGAACTGGTTCTGCTGCGCTGGTAGCAGAATGATTTTTTGACAGTGTCAGGTGCGTGATCCTTTGACACTGTCAGGAGCGGTTGATACGCTCATATATTGGCGATTTGAGCCCTCCTCGATCGCCTTCAATGTAGTTCACCAAGCGTCCCCGTCGTCTAGCCCGGCCTAGGACACCGCCCTTTCACGGCGATAACACGGGTTCAAATCCCGTCGGGGACGCCAAACAAAACTCCTTCTCACAATGGCACACGTTTCAGCGCGACCAATTCCTGGCGACGCCAGGTGAGGCAGGTGTGCTCACGCATGGGCGCACCCGGAGCATGACCTCTCCGTTGGTAGAAATCAGGAGTGTCCAGAATTCTTCGCTTACGATTGGTCATCGAACTCACTGGACTTTCCAGTGCAATCGGATGCGAGGTCGCCGCTGTATGGACGGGAACGCAACGAACTCTGCCCAAAGACGATGGTGCTGGTATTCTGCAGGTAAGAAATATCGCGATCCCCGTCCCCGCGGAGGGATGTGTGAGTGGTTGAAGGTCTTGAAAATTCCGGGGACTAGACGGGTCAACGTGGAATCAATACTTTAAGGCGGGTATATTGACACATTTTTGGGTCAATTCGGGTGTAGTCGGGCATTAACGTGCAGTAAATCGTGCAGTAAACGTGCAGTAGATCGTATATACGATTCGATGCGACGGATTGCCAACGAGGTCAATATGGGCGCGAAACCTGTCGAGACATGTTATGCATGTGTCGGGCTGGCAACGACAAAAGAACACGCACCTCCGCGTTCGTTTTTCCCAAAGATCAACGAAGGGATTTAATCACAGTACCCTCGTGCGATGCTCACAACCACGACCAGTCAGAGGATGTCGAATACGCACGTAACGTAATCAGTACGATGTTTGGAACAAACGCGGTCGGGCAGCTGCATTTCGCGAACAAATCTCTAAGATCGTTTGAGCACAGCCCGGCTCTCTTACATCAGACTTTTGCCGATATTCGACCTATTTCCATTAAGGGGAAGAGGGTTGGTCTATATACCGTAGATACGAATCGCATTCAGAACGTGATGCAAGCCTGTATCGGTGCTCTCCATTTTCGAGAAACGGCAGAGAAGCTAAGCAAGTGGGAGATTGTGCTTCCCAACCTGTCGTTTAGCAGCGGCATCAGTGAAGAACAATTTGCGCAGTGGCGGCAAGGGCTGTCAATAATCCGTCAGATTCCGTTTCAGCTCCGCACAACGTCCGCTCCGGAAATATTTCAACTTGCCGTGGCTGAAATTGACGGGGGCAGAGTGTATGGGCTGCGTTTCTACAAAAGCTTTTTGGTATATGGATTTCCGTCCGCCGATCTCCAAACAGCAGTCTGAGCCGCGTACACGTACCATTGTTTTGACTTGGCTTGAACTTCGATCATCTCCGTTGCCGTCTCCGGCGTTTTGAACCAGAGGAGTAAAGGCGTGAAGGACATCAGATGAAATCCATTAAGGCTGCAGGAATCGGATGGGGGCTCATCTATTTTGCCATGGGCGCGATTAAGAGTTTCACACTCAATAGCAACGATACTTGGGCGTCGGTTGCGCTGGTCTTCGGACTCTTTTTACTTCCGCTCCCAATCAGCCTCATCGCCGTCTGGCTTCCGCGAACCGCAGGCTCTGCGCTGTTGTGCTGTATCGCGGCTAACGTTGTCGCTGTGGTTGCCGTTGTCGCTGCTCGCCATACGTACCCTATTGCAGATATTGGCCAGTTTATTGCATTCATCGTGCTGTACGACCTCCCGCATCTCTTTTTCGGTGTGACGTACATCAAAGCGGGGCGACTATCGAAGGGTACTGGTCCTAGCGGCCAGAGTCGGCCTGTCGGGACGGCTTAGGCGTGTGGCCCAGGTCTGAGATAAATCAATCGGGGTGCCCACATCTCGCTTTTGAGATATGGGATATCTTTGACGGTCCGGTACTTGTTGCCGTCCTTCGTACACAGCCGCGTTGAACGCTGCACGCGCCGGGGTTTGCCGTCTATAATTTCATTCACGGAGTATCGGACGAAGAATGCGCCTGATGCCTCATAAATGTGCCCTTGCTGATGTCTCACAGAATGCTTCACAGGATCGTCTCCTGCATGGGATTCTAGCGCAATCGTGCAGTAATCATGCAGCAAATTCTAAATCGTGCAGTAATGTATCTCCGTAAGTTGTTGTATTGTATAGGCTTAAATCGTGCGGAGGGATGTGTGAGTGGTTGAAACAGGCGGTCTTGAAAACCGCTTTACCCGCAAGGGTAACGGGGGTTCGAATCCCTCTCCCTCCGCCATCTACTTGTTTTAAGAAATCCAAGATCATCCAATGAGACAAGCTATACCCCAGTAAATACTGGGGTATTCGTGTTTTTATGTCCGAAGCGGGAGCTCATGTCGTTCGGCAAGGATTCTGACGTACCGCTATCGCTAGCCAGAGATGGCCATATGGGTGAAGGCATGACGAGAGCGATCTACGGATAGCGATCTACGGATGAGGACAGCGCGAGAGTGGGGGATTGTCGGGCTGTGCGTTGAGGATGTCTACGACATTTCGGAGGCCCTCCAACGGGTTGGGCGGCACTTTCATGCCCCCATTGGTTTCGTAGTGCGCAGGTGGTCTGTTATCCGTGCGTTGGCCAACAAAATGACCGCCCCTGGTGTGGCGTTCAGCGTGCAAACCTGTTTTCCCGGAGTGACGTAGTGGGCCGTTCGGGTTTCTGTCGGCCGTACGCCTAGGTCGCTGATTCCAGGAGGAACAACATGTATTTCACTGACGACTCATTGCTACCCGAAAATCAAAACCCTCTGATGATCACCGCAGCCCCCTATGGGCCGATTTGGATGCCGGTGGATTGCACGCCGGAACAGCATCTTCCCGTGACCTGGGACGAACAGGTGCAGGCCGCAGTGGACTGTTTTAACGCCGGCGCCACGGTATTGCATATCCATGTGCGCGACCCAAAAACCGGGCACATCTCGAAAAACTTCAAAGAGTACAACGATCAGATCGGACGCCTTCGCCAGGCTGTGCCGAAGATGATCCTGCAACTGGGTGGGTCCATCTCTTTTGCGCCGGAGCCGGGGGAGGAAGCCCAATTCCAGAGCTACGACTCGCGCCATAAGCTGGCCGAAGTCGATCCCAAGCCGGATCAGGTGACGGTTACGTGTGGCACGTCCCTTTACGATCTGACGGCGTTGCACCCCGTCGAGGTCTTTGAGGGAACTCGCTTTACGAATCCGGCGATGCTGCATGCCATGGCTAACCTTGTGGCTGACTCCACGCCGGATTTCTATCTGGAAAACATCAAGCGGCTGGTACAGCACGGCATCCAGCCGTATTTCGCGCTCGGTCACGTCCACAGCCTTGAGCTGGTGGAACGCTTAATCCGCAAGGGCTATTACATGGGGCCGATGAACGGCTTCTTCAGCATCGGCGGCGGGGGCATATGCGGCTCAAATCCATTTGACCTGATGGAACTCATCCGTCGTACCCCGCACGGCTCGTTCTTCACCTACCAGACCACGTTCCGTTTTACTCATCCGGTCTCAGCGATCTGCATCGCGCTTGGGCAGCACACTCGCGCGGGGATCGAGGATAACTTGTGGGATACGACGAAGGGCAAGCGCATGTCGACAATCCAAATGATCGAGCGCCATGTGCGCATGGCGAATGAGCTGGGGAGGGCGATCGCTACACCGGAACAGGCGCGCGACATGCTGAAGATTGGAGTCAGTTACGCATCGACCGCGGAAACGCTTGCCAACCTTGGCCTGCCGCCGAACCGCCGTCCGGGGAACATGGGGTTCCTGGTGCATGAGACCGATGGAATGTATCACCCGGCTGCGCAGGGCGGGTGCGGGCACATCCACGCCGGTGAGTGGGAAGAGAAGCTGGACATGCCGATCAAGGTAGGGAGCATCGAGTTAAGACGGACATCGCAATCCAGGGCAGCCGAAAGGTCCCTCCTCACGCAGGGAGGTACTTTTCGGTTGGAATCTATTGTGCGATCTCGCGATCACCACTTTCATTCTTCAGGCGACGACAATGGCGGAATTGATTGAAGTAGCGGGGATCGAGCAGATCCGTCCCGGAGCCGGATCACGGTTCCTCGTCGCAGACAAAGAGCTGGCCATCTTCAATGTGGACGGAAAAATCTGTGCTATCGCGGATACGTGTCCTCACGCCGGCGGCTCACTGGGAATGGGAAAGCTGGATGGCACGATCGTGACTTGTCCGGTGCATGGAATGAAATTCGACGTGACTACCGGATGTTTTGCGGGGACTTCAGAATTCGGTGTCGATGTGTATCCGGCGGAGATTGTGGACGGGAAAATTTTGGTCGATGTGGGCGAAGATGCATAGTCCAGTTGAGCAACCCGGGAGTGATGCAGTGGGAAAGCCGGGCGGCGGAGGAGAGTTGGATTGTGGGGGCCAGATCATTGGTCCAAACGTGGATTCGTGATCGGGACGTGAAGTGACGCACGCGGACATGACAATGCCATGAGCGATATTGCGGGGAAGACGATCTACATTACCGGAGGCGCCAGCGGCATGGGCTTGATGTGCGGCAAGACGCTGGCCGGAATCGGCGCGCACATCGTCATCCTCGATCTCAATCCGACTGATGCGGCGTTACATGAGGTTGAATCGGCGCGACGCACTCCTGAGCAGCGCGTGGCTCGCTACAAGGTCAACGTCACCGACAACGAAGAGGTGATGCGCGTGATTACAACGGCGGTTGCCGAAGTCGGCGCACCGGACATCGTGATCACGATGGCGGGTATCGGAGGCACCGAGGAATTCGTCAAGATGAAGTTCGAAACCTTCGACCGGGTGATGCGTGTGAATGTCTACGGCACGAGAAACGTTGTTGCGGCGGTGCTGCCGTCCATGCTGGCGCGCGGCAACGGCAAGATCGTTCTGGTCGGTTCCATGGGTGGAATCCTTCCCGTCTACGGCTATACCGCTTACGGCACATCCAAGTTTGCCGTTGTCGGATTGGCACAATGCCTGCGTTACGAACTGAAGCCGCGCGGCATCAGCGTCGCTTGCTTCTGTCCTGGCGAAGTGGAAACACCGGGGTTGGCGGCCGAACGCAAGTCGCTGCATCCTGCCTCGGCGGCGTTGAAACGTATCGGAGGGACAATGCCGGTGGAGGCCGCGGTGCGCGGATTGATTCACGGCATCCAGCGCGACGAGTTCATGATCATCCCGGGATTCGGTGTACGGCTGACGTACTGGATGCACCGCCTTACGCCGGCGTGGCTATGGCATGCAGTGACCGACAGCATGGTTGCAAAGGCAATATCACAAAACAACAAGGAGGCAGCATGACGACGAATGAAACAAATCCGTGGGGCTCGTCTTTGGACAAGCTGAAAGAGTGGGACCCCAAAGGTGCGGCGCTTCTGCTGCGAGTTGGGGCAAACCCGTGGACGAGCGGCATTCTGCCGCGCAAGGAAGTGGAACTGATTTATCTGGGGCTGACTTGTTCTTGCACGAACCTGGATGAGGAAGGGACGCGTCGACAGATTCATGCGGCGCTCGATGCAGGTGCGACGCAGGATGAGATTCTTCTCGTTCTGAAATGCGGTGTCGCGCCGGCGGTTCATTCCTGCAGCCTGGGCGCGCCTATCCTGCTGGAGGAGATGAAGGCGGCAGGTGTGAAGGCGGCGGGAGGACCGAAGCCGGAGACTCCGGCGTGCGATGCGATGCGCGCGATCGGCCAGTGGAACACAGCCTGGGATCCGTTCTACGAACTTTCTCCCGCGTGGACCGATCAGTTTTTTGCATTTGGAGCGAGCGTCTACAAGAGCGGACTGTTCACCCCGAGGTTCATGGAGTTGATCAGCATTGCCTTCGACGCGTCCTGCACCCACATGTACGCGCCCGGTGTGCGACGGCACATTCAGGGGGCGCTGAAGGCGGGGGCAACGCCGGAAGAGATTATGACGGTGCTGCAGATTTGCGCTTCCATGGGCATTGAAGCTTGCGCCAAAGGCGTTCCGATCCTGGCGGAGGTGGTGGCCGAACGCGATGCAGGGAG
>CAVTLR010000005.1:0-438820 GCA_963735505.1 uncultured Acidobacteriota bacterium | reverse complement strand
TCGCCATCATGCCGGGATTATAGTACCCGCCCTTCCGCCCACTTCATCCCTATTTCTGAGTACTTGTGAGCGCGCCCCGTAACCTGCCCTGAGCTCGTCGCCAGCAGAAATGCAGCTATTGGCTGACGGTGTGGTGATGAGCGCGGTTTGCAGGTTGCGCGGGAGCCGGGCCTTCGTTTTTTGTTTCCGCGATGGCTTGGTCGATAATTTCAAAAAGCAGATCGGGGTCAATGACGTCAAAATACGGCACGCCAGTGGTCTTATTGGTCACAACCCAGATCGTAGGGGTGTGTTGAATCCCGACACGCTGGCCGAGCGCATAGTCTGCTTTGACTGCCGCTGCAAGCTTTCCCAATGGATCTACAACGAAGGGGAATCCGATGCCGTGCAGCTGGGCAAAATGTTCTGCAAACGCGCGTAATTCCGCTTGGGTTTCGATGCTCTGCTGGTTGGCAAACACTGCATCGCGAAAGTCGTCACCCAATTTTTGAGACTTAGTATCGAACCAACGCGCATCCACCGAGGCCTCAAAGCTCCAGACATGGTACGACAGCGGAAAATCATAGCGCACCCACGGAATGTGATACTTTGCGGCCGCTGCCATCAGCAACGGATTGACTCTGGCACACACGGGGCATTCCATATCTCCAAACTCCACAATCGCGACACGGGCGCCGGTAGGTGGTTTTAACGGGGCTGCGTCATGGACCTGGGTATGTGACCACGCCTGCGCGGAGAGTACCGGGACGATGGCAATGAATGCAAGCAGTGGGAAAAGAGAAACAATATGCTTCAAGTATGCCTGCGGGATCGCTGGTCGCAACATATTCATCATTGTATGCATAGAGCGAAGGGCGCGTGGAGATCGAATCCGAGTGGGTTTCCAGAAAACGCGTGCGAGCCGCAGGGAAACTCGCTCCCGCAATAGAACTTTCCCCTCACTCAAGCCAAATGCAGGCTTGAATAGGGCACCCGGCAATTTCACTTTTCAAAGTCGGCGGGGTGACCACTCAGGAATCTCTTCCTGCATTCCGGCAGAGGATCCGGGTCTCCGTCAGCGGGTTCAGACGCGGTCAATGGAACTCCCAACGCTAGAATTCCATCAACTTTTCCGTACGGGGCAAGATGCGGATCCAAATAAATACCTCTTGGGTGAGACCGGCCTCTCTCTTCGGCGCCTCCTGTGGATGGCCCGCAACCGCCGTTAGAGTCTGCCCATGATTCGCCACCAGTATCGGTGACCTCCAGGCTCAGTCTCTCAGTTGGAGGAATGAACATGGCGGCGGGGTCATAGCCGAACATGCTGGACTGCATCGCATGTACATTACCAGTGAGAATGAGAATGAGATCGTTGGGACGAGACTTCCCAAACGTCAGAAGCGCCTGACCCATGGCTTCGTCCCGCTTACCAGGCCGGTCTCCCAATTTATAGGGTGTCTCAAACGCAAAAATATTCAATCCTGGGTGGGCGGCTCGCAATACGCGTAAAGAGAGCAAGAGCTTTAACATCGCTTTGCTCGCCCTGCCGTCCATGCCGCTCTTCCATCCGGGTTGGTCGAGTAATGTCATTTCTGCAATGGAGAGGTCTTTTGCGGAAAGCACCCCCGTCAGCGCTCCCTGTTCGCTCATTGGACGCTCCACGGCGACAGTAACGTTCTTGTCGTGTGCGAAGGAATCGCAGACAAGGTCGATGAAGGCCGAAGGAGCCTCGTTCGAACCATGTACCTCTCCAATAAAGACCCAGTGGACCCGCTTGTTCGACCAAATCTGATCGGCTCCCGGGATCGGCGTGCACGCAGCAAATGCGCCCAGACCACCGACTGAGAATTCAATGGCAAGCAGTAGAGCAAATTTCAGCATCAATTCAATTTAGTCGATGATACCCGCCGTTGGTCCGTAGCCGGGTACCCCAAGTCTCGATTCTGAGCCCTGGGATTTAAACTCTTCTCGCTATCATCACGCGGCCAGCGGCTTAATCTTCCTTCGTTTCCGCTGCGAGGCTTCCCATAAATCCCGCTGCAATTGCGCCTTCGAGAAGAAATCCGGCGACAGAGAAAACGCCTCGCCCAGACGAATGCTCAGGTCCATGGTGACAGCGGTGCGGCCATTCAGAATGCGTGAGATCGTGGCTCGGGCAACGCCGATATGTTCCGCCAATTCCGTGGCAGAATAGTTTCCCATGAACTCTCGTAGCAGTTCACCGGGACTTGCCGGGTTGTGCATCGTTGCAGGCATCGTCGTCGCCCCGGAGCGGTGTAACACATCATGTTACATGGGGAACGCAAATTCTGCTGAAGCCGGGTGCCCCATTCAAGCCTTCCTTCGGCTTGAGTGGGATCACTCACCGCTTCTTCCACCCCAGCAGCGCCTCCAGTTGCAGCTGCGCCACCTCGGGTATCCTCGCGCCTTTCACCTGCTTGCGTGTGATCAGACGCCGCTTCAAAATCCCCAGCAGCGCCTTCGACAACTCCTCGTGCGGCATCGTATCGGCCGCCACCAAATCAAGAATCGTCCGCAGCGGCGTCGTCAGCCGATACCCGTTCCGCGCGGCAATATCGCCCTCCGCCAGGTCGGCATAGTGCAGCGTCAAACCCTCCGGCGTCGCGCCCCTCCGGCGAAAGCCCATCGGCACCGTCATCTCCAGCGCTGGAGGCACATCCGGCGGATTCACCTCTGGCGTAGCATAAAGACCCAAAGCGGTAGAATGACTATAGACACCCTGTGCCCGCCCCGTTCGGTCCATGGACCACAAATGCCAGCGCACCAGTTCCGGCCGCAGCACCGCCGGAAACGACGCTAGCCGGTAAATTCCGCGGTACTCGCGTGCCCAGAGGCCTTCCTGAACGTTGTAGGTGTGACTGCTTTCGGAAAATCCGGCGTTTTTTGCCTGTTGCGCGGTGAAAAAACCCGCCTGGCCCTCGGCAACCGAATGTAAACAACGACTTGCATCGTTGCGGGATCGAAATGGTCTCTGCACAATACTTCAATTAGACCGCACAATCCTTCAACTGCGCTGCACAATCCTTCAATTAGGCCGCACAATCCTTCAATCAGCCAGCCCTGAATCCCCGCCTCACGGAGTCTCTCACCCCAGTGGTACCCTCGTCAGCGGAGGCGTACATGACGAAAACCATTCTGGCTCTCTCTCTGCTGTTCTCTCTGCCGCTGTTCGCCGCATCGCCAAGCGCGGATTACAACATTACCATTCACGTGTCCCAGAGCCGCATCGGTACCGGTCGCGCCAACACACAGGATCTTTGCGTCCTGGTCGACGGCGTCAAGTATGAAATGGAGAGCCTGACCAGCCTTCCCAAAGGCATCGTCGCTCTTGGGGACTACAAGGCGAAGCTGGTCAAGGACCAACAGAAGCCCACGCATGAATTTAGCCGGATCTACGAACTGATGTTCCCCGACGGCACCACACGCCAG
Source organism: uncultured Acidobacteriota bacterium (assembly GCA_963735505.1). GTDB lineage: Bacteria > Acidobacteriota > Terriglobia > Terriglobales > Acidobacteriaceae > JAKAAZ01. The sequence goes on along the minus strand of CAVTLR010000005.1, from coordinate 435,391 downwards.
TTCACCGTCACCGGCCAGATAGAGTAGCCGGGATAAAAGTTAACGGGCACACGAGGAACGTGTGCCCGCCCAATTTCGCCTGCTTGTACGCGCCCTCTAGTTCAGCGGTGGCGGCGCTCCCATCACGACGTAAAATTCACCGTGGCCCGCGGATCATGTGGATTGATCTGCTGGTACGGATAGATATCGTGACACCAGTTCAACACCTGCCCAGTGTTGCCGCTGCAGTCGATCAACTGGCTGTTGACAGTCTGTCGCTCCTGCGGCGTGGGATACGGATTCAATGGGAATTTGTCCGGCAGCCCTTTGAGTTTGAAAACATACACGCGCCCCTTGCTATCCATCATTGAATTCCTGCATTCCAGGATGCTGCTCTTTGTCCCGGGAATACCTTCCGGCACCGCGAAGCTGGTGAAGTACGAAACCGTCGGCGTATCGGGCGTCGTTGTGCAGCGACCGTATTCCGAGAAATGGATTCCGCCGGCGTAAGACGAAGAATATCCAAACGGGAAGTTGACGTTGGGAGTGGCGTGGTCCGGATTCGGCAGGTTCTGCGATCCGCCCACCGCAACGATCAGGCCGGTGCCATCCGTCTGCATATTTCCCACTGCATCATCCACAGAATAGGCATAGGTGTACGGCGCATTCAGGTAATCTGGCCCGTGCACCAGCGCCACATACGGATCGAATTTCCCATAGTCCCCCTGCAGCACGTGAACCCAGTACTGCAGCTCGTCGAAGTCGGCTTTCACGGCTTCATAGTTCTGCGGCTGCTTCGGATCGGCGTATCCGGGCGTGTTGTAAAGCTGGTTCGCGCCCGTGTTGGTACAGTTCTCCAGAAACGGAGTCCACCCATAAAGATGCGCCAGGAATAACCTCTCGGTCTTCACCACCGGCGTGCCCGTGCATCCCCAGACATCCTTCCATTTCGTCCGGTCCAGAGTCCCGACGTCGTAGTAGTGGTCGTAGTTGGAATTCAGCAGCGCGGTTACAGAGCGAATCAACGGACAGATCGCGTCGCCGCCGTTCTGATTCACACACGATTCCCATTCTTTCGTCATCGCAACAATCGGCTTCGACTGCACCGGCGCGGGAAGAAATACATTGGTGTTATCGAATGCTGCAGAATTCAGGAAAATCTCCAGAGCTGAAGGAATCTTCCCGGCCTCAGCATTGCCGGCGCCATCCTTGTAGAGCGGCCAGTCAGCACCCAGCGGGGAAGCATACCATTTCGCGATCGCCGCGCTGAAATCAGTAATCGTCTCCGGCGAGCCAATATAACCGATCAGCGGATTGCCATAGGGCTCCATCACCGCCGGCATGTACACGTAGTTGACGTAGGAAACATCGTAGTCCACGTTATCCTGCACCCACAGACGCGCCGGCTGACCCGGTTTGGTGTGATCGGGATTAATTGGCTGCGCGCCCAATGTATATTCCGCCAGCTGTTGCGGGTCGTTGTTGGGTATCGACGCCGGAGCGTTAAAGAAATGCAGTTTGCAGCCGCCGCTGCAGGTGGGTGGATTGTTGGTCGGATTCACCTGGTTGCCTTTTTGATCGGCAGCCCAATGTGCCTGCAACACTGCGGGAGGCGTGGTATCCGTGGCCGGCCCGCGATAAAAGTTGATGCCTCCGCCCTGCCACCAGTCGATCAGTTGGCCCGACAGCTTGGGCTTGATGGAGCCAACCAGGGGCGAATAGAGCGGCAGAGTGATGGTCGCCGAACCGCCGGGAGGAATCCCGTTCTCTCCACTTGCGCAGCAATTGATGTACATGCGATATTGCGTTGCCCTGGGATATGGGTTGGCAGCGAGCTGCGCATCCTTGAGCTGGAAGCATGCCTGCATCCACGTGTCCGTCGCGCTTGGTGCGCCGGCAAACAACACCGGATAAATGTTATGGCTTGTGGAGTTGTTGTAGATCACAACCGTCATGTTCGGGGTTTGTCCGCCGGTGCAGTCGATTGTCGGGGGCGGGGCTGCCGCGTTTGCATTTCGCACTCCCAATACAAAAACCGCGAGCGCCATACATATCGCGAGTGTGAAATGTTTTAAAGTGCGTGCACCCACCATGCGGAGAGATTCACGACCAGTTACATCTCCAAAAAATATCTTTTCCCTCACGGACATTTCCCCCTTGAATTTCTTGTCAATTTCGATCATTCGGGGGACTTCAGTGTAGCCTTATGAATCTATATTGCGAAAGTGAAATCCACGATTAGTTTCACCGCTGATCAACCATTTCACCATTGCGCAAAAGTCTGCGCCTTTGCGGAAAACTTCTGCATGGATCACCCATGCAATCACTCTGATTGCTGAGCCGTTGCTGCGTCAGATTTACTCGCCTTTATATTTCTGGAACAGGTCAGGGAACTGCTTCTTCAGATCGCCAATTTTGGGGCGGTCACAGATATTGACATACGGATTATTGGGATTGTGCAAGGCATAATCCTGGTGGTATGCCTCGGCGATATAAAAGCCTTTCAGCGGCACCACCTGGGTGACGATCGGCTTGTGGAACGCTTTGGCCGCGTCGAGTTGCGCGATGTATGCCTTGGCAATGCGCTCCTGCTCCGGATTGATGTAGAAGATCACCGACCGGTACGACGACCCGACATCCGGACCCTGACGATTGAGCTCGGTTGGATCATGGGCGACGGAGAAAAAGATGCGCAGCAGCGTGCCGTAGGTAATCTTTGACGGGTCATAGTCCACCCGCACCGACTCCGCGTGGCCTGTATTTTCCTGCGTAACCTGGGCGTAGGTTGCGGTGGAAGCAGATCCGCCCGCATAGCCAACCGTTGTGGCCGTCACACCTTTGACTCGCTCGAACACGGTCTGCGTACCCCAGAAACATCCGCCAGCGAACACCGCCGTCGCCTGGCCAGACTGCTTCGCCAGCGGAGCATCCACAGTAGGAGCGGGGATGGGCTTCTTCGCTGCCCTGCAACCTGCAGAGAAAACAATGCCCACCAGGACGGTAAGAATTAGATTGCGTTTTGTAAGCGAACCCATGATGGAACCTCCCCTGAACTGCTGCGACGCACCCGCAAACATAAGACACCGCAAAGCGGCGTTTGGTTACAGACCGACGCTCCCATTCGAGGGGATGCGGCGGAATGCTCGGCCGCTACCTCAGCAGCTGCGGAAACACTGCCCGGCGTCGTTAGCTCACGGTGCGAGCCTGCAGATCGATCGTGACCGTATCATCCGGAGTCTTGACCACACCGCCGTCGCTTTCCGGATGGAACTCGATGGTCATCGTCTGCGCATTCACGATCACGCGCATGTACCCATAATGTGTATCGTCATAACTTTCAAGAGTCAATGTGTCGTCAATCTTGTAGGGCGTGCGGTAGGCCGCGCGCATCGCGGACAACGGGGAATGACCGCCGCATCCCGCCACCAGAAAAGGAATCTGCGTTGCGTTTACCGTGCGCGTATAGCGCTGATAGTTGTGCGCGTGACCGGCAAACACAGCATGCGGCCAAACGCCGGCAGCCGTGCAGGCACCGTCAATGTCCGCCAGCATCTGTGGGCTACCACCGTGGATCGTGCCGCCGGTAAAGGGAGGATGATGCACAGCAACGATCACGGCTCCTGAGTAATTCTCGCTCTTCACCCGCTGCAGCGCCGCCGTCAGAAATGCTATCTGGCGATCATCGAGCGAGTTCGCTCCGCCTTGACTTGAAATCACTCCAGGGTCTTCCAGCACATTGCTATAGAGCCCCAGGATGCGCACAAACGGCGCATCAAACGTGAAATACACTCCCGGCTCCGCCATCGTCGTGCGTGAAAGGCCGCCGGAATCCGGCGACGGCGCGGGACTGGCGGTACAAAAATTTCGCAGAAATGCGGCGAGCGTTGGCGCGGGATCGCTCGGATACACCACGCCGTCATGATTGCCGGGAATGGCGACGATCGGCGCCGGATAATTTCGAAACGGCTCGTAAAATTGATCGTAGTAATACGTGCCTTCGCCGAAATAATAGACAACATCTCCCAGATGAAAGAAAAACGACGGCACATCCGCGGCATTCTGCTCGTCGAAGTCTGTCACCATTTTGTCGGCCACCAGGGATTGCGTGTCTGGCCCTTTCACGCTGCCCGTATCACCGACGGAATGAAACACAATCTGGCCTGCCTGTTCGATCGCTTGCGTCTTGGTAGCGCCCGCGCTGCCGTACACCTGGGCCAGCGTCAGAATCGGTTCGACGGCGCCACCCACCGGTTGCGGAACAGGTTCCAGCTGGGCAATTTCCTGATCGTTCTGATCCGTCACTGGATTTCTGAAACTTGTGGGATCGGGAGACGGCTGCGGCTGCGCGAATACTGGCTGACCGTTCGTCGCTGCAGATTTCGATTGAGTCGGATTGCTTGACGCTTTTGGAGAACGGGGAGGAATTGGCTCTGGCACGTCTTAGCTCCTTGGGGGTGGAGGAATGGAATGCGATTGCAAGTAATCTCGCGCTTCTACGATTCTGTCAGATAGGTGAGACGTTCGGCCGGTTGTCCAGTCAGCGAATCATTCTGTGAATTCACGATCAATCGCCCGCGCGGCTTGGCGATATCAGACCAGATGCTTCCACGCCGACGCGTCCTTCTGCAGTAAGCGGATCGCGGCGACGCCTGCTGCGCCGGCACGAATGCAGTCTGCGGCGTTCTCCGCGGTCACTCCTCCCAGCGCGAAAACCGGCACCGGCGCGGCCTCGCGACACGCTTGCTCCAGTAGCTTGAGCCCTGTGCCTGGCAGAACCGCGGCGCTCTTTTCCGATTCAATCGCTCCAGGCCTAGCAATCTGCTTTTCAAACACGGGTGCGAACAAGATGCAGTCCGGCGAATGCTTTCGTGCCGAGGTCACTTCTTCAATCGTGTGGCAAGAAACGCTGATAGCAGGCAGGCCGGTTTCGCCCGCGAGCGCGAAGATGCTGCGAACTTCCTCTGGCGTCAGTGCATCGGGTCCAGAGGGAAGATGCACTCCGTGCGCACCCGTGGCCAACGCAACATCCGCCCGGGAGTTCACCAAAACCTTAGGCGTATTGCTGTTACCGCCAACCGCGCGAACGGCACGAATCACCGCTCGCACCAACTCAACCTGGTCGCGCGCGGAGAGATCTTTCTCTCGTACCTGGATGTACGAGATACCATTCGCCGCCCAAATCGCTGCCAGCTCCAGCAGGCGCGCCAGCGCGTCGGCCTCGCTCTCCGCATACGACTGGCGATCTGTGATGGCGTAAAGCATTTTCCTCAGTCTCGCGTCCAATCAGTGTAGCCAGTGTAGGCCTGGGCCGATTGATATTTGGTTGCATCCTATTGTGGTACTGTCGAAAATGCGATGCGCGAGCCTGGGGCTCAACTTGCTCCGCCGATCGACAGGGGGCATGACAAGCAGCTGCCTGCGGCCCGCAATATGCAGAGAATAAAATTGACATGCGGCATGGAATGATGGAAAGCAACGATGGACATATTTGACCTGCTCGTCATCGGGTCTGGCCCTGCCGGGCAACGAGCGGCCATTTCGGCTGCCAAGCTGGGCAAGCGCGTCGCCGTGGTGGAGCAGCGGGAATTTGTCGGTGGCGTCAGCGTCAACACCGGCACCATCCCCAGCAAAACTTTTCGCGAAGGCGTGCTTCATCTTTCCGGCTATAACTATCGCTCCATTTACGGGATGAACTATCGCGTCAAAGACAAGATCACGATGGCGGATCTTGCCTTCCGCGTGCAGCATGTCATCAAGACTGAAGTCGACGTGACCGAAGCGCAGTTGTCGCGCAATAACATTGAGGTCCTGACGGGCACAGCCAGTTTTGAAGATCCAACGCACATTCGCGTGACCAACTCGCGCGGCTCGAGCGTGTATGAAAGCCGCAACACTCTGATCGCCGTCGGTTCGCGTCCTGCCACGAATTCCAAGGTTCCGCTGAATGGCCGCAACATCATCAACAGCGACCAGGTTTTGTTCATGCCCGATCTGCCCAAGACGCTGATCGTTGTCGGCGGCGGTGTTATCGGCGTCGAATACACCTGTATGTTCGCGGTCCTGGGTGTGCGCGTCATCCTGATTGAAAAGCGGCCCAAGCTTCTTGAGTTTGCCGATCAGGAAATTGTGGAAGCGCTCAGCTATCATCTGCGCGACAGCCGCGTCACCATGCGGCTGAATGAAGAGGTGGAGAGCGTGGAAGACTTGGCCGATGGAACCGTGGTCGCCAACACGGAGAGCAAGAAAAGGATATCCGCCGGCGCGCTTTTATACGCGGTTGGTCGCCAGGGAAATGTGGACGAGCTGAACCTGGCCGCCGCTGGATTAGACGCCGACGCGCGAGGCCGCATCAGCGTGGATGAAAACTATCGCACCAAGGTGCCGAACATTTTTGCCGCAGGAGATGTTGTCGGCTTTCCTGCGCTGGCTTCGGTCTCCATGGAACAGGGCCGCATCGCCGCCGCACGCGTGTTCAACGACGACTGTGTCGTGTCCAATCCAAAATATTATCCGTACGGAATTTATACGATTCCGGAAATTTCTTTCATCGGCAAAACGGAAGAGCAGTTGACGGAAGAGGATGCTCCGTATGAAGTAGGTGTTGCGTATTATCGCGAAATCGCGCGTGGCCAGATTCGCGGAGATACCACTGGGCGACTCAAGCTGATTTTCCATCGCGAAACGCGACACCTGCTGGGCGTACACATTATCGGCGAGGGCGCCAGCGAACTGGTTCACATTGGCCAGGCGGTGATGGCGCTGAACGCAACCATCGACTATTTTGTCGACACGGTCTTCAACTATCCGACCCTGGCGGAGTGCTACAAAGCCGCGGCCTTCAACGGTCTGAACCGCCTGAGCAAGACGGTTGAGGAGATTTGAATCATGGGAAAAAGTCTTGGCATTCACCTAACTGGGCGCATCGTCACCGGCGTGATCGAAGGTCACAAGCCGTGCTCGCGCCTGTTCCATTTTCCTGAAGACACAGAAGACAACGATTCGCTGCTGGACACGCCGCTCGACGGTCTGATCGAACTGGTGCGGGAGCAGGCGGTGCGCGCAGTGGGCGACTGCGGACCGATTGAAGCCGTCGGTCTGGCGCTGCCTGGAATTGTGAAAGCTGGCGTAGTAGAAGATGCGCCGAACCTGGCCCAATTGAAGGGCACTCGCATCGCGGAAAAAATGCATCGCGCGCTTGCGGAAGCGGGCATCACCGCGCCGGTCACCGTGTTAAATGATGCCGACGCCATGGCCGCCGGGGTGGCCGCGAAACACGATCGCCTTGATGCTTTCATCCGCCTTTGGACCTTGGGGTATGGCATTGGATTTGGACGCTATCCCTATGCGCCGGGAATTTGGGAAGGTGGTCATTGCGTGGTCACGCTCGACTCCACCGAAAATTATTGCGGTTGTGGAGGACGCGGACATCTGGAAGGCATCATGGGCCATCGCGCCATGCGACTGCGCTTCCTCGACATGGAGCCGGAAGAGGTTTTTGCCCAGGCAAAAACGGGGGACGCACGTTGCCGGGAATTTGAGCGGCTGTGGCATCGCGGTCTGGCCGCGGCCACTGCGAATTCCATCCACATGCAAGGACCGGGCCGCTTTTACTACACCGGTTTCAATGTCCGCTTTCTCGACATGAAACTGCTACAACATTATTTGCATCAGATGGTGACCATGAGTCCGCTGCAGAACTACATGTTAGAAATTGTTCCGATGAGTGACGACCTGGCGGTCACCGGTGCTGCCATCGCCGCTTCCCAGTCCACAAAGACGTAGGCGCGATGGACGCCGGAAAGTGTGCGCTTGCGGTTCTGTTGCGGTGAAATTCCTGCTCGGCCGGATCTATGCAACCTGGACGCGATTTCGTCCCTGTTTTTTTGCCCGATAGAGGGCAGCATCCGCCGCGTTTAATAATTCCTCGGCGGGACGGCTGAGCATGGCATTCTCGCTGCAAACCCCGATACTGACCGTAACCACACGAGCCGCCTTCGAAACCTCATTCTTGATCTTCAACTCCTCGACCGAGATACGCATCGCGTCAGCGATCGATTGCGCGCTCTCCTTGGTCGTCTCCGGCAGGATGGCGACAAATTCCTCGCCTCCATACCGCGCCAGGGTGTCGGTAGATCGCCGTAGTATTTTCGAGAGCTGCTCGGCAATCTTTCTCAGGCATTCGTCCCCTTCCGGGTGACCGTAGCGATCGTTCAACTTTTTAAAGTTGTCCACGTCAATCAGCAGCAGAGACAGCGGCTTTTGCGTTCGGATCGAGCGCTTCCATTCTGAGAGGAGTACATCATCGAAGTGCCGTCGATTGTAGATTCCTGTCAGTCCGTCGCGAATCGAGATGTCCTGCAGCCGATCTACTGCGTCCACCAGAGCGCGGCTGCTACTCGCCAGGTCTTGCTGCGACCGCAGATATTTGCTTTGTAACAGAGCGGCGCGCAATCCATACAGCGCTACTGCGATCGTGATCGATGCGAATCCAATCCACGGGTAGGCTGGCGCAATTCTGGCTCCCATGATGACGACGACAAGCGTGAATAATACCGGGCTCAAGTTGTCCAGCATCAGGGCAACCGAGCGGTTTGGAACTTCGTTGACCTGGTCGCCGGCGGCCATTTCGTCCGGCAGGAACAGAAGTGCAGCCAGCAACAACAGGCAAGGCGTTCCCCAAAGCACATCCTGCAATCCCTGCGCGAGGTTCCGCTCCAGTTCCAAATATCCAAGGATGATAGCAACAACGGCGTAGCACCAGAGATAGATGGTCAGAGCGACATAAAAGCGCCGCTTGGCCGGCGGTGGATGTCCAAACAAGCGCAAGGTGACGGCGCCGGCCAAGATAAGATTCTCCACGTTGTAGACATACATCAGCGATGTCGTCGAGATGGCGATCGAGTGACCGGCCCACGGCAAGATCGAGTAGATCTGCAAATAAATCAACACGGCCGCAACAATCGCCTGCGCTCCGTCCAGCCAGAACAGCACTCTCAGGTCAGCTTCCTGGTTGGTGAAGGAAATCGCCAGAAGAATCGGAATCCCATAGATCAGGAAAAAGAAATCCGCCATGGTTGCCGTGGTCGTCGGCTGAACACGCATCAGTACGTCGTACGTATCCTGGATTTGCCCCCCGATCGAGAGAAGAAATCCACATGCAACCAGAATCCACAGCGCTCGAGCCTCGGCGTTTTGCCTGGATGCATACCGGAAACAGCCCGCGGCCGCGAACAGAAACTCCAATGCGATCATGGTGTTGAACGCAACCATTGCTTGCGGGTTCATGGCCACCAGAATGGCCTGGGCAAGCAGGGTAATGGCGCAAACTGCGAACAAAACGCGGACGGACAGCCATTTTGGATACGCAAGAGTTGGAGTCGCAAAGGATCGCGCGCCTGGCTCCATCGCAGGGGCGGGCGTGGATGCAAGGTCGTAGAGATCCGCTTGCAGAAGCAGCCGTGGGTTGTCAGCTATCATGCGCTACACCACAGTAGTTACGTCGTCGCGAGATTGTCGCCCATTCGGGCGCGCAAGACTATCTCGCGGTAGACGCGATACCAATTTCGTCAGTCACGGAGTGTTGCTCCTAATACTGCACGGAATTGGTCCACTATGGGATATTTTTTTGACTGGATTAGCACGTTAGTAACCTCCCCTGCCTGCGCCTGAAACAGGGGGATGCCCCCCGACGACGGTCGGGGGCCTGCCGATACCAGGGCTAGAACGGCTTACTTCTTGGCCGTAAACATACTCAAATCAATTGCGGCTGCCATCGCTTGATAGCCTGCATCTTTCGGATGCAGATGATCGCCGGAATCATATTGCGCCGCGAAGTGCTGCGGATTCTGCGGATCACGCACGGCCTTGTCAAAGTCGGCAACACCATCGAAAATCGGGCTGGTACGAATCCACTCATTCACCGCATTGCGAACTTCATTGCCCGCATCGGAATAATATCCGCAACCCTGATACGGCGTCAGCGTGGCGCCGATCACCTTGATGCCATGCTGATGGGCCTGCGCCGCAATTTGCGCGATGCCCGCCTCCAGTCGCTGCGTCAAATCTCCATAGGGCTGATGGTCAGAAGTGAATCTGCCGATGTCATTGATGCTTTCCAGAATGATGATGTAGCGAGCACCGCTGCGCGCAATCACATCAGGGTTGATGCGGGATACGGCATTCGGTCCATAGCCATCCAACAGAACGCGGTTGCCACCAATGCCGACATTCACCACACCCAGGACACCGGCTTTTTTTGTTCCTGGATCGGCCGCCAATCGAGACGCCAGGTAGTCTGGCCAGCGATGATTTTCATTCTCGGTCGCGTACGCGCCATCCGTAATCGAGTCGCCAAAGGCAATCACGGCGGAATCTCCCGGCGCGTCAACATCGACGCCGGAAACTACGTACCAGGGCTTGCTCTCCCAGGATTTGCCGCCCAGATCCGCCGCCGCTACCTGATCGCCATTCGCCCTGTAAGAAATCTGGTTCGAGTCGGAATGCTCCGTGCTTGCCATGGTGTGATCCGGAAAATAGATGCTGACCGCAATGTCGGTGAGTGCTGGAACGCTCAACGCGACCGGATCACTGACCACCTCTGCACCAGGAGCAATAACAACCGTATCGCTGCCGTTAAATGTCAGTGCATGGTCGGTGCCGGACTGGATGCCACTTTGATTCGGCGTTCCATCGAGATTGGTGCCAACGCTTCCGCTCGCACTTAATGCGATGTGGGCGGCCCCGATGTGCAGCGCCTCCTTGCCAAAGCGGTTGGACAACCAGACACGCGCCTGCTGTCCGCCGACACTGCTGTGCACGATCTCTCGCAACGTCTGGCCGGTAAAATCTGGCGCGTTACCGGGATTGGTTGCCACCATCCCCGCACCCCAGGTCGCCACCCACGGCGAATGCGCAGCCGCACCTGCGGCATAACAACTGGGGGCGACCAGCATAAAAGTTGCCATCGCCAACGCGGAGAAACCAGCGGCCAGTTTATGCGAGACGTCGTAAACGCGTCCCTCGAGACTCAAAGAAGATGGAAAGAATTTCATTGTGCTCCTCGAATTGTCGGTATGGATGGATCTTGCTGTAGCAGCGCACACGCGAGCAGCAGTTCCCTCGCGTCCAGAATACTCTTGCCTTGATGTTCTTCTAGTGGCCAACGAATCGTGCTGAAGGAGTTGAATGCGGCACACTCACTCCTCAAATTGCTGAAATCAGAAATTTACCAGCATGGCTGCTGCTCAGGCGAGTCGATGCAGGTTCGTGGAAAAAGGGGTCGTTAGTATTCGCGTTGGTACGTGCGGGTAATGCGGTCGTGCCAGCAGAGATTGTCTTCGTCCACGAAGCACCAAAGGAATCCTATGCCAAGCGGCAGAAGGGACACCCACCAAGCAGTCAGGCGGCGTTGCAGCGCGGATCGGGTCGGGTTCTGATCATCGAAGGTGCACAGCGCAATGTGCGCGTACAACATACCGGCAGTGGCGCCGCTCAAAGAGAAGAACAACATCTGATACAGCACCCACAGCGCGACATACACCACGCCGGCCAATGCAGCCGCGGTCAACCCGGTCGGCAGATGTGGAGTGGAGGCGACAAATACCACCAGGAATCCCATAAACCCGGCGGTCACCGCAGCAAAATCGACAGCAAATGCCATCACCCGGCGATCGATCGAGGCAGGGTCGACCATGAACGGCAGGTATTCCGAAGCCGTGGGCTGGGCTTTTCGAGTGTACGCGACTGGTTCTTTATCGAGGGAGATCGAGGCCCACTCCAACCCTCGAAAATTGGAGGAAGCTGTCGTGCTCGATTTGGAACTGATCACACGCGCCGACTTTGTTGTGCTGGTGTTGCCCGACGGCATCGTTGTCGAACGAGCCGAAGTAGTGGATGTCGGCGGGCGCTGTGCAGAAGTTTCCTTGACCTGTTCGCGGGTCTGTGGCGCGTACGGTCGGAATCCCGTCCGCTTCGATCGCGGCTTTCCCTGCGACCTCAGAGTTGATGGCCGCGGACACGCTGTTCTGCACACCCGCCACGAATTCTTCAATCGCCTTCCGCTGCGCTCGCGATGCTTCTTCCGCACTTGGCTGCAACTCCGAGCTCGTCGCGGCTGCGATTTCAGATTGCGTTTCAGCTTCCGGTTGTACCTCAAAAATGCGAAGCTGCGCCGGCGATTCTTCCGGATATAGCGGCGCTTGCCCGCGTGAGGGATCTTCCGGCAGATGCGGACGAGCTCGACGGGGTGAGATCAGCTCGCGGGGAAACTCAATGAGTTTCGACGGCAGCATGGCGCGAGGTTCAATCAGCGCTGAAGCCAGCAGGTCTTCCAACGACGGCTCCGGTTCCGGCTGCGCCTGATGCAATCGCATCTCTCGGGTGCGCTCGGCAAACTGCGGCATCACCGGCGTTCCCGGCACCATGTGCTGCATCGGCTCTACATCGTCTGAGAAACGGACGGAGGCAGAGGTCGCGTCGGAATTCTGCGAAGAGGCATGAGGGCTTGCTTCCGCAGCGAAATCATCGAACAAATTTCCGGCGGATTCGGCTGCTTCTTCGGTTTGTTGTGTGCGCTGTTCTTCCAACAACGCTTCCGCACGCGCCGTCTCTGCCGCAATCAATTCACTGTATGTCGGTGCGGATGCGTATCGAGATGCCACTGCGCGAGCGATTTTTGTTGCTCGGGAATCGACAGGAGTTCTAGGCAGCGACGAGGGCTTGGCCGCTGCTTGCGGGCGGTGCGCTCGATAACGATCAAGACGCTCCGAAATCTCATGTTTCCAATCATCGCTCAGCAATTGCTGCTGAGGGACTAGTGGCGACTGTGGCGCGGACAATGCTGGACTCACCCTTAACTCCTATTATATAGCCCCATTAATAGTGCAATTTCCACAAAATAATTCGTGTGCCTGAATTTGTTTGCTGATAACAGAGATGCAACCTACGGGCGCAGTTCTGTCTCATCACAAAAAGCATTCCAATTCGGCTTGGGAAGGAAGAATCGCGAAGAGGTCAAAACAAGGGCGGTCGCGTCGCATGCTGCACGAGAGCGTCGTCGACTGGAATTGTGTGGGTGCCAGAGCAGCGGGTCAGAAAACATCGGCAGAAACTTTCATTGCTGCAGGAACGTTTACACTGAAAGTGTTCCGGCCCATGAGAACCCGTGTCTGTATCTGTACCATGCTGCTCGCGTTTTGTCATGTGAGGACGAATGCGCAGGCATTGGCCATGAGGCATCCGCCGGGTCAGTCCGGAATCCATCTCATCCTGTTTGCCGCTGCGGAAATCCAGTCCGGCACACCTGCCACTTCCAGCCAGAATTCAACTGCATCCGCATCCGACGCCGCATCGACATCAGGCACAAATCTTCCGAACGCGCCCCAGCCTGCAACTGAAAACCTGCCCATTGCTGAGCCGATCCCAGCACCGCCCGTCGGAGTCCCGGTCACCATCCGCGCGCGTCATCAGGAACGCCGCGGCGAAATGTACGACTTGGAAGGCGGGGTGGAAATCGATTACAAGGACTACGTGATCCTCGCGGACCATGCCACCTACGACACCGCTACTGGCGACGTCGTAGCCAACGGGCATCTGCAGGTGACGGGCGGCCCAGATAACGAAGACTTTGCCGCCGACCACGGTACTCTCAACCTGAATCAGCAGACCGGTCATTTCTACGACGTCATTGGATCTGTGGGCGTGATCCACCCGGCTTCGCCGGCGAATGCATACATTCCCAAAATTTTCGGGCTGCCGCCGTCCAGCAATCGAGGTCTTTACTCTTCGACAAATCCGTTCCTCATCAGCGCAAAGCAATTGATCAAGAAAGGCCCAGAAAGCTACGAGCTGATCAGCGGCACGATGACCTCCTGCCGGCTTCCCAAACCAGACTGGCGTATTCTTGCCCCCCAAATCATCGTCGACGACGGCACCGCAAAGGCGAAGAACGCAGATTTTCAGGTATTGAACAAACCCGTCTTGTACTTGCCATATGTCACTCACGGCGTCGACACCGCTGCCCGCCAATCCGGTTTTCTGATTCCCTCGCTCGAAGTCGGGTCCAGTATCAAAGGCACCGTGATTGGGGAGCAGTATTACTGGGTCATCAACCGCAGCGCGGATTTGCTGGTGGGGTTTCAGTACTACTCCTTGCGGGGATGGGAACAGAACGCCGAGTTTCGCTACAAAGGGCTAGGCCATGACTTTGTCCACGGGTTGTATAACGGCGTGGAAGACAGGGGACTGGCGCCGAATTACGTGAATCAGGGTGGACAGGACACCATCGTGACTGCGCGTCATGACATGACGCAATACACCCGCGTCGTCATCAACACGGAGTACTTGAGTTCCTACGTGTACCGCCAGGTTTTTGCGCCCAACTATTCGCAGGCCGTCTCATCTGAGGTAAAGTCCTGGGCTTTTCTAACGCACGAAAAAGACGGGTTCGCCAGCACCTTCGACACCGAACGGTATGAAAAATTCGCCAGCGATGTATCGGGCGATGAAATACGAATTTTCCATCTGCCGAACATTCAATTCGACGCGGTCGACCACGACCTGGGCTCTTCGGGTGTACTGGCAGGCGGTGAAGGCAGCCTCGGATTTCTGACTCGATCGGAACCGTATTATCAATCTCACCACGTAGGTCGTTTCGATCTATTTCCCCATGTCACCATGCCGTGGATTGCTGATGGATGGACCATTCGACCCACCCTCGGAGTACGCGAGACAGGTTATTCGCATAGCCAGATGCTGGGTCCTGTGCCGGCGAACCAACCGCCTCCTCCTGCAAACGCCTTGTCGGGCGAGGATGCTGTCCCAACCGCAATGGATCCTGCCATCAATCGCGCGGCGGTGGAAGGCGACCTGCAAATTCTTCCTCCAGTCCTGGAGCGTGACTTCGACGGACCCTACCTTGCGAAACATTTCGGAGTGGCGCTTCGGCATACGATTGAGCCGGAAATTAATTATCGTTATGTCGCCGGCGTCAGCAACTTTAATCAGATTCCACGCTTTGATGTGACCGACATCTACAGCGACACCAATGAAGTGGAATATG
This sequence comes from uncultured Acidobacteriota bacterium, assembly GCA_963735505.1. GTDB lineage: Bacteria > Acidobacteriota > Terriglobia > Terriglobales > Acidobacteriaceae > JAKAAZ01. Next base: position 420,354 of record CAVTLR010000005.1, on the reverse strand, counting down.
GACTGACGCAGCGGCTTTTCCTGAAGCGATTGCACCCTAAGCCATGCGCGAAAAATGCTGCTTCCGCAGAACAGGCAGAACAAACAGTCCCGTCGGATCTTAATTGCGGAGACGCATCCCGGCAGTGGCTCTCCTGGTTTGTCGGACAGAAATATTTCATTGATCCGACATTTGGCAATGCAGTCATTTCCGGACGCCGCAACATATTCACGACCACTCTGGCTTTGAGCGGAGTCGATTACATCACTGCACCGCGAGATGTTTCGCCGGTGGTCTCGCGGCTGATGATTGCGCCCAGCGCCAATGCAGACCTGGAGTGGGCCGCCGACTACGACACCAAAGCCGGCCGATGGGCTGCCAGCAATGTGTTTGCCGACTACCGGCATGGCAACTTCTTTTCCGGGCTCGGTCATTCTCTGCTGAACGCTGTCGGCGAAACTCCGGAACCCCCGAACCAACCTGCCAATGTTGTGAACTATAACCAGATGCAGGTCCTTCTGGGCTACGGCGCCATCACCAAGCCGGGATTGAGCGCGGCCGCAAAAGGCAACCTTTCCCTGGAAGGCCGCGCGCTCGAGTATGGCGGTATACAAGCCACCTACAACCGCAATTGCTGCGGTCTTACGGTGGAGGTCCAGCGATTCGCTCTGGGAACAGTTCGCAATGAGACCTCGACGACCTTTAACCTGTCGCTGTCGGGTGTAGCAGCGGTCGGCAGCCTGGTCCGCGCCGAACGTCTCTTCTAGAGCTGCCTGGTCCGCACGCGCGACAAATCCCGCCCAGGGGCACTCGAAATTGCCTCAATTTTCGACCCTGGCAGAATCTGCAGAATGACCCCTCCCGTATCGCCAAACCAAGGCCGCAACAGGGCTCTGCGTGTGATAATGGAGGTATATCTATCGCCTGAGGAACTCGTTGCGCATATCTCGTTTTTTACTCGTTTTCATCCTGGCTGCAGGAGTGGGCTGCAAAGCGCAGACCCCGCCAGCCGGCAACGCCCTTCAGGCGAAACTCGACCGACAAATTGAGCTGACAATCCGTTCCCAATACAATGTTCCGCCGGATTACACAGTAACCCTTGGCGACCGCACAAAAAGCGACATTGAAGGATTCGATACGCTGCCCGTCACCTTCAGTAATGGCTCGCAAAAAAAGACGACGATTTTTCTGATCTCGAAGGACAACAATACGCTGGCGCGGCTGGAGAAGTTTGATCTGACCAAGGCGCCCGGCTCTGGCATCAATGTTCTGGGGCGGCCCGTCCGCGGGAACCCCAAGGCGAAGGTAACGATTGTCAACTTCGACGATCTGGAATGCCCATTCTGTGCGCGCATGAATGAGGTTCTATTTCCCGCCACGGAACAACATTATGGCAATCAGGTGCGCTACATTTTTCTTGACTTTCCGCTGGTTCAACTCCACCCCTGGGCGATGCATGCCGCGGTGGATGTGAACTGCCTGGCGGATCAAAGTGCCACTGGATATTGGAATCTGGTCGACACACTTCACACACAAAGTGACGACATTTCCGGCGCCCGCGGGCAGGAGAGTTTAGCCGTCAGCGTGAAAAAGGTGGACGATCTAACCTTGGCCGAAGGTCAACGCGATAAAGTCGACATGGGGAAGCTGCAGGCTTGCATCTCCAAGCAGGATGAGTCGGTGATTCGCGCTTCCATGAAGCAGGGTGACGCGCTGGGAGTCGATGGAACTCCGACCATGTTCGTCAACGGCGAGCGTGCTACAGGAGCCCTGTCGCAACCGATGCTTTGGTCTATTATTGATCGCGCCATTCGCGATGCCGGAGAAGTGCCACCCCCAGACAACAACTCCACACCAGCTACACCCGCTGCGGCTCCAACTGCGCCGGGGAACTAGCAGCGGACACGGCAACAGTGTGAGCGCACCTGAAACCGTCGAATTACAGAACGGTTCGAACATGGAACGGCCGGTAACGTGAACCCGGCAGGCAAGTACGGAGAACGGATTGAACGTCATCATGCAGACTTTGTTGAAGTCCACCACCGCTGAATTCTCTCGCGGGCCTGTGAAAATGGCCCTGCAACGCGCCCTCAAGATGGGTACCGTCGCCGCGGCCGGCGCTATTGTCTTCGCCTCACTCGCAGGCTGCTCGCGCACGCCCAACCCGGATGTCTGGGCCACGGTCAATGGCCATCCGATCACAGAATCGGAAGTAAACAAGTATTACGCAAGCCAGGTGAGTTCCAGACAGCAGCAGCCGACTGCCGATGAAGCCGCGATGCTGAAACTGGAGGTCCTGCATCAGCAAATCGGCGAAGAAGTCATTCGACAGCAGGCGGAGAAATTGCACCTGGTGGCCAGCGACGCCGAGGTCGATGCAAAAATCACCCAGCTGAAAGCACCCTTCACGGAGCAGCAATTCAACGAGCAACTGAAGGCCAAGGGCCTCACTCTGGATGATGTTCGCCGCGATATCTGGCTGAATCTCACCATGGAAAAGGTAATGAATAAAGAGATCGAATCCAAGATCAACATTACCGATGCCGATGTTGCGACTTTTTATAACCTGCACCAGGCAGAATTCAACCTGATCGAGCCGCAGTATCACCTGGCACAGATCGTCGTCACTCCAAATCCCAACGGGCGTGTCGAAAACCGGCAAAACAGCAAAGCCCGCAATGATGAAGAAGCGCGCAAGAAAATTCAAGCGCTCCATAATCAGTTGGAAACTGGAGCGGATTTTGCCCAGCTCGCCATTAATTATTCTGAAGCCCCGGATACCACTTCGAGTGGGGGGGACATGGGCTTTGTCGCTGCTTCGAACCTGAAGTCTGATCCCGAAGTGTACGCCGCCATCAGCAAGCTACAGCCTGGCCAGATCACCCCGGTTCTGCCCATTACACAAGGCCCGTCCAAGCAGCCGGCCGCCTACATCATCTTCAAATTGATTGCGATTGAACCGGCAGGACAGCATCCACTGAGCGATCCTCGGGTGCAGCAGATGATTCGTCAGCAACTGCATGACAGCCGCTCTCGCCTGCTGCAGAGCGCCTACAACGAAGCGCTGCGCGATCAGGCCCGTGTCGTCAACTATTATGCGGAAGACATTCTGAGGAACGCCCACTAGACGTTGCACCCTGCACACGAAGCACACCGTGATGGAGAAATGAGACCCGCCCTGAAAGCGGGTCTCGAACTTTTTGTAGAAGCAAGAAAACGGCCCCTTCGAGACCAAGTTCATGATCTGGCAATTGCGTTCACACCTGTGTCAAGCTATGATCACGCCCGAAGGCCGAAGAGTGGAGAAGGCGGGGATGAACCGGTGGCCACGCCACTCCAACACTTCTGATACATATCTCTTTACAGGTTGGGGGAAGGTTTTCCCGTGGAGTGTCGAATGAAATTGTTGCGCTGCTTTGTCATAGTTCTCTCCTTTGCAATGACCTGTTCGGCCGCCGAATTGCCGAAGTGTTATCAGTCTATGAACCGGGTCACCTGGATCGTGCAGAATGTCGATCACGTTAGCGCTGCATGGAAGGCGCTTGGCCTCTCCGACGTGAAGGAATCTCCCCACACCCAATTCACCGGCGAGTATCGCGGGAAGCCTGTCACCATTCGTGCCCGCGAGGTGACCGGCCATCTCGGCGACCTGACGATCGATTTCATCCAGCCTGACAAAGGACAGGTCAACGCGTTTTCCCGCTTTCTCTCCACCCACGGCGACGGCATTTTCTCCTTCGTTTTCCAGGTTTCGAGCAAAGAGGAGATGGACAAGGAAATTCAGCGGATGGGTGGCTTCGGCGTCGATGTGCTGCAGCAGTTCACCGTGAAAGAGAGCGGCACGCCAGTCACCTTCACCTACTTCAATACCGAGCCGCAGGGAAAGTATGTGCTGGGTCTCGTCTACTCGCCGGGTGCACCTCATGCTTCCAGTGGCAAATCGATGGTCTCGCACTTCGGGGCTGTCGTCCGCGATATCCCCTCTGTCTCCGCTTACTGGCAGAGTCTTGGATTTCAGCCAATTCCGATCGAAAAAGCGACCCCTCGGAAAGATATGCGGTATCGCGGTAAGCCACTGTGGTTTTACTTCGATGTCGGATTCGAGCGCATCAATCCGCAGTTCGCTGTCGAGTGGATCTCCGCGCCCGCCACGCCACCCAACATTTATGCGGATTATTTGAAGCTGCATGGAGAAGGGATCCAGCACATAGGAATTCCCGTCGACGATCTATCGAAGAGCGTTGCAACCTACGGGAAGCTCGGTTACAGCGTCTGGCAAGCAGGAGCTTGGGGTGATGTCGGCAAAAAAGACTCTGGCCAGTACAACTACATGGATACCAATTCAATCGGCGGCATCAGCGTGGAGCTAATTCACGCGTATTAGTTGATCTTCAGGCTGCTTAGTTTTTGTACGATCGCCGCAAGGGACTACATGGAGTCAAATCGCGCTTGTGATTTGCCGCCTGGCATTGACGATGCCTTCCGGTATAAAGAGATTTAGGAATCCATGCAGGAACCCACTTCGCGGCGGCCGACACGTCGATTTTTCAGGCTTGCGATTAGTGCGCCTGCGCTTCTGCTTTCCCTGGGCGCATCGCTGCAGGCGCAGCAGAAAACTTCGCTACCGCATTTGGCCCGCGACCACGGCGCCACCCAAATCGTCGTCGACGGAAAACCATTTCTTGTGCGCGGCGGAGAACTCGAAAACTCTTCCGCCTCCAGCCTGTCGTACATGGAAACCGTTTGGCCAAAAATCGTCGCCATGCACTGCAACACCGTCCTGGCTCCCGCCTATTGGCGGTTGATCGAGCCGCAGCAAGGTAAGTTCGACTTCACCACCGTTGATGGATTGATCCAGGGAGCAAGACAACACCACCTGCGACTGGTGCTGCTATGGTTTGGCAGCTGGAAGAACAGCATGTCCAGTTACGTTCCCGATTGGGTGAAAGAGAATCAGCAACGTTTTCCGCGAGCGGTGCAAGCCGATGGTACCAGCCTTGAAATTCTCTCCGCGCTCAGCCAAAACAATCTCGCGGCAGACTCGAGCGCCTTCGTCGCGCTCATGCGACATCTGCGAGCGACAGATTCGGCGGAGCACACCGTCATCCTGGTCCAAGTGGAAAATGAAGTTGGCATGATTCCCGATGCGCGCGATCATAGCGTCGAGGCCAATGCTGCCTTTCTATCGCCCGTGCCTGCTGAACTCACCAGCTATCTCTCAAAAAATCGCGATTCGCTGGAACCCTCTCTTAAGCAGGCGTGGGAGGCGCATGGAGCCAAGTCGGGCGCGAATTGGCCTGACACGTTCGGCCCTGGCCCCGCGACGGATGAACTGTTCACCGCATGGACTGAAGCTCACTTTACCGGCGAGCTTGCCGCCCGCGGAAAGCAAGTCTATCCGCTGCCAATGTATGTCAATGCCGCCCTGATGCGTTCTGGAAAATTGCCCGGGCAATATCCCAGCGGTGGTCCGTTGCCGCATTTGTTTGATGTGTGGCGCGCGGCTGCACCGGCAATTGATTTTTTCGCGCCGGACCTGTACTTCCCCAATGTGGTGGAATGGGCGAATCGGTACGCGCAGCCGCACAATCCATTATTCATTCCGGAGTCGGGCAGAGCGAATACGGCGGAACTGGGGGCCAATGCGTTCTATGCCTATGGCCAGTTAAACGCCATGGGCTATTCAGTCTACGCGCCGGAATTTCTAAAGCCCGAAGGCCAACAAACACTGGGCCAAGCGTATTCGGTGATCGACCAGTTGACTCCACTCATTCTCGCCAACCAGGGAACGGGACGCATGGTGGGCATTCGCGCGCCCTCCAACTTTGACGGCACGGTCGATCTGGCGCCGCAACAAATCACGCTGGGGGAATACACATTCCGGGTTCACTTTCGAGAGCCCGCCTCCATCTCCATCGGTGCAAAGGTCGAGTCGGAAATCCCGGGAGTTCATGGCGGTCTCATCATTGAAACAGGTCCGGATGATTTTCTGGTGGCCGGAACTGGGATGGTGATCACCTTTGCGGCAAGTAGAAAGCCAGGGACACTCGCAGGCATCGATTCCATATGGGAAGGAAATTTTGTGAATGGAGCATGGAAGCCCGGCCGGGAATTAAACGGTGACGATGATAATCAAGGGCGCTATCTGCGATTGCCGGGCGGCGAATTCACAATTCGACGGGTACGTCTCTATCGCTATCACTAGAAGCTGAAAATGATTTCCCGGTGGCCCTACTGGATCACCAACAGCAATTTTCCTGCCTGCACAGTCGCTCCAGCTTTCACAACTACCCGGGCGACCCTGCCTGGTCTGGAAGCTTTCAGCTCGTTCTGCATCTTCATCGCTTCCATCACTACCAGTGGCTGATCTGTTTTGACAACATCGCCAACAGTCACCAGCAACTTCAGGATCAGGCCCGGCATGGGCGCAGTAATCGACAGCGCGCCACTCTCGCCGGCGGATGTTCTCTTTTGTGATCGCAGCGAGCGAGGATCGGCGATGGTGAAGGGCATGCGGTGCTCTCCAACGACCACCGCCTCGCCGCCCCAGCGAGGATCGAACACCACGCGATACGAGCGTCCGTCAATCAGCAGTGAAAGCACGCGAGGGGAAAGAAAGCGCGCATCCGCGACACAAGGTTTGCCGTCCAGTAGAAATTGCTCACCACTGCCGGGTCCATGCTCGATGGAGAGGGTGTGTTTGTGGCCGCGTACCTCAACGTCGTAGGTCATTGTCGAAGCGCCTCATTTCGCGCCGCTGTCTTCCATTTCGATGGACTGCCGGAGGCAGCCCCGTTATAGGCGGAGGGCGGGTGCTCGGAATCGTCAGGCGCTCCCAAACTTTCTCTCTGATGAAAGATGGACGCGGCAATCACCGCAGCCTGCTCGCGCAATGCCTGACGTTCGGAGTTTCCCTTTTCCGCCTTCAATCGAAATTGCGTCAACAGCGGTTCCAGGTAACTGATGTCCACTTTCCCAGCGCGAAAATCTGAGTCGCGCAGAATGCGGCGGAACAAGCGAACGTTGGTCGCGATGCCGCCAACATGGTACTCACACAGCGCACGCAACATGCGCTCAATCGCCATGTCTCGCGTGGAACCAAACGCAATCAGCTTGGAAATCAAGGGATCGTATTCCAGGGGAACCGTCCATCCCTCGTACACGCCGCAATCTTCGCGAATTCCCGGCCCGGACGCCTGCCGGAAACGCGTGATCTTTCCCGGCGATGGAAGAAAATCTTTCTCTGGATCTTCGGCATAGATACGACACTCGAGCGCATGTCCGCGGAGTTGGATGTCCTGCTGGGTGAAAGGCAGCGGCTCACCTTCAGCAATCCGAATCTGCAGATGCACCAGGTCGAGTCCGGTCACAAATTCCGTTACAGGATGATCCGCCGACAACCGCGGATTCATCTCGAGGAAGTAGAAGTTCCGCTTCGAATCCAGCAGAAATTCAACGGTCCCCACATTGGTATATCCAGCTGCCTCGGCCAGGCGAATTGCGGCGGCGCCCATCCGCGTTCTCAGCTCTTCATCCACGATCGGCGATGGGGCTTCTTCAATAATTTTCTGGCGCCGCCGCTGCACACTGCTTTCGCGCTCTCCCAGCGAAACGCAATGGTCGTGCTGGTCGGCGACAATCTGCACTTCAATCGAGCGCGCATGATCGATCAGCTTTTCCAGGTACACCGCGCCGGAACCGAAGGCTTGCTCGGCTTCAGCGCGAGCACTTTTCAAGGCTTCTTCCAGCTTCATCCGGGAGTGCACGATGCGCATTCCCTTGCCTCTTCTGCCGGCGACTGCCTTCAACAAAATCGGATAGCCGACCTGCGCCGCCACATGCTTCGCATCCGCCAACGACTCCACCGGCCCCAGAGATCCAGGCACGCGGGGGAGCCCAGCTTCATCGGCGATCTGGCGGGCGCTGGTCTTCGATCCCAGTTTTCGCATCGCGTTCGCAGTCGGCCCTAGAAAATGAATATGCGCGGCTTCGCACGCTGCGACAAAATCGACATTTTCTGCCAGAAAACTGTATCCCGGATGAATGGCGTCTGCGCCGGATTGTTTTGCGATTTCCAGAATCAGGTCAGGACGGAGATAGGAATCGTGCGCAGGCGAAGGGCCCAGATGATACGCCTCGTCAGCATACGCAACATGCAGACTGGTGCGATCGGCGTCAGAGTAGACTGCAACCGAGGCAATCCCCAGCTCTTTGCAGGCGCGAAGAATCCGCAGCGCGATTTCGCCGCGATTGGCGATCAGGATTTTTTTGATCTTGTTCAAAACCCAGTGTACCGGCTTTGCGAATCGAACTCATGTGAGATGGATCACTGTGCTGCAAAAGATCAAGGCCCCCGAATTGTTCGGAGGCCTTTGACTTGGAACCTTGTGCTGCTTTCGAAGCATTACTTACCGAGAACAATTCCCTTCGGCGCGTTCTGATTTGCCTTGATCTGGTTCGCCTTGCGGGCTGCCATGGCTTTCTGTACCCATTCGTCAGCGGTAGCGATATCGGCCTTGCGGGCATCCTCGTTTCCGCATTCGTTTTCTGCCTTGCGACGATACATCAAGTTGATATAAGCCATCGCATCATCGTAATTTTCCTTCAGCTGCGTAGCTTTGTTGAGCGCATCCAACCCTTCCTGGATGATCGGACCATTCTTTTCTGCCAATGCCTGGCAAGCCTTCTGGTCTTTAATGGGATCGCCGTTATCATGCAGTCCGAACGACTGGCGCACGGGCAATGCGTTCTTATAAGCCAACGTCCAGTCAATCACGCCGATGGTGTAATACGCCGCCGCATCGTTTGGATCCGCGGCAATCACCTTATTCTGATATGCCTTGGCTTGATCAAAGTTCTGAATGTTCAGATAGAGCGCAGCAATTCCCTTCAGGGCATTGATGTTCGCGGGCTCTTTATCCAAAACCATTTGAAAGTTCTGAATGGCAAGTTGCGCATTTTTCAAATTGTCTGGAGTTTGAAGATTTGGAATTACTTGCTGGGAATAGGCGGTCGCCAGATAAAGGCGTGCCATCGGTAGTGTGGGATCGAGCGCTACCGCTTGTTGGAAATGGTTGATGGCCTCTTCGTAGCGGGCCGTCTTGAAAGCTTCTACGCCCTTGTTCAGCTGATCACGGGCTTTTAGTCGGCTACATCCGGTGGTGAGAAATAACACAGTGCATAGCAATGCTGCCATGACCGGAAGACGTGCAATGCGATTCATTCGGCTTGACCTCTCCTTACAATCAGTCGACGCCCACCCAGGCTGGAACGGCAGGGAAAACCTTTGCAGAAATTTTGATTTTCCATACTGTGTGATCTTACTCTGTTTCGTGCAATTGAGAAAGTTCTCGAAACGCACCTGTTGCTGCCACTCGGTTGTGGCAGCACAGGGCTTCAGGCGCGGCCGCTATTGTCCGGCAGCAATTTTGGGGGTGATGACTCCGATGTGGTCCACGTTGGCCTGGTTGCCGATGTCCACGACGTCTGCAATCGCCGACCAGTCCAGATTCGGATCGCCCTTGATGAACATCACCTTGGTGGCGCGGGTGGCGTAAATTGCTTCCAATTGAGGCAACAGCTGGCTGTGCGCCACGTCGGTCTCATTGATCTTGTACGCAGCCTTTCCGCCGGGGGATGCAAGCACCTGCACCACGATGGTGCGATCGCTGTCGTTCTGGTGCTGCGGATTTTTTGGCGGCTGTGGTACCAGCGCGTCCAGGCCGTGCGGCGTAGTCGGCGTGATGACCATGAAAATGATCAGAAGCACCAGCAGCACGTCGATAAGAGGAGTGACGTTCGGGGTGGAAGAGAGTCCGCCGCCGCCGCCAGTTGTCATTGACATAAGATTATCCTCGCTTCAAGAAGCAGCGGGTTCCGTGCGTCGGATAGCCCGCTCATTGTCTTAACCTGCATTGCCAAAGCGCACGCGGTGAACTTGACCGCGACACGCGAATCCCTCGTTAGTTGCCGGATGGATTTGGCGGATTCTTTTGATTAGCCGGCGGCGTTGCATTCTGTTCAGGCTCGGTCAGGAACGCCACTTCATCGACTCCCGCGGTGCGCAGGTTATCGATTGCGTCCATCACCACGCCATAGCGAGCGCGCGAGTCGGCCCGGATAAATACCGTCTTGTTCGGTTTGTTTTCCAGCAGCGCCTGCGCCTTGGGGCCCAGGTCCGCCAGTGAAATCTGATTTGCGCCCAGATAGACGCGGCCATCGCGCACAATGGATACCTTCACAGCGTCATCTTTGTCGGCATCCGGCAGCGGCACAGCGCTAATCGTCCTGGCCAGATCGACATTCACCTTGTTGTTCAACATCGGGGTGACGACCATGAAAATGATCAGCAACACCAGCATCACGTCGACCATCGGGGTCACGTTAATGTCGGAATTGACCTTTTTACCTTCGTCTCGTTTTGCGATTCCCATAACAAACTCCCAGAGGTCTAGAACCCCACACCGCGCAAGGGGCATGGAACGTAGCCCAAAATGTTTTCAGGTTCGGCCCGGCAGGCCGGCGAAACTATCAAGCTTCGCCAGCCACATCCGTCATTCCTGTGTGAAACCGCGTCCTGAACTTCCAGGCTTCCAGTTAGCGGCGTGTGCCTTGCTTCAGGAAGTAGTCCACCAGTTCGCTGGAGGAGTTGTCCATTTCGACGTCAAAGGCTTCCACGCGGTTGGTGAAGTAGTTGAAGGCCATAACAGCCGGGATGGCGACGAACAGACCGAACGCCGTGGTGACCAGGGCTTCAGAAATACCACCGGCGACTGCGCCGATTCCGGAAGTCTTGTTGGTGGCGATGGATTGGAACGCGTCAAGAATACCGATAACCGTTCCGAACAGTCCGATGAAGGGCGCTGTCGAACCGATCGTGGCCAGACCGCCCAGGCCGCGCTTCAGCTTGGCATGAACAATGGCTTCTGACCGTTCCAGGGCGCGCTGGCTGGCTTCGACCTGATCTTCTGTGACGGTGCCGCCGCTGCCATAATTGCGGAACTCCTGCAGGCCAGCAGTGACGACTTCGGCAAGGTGAGACTTCTTGCTGCGGTCTGCAACCTTGATTGCTTCATCCAGGCGGCCTTCCTTCAAAGCACCGGCAACCTTGGGGGCAAATTCACGGCTTTGCTTGCGGGCAGCCGAGAAGTACAGTGCACGGTCGATCATCACAGCCAAGGACCACACCGACATGATCAGAAGAAGGAATACAACACCCTTCGGCAGCCAGCCCATGTTGTGCCACATGTCCACGATGCTGAAGCCGACCTGCTGCTGATCTTGAAAGAACGCGGCGAGAGAAGCCGTGTGGGGAACGAATTGCGATACGTGTGCGAGAATCACAGGAATTTATCCTCCTTAAGGATAAGCTTGCTTTGGTTATTGCCGGGCTACTACATGTTTTGAGCGAGTGAATGCGAAGTTATCACTCATTCAAAGTGAAAACAACACTGATTGTCGTGTCGACGTCGACAGGTACCCCATCCAGCACGGTGGGACGATAGCGCCAGCGCCGCACAGCGTCCAATGCCGCCTGCTGCAACATGGCCGGACCACTCACCACCTTCAGATCCTGAATGGACCCATTTTTTCCGATAGTTGCAGCCAAAACTACGGTGCCCTGAATGCGAGCCGCTTTGGCGATCGGCGGATAGATGGGCTGCACTTGATCGATGATCTTGCTGGCTTCAACACCAGACGACACGGTGATCTTTTTCGGTGCTGCAACCTTGACCACGGGACCATTGCCCATGCTGCCGAGAATGCCACCAATCACGCCTTCGCCGCTGCCGCCACCGAGACCGCTCATTCCCGAGACACCGCCGGTCGGCGGAGGAGCCTGATCCTTCACCATCGCAATCTTCTTTGGAATTTTGCTGGGCGCGGTCAACTGATCCGCCATGGACTCCACGTGCACCTGCACAACCTTCACCTCGGGCGGAGGTGGCGGCGGTGGTGGGGGTGGGGGTGGCGGGGCCACCAACAACGTTGCCAACGCCTGATTCGGCAACGCTTCCGGATAAATAAGAGGAATCAGGATCAGGACGGTGACCACAGTGGCATTCAAAATGGCAGTTGCGATCATCCAATACTTGCTTTTTGTTTTCAGCTTGTTAGCTGACTCAAATGTGCTGTCTTCGAACATAGCGGACCCCCTCGCGTACTCTTCGCCAAGCCTTGTTTCTTCTTAGACACCGGAGATGCAGTAGAAAGTTCCCGGAATATTCACCATCCGATCACTTTCTCGAAACATTCCGATGCTTCCATCGTTCCCCGAAAATTCGCCGGTCACCGGAGGAGGGTGTCGGCCGACGCACCATCGGTTTTTGCTCTACTACGAAAGCACTTTTTCGTTACGCTTTTGCCTTTTTCCCAGCGGGCAGCGTGGCAATTTTACCGCGCTTTGCCCGCCAATCCTGATAGGCCACCAGCATCGGCGCCGCCACCGCAATCGACGAGTAAGTGCCAATCAGGATACCGACCACCAGCGCAAACGAGAAATCATGTAAAACCTCGCCGCCGAATAAAAACAGCGACAGCACCGTCAGAAATGTCAGGCCAGAAGTCAGCACCGTTCGGCTCAACGTCTGGTTGATGCTCTTGTTCACAATTTCCGACAGCGTGCCCCTTCGAATCAGCTTCAAATTCTCGCGAATGCGATCGAAAACCACGATGGTGTCGTTCATCGAATAACCGATCAGCGTCAGGATCGCCGCCACTACGGTTAACGTCATCTCGCGATTCGATAAACTGAACGCGCCCACCGTAATCAGCGTGTCGTGGAACACAGCGACTACCGCCGCCACGCCATAGATCAACTCAAACCGGAACCACAGATACACCAGCATGCCCGCCAGGGAATACAACGTCGCCAACAAAGCCTTCTGCCGCAACTGCGCGCCCACCTGCGGGCCGACAATTTCCGTGTTGCGCACGGTAAAGCCGGACAGATATGCGCCCTGCTGGAGCGCCGACACTACTGCCGGTTCAACCTTCCCATCCAGCTCAGAAAACGAAGCGATCAAGCCATGCTGCACCTTGTCGCGGTAGTTCAGGATTTTGTCCGCAACCAGGCCATATTGCACCGTTGCCGTCTCCGAATTCGCCAGGTGTAATGGATCCGCCTTGACCAGAAAGTCCGTCAGCGTCTCGCGGGTGGCATTGTCCAGATCGAGCTTACCTGCGTTCGCCGTTCCGTTGGATGCGTAATTTTGCTGCAGGGTATGCACGATGGCGACCCGACTGGCATCGAGTGAAGTTTCTTTTGTGTCGCGCTCAGGCAGCGAAACGATGACTTCGTTTTCTTCCGGGTGGCCAAACCGCACAATGCTTACATCATGCAGTCCTGCGCGGTCAGCCGCGCTGCGAATGCGACCCTGATCCGGCGTCTGCTCAAACTTTAGATAGATCAGCGTGCCGCCCTTGAAGTCGACGCCCAGCGGCAATCCATGCCAGAAGAACAGCGAGATCAAGCCCGCGATGCTGAAGATGAGAGAGAAGCCCAGGAAATACCACTTCTTCCCCAGCCAGTCGATGTTTACTTCATGAAAAAATTCCACGCCTTGCTCCGATGCTTGCTACAAGCTCTTATTTTTTCTACTGTGCCGCGGCTGCGTCTGCATGCAGCGGCTTCTCGTGGCTAGCCGATCGAAATCGGCTCGCCCCGCTGCCTGCGATTCAGATTGGCTTCAAAAATGACGCGCGAGACAAACACCGCGGTAAACAGGTTTGCCAGCAAACCAAATGTCAGCGTTACGGCAAATCCCTTCACCGGACCGGTTCCGAACAGGAACAAAATCGCGGCCGAAACGATGGTCGTGACGTGAGTATCGATGATGGTCTGGAAGGCATGCGCAAACCCTTGATCGACAGCGGCCGCAGGCGATTTTCCGGCCCGCAGTTCCTCTCGTATTCGCTCAAAGATCAGCACGTTGGAATCGACGCCCATACCAATCGTCAGGATCACTCCGGCAATTCCCGGCAACGTGAGTGTTGCGTGCGCGTATCCCATGAATCCCAGCAGGATGACCAAATTCAGGATCAGCGCCAGGTCGGCATTGATGCCGGCGCCGTGGTAATAGAACAGCATGAAGATCAGCACCGCCAGCAAGCCGCCCACCGCAGCTTCGACGCCGTGGCGAATCGAGTCCGCACCGAGCGACGGCCCAATGGTCCGCTCTTCCAGAAAGTGAATCGAGGCTGGCAGCGCGCCGGTTCGCAGCATCAGCGACAGGTTCTGCGCTTCTTCTTTGGTGATGCCGCCGCCTTCAATCACGCCCTGATCGCGAATCGCGCCATTAATCGTGGCCACTTCGCGCACCGTATTGTCCAGCACGATGGCCATGCTCTTGCCGATATTCGCGCTGGTGTACTTGTAGAAGTTGTTGCCGCCGGAAGTGGTCAGAGTAAAGCTGACATCCGGCCGTCCATTGGTGTCCGTCGAGGGCTGCGCGTCGCGGAACTCCGTGCCGGAGACAATTGGAATTCTATTCAGCAGGTAAAGCTGCCCCACCGCTCCCGAGCCGCCATCGAATTTCACCAACTCAGAGTTCGGCGGCAAAACCCCGCCGTTCGACTGCAGGGCGCTCTGTTCATCCGTGTAGGGGCCACCCAGCACTTCATGGATCTCCAGCCGCGCTGTCGACTGGATCACATCTCTCACTCGGCCCGCATCTTCAATACCCGGCAACTCGACGAGGATCTCGTTGGTGCCCGGCCCGTAGATTTCCACCAACGGCTCGCTGACGCCCAGACGATCGATGCGCTCATAAATCGTCTCTCGCGACTGCGCCAAGGCTCGCGATTCGATGTCGCGCAGCACCGATGGTTTCATCGTCAACGTGTATGAGTTGTCCGCGCCCGATTGAATGTCGTACTGCGTCGCAAACTGTTCTTCCAGAGACGAACGCACCGCGTTGTCTTTATCGATGGGAATGCCGGAGACGCGAATCACTCCCGGCTGCCCTTTCGGATCGGGCTTGGTCGCGGTCGCGCTGGTCGCTCCTGCGGTTTGCAGGTCTGTCAGAATGCGAGCCAGGTCCGTGTCGCTGCTCGAACCAACAGCTTCGGCCACCATCACCTGCAAAATCAAGTGAGTGCCGCCGCTCAGGTCAAGTCCAAGATGGATGCGGTCTGTAATGGATTGCTTCAACGCCGCGGGGCTGAACCCGCCAGGAATGCCAATGATGCCGCCGACGAACACCAGCAGAATGGCCAGAATGAGGATGGTTTTTCCAGTGAGATTCTTACGCATTTGGGTCTACAGGGATGGTATGGAATTGTGTGCTGATCGTACCGATATTGCGATTCATGACTTGGCTTCATCCTCCGCCGTGGTGACGCTGGCGATGGCGGATTTAACGACTTCCAGCTTGATATTGTCCGGCGCTACCCGTATTTGAACGACGTCGTCCTTGACGGAAAGAATGATGCCTCGAATGCCTCCCGTCGTGGTCACCCGATCGCCCGACTTCAGCTTGGACAGCATCTCCTGCCAGGTCTTCTGCCGCCGCTGGCCGGGACGAATCATGAACATATAAAAAACGACAAAAATCAGGATAAAAGGTGCGAACGTGGTCAGGCTTTGCAGCGGGTTCGCGACGAACAACACAAGGCTTGCCATGCGATACTTTTCCTCTTGTCTTGCGGCATCCAGTCTTTTCTTAGGAGGCGGGGCCGAGGGTCCTGCGATTTGATTTCCTATGCGTGCTTAGTCCAACCCACGCACAAATTACTGAAAAGGGAACCTGCCTGCTGCTCCCATTTCGTTTCACCTGCATCTATTCTCTAAGCGGGAGTACCGCAGACCACCTGATAAAAGACCGTCTGAATATTTCCCTGAATCTTCTAGCTTACATCATGTTGGCGGGCACGTCCCCGCGCTCGCGCCACCAGATCGTCCAGCGCACCTAGGGAAATAGCATCGCGTACCGACTGCATCGTGTCAAGGTAGGCGTACAGGTTGTGGATGCTGTTCAACGCCCCGCCCAGCGGCTCTTTCGACATGGCCAGGTGTCGTAGATAGGCACGCGTATAGCGTGCGCACACCATGCAGCCGCAGCTCGGGTCGGGCGGGTTCTGGTCTTCAGCATATTGCTGGTTCTTGATGTTCATCCGGCCTTCGCTGGTAAACAGCAGGCCATGCCGCGCGGCCCGGGTCGGCAGCACGCAATCCATCATGTCCACGCCCATTGCAGCATATTCGACAATTTCATCGGGATAGCCGACACCCATCACATAGCGCGGCTTGTCTACCGGCAGCAGCGGCAGCGTGGACGCGATCACTGCTCGCGTATGTTCTCGCGGCTCGCCGACGCTTAAGCCACCAATGGCATATCCGGGCAGATCCAATTCCACCAGGCGTTCGGCAGACTCGCGTCGCAGGTCTTCATACATTCCGCCCTGGACAATCCCGAACAAGCTGGGAACTTTACCGCCGAGTTCGGCAAACCACGGCACCTCTTCCGCGTGTGCATAGAAATAGTCGCGGCTGCGACGCGCCCAGCGCATTGTCAGATCCAGCGAGGCACGAGCCCGTTCGCGGGTGGCCGGATATTCCGTGCACTCATCGAACACCATGGCTATATCCGCACCTAGCGCCAGCTGGACTTCCATGGAATGCTCTGGCGAAAAAAAGTGCGAGGAGCCGTCGATGTGCGAGCGAAACTCAACGCCGTCTTCGGTCACTTTGCGCAGATGATTCAGGCTGAATACCTGAAAGCCGCCGGAATCCGTCAGGATGGGATGCGGCCAGCTCATAAACTTATGCAATCCGCCGAGGCGACGGATGCGCTCATGCCCCGGTCGCAGATAGAGATGATAGGTATTGCCCAGCAGAATCTGCGTATGGACCTGCTCCAGCACATGCTGAGGGACGGCTTTGACCGTGGCCGCCGTGCCCACCGGCATAAAGATGGGAGTTTCCACCACGCCATGCGGCAAGGTCAGGGTTGCGCGCCGCGCTGTGCCGTGTGTGGACTGAACGCTGAAAGAAAGCGACATGCTTTCTGAATTGTATGGGGTGTGGAGAAGAATCTTCCGGCACCACATCCCGCTATCGAGATGTGGGACAAAAACGCCGCAGTTATGGCTGGTCGTTATCGACGTAGGACTTGCATGTCGTGTGAGTCATCTTGCCACTGAGCTCCGCGCCGGTAATCGTATATCTGGGCTGAGAATTCAACTGCCCTATGGCCGCGGTAAACGATGGTTCCGCATCGTAGAGCCCGATCGGCGGAACAACATAGTTGATCGTCCCTTTGCCATCGGTCGACTGGACGAAGGTGGTCCCGTTTTGAACGTCGAATAACTGGTGGTGGTGATATTCGGTGTAGAAGATGGAATACACCCTGCCCGCGGAGTGATTCGAGCCCGACGTTGCCACCAGGTAAAGAACTTTCTTTCCCGGATAAGTCTTGGTGTCCGTCCAGCCTCCTACGCTCAGCGAAGAGTTTGCGGCGGTCGGCAGTTGCTTCTTCGACGCCAGACATGTTGCCGCGTGCAACAACAGTGGAGGTGCCTGCTGAGCGCAGGCCGCACCGGTCAGCCCGCCCAACAATAGGAGTGTCATGAAGGTCTTTCTCACGTTGATCTCTCCATTCGCGACCAGTGTACCTGAAGGAGAGGGAGATCTCTGCGCGAAACGCCAGCGAGGTACCTTACATGCCGAGAGCACAGGCTGGAGAAAGGAATTCCGCCGAAAGACGACTTGACCCAGATGTGCCGCGAGCTTGGCGGCTCACCTGGGTTAGCGACCGAGCGCGAAATTGCCAGCGTGCGCCCGCGTCGAGCTTACGATCCGCTCGCAGTTGACATGGAGTTTGATTCTGGCGCGATGGCCAGTTGCAGACGCGTTCCCTGGTGCAAATTGATGTTGTGCTTTTTGCTGAGGAAGACGCCGGATACGTTGCTCTGCACAGCACTCTTCATCATGATGTTGCTGAGCGTGCCGGGATCCTGCTGGACCCGCTGATCATTCGGGATATGGTTCGGCTGCACAACCATGTAGGAGCTGGTGCTTTCGGCCACTCCGGTCTGTAGCGGCGGGTAGGCAGCCAGAAGGGTCGCTTTGATGGGAACCTCGCGACCGTTCGACAACCGGGCTTGGTTGAATACGATACTGATTTGCGACTGGTTGCCGTTTGAGTTGGCGTTCTGTACCTGCGCAACTTTGCCCATCAACAGGGTGCCCTTCGGCAACTCCGTTTGACCGTCGGCCTTTACATTTGAAGTGAGTTTGGCTGTGACACTCTGCCCTTGGTGGGTCGATTTCGAGTTCAACGCCCGGGTCAACTCAGCGTTCGCGCTGACAAGAGTTAGATTCTGTGGTTGCGCCTGCATCGACGCATACATGGGGAGTGAAACCAGAGCGGCTGCAATTCCCAAAGCGTAAGAACGTAAGTAGTTCATTTTCATTCGTGTTGCTCCTCAACAAGGTTTTGCCGGCGATGCGGCGTCCGGATCCTGGGCCGGCTGCGATAAAAGGCTCGCAATTACGCACCTGTTGGAATAGACGGCGGGGAGACTACAAAGATGCAGGTGGCGAGATGCTGATTTGGAGCCAATGGAAATGAATTGTGCGCTGGTTCGGCTAACAGGCAACTCTTCAGAGAGAGCTATCATCTCGCGGTAGCGCGATGCAATTGTCGGATTGAAGAACGGATGCGACCGCGCGTCGCGGTGAATTGCCGCCGCTATTCTCGAATACCGGCAATTCGCATGGAGAGCCACGCCGCTGCGAAACTCACCAGCAGCGCTAACCCACTCCACTCCAACGCCACCAGGGTGGAAACCGCGATATGCAACTGTGGCAGTGACGACGACAACGTCTGCATCGTCCATGCAGTCGCGACCGGGTGGACTGGATGGCTGGCACGCGGCGCAGTGTAAAACCATCGCGCAATCATTCCCACCGCCATGCCCACGCTGACGATCAATCCTGGCAGCGCCCATTTCCACGGAAATGGAATTGGCGCGGGAGCGGCCGCCTCCTGTTGCACGGCTTCCATCACGGAGGCGACAAAACCGGACGACGGCACGATCTCGTCCCTTTCCAGCAGCATGCGATCCAGATCTTCGTTGTTCATACAGTCTCCTTCGCGTAGGAATGGGTCTCCCGCGGCTCCAGCACCGAGGGCAGCTTGCTTTCCAGCATCTTGCGCCCGCGGAACAATCTCGCTTTCAACGTTCCCTCCGCAATTCCTAATCCAGCCGCCGCTGTGGGAACATCCATTTCCTGAAAATAAAAGCAGATCAACGCCTCACGATATTTTGCGGGCAGCGTATCGACGGCACGACGCACGGCCCGGTCGCGATCCAATTCTTCCAGTCCGCCGTCAATCGCGCGCGGATCTCTGGGCTCGGCTATGTCTTCCAGCGGCATCGCACCTGCAGGAATCCGTTTTAGCTCTGACCTATATAGGTTGGTCGCCAAAGCAAACAGCCAGGTTGAAAACGCCGAGTCTCCACGCCATTTCGGCAGCCCGCGATAGGCGCGCAGAAAGGCTTCCTGCGCCATCTCCTCCGCGCGTCCGCGGTCGCGACAAAATCGGTATGCCAAATTGATTAGCGGACCTTGCCAGCGCCGCACGATGCCTTCAAACGCGGCAATCTCCCCGGCAAGCACCCGGGCCACATCGGCTTGATCTTCGCTGGCGCTCATTCGGCTCACATCGGTACGACTGTGTTTCGCTCCCCGCGGTTGCGTTTTATTTTTCGCCCTGCCCCAAAAGAAAATGCAACCGGAGATAACTCTAGTCTGTCCTACCGAATGTAGCGAGAAATTTCACCGGAAATAGTTCTTCAAAGGAGGACTCATATGGAAGCCGGCGTAGCCGTATTTGTATGGTTGAGCATTGGTAGCATTGCACTTTTTACTTTCCTTGGCGTGGCGGCATGGAGTGGTACGCGAGCCCGGGAACGCGAACTCTACTACAAGAATGATTTACTGAAGAAGATTGCCGAATCTCCCGAAGCGGGTGGCGCTGCCGCAATGCAGTACTTGCGAGAGCAGCATCGGATAGCCCAGGAGAAACAGCGCGGAGGTCTGCAGCTCGGCGGCCTGGTCACCGTTGCGGTTGGGGTTGGAACGATGATTTTTCTGTTGGCGATGGTGCATCGCCCCGTATTCTTCGTCGGGCTGATTCCGCTGTTGATTGGCGCTGTGCTCTTCTTCTATGGGCGCTTCATGATCCACTCGGCACCGTGGGAAGAAAATTCCTCTTCCATCGAACCGACGCAACGCTTCTAACACCCCGCTCCGGGCGGCAACGATTGGGTGCCCATCCTTCGCAAAATACAACGAGGGATGCGGCACCCTTTCTACTGCAGCACCGGCCAGCCGTTCTGCCAGCTGACTGTCTTCAGCCAAAGGCCCGCGTTGCCATCCTTGTCCATATTCAGCGCGTGGAACACGATCACGTCGTTTCCGCTTTGCGGGTCGCGGTAGACGGTTCCACCACCCGGCGCGCGCCAACCGCTGTTCCCTTCAATCAAGATGCTGCCGCCCCCCTGCATCAGCGGAATTCCCGCGGCATCCACGAATGGACCGTTAGGGCTGGTCGATCGCCCTACCATCTGCTTGTAATCATCCTGAGAAAGACTGCTCTCGCAGCAATGATCCACGGACAGGAACAAATAGTAATAACCGCTATGCGCCACCAGCGAAGCGCCTTCGATCGGATGTCCGGAAACATTCGGCCGCGCCGCTAGTTGATATCGCACCGGGTTCGACGCCAGCAGCATTCCCGTCGCCGGATCAATCTGGCGCTGCTTGATGCCGCTCCAATAACTGCCGTAGGTCAGCCAGATTTTCTGATTACTGTCGATAAGAATATTGGGATCGAGCGCGTTGAAATCATCGCCCCCGTGTGAAGCAAGGACCAGCCCGCGATCAACCCACCTGTACGCAGGGTCAGACGGATCGAGGGTCGTATTTGTCGCCAGGCCGATCACGGAGGTCTGCGTGTACAGTCGCGATCCGACGTAGTAGAGGTGATACAGCCCGTTGAAGTAGGAAATATCCGGCGCCCATAGTCCCTGGATTCCAGGTAGAGCCTGCTGCACCCATGCCGGAATCGCGGTGAAGACCTGGCCGCACAGCCTCCACGTCACCCGGTCGGTTGAGCAGCGAATCGGCAGATGCTGATCCGGCGTTTCGCCGCCCGCATCCGTGCTGAACAGATAATAAGTTCCGTTTTCGAAGTAGACGCTGGGATCGCGCACGGGAGCGGTGTCGCCAAGCAGAGGATAGGCGGCCAGCGATGTTGACTGCAGCACGCTCAGCCCTTGCGGCGTGAGGCCTGCGCATCCAACCAGGGCAAAAAGAAAAATCGAAACTACGGGAGCAACGAGAACGCCCTTGCGGCGCACGGAATTCTACCTACGGCCTCAAAAAATTGGCGTGCTAGTTGGGCCCATGCTAGTTGCGCTGCAATTCAATCGTCAATGAAATTCTGCGGAGATATTTTCGACCTTTTCGCGCACGATCGAAGCGTTGTCGCTGCAACAAATCTTTGTTGAAAGCGCTTTTGGAGGAGACGAGACGAGGGGGGTGCCGCAGTCTTTCGCGGCTGGCAACGTGATAAGCGCGGGAGAAAAGATTCGCGACGCCAGCCCTCACTGCGGCGGAGGCACGGCGATCGTGAGGCCATGGCGTCGCATGATCTCTGCCATCTTCGCGCGGTCCGGCGGCCCACCCTTGGCAGCGTTCGACACTGCAGCGACTTCGCGAAAATACTCCGGCCCCAGCGGAGCCGGCGAAATCACGCACAGCGACTTCGCTTCCTGGTTTCCATAGTTGTCAAAGCGATGCACCGCGCCCCGTGGAATGCAGAGCGCCTGCCCCGGTCCCAGCTCAATTTGCTTACCATCGACTGTCCACGTCATGACCGCGTCGAGCCCGTAGATGCTTTCTTCATAGCGATCGTGGCTATGCGCAGGCGCGGGCAGTTTCTCTCCAGCTGGAACAGTGAGCTCGAATATGGCAACGCTGCCGTTCGACTGTTCCCCTGTCAGCAGAAAGTGGACGGCCAACGGCCCGACTCGAATCGTCTCGTCTGCCGGATTGATGTGAGTGTCGTTTAAAGGTGATGTGATTGCAGACCTCCTCTCGATTCGGAATCGAAAATCATCCTATCCCAGCACGATGCTACCAGCCTAAAACTTCGAAGCCCCACATTTTGTCCGTCACGGGCGGAGAAAATGTGGGGCCGATTGAACCTGCATCAATGCGAGAAGAAACTAGTTGGCCAGGCGCTGCATGCGCAGGCGTTCGACACCGTCAAGTGCTTCCCACAGCGCTTTGGCTGCGGTTTCCGCGGCATCCAGAGCCCGGTCCGCCGAGGCTGGATCGCGCTCCAACTCCTTGGTGATGGCCTGCTTCCAAACCTCCGCGTGATGCACATCCGCGGTTTCATGCACGGTGAAGTAGCGGCAGGTTTTTGCGTCGGCCTTATAGTGATCGCACAGGCCAGCGGCCTTTTGTTTGGCAATTGCCGGCACGCGCGACTCATACGCGTAGAGTGCGGCCAGGCCTACCGCGGCATTTTCCTGCTGGATCAGGCGGAAGAAAGTTCCAATCAGCGCCTGGGTTTCTGGCTGCAGCTGGCGCTGGCGCACGGCGCTGTCGCTCGCTCCCATGCCATTGGCAAAATCCATCCACAGCTGGCTGTGCGGCTTGCCATCCGGCGAGTCGATGCCTTCCTCATCCACCAGGTTACGCAGCACGGTGCGACGCAGCTCGGTATCTTCCAGGCGCGAATGCAGCGCGCTTAGATAAGTCGGGAACGCGGACACATGATGCCAGTATTCAGCGGCATACTCGCGCAGATCGTTCGAGGTCAACTCTCCTGCCGTCCAGGCGCGATAGAAGGAATGGGTCAGCAGGTCGTAGGGTGCGATGCGGCTTTCCAGTGTTTGAAAGAAATCCGTATGTGCTGGCATCGTGTGCCTCCTTTGGGATCGCGAAAACTGCGCGCGTTTCTTGCACTGTACGTGAATCCGCGGCGAGCCTCAAGCGGAAGCTGTGGAAGAGTGGATTTTGCGGAGGGGCTGACTGAAATCGCCGCCGCGGTGCAACAGCTCCGACAGTAATGCAGCGGCAGTTTTCCCGCTGACAGGATGACGCCACTGCGGCGCAATTTCCGTCAATGGCGCCAGAACAAATCTCCGCTCGGCGAGCGACGGATGCGGCAGCGTCAGCGTCGGCGTCTCCATCACACTATCTCCGTACGAGAGCAGATCCAGGTCGAGCGTGCGCGGCCCTTTGGGCACGGAAGCGCTGCGATCGCGGCCATGCTGTTGCTCTATGCGCAACAGCGCGGCCATCAATTCTTCCGCCGGCAGCGCGGTTCGCAAGGCGACGACAGCGTTCAAAAAATCCGGCTGCTCGGTGATGCCGATCGGCGCGGTTTCGTAGAACGACGAAACGGCTGTCGACGGAACCAAGCTGTCGCAGCGCGGCGATGGCAGAGCGAAATGTTGCTTCGCGATCGCCAAGGTTTGAGCCCAGCGCGATGTACGCCGTGGTTGCGTCGGCGGATTGCGGGGATTTGCGACTCATCGTGCTCCTGGGAACCACTCAACGTATTCGTCGCCATTACGGGCGACATAGATGGCGCGCTTGCCCGTGAGATAGACCCAATAGTTGGCGACGCCGGCGGATAAGATGCCGCGTAGAAACTGCTGATAGTCGATTTCCTTGTGTTGAATCTGGCGGAGCGCTTGCTTCACGCAGTTGGGATCTAGCGATCTGGCGACCGCGCCTGCGTTGAATATTTTTGGGTCGAGACCGCTCTCGGATTCCATGTGGCTGTCGCCGTTGGCTGCGTAATAGGTTTTCTCTCGGCGATAGAGATCCGCATGGTACGACTCGATGCCAACCGCCATCAGTTTTCCGACAACTTCGGGGAATGTGATGTTTCCGGCAACAGAGCGCTCACTGCATTCGTGCAGCACGGCAATGGTTTCTTGACTAAACATGATTTGTCCTTTCGCAAATGAAATTCGTGGCCCGCTCGATGGCGGTTCCACCCTCAGTCCACGGGAACTTGTGTAAGGCGATAGCGTTTGGCGATGTCCTGCATCAGCGCAATCATCACTGGGCGCACCTTCATCGGCAGATGCCCAAAGAACGCCTCCTCGTTTTCGTCAGCAATGACGGCCAGCTTAGGGACAAGTTTCTTTCCGGCGGAGCTGAGCCAAATTTGCTGGGCGCGGCCATCATGGCGGCTGTGCTGCCGGTCGACCAATTCTTTTTGCACCAGCCGGTCGACCAGTCGCGACACTGGAGCTTTGGTCATTCCCATTTGTTCTGCAAGCGCGCTAATGGAAATTGGTGCAGGCTGATCAAAAAGTTTGCGCAGCGCAACCCACTCGGAAACGGTTACATCCAGCCTTTCCAGGCGGCGCACGAGGGCGGCTGATACGTTGTTGGAAACCAGCCGCAGCCAATAGCCAAGGTGGTCTTCCGGATTATTGACGGGCCGGGAACGTGATTTTGCGGCGCTCATTTTGAGCCCTCGTTGACCTCTGCAGAAATAGTTGCCTTAGCAACCATATTAGTCAATATAGTTGCCTTAGCAACTACATTTACAGCACAGTTTTCAGGGCAGAACAAAAATAATTGGAAACGGTGGCGTAATTCTGGATTATGCGGAGAGTGTTGCTGGATGCAACAGCGAGGGAATGGAGATTTCTTCTTCCTGTACGGGGAGATGAACCAGCTCCCACGCGGAACGATCCTGCAGAAGTCGCGCGACCAACGCGGTGTGCATGGCATGACCAGCTCGCTCGGCAACCACGTGGCCCTGGATGCGTTTGCCCGCCAACGCCAAATCGCCGATCAGGTCGAGAATTTTGTGGCGGACAAATTCGTTAGGAAAGCGCAACGGGCCATTTTGCACGCCTTTACTGGTCAGGATGATTGCATTTTCCGGACAAGCGCCGCGAATCAATCCCATGTTGCGAAGCTTTTCTTCATCCTCGCGAAAACCGAAGGTGCGGGCGGCGGCCAGCTGAGTGGCGTAGGCACCGGTATTCAGATCCAGCTGAAACGATTCTCGGCCGATGGGTGCGGGAAAATCGATGGCATAGGAAACGCTATAGCCCTCGCCGGGATAAACGCCGATGAATTTGCTGGCATCGTGGACTTCAATGGTTTTGCGGATGCGGAGATATTCTCGACGGCGCCGCTGAGTTTGCAGGCCGACAGACTGAAAGGCGGCAATATAAGGAAGCGCGCTGCCATCGAGGATGGGCAGTTCCAGGTTGTCCAGCTCGACGATGACGTTATCGATGCCGTAGCCGACCAGTGCGGAGAGCAAATGCTCTGTGGTGGAGATTAAAACACCCTGGCGCATCAGGCTGGTCGCGTAGCTGACTTTGGCGACGTTGCGGCCGGTGGCGGGAATTTCAAAATTGTCGAGATCGGTGCGGCGGAATAAAATGCCAGCACCGCCGGGCGCAGGCAGCAATCGCAAATGTACCGGTGCACCACTGTGCAGGCCGATTCCGGAGAACTCGACAGAGCCGCCGATGGTCTGTTCGAATTGCAGGTTGCGCGCGATCGCGTAGCTCCAGTCTTGTAAACGCTTATCCTATAAGGAGTCGCGCCGAGATGGATGTGGCAAAATTACCACATGTTGTGTCGTGACTGCACTTCGAACGGTGCGAAAACCGAAACAATATGGACGAACGAGAAGATCGAAAGGACGCATGGGTGAGCCATCCACTGGGAATTGAACCCGGCAAATTGCTGGAAGACGCAGAAAATCGACAAAAAAGCATGTTGCAGCAGTTGGAGGCGCTGGTGTCCGTCGAATCGCCCAGTGAAGACAAGGCGGCAGTCGATTGTGCCAGTCGCCTGGTTGCGGGTTGGTTCGAAGAAATGGGCGGAAAGATTCGCTGGCACCGGCAAAAGAAATTTGGAGATTTGCTGGAAGTGCGATTGGGCGCGATGGCTGGGCGAGCGAGCGCGGGTGGGCGTGGCAAGCCAATTTTGTTACTGGGCCATCTTGACACGGTGTGGCCGATGGGAACTTTGTCGAAGATGCCCTTTCGTATGGCCAAAGGAAAAGCGTTCGGGCCGGGCGTGTATGACATGAAGGCCGGCGTGGTGATGGCACTCCATGCGGTGGCGATGTTGCGCGAGCGGCAGGCGCAGACGACACCGGTGGTTGTGCTACTCGTCAGCGATGAGGAAATTGGGAGTGCAGTATCGCGCGCGGTGACGGAGAAGATTGCGAAAGAATGTTCGGCGGTGTTTGTGCTGGAACCAGCGCAGGGTCCGCAGGGCGCATACAAAACGGCTCGCAAAGGTGTTGGGGATTATTCCGTACAGGTGCGTGGCGTGGCCGCGCATAGCGGCGTCGATTTTGAAAAAGGCCATTCGGCGGTGCTGGAACTGGCTCGCCTGATCGAAAAGATTTCGCGGTTTACGGATTTGAAGACGGGGCTGACGGTGAATCCGGGGACGATTTGCGGAGGCACGCGCACGAACGTGATTGCGGCGGAAGCGCAGGCGGAAGTGGATGTGCGGATTGCGCGGATGCGGGATGCAGCGCGGGTGGAAAAGCTTTTTCGCGGGCTGCGAGTGAGCGATCGTGCCTGCACGCTGACGATTACGGGCGGGATGAATCGTCCGCCGATGGAGCGCAGTCGAGGCACGGTGGCGCTGTTTCAGCAGGCGAAGGGATTGGCGCGGGCGATGGGATTTGCGTTGGAGGAGGCGAGTACCGGCGGCGGCTCGGATGGAAACTTTACGGCGGCGCTGGGAATTCCTACGCTAGATGGAATGGGCGCGGTGGGCGAAGGCGCGCACGCCACGCATGAGTCGATTGTGCTGAGTGAACTGGCCAAGCGCACAGCACTGCTGGCGGCCATGATTGCGGGATAGATTCCCGTTCGCGGTTTTCCAGATGTTGATGGTGCACTGGTGAATCCAGGGCCTTTCGATTACTGGAGGCCGATGGAGTCTAGGCGCTGCTGGATGGCGAGGGAGTTGAGCGAGGCGATCGGCAGGGACAGCAGCAGGGAGATGCGGCGATCCAGGGTGGAGAAGGCTTGCGCGTAGGCGCGGTCGATTTCCTGCGGCGTGCCGCGGACGGCGGCGGGATCGGGCACTCCCCAATGCGCGGTGATGGGCTGACCGGGCCAGATGGGACAGACTTCTTTCGCCGCGTTATCGCAAACCGTAAATACGAAGTCGAGATGAGGCGCACCGGGTTGGGCAAACTCGTCCCAGGACTTGCTGCGCAGGCCTGCTGTGCTGAAGCCGGCGGATTCGATTTGCCGCAAGGCCTCGGGGCGAACGGTTCCGGAGGGATGACTGCCGGCGCTGTAGGCGGTGAAGGTGGGCGCTCCCTTACCGTTGAGGATCGCTTCCGCCAGGATGGAACGAGCGGAATTGCCGGTGCAGAGAAATAAAACATTGTAGTGTGGCATGCGGTTTCTCCTTCAGTCCTAGTTCGCAATCAGGATTGCGAGAGTCGTGATGCGGATACCGTTCTATCCCACTCAAGCCAACCGAAGGCTTGAATGGACACTCGAAGCTTCTCCCAATTACGAGCAGCAGCTGGGCGTGCAGCAGGATTTCGCGACTGCGGCGGGCTGCGGCTTGATGGCGTAGACCTTGACGCTGGCGGCAGCGGCGTTGACGTCGTACTGCGACAACAGCGAGGCGAGTTCGTTGTGCAGGGACGCGGGTGCGGGCAGGGTCGGCGTGCAGCAGGAAGCTTCAATCACCGTGAGCGAATTGCCGGCGGCTTTCGCTGCGAGGGCGTGGTCGGCGTCCATCGAGGGTGAGCAGCATCCGGACTGATTCTCAACTTTCGCGTAGGCGTTCAGGTCGCGACCGCTATCGACAATTTCAACATGCTGGAAACCAGCGTCGAGCAGGCCACCGCGGTAATCGTCAATGCGAATGGCGCCGGCGATGCAACCGACATAGGCGGCAAGACTGGTGGCGATGGACTCGGGGAGATCGTGCTTGAGAGCGATATCGCTGACGGCGAGACGGCCGCCGGGCTTGAGAATGCGCGCAATTTCGCGAAAGACAGCAGGCTTATCGGGGGCGAGGTTGAGAACGCAGTTGGAGATAACGCAGTCGACGGAAGCATCGGGCAGCGGAATTTTGTCGATGGTGGAGAGATGGAACTCGACATTGATATAGCCGCCGGAGACTGCGTTGGCGCGGGCGCGATCGATCATGGCGGGCGTCATGTCAATGCCGATGGCGCGACCTGTGGCGCCAACCATTTTGGAGGCGAGGAAGACATCGAGACCGCCGCCGGAGCCGAGATCGACAACCACCTCGCCGGGCTTGAGATGGGCGGTGGCGGTGGGATTGCCGCAGGAAAGGCCCATGTTGGCGGCAGCGGGGATGGAGGTGAGTTCTTCGGCGGTGTAGCCAAAGGCTTCCGCGACGGCCTTGACGCCCGCATGATCACTGGACAATGTGCTTTCCGCGACGGCGGCGTACTTTGACTTGACGGAATCTAGAATTGGCTCGGGCATGGATTTCTCCTTTACAACATATCTGCCAATGCGAATATATATCTTGCCTACATATTCGTCAAGGCGTATAAGTAAAGAACTATGAAACAGCCGGTATTTAACGCGGAGCGATTCTTTCAAGCGCTGGGAGATACTACCCGTCTGCGCCTGCTGAACCTGATGGGAGAGCAGGAAATCTGTGTGTGTTACCTGGTGGAGATTCTGGGGCAGTCGCAGCCAAAGATTTCCCGGCACCTGGCATACCTGCGACGCGCGGGAATTGTGGCGGCTCGGCGCGAGGGCAAGTGGATGCATTATCGAATCGTGATGCCGCCGGAGACTGGAGCGGCGCTAGTGCTGCGGCAGACGCTGGCCTGGCTGCGAGAGGATCGCAAGATGCAGGCGGATCGTGCTCGGCTGTCGAAGGCGTGTTGCAGCCCGAAGAAATTTGCCGCGCTGGAAGGTGCGCCGGCGCCTGTTCCTGTGAACATTGCGTGTGGGGTCGAGGCGAGATAGTGTTGGCGAACTTACTTGCGACCGAGGGGCAGGTATGCGCTCCGCAGCAGCGCAAGCATCTGTCGTTTCTGGATCGCTGGCTTACGCTGTGGATCTTTCTGGCCATGGTGATTGGCGTGGCTGTCGGGCACTTTGTTCCTGGGTGCGCCGCCTTTGTGAATCGCTTTCAGGTGGGGACGACCAACATTCCGATCGCCGTCGGCTTGATTGTGATGATGTATCCGCCGCTGGCGAAAGTGCGCTACGAAAAATTGCACGACGTCTTCCGCAACAAGCGAGTGTTGATGTTGTCGCTGGTGCAGAACTGGGTGATCG
Source organism: uncultured Acidobacteriota bacterium (assembly GCA_963735505.1). GTDB lineage: Bacteria > Acidobacteriota > Terriglobia > Terriglobales > Acidobacteriaceae > JAKAAZ01. The sequence continues at coordinate 391,053 of CAVTLR010000005.1, read as the reverse complement.
GGCCGGTGTTGATGTTTCTGCTGGCGATTGTGTTTCTTCGCAGCGAGCCTGCATACATGAGGGGTCTGATCCTGATCGGCATTGCCCGTTGCATTGCGATGGTGCTGGTGTGGAACGAACTGGCCGAGGGCGACACCGACTACGTGGCAGGGCTGGTGGCGCTGAATAGTATGTTTCAGGTGCTGTTTTATAGCGTGTATGCCTGGGTGTTCATCACCGTGCTTCCGAGGTGGTTTGGACTGGAGGGCAGCATCGTAGCCATTGGCATCGGACAGATTGCGAAAAGTGTGGGGATCTATCTGGGCTTGCCGTTTGCCGCGGGGCTGCTGACGCGCGTGATTCTGCTGCGCCTCCGCGGGGAGGAGTGGTATCGGACGCGCTTTATTCGTCGCATCAGCCCGCTGACGCTGGTGGCGCTGCTGTTCACGATTCTGGTGATGTTTTCCTTGAAGGGTGATTTGATCGTGCGGCTGCCGCTGGATGTACTTCGCATCGCGGTTCCGCTGGTGATCTATTTCCTGGTGATGTTTCTTGTGAGTTTCTGGATGGGCAAGCGATTGGGCGCGAACTATGCGCAGTCTGCAACGCTGTCATTCACCGCGGCTGGAAATAATTTTGAGCTGGCGATTGCAGTGGCGGTGGCGGTGTTCGGGTTGAATTCCGGCGAGGCGTTTGTAGGCGTGGTGGGTCCGTTGATTGAAGTGCCGGCACTAATCAGCCTGGTGAATGTGGCCTTCTGGATGCGCAAACGTTATTTCGCGGCATAGCTTTTTTGAGCTCGCTTCAGGTCGCAAAATGCCGCGCGCGATTTAGTTTGACGAAGATTTTTCTTGACGGGCTGGGATGGCTGTTCGATAGTGCGGAGACAGCAGGTCGGAGAAAAAAGGGGAGCGCAATGAATGAGGGAAATCGCGGCCTGGTGATTGCGGGTGCGTTTGCCGCGCTGGGCATGGTGCTGGCGGGATGGGTGTTGGGCAGCCAGATCAAAGACATTCGGCTGGCGGATCGCTACGTGACGGTGCGCGGGTTGGCAGAGCGAACAGTGAAGGCGGACCTGGCAGTGTGGCCGCTATCGTTTCGCGAGGCCGGAAATGATTTGAAAGCGACCTACGCTAAGAGCGAAGCGGACAGCCAGGTGGTGCTGCAATTTCTGGCGGCGCAGGGAATCGCGAAGAGCGACATCAGCCTGGGGCAGCCGAGCGTGACCGACACGGAAGCGAACGAATATGGCGGATCGCAGCGGGCGGCCAACCGGTACATTGTGCAGCAGTCGATCTCTGTGCGGTCGAAGGACGTGGACAAAATTGCGGCTGCGGTGCAGAAGACCAGCGACCTGATTGCGCAGGGCGTGGTGCTGGGCGGAGGTCCGCAATATGGCTCACAGAACAGCGCGAGTTATGTATTTACCGGGTTGAATTCGATTAAGCCGGCGATGATTACGGAAGCGACACGCAATGCGCGGGCGGCGGCGGAACGATTTGCGGAGGATTCCGGAAGCAAGGTGGGGACGATTCGCACGGCAGAGCAGGGGCTGTTCACGATTTCCTCGGCAGACGCGGCGGCGAACCCCGACAACGGGGGCGGCGGATACCAGGCGGACGCAAGCATCATGAAGAGCGTGCGGGTGGTGACGACGGTGCAATATTATCTGCAGCAATAAGGCGCGCGCTCCTTTGAGCTGCCGCGGCGAGACGCAGTTGTGGGGAGCAAACCTCAGCGCCTGAAGGCACGTTTCGGAGAGGCTTGATCCCCTGACTAAAGTCCGAGTCTACTTAAGTCAGGGCGCAGATGCGGCAAATTTCTTCGCCGAATTTCTCTGCTTTGGCGGGACCGATTCCGCTGACGCAGCGCAATTCTTCCAGGGTGATGGGGCGTTCCTGCGCGATGGCTCGCATGGTTTTGTTGCCGAGAATGCAAAAGGCGGGAACGTCATGTTTTCTGGCCTCGGCGAGACGCCAGGCGCGCAGCTTCTCCTCGATGGCGGCGGCGTGGGCGGATATTTCCGCTGTTTCCGGGGCGCGGGCGGAAGTTGTTGCAGATTTTGAAGCCGTGCTTTTCCCGCTGCGTTTCCCGTCGCTTTGCTTGCGAGCCGGAGCCGTATGGTTCGAACGATCCGGCAGAACAAAATCCAGCGGATCGGTGGGCGGCAGTTCTTCACCGTCTTGCGTGAGGCTGGCCCGGCGGTAGGCGATGCTGCGACCTTCTTTTTCGAAGTTCAGTTCTTCCAATCGAACAAGTCCCGCGCCGGCCAATGCCTGCAGAAGATTCTCGAAATCGTCGCGCGAGACCTGTTCCCGCGGAAACAGATCTTTGTGCAGCTTGCCAGTGGAGCCTGCCGAGTTTTTCCGTAACGAATGAAGGACCGCCCAGGCGGTTTGCTTCTCGGATTCGCTGGGAGCGCGAAAGCATCTGGCCACGCAAGCCTGGGGCGCGCACACATCGCAATGTCCACAGGGGCGGCGCGCATCGGCCAAATCTCCGAAGTGGCGAATCAGGGAGGTCATGCGGCACTGGCTGGATACGGCATACTGCAGGGCCAGGTCGAGTTGGGCTTTTCTGCGCTGCGACTCGGCAGCGTAGGAGTCGCGCCATTCCTGCGTGCCGCGGACGGCATTCTCGTCAAAGTCGACTGCCCCGCCGCCGTGGATGACAAGTTTTTCGAGCACTTTGTCGAACAGGTCGGATTCCATGCGCAGCTTGGCGCGAAGAGATTCCTTGTCGAGCGGCTCTTCGCCCAGGCGGCGATACACTCGATCCAATTCCGCAACCGGCGGATAGTCGCGCTCGAAGAAAAACTCATGCATTTTGCGATCGGCGTAGGAGTAGAGAAGAACCGCGCGGCTGGGCAGGCCATCGCGTCCGGCGCGACCAATCTCCTGGTAATAGGCCTCGAGCGTGCCGGGAAGCGAGGTGTGAACGATGGTGCGAACGTCGGCCTTGTCGATTCCCATGCCGAAGGCGACCGTCGCCACTACGGCGTGAAGGCTTCCCTGCTGAAAATCCTGTTGCACAGTTTCGCGACGGCGGGCATCGAGGCCGGCGTGGTAGGCGGCGGATGGAAATTTCGACGAAAGTTCCGCCGCGAGTGCTTCCGCCTGTTTGCGGGTGGGCGCATACACGATGGCAGGCCGCCGCGCCGGATCATACAACAGGTCGGCTACGAAGCTGGGGCGCTGCGAAGGAGACATCTCCACCACTTCAATGCCGAGATTGTCGCGGCGGAAACCATACACAAACCTGGAGGCATCGATCATTCCCAACTGTGCGGCAATGTCATCCTGCACGCGAGGAGTGGCGGTGGCGGTGAGGGCGATGACGGGCGCGGGGCGCAAAGCCGGCACAAACTGGCCGAGCATTCGGTAGTCCGGACGAAAATCGTGTCCCCATTGCGAGATGCAGTGGGCTTCGTCGATGGCAATCAACGAGGGCTTTCGTTTGGCCAGCATCTGGATAAAACCGGGAACCCGCAGCCGCTCCGGGGCGATGAATAAAAACTGGAGAGTGCCGGAGAGGTAGTCGGCGCAGGCCTGGCGGGAGAGCGCGCGATCGAGCCCAGAGTGAATGCGGGCCACAGAAAATCCGAGGGCGGCGAGTTTTGCCACCTGGTCCTCCATGAGCGCGATGAGTGGGCTGATGACGAGCGTGGTACCACCGCGCGCAATCCCCGGCAATTGGAAGCACAGCGACTTGCCGGCTCCTGTGGGCATGACCAGGAGCACGTCTCTGCCCTGAATGGCGGCACGGCAAACAACTTCTTGATTCACGCGGAAAGAAGAGAGGCCAAAGGCGCGCTGCAGCAGAGGAAGAAGCGTTTCGCTGGATGAGGGGAGAATCGTTGCCACAGTGGTGAGGATAACAAATCGATTTCAAGCGGCGGGCAAGACTCGCAGTTGCGCGTTACGCCGTTTCAACGAAAAAGAAAATGGGCCGTCCTTGCGGAGAGCCCATTTTTGTTTAGCGGACGCGATGTGCGATTGAATTAGCGGCCGTGGCCGTGATCGCCGCCGTGATTGTCGTAGCCACCGCGCGTTTCGTTGCCGTGAAACTGGTTGTGACCGTAGGCATGAAAGCTGCCATGCTCGCCACGATGGGGATAGGGGCCATGATATCCATGATGCGGATCGTAGCGGCTGTCGACGTGGCCGTGCCAGCCGCGCGGTCCGTGGAACCATGGGCCTGCTCCTATAAAGACTCCGCCAGAAAACCACTCAGGGCCATAGTAGCCATACGGGGCACAGTTGTACGGCGCGTAGTCGTAATAGCCGTAGGGGCATACCGGCGCGGGTCCAATATTAATGCCCACGGACACCTGGGCTTTTGCCGGTGACGGGACAAAAAAGGAAATCCCGGCGACAACAGCCACGATTGCAAAAAATTTCATCACTCGCATTTGTTCACCTCGGGTAATTAGAACGGCACACGAGAAAAAGAGTTGCGCGAATAGATGGGTTTTCGAGTGATGGAGTTAGGTTGCCCGTAACGAAATAAATGTTGCAAGGAACAAGTGACTGAGGCACAGGGGATTAGACGTGAGCCAGCATTTCAAAAAAAATTTATTCAGGCAACAACCGGTTGCGGGATGAGGTTTATTTCGAAGAGGCAAAGCGCGCGAACCGCTATTGAGACGCGGGTAAAGTCATTTGGCTTTTTTTAATTTCAGCATTCCATTCGTCGTCGGATGCCATGTTGACGGCACCTGCGCCCAGCGCCCAATCGACAAAGCCGGGTGGTGGATTTTTTACGTCTTTGATATTCGCAAGACGGACGGACCGAATCGTGCGCCATGCGATTGCATTCAGGTCGGCATCTCGTAGATCGGCCCGGCTCAAGTCGACGCGCGATAAGTTGGCGTGGCTGAGATTGGCTCCGGTCAAGTCCGAATCACTGAAATCGGAGTCGGTGAGATCTGCGTTGACGAGGGAGGCTCCGCGAAAGTTGGCGGAATCCAGATTGCAGAAGGTCATGCTGGCGCGGTCGAAGACACTGTTGCGCAGATCGGAAGAATCGAGGTCGCAGCGATCGAGCTGGGCACCCTTGAGATGAATGCCGAATAGAAACGCGTTGTCGGATGCCTGGATACCAACGAGAGAGACGCCGTCATGATTCAGCTCCTGCATGGCGTCGATGCGGCCGCCGTTGCCGCCTTTGCCCTGCGCGGTGTTGATGACCTGCCAGGCCTGGTAATGCCGCTGTTGGACTCGAGCACCACTCTCGGAGAAGTAGAGAATGACGGCGACGAGCACGGAAAACGTGCTGAGATATTCCAGGACCTCCAGTAAGACCCAGCCACCGAGGCACCACGCGACCCACTCAAGAGCCCAGTTCGAGGTGCGAAACGGATAAGCCCACCGCGGCGATTTGTTCTGGCAATGTTCCCGCCAGGGCTTGGGTCTGGGGCGCTGCTCTCGCATGAGACGGTTGCTCCTGGAGAAGTGGAGTGCTTCGAACTAGAAGTATATTTGTGCGGCGGACGAGTGGCGCGATCTTTTCGTTTGAGGGTTGCGCCACCGGATTTCAGGAAACGGGATGCGGGGCGAGCTTGTGGCGGGCGGACTCGATCATTGTGTTGACGAGTGCGACGGGCAGGCCGACCACGTTGAAGTAGCAGCCGACGATGCGGGGAATCCAGCGGCTGGCGTGGCCCTGGATGGCGTAGGCACCGGCCTTGTCCATGGGCTCGCGAGTGGCGACGTAGGCGAGGATTTCTTCGTCGGACAGTGTGAGCATGGTGACGCGAGTGGTTTCCGCGGCCACTTCGACACCAAGCGGCGAGATGAGGCAGACGCCGGTGATGACCTGGTGGGTGCGACCGGCCAGCAGGCGCAACATGCGGACCGCATCCGCGTCGTCGACGGGCTTGTTGAGAATTTCGTGATCGCAGACGACGACCGTGTCGGCACCGAGGACGAGCAGCGGATCGTCTGTCGGCCGATGGGTGGCAGCGGCAAAAACGGCTTCAGCTTTTTCGCGGGCGAGACGCTTTACCAGGTGGATGGGATCTTCATTGGGACGGGGGTCTTCATTGACCGGGATAGATTCGACCTGGAAGGAAAAGCCAGCCTGGGTGAGCAGTTCGCGACGGCGCGGCGATGCGGAGGCAAGGATGAGCATGGGCTTCCTACTACGATTTCATCGTGAGTGAGGATGGATGTCAAAAACAGTTAGCGGACGAAGACGTCCATGCCGCGGGCGGTGCGGGTTCCCCAGGCCATGCGGGGGGTATTGTGAGCAATGCCGATGCGACCCATGGGCCCTAGCAGGATGATGCCGCCATGACCACCGAGGCGGTGGAAGAGATAGGCGATGGCTTCTTCCGCGGCCTGGGCGGGAGGGGTGCCTTGCTGGACGCGATCGACGGCCCACTTGCCGAGCACGAGTTTCATGATGGGCTCTCCCCAGCCGGTGAGCGAAACCGCAGCGGAAAGATTGTCGGCATAACAGCCACAGCCAATGAGCGAGGAATCTCCCACGCGACCCGGAGATTTATTCAGCGTGCCGCCAGTGGAAGTAGCGGCGGCAAGGTTGCCGCGACCATCGAGAGCAACCGCTCCGACGGTGTCGTGCGAGGTGCCGGCATGCATGGCGCTCAAATGCGCTGCGGCCGCAGCGGCGGCGCTGGATCCGGTGGCAGAAGCGTTGCGCAGTTTTTGCTGGGCGTCGGCCAGGTGATGGCGCTCGCGATCGATCACCAGTTCCGAATTGTCGATGAGGGGCATGCCGTGTTCCGCAGCGAAGGCCTCGGCGCCGGCGCCGACAAAATAGACGTGCGGGCTAAGATCCAAGACGAGGCGGGCGGCATGAATGGGATTGCGGAGGCGCTCGACACAGGCGACGCCGCCGGCACGCAGGGTGGCGCCATCCATCAATAACGCGTCCAATTGCACATGACCTTCGCTGGTGAGGAAGCTGCCTCGGCCGGCGTCGAAGGCCTCATCATCTTCCATGATGGCGACGGCGGACTCGACCGCATCGAGAGCAGACGCACCTTTTTCCAGCAACGCGTAGCCGGCAGCGAGGGCGTTCGATACGCCTTGTCGATGCGGTTCGACCAGATCGTCCGGGATGTCCCATGCGCCGCCATGAACGGCGAGGACGGGTGCAATTTTGAAGCTCACGCAATCTATTGTAGTGGCTGACGTGGGGCGGGGATTTTTGTAGTTTGTGAAAGATTTTGGTTGCTTGTGGATGGCGGGTTTCGTTCCAGGGGGTAGAAGATTTTGGCTTGGTCTGCGCGAAAATCTGCTGCAGGTGACAGAAAACGCAGGTCTCTCCACTTCGGACCGGATGACGACTAACCGAGGCGATCAGCTCGGCTAGGCGAGGGCGGTGGCCAGGTCGGGATCGATGGTCAGGATGGAGTCGGTGCAGGTGAGCTTAAAGACGTCGAGTAGCTGCTTGCGGGGCGCGACCAGGCGAAGTTGGCCGCCAACGGTCTTCATCCGGCCATAGAGCAGCATCAACAGGCCGAGGCCGGCGCTGTCGGCATATTCCACGCCGGACATCTCAAGGATTAATTTCTTGGTGCCGTCCCAGGCTAGCTTGTTGATGGTGGATTCCACTTCATGCAGACGCATGCCAAGATTCATTCGTCCGGTCAGTTTGACGACGACGGTGGTGGCATCGATGCGCTCGACTTCCGCAGTGAGATTCATGCTGATCGGCCCTCTTTCTCGCAATGTGCTGCCAAAGTACGGGTACGGTTGCAACGTCAGCGAACGGGGGCGAGGCGACGTGTCTGCTCATATGTATAGCGGATACGGTGAATGACTGTAATGGTGGAAAGCACAGCGAGAACCCAGAGGACGGGCGCCATCGCTCCCCAGCGGTTGAAGAGGGCGCCGAGAATGATGAGCACAACGCGCTCTGGACGCTCCATAAAGCCAACCTTGCAGGAGCCGATGAGAGCTTCTGCGCGGGCGCGGGTATAGCTGACCATCAGCGATGTGACCATGACGAAGGCGGCCAGAAACACATAGAACAGGCGGTCGGCGCGGGCATAGTAGACCAGCAGGCCGAAGAACAGGGCGACGTCGGAATAGCGGTCGATGACGGAGTCGAAAAAGGCGCCGAAGACGGTGACCTGCTGGGTCTGGCGAGCCACTCGGCCATCCACCATGTCGAAAATGCCGGCGCCGATAATGACCAGGCCGGCGTAGGCAAACATGCGGACATTATTATGGGGCCGGGCATAGCCGAACAGAAAAGCGGCGCCGGTGTTGATGACCAGGCCCATGAAGGTAAGGACGTTGGGAGAAATGCGGGTCAGGGCCAGACCATCCACGATCTTCTGCAGGATGAAGCCGCAACCTCTTCCGAACGCGCTTGTCCAGGTCATTTCAAACCGCCGTATGGGTACGCTGCCGCCGCACGAACGAGACTACTCTTTGGCGTCGTGGATGGTGAAGAGTTCGAGGACTTCCAGCTCGCGGTTGCCGTTGGGGGTAACGACCGTGGCGACATCGCCGACGCGCTTGCCCACCAGGCTGCGTCCGATAGGCGACGTGGTGGAGATGAGGCCTTTGCTGACGTCGGACTCTTCACTGGTGACGAGCTTGTACTCAATCTTCTCATCTTTGGAAGAATCATAAACCAGCACGGTGGAGCCGAAGGCAGCGCGATCGCGGGGAATGTTCGACAGGTTGACCAGGGCAAGCTCTGACATGCGCTGCTTGAGCTGGCCGAGGCGCGCGTTGACGAACACCTGGCGCTGCTTGGCCATGTGGTACTCGGCGTTCTCGCTGAGGTCGCCGAGCGAGGCGGCCTTCTTGATTTCGATGCGGAAGCTCGTGCGTCAGCTCATGCTCCAACTGGCGAATTTCTGCTTCCAATTGCTTTTTAATATGTTCCGTCATGGGATTATCCGGGACCGCATAGATACAACATTAGATACGCGAAATCCCCTGACACCGGGATGCCACGGCATCGGTTGATTGCAATCTAACTATTATACCGATGAAGCTGGAGGGTTTTGAAGATGCCTGTGTGAGGGAGGAAAGGGGAGGGCAGCGGGCGGAAGCCGAGAATCGCAGCCGCGGGGTTGGGAATTATATGGCGTGCTGAGAGTGAAACAGCTCGGCCACACGGTCGAGGGTGTCGATTTCTTCGACCGGTTTGTCGGGACGCAGGCGCAGGATGCGGGGAAAGCGGAGCGAGTAGCCGCTGTCGTGGCGATCGCCCTGCATGACGTTGTTGAAGGCAACTTCGATGACGATCTTCGGCTTGACAATTACTTGGCTGCGGTTGGATTCCACAGTGTGATCGAGGAACCACTGGGTCATGGTAAGGATTTCTTCATCGGTGAGACCGCTGTAGGCTTTGCCGACGTTGCGCAGGCGGGAGCCATCGCGCACGGCGAAAGTGTAATCGCTCAAGACGGCTGCACGGCGGCCGTGGCCGTATTCCACCGCGGTGACGACGACATCCAGGGTGGCGAGTTCACGCTTGAGTTTGATCCATGCGGAACCGCGGCGGCCAGGTTGATAGGTTGATTCGAGGGATTTGAGCATCAGACCTTCGTTGCCGCGCGCCTGGGCGGCGGTAAAGGCTTGGTCAATTTTCTGAGGCGAGGTTGCGTGGGAAATGGGAGCGAGTTTGAGTCGTGCGGGTGTGTCTTCGCTATCTGTAACTGTGTCGGTGGCAAATAGGGAGGCTTGTGGAGAGGCCGAGATTGCCTGCAGGGATTTTGTGTCAACGGACTGCAGGGCGGCGGAGGTCCAGGCCTGCAAGCGTTGGCGGCGAAGGCGGAGGGGAGCGTGCAGGAGGAGATCGTCGCCGGCTAAAAGCAGGTCGAAGGCCATGAAGACGACGGGCGCTTCGGTGCGCAAGGAAGCGGTGACACGCTTGCGGCTGAGTCGCGGCTGCAGCGAAGTGAATGGAAGGGCGCGATCGGCGCTGTGATCCCACGCCAGAATTTCTCCATCGAGAATGGCTGGAGTGTTGACGGCGGAAAACCATTCAGCCAACTCTGGGAAGCTGGCGGTGACATCTTCGCGAGTGCGGGAGAAGATGCGCACGCGGCCGGGTTGTTGCGGGTCGCCGCAATGGAGCTGGGCGCGCATGCCATCGTATTTGTCTTCGACTTGCGCTGAAAATTTTGTTTGTGGCGAAGATTGTAGCGGCCCTGCAGATGCGCTTTCCTCCGCAATTCCGTTTGGGTCCGTCGACGATGGAATCGCCGGCTCGCCTGCCTTGGCCAACTCTTCGCTCACTTCGGCGGCGAAGCGGGCATAGGCTTCTTCGGCATTGGCGGCGGGGGTGGCCAGCATAAATCCCAGGGCATGGAACATTTGAAAACGCGCTGTCGATAAAGCGTCGTGGCGGGCCAGGTCCACCACCTGCGCCAGGTCTCCGAGAAGCATTCCGGCATGGCGAACCGCGGTGACTTCTCGATCGGTGGCAGCGGCAATCGCTTCTTCGACGAGGCTCTGTTTGACGCCGGTGCGCATGTCGCCGGTCATCAGCTTGATGAGATATTTTGCTTCCAGCGGAGAGAGCGATCGCAGCAGGGCGACCAACTGCGCCGACTTTGCGGCCTGAGTTCGCGCGGTGGCCAGTGCATCGAGACGCGCGGCGATGGCTGCCAGGCTGAGGTGCTGCGACACGATGTTGGCCGACTGCAACAATTCTTCCGCGGCTGCGCCCAGATCCCCATACTTGCGATAGACGGCGTGGAACCGATCGCCGTCGACGCGGGTCACAGTTTCAAGGGCGCGCACAAGCATTTGTCCGCCCAACTGCAGTTTGCGCGCATCCGTTTCTGGAAAAACTGCGCCCGTAAGAAATTGAACGGCGAGCCCTGCGGCGGCGGTATCGAGGGTACGCAAATATTGCGACATGGCGGCGCGCTTGGCGAGTTTGCTGCGCGTGGCGGCCAGCACTTCGCACAACTCCGCAAACTTCAGCCATGCAGTTTCCGATACAGCCATGGAGCCGGTTCCCTTTCTTCCCGGCCTGGGTTGCCAGGAAACGCGTTACCATAGAGCAGGCATTCTATGCAGCAGACAGACATTCTCTCGCGAACGATGTCGCGCGCAATTCGCACTCCTGGTGAGACGCACTATTAGAGCAAGAGCACAGATACTGTGATGTGGTGAGTGGGAACGACGTGCAGCCGTTGTTTGATGAACGGCTGCGTTGAGAGCGATTTTCCACCTTACACCTTCTGTGCTCTTGCTCTTGCGGCACCCGCCGCCTTAGGATGCTTTCTGTTTCCCCTTTGCTTCCTGAAACTTCACTCAATTTTCGCTGAACTGGCCGATTTCGGCGCATGACAATTTCGGCCATGGACATGGAACATGCTTGAACGACTGACACAAATCGAAGCGCGCTATGACGACCTGTCGGCGCAGATGGCGGATCCGGCGCTGGTCTCTGATCAGCAGCAATATCAAAAAATCACCAAGCAACATCGCGACCTGCAAACCGTGGTGGAAAGTATTCGCGAGCTGAAACGCATTGAGCACGGAATCGCGGACGCGAAAGCAATGCTCTCGGAGCCGGATCCTGATATGCGTGCGATGGCGGAAGAAGAACTGGCGCAACTGGAAGCGGAGCAGCCGGCGGTGGAAGAGCGGATTCGCGTGCTATTGCTGCCAAAAGATCCCAATGACGAAAAGAATGTGATTCTGGAAATTCGCGCGGGGACGGGCGGCGATGAAGCTTCGCTGTTCGCGGCGGAATTATTCCGCATGTATACGCGCTTTGCGGAACTGCATCGCTGGAAGGTGGAAGTGCTTTCGATGTCGGAGTCTGGCGTGCGCGGCATGAAGGAAGTAATCGCGATTATTGAAGGTGAGCGCGTGTTTTCGCAGATGAAATATGAGGGCGGCGTGCATCGCGTACAGCGCGTTCCGCAGACGGAAACGCAAGGGCGCGTACATACTTCCGCAGTGACGGTGGCGGTGCTTCCGGAAGCGGAAGATGTGGACATCAAGATTGAGGCGAAGGACCTGCGGATTGATACTTTCTGCTCCTCAGGACCCGGCGGGCAGTCGGTGAACACTACATATTCCGCAGTGCGCATCACGCATTTGCCGACGGGTACCGTGGTGAGTTGTCAGGACGAGAAATCGCAGATCAAAAATCGCGAGAAGGGAATGCGAGTCTTGCGATCGCGGCTATACGAAGTGGAAATGGAGAAGCAGCAGCAGGCGCTGGCGAAGGAACGCAAGCAGATGGTGGGAAGCGGCGATCGCAGCGAAAAAATCCGCACCTACAATTTTCCGCAGAACCGGCTGACGGATCATCGCATCGGTCTGACCATTCATCAGCTCTCCGAAGTGATGGAGGGAAAACTACAGCCCGTTGTCGACGCCTTGATTTCGCATGATCAGGCGGAGCGGTTAAAGCACGACGCGGCGACGGCATGAGAGGCATGTTCGCGGAGTCGATGACCATCGGCGATGCGATCGCGTGGGGGACCTCCCTGCTGGACGAGTCCGATTCTATCCCCGCAGCGCGCAGTCGGCCGGATGCGATTCTGCTGCTGCGACATGTGCTGGACATTCCGCACGCGGAAATGTATGCCTATCGCGAACGGCCGTTAACGGCGCTGCAGACGGAGGCATTCAACGAGGGAATCCAGCAGCGTTTGCGCGGTATGCCCATCCAGTACATTACCGGCGAGCAGGAATTTTTTGGCTTGCCGTTTCAAGTGACGCCGGATGTGTTGATCCCGCGGCCAGAAACAGAGCACCTGGTGGAAGCTGCGATCGCGCGGTTGAAGGATGGGGCGGGTGTGGGGATTGCCGATGTCGGGACGGGTTCGGGCGCCATTGCGGTGGCGCTGGCACATTCGCTGCCGATGGCTGAAGTGACGGCGTTGGACATCAGCCCGGCGGCATTGGCGGTCGCGAGGAAGAATGCAAGCGCGAATGCAGTGGCCGCGCGCATTCGATTTCTTGAGTCCGATTTGCTGGGCGCAGTGGCGGGCGAGCGCTTCGATGCCATCGTGTCGAACCCGCCCTACGTGGCGGCGTCAGAACGCGATTCGCTGCCAGCGGAGGTGCGCGAATATGAGCCGGCGCAGGCGTTGTTCGCCGGTCCGACGGGGCTGGAAGTGTATCGACGGCTGATTCCGGATGCGCTTCCTCTGCTGATGCCTGGCGGGTGGCTGCTGATGGAGATTGGCCAGGGTCAGCGCGATGCGGTGCGTGCGCTGCTGAACGACGCGGATTGGGTTGGAGTGGAATATATCCCGGATTTGCAGGGAATTCCGCGGGTGGTGGTGGCGCGGAAACGGTGATAGCTTCGACATCCGAAATTTTCCACGGTACAGCTACGTGCCTGTGTCGAGGCGAAACGATTCTACGAACGGCTCGACGGGGTAGCCCTTCGCTTTCCAACCTTCCAGGCCGCCTTTCAGGAACTTGATGCGCACAAAGCCCACGGCCAGGGCACGCTGCAAGATTCCGCGACTGGTCTTATCGCTTGGGCAGGTACAGTACACTACCGCTTCTTTTTCTTTTGGTATCAGCGATGGATTGTCGCGGATTTCTCTTGGAGCGATCCGGATTGCGCCGGGGATAATCTCAGAATCGACGAACAAATCGAGAGGCTCCCGCACATCGAAGACAAGGACATCTCGATGGCCAGCTAACAACGTATAGAGGGCTTCCGGGGTGATGCTGTGGCGCTTCATCTGCTGGATATCTCTCCTGCGTTTGTTCCACAGAAGGATCGAGACCACAGCGACGCAAACAGTTATCCAAGTCACGGCCATTTCCGTTTCTCCTCGGCTACACTCCTGATTAAGAAGATTCACCGGGCTTCGGTGAGGATTCATAACTCAGAAAAGAAAAGGGGTAATTCTCGGCCATGATTGTCCACGCGTTCTTGTTTCAATGGAAACCGCAGGCTACCGAACAGGATAAGCAACGTGCGGCGGAAGGAATTCGCGCATTGCAGGGGCAAATCCCAGGCTTGATGGAGACCAGCTACAACGCGAACATATCGCCGCGTTCGCAGGGATTTACCCATGGCGGGGTGATGAAGTTTCGCGATCAGGCGTCGCTCGAGGCCTATTTCGTACATCCAGTGCATCAGAAACTGGTGGAGTGGCTGATGCCGTTGCTGGCTTTGGCTGCGGAACTTGACTATGAAGCATGATGGTGGGAGCGGCCGCTGAGAATTCAGGAGCGGGACATTTTGTGGCGAAGCCAGGCTGCAAGCTCTTCCTCGCTGAGATCGCCCGCGGCGACTGATTGCATGGTTCGGACGGCATCCGCTGGATCGAAGCGCAAAAGAAATGCGTTATCGGCAAGAAAGAGTCTTGCAGCCACCCACGCGGTTCGTTTGTTACCGTCGGCAAAACAATGGCTTCGCGCCAGACGGTGCGCATATGCAGCGGCCAGGTCGGCAGCATCCGGCGACTCGTAGGCGGCCAGATTTCGAGGATGCGCCAATGGCGCCCCCACGCGGCCAGCGTCCAGAACGCCGGGCGGTCCACCGTGTTCGGCAATCTGGCGATCGTGGACGGCGTACAGGACGTCGGCGCGAATCCATCGCCAGCGCTTCACCGGGAGAGCGCCTTCAAAATCTCCCGATCGTCGTGCATGATGTCCTCGGCGAGTTCGATCTGGCGCTCGAAATCGGGATTGTATGGGGTGAGCCGATAGCCGTCCGGCGCTTCCGTCAGGTAGAGCGAATCGCCTTTTTTCACCTTGAGCCGCGCCATCACTTCCTTATTGAGGATGATTCCGGCGGAGGCGCCTACCGTAGTGACTTTGAGTTTTGGCATCGAACCCTCCCTCTACCACTATATAATATCGATTATATAGTGATGGATGACGTCGCCAGATTCATCTACTGGCGCAGCAGTTTGAAGGCGTGGTTCCATTGGTTGCGCGTAAAGCCGGGAAGACACCAGAGGATGCAGAGGGGTTCGATGGCGCGTGCCGCCTCGGCCGTGCCCATGTCGGCGGTCTCCCAACCAAATTGATCGAGAATTTTCTTCACGGTGGCTTTGGCCGAATCATCATTTCCGCAGATGAACATGGTGGGTTTTCCGGCGTCGAATTGCGGATTGACGAACAGCTGACAGCCGACGGAATTAAATGCCTTCACGAAATGGGCGGCGGGAAATTGCTGCTGCAGGGATTCCATCAACGACTCATTGGGACCGGTAAAGAATTTGAGGACGCCATGATCCGGTGGCGCGTCGGCGATGGGATTGACGGCGTCGATGACCAGTTTGCCGGCGAGGTTTTGGCTGCCCGCGCCACGCAGGGCTTCGGTCGCGGCCAGGCCTTTAACCGCGAGGACGACGATGTCTCCGAAGGCAGCCGTTTCGGCGAAGCTGCCGACGCGGCCCTTGGGATTTTTGCGTTGCCAGTCCGCGAGCTTGGCTGCGCTGCGGGTGCCGAGCATGGTTTCATGCCCGTGGGCGAGGAAGCCATCTGCCAACGCCTGGGCCACGTCTCCTGAACCAATGATTCCGACCTTCATGGTGGCTTCTCCTTTTGTCTTGCGCTGCATGGAGCGGTTTTCTGTTGCGGCGACGAGCCTGTGAGTCCGCTAGCCGAGGTTGACTTCGGTGCGGGCGAGCACTTTAATCTCCAGCTGATTGTGG
Source organism: uncultured Acidobacteriota bacterium (assembly GCA_963735505.1). Classification (GTDB taxonomy): domain Bacteria; phylum Acidobacteriota; class Terriglobia; order Terriglobales; family Acidobacteriaceae; genus JAKAAZ01. The sequence continues at coordinate 375,485 of CAVTLR010000005.1, read as the reverse complement.
AGCGGATCCGCATCGAGCAGAACGTGATCGCCGTGCACCACTTCGCCATCGAGAATCTTGATGGCGAGTGGATCCTGGATGAGCCGTTGAATCGCGCGCTTCAGCGGGCGAGCTCCGTAGGCGCGGTCGTAGCCGGACAGGAACAACTGGCGTTTCGCTGCCTCGGTCATCTCGACGGTGATGCGGCGATCGGCGAGCATACGATTCAGGTCGGCAACGCGCAGCGTCAGGATGTGCTCCAACTGCTCTTCGCCGAGCGGGCGGAAGATGACGATGTCGTCGACGCGGTTGAGAAACTCCGGACGAAAACTTTGCCGCACCACCTGCATCACCTGTTCCCGGGCGGCGTCGAAGGAGGCTTCGTCCTGCAGCGCTTCGGTATTGAGAAATTGCGCGCCCAGGTTGGAGGTCATAATGAGCACGGTGTTTTTGAAGTCGACAGTACGGCCGCGCGAATCGGTAAGGCGGCCATCGTCGAGCACCTGCAGCAGCACGTTGAAGACGTCGGGATGCGCCTTTTCGATTTCGTCGAAGAGCACGACGGAATAGGGGCGACGACGCACAGCTTCGGTGAGCTGACCGCCCTCATCATAACCGACATAGCCGGGAGGCGCGCCAATCAAGCGCGAAACCGCATGCTTCTCCATATACTCCGACATATCGATGCGGGTCATGGCCTGCTCATCGTCAAAGAGAAACTCCGCCAGGGCGCGTGCAGTTTCGGTTTTGCCGACGCCGGTGGGTCCTAGGAAAATAAAAGAGCCGATGGGGCGATTGGGATCGCTAAGGCCGGCGCGGGAACGGCGAATTGCATTCGCGACGACGCGCAGCGCCTCGTCCTGGCCGACTACTCGCTCGCGCAGGCGATCTTCCATCTGCACCAGTTTCTGGACTTCGCCTTCCAGCATTTTGGAGATGGGAATGCCGGTCCATTTGCTGACGATTTTCGCGATGTCTTCTTCGTCGACTTCTTCTTTCAACATGCGCGGGCCGCCGGCAGCGCCTTCCTGTGCAGCATTCAGCTTCTTCAGCTCGGCCTCCAGCTTAGGCAGCTCGCCGTACTGAATTTGCGCGACACGTTCGAAGTTGCCGCGGCGTGTTTGCTCCTCCGCATCCTGGCGCATGGCTTCCACCTGCTTTTTCAATTCCGCGAGGCGGGTGATGTCGCCGCGCTCTTTTTGCCAATGGGCGCGCAGGGCGGCGATTTCCTCATGCAGCGTGGCCAGCTCCTTAGTGACTTCTTTCAGGCGCTCTTTGGAGTTGGCATCTTTCTCCCGCTTCAGCGCGGTGCGCTCAATTTCAAGCGAGGTGGCGCGGCGTTCCAGCTGATCAATCTCCGTGGGTACGGAACCGATCTGGATGGCGAGCGAAGCGGCAGCCTCATCGACCAGGTCAATGGCTTTGTCTGGCAGGAAGCGGTCGGAAATATAGCGATGCGACAGCGTGGCGGCCGCGACAATGGCGGAATCCTTGATGCGCACATTGTGATGCGTTTCGTAGCGATCCTTCAGGCCGCGCAGAATTGCGATGGTGTCTTCGACATTGGGCTCGCCTACATAGACAATCTGAAAGCGCCGCTCGAGGGCCGCATCTTTTTCGATGTACTTGCGATACTCATTCAGCGTGGTGGCGCCGATGGCACGCAGCTCGCCGCGCGCCAGTGCCGGCTTGAGCATGTTGCTGGCGTCGATGGCGCCTTCTGCTGCGCCTGCGCCAACCAGCGTATGCAACTCGTCGATGAAGAGGATGATGCCACCCTGCGCATCTTCAATATCTTTCAGCACCGCCTTGAGTCGATCTTCAAATTCTCCACGATATTTTGCGCCAGCCAGCATGGCGCCCAGGTCGAGCGAGATGACGCGCTTATCGCGCAGCACATCCGGCACATCGCCAGAAACGATGCGGCGGGCGAGGCCTTCGACGATGGCAGTTTTGCCGACGCCGGGCTCGCCGATGAGCACCGGATTGTTTTTGGTGCGGCGAGACAACACCTGCACCACGCGGCGAATTTCTTCATCGCGGCCGATGACGGGATCGAGCTTGCCGCGACGGGCGAGTTCGGTCAGATCGCGAGCATACCGCTCCAGCGCCTGAAATTTTGCTTCCGGATTTTGATCGGTGACGCGCTGCGTACCGCGCACGGTGGTTAATGCGCGCAGGATGGCATCATGATTTGCGCCTTCCGCGGCCAGCGCCAATTGTGCGGGATCATTCTTCTGTTGCGAAATGGCGAGCAGCAAGTGCTCGGTGGAAATATATTCATCTTTAAAGTTGGCGGCTTCTTGAAATGCCTGCTCGACAACCTTGAGAAAGGCTTTGGAGGGCTGCGCCTGGTTGGAGTCGCCGGAAACTTTGGGAAATGTGGCGAGAGCCTTCTCGAGTCGGGCGCGTAGAGCGTCTGGGTTGGCGCCAGCCTTCTGCAATACGGGCGTGACGATGCCTTCTTTATCCTGCAGCAAGGCCAACAGCAAATGGGTCGGCTGCAATTCTGGATTGCCGTTGTCGCTGGCCAGATTGGTGGCCGTCTGTACGGCGTCCTGCGCTTTTACGGTGAGTTTGTCCCAGCGAACGGCCATGGTACTGTTCCTGCTTTCGTGTGGAATTTCTGAAGCGATCTATTTTATTGATGGAGAAAACGGGGCAGGGGTCGCGTTTTTCTGCGGATGCCCTGCCCTGTCTCAGATGAATCAAGTCCATCCGAATCCTGCCTGGAAGCTATTATGCCGCAGGTTTGGACTCGGCTGGTTTGGACTCGGTGGATTTCGAGTCGACGGTTTTGGGGCCGCTGGCCGGAGTGGCTCCGCTGACCGAAACTTTAATCTGCTTCGGCTTGGCTTCGGCACGCTTGCCCAGTTCGATGGTCAAGACGCCGGCATCGTAGTTCGCCTTCACGCTCTCTGAGTCCAAGGTGTTGGGCAGCGTAAACACACGGGCAAAGCTGCCATAGCGGCGCTCGACGCGGTGGTAATTCTCTTCCTTGGTTTCTTTCTCGAAGCGACGCTCGCCGCGAACCGTGAGCGCATTGTTTTCCAACTGAATGTTGAAGTCTTCCAGCTTCATGCCGGGGACTTCCAGCTTGAGCACAATGTGATTGGCATCTTCATAGATGTCGACGGGCGGCACAAACGCGCTTGAGGAGAGGGATTCGTCCTCGCCGCGATTCACTTCGCGCAGAAAGGAGTTGAGGTTGTTTTGCAGGGTGTACATGTCTTGAAACGGGGTCCAACGTGTGATGGCCATGGGTCTTCCTCCTGAGTGTGTTTTGAAATAGGTGGAGACGCGGCGGGCGAGATTCGACAGCCAGCCGGTGCGCCTGGAAATACTATAGCACAGACAGGAAGATAATATGAGTGTATTTATATCATATCTAATAGTTCTTATAAGCTATTGAAACTAATATAAATAACGGGCTTGCCTAGCTAGGAGAGCCCGGCGGCATCTCGTCTTTTGCCTCAACGACGTCATCTTTAGTAGAGGGGCGACCGTCGCGAACGCTCTCCTCTCCCAGAGAGTTTTGGGATCCCGCAGGCGCATCTCGATCGATGGTGTGATGGGATTCTGCGGTGGGGGTGGGGTTCGAATCTGCGCCGACGTGCTTGCGGGTTTTTTCTGGAATTGCGGTCATGGTTCCCTCTCGTATCGCTACAGCGTAGGATGCAGGAAGACAGGCGCGGGCTACCGCGACCCTTGTTGTGAATTCTGCAGCGAAGGCGAAGGCTGACCTGTGATGAGACGTCCGGTCTGACTCACCGTAATCGCCGAAGGTTCCGTCGGCATCCTACCTGTGACAGGAGAAAAATGAATGAAGCGCCTAGTTTGGGTACCGCTGGCTCTCGGCATTGTCGCCACGTATATCTTTCTGGATCGCCGCGCGACCCGGTATGCCGCCGAGTTCGACGAACTGGAAGCGGCAGCAGACAGAACCGACCTGTGGGGAAGCAAGCAGCGCATCGCAGGGACGGGACGGGATCTGCTGGGGAAAGTGAAAGAAACTGTCGGCCGAGTCACGGGCGATGATGATCTGGCTGGGCGAGGCGTGGTCGATCAAATTGCGGGGACTGTTCAAGATACCGCCGGCAAAGTTGCGAACGCCGCCAGCGACACGATTCGCGACTTTAACAGCAACTAGCGGATTCTCACAAATCGCGTCGCGAGTTTATCTTTCGTTCAGCCGTTCTTCGACGGAACGTCTGCGCCAGGATCCCCGACAATATGAGACCGCTTGTGAAAAGCCATGAGCGGCTACTGAGAACTACCTAACTTTTCTTCTGCAGGCAAACTGCACGCTTGAGAGCGCGTTCTGCGAACTCTTCGCGAGTCCGCAGAACTTTCCCTCCAAAAATACCTATTTGACTGTTGCGGTGACGGTGCTCTCCCATTTGGTTCCGGCGGTGTTGGTGGCGATGACGGCGAAGCGATGACTGCCGGCGGCCAGGGTGACAGAAGCGGTGAGTGTGGTGCTGCCGGGGGCGTTGAAGTTCTTCACTCCGTCGACCCACAACTGCGTGCTGACGATGGTTCCGGTGACTTTCGAGGTCGCAGTCACAAGCACCGGTGAGCTGACGCTGGCGCCGCTGGTTGGACTGCAGATGTGGACGCCAGCGGAAGTCGGCGCGGAGCACGATGAAGATGCCTTCACGGTGATCGTAGATGTGTTCGATACCTGCGAATTATCCCAGCCGTAAGCGATGACACTCACCCGATGCGAACCGGCGGCAATGGGCAGCGAGGCATTGAGGAAAGCGTAGTTGGAAAAAAATGAACCGGCAAACTGTTCGAACTGTTTCTTACGATCCACCCAGATGTCGACTTTGCGAATGGTCTCAGCCGCGGCCGCACCCACCGCAAAGTTGACCGGCGAGGTTACAGTGCTGCCTGCCGCTGGACTACATTGAGCGATCCCGACGGCAGCGTTGGGCGGGGCGCAGGTTGGAAAGTTTCCGGTGGTTGTATTCAGCAGGGTGAAGAAGGTGGTGCTGCTCGATGGCGAGTTGCTGTAAATCAAGTCTGGCTTGGTGTCGCGATTGCCACGCAGGACGAACGGCGAACCCGGACTGCTTTGCAGGCTGGAAACGATAGTGTCGTCGGCGAACGCGCCGCCCCCCAGGCCGGATACGATGTGCAGTGTCGCCGCAGAGGTAAGGGTGCAACCCGAAGAAACAGCGTCGCAATCTGTTTCAAAGACGGCGACGTCGGGAACGCCATCGCCGTTGAAATCCGCGACGGTAAGCTGCCCCACGCCATATTGCTGGAGGCCAATCCAGCCTTGCACAAAGCCGTTACTCTGTCCGTAATAGACTGGGAGCTCGCCGAGCTTCTCGTCCTCGTCGTCGCTAAAGGCCACGGCGGTGCCAACCAGGTCCGATATCCCATCTCCGTTCACGTCGGCAGCCACCAGATTTAGTATGTCCGTATCCTGGTCGTTAGACGTCAGGGTGAAGTTGCCATTGCCGTCGCCGGGAAAAAGGCGAACCCTGGTACCGTAATACCCTTCCGGGGCCCCCCAGCCCGAAGCAAACACCGCGTCGACATTGCCGTCTCCGTTGAAGTCGCCGATGAGCAACTGGGGAAAGACACAACATCCATCTTCACTGTTGTCGATCATGACTGCGGGGCCGGCCGTAAAGCTTCCGGCGCCATTTCCTAACAGTACCTGTAGCTCGTTGTTGCCCGCATCGCCTTCGGGGGTGGTGAGGAACAGGAGATCTAACTTGCCGTCATGGTTCACGTCGGCCGCGGCGGTGGCTATCGTCCCCGCGAGAAGGGAGATGGCGCCAGCACTGCGGAAGGTTCCATCGCCATTTCCGAGATACATGTGATTCCCCGCGATCAGGTCGAGCTTGCCGTCCCCATTGAAGTCCGCAAGCAACTGGGGAGATGCGCTAATGGAAGCGGCGAGTTCGGTGTAGGTGCCATTGCCCTTCGACAAGAAGACTCGGGTGGTGGACGAACTGGTGCTCATGATCAGATCTTCGTAGCCGTCATTGTTCAGATCCCCATGCAGGACCACCGAATTGTTGACAGCAGAGGAAGTAAAAGAGTGCGTGGAAAAACTGGGCGTTTGGGATAGGCCGGCGAGGGTGAAAAGGAGCAGACAGGTGAAAACAATTCCTGCGGGAAGGACGGCGAGACAAAAGGTGAGTGAGCGGGTTCTGACAACGTGCGTCATGGTGTGCTGCTCCTGGCAATGTTGCGGGTTATGGGGGGATGTGAGTTTCCGCTCTTCGGTGACTACTTCACTGTTGCGCTGACGGTGCTCTCCCATTTCTGACCGGCGGTGTTGGTAGCGATGACAGCGAAGCGATGCGTACCCGCGGCGAGGCTGACGGAGGTGGTGAGTGTATCGCTGCCGGGGGCGTTAAAGTTCTTGACTCCATCGACCCACAGTTGCGTACTCACGATGGTTCCGGTGACTTTCGAGGTTGCCTCGACCAGTACAGGCGAGCCGACGGTGGAATCGCTGGCCGGGCTACAAATGTTGACTCCGTCCGTAGACGGAGCGTTGCATAAAGTCGGCACGACGACCAGGGCGTTCGGAGTGGCTGAGATTGTATACGGCGAGCCAGGGACCGCGGTGATGGCGGTCGGCGTCACCGTATAGACATATAGCTTGTGCGTAGAGTCGCTCAGTGCGTACAGATGATCGTTATTGTCCCATTGCATTTGATCAATCGGCACGGTGATGAGCGTTTTGCTGTATGGCGTGATCGGATTGGCTCCATTGAAGTGGAAGATCTGTAATCCATTGGTTCCGGTGCCGGTCCATCCATCCAGCGGTTCGCCATTCCCGCTTCCTGCAACGGCCAGAAGCTGGCCGGATCGCGACATGCTGATGCTTGTCGCAGATACGGCTGGCGTGGGCATATTCTGCCACGTATTCGTGGAGACAGGGTTTCCCGCGCTGTCAACTGTGTAGGAGGCGAGTTGAATGTTTCCATATATCGGGTTCTCACCGCTCGGACCGAACGAAGGCATGTACAACGGATAAACTGTCACAGCCAAGTGATTGGCTGGATCGGCGGCTTCCAGCAGCGGATAGTTTTGCCAATTAAAGGCGGCTTGCGGATCAACCTCGGCGAAACCCGTCGCCAGCAGCAAGGCACCGCTCGGCCCGAGAGCGAATTCTTGCATCGATGTTCTTTCCTGGTAGTCGTCCCACATACCCTGCCCAAATGCATAGGCTCCATTGGCCGCGATGGTGGGTAGAGTAAACGCCGGGGGATAGTCATTACCATCGGCAAGGGAGGAGTCGTTAAAGATAAGTGCGCCGGAACTGGCGACAATGTCAAACGCCTGGAATGCAACGCAAGGGTCTGGGGAAGTACCAGAGCGATCGAGCATCACCAGCAGGTGCTGACCGGTGTGGTCCAGAACAGCGCCATTGGTTGAACCACACTCGGCGCCGTTGTAGGACTGCGTATTAATCTGCGAGACCTGCGCCTTGATCGCTCCATTCGATGCGATGGAGTACGAGTGGACGAAATCGGTGCCTAAGCTCAGGAAATACTTTCCATTGCTCCCCGCCGCACTTCCCGCAATCGAAAACGGAGAGCCGGAAACCAATGTCAGTTTCCCGTTGGAGGCTACGTCGTAGAGGTTGACGCCCTTGGTAGTGCCAACGTAAACGTAAGCCACGTGAGAGGCGGCGGGAACTGCCTCAGAGACGGCATCAGTGGAAAAGGTCTGGCTGAAAGCGGGGCCCGCCACAATTGCGGCGAGACAGAAGGTGAGGATGCGGGTTCTGACAACGTGCGTCATGTTGGACTGCTCCCAGAGATATTGCGGTTATATGCGAATCGGCGTTTGCGCTTGTCCTGGGAGGGTCGGGTGCGGTCCAGCAGAGTTCTGCCTTGCTTCGTCGGCTGGCTACTGAGAGGACATTTGCGGTTGGTGAGTTGCCAATGGAAGTTGCAAAAGAAATTTGGCAGGAAAGTTTTGCGGCAAGGTCGCGGTGGAAGGGATTGCGGGGGTTTATTCAGGCGAAAAATGCAGGTTCCCGATTTGAGCCGAGAACCTGCACAAGCGCTCAGCATTTACTTGACCGTCGCGGTGACGGTGCTCTCCCATTTTGTGCCGGCGGTGTTGGTGGCGATGACGGCGAAGCGATGAGGGCCGGCGGCCACGCTGACGGAGGTGGTCAGTGTAGTGCTGTCTGGGGCGTTGAAGGTCTTCACGCCGTCCACCCATAGTTGCGTGCTGACGATGGTACCGGTGACTTTCGCGGTCGCCTCTACGAGCACGGGCGAGCTGACGCTGGAATCGCTGGCAGGAGAGCAGATGTGCACCCCTGCAGAAGACGGTGCGGAGCAGGATGATGATGCCTTGACGGTGATCGTGGATGTCTTCGAAACCTGCGAATTGTCCCAGCCGTAGGCGATGACACTCACCCGGTGCGAACCGGCGGCGAGGGGAAGCGAGGCATTGAGGAAGGCGTAATTGGAAAATGCACCCGCAAACTGCTCGAACTGTTTATTACGATCCACCCAGACGTCGACTTTGCGAATGGGTTCGTCCGCGGCAGCACCGATGGCAAAGTTGACAGGCGTGGTGGCGGTGCTGGTGGCAGGGCTGCAGACGGAGATTCCGACAGCGGAGTTGGGTGGGGCGCAGGTTGGAAAGTTTCCCGTGGTTGTGTTCAGCAGCGTGATGATAGGAGTGTTCTTGGTTGTTGGAGTGGTGAAGACCAGGTCTGCTTTGGTGTCCCGATTGCCACGCAGAGCAACAACTAAGGGGAAGATGGATGAGGCGGTAAAAACAGGGATGTCAAATCCGAACTGGTTGCCTCCTTTGCCGGGCAGTATGGTGATCCTCGGGGGAGCCGTTCCGTTGCAGTCGACATCAGAAAACGCGATATCCGGAATACCGTCGCCGTTGAAGTCCGCAACGGCAATCGGGCTTGCACCGAGGTAGGGCCAGACAGCACAGCGTTCAGTTGGAATCTGAGCGAATTGCATCGCCCTATTCGGCGCCCCGTAGAAAACCGTCAGATTGGGCTGCGGGTTCTGACCGAGATCCTGGGTCGGGGAGATCAGGTCGGATATACCATCGCCGTTCACATCGGCGGCAGTCGGGGTCCAATAGTATCCGCAGCAGTAGAACCCATAGGTGAGTGCAAAGTTGCCGGTGCCGTCGCCGGAAAGGACTTCAAACTGCGTACCGCCTCCGCCCGCCGGGCCGTCGGCCGGCGGCCCGGTCAGCCAAACCACGGCGACGTCGACATTGCCGTCTCCGTCGAAGTCGCCGGTGAGAATCGTATCAACCTCGTACATAAGATCACCGCCATAAATGGGTCCGGGCGTAAAAGTTCCATCACCGTTACCGAACAGTACCTGCAGGCTGGCGGCGCTGTGGGCGGTGATTACCAGGAGATCCAGCTTGCCGTCATGGTTTACGTCGGCGGCGGCCATCGCGGGGTAGAGATATTCTACGGTCTGATTGATGGGAGCGCGGAAGGTCCCGTCGCCGTTTCCGAGATAGGTTGAAAAGCCGAAATTCCCTTCCCCCCCAAAGAAAGTCTCCACGACCAAGTCGAGTTTGCCGTCCCCATTGAAGTCCCCAACCACAGCCGAATAATAAGCCGAACCTTTCGGGAGAGTGTAGGTGAGGGGCGCGCGGTAGGTGCCATTGCCATTGGACAAATAGACGCGGGTGCCGATAATCAGATCTTCATAGCCGTCGTTGTTGAAATCTCCGTGCAGAGTCACTACGTTGCCGGCAGAAGAAGAAAACGAGTGCGTGGAAAAAGTGGGCGTTTGAGACAAGGCGGCGAGGGGGGAAAGAAGCAACAGGCTGAAAACCATTCCTGCCGGGAGGACGGCAAGGCAAAAGGTGAGTATGCGGATCCTGACAGCGTGCGTCATCGAGTTCGCCTCCGAAATAGGTTGTTGGCTATGGGCGAATGAGCTTTTTGCTATTCCCGGGAGGGTGGGTGCAGTCCAGCGGAGTTCTGCCGTGCTTCGTTGGCTGGGAATTTTAGAGCACAGTTGCACGCGGAGAGTTGCCTTGCGACGTTGCAGAAAACATTTTGACGGAAAAGATTTCGCTGCCAGGCGCATGTCGAAAGCAGGGGCGGAGATGCTCGCCGGGCATAAAAACGCAGGTCCCCGGCTGTGGTGCCGAGAACCTGCACTGCACAGGGTTGGTCTTACTTGACTGTTGCGTCGATGGCAGTCTCCCACTTCTGGCCGGCGGTGTTGAGGGCCAGGACGGCGAAGCGGTGGGTACCGGCGGACAAGCTAATCGAAGTGTTGAGGGAAGTCGAGGCGGTGGAGTATTTCTTTGCTCCATCCACCCACAATTGGGTACTGGCGATGGTTCCAGTGACGAGTGCGGCTGCCTGAACCTGCACCGGCGAGTTTACTGTCGAACCGCTCGCGGGCATGCAAATATTGACGCCCGGCGATGTCGGCGCGCTGCAAGACGATGTGCCTGCAACCGTGGCATCCACCACGCTCTCCCACTTCTGGCCAGAGGTATTGGTGGCAAGGACGGCGAAGCGATGACTCCCGGCGGCCACGCTGATTGAAGTGTCCAGCATGTTCGAAGCGGTGGAATATTTCTTTACGCCATCGACCCACAGTTGTGTGCTGGCGAGGGTCCCGGTGACGGTGGCAGTGGCCTCGACCTCGACAGGTGAACCGACGGTGGCGTCATTGGCCGGAGCGCAGATATTGATGCCGGGTGATGTGGGGGCGGCGCAGCCGGACGTACCAGTTGCAGTGGGCACAACGACCAGGGAGGTCGGCGTGGGAATGCTATAGGGCGATCCCGAAGCCGCGGTGGCGCCGGTGGCTGTGACGGTATACACGTAGAGCTTGCCGGTGGAATTGCTGAGGGCATACAGGTGATTGCTCTTGTCCCAATGAATTTCGTCGATGGGAGCGGTGGTGAGGGTTCCCGAATTGGTTGTGATGGGATTGGCACCGTTGAAATTGAACACCTGCAGACCCGGTGTCTGGGGAGTGGTCGAGCCGTCGCCCTGCGCCGCTGGATCACCGCCAACTGCGAGAAACTGCCCCGACGGAGACATGTTCATCACTGTGGGGTAGACGTTGGGGGTGGGCATGTTCTGCATGGTATTGGTCGTGAGCAGGCTGCCGTCGGATCCCACCGTATAGCTGGCGAGCTGAACGGGTAGATACGGGCCGCAGGGTTGTGACGGCCACAACGCAACGGCGAGGTGGTTCGCTGGGTCGGCAGCCAGAGCAGGCATGGCTTGATACCCATAATTCGGCTGGGCGGTGGGAAAATTCATTGCGGGAGCGCCGGGATAACCTGCAGGACCGTAGTATTGCATCGCGCCGCTGCTTTGGCGCTGGAAAATTTCGGTATCCTCCGTGCAGAAACCAACATACCGGCCGCTGTATCCGTACTGGCCATCGGCGGTGATAGCAGGCGGGAATGTATACGGACTGGTGGTGCCATTCTCGAAGCTGCTGGTATCGAGGAAACTGAGTGCACCGGCGCTAGATATTTCGTAGCTTTGCAGCGTCGCGCAGCCGTTCAAACCGAGCAGCACATAGATATCTTGTCCGGTGTGGTCGAACTCCGCACCTGCTGTTCCACCGCAGCCGCTATTAGGCTCGCTGAAGTAAGTTTGAGTATCGATCTGCGAGACTTGCCCCTGGATGGCTCCGTTCGATGCGACGGAATAGGAATGGACGTAACTCGGATCGAGGGTCACAAAGTAGGTTCCGTTACTTCCGACGGCATTGCCGGTAACGGAAAAGGGCGATCCGGAGACTGCGGTGAGGGCTCCGCTGGTGGAGGCATCGTAGAGATACACTCCCTTGGAGGTACCGACATAGACGTAAGCGGCTTGAGAGGGGCTGGTGGTTGCGGGCGACTGCGCGAAACAGGTTGTGAGGGCGGCGACGAGAACGAAGACAGCTGAGGATACACTGCGAATTTTGAACATTCGAAACTCCTGGACTCCGGTGTAATAGGAGATTGCGCGCGGTCCGCGAGTTGCCAATGATTGGCGCGAATTTCGCTGTCATCGATGCCTGGGGATTCCAGATCGCTACGGTAGAAGCCAAGTCGGTCGCAATTTCCCTGCGCGACAACCTGACCTACAATCCTGATACAACAGGAAAAGGCATTTCATTCAAACATGAGCTCACTGGCGCTATTTTTGTTGCAGATCGCCGTTATTGTGTTGGTCACCGGCCTGTGCGGTGTGCTGCTGGGGAAACTGGGCCAGCCGCGCGTGGTGGGAGAAATGCTGGGCGGAATTCTTCTGGGGCGGTCGGTGTTTGGCTATGCCATGCCACACTTGATTGCCAACCTGTTTCCGCTCGGTTCATTGTCTCAATTGTCACTTGTCAGTGAACTGGGCATGGTTCTCTACCTGTTCCTGGAAGGGATGAACCTGGATTTCGAATCTGTGTGGAAGCAGCGGCAGGCGGCCATGAAGATCAGCCTGCTCTCCATGGTGATTCCATTTGCGCTGGGCTGCGGGCTGGGCGTGGTGCTGTATCGCAACTTCCACGGAACCAACCCGAACTTCGCGGCCTTTCTGCTGTTTGTCGGCGTGGGACTGAGCACGACGGCATTTCCGGTGCTGGCGCGGATGCTGCGCGATAACGGGACGGGCGATGCCAAGCTGAACATGCTGGCGCTGGTCTGCGCGGCGATTGCCGATGTGCTGGGATGGATTCTGCTGGCGGTGGCTCTGATGATCGATTCCGTCAACTCTTCCGTTTGGATCCTGCTGTTGAAGATGCTGCTGCTGGTGGCCTTCGGAGTATTTCTGCTGGGGGTGGTGCGGCCGGCTCTGGCAAGACTGGTGCGGTGGAAGGGCGCGCCGAATATTTCCAATGTTCTGCTGGCGGTTTTCCTGGTTTTCATCCTGGGTTGCGCATTCGTGACGGAGCGTCTGGGAGTGCATGCACTGTTCGGAGCTTTTCTTGCGGGTATGTGCGTTCCTCGCCTGCACCATTGGCATCGCCAGCTGGAGCGCACGATTCATCCGCTGGTTTCGGTATTGCTGCTGCCGGTATTTTTTGCGGTAACCGGCATCCACACCGAGTTTCGCGACCTGGGCGGCAAGAATGTTTTTTTCTGGTTTGTGGTTCTGCTAGCGATCGCGATTGCGGGCAAAGTTGGTGGAACCTATTATGGCGCGCGCAAATCGGATCTGCCGCCGAGGGAATCAATCTTGCTGGGCTTCCTGATGAATACTCGCGGATTGATCGATTTGGTCGTTGTGAACCTGGCGCTGCAAGCTGGGGCGATTAATACGCAGCTATTCACGATTCTCGTACTGGTCGCGTTGATCACGACGGCGATGACCGCACCTGCCTTGAAATTTCTTCGGAAGAAGCCGGATGTCCCAGCGCCGGTGGCCGCATAGAGCGAACCACTGTCACGAACAAGTTGCAGGTCCGCGCAGTCGGCATAGCAAACCGGGCGGGGGATGTCGAAGGAACATTTCTTCATTGCCAAAAAGCGAGCTTGACTGTTATTTGTGAAGTGCCCGCCTATGCGAAAACTCTGGCTGACGCTGATGATGTGGCCGCTGGTTGCACTGCCCATCAGTGCGCAGCGCGCCCCCGATCTCTCCGCGAACAATACGGTTGCGTCACCATCCCCTGTCGCGCAGGTCACCCTGGGACAGGCAGCGGTGGCGCTGAATGGACCGTGGAAATTTCATACCGGCGACAACCTGGCCTGGGCCGATCCAAACTTCGACGATGCAACATGGCAGGATTACACGATCGACGCGAAGCAATCTGCGCTTTCAGTTGCGCAGTGGCTGCAGTTGGCGGCGCTGCCGGGTTGGCAACGGCATGGTCACCCCGGCTACTCCGGGTATGCGTGGTACCGCATTCGATTGGAAACACCGCCGGAGGCTCGTTCACTCGCACTGCTGATGCCGCAGCATTTTGACGACGGATACGAAGTGTATGTCAACGGGCAGAAGATCGGCCGCTTAGGCAAGCTGGATCCGGTCCGCGCTGTGTACTCTGAGCGGTCGAAACTGTTCGCTATCCCGGAGTCAGCATTCGCGGAGTATGAACCCGTAACGATTGCGGTGCGTTTCTGGGACAGCGGCTACCAGGGATTGCCAAGTCTACACAATGCGACTGGTGGCCTGCGCGGGGTGCCTGTACTCGGCTCCTACAGTTTGCTCCGCCTTTTTCAGGAAGGACTGACCGGGCAAAGATGGAATACAACGTGGGCGTCCTGGTCCATCCTGCTGATGGATGGCGTGGTGGGCGTGATCTCGTTGTTCCTGTTTTTCTTCAGCCGCAGTCAGCGTGAATATGTATGGGCCGGCATTTGCCTGCTAAGCTGGGCAGTCTTGCTGGCGGTTCAAACCGCCGGACCGCAGCGAGAGCTTCCTCTGCAGGTTTGGGCGGCAATGATCGCCATCGCGGACTCGATCGAGTTTTTTGCGCTGCCCCTGGCAGCCATGTACCTGCTGGGCGTGCCGAGAACAATCTGGCGGCGCAGCAGTGGCTTGATCCTGGCGGTGGTCGTCGTCATTCAGGCGGTGGAGCTTGGGCCGGCCTATGGCTATCTGAGACCCACGGTGGCGCTGGATCGCTTCAATGCCGTCGCCCTTCCTATATTTGTGTTCGCAGTTTTTCTTCTTCTGCTTGCCATTGCCGCGGATGGCCTGCGCAGCCTGGGAAGAAAAGCGTGGCTACCGCTGGCTCCAGGGCTGCTCTTCGTTTGTGGCGTCCTTGTTGAAATAAGGAGACCGCAGCCGGGCCTTTGGGTTCCGGGGACGGGATCGGATCCGATCGCCTCGGTTTTCTTTCTGGCGACGCCAATTGTTTTGCTGCTCATTTTTTTGCAGCGCTTCATCGCGCAGCAGCGTGAAACCGCTCGCCTGGTGGATGACATGAAGCAGGCGCAGGAAGTGCAGCAGGTCCTGATTCCGGAGGCGCTGCCGCAGGTTGCCGGGCTGACGATCGAGAGTGAATATCGTCCAGCGCGCGAGGTCGGCGGAGATTTTTTCCAGATTCTTCCCCACCCCACGGATGGCAGCGTATTAATTGTGGCTGGCGATGTAACCGGCAAAGGATTGCAGGCTGGAATGCTGGTGGCGCTGATCGTCGGCGTGATTCGCACCACGGTTGAAATGAGCCGCGACCCGCTGGACGTGTTGCAGTCGCTGAATCGCCGACTTTGTGGTCGCGGTCATGCGCATGCAACCTGCCTGGCGCTGCGTATTGCCGCGGATGGTTCGGCGACATTGGCGAATGCGGGGCATCTGCCACCTTATTTAAATGCGAAAGAGTTGCCGATGGAAGGCGCGCTGCCCCTGGGCATGGTGGAAAGTGCGGAGTTCTCTGTGATGCATTTCCAACTGGCGCCGGGAGACAGGCTGCTGTTGATGTCGGATGGAGTGGCAGAGGCGCAGGACGAGAAGGGGCAACTGTTTGGATTCGAGCGCATCGAGGAATTGCTACGGAAGCCAATCACTGCGGCGGAAGTTGCGGCGGCCGCGCAGAATTTCGGTCAGGAAGACGACATCTCTGTACTATCAGTCACACGCATAGACGCTTTACGAACGGTGCATGCATGAAGAAAACGATCGCAATGTTGGTATTGTTCAGCCTGTCGTGCATTGGGTTGCGCGCCGCACGGGCTTCAACCTCAGATGTAGGGATTACGCACGTGACGCTTGGACACTCCGTGGTGCCGCTGACCGGGCCGTGGAGATTTCACATTGGCGACGATGCCAAATGGGCCGATCCTAATTTCGATGATGGTGATTGGGAAGTTGTCGACCTGGGAGCAAAGAAAGAGTCGATTGATCCGACCATGGGGTTTGAAGGGTTTTCTCCCGGGTGGACGGGGAAGGGTCACGCCGGATACGCGGGGTATGCGTGGTATCGCATGCGAATTCGCGTGCAGGGAGCGGACGAGGCGCTGGCGTTGCTTGCGCCGACAGATGTCGACGACAGTTACCAGCTGTTTGTAAATGGCCGTTTCATTGGGGAATTCGGAAGTTTCACGGGTTCCGTGCCGACGATCTATTACTCCCGACCGCTGAAGTTCGCGATTCCGGTCAACGCACTGCAAGACAGTGCGGACGGGACAATGGTGATCGCCTTCCGCTTCTACATGGCGCCCCGCACGCTGCTACAAACTTTACCCGGTGGCATGCATGCGCCGCCAATCTTTGGATTTGCGAACTCAATTAACGCTGCCTATCACGTGGCATGGGAGGAACTGTTTCGTGCTGTATCGACCATATTGGCGGATTCGGTTTTGTACTTTGCATTCGCCGTTTTGATCCTGATGCTCTACGTTTTCGACCGCACGGAAAAGATCTTGCTGTGGCCGATCAGCGCATGTTTTGCGACGGCGCTGGCACTCGGGATACTTTTCTTTTCTTTGACGACGCAATGGATGTCGGCGTTAGGACAAGCCATTGTTCTCGCTGTCCTGAACCCGATTGGTATAGGTCTGTGGCTGATGACGTGGTTGGTCTACTTCGGCGTGGCGGATAAAAAATGGCTGCGCAACATTATCGTCACTCTAATTCTGTGGTTTGGATCGACTGGGCTGATTTTCCAGCTACTTCTGTTGCGCGGAACTGTATCGCATGGCGTATTTAGCGCCAACACCATCAATCAATTCCTATCGAGCGCGGCAGCCTGGGCATTGGCGATCACGATTGCCGTGCTGGGTTGGAGACGTCCAAACCGGGAGCGACCCACGCTTTTTCTGGCATTGTTCTTCTATGTTCTGCCCACACTGGATCCAGTGCTGCGGTTCCTGCATGTACGTACCCAATGGTTTCCGTTCGGGGTACCTGTGGTGCTTTCTGCATTCACCGACATCGGGCTGCTGACCTGCTTCTCAATGGTCTTGCTGCGGCACTTTCGTAGTTCGCAGCGGAGGCAACAGGCAATGGAGCAGGACGTGAAGCAGGCGCAGGAAGTGCAGCAGGTGCTGATCCCTGAAGAGCTGCCGCAGGTGCCGGGACTAACGATTGAAAGCGAATATCGTCCGGCACGAGAGGTGGGGGGAGATTTTTTCCAGATTCTTCCGCAGCCAACCGATGGCAGCGTACTGATTGTCGTTGGCGATGTGACGGGGCACGGCCTGCAGGCGGGAATGCTGGTGGCGTTGATTGTGGGTGCGATTCGCGCCGACGCTGCTCACAGCAACGATCCAATGACTGCGTTGAATGCGCTGAATCAACGGCTGTGCGAACGCGGCGAAGCTCACGCCACCGGACTGGCCCTGCGAGTCGCTCAGGATGGAATGGTCACGCTGGCAAATGCGGGACATTTGCCACCGTATTTGAATGGGAAAGAATTGCCGATGGAAGGTGCGTTGCCCTTGGGCATGATGCCAACCGCGAAGTTTTCGTTAATGCATTTTCAGCTGGCGCCGGGAGACAGGTTGCTGATGATGTCAGATGGAGTGGTGGAAGCGCAGGACAAGGATGGTCAGCTGTTCGGATTCGAGCGAGTGAACCAATTGCTGGAGCAGTCCATCACTGCAGCGGAAGTTGCGGCGGCGGCGCAGAACTTTGGCCAGCAGGATGACATCCTGGTGCTGCGGATTACCCGCGAGGCGAGTGGTGTGATCCGAACTCCAAAGGAACCCGCAGTGGTGATGGCCTGACCCATGCGCCGGACCATATGACAGAGAAACAGGTTCCTCCGCTGCGGTCGAGGTTGGGCCTTCGCTGGGGGTGACAGCTCTTCCACTGACAACAGCGTTGCGTGGGCCCTACGGCAGGTGTTGGAACTTGGTGCCTGCGGGAATTTTCTGTTCAAACTGATCATTCGCCAACGGATGATTGAAGGTCAGCTTCTCAATTGTCAGCGTGAGTTGATAACCATCGATCGGGCGGTTGATGGTAATTTTCGTCGGATACGGAATGCCGTCGAAGACGCGGTAGGCGGCGTACAGCGTGCGTGTTACCAGAATCCCGTGAGAATCATACTGGTCCTGCTGAAACGGCAGTAGATTGGTGCGGCTGATGTGGACCACCCGCTCCGGCGTGAGCTGTTGACTGGTTCCGACGCGGCGTAGAATGCCCAGCTCGTAGTCGGGCTCCGCCAACAGGTGATGCGTTTTTGGATCGCGCACGATGCCAGTATCACTGGTGATGTACACCAAGTCGTCCGGCCCCACTTTCTTGATCAAGAGTGAATCGTAAAATACCGCTGGGCGCAGATTCATCAGTGGATTGGTGGAGGGAGCGGTGACCGCACCGGTTCCGGTGATCGCGAGACTCTTTGGCGGGATCAGGAGGGTGAAAGTCTTTCCATCGCTGACCATATCGAACATCCGCGTCTCGATAACCGGCAGCATCCCGATGACGTGCAGCATGGAAGGCTGACGCAAGAGAATGTAACCGCGGAAGGAGGTGTAATCAGTCTCCTTGCCTTTGGCCGCTCCGCCGACCGATGCCTGAATCAGCAGGGTAGCCAGCATGGAGTGAATGGCATCGTAGCGTTGGTCGAGCCCCTGGATCAATTGTTGAGGGTTGGCGGTCAGAACCACGGCAGGGGCCTGTGGACGTTCGAGGATGCGCGTATGTTTCAGGCAGCCGGTGAATACCAGCATCGGCAGACACGCCAGCATCGCCCGCCCGACAGCGGAAGCGCTGTTGGAGGGGCTGGCGGAGGCCGGAGCCGAGAAGCGATTTCGAAGATTCGCCAGCAGTCGAAGCAAAATTATCTACCATCTCCTGGCCGTTGCGGGGGCTGTGCCTTGCGATAGGCCGCGACGTTTTTCTCATGTTCCTCCAGCGTCGCCGCAAAGCGGGAATGACCTGGATTTGCGGGATCGCTGACGAAGTAAAGAAAGTTGGTATGAGCCGGGTGCATGGCAGCCTCCAATGAGGGAATTCCAGGATTGCAAATTGGCCCGGGAGGCAATCCCGTATGTGTATAGGTGTTATACGGCGACTGGGCCTTTAGATCAGATGCATAGATTGTGCCGCGGTAGCGCTTTTCTAACAGAGCTGCGTAAATCACGGAAGGATCGGTGTCGAGCGGCATGTTCTGGGCCAGGCGATTTTGAAACACGCTGGCAACCACAGGACGGTCGTTGCCCACGGGAGTTTCGCGTTCAACCAGCGATGCCAAGGTGACGGTCGCGGGAATATTTTGCGTCAACCCCAGGCGCTGCGCCTCCTGACGAAAATGTGCCACCATCTCTCCTAAAATCTGATCGGGCGTCATATTCGGCGCCAGCTTGTAGGTGTCCGGAAAAAGATATCCTTCCAGACTTGGGGCCTTGGGATCCAGATCGCGAATCAGGCCGGTATCGTGTTCTTCGGCGGTGAGGAAGACTTCGCGAGAACCGAGGCCGGCTTTTTCCATTGCGGCGGCAACGTCGAACATGTTGAAGCCCTCTGGAATGGTGAGCGCGATGGTATAGACATCGCCAATGCGCAGACGTTGGTACACATCCAGCAAAGGCGCAGGATGATCAAAGCGATAGACGCCCGCCTTCAACGTGCGCCGCTCCACCCGCGCCACCAGGTCGAAGGCAAAGCGATTGCGAATAATGCCATTCTTCTGGAGCGTCCACGCAATGCCATTGACCGATGTCCCGGGCGCGATGGTCACCAGGGTAGGCGTCGATGGGCCAAAGGGAAGGATCAGCAGGAAATAGGCGCCTGCGGTGGCGAGTATCAGGACTAGGACAAACACCAGGAACGCACGCACGGCAGACACGGACTCCAAAGGGCTTTCAGACGCCTCCCTATATTGTAGGTGGTACGAGCGACTTCTGGGCCCGGTTCCCCGGCATTTCGAGTACCATCAGCCTCGTGGAGACGCCGCCCAGTTCACCGTCGTTACCGGAGGAAATGATCGGTCTGCAGCCTATTCCTCGGATGCTGGGACTGGATCATGGGGCGCGAAGAATCGGTGTGGCCATTTCCGATGAGCTGGGGCTGACGGCGCAGCCGCTGCTGACGATCATCCACTCCAATGCACGCAACGATTTGCGGTCGATTGGAAGACTGTTGCGGCGTTATGGCTGTGCGGGAATTGTGATTGGCTGGCCGATTCATCTTTCTGGCGATCGCAGCCCGAGGGCGATTGAGGCAGAAAAATTTGCCGACAGTCTGCGTGCGGAATTCGATCTGCCGGTGCATTTGTGGGATGAACGGATGAGCACAGCTGAAGCGCATCGCCATCTGGACGTGGTGGGACGAGGTGCGCGGGATCGAAAAGATGTGATTGACCAGATCGCGGCTGTACTGATTTTGCAGAGCTGGATGGACGCGCAGCGGCAATCGAGGCTGCCTTAGGTCGCAAGCAGCTAATGCCCGTGGAAGGATTCCGAAAGCGAGATCAGGTTGACGGGATGCACGCGAAGCAGACCTCCACGCGGGCTGTCGATGTCCGCGATCAGCAGGAACGAGATGGACACGAGAAACGGGAGTACAAGCAGCAGAGAATTTGTTCGCGGTCCCTGCGCGCCAAAACCCATCAGCAGGTTGGCATAGATTGCGATGATAACCATCAGAACCCACGCTTCCCTGGGAATGCGATACCACCATGCAGCCTGGGTATATCCCTGGGAGTTGAGAACGTCATTCATGCCGGCAATGGTCAGGGCAGAGACCGGAGTAGGTTGAGCCGATGCGGGAACTTCCACGGCGCGCCATAACTGACCCTGCAGCTGCGCCGTCTCGGCATTGATGCGCTGCAGTCCGGAGTCATTTCGCGATTGATAAAACGAGATCCGAAGATCTGTATATAGTTGCAAAAGGTTTTTGATTTTTGCCGCGTCGGCTGCCGGCAGCACATCCACTCGAAAATATTCCGTTCCAATGGCGTTGGCCTCGGCTTCCTCATAGTTCCTGCGCTGATCGTATCGACTCATTGCCAACGAGAAACTGAATCCGATGATGAGTCCGAGCAGGGTCAAGGTCGCAGTGAGAGCAATATTGAAATCTGAACTCGGCACGCCCCGGCTGGCCACGCGTTTCTCACGGATATAACACCCAATTCGACCCGCCAACCACATGGCAAGTAAAGAAAGCACTGCCAGAATTACTGGGAAATTCGAAATCCTGATCACTATTTACCCGCCAATCGGCTCAATGGGATGTCTTCGCTGAATTCAGTTCATGGAACGTTGCCGTGGGGTCGGTCCGGTTCGCGGATACAGTGTAGCGCCCGGCTTGCTGGAAGTTAGAAAAAATCTGTCGACCAGACACGACAACGCGAAGCGGGGTTGAAGGGCGGGCAGCCGGTTTTTACCGCGGGCGTGCGTGCCGAGAATTTCAAATCTTAATAAAAATGCGGCGCCGGTAGAGCGAATAGGTGAAGAGCCAGCAGACGCCAACGTAGGCGAGCGAATACAGTAGCGAAGCAAAGGATGCGTTAGGCACGATGTGAAGGATCGACTGATACAGGGTCTCCTGCAGATTGCTTCCGGCATGGGTGGGGATGCTGCTGAGTCCCGAGGCCAGAAGTTCTGAGAAGACATACGCAGTGATTGCGTTGGTGCCAAAGACTAGCAAGGCGGTGACAAGAGGGGAGCGAGCGCGGCCTGAAGAAGGAGCGGGAGCCCGATCGAAGATCCACATAAAGAGCGCCAACAGCAACATGCTGACACCGCCCGCGAACAGGACAAAGGAGCTGGTCCACAGTTCTTTGTTGATGGGGAAGGTAAAGTTCCACAAACCGCCGAGCACAATGGCGGCGAAACCGGCGAGGGCGATGTTGCCGACTTTTTTGTTGAAGCTGTGGGAGGTGCGCAGCCACTGTGCCGTCAGAACGCCGAGCAGCGTGGTGGCGATGGAGGGTAGCGTGCTGCCCAGGCCGGTGAGGTCGTGGGTACCTTCGGACAGATGAGGCGCGGAGAACAAGCTGCGGTCCACCCAGAAGGCGAGGTTGTGCAGCGGGTCCATAAATGGAACGCCGTGGGTGGGAACGCCGTAGCCGGGGACGGGCACGAAGCGCAGCAACATCCAGTAGCCAATCAGGATTGAAATGAACAGCGCCAGCTTATCGCGCCATCCCTGGCTGAACAGATAGAGGGTCGCAACCACGAAGTAGCAGACGGAAATGCGTGGAAGGATTCCGAAGAAACGCATGGTGTGGGGATTGAAGAAGGGGAAGCTGTTAACAACGATGCCGAGCAGAAACAGAATGATGGTGCGCCTGACAATCTGCAGAAAGAACTGCTGCTTCGGTACGCCGCGGGAGAGTCTCGACGAGGTGGATATGACGGTAGTGATGCCAATGATGAAGAGAAACGTGGGGAAGACAATGTCGGTGGGGGTGCAGCCGTTCCATCGAGAGTGCAGCAGCGGCCAATAGGCAGAGCCGAAGTCGCCGGCGTCGTTGACCAGAATCATGAAGGCGATAGTGAGGCCGCGGAGAAGGTCGAGCGAGAGCAGGCGGTTAGACGCTTGCGGGAGCGAGGGCGCGTAGAAGGTTTGCGCACCGGGAAGATGGGTTGTGAGTTGCGAAGTCAAGGCTTTGCGATCCTCGTTTCTTTCGGATTATCGCGATTTGCGCCTTCTTTTGGTTGTGATTATAAGCGGATTTAGCCCGACTTGGACAAGGGTTAATTTTGCCGTGGCCTTGAGGGGGAACTGGACCGCAGCGTTCGTGGAGATTCGATTCAGTCCCAGGACTAAAATCCGAGACTGCCTGGAGCGTCAACGGCGTGGGTGAAGGTCTGCAATCCAGATGGAACGTCAGGCCGTCGATGCAGGTGGAACCCGAGCAATTTACGTGGAAAGCCAGGAGTCTAGGGGAACGTCGGCTGAGTCCGAAACAGGGAATCAATGCGAATGGGTGTGGGCGGCGGCGAATGATTCGTCGGTGGGCAGGCAGCCGTCTTCGACAGCGCAGCCGGCATCGTCGCGCATTTCAAACTGGATGGTGGTGTGGTGAATGTTGAAACTCTCGCCCAGGCGGTGATTGATATCGGCCAGGATGCGGCGGCTTTCCGACGGAGGAATATCGAGAATGGTGACATGGCAGGCGAGCGCGTTGAGGTGCGACCCAAGGCACCAGACATGCAGGTCGTGGATGCCGCAGACGCCGGGCACCACCTGCATGGCATCGCGAATGTCGGTGAGAGAAAGATTGTCCGGCGCTCCTTCCAGCAAGATGTTGAGGGTTTCACGCATGATGGACAGGGATGACCAGAAAATGAGCACGGCAATGATGAGCGACAGCAGCGGATCGACCCATTGCATGCCGGTGAGAGCGATGGCCAGGCCGCCGGCAATGACGGCGGCGGTGGAAAGCGTGTCGCCGAGCATGTGGATGAAGGCGCCGCGGATGTTGACGTCGCGACTGACCCGCGACAGCATCCAGGCGAGGATGCCGTTCATGATGACGCCGACGGCGGCGGTGGCCATCATCAGACGGGGCTCGACAACCTGGGGATGCATGAAACGGTCGACGGCAGCCACCGCCAGCCAGACTGCGATGCCGATCAGGGCAAGCGCATTGACGAAGGCAGCCAGAACTCCAGCGCGGCGATAACCAAAGGTCTTTTTATCAGTGGCCGGACGGCTATGAAAATAGACCGCGACAAAGGAAAGCAGCAGCGCCAGGAAGTCGGAAGTATTGTGGCCGGCTTCGGAGATCAGCGCCAGGCTGTGGGCGCGAAATCCAACCAGCAGTGTGAGCAGAATATAGCCAAAGGTGAGAACCAGCGAGATGCGAAGAATGCGCTTGGTTTGATCGTTGGCTGGTGCATGCACATGCATACGATCATTTTACCGCTGGAGGTATCGTGGACAGGGATGCTGTGACAGCGACTATCTCCGGAACCAGGATGCGATTGGGGTGCTGCAGGCCGCTCCAGCCTTCGGCGATGATGATGCTGTTCGCGGGATTTTTTGGATCGTAGCGAACGGAAGCCGGACGGCCGAGGCAGGTGGCATCGATGATGGATGCAGTGCCCTTGAGGAATGTCAGGTCCTGGGCACACTCATAACTGACTCCACCGATGGAGTAACGATACATCAACGTTCCAAGATCAGTTGAATTGGGCTGCTCTGACCAGTCGAGAACGGAGCCGTCGATGATGCGGCCGTGAATCACGAGTCGTTCGCGGCGCAGGCGCTCGCGTTCTTCAGCCGACTTGCGATGGGTGAGAACCCACCAGAGGACGACGCCGCCTACAGCAGCGACCGAGGCTGCGCTGGTGGCGATGACTGGTGCGTGTTGCGATAACCAAGGTTGCATACGGTGCTCGTCGAATGTATTTGCGCTGATGCGAGCTACTCTTGAGGATAGCGGAAGTGACGGGTCGGAGGGTAGGGCTTCGATCAAAAGTGGTAAACAATTGCCTTATAATCGAAGTTGACGATGTTCGAACCTAATTTGCACCCGGACGTGCGCTCCGACGCCACCGGTTCTTCCGCCTCCCGCCGCAGAAGTACTTCCAGCCAGCGAACTGGACCTGAACGAAAGAGAATTCGTTCGACCACAGTGTTGTGTGTGCGCCGCAACGATCGCGTTGTGATGGCTGCCGACGGGCAGGTAACGCTGGGCGAGAGCGTGATTAAACATACGGCACGCAAGATACGCCGGCTTTACCAGGACAAAGTACTGGCCGGGTTCGCCGGGTCGACAGCAGACGCCTTTTCATTATTCAGCCGGTTTGAAGCCAAACTGGAGCAATATGCCGGCAACCTGGGCCGGTCGGCGGTCGAATTGGCGAAGGACTGGCGCACCGATAAGATGTTGCGCAACCTGGAAGCACTGTTGGTGGTGGCGGATCTGCATCAGACCTATTTGATCAGCGGCGCGGGAGATGTAATCGAGCCGGATGAAGGGATTACGGCGATCGGCAGCGGCGGTTCTTACGCGCTGGCGGCGGCGCGGGCGCTGATCCAGAACACGGAAATGCCGGCGCGCGAGATTGCGGAGAAGTCCTTGCGCATCGCGGGCCAGATCTGCATTTATACCAACGATCAAATTACCATCGAAGAACTATAGGCCTGTCTGGCCGCAGCCCAACAGGCTGTGGCGCAGAACGAGGAGTGGATATGGCCATTTATTTACCTGGAGTCGAAGAAGACCAGGCGCTGTCGCTGGATGAAATGACGCCGCGGCAAATTGTGGCGGAGCTGGACAAATATGTTGTGGGCCAACACGCTGCCAAGCGCGCCGTGGCCATCGCCCTGCGCAATCGCATGCGTCGCCAGAAGCTGGGGCCGGAGCTGGCGGACGACATCATGCCCAAAAACATCATCATGATTGGGCCGACGGGCGTGGGTAAAACCGAGATTGCAAGACGGTTGGCCAAGCTGACAAATTCCCCATTTTTGAAAGTGGAAGCCTCGAAGTTTACTGAAGTGGGTTACGTGGGGCGCGATGTGGAATCAATGATTCGCGACCTGGTTGAGATCGCCATCGACATGCTGCGCGAAGAAAAGCTGGAAGAGGTGGAAGATAAAGCGGAGTTGAATGCCGAGGAGCGGCTGCTGGATTTGCTGCTGCCGCCTGCGGCGATGCCTGCTCCCATGCCTGGACCCGCGCCGACGCCGATTTCCGGGGTGGATGAGTCGAGCGATAACACGATCGTGTTTCCCAGCCCGGCACCGCCGCCGCCGAGCGACTCTCACCAGCGCACACGAGAGAAACTTCGGGCGCAATTTCGCGAAGGCAAGCTGGACGAACGCATGGTCGAGATCGACGTGCGGGAACGCAGCACGCCATCACTGGAAATCATCTCCAACCAGGGCATGGAGGAGATGGACATCAACCTGAAGGACATTTTGCCGAACATCTTTGGGCAGCGGACCAAGAAGCGCAAGATGAAGGTGGGTGAGGCATTTGAATACCTGGTGCAGGAAGAAGAACAGCGACTGATTGATATGGACCAAGTGACTCGGGTTGCGGTCGAGCGAGTAGAAAATTCCGGCATCATTTTTCTGGACGAGATCGACAAGATTGCCGGCCGAGAAGGCGGACACGGCCCGGATGTTTCCCGCGAAGGCGTGCAGCGCGACATTCTTCCGATCGTGGAAGGCACAACCGTGAACACGCGCTATGGCATGGTGAGCACCGATCATATTTTGTTCATCGCGGCGGGGGCATTTCACGTCTCGAAGCCGAGCGATTTGATTCCAGAGCTGCAGGGACGTTTTCCGATTCGCGTGGAACTGCAATCGCTGACGGTAGCGGACTTCATCAAGATTCTTACCGAGCCGAAGTACTCGCTGGTGAAACAGTCGACGGCGTTGCTGGAGACGGAGGGGTTGAAGCTGGAATTTTCTCCGGAGTCGCTGGCGGAAATTGCGAATTTTGCGTTCCGCGTGAACGAAGCGACGGAAAACATTGGCGCGCGACGTCTGCACACCATCATGGAACGGGTGCTGGATGAAATCAGTTTTGACGCGCCCGATCTGGCCCGGAAGAACCGCAGTGGCGCCGACGAAAAAGGCGAAGCGGCGGAAAGCGATGCCACTCTAAATTTGGCAGCCAGCGCGGACAAAGCTGCGGAAGCCAAGACCTCTCCGACGATACCGATGGTGGAACGCGAGGGAGCCAACGGCACGGAGAAAGTGATCGCCATCGATGCGGCGTATGTGCAGCACATGGTGGCCTCGATCGTGAAGGACCAGGATTTGTCGCGCTACATCCTATAGTTTTCCTGAAGGCGCTCGCGCATGGCCGATTCCCGGAGACGTCAGATTCAGGCCGCGATTCCGCTGGTGGCCACGCTGTGTATGGTGGCCGGCTCGATCGACGTGATTGCGTACATCCTGTTCGGCAAAATCTTTATTGCGAATATGACCGGCAACACGGTGCTGTTTGCTGCGTCCGTCGTCCTGCATAACTGGGGCGAGGCGGCGTTGCGGATCGGCGTCGTCATCACCTTTGTCGCGGGAATCATCATCGCGGAAACGGTACTGCGCCGGCTGACAACCGGACGCGAGCGACAGAGAGAGCTGTTTACGCTGGCGATCGAGTTGGCTGTCCTGAGCTGGCTGGCGGTGACGCCACATCCCGACACGCTGCGGATCGTGTTGTTGCTGGTGTTGGCCTTTTCGATGGGGATGCAGAACAACGCGTTTCAGAAGATTGGACCGATCAAGCTGAACACTGCTTTTATCACCGGCGATCTGGAAAATCTGGGCGAGGCCATTGCAGAATCCGAAAAGCCGGCAAAGCGAGCGGAAGGCCGCAGAAGAACGGCAGTCTTCTTCACCACCTGGATCGCCTATGGAGTTGGCGCGCTGATCGGCGCGTATAGCGCGCTTGACCTGAAAGAGAGAGCGCTGTGGATTCCGGCGGGGCTTGTGGTTCTGGCAGCGTTGTTGGTGCTGCGATCGCCGGCCCAATCATCTCGATAGCACACGGCCTTCATCTGCTGGCGAGCCGCGGTCACTGAAATCCGGTTGTGGTGCTTGGTCCAGGCAACCAGGCGGTGGCCGCGTCCGGTTTCTTCTGGTCCGTATCCTTCCCCCAGGTCCAGTACATGCCGATGTAGGCATAGTTTTCCGTCTGGCCGGCAACGGAGTGACCGTAACAGAACAAAAACTGCTCGTTTGGATTGTGCTTGAAATGGTAATAGCCACCCAGATCAATCATGGTGGAAGCCTGTGTTTGTGGTGCGGCGAACCCTTCTTTTCCGTGGGCAAACACCTCGCCGCCCAACTCCAATCTATCGCCCGGGAAGGTATATTTCAGCAGGAATCCGCCGTACGGAAAGTCGCGATAGCCGGTCTGCGGGACGATCGTTTCTCCGGCGCCGCCATCCAGCAGCCAGGGTCCGATATTTTTTTGCAGCCACAGGGGAAGCCTGTACCAGACCTTCCCCACGCCGAGTCCTTTGGAATAACTGCCGGTCGGCATCTCAAACATCGTAAAGGTACCGATCTGGGGAATGTACTTCGATTCTTTTATGTAGGCGATCTTGGCGCCCAATTCCATATCAGTCAGTCCATACGCACTCGGTCCTGTCCCGCCGGGCAGATAGACAGGATTGTTCGACGGCGCGATCACGCCCCAGGGCAGGATGGCGTGCAGCTGCACCCTGCGAATCGCACCCCAATTGAACTCGAATGCCGGCCCAGTCGCATCGGTTTCTACCGGCGTACCGTCCGTACTGCCGAAGACGTAAAACTCGTAATGATGTAGGTCGACTGGGACCGGATCATCGGTTTGGTACGGCGGACCCTGGGCCCAGAGTTTGCCCGCCGCCAGGATCAACAGAAACAGGGGTGCGCATCTATTCCAGCGGTGACGGAATCTCATGAATCCAGCCCAGAGCAAATTATTTTCCCAGCAGCAGGTCCGCAAACGGCGGAAAGGTGAGCAGGATACCCAGAAATAAAAACACAAATGCGACGACATTAATTTTGGCGATGGCGACGGTTCGATGATGCCACAAGCGCGCCAGCACAACCCACATCACCAGCCACAGAACAATTGCGGTCGTGGTGACGCCGGAGAGCGGACCCGTGGGCAGATAGAAGGTAAAGAATTTCGCCACAGGTTTGGATGCATCCGCAACAACGGCGAAAACACTGAGCGCAAAACAGCCGATGCCTGCGGACAAGATTGCAGCGGCACCGGGGCCGTTGGGCAGATCAGATTCCGCTGAAATGCGAACAGCGGGTTCCTTTTGCGGCTGCGAAGAATTCATCGACGCTCCTGCATGAGCTGGTGAATGGCGCCGCCTCGAACGGGCGCGTGCTTGTTCAACATGGCGCCAAAATATCCAGCGATCACGGCCGACAGAAAAGCGACAACGACAAAACCGTGCACTGCCTTGCGCATTTGTGGATGATGGCGAATCGAGTGGCCATATTGAATGAGAACGCAGGCCGCCATGGTGATCGCGATGACGGCGAACCAGGCGATGTGTTCTTTCCATTCCATGCCCAGCGAATGCCAGCCTGCGGTGGTGGGGCTCGACTTGAGGAGAGCTTGCGGATAATCCGCCAGGGTGGCCGCGGCGGGCGGAATGGCGCGGTACCACGGATAGACGATGTAGGCGCCGGTCAGAACCGCAACCCAGCCTATGATCGCGGTCAACACCAGATAGAAGCGCTCGAGCGACAGCCCAGCGGGGCTGAGTTGCGATGGGGCAGCGGTGAAGCTGGAGCGGTAGAGTTCGACAACCATTCCGAACACGAGCAGGAGGAAAAAAACGCCGAAGAACATTCCGTGGAATTGCGTGACCAGCGCGCGCGAAGAAATTTCCATTCGAGAATCTCCTTCAGTCGAGGCGGATCAGCGTGAAGACGGCATCGCGGTGCCAGGGCGAAAGCGGGCGTCCAAGCTAATGGATCCCGCGCCGACGATCAGCAAAAAGATCAGACCGAGAAGCATGCTAATGTCTGCCCGCGACTCATGAAGAGCGGCCCAGAAACCGTGCTTGACTAGAAACGGAACTTTGGTGGTGAGGATTGCGACGGTGATTGTGATCAGCAGGGGGATTGTTGCCAGCCGGGTGAAGAGTCCGAGGAGAATCAAAGCGCCGAAGACGATCTCTACGCCGCCGACAAAGGGAGCCATCACCTGAGGTGCCGGGATACCGATTTTCGCGAACCTGCCTACTCCCAGCGCGGCAGGATAGAGAAACTTCTGAATTCCTTCTGACAGGAAGACCCAGCCGACAAGGACGCGAACCAGCACGATTGCGGCTTCATATCGATCCATTTGGCTGGTTGTGTCTCGCGGCTTCATGTCTCGCTTCGATTGCGGCCCTGTAAATTCATCGGCTGCAATGTCAAAATTTTCCGTTGGTCTTTTATACTGCCGAATAGATGTGAATGCGATGTGAATTTACGAAATCCGATATCGGATTTCGATAGTACGCCATGGCCCAACAGCGACGCAAGACACAAGATTATCCCGAGTTGTATACCGCACTGGTTCGGCTGCACATTTTGCACCATGCCGCGGAAGGCGAACTGTTCGGCCTGGGCATCATTGAAGAGCTGGGTCGCCACGGATATCGGCTGAGCCCGGGGACACTGTATCCAATCCTGCATGGCATGGAGAAGAAGTCTCTGTTGCGCTCACGTTCCATGCATGGTGAAGATGGACGCAGCCGTCGCATGTATTCGGCGACAGCGAACGGACGCCGGGTGCTGAAAGACGCCAAAGACAAAGTCCGCGAACTTTTCGGCGAACTGTTTGAAGACGATTAGGAGCGCCTCGCTCAGTTCTCCCTACATCAATAATTTTGGTGGCGGCGTGGGGCTGGGGTGCGGCAACAGGCGGCGGCGATCGAGTTCTTTTCGTACCTGTGTCAGCCCCTCGGCGCAGGCATCAAAGGCGTCTGCCAGGCGCGCGAACAGAGGCGCTTCCTGCTCAAACTCAAACACATTGAACTGCGAGACGATGTAGTAGCTTTCCTTGCCGGCGCGCTTGAGTGCCTGCAGGCTTTCCTGCTGATTGCGGCGCAGCCATTGGGCAGACTCTGGGAACATCCCCGTAAAGAACAGGCTGAAATCCCCGATGTGCTTGCGGACTTCGCGTTCGCGTGGAAAGGAATAAGCATCGCCGTACACCGGGTCTGAGGCTACGAGCATGTCGCTGACTTCGCGCAGGGGCCGGCCGCGACGATCGCGGATGCGATAGAGTTGTTCGGTTTCGGCAAAGTCGGTCAGGATGCCGGCGACGTAGTTCGAAATCTCGGCATCGTTGAGTTCGGAGGTTTGGCTATAGCAGCCGTACACGATTTCCTCAAACAATTTCCGCAGCGGATTTTCCGCGGGCGTCGAATTGGCAGACATGGCGTGCTCCTATCCATGAAATTCAGATGGTGCCGTTCAAGTCGTTGGACTTCGTGCTGTGTTCTTGTCGTGCGCCGAGCATAGAGTGGCGCCGGTCCAATCCTTTCCGATCTCAGATGCCAGGCAAGTTGAAAGTACTGTACAAATTTTCACGAAAAATTCAAAGAAAAATCGCATATGGGAACGCAGTTGGTTAGCAGTCGCGATGGAAGAGTGCGATGGGGCGTTGCGTTAGAACCATCCAATGGGAAAGCCGAATCTCGCGAGCGATGCAGCGCTCAGGGAGATTCGGCTTTTGTTTTCGAGACGACTTAGGAGCGAGGCTTAATTTGCGGCGCCAACGGTCTGCTGCTGGTTGGCGCCTAGTTCGGTAAGACGCTTCGCCAGTAGCTGTTCGAGGTTCTCGAGCGCCTTGCTGAAGCCTTCAATGCCCTCTTTCAACTTGTCGTGAGCCATGCGATTTTCTGCATGCATCTTGTCGAACGTCGCCTTGTCCATGGTCAATCGTTCAATCTGCAGGTTCTTCGCCTTGGCTGGATCCAGCTTGCGCGGCAGGTCTTCAAATTTCTGCTCGAGCTCTTCCAGCAACTTGGGCGCGATGGTCAGCAGATCGCATCCGGCCAGCTCTTCAATCTCGCCCAGGTTGCGGAAGCTGGCGCCCATGACGACGGTTTTGTAGCCGAATTTCTTGAAGTAGTTATAGATGGTGGTGACGGACTGCACGCCGGGATCGTCCGCTCCCTGATAATCCTTGCCGGTGTCTTTCTTGTACCAGTCGAGAATGCGACCCACGAACGGCGAGATGAGGGTGGCGTTGGCATCGGCAGCAGCGACGGCCTGGTGGATACCAAATAACAGCGTCATATTGCAGTGGATGCCGTCTTTTTCCAGAATCTCGACCGCACGAACTCCCTCCCACGTGGAGGCAATCTTAATCAACACGCGCTGGCGCGACACACCGCCGGCTTCATACTGCTGGATGATCTCGCGCGCCTGCTTCACTGTTGCGTCGGTGTCGTAGGACAGGCGGGCGTCGACTTCAGTGGAGACTCGGCCGGGAATGATTTTCAGAATGCGCTTGCCGAATTCGACCGCGAGACCTTTGAATGCAAGATTGGCAACCTCTTTATCCGTCGCGTTGTTGCCGAGCTTCTTTTTGGCCGCGAGCAGCACCTGGTCCATGATGGGCTGATATTGCGGCATCTGAACGGCGGAGGTAATCAGCGAAGGATTGGTGGTGGCATCCTGCGGCTTGACCTTTTCGATCTCTTCAATCTCGCCGGAATCCGAGACAATCACGGTCATGGCGCGAAGTTGTTCAAGCACTGACTTTGACATTGTTTCCTCCTGGCTGCTGCGTCTGCTTACGAAATGGGAAGGCCTGCTGGTACTACTTCATTTGATGCGGCGAACCGCCGGTGGAATCATTCCGCCGGGCGATTCAAGATGTATTTCTCTATCTCCGTCGAAACCAAATCGACGATGGGGCGTGCCTCGCTTCTAGTGTAGTCCGACGGCTAATTCGACGTGGAAGCGCTGAAATGGTCCGCCAGCACCTTCAAAATGGCTTGCGGCTCGTGGCTGGGAATCACATAATCAACCTCGGGAAGCGCAAGGTTGCCCACCGGCGATAACGCGATGATGGGAATGTTGGGCCGGATCTCTCGAATTTGTTGCACCACGGCGGCGAAAGGCATGTCTTGTACATCGAGATGGACAACGACAGCATCGACGTCGGGGAAGCGCTTAAAAAGCTTGATCCCCATTGCACCCCCGTAGGCGGTGATCACGTTGTGCTTGGAAGTTTCCAGGACCAGCTTTCGGGCCGAAAGTCCTTCCGGCTGTTCAATCTCAATCATCAATACAATCACGCGCATTATTTGAAATCCCTTGCTCTTCGAGAGGCGCGACGATCTCGGTATTGCAGCGCCTGCTGTGCCCATGATACCGGCGGATGATCCGGAAAGCGAAGACGTCGCGGTTCAGGCATTTTCCATCTGAACCGGATTGCGCAAGACGCCAAGACCGTCGATCTCGACTTCGACCACATCGCCGGACTGCATCGGGCCGACGCCTGCCGGGGTACCCGTGGGGATCAAATCGCCTGGATTCAAGGTCATGGCGGCGGAGATATAGCGCAAAAGGGTGGCGATGTTGAAGATGAAATCGGTGGTACTGCCGTGCTGTTTGACGGCGCCATTCAATCGTGTGGTGACGGTGACGCCAGCTTCTGGATTGACAGCGCCGGAGACGATGGGGCCGACCGGGCAGAAGGTGTCGAAGCCTTTGGCGCGGGACCACTGGCCGTCGGTCTTTTGCAGATCGCGTGCGGTCACGTCATTCACCACCACATAGCCGCGAATGTAGGGGAGGACGTCTTCTCCGGGTTTGAGCTTATAGCAGCTGCGACCGATGACGATGCCGAGTTCGCCCTCGTAGTCGACGCGCTGCGATAGGGCGGGAAGGCGAATGATGCCGCCGGGCGGAAGCAACGACGATGGCGGCTTGAGGAACAGCAGCGGCTCTTTCGGGGGCTCATTGCCGAGCTCGGCCGCGTGATCGCGATAGTTGCGACCGATGCAGACAATTTTCGACGGCGTCACTGGAGCCAGCAGCTTGAGTGCGGACAGAGGTTGAGCGGAAAAATTCTCGATGATGCGGGAGACGGTGGGGTCATCGGGCGGCGCCGGGATGATGCGCTCCATCCACCACTCGCCATGGCGCTGGCTGACTTCGCCATACTGCGGGCCTTGTTGGGACTGAAAACGGCAATACTGCACGATGCTTCTCCTTCGATGGGTTCAACGGGTTAGTTAGGAGGTGGGAATGGTGACCGTGACCTCCGCAGATCGAGGGCTTTCGTTGCCGGATGTATCGACGGCAGTGACCGCGTAGGTGTAGGTCTGGCCGGCTTGAACGTGCATGTCGCGGTAGGCTGGGGCAACAATGGCATCAATCGCGGAGGGAGAGGCGCCTTCCGGAGCGATGCGGCGCATGGGCTGGTTGGTGGTGACGTCGCCGCGATAGACACGGTATTGCGCCAGGTCAGATTCCGTATTCGCAGACCAGGAAAGGTCGACTTCTGGAGTGCCATTGTTCATGACGGCTGAAATCGGGATCGCGACAAGGCCCGACGGAGCGGCAGGCGGGAAGGTGTCGCGCGTGGCCACCTGAACCGTGGGGCTTTGCGAGCTATTGAGCTGCAACGTCTGCTGACCCAGCTGTTGCTGCACGACGCGACTGGCACTGTAGGTATATTGCCGACCAAACTGAGCGGTGGGATCGAGAGCGATTCCCGGAT
Source organism: uncultured Acidobacteriota bacterium (assembly GCA_963735505.1). Classification (GTDB taxonomy): domain Bacteria; phylum Acidobacteriota; class Terriglobia; order Terriglobales; family Acidobacteriaceae; genus JAKAAZ01. Next base: position 341,511 of record CAVTLR010000005.1, on the reverse strand, counting down.
CGGTGGCGGCAGTATGCTGCGAATTGGGCGGCTCCAAACGTACGCGGAGTTTTTGTTCCGCCGGTTCTGTCGATTGCGGGAAAGGGCTGCTCGATTTCGGCCTGGCTGGCCTGGGCGCGACTGCCGGCGTCACCAGCGTACGATCTATCTGAATGCTGGTGTCCGGGGAAAGATTGGCAACCGGCTGCCAATGGAGCACAACTCCGCGCGCGACCACGCTGGCAGCCAGATCTCGCACCTCTGGCGGCGCTGCCCCGGCGAGCACGGTGGCGATGTTCGACGGACCTGCTGTTCTGCCATGTTGATTCACGCCGAAGATGCGGTAGGTAATGGGATGATCCGCACCGCTGGTGAGGGCGGGCGGCAACACATCCGTGTAGGTCGCGGCTTTGTCGGGGACGGCAGAAATGATGGCGATGGTTTTGCACGGCGAGTCCGCCGCCTGCTGGGTCCGACAAAGGCGAAGCCGCACCATCCCTTTCAGCTTGAGGTGATCGGTATTCTCGTTGGGCGTGGTCCAGGCCAGATGAACCTGGTTGCCGGTGCGGTTGGCGGTCAGGTTTGAAATCAACTTGGGCAGGTCGAGCGATGGAGGTGAGGGAGCGGCTGCCATGCCACATCCCGCGAGCAGAAACGACGACGCAATCGACACCGACGCGATCGCTGCCGCTCGACACAGAATCGACGGCGCGGGAAAGCCGAACGGATGAATGCCGGGACGGATCGAGACGCCCTCCTAAATAGATAAGAAACGCTTGCGATTTTCAGCCTAGCAGAGTTGAAGCGTCGCGAGGAGAACGCGGGTCAGGCGGGGAGAAGGTGCTGAAAAGCATCCTGCAAGGTGGGGAGATTGAAGATGAAACCGGCCTGCAACAGCTTGGCGGGGATGGCGCGGGTGCTGGAGAGCAATGCCGCATCCGCCATTTCTCCGAAAGCCAGCCGCAACGCGATGGCGGGCGCGGGCACCACGGCCAGCCGATGGAGATGATGTGCCAGCGCCCAGCTAAATTCCGCATTGGTGACAGGGTTGGCGACGACGTTCACAGGGCCCTGGACCTGGTGATGATTCATGCAGAACTCGACAATTTCGACCAGCGTGGGCAGCGCGATCCAGCTCATCCATTGACGCCCGTTACCGAGATTGCCGCCGAGGCCAAGGCGAAACATCGGAAGCATCTTGGCAAGTGCGCCGCCTTCGCGGGCGAGGACCACGCCGAAGCGCAGGTGCACAACTCGGATGCCAAGGTCGACGGCGGTGTTGGCAGCCGCCTCCCACTCGCGACAGACATCGGGGAGGAAGCCGTGACCGGCGGCAGAATCCTCAGTGAGGATTTCTTCTCCACGGTCGCCGTAAAATCCCACGGCAGAGGCACAGAGCAGTACTTCCGGCCGCTGCTGCAGGTGCGATAGCAACTGGACCATTGACTGAGTGGTGCGAATGCGGCTGTCGCGAATTCGCTGCTTTTTGTCTGGTGTCCATCGTCCGGCCATCAGATTGTCGCCCGATAGAAGAATGGCAGCGCGAATGCCGCTGAGACGTCGCATGTCCTCGCGAAATTGAAAGCGATACGGGTTCCAAAAATATTCCGTGCTGCCGGGTTGAGCAGTATGCCGTGTCAGGGTCGCGCAGGAAACCGCGTTCGCCTGGAAGTGCCGGTGCAATGATTGACCCACTAAGCCGGACGCCCCGGCAATCAAAACTTGAGGAAAGATTTCCATGACCACCCGGACGCTTCGCAAGGTGAGGCGATGGAGGGTTGGATGCTCAAACGTTTGAAGCGGAGAAAATGGTTGTCTTTGTGGCAACCGACCCGCTAACACAGCGCTTCATTTCGTCGATATAGATTCTGGGAATATGAACAAAGTGCGGGGAGAGGGTCCGGCTCTTGGCGCGGGCATGAGACATTGTGAGAGTAGGATTGTTTATATTATGGAATTCTATTGCAATGGCATAAACACAGACGCGATTTCGCGGCAAGGCATCTAAAGAGATATGGAAGCACCTGAGATGGGAAAAACAACCGCCGCAATGAACCCCGCGCAACAGATCGACCCAGAAACCGCCGAATCCTTTATCGGGGAAAAGAAAATCGGCGAGAGGATCAAGCGGCTGCGCCTGAAGAAATCCATGGGTCTGGTCGAGCTGGGAAAGCATACCGGGCTCTCTGCCAGCTTTTTGTCACAGTTGGAGACTGGTCGGGTGGTTCCGACGCTGCGGAACCTGGCACGGATTGCCATGGTGTTTAGCAAGGATCTTTCCTATTTCTTCGACCCTGAACCGCGGACGCTGTTTCGTGTGCATCGGCAATCGGATCGCGTGCGGTTGCCTCAGAGCGGCGTGGATGATCCAACATATTTTTTTGAAAGTCTGGGATACCTTGTGCCGGATCGCACGCTGGATCCATACCTGGCAGAGTTTATTCCGCTTAAAAAAGGCGTCGAGGTACGTTCGCACGTTCACCCGGGTTTTGAGTTTTTATATGTGCTGAGCGGAGAAATGGATATTCGCCACGGGTCGCAGAACTATATTTTGTCGCCCGGAGACTCAGTATATTTCGATGCCAGCACGCCGCACAGCTATCACTGTTCCGGTACTGAAAATGCGCGGGTGATCATCGTGACGCAGCACCAGGCAGTGTTGGCGCAGCCGTCGATGAACCTGCGGCCGTTGGGAACCGCGCTGAGCGGCGCGTTTCGAAGCGGGGCTTCCGCACCACAGGAAAAACGCGCACCCGGAAAGCAGGAGCTGAGGGCAACGCAGCGTACCGTGATTACGCGGGGAAAAACACCGCATAATGCCGAAATGGAGTCTCCGATTTAGCGTTTGTTGGAATCATCGCGATCCTTCGAACGTCTGCGCCTCATGGGGCATTTCGGCGAGTCTCTTCCCCGGACTAAAGTCCCTTTCTACCCTTCCCTGAAAGGCGCCGGTGGGTTCAGGTTGTTTTCTTGATGCCGCCTCCAGCCAACAACGCGTTGGTCATGGTGGCCTGAAAATTCTCCAGTCCTTCAGGGCCCGCTGGCATAAACACCATGGTGGAATTCGTCGAGCCGCCAACGACCCGCAGCATATCTGTCCAGTTGGTAAACAGCAGCAGGAAGCTGGCCCCAACATCATCCAGATTAGTTCCCTGCTTCACCTTGGTGATGGCCTCTTCCCATCCTTCCGCAATGGCGGAACGCTCCTGGGCAACACCTACGCCTTCCAGCCGCTTCACTTCCGCATCCGCCTGCGCCTGCCGCACCTTCAGAATGTATTCGGCATCGCCCTGCGCCTGATTGGCAACCGCGAGGCGCGTCTGCTCATTGATGCGGTTCATCGCGGTCTTTACGCCTTCATTTGGAATGATGTCGGTGATCAAAACTTTGACGATTTCGTAGCCGAAGTCTTTCATCTCTGCTGAAAGTTCGACGGTAGCGCGCTGGGCGATCGCCGGTTGATTCAAGAAAACATCATCTAACGTTGTCTCTGGAATGTGCCCGAGCAGAATGTTGTACAGGTAGGATTCGATCTGGCTTTTCGGGTTCGCCAGCTTATAGTAGGCGTCCTTAATGGACTGCGGCGTGTCGATGATGCGGTATTGGACCTTCACCGGCAATTGAACAAAGACATTGTCTTTGGTCTTGGTTTCAATCGACCCTTCCAACTGAAAAGTGACGAGGCTGACTTCATGTTTGGTTTCGACAAAAGGCAGTTTGAAGTTCAATCCCGGCTCGGCGACGCGGTTGAATTTTCCAAACCGCTCGATCACCGCGGCCGTCTGTGTTCGCACCGAGAAAAACGAACCGAGGACGGTGGAAACGATGAGGATCACCAGGATTGCAAAGAGTAGGTACAACAGGCCATCGACCATCGAGATTCCTCCTGATTGCATGCCGCTTGAGTCCAGCTACTTTTAGCGAGTGTACGCGGAAACGGGGAGGATAGTTAGGCGCCTTCACTTGGCCGTCGGGCAGACGCACGCAGCGTAGGCCTCGACAGTGTGATTCGCCAATGCACAAACATATTGCGGCCAGAATGGTTTCAGTTCGGCGGATCGGTCGCCAATAAAGTAGTGGCGAATATATTGCTGACTCTCGGAAGTATCAGCGCCAGGATCGGCGGCAAATCCTGTGATGAGGGCTCGCACGGTTGACGGCGAAAATTGCTGCTGATGAAAAGTCTGAGTAAAGTCATACTCCACGGACCACCTGGTCGCGATGCCAGTGTGGTTGGATGCGGAAACAACCTTGTAATCCTGCAACGTCGCAGACGATGGATTGATGCGCGCGATGGTGAACGAAGGATCGTTTCCATCTACCGGAGAAATCGACGGGACCATTTTGATGACAACGGCGGGTGTCGTGGAGTTGGGATCGGCATGCTCCGGTTCTAGCAGACGGATTTCATCCATGTGGGTGTGGGCGAAAATTCCCAGGTGGACGATGTCGGCGTACTCGATCAGCAGATCGGCAAGCTTGGTGGAGGAGAGAAATAGAACAGGATTCATGTGCCCGCACATCGCTCCCATTCGTCGCGCGGTGGCGTACGGATCGATGCCGGTGGGGATGTGGCCCATCACCCAGACTCTTTGGCCGGCTTGCCGCGCCGCTGCGAGCCGATCCCGCAACCAGACGATTTCCGCATCTGCCGGAGCGGAGTCCGGCTGGCCGGCGCAAGTGCGATATTTCTTTGACAAAAAAAGATCGTCGAGGACGATGAGGCGTGTGTTCTGCATGGGGGGAGCCATGGAGAGGCTGTAGCTGCCGTTTTGCGAGAAGTTCTGGACCGCGGTAGCGCGATCGGATACGGGTAATGCGGTGGCAACGATGCGCGCGGTGTCGGCGAGGAAGTTGTTTCCTGTGTCGAGATGGTAATCGCCGCAGGCACTATCGTTATTGCCGAGCGCGACGTAGATGGGGATTCGAGGAAAGGCTGCACGAAGCTGGCCGACAACGTAGCGGATGGTTTTCTCGACGAAGCTTTGATACTCGGCCGGCGTGGCGTGAGGGAACAGTGTTTTGTATCGGCAGGTGAAGGCGTGGGCAACCAGGTCGCCGCTGACCAGCATAAATTTTGCGTTGGGTTGTCGAGCGCGCATGGCGCGCAGGCTGGAACGAAGCAGCGGATCAGGTGTATCAATGCCGCGGGCAAAACAAGTTTGCTGCAGTGTTGTGAAAGCCTGTGGCTGATTGGGCGACAGCGGACGGGACAAAATGGAACCCCATTGACTGACCGGAGCGGCAACAAGTTGGCGCACCCTGGCTGGATCGTGAAAGGGATCGAAGTGGATATCGCTGATGAAGAGAGCGGGAATTGTTGCGTCGGGTTCGGCGGCGGTTGGAGCGGCGCTGGCTGGTCTGGGCGCGGGCGGAATTGAATCCTGCGCTGCAGCCACGCTGGGCAGAGAGATGAGACTGAGGAGCAGCGAGCACAACCAGAAAAAGAAATTGCAAGAGCGACGGGGGTGGACTGACTTCACTTGCACTCCTCTTCGGCTGGAAGATCGGAATCCGCTGTCGCGGCATTCATGTGCGGCCTCTCGATGGGCCTTCTATCGAGGATAACCGACGGGTTGCGACCCTCTGCTTCGAACACGCCTCGGGTTGTCTCTCATTGGCGCTCAAAATGATTGCCGAAGTAATCTACGCGATAACGGGTTCGTTGCAGTTCGGCTGGATTGAGCGTTAATTACGCACTATCGAGGCGACGAACATCCGCATGATCCACCGTCTGCTGCTCGTTCAGCCATTGATCGGGAGATACCAGGCCAGAGGCGGGGTTGGTGAGGCCTTTGACGAAATAATGAGATGGAATCACAACCCTGGGACGATATTTTTTCACGATCGCATCGGCCTCGTCGCGCGTGAGTACTGTTTCGACGGGCAGGATGAGTACATCAACATGGTGCGAGTAAGGATCGGGTGAGGGATCAGGCACCGCGCGATTGTCGCCCCAGATAGCGATTCGCAATCCGCCTGTTTCGACGATCTGAATGGCGTTATCGAAGCCAATCACGTTGTTTGGTGGACACGTCTGTTCGTGAATCTCTGAAGAGACAGGATTCGGCTTGTCGGGCGACGCGGGTTCACATTTGTGCTTGTCGGCGAGACCCGTTATTTCGACATCGCCGAGCTTGAACTGTCCGACCATACGTTCCAGGACCATCAATCCTGGGGACGTTCGACGGCGTCATGGTCGAAATGAGCGTGGGTGGAGAGAACGATATCGACCCGGATCGCTGGGAACTCCGTCAGGAACCAATGTGGGTAGGCTCCCGTAGCATCATTGCGCCAGGGATCACTGAGCACCGTCAAACCGGTCGGCGATGTGATCTTGAAGGCATCGTGTCCATAGAATTCGATCTTGACATTGCTGGGTGTAGAAGGGTCTCCACCGCGTTTCTGCAAGGTGATCAAAGAATTGTCATTCCATACCGGAGGTGAGGCAGCTGACTGCTGCGCGTGCGCGCGGTATGTGAAGGCAAAAGAGACAAACATGACGATGGAAGCGGACGTTTTGAGACGCATATCACCCTCTGGCATTTCAGGCTCACTCTATCAACAATCTCGATCGTGTGGAGCGGGTCCATGTTGTTTCATCCCGCCTCCGCACGTTCCTCTTTGTACTGTACGAGAGCACGGCTTTGCATCTGGCCGAACATATTAGAGAACGTCGGCGGGCGGGTCGAAGGAGTTCGAATCGATTGGTGATGTGCTTACGGTGATCGCGTGCTTGCGGAGGGAGACGACCCAGGTGAGAGCGGCCACGCCGGCGGCTGCGACGATCGGCATAACGAGCACGCGAGCCGGGTTGAAGGTCGCGGCCCAGCTACCCAGCACCGGTCCAGCGACGCCACCGACCAGACCCAGGGTGATGATGGCGCCAAAAACAGTTCCTGTTTCGCGCGGGAAACGATCTCCTGCCATTCCGAGAATCGTGGGGAAGATGGCGGACAATCCCAAGCCGATCACGCAGAAACCTGTGGCCACGCCGGTGAACGTTGAAGAGCTGAGCACGGTAATTGCGCCGGCAACGACGAAGCCAGCTGAGAGCAAAATGGTATTGCGGTCGCCGAACCATTTGAGCCATAGCACGGCGAACAGACGCCCCGCGCCCATGGAGGCGCTGAGTCCGAGCAGCACCAGTTCCGCGCGCTGCGCCGATGAATGCAGCAGATCCTGCGCAACTTTGCCGGCCCACACGAACATGCAGTTTTCATTACAGGACTCAAAGAATAATAGTGCGCCAAAGAGCCAGACAAGAGGGTGGCGGAGAACTTTCAGCAGGGTCCCCAGCGGAGTGCTTGCGTGTATCGGCGCGGGAAATTCTTGCATCAGGACGGATAGAAGAATCGCAGCGGAAGCGGCCGCCAGAATATACAGGACGGTGGCGGACGAGAACCTTCCCCGAGTGAGGGACATGAGCAGCGGCACAGCGAGCGCGCCAAGGCTGAAAGAAAATCCGAGCAGATTCAAGGCCGCGCCTCGTCCCGATGCGTTGAGACCGGAGACGAGGGTGTTTGTTGCGGCGTTCAGCACGCCTGCTCCCAAGCCGTAGATCAGCGCGGCGACAGCAAGTGCGGAATAAGTCCCAAGCGACGGAATGGCGGCGAGCGCGGAGGCGATGAGCGCAAGGGCCACAGCCAACGCAGCTTTCGCGCCGAGTTTGTCCAGGACCGGGCCAACCAGTGCGGTGGCGAGCAGAATTCCGATGAGCGGAAATGACCCGAGGCTGCCGGAGCGCGCGACGCCGAATTTCAGTGTGGGAAGAAGAGAGCCCATCAGCAGCAGGACAATGCCGAACACAAACATGCAGGCGTTGATTGTGATGAGGAGTCCGGTGCGCCGAATCGATCCATCTTTTTTGCTTCGCAATGTCATGGCGTACTCAGAAATCTCTTGGCAATTCTTCTCGTCTGTTGCAACCGCGTGTAGCGACGCTCGGCCATCCGTCAAAGGGACGCGAGGTCGAAGGCCATCTTTGCCATTCCCAGCAGCGCCGCCCGCGCACCCAGACGAGAACGGACAATCCGCACCTGCTTGCCCGCGAGAGGCTGAGCCCACTGTCGCATGGTGTTGCGCGCGGGAGCCAACAATAAATTTCCCGCCGCTGCCACGCCGCCGCCGACCACGATCATCTCCGGATTCAGGATACTGACCAGGTTCGCCAGAGCGAGACCGAGATATTCTCCGGTTTGCGCGATCACTTTTTTGGCTTCTGGGTCGCCGCGCCGCGCCAGTTGTATCAACTCGCGCGTAGTGGTCGCTGTTTTTCGGATTCGGCTGGCCTCCCGCGCAATTCCAGGGCCTGCCAGATGCGATTCCAAACAGCCGATGTCTTTATATCGCGGAAGGAAGCGAGAACCCGTTGCCATCCAACCGAGACAACCGGCCAATTCACCCGATCCACGCAGAAGGCGTCCGCCACTGATGATGCCCGCGCCAATTCCAGTGCCGATGGCGAGAAAAACGACGTCGCGGCAATTTTGCGCGGCACCTCGCCAAGCCTCTCCTGACACAAATGCATTGCGATCGCTTTCAACCAGAGTTGGCAGGTGAAAGTGCGCGTTCAGCATGGCGCCCAGGGGCATGCGTTTCCAGCCAGAAAGATTTGGCGCCCACACGCTTCCGTCGGGATAAGCCAAGCCCGGCACATCGACGCCGAGCGCACAGGCGCCTTGTTGCGGCAGTTGCTGAAGAATGTCGATCACTGCACCAACGACGGCCTTGCCGCCGCCGGGCGGTGTCGGGGCGACAACGTGATGGGTGATCTTGCCGGCCGAATCGACGCGCGCCGCCGCAATTTTTGTGCCCCCAAGATCGACCACCAGCGCGAAGCGTCCCACGTCTTCTCCTTGGCGATGTGCGATTCGACTTGGAGCGCGAACCGATGCGGTCATTTTCTGTCCAGGCGAACGATCCAGATGGCCTTGGGTGCGAGGTCTTTTTGTAGCACAGTCTGTTCGCCATTCGCCGAAGTCTGGATTTCGGAGGAAGTCAATTGTTCATCGCTGACAAGATCGCGCCCGTTCCGTACCTGCCATGGTAGCTGCAGGGCGATTGTGGCGTTGGCAGGATTAGCGGCGTGGTTGAAAACGAAAACGAATTGCTCGTTCTCGCTGATGAGCCGGCGAACTTCCACCTCTGATGTTCCAGGACCGGAGATGCGAACTTGTGGCGTGACGCCAGCGGCGTTGGCCAGCGACACGAGAAATTTCCCGGTTAGGGGATCCTGTTTCTGTTGATACGCCAGGCCGACGAAGGAACCGGCCAAGATTGCCTTACCGCGACCAAAGGAGTTCTGAACAATGGCGGGTTGGCCGTCGGAAAAGTGCGCCAGCACAGACGCCGTTGGGAGCGCCTGCAGGTCTTCTTGAAACGCAGCACCCTCGACGGTGTCGCCACTCTTCAAGCCGGGCAACGCCGTCGAATCGAGAGTCATTCGCGGTTCAGATTCCGGATGGATCGACGTCTCGTGCGCACCAAACACCTGGTCCAGCCCGAAGCCGGGTATGACCGGACTGGCATAGCCGCGCGCATTGTTCCAGGCCAGGCGCGCTTCGGCAACGGCGGTGCCTCCCTGAGCGACATATTCCTTGACGGCATCGGCGACTTGTTTGGAAAGCATCACGGGATACGGCAGGAAGACAATTTTATAGGGACGCAAGTCTGCGAGGGTAAGGGTGGGGGCGTTCAGGAAATCGACGGGTATCTGTTCTTTCCAAAAGGCGCGATAGACGCCGTAGAGCGAATCGCGTTCGGCGTTGCCGAGAACTACGTTGCTCGGTTCGGTGCCGCCGACCATGTAGGACAAACGATCATAGAGGATGGCTACCTGAGCAGCGGCGGGCTGCGCTTGGTTGATTGCCGTCGCGTTCTGTTCGACGACGCGCGCCACCGCTCCCGCGGCCCGGGCTCGATCGGTTACCGAGCCATCGAGATTGATCAGGCCGTAGCCCCCTGACTCGTATCCGGAACTCATCGGGTACCACGCATACACGGCAGCTTCTCGCGCCCCGTGCGAGAGGACCTGCCAAAGCCAGAACTGCTCGTTCTGCGCTGTTACGGGCTGGGCGATTCTCATGCCGCTGACGCCCTGGCCAGCCTGCAATTCGCCAATCCAGAAACCTTTACCGTAGCTGTGGCCGGCGGAGCGAATAAAGTCCAGCCCGGAGGCCAGCATCCAGTCCGGCCACATATGAACCATATTGGGATAGATCGAGGTGCCGAAAAAATCTGCCGCCTTCGACATTTTCCAGTCGTCCGGCTGACCGTAGCCATCGGTGGGAGAAATGAAAAGTCCGGGATCGTCGGCATGGCTGGTAATCGGATGGCTGGAGTCGGCGCTGCGAATGGCGACCACGCGGGTGTGCAAATCTTCTGCCAGCTTGTCGTCAATGAAAGCGCGCCAATCCAGATAGTCCGCATAGGAAAGATATGGTAGAAAACCGCGGAGGCGATACCTGGTCCCAGCTGGTAAATCTCCGGTACCATGCTGCGTTTAACGCATCGAGTGTCTTGTATTTGACCTGCAGCCATTCGCGGAATCGTTCCTGACTGTAACGGCAATAGCAGAATTCCGGGTCCTTCAGATAAGAAATTTCCGCCCAGTTGACGATGTGCGGCTCGCTCCACACATCCCATCCGTAGAGCGCGGGGAACCTGTTGGCGTCCTTGGAAAGGGCCACGTAGAATTCGACCATTTTTGCGCGCACTGCGCGGTCATCGACGCAATACCCGGGAGCGGATTGCGATGTAATCACGGCACCGCTTCGATCGACAAAACGCGCATCGGGAAAATGTTGGCCGACCCAGTCCGGCGCGGAGTCCATGTAAATCTGCACAATCACGCGCAGACCGCGTTGGTGAGCCAGCTGCAACAAGAGGTTCAGATTTTTGAAATCGAAATCGCCCGGAGCAGGCTCTGCTGTGGACCAGTCGATCCAGGTCTTCACGGTGTTGAAGCCCACCCGTTTGATCTGGTCGAGATCCTGCCCCCATTGCTGGGCGGAGTTCGCGTCCACGGGGCCGAGCATGGGAGCCCTAGCTTTGCCTCCGCTATACCAGACTGCCATGGGAAAAAACGAATTGGAAGCAGAAGTATCCGTGCCTGCTGGAGCGATTGCGCTTGCGGTGTGGGACTTAGCAGGCGCGACCCCGGCCAAAAGAAAGAGCGCGAGAACTCCGGCCAAGATACGATTCATTTTGCCCCCAGATTTCCAGCCGAGGAGTTGATCCGTCCACTTGAGGGTGCGGACAGATGCTAGCGGCCGCGCACGAAGCGCTCATACGCGCGGAAGACGTTCTGATTGTGGTCTGCCGGCAACCCGACGTTGGGGGAAACAAACGTAGGCGGCTTCGCACCGGCCCGTACCAGCCGCACGCCCGTCTCCGCGACAATCGCCATGGCAATGGAGACAGCGGCTACCGTGGAGCCGGCTGCAAATTTTTCTTTGATCCCTTCCACGTCCACTAAAGCGTCTTCCGGAGGCACGCAATTGTCAATCGCAATGTCGGAAGCATCGGCAAGGTCTTTGCCGCTGGAATGGGTGGGCTTGGCCTGTTTGTGGTTTTGATGGGAAGAGACAGAGACGACGGTGAGTCCACTTTTCTTGGCCTCGAGTGCCATTTCGATGGGGGCTGCGTTTAGACCGCCGTGGGAGAAAATGAGAATGGAATCGCGAGGCTCCAGCTGATAACTCTGCAGGACTACCGAGGCATAGCCTTCCGTTCTTTCGAGCCAAAGCAATTCTCGCGCGCCGCCGGGACCGACGACGTTAAACCACATGAGTCGAGGATCGTAGATTGGGTGGAATCCCACAAAGCTGCCGTATCGGGGGAAAATGTCCAGGACGGGTATGACGGAGTGCCCGCTTCCAAACAGATAGACCTTGCCGCCGGCCTGAATAGAGGTGGCAAAAACCGCCGCGGCTTCCTCAATTTTTTTCGTTTGTGTTTTCCGGATGGCAGCGATTGTCTCTTCAGCACGAACCAGGTAAGTTTCCGCGGACATATGTATATTCCTCCAACGAACAATAGAGCAGTTTTGTTTGAAACCAATTTGTATCATTGAAATATAATTTGCGTCAACTAGTCTTCTAGATGACTTGGCCGATGCTGCTTTTTCATCGCTGTCACCCTCGAGTCCTCCTCCCGACGGAAATTTGGATGCTTGCGCGATGTTTCCTGCCAGGTTCCTACAGTAATCGCTGTAGTGGGTTCGCCCTATGCAATTGCCGACCGATCAACATTCCGATAACGCGCCAATGTTATCCTCTACTCCAAATGAGACCAGCAACGCTTCATTTCCTTTGCCTGTCAGGATTGATTGCGATGGCTTGCACGGCGGGCGCACAATCCGCTTCCGCTCCGCGTACGCAGGGTACGCAGGCGAAAACCGTTCATTTTGATGGCTCCTCGACCGCTGCCCTTGTCCTGCAAGCTCGCGGAAAAGGTGTACAGATCTACATATGTATGAAAGATGCTGATTGGTCGTGGAAGTTGAAGGCGCCGGAAGCTACCTTATTCGATCAGCACGGGAAGGCAATTGGAAAGCACTTCGCGGGGCCAACCTGGAGGCTCAATGATGGAAGTGAAGTGCAGGGCAAAGTGCTGGAGGTTCGGCAGCAACCGGGGACCATTCCATGGCTGATCGTTGCGGCGCATCCGACCGGCGGTCCGGGTCGCCTGAGCCATGTCGATGTTGTGCGGCGCATCGATACACGAGGCGGCTCAGCTCCATCCAGTGGGTGCGACGCAACCCATGCAGGAGCCGAGGTGCGCGTCCCTTATTCGGCGACCTATAGCTTCTTCGATACCAAGAAATAGTTTCCCTGCCAACTAAGCACCCCGGTGACGGTGGCGTTGATCGTCTGTGTTCTCGGGAATTGGTTTAGCCTGTTTTTAGCGGTTTGATAGATGCGGAGGAACCGCACCTGAAAGAGATCCTCCTCGATTATATGGATCTGATCATAGAGTTCGTCCTGAATAAAATTGATTGATTTGCACGCTCTCGCATTGAACGCCTTCAGCCCGTAATTCCACGCCATGGAGTGATGTTTTGAAGTTGAACCGTATAGGAAGGATCTTTTGGCTTACGCTGGCTGTGAGCGTCGTCCTAGGTAGCCGAAGCGCAGAATCTGAAGCCCGACCCAACCTGGTATTGCAAGGCGTAGTTACACACGCGCAAAACCAAACCTACATTCAGGTTCCGTTCCATATACCTTCAAAAGTCTTTCGCCTGACAGTTACATTTCATTACACGGGAAAAGACCAGGGGACAAGGTTCGATCTCGGAATCTTCGATCCGAACGGATTTCGCGGGGCCAGCGGCGGCAACAAATCGAGCTTTACGATCAGCAAAACCGACGCGACCCCTTCCTATTTGCCAGGACCTATCGTGCCGGGACGATGGTATCTTCTGATTGCCGTGCCGAATATCCGGCCGAACGTCATCTCTCATTACACAGCCGATATCTTCTTTGAAACGACGCCGGTCATTCAATCTTTCTCGAACGGTCCATTACGCACCGGGCCGGCTTGGTACCGAGGTGACTTACATATGCATACCGGGCATAGCGATGGCACGTGCCCGAGTCAGGACGGTAAGCCCGTCCCATGCCCCGTATTTGTCACGGCCGAAGCAGCCGTGCGTCGCGGGCTGGATTTTATTGCAGTTACTGACCACAATACGATCTCCCAATATGACGCGCTTCGGGAGTTGCAACCCTATTTTGATCAGTTGCTCTTTATTCCGGGGCGCGAAATTACTACATTTCAAGGACACGCGAATGTGTTTGGCATTACGCGGTTCGTGGATTACCGGATTGGGACACATGACGTGCCCAGCATGAACACAATCGCACAACAGGTTCACCGATTGGGTGGAATAATTTCTATCAATCACCCGAATGCTCCCACTGGAGAAATTTGCCTCGGTTGCGGGTGGCACCCGAATCCGCCCGCAGACCTTCATCTGTTTTCCGCCATCGAGGCTGTCAATGGAGGGGCACTCCACGGCCCTTATTCCGGTGTCAGCTTCTGGGAGCAGCAATTAAGCGACGGCTATCAAATCCCGGCGATCGGGGGCAGTGACAATCATCATGGCGCATGGCCCGTTTCACATCCTGACTCCGTGGGAATCCCAACGACAGTGGTTTATGCGCAAGACTTATCTGTGCCGGCGATACTGGATGGCATTCGGTATGGACATGTGTTTATCGATCTAACTGGATCTCACGATCGCATGCTGGAAATGACGGCGGCGGCGGCGCAAAAAGCGGTCATGATGGGCGATACGCTCCGCGCCTCTGGCGGCTCCCCAGTACAGATAACAGTTCATGTCGTGGGATGTTCGGGTTGGACCCTAAAGCTATCGGACAACGGGCATGACAACTCGGCGCTTCCTGCTCGTGTTCTTTCGCAGCAAGATGTGACTCTGCAATTCCATTGGCCCAGCGATGGCAAGCAGCATTGGCTGCTTCCGCAGGTGGAGACAACAGACGGTGAGCTGGAGATGCTTGGCAACCCAATCTACGTGAATTACCTGGAGACGACAGGACAAGGAGCTCACTCCGCCACGACCAAGTAACTTGAGTGACAAAATGAGTGAGGCAAGCTATGCCTGCCTCACTGGTTACTCCCGGAAAGGTTTTCCTTTCACTTAATAAAACATTTTCAATGCCAATTGCATCACTCGATTTGGATTTCTCTGACTATTGATCTGGCTGAAGTTGGAAGTTGTGAAGTTCAGCTGCGTCGGCTGGCCAAATTGCGTGGTATTGGTCAAGTTGAAAGCCTCCGCTCGGAACTGCAGGCGAAGAGAATCCTTAAAGGTAAAGTTCTTCAGGATGGATGCGTCCACGTTCTTAAAGCTTGGACCACGAACTTGCTGCGGGCTGCCTCCGAGAACGGCATAGTTCGTTTCCCCGATTGCGGTAGCGATCGGCGGTTGGGCAAAAGCGGCGGGGTTTAGCCACTGTTTGTAGTTATGAGGTCCGGCATACAGATTTTGCCCAGGAACCGTATTTGCGAAACAGCCGAACTCTGAAGTCGCAACCGGGCAGGCGACCGTAGTCGGCTGACCACCTTGATAGGTGTAGATAAAGTTGACGACCCAGCCTCCGAGAATCGCGTCGGTGGCACGATTCGAGTTAGCGAGAAATTGGCGGCCGCGACCAAAAGGTAAATTGTACGATCCTGACAGGTGGACTAGATTTGTTGCGTCGGTGTCGCAAAGCCCATAGTCCCTGGAAATGCCGAAGCCTGGCAACCATTCGGCCCGGTATTGTTGGTTCTGCGACGCCTGAGTGTGCTGGTCAGACATGCACTTGCTCCAGGTATAGTTGCCGAGCACATAAAGGCCGAACGACGTTTGATGCTCATAGGTTGCCTGCAGGGAGTTATAACTACTGTTGGCATTGGTGGTCTCGTAGGTCGAATTGCGGGCGAAGCTGGGAAACGGAACATAGAGTTGCGGGTTTACGCTGGGCGGCAGAATTTGTGTCGGCGAATTGTTATAACCCAGATTATCCAGATGCCGACCCATGGTTCCAACATAGCCGACCTGCACAGAATCGTGATTGGTGAATTGGTCCTGTACTGTCAGGTTCACGGTCTGAACATACGGAGTCTGAAAATTATACTGACGTCCGTACAAATTCAGCCCTTGCCCACTGTTAATTGTTGGGTCCTGAAAATTGACAGTTGTGAAAGCCTCTTCCATGGTGGCTGGATCGCCGTTGGATAGAAGGAGTGGATGCTGGGAATCCGGGCTGTTGAAAGTTGCCGTGTAGACAAAGGGGTAGTTTGTTCCCAAGGTGCCACCATAGCCGAGGTTGCCTAAGGCGCCATAGGTCATTCCATATCCGCCACGCAGGACAATAGTCGGCTTAACGCGATATGCAAATCCAAGGCGAGGCGCGAAGTTTACCTTCTGGGCATTGCCCAACGTAAGTCCGGAAACGCAATCGAGGTTGATGTTGCTGCTTGTCAGCAACGCGTTAAATCCGGTCGAGCGGGGTACCTGGCAACCTGAATTCGGAATGTAGTAAGTGCCGGCATTGCCGTTGCCGCCCACCGGGATAAAGTTCGCCTGGTGGCCATGGACTTCGGCATAGGGAGTGAAGTAGTCCCAGCGAACGCCGAGGTTCAACGTCAGGTCTGGTGTGATTTTCCAGTCGTCCTGGAAAAATGCGCCGATATACCAGCGATGGTCGTCTGTGGCTGCGATGTTCGATCCCGAGAAGCTGGTCATCCCACCCACGTAGTCAACACCGCCGACGGTGGAAGGGATGGGAGTCAGCAACAAATCGCCAACTCCATTCAAGCCGCTGCTCTTGTTTGGAATATCGGTATATTGCCCGTAAAAGTTGAAGTCACCTCGACCTTGTGGCGGCTGAGAAATGTCTCCTTCCAAATCGTCTACCTGGACGCCGGTCTTGAAGGTATGGTTGCGAATTACCTTGGTTACGTAATCCGCACCTTCAATGCTGTAGACGTACTGTAAGGTCGGAGTGTAATTTCCCACGCCGATGTGTGTCAGGGTGCTGGCGTTGGTCGAAGATGAAAAGCTGATGGGAGGAAGGCCGCCGTTGTTGGCCACCTGCTGAATTCCCTGGATTCCAAATTGCGCTGGAATACCGAAGGTATTGCCATAGATCGATCGCTGCAACTTATCGGCGTGAACAACTCCAACGTGCATTTCGTTGGTTAGCGTCGGCGTAAAAACGTGGGTATAACCTATGGCGAACGACCAAGCAGGGAAGCTATCGTTGCGACCACCACTCTCACCTACAGCCAGACCGGGAAGGGCCGACGGGACACCTTCTGAGATGAGGCTTCGATCATAGACGCCAAACAAGTTGTTATTCGCATTGAAGTTCTCGTCGATGCGAATGTCATATGAATTTGTATTTTCAGTCTGCTTGGGCGCGTTATAGAAGTTATTTGCAAGGCCCGGGCGAGTCGGCGCCGGATACACCCCTAACAGCTTGACTGCATTTGGGTCGAGGCGGCCAACCGGAATGGTGTTGAGCTGCGCAGTATCACCGACAAAGTTAGTTTTGCCGACCAGGCTGCCCGTATAGAAGGGATCGCGGACATATATCGCACTGCCGGTCGTATTGGTTAAACCGCTGATCGGGTCGACGCCACCGGCTGGAATCTCGCGTGTGGTTGCCGGATCGAGGATGGTGCCGTGGGGGAATACACGTCCCAAAGCATCTGTCCCGGTGCCGCTGTTATAAGTGATCAAATCCTGCAGATTGGTAAATCCGCTGCTGACCATCCCTGGGGTTGGTACGGTGCTGGTGGCCGGCACAGGTTTGATGTATCTACCTCCCTGATAGTCGAAAAAGAAGAAGGTCCTATTCTTCACGACCGGTCCGCCGATGGTTCCGCCGAATAAGTTCTGGCGATATTCTGGTTTGGCGATATGGTTCAGGTTATTGAAGAAAAGGTTGGCGTTGAGTGCATCGTTTCTCCAGTACTCCCAAAGATCGCCGTGAAAATGATTGGATCCGGATTTGATGACAGCATTCACGACTGCACCGGTGGAGTGTCCGAATTCCGCGTTGAAGTCGCCATTTTGTAGCTTGAATTCCTCGATTGCATCCGGTGGAGGGACGATTGCCGCGTTGTTTCCCACCGAGGAACCGCCATACACTTCTATGTTGTCGTTAATCCCGTCCAGGCGAAAATCATTCTGCCATAGATTGACGCCATCCACTGAGAAGTAGGCGCTGTCGGACTCTCCAGAATCGCTGCTGGGATTGCCGACCGGCGCCGTGTTGACGCCGGCGGAAAGTTGCGCCAGCGATACCCAATCGCGAGTCTGCAGTGGCATATCATTGATCGTTTGCGAGGTGATCGTTTGTCCTACCGACGCACTCTCCGACTGAAGCAGAGGAGCTGCCGCTGTCACAGTAACCTGATTGGCTACCTTTCCGGTGACAAGCGGCATGTCCACCGTCAAGGTAGCCTGGACATGCACTTGCAGGCCGCTCTCGACAAAGGTTTGAAAGCCATTCGCTTCGCCTTGCAGTGTATAGCTCCCAGGCATGACGCCGGTTAAGGAGTAAGTGCCGGTCGAAGTGGAAACGGTTGAATTCGTCACCCCAGTCGAATCGTTAGTTAGCGTGATTTTCGCGTTGGGGACAACCGCGCCTGTTTGATCATGTACAGTACCGGTAATTCCGCCCGTAGCAATCTGAGCAAGAATCCCACTCGAAGAAAACAATAGAAAGAGCAGGGTCAGCGCGCGCTTCCTTAGGGGAGTTTGTGTCATCGTGATCTCCAAAGAATTTGGGTTGAAGGGGTTTTGACTTAGCGCTAAGTTCCAGGGGTTAGGAAGTTATATACGGAGCGGTCGATCCTGGGAACACCGTCGCAAGGAACGGTTTCCATGAACAAACTCCCGACGTCCTAACCCAATTCTGAAGAATCGAGCAACAACTTCGGTCTTCATTTCGAACGTCCTACTAGATAGAGCGTAGTAAAAATTACATACGGAGATGCCAGTCATCCAGAAGGACTTAGTCAAGTTAGTTCAGCGCTGTGTCACTTGGCAAGCGAACTTTGCCTGAATGGAATAAAATTGGATAAATTTTACGTAACTATCTTTATATGAATAACTTTCACGAGTTATTAAATTGTTCTGACGTACGTGAGATGCGATAATTTTTATCGCCGTCTAGCAATCTTCGAATCTTCTTTCTCATCGATTGACCAATCCCGTCCGGCGACGTTAGTTGAAGTAGACCGACTGCTCGACTTCTGTGGAGCAATTCCGGACTTGCGCGAGATCGGCAAGCCACTTATCGCACAATCATGTTGGAACAAAACGGCGAAATTCGACCCTCAACCGCGGAACGCGCCGTGGCACCACATGCATAGAAGGAAATGACTATGCATTACATTTCGTTGGCGTCCGCAATGATACAGACCGTTTTTTTCAACTTTGCGGATTTACATGGGGCAATTTTCGAAACTTTCTATGCATGGGACCGGCAGCGGTGCGGCATGCGCGCCCCACCCCCTTGATTTCGGTAGCCGAATCGTCGGCGACAAAGGAGCGCTCATCTACCTCGACTGCGTTGGTGGTGTGGAGTGAAAAGAGACTTGCGATTATTGGCCACTCTCTGCATAGAGCGACGAGAAATGCCGAACGGTAGGCACTCTAAGACCGGGCAGAAAATACCAACGCTCAGACTGTCAACAAGGCCGGGGCCACAAGTATGCAACACGGGAGCACATAGCTTGCCAGCGCCTCTGAGGCTCCTTCGGCCTGTGTACCATTTTGCTGCCGCGAAGAGCGCTTTTTGCCGCTAAGGTACGCTGGCGGGATTTTCATGCAACAGCAAAGCCCGCTGCAATAGCGGGCTTTTGCGTCAGATAGTTGTAGTTGGTAGCGCTAACGGGAATCGAACCCGTGTTTTAAGATTGAGAATCTCACGTCCTAACCCCTAGACGATAGCGCCCTGTGCCCTTTCAACTATAACGAACCCAACCCGCGCCTACAACCGTAGTCCGCGGGATGGACGCGTCCCAACTGCGATTTGCAGCGCGCGAAATTGCTGGCGCGACGCGGGTGCGTGTGTTTGACAAACGATTCGAGCGGCTCTACCGTGGCTACGGCGGCCCGGCAACAAATTTGCGGGCAGTCTGTAAAAATCCCCGCCCAACCGATTAAAGGATTCTATGAAGATGCGAAAAGCCTTCCCTGCTTGCATGCTGCTGATTTCCAGTTTTTATTTGCTTGTTCCAGTTCGCGCTTCGGCGCAGATGTCCAGCAATCAAGGCCCGCAGCCTATCACTCCCGCGATGGAGCAGAAAGTGGATGCGATGGTGCAGAAGCTGACGCTGGAGCAGAAAATTGCGCTGATCGGCGGAGAAGACAGCATGTATATCCGAGCCGAACCGAGCATTGGATTTCCGCGGCTGAAAATGTCGGATGGCCCGTTAGGGGTGCGCACCTGGGGACCTTCGACGGCGTATGCGGCGGGCATTGGCCTGGCGGCGAGTTGGGATCGTGCGCTGGCGGAAAAGGTGGGCGTCGGATTGGGTGAAGATGCGCGGGCGCGCGGCGTGAATTTTCTGCTTGGACCGGGCGTGAACATTTATCGCGAGCCGATGAACGGGCGTAACTTCGAATATTTTGGCGAGGACCCATTCCTGGCCGGACAAATTGCGGTCAACTATATTGACGGCGTGCAGAGCCAGGGCGTCAGCGCCACAGTGAAGCATTTCGACGCCAACAATTCCGAGTATGATCGGCAGCGGTCCAACTCCGTAATCGACGAACGCACGCTGCATGAGATTTATCTGCCGGCGTTTGAAGCCGCGGTGAAGCAGGGTCATGTCGGCGCCGTCATGGATTCCTACAACTTGATCAACGGCGAGCACGCGACGCAAAATGCGTATCTCAATATCCAGGTGCTGCGCAAGGAGTGGGGATTTCGCGGCATCTTGATGTCGGACTGGGGCGCCGCCCACGACGGGATCGCCGACGCGAACGGCGGGCTGGACCTGGAAATGCCGGATGCCAAATACATGACGGCTGCGACGTTGCTGCCGGCGATCAAGAGCGGCCAGGTCACGGAAGCCACGATCGATCAGAAAGTTCGGCGGATCCTGCGAACCGCGATGCAGTTTGGATTTCTGGATCGCGATCAGCTGGATCCCAGCATTTCTCTCTATAACCAGCACGGCGATGCGATTGCGCTGCAGTCGGCGGAAGAAGGCGCGGTGCTGCTGAAAAATGAAAATCACCTGTTGCCTCTGGATCGTCATAGCGTTCACACGCTGGCGGTGCTGGGTCCGGATGCATATCCGGCAGTGCCGGGCGGGGGTGGCAGCTCCCATGTCGACGCGTTTGCTCCGGTGAGTTTTATGACGGGGTTGAGCAACGGCCTGCATCCCGGGGTGAATGTGCTTTGGAATTCCGGAGTGGTGAAGCCAGAAGATGTCTTCAAGAACACGAAGTGGTGCACCGATGCGGCCTGCCAGCACACCGGCCTGAAGCGGGACGAATACGTTTTGTCGGCGAATGATCGACTGTTCTCTACCGTGGATGAAACTGTGGATCATGTGGCGAGTTCCTGGTTGAGCGAGCAGACCAAGACGCCGCGTCGCGTGGAGTGGCATGGGTATTTCATTCCGCAAACTTCAGGAGTCTACACGGTGGTGGCGGAAGACCAGCGCGGAGACCACGACGAAATTTTGATCGATGGCAAAAATCTTTTCTCTGAAGTTCAGGGCGAAGGCGGATCGGTTCAGTCAGCAAATGTGACGATGGAAGCCGGAAAGCCGGTGCTGGTGCAGTTCAATTATTTCCCGGGAAAACCGACGAACACGCCATCGCTTGGAATCGTTGCGCAGGACAAGGTAGTCGATCCGGCGGCGATCCAACTGGCGAAAATGGCAGACGCGGTAGTGCTGTCGGTGGGCTTTAGTCCAGCGACTGAGTCGGAGGGGCGCGACCGGACCTATCAACTTCCGTTCGGGCAGGACGGAGTTGATTCGCGAAGTGACGGCGGCCAATCCTAAAACGGTTGTGGTGTTGACGGCGGGCGGCAGCGTGGCCACGCAGGACTGGATCGATCGCACACCGGCGCTGCTGCAGACATGGTACGGCGGACAGGAAGCGGGCACGGCGCTGGCGAAAATTCTGTTTGGAGACGTGAACCCTTCAGGGAAGTTGCCGATCAGCTGGGAGAAGCGGATTGAAGATAATCCAACGTACAAAACGTATTACGAGCTGCCCGGCACGCGGGACATCAAATATAGCGAAGGAGTTTTTGTCGGGTATCGCTACTACGAAACCAGCGAGGTGAAGCCGCTGTTTCCTTTTGGATTTGGCCTGTCGTACACAAATTTCGCGTTCAGCAATCTTTCGGTGTCGCCGCAGACGGCCTCTCCGAATGGGCCGATCACGGTTGGGTTCGACGTGAGAAATATCGGGCTGGTTGCGGGTGCGGAGGTCGCGCAAGTCTATGTCGGCGATCCCTCGGCCACGGTGAAACGTCCGAAGATGGAGCTGAAGGGATTTTCTCGCGTGATGTTGCAGCCGGGAGAAGTACACCACGTGACCGTCACGCTGGACAAACGATCACTGGCCTATTGGGACACGACCACGCATGGATGGAAAGTGGATCCGGGAAAATTTGTGGTCTACGTTGGGGATTCGTCGGAGAATGTTCCGCTGCAACAAGACTTTACTGTGCAGTAGCGAAATGCGGCATGACGGCCCGCTTTCCATGCGATAGCGGGCGCGGAATTATTTCGCTACGTTCTTCGCGAGCATTTCCACGGCGCCGAGCGCGGCGGCTAAGTTCTGCGGCAATGCATGCCGCTTCTGCAGATATTCGGGCGTGTTGTAGGAGATCCAGACTTGGCCGCCGGCATCTTCCCACACCAGCAATTTCAGCGGAAGATCGATGGCGATGCTCGGCGCCGCCAGCATGAGCGGTGTGCCGGCCTTGGGATTGCCGAAAATCAACAGCTTAGTCGGACGCATTTCGAGGCCGGCGCGTTTCGCTTCACCGCTGTGATCAATCAGCGCGAAAGATCTGGACGCCTTTTTCCTGCAGCATCGATTGCAGATGAGTGATCGGTTTCATCGACTGAAGAATGGGTTGGCAGGTTGACAATGCCTTCCGCCTGATCGGCCATAAGAGACCCTCCGGAAGAGAATTTTATCCGATTCGCGTGACGCGAGAGTAAACGGCGCAGCGATAACAGGCGAGACGAAAGAACTATAGCCCCAGCTTCTTCACTTCTTCCTGATAATACTTGCGGTAGAGGATTTCCCACTCTTGGCTGCCTTCAGGAATATTTTTCTTGTGGGAAGAGACCTTCAGGCGGGCGGCCTGGTCGATCTTCATTTCCTCGGCAAACAGCTTTTCCAGCATTTTGCGCGATTCCTGGCGGATGGTATTGCGGTCCTCGTGGAATTCGCACTCGTCGGTTTCGGCCAGGGTATCGGCGATGACGTGGGCCAGCTTGTTGAGCTTGTCGTGGGAAACTCTCATAGCACCGCCTTGTATTTGCGGGCGAGTTCCTGCTTGATTTTCTTGAACATTTCCTGGTAGCTGGCGCCGGTGCGGCGCATCTCTTCCTGGTAGGCTTCCAGGATCAGGCGAACCTCGTCGTTGATGCGATCCTCCAGCATCAATTCATCAATCAGGGCAGCCTGTACGCGACCATTCAAGACCTCAACTTTGTCGGTCTGGATCATCTTGACATCGATCAGATGCTTGATGGTGCGTCGGCCTAAATATCCAACATAATCTCTTGAGAAATTCATTGTTCCCCTCGGAATATAGCACAGCGAACGGCTCGAGACTCCGCCTGCAGCAGTTTTTCAAGTCTTGGGAGGACGATGTTCGCAGGCTCCGGTATTGATGCACCCGTCGGCCAGACGCAATCGCTCGACAGGACAGCCCGCCAACAGATGCGAGGCAACAATTTCGTCCACATCGGCTTCAGCGACGTGCCCGTACCAGACGGCTTCCGGGTAGACGACCACGGTTGGCCCATGTTCACACTGGTCAAGGCATCCGGCCTTGTTGACGCGGACGCTCCCCTTAAGGCCGGCCGCATCCACAGCCTGCTTGAACCGTGCCTGCAATTGCGATTTGCCGTCGGCATTACAGCTGGGACGAGGACTGCCGGGTTCGCGCTGGTTGATGCAGACAAATACGTGCCGTTGATACTTTGCCAAGAAGACTTGCTCCCCAAACATTTCTATCGTTACCTTTCATCATAAAGGGTTCGCGGGGATGGGCTAGTTTTGCGGGGATTCTATAGGGGCAGGAAAACTGGTCTAGGATGGAAAGGATGGATTCCAACAATCTGACTGCGTTGAAAGATGACATGATCGCCTTTATTGAAGGCCATGGCATGCGACATTTCCCTGCGTTGATTCCGGAAGACACTCCGCGTGTATGGTGGAGCGATCCGGAAACGGCGGACGACGGCGTCGCAGGCGCCAAGGAGAGCTGGAAAGATTTTGTCGAAATGGCGAAAACTGCGGGCGCGCCGCTGGTATGTATTGGTGAGGACTCCGTCGACCGGACAACGCTGGAACTGCTGGCCAGCGAGTTGCAGGACGTTTCGAGTACGGAAGCATCGGGTCCGGAAATGGACAAGCTGAATCGGCTTTTCCTTGAAATTGGCAAGGTTGGCCACATTGAGCTGGCGTTCGCGCACCAGGGAATATTGTTTGTGCATGAGACGCAGACGGAGTGGTACCGGGAATATCGGGCCATGGTGAACACTGTCGATAGCCTGCAGGAGCTGATTGAAAATGCACTCGAAGAAGACGATGAGGACGACGAGTGAACGATGATCCGGCAGCCGTTGCGGTGGAAGCTTGCATTCCGGGGGATATTTCCGACGAGCCGCCTGCAGAGGTTATCGTGGCAGAAGAAGAATCCGCGCCATGGAAATTGCCTCCAAAAACTCTGGTGGAGCGACCCTGCAACACTGAAGTTCGCGATGCCTATTTGGGTGTCGGCATCGCTCCGGCGATTGCGAATTTCCTGGGGCGTCGCCTGGATCGCTTCATCGAGTGGGACTCGCTGACCGCTGCAAAACTTTCAGACATTGTTGACCCGAGCGCAATACCTTCCATGGATCGCGCCATGGAACGCATTGTGCGAGCCATTGTTCAAGGCGAGCGGATTGCCTTGGCCTGCGATCACGACATGGACGGGACTGCGTCGGCGGCTGTGCTGTGGACGGCCATGGTCGAGGCGTTTCGAGTTGCGCCCGAGCGCATTTGCGTGGTCACCAGTCATCGTCTGACTGAAGGTTACGGGATTGGCGAAGGCGTGGTTTCGCGGATCCGGGATTTCGGTGCGCAACTTGTGATCTCCGCCGATAAAGGCAGCAGCGACGAGCCGCGAATTGCTACCCTGGCGGCCGCGGGAATCGATGTCGTGGTGACCGATCATCACGTCATTCCGCCGGACGGGCCGCCGCGATCCGCGTATGCGGTCGTGAATCCGTCGCGGCTGGACTGCGGATATGACAAGCACGTGTGCGGCGCCGGGGTTGCATTTCTAGTGATGGCGAAGGTGCGCAGCGCGTTGCTGGAGCGGGGCGTGTTCGCGGAGTTGCCATCGCTCGCCGGCCTGCTGGACTATGTTGCGGTCGCGACTATTGCCGACTGCGTCTCGTTATCTCCGGGGGCAAGCCTGATCAATCGCGCGTTTCTTCGTCGAGGCATGCAGCAGGTGCGATCGGGATGCAGGCCGTGCTGGAAAGTTTTTGCAAGTGAGGTGGAGGGCGAAATCGATGCCGAGACGATTGCATTTCGGCTGGTGCCCGCGATTGCAGCCTCTGGCCGGCTGGATTGGGCGGAGGTGGGTTTTCGATTTCTGATCGCAAAAACTCAGGAGGATGCGGCGGCTTGCTGGAGCCAGTTGAAACGCGAGAATTCTGAACGGCAATCGATTGAACGCAGGCTGCGGGCAAAAGCGTTTCCGCAGGCTGCGCGGGTTACAGGGCCAGCGATCGTTCTGTTCCTGGAAGATGGCCACTCCGGAGTTCACGGCATCACGGCCAGCCGCGTGGTGGAAGCCTTTGGAAAACCTTGTGCGATCTTTGCGCCGCAAGGACAAGGTGCGCGCGCGACGGCGCCGGCACTGGCAACGGAATCGGGCTCCGCCGATGCGATTGGATTGGCAAGCGGATCTTTTCGGTCGGTACCGGGGATCGATGTGCAACGCGCACTGAAAGAAGTCGCAGGTTCCTATCCAAATTTGTTGGTGGCGTTCGGCGGCCACCAAGCTGCGGCGGGCGCGACCGTCCGCGTGGTCGACATGGAACGGTTTCGGCAGGCTTTCACGTTCGCCATTGCGGAGCAAACTGGAGGAGCCGTAGCAACGGGACCCACCCTCTGGACAGATGGCGAGCTTGAGGCCAATGCGCACGATCTGAAAAGCATTCAGGCCCTGGAGGCGATGGGACCGTTTGGCCGTGGATTTGAAGCTCCCCTATATTCAGGGAGGTTTCGCGTGGCTACCTATCGCGCGCTGACGAACGGTCGGCACGGTCGGTTGCGATTGGAGCACGACAACCTGACACTGGAGGCAGTTTGGTTTTCCATTGACACCGCGCTGGATCGGCCACCTGTAGTGGGCGACACGATGGAGATTGCCTATCGGCTAACGCGACACGAATTTCGCGGACACGTGGAAGTGCAGGCCACGATTGTGGCTGGATTGCTGCAGTCATCTTCGCGTTGACATTGTTAGCGATCGAACGCGCCGGAGGCAGAGGCGCCGGCGTGAACCACAGCCTGCAGGCTGGCAATGGGATGGAAGTTCAGCGGCCGCACGCAGAACAGCGTTCCCACCACTAACAACAACGCGGCCAATGCGACGCGCAGTTGGCGATTCGGCAGTCTCGGCGCAACTCCGCTGCCTGCCAGAGCTCCGAAGAATCCGCCGACGACAAGCTTGACCAACAGCCCACTATCGTAACTCCCGCTGAACACGTGCATGCCTCCGCCAACCAGAGACAGGCAAAGCCCAAAGACAAGGTCTGTGCCCACGACCTGCGATGCATCCAGGGTGGTGAAGCTGAGCAGGGCAAGCGTACCCAGCGCGCCGGCCCCCGACGAGGAAAAGCCGACCTCCGTACCGATCGGCAGCATGAGCGCCGCGATCCATCCGGGATGGATCTTTCTTGCGCGGGTCGCCGTCGGTGGACGAAGGTTTCGATACAGGTGCCAGGCCGAGGAAGCAACGATGATGCCGCCTAGCGCGACATACAAAATGTTCTGCTCGCCATGTCGCACGACGCGGTGAAACAGAACCACGCCGAGAATGACGCCGGGAAGTCCACCTAACACCATCCAGCCAACCACGCGGTAGACCACCTGCTTGCGCCAGATCTGGACGGGCACAACGATCATTTTTACGATGGCGGAATAGGCCAGGGCCGTGCCGACACTGAGCTCAATGGGAACGTGCAAAAACAGGATCAGCAGCGGCGCGGTAATGGTGCCCGCACCAACACCGGTGACTGCAATTGCAAACGCGATGACAAATCCAATCGCCAATTCCATGGTGAGCTCGTTCTAAAAGTTTTGTCGTGAAATGGAATGCGAGGTCGGCAAGAATGGACCCACGCTCGCAAGAGACGCGACCGCAGGGTTTTAGATTTCTAGGAGACTGAAGAGGAGATGGTGGAACTATCGACAGTACTCACACCCTGGGCCGGCAACGCTGCGACAACAACAACAGCGAACCTGGATCCGACACGTCAGGGTACAGAGCTGGACAGCCATGACTATTCTAGAATGTCGGATGCGGGTCAAGATGTCAATTCGCGAGCGGCGCGGATTGCCGAGGTTGACGGGGCACGAGCATCCGGTTACACTCTGAAAACATGATTCTCGAACGCGCATTTTCGTGTTGTTGGGATGCTTCCGGATGTACTCCGTGTATGGAGTTGCGTCGTTGAGCTAACCTTCGTTCGCCCCTTGCGCAATGGATGCCGCCGGGTCGACCCGAGCGGCTTTTCTATTTGCGGCCGTAATTGCAGTCAATCAATAAGATCGTCGAATTTGCCGAAACATATGATCGCTTCCCGCCACTTTCGCCCGCCTGTTTGTGCTCACAGCACATCGATCTGTTGTTGTTGATCGACTGAACCACCCCAGTTTTCGACTCTAATTTCCCCCTGACTCTTCGCCCAACCTCGAAGGAGACCTCCGTTGATGCAGCGTTCTCGTCGCAGTTCTATTTCTATTTGGCTACTTCTATCCTTTGTCCTTTTTGCGGGCTTGTTTTCGTTGCCTGTCGCTCGCGCCCAAGTGGTTGGCGCCAGCATTTCCGGCACCATTCGGGACGCTTCCGGTGCAGCCGTCGTGGGAGCTCAGGTAACAGTTACAAGTGAAGAAACGGGCGCGGTTCGCAACCTGGTGAGCGATTCGTCAGGCGCCTATTCCGCACCCTCACTTCCGGTTGGGCGTTACAAGGTAACAGTTGAGAGACCAGGCTTCAGCACGCAGTCGGAGACGGGAATCAACCTGGTGGTTGGACAGAGCACCGTGGTGAACCTTTCGCTCTCCGTCGGCAAGTTGCAGCAACAGATCTCGGTCACGGATGTACCCCTCGCCATTAACACTACGACGCAGCCAACCTCCGGGCTGGTGAGCGCGCGACAGGTAAAAGAGTTGCCGCTGAACGGGCGTAGTTACGACGAACTGATCACTCTGAATCCAGCGTCCGTCAATTACACAGGCGAGCGTTCCGGCGCCGTGGGTACATCAAATTCCTCCCCGGGCAACATGTTTTCTGTTGCTGGGCATCGTCCGCAGGACAATTTGTATTTGCTGAACGGAATTGAATATACGGGTGCTTCGGAGATCAACGTAACTCCTGGCGGAGTCAGCGGAGAGCTGCTGGGCGTGGATGCGGTGCGCGAATTCAACGTGGTTTCTGACACCTACGGAGCGGAATACGGAAAGCGAACCGGGGCGCAGATCAGTATCGATACGGAGTCCGGCACAAATCAGCTGCACGGCAGCGCATTTGAATTTCTACGGAACAGCGCGCTGGACGCGCGCAATTATTTCGACCAGGGAAATATTCCAACTTTTCAGCGCAACCAGTTTGGCGGCGCGTTGGGTGGACCTCTGGTGAAAAACAAGCTTCTGGTCTTCGGCAACTATGAGGGGCTTCGGCAAAACCTGAGCCTGTCGGACGTCACACTGGTGCCAGACAATGCTTCCCGTGCCGCAGCCGTCCCTGATGTGCAGCCATTGCTGGATTTGTGGCCGGTACAGAATGGACCGGAGCTGGGCGGCGGCATCGCGGAGGCCTACAGCCACCCGCTGCAGCGCATTCGAGAAGACTTCGGCACAACGCGTGTCGACTACAATCTCTCGGCTGCGGATACCGCGTCTGCCGTCTACACGATTGATGACAGCACGGGCAACACTCCGACCGTCAATCCGCTCAGCACGGACTATGAGACACTCCGCGAACAGGTTTTGAGCGCGCAAGAAGAGCATGTGTTTTCATCGAGCACGCTGAACACATTTCGTGTCGGCTTTTCACGGGCCAGCTTTTTCTTCACTGGAGAAACTCCCATCGATCTGCCTGGCTGGGTTGCAGGAAAGCCGATTGGCGCCGTGGTGGTGGGCGGAGGCACGGCCTTGAACGGCGCATCCCAGATTAGCGGAGCGGGCACAAACGCCGGCAGCAATCTGAATGTCGCGCGCAATTTGTTTACAGTCGCCGATCACGTTTACATCTCTCGCGGAAGAAATCAGCTGGAAGCGGGAGTATGGCTGCAGCGCATCCAGTCCAACAGCAACCTGGCACAGGATCAATATGGCCAGGCATCCTTCGGCAGCCTGAGCGCTTTTTTGCAAGGCAACGTTTCCACGTTCACGGTTGTTCCGTCGCCCACAGAGCTTGGCTGGCGATCGCTGGAGGGTGCAGGATTCGTGCAGGACACGGTACACCTGCTGCCGAATCTGGAATTGCGCGCGGGGTTCCGATTCGAGTCCACCGACGGCTGGAATGAAGCTCAAGGTCGCGCGTCCAACTTTATTTTCGACTCCCAGGGAGTGCTGGAAACTGCGCCCCGAGTCGCCGATTCAGCCTTCACAACCAACCGCGCAAAGTTTCTGCCGGAACCACGCGTGGGAATTGCATGGCAGCCAAAGCAAAATGGGAACACTGTCATTCATGCCGGCGTTGGCCTCTATGATTCGCTGCTGGACAGCCTGGATTATCGACTGGATCAGAATGCTCCGTTTAACACCACCCAGACCCTGAAGAATGTTCCGGTCTCGGAGTTGCACTTTGTTCCCGGGGCACCGCCGCCAGCAGGCAGTAAGGTTTCGCCCAGTGGAATTCAACCGGACGCGTACACGCCGACGTCGCTCTCTTACTCCGCCAGCCTTGAGCAACAGCTTGCGTCCGGCACGTCTCTCATCCTGGGCTACATTGGATATCACGGTTCCCACCAAATTCTTTCAGAAGACGTGAATGAGCCGATTCCGACCATTTGCCCGGCGTCGCCCTGCCCCGATACTTTGCCTGCTGGGACAATTTACTATCCCGCGAACGCGCCCAATGCAAACCCGCACTTAGGCGCCAGCACGACATGGATTTCCGATGGAATCAGCAACTACAACGCGCTGACGGTAGATCTGAATCACCACTTTCAACATGGCTTTCAAGTGCGCGGTGTCTACACCTGGTCGAAAAGCCTGGACGACGGAACCGCATGGAATAGCAGCGTGGGCGCCAACGCACCTGGGTTTGTGATGTATCCCACCGATCCGAAATTGGATTATGGTCGCGCCAATACCGACATTCGCAATGTCGCGGTGATCAACTCCACCTATGAGCTGCCCTTCGGCGAAGGCAAGCGGTTCCTGGGCAACGCGCATGGCTGGCAGCAAAAAGCCATTGGTGGATGGACAGCCAGCGAAATTGCCACGTTGCAGTCCGGCTTCCCGTTCACCCCACAGCTGGGTTTCAATCCAACGAATAACGGCGACAGTCGCAATCCGATTCGGCCATCGGTCAATCCGGAGTTTCGTGGCAATGTCATTCAAGGTGGCCCAACACAATACTTCAATCCAACTGCGTTCTTAGTGCCTTTTCCCGGCACCTATGGAAACTTGAGCCGCAACACGCTGACTGGACCAGGAATTTCTGAGCTGGATTTATCTTTGCGGAAGGATACGGCGCTGACGCAAAAACTGAATTTGCAGTTCCGGGCTGAATTCTTCAACATTCTCAACCGCACGAATTTCGGAACTCCAAATACGGTGGTGTACGCTTCCGATACAACCACTCCATCGCCAACCGCGGGGTTGATCACGACAACCTCGACCACGTCGCGCCAGATCCAGTTCGGTGCGAAGCTGCTGTTTTAGAAAGTGAATGGCTGCGCGGCGGTCAGCATTGGCTCCGCTGCGCAAGTTCGCTACCAAACCTCGTGATTGGCCAGCAAAAACGCCGCGACCGTAGATCGGCAGCGGCGTCATTGGTAAAGCGGAAGCGATAATTACTTTTTCGGATGCATCGGCAGCGGCTGCAAAATCTGATTCAGTATGTCAGGTTTGGAGTCGACGCGCTCCAAATGGGGATAGCGTTCGCCGCCGTGGTAGTCGATCTTGACGTCGCGGAAGTAGGCTGTATTTTCGACGATCAACTCAATCGGCGCCTGCGTGTTTTTGGAGTTGCGAATGGCGTCATGCATCAATGCATCGGTGTAGGCTCGTCCACTGACCGCGACGATCTTCATTCCCGGACCTAATCCCGCCTTGTATGCCGGAGAATAAAAAAGGACATCCCGGATCACGCCCTGATGAGAAAGGTTCAGCCCGAGCGAGTACCAGGCATCGACACCGCGCAGTGCTTCCATGGATTCTTCCATCGAATTGGGGGTATCCGAATAGCTCAGGCGATAGCCGCCGTTTTCGATTCCGCCCAAGGGCGCGTGGTTCTCTTTGGTCGTGAGCTTCTCCGTTAGAAATCCTGCCCAGTCATACGGCTGCACTGCGTTCAGATTGCTCACCACATCGTCAAATGTGTAGGGCACGGTGATCGGACCCGTATCGCCGTTCAGGCCGAGGAAACGGACGCAAAAATCATTCAGTGATTTTTTTCCATGGCTCTGCTGACGGATGATGGTGTCGATCTGGAGCCAAAGCAACTCGCCCTCAGGGTAATAGTCGACGCTACGACGCCAATTGCCCCATTGGCCGCTGGCTCCGTACAAAGTTTGCGCCGCCGTGGCCGTATCCTGCAGGTCCCGCCAGGTGCGCCCCGGTCGATTGTCGAGGTCGGCGGCCGAGTTCGCCAGCGCTTCTCGATACTGGTCGTCAGTCCACAAGCCGCTGCGCGCTGTCAGCACGTCGCCTAGATACTCTGTGAGCCCTTCATACACCCACAGCAGATCGCCTTTCATCGGAGTCTGAAAATCCGGCGAGAGCAAACCTTCAGGGCGACGATATTTTCCATTCCACGAGTGAGTGAATTCGTGCGGCAGCAGTCCGGCTTCCAGAACATCCAGATTGGGATCGAGGAAAGTTTTCTCCGGCACGCGGTCATCGTTCGACTGATGATGCTCAAGGCCGAAATGCGCGACCTGGTCACTGAGCGTCATTAGGAAGTGGTAGCTGCCGTAATGGTGCGACTGGTAGAGGGCACTAGCCTGGCGCACCAGGTCGTTGAATCCGGCGAGCATTTGTGCAGGAACTTCCAGGTCTTCAGGGCCGTCGGCGGCGAGGTCGAGGTAGTGCTGAGGAGAAATTTCCGGCGCTAATGGAATTTCGCGAAAATAGCGGCCAGAGAGGACGGGCGAATCGACAAGCTCGTTCAGGGGAACGGTAGCGAAGTGAGTCGTCGTGCCTCCTGTGCTGGTGGTTGTCAACGCGGTCGCAAACTTCCATCCAGTTGGCAGAATGACGCTGGGTGTAACCTGCACGTCTTTCGCGGAAGCCACCTGCGGCCACAACATCACTTCATTCCAGCTGATCATCGCGAGATTTTCGCTGGTGGATGCCCCGGCGGAAAAGCCGACGGGACCGGCCGTCGCCAGAAAGTCATCGTGTACACGCAGCTCGGTTACACCCTGCGGCACAAGCACGTGGAGCTTGAACATATCGACGCTGTCGCGCACCCAAGGCAGCGTCTGGCCGTTGGCTTTGATGACAATGCCTGCGAGGTCGTCGATGGGGCCGGAGGCTTCGTGCTCGCCGGGAATCCACTTTGCGTACACCAGGGTCAGATCGCCGGGCTGCACCGGAATCACCAAATCGGCGTGCAGCATTTTGCGCGGAGCGTCGGTCGCATCGACGGTGATGGTGATGGGCGTTGCAGAAGCAGGCTGCGCGGACGGGGCTGCACCGGCTTGCGCAACGCTGCGGTGCGGAAGTGCTGCCGCCAGGGCCAAGGCGGCCAAGGCGAGAGAATTGTTGAGGCGCATAGAACTCCTGAAATGACGGGTGTGCAGACGAAGCAACAGTGTAATGCAGCGCGCAGACACCGGGCACAGAATATGCTTATCGCTGGCTGGCTTGGCCTGCGCGCACCCTGGCGTTGAACTCCTCGGACTTGCCTTTCGGTACCGTGAGTGAAGTCCACTGGTCATGCTGGAAATGTTTGGCCAGCAGAACAATCTGGCCACAATGGTAGGCATTATGCGCAATCTGGCGAGTGATGGCCTGCATGACGGAATGGGCTTCGCCGCGGATGTGGACTGTGCGGCTCAAGTCCGCCTCGGTCAGGGATTGGAGCGCCTGGAATGCGCAGTCCCAGCCATCTTCCCACATTTGCAGAAGGGCTTCCCGGGTGGCCGGAGGCTGTTCAAATTCACGGTCACGGTTGCGCCACGGTTTTTCGCCATCCTCCGATAGAAAACTTGTCCAGCGGGATTTCAAGTTGCCCGCCATATGCTGCATGACGATGGCAATGGAGTTCGCATCCTTGTCGAGCAGTTCATACAGTTGCGGGTCCGTCGCTTGCGAGATGGCGCGATCCGCAAGGCTCTTGAACTGACGGAATACATGGATCGAGTCTTCGAGATAGGAGGTGGTGAATTCAAGTGCCATTGATGCGATTTTCTCAGAGAGGATCGACGGCGGCATTGCTCCTTCCCATCCATCGTCGCTGCCAATGGTACCCTACCGCCATGCCGCACGGTTTTTTTATTACGTTTGAAGGGCTGGATGGCTCCGGCAAATCCACCCAGCTTCGCCTGCTGGCGCGCAGGTTACAGGCGGAGGGTCGAGCTGTCGCGACCACCCGGCAGCCGGGCGGAACGGAATTGGGCGACCAGATTCGCTCAGTGTTGCTGCATTCCGCGACCCAGAATGTTGCGCCGCTGGCAGAGATGGCGCTGATGTTTGCCGACCGCGCCCAGTCCATCCAGGAGATTATTCTGCCGGCTTTGGCGGAAGGCAAAATTGTTTTGTGCGACCGATTTACCGATTCCACCGAAGCCTACCAGGGGGGTGGGCGCAGCCTGGGGAGTGCCCCGGTGCTGGAATTGCATCGCGCTATTTGCGGCGATCTGTGGCCCGACCTGACGATCCTGCTGCTGCCGAGTGTAGAGGCTTCCCTGTCTCGCGCGCGGCGGCGGAATGGCCGGCAAATCGCCCAGGGGACGGATGAAAATCGATTTGAAACGGAAGACCGAGCCTTCTACGAGCGCGTGTTTTTGAAGTATCAAGAAATTGCGGCGCGGGAACCATTGCGTGTGGTCACAATTGCAGAGGATGCGTCGGTCGACGCCACGGAAAAGCGTATTGTGGAAATTGTTGAGGAACGACTGGCGCGCGCCGCCGCCACTACCTGATTGAACCTGCAGCCCGCTATTTCCCCGTCCCTTTATGGCCACCCCGTCCCAATCTGCAACTTCGGCACAAAGCGATCCGGGGCGTGAGCCAAAGCCATTTCGTTTTCCGCCGGGGCTGCAACGCAATCTGCCGCTTTATCTATTCCGGCGCTTTTTTCGGCCGGGAAACCCAATCCTGCTGTTTGAACATTTGGCGAAGACCTTCGGACCCGTCTCGCATTACAAGCTGGGCGGGAGCAATATCGTTTTCATTAATGATCCGGAGATGATCCGCGAGATTCTGGTGACACAGGCCTCCTCGTTCATTAAGGAGCGCACCCAAAACCGCATGAAGATTCTGCTGGGAGAAGGATTGATCACCAGCGAAGGCGAGTTCCACATGCGGCAACGGCGCATTGCAGCGCCCGCTTTTCATCGCCAGCGCATTCAGGCCTACGCAGACATGATGGTGGAACGCGGGGCAGCCATGCGGGCCACCTGGCAGCCGGGGCAAACCTTTGACATGTCGGCCGCGATGATGGAGCTGACGTTGGAAATTGTCGCGCGCACGCTGTTCGCCACCGACGTGACAGCCGCCATCCGCGAGATCAACGACGAAGTCAACGTGATCATGGGCCTCTACAACTACCTGGTGGCGCTGCCCAAGGCGGAAAGTTACCTGCGCTGGCCCATCCCTGGCCTGATACGGTTTCGCAAAGCGCGGGCGCGGCTGGATGCCCAGGTGTATCGCATGATCGCGGAACGGCGCGCCTGCAATGAAGATCGCGGCGACTTGCTCTCCATGCTGATGGCGGCACGGGATGAAGGGGAAACGGCCGCCGACAAAGGGCGCAAGCCCTCTGCGCCAGCCGGGATGAGCGATCGACAGCTGCGCGATGAAGTGATCACGATTTTTCTTGCGGGCTATGAAACCGTCGCGAACGCGCTCACATGGACGTGGTATCTGCTTTCGGAAAACCCGGCGGCGGCGGAGCGAATGCACAACGAAATTGACGAAGTGCTGCAGGGCAGACTGCCGACCCTGGAAGATATTCCGCAGCTGCGCTACACAGAAATGGTGTTCGCGGAGTCGATGCGACTGTATCCGCCCGCATGGGCCATGGGGCGGCAATCGACGCAGGTTGTCGAGCTGGGCCCATATCGCCTGCCGGCGGGAACATATTTTTTCTTCAGCCAATACATTCTGCAGCGCAGTGAGGAATTTTATCCGGAGCCATTGCGGTTCGATCCGGAGCGTTTCACCGCGGAGCAGAAAGCAGTGCGGCCACGGTTTACCTATTTTCCGTTCGGAGGCGGCTCACGCCAATGTATCGGCGAAGCATTCGCATGGATGGAAGGGGTGCTGATTCTGGCGACGCTGGCGCAGCGCTGGAGTTTTCACATGGTTCCCGGACAGACGGTCGATGTGCAGCCAAAAATCACCTTGCGGCCGAAATATCCGATGATGATGACGGCAGAGGAACGAGCTGCCAATTCTGCTAGGCTCAAAATGTGAACTTTCGCAGCTTTCTCGGCAATGAAGCGACGGTGCGGCAACTGCAGGAATCGGCCGCATCCGGCCGTCTGCCGCATGCGATTCTGCTTTCCGGGCCACGCGGCGCAGGCAAATATTCCTTGGCCATTGCGCTGGCGCAGACGCTGAATTGCCTAGATCCGCAGACCTTCAATGGGCTGCCGGACGCCTGCGATGTATGCCACAACTGCACTCGAATCGCCGCCGCGCTGGACCTGGATGCGCGCGTGGCCGAGGCGGTCGAGGCGCGGGAGGACCTGCGCGATGCCGACCGCAAAGATACCCGCATTCTGATCCAGACCCATCCTGACGTGCTGGTGGTGCCTCCCGACCCGCCGCAGAACCTGGTCAAGGTGAGCCAGGTCCGCTCGCTGATCCATAACGCACAGCGGGCGCCGTCGGAGGGAAAAGACAAGATCTACATTTTTCCAACCGCAAAGTTCATGAACGAAGCCGCCAATTCCCTGCTGAAAGTGCTGGAGGAGCCGCCGGAGTACGCACATCTATTGCTGCTGGCGGAAAATCCGTCGGACCTGCTACCGACGATTCGCTCCCGTTGCAGCCAGGTACGGCTGCACGCGGTGCCGCTGGAGGCGCTGGAAAAAATCCTGGGCGAGCGACACCCGGAATGGCCCCCTGCTCGACGCACCCTGGTAGCGCGGTTGGCAGAAGGAACGATCGGCAGGACGATTTCCTTTGACGCGGATACGTATCTCGCCAGTCGCAAGGATGCCCTGCTGCTGTTGCGGACAGCAACGGCTGAACCGGACCATTCGGCACTGTTTCGGGTAACCGAGACCTATCGCGCCGGAGCCGAGGGGCAGCAGAAGACCCAGGAATTGCTGCGTAGCCTATACCTGTTGCTGGAGGACATGATGTTGCTGCAGGCTGGGCAGCCGGAAATGGCGCGCAATATCGACATTTTGCCGGAGCTTCGCCGCCTGGCCGAAGGCGTTTCGTTCGATTGGATCGAACGAGCGGTGCGGCGCATCGCCGAGGTGGAGTCGGGTATGCGACGCAACCTGCTGCGTTCGCTCTCCCTGGACGCGATGGCATCGGCCCTGGAGCAGCGCTAATTCTGAATTGACCCCTCTCGAAAATTAAAAAACAAACACTGTAGTTGGAAAACGTTCGGTCTTCGACTAGCATCGTACTCATTCAGCAGAATCAATTGGGTTGATGATTTCTCCTCCACCTCAGTTCCGGAGGTTAAAAAACCTGGCACTGCTGTCCGTTCGAATGAAATCCATGCCATTGCCCAAGCCCAAACCGATCGAGCACACCGCCATGGTGGTGGCCGTCCCTGCTGTCGCGCAGCCCGAGAACGACTTTTCCGGGCAGCGGCGCTTAATCCGGCCCAACCTGGCGTTACGATCCGCTCCGCCACGCCAGGCTACGATCTTTGGCCATGGCCCGGCACTGACGTCCCGCGCCATGCCAGACGGCACCGTCGAAGATAGTTCGCACGCCGAAGTCTTTTATTTTCAGAAGCAAATCCAGGCACAGACGCGAATGATCGTGATGCTGGAAAACGGCGATGAACTGGAAGGCGTGATCGAATGGTACGACCGGTTCGCCATTAAGCTGCGGAATGTTGGCCGCGGAGGCCTGCAAAATGGTGCCCGAACCCGCGTTCTGGTCTATAAAGACAGCATCCGCTACATCTACAAAGCCGGCGAAAATCTACCGCAAACCATGTCGTAGGCTCTCGACACACGAAAAACTATTGTGCGCGCGCGGCTTTCAGCAGGCGATCTCGGATGGCCGCACCCAAGCCAGAGTTCAACGGCAACGGACACAGAATGATCTCCGCCCCCATGGCATCCAGCGTTCGCAGACCGGCAAACAGTCGCTGCGCCAGCTCCTGATCATCCTCCCAGCTGCCCCAGGCGAAGTGGATGCCGCTAAATTGCCCAGGCAAGGGCCATGCGGAGGGCAGCAGCACGCCAATTTTCTGCGCTGCGTTGCACTGTTCCTGCACCGCATCCAGCCATTGCTGCTGACGCTCATCTCGCGTGTGCGCGCTGAATTCAAGTGGGATGACGCGGGCGTTGGGGGCGTAATGGCGCATGTCCACGCCGGGAGACGGCAGGGATTCCGGCGGCTGGGACGGCGTTGCACTGGTGGTCGCCGGGCGATACAGAATGACTGGGCCAGCGATGGATTCAATCTCCTCGGCAGGGATGGCACCGGGGCGATAGAGGATGGTCTGGTGATCTCGAACTTCAATCACAGTCGACTCAACCCCGCACCAGGCGGGGCCACTATCGAGCACGAGATCGATGCGGCCTTCGAGATCCTCCAATACATGTTGCGCGGTGGTGGGGCTGGTGTGGCCAAAGCGATTGGCGCTGGGTGCCGCGATGGGCAGGTTGGCCGCCGCGATGAGCGCCAGCGCCACGGGATGCGCAGGCATGCGAACGCCAACCAGCTCGCGCCCGGCGGTGACGATGGAGGGCACCGCCGGCTGCTTCGGCAACAGCAGGGTTAGCGGACCCGGCCAAAACTTATCCATAAGCGCATCGAGCTTTTGCTGCACATTTCCGGCGACACGAACCGCAACCTTCGCCAGCATCTCGCGGTCGGAGATGTGAGTGATCATCGGATCCCAGGCAGGCCGCTGCTTGGCGAGAAAAATCTTCTCGACGGCAGCTGGATCGAGCGCGTTTGCGCCCAGGCCGTAGACCGTTTCCGTCGGAAACGCCACGGTGCCACCGGAACGAATCACGTCCGCCGCCTGGGACAGAGCGGTTCGCGCCTCGACGGACGACATGGACTCGACGGAAACCGCCAGCCGAACTGTATTGTTTACGCTCATCAGAGTATGCACAGGCTGCTTGCACAACGCGAGCCATGCGTCTTTTATCCTAATCTGTCGAACCGTCTATTCGTGCGGACCGCCTGCATCTGCGAAACTATAGGTATGAGCGGGGAGACAGCGACGGGCAAGATGGAAACTGAAGTGAAAGTTCGATTGGCAGATCGCGCCGGATTCATCATGAGGCTGCCGGCGCTGGGGTTTCATCTGCAGACCGCGGAGACGATGGAGCGCAATGTGCTGTTCGACAAGCCTGATGGCGAGTTGCGGCAGCGCGGAGAACTGCTGCGCATCCGTCAGTATGGTGACCGCTGGGTGCTAACCCACAAAGCGCCCGTGGAAAGCTCTGTAAACAGCACGCATAAAGTGCGCGCGGAAACGGAAACCGAGATTGAGGATGGCCGTCCGCTGGCCGCGATTTTCGAGCGGCTGGGGTTTGCTCCCATCTTTGTGTACGAGAAGCTTCGCACAGAATGGGCCGATAACGAAGGCCACGTGGTTGTGGACGTAACTCCAATTGGAGAATTCGCCGAGCTGGAGGGCAGTTCGGAGTGGATCGATCGCATTGCCGCCAGGCTTGGCATTTCCCAGGCAAATTACATGAAGGCCAGCTACGGTCAGCTGTTTCAGGAGTGGAAGCGCGCGACCGGCCACCCAGCGGTCAATATGACCTTCGCCGAGATTGAGCATCAGGAAGCGCATCCAGCGGCGCGGTAATTGCGGGCTGGATTTCCTCAGATTTTTCTGATTCACGCAGGCGAGTTTGGTTTAAGGTCTCATGTGGAACAGATGTTGCGCCGATAGTGTTGGGAGACATTCCGACTGAGACGAACACCTCGAAAGGAACTGGATGCAACCTGCGCAGAAAGCACCGTTGAAGAAGACAGAGAGAGCAAGCCGAGGCAAGGCAAAAAGCAATTCACACGATCATTCGATCTCTGGAAAAAAACTTGCGCTTCGCAAGAAAGCCGCAGGCACCGCAAAATCTGGCAGATCGAATTCCACTTCTCCCAGTCCAGCGCTCAACGGAAATAAGGGCGAAAAGGTTGCGCTGGTTTCCTCCAAGCTGGCATACCGAGGTCCTTTATTCGATGTCTACACCGATTATGTACGCGAGCCGGAAGGTGACACAGCCCGGCGCGATGTCATTCGGCACTCAGGTTCAGTGGTGATTCTCGCAGTCGACGACACACAAAATCCGGCTGATCCGATGATCGTGGTCGAACGCCAATATCGCCATGCCGCCGGACAATATATGTGGGAAATTCCAGCGGGACGCAAGGAGCCGGAGGAAGCGGTGCTGCCCGGCGCAAAGCGTGAACTGCTGGAGGAGACTGGATACATTGCCAAGCGCTGGAGCAAAATTGCGCGGTTCTACGTCAGTCCAGGATTTTTGGGTGAGTGGATGCAGGTATACCTGGCGGAGGGCTTGAGTTGCGGAGAATCTGCGCCGGATGAGGATGAGTATATTCAGCACCAGCAGATCCCGTTATCGCAGGCGCTGGAGTGGGTCGACAGCGGAAAAATCATCGACGCTAAATCCATCATTGCAATTCTGATGTATGTACGTCGCCGTGCCGTCGGAATTTCTTAACACGATTTCCAAATTGGAACGCTGACGGCATCGTCAAGAGACATAGAACGTCATTTCCCGCGGCGAAGTCCCATGTGAATCGCAAAAAAACCTTGGACGAATCATCTCTTTCGCCATTTCTTCTGCTCAAGCATTCATATTTTTTTCATTCTCTGCATAACAATTTGCCGCTTCCTACGTCTATACCGGCAGGATCCCTTTCGGTTTCCGATCTGTAGAGAAGAGGTGCGTGTTCCGTGTCTCAGCACAAAGGCAAAGTGAAGTGGTTCAATAATGCAAAAGGGTTCGGATTCATTGGGCGCGACGACGGCCCCGATGTGTTCGTGCATTACACAGCAATTCAAACGGACGGGTACAAGAGTCTGAAGGAAGGCGACCCCGTCGAGTTTGACATCGTGCAGGGGGATAAAGGACCGCAAGCGGATCAGGTGATGCGCTTGCAAGACGCGGTCCATGAGACGGTGCGAAGCTAAGGTCATCCAGGCAGCCGTTTTCTTGAATTGCAAAAGCTTTGCAATGGACTGAGTCCGTGTGTGTGCTTGCACGTGTCTTTCGCATACTCAACATTCCGGCCCATAGTCGTGGTGTGGCTGCATTTAACATAAGGTTTTCATTCCATCTGGTTTCCTGACCCGGCCTCTGCGCCGGGTTTTCATTTTTGTCGACTGAGTGCGATGATGCCTTCGAGGGTCTGGAATTCCCCACCCGGTTACTTGCCATGGAAAATCGTCAGATTGCACAAATATTGTCGGAGACTGCCGACCTGCTGGAAGTCAGCGCGGCGGATTCGTTTCGTATTCGTTCGTACCGGCGCGCTGCGGAGGTAGTGGAGCAGAGCACGGTTTCTTTGGGTGCGCTGACAGCGGAACCGAA
The DNA here is from genome assembly GCA_963735505.1 of uncultured Acidobacteriota bacterium. Classification (GTDB taxonomy): domain Bacteria; phylum Acidobacteriota; class Terriglobia; order Terriglobales; family Acidobacteriaceae; genus JAKAAZ01. The sequence continues at coordinate 300,390 of CAVTLR010000005.1, read as the reverse complement.
GCGATTGCTGGAGATTCCCGGCATCGGCAAAGGGATGGCGGCCAACATTGTCGAGATGGAGAGGACGGGCACGTTGAGTCTGCACCAGGAATTGCTGGCCAAATACAAGCCATCGATGCTGGAGCTGTTGCGGCTGCCCGGCCTGGGGCCGAAGACGGTAGCGCTGTTTTGGGACGCCGCACAAATTGCAAGTGTGGATGAGCTAGAAGCGGCCTGTAAAGAAGGCCGCCTGGACAACTTACCGCGATGTGGCCCCAAGCAGATCGCGAAGCTGCTGCAAGGCATCGCCGAATACCGCAGAAACATTGGGCGATTCCACCTGGATGACGCCGAACTGGCGGCAGAAAAGTTGACGGAATACCTGCGCAATTGTCCCGGCATTGACCGTGTCACACCGGCGGGATCGTTGCGCCGCGGCCGCGAGACAGTGGGCGATCTGGATTTTCTGATTACCGGCCCAGCCTGCGAAGAAGACAAGGTTGCGGCGGTGGTGGAATACGTCGCTGCCTATCCGCCCATCGCCGACATTCTGGGCAAGGGCCAGAACAAAGTGAGCTTTCGACTGCGGCAGGGTTTGCAGGTGGATGTGCGCATGCTGCCGGAAAAGAGTTATGGCGCCGCGCTGCAATACTTCACCGGCTCCAAGCTGCACAACGTTTCAGTGCGGCAGCGCGCGTTGAAGATGGGCTACACGCTGAATGAATATGCATTGGCGCGATTGGACGACGGCACCGCGCTGCCGAGCCGCACCGAGGAAGAAATTTATGCCGCGCTCGGCCTCGATTGGATTCCTCCGGAATTGCGCGAGGATTTGGGAGAGATTGAAGCGGCAGCGGAGCACAGGCTTCCCAAGCTGATTGAGCAGTCTGACATTCGCGGCGATCTGCATATGCACACGAATGAGACGGACGGAAAAAACACAATCCGCGAAATGGCGGACGCAGCTCTCGGGCGCGGCTACGAATATATCGCGATCACGGATCACTCGAAAAATCTCGCTATGACAAATGGCCTGGATGATGCGCGTGCGCTGCAGCATGTGGAACGCATTCGCGCTGTCGATCGGGAGATGGCGGGACGGATTCGAGTGTTCCCGGGCATCGAGGTCGACATTCTGGTCGACGGAGAGCTCGACCTTTCTGACGATGTTCTGGCGCAGATGGATGTCGTGGTCGCCAGCGTGCATTCTCATTTCGGTCAGCCGTCGGCGCAGATGACGGAACGAATTCTGCGCGCCATCGAGAATCCGTTCGTGCGTATTCTTGGGCATCCGACCGGACGATTGTTGCTGCGCCGCGAAGCATATGCTCTGGATCTGGATGCGATTCTGAAGCGTTGCGCCGAATTGGGGGTTGCGGTCGAGCACAATGCCTATCCGGATCGCTTGGACCTGAACGATCGCAATCTTCGTCGCGCCCGCGAGCTGGGATGCAAGATTGTCGTGAACACGGATTCGCACCATACCTCGCACCTGGAAAAGATGCGTTATGGCATTCGCCAGCTACGCCGAGCAGGCCTGAGGGCAGAAGATATTGTAAATACTAGGTCGGCGGAGGAGTTGCTCAAGCAATTCCGTCCGCGAATTCTCTAAACTTTGTGTGCTGATTTCCTCGGATTCCGAGTAAACTGCTTGCAACCATGATTACCCCCGAATCTCCAGTTCCCGAGACGTCGTCAGAAGAGCCGTCCCTCACGCCCTCGGCGCAGACCCCGAATGTGGGTGCGCTCGAGATGGATGAGATTGAGCCGGCCGATCCTTGGCGCCCGCTTGTCACTCCGGCAATCATCGTCGTGGTGGTCCTGGCAATTGCCTGGGCGCTGTTCGCACATTTCGGCAGGACAAAGCCGGACGCCTCCGCCACTTTGATACGGCAGTATGCGTATCAGGTGCAGGTGGATTCTGGTGAGTCACCGCAAGGGCCGGGAATGCCGGGGAAGTTGCCGGAGCAGGATGAGACCGTGCTGCTGGTACAGGCGCGGGTGACAAATATCAGCAAGGATCCGCTCACGCTATTTGACCTGGTCTCCGATGTGAAGATGCCAGGGCAGGCCAACGGTGATGAGAGCTCCGCAGCCTTACCTGGAGACATTGACCGCTTCATGCAGCGCTTTCCGCAATTGACCGCGATGAGTATGCCCGCATTGACGCGCCATACCGTCATTCCGCCAGGAGGCTCGGTGGAAGGTCTGATGGTCTTTGCCTATCCATGGACGAAGCCGCAATGGACTTCGCGCAAGAGTGGGCAGGTCATCATCAGCTTCCAGCACGGGCAGTCCGTGGCGCTGCCGCTGCAGTAAGTCGTATTCGTCGCGAACATGGGTGATGCAGAACGGCGCAGCCTCGTGCGTTCAATGCTGATTCGTAATTATGGAAGGAAGGGCTTGGGCGCATTCTTTGGTGTTGCCAGATAGCCGGAAACTTGATTCTTGCCGATTTGATTGACCACCACTTCAAACAACATCGGATTTTTGCCGGTGTAGAACTGTAGCGGCTCATCCACATCGCGATTCTTCTTTTCGATCTTCTTATCATCCGAATAGATGACCAGCGTGTAGCGCGAATGTTTGACGTCGGCTTTTTTCAATTGCAATTTGACGATCGAGATTGAAGACGCCGGCTGCCCCTTGTGCAGTGTGAATTGAAAGTATTGGCGATCTCCCAGATGCTTCAGGTAATCCAACTGCTGCGAATTGGTTGCGATCAGGCCGCTTTGCACGCCTAGATCGCCGACAACGGCGTGGAGTTGCTGTTCGGTACTGGCCAGTTCCTTCTGCGTGCTGACAACGTCTTTCTTCACGCCGCCGACGTCTGTCTGCACGTTGGAGACGGCATGCGATACATCCGCCACCTTCTGCTGGGTGGCTGCCTGCTGCCTGGCCATACGCGCATCCGCCACTTGCTGTTGGTGGAGAATATTTTGCGCGCGCAGCTCAATCTGCTGCTGGGTAATGCCAAGCTTGGCCCCAAACTCGTCGTTCGTTGCCCGCATTTGACGCCATATTTCGGCATTTTGCGCGGACAGATGATCGATGTGCTCCTGGGCCTGGGTCAATTTTGTTTCGGTGGCTTCCAGGCGGCCCTGCAGGAAATAACTCCACGCGAGCGCGCCGATTGCAAACAGGAAAGAGAGCCCAGCGATCAAAATCAGAAGGCCGGGGAAATTTCTCTGCTCCCCGTACAGGTCGTCGTCTTCAAGCATTTCGAAAGAACTCCTCGCATCCAGCGATGCGCATCAGCAGAACAAGTGATTCAGGACACTTCGAGTGCGATCGAACGGCACACCTTAGGTTTTCACAAAACCATGGGCCACACAAATGGCGAAGGCTGGGTGAATGGACGCGCGGAGGGTGCCACTGTGGAGATTCATGCTCGCCGCGAAAGGCAAATCCAGCGGCAGGTTACGCGGAAGTCACCCGACGCGCTCTGGCATGACGAACGTCTGGGTTGCATTGTAGTATCGAGGTAGTAGTGTAGGGCGGACTGGCACCGGATTCTGCACACAGAAAAATTTGTCTGGAGAACACGAACATGGCTATGACTGCCGCGGCACGCGGGTTGGAAGACATCGTTGCTTCCGACTCAGGAATATGTCTGATTGACGGAGACGCGGGCGTTTTAGCCTACCGCGGCATCGACATCCATGAACTTGCAGAAAAGTCGACCTTTCCCGAAACCGCGTACCTGTTGTGGTTTGGCCGTCTTCCTTCTAAGGCGGAGCTTGCGGACTTCAATCATCAGTTGACCGCGGGGCGTGTGTTGCCGCCGGAAGTGGTGCGGTTGCTACAAGAATTGCCCAAAGATGCCTTGCCGATGGCGGCGCTTCGCACCGCGGTTTCCGCGCTGAGTATGTACGACCCGGACCAGGAAGGCATGTCTCCCGAGGCAAATGTGCGCAAGGCCTTCCGCTTAACTGCTCAAATCCCAATGATCGTGGCGGTTTTTGATCGCGTGCGCAAAGGCAAGTCGATCGTCGAACCCGATTCATCGCTCAGCCATTGCGGCAACTTTCTATGGATGTTGAACGGAGAAAAGCCTTCTCCAACGGCGGAGCGCGCGCTGGATGTTGCGCTGATTCTGCACGCCGATCATGAATTTAACGCATCAACATTTGCGGCGCGAGTGATCGTCGCAACGCTGTCGGATATGCACTCGGCGATCACCGGAGCGATTGGCGCCCTGAAGGGATCGCTGCACGGAGGCGCGAATGAAGCGGTGATGCGCATCCTGTTCGCCATTGATAAGGCCGGGGATGACCCGGTGGAATATGTGAAGCAGATGCTGGCGGACAAGAAGAAAGTTCCTGGCTTTGGACATCGTGTGTATCGCACCGAAGATCCACGAGCGACGCATCTGCGGCGCATGTCGCAGGACCTGGGACGGGCCGATGGCAATCCGAAGTGGTTCGACATGTCGCGCAAGATTGAGCTGTTTGTGAAGGAAGAGAAGAAGCTGAACGCCAACGTGGATTTCTACTCCGCCTCGACCTACACCACGCTAGGCATTGACGTCGATTTGTTCACGCCGATCTTCGCTGTCAGCCGCATCGCCGGATGGTCGGCGCATGTGATCGAGCAGTTTGAGGACAATCGTCTGATTCGCCCGCGTGCCGAATATACTGGACCGGCCTATCCGAATAAGTACGTGGCCATCGAGAATCGCTAAGCCCATCCGTAAGTTTGCATGCAACCAACAAACCTCGCGGTCATCCGCGAGGTTTTCATTTCCGCTGCTGTCACACACCGCAACGATTTATCGCACATCGGCTTTCGCTACTCTTATGACAGAATAGAAGGTTTGGTCGAGGCACTTCATCTATGAACATGAACCCCCTACGGACGGCGTTGATTGCGCTGTCGCAGAACAAGCCTTTGCGGTCATTTGCGGAGCAGTCCCGCATGGGCCAGAAGATGTCCGGCCGGTTTATCGCCGGCATGCATGTGTCCGATGCGTTGCGGGTGGCTGAGACACTGAACCGGGAAGGCATTCCGGTTTCGCTCGACAGCCTGGGAGAGAATGTCTCCACCGAAGAAGAGGCGCGCCGCGCCGCTGAGATCTATCACCAACTGCTGGACGCGATTCAACAGCGCGGGCTACAGGCCAACATCAGCGCCAAGTTGACGCAGATGGGGATGAACATCAGCCCCACGATTGCACGCCAGATTACCAGCGAGCTGGTCGACCATGCCGCCGCTACCAACAACTTTCTGCGCGTAGACATGGAAGGCAGCGAACTGACCCAGGCCACGATCGACATGACGCGAGAGATCCATGCCATGCCGAACCATGCGGGCCGCATTGGAACGGTGCTGCAGTCGTATCTCTATCGATGTGAAGAAGACGTGAACCTGCTGCTGGCAGAACGAATTCGCATTCGGCTCTGCAAGGGCGCGTATAAAGAGCCGCCGACGGTAGCATTTCCAGACAAAGCCGATGTGGATGCCAACTATTTGAAACTGACAAAGATTTTGCTGACCAGCGGGGTCTTTCACGGGTTAGCCACGCACGATGAGGCGATTATCCGTGCCACCAAGAAGTTTGTGGAGCAGGAAGGGATCGACAAACGCAGCTTCGAGTTTCAGATGCTCTACGGGGTGCGCCGCGATCTGCAAACTTCTTTGGCGAAGGAAGGCTACGGCATGCGTGTATACATTCCGTTTGGCACGGACTGGTATCCATACTTCATGCGGCGGCTGGCGGAACGTCCGGCGAATGTCCTGTTCATCGCCAGGAATCTTTTCAAATAGACGTCTCGCGAGGCTTCTAACTTCAGCGCGTAAAGACGCAACTTAGCAGGTTCTCATTGCCGGACTAAAATCCGGGGCCTGCCGGAGTGAGGCTAGTAGTCTTCGTCGTAGCGGCGAGCTCGACGATCGCTGCGGCGGTCTCCACCACCACGCAGCAGATCCAGGGTGGCGCGGATAGTGTTCATCCAGCCGCCGATCTGGCGCAGTGGCGCCATGATATTGTCCTGAATGGTGCGGGTTCCGCGAGCGATGCCGTCGAGCGTATCCGTCACCATGTTATCGATGCGAGAGACCTGGAAGCGTGTTTTCCCGGTTACGTCTGTCACTACGCCGTCAATGTGGTTCACTTGATTGCGCAGCGTGTCGGTTGCCTTCTGAACATTTTCAGTGATGGCGCGCATGCGTGGAGTCAGATCGCTGAGCGTCTCCATCAGGTCGGAGCTGGACTCGACGATGGTATGCACCTCGGCTTGCAGCCGATCAGCCTGCTCCATGATTTTGGCTTGGGCCGCCTTGGCAGCGACAGCAAAAACTACCAACACAACCGTCTGCAAGACCACGGCAAACGTAACAATTCCAGTAAATACAAGGAAAACCGTCGATCCGGTTGGCATGAAGCCCCCTCATTACGAAATTTGCACTAGCAGAACCCGACCGTGGCTCTGACCCCATCGGGCGAAATCCGCTGAAAGGGAGCCGAAGTCAGTGGCCTGAGCACAAGTGTAGAACCGCAAGGCACATCTATACCAACGGCGGCAGGAACCGAAAGGCGCACCTGCCTCTGAGATGCATTAAAAGCGATTTTCGGCTGCACCGCCATGAAATGGCTCTTCATCATCGTGCACGTGGTGTTCCGCGTCAGAGCGGCTGCCGGAAACGCGATCCACAATACCGCTCCAGCGTTCGCGGCCCTTTTCGGCGGCTTCCTTGCCACGCTCAGCAAATTCGTTGACCTGTTCGCGGCCTCTGTCGACCACGGAATTGATCTGCTCACGCGCCTCGCGGCTGCGGGCAGCTACATACTCCTTCTTGTCCTTCGCGCTGGTCATCAAACCTTCACGAAGTTCCTTGCCCGCCTTGGGGGCAAACAAAATACCGAGCAACGCACCTAAACCAAGGCCTGCGATAAACCAACCAATTCCTGTCGTTTCCTGTTCTGGCATTTGCTTATCTCCTTCGCGTGGTGGAGGAATTACGCGATCATCTGGATAGTAGCAAATGGATATTGGCCCCGCAATGTGCAGTTGGGTTCCCCATTTGCTCGAAATTTGGGCATGGTTGGGCTGCAAAACAGCGATTCCAGTCCGATCTTGGCGGACCGATGACCTGGGCACGCAACGATGAGTTCGGGCCGCATCCGCCGCGAAGCCCGTCGCCGGGGGCGAATCCTCACCAGATTTTCATGCTGGAAAGACTATAGTGAAAGCAAGAACCTGCGTGTCTCGCGACCAGTATGCTCTTTGTCCGAGTCCTCGCCCCACCGGCGGGGGCGCCTGATTCTCATTCTTCCCCATCTGCATCTAAAGTAGCGTTAAAGGGGAATCCATGATCGGCTCGCCTCAGCAACGTCCTTCGGCGTATCTGACGTTTACTTTGCATGCGCATTTGCCGTATGTGGTGAACCATGGAACCTGGCCGCATGGCTTGGAGTGGTTGCTGGAGGCCGCTGCCGAGACATATTTGCCGCTGTTGCGTGTGATTGCCAACCTGGAGCGCGATGGAATCGCCCTGCGCGCCAATTTGAATCTTTCTCCCATTTTGCTGGAACAACTGGCGCATCCGGTGTTCCGCACGGAGTTTCCACAGTATCTGGCGCGCAAAATCACGGCGGCCCGCGAAGATGAGGCTTACTTCGGTCAGAATGGCGAACCGCAGCTGGCGGAGACAGCGCGATACTGGCATGCCTACTTCCAGCGGGCTCTGGATGATTTTGACGCTCTTGGGGGCGACATCATCCGCGGATTTCGTGAGGCAGCCGAGCGCGGATTAATCGACATTATCACCTGCGGCGCAACCCATGGCTATTTTCCATTGCTGGGAACGGATGAGTCGATCCGGGCGCAGATACAGACCGGCGTCGCGACCCACGAACGGCATATCGGCGCACATCCGCGAGGAATCTGGCTGCCGGAGTGCGCGTATCGACCCGCGGGAATGTGGAGTTATCCGGTGATTCCCCATGGAAGCAGCGAACCCTGGCATCCGTTCAATCGCCGAGGCGTCGAAGAGCCGCTGGAAGATGCCAAGATCGATTACTTCTTTGTCGACACCCATCTGGTAGAGGAGTCCGTTCTGTTTACACCCTACGAGTTGCGAGCCGGAGGTCCGGTGGGGGTTGCCGCATCGCTGGAGGTGGAGACTTGTGAACCGCAGCACTCCCTGTACAAGCCGTATTACGTGGAGGGCCCTCGCGCTCATCGCAGACCTGTCACCATCTTTCCGCGCGACCCGCGTACTGGCCTGCAGGTTTGGAGCGGAGATGCCGGATATCCGGGCGATGGCAATTATCTCGACTTTCACAAGAAGCGGTTCCCGGGCGGTCATCGTTATTGGCAGGTGACGGGCTCAAAAATCGATATGGCGTTCAAGACGCCATATTTCCCAGAAAAGGCTGTGGCGCGAGCCAAGTCGCATGCGGAGCACTATGTCAGCCTGGTAGTAGATTCTTTGCGCTCGGGATTTAAAGATGCGGCGCCGGCGATCCTGACCTCTCCATTCGACGCCGAACTGTTCGGCCACTGGTGGTTTGAAGGAACGATGTGGCTGGAACAAGTGGCGCGCATTATGGCGCGTGAAGAAGTCCCGGTCGCGTTGACCAGTTGCGCGGCGTATCTCGATCGCCATCCGCCAGACAGTTTTCTGGCGTTGCCGGAGGGCTCCTGGGGAAAGAATGGCACCCATGAAGTGTGGCTGAGCCCGGATACTCGCTGGACGTGGGAATACTTATATCCGGCAGAAGTTGCGGTGCGCGCCGCTGCAACTTCCGACCACTGGAAAAATAATCCGGTGGGAGAGCGCATTCTGAAACAGTTGTGCCGCGAATTGTTATTGCTGGAGTCTTCCGACTGGCAGTTTCTGATCACTACGGAAGCTGCGCGGGATTACGCGGAAGACCGCTTCCATGAACACCTGGCATCCTTCCGCGCCATTGAAAAAATGTGGCAGGTGCATTCCGGCGGCGGCTCGCTTAGCGCGGAAGAGGAAGCTGCGTTGCACAAGATTGAAGTGCAGGACAGCGTATTTCCTCACGTCGATCCCAACCTCTGGGCGAAATTGGATACGCTCGCGGGTGATTAATCCTCTGCGGCCAGGCGCGCCACGTGCTCGGCGATAATGCGATCCTCGTCTGCCGGCAGAACATACACGGCAATCTTCGAATCCGGCATGCTGATGGTCCTTGGCCCAGCATGGGTGGGATTATTGGTCTCCGGATCGAGCGTGAGTCCAAACACATCCATGCCTGCGCAGACCTGGGTACGCGTCATTGGATCGCGTTCGCCGATACCGCCGGAAAAAACCAGCGCATCCAGACCTCCCATCAAAGTGACATAGCCGCCGATCATTTTCTTGACAGATAGCGCAAAGACCTCAATCGCCAACGCGGCCTGGGCATTTCCACTCTTCTCCGCGTCGCGGAGAAGACGCATGTCATTGGAGAGGCCCGAGAGAGCGAGCATCCCGGAACGCTTGTTCAGCATTTGCTCCACGTAGTGAGTAGCCTCGACCGCGCTGCCGCCTTGCAACCGCATCAGGTAGAAAACCAATCCAGGATCGAGATCGCCCGGACGGGTACCCATGATGACTCCGCTGGTCGGCGTGAGGCCCATGCAGTGATCGAGGGCTTTTCCGTCTCGAATTGCGGTCACGCTGGCGCCGCTACCCAGGTGGGCATAGATCACGCGCTTGGGGATCTGGTTTGGTGGATTCAGATTCGGAACTCGGCCGGCTCGAAACTGTTCCATGATCGACTCGCACGACAATCCGTGAAAGCCATATCGATGCACGCCCTGGTCGCGAATCTCTTTCGGCAATGGGTAGATCGATGCGACCTCCGGCAAATCCTGAAGGAAGATGGTATCGAAGCAGGCGTAGTTTTCCACGCCGGGAAAACTCTCCTTCGCTTCACGAACAATTTCAAGCCCGATGGGCTGATGTAGAGGAGCGAACGTGGTTGCCTTTTCAATTTCCAGCAGTACTGCCGAAGTGATCGGTTGATGGTCGTGCAGATTCGGTCCGGTGTGGACGATGCGATGACCGATGGCCGCCGGCTGAGTGAGCCCCGGCTGGTGCAACAGGGCTGCAATCTTTCGCACCGCTTCCCGGGTTGATCCCAGATCTTTCGGATCAGACTCCGCGGCCAGCGTCTCGCGTTTTCCGTCGCGAAATGCGTAGAAATTGAACTCAGGTTTCGGCGTTCCGATGCCACCCGCCTCGCCCTCATTCAGCTTCGTCAGCTGTTTGCCATCGGCAATGTAAATGGAAAACTTAATCGACGAAGATCCGCCATTAAAAACCAAAATCGGCAAATGTTTCAGGTCAGTTCTCATCCCAGGGGCCATTTCCACTCTCGAATTTCCTTTCGGTCGATCCCATTTTCGTGCGCGTAATCAATCGCGTCGGTGATTTGGTCTTTCAGCCATTCTTTGACATGGGCGCCGGTTGCGCGCAGTTTCGGCACGCGATCAATCACATCGATCGCCAGATTGAATCTGTCCACCTGATTCAGGATCGCGAGCTCCAGAGGGGTATTGATATTGCCTTTTTCCTTATAACCGCGCACGTGCATATTATCGTGATTGGTGCGTCGATACGTCAGCTTATGAATCAGCGATGCGTAGCCGTGAAAATTGAAGATGACGGGTTTGTCCAGGGTAAACAGCGAATCGAAATCGCGGTCGGATAATCCGTGTGGATGTTCTGTATCCGGCTCCAGCTTGAACAAATCGACCACATTGACAAAGCGAATCTTCAATCCCGGAAAACGTTCGCGCAGAATTGCAACCGCCGCGAGCGATTCCATCGTGGCAATATCGCCCGCCGTAGCCATCACCACATCCGGCTCCGCATCCTGGTCATTGCTTGCCCAGTCCCAAATGCCGATGCCCTTGGTACAGTGGCGCACCGCATCTTCAATATTCAGATACTGCAGATGGGGCTGCTTGTCGGCAACAATCACGTTGACGTAGTTGGTGCTGCGCAGACAGTGGTCGCCGACGCTGAGCAGACAATTCGCATCCGGTGGCAGATAGATGCGCGTGATGGCGGCACTCTTATTGGTGACGACGTCAAGAAATCCCGGGTCCTGATGGGTGAAGCCGTTATGATCCTGCCGCCAGACCAGCGAAGTGATGAGGATGTTGATGGAGGAGACGGGAGCGCGCCATTTCACTTCGGTCTTACACTTCTCCAGCCACTTGGCATGCTGGTTGAACATGGAATCGATGACGTGAACAAACGCCTCGTAGCTGGCGAACAGGCCGTGCCGCCCGGTCAGGACATAACCCTCGAACCATCCCTCCAGCGTGTGTTCGCTCAGCATCTCCATGACGCGGCCGTCCAAGGCAAGCTCGCCGCCGTCCTGATCTTCCGGCAGATATTTGGCGAGCCAAGTCTTTTTGCTGGCCTCATAGATGGCCTGCAATTTGTTGGAGGCGGTTTCGTCGGGACCGAAGACGCGGAAACTCTCCATATTCCTGCGCATGGTTTCGGCGAGGAAATGCGCCAGCACTTCAGTCGGCCCCACTTCACTTGTGCCGGGCTTGGTCACGGTAAATGCGAAGTCTTGAAAATCCGGCAGCCGTAAGGCCTTACGTAGCAAGCCGCCATTGGCGTGGGGATTGGCGCTCATCCGGCGATGACCCTGGGGAGGCAAATCTTTTAACTCTGGAATCAGGGCACCCGCCTCATCGAACAATTCTTCCGGCTTGTAACTCTTCATCCAGTCTTCCAGCAATCGCATGTGAGCGGGATTGGTGGTGACATCGAGAATTGGAATTTGATGGGCGCGCCAAAACCCTTCTACCTTGTGACCATCCAGTTCCTTGGGGCCTGTCCATCCTTTGGGGCTGCGCAGAACCACCATGGGCCACCGAGGCCGATCGGCAGTGTTGGTGCTACGGGCATGCTTCTGGATGGAGCGAATTTCCTGAACGCAATGTTCCAACGTCGCCGCCATTTGCTGATGCATGATGTGTGGATCGTCACCCTCAACAAAATGCGGTGTCCAGCCGTAGCCGCGCAGCAACTGGTCTAACTCCTCGGGCGAAATGCGCGCCAGCAGCGTAGGGTTGGCAATCTTATACCCATTCAGGTGCAGGATGGGAAGCACAGCGCCGTCGCGAATGGGATTGAGAAATTTATTGGAGTGCCAGGACGTTGCCAGGGGTCCCGTTTCCGCTTCGCCGTCACCGACAACCACGGTGGCGATCAGGTTCGGATTATCGAACGCCGCTCCAAACGCGTGCGAAATGCTGTAGCCGAGCTCGCCGCCCTCATGGATTGAACCGGGCGTCTCCGGAGTGCAGTGGCTTCCAATTCCTCCGGGGAAGGAAAACTCCTTGAAGAATCTTTGCATTCCCTCTGCATCTTCACTCTTGTCGGGATAGACCTCAGAATATGTGCCCTCAAGATATGCGTTGGAAAGAGTGGCCGGAGCACCGTGACCGGGGCCGGAAATATAGATCATGTCCAGGTCATATTTCTTGATCAGGCGATTCAAGTGGACCCAGATAAATGTCTGGCCGGGGTCCGATCCCCAATGGCCGAGCAGGCGCTGCTTGATGTGCTCCGGACGCAGCGGCTCGCGCAGCAGCGGATTTTGCTGCAGATACAACATGCCGACGCAGAGATAATTGCAGGCACGCCAGTAGGCGTCCATTCTATGGAGTTCTTCGGCGGGCAGCGGCTTGCGGGAGACGATCTTGCTGGCAGCAGTGGTAGAGCGGCGGGCGCGGGCGGTGCGGATGTCAGTGGTCACTGGAACCTCTCAGTCGGGGGTGCACATATATTAGATGAGAGTTCCAACGCGACGTCGTCGGCGAGCGAAAAATTGACATGCGCTTCATTTGCAGCCGTAGTTTCATGATCGTTTAATCGCCATGTGCATCCGCGGTTTCGGCCACTTTCCCTCGAAACATGCGATAGACGAAAATGAAATATCCAATCGCCAGCAGAATGCCAAAGCCCCACCAGACCAAACCGACCGCGAGGCCATGATGGCCGGAGAGCGCATTCGAGATGGTGATGTCCTGGGCGGAATTCCTGCTGGATGGCAATAGAACCGGGCATAAGCCCACAGCGGCTCCGGCGAGCATCAACGTCAGATACAGGCAGGAGCTCAAGAAGGCCGGAAAATCCCTCTCCTTGCGGGAGTAGAGGAGGATGCCAAACAGGCTGCCCAGTACTCCGGCGGGAATGAGGAACGCGATTGGATAGTGGAAGTAACTCTGCAAGACGGCAGGACGAACCAGCATGGTGGATGTGAGGCTGAGAATGGTGAGAATCAGCAGAAAGATCCACGCGCGCTGCACCAGATCGCGGGCCCGCTGCTGTAGCTCCCCAGAAGTTTTGATGGCCAGATACAGGCTGCCATGAATACCGAGCGCGACCAGCGCGACCAGGCCGCCGATGACGGTATACCAGTCGAGGATGCCGGGATTGGGCCCGACTTTCCAGTTAGTCCACAGGGGGGCAAAGAAATATCCGTCGGCATTCAGAGGCACTCCGCGAATGACGTTGGCCAGGGCGGCGCCGAGAAAAATGGCGAGCAGAATACTGGAGATAGCGAAGGACCCATCGAAAAACCCGCGCCAGACCACGGTTCCGAAGTGTGATCGCAATTCAATGCCGATACCGCGCAGGATCAGGAGCCACAATACGATCATCAGTGGCAGATAAAATCCGCTGAACGACGACGCGTACAGCAACGGAAACGCAAAATACAGGGTGCCACCGCCCGCCAGCAGCCAAACCTCATTGCCATCCCACACAGGGCCGATGGAACGCAAGATGATGTCACGGTCGTGGTGCGAACGCGCGATGAGAAAATGCGCGATGCCCGCTCCAATGTCAAAGCCATCGAACACCACGTACGCTACCAGCATCAGTGCGACAATCCAGAACCAGATCAAGCCCATCATGGTATCTCCTGTAGCTGTTTTCTAAGCAGCGCTGACTGGTGCGCCGGTGTGGATGCCGGCGGCGGGTGTGCGCTGCGGTCCGCGCGCCAGCTCGGCATAAATCAGGAAGACGAACAGGATCGACAAGATCGCATAGAGTCCCATGAAGCCGAGCAGGGTGAAGAGCGTATTTCCTGTCGAGACAAATTGGGAATAGCCCTGCGAGGTTCGCATCAGCCCGTACACCAGCCACGGCTGCCGGCCGACTTCGGCCGTCAGCCAACCGGCGATATTGGCGACGTATGGCAGGGGGAAACTCAACATCAAAAGCCACAGCAGCCACTTCGCGTGGAACAATGTGCCGCGCCATAGCCAGATGATCGCCAGCAACATTAAGACGACGAAGTAGGTGCCCAGACCCGCCATGATGTGATACGCGAAGAACAACAGCGGAATGTTTGTGGGCCACTGATCCTTGGGAAATGTATTCAGTCCGCTCACTTCCGCCGAAGTAGTGCCATAGATCAGATAGCTGAGCACTTTGTTGACCACCAGCGGGTTGTCGATGCGCTGATTTTCAACATTCGGCTGCCCCATCAGCACCATGGGAGCGCCCTTTTGCGTGGTGAACAGTCCCTCCATGGCAGCAGTGGTCGCGGGTTGATGGTGTGCTAAGTATTTTCCATGCAGATCGCCGCTGGGAAAAATCTGGAAGATGCAGGCAATCGCACCGACGATGACGCCAACCCGCAGAAACGCGCGGCCGTAGTCGGAGAATTTATCTTCCAACAAATAGAACGCGCCGACGGAGCACATAACGAAGGCCGCCGTGATGACAGCGCCGCTCATATTATGGGCGTACTGCAACAGCGCCCATGGATTGAGCAGCAGTTTCCAGAAGCTGGCCACTTCATACGATCCATTGGCCAGCACGCGATAGGCGACCGGATGCTGCATCCAGGCGTCGGTGACGATGATGAAGAAGCCGGAGATCCAGGAGCCAACGAATACCAGAAATGCAGCCCACCAATGTTGCCAGCGGGACAGGCGCTTTTCTCCATAGAGGAACAGGCCGAGGAATGCCGACTCCAGAAAGAACGAAAAAACGCCTTCCATGGCCAGCGGCTGGCCGATGACGCCTCCGGTCATGCGAGAAAACTGGGCCCAGTTGGTTCCGAACTGAAATTCCATCGGAATTCCTGTAACTACGCCCATGATGAAATTGATCCCGAAAATGCGCGCCCAAAAACGGGCGGCCTCATCGTAGACAGGATTATTCTTGCGTATGGCAATCGTCTTCAGAATGACGATCAGCAATGCCAATCCCATGGTCAACTGCGGAAACAGATAATGGTATGTGACCGTAAATGCGAAGTGGATGCGGTGGAGCAATAGAGCGTCAGACATGCGGCCCCTCTTTCCCTCAACGATAGGGAGGGCGCATCGAAAACTGCGGTGACGATCGTCACAGCCCTTCCATCAACTATAGGATTTGACGAGCTAAACGAGCAGTTCAAGTGCAGATTTGCGCAAGATGGTCAGCGAGGTCCCTTTGATGGAAATAATCTCTTTGCGCTTGAGTTCACTCAGCACGCGTGTGATAGATTCACGCGTTGTGCCCAGCATGGTGGCCAGTTCTTCGTGGGTCAAAGACATGGTGATGCGTGGCTTCGCGTCTCGCAGGCCAGAGGTCATCTCGATCAGCAGCCGGGCAACGCGGCCGGCGATTGACATGGACAACGCAAGACGGGTGGCATCGCCCAGGGCATCACGATATTCCTTGTTGATCATCTTGGCGGCGTGCATGCTGCCTTCCAGGTGATGTTCGATGAAGTGCAGGAAATCCTGCCGCTGAAATGATTTCACCTGGACGGGCTCAATCGCCTGCGCTGTAATTTCATACGCCGTGCCGGAGATAGCAGCACTCAGGCCAAGCACGTCTCCGGGCCTGGCAATTCGCACCAGCAGCGTCTTGCCATCTTTTGAGGACGTGGTCAGCTTCACATGACCACCGCACAAGATGTAGACGCTACGTGCAGTTTGCGACTCAAAGAAGAGCGTGCTGCCTGAAGGAACTGTCATCTGCATGCCAAGCGTTTCGAATTCCACCAACGCTTGCGGAGACAGATTGCAGAACCAGTCCGCATGTCTTTCCTTGCACATGAAGCAGCCTTCGTTTTCCATCCTGTTGGCACAGTTGTCGGTCATCGTTGCACCCTGAAAAATCAACACACTCTAGTATTGTTTTCCGGGCGTCAATCGTTTGTGACGTGCATCACAGCTGTCACGTTTGCCTTCTTCTAGAGTCAAGCTTTGAGGGTCAGGATGGCGGCACAAGCTGAGGTCGAATTGCTGCGAACGAGCGAAGCCGGCGCTATGTCCAGCAGAGTCGCGGCAGGGTCAGCCCAGTCCACCGCTAAACCGCGGAAGAAGCTGATTCGACGCGAGTTGCAGGACCGTTCGCAGTGGTTTCGTCACAGCGTTCAGGCCGCCTTTGTGATGCTGAATCTAGGCCTGGGAATTCAGTTCTGCCTATGGACGCGCTACTACGAAACCGCCGGAAAAACGATGTATGTGAACCGTCCCGCAGGCGTAGAAGGATGGCTGCCGATCGCAGGAATGATGAACACGAAATACCTGCTGGAAACCCACAGCATTCCCCAGATTCATCCGGCGGCGATGTTTCTGTTCCTCGCATTCCTCGCCTCCAGCGTGCTAGTGAAGAAAGCTTTCTGCTCCTGGCTGTGCCCGATTGGCACACTTTCAGAACTTCTATGGAAGACGGGCGAGAAGTTTTTCGGCAGAAATTTCCAACTTCCCAAATGGCTCGACATTCCGCTACGCGGTTTGAAATATCTATTGCTTAGCTTTTTCGCATTTGTGATTGGAGCCATGTCGGCTGCAGCGCTGGCGGACTTTTTGCACTCGCCGTACGGCATGGTCGCGGATGTCAAAATGCTGAATTTCTTCCTCGATCTGGGCCGCACCGGAATCATCGTTTTCGTTGTGCTGCTCGGGCTTTCTTTCTTCGTCCGAAATTTCTGGTGCCGCTATTTATGCCCGTACGGCGCTTTGATGGGACTGGCATCTCTTTTGAGTCCGGCTAAGATTCGCCGCGATGCGTCTGCGTGTATTGATTGCGGCAAGTGTGCGCGCGCCTGTCCGGCCAACTTGCCGGTAGATCGGCTCATCCAGATTCGCTCGGTTGAATGCGCAGCCTGCATGGAATGCATCGCCGTGTGTCCGGCGGAGAATACATTGCAGTTCGCCTTACCGCCCCATCGCGCGACCGAGATCAGTGATCGCCGGCGCAACCTTGTGCTGACTCCGATGGCCGTTACGCTGGTGCTGGCATGCGTATTTTTTGGATTTGTGGGATTCGCCAAGGCGACCGGCCACTGGAATACCAACCTGCCGCGCTCGCTCTACATGGAATTGGTGCCGAACGCGAATCACCTTGCGCATCCGGGAATGTAACGCAGGGGCCAGAAACAAGGGATCAGGGATCACTGCTCCCTCGCGCCTGTGCTCTAAATGCCTTCGCCCATACTGACGTAATCTGACCGCGGATACTGCTGGCTGCGATACCGCGTGCGTTCTTCTTCTTCCACTGCGAACGCACTTTCCGGATCCGTCAGCAATGATTGCTGCAGCTGGCCATCCAATCGCTCGACGCGTGACTTCAGACGCTTCACCTCATCACACAGCGCGACGATGACATCAGATAATGGATCGTTGATTTCGCGAGGATCGGTGATCAAAACGCGTTTGCCCGCCTGGTAGACGATGTGAGCCGGGACACCGACAACGGTTGAATCCGGAGGCACATCGCGCAGCACCACCGAGCCGGCGCCGACGCGGGAATGTTCTCCAATCGTAATATCGCCGAGGATGTTGGCGTTGTTGCCGACAAACACTCCATCGCGCAGCGTAGGGTGGCGTTTTCCGGTGCCCTTTCCCGTACCGCCAAGAGTCACCCCCTGATAGAGCGTCACATCGTTGCCAATGATGGCGGTCTGGCCGATGACTACACCGATGCCGTGATCGATAAATAATCGGCGACCGATCTGCGCTTCTGGATGGATTTCAATTCCGGTCCAGAAACGGGTGGTTTGCGACATCAGACGAGGCAGCAGCCGCCAGCCGCGCGACCACAGCCAGTGATGGATGCGATGGGCCCACACAGCGTGCAGGCCCGGATAGCAGAGCAGCACCATCGCCTTCGAGGTGGCCGCAGGGTCACGCTCGAATACGCATCGGACGTCTTCGCGAATCAACCGAATCAGATTCATAGAAGCGGTCTCAGGTAGCCTCGCCGCGGCGAGTCACTTCGGATCGTCTTATCGCGATCTGCCTCAGCCGTACCCAACCCCGTCATACTGTGACGGCGGACGTTTTAGTCTCCAGTGCCTCTTTGCGCAACTCGTCGAACAATACAGTCGAGAGATAACGCTCGCCTGCACTGGGAATGATGACCACGATCAATTTACCCGCGTTCTTCGGGTTCTTTGCCACTTGCAACGCGGCATGGACCGCGGCACCAGAAGAGATACCTACCAGCAGGCCCTCTTCCTTGGGCAAGCGCCGCGCCATGGCAATGGCATCGTCGTTGGTTACGGTGATGATTTCGTCGATGAGATCCGTCCTGAGTATTTTGGGGACGAACCCTGCGCCCAGCCCCTGAATTTTGTGGGGTCCCGGTTTTCCGCCGGAGAGCACGGCGCTGTCCGCGGGCTCGACCGCAACCGACCAAAAACTCGGCTTTTTCGCCTTGATGTATTCGCTGACCCCGGTGAGGGTGCCCCCCGTGCCAATCCCCGACACCAGGATGTCCGCCTTGCCATCTGTATCGTTCCAGATTTCCGGTCCCGTGGTTTCGAAGTGGACTTTAGGGTTGGCCGCATTGTTGAACTGCTGCAACATGTAGCTGTTCGGGGTCTCGCGCAGCAGCTCTTCCGCCTTGGCAATCGCGCCCTTGACGCCGTTCGGCCCCGGTGTCAGGACAATCTTGGCTCCAAACGCAAGCAATAGAATTCTGCGTTCCAGACTCATCGTTTCCGGCATAGTCAGGATGATGTCATAGCCCTTTACGGCCGCGACAAATGCCAGAGCAATCCCGGTGTTGCCGCTGGTGGGTTCAATCAACACGGTTTTGCCCGGCGTGATCTTTCCTTCGCGCTCGGCGGCCTCAATCATGGCCAGTCCGATGCGATCTTTCACGCTGCTCAGCGGATTTTGGCTCTCCAACTTGGCCACCACCCGCGCCTGGCACCCCTTCGTCACTCGATGCAACTCCACCAGAGGAGTACGTCCAATCAGATCCGTTACGCTTGCGGCAATATTCATGGTCAGTCCTTTCTTTAGCCTTAGATAACAAAAGCATACCGTTTTTTGTGTTGGGCCGTGATGCAGGTCACGGAGGAATGTGCGCTGGAGTGAGACCGTATTCCTAAGTGCCTGCCATGGGAGGTTGGGTGTGACCTATCTCGAACCGGGACAAATCGAGCTTCTTTCGGCGGAGACTTTTCGCGCGCGGAAACCCTATCCATGGATCAATATTCCGGCTGCGCTGACCAAAGAAGGTTTTGAGCGGTTGCGCAACGCCATGCCCGACGTGGAGAAGTTCGATCGCAAGGTCGGGATTAAACGGGGACACGGGCAAGCTCCACACGACCGCTACATTCTGCATTACAGACCGGGAATCGAATTGCCGGGACCATGGAAAGAATTTGTCGCCGAGCTGCAGGGAGACCTCTACCAATCATGGCTGAGAAGGATGCTGGGGGCGCGCCAGTTCATTCTGACAATGGAGTGGTACTACGCGTGGCAGGGATGTTCCGTCTCCCCGCATTGCGATGCGCGGCGCAAGCTGGCAACGCATATTTTCTACTTCAATACGGAAGAAGATTGGAAAGAAGACTGGGGTGGCCAGATCCTGATGATGGATGACGACGGCCGATACAAGCCGCATTCTGCCCCTGCATTTGACGATCTGAAGGTGGCCGCTTCCCTGGTTCCGCGCGGGAATGAGAGCCTTTTTTTTCAACGCACGGAACATTCATGGCACGGTGTGCGGCCCTTGGAATGCCCGTCGAACAGCCTGCGAAAGCTCTTTATCGTGACCGTCAATGTACCCACATTCCAGGTGTGGTGGCGACGCGTTCGCGGGAAAGATCCCGACGGGTACCGGATGGGAGCAGCATGAGAGTCCGACGGCTGGGGTCGCATCCTCAGCCTCAAAAAACGCTAGTACATTCGCCGCTGGGGTTTCGAGTCAGCGGTAAGTTTTAGAATCCACTGCAAAGAAAGCGATCTTCATTATGTCACTCACAGAAACGATTCAGACCCCATCGGAAACCCATATCCCGGTCAGCAAGAAGGCAATTACGGAACCTCGCGTGCTGAATGAAGCGTTCGAATATGCCAAGCCGTCGTCGTTTTCTCGCGGGCTCCGACTGGATATTAAGGGAGTCACCATATTGATGATTTCGGGCACGGCAAGCATCGATGAGTTTGGAAAAACCGTGCATGTGGGGGATTTTGGCGCACAAATGGCCCGCACCCTGCACAACATCGCGGGACTGCTGGCTGCCGAAGGGGCTACTTGGAAGGATGTCGTACGGACGAGCTGTTATCTGCGCGACATTGAACGCGACTACGACGAGTTCAACCAGATCCGCACACAGTTCTTCCGGGAACAAGGGCTGAACCCCCTGCCAGCCTCGACCGGGATCCAGGCAATTCTCTGCCGCCCGGATCTGCTGATTGAGATTGAAGCGATGGCCATGTTCGAGAGCGACCGCCCGAGGGACTGACGGGTTCTTCGACGATTGGATTTTTCGCAAGAAAACCTCCCGCCGGTATCGCGAAAGATGCAACGCTTGGGGACGCGAGTGCCTTCTAACCGACATGTCGAAATTGTGAATTCCTCGGCTAGAATAGTTCGGAAGGATCAGCTCCCTCGGACTTATGCAAAACTTTTATAAACGTGCCGGAGTTCTGACTGGTTTTGCTTTGTTGTTGCTCATTCTGATCGCGAACGCGTTCATCACGCGGCGACAACTGGCCGTCCAGAACGCCAACCAATCCTGGGTGCTGCACTCCCGCCAAGTCCTTTTCGAGTTGAGCCAGGTCGAATCGCTGTTAAAAGATGCAGAAACCGGTCAACGAGGATTCCTGTATACCGGTCAACCGACATACCTTCAGCCCTACAATGTCGCATTAACGCAGATTGAACCGCACCTTCGTAATCTTTCCCAATTGACGGCCGACAATCCCCGGCAACAAGCGTATATTTCTCAACTGCATCGCTTGACGCAGGAGAAGTTGAACGAGCTCGCCCAAACCATCCAGCTATACAAATCCGGGGAAACCGCGCAGACGAAGGCGCTGGTTCTGTCGGACTATGGCCTGGCCACGATGAATAAAATTCGCCAGTTGATGAATCAGATGATGGCCGAAGAAACATCACTGGAACAGGCGCGCATGGCTGCTTACCAGCGCAGTGTTCGCTCCACAATTATTTCCATTTACTTCGCCAGTATTCTGGCCGCGCTGGGTCTTCTGCTGCTGGCCTATCGCATTCTGCGAGAGATGAATCTTCGCGAGAAACATGGCGCCGAGATTCGAGAACGCGAGGAATGGTTTCGAGTCACGTTGACCAGTATTGGCGATGCTGTGATTGCAACGGATCGACAGGGGATGGTCACGTTCGTGAATCCAATGGCCGCGCAGTTGACTGGAACAAGCTTTGCCCAGGCGAAAGCCAAGCCGATTCAGGAAATCTTCCCCATCTTCCACGAGTACACCCACCAGGTGAGCGAGAACCCCGTGAAGAAGGTGCTGGAGCAAGGGAAGATTGTGGGGTTGGCGAACCACACGGTGTTGCGGCACCGAGACGGCTCTCTAACTCCGATCGAGGACAGCGCAGCGCCGATCCGTAACGACAACGGCGCAGTCGTTGGGGTTGTTCTCGTATTTCGCGATGCAACCTATCATCGGAAATCGCAGGAGGTTCTTCGCAAGGCGGAGAAACTGGCGGCAGCGGCGCGTCTGGCGGCGACCGTGGCACACGAGATCAACAATCCGCTGGAAGCTGTGGGGAATCTGATTTACCTGGCGAAGGCAGCACCGGAAATGCCGACGGAAGCTATGCAGCAGCTGAGCCTGGCGGAGCAGGAGCTGGCGCGTGTCTCACATTTGACGCGGCAAACGCTGGGGTTCTATCGAGAGTCCAGTGCCGCAGTATCGGTGGAGGTCCCGACTTTGATTGAGTCGGTGCTCGCGCTCTATTCGAACAAGTTCAACACCAAAAACATTACGGTGGTGCGGGATTTTGGCGAATGCCCGCCGATTCAGGTGGTCCGTGGCGAGATGAACCAGGTTGTCGCCAACCTTATTTCCAATGCGGCGGATGCAGTCGGCAACAACGGCGTGATTACGATTCGCCTGGCGTGCAAGGAGAATGCGGTTGGGCCGGTGGTGCATCTGGCTGTGGAAGATGATGGCCCCGGAGTGACAGAAGAGAACGAGCAGCGAATCTTTGAACCGTTCTTTACCACCAAGAAAGACGTAGGTACCGGACTGGGTCTCTGGGTGGTGAAAGAAATTGTCGAACGCCACGGAGGCGCCGTAGGAGTGAATTCGCACAATGGCCATGGCTCCCGCGGCGCCATCTTCACGGTGCAACTGCCTTGCAATCGGGAGACACCGGAGACCGCTGAGGAAGAGGCTTTAGCCTAGTGGCTGCTGCAATTTGAGGAGCGCCCGGACCTGGCCATTCAGCGATGGGATTGGATAGCGCGATCCAGATCGGCCAGCAAGTCTTCCTCGTCTTCAATCCCCACAGAAATGCGCACCAGGTCTTTTGGCAGGTCACGTTGCGCCATCAGCTCCACTGGTACGCTGGCGTGCGACATATTTCCGGGCACGCTGATGGAGGAGTTGACGCTGCCAAAGCTGACGGTAATGCGAAACAGCTTGGCGTTTTCCGCAATCGCTTTCGAGAGCGCGACCGAACCAGTCGTAAAGCTGAGGACTGCGCCTGCCCCACGCGCCTGAGAACGCTGCAACTCGTATCCTGGATCGTTTTTCAGCCCCGGATAACAGACCTTTTTTATTGCTTCGTGCTGACTGAGATATTCGGCAATGGCCTGCGCGTTTTTTTGCTGGCAATCGAGTCGCAGCTTCAACGTTTTCATCCCACGCAGCAGCAGATAGCAATCGAACGGCGCGAGTGCGTTGCCCTCTGCGTTCTGCACAAAATAAATCTGCTCGGCGAGAGTTTTATCTTTCACGACGATGCTTCCAGCCGTTACATCGTGGTGGCCGCCGAGGAACTTGGTCCCGGAGTGCAGAACGACATCCGCTCCCAGGTCAAGGGGATTCTGCAGATAAGGCGACATGCTGCTGTTGTCCACGCACAGCACAGCATCATGGGCGTGCGCCATGGCAGCGAGTTTGCGCAAATCCACCACGCGCAGCAATGGATTGGTGGGCGACTCAACGTAGATCATTTTTGTTTTGGGAGTGATCTGTCGCTCGAAATTCTCCAGGTCGCACGCGTCGGCGTATTTCGCAGAGATGCCGGTACGCTTCAGTACCTTGGTAAACAGCCGGCAAGTGCCACCGTACAAATCGTTGTCGGCGAGAATCTCATCACCGTTCTGCAGCAACTTGGTGGCGGTGGTAATGGCGGCCATGCCGCTGGAAAAACAATATCCATGGGTGCCATTTTCCAGCGAAGCAATTTGCTTTTCGACAACGGACCGGGTTGGATTGCCGCTGCGTGAATAATCGTATTCGCCAAACTGATCGGAAAATTCCTGCTCGAAGGTTGCGGTTTGATAGATCGGCGTCGAGATGGGGCGGAAGCGATCTCCCGGAGCGGGATCGAAACTCACCAGGCGGCTAGCGATTTTCATGGCCAACCTCTTTTTCCTGAATATTGCATCCGGCAACAGCCATTGCCTGTTCCAGATCGCGGATGATATCTTGCGGAGCTTCCAGTCCGACAGAGAGTCGAACCAAACCGTCAGTGATCCCAAGGTTGCGGCGCAATTCCGGATCAAGGTCGGCGTGGGTTGTTGAAGATGGATGCGTGATCAGAGTTTCCAATCCTCCCAAACTTTCGGCGCGCGAGCAGAGTTGCACTTGATTCAGCATGCGGATGGTGGCGTCGTAGCCCGCTTTCAACTCAAACGCAATCATGCCTCCGGCCGCGCCCTGCTGTTTTTCTGCCAGGGTTTTTTGCGGACACGACTTCAGGCCGGGATAATACACTCGCTGCACGGCGGGATTGTTCTCCAACCATTCGGCGATCACCTGTGCATTTTCGCAATGAAGTTTCAAGCGCGCGGGCAGCGTCTTCATCCCCTGCAGCGCCAGCCATGCCTCGAACGGAGCTTGCGTGGTGCCGATGGTCTTGCGAATCAGGCGAAATCGCTCCAGCAGTTTTTCGTCGTGCGTCGCCAGCGAGCCGCCGACAGTAGCGTTATGACCGTCGATATATTTCGTGGTTGATAACAACGAAATATCCGCGCCCAGTTGATGAACGTTTTGCAAAATCGGCGTCAGGAATGTGTTGTCGACTGCCAGCAGAATCGAGTGACGTTTCGTAATCTCCGCGACCGCGGCAATGTCACTCAGCTTCAGCGTTGGATTGCCCGGCGTCTCGAGGAAAACGATGCGAGTCGCGGGAGTGATCGCCGCTTCAACATTGGCCGGATCGGATGTATCCACGAAGGAAGCTGTAATGCCGAGGTGATCCAGAACTTCGCGAAACAAGCGCATGGTGCCGCCGTACACAACGTCTGTCAGCACGGCGTGATCACCTGACTTCAACACGGAGAGAAACAGAGTGGTCACTGCGGCCATGCCGGTTCGGAAACAAACTACCGGCGGTGTACCTTCCAGCGCGCCAAGCGCTTTTTCCAGCGCGTCTACGGTGGGGTTCGAGACACGCGAATAGCTAAATCCTTTATCGACGCCGACCGCATCGTGGACGAATGTACTGGTCTGATAGAGAGGAAAAAGGATCGAGCTGGCGTGGGAATCCAGCGATCGTCCGCCATGAATCGCGACGGTAGAAATATCCAAGTCTGGTGAGCTCAAAACGCAATCTCCATTCGGGCTATGCAATGGTTCCTGGGAGAAACGGGCCGTGGCGGGAACTCCCCAGGCGGCTGCCAGAATGAAGATTGAGCAGGATGACTCAGACTTCTGAAGCTGGCCTGCGACCGCCTGGGGCGCGCATGGCCATATACATTCGAGAAGGTTGAATCACTGTCACTCGGCAGAACTCCATCACCAAAGAAGTTGCTAAATTGTAGCATAGGAAGAGCGCGATGCAGGCCACCGTGCCGGCCCGGCAATCGCAGGAATCGCAGGAAAAATGCTGCTCAAGATTGTCACAGTTGGACATCCCGTATTGCGGCAAACACCGCGCGCACTCACGCCCAAAGAGATTCGCAGCCCAGAGATCAAAGATTTGATTGAGCATATGCGCGAGACGCTGCGGGACGCGCCTGGAGTTGGATTGGCAGCGCCGCAGATTGGTCAGTCCCTGAACCTGGCGGTAATTGAAGACCGGGCGGAATATCATAAGGTGGCGACGGAGGCCGAATTAAAAGAAAGAGAACGCGTGCCGGTTGACTTCCACGTGCTGATCAATCCGCGGATTGAAATGCTTTCCGACGCGCAGGTTTCTTTCTTTGAGGGCTGCCTGAGCCTTCCGGGATTTATGGCGGAGGTACCGCGGTCGCGCTCGGTTCGCGTCGCTTGTCTCGATCATCACGGCAAGTCCCAGGTGATTGAAGCGAAGGGATGGTACGCGCGCATCCTGCAGCATGAGATCGATCATTTGCAGGGAAAGATCTATATTGATCGCATGCGGAGCCAGACGTTTTCGACGCTGGACAACTACCAGCGCCACTGGAAAAATCGGGTGACCGGCCGCTGACGGATTCCTGGCGTTATGGCGCCGAAAGGCTTATGGAGAGTTTTCGTGCCGAATAAAAAACATGGCCTGCTCATTTGACAGCGATTTGTTGCAGGCTCTATCCTCGATTTTAAGAGGCAGCTTCACCGCTTTTGAAACTTTGGCAGATGCTGCAAATCGCTCCAACCCGCCGCTGTCTGTGCTGTTGCTGCAGCCGTGTGCGGGTGTGTCCGTGAGCGAATCGAACTAAGACAATTTCGCGCAACCATGGAAACCCACCCGCCGCACAGGCTGGTGGGTTTTTGCTTTTGGCGTCCCCCGGATGGCGATGCACAAAGAATTCGTATTCAAAGGAGATTGAATATGTCACTCCGTATTAACGATATCGCGCCTGATTTTACTGCTGAATCGACGCAGGGACTCATCCACTTTCACGAATGGATCGGCGACAATTGGGCGGTCCTTTTCTCCCACCCGAAGGACTTCACTCCGGTCTGCACCACGGAGCTGGCGGCTGTTGCAGCTCTCGAAGACCAGTTCGCGCGACGCGAGGTCAAAGTCATCGGTCTCAGCGTGGATCCTGTCAGCAGCCACGGAAAATGGGCCGCTGACATCCAGGAGGTGGGAGGCCACGCGGTGAACTATCCCATCATTGGAGATACAAATCTGAAGGTGGCCAAGCTTTACGACATGCTTCCCGCCGATGCAGGCGAAACCTCAGAAGGCCGTACGCCAGCCAATAATGCACCCGTTCGCACGGTCTTTGTCATCGGTCCGGACAAACGTATCAAGCTGACGCTGGCCTATCCGATGTCTACTGGGCGGAACTTCGACGAAATTCTGCGGGTTCTAGACTCCATACAGCTGACAAGCAGGCAAAAGGTATCTACGCCGGCGAACTGGCAACAGGGAGATGATATTATCCTGAGCGGCGCGGTCTCCAACGAAGAGGCGGATAAACTGTTTCCTGGCTACAAGACAGTAAAGCCTTACTTGCGAACCGCACCTCAGCCGAACTAGAAGCTTGTTCGCCGGATTCCGTCATGCTCCTGCATGGTGGAATCCGGCGGCTTAACCAAGAGCACCGGTGGTGAAGTGGCTAACGCGCTGGTCTGCAAAACCAGTATTCGCGGGTTCGATTCCCGCCCGGTGCTCCATACATTGCAATCCTCCCAAACTCCGAATAGCCATTGCCTTGCGCAGCTTTCAACGTTAGCCTGAGTCGGAGGGGCCACGAATGCGCTTTCATTTCCGCAGTTTTCTTTTTCCTTTCTTGCTCAGTTCTGTTCTTGTCGCTGCCAATTCGCCGATGGCCACAGCGCAATCGCAGTCCACGCCTCCGGAGTTGCACGGGGCTTATCGATTCGAGCGCGCGAATTGGGTCTATGTTCATCTGCAGGGCACGCCACATCAAATTGGCTTCGAAAATGGGTATTTGCTGGCACCCGAGATTGAGGATGGCTTTCACGCCATTCAACTGGAAGACACGCACAGCACCCATCGCAACTGGGAGTTTTACCGGACGACCGCGAAGAATGTCTATTGGCCGCACATCGAAGCCGAGTATCGAGACGAATTGCAGGGAATCGCGGATGGTCTGAAGGCCCACGGCATCACGGATATGGACATTTGGGACGTGGTGGCAGTGAACGGCTTTAATGAGACCGACGAGTACTATGTGCCATATCTCAACAGCAAGGAGCATCCCACTGCCCTTGCAAGCTTGAACCCGCGCGGGCGCTGCAGTGCCTTTGTCGCCACCGGCGATTGGACCCGCGACCACAAGCCAGTAATTGCCCACAGCCTTTGGAGCCCCTTTCTTGAGGGCGAGCGCTGGCGAATTATGTATGACATTGTTCCGCAGCACGGGTATCGCATATTGATGGATGGATGGCCCGGCAAGATCGACAGCGGTGATGATTTCGGAATCAATTCCGCAGGAATCGCCATTACGGAAACAACGATCAGCGGATTCCATGGGTTCGACCCCAATGGTGTGCCGGAATTTGTGCGCGCGCGCAAGGCCATGCAGTACTCGGCGAATATAGATGACTTTGAGCGCTTAATGGTGACCGGCAACAACGGTGGTTATGCGAACGATTGGCTCATTGCGGATAACCACACCGGAGAGATCGCTCGCCTGGAACTGGGGCTGAAGTACCATCGCCTGTGGCGCACGAAGAATGGGTACTTTGTTGGATCCAACTTTCCCAGCGATCCCACCCTCACCAAGGAAGAGACCAGGTTCGATCCCAATGACGCCGGCAATACTGCGAACGCACGACACAAGCGCTGGAAGGATCTGATGGCGCAATATAAGGGACAGATTGACGCTCCGCTGGCGCAAAAGTTTTTGGCCGATCACCTGGACGCGTATACCGGGAAAATGGGGGCGAATGAGCGCACATTGTGCGGACATGAAGACGTTTCTCCACGTGGCGTTGCAATATGGGACGACCCGCCGTTTGAACCCGGTGGCGCTTCCAATGCCAAAGCGGCCGACAGCTCGATGATCAGCAAAATGTCCTTTATGGCTCGGACCAATCGACCTTGCGGCGAGCCGTTTCTGGTTGAACCGTTTCTGGCAAAGCATCCTGAATTCGCATGGGAGAGGCCTGTGTTGCGGGATATGCAGGGCACTCCCTGGGCAATGTTTCGGGCGAACGATCACGCTTCCTCGACCGCAAGAACAGGAAAGGCGAACGCGAACCTCGGCGCAAATTGAATCTGAGTTTATGGGTCAAGCCTCAGAGTCATTGCCCGCGTGATTTGCGTCAGTAGTGTGAAGCGCCCATTCGTTTCGTCGTCAACCGGAGTCAAGTTCTCCTCGACCTTCGGTCGGTACGACAGGACTGCATATTGCAGCCATAGAGAATTTGCGCAGGGCAAGCAAGTCCCGCACGGACGACTGCGCCGCATCTGAAGCGAGCTACACTGGAGCAACCTGCCAACTTCGCTGTCACTCCTATGACTGTGTCCTCGCGTTCAACCAAACTCCTAAGCCTGCTGGTAATAGGTGCGGCTTGGAGTTTGCTGGCCCAGGTGAACACAGGTGAACTGCGTGTGGTCGTCACCGATCCGGCGGGACCGGCCTCCCATGTGACTGTTACGGTAAGCAGTGAGGGAACGCATTATCGCAACGCTCTCACGACCAATTCTTCCGGCGTTATCGTATGCAAGGAACTTCCCTTCGGCATGTATTCCGTGCAGGTAGATCGACCCGGCTTTGCGCCCGCATCGATCAGCGCAGAAATACATTCCGCGCTTCCAGTTGATCGAAGCCTGCGGCTTGACATCGCTCCCATTACGACGGTGGTTAAAGTGAGTACGCCAAATACTCTCATCGACCCCTACATGCCGTCGTCCGTGATGCAGATCGGTTCGCAGCAAATCCACGATCGCGTGGCATCGCTTCCCGGCCGGTCAGTGCAGGCGCTCGTGAACTCGCAGCCGGGATGGCTGTATGAGGGCAACGCGGTGCTGCATCCGCGCGGATCTGAATATCAAACTCAGTTTGTGATCAACGGAATTCCGCTCACGGATAATCGGTCCCCCAGCTTTGGTCCGGAAATCGAAGCAAATGATCTGTCGTCCATGAGCGTCTACACCGCTGGGTTTCCTGCGGAATATGGTCGCAAGATGGGCGGCGTGGTGGAATTGAATACGATTCGAGATACAGATGCTGGGCTGCACGGCCAGGTGGTGCTTTCGGGCGGCAGCTACGATACCGGCTCGGCCTTCGCTCAGTTGCAATACCTGCGCGGCAAGAATACGTTTGGAGCCACCGGCGCGGGCAGCATGACCGATCACTACCTTAATCCGGTGGTCCCGGAAAATTACACCAACACGGGCACGACCGGCGACTTTTCCGGCCGCTACGAGCGCGATTTCTCCGCTGCCGATCGACTAAGTCTTGGCCTGCGGCATGAGTTGTCGCGGTTTCAAATTCCGAACGAACTGGTGCAGCAGCAGGCGGGTCAGCGCCAGTACGGCGACAACTTTGAAACCATGGGCACGGTCCACGATCAACACACTTTCTCTGCCAACAGTATTGCCATGCTGGCTGGAATGGTGCGCGATAATTCTAACGACCTCACCTCCAATGCAGCCTCAACGCCGATCATCGTGTTCCAGCATAATCATTTCCGCGAGGGCTACTTCAAGGGGACGTATTCTCTGCACCACGGCAATCAGGAGGTGAAAGTCGGCGTTGAGTCCGATAACATTTTTCTCAACGAGAATTTTCACGACATCATCACCGATCCATCGCAGTTCGATCCTGACACTCCTCCGACATTTACCTTCATAGCAAGCCGTCCGGACCTGGAGCAGTCAGCCTTCATCGAGGACCTGGTCCGCCTGGGCAAATGGACAGTCAGTGCTGGACTGCGTTATGACCACTATCAACTCCTCCTGAATGAGTTTGCATTTAGCCCGCGGGTTTCAGTCGGAAGATATTTCCCCTCGGCCGACCTGATGCTGCACGCATCCTATGACCGCGTCTTTCAGACACCGTCGTTTGAGAATATTCTGCTTTCCAGTTCGCCCGAGGTCGATGCCCTCAGCGATCAATTCCTGCGGCTTCCAGTGCAGCCCTCGCGCGGAAATTATTACGAAGTTGGAATGTCGAAAGCGTTTCTTGCGCGCATTCGTTTCGACGCGAATATGTATCGCCGCGACACCAGCAATTATGCGGACGACGACCAATTGCTGAATACCGGCATCAGCTATCCGATTGCGTTCAGTCATGCAGTTATTTACGGCGCGGAGGGCAAGTTTGAACTGATTCGTCTCGGTAATTTCAGCGGATTCGTCAGCTACTCCTACATGGTCGGAAATGTTTGGCTACCCGTCACCGGCGGCCTTTTTCTTGGCCCCGACGCGAGCAGCGCAGCCAGCCAGCTCTCTGGACACTTTCCCGATTCGCAGGATCAGCGCAATACGGTCAGAACCCGTTTTCGCGATCAACTAACGCCGCGCGTCTGGCTGGCGGCGGGCGCGGAGTACAATTCCGGCTTGCCGTTCGACTACACCGGTACGAAAGCGGATGCGATCCTACAATATGGCCCGGCAGTGGTGGGGCGTCTGAACTTTGCCCGCGGGCGTGTCGAGCCGGCGCTGCTGTTCGACGCGACCGCCGCCGCTGAGGTCTACCGAAATAAGCGCGTCACGATGAATCTGCAGGCCGATGGGACGAACCTGAGCAATCAGCTTGACGTGATCGATTTTGGCGGGCTTTTTTCCGGCAATGCCATCGGCCCCGGCCGAAGCTTCAATCTACGCCTGACCACCGCGTTTTGATCGCAGTTGAAGTTTGCCAAACTGCGCCATGACGTTCAGCAATAGATTGCACCGAGGGTGGGCGATGCGAACCCTGATTCATTTCTACAGGTGACTAGCCGGGAAACAGCCGCTCCTGACGAGAGCGATCCAATTGGGAATCCATTCCACGGTTGCTGCGTTCGCTGGGCGGAATCGATTTCTTCCGCTCCGGCATACGGCGGAGCGGTAGATTCCTAGTTCTGGGATGGTTGGCATGCGACTCCGTATCGAGTCCCGCTGTTGCCGTTTCCGATTCCGAGATTCCGCCGCGATATGTGACCACTCGCCCGGAAATCGCGGAAGCCCGTTTTCCTGGAACGATGATATCGACAAGATTCATGGGATCTGCGGCTGCAACGGCGACGGTTTCACCCGCCGTTGGATCTGACTTGCGCAAACGAGCCAGACGAAGCGATTCAACCGCCTCCGGCAACGCATATTGCTCCCCGCTAAATCCGCTGACAAATCGTCCACCGCGCACTTCTCCGCGCGCTTCCAGGCGTCGCAACACTCCCAGCAGGTCCCGCCAGCTTGGCATGGTTGTCTCGCGTTTCAGCAGGTCGCGAAACAGGACTCCGTAGCGTCGCAATAAGACCCATGCAGCCGACTCCATCGCCTGGTCGTCGATCCGTGCTTGTTGCGAAGCGGCGGCATTCAACACGGCAGAGTTGCGCAACAGATACCATCGTCCGGCAGCAGTGCGCAACCGCTTGCCGGGATTTTTCATTCGCTGGACATAGGCTGCCGACTTGCGCTTGGAGTCCATAATGGCCCGCAGCTGATCGAATCCATCCGCTGCAGCCAATCCGGCAGCGGCCAGTTCCCACAGCGCATGCTCCACTTGCTCCATGGTCAGGTCGGTGGTTCGCTGCAACTCTTCCACGAAGCACGCGCCGCGATCTTCCAGTCGGGTGCGAATTTGTTGCGCTTCCTGGCTCATCGACTGACGTAATTTCGCTTCGTCTACCGACTGGTCCTCCAGTACCGCGTCGAGCCAGAGCGCAGTCTCGCGAATATAAAAAGTAATCGGCGACATTCCCGTGGGAACTACTCTGCGAGGGGCGCCACCATCTGCCGCAGACCAGGCCGGATGCGGTGAAACGCGGCCCCAGCCAACCGCTCCCGACAGGCATAATTGATCGAGCCAGCGAGGATCGTAGCCGGTCACTCGATGTGCCAGGAGCGACTGTTCCCACTCCACCGCGGGCGCTTCAAATCCCTCCAGCTGCGACAGCGCCTGCAAAACGCCTTGTTCACCGCTGAGTTGCGATTGCGGTGCCAGGTGCTGCCAGGCAAGCACCCACTGCATATAAACGGCGGCCGATGCCGGCTCAATTTGTTTGCGCAGATTTCCTATCGTTAGCCGGTGAATGCGCTGCAGCAGGCGACGTTCGCACCATTCGATCTCAAAATCCGTCGGAGGCGAAGTCGTGGCGTTTTCAAATGCCCCGCGCAGAATCGTTCCCTGCATTTCCAGTTCCACAAGCTTCTGGAAAATGCTCTCGGCAGACACACCTAGAAGAGACGCCAAGGAATTTGCCGTCACTGGTCCAAGAATCTGCAACCAACCTTGGACCAGCTTCATGGCCGCGCTACCATAAGTAACTGTGTCGGTTACATACTCGCTTTGATGCCAAAGCGATTCAGCCGAAGCGAGGTTTTCTGTTGCCACCCAGTAACGCCCCGTCTGGCACTCCACGACGCTGGCTCGCCCATTTCGCTCGAGTCGCTTCAACAGCGACTCCCATGGGGATGTTTCCTGCTGCCGCATCATAGACACAGGCAGCGCAATCACTTGAAACAGCAGATCGTGCATTTCGTGTTCGTCCCGCAAGTCCGGCCAGCACTCCGACCGGATGGCCGCAATGGCGGTCGGGTCGAGCTGACCTGCGTCCTTTTGCATGCTGGCAGGTAGCGTGCGCCGCATCGAAACCGCGCGCGCGCGCCGCTCCTCCAATGGCGCGTCGTCTAGAAATGCATAGGGGTTGGCGTTCAGCAATTCATGCGCGAACTGCGACGGCGCCGTCGTATCGATGGCGACACAATGGATCGTTCCACCGGCGATCCCTGCGAGCACGCGCTTCAGGCCGGCAAGATCCATCGCCTCTCCCAGCACGTCTTTCATGACCTCCCGCACCAGCGGATGATTTGGAATTTGGCGGTCGCCCTGAATATTCTCAATACAGGCTGCCACTTGCGGAAACACACTGGCCAGCAGATCGTCAGAGCGAGTGCGAAGAATCTGCGGCGCAACCTTTTTTCCCTTTTGGAACCGTAACAGTTGCAAACTCCGTCCTGCAGCCCACGTCCAGCGCGATTTAAAGATGGGCGAATCTAATGCCGCCTGTTCCAGCAGTTCTTGCACGGTTTGCAGCGTGAGGAATTGAAAGACATCGCTTAGCGGAAAGCTGTGCTGCTCGGCGAGCGAAATGCAAAGGCCGTTGTCGGTGGCTGCGGCCTGCAACTCAAAATTAAAGCCCCGACAAAAACGCTTGCGCAACGCCAAACCCCAGGCCTTGTTGATGCGGCCGCCAAAGGGCGCATGCAAGATCAGCTGCATGCCGCCACCTTCGTCAAAGAAGCGTTCAGCAACAATCGTGTTCATGGACGGAACGGCGCCGAGGGCCGCGCGACCGGCCGCGATGTAGGCGATGATCTGCTTCGCACCGCCATCACACACGCCACACTCCTGTTTTAGCGAAGCTGCAACTTCCGCAACACATGCGTGAGCCTGCGTCACGTGGCCCGGCAACACGTTCGATGTGAGAGTCGCAATTTCTTCCCGCAGTCGCGCCACATAGCCACTTAAAACGTCCGTGCGCTGCGGAGCTTCTCCGGCCCAGAATGGCAGATTGGGAGGCTGGCCATGCGCATCCTCGACAAAAACCCGCCCTGTCTCGATCCGCTGAATACGCCAGCTGGTATTACCCAGCAGGATCACATCTCCCGCCGACGAATCGATAGCGAAATGTTCGTCGAGCGTCGCGATCTGCAGACCGTCCGGCTGCATGATGACCGCGTATTGCGCGGTATCGGGAATCGTTCCGCCATTGCATACGGCTGCATGCCTCGCGCCCCGGCGAGCGTGTAGTTCCCCATGCACCGCATCGCGCATTACGGAAGCTCCATAACGACCGCGACTGGATTCAATGCCGCGATGAAGGATCTGGATCAACTCATCAAACTCATCGCGCGTCAGTTCGCGATACGGATAGGCGCGACGCAGCACGGAATAAAGCGCATCCTCGTTCCACGATTCAGCAGCGCAGGCAGCGACGATTTGCTGCATGAGTACGTCGAGTGGCTGCGGCGGAATCTCGAGCCGGTCCAGATCACCGGCTCGCATCGCCTGCACCAGGGCTGCGCATTCGATCAGGTCATCACGGGTTGTGGCGAAAAAGCGGCCCTTCGGAATTGCGCCTCGCCAATGCCCTGCGCGACCAATCCGTTGCATTCCTGCCGCAACCGCGCGGGTCGACCCCACCTGGCAAACCAAATCGATGGCGCCAATATCGATGCCCAATTCCAGCGACGCGGTCGCAACCAGCAATTTTATTTCGCCATTCTTCAATCGCGTCTCCGCGTCCAGGCGCAGCTTGCGTGAAAGACTGCCGTGATGCGCGGCGACATTTTCCGCATTGATGCGTTCTCCAATTGCATGCGAGAGCCGCTCGACCATGCGTCGCGTATTTACAAACACCAGGGTCGAGCGATGTTCCTGCGCGAGTGCAGCCAGGCGATCGTAGATTTCATCCCACATGGCATTCGTCGTCACGGAACCGAGCTCTTCACAGGTTGGAACCTCGACCGCAAGGTCCATCGTGCGTCGCCGCCCGACCTGGACAATCTTCGCGGGCTCTCGATTTTGCGCGCAGCCCACAAGAAAACGCCCCACGAGCTCGATTGGATTTTGCGTTGCAGATAATCCGATCCGTTGGGGCGGCTTCATTGGTACCGACATGTGCGCGTTCCGAGCCACGCGATTTTCGCCGCACACCAGCGCTTCCAATCGTTCCAGGGACAACGCCAAATGCGAGCCGCGCTTGTCATCCGCGACCGCATGAATTTCATCCACAATCACGGTACGGACATGGCGAAGATTTTCTCGGCTGTTTTTTGAGGTCAACAATATGTACAGCGATTCCGGCGTGGTCACCAGGATGTGCGGCGGCTTCTTCAGCATGGCCGCGCGCTCTGACGCCAGCGTGTCGCCGGTGCGCACAGCCGTACGAATTTCGCCGTAGAGAAATCCGCGTTCCAGCGCGATCTGTTGAATCTCCCGCAGCGGCAGATCGAGGTTCTTCTGGATGTCGTTTGAAAGCGCCTTCAGCGGCGAGATGTACACCACTTCCGTATAAGGAGACAGCGTGCCTGCGATCGCCTTACGCAGCAATTGGTCGATGCAAACCAGAAACGCCGCCAGTGTTTTACCGGATCCAGTAGGCGCGGAGATCAGGGTCGGATGGCCCGCCAAAATATGTGGCCACCCCTCTGTCTGCGGTTCGGTGGGCGTGCCGAATCGCCCGACAAACCACTCCTGCGTGATGGGGTGCGCCCAATTCGAGACTGGCATGAATGGCGAGCTCGCCACCGGTCTGTAGCGTTGGGTGCATGTTGAGGATTGTACCGGATTGATTCGTTTTTTATTCGCCGTCTTGCGGGCGCGAGAGACGCAGCGGTTTATCGCGGACCTGAAAAAGTGCGCGGAATTTATCTCCGGCGAGGCGGACTAAAAGCGCAATCTCAATCGCGACTCCGAACCTTGGCCAGCAAATTCAAAATTTCGATGTACAGCCACACCAGTGTGACCATTAACCCGAAAGCCCCATACCACTCCATATACTTGGGTGCCTGGGCGTTCACGCCGCTCTCGATGAAATCGAAATCGAGGACCAGGTTTAACGCGGCGATGATAACGACCACCACGCTGAAAACAATGCCGATCATGCCATTGCCGTTGATAGATGCAAAGTGAATTCCGAAAAAACCCAGCACAATTTCCGCGATATAGAGCAGCATGATCGCGCCCGTGGCCGCAACAATTCCGAGGCGGAATTTCTGAGTGACGGGAATTAATCCGGAGCGATAAGCCAGCAATAAAATCAGCAGCGTTCCGAACGTGAGACCTACCGATTGCATGGCGATACCTGGATATCGCAGCTCGAGAACCGCGGAGATGCTACCCAGCGCGAGACCCTCAAGCAGGGAGTACACGGGTGCGGTCACCGGCGCCCAGGTCTTTTTAAAAATCGTAATCATGGCGAACACCAAGCCACCGAGCAAGCCGATCCACATAAGTGGAAGCACGCTCGCAGCCGATCGGGTCTGCATAAATACGTGCCACGCCCAGGCTGCGGATGCGCCCGCGCAAACCAGCAGAATGCCGGTTTTATTGACCGTGCCGTCAAGCGTCATCGATTCACCGAGGGCAGCATGCTGGCCTTGAAATATCTGCGAATTCAATGCCGGGTTCGAGGTCTTCATCAGTTGCGCCATGGTTCTCCTCTGTCACTACCATTCGTACCACGTGGCGATTGTTGCATGCATCCGCCAGGGCGCGGCATCGCCGCAACAAAGTCGCCCGGCGGAAAGCTTCGCAAGCACAGATGCGCCACGGCGCGAATCGAAGTCGTATGATGGCTCATTATGTGCCGCCGAAAATCCATCTGAAGGATCCCTCAAAGTGACTCCAAAACTGAGAATGATTCCTTGGGCGTGCCTGTTGATCTGCATGACAGCCTGCCTGCAGATCGCCGTCGCCCAACCTAGCCGCGAGCAGTCGCGCTCCATGGTGATGACGCAGTATGGAATTGTGGCGACCAGCCAGGCCGTCGCGTCGCAGGCCGGCGCAGCCATTCTGGCGCGAGGGGGCAACGCTGTGGATGCTGCGATTGCCGCCAACGCTGCGCTCGGCGTAATTGAGCCGATGATGAATGGGGTCGGCGGAGATCTGTTCGCGATTGTCTACGACGCGAAGACGAAAAAACTGTATGGCCTGAACGCCAGTGGATGGGCACCGAAGGCCATGAGCATCGAGGGTTTGAAAGCAAAGGGCATCGTGAAGGAGGTTCCTGAAACCGGCATCCTTTCAGTGACCGTTCCGGGCGCGGTTGCGGGTTGGGACGCGCTCCGTCAAAGGTTCGGCAAGCTTTCCATGGCGGAAGATCTGGCGCCGGCGGTTGCACTGGCACAACAAGGGATCGCTGTCACCGAAACCGACGCTGAAAACTGGCAGGAATTTGGGCCGCGGTTTGCCGCCAGCCCTGGCTTTGCGCACGTTTTTCTGCCCGAGGGCAAACCGCCCGCCGCCGGCCAGCTGTTTCGTAATCTGGATCTGGCCGCGACATTGCAACGCATTGGACAAAAGGGTCGCGATGGCTTCTACAAAGGCCAGACGGCAGCGGCAATCCTGCAGCTATCGCAGCGGCTGCACGGATTTCTGCAGGCGGATGATCTCGCAGATTTTCAGCCGGAGTGGGTTGACCCTGTCAGCACCACCTACCGTGGCTGGGCCGTTTGGGAGATGCCGCCGAATGGCCAGGGGATTGCCGCTCTCTCCATGTTGAACATCATGGAGCAATTTCCGATAGAGCAGTGGGGACATAACAGCCAGAAATCGCTGCATGTCGAAATCGAGGCGAAGAAATTGGCCTATGCAGACATGCGATATTACGTCGGCGATCCTCGCGCCACGCACATCCCGGTGCAACTGCTAATTTCGAAAAAGCTGGCTGTTCGCCGAGCCGCGCAGATTAGTGATCGCGCAAACTGTAGCGTGTTGCCCTCTGATCTGACCGGGCAGCTTTCACATCTCTCGAGTGATACGACATATCTGGCGGTGGTCGATGGCGATGGGAATCAGGTGTCGCTGATCCAAAGCAATGCGGGAGCGTTCGGCAGTGGTCTTGTCGCCGATAGAACAGGATTTGTCCTGCAAAACCGCGGGTCGGCTTTCACCCTAAAGCCGAACCAGCCAAACACGCTGCGTCCGCACACACGTCCGCTGCACACCATCATTCCGGCCTTCATGCAAAAGGACGACGAACGCATCGCCTTCGGAATTATGGGCGGATTTAACCAGGCGCAGGCGCACGCGCAATTTGTTTCGAACATCGCGGACTTCCACATGAACATTCAAGCGGCGTTGGAGGCGGCTCGTTTCACCATGCCGTCGTTCTCCGGTTGCAGCCTGTTGATGGAGAACGGAATCTCTCCGCAGGTAATTGATGGCCTGCGGCAACAGGGGCACGACATCAAGGTTCTGCCGCGCTATTCGCAGAGCATGGGCCGCGGCAATGCGGTGCAGCATAACCAGCAAAGTGGAGTGAATTTTGGTGCCACCGACCCTCGCGCGGACGGAGAAGCCGTTCCTGAGCAGATGCCGTTCCAGCCTTAACCTTAGTGACTGGAAACACAGCCGCCCTATGCTACGATGAGACGCGGCGACTCGGCGCACAACGATTAAGCCTGCTGTTCTTTCTGACCATCCCCAGGGTCGCGTGATACTGTTCGCCTGTTATTTGCCGCTAATCGATATTTTTCTTCCTGGGGATTCCATTCATGGCACTCACCATCACAAATATTTCCAAAATCTATCCCAATGGCGTGCGTGCGCTGAAGAATCTTTCGCTCACCATCGGCAACAACATGTTTGGCCTTCTTGGTCCAAACGGTGCCGGAAAAAGTTCGTTGATGCGCACCATAGCTACGCTTCAAGATCCCGACTCCGGATCCATCGATCTTGACGGTGTGAACGTTCTGACGCAGAAAGACGCGGTGCGCAAAATCCTTGGCTATCTGCCGCAGGAATTTGGTGTCTATCCCAGGATGTCCGCGGTCGACATGCTGAACCACCTGGCGATTTTGAAGGGCGTTACGGTGGCAGGTGAGCGCAAGGAGATGGTCGACGCGCTGCTGCAGCAGACGAATCTCTGGGATGTGCGCAAAAAGGCGTTGTCTACCTACTCCGGCGGGATGAAGCAGCGATTCGGTATCGCGCAGGCGTTGCTCGCGAATCCGCGGTTGATTATTGTCGACGAGCCTACAGCTGGCCTTGACCCGGCGGAGCGCAATCGCTTTCTGAACCTTCTTTCATCCATCGGACGCGATGTGATCGTCATTCTGTCCACCCACATCGTTGACGATGTGCGCGAACTTTGCCAGCGCATGGCCATCATTGCTTCCGGCGAGGTGTTGCTGGAGGGTTCGCCCAGCGAAGCTCTGGCGGCGCTCGACGGTCAAATCTGGTCCAAAGTTGTCGCGACGGATGAAGAGCTTCGCGCGATCGAAGCCGAACTGAAGGTCATCAGTACACACCTTGTCGGCGGCCAGCACGAGATTCGTGTTTTTGCGCCGGCCTCCCCAGGCTCCGGCTTCCATGCTGTCCCTTCGGGACTTGAGGATGTGTATTTCCTCAACCTGTCCCGCCAAGTGGTCAACTAAATTTCCGCCACCAAGGATCATGCCATGGCAATGTTCTGGGAATTTTTTACATTCGAGCTTCGTTTCCGTCTGAAAAGCATCTCGACGTACGTCTACTTTGTGCTCTGGTTTACCTACTCGTTTCTCTGTGTAGCGTCAGAGAGTTTCGGCCCCATCGGATTTTCCAACGGCAAAGTCCTGCTGAACGGCCCTTACGCCAACAGCTTTAACGATCTTTACGCGTGCCTGTTCGGCGTGATTATTATTGCCGCTATCTTTGGTACGTCGATTCTGCGCGACTTTCAGCGCGACACCTACCAGATACTGTTCACCAAGCCGATCACGAAGTTTGCCTACCTGGGCGGACGATGGGCTGGCTCTTTCGTGACCACGGTACTGGTTTTCACGGGGTTGATGTTCGGCACCTTCGCGGGCACATTCGCGCCCTGGGCGGATCACACGCGTGTTGCGCCGAACCACCTGTGGTGGTATCTGCAGCCGTTTCATTCCATCGTCGTCGTCCAGATCTTTTTTCTCGGCTCGCTCTTTTTCATGATTGCGGCACTGACCCGCAAGCTATTCATCGTGTACCTGCAGGGCGTGACTCTGTTCATGATCTACGTCATTGGTATCACGGTGTATTCGGCGACGCGCTCGCTGGAGCATTTCTGGTCGGGAATTCTGGACCCTATTGGATTAATCCTGAATGATAACGTCACCCGTTACTGGACGGTGATCGAGAAGAACACGCTGCTGCTTCCTTGGAATTTTTCGGGTGATTCACCCGGTGTTTTCCTCTATAACCGATTGCTGTGGACGGCTATCGGCCTGGTGGCGCTGGTGGTCACGTGGCGTTTCTTTCCCATCTCGGTCGAGGCACTCACGGCTCGTTCGCAAAGTCGTCGTGCCGAAAAAGCAACGCTTCAGGATGAGGAAGAAAAGCGTTCAGTCCGCTCGCTTGTTGTCGCAACAATGCCGCGGGTGCGACAGATTTTCGGTGCCCGCACTTCGTGGATTCAGTATTTGTCGCTGACACGGTTACGTATTCGGACCATACGGCGCGAAGTGTCTTTTTGGGCCATTGTCGGCCTGATGATTGTATTCGCGATCAATAACGGCCACTTCGCCGGCCATCTCGGTGATGAGAATGTCTGGCCGGTAACCTACCTGATGCTGCAGGCGGTGGAGGGGGGCGCGACTCTTTTCTTCTACATCGTCGCTGTCCTTTACTCGGCAGAACTGATCTGGCGCGAGAGGGACAATCATTTCGACGGAATCCACGATGCGCTACCCATTTCAGAAACCACCGACTGGCTGTCGAAACTCACAGCCATCGCTTTCGTCGAACTGGTTCTGCTGACGGTCACAATGCTGGTCGGCATCCTGATGCAGACCATCGCAGGCTACTATCACTACGAATTCCTACAGTACTTTAAGGAACTCTACCTGATCACATTTGCGCAGGTCATGTGCATTGCGCTGCTGTCGATGTTTGTCCAGACCATCGTTTCAAACAAATTCATCGGCTACGGAATCGTGATCGGCATCGTGGTGCTACAGCCGATTCTGTTTAACTTTGGATGGGAAAACACACTGTACCTTGTCGGCTGGATCCCGCCGTATACCTATTCCGACATGAACGGGTACGGGCATTTTGTCCCCATAATTTTCTGGTCTATCACATATTGGTTCGCGATTTTCGCGGTATTGGCTGTCATTTCCATTGCGTACGCCCGCCGCGGAGAGGAGGATTCGCTGGCCGCTCGAACTCGACTTGCATTGGCAAGAGCTCCGCGACTAGCCCCTGCTGCGATCGCATTTCTCTTGCTCGCAATCGGGTCTGGTGCCTGGTACTTTTACAACGCCCATGTGTTGAATGAGTTTCTGACTGCCAAAGATAAGCGGCATATCCAGGCTGGCTATGAGCGCGACTTTAAGAAGTATCAATTATTCCCGCAGCCCAAGGTTACCGCTGTTGACACCGACATCAATATCTATCCGGAACGCAGATCGTTCGACGGTACAGCCCGAATCACGCTGCAAAACAAGACGGCCCAACCGATTTCTCAGATTCACATCACCGACGAGCAACAGTCCGTTTCGAACGTTAGATTCGATCGGCCGTTCCACCTGGTCAGCCGCGCACCACGTGATCTGTACTCCATCTACGCACTGGATCAGCCGCTGGCTCCGGGCGAAGTTGTCATACTCACATGCACTGTTTCGCATACCACACATGGATTCCGCGACGGCAACGAGCCGCCAGAATTTGCCTACAACGGAACATTTTTCGACGCGGGTTTCTTTCCGACGATTGGATACGATCAGGGTTATGAGCTCGATGACCCGCGCCGCCGCCGCGAAGAACACCTTGGCAAACTGCAGGAAATGGCGCAGCGCGGAGATCCAATCTACTCGCGCAGAAATTTATTTGTTCCCAGCTCGGACTGGATTACTTTCCACACTATTGTCAGTACCTCGGCGGATCAGATCGCGATTGCCCCGGGCTATTTGCAGCGCGCATGGAAGCAAAACAATCGGAATTACTACGAATACAGCATGGGATCGACGCACATCGCCGATTTTTTTGCTTTCCTGTCGGCTCGCTACGCGACGCGGAAAGAGGTTTACAACGGCCCCAATGGCCCAGTGAATCTTGAGGTCTACTACTACCCCACTCACACTTACGATATCGATGACATGCTTGCCAGCAGCCGCGCCGGCCTCGATTATTACCAGACCCATTACAGTCCGTATCAATTCACGCAATATCGCATCATGGAGTTTCCGCGCTATCGCGATTTCGCGCAATCGTTTCCAAACACAGTGCCGTTCTCTGAAGGGATTGGATTCATTGGTCGCATGCTGCACAAGGATGATGTCGACCTGACGTATTTCGTCACGGCGCACGAGCTGGGCCATCAATGGTGGGGCCATCAGCTGATTGGCGGCCAGGTGCAGGGCTCGAACATGATGTCGGAGACGCTGGCACAATACTCCGCCTACATGGTCGTGCAGCATAAATACGGCAAGGATTA
Source organism: uncultured Acidobacteriota bacterium (assembly GCA_963735505.1). Lineage (GTDB taxonomy): Bacteria > Acidobacteriota > Terriglobia > Terriglobales > Acidobacteriaceae > JAKAAZ01. The sequence continues at coordinate 257,809 of CAVTLR010000005.1, read as the reverse complement.
CATGCACAGAGTTCTGCGTCACTTTCTCGATCGCTACCTGCGAGGTCGCGCGGGTGAAATTCGTCACGAGCCGCCGCTGGCGCTGGTGCAGCGCGAGCCGTATGTCTGGTATGAGAAGGGCGGCCAGATCATGTACACGCTGGCCGATTACATCGGCGAGGACAAGATGGACCTGGCGCTGCACAACTTCCTGATGCAGTATCGGTATGCGAACGCCAACAACCAGGCGGATGCCGCAGACAGTACGCGCGGTGCCGGGACCGAAGATGAGCCGTATCCGGACACACGCATGCTGATCGCGGCAATTCGCGCCCAGACGCCACCGGAGCTGCAATACATGATCGACGACGGCTTCAATCGCATCGTGATCTATGACAACAAGACCCTGTCGGCAACCTCGCAGAAGACCGCCGACGGCAAATACAAAGTTACGCTGAAGGTTCAGGCGCGCAAGTTTCAGGCAGACGGCAATGGAGTTGAAACCGCCATGCCGCTGGCGGACTACATTGAAATCGGCGTCTTCACCGGCAAGAAGGATGAGGAGAAGCCCCTATACATGAAGAAGGAAAAAATGACGCAGGAAAACGAAACTTACACCATCGTTGTGGATCAGCAGCCGACGCGCGCCGGAATCGATCCATATAACAAATTGATTGACCGCATTGCCGACGACAATATGATCGACGTAACCCACGAGTAAATCTCTGGGCGAATGCAGACACGCCTCGCTGTCTTGGCGGCAGCGGCGGCGCACAAGTCCAATTTCCTCGACACGCATCTTGACTTCGTGGCATGATGCGGCAGAAATTTCTGGATGCATAGCGCATGAGTGGCTCAACCAGACTGTCTTCCACCCGCGCGCAGCTGCGGGACCGCTTATCGAGTGGATATGAGCCCGCGCCTCCGGAGTTTATCTCGAGGCTCAGCTATTACCCGTGGCTCATTGTCGGCACTACTTGTATCGGCGCCTTCATCGGCCAACTCGATGCCAGCATTGTGCAGCTTGCACTGCCCGCGCTGGAACGAGAATTCCATGCCACTTTGACGGCCGTCAGCTGGGTCGCCATCGCCTACCTGGTGGCACTGGCGTCGCTTTTGCCGGTGTTCGCTCGTCTGTCAGAAATATTCGGGCGGAAACTCCTCTATCTGGGAGGCTATGCGCTGTTCACAGCGGCTTCCCTGATGTGCGGATTGGTCGGGCACCTGGATCTGCTCATCCTGTTTCGCGCGATTCAAGGGATTGGCGGAGCGCTCTTGGGTGCCAACAGTCTCACCATCCTGGTGAAGGCGGCCGGACCGGAAAGGCGGGGGCGCGCGATGGGTTTATTTGCAGCGGCGCAAGCGGTGGGCGTCAGCGCCGGCCCTGTTGTGGGTGGTTTACTGTTGGGAACGCTGGGGTGGCGCTGGGTATTTTGGGCATCTGTCCCATTCGGGGTTGCAGGCATCCTCGTTGGCTGGTTCATTTTGCCGCAAACCTCAAGCCATTCAGCGGAGAGGCGATTTGACTGGATAGGCGCACTACTATTGACTCCTGCCGTGGTCTCGCTCGTCGTCATCTTGAGCGAATTTCGCGCTTGGGGCCCGCGCTCGATACCCTTAATCGGCACAATTGTGGCGGCCATCGTTCTGCTGCCGCTGTTTGCCTGGCGTGAACGCAAAGCGCCGGCTCCCCTCATTGACCTTCACCTGTTCCGCGTGCCCGCGTTTACCGGCGGCATGATCGCAGTAAATGTTTCCTACGCGCTGCTGTATTCCATGTTCTTCCTCATGTCGTTCGCGTTCATTCGCGGCTTTGGTGATTCACCGATCTCGGCCGGCCTCCGCCTCGCCATAATTCCCATCGCACTCGGCCTGGTCGCACCCATCAGTGGCGCTCTGTATGAACGTATTGGAGCCAGAGTGATAACCACGGTTGGCATGGCGCTCTCTCTAGGCGCGATGGTTTTGTTGTCGCAGACGCTGACCGGTGCAATTGGTGGCGGAACTCCGCGGATGAGTGCGCTGGCTATTTTCGGCATTGGGCTCGGATTGTTTATCGCCCCGAATAACAGCGCCACCATCGCGGCGGCTCCAGAAGAGCGTTCTGGCGAGGCCGGTGGCATGCTGAATCTGATGCGCGTGCTGGGATGCATTGTGGGCGTTGCGACGGCTTCCACCACACTCTCCTGGCGGCTTGAGGTGCTGACCGGTGTGGGCGAACACACCGTCGGAGTTCCCACTCAATCGGTGTTGTCAGCAACGAACGATGTGTTGTGGCTTCTCGGTGCTTTCGCGGTTGTGTCTGCCGGCACGGCCCTGCTGCGATCGCATCTTCGACCCGCTCCCGCAACCGAAGCTGCTCGGTAACAGATTCCTTCACCTGCGATATTTGCCCGTGGAGCCGGCGTCTGTTTGCTTGCGGGCTAGATTTACTTCGGTAGATATCGCGGCGGAATTGGATGTTCAGGAGATTCGGCGTCCCAGAAGATATTCACGATCCAATAACGCTTGCCATCATTTAACAACTGAAAGCTGTTGATGCCTCGAGCGAAGGGTTTGGGATCATCAGCGCTGTGACGGGATTCGTAGGTGCTCCAAATTTGAACAATATTGCCGAACTGCTCCTCCTCATTGTGGATGGAGTGCTCAAAAAATCCGCTGGCAGCCATTCTTCCGCTGCTGCGCGCAATATAATCATCAATCGTAAGCAGGACGGCGTCGGTGTGAGCAGGCTCGCCAGCAGTCGCAGCGACGGCGATGGTAGGAATAAGGCGAGCGCCTGGGATAAACAAGGACCGCATTCGATTCCAGTCGCGCGCCTGCCCCTTGCCGCCGGAAATTACGTCGTACACCGCGTTCAGAATGGCTTCGGGCGATTTCACATCCTCGGGTTTGGCGACTGGCCAGCCGGGATGTCCGGCGATGGAGCCAACGAGCGGTGGCAACGGCGGCGGGACAGCAGGCTTTGTGGTTTGCGCAGTCACCCCTAGACTGAAAAACGCGAGGACGAGCGACGCCGATAAATAACTTGCTTGCATGTTGGGTTCTCCTCAAGTAACAAAATGACTCTACTGGTCGCCGATGATGCATGGTAGATAAAAGTGTGGAGTGTACCGAATGTGTCGCGGCGGCAGGCTTTCGGCGGCGACAAGCAGCCCAATTCTGGAACGCTATACTGTGTTTCTTGAGGCCGATGGAGGGCGATCGTCCACGCTCATAATGCATTTGCAGGTGAAGAAGGACTTTCGAATGGCGTCTCGTTGCCGGTGAGGATCCATGAATATGTATTGGGTTTACAATCTGCCGAACTGGCTGTTTGAGTTGCTCACCATATCAATGTTTGTCGCCTTCGGCCTGGCGGGATTGCTCGCGAGCCGGAGAATGATTCGTCGCGTTCACCTGCAACACTCCTACAATGACATTGTCGGTTTTTATCTGGCCGGCATCACGGTTCTGTATGGAGTTACGCTCGGCCTGCTGGCGATCGGAGCGTGGACGACCTATACCGACACAGAAGCGAAGGTGGCTCGAGAGGCGGCAGCTGTTGCCAGCCTGTATCGCACCGTCGGGAGCCTGGAAGAACCGATGCGAAGTGCGCTGCAACAGGACATTCGCGACTACACAATCAGCGTTATTCAGGTCGGCTGGCCAGAGCAGCAGCGAGGGATCGTTCCCATCGAAAACCGTGTCTCGCTGGATCAATTTCGACAAGATTTTCGCAAATGGGAACCGACCACCGAAGCGGATAAGGTCCTTGAGCAGGACGTTTCGCGAGAGTTCGACTCTCTAGAAACGGCTCGCAGCATCCGGTTGGACAGCGTGACGGACGAATTGCCCTCCCCTCTGTGGGCTTTGATTATGATCGGCGCGACAATCTGCATCATTTCAACCTGGTTCTTCCATATGCAAAGTTTGAAGATGCATATTTGGATGACCGTGCTTTTTTCGGCGCTCATCGGGCTGATGGTCTTTATGGTGGCAGCGCTCGATAACCCCTATCGAGGAAAAATCAGTGTGAGCCCTGAGCCTTTGGAGCGCGTGTATCACCAGATGGTGCAACCGCGCCAGTATCCGAGACCAAAGTAATGAGACTGGATCAATGAACGCAAGCTCCGATTGCAATGACTAAAACCTCTCTTCTGTCGGTGCTGGAGACTCCAGATCGCGGACTATTGGACGTCATGACGCATGCGCCGGGACCGGCTGGAAAATTGCCACTGACGCCTGAGATGTTGCTGCAACTGCCGTCCGGGAATCTCTTTGGCCTGAGCCAGAACGTGGGCATGGGTTGGTCGCCTCAAGGATTGTCAGGACCGGAAGTTCTGTTGTTGAGTACCCACGGAGGGATTCGCGCAGAAGACGGCACCCCGGTTGCGCTGGGCTTTCACACGGGCCACTGGGAGGTGGGATTGCTGGTCGCGGAAGCGGCCCGGGCACTCAAGTCATCTGGCGCCGTTCCTTTCGCAGCCTACTGCACCGACCCTTGCGATGGCCGAACGCAGGGAACAACCGGAATGTTCGACTCGTTGCCGTTTCGCAATGATGCGGCGACGGTATTTCGACGATTGATGCGTTCTCTGCCCACCAGAAAAGGGGTGGTTGGCTTCGCGACCTGCGACAAGGGCTTACCCGCGATGATGATGGCCCTCGCCTCGGCGCAATCCATCCCAACCGTGCTGGTGCCGGGAGGTGTGACGCTTCTGCCGGAAAAAGGCGAGGACGCCGGCGTCGTGCAAACCATCGGCGCGCGATTCGCTCATGGGGAAATTGCACTCGACTACGCCGCGGAAGTGGGATGTCGAACCTGCGCCACGCCCGGTGGCGGCTGCCAGTTCTTAGGTACGGCCGCGACTGCCCAGGTGATCGGCGAGGCTCTTGGCCTTTCTCTTCCTCATACTGCTCTCGCGCCGTCCGGACACGCGATCTGGCTGGATGCCGCGAACCGCTCTGCGAAAGCCTTGTTGCGGCTGCTTGAACTAGGCCTGGGGACACGCGACTTTCTTCGTGAGGAATCAATCCATAATGCGATGGTGTTGCATGCAGCATTTGGTGGATCGACGAACCTGCTGCTGCATCTTCCTGCGATTGCCTTCCACGCTGGCTTGCATCGGCCGCAAGCAGCGGACTGGGTTCGAGTGAATCGCTCCGTGCCGCGGTTGGTGGATGCATTGCCGAACGGCCCGAAAAACTTCGCCACTGTGCAGGTGTTCCTTGCCGGTGGCGTTCCTGAAGTCATGTTGCATTTGCGGCGCGCCGGTTTGATTGACACCCGCGTGTTGACTGCCTCCGGATCCACGCTGGATGAAAGTTTAGACTGGTGGCAGCAAAGCGAGCGCCGCCATGCACTGCGCGCACGACTGAAAAGTCTGGATGGCATCGATCCCGATGACGTGATCATGGGACCCGATCGCGCCAGGGCCCGCGGCCTGACACCGACTCTTTGTTTCCCAACAGGAAATATTGCGGTCGAGGGTTCGGTGATCAAGAGTACGGCCATCGATCCTTCAATTGTTGATGCCTCGGGAATCTTTCGAATGACAGGGCCTGCCAGGGTATTCGTTTCCGAGACGTCTGCGATTGAAGCTATCAAGACCGACAAGATACTGCCGGGCGATATTCTCGTGCTCATCTGTGGCGGCCCCTCCGGCTCTGGTATGCAGGAGATTTATCAAGTCACCTCCGCGCTAAAGCATCTTTCGCACGGAAAGCACGTGGCTCTCATTACGGACGCACGATTCAGCGGCGTTTCTACGGGCGCATGCGTCGGCCATGTTTCTCCGGAGGCGCTGGCTGGTGGGAGCGTGGGCAAAATCATTGACGGTGACATGATTGAAATTGTGATTGACCGGATGAAGCTGGAAGGATCAGTGAATTTTGTTGGTGAGGCCGCGGAAAAGTTCGATGCGCAAGAAGGCTCGCGGCGCCTGGCTCTGCGACGCGCTCGAAACGATCTGGCTCCTGACCCCGACCTGCCCGACGACACCCGGCTCTGGGCTGCGCTGGTGCATGCCAGCGGCGGAGTTTGGGGTGGTTGCGTCTATGACACAGACGCCATCATCCGCGCTCTTGGTGTCACAGTTTTTTCTGCGAAGTAAGCAATTTGGCGAGCCTCCGCACCGCGGCCGGAACCTGCGTTGCCGCAAGATTTCCAAAACCAAGAATGAATCCGGGGCGAGTCACGTCGCCCAGGTAGGAGGCGGACAGGGGCCAGAGCGACAAGTTTTCTTGGGCCGCGCGTGCCGCAATCTCTCGATCGCGAGTGCCGTGGGGCAGTCCTACAGTCAGTTGCAAGCCTGCTTCATCCCCCAGAATTTCCGCGATTGATCCCAGTTCTTTGTTGATGCTCTCGGCCAACGCTGTTCTGCGCTCGTTGTAGAGAACGCGCATCCTGCGAATATGGCGGGCAAAGTGACCCTCCGCAATAAATTCCGCCAGCACCTCCTGGTTGAACGTAGGTGCCCCAAGATCCATGGCGCGCCGTGTCTTTGAGAAATGGTCGACGAGGTCAGGCGGTACGACTACATATCCCAGTCGTAAAGATGGAAACAATACCTTGCTGAACGTTCCGATATAGATGACACGGGCGTTTGAGTCAAGTCCCTGCAGCGAAGTGATCGGCGAGTTCGCGTATCTAAATTCGCTGTCGTAGTCATCCTCAATAATCCAGGCCCCCGTGTTGCTAGCCCAATCTAATAATTCGAGTCGTCGCATCGCGCTCATCGTCACACCAAGTGGAAATTGATGCGAGGGCGTCACCACCGCGGCCCTGGCCCTGCGAAATCTCTGGATGCCGGCAGCAACATTCAGTCCTTCGCGGTCCACCGGAACGGGGATGAGGCGACAGCCAGATAACGTCAAAGCATCTCGTGCGAATAAATAACCGGGATCCTCCACCCACACAGAGCTTCCGGGGTCAAGCAGAACGCGACCGGAGATTTCCAGTGCCTGTTGCGATCCGCTGACGATCATCACCTGCTCCAGCTCACAGCGCACCGAACGTGAAGCTCTCAGATAATTTGCGATCTCTTTGCGGAGAAGCCTGGATCCCATTCTTTCGCCATAATCCAATGACGTAGCGCCCATCTCACGACAGCGACGCGCCCCAAGTTTTGCCCATAACTCCAGCGGAAAATGATCGAAAGCGATGAGTCCGACACCGAATGCCCCGTGCCCTTGGAGCCTCGACGGTATTTCCTTCTGAGAAAGGATGGAAGTGCGCCGCGCGATTGGACGAGGCCCGGAAGGGCTGGTTGGCAACCGCTCACCCTTCGAAGGACTCAGCGTGAATCGCTCTGGCAGAGCACTGGAGATTACAGTACCCGCGCCGACGCGACTTTCAAAGTAGCCTTCGGCCAAAAGCTGGGCATACGCATTCAAAACTGGAAATCTTGATACCCCAAGCCCGGTTGCCAGCTCCCGTGTGGATGGAATTCTCTGACCCGGGCGCAAAACACCATCGACAATCGCAATGCGATACGCGTCATAGATTTGGCGGTGGAGTGCCTTCGTGGATTTCCGGTCGATCGCAATCAACGGAAAAATTCCTGAGGCTACTTTCTTCATTTCAGCAAAAGTGTAGTGGTCATGTCGGATTCAGGTCAAGTGGATATTGCCCCCGACCACTTCCTCGTCCACTGTTAAGAGATGATGAAGCCCCTGAGGGTTCTCTCTCGATAGTTGGGCCACGAAAGCAGGGTACCTTGAGGAGCAACAGCGACCTGCCAACATTGCGGCGAAGGATCGCATCAATCTCATCTGGAGGCCAGTGATGAATATGATTAAACGAAGAAAAAAAATGGCTTAGCGTGTTCTACGGAAAGCTACGCCGAGTATTCTGAAGATTGAACCACCTCAAACACGCGTGATGACAGGGCCCGGAACGGATTGTCAGATCGCGTAGCCATCGCCATGTGAATACCAGCAGCCCCAACAAGAGCTGCGCTCGCCATCGGAGATGACTTTCATCGAACGTTTTTCGAAACCACAGCTTCGATTACCCAGTCTAATCAAAATATGAGTTCCGCTAAAAACAATCCTCCAGGGGGATCCATGCAGTTCTATCTTGAAAAGTGGGCCAGTGCTGTAGCCAGATTCACAATGATTTGCGGTCTTGCAGCAACGTTTTTCGTTTTACCGCAACCGCTAAAGGCACAGACAACAACCACAGGCTCTATCAATGGCACAGTCGCCGACTCGACGGGCGCTGTCGTTCCGAACGCCACAGTCACGGTCACGGACATGTCCACCGGTGCCGTGCATACCTACACCACCAATAGCCATGGTCTCTTTGCCGCGCCGTTTTTGCCGCCAGACGCTTTTGACGTATCCGCAACTGCACCCGGCATGCAATCGACCACTACGTCGGTGCAGATCCTGAATGGACAGCAATCTGCAGTGGCACTGACTGTCACGCCATCCGCGAATACGACAACCGTGAAGGTGAGCGCGATGAACGCCCAGCTCATCGACACGCAGACCTCGAACACCACCACGACGTTCACAACTGCGCAGTTTCAAAACCTGCCGGCACCGGGCGGAGACATTACCACGATTGCATTCACCGTGCCCGGCGTGGTTGTCGGTGCTGGCACTGAAGGCTTCGGCGAAATTGTTTCCAACGGATTGCCTGGGCTTTCAAATATGGTGATTGTGAATGGCGTTGACTACAACATTTCGCAATACGGCGGCGTCAATTTTTCCGGTTCCTCCAACCTGACGCTGGGCCAGCAGGAAATCGCCCAGGCGGCAGTGGTGCAGAACGGCTATAGCGTGCAGTATGGGCGTCAGGCCGGCATTATCGAAACTTACGCTACCAAATCCGGCACCAACCGCGTGCACGGCCTGTTGCAGTACGACTACAACAGCTCCGGCCTGAACGCCAATGACTTTTTCAATAATCACTTCGGCGTTCCCAAGTCCAAAGCGATATCCAATCAATACGCTGCCCAGATCGGCGGCCCCATCAAACACGACAAGCTGTTCTTTTTTGCCGATACCGAAGGGATTCGATTCCTGCTGCCTCAGACTGGCTTTGTTAACCTGCCTTCACCCGCATTACAGGCCAGTGTTTTAGCCAACCCTAACATCACAGCTGGCAGCAAATCTTTATATGGCACCATGTTGGCGTCGACCAACGCCTCCGCGGCGTACAAGAGTGCGGTTCCGGTCACGACCGGCCCCGGTTCGCTACAGGACAGTTCGGGGAATTACGGCTGCGGTAGCCTGGCGGGAACGCCGGATTACGCTACCGGCGGTACGTTGGGCACCAGCACCGCAGAAAGCTGCATCGATTCCGCATTCATCAATGCCACCGGGATCAATAAGGAATACTTGATCGCGGGCAGGATCGATTGGAATGTCAGCCCCAAGCACCTTATTTTCTTTCGCGTCACCGACGACCAGGGCCAGCAGCCGACATTTACCAGCTTGATCAATCCGCTCTGGAATGCCGGCAGCAACCAGCCCGCCTATACAGGACAGATGAATGACACCTACACCCTCAACCCCAATGTGGTTAACCAATTCATCGTGGGCGCGCTTTACTATAGCGCCATCTTCGGGCCGCCCAATATACCGGCAGCCCTGGCCTCCTCGCCCACGGAATTCAACGAAAGCGTTGACGGCGGAACCAATAGTCTTGCGGGTGTCGGACAATCCTCCTTTTTTGCGGGGGGGACGACGCTGGGGGCCATATGGGACGATTTTCCTGGAGGAACCAACGGCACTCAATATCAGATCGTCGACGCCCTTTCCTGGCTGAAAGGAAACCATAATTTCAGATTCGGAGTCGACCTGGTACGCTACGATTTGACCGACGTCGTCCTGCAGACAGCTGCATACGGCGGCTTCTACGGCTTCGGCCAGATTGCGGACGAATTCGGGGGTTCGTTGCCCGGAGGCGCAGGCTCGACCTTTACCCAGGGCTTCCCACGGCCCGGCCTGGCCAATCTTTACGACGCCGTCTATAATCTTGGACTTTACGCTCAGGACGACTGGCGGGTGAAGCCCAACCTGGTCCTCAACTACGGGATTCGCGTCGATCGCAATGGCAACCCGGCGTGCGTGAACAACTGCTATAACCACTATGTAGGCGGATTTCCTGCTTCATTTCCATCGGGAACCGACCCGTTCACCGTTCCCTATAACGCCACGATTTCCAGCGGACATCGCAGTGCGTTCCCTTCCATTGAGCCGGCGGTCGTGCAGCCGCGAGTTGGGTTCAACTGGGACATGCGCGGCGATGGAAAGACGGTCCTGCGGGGCGGGGTAGGGCTGTTTTCCGACAACTTTCCCGGCTTGATCCTCGAGCAGGCCCAATCGGGATTCCCCAACCGCTATTTTGCCGGGGTCGGCACGGGAACGGTGGCACAGGGTTCGGGAAGCGCTCAGGCGAACGCGGCCGGCTCCGCGGCAGCCGTGTTGACGGGGTTCTCCCAGGGAGCAACCTACGATCAGATAAACACGATCGTGCAGGCAGAGACGGGTTTTCCCTTTTCGCCTCCCAATTATGCGACCACGCCGAACAAATATCACAGCGCCCGGTATTTGGAATACAGTCTGCAGCTGCAGCGGCAGATCACCCCGACAGACGCTGTCATTCTTTCCTATGCCGGCAATCATGGCTTTGACCTGTTCATGCCGGTAAACAACTTTAACCAGAATGTTGGCACCTCGCTCTACGGCAGCTATGGAAACGGGACCTTTGACGATGTGCCAACCAACTCGCCGGACCCCCGTTTTGCCACTGTTCAAGGTTTCACCACGAACGCAATCTCCAACTACAACGGATTCTCCGCGGAATATAAACATTTCGACCGGCGCGGCCTGACCACCGACATTTCCTACACTTACTCTCACGCGCTGGACGACATTTCCAACGGCGGCAATTCTCAGCTGCCCTACAACGGTGCTTCGGTTGGTTTTCAGATTACCCCGAACAGCCCGTCCAGACTGATGTATTCCAATTCCGACTACGATATCCGCCACAATTTCGTGATGGACCTCGTCTACGTGGAACCCTACCACTTCAGCAACAAGCTGGTAGATTTCGGAGCGGCGGGATGGACTATAGGAGCCAAGGCGTACTGGCGTTCCGGAGAGCCATTCAGCGTATTCAACACCAGCGCGGGAGCGGCGCTGGGAGCCAATGCGACCGGCGGAACCACCGTTCTTGCCACGGTGCTGGATAACAATTTCAACCATCACTGCACTTCGTTTTCGACACCGTGCTTTCAGACTCCAGGCATTTTCAATGGACAGGGTTTAACCGTGAACAATGGCGTCGTTGTGCCAAGTGGGCCTGGCCCGTATCCGCAAACGAACTATGGCAACGTGCCGCGGAACGCTTTTTACGGACCGCATTATTCGGATGTCGACGTGAACCTCTATAAAGACATCTTCAAAAGGGGTTCCACGGCGTTTCAGATTGGCGCCCAGGCCTATAACGTGCTCAACCATGTAAACTTCGGACCGCCGGGAAACAACGCATCCAACCTGAGTACGCTGGGCGTCATTTCGTCGGACATCGGCCCACCGACCAGCCCGTACGGATCCAGCCAGTCTCCATCGGTGGTCTCTGGCCGCGTGCTGGTGGTGCAGGGGCGCTTCCTTTTCTGACAAGCATAGTGAAACCATTGCCAATGGAAATGATTGCCATGAACGATAACCAGTGTGGACAGCAGACCGACGACTCGCTCACCTTGTGCAAGGTGGGCGAGTTGTCGCAGCTTTCTGGTGTGAAGAAGCAAGCCTTGCGCCGGTATGAGCGAATTGGTTTACTGCATTCGGAGATAGCTGGGGGCACGGGTCATCATGTGTACACACGCCAGGACTTGATCCAGCTGGAACGTCTCGCGGTAATGCAGATGATTGGACTGTCACGCTCTGAAATCAGGGAATGTCTGGGCAGCCTGGACAGAGAACTCAAGGATGAGCTGCGACTCCAAAAGGGCATCCTGCTTGAAAAACGCAGGCGCTTGAATCGGGCCATTTATTTCATCGAGTATGCCGAAGAGGTGAATCGCAATCCCCAATCCGCCGACTGGCACTACCTGGGAAAAGTGATTGAGGCCATTACTAACCTGCGAGATCCAGAGTGTTTCAAGCGCTTCTACATCCATGGAACCATGGAGACAGACAACAGCCCACGACAGTCTACGAACTTGACCCTGATTTGAATCCCTCCATGAGATGTACGCTGAGCAGCTTACCAGAAGGACGCTTCTCCCTATACGCGACTCGCTTTTGAATTTCGGCCTAGTGAATCCAAAAGACAATTCCTCCCAGTAGAAGAAATCCAGCGATCGCAATCACAGCGATGAAGTAGAGAATGTAGGAGTTCGATATATCTTTATTGCCAACCATCGAAATATCCCTATGACTATCCGCCTACGCGCGTGCTTGCCCCGGCATCAACGCCTCAATTGAACGATTGCGTCAAGCACAATCATGGCAATCGTCGACAAGATACAAATCACGGCGATGGTGGCGCCAATCCAGAAAATGACGGTCGCAAATTGCTTGCCGCCCTGTTTACCGCCGCTGATGGTTTGAGCTTTTTTCACTGACGTCGACACTCGGTTTGAAACTCGCAATTCTTAATTTTCAATCTCTCGCGGTTCGCTAGTTTTCGAATTCTGTCTCGGGAACGGGCAGCACGTCGCTGGGGCGTGCAAGCCACACATACAGTGTTGGCAACAGGAAGATGCTCATTAACAGATCGGCCACCAGCCCGCCCACGATGACGATTGCGAACGGGCGTTGTGAATCCGACCCGATGCTGTGGGACATGGCAGCCGGCAGCAAACCCAAAGTGGCGACCAGCATGGTCATCATGATGGGGCGTAACCGCAGCACCGCGCCTTCCACTGCCGACTCCTCAATGGAATTGCCGCGAGCACGAAGTTGGTTGATGTATTCCAGCATGATGACGCCGGTCTGCACTGAAACTCCGAAGAGTGCGAGAAATCCCACCTCCGACGAGACGCTGAAGTTGGTATGCGTGATCAAGAGCACCAGCAATCCGCCGATGCTGGCCATCGCCACGGTGGCAAGAATCAAGATGGCCCATTTGAACGAGCTGTACATCGAGTAGAGAATGATGAAGATCAACAGCACGGTCAGCGGGACGATAACCAGCATGCGCGCCTCTGCGCGAACTTCACTCTGGTATTCGCCTTCCCACGCAATGTGATATCCACGCGGAAGCTTTAGTTGCGTATTGACTTTTTGAATCGCCTCTCTAACTGCATCGCCTAGCGGGCGATCGCGAACGCTGTACTTGACTGCAACGTATCGTTGATTGTTTTCGCGATAGATCTCCGAGCCCTCGTCGGCTTCCTTTACTTTGCAAAGTTGCGCCAGCGAAACGCGTTCTCCTGAGGGCGATAACAGTCGAATATTATCGATCGCCTGTTTCGTATTGCGGTACTGCGGAAGATAGCGCAGCGTCAGGTTATAGACCTGCTCGCCTCTCAAGACTTGCGTGAGCGCAGTTCCTCCCACTGCTGTTTGGATTGCGTCCTGAATATCTGCCCCGTTGATCTGATATCGCGCGGCCGCCTGGCGATCGACGACATAATCCAGATCGGGCTGCCCGGTGACGTTCAAAACCCCCAGGTCCTTGATGCCCGGCACGTGACTCATGATGGCAGCCACCTTGTTCGCCTCATCCTCCAGCACGTGCAGATCGCTGCCGTAAACCTTGGTCGCCAGCTCGCCTTTCACTCCGCTGACTGCTTCCTCCATGTTGTCTTCAATCGGCTGTGAAAAGGCCCAGCCAACGCCGGGAATTTTCTTCTCGAGCTCACTGTTCATCGACGCGACCAGGTTGTCTTTATCTTCGTGGAACACCGGACGCCACTGTTCCTTCGGTTTGAGGCCGACAAAGAATTCGGTATCGAAAAATCCCGTGTGATCCGTCCCGTCATCTGGACGGCCAGTCTGACTGGTACATTCGGTGACTTCTGGAAATGAACAAAGCAGAACTCTGGCCTCGTTCGAGACCCGGATGCCATCGCCGGGCCCCGCACTTTGCTCCAGAGTGCCGCGTACCCACATTGACCCCTCGTCCAGGTGCGGAAGAAATTCTGATCCGATGATCCCACTGAACGCAAGATAGATTGCGAGGATCAGGCCTAGCACGCCGGCGCCGATGGTGAACCCATGATGATGGATGGCCCATGTCGCACCCTTGCGGTAATGCGCGCGAAGAAACTCCATCACCGGGTTCTTCCACTCCTTTGCTCCTTTACTGAAAAGAAAACTGGAGAGAACCGGCGCGACAACCATGGAAAAAATCAGAGCACCTAATAGCGCGAAGGCAACCGTCCACGCCATGGGACGGAATAAGCGGCCCTCTACAGATTGGAGCGTGAAGATGGGCAGATAAGCTGTGATGATGATCGCGATTGCATAAAAAACAGGCCGCTGCACTTCATGGGCGGCTTCTCGAATGCGTTCGTAGGGGGATTTGTCATCTTCATCTTTGCGCGCGAGACGGCGCACGATATTTTCGACCATCACGACCGTGCCATCCACCACCATGCCAAAATCGAGCGCACCCAGTGACAGCAGGTTGGCAGGAATATGCTTCAAATCCAGACAAATCGCGGCGAACAACAATGAAAAAGGAATGGTGAGTGCAACGATGAGCGCACCGCGAGCATTTCCCAGGAAGAGGAAAAGAATGATGACAACCAGTACAATCCCCTCTGTCAGATTGTGCAGTACGGTGTGGGTGGTGAAATGGAGCAAGTCGCTTCGATCGATGAAGGGAACAATCTTTACACCCGGCGGCAGGATGCGATCATTCAGTTCCTTTACCTCTTTATGGATTCCCTCCAGCGTGGGCTGCGCATCTGCGCCCTTTTGCATAGCGACGATGCCGGAAACGACATCGTCGTCGTCAAGAATCTTTCCGTCCTGGCGGCGAATCGCCCGGCCGAATTGACCCAGCCGGATTTCCGGACCCTGCGTCACCTCCGCAATATCCTTCACGCGAAGCGGGGTTCCGGTTTTGCTTGTAATGACCGTGTTCTCGATATCCTGAAGGTTTCGAACCAAACCCACTTCGCGAACGTTAATCTGCTGCAGGCCTTCTTCAATGAAGCTGCCGCCCGCATTCGCATTGTTCGCCGCAAGCTGCTGTTCCACCTGGCTCAGGCTCAATCCGTAGTCAACCAGTTTGTCTGGATCAAGCCGCACCTGGTATTCGCGCGTGGGACCACCAAAGGGATTGACGTCGACCACGCCGGGGACGGATTTCAAGTTCTTCTCCACCACCCAGGTTTCCAGCGACTTCAGGTTCATCACATCGTATTCGGGATTGCTACTTTGCAGCGTGTAGAAATAGATTTGCCCGACTGGGCTCCAATCCGTGCCCATCTGCGGGACGACGCTCGGCGGCAGGCTCACCTGCGAAAGCCGCTCTAACACTCGTTCGCGATTTTCAAAATCTGTGGTGTCGTCGCCAAACACCATCTCCACGGTCGAAAGCCCGAAGATCGACCATGAACGCACATGGACAACTCCCGGAACACCATTCATCACGGTTTCCAGCGGGATTGTTACCTGTTGCTCAATCTGTTCCGCAGAAATGCCGGGCCATTGGGCGATTACATCCACATAGTTATTCGCGACGTCTGGATAGGCCTCGACTGGAAGCCGATGAAAGGCGACGATCCCCCAGGCAAACAGCAGGACTGCGCCCGCCAGAACCAGGAAGCGATTCTGCAGAGCAAAATCTACAAGCCGTCGAATCATTGCGCCTCCAGCGTGGCTTGCAGCTGGAGAACGTTCGAGACCACCTGCTGGCCCGGCGCGATGCCGGAAAGAATTTCCTGCTTGTTTCCCGGCAACACATCCCCGGGATTCACTTGCACGCGTTGAAACTTATTTCCACCCGCCGGGATATAGACCCAATCGACGTCATGCAGATGCAGAATCGCGTCCGCAGGTATCACGGCATAGGCTTTCTTCGTGACGCTTTCAAATGTCGCAGTAACGAACATCCCCAACCGGAGTATTCCTGGATTTTGAAGTTCGATGCGGACTTTCGCGGTGCGGATATTTGGATCCAGTACGGGGCCAATGTCGCTGATGTGGCCGATCAGCACCTTGCCTGGATAAGCATCGAGGTGGATGAAGGCCTGTTGCCCGAGCCGCACCTTAGGAATGTCGTTTTCATAGACGTCGCAGATGATCCATACGGTGGAAAGATCCGCGATTGTAAATGCCGTTGACGAGCCCGCATAGGTCATACCCGTGGCTGCCGCATTCGTGACGTTTTGCGCAACCACTACCCCAGAGATAGGCGCATAGACATTCACAATGTTCGACGGATGATCCTTTTTTACGCCGAGTGTATCGAGTTGCCCTTCTGCAGCATGCAGGTCCGCTATGGCATCTTGTTCGGTGTCCTGCGCCTGGTCCAACTGACTTTTTGGAATAGCCCCGTGTTGATAGAGAAGCACAGCACGATCGAGTTGAGTCTTCGCCAGATGCTCGTCATTGACGGCTTTCAGATAGGTATCGAAGGCGTTGGTAATGTCCGGACTCTGGACCTTCAGGAGAAGTTGGCCTTTTCTTACGTTGTCATCCAGGCGCGTCAGAATATCCACGACGCGACCGCTGGCCAGAGAGATCACTGGGACTTCGCGGGCGATATCGGGGTTCACCGTACCCGTGACGTTCAACTTAGATCGGAGTTCAATCGCGCTCGCGGGCACCAGGGAAAATTGCTCCGGATGATCAACCGTCACCAAGCCGGTGTTGCTGGTTTCAATGACCTGCGATGGGGGCGCCGCTCCGGAGGCAGGATTGAACTTTTTGCCACAGGCCGCGACCAACAGGCACAACGCGAGGGTGCAGGCAGATTTCAGAATGGATTTCTGGATCATTGGATCACCTCACGGCCTACGGCAAGATTCAACTGGGCTGCAGCCGTCAGATACGAACCGATCAATTGAACATAGGCCAACTGAACATTCCGGTAATCGCTCTGGGCGTTCAGGAAGTCCATTAAAGAGGCGCCCCCGTGCTGCCACGAAAATGTGATCGTGTCCCGTACGCGAGCCGCCTGCGACAGATATTGGGCCTGGTACGGGCGCAGCAGGATGACATTGCTGTTGACTTGTGCATACGCAGAGTCGACATCGGCAAACACTTGCGCCCGCGTCGCATCTTCCATTTGCTGGTTGCGGCCGATATCCAATTGCGTGCGCTCTTTCTCACCCTGGTTGCGGTCGAAGATGCGCAAGGGAATGCTCACGCTGGCTCCTAAGGTTTGTGTTGCGTATGGATTGTTCGTCGAAGCATTCCAGGTGTACCAGCCGCTGAACGTGGGATCGGTCGACCCATTGGCGACGGCGAGCTTATGATTTGTCGTTGCCTGTTGCAGCGATTGCAGCGCCGCTCGCAGGTCGGGTCGATTGTCGAGTGCAATCTGGCGAAAAGTTTCCAGCGGCGATAATTGATCGCTGAAATTAAATGGACCCTGAATATGAAACTGATCGACAGGAGTTCTGTCGTCCAGCAGTTGCAGCAACTGGATTTTTGCTGTCCGAAGATTCACTTCCGCTGTTTGCAGGTCGGACTCGTATTGCACCCGTTGTAACTCAATTCGATCCAAATCTACCTGCGCCAGGTCTCCTGCCTGGAAGCGAGCCTGGCTGATATGGATGATGTGATCGTAGTAGTCAAGTTCCTGCCGGGCGACGGCCAACACAGCTTTTGCTTGAAGCGTCTGCACAAAAACTGAACGCAGATTAAATAGCAGATTGCGCTCCAGGTCAGCATGAGAGCTGGTCGCGATCTGAGTGCCTTGCTGGGCGCTCTTCAGGCGCAGTTCGCGCTTGTGGTCGCGCTCGTGCAGATAACTGAGGGACGGTACCACATAAGTGCCGCTCAAAGGTTTCCAAACGCCATCGTGCGGAGCAATTTGGGTGCCGTCCTGCGAAAGAGTGAACTGCGGATTGGGGCGAAGGTCCGCCGTAATTTCATTGGCCTTCATCTCCTGCACGTTGGTCTCGTCGGCTTGCAGCGTAGGATTGGCGGCTTCGAACTTAGTCTTGATCTGTTCCCACGTGAAGCTGGTTTGAGCCTTCACAGGTTCGCCCATGAGCATGGCGACGAGCCAACAAAGCGAGAAAATGAGGGAGGGCTGTAATTTTCTGGCAATCATTCACTGAGTTTCGGATCGTGGCAATAGGGAATTGCGCTCAAGTCATCCTGAGGGCCCGAGCGCTGTACATTTTGCCGGCGAATAGAATTCCTACTCCAGCTTGCTGGCGATCGGCGGCGTTGACAATCCTATCGATTGGGCATGGCAGGCTATCTTTTGGCCAGGGACGCGACAAGGATTCAGGAATGGGGGACGATGTTTCAAGGAGATTTCAAGGAGATTTGATTCCGCGTGTGCCGTTCAAGGTGAGAGCACAATAGATGAAAGAGCCGGATTCCATCTTATGGCCAAGGTGGCCACCGATGTTTCAATCGAGATTTCAGGGCGACAAAAAATCCGCGTTGTCCATCACCGGCACGTTGATTCTGGCGATCGCCCTGATCGACTGGCGCGCCAGCAATGAACTGCCGCTTGGCTTTCTCTATTTATTCCCCATGCTGATCGTGGGCAGAGTTCTAAAGCCCTGGCAAATTGGCGCAGTTGCCGCATTGTGTACTTTTCTGGCGGAGAGATTCGATGAGTTCGTCTGGAGCTTTCGAGTTGGGCTGCCGCGAGACGTAATGTATTTTTCGGCGTTTCTTTGTGCCGGACTTTTTGTCTACGAAATTAACCAGAGTCGACGCCATGCCGTTGGGGCGCTGCATGAAATTGAGAAACAGAGAGACGCTCGCCGTGATGCGGAGGAGCAATTGAAGGTGCTGGTGGATAATAGCCCAGCCGCCATTATTACAGCCGATTCCACCGGTTGCGTGCTGATGGCCAATGAGGCAGCGCATCGGATGCTGTCTCTCCAGCCTGACACGCTTCCCGGCCAATCGATTCACCAGTATTTCCCAACTTTGGGCAATCTATCCCGACAGGTCGTGCCCAGGCTGTATCGCACTGTAATGCAGTCCAGGGGGCAGCGCGCCGACGGAGAGATATTCCTCGCTGAGATTTGCTTTTCCACCTACCCAACTCAAGACGGATCACGCCTGGCTGCCATGATCCTGGACACATCGGAAGATCTTCGCAGTCAGGAAGAAACCAGCCTGCATCAGATGCTGGCTGGATCGCGCATCGCAGCCGCCGCCGTTTCGCACGAGGTGCGCAACGTCTCCGGCGCAATCGCCGTTGTGCATCAAAACCTTGAACGCAGTGGTTTGCTGTCTCAAAATAAAGACTTCGAGGCGCTTGGCAATCTTCTTCACGCCCTCGAACGCATTGCTTCTGTCGATCTGCGGCGATACACCGATCAAACGGCAGAGACTGATCTGACCGCCGTCCTGGATGATCTGCGGATTGTTGTCGCTCCAGCGCTTCGAGAAGCAGGTATCGAAGGCAGATGGGATATTCCGTACGAACTGCCGTCCGTCTGGGCCGATCGCCAGAGCCTGATGCAGGTGTTGTTGAACCTGACGTCAAACAGTATTCGCGCCCTGGCCGATCGAGACTACGGGATGCTGTCCATCTCGGCAAAAGTTTGTGACCTGCGCGTGTTGATTGAGGTTTGCGACAATGCCGGAGGAGTCGTCAATCCGGATCGGCTCTTTCATCCATTTCAACAGGAAGCGGAAGTGACGGGTCTAGGCCTGTTTTTGTCGCGGGCATTCATGCGCGCCTGCAGAGGAGAACTCCGGCACAAGCCGCTTCCGGATGGATCCAGCTTCATCGTGGAAATGCCGATTGTGGAACAAGCGAAGAACCTCGTATGACGACTCCAACGCGCATCCTGCTAGTTGACGATCACAGCCTCTTTCGCGAGAGCGTTGTGCGCCTTCTCGAGTCGGAGCCTGATTTTTTGGTCGTTGCACATTGTGCCGCGGTTACAGAGGCAATCCGCATTTTGCGCAACGAGCCGATCGATATAGTTCTGCTTGATTACGATCTCGGCGAGGAACAGGGAACAGAACTATTGCGAGACCTTCAATCCAGCCATCATCCCGCGAAGGCTCTGATGGTGACCGCAGGCATGAGTGATCGGATCACGATGGATGTTGTCCATTCCGGAGTGGCAGGGATCATCCTGAAACATAGCAGTCCTGCCCAACTGATAGGCGCGATCCGAGCCGTTGCGCGCGGGGAAATTTGGCTTGAAGGAAACCTTCTGCGGAGTTTGGTGTCGGGAGTGAAGGATCAACTCTCCGAGCCTCGATCTGCACGACCTCTCACGTTGCGACAACAAGATGTGCTTTCAGGAATTCTCGACGGTCTTACCAACAAAGAAATCGCATGGAATTTGAAGGTCTCAGAAAGTTCTATCAAGGCTGTCGTTCAGGAGTTATTCCACAAGGCGGGAGTCAGGACCCGCAGCCAACTGGTGAGGATTGCCATTGAAAAACACGGTGCCGACTGGCTTAGCAGCGACAACAAGCTGCGCTAGCGCCTGGAACTTGCCTTCGGAAAATTTGCAGTGCCGGAGCGACATGAGACGATGCTTGACGCCTCATGCCGCTCTTTGATCCGAATGACGGAGCTTTAGTGGTGACCGCCGCCCTGGTTTCCGCCACTCGGATGAGCCCCTCCACTGTTTCCGCCGCTCGGATGACCGCCACCGCCGTGATATCCGGGAAGAGCGTGTTCCGAACTTGCACTGTGGTTCGCGTTGCCGGCGTGTCCTTGCCCATCCCGAGCTTCGTTTCCATGGAAGTTGTTGAACTGTTGGGCGCCGCGTGCCGGCAACGGACCTCGGTAGCCATGGCGAGGATCATACCGGTTGTCGACGTGGCCATAAAATCCGTGCGGGCCGTGGAACCACGGGCCGGCTCCAATAAATATGCCGCCAACGAACCAGTCTGGTCCATAGTAGCCGTAGGGAGCACAGTCGTACGGGGCGTAATCAAAATACCCATAAGGGCATACGGGCGCCACTCCGATATTGATGGAAACCTGAGCCGGCGAGGCGGATGCGTAACTAAATAGCGCACCCGCAAGGATCAAAAGTATAAGCGATTTGAGGTAGGACATGATGCCTCCTTGGTCTGCCAATTATAGCCTTGCGCGAGGCGCGCTCAGGATGAAGTTTTCGGTGTCATGGGTTGCCACAATTCAATTGGATTTCCCTCGGGATCATGCAGCCGGGCGAACCTGCCGTTGGGATACGATTGCGGGTCAACCTTGACCGCAATTCCGACGGCTTGTAGTTGTGCGGCCATTTTGTCCAGATCGCGCACCCGAAAGTTCACCATCCAGACTTTCGCTGGATCGCCAAAATACTTGCTGCTCTCCGCAAATGGATCAAAAATGGTCGGCCCCGCTTCCTGCTCCCAGACCGGACTATCGAAAGCCGTAGGCGCCAGCGTGATCCCCAGGTGCTGCTGGTACCACGCGGCCATGCCCTTCGGATCGTGGGCTCTGAAGAATAAACCGCCGATTCCAGTCACCTTTTCCATGCCTTTATCGGCTGCGGACTGCGGTCGAACCGCCGCGCCGGCATCAGCAGGAGAGTTAGTTGGCTTCGCCGCCGTCTGTGCAGCACTGGCGAGAGAGTTGCGGCCGAGCAGCAAGCTCGACCCACAAGCCAGTGAGATGGTGCGGAGAAGCTGGCGTCTTTGAAATGGCATCCCACGCTCCTTTCAGGAGGAACACGATTCGAACCATAATAACCGCGCCGAATCCGATCATAAAGCTTGGCGTTTGCAGAGGGTATAAGTGCCCCAACGGCCAGTTAGCAGAATTGCGTCTTCTTCCACAGCCACCAGCCGGCAACGAGAAAGGTCAGCAATAGTAGAGCCAAAAGTCCGTTAGCCCAAAGCATGTGCATCGGCAGAGGAGGGCGCTTCGCTTTGATCGCAAGCGCGACGAACACGCCGCTGGCGACGATTGCAATGCCATAGTCCCACCACCGTCGATCCATTTTGGAATTGCCCGTGGAGTCCCGTCCAGTTTGCGCCTGCAGCACGCGAACGTAATCCAGCGAGTAGCGATTGCATTCCCTCAAAATCGCCTGCCGTGTGGCCGTGTTCTCTTCGCTGCCAGCCGCGGAAGTGCTGATGCCCAGCGTACCGAGCAGCATTACGATGGATCCTGCAATGATGACGACGTGATGGAGAACTCCCGTGGCTGCGAGGCCACCAAACACTAAGGCTCCCCAGGCGAGACCCCATAATTGGTTCGTATTCGAAAGTGGAATGGCACGGCCAATCCCGACATATTTGGTGGAATATTGTTGGAACAGGTCACCGATGACCCAGCAAAATCCTCCGAGGAATAACCAGAAGATGGCTGCATGAGCCGATCGCAACTCCGTGAACAGGGGACGAAATCCTCCTCGCAGTCCGACACTCAGCAGCAACATCATTCCCAGTTCGCCAACCGTGAACACGGTCACAAAGGAGAGCGGATTCATGCCGCTGAGATACGCTTTGCGATAGGGAATGTACATCGTGCCCCACATCAGGCTGGCGCCCGCGGCAGCGAGAATACCTTCTCGGGCGTGCGCCGGAGCGATCCGCGAACCGTGTGTCGAACTGTAGGCCAGCATCAGCGCGGCCAGCAATATCGCCAACGTTCCGCCAAGGACCTTTAGCCAATTCCCTATGCTCGCGCCACGCAGTTCATTGAACAGGAGCCATCCCCAGAAAATTCCAACCAGGCAGTTCGTGTTCCACAGAGGAAATGCAATGGCGAGCCCGACGTCGCGGATGGCGAAAACTGTGAGCGTATTGGCAACTGCCCAGAGCGCACCGGCTAACACTCCCCACACGATCAAATGTTGATTCTCTTTCAGATCGGCGAAAATGTAGTCGCTGCCTTTCAGCAATGCTGGAATGGTCCACCGCGCGACAAATACACCGGCAACCATGCAAAGTGAAACTGCGAATGGAGAGATCGCTGGACTGGCGATCTTGACCGGCACTTCTGCGCAGCCCAGCCACGCTCCCGCAGCCAGACCGCAAATGACGCCGACGCCGTGGGTCGACGGCAGTGAAGAAGGTGCTCGATCTAAGTTATTCAATTTCCTTCTCCCTACCGCAGGTACAACAATAATGCGATGCCGATCACTAGTACTACGACGGGAATCCAGAAATGGCTATCTGTAAGAATGGCTTTCAGCATAGAAATTCTTTCGAGCTAGATTACGGTAGCCGCGCGATTCCCGTTGTGTCAATTTCGATCGATCTCTCGGGCAAATGCGAATTTGATTTGCGATGTTGTGTCGAATGAAGTTGATTTGCGGTTCCATTCTCCAGCGCCGTAAGATGAAATCACTCGTTTGCCCCGGAGTTCCTCATGAACCGTCAGACCGCCGAAAATCCGCTGAAGAGACTCGATGATTGGGACGACTTCGTGGCATCGCGCTATAAGGAAAATAAGGATCACGAAGAGTTTCGCAACTACGATCCCAATGCGAATCCAGGCGTGGCGGAATTCTACCGTCTGAATCATGCCCAGCAAACCGTCGACTTCGTCCGGACAAAGGAGCGGGAGTATTTGCCGCTGCCCAAAGAACAGAAAACGATTTGGGAGGCGGCGGAGTTCCTAAATACATTGGTCGACGATAGCGATCCTGATACAGACCTGACACAAATCGATCACCTGCTGCAGACCTCCGAAGCGATTCGTAAAGATGGCCATCCGCGCTGGTTCGTTCTTACCGGATTCATCCACGACCTGGGTAAGGTCCTCTGTCTTTATGGAGAACCGCAGTGGGCTGTCGTCGGCGATACTTTCCCGGTCGGCTGCGCTTACTCTGATGCGATTGTGTTCCCTGAATACTTCCGAGCGAATCCAGATTCACTGAATCCGCATTATCAGGAGTTATACGGCATCTATGAACCCCATTGTGGGTTAGAAAATGTCCATATGTCCTGGGGCCATGATGAATACATCTATCAGGTGACAAGAAACTACTTACCCGAACCAGCACATTATATGTTGCGGTATCACTCGTTTTACTCCGCGCATAAGCACGGAGCGTATCGGCACTTGATGTCTCCTCACGATGAGGAAATGTTTGAATGGGTTCGCAAGTTCAACCCTTACGATCTGTACTCCAAAGGTGCGGCAAAACCGAACCTGCCGGAAATTCTTCCGTATTATCAGGACCTGATCGCGGAATATTTCCCCGACAAGATTCAATGGTAGTTGTCGGACACTTCCATTCCGGCTGATCGGCTTGAGACGTCCCGTCATCCTTCCGCGGATGAAGCTGTCGATATCACTCGCGAGTGGACCGGCTGTATCGAGTGCCGCTGTATCCAGATCACCAGTTCGGTTCCATCAATCATTGTGGGTAGATTTCAACCTTATGCGCCGGAAGGCGCCAGATGATATTCAGTACAAAGCAGGCGGGTCGGAGCTTCATCCTCAACCACCGCTGGATACCGTGGCAGCTTCTCTAGAAAGAAATTGTCCGTGTCGTCATTGTTTAGGGAAGAGACTTCGCCGATCAGCGCATCCCCATCGAGTGCGTAGAACATGTGATACAGAAAAGGCGGCAGCGTCACCGACTCGCCCGGACCCAGGGTAACTGTTCCGCCGGCTTCGACACGACGTCGAACGCCATCGCAGGAAACAAATACCGGCGTCTGCGCGAGTCGACCGTCTTCCGTCGAATTATGGAGCCGAACGACCAGAGAGCCTGCACCCTTGCCACCCCGATTAATGATGTCTTCCATCTTCTTCGCGTGATAGTGGAAGGGCGTAATCTGCCCATTCCGAACGAACATGATTTTTTCGGCATACACTTTGGAAGGCTTGCCATCCGCAGATAATCCATTTCGCAGCGTGAAGATGGTTAGACCGGTCTTGTGAAAATCTCCCGACGCAAAGTCTGTCACATCCCAGCCCAAGCGCTGAGTGCGGATTTCATTGGCCTCGGGGCCTTGACGTTCCCATTCCTTGAGGAGTCCAACTGCGCAAACGGAGGCAGCACAAAATGATTCTTCGCAAAAAACGCGTCTGCTTCTGCGATGTAGCGATTCAGCTGAGACCGTTTCATCTCAATTCCCTCATTGGGACGGTACCAGATGATGAATTAGCGCTCAACCAGATGAGACCATCGACAGTCGATTTCCAGCCGGAAAACTGGGCCCCTAACTCATATTCCCGATGGATTCTTGGCCTGCCTTGACCTTTCTTGCAGAGCTTTTCAGAGGCGGCAATTCCTTTGGAGGTGGCGCGACCGATCCTCTGACTTTCAACTCCGTCTTCAGAATGACTCGACGAACGGGACCGGACCTGTTCGCGACTCGATCGAGCGCCAGTTGAGCAGCGGTAGCCCCCATCTGATAGGAGGACTGATACACCGAGGACAATTGCGGCGTCGTCATCTCCGTCAGAACGAGCCGCGTTGCGAAAATTATTTATTTAGGCGGGCTGACTTTTTGTTGGAATGGCCGCTCATAAACTTCTTCACTTCTGCTGCCGTCGGCATTGCCGGTTGAGCTCCGGCCCTGGTGACGGATAATGCACCCACGGCTCCGGCAAAGCGGACTGCCTCTTCTAATCCAAGTCCCCTCATTAACGCAACCGCCAAGCCGCCGTTGAAGGCATCTCCAGCTGCGGTGGAGTCGACCACATGCACCTTGAATGGCGCCACCATCCGCTGTGATTTGTTCGCTCCCGCCACAAAGGCTCCGTGCCTCCCCATCTTGATAATCACGTTTGCCGGGCCACTCGCGTGTAAGGTCAGGGCGACCTCGGCCACAGTAGCCGCATTCAAATCGTGAGGCGGGATAGCGCAGAGCGCGCAAGTTTCTGTTTCATTGGGAGTGAGATACGTCACGTGGCGGAGCACATCACGCGGAAGTGCTTTCGCTGGTGCCGGATCCAGGATCAACGGCACGTGGAAGCGGCCTGCCAGGGTGCACAAGTACTCCACCGTCTCCATTGGAATCTCCAGCTGCGTCAAAATCATTCCCGCAGCCCGCAATTGCGGCAACGATTTTTCCAAATCGCGCGGAAGTAATTGTGCATTTGCCCCGGGAATGACCGTGATGCTGTTTTGGCCGTACTCATCCACAGTAATGAGCGCCACACCGGAGGCTGTGCCCTTGGCTGTGCCCACCGCTCGTACGTTCACATTTTCCGCACGCAACGCTCTCCGTAGTCGCGGCCCAAACTCATCATCCCCAACCTTTGCAATCATGCTGACGGGAAATCCGAGACGCCCTACCGCAACTGCTTGATTGGCGCCCTTGCCGCCATGAAAGGTTTCAAAAGTTTCGCCCGTGACTGTCTCTCCGGGCGCCGGTATTCGCTTTCCAGTGCAGACCAGGTCAAGATTGACGCTTCCTACAACAACAATTGATCGGCGCATTCAGACACCTAAAATGGACTTCGGCAGAAAATGATTACCGCTGAACCTTGCGCCACAAGCCAGAACGGTCATCGAATCTAGAGCAAGGCACCGCAACGACGGTCTAGTGTATCCTACCTGTCGTTCAGACCGGAGCGGTGCGTCCCGGCCACCTTAACTCTCACAACGCTCCATCATTCTCGCTGATTCCACGGATTGGCACAGGACCGGATACATCACGGCTCAGAATATGACATCCCAGAAGGTGATTGCCGGAAGCCCGATTGCAGATGAACTCCATCGGTAAGCCTTTTGGCAACACCTTCCTGAAGGTAAGAGTAATCATTTGGATTCTAGCGACCCACGCAAAACCGGCATCGGCACAACCCCCATTTGAATCGCTCGCATCTAAGCCGCGCAGCGATGAATCTCAGATGCAAAACGATTTAGGCTGCGTGCCAGCAAAGCCGCGATGGCCTAGCCCTACCCCAAATTTTCCCGTGGTCGCCAAAGGTAAACTTCGCCTATTATTCAGGAGAGATTTATGAAGAGATCTAGAGCGCCTATTTCAGCCGAAAAAGAAGAGTCTCCGGTCAGTAGCGCCACTGGTAATGGGCACGTCGGAGTGCTGTCGGAACCTGGCTCCGCTGAATTCGTTCTGATATTGGAGCGAATGCAGGCGGTGCGCGACGGTGATTTCTCCGTGCGACTCCCTGGCTCGTGGACCGGCCTCACGGGAAAAATAGCGGACTCGTTCAACCAGATCGTGATGGCCAATCAGAGAATTGCGGCGGAACTGAAACGCGTTGGCCACGTGGTTGGAAAAGAAGGAAAAACTCGCGAGCGGGCGAAGTTCGACGAATCCAGAGGCGCATGGGGAGAGATGGAAATCTCCGTGAATACGCTGGTCGAGGACCTGCTGCGGCCGACCACCGAGGTAACTCGCGCAATCGCTGCCGTGGCTGAGGGCAACCTGACCCAAACGGTGCGAATGGATGTGGATGGACGCCCGTTGGAAGGCGAGTTTCTGCGTTCCGCAAAAATCGTCAACACCATGATTCAGCAATTGGGTGTGTTCACTTCCGAGGTCACGCGCGTGGCCCGCGAAGTGGGCACGGACGGCAAGCTGGGAGGTCAATCCCAGGTGCCCGGAGTTGCCGGCACATGGAAAGACCTGACTGACTCCGTCAATTCCATGGCAGGTAATTTAACCGCACAGGTACGCAACATCGCCGAAGTTGCCACGGCCGTCGCCAGCGGCGATCTTTCCCGCAAGATTACAGTCGATGTTCGCGGGGAGATTCTGCAACTGAAAGAAGCCATCAATACCATGGTCGATCAGCTGCGCTCCTTCGCCTCCGAAGTGACCCGCGTGGCCCGCGAGGTGGGAACGGACGGCAAGCTTGGCGGCCAGGCTGTGGTGTTGGGCGTGGCCGGAACATGGAAGGATCTCACGGATTCGGTCAACGCCATGGCCGGGAATCTGACATCTCAGGTGCGCAATATCGCTGAGGTAACGACGGCTGTGGCGCGCGGCGACCTTTCGCGCAAAATCACCGTGGATGTGAAGGGCGAGATTCTCGAACTGAAAGACACCATCAACACCATGGTCGACCAATTAAACGCGTTCGCCGGCGAAGTGACCCGCGTGGCGCGCGAGGTTGGCACGGAAGGCAAGCTCGGCGGCCAGGCCGAGGTACCAGGTGTGGGCGGTACATGGAAAGATCTGACGGACAATGTGAACTTTATGGCCAGCAATTTAACCGGCCAGGTTCGCAACATTGCCGAAGTCGCCACTGCAATCGCGAGCGGCGATCTCTCACGAAAAATTACTGTCGACGTCCGCGGAGAAATTCTGCAACTAAAAGAAACACTCAACACCATGGTCGACCAGTTGAACCGCTTCGCTGGTGAGGTCACCCGCGTGGCGCGCGAAGTCGGGTCAGAGGGCAGGCTGGGTGGACAGGCCAACGTTCCCGGCGTTGCTGGAACCTGGAAAGATCTGACGGATTCCGTCAACTCGATGGCAGGCAATTTAACCGGCCAGGTTCGTAATATCGCTGAGGTGACGACGGCCGTGGCTCGCGGGGATCTGTCGCGCAAAATCACGGTGGATGTAAAAGGCGAAATTCTCGAGCTCAAGAACACCATCAATACGATGGTCGATCAACTGAATGGTTTCGCTGGAGAAGTCACCCGAGTGGCGCGCGAAGTCGGCACAGAAGGCAAGCTCGGCGGCCAGGCAAAGGTGCTCGGAGTCGCAGGCACGTGGAAGGATTTGACGGACAACGTCAACTTCATGGCCAGCAACCTGACGGGCCAGGTGCGCAACATTGCCGAGGTTGCGACGGCTGTCGCGCGCGGCGATCTCTCGCGCAAGATTACCGTGGATGTGAAGGGCGAAATTTTGGAATTGAAAGACACCATCAACACGATGGTGGAGCAACTCCGCTCCTTCGCGTCGGAAGTCACTCGCGTGGCGCGCGAAGTTGGCACAGATGGCAAGCTGGGCGGCCAGGCCCAAGTGCCCGGTGTGGGCGGTACGTGGAAGGATCTGACGGATTCCGTCAACTCCATGGCGAGCAATCTGACCGGGCAGGTACGAAACATTGCCGAAGTCGCCACCGCAATCGCCAGCGGCGACCTCTCAAAGAAGATCACCGTGAATGTCAGCGGTGAAATTCTTCTGCTTAAAGAAACCATTAACACGATGGTGGATCAGCTGAACGCGTTTGCGGGAGAAGTTACCCGCGTGGCCCGCGAGGTTGGATCAGAAGGGCGGCTGGGCGGGCAGGCCAACGTGCCAGGCGTTGCGGGAACGTGGAAGGATCTGACCGACTCTGTGAACTCCATGGCCGGAAACCTGACCGCGCAGGTACGAAATATTGCCGAGGTAACAACGGCCGTCGCTCGCGGCGATCTTTCACGCAAGATTACCGTCGATGTGAAAGGCGAAATTCTGGAGCTGAAGAACACCATCAACACTATGGTGGATCAACTGAACGCATTCGCCGCCGAAGTCACTCGTGTGGCTCGCGAGGTGGGCACCGACGGAAAGCTCGGTGGACAGGCGCAGGTTTCAGGTGTCGCGGGCACGTGGAAAGACTTGACGGATAACGTCAACGTGATGGCTGCCAACTTGACGGAACAGGTCCGCGGCATCGTCAAGGTTGTCACCGCGGTCGCCAACGGGGCTCTGACACAGAAATTGACGGTGAATGCGAAGGGCGAAGTCGCTGCCCTGGCCGAGACCATCAACAATATGACGGACACACTGGCCACCTTCGCCGATCAGGTCACCACCGTAGCGCGCGAAGTCGGAGTCGAAGGCCGGCTGGGTGGACAGGCGAACGTTCCGGGCGCGGCCGGCACATGGAAAGATTTAACCGGTAATGTCAATCTCCTGGCCGATAACCTGACCAATCAGGTACGCGCGATTGCAGAAGTCGCCACCGCCGTCACCAAGGGCGACCTCACGCGGTCGATCCAGGTGGAAGCCAAGGGCGAAGTCGCCGAGCTGAAAGACAACATTAATACGATGATCAATAATCTCCGTCTTACCACGGAGCGCAATACCGAACAGGACTGGCTTAAGACGAACCTGGCACGGTTCACTGGAATGCTGCAAGGTCAGCGGGATTTATCAACTGTGGGGAAAACGCTGCTGTCTGAACTGGCTCCGCTGGTCAACGCCCATCAAGCCATCATTTATCAGATGGACACGGAGGAAGAGCAGGAACTGGTGCTGCTGTCGGCCTATGCGGGGGACGGTCCCGATGGACATCTGCAGCGTGTCGGCATCAGCGAGGGATTGCTGGGCCAATGCGCGGCAGAAAAGCGCCGAATCTTGATCAACGACATGCCGCCGGATAATCAGATATCCATCCGCTCCGGCCTGTTCGATGCGGTGCCGCGAAATGTCATCATTCTGCCAGTACTATTCGAAAATCGCGTGAAGGCGGTGATTGAGCTGGCTTCGCTGAGCGCTTTCACCGCGTCTCACCTGGCTTTCCTGGAACAGTTGACCGCCAGCATTGGCATCGTGCTGAATAGCATTGAAGCAACCATGCAGACAGAAGGCCTGTTGAAGCAATCGCAGCAACTGGCGACCGAACTTCAGATGCAGCAGAAGGAACTGCAGCAAACTAACGAGCAGCTGGCGCAAAAGGCGCAGCAGCTTGCCGAGCAGAACGTAGAGGTAGAACGCAAGAACCAGGAGATTGAGCAGGCAAGACGCGAAATCGAGGGCAAGGCCAAAGAACTCGCACTGACATCGAAGTACAAATCCGAGTTCCTTGCCAACATGTCGCATGAATTGCGGACTCCGCTCAACAGCATTTTGGTGCTGGGCCAGCAACTCAGCGAAAACCCAGACCACAATCTCAGCGCCAATCAGGTGGAGTTTGCTCGCACCATCCACGCCGCCGGAACAGACCTGCTGAACCTGATCAGTGACATTCTCGACCTCTCGAAGATTGAGTCCGGAACTGTATCGGTTGATGCTGAAGAGGTCTTCTTCGCCAGCCTTCTCGATATGATTGGCCGCCCTTTCCGCCACGAGGCAGAAAATCGGCGACTCAACTTCGAAGTGCGCACCGATCCTCGACTCGGCTCGAGTTTTGTTACCGACTCGAAACGGCTGCAACAGGTGCTCAAAAACCTGCTGTCAAACGCCTTCAAATTTACCGCGCAAGGCAGCGTCGAACTCTCAGTCGCACTCGCCGAAAAGGGATGGAGCAGCGATCACCCAATCCTGAGCCGGGCAAATTCTGCCATAGCTTTTGAAGTGAGAGATTCGGGAATCGGCATTCCACAGGAAAAACAGCGCATCATCTTTGAGGCATTCCAGCAGGCGGATGCCGGGACCAGCCGCAAATACGGCGGTACCGGGCTGGGGCTGGCGATCAGCCGTGAACTGGCGAGTCTGCTGGGAGGCGAAATTCAACTGCGCAGCATACCCGGAGAAGGAAGCACTTTCACGCTTTATCTACCGCATGTGTATAGCGGGCCGTCCGCCGTTGTGGCGCCGCCGCACGAGTCCAAGGCGGCATCACCATCCATGACAGTTGAGTTTTCGCCAGGCGTTCTGACTGAGCTTCCGACCGAGCAGATTCCCGACGACCGCGACAATCTTCAGCCAGCAGACGCTGTCCTGCTGATTGTCGAGGACGATGCGAATTACGCTCGAATCTTGCGCGATCTATCGCGCGCCAAGGGCTTCAAAGTTTTACTCGCCAGCCGCGGTTCGGAAGCACTGGCGCTGGTGCATGAGTTTCACCCCACCGCCATCTCTCTGGACGTATTCCTTCCGGACATGCTTGGCTGGACGGTATTGAACCATTTAAAACAGAACCCAGAAACGCGTCACGTCCCGGTGCAGATACTGACGCTCGATCAGGACAGGAGCCACGCATTGGCCAGCGGGGCATTTTCCTACGTCGCCAAGCCGGTAACCTCAGAGGCTCTGGATCAGGCGCTCTCTCGCATAAGGGACTTTGCTGCTCCGCGTCGGAAACGCCTTCTCGTAGTGGAGGATAATCCGGCGGAGCAACTCAGTATTTGCACGCTGCTCGGCCATGAAGACATCGACGTCACCGTGGTCGACACGGGTGCACTTGCTCTCACCGCAATCTCAAAGGAGCCTTACGATTGCGTTGTTCTCGATCTAAAACTTCCTGACATGTCCGGATTTGAGGTTTTGGAAAGCCTTCGTGATTCTCAGGACCTGAAAGACCTGCCGATTGTCGTCTTCACGGGAAAGGAACTCTCGCCGGAGGAGGATGCACGGCTTCATGTGCTGGCCCGCAGCGTGGTGGTGAAAGGCGTTGAATCTCCCGAACGATTGTTGGACGAAACAGCACTGTTTCTCCACCGTGTTGTCGCCAACCTACCCAAAGAGAAACAAAACATGCTGGATCGCCTGCACCGATCCGACGACGCACTGGTCGGAAAGAAAGTTCTGGTCGTCGACGACGATGTGCGCAACATCTTTGCGCTAAGCAGCGTCCTCGAACGCCGCGGGATGACGGTGGTGACTGCCGATACCGGCAAGGGAGCCATCGCCAAGCTTGACTCAATACCGGATGTGTCAATTGTTCTGATGGACATCATGATGCCCATAATGGACGGGTATGAAACCATGCGGGTGATCCGGCAGAACGATTCTTTCCGGCGTCTGCCGATCATCGCACTCACCGCAAAGGCCATGAAGGGGGATCGTGAGAAGACCCTGGAGGCGGGCGCGTCCGAGTACCTGGCAAAACCCGTCAACACGGAACAATTGCTCTCGACTCTGCGCACTTGGCTTCATCGATAATTTCAGCTGCCAAAGTTGGGTAGAAAATGACGCTTGCGAATCAACCCGTCAACATCCTGATGGTGGACGACCAACCCGCTAAGCTGCTTGCCTACCAGGCCATACTTGGTGACCTGGGCGAGAACCTGTTGTCGGCCAGCACGGCGAAGGAGGCTTTGGATCTTCTGCTGAAGAATGACGTTGCCATCATTCTTATGGATGTAAGTATGCCCGACCTGAACGGCTTTGAGTTAGCGGACATGATTCACGAGCATCCGCGCTTCCGCAAGATCGCCATCATCTTTATTTCCGCTGTACATCTAACCGATCTCGACCGAATCAAGGGATATCAGCGTGGCGCGATGGATTATATTTCCGTCCCCATCGTCCCCGAGTTATTGCGAGCCAAAGTAAATCTTTTTGCCGATCTTCACCGCAAGACAAGGCAATTGGAAACTTTGAATGATGAGCTGGAAAAAAGGGTACTCGCGCGAACCGAGGAACTGCGCGAAAGTGCGCAGCGGATCAGGCACCTCAATGACCAGTTGCAGCAAAGGATCGCCGAGCTCGAAACCATCATGAATGTTTTGCCCGTAGGGGTATCGGTTGCGTCCGATCCGCTGTGCCGGACGGCTGTCGGAAATTCCGCATTCTCTGAGCTACTGGAAATTGGTGAGGGAGAAAACATCTCACTCAGTGACGACGGAAAATCCGTCTGTGACATTTACCAGGACGGTCGGCGCCTGACGGCTGATGAGCTTCCATTACAACGTGCCGCCGCGACCGCAGCTGGAATTGGCAGTGTCGAACTGGAAATCCATCACAAAAGTGGAAAAATCAAGGAGGCCCTCGCGAGCGCCAACCCCTTGTTCGACAACTTCGGCAAAGTACGTGGCGCCGTAGGAGCATTTATAGACATCACTGAACGTAAGCGGATGGAACGCGTATTGAGGGAACGGGCTGAACTGATGGATCTTGCTTCCGAAGCCATTATCGTCCGCGATCTGAAAGGCGCAATTCGCTTTTGGAATTCAGGAGCTGCAGATTTGTATGGTTGGACCGCCGAGGAGGCTATCGGGCGGGATTTGCATCGGCTGCTGCAAACGCAGTTTCCCGTTCCGCTGGAGGAAATTGAGGCGAGCCTTCGCGAAGGGAAACGCTGGGAAGGAAACCTGGTCCAGTCTTCAAGGAATGGACGCGAGATCGTGGTCGCCTGCAGGAAGAGCCTTCAAAGCGACGGGAAAAATGCTCACTCGGTTTTGGAAATATGCAGAGATATCACGGCGCAATTGCAGGCCGAGGAAGCTCTTCGCAGATCCGAAAAATTGGCGGCGATGGGAAGGATGGCCGGTATCGTCGCCCATGAAATTAATAACCCACTGGAATCGATCACCAATGTCTTTTTTCTATTGCGGGAACACCCGTCTCTCGACGATGAGGCTCGGAGCTATGCCCGGATGGCAGAGGAAGAGCTGTCGCGCGTCACCCACATTACCAAACAAACTCTCAGCTTCTATCGCGAATCCGCCCAGCCAATCCAGGTTTCAGTGGCTGCCATTCTCGAAGACATCCTGGAATTTCAATCGCGTCTCATGGAGAAAAATAACATCACGGTCGATCGACGGTACTGCAGTGATGGAAGTGTGCACGCGTTTCCGGGCGAATTGAAGCAAGTGTTCCTTAATCTTATTTGCAATGCCATCGAGTCGATGCCCGATGGCGGCCGCCTGCGCATCAGTGTGCGTGAATGTTCTGGAGCCAACAACCACCTTCGTGGAATGCGCATTTCCATTTTGGACACCGGCACCGGTATCCGTGCGGAAGATGCAAAAAGGCTCTTTGAACCATTCTTCAGCACGAAATCGAGCAAGGGTACAGGGCTCGGCCTCTGGATCAGCAAAGGAATCATCCAGAAATATGAAGGCACGATCCGATTTCGCAGCACACGCTGGGCCTCCGGAAATGTAACCTGCTTCTCTGTCCAGATTCCGGCTTCCGCTGTCTCTCCGAACGGGTTTCAAGATCCCAAATTCGACAGCGAGTTCGAGCCCCAGGGCCGGGCGCGAAGCTAAATAGGCCTCATCCACCGTGCTAACGTCACCATGCACAAATCAACCACGCAAAATTATCCCAACGTGCTGGACCAGCCTAGCGTGGCAATGGCGGCCAATAACACGATCAGGCCGGCTGCCATCCATCGTCGCTCTTTATTGTGGGTGGACTTCCATTCCCCAGTCGAAAAGCCGCATATATTCGCGGTGATCAAACCTGTGATCAAACTCAGCGGCCATCCGATCGCAGGCCCAAGCTTTCCCAATGCTGGCGAGGCAAAGCCGTAGACAAAGGTATTTCCGGCCCACAATAAGCCCATCAGGATCGCGAGCATGGTGAGATGCCTGGCGCCCGGTTCGCGGAATTTTATCCAGCTTTTATTTTTCTGCAGCAAGTAGGCGCAAAAAGTCAAATTCGGAACAGCACCGCTAACCAGCATCAATAGCCAAATCAAGTTCGATCCGGCAAAGGCGCTATGCCCCATCCTGACAGCGGTCGTCAACAATGGTTGGGCAGAACTGTACCCAATGTTAAAAATCGCCGAAAGCAGACCCGATCCGGTGCACAACATCAATCCGATCGCAAACGGTCGCGCGTGACCTACCATTTTGCCGCGAGCCATACCCGTGTCATCTTTCTGACTTTTCTCTTTCAGAAATCCGGCGTACCCGCAACAGGCAATGCCCGCGATGCCGATCAAGGCCCCTAGCGTGATTGCTTTTCCTTGCGACTGATGCAGGCGTTCGGGCGCCAACAGCACAATGGGAATAATTGATCCAAGCGACGCGCTGATCGCAAATACCAGTGTGTTAGCCATGGAAATCCCGACGGCGCTGATCCCCT
The DNA here is from genome assembly GCA_963735505.1 of uncultured Acidobacteriota bacterium. Taxonomy (GTDB): domain Bacteria; phylum Acidobacteriota; class Terriglobia; order Terriglobales; family Acidobacteriaceae; genus JAKAAZ01. The sequence goes on along the minus strand of CAVTLR010000005.1, from coordinate 222,238 downwards.
GGCCAAACATGATGGCGCCAAATCCCCAGGCAAATCCTGAAACACACGCCAACAGGATGACTCGATGCTGCACGCGTCCGATTACCTGCGCAAAATCCGGAACAGTGACGCACGCGATCACGATGGGCATGATGACGCAGGAAACCAGGATGAACACAGCCCACACGTTCTCCCACGACCACCGCCCCATGTATCGCATCGGCAGCGTAAATGCCCCGTTCATGATTCCTGCAACGATTGCGAACGTGATGCCGAGCACCAAGTATGATGTCACGGTGATCGAAGCCCCTCTCCTGGTTTCATCTTCGACCGCGAACGACAATCCGTCCTCGATCGTCTACATTGCATTGAATACTGCCATGGCAGCGCCCAGGACACCGGCTTCGTTCATTGCGGCGGCAAGCTGGACTCGCGGGGTGCGAAGCACTCCGAAGTGCAGCAAATGCGCTACTCGCTTCTCGACTTCTTCTGTGAACCAGGGCTTCCCTTCAACCAGCCCTCCAGCCACAATGACCGCCTCAGGATCGACCAGGTTGAACAGGCTGGCAACGCCTTCCGCCAGATATTCGGCCATGGCGAAATATGCTTGCCGAGCGATGGGGTCGCCGGCATCCGCGAGCTGGCTCACCTTCATCGCCATGTCGGCATCCGCGAAAGCCTCACCTTCCCCGGAAGGTTTGGATCGATCTCTAAACTCCCGAACCAACGCCGATGCGGAAACGTAGGCTTCCAGGCATCCGGCACGCCCACAGGTGCAGGGCCGTCCATTTTGTCGGATGATCGTATGTCCAAATGATCCGGCAAATCCGTGCTGCCCCCGCAATAGAGTGCGGTCGACAACGATGCCTCCTCCAACCCCGGTGCCGATCGTAATAGCGACAAAATTCTGCAAGTGGCGAGCGAAGCCGAAATGCATCTCTGCCAACACGGCAGCATGAGCATCATTTTCGATGTAGGTCGGAAGTTGAAATCGTTGCTCCGCGAATGTGCGCAGATCGAACCCAGTCCATCCCGGAAGATTTTCCGTCGCAGCAAACACCCTCCCACCGGTAACATCGATGACCCCTGCGCTGGCAATCCCTAGTCCCACGGGTTCCACTCCATGCTGACGCGCGGACTGCAGCACCTGGTCGATTGCCGCGGCGGTTGCGGAGGCAATGGCTTCGCGCCCTTCGCGCGCTGCTGTCGGAACCCGCACTGCGAAGCGGATGGCGCCTTGCCGATCGACAAGCCCCGCCTTGATCCACGTCCCTCCTACATCGACGCCGACAACGGAGCCGACGTCCAATGATTTCTGGACGGCATGAACAAAATCGGCGGTGATGATGCCGGGTCGCGTGATAGCCGATCCTACGACAACACACCAGGCGCCGGCCATCATTGCTCGCCTTGCCTCCTCGGGCGTGGAGATGTGGCCTTCGGCGACGACAGGTCGGCCTGTTTCGCGAATCACATCCTCCAGCAGGGACCAGCTGAAACCGCGCGCATGTTCTGTCTGCTTTGTATAGCCGTGCAGGGTGGTGCCGATCAGGTCGGCGCCGGCGGCTGCGGCCGCTTGCGCCTCTTCCAGTGTCGCGATGTCAGCCATCACCGGCAAATGCAATTCCTGATGGATGCGCCTGACCAATTGCTGCCACGGTTCTCCAGCAGGCCAGACCCGGTCTGTGCAATCGACCGCAATAATGTCCGCACCAGCCTTGGCTAATTCTGCGGCAGCTGCCAGATCCGGAGTAATCCGCACTCGACCATCCAGATACGTTTTCTTCAGGCCAATGATAGGAACGCCGGTGCAGGGTCGAACCGCAGCAATGCACTCTCCTCCGTTGAGTCGCAAGCCTCGGGCGCCCCCCTCAAGGCAAGCCAGCGCGATGCGCCGAAGTGCGTCGACATCTTCCAACGGATCTCCAGGAGCCGCCTGGCAGGAAACAACAAGCACGTCTTTCAAGGCAGCGCAGGGCGTCGTCATTCGTGTCTCGCCTGGCCGGGACTCATCCGGCGCCTGATTTTTTTCTTTGTTGAACCTGTACAGATGTATAGTGTACCAAAGCGAATAAGACAACAAATTGTTCGCGGCACGCGGACGCCTTCGTCAACATCCACGTTCTTGCGATTCGGCAATAGGGAAGTTGCCTTTGGAGCCGCGATGAGACCCAAACCTAAGAAGACCAACAGAAGCAAGCATCAGGAGCTGTCCGCGACCGGATCAACCAACTCACAGAGTCAACCCAATATTGAACCGCTCGACAAGAACAGTTTTATTCCGCTGTATTTTCAGATCCAGGACAGACTAGCGAAGCAAATTCAGTCTGGAGCACTGTTGTCCGGGGACATGCTGCCCGGCGAAGAGGACCTTTGTCGTTTGTATGGCGTCAGCCGTATGACTGCCAGGCAATCGCTGCAAGGTCTCAAGCAGCAAGGCTTGGTCCGCAGTGAAAAGGGTCGCGGAACCTTTGTAATCCAGCCGAAAGTAGAAAAGAAAATTGCGCACCTGTCGGGATTTAGCGCCGAGATGCGTTCATTGGGAATGAAGCCCTCTTCGCGCATTCTCGAGCAGGCCACGAAGCCTGCTTCACCGGAAATTGCGCTCCGTCTTGGGGTCTCGCCAGGTTCGCTGTTGCTGGAACTCCACCGTCTACGCCTTGCCGATGGTCTTCCCCTCGCCATTGAACAGGTGTGGATCTCGCTGGCGGAATTTCCAGGAATTGCCAAGATCGATTTCTCGCGTTCCTCTCTCTATGGAACTCTGAGGGAGAAATACGGAATCCAGGTCGGGTCAGCGGACGAAATTATCGAGGCGCGCGCTCCTACGGCTCGCGAAGCGAAACTGCTGGAGATTTCTCCCCGTCTAAGCCTGCTTGTCATCTCTCGCACCATTCGAACGGTGCAGGGAAAACCGGTTGAAGCCTCTTTGTCGCTCTATCGCGGCGATCGCTATCGCGCCGTTTTACATATTCCTGCGACCGTCGTCGAATAGCGTCGGGGTCTTTGAATTCTCTGGCGAAAGGGAATGCAGTGAAAAATATATCGACGGGTCCTCATAGCCCTGGTTCTTCTTTTGGCTTAAGCTCACGTCGTGCGTTTCTGCAAGGCCTGGGAATCACCGGGATGGCAGCACTCTGTCGCCCGGGATGGAGTTCGATCCTGCCCGAAGCCATCCGTCAAGCCGCCAATCGTGCCGGCAAAAAAATCACATTTCTGAATGATGGAGGGTTTCGAAGTTCGGCCTGGGGATGGCAATTCACCAGCCACGCGGCGGTCGAAGAAACGCCAGGGAAAACTGGCACCCACTCGGTTGGGATTCACACAGGGTCCGGCGACTATGCGCGGTTCCTGGTTCTAGAGCCGGAGGTTGGCAAGACCTATACGCTGAGTGGATGGATGCGGACGAAGAATATTGTTGCTGAGGAGAGCGGCGCTGGCGCCTACTTTGCCGCTTCCCAGTTTGAATTTCAAGGACGACCCACACAATACTCGGTCGACGGAAAACAAATCCCGGAAGAACGGTATGACAACCTTACTGGGAGCACGGATTGGCAAAGGTTTTCGCATTCATTCCTGTGCTTGCCAACAACGGATTGGTTCGAAATTGTTGTCGGAGTTTATAGAGCATCCGGCAGTGCATGGTTCTCTGATCTCACATTCGTGGACGGAGATCAACCCGCTCATTTCCACGATGTGGTCGAGTATTGGCAGGCGGCGCAGTGGGCGCACGCGGATGGATTGAGGGCGCAGGGACGCTCTCGACCTGTGGCCGCCATCCTCCGCGACAATTTGCCAGTCCGCGGTGCGGCTTCAGACCCGCGGGAACTGGCCCGAGGCTTGAGCGGGACACATAGCATCGAGTTTCTCTCCGCGGAACAATTAGCCGACCCTCGGCAATTCAATCGCGAGCATTTCGATTTGCTAGTGCTTCCTTATGGAGAAAGCTTTCCACTTCCTGCACGACCGACGGTCGAATCCTTCATGGCTGATGGAGGTGATCTTCTTACCACAGGCGGATATGCGTTTCAATCGCCATTGGTCGCGTCGGCAAACGGATGGGAATTCTACGACGATAAAGTGCGGCACGAGAGCGGTCCGAACTTGCTCGCCGAGCTGCCTCCCGCAGGCGCCGGATGGAAAGCCTCCGATGCGAAACATGCCACCATCGTAAGCGTCCAATTGCCGTCACAGTCTGGATCGCAGCCTGCCACACATCTCTGTATTTCTTCGAATATCTGGGGACAAACTGCAGAGTGGACTTTTGACTTGGTGGCAGTCGGCGACCGCAAACAATTCTTCTTCGAAGCGTGGATTCGAACACTAGACATCCAGCCAGCTCCCGACGGATATGCCTATGTCGGCGTTGAACAACTCGACAGCACAGGAGAAGCAGCGTATGCCGCCAAAGTAACGTTCGAGGAGCTGCGCACTTCCTCTGACTGGCACAAAGTCGAACGACTTTTCTATCTGATTCCAACCTGCGTAAGACTTCGCGTGCGCATAGGATTGATGAACGCCACCGGTAGCGTTTGGGGAACCGGGTTTCGACTCGAGGGTCGCTCTCCTCAAATACGCATCAATACCGCGCTCGGGTTTCCACAGGATGACTTACAGGTATTGCCAACACAGATTGGAATATTCGACGCTGATTTCCGATTGAAGCGAGTAGCCGCGATCCAGGTTGCACCGGGGCAATCGATCCTTACCTCTAAGCAGGAATTGATGGGCGCATTCGATGGATACGCTGCCAGCGCTGTGCTCGGAATGAACCATGCTCGCTGGATTCCGTTGCTGCGCGCCGTTGACAAGGTTGGGAACAACCGCGGTGCAGCCGGAGCCATGGTGCACAACGCGCGCGGAGCTTATGCACGAAGCACGTGGGTATTTTTTGGTGTCGAGAATCAAGACATCTTCGCAGGGCAGTCGAGGTTCGGCGGCGAAGTTCTGAAAGCCGTCTCTCGTTCCCTGGCGAATAAATGCTTCCTCCATAGCTGCGAAACGAACTATGCCTCGTATAAGCCAGGCGAATCGGTTGCCATGCGCGTACTGGTCAGTAACTTCGGACGACAGACGGCGTTTTTCACTTTGCGCTGGGCAGTACTACCGGCTGAGAGTGATACAGCCGTATTTCAGGTCAGCCGAGATGTGCGGTTAGTTCCTGGGCAAACCGAGCCCATCGAAGTATCGTGGAAGCCCGCGGAGTTTTCAAGCGAGTTATATCGGGTCACCGCCAAGTTGTTTCTCGATGGAGTAGAAATCGATCAGATAGAGACTGGCTTCAATGTCTGGAAGCCGGACACTCTTGCCAAAGGACTACCCTTTCATTTCAAGGAAAACTACTTTCAAGTTCATGGACGAAGTTTGTTTTTGCAGGGCACGGACGATTATCTGCATACCTTTCTGGATCAAAGTGAAAACACTCTGACATGGCACGAGGATGTTCGCAGCTGTCGCGACTCCTGCATCGACGTGTACGAAAATCTGATGGGGCTTCGCGGACCGCAGCAGCGCCCTACCGAGACATGGTGGAGATGGATCGATGCTATGCTGCTGAACACGCAGCGAACCGGCGGAGCATTCTTCCCCGGCCTTCTGATCTTCAGCAATACTGCGGTCGACAACAAAGACCTCGCCGACCAGCAGTCATACGTCGAAGCATTTGCGTCTCGCTACAAAGATGCTGCCGCCATCATGTACTACCTCAATGGCGACCTCGAATTACACGATCCAAACCTTCCCGATCTGCAGCTTCTTTATAACCAGTTTCTAAAACAGAAATATGGTACGGATCAGGCACTTCGAGATGCTTGGAGAATCTCTCCTCCAGAAGCTCCGATCGGCAAGCTTACGATACGGCGCGGAACGGATGACTGGCGGGATGTGCGGACGGTTGATGATTTTCGATTTCGCTCCATGCTGGTGGAGCGCTGGTTGAATGCAATGTACGATTCCATTCGCAAAGTCGACACAAACCATCCTGTCACCGCCGAGTTTTATCAGACCCCGTCGGATGGAATTGATCTTGTTGGCGCACTGGGAAAACTGGAGCTCGCAAACTTCGGCTATTTTGCAGATAAGGACGATGACTACTACCGGTTTCCCCAGGTTTGCCGGTTTCTTGACCAAAGTGTGCGCGGCAAGGGAATTAACGTTGGCGAGTTTGGAGTCAAAACACATCCGGCATGGAACGCCACCGGCTACTACATCGAAGCTCGAACGGAAGAGTATGAGCAAGCCTACTTCCTCGCCGTAGCGCATTATGCATTTGCTATGGGCGCATCGAAGATACAAAACTGGTGCTGCAAATACCCAGTGGACCTTCCTTTCGAATGGGGAATCAACTATCCGAACGAACTGGTTGGCCGTGACGTGCGCGCCTTTTATCGCAACAGTGGATTAATGTTTCGCCGGCTGCGCCCCAGATATGAACCCAGCGATACTCTCGTCCTTCTGGCCAGCGAAAACCGCATGGGAGGGCAGGGCGATCAAGTGATTGAAGGCCAGCTAAACAGCATTCGCCTTCTACTGGACGAACGGGTCCGTTTTGCGACTCTCTCCGATCAATATATGGAAGCCATCCCGCCAGAAGTCACGACCATCTTCTATCCGCTTCCCTATTGTCCGAGCGATGCCATTGTGGAGCGGCTTTCTAAGTTTGTAAACCAAGGAGGACAGTTATACATCTCCGGAGATCTAAGCTATGACGGTGCGCGGCAACGCACTCGAACCGGCAGGCTGAAGAACCTTTGCGGAGTGGAATTTGTCTCCGAGCGCTTTCCAAATATTGCATACCAAAAAGGAGCAGAAGAGACCGCGCCGGACAATTCAGGATGGCCGAAATATATGGCTGCTCCGGGCATCGTCACACGCGTTGCGGGAGCGAAGTTATTGCTGGCCGCAAATGACGGCACTCCCATCGTGACCGAATTCGAACGCGGAAAAGGTCGAGTCATCTTCAGCAGCGATCCGATCGAGCTGCACGGGGATCCACGTTACCAGGAATATGCGCACAAGTTCTATCGCCAGTTGGCGTTCGCATTCAATCGGAAGGTAGAAGCGGTTGCGCCGTCGGGTGCACCGATGCATCTGTTCCGAGTTCCGTCGCAGGACTCACGCGAAATTGTTGTGCTGGTGAACTACGACAATCGCAACGCTGCACAGGATTTCGTCGTTCCCGTCGCGGGCCGGAATGTGAAACTTACATTGCGGCCTTGGATGTCGGGCGTCCTGGTTGGCGATTCAAAGGCTGGCATTCAAGCTATCGAATCGTCCGCCGACGTATTTGAGAATAACGAGTTACTGATTGGAAGCAATCTGCACTTCATGGCGATCTCGTTCGGCGTTGATTCACTGCGAACCACGCAACGCATGCTGATTCTGCCCATGGGCGAAGGAATGATGCGGGTGCCGCAGGCGGCCAGATGGCGTCGCCCGATGGTGTTCGCCGGTTGCGTGACGGCCGGTCGTTGGAAGCAGGATGAACAATTCGTCCCGACCGAAATGAACGGAGTGCTCGCGCTTCCCATCGATGCCAGCCGTTCGCTCAGCATGTTGATCCTCTGCGAATCCGGAACCGAAGTGGATGCGATCCGGCAGATGGAAACCTGGGTGAACGCCCCGTGGGAACTGGATTAACATAACGTGAATCTATCCAACGATGATCTCCGACGCAATTTTTACTGGCGCAGGCTCGCACTTGCGTGCATCGTCCTCTGCTTGGTCCCCGCGTCGTTTGGCCAAACCCGTGATCCCGCGCCGCAAAGCACGGCGATCGTGGATTCGAGTTCCAAACTTCTGCTGGATGTAGTTAAAGTTCGAGCGGACGGCGATCCGGCACAAGCTCTCGTGCATCCAATCGACGGCCCAGAAGAAGACCACACCTGCGATGTCGTCATCATTGGCGGAGGCATGGGAGGGGCGAGTGCGGCGCTGACCGCAGCCACTTCCGGCCTTTCTGTCTGTCTTACGGAACCCACGCTGTGGCTCGGCGGCCAGATGACCTCAGAAGGCGTCTCCGCGCTCGATGAAAATCCCTGGATTGAAACCACAGGCGCGACCGCAACTTATACCGAGCTTCGTGGCCGCATCGTCAATTTCTACCGAACCCGGTACGGCAAGCCCTCAGGGACTTCCATTTCAAATAGCCGTTTCAATCCGGGCAATTGCTGGGTTTCTACTCTATGCTTTCAGCCCAGTGCAGGCCTCGCCGCGCTGCAATCCATGCTGCAGCCGGTGATTGCAGATGGCAAGCTCCACATCTGGTTTCATACAGTCCCCACGGGCGTGGCACGTAATGGCCGCTCCATTGTGAGCGTCAAGGCGTACGACTTTGCGAGCCGGCGATGGCTTCGCTTGAAGGGCCGCTATTTTATCGACGCAACGGAGTGGGGCGATCTCATTCAGCTTAGCGGCCTGCCCTTTCGTGTGGGCGCGGAGGCAAGAAGCGAAACCGGCGAACCGAATGCGCCGCTTGTTGCCGACCCGGGAGCGATCCAGAGTTTCACCTACCCAATCATGTTGCTGAGGACGAATCATTCGGCGAACTCGGCCGTCGCGCCTTCCTATTACCAGGCGCTGCGCCATCGCTATACTCTGACAGTCGATTATGGACAGGGCAAGCTGCTGACCTACGGAATGTTTTCGAAGAGCCCCGGTATCCCTGGATCTTTCTGGACCTACCGCCGTTCCATCGATGCTGCGCAATTTCGGCCGGGAGAATTCTCCGGTGACCTGAGCATGATCAATTGGGATAGCAATGACTATTGCGACTCCAGACTGCTTTCGACTGACACCTTGGCACAAGCGACCGCGCTGCAACAAGCGAAGAGAGTATCACTGGGATTTGCATGGTGGCTTCAACATGACGTGCAGCGCGACGACGGCGCTGGATATGGATATCCGCAACTTGAATTGGACAAGAAATCGATGGGCAGCACTGATGGCTTGGCGCAACAGCCGTACATCCGAGAATCGCGCCGGATTGTTGCTCTCCGGACGATCGTCGAACAGGACCTGGCAGTGAAATTCCAGCCAGGAGCGCGTGCCCGGCTCTATCCCGACAGTGTTGGGATAGGACAGTATCCGATCGACATCCACAGTTGTGGGCGCAAAGATTTCACCTCGGCGTCCAAGCCTTATGAAATACCGCTTGGTGCTCTGATTCCGCAGGGCTCCGACAACCTGCTGGCCGCTTCGAAGGACATCGGCACAACCCACATCACCAATGGCGCGTATCGCCTGCATCCCACGGAATGGGCCATTGGAGAAGCTGCTGCCGCGACAGTGGTCTGGTCAATCGACCACCACACTGCGCCGAAACAGATCGAGGTGAATCCTGAGCAAATGCAAGGATTACAACGTTGGCTTGTGCAGCAAGGTCAGCCGATTTTCTGGTTCGACGATGTCACGCTGAAATCACCCTGGTTTCAGGCTGCTCAACTTACCGCAGCATATTCCTGGTTACAGGCAGACCCGACCTCGTTGCATTTTGGAGCCAGCAATTTTCTTTCCGGTGACGAAGTTGTCGGGGCGATGAAACGAGCGAACATGGCTGCGACTCTTAGCGGTGACGCCTTGCGTACGGTGCAAGGACTTCCCTTTCCAACTTGGCAGGATTTAGCGACTGCGGGCCTGAAAATTTCCCCTCGCGTCGGGCGCGTCCAGCGTGGTGACTTCGCGGTTTGGCTGCTGCAGGCACAATCTCACGATTTACCTCAGCCTCGCTAACCGCCAATCAGATTGGCGAATGATTCCGTGGTCGAGGCGCTTCTCGTTACAAACTCTAGATCTCACCCAACACGGATACACTCGGAAGCCTCTCTACTTTCCGATGCAGAAGGTGGAGAAGATCAGATTCAAAATGTCGTCGGCGGTTGTAGCGCCGGTCAATGCATCCAGGCTGCGCAATGCCGTGTGAAGATCGATCAGCAGCATTTCATGCGGCACATTCGCGACGATCGCTTGTTCGGCAGCCTGCAGGGCCTGCAGCGTTTCAGACACCGCTTGCTGCTGGCGAAGGTTGGTCATCAGGCCAGTTTCAACTTCTTTGCCCTCGCCGCGTATCAGAGTAAGGATTGCATCACGCAGTTCGGAAATTCCTTCGCCCGTCAGCGCCGAGGTTTCGATCGTCCCTCGCGATTTCTCGCCAAAACTAAGACCGTCACTTCCAGATTTTCCGTGGACCAGATCGATTTTGTTCAGCACCACGACTGCCCGGCGGTTGCGTGTCTGTTCCAGTAGAAAGATTTCTTCCGGCGTCTGCGTTTCTGCCGTGGCGTCCAGCACCAGCAGCACCATGTCGGCATCGGCCAAGGCCTCGCGCGATTTTCGAATGCCGATGCTTTCCGCTTCGTCCTGTGCGGTTCGCAAGCCCGCGGTATCGATTAAGTCGAGAGGGATTCCTCCCAGCGATACGCGCTCCGTCACCAGGTCTCGCGTTGTTCCCGGCGTCGCCGTTACGATGGCGCGATCGCGTTGCACCAGGCGATTAAAAAGGGAGGATTTTCCTGCGTTCGGACGCCCTACAACTGACAAGGAAATGCCATCGCGCACCACTCGGCCATATGCGAACGATGCGGCCAGCGCCTGCAAGGGCTCCATAACCCCTGTCACCCGGCTTGCGATCGCGTCTGCCGGCATCACATCAACGTCGTCTTCCGCAAAGTCGATGCCCGCCTCGAGTTCGGCAATCAAATGCACCAGCGCCTGCTTGATCGGCTGGATGCGGCGCGACAGAGCACCTTCCATTTGCTCGGAAGCGATTTTCGCCTGGTACAGAGTTTGCGCGTCGATCAGATCGCGCACCGCTTCGGCCTGGGTTAGGTCGATGCGGCCGGATAGAAATGCGCGCTCCGTGAATTCTCCTGGACGGGCTAGACGAGCGCCTCGCGCGATGGCTGCGCGTACCAGCGACTCCAACACCACCGGCGAGCCATGCGCCGCAATCTCGACGACGTCCTCTCGGGTGTAGGAGTTGGGCGCCTGAAAGAAAGTGACGACGGCTTCGTCGATTCGCGCCGCATGTTCTGCGTCGTCACTCTCTGGATCGAGAATGTCGGCGAGTTGTGCCTGGGTTGGCACCAGTGGCTTCGACAGGCGAATCAGACTTGAAGCAATCGGAACCGCATCCGTGCCGGAGAGACGCACGATGCCAATGCCGCCCCGACCCGGCGGAGTCGAAATGGCAACGATGGTGTCGCGTGGAATGTCGGCCTGCTGCTGTGGCGACACAGCCGCATCATGAACTGACTCGGTCACGGGTCGATTCTACTTTGCGCACGCTTCATCATCGAAGGCTCGCACGCAAATCGGCCGCGAATTCTCCAGATCAGCTGTGTCCAAAGGTGCGTGCCCGGCTCGTTCCTGTGGAAGAAGGAGTTCTGGGCTGCCAGTTTTTTGGATAGACCACAACCGAGCGACGCATGCCTTCTCCGCTGCTTTCACTGCGCAGGTCTTCATAGTTTTTCAACGCCAGGTGCAGCATTCGCCGCTCGCGGGAATTCATCGGCGCAAACTGGTACGGTTCGTTGGTGCGTCGAACCTGCTCTGCGGCAGTGTCGGCGGCCAGTTTCAGTTCTTGCGCCCGCAAAGCTTTGTAGCCGCGCGCGTCGAAGCTGACCAAGTCGTGCTCAGAAGGCTCCAATCGCAGCGATTTCGCGGCGATGTGCTCCAAAGAGCGCAGTAGCTCCGCGTTATGTTCCAGCACCAGGTCCACATCCGGGCCCGCGATCTCTACGTAGATTTCGCGTGACTCGAACTTGTGTGGATCGGCTGCGCCCGCGCCTGCGGTAATTCTGTACTTCAGGCGCAAACCGCCTTTGCCGACCACCATCTTGAGAAATGCATCGATCGTTTCTACGGCAGATTGATAGTTTTCAATGGGCATTGGTATTCCATAGTCTCGCTTCTGCAGGTTTGTCAACGCCGGGTTAGGGCTGCCGGTCGTCCGCCCTTCTTTTTCAACGCTCTCTTGGCTTGAATCTCCCGCAACTCTTTGCCTAGCTTGGTGCGGTTAATAATCATTTGCTGCCCGATGCCGATCAGGTTACTTCCCGACCAGTACAACGCCAACCCGGATGCATAATGCCAGCAGATAAATCCGCTGAACAGCGGCATCGTAAATGCCATCATCTTTTGCTGGGCGGCGTCGACACCAGGGGACGGAGTAAACAGCTGAAAGAAGAACTGGGAGAACACCATCAATATCGGAAGAATGTGATATGGATCGGGAGCCGACAAGTCATGCAACCAGAACCAGTGCGCGTGCCGCAGTTCAATGGCGTTTTCCAGCATCTCATAAAACGCGAAAATCAGCGGCATCTGGATCAGCATCGGCAGGCAGCCGCCAAACATGTTGACGCCTTCCTTCTTATATAGCTCCTGCATCTCCCGGTTCATGTCCTGCTTGCGCGGGTCGTCAAACTTGTACTTCTTGTATTTCTCCTTGATGTAGGTCATCTGCGGCTGAATGCGCTGCATCTTGATGGAGGACTTCATCATGGTGAAGCGGGTCGGGAACATTGCCAGCGTCAAAACTACTGTCAGAAGCAGAATTGCCCAGCCCCAGTTATGCACGACGTGGTCGTAGACCCAGCGCAGAAAATAAAACAGCGGCTTGGCGATGATGGACATCATGCCGTAGTGCACGATCGGCACCAGGTTCGGACCGTTGGGTTTGCCGTCGGGTCCAGTCGCCCGGATCGATGACAAAACGCTCAACATCTTGGGTCCGGCGAAAATCCGCACCGTTGTAGGGCCGTTGACTGAACCGACAGCCGCACCTAAGACCGGCTCAGGCTCGGTCTCGCTCGTCTTTGGCTCGTCCGGATTCTTGGGAATGTCCAGCGTATGGCGCAGCGCGACAAACGTGCTGTTAGCCGGCGTTTGCGGCAGAAACATCGCGGCAAAATATAGATCGCTCACTCCGCCCCAGTCCAGCGGGCCGGTCTGCGTCTCGCCATCCGTTACTTTTTTGGGTGCGATGCTATCTACGTTGCCGCTGTTCGAGCGATCGATCTTCTGATACGTGGAGTAGTCGGCTGCCTTACTTTGATCGCCCAACCCCGCAGGCCACGCAACCAGCGCCTCGACTGGCGCGCCGTTCTGTGTCACGTTGACGTCCGCCGTGACGACGTAGCTGTTGTCGAAATGGAACGTCTTGCGAACCACCAGGCCGCCGGCGGAATAATCAAACGTCAATTGGTTCGGCGCCGTCAGGTCGCCGGTTGCAGAGGGCACATACAGTGCCTGCGCCAGCCGCTGCCGCAATCCAGCGTCATAGGTATAGATCGACAGCGGATAGCCGAATTTTTCCGCTGCCGACGGATGTACCAGGTCGAGCAGCTTGCCCTGATTGTTGGTGTACTTTTTCAAAACCCAGGAGATAACTTGCCCGCCACGATTGCTGAAAGTAATCCGATAGAGTTCGTTTTCGACCACAGTGGTGGTCTGGGCTGAAGCTGCAACCTTGGGCGTTGACGCTGAAGAGGCTTCCTCGCCCGCGGCGTTTGCCGTGGCGTTTGGAGTATTACCGCCGGCCGCGGCCGCACCGTTCTGCTGGCTCGTGTTCGATTTTGAAGCGGTGGTCTGTGCGGAATTCGGGGTTACCGGACGCTTCGGCCGGAAGAATTGCATGCCCAGCAGAATTGCCGCAAACACAATGCTAAACACCAGCAGGGAATTCGTATCCTGCTTCCCGCCTTGCTGGTTAGGATTTTTATATTCGGCCAAGAGACTTCCTGTTGCGTTCAATTTCCGCACTGCAATTTCAGCGCAAACGCTTCCACAGCCAGGCAGTGCCTGCGGTGGATGCTGGATTTTCTGCTGTCTCGATCGTTCCTCGACGCTTCTGGGGTTCGACGTGCCGGGACGGTTCGCGCAGATGCGGGTATTCCTATCCTACCCGTTTTTATCTTCCGCTTGCAGACTCTCGGGGAGGGACAACGCACCTGTGCTAGTCGAGACAGTGAGATACGAAGAAAATGGCCTTCTTTGGGGAACTTACGGCACCGGATCGAAACCTCCGAGGCGCCCCTTGCGACTCCATGGATGACAGCGCAAAATTCTCGCGATTGCCATTTGGGAGCCCCGCAGCCAGCCATACCGCGCCACCGCGATCGCCGCATATTCCGAACATGTGGGCTGAAAACGACACCCGCCGGGCATCGGCAGCAACGAGCCGGACAGCGCATGCAGGCCGGGAGAAATCCATCGCTGGTAGAAGTGGGCCAGTCGCTCAACTCGGGCCGCCCTCCGCTCCTGACTAGTCGCCATGGCCGGAGTCTGCTTCGCAGGAGGAATTCAGCGCTTGCTGTACTGCGCGAAACGCCCGCTGCACATCGCGCTCAATCTGCGAAAATTCGGCCTCCAGCACCGTCCGCCGAGGATGAAGAATCACGTCGACATTGGCGGTCAATTCCGTCTGCGTCTGCCGGATTGCCTGCCGCATGCGCCGCTTGATGCGATTGCGATCGACCGCGTTCCCCAGCACCTTGCCAGCCGTCAGGCCAACCCGGGATCCTGCAGGAGTTTCAATCGCGTGGCTGCGGGTCGGTGTCCCGGTACTCCCGAGCGCGGCTGCATCCTGCGGCTTGCGAGCCGAAAAAAAATACGTCATCAGCGGCAGTGACTGCCGTTTTCCCTCGCGATAGACGCGCTGATAGTCGGCGTGTTTGCGCAGCCTGGATTCTTGTCGCGACGGGACGACGGGCTTGCGGATTCGAACTGGAGATGGAGCTGGCATCGCTCACCGTTGGTCCTATTGTCGCGCAACCGGGCTCAAGACCAGCAGCAATGTCCGCAGCATACGTAGGGCTGCGGTATCGAACAGCGAATCCCAGCAAAATAGGAGATTTCGGCGGTGGGAACAGGCGAACCGGCGACTTGGATTAGTCGCGGTAACCGGCGCTGACAGAGACGCGCTTGCGGCCCTTGGCGCGGCGGCGCGACAGTACGGCTTGCCCAGCCTTGCTCTTCATGCGGGCTCGGAAGCCATGCGTCTTGGCGCGGTGGCGGCGATTCGGTTGAAATGTGCGCTTCGGCATCGGAGTGCGCTCCTAAACAGAAAATCTTATATAGACAGCAAACTTTAAGTATACCGGAGAACCGGCTCAAAGCCAATCGGACCGGGGCCTCCAAGCCGCCCCTCCAGAGCTACCTGCGTACGCAGCGAGGCATGAAAAAGCAGGAACCGCGTCGGCCAGTGGGAGCCTACGCTGATTCCTGCCAGTTTTCCTTCTTGTCTTCTCGATCAGATCACTCGCAATAGCAACAGGATGATCACGATCAGCAAAATCAGCCCAAGTCCGCCACCACCGTAGTAGCCGATTCCGGGCCCCATACGATATCCGCCAAATACGACAACCAAAAGTAGAACGATCAAAATAATTAGCATTCTGTCTCCCTTGCGGCGAACGCCTTTCGCCGTGTGCTAGCCGATTGGATGCAAACGCCGCGCATGCGTGTATATCTTAGACGGGTTTTTTGCGGTCGCCTCAATGGACAACCGCAAACTGCGGGTTTGCCAGCGTACCGGTCAACTCGATCGGAAACTGCAGGCGTCCATCCTTGTCTTTTCCATGCTTGAATAAACGCGCAACGGTGGTGGTAAGCAAGCCCTGCTTTTGTTCGATGGTTGCCGTGCCTCGATACTTCACCGGGCCTCCGGTCAGCGACATGCTACCGGTCCCGTCCACATCGATGCCATAAAAGTCCACGGCAACGCGCTTGCTGTACATGCGCTGATTTTTCAGCTCAAAGTCTCCGCCGAACGTAGAGAAAGCTGAGGGCGGCTTGCCTGCCGCATCCTTGGTCCGGAATCGCTCGACTTGCTTCATGCTGGGATTCTGGTCCAATCCAGGCAGGTCGCCGCGATGCACCGTCAGCGTACCCGTCCCATACATTTCGCCTAATGGGTTGGCGGAGTTCGCAATTTTCCCGCCAACATCCAGATTGGATTCCAGCATTCCCGTCATTTTCGGCGGTCCATTTTCAAATTCTGCCAACAGGTAGGGCATACCCACCCCGGTGACCTGCATCTTTGCCTGGAAGGTGGTTTGTTTACCCTGGAAATTAAAGGTGAAGTCTCCGTGGGCTTTTCCCCGATAGGTCTGGGTTTGAAAGTTCTTGAAGACCAGCGCCAGCGGCAGAATCCGAACGTCCGAACTGAGGTTGCGGGTATGAATGGATCCAAAGCCCGCATTGGAGGCCGTCAACTGCCCTTGAATTACCTGCAGCGGAGCTCCCTGCCCATGGGGATGAAATTGAATCTGCTTCAAGCCTCCGCAGATATTCAGCAATTCCAGAATTACCGGGCCCGGCTTGTCTGAAGGTTCAATCAGGTTCGATCCCAGCAGCACACCATTCTCAACCTGCAGGTCTGCAATCGATCCCGTGGAAAAGCGGCTGGGTTGATCCTTGGGCCCGTTTGGATTTTGAAAGTTCCATAGTCCGTCGGGGTCGGAAATGAAATCAATGGCCGGCTGATGCAGCACCAGCGAATGAATCACAATCCTTTTTTGCAACAGCAGCGGCGTCCACTCGACAGAAGCTTCCAGCATCGGAACTTTTAAGAAATCGCCCGCGGGAAACGGCTTGGGATTCTTGACTTCCAGCCCATACACCCGCACCCGTAACGGGAAATATCGAATATCGACATGCTGGACAGCGATCTGCAATCCGGTTCTCTTCTCGGCATTCGCCATCGCCCAGGGAAGATAGCGATCGGGATTGTGCAGCCAGTACCATGCCACCGAAAATCCCACGATGATGAGGACGGCAAGTGCAAGCAGAGCGATCTTAAGGCGAGTCTTCATCCAACTCCCACCGTGCGGGATTGATATATCGCGCCACCAATCTTAGATGCACGGCGTCATCACACCTTGCGTCGGAATACCGCTTCGACTACTTTTTTTCTGCCCGCGCCGAACAACCCGGATTCGAGTCCCCCATGCCGAGCCGCTGCTCCATCAAACGTGGCAGCAAAAACTGAAAGAAACGGTCGGAGTCGGAATGCAGACAGACCTCGGCGTTCGGCGCACCTTGTTCTGGCCGCGTAAATCCGCCATCGTCAATCCTTATTCGCATGGGTTGCGACGGACACAAGTCGTCATCGATTGTCGCCTCCACTGCCATCACGTCAAACAACGTCGGCGTAGCAGATCGTCCTCCGCCCCATTCCTGCGTCAGCACCTCCAGCGAATCCGTCAACGGTGTGCTCTTGCGAAACAGGATCGACCGCATCACCTCATCCAGCTTCATTTGCGTGGAGTCGAGTGGCGCCATCGTGATGGGCACACCGGAGGCGAACAGTTTTTTCGCGGCAGGCACGTCCATGGCGATGTTGTATTCGGCGGACGGTCCACGGTCGGGAGCGTAGCCCAGATCTCCATATCCGCGATGAATCGATCCTCCCATCATGACCACCCGCTTCAGCATGCGAAAGGCCGCGGGGTCTCGATCGATCAGCGCGCCAACATTGCTGAGCGGTGCAATTTCAATCAGGGTGATCTGGCCTGGATTGGCGCGAATCGTCTTAGCCAGCCATGCGATCGCATCGGTATCGGCCTCTCGAGGTGACGGAAAGCGACTGGCCCACGACGCCTGGGTAAACACGTTGTTAGCTTTCGTGGGAACTCCGACAAACACCGGAATATTTCGCTGTCCTGCCTCACATAGCAGGCCTTCCACCAATTGCGCGCGAAGCCCGGTATTGCCCCATGCCGTGGTCACGCCCAGCAACTTCAGCTCCGGACTGGTCAACACCAGGGCCAACGCGTAGGCATCGTCGATGTCGTCACCAATATCCGTATCCAGAATCACCTTCTGTGGAGCGGGCACCGGCTTTTGCGCCCACGTAATTTTCGAGCCCAAGACCAGCAGGCCAAGGGCAATCATCCAACAACACTTCGCTCGCATATGCAGCCATTCTAGAGCGGAATGTCGATTCCGAACCGCCGCCTTCCTCTGCACTCAACCTGACGAATCCAGCCACTCGCTTCCATACCGGGGAGAATCCAGGCCACAAACAGCGCTTTCCCTCGATCCATCTGTCCTGTTCCCTGGCTGGAGGCGTATGCTTTCAACGTTGCTGGTCGCGAATCGTCTCCAAGGGGTTCTTCGAATCGATGATTACAGGGTGTGCCCTTCCTACCATGTATTCCCGCGGATTTCAGCTGGACGAAGGTGAGGATGCCATTGGATTGCTGGAGTCCCGCTGTGTTGCGCACGACAGCCCTGCCCGCCTGCAAGAAGCGATGGCGGAAGATGGATATTTGTTTTTGCATGAATGCCTCGATAGAGAAGAAGTACTCGCGGCCCGGCGCCACATCCTTACGCAGCTTTCAGCCGAAGGTCAGTTGGATCCTGCCGCACCGTTGATGATGGGCAAAACCAAGCCCGGTTCCAGTTTGTTTTTCCAACCTGAACTGGCACAGAAAAATAATCCGCCGCTGCAGCATCTGCTGTACGCGCGACAGGGAAATCTAATGAGCTTTTTCTCGTCCTTCCTGGGAGGAGAAATTCTACATTTCGACTTCACCTGGTTGCGTTGCATCTCACCCGGTCTGGGCACACCCAGCCACTGCGACATTGTCTACATGGGTCGCGGTACGCGTCGTCTCTACACCGCGTGGGTTCCGCTGGGAGATATCGATTTCAAGATGGGCGGCCTGATGGTGCTGGAAAACAGCCATAAAAACGCGCTCCTGCAGGCGACCTATGGTCAGCGCGACGTCGATTCGTATTGCTCCAACCGGCCCGACGATCCAGCGCGCACGGCGGCCGGCTTGAACGGATGGCTCTCTGAAGATCCAAACCAGATTCGGCGCGCTTTAGGCGGCCGCTGGCTAACTGCGGAATATCAAGCCGGCGACGTCGTCATCTTTTGCATGAACCTGGTTCATGGAGGTATGGATAATCGCACCGACAGGCTGCGCATTTCGTCAGACTCTCGCTACCAGCTGGCAAGCGAGCCGGCGGATGAGCGCTGGATCGGCGAAAATCCGCCGGGTCACAGCGCCGCAGGTAAACGCGGACGCATCTGCTGACTTCTAAACTGCCATTATTTGATTTGCGCGTAACCGCAAGTCACGAAGTTATCGAGCATGGGCGGAAACACCCCGACGCCTCAGCGCCAGGGTGTTCCAGCTAGGGCCGCTTATCGTCCCAGCGCGAAATCCGCGCGGCAACCGCGATCTACCCAGATTCCCCGGCCATCAAATCCCCATGTCCGGCCTTGAACGCAGGCTGAGCCGCTCCGCTGATTTACCAATCGCACTCCACCACGCGTATCCGCCGGGCAGAAGTTGCGGTTGCCATTGTTTGAAGAGCAGGTGATCATCCGCCCTGGCGGAGGTCCCGGAGGACCGGGCCTGTAGCCGGCGGGGCGAACAACAAAGTCGGCGCGGCAGCCGCGATCCACCCAAATCCCGCGCATATCGTATCCCCACGTCCGGCCCTGAATGCAGGGCGAGCCACTGCGCTGGTTTGTCATGCGAGCTTCGCCCCCCGTATTGATGGGGCAATAGTGCCGCCGGCCATCATCCGAGGCGCAGGTAATATGCCGGCCCCACTGTGCAGTGGTGCCGCTTTGCGCACGCAGGCGCGAACTTGAACAGCCAACAAGAGCCAGAATCATAGCCACAAAAAAGATCTTGGATTTGGTCATAGTAGCCTTCCACGGTTGTGTCGTATGCTGCGTTGGACAGCATATCGTTCTCTTTCATAGTCGGCAAGCTTCCATTCGCGCTCGAATCCTCCGGCTATGTCGATGACATTGTCTCACTCACTTAGGAGTTCAATGTATGAAAACTGCTGCAATTACGTTGCCTGGCGTACACGTCTGCGCACCGATGGCTGCCCACAATGCGCCCACCGTTGCACAACAATTTCAAAATCCTACGAAAAACTACCGTCCCATGGTTCGGTGGTGGTGGCCCAGCGGTAACGTCACAGATGCGGAGTTGCGCAGGGAAGTTGCTCTGATGAACAAGGCAAATTTCTTGGGTGCCGAGACTCAAATTTCCGCGTCCGTATTCGAGACTATCCCTCGCACGATGCAGATTGCTGTACTAATGCAGCGAACGACCTGAGTAAAAAGCAAGTTTGCAGCAAGAAGAAAATCCATCCAGGAACGAATCGTCAAGACGCAATCACAATTCGCGCGCATGCACGCAGCCTGGAGAGCTCCGCGCTCCATGCGGCGGTTACGGCTGCTTCCCCTGGTTGCGGCTACATACTTCATGGTGTCTGGCGGTCCTTATGGATTGGAAGATATTGTCGGACAAGCCGGCTATGGGCGCGCCTTGTGGCTGCTGTGCATCGTCCCCTTTATCTGGAGTCTGCCGACCGCGCTGATGGTGGGTGAACTGGCCAGCGCGCTCCCTGAAGATGGCGGCTTCTACATCTGGGTCAGCCGCGCACTCGGTCGCTTCTGGGGATTTCAGGAGGCGTGGCTGTCGCTTTCCGCCAGCATCTTCGACATGGCGATTTATCCCGCGCTCGCTGTCGCGTACCTTGGTCAACTCGATCCAGCCCTGACGGCCGGCCATCGCGGAATGGCGTGGTCGCTGGCGGTGGTAGTGATTTGCGTTGCGTGGAATTTGCGCGGCGCGTATTCCGTTGGGCAAGGTTCGCTGTGGATGTTGGGGCTGCTGCTGACACCCTTTCTCGGCATCGTCGGCTTGGGTATTTGGAAAAGCGGCCTGTTCCACATTGCGGGGCATTCTATGCAGCATGCGAGCATGGCGCCAACACCCCAAGGCAGCATGGTGACTGCGTTGCTCTTCGTGGTTTGGAATTACATGGGATGGGACAATGCTTCCACCATTGCGGCGGAAGTGGAAGATCCGCAGCGCAACTATATTCGCTCCATGCTGGCTGCGGTGCTGCTGGTCGCAGGCAGTTATGTTCTGCCCATCGCCGTGGTTGCGTTGACTGGAATTCCTTCGTCGATGTTTGTCACCGGTTCGTGGGTAGAGGCCGCTCGGATTTTAGCGGCGCATGTTGGCCCGCGTTTTGCCGAATGGCTTGCCATTGCTGTGGTGGCCGGCGGCGCGCTGACAGGCATCGCCATGTTCAACGCACTCATGCTTTCCTACGCTCGCGTTCCTGCGGCGATGGCAAGCGACGGTCTGCTGCCGAAAGCGTTGGAGCGCCGTATGGCCAACGGTGTTCCCTGGGTAGCGGTGCTGGTGTGCGGCGCTGGGTGGGCACTGGCGCTGGGATTCAATCTGAGACGGCTGCTTGAGCTCGACATCCTGCTCTACGGATTAAGCCTGGTTCTGGAATTTGTTGCGCTCGCGGTTTTAAGGTGGCGCGAACCAGCGTTAGCGCGGCCCTTTCGCGTTCCTTTCGGCCGCTTCGGCGCAGTCGCGATTGGTGTCGCTCCCACCGCTGTGGTTTTCTTCACCATCTTTGCGGCAAGCGCCGATCGCATTACCCCAAGGTTACCGGCGATTCTTTTCGGCACTTTTCTAGCTGCTGCAGGTCCGCTATTCTATCTATGCACGCTTCGTCAAAAACGCGCGGCGGATGATACAACTTCGTGATGCAGCGGTACACGAAAATGATGTGCGCGCAGACCGAATTTTGACGCAGAAAATTGCCCGCTGTCAATCCAAATCCGGCATTGAAGACGCCCTTTCACCAGCCTTGGTGCAGTTTCGAAAAGAAATGATTTTGTGTCGAAAACACTGCTGTCTACTCCCACTTGAATGTGCTAGTATCGGCTTTCGCTAACGTCATCCGAACAACCCGTTCCGTGTGCTCTGACCGCCCCAGGCCGACCACTTTCCAGCGAGTATCGGACAAACCGTAGCCAATATTTCTCACGACTCTCACGACCTTTGGCAATTTCAAGTTCGTCACATGAACATGGAGTTCGCCGTATTGTTTAGCTTCGAAGGAGCAAGCTCCGTTGCAGATTTCCTAATTGCATCGGCAGTCGCGCCGCAACGTTGAAAGTGAAAAAAGCATGTCATTTCTCGCCACAGCTTCCTCGACCGTCAATCCCTGGCTTCGCATCCTGACCGCGCTGGAAAAAAAGATTAATCACCAGTCCTTCGACACCTGGTTCAAGCCCACGCGCTTTAGCCGCATCGAAGGCCGAGTGTTAGTCGTCACCGTGCCCACCCGCGAGTTTGAGCACATCGGCGAACGGTATAACGATCACATCCTGGAGGCCGTCGACCAGCTTGGACTGGAAGTCGACGAAGTTTCCTTTGAAGCCCTGCAGGAAGAAGCGCCACCACCGCGCGTGCGCCAGGATGGCGGCTTTGCGCCGCAGCCGACACGCTCTTCCAACCCAGCTCGCAATCGATACAACACCAATGCAGCCGCTGCACCCCAGCAATCCCGCTTTGATTGGGACACTGCGGCGCAACTGAATCCTCGATACACCTTCGACGCGTTTGTGATCGGCAACGGAAATCAATTTGCCCGCGCCGCCGCCGAGGCTGTCGCCGAACGTCCTTCGAAGGCGTACAACCCCTTGTTCCTGTACGGCTCTGTTGGCAACGGCAAAACGCATCTGATGCATGCCATTGGACATGAAGTGAAGCGCCATCAGCCGCAGGCCTCCATCTGCTATGTATCGAGCGAGAAATTTACCAACGAGATGATCAACTCGCTGCGCTACGATCGCATGTCCAGCTTCCGCGACAAGTATCGCAGCGTCGACGTGCTGTTGATCGACGATATCCAGTTCCTGGCCCAGAAGGAACGCACTCAGGAAGAGTTCTTTCATACCTTCAACGCGCTGCATGAAAGCATGAAGCAAATTGTGATCGCCAGCGATCGCCCTCCGAAAGAGTTGGCAGAAATTGAAGACCGCCTGCGCAATCGCTTCGAGTGGGGATTGATTGCCGATATTCAGCCGCCCGATCTGGAAACCAAGGTCGCGATTCTGCAGAAGAAAGCGGAGAGTGAACACGTCACTCTGCCGGTCGACGTGGCGCTGTTCGTTGCTTCCAACGTTCGCACCAATGTCCGCGAATTGGAAGGCGCGCTGGTTCGCCTGCTGGCGTGGTGCAGTTTGCACGGCGTGGAAATCAGCCTGGCCGTGACGCAGCAATGCTTGAAGCAATTCATCGACACGCAGGTCCGCAAGGTGACGATTGAAGTGATTCAGCGCGCGGTGGCCGATCAGTTCGGCATGAAGATCATGGAGCTGAAGCAGAAAAACAATTCCCGCTCCATCGTGGTTCCGCGCCAGATCGCCATGTATCTCGCCAAGCAGTTGACGGAAGCATCGCTGCCAGAAATTGGCCGCCACTTCGGCGATAAACATCACACCACCGTGATGCATTCCATCGCGAAGATCGACGAGCTGCGCCACACCGACACTGATCTGAATCGCATGATCAACAACTTGATGGAGCAGCTCAACAAGTAAACCGTTCGCACCATCCCCTCCGCTTCATCCTGCCCTGCAGGCTTCCGTTATGAGAGCCTTCAGGGCATTTTTATGTGCAGACGAACCTGGCGCTCACCATCTTTCCATCTGACAACGTGAAGCGCGTCGCCCGCTGCCGCAACCCACAATCCATTCCGGCGCCAGTTATCTGCGCAGCCACCTCCAGAAAAATTGCGCTCGATCCAATCCATCCGCCCCTCCACCCCGTACAGGCTGCAGGAGGGTATCACCCCTCTTCAAAAGAACTGTTATTCGCGAGAAATCTGAATCATGGGGTGCGGGCGTACTGCTTACACACCACCATCGCTTCCTCCCGACGAGTCGGAAGGAAGAGAACGCAAACAAGGAGACTTCATGGCGACAGATAAATTGATCAAGGAATTGAGTGTGGCCGGGGGCCTGAACCGTCGCTCCTTCCTCACCGGGGCAACAATGTTCAGTGTGGGCGCGGCGGCCATGGCGATTGTGGATGGCTGCAGCGGTGGCTCGATGATGAAAACCACGACCGTCAGTGCCGCGGGCTCCACAGATACGGCGGCCAATATTTTGACTGCAGCTCTGATTGCCGAAAGCCTGGCCATCACCACCTATTACACGGCGCTCTCCACCCAGGCTGTGATCACCGACCCAAACCTGGCGGGTGCAGGCGGCACAGCTGTGAATGTAAGTTCTTCCGGCAGCGTCATCAACGTCGCGTATCTCCAGGCAGCACTGCTTGAAGAAGTGGCTCACGCGCAATTGTTGCGTTCCCTGCTGGGGCTGCCCACGGATGGCAGCGGTGATTCAGGTGCTGGTGTTCCTCAGAGTTTCTACTATCCAACTGGAACCTTCTCCTCGCTCACCGGTTTTCTGCCGGTGCTTCTCGCTCTCGAAGGCGCCTTCGTCGGTGCCTATATGACAGCCGTGGAGGAATTCGCTTCCATGGCGGCCGGGTACAACGGCTTTAGCGCGACTCAGGCTAATCCGGCCATGAGCGGCTCCAATCTCACTCAAGCCGATCTCATCCTTTATGCGAAAGTCGCCGCGTCGATCATGGGCGTTGAGGCGGAGCATCGTGCGTTGGTGCGAGGCATTCCTTCCGTCACCCTGGGGTCACCCAGCTTCGCCGGCATCAACCTCATCCCTGCCAATAACGTGAACTACGAGAGTGACGCCAATCTTACCGGCCTGGTTGTCAGCGTAAGCGGCGATGCCACCACGACGGCAGCCGGCGCTCTGGGCCCGTTCATCTCAGCGGGTACCAATCCCTTCTCCGTGGCTACCGTCGCCACCCAGACCAGTTTCTCTTCCGTGGTCACGGCGTCCGTGGCTGCCAACGTGATGGGTTCCATTCCGGCAGCCGAATAAACCTCTTTGGGGCTCCATCACCAGGAGCCTCAAAACGGTCCTCTTCGGGTGCACGCGGAATGAACGACCGTAACCCTCCACACAGTAGGAATTCCGCGGCGCTCGATGCCTGCCGGTCTCGAGCCCGCTCTATTCCTCGCGCCGGAGGTCGCACGTTCCCTGACAGCATGCCGGGCGATTCGGCATGCTGTTCCTTTTTTATCCGGAGACCCGTGTAAGACTTTGCCGCATCGACATTTGCGGTTCCCCATTTTGCTGAGCGAGGCAACTTTATCTGCCAGTTGATTCTCTACATTCAGTGGTAGACCATGAATCCAGCAATTTTGCGGCTCATCGCTTAGAGTCCTCCGCTTCTTCTATGGGCCGATTCGGTCGTACGGGAGGGGGAACCATGCTTTCGGCTTCCAACCAGACGCAACGCACGCAGCTGTTTCAGGAACTCTTTCGCGACTATTCCGGCCCCTGCTTCGGCGTTCGCAGCGTCGACGGATGGTCCTGGTCTTCATCGCAGAACCAGCACCCACAGTGCACGTTTGTGATCCACTCCTCAGCTGCCTGGCATGCGCTGTTGAAAGACCCGACCGACCGCACCCTGGGAGAAGCCTTCATTAACCAAGATCTGGATGTCGAAGGCGATCTGTTCGCCGCGTTCCCCGCGGTTCGTCATCTGTACCAGCATGCCGGCAGCGCCGGCCATCACATCCTGCGCAGTCTCTGGCGCTCTTCCTCCGACCTGGCCCAGTGGTTCCGGTATGGAAGACAGCACTCTCTGGACAGGGACCGCACCTCAATCTCCTACCATTACGATCTTCCTGTCGACTTCTATCGAACCTGGCTCGGACCCACCCTGGCCTATTCCTGCGCCTACTTTCGCGACCCCACCGAAGGATTAGAAAATGCCCAGGCCAATAAGTTGGAATTGATCTGCCGTAAGCTCGCTCTGGCGCCGAATCAGCGTTTCCTCGATATCGGCTGCGGTTGGGGCAGTTTGCTGCTGCATGCGTCCTCTCGCTACGGAGCGGAGACCTACGGCATCACGCTGAGCCAGGAACAGGCAGCCGTCACCGCCAAAAGAATCAGCCGCGCCCAACTGGAGGACAAGTGCCGCGTCGAGTTGCGGGACTATCGCACCATCCCCGAGCTGCAAACCCACTTTGACAAGATTGCCAGTGTCGGCATGTTTGAGCATGTCGGGCTGAAGAACCTGCGCGAGTATTTCACCGTCGTGATGCGCATGCTTTCCCCTGATGGACTGTTCCTGAATCACGGCATCGCCCGGTCCGCGGGCTGCCTGCCCGCCAAAGATTCCTTTATGGATAAGTATGTATTTCCTGACGGCGAGCTGGTCACCCTGGGCGAGGTACTGGAAGTGGCCGAATCCGTCGGTTTTGAAGTGCGCGACGTCGACAATCTTCGTATTCACTATGAACAGACGCTTCGCCTCTGGGTGCAGAACCTTCAAAAGAATGTTCAGGCCGTGCTGAAGACCGTTTCTGAGCGGACCTACCGCATCTGGCTGCTCTACATGGCCGGCTCAGCGTATGCCTTCCAGCAAGGAAACATTGAGCTGTATCAAGTGCTGCTGGCACGCCCCGGCAAAACTTTACCAGCCTTCACTGTGCGAGAGAATTGGTATCAAGGGTGGACGACGGCAGCGTCGAAAGCCGCTGTTTGGTAGCCAAGTCAAAATAGAGGAAGAGGTGTGCGTGCGAGTTTTAACAGGATGGAATGCAATTCAAACCGCGGTTTACGCGGCGAGAGTTCCTTGGTATACAAGCATCGCCTTGCTGTCGTTTCTGTTTTTGCCGGGGTTTTGTGGAAAATCTACTGCCCAGAAACTCCCCCCTCAGGAACTGGTAAAGCAAGTTGTTTACAACGAATTGCAAGCCAACCAGAACGACCATACCCACTGGATGTACAGAGATTCCGACACCGTTCCGGCAAAGAGCACCGTCAAGCTGGTGGTCGAAACACCGAATGGAACGGTTTCCAAACTGATTCTTTTGAACGGTCATCCATTGACACAGCAGCAGCGGGCACAGGATGACACCCGCATGGAAAGTATCCTCACCGATCCTTCGGTGCTGGCAAAACAACGCAAGAACAGCGCCCACGACGATCAACAGTCCGTCTCCCTGATGAAGATGTTGCCGAATGCATTTATTTGGACGTATACAGGAGAATCCAACGGGGAAATCCATTTAGCATTCAAGCCCAACCCGGCCTTCCAGCCGCCGACCTATGCTTCCCGTATCTTCGCTGCAATGGCCGGTGAAGCCGTGGTCGATGCAAGCCAAAAACGTGTGAAGGTGCTAAGTGGAACCCTGAACCAGACGGTTGAATTCGGTTGGGGACTGTTCGGAAAAATGAATAAAGGGGGTACGTTTCGCATCGTTCGTTCAGAGGTAGCCCCCGGCCACTGGGAAATCACCCAAACCCACGTGCATATCCAGGGTCACATGTTGATTTTCAAAAGTATCAACGAGCAGGAAGACGAGATCACCGGCGATTACAAGGAAACTCCCTCCTCGATAACACTCAGGGAGGCGATTGACCAACTGAAGAATGGCGACATCGCAAAGGAGTTAGGCATCCAGCCGGAAAATTGATTCCTGTGCATCCTTCAGCCGCTGGGGAGGCCTATAGCCATTGCACGGGGATGAGCTTTGCACATGCGGTGCGAGAAATGAACATGGCCTGAGGTCTTGCCTGTGGAGCATGTGGAGATTCTGACGGGTAAAACCGCTCGCCACCCCGGTTGGGCATCGCATTTCCCGCTTTTACTTTTTCTCCATGTCCAGTTTTAGAAAACAGGACACAGCCCGCATCCCATGTTTCATTGCCTGGGAGCTCATTATCCAAATTTCCACCGCCATCTGCTATTACTACTGTCTTTGAATTTCTATTTAATTCTTTTCGTAGTACCGAAACACACTCTTCAGCCACCCGCCATCCAAACCACCCAAAACGCCGAAGCAGGGCACCCGCAGAGAGATGTGGCTAGCGCCTCAATTTCATCGTCTGTACCCTATTTTCCGCAGCGGATTTCGATGCCGGACCAGGATTTGTTCTCTACAATGAAGGCAACCTTCACAGTCGGTTCGCAGCGGGACGCTCCCGTGGTATATAAGGTTGAAAAGAGAGACGTCTGAATGCCAAGTCTGGAAGTCCAGCCGGAGAAGCCAGTGGTCGAGAGTACTGCGATGGAAATCAGCGTAAATCGGCAGCTGTTGCTGCGCGAATTAACAGCCACTCAAGGCGTTGTCGAACGCAAGACGACGATTCCGATCTTATCCAACTTCTTGCTGGAAGCGGACCAGGACCGACTGACGATTACCGCCACCGATCTCGATCAAAGCATCCGCACTTCCTGCGTTGCTAAAGTCAAGAAGCCAGGCTCCTGCACCATTCCAGCGCGAAAACTATTCGACTACATTAAGCTGCTGCCGGATGGCGAAATCAGCATCAAGCTGATGGAAAATCACTGGGTGCAGATTCGTCTCGGCCGCTCCAACACAAAAATGGTGGGCATGGCGCGTGCAAATTTCCCGCAAGTGCTGCCGTTCCCGACAGCCGGCGCGATCCGTCTGCCGGCATCTGTTCTCCGCAATATGATCGGCAAAACCATCTTCTCAGTCGCCAATGAAGAGTCACGCTATACGCTGAATGGTGCATTATTGCTGGTGAAAGCCGGCAGCTTGACGATGGTGGCGACCGATGGTCATCGTCTGGCGCACATCGAAAAAACAAACGAAAATCTCGCCGTCAGCGGAGAGAAAAAGCTTTTAATTCCACGGAAAGCACTGGCCGAGCTGCAATCGCTGCTGGCGAATACTGAAGAGGAATTCATCGACTTTTCTGACGATGAACAGACGCTCTATTTCCAGGTGGGCAATCGCGTTCTCACTTCGCGCAAACTCACCGGCCAGTTCCCGAATTACGAGGCGGTTCTGCCGCGCGATAACAATCGTTTCGTGATCGTGCGAACCGTAGACCTGCTGGCATCCATCCAGCGCGTCGCGCAGTTCGCGGATGAACGATCGGGCGCCGTCAAGGTACGCCTGGAACAAAACGAGATGAAGATTTCTTCGTCCTCCACCGAGGCTGGGGAATCCGAAGACACCATCGAGACACCCTACAACATGGATCCGCTCGTCATCGGCTTCAACTCCACGTACATGGTGGATTTTCTAAAGGCTGTCGGAGATGTCAGCGAGGTGCGGCTGGAATTCAAAGACGCTCAGACCGCGGGTCAGGTTCGCCCGGAAGACGCGAAGGACGATTTCCGCTATCGCTACATCATCATGCCGATGCGCATCTGACGTTTCTTCTTGTTCCGCTTTGAAAAAGAAGCATCCATTGGCCCAAGCGCCGATAGATGCTTCTTTCGTTTTTGAGAGTGCACCTGATGTAGCTATACGGAGATTCTTGACCTGCAGCATCCTCGCAGGCATTGGTCAGACCTTGCATGACTCGTGCGCACGCGTGTATTAATTCCACATCGCGGAATGGCGCCGTCATTTCTTCAAGCCATTGCCGGCTCTTTCGTCTCCACCATCTCGATCGCAATCTGCGGCGGTTGCAGCATCGTTTGATGAATCAGGCAGCGATGTACCGAACGTTCCATGGCCGCAGACTGATCTTCAGTCAGCCTGACCGGGCTTTGTACTTTGACGACGAAGTTGCCCAGCCTGGCCGGATCGCGCAGCTTTTCAGCCCCGACCGACACTTCCAGACCGTGATCCGCCAGCTTGCGGCTGGAAAGAAACTGTGTCGCATAAAAAGCTGCACATGATCCAAGGGACGCTAGAAAAATCTCCGGTGGCGTCATCGCTGCATCGTCCCCGCCGTTCTCAACCGGTTGATCACATTCGATGATGTGTTGCCTCGCCTGTATCTGAAATCGTGTTTTTCCAATGTGACTGACTTTGATTTCCATTGCGGACTCCTTTATGTTCCATCGTTCCTATGGGTGTTCAGTCGAATAAAGACCGCGAGTCGAGGAAACGTTACAGCTTTCCTGAATTATTTTTGCGAGGAGCTCTAGGAGGTGACGACCTTTGCTGCACCCGACGACCGGCTTTGCAGCAGGCGCACGTATTCTTCCGCAAGCAGCCTTCGGAGTGAGGAGCAGGTGTCACCGTCGAATGGCATCTTCAGTTTGCGGCATCGGTCGATGGCCAGCTTCAGGTCAGACAGAAAGGCAATGCAGGCCGGGCAAGCGTCAATATGCGCCCGCATCTGTTTGCAGCTCTTCCTTTCCATCCGTCCATCCAAATATTCGGAGAGGTTCCCGAAGATCTCCATGCATTCTCGCGGGCGTTTTGCGCCGGATTGCTTTTTTCTGCGTGAGGAAGTCTCCGGACCTCTGTGCAGTTTCTCCAACTCCTTGCGCAGCAACAGTCGTGCCCGATGCAGGCGCACGCGCACCGTTCCCGGCTGCAAAGAAAGCACAGCCGCCACCTCTTCCGTGTCGAGCTCTTCCATGTCGTGCAGCACCAGCACCAGTCGATATTGCGGAGGAAGCTGCAGCACCGCCTCATGCACTCGGAGTTGATCTTCCTGCGTCAAGGCCTTTTGTTCTGGGCTTGCGGCCGCCGCTGTCAGCAGCGCGCTCAACTCGGCTCCGTCCGGCATCAAGTCTTCCAGCGCCACCGTCTTATGGCTGGACTCCTTCTTTCGCTTGCGCCAGCATCGGTTGCGCGCCGCCGTATATAGCCAAACCGACAGCGCTCGAGGATCTTCAATTTTCGCCAGGTAGGGTAGAGCACTCACCAGCACATCCTGCATCGTGTCCTCGGCGTCTTCGCGGTGCCCGCAAAGCTTCATGCTGAAGGAGAACACCGTCCCCTGCAAAAGCCGTATCGCGTGGGGCACGCCAGCCGGATCATTCCGCAATAATTGAATTGCTTTTTGGAGTTCTTGACGCATTATCCTCGGAACCACGCGAGCGCGAATACTGCCTCGATTCTATGCTCGGGAGACTCCGCGGACGGCCTGTTTCGGTGCGCCGACATGCTTCGTCGACACCTTTGTAACCTCACCGAACTTCGACTTTGCGGCGGTTTCGTCACGCGCCCGCATGATCCCGCACTTCACCGGTCAGAGATCGTGCGCAAGCGGAAAAGCTTTATCAGCACCAAGACTAGAATCGCCAGCGATAACCACGCGAACCAGTCTCCCCATAGCAGGTACAGAGTGCGCGCATGCGCCACGGGTACGTTCGCGATGAGTGTCGCGAATGGCTCCGAATCACTTCGTGTTTGCGCCAGGATGCGGCCGCGGTTATCGGTGACTGTCAGGTAGCCATTCTTCGCCGCATGAGCGATGCTGAATCCACTCTCCACTCCGCGCATGATCGCGATGTGCCCGTGCCATCCGCGATCGATATTGAAATCCCATCCCGGCACCAGCAGCAAGCCCACCCCCGCTTCACCATATAGCCGAGACGGTGCAGAAAAATCCATGTCCTTGCAGATGGCTACGCCCCAAATCCCGGACGGCCGTGCCAGCACCGTGAGCGTCGTTCCCGGAGTGAACTTCGATTCCATTGGCGGCAGCATGTGGCGCTTGTCATAAAGCGAGATTGGCCTCCCCGGCGCATACACGCGCGCCTGGTTGTACTGGACCGGAGCGGCAAGGTCGACCATCCCCGCGACGATCGTCGCCCCGGTTTTGTCCGCTAGAGTTTGAAAGATTGCATCGGTCGACGTGATCGCGCGTCCTTCAACGGTACCCAGCTTCTCCGGCATCACAATGACCTGTGCGCCACGGTTCGTAAGCGTCTCGGCCGCTGCGGCATAGTCGCCAAACAAGCGCTGCGTGCTCGCGCCCGGATCTGCCACGTATACATTGCGCCTTTTGTCCGATGCGATGAGTCCTACGCGTACCTGTGACGCACGCAAGGGCATTGCCAGGCGAGCCATACCGAACACCAACACAAGCACGACACTCCCCACCCCTACGATCAAAACCTTCGCCGCCTTCTTTGGCGAGGTGGAACGCAGGTGCCATCCGATGGCCAGCGCCGTCGAGAACAACAACAGGAAGAATGTCATGCCCCACGTACCGGCGAGTGATGCCAGCTGCAGGAAGGGTAGAAAGCTCAGCTGCGAATAGGCGAAGCTCCCCGCCGTTCCGCCTGAGCTTGTGATGTTGCGCAGGTATTCGTACACCACCCAGGCCGCCGGCAAGGCGACCAGGGCGCTCCACGCAGCGCCGCGCAACAACAGCGCGCGAAACAGCAAAACCGCCAACATGAACGCCAATGCCGCAATTGTGAAAATGACCAACCACGCAGTCGGTGGCGCCCCAAGTACGCGCAGATAGTGCCACAGATTCAGGCTTCCAAGCCACACCGCCAGAAATGCCGTGAACGCAGTCGCGCGCGATGAGTTCTTCGAGGCAAACACCAGCACCGGTAGCGGCGCAATCCACATCAGCGGCCAGATGGGGTTCAATCCATTGCCGAACCAGAACAACGTCGCCGATACAACGATCGTCACGAACGCCATCGCGTATCGGGAATAGTTATTGGCAGATGCCATGGATATATCTCCTGAAAGCGCGCCGATACTCGGCGCGAAATTTGTCCGCAGAAACACCCATGCGGCCGCCCAGGTACAGCATGATCAGCCCATGCGACAAGGCTCCCATTTCGAAGGTGATGGCCCAGGCATCGTCTTCGCGGAAATAGCCGCTCTTCATGCCTTCTTCAATCACCTTCACCATCAGGTTGGCTGTGGGAGAAAGTCCGGCTTTGAAATCCTGTGGAAACCTACGCGCACCCTTTCGTGGCTGCAGAAACATCAGCTCAAAGAGTCGCGGATTTTCGAGCGCGTGGTCCAGATAAATGTCTGCCATCTCCATCAGACGTTTTTCGATTTTGCCGGAGAAGCGCCGGCCCTCCAACTCCGCCGTCAACTCCGCAAAACCCTCGTCCGCCAGCGCGTTCAGCAAGCTCGCCCGGTCCTTATAGTGGCGATACAGCGCCATAGGAGTAATGCCGATTGCGTTGGCGATGCGCCGCATGGTCAGCGCCTCGGCTCCCTCGCGATCCAATAATCGGCGGGCCGCAATGGCTATCTTTCGCGAGGTGGGAGCAATCGTCATGTATACGCCGTATACAGCAGAAGAAAAACTATACCATGAATCTCAAGAAGGGAAAATTTCTGCCGATTCCTGCGCGTCAAGTTATGCTGATAGCGGGTCGCCGAAGAACCGTGTATGGATGCTCCTCATCAGCCCGTAAGAGTCGCCTGGTATCGTTCGCCGATCAGCAGCGTACAGTTGCAGGCGCTGAACCAGCGCAGCGATTTCTGGGGATTTCTTCAAACCGCCGGCTACCTTGGACTGCTCGCCTTCACCGGAACCCTGGCGTTTGCTTCCGCCGGCCGGCTGCCGTGGCCACTGGTGGCGCTGCTCTGCTTCATTCATGGAATGTTCTGGGCATTCCTCATCAACGGCTTTCATGAGTTTGTCCACAACTCGGTATTTGAAACCAAATCGCTCAATTGGTTTTTCGCGCGCGTCTTCGCGTTTCTAGGTTGGCACAATCCGTATGAGTTCTGGGCCAGCCACACCGAGCATCACAAGTACACGCTGCATCCACCCGACGATTTGGAAGTGGTGCTTCCCGTCGACTTATCGCTGAAAGGTTTTCTCAAAACCGGATTCATCAATCCCGTTGGGCTGTGGCAAACCCTTTCAAAGACAGTTCGAATCGCTCGCGGCAAGCTGCGTGGTCCTTGGGAGAATTCTCTTTTTCCCGACGCCGCCGGAAAAGAGAAACGCAATCTGGTGCGGTGGGCGCGGCTGTTGCTCGCGGGGCATGGAACCATCCTTGTAGTCTCGATCGCGATGCGTTGGTGGATGCTGCCGGTTGTCGTTACGCTGGCGCCATTTTATGGAGGATGGTTGCATTACCTCTGCAACAACAGCCAGCACGCCGGCCTGCAGGATAACGTGCCTGACTTTCGCCTGTGCTGCCGTACCATCACCTTGAATCCGTTCCTCAGCTTTCTCTACTGGCACATGCATTACCACACCGAGCATCACATGTACGCCGCCGTCCCTTGCTATCGACTGCCAAAGCTGCACGCGCTCATTCGGCACGATCTGCCGCCCACCCCACACGGTCTATACGCCACCTGGAAACAGATTGCCGGTATCCTGCGGCGACAGCGCCGGAATCCCGCATACCAATATGTTCAGGAGCTGCCGCTGCACGCGCAGCGTTAATAGAATTCCAGCAATAGCGCCACCTGAGATGGTTGCCGCGCAACAAAGAACGAATTTCCTAGACGCCAGTGGCCTCGATGGTGGCGCCGATCATCGATTCGAATCCCATGCAGGAATTCAGCATCAGGTGGTAGATGCGATAGTCGTTCCACACATTGTGATAAAAATGCTCAACGTAATCTGCGCGCCGCTGGTCCGTGGCCGCCAGTTCTCGTTCCGCCACCGCTTTTTTGTCAGGGAATGCCTGCTCGAACCAGCGAACTTTCCTGGCTGTCGAGGCATACACAAAGGTGTGGAAGCATCCTGGGATTCCATGCAGCGCACAGGCCGCGCCACGCCCGACGATGACGCAATTGCCAGCCCGTGCCTTCTCCACCATCACTTCCTGCGTCAACTCGGTCATGCGGGTGGTATCGAAAATCTCCTGCTCCAGAATGGCAGAGGCACGTTCGTTGCTGCCATGCCAGAACGCCCGCCCCACCTTGCTGTACCAGGGATCAAGCCGCTCATCCCGGCGACGTGCCTCGATGGTGGGCACGCCGGCGCGCTTCGCTACTTCGTCAATCAAAGATTGATCGAGTAATTCCCACTTCAAATGTTCCGCCAAAAGCCGGGCAAACTCGCCGCCGCGGCTTCCATATTCCCGTTCCACTGTAATCACTTGAATCATGGTTCTCTCTCGCGCCCAATCTTGGATGCAAACTATCGCAGCCGCGGTGATGGTAGCACCGAAGAAACGAGTTTTCCAGACGCTATTGCCGCAACTCCACCACCGTCGCGCCTGCTCCGCCTTCATTTTGCGGCGGCTCGCTTACTTTATCCACCTGCGGATGGTTGCCGAGATAGGTACGCAGCGCCTTGCGCAGAATTCCCATGCCGACGCCATGCACAATGCGAACCTGCGGCACACCTTCCAGAAATGCCTGGTCCAGAAACTTCTCCACCGCGTCCGTCGCCTCTTCCACCGTTCGGCCGATGACGTTGATCTCAGTCGCACCCGAATTTATCCCGTCTGCACGTTCTCGATTCAGCGAAACCCGGATCCCTTTGCTGCGCGCTGCAGCGACCGGTGTCAGCTGGCGTGCGCGGTCGGCCGCGGACGTCACAACCTCGGCAATGTCACCGCGGCGAATCCGCATTTTCAACTGCCCCACGGAGACCTCAAAGTTCTCATCATCCACTTGCCGCTCCACCAATGCGGTTTTTCCCAGCGAACGCAGCTTCACAGTGTCGCCTACACTCACGTTGCGCACGATGTGCGGCTGAGCATTCGGATCGCCCCGATCCGCGCCAGTTTGATGCGCCACCACCGTGGCATCCACCTGCTCCCGGAATTCGCGCCGCAGTTTTGCCAGCCCGCGCTCGGCCTGCTTGGCCACCTTTTGCTGCGCGCTGCGGTCTTCAATGCCTCGCAGCACCTCCCGCACCTGGGCTTCAAACGCCTTCAGTAGCGAGGACAACTTCCCTTCCATCTCCTGCACTTTTCGCTGCTGTTCCTGGCGTCCTTCGCGCTCCAGTCGCTGGCGTTCTTTCGCAATCTCCTGCTCGCGTCGCTGCAGTTGCGCTCGCTCTGTATTCACCGTCAGCAGGTCGGCATGCAATCGGTCGAGAAAGCGCCCAATTTCCACCGCCTGGCTACCCAGCCTTTGCTTCGCATTCGCAAGGATGTCGGCATCCATTCCAAGCCGCTCCGCAATGTGGATGCCCGCCGAGACCCCCGGCACGCCGACGCGAATGTGATATGTGGGCGCGAATGTTTCCTCTTCAAATCCCGCCGCAGCATTCTGCACGCCGGCAGTGTTGGCCGCGTATACCTTCAGCGAAGTGTGATGGGTAGAGATCAAACACCAGGCGTGGCGCGCGGAAAAATGTGCCGCAATGGCAGCCGCCAGCGCCGCTCCTTCCTCCGGGTCAGTCGCCGATCCCAGCTCATCCAGCAACACCAGGGAGTTGGCCGTTGCTAGCTTCGATATTTCATTCAATCGCGTGATGTGCGCGGAGAAGCTGGAAAGATCCTGCTCGATCGATTGCGCGTCGCCGATGTCCGCCAGCACTGCGTCAAACATGGGCAGCTCCACCGCCTCCGCGGGAACAGGAATCCCGGCCTGCGCCATCAACGCCAGCAGGCCCACAGTTTTCAGCGCCACAGTTTTGCCGCCGGTGTTCGGCCCACTGATGATCAACTGCGGCGTGGCGACGGGCAGCTCCAGGTCCAGAGGCACGATCGTCTTGGATTCGGCGGCTTGTTGGTTGCGCGAGGATCGTCGCGACAGGGCTTCTCCGCGCAGACGTTTTTCCAGCAGCGGATGGCGCGCCGCCTTCAGCAAGATTCGCTCCGACCCGTTCGCCGAAAACACCGGCGCCGTGCATTGAAAATCCGCAGCAAATCTCGCCCTCGCAAACAGTGACTCCACTTCCGCCAGGATCGTGGCGCAGCCGCGAATTGCCTCGGCATGTTCGCCCACCTGCCGCGTCATGGCGGCCAGGATGCGGTGCTCTTCCTCCTGCTCTTCCTCCTGCAGCCGTTGCAGCTCATTGTTTTGCTCGATGGTTTCGATGGGCTCAATAAAGTAGGTCTGCCCGCTGGAACTTGCCCCATGCATCACGCCCGGTACGCGCCGCTTCCATTCCGCTTTTACCGGCAACACAAAACGCTCGCCGCGCACTGTAATCAAGTCTTCCTGCAAGGAGCCTTCCGGGCCCAGCCGCCGCAGCATCGACCGCAGACTTTCTTCGATCGCGCGTTGCTGTCGCTCCATCTGGCGGCGAATCCGTGCCAGCTCCGGCGAGGCATGATCGGCAATCGATCCATCCGCTTCAAATTTTCCGTCGAGCGCCTGCACTAACCCTGCAAATCGGCTCTCGACCAGCGGCATCGCCAGTTCTCGCAGGGAGGGGATTTGCTCGCACAATTCTTCTGACAACGTTTGTTGCCATTCCTGGAACGCGCGAAACCGCCCGACCAGCGCCGACAAAGCGCGCAGCTCATCCACTTCCAGCACCGCTCCGTGAATGCGAGCGCGATCCAGCCAATCGCCGGGATCGATCAGCCCGTGAAAATCGAAACTGGGTCCGGCACGCAATAATCGCAGCGATTCACTGACTCGCTGCTGCTCGATGATTGCCCATCCAGCATCGCCGGAGGGCTGCAACGCCAGCGTCCATTCTCGGCCGGGGCCGGTCGTGGCGTACCCCGCAACCATCTCCCGCAGGCGTGCAAATTCCAGCATCTCGGCGCTGGTATGCGCCAGCGGCGAAGGCACATTGGGGAACATAGGCACGCTCCCATGGTAGCCGCTTTCCCCATCGAGAAGTCATCGGCCGCGTGCGGGTTCCGATTCGCGAAGAAGTTTTTCAGGGCTGCAGTCGCTTGGTAGCAGCGGAGTAGTCGCATAATCTTCGTTGACATAGACCAGCTTCCTGAGTTGCAATCGCTTTGCCCTCTCCAGCAAGGGGAAACAACGATGACCGCGAATCCAATCGTCAAAAAGCTTGGACTGAAACCTGGAATGCGAGCGCTTTTCCTGGCAGCGCCGGATGGCTACGTGAACCGACTCGCCCCATTGCCCGAGGGCGTTACAGCTGCCACCAAGCCGGCCGGCACCTATGAGTTCATCCAGTTCTTCGCCACCCACATGGCCGAGATCGAAAAGAAGGCGCCTGAATTGCTGCAGAGCGCGGCCCCGGGCGCGGTGTTCTGGATTGCGTATCCGAAAAAAGCGGCGGGCGTCGACAGCGATCTCAGTCGAGATGTCCTCGCCGCCGCGATGACGGAGAAAGGATGGCGACCGGTTTCCATTGTTGCGCTGGATGAGGTCTGGTCGGCGCTCCGCTTCCGGCCGATCGCGGATGTGAAAAGCAAGAAGAAGTGACGCGGACAAACTGCCGCGGATGATTCAC
This sequence comes from uncultured Acidobacteriota bacterium, assembly GCA_963735505.1. Taxonomy (GTDB): domain Bacteria; phylum Acidobacteriota; class Terriglobia; order Terriglobales; family Acidobacteriaceae; genus JAKAAZ01. The sequence goes on along the minus strand of CAVTLR010000005.1, from coordinate 184,359 downwards.
GGAAACGGTTTCGTCGCCTCAGAGATAACAGGGGCGAGCCTGCATAAGGTAGACTCGCCCCGCCGGATTAGCTCTGGATAAATGCCAGCACGTCCGCGTTGATGACATCCGCGTGGATCTGGCACATTCCGTGTGGATAGCCCGGATAGACTTTCAGCTTCGCATTCTTCACCAGCTTGGCCGACAGCCGGCCGGAGTCATCGATGGGCACAATCTGATCGTCATCCCCATGTAGCACCAGCGTCGGGATATCCATCTTCTTTAAGTCTTCCGTAAAGTCGGTTTCGGAGAAGGCCTTCACGGTGTCGTATTGACTCTTCACGGACCCAGTCATTCCTTGTAACCAGAAGTTCTCTCGCATCCCGTCGGATACCTTTGCATTCGGGCGGTTGTAGCCGTAAAACGGCAGCGTCAGGTCTTTGTAGAATTGCGACCGGTCTCCCGCGACACCGGCGCGAATGGCATCGAACGCGGACATAGGAAGTCCGCCGGGATTCTTTTCCGTCTTCAGCATTAAGGGCGGCACAGCCCCAGCCAGGATCGCCTTTGCAACGCGCTTTGTCCCATGACGTCCCAGGTATCGTGCCACTTCGCCCCCGCCCGTGGAGTGTCCCATCATGGCGGCATTTTTCAGGTCGAGCTTTTCGAACAGTGCCGCCAAATCATCGGCGTAAGTATCCATATCGTTGCCGTCCCAGGGCTGGCTTGAGCGGCCATTGCCTCGCCGATCATGCGCAATCACGCGATAACCACGCTGCCCGAAAAAGAGCATCTGTGCGTCCCATGCGTCGGCGGTCAGTGGCCAGCCATGGCAGAACACGATGGGCTGCCCCTTTCCCCAGTCTTTGAAATAAATCGTTGTTCCGTCTTTCACGGTGATGGTGTTCATCTCCATTTCCCCCTGGTGTGTGATTTTGTATTCTTCGGCACGGCAGTGTTCGTCGGCTGCGTGTCGAACTCGGCGGAATCGACAGCGGGTGTGAGAGGCTTCGCCACGGCCTGCGAATCCACAGGCTTATCAGTGTAAGCCCAGCCGTTACAAATGTTCGAATCAGTGGGATGGAAATGAATTTCCCCAGAGATGCCGAATGGCTACTCTTATCACCCTGGGGGGATGGGTAAGAGTAGCCATTGGTTTGTTGCCGGCCCGTGTGGTCTTGAACCGTTATACAAGAGCAGCGGCGCCAGCAAACTTTGGATATGCTGCCATGCGCATTAGGAACGAGCCGCCTTCGCTGGCTCGTCGCTTCCAATGCGCATTCCATAAAACGAGCGGTGCACGAAATAGAACGAGATGAGGAAGAAGACCCCCGCCAACACGTGGGTAAGCATCGGGTTGGTCGAAGCCAGCTGAACGGCTAATTCCACTGCCAGCAAGCCAAACAGCGTCGTGAACTTGATGACCGGGTTCAGAGCCACGGAGGCTGTGTCCTTGAACGGGTCACCCACCAGGTCGCCGACCACAGTGGCTTCGTGGAGCGGCGTGCCCTTTTCGTGCAACTCCACTTCGACGATCTTCTTGGCGTTATCCCAGGCGCCGCCCGCGTTCGCCATAAAGATGGCCTGGTAAAGCCCGAACAGAGCAATCGATATCAAATAGCCAATGAAGAAAAATGGATCCAGAAACGCAAACGATAGTGCCGCGAAAAACAGCGAGATGAAGATCGTCAGCATCCCCTTTTGCGCATAACGGGTGCAGATGGCCACCACCATCTTGCTGTCTTCAGTGGAGGCTTTTTCGGCTCCCTCAATCTTCATATTTCTCTTGATGTACTCCACAGCACGGTAGGCGCCTGTGGTCACGGCCTGGGTAGCAGCGCCGCTGAACCAGTAAATCACCGCACCTCCCGTGATCAGACCCAGTAGAAACGGAGCGTGCAGAAGAGAGAGCTTGTCCACGTTTGTGGTCAGCGAGTTGGTCAGCGCCATAATGGTGGCGAAGATCAGGGTGGTGGCGCCCACGACCGCCGTACCAATCAGCACAGGCTTGGAGCTGGCTTTGAATGTATTCCCTGCGCCGTCGCCTGCTTCCAGCATCCTCTTTGCGCGTTCGAAATCGACATTCACGCCGTAGTCTTTTTTCACCTGCGCCTGCACATCCGGCTCGTTCTCAATCAACGACAGCTCGTAAATGGATTGAGCGTTGTCTGTCACTGGTCCGAAGGAGTCGACTGCGATAGTCACCGGTCCCATGCCGAGGAAGCCGAAAGCCACCAGGCCAAATGCGAACATCGGCGCAGCCAGAACCACATTCTGGAAGCCCAGGGTGCTTACCCCGTAGCCGATCGACATTAAAATTGTGACCGCCAGTCCCAGGTAGTAGGCGGAATAATTTCCGGAGACAAACCCGGACAGCAGACCCAGGGCAGCTCCACCCTCCCTTGCCGACGCCACCACTTCTTTCACGTGGCGGGCTTCGGTCGAGGTGAACACCTTAACCAGTTCCGGTATCAAGGCTCCCGCGATCGTTCCGCAGGAGGTGATGGTCGCCAGTTTCCACCAGAGCGTGGGATCTCCACCTAAATTAGGCAGCAGGAGATAGGTGACCGGGTAGGTGACGGCAATCGTCACGATGGAAGTAATCCACACCAGCGAGGTAAGCGGCGCTTCGAAGTTGAATTCGGTCGCTTTCCCGAACCGCGCTTTGGAGATGACTTCGTTGATGTAGTAGCCCGCGACCGCCGCCACCAGCATGGCTACGCGAACGGCAAACAGCCAGACCAACACTTGCACTCCTACGGTAGCGCTCTTCGCGCCCAGAATCAGAAATGCGATCAGGGCAACTTGGACTACCCCGTAAGTTTCAAATCCGTCGGCCGTCGGTCCCACCGAATCGCCCGCATTGTCTCCCGTACAGTCGGCGATCACGCCCGGATTGCGCGCATCGTCCTCTTTCACGTGGAACACAATTTTCATCAGATCGGCGCCGATGTCGGCAATCTTGGTGAAAATGCCGCCGGCCAGACGAAGCACCGCAGCGCCTAGAGATTCGCCAATCGCAAAGCCGATGAAACACGGCCCGGCGTAGCTGCCTGGAACGAAGAGGATGATGCTGAACATCAGCAGCAGCTCGATTGAGATCAACATCATGCCGATGCTCATACCCGACTTGAGCGGAACGCCGAAGGCGCGATATGGATTACCGCCCAGTGAAGCATAGGCGGCGCGCGAATTCGCCAGCGTATTGACGCGGATACCGAACCACGCCACAAAGTAGCTCCCGGCCATTCCCAGGATGCTAAACCCAAGAATGATGATCACCTTCAGGGCGCTGAAGTGAAGCAGCACAGCGAAATACGCGAGAATGACGACCGCAATGAAGGACCAGAGAAGCAGCAGGAACTTACCCTGGTGGATTAGATAGGTTTTGCAGGTCTCCCAGATCAGTTCCGACACTTCGAGCATGGATTTGTGCGCCGGCATATTCTTCAGGTGGACGTAAATGACCAGGCCGAAGATCATGCCCAAAACGCAAAACACAGGGCCCCACATCAGCAGTTGGTGGCCGTTCATTCCAAGAAATTGCACCTGGGTCAGATCTGGAAGCTGAAGATTGGCTTCGCCTCCAACCGGGGCCGCAGGCTGTGCGAACGCTGCCCCTCCACCGAGCAGCATGAGTGTCGTGATGACACTGGCGAATCTTCCCCAGCGTGACGAAAGGAAATTGCTTTTCATTCGCTCTCCTGTGCCTCCTGGGCGGAGCAGGGCGGCGATTGGCCGCATCGCCGGAGTGCCGGTATCAGTAGACAGGACCTGCTGCTGGAAGAGCCACGTCGCGACAAGCGGTAGCACGCTCACGACTAAGACAAACCACACCCATGCAATTACAGTCACGAAATTCCTCCTATGAGTCAGCCGAACTGAATCCTGCTGCAAACATTTAGCTTGATAAATCTGGCGTTTCTGAATGAACCACGAAGTGTACCACCGGGTTTCGTAGGGCGAATGTGACGCATCGCACATACACCCCGGAGGATATTCTCTGCTCTGACGTACAAGTGTCAACAAAAAAAGCCGTCAACAGAGGGGTTCGCGGTCTTCCCGGGGGGTAGGCAGCCCACAACCGTTCCGCCTGGAACCGGTCTTCGCCTATACCTTGCTGAACTTGGTGCGCACCCGGGTAAAGTCCACCTGGCCCAACCCACGCTGCTCTGCCAGCTTCAAGTAGGGCAGTGAATCGCTTTCCAAATTCCAATAGGCCTTGGCGACGTAGGCATCCATCGCAACCGGATCGGTTCCCGCGACCAGCGTCTTTTTGGTCGCGACATCTTCCGGGTTGCCGCCCGTCGGGCCGTTGCGCAGCAGTACTCGATAGCAGTCGAGCAGGGTAAGAGTCGGCATCATGAATGCCGCCAGGTCCACCAGGCTGGGATGAATCTGCTGGTGCAGGCGATTGCGCTGGCCTCCCAGAATGCCGAACCAGTTCTTGAAGCTGAGCGTCGCGCCGGTCAGGGCATGGTGTTTGGCAATGGGAAGATTGATGACTTTATCCGCTTCGAGAAACGGTTCAAAGACCTGCCAGCCCTGCAGCACCCTACCACCCAGGTCGACCTGGCGAAATCGCGCCGGATCAGGCAGGATCACTTCCGCACCCTCGGCCTGCGCTGCTGCCTGAATGCCAGAGCGGCGGAAACATCGTTCCGCCTCATTGCAGCTGACATCGGTGACAATCACTCGTTTCGCGCCGGCGTGCCAGCACTGTCGAACCGTCTCCGCGACTACCTCGGGGTTGGTGTTCGCCGCCTGCTCGGGAGTTCTGTCCCAGGCAATATTCGGCTTCAGCACCACCACATCGTTGCGAGCGATAAATCGCCCAATCCCGCCCAGGTCCAGCAACGCCTGCCGCACCAGCGCGCGCGGATCGTCTCCCTGCACCACGACCATTTCCGGCAAGGCGGTGTTTGCCTTCACCGTGTGATCTCGCCGGGCGTTGGCAGCCACCGCATCGATGGGAGGTTTGCTTTGGTGAGATAGCCACAGGGCCGCTGCAGCGGTTCCGGCACCCGCGCCCGCCAGCCGCAGCAATTGCAGCATTGCTTCGCGACGGCTTATTTTCGGTTCGCTGTCTGGCATGTCTCTCCCTACGCCATCGTGGTTTCCGTCAGCGTGATCCGCGCCGGATCATTCGTTCCCAGACGATGTTGTTGATTCGCGGCGGTCTCAATGTAGAGCGGCGGCGTGCCTGCCTCCTCCAGCGTTGGCATTCCCATCTCCGCCCGCTTGCGCCGAATGATCTGCCATCCGGTATAGTCGATTGCGACTCGGTCTTCTCCCACCATCAGCCCGTCATAGTTCCAGGTATAGGCTGGGTTGAATCCTGGACCACCCTGGTATTGTGACGTCATCACATCTCCGACAATGAAACGCAATTTATTGCGAATCTCCGGAATCGCGTTCAGGTCCGCGACATAGGGATTGCAGCAGTTTCCATGTTGTGCGTTCGGGTTCTTGATCACGCCATACATGTTTTTCATCGCCATGGTCACGCCCGCGCCCCCGTGATGTTTCAAAATCGGCACATTGATCACCACGTTGCACTGCGTTCAGGATCTTCGATACCTGCGTGTTCACCTGACCGAAGCTCAGCTGTTCCTCTTCATATCCAACGCTGTCGGTGCCAAAGCATCGCACGTGCGCCGGATCAGTCGAAATAACATATCCGGCCCGCTGCAGTTCGCGGTTGGTGCGGTCCCACACGATAATGTCGCCGGCTCGAATCCCCGCCTGCTGCAACCGCGCACAGATTGCCTCCACCAACGCGATGTTGGTCGAAAGCCCTTTGCCTGCAATGGTGTTGACCTTCAGCCCCACTACCTGGCCCGGTCGCACAATTCGTTTCCACGGGTCTAGCGGATTACGGCTGCCCGCGTAGGTTTGCATGGCATGGTCCAGCATGGCAGCCACCCGCGTCGAGTCGGGTCCGGGTCCGGGATTACGCAACCTATCGTCCCGAACGATCACGACTTTGGATTTCCCGATCGCTCGCGTGGCGGTCTTTACCGTGGCCAAAGCGAACTTACCTTCTGCTCCTAGAATGGCTGCACCTGCCGCCATTTCCTTCAGGAATTCTCGCCGGTTCTTCATGGTTTCCCCCTTTTCTGCGTGGATCGAAGTTCGATCTAAAGTCGCCCTTGCACGCCGTGCCCCAACGCCACCAGCGCTTCCGCGGTCCCAGGCCCGGATTCATAGGCCACAATCCGCACCAGCACATTTCCTTGGCGAAATACGACACTCTGCCCAAAGACGCGCGCTTCGTCTCCCAACTGTGACGGCTTGCTGTTCGCCGCCGGATCAGCATCGAACAATTGTTTGGCGCCCTCCGCCGTTTTGAACCGGTATACGTCCACCACGGCTTCCAGATTTCCCTGGAATTTGTAATCCGACGTCAAGACATTCACCACTCCGGCGTTCACATATTGTTCCGCTCCGCCGTCGATGTATTGCCACAGGTCCGCCGCCGCAAATGTTCGCGTGTTGCCGGACTTCTCCCAACTCGCGACCGCTCCCGACGACGGGAAGGGATCCGCGATCTTCTTCTTGCAGCCGATGCCCATAAGTCCCGCCACCAGCAGCAACGCCGCCATTATCTTGATTCCATGTCTCACGATCGCTCCTTAACTCTTCGCTCGGGTCAGCAAGATCTGACTGCTCGCCGACCGGCTTTCTCCAATACTCGTCACGTAGACTGCGGGATGTTCCTGCAACGGGCAGGCATATTCACACGCTCCGCAGCCAACGCAACGGCTGGGGTCGATATGTGGCTGCTGCATCGTCTTTTTATTGCCATCCACGTCGATAACTTCTGCTTCCTGCAGGTAGATTGCTTTCGGCGATACGGGACACCACTCCTCGCACACGATGCAACTGGTGGCCATGGCCCACGGCAGACAGCGCCCGCGATCGTAGAACGCCGTGCCCAGGCGCACCGGCTGCCTTTTCTTTTCCCCCGGGCTATCAAGCCCCACCACCCATCCCTTTTCCTGCGGCGAGATCTTCCAGATCGCGCCCGTTGGGCACACTTCCGAACACAGTACGCAGCTGGGCTCGCAGTATCCAATCCGCGGTGTCAGGGTGGGAGTCCAAATTCCCTCCAGGCCAGCTTCCGCGAATGCCGGCTGCAAGGAATTGTTCGGGCATACCTTCATGCACTCTCCGCAGCGAATGCAGCGGGAAAGAAAATCGGTCTCGTCTAGCGCTCCCGGTGGCCGGATCAGGTGTTCGTCCCGGCTCTTGCCTAACGCCGTATTGGCACGCAACAAGGGCACGGCAGCCACACCCGCGGCCAGCGCAGCCAAGGCGCGGCGTCGAGGAAGGTTGGGACCCGCGATCTCCGCTTCCTTGCGAAAGAATCGAAACTCCAACCCCTGGTGCGGACATGCGTCCACACAATTCATGCACATCAGGCATTCGGCCTTATGCCACGGCACCCCGCCGATGGGATTGTCACCGCCCTGGCAATGCAGCAGGCAGCGATTGCACTGATCGCAGGATTTGACATCCTTATGCAGGCCTAGAATCGACCAGCGCGACGCTAAGCCCAGCAGCGCCCCCAGTGGGCAAATCGCGCGGCACCAGAACCGCGTCACTCGCAGGTTCAGCGCCAGCAAAAACAGAAAGATCAATCCCAGCAGTACGCCGGCTCGAAAATGCGGCTGGCGAAAATTCAAAATCGTCGCCGCCAGTACCGCATGCAATCCCCGGCCGGTCAGCTGCAACGCTCCGAAAGAACTATGTTCCAGCCCACTCACGGTCGCGTTCGCCGCGTAATTCAATCCCGGCAGAATCGACAGTCCCATCGAGCGCACCAGCACGCTGAATGGGTCCAGCCATCCGATCAGTCCGCTGCCGCACATGGCGGCTGCCAGTCCAATAATCAGCAGCACGTATTTTGTTCGCTGCCAAGGTTTATAACGATTGGAGTCGATCCAATTTTTTCCGCGCTTGCGTTCGGATTTCAGATTGCCGAAGAAGTGGTGCAGCGTACCCAGCGGACAAATCCAGCCACAAAAAAAGCGTCCTAGAAACATCACTGGCAGCAGGATCAGCAACGACCACAGCATGCCTCGATAGAGCGCGTGCGTCGCCAGCGCATTCGAGAGCGCAGCCAGCGGGTCAAGCTCAAAGAAAAGGCGCACCGGCCAGCGCATGCGGATGTCGCTGCCCGCCCCAATCGTTCCGCCAAACTCCGTCCGTATCAGCAGAAAGACAAACAAGGCGAGGAACAGGATCTGCGACGCACGCCGTAGCGTCACGATACGAGGCTTCGCAATTTTCAGTCGAAGCAAGAGGTTCCCTCTTCCGCCGCTGCTTGTTCATTGGCTGTCTATGCGGGACGCAACTCCGGAATCTCCGAGCCCGGAACCAGTGCGGCGCGATCAACGTTCGATTGTCTGCCTGGATCAGTCGCGCCACAGTGACAGCTATCACGACTCCTCGAACAGCGCCGGCCCTGGCCCGATTCTTCCTAAAAACGTGGAACGAAATTGCCGAGACCGGCGTATCTTCAAGGGAAAAGCGGCTGGAGAGCAGAAACCAAGGGGGTCGATTATGTATTGCAGCCAATGTGGAGCTCCGGTGGGAGCAGAACCACGCTGTCCTAAATGTGGTGCACCGAACGTCGCGGCAGCAGCCATGCCGCCAGTTGTTCCAGGGCCGGCGCCGACAGGTTATCCTCGCATGGTTCCGCTGGCGTATTCACGCATCGCCCGCCATGTCCAGACGCTTTCGATCCTGTGGATTGTGTTCGGCATCTACACCGTCCTTACCTGGCTGTTGGTTCTGCCGTTTCTTCACATGGCATTCGGACATGGCACGTGGATGCAAGGCTCGGATACGTGGGTGATAGCGCCCTTTCATGCTGGCGGCTGGCTCCTGCACTTTATCGCCATTGTCGTGTTCGGCCGCGCCATTCTTTCGCTCGCCGTCGGCTTTGCTTTGCTGACGCGCCAGCCCTGGGGTCGCATTTTCGCCATCGTTGTCGCGGTATTGACCTTGCTCAAGCCAATCCTCGGCACAATTTTGGCGATCTATACCCTCTGGGTGCTGCTGGAAAGTTCAGGAGACCAGAATTACGGCCAGCTATCCGCCCAGCACCATGCGTTCCCCCAACCGCCTCGGCCACCCATCTAACCACGAGAAAAGGCCTTGGCGATCGGGCGTTGGAAATGTGTCATCTCGCACCGTCGATTCGCTCGGGTTGTTCTACGCCGCCAGTCCAAACCGCTGGTGCAGCACACACATGCTCACCAGCAGCATCAGCACCTGGTCGTTTGCTGTTCGCGCGCCGTCGTCCATCTGCGGCAGGCCATCCAGCAGCCGCACCACCTGCTTCTGGTCGAAGAATGGCATCGACTTCATCACCGAGCCTCGTAGCGTGTCCTGCACATATATGCTGAAGGTTTCATCCGGGTTCAGGGTGGCCGGAGGGCTCAGGAACGGGTGTTTCTGCCGTTGATAGACCGTGTCGGTAATCACGTCCTTGACTGCTTCGCGCAATACGTACTTCTCCGTCATTCCGCGAATTTTTTGATTCACCGGCTGCGAGCGAATCAGCTCCACCAGCTTGTGATCCAGGAACGGCACTCGCCCTTCAATCGAATGCGCCATCTCCATGCGATCCCCCAGCATGGTCAGGATGTAACCAGCCATCACGGTTTTTGACCAAAGATATAACGACTGATGCAGCGGATCCCTGCCCGTCAGTTGGCTGCGCGCGTCCACTTCATCCAGAATTCCGTACACGCCTTCACTGCAGCTGAACCTCTCTCTGAACGCGCCGTCCAGCAAGGGACGCATCTTCACAGCACGCGACGAAAAAGTCTCAATCCACGAAGGCACATAGCCGAGAATTCGCCGAACACCGTCCAACGGTCCCGTATCTCCGTCCGGGAGAAGCAATCCGCGTGACACGGAATTGTGATCGTCGAGCCAGCTCAGCAACTCCTTGATCGCCTCCGGGTCCTGCCCTTCGCGGTTGTACAGCAACATATCGCGGCGAAAATGCGGGTAGCCTCCCAGGATCTCGTCTGATCCCTCCCCGGTAATTACCACCTTGTACCCGGCATTTCGCACCGCACAACTCAGCAGAAATTTGGCGACCCCATGTGCATTGACGCAGAGCGTTTCCGCCTGGGCAATCGCATCGGCGAAATTCTCGGCCAGGTTTTGCTGACAGATAGGAATAGGATTGAACTCCGCGCCGGCCATCGCAGCCATTTCTTTGGCGATGGGTCCCTCGTCATACGCCGCCTGTTCGAAGGTCAGCGTGAACGCCCGTATTGGCTCCGGGTGATGTTTCGCCGCCAGCCCCAGCACTGAGCAGGAATCCAACCCGCCGCTGAGATACACCCCCACCGGCACATCGGCACGCAGACGAATCCGTACTGCTTCTTCCAGTTCGTAGCGAAACTCAGCCGCGTAATCTGCGTCAGAACGGCGAGGGGCCGCCTCCTCCGCCTTGGGATAGTCAAAGTCCCAGTACTGATTTACCTGCAGATGTTTTTCCGTTGCCAGCAGAAAATGGCCCGGCGGAATCTGGTACACGCCGTCATACAGCGTTCGCATCTGCATCGCCCCAAACGATACCGCCTGATACACGCTCTCTTCATCCCACCGCGCAGGAACGCCGGCGGCAAATAGCGCCTTCACCTCCGACGCGAAATAGAGCGTGTCTTGGTGCCACGCGTAAAATAGAGGCTTGATGCCGAACCGGTCCCGCGCAGCGAAGATTCTTCGCCTGTTCTGATCCCAAAGCACCAGGGCAAACTCGCCACGCAGATGCTGCAGGCACTGCGTTCCGAAATCCTCATACAAATGCAACGCTATCTCGCTGTCGGACCGGGTGCGAAGATGATGTCCGCGAGCTTCCAGTTCCCGCTGGATCGCCTCAAAGCCATAGAACTCGCCATTCACGATGATCCGTGTGCGCTCATCCTCGCTTGCAATCGGTTGATCGCCGGTGGAAAGGTCGATGATGCTTAGCCGAGCATGTCCCAGCCCCACCTTCCGGTCCGGTGAAATCCATATCCGCTGCCCGTCGGGGCCGCGATGGTACAGGCTGTGAGTGGCGCGTTCCAGCGGGGTCGCGGTCACTGGATCGCGACGTGAATACATAGCAACGATTCCACACATTGTGCGCGGTCCTAGTCTTGAGGCTCGGATTTGGTTCGTTTGGTGACGTGCTCTGGGGGTGGGGGTCGGCCGGGCAATTATATACACACCCATCATGGAAAGGCATGCATCGCCCGGGTGCCAATTCCTTGATGCCTATAGCCGCACGAGATCTGGTCTAGAATCAGACCCAGCATGGATTTCCCTTTGATTCGCATGCGGCGTCTGCGCCGTTCTGAGCCGATGCGCGCCTTGGTGCGCGAAACCCGGCTGCATCCCGGTGCGCTGATTGCTCCGATGTTCATTTGTCCTGGCGAAGGAGTGCGCCGCGCCATTTCTTCCATGCCTGGCGTCTTCAATCTCTCAATCGATCAAGCCATTCAGGATGCTACCGAGGCCGCCAGGCTCGGGATTGGCGGATTTTTGCTCTTCGGTCTGCCCGCCACCAAAGATGACCGGGCCACCGGCGCCTGGGATCAGAACGGGATCGTCCAGCAGGCCCTGCGCGCCATGAAACGCGAACGAGCTCTCGACTCCACCTTGCTGATTGCCGATGTTTGCCTCTGCGAATATATGTCGCACGGTCATTGCGGCATCGTCAGAAAGACTGCCAATGGCGCTCACGAGATCGAAAATGACTCCAGCGTCGAGCTCATCGCCCGAACCGCAGCTTCACTTGCGCGTGCCGGAGCGGATATTGTCGCGCCCTCCGACATGATGGATGGCCGTGTCGCCGCCATCCGCGACGCCCTGGATGTGGACGAGCTGACGGATACGCCAATCCTGTCCTATGCCTCCAAATTTGCCTCGGCGTTTTATGGCCCGTTTCGCGAAGCCGCCGACTCTGCTCCACAATTTGGCGATCGCCGCAGCTACCAGATGGATGGCGCCAATCGCCGCGAAGCCATGCGCGAAATCGAGCTCGATCTTTCCGAGGGCGCCGACATGATCCTGATGAAGCCGGCCATGCCCTATCTCGACATCATCCGCGAGGCTCGCGAGCGCTTCGACGTTCCTCTCGGCGCCTATCAGGTTTCCGGGGAGTATTCGATGCTGCGCGCCGCCATCGAGCGTGGCTGGCTCGACCGCGATCGCGCCATCCTGGAATCTTTGGTCTCCATTCGCCGCGCCGGTGCCGACTTCATCGTCACCTACTTCGCCCAATCCGCCGCCAAGCTGTTGTAGGCCGCCCTTCAGTTCCTATAATGGTCTGTAGCGGCGCCCAGCCGCTGACGGAGGTTGATCTGTGAGCACGCTCACCCATCCCGAATCAAAGTCGTCAGCATCCCAAGCCACAGAAAACAGCGCTGAACAAAACGCCCTGATGTTTGAGTACAGCTCGGCCGCCGACCCAGTTTCGTCGGGCAGCGTCCCGCCGATTCCCTACGCTGAGTTTGGCGCTGACCTATACGCGTCAGGACCCAGCCGCATCATCCCACTCGATCTGTCGAAGGCGCTCAAGTCGGCCGCCCCGGCGAGCACACCATCGCTGGCCGCCAGCTTTCTGCGCATCCAGGCCGGGGACACGCTGGAAACCTCTGCCAATTCCACTTCGGAGCTTTTTTATGTCGTTCGCGGCAGCGGAGCGTCCAAGGTCGGCGATCGCGAAATTCGCTGGTCCGGGGGAGATTTCTTTACGCTGCCCGGCAGTACCGCGAAGCATCGCGCTCAGGAAACCTCCGCGCTCTATTGGGTGAACGATCAACCACTGCTCGACTATCTGGGCGTGCGACAGAGCAAACCGCGCTTCGCCCCCGCCCATTACACCCGCGGCGAATTGACCAAAGCGCTGGAACAGGCCGCCAACGATCCCCAGGCCGCCACTCGCAGCCGCGTCAGCCTCATTCTCGGCAATCCTGGCTGCATGCAGACCATGACCGTGACCCACGTGCTGTGGGCCATGTACGGCTTGATCGAGCCCAACACGCGCCAGTTGCCGCATCGTCATCAGTCGGTCGCTCTGGACCTGATTATCGACGCCAAACCCGGTTGCTACACCCTGGTCGGCACAGAATTAGGCTCCGACGGCCACATCAAAAATCCCACGCGGGTCGACTGGAAATCCGGCGCGGCCTTTGTCACTCCGCCGGGCTACTGGCACGAGCATCGTAATGAGTCGGGCGAACGCGCCTACCTCACCCCAATCCAGGATGCCGGCCTGCACACCTACCTGCGCACCCTCGACATCACGTTTTTCAAGGACGACGATTAGCGATCGCACAAATCTGGAGGAATTATCGATTCCGATTCAATCGGAGAATTCCCAGGTTCAACGCAGTGGCGAAGCTGACCCACGCCAGATAGGGCACCATCAGCCAGCCGGCCAGCGGACGAACTTCCCAGAACATCACCATGGTCGCCAGAATCGCCAGCCATAGAAAGCCCAGCTCTCCCAGCGCGCCCGCGATCGCATGCCAGCGAAAGAAAATCAGGCTCCAAAGAAAATTCAATCCTAACTGGATCGCAAACCACACCAGAGCATAGGTTCGCAGTTGTGATGCCGGCTGCATCCAGATCATCCACGCAGCCACGCCCATCAAAATGTAGAGCGCGGTCCAAACCGGCCCGAAGACCCAGTTCGGCGGATTGAACGAAGGCTTTTTCAAGCTCGCATACCAGCCGGAAATCTCGGTTCGGGTCATCAGGCCGGAAAGCAAACCGACAAGAACGCATATCCCAACCCAGACGACCAAGGCCATCAGCGAAGATCGACTGCCAGAAATATCATCCATGGAACCACCTCACCGAGGAATCGGGGCGCTCGCTCGACGGACACCGCAAAAACCACCTATCCTGATATCTGCGATCATTTAGGAACCAACATGAACATAGATGCAAGATCGATTCAGGTGCAGCTGCCCGATGGCAGTGCCCGCACCGTGCCCGCCGGAACCACTCCCCTGTCGATTGCGACCGACATTTCGCCCCGCCTGGCTGCGGCGGCGGTTGTCGCCCAGGTTTCCCCTCTTCAGACTCAGCCTGTCCCCGCCGCTTCCTCCGCGACGGACGAGGAGAAATCCGCCAGCGAAGCTTCCATGTATGCAGCCGAAGATGCTGCCGGCGAGCGCCTGGTCGACCTGACCACACCGCTGACGGAAGACGTGACCCTGCGCCTGTTGACTGAAAAAGACGTCGAGGCGCTCAAGGTGGTACGTCACTCCGCCGCCCACGTCATGGCGACGGCCGTGCTGGAATTATTTCCGGAAACCAAGCTGGGTCACGGTCCCGCGACCGACAGCGGCTTCTTCTATGACTTCTACCGCCCGACGCCGTTCACGCCGGAGGATTTGAAAGCCATCGAAGATCGCATGGCCGTAATTGTCGCGCGGGATGAAAAATTTGTACGCGAGTACGAACCGCGGGATGAAGGCTTGCTGCGCTTCAAAGCGGAAAACGACTTTATGAAGATGCACTTCATTGAGCGTTTCACGCAGCCCGGCGAAAAAATCTCTCTCTATCGCAACGGTGCCTTTGTCGACTTTTGCCGTGGTCCTCATGTGCCTTCCACAAGCCGCGTCAAGGCCTTTAAAGTAATGAGCATCGCCGGCGCCTACTGGCTTGGGGATGAGAAAAATCCACAGCTGCAGCGCATTTATGGCACCGCCTTTTTCTCAAAGAAAGAGATGGAGGAGCACTTTGCGCGCCTGGAAGAAGCGCAGCGCCGCGACCATCGCGTGTTGGGCAAACAGCTCGACCTCTTCTCCATTCAGGACATCGCCGGGCCCGGCCTGGTCTTCTGGCACCCCAAAGGCGGCATCATCCGCAAGTTAATGGAAGACTGGATGCGCGAAGAATGTATCCGTCGCGGTTACGATATGGTGTTTACCCCGCACGTGATGCGCCACGAACTGTGGAAGATCAGTGGACATGCGGGCTATTACTCGCAAAATATGTATGCGCCGATGGAACTGGATGATGCCGACTATCAGTTGAAACCGATGAACTGTCCGGGCCACATCCTCATCTACAAGAACACTCCGAAAAGTTATCGTGATCTGCCTGTCCGTTTGGCCGAACTTGGAAACGTCTATCGCTACGAGCGTAGCGGCACGATGCATGGTTTGCTGCGGGTGCGCGGATTCACCCAGGACGACGCCCATATCTTTTGCACACCGGACCAGATTGAAGACGAAGTTTCAGCGTGCATCGATTTTGCCGAAGAAGTGCTGAAGGTTTTCGGCTTTGCAGAATTCAAAGTGGAGCTTTCCATTTGGGATCCTAAGGACAAAGCCAGCTTTGTCGGCTCGGAAGAGAATTGGACGCTGGCGATCGGCTCGCTCGAACGCGTGCTGCAGCGCAAGGGCATTCCTTATAAGACGATCGTTGGCGAAGCCGCATTCTATGGGCCCAAAATCGACATCAAGCTGGTGGATGCCTTGGGCCGTCTCTGGCAGCTGTCCACGGTGCAGTTCGACTTCAATCTGCCGGCTCGTTTTGAACTGGAATATGTCGGCGAGGATGGCGAGCGCCATCAGCCGGTCATGGTGCATCGCGCCTTGTTCGGTTCTGTGGAGCGATTCTTTGGTGTGTTGATCGAGCACTACGCGGGCGCGTTTCCTCTGTGGCTTGCGCCAGTGCAGGTCGGCCTGGTCCCGATCAGCGAAAAGCACATTGATTACGCGAAAAAGGCACAACAACAGTTACAATTAGCCGGGCTGCGGGTTGAACTCGACGACCGGAATGAAAAAATGAACGCCAAAATTCGCGACCTCACCATGCAGAAAATCCCTTACTTGCTGGTCATGGGTGACAAAGAAGCCGCTTCGAATGCAGTGAGCGTCCGGGTCCGCGGCAAAGGCGATCAAGGTTCCATCCCGCTCGACGAGTTCATCGCCCGCGCGAAAAAGCTGGTGGACGAGAAATCCGTGGAGTTGTAGTTCGATCGAGCAACTGGACAAATATCACAAAGGATAGGTTGGTCACCGATGCGAAAACTGATCACTGCCATTTTTGTGTTCGCTGCCGCCAGCCTTTGTGCCCGCGGCCAGGCATTGCCCTCGCAAGCCGCAACCTGACCCGCCAGCAGACCTACACGCTGGTGCGCGTTTCCAGTTCCGATCCCACGGGAAGAAATGACGATGCTCGTACCGTCGCCCCTGGCGCAACTTATACGGTTCTGGATGCAGATGGCCCGGCGATGATCTCGCACATCTGGTTCACCATTGCCGACGACGAGCCGTATAACTTGAAGCGCATTGTGCTCCGCATCTATTGGGACAATGAAAAAACTCCCAGTGTGGAGGCTCCTATCGGCGACTTCTTCGGCCTCGGCCTCGGCGAATATCACGATTGGCAATCGCAGTATCTATCGGTCGGTAGCGTCCAGGCGCTCAACTGCTTTTTCCCCATGCCGTTCGCCAAACACGCGCGCATCACGGTGACCAACGAGGGCAAGCAACCGATCAATTCGCTGTATTACAACATCGACTATCAGAAGTATTCACATCCGCTTCCGCCTGAAACAATTTATTTCCATGCACAATATCGCCAGGCCCAGCCCAATCACGGCTGGACCAACAACTGGACCAGCAATGGCGACCCCCAGGTCAACAACAAGGTGAATCTCGACGGCAAAGATAACTATGTTTGGATGACCGCTACCGGTCATGGTCAATTTGTCGGCGTCACCATGTCGGTGCTGCAGAATCAGGATGGCTGGTGGGGAGAAGGCGACGACATGTTCTTTGTCGACGGAGCCGAGCTGCCGTCGATTGCCGGAACTGGCTCTGAGGACTATTTTCTGGGTGCTTGGGATTTTGGCGGCAAGCCATATTCCTACCAACTCTATGGAGCGCCCGTCGTAGGCAAAGAGCTTGCCGGCAGCCGGTCAAGCGTGTATCGCTTCCATCTCGATTCACCCATTCCCTTCACCAAGTCCTTCAAAGCGACCATAGAACATGGTCATGCCAACGCGCGCTCGGACAATTATTATTCTGTCGCGTATTGGTATCAGTCGGAGCCGCATGCTCCCTTTCCTCCGCTGCCGCCGGTTGAAGACAGAATTCCCCGCTTGCAGCCGGTCGGCGGTCCTGGAAGCGCGGTCGTGCCGGCGCTCCAAAAATAATTTCGACTCAGAATTTGAATGTTGCGGCTAGTTGAAACTCGCGCGGCGTATAGGTGCTGTTACTGTTTGCATTCGTCGTTACGCCGTAGGTCGGATTGAACTCCAGATACGGATGTGCGGCTGTCGAATCAGAAGGACAGCCCTGCGTCAACGGGGTTGAACACGCGTTGTAGCCAAGTGTATCTATGGCAGTTACATTTTCGGTATTCGTCAGATTGTAAGTTTCCGCCATCAGTTCCAGATACGCGCGGTCGCGCAGCGGAATGCGTCGCGTCACTCGCAGACTCGTCGTCTGCGTAGAGGGGAAGCGATAGCTGTTGCGTTGCAGCACATTCAGGCGCGACGGACCGCCCTCCCCATTGATGCCGAAGAATGCTCCTCCAGGCGCGCTTCCGCCCACGCCCAGCGTATACGGTAAGCCTGTTTGCCACGCCACCACCGGCGCGAGTCCCCAGTCGTTCAGCAGGTGGCCCTGCCAACCTGGTTTGTGCCACGTGGTGAAAAGACTGGCGTGGAAGACCAGTCTCTGGCGCACATCAGTATTGGAATTTCCGTATTCCTGAGCCATGTTATTCGGCTCCAGAATGTTAGTCGGCGACTTATATAGAAATTCGTTCTGATTGAAATCGAGCGCGTGAGCAAAGGTGTAGTTCATTCCGAAACTGATGCCGTTCGCGGTGCGATGCGTGATCGCCAATACGCCGGCGTTGTAATTTGAGTTCACATTGCTCAGCAGCTCGGTGATGTTTCCATACAAATAATTCGGCCGTACCGACGTATAGAGCGGCGTGGTGTAGCGCGCGCCTTGCGCTAACGGGCTCTTTTTTCCGAGCGCGGGCCCAGGTATGTCGATGGTGTAATTCAACTGGCCGACCGTAGCATTGTCGATGTTGGTGTCGATGAAGTTTGGCAGATCGCGGCCCTGGCTGGTCATAAAGCTTGCCGATACCATCGTTTTCCAGCCGACTTTTTGTTCCAGCGTCAACTCTCCCTGCGTGGTTTCCGGTGCCTGATATTTTGGTGCGAAATAATATGCACTGGGCAGTGCTCCTCGCGCCGCGCCCGTCGGCACACTGAAAAAGATGCCGGGAAACTGCGGCGCTCCATATTCCGTGGATGACGAGTAGCGATAGGTGCGCTGCGACGCCGGCGATCCGGAAGATGTTAGCGCGGAATGCAGCGTTCCGTTCACGATGCGTCCGTAGAACATGCCAAATCCCGCTCGCAGCGTCGTGCTTCCATTGCCGAACAGGTCCCACGCAACACCCGCTCGCGGAGCAAAGTTGTTGCGATCGTCCGGATAATTTTTCGTTTGTGGCAGTTGCGGATTCGGTAGAAACGGGCGAGGTACACGTTCATATTCGTAGCGAACACCCGCGGTCACGGTCAGGCGCGAAAATGTTCGCCACTCGTCATCGGCAAACCCAGCCCAGTCATTGGTCGTGATAAAAAATCCGCCCGGGCCAAAGCTCTGTGAAAATCCCGCATAGTTATTGACGAAATAGCTGTGCGGCGGCCCCAGTCCATCTACCGCGTGATAGTAGTCCGCCAGAAAGCTGCCGAAAGAGGTGTAGTTGTATTGCCCTACCCCGGCGTACAGATTGTCGAGTAAGTCTTCATTGCGGTCCCAATTCCCGCCGAATTTCAACGTATGATTTCCCAGCACCCAGGAGATAGTGTCGGAAACTTCTGCGCGATGTTCATCCGGATATTCCGGACGCGGCAGTTTTGCAGGATTTCCCAGCACCATGCCTTCGCCCGAGGATCCGCCGGCAATGCTGATCTCCGGAGCCAGTCCGAATTGATTGTTCGCCAGCGGAATCTCTGCGCCGGCAGGGCTGGGGCTGGTTTCGCTGTCCAACTCGCGCCCTAATTGCAGCCGCAATTCATTGCCGATATTTTCCGTCACGAACGTCGTTAGATGGAGGATTCCCCAATCCACGCTCACATAATCGTTGCCCAGGCTGTTGACACCATATTGTGTCGAGCTTTGAGTTTGCACTCCGTTGGGGGAATTCCACCGCATTCGATTGTAAGAAATTGTCACGTGGTTGCGATCATTCACCAGCCAATCCAGCTTAGGAAAATTCAGTGTCTGCTCGCCCGTGCGCGGCGCTGGCCCAGTCAGCATGTCCACCAATTGCAAGCCCTGCTGATACTGCTTCACTCCCGCGTCATAGGAGGCCAGGTCGAGTTTGTCATATAGCTCGCACGCACCCTGGGTAGCCTCAAATTGAAACACGCTCGCGTAGGTTCCATTGGTCGCGTTGTAGGGCGGCAGATTCGCACATGTGATGCGAAAGCCAAGGTAGTTGCCCGACGGAAGGATCGGGCTAGGCTGCGCGTAGATCGCTGTAGGATAGCCGACGCGCGAAACTGCTGGAAAATTTCGTGTGTTGTAGTCAAAGGAATAAAACCAGAACAATCTGTCGTGAACAATCGGGCCGCCGATAGAAAATCCCATTTGCCGGCGTACATCTGTCGGTTGATACGGACTAGTGACAAAGCTGCTGGTGGTGCTGTTGAAGTTAGTCAGCGTTGTGTATGCGTTCAGCGCGGACAAGCTGCTGTTGCGCTCGAAGAAGTAGGCCTCGCCGTGATATTGATTGGTGCCGCTCTTGGTCACGGTGTTGATGACGCCGCCCGCCGCGCGTCCATATTCCGCGGAATAGTCCGCCGTATTCACCTGAAATTGCTCGACCGCTGCCATGCTGATGGAGTAGGGCGCCTTGGTGCGGCCGCGTTCTTCAGAGAAGAAGGCCTGGTTATTGTCGGCGCCGTCGATGGTATTGTTATTCAGCAATCCGCTGATGCCGCGAAAACTCAACAGTCCATGCCCGTCTGGATCGCTCACCACTCCAGGAGTCAACAGGGCAAAACTGCTCCAGCGGCGGCTGTCGGAAGGCAAATTCTGCAATTGCGATTGTGTAATATTGGTCGCGACCGAGGGATAGGTCGACTGAAACGGCACAATCGTTCCCACCTGGATGGTGCTGGAGGTCGCTCCAATGCGCAGGGTAGTTGTCAGGGGAGTTCGTCTGCCCAGCTCCACCACCACGTGTGTCGCCGTGAATGCGGTAAAGGCATCTCCCGTAATGTCGACGGAATACGTGCCGGGCGGAATGTCCGCCAACGTATAGTTGCCGCTCTTGTCGGTGTAGGCGATGAATTCCGCGCCAGTCGCTTCGTTCAGGGCAACGATGCGCGCGTTCGGGATCACCGCATGTTGTGGGTCATACACAGTTCCGCCGATTACGCCCGTGGTCGACTGACCTTGGAGCCTGGATAGCGGCGGCAGAAAAAACAACAACACAAGGCAAAACGCGCTGAATGCGCGGGGGGGAGGCAAGCGCAGCATGACGAACTCCCGAATCTTTTACGCCCGTTTCGGCGGCTTCACTATGCCTGCGCGGACGACACTGAAAGTGATGCAATGATGGCCGTGGCCCAGTCGGCGCCGGGCTCGTGCCGAGTTCTCCTTGTTTCCGTCGTCCCTGCCCATGACATGTCGAGCGATTTCTTTCCTGGGCGGATGGTACGGCGCAGGTTCAAGCTCGGGTCCGGTCGCGGACATTGCGGAACGGCAACGATAGTATTGAGCGTTACACTGAGAGTAACGCTATTCCCGAGCGGCAGGAAGACTATTCACACGTATGTTCATTGACGAAGCAAGGATCAAGGTGAAGGCGGGGGACGGCGGGAATGGCTGTATGGCCTTCCGGCGCGAAAAATTTGTGCCTCGTGGCGGACCTTCCGGCGGCGATGGCGGCCGCGGCGGCGACGTGGTTCTTGAAGCCAGCCAGAGCCATAACACACTGGTTCATTTCCGCTTCAATCCTGAACATAAGGCCGAGAGAGGCCGTCATGGCGAGGGCTCCAATTGCTCTGGTCGCGAGGGCGAAGATATCGTCCTGAAGGTCCCTGTGGGCACTGTTGTCTACGACGACACCACGGGCGAGCTGATACATGACTTTCGTCACCCCGACGAGCGCATGATTCTGGCAAAGGGCGGGCGAGGCGGACGTGGGAATCAGCATTTCGCGACGTCGACACATCAGGCTCCGCGCGAACATGAGCTTGGTTTCGCCGGTGAAGAGCGCCTGCTTCGGCTGGAGTTGA
Source organism: uncultured Acidobacteriota bacterium (assembly GCA_963735505.1). GTDB lineage: Bacteria > Acidobacteriota > Terriglobia > Terriglobales > Acidobacteriaceae > JAKAAZ01. The sequence continues at coordinate 163,067 of CAVTLR010000005.1, read as the reverse complement.
AGCTGCTCGCCGATGTCGGCCTGGTGGGTCATCCCAACGTTGGCAAGTCCACTCTGATCGCTCGCATCTCCGCCGCACGACCGAAGATTGCCGATTATCCATTTACCACGCTGGAACCGAATCTGGGCGTTGTCACCGTGGGCGAGTGGCCGAATGAACAAAGCTTTGTCGTCGCCGATATCCCCGGCCTGATTGAGGGAGCGCATCTTGGCGCAGGCCTGGGCGCGCAGTTCTTGCGTCACATTGAGCGCACTCGACTGCTGGCTCACATCGTCGACGTGTCGGATGGCAGCGGACGCCCCGATCCGGTGGAAGATTACAACGTCATCGAAGCCGAGCTGAAGAATTTCGGCCACGGCCTGGACGAAAAGCCGCGGGTCGTGGTCGCCAGCAAATGCGATGTGGCAAATCCGGACAAGCTGAAGAAGCTGCGATCGATGGCCAAGCGCAAAAAGCTGACCTTTTATGCCATTTCTGCGGTGACAGGAGAGGGAATTGACGAGCTGAAATATGGCTTAGCCGAGAAGGTTCGGGCTCTTCGCGTCCCGCTTCCCGAAGCTGGCTGAGGCATTTTTGCATGAGGCGCATCGCTTTTTTTGGCGGCAGCTTTGATCCCCCGCATCGCGGGCATCTTGCCATTGCCACGGCGGCTGCGGACCTGTTCGCGCTCGACCAGGTGTTGTTCGCTCCAGCCGGCCTGCAACCCTTCAAAGGCAAATTTCCAGCGACAGACTATCTTCATCGCTACGCCATGACGGCGCTTGCCACCCAGGCCGATCCCCGCTTTATTCCTTCTTTGCTCGATGCTCCGCGCCACGACGCAACCGATGCAACGCGCCCCAACTATACGGTCGAAACTCTAGGTCAACTGCGAGCTTCGCTTGCGGCGGAACCGGAGCCAACGCAGCTGTTTACGCTGCTGGGCGCCGATAGCTGGCTGGATATCGCGCAGTGGCACCAGGTCTCTCAACTGCTGACACTTTCCGACTGGATTGTCGCCGCTCGGCCAGGGTTTTCGTTGGTTGACGCGGAAGCCGCGCTGCCTGCCGAGCTAAAAGTTGAATGCGGGTCGAACGACACTGCCGCAGTCCATCGATTGAACGCCGGCCTACCTGCCTGCGACCTGACGCTGCATCATGCCAACTCCGCTCCGACTCGCGTGTGGTTTCTACCTGACCTGAAGGAAGATATTTCAGCAACCGAACTACGTGCGGCGCTCGATCAAGGGCACGCTGATCCAGAACTGCTACCGGCGCCGGTGTGGAATTACATTTCCAAAACAGAAATCTATCGCTCGTCCATGAACTCTTCTTCCGCTCCCGAGCAGGTTTCGCAGCGCTAGAACAAATTGCCGGCTGCCATAAAGTGAACGCCGTCATTCTGAGCCGCAAGCGGAGAATGGATGCATGTACCCATCCTGTAAGTCCAGGGATTCTTCGGTTGCATGCCTCTTAAGGATGGTCGCTTCCTTGTTGGCACAGCTGTTCGCGACGGACTAGGATGAGAAGGCTGGCACAATTCAACGCCCACCAGGGAGATTGCACGATCGCATGACGAAAACAGAAATCCGCCGCATGGTTGCGGCCGCCGCCGCTGCTTGTGAAGACAAGAAAGCCGAACAAATTCGCATCCTGGAACTGGACCCGGCCGACTCCGGCTTCACAGACTATTTCCTGATCTGCAGCGGCACCAACGACCGCCAGAACCAGGCCATCGCCACCGCGGTCGAGGAACGGATGGAGCGCGATTTCAACACTCGCCCCAACTCAGTCGAAGGCTATCGCCAAGGAGAATGGATTCTCCTCGACTACGTCGATTTTGTGGTGCACATTTTTTCGGAAGAGAAGCGGGATTTCTATCACATCGAGCGCCTGCGCAAGACTGCGACCTCACTCGACCTGGAAGAACTGAAGGCTTCGTTAACCAAGCGCGTTACCGCGGTCCGCAAAAAGCAGGCGGCTAAGAAGGCAGTCGCAAAGAAAGCGCCAGCAAAAAAGGTCGCCGCAAAAAAGCCTGTCAGAAAAACTGCGGCGAAAAGAATCTTGGCTAAGAAGGCCGTCAAGAAAGCGGTCTTAAGAAAGAAGCCAAAATCGCGATGACAGTGGGACAAGTTTTCTAAAGCCCGGAAGGGGTGCGCCCGCTTTCTGAAGCTATGAACGATGACGTTCTGTCACTGTACATCCTTCTTCAGCGCCGCGCCCACCACTTTTCCCATTCCTGGTTCCTGCACAAAAATGATCAGTCTCAAGTTCTTCGAAGCTACGTCCGGGTCGAGTTTCAGGGCGATCTGCGTACGAACCTTCTCGCCCTTTTTCACCTTCCCCACTGGTTTCAATACCTCCGCCACTGCGACGTGCGTAAGATGTTGTCCGCCATTTTCCCCCCGGAGAACATTCGACGCAGCATGGTCCAGGGCGACCGCCGCATAGATGTCGGCATTATGTCGCAGTTGCGTGCCGTCCACACTGATTTCCGCCTGCAGCTCGGGAATTTTGTGGTCTACAGTCGCTGAAAGAATTTGCACTGGAATTTTTGGTGCTAAGGCCGCGCGGTTCAGTGCGGCTTCCATCTGTTGCGGGGTTTTCGTCCAGATGTCATAGGTTCCATCGACCACGATCTCCGGAGTGTAGCGTTCAACCAAACCATGCACACGCGCGTACGCATCCTGCCGACTCGTGTACCGTGCCGCGGAATAGGGGTCCATCCATCCGTCCTGGTTGTAGTAGTCAACATGCTCGCTCAGAACGATAAGCTGGGCGCCCGGGATAGGTTGATGCTCGTCCAGTTGCTGCAGATAGGCGTCAGCTGGCGGGCAGGAGGAACATCCCTCTGACGTAAATAGTTCGACAAGTATGGGCTTGGGAGCTGGATTCGTCCCCGTCGCTGCAGCGCCCGGCTGGAGGCTGGTAAATGTGGTTGCTGCAAGCAGCACCGCAAGAAGTCTCATAGTGGTCTCAATCAGCAATTCCGCCTATGTGGGAATGGTGCCGCCAACATCAGATACCCCTGATTGCGCGAGTGTCAAGAAGAAAGGCTACCTGGAATTGGCTGTGGGGCGTGGCCACGCGGGGCCGATGCGCGCGCCAAAAGGATACTTTGACAGCCGCAATCGAGTGCACGATACTCTAATGGCAATCCGGAGTTAATTCATATTGAGAATGAAACGTAGAGGGAATCCCATGAGGAAATTTGGACTTTTGGCCTTGATCGCGCCCACTATTGTTGCGGTAAGCGTTGCCGGTGCCCCAGCGTTTGCGCTGCAAGCTGGCGCTTCCGCATATCCAACCGCAAGTAGCAGCCTCTCGGCTGAGATCACCAGCAAGCTCGATACAAAGAACGCTACGGTAGGCGAGGCAGTTACCGCGAAAACCCTGTCGGATACCACGCTCGCGAATGGTACGGATGTTCCCCGAGGCGCAGTTCTCAATGGAAAAGTGACTGCGGTGCAGTCGAAGTCGTCGGGGGGAGGAACCGCCTCGGTGACAATCTCCTTTGATCAAGTGCTCCCCAATAAGAAAGCGTCTCCTATCTCCGTTCACGGAGTCCTGGTCGGAGTAGCTCCCAAGCCCTACGTTTCAGGCGGTGGGGCGAGCGCTGCGAATCTGCCAACAGGGTCTACCAAGAATCAGGCTATGACGGCTGGGGAAACCGGGCAGGGCATCGATAATACGAGCAGTCCTGAGGTGGCTGTGGCCACAGGTAGCAGCCTCAGGAATGTCACCCTGGCGTCAGGCACGCTGACATCTGGCCATGGCGACATCAAGCTCGACCACGGAACCCGAATCGCCGTCGCACTGCAAGCGAATTAATATGTCTTCCACGCCGGCCGCGGTTTTGGGTTGGTAGCGCTGAGGTCGTCAAATAAGTGAGAAAGAGCAGGGCGCCATTGGCTGCCTGCTCCGTCTTGACTAAGCTCTGGATCGAGCAAAAAAAGAGGAAGCCCGAAGGCTTCCTCTTTTTGCTTGTTGCAAGGTTCATCCTAGAATTCGAACGCACCCTTGATCTGAATCAACCGAGGATCTGCGTTCGCCGCCCAGACCGGAACCCAGAATACTGGTTGGCGTATTGACCGTGGTTGTGATGTAGCCAGCTAGCGAGTTGCTGGGGTTAATGTCCGAGCTTGGGCTGGCGAAGTTCGGGTGATTGAACAGATTGAAGAACTGAGCGCCTACCGTGAACTTCGCGGATTCCCATTTCGGGATGGCAAAGCTCTTCAACACGGCCAAGTCTGTGTCGGTGTACGCGGGTGCCGTGGTCTGGTTACGCGTCTGCTGCCCGAAGGCGGTTGGCGTTGTATAGTTGGCCGGATTTGCGATGCGCACGGTGTTCCCGTAAAGGTAGCCGTGTTTAAGATCGCGCTCGATCCGCAATGAGACACGTTGTGCAGTTGCTGCGCGTAAATCGGACTTGCCACTATAGTTGGCGATTTGGTTGGAAACTGACGATCGATGACCGTGAATGGGAAACCCGAGTGGTGGAAGACGGTGCCCGTAAACTGCCAGCCATCGGTCAGGGCGTGCGGCCCACGCCAGTAAGGAAGCGTATAGACGTAGCTGCCGGTGAAATTCTGCCGAACATCGTAGTCCGCATTGCCGTAGTTGTACTGCAGGTTGAACGGGTCAGTTGGAGTGACTTGGCTTTGTCCGGCGTTGAATCCGAGGATGCCACCGTTGGAGATTTCATCCAGGGCATGGCTCCAGGAGTAGTTGAACTGAAGCAGCAAGGACTTCGACCGGTGGACACCGATGCGGTGAGGCCCTGGTAGTTTGAATTGGCGTTGCTATACACCTCGGTAGACTTGCGCGAAAGAGGGGTTGAGCGGGGCCGCGCCATTTACACCGCTAAAGCCTGCCGGCGCGCCAAAGGCATTCACGCCGCTGTTCACGTTCGGTTCGTGATAGCCGCGGTTGCCGACATAATTCAGGTCGAAAACCGTGCTCTCGACCGAATTGACGCTCCATCTCCAGGTTCCACTCCTCGTACGTCGGATAATTCAGCTTGTGGTAGGTGTTGGTGAAGTTTGGCGCACTGAACCCTGTGACGGAGCTCGATAAGGTGGTATAACTCGCGCCGCTGGCGAATCCAGACTGGAAGCCGGCGTTCGAGGTGGATGTAATCGCTTGCGCCACTGGTTGGGTCGGTTGGATTTGGGCTGATCACGCTGGGAGTTGGGTAGTTATACGCAGGCCCATAAACAGTGAAACCTACGTTGGTCGGCGCGTTGTTCAGGATGTCGTCTGCAATGGTCGCCGGGAAGACATCGGTGAACATACCGAAGCCGCCGCGAAACACCGTCGACGTTCCATCTCCGAATGGCGAGAAAGCGAAACCGACGCGAGGTTGGATGGAGTAACCTTGGAAACTGCGGAACGCCTGATGCTTGCCCGTAACGATCATCGAGTTGTAGGCCGCGGTCGGATCGGTGCTTACTGCCGCGAAATCTGTGCCGAAGCTGTCGAAGCAATTTGTCTGGCATACCGGGTTTGAGTTATGCTCCACACGAACCGCAGCCGTGACGGTCAGGTTCGGTATCGGCTTCCATTCGTCCTGGAAGTACCCCGCCTCATTGTACAGGGCTACGGGTTGCGTTAAACGAATCGGATATTGCTGAGAGTACCGGTCGAACGATGGTGTAATTGGCGAAATTGGAGGCGGAGTAGGATCGGACGGCGTTGGGGGTCCGAAGTAGGGGCTGACGCCTGCGAAGCTTGCTTCCGACGCGAGGACAATGGGGTGGTCGTAACGCCCGGGCTGTAGTCAGTGACGTCATCGCGGCGGAAGTAATAACCGAATTTGAAGTTGTTCCGGCCCTTGATCACGCTGACGTCATCAATAAATTGGTAGTTGGTGACATTGCGTCCTTGCGGCCACACGTAGTTCAAACCGCCCAGCAGGCCAAATGAGCCGTCGAACCAGTCCACGGTATAGGGCACAATCGCTGTGGACGCGGCCAGGTTTTGATTCGTGAAAATCGCTGAGTACCAGAGAAGTGCAAATGTGAACTGATTGGTGATATTTGGGGTGAACACGTGGGTTTCACCCAACTGGCCGGAATATTGCGGCTGGACGCTATCGGCATTGAAGAGGGAATTTAATGGGTCGGTATAAGTCGCCTGTAAGCCGCGATCCATATCGTAGGTGCCGTACAGAGAGTCTTTGTCGCCAAAGTGCTGGTCGATGCGTCCCTGGAACAGCCATTCATGAGTGAAATTGCCGGTGTTCACGTTAAATGTGACAACTGTAGGATTGCTGGGCGACACTGCTGCCGTACTGTAGCCCGGCGCATTCTGGTACGGGGCCAGGATTTGCTTGTAGATCGGAATATCGCTCGCCGGTACCTGTGAAAGTCCAAACGGGAACAGATTCGGTACGGTCTGCGCCGCGCAGGGCGTCGTCGTTCCGCTGGCAGGCAGACCTGTCGTTAAGCAGCTGACATAATTCGGCGACGGGGCTGTGACCACGTTCGTCACCGGGATCAGGACTCGCAGGCCTTCAAAGTCGCCGAAGAAGAAGGTCTTGTTCTTGAAGATAGGGCCGCCAACGGATGCAGCGTATTGATTGACGTTATCAAACGGCCGTGGAGTGCCAGTCTGGTTATTGAAGTAGCCGTTGGCATTCATCACTCGGCCGTTCCACCAGTACGCTGCGTTGCCGTGGAATTGATTCGTTCCCGACTTGGTGATTTCGTTTACCTGCGCACCGCCCAGGCCGCCATATTGCGCGCCATATGCATTGCTGACAACTGTGACGGAGCCAATTGCATTGTTGCCCAGCAGCAAGTTGGTGGCGCCGGAGTTGTTCAGGTTCAGGAACGGATCGTTCTCATACATGCCATTGACGGTGAAGGTATTGGACACCGCCGGCAGACCGAAGGAAGAGAAGTTCCCATAACCGAACATGGCGCCGTTGCTGGTCGTCGAGGTGTTCATGACGGAACCAGGAGCCGTTTGCGCGACAAATGTCAGGTCGTTGCCAGGATTTGGCAGTCTCTGCACCTGTTCTGTATTGAATGTCGTGGTAATGTCGGCATTTTCCGTGTTCAGCAGCGGTTCGGCTTCCGTCACAGTCACCGTCTGCGAAGATTTGCCTAACGTCATCTTGATGTCGCCGTTTGCAATTGAGCCACCGGCTACATTCGCGGTCGTCGTGGTGGTTTGGAAACCCGCGCCGCTGACTGTGATGGTGTATTGGCCTGGCTGCAGCAGCGCGGTGTGGTAGCCACCGGTTGCGTTGGTCGTACTCGTATAAGTTGCACCAGTGCCTTGGTTCTTAAGGACCACCTTGGCGCCGGGGATTGCTGCGCCGGTCGGGTCCGTCACATGGCCGGAAATATCCCCCGACGTGAGTGACTGGGCGAATGCGATTGGCTGCGAAGTTTGAACCAACATTGCCGCTCCCAGCAGCATTGCGAACGTAACCGCGGTGCGGGTCCAGCCCTTGTGTCGAAATTGCATTGAATTCCCTCTCTTGCTTGGTTAGTTCGCGAGCCGGCAACCGGTCCCGCGCCTATCTAAAGTGCCTCGTGAAACACTGTGACGCCCATGCGGGCGTCCTCTGCGGACGGCATTTCCTGCTTCCTTAAATCTGCGCTGAGATGTGGCTTACTCATCCAGGTCGAAAAGCGTACGGCGGGCTTTTAGGAGGAAGTAGACGCGGGGGTCGTCGACTCAGTAACCTATTGAATGCCCTTGAGGCGTAAAACAAGCAATTCGTAGGCCAGATAAAAGAATTCACAAAATCAATAGGTTACGGGGGCGATACCTCCCGATTATCGATGATATTTATGGTATTAAAGAGGCGAGAATATGAAAAATGGTAGGAGCGTGCCCAGTTCTTGTAGGGAGCTCTCAGACGCTCGTCGAACAGATTCGCCTCCTGATCGCTTCGGCCAGAATCGTCGCGCGTCCGGACGAGCAGCTCGTTGGCGTACCCCTTAGCCGCAGAAAACTCGCTACTTTCACCCAACCCGTCCGACATCCAAACAGAAAACTCCAGTAAAGTATGGAAAGTATGGAAATACAGCTGGTCACACTCGGGCGGCGCACGACTGGCAAGCAAGCTGCCGCCGACGAAATGTATTCCGGCTATTGCCAGCGCATTGCGCGCCACTGCGGTTGCCGCACCGAACATTATCCATCTGAAGAAAAGTTTTTCGCCGCTTGGGAGCGTGGCAATCGCGCTCGCTCCATGCTGATTCTGCTGGATCATCGCGGACGAACATGGTCTTCAGAGACATTCGCGCAATGGCTGCAACGCGAGCAGGACCGCGGCATACAACTGTTCACTTTCGCTGTAGGGCCCGCCGATGGCTGGTCGGAAGCAGTATTGCAGGAAGCTACCACGCGCCGCGATTGGCTTGTATTGTCTCTGGGTCCCATGACGTTGCCGCACGAACTGGCTGCGGTCGTGCTCGCGGAACAAATCTATCGCGCCTTCACCATCGTCGAAGGCCATCCGTATCACTTAGGACATTAAGACACAAAGCTAGCCTCTAGCTCTTGGCTAGTAGCTGTCGGCTAGCAGCTAAAGGCTGGATTATGACGGACGTACGGCGCGGACTAATTCTTATCAACACGGGTCCAGGAAAAGGGAAGACAACCGCCGCCATGGGCACAGGCTTGCGCGCCGTCGGCAATGGCATGCGCGTGCTGATGCTGCAATTCCTGAAAGGCTCCTGGCACTATGGCGAGCTCGATGCGGTCCAGGCCTTCGGCGGCAACTGGGTGATGAAGCAAATGGGTCGCGGCTTCGTGAAAATTGGCGGCGCAGAAACTGATCCGGAAGATATCCGCATGGTAGAAGCTGCGTGGGAAGAAGCTCGCCAGGCCATTTTTTCCGGCGATTGGGATATGGTGATCCTGGACGAAATCAATTACGCCATCGGCTACAACATGCTCGATCCGGCGCGCGTTGTTGAAGCGTTGAAACAGAAACCGGAGATGGTGCACGTGATTCTGACTGGTCGCAACGCGCATCCCAGCCTGATTGAAATCGCCGACACCGTAACTGAAATGCGCGAAGTGAAGCACGCGTATCAGAAGGGAATTCTGGCGCAGCGCGGCATCGAATATTAGCGAGCCGTCGATGCAGCGGATACCCGCTCTCAATTTTGCGGCCTGAGTTTCTGCCACGCAGTTTAGGATGGATGGAGTATGTCCTGGTTTAAACGCAACGAGAACGAAAACGAGATTGAGACCACGTCGGAGAAGAATGTCCGCACCGAGGGTCTGTGGACCAAGTGCGACAGCTGCGGCCAGACCATTTGGAAGGCCGACCTGGAAGCCAATCTGAACGTCTGTCCGAAATGCGGCAAGCACTTCAAACTTTCAGCCAGGGCTCGCATCGACAGCCTGCTTGAGCCCGGCTACCGCCTCATCGATACCGAGTTGCGCTCCACCGATCCGCTCAACTTTACCGATCTGAAGCCATACAAGGATCGTCTGAGTAAAGCGCAGCGCGACACCGGAATCAATGACGCGATCCTGACTGCACTCGGCAACATGGGTCATCACGCGGTGGTCGTCAGCGCGATGGAGTATGCCTTCATCGGCGGCAGTATGGGCGCCGTCGTAGGAGAATCCATCAGCCGCGCTGCCGATCATTCGCTTGAAACTCGACATCCGCTCATTATTGTCGCCACCTCCGGGGGCGCTCGCATGATGGAAGGCATTGTCAGCCTGATGCAGCTACCGAAAATCTCTGCGCGTCTGGCGTTGATGGACGACGCCAAAATTCCTTACATCTCCGTGCTCACCGATCCCACCTTCGGCGGCGTCACCGCCAGCTTCGCCATGCTTGGGGATCTCAATGTTGCTGAGCCCGATGCTTTGATCGGCTTTGCCGGCCCTCGCGTCATCGAGCAAACCATCCGCCAGAAACTGCCGGAAGGTTTTCAGCGATCGGAATTTCTGCTGGAACACGGAATGCTCGACGCCGTCGTTCCTCGCAGAGAGATGAAGCAATATCTCATCCGCGCGCTCGACTTCATGCAGCCTGCCAACTGACATAGCCTTGCTGCGCTGATTCCAAATAAGTCTTCGGTCGCCTCGCGTGGTGCGAATCAACGGATCGATTCGCCACGCTGCTTCAAATACCATCGCCGCATAAAGAAGTAGGCGATCGAGACCGCGAGCGTTCCTGCTAGCGCACTCACTTCCATTCTGGTCGAGTGACACAACAACCAGATCACCACAATCGAACCCAGGATCCCAATCAGCGGGCCGCCCGGCGCGCGGAAGGCTCCAGGCACTTGTTTGCGCGTGTAACGCAGCTTCAATGCGCCCAGGCAGATGGCCAGGTAGACACACAAAATCGAAGCGCTGGAAAGAATGGCGAGGTGCTTGAACCCGCCCGTCGCTGCCAACAGAAACATCAGTGCAGCCACCGTGAGGATGGCAATATGCGGCGTGCGAAATCGCGGATGGACCCGAGCGAGCGCTCGCGGCAGCGCCCCATCCTCCGCAGCCAGAAAAAATGCGCGCGGCGTCGACAACATTCCCCCGGCCAGGGAACCAAAAATTGACACTGCCACTCCGATCATGACCAGTGTGCTTCCACCGACGCCAACGACTCGTCCGGCGACAGCCGCTAACGGTGCAGTCGTCTGGTGCGCCAGCTCGCCGCCCAGAACTCCCTGGCTCACCAGTTGCAAGGCAACATAGAGCAGAATCACAGTGCCAGTTGCGCCGAACATGGCCCGCGGCACGGTACGCGCCGGATCGTGGATTTCCGCGCTGGGCGCCAGCGCTTCTTCAATTCCCTGAAAGGCAAAAAACAGAATCAGCGATGCCTCACCCAACTTTGCCGCAGGAGGCCATCCCGCCCATCGCAGCGAATGCCAGTGAACAAAAAATACACCCGCGAAAACAGCGAGCAGTAAGGGCACCAGCTTGGCGATGGTCGAGGCTACAGCGACGCGCAAACCCTGGCGGACGCCGATAATGTTCACCGCGGCCAGTCCGCCGAACATCGCAAACAACATCAGAATCCGAGGAGCTCCATGACCCAACGCGGGCACCCAGGCCGCGAGCGAGCCGATCAACGCGACAGCCAGCGCGGCGCACGCAATCACCTCATACCCCACCGAGTACATCACCCAGGCAAGAAAGCCCATCAGTGGACCGAAGGCCTCTTCAACATACGCGACGCCGCCCCCGGAACGATGGACGAAGCTGCCAATTTCGATATAGCAGGTCAGCACCAGCGCCACGGCAATTCCGCAGACGAAATAGGCCACAATCGCGGTCGGCCCCAGGATTGCCGCGACGAAGGCAGGAACAACAAAGATTCCCGCTCCCACAGCAATGTTGACGGCCGCAGCTCCCAGCCCCCAGGGTCCAATGACGCGCTTCAGCTTGTCGTCTGCATGCAACACCGCGTCGGGGGACTGGGCGACGATTTTCTCTGGCGTCATGGAATCGATCGACTGCGATTCAAAATGTTTGGGCGGATGAAGTCTGGCTCCATCCGCCCAAAGTTTACTGTTCTGCGATTGAGTTTACTGCTTACCCCAGAAGTCCGGCGACGCAGTCTTCCAGCGATCGGGAGCGTAGCTCATCTTCGGATCCATAGCGTACAGGTTGGTGTGGACGGAAGCGAACGCAGACGCTTCCAGATCGCCCATCTTTTTCTTCTTGTCCGAATCGGCAGCCGCCCAGGCCTTCTCTGCGGCGACTCGATGCTCATCAATCTCCGCCAGGCTCTTCAAAGGAGCCGTAGCAATGTAGACTCCGCCTTCATCACCGAAATATTCTTCCCACATCGCAAAATGCGTGTTGGGAACTTGTCCGTAGACCTCATTGTGGAGTTTCGCGAGTTCCTTCCACTCCGCTTCGTGCCCCGGTTTGATGTCAATGACAGTGATCTCAATGAAGCGCATCTGTGCCAGGTCCACACTGGGCGAAATGCTCAGGTCTGGCCGGTAGCGGAACACCATCGTGGAGAAGGAAGTGAGCAATTTGCCGTCCGCCTCCATCGCGCTGTCGGAGTCCGTGGCAAGCGTGGAATCGCCCATCATTGCCGCATTCGACTTTTCCCAGTCTGCGAATGAATCATATGCAAGAAAGAACAGCGCCCGGCTGGGGCCGGACATGGAGGTTGCCGCGAAATAATGATCCGGTGATTTTGCCTTCTGCATTGCCTGCACAAACGCACTTTCCGATTTCTGGTGCGCCATGCCAGCCATGCCCGGCTTTACCATTTCTCTTTGCACCACCAACACATTGGGCGGCGTCAGATCTGGCTTCTTATCTTGCGCGGTCGCAAATCCTGATCCTGCGAAACCAATTCCTGTAAACAGTAAACACAGTCCTGCGAATGCTCCACATTGCTTTTTCATGGATTGCTCGCCTCCTAGGCGCAAATGAATTCGGTTATCCAGGAATGTCGTGCGATAGGGGGCTCGACCAGAGGCAGGGAAAACCGTAGGATCTGGACAATACCGTCGTTCGTTCGTGGTGAGTGTGAACATACTGCATCGCGATAACGATAAGCAATGAAAAAACCGCACATTCATCATTCGTCACGCGATCAAAGGAAAGGCCGCGCAGGCGATTGCGCGGCCTCCGTTTTTTTGCAGGCTTGGATCATTTCGACGCTTGGACCAACTGAACAACGTGGTAGAGCACGGTGTGATCGATGGTGTCGACCTTATGTTCTTGATCCATTGCCGGATTCATGGGGACATCCGGATGAACTTTCGTCCAGCGGTCAGAGAAGCTAGGTCCAAAGAATTTAAACATCGCATCCCAGCTCGGGTAGATGTCGACCGTGTACGTGGTGCCCCAGTCCTTGTCGCCGCGGGGCAGGAACTGCTCCACGACAGACCAGCCGTCCACCGAGCCGTCCTTAACTCCATCTTCAAATATGGGTTGCCACAGCTTCTTTTCGTTGGCGACCCATGCACCGACGTCAGGGACGCTCATTACATTGACGATAATGTAATCCCCTTTTTTTGCTTGGCCGACTTGCAGGGCCGTACGGTCGAGGCTGTTGTAAACCAGGTAACCCGCCGCATCCTGTCGCTGTCTCATATCCGCAAGCGAGGTGCTGATGCCGGCTTTTTTCAATGCGGCAGTCATTTCATCATCGCCCAGGGGGGCGCTCGGCAGGCCAGGGTAGAAGCTGACAAATGCGTAATCGCAGGTCGCGTCGTGCCCCGCAGGAATGACGGTTCGCAATACAATCCAGGCGGAGATGGCTCCGGAGTTCACCCGCGATTGCGCGAACTTCTGAAAGTCCCCGTCGACGAGTGTTTTGAAATCTGCCGACTTGTCGCGTCTTACCTTGACGCAGGAAACACTGTGAAACCCCGGCGATCCCGATTGTTCCTGCGCGCTAGCTGTGTTCGATCCTGCAAGAAACAGTGTTGCGAACACAAGACACGCACCTACTGTCAATCCAAATTTCTTTTTCATCGTGATTTGCCTCCTGGTAGGAATAGAGTTTTTGGTGATCCAGGAATGTCGTGCGATAGGGGGCTCGGCCAAGGGGTCTGCAGCAATTGGAGTGAAGGGTCTGGACGATACCGTCGTTCGTTCGTGGCGAGCTTCACGATACGCCCCGCCTACAAGAAGAAGCAATGGCTAAATTTAGTGGCTGATGAGTCTCGAAACGCGGGCTGTTCGAGCTCGAGGTGTCAGGCGCGTGGAGTGCCTGTCGCATTCTTCAGGTCGGCTTTGTCCAGCCATGTCACCGCGCCAAATGCGCCTAGCCATGATCCTGCGGCCGCGAATAGCACGTAGACCGCATTGCCGGTGTAGCTGATCACGGCAAACGCCGCCAGCAGATACCATAGGCTGCTCCAGCTGGCAGCCACGCTGCGCCGTCGTGCGGTGACTGCTGCGTTGAACATGACATACACCGCATCTGTGGCTGCGGTCGATGCCAGGACTCCAATCGCGATGAAGGGATTGATTGCATGCATGTGCAGCATCATTGCGGAGCCTCCAGGGTTGCAACAGCCTTCTGCAATCCTACGAGATTAGCGCTCGCTATTCTTTCACCCGCGCATAGGCGTAAGGCCCGTCGGGAATCACGGCCACTCTAGGATTCTTCGGCAGCCGCGAGAGTAAGCCGGCGACTGCCGTCGAGACGCTGTCGAACGCACTGGACTGCAGCGCACCTAAATCCTCGCGCGCGATTCCCGGGGTGTATAGCAGGACATCGTGTTTCAGTCCCACCAGCGCCAGCTTTTCCAGCTGCCATTGATCCACTTCTACCGGCGTGTTCTCAATTGCATCCAGAAACTCTCGCGGACCTTGATATCGCCGCATCATCGCAGCAAACTCGGACGATCCCACGCCCTCCGCGCATTCACCCAGGATCAGGATGGTTCCTCCCGGCTTCAAAATGTGCTGCACCGCGGTGACACCCTTGATGGTCTGATAGAAGGTCAAGTCCAGTGGATATCCAGCCGCGGTGGTGATGACGGCATCCACCGGCTCCGGCAGATATTCCACCGAGGAGTTGCGTAGGAATTCCACACCCGCAGCATGTGCCGCCACCGGTTCGCCGGCAAACACGCCAGAAATTTCCCGCTCCTTGGTCAAGGTCACGTCCAGCATAAAATCGTGACGCGCCATGTGTGCCACTTCCAGCAGCTCGGCGTGCAGCGGGTTGTCGCGGATCGATCCTTCCGTCGCCCGCTTCTCGCGCATGAACCGTGGCGAGTGAATCACCTTGATGGTTTCCTGCGCGGCCAGTCCGGGAGCCACCAGCTTGCGTCCACCAGAAAATCCCAGCATCAGGTGCTGCTCAATAAATCCGAGAGTGATGTGCAGATCAGCCGCCATGAAGCGCTCGTCAATGTAGACCGGCGTTCCCTGCGGCGTGGTGCCGAGAAAGCGATGCAGTTCCCGGTCCTTCGCATCGTGATTTGCGATGTCGTAGGTCGCCGCTATCCTGGTTCCCAGGATGGTCCGCAGTTCGTTCTCAGTCGCACCGCGATGCAGCCCGGTCGCAATGCAAATCGTCACATTCTCCGGCGGAATCCCGGCGCGATGCAGCCGCTCGAGCACCGGAGGCAGCGTGATTGGATTGGGGGCGGGACGCGTGATATCGCATACCGAGATGGCAGCGTTTTTTTTCCCATGTGCCAGCTCCATGAGCGGCAAGCCGGCCACCGGAGTATCCAGCGCTGCCGCCAGTGCCTTCTCCACATCCGGCAGCGGAGGCGCGGAATGCACCTGCACAACGTGATAACGGGGACCGTCGGGAAGCTCGAGCGACAAGCCCTGTTTGCCGAATGCAACCTGGACGTTCATTCGCTTCCTCTCCGTCGTTCCGCAATGGATCCAGCTTAGCCGCGCCGTTCGTTATCCGGTCACCGCTTGCGGGCTGCGCAGCGTGATCAGGGTCAGCTCCGGCCGGCAATCCAGTCGAAACGGCACTCCCACTGTTCCGATGCCGCGGTTTACATACAACTGCAAATCATTCTGCAGGTGGAAGAGTCCTTCAACATATTTGCGGCCCAGCGGGGGTGTATAGAGTGCGCCAATCAGCGGTAGCCGCACCTGTCCTCCGTGCGAGTGTCCGGACAGCATCAGATCGACACCGCCGTGTTTCACCACCCTGTCGGCGTAATCGGGCTCATGCGCCAGCAGGATTACCGGCTCAGTCGCGGTTTGCAGCCCCTGCGGCGCGGCCAGATGAAGATCCGGATCGCTCAGCCCGATATCTTTGACGCCGGCAATCCAAATTCGCGCGCCATTCCGCTCGAACGGGATGTGTTTGTTCGCCAATACTGGCAGGCCGTGGATTTCTAGCGCGTCCGTCACCATGGTGGGGTTGACCCGGGTGTCATGATTGCCCAGCACGCTCCAGCGCTGCGGGCAGGTGATCGCCGATAGGATTTCAGCGCACGGATAGCTGCTTTTTGCGCCAAAGGCTTGCGGCAACGGCCCTTCGCTTACGTAGTCGCCGGTGAACACCACCAGGTCCGGTGCGATCCGATTGACCTCTTCCACGACCCGGCGGACAAACGACGGCTCCGTATATTGCTCATAGTGGATATCGGAAACCTGGGCGATCCGCAGCCCGTCCAGCGCCGGGGAAAGCCGCTTCAGCTCGACCGTGCGATGCGTGATCTGCAGATCATGGCGCTCGAACTCTCCCGAATACACCAGCAGGCCCGCCGCACCAAGACCTGAAAGCTGAAGAAAGCGCCGTCTCGTGATGGGATGTTTGGAATCTTCAGCCACTCCTCTAGGATAAAGCATCGCCTTGGGCGAACCTCATCCGGTCGGTTTTACACGCCGGAAAAGGACGGCTTAGAATAGCTGGCATGCACTCCAGAAACCTGGTGATACTTTGCTGCTACCTCGTCATATTCGTGGCGTTGGGGGTCGTGATTCGGTGGGAATACTTCACTCCCCACGATTCTGACCCGACTGGGGAAAGGTCGAAGAGAATACGACTGAGAGCCTATATAACGATGGCGATTGCTTGGGCTGTCATGGCGATTGCCCAATGGGGGAAAATTGCAGGTTGGTGACCTGCGGATTCAAATTGGCCCACTGTCCGACTAAGAACTGTGCAACACGAATCCCTTCCTGCTACTAAAATCGAGCCATGTCGTATGCTCAGGCGATTGAGAGTCTGTATGCGCGCGGTCATGAGCTGGCGCAGGCCGCTTCCACCGCTGTCACCGGTACATCTCCGCGCAAGTTTGATCTCGCAGAGATGCGCACTCTCACCGCTGCGCTGGGTTCGCCGGAATTAAAGTTTCCCAGCATCCTGATCGCCGGCACCAACGGTAAAGGTTCCACTGCCGCCATGCTGGCGAACATTCTCCGTGTCGCTGGATATCAAGCCGGGCTCTACACCTCTCCACATCTCACCCGCGTCAATGAGCGAATACAGATCAACGGCGCGACTATTTCCGACGATGATTTCGCACGCCTCTATTTTCGCGTCGATGAAACCGGATCCCGCCTGCTGAGCGAAGGTAAGCTGCCGCAGCATCCCAGTTTCTTCGAGTCTGTCACCGCCGTCGCCTTCCTTTATTTCGCGGAACAGTCCGTCGATATCGCGGTGCTGGAAGTGGGCATGGGAGGCCGTCTCGATGCCACCAACATCGTCGAGCCCTTGCTTTCTGTCATCACCGACATATCGCTCGATCACACAGAATGGCTCGGACCCACCATCGATGCCATCGCGCGCGAGAAAGCCGGCATCCTGCGGCCCAATGGAATTCTGGTGACTCTGCCGCAGCATCCCGCCGCCAACCAGGCGCTGGGAGAGGTTGCGGTCGATCTGAATGTGCGCGGCGTCAGCGCCGTCGAATTTATGCCGCCGCGTCGCTTGGCAGAGGAAGAAGCTACCGAATTCTACGCCGAACCTTATTCTGTAACAGTGGCAGGCACATCCATAGAACTGCGGCCTGCCTTGGCGGGAACGCATCAGCATCGCAACGCCGCACTTGCAGTGGCGGCTGCAAATGAATTATGTAACAGTAACAGTTACAATATAAAACCGCAGCAAATTGCGGAAGGTATCAGCACTGCCCGATGGCCCGGCCGATTGGAACTGTTTCCTCGCACCGACGTCCGTCCCGCCGTACTGCTCGATGTTGCCCACAATCCTGCCGGTGCCTGGACCTTACGCTCCGCGCTCAGCACCTGGCCGGGATTGGCAACCCAACTTCCTACTCAGCGAACTTTGTTGTTCGGATGTCTGCGAGAGAAAGCGGTGGAGGAGATGGCGCAGATTCTTTTCCCCGTTTTCGATCGCGTCATTCTCACGCCAGTCAACTCACCGCGCACCGCATCTCTTGAAGAGCTGCAGGCGGTCGCTCGAACCCTGGGCGTTGAGGCCGAGGGTGCGGCTTCGCCCGCTGCCGGATTGGAACTGGCCCAGGCCGAAACTCCTCCCAACGGCTTAATTGTGTGCGCCGGATCTGTCTACCTGGTCGGCGCACTGCGGGACTCGCTGCTAAACCCGCAAGGCAAGGGCTAGCCTATGTCCACCGCTCCTGAAGAAGTGGCGCCAACCTCATTGGAGGAGGCCTCGACGGAATCACCGTCTCCCGCAGTCGGAGGCAAGTGCGATCCAGCCCAGACTCGCCATCCGTCCTTCTTCCGCTGGCTTACCTATCTGGTGTTGTTTCCGCTGTTTTTTGTAGCGACCGCGATCTGCGGCAGCATTTCCCTGATCGCTTCCCTGTTTGATGGCACCGGACGCGTCCAGCACTCCATCGCCCAGGCTTGGGGAGGAGTTGTTCTTCGCATCGCGCTTTCTCCAGTTCGCGTAATGGGAGCAAAAAACTTCCAGCGCGGACAGGCAGCCGTGTACGTGTCCAACCATCTGTCCTACATGGACACGCCCGTCGTTCTGAGTAAGCTGCCATTCCAGTTTCGGATTCTGGCGCGGCATGACTTATTCAAAATTCCCTTCATCGGCTGGTATCTGCACCGTTCCGGCCAGATTCCCGTCGACAGCAGCAGCCTTCGCTCCACGCTGGCCAGCCTGAATCGTGGCGTCAAGGCGCTGCAGGCAGGCATGCCGCTGGTGATATTTCCCGAGGGCGGCCGCTCCCTCAACGGTCGCCTGCAGGATTTGCTGAGTGGGCCGGCCTACATGGCCATCCGCGCCCAGGTCCCCATCGTGCCCATGGCGTTGGTTGGCACGTATGAAGTGATGCCGATGCATACGTATCACCTCACTCCGCGGCCGCTGTTGCTGGTGGTGGGCGAGCCCATTTCGACCGTCGGCTGCACCAGCAAGTCGGCAGACGCACTCACCCTCCAAATCCGCGATACCATATCGAAGATGTACACACAGCACGCTGGCGAAAACCAACCCAGCTAGCGCTGGAAGTTCCAACATTGAGCATCCTGTGACCCACACCTCGAAACAACCCCGAATTGGCATCCCAATTCCTACATTTGCCCAGGCGGACTATAACCAGCGCACTTGGCCGCAATATGCTGCCGCGGTGACTCAGGCGGGTGGCGAGCCGGTAGCAATTCCGCTGACGCTCGATCCCGCCGCAATTGCCAAAGTGGCGACAAGTTGCCAAGGGATTCTGCTTCCAGGAAGTCCGGCCGACATGAATCCTGCCAAGTATGGCGAGGAACGCCTGCCTGAAACGGCTGAACCGGACCTGGCACGGGAAAATGTCGATGAATTGCTGCTGCAGGACGCTCACAATCTGCACAAACCACTGTTGACCATCTGTTATGGGACCCAATCCCTGAACTGCTGGCGCACTGGCACCCTGGTGCAGGATCTGGTGCAGATTCCCGTGAACCACAGAGCCGGCGCCAGCGTCGCCGTGGCGCATTCCGTTCTGGTCGAGCCCAGCTCGCAATTGGCGCGTATCGTCGGCGAGAGCGACGAAGCCACGCACACCACGGATTATCTGCGCTTGCTCGTCAATTCCAGTCACCACCAGGCGATCGGGATTGTGGGAGATGGCCTGCGCGTGACCGCCCGCTGCCCCCAGGATGCTGTCGTTGAGTCGATAGAGGGCACGCAGCCAGATCACTTTGTTCTCGGATTGCAGTGGCATCCTGAACGCAGTACGGATATTAGTCAAGCCAGTCGCCTTCTTTTTCAGCGGTTTGTCGAAGCAGCGGCTGCGTGGGAACCTCGCCCAATCACCGACTCCCTCGGGTAGACTCTCCACCATGGGAGCGAAAGCGGAACATCTCAAAGGATTCGGCCCGTCCGATATTCAGGCTGCTGTCGCGCCGAGGCTCATCCAACCTCTCCCCGCAGCTGCTTATGCCTTGTTAGCGCGCTATGTTCAGCTGCTAATTCATTGGAATCAAAAGATAAACTTGACCGCAGTCCGCGATCCGCAGGTTCTTGTTCGGTTGCATTTGGCGGAATGCCTGCGCGCAGCGCAGCGAATTCGTGGGGACATCGAGACACTGCTGGACCTGGGTTCCGGCGCCGGTCTTCCCGGGATTCCGATTCAGATCGCTCGCCCGGAGCTACGAGTCACGCTGGCGGAGTCCCAAAAGAAAAAGGCGGCGTTTCTGCGCGAGGTGGTGCGAGAACTGGGCTTGCATGGCACGTCAGTTCACGCAGGCCGGGTCGAGAAGATGCCGGCGGCCACTGTATTCGATATGGTGACGCTGCGAGCCGTCGACAAGATGGGAGAGGCCATGCAAGCCGCACTTCCACGCATCCGGCCACCGCACGGCGCTCGAGGCGGCGATTGCCTGGTGCTGACATCGCAATCCGAGGTGGCAACCATTCAGGCTAGCTCATTCGACGCGGGTGGGAAGATGGCCATCGAGTGGCAGGTTCCGGATCCCATTCCGGGGACGGATCAGAGAGTCATCCTTCTTGGCTCGCGGGTGCAGTAAGGCACGAAGGGTTATTCCGGGCTGATTTTTTTGCCAAGCCTACCATGTTCCCCGTGGAACATTTTTCTCTCAAGCTGGTTTCGAACCCAAATTGTTCCACGTGGAACATGTTCTGCTGCCAGCATCCCTGAAAAGTTTTCCACCGTGAGCCCGATCACACATCCTTTCTGCGTCAGCCCGAACCCCGCGCTAACTCGTACAAGCCATGAGACCTACGGGCACCTGCCGACCTGCGCCCAATCGTTCTCCACAGATTCGTCCCGGAAATGCACAGCCAAGCCGATTGCATGATGCTTCCGCGTTCGGTACCCTACCGAATCAGCCCATGCGAAAAATCATTGCGGTCGTGAATCAAAAAGGCGGAGTCGGCAAAACGACCACAGCGATTAATCTTTCTGCCGGATTTGCTCTCGAAGGCGTCCCCACCATGCTCATCGATTGCGATCCGCAGTCCAATTCCACCGGCGGTTTAGGCTTTGCCCGGGATGAGGATCGTTCTTCCACCTATACCGTATTGATCAATGAATCGACCGTCGCCGAAGCGGCTATCGAAACCGGGATCGAAAACCTCAAGCTCCTTCCCAGCAGCAAGCATCTGATCGGAGCCAATGTGGAGCTGGTGCACGCCGAGGATCGCGCCTTCCGCTTGCAAAAAGCCCTTGCGAAGTATGACGGGCCGGAACAGCTTTTCGTTCTCGATTGCCCCCCCGCGCTCGATTTACTGACACTGAATGCCCTGGTCGCCGCAGATTCCCTCCTGATTCCCATGCAGGCGGAATATTTTGCCTTGGAAGGTGTCAGCGAACTAGTCCAGACTCTCGATCGGGTGCGCGATGGATTCAAGCCGGAACTGGTGATCGAGGGCGTCGTCTTGACCATGTATGACGAGCGCACCAACCTGGCGCAACAGGTAACCGAGAATCTGAAAGAATTCTTCGGCGATAAGCTATTGAAAACAAATATCCCCCGCAACATTCGCCTGGCGGAAGCGCCCAGCCACGGTAAGCCGGTGCAGATCTATGACCCACGCTCTCGCGGCGCGGAAAGCTATATGGAACTGGCCCGGGAAATCCTTTTGCGTAATAAGATTGAAAGCCCGCGGGAGCTGGCTCGCAAGGCCGAAGCGAAACGCGCGAAAGATGGCGCCAAAGTTCGCTTCTGGCCCTATACCTGATGCGCTCCGAAGCCCGGCCGCATCCACGGCCAGCCCGACTCGCTGTTCTGCCATGATTTTGAATGACTTGTAAGGGAGAACTTCGCTGTATGTCTCGAATTGAAGGAAAAAACCAAGGCAAAGTTGAGCCCCCGAAGCGTCGCGCACTCGGCAAAGGCTTGGAGTCGTTACTGTCGACGCCTGCGTCCGCCGATGCAGCCCGCTCTCGAGTCCACGCGACCGTCACCACCCATTCTGTGGACGATCCGTTCGAAGCCCACCCGAGCGGTACTCCGCGGGAGGTGCCGACGGGTGAGATCGATCCCAATCCTTACCAAACCCGCATGCAGGTGGATGAGCAGAAGTTGGACGAGCTGGCGCGCTCGATTGTCGCCAACGGGGTAGTCCAGCCCATCATCGTGCGCCCACTACCCAATGGCCGGTTCCAGTTGATCGCCGGCGAACGCCGCTGGCGTGCCTCCATCAAGGCAGGCAAGGAAACCGTCCCCGCGATTCTTCGCCAGGTGAGTGACGAGCAGGCGATGGAGATGACGATCGTAGAAAATCTCCAGCGTGCCGACCTGAACCCGATGGAGCAAGCTCGCGCTTACGATCGGCTGAGTCGAGATTTTCACATGACCCAGGAACAAGTAGCCCAGCGCACTGGAAAAGATCGCGCTACCGTGGCGAATTTCCTTCGGCTCCTGCGCCTTCCCGCTCCCGTCCAGGCCAAGGTAGAATCCGGCGAACTCAGCTTCGGCCACGCACGAGCGCTACTTTCCCTGGATGGCGCAGAGGAGATTCTAAAGGCGATGACGAAGGTGGTCGCGCTTTCAATGTCAGTCCGACAGACGGAAACCTACGTTCAGGGCCTGATGGACCCCGAACGAAAGCGCAGGAAGAGCGAAGAAAAGACGAAAGTACCGCTCGATCCGAACGTCCGCGAGGCGCAGGAACGCCTGCAGCGTCAGCTTGGCCTGAAAGTGCGCATCGAGGACAAGAACGGCCGTGGTCGCGTGATGATTGAGTATTCCGGGCTGGAAGATTTCGACGCTTTGATGGCTGCCCTTGGAGCGGCGGTATAGCTTGAATCTCTTCAAACGTTCCCCGTTATTGAGCATGAGGATCGCCCCATTTTGATGAAGCTCGCAGATTTCTTGTTTCGTTTTCGCCGCTGGGCTCTCATCGCGATTTTTGTCATTGCGTTTTGGGCGCCATGGGAACGCATGGCCGGCGCCCATCCAGGTTCTACATGGCTATGGCTCGCTGGCACGCTTCAAGCCATCGGTTTTTTTCCCATCGCCACTTCTACCATCGTCGTCATTGCAGCGGCTACATTGGCTTTGTTACTGGCGGTGCTGGTGTGCACCTGGGCAAATGCGTATCTGGGATCCGAAGTGGTGTACGACAAAGACCTCCACTCCGAACGATTGGTTGCCGATGGACCATATCGCTTCGTGCGCAACCCGCTTTACCTGGGCACATGGTTGCTGACCGCGGCTATATCCATCCTGATGCCGCCTGGTGGAGCGCTGTTTGCGCTGGTGTCCGTAACTCTGCTGATTGTGGCATGGGTTCACGCCGAAGAACAAAAGCTGTCCAGCGAGCGGGGAGACGCTTACATCGCATATCTGAAAAAGGTTCCGCGATTTTTCCCGTCTATCGTGCCAAAGATTCCCTCAGGCGCGGCGCGGCCTCACTGGCTGCAGGGTTTCGCAGGAGAGGTTCATCTTTGGGGGATGGCGATCACCTACTTGATCTTTGCCCATCGCTACAACGTGACCATTCTGGAGCAAGGCCTGTTGATCTCTGTTGGGATCGCGTTCCTGGTGCGCGCGATCTGGCGACCCGGAATACCAGAAAATTCGTAGGCCGGTAGCGCACAGGTCCGCTCCTCGGGCAAGGTCTCCGATGGCTTGATTTCTCAGAGGAAAAATAGGTGTGCGTGCTGCAGAAATTTTCGAGACGTGCTCGGCGAAGATGCTTGCATCAGCCGCGTAAAACCGGCACTTCCCGCATCGCCGGCTCTATATACAATCTGGCGCAGGGTGGGTGAATGAACCCATATCCCTGCGCCGTGGCAGCATCGGGGCCAGCGATTGCTTCGCGGTCCGTGCAGCGGATTGCGTGAAACTTCGTGCCGCTCCCTGATTACTTCTTGGCGGGCGCGATTGCATCCTTGGCGGCCTTGGCCACGCGGAACTTGACCACGGTCTTGGCCTTGATCTTGATCGCTTCTCCGGTCTGCGGATTGCGGCCGATGCGGGCTTTCCGCTCTGCCTTTACCAGACGACCCAGTCCTGGAATTACGAAGATGCCAACTTTCTTGGTTTCCTTGACGGCGGTTTCCGCCAGCAGATCCAGAAAGCCTGCTACCTGCTTGTTCGTCAATTCGAGTTTCTCGGCCAAATGCCGAACGAGTGCTGTTTTAGTCATACCTGCTGCCATAATTTGTCTTCCTCCTGATACCAGCAGTGGGGGTACCACTGCGGCTTTGTTTTGACTTCTATCGACCGTTTCGTTGCCGTTGTAGCGTCGCACAAAATGCGAGGATCGCAAGCATTGATGCGGGTCTAAAGAAACCCTTCCGCCGTTTACCTTGCGGCTTTCCGCAAGATTTGTCAACGGAAAACAGCGCATTTCCACAGGTTTTCTTCGGTTTTTCTTGGTTTTCTTCTGGAATTGGCCGATTTTCGCCGGTTTTTGCCTATGGATACTCCTGAAACCCGCTTGAATGCGCGCTTTCGTTGCTTCTTGAGAGTAGACAAATTCTACCGCGTTTTGTTGCGCGGGCGATCGCATTCTCGCGTGAAAAACAGTGTCAGACAGGGTTCTCGCTATACTAGCGGAAGCGAGTTCAATCCAAAAGGAATCGAGAAAATGCAGCCCACATCACAGACGCCGGCGCAGGTTCAACGCGCGCCGAAACCGGAGCCGGTGCCGTTGGAGCAGGTGCTGCGGGTCGCGGAGTTGGCACAGCTGGAACTCCGCGAAGATGAGCAGCAGGAGATGCTGCGCGATCTGAATGCCATCCTCGGCCACGTCGCCCAGTTGAACGAGCTCGATACTCGCGATGTTCCGCCGATGACGCAGGTGAATGTCGTGATGCATAGTGATGCCGGACACGCAGACGCAGTGGATGCAGGCAACGTGCTGCGCGACGATTCGGTGCGTCCCTCACTCGATCGCGCCAAGGTCATGGCGACGGCGCCGGAAACCGACGGCACGTACTTCAAAGTTCCCAAGGTGATTGAACGGTGAACGGTTTCCTCCCACGCTTGCCACGCCAAGCTGTGGCATCCGACTCGATCGAAAGACACATGAAGAAAGTCTCGCAGGAAAAAGAATGGAAGATCTGAAGTCCAATTCCGGCCTCACCTCAAAGGATGAGCCACGCACCATCCGCTCCGCACGACACGCCATCGTCAGTGGCGAAACGACAGCAGTCGCCCTGGCCGATTCATACTACGACACCATCGCGGCGGAGGATCCCAAGATCCACGCATGGCTGTCGCTGAGCCGCGAGCGCGCCACCGCGCAGGCGTATCGTATCGACGAGCTGGCCCAGTCGGGTGACCTGGCGAACGAAGAAGCATTGCCGCTGGCCGGCGTTCCCATCGGCATTAAAGATGTGCTGGTGATGCAGGGTGCGCCCGCAACCGCAGGCTCAAAGATTTTAGAAAATTATCGCCCGCCCTACGACGCAACAGCAGTGGCAAAGTTGGCCGCCGCAGGCGCGGTCCTGCTGGGCAAATTGAACTGCGACGAATTCGCCATGGGCTCGTCGAATGAAAATTCCGCGTATGGGCCGGTGCACAATCCGCGCGCTCTCGATCGCGTACCCGGCGGTTCGAGTGGAGGTTCCGCGGCAGCCGTTGCGGCCAACATGGCGGTGGCCACGCTCGGCACAGATACCGGCGGCTCCATTCGCCAGCCCGCGTCATTCTGCGGAGTAGTCGGGGTGTTGCCTACCTACGGCCGAGTATCTCGCTACGGATTGATCGCGTTCGCGTCTTCCTTGGATCGTGTGGGTCCGTTCACCCACACAGTGGAGGATGCAGCCATTCTTCTGCGCGTGCTCGCAGGCCCGGATCCGATGGACGCGACGACCGCGCACCAGCCAGTCCCGAATTATGCAGCAGCATTGGACACGCCGGTGAAAGGATTGCGGATCGGCATCCCGGACGAATATTTCGCCGACGGTCTCGATCCTGAAGTTCGCGCCGCCGTAGAGAAAACTGCGGACGCGTTGCGAGCCGCCGGATGCATGCTGCACAAAGTCTCTTTGCCGCATACGCGCTACGCTGTCGCCACGTATTACGTGCTCGCCACCGCTGAGGCCAGCTCCAACCTGGCGCGTTTCGACGGTGTCCGTTATGGCTTGCGCGCGGAAGATGCTTCTACGCTGAGCACTATGTATCGCCGCACGCGTGATCAAGGATTTGGCAAGGAAGTGAAACGACGCATCCTGCTGGGCACGTATGTGCTGAGCGCCGGATATTACGATGCCTATTATCGCAAGGCGCAACAAGTTCGCACCCTGCTGACGCGCGATTTTCTTGAGGCCTTCACGCAGGTCGATGCGATTTTGACTCCGACTGCACCGACGCCGGCGTTTCGCCTCGGCGAAAAAACTGACAACCCGCTGGAGATGTACCTGGCGGATATCTATACCGTGACCGCGAATCTAGCGGGGATTTGCGGCATCTCAGTTCCCTGCGGCAACTCCTCCGCGGGCTTGCCGATCGGCGCGCAAATTCTCGGCAAGCATTTCGACGAAGCCACGGTGCTTCGCGTCGCGCATGCCGTGGAGCAAGTGCAACGATGAACGCCGACGCAAAAAAAGCAGCCACAATTGCAAAAGATCGATTGATTGTTGCGCTGGATGTTCCGTCGGCTGCTGCTGCCAGAGAACTGGCAGCGCAACTTCGCGGAACCTGCCGTTGGGTCAAAGTCGGCCTGGAGTTGTATCTCGCCGCTGGCAGCGCAATGGTAGAAGAGCTTGCCGCGCAAGGTTTCTCCGTCTTTCTCGACCTCAAATTTCATGACATTCCCAACACGGTCGCAGGCGCGGTTCGTTCCGCGACATCGATGGGCGCATCGTTGCTGACGATCCACGCCGCCGGCGGACCTGCAATGTTGCGCGCAGCGGCGGAAGCAGCGGCAGCGACAAAGAATGCTCCTCAACTGCTCGCTGTCACGGTACTGACCAGCATGGATAAACAACAGCTTGCCGCCATCGGCATCGAAACTACGGCAGCCGACCAGGTGCTTCGCCTGGCTCGCATGGCGATCGAATCAGAGATCAGCGGACTGGTTTGCTCCCCGGAAGAAGTTGCGCTTCTGCGCCGGGAACTGGGCACGAACCCGAGGCTGGTTGTTCCTGGAATTCGCCCGGCAGGCGCTGCGGTGGGCGATCAAAAACGCATTGCCACTCCCGCGGATGCCATTCGAGCCGGTGCCAGCCAGCTGGTAATCGGTCGACCGATTACCAAAGCCACCGATCCGGCACAAGCGGCACAATCCATCCTGGACGAGATCGCCAGCGCCATCTGAAAGCGAAGCTTCTGCGATACCTTCGACTCGCCGGCCAGAGATGCATCGTGCAACGGCGGTGCGACGGGCGGCATCTATCTGTGCATTCATCGCGCGCTTTTCGTGTCGTGGACACGCCGATGAAAAAGCTCATTGACGAAACTCTCAAGCGAATACTACTCTCCCATAGCAAGTTAAAAGACGCCGACAGAGCGTCGGACAATCCCCAGGGTATTACCCCTCCCAACCGCTTTTCGAGGCTACTCACGTGACGAATCCATTGTTTATCCGTACGGCTGCGCGCTGTCTTGGTATCACTGCCGCAGTGGCATTGCTCGCTCTTCCCCTGCCTGCTATGGGTTTTAGTGCCCAGAAAGCGGCTCCTCCCTTGGTGACTCTGCCCGGTAATGTCCGTCCGGATGTAAAGTCCGCGGTTGACCAGGGCGCCGTCGATGGCAGCCTGCGGCTCGACCACATGCTGCTGCAGTTGCAGCGCCCAGCCGCTCGAGAAGCTGCGCTGGAAGCAAGGATGGAAGCGATGCACCAACCCGGTAATCCGGATTTTCATCGCTGGTTGACCGCCGAAGAAATAGGGCAACAATATGGACCTGACCCGGCGGATATTCAGAGGGTCACGCAATGGCTGCAGAGTTATGGATTGCAAGTCAACGGCGTTTCCAAGAGCGGCCTGGTGATCGATTTTTCCGGGACGGCCGCGCAGGTTACCTCCGCCATGTACCTCGCGCTTCACTCCGTGATCGTCAATGGCAAAAACCACGTTGCGAATCTACAAAATCCGCAGGTACCAGCCGAGTTTGCCAACTTGATTGTCGGAGTGTCGTCGTTGAACGACTTTCGCCCCAGGCCGGCGCACAACGCGATCAGTGCGGGACGGATTGATTCCATCTCGAAAGCAGTGGTGCCGCACGCAGCGCAGACAACAAACGCTTCCGCGCCGTCGTCAGGAGCGACACCAGGCTTCACCGTCAACTCCTCCTATCAGTTGGTTGTTCCCAACGATCTCCATACGATTTACAACTTCGATGGCGCGTACAGTAAGGGAATTACCGGCGACAAGCAGGAAATCGTTGTGATTGAAGACAGCAACGTGTACTCCACCAACGACTGGCATGTCTTCCGCAAGACTTTCGGTCTGAGCAAATACACGCACGGATCGTTCACTCAGATTCATCCCGGCGGATGCACAGATCCTGGCGTGGTTGTAGGCGACGATGCCGAGGCGACTCTCGATGCTGAATATGCGAGCGCCGCAGCGCCGGATGCAGCCATTGTGCTGGCCTC
The DNA here is from genome assembly GCA_963735505.1 of uncultured Acidobacteriota bacterium. GTDB lineage: Bacteria > Acidobacteriota > Terriglobia > Terriglobales > Acidobacteriaceae > JAKAAZ01. Next base: position 134,762 of record CAVTLR010000005.1, on the reverse strand, counting down.
GTGCGCAGACACGAAAACCACCTTCGGAGGTTTGTTGGCCCTGCAGTCGTTAATTGACAGAAGTGTTCCACCCCCAATCGTCAGCATCAGCTATATCGAGTGCGAAGCGGCGCTCGGTGCCGCGGGCAATGCAACCTATCGCTACACCTATCAACAGGCCGCTGCGGAAGGCGTTTCGGTTTTTGTTGCCTCTGGCGATGGTGGGGCTGCCAGCTGCGACACTGACCAGGCGGCAGCAAAATACGGCATATCGGTGAACGGATTTGCTTCGACACAGTACAACGTGGCTGTCGGTGGCACCGACTTTGGCGACAGCTATGCCGGGACCAATGCGCAGTATTGGAAGGCGACCAACAATTCCATCTATGGCTCGGCGAAATCCTACATCCCGGAGATCCCGTGGAACGATTCCTGCGCAAGCATGATGATCGCAAATGTTGAGGGCTACAACGTGCCCTATGGAAAGAATGGCTTCTGCAACTCCGCAATGGGGAAGAAGTATTTTTTGACCACCGGCAGCGGAAGCGGCGGCCCGAGTGCTTGTGCTTATGGCGAAAGTTCTCCTAAGGCAAACACGGCGGCGGTCAGTGGTAGTTGCAAAGGCTATGCGAAGCCAATCTATCAGGTTGATGTCTACGGTGTCCCCAATGATAATGTTCGAGACTTGCCGGACGTTTCTCTGTTCGCTGCCAATGGCGTATGGGGACACTATTATGTGATCTGCTATAGCGATCCAGCGGAGGGTGCGGGCGGTACTCCATGCACCGGCGATCCTGCGAACTGGGCCGGCGGCGGTGGCACATCGTTCTCCGCTCCCATCGTGGCCGGTGTGCAGGCGCTGGTGAATCAGTCGCAGGGGGCTCCGCAGGGCAATCCAAACTACGTGTACTACGCGCTGGCGAATATGGAATTCGGTGGAACCGGGAAGAATTCCTGTATCGCAACCCTCGGCAGCGGCAGCGAGTCCTCGTGCATATTCCACGATGTGGCTCAAGGCGACATGGACGTAAACTGCCTCGGCTCGTTTAACTGCTACAAACCTTCCGGAACCAATGGCGTGTTGTCGACAACCAGCAAGGCATACTCCAAGGCCTATGGCAGCCAGGAGGGCTGGGATTTTGCCACCGGGATCGGCACGCTGAATGTCGGCAACCTGATTAAAAACTGGGACGCCGCATTCCGATAGATCCACTCGATCGAGGCGGTTCAACGAGACGCGAAAAAGGCAGGCTTAGCGCCTGCCTTTTTCGGGCTCTACTTTGCAGCGCAATTTATCGCGGGAGCTTTTGCTTTCCCGCGACCTTCACCGTAGTCGACACTCCGTTGGCATCTGTTCCAGGCTGGCTGCCGCCGACGAACAGCGTATAGCTTCCCGGCAGAATCACGCGATCGCCATTCTCCAGCACCTGGCTCCATTGCCGCGCGTCCACTTTGATCTGCACAGGCACGGTAGCTCCAGCGGCCACATGCATGCGCGAAAATCCAGCGAGCGCATGAATTGGACTGGTCTTGGTTTTCGGGTAGGTAAGATACAACTCCGCCACTTCGTCCCCATCGACCTTGGAGGTGTTGGTGACATCTACATTCACGGTAAGAGGGTCGCCCGCCTTCAGTTTCTCTGTCGAGACCTGCAGCTTGTCGAATTTGAATTGTGAATAGCTCAATCCAAATCCAAAGCCATACAGAGTTGACCCGTGGAAGTAGCGATAGGTGCGGTCCTTCATCGAGTAGTCCGTAAACGGAGGCAGCTCGCTGGTCGAACTGTAGAACGTAATCGGCAAACGGCCCGCAGGATTATTCGTTCCCAGCAGTGTGTCGACAATCGCCTGACCTCCGCGCGCACCGGGATACCAGGCTTCAAGAATCGCGTTGGCGTGCTGCGCGGACCAGTTCACAGCTAATGCAGATCCATTCATCAACACCACGATCAACGGCTTGCCGGTTGCAGCCACCGCCTGCAGCATCTTTACCTGCACATCCGGCAGATCGATCGACGTGCGATCACCACCAGAAAATCCTGGAATGTGAATCGGCATCTCTTCCCCTTCCAATCGCGGAGAGATCCCTACGAATGCCACCACGGCATCTGCCTGCTTGGCGGTGTCGACCGCCTGCTGACGCAGCGTGTCCACCGGCGGTTGCCAGTCAAAGCTGACTCCTGCGCCAAACAGTGGCGACTCATGCGAATATTCCATGCGAAATTCGTGCGCCTTGGTATCGGCAAAATGCACTTTGAACTCTGCCGGACTATCGTGGTCGTTTTTGCTGCGGGAAGTTCCGGACGATACCTGCTTGCCATCAATCCAGACACTGTAGCTTTCATTGTTGTCGCAGGGATAGCAGTCGGCCAGCTTCACCTGGAACGTGATGTCGCCCGCGGCGGGTGGCGTAATGGTGCCAGTCCAGCGCACAGAGAATGCTTTGCGTGGGACCCGGTTGGGATACGGGCTGGCGCCGTCCCAGTTGCTGTCGATGTTGTCCACGGTCGAAGTAATCCCGGGCCCGGAAAATTTCAGATTCGGAAATGCTGTTTCCGTCAGTCCTTCTGCGCCATCCGCCGTGTGGAAGACATCCGGCGGCACGGGCAACGATATCTGCTCCACGTACGGCGCGCCTTGCACATCCAGAACGCGGAATCGTTGTTGCGCGGCCAATGTTTTGAAAGCCGCCAGAGGAGTTTCGGGATCGATCGGAGTTCCGTTGTAATTCCCTTCAAGCGCTGCCAGCGCGGCCGCGTTCGGCCCGATCACCGCGATGGTCTTCACGTTCGCACTCAGCGGCAATGCGCCATCATTCTTCAACAGCACCATCGACTCATCGGCGGCCTTCAAATCAAGTAGCGCGTGGGTCGGCGCAAATACGACAGAGCGATTCAGCGCCTGCATCGGCTGGTCCGCCATCGGCGCAAGAATTCCCATCCGTATGCGCGCGGTCATCAGTCGCTTGACGGCGGCATCGATTTCGCTTTCCTTGATCAGCCCATCGTGAACAGCTTTGACCAGCGTGGCATATTCGTCGCCGCAGCTCAGATCGGTTCCAGCACGTACCGCATCGACAGAGGCTTGCTCGATGGACGGCGCATACTTGTGTCCGTTGGCAATATCGCCAATCGCGCCGCAGTCCGAAACCACATAGCCATTAAACTTCCAGTCTTCGCGCAAAGTTTTCTGCAGCAGCATGGTGTTGGCGCAGGCCGGAACTCCATCCACCGCGTTGTAGGCGCACATGATGGAATCAGCGTGGCCATCGACAATGGCGGCGCGAAACGCCGGAAGATATGTGTCCTCCAGATCGTGCGCGGAGACGTCCACGTTGAAACGATGCCGCTCCGACTCGGGTCCGCTATGCACGTCGAAATGCTTGGGCGTGGAGATAGCCAGGTATGTCGCGGGATCGTCGCCCTGCAGGCCGGTCACAAACTGAATGCCAAGCTGTCCGGTCAGGAAAGGATCTTCACCATATGTCTCCTGTCCCCGGCCCCAGCGCGGATCGCGAAAGATGTTCACGTTCGGCGACCAGAAATCCATGCCGAAAAAAATTGCGTGATTGTCTTCGCGAACTGCGGAGTTGTATCGTCCGCGCGCCTCGATGCCGATGATGTGCGCTTCTTCGTGGATCAGCGGCGCATCCCAGGTAGCCGCCATGCCGATGGCCTGCGGAAACACGGTGGCATACCCGGATCGCGCGACGCCGTGCAGCGCCTCGCTCCACCAGTCATACTCCGCCACACCCAGCCGCGGAGTCGCCGCCGCGTGGTTTTGCATCTGCGAAACTTTTTCCTCCAGCGTCATCTTCGATACCAGATCGTCGACCCGTTTCTCAATCGGTACTGCTGGGTTCAGATACGGCGCGGTTGTATCGGCGGTTTGCGCAATACAGCCGGGCGCCAGCATCAGCAACGCACCTGCGGCTGCCATGGCTGCAGAGAACCAGAGTTTCAGCCGACCATGAGCACCAGCGAGCAAAAACGATTTAGACATAATCTTTCTCCTTATTTCGCGTCACGGAAATCGGTATCAAACAGGCGTCTATCAATCTACTGTGCATCACTCGCCATGACAAACGCGGCCCGACACGAAGGTAGCGGCCGGTGAGAAGGTTGCCTTTAAAAGGTGCAACTTCCAGCCTGAGAAATGTGCTGCATTGGGTTGCGAGCGGAAGCAAAACTGCATCTTAATGCCGGGAGACTTTATCGAATGACCCCCCACAAAAAGTCAGTTTTTGTCATCATGCTTTCCGTTGGGCTTTTCTTAGGTGTGGCAGCTTGCCACGGAAAACCGAATACGAGCGCCGCCACACAGCCGTCAGCGAACCAGAACGATCAGGGCGATCCTGCCGACGCGAACAACGCGCCGGTCAACGCATCCGCACCTGCGGACGAGAATGGCGCCCCGTCGAACCAGTCTTACCCGTCGCAGCCGGCCGCGCCGCAGCAGTACAGCCAGAATGAGCCCCCGCCACCGCCGCCGGACCAGGCTGGCTACGATCAGTCCGGTTATGATCAGGCGGGTGGTTATGCCGCGGGCGACTACGACGACACTGCGGACCAGCAGGAAGTCTACGCTTCCGAACCACCGCCACCAATGCCAGAGTATGAACAGCCTTATTGCCCGGGTGATAACTACATCTGGGCGCCGGGGTATTGGTTCTGGTCTCCGGCCGGTTATTACTGGGTACCGGGAGCGTGGGTGCTCGCGCCCTATGTTGGAGCGCTGTGGACACCCGGATACTGGGGTTTTGCTGGCGGCCGCTATGGTTGGCATTACGGCTATTGGGGTCCGTATATTGGCTTCTACGGCGGCGTCAATTACGGCTACGGTTATTTCGGGAACGGCTACCAGGGCGGCTACTGGAATCGCGGCACGTTCTATTACAACCGCTCGATTACCCGGGTCAATAACAACATTCGCTACATCTACACGCGCAACGTCAGCTACAACAACCGCACTCGGGTAAGTTATAACGGAGGACGCGGCGGACTGAATGTTCGTCCCAATCAATCGCAGCTGAACGCGGCGCGCGCCAAGCGTTTCGGCGCAATTCCTGCACAACGCCAGCTGGTCAGCCAGGCGCAAGGCAATCGTGCGCAGTTTGCCAAGGCGAACAATGGAAGGCCGGCGGAGGTTGCGTACGGTCGTCCGGTCAACGGCGGTCGTAAAGCCCCCGCAGCACGTCCGCAGGATTTTCGTCCGGCAGTCGGCACACGTCCGGCAACCGCGGCGCGTCCAACGACCGGCGGAAAACCGGCGAACGGCGCACGCCCTCCGAACTCGACGCGGCCCGCACCGAGCACTGGACATCCTACCAATGGAAAGCCAACCCCAGAACGGCCAGCCACCAGGCCCACTCAACCTCGACCGGAAACAAGACCCGCGCAGCCTAAACCGGAAACGCGACCCGCGCAGCCGCGGCCAGAAACCCGGCCTGCCCCGAAGCCTGCGCAACCGCGGCCAGAATCGAAACCTGCTCCAAGGCCGGAATCGCGGCCCGCGCAACCTCGTCCGGAGTCGAGACCTGCACCAAAACCCGCGCAGCCGCGTCCAGAATCGCGACCTGCGCCTCAACCCAGGCCTGAAAGCAGACCTGCGCAACCCCGTCCGGAATCGAGACCGGCGCCAAAACCCGCGCAACCTCGCCCAGAATCGCGGCCTGCACCACAAGAGCAGCCACGTCCCTGAGGCCTGATCGGCACGAATTGCAGCCCGCGTTGCAGCTGTTGCATTAGAACAGGTCAGGAATGGTGTGGAAGGCGATGCGGGTTGGTGCGGCGGCCTTCGCCAGATGCATGCTGGCGAAGTAGAGCGTATCCGTTCCGTATTTCTGGTTCAGCTGATCCATGGTCGCGGCCAGTTGATCGCGGCTGACTTCGCGATCCAGAGTGCTGAACAGGCTCAGCGTGTGCAGCTCTTCCGGCACCAGGTGGATCAAGGTGACACTCACCAGAAACGGCTTTTCGTAGAGCGGGCCAATGGGGCGCATCGACCATAACTTTCGCAGTCCTTCAATCAGAGTTTGCGAATCCTGGCACTCGACCAGTCTCAGCTGCTCGGTCCAGGTCTGCTGCGGAATTCCCGAACCATGTTTCCCCGTGGCAGCATCCTTCGGCACGGTAAATCGCAATGAGAGCGACATGCCCGCAGCCCATAATTTCTGCATGCGCAATCGCATCGCCGCTTTATGCAACAGCTTGTGCGCGGTGGCATAGGTGCCTTCCAGGTTGCGCAACTCCGGCCCTAGAACGTGTTCGTGGCCAATGGATTTTGGGTGCTCGAGATCCGCATCGTGGAAGTCTTCACCGCGCAGCCAGTGCCAGAGACGTTCGCCCTGCACTCCACCCCACGCCTGGCCGAGTTGTTCGGCATTCAAGGCCAGCAAATCATCCATCGATTTCACGCCGTGGGTGTTCAGGCGCTTCTCCATCCGGCCGCCAATCCCGACCAGGTCGCGCAGCTTCAGTCGCAGCAAGGTGTGCGGCAGCAGGTCCTGCGTCAACGCGATCAGGCCGTCCGGCTTCTCCATATCAGAGGCTATTTTGGCCAGATAACGATTCGGCGCGAGGCCGATCGAACAGCAGAGTGTCGTCCCCACTCGCTCGCGAATCGAAGATTTAATTCGTCGCGCCAGATCCATGGCGGCCAGCAACGGCTGCTCGCGACCGATGAGCTCGCAGGCCATTTCATCGATCGACCGAACCGACGACACCGGAACGCAGCTTTCCACCGCCTCGACGACTCGGCGATGGTAATCCACGTAGAGCTCGTGGCGCGCCTCGATCAAGACGATTCCCGGACACAACCGCTTGGCTTCGCCCACCTGGGTGCCGGTTTTTACGCCGAAAGCCTTGGCCTCATAACTCGCCGCGATACAGCAGGTAGTGTCCGCCACCAACGGAACCACGGCGACCGGGCGATGGCGCAGTTCGGGCTGTATTTCCTGTTCGACGGACGCGAAGTAGGAGTTCAGGTCGAGAAAAAGCCAGCGTACGCGGGGCGGCTGGGACATTCGCGGCGTAGTCGACGGGACCGAATTTCCGTTCGCGGGAGCCATACGATTCGCCGATCCTTCGCTTTATTGTGCGCTTCAAACGCGCCACGGCGCAATGATGTCTTGCATTTCGCATAATGATCGCAGCGTTTTACAGAAAATGAGCTTTAGATTCATTTTTTTCAATCCAAAGTCAACCCAAGTTCGTATTATGGAATCTATCGAGACAAAGGTACCAACTTCGACACGGGGTGTAACGCTATGGCTTGGGCAAATCTGGCAGCGTTTCGCGAAGGATGGCAGTTTGTCGAACCCGCATTGCCGCTGGTGATGGGCGGCGTCAGTATCCTCATCCTATTCGGATGTGCGATAGCCAGCTGGCTCTGCCCTTCCAGAAAAGAAGATTGCTTGTTTCGTCGCCACGTCATGTAGGCGAGGCCCAGCGAGTGGCACGCATTCCTGCAAACAGCGTCGCCTGCTGTAAACTTTTCTGATCTCGTCCGTGTCAACTTTCCCGATTTCTTCTGCCCCTTCCCGTTCCTGCATGTTCTGTCGCGCCAATCTCTCTATAATCCAGTCGTGACCGTACAAGCGAAACTTCAGGAATTGGAACGCCGCAACACTCTGGCCGAAGAGGGCGGAGGCGCGGCTCGACGCGAGCGTCAACATCGCGAGGGCAAGCTGTCGGCTCGGGAACGGATTGAACTGCTCTTGGACCAGGGAACGTTTGAAGAGATGGACCGCCTGGTGACGCACCGCTGCACCGACTTCGGGATGGAGGAGCAGAAGATCCCCGGCGATGGCTTTATTACCGGCCACGGCCGGATTCACGGGCGCATCGCATTTGTCTTCGCGCAGGACTTTACTGTATTCGGCGGATCACTCTCCGAAACCAATGCCGCCAAGATTACTAAGATGATGGACACGGCGATGCGTGTAGGTGCGCCCATCATCGGACTGAATGATTCCGGAGGCGCGCGTATCCAGGAAGGCGTGGTCTCGCTGGTCGGCTATACGGAGATTTTTCTCCGCAACGTGCAAGCTTCCGGAGTGGTGCCGCAGATTTCTGCCATCATGGGACCCTGCGCGGGCGGTGCCGTGTATTCGCCGGCCATCACGGACTTTATTCTGATGGTCGATCAAACCTCCTACATGTTTGTCACTGGGCCGGATGTTGTGAAAACCGTTACCCATGAAGAGGTGACCAAGGATACGCTGGGGGGTGCGACCACGCATAACGAAAAATCTGGTGTCGCACATATGATGGCGCGTGACGATGCGGAATGCCTGGCAATGATTCGCGAACTGATGACATTTTTGCCGCAGAACAACCTGGAAGATCCGCCGCGCAAGCCAACGGAGGATCCCATCGATCGTGCGGATGCGGAGCTCGATACCCTGATTCCGGACCAGCCGACCCAGGCATACGATGCGAAGCTCGCCATCCAGCACATCGTCGATGATGGCTATTTTTTCGAGATTCATGAACGCTATGCGCGCAACATCGTCGTTGGATTTGCAAGAATGAATGGTCGTCCAGTAGGCATTGTTGCGAATCAGCCGTCGGTTCTAGCCGGCGTCATCGACATCAACGCCAGCAGCAAAGCGGCGCGCTTCGTGCGCTTCTGCGATGCGTTCAATATTCCGCTGATCACGCTGGAAGATGTACCCGGTTTTTTGCCCGGCACGCAACAGGAGCATGGCGGCATCATTCGTCATGGAGCAAAACTGCTGTATGCGTATGCGGAAGCCACGGTTCCCAAACTGACGGTCATCATGCGCAAGGCCTATGGCGGCGCGTATTGCGTGATGAGCTCAAAGCACCTGCGCACCGACCTGAACCTGGCCTGGCCAACGGCGGAGATTGCCGTGATGGGTGCGGAAGCCGCGGTCAACGTTGTCTATCGGCGCGAGATGGAAGAAAGTGTTCGGCAGGCGCAGGCAGTGTGGCCCTCGGGTCGCGCGTTTTCAGAAAAAGACAAGGCAAAAATTCTTGCCGATACGCGTCAGGAGAAGGTGCACGAGTTTCGCGAGCGATTTGCCAATCCCTATGTAGCCGCCGAGCGCGGTTATCTGGATGCGGTGATTCGACCCAGCGAAACCCGATTGCGCCTGATTCGCGCCTTGGAGATGCTGGATACCAAGCGCGAAAAAAATCCTCCCAAAAAACACGGCAACATCCCGCTATAGAGCGATGGTAACATTTATGGTACCATCGCCCCCCGCCTCTTTACCGATGCAATTCCTTGAAGGCTCTTCACGCGGCGGAAAAGCCAGGAGACGGGTATGCCATTGACTCGCGACTTTAAAAAAACGGTCCAGTCCCGCGTTCAACGCGATACGAAATTTCGAAATGCGCTTCTTCGCGAAGCGATGGAATGTCTACTGGCGGGCGATATTGAAACCGGCAAAGCCTTCCTGCGCGACTTCATTAATGCGACGGTTGGGTTCACTAAACTGGCCCAGGTCACGCGCCGCTCACCCAAAAGCCTGATGCGCATGCTGGGCCCAGATGGAAACCCAAACGCCCGCAATTTATTTGAAATTGTCGCGTACCTGCAACAGGCCGAAGGCGTTCGTCTGCAGGTCCGCTCAGTCCGCCGGTTACGCCACGTCGCCTAAACTTCACCGTTCGCTACCGCTAATTCTTGACAGTCATAGCTTCGGAATCGACGGCTTTCTTGCCCGTGATGCCTTCCAATCCTGCCAAAACGCCGCGATAATCGTTCTTATCACACTGCATCGCGAATCCGCCCTTTTGGGTAGCTGTGGCCCAGGTCAATCCGACGAAATGCTTTTTAGACTTGGTCAGGGCCATCAATGCACCCACTCCGAGTGTGAAAATGCCGATTCCAATGGCAGCTCCGATGCGCCGATGAACATCCTGGCCATAGCTTATCTCTGTGATTGAAGAGGCTGGTATCTTCGCGATCTCATTTTTTCCATCGACGATGCGAACCTGGTCTGAGTCGATGTATAGCTTTACTTTGCTCCCTGCTTTTACCCCTTGTATGGAACCGCCGTCGTACATCACTTTGTAACCGCTGTCGGCGAAAGCCAAACCCGGAATCATCAAACACAAGAGAAGAGCCAGAAATTGCTTCATTAGAAATCTCCCGAATAAAAATCGCAACGATCAGGAACAGTTTTGAAAATTGAGCAAGTCTAGCACTTCCAAACGTGGCAAGATAGAAAAACCGCCGCCAATCCCACAACACTTCCCTTCTGTTCGACAGTCAGGCAGATCCCCATCAACCCTATCGTGCGGGAATTGCATCTCTCTACAATAAGAATCAAGACTGGAGGCACTCCCCCATGCAACCCTCTTCCTCGCCGCGCGTTTCACTTCCCTTTACAGATCGCAAACTTCCCTCCGCCGCCCGCGTAGCAGGCGCGATGCCGCCTGACGATGAGGTACGCGTCTCCGTGATCGTAAAGCGCAAGCAGCCGCTCGATCTCGCCACACTACACGGTCGACATGTATCGCGCACAGAATTTTCCAGTAAATATGCAGCGAGTGCGGAAGCATTCGATCAGCTACGCAGCTTTGCGGCGCAACATGGCTTGTCGGTGGACGAAGCTGCGTCGAGCCTCGACCGGCGCACCCTGGTGCTTACAGGCACGGCAGCGAAGATGCAGCAGGCTTTTGGAGTCCAACTGCAGCAGGTGGAACATGACGGCCGGCGCTATCGCATTCATCAGCAGCCAGTGACCATGCCGCAGGAATGTGCCTCGATGGTGGATGCAGTGCTGGGGCTGGATACGCGGCCGCAAGCGAAATCGCATCTTCGAAAGCTGAAAGATTTGCGGCCGGCAGCGGTGGGTGCGCAAAGTTATTTGCCGCAACAGGTGGCCAGGATTTACAACTTTCCGACAGATGTGGACGGCAGCGGCGAAACCATCGGCATCGTTGAGCTGGGAGGTGGGTTCGCGACGTCGGACATTCAGCAATATTTTCAGAACCAGAACATCACTCCGCCGCAGGTGGTTGCAGTCTCGGTGGATGGAGGCAGCAACTCGCCGACCAACCCCAGTGGTGCGGACAGTGAAGTGATGCTCGACATTGAAGTGGCCGCGAGCGTTGCGACAGCGGCCAAAATCGCCGTGTATTTCACTCCTAACACGGACCAGGGATTTATCGATGCGTTGACGACGGCGATCCACGACACCACCAATCATCCGTCGGTGATTTCAATCAGCTGGGGCGGTCCAGAATCCAGTTGGACGCAGCAGGCGATGACCTCGCTGGACGATGCGTGCCAGTCGGCGGCAGCCCTGGGCGTCAGCATCACGGTTGCCTGCGGAGATAACGGGTCCACAGATGGCGTGAGTGATGGCGCCAACCATGTTGATTTTCCGGCGTCGAGTCCGCATGTGCTGGCCTGCGGCGGCACCAAAATTAACGTCAGCGGAACCACGTTGACGAACGAAGTGGTCTGGAACGATGAAGCGCAGAGCGGCGGCGCAACAGGCGGCGGTGTCAGCGCCGTGTTTCCACTGCCCACCTGGCAGCAAAATGCGAATGTTTCGGGCGCAACCAACGGAGGAAGCGGACGGGGATTACCGGATGTCGCGGGAGATGCCGCACCCGCGACCGGCTACTCGATCGAGGTGGACGGACAGACGGAGGTTGTCGGCGGGACGAGCGCGGTTGCGCCGTTGTGGGCTGGGCTGATTGCGCTGTTGAATCAAAAGCTGGGCAAGCCGCTGGGATTCTTGAATCCGCAAATTTATCCGCTGCTCGGAAGCGCAGCATTTCGCGACATCACGCAGGGCACAAATGGCGCCTACAACGCAGGGCCGGGCTGGGATGCATGCACCGGGCTCGGGTCCCCGGTGGGAAATATCCTGGAAACGAAGCTTTGAGTGGAGAATGTAACTAAAACAGTTACAGTAGTTCTTCAGCGGGGCGCAGGACAGGTTTCCCCTTCTCATCGAGGTGGATCCTGCCCATGGGATGATCGTGGTCGTGGGTAAATAGCACCAGCCACTTCTCTGGAATTGCGCGGCGATAGAAGCGCTTGCGTTCTTCAATGCAAGTCAACGGATATAGATCGTAGCCCATGACCCAGGTGCTATCCAAATGCGCGCTGGTCGGAATTAAGTCTGAAATGTAAGTGGCGCGCTTGCCCGCGGAATCAATATGAATTGCCATGAGCTGTGCGGTGTGGCCGGGAAATAGTTCACACGTAATTCCAGGAACAATTTCAAAGATCTTCCCCGGAGCGTGGCCTTCCAGAAGCGTCATCTGGCCGGAGGCGATCAAGGGATCGTAATTGTCGCTGATGTAACTGATGCGGTCACGATCCAGTTGACGATGGCCATGCTCCACCTCTCCTTGATGCGCAAAATAATGCGCGTTGGGAAACATGGGGACAATCTGGCCAGACTCACTGCGTACCGTATTCCATCCACAGTGGTCGAAGTGCAGATGAGAATTGATGACGACGTTGACTTCTTCCGGCTGTACGCCCGCGGCCTCCAGGCTTTTGGGCAGCAACTGGCTCAACTTGTAGATATCTCGCAGCTTCGGGGGCAGCTTATTTCCCAGGCCGGTCTCGATGGCAACAGTATGTCGCCCGGTTCGCACAATCACGGTGTTCGCGCCCAACAGAATTCGGTTCTTCTCGTCAGCCGGGGCGCGCTTCTCCCACAACGGCTTCGGGACCACGCCAAACATGGCGCCGCCGTCCAATACGTAGGTTCCATCGGTACAAATGGTCAGTTCAAAGTCGCCGACTGTGGTGCGGCCGCGCACCAAATCGTGGGTGTGCGGGCCTTCGGCTGGGTGAGGCATAGGCAGGTAGCTCCTAATCTACTGGGCGCCTGCGGAGGGCCGCAGGCCGGTTTCAAATTGCTGCAGAATTGCATCGAACAAATGAGTCCGCGCAGGCGATCCTGCAATCGAATGAGTCTTGCGCGGATACAACAATAACCTATAGGAAACATTTGCAGTTACAAATTGCTGGATCATCTGAATGGTGTTCTGCATGTGCACGTTGTCATCACCGGTACCCTGCACCATCAGCAGGCTTCCATGCAGATGAGATGCATTCGTGATCACCGAATCATCCTCATAGATTTTCTGGTTGTCATCCGGCAGGCCAAGATAGCGCTCGGTGTAGATGGAATCGTATAAGCGCCAATTGGTGACGGGGGCAACGCAGACTCCGGTGACAAAGCGATCGGAGTGAGTCATGGCGTAGAGGGTGAAAGTGCCTCCCCAGCTCCAACCCCACCATCCCATGCGCTTGGCATCCAACTGGGGATATTGTCGCAACACCTGATCGACCATACTCAGCTGGTCTTGCAGTTGCACCGGGCCGAAGTTGCGATACGCGGCTTCCTGAAAGGTTCGGTCCCGATTGCCGCTGCCGCGGTTATCGACATGCAATACCGCAAAACCGTGCTGCAGCAATAGCTGATCGAAGAAAAATGGCTGGCCGCCGAACTCGTTGCGGACAACCTGGGCATGCGGGCCGCCATAGGGATTCACAATCAGAGGCACGCTGGCAGCTGCGTGCAGGTTGGGCGGCAACAGCAGTTCCCCATATAAGGTGGTGCCGTCGACGGCTTTGCCTGTAAACATGACTGGGGCGACCAGGTTGTAACCGTCCAACGGACGCGAATTCCAGAAGGGTGTGCAGGAGCCTGTCACGCTGCAGGTGCTGACCACGGGCGGCTGCATCACGCTGGAGGCAGAGTCAACGTAGTGGGTCGCGTCGGGTGAAAACGTGATGTGATGGACGCCGTGCAAGGTGCTGACCAGTTTTTTCCCGGTGCCGTCGAGGCCGATCTGCCAAAGCATTTCATCTCGCAGATCGGTTTCGTTGGAAGTGTAGTAGACGATTCCTTTTTCCTGATCGATGCCGGCTACACTGAGCACTTCCCAGTTGCCATGCGTCAGTTGCCGCACTAACGTCGCATCGGACGCGGTTGGATCGGAAGTGTCGTAGCGATACAGGTAGAGGTGCGTATTGCCGTCGCGCCAGCTGCTCCACAAGAATTGACCATTCTTTAAGAACCAGACATCGTAGGCTTCATCGAAAAATTTGTTTGCCGTTTCCTGCAGCACGCTGCGAACCGCGCCGGTTTCTGCGTTTGCGAAAAACAATTCAATGTGACGATGATCGCGCTGCAGCACCTCAATCCACACATGGTGGCTGTCGAGCCAACCGAAGCGAGGAATGTAGTCGTTGTGTTGGCTGACAGGGACGCGCAGCCACAGCGTGTCGCCGCCATTGGCGCCAACAATGCCGACACGGACGCCGGGGTTGGGATCGCCCGGCTGAGGATAGCGTTGCTGATCGACGGTGCTATGAGTCGGAATCCAATCTGTAATGGGATAGGTGGGTACGGTGGCCTCATCCATTTGCAGATAGGCAATGTGTTTTGAGTCCGGCGACCAGAAATAATTGCTGCGAACGTCGAGCTCCTCCTCATACACCCAATCGACCTCGCCATTCAGCAGGGTTGGCTCCGTCGTGTTGGTAAGCGCAGCGTCGTGTTTGCTATTCAGCGACAGCACGTGCAGATTGTGATCGCGAAGAAAGGAGACGGATTTGCCGTCGGGTGAAAATTTGGGATCGTCGCCGCTGCCGGCTCCTGTGTTGCCGGCGTCTACGGCGCTATCCTTCTGCATGTCGTAGATCCACAGAGTGCCGGTGTTATCGAACAGCAGATGCTTCGAGTCTGGCGACCACAGATAGCTGGAGACATGGTAGCGGGAGCGATGGTCGCGATCGCGCTCGTCATTTCTCGCCCCATAGATGGCGGCCAAACGAGTTTCGGGAACCAACACGGAGGCTGCGCCATTGGCAGCGTTGACGCTGATCACGTCGTCGGGCTGGCCGTGCTCGGAGTCACCGGAGAGGTAGGTGACGCTGTCGCTGTCAGGGCGCCAAAGAAATTCTTGCGGCGCGCGTCCGGCAGGGCCACCGGGTTGCCAGATGTCGACGTTGGTCCACGCTTTGCCTTGCCCTTGAGCGGTTGTTTGGGCAATGGCGCCGCATGCGGTAAAACATAAGGCTACCAGCAAAAGCGCTTTTCGCATGTATGTCAAAACTCCAGCATCTATTGTATCGATGCCGCTAATATCAGGGCTTCGCGACCGCCGGCAACGTAGCAGAGCGAGACCGGTGCGAGTTGCGAGGCAATTTCTGGGACGCAGTGAGCAGCGCCGGCGGCGGCGTCCGTGCTAGACTGCGCTTTTACCCTTCCTTCTATGCAAGAAAAACTGGAAAAACTCGTTCAACTGCAGGATCTGGAGCAGCAAGCGCAGGCGCTGAGCCTGCAAATCGCTCAGTACACCGGGCGGGTTGAAATACGCGAAGCGGCCCTCTACGACACTGGTCGCCTGCTGGAACAAATTGCGACGGCGCTTGCCAAAGAGAGCTCGCTGCGTCGCAGCCTGGAACTGGATGCAGAAGATATGCGCGAGAAAAGCACGCGCTATCGCATCCAGCTGAACGATGCCAAAAGCGATGGCCAGGTCAAAGCGCTGGAGCATCAGCTGAAGTTCTGCAAGAAAGAAATCGATCGCATTGACGAGCTGGAATTTGCCAGCCTGATGGAAACCGAGGCGTTCGAAGTGAAGCAGAGGTTGCTGCATGAAACACGCGCCAACCAAATGCAACTACTGGAGACAGAGAAAGCGAAGTCGCAGTTGGGACGTGACCGCGACAAATTGAAGCTGGCCGAACTGTATCGGCAACGGGATGCCTCACGCCAAGCGGCTGACCCAGAATTCCTGGCGGAATACGACCGCATGGCTTCGGCACATAAGGTGCCGATTGCGACTGTCGAGCAGCAGCGTTGTTCTGCCTGCCAGATGATGGTTCGGCCGCAGCGGTGGAACGAAATTCGCCAGGGGGCCGTTCATTTTTGCGAATCCTGCGGAAGATTCCTCTACTTCAATCCCGCGATCGATCTGACCGATGCCATGCACCTGCCGCCGGCCCCAAAAAAACCGGCTGGGCTGGCGAAGGATGCGGCGCACCCTAAGCCTACCGGTTCCGACCGTCCACAGCGAGAGGATTAACGGCTGATCCGTATGCAGCGAATCGCCGTGGACATGGATGAGGTGATGGCGGATACGCTGGGCGAATTGCTGGCTCGCTACAGCCGCGAACAAAATACTTCGCTGACCAAACAGGACATTCAAGGCAAGTGGCTTTGGCAGGTGCTTCCCAAGGAAGGCGTGGAGCTGATCGATTCCTACTTGCTCAGCGATGGCTTTTTTGAGGATATTCCTGTCATCGAAGGAAGCCAGGAAGTGTTGCTGCGGATGAGCCGCCGCTACCAGATTTTCATCGCGACCGCGGCCATGGCGTTTCCAAGCTCATTCAATTCAAAATATCGCTGGCTGCGTCGACATTACGATTTTCTTTCTCCGCAGAATTTTGTTTTCTGCGGCGACAAAAGCATTCTGCATGCGGATTTTCTGATCGACGACATGCCACGCAACCTGGCATCCTTCCAGGGTGAAGGCATTCTTTTCACGGCGCCGCACAATGTGAATACAACCGGATATCGTCGCGTAAATAGCTGGCAAGATGTAGATGCGATGTTCCTGGGTTGATCGACGAAAAAGCCCTTCCTCCTCGAGCTCTCGGGAAACGCACTGCAGTTCATCGTTGACCTGTCGAACAATCCGGGATGAACCACCCATGGAAAAGGGATGGCGATGGAACGACGCGAATTGCGAAATGGGAAAAGAGCGGGAGAGAGTTCTCTCCCGCTCTTTTTCCTTTGCCGGATTCGCTGCGTTACCAGGAAGTGTTTTCTGCAACGAGTGTCTGAAAGGGACTTGACGGGAAGGAAAGCGTAACAAGTTTCCTTCCCGTCGGTGAAAAGTTCAACTCACCATTGCACCCCGGGATAGAGGCTGGGCAGTCGATATGCAGCGATAGAGGTAGTTCCCGGTAGACCTGCATATTCCAGACAGTCTGTGGGATGCTCTG
Organism: uncultured Acidobacteriota bacterium; assembly: GCA_963735505.1. Classification (GTDB taxonomy): domain Bacteria; phylum Acidobacteriota; class Terriglobia; order Terriglobales; family Acidobacteriaceae; genus JAKAAZ01. The sequence goes on along the minus strand of CAVTLR010000005.1, from coordinate 117,816 downwards.
GTTGGGCGTTACCTCGAAGATCTGCGAGTTTGGCGCCCCTGGCAGGCCGCAAAGATCGTATTCGACGTTTCCATTCGCGCAGTTGCTTCCGCATTTCCACCAAAGCAGTTGTACAGATTAGTCGGCAATATCTGATGTGAACTCGATGGTTGCAGTCTTTGCCGACTCGTTGATCTGGAGGATTGGAATGGTGCTGTACAAGCAAGGCGGTGCGCTTCCGGTCCCGCAAGTGACGCCGGGAGGGAAGATGCGGAAATCGCCATTGTCCATCAAGGTCAGGCCGAAGATACCGGTTGTGTTCGGAGTTGTGAAGCTGGGCTCATGTTGTCCGTAGAACCAGTCGGTCGGATCGTGTCGCCCGCCGTATCCATTGCGTGAAGTCCCCTTGATATCCGAGACGCCATAGGATGTTGCCTGTCGCCCGCACCGTTGTTGTAATCCACTTTGACCACCCAGCTTTGGTGGCGCATGGAGACGAGCAGGTTGCCGTCGTCCTTGGAATAGACGATAGCATTCGTATGTGTCCAGTCCGGGAAGTGACGTGGGATGATCGGTTCACGTCGAGGTGATCGAACTCATTCCACACCCAAGCAACGTTCAAGTTTGTATCCAGGTCAACGATCACGTCGCCTAGGACTTGAGTCGGTGTTGTCTGGCCGTTCAACACCACGTTCTTTAACGTGTTGGTCAAGACAAGCCAATGGCCGTTGGGGAGAACAGTGTACGTCGTGGTGGAAGGTGAGCAGCGTGATGTTATAGTTTGCCGCCGCTAGCTTCGCATTCAGTTGAGCCATGGAGATTTGCTTGATCGTGTTTCCAGCAAGATCGAATTCTCGGACGAGGTTCGCTGCTCCCGGTGGGACTGACGTATGAAGAACCGTGGAGGAAGCGACGCTCGCTAGGGCAATAAAATCCCCGTCGCGAATCTGCTTTGGCGAATACCGACTGCGAGCCTCCGAGGTTGTCGGGAGGGTTATAAGTCCAAATAATCTTTCCGGTCAGATCGGTCGCAACGACTGGCTGGTTGGCCTACGATCGGATTCAAGACCTCGATTCCAGCCTGCGGCGATCCTGCCGGCTGGAGTCGTTGCCGTGAGATTTGCGACGTGAATTGTCTCCCGGGTACGGCGCCGGTGGTGAAGGTGTGGTCGACGTCAGTTGCGGTGACGCCATCGGCCAGGGTGACGGCCGCCTGCAGTGGTAGGCGGTGCTGGCCAGCATGCCGGCCACTTCAATGCTGACTGGACCGCCGCCGCTGGGAGTGGCGACTGACCAGGTTTGCTTGCCGTAGCTGGTGGTGGGGCCAAAGTTCACCGTGACATTGCCGGCGAACGGAGGCGTGATGGTATAGAGCGCCACTTGCGGATTATTGGTCGCAGTCACGGTGCCTGCCGTCATCGCAGCGGAAGTTCCGGTGAGCGTGACCAACCCTGGGGCCAGAGGCAAGGGCACATTGGCCAGACCAAGATTCAGCGTCGCGGTTTGCGATCCGGCTGTGGTCGGAGCAAAGGTGATGATAACGGGGCAGCTCGATGCAGCAGCCAACGTGGTTCCACAGGACTGAGCAGCGATGACCGTGAAGCCAGGAGTCGATCCAACGATCGTGGGATTCAGTGTGAGCGGATTGGTGCCGGTGTTTGTGACTTCGACGACGGTCTGAGTCTCAGGATTGCCAACAATATTCTGACCGAAGTCGTACGATGTGGCGCTGATGCTGGCGGTTGTAGTGGGCGAAACCGCATTGACCATGTTGCTGGAGCCGCTTGCGCATCCAGTCAAAACTGCTGCTGTTGCAAGTAACGCGCATGCGCCATAATGAGCGCAATTTCTGGCCATCTCAAATATCTCCTTAAAGGCTATGTAGTTCGATCATTTTTTGTTTTTTTTTAACCGGAAGACTGCAGGCAGCACGACAGTAAACGATGGGCTCAATTTAACACGAAAGCATTACTTAAGTAAGCTCGAAAGCGACGGAGCGTGTCTAAATTTTTGCTATGTGTGGTTCGCGACACAACACATGTATCGTAATGGCTTTTGCTTTAAAAAGTGTTGAATATTTTGTGACGAGAAGACGACGGCTCCGAGAAGTAACGGTACTCGGTATGCCTTGTTTTGTTGGTGTATTCTGATTAAATGTTATTGGCAGCTTCTGTATACACCACACAAAATGAGCGACTGCGCACGCGTTGGAAGATTGAAGGCGGTTTGCCTCCAGTTCCCGGCCAGAAAGTCGCGACCACGCGCATAGCGGCCGCACCCCAATCCGAAGTTCCGCTGAAATGGGTCAAGGAAGAATACCGTTTTCTACCGTCGGATAACCTGGGACCAACGATGGATGCGCCCTCCGACTACGCAGGTACGTTCGTGGTCTACGACTGGGACACACACGAGATTATCTGGCAGTCTGACTGGGAAAAGCTGTTGGGAAATCCGGCGGGATATTGTTTCGCCGACGGCCAGCTCTACATGAATGATTTCGAAGCGGGAAATATTTTCCGCATCGGTCTGGAGCCGAACGAACCCGGCAAGCTGCTGCAGCGAATCTCTCATCCGTATTTCAACGACCTGCACAGCCTGGAGAGAACCAAGCGAGGGCTGCTGGCAGCGGCATGCGGAACTGACCTGATTGTCGAAGTGGATCTACAGGGCAATGTGATCTGGGAATGGTGGGCGGCGGAGCATGGCTATGAAGTCACCCCCTCTGGCGACACCCGGTCCAGCGGACGCGGGGGCGAACATCGCAACCTTTACTACCACACGCGCTACCAAAGTACGCATGTCAACTGTGCCGTGGTGCGCGATCCAAAGGAAGAGCGCTTCATCCTGGCGCTGCTGTTTCACCAGGGAATTCTGATTCAGATCGATCGCAGTCTTCCGCCTGAGCAGCAAAAGGGCGAAGTCATCCTGCAAGGCCTGGCGCGACCGCACAGTCTCGAGAAAATTCCGGGCGGATGGATTTTCTGTAACAGCCTATCGAAAGAGCTGGTGCTGCTCGACGATGATCTGAAAGTTACCGGAAATATTTTTTATGATGGCGGCTGGATTCAGGACTGCACTCGCCTGCCAAACGGCAACATTGTGTTGAATGATGTCGACAACACGGTGTTGGTGGAATTTGCAGCTCCCGATTGGAAAATTGTCAGCCGAACCAATTATCCGCATGTTTGGCGCATGGGCGAGTTGGTGGTGGTTCCGGCGCAGCATGAAGAAGCATTTCTCGACGCGGCGAATGGAAAGACGGCATTGTTCGCCGGCTAAGCATCAGCTCTCGCGGGAACTTGCTTCCGCCAGCCAGACGTCTTTTACCACTGCACTCCGGGATACAAGCTGGGCAGCCGTTGCGCGCGATATACGTTGTTGCGCGCAACGTGCATGTGCCATACAACTTTCGGATCGGCGCTCTCGGTGACCTCGTAAATATTCGACGCCTTTCCTTGATGGCACAAATCAATTTGCACATCCCCGTTCGCTAAGGGTTCAACCCCGCCGCCCCACATGGAGTACTGGTTGGGCGGAAAGATATCGTGAAAAATCAGCGTGGCGGTTTTCGCCTGCTCATCGATGCGAAAAATGGGGACGGTGGTGTAGCAGGCCGGCACACCGTTCTCGACGCAGGTTTTTCCGTCGGGCATCACGCGATTGTTGCCGTTATCCATCATGCCCAGGTCGAAAACACCGGCATCGCGATCGCCAAAAATTGTGGGGTTATGCTGGCCATAGGTCCAGTCCGTCGGGGAATTTCCATTGAGCAGCTTGAAATCGCCCCCGGCTCCCAGCCGCCACAGAATCTTGCCGCTGCCGTGGCTATTGTCGTAATCGATCTTGACCACCCAATGTTGCGCGCGCATGGAAACGATCAGGTTGCCGTCATCGCGCGTGTAGAGAACGGCATTGGTGTGGGTCCAGTCAGGGAAATCCATGGGATGACGACGCACATCCAGATGGTCGAACTCGTTCCACGTCCACACGGGATTCAGATTCTTGTCCAGGTCGATCAGAACATCGCCAATCACTCGGGTGGTGCCCGGGTAGCCAGGAAGATTACTAAATTCGCGAGTGCCATTGGCGATCACGATCCAATGGCCGTTCGGCAGAACCGCGACGTCGTGATGCAGAATTTCCAGCGTCGGACCTGTATATCCGGTGGCCCGCAGCTTCTTGTCCAGCTGCAGCAACGGATAGCTGGCGTACGGTTTGGCCGGCCAGATTGATCTCTCGCACCAGGCTTGGCGTGTGGGGTGGCGGCATGCCATCGGGACTATCCACCAGTGCGTGCGAAGCGAGCCCGATGACCATGACGAAGTCGCCATTGGGGAGCAGCTTAATGGGATTAATGATGGTGGCAAATCGGCGGTCAGGAGGAGGCGTCTTCCAAAGCGACGCATCCCATAGCATCGCCTTGCCACGCGGATGCAGGCCGATCTTTTGACCGAACCAGTTGCACCAGCCGACAAGCGTCAAATATGTCGAGTGCACATAACGATGAAATTGCACCCACGACGCCGATTCGCGGCCTGGATAATCGTACGACCACAAAACGTTCCCATTCAGGTCCGTCACCGTTGCCTGCGCGTATCGGCCAATGGTCGGATTCAGCAGCTCGACTCCGGGCTGCGGAGTTCCTGTGGTTTGCACCGTGATCGGCGGAATCCAGTCCGCCGGATAGTGTCCCGTGGTGAAGGTGCGGTCGACATCGTTCAAGGTGGTGCCATCCTGGAAACGAACGGAGGCGCGCATATGGTAGGTCGTGTCGGCACGCATGCCCGCAACAAAAATATTCGCTGGCTGACCACCGGAGTCTGTGACGATTGACGTTTGCTTGCCATAGTCGGTGGTGGTCCCAAACGCGACTGCGACCTGTGCTGCGGATTGCGGAACGATGGTGTAGCGGGCGACCTGCGGATTCCGGGTCGGCTCGACTCTGCCTGGTTGCAAAGCGTCCGGCCCGTGACCGATCAGGAAACCCGGCCGAGCCTGATGCTGCCCGCAGCCCATAACAATGCCGGCCAGCACGCAAACCAAAGCAGTCGATGTGCAGCTCGCGACGAGCCCACCATCTCTACGCATATTCTGAAACCTCATTCTATTTCCCAGCGATTACGATACACGCCGAAACTCGCCGTCGCGCGTGAAACGACAACATACATTGAGAGCGCGGACACGCGAACAACAGGCCCAACTTGCTGGTCGAATACATCCATTCTATTTTGTCGAGCCGGGCATCGTCTGCCCGAGGTAGCGGCGACTTGAGAGAGGCTCGACACTAAGCGATCATGTGGCGAGTTTTCACCAGCAACCTTGCGTTCGTTGACGGCTTCCAACCGGAATGAAAGGGAGAACGTCTATGGCAACCAAGAAAGCCGCAGCGAAGAAAAGTTCGAGCAAGAAGAAGTCGAGCACCAGAAAATATAGCCCCAAGGCAGGCAAGAGCGTCGAGCGGGAGATGAAGGCGTTCAAGCAAGGAAAGCTGAAGAGTGGCTCGGGCCGTAAGGTCAAGAGCCGGAAACAGGCAATCGCGATCGGCTTATCTGAAGCCAGGAAATCGGGCGCCAAGGTGCCAAAGAAAAAATCCTCCAGCTAAAGCGCAAGAGGATTTGTCATCCTGAGGGAAGTGAAGAATCTTCGCATTGGCCTTCGACTGAATGACGGAGATTCTTCGCTCCGCTCAGAATAACGGATAGTATTTTGAAAACAGCAATTCTAGATAACGAAATCGATGCACGCTCCATCGAATCGGAATCTCCGGACTACCTATCCACGGTTTTGATGTTCAGGCTGGGGATCCAGGCGGAAGGCTGCATTCACCAATGCGATATGCGACAGAGCCTGCGGGAAATTCCCCGTCAGCTCGCGTGCACGAGTGTCATATTCCTCTGACAGCAAGCCAACGTCATTTCGTAGCCGCAACAGCTTCTTGAATAGCTTTTCCGCATCGCGCTTTCTGCCCACCAAGGTCAAGGCCTCGACCAGCCAGAAGCTGCAAGCCAGGAACGCTCCTTGTCGTGCGGCTTTGCTGTCCGGGCGATTGCGCTTCAACAAACCGCCAGTCATCAACCGCTTTTCAATGGCGCGGATGGTTCCAACAATGCGCTCATCAGTTGCCGGCAGGAAGCCGACCAGCGGAAGCAGCAGCAGCGAGGCGTCCACCTTGCTGGCTCCGTAGTACGACACAAAGCTATTGAGTCTACGATTGAATCCGTTTTGGCAGACTTCGTCATGCAGTTTCTGCCGGAGAACTCTCCACTCTTCAACCGGACCCTCCATGCCGTGTTGTTCGAAGCTCTTGATGGCGCGATCGAGCGTGACCCAGGCCATGGCGTTCGAGTAGACGAACTGGCGCGGTTTTCCGCGCTCCTCCCAAATGCCGGAGTCCGGATGTTGCCACACAGTCCGGAGATACGCGACCATCTGGCGATGCAGCTGCAGATCCCTTGGATCCAGATCAACATTGCCGCGACGGGCCTGGTATAAGGCATCCGCTGTTTCGCCAAAGATGTCGAGCTGGAACTGCTCTGCAGCCTGGTTCCCGATGCGCACGGGTCTGGAATTTTCGTAGCCGCACAGCCATGGAATCTCCGATTCAGGAATCTGGCGCTCGCCGCGCAGGCCATAGAGGATTTGCACTTGCGAGGCTTCGCCGCCGACGGCGCGAACCAGCCATTGTTGCCACGCCGCAGCTTCCTTCTTATAACCCCCATTCATGAAGGCTAATAAAGTGAAGGTCGCATCGCGGAGCCAGCAAAATCGATAATCCCAGTTGAGTTTGCCGCCACGCTGCTCTGGCAAACTGGTCGTCGGTGCCGCGACGATTCCCCCGGTCGGCCGATAGGTGAGCGCCTTCAACGTGATCAGCGATCGCTCCACCGCGGGTGCCCATTTCCCCTTGTCGACACCTCGCTTTGCCCAAGTTTTCCAGTATCTCTCCGTCTGCTTCAAGGCGAGCCGCGGATTCACGCGCTCCGGTACGTCTTCAAAAGAAGAAGCGTACGTAAGGACAAAGGGAATCGTCTGTCCCTGCCTCACTTTGAACTCCGCCGACATGGTGCCGTTGTGAAATTCGACAGCGACAGGTGTTCGCAAATATGCGGTTCCGGGGCCAGCCGTGGCGATGAAGTCATGCTTGTAGGGATGCTGCAGCCAGGGAATGCTACGGCCATAATCGAATCGCAGCGCCAGCTCCATCGTCATCGCGACTCGTCCTTCGACGCCGTGCACCATCCGAACCACGTCGGAATGCTTGCCGCGGATAGGCATAAAATCTGTGATCTTTATCTTGCCGGTGCGGGTAGAGAATGTGGTCTCGAGTATCAGGGTGTGATTTCTGTAGCGTCGCTGAACCCGCGACCGGTGGTTTGGAGCTAACTGCCAGCGTCCGTTGGCAGCGGTACCAAGGATTGACGCAAAACAAGCGGGCGAGGAGAAGTCCGGCCAGCAAAGCCAGTCGATGGCGCCGGCTTTAGAAACCAGGGCCGCCGTCTCGCAATCTCCAATCAAAGCGTAGTCCGCGATGCGTGAACGAACCTTGGCGGACTTCACGTTAATCCCAACCCACAATCGATGATCGACATTCCTGGGTCCTTTTCCCTAAGTTGTTCAGATGCAAATCAGTGCACGCTTGCGAATTCGTTGCCTTTACGGCTATTTAGGCTTGGAAAGCTTACGAGATGACGCCATTTTTACCAGTTTGGGGCTGCAAGGGGCAGCAATCAGGTGTATCTTAGGATTATCGATAATTCGCTGCTCGATCCTGCGTACGTCGACCAACTTCAACCTTCCACCTTGATTAGGACCTAGTATGTGGATCGTTCGCCTGGCATTACGCAGGCCCTACACCTTCGTTGTCCTTTCCTTGCTCATCCTCATTCTTGGGATCACGGTAATTCTGCGCACGCCGACAGATATTTTTCCCAACGTCAATATTCCGGTTGTAACCGTGATTTGGGGCTATACGGGCCTCTCCCCGGAGCAAATGGGAGACAGAATCGACAGCGTTTTTGAGCGCGCGGTGACGACGACGGTCGATAACGTCGAGCACATGGAGACCCAGGCGGTGACAGGAATTTCTGTCACCAAAATCTATTTCCATCCCGGAATGAATGTGGAGGCCGGGGTTGCGCAGGTGACCGCCATCTCGCAAACCATGCTGCGGCAATTTCCACCCGGCACCCTGCCTCCGCTGATCATCACCTATAACGCGTCTTCAGTTCCGGTGTTGGATCTGGCACTGTCCGGCAAGGGACTGAGTCAGCAACGGCTGTTCGATCTGGCCACAAACTTTCTGCGTCCCCAGCTTGCCACGGTCGAAGGCGCCTCCAGTCCCTGGCCGTATGGCGGCAAGCAACCGCAGGTCCAGGTGGATATCGACAGTGCAAAGCTGCAGGCGATGCATCTGTCGCCCGCCGATGTGGTGCAGGCTTTCGCCAAACAAAATTTGATTTTGCCCGCAGGAACCGAAAAGATCGGCCAATTCGAATATCAGATTGAGACCAACAGCGCCCCCCGCACCATTGAGGGTCTGAACAATATCCCAATCAAGACCCTCAATGGCGCGACGGTTTACGTTCGGGATGTGGCGCACGTGCGCAACGGGTTCCCTCCGCAGACAAACATCCTCCGAGTAAACGGCCAGCGCGCCGCGATGATGACGATTGAAAAAACCGGGGACGTCTCAACCCTCGACCTGGTCGCCCATGTGCGACGGATTCTTCCTCGGATCAAAGCCACCCTGCCTCCGCAACTTGTGATCCGCCCGGTGAACGATCAGTCCATCTTTGTTCGCGCCGCCATCAATGACGTGGTGGTGGAAGCGATGATCGCGGCCTGCCTCACGGCGATCATGATCCTTGTCTTTCTGGGCAGTTGGCGCAGTACCCTCATCATCGCAGTTTCTATTCCTTTGTCGGTGCTGGTCTCGCTGATCGTCCTCAGCAGTCTGGGGCAGACCATCAACATCATGACACTGGGCGGCCTGGCGCTGGCGGTCGGAATTCTGGTCGACGACGCCACTGTTGAAATTGAGAATATCAATCGCAATCTGGAGATGGGCAAAGAAGTAGAGCAGGCGATTTTGGACGGCGCCGCGGAAATCGCTGTCCCGGCATTCGTTTCCACGCTTTCCATCTGCATCGTGTTTGTGCCGATGTTTTTCCTGGGCGGGGTTGCAAAGTTTCTATTCGTGCCGCTGGGTGAGGCGGTGGTATTCGCCATGCTGGCCTCGTATTTTCTGTCGCGCACCATTGTCCCGACCATGGCGAAATATTTACTGCATCCCCATGAAGAGGGCGATCTGGATCGTCGCCGGCATAGCCGCAATCCGCTGGTAAACCTGCAGATGAGGTTTGAAGACCGGTTTGAGCGGATTCGACATGGATACCGCGAAACCCTGGTGGTCTGTCTGCATCATCGCGGCCTGTTTCTTGGCGGATTTTTGCTGCTGTGCGCAATCTCAATCGCACTCTTATTCCCATGGCTGGGGCAGGACTTTTTCCCGCAGGGCGATGCAGGGCAGTTCAAGCTGCATGTGCGCGCCCATACCGGTACGCGGATTGAGGACACCGCGGCGCTATGTGATCGGGTCGATCAGACGATTCGCGAGACCATTCCCCAGAACGAACTGGGCACCATCATTGACAACATCGGCCTGCCCTATAGCGGTATCAATCTTTCTTACAACAACTCCGGAACCAGCGGTTCTTGGGACGCGGACATTACAGTGGCGCTGGAAAAGAAACATCGCCCGACGGATGAATACATTCGCGCGTTGCGCGCAAAACTGGCGCGCGAATTTCCAGGCGTCACATTTTATTTTCTGCCGACCGACATCGTGAATCAGATTCTGAACTTCGGCCTGCCGGCGCCGCTCGACGTTCAGATTATCGGAGAGGATGTAGACGGGAATCACGCCCTGGCGGAATCGATGATGTCGCAATTGCGCAGAATTCCGGGGGCTGTTGATCTGCACATCCAGCAATCGCTCGATTCCCCGAACATGACGGTGGACGTGGACCGGACGAAAGCGCAGCAGGTTGGGTTATCCCAGTCTGACGTGACCAACAGCGTCTTGACCTCACTGAGCGGCAGCTTTCAGACGTCGCCGCAGTTCTGGCTGAACTGGAACAGCGGGGTCAGCTATTCCATCGCCGTGCAAACTCCGCAATACCGTATGGATACGCTGCAGGATCTGACGAATATTCCGATTACCGGTTCGAGCGGCGCGCCCTTGCAGGTCCTTTCCAACGTGGCCAGTGTTCATCGTGGGGTTGAGCCCGGCTCCATCAGTCATTACGATGTGATTCCGGTGATTGATATCTACGGCTCGGTGGATGGGACTGACCTGCGTTCGGTGGCCAACCGGGTGGACCAGGTTGTTGCCGGCGCCAACAAGCATCTGCCGCGCGGCTCCCGCATCGTCGTCCGAGGTCAGGTGTTGACCATGCGCTCTTCGACCCAGGGACTGATCGGTGGCCTGCTGTTTGCTATTGTCCTGGTGTATCTGCTCATCGTCGTCAATTTTCAATCGTGGCTGGATCCATTCGTCATCATCGCGGGACTGCCAGCTGCATTGACAGGAATTGTCTGGTTTCTCTTCCTGACGCGCACTCACATCAGCGTTCCCGCCTTGACGGGTTCCATTATGTGCATGGGTGTGGCCACTTCGAACAGCATCCTGGTGGTCAGCTTTGCGCGGGAGGAAATGGTACGCGGCGCTAGTGCGGTGGAAGCCGCCATGGTTGCCGGATTCACGCGTTTTCGTCCCGTGTTGATGACGGCGCTGGCCATGATTATCGGCATGTTTCCCATGGCGTTAGGTATTGGAGCCAGTGGCGAACAGAATGCGCCTCTGGGACGGTCTGTCATCGGTGGATTGTTGTTTGCGACGGCTGCCACATTGTTTTTCGTGCCAGTATTTTTCAGCCTGGTACATGGAAAATCGAAGCCGCTCGCCGAGGCTTCTCAGGAGCAAGAGCCATGAGTGAAACGGAAAAGCAAGCCACAAGCGCGCAGGCTGCGCCGTCGAATGCGCCGCAGAAACACTCGCTGGAGCCCACTCCCCAGGCGACGCGGCGCACGGTGTTGATTTTGATCGTGCTGTTCATTGTCGGCGCCGTCGTCGCGATCACCGGGATACTTCCGCGGATGCACGCGCGGGCCGCGTTGCGCAAAGAAACAGACAGCATGGCCGTGCCGGACGTTGCCGTTGTGACTCCGCAGATGGGCGAGCCCATGCAGGAAGTGCTGCTGCCGGGAACCATTCAGGCCTATTCCGATGCGCCTATTTATGCACGGACCAACGGCTACGTGAAGGCCTGGTACCACGACATTGGTTCCCATGTTCAAAAGGGTGAGTTGCTGGCTCTGATCGAAACTCCTGAGCTCGACCGGCAGGTGGATGAGGCGCGCGCCAGTCTGATTACGGCCCAGGCGAACCTTGGACTGGCGCACGTGACGGCGCAGCGCTATGAAGGATTGCGGGGCACCGAAGCGGTATCCAAACAATCAATCGACACAGCCACGCAGACAGAAAGCGCCCAGGCGGCGTCGGTGCAAGTGGCCCAGCAAAGCTTGAATCAATTGCTGGAAATGCAATCGTTCGAACGCGTGTACGCGCCTTTTGATGGAGTGATCACAGCGCGCAACGTGGATGTGGGTCAGCTGGTGGACTCCGGAAGTAACGGCGGCACAGGCAGCTCCAGCAATCCCGGCGGAAACATCAGTGCGGTTGGCAATGTCATGAACGGTCCGCAGGAATTGTTCCATATTTCCAGCATGAATACGGTTCGAATTTTTGTGAATGTTCCTGGCGTCTATGTATCCGAAGCTCGACCGGGAGTGAAGACAAATATCGATGTACCGGGTTATCCGGGTCGCGTTTTCAAGGGGACGATTGTGCGGACGGCGGATGCGATCGACCTGAATACGCGCACCCTGATGGCCGAAGTCGATATTCCCAATCCGAAACATGAGCTGCTGCCCGGCGCATACGGGCAGGTACATCTGCAGCTTCCGATCAAGCATCCGGCGATGATTATTCCGGTGGACACAATGCTTTTCCGCTCCGAAGGGCTGCGTGTCGTCACGGTCGATGCGCAAAATCATGCTCATCTGAAAGTAATCACGGTGGGCCGCGACTGGGGAACAAGAATCGAGGTGCTCAGTGGGCTGACAGCGCAGGATCGCGTCATCGACAATCCACCGGACTCGATTACAGAAAACGAAGCTGTGCACGTCGTTGATGTTGACGGCAAGTCGATACAGCAAGGTTCGTCGGGCTCTGGGGCGGCTGCGGATTCCTCAGATTCAGGGAACCCTTCATGACGCTGAGCTTTTCCAGGACGGGTGCGTTGGCGGCCATGGCGCTGATCTTCGGCTTGGTCGGATGCACAGTTGGGCCGAACTATCATCAGCCCAGCGCGCCGACGACGCCAGAATTCAAATCCGTGGCCGGGTGGCAGCCTGCGCAGCCGGCTGACCAGCAGATTCGCGGGCACTGGTGGGAGGCATACGGGGATTCGGAGCTGAATTCGCTGGAAGAAAAAGTGAGTGTCTCCAACCAGTCGCTAAAAGTCGCCGAGACGCAATACACCCAGGCACGCGCCATGGTGCAGTATCAGCGCGCCAATTATTTTCCCTTCTTGGGTGCGGGGGTGGACGCGAGTCGCGTGCGCGAATCTGAAAATCGCGCGACGTATTTTCCTGGAATCGAGAATCAGTACAACGACTTTTCTCTGCCCTTGAACGTGAGCTGGGAGCCGGACGTCTGGGGTAGGGTGCGGCGCACGGTGCGTGCGGCACGCGAAAATGCGCAAGCCAGCGCCGCCGACGTCGTGAATGTGCAGTTGATTCTGCAGGCCGAGTTGGCGCTAGATTATTTCCAGATGCGTGGCCTGGATGCGCAACAGTCCATCCTGGATGCGACCGTTGCGGCGGATGAGAAGGCGCTACTGCTGACCAATCAATTGTTCCACGCCGGCCTGGACTCGCAACTGGATGTGCAGCAGGCGCAAACGCAGCTGGAGATGACGCGTGCCCAGGATCAGGATGTGGGCATTGCCCGCGCCCAGGATGAGCATGCGATCGCGATCCTGATCGGAGAACCACCCGCGTCGCTGACAATTCCGGCACGCGTCGTGCAATACATTCCCCCCTCGATTCCGCCGGGTCTGCCCTCGCAGCTGCTGGAACGGCGTCCGGATATTGCCATTGCAGAACGCCAGATGGCCTCCGCCAACGAGCAGATCGGAATTGCTCGCTCCGCATACTATCCGAACTTTTCTCTTTCCGGTGCGGGCGGATTTGATAGCGGCCGCCCGGGAAACTGGTTCACAGGCCCAAGCACCTTCTGGTCGGCGGGCCTGTCCGCCGCCGACACGCTGGTGGACTGGGGACAACGTCATGCGTCGAACACCATCGCGCAGGCCAATTACGACGGCACCGTGGCCAATTATCGCCAGACCGTGTTGACCGCGTATCAGGAGGTGGAAGACAACCTTGTCGCGCTGCACATTCTGCAGGGTGAAACGCAGACGCAGAATCTGGCGGTGGCCTCCGCGCAACAACAGATGGATATCGCCATGAAGCTGTACACCCGCGGACTGGATCCGTATTTGAACGTGATTCAAGCGCAGAACGTGGTTCTGTCCAATGAGTTGACGTCGGCGAATCTTGTCACTCGTCGAATGACCGCCAGCGTTTTGCTGGTGAAAGCGTTGGGTGGCGGATGGGATCGCAGCCAGTTGCCGCACGAATGAGTCCGAGTTTATGAGACAGCCTCAAGCCGATTTTGGAACGGAAACGAACAATGAGCCGACCTGAAATAATTCCACTGCCCGTCGACGATGCAACCCGAGTCGGCCAGACAGCACGCGCTTCCGCAGCGGAAATCAAGTCTGTGATTGCGTCCATGATGGCCGAAGAGGGTGAAAGAATCCTACCTGCTGCGTCCAGTTCAGATCGAAATCGCGCGCACGATCGCGTGCGATGGACGATCCTGGAACGCATTATGGACGGCACCTATCAGCCGGGAGAGCGGCTGAAGGAATTGACCCTGGCGCGAGAATTTCGCGTGAGCCAGGCGCCGGTGCGTGAAGCATTGCGAAAATTGGAAGCCATCGGAGTTGTGAGGTCGGAGCCGTACCGTGGTGCGCGTGTGCGCGAGCTGTCACCGACCGAACTGCGTGACGCCTATCAACTCCGCGGCATTCTGGAACAGGCGGCCACGGAATTCATCCATGATTTTCCAGAAGAATCTGTGTTCACCCTGGAAACGGAATACGCTGCGATGAGGATGGCGGCAGAAGCCGGCGACCTGCAAGCGGTGGCGTGTCACAATCGTAACTTTCACCGTTGCATTATGGAGCGCTGCCAGAACCTGGAAATATTGCGGGCCTGGAAGTCGCTGGGAATTTGCATGCGCGCGCGTTTGAATGTGCAGCGGCGAGTGGATCGGCTGCCGGAAGCAATCCTTTCCCATCAGCCGATCATCGATGCCTTGCGGGCAGGAGATTTGCGGCACGCGGGTCAATTGTTGCGCGAACACTCATTCGGATTCGTTTCCGACTTGATGTAGCAGCGCGGGTTCAAGGCGCTCGCAATCGCTATCTCTCGGTTGGGGCGCCAGAGCGAGCACCCACAAGTCGCGAGATCAGCACCGCCAGATAGAGGACGCCGAGGATGGCTTCAATCAGTGATAGCGATCGGGCCTGGTTCGAAACTGCGGCGATTCCAGTAGCTCCCAGGCAGGTCATGGTTCCGAAGCTGTAGTAAATAAGGTCAAACCTGTTCAGGGTGGGGTTGATGGTGATGGCCGGATCCAGATAAAAGGCATGCGGTTGCAGCGCAGCCAGCAATGAGTAAATACTGGCGAACCCGAGCCCGACCAATAGATAAATGCACAGCGCTCCATAGATCGTTTCCGCGGTCGGCTGCTTGTGAACAAACACGCGGTGGAAAATCGCGACAATAATGAAAGTATCGAAGGCCAGCGTCAGTGCGGTGGTCGCCAACGTCGTGGCGCTTGCATCTAGTTCCGCGATGCGAAAATGTTCGACCAGGGCGGGTATCGCCAGCGCTATGCCGACGAAGACCAGGCTGCGGCGGAAACTGACAGCATAAACGCTCAGTAGCGTAATGCCGATTCCGAGAATGCGAAGAGCGTAGTAGCCAACGCCTTTATTTTGCGTGTAGGGATACAGGACGAGATACAGCAGGAGAAAAACGAACAAAAGAAAAAACTTGTGTCCAGTGATAGCCGAAGCTTCTCGATCGCGGATTTCAGTCAGCTTTTTAGGCCGAGGGGTCATTGGTTTTCAGCCAGTCACACCGGAGAATTTGAGGCCAATCATACTCCAAGCCGCAGTTGTTAACAGAACAATCTTTGTTGACACTTGAAGCGCCAGAGCACACACGCCGATGAGTCGGCGATAGCAAAATTCAACCCGGATTTGCGGCTTGTTAGTTGACGGAACCGGTGGACGGTTGCACTGGCGCGGGCAGTTGCGGCGGCGGGATGAGGCCAATCATCGACATCAAAGAGAAGGTTAATTGTGCCGCCCCTTGGAATTTCCATTCACAGCTATCGAAGGTCGCATTCACAACATCGAAGGATCCGCCCGAGTAGAAAATCACGCACTCGCGCAAGACGCAGTTCACCAGCCAGGTTTCCTCCAGCACGATCACCTTTTTCGTAAGCGTCATTCCTTCATACTTTGTGATAGGCATACAGTGTCCTCAGTGTGGGCCGGTGTGCTTGAAGATTTTAATTCTGGGGAAGCTTGCCGATCTCAGCGGCCATAGAGACATCGCGAGCGGTGACGCCTCCAGAGTCGTGCGAAACCAGCGCGACGCGTAGTTTGTTGTATCGGATATCGATATCGGGATGGTGGTTTGCTTTTTCCGCGAGCAGCGCCAGTCGAACCACAAACCCAAAGGCCGCCGCAAAATCCACGAACGTGTAATCGTGGACCAGCGCACCCGCTTCATACCTCCAGCCATCCAGCGCCGGCAGTTTTTCCTGGATTTCTTTGTCTGAAAGCTTGCCCATGGTTCGATTCCATCCCGCAGCGAGGTAATGAAATGCTCTTGCAGTCATTCTCGACCTTGCCGCACGAAGTTGGCAAAGGGGACCATGAAGCGATGGGTACGATCGATTTAAGGGATGTTGCCGAAGGTGTAGCCGAAGGGGGAGAACGCAAAGCCGTCGCGCATGATGCCTTCCCGCAGATCTTGCCATATGGAGTCCGGGGTGGCAACGAAGACGTCGACGATGGACGGGTCGAACTGGCTGCCGGCGCAGCGAAGGATTTCCTTGCGCGCCGCCTCCATGGTATTGGCTTTGCGATAGGGACGGTTTGAGGTGATGGCGTCGAAGGTATCGGCGACGGCGAAGATGCGAGCGCCGATATGGATTTCTTCGCCACGCAGTCCGCGGGGATAGCCGGAACCGTCAAAGTGTTCCTGGTGGGAGTAGACAATCTCGGCCGCTTCCTGCAGGTAAGGAATCTTGCGGATCATCTGATATCCCAGCTCGGTGTGGGTGCGCATGACGGCCCGTTCTTCCTGAGTCAGCTTGGCAGGCTTGCGCAGGATGGCATCCGGAATCGCCATTTTGCCGATGTCGTGCAGGAAGGCGCCGCGTCCCACAACGCGCAGCTGGGGTTCCGGCAAACCAACAGCACGGCCCAGGGCCAGGGTGTAGGCGGTCACGCGCTTGGAATGGCCTTCGGTTTCAGCGTCTTTCAAGTCGAGCGCGTTGCCCAATGCCTCCAGGGTCACGTCGTAGGAGTTTTCCAGCTGCCGCATGCTGTGTTGCAGCATCTCGGTCCGCGCGGTGATCAGCTGCTCCAGATGGTGCCGGAACAAGTCATTCTGGGTTTGCAGGCGGCGATATTGTAGTGTCCTGCGCACCGTGGCCAGCAGTTGATCCCCAGAAAAGGGTTTCAAAACATAGTCGTACGCTCCCATCTGCAGGGCCTGCACGGCCTGTGGGACATGGCTGGAATCTGTGAGCAGCACGATTGGGATTTGGACTCGATCCGAGTTCCACAGCAGCACCAGGGGGGCTAAGAGATTGTCGGTGACCTCACGCAACCACCTGAAAAGGTGCTTCGCGCTCGCCCCAGTATCCAGCAGAACAAGATTGATGCGTGGGTTATTGCTGGAATCCGAAGCCAGGGCTTCAATGGCGTGTTCCGGTGAGGAGCAGGAAAGCAAAGGAAGCTTTTGGTCTTGCAGGATCTGGGCGATGAAGCTTGACTGCCCGTTGTCGCCGGAAATCAAGAGAATCTGGCCAACCGCCGAAGACGGCCGAGCTGAGCTTTCCGTTGCGATCGCTGAAGACTCCTCAGTCATTCCGCCTCAAGTAATTCAGAGAAGATCAGTTAGCCCCGCTTGGTAAAGTGTTCAACATTCAAGGTAAAAATGCCAGACATGATTTTGATTGGGAAAACTATTTCGTTCCCATATGGCAAAGAGATGCATATAGGTGGTATCTACATGCCACTTTTCGCCAAAGCCGTCTTTAGATGCTACCTTCACGCGCGCGGCTGCCCTTCTATCCTAAAGGTGCTTGAAATCCTACGCCAAAATGAAAATCGTTACGTAAGGGCTCATACCTGTGCAAGACTCAACTGAAATTCTGGAGTGGCCCCCAGCGTGCTTATACAAGTGGCAAGGCATGCCGTTATTTTCTGAATCCAACACAGGACATTCCGCCGGAATGATGTTACCGCGACCAGCGACGGTTTCACAGTCAATTATCGTCAGGGTTACACACCGCTATAACACGCAGGCAGAACAGCGCGATGTGTTCGAGAGTCATCGTCATCATGTTTTCTCTGTCGCGTACTACATGACCGGTGATGAGCGGGAAGCCGAAACCATCTTACAGTCCACCTTTATCGAAGCGTTTGAGCGCGAAACGGTGCCGACCATTGCAAGCGTGGACAAGGCATTGTTGTCGCAGATCCATCTCCGCTTTGGTCTTGATCCGGTGCAGGCTGTAACTTCGGAGGTCGAGGGGCTGGGAAATAGAAACGTGCGCCGAACGGATTTGGAAGAGGCCGTCTGGCAGATGCCCGAGAGGGAGCGCTTGTGTTTCCTGCTGCGTGATGTGGAAGGCTACGACAACGCCCGGATCGCGGGGCTACTGCAGACCTCAGAACAAGAAGTTCAGCAGACCGTTTTTTCCGCCAGGTTGCGCATGCGTAGTTTGCTGCGAGAGCAGCGTCTGCAGCGGGAACAAGCACCCGAAGAATTCGTTTAGGCACGCAGATATTCCAACCCGAAAGATTGCTTTCTTGTCCGCAGTGAGCGGATCCCCGGTCGCTGTAACGCCATCCAGATATGCCTTAGCGGTGACCACGGGAATCGGCAGACTTGGCACTGTTCCCAGCGCCGAAGACCAGAAATGGCGCATCCTCAGAGTAATTCTCTTCAATGCCAGGACCTTTTAGCGTGAGCACAAGCGCATACTCTCCATCCTCCAGCTTCAGCTTCGGATCGCTCAGCTGAAAGGCTGAGGTGCCGACGAAGCTGCCATCTTCCCCTTGAATCCAATGAACCGGCTGTTTCGCCAGGCTTGAACCCTTTGCGTCGACCAGGATAAAGTCACCTTTCCAATCTTTTGCAGGGCGATTGGCCAGCTTGCCGACGGGCGTGATGCGAACCAGCGTCCACAGCACGTCCTGCGGCGAATAGGAATGGCTCGGTTCCAGCTGGATGGTGCAGTTGCCGGCTCGCAGATAATCCACGGACTGGGACTGGGACTGGGACTGGGACTGGGACTGGGACTGGGATTGGGCTGGCTGGCCCTCACTCTGCTCCTCCGGTGGCACAAACAAGCATGACCTGCCGATGACCAGCGAACTGATGCGCACGGTTTCATTGGGATCGGTGGGAGCAATGCTGAAATCCTTGGCCTGGCCTGCAGTGATCTTTCCAGTAGCATCCACCGCCGCGACGTTCACACGGTAATCGCCAGCGGTGACGTCAATGGCCGTGTTCCAGATCGGCTCGCGAGCATACCAATCGATACGGTTCACCGTTGTGGCCATCTTGAATCCCGTCGTGGTCTGTTGAAATTGCTCCGCCAATTCGATTGGAGACGGAGGCGGCGTGGTACCCGTCCAGAACAACCCGGTGCTCACCACCTGTGTTCCAGTTTTACCGTCTGGGTGGGGAAAATATTCCATTTGGGTGCCAAGCTGGAGCGGGGCATTTGGATTGGAAGTCGGATGCTTGAGTGCCTGGCGCAAAGATGCAGAGGCCCCGGTGAGTTCCTGCAGTTGCGTTAGACTCGGCGCCACATAGAAGGTGGGCGCGTTCACAATCATCTGCTTGCGATTCGGTGTAACGGACACCGAATGGGGTAGCCCATCCATTTGCTTCAGCGTTACATGAAGGTCCATATCGTAAGCGGCCATGCCGTCGTTGCGGATCGTCTGTAGCGTGTCGGCCACCGAGCCGCAAATCCAGCCATCCAGGAAGCTGTTGTCAGAGAGAAGCATCCAGGGACCGGTGCCGACCAGCGAATACGGAGCGGGAAATCTGCGCAGCGAATCGACCTCCTTGGAGCTGTCTGCGGAGTAGACAATGACGCCGGCGGCACGAGCGGCTGTGGCAACGTCGATCACTTCAAACGCGTTGTAGACCTGTTCATAGTTGTGATAGATAACTTCGTGAAACAGATCCCCAAGCGAGAGAACAACGCGGCGTCCCGGCAAGTCGCGCATGGTGGCGATGGCAACCGCTACGGTATGGCGCCAGTCTGCAAGGCTGGTAGATTGCGGGCTTTCAGCGCCGATTTTTTCCATCTCCGTGATCACCAATGGAAGCTGGCGTGTGTATCGGGTCTGATTGCCGCTGTCATCCAGGATGGAAATGTTCCAGCCGCCAATAGCGGCGGTTTTCAACGCGGCGATGGTTTCGTTCACGACATCGTTGCGGTCGAGCGGCCCGCCTGCGGGAAGGATGATCAGCATATTCGGCAGATCGTCGGCCTCACCTGTCTTCGGGTTAATCGTGCTGCTCCACGGGCGAGAAAGTTGAAAGTTGGTTGGCTTACTATCGACATCGAGCGTCAGGTCAGTCGGCTGTAAATCTTTGATCGGCGCCGCATCGGTCAGGCTGAAGGCGTGGATCGGAATGGAAACTGTCTGCGCCTGCTGGATCAGTTCTGAAGTGGCAGGGGATGGTGCGGCGGCCTGCGCTGGAGCCTGGGCAAAACTAGCCGCACAGGCAAATCCCCCAAACGCCAATACTCCAAAACGCAGTGCAGCACGGGCAGTCCAAGTCCGGCGAATGTTTCCTGTCACAGATCACTCCGAAAAGACGTAGTTGCCCGACCATCCAGTGTAGGCCGTCTCTCAAGTTAGATGATCGGATTGGCGGAAAAGCGTAAACCGAATGGGCTGCGCCAGGGATTGGAGCGCGTTTGTTTCGACCGCGCAACAAGAGATTTCCGGGTGACATTTGGCCACGCGTGGGTTGGCCCGCTGCCGGAGCTGGTGTTCAGTCGTGCTGTTCATTCCCAGGCGCTATGGGATAGCCTTGCCACACATATTCCAGCGCCTCCGGCAGCGTCTGCAGCTTTACGGCGTGATCGACGTGTCCAGCGTTGCGAGCGAAGACGAACTGATAGTGATAGCCCTTGGCGGCCAGAACCTTGGCCATCTCCTCATTGGCGACAACCCAGTCATGCATGTTATCGCGCATGACATTCGGATTGTAGAGGTCCCGATCGCCGACCTCCATCCAGATGCGAATCGGCTTGGCTGGACTGTTTAGGATGAGGTTCTCGTGAAACTCCCAAGCGCCGTGGGGAGTTTGCGGATTGTAAGGCCACTGCTGGTTCACGTAGGTGCCGGAGTATGTCAGCACGCGGTGGTATAAGTCCGGGTGATACCACGCCATGATCAACGCACAGGAGCCTCCGGAACTGCCTCCCATGGTCGCTCGACCGTCCGGATCTTTCGTCAGCTTGACATGGGCTTTCGCCTCAACCAGCGGCAAGACTTCCTGTTCGACGAACTCCGCATACTTCCCAGACATGGTGTCGTATTCCAGGCCGCGCTCGCTGCCCTGGGCATCGCCGCCACCATTGCTGATGGAAATGGCAATCATCACCGGAACCTTGCGTTCGGCGATCAAGTTATCGAGCGCGGTGAACAGCGCGCTGTCAGGTCCGTCCGCGCCAACAATGAATGGAGCGACGGTGCCAGGAACATATTGTTTCGGAACATACACCGTGACGCGCCGCGTGTAGGCTGCAGCGTGACTGGTGGTGACAATCAATCTGACGGGATTCGTAGGGTCGGGAGTGCCGAAGGTTCCGGGCTCACGCGCGACGCCAGGATAGAACTTGCTGTCCGCGGAATTCATGGTGAACTGAATGATCGTTCCCTGCGGAACGCCGGCGTGGACGATCGATTGCGGCGCAGGTGGGTGGGTTGGGCCGATGATAAAGTTTCCGTCGACATTGGCAGGCGGGACAGCGCCGTCAGGGAGCTCTGTTGCCTCGACATATCCAGGCGAGTGCGGGTCGCGCGTCGGTGGAGCGGACCGTACCGGTGGTGCAATTGTCTGCGGTACCGGCGAGTTTGACGGTGTGGGGGGAAGGGATTGTGCCGCCGCCGAAACGGCGCATGCCAGCAAAATCACGCAAGATGTAAAGCTTAGAACACTTCGCAATGTGAACCCCCTTTTCGCCGCGTCAGATTTCACTGCCGTTTCTTCGCTGAACAATCATGCGACGTTTTCAGTGTAGGCCGTTGGCTCCTCTATAGTGGAGATGCATGCGACCCATCACGAATTTGAAACCTCCCGTTGCCCGCAAAGACCCCCACGGTCTGCCCCTCCACGGCCAGGTGCTGCACGACGATTACGCCTGGCTGCGCGAAAAAGAAAGCCCGGAGACGCTGGCCTATCTGACGGCGGAGAATGCCTATACTGCAGCGGTGATGGAGCCGTTGCAGCCCCTCATCGATACCCTGTACGCGGAGATGCTGAGCCACATTCAGCAAACGGATGTTTCAGTGCCGTATCGCGATGGGCGGTTCGACTATTACGCGCGCACGGTGGAGGGTAAGCAGTATCCCATCTATTGCCGCGTTCCGGCGGAGAAGGGTTCGGCGCCGCGACCGCTTCCTCCCGTGGAAGGTTTTGCCGATGAAGAAGTCCTGCTCGATGTGAATCAGCTGGCCGAAGGCGAGGCCTTCATGTCGGTGGGCGCGTCAGTGGTGAGCGACGATGGAAACCTGCTGGCGTATACGACCGACAATACCGGCTTTCGCCAGTACGCGCTGCATGTGAAAAATCTGCAGACGGGAAAAACGCTGCACTCCATGGCGGAGCGGGTCGGATCTGTGACCTGGGCAGCAGATGATCGCACCTTGTTTTATAGCGTAGAGGATGAGGAGACCAAGAGGCCGTACCAGATTGTTCGGCGGGTGCTGGATGCACCAACGCAAACTTTTTCCAACGGCGAGACTGCCTGGGAAGACGCAGATGAGCGCTTCAACGTGGGCGTTGGGCGCACCCGCGATGGAAAATATTTGTTCGTGGAGTCGGCGAGCCACACCACCAGCGAGCAATGGTATCTGGCCGCGAGCGATCCTCTGGGGAAACTTCTTTGCATCGAGCCGCGACGCGATGACATTGAATATTATGCAGATCATCGCGACGGAGTTTTCTTTATCCGCGTAAATGATACGGGGCGCAATTTTCGCTTGGTCACCGCGAAGGTGGTGCAGCCGGGACGCGAGAATTGGCAGGAGATTCTGCCACATCGCGACGACGTGATGCTGGAAGATGCGGATTTATTTCAGCATTTCTTTGTAGCCTACGAAAGATACCAGGGACTGCCTCGCCTGCGCATTCATAATTTGACTGGTGAGGGAAGCGTGGCGGAGCAAGCGAAAAAAACTCCGCGCGAAATTTCTTTTCCTGAGCCAACATATACGGCGACCCCCGGCACCAATCGCGAGTTTGAAGTGATGAGCTATCGATATGGCTATACGTCGCTGGTGACGCCCAGTTCCGTATTCCAATATGATCTGGCGACGAATCAAAGCACACTGCTGAAGCAAGTGGAAGTTCCCGGTGGCTTCGATCGGAGCTTGTACAAGTCGGAGCGCATCTTTGCGGCGGCGGCGGATGGTGTGCGGGTACCGATTTCACTGGTGTATCGCAGCGATCGACTCGAGCGCGGGAAAAATCCTCTCTATGTCTACGCTTATGGGTCGTACGGATATTCGCTGCCCATCGGATTCAATTCAAATCGGCTGAGTTTGCTGGATCGTGGCGTGGTGTTGGCCTATGCGCATATTCGCGGCGGCGGCGAAATGGGCAAGCCCTGGCATGATGCCGGCCGCATGATGCAAAAGCTGAATACCTTTACCGACTTTATTTCTGCAACGGAATATTTGGTGGCGAACGGTTATGGCGCGAAGGACCGCGTGGCGATTGAAGGTGGTAGCGCCGGAGGACTGTTGATGGGTGCCGTCGCGAACATGCGGCCGGATCTATTTCGTGTGGTGCTGTCGCATGTTCCTTTTGTCGACGTAATGAACACGATGCTCGACGCATCTCTGCCCCTAACTGTGGCGGAATATGAAGAGTGGGGAAATCCCAACGAGCCCGCGGCGTTTGAATATATGCGCGCGTATTCCCCGTACGACAATGTTGTCGCCAAGGCGTATCCGACCATGCTGGTGAAGACGTCGCTCAACGACAGCCAGGTGATGTATTGGGAGCCGGCGAAATATGTCGCCAAGCTGCGCAGCCTGAAAACGGATGACAATCTGTTGCTGCTGCACACAAATATGCAGGCGGGTCATGGCGGCGCGTCTGGACGCTACGATTATCTGAAGGAAATTGCGTTCGACTATGCGTTTCTGCTTTGGCAACTGGGCGTGGTTCAGGTGGAAGGCTAGTCAACGAACTTCGCGCAGCGCCTGACTGAAGCTGAGGTCGCCATTCTTCGCTTCTTTTTTATTGTCGTCCTCAGGAACGCTGTCACCTTCTCCGGGCGCCAGGAAAAGATTTGCCTGCAAGCCGTGTTGGCGGGTATAGAGATCCCAATAGCGACCGTGCGCAGCGTAAAGCTCATCGTGCGTGCCGCGCTCGATAATTCTTCCTTCTTCAACGACAAGAATCTGATTGGCGCGTCGAATGGTCGACAAACGGTGCGCGATCACAAACGTCGTGCGGCCGCGCATCAGGTAGGATAGACCCTCCTGAATCATTGCTTCGCTTTCTGAGTCGAGACTGGATGTCGCTTCATCGAGAATCAGAATGCGCGGGTTGGCAAGAATCGCGCGCGCGATGGAAATGCGCTGACGCTGGCCGCCGGATAGTTTCACGCCACGCTCGCCAACCACGGTTTCGTATTTCTCCGGAAAACGCTCGGCAAACTCATCGACACGCGCAATGCGGCAGGCCTCCAGCACTTCGGCTTCAGTCGCCAGCGGCCGGGAGAATTGCACGTTTTCGCGGATGCTGCCGTCGAACAGGAACGATTCCTGCAGCACTACGCCGAGCTGGGTGCGATAGTCACTGAGGCGAACCTTGGCGAGATCGACGCCATCGACAAGCACCTGGCCGGAGTCGGGCTTGTGGAAGGCGCAGAGCAAACTGATGATGGTGGATTTGCCGGAGCCGGATGGACCGACAAGCGCGGTGACGCTGCCGGGTGCGGCTTCGAATGAAATGCCGTGCAACACCGGCTTCGACGGCTCGTAGGCAAACACGACATCACGAAATTCCACTTCGCCGCGAATGGGTCCGAGCGGTATGTTGCGTTGGGGGTCATTGTCTTCGCCGGATTCCGCCAGAATTTCACTGGTGCGGTCCAGTCCGGCGACAGCCTCTGTCAATTGCGTCCCCACCGCAACAATCTGGATGACCGGGGCGATCAAATACGCCAGCACCATGGTGTAGGTGACGTAGTCGCCGACAGTGAGTGCGTGCGAAACCACCAGCCGCCCACCAAGATACATGACCAGCGCGCCGACTACACCGAGCACAACGGTTGATGCCAGGCTCATGACGGATTGAGCGGTTAATGTACGGATGACATTTTCCAGCAGGCGTTGCACGCCTCCGGCAAACACCTGAGCCTCGCGGTCCTCCGCGTGATAGCCCTTCACTACACGTACGCCACCCAGCGATTCAGTCAGCCTGCCGGTCACGTCGGCATTGATGCGAGCGCGCTCGCGAAAAATAGGGCGGATGGTTTTGAACGCGGTCATCAGGATCAGCGAAAAGATCACCAATACCACGACAGCCAGCAGCGTCATTACGGCGCTGATGTGCAACAGAATCGCGAAGGCGATGACGGCTGCCAGTAAACCGCCAACAAAATTCACCATTCCAGTGCCGATCAGGTTGCGGATGCCTTCAACGTCGGTCATGATGCGAGCGACCAACGTGCCGGTGCGATTCGCATCGTAGAACGCGACCGGCAAGCGGCCGATGTGCTGCTGCACCTGAACGCGTAGATCGGCGATGAGGCGTTGCGCGGCGATGGAAAGAAGCTGCGTCAGCCAATACGATGACAGGCCCTGAATGGTGGTCGCCAGCAGTACGGCGCCGATAATCCAGGGCAGAAGGCTCACCTGGTGATGGCCCATGACATCGTCGATCAGTTTCTTAGCGGAGAGCGGCAGAACGAAGCTGGAGACCCGGCTGATGACCATCAGCAGCAGGCCAAAGGCAAGCAGCCAGCGGCGCGGTCGTACCAGCGACCAGACTTCCGGCAGGACTTTGCGCAGCTCCGGCTTCTTCTTACTCTGCGGCGCATCCGGAGACACGCGTCCTGCAGCAGATTCCGACTTTCTTCCGCCGCGTGTACCCCCGTCAACCCATGCCGGTTTTATCGCCATACACTTCTTTCACGCTCGTGCGCGACGAGCCGTAATGAACGAGCGAACGCACATCAGAACGAAGATGAGGCAGATGATCGCCATGGCGAATTCTTCTTTCACCGCAAGCGGCCGCGCCATGGCGGCTCCGTGGGAAGATGCGATGAACGCCGACGCAGCACGCCAGCCCGGGAAGATGACGCCGAGCAATCCGACCGTGACCGCGATGTGCATAAAAATCATGCGCTGCTTGCTGTCTTCAGTCTTCGCCAGCAGACCCAGGATGCCGAGAATAATGCCGAAATAGGCAGGGATGAGAGCCGTAGGCGCGTGGCTGCCAGTTGCGACGAAGAACGCCACTCCCAAAATAATCAGCACCAATGCGGTGACAAGTGTAAATTTCGCCATGACGGGTTCGATCTCCTCTAGAGTTTCCGCTCGCTCACTCCAGCATAACCTTCCTTGGCGAGCGTACTCAGGATTTGATCCACCATGGCCGGAACTGTCTGGTCAATGGAAATTTCAATGGCGTCATGCGGCGGCTCCAGCGTTGCCAGCTGGCTGGGAAGCAAGGATTCCGGCATGTAATGGCCGTGCCGAGCTTCCATGCGCTGGCGAATCAGCTCCGGCGGTCCAGTCAGGAACACAAAGCGAACATCGCGAGGCCCAGTCCCATCCGTCAACTCAGTGCGATACGACTCCTTCAGCGCGGAGCAGGCGAGGATGCCATTCACACCGTTGTTGAGCCAAGTGACAATTTGCTGGTGCAGGCTTTTCAGCCACGGTTCACGATCGGCATCGGTGAGCGGAATCCCGGCATGCATTTTGGCGCGATTGGCCGCGGAATGGAAATCATCAGCATCGGCGAACGGCCAGCCGGTGCGAGCCGACAAAGCCTCGCCCACCGTGGTCTTGCCAGTTCCGGTGACACCCATCAACACAACTACCATTCGCTAGTTTTCCTTTTGCACGATCTGCTGAATATCTTTGAACGCCTGCTGCGGCGTCCACGTGTTTGTGGGATACCAGGCGCGGATTTTTCCATCCGGGCCGATCACCGCGGTCGAGACGGAATGCGTGATCACTTTCCCATTCGACCTGTTCACCGCTACATCAAACCACTGCAGTAGAGATGCAAGCTTGGCTGGGGAAGGTGCAGCGAAATCCCAATGCTGAAAGGTTTCTTTGGTGTATCGCCCAGTGTACGCGCCGCCGTAGCTGCGCAATACCGCGGGCGTGTCGTATTCGGGGTCGAAACTGATGCTGAGCAGATGAGTTTTGGCATAGAGTTCGGGATCGGCAGCCAACAGTTGATCGAGGTGCGCGAAGTTACGGCTCATCAGCGGACAGAACTGGGAGGAGGCGCAGCGAGTATAGATAAAGGTGAGCACTACAACCTTGCCGCGAAATTGCTTCAGTGAGATTTCGCGATTGCTCTGGTTCAGGAAATGAAAATCCGGAACCGAGTCGCCGATTTGCGGCACGTGGTATTGCACCGGCGGCAGCACATTCAGGTTTGCCTGCTGCACGATCACGATGCTGCTGAGCACCGCCCCCCGCGCCTCCAACTGCAACTGCGCTGTGAGCGTATCGCCAGGGTGCAACTCCGAGGCGACGGAAGGATTCTGCAGCGTGTAGGCCATGGTCATGGCTTGCATCACGCCGGGGATGGCTTCGGTATCGAGTGCAATGACGCCATCTTTCTGATCGACAGAAACCACTTTGCCGCGAATGGAATATTGCTTTTGCGACGAAGAAGTCGTCCCGCTACCGGATGACCGCGAACTGGAATGACAACCGAGCACTCCAAACGATGCGCCCAGCAACGCAATGCTCAGCACGGCCAAACTTCGCTGGCGGAAGTGACTGTGCCGCACCGCAGAGGAGCGCAATCTCAGTGGTTCCATCGAAACTCCTTATTTGTGAAACAGCCGGTCATAACTGAAATGGTAGCGGAGTTCACCAATGAGCCGACCACATCCCTGAAGTTATTTAATAGTTGAAGTGATAACGGAACTCTCCATAGATTTGCCGCGGATCATTCCAGTGAAATCCGCCGAAAGTCAAACTATTGTCCAGTTGAACCCGCCGGTTTGCCACATTGATTGCGTTTGCAGAGACCGTGTACTTCTCCGCGAACGTCTTCCCGATTGAGAGATCGACGGTTGTGTGACTTGGCAAATACTGTCCGGGATATTGTGCCTGTGGTGTCCCGTACAAGCCGTTCGTAAATCCAGAACCGTAGTAAACATTGGCTGCGGCATAGGCGCTCCAAGGCAGGATGGCGTTGAATCCCACGTTCAAAGTGTTTCTCTGGTCATGGTCGACGGGTGCAAGTCCGGGTGGAATATCGAGCGGGCATGCTGAGGTAACCGGAGCGGGGCAGATCAGGCCCCCGGTGATCGGCGAAGTTGCCTGGGCAATTTGGTTGGCATAGGCAAGATGAAACTGTCCATGGTGCAGGACCTCGGGTGAGCGAAGGGTGAGCTGCCATCCTTGAATCAGCGCATACGACCAGGTGATCGGCCAAAAGATGTTCGATTCGCCGATATTGTTGTGGTCCAGCCAGTTCTCCGCCCGGGTTTCATAATTATTCGCGCTTAGCGTCCAGTTGCGGTAGGGAATCGTGACACCATACTGCCATTGAATATCCCGCTCGCCATGGAGAGGGGAAAAGGTGAAATTCTGGCCGTTTGCCAGGTCGAGCAGCGGGCCAGTGGCAGTCACGAGTGGCGGCGCCTGGTAGTAATACCCGTAGAAACCACTGAAGACCCAGTTCAGCCGTGGGATCCTCAAAGCGCCTCCGAAGCGGGGATCGGCTGCCGTCTCCGAGATTGTGGCGTTGAACTGTGTCAGGCGAAGTCCGGTGATCAACGTAAACCATGGGGTCACCTTGAATTTGTCATTGATGAACTCGGCGGCCACCCCACCATTCACTCCTATGGAAGAGGCGGGGACATTTGGAGTACCGTCGTTGAAATAGTTACCGAAGTAGTTGTATTGGTGCTGAAAAAATCCATAGACGCCGGCTTGAAGATCGTTCTTCCAGAAGTTGTAATTCAGATCGGTCTGCATGCCTAGATAGTTCGCATTCTGATCGACAGTGGACGAAACAGGATAGTCGTTAGCGCCGCCTTTATAGTCCGCTCCGTTGTAGTGGTAGAACGGAGAAACGGTCAGCAGCTTGTCGGGGTTGAAGGTGTGGACCCAGGAGAGAGTTGCATAGCCATCGGGTTCGACTTCCGCGTCATGCAGGCCGTACGACGGATAAACCTGGTTCCCGATTGAGTTGGGGTTGGGGTCGATGGGGATCTGGAAATAGTCCCGGCGAAGCGAGGTCACCACGCGATATTGGTTCTTCGGGTCAGAATTGAAGATGAACGTGGCGAATCCGCCAAAGCCGTTGACAGCATCGTTCACCACTTGGGGAACAGGTGTCTGGAGCCCGTAATTACTGCGGTTTCCGTTCAAACTCGCATAGTAGGCAAAACGCTGGGTGTGGGATCCGCAACTGATTTCGTCATCGGTTTGGTAGAAATTACCGGCGGTCAGAACGACATCGCATTCGCGATTGCGCTCGAAGCCAGTCTTCGGCACTACATCGAAGATTCCATAGGCACGATCTCCATAGTCGGCGTCGTAGCTGCCGCTATACACTTCGAGGTAGTCGATGTCCCGCGGCAAGATCTGCGGTCCCAGATTAGTGGCGATATTGGTGTTGGGAATCGGGACGCCGTCGATCAGCCAGTTCACCTGATGGCCGCCCATCATGTGCAGCATATCGTGGGTCACATAGGAGGCGGGAACATAGTCGGTGATCATCTCCATGCCGTAGGAGCGATCGGCTCCCGGAGTTTGCCGAATATCGGTCCGGCTCATCATCTCCGTCGGCGTAGCGGTGTCCGTCGTCGCCGACCCAATCGTTTCCGGCACCACGATGTTTGCTTTTGAGCCTTGAATGGACAGTTGCAAATGGAGCACGGGACTAGTGTCGGACTGAACGATGACTTCTTGACTGAGTTGCTGAAAACCATTCGACGTTACGGTGGCGGTGTAATTGCCGAAAGGCACTGAAGTGAATAGAAATTCACCGTTGGCATTGGAGTCTTCTGATCGCGTCCAGTCCGAGTTTTGAGCTTTCAATGTAAGGTGTGCGCCCTGAATTGGGCGATGCTCAGGATCGTGAACGATGCCGCGAACCGAGCCGAAAATCGTTGCGTGAGCTGGCCTGACGCCAATCAAAATAAAAAAAGCCGCCAGAATTGCCAGCGTAAATGTGCGCTGCATGCTTATCCTTTTCCCTTTCGGTCTTTCCACGATTGAGGGTGCCCGCAATTCGACGCTGCGAACTCGATGCCAGCGTAGTTGGGCCGGCGCAGACGGAGAACTTGTTGTGCGGGAGACGCCGCAGGCAATCCTATGTGCGATGGATCGGAGCCTGCTTGCGTCTAGGCCTGGAAGTTGGCCATGGAGAAAGCTGCAGCGGGAGGCGCGCGCGCAGAGCGTGACCGCGCCAAACGGGTCAGGACCAAGGATGGAGCAACAGTGACAACATCTTCCGAAATCGCGGGCTTCGAAGAGAGGGACGGGGGCGCCCCTGCGACCGCCACTACTGCGGGGCTGACAGTAATCTTCCACAGAGGACACGGAGCAGGTCGAACCGAAGGCTGTGTGCCGGAGTCGGCCAGCGTCACCGTTCCCAACATCATGCAGTGATGCGCGCCGCTACGGCGGCAGCAAGCGGGCAGGCTGGCATCCGCCTGGGCACTGGCGATCAGCGGCTGCAGCGGCAACAAAGCCGTCAACAGCAGCAATACCGATGCGAACCATCGCCTCATGGCGAAAGCATACCATTGCGACCGCGCCCTTGGCTGGTGCTGCACCTCGTCGTCGTATAACGTGGAACTGTCTCCGTTCAACATGGCGGCCACCCGGAGAGAGATGTCCATCGAAGAAATATTGTTGCAAGAGCTACGACAGAATATCGATGGCGCCGCCATCATCACCAGTACTGCGCGCGCCGCTCGAGCGCTTCGGCAACAATACAGTCGGCAACAGCAAGCCGCCGGACGTCAGGGCTGGAGAAGTCCGCAGATCCTGGCGTGGGAGCCGTGGCTGAAAACGCTGTGGAATGCTGCCATCCTTGGCGGAGCTGAGACGCGCATCTTGCTGAATGAAGCGCAGGAGATTGAACTGTGGCTGCAAGTGTTAATGCAAGATGAATCTGGCACACAAACAATCTCGATTGCCGGTCTGGCCCAGCAGGCGCAACAGGCCTGGCAGGCGATGCACCAGTATCGAATCGAGCTGCGAGAATTTCGAAACGACGACAACATCGATGTAAAAGCGTTTTCTCGGTGGGTAGTGGAACTGGAGAAAGTCTGCAGGCGGTCTTCGCTCTTGCCGTTTTCGCAAGTCGAGAGTGAACTGGCAAATCTAATCCGGACCGGAAAAGTGCCGCTGCCCGAAGCAATATTTCTGGTTGGATTTGATCGGACCACGCCTGCTCAGGAACTTCTGATCGATGCGATTCGCAGCGTGGGCTGCCGGGTCGAGTCGACTGAGCAAGATGCATCCAGCGGCGAGTGGCCGTCACATTCGGTGCTCACCTTCGCGCCCACGCTGAAGGAAGAGATCGAGGGCGCGGCTCAATGGGTCCGAGCGACTCTTCTTGAAAATCCGAATCAGCGAATCGGTATCGTTATGCCATCGCTGGCAGAGATGCAAGATCGGCTCGATGCCGTTTTCCGTCGCGTGCTGGCTCTGTCTTCCATGAATATTCATGCAGCGAATGCGCCGCTGCCGTATGAATTTTCCTTAGGCACGCCGATGAATCGAATGCCCGCAGTGCGCACCGCCCTGACGCTGTTTGCCTGGCTGGAATCGTCGCTGCCGGCGGAAGACGTGTCGTGGCTAGTGGTGCATGGCGGATTCGGTTCTGGGCCTTCCGATGCGCGGGCGATGCTGGATAAGAAATTTCGCGAGCGCGACTTTCAGTTGGGCGGCAATGTATCTCTCGCGAATTTTCAAGATTGGCTGACGCCTGGTGCGGTCAATGAGGGCCGCTCATCCTTGCGACGAACGCTGGAGCGTTTCCATATCGCAGCAAAACGCGTGGACATGAAGCAACACCGCTCCTATGCCGACTGGCGAGAGGCGATGGAAGATCTGCTGGCCGCTGCGGAATGGGGCTTGCTGACCGCGACGGACAGCGCGGAATATCAATTGTTGCGGCGATGGAACGCACTGCTGAATGAGCTTTCCTCATTGAGTGCGGTAACGGGGTCGGTGTCGTTTTCCGAGGCGATCCAGCGGTTGAAATCTCTGGCGGCGACCATGTTGTTCACGCTGGAAACGAGGAACGCGCCCGTACAGATTCTCGGAGTCGCTGAGGCTGCGGGTCTCACGTTCGATCGAATCTGGTGGATGAATGCCCAGGCTGCGAGTTGGCCACCACGCGGCCATGCCCAGCCATTTCTTCCGTGGAGCGTGCAGCGAGCCGCGCACATGCCTTACGCGGACCCGGCAACGGACACTGCGTTTGCGCAACGTGTCACGCGGCGAACCCTCAGCTCTGCACCGGCGACGATTGTGAGTTTTTCCTTGCAGGAAAGTGATCCCACGACAGCCAGTGCGCATGTTCCCAGCTCGGAGATCGCCATCTCGGCAGCCGTTCGCAGCGCATTGCCCCAGGTTCCGCTGATTGCAATGGAAGAATTCTTGCCGGGCCAGGTTCAATCGACAATCCATGCCGAAGCCGACGCAGAGCCCTCGGCGCTGGAAATTGTCAACGAGGAACCCGCGATCCCATTTCAAGGAACAAAAGTGCGCAGCGGCGTCAGATTTTTGAAGGATCAAGCCGCATGTCCATTTCAAGCCTTCGCGGAGATGCGACTGGCGGCGGATCCGATCGAAGAGGCCGACAACGGACTTTCTGCGAAGGCGCAGGGAATCATTCTTCACCAGGTGCTGCAGCATTTTTGGAATGTTATGAAGTCGCAGAAACAGCTGCTCGAAAGTACAGACGACGAGTGCCGGCAAATCTTGCGTACGCATATTCATCACGCGTTGCAGCGGTTCCGTGAGCACGCCGACGAGTCCTGGCAGCGAGCTCTGCTGGACATTGAGGCGGAGCGTATTGAGAGCCGGTTGATGGATTGGCTGGAAGTTGAAAAGCGGCGGCCGGATTTTACGGTCGTGAAAACTGAAGACACACTGCAGCAGGTGCATCTGGGGGGCGTGGAACTTCGCTGCCGCATCGATCGCATCGATCAGGTGGAACAGGGAATGGTGTTGCTGGATTACAAGGCCGGTCAGGTCGACAGCAACGCCTGCGATGGCGAGCGCCCGGATGAACCGCAGCTGCCGGCGTACGCCGTGTTGCGACAGGATTCTGCCAGCGAAGAAACGCCGCTGGCTGGAATCGCCTTCGCCGGGCTTCATCCAAGAAATGTTGACCTGACCGTGGTCGGTTCTGTTGCGGGAGTCTTTCCAGTCGCGCCTGGAGCCAGAAACAATCCGCGCGCGAGCCTGTCCCCCGAGGGCTTGCAGCAGCAGCAAGTGGTGTGGCGAGCCACGCTGACGCGTCTCGCGGAAGATTTTGTTGCCGGCGTGGCTGTCGTCGATCCGAAAAAGGGGTACGAGACTTGCCGCTATTGCGCGCAGGGTTTGTTGTGCAGGATTCGCGAGGCATACGGCGTGGGGCGCGACGGTTTAGAAGAAATTGTATCGACCACCGAATCGAGGGATGTCGACGGATGAGCAACCTGCGCAAATTTCCTTCGAGCACAGATGCCGCGATGCCGGCGGAGTCGGCCGAAGTGTTTGCGCGCGAAGATGCGTGGAACGTCGAGCAATCCTGGATCGTGGAAGCCCCCGCAGGTTCCGGCAAAACAGAATTGTTGATGCAACGTTTTTTGCGACTGCTGGGGCGTGTGGAGCAGCCCGAGCAGGTGCTGGCGATTACATTCACGCGTAAGGCCGCGGCGGAGATGCGCGACCGAATTCTTCAATCCCTGCGCGACGCGCAACAGAATCTCCCGATCGATCCTGCGGCTACGCATCATCTGCAGACTCGCGCCTTCGCGCTAGAGGCGCTGGAAGCCGACGCAAAATTCGGATGGAACCTGGTAAGCCAGCCGCAGCGCATCAACATAGGCACCATCGATTCCTTGTGCAGCAAAATCGTTGGCCGCCTTCCCGTGCTGTCGCGACTGGGCGCAGAGATGCGACCCGTGGACGATGCCGGCGATCTATATCTGCTGGCTGCGCAGTCGACCCTGAAGGAAATGGGAGGAAGCGATTCTCGCTTGAGCCAGGCCGCTCGCGAACTGCTGTTGCATCTCGACAATCGCATGGAAAATGCGGTGAAGCTGCTGGCGGACATGTTGCGGACCCGCGATCAGTGGGGTCGCGCGTTTCCAATCGAACGGAGAATATTCCGACGAGGAATTGGACGCCCTCATTTCCGAGAAGTTTGAGGAACCGTTGCGTCAGGCATGCGAGGAAACGTTGCAGCGTGCGGCCGCGATCTTACCCGAGAAGATGTGGAAGCAGATTTTCGACTTGGGACGCTACGCGGCGGACCAGCTGGAGGGCAGCAAGTATAAGAATATTTTTCGTGAACTCACCGGAACCGATGGGGTTCCATCCTACACTGCGGAGAACCATGGTGCCTGGAAAGCGATTGCCCGATTGCTGCTGACGGAAGATTGCACGCTGAGAAAATCAGGCGGAGTCAGAGCCACAATCGGCTTTCCGGCACAACAACCGCACACACAAGCGTTCAAAGCGTTGCTCGATTCCTTGTCGGGTGAGGACGATCTGGTTCGTGCGTTGGCCAAGGTTGCCAAGCTGCCGCCGGCAGGGTACACAGAACAGCAGCGCGTGATCCTGCGTTCGAGCTTTCTGCTGTTGCGGCGCGCCGCGGCTGAACTGAAAGTGGCGTTCGCGCAGGCGGGACGCACCGACTTTGTCGAGATTGCGCTGGCGGCAGGCCACGCACTCGACGACGAACCGGATTCGCTGGCGCTGGCCTTTGGAATGGAGATGCAGCATTTACTTGTCGACGAAATGCAGGATACTTCGCTGACGCAGTTCCAATTGTTCAGCCAGCTGGTTGAGGGATGGGATGGACACAGCCAGACAGTATTTCTGGTCGGCGATCCAAAGCAGTCGATCTATCGATTTCGTCACGTCGCGGTGGAACTGTTTGCACGCGCGCGCCGCGATGGCGTCGGCGGCGTGCTGCTGAAGCCGATCCGGTTACGCTCAAATTTTCGTTCGCGGCAAAGCCTGGTGCAGCAGACGAATGACGCCTTTGCACAGATATTTGCCCACGAGGCGCAGGATGATGTGGACGCCGTCGAGTTTGAAGCCTCTGAAGCCGCGCATCTCGAAGAAGAAACGGAGCGCTTGTTTTGGCATCCGCACGTGCGGCTCGCTCAGCCCCAAGGCAGCGACGACGGGCTTGAAGATCCTTGCGCGATCGAGGCGCGACAGATTTGCGACGTCATCGAGCAAGCCCGGAATCTGAAATCCGGTGAACGACCGCTCAGCATCGCCATCCTGGTGCGAGCCAGAACGCACGTCGCTTCCATCCTGCAGGAAATGCGGACGCGCAACATTCCATATCGCGCCATCGAGATGGATTCTCTGCCGGATCGGCAGCCGATTTTGGATGTGATGACGATTGCACGCTGCCTGCTGCATCCGGCGGATCGCGTGGCGTGGCTGGCAGCCTTGCGGGCGCCGTGGTGCGGGCTGACGCTGACGGATCTGCTGGCACTGTGCGGCAATGACGATCTGGAGGGCAGTGCAAAGACGGTTGCGGAATTATTTCGTGAGCGCTCTTCCTACCTCAGTGAGGAGAGGAATGAACGCGCCGCGCGAGTGATGCAAGCGATGAATGCCGCGCAACAGCAATCTGGCAAGCAACGCTTTTCGACGTTGGTGCGGCGCACGTGGCACACGCTAGGCGGGCAACACTGTATTCCTGCAGGCGAATGGCCGACGGTGCAGGAATTTTTTCGAATGCTCGACAAGCTAGAAAGTGAAAGCGGTTGGCCGACCGCTTCGCAGATAGAAGAAAAGGTCTTGAAGCTGTATGCGCCCGCTGGTGGAACTGAGCAGGCTCCAGTGGAGGTGCTGACACTCCATAAGGCGAAAGGGTTGGAATGGGATGTGGTGCTCCTGCCCGGGCTGCATCGTACCGTCCCGGCGAATGAGTCGCGCCTGGCGGAATGGATGGAGCAGGTATTGGCGGCAACGGATGAAGGCGGCGATGCGGTCAGCCGCGTCTTGCTGGCGCCAATTAAGCATGCTTCTGAGGAAGAAGAGCCGATCAACAAGTGGATTCGCCAGGCTAGTGCGCAGCGCGATCGGGAGGAATTGAAGCGCTTGTTGTACGTAGGTTGCACGCGTGCTCGTCAGCAAGTGCATCTGTTCGGGCAATGCAAGGAAGGAAAGAATGGGCTGGGCAACGTGCGCAGGCAGACGCTGCTGCACACCGCGTGGCCGGTTGCCGAAGCGAATTTCACCCGGCACTGGCGTACTCAACAAGACGGCGTTGCAAGTGGTGGAGTTGTTGTGGAGATGCCGGCCCGGACGGAAGTCTTTACTACGTCACTCCTGACCGGGAAGGTGGAATCGATTGCGGCCGCAGAAGATCTCCCCGGCTCGAATCGAGTTGTGCCGCTGTCAAACTTTCAGCGTCTGCGCTCGGACTGGAATCCTCCCGCAGCGCTTGCCGACATTCCAATGTCGTCTGCACCGGCGTGGCAAGATGGAATCGGTGATCCCGACAATGATGACGACACCTCCCCATTTCAGCGACCGCAGGGTTCGTGGCGAGCACGTGTATTTGGCACCGTGCTGCACGCGTTTATGGAGCCGCTGGCCGATATCCTCAAGCAAAATTCAGATGAATCAACGCGAGTACGATCGATCGATGCACTGAGCCAGCCGATTCGGTTGCAGTTGCTCAGCAGCGGTCATCCGCCGAAAGAAGCAGCAAGAGACGCGGCTCGCATTGTCGCCGCGTTGCGCAACGTTGCGGCAGACGAGCATGGCCGATGGATTCTCAGCGAGCATTCCGTTCCATCCGGGAAAGAAACTAAGGCGGTTCTCAGCCGCGGGTTTGAGGTTTCATTGACGGCGATGCATGGCAATGGACTGCGATCCATTCGCGTCGACCGGATGTTTATCGCCGGCGCAGCTCCGATGGATTCCGATACAGATACGCTCTGGATTGTCGATTTTAAGACGGCTTCGCATGGCGCTGGGCAAGTGGATGAGTTTCTCGCGAAAGAGCGCGAGCTCTACGCAGAACAGATGCAGTTATACGGCGATATCGCGCGCATCGTCTATCCAGAAACTCGCAACTTGCGATTGGGACTGTATTATCCGTTGCTGACGCGATTTGTTTGGTGGTCGTCTGAGCCGGGATCGTAGGCGCGATCGGAGGCATTCATCCGGGCCTGGTTTCCTGATCGCTCAGGTCGGTTGTCTCGCTGCCCGCTCGATTGTCGAGTTAATCTCCGCGCCCAGCAGCAGCATAAATCCGCTGACATAAAACCAGGTCAATAAGACAATGACGGCGCCGAATGATCCATATGTGGTGGCGTAGGGATCGTAAAAGTGGAGATAAATCCGGAAGCCCATCGATACCGCCAGCCAGCCGAAGATGCCGACAATCGCTCCTGGGGAGATCCACCGCCACGGGCGTTCATTGCCGGCTGGTCCCCAGCGATACGTAATGGAAAAGACCATCGCCATAAAGAACATGGCAGCCAGGAATTTCACAATTTTCCATAGGGCCAGCAAGGTCGGGTTATACATCAGGTCACTGCTGAGAAATTTCGCCAGGTCATCACCCAGAATCAGAAGCAGCATGGAGCTGCACACCAAAACGAAGATCGCCATGGTGGAGATCATCGCGATCGCCTTCGCTTTCCAATAGGAGCGGCTCTCTTTGGCTCGGTAGATTGCATTCAGAATAGTCTGCGCCGAGGACATGCCGTACGTAGCCGCCCACAACGCTGTAATGGCACCAAACAAAATGTGCCCGGTGTTACTTTCGCGGGTGGTTTGGCTGAAGGCTGTTTCCACAGACGCAAAGGCTGCCGGGGGGATGACTTTCGCAAGATACAACATCAGCTCCAGGTTGGCTCGCGCGCTGGTGCTTGCAAACAGGCTGAACATCCCAGACAACAGGATCAACGCCGGAAACATGGCGAAGAGAAAATAATATGCAAGCTCGGCCGATCGGTCGACGATCTCATCCTGAATTAATGAGGACCACACACTGCGTGTCAGGGTGGGCACAGAGAGACCGCCGAGCGATAAGGCGCCGGGTAAGCGCCGATAACGGAAATCCCCCGATACCGCTTTTGCTGGCTCCATGGTTTCGTTGGCAGATACGGTTGCATTGGCTGGAAGCGCTCACACCATGAGATGAATGAGCCTTGAAAAAGGCTGGCCTTCGCGAGCTTTCACCCAGCTTTGATTGTGACACGGCCCAACTTTGCGGCGACGGTTTTCCGCGTACCAAGATGGATCGGTGAGGTACACAAGCAAGCTGCGTCGGCGGCACGGGGCAGCGGATCGAAGATGGCAGCATAGCGCGACCGGAAGAGTCTAGGTTGGACAGCACAATTCGCCATGCAGCCATCTCAATTTTCAGGTGAGACAGGAGCGCAGGTGTAACGTAGTGGAGGATTGTCCGGGAAAAAATTTCGCTGGTCGCTAGCGTAATCCAGGTGACGCCGTCCGAAATTCTCCCGCTGCAGTGGCATATGCGCGCGATCACGAAAGAATAAGCCAGTTGGCACGAAAGGATAACTGTGAACCAGTCAGGACAGACGGTATGAGGAAGGAGTGGAAGGGTCGAAGCGCACTCCACCTCGGCAATGATCGGGTAGAAATGACGGTTCTGACCGGCGGCGGGCACATCGTATCGTTCTCGTTTGCGCCCGCCAGCGGACACGCAACCGACAACGTGATTTGGGAATCCCCGTGGACCACGGCTGATCCGCTCACTCCCGAACATGATGAGCTTACGAAGCAATATGGCGGCAGGCCAACCGGGAATTTTCTCGCCTCGTACTCCGGTCATTCACTATGCCTCGATTGCTTTGGACTTCCGTCGGATCTGGAAGCCAGCCTTGGAGTCACGCTGCATGGCGAGGCCGGAATCGCCAACTGGACTTGTGAGAGTGAGGGCCAATTCGACGCGGGTCTGGTATTGCGTGCGGAGTTGCCGATCACGGGTCTGCAGGCGCTCCGCAAAATTCAGATCACGCCGGGCGAATCGGTGGTGCGCGTGCAAGAACAGGTTCGCAACCTGCGCGATACTCCACGCGAAATTCAGTGGCAACAACATGCAACCTTAGGCGCTCCGCTGGTGAATGCGGAGTCGTGCAGCCTTGCCGCATCGGTAGGGAAGGGCAGGACATGGCCGCTTGGATACGACGGACCATGCCTGCTTCCTTCGGACAAGCCGTTTGATTGGCCATTTGTCGATACAGAGGCCCACGGACGACGCGACTTGAGGCGGCCGTTTACACCGCCGAACGGCGGGTTTGTGGTCTCGCTGCAGCAGAACCCGGAAAGAGAAATTGGATTCGTCTCCGCGTTGAATTGGGAATTAGGGCTGTTGTTCGGATACTGCCTTCGCTCCGCCGACTTCCCCTGGCTGGCGATGTGGCACGAAAACCGCGCCAGAGATTATGCTCCGTGGAACAGCAGAACGCGGGCGCTCGGACTGGAGTTTGGACCCACTCCCTTGCCGGTCAGTAAGGAGGAAATGGCCCGGCAGCGCGCAAAATTTGACGGCCCAATCGACCGCACGGTGCCTCCGCATGGGAAATTGAACGAGTCGTGGCTGATGTTTCTTGCCGATGTGCCGAAGACGTGGCGTGAAATTCATGATGTCATTGTGAGCGACGACAAGATTACGCTGCATGAAGCTGGCGGCGCACAGGCGACCATCGTGGCGCGCGGTGCTCTTGCTTTTCTGCGCAGCGATAATCCTCCAGGCTTATTTAGCGGAGGATAGCAGTGCCGCAGCCAGCGTCTGCCACTCGTCTGCCAGAGCCGGCCGGTAGAATTCGCGTCCGGCTCGCTGATACCAATAGTCGGAGTTCGCGGTTTGTCCCTCTTTGCGGTGCAGATAAGCGTGGACAGCCATTCCATCTTTCGTTTCAAGCTCGTCGACGAGGGAGTGCGCTTGCGTCCAATCGCCCTTCATGTCCCACCACAATGCCACCAGCGGAATCGACAAGCCGGATGGCGGTTCCTGATGGGCAACGGATCCTTTGAATTCGTCGAGTTTCATGTCTGCCTCCTGCCGATTGCAGGGCCTCGCGAGCTTGGCTCAACGCACAACATAACTATAAGTGAGATTCCCGGCCGAATGCACGGCGGTTCATATGCCATAGTCCGCCGACTAGTATTTGAAGACCACCGGGGGTCCGCTGGTCCGTTTGGCCGTCAGATCGACATCCACC
The DNA here is from genome assembly GCA_963735505.1 of uncultured Acidobacteriota bacterium. GTDB lineage: Bacteria > Acidobacteriota > Terriglobia > Terriglobales > Acidobacteriaceae > JAKAAZ01. Next base: position 77,453 of record CAVTLR010000005.1, on the reverse strand, counting down.
TCAACCCGGTTGGCAATCCTGATGAAAGGAATATTGCTGTCCATTCCATATTCTTTACGGTCAAAGGCCATGGTTCCCTGAATCTGGCCCGAGCCTGTCCCAGTTCGATCGACCGTCAGCAGCAGGGTTTCTGGCCGCGAAACGCCGCGGATGGTAAAGATGCCGGGCACGTCAAATGTCGTTGGACTCGTCTGAACAATTTTGGTCGATTTGAAGGTGATCCATGGGTCGTGGGCGACGTTGAAGAAGTCTTTGCTTTTCAACTTGTCATTCTTGAAGCCGCTGCCGGTCTGCACGCTGGCCGCTCGAATCCTGATGTCCAGCACGCCGGATTCGACCTGGGCAGATGAAAACTTCAGCGAGGCGTGCCACTGCTCAAACTTGCCGGTCAGATCGACCGAGGATTTGACGTGGAACTTGATCATGCTTTGTTGCGGCGTGATCGCGTATTGGGGAACTTGAGCGTAACTGGCTGCGGGCACAACAGCCAACAGCAGGGCGCAGAAGATGCGGAGGCGCATGGTGCTTGATCGTAGGATCTCCAAGCACCCGGTGTCAATTTCTTTCGGGTGAAAAACAATATTCAAGCTGTGCGCTGTCGGCTTAGAACTTCTTGAGCACAACGGGCGGTCCGCTGACACGCTTGGCCTTGATGTCGACTGACACTTCGACCCGGTTGGCAATCTTCATAAACGGAATATTTTTGTTCATTCCGTAGTCCTTGCGGTCGAAAGCCATAGTTCCAACGATCGCGCCTTCACCCTTTCCAATGCCAGACACTGTCAGGTGCAGGGTTTCAGGTTTGGAGACTCCACGTATCGTGAAGGTACCCGGAATGTCAAAAGTATTGGCTCCCGTCTGCGTAGTTCCCGTCGACTTGAAGGAGATCACCGGAAACTCTTTGACGTCAAAAAAGTCCTTGTCCTTCAGCTTACCGTTCTTCATTCCGCTTCCGGTGTCGACGCTGGCGGCCTGAATTTCGATATCAAGAACAGCCGTGGTCACGTCTGGCGAGGTCATGGTCAATGAGGCAGTCCATTTGTCGAAATTTCCCGTCAGATCCATGGAGGACTCAACGTGGAATTTGATTTGGCTGGTTTGAGGTGCGATTTCAAAAACAGGAGCTTGTGCGCGGGCGGGGGACGGCAGCAGCACGGCGGATGTGAATATCGTTGCGAGAGATAGCCCGACTGATCTCATAGTGCGCCCGATTCTAGGCCCTCTCATTTCAGAGTGTCAACACAATTTCTGGCGACGTCGGAATTTCACATAGACTGTTCCGTGTCTTTGAAAGCGAGTCTTGCCAGGGGATCCTGGCTGTAAAGCGAAAACCGCATCCACCGAAGGCCCGAGATTTCCAAGCCTGACGAAGGGTGCGGTTTCCGTGGTTGCCAATCGCTGAAGTCTGCGGAGCGGTTACTTCTTTCCTTTGGAATGATTGCTTGGCGATTTCGCTGTCAACACCGCTAACAGTTCGTGCGCCGAAGCTGGAACAGGAACAGCGCGCTTTTGAACGATGTCTACAGCGCTGACTTTCTTGCCGTACAGATTTTCATTTGCGCCGCTGTCAGGCCCCAGGGTTGCGCCGGATAGAGATACGCCGGCGAAAACGCCCTGCGAACGCGAGTAGGAAAGCATTTCCGCACTCATGACGCCATTTGTGGAGGCGTCTGCCGTACGACCCACCGGGCCGGCGGCAATACTGGCGTCCGCGCCCAGCTTGAGTTTGCCCTTCAACAGAGCACGTGCGCCCGCATCATTCACCACCAGAATCACGTAGTCCGTAGATTGTCCGCCAGCTTGCAGGCCGAAGCTGCCCCCGGTGGATTGCATCATGGTAGGCGCACTCCACGGGCCGTCGAAGTTCGGGCCTGTGCGGCATGTCATGACGCCACGGCCATACGACGCGCCGACGATGAAGCCGACCTTCTTGGTGGCCGGCAATACAATGACGCATTCCGACTTTCTCAGGATGCCCATGGGAATGCCGTTGGAACTCGTGGTCAAGTCTTTGATCACATGACCCGAGTCTGTGACTCGAGCCTCTTCTTTCGCGCCGTCTGCTTTCGCCACTGGTTGATACAGTAGCGCAAGCATTGCGACACCGAGAGATACAGCAGCAAAACGTCCAAACTTGTGTTGCTTCGACATAAATCACCGTTCCTTTTCTGGTTGTGCCCAGCGGTCGCCAAATCTGGGCAGTGTTGCCTCTAGTCGTCGAACTCTGGCTAGGAACAGTCAGCCGTCAACGGCGTCTAACTCCGCGCGGATAAAACTCGAAAACTCGGAAGTGCTGCCTTACCCCAACAAACATACGCTGACCGCTCCTCCTGTACCACTGAAAAATGGCTGTCTTGACCAGCGACATCGGCGCAGCCTGGTTTCGCCGTCAAGTTTCTGGAGCGGCGGCAGGGGTCCAGGCGAAAGTCAGGGAAAGGTGGCGCTCACCCCGTTTACATGCGTCGAAATAATTCTGGTGCGGCTGAAAGATTGGAGCCGGTCAGCAGAGTTCTCGCCGGCGCGGGCGACTTTTGCCGGTGATGATGATGAACCGCCAGCCCGGGACTACTGGTCAACGAGGTTTTACCGCGGTAATGAGGCGGTCGCGCAGAGGGGTATGGTTTCCCAGATCAATGCAGGTCCACGCCATCGCCAGCGCGCCGTCGATCAGCGCCTTGTCCGCGTCGGGGGTAATGCAGTGCGCGGTAAATTCCGGCTGGTGATTGGCAGCCGGCAGGGAGTTGATGCCAATCATGGGGTGGATGGACGGCATGGCGCGCGAGACATTGCCCATGTCCGTCGATCCCGTGGGACGGGTTTCCCATTCACCGACATTGGGAAATGGACGCCCCAGGTCCTCAGAGTTTTTGCGGTACAGCGCCGCAATTTCCTCGTCATGATTCATCTCGGCATACGGCTTATCGCCGCCGGTAATCGCGACAGTAGCTCCAGTTGCCAGGCCGCCCGCTTCAAAGCAGCGATACACCCTTGGTCGCAGCTCGGCAAGCCGGTCCAGCGTCTCCGAACGAACTATATACTTGGCGGAAGTATGCGCGGGAATCACATTGGGAGCCGCACCTCCGTTGGTGATGATGCCATGGATTCGATCGGTAGACAGGATATGCTGGCGCAGCAAACCGATCGCGGTTTGCGCGATGGTGAGTGCATCGGCCGCATTCACGCCTAACTCTGGAAAGGCCGCGGCGTGCGCTTCTTTGCCGGTGCAATGAACCTCAAACATCGACGCTGCGATCAACTTCGCCCGCAGCATATCAAATGGCGCGGGATGCACCATCATCGCCGCGTGGACGCCCTCAAACGCGCCACGTTCCAGCATTAGAATCTTTCCGCTGGCATTGCCCACTTCTTCCGCGGGCGTCCCGAAGACGCTGATTGTCAGCCCCAGTTCATCCGCAATCTTGGCGGCCGCGATGGCTGCGCCTACCGCAGATGCCGCGATAATATTGTGACCGCAGGCGTGACCGATGTCGGGCAGGCAATCGTATTCGGCGCAGATTGCAATATGCAGCGGACCCGATCCAGCCTGGGCGCGAAAGGCCGTCGGCAGTTCGCAAATACCTTTCTCCACGCTGAAGCCGGCTTCATCCAAAAAGTCGCAAAGCCATGTCGAAGCCTTCTCCTCCTCGAAGCCAAGCTCAGGATTCGCATGGATGCGATGGCTGAGGGCGATCAAGCCGTCACGGGCAGAATCGAATCGTTCACGGGCTGCAGACTTCGATTCCATGGCGGTTTCCTCTTAGTGGATGGATTGGATTCGTGCCTGAACGCCTTCGCTCAAGTACTCGAATCATAAACGGAAACATTGCCTCACGGAGATTCCTCTCAGCTCCCGTGTTACTCGCGAACGGTACCGCTTTGCGCAGCCATTGACTCGATGGTAACCGCAGGGGGTCGAGCGGATAATTTTCTTGCACGGAATCCAGTTCGGGGTTACAAAGAATCACTGAATAAAACATCGCAGGTTCGCTCCCTCCGAATCCGGGCGAAATCGTGTGTGAACCACCAACCAATGAAAGGCTGCTGTGCCGTGGATCTCCTCTGCCGTAGAGTTTTCCTTCTTTTCTGCCTGATGTCGGTGGCGTATGTTCCCGCCTTTGGTGCGAGCTGGACCCAACCTACACCGGACGAGTTGAAAATGACCTCCGATCCCGCCGCTCCTGACTCGCCGGCGGTCTATCTGTTTCGCGAGGAAATCGTCAACGACAAGCTGCATTCTCACGTCACCTATGCCCGAATCAAAATCCTGACCGAGAAGGGCAAGGAACAGTTTAGTGAGATCGAGATTCCCTACCAGAAGGGCGCGAGTGGGGAAAATATTTCCAACGTGGAAGGGCGCACCATTGAGCCGGATGGAACCGTCGTCCCGTTCACCGGCAAACCCTTCAATAAAGAGTTGGTCAAGTCTGGCGACCAGACGGTGATGGCCAAGGTCTTCTCGCTTCCGGATATTCGGGTGGGCAGCATTATCGAGTACCGCTATTTGCTGACCTATGAAGGCAACTATTTCATGCCGCCGACCTGGATTCTGCAACAGCCGATTTTTGTGCACCACGCGCATTACCACTTTGTCCCGACCGATACCAGTCGCACGATTACAATCACCGACTCACTAGGGCATCAGAATGTGGTCAGTCATCTGGTGTACTTTCCGCTTCTGCCTCCGGGAGTCAATGTTCGCTCCGGTCTCGATGGTTTCGACTTGGTCGTCGACAATATCCCGGCAGCTCCTGATGAGCCGTACATGTTGCCTCTCAGCAGCTTCACCTATCGACTGATTTTCTATTACACTCCCTACCCTTCGGAGGCCGAATTCTGGGATGCCGAAGCCAAATACTGGTCAAAGGCTGTGAACAAATTTGCCGAACCTTCCGACAGGATTCGCGCCGCGGTGGCAAAGACTGTAGCCCCTGGCGATAGCGATGACCAGAAGCTGCAAAAAATCTATGCGGCCGTTATGACGCTGGAAAATACGGATTTCACGCGCCAACATTCTGTGCAGGAGAACATAGCCGAGGGCCAGAAAACCAAGAACGCGGCCGACATCTGGGATCAGAAGCGAGGGAACGGCGATCAAATCACGCTGCTATTCATTGCCATGGCGCGAGCTGCCGGGATGAAGGCCTACGCCATGGCCCTGACCTCGCGCAACCGCTCACTGCTGAATCGAGGATACCTATATTGGGGGCAGCTCACCGACGAGATCGCCATTGTGAATGTGGGCGGCAAGGAAGAATACTTCGATCCGGCGGAACGGTATTGTGAATACGGCAAGCTTGACTGGATTCACACCCAGATGTTGGGCTTTCGCCAGACCGACAATGGTACCGCGCTAGACACAGCGCCGGCGGCGAAATATACCGACAACATCACCGTTCGAAACGTGAATGTCACCATGGGCCCGGACGGCAAACTGCAAGGACGGATTCAGATCACCTTGTCAGGTGTGCAAGCCCTGATCTGGCGGCAGAGAGCATTGCGGACCGATGAGCAGTCCACGAAAACAGCCCTGGAGAAGCAGGTGCAGGCGCAGGTTCCAGACGGCGTAACCGTGAAAATGAATCACTTTCTGGATTTAAACGACAGCAGCCTGATCTTCATCGCGATTCTGGACGTGAGCGGAAACATGGGAACGGTTACCGGGAAACGCGTCTTCGTTCCAGCCGCCTTTTTCGAAACCAAATCCACGCCGAGGTTTGCATCCGAAAAGCGGGAGAATCCAGTTGATCTTCGATATCCATCGGCAGTACAGGATGTTGTGACGATTACGCTGGCGCCGGGCATGTCGGTGGAAAGCATGCCCAAAGCCATCACCACCGTAAATCCGATCGGCGCCGAATACAAAAGCGTATACAGCGATACTGCCACCACGTATAAGCAGGAACGGCTGCTGCTGCTGGGAAACACGCTTTTCACTACCAAGGAGTATCCGCAGTTGCGCGAGTTTTATCAGAACGCTGCCACGCAGGACCAACAGCAAGTGGTGTTGCAGCGAACGGCGGCTGCGGCGAACGGACAATGACAATTCAGGGTCGGGTCGGGCGTACGCGTTTTGCGCGAATCGGGGCAGTCGTCCATGGGGTCGGCTGCATTCTTGTGGTTGCCCTGGGATGCTCGATTCCCGCGCATGCCTCCAATTCGCAGATTCCGGACTGGGCGATCAACGCAGCATCGGCCGCGAAAGGTGACTGGGGCGACGCCAAAGCCGTAGTTCTGCTGCAGGATACCTTGCTGACGGTGCAGTCCGATGGAAAAGCAATCGAGCGCAATCGGATGGTGGTGAAGATTCTAAGGCCGCAGGGGCGAAGCGAAGCTACCCCCGCGGTGGGGTTTTCAAAGAACGAGAAGCTCTTGTCCTTCCACGTGTGGAGCATCGGCCCCGATGGTCACCACTATACGATGAAGGACTCGGAATATGTGGAGGAAGGCACCAGCGGGAACGGCATTCTGTATGCCGACGAGCGCGTGAAAATGGCATCTCCTCCCGGGGCCGACCCCGGAGGGGTGATCGCATGGGAGACCACGCAGCAGCTTGCGCCATATTTAAGTCAAGACAATTGGCAATTTCAGAACAACGTCCCCACGGTGGAAACGTCGTTCGAAATTGATCTGCCGCCCGGCTGGCATCAGTACCTGGTCTGGTTTCGGCACGATGCTGTAGCGGCGACCCAGGTGGCGCCGAATCAATTCCGCTGGGAAATCGACAATCTAAAAGGGATTGATTTGTCGCAGGTGCAACTGCATCCGGCCTGGGTAGCGCTGGCGGGAAGAATGAGCGTGCACTTCAGTGCCAATCCAATTCCAGAGGGAAACGCTCTGTGGGAGCAGATCGGCGCCTGGTACCAGGGGTTGGCAGGTCCTGAAAGTGAAGGCGGTACCGACATTTCTTCCGAGGCGCGAACCGTTGCCGGCGACGGCGATTTTATGGCGCGGCTGTCGAAAGTTGCCGGCTTTATGCAACAGCAGATTCGCTATGTCGGGATTGAGATCGGCATCGGCACCCTGCAACCGCATTCGGCAGAGGAAGTGTTCCGCAACCGATACGGCGACTGCAAGGACAAAGCCACGCTGATGATCTCAATGTTGAGCGCAGTCGGCATTCGCGCAACATGGCTGGCCGTGGATCATCGCAGAGGCGTCATCGATCCAGGGACACCGTCGATCTTCGGCGATCACATGATCACAGCGATTGAGATTCCGGCCGGATACGACAATCCGCGATTACAGGCCGTCGTAACAACTCGCACCGGAAGAAAATATCTGATTTTCGATCCCACCAACCCCTACGTTCCCATCGGCGAGATTCCAGAGAACGAACAGGGAAGTTATGGCTTGCTGGTAGCTGGAGCCGATAGCCAGGTGATCCAGCTTCCAATGCTCAAGCCGGAGACGGACACGACCGATCGCACCGCAAAGTTCACATTGTCGCCGGATGGAACGCTGACGGGCGAGGTGACCGTGCTGCGTTCCGGAGCGTCGTCATGGAATCTACGGGAAAACCTGTCGATGGCGAGTGAGAAGGATCAACGGAAAAATCTGGAACGCGCGCTGCAGCGGTCCTTATCCAACTTCACCCTGGGAACAGAGAAAACGGATAACGTGATGGCGCTCGACAAGCCAGTGGAGATGGACTACCAGGTGACCGCCCCCTTGTATGCCAAAAGTGCGGGCACGTTGTTATTAGTTCGCCCCAGGGTGATTGGTACCGACGCATACGAGCTGTTAGACAAACCGCGAGTGTATCCGATCAGCTTCAATGGCGCGGGAATCTGGAAAGATGACTTCGATGTGACGCTTCCCGCCGGATATGCGGTGGACGATATGCCGGCCGCGGTGAACATGGACGTGGGCTTCGCAAGTTATCACAGCGCGGTGAAGGCGGAAAACGGTGTGCTGCATTACCATCGCGAGTTCACGTTGAAGCAATTGACACTGCCGCCTTCCGACTACGCCGCACTGGTCAAGTTGGAAGCCGCCATCACCACCGACGAAAACAGTGATGCGGTGCTGAAAAAACAATAATCCGCATCCAGCAAGTCCTCGGCCTCGAGGATCTCCCTTGAATTTCCGGCGGATCCACGGGATGCCATTCGTAGCGAATCAATCGAGACCGCACACGAGCTTAGGAGCAGTTGCTGCGCCGATTTGTGAGAAGTTTGTCGTTGAATCGTTCGGCGCTCCAAGTTAGCATGAAGCCCGACGACCCGGCTTCAGTTCCAACCCAGGGAGACAGAAAGTGATCACGCGCGCCGCGAAGCTGTTGCTGCTTGCAGGAGTCGCTCTTTTCTACTCGCTGGTCGTGTTCAACAATCTGACTGATTTCAACTCGAATTACCAGCTTGTTCGCCATGTCCTTAGGATGGACACAACCTTTCCCGGGAACCATGGAATGTGGCGGGCTCTCACGTCACCAGGCGCCGATTATTCCTTTTACATCGCCATTATTGTGTGGGAGATCGTGACCGCAATTTTGTTGTGGTTGGGCTGCGTGGCGCTATCACGAGCCATCCGGCGTCCGGCCATCAACTTTGAAGCAGCCAAGCGAATACCCATCATCGCGCTGACGCTATCGCTCCTGATGTGGCTGGTCGCGTTCATCTCCGTTGGCGGGGAATGGTTCCTGATGTGGCAGTCGCAGGCGTGGAACGGCGAGGAAACTGCCTTTCGCGATTTCACGATCGTTGGAATCGTGCTGCTTGTTTTCATGTTTCCAGAACGGGATCTGCAGCCCTAGAGGCCGATATGCGGATGCCAGCCTCAATGTCCAACAGCCTTTGATCTGCTATCGGCGAGAAATCGGCCACAGTCCGGCCAGCTTCCGCATCAGGAATTCTCAACTGTCGCCATCAGACCGAGTCACGCACTGAAGTCGGTTCCCAATAACCTCGGCCCGGCGGTTTGCTTAGCCTTCAGCGGATATCAGCGTACTCAGCAATGTCATACCGTGTGCTATCTGCCATCAGGCGCGAAATTTCCTTGACAGTTGCAATGTGCCCCCGAGCGCCGGCGCGAGTACAGTTCAGCGCGGCGGCCGCGCACGCATAATCAAGCTGGCGCTCGATGGGCCAGTCCTGCAGGAGCCCATAGACAAAGCCGGCATGGAAAATATCTCCGGCGCCGGTAGTATCGACGGTAGAGACTCGGTAGGCAGGCCTCTGAATCGACTTTTCTCCGTCCCAGGTCAACACCCCGCCCACCCCCAGGGTGACACCCGCCAGGCGGCAATGAAACTGCTCATGCAGCATCGCCAGAGCCTTCTTCAAATTTGGCTCTCCCGTCAACGCCGCGGGAAACCCACGGCTGGCAAAGGCGTAGTCCACCAGCGGCATCAGGTCGTCGATGCCCGGCCGCAAGACATCCAGGTCGGCAATCACCGGGATGCCTGCCTCGCGGGCCCAGGTTGCGGCGCTAATGGCCGCCGTTGTGTGATATCCATCCACCAGCAATGCCCGCGCGGAGCTGATCCATTCGCGTTCTATGTCCGCCGGTTGCATGGTCAAACGCGGATCGCGATGACACAAAACGGTCCGCTCCCCGGAATCATCCACAAGAATCAGGGACTGCGGGCTGGATGCGTCCTCCACCGTAACAATTCGGGTCTCGACTCCGACGTCGTCGAAGGCAGCCCGGTGAAGACGCGCAGCGTAGTCATCGCCCAGCCGTCCGATGTATCGCGTGCGCAATCCCCAGCGGCGGCAGGCGATCACCGCAGTCGAGATTTCGCCGCCCAGCAAAACACTGTGCTCGCTGTACTCGGTCTTGGAGCCAGGTGCGGGGAATGCCGAGACCGGGATCACGGTATCCGTGGCGTTCAGGCCGACGCCCACCAGATCAACTTTGGTTCCACTTAGCTGAGCGCACATCACTTCCCATGCTAATTGCTGGGCGCCCTATCGTTGCACAGTCTCATAGCGCGAAGGGATCGGTGGTTGCAGAATCTGCTTCCCCATCGCTGATTTCAGGCCGAGTGGCTTTTCGAGTTAGCGTAGCCCAAAATATGCATGGCGATTCGACGCCGCCGAATCCCGTCAAAAAACCCAGTTTGGGTGCAAACTCATCCAATCTCCTCACTCCGAGCGCATCTAACAGGGCGTGCTCGCCGCCGGAATCGTACTGGTTTTCTTCTTCGCACCGAGACTTCCGCGGGCGGAGATGTGTCTAAGCCACTAAGAAGAACCAGCCTGCGGGTCGGGTTGCTATGCGAAGTAGGACTAAGCCTGCCAACCAGGCGGTTTGACGCAAGTTCTGCTAAGGGGTCGCTGTCATGAAACGAAAGAATGCGCCGAAGTGCTGGGCATTCCTTTCTTTGTTCCTTATCACTGCCACTTTGGGATGCGGCCGAAAGCCGGCTCCTGTGTCGGTCGACGGTTCTGCAGTGTTCAACAACAAGTGTGCTGCATGTCACCGCAATGACAATGACATGCGCGCACCCGAACCGGCCGCTCTGAGAGAAATGTCGAAAGGTTCGATACTGGCTGCCCTCGAGACTGGAGAGATGAAATGGGAAGGAAAGACGCTGAGTAAGCCAGAGAGAGTCGCAGTTGCAAATTATCTCGGCAAATCGGAAGCAGCGATTTCCGCCAGGCATTCAGATATGTGTGCACGCGATGTTGATCCCCCGCCGGATGCACCCGTTTGGGCCGGGTGGGGAGTGGACCCGCACAATACGCGTTTTCAACCTGCCTCGGTCGCGCAGCTGAATCCCCAGCAGGTGACACAACTCAAACTAAAGTGGGCATTCGGATTCCCAGGAGCCGCTGCCACATACAGCCAGCCTACTTCTTACGCCGGAAAGCTCTTTGTGGGCAGCGAGGATGGAACAGTCTACGCCCTGGATGCGGCCCAGGGCTGTACGTGGTGGACATTTCAAGCTGCCGACACGGTCAAGACAGCAATATCCATCGGCAACGGTGGCCACACTGCATTCTTCGGCGACACCAGTGGGTACATCTACGCAGTGGATGTGGACCACGGATCGCAAATCTGGAGGGTACGTCCGGAATCTCATTCCGCGTCCCGGATCACAGGTTCACCTCTGCTGGTCGGCGACCGGCTGTATGTCCCAGTTTCATCCGGCGAGGAAGGATCTTCGGCCGATCCTCGGTATCCATGTTGCACGTTCCGCGGTAGCGTGGTGGCGCTTGATACCGTGACCGGGAAGCGGATTTGGAAAGCCTACACCATCGACCAGACTGCCGGGCCGACACGCAAAAGTCCGCAAGGCGTCCAGTATTTCGGGCCAGCGGGAGCGGCTGTGTGGTCGTCGCCAACTGCGGATACAGAGCGCCGGATCCTTTACGTTGCCACCGGAAACGACTATTCATCTCCGCCAAGCGACACCTCGGATGCCGTCATCGCCATCGATATGACCACCGGCAGAAAGCTCTGGCACCGTCAATTCACGCCAAACGATCTATGGAACTCCGGCTGTGTTGCCCCGCAGAAGGACAATTGCCCCGAACCCCGCGGTGACGATTATGACTTTGGCGCACCTCCAGTACTCAAAGTGTTGAGCAATGGGCGCCACATTCTGCTGCTGTCTCAGAAGTCGGGCATGGTGTACGCTCTCGACGCGGACCATCACGGCCGACTGCTATGGCAAAAGCGCATTGCACGCGGCGGCCCGCTTGGAGGGATCGAATGGGGAGGCGCGGTAGAAGGCGACTACGCATTCTATCCGATCTCAGATTATGACTTCGACCATCCGCTCGGCGGCGGCGGCTTGTTCGCTCTGGATCTGCGGACTGGACGGAAGGTTTGGCTTGCACCTCCGCCCAAGCTGTCCTGCCTGAGCGTCGACGGATGCAGTGCCGCACAAATGGCTCCCCCGACGGCAATTCCCGGAGTGGTTTTCGCGGGTTCGCTGGACGGGCATCTGCGCGCTTACGATGCCCGCAGCGGCCAGGTGATTTGGGATTTCGATACCGCGCAACAATTCCTGACCACCAATGGTATCCAGGCACACGGTGGCTCACTCAATGGCGCTGGCCCGGCTATCGTCGGGGGAATGGTGTTCGCCACCAGTGGATATACCAATGCAATGAGCGGGAATGTGCTGCTTGCGTTTGCACCGGCGAATTCGTCTCGAGTTGAGCAGCCGGCCAGCGAAACAGCGCGTCGATGACGCCGCAAGTCGTGCGCCGACTTCTTCGGTTGAGTGATCCTCGGGCAAGTCTCAATTGACGCGAAACAGGTCGAGTCAATCATTGACGCGTTGCCGCCATATCGGAGGCTCATCGGAGAGTTGCGGCCATGCCCCAAGATAAGCAGGCCGCATTGGAGGAGTGTTGGCTTATTTTGCAGATTGAAAAAACCTCAGGCTGTTTGGTGGACCTGGTCGGGAGCGAACCGTTCTCCACCGCCGAATCCCGTCAAGAATCCTGTCTCAACGCACACATTGGCGATGATGCGCTCACCGAGAAAAGAAGATTGCTTCCGCCAATGCGCGTTGATCGGTACATGCCCATCGGCGCTACTTTACCGAACTCTGCCTGACCCAGTTCCGAATGGATCCATCCGCACAAAGCTCATACGGTTGCAAAACCCCGTAGGTAGGGAGTATTCGGCGGCCGGGGCCCGGTGTTAAAGAGCGGTCCGTGTGTCGAGTGATATTTCATGTTCATGTACGGCGTCTCGACCACCCGTCCGACCGCAGAGTAACGGCCGTCCTGCCAGTTTGAGTCCATGTAGTAGTTCACAATCCCTGTTGACACGAGCAGCCGCTCCGCATTGAACGGTTCCTTTCTGGTCAGCATCATCTCGATCAGCCAGTGCTCGTGGGCATTCCCCGCATGGAACTGCGAGATGGGGCCGGGAAACCCAAGCATCGAGACGATCGTCGGGTCTTTCTGCCCTTCGATGTCGCCGGCGAACGTCCAACCCACATCGCTACCGGAAATTGAGGCTGCTTCGGTTCCGTCGTTATATTTCACGATGCAGAGGTTGGATTGCCTGCGTTGCTGGTTCGTCGGCATGTCCTGCTGGAAGTGTCCCGCTGGCAGATCAAAATTCTTCCGCACGGCTTCCAGCGAGTTGTAGGCCCAGGGATTGGCTTCGACCCACTTCCATGCTTCAGGCCCGCGAATGGACTGCACTGACTCGACGCCTGTCTCCCCGCCCTTGCGGCGATCCATAAAGGACTGGAGTACGTCAATGCAATGGAAGGCGGCTCCCTCGTCCGCCATGTCTCCAATCACGAGTCCGTTCTTCAGCGGCGTGTCGGGAGCGAGGTCTATCTCCGGCGTGCGGTAGTAGATGGGGATGGAAGAACCTCCGGTGAGGGGAAAGTTCAGTTCACGGGACTTATCAAACATCCACTTGGCGTCGTCCCAATTGTAGGAGAGGTGCTTGTCGTTAAAGATTGGCACCGAGCGTTGACTCTGCTCGAAAACCCGGATGACCTGCTGGTAGATCCACCAGCGCGGCAAGAGCCAGTGTCCCTTCAGATCGGTGGGATAGTTCCCGTGTTCGCAGACGATGACAACACCATCCACCGCAAGTTGCTTCCCGCCAAGCGTGACCGCTTCCCCGACGGTTTTAAAGATGGGAATATTTTTCGCCTTGCATACTTTCTGACCCAGCAAGCTCGTGTCCAGCTGATTGATGTAAACAGACACCACCTCCACCTGCGAAGCAGTGTAGGCGCCCTTCCACCAATAACCGTCCAATAGCTTGTTTACGATCCAGTCGGCATGTGAAGTTGGAAGCCCCCAATAGCTGACGAGGCAGGCGATACGAGGCCGCCTTTGCCCAGACGTCCGAGCAGCACCGGCTGGCTGAGTCTGCGGAACAGCACCGGCTGCGGTACCCGTCAAAGCCGCCAAACCTGACATAGCGGCCATTCCCAGCATTTCACGCCGGGTGAAGAGAGAGCGCGACTCCATCGTTTCGCTGATTGGGGATAAATCTTCCGGCTTGGCTGCAATTTCGATTCGCGTCTTTTTCACAATGGTGATTGGATCCTGTTGGTTTAGGTTTATTTTTTTGCAAAAAATAAAGCAACAGCTGACACCAGGATGCTCGAACTTGGAGAAGCTGCTGCCCAAAGGCTGGCAGCCGGGACCCGCAGGCTACTCCGTTCGCAACGCCTGCAAGGGTTCGACGGAAGCAGCGCGGCGGGCCGGAATGACGGAGGCCGCGATGGCAAGCAGCAGAATAGAAACGGTCGCCAACAAAAGAACAATCGGATCCAGCGAATCAACCTGGAAGAGAAGCGAACGCAGCAGACGAGTGATGAAGATGGCGGCGATGGCGCCGATCCCGCATCCGGCCACGCCAAGTTTGACGCCGGAAACCAGAACCAACCGCATGACCTCCGCGCGCGGTGCGCCGAGCGCCAGGCGAATCGCCATCTCCCGGGCTCGCAGAGCGGTCGAAAATGCGATGACACTATAGATGCCGAGCAGAGCCAGCAGAACTGCGGCGCCGGCGAAACTGGAAATGAGTACGGTATTGAACCTGCGCGGTGCCTGGCCCTCTGCAACCACCCGATCCATGGATTCGACATGAGTCAGAGGGAGGTTGGGGTCGATGGAGCGGACGACCTTGAGCAGGGACTCAGCCATCTGCTCGGGAGGCATCTGACCGCGCAGCACAATCGAACCAGCATTGCCGGAAAGCATGCCCGGAGAGGCAAACGATCCGGCGTCCGCCTTCACCTGGCTGGAGGGAATGTAGAACTGATTTCCTGTGGGTACATCGGCGGCGAGCTGTTTGACGTCCCCAATCTCTCCCACCACGGTCAGCCAGGGAAGAGCGGCTTCGGCGGGGCCGCGATGCAGACGTTTGCCGATGGGATCCTGCCCGGGCCAGTAATGCTCAGCCAGGATTCGGTTGACGATGACCACGAGGGGAGCACCAGCGCGATCGGCCAGAGTGAAGTCGCGGCCGCGAAGGATGGGAACACCTTGAGCCTGGAAGTAGTCGCCTGTGACTTGAGGGATCCATGCGATAACCAACCCTTCTCCCTTGGGAGGGACATAGCCTTCGGGGGTGAAGGTGCCTCCGAACTCCACGTCAGCGGCGGGCAGCAGGGAGGTCATTCCGACGGCTTGCACTCCGGGCAACTGTTCCAGCCTGGTGCGCAAGGTTAGATTGAAGGCGTCAATGGCATCCTGGCTGGAGTATTGCTCGCGAGGGAGGCTATAAGAAGCAGTCAGCGTGTGATCGGTGTGGAAACCAAGGTTCACCGATCGCATCTTGTCAAAGCTCCGCAGCAACAGTCCGGAGGCAATCAGCATGACGAGGGCAACTGCGAGTTCCGCGACCACAAGGGCGGAGCGAAGGCGTGTGTGACCGCCGGCGGCGGAACCAGTGCCTCCGCCTTCTTTCAATGCTTCGTTGACTTCAGTGCGTGCCGCGGCAAAGGCAGGAATCAGTCCGCAGAAGAGGCCCGTGAGCAACGTCAATCCGAGCGAGAAGGCCACCACTTGCCCGTCAAGCCGAATAGAGCTGACACGGGGCAGAGTCTCGGGCAGCAAGCGAATGCCAATGCGAAGGAATGCGGAAGCCAGCAGCAATCCCAGCACTCCTCCGGAGACGCTGAGTAACAGCGCCTCGATCAGGCATTGGCGCAGGATGGCCGCTCCGCTGGCTCCCAACGCAAGCCGCACGGAGATCTCGCGCCGGCGACGGATGACGCGAACCAGCAGTAGTCCCGCGAGATTGGCGCAGGCGATAAAAAGGACCACCATGACCGCAAGCAAGAGCGTGCGGACCAACGGCCGGGCCTGGGCCACCGTGCTCTCATCGAGCCGTTGGACATCAGGATGAATACGACGACTGCGCAGCGCCGGAGGAAAGTTGCGCATGATCTCCTGCGCCGCGGGGGCAGCATCCTGCTGGGCCTGCGCGGGAGTTATACCGGGCTTGAGGAGTCCGACCATGTTGTATGCCCAGGCTCCCGCCGAGGCCTGGGATCTTTCAGCCTGCGTGAAGCTCATGGGTACCCAAAGCTCGCACCGGTTCAACTGACCAGGGACCAGGGGGAATTCAAATTCGCGCGGCATCACGCCGATGATCTCGTAGGGCTTGCGGTCGAGAAGAACTTTTCGGCCCAGTATGTGGGGATCTCCATCGAAGCGACCGCGCCAGGTCTGATAACTGAGCACCGCAACTTGCCGACTGTCATCGTCCTCCTGCTGAGTGAAGGCGCGGCCCATCAATGGCGAGATGCCAAGCACGGGAAACATACTTGCCGTAAGCCGCCCGGCATTGATCTGTGCCGGTGTACCCAGGCCAGAAAGTTCGTATGTTGTGGCCTGGTAGCCACCGAGGCTTGAGAATGCATGAGTGTCTCGCATATAGATGCGAATCCCATGCGGCGTAACGCCGGGTACCTCGCCGCCATACTCTACGCCCTCAAGCCTGTCGCCGAGCGTGACCAGTCTTGCCTGATTGGCAAATGGCAAGGGCCGCAGCAGTACACCCTCAACGATGGAAAAGATAGCGGTGTTGGCCCCGATGCCAAAGGCCAGGGTGAGGATCGCCGTTAGCGCGAATCCCTGTGACTTGCGCAGTTGACGCAACGCATAACGAATATCTAGAACAACGGACCCCAATGTAGTCTCCGAAGGCGCTGCCGGATTCTTTTTTAGGATCGCATATTTGTTGCCGGGTCGTTACCGGCGAAGGCGCGATCTTCAGAGACATGCGCGCTGGAAGCCGGGTCGCCATCATCCAACCGCAAAGAATCTCAAATCGTATTCCGAAACCCGACACCTCTTCCGCGAAATTGATCGCGGTTTATTGCGATTGTCGATCGCAAACACTGAACTGGCCGAGTCACTCATTGACGCGTTGCTGCCGTTTTGTAGGGTAATCGGAGATTTATGGCCATGCGCCCAAGCTCAGCCGAGGTCAGCGTATCCGCTGGACCTTAATGGATCGGAAACCCGCTTCCCATCTCGGCCATGTTGTCCGAATTGTCGAAAAACCTTTGGATCAATGCGACATTCGATTAGCGAGCCATTCATTCATCTCACATTTGATGGCTTGTGAGGCGGTTCAAATCTGCGCATCCCGGACATTCCTACTTTCCGAAGGACACTCGGCATTTCCCGATCAGAGAATGGCTCTGTTTAGCAGCAGATTTCAGTGCGCGGAGAATCCTCTCCTGTGTCCTTCAGGAGCAAAAGGCGCCCATTTTGCGGGGATACTTGGGGATTGTTGGCTGTTATTTGCAGATTTAAAAAGACCGAAGACTGTATGGTGGACCTGGTCGGGATCGAACCGACGACCTCTTCCATGCCATGGAAGCGCGCTCCCAGCTGCGCCACAGGCCCACAGAGAAACTGCCTCTAGTTTACACGAGCTTGGCGCACCGCAGAGGTGGTCGCGCAACGGACTGCGAAGTTCCGGCAAAGGATTATTCTGACTGCAGGCGTTTCCCCATGCGCCGAAGCAGGCTGGCTGGCTGCAACATAGACAGCCTTGCGCCGAGGATCGGTATAGGGGGAATGGATGCGGCGAGTTCGATGGAAAGCAGCAAGCAAGGCAACGGAGAAGGCGCGCGCGGCATCCGTCCAAGATATGCCAGAAAAACCTGCAACCTTGAGCATCCCGAATTGCGGTCGCGTAGAGAAGCATTTTCAGATCCGACGGGTGACGGGGGGTCTGGTGGTGGCATCCGCCCTATTTCTGCTGCAGGTTTTGACGGCGGCGCCCAGGGCGTCGGCGGCTGGGCTGCAATCAAATGCTGCCGCTCCTGCCGCGCAGGTGGAAACGCCCTCGCCCGCAATCAGTGACTCGCTGCGTCCAGCTCTGGCACAAGTGGGGCACAGCGTTGGTCAAATCCAGATTGACCATTGGAAAGTTTCCAAGAACTGGAAAGAACAGTTGCAAAGCGATGCCGACTCCATTACCGGCGACCTTTCCCATCAGCTGCCGGGATTGTTGCAGCAGGCACAGGCGACGCCCGCAGCCCTGGATGTACAACTGCGCGTGATGCAGAATGTGGACGCGCTGTACGACGTGTTGGTGCGCCTGACCCTGGCCGCCGACATGACGGAGAAGAAGTCAGATGCGGCCCTGCTCGACAGCGCCCTGCAACAATTGGAAGCCGCCCGAAAAGTGGCGACCGCCCAACTGGTGACCGCCGCAGCACAGCAGCATCAGCAGTTGTCCGATCTGCAAGCGCGCATGGAGGCGATTCAAGCGAGCCACCCTGTTTCCGCGATGCATGGCAAAACCATCGTGGTGGACAATGAGGTGCGGCATGACAAGCCGCATCACCCCACCCACCATAAGAAGCCATCTCCTTCGACCAGCATCAAGTCGCAGCCGAATCCTGCGCCGTCCACCGGCGATAAGCCCAGTCCGCAATAGATATTGAAATTCCCTGAGGCAGGTTTCGACCGATTGCACCGGCACGCCTCGTGTTTCGAATCGCAGTTGTACACGAAAAATTCCTCGTGAGGCCGTAAAATAGTCGTAAGGTCGCAACCGGCGATTCAGCAGGTATTCTTGAAACGAGTCTCTTCTGTCCTTTTCATTGCGGCATTGATCGCTGCCGCTCCAGTACTTCGTGCGCAGGACGCGCCACACACCCAGGTTCACGATGCTGCCCCCTTAAAGGCGCCTGCGGGAGCTCGTGTGGCGATTGTCGAGTTCGACGACATGGAATGTCCCATGTGTGGGCAAGACAATCCGTTGCTGATGGGCGCAGCCGCCAAGTATCACATTCCCTGGATCCGTTACGACTTTCCGCTGCCGTTTCACGCGTGGAGTTTTCAGGCTGCGGTGGATGCGCGTTGGTTTGATACCAAGTCAAAGAAACTGGGCGATGATTTTCGCAATGCCGTATTCGCCAACCAACGCAGCATCGAGACACCTGCGGATTTGCGGGCGTTTGCAGAGAAGTTTGCCCAGGAACATGGCATAGGATTCCCATTTGTTGTCGATCCCCAGGGAAAGCTGGCGGCCGAGGTCAAGGCCGATTATGCGCTCGGGCAGCAGGTCGGCATCGAACATACCCCGACCATCTGGGTGGTAACGAATCAGACCTCCGGTGTGCCGTATGTTGAGGTGGTCGATCCCAATCAGCTGTATGCCATCATCGACCAGGCCATGGCGGAGACGGCGAATGAAGCTCCCGCCCACTCCGCGCACACCCATCACCACACAGCCAGTCAATAGCGGGGTGGTGATGCACGTTGTTGCGCCGCGATCGGAATCGACGCCGATCAGCCGTTGACGCGCTGCATGGCGGACTCCGGATATCGCGGTCCTGCTGCCACTCCCTGCGGGGCTGCTTGCGCAATCTCTTTCAGGTCGGCGGCCGTTAAGTGAATTGACGCAGCGCCGACGTTTTCTTCCAGGTAGCGCAGCTTTTTCGTGCCAGGGATCGGGACGATGTCTTCTCCCTGCGCCAACACCCAGGCCAGCGCCAGCTGCGATGCAGTACAACCCTTGTCGCGCGCAAGCTCCTCCACTCGCTTCACCAGCTCGAGATTGAGCGCGAAATTCTCCCCCTGAAAACGCGGAGAATTGCGGCGATAGTCGTCGGCCGGCAAGTCTTCCAGCTTGCGAAAGCGCCCGGTAAGGAATCCTCGTCCCAGTGGACTGTAGGCGACAAAGCCGACCCCCAGTTCGCGGCATGTGGCGAGCACTTCGTCTTCCGGATCGCGCGTCCACAGGGAGTATTCCGTTTGCAGCGCCGTAATCGGGTGTACCGCGAACGCCCTCCGCAACGTCGCAGGCGCCGCCTCCGACAGCCCTAGATATCGAACCTTCCCCTCACGCACCAGCTCCGCCATCGCCCCCACGGTCTCTTCAATGGGGACTTTCGGATCGACACGATGCTGGTAATAAAGATCGATGGTGTCGACGCCCAGCCGCTGCAGGCTGGCTTCGCAGGCACTCTTGACGTAATCGGGATGGCCGTTCACGCCTCCCGACGCGCCTGTCTGGGCATCGCGCACGATACCGAACTTTGTGGCCAGCACCACCTTGTCTCTCCGGTCCCGGATGGCTTTGCCCACCAGAACTTCATTCTTGTGCGGCCCGTACATGTCCGCCGTATCCAGAAAATTGATTCCCAACTCCAACGCGCGATGAATCGTGGCAATCGAGTCCTGATCACTCTCTCGACCGCTGTAGAAATCGGACATCCCCATGCAGCCCAGGCCCAGTTCAGAAACCTTCAGGCCATCTCCCAGTATTCGTTGCTTCATGTGGTGCTTCCTCCGTCGGCTTCGCCTCTATATATGGATGCGGAATGTCTACCGGAGAGTTCACAGTTGAGACGACGGCAGCCGACCATGACGAATGCTATACCCCAGCCCGCGCAATTTGAATTGACTGTATTTGACATGCAGCAAGTCTTTCTCTTCGCAGTACACTGAAGTTTCATTCCCGCTCTCATGAAAAAACTGCGCGTAGGCATTCTCTTTGGCGGTCGCAGCGGCGAACATGAAGTTTCGCTGCTGTCTGCGGCGTCTGTTCTTCAGGCCATGGACCAGAACAAGTACGATGTCCATCTGATTGGAATTACCAGGGATGGTCGCTGGCTCACCGCAAACGACGCGGCACATTTGCTGCCTTCCTCGACCGGAGAAGCACATCACTTGCGTGCCGGAGATCCCGAGGCCACTCCCGGCGCTGCACTGTTAGAGCATGGCAAAGAGGTCGTGGTGCAGCCCGTCCCTTCGTCCGCCGAACATACTGGCAGCTCCCTGGCAACCCTGCGCACCAGCGCGGAAAAATCGCTCAATGTGGATGTGATTTTTCCTGTGCTTCACGGCACGTTTGGCGAGGATGGCACCGTCCAGGGATTATTGGAGCTTGCGGACATCGCCTATGTCGGCTCCGGCGTTCTCGGTTCCTCGGCCGGAATGGACAAAGACGTGATGAAGCGCCTGTTTGCTGCCGCCAAGCTGCCCATCCCGAAGCATCTAACATTATTGCGCAGCGATTGGCAGCAAAATCCTCGCTGGGCAATGCAGCGCGTCGAAGCCGCGCTTCGCTATCCCATGTTTGTAAAGCCCGCGAATCTGGGCTCGTCCGTCGGCATCAGCAAGGCTCACGATCGCAAGGAACTGGCGGTGGCCATCGACCTGGCCGCCAGCTACGATCGCAAGATTGTGATCGAGATGAGCATTGGCGGCAAGCGCGGCAAGGCACGCGAACTGGAAGTGGCAGTGTTGGGCAATGACATGCCGGAGGCCTCTGTCGTCGGTGAAGTGATTCCATGCAAGGAGTTTTACGATTACGAAGCCAAGTATCTGAGCGAGGGCTCGCAGTTGATCATTCCGGCCAAGCTCACCAAGGCGGAGACAAAACGGGTACAGCAGATGGCGATCGACGCCTTTCGAGCCTGCGACCTGGCGGGAATGGCGCGCGTGGATTTTCTCATGGAGCCGGGAGTTTCCACCGGAACGCGTCCGCGGAAAATTTACTTGAACGAGGTCAACACCCTGCCCGGGTTTACGGCCATCAGCATGTACCCCAAACTGTGGCAGGCAAGCGGACTCCCATACAACCAGCTGATCGATCGATTGATTCAGCTCGCGCTGGAGCGGCATGAAGAAAAGAAGAGCAACCGCTATGACCTGTAGCTGCGTTTCAATCCCATCCTCATCAAAGTCGATCTGTACCGTCTATGCATGATTCAGCCAGCAATATTGATTTGACTCTCCCGCAACTGGTGAGAAAGCTCGCACTTTTTCTGGTGCTGGTGCTGCGTGTTTGAGGGGCTGCTGATTGCGGTTGCGCCGCGATTCCATTCCGGCAGCGTGCTGCGGATCGCCAAAGATTCCTTGTTTCTGCGGGTAGGCAAGGACTCCTCCTATTACATGGCGCAGGGGGATCTGGCGTGGCAGCAACATCCAAACGCGCTATACGAGACCGTATTTTTTCAGCGCGGCATCCGTTTTATTTATCCCCCCACATCGTTGTTGCTGTATCGAGCATGGCAGCTTGCCGCGCGGATACACATTCCTCCACCGGTTGCCATGAATGCGACCCTACTACTGGCGCTCCTCGGCTCAATGGCGATCGCGGGGGAGTTCCTATTGCGATTGCTTCCGGAGCAAACCTTTCGCGGGTCGACGCCTGCGGATCGCTGGAAAATTCGCCTGCTGGTGGCCGCGCTGATCTTCGTGTTCCTGCCGCTGATAAATGCGTATAAAGTCGGCCAGGTTCAGGCCCTGTTGAACTTTCTGCTGATTGCCAGCGCGTTCCTGTGGCTGCGTGGCAAGCGCATTTCTTCGGCAATCTTCATCGGTCTCACCTGCTGGCTCAAGCCGCAGATGAGTCTGTTTTTGTTGTGGGGACTGCTGCGTAAGCAATGGAGTTTTGCGATTTCACTTTCGATCACGCTGCTCGCCGGTCTCTCACTCTCGCTTGCCGTCTTCGGCTGGCATAACACGACAGAATATCTGCAAGTACTCCATTTTCTCAGCCGGCGGGGGGATGCCTTGGCGACAAACCAGTCTTTGAACGGCCTGCTGCATCGGGTGATGCACGTCGGTTCACCGGTGACATGGGTGTACGGCTATCCGCCCTACAATCGGTCGATCTACCTGGCCACGGTATTCTTTTCCGCACTGGTACTCGTCCTGGCGCTGGCGGTGCCGACGTTGCGACACAAGGCTCGAGGCATCGCGGATTTTCTGCTGTTCGCAATGGCAACAACGGTGGCCTCGCCGATTGCCTGGGAACACCACTACGGTGTTTTCTTTCTGGCCTTTCTCCTCTGGATGCCTCCGGCCTCCAGGCGCTGCAAGACGTTCTTTGTGATTTTGGCGTTCTATCTCCTCATGACAGATACCTGGGCGCCGCTCACACCACTGATGTTCACGCGGTGGACCTTTCTGATTTCACACGTTTATTTTGGCGGCTTGGCATTGTTTGTCTATACACTGTTCCGAGAACAATCAAGCCATGATTCGTCTCGCGGTGATGTTCTCGCCCACGCCGGCGAGGCTGTCTGTGCGGGAAAGCGTTAAATCAGGTTCGTTCGTTTTTTCAACCTCTTGGGAGCGCGATGCTTCACCATGGCTGCGAGCTCGCCGGTTAGGAAGCAATCCGGGACCCAGGCGCCGAAGGGCATGCCTTTTCCGCACTTGGAACTGCTGCCGGCTTATGCCGCCCGATTGTGCGCGGCAGTTTTTTGTGCAGACTTCCTGACCATGTTCCTGATGAACGTGGCACGCCTGAAGACCGCATGGCTGCCGGTAGCGTTTTTTGTCTTCTTCGGAATCGCCACATTTCTTGTATTCCGCAGTCGCGTGGTGCCTTCAAGTGAGCCGGCGTATATATCGATCTCACAACGCCGTCGCCTGATCCTGCTCGTATTGTTGGTCACCGTTCTGCTGGCGGCAACTCGACTGCCGTATCTACTGGAAGGGCATCTGCACCACCTTGTCGGCCCAGTCGTCTACGACGACACCTGGCATTTCCAGGAAATCAATTCGCTGGCGCATTCGGCGCAGTATCCCGCCCACTGCAGCCTGATCCCAACCCGCTATTTTTCGTTGTATTACGCCCCGTGGATGATGACCGTCGCGATCTATCTTGCGATCCCTCTCCATGGATTCACCATTAAAGCAGCGTTTGCGATCGGCTGTGCAATTTATCAGTTCCTTCTTCCCATGACTCTTTTGTACGTCGGTATTTCGCGCGCACGCAGTCGCAAACAACTCTATTGGGCCATCTATTTGATCGCTTGCTGGGCGGGCGCGGAATCTTTTCTCTCGGCGATGTATTATCTGCGAAGAAATCCGGCGTGGCTGCTGGCGTCGGAAACGCCCATCCACTTTCCGTCGTTTCTCACCGGCATTCTGTGGGCGCCGCATCACGCCACGGCAGCCGTTGCCCTGCTGCTCTGCTGGCACGTTTGGGATCAATCACAAGCAAAAAATTGGACTTGGATGGCTCTATGTAGCGTGCTACTGGCGTATGCGTTTTATAGCAGCGTTTTCGTATTTCTCGGGGCCCTCCCCTTTGCTGCATATTACGTTCTGCGCACGGTACGCACACAGTACAAGGATCTGCTGCTAATCACGTGCGTCTCATCGGCTCTGATTTGGCCGCTGCTATGGCTTTATCTTGGGAAGAGTCAGGATGTTCGATTCGCCTTCCCATTTATAAAACGCATTGACGATCTATTCCCGTACCTCGCGAGTGCTGAGTTTAGCTCCCTCCATCCGGGCGTCGTGTCTGTATTTGAAATGTTCCACGGGATCGCTGCCGCCTTTTTCGTCTTCCTGGTATTTATCTTCTTAAATTTCCTGTTGCACACCATTGCGCTGATATCCCATGGGAAAAGCCTGCGCACCGATAACATCGCACTTGCTTCCATTGCGATTGGATTCATCATCTCTACGTATTTCATCGGATTTCCGGAAGGCGATAATTACGCCAGCCGCGGCTGTCTCATTCCGGTCCTGGTGCTAGGGTGGATTTGTGCGCAGATATTGCCGGAGATTCGACCCAGGATCTGGATTGTAGCTGGGTTGCTTCTGGGTTCGTTTGGGCTGGCCCATGAAGGATTGTTGACGTTCAAGCATGCAATCTACATCGCACGCACGCCAGTCGCGCCAGAGTATGGCCCATCAATCATCGCCATCAACCAGGATCGCCATACCAGTACCATTTCCGCGAGCGTGTTTTCGCAAGCCTTTAAGGACGATCCGGACTTGATCTATTCCGTAGAGAAGTTTGTCGATGGCGGAAAAAGCCACTTGGTGGTCGCGGATCGTCAGCTGGAATGCCTGGGCCCGCGCGGCCCCTGGCAATGGCAACGCCTGCCGGAAACGCCGCCCAGGCAGCCGAAATGACCCGATCCCTGGCCAGCTATTTGGCTGTCTATTCTCTACAGCGAATTGGAATGAGGAGTGATTGGATAACAAGCATCAGCCCGAACGAGACCTTCTATCGTTGCTGCGTGTCACTATGGTCGCCTTCTATACAGCGGTGGAGACGCTGCTGATCGTTGCCGGTAGACGCACGAGTTTCGGCTTAATGGTAGCCCTCCGCGCTGTAGGGCTGAAGATTTCTCTCAATTGTTATTATTGGGCGGCCAATGAGTGCTAGCAGGATTCAACGCTCCGAGGACAGGGCATTCCCGAAGAGGAATCCGTCTGAAACAGCTGTTGAGAAGCCACGATTTTCCAGTGCTCACTACGCAAGCCTGGACGGTTTGAGGGGCGTCGCGTTTTTGCTTGTCTTCTTTCATCACTACGGTTTGAGCTCACACTCCAGGCAGCCGATGATATTGAAGCTGGAGTGGTTGGCTGCGGGAGGATGGGCTGGAGTTGATCTTTTCTTTGTGTTATCCGGCTTTCTGATTACTGGAATATTGTTAGATACGCGCGACAGCAAGTTTTATTTCCGGAATTTCTATGCGCGGCGAATACTGCGAATTTTCCCGCTTTTCTACGGGGTATTGCTGGTTCTATTGCTGGCCACGCCGATCTTGCACTTGCTTTGGCGTCCCGGTCACATCTTGTATTTTTTCTATCTAGGGAATATTGCCGGGCATATTGATCCCTCGTTGAACTTTGTGTTACCCGCGGTCAATCTGACACACACCTGGTCGCTCGCTGTGGAGGAGCAGTTCTACCTTGTATGGCCTTTGGTGATCTGGCTAGTGTTTGACCGCAGAAACCTAGTAAGGGTCTGCTTTGGGCTCATCGGCTTCGGCTTTGTTTTGCGTGCCGGATTGTTACTGGCAGTGCCAGGCGCGTCAATCGAGTGGTGTTATGGAGAGCTCCCCACCCACGCAGACGGATTGTTATGCGGTGCCATTCTCGCCGTGCTGATTCGAAGCGCTGCCCTGCAGGACTTGGTGCGTAGCTCACGCTGGATCGTAGTGACCGCGTTCGCGGGACTCACCGCACTAGTGGTGGTCAATGGAGGGCTCAACTACCATACCCGTTCGATGACGCTATTTGTCTATCCACTACTGGCGGTTTTTTTCTCTGGGATACTACTGAGAACACTGCAGCCTGGTACGCTGTTCCATGCTGTCGGCGATTGGCGAGTTTTACGCTTTTTTGGAAAATACAGCTATGGGATGTATATCTATCACCAGCTACTATCCCCCTTCACCTTCCGCTATTTAGGAATCTTGCAACGTCAATTGCACTCGATCGTCTTAGGGGGCATCGCCTACGTTGTTCTCGCATTAGCCGGAACAACGGCTGTGTCTGTGCTGAGCTATCAGCTGTACGAGAGCAAGTTCCTTAAGCTGAAGAGTCGATTTCCGTATCGGGCTCGCAGCCAGGAATCCAAGGTCGAAACCTGATAGGTCCGTTTCGCGTATCTGTGCAATCTGAACTCTTATGGGATTTACCCGGCCGTCAGCTGGGATGCCTGGGCCCGCGCGGCCCCTGGCAATGGCAACGCCTGCAGCCAGAATTTCCAAAATAATCCGACCGAACAATGATCGAATAGTAGCCGTATCCTGTGCGGCTTCAGCGTGGCCTCTACCGAACCTCGGCTCCCCCAGTTTCCTTCCCATAGCGTCGCGTCTTACAATGTGGCCATGACGCTGCTCGACGCACCAAAGTACAACCCGCGCAAGGCGCTCATCCGCCGCAACATCATTATCGGCATTCTCATCGCCATTCCATTTGTTGCGTTCTTCACTTGGTATTGGTGGAACTGGCCGGAGGAACATCGCGTCAATCAATTTTTCCATTCGATTGAAGCCAAGGATTATTCGCACGCGTATGCTTTGTGGAACAGCGATCCCGAGTGGCAGCAGCATCCCGACCGCTACAACTTATATACCTTCAACCAATTCAAGTCAGATTGGGGTCCGTCCGGGGATTATGGCGTCATCACCAAAGCAAAAATCGTAGTGACCAAGGAATATGGGAGTGGCGTAGTGATTGGCGTGCGCGTCAACGACAATCCCAAGACTCTATTCCTCTGGGTGGAGAAGAAATCCAAAACGATTGGCTACTCCCCGGTCGAACTGCGCTTCTAAATTTTCATCCACTCGACGACCGACGTGTCTTTATTTCACGCAGTCGAAACGCCGCGACCTTTTCCCTGACGAGAACTCGCTAGGTCTGCATCTCTCTCTACAATCGGACGGGGAAGTGCGGCTCAGATGACTGAAAAGCGATCCGGTGGCATCGCGTCTCTACCCCAAGTACTGCAGGTACTGGCTGACGATCCTCGCGTTACGGTTCGGAGAGATGGCGCACCGAAGGCCGACGGCGCATGCGTTGTGTACTGGATGCAGCGTGCCCAGCGGGGCCTCAACAATGCCGCGGTCGATTGCGCCGTCAATATTGCAAATGAACTCGGCCTGCCCCTGCTTGTTTACTTTTCTGCAATCCCCAACTATCCCAACGCGAATCTCAGGCATTACGTTTTTCTGAACCAGGGGCTGCCAGATATTGAAGCCGATCTGGCCGATCGGAATATTTCCTTCATCGTGCGCCGGCCTCCGAACAACTCACTCGATCAATTTCTTGAAGAGGTGAAGGCCGCGATTCTGATTGGCGACGAAAATCCTTGCCGCGAGCCGGAGCGATGGCGCCAGGTCATTGCGAAGCGCATTCGCATTCCTTTCTGGACCGTCGACGCCGATGTCACGGTTCCCAGCAAATTGTTTCCCAAACCGCAGTATGGCGCCTACGTGCTTCGGCCAAAACTCTATCGTGAGTTGCCAAACTTTCTCCATCCTCTCAAGAACTCCAAGGCGCAACATGCGTGGGCGCGCCCCAGGAACGTGAATAGCTTTCCAGTCACCGGCGACATTACCTCTGGTTGGCAGAAGTTCGACCGGACGGTGGCTCCCGTGGAAGGGTTTATCGGTGGCTCGCATGCGGCACGCAAGCGGCTGCAGTTTTTCGTCCAGCACCTTCTTGCGGACTATGACAAGCAGCGCAATCAGCCCACCGCGGATGGTTCAAGCCGTCTTTCTCCCTACCTTCACTTCGGGCACATAGGACCCACAGAAATTGCGCTCGCCGTCGACGCAGCGACCAAAAAGGACGCTTCGCTCAAGCAGGCGCGCGATTCATTTTTCAACGAGCTCCTCGTCTGGCGAGAACTCGCAGTCAATTTTGTAAAATACACCCCGAATTACGACTCCGCTGAGTGCGCTGAACCCTGGGCACGCCAGTCGCTGGCCGAACATGCGCGCGATCCTCGCGAGTGGACCTACACGCTGGAACAATTGGAGCGCGGCGAAACCCACGATGAGCTATGGAACGCGTCGCAGTTACAGATGGTCCATTTTGGATGGATGCATAACTACATGCGCATGTACTGGGGAAAGAAAATTCTGGAATGGTCGCACGATCCAGTGACCGCGTTTTCTCACGCGGTTGCTCTGAATGACAAGTATCAGTTGGATGGGCGCGATCCCAACGGGTACGCTGGGATCGCCTGGGCGATTGTGGGGAAATTCGATCGTCCCTGGTTCGATCGCCCCATCTTCGGGAAAATTCGCTACATGTCGGCTGCGTCCACCGGCAAGAAGTTCGACTCCCAAGGCTACATCTCCATGGTTCGCGACCACGCAGCTTCCGGCACGCTCTGGTGATTGCCAGAATCTACTTGGAAAGCCGCAGCATCACGACCCCGTCCTTGGGGACCATCGCCGTGTACGAGCCGTTCAGCGTTCCGAGATCTTTGTGCGACCATAAATCGCGTGCGTGAACAGGACCATCAAAGCCCACCGATTTGAAGTGGACTGTAATCGGATATTCGGCTTCGCTGCGGTTGAAGAGCGCGACCGCCTTGGCGCCACCTTCCAGCGGCTTGCTCCACACTTCAAACGGGCCGACCGCGCGCACCCGATCCCCTTGAATGCCAAGACCATCCTGATCGACAGCAATCACATCCTTGTTCATCAGGATGCTCTTGGTGGTGTCATCCATCTTGCTCAGATCGTTTCCTGCCAACAATGGCGCAGCCAGAATCGCCCACAAGCTCATGTGGGTGCGGTATTCATCCGGCGTCATATGGCCGTTTCCGACTTCCAGCATGTCAGGATCATTCCAGTGCCCGGGCGCCGCATATTTCGAAAGTCCAGCCTGCGCAAATCCAATCACCGACATGCGGTCGTAGCTGTCGTTGATGTCACCGGTCGTGCGCCACAGATTTCCGCCGACCTTCGGGCCCCAGTTCCATACCGCGTCAAAACCGTACTGGCATAGGCTGAATACGATGGGACGATGCGTGGCCAGCAACGCCTGGTGCATTTTCTCGTAGGCGGCCTGCATCATCTCCCATTGCTTCTGTTGGTCATTGGGAGCTGCCTTTTTCATAATCCCACCGTAGCTGCACAGGTCATACTTCAAATAATCGATGCCCCATTTCGCATAGGTGTTCGCATCCTGTTGCTCGTGCTCGTAACTGCCGGGATAGCCCGCGCACGTTTTCGGTCCGGGCGAAGAATAGATCCCAAGCTTCAGCCCTTTCGAGTGGACATAATCCGCCAGTGCTTTCATGTCGGGAAATTTGCTGTTAGTCGTAATATTTCCCTGGGCGTCGCGCGGCCCTTCCCAGGTGTCATCGATATTCACGTAGATATATCCTGCATCGCGCATCCCGCTCGACACCATGGCATCCGCGGCGGCGCGGACATCGGCGTCGGTCACCTTGCCGGCGAAATGGTTCCAGCTATTCCATCCCATCGGAGGTGTGGCTGCCAGCTTATTGGATTGTGCGTGGGCTGAGCCGGTTGGCAAAAAACATAGAGCTCCCAAAAGCAGCAGGCCAGGAATAGCAAGACGAAGATGATGACGCATGACAGCCCTCCGAACGTAGATTCAGTGATCCAGCAACCGTCCACCATGGTATCAGCGCGATGCGAAACGGTCTCGCTCACGCTGTGCCATCCAGTTGCAAATCGCATTCAGATCCGCGACCGGCGCCTGCGTGAAGGGAATAGTATGCATGTACGGCGGCGGTCCGAACTCCGGCACCAGCGTGGAAACTTCGCGCCCAGCGGCCTCCTGCGCTTTCCATATTTGCTGCCACCATTGCTCGTGAACTTCCAGATGATGACTCCACTCCGGAGCGCGAGGATCCGGCACCTGCGGCCCTTCTTCAAAACCCACCCGCGCGTGCAGATGCCAGCAATGCTCGGCGCTCAACTTCAAAATCTCTCCGCAGTCCGGGAGCAACCGCTCCGCCACGCAGACCCAGTGGCTGTAATCGCAGGTCAGCTTCAGCGCAGGAAATCGTTGCAGGATGCGCTGCGTATTCCACGGATTGCAAAAGTAGCGTAAGCGATGCGTCTCGTGGGAAATCGGAATGCCAAACTCGGCTTCCATTTCCAGCGCTGCGCCATAAAAATCCTCCGCCTGCGCATAGCTCCACGCATCCGATCCGGTATGGCCATTGATAAACAGCGGATTGTCTTCGAGGCATTCTTCGATCTGACTCTTCAGCGAATGCAGATGTTCCTCAACCGTTCCGCATGGAGTGAACTGGTTGCTGAAGACTTGCGGAATCCAGGCGAAACCTTCTTCTTTCAATGTCTGGCGAAACAGGTTTCTGTCAGGAAGAAAGAACAGCGGCGTTTCCAGTGCCTCGTAGCCTTCTTGATGCCACTCCGCGATGTATGGAGAAAAGCCGTTCGAGAGGTCAACGCCCCAAAGATGTCGAACCAGCAGAAGTTTCAGAAGAGTTCCCGCCTTTCAAATCGATTCCAGTGCAGTGAAAACCGCGCGGCGTGCGACGTTGGACGACTTCCGCTCCAGTCTACAATGCGAATAGGACGCCGGGCCCGTGGCGGCAAACAACGCATGGGTTTTTGCAACCAGACCAAGCGGCGATCTATCTCAACATCGAATGGCTGCGATCAGCACACCTCCGTTTCACGTTCTTACCAAGCCCATCGGGCCAATCTGCAACCTTGATTGCAAGTACTGCTTCTACCTGGAAAAAGAAGTTCTCTATCCCGATACCGCCAAGTGGGCGATGCCTGCGGATGTTCTCGAGTCCTACATCCAGCAGTACATTCAGCAGCAGAACACGGATGTCATCCATTTTGCCTGGCAAGGCGGAGAGCCGACGCTGCTCGGAGTCGACTACTTCCGCAATGTTGTCGCGCTGCAGGCAAAACACGCGAATGGCAAGCGAATTGAAAATGCATTCCAGACCAATGGCGTTTTGCTGAATGACGACTGGGGCGATTTTTTCGCGGAGAACAATTTTCTCATCGGCATTTCCATCGACGGTCCCAAACAATTGCATGACGCCTATCGCGTCGACAAAGGCGGCCAGCAGACGTTTGACCGCGTGATGCGCGGCGTCGGCTTCCTTAAGAAGCACTCTGTTGCCTTCAATACTCTCACCACAGTTCACCGCAAGAATTCCTACAATCCGCTGGAGGTGTATCGCTTTCTAAAAGAGAGCGGCAGCGGGTACATGCAGTTCATCCCAATCGTGGAGCGCATCTCAACCCACACCACGCAGGATGGCATGGTGCTGGTTTCGCCCAGCTTTTCTGACCGCGCCAGAGTCTCGGACTGGTCGGTCGAGCCGGTTCAGTTCGGACGATTTCTGTCGACCATCTTTGATGAGTGGGTCCGTCACGATGTGGGCAAAACATTTGTCCAACTCTTCGACGTGTCGCTGGAAATGTGGCTTGGCATGGAAGCCAGCCTCTGCATCTTTCGCAAAACCTGCGGTTCCGCGCTCGCCGTGGAACACAACGGGGACCTCTACTCCTGCGATCACTTTGTGTATCCGGAAAATCGCCTGGGCAATATCATGCAGCAGGCGTTGGGAGAGATGGTCGAATCACCGCAGCAGATCCAGTTCGGCCAGGCAAAGAACGACACGCTGCCCAACTATTGCCGGCAGTGCGAAGTGCGATTTGCCTGCAATGGGGAGTGTCCGAAGCATCGCTTTGCGACTACACCCGATGGCGAGGCGGGGCTGAATTATCTATGCGCCGGGTATAAGAAGTTCTTCACCCATATCGATCCGTATATGCAATTTATGGCTGCACAACTGCGCCAGCAGCGTGCGCCCGCCAATGTAATGGAGTGGGTTCGCATGCAGGACGCCGCGGCGGTCGAGTCCGGCAAGCCTGGACGAAACGACCCATGCCCATGCGGCAGCGGCAAGAAGTTCAAGCGCTGCTGCGGGCTGTCAGCCTAGTCGCGACGGTGACGCTCTCGAATCGATATTGTTCTGGTTTAATTCCAACTCATCAAATATGATGAACAAAGAAGTCAAATCTGGAGGCTTCTCATGGCCACCGCCTACGCCATCCCGAACATTGCCGGCTATCCCTTCAATATCCTGCCGGATCTCTCCAATGCAAAAGTTCGCGAACGCTTAAGCCCTTCCTCTATCAAAGGATTCGTTCGCATCATGGAACATTGGGGCGTGAAAGAGGTGAACGCGCGCAAGCTGCTGGGCGGTCCCTCCGCAGGGACCTACTACGGATGGAAGGCGCATCCCCAGGGCAAGAAGCTCGATCAGGACACGCTGACGCGCATTTCTCTGGTGGTTGGCATCTACAAGGCACTGCATATCCTGTACAGTGACAAGCTCGCCGATGCCTGGGTAACGCTGCCGAATCGCGATCCCATGTTTCGCGGAGAAACTCCGCTGACCTACATGGTGGAGCAAGGCCAGCCCGGTATGATCCACGTGCGGCAATTGCTGGACGCGTGGCGCGGTGGCCAGTGATTCCTCCGATCAGCCCAGGTTCATTTGCGCGCGACCCACCGCATGATCGCCGCAAAGTACAGCGAGAGCGGCAGTGTTCTCTCTTCCATCAGTGACAACGAATCCATGTTGGCGGACCTTGCGGAACTGGACGGAGCGACCAACGATCGATTGCTTGGCGAGGAGGGCCTGCTGCCTGGAATCAGCGTGCACGAGCTGGTGTATGGCGTCCGCTACGCATCGATTGTGAACGCCGCCTTCACCCATAAGAATCCCGCCGGCAGTCGCTTCAACGATGGAACTCGCGGGGCCTGGTATGCCGGCGTGGAACGG
Organism: uncultured Acidobacteriota bacterium; assembly: GCA_963735505.1. Lineage (GTDB taxonomy): Bacteria > Acidobacteriota > Terriglobia > Terriglobales > Acidobacteriaceae > JAKAAZ01. The sequence continues at coordinate 44,504 of CAVTLR010000005.1, read as the reverse complement.
GCGACGTCAATCGCAGAGGTCGCCTATCATCGCGCTCAGCAACTCAAGAATATCGACTGGAAAGAAGAAGAGCGTTCCACCTACGACGACTACCTGGCGGATTTCACCACGGAGTTTCATGACCTGCGAGGCGCCGACCGCGAAGGAGCCGCGCGTCAGTTCAAAAAGTTCCTGAAGCCCGCGCCGGTCCCAGCCTGCTATGCAGAATCGCAACAGCTGGCGCGCACTTTGCTCGCTTCCAAGTCGAATGGATTGATCTATCCCAGCGTTCGCAATCCCGGAGGCACCTGCGTTGCCTGTTTTCGGCCGCCGCTCGTCTACCATGTACGGCGCGATGCGCGAATCGAACTCCGCCTTCAGGTGGATGGCGACTCAGTTCGAACCCACACGAAAAAAGTGCCGATTCCTGAAGAGTGAGACATCAAACATGTCGGAAGCGGCCGATGGATTCTTTAGCCGGTGGCAAGATGGTGGCGAACATCCGCGCCGCGCACCCAGAAGATGACATCTTCTGCGATGTTGGTGGCGTGATCGCCCACTCGTTCCAGGTTTCTCGCAATCAACACCACGTTCAGGGCCTGCTGCGCATGCTCGGGTTGGGCTTTAATGTATCGCGTCAGCGTGTGGAAGATGGCGCGATTTAGTTCGTCGACATCATCGTCCATCAGCAGTACTTTTTCTGCCAGCGCCGCATCGCCATCAATAAAAGCCTGCAGCGCATTCCTCACCATGGTGGCCGCAAGCGTCGCCAGCTTGGGAATATCGACGGGTAATTCGACGGGCGGAACCGTCTGCAGGTCGCGAACACGTTCGGCAATTTTCACGGCGCGGTCGCCGACCCGCTCCAGGTCAGCATTAATCTTGATCACCGACAAGATAAATCGAAGATCGATCGCCATCGGCTGCTCCATGGCAAGCAAATCCAGCGCCATCTGATCGATGTCTCTCTCCATGCGGTTGATCGCAGGCTCCGAACGCATCACCAGATCGCAGATGGAAGTGTCGCCGACGCGATACGCCTCGATGGCGCGCTGGGTCGCTTGCTCGGCCATACCGGCCATGACCAGCAGCTTCTCTTTCAGGTCATCGAGATTTTGGTGAAACCGGGTGCGTGTCATCCGAACCTGCCTGTAATGTAATCTTCTGTCCGTTTGTCTGTCGGGTTAGTAAAAATTTTGGTGGTTGCATCAAACTCGACAAGATACCCGTTCAGAAAGAACCCCGTCATCTCCGCGACGCGTGCCGCCTGTTGCATATTATGCGTCACGATGACAATCGTATAGTCCGCTTTCAGCTCAAAAATCAAATCCTCAATCTTCGCGGTTGACACCGGGTCCAGCGCCGACGCCGGCTCATCCATCAACAACACCTCCGGATCAATCGCCAAAGCGCGCGCAATGCAGAGCCGCTGCTGCTGGCCTCCGGAGAGGGAAGCGCCGGACTTGCTTTTCCAGGAGTCTTTTACCTCCTCCCACAGCGCAGAACGCCGCAGGCTCCGCTCCACAATCTCATCGAGCCGCTTTCGCTTGTGAATTCCACCCAGCTTCAATCCCGTCGCGACATTGTCATAAATCGACATGGTCGGAAACGGATTTGGCCTTTGAAATACCATCCCAATGCGGCGGCGAATCGCTGCCGGCATGGCCGCACCATAAATATCCAGATCTCCCAGCTTCACCGAGCCGGTGACACGTGCGATCGGATTGGTCTCATGCATCCGATTCAAGCAGCGTACAAACGTCGACTTGCCACAGCCCGATGGACCGATCAAGGCGGTTGCCTGATTTGCCGGAATCTTAAGAGTTATATCGTGCAGAGTATGCGTACTGCCGTACCAGGCATTCAAATTCTGCACTTCGATCCCTGCTCCCACGTACGCCCCCGACCTCGTTCTTCGATCTTACGCGGCTCTTTTCCCATCCGTTTGCCGTCGCTCGTGCTGCCGTTTCGACCGGCGGCAAAGCGCATCCTCTTCCCAGGGCTTTCATCGAAGCCGGGAACGCGGAAGCCTTCCTGACCTTGAGGCTGGGTAGTTGCCGCGACGACCCGCAGCGTGGCGGACGCAATCCATCGCCGACCCGTATGTGGAAGGCTATCAATCTTTTGTAAACAAGCGATGAATCGACATTGTAGATCAATTCAGGCTGCGTAGGGGATAGATGAAGCTCTAGTCATGGGGCTTGTAGGGAAGGAGCTTTTGCGGCGATTCAATCAGGCTTAGATTCCCGCCAGGGATCCGGAGATTTCAACCAGGGGATATCCCTCCTGCTTCCAGCCATCGAAGCCGCCGCGCAGGGGGCGGATCCGCTCGATGCCGAATCGGCGCATGGTTAGTGCGACCTTCGCGCTGGTGGCCTCACTGGGGCAGGTGCAGTACAGCACAATGTCGCGATCCCGGGGAATCTCTGCATTGCGAGTGATCAACTCGTTGGGAGGCAGGCAGACAGCTCCCGGCAATACCCTGGGATCCGGCAGAATATCCAGCGGATGGCGCAGGTCGATGATGTACGGGTTGTCTCCGCGATCGATCATCGCCTTCAGCTCGATGGGTTCAATCCGCAGCGTCCGAATCCTGCGGAGAAACTGTTGTTGCCGGATGATGCGGGCAACGATAATCCCAATCACCACCAGGACGACTAATCCAAAGGCGGAACGGCCCAGCCATTGCACAATGGCTTGATTGCGGCGGATTGCGTCGCCAAAGAATCTTCCGGCTAGAACAAACGACGCGGCCCATAGGAACGATCCAGCCATGTCGTATGCAAAGAAGACTCGATACTTCATCTTGCTTTGACCAGCCAGCGGAGCTGCCATCGTGTTCAGTCCGGGAATAAACTTCGCGAACAGCAGCGCGACCGGTCCGTGTCGCATCAGAATGTCTTCTGTCCTGCGCACGCAGGAGGCAGCCTCCAAGGAGAATTTGCACATCCAGCGGGTCACGGTTCGGCCGTACCGCCCGCCCAGCCGAAACCAGATGAAGTCCGCAACGGCACACCCCGCCATGGCGGCAAGCACGATCCTGCCGATCCCCATGTGATGGGTCGCAGTCAACGTTCCCGCCGTTATCAGGATGGGCGAACTGGGCAGAGGAACTCCCAGCTGTTCCACCAGGACCCAGCCGAACATGATCCAGTAACCGTAGTGGAGAAATAGCTGTACCGTGAAATGCATGGAAATCAACCGCCTCGAACCAACTGCTGATAAGACTCACTGAGAAGGGAAGCAGAGTCAGGCAGGCTTCTTTTTCAGAAGAATTCCCGTTGAATTTCTGTCAGCCCCGGGCAACCCATTTCCCAACCGGATCTTTGAAACCCGCATACGTCAGATGCCTGAATTTAGAAAAAGGATCAGGTCAATTTCAACGCAATTCCGGTGTGGGCGTCGCCTCCTCCACCGCCGGCGCGGAGATCGCCCAATAGCTTGCTCTCGCCAGCACTCTTACCTCCAAAGGCTGTCGCAGCTTCACACCCAGAACATGCATTCCGGGCGTCAGATTGGAAGGCCGGAAAGTGATCATGTAGCGATTATGCACCTGGTTTGCCAGCATGGCTATCTGGCGATCCAGCTGTTTTCCGCTATTGAAACGAAGATACTGCCCGCCCGTCATGTGCGGAATCGCCGCGGCTGTATTCTTTTTGAGCGCCGCAATCGCCATCATCACTGGCGCCATCAGGTTGGCTGTGTCGCCTTCCGGTGGCGAAAACTCATGCGCATCTTCCCGTCCCGGGCTAAATGCCAGGCTATAGACAATCACGTTGCTTTGGCCGATCTGGCGAACCACTTCTTTCATGGGCGTGACGCTGCCGCTGTCACGAGTTTCGCTCAGCAATACGATGACCCGCTGGTTTTGCGGCGGCTCATCTTTCAGCATGTCGACCGCATACCAAACCGAGTCCAAAATCGCCGCACCGCCATCGCCGGGTTGAATGCTGTAAATGGCTTGCTGGATCGCATCGGGATTACTGGTGAAATCCTGCAGCATCCTGGGCCGGCTATCGAATTCCACCACGGCCACCCGATGATCGGTGTTACCCGCCAGCGCATCCACCATGGTCGGCAGGCCCAGATATTTATCAAACTCGCGCACCGCGGAGCGTCCCACCTGCAACAGCACAACGATCGAAATGGGTTGTGCGTAGGTTTCCGTATCGAGACGGATTTTCTGCTCGACTCCGTTATCCGTGACGACAAAATCCTTCGCAGTCAGGTTGAAAACCGGCTCACCGGCTTTAGTTTCCACCAGCGTCGGAACCACCACCAGGTTGGTACGCGCGCGCAATGTCGGGAGCTGTTGCGCTTGGACCAGCCCAAGCGCACTGGTCAGAAAAGATAGAAAAACACATCGTGCCAGACGAACCGGAAGCCATCGCCGCATGTTCCATTTCTACACTGTCGCAGCGCCACTTGGGGAGGGAACACGCCCGTCGCTTCCATGATCAGAAAAGAAAACCACGCAGCCAGTTGCGCCGCGTGGTTATCCCAAAAACTATGTGCCGAAGCGCCTACTTGCCGGCATGTACCAGCGGCATGTTCACCAGGTGTTCGCTGATGAACCAGACTTGCAGCTCATTGGTGCGGACGACTTCGCTGACCAGGATATCGTTAGTTCCGTCGTCGCCCTTTTCCGCGGCTTCGCGTGCCAGGGAGCGAGAGGTCACAATAATTTGCTCATGCGCCTCCAGCAGCTCGGAGATCTGGACGGGAACTTCCTGGCGTCCACGAGGCGGCCGTTTCAAGCGGGTCAACTCTGCCACGTCATGCGCCATCGCCACGCTGACGCCGCCCAGAGTTTGAATCCGCTCGGCAATCGTATCCACCAATTCCGCCTGCTCGCCATAGTGCTTATCGAACAGAAGGTGAAGCTGGTAAAACGTGGGTCCGCTTACCTGCCAATGGCTCTTCTTGTACAGGTCTCGCAGCGTGATGGTGTCGGCGAGCAGCAGGTTCAGCTCTTCCGTAATCTGCTGTCGAACATCAGCGCTCAGTCCAATCGAGAGGTGTGGAATGACGGTTCCAAATTTTTGAATTTCTCCGCCATGTTGGTTGGCGCGTGGAGTGATGTGATCGGTCGAGGATGAGTTTCTTGTTGCAGTCGGCATAGTGTTAGCTCTCCTTGTTCGCACTCGGTTAGATGCTGTGGCCAGTCGGCGGATGCGGGAAGAAGCAGCAGACGTTCGCAGGTCGACTGGAGGCGAACAGTGAACTCTACCACTTATCGATGAATACGGCGCATACGCCCGCCGGTTTCCAGTCGATAGATTTCATTGCGCCACAATACGTTGCGACTGCAGTAACTGGCTGCCCAGAACAGCAGCCCGAGCAGGTCGCGAACCGGATATAAAAACACGCTCGACACCGCGGATTTTTCCCGCACAACAAAATGGCTGACTGCAAAAGCCAGTAGCATTCGCGTGCCAACGCTCCACAAAAGCGCAGCGCCTGCCAACACAGGCCAATGATGCGGTCGCAGGCCGCAAAGAGCCAGGATCGTCAGCAATCCAAACGGAACGCCGAACGTCAGCGCCGTGCCCAGGTGTCCTTTGGGCCTCGAAAAACGTGTGCTCTTCATCCACCGGGCCTGGTGCTGCATCGACGGCCACCAGTCCGCATGCAACACCACGTGATCGATCACGTGCTGCGACAAGACCACGGTATGCCCTCGTTCCGCTACCCAGTTACCCAGCAGAAAATCGTCGGCGCAATAGTCGCCCATCGGCAGAAATCCGCCAATCTCGTTCAGGCACGATCGCCGAATCGCCATGGTGGGGCCCAGCGCAAACTTCATCCCTTCCAACATGTCGGCCACCAATACGCCTGCGCTCATTTCGACGGACATGGCAGCGGCCTCGATCCGCGACCACACTCCGCCCTGCGCCGCCACACCGCGGTACAGGCAAGTGACCGCGCCGACAGATGCATCGGCAAAGGGCCCCACCACATCGCGCACGTAATTGGAGTCAACGCGGACGTCGCTGTCGCTGATGATCAGCAAATCGTACTTTGCAGCTTGAGCCATTTTCTCCAGCGACAAGATCTTCGCATTCGGCAAAGTCGGCTCGCCGCTAGAAAGAAATTGCACGGGCACATGAGGAAATCGCGCCGCAACATTTCGGGCAGCGAGCATGCCGGCATCGTCTGGCTGACGCGCGCAGAAGAGTATTTCGTAGGTGGGGTACGACTGCTGAAAGAAAGTCGCTAGGTGGGCTTCTAGGTCGGGCTCGGCTCCATGCAACGGCTTCAACAAGCTGACGGGCGGCTCAAAAACTGCGGAAGAACTTTTCCGCCGCGTGAATCGCCAGATGGCCAGGAGCGCAAGCGCCGTGTACACGCTGGAAGTGACCATGCCGAACAGGCCGACTCCCAATACGAAATCGAGCAGTAGTTTCATGAAGGGCAGAACAGATGATAGAAGATGGGCTGCAGGATTGCGAACGATTTGCGCGTCGACAGTCGTTCATCGTCGCAAGAAATGCTTGCCGATGCCTTGTCGAGATTGCCTGGTTAGGAATGTTTCCGGGTGTCGCGTGGCTGCACGGGAACAATCACCGGACGACGCATCGGCACCAGTCCTTGCTCCGCCGAAGCACCTCCAGCAGGAACCCGGGTCAGCATTTCCGTCCGTACATAGTCGACGAAGCTCTGCATCTGGCGATTCATTTCTTCCATGCGCTCCCGCATCTGCAACACAATCGCGATTCCCGCGATGTTGACGCCGAGATCGCGCGCAAGGTTCAGGATGAACTCCAGCCGCTCCAGGTCTTCTTCGGTATAAAGGCGCGTATTGCCTTCGGTGCGCGATGGCTTCAGCAAGCCTTCGCGCTCGTAGAGCCGCAGCGTTTGCGGATGGATGCCATACATCTCCGCCACGGAGGAAATCATGTAGGCGCCTTTCGATTTACGCTTGGTAGCCATAGCTCTTTTCCTCTGACCCTGGTTCGACTTCAAAATTCTGTTGCCCACTGCCGCATCGGCTATGCTAGAAGCCGGTGCCATGCGAACCGCGAAAACCATTGCCGCGATCTTCGTTCTGCAGCTCTTCTTCGTTCTGCCAGGTCAAGCCGTCGACCCGGTGCTAACCTTCCACCCCGGAACCTGGGAGATCGATTCCATTACCACCCAGAGCGACGGTCGCACCATCACCTCTCAGACTTCTCTCTGCGCCAGGGAGGAGATCGATTTCTGGCAGGTTGCGCAGGCCGGGCTGTCCTGCAAACCCCCCAAAACTCATCCCGAACACGGCAATCAAATTCGCATCCACGTTCACTGCGTGTTCAACGGCGAAAATCTTCACTCCGACATCATCTCTGAAGCGGTCGAGACCCTTTCCGACCACGGTAACAGCTTCGCGTTGGAGGGGACGACCACAACTGACACCGTGTACCAGGGTGTGCAGCCGAAACAAACCTCTGTTCATTTGCACGCCACCGCGCACCGCACCGGCGAATGCCAATAGATCGCATTACACCTGGCTGAACAACCCTGCCCGAGGATCTTCCGGGTTCAACCGCGCCAGTTCGCGCAGAATTTCCTTCGATCGCTCATCCTGTACCTTCGGCACTGCAATCTGTACTTCGACAATCTGATCGCCGCGCTTACCCTCCACTGATGCTGAAGGCACACCCTTTTCACGCAGCCGCAATTTTTGCCCTGTCTGCGTTCCCGGTGGAATTTTCAGCTGCGTTCGGCCATCAATCGTGGGCACTTCAATCTTCGATCCCAGTGCGGCTTCCGCAACTGTAACCGGAACAGTTACATATATGTCGTCCACGTTCCGGGTAAACACAGGATTGGTGCCGGTACGAACAATCAGGTACAAATCTCCCGCCGCACCACCGTGGGTGCCGGCATTTCCTTTGCCTGCCAGGCGAATTCGCTGGCCGTCGCGCGTTCCCGGCTTGATGCGAAATTCCGCAGTCTCCGTTTTTGCAACCGTCCCTTGTCCCTGGCAGGTGGCGCAACTTTGCTGTACCTGTCCGGTCCCGCCGCAGCGTGGGCACTGGATATTGAATTTCATCCGCCCGCCCATCTGCGTCACCTGTCCGGTTCCATCGCATTCCGGACATACCGTTTCGCCGCCCTTCGACGCCGTTCCGTGGCATGTGGGGCAAGGCACCTGACGAGTAATTTGCAGCTTTAACGAGCCGCCGCGAATCGCCGTCCAGAAATCGACATTCACCTGGTATTCCAGATCGCTGCCCGGTTGAGGGCCGGCTTCCTGCTGATCGCCGTGGAACATGCCGGAAAAAATATCGCGGAATCCTCCCCAAGATGTAGATCCGCCAGTGCCTGCACCGCCACGCTGTCCAGCTCCGGAACGCTGTCCGGCTCCGGAGGCAAAATCTGAGAAATCAAATCCTTCAAACCCGACCGGACCGGCCCCGCGCTGCTGTTGTTGTCCCCGGCCCTGTGCGCCGCGGAACCCATACCCGCCCTGCGCCGCAGCTTCTGCCGCCGCTGGATCAATATTGTCGGAGTAGAAGCCAAGCTGGTCGTAGATCTTGCGCTTCTTCGGGTCGCTCAGGATGTCGTTGGCCTCCGACATCTCCTTGAACTTCTCCTCCGCCTTCTTATCTCCGGGATTCACGTCCGGATGATATTTGCGCGCAAGCTTGCGAAACGCCTTGCGAATATCGTCCGCCGACGCAGTTTTCTTCACCCCGAGAATGCCGTAATAATCTTTCGTCTGTGTCGCCATAGCTATTTTTATTTACGTGTTTGGAGGTTTATGCGCTCCGTTTCATACGGCCAGCGTTTCCTCGTTCCGTATCGATTCTGCGCCTCACTTCCTGATGGATTTTCGGTTTCAATTCGCGCTCGGCAACCGCCATTTCATAGGCCATCTGCATATTCATCCAAAAATCCGGAGTGGTGCCGAAATAAATCCCAAGGCGGATGGCTGTGTCTGCCGTGACACCCCGCCGCTCATTCACGATTTCAGAGATGCGAGTGGCCGGAACGCGCAACGCCAGCGCCAGCGCATTGATAGACAAGGAGAGCGGCTTCATGAAGTCTTCGCGCAAGAATTCGCCCGGATGAATGGCCACTAACCTGTCACTTATCGTCCGCTGCGGCACGGCCCTACCTCCTAGTAATAATCCACAATTTCCACGTCCCACGCTTCGTTCTCATGCCAGCGAAAACATACGCGATACCGGTCGTTGATTCGAATACTGTATTGCCCCTTGCGGTCCCCCTTCAGAGCTTCCAGCCGGTTTCCCGGAGGGTCGCGCAAGTCGTCCAGGCAGGGTGCAAAATCAATTGCACCGAGTCTGCGCGCTGCAACTCTGGCCAGACTGCCATACTTCTTGCTGTGACCGGTGTTGTAAATCTTCCGCGCTTCCTCGTCCTTGAAGTGCCGGATCACACGTCCAGCGTATCACGGAGAACGTTATACAACTACTTATTGATTTCTACTCGTTGCGAACCCAGGCAGTCGTCTCTTCAGTTCCACACCTTGTCCACATCAATCGGTTGTATGCGGCAGAAAATATCTGGCGCCACGCGCGCCATTTTCGCCACAAATTCTTCAGCTTCTTCGCGCGTCTGGAATACTTCCTTGCTGTACACCTGACCCGCACGAAGCTGCTCACATTGCCATACAGTATCGGTCATCTCAACTCCTTCTCGAATTCTGCAGCCCCCTATAAGCAGCGAGGGTGCCCGTTGATTCTCAGGACACCCTCCGATCACGGAATGCATTCGCATCCATGCTTTACGTACGTTGCATAACGGCTTGCCGGATTCTGTGGTTTCTCTCGATCCGGTTGCGCCTTTACTTCTTTTCGTCGACGTCGACATACTCCGCGTCGATCACGCCTTCGTCCTTCTTCGCCTCGGCTTCCGGCTGTGCACTTCCATTGGCGCCTTCTGCCGCGCTTGCGGTTTCAGATGTCGCCGCGTTGGCTTTGTACATCGCCTCGGCCAGCTTATGCGACGCTGCGGTCAGTTTCTCCCGCGCTGCATTCAGCTCTGCCGGACTTGGTGAGCCTTCCAGCGTCTTCTTGGCGTCGGCCAGCGCGCTTTCCACTTCGCTCTTGTCGCCCGCAGGCACCTTGTCTCCGCTGTCCTTCAACATCTTTTCGATGTTGTAGACCAGGCCGTCCAACTGGTTCCGCGCCTCGATCTCTTCGCGCTTCGTCTTGTCTTCCGCGGCGTGGGCTTCGGCGTCCTTCGCCATCCGCTCCACTTCCTCTTTGCTTAGACCCGAAGAAGACGTAATCGTAATCTTCTGATCTTTGCCAGTCGCGTTATCCTTTGCGGTCACGTTCAGGATGCCGTTTGCATCGATGTCGAACGTTACCTCAATCTGCGGAATGCCGCGCTGTGCCGGCGGAATGCCACTCAGCTTGAACTTGCCCAGCGTGCGGTTCTGGCTTGCCAGCGGCCGCTCACCCTGCAGGACGTGCACTTCCACTTCCGTCTGATTATCCGCCGCCGTCGAAAACGTTTCCGTCTTTTTGGTCGGAATCGTTGTATTGCGCTGGATCATCGGAGTTGCTACCCCGCCCAGCGTTTCAATGGCCAGCGTCAACGGCGTCACGTCGAGCAGCAACAGGTCTTTCACCTCGCCGCCCAGCACGCCCGCCTGCACCGCAGCTCCAATCGCAACCACTTCGTCCGGGTTGACGCCCTTATGCGGCTCCTTGCCGAACAGGTCCTTCACGATCTGCTGGATCTTCGGCATGCGGGTTTGTCCGCCCACCAGCACCACTTCATCAATCTTGCTGGCATCCACACCGGCATCTTTCAGCGCCTGCTTGCAGGGTCCAACCGAACGCTGCAACAGGTCATCCACCAGGCTTTCCAACTTGGCGCGCGTCAGCTTCTTCACCAGGTGCTTCGGACCGGTTGCGTCCGCGGTGATGAAAGGCAGATTGATCTCCGACTCGGTTGTGGTCGACAGCTCAATCTTGGCCTTTTCCGCCGCATCCTTCAGCCGCTGCAGCGCCATTTCGTTGCCCTTGGCGCGCAGGTCCAGACCTTCATCCTTCTTGAACTCATCAATCAACCAATCCACAATGCGCTGGTCGATGTTGTCGCCGCCCAGGTGCGTATCGCCATTGGTGGACTTCACTTCGATCACGCCTTCGCCCACTTCCAGCACGGAAACGTCGAACGTACCGCCGCCGAAGTCGTACACCACGATGGTCTCGTCCTTCTTCTTGTCGAGTCCGTAGGCCAGTGCTGCCGCCGTCGGCTCGTTGACGATTCTCTTCACGTCCAGGCCGGCAATCTTGCCCGCATCCTTGGTCGCCTGTCGCTGCGCATCGTTAAAGTACGCAGGCACCGTGATCACCGCTTCCGTCACGGATTGGCCAAGGTAGTCTTCCGCGGCCTTCCGCAGCTTCTGCAGGATCATCGCCGAAATCTCCGGCGGGGTGTAATCCTTGCCCTGCGCCTCGACGACGATGTGGTCCCCCTGCTGCTTCACCTTGTAGGGAACCATCTTCATTTCGTCGTTCACTTCGTTGTAGCGCCGTCCCATAAAGCGCTTGATCGAATAAATTGTGTTTTCCGGGTTCGTAATCGCCTGCCGTTTGGCCACCTGGCCGACCAGCCGCTCGCCGCTCTTGGTAAACGCGACGACGGACGGCGTCGTGCGACCGCCTTCCTCATTGGGAATCACCTTCGGCTCGCCGCCTTCCATCACCGCGACGACCGAATTGGTGGTGCCCAGATCAATTCCAATAATTTTCCCCATATGCCCCTCTTTTGACAGATTCTTCGCCTAACTCCGCCTATCCAGTATGCCAGTTGAGTGACTTACTGTCAACTTAATTGATGCGGCCCATAGCCATAAGGTTGCAATTATCTTAAGCTATTGAGCAGAAAACGGATGCAGGCAGGCTCGCGGTCTCCAAAATGGACGAAATCCACAGCCAAAAGGCACGGCTGACCACCACAGTTGCAGCTCGGCATTTCGCAGGGGAGCAGGCGGCTACATCCCTTGAAAATAGGATGATTTTCAGGGCGTTTAGGCCCGGATACTTGCCCCTACAGTTCGAAATCGGCCTTTCGGAGGGGAGCAGGGGGCTTCAGCCCCCTGAAAAGAGTCTGTTTTTCGCGGCCTTTAGGCCCGGGCATTTCCCCTACAGTTCGAAATCGGCATTTCGGAGGGGAGCAGGGGGCTTCAGCCCCCTGAAAACAGGCTGATTTTCAGGGCCTTTAGGCCCGGGCATTTGCCCCGTTCCGCGACGATTTGAAAACGGGCAGGCTTCTCAATAGCCGACGTGGTGCAGATACCCAACCGCAACCGCGGCAACCAGGCAATAGATCCCGAACCAGTACCACCGTCCGCTCTCCAGCCACCGGCTCAGCCATTTCAGGGCCACCAGGCCGGCCAGAAAGGCGAATACCATCCCCAGCAGGCTCGGCATCATCGCGTTTGCGATAGGAGCCGCCCCAGCCAGGTGCTGCGCCTTCAAGAGCCGCCATACTTCACGTGCAATCGCCGGAGGTGTCAGGATGACCGCCAGCGCAAAGCTGAACTCCTCCGCCCGAGCCTTGGCCACGCCCAGCAACATCCCAGTCGAGATGGTCGCCCCGGACCGGGAAAATCCCCGAAACGGCAGGCAAAGTCCCTGGATGCCGCCAATCCAGCCCGCCTGGTTCATGTTGAGCCCGGTTGAACCGGAAACTCGATCTTCGCGCGCCCCGGAGGCATTTTCCCGGCTATGGCGCAGGCCCGCGATCAGGATCAAAATCCCCACGGCCGCCAGCGCGGGAGCAATCAGGTCGAGCCGGCCAAACAGTTCTTCCACCTGCGCATGTTTTCCATGCAGCACCAGCTTTTCGATGCCTTCAATCAACCCATAGCCGATGATGGCGGTGACGAAGCTGGCGACAAACAATTGGCCGACGATAGTTTTAAAGGTGCGGGCATCGCGAAAATAGGTCGCCCGCCACTGCTTCCAGAAGTACGCGACCACCGCAAACATGGTGCCGGTGTGCAGCATCACCAGCAGCAGCGTCATCGCCGGAGAGGTCGGATCCATCCCCATCAGTTTCTCCGCGACTACAACGTGCGCGGAACTGGAAACAGGCAGCAGCTCGGCCATTCCCTGGATGATGGCGAGGATGATGACGTGCAGAATCGACATGTTGAAGCCCTAATTCCTTAGCAAGAGGATTGAATCGTCAAAAGTCGAGCGCCGGCTGTCCGATAAAATCGGACCAGCGAAACCAAGCTTGCACGTACCGTCAGCCAGCCACCTGCTCTGAAGCTGCACGAACTTGTTCCGTCGATCCCGTTTGCTCCAGCGCGTGATGGCTGGCCAGCCGGTTACGATAGCTGGCTCCGACAAACTCTCGAAACAGCGGATGCGGCTGCAGTGGCTTCGATTTGAACTCAGGATGAAACTGGCAACCCAGGAAAAATGGATGATCGGGAATCTCCACAATCTCGACATACGTCGCGTCTGGCGTTGTTCCCGTGATGCGAAGGCCGGCACCGCTCAGGATCGCCTCATATTCACGATTGAACTCGTAGCGATGACGATGGCGCTCGCTGATCTCTGTCTGTCCATAGGCCCGCGCCGCCAATGAATCAGCCTGCAGCATGCAGGGCCACGCACCCAGCCGCATGGTGCCGCCCATCTCTTCCACGCCCGTCAGTTCGCGCAGTTTGTAAATCACGCGATGCGGCGTCGCCGGATCGAATTCGCTCGAGTTCGCGCCATCCAATCCGCAAACATTCCGTGCATATTCAATGCAAGCAGTTTGCATACCCAGGCAGATTCCGAAGTAGGGAACCTGGCGCTCGCGAGCATAGCGAATTGCATTCAGCATGCCTTCAATCCCGCGCTTGCCAAATCCGCCGGGCACCAAAATGCCGTCAAACCCAGCCAGCTGGCTCTCATAACCGCGATCGCCGGCTTCCTTCGATTCCAGACCCTCCGCCTCCACCCATGTAACGGAGAGCTTCAGGTTGTGCGCGAGCGCGCCATGCACCAGCGCTTCTTTCAGCGACTTGTAGCTGTCCTCATACTCGACATACTTTCCGACGATGCCGATCGAGACCTCATCCTTGGGGTTGTAGCAACGGTCGACCAACTCACGCCACCGATCCAGATCCGCTTCGCCCGCCTGCAAGTGCAGATACTTCAGCACCAGCGCATCCACTTTTTCCTGCGCGAACACCAGCGGCACTTCATAGATGGAAGGAACATCTTTCGCGGTGACGACCGCTTGTTCTTCCACGTTGCAGAACAATGCAATCTTCGACTTCATTTCGCGCGAAAGAAAACGATCCGTCCGGCACAGCAGAATATCCGGCTGGATTCCAATCGAAAGCAGTTCCTTCACCGAGTGTTGCGTCGGCTTCGTCTTCAGTTCCTGCGCGGCCGCAATCCACGGAACCAGCGTGACATGAACAAACAACGTATTCTCGCGCCCCAGTTCCTGACGCATCTGGCGGATGGCTTCCAGAAACGGCAGCGACTCGATGTCGCCGACCGTGCCGCCAATTTCAATCAGCACAATGTCAACGTCGGTTGCCACTTTGCGCATCGCATTCTTGATTTCGTTGGTGACGTGCGGGATCACCTGGACAGTCTTCCCCAGGTAGTCGCCGCGCCGTTCCTTAGTGATGATTTGCTCGTAGATGCGGCCGGTGGTCAGGTTATTGTCGCGCGACAGGCGAGCATGCGTGAATCGCTCGTAATGACCCAGATCCAGATCCGTCTCCGCGCCATCGTCGGTGACAAACACCTCGCCATGCTGAAACGGCGACATGGTGCCGGGATCGACGTTCAGGTATGGATCAAACTTCATCAGGTTGACACGCAGGCCTCGGCTCTCCAGCAGACAGCCGAGCGAGGCCGCAGCCAGCCCTTTTCCAAGGCTGGACACAACTCCACCGGTAACGAAGATGTATTTAGCAGACATGGGCGCGTTTCCTTGAAAAGCTTGTGGGTGTGGATCGTACGAGGTAGGCACGATCTATTCTCGCAGAAGCAGCGACACCTGCAAAGAAATTTTCAATCAATTTCATTTCAGCGACAAAAACCAATCGCCACAGGATCAATGTTTCGGCGCTACCGCTTCATGGTGCGCGAAAGTGAAAGGAAAAAACAGGCTTACAGCGATTCGCCGAATGCAAAAACGTAGGGGCAGCGTGGCAAACCACCTGCCCCTTGCTGTTCTGGGGAAGGACCCTCAGAAATTCAAAGTCAACATCAGCATACTAGAAGTTGAAGACCGCCTGTCCAGTAATCATCCGAGGAGGCACAAAATGGGTTCCGCTGAAGGTTGAAAGAAAGTTGTACAGTGCCACCTTGTTGGTGACGTTGGTGACCGTCAGGCTCACATTTGTCTGGTAATGCTCACGGCGGAAGACGTTGTCCCAGCCCGCATCCATGTCGAAAAGGTTGCGGGGTGCAACCCGGGGAGGATTTTTATCCGGCGACTCTGTGCCTGCCCGCGGAATTGTGACCAGCGGCGATTTCAGTTGTTCCGGCAAACAACTCACCAGGGGAGCCGTCAGCGTTGCCGCAACTCCGTTGCAGCTCAAGCGTATTTGCTGCTGCTGATCGGGCGTCAGATAGGTCAGGCTGACGGGTACCCCGGGAGCGGTTCCGAACGGCACGTTGCCCGCGACCAGCCCGCTGTCGTACCGCCAGGTCAGCCCGTACCAGGGACCACTCGCCTTCGGTTGGTATTGCACGTGCGTATTCTGCTCGAACACCTGATCGTGGTCGATCAGGAACGGCTGTAGGTCCGTGGCGTTGGAGTTGTTGTTAAAGATCAGTCCGCCAATCTCCGGCGGGTAGAACAGCGAGTGTGAGTGGCCCATCACCGAGAATGCAGAAATTCCGTGGATGGGCGTCAGAGATACCCGCAGACCGCCTCCGCTGATATCAGATTTTTTCCATTGAATTGGAAAAGTGAGCGGCGTATTCAGAATCACATCGAAATCGTAGTCGCCCTTGGTGTATTTCCAGAAATAGCTGCCGCTCACCGCAATGTACTTTCCAAAAGTCTGCTGAAATCCGACATCGTATTGATTTCGAGAAGCTGGAGTCAGCGGATGAACACCGCTGCCGCCCAGGTTATTGGCAAGTCCGCCGCTGCCGACAGAACTGGAGAGAATCAGGTTCTCATTGTAGGGAGTGGGCATCAGCCGGGAATATCCGGCGGATAAAACCGTACCCGTTTTGCGGATTTGATAAGTCGCGCCAGCCCGAGGCTCCAGCATGTATTTACTGCTGAGTCCGTTGTAGTTATCGCCGCGCGCACCCAGCAGAAATTGCCAGTTTTTCCAGACGATCGTGTCCTGCACATACAGCGACTCTTCTTTGATGTCAGTGTGGCCCTTGAAAGCGAATTGCTTTCCACCGCGAGTTAGATCGTACTGCAGTTCGCCCGGAAGAAAATTCGGATTCGGTTCGTATCCCTCGGTGACGCAGGCGTCGGGATTGGTAATGCCGGGAGCGACCACCGGAGTGCCATCGGCCAGTTGGCACACAGCGTTGTAGGTTGGGCTGGTGATGCCAAACCCGAATCCTTCATCCAGAAATGTGTGCTCAAAGACCGCGCCCGCTTTCAAG
The DNA here is from genome assembly GCA_963735505.1 of uncultured Acidobacteriota bacterium. Lineage (GTDB taxonomy): Bacteria > Acidobacteriota > Terriglobia > Terriglobales > Acidobacteriaceae > JAKAAZ01. The sequence goes on along the minus strand of CAVTLR010000005.1, from coordinate 27,957 downwards.
TCATGGATGCCCTTCACGTACGAGTAGTCCGCCGTAATGCCGGCATTCTGCAGTCGTCGACTTTGTTGCAGCGTAGCTGGAGTGTCGGCGAATATATCCCCGCTCGGGTAGTAGTGGATGTTGTCCTGGCGAAGAAATGGCGTCACGCTCAGCAACGCATCGGTGCCAAACAAGTGTGTCCAGAAGGCAGCCACGTTGTAGGTCAGGTTCTGCTGGCGCTGGTCCTGGTGCAGCCCGGTTGGGTTGTACTGGTTCGGAATTGGAAATTGCTGGTCAAACTGATTTGGATTTTGAAACCACGAACGAGCCGCGGTCATGTCCAAGTGAAGCGTGTCCTTCTGCGTCGGGTTGAAATCAATTCGGTCGAAGAAATTCTCGTTGTTTCCGTAGGCATGCATCACGGTGAACTCAGGCGTATCGAGAAACCGGCCGCCGTTCATTCCATTCAAATCGAGGAAGTTCCCCCATTTCTCGGTACCGATCCCCAGGTTGGCGTCCGCCAGGACCGTGCCGAAACTGCCATAGCTGGTCGAAATATCGCCGGTCGGACGCTTGTTGCCCAAACCCGACTTGGTAGTCGTCTGCACCACGATGCTGGCCTTGTCTCCGTACTCGGGCGGAATCATCCCATTGATCACCTTGATCGATTGCACGGCGTTCGCGGTCAGCTGATTGGAAAAGTTGCGGCTTTGCTGGTCAGAGATCGGCTGGCCATCGATGCTGAACGTGGTGTCAGAGTGTTCTCCCAGGGGATGGAACATGCCATTGGAATCGGCAGCGATACCGGGCGTCGCCAGCGTGACCGCGGAACTGAGTCCGTTGGTCACATCGTCCGTCGGCAAGGTCGGCAGCAGCGACATGTTCACGTCGGTGTGCGTGGTGGGACTGGCGTTGAGCAGATCGCCGCTGTCCGTGGTTACGGTGACGGTTGTGCTCTGCGCCAGCAAGTTCATCGTCAGGTCAACTGTCATCGGGATGCTTCCGGCCACGTCGACATCATGGGCAATGGAGCCAAATCCAGCCGCCGTCACTGCCAGGTGGTAGTTATTCAGGGGCACATTGGAAAATGCAAAATGACCAGCGGCGTCCGTCGTCGCAGTCCGCTGAAATCCGGTCAGCGGGTTCACAATCTTCACGCTCGCACCGGGGATCACAGCGCCGGAAGGATCTGAAATAACACCAGAAATGTTGCCGCCCGTGCCCGCGTTTGCCAATGCCCACGTTCGCGGAACAGAAAAGCAAAATAGTTGAAATAAAAATCCAAGTGCCAGCAAAGTTGCCGCACGCCTCATTAGGAAATTCCTCCCGCAAGGTTGAATTGCACCGCGATCCGATCGTTTTCGATCGGGAATGGAACAATCAGCAGGCAGGGAGGGGTGGGGCGCGGCTGGAGGCAAAACGAGGTCCGACACTGGACTGGATGGGGAATTCGGGGATGAGAACTTGACCGGTCTGGTACAAGCGCACAGCGGGAGGAAGGTGAGCTCCCATGGGCGGCGCCGCATGCAGCGTGACGCAGATGGTGCAATGGTCGGGGGCCGATTTATCGAGCAGCGGATGCATGTGGCAAACCGGCAGCATCATGGCCAGCAGCAACAGCAGGATGCTGGTGGCAATAGTGGTCTTACTGACTCGAGTTTGAGACTGTGTCCGCATGCTGCTTGAGTCTTGCCAGGATTAGGCGAAAGAGACGAACGCCTATCGCAATTATAACGAGAGATCCATCGGGCGACCTGCCACCGACGGTCTACAAAGTATTTGATGTCAATGGGATTGCGTACGATGTGCGTCTGGGCGAATCCCGTCGATTTACCCGATTCGGAACCCCTGGTACTCCAAGTTGCACATCGGCGTTTCGGAGGCTCCTAGATCGCATTTCGGAGGGACGTCGCAGATCGGTATTTCGGAGGGACGGTCGCGCATCGGCATTTCGGAGGGACGGTCGCACATCGGCGTTTCGGAGAGACCTCATAGATCGGCGTTTCGGAGGGAGCAGGGGGCTTCAGTCCCCTGAAAATAGACTGAATTTGAGGGGCCTTTAGGCCCGGATATCTGCCCGTTCCGCGAACTTGAAACAATACGACCGTCGTCCTAGCTGGGCATTTTCGCCGCGACCATTTCCTCCGCCAGGGCGCAAACCTGTTCCAGGGTTAAGCCGCTAGTGTCCAGATGGATCGCATCAGGCGCCGGCTGCAGCGGAGATGCGGTGCGATTGCGATCCCGGGAGTCACGGTCGCGGACCGCCGCCAAAACAGCCTCCGGGGTAGGCGCGTCGTTCGATCCCGCGCTTTGCAAGTAACGGCGCTGCCCGCGGATTTCATCCTGCGCGTCCAAAAAAATCTTCAACTCGGCGTCCGGAAAAACTTTGGTCCCAATATCCCGGCCTTCCATCACCACCCCACCCTGCTGGCCCAAAGCGCGCTGGCGTTGCACCATCCAGGCACGCACGCGCGGGTGCACACTCACCTGCGAGGCAGCTTCGGAAACATCTTTCTCGCGGATGCGCCGGGTAACATCGTTGCCGTCGAGCAGAACGCGGTTGGTGTCAGTCGGGCGCGACTCCAGGACGATCTGGGTCGCTTCCGTGAGCCGCACCAGTGCCGCTTCATCGTCCAACGCAGTCTGCGTGTTCAGCGCTTTCAAAGCCAGCGCGCGATACATCGCCCCTGTTTCAAGATTGAGAAATCCAAAACGACGCGCCAGGTGCGCCGCCAGGGTGCTTTTGCCGGCCCCCGCCGGTCCATCGATGGCAATCACCGGGCGTAATCGCCGCGGCCCCGATCCCACCGTTCCTTGGGAGGACGCCGTCATTTCTTTTTGCCGCTCTTTCTGGCCGCTTTCTTTGCATGCGGGCGATTGCTCCGGCCAGCTGCCGTCGAACCCTTACCGCCCCGCGGATTCTTTGCCCAGAAAGGCTTGGCTCCGCTCTTCTCTCGCGGCCCTGTTCCAGAGCTCTCTTTTCGATCGCGGCGTTTCGGCGCGGACTCTTCTCCACCCGAATCGGCGGATCGTTTGCCCCATGGTTTCGCTCCGCCAGCCTTGGCGAACGGTTTGCCCGCAGACCGCGCGGCATACGATTTGGCGCTGCCAATCCGCGAACTCGCACCCTTCGATGCCCATGGCCTCGCTCCTTCAGCTCTCGCTTCGCCGTCTGCGGATCGCGCTTCGGCGGACCGTGCGCCTGCGGACTTGAATCCCGAGCGAGTAAATCCAGACGGCTTGCCATATGGTTTCCTGCCCGCAGGTCGTTCGCCAGCTCCAGCGCGATCACGCTGCCACGGTTTAGGCCGATCACCTGCTTCCCGAGGAGCACGTGCGCGTGGAGAAAATTCGCCATCGCCTGATTTCGCAGCCCAGGGCTTGGCGCCGCGCGGTTTGAATCCCGCTGATTTCGCGGCATACGGTTTGCGCGCTCCACCCCTGGCATCGCCCCCTGATTCATCCGTGCCGTCGAACTTCTTCCACGGCTTGGGACGATCTTCGCGGCCTTCGCCAGCCGACGATCTGGATTGCCACGGTTTCGGCCTGCCGAATTTCGATCCTGGAGCCTTCGCGCCGAATGGCTTCGCCCCACGAAATTTCCCTCCGCCCGGCTTGAATCCTGACGACTTGGCAGCGAATGGCGTCCTGCCGGCAGCGGGCGCTTCTGGAACTTCGCCGGCCTTCTCCCAGCGCCGCGCGCGTTCTCCCATGCCATGTCCCTTGGCAGCGTAGCCTTTCTTCTCCTGCGTCTTCGGGCCTCGCTCGTCTCGATCGCGCGAGAAGCCACCACGCGAAGGTCCCGAGTCACGGTCGCGCCCATAGCGCGGCGGTCCCGACCGGCCTGGTCCAGCCCCTGGTCCCGAGCGACCTGGCCCAAACCGGCCTGGTCCAGACTGCCGCGGACGATCCGCGTCCGGACGTCCATCCGCGCTCGCGGCAATTCTGCCTCCGCGAGCAACATACGCTCCCGCCGGGCGAGAAAATCCGCCGGCTGCGGCACGCGATCCTCCGCTAAACGGTCGTCGAGCAGGTCTGTCCTCTCCGCCCGAACGTGTTGCGAATCCACCGGACGCGGCAGCTCCCGATCTCGCCGGTCGGTCGGCAAGTTTCTTCGGGATAAATTTCTTAATGGTCGAAGGCGCGGCCATGTCAGCCTCTTCCAGCGGCTGTGATCGCCACGCACGCTGCTTCTCCGGCGGCACAGCCTCAATCTGAATTCCGGAATCAATCTCGATTCCTGAATCCATGTCGATTTCAGCCTCGCTTTCAACCTCGGCTTCCATCGCAATCTCCGGCTCACCCACAATGGCTTCTGCCACAGGCGTCGCAGCCAGAAATTCTTCGGAAAGCTGCGTCACCATCTCCGGCAGCAGACCGCCTTGCAGCGCTACATGGGCGCGACCGCCAATGTCGAGAATGTCGAGTTGGCGCATCGAACCCAACCCGCGAATCACTTCGCGCAGTTTGGATTGCGGTGCCAATGGAGACAGGAACGAAAGAATTTCTTCCTCGCGCGCACCCACCACGGCTTGCAGATACAGCGAGATCATCGCCGACTGGGCTTCGGCGTGGCCCGTACTGGCGCCAGCGGCTACAGGTTTAGGAAAGCGGCGATACATCAGCTCCCATTGCGCTGGTTGGCCGGCCGCACGAAGAATCGGGAAGATGTACATAGCCGACCAGAGTTCCTGCAGCGCACGCGCCACCGCAGCCTCTGTAATATCCCTGCCCAAAATCGGCTGCAGTGCAGCGACATCCAGAGGACCTTGTTGCTCGATCGCCTGCCAGCAATGCAGCGAAAGCGGCGTCACCTTCTCATTGCCGACGGTCAGCGGGCCAGTTTTAAAATTTCGATCGCCGCGCAGCGCATAGACAAATCGCAAGACCTCCGGACTGCAGACAAAATCCGGCTGCTCCCCAAGCGATGCTCCCAGCTTCAGCGGAACTACAGACGAGTTTTCGATGACTCGCGCCAGCAGTTCCAGCGCCCGCGCGCGTTCGCCCGCGCTGGGAGTTTGCGCCGGCCGGCCGACGACTGCCTCAACAAAACTGGGAGCAGGCGCGCTGCCGGTCAGGCCCATGGGCACGTACGGGCAAAAGCCAATTTCGTCGATCCACTCCGACGCTGCTTCCAATGTGAGTCGTGCTTCGCCGTTCTGGCTCCAACGAGCCAGTCTTGCCGAGTTGAGCTGTTCCGCGTTCAATATGTCCTTCTTCCTAGGTTTGCAGGCAGGCGCGAACGCTGGTCCATGATCGGTACGAATCGCTACGTGCTAGATGCGCTGAAAAGCGCGCTGAATCTCTTTTAAAGAATACCGTAGGACGATGGGACGCCCGTGCGGACAGCTGGTGGGATGCTCGGTTTTCGCCAATTCTTCCAGTAGCCACTCCATCTTTCCCATTTCCAGCGGCGTGTGGATCTTAATGGCCGCATGGCACGCGATGGAGGCTGCAATGCGCAGCCGCAACGTATCCAGATTTTGCGCCTGCTGCTCTCGCTCTGTCTGTTCCAGCACTTCAACCAGGGTGCGCTCCAGCTCGCGCCCGACCAGTCCTACCGGTGTAGCTTTCACCGCCAGGGTTCGCGGCCCAAACGGCTCGGCCTCAAAGCCATTGCGCTCCAGTTCCGCCGCAATTGTGGCGAATAGAGGCATCTGGTCCGGCTTCAGGTCGATCAATACCGGCATCAGCAAGCGCTGCCGCTGCACCTGTTCCACATCGCGATCGCGAACAATCTTTTCAAACAGCACCCGTTCGTGCGCGACATGCTGGTCGATGATCCACAAACCTTCCTCATTCACCGCCAGGATAAAAGACTCCTCCAGCTGACCCAGCGGCCGCAGGCTCGCCAGTCGATTCAATGTCGGCGGAGTGGCGTCGCCTTCATCCCCCTGCGGCATCGGAATGCCTGGACTCCCCGGCAAAAATGGCAGTGACTGCGCTGATGGAGAAATCGGTGGCGGCTGCAGCTCAAACCGGTCCGCATCTTCGGCACCTGGCGGCAAGTCCGAATCCTGAAACGCAACCGCCGCCGGAGAAGCTGTTCCGGAGTCAATTGAGCCGGGTGCCCAAGGTCTCGCCTCTGAGACCTGGGTTTCCGCGCTGCTAGGTCTGCCAGTCGATCCATCCGCCGGCTCCGGCGCTCCGGGCAGCGGCGACAAATCAGGCACCAGCGCCGGCGTCATCACTGCATGATCGCTCAGCGCGGTTAGAAAACTAGCCGCAGGACGTGATTTGATAATCGAATTGCGGACCGCGTCGCGAACAAAATCATGCACAAACGCCTGCTGCCGAAACCGCACTTCCGTCTTCGCCGGATGCACATTCACATCCACCTCCTGCGGAGGCATTTCCAGGAACAGCAGCACTACAGGAAACGACGTCGGCGGAATCACATTGCGATATGCCTCCGTCAACGCATGCAGGATCATTCGATCGCGAATCAGCCGCTGATTGACGAACACATACATGGAATTGCGATTCAGTTTTTGCAATTGCGGACGCGAAACAAAACCGTGCAGACGAAGTGGGCCCGGAGGCTGCGGCTGCCAATCCGCCGGACGCTTCCACGGCGGCGGTTCAGGAATGCCGGCACGCTCAAAGTTCGTCTCCGCGGCCACCGGCAGCAACTGGTCCAGCACATCGCGCCCGAAAATCTGATAAATGCGTTCGGAAACATGCTGTACCGCAGGAGCTACCAACAGCGCGTGGGTGGCGCTGTGCAGCTCAAAGTGCTTTGTCGGATTGGCCAGAGCATAATGAGTCGCCAGCGCCGCGATATGGGATAACTCCGTCTGCTCCGCCTTCAGAAATTTCTTCCGCGCCGGCGTGTTGAAAAAAAGATCGCGAACCTCCAGCGTTGTGCCCGGCGGAATGCCGCAGTCGGCGACCCGCAAGATCTTGCCACCGGAAATCTCGACCTCCGTGCCGACCGATTCTTCTGCCGACCGAGTCGTCAGGTGCACACGCGCGACCGATGCGATGGAAGGAAGCGCCTCGCCGCGAAAGCCCAGCGTCGTCAGCTCCAGCAAATCGTTGCTGGAATGAATCTTCGACGTCGCATGCCGTTCAAACGCCAGCAGCGCATCATCGCGCACCATGCCGCGGCCGTCGTCAGTGATGCGGATCAGTTTGCGTCCGCCCGCTTCCACGTCAATGCGAATCCGCCGCGCCCCGGCGTCGAGCGAATTTTCCAGCAGCTCTTTCACCACGGACGCAGGCCTTTCCACCACCTCGCCGGCAGCAATCTGGTTCGCCACCTGATCGGAAAGAACGCGGATATAGCCCATAAGGAACCAATTGTAGGACGTTTGCGGACGGTGGTGAGATCGCACTCCCTCCCAGGCTCGAAAATCGAAACCCTGGGCACTCGAATTGAGAGTTAGGCCACCCGTCCGTAGAAGCTTCTAGGATCGCGTAGGAGGTCTGGAGCCGATAGTGGCTGCTGGAGGAGCTACATGCACTTCCTCCGGGCGTGGATATCGCTTCAAGGGGTTGAAATCGACTTTCCAGAAATCCAATTCGAAGAGTCGTCCATCCTGATCAAGATTGACCGATATGGAAACCGGTACCTGATCCTCATCGATGTATTCTGCCACGACCAACTCGCGCCCCATCTTCCTTTCACGATCTAACTTGTCAGTGAGTCGTATGCTTCCCATTCCGCCGTCGGCAAGATCCACAGCGAAGAGTTCATCCTCGGACGGCGGCTTGGAATTGGGGGAAGCCATCCCCAGCAACGCCTCTAATACCTTGGATTCTTCCTCTCTCAGCGGTCGCATGGCTTTTGCCCCCCAACGAGTTTTCCAATGTTGATTGTGCCTAAGACCTGGGATCGTGTGCGTTCCTCGTCAGCGCTCAACTCGCAGGGACTGCTGCGCCGTTCTGCCTCGCCGCCTTCGTCTTTTTCTTTTTCTGCTTGGGCGAGTTTGAATGTTTGCGCAACGCCCGCTCGCTATCCCCAACCGTGTGCAGCCGCAGAAAGTTGGTCGATCCTGACTTGGTTCGCGTCCCCGCCACCATGCCCAGAATCTGTCCCTCTCGCACATCGCCCGACTCCGACAGCAATCGTTCCGCGGTGTCGACCATCTGATCCGTGTGCAACATTTTCTGGCATTGCACCGGATTTACTCCCCACAGCAACGACATGCGGCGAATCGTTTTCTCCACGCTGCTCAACGCAAAAATCGGGGGAACGGGATGGTACTTCGAAAGCAGGCGTGCCGTATTTCCCGTCTCGGTAAACAGCGCAATTGCAGCCAGGTCGAGCTCTTCCGCCGCATGCGCCATGGCTTCGCAGATCGTTTCTGGAATCGATAATCCGCGGTTGACGTGATACGGATATCGCTGCGACTCAGCGCGGATTTGCATTTCGGTTTCGGCGACAATCTTAGCCATCATCGCGACCGACTCGATGGGATATTTTCCGGCGGCGCTCTCCGCGGAAAGCATTACGGCATCGGTGCCATCGTAGATTGCGTTGGCCACGTCGCTGGCCTCGGCGCGCGTGGGCCGCGGATTGTCAATCATCGACTCCAGCATCTGCGTCGCAGTAATCACCGGCTTGCGTAACTCTGCCGCACGACGAATCACGCGTTTTTGAATGGCAGGAACTTTCTCCGGCGATATCTCCACGCCCAGGTCGCCGCGCGCCACCATCACACCGTCGGCGACTTCCAGAATGCTTTCCAAATGCTCAATCGCCTGCGGCTTTTCCAGCTTGGCGATGATCCACGTCTCCGCCCCCAGCGCAGCAACGCGGTGTCGCACCAGCCGCACATCTTCCGCCGTACGCACAAAGGAGACGGCGACCATATCCAGGTCTTGCTGAATCGCAAACGCAAGATCAATCTCGTCTTTTTGGGTCAGGGACGGCACACGCACGGCAATTCCTGGCAGATTGATTCCCTTGAATTCACCCAATATGCCGCCATTGATCACTTCGCACGCGACGTCGACCCCGCGAATGTGTCGGACTCGCAGCTCAATCAATCCATCCGATAATAAAAGCCGCGAGCCTTCTTCCAGATTTTCCGCCAGCGTCGCAAACGTCGTTCCAATCACGGCCGAGGTTCCCGGAATATCGCGCGGCGTGATGGTCAACTGCTGCCCGGTTTTCAGCGAGACAGGAAGACGATTCTTCAGCCGGCCGGTACGAATCTTAGGACCTTGCAGATCCGCGAGAATACAAATGTTCTTGCCTTCCTCGGCGGTCACTCTGCGAATCAACTGGATGAGCTTTACTTTGTCCGGATGGGTACCGTGCGAGAAATTTAACCGCGCAACGTCCATGCCCGCGCGCAGCAGGCCGCGAAACACCGCTTCAGTATTGCTCGCGGGCCCGATCGTGGCGACAATTTTTGCGCGCCGTGAGCTCGCTGGGGAACTCGCCGAAGTAAGCGAAGTGTGCATTCATGCTCCATAAACGGATATTGGCTCGACTTCTTTATTGTAATCGGCGGGATGTTGGAGTTCGGTGAATCAAGTTGCATGAAGCGCTACGGCGTCTGGCTGCGGGACTGCGAAGAGGCGCGCTGCAGCTTGGGATAAACCTGCGCGTTGAATTCTGCCCCGATCATCACGCTGACCAGGATGATGTAGAGCCATACCAGCAGCGCCACCCCGGCTCCCAGCGAGCCGTAGACCTGGCGATAGTGCGCATGCCGCGTCACATACCATCCAAAAGCCAGCGTGGAAGGGAACCACAGTGCTGTCGCCAGAATCGAACCCGGAAGGATTCTGCGCCACGATTGCGTGCGCGGAGTCCCCAGGTGATAAATCACCGCGAGCACGGCAACGCTGGTGGTCAGCGCCAACAGCCAGCGTACGATTCGAGCCAGCACAACTACGTATGGACGCACATCGTAAAGCGATTGGTACAGCATCCAGCTTTCAATCTGATGGCCGAACACCACGAACATGGACGCCAGCGCCAATGGCAGGAACGACAAAAATGTAAGCACCCCCGCGATAAAAATCTGCCGGGGCACGCTCCATGCGCCTTCTGGAATCTTGTACGCGCGCCGCATCGCTTCCATCAAAGTGGTCATCACGCTATTCGACGCCACCAGAAAAACAGTCGCCGCCGAAAGCAATAGGCGAAACGAACGGTGCTGTCCTTGAAAATATGCCAGCACCAGCGGCGGCACATCGGGAGGAAACATCTGGTACAACATGGCGTGAAGTTCGGCGCGCACCACCTCCGCTGCGGGCGAGGTAGCAATGATCGCAGCCGTCAGCAAGACAATGGGAAAAACGCAGATAATGGCGGAATAGGCGCCTGCGCGCGCCAGCATCAGAACGTCATTGCTGACGCTGTTGACCACCGTTCTTCGTAGATGTACCAGCCAGCGCCGCATACGTGGAAAAGACTATAACGAAACAGTGAAGCAAGTCCCACTCGGCATCCTATCCATGGAAGGCCGCCGGTAACATTCGAAGAGCTCGACGTCTGCCTTGCACTTCATTCACTGCTAGCATAAAGGATGCTATGAACTCGGTACGAAGCGATTCAATGTTTGTTGCCGCCACCGCCGCGGTCCTCCTCATCGGATTCTACTCACCGCAAAGTCAGGCGCAGTTCCACCACAAACGCGCTTCAGGTTCTACAGCTATGACGCAAAGTGTTTCCGGCACATTCGTTCCCAATCCTCAGCTAACCGATCCTGCCTTGAATAAAAAAGTGGATGCTCTGCTGGACAAGATGACGCTGGAGGAAAAGGTTGGGCAGCTGGTGCAATTTTCCGTCGGCACGCCAACCGGGCCCGGAACGGGGCGGCAGAGTTATGACGCCATGATCGCCGCTGGGGAAGTTGGAGCGCTGCTGAATGTCGTCGACGCAAAAAAAGCGAATCAGTTTCAGCACATCGCCGTAGAGAAAAGCCGGCTCCATATTCCATTGATGTACGGCTTCGATTCCATCCATGGCTACAGAACCATCTTCCCAGTGCCGCTCGGACTGGCCTCCAGCTTTGATCCCGCATTGGTAGAAGCCACCGCCCGAATGGCTGCACAGGAAGCCAGCGCCGATGGAATCCGCTGGGTCTTTTCTCCCATGGTGGATATTGCCCGCGATGCGCGATGGGGTCGCATTGTCGAGGGCTCCGGAGAGAGCCCCTTTCTCGGCTCCGCCATGGCGCGTGCCTATGTGCGCGGCTATCAGGGCACCAGTCTCAGCAATCCTGACTCCGTGGCCGCGTGCGTCAAACATTTTGCCGCCTATGGCGCAGCGATCGCCGGACGCGATTACAACGCCGTCGACATGTCCGACCTGATGCTGCGCCAGGTCTATCTACCGCCCTATCAGGCTGCCGTCGATGCCGGCGCGGCGACGGTGATGAGCTCCTTCAATTCCTTGAACAGCGTTCCCCAGACTGCCAATCCCTATACGCTCACGCAAATCCTGCGCAAAGAGTGGAACTTTGATGGGTTCGTTGTCAGTGACTGGGGCGCGGTCGGCGAACTGATTCCGCACGGCATTGCCCTGAACAATGCGACCGCCGCACAAAAGGCAATCATGGCCGGCCTGGATATGGACATGGAAAGCGGCGTATACCACGAACGGCTGGTGGCACTCGTGCGCGACAATGTCGTTCCTCAAGCCGTCGTCGATGAAGCGGTGCGACGCGTGCTGCGGGTGAAATTTGCCCTCGGCATTTTCGATCATCCGTATGTCGACGAGAATCGTCCGCCCTACCAGGCGACGCCTGAAAAGCGAGCCCTCGCCCGCAAAGCTGCGGAAGAATCCATTGTCCTGCTGCAAAATCGCGCCGAGGAAGGCCAGCCGAAGTTGTTGCCCATTTCCAACCACGTGCACACCATCGCGCTGATTGGTCCGCTGGCAGACTCGCAAGGCGAGATGCTCGGCTCCTGGGGAGGAGCAGGAAATCCTGCGGACGCTATTACCTTGCGGACCGCGCTGCAACAGCGGATGGACAGCCACGGAGGCAAGGTTCTGTATGCGCAGGGGACGCAGATCCTGACGACATCGGACGCCGGATTCGACGCTGCAAAAAAGGCTGCCGCGCAGGCCGACCTGGTGATTTTTGCGCTGGGTGAAGATGGCCCCACCATGACAGGCGAAGCTGGCTCGCGTGCCCATTTGGATTTACCCGGTAATCAGGAACAGTTGCTGCAAGCGGTCGCCGCCACAGGCAAGCCAGTCGTATTGCTTGTCTTCAGCGGCCGGCCGCTAGTGCTCAACTGGGCCGCGCAACATGTCCCCGCAATCATGGAAGCCTGGTTCCCGGGCATCGAGGCCGGTCCAGCGCTGACTGATCTCTTGTTCGGCAATACCAATCCCAGCGCCAAACTTCCTGTCAGCTTTCCTCGCGCGGTGGGCCAGGAACCGCTCTATCTCGCGCAGATGCCCACCGGACGTCCAGCGGGAAATATGGATCTGTCCCATCCGCCAGAGAACGCGGCAGAAAAATATGTTTCGCGCTACATCGACGTGGCGAATTCGCCGCTATTCCCGTTTGGATTTGGATTGAGCTACACCCAGTTCGACTATGCTCCAGTCACGCTCAGCGCCAGTTCGATTCCCCTGGCGCAATTGATGTCGGCGTCTGGCCAAGGTGTCTCTCAGCCGGCGATTGAAGCCACGACCACTGTGCGCAATGCAGGCGCAATGGCCGGAACGGAAATTGTTGAACTCTACATTCGCATTCGCGGAGCCAGCGTCGAAGAACCGCTGCGCGTGTTGAAGGGATTTCAGCGCGTCAGCCTGCAGCCGGGTGAGTCGAAGAAGATCACCTTCCCGCTGGGCTTTCAGGAGCTATCGTTCATCAACGCGAAAAGCCAGCGTGTTGTAGAGCCAGCGGACTACACCGTGTTGATTGGAGGCAGCTCCGACGCCACCCAGAGCGCGGATTTCAAAGTGGTGCCCTAGTGGGTTTTCACAGATAGCGAAACGTTATGGGTGCCCCATCCTAGCGAAGCTAAGGTGGGATAGAACAAAGCTCGTATCACAGTAACATTGAAAAGGCGGCCGGCGTTTTCTACTTGCCGGGGCGTTGTTTCCTATGCGCCGCCTTGGGCTTCCATTTCTGTAAGAACGCGGTCACGGCGGAAGCATCCTTCACGCGCATGTTTTCAAACTCCGCGTTCCGCTGCGCATATAAAACATGTCCCGCGCCATCCAGCACCACCAGCGCCGGCACGCCTTTGCTGAGCGGAATGCCGTACTTGCTCGTCAGGTCGAGATTCCTGTCATACTCCCCGATGTTCACATCGACCAGCACGTAATTCGTCGCTAACAGTGAAGCATTCCCGGGATCGTGAAAGTAAAGATCAAGCAGATGGCAATCGATGCACCAATTGCCGCCGAACACCAGCAGAACATTCTTATGCTCGGTAGAAGCCTTCAAAATGGCCTGGCGAATATCTTCATGTGCATTGGCGGTCGCCGGATACAGATCGGTCGACGCCATCTGAAAATGCATCCGCCCATGCAAGGGCAAACTGGTGAGGGCTTTCGCCGAACTGGCGGACGCGGCTACCACAACTGTGCAAACCACGGCCGCCCGAAGGATTCCCAAAACTCGCATTGTCGGATTGTAGCTCGCAGCAGCAATCAAATCATTAGCTGGTTTTGTAGTAGAAATGCTCGTGGACGATCTTCCCCGCCTCGACCGTATAAAGACCGATCTCATCCAACTTCACACGCTTGCCAGACGGCTTCTGGGTTACATCCAGCTTGAACTGCACCGCAAACTGCTTCTCCCCCACAAAGGGCCCGTTTACCTCGGCGCTATGAATCTCGTTGTTTTCCTCAAAGTGTTTGGTCTTTCCCTTGATCGCCTCGATGCCTTTCATCTCCGCCGGCATTCCCGGAAATTCGGCCGATTCCACGCTGACAATCTTGTCGGAATAATACTTTTCGATGGCGTCCCTGAACTTTCCCTGTCGACACAAATCGACCAGGCCCTTCGCCACTTCTGCTGTAGACATAAATTAACTCCCCGTATGATGTTGTCGCGAGTTATCGCGGTGTTGGCTTCCGATGTAGCGTACCGCCCTCAGGCGAATCGCGCCATGTCCACGCTTCTATGGTTAAGATGCCCGCGCCGCGTAGGATGATTCCAGAAGTTGGCTGGCCAACGAAATTTTGATGGCCGCGTGTCCAAAAGACGTAGAAGAAAAGCAAAAAGGGCATGCGCATCGCGCATGCCCTTCCATTTAGAACAATGACAGTTACAAATCGCTTACTCGGCAGCCATTTCTTCGGCTTCGCCTTCCTGACGCATCAGTTCCAGCTCGCGTTCGGCAGCCTCGGTGGCCTCGGAGACCTCCTGCTGCACGCGGGCAGCAGCGTCTTCCAGTTCCTGCGACAGCCGGACGTTGCGGTAGTACTCCATTCCGGTGCCGGCAGGGATTAGCCGTCCGACGATGACGTTTTCCTTCAGGCCGCGCAGCTGATCGACAGCGCCGTTGATGGCCGCTTCGGTAAGCACACGCGTTGTTTCCTGGAAGGAAGCCGCGGAGATGAACGAATCCGTCGACAGCGACGCCTTGGTGATGCCCAGCAGCAACGGACGACCCACTGCGGGACGGCCGCCATTGTTGATGACGCGTTCGTTTTCCTCGCGGAAGCGGAACTTATCAACCTGCTGCTCCACCAGGAATGCCGTGTCGCCGGGATCTTCCACCTTCACCCAGCGCAGCATCTGGCGAACGATCACTTCGATGTGCTTGTCAGAAATTGCCACGCCCTGCAACCGGTAAACTTCCTGAATTTCCGTCACCATGTAGGACTGCAATTCCTTTTCGCCCAGGACTGCGAGAATGTCATGCGGGTTCAGCGGGCCATCCATCAGTGGATCGCCGGCACGCATGCGTTCGCCTTCCTGCACGTTGACGTGAACCCCGCGCGGCATCGAGTATTCTTTCTCTTCGCCGCTATCCGCCGTCACGTAGATCTTGCGCTGTCCCTTGCTCACTTCACCGAAGCGAACCGCACCATCGATCTCGCTGATGATGGCCGTTTCACGCGGCTTGCGAGCTTCGAACAGTTCCGCCACACGCGGCAGACCGCCGGTGATGTCCTTGGTACGCGTGGTCTCCCGAGGAATCTTGGCCAGCACATCGCCAGGGAAAACCTCGTCGCCATTCTGCACCATCAAGTGCGCGCGGCTAGGCAGCAGGTAGCGCTTCGAGCCCTTCGCATTCTTGATCATGATGGCCGGTTGACGCTTTTCGTCCGACGTTTCTGCGACCACTAAGCGAGACAGTCCCGTGACTTCATCCACTTCTTCATTCAGCGTGGTGCCTTCATGCAGATCGTGGAACTGTACGGTGCCGCCCACTTCCGTCAGGATGGCAAAGGTGTACGGATCCCACTCGCCAAGCGTCTGGCCCTGCGTGACCACTGCACCTTCTTCCACCTTGAGCCGCGCGCCATAAACCAGCGTGTAACGCTCCTTTTCGCGGCCGCGATCGTCGACCACCACAACCACGCCAGAACGATTCATCGCCACCAGGTCGCCCTGCTTCGAGCGAACTGTTACCAGGTTCAGGAACCGTACTGTTCCCGCGTTCTTTGCTTCCAGTCGAGACTGATCGGAAACTCGCGATGCTGCACCACCAATGTGGAAGGTACGCATGGTCAGCTGTGTTCCCGGTTCGCCGATCGACTGTGCTGCGATCACGCCCACCGCTTCGCCCATCTCTACCAGGCGGCCAGAAGCCAGGTTGCGACCATAGCAGAGGATGCAGACGCCGCGCTTCGATTCGCAGGTCAGCACCGATCGAATCTTCACCCGCTCGACACCGGCTGCCTGAATCGCACCCGCCATGTCCTCATCGATTTCCTGGTTCACATCGACCAGCACGTTGCCTTCAAAGTCCTTCAACTTTTCCAGCGAGACGCGGCCAATGATGCGATCGCGCAACGGCTCGATCACTTCGCCGGCTTCGACGATGTGTCCAACGTAAATGCCTTCCACCGTGCCGCAGTTGTAATCGCTGATGATCACATCCTGCGCCACATCGACCAGGCGGCGTGTCAGGTAGCCGGAGTCGGCAGTCTTCAGCGCCGTATCCGCTAGACCCTTGCGAGCGCCGTGCGTCGAGATGAAGTACTGCAGCACCGTCAATCCTTCACGGAAGTTCGCCGTGATCGGAGTTTCGATGATTTCGCCCGACGGCTTGGCCATCAGTCCGCGCATGCCCGACAGCTGACGAATCTGCTGCTTCGATCCGCGAGCGCCGGAGTCGGCCATGATGTAAATCGGATTCATCGCGCCGGCCTTGTCCGCAGCCTTCATGTTGTTGAACATTTCATCGGCAACCTGTTCGGTCACAGACGACCACAGCTGAATCACCTTGTTGTTGCGCTCGCCGTTGGTGATCGCGCCGTCCAGGTACTGACGCTGCACGCTCACCACCTGCTTTTCGGCATCGCTCACCAGCTTGTACTTGGTGTCAGGAATCACCATGTCGTCAAAGCCGACAGAAAGACCGCTGCGAGTGGCGTACTTGAAGCCGATGTCCTTGATGCGGTCGAGCATCTTGACCGTGACTTCCAGCCCCAGGTTCAGGTAGGAATAGCTGACCACCTGGCCAATGCCTTTCTTCTTCAGCAAACCGTTCACGAACGGCATGCCACCGGGAAGGGAATCGTTCAGAATGACGCGACCCACCGTGGTCGAAAGATATTGGTTCGTGTACTGGACAGGCTCGGTGTGCAACAGATCCTGATCGTCGTACGCGTTGGTCATGTCGAGCACTGCGCCGGTATAACGCAGCCGGATCGGACTCAGCGTTTCAACTTCCTTGGCTTCCAGCGCCAGCAACACTTCATCGGTGTTGGCAAACACGCGGCCTTCGCCACGCGCGCCGGCATGCGACTTGGTCAGGTAATAGATACCCAGCACCATGTCCTGCGTCGGCACCGTGATCGGCTGTCCAGAGGCTGGCGACAGAATATTATGCGAGGCCAGCATCAACACGCTGGCTTCCACCTGCGCTTCTGGCGACAGCGGAATGTGAACCGCCATCTGATCGCCGTCAAAGTCCGCATTGAACGCGGTGCAGACCAGCGGGTGAATCTTGATGGCCTTGCCTTCAACCAGCACCGGCTCGAATGCCTGAATGCCCAGGCGATGCAGTGTCGGCGCACGATTCAGCAGCACTGGATGATCCTTGATGACCTCTTCCAGCACGTCCCAAACGATCGGATCCTGCAGTTCAACCAGTTCCTTCGCCTGCTTGATGGTGGTGCAGTGGCCAATCTGTTCCAGCCGGTGATAGATGAACGGCTTGAACAGTTCCAGCGCCATCTTCTTCGGCAAACCGCACTGGTGCAGCTTCAATTCCGGACCCACAACGATGACCGAACGGCCCGAATAATCGACGCGCTTGCCCAGCAGGTTCTGACGGAAGCGTCCCTGCTTGCCCTTCAGCGTGTCCGACAGCGACTTCAGCGGACGATTGTTGGCGCCACGCAGCACGCGGCCACGTCGCCCGTTATCGAACAGAGCATCGACCGCTTCCTGCAGCATGCGCTTTTCATTGCGGACAATCACTTCCGGCGCGTGCAGGTCCATCAGCTTCTTCAACCGGTTGTTGCGGTTGATCACGCGACGATACAAATCATTTAGATCGGAGGTCGCAAAGCGGCCGCCATCGAGTGGCACCAGCGGGCGCAGCTCAGGAGGAATGACCGGGACCACGTCGAGAATCATCCACTGCGGCTTGTTCTGCGACTTGCGGAAGGCCTCAACCACTTTCAGGCGCTTGGCATACTTCAACCGCTTCTGCAGCGAGGTTTCCACCTTCATGCGCTCGCGCAGTTCCACCGAAAGCGTATCGATATCGACGCGCTTCAGCAGTTCCTTGATCGCTTCTGCGCCCATCATGGCCTTAAAGCCTGCGGGACGATACTGCTGATCCAGTTCGCGATAGCGAGTCTCATCCTTGATGATGTCGCGCTCCTTCACAGGAGCATCGCCGGCATCAATGACAACGTAGCTTTCGAAATAGAGAACGCTTTCCAGCTCGCGCAGAGAAATGTCGAGCAGGTGGCCAATGCGCGAAGGCAGGCCCTTGAAGAACCAGACATGCGAACACGGCGACGCCAGCTCAATGTGGCCCAGCCGCTCGCGACGCACACGCGAAAGAGTCACTTCCACGCCGCACTTGTCGCAAATCACGCCGCGATGCTTCATGCGCTTGTACTTGCCGCAGAGACATTCCCAGTCGGTGATCGGTCCAAAAATGCGGGCGCAGAACAAGCCATCGCGCTCCGGCTTGAAGGTGCGGTAATTAATGGTTTCCGGCTTGGTCACTTCACCGTGCGACCAGCTGCGGATCTTCTCTGGCGATGCAAGGCTGATGCGAATTGCATCGAAGTCCGAAATCGGATTGCTGAGCTCGAATGGATTAGAACGGAACAAGACAACCTCCGTGACCTGATCGCTGCTGCGCGCGGATCAAACGCAACAGAACCGGTTCTCGCGTTCCCGGGATTTCCATGATTCCGGTCGTCCGTCCGTCCCGGGAGCGCGTTGGCTTATGTGGACGACGACCGTGTCTCTTAAAAACTCGCTTCAAATAAAAACTGGCTTCAAATTCGCTTCCCAGGCGCCGCAATTGCTCGCAGCGCCCAGGGTAGAGTTTGTCTTAGTCGGCGGCAGCCATGGTCGGCAGCGGCACCTTCTTGTTTTCTGCCTGCTTGATCAGTTCCACATCCAGGCACAACGCCTGCAGTTCGCGGACCAGCACGTTAAAGCTCTCTGGCACGCCCGGCTCAATCGCAGCTTCGCCCTTCACAATGGCCTCGTAAATCTTGGTGCGGCCATATACGTCATCGGACTTCGCCGTCAGCAGTTCCTGCAGAATGTAAGCCGCGCCGTACGCTTCCAGCGCCCAGACTTCCATTTCTCCAAAACGCTGACCACCAAACTGTGCCTTGCCGCCCAGCGGTTGCTGGGTAATCAAGGAGTACGGCCCGATCGAACGCGCGTGAATCTTGTCGTCGACCAAGTGAGACAGCTTCAACATGTACATGTAGCCAACCGTGACAGGCTGCTCAAACTGCTCGCCGGTCATGCCGTCGTACAGGTAGATTTTGCCCGCAGTCGGAAGACCCGCAGCCGTCAGCAGCGCCTTGATCTCTTCCTCTTTGGCGCCGTCGAACACGGCGGTTCCAAACCAGATGCCGCGCTTCATGCCACGCGTGACCTGCAGCAGTTTTTCATCGTCCAGTTCCAGCAGCTGATGCAGCAACGCGGTTCCAGCGAAGCGCTCTTCTACAATCTTGCGCACTTCGTTGGCCTTCTGGTTCTTCTCCACCAACTCGGCGACCTGCTTGCCCAGCTCGTGTGCAGCCCAGCCAAGGTGAGTTTCCAGAATCTGACCCACGTTCATACGCGAAGGCACGCCCAGCGGATTCAGCACGATGTCCGCAGGAGTTCCATCCGGCAGATACGGCATGTCTTCTTCCGGCAGAATGCGGGAGATGACACCCTTATTGCCGTGACGGCCGGCCATCTTATCGCCGACGGACAGCTTGCGCTTCATGGCGATGTAGACCTTCACCTGCTTGATCACGCCCGGAGCCAGCTCGTCGCCCTTTTGCAGCTTGCCGATCTTGTCGTTGGTGATCTTGCGCAGCACATCAATCTGGCGCGAGGTCATCTCTTCGATTTCATCGATCTGCTCATTCACCCGGGGATCTTTATCGGCGTAGCGAATGCGCTTCAAGTTGCGCGTCGAGATCAGCTCAATCGTCTCGCGGTCAAGAATCGCGCCCTTGGCCAGCAAGCGCTTGTTGCTGCGCTCATCGTGCAGGTCAGCCAGAACTTCCTTGGCGCCGAGAATCATTTCCAGACGCTTCAACCGCTCGTCGGTCAGGATTCGAATCTCGTCTTCCAGGTTCTTTTCCAGCTTGGCTACCTGGTCGGCTTCAATCAGCTTGGCGCGCTCGTCCTTTTCCTGTCCCTTGCGAGAGAAGATGCGGACATCGACAATGGTTCCTTCCACGCCCGGAGGGCAGGTGAGGGAAGCGTCGCGAACATCACCGGCCTTTTCGCCGAAGATGGCGCGCAACAACTTCTCTTCCGGAGTCAGCTGGGTTTCGCCCTTAGGCGTCACCTTGCCGACCAGAATGTCGTTGTGCTTCACCTTGGCGCCGATGCGGATAATGCCGCTCTCGTCCAGGTCGCGCAGCGCAGACTCAGAAACGTTGGGAATGTCGCGCGTGATCTCTTCTGGACCCAGCTTGGTGTCGCGCGCTTCAATCTCATACTCTTCAATGTGCAGCGAGGTGTAATAGTCTTCCCGCACCAGCTTTTCGCTGATCAGGATCGCATCCTCAAAGTTGTATCCGCGCCAGGACATGAAGGCCACCAGCACGTTGCGTCCCAATCCCAACTCGCCCTGCTCTGTGCAAGGTCCATCGGCGATGACCTGACCCTTCAGTACGCGGTCACCCTGACGGACGATCGGCTTCTGGTTGATGCAGGTGTTCTGGTTGGAGCGCTTGAACTTCGTCAACTGATAGATGTCCGAACCCACCTCACGCGACAACTGCGTGGGGTGATGCTCGCCTTCGACGCGAACGATGATGCGCTCCGAGTCGACCGAATCCACAATGCCATGACGGCGTGCCAGCACCACTGCACCGGAATCCCGGGCAGTCACACCTTCCATCCCGGTACCGACGAACGGCGCTTCCGAGATCAACAACGGCACCGACTGACGCTGCATGTTGGCGCCCATCAACGCACGGTTGGCGTCATCATGTTCGAGGAACGGCACCAGCGACGCGGCCACTGACACCAGCTGCTTCGGGCTGACGTCCACGTAGGTCACTTCACCGCGATTTACCAGGACGAAGTTGCCCTGACGCCGCGCCGTGACCAGCTCGCGCTTGATGCTGCCCTTTTCGTCCAGTTCTACGTTCGCCTGGGCGATGGTGTAGCGATCTTCTTCCCATGCCGACAGGTAGAAGCTGAACGGACCATATTCCATGGGCCGCTTCTTCTCTTTGATCAGCTGCTGGTTCTTCTTGATGGCGTCCGGCTTCTCAAGATGATCGCCCACACGCAATCCGCTATCGCCTGCGTTGATCACCTGCACAAAGTCGAGCAACAGGCCATCGCGCACGCGGCGGTACGGAGATTCGATAAAGCCGTATTCGTTAATGCGCGCAAAGCACGACAGCGACGAGATCAATCCAATGTTCGGACCTTCCGGCGTTTCAATCGGGCAGATGCGGCCATAGTGCGTCGGGTGAACGTCGCGGACTTCAAATCCTGCACGCTCGCGGCTCAAACCACCCGGCCCAAGCGCGGACAGACGCCGCTTGTGAGTAATTTCCGACAGCGGATTGGTCTGGTCCATGAACTGCGACAACTGCGAACTACCAAAGAACTCGCGAATCGCAGCCATCACCGGCTTGGCATTGATCAGGTCATGCGGCATCGCTGTCGACATGTCCGGATAGACGCTCATCTTTTCCTTGATAGCGCGTTCCATGCGAACCAGGCCGATGCGGAACTGATTCTCCATCAACTCGCCCACCGCGCGAACGCGACGGTTGCCAAGGTGATCGATGTCATCGACCACGCCGATATTCTTGCGCAGCTTCAGCAGGTAGCGAATCGTCGCGTAGAAATCTTCCGGCGTCAGCGTGCGATGGTCGAGCGAAGTGGCATCCTGCTTGTCGTACAGCTTGATGTTGAACTTCAAACGGCCCACGCGCGAGAAATCATATTTGCGCGGATCGAAGAACATGCCTTCAAACAACGCAGTCGCAGTGTCCAGCGTCGGCGGATCGCCGGGACGCAGCTTGCGATAGATTTCGATCAGCGCTTCTTCCGGCTTGTGCACGGTGTCGCGGCGCAGCGTATGAGAAATCACGTTGCCCACATCGTCGCGCTCCGGCAGGAAAATCTCCAGGCTCGTCACGCCGCTCTCCAGAATCTGCGCCAGCTTTTCCTTGGTCAGCTCCTGGTTCGCTTCCAGCAGCAGATCGCCGGTGGTCGTATCCACCACATCGGCTGCCGTCATGGCGCCGTCAAGCTCAGACTCTTCCACTTCAACTTCGCTGATCTTGGCCGCGCGCAGCGCTTTCAAAATGCTGGCCGTAATCTTGCGACCCGAGTGAGCAATCTCCTCGCCCTTCACCACCACCGCATGAGCCGGCTTCACACCCAGCAGGTGAGTAGTCTTGGTTTCATCGAGGTTGACTGCCCAATGCAGCTTGCCGCCCTTCAGCGAGATGTTGTCGATGGTGTAAAAGCTCTTGAGAATCTCCTCATCCGACTTGAGGCCAAGCGCGCGAAGGAACACCGTTCCCAGGAACTTGCGCTTGCGATCGATGCGAACGTACAGCGTGTTCTTCTGGTCGTACTCAAACTCCACCCATGAACCGCGATAGGGAATAATCTTCCCCAGGAAGTAGGTGCGGTTGTTTGCCGTCTCAAAAAAGACGCCGGGCGAACGATGCAGCTGGCTGACGATGACGCGCTCCGTGCCATTCACCAGGAAAGTCCCGTTCTTCGTCATCAACGGAATATCACCGAAGAAGACTTCCTGCTCCTTCATGTCGCGGATGGTCTTGACGCCAGTTTCCGGATTTTTATCGTAGATCTTCAGCCGGATCGTCACCTTCAGCGGCGCAGAGTACGTCATGCTGCGCTCTTCGCACTCGCTCTGGTCATACTTCAGCTGCAGTCCGACAGGATCGCCGCACTTGTTACAAAAATCTGGCGTGTTCTTGTTATAGGTTCCGCACTTTCCGCAGAGAACATCTCCGGGATGAAACGGATCGGTAATCACCATCGCACCGCAATGGATACAAGTGGTGCGCAGGTGATGCAGACCCTTCAAGTGTCCGCACTTGCACTCCCAGTTGCCGATCGAAAAATCGACAAACTCCAGCTCCGATAAATTGCGGAAGTCGGTGATGGGGAATACGGAAGCAAACACGGACTGCAACCCGAGATCATCACGCTCGGTTGGCAGCTTATCCATTTGTAGAAAGCGCTCGTAAGAACGGCGCTGCACTTCAATCAGGTTCGGAATCTGGATTTCTGTTGGAATTTTGGAAAAATCGAGACGGCTACGGATCGCGCGGTTCTCGTTCGACATGCTTCACTCCTGGCTGTTTTGCCTTTTGCGGCCATTCCCGGCGGCAACCCGGAAATAGTTCGACGCCCCTCTGGTCACTTCACAGAATGTCCGTCGATTCGACGTGGTTAAAAGACTGCTCTTCAACTTCGTTGCTGCAATTCAATTCCGTTACGCGCGTTGCATCCTGTTTCTCTTCGTCGTGCAGCTCACAACGACGCGATTTGAGATACTCTTTTTCTGGTTCTGTCTGCTTCCGAGCCGACAACGTTAGACCGAATTTTCGCTTCCAATCAAGCACGTGTCCCCATCACGGCCCATTTCTTCCGGGAGCTCCTGCTTTGCAAAGTTGTTCAAAAACAGAGAACGGCCCGCGAGAGACAGTAGGTCCCGCGAGCGCCACAACCGGATTGTGCACTATTCGAATAGATGGGTTTTTGCTTCCGCCTGCGCTAGGGATCACTCCGGAGCGCTGTTAGACCAATCGAAGTCGGTGAAGCCGAACTGCCAGAATCGGCAGGAACTTCACGAGCCATCGAGCCTGCGGGGCGAATGGCTCACTCTGTTACAAGAGTAACGCACATCCGCCCCATAAGCAAGGACAGTTACTTTACATCAACAGCAGCGCCGGCGTCAGTAAATTTCTTCTTGATCGCCTCTGCTTCGTCTTTGCTAATGCCCTCTTTTACCGTCTTGGGAGCACCATCGACCAGGTCCTTGGCTTCTTTCAGGCCCAGGGCCGTCACTTCGCGTACGACCTTGATCGTGTTGATTTTATTGGTCCCCGCATCCTTCAGGATGACGGTAAACTCGGTCTGCTCTTCCGCCGGCGCCGCAGCGGCTCCCGCACCACCACCCGCAACCATCACCGGCGCGGCGGCCGCGGCAGAAACTCCAAGCCGCTCTTCAAGCTTCTTCACCAGAGCCGCCGCATCCAGCAGGGTCAGCCCGACAATTTGATCCTCAATTTGCTGTAAATCCGCCATGTCCATTCTCCATATCGTTGCTAAAAGCGAGTGATAAAGCTAAATTCCTGTATTGCTTGCGGGACTTCAAGCCTTCCGTCCCGATTGCCGCCGCGTTGGTTTCCGTTGTGTCCAGACGACACCCCATCGCGATGCAGCAGATCCTGGTACATCCCTGAAAACGCTGCTCTTACGACGCAGCCGCTTCCGAAAACTTCTTCTGCTCCACAGCCTGGCCAATCACCACCGCCAGATCGCGGCCCGTGGCATTCAACACCGTCACCAGTCGCTGCGCCGGAGAACTGATCAGGAACAGCAGCTTCGAGTAGATCTCTTCGCGCCCTGGCATGGAGGCCAGCTGCTGAATCTCGTCTACCGAAAGCACCTTGCCATCCACAATTGCCAGCTTGAAGGAGAATTCTGCATTGTCCTTCACCCAGGTGGTCAGCGCCTTCGCCAACGCCACCGGATCACCGCTGGTGTACGCCAGGGAGCTAACGCCCTTCAGCCCCTGCAGCGCTGCTTCAATCTTGGTGCCCTTCGCGCCGCGCTCCGCCAGCTTGTTCTTCAACACGCGGTATTTTCCGCCCGCATTGCGAACCACCGTCCGCAGAGCAAAATCCTGCGACACCGTCAGCTTGGAAAATGTCCCCACAATCGCAGTCGTGGAGTCTGCCAGCTCCGTTGCAAGATACTGAATCTTTTCAGCCTTTTTGGCCTTTGAAATCGCCATATCAATGTCCTCTATACCTGGGTACCCCATGTCTCGCTTTTGAGACATGGGTAGTTTTCCCCACCCAATTACTGTTGAGCTTTTCCGGCCGCGTCCACAACCGCTTGATCCAGCTGGATTCCCGGGCCCATCGTCGAGCTCAGCGTGATTCCCTTGACGTACTTACCCTTGGCGGCGGAAGGCTTGGCCTTCACCACGCTGGTAATCACCGTGGTCGCATTCTCGATCAGCTTGTCCGGCGTGAACGAGAGCTTGCCCACCGGTACGTGGATCAGCGCAGTCTTATCCGTGCGGAACTCGATCTTGCCGGCCTTGATTTCCTTCACCGCAGCCGCCACATCCGTGGTCACCGTCCCCGTCTTCGGGTTCGGCATCAAGCCGCGCGGTCCCAGGATTTTGCCCAGCCGGCCCAGCGCCTTCATCATGTCCGGGGTGGCAATCAGGGCATCAAAATCGGTCCAATTCTCTTTCTGAATCTTTTCCACCAGGTCGTCGCCGCCGACGAAGTCTGCACCCGCAGCTTCCGCCTCGCGAACCTTCTCGCCGGAGGCAATCACGGCAACCCGCTTGGTCTTGCCTAATCCATGCGGCAGCACAACCGTGCCGCGCACCATCTGGTCGGCATGCTTGGGATCGACGCCCAGACGCAGCGTAATCTCCACCGTCTCATCGAACTTTGCGTATTTGACCTTTTGAAGAAGCGGAACCGCTTCGGTCAGGGAGTAGGGGCGGACCTCAACAGCGGCGCGCGCCTTCTCTATATTCTTTCCTGCTTTTTTCGACATATTTCCTCTGTCTCCCACCGCGCGGACCTATATGCAGCGCTGTTTTCCGCTGAACCGCCCCGTATTGCTTGTATTCAACTGCTTGTTACGGCATTGCTCGGGACGGCCGTCCGGCCGTGGTATGGCGCGCTCTATAGCAACGAATTGCTGTAGGGACGCGTCTTCTCATTATGCCAGAATCTACCCTGGCATTTTGCAAATGACTTGCCTGAAGCGGCTACAGTGGTCTCAGTCTGAAATCAGCCGAAGTCGAGGACGCCCGTCGTCAAAGCGCGATACACATAGAGGCAGAATCCAACGATCCCACACAGACAGAAGATCGCATTGATTCCAGCTTCATCGACTGCGAAGTAAATGCGAAGCAAAATAAAGGAAAGCAATACCGAGAAATATGGCTCGTGGAACACGAGCCACAGAACGTCTACTCTGAATCCACCCAATCTCAGATGTCCTATGATTTGATCCACCATGCCGATGTGGCGTAGCATCGCCACTGAACCATCGCGACCAACTCACTGCAACCAGCGCAGCTTTTAAAGACAACGAGACCGCGTATAATGAGCGCTCCTTCGGTGCGACAGAAACTTAGATTCAAGGATCGCCGCGGCCCCTTCGGACTTCATGATTCCTAAAGTCTCCCACATTTTGCAGAGTTCCTAGCCGACCATACGGCGTGTGACCCATTCAACCCCTCCGTTGGCTTTAGCAGGCGAGGAACCTCCGGAGAAATTCCACTCCTCCTCCTCTCCGGATTCGCAACGGATAAAAGGTCCGTACGATTTCGCTGTCACCGTCTCTCCGTTCGTGGCCAGATTTCGTTCCCGTCCGAAAGATCAACCGCTGCCAACTCTTCCTTCTGCCTGACAACCCTCCGTGAGGCATGGGAAGAACGAGCCGGATTTCGGCAAGGGCAACCACCTGTCCGTCCGAGAGTCTGATTTCAGAAAATATCCTCCGAAGTTCCTCGGGCCCGGCCCCATCCTTGAGAGCCAGCGAAATCCCTTGATCGATCGTTACGTCAACGGCCGCGCGCTTCTTCTCGATAAAGGAGACATCACATGGCTGCCCCGTCAGAGAGAGCGTCGCAAGGTGATACGCCCGCAAACCCAGACCAACGCCAAATTGTTCTGTCAGTCTTGTGATCTCTTGTTCCATTGTTGCCGACTACTCCTTCGAGCTTTAATGAGCAGCGTCGTGCAGGCTGGTGCCCCATTCAAGCCCTCCTTTGGCTTGAGTGGGGAGGAAAAGATTGTCATCCCGACCGAAGTGGAGGGACCTGCGTTTCCTCTGTAACCATCGTTGGGTGGTCTTCAATCCGCAGGGCTATTCGGAATCCCAGCCGGGGGCGAGGGTTGGAACCAGGAGGCTCCCCCAAATGGACTCTTACTGGCAAAATTCGGACTAGGCGCCAGGTAGCCACTCTGAATGTTTGAACTCTCTTGCATCCAGGGCGGGTTGTATTGCACGCGCTCCCCCACCTCAGACCAACGACATGCGAGATGCCCCGACTCCGATTGCCATGATGATTTCATCGCAGAGAACCTCCGATGATCGCGCAATCATCGTACACCCCCCACTGAAGAGCGGCGCTACGCCGCCCGCAATCCGTCCAGAATCGACTTCGGCTCCCCGGAGTGGCGGCTGGCCCATTCAAGCCCCCCGTTGGCTTGAGTGGGGGATTCTCCCACGATGGTCAAGGCCTTACTTCATCGGAAGCGGGATGGACAGGCTGAGCCACCAGTCGCACACCGAGCGCGGCGCAAACCCGGCTCACGGTATCGAATCGCGGCGCGCTATCCGGGCGCAGGGCTTTGTACAGCGCTTCCCGCGTGATCCCCGCTGTCTTGGCGATCTCCGTCATGCCACGGGCACGGGCAATGTCCCCCAGTGCCGATGCCAGCAAAGCCGCATCGTTGGCCTCCAGAATGTCGGTCAGGTAAGCAGCGATGGCGGTCTCACTGTTGAGATAGTGTGCTGCGTCGAACTCAGGCAGGTCAGCGACCCTGATACGTTTGCCGATACGTTTGCTCATGATTTTTCTCCGCTCAGCTCAAGAATGCGGCCAGTGCTTTGGCCCGTTGGATGTCCTTTTTCTGCGTTCGTTTCGAGCCGCCCACGAGCAGCACAATAATCTGCGTCCCGCGTTGGGTGAAGTACAGACGCCATCCCGCGCCCAAATGGATGCGCAACTCCGAAACGCCCTCACCCACTGGCTGAACGTCTCCCATCAAACCGCGTTCCAGTCGTTTGATTCTGGCGACGATCACGCCGCGTACCGTCTCATCCTTCAACCCGTCGAGCCATGCGGTGAACTCGGGCAAAGGACGAATCGAGAACATAGATCGACTGTAATCGACCGATTACAGCGCTGTCAACCCGGGAATGCGGTGGCCCATTCAAGCCCTCCGTCGCCTTG
>CAVTLR010000004.1:0-36659 GCA_963735505.1 uncultured Acidobacteriota bacterium | reverse complement strand
GCGATTCCGTCATCTTGTCGCAGTATCCGGTTTCAAGTCTGCGCTCGATGCGCGTCCTATCTGGATCGATGCCGAGAAACACCGCGCCATTCATGGTCGCGGCCAGCGGCTGTGCACCGCCCATTCCGCCGATGCCCCCCGACACAATCAGCTTTCCCGCGAGGCTTCCGCCAAAATGGCGGTCTGCCATCGACGAAAAAGTCTGATAGGTCCCCTGCAGAATTCCCTGGGTCCCGATGTAAATCCAGCTGCCCGCCGTCATCTGCCCAAACATGATCAGGCCGGCGCGGTCGAGTTTATGGAACTCATCCCAGTTGGCCCACGCACCCACCAGGTTCGAGTTCGCAATCAACACCCGCGGCGCACCTTCATGCGTAGGAAACACGCCGACTGGCTTTCCCGATTGCACCAGCAACGTCTCTTCATTGCCCAGCCGTTCCAGTTCGCGAACAATGGCGTGATAGCACTCCCAGTTGCGCGCCGCCTTGCCGATACCGCCATAGACCACCAATTTTTCCGGCGCTTCGGCGACCTCGGGATCAAGGTTATTCATCAGGCATCGCAGCGCGGCTTCCTGTTGCCAGCCTTTACAGCGCAGCTTGGTGCCGCGCGGCGCGCGAATCACCGGAGCAGAACTTGCCGTCGTCGTTGACATCATTTATTTCGTCGCAAGCTGCGGCGCAGACCACACCTTGCGAGCGACCTCCTGGTATTCATTCAGAATTGCCTGCTGCTGCGGATGCCGATGATCGCGCACCACAAACCTTCCACCCACGCACACATCGGCGACGGCAGCGGTGCGCATGCCAAACACAATCGTCGCCAGCAAATCTTCGCGCGGATCACCCGCGATCGAAATGTCATTCAAATCGACCGTGAAGAAGTCCGCCAGTTTGCCCGGTTCGAACTCCCCAGCCTCGCAACCCAGCGCATGCGCGCCGTTCGCCGTCGCACAACGAAATAGACGCGCCGACAACTCGTGCCCATCAATGCCGTCGAGAATGCTCCGTTGCTGCTGCTGCAGACGAAGGTGATATTCCAAGTCGCGAGCATCTTCGAGTGGCTCGATCTGCGCCTGGCTGTCGGAGCCCAGGCAAACCGGAATTCCTCGCTCCATCACCTCGCGCGCAGCAAAAATGCCGTCGCCCAGATTGCGCTCCGTCGTAGGACAGGCGCATATCGTCGCGCGATTCGCAGCCAGCAAATCCATTTCCTCATGATCGATGTGGATCGCATGCACAGCGGCAAAGTGATCCCGTAACAATCCATGCCGCTCCAGCAACCGAACTGGAGTGGTTCCATATTCGCGCTGGCAGGCTTCAAGTTCCCCGATCTGTTCCGAGACATGCATGTGCAGCGGGCGATGATGTTCGCGCGCCCACTCCGCCATCGATTCGATCGCCTCCAGCGGCACAGCACGCACGCTATGCGGCGCCACGCCAACCCACGCATCCGGCGAATCGTATTCGCGATGCAGATCGGCCACATTCTCGAGAAATTCCTCCGTCGTCTCCAGAAAACGAGTTTGTCCCGGATCCTCTGGCAGCTCAAATCCAGCCCGTTGATACGCTGCCCGCAGCAGGCAGATACGAATTCCCACCGACTCAGCAGCCGCGAAAATTTGTTGCGCCATCACGTTGGGATTTGGATATGGCTTGCCGTCCGGCGCCCGATGGACATAATGAAATTCGCCCACGGTCGTCGTTCCTGCCAGCGCCATTTCAAGAAACGCCGCCCGCGCAACGGCATACATCTGCTCCGGCGACAGCGATGCTGCCGCGTGATACATGGTCGCGCGCCACGACCAGAAATCACGGCCTCCCTCGCGCCGCGATTCCGTTCGCCCGCGAATCAATCGCTGAAACGCGTGAGAATGCACATTCACAAATCCAGGAAGCAACGCTTTTCCGCCCAGCCTCACCACCTCAATATCAGTGGCCTGCGACGAAGTTCGATCGAATTCCTCCGCACTCGCCACCCGCACAATTTTGCCCCGCGCGTCCACCAGCAAGGCCGCCCCAGCGCGCATTCGACCAGCGGAATAAATAAAGTCGGGTTGAAAGAGAGTCGTCATAGGCGCGCTGCAATTGGGGAAGAACATCCTGCCGGACTCACCATAATAGTCTGCCAGGGGTAAAAATGTCCGGGTTTTCGCGCGGCCGCTGGACGATTTCAGCAATCGACCGAAGGGTGGCAAAATGAAGCGTGGACTCCGTACGGATGGACAAGTGGCTATGGGCCGCTCGATTTTTCAAGACGCGCGCCTTGGCCGCACGTGCCTGTGGACTCGGCCGAATCACCAGCAATCAGCAACTGGCGAAGGCGGCGCGTGACGTGCGTGTCGGCGATTTGCTACAGGTGAAAAATGATGGCGGCGACTTCGAGATTGAAGTCCTGCAGTTGAGTGAAGTTCGAGGTCCTGCGTCGGTGGCGCAAGCCTTGTATCGAGAGACCGATGTCAGTCGCGAATTACGCCTGAAGATTGCAGAAGAGCGGAAGGCAATGCCTCAGTTCGACGCCTCACAAGCCGGCCGGCCATCGAAGCGCGATCGTCGCGAAATCGCCCAATTCCGCGGACGTCGCTGAACCGGAGCATTAATCAGCAAGCAGCCCTGCCAGGCGGCGATAGGATTCCAACCGGGCTTGCGGGTCGTATGTGTCCGTCACCGCAATCACCTCATTGGCCCCCGTTCCCTGCACCAATTTTTCCAGCCCGGCACGCACCGTAGCATCCGATCCCACTATAGCCGCTGCTAACTTCTCCTCGACCGCCGTCCGTTCCCAGTCTTCCCACAGCGGCGCCATCGAATCCACGGGAGGCAACAATTCCACCGGCCCGTTGCGGATCAATTGCAGAAAGCGCTGCTGCGGCGTGGTAAATAATCGCTGCGCGGCGGCATCGGTTTCCGCCGCAATCACCTGCACCGCCACCAGCAGATAGGGCTCCCGCAAAGTCTCGCTGGGGTGGAACTCTCGTCGATACTGCTCGGTCGCGCGAAAGATATGCGCCGGCGCAAAGTGTGCCGCAAAAGCAAACGGCAATCCCAGCCGCGCCGCTAATTGCGCGCTGTACAGTCCCGATCCCAGCAGCGTGATCGGCACCTCGCTGCCCTGCCCTGGTATCGCTTTCACTATTTGCTGCCGCTGCTCAGGCCCTAGATAGGTTTGCAGCTCCTGCAGCATCGCTGGAAAATCCTCATCGCTCTGACCTTTGCCTCTGCGCAGCGCCCGCATCGTAGCGAAGTCGCCACCAGGAGCGCGGCCCAGTCCCAGGTCAATCCTTCCGGGATAAAGCGCCTCCAGCGTGCCAAACTCTTCGGCGACCACCAGCGGCGCGTGGTTTGGCAGCATCACTCCCCCGCTGCCCACCCGGATTGTTTCTGTCGCCGCCGCCACGTGTCCAATCAAGATCGATGTAGCGGAGCACGCCAGCCCGGCAATCGAATGATGTTCGGCCAGCCAGTAGCGCTTATATCCCAACTTCTCCACGTGCTTCGCCAGCTCCACAGAACGCGCGATGGCGCTGCCCGCGGACTCGCCCGGACGCATGCCCACCAGGTCCAGCACCGAAATGGCCAACTTTGTATCCATTTTCATTGGATGAACGATCTCGCCAAGCGATGCGAAGGTTCGCGGCAGGCCTGTTCACCAGCCTGCACGCATCCACACCAGATTCGACCTGATCTGATTGCAACAGAAATTAACGACTACTGGTAAGGATACGGTAGGACGTGAACCATGAATGAAACGTCGCTGCAAAGCAGTCGTCAACTCACGACTTTCCTGCGTAGTTTCCATATTCCCAGTCGTACGGCACGCCGGTATCGCCAAGGATAAATCGGACCAGGTCGGCAAAACCTGCCTCGGCGCGAACATCGTTCGAAAGAATTAAAGCGCAGCGCTGACCTCGCTCAATGCAGACCATGGTGTTGGCGGTCTGGCCATCGTGCCCGCCTTTGTAGAATCCCGGGCCTTCAGGGCCATCGAAGACGACAACGCCAAGGCCCGCGTATAAATCTTTCCGCTGCTCATTCACCGGTAAATCAGGAAGCAACGTAGGAAATTGATTGCGCGTGGTAATGTGCAGCGACGGCTTTGTCATCTCGGCACACGAAGCGGACGTCAGGCCATTGCATGTCACCAGCGCAGCGGTAAATTTCGACATGTCTGCGATGGTCGTGTTCATGGAGCCGGCAGCGCGCACTTTGCTTCGATTGGAGTGAGCCTGCGGCTGCCCCTGATCGTTCCACCCATCGGCTACATTCGCGTCTTGCCCGTTATGCCACACCAGGCTCGTCCTCGACATCCCCAGTCGAGTGAAATTTTTCTGGGTAAGGTCGCCAACGTCAAGTCCCAGCCCCTGGTCTTTTCGGCCATGTTCGATCACAAACTGCAACAGGACGAAGCCTTCACCTGAATAGCTGAAGTGCGTGCCCGGATCGTAGTGGATGCGGAGGTTCTGGTCCGGTTCAAAAAACCAGAAGTTGTTGAAGCCGGTGGAGTGGTCTAGACACATACGCGGCGTGATCTTTTTCCAGCGGGGATCATCGGCCAGCTCCTGGTATGGCCCATACTTGCCTGGGACAAATGGATCGAGGCCATAACTCGGTAGCGGCTTGTCGAGATCATCCGCAATTGGCGTATCAAGGTTCAGCTTGCCCTGATCGACCAGCTGCATCACCGTGTATGCAAAGACAGTCTTAGTCAGCGACGCTCCGTACATTACGGTGTCGGTCGTCAACGGGTCGCCTTTCGCATCGCGGACTCCATAGGCATGTACATACACAACCTTGCCGTGATCGACGACCGCAACAGCCATCCCTTTAGCTCCGGTCTTTGCCATGACGCTGTCAACCTCTGGCATTGATTGCAGCTCCGCTCGGGATCGCCTGCCCGAAGAGCGGCAGTGAAGCCCAGAGCACGGTCGCCAGCAGAAGAGATTGTTTGCACACCTTCATCGCAGGAATCATCAGTGCGGCAGGAGCTAAGTTGTTGGGTGTTTTTTGGCTCCTCAGGTAGGACTCGAATCATCAGTGAATTGTAGTTTCAACAGCATGCAGGTCAGCGGATGACACCTAAGACCGTATAAAGCACTTGTAATCCTATAATCAGAGCGCATATGGAGCGCAAAGCGAACAGAGGATATCTACTGTCCGCGTCGGAAATCGTAGACTGGAAGCTATCATGGACCAGGAAATCAGGGATTCTCAATCTGTTATTGCGACTAGTGACCCGGAAATCCGCTTCTGCCAATGACGACCTCTGCCGTGACAGAGTGGCCAGACTAACGGAGTCAAAGAGTTCACAGGACGGAAGAAGTGTGAACAGAAACGTTTGGGAATGCTTGGAACGCCCGAATGTTCTTCGATTGTTCTTTCGTCCGCTCCATCGTGACCGCCGCCCATCAGCACTGACACCACCCTAAGACGAACAGTAAACCGTCCATGCTGACCCAATTGCACCCGATGGGCTGTGCCACCTAAAGCCGGTGGGCCGCGTCTACTATTCCTTCTCCACACTGCTCTGCACCCCCTGCTCGCGTTCGCAGGAGATTGGGCTTTGCCTGGGGGCGCAGGCGGGCGAAAAGCGTATTGGTGAAGTTGTTCACGCGGCGGGCTTCACTCGGTTCCGCCGCGCCACCGAAACTCCGTTCAACATCGTGTATGAAGCTAGGCCTTGAACATGCGACCGGCTGTCGACCCGGATCCTTCTGGCTCAGCCGGCACATTCTATGGTTTACTGGCGTTCTAACAAGTGCTGCTGTTCGATTGCAGCGGCAGCCGCTCCGGCCGGATTCAGCCGACCAAATAAAAGTGAATTGGGGGACACCTCCGCATGTCTACCGTTCCCGAAGCAACTTCCATCGGCGTCAACGCCTCCTCTGCTCATGAGCTCGGCAAGCCTGCCGCATCTGCGGGCAGCCCGCTGACCGGCGAGATGCTCGCGCGCTTCGAATCGCGAGCCGCTACTTACGACCGGGAGAACCGCTTCTTCGATCAGGATTTCGAAGAATTGCGCGCCACAGGATATCTCCGCCTGCCCCTCCCGGTTGAGCTGGGAGGTGCTGGCTTCACACTGGCCCAAATGGCTCGTGAACAGCGGCGCCTGGCCTATTACGCGCCGGCTTCAGCTCTCGCCGTGAACATGCATATTTATTGGGCGGGACTGGCGGCAGACCTCTGGCGCAGGGGCGACAAGTCCCTGGAATGGCTTCTACGTGACACCGTCAACGGCGAGATCTTCGCAGCCGGCCATGCTGAATCGGGAAATGATTTGCCTGTTCTGCTCTCCACAACAAAGGCCGAACGCGTGGAAGGTGGCTACCGCTTTTACGGACGCAAGCAGTTTGGAAGCTTGTCCCCAGTCTGGACGCGCTTGGGCGTGCATGGAATGGATCTGACCGACCCGTCACAACCGAAAGTTGTGCACGCCTTCATGATGAGAGAAAGCGCTGGTTACATCATCAAGGAGACTTGGGATGTTCTTGGCATGCGCGCCACCCGCAGCGACGACACCATCCTGGAAGGCGCATTTGTGCCCGATGAGCACGTGGCTCGAGTGGTTCCAGCAGGCGCCGCAGGTATCGATGCTTTTGTGCTCGGGATCTTTGCCTGGGCGCTGATCGGTTTCGGCAACGTCTATTACGGGCTTGCAAGACGGGCGCTCGACAAAAGCGTCTCAGCTTTGAAGAGGAAGCGTTCGATGGCGGTAACTCGCACCATGGCTCATCATCCCGAGGCGCAACATGCTATCGCAGAAATGGTCATCGAACTCGATTCGATAGGTCCGCACTTGGACAGAATCGCCGATGACTGGTCGACAGGAGTGGATCACGGAATGGAGTGGCCATCAAAAATCTTCGCGGCCAAGTATCGGGCCGTAGAAGGTTCATGGCGGGTAGTCGATCTGGGGCTCGATATCGCTGGTGGTGCTGGAATCTTCCGTTCCGAAGAATACGAGCGGATGTTACGCGATGCTCGCCTCGGTAGAATTCATCCGGCGAATTCTTTCCTCGCTCACGAAGTGATCGCAAAGACAGCGCTGGGAATCAATCTCGATGAGCAACCACGGTGGGGATGAGATCGAGCCCATGCTCGCCAGTTGAATACGAACTCTTCAAGTACGTGGACGCCATAAGCAGCTACGCACAGCCAAAAGAGTAAGGAAAGTTGGGGCATATACAAGTTTGAGACATCATCGTAACAAATTCGACCCGTGCACTTGTTCCATGGGCCGTCGGATCGCGGTTTCCTGGCATCGACGTTTTACGCCAGGGCGGTCCAAGCTCGATTCGGAAACTCCAAGATGTCCGTGCAACCGTGATAGACGCAAAATGCCTACAAGAGTAAAAGAAACGGTCGATTCGTGAAGGACGAAGACGTATGCCTTCGCTGGTTCAACTCTCGCACGACAAGTCCTTGCGTGAGGTTGCTAGATGACGTCGACTGAGAAGCTGGTTAAAACACGCCGCCCGGAGCGAAGTTTCCGAAAATCTGGGCGGTCTCAACCGGTCGACGCAACACTGGCTTGGAGTTTACTCGCTGGAGTTTCAAAGCCCAAGGTTTTCCGTGGGCGTTGATTCAGTTGCAGGGCTACCTTGTCGAGATCGGCTTGGGAGTAGTTGGACAAGTCGGTTTTCCTGGGGAAGTACTGTCGCAGTAGCCCATTGGTGTTTTCGTTGGTGCCGCGCTGCCAAGGACTCTGCGGATCGCAGAAGTAGACGTTCACCTTCGTGGCCACGGTGAAGCTCTTGTGTTTGGCCATCTCCAGCCCTCGGTCCCAGGTCAACGAGCGCCTGAGGGACGCGGGCAGTTTACGAACCTGCCGGGTCAGCGCGTCGACCACGGTTGCAGTGTCCTTGCTGGACACTTTGACCAGCAGGGTAAACCGCGAATGTCGTTCCACCAGGGTTGCGATATGACTGTTGCTGGTGCCGGCGAGCAGATCGCCCTCCCAATGCCCGGGAATGGCGCGGTCTTCAATCTCCGCAGGCCTCTCCCGGATGGAAATGGCATCGACGATCTGACCGTGGGACTTTCCGCCAGCCCGAGCGTGCACGGAGCGGCGGATAAGCCGCTTGGACCGCAGGTGCTGCATCAGCTCTTTTTTCAACACTCCTCGAGCCTGAATAAATAAGCTGCGGTAGATGGTCTCGTGGGACACGCGCATGCTCTCGTTGCTGGGATACCGTCTCTTCAGCCAACCGGAAATCTGTTGCGGCGACCAGTTCAGGATCAGTTTACTGGCCACCATCAAGCGCAACTTCCGGCGCTTGGCGAGCAGGCAGGTCTTGGGCCGCTGGGCCGACTTCCAGGCCTGATGATCGGCTTCACTGGCTCGATACACTGGACGCCCGCCGTGACGCGCCACTTCCCGGCTCACCGTCGAGGCAGCCCGATCGAGTCCCTGGCAATCTCGCGAATCGACGAACCGGAAGCTAAGCCTCTTGAGATCTCTTCCCGCTCAGCCAGCGTCAGCGTTCGCACCGAGCGCCGAGGAACGGCCGGAACCATGCCGCCGTGCTGCCATAACAGGAACTGAATCGAGCCATGGTCCTTGCCAATCGCACGACCAATCTCATGCAACGACTCTCCCGCCTTCCAACGCCGCCAGATCTCAGTCCTCTGCGTTGCAGAAAGACCGTACCGTCTTCCTTGTCTCATAAAACACCACCTCTAAGAAAATGATCCATATCAGATGGTGTTGCATCGACCGGTTGAGACCGCCTGACTTTGCGGGAACCTCGAACATATGGATCAGTAAACAGAAGAGCGTTTATCAGGACTGATTCCCTTTAACTATCGAGGCTCATCTGTCAAGGCAACGGAATAGCCTTCACGGGGAGGGCCACCTGGTCCAGCTGCACGACCAGGGCCAGCGCTGCACGATAAGTCATTTGCTCCTTCCTGAGCTCTTCCATATCTGATCGCGCCGAAGTTTGGGTTTGGACGGCCCGTTGATCTTACCGTCTGCCGGTTGTGACACGGGTTGAATCACGCCTGACGCCGCGGGCATCGCGATCCAAAGATTGGCTGTTGAAGCACTCAATCAGCTTGCCTGCCAAGCTTGGCACCCAGGGCAAAATCGAGCCACGAGGTCTGCCAGGCGTCTTCCCCTACCACCTCCCGTACTGACCGGTAGTGATCCAGCGCTTGATTCCGAATTTCACTCCCAACAGGCGGAAGGAACGCACGCATAAGAGTCTGCCAAGTCGCGAACGAACCGCCAGGTGTACGGCGGAGACCGGCGCTTAACCGAACTTCTTTGTCTGCTACACGCGGTCGCAGGTAAACCTACAAGATCTCGGTTCTGGTTACGCATCGATTTCGATCGTCACCGTGAGGTCGAAAATGTTGTAATCAAGGTTCTGGCATCCCGAGACAGTGCAACCGTTGGTCGTACGTATCCAGGCACAAAGTTGGAAATCGAACGCGCAGGATTCAGGAAAGTCGCAGGCACGAAGCGTTACCTTGTAATCGCCACCAGACCAGAAGGGTCGCGTGGCGCCCTGGGAAAGGGCTTGCACGTAGGTTGGCCCAACCTGGACAGATGGAAGCGGCGGATCCGCCTCAAATATTCCTACCGGGTCAGTGACGCTGCCTGGACAGGCAGTACTGGTCGCGGTGCCAATCGTCAACACATCTGAGGCTCCATAGATGCCCTCAAGCGTGTATCCGCCGAGAAGAGCATCGTTCGGGTTAGTAACTGTGTTCGGGGGGCAACTTACAGTGAAATGGATTGTAAGTGTGTCATCCGCCTTCAGGCTCAGATGAATGATGTCGCAAGCTGCGAAGCATTGCATGTCCAGCTTGCCTTCGTTCTTACATATCTGCCGGAAGTAGCATTCCGGCTGCAAGGTGCAGATATGGTTCGATGAAAACGTCGACACGCACGTCGGTGGGTTGTTGCCAAAGGGATGAGTCGGCGTGGCTGGTGGGTGAACTGTGTCCTTGTTATTCACCCGTACGAACATGGTGGCAGCGACGTCGTGGCTGCACAGCGGTACCACTCGCTGGTTGGTGAGGTTATCGGCTGCATCCGCGGTGTAACCCACGAGCTGCAGCTCATACAGTCCGTTCACAATCCCAGGGGCGAGTGTATTGAAATTGAAGAGGGTGTCTGGATACTCCCATAAAACGTGGCCGCCAATGGTGTAGGTGCCATTTAAAGCGGCATAGTGGTCCCGTGAAATGATGACCGTCTGGCCGCTCTTTACTACGGGGAAAAAGCCGGGGCTCAACACAGAGACCCAGGGAGGCGAGAGTGGTCCCCAATAGGCTTCAGAGAATCCCTCAAACGCAGGTACTGGCAGATCCGTCCAACTACCTCCGTTATAGCTGTACTGAACCTTGTAGTAATCGATCCCCGCGCCCAAATCGCCGTGGATTTCCAGAACCTGGGTAAATGCCAAGTCCTCTACAGCAGCCGTATAAGCGTAACCTCGCAGATCAGGCGGACCCGGGTTAGCGCTGACCTGGTCGGTTGGAGTCGAACAAATCAGGCTGAAGGCAAGACAATCTGGACAAGGCGGTTCGTTGCAGGTCGGGAGACAGCAGGCATTGTCGTTGGCGACGAGAGTCACGCTGGTGTTGGTTCCGATGTCCCAACGGGCTTGCGCATTCGTCTCCGAATACACGACTTCCCGGCGGTCGCGGCACAACTGAGTCGCTTCGAAAACGATGTTCGGACCGCAATCGTACCAAGGCCACCAAGGCCAGACGTGAAGTGCTTCAAGCTCAGGCGACGGGGGAAGGACGCTGAGCAGGGCTTCCCGGGAAAGCGAACTGGTGGACAGGGAAGAAGAGGAGGTGTTGCCGGGCAAAGCTCGCGACGAGGATCGCTGTTGGCCTGCCGCCTTCGTCAGGAAGGCCTTGAAAATCGCGGGATCCGGACCGGGACCGGGCAGCGGCGGAACTGGAAGCTTCGCCCGCGCCAGCAGTTCGATGATGCTGCGATACAGAGACTGGTCCACGATCCAGTTTGTGTCGAGCCACGGCAGCCACCGGAAACAGCACCACCGGAAGGTGAAATTGAAATTGCCATTGATGTCGGTGGTCGCGGTTCCGATCAGGCTTCGCCAGCACCACCAGAAAAAACAATGGACATCGTAAATGGAAACGGTGGCGCCGGGGACGGGATTGTCACAGAAGCTATATCGCCGAGTCTGCGGGTTGTAGAACCAATCTCTACAGGTCAGTCTGCCTCGAATCTTGTACGTGGAGCAGCAATAGATCCAGCAAAGGTAGACCGCGGGATCGACCACCAACGTCCCTACGTTTACCGAGACGGCTGCCGCGCGTTCCTTTTGTGCGGACTCGGTGGCGGAGGAAGCGTTGGCGGCCCGGTGTTTTTGTGCGGCCGCCGGTGAGAAGTTGACCGTATGCTTCAGCGTATCCATCGCCAACAGCTCGCGATCTGAAACTTGCGGCCCGACCACAACAATGACACCGCATGGGACTAATACACCGGGGTTAAGGATGGGCTTGAATTCTACTTCGAACGGCACTCGCTTCGCAGTTTCTGCTGGAGGCTTGAGATCTGTTGATCCCAGAACTTTTCCGCCTCTTACTACAGCCACGCGCAGGCCTAATTCTTTGTTGAAATCATCTTTCGATATGCCGCTTAAGTCTAACTCGCCAGTAATTGTCGCCATTGTATGTTCCTCTTTCGTAGAAGCTCCATCCGGAATCGAGGTGAGTCATCACCTGGGCGTTGTCGTAATGTGGTTAGCGGGCCCGCACCGCTTCAACGTTGCGCACCCGCGAAATAGCCATTGCATCTCTGGAATCAACCTGGACCGTCAATCCTGAAGAGGGAAATCTATACATCCTGCCGGTAACTGGTCCAACGGCTACCACCGTTGAAGTCCCTGTGCAACGAAAGTGCGCAACTCGCGGTAAGTAGGTTGAAGCTGGGCGTGACAGTCCAGCCAGTGAACTAACTCCCCGGGTGTTCATCGTGCTGCCTTTCCCGCAACAACTCATGGGTGTCTTCTCCTTCTTCGAAGTAAATGGCGGGTGCAGCGCCTCCGAGCCTTGTAGACAGATTCTCCAGTAGAATCGCGCCTCCGGATAGTGCCGGCCACAAGAGAAAACGATCGCTGGTGCTATGTCCCAGGAAAACTGCAAACGGAATTGCCACCCAAATGCTTAAGCAATAGAAACAATCCAGTAACCCTCGTAGAGCGCTGGTTGCAGCGATCCTCCTCAATCGGGCAAGAATCTCCCACGGCCCGTCCTCGACGATAAAGAGGTGAGTGATACGCCAAGTTGCGATAGCTCCCAATGTGAATCGAAACCAATCCATCTAGAAATTCCGTTGTAGCCGAGGAAGACAGAATGAGACGGCTAAGATTCATCTCGCGAGTCCTATTGTCATAAGCCCCTCGATAACTCCGGGGCGCTCACCAATAGAGCCGCGACTTCACACATAGTCGTATCGCACCGAAACTGAGTGCGTCTGTGCGGTAACGCGCTTAATGCAAGAATTCATCAGTTACTAACTGCGGAAACGATTGCCGCCAGTGAGAATGTCTTTTCTGCGAAGACAGAAATCGCTCCGTGGCTTAGCGCACAGACGAACCGATTTGGTTCTGGTAAGAGAATTACGTTCCTGGTAAGGCACCGTGATATCTCATCCAGAACAGAGTTCGGTAATCCTTGTAATTGAGGATGTAGAAGAGACCCGCTATGGGATAGAGCGATTGCTGACAGCGAGCGGCTACCGGGTGAGTACAGCCAGGGATGAGGAGGAAGCGGTTCTGAAAGCGATCCTTCACCGTCCTGATTTAATTCTTATCAGTCCGGGACTGGATGATTTCCAGGCACTTTCAATCGCCACGCGAATACGCAAGCGCGCTGGAGTGGGCGAGGAAGTCCCGTTCGTGGTTTTCTGCTTCCCAAGCATTGATGAAGGTGCCGAAGTGGCAGCCGGGCACAACGTTTACATGACCCGACCCGACAATTTTGAACAGCTGAGAGGGTTTCTCAGCCGACTTCTTCGAGAACTGCCCCGGCCTTGCTGAATTGGGGCTCCCGCTTTCTGTTGAACAAACGGTCAATTTCGTCTTCCACGATGCGGTAACACTCGCAGACGTTCGACTCGAGCCCATTCCGATCCAGAATGCTGATGCGACCACGGCAGTAATGGATGAGTCCGGCGTCCTGCAGGCGTCCTGCGGCTACGGTCACGCTCTCTCGACGTCCACCAAGCATATTCGCGATGAGCTCCTGAGTCATCAGCAGATCCGAATGATTTTTGCGGTCATGACACAGGAGCAGCCAGCGACAGAGCCGTTGTTCCACAGAATGCAGGCGGTTGCACACGGCGGTTTGGGAAACCTGCGTGATGAGAGCTTGTGTGTATCGCAGGAGCAGGCGTTGAAGCGGTCCGGGATGCGCGAATTCCTGCTGCAGCCGTTTGGCCGGCAACTTGAACGCTTCTCCGGCTCCGGCGACGATAGCTCTGCTGCAAGTCGATTCTCCTCCCAAAAAGACGGCGACACCCGTAACACCGTCATTTCCGACCAGACCCATTTCCGCGGTCGACCCATCGCTCATGGTGTAAAGCAGGGAAACAACTGAGCTGGTCGGAAAGTAGCAATCGTTGATGCGTTCGCATGGCTCGTGAACTACCCTTCCCAGCTGGAAGGTCACTAGCTCGAGGTGTGGCAGCAAAAGTTCATGCTCCGCTGGCGGAAGCGAGCACAATAGAAGATTCCGATCCGCATGCAACGCCTGTATCGTCTTTTGCATAGACCGCTCGCCTCTCTCGAGTGCTACATGCATCCGAAAGGATGCAAGTCCCTGTGCCTGAACTCCAACTGTGTCATGAATATCGGTGATTGCTTGCCTCGCAACGCCATCCTTTGCAATTGAAGGGCGGGAAATGAGTCAGCCAGGAACGCTCGCCCACAAGCGTCCCTTCTGCAACGCGTGGGCCGACCGTGTAAACGATCCGGAAGCCCGAATGCGGCTTCTGCCCGTATGACACGGACTCAGGATCGATGCGCTAACGAATAGTGAATGGATCGCCAGTTTCGTTTCATCGAATGCAAGAATGTTCAGCGGCGACAGAGGGGTATGTCGCGGATCGCTATCGTCACAGTAACTTGTGAAGATTGGAGAAGGCGTCAATCACTGTTGCTGTAGTGAACAGACGGTTCTGGTCGCGGAAGAGTGGATCGGGATCTCCGGGTTTCCATGGGTCCAGGCAATCTCGTCGCGTCACACGCAACATGGGAGGGCTGCTCCAGCTTCCATCGGGTGCTTGATCTTCGATCAGCTGATCGACCAGCGGCCACACATCCTGATCTTTCGCAATATCGGGAAGCCGAGTCGAGTTCCTCCCGTGTTTTCTGTCAGGCAAACGAAAACTATAGTCTGCCGAGGACGCGTCGAATTCGCTTGGCAAGGAGGTGACCTTGTGATCGTATGGGTGAGTAATGGCCTTCGTCAGGCTTCACCGCGCATAGCATGCCCTGCGAGGGGTGTTAAATGCCAGAGAAAATTGCCATTCTCGTCATCCATGGGATTGGGCAGCAGCGCCCTTACGAGACCCTCGATCAATTTACCCGAGGACTTTCGAACTCTCTTTGCGATGGATCTGTGCCGTGGACATTAGAACCGAGGTTAGAGATTTGCAAAGATCCGCTGCATGAACAGGAGGAATGGGTTCGCGCTTCGTGCGTGCTTACGCCACCAACCGGTGAGCCACCCCCTCACTTGATCTCTGATCCAGGCGAAACGATTGGAACGATCTCATTCTTCGAGTATTACTGGGCACCGATAACCCAAGACAAGATCTCATATCTGGGAAGTCTGGCGTTCCTCATCAAAGCGGGACTCACCCCATTCAAATATCTTGCTGCCAACCTAGCCGTTCTGTCTGCCATTGGAAATCGTAAACGTATCCCCATCATCGTCGCGAAAGAATTTTGGCGCCAGGCCTGCCTGTTCCTTCCCCTTATCGCTCTTCTTGTTTCTCTTTTCGCCTTTCTGTCTTTTCAAACACCCGGCAAACTCTTTGCACTTCTTCGAGGGATTTCAGCCGAGACCATTATTCTTATCGCCATACTCGCGGTGCGGTACCTCTATATCTGGACAACTGGACTCGCGCTGTTTTCGAGTATTCGAGCGAAGGGATCTTGGCAGGCGTCGAGGATCTGGAAGTTCGTTCTCGCTTTGGCACTCGCTGCGCATGTTTTATCTTGGCCATTTTGGATTAGTAGGTTTCTTCGAGGCGCGGCCGCTTTCTTTTCCTCGATTGCCAAATTTGCTCCAAGTTTGCCCCTCCTATTCGGGCATTGGGGAAGCCACTTGCGGAGTCTCGCCAACCAGACAGAA
Source organism: uncultured Acidobacteriota bacterium (assembly GCA_963735505.1). Classification (GTDB taxonomy): domain Bacteria; phylum Acidobacteriota; class Terriglobia; order Terriglobales; family Acidobacteriaceae; genus JAKAAZ01. The sequence continues at coordinate 21,315 of CAVTLR010000004.1, read as the reverse complement.
GTCCCGTGGGGTCTCGGCAACTGGGCATGGATCAAGGATTTTGTATTCCTCAAACACTCTTACTCCCATTCTCACTACATCTTCGTGCCGCTGTGGTTCCTACTTGCGTATTTCGTCCGTTTCATTTTGATCGCTTATGTTGGAGATATTGCGGTGTATGTCAATGCGAATGAACTTTCAGGCAGCTTCAAATCTCGTGAACAGATCCTCGACGAATGCGGCCACTCTCTCAGCCAGATATTGCGTCAGCATACAAATCCGCAAGATTCCGAGAGCCCATATGTATATGATCGCGTTTTGATCGCCGGACACTCACTCGGTTCCGTCATCGCGTATGACACTATCAACGAGCTTCTGAATCGCGCCCGTAGTTCAAACTCTAATCTGTTGGCTGACATCCGACCCCAGGACCTTGACAAGCTTCGCGGTATGGCAACATTCGGCTGTCCCCTAAACAAGATTTTCTACTTCTTCAGAGAGCGTACTCGGCCATCCCAGACGTTGCGCCGACAAATCATTGACGTGCTCCACGGTTTCCGCGTTGAATCGAGCCTCCTTACCTACCCGCCTGCTGGTTCAGCACCTTCTGGAGCCATGCAGATTAATCCGGACCCCCGCTGGTCCCTCGCGGAAGGGTATTTGAATTCTGGTTTCCGTTGGATAAATGCCTACGCTCTCGCCGACCCGGTGAGCGGTCGACTTTCGTTTTACGATCTTCAAAGCGCGGAAAATCAAAAGCTCTTCTGGTACTGGAAGTTTGGATTGGCCCACCTGAGGTATTGGACCGATGAAAACTTCTATCGATTTTTCCGACAACGCCTTCTTTGAAATCTTGGACACAAACAAGTAGTCGATTCATCTTGCAGCCACCAAAATAGACTGTCCGGGCACAACTTGTGCAGCTCTCTGCTGGGCGCAAACGACGAAGTTTGATCCTTCATGAAGGAATGGGCATGCGCACAGCCCTCTTGTTGGCAATCGTCGCTGATACCCTCCAGATTGCCTTCTCCCCTTCATTTTTCGAAGGCGCTGCTTCGCCCGCTGATGAAATTCTTGACCTCGGTATGGCCGGAGTCCTGAGTTATCTTCTTGGCTCGCACTGGGAATTCCTGCCATCGTTCCTTGGCAAGCTCGTGCCCCGGGGCGGATCTGGTTCCTTTATGGACGTTGTCTGTTGCGAACGTCTACCGGCGATCGAAGCGACTCGCAGACACCCTGGAAAGAAGTGTATGAAATACAACGGAGAGACATTCGAGGTCATGAGCGAGAGTCTTGAGTCTGCGCACGTCCTTCGTCCATGGAAGCGAGGGCCGAGACGCTGCACAGGCCGCCGTGCTGTTGGAGTTTGATCCGGTTGGCCTAGTGCGCGGCGATGATGGGTGCAACAGACGAGAGTGGCCAGGCGATAGAGCGCGTTTTTGGTCCGGTCGCCATGAGCCGGATCCGTCCCTCGGTTGACGAAACAGACGTGCGGGAAGAAGCTTTTTGGCATGCAGAGATGATCGAGAGGATCGAGTCACCCCGGACCGCCCTGGATGAGATTCTCGCGCCCGGACTGCGAATTAACCTGAACGGCTCCACGAAAAAGCATCAAAAAAGCGCGATCCACGTCGAATCCGGAAACTATTGCGGCTGCGACTTGCTTCCCATTTGTACTTCGGACACAATTGAGATTTCCCGGTGTAAAGCTGGGCGCTACTGAAATCGGACCCTGGAGTGACCGGCATGCCTACTCCACTCTCGACCCAGACTGAGTCTTCGGCTCCTTCCGCTTCCAATCACAAAGGAATGGGGGCAACCCCATATCCAAGCGGCGTCACGTTCCGCGTGTGGTCGATATTTGCTGATTCAATCTGTGTTGCCGGTGACTTCAATGGCTGGTCCACGACCGCAACCCCGCTAGTCCGCGAGGGCACGAGCAACTATTGGTCAGTCGACGTGACCGGCGCGACCGCAGGCCAAGCCTATAAGTTTTTCGTCTCCTATGCGGCCAATCCGAACCATAGCCCATATCGCGTGGACCCCTATGCGAGTTCGGTAGCTCCAGATGCGCAAGGAAATCTGAATGCGATCGTAGCAAGCAATAACATCCCTTATCAGGGCGGTTCGTATAGCACGCCGCCCTGGAATGCGGTGGTGCTCTATGAACTGCATGTCCCAACTTTCAACGCGACTACAGGCGAACCAGGCACGTTCGATACGGCCATGATCCGGTTGCCGGAATTGGCCACTCTCGGCGTGAACGCCATTGAGCTAATGCCGCTTGGCCAGTTTTCCGGGAGCGCCAGCACCGGATATAACCCGGGCTACATTTTTGCCGTTGATTATGCATATGGGGGTCCAGACCCGTTTCGGATTTATGTGAACGCCACTCACGCCCTCGGGATCGCCGTGGTGCTCGATGTGGTCTATAACCATGTTGACGGGCTGGATCTTTGGCAATTTGACGGATGGTCGATTGAAGGCAATCTTTGCTCCTGGTGCAGTCCGGATGCCACGAACTACGTTGATGGCGGAATCTACTTCTTCGAAGACAGCCGTGCTCACACCCCATACTCGCATGCACGCTTTGATGTGGGGCGGCCTGAAGTCTGTCAATATTTGTTTGATAACGTCACGCGTTGGCTTGAGGATCGCTTCCTCGACGGTCTGCGCTTCGATTCTGTTGTGAGCATCCGCAATATCCAAGACCAGTATAGAAACTGGCAACTCGTTCAACCGGTGCCGGAAGGTATTGCTCTCTTGCAGCGTTTTAACCAGCACGTCCAAAGCATTCAGCCGTGGAAGATCATGATCGCGGAAGACCTCCAGGGTGATTCATTGATTACTGCTCCGTTGAGTTCGGGCGGTTATGGATTCAATGCCCAATGGGACGACAACTTCTGTGGCAAGCTGCGCTGGGCAGCCACCGCACCCCTGGACAATGAGCGCAATATCGCTGATCTCGCTGGCACAATTTCCGCAATGAATGGTGCGACCGCCTTTCAGTCAATACTGTATGACGAGAATCACGATAAAGATGACCCGAATCAGGGAGGAGGTCGCTTGCCCGCCATCATCGGTAATGGCCAGGCAGATAACTGGTTCGCGAAGAAGCAATCAACGCTCGCAGCTTGTGTCGTGCTCACCGCGCCGGGAATTCCGATGCTCTTTATGGGTCAGGAATTCTTAGAGTATCGCCCATTTCCTAATTCAAATGGATATCCAGAACCCATCGATTGGAGCTGCAAGGACACTTACCAAGGTATTTGGACGCTGTATCGTGACATGATCAACTTGCGCCTGAACTCAAGCAACACGCGCGGCCTGCGTGGACGAAACATTCATGTGCTGCCGGTGTTCAGCGACAACGTGATGGTGTATCACCGCTGGGACCAAGGTGGGCCAGGAGACGACGTCGTCGTTCTGTGCAATTTTTCGAATCAGCGCTTTCAGAATTATCAGGTCGGCATGCCTAGACCTGGCATGTGGCGCGTTCGGTTCAACAGCGATTCGAGAGATTACGATGCATACTTCGACAACTGGCCAAGCTTCGATACAGACGCAAATGGCGCTGCACTGAATGGGATGCCATGCAGTGCTGATATCAGCTTCGGGGCTTACACCTGTCTCGTGTTATCGCAGGATTGAAGAGGACGTGGTTTCAGGAGCTACTATGGCTCATGGCAAGCTCCTCTCTCAGGGAATCTGCCGAGTCGCTGGTCGAATCGGTGAAGTTTCGGCTGAGGGATCTCGCGGCGCGAGACCGGCTGATGACGGGCGGGATGCGATATGCGGAGAACACCTCGAAGTTTGGCAGATGTGCGCGAAGAATTGGCGCAAATTCAGGAGGAATTCACTCAACTTCAGAAGCGCATTGAAGCTGTGCAGGATTCTGTGAGGGGCTCGATTGTTCGATTATTTGGTGAACAGCGTCCGGCGTTCACTGGATTGCAGGAGGAGGAACTCATCGAGAGAATTGCGGATGCTGTGGTTGCCCGGCTTGGCACTAGACCGAAACCTGAGGCAAAACGTGAGCGATGGTACGTCCGCGATGTTGAAGCCGCTGCGTTCCTCGGAATCAGCGTTTTCACGCTCAGAAGCTGGCGCAGCAGAGGGAAGCCCTACGGTCCTCCGGTCACACGCATGGGCAAGATGGTGATGTACTCCATCAAGGGGTTGGAGCAATTCATGGAGGAGCGAACGGTTGAGGAACGGCAAGGAAGCACGGATTTCCCAAACTAGTCATCTGCTGGCGGCCATGGATCGGGTAGCCTAAGGATTCCTTTTGCAGACACCCCTTCTTTCTTCTTCATCGCTTGAGTTGTTTCATCTGGCTTGGATTCGGGCAGAGGGTACGAGGGGAGCGAAAGACGATGGGTGGGATACGGGTGATGCATGAGTAGCGGAGTCCTCAGAGCGCACTCACGCAACCTGAAACGACCAAACTCCTCAGTATCGGGGCCACCAGGAACGGTGCGGACAAATACATGGTTCAACTCGACGCGCAGACGAGCGAGCCTACTAGGAACCACTCGGCGAGATCGAATCAGAAGAAAACCGGTGACGCGAGATGATTATGGGTGTGTACTCGGCAATCGGGAAGTTGGCGGCCCTTTCTCAGTTGCTGCCAAATTCTGCCAGATCCATGTGTGTTAAAGACGCCTTTGTGGCCGCTGGAGATTTCTCACGTCGCCGGTTCATAGCCACTGAGAGGTTCAAGGGATTGCGCATAGTTTTGATGGCAGCACGGGCTGCTAGACTAATTTCTGCACCTTAATAGATCAGCGAATACTCTGGCTGACAAGGATTCGTTTGATGCCGAAAGTCGTGGTCATCGGCGCCGGTGTCATGGGTTTGGCGGCCGCGTATCAGGCGCTGCTCGACGGATGCGACGTGGACATCCTCGAGGCCTCCGTTGAGCCGGGAGGGATGGCCGCACATTTCGACTTTGGCGGCATTTCGATCGAACGTTTCTACCATTTTGTATGCAAAACAGATCATCCAACATTTGAGTTGCTCGCGGATCTTGGCATCGCTGACAAGATGCGTTGGGTGCCCACCACCATGGGATTCTTCAGTCAAGGGAAGTTGCATCACTGGGGCGATCCGATTTCTCTGTTGAAGCTTCCCGGAGTCAGCCTAATCAGCAAGCTGCGATATGGGTTTTTTGTTTTTGCCTGCACCCATCGCGATCATTGGCCTGCTTTGGAAAATCGGTCGGCAAGAGAATGGATCACGCGCTACTGCGGAAAAGATATCTACGATCAGTTCTGGCATCCGCTTCTCGATTTCAAGTACTACGAATATGCAAACAACATCTCAGCGGCATGGATTTGGACCCGAATCCGAAGAGTTGGCAAGTCGCGAAAAAATATCATGCAGGAGGAGCTCGGCTATATCGATGGAGGTTCCAAAACTCTGGTGGACGCATTGCTAAATGCCATTGATCAACACGGAGGGCGTTTGCATCTCAGCACGCCGGTAAAGCGGGTTGTCATCAAAAATGCTCGAGTGACCGGTGTGAACACAGCAGCCGAGAGTTTCGCCGCCGATCAAGTCATCTCTACCGTTCCGATCCCTCTGATCCCCGATATGGTACCCGACTTATCGGCGGAACTGAAAGCCCGCTACCAGGCGATCCACAGCATTGGCGTGATTTGTGTCATTTTTAGGTTAAAGCGCTCAGTGAGTCCACATTTCTGGGTCAACATTTCGGAAAATGGCATCGAAATACCCGGTATCATCGAATTTTCAAATCTAAGAAGTGTCGGCGACGACGCTATCGTGTACGTCCCGTATTACATGCCGATAACAAATGCGAAGTTTTCATGGCCTGACGACGAGCTTTGCGATGAAGCTTTTGGTTGCTTGCGACGGATCAATCCAACCCTTCGGCAGGAAGACATCGTCGATGTAAAGGTTGCGCGCCTTCGACATGGACAACCGGTTTGCGAACCCGGCTTCGCCGCAAAGATTCCGCCGATTCAAACCCCGATTCACGGCTTGCAGATTGCGGATACCTGCTATTACTACCCCGAAGACCGCGGCATCGCCGAGAGTGTGCGAATGGGCCGTAAGATGGCTCGATCAGTGAAGGGCTTCGATAGATGAGCTCCCCTGCATTCAAGGGCAGAGAAGGCAAATCAGCCAGGTCAACGAGTGCGACGCTCAACCCGGTTCCATCGGGCGAGACTTCTCACTCACACCGGAATGCGCTCTTTTGCGTTTTGATTGTGACGGTGTGTGTATTGCTCACCCACCCCGTCGCAAACATGCCGTTCAGTGACGAGTTCTCGTACGACAAAACCGCACTGGAATTTGCCCGTACCGGGCACATCCTCTACAACGGTTGGGCGACCGCCATGCTGGGATGGCTGATTCCGTGGGGCGCCCTGTTTATCAAGACTTTCGGTTTTTCATTTACTGGCATGCGGCTCTCGATGCTGCCGATTGATGCGGCAACGGTGTACTTGTTCCATCAAATTCTGCGCCGATTTGGCATCAATGCCAGCAATGCGATCTTCGGAACCCTGGCCTTCGCTTTGTCACCAATCTTCGTGCCCTCGGCTGTCAGCTTTATGACCGACGTGCCCGGCATGTTCGTCATCTTCGTCTGTCTATATATGTGCCAGGAGGCAGTCAAGACTGCGAGCGACAGGGCTGCCCTTATGTGGCTGGCGTCTGCCACCATGTTCAACGTTGCAGCCGGAACCGCGCGCCAGATCGCGTGGCTTGGAGCCCTGGTTATGGTGCCCTCAACAGTCTGGCTGCTGAGAAAACGCCACGGCATGAAGGCAACGGGTGTCATACTTTGGGGCCTTAGCTTCATTGCCGTACTGATCCTTTTGCATTGGTTCAATAGCCAGCCATATTCTGTGCCAGAGCACATTATCTGGGCGCGGATTACCTGGATGACATTTCCTCATTTGGCCGCCCAATTGGTCAAGATGTTTCTATGTCTTCTCCTTCTTATTCTTCCGCTATCCGTAGCGTGGCTGCCGTCTGCTCGCCAATTGAGTCACAGTGCCTGGCTGCGAGTTGGCGGCGCCCTTGCATTATTTGTTGCGTTCGAGTTTCTCGCCCATATGCGGGGAAGAATGGATCCATGGCTTATGCCCTGGATGATGTATTTGTTGCAAGAACAGTCAGCGCTTCGTCCAGGCATGTTTGGCACACCACCGGGAATGACGCTGTGGATCCGGTTTGCAATTTCCCTCTTTGTAATTGCTGTATCAATGATCGCCTTGGAGAGGGAGTTAGACCGGAAGCCGCGTGCATTGCCAGGGCGAAATGAATCGGTTCCAGTCGGCGGTGCTGGGGCTTCATGGCATGAAATTGCTTGGATTTTGGGCCCGTTCTCTCTCAGCTATGTATTGCTATTGATGCCGCGTGGAGCCTTCAGTGTGATCCAGGACAGGTACATGGTGGGCTTGATCCCATCCATCCTCGTCGTGCTTTTGAAGCTGTATCAAGACAGAATTGGCCCGAGACTTCCAGCTGTCAGTTTCGCCATGCTGGTTTTATTCGCCGCGTATTCAGTTGCGGGTACTCATGATTATTATGCAGAGTCTCGGGCACAAGTGCGCGCGATCCAAATGGTGGAAGACTCCGGAGTGCCGAGAAAATCTATTCAAGCTGGTTTCCCGTCCGACGGATGGGTCCAAATTGAAAACGGCGGCCACATCAACGAGGTGCGGATTCAGGTACCGGCAGGCGCCTTTAATCCCAAACCGTTCTCCAGGATTCCTAACGAATGTCGTGACGGATTCACAATCTATGCCCCGGTGATTGATCCCAAATACTTCATCCTGTTTCCCTGGTTCAAGAATCCTTCCTATCCTCCTCCTTCCTGGTGTTTTGCCCGCGCCAATTTTCCTCCGATTCGCTACACGACTTGGTTACCACCCTTTCATGCATGGATGTACGTAAAGAGGCTGGCGAACTCGTCGGGTGTGGGCCATCATTGAACTGCGTTGCGTTTGGATAGTTCGTTGCTCGACGGCATCCGGCGAATGCGAATTCTTAGTCGCCGGGTTCCGTCCGCATTCTTCTTAGCCTAAGCCGCGGATCAGACGTACACCCGGAATCCTTCCAGATTGATCCGGGCATCGGAATGGCATACGAGCTTGAGCGTATGCTTCTCGCTGGAGAGGCCCTGCTTCGAGTACAACGTGATGCCCAGCAGCACCGGAAAATCATCCACAAAGAGAGATATCGTAACCTGGTGTTCGCCATCCAGGAAAATATCGACATCGCCCAGGTCGACGGTCTTTTCGCCGATATAGTCGATCCCTGTACCAATAAATGAAAATTCGGCGGAGGCTCCTTTGGACTGGGTGGCGCGGGGAAGGTCATGACCCGCGGTCGCCTGAGTTGTGGTCCACGGAAACCACATGCCGGTGTATTGGATTTTCGAATCCGATGCAGGAACGAACCTGAAAGGTGGAACCGGATGCGAATTAAGCACCAGGGGGATGCGCCACATCTTATATGGCGAGGTGCGGACATCGTCGAACGGGCATCCCGAAGTGAAGAGGGAAAGCTCGATATCCTGACCGCGACGTTGTTGAAAGGCTGCACAGATGCTGGGCCCGTACATGTGCCAGCCCGGACCAAGGAAAGAATCATTCGCGGATCCGGCTGGGGTCCAGGGACCCCAAGGATGGGATGCCTGATAGAAGTCGTACTGCATGCGGTTTGGCTTGAACCAGTGGGTCATGGTTTCTGTGTTGTACCAGGAGACGAGCAGGTACACACCCAGTTCGGGAACAAAGGTGATCGGAGTCTGCCCGCAGCGACTTGGGCGATTGAGGATCGGCACAGCTCGGTTGATAGAGCGAGACCAACTCGACGTTGCGCTTCCGTCAGGTGCGGATAGATATTCCCAGTCGGTCCTGCTAAGGCGGGACAGATGAGAACGAAGAACGCGACCCAGGATTAGAGTGTCGCCGTCGTTCCAGAAACCGTTCGTGGAGCAGGCATATGCGTATTGGCTGGCTCCATCCTGTTCGACCTGGCCTCCGTTGCGGCCATAGTGCACGAAGAACGGCGCACCGAAAGAGCCCCCGGGCCACATGGGCTGTTCGTAGTTTTCTTGTGCGCTTCGCGTCCAGGTGCGACCACGATCAGTCGACTTGATAAGGCTGGCATTCTTGGCCGTCTGGCGAGTGAGTGGATCGTGGCTGTCGCTTCCGTAGGTGTTCCGAGAGATAAAGGCATAGAACACCCCATCGATGCACTCTTGGCCGCAGGCTTTCCATGTAGCGTTGTCGCGCCCCTTCTGTCCGCTTTTGCCAAAATCGGACATGGCATTTACCTGGCTCCCGACTAGCGCATCCGGGTCCTCGCCTGAAAGCTTGGTGAATGCAAGGTTCATGGCAGTGGCACCGAAGCCGCGGCCGTCGCAATTGAAGGTGTAAAGGGCGCCGTCATCCGCCCAGAAGGGATCCCATGTGTCGCCGTTGGAGCCGTCCCATTTGTGAATGCGATTTAGATCGAGGAAGATGTGGGCGATGGGTCTGCGCGAGCTCATTGCGCCCATCCCCTCGGGTAAAGCGGCGACAGCGAATGCAGCCGCAGAAGATTTGATGAAGGTTCTGCGATCGAGGTGCGTTCGGACGGAAGACAATGGCACTCTCCTGACGGAAATGGGGAAATGTGTGACATTGAAATTGTAGAGTGAACAGCGGCGGATCGCGATGACCGGCGGCTTCTCGCCCAAGCAGATGGATACGAACAGAATATTCTGCCCCGCTTTGGCCGATTGCGTATTGATCCAAAGTCGCCGTGGATCAAAGGCGCGCCCTGGCCGTGGCAGACGGGCGGTATCAACGACGACAAACATCCTGTTTGCCGACTATTGGTCGAAATCTAGTTGGAGGTGGGCGCGTCTGATACGCGTTTTCACATCTGAAATCCGGCTTCTCGCAGGCGCCACGGATTTATGTGACGCATGCGGGTCAGCATCCAGCGTGCTGAGACATCAAATGCTATTCACTGCGGAGCGCTATCATTGGATCAACTTGCGCCGCTTGGCGTGCGGGTATGTAACAGGCAAGGACCGCGATTCCCAGCAATGCAAATGTAACCGCAGCAAAGGTAAGCGGGTCCATGGTACCAACGCCATAAAGTTGAGCCGCGAGCGCACGGGAAACAATCAGGGACACCACTACACCGAAGCCGATCCCAGCGAGGACTGGGCGCATTCCCTGGCGAACGACAAGTAGTAACACATTGCGGCGAGTGGCCCCAAGGGCCATGCGAATTCCGATTTCGGCCCGTTGGCGACTGACAAAATAGGCCACCACGCCATAAATCCCCGCTGCGGTGAGGACCAATCCGCACAAACCCAGAATTGTCAGGAGCAGTGCATAAAATCGAGCGGCGGAGACCGACTGCGCCAACCGCTGGTCCATGGTGAGCGCGTCCCCTAAAGGCAGTTCGGGATCGACCTTCTGAAGCGCCGTCCGCAAGGGTTCGGAGCCAGCGAGAGAGTCTGACCGTGTTCGCGCGACGACGTAGAGCGATTGTTCCGTCCATTGCCAAGGGTTGATAGGAACCTGAGCAACCGGCACGTACAGAACTGCCGGGGACGCTGCCATCAGTCCATCGTCGTGTACATCCGCCACTACGCCAACAACTTCTCGCGTTGGAGAATCGCTGTTGAGTTCCGGTATGCGTAGTTGTTGTCCCACTGGGTCACGGTCGGCCCAAAGTCGATGCGCCAGGGTTTCATTTACAAGGACAACCTGTACCGATCCAATGCGGTCATGCGCATTGAACTCGCGGCCGTGGCGTAATGGAATCTGCATGGTGGCAAAATAGCCGGGGCTTACATACTGTAGCTCCGTGGACAACTCATCCCTTAGAGATGGGACTACAGCATTCGTCTTAAGCATCACTCCCATGTTGCTCATTCCCAGCGGCACCTTCGATGTAAGTGCGGCGGAACGCACGCCGGGCTGGTCGGCGAGTGCATCGAGAATACGCTGGTAGGCGCCTGCAACTTGGTTCGCCGTCTTGTAGATATCCGGTGGCAACGCTGTCCGGCCTGCCACCACACGGTCGGGGACAAATCCGGGACGCACATTCTGTGCGGCGATGGCTGTTCTTATCAGCAGCCCAGCTGCAACGAGAAGAACCAAGGCAAGTCCCACCTCGAATGCAATATAAATATTCTTCGCCCGGTCGCGGGCGAGTCCGGGCACACTGCGGCTGCCTTGAACCAGTGCGCCCTGAGGTGCCAGCCTCGCTGCCCGCAGTGCTGGCAGCGTTCCGGACAAAAGGGTGCAAGTTACAGCAAGGCCCAGGAGAACCAATAGAACCGCAGGATCGATGTTCGCCTCCCCAATGCGGGGGACCACCGAAGCCCCGATCAACTTCGCGAAATGGATTGCAGTGGTTGCGACTGCTAGGCCAAGGGCTGCCCCAGCAAGACCCAGGTGAAAGCTCTCGGTAAGGAGTTGTCGGATGATGCGAGTGCGGCTAGCTCCCAAAGCTATGCGTATCGTAAGTTCTCTCGTGCGACCGGTAGCGCGTGCAAGAAGCAGATTTGCTACGTTTGCGCAGGCAATCAAGAAGACGGAACCTACCGCCGCCAGCAAAATGAAAAGCTGCTGACGGTAATCACCCACTATGTCTGCGGCGAATCCATCAACGCGGATGTCGCGCCCGCGATTCATTTCTGGATAACGAGCCTGCAGGACGCGTGATTGAACATTCATTTCCGCTTGCGCTTGTCTCAGGCTCACATGGGGCTGCAGGCGCCCGTAAACGTAGAGCACGCCACCCGTCCAGTTCATCTCCTGACCGCTGAGCGCAAGCGGAATCCAAAACTGCTCTCCATCCGGCCGTAGATCGAACCTCGCGGGCATTACGCCGATCACGGTGTAGGCTTCGCGATTGAGATGTATCTCCCGGCCAATCACTGCTCGATCTGCGGCAAAGCGATCCTGCCAGAGACGATAGCTCAAAACGACGAGATGCTGGCGTGGCGGATTGTCTTCATCACTTGTGAATGTCCGGCCAAAGGATGGTGAAATAACGAATACTGAGAAAAAGTTGGACGTTACCTTTCCACCGGAGACCTGTGCTGTGCTGCCGCTCTCGGAAAGCGTGAAGGTGGTTCGCTCCAAAGCTGCCAATTGTTGGAATGATCGGGTGTTGCGACGCCAGCTGTCAAAGTTGCGTGGCGTTACTACGTCCTTACGACCCTCCCTGGTTGACCAGACAGTCACGAGCCGGTTCGGCTCAGGAAATGGTAGCGGTCGCAGCACCACAGCCTGGATGATGCCGAACACAGCGGCAACTGCGCCCACTCCTATACCAAGCGTAAGGACAGCTAGCAGCGTTGTGGGCCAATGTCGGCAAAGCTGTCGCAAACCATAAGTGACGTCCCGATGCCACCCGGTGAAGTAGTCTGCCCTTTGCATGCGCTCCTCCTTTCGCCGCTGCAGTTGCTGACAGGTTCTACGCACGGCCGCAAGGTCTCCAAACTCCCGCTGAGCCTCAGCGTGGGCCGCTTCGTCAGGCCAGCCCTGCGCAACAAGTTCGTCTACCTTCGCGTCGAGGTGGAAATGCAACTCGTCATCAACATCGTCCTCGACGTTACTGCCGAACAAGCGGAGATAGCGTCTCCACATAGGAGTTCTTGGCATTACGAACTCTCCCGCGCGGGAAGTTGAGTCGCTTGGAGCACCTTCGTCACGGCTTCGGTGTATGCCTTCCAAGTCTTTGCCTCGGATCGAAGATGGCGACGTCCTTCGGCGGTGAGCTGATAATACTTGGCCCGTCGATTGTTTTCGGAAAGGCCCCACTCGGCCTCGATCCATCCCTTGGATTCCATCCGATACAGTCCCGGATAGAGCGCACCCTCTTCAACAAGGAGAGCCTTGTCCGTCTGTTGCCGAATTACGCTTGCGATAGCGTAGCCGTGCAGCGGCCCCCAACTCAAAGTCTTTAGGATCAGGAGATCCAACGTGCCACGAACGATATCCAACTCTGGCTCTTTCAATCGCTTCCCCTTCCCCTTAGCTTCTTAGGGAAGTATCACACCTCTACCCTAAGATTTCAAGGGGAGACGATGAAAGCCTTTATGATGTCCTTGTGGGCGCCAGCAGAGTCCATAAAGGAATATAGGTTTAGAAAAGTGACTCAATCTGTGATGTCGGCTAGTTGAGAACTTACGGATGGCGCACATGGCAAACTCCTCCTGAGTGACGGGCGACTCGGAAGCTATTAAAGTGTCAGACCGAGGAATCCGGAATGTTTGCGGCTCTGGCTCGCCGGGTGGGCGAGAGAAAGACGCGACTGCAAGGCAGGTGCATCGCATCGGGGTGGGAAGGCGGGCAATAAACACAATAAATGCGGAGCCTGTGATTGCAGGCTCCGCGAGTATTCTGGTTGTTTCGCGGTTATGGCTGCGGTCGATTCTTCGCGGCTTTGGCTGGCGGCTTTGGTGTGGCCTTCTTTGCGGCCTTGCCTTTTCCTTCGCGGCGAACTCCTGCTTCACTTTGAGGCGATGGCGTCGGTGTCCACCTTGTAATGCTCGGCTGCTTCTTGAGCACTTCCCGCCGTCCGGTTGTGTCCGTGCGGACTGCAGAATGACCATCTCCACCAATAGCCGTCCGAGTTCGCCTTCGTCCGCTTTGCGGATGTAGGCCGATAGCAGCTTTGGTGAGTCGGTCTCTTTTGCTTTCCTGATGCCGCGATTGCGGGCGACTATCTCCAGTCGCCGTTCGTCCAGCAGTGTGGCCACCCGCTCCACGATGAAAAGCAGGTCGCGTTTCATCAGCCGCACTGGAACGGCGGCGACGATGGCATTCAGGACGCGCAAGCCCGTCGCCTGGGCCAGCGCTGCCTCGCGGCGCTGCTTCTCCTGTTCGGCTTTCCAATTCGGCATCGGCGGTTGGCTTCTGCTTCTTCGGATGGTGAACCGGGCAATTCGGGCTCGGCACAGATTTTGCGGAGTTCGCCCTTCTCCCTGCCTTCCGTGACGATGGCCTCGGTGGTGTATTTGCAGGTCTTGTACTCCGGCCAATCGCGCTGCTTGTTGTTCTGCGGCTTCTCCTGCTCGATCTCGATGTACTTGTTGCGCGGAAGTCTGCGCTGCCTTCGGCTGGCTTGCCCGTAGGCCGTGGTGATTTGTACCAGCTTCGGTTTGGCGGCGACGGTTTTCTTCAACGTGCGCGTCCACCTTGGTCTGGTAGCAATTCGGGTCGGTGCAAGCGTCCTGCCGCACGTCGGCAAATAGCAGCTTGTTGTGTCCTGTCCGCTTGGGGCAATCCAGGCAAGCTCCGGCCGCGGGTTGAGGGTCGCGTCACTCTTGGAGAATGGCGCGTCTTTCAAGATGAGCAAGATGTTGTGCTCAATCCATTGCTGGAGATTGCGGACCGGGAGCAAGATGCGTTTGCTCTTGCTGCCGCCTCCCCAATCCTCACGGAAGCAAGCGGCGAGTGCCTGTTCCTGCTCGGCTGGCTGGAGTTTTGCCAGTAGCAGCGCATGGCCGACGCCGATCTCCTCTTTGTAGAATGCCTCGACCACTGCCGGAGCAAGCTCCGTCAGCTTGAGGCGATGGGCGACATAGGCGGGCGATTTGCCCGTCTTGGCGGCGATTTGTTCGATGGAGTATTTCGGCTCCTCCAGATTCAGCAAAGCGCGGAAGCCCTGCGCTTCCTCCAGCGGATGCACGTCGCGGCGCTGCAGATTCTCGATCAACTGCGCCTCCAACGCTTCGGCGTCGGTGAGGTTGACGATGCGGACGGGCACGGTTTCCGATTCGGCCATTTGTGCGGCGCGGTAACGCCGCGCTCCGGCAACGATCTCGAAGCTGCGCTCATTCAAAGGCCGCACAAGCAAGGGCGAGAGAACGCCCTGGCTGCGGATGCTGTCGGCCAATTCCTTGAGGGCCGCATCCTCGAAGATGCGGCGCGGGTTGGTCTTCGATTCGGTGAGAACGGCAAGCGGAAGGTTGCGGTATTCGGTAGCTGCGATATTTTGAGTAGACATGATGCGCTTCTCCTATGGTTGAACGTGCGTGGATAGAGAGAGCGGACAGCCGCTGGCCATCCGCCCGTTGGGTTGTGGCGGACTAGCTGGCGACGGCCATTGCATCTTGCGGTTCCTGCTCCTCTGCTTCCGGCTTCGCTTCCAGTGCCGCCAGAATGACGGCAGAGGCTTTCTGGATGACTTCAAGGCTTTCCGCCAGCAACGATGCGTTACCGTGGTACAGCTGGATGTAGTCGGCGGATGCGGTTCCCGTCTGGAGTCCAACGGCCTTGCCCACCACAAAGGCGATGGCCTCGGCTTCGGTTTCACGGACGGTCTTGGTCGTGGTCGTCCGGCGGTCGGCTTTGTGCAACATCTCGTGCGCCAGTTCATGCACGAGCGTTGAAAATTCCTCGGCCTTCGACTGTCCCGGCAGGAGAACGATCTTGCCGCCGTAGCTCACGCCCATTGCAGGCGCGATGCGCTCGTTGAACTCAAGCTCGATGCCCTGAGCGTTGATGAACTCAACCAGCCGGTCGCGGTTCTCTCCTGCATCGCCCTTGACGCTGGCGTGTTCGGGAAGCTCTGCGCCGTCGGTCTGCGAAACATCGAAGACGTACGCGGCACGAAAACCAACCAGTACGGGAACATTCTGGCGGGTGATGTCTTTCTCGGCCTCTTCCTGCGGCTTGCGCCTGACCCCGATGATCGGAGCAAGAATGCGGATGCCTTTCTCGCCCTTCTTCACGCGACGGCCAAGCTGGTTCCATGTGTAGAGTCCGGCAACGCGGGTTGCATCCGGCTTCTGCCGTGCGATCTCCAGAATGTTGCCGAAACGAGTAGTTGTGAAAGCGGCTCATGGCGGTCAGGTAGGCGGTGAGCGCCTCGCTCTTCCCTGCCTCAAGCTGCTCGATGAGGGCTTGGACGTTGGCGGCGATTACTTCTTTCGCCGTCTGCCGTTGTGGTTGCTGTTGGTTTTGCTTCTTGAATTGCATTTGTTTTTTCTCCTGGCTGCCCGGTCGGGCGTTTTTGTTTCTCACAGCGCAGCGAGACAAAAACGACTGAACGGCAGACAGGAAAGAACGACGACCGGGACCGGACGTAGCCACGAGCGGCAGGCGCGGCCAGTGACAAACCTGTTCTGTGGGTTTGGCGCGCAGACGGCGCCCGCGAAGGGCGGCCCGAAGCGGCTTTATGCGGAGGGAACGGCGGGGACCGGCGGAAGTGGGGAAAAGGCGCGCGAAAGCGCTTACCGTGCACTGCATGTATTCGGCGATTTCAAGGACGGAGGGAGGAACCTGCGGCGTTCTGACTGACGCTTTGCAGAATGGAAATTATTCTCACTGTGTCCGGATCATCGAAAGATGCCCTCAATGTTGCCATAATCTGCTTATGGCCGGGGACGACGGAGCTCGAACCCGCGACCTCTGCCGTGACAGTGCAAATCGTAGCACGTAACTCATAGAAATCAGGGGCAACGGATGGCCACTTTTAGCGCCCTGAGACACCCATGGTAACCGTTATTGTACCCTTATCGAACCCGCGACCTCTGCCCTGTAGACCTCTGCCCAAACGTATCGGGACAGCCGGGTCTGACTTAAGCGGAGTTCGGCGGACATTGCCAGATATTGCAGAGCGCAGGGCTCGTCATTGCGGACATTTCCGACGCGCGGGTCTACCGGATGTGCCGTCATCTCGTCAGCTTCGTATGGGCGCAGCAGGTCAACCGGGGGACGTTCGGCGTCGGTTCGATCAAGCCATCGGTCGTAGTCGGATCGCTTCAAGATCACGGGCATTCGGTCGTGGACGGTTGCGGTGAGTTCGTTCGGGTCGGTGGTGATGATGCTGAAGCTCTGGAGCCAATCTTCGGTCGCGGGGTCTTTCCATGCGTCCCATACCCCGCCGAAGGCGAACGGCTCTCCGCTTCGCAGAGCGAAGGCGTAGGGCTGCTTGGTCTTCTCATCCAACCGCTTCCATTCGTAAAAACCATCGGCGGGGATTAGGCAGCGCCGGCGATGAAACGGAACCCGCCATAGCGGTTTTGAAAGCAAGGTCTCGGCCTTTGCGTTGATGGTTGAGAAGCCTTTGAAGTCGGCAAGAGACTTGGCGAAGTTCGGCACCATGCCCCATCGCATCGCTACCATCTCACGCTCTCCGGTGTCGCGGTTGTTGCGGATGACCGGCTGCATCGTGGTTGGCGCGATGTTGTAGGAGGGTGCGACTTCCAAGGGCAAGTCCTCGAGGTCTCCAAGGTGGAATGCCTCGGCGATTCGCTGCTTGTCCGATCGACGGAAATATCTGCCGCACATATTCGCCTCCGTAGCCCAACCCTTGCATGAAATCTTCGCACCGCTAAGTATATTATCTTCAACCACTTGCAAGGCGATTGCACAATTTTGATTGCAGTTGGCATTTGTACATCATGACGCAATAGGCGAATATAAGGCGAATACTATGCGACTCCGCCTCCACCCTCCGTCCCAAATCGAAGCTGTCCTGGCAGACCGAATCCCGTCCGCGCTCACGCCTGCGGCGAAGACGATTCGTGAGGTCGTGCCTACGGGGATTGTAGCGATTGATGCCGTCCTGGATGGCGGACTTCCGGTAGGCGCGGTAACGGAGATGATTGGGGCGGAGTGCTCCGGGAGAACGGCTCTTGCCCTATCGTTCTTAGCGCAGCTCACGAAGGCGGAGAGAGTCTGTGCGTGGATCGACGTGTCGAACGCGCTCAGCCCTGAGTCCGCCGCCGCATCCGGCATAGACCTGAAACGGCTTCTCTGGGTTCGCTGCGGCGTACAGCCTGCCAGACAACCTGCGTCCTCGTCTCAAGGTGACTTCGCGCTACCTGAGAAGTATCTTGCCCCGCCCGCAGCGAAGAGAGGGCTGCACGGTGGCGGCTTCGGCCCGCATCCTCGGACTGAAACAAAGGGCCTGTCCGATGGAGTCAGCGACTTGCTGCGACGCGATGCCGTCGCTCCCCGTTGCGCCGAGCCGCAACGAAGATTCGAGTCGAACGAGAGACTGTTGAGCCGCATACCTTCCGGCCCTCCAAACGCCACAGTCCTTTAACCCGCACGGCAAAGCCCTGGTCGAGGATCGAGCAGGCGTTGCGTGTTACTGATCTGCTTTTGCAGGCGGGTGGATTCAGTGCAATCGTGCTGGACTTGGGAAGCATTGCGCCTGAGCACGTCTCGCGCATACCGCTGGCGACATGGTTCCGCTATGGCGCTGCTGCGGAGCGAAGCCGAACGAGCGTCCTTCTGCTGACACAACACGCTTGCTCGAAGAGCAGCGCGGGTCTTGTCCTGCGTCTGCAAGCAGGACCGCCGCTCTCCGGGGAGAGCACGGTGCTTGCCGGCCTTGAACGCCATGTCGAGGTATCGCGCCAGCGATTCACCGAAGTCTCGGTGAAGGTAGTTCCGTTTCGCAAGCCTCCGCAACGCGCAAGCGGTGCCGATTGGCAAAGCAAAACAGCATGGGCAGGCATTCGATGAACCGTACCGGCGAACTATATGCGACATCTAGGGAAGCGCTTGATCTATCTTTGCGAATGCTTCATCGGAGTTTGTGAGGAACGCCAAGACCTTCCCAGAAGTAAGCCAGCCATTTCGAGCGCTTGGCCAAGCCGCCGCTGCTGCCTTCACATTTTCTGAATCAAACCACGGAACGTTCTGTGTGTTGACGTTTTCGAACTGCAGCAAGTGCGGGTTAGTCGAATGACGCAACGCTAACAACTGCCCGTCATCGGTAAAGTCATCGCATTTATATACCTGCGGACCTGCTTTTGGATCAATGGCCAATTGGTAGCGCGTAAAGCGCTCCCCTAACTGGGGATTGAAGATCCAGACCGTCGTGGCGGATTGAGAAGATGAGGAATATTGAGGTAGAGATCGTTTGCAAGTGCTTTCTGCTGCACAACAGAATTCTGCATTTCTTGCATTGACGTCCTGGAAGTCTTGTAGAACGTCATGTCATGGATTGTGTACTTACTCGGGTTAATTGATGTATCCCGCAAAATGAGTGCCTTCGCTTGTGCCCACACTCCAGTCGCATTTGCATTTAGGGCTGCTCCCATCACGCCGTTCCCGCTAAAGGTCCAACATCGTTGACAGATTCTTCAAGATTCTGGACTATAGCCAAAAGTTGTGTTTTGCTTGCTTGAAATGTTGGCAGGTCCAATGTCGAATCTTTTATCTGTCCGACCTGGTGGTGGCATTCGCGAGCGCTTGCGTTGCAAATGCCTTATTCACAATTCCGGTAATCTCGCTCGGGAGATCCTGAAGCGCCGTGATGATGGAATCAACTTTGCTGTTGAGTTCAGTTAGGCTGTCCTGGATTTGACCGAGTGTCGATTGAATATCCGTCAGTAGTACGGGTGTTATATCAACACCGTCTTCTAGCGAAAACCCGAGCAGCAAATTTGAGGCGATATCAAGAAGTGCGTCGTCCCAATTTAGGGCATGTGCTTTCATTCGTTGCTTTACTTTTGACCGCATCTCTACGCATCCTCCTGGTCTAAACAGCCCGACGTCATGGATAGTTGGTTCGTCAGCTCTCAATTCTTAATCTCGGTGGGAGACTTGCCAGAGGTCGAAATCCATTCACCAGGAGTGGACACACTCATATTTGTCATGGTCCGCTTCAGAACCGCATACCAATAGATTTCTGGAGGGGTTTTTTGTCGGCACCGGTTGAGTACAGACCTTGGCCCTCACCTCCAACCGTCTGCCCCCCTTGGATCGTTGTGCCCCCGCCTTCGCCATCGCATTTTGACGGAACCCCATTCTGCTTGAACGTGTAGGACACGAAAAGCGCTCGATTGGAGTTGTTCGTCAGGTATCCACTCACCCACCCGTCACTCCCGATCTTGACCGTCCCTTGCACCGATCCGGTCATATCCGTGCAGCTGCCCTGAATCATCCGGAGCCGGTTCCCGTATACGGGTTGTAGCTGCCCTGCGCGGGTGTTGAGGTATGCGGGTTGGAGGCAGGGTTCGGCTCTGGTGCCGATGCAATCGTAGTCGTTGAGAGCTAGCGTCTGTGTCGCTTTGGATAGCAGGGGCATTCGTCGCTGTCGCGTGTCCAGCCCTAGCGCTCTGCACGGCAGCCAGCCGAGCCTGTTCCTGCGTCTTGTTGTCGTTCTTGGGCGGCAGATGCTGCTACCTGAAGGTTAGCTTGATTCTGAGCAGCTGTTTCCTGGATTGTCGGCGTTGTCTGCTGGAGCACTCGTCAGAGCATCCGCAAGGGTATTCATAAAACCTGGGCGAATTCTGCCGGTTTGACTGAGCCTGTGAATTTGCGGCGGATCGTTCTTGGGCCTCTTGCGTGGCTTCAATTGCTTGCTCCCGTTCCGCTTCGGAATACTGCCCACCGAGTTGCGCATAACCTTCGCATCCTTCTTCTTTCCCGTCGCCGTGACAACTGCGTTCAAGCAATTGAATTCATCGAAACGGTTGTTTAGCTCAAGCTTGCCACCGTAATGAGGAGAGACGGTAATTGAGCATTCCCAGCCGGATCCATGACAAGAGCTTACAGACTGGACGGCATAGCTTATGGCAGTTGGGAGCATAAACCGCGATTACTAAAGCATAGTCAGGGTGATCGCCCTCAATCAGCGCGGAAACGAGCATACTACAACCGTCATCATCACCATCTGATACGCTACAGGCCTTGAATAAGGGCATGAGGTCGTCAAGAGCCGTGAATTTACGACCAAACGAATAATCAGAGGCTATATGATCACATGCTTCGGACTTAGTAAACATATCGCCATTCTTTGGCCCTTGGTTACAGTCGCGCAAGACCATCTTCCTATAGTTACCGTCTCCCGAGTCTGGCTTAGACACCTGGAAATTGCGGGCGTCGTCAAGACGTTTTAGTGCCTCTGCCTTGACACTGGGCGTCAGCAGCCGTGGCTGTTGAGCCCGCAGATAGGCAGTCATTGAGAGAACGAAGAAGCAGATGGTCGTCAAACGGCCAGATACGAGATACCAGAATGTCCTTCATTTGATCTCCCCCTCGAACAATGGCGTTGTGAGATGCTAATTGCTGAGTTGCCTACGGCGGCGCTGTGGATAAATCACTTACCATTTATGGGCACAACCATACTTGTCGTGCTCCGACTTCAGAACCGCGTACCAGTAGATTTCGGGAGGGTTCTTGTCGGCACCGGTTGAGTACAGACCTTGGCCTTCACCCCCGACCGTTTGCCCTCCTTGGATGGTAGTGCCTCCCGAATTCGCCATCGCAGTTGACGGAACACCATTCTGCTTGAAGGTGTAGGACACGAAAAGCGCTTGATTGGAGTTGTTCGTCAGGTATCCACTCACCCACCCGTCACTCCCGACCT
>CAVTLR010000003.1:0-1166548 GCA_963735505.1 uncultured Acidobacteriota bacterium | reverse complement strand
AGCTTCGTTGCGGAAACGGAGAAAGATTAAACCGCTGGCCGCGTAGTTCTCCCCACCCACTCAAGCCAAAGGAGGCTTGAATGGGGGACCCGGTCGGTGAATTATGGGCGAGCAATCGTTGTGACAAACTTCCCATTTTCCACTTGCCCAAGGACAACGCGGGCAGAAAGGTCGTGGCCAAACGCTTCGTACGTCGCCTCCCCTGACGGCTCACCTATGAGATATCTTCCCGTCTTACTGTCCGGGTAGAAAGCCAATACCAAAGTTTGGGAGTCGTAGCTATTGATGTTGCGACCGCTGATTATGACTTGACGATTGTCTGAAGAAAACGAGAATGTAAGAAATTCATCGCGGCCCGAACGTTTTTCCGGGAAATTACAAGGGGGACCATCCACTGCATCACTCTCGACATGAAAGTTGCTTGAAGGTAGCACTATTCCGTCCGTGACAATACTGTCGTGTACCGATTGGTCCAGATTGAGCAATAAATGAAACTCCTTGACGGGGCCCATAGGAATTACACTGATAGCCCAGAACGCGCAATTCGGGAATTGTTTCGGGTATTTTGTAGACCACCAGCAAAGTACGGTCGGAGCTGGTGAGAGGCGAGTTTCAATCCAAGGCGACCCAGTTAGCAGAAGCACGGAGATGGCAACTACCGCCGACGCGATGAGTAATACATGTCGTTTCTTGGATTGTCTTAATTCTTGCTTTTTGTTGACATTGGCTGGATGCCAAACTTGGGCGCAGCTTAGAACGATCGCGATGATTCCTAGGATGTTGAGAAAAAACGAATCACTAGATATCAAGAACTCGTCGCGAAATCGTGCAAATCCATGGACATTTTTCTCGTCGAAGGCGGGAATAATAGTTGACTGATGGTTAATTGGGTCTATTAGCCGAATTGGTGCTTTGAGCTCGTATCCTAATCTTTCGTAGGTTGCTTCACCTTTGATATCCATACTCTGCGTGATCCCGTTTCCAGAGTATGGATAGAACGTCGCGACGAAACCTTGGGTGTCATATTTAGAAAAATTCAAGCCCTCTATGATGATCTCGTGTCGATCAGATGAAACAACAAAAGTGAGGGCTGGGTCGCGGTCTGCTGGCCTGGAAGCAATTTGACAAGGTGCGTCGATTTCCGTTTGCGGTCCCCAGTTCGCGTGCTCGCCTTGAGGAGCCATTCTCGCGAGAATACTTTCGTTAATCTGCTCATCAAAATGGATGATGAGCCGGACGCTTTTCATCCGCTCTTTCGGAACGACTTGTATTCCCCAAATTTCGCAGTTTGGCATATTCCTCGCGATTTGCGCGTAGGAATAACACTCTAGGACCGGCGTTTTAGTCAGATGCTGTACGATCCACGCCGACCCATTACCGAGAAGAAGTACAGTGCCAAGGGCACCAGTAACGATTGGCCATCTGTTGCGCTTCCAAATTCCCCCCGTATATCCGTGGCGACCTGTCGGACCGGGATTCCAACCTATCCAAACGTTCGCGACAACGCCGGCAATGCCGAGTATGAGCAATATCGTTGCGAACATTTAATTCTTATTGACCTCGTTAGGAGTTCCAGAATTCAACGCAGTTTTCGCTCCTGAAGCAGGATTGGCCCATATCGACGTATGGGGCGCCGTTCAGGAAGGTTGGGCCGCCGGTTGGTACCGGGATCAACCTTTCGACGTGGAAATATCCTACACTCCCTTGTCTCAAGGGCGAGACCCTTCGACATGCTCAGGGCAGGCTATGGGGCACGATCACCAGTGCTCGAAATAAGGGCTCAAGTCGGCGGAAGGGCTGGCACTATAATCCCGGCATGATGGCGATACAGACACCCTCCGAGGCTGTTACTATCCGCCGCGCAAAGCCGGAGGACGCTGAGCCGTGCGGGCTCATCTGCTACAAGGCATTTCACAAGATCAATTCGGATCATAATTTCCCGCCGGAAATGCCTGCGCCGGAGATGGGCGTTGGTGTGCTGCAGATGATGTTTTCTCACCCATCGTTCTACTGCGTGGTCGCCGAAATGGGAGGTGCGATCGTCGGCAGCAATTGTCTGGATGAGCGGTCGTCCATTGTGGGAATCGGTCCGATCACGATCGATCCCGCGGTGCAGAATGCGGGTACAGGGAGACGTCTCATGCAGGCGGTACTGGATCGGGCAGCGCAACGCGGCGCGCCGGGCATCCGTTTGGTGCAAGCCACGTTTCATAATCGTTCTCTGTCGCTCTATGCGAAGCTCGGCTTCGAGGTTCGCGAATTGCTGAGCGTGATGCAAGGCGGTCCAATGAAGATATCCATCGAAGGCTGCACCGTTCGTCCCGCGGGGGATGACGACGCTGCGGCGTGTGATCGACTGTGCGCCGCGGTGCATGGATATACCCGCTCCGGAGAGGTCGCCGACGCAATCCGCGAGGGAACCGCCAGAGTGGTCGAACGCGACGGACATGTGGCGGGCTATACCACCGGCCTGGGATATTTCGGTCATTCTGTAGCCGAATCCAACCGAGACCTGCAGGCGCTGATTGGCGCAGCGGAGGGATTCGATGGCCCCGGATTGCTTGTCCCTGTTCGCAACGCGGCTTTGTTTCGCTGGTGTTTGGAAAACGGATTGCGGGTTGTTCAGCCCTGCACCCTGATGACGATCGGACTCTATAACGAACCTGCGGGGGCATGGATCCCGTCGATTTTGATGTAGTGCGGGTGGCCCACGTCTCGATTCTGAGATGTGAGCGCGACGTGATTGACTGGCGGGGTTGGGGGACTTAGTCTCGATGTTGAGGGCTGCGGGGGAATTTGCTGGCGCGCGGCTCGAATTTCTCACTCGCCTGGAGGCATCGCGATGAAGTTCCTCGTTGCCGATCTTGAACGGCAGGCCATCGATTTCGATGAATCTCTTGCTCCGGGAACCATAGATTTTGTGGACGATATGCAGCAGGTGGGGGTGCTTCACACCCAGGGCCGCGCCGATCTGCTGAAGGAGCATCGTGGTCCCAGCGATATTGTCGAGGACATCCGGGTGCGGGGCAGCCTGGAAACCCGCATGGAAGTGGCGTGTGCGCGCTGCCTGGACCCGGTGTCGCAGCCGATTGAGGCCAGTTTTGACCTGATTTTTCGGCCATCGGGGGCGGATCTGGACAATACGGACCGCGCGATTTCCACATCGGAGACCGAAATCGGCTACTATGAAGGAGACGGTTTATTGCTTGAAGATGTGCTGCGCGAGCAGATCCTTCTGGCGCTTCCAGCCAAGAACCTTTGCCGCGAAGATTGCAAGGGGCTTTGTCCGGAGTGTGGCCGGAACCGGAACACGGATCCCTGCGATTGCGCGGCCACTTCGACCGACCCGCGCTGGGAGCAGCTGAAGGCGTTGCAGCCGCAGTTGATCCGCAGCCAGGACAAGCCATAATTCTATAAAGTTTGTTGCACCCGCCTTCGAGAACTCTGACCGGAATAGCGCCTTGCGGGGCGTGCGATCGAGAGGAGAGCGCGGCGGGGAAAGGGAATTTTCATGCCGAATCCGAAACGACGCCACTCCAAACAACGCACCGCCAAGCGGCGATCGCACGATTTTCTTACGACGCCGTCGCTCTCTGAATGTCCTAATTGCCATGAGCGCAAGCTGCCGCACCAGGCGTGCCCGAAATGCGGCACCTATAAAGGACGCGACGTCCTGGCGATTGCGACAAAGGAAGATAAGAGCTAACCGCCTCCATCCATGCTGATTGACATCGCGCTTGACGCCATGGGTTCCGACAAATCGCCTGAGCCGGAAATTCGCGGCGCAATCCTGGCGTGTCGGCTGCTACAGGTGCGGGTGCATCTTGTGGGCCCGGAGCGCACGCTGCGGCCGTTGCTGGCGAAGCAGATGCATCGTGCCGGGGAACGTCATCTTCCTATAAAAATTGTTCAGGCCAGTGAAGCCATTGGCATGGACGAAAAGGCTGTGCAGGCGGTGCGGTCGAAGCGGGATTCTTCGATGCGCGTGGGCCTGAAGCTGGTGCGCGAAGGCGTGGCTGCCGGATTTATGACGGCGGGCAACACGGGCGCGGCCATGGCTACGGCGAAGATGGTGTTGGGCACATTGCCGGGCGTCGATCGTCCGGCGCTGGTGGCTGTGCTGCCGACCAGTACGGGCAGGCCCTGCCTGTTGCTGGATGTAGGCGCGAACGTCGATTGCAAAGCGAAAAATCTGGAGCAGTTTGCGGTGATGGGCGAGATGTATGCCCGCGCCGTGCTGAAGGTGGCGCGTCCGCGCGTGGGGCTGCTCTCGATTGGGGAAGAAGAAGGCAAAGGCAACGAGCTGACGCGGGAGAGTTTTCCGCTGCTGCAGCAGCTGCCCATGAATTTTCTAGGCAACGTGGAAGGCCGCGATATTTTTAATGGCCAGGCCGATGTGGTGGTCTGCGATGGATTCATTGGCAATGTGGCGCTGAAGACGTCGGAAGGACTGGTGCGGCTGGTGCGGGAATCGCTGCGGGAGTCTTTGACTTCGACGGTGACGGCGCAGGTGGGAGCATTGCTGTCGCGCAAGGCGTTCAACCATTTCAAGCGGCGCTTTGATCAGTCGGAATACGGCGGCGCTCCTCTGCTGGGCGTGCGCGGGGTGTGCATTGTGGGGCATGGCTCCTCGACGGATCGTGCCATTATGAATGGGATTCGAGTGGCGGCGGAGTTTGCCCAGGCCAACGTGAATGCGCATATCGAGCAGGGTCTGGTGGCCTTGAACGGCGCGCCGGCCGTTGCCGAGGGCTAGAGCATTTTCACTTCTGCTCATCGCGGAATCCAGACAGCTGACTGGCTTCGATAATGGATATTTCAGATTCTGTGATTCACGACTCTGCCCCATGATTCCTTACTATGAGCACGCCATCCATTACTTTTAAAACTCCAATGACGATTGCATTTCTTTTTCCAGGCCAGGGATCGCAGGCAGTTGGAATGGGCCGCGAACTCTACGATGCATTTCCAGTGGCGCGTGAGGTGTTTCAGGAAGCCGACGAGGCGCTGGGATTTTCTATTTCGCGACTTTGTTTCGACGGGCCGGAAGAAGAGTTGCGGCTGACGGAAAATACGCAGCCTGCAATTCTGACCGTTTCTATGGCGGCGTTGCGGGTACTGGCAGAACGCGGCGTACGCAGCCATTTTGCGGCCGGACATTCGCTGGGAGAATACTCCGCGCAGGTGGCCGCGGGGACGATCTCGTTTGCGGACGCGGTGCGGACGGTGCGCAATCGCGGACGATATATGCAGGAAGCGGTGCCGGAAGGCGTTGGCGCGATGGCGGCAATTCTTGGCATGACGGCAGACGGCGTCATCCACGCATGCGCCGATGCAGCCAGAGAATCGGGCGGAGTCGTAGCGGCGGCGAACTTAAATGCTCCCGAGCAGACTGTGATTTCCGGTGCGGCGGCGGCGGTGGAATTGGCGTCAGCGAAGTGCAAAGAACGCGGCGCGAAACGTGCGATTCCGTTGAAAGTAAGTGCGCCGTTCCACTGTGCGCTGATGCAGCCGGCACAGGATCGGCTGGCGGCGATCTGGAGGCGACGGGGTTTCATGCGCCCAAATTGAGCGTGGTTTCCAACGTTGATGCGGCCTGGGTCGCGACCAGCAGTGCCGCGCGCGATGCATTGATTCGCCAGGTGACCGGCGCGGTTCGATGGGTGGAGTGCGAGCGGCAATTGATTGCCGCCGATGTGACGCACTTTATTGAAGTGGGTCCGGGCAAGGTACTGTGCGGCCTGATGCGACCGCTGGATTCCAGCCGGATCTGTCTGAACGTGGAGAACGTCGCAAGTCTGGACAAAACCCTTGCCGCGCTCGAAAATAATTCCGGCTGAGCCGGAGGAGATGGCGATGACACCAGCGGCGCTCAACGCGCGAGGAAGCATGCGATCGGGCAGGCGAATGCCTTCGCCGATGCTGCCCATCGTGGTTGGAATTTTGGCTTTCAGTTGCATGCCTGGGATGGGCTGGGCAAAGAAGGCCGAGAAATCCCTGACCACGGCGAACGGGAAACCGGTGCGCAATGTGTATGTGGATGCCGGGTCGCCAGTGATGGCGAATGCTGCGATCACACGGTTGGATCAGGACACTTGCCTGACGATTGTTTCCACTCCGAAACAGGCCGACGCAATTCTTGAAGTGGGAATCGCGCTACCTTCTGTCGGTGGCGATTCCGGTGGAGGCTCCGATGTTTTCGGTTCGCAGCCCAAGGCTCAAACTCTGGGAAACGCCCATAGCAGTCCCAAGCGCAGTGCCTCGGCGACGTGTAGCGATGGCAAGGGTGGATCCATGGACTGCAAGTCTTCCTACACCATAGGGGGCGATGCACCGCAGCAGCCCGCAGCCGACTGGACGCAGGGCATCACTCCCGATTACACGGTTTCTCTGGCATCTTCAGAAGACAGCACCCAGGATTTGTGGGATCCGAATGGGCGCGAAAAACATGCTTCGTGGAGTGATCAGTTGCGCGAGGCTGTAGGGTGTCCGGTGTGCCCGGGAGAAGGATTCAATCCTCGCCGCGACAAGATGAGCTATCGGCAGTGGATACAGGCGAAATGTCCGAACGTCTTGGACGCGGGAGCGAAATGACGGCTCTTCGAGAATCGACCTACGGTTGACGTGCATGGGCCGAGCCAAAAATCTCTTCCACCTTGCGTTCGCGGAACGCAAAAATACTTTCTACATTTCCGCGCACAGAAAATGCGTGCACGATTTGACCGACAATCCCAAAGGGCAGTGAATATTCCACGCAATCGTAGATGAGCGTGCCTCCATCGACTGCCTGAAATCGATGGGTGTGGTGCCACCGCGCGTATGGCCCCTTCAGCTGAAGGTCTTCAAAGGCGTGCGGCGGCTGCCAGACGGTGATTTCGGTTCGCCAGCGCATCGGAATTCCATGCCAATGCAGCCGATAGTCGATCAATGTGCCGGGAGACATGTGGATGGGCTGGAGCGTGAGGATCTGAAAGCGCAGCCATCGCGGAGTGAGCAATTCGAGATTGGCCGCGTCGGAAAAGAAGCGAAAGACTTGGTCCAGCGAAGCGGGAACCCATTGTTCGCGCTCTAGAAGATAGGGTGCAGTCATGGTTGCATCTCAGGATCGAACGGCGCAGGTTCAATGCAGAATGGCGACGGCATTTCCATTGAGATGCAATTTCTAGAGTTCCACCAGAACATCATCGCCCTGGAGTCGGAGGGGATAGCGGGTGGCCTTCGTTGCTGGCGAATGCGTCGCCTGGCCGGTGGCCAGATCGAATTCCCACTGGTGCCACGGGCAGACAATCTTACCGTGTTCGATGGTGCCTTCGGCCAACGGTCCGCCGCGATGTGGGCAGACATTATCCAGCGCCAAGGGAATTCCCTTCAGCGTGGCCACGCAGAGGGTGTGGCCCTGAACGGAGAATTCCTTTGCCTGAGATTCGGCTGGAAGCTCTTGCCGACTGCACAACCTGACCCACTCACTCATCCGGACACACCTTCGCTTCACTGGTTCGATGCAGTCGGTGGACGGGTGGATTCGATTCGAGCATTTTCCCTATGGATATAGACCGACGCGACGACGTTTGCGCAGCCGTTCCGTCAAGAAAAGCTGCGCTTCATTGAGCTTCGAGAGTTCATCGTAGTAGGGAAAAGGCTCTAACCCTGGATTGCGGCCATGATTGTGCCGCCCAGAATGATCAGCACCCACCAACCGATAATCACGATGGCGGCGCTGCTGCGTTTGACCTTGGCAACAATGGAACAGCCGAGAATCAACAGCACCACCACCCACAACGTGAAGATGTCGGCTGAAGAAAATAATGTGCGCACCCACAGCGGAACATCGGAGGTCAGAAACCAGCCCACATTGGTTCCAACAGGATTGTTGATATCGAATTGCTCCGCGCTGACCCCGAAGAAGATGGCGGTCGCCGCCAATAAGAACTTGATGAGAAATGGCAGCCCAGCATAGAACCAGACCGCCAGATACTCTTTATAGGTTGCCTTGGCGCCCAATCCGAAATTGAAGGTCATCATCAGGATGCCGGCAGAGATCAGGGCAAAAATCAGACCGATGACGGGATAGAGATAACTGATCACCCTGGTGACGGACCCGACGGTGTGGATGCTTTGATCTCGCTGCGCATCTGTCAGCGCGCTCATCCTCTGTTGTGCCGATGCATTGCGGTTGATGTTGGCCTGGGCGACCTGGTCAAACCCGATTTTGCGGTCGATGGAGGCAGCAAATGCCACGCTGACGAGGATGAGCAACAGAAAGGGAAGCCACCAACTGGCATTTCGGCGAATATCGGTAAAGGTTTTTGTCGGCGCCACAAAGGTGTCGACAACGCGTTCCACCTGACTGAGGCCGGCAGATTCTCCAGGTTGCTGCATGGCTGCTTCCATGGCTGTCATGTGATTTCCTCGTCTCCGAAAACCGGGCTGCAATCCTTGGGCACCCGTCTAGAGCATTCCACGGTTACTATACCCCGGCCCACACTCCCGTGGTGCAGCTTTTCTTCACGGAAAAGCTGCGCGAGCGTTCCGTTCCGCTGGATGGCTCTACCGTGGAATTGCTCGAGCTGGAGTAGGCTAAAAAGCGCAGACATTTTTCACGGGAATATTTTTGGAGACAAGTAGATGCAACTGCTTGCGATGGGTCGAATCATCGAACGAAGCTGGATCCGGGAGATTAAAGGAGATTTTGCATGATGGCTTTTCGGCGCCCGTGGGCGTGGATAGTTCTGCTTTTTAGCCTGGTTGGCATGCGTGCCTGGCTTCGCAGCTGCAAAGACACAGCCGCACACATTTGTGGCTGGGCATGGGGAGTTCCAGCTGGACGGGAAACCGTTTCAGATCATCTCTGGTTCCATGCATTATGCGCGCATTCCGCGGGCCTACTGGCGCGACCGCTTGCGCATGGCCAAGGCGATGGGATTGAACTCGATCACGACTTATGTGTTCTGGAACTGGCATGAGCCGGAGCCCGGTGTCTACAATTTTTCCGGCAATAGGGATGTGGCGGAATTCGTGCGCGAGGCGCAACAGGAGGGGCTGTATGTGATCCTGCGGCCTGGTCCGTATTCCTGTGCGGAGTGGGATTTCGGCGGCTTTCCGGCGTGGCTGCTGAAAGATCCGAACATGGTGGTGCGGTCGAGAGACCCACAGTTTCTGGCGGCAGCCCGGGCATGGCTGATGCAGCTTGGCAAGCAACTGGCGCCACTACAGGTTGGCAACGGCGGGCCCATTATTGCGGTGCAGGTGGAGAACGAATATGGCTCCTATGGCAAGGATCATGCCTACATGGAAGACATTCATCAGATGCTGGTCGACGCGGGATTTACCAAGGCGCAACTCTATACCGCGGACGGGGCAGATGAGATTCCAAATGGTTCGCTGCCGGAGTTGCCGGCGGTCATCAATTTTGGACCGGGGGACGCGCAGAAGGAATTTGCCAAGCTGAAAAAGTTGCGGCCGAATGGACCCATGATGACGGGCGAATACTGGGATGGCTGGTTCGATCACTGGGGCGCGCCACACACCGCCGATACGCCCGATCAACAAGCGAAGGACCTGGACTGGATGTTGCGCCAGGGATATTCGGTGAGCCTATATATGTTTCACGGGGGCACAAGTTTTGGCTGGATGAATGGAGCGAATTCGAACGGCAAGACGTACGAACCGGATGTGACCAGCTACGACTACAACTCGCCCCTGGATGAGAGCGGCCGGCCGACGCCGAAGTATTATCGTTTCCGCGACATTATTGCAAAGGATACTGGGATCAAGCCGCCACCTGTTCCTGCGGTTCCGCCGACGATGACGCTGCCGGCGATTTCGCTTGCCGAGGGTGTTTCGCTGTGGAAGTCGCTGCCCACTGCAACGCATTCTGAGCGCCCAGTCTACATGGAAGCAGTTGGGCAGGCGTATGGATACATTCTGTATCGCACACAGTTGGAGGGGCCTGTCGATGCTGAGTTGACCTTCGATACGCTGCACGATTACGCGCAAATTTATATCGACGGCAAACGGGTCGGCACCATCGATCGACGGCTGGGGCAATACCAGGTGCCGCTTCATATCTCGTCGCCCAACGCGCGGCTGGATGTGCTGGTGGAGAATACCGGGAGGGTGAATTTTGGCCCGTCTTTGCCGGCGGAACGGGCGGGGATTGTGGGCCGGGTCAAGCTGGGGCAAAAGGTGGTGACGGGATGGGATATCTATCCGTTGCCCATGTTGAAACCGGGTGAGTTGGCCTATTCGAAAGCGCCGTGCAGCGGAGCCTGTTTCTATCGCGCCAGCTTTACGGTCAAAACGCCGAAGGACACTTTCCTGGATACGAGTGCGCTGACCAAGGGCGAAGTGTGGCTGAATGGCCGCGCACTTGGACGTTTCTGGAACATTGGTCCGCAGAAGGCGCTGTACGTTCCCGCACCGTGGCTGAAGCCCGGCAGGAACGAGGTGGTCGTGTTCGATTTGGAAGGGAAACCAAACCAGACGATCGAGGGACTGGACCACCCGATGCTGCACGCGGCCGTGGAGGCGAATGCGAAGAAATGACTTTCACGAAATTGAAATGAAACTTCGGTTGGGGTGAGGCCGTCGAACGGGTACTCGCGCCAGTTGCCGAAGTGTTCCGGGGAGTGTCAGACTAGAACCATCGCGAAGCTCACTCGCTGAAGAACTGAGATTGATGTGAGATTTTAGGCTGGCCCGAATCGCTTGAAGGTTGGTTCCAACGCATCAGGCGAATCGCTCGATGTGCCGCACGCTCCTTCTTCATTCGAATACAGGAGAAACAAATGTCATCACCGAAGTTTCCTCCGCAAGCAAACGATCCCACGTCCATTCCACCGCAGGAATCAGATTCTGCCGACTCCGAGCAGGACAAAGACCGGCCAGCGACCAAGGGAATTACGCGGCGCGGATTTCTGAAAGGCGCGGGCGTTGCCGCCGCCGGGACAGCCTTACTGGAAGGCGCGCAGGTATTCAGTCGCGAAGCAGTCGCCGCCACTCGCGGCGAGCACCATGGCGTGAAAGAGCTGGGCCCGGGCGCGGTGCCTGTGACCTTGCATATCAACGGCAAAGAACAGACCGTCCAACTGGAGCCGCGGACCACTCTTGCGGATGCTTTGCGAATCCATATGGGGCTGACCGGTACCAAGGTAGTGTGCGATCGCGGATCGTGTTCCGGGTGTACCGTGTTGCTGGACGAGATGCCGGTGAACAGCTGCATGACGCTGGCCATCGATGCGATCGGGCACAAGGTGACGACCATAGAAGGACTGTCGAACGCTTCGCATGCGGGCGAGTTGCATCCAGTGCAGGCGGCCTTTGTGAAGCATGACGCGATGCAGTGCGGTTTCTGCACTCCGGGCATGGTGATGGCGTGTTCCGCGCTGCTGAAGAAGAATCCCCATCCAACCGAAGACGATGTGCGACAGGCGACGGCGGGCAATCTGTGTCGCTGCGGCACCTATCCCAGAATTTTTGCAGCCACTCTTGAAGCTGCGGGCGTCTCCGGCAAAGAATCCATCCGTAACGCGTAGGAGTGAACATGCCGAGCAAAAAATCTGATCCAACCGCGGCAGCAACGAACGATACAGCGACGAAAACCGTCACCATGCCTTATGGCGTACCGGGCTACACGTTGCATGATGTTCAGCGCGAGATTGCAGCCACCGAGCCGCCGGTTCTGCCCATCAATGCAGAACTGCAATACATCGGCAAATCTCCCACGCGCTGGGATGCGCAGGCCAAGGTGAGCGGAAGCGGGCGCTATACGGCGGATATCCAATTGCCGGGGATGCTGTATGCCGCGATGGTGACTGCGAATGTTCCCCACGCCAGCATTGTTTCGATCGACACCTCCGAGGCCAGCAAAATGCCGGGCGTGAAGGGTGTGTATGTGATTCAGCATGTGCTGGGCGAGGCGGTGCTGCGGGATCCGTCGCTCGACCCAAGCCGTTATCCCATCGTGCGTTATGCGGGCCAGCCGATTGCCGCGGTGGCAGCGACATACCCGCACCTCGCGGAAGAGGCGGCGCAGCGGGTGAAGGTGCAATACGCTGCCAAGCCATTCGTTGTCGATATGGAGATGGCTCGTCAAGCCGATGCACCGCCGGTGTTCCCCGGACCCGCGGATGAGGCTGGTTCGGCAGGGGGCGGCGGGGGACCGCATGGCGTTCCGCAGAAGGGCAATGTGCATGGACCTTCCGTGAACAAGCGCGGCGACGCCGAACAAGGGTTCAAAGACGCGGACTTTATCGTGGAGTCGAAGTACACCACCGAGGTGCAGGTGCATAATGCGCTGGAGACCCACGGCGTGGTTGCCGACTGGAAGCCGAATCTGCTGACTGTGTGGGCCTCAACGCAAGGGACCGCCAGCGTGCGCGATGAGTTGGCCGACTACTTTAAAATTCCCAAGTCGCAGATCCGGGTCATCACGGAATATGTTGGTGGAGGCTTTGGCGCCAAGTTCGGTGCAGGCAATGAGGGAACCGTTGCCGCCATTTTGTCGAAACAAACTGGCGCGCCGGTGCGGCTGCTGCTCGATCGCAAAGGGGAACAGCTTTCTGTCGGCAATCGCCCCAGCTCCGACCAGACGCTGAAGATTGGCGCCAAAAAGGACGGAACCCTCACAGCCATCCAACTGATCAGTTATGGCACGGCGGGATGCGGAACCGGCGCGGGTTGCGCGGGACCAGCGACCAACTTATATCAATCGGCATCGCTGCACACCGAAGAAAACGACGTGTTCATCAACGCCGGGCCGGCGGCAGCGTTTCGAGCGCCAGGACATCCCCAGGGGGCCTTCGCGCTGGAACAGACCATCGATGAGATGGCGGAAAAGTTGAACATGGAGCCGCTGGAGTTCCGCGAAAAGATTGACACCAATCCAGTGCGACGCGTGGAGCGCCAGATTGTTCGCGAGAGCGCGATCTGGAAGTCGCGCAATCCCACCCCCAACGCGGATCCCGGACCCATCAAACGCGGTATCGGGCTTTCGCAGTCCGTCTGGTATCGATTCATTGACATGGATTCTTCGGCGGAAGTGCGAGTTCATCGCGACGGCTCGGTGGAAGTACTCTCCGCCGTGCAGGACATCGGCACCGGCATCAAGACGGTGATGGCGCAGATTCTGGCAGAACAGTTTGGAGTGCCGCCGCAGCAGGTGTCGGTAAAAATCGGCGACACAAATTATCCGATCGGCCCCGACTCCGGTGGCAGCGTGACGACTGCATCCTTAACCCCCGCGGTGCGTGATGCGGCGTGGCAGGCTTCACAGAAATTTCTTGCCAGCATCGCTCCTGCGCTGGGCACTACGGCGGATGACCTGGTGCTGACAAAAGGCGAAGTTCACAGCAAGAGCGGACACATGCAGCCGATCAGCTTCCGTCGAGCGGCCGCGAAAATGGATACCAGCGAGGTTGCAGCACAAGCCCGCCGCATTCCCGACTACGACAAGAAGCACTACGACACGTATGGTGGAATCGACGTTGCCGAAATTGAAGTGGATACGGAAATGGGGATCATCCACGTGAAGAAATTCTTCGCTGTGCATGATTGCGGTCGCCCGATGAACCCGTCACAGGTGATGAATCAGATCAACGGCGGCCTGATCCAGGGAATGTCTTTCGCGCTCTATGAGAATCGACTGCTGGACCCAACGTATGGCCTGATGGTGAACGCGAATCTGGATCAATACAAGATCGCCGGCTCGCGTGATATTCCCGTGCTGGATGTGCAGCTGGTGGAGAGCTACATTGGGCAGAGTTCGACCGACGCTTCCGGCATTGGTGAAGCGGCAGGAATCATCTCTGCGGCAGCGGCCATTGGCAACGCCTTTTATAACGCCACGGGAGTTCGCATCCGCAGCACACCGATGACACCCGCAGTGGTGCTGGAAACCTTGAGCAAGGCCCCGCAAAGGAGCAACGCATGAACCAGTTCGTACTTGCAGACTGCACTACGGAAAGCGGCGCGCTGGCGCAACTGAGCCAGAATGCGAAGGACGGCATTGTGGTTAAGGCCGGCGGAGTTGACCTGCTGGATCGCATGAAGGAAGGGCTGGAGACGCCGAACAAGCTGGTGAATATTCGCAACATCTCCTCGTTGCGCGGCATTCGCGAGACGCCGGAAGGACTGCACATCGGGCCGTTGACCACGTTGACGGAAATTAGCGAGCACCCACTCATCCAGTCGCAATACACAATTTTTGCCGATGCGTGCGGCAATGCGGCGACACCGCATATTCGCAATATGGCGACGCTGGGCGGAAATCTGCTGCAGGAAAATCGCTGCTGGTATTTTCGCTCGAAGGATTTTCAATGCCTGCGTAAGGGCAAGGAAATTTGTTTCGCGTTCGGCGGGTTGAATCAATATCACTCGATCATGGATTACGGTAGCTGTCCGGCTGTTGCGCCGTCGTCGGCCGCGGTGGGCTTGCTGGGGCTGAATGCCACGGTGGAGTTGACCAGCGCGAAACGCGGTAAGCGCGTCGTCGGCATCAAGGAACTGTACGTGATGCCGGAGGCGAACCCGACGAAGTTCAACGTGGTCGAGCCGGATGAATTGCTGACCGCGGTGATGATTCCCAAGCCGGCCGCAGGCACGCGCTCCGCATATCAGAAATACGGGGAGAAGCAGAGCTTCGACTGGGCGATTGCCGATGCGGGCGTGGTGCTGGAGATGGACGGCAACATGTGCCGCCGCGCGGTCGTAACCATGGGAGCTGCATCGCCGATCGTGCGCCGTTCGGCACAGGCGGAAGCTGCACTGACCGGTAAGCCGATCACCGAAGAAACTGCCCGCGCCGCAGGAAAGGCCTCGATGGAAGGGGCTCAGCCACTTTCCATGAACGCGTACAAGGTTCAGATGTTCCCAGTGGCCATCTATCGCACGGTTTTGCTGGCTGCCGGAAAAATGGGTCGCGACCCGCGGGCCGCAGGATGATTTGCAAGGAGAGAAAATGATGAGCGCAACTGAAACCGCCGCTGGAGTCAAGTCGCCGCCTTGCCGCTGTCTCCGCACCAAGAATGCCTATGGCACCAGTCCGCAGTCGGCGGAGAACTGGCTGCCGGGAGTGCGTGCTTCTTCGTCCTACTGGTGTTTGCTGACCCAGGGTCCCGCTGGTCCTGATGAGAACTACGTTCATCTGGCTCGCTGCGGTCCTGGCCGCAGTTGCTACTCCGCGCCGGAAGACTAAGGAATAAATTCCGCAAATTTGTCCCGCAGACGCGTCAAGTTTGACACACTCAGGAGATGAGTCCTGCGCATCGTGCCCTCGCGAAAAGTTGGAAGCGGCTGGATGGTGTCGACCTCCTCCGAGGGCTGGCGATTCTGTTCGTGCTGATGAACCACGTGAACATGCAGTTGCTGTTTGCGCGGGTTCCGTACACGCGGGGACTGCCAAAACAGCTTGTCTCCTCACTGGTGTGGAATGGCCAGTTCGGCGTGCAGATGTTTTTTGCTGTTTCCGGCTTTCTGATTACATCGACAACGCTGCGGCGATGGGGATCCCCTGAAAAGGTTCGACCTCGCGATTTCTACCTGCTTCGATTCGCCCGCATTGCGCCATTGCTTCTGCTGTTGCTGGCAGTGTTGAGCGCGCTACACCTGGCGCGTGTAGAACATTTTGTCGTGCATGCGAAAACTGGAGGATTGGGAGCGGCCTTGTTGGCGGCGCTGACGTTTCGCGTAAATGTGCTGGAAGCGACGCGCGGCTATCTTCCGGGAAGCTGGGACATCCTGTGGTCGCTTTCTGTGGAAGAGACTTTTTATCTTTTCTTCCCGCTGGCCTGCAAATTGTTTGGGCGCGGAAAATTATTGGTGGTGCTGCTGATGGGCTTCGTGGTTCTTGGCCCGTTTGGCCGGACTGTCCTGGCTCACGGCAACCCGGTCTGGCATGAGTACTCGTATCTAGGGGCGATGGATGCCATTGCCCTGGGATGCCTGACGGCGCTGCTGATTGCGCATTTGCATCTTGTGCGAAAACAGCTGTGGATGTGCGGCATCTCGGGCGCGATCCTGGTAACTTTCATCCTGGGTTTTTCGCGCACGGCCTACGCGTGGGGTTTGGAGCGCAACGGGCTGGACATGACGATCCTGGCCGTCGGCACCTGTTTGCTGATCGCCGTATCGGCGGAGACACAGTGGAAGGGACCGCGAATTCTCGCTCCGATGTTGTGGCTTGGCCGGCGCAGTTATGAGGTGTACCTGACCCACATGTTCTTCGTCATCGCGATGTTTGGATTGTTTGTTTCGCTGGGAAAGCCTCTGGCGGCGGTGCCCGCGCTATTTGTAACAGTCATTGTTCTATCTGGACTGCTGGGCGATGTGGTGGCTCGCTTCTATTCCGAGCCCATGAATACATTTCTGCGAAACAAGTTTGGAGATGGTGCAGATCGCCTGGGATCTGTGATTGATCGCTCCAGCGAGGCTGAGGCGGCAAGTCATCTCTCCGCGTGACGATGGTTCACGCTGGGAGATTCCATGCGGCGCGAAGACTGTCAGCTTTCAGGGATGGAGATTGTCCGCTTCACTTTTCCGTGGGCATCGAGCAATTGAATGGTTGGTTGCCCTTGAACATCCAGGCCGAGTTGCAGGCGCGGCCGGCCATCCTGATCGCGCAACGTCAGGGCGACGGAGCCGTCATCATTGCGCTCCAGAGAAGCGCGCTGCAGCAGAGAAGGATATTTCTTCATGAACGCGGCCCAGGCGGATTTTCTTGCCGGACCGTGCGGCATCGCTTTAATGCGCTCTGCCTCGCTATACATATCGGGGGTGATCGGTTTCTCCGGCGCATCATTCAGCGTGATGCCCTCGTTTCTGCTTCCGTCGGGCGATAACTCGGTTCCCAGAACGACAGTTTGATCCTGCTCGTACTGATCGAAGCTGAGGTGGCTGAAGCTGGAGGGTTTGCCGTCAACGCTCGCGCCGCCGTAGATCAAGCCGCCATCCTCCGTTCCTTCATCGTTGATGAAAAGCATTCCCGCCGAATCTCTGCGATCCGGGCGCCCGATTTCTTTTCCATGGAAGAAGCTGCCGGGATATTCGGCTCGATCTGAAATGATCATTCGAGGCGTCCCGTCCGGCTCGACGACGTCGATGCGATGGACCTGGATCCGATCGAAGTCGACCGTCTTGCCGGCGCCGTGAACGGGTCGCGCGAAATTGATGCAAGTGGTGATGAGAAATACAACGGTGATGGTCGCGGAATAGACAACCAGAAACTGTGGATGCTGCAAGACGCGCTTGAACACGCTGACCTCCATGGAAGCTGCTTCACCTTACGGCACAGCTTATATGGATGCGAATGTCTCGCAAAATGTTCAAGCGGATGTGGCGTGATTTGTGCGGAGGTCGAAGAGTTCTCTACCAGTTCGCGTTGTGGAAGATGTGAGCGTTCACATCCGGCCAGAATTCCTTGACGAGGTTGGACCCGCCATCGAGGCCGATCTGGATAATCCACTTTTGCCCGGTCTTCGTCCAGGTGCGCTCCTTGCTGGGATAGTAGAAGTTGGAGATTCCCGCGGCGGCGCCATTGCCGACAACTTCTGAGAAGTTAAAGGTGTCATGAGCGTTATTGGTCGCGGTCAGGTCGCTGCGAGTAATAAGGAGGCGACTGATCGAATACACGCTGCGCTTAAAGATGCCTCCGCGGCCCATGGTGTAGTAGCGCGGATCTTCATGCGTGGCAATCGGGACCAGCGCTTCCGTGAAGAGGTTGCCATTCACATTATCCGCAAACGAGTGCCAATAATAGCGGCCGTAGGCAGCGGCTCCATGGCCGAACTCCGGATAAGATTTCTCGGCATCGGCCACCGCGGCGACGCCGCCCACATAGATAAATGAAGAGTAATCGAAGCTGTCTTGCAACATCAGAATGAATTTCTGCTTGGGAGTTTGCGGCGGCAGTATTACGTCGACAGATACCGATCGGAAATTGGGAATGACGTAGAGGATCCGCTTGGTCTGTTTTCCAGTCATATCCGTTGTGGAATCCGGATTGGGACTGTCTGGGAGCGCTGCGGCAGCGCTCGTCGTGTCGGAAGAACTGGTTGCGGGCGGAGCAGTGGTGCTGGGTGTTTCTTGCGCCATGGCGGGCATCGCGAGCGCCATCGCGAGAAAGGCAAGAGAGCATACGTTGCGACGGCGTCCCGAGCATTGAGGTCTACCCTTCGACGTCGCCTGCAGACGAGTGGTCCCATGCGCCGACGAAATCCAAGAACCCGGTAGAGGTTCGACAGACAGCAAGGAGGATAGCTGGGACATCAAGCTGTCTTGAGGCAAGTTTATTGCTCCTGAAAGTGAGAAGTATAAAAGATATTGATTTTGAGTCTTAACGCTATAAGTTAGACGTTCTTTAAGGCAGTTGGATGCACACTAAATCATTTACTTTTCCATGCTATCCCGCCCGAGGCCGATTGGGATACTCTCTGCGGTTTCAGTTGATTCGTGAAATGTTTGCTCGACGACTCTGCAAAACGTCTTGTCGACGAAGTCGCCAGCTTGCATTTCTGTGGGCCGGGTGGTTCACTGGTCAGCGTCATGAATCGTCGAAAATTTCTGTGCTCAACCGTTGCGACGGCCGCTGTTTCCGCGTTCCCGAAGATTCTCAAAGCAGATTCCA
Organism: uncultured Acidobacteriota bacterium; assembly: GCA_963735505.1. Taxonomy (GTDB): domain Bacteria; phylum Acidobacteriota; class Terriglobia; order Terriglobales; family Acidobacteriaceae; genus JAKAAZ01. The sequence goes on along the minus strand of CAVTLR010000003.1, from coordinate 1,147,929 downwards.
TCGCGAGTGCTTCCGCGCGCCTCACCATTGAAATGAATCAACCGGGCCAGGCGATCCCTGAGAATTTTCTGGGGCTCAGCTATGAAACGGCACAGCTGTCTGCCCCGGAGTATTTTTCTGCGAAGAACGATGCACTGGCGGGATTTCTGCGTCCGCTGGGGCGTGGCGTGCTGCGCATTGGCGGCAACTCCAGCGAGTATGCCTTCTGGACACCGCATCCTTCAAAAAATGCAGCCGCACAGCCGTCCGCGCCGATCGGTCCCGACTACGGCCACCATCCCCCGGCCAACACGCAGACCACGCCCGAGTCGATTCGCAATTTGCGGCAGTTTTTGGACATGGTCGACTGGCGGGCCATGTACGGTTTGAACTTCGGCAAGGGTACGCCGCAGCAGGCAGCGGAAGAGGCCGCGTTTGTTTCAGAGACGCTGGGCGATCGCTTGATCAGCTTTCAGGTTGGCAACGAAGACGATCTGTTTCCCCACAATGGTCTGCGACCGCCAGGGTACAGCTACCAGGATTTTGCAAAAGAATGGAAAACATTTTATGACGCGGTGAAGGCACGCCTCCCACAGGCAAAGTTTGCGGGTCCAGATACGGCAGGCACCAGCGACTGGCTGGTGCAGTTCGCGCAGCAGTTCGGCAAGGACATTATCGAATTGTCCACGCACTACTATGCGTTGGGACCGGTCAGCGATCCTTCCATGACCATTCAGAGACTGCTGAGCCCCAGCAATGAACGGTGGGTGGGGGGCGTGCCGAAGATTCGACAGGCCATGGCGGAATCGCATCTGCCCTATCGCCTGACGGAAACGAATTCCTGTTACGGCGGCGGCAAGCCGGGAGTGAGCAACACTTTTGCTTCGTCATTGTGGGCGCTGGATCTGATGTTCCAGCTGTTGACGATCGGCGGCAGCGGCATTAATTTCCACGGTGGCGGATACGGATGGTATGCCCCGGTTGTCGGCACCCTGCAGAACGGATTTGTTGCTCGTCCGGAGTATTATGCGCTGCTGGTGATGGCCCAGTTGCTGGGCGGGCGCATGGTTGCGAGCCAACTGGATGCGGGCAATGCCGGACCGCTGTTTGTTGCCTACGCTGTCCAGGATGCTCAAGGCAAACTACGCGTGGTGGCGATCAATAAAGATGCGGAAAAGAATGTACGCCTGAAGCTGCAGGCAAATTCTCCCGCCGAGCGTGTCTCCTTGGAGCGCCTGATCGCTGCAAGCCTGGATGACGAGCAGGACACGACCTTTGCCGGGTCGCCGGTGGGCGCGAAAGGCTCATTCAACCCAAGCCGGGTGGAGCATGTGACCGTCACCAACGGGGCGGCGGAATGCAATATTCCTGCGGGAAGTGCGGCTTTGCTGACCTGGGAGTAGAAAAGTAGCAAGTTCTAGCCTCATTTTAGGGTGCCTGGCAGGGGGCAATTCGCTCGGCGGATTCGGCGACCGGCAGGTGCAGGGGGCCTTCCCGGGTGGATTCCCGAATCGGGTTCGGCGGAAGGGTCTTCAAACTTTCGTCACTCGCGACCGAATGCCAATCCGGGCTACACTCTGCTTGACATTTCACAATTTCGCGCGAAGCCATCATCTTCGGCGGATTGTGATGCGTCCCCTAGTGCCTGGCATGGAAACTCACATCATCCTGGTTGTGGCCTCGATCCTGCTATCTGGCGGATGCATCGGGCTGGTGATTGTGCGCCTGACCAATCCATTTTTTAAAGGTGCAGGCTGGCTGGGCGCCTACTTTGCCTCCGCGGCGTTGGGCGCCGCTGCGTTTACGCTGCCCGCCGGGCGCATGGAGAACCTTGCGATTCTGGTTGGACACATCTTCATCCTGCTGGCATTTGTTTTTCTGTATGTCTGCTTTTTGTGGCTTTCCGCCTTGGAACTGCACGTGCCAAGGTTGGGGGCGGCGCTGCTGCTGTTGCAGGTGATCGTCTGTCTCGTTTTTCGACATTTTTATGGCCTGGAGCAGATTGCGCTCATGGTCTTCTCGGCCTCCGTCGCTTTATTAGCCTGCGAGAACGCGCTGCTCTTAATGCGTGCCAACCCGAACCACATGCATCCGCCCATATGGTTTACCACCACGCTGCTGCTGAGTCTTGCGGTCTTCAATATTGCGCGTACCCTGATTGTTCTTGCGCATGGTTTCCGCGTAGACGCACAGACTCCGAATCCGTTCGAGGCAACAACGGCAATCGTATTTCTTGGCGCGGGTATCGGTGTGGGCTTTGGGGTGTTCTGGATGGAAGGCCACCAGATGCGATTGAAACTGGAGCAACTGGCGAACATCGATTCACTCACCGGCATCCACAATCGGCGTTCCTTCATCGCTTTATGCGAGCAGGAACTGCTGAAGACGGCGCGCACCGGAGACGTCTTTTCGCTGATTATGTTCGATGTCGACCACTTCAAGCTGGTGAACGATCGCTACGGCCACCGCACCGGGGATACAGTTCTTTGCGCAGTGGTGGAGAAGCTGCGAAATTCGGTGCGCAACATTGACGTTGTCGGCCGCTGGGGGGGCGAGGAGTTTGTGGCGCTGCTACCGAAGGCGGATGCGGAGGCGGCGATGATCGTGGCAGATCGATTGCGGTTCCATATCGACGCTATCGCGGTGCCCGGTCCCCGGTTGCGTGACAGCGGAGTGCGACACAAGATTACAGTTACGGTGAGTATTGGCGTGACAACATACTTCGGGCATGATCCCACGCTGACCGTTCAAGATTTGCTGCACCAATGCGATTCCGCCATGTATCAAGCCAAGGCCGAAGGGCGCGATCGGATTGTCTCGCTCGATGCGCAACCGATACTGGTGCACTGATTCGATCGCGGCAGTTAAGCCCGGATGCCGACGGCGCTGACCATGCGGCCGGTAAAACCCTGCTCGGCGCGATACGAGAAAAAGCGTTTAGTATCGCAAGCTGTGCAGAGATTCAGCGCGTAGATTTTCTCTGGTGCAATTCCCGCGTCGATCAGCTGACGCCGGTTTGCCTCCACCAGGTCGAGATGCAGGCTTGGTCCCAGATTGCTGTGCCCGGGTGCGCGTGCCGTCAGGAACAGCATGGGATATTTTTCCTTGACTGGGTCCAGGTCGAAGACTTCTTCAAATAGCGTCTCCGCGTAGTGGAATTGGGACGCGAACTCCATGCGTACCTCTTCGCCAACCGAGTAGCAGCAACGCCCGATTCCCGGCCCAATGGCCGCTGTCAAATCGCAAGGCTGGCTGCCAAATTCCGCGCGCAGGCGACCGACCCCTCGCTCCACAATGCGCGCCAGCGTGCCTCTCCAGCCAGCATGAAACGCGGCAACAATTTGTTGGCGCACATCCACGACCAGCACCGGGATGCAGTCTGCAGTCTGAATGCCGAGCAATGTTCCCGGCTCGGTGGCAATCCATCCATCGCCTCGCATGGGCTCTGTGGTGGCGGATTTTTCATCGACGCCGGTTCGATGCACCAAACCGGAATGGATCTGACGCAGAAGCCGCAGGTCTGGCGCCTTGGTTCTTGTTGATTTCGACTTAGGATTGGCGCTGCCGAGCAATGCCTGCACAAACAGTTCTCGATTGCGCTTTACATTTTCCGGCTGAATCCGCCGTGGTGAATCCTAAATTCAGCTCGCCGCATTTCTGTTTTCGATCCCCCGGCTGATAGACGGTCGAGAGACCCCCGGCGCGGGTGCTGAAGCCATGCAACAGCCAGTCATACTGCTGCCACTGGGGCACACGGAGGATATCCGGCCCGAGGGCTTTGGAGGGTGGCTTTTTCGGGGCCGCGGCGGCCGGCGTGCTTTGCTTCTTAGCTGCCGAAGCGATCGTTTTCTTCTTTGCTGCGCTATTTTGCGCTCGAGTAGGCTTTTTATGCGGACTGCGGGTCAGGCCGCCACGCTGGAACAATGCGTCGAGTTCCTTGATTCTGGCGCTATTGGATTGGGGAGTTGATTTCGCTGCCACACTTAAGATTTTAAGCTGGGCCTGGAGTTTCAGTTGGGTGAAGACGCGAAAGGCCCGCGTCGGCGGGCCCTGCATCGAGGCTAGCGAAGATAAATTGGCAGGAACTTACGGGATGGGAGCCACTCAGTTTGTCGAGCGACAGAGATAGCGGGAATAAATTCTAAAAGAGGACTGCTGATTGGGATGCCTCATCTTGACCATGAATGGTGCAAATGAAAGGCCAAATCGAGTGAAACCAGCCAACCCGTTATAGATTCCACCGGGAATGAATCAGAGTCGCCACTAACTTATTCATGATCAACAGTTTCCGCGAAACCCGCGACATGATCCCTCGATTCCTTCGCATGAAAGTCCGAAACAATATCCCTATGGAAAAGTGGCATTCAAATGCCACTAATGGGCAGACTCATTCTCCTGTGTGATTTCAGTACCAAGTTTCTTAGAAGCATTCTCTTCCAGCTGCATTTGCTTGATTTTATTTAACAATGCCTTGTAACTCACCTGCAAGCGGCGGGAAGCCTCACGACGGTTCCAGTGCGTGGCCTCCAGCATTTGCTGGATGGCGCGACGCTCGGCGTCCCAGGCGGCTCGCCGGCCTACTTCCAGCAGCGACAAATCGGAGTTGGCTGGATTTGCGCCGATCGCCGGGGCAGCCAGGTGGCTGGGCATCGGTGGCTCAATCGAAGCAGCGACGGCGAATGAAGCGGCATGTTCTTGTCCATGGCTGGAAAGCTCGCGGAGTATTTGCGTTTCGCTGCCGACAATTACGAACCGCTTGCAGAGGTTTTCCAGTTCTCGAATGTTGCCGGGCCAATCGTAGTGCAGCATTTGCTCGGCGGCATCGGGACTGAAGCGACGGAGAGGTCGCCCATATTGAATCGCATACTTTCGCAACAGGTAGTCCGTGAGCACGGGAATCTCATCCCGGCGTTCGCGCAGCGGCGGCAGAAAAATGGTGACCACGTTGATGCGATAGAGCAGATCCTCGCGAAACAGTCCGTCGCGGACCCGTTCCTCCAGCAATTTGTTGGTGGCGCACACGACGCGAACATCGACGGCCACATCGCGTTTCGCGCCCAGGCGGGAAAACGTGCCGTCCTGTAACACGTGCAGCAGTTTTGCCTGCAGCATGGGGTGCATCTCGGCAATTTCATCCAGGAAAAGGGTGCCGTGGTTCGCTAATTCAAACTTGCCCGGTTTATCCCTGGTAGCACCGGTGAATGCGCCGGCTTCATAGCCAAATAATTCGCTCTCCAGCAGATCGTGCGGGATGGCCGCGCAATTTACCTTGATGAACGGCTTTTGCCTGCGCCTCGAATATTCAAACAGCAGGCGCGCGATCACTTCTTTTCCCACTCCGCTTTCACCACGGATTAGCACGGTGACATCGGTGCCGGCAACTTTCTCGACCGTGTTGCGAATCTCCGCCATGCGCGGATTGGCCCCCACCATGGCCGGCGGCGGCAGCAACGGCATGGAAGGATCGACTTCTTCGCCATCTTCAATTACGGGCGCAATCGGGGTTGCAGTGCCAGGGTCGTCTCCATGCGGTTGGGCTACTGCAGCGACCGGCACAGGAAGCCGTTCCAGCACGCCCTGCGCCCGTTCCACCATCGAACCCGGATCCAGGGGGAGTGTCCACACATCCTCCGCCCCCAGGCGAGAGAGGCTGAAGGTAATTTTTTCGGTGGTCCGGCATAATGCGACGACAATTGGCAGGTAAGGATGTCGCGCCCGCACTTGCTCCAGCAAACTGCCGTCCTGGTCGAGTTCCAAAACCAGCAGGTTTGGCATCCGCTCCCGAAGTTGTTCCAGCAGATGCTCCGTCGAGCGCACCTGGACCAGCGACACCGTTGCACCGGCCTGCATCAGCACTTGCGCCAACGATGCGGAATGCGCCGTATCCAAAACGGCGAGCAAAACCTGGACCTGGGTCACAGCCATGAAGAGGTAATTTGATTTTAGACGCTTTCCGCGTTTCTTCTGGAAGATTCAGATGCGCGAAGCGCGGTCGGCGGGATTTCGATTGGATCGTGACCTGACGAGCTGCAACCGGGTCCCGATTTAGGCGTTATTGCGGACAGCGCCAGCGCTCCCAGTAGGCACGAAGCCAAATTGGAGGTTGTGGCTTGGTTCCCGCGGGCGTGATCCGGCGGGAGGTTGGCAGCGCGATGATTTTCAGATTGGGAGAGCTAATCGAATAGGAAAATTCTGAGAGGGCGCAGCTACGTCCGCCCTCTCGAGCGAAAAGAGCCGACTTCTTAGACGGCTACATGTTCGGCTGCGTGGATCTTATGGAAGGTCGAGTTGACAACCTCGCCGCTCTGCACTTTCGGAGTTCCATCGAGCACCTTGGCCAGAAGCTTTGTCACTTCGTGGAACGTATTGGTGTTGTACGCGTCTGCGTTGGCTTTGTTGTCCCACAGACTGATCGCCGTGACATCGTTTCCGCTGGGATTGGAGAATGTAATTTCGTCTCTAAACCCATTCTGTTTCCGAAGTAATGGAAGGACATCGTTCTCAAATGTTCGGGTGTAGTCAGAAAGTGTGTTGGATTTCAAATGAATAGAAACATTGCGTGCGTACATATGCAACCTCCTAAGGTTGGGGTTGCTAAGAAAGGGAACTTCAGATGGGCTGACTTAGTTCAGGGAACCTGAGATAAGGGAAACTAATAACCCTCTACTTCGACCCTAGCCTTATGGGATGGGGCTGTCAAACCTCGACATGGTTGCGCCGACGCTGGTTGCTGGGGTTGTTTCGGAAGTGGATACTCAGAGGTGCGGAGAAGGAGCCATCGCATCTTTTGCTCCGCCGGAAAGGCAGGACCCGGGATGGAAACTCAGGCAAAACCGATGCTGATTGCTGGCGCGAAAGAACCGCTGTTCTTGCTACCTGCGATGGCGAACCGGCACGGTTTGGTTGCTGGCGCGACGGGGACCGGCAAAACCGTGACCCTGCAAGTGATGGCGGAACAGTTCAGCGCGATTGGCGTGCCTGTGTTCGCCGCCGACATTAAAGGGGATTTGTCGGGGATCAGCCAGCCGGGTGTGGACAACGCGAAGATTCAGGAGCGGGTCGCCAAGCTGAAGCTGGCGGATTTCAAATTTCGCGGCTCGCCGGTTGTGTTCTGGGATGTGTTTGGGAAGCAGGGTCATCCCATTCGCGCCACTGTTTCTGAAATGGGACCGCTGCTGTTCAGCCGATTGCTGGGGCTGAACGACACGCAAGCGGGCGTGCTGACATTGGTGTTCAAAATTGCGGATGATGGCGGCCTGCTGCTGCTCGACCTGAAAGATTTGCAGGCCATGCTGCAGTATGTCGGCACGAACGCGAAAGAGTTTCAAACCCAGTACGGCAATATTTCCGCCGCCAGCATTGGGGCGATTCAGCGGGGGCTGGTTTCGCTGCAGCAGGAAGGCGGCGACATCTTCTTTGGCGAGCCGGCGCTGAACCTGGACGATCTGATGCAGACCGACGCGGACGGTCGAGGTGTCGTGAATATTCTGTCCGCCGATAAGCTGATTCATTCGCCGCGCTTGTATGCGACGTTCTTGCTGTGGCTGCTAACGACGCTTTTCGAACACCTGCCTGAAGCGGGAGATGAAGCGAAGCCAAAGCTGGTCTTCTTTTTCGATGAAGCGCACCTGCTCTTCACCGATCTGCCCAAGGTGATTGAGGACAAGGTGCTGCAACTGGTTCGCCTGATTCGCTCCAAAGGCGTCGGTGTGTATTTCGTGACGCAGAACCCAATCGACATTCCAGAGGCAATCCTGGGGCAGTTGGGGAATCGTGTGCAGCATGCCCTGCGGGCGTTCACACCCAATGATCAGAAAGCGGTTCGCGCGGCGGCGCAGACCTTTCGCACCAATCCCAAACTGAACGTCGAAAAGGCAGTGACCGAGTTGGCGATTGGTGAAGCCCTGGTCTCGTTCCTCGATGAAAAAGGTACGCCAACAATTGTTGAGCGGGCGCTGATCGCTCCTCCTGAAGGCCAGATTGGACCCATCACGCCGGAACAGCGCTCGAGCAAATTATGAAGACGTCGCTGGTCGCGGGTGTTTACGATACGGCGGTGGATCGAGAATCCGCGTATGAGTTATTGAAAGCGCGCGCCGAACAATCTGCGTCTCAGCAGACGGGCGCGGCGCAAGGCTCTCTTCCGGGAGGTGTTGCGGGGACAGAGGGGACGGCTCAGCCAAACCAGCCCTGGTATGGTGGCCTGTCGACCATCTTGACGCAGCCAACGGGGAAAACCGGTCGCGGAGATAGCTTGCTGGAATCGATGGCGAAAAGCGCAGTAAGGACCGCGGGCAGCACGATGGGGAGGCAGTTGGTTCGTGGCGTGCTGGGATCGCTGCTGGGCGGCGCAACGACACGCCGAAACCGCTAGCGAGTCGACGCAACGGCCCCTTAGAGATCTCTTCCGAACTGTCGACTCAGGACTACCCGATGCGGCGAGTCTATTTCAGTGCGGAGCCGGCGGTTTTCGACTTATAGAATCGGTAAATCGCAAGCAGCACAATGGCTCCGATGAGAGACATGAAAAATCCCGCGGCCTCTCCTTCGCCGTACCATCCGACCGCCTTGCCAAGCAGAGTTGCCAGCAGCGAACCAGCGACGCCGAGTGCCATCGTGATCCAGATTCCGCCGGGATCTTTGCCCGGCATGATCAGTTTGGCGAGCGCGCCCACAACCAGTCCAACGATCGCTTCCCAAATCCAATGAAGCATACGTTCCCCCTGGACTACAGTTTCGACAGTAGTTTCCCGCCGTCTGGCGATCGTGTCAATTGATATTGCATTGTGATCGAGCGGTGCTGGAATTCAGGACAGTGTATTTGATCGCGCCAACCGGGTCGTCCGCGACTCTCACATCCAGCGTTCAAGATGATGTAACACGAAGCCGATGCCGAAGCCGGTGAGAGGATTGAATTCTCCGACATGGATTTCGCCCCGGGTTTCGCCGCCTGTTTGATTCAACGGGATGGTGACGTGCGACGAGTCGGCTCCGGTGAAGTGTGCGCCTCTGTTCCTTAGGTGGATCGAGGCGGGATGATTCCGGTTCCAGGCGCGATCGGGGATGGAAACTGAAAATCCCGCTTGCTTCCACGCGGCGATGGCCTGCGGCATGATCCCTTGAAAGGTCCACAGGGCGTGCAGTCGCTGCGGGCGAGGTCCATGATCGAAAAATGTAAATTGAAAACCTTCGTGGAGTCGGCGGGTCTGGCGGATTATGGTTGCCGCTGAGCCTAGTGTCCATCGGCCCATGAAATCAGCGGAGCCATCGTTGAAGATCACGTGGCTGCCGTCGAATGCTGCTGAATAACGATGGCCGTTTTCGTCGACAAAAACTGCTTCCGACTCGGACAGCGCTGGCTGAACGGACAAATCCTGTGGGCGTAGCAGTCGGCGCTGCCCCGAGTTGGACACAATTTCAAAGGACATGCGCAGCGGGAAATTTCAACTCCCGCGGTCAGCTTAGCACTGGTAGGGTGATGGCCTGTCCGGCGCGAATTTTGTCGGGGTCAGCGATGTGGTTGGCGTCGGCGATCTTTTGATATTTGTTGGGCGTTCCGTAGAACAGCTTGCTGATCTTCGACAGGTTGTCGCCGGGCTGGATGGTGTACGGCTGATCCGCGCCGCCGGTGGTGGCGATTTGATGCTGCAGGTCGGAATAGGTTGGGTCGACGCTCTTGATTACGTCCCATACCCGGTTCGCGACGACGGTCGATGGAACGGTACCTTTCACCAGCAGCTTGTCACCGCTGAGTGTGGGAGTTTCCACGGTTGCTCCCAGTGACGAGAACTGTTGTATGGTCTCCACCACTGGAGCATATTTTTGTTTCAGTTGATCTAGATCAGCCATGGGCGAATCCTCCTAGCAGGAATCGGATGCGACGATTCTCGACGCGGCTGCTCCAGCTTGTGAAAATCCAGTGAAATGGGGATAGTTTGTGCGCCGGAGTGATTTCCGAAATTCCGGCGCGTCACACCGATGGTGTTTCGGATAGCATGTGCATCATGTCCTCGAACGGTTTCCGTTGGGCGAAACTTATTGTCATGTTCCTCTGCCTGGCGGGTGCGCCGTCGATGCGCATGGCAGCTCAGACAATCGCTGCTGCTCCTCTGAGCGACTATGTTGGCACCTATGCTTTTGCTCCGGGGCAGACGGTTGAAATCGTCGCAGGGGATGAGCTGTTTGCTGTTCTGGATGATGCCAAGTACAGACTCAGTCCCTCGGGCGTGGATCGCTTCACGACCATCACGGGCGATGCAATTCCGTTTCTTCGCAACTCCGCGGGCAAGGTGACGGGTTATGAGCAGGACGGAAAATTTCATCCGCGACTGTCTGTAACCGTCTCTGCGGAATCGGCTGCCCTGGCGCGCCCACGCCCCAAGGGTCAAGACTTGCCCGCGGACTATCACTACCATGTGCCGGCCAACCTGCAGGATGGGATTCCGGTTGGCAATATCGCGCATTCCAGTCTGGGGGTGGCCACAGCCGATGCCATCGTGCGCAGCATCCTCGACGGCACCTACAAGGATGTGCACAGTGTGCTGCTTTACCAGAACGGCAAGCTGGTGATGGAAGAATATTTCTACGGATACAACGTCAAGCGTCCGCATCAACTTCGTTCGGCAACCAAGTCTATTGTCAGCGCGCTGGCCGGAATCGCCATCGATCATGGAGCGCTGAGCGGAGTAGATGAGCGGGTCTTGCCGCAGATGAGCTACACGAGCTATAGCAATTCTGATCCGCGCAAGGCGACCATGACGTTGGGAAATTTCCTCTCGATGAGCTCGGGCCTGGACTGCAACGATCACACTTCTGATTCGCCGGGGCGAGAGACTGTGCTGGACGACAGTCCCGATTGGGTGAAGGCGACGCTCGACCTGCCCATGATCCATGATCCGGGAACGGATGGCATGTATTGCTCTGGCGGGGTTGCGGTGGTGGGTCGCATGACGGAGAACGCAGTCCACATGTACTTGCCGGACTATGCGCAGAAGAACCTTTTCGGGCCGTTGGGGATTACGAGCGCCGATTGGAAATGGAATTACAACTTGACCAGCGCCGACAAAGAGTATTCGCAGATTCACCTGCGTCCGCGCGACATGCTGAAAATCGGAATTCTATTTTCGCAGGATGGCCGCTGGCAGGGGCAGCAGATCATTTCATCGGAATGGGTGCGAACCTCGACGGCGGAACACAGCCATGTCGAAAATGTGAGCTATGGATATTTCTGGTGGCGTCCGTGGCTGAACGTGGAAACACCGACGGGCCCGCAACATGTGCATTTGGTCGCTGCGCAAGGAAATGGCGGGCAGAAGATTTACCTGGTGCCGCAGTATGGGATGATTGCCGTTTTCACTGGCGGAGTCTACAACGTGGATGGCACACCGCCCAATGCCATCATGGCGAAGATCATTTTGCCTGCGGCGATGGCTGGGACTGTAGAAAAGAATTCCGCGGCGCGGGTTCGCTGACCGAGCACTACTTGGCAGTCGATGAATTGAGTAGCTTGGCGACGGCGTCGTGCAGGCGTTCGGAAAAATCCGCGTGAGATTCGTTCGGTTGCTGCTGCATTGGCTTTCCGACGCGCACTTGCAGTCCAGGCGGCCGCAGTCGCGAGAAACCTTTTCGCTGCGCAGCATCCCACAATCCGACGAGTGCAATGGGAACTACCTGAGTGTGAGATTCCTGCGCAAGTAAACTGATGCCGGTCTGGAACGGCTGCAGTTCGCCATTGAGAGTTCGTTGGCCTTCAGGAAACACCAGCACGTTGTAGCCACGATCGAGCGCTTCTCCGGCGTGGGCAAAGCTGCGCCGCAGGCCCACGCCGGCAGGCAACGGAAATACGTTGAGCAGAGCCGTCACCAGGAAGGCCTGCATGGGCGCGAACCAGCGCAGCAGTCCCGCACCCACTCCAGCGGCATCCCGTCGCCGTCGCCACGCCGCCAAGACTTCGGCGGACATTGCTACGGCCATGTGCGCACGCACGCGATGCGGAAGTGCGTAGAGCACCAGCGGAAGATCCATCGCGGTCACGTGATTGGCGATATAGATCGACGGCTGCGTCGGCAATGGGTCGCGATCGCGCCGCACGCGCGGATCGGCTAGCAGCCACACCAGCGGACGCAGCTTCCATTCAATGAAGAGAATGCGGAGAAACTGCACCGGCGCGCTCCACGGCCAGTGCGGATAGGTGGTTTCATCCCGGGCTCGCTGTGACGAGGGAGGAGCAGCGCCGCTGGCGTTGCCAATCCCAGGTCTCAGAGGCGAGACCTGGGGCACCCCGGGTTGGTTTGACCCGACCTTCGTTCCGTTGGCAGGCTGAAGCCCTTCTCCGGCTTGGAGCGGGTGCAACAAATCCCGCAAATCTCCCAGCGTGCGCGCACCGGAGACCGCGGCATCGCTGATGGAGATGCCAAACTGTTCCTCCATCGCCATGGTCAACTGCATGCGTCCCAGGCTGTCGAGATGCAGATCACTGGCGAGCTCGGCGGAATCGTCGAGACCATTCACTTGCTGTCCGGTGACCTGCTGCAGCAGGCGCAGCAGCGGATCCTGACTGGCCGTGAGCGTCGACGAATTATTCTCGTCGCGAAGCTGTCGCGCGACCCATGCGGCGACCTCGCGGCGCAATAACTTTCCCATGGTGTTGCGAGGAAATTCATTCGCGGGCCAACGCAGAATGTTGCGGATCTGCTGAAACTCCTGCAGCTGGCGATTGGAGTTGGAAAGTATTTGCGCCAGGTTGGCATCTTCGGCTCGATCCTGCAGGATCACCACGGCGACTGGCTCCGGTCCACGCGGCGATTCCCATCCAACGACAACGCAATCGCGCACCCCTGATTGAGCCTGAACCACCTGCTCTAAATCTTCGGGATGAATGTTCATGCCCGAGGCGGCAACAATCACATCGCTCTTACGCCCAAGGAAACGCATCTCTCCGGATGCGTCCACCGCGCCCAGGTCGCCGGTGTGCAGCCACTCTCCACTGCGCGGCTGGACGGCGCCGTTGCGCCAGGTGCCTGCAGCCAGCATCGGCCCGCGCACAAGAATTTCTCCATCGTCGGCGACGCGCACCTCGCGGCCGGCCAACGGTTTGCCGATGCTGCCGCGCGTCGGATGAAAGGGATGGTTCAACGTCGCCAGCGCGGTCGTTTCCGTCATGCCGTAACCCTGGACCAGCACGAAGCCAAGCGCGTTCCAGAATTGTTCTACTTCTGCAGGCAAAGACGCGCCGCCGGAAACGAAAGCCCAGAATTTGAAGCCGAAGCGGCGATGGACGTCTCGCATGCGCCACCATTTTTTCCAGACGCGCTGGTTCATGACGGCATCAATCCGGCCCTGCAGGTGCGGGTCGCTGGAGAGCAAATGAACGCGCAGCAATTCCAGCACGCGCGGCACCACGGCGGCGACGGAGATGCGTTCGCGGTGGATGCGATCCATGACGTGGCTGGCGACAAGGTTGTCTTCATAATGCACTTGCGCGGCCAGGAGCGGAGGCACCCACAGACCCATAAACTGGCCGAATACGTGGCTCAGCGGCAGGGTGTGCAGGAAGCGTAGCGGATGAAACCAGCGTTCGTAGCGCAGATATTTCTTGATCTCGCGTTCCAGAACTTCGACGCTCGACAAAACGTTGCCGTGCGTATGAACGATTCCTTTGGGGGTCGAAGTGGTGCCGGAAGTGAAGAGAATTTGCAGCGGGGTCTCCGGGTTGAGCGAAGGATCCGGCTCGAGCATCGGCGAGCGCGGCAGTGTGGAAGAAAAATCCTCAAAAGGAATTTTCGCGGCGGATTCCGGTGTCGATGGCTGCGACAGTTTTTGCAGATGTTCCTGATCGCCCACGATCAGTCGCGGAGTTACATCCGCAATCACGCGGACCGCAAAGTCGACGCTGCCTGCGGCATCCAGCGGGACTGCAATCACGCCACGCAACACGCAGCCGAAAAAAGCTGCCACCCACTCGGCCGAGTTTGCGCCCCAAAGCAGAACGCGTTCGCCGGGCGCGATGCCGCGATCTGCCAGCATGCGAGAGAAACGTCCCGCTAACGCTGCCAGTTCGGCATAAGTGGTGACGACGCGCCGATTGCCGGGATAGCTGACGATGGCGATCTGTTTGCCGTGGCGCTCAAAATCCTCGACGAGAGTGGCGAGATGCTTTCGCATGGTAAGTTTGGACGCTAGTGATTCGCCGGCCCGCATTTTATGGCGATGGCGAGGTGTCGTAGGCATGCCCATCCGCCACCGGACGCACTCGCACGCGATCGACGCGCCGATGCGAAGCCTCCAGAACTTCAAGGCGCAGACCCGCCAACTCGATCACTTCGCCTGGAAACGGAATATGGCCGGCCTCTTCTGTCACCAAGCCGCCGACCGTGGTCGATTCGTAATCTTCCGCGAGAGGCAAGGCAACCGAGTCGTCGAACAGGTCTTCCAGCTGATCCAGCTCAAAATTTCCGGGCACGATATACGATCCGTCGGGCTGCGGCTGGGCTGTTTCTTCGGCGACGGCCGTCTCGTGTTCGTCACTGATGGCGCCCACAATTTCTTCCACGATGTCTTCAATTGTGACCAGTCCCGCAAGGCCACCATATTCGTCGATCACCAGCGCCATGTGCTGTTTGTCGCGCTGCATTTCACGCAGCAGGGATTGAATGTTTTTTGTTTCCGGCGTGAACATGGCTGGCCGCGCAATGGAGCCGACGGTCACGCTGGCCGCTTCAATGTCGGAGATGTGCAGCAGATCATGCATGAACGCGATTCCGACGACATCGTCCAGATTGCTGCGGTACACGGGCACACGAGAGTAGGCGTGGGTCCGCAGCTGCTCTGAGAATTCAGCCAGCTTCATGCTGGCGGGAACGGCAAAAATCGCGGGCCGCGGGGTCATGACTTCACGCACAATTTTGCCGCCAAATTCCACCGCAGAGCGGACCAGGGCGCGATCGCTTTCGTCCAGAATGCCTTCTTCTTTGCCGGCTTCAATCAGCGCATCGACGGCTTCCGCCGAATCCTCTTCGACTGGCGTCTGATCGGATTCCGCCAGGGCAGCAATCGAAAGCAGGAAACCCAGTACCAGCGTGATGGGAAACACCAGGTAGAACAGGGCGCGCAGCACCCCGGTGAGGCGCACCACCCACTGGCCGCGAGTGCGAGTGAAAAACAGTTGCGGCAAAAAATCGTGAAACAAGAGAATGGTGAGAACGATGGCGAGAACGGTTTGCGCGACACTGCTCGCGAATGATGCGGAATAATCCTGGTGTGCGTGTAATGCGACGTGGGCAAACACCAGCGCCAGCGACGACAAGCGAAAGCAACGTCAGGATGGAAGCTGACTGGGCCGAATGTTCCGGCGTCATTCCCAGGCGCGGTTCGACTTGTTGTTCCCAAACGTCGATATTTTCCTGAAACTCGCGCGCCAGAAATTTGCCCATCTCGGAATACAGCCGGTTCACGTAGGAGGCCAGGGTAAGAATCGCGAGCAACAGCAGAATCAGAATGAATTGCAGGATGGTCATGGGCGGCCAGCCCGTTTTCTGCCTGCGCTGGTGCGAACGGTTCGCGCGACGCTTTTGCGTTTCATCTTTCCTGACGAAGTCGGTGGCGCCACCGTGCGGGCAATCAACGTGGCGGGCAGTCGAAAACGACGACGCAGCTGGTCTTCCCGGTCGGCCATTTCTCCGGCATCGGTTTCGTGGTCGTATCCGGCCAGATGCAGCAGACCGTGCAGCATCAATATTTTCAGCTCGGCGATCACAGGATGACCGAATCGCTCCGCCTGACGCGACGCTGCGTCGAGTGAGATGGCTAGATCGCCTGCCACTGGAGGATGCGCCGGACGCTGACCGGACTTCGATGGTTGTGCGGGCATTTCAAGCGCGGGAAAAGAAATCACATCGGTAGGGTGATGCTTGCCTCGAAATTTTCCATTGAGGCGTTTGATGGCGCTGTCCGAGGTCAGCAAGACGGGGACCTGGCCCGCCACGGGCACAGCTTTTCGCGCTCGTCGCAGAAACGGGCGCAGGGCGGGGAGAGCGAGCGCCGCGTCTGCTCTGCCTTGGGTGCTGCTGGTGGCTTCAGGGTCGATGATGATCATCGCATGAAGCATGATATCGCAGAGCATTCGCTGGAATGGTGAACCGCAGGGATCCAGTGATAACCAGCTGCAACGCTCTGCGACCGTGTGCTGCCTGAATCCTGCCGATCCTGTTGCCAGAAAATGCTCGAGTCGTATCGATCCTCGCGTTATTGGGTTTGCACAGGGGACTTGTCGTCGGGCCCGCTGCGCAATGGCTCGGCAATTCCCAGCGGCAGCTCGCGCTGGCCTCGGGTGTAGCCATCGTAGGCGCAAACGATCCGCTGCACCAGTTGATGGCGCACTACATCGCCCTGCTCGAAATAGCAGAAGTCGATGCCGTCGACATTCTTTAGGACGTCGATCGCTTCAATCAGCCCCGATTTGCGAGGGTTGGGCAAATCGATCTGGGTAATGTCGCCGGTAATGACGGCTTTGGCGTTGTTGCCCAGGCGCGTGAGGAACATCTTCATCTGCTCGCTTGTGGTGTTCTGCGCCTCATCCATGATGATGAAAGCATCGTTCAGCGTGCGTCCGCGCATAAACGCCAGCGGAGCGACTTCAATCACGCTGCGCTCCAGCATTTTGTCCACGCGATCCGGTTCCAGCAAATCGTAAAGCGCGTCGTACAGCGGCCGCAAATATGGATCGACTTTTTCCTGCAGCGTGCCCGGCAGAAATCCAAGCCGCTCCCCCGCTTCTACCGCAGGGCGAACCAGCACCAGGCGAGACACTTTTTTCGCCGTCAGCGCCGCCACAGCCATCGCCACCGCCAGATAGGTTTTGCCCGTACCGGCCGGCCCAATGCCAAACACCATGTCCGATCGTTCAATCGCCTCAAGATACTGTCGCTGATTCACCGATCGAGGCTGCACCATCCGTCGAATGCCGGTGGAGCGCTGCTTGCCGCTATCGACCAGGCTGCGCAGCGTCACCGACTTATCGGCGACCACCAGCTTCAGCATTCCATGCAGTTCGCCATTCTGCAGCGTCACGCCGGCACGCCGCAGCGCTTCATAGTCAGCGAAAATCTGCTCCACGCGGGAAATCACTTCCGGTTCGCCCTCGAGATACAGAGCGTCGGAACGAAGGTCGATGCGGACTTTCAGAGTGTTTTCGATCAGATGAAGGTTTTCGTCGCGGGTGCCGAAGATGGGCTCGATGTTGGGGGTGATCTCGATGGTTTTCTTCATCAATAAGACTATTTGCCTCCATTGGATTTTGCTGCGCCAAGGCGGTAGACAGCGCGAGCTGCCTGCGGACGTTGCATTTTGTTGGATTGCGGGGAACTGGGTTCGGATGGCTGAACCGCCAGCAGCGTCGCATCTTTCCGGGCGAGTTCGAACCCGTGAGGTGGGCTGGCCGGTCGGCTGGTTCGCAGTACGTGGTTGCGCACGAGGATGATGCGCACAGAGTAGCGCCGACAGAAGATTGCGTCAATCGACAAATGAAAAATATTTGGTGGCATGAGAATCGAGCTGACAACTATGGCCCCGGGGGACCGGCTCGCGCCTCCGCATGCGCACCGCATTTCCCGCCCGGGGATAAGATGATTGCATCATGGCAGAGGTCGCGATCGAATCCGCTGAAACCATGTTGCACGGGTCGGTGCTGGTGTTGTTGCAGTTTGATGTGTGCGAGGCGATCCGCCTGGATCAGCTGCGGGAGCTGATCCGCCCGCACACCGTGGAACACACCATTCCCAAGCACGCGCCTCCAGGGTACGTTCGCTACCAACGACCGCCTGTGGTTGAGGCCATTGAGCCGCTGGTGCTGGAAAGCGGCGAGCGGCTGAATGGGGAGATCAAATATTACGATTACGGCGTGTTGAGCGTGGTCTTCGAGCTGGCTTTCGCTGGCGGCTGGGAGAAGTTGATCGGGCTGGCGAGTCGCTGGGTGTGGGATGTCGACTTTGCAGCGCAAGCGACGGAAATTGTGCGCAGCCGGCTGACTCGCGCCGCTCCGACGCTGGTGAAACCCTATGCCGAGTGGCTCAGCGAGGATTACCTGATCTTCCACGTACGCGAAATCAGCGGCTCGCCATCGATTGCCGATCTGATTCATCAGTATGGTTCGCGCATTACGCAGGTGGTGCGCGGCGACATGGGCCAGCTGGCCGAAAGTGAATGTAACGAGGTGCTGCAGTCGCGGATTTCCTACTATGCGAATGACCTGGCGGTGATTGGGTGGAACGCGGCTTTCATCTACGACAGCACTTCCGGCGCGCAGACCGCGATCCAATTGCTGGAGTATGCCAACTCCCAGCTGCTGGAATTTCGCCACTATGACGATCTGCTGACGAAGGAACTGGACCGCGTGTACAAGCTGCTGGATGAGGGCACCGGCATGTTTGCCCGATGGCGGCTGGCGCGATCGGCAACTCGGTTGCACACCGTGCTGCTGGATGTGGCGGAGCTGACGGAACACGCGGACAACGCCATCAAGTTTTTGAGCGACATGTTTTCTGCGCGGTTGTACAAGCTGGCGGCGATGAAGGTGGGCGTTCCTGACTACAAAGACCTGGTCACGCAGAAGGTGCAAACTTCCGAAGAGCTGTACCGATTTATGGTGGACCAGTTCAATCAGAGTCGCGCATTCTTTCTGGAGCTGACGGTTGTCATTATCCTGGTGATTGAATTGGTGTATCTGTTTCGCGGCAAGCCATTTTAGCTAGGCCGGAGCGGCGCGGGATTTTGCGCGCGAGCAGCGACAGAGATTCCCGTTGCAATCGAGAAGGGAAGGTTGATCGAAGATGGAGGCGAAGACGGCGCCCAAAAAGCCAACGAAGAAATCCGGCCAGCGTACGGCGAAGACGGCGAAGAATGTTGTCGCCGAGAAAGCTGCGACAAAGCGCACCAGCAAGGTGCAGCGCGGAACTTCCGGGACCGGGAAGGGGACGAGCGGAACCGGGCCGAGAATCGCGGGCGCTGCGGATCGGAAGAAGGCGAAGGGAAAGCCGTGCGATTAGACGACGTCAAGAACGCCTATGAAGCGCTGTCCGGCACCGCCAGCTCGATCATTCGCCAGCTGAGCCTGGCCGGCATCGGCTTGATCTGGCTGTTCAACATCGGCACGGGGGCCAAGCCGGCGCTGCCGCACCAATTGTTGCAGGGAGCGCTGTTCATTTTTCTGGCGCTGTTTTTCGATTTGCTGCAGTACCTGGTGGGGACGTTCACCTGGTTTCTCTATTTCCGCAAAAAGGAACGCGCGGGCACGCCGCCCGACCAGGATTTTCTGGCGCCCGCCTGGATTAATTGGCCCACCTGGTTTTTATTTAGCGTGAAGGCCGCGTGCATGCTGGTCGCCTACCTGGGCTTCATCCTGCCATTTCTCTTCACAACATTTTCCACAGCGTCATAGCGCGAACGGGCAGATCGTGAATGAGTGGCGGCACGGGAGCTCTACTGCCCGGAGGCGGATTCGCCGCCGACAGGATAGCCGTGTGCAACCCAGTCTTTGCCGAAGCTGGTCGGCAACATGATCACGTGCAGATGGCGAAAGCCCATGGCTTTCAGCGTCTCAAATGCCGGACGAATATTGGGACACTTGTCGATCGGACAGCAGCCGCAGTAGAGGTAGATGTCCGCATTCTTTGGCAGCCTGCGAACCGCGTGCTTCAGCGCTTCCAGTCCCTCTGGGGTGGAGGCGGGTCCGGCATAGATGGACCCGGGAATGTGCTTGCTTTTGTACAGAACCTGAAAGCCTACCTGGAGGATGATCGGTTTCGCACCCTTCGAAAGCGCGGTGGTCAGTTGGCTGGGTTGCGCGGCCTGCGCCGCCGTCCAGGGATCGGCAGCGGCATTCTGTGCATGGGGTGTCATCGCCAGCACGCTCGCTACAGCGAAGATCGCAGTCGCCGCGTACCGCAGGGGCGCGCTTCGAGGAGAGATTTTCATGTCGCCAGTGTACGGCGGAGGTGGGATCGTTGGTGCTCCATGCCGGGCGCCGTGCGACTGCGAACGAGTGAAAGACAAATTCAAATCTGCCCCACTCAAGCCAACATAGGGCTTGAATGGGCCACCCGCGGAGATATCAACGCGACGAGATCGCGCGATTGGCTCTTCAGTAAGTCCATTCCACTTACAACGGCGTCTGGGATTACCTACCCAACACTGCGAATTTGCAGCCCAGGCGTAATTACTTCGGAACAACCACCAGCGCTCCCGCCCATGCAGATGGATTGATCGTGGGAGTAGCAAAAGGCGATCCGGGAACAGCAGTAATCTTCGTGGGCGTGATCGTGTATTCGAAGAGTAGGCGACTATTAACCCCTATAGCGAAAAGATGGTTGCTGTTGTCCCACGCCAACTGGTCAATTGGGGCGCTTTCGAGACCTTCGGAGTAAGGGGTGATGGGCTTCGCGCCATTGAAGTGGTAGATTTTGAGGCCCTGGTCACCGGTATAGACCGCTAAAAGATTTCCTGCCGGGGAGATCTTCATCGTTCCCGAACCTGACGGCAGTTCGTTCGCGGTGTTGGTTGTGGTGAGGTTGCCCGCGCTGTCCACCGTAAAGCTTGCCAGTCGACCGGCGATGCCTGCGGCCAGATGGTTAGTCGAGTCCGCCGCAAGCGAATAAAAAGCATCGGAGTTGTTGGCCAGCCACGCCGGCCCCGCTTGCTTGAAGTCGATGTGCTCAAGGGAGCCGTTGCTGAGGCGCTTGAACCCATACAGGAACCACATGTTTGCTCCATCTGTGCGAATGTCGTATGCGAAGTGATTGCTTCCTGGAATAGAAAGCGAGTAGGGATCTCCCGTACCATCTTCTTGGATTGTTGTTCCTTTGAAAGCGAATGCGCCGTTTGATTTGGCGATGTTGAAAGCCTGGTAGGCGACGCAGCCTGTGCCATTTTCAAGCAACACATAGATCGTTTGGCCGGACGGATCGAGTATGCCCCCTATCGTACCTGCCGGGCCACCTTTAGAGTTGGTGAATTCGCATTGAGAGCCGTCATAGTTCGACGTGTCGATGGCAGCGGCCTGTTTCCCTATGGCGCCGTTCGAGGCCACGAGATAAGAGTGGATGTCGAAAGTGCCAAGGGTAATGAAGTATTTTCCAGTTCCTCCCATCATTAAGCCGAGAGTCTTGAAGGGCGAGCCAGCGACCAGGGTGAGCTTTCCGCTGGACGCAACCGCGTATGCGTTCACGCCGTGAATCGTTTGCAGGTAGACGTAGGCTACGGCAGCGGGCGCTGTTGTTGCCTTCGATACTTCACCAGACGAACTCTGCCCCTGGGCAGCCGCCCCAAAGTGCGCTGCAAAACAGATTGCAATCAAGGTGCAAAGGAATCGATGTCTCATGTTGGTCCCTTCCTTCTATTACCACCGGTTAATATGTCGCGCCTTTGGTCGCAATCCGGGGAAGGGTCAGTCTGCGTTGGATGTCCCGGCGTACCTCGCTGGGAGCGCTTACGAGTCTAGCACCAGCATCTCAAGTTAGTCTCTAAAACCATCGCCGACAAGCTATCTATTTTTTGGGGGGTGAAATTTCCCCTCCCTATAGCTATCCCCACTCCATAATTGACCCTTCTTTGCCCTTCACGTAGACTAAATACTTGCGCAGGAAGGCGATTTCGACGCCCCTGGCCGCATCCTGACTTCAGGCAAATTCCAGCTCCCAGAGCGCGTTTATAGCGTGCAGCTCCGGTAGATGATGGAGCAGCCTCGGGTCAACAGACTTCCGATTCAGCGAAAAGAGAAGGTTTTCATGGCAAATCATGTTTCGTCGTTAAAGCGCGCCCGGCAGACCGTCAAGCGCACCGCCGTCAACCGCGCCAACCGCAGCAAGCTCCGAAACGGCCTGCGCGCCATGCGCGAAGCATTGCAGCAGAGCGATGTTCCCGCGGCGCGGGCGCAGTACAACCAGACCGTCTCCCTGCTGGACAAGAGCGTGCAGAAGGGCATTCTGCATGACAACACTTCTTCGCGCTACAAGAGCCGTTTGAATGCTCGCGTGAAGGCACTGGCCACCAAGAAGGCCTAAGTTTTTCTCGCATCCTTGCTGCGCAAGGATGCGCACATTTTCCATCGACATCACATCCCAGGCCAAGCCGCGACCGCGGACGAACCTGGGACGTTTCATTTTGTCCTCAAAGCATGGCAGATGCCGTCGTGAACTCATCTGCCAGCGCGCGATCCCTACCGCATGACTGCGGCAGCGATCAACGCATCCAGCGCGGAAGTCTGACGGGTGGCGTCGGCAGAATCGAACGGGCCCTGCCAAAGCGCGCCGAACTGATGAGTGGGACCCTGATCGTTGCTCCAGATGCTGCTGGCATTGGCATCGACAAACGACTTATAGCGCGGATCGGGAGCGGCGGCGTACAGAGCCATCAAATTGCGGACGAAAATTCCTTTGAACTGGGGTGCGTCGCCGCCGGAAACGGCGCGGTCCACCAGGATGCCGTTCACTGTGAGGTGGGCGATGGCGGCGTTGGCGATGGCCTCCGCCTGCGGCAGCAGGGTTGGGTCGTGTTCGGCTTTCGCGAGTTCCACCAGGCCGCCGAGAATGACTCCCTGGTTATACGTCCATGTGGTTGCGCCATTATTGGTGCAGGCGTGCGGGTTGGTTGAGTTCAAGCCGTCATTGACCAGATGCTGCGGGTTGATCATGCCGGAAGCATGGAACCATGTCCACTCCTTCTGGGCCCAGGCGAGGTAGCGCGCGGATGCGGTCCCGGCAGTGCGGTTGGCCAGGGAAGCGGCAACGGAGAGAAACAGTTCGTTGGCGATGGCGTTCTTGTAGTCGGCGGGTTTTTTCCACCAGATGCCGCCGCCGCAGGTAGTGGTGTCCCATTCGCCGGCCATGTTCGCAAAGATCGTCTCGGCCATTGTCAGGTAGGCTCGTTTGCCGGTCAGGTCGTAAGCGTCAATCCAGGCCAGCGCCCACCAGCCTTCATCATCGTCGTAGGAGTTGAGAAAGTTGGTGGTGTTCTGGCTGCTGCTCGCACGCTTGAATGTGTTGGCCAGGATTGGCAGGTATTGGCGGCTGCCGGTGACCCGGGAATAGTTGGCCAGCACGGTCATGACATTGGCGGCGTTCCACCAGCCGGACGGCGCGGCATAGAGGCCGGTACTCCGCACATACCACTGTTGCAGGGTTCGGACACCGTCGGCGGACTGCTGCGCGTAGTTGGGCACGGGACCTGCATTTCCGGGAGCGGCGGCGGCAAAAGCGGTCGCGCAGAGAAGGCCGAGCCCACATAGAAGCGTGATTCGCGCGGCCGTCGGTTTCAACACGACTGCTCCCCCTGTGTTTCGGTTGATTCCGGCGTGCAAAGTTGTTGCAGCAATTGCACCCAGCGGTCGCCGTAATCATTCCAACCTCCCAGGTGCTGCACGCGATCGAGTGCGGCTGCGCTCATCCGCCGTTGCAGGGCAGGGTCGTCGGCGAGCTGTTGCATCCGCTCGGCGAGTGCGGTAGCGTCTCGCGGCGGCACGATGAAACCTTCGACGTCGTTGGTGAAGAGATTTTCCGCGCCGGAGCTGGAGGTGGCGAGTACGGGACAACCGCAGGCCATGGCCTCCCCCTGCACCATGCCGAAACCTTCGTCGATGCTGGGCAGCACCAGGACGTGACTGCGGCTGAGGTATTCGAGCAGCTCTTTCTTGGGTACGTAGCCGAGCATCTCGACGTGCTCGGTGGGAAGCTTGGCAAGCACCGGCTTCATCTCGCGCAGCACGCTGCCAATCAGACGGAGGCGTTTGCGCGGATGGCGAACGCGGGCAAATGCCTCGAGTAGATACGGGATGCCTTTGTGCAGGCTAATCTGGCCGATGAAGATGACTTGAAATTCATCGTGTGATGGCACGGCGACGGGGCGGAACGCGTCCAGGCGGACACCATAGGGGATGATGTTGATTTTTTCTGCGGCGACACCCTCGGCGATGAAGCTGCGCGCGGCGAAGTTGGATGGGACGGTGATGGCGTCGGCGATGACGTATTGGTGCTCTTCCCGTACGGTGTCGCGAATGTCTTCCGTCTCCAGGGGAATGTTCCAGCGGTCGTACTCTTCCTGCATGACGCGGCCACGGTAGCGCGCGTGCGTCGAACCGCGATCGCAAATATATTTGCCGCCGCGCGACTGCACCAGCGCTCCGGCCGCCAGTCCGGCGCCGGAGATGGCGATCAGCGCATCCAGGTGCGTTTTCGATCGAGCGATTCGCCTCGTGATCCATTTGTCGAAGGCGAGCCCATTCCAATAATCCAGGCTCTCGGTCCAGGGCGAAGGGTAGAGCCCAAATCGTGCCAGTCCCGCCAGACTGCCATGAATCCAGGGAAATGTCTGGACGTATTCATGCGGCAAGCGCTCCCGTTTGAGTCGTTGCCAGGGATAGGTGGAATACACCGTGTCCAGATAGTCGTAGCGGCGTAGTTGGTGCGCGAGCTCGAAATGGTGGAAGACGCCAAAAACAGCTTGAGATACGCGCACTGCCGCTCCGTTCGGGAAAACTGAAATCCAAATGGTTTGGTGTTTCTCTTTGCACCTAAAGTATCAGGATGCAACGTGGAGCGAAATGACGGTGGGAGATTTGCGCCTCAGTGAGCGACCGCGTAATAACCTTGCCGCGCCTGCACCTTGAGGGTCTGCCCGTTCTGCTGGCAGGCGACGCGAAGATGGCGATAGCTTCCGTCCAGCGCGGCGTTTGCCGGGGTGTATGTCGCTTGATATTCGGTGCGCATTTGGCTCTCGATCGCGTCGAATGCGGCGGGCAGCTTTTTTCCGTTCTTTCCGATTGGGAACACCTCGCCGCCGGTGGCTTCCACCAGCTTGCGCATGGCGCCGTCGCTGGAAAAGTCGAGCGTCCCGTAAATTCCTGAATCGCTGATCAACAGAACGTACACGACGGCGTCGGCTTTCTGTGCGGCTTCAATCGCGGACTGTAACTTTTCGTCGCTGCCTTCATCTTGCCCGTCGGTCAGCAGCACCATTGCTTTGCGGCCAGACTCCTGCCGCAGTTTGTCATTCGAGGCGAGATACACCGCGTCGTAGAGCACCGTGCCTTTCGGTTTGGTGATGGAGGGCAGGGTGCCGTTGGCATAGTTGGCGGAGCTGGAGTTGATCTGCGCCGCGTCGAGCGCACGCTTCAGATCGTCGGGATTGCTGGTCCAGTCGGTGAGCAGATCGACCGTGACGTCGAAAGAAATGAGAAAGGCCTCGTCCGTTGGCCGCAGGATGCGCCGCAAAAAAGCTGAAGCCGCCTTCTGCTCGTCGGGCAAAACCCTCTCCTGGCTCAAACTGGTATCCAGCAGGATGCCAATCGACAATGGCAGATCGCTTTGAGCGGTAAAACTTTTCAGCTTCTGCGGCTTCTCATCCTCAAACACGCTGCAATCCGATCGGGTCAGGTTGGGCACCAACTTGCCGGACTTGTCATGGACGACAAAAAACAGGTCCACCAGGTTGACGCTGACACGCAGGGTGGGAATGCCGGCTGAAGCTGGAGGTTGCGGGCTGCTGGGTGCTTCCCGGGCGGCCGGTTCTGCTTGCGGTGGGGGAGCCTGAGGCGGTGCGGCGCTCGGCCGAGGTTGCGAGTTTATACGGGGCTGAGTCGGGGCGGCTGGCTGAATTTCCGGCGGCGGCTGGGCGGGTTGTTGCAGCGGAGGGGGATTTGATTCACCCTGACCGGGCGGCGCGTCCGGCTGGGGGGCCAACTGTCCCCAAGCACTGGGAGCGGCCAGTTGCAGCACGAACATCGTCAGCAGCAAAATCGCAAGCCGAAGCAGTCTGATAAGAATGACAAGCTCTCCTATCCCACTCAAGCCAAAAGAGGGCTTGAATGGGGCACCCCGCCAGTCCCAGGCTGGACGTTTCTTTCGTCGGCTTCGATTCAGGCGATGCAAGAGTGTTTCCTTCTTTGTGAACTTGAGTGAGGGAGTTGCCAGGGTGGCGCTTGATCTGGCCCACCAAGTGCGGGAGCCTGGCACGCCAATCTCACACAGGCCGCATGAGTTTCATGCGCCGTTGACAACTCTGCTGGGCACTTTCTGCTTCCCACCGTACAATGAAATGAACAAGAACGGAAGACAACCCGAGCGGAAATTTAGAATAGACGCGGAACGAATGCGGTCAGGATATTTCATGATTGGAAGTAAAAGCTCTGCCCGGCTCTCCTATACAGGTGCGGTGAAATTGGGAGTCTGGTTGTTTGCCTGCCTGCTTTGGATTGCGGGGCCACAGGTCGAAGCACAAGATGGTCAACACCCGGTGCCCAACGCACCCGGCACCACAACGGCAGACGCCAGCCAGAATGGGACCAGCGCGCCTACGCCTCAGCAATCGGATGAAGGCAATCCGCCCCCATCTTCGTTGAAACTGCCGAACTTGCTGCAAAACGTCACTCCAGGAGAAGGCGCACCGCCTGCGAACACCAGCAGCTCCGGCGCTCCAGCTACCCCGGGACAACCGGCCGCAACGCCCACCCAGCAGCAGCCAGCTCCTCCGTCGAATGTGCCGCCTCCGGTGATTCCGGCCAAAGGCCAGGGTCCATCGGTCGCCGCCTACACTCTCCGAACTCGGGTCAATTTTGTTCAGGTACCGGTCACGGTAAAGGACTCTCACGGAGCGATTCTCCCGGGCCTCACCTATAACAACTTCCAAGTCTATGAAGACGGGGTGCAGCAGCGGATCACCTTCTTCTCCGAGGATCCGTTTCCCCTCTCAGTAGCATTCGTCATCGATCAAGACCTGCCTTCTGACACCATGAGGAAGGTGAACCAGGCGCTGGCTGCATTTCAAGGCGCGTTCGCTGAGTATGATGAAGTTTCGGTGTACACCTACGCCACCCACGTCAGCCAGGCGACAGGATTTACCGGCGCGCAGAGTGCTCGCTTAACCGCCACGCTGGATCGGGTAAAGTCTCCCGGCCGCTATATGGAGGTGCCGAGCAACACCGGCCCCATGGCGGAAGGCCCAACCATCAACGGGCAGATGGTTGACCCAAATGTGACGCCGACGCACGATGGCAACTTTATCGGCATTATTCCGAAAGAAAGTTACGTCCTGAACGATGCCATCCTGCGCGCCGCAACCGATCTTTCGCAACGCGGACGTGAACGGCGAAAGATTATTTATGTCATCAGCGACGGCAAGAACCAGGGGAGCACCGCGTCGTACAAAGAAGTGGTTCGCTACCTGCTGACGAATCAAATTGCAGTGAATGGAACCTTGGTGGGCGACTCGGCTCTGCCGGTGTACGGCTTCCTCGATCGATTCCACATTCCATGGCAGATGGCTGACAATCTGTTGCCGAAATATGCCGGCGCTACCGGCGGCATTCTGGATGCAGAGCTTTCCCGCAACGCCATCGAGGCAAGCTTTGCCCGGGTTACCGGTCAGGTTCGCAACCAGTACACGCTGGGCTATTACAGCCACATCTCCGCGCTTGACAGCCGATTCCGCAAGATTGAAGTGCGCGTGCTGCTGCCGAACGTAACCGTGGTGGCCAAGCAGGGCTATTACCCGACGGCAACACCGGGCCAGTAGCTCGGGATGAGCGCAACGGCGACGACAACCGTTCTGGGTCTGAGCGCGGCAATCATCTGGGGTGCGGCAGATTTCAGCGGCGGCCTTGGTGCACGCTATCTCCGTGTCTACTGGCTGCTGGCGATTTCTCACGCCTCCAGCCTGGTGGCGCTGGTGCTGCTTGCGGATCTGCTGCATCAACCGCTGCCGGATGCGCGCATTCTGACCTACGGATTGATCTCTGGCGTGGCCGGCGGGATCGCGTTGCTGGTGTTTTACTATGCGCTCTCCCTGGGCAGCATGGGAACGACCGCAGCGGTGACCGGGCTGCTGACGGCGGCGCTTCCAGTGGGATTTTCGCTGGCAACGATCGGAGCGCCCAGCCATCGCCAGATCGCGGGTTTTGTGTTGGCTGCCGGAGCCATCTGGCTGATCAGCAGCCCATCCAGTTCCAACCAGCAAGTCGTCGAGGACCAGCGAAAAAAGCTGGCTCTGGCGGTGATTTCCGGGATTGGTTTCGGCATTTTCCTGATCGCACTGCGCGAAGCCAATGGCGGGGGGTTGCTGTGGCCGCTGGCGGCATCGCGTGTCGGTAGCCTTGTCCTGGCGATTGTTGGCGGCCTGATTCTGAGTCGCGGCCAATTCATCGTCGAAGCGCAGCCGCAGGCGACTTCGCAACTGCAGAATCTAGGCGCAATTCAACCCACGATTCGCAAGCGCTGGATGATCGGAATTGGATTGGCGCTGATCGCCAGTGCCTTCGATACCGGCGGCAATTTTTTCTTTGTTGCGGCCACACGCATTGGCCGGCTGGATGTCGCTTCGGTGCTTTCGTCCCTCTATCCGGCGTCGACCATTTTGCTGGCCGTATGGTTGTTGCACGAGCGAACCAATCGGCGTCAGGCGTTGGGTATGACTGCTGCACTGGTCGCGGTTGCGCTGATTTCCTGAAGAGGTTTCAGGTCGTTCGGTAGATGACCCCTGGCTGCATGACGTGCCCCCAACTGAGAGTCTCCGCGTCGGGAAGATTGAAGTTCGTACCCGGAATGATGCCTGCCTGGATGAGCGTTCCAAACTGAAAATACACTGCGTCCATGTCTGACGGAAGGCCGGGATAATGACCAAATCCTCCGTCCGCATTTTGGCAGCGAAGGGCCCAGCGCGCCGCTCTGGCAATGGCGACGCGGCATGCCGGGGAGTTGCCCCCAAGCTGGCGCAAAATAAAAACCGCGTCAAAGCAGGAATGCACATCCCAATCCGGAGCTTTCAATTGCCAGCCTCCATCGGGACGTTGATCATGCAGAACGCGTTGCACAATCGCATCGGCCTTGGGAGTGGGCTGGCCAATCAAGCGATAAAAGTGGACCAGGTGGAATGTGGCTGCGACGTGATCGCCGAGATATCCATCCGTCGCTTGATTCTCTCGGAGGTGCTGTTCGAGAGCTGCCCGATATGCGGGCGGAAATGTCACGCCAAGGGCGGCGTAGAACAGCGGGAAAAAGCTGACCGTGTACCACGGGAGTTTTGCGAAGGCATTGTTCCGGAAAAATCGGTCCATGACGTGGACTGGATTGACCTGAGGCTTTTCTCCTAGCGCGCGCAGGCCAACCACGCCCTGAACGGTGTTGTAGAGGATGGCAAGATCGGCCTTGGGGTCCAGATTTCCAGCTAGATTTACAAACACTCCGTCGGGCTGCTGGTGGCGCTGAATGAATTCCGCTGACTTTTTTGAGTGGGGAAGCGCTCGTCCTTCGGGTTTCGACAGCGTCGCGGCGTAGGTGACGGCTGCCAGATCACTTTCCGCGGTGTCGGAGGATCCCTTGTACGCCGGGTCGAGCGAGATCGAATAACCGCCATCCGGACGCGCGCATTTTTGAATGAACTGAAAGGTTGTGTCCTTGATTTTTTGACCGTCGATAGTCGAATCCGTCGAGGGATCGCTGGCAGGCGCGGTCGCATCCAACGCAGCTGCCTGAAACGGTCGGCTCGCAGCCGCCATCAGCGACCAGCGCAAAATTTCCCGTCTGGAAATGGGTATCATTCATTCACTCCCGACATCGATTCCGGTTGTATTCGCCGCTCGAGCGGGCGATTTAACCCTCTTCCGCCGAATCGGAGACTGCCTCTGCTTGCGCAGGGCGTATTCCAGGTTGCTGACCAGTCCAATGCAGCGGCGACGCCTGGCGCAGGACCATGGCACGGGCTTCTTCCGCCAGCAATTTCATTCCTACCATGGAAAGCGAAAAAAGATTGGGATAACGATGCTTCACCTTCCAGCGAAGCTCTCGCTGGGTGCGGGTTGTGCCATGTTCCGATTCGATAAATTGCGGCAATTCGTCCAGCGGCGTACCGTCGCGCACTGCATTTCGCACCAACTCCATGTAGGCGAGGGAATCGACAATCTCTCCCGCAATCCTGTCGTGGACATCCGGCGCAATCAGGCCATATTGCAGTTTGAAATTATTTAATTTATCCAGGCTGGCGTACATGGTTTTGACGATCTGCTCGCGCGTCAGCAAATTTGTTTCGTAGTTCAGAATGAACTCCCACGACGGCGCGGAGAAGTGGCGAATGTGGTCCTGCAGCGTGTCGGCGAGCCGCTTCAGGCCGAATTGTTCCGGATGCTCGAACGCGCGGCTGGCGGGGTCGAGAAACGGCGCCAGGGGAGCGACGAAATAGCACAGGCGCTTGTCGCAATCGCAGGCACGATGAATCTCTTCGCAGAAATCAATGTTTCGCATCGCGCTCTCGTAGGTCTGATGGGGCAAGCCGACCATAAAAAAGATGTCGAGCTTTCTGCAGCCATGGTTGAGTGCGGACCGCACCAGCTGAATGATTTCCTGATTGCTGCAGGGAAATTTTCCGTTCTTGCGGCGCACCTCCTCGTCCGCACTTTCCAGCGTGATCTCCAGGCTGTATTTGCGCACCGTGCGTTCCACTTTCTCGAAGAAGTCGTCGTCCGCACCCCAGAATAGCTCGAAGACCAGTTCGTTGCTGGGCCGCAGGGCGCAGACTCGCTCCAGAAATTCATCGACATACTTTGTTCCGCCCTGGCGAATGTCGCCAATCACGAAGATCGGGGTGCGACAGAAGCGCTGGATGCATTCGATATCCTGCATGAGCTTTGCAGGCGAGCGCATGGACGGCTTGGTGCGTGCGCAGTTGAAAGAGTAGGCGCTGCGCGAGCCTCCGCAGAGAGCGCAATCCTGCGTGCAGCCACGCATGGTGAGTAACGCGCTCAGCGGATAACTCAGCCAGCCCTCATACGGAAGCGCATCCAGCAAGCTGCGATATTGAAACACCGATCGCATGGCGTAGCGATAGTCGGGAATGTCGATGTCGTCAAGATTCGCGGGCGGCGGGCCGATGGGATTCACAAACACTTTTCCATCGCGCTTCCAGGTCAGGTTGGGCACCGAAGAAAAATCAATGGTGCCGGCCTTGATCTCGTCGATCAACGCCAACATGGCGCTTTCTGTAGAGTCGCCGCGCATGACGAAATCGACGCAGTCATGCTGGATTAATTCTCGATGGTAATAAGTGGAAGAGAGGCCACCGAAAATGACCGGCACGTGAGGATGGTATTTCTTCACCAGCTTGGCGATTTCGATGCTTCCCTGGGCGTGCGGCAGCCAGTGCAGCGAGATGCCGAACGCGGCTGACTTCAATCCGCGAATCTTTTTTTCCACGTCAAAGCGGCGGTTGTGCACCATGCGGGCCGCGAGGTTGACGATCTTGACGCGATGTCCGAATCGCTCCAGGTATCCGGCGATGCTGGTGAATCCGATCGGATACATGTCGAAGACGGAACTGGAAGGAACGACATCGCTGATGGGGCCGCGAAACTGATTGTTCTTTCGGAAGTCGTAAAAACTCGGAGGGTGAAGTAGGACCAGGTCAAATTCCATGGTTCTTATGTCCTGACGTTTCGAGTACCAAAAATGCAAATCAGTGAAACAGTTTTACTTAGCTTGAAATGCGAAAAGCCGCACGAAAATGTGCGGCTTTTGCGCGGAAATCGAATACCGGATTGAACCAGGAATTTCCAACGGATGTGTTCCGGACGGTCAGGTTGTCGCTTCGAGAAACTACTTCACTTCGGGCGTGGTCTTGGTGGTATCCGGCTTATCGGCTTCGTCAGAGCTGCCGATGCCCTTGATGCCTTCCTTAAATCCTTTGATGCCTTCGCCCAGGCCTTTGCCCAGGCCGGGAAGTTTGCTCGGTCCAAAGATCAGAAGCGCTACCACCAGAATCACTACCAGATGCCAGGGCTGTAATAGGTCACCCATATGTTGTTCTCCCGCAGGCTTGTCAGTCGCCTGCCTAGTCTACTCAATCGTATTGTCGCACAATCGCGCACGGCTTGTGGCCCAGGCGCCGAAGCCGCATTGCGTCCATGAAAGTCAGAATCGGAGGTCTCGGCGGATTTCCGGAAGAGAGTTATTGAGTATCGGCTGCGTCCCGTGAACCGTCTAAGGGATGTACGGTGGAAAGATGGTTTCGGATTCGTTGATAAAACTCCCAGATATCCTCGCGATCTCCCATCGTCAGCCTGCGGTAGACCTTCATCAGGGGATAGAGCTGCGATCCTGAGATCAGCAGAGTCGGCACGGCAGCCACGCCGCCCGGATATTGAATCAGGTCCCATCCGCCGTTCCAGTAGCGACGGACGACTTCGCCAAGGTAGCCGCCCCACAACTTCACCTGCTCCTCCACCTGCTCATTTTCCAACAGATTCAGATCGGTACCGACGCTGGCCAGAATTGTCTCCAGCGACTTGAGGCTCTCTTCGGAGTAATCGAGCTCAAACCCAAAGCGATCGTGGGCGATCTTGACGGCGCGATCGGCGCAGCTTTGCATCATTTCGGCGATGGATTTGAAATCAGCCATAACTCAAGGGTAGCAGCGTGGGGGCGCAAGAAGATCCCAGGCCTGCCCGAATGCTGAATGGGCAGGCCATTTTTACCGAATCTGCGCTAATTCTGATCGGCTGCTGGCATGACCGGCAGCGAAACCAGGTCTACCGTGGATGGATCGTCTCGCAGCTTCAGATACAGGGTTGTTCCATTTGGCCGCGGAACTTTCATGGTGTTGCCGGCAAATCCCATAGGAACGCTGGTTGGATGATCAAATTTAGGAGATGCCGCAATCGAGTCAATCAGGAACATGTTGTCTCCCGTGAGCGCGCACAATTGCGCTGGATCGGACGGGCAATCCACATGCTTCAGTTCCGGCAGGCGCACCAAATTGGCAAGCGGCTGCCAATCGCCCGGTACTCCAGCGGCGGTGACAGGACGGAAGCGCAGCGGCCCGAACGCCGATGCACCGAACGCTTTGGCAGGGTCCAGCGTGGCGAATACAGTTTGTGCATCCTGCAATGTCAGCGAATTGTTGGCGAGCGTCAGCGTAGTGACAAACCCGCCGTCGGCCGCGCCCACTTCAATCGTCTGGTCTCGCGGAAATTGCGGCGGCGCCACGGACTTCAAAAAGAAGTTCACATGCCCAAATTGCGGCAAGTCGTTGTCGTTTCCTAAATGGATAAAGGCGGAACTACCGCCGGGAGTGACGGAGATGCTCTTGCTCAGCAATTCCACCTCCGGGCGCGAGGGAGCAATCGTCACCGGAATATCCAACACACGCTCGTCCTTCAAATGAACGTGGGCCATGATGGTTGCGCCTTCGACAAAAACCTTCGAGCCGGCGAGATTTGTCGATGTCTCCAGTTGCAGCTTGTCGTCCGTAGCGTTGTGTTTCATGGGGACGGCATGAAAAATGGTTCCGGACATTTCGACGGTGGTCACTTCCTGCAGATGCGTTCCTGTCATCACCGCGCGATCGTCTCCTGCATGCAGAATCAATCCAGTCACCTCAGCAGACGGCGGGTAGACGTGGACCGGCACTTTTTCAGGCTTGGTCTGACCGTATTCGGAGACCACCAGGGTATACACACCCTGCGCGGATTTTTTGATGGGCAGATTTACTTCCAGCAGCCTGGGCGGAGTGCGGGTGATGGTTGTTTTTTCCGTTTTCCCCTGCGGGGTATCGAGGGTCACTCCCTGGACACAGACCACACTGTCTGCTTGCAAATGCAGCGATATCTTGTCTGCCGCGGTGATTGCGCTAGTTTCTCCCGCTGCAAAAGTCCATTCCTGCCGGCGAGAGTTGGTGAAGGCGAATTCCGGGCCGTTCCACGGATCGAAGCCCCACTCGCCGCGCAGCTGACCGGTCACAGTACCGGAGACGCTTGAACTCTGCAGCGCACGGGCGTCCACGACAAACCCCCCACTCTCTGCATTGGCGGTGGCGGGCAGGTCCACGGAGTGACCCGCAGAATCCTGTACGTGCAACACCAAATCGTGGGCATAGTTCGTGGAAAAAACGAGGGGAGCCCCTTCCACCGATAGAACCAGCTTGGGCTGCTCGAGGCAGAGCAATTCCTCCGGATGCACAGCGCGCAACATGGGGAAATGTACCGGCGCTACCGGCGGCAAACTCGCGACCATCACTGACTTGGGATTGCTGAAGGAAGGAGGGCTACTCAGTTTCAGCTGAATCGCGCCGTCGTCGTTCACGGACAGGGCTGGAATATAGGCATATTGTGCGGTGTGCAGGCTGCCCATAATGCGCACCATATCCACTACTGCACCGACATAAGGACTGTACATTCCGCCGCCCGCAGCCGTGGAGGCGCTGATTTGATTGATCATGTCGCCGGCCGCACCTGAAGTCAACGCTGTGACCATCGATTGGCTCTGAGCGTCATTCAGCACCAGGTTGTCAGGGTTTTGAAGCAGGCAGGCTTCCTGTTGGTCGGGGGCCAGCTCGAAGCAGGCGTTATTGATCTTCAGGTAGAGAGTTTGCGCCAGTAACTTCGAGCGCGGTTCCAGCCGAGTCGGATCGGTATTGGAAATCTTCTTCACCGCATCGATAAAGGAATCCAGGCGTGAGCGGGTCAGGTCAGCGGCATACAAGTCCTGGGCTGCGCGCACGAACACGCCGGGACGCGACCGCACCGCGGTTCGCACCGTGGTGAATCCGCCACCGGTCTCGGGGGCCCAGAAAATCAATGCTTCCAGGGCGCCGTCAGGAACATGGATGTTGACTCCATCGCGCTGCACCTGCGGTTTCCAGGCTTCGACCTTGGTGAACCAGTCCTCGGGCGGAGGGTTCAAAGAGCCTCGGAGGAAATACCGGGATCAGCAAGTAGTGGATGGATTCATTGGCAGGAAGATCGGGGTGCAGCCACATTTCGTCGCCGGCCTGCAGGTTCGGCACCTGGGAGATGGGCAGACTTCTTCCGGCACGGGTAATCCTTATCTCCAGCCGTGGACCTGGCAGATCAAAGGGGGCGGTGGCGGCGAAAGCAAACGAGGAAGCCAAGAGGAGCATCGTAACCGCAGGAAGGCCTGCGCGAAACCATGGGCGCCAATTCATACCTTCTATTCTATGGAATCAAAATGAATCCTTCACCCCGAGTACCGAGTTCGACACCAAGAAATTCGACCAGAAATGGGCGAAGTCTGCGATGATTGCGGAGACGTTTAGGGCTAGTTTGGAGTGGATTGGAAATGGAACGGATTCAAAAGCAAGAACTTCTGGACAGCGATCATTGGTCCAAAGCGGAAGTTGCGTGTGCCCTGGGAGCGATCGGTCGAGTGAACCGGCTGTATGGCGGACACAGGATGCATAAGCGGCTGTTCCAGCGTGTGTGTTCGAAGTTCAACATAAAGAAATTGCAGGTCCTGGAGGTCGCGTCCGGCTATGCGGATGTATTGCAGGCCGCGTCGCTGATGCTGAAAAAGCAGAATATCTCCCTGGAAATTGCCTTGCTGGATCGCTGCGCCAAACATTTGCCGCAGAGCCAAAACTGGCATAAAGACTTGCGTCCTCCTACGCTGATGACGGGTGACGCGCTGATGCTGGAGTTGCCGGACAATAGCGTCGACATCGTTTCCTGCTGTCTGTTTCTGCACCACCTGAGCATTGACGAGGCGCGAGCGTTTCTGCGCGAAGCTTTGCGCGTTTCCCGGGTTGCCGTCCTGATCAACGACGTCGAGAGAAAGCGCGTCAATTACTTTCTATCGCACGTGCAGCGATTCATGGATCCCAGCAGATTGTCTCGGCACGATGGACCGGCATCCGTACGGCAGGCGTATACCTACCAGGAAATGCAGGATTTGCTGAAGGAGACGCAGTGCAGTTTTGAGCTGCAGCGGGGATACCTGTACCGGCTGGGCGGGATTGCCTGGAAGCAGGAGTTACAGCCAGCCTAAAGCTGATCGCCGGACAAGCGGATCTTTCAAAAAAAGAAAGCGAGCCAATATTTTGGCTCGCTTTCTGCTGTTCTGGGGAAGGACCGAAAGGTCTTTGTCGGATTAGCTGGCAGAGGAATGTTTGCCCGGCTTCACCTTAATTTCATTCACCACCTGCTGCACATTGGGGACATGCTTGGCCAGTCGCTCGGCCTCGCGCTTCTGGGCTTCTGTCTTGACGCTTCCGGTCAACACTACCGCGCCGTTTTTTGACGTGACTGAAATGTCTTGATCGTCCAGGTTGCGGTGCTTCTTCAGATCCGCTTTGAAGCTGTCTTCAATAGCATCGTCAGTATCAGAATTCGCAGCCTTGGTTGCGTCGGCATTCTGCGGTGGCACGACAGCAATCTCGTCGGCAATGGTGTAATTGGGCGCAGCCTGTTTGGCGATCGATTCCGCCTGCGACTTTTGGCCGTCCGATGGTACCGTTCCCGTCAACGTGATCACACCTTTATCCTGATCTTGCGAAACATGGATTGCGCCCAGATTATTCTGGGTCAGCGAATTATTTACAGCTGACTTTGAGTCCGGAAACTTCGGGTTGCTGTTGCAACCCGCGATGACAAGTCCAGCTGCCAGACTCGCAATCGCCATTACCTTGGTCATAGTTTTTTGTTCCTGCTTCATCTTCAGTGCTCCTATTTTTTTAAAACTGCTGGATGGGGGTTGGCTTTTCTCAGATTGCTTGCTTGATTGCCAGACAACAGCTCTTGCGGATTGGGCTGAATTGCACCGGCAGGTCCCAAGGCATCCTGGGAAAAGATCGACCCGAAACGCTATCGGGCCATTCATCCAATTAGTTGTGGAATTTGGCATTCTCGTTGCTCAGAAGCCGACGAATTTCGTTGACATTGTAAGCACTTCTCTCAATGCTGGAATCTCGCGGTTGTGCCGATCCGGCTCTGCCCAGGAGTAGGCGTTCAACGGAAGGGTTGCCTGGCGCGAGAAATTTTGTCGTGGGGATTTTTTGACATTCTGAAAGAAGCCAGGCAGCCCGCACGCGAGATTTACGGGACCGAATTTTGGCGGCCGCCAGGGAGGGGCCGAGCGCTTCACGACTGGCTACAATTTGCGGCTGGAAGAAGGCGCTTCCAGTGGTCGCGCATAGCGAATTTCGTCGACCTCAATGTCCCACACCGTGGCCTTGCGACGTATGCCATCCGCGGCCCAACCGTGGTGCTGATAGAACCGCTCCGCACGCACGTTCCCCGTCAACACCCACAGAATTGCGTGGCGAAGTCCTTGCTCCAGCATCTGCGCGCGAGCGGCAGAAAGCAGCGCCACGCCAATCCCTTGGCCCCACTGTGGAGGGTCCACATAGAGCGCGCATAGCTCGCCATAGCCGGGCATCTCCGAGTCGGTCACCGGCATGACGGTGGCGAATCCCATGATGATGGCGGATCGATGGACCGCTGGATTCTCTTCCTCTTCGACCGCGACGATGGTTTGCGGCTTCAGGGGATCGCGAGAGGCAAAGTCATACTTGGCGGCTCGGTCTTCAGGACGAAGTTGACTCAGGTAATCCTCAGGAAGGATGTTGCGATAGGCCGCCTGCCATGATCGTACGTGTACCCCGGCTACAGCGAGTGCATCCTCGGGTTGCGCGGGACGAAGCAGCATGTCCGAGTATGGCATACAGACTTCAGCGGAACGGAACCTGCTGGATCAGACGTATTCGCGCTCTCGATGGCGGATTTGCTTGTAGCGGGCGAAGGCCTGACGATCATCTTCCAGGCCCAACACGGTGCGTAATTTTGACCCTCGATAGGTGTTCGCCGCCATGGAAAGCACATTGCGCATCACGAACCACGGGTCGTGTCGAAGAACTGTGGGCAGGTGACGCGTCTTCATCCCACGCTCCGCTTTCCAGCGCAGATATTCGATTTCATCTGCCGAGAGATATTCATTTTTCACGACGGAGGTGGTTCCGTCATACTCTTCAAATCGCTCGTGCTCGATCAGTCCACGTTTGCGAAAATCGTCTGTCATCGGCGTCCGTGGGTAGGGCGTGGGATGCTGAATGTACGGCCAGTCCACATACTTGCGCGCAAACTCCAGGTTGGCCTCAATCGACTCGACGGTATCGCCCGGACTGCCGACAATCAGGCCGCCCACAACATAAATCCCATTACGATGCAGATTTTCGATCGCCTGCAGCGTCGCATTGCCGGTATTGTGTCCATTCGATCGAGCTGTGTTTTTTGCGCTCGCCTGCAGCAGCTTCAAATCGCTTTCAAGAATGTTTTCGATTCCCAAAAATACATAGCGGAATCCGGCGCGCTTCATCAATGGAGCCAATTTCTCTCCATGGTTGGCCATGGCTGAAGTCATGCCCTGCAGAAAATAGTCGATGGTATTGAGACCGGCATCAATGATGGCATTACACAACGCCTCAAAACGATGCACGTTCAACGTGATGTTGTCATCGACGATGAAAAGCGTGCGCGCGCCGTGTTTCTTCGCATCGCGAATGTCCGCGATCACACGGTCGAACGAGTAGGTGTGAAAATTGCGGCCACGCATTTCAATGATGGAGCAGAAACTGCAATCGAAGGTGCAGCCGCGCGATGTCTCGATCACGTCTACCTGGCGCCCCATCATGGTGTACCCGCGCAGTACGCGAGCGCTTCGCTTGGGCAGGCGAATCTCCTCGCTTTCCAGACTGAGGGGGGCGCGCTGCGGATTATGAATCCACTTGCCTTGGTGACGATGCGACAAGCCCGCGATAAAGTGCATGTCGCCGTTTTTTTCAAGCGCGCGTGTCAATTCTCGGAAAGCAATTTCCCCTTCGCCACGCACGATAAAGTCGATTGGCATGGAGAGGTAGGCCTCGGACGCAAGGCTGGGATCATATCCGCCGACGACAATCTTTGCGTTGGGTTTTAGCTGGCGAATCAGGTGGATGATGCGTTCCGCGGTGCGACGCTGAAACGTCATCGTGGAAAGCCCAACCAGCTGCGGATCATGCTCCTCGAGTAGGCGCGTGACCGTCTGTCGCACAGTTCGCTGACACAGGATCAGGTCAGCGACGGCGACGTGATGATGCTCATCCACGTTGCCTGCAAGTGACGTCAACGCTCCATTCGGCATCCGGATCACGATTGAGGGCATGTGCTCAAACGAGTCCGGCATCGACAATAGCAAAATGTTCATAGAATCCCACCTGCCACAATCTGCTTGGGGAATTCTAACCTGAAATCTTCGAAATTGGCGCGTGTCTTTGCGCTAGCGCTCTAGCTGTAAGACAGCCAGCGGATCATCTCTGGCAGCGTCGGTCGTTTGCCATACATAAGGATGCCGACACGGTAAATGCGCGAAGCCACCCAGAGCACACCGTAGGTCGCGGCCACCATCAGGACGACCGACAGTGCCAGTTGCCACCATGGAACCACCATCGCCGACATGCGCAAACACATCACAATGGGAGTGCAGGGCGGAAACAGCGAGAGCAACACTACCGGCCATGCTGATGGACTGCCGAGAATGTAGACCATCAAAATCAAACCGACAAGCTGCGGCATCACCAGGACCATGCTGAACTGCTGCACTTCAGACTCCTGGCTGACGGTAGCGCCAAAGCCGGCGCTAAGCGCGCTGTAAAAGAAAAAGCCGAGCAGAAAATAGAGGATGAAGAATATCAACTGGACGGGCGTGATGCCATAGGCCGCCAAACCGCCCTGGCCTAGTTCCGCCCCCAACGCAGACGCACTCAAAAGCAGGACAGCCGTAATCCACACGGCCATTTGCGTCAGCCCAGCCGCGCCCACTCCCAGCAGCTTGCCTGCCATCAGCGATTCCGGCTTGGCAGTTGCCAACAGCACTTCAAACACTCGCGATGTTTTCTCCGCGACCACCGAATGGGCGACATTCATTCCGTAAAAGACGACGGCGAAATACAAAATGAACGCCATCATGTAGGCGCCCCAGAAGCCCTTGCTGGCGTCGGAGGCGACTGCTTCGCCGCCCTTCACCTGCCGGGTTTTCAGATCGACGTCATGTAACAAGCCATCCGCCTGGCTACTGGCCACGCCATGGTTCATCAGTGCTTCGCGCACCAGCGCATCGCCAATGGCAGTCTGCATTTTGCCGGCTCCGATAATGTCGGTCGAGCCGCGAGAAACATACGTCGCCTCCGGCACGGCTTGTCCCGGCTGCACATTCAGCCACAAATATCCGTCGATGGCCTTCGACGCCACCTGATGATTGAGCCCGCCAAGATCGCTTTCCGTGACCGGGGCTTGCACTTCCACATGAAGCTGCGGCCGCAGTCCGCGTCGGTTATCCCTGGCATCGTCCGTTGTTGCGGGCACCCGCAGCAATTCCGTACGCGTGGATTGCGCCAGCACGGGATCATTCGACGCGACCACGATGCTCCTGGGTCCACTGGCCATCTTTCCAGAGAACGCGCCCATGCCAAAGATGGCGGCAAAAACCAGCGGGATCAGCACCGTGCTGATGCGGAAAGCCTTGCTGCGAATCCGCTCCAGATATTCTCGTTTCGCAATCAGCAGGGCTTCACGCATGGACGCGTCTCCCAACGGTTTGGATGAAGATTTCTTCCAGGGATGGCTCCATCAACTCAAACTTGTAAATCTTCGCATTCTGGAGGGCAGCCCGCAGCAGGTCCTGTGGGTCGGCGCCATCGCGCAGTTGAATTTCTACATGGCCAGCGAAGGCCTTGTACTCCTGCACTGCAGGATGATTCACAAAGGAGTTGTCGCCCTCAAAATCGATGACCACGCGGTTCCGCGGATAGCGGGATTTCAGTTCGCGCATGCCGCCGGACAACACCGCTTTGCCGCCGTCGACCAGGCAAATGGAGTCGCATAATTTTTCCACCTGATCCATGCGATGGGTGGAGAACAGGATGGCCTTGCCCGCATTTTTCAGCTCCAGCAACGTCTCCTGCAGCAACTGCGTGTTCACCGGATCCAGGCCGGAGAAAGGCTCATCCATAATGATCAGCGCGGGTTCGTGCAACAGCGTGGAGATGAACTGAATTTTC
Source organism: uncultured Acidobacteriota bacterium (assembly GCA_963735505.1). Lineage (GTDB taxonomy): Bacteria > Acidobacteriota > Terriglobia > Terriglobales > Acidobacteriaceae > JAKAAZ01. The sequence continues at coordinate 1,107,099 of CAVTLR010000003.1, read as the reverse complement.
TGCTGCATGCCCTTCGACAGCTCTTCGGTCTTCAAGTCGATGGAATCGAAAATCTGCAGCCGCTCGCACCACTGGCGGGCGCGGGAATTGGCCTGCGTCGCATCCAGGCCATGCAATTGCCCCAGGAAAACCAGCTGATCGATCACCTTCATCTTCTTGTAGAGACCGCGTTCTTCCGGCAGATAGCCGACGCGGGTCAGGTTTTTGCGGGAGAAAGGCTGGCCGAACAGCGTGACCGTGCCAGAATCCGGCATGGTAATCCCGATCATCATGCGGATGGTCGAAGTCTTGCCGGCGCCGTTGGGGCCGAGCAGGCCAAACATCTTGCCGGCTTCAATCTGCAGGCTCAAGGCATCGACGGCAACCTTGGTGTCATAGCGCTTCGAGATTTGATTCAGTTCAACCAGGTTCATGCGGGGGGCACTGCGATCAATTGAAGGCAGTGTAGCAAAGGGCAGATTTTTTGGCGCGTTATCCTTCGCGTCGCTTTGCCGAATGCGCTACAGTGAAGCCATGATTGGACGTCCGGAAAACTCCGAAGCTGCGAGTTACTATTTCACTTACATCAACCAGATCGGGAAGGGTGACATCGTCGCGATTCTGGAGCAACAGTTGTACGAAACGGCGGCGCTATTCGCCAGCATTTCTGAAGGGACCTCCCTCTATCGCTATGCGCCCGATAAATGGAGCCTTCGGCAGGTCATGAATCACATCACGGACGCAGAAAGAATGTTCGCATTTCGTGCACTCTGGTTCGCTCGCGGTTTTGAGGCTCCGTTGCCCGGCTTCGATCAAAACATTGCGGTGTCCGGCGCAAACGCAGATGTCATTCCGTGGGGCGAGCATGCAGAGGAATTTCGGCGAGTACGACGCGCCACCTCTTCGTTGTTCCGGAACTTGTCGACCGACGCGTGGATGCGAAGCGGCGTTGCTGACGGGAATCAATTCACGGTCCGTGCCTTGAGTTACATCATCGCCGGACACTTTGCCCATCACGTCGCGATCGTGCGGGAACGTTATTTACACAGTTGAAACCGGCAGGGCCTATTCGACGGTTCCCGGGCTGGTAGCATCCAGAATGTGATTGCGCTTGATACTCCCATTCAATTTGTGAAGGGCGTCGGCCCGCGTGTGGCCGAAAAACTGAAAGAGAAGAACATCCTTGTCGTCGAGGATTTGCTGTACCACCTGCCCTTCCGCTATGAGGACCGCCTCAATCCGCGCGCGTTGAATGAACTGGTCCCCGGGGAAATGGCCAGCGTGATTGCTGAGGTGCGCGGCACGGTTCTGTTGCGCACCAGGCGCATGCCGATTTTTGAAATGACGGTTGGCCAGGGAACCTCCTCGCTGAAATGCATGTGGTTTCACGGAACCTATCTCAAGGACAAATTTCAACTGGGCCAGATGCTGGCGCTCTACGGGAAGGTGGAACCCTCGCGCAGCCGGGCGGGCGCGTTCAAGATGATCCAGCCGCAGATTGAAATTCTTCCCGGAGAAAACGATCCGGAAGAAACCCTGCTGGAAGTCGGCCGGATTGTTCCGGTGTATGAATCGCTGGGCGGCGCGCAGCTCAGTTCGCGCTGGTTGCGGCGCGTGATTTATCGACTGCTGGAGGAGATGGGAAATGCGCTGCCGGAAACTCTGCCGGTGGAGTTGTGCGAGCGCATGCAGTTGCCGTCGCGAGCGGAGGCGCTGCGAGCCGCACATTTTCCACCTGCCGGAACCGGGCTGCGATTGTTGCAGGCTGCGGCCACACCGGCGCATCAGCGGCTCATCTTTGAAGAATTGTTTTTTTTGGAATTAGGGTTGGAGCTGAAACGTCGACGCATGCGGGAACGCCTCGGGCCCGCCTTCGCCGCCGACCTTCGCGTGCGCGAGGCGCTGAAGCAGGTGCTGCCATTTCATCCCACCGCGGCGCAGAAGCGCGTGTTATCGGAGATTGTGCAGGACCTTCGCCAGCCAACCCCGATGCGTCGATTGCTGCAAGGAGATGTCGGCTCCGGCAAGACCATCGTGGCGCTGCAGGCTGCCTTTATCGCGATCGAAAACGGATATCAGGCAGCCCTGATGGCGCCCACTGAGATTCTGGCGACCCAGCATTTTCTGGCAGCGCGACGGCTGCTGGAACGGTCGCAGCGGCAGCCTCCGTATAACGTGGTTCTGCTGACAGGTTCGCTGGACGAAGATCGCAAGCGTACCAATCGCGGGCGCATCGTGCGCGGTGAAGCGGATCTGGTGATCGGGACGCACGCGCTGATTGAGGAGAAAGTGGAGTTTGCAAATCTCGGCCTGGTGGTCGTCGATGAGCAGCATCGGTTTGGGGTGATGCAGCGCTTCCGCCTGATGAAAAAGCCAAATGCCGCCGAGCCTCATGTATTGGTGATGACGGCCACGCCGATTCCGCGCACGCTGGCGCTGACACTCTACGGCGATCTGGACGTGAGCGTGTTGAATGAGCTGCCGCCGGGGCGCACGCCGATTGTGACGCGGCGTGTCGTCGATGAACGAGCCGAAGAAGTGTGGGGATTTGTTCGCAAGCAGGTGGAAGCGGGACACCAGGCATACATTGTTTATCCGGTGATTGAGGGCAGCAAGGACGATCAGCCGGAACTCGATTTCGCCCACGATCCGGATGCTGAAGCAGTGTCGGACGAGGAAGGCTCCGCAAAGACAACAACAAAAGGGAAGACGTCGGCGAAGAAAAAGGCAGGCACAAAGTCGCGGACGAAAACCGAGTCGCTGTTTGAGAAGCCGGCTCTGAAATCGGCAGTGGCAATGTGCGAAGAGTTGCGCGCGACGCATCTGGCTGGGCTCCGAATCGGCTTGCTGCACGGGCGGCTGGGCGCGGAAGAAAAGGAAATTGTGATGCGGCGGTTTCAGCGCGGCGAACTGGATGTTCTGGTGGCGACCACGGTGATTGAAGTTGGCGTCGATGTTCCCAATGCCACGGTGATGGTCATTGAGCATGGGGAGCGATTTGGGCTGGCGCAACTCCATCAACTGCGCGGTCGCGTCGGTCGCGGGGCGGCACGCTCGTACTGCATTTTAATGACAGCTGGGCGAGTGACGCCGCAAGCCGACGAGCGCCTGGACGCGATGGTTCGCACCCAGGATGGCTTCGAGCTGGCGGAACTGGATCTGACGCTGCGCGGACCCGGAGAATTTTTTGGTACGCGGCAGGCGGGACTGCCGGATTTCCGCGTCGCCAACTTGCTGCGCGATCGCAAGCTGCTGGAACTGGCGCGCATGGAAGCCGCACGATTTGTCGAGAGTGGCGAGAAAGAAATGTCGCGCACCTCGGTGGAGATTGTGTGGGCTCATCTGAAAGCGCATTGGCAGCGGCATTATGGATTGGTGGAGGCGGGTTGAAGTCAGGGAAGCGATTGCGTCACTCCTCAATGAGGATTGCAGAATCCCAGGTCTCAGAGCCGAGACCTGGGGCACCCAGAACATTCCGATGTGATACTGTGCAGCCATGATTGTTGGCAGCGGCGTGGACATGATCGAAATTGCGCGCATCGCAGACACGTTGGCGCGCTATGGAGACAGGTTCTGCCAGCGCGTGTACCTGCCAGGGGAAATTCGCTATTGCCGGAGCAAAAAGAATGGCGCGGAGAGCTTTGCCGCCCGCTTTGCCGCAAAGGAAGCAGCTGCCAAGGCGTTAGGCACGGGGATTCATTTCGGGGTGTCCTGGCGCGATATTGAGGTGGTTCGAACTCCCAGCGGCCGACCGACACTGGTGTTTCATGGCCGGGCGGCGCAGATTGCCCGCGACCTTGGAGTTCGAAATGCTGTGATTTCGCTGACTCACTCCCGCACTGAGGCGTTGGCCCAGGTGGTGTTAGAAGACTGAATCATTTGGATTCTGCCTTTTTAACCAGGGCCCTCCAGGTCAAAATCCCTTGCATCCGCAAGATTTTCGAGGCCAGCAACGAAAATCGGCATCTATATATCGATCGTTGGCAGTTCTTCGAGCATTCGGATGTGGCGAATCCTCTGCTATGCTCGACTGTATTCAGTTTCGCGGCGGTTGCATCGTGCCTTCCGGTCGACCCGCTTTAACCAGGAGAAGCTGTGCCAAATCAGCACGAGGTTCGTTGGTCACAATTGAAGGTGGGCGTCCTGGTCATTGTCGCCCTTGCTGCCCTGACGTTCCTCATCTCCTTGATGTCGGGAAGTTCGGGCGGAATCTTCAGTCGCCACATCGTCGTGCACTCTTTCTTTGAAAACGCTTCCGGCCTGAAACCGGGTGCGCCGGTGAATCTGCAAGGTGTAACCATTGGCTCTGTAAAGAAAATCATTATCGTGCCAGGGCGAAAGCTGACGCCGGTCGAAGTGATCATGAGCCTGGGCCTGAACTATAAAGCTGCGTTGCATAAGGACACTTCTGCTTCGCTGGCCACTGCGGGCGTACTTGGAGACACCTTCGTCGATTTGGACAGCGCCCAGGCGACCGGGCCACAATTGACCAACGGCGATGAAGTTCCCGTGGTGCAAACACCGAGCCTGTCGGATGTGATCAAGTCCAGTCAGACGACCATTAAGCAAGTGAATGTGCTTCTGACGAAGCTGGACACGGTGGCCGATTCGCTTGGCAATAGCAAGGGTTCTCTGGGCTTGTTCATCAACAATCCTGACCTCTACAAGCATGCGGTCTCCACTCTCACCGAGCTGCAGGGAACCATCACCCAGATCAACCATGGCAAAGGCACGCTGGGTAAATTGGTGGCAGATGACGAGCTCTACAAGCGCGCCAACGACACGATCGCGCGGCTGCAGGACATTGTGAATCAGGTTGACGCCGGCAAAGGCACGGTGGGCAAGCTGGTGAAAGACGATGCCCTGTATAACAACGTGAACCACACTGCCGCAAACGCCAACCGCCTGATCGCCGAGATCAATGAAGGCAAAGGGACGCTGGGGATGATGGCGAAGGATGAAGCCTTCCGCAACAAGGTCAGCCTCACCATTTCCGATCTGCAATCCATCCTGCACCGCGCCGACGCGGGCGAGGGAACCGTGGGCAAGCTGCTGCACGATCCGTCGCTTTACAACAACAGCGATCAGGCGGTGGTGGAGATGCGGAAGCTGCTTGCGGCTGTCCGCGCCAACCCCAAGAAATATCTCGTCATCCGCCTGCACATCTTCTAGAGCGCATCTATTGCGAGTGAACCGGCTGCGCTTGTACAACCCATGCCCTCGCTCCAGTGTGTGGCTCAGCGCTTGAGGCAGAACTCTTGTTTCGGCTGCGCCCGTCAGGATGCTTGTGGATCTCGGCTGGTTATCGAGTCGAGAATTCATCCGCGCAGGTCATGTTCGCTGGCTGACCGGAAGCCTCCCCACCCTCCCAGGCCGCGTCGAGCGGTTGTTTTAAAGTTGGGGCTCAACTGGCACAAATACCCGGAGGCTTTTACAATTGGAGAGCAAGCAATCCAGATATAAATTCTGCGTTGGCAGTCCTCTGCGTCGCACCCAAGACCAAGAGGTTGAAGGATACACATGAAGTTTTGGAAGTATAGCCGTGTCGCTCTGGCTTTGATTGGTTCAGTGATTCTAGGGCTGAGCATCACATGCTGCGGCGTCTACACCTCAGGTTACATGTTCGTAACCGGGGCGCAGTTCAATCAGATTGGCGCATACAAGATTGACCACGACTTTGGTTACTTGACGCCGGTGACAGGCTCGCCGTTTGCGAATGCCGGCGGCACGCCGGTGATGGAAGCGGTCTTCCCAGGGGGACGCTATCTGGCAGTCGCGAGCCAGGGAACACCGGGAGTTGCCGGATCGGGCAGCGTATCCATCTATTCGATTGGCGGCGGCGGCGTGCTTGCGTTCCAGCACACCTATTTCACTTCCGGCATCAATCCCGTGGCCCTCGGAATTACTCCCGCGGGAAATTACCTGTATGTTCTGGACCAGGTGGCTCCGCCGGACGTGGTGAATGGCGTCGACCAGAATGCCGGCCGCGGCGATGTCACGGTATTCGGCATCAACGGCAGCACCGGCAAGCTGACGCTGATCACCAATCAGAACACGTTCAACACCAACGGCACGCAGCTGCCCTATTTCACCGTGAACTACAACCCGGTGCAGATGGTGAGCACCAGTGGCTATCTTTATATTCTGGACCAGGCGTATAACCCGAATCTGGTCACGCCTCCGCCGGCCTGCGTGAACGCACCGCCGACCTCCTCCTGCGTGACGCCGGATGTTTTTCTGTACGCGATCAACACCTCAAACGGTCAGTTGACGTTGACCCAGAACGCACCTCTGACCCTGGGCATACCGCCCGGCTCAGCCAGCACCATCGCGCTGGGGGCGGCCGGAAGATACGTTTACGTTGCGGATAACGGCACACAGGAAAATGGTCAGGTAGAGGGATCGGGCGTGATCCTGCCTTTCACCGTCGGCAGCGGCGGCGTGTTGCAGAGCCTGGTGGGTGGCCCTACCACTAACATCGGCAACGTGGCCCTTCCAGATGCCATCATTTCCAACTCCAACGGCCAGTTCTTATATGTGGCGAACTACGGTCCAAGCTCTATTTTTCAGCCAAACAGCGCGATTTCCGGCTTTACAATCAGCACCGCGAACGGACAGCTGCAGCCGCTTCCCGTGGCGACCGGACTCAATCCGTTTCCTACGGGGTCAGGACCAGTCTGGTTGGTGATCGATCCGACCAACCAGTATCTGTATAGCGCCGATCACAACAGCAATACGATTACCGGACGAATCATGGGTGCGACCAACGGTCAGTTGTCCAATATGTTCAAGGGCACGACGTTCCCTACGGTCGGTCAACCAACCTTCGCAGTTGTATCAGGTCGCACGTATTAAGAAATGGACGAAGGATTGTTTAGGGCCTCTGTGAAGGAGGCCCTTTCGACTTCTCTCGATGGAGAATCTAACGGTTGCAATGGTTGACACTCTGCCTGGAGAAAGAAGTTTGCAATAGGCCGCCGATTCCGGCGGAGCGCTAGCAGAAAGCCGCTTGGCGCTTTTACAATACAAACGGGAACAACCCCACAAGGTATAAGCAAGGAAATTACCCTCGTTGCTGTATCCAAAGCCGGGGACAAAGGAATCGCATGAAGTGGAGTCAATACGGCCGGCTCACATTGGCCTTGGTTGCATCGCTGGCTCTTGGATTGAGCATTACGGCCTGTAATCCAAGTTTCACCCTCGGGTTTGTCTATGTCCTGAACACCACGGGCACGCAAGGAACGATCAGCGCCTATACGATCGATAGCGTGTCGGGCGCCCTTACACAGACGGCGAATTCGCCCTTCCCGTCGGGCGGTGCCTTTCCGATCGCTGCTGCGACCAGCAATAACAGCAAATGGCTGTACGTCGTTCATGAGGTCAACAATACATTGGTCCAGTTCACCATCGGGACCGATGGAAAGCTGTACCAGGCGCACACCTATAACACGCCCGGCACCTATCCGATTTCGATGACCATCGACCCCAGCAGTAAGTTCATTTTCGTGGTCGACAGCTATGCTCCGGGATTCAACGGTGTTGCCCCGCCCAATCTCAATCCGCTGCAGACCAACACGATTCCCACCCAGGGCTGCGTCGCGGTCTATCCCATCAACCAGACCGATGGTTCACTGGGCCCTCCCGTCGCTGGAAATGACGGAAACTGCTTCACCATTGGAACGCCTGTTCTGGGGGCGCAGCCCATTGGAGTGACGGCGACGGCCTTCGTCAATTATCTTTATGTCGCTGACCAGGGAACGCACAGCGTCTACGCATATTCCGTGAATTACACCAGCGGCGTGCTAACTCCTCTGACTACGAACGATTTTCAGGCTGGCGTAAAACCCAGCGCGATTGTCAGCGATCCAAGCGGACGATTCGTCTATGTGACCGACCAGTATCAAAACCTGATCCTCGCCTACAACATCTTGACGGATGGAACACTGCAGTCGCAGGTAAACGGACCTTTCCCGACGGATCTATTCCCCTACGGGATGGTCGTCGATCCGCGTGGAAAGTTCCTCTATGTCACCAACTACAACTCGAACGACGTGCGTGCCTATAACATTCAGGCTTCGACCGGCAATCCCCTGGCAACCGCGGGCGCAGGCTATGGCACCGGCACCGGACCGACCTGCATCGCGCTGGAACCGGCCTATGGGCGCTACCTGTACACGGCGAATAATCTGGATAACTCGGTAACCGGATTCAAGCTGAATCCAACCACCGGCGTGTTGGTGACTGTGCTGAACAGCCCCTTCCCGGCAAACGGCTTGCCAGACTGCGTTGTGACCTCGGCGAACGGAACGCATCCGGTCCAGAACATCACCCCGTAAGGACTTCGTCGTAGCGGGTGAAAATGGAACACTGTATAAAGGGTCTGCCTGGCAGGCCCTTTGTACTTGGAACGGGGCTTACTCGCGAACCATTCTCAGAGACCTCGCCCCAGGGGGTGGGTTGCATGAATCGAAGAGAATTTCTTCGAAGCTCGAGCGCCCTGACGGCAGCGACCGCTTTGGCCCGATCGCCGCGGCTGTGGGCGCAGGCTGGCGCAGACTATACCCTTCAAATCGCTCCTCTTCATCTTGAAATTGCGCCAGGAAAAACAATCAAGACGACGGCCGTGAATGGGACCGTTCCAGGACCATTGATTCGCGTTAAAGAAGGCGCAGCGGTGACCATCGACGTGGTCAACCACACCACCATACCGGATATCGTCCACTGGCATGGGTTGCATATTCCATCCCTTGCGGACGGCGCTTTTGAAGAAGGCTCACCCATGGCCCCGCCACATGGCGGCATCGCGCGATCCTCATTTACGGCGCAACCCGCAGGGACTCGCTGGTATCACTCTCACATCGAGGCTGGTCATCACCTGGAACGCGCCACGTTCAGCGGAGAATTTGGATTTTTCATTATTGATCCTGTTTCCGATCCGGCGCGCTACGATCAGGAAGTTTTTCTGGCGCTGCATGAATGGGACGGATATATCGGCGGAGCCGCCGACGGATATCAGCAGGTGGCGTACAAGTACGGAACCATCAACAGTCGCATGCTGGGCTTCGGCGATCCTGTTCGCGTACGCAAAGGCGAGCGAACGCTCTTTCGTGTGCTGAATGCGAGCGCCACGCTGACCCATACGCTGGCGTTTTCCGGTCATCAATTTCTGGTCACGGCTCTGGACGGCAACCCGGTTCCGAATCCCAGGCCGGTCGACACTCTTGTGCTGGGGCCGGCGGAACGCGTCGATGCCGTCGTCCTGATGGATCATCCGGGGGTGTGGGTGCTGGGTGAGGTCGACGACACGATGAGGAAATCCGGCATGGGCATCGTGGTCGAGTATGCAAATCAATCCGGCGCCGCCCAGTGGAAAGCGCCTGCCGCCGTGGATTTTCGCTACGAATTATTCGCTGACGCGACGCCACGTGCAGCGGACGCTACGCCAGAAGTCGCGATACCCCTCACCTTCCGATCCAAGTTTGAAGGATATGGAGACTTCGACCACTGGACGATCAACGGCTTGTCGTGGCCGAAAACAAAACAGATTTCGCTCACCAACGGCACCCGTTACCGTCTACTTTTTGATAACGACAGCAACGACATTCACCCCGTTCATCTGCATCGCCACACGTTTGAATTAAGAAAGTTGAGTGGAAAGCCGACCTCGGGCATCAAAAAAGACGTGGTTCTGTTGCCCACTCGTTCCCGAACAGAAGTGACCTTCACCGCGAATCATCCCGGCAAGACCTTGTTCCACTGCCACCAGCAAGACCACATGGATTCCGGCTTCATGATGTTGTTCGATTATGCTTAAATGTTTAAGAGAAGTGAACCTGGAGATGCATGGATCGCCTGCTCGAATTCGTTTCATTTTCAGACTGCTGGTCCTGATTCTCGCCATTTCTGCGCCCGGGTTTCTGCACGCCCAGGATAACTATGAAATCCAGGTGTACCCGTCGGAGACACTCGCTCCTAAGACGCTGCTGACAGAATTGCACAGCAACTACACGGTGGAGGGCAGCACCACAACCCAATACGGGATGCTGCCAACCCAAGGCCAGGAACACGAAACGATTGAGCTGACCGAGGGCATTACGAACTGGTCTGAGGTCGGGTTTTACATTTTCACGGAAGAAGGCAACGGTAACGGCGTGCAGTGGGTGGGCGATCATATTCGTCCGCGTGTGCGTGCTCCGCTCAGTTGGAACCTGCCGGTCGGCCTGAGCCTGTCGAACGAAATTGGATATGCGCGTGCGGCGTATGCCAATCCAACCTGGTCCTGGCAGATTAATCCCATCGTCGATAAGTCGATGGGCAAATGGTACTGGTCGGTCAACGGGATCATGAACTGGGGCATCCATCCGGTCTCATTGCCCCCGGGTTCGACTCCACAGGAAATCCAGTACTACTACCGCTATGTTTCGCCTCACGGAATGACGTTCGGGCCGGCCGCAACCCTGACCTATCAGCCGAACAAGTATTACAACATTGGCTTGGAGTACTACAGCTATTACGGCGAGTTTGGACACTTTGTGCCTCTGCATTATCAGCAGCAACAATTTTTTCCTGTCATCAATCTCTTCGTCTCACCCAAGTGGGAGATCAATATTGGCGCGGGCTGGGGAGCGACCGCCTCCACCGATCACCTGATTGTGAAAGGAATTCTGGGCCGCTATTTCAACTGGGGTGATTGGAGAAGACATCGGTCCAGTCCGCAGGCCCAATAGAAATCCATTTATCCTAAAAGGCATGGCGTATTTTTTAGGGTTGGATGCCGGAGCGACGCGGACGCGATGCGCGCTGGCCGAAGGCGAGACAATCCTTGCCCGCGCATCCAGCGGCACCATCAAAATTTTGAACGCGCCGGTCGAGGAAGCAGAGAAAAACCTGGATGCTTTGCTGCGAGACGTTACCGCGGAATCAGGAATCTCACTCGACTCGATTGCCTGCACCTGCGTGGGGCTGGCCGGGATTTCCGTGCCGCGCGTGGCTGACTGGGTGAACAAGCAATTGCATGCTCGCGTCAGCGGCGAGATTTTGCTGGCGAGCGATGGAGCGATTGCGCTGGACGCGGCTTTTTCCGGAGGCGCAGGCGTGATGGTGGTAGCGGGAACGGGATCGCACCTGGTGGCGAGAGCCAGCAACGGAACGCTGGTGCGTGTGGGCGGCTGGGGTCCGGCAGTGGCCGATGAAGGGTCAGGGAGCTGGATCGGCAAGCGTGCCGTTCGCGCCGTCTTCGATGCTCTTGATCGTGACGAGGAAACGCTGCTGCTGAGAAAAGTTCAGGAAGCATGGGCGCTGCCAAGTATCGACAACCTGGTCGACGTGGCCAATCGAGTTCCTGGGCCGGAATTTTCCAACCTTACGCCGGTCGTGGTGGAATGCGCACAACGCGGCGATCCCGATGCGATTCGCATCTTGCAGGAGGCGGGAAATTTCCTGGGGGTGTATGCGGTGCTGGCGGCGAAGCGGGTGGAGAAACTGGAAAGCCGGGGCACGGCGCCGCCGGAGGTAGCCTTTACCGGCAGCATTTTGAGCCAGGTTGCGCCGGTGCGCGAGGCAATGTTCGCGTTCCTGCGGCGGGAAATTCCCGGAATACGAATCCGGACAGAAGCAGTGGACCCGGTGCTGGGAGCGCTGTGGCGAGCAGGTTCAGCTTAAGGAGCAATATGGGACTACAAGTAGCCGGTATTGAAGTTAATCCTGCAGTCAGACCGCCCCTTGATCGGGGCTTCCTTCCGGCTTCGCTGTTTTCGCGGAAGTACCGCGAACTGGCTGCGGCATCCGGCGGTGCGCCGTTGCGTCTGGCGATTGAGCGCGGCGGCGGCGAGATTTCATCCTTCCAGACGACGGTAATTCCTCCCCATGCGGGTCACCTGGAAGCGACGCTTCTGTACGTCGAACGCATTGTCAAAATGCTGTTATGGCAGCGTGGCGGATGGAAGGTTACCGTTGGCGGCCCGGCCGAAATCGGCAACTATATCAAGCAGGTCTATTCGCCCACCGGCGCGCGCAAATTCGACTACGAATTCATGGGCGATGTGTATGAGCACCCGTTTGAAGTTGTCGTCACCACAGCCGAGGCCGTTCCAGAAGCCAGGGAAAGCGCCGTGCCGCTCGGCCGGCACCTGGAAGGCTGCCGCGTCGGGTTCGATCTGGGCGCCAGCGATCGCAAGGCCAGCGCCGTCGTCAATGGCGAGACGGTATTCAGCGAAGAGGTGGTTTGGGATCCTCGCAATCAATCGGACCCCGGGTATCACTACCGGGGCGTGATGGACTCCATCCAGCGCGCTGCTTCGCATATGCCGCGTCTGGATGCCGTGGGCGGCAGCGCAGCGGGCATTGTGATCAACAATCGCGTGCGCGTCGGCTCGCTCTATCGTGGCGTTCCCAAGGACCAGTTCGAAAAAATCTCATCGCTGTTCTTGCGGATCCGCGAAGAACTGGGCGTTCCCATGGAAGTGGTGAACGACGGTGAAGTGACTGCACTCGCCGGCTCCATGTCGCTGAAGGACAACCCGGTGCTGGGTATCGCGCTCGGCTCAAGCACGGCTGCCGGCTACGCCGACCACGCAGGCAACATCACCAGTTGGCTGAACGAACTGGCGTTCGCTCCCATCGATTATCGCGCCGACGGACCGATCGAAGAGTGGTCGGGCGACATGGGCTGCGGCGCGCAGTTTTTCTCGCAGCAGGGTTCAAACCGCATCGCTTGCAGCGCCGGAATGCAGTTTCCGCCGGATATGCCTCTGCCGGAGCGTCTCATTGTTCTGCAAAAGAAGATGGCTGCGGGCGATACGCTGGCCAGGCAGGTGTACCAGACCATCGGCATCGCACTCGGCTATGCCGTTGCCCACTACGCCGATTTCTACGAATTGAAGCACGTGCTCATACTCGGCAGGGTGACGACAGGACTCGGCGGCGAAATCATTCTGGAACGGAGCCGCGAAGTGCTGCGCGCGGAATTTCCCGAGCTTGCCTCCCGCATTTCCATGGCGCTGCCTGATGAAGCCAATCGCCGCGTCGGACAATCCATCGCGGCTGCCAGTCTACCGGCAATTCAAGCAGCGAAGGTATGAAGCCGAGTGCGGAAGCCCGCGTTGTATGCGGGCCCTGATACAACGCTTAGTTTTTCCGCGTCCCGCGCGGCGTTCTAGCCGGAAACAACCTGTCCGTTGAGAAGAGTGCTGCGAATCTCACCTTCCGGCGTCAGCACGGTGATGTCGGCTTTGCGGCCCGGCGCAAGCTCTCCATGGGTCTCAGAGAAACCCGTCATATGCGCGGGATTTGCTGAGGCGTAATGGGCCGCGACGCCGTAGGAAGCCTTGGTGAATTTCACAAAGTTGCGCACCGCGCGGTCCAGGGTCAACACGCTACCCGCCAATTTTCCTTCAAACATGCAGGTGCCGTTGGCCACGGTTACGTCCATGGTGCCCAGCTTGTAGACCCCGTCCGGCATGCCTGTGGCGGCCATCGCGTCGGTGACCAGAATGCCGCGGTCTGGTGTCTTGGCTTTGTGAAATAAGCGCACCAGCAGCGGATCGACGTGAATGCCGTCGCAGATTAATTCCGCGTAGAGGTGGGGCTCGTCCAGCACAACTCCCAACAGCCCGGGTTCGCGATGGTCGAGCGGCCGCATTGCATTGAAGGTGTGCGTGGCGCTGACGGCACCGGCTGCAATGCCGGCCTCAGCCTCGAGCGTGGTCGCGTTGCTGTGTCCCAGGCTGACGCGAATGCCAAGGCGAACGGCCGTCTCAATAAACGGAATCGCCTCCGGCAACTCCGGCGCGACAGTCATCAAAACGATGTGCCCGCGAGAGGCCTCCCAGAACCGCTGCAGCAACTCAATCGACGGTGCTTGAAGATATTCCGCAGGCTGCACGCCGCGTTTGCTGTGGGATAAGAACGGGCCTTCCAGGTGGATGCCCAGCGGTCTCGCGCAGCCTGCGAGATTACCAGAGCCCGTCTCGGCTTGCTCGATTTGCTGCGCCATGCCTTCCAGCGCGCGCAGCGTCATGTCGATGGGCGCGGTGACCGTCGTCGGCAGGTAGGCGGCAACGCCGCGGGTGGCCAGAAATTTTCCGATGGCTTGGAACGCTTCGTCGGTGCCCTCCATGGAATTGTGTCCCATGGCTCCGTGAATGTGGACGTCGAAATATCCTGGAACCAGTGTGGCCTCCGGAAAGTCGAGATGTTGCGCTCCTTCCGGTACCGCCAACGCACCGCGAGACTCAATGCTGGTAATAAGGCCATCCTCGATCGTCACTTGTGGTGCGTCGATTTCTGTCAGCGGAGTCAATAGCTTCGCTGCTGTCAATACTGTGGTCACAATTTCCACCCTTCTCGTGAATCTTTCCTATACAGGCAAACGTGCAAGCGATTCGAACCGACGATTTCGTCCATCGTCGACTCGCCTGAAAATTTTCATCTACATACTAAAGATATCAAGGGTAGTTGCGATGCGCAGGATACAAGCCGCAGGGTTACGGAGGTCGCGGTTTCAACTGTTCCCTCGGGCAGTTTCGTATACTCTTCCGTCACCCTGCGTTCATCCAGGACTGAAGTACAGCGAGACGAAGTGTTGTAGCATCAAATCAACTTCGAACACACAATCAACGCAGCAAAACGTGGAGCTATTGGAGCCCGCAGGAATGACCGCAGAAGATCGAGCCAACATCACCGCCGATCACTCGTCGAAAGCAGCCGACTCCGGGGTTCCATCGATCGCAACCGGAGCCATTTCCAGTGACGGCGATGCTCCTCAGGATCGATCGACGCTGACAATGTTGCCTCTCTGCGTCGATCTGGATGGCTCCCTGGTCAAGTCTGACACTCTTGCTGATTCCCTCTGCGTTCTGGCCAGAACGCATCCAGCAGCATTGCTGCGGCTGCCTGGCTGGCTGATGCATGGCAAAGCCCGGCTCAAGCGGGAAGTATCGTCCCGCGCCGCGCTTGATGCCGCTCATCTTCCTTACAACGAGGCATTGATCGTCTATCTGCGCGAGCAGGCGGCTGCCCGACGGCCACTGTATCTATCCACCGGAGCGGATGAGCGTTTAGCAAACGGAGTGGCACAGCACCTTGGTCTGTTCGATGGCGTGTTCTCGAGCGACGGCGCCACGAACTTGACGGGGTCAGAGAAGTTGCGCCTGCTGGAATCCCGATTTGGTCGCGGTGGCTTCGCTTACGTCGGTAACAGTCGCAAAGATTTGCCGTTACTCGAGGCATCCAAGGGTGCAATGCTGGCAAACCCGACCCTGGGACTGCAGGGCCTGCTGCAGCGCAAGAAAATTCCCGTCCAGCAGGTATTTCAGGATCGCGCCTCCGGACTTCGATCCATCTGGCGCGCGCTGCGGATACATCAGTGGGCCAAGAACATATTGATTTTCTTGCCGCTGATCCTGGCGCATACGTTAAAGATGAGCGCGGTGTTGCAATCGGTGCTGGCATTTTTCAGCTTCAGCCTGGTCGCTTCCAGTACGTACATCGTGAATGACGTCCTCGATCTCGCGTCCGATCGGGTTCATCCGCGCAAGCGCCGCCGGCCATTCGCGGCAGGAGACCTTTCCGTCATTACGGGAGGCTGCGTAGCGGTTCTTCTATTCGCGGCCGGTGTGGCGATTTCGTTGCCGATGGCTCCCAGCTTCACCTCGTGGTTGCTTGTCTACTGTGTGGTGACTCTCGCCTACTCGCTCTATTTCAAACGCGTTGTGATCGTCGACGTCATCATTCTTTCGGCGTTGTACACGCTGCGCATTCTGGCCGGCGCGGCCGCGGCGAAAGTGCCTATCTCCGATTGGATGGCCGGATTTCTCCATCTTTTTCTTCTTCAGCCTGGCCCTGGTCAAGCGCTTTAGCGAGCTGGAAAATCTTCGCGCGCGTGGCGTCGCTCCCAGCAATGGCCGCGGCTACCTGGTGCACGATATGGAGCAGCTGCGGGCCTTCGGCACGGGCAGCGCGTTTGCCTCCATCGTCGTCTTTACTCTCTACATCAACAACCCTGAGGTCCGGAATCTCTATCACCATCCGCAGCGTTTATGGCTGCTGACACCATTGCTGATCTGGTGGATGAGCCGCGTCTGGCTGCGCGCCTCGCGAGGACAAATGCATGAAGATCCGGTGATTTTCGCGTTGACAGACCGAGCCAGTTTGCTGGCCGGTGTGGCGATTTTCTTGATTGCCCTCTCCGCTTCAATTTAACTGGAGGCAATGACGATGCCATCGAAAGCACCTGTGTTTGAGTCCTGGGGCCGCTATCCCAAGCTGGATGTTCGCGTGGAACCGCTGTTCTGGACGGATGAATATCCTCGGGGAACACGTCTTCCGCCCTCCGTCCTCGCGGTAGGAATGGGCCGCAGTTACGGCGATGTTTGCCTGCTGGAAGGCGGCACCATGCTCTCCACTCGCGGGCTCGATCGCTTTCTCCACTTTGAACCGGCGACGGGCCTGTTGCGCTGCGAAAGCGGTGTGACCCTCGATCAGATTCTGCAATATTCGGTTCCGCGCGGCTGGTTTCTGCCTGTCACTCCTGGAACAAAATACGTCAGCCTCGGCGGCGCGATTGCCAACGACGTGCACGGCAAAAATCATCACGTCGCGGCTTCGTTCGGCAATCATGTGCCCAGGTTTGAGCTGGTCCGGTCCGACGGCTCCAAGTCGATTTGTTCCGTCGATGAAAATCCGGAGATGTATCACGCGACGATCGGTGGCATGGGCCTGACGGGTTTGATCACCTGGGCGGAAGTGCAGCTGAGGCCCATCGCGTCTCGCAAGATTCGCTACACGGCCATCAAGTTCAGCGGCATCGACGAGTTCCTCTCCATCTCCAGTAGCAGCCGGTCCGAGTGCACCATGGCCTGGATTGACTGCATCTCCCAGGGGCGCGCCTTTGCCCGCGGTATTTACATGCAGGGAGATTATTCCGAGGTGATGGAGCCGAAAAAGGTCTCCCCGAAGCCGCGGCTGGCGGTGCCATTTGATTTTCCGTCGTGGGCGCTGAATCGCACCTCCATGCGGTTATTCAATGAACTTTACTATCGCAAACAACTGCGGCGGCAAGTGACCGGGCTCATCGACTACGAGCCGTTTTTTTACCCTCTCGACAGCGTGCTGCATTGGAATCGCATTTACGGCAAGCGCGGCTTTCTGCAGTTTCAGTGCGTCATTCCCTGGCGATATGGAAGAGACGGGATTATTGCGATTCTCGAGACCATCGCCGAGTCCGGCATGGCATCGTTTCTGGCGGTGTTGAAGGTGATGGGCGAAATGCCCTCTGTCGGATTGATGTCGTTTCCGCAGCCGGGAATCACCCTGGCACTCGATATCGCGCTCAAGCCTGAAGTGACCTTCCCATTGTTCGAGCGATTGGGGGAGATGACGCGTGAGCTTGGCGGTCGCCTCTATCCAGCCAAGGACGCATGCATGACAGGCCACCAGTTTCGCTCGTTTTATCCGCAGTGGCAGCAGTTCGAGCAATACCGGGATCCGGCGTTTACCTCGGCGTTCTGGAAGCGGGTGACAGCCGATGCGTAGACGCCGCAGCCAAATAGAAAGCCTGGAGGAAACGTCGGGCCAGCGACCGAACAGGTCCACGAAGCAGTCGCTGCCGAAGAAAATTCTCGTTCTGGGTGCGACCTCAGCGATTGCGCAAGCCTGGATGCGCCTGTTGGCGCCGCAGGGAGCCAGCTTTTTCCTGGTGGCGCGCAACGCGGGCCATCTCGATTCCGTAGCAAAAGACCTGGTCACGCGGGGGGCTACCGCCGTTCATGTCGAGACGGCCGATTTAGACGACACCGCCGGTCACGTCGCTCTGCTGGAACAAGCGGCTACCGCTCTCGGGAATCTGGATTGCGCCTTCATCGCACATGGCGTGCTCGGCGATCAGGCGGCGGGTGAGAAGGATTTCGCCGTTGCCTCGGCCAGCCTGCAGACAAATTTTCTCTCCACGGTTTCGTTGGTGACGTGGCTGGCCAACTATTTTGCGGCGCAGAATCAGGGACGACTGGTCGTCATCTCCTCGGTGGCGGGAGATCGCGGTCGCAAGAGCAATTACATTTATGGCGCTGCCAAAGCGGGCCTAAATGCCTTTCTGGATGGTGTTCGCAACCGCTTGGACCGCGAAGGTGTCCAGGTGCTGACCGTTCGCCCGGGCTTTGTCGCCACGCCGATGACCGCGCATCTGCCGCAAGGACCGCTGTTTGCCACTCCCGACGCGGTTGCGCAGGATATCCAGGGCGCCATCGAGCATCGCCGGGATGTCCTGTATACCCCATGGTTCTGGCGCTGGATCATGGTCATCATCCGCATCATCCCCGAGTGGAAATTCAAGAGGATGGACCTGTAGCTCGCTCCTATCCCGTTTTGTTGCAGCGAATCCCTGCCGGGAACGAATTTAGCCGGGGAGCCGTATCATCTTAAGGTAGAGATCGGCCGACAAGCGAGACACGCATGGGATTCCGGGAGTCAGTGAAAATCGCGCTGCAGTCGTTGTGGGCGAACAAAATGCGCTCCATCCTGACGTTGATCGGCGTTGTCATCGGCGTCGCTTCCGTCATCATGATCGTTACCATGATCAATGGCGTGAACAAATACGTCGCGACCAAAGTCTATGGCTACGGAGCGGACGTTTTCACAGCCAGCCAGATCCCGCAAGTCATCATGAGCGCCGAAGAATACTTGAAATATCAGAAGCGGAAAATCCTGCGCATGGACGATTACCAGGCGGTCAGAGGATGAATGCACGGACTGCGTCGCGGTGGGCGCGGAAATCTCAAACATCCGGCAGTGTGGTCTCGCAGCATCAGTCGGCGACAAACGTCAGCATCCGCGGATGGACCACGGACATGCTGACCATGTACAACTTCAACATCGCGGAGGGCCGATCCTTTACTCCGACCGAAGTGGAGCATGACGCCAAGGTGGCCGTCATCGGCTACGACATTGTCGACAATGTGTTGGGGATTGGCGATCCCATTGGGAAAGAGATACGAGTTGACGGAGTTCCCTATCGGTGATCGGAGTGGTCGAGCGGCAGGGAAATACGCTCGGCCAAAGCCAGGATGACTTTGTCGGCATCCCGATTTCCACCTACCAGGCCGTATACGGCACCGATGATTCCGTCACCATTTATGGCAAAGCCGGTGGGCTTGATGAAAAGCTGGAACGGGCTTCCGACCAGGTGCGGGCCATTCTTCGTGCCAAGCGGCACGATGCTCCGGGCAAGGACGACAGCTTCAGCATTGATACCAACGCCAGCTTCGTCGGCCTGTTCAAGAGCTTCAGCCAGAGCTTCTTCGGCGTTGCCATTGGAATTGCGACCATTTCGCTGGTGATCGGCGGCATCGTCATCATGAACATCATGCTGGTCTCTGTCACCGAACGAACCCGCGAAATCGGCGTGCGCAAGGCCCTGGGCGCGCGCAGAAGCGATCTGATGATGCAGTTCCTCATCGAGTCCGCCACCATGGCGTTGGCTGGAGGATTTATTGGTGTGATTGGGGGAATTGCCATCGCCAAATTGATCACACTTGTCATCGGGTTTCCAACCACGATTGCTTTGTGGTCAGTGCTGGTCAGCTTGCTGCTGGCGACCTCTGTCGGAATCTTTTTTGGCGTGTATCCCGCGCGCAAGGCCGCCATGCTCGATCCTATCGTCGCCCTGAGGTCTGAATTGTGAGGAGACCATTGCGTTCCAGCCGGTCCCTATGAATCCATTCGAATGGCGATGGAAACGCTGCGCACCAATAAGATGCGCTCCGGCCTGACCATTCTTGGAATCGTGATTGGCGTGACGACGGTGATTGCGCTCTCGTCATTTATCAATGGGCTGAATCAGAACGTCGAAAATCTTGTCGCCTCCTTCGGGACGAATGTGTACTGGGTGTTTCGCTTTCCGGTCATCAACGTGCGCCCCACCGCGGAAATGCTGGCTCGCAAGCAACTGACTATGGACGACGTAGAGGCGATGGCCAAGCTGCCCCACATTATGGCGGTGTCGCCGCAACTTCGCTATCAGAATTTCGATCTTGGATTCGGCAATGTCGCCGTGAAATATAACGGGCGCAGCGTTCAGCACACCATCCTGGAAGGCGACACCACCGCCGAGCCGGAAGTGGATACAGTGAATATTCCGGTGGGACGTTTTTTCTCGCAGTATGAGCAGGACAAGCATTCTGACGTGGTGGTTCTGGGTCACGACACGGCGGATGAATTATTCCGCGGCGAAGATCCACTGGGCAAGGAAGTGGAAATTGGCGGCGATGATTTTCGCGTGATCGGTGTGATGGAAAAGCGCAAGACCGCGTTCGGCGGAGGCAAGAATCCGGAGGACAATGCGGCGTATTTCCCGATCGGAACCTTTCATAAAATCCACCCGGAAATCCTGGACTACTGGATTTCAGTGAAGTATGACAGACGAAGCCAACAAGCAGCTCGTGTACGACGAGATTGAGCAAACGCTGCGCATTCAGCGCAAGGTCCGCTTCGATCAGCCGGATAATTTCGCCATTTTCGCCCCGGATGCCATCACGCGAATCTGGAATCAACTGACAGGCGGCATCTTCATCTTCATGATTGGCGTGGCCAGCGTTGGACTGATGGTTGGCGGGGTCGGCGTCATGAACATCATGCTGGTTTCTGTCACCGAGCGCACCCGCGAAATTGGCGTTCGCAAAGCGATTGGGGCCACCAAGCGCACCATCCTGCTGCAGTTCACCATTGAGGCGATCACGCTGTGCGCTGTGGGAGGCTTCATTGGTGTGGTCGTCGGAGGCGCCCTGACCTTGGCGGTGCGGCTCATTTTTCCAACTATTCCGGCCTTCGTCTCTACCTTCTGGGCCGTCACCGGCTTCAGTGTGTCATGCGCTATTGGCCTGCTTTTCGGTATATATCCGGCATGGAAAGCGGCCAATCTCGATCCCATCGATGCGCTTCGCTACGAATGAGCGTCGCGCAATCAATGGCTCGGGCCGGAATCTGAGCGACAATATTCGCAGCCGCTCATGATCGCATCGCATACATGGTCCACCGTCGCGCAATGGATTGCCATCGTCTTCACTGGCCTGACATTGGCGGCGCTGGCATACTCGATCTTAGTGTTTCGCGCCGCGCGTGCCTACACGCGAAGCCTGCGTCAGCCATTGCCCGCCTTCTTTCCCGCAGTCAGTATTCTCAAGCCGGTCAAAGGTATTGATCCGGACATGTACGAGGCCTTCGCCAGCCACTGCCGGCAGGATTATCCCGGCGAATTTGAAATTCTTTTCGGCGCCGGCAGCATGGAGGATCCGGCCGTCGCGCTGATTGAAAGATTGCAGCGTGAATTTCCGCAGCAACAGATTCGTTTGCTGATTTGCCCCGAGGTTCTTGGCGCAAATGGGAAAGTCAGCAACCTTGTCCACATGGTTGCCGAGGCGCGCTACGATCATTTGCTGATCAATGACAGCGATATTCGCGTAACTCCGCACTATCTGCGGCACGTGATGCCGGCCTTTTCGCTACCCAGCGGCACAGGCAAAAAAGTTGGAATGGTGACGGCGCTGTATCGCGGCCATTCACACGGCACGCTAGGTTCGCGGTTGGAAGCGCTCGGCATCAGCACCGACTTTATTCCTGGCGCGCTGACTGCACGATGGATGGAAAAAGGGTTGCGATTCGGACTCGGGTCCACGCTGGCCATCACGCGTGAGGCTCTCGACGCCATCGGAGGCCTGCTCCCACTGGTGGATCATCTCGCCGATGATTACGAACTGGGCGCGCGGATTTTTCAGGCAGGCTATCGCGTCGAGCTGGCGCGTGAGGTGGTCGAAACTTCCATCCCGGCGTACACCTTTTCTCAGTTCCTGGCGCATCAACTGCGGTGGGCACGAGGGGTGCGTGACGCCCGCCCGCTTGGGTATTTCGGTCTGCTGGTGACATTTGGCCTGCCCTGGGCGATAGCAAATGTCATTGCATCCGCCGCTTCCCTCGACAGTGTTGCCCTGTTGAGTGTGATGCTGTGCGTCCGTTTCGCCATGGCGCTCAGCATCGGCGTGGGCGTGCTGGGCGATCGGGCCACCATGCGCGACCTGTGGCTGCTGCCGATGCGCGATGTGGTGGCTCTCGGGGTCTGGTTCTGGAGCTTCGCCGACGATGCCGTCGTTTGGCGCGGCGAGCGCTTTCATCTACGCGGCGGAAAATTGATCCGCGAAAAGCTATGACGGGAACTGCCAGTCTCCGCGCGGATCGTCGAGCATATAGTTTAGGTTGAACGTTGTGTTGAAGTACAAGATCGCGATGAATATAGTTCCCACCCCGTCTGTGAGCAGCACACCAGTCCAGCAGCCCGTCGCTCAGGCTGCAACGTTGATCTACGACGACTGGTATCCCGCGATACGCAGCGATCGACTCCGCCGTGGTCAGACTGCGACCGCGATGCTGTTGGGAATTCCTCTGCTGCTGGGCAGAACATTGGATGACAAATTATTTGCCATGCGCGATAGCTGCCCACATCGCGGCATTCCGCTTTCCTACGGCTCGTTCAATGCTTCTGGCGTCACCTGCAAATATCACGGATGGCGGTTCGATCCCATCACCGGCCAGTGCAGAGAGATTCCATCGCTGACGCCTGAAGACACTCTCGATTGCACGCGCGTCTACGCGACTGCCTTTCCCTGTGAGGAGCGCGACGGACATGCGTGGGTCTATGTGCCGGGTCCTGGCTCCGGCCGCGTGGGCCCGGAGGATATGGATACCTTGCCGCCGGTTCCGGAGCTGGCAAAATTTGGACCTCGCTATCGCTGGGCCCACCTGGCTGCAGAGTTGCCCTGCAACGTCGATCACGGAATTATCGGGCTGATGGATCCTGCGCACGGACCCTTCGTGCATCAATCCTGGTGGTGGCGCAGCGGCGCCAGCATCCATGTGAAGCAGAAACAATTTGAGCCGATTCCGCAAGGATTTCGCATGACGGCCCATGCACCTTCTGCCAATAGCGCTCCGTATAAACTGCTGGGCGTATATGGTCAGGAAGTGATGACCACCATCGATTTTGTACTCCCCAATCGACGCTACGAGACGATTCGCTGCGGCGATAAATGGTTTTCCAGCCTCACCACGGTCACGCCAACCACCGCGACGACCTGCCGCATTGATGTGTGTGGCGCGTGGAATGTTTTTTATCACGTTCCCTTTGTCACCTCGATTGCGAAGGCCTTTGGGCGCCGCTTTGTCGAGCAGGATCGCCAGACCATGGTGGAGCAGGCACAGGGACTGCAGTTCAATCCATCTCTGATGTTGATTGATGACGCGGATCGTCCGGCGAAGTGGTATTTTGCGCTGAAGCAGGCGCGCCTGCAGATGGCTTCAACTGGAAAATTTGAACATCCGCTGACCGGTCCGGTCATGTTGCACTGGCGTAGCTAGAACGATTCGTGCGTTGATTCGTCAACGGCTAACTGGTCGACGTCGATATCCAATTTCGTTCCAAGCTCTCGAAATTTCTGCTCCCACTCGCCGTCCTGCGCGGCGGCAAATTTTCGATGGCGCGAGATTGTGTACCAGCGATTTTGCGCCTCCCAAACATCCACCTGAATCGGCAGCTCATGCAACACATCGCAGACCTGCAGCGCTGTGTCGAGATATTTGCGGTCCATGTGCAATTCCAGTTCCTGCATGGCGCGCAGCATGCGCTGGCCAGCTGCAAACGGGATGGAGATGCTATCGACTTCAATCTGGTCGGCTTGAATCTGGGTCAGCACGCCTCGCAGCCGAGCAGCATCGAACGGATCATTCGCCAGCTCCTGGCGCAGATCGGCATTCAGGCTGAACTGTGCGGCCAGCATCAGCACCGGCGGTTTCGGCATGCCGCTCAAGCTGAGATAGTGCAGCAGCGAAATGTGGTCGTCATACATGGTGCGCAACGTGCCTTCCATCTCTGCCAGCGTGGTATCGAGTAGCTGTTGCAGAATGCGTCGCTGCTCGTCGCGAAATAAAGAGTTCAGCGAATAGCCTGTGGAGTCGAATTCGCGAACGAAGAATCGCACAGCCTCGGTCATGTCGGCGCTCAGGATGGCCTTCTGCATCTTTGCAGTGAACTGCTGAAAACTGGATTCGCTCACGGCATCGGCGCGGCGCACACCCGCCGAAAGATTTTGATCTCCGACATGCAATACCGCGAACACAACGTTTTCACATTCCAACGTAATCTGCGAGCAGATTTCCGCCTGTCCATAGGCGAATCGTCCCCGGCCCAGGGTCAGCAGCTGGCCAGATTTGCGGCGAACGTCATAGCAGAACAGGGGCGTCGTTTCCGGCTGGGGCTCAAACAGGGAAATCACCGCATAGTGCGCGCCCACCTGTTCCAGACCAATCTTCTGCGTCAGCACGCTGGTGCGATAGATGTCCGCGCCAGTGGTCGGCTCTTTCACATTGCTTTCCGCCTTCGCGAGCAGCGAAAGAAAGCCTGCTTCGAGCTCCGCGCCGGGAGCACCGAAAACTTCCGACGCCAGCTGCAGTACGCGTCCTGCATAGGAAATCACCTGCACTGTCTCGATCCCTGCCAGGTCATCGAAGAACCATCCGCAGCTGGTGTACATCAGTTGCAGGTGACGCTCCATTTCCATCAGCTTCAATGCTGTAATGCGTTCCGGCTGCGACAATGTGCGCAGGCAATGCTCTTCGAAGAAAGTCTGCTGCGCTAACGGAGTGCGGTTCAGAATGACCTGGATATAGCCGTCGCGAGCGTTTGCCGGATCGTGAAACAACGTCGCCACCGTCTGCTGCCACAACGGCCGGGTTGCATCGCGAAGCCAATCAAGAGCCTCGCGCAGCGGTTCCCGCCATTTCTGGTTCCATTCAGGATTCTGCCCGGTATTGCATCCACAATCGCCGCGCCATCGCTCCACTCCGTGGCTGCAACTCCACGAAGAATCTTCGCGAATCTCCGCCTCCGATGTTGGAGGAAATTTCTCCAGAAATTGTCCGTAGTTCGTTAGATGAACTTCGCCGTCCTGCTCGATCGATTGCAGCGCGTACGCTAAAGCCATGTCGCCATGTCGATGGTGGTGGCCGTAGCTTTCGCCGTCAGTGGCAACGTGGACCAGCTGCCCGGCCTCGCCATTGTCGCGGAAACCGCGGAGCAGGCGCTTCGTCATGTCGCCGCCATTGTTTAGCAGTCCTTCAAATGCGATGGCGCGTGACGTCGGTCCGTCGTAAAAAAATACAGTGATGCTGTGCCCCTCCGAGGTGTGCACCAGGTAGGGTTGCGTGGGATCGACACTCGCATTGGGAGTTTCGTGCCAGGTGGCAATTCTGGAATCCCTCTTCTTTTCAATCGCACGAACGCGCGCGCACTGGTGCGGCGCCAAAATCGTGAATGAAATTCCGTGCCGGGCCAACAAGTCCAGGCTTTCCAGATCGACCGCGGTTTCCGACAGCCACATGCCTTCCGGCTTGCGCCCAAAACGGTGTTCAAAGTCGGCGATGCCCCAGCGGATTTGCGTAATCTTATCCTGCGTGGACGCCAGCGGAAGAATAAGGTGGTTGTAGACCTGCGCGATGGCCGAGCCATGGCCGCCGAACCGCTCCATGCTGATGCGGTCGGCTTCAATAATTTTCTGATAGCTCAAGGGAGCGGATTTTTCCATCCACGCCAGCAGTGTGGGGCCGAAGTTGAAGCTGATGCGGGAATAATTGTTGACGATCCGAACAATTTTGTTTTGCGTATTCAGGATGCGCGAACTGCCGTTGGCGGCATAACACTCATGATTGATGCGCGCATTCCAGTCGTGATACGGCGCGGCGGAATCCTGCACCTCAATCGCTTCCAGCCAAGCATTCTCTCTCGGCGGCTGATAGAAGTGGCCATGCACGCATACGAATCGTTGTGGCACGGTCATCGATTTCTCCGCGCGGGCGGCGGAGTACCTTCGGCGGTCAGGTCACAAGCGCGCCACAAATACCAGCTGGCAACCGAATGCCATGGATCCCAGCGCGCCGCCCGACGGCGTATGACATCGGGTGCGGGAAGATCCGCCAGAGTGACTGGATCGCCCGGCCGCAACTTGCCGAACGTCAGAGCAAATCCCTTGCGCACTCCATAGTCTGAGACCGGGAGCACGTTGGGTCGACCCATGCGAAAGATGAGCAGCATTTGCACTGTCCAGACGCCAATCCCGCGTACGGTGGTAAGTCGCGCGCAAATCTCTTCATCGGCCATTCGATGCAGTTTCGTTAGAGGCGGCACGATCCCGGCTTCGCTCTTTTCCGCTAAGTCTCGAATCGCGAGCAGCTTACTTGCCGAAAGGCCGGCGCCACGCAGAACAGGGTCTTTCAGACGGAGCAGGCCCGAAGCGGTGGGAGTGTGGTCGGGGAACAAATCCAGAATGCGGCCATGAATCGCTTTCGCCGCGCGTCCATGCAATTGCTGGTACACGATCGATTCCAGCAGCGCTTCAAAGGTGGAATGCGTCGGCTTCAGCCGCATGGCGAACGGCCCGGAACGCACCATCAATTTCGCCAGGCGTGCGTCGGCGGCCGTCAATTCCTGACAGGCGCGGGCGTCATCATAACGAACTTTGCGGAGACCGCCAGTCACTCTTTCCAGTCTATACACTGTTGCGTAACAGGTGAGGTGAGCGGTGCAGCCGAACAATGGAAGCATTTCTGCACAGGAAATTGGATGGATCGTTCGCGGACAGGAACATCACACCGGCACGCCGTTGGAGGTGCGCGCACCGTTCGATCATTCCGTCATCAGCCAAGTTTGGCAGGCAACCTTGACGGATGCGCAGCAGGCTGTTGCGGCAGCGGTTGAGGAATTCGCACACACCTCCGCGATGGGATCGTGGGAGCGGCAAAATATTTTGGCCGCAGTGGCCGCTCGGCTGCAGTCGCAACACGAACAGTTTGCGCAGACCATTATGCGTGAAGCCGGCAAGCCGATCAAAGCCGCTCGTGCGGAAGTCGATCGCTCCATCCTGACATTTCTTGTGGCCGCGGAAGAGTCAACACGAATGGGCGGGGAGGTGTTGCCTCTCGACCTGATTCCATCCTCCGCCGGGCGATGGGGACTGTCGCGCAGATTTCCCTGCGGGCCTGTGCTGGCGATTACGCCATTTAATTTTCCGCTGAACCTGGTCGCGCACAAGCTCGCTCCTGCCATCGCATGCGGATGTCCAGTGATCTTGAAGCCCGCGCCGCAAACGCCGATGAGTTCGTGGCTGCTGGTGCGCGCCATTCTGGAAGCAGGCTGGCCTGCGGAGGCGTTGGCGTTTCTTCCGCTCTCGAATGAAGACACGTCGCGACTGGTGTCGGAAGATGATCGCGTTCGTGCCGTCAGTTTTACCGGAAGCGCTCGCGTTGGATGGGAATTGAAAGCCGTGGCAAAAAAGAAACGCGTCTTGCTGGAGCTGGGCGGCAATGCGGCGATGATCGTCCACAGTGACTGGCCGGATCTCGAAGGCGCGGCTCAATCGGTCGTCAAAGGCGGATTTGGATATTCCGGACAAAGCTGCATCTCCGTGCAGCGCGTGTACGTGCAGCAGTCGATCTTCAAACCGTTTTGCGATGCAGTGCTACGTCAGGTTGAGAAGTTGCAGGTGGGCGATCCGGCGTTGGACTCGACCGATGTAGGTCCGTTGATTCGCGAGAGCGATGCGGAGCGGGTGGAGGCGTGGATTGGCGAGGCCATTCGAGGGGGTGCCACACAACTCGCCGGTGGAAAGCGGGAAGGTTCAGTGATCCGCCCAACTGTTCTGACCGGGACCCACTCGCCGATGAATGTTCGCGATGAGGAAATCTTTGGTCCCGTCATCACGGTAGAGCCTTATGAAAAATTTGCTGATGCAATCGCAGCCGTGAATGCGTCGAAGTATGGCCTGCAAGCTGGTTTACTCAGTCGCGATGCTGGACTGATTCAGGAGGCGTACCACACCTTGCAGGTAGGTGCGTTGATCGTGGGCGATGCTCCAACATGGCGGCTTGACTCGATGCCGTACGGCGGCGTGAAGGATTCTGGAGAGGGACGCGAAGGTGTTCGTTACGCAATGGACGAGATGACGGAGCCTCGATTGTTGGTGATGGCTCTCAAGCCCGATCCACAAGGTTGAAAACTGTCGCGCGTCAGACATTGCGCATGCACAAAGGCGCGAATGTAGTAGCGTATGGATTAGCAATTCCGCAGAAATGATTTTCATTTCGAAGAAAAATTTTCCCAGAAAATTTCAATGGGGGTTGCCGAACTTTCCATCGCTCCTGTAGTCTTTTTTTCGGGCGTCGAATTTTCCACGACGCCAAACTCTTGTTTTGCAACCAAAACCCGTCAAAGCTCATCGCTCAACAGAACACCTTCGGTGGCGAGTTCGGGGAAAAATCAGATAGCTCGGCTAACCTCCGAGCAAGCAGGCAGGAAAGCACCTACACATGGCGCAGATTTTTGACCGCAGTTCCAATTCGCTGACCCGGATCAGCCTCGTTCTTTCTGGAGTGATCTTGATCGGGATCGGCGTAACGCTCAACTACCTGCAGCGTTCCCCATGGGTCACTCGCCAGGGCCAACGCGCGGAGCAACCGGTCCCATTCAGCCACAAGCATCACGTACAAGGCCTTGGACTGCAGTGCCAGTATTGCCACACCTCGGTCGAGAAATCGAGCTACGCGGGGATTCCGCCCACCAAGACCTGTATCAACTGTCACGCGCAGATTTGGACGAATGCCGACCTGCTGGCTCCGGTGCGCAACAGTTGGTCGAGCGGCAATTCCATCGTATGGATCAAGGTGCACGATCTGCCGGATTACGTGTATTTCGACCACTCCATCCACGTCAATAAGGGGATTGGCTGCTCTACCTGTCATGGCCGCATCGATCAAATGCCGCTGACCTATCAGGAAAGTTCGCTGCAGATGGAATGGTGCTTGAACTGCCATCGCAACCCGGTCAAGAATCTTCGTCCGACATCGCAGATCTACCAGATGGCCTGGGAAAGCCCTTCCACGCTGCATCCTGTCTGGTGTACCAACCAACCTACGACACCCGGTGTTCCGACCGCGCAACTGGTGAACTGCGTCACTCAAAATCCTGACAATGATGCGGCCCAGATGGCCGCTCTCGACCCTCCCGCCAGTCCGCGTACCGGCACAGATTCGCCGAAATTTTCCGACATGCAATCCTGGTCTTCATCCGGCGGTGGCTCCGTGCATGCGCAGGTGCCGGTCAATCCACACTTCGTCAAGTTCACAGACCAGACATCCCTTGGAAACTATCTCCTGGTGCAATACCACATTCGTCCGCCGCGGCAGCTGACCAGCTGTGACACCTGTCATCGATGAATCGCGATGTGCAAGGGCAATCCCAACCGATTCTGGACGCAGCAACGAACGATAACCGCAAAGGTCAAGATTCGAAGATGGAAAACGAGCACAAGACCGGTACCCACGAGACCATGGCAACGGATTCGGTTGAAAAGTCAAAATCGGCCCAGTTGATGGAGACGGCCCAGGCGCGTCTGGCTGGCATGTCGGGCAAACGGTACTGGCGGACCATCGACGAGCTGGCGGACACGCCCGATTTCCAGGACGCCTTGCGGCGCGAGTTTCCCCAGCATGCCGCCGAGTGGGTAGATTCGGTTTCCCGGCGCGGTTTCATGAAGTTGATGGGCGCCTCGATTGCCCTGGCAGGCCTGACCGGATGTACCAAGCAGCCGGACGAGCCGATTTATCCCTATGTGAAGCAGCCGGAAGATCTGGTGCTCGGGCAGCCGATTTATTTTGCGACGGCGCATCCGTTTCCCATGGGTTCGGTTCCGCTGCTGGTGAAAAGTGAAGCCTATCGGCCCATAAAGCTTGCGGGCAATCCAGAGCATCCCATGAACCACGGCACCTCGGATGCTTACACCCAGGGAACGCTGCTGGGCTTGTATGATCCGGATCGTTCCAAGCGGGTGTTGTATCGCGGCGAAACCCGCGACTATTCGAATTTCGCGGCGGATTTTAGCGCCATGCTGGAATCAAAGAAGTCGAGCGGCGGACAAGGTCTGTACTTCTTGAGCGGCACCGTGGTCTCGCCAACCCTGGCAGCGCAGTGGAAGAGCGCCAGCGCAAAATACCCCAGCGCGAAATGGTTGCAGTACGATCCTGTCAATCGCGACTCCTCGCGCATTGCGTCCAAGCAGGCTTTCGGCGACTTCGTCGATCCGCAATACAAGCTGGGTGCGGCGGATGTTGTGCTTTCGCTGGATGCAGATTTTCTCTCCGGTCTCTGGCAGCCTGGATTTCTGAAGCTGGCTGCGGATTTCGCCCAGCGGCGTTCGCTGCAGCCCGGCGTCGAAATGAATCGTGTGTATGCGGTCGAAAGCACGCCGTCCACCACGGGTTTCAAAGCCGATCATCGGCTGCGCATGCGGGCCAGCCAGGTAGAAGCGTTTGCAGCGGCCGTTGCAGCGGGTGTTGGAGCAGGCTCAGCGGCCAGCGGAGCGACATGGACTCCCGAGCAGACCGCCTTCTTGAATGCGGTGGTCAAGGATCTTAAAGCGAACTCCGGCAAGTGTCTGGTGATCCCTGGTGAGCAGGCAGCAGCGGGAGTTCATCTGGCTGCCATGGCCATGAACCAGGCCTTGGGCAATGTGGGAAAAACTGTCGTCTATACCGAAACTGTGAATCCGATGCCGACCGTCGAAATCGACGATCTGAAGCAATTGGTTGGCGATTTGAATGCAGGCAAGGTGGACTGGCTGGTCATCCTCGACAGCAACCCGGTATACAGCGCGCCCGCCGACCTGGAATTTGAAAAGGCGATGGGCCATGCGAAAACGGTCGCGCATATGGGCCTGTACGTTGACGAAACCGCGGATGTTGCCGATTGGCACATTAACGCTGCGCACTATCTGGAAAGCTGGTCGGATGTGCGCGCCTACGATGGCACCGTGAGCATCGTGCAGCCGATGATTGAGCCTCTCTACGGCGGGAAATCAGCCCACCAGGTAGTTCAGGCCATGCTGGACCAGCCGGATGTATCTCCGATGAATGCCGTCCGCCAGAATTGGACGTCCGTGCTGGGCGGCCGCACGCCGACTGCCGGCATGCAGGGCGCGAGCACAGTGGACGGCGATGCAGATCTACCGTGGCGCAAGGCCTTGCACGATGGATGGATTGCCAATACCGCTTTTGCGCCGAAGCAGGTGAGCGCCAGGAATACCGCCTCGACGACTGCGCCCGCCCCCGATGTGACCTCGATGGAAATCATCTTCCGTCCCGATCCCACCATCTACGACGGTCGCTATTCCAACCTTGGCTGGATGCAGGAACTGCCTAAGCCGATCACAAATCTTTCCTGGGACAATGCCGCGCTGATGAGCATCCAGACCCTGGCCAAGCTGAACGCCAGCGAAAGCGATGTGGTCGAAATTGAATATCAAGGGCGCAAGATCAAGGCCTCGGCTCTGGTTGCACCCGGACATCCGGATCAAAGCATCACCATCTACCTGGGCTACGGCCGCCGCAATGCGGGGCGCGTTGGAACCGGCGCTGGATTTGACGCATTCCCGATTCGACTGGCTTCCTCACCCTTGTTCGCCGTGGGCGCCACCGTTACCAAAACGGGCGAGACCTACGAGTGTGCATCGACCAAGAGTCACTACATCGACGACCGCGGAACCTTCGCGCGTGAGTATGGCGATGTTGCAGACGCGAAAGAGGCAAAACCGGATACCACACCGCATTCACTGGAAGGACGCGAAGCGGAACAGCGCGGCATCATTCGCGTTGCCACCTTGGAGGAGTACAAGCAGAATCCAAGCTTCGCCGCCGCGGACCCGGACTTCAATGCGCCGTCGAAAGCCACCACGCTGTTTCCGGCGTGGGATTACAGCAAGGGCTATCAATGGGGACTGTCGATCGACATGAACTCCTGCGTTGGCTGCAACGCCTGCATCGTCAGCTGCTATGCAGAAAACAACATTGCGGTCGTCGGCAAGCACCAGGTGAAGGTTGGCCGCGATATGCAGTGGATTCGCATCGACACCTATTTTGAGGGCGACATGAATGCGCCCAAGGCCTACTTCCAGCCGATGACTTGCCAACAGTGCGAGAACGCGCCGTGTGAGCAGGTCTGCCCGGTGGGCGCCACGGTGCACACGCCGGAAGGCCTGAATGCGATGATCTACAACCGCTGCGTCGGCACCCGGTATTGCTCCAACAACTGCCCTTACAAGGTGCGCCGGTTCAACTGGCTGCTGTTCTCGGACTACGAGACGGAATCTCTGAAGTTGATGCGCAATCCAGAGGTCACGGTCCGCAGCCGCGGTGTCATGGAAAAATGCACCTACTGCGTGCAGCGGATCAGCAAAGCAAAAATCCGCGCCGATAAAGAAAATCGCACCGTTCGGGATGGAGAGATCGTGACAGCCTGTCAGGAGGCGTGCCCGACTCAAGCCATCACGTTCGGCAATATTAATGACAAAAACAGCCGCGTGTCCAAAATCAAAGCGCAAACACGCAACTATACAGTTCTGGCGGATCTCAACACACGTCCTCGCACGTCCTACATTGCCGGCGTGATGAATCCCAGTCCCGATTTGATGGAAAACGTCTGATCGACAAAGCGATACACAGATTACTTGAAGGCTGACGCGGTAACGGAAACCTCAGCGAACTGAAGAGGGTCGCACGAAGCATGGCTACCAAAGATATTTCGCCTCACAATCCGACTCCGCCGGGCATCGATCCCATGATCGACCCGGTCACCGGGGAGCAGCGGGTCATTGCGCCTGGATACACGTTCCGCTCGGTCACGGAGAAACTGACGCGCATTGTGCTCACCCCGCACACGCCACTGGGATGGTTCTTCGGCTTCGCGATGGCGGGCAGTATCGCAATGCTGTTGCTGGTGGCGGTGACCTGGCTGTTCCTGAAAGGCACAGGCATCTGGGGCATCACCATGCCGGTGGCCTGGGGATTTGCCATCATCAATTTCGTCTGGTGGATTGGAATTGGCCATGCCGGAACATTGATTTCCGCCATCCTTCTTTTGTTCAAGCAGAAGTGGCGCAACTCCATCAACCGTTTTGCAGAGGCGATGACGCTGTTCGCCGTGGTCTGCGCTGCCATGTTCCCGGTCATCCATACCGGTCGACCGTGGCTGGCGATCTACTGGCTGTTTCCGTATCCGAACACGATGAACTACTGGCCGCAATTCCGTTCTCCACTGATGTGGGACGTATTCGCGGTTTCCACCTATGCCACCATCTCCGTAGTGTTCTGGTACATCGGCATGATCCCCGATCTGGGGACGTTGCGTGATCGTGCGAAATCAAAGTTCGGCCGCTTTATCTATGGCCAGATGGCTCTGGGATGGCGCGGCTCCGCCCGTCACTGGATGCGGTATGAAACCGCATCGCTGTTGCTGGCAGGCTTGGCTACGCCGCTGGTCCTTTCTGTTCACACCGTCATCAGCTTCGATTTTGCTGTGGCCATCATGCCGGGTTGGCATACGACGATCTTCCCGCCATATTTCGTCGCTGGAGCTATTTATTCCGGGTTCGCCATGGTGTTGACGCTGGCGATTCCGATCCGCAAGTTCTATCACCTGGAAGATCTGATTACGATTCGGCATCTCGACAATTGCGGCAAGGTCATGCTCGCGACCGGATTCATTGTTGCCTACGGATATGCGACTGATATTGCGTATGCCTGGTATTCCGCCGACAAGTGGGAATTCTTTATGGCGTGGAATCGTATTTTCGGCCCCATGGGCTGGTCCTACTGGATTCTCATCTTCTCGAACATTGCATTCCCGCTCACCACTCTCTGGTCCCGGCGGCTTCGGCAGAACGTCGTGTACCTGTTTATCGTGTCGCTGATCGTGAACACTGGAATGTGGTTTGAGCGCTTCGTCATCGTCGTCACCAGCCTGACGCGTGACTACCTGCCATCCTCGTGGGGCACCTACCGGGCCACTCGATGGGATTACATGACCTTCATCGGCACGCTTGGATTATTTACCACGCTGTTCTTCTTGTTCATCCGACTCTTACCCATGATTCCAATGTCAGAAATTCGCCAGATTTTACCTGGCGCGAAAATCAATGAAGCAGAACTTCAGCACAAGGGTGGTGACTGATGCCAGTGCGCGAAGGGATTTACGGATTGCTCGCCGAGTTCGACACGCCCACTGAACTGGTGGTGGCGGCCAAGGCCTCCTACAACGCCGGATATCGGCGCATGGACTGCTATACGCCCTATCCAGTGGAAGAGGCCGCAGAAGCCATGGGCTTCGATGAGCCGAAAGAGAAGGGTGTGTCCCGCGTTTGCCTGCTGGGGGGAATCCTCGGCGGCCTGGCCATGTTCACGCTCGAATCCTGGATTTCGATTTGGGCGTATCCGCTGGATATCGCCGGCCGCGGCAAGTTTTCCTGGGTAGCCTTCATCATCCCGGCGTACGAGTGGACGATTCTGTGGGCCGGCCTCTCTGCTGGTTTCGGCATGTTGGCGCTGAATCGGTTGCCGGCGCCCTATCACCCTGTTTTCAACGCGCCGAATTTTCGCAACGGGGCCACATCCGACAAGTTCTTTCTCTGCCTGGAGGCCGACGATCCGCGCTTTTCCGTTACCGAAACTCGCTCATTGCTGGAGTCGATGCACCCAGCTTCGGTGGTCGAGGTGGAACATTAAACTCATGTCGATGCATTCGAAAAATTCACTGTTTCGCTGGACGCTGGCCGCTGCCGCTCTTGCCGTGCTGATTCCGCTCGCCGGATGCCGGCAAGACATGCAGAATGAGCCAAAGATGATTCCGCAGCGCGAATCGAAATTTTTTGCCGATGGCCGTTCGGTTCGCCCGCAGGTGGCGGGAACCGTGGCCCGCGGCCAGCTCGACGCCGATCGGTATTACTACACCGGCTTGATCGACAACAAGGCACAAGACGCGATGCCGTTTCCGGTCACCATGACAGTGCTGCGGCGGGGCCAGGAGCGATTCGATATCTACTGCACTCCCTGCCATTCGCGCGTGGGAAATGGACGCGGGATGATTGTGGAACGCGGCTATAAACCGGCTGGCGACTTGTTGGAGCCGCGCATCCTGCAAGAGCCGCTGGGCCACTATTTCGACGTGATCAGTCATGGTTATGGGGCCATGCCCGATTACGCGGCGCAGATCGCCACCCAGGACCGCTGGGCCATCGTTGCCTACATCCGAGCGCTCCAGCTGAGTCAAAATGCAACTCTGCAGGACGTGCCGGCGGGCATGAACATTCAGACGCTGGCCGAAGTTTCCCAGCAAATGGGTTATGCGCCCAGCTTCCCGCAGGGATGGACCCTCCCGGCTTTGACGAATGTTCCCAGCGCGGGCGATATGGTTCCGAATGCGAAGCTGCCCGGTACAGGCCAGCCGACAGGTTCGGAAACCACAAACCCTGGTGTTGCCGGGAAACAATCACGTGCCAAGGG
The DNA here is from genome assembly GCA_963735505.1 of uncultured Acidobacteriota bacterium. Taxonomy (GTDB): domain Bacteria; phylum Acidobacteriota; class Terriglobia; order Terriglobales; family Acidobacteriaceae; genus JAKAAZ01. Next base: position 1,071,705 of record CAVTLR010000003.1, on the reverse strand, counting down.
AACGAAGAAATAAGGCGGAACGGAAATGGAAATGGGATATCACGAAAATCGTTTGCCTGCAGACCTGAGCGCTCCCCCAGCGGTCTTGCGCTGGCGTCTTCGCGCTCTGTCGATCGCCGCGGTGTTCGCGGTGCTGGCGGTGATCGATCTTTTGATCAGCCACAACTTTGACTACGTGTTGCGCGGCTGGCTGATGGGACTCATGATTTGCCTCAGCTTTTGCCTGGGCGGCCTGGCCCTGCTGATGGTGCAATGGTGTTCGGGTGGGAAATGGGGTCTGCTGATTCGTCGTCCGTTAGAGGGGATGAGCCGAACCCTGCCGTTGTTATTTCTGATGTTTCTGCCGATCGCGATCTTTGCCAAGCGCTTGTACATCTGGGCGAAGGTGATTGATCCGCAGGCGGCGTTCCGTGCCGGTGTCATTGATGCGATGCAGGCCCACGCCATCGAATACAAACGGCCGTATCTAAATCTGCAAGGCTTCTGGATTCGCGGCATTGCGTATTTCATCATCTTTGGGATTTTTGTATATTTCCTCAACCGCTGGTCGCTGCAGCGCGACTTCGACAAGGCCCACGGCAACTGGTTCTGGCAGAAGCGTTTTGAAAATCTCAGCGGCCCGGGCCTGGTGATTTATTCGCTGGTGCTAACCGGCATGTGCGTCGACTGGGTCATGTCGCTCGATCCCACCTGGTATTCGTCGATGTATGGATTTATGTTCATCGTCTCCCAGGGATATGCGGCGCTGGCCCTGGCGGTGCTGATGGTTCTGGCACTCTCGCAGTACGAGCCAATCCAAGCCATCTTCCGCGTGCGCGAGCAGCATGATCTCGGCAAATTGCTATTCGCGTTTGTCATGCTGAACATCTACATGGCGTTTTCGCAGTACCTGATCATCTGGTCCGGAAATCTGCCCAATGAAATTCGCTGGTACATGGACCGCATCACCGGCGGATGGGGACCGATCGCGGGATTGGATTTCCTCTTCCACTGGGTGCTTCCATTCTTTCTGTTGTTGTCGCGCGATCTGAAGCGGAACAAGCGCAGGCTGGCCGCTGTGTGCTGCATCATGCTGTTCGCCCGCTTCTGGGATACGTGGTGGTTGATTGCTCCCAACTTTCCTGAAGACCGCCGCAATCTCCACTTCAGCCTGCCCGAGCTGCAATACCTTTTCGTTCCCGCAGCGATGGTCGCACTGTGGATGGCCTATTACTTCACGACCCTGCGGACGCGAGGCCTGGTGCCTTTGAACGATCCGCATCTGCCCGAAATTCTGGAGCCTGAACATGCCCACGCATAATCCAAACGATCCAAACGATCCCAAAGATCCAGCGAATGCGGGCTCGTCCGATTGGGCGCACCATGTGCCGTCTGACAATTTCATGGACTCGCATGCGGGAGCCGATCCGGCGAGTAAGAAGGTCGGGTATGAGCTTTCGGACGCCAACATCACCGACATTGCCGGGTTCCTGGTGGTCATGGCCGCTTCGATCGCGGTCGTATTCGTGCTCGCCTTCGGCATCGGGAAATTGATTTATTACGGGCTGAAGAAAACGGATGGTCCTCCGAATAAGTGGAGCCAAATGGCGGGTGTGAAACCAGGAAACATGGAGTCGAACCCGAAGATTGAGCAGCAGCAGCTGCAGCAGTTGGTGAAGAGATTTCCAACCCCTCGCCTGCAAACCGACGATGGCAATATGGACGTGGCGGAGATGCACGCCCGCGAAGACATGCTGCTGAATTACTACACCTGGGCCGATCAGAAAAAGCAAACCGTCCGCATCCCGATTGAGCGCGCCATGCAACTGCTCGCTCAGAAAGGGTTGCCGGTCGAAAGTCAGCAAGGTCCACAGGAACAAGCAATGTTCGGAGATACGCAAAAAACCGTCACCGCTCCGCTGACCGATGGATTCGCTCGCACCGGACCAGAGTTGCAGATGATTGAGGCCCGGGATCAGCGCCTGGGAATTGGGCCATATTCTGAAGCTCATGCGGAGTTGCATCCGGACCACTAGGACTTATGACAACAGCTTCGACAATTCGTTTGCGGGTGCTAAACGCGGTGCTGTGCGCATGCCTGATGGCTGCGTTCGTACCTGCGATTGCTTATGCCCAGGTGGCTCCGCTTGCCGAAAAGTCGATGACGGATCCGTCCCAGACCAAGCTGCCGGAAGTGTTGCAGAAAACCACCATCCATCAGAATTTGGATCGGCCTCTTCCCTTGAATGCGGAGTTTCGCGATGAAGCCGGTCGTGCCGTTCATCTGGGAGATTATTTCGGCAAGCGCCCCGCCATTCTCGCGTTGGTGTACTTCCACTGCAACATGCTTTGCCCGGAGGAGTTGAACGGATTAATCGGCGCATTGGACATGTTGAAGTTCACCCCGGGAAAAGACTTCAACGTGATTGTGGTCAGCTTTGATCCCAACGACACACCCGCAGAAGCCGCTCAGCAGAAAGCGCTCTACGTAAAACGATATGGACGCCCGGACACCGCGGCTGGCTGGCATTTTCTGACCGGTTCTCAATCCTCGATCACTGCCCTTACCAATGCGGTTGGTTTTGGATATGTCAGCGTTCCCGGGCCGGATGGCAAAATCAATCAATTCGCCCATCCAAGTTCGATTGAGCTGATTACATCCGAGGGCATGATTTCGCAATATTACCTGGGAGTCGAGTATTCTGCGCGCGATATGCGTGCCGGGCTGGTCGAGGCCTCGCATGGCCAGATCGGAACTCCAGTAGATTTGATTTACACATACTGCTACCACTACGACCCACACATGGCGAAGAACAGCATGCTTGTGGTGCGCATTGTGCAGCTGGGTTGCATCTCGACCGTGCTGGCATTAGGGACATTTATTTTGATTTCGCTGCGGCAGGAAGCTATGCAGGGTGGCAACGCGGCAGCTACGAAAAAGGCGAACGGGTAAAACATACATGTCGCACATCAGTCCTGTACTTTGGGAATTTTTAGTTCATTGGCTTGAGCACTTTGCTATCTTTCCGCCGGAGGCCTCCACCATTGCTCCGTACGCGGATGCGCTGTACTTTGCGTTGGTAGGCATGACCATCACTGGCGTGGTGCTGGTGATGACCATGGTCCTGTTCTTCTCGCTGCGCTATCGCAAAGAGCGGCATCCGGATGCGGTCCAGATTGAAGGCTCGACCCTGCTGGAAGCGACGTGGACGCTGATTCCGCTGGGAATCTTTCTGGTGTTTTTTGTGTGGGGCGCGCTGCTCTATTTCCGCGTCTACAATGCTCCGCCAAATTCCATGAACGTATATGTCGTCGGAAAGCAGTGGATGTGGAAGGTCGAGCATCCCGGCGGTCAGCATGAAATTAATGCGCTGCACATCCCTGAAGGGGTGCCGATTCAGGTGACATTGATTTCACAGGATGTGTTTCATAGCTTTTCGATTCCGGCGTTCCGCGTGAAGCGGGAAGCCATTCCGGGTCGCTACACCACGGTCTATTTTGAGGCTACAAAGCCGGGAAAATATCATCTATTCTGCACGCAATACTGCGGTACCGACCATTCGGCCATGATCGGGTGGGTGTACGTCATGACTCCGGAAGACTACAGCAAGTGGAAAGCCAGCAACACCAGCGGCGCTTCGCTGGCGCAAAATGGCGAACGGCTCTTCGCCGTGATGGGCTGCAACGCCTGTCATACTGGCACTTCGCAGGCGCGCGGGCCCAATCTTTACGGCCTGTACAACACGCGCATCCGCATGAATGACGGTACCACCATGATTGCGAATGATGCCTACCTGCGGGAAAAGATCTTGAATCCCTCGTTGCATGTTCCTGCGGGATTTGTCCCCATCATGCCCACGTTTCAGGGGCAGATCAGCGAAGATGCGCTGATCGATCTTATCGAATATATAAAAAGCCTGAGCTCCAATTACCGCCTGCAACAGATGATGAATAAGTCGGACTTGGATTCAGCCCAACCAGCCCCGATCGGACCGGCCAACCAGGGCGCCGGAGCGGCCCCGCTGCAAAGAGTACCCACGCCAGGAGCATCTAAACCATGAGCACCATCGTATCGCTACCAGACCAGTCGACAGCCAAGCTGCCGGCGAAAAGCTACCTCAATCAGGAGTATGGACTGAAGAGTTGGCTGCTGACCGGCGACCATAAGCGGATCGCGATGCTGTATCTGTTTTCGATTACCTTTTTCTTCATCATTGGAGGCGTGCTTGCAGGGTTGATCCGGTTGGAGTTGTTGACGCCGCCCGCCGATCTGATGGCGACCGATACCTACAACAAAGTGTTCAGCATGCACGGCATTATCATGGTTTTTCTGTTTCTGGTGCCGTCCGTGCCGGCCACCATTGGGAACTTTCTGATTCCTCTAATGGTCGGGGCGAGAGACCTCGCATTTCCCAAGATCAACCTGCTGAGCTGGTATCTGTACTGGATTGGCGGCCTTTTCATCCTGAGCGCTATGGTATTGGGCGGAGTGGATACAGGCTGGACTTTCACCACTCCACTATCGACACACTATGTGAATACGCATGTGGTGACCGCAGCCATGGGAATCTTCATGGCCGGATTCTCGTCCATTTTTACCGGCCTGAATTTCATCGTCACCATTCACCGCATGCGCTGCCCCGGCATGACATGGTTTCGCCTGCCGCTGTTCGTCTGGGGCCACTATGCAACTTCAATCATCATGATCCTCGGCACCCCAGTCCTCGCCATCACGCTGGTGCTGGTCGCCCTGGAACGAATCTTTAACATTGGCGTGTTCGACCCCACCAAGGGCGGTGATCCGCTGCTGTTTCAACATTTGTTCTGGTTCTATTCCCATCCAGCCGTGTACATCATGATCTTGCCCGGGATGGCGGTCATTTCGGAAGTGGTCAGCACCTTCTCTCGCAAGCGCGTGTTCGGCTATACCGCCGTTGCCTTCTCCTCCGTTGCCATTGCCGTCTTCGGCTTCCTGGTTTGGGAACATCACATGTTTATCATGGGCGTCAGCCAATACTCTGCGCTGGTCTTCTCCCTGATGACCATGCTGGTTGCGGTGCCCTCCGCGATCAAGATTTTCAACTGGTCGATGACCTTATACAAGGGCTCCATTACCTTTGAAACTCCCATGCTCTATGCCTTTGGCTTCATCGGGCTTTTCACCATCGGCGGACTGACGGGTATCTTTCTGGCGACCCTTGGCATGGACATCCATCTGACCGAGACCTATTTCGTTGTCGCCCATTTCCACTTTGTCATGGTGGGCGGAATGCTGATGGCGTACATGGCTGGAATTCATTTCTGGTGGCCGAAGATGACGGGACGCATGTATCCCGAAGCCATTTCCAAGACAGCCGCAGTCATCACTTTTATCGGGTTCATTGTCACCTTCTTTCCGCAGTTCATTCTGGGTTATCTGGGGATGCCGCGCCGATACGCAGCCTACCCGGAGGATTTCCAGGTGCTGAACGTCTTCTCGACCGCCGGCGCTTCCATTCTGGGGATTGGGTATTTGCTGCCCTTGCTGTATCTGCCCTGGTCGCTGATCTATGGTGAAATTGCGGGCAACAATCCGTGGCAGGCAACCGGGTTGGAGTGGCAGATTCAATCGCCGCCTTTGACTGAAAATTTCCCAGAGATTCCGATCATGGATCACGAAGCGTACGACTACGAGTGGCTGGCAAATAAGACCCATCACGAGGTACAGACCGTTGGATAGCCAATCAATTGCGACGACTCCAAACGAGTTGGAGAGAGCTGGACTGCCGCACGCGCACGAACATCCCTCGTTCATGCGGCATCATTTTGAGGACATCGGCCAGCAGCGCGAAGCGGCCAGTTTTGGCATGTGGGTTTTTCTGTTGACGGAAATCATGTTTTTCGGCGGCCTTTTCTGCGCCTACCTTATTTTCCGTAACTGGTATCACGCCGCGTTTGTCGCCGGCAGCAACACGCTGGATATCACCCTGGGCACGACCAACACGGCTGTCCTGATTGGCTCCAGTTTCACCATGGCCATGGCTGTCTACAGCGCCGAAATGCGGCGTAAGGGCCAGCTAATTCTTTTTCTGCTGCTGACCATCGCTTTAGGCAGTGTGTTCCTTGGCATCAAAGCCGTCGAATATCACCAGAAGTATGTGGATCATCACATTCCGGGAATGAATTTTTCCATCCAGGAGTTCGTGAATCCCTCCAATCCCAAGGCCGAAAAGCTGGCCCCCGACATGGCGGAGAAAACCCAGCTATATTTCTTTCTCTATTTCGCAATGACGGGAATGCACGCGCTGCACATGATTATCGGAATTGGCATTCTGTTCTTCCTGGTGGCGCGAGCCTCAAAGGGAGCATTCACCGAGGGCCATGTCATGCCGATAGAAAATTTCGGCTTGTATTGGCACTTTGTCGACATTGTCTGGATATTCCTGTTCCCATTGCTGTATTTGATCAGTCGCTATCGATAGCATTTAACGTTGCCGCCAATCGTTATTGAGTAGGCCCGCGATCGCGGGGAAATACGGAGCACCGAGTATGACCGAGAAGACAAAAGAGACCCATCAGGATTCTGAAGTTCACATCGTAAAGCCGCCCGTGTATCTGGCGATATTTCTTGCGCTGCTGGTTTTGACCGCGTTGACGACAGGGATTTCATTTATTGACCTGGGCGTGTTCAACGCCGTGATCGCGTTGGCCATCGCTGTCTTGAAAGCGTCATTAGTGGTGCTCTTTTTCATGCACATTCACTACAGCTCTCGGCTGCTGAAACTGACGGTAGCGGCGGGGCTGTTTACGTTTATGCTGCTCATCAGCCTTACCATGACGGACTACATCAGCCGCGCCTGGGGCATGTTCTAAACCCACGTCGCGCGCGTCAGACTTCGAATCGAGCCAATGAAAAATGCGGATCAACAGGTCCGACTGCGTCGCTTTTGGGGAGCGGCGATCTTCTCGCTGGGCACACTTTGGGGATTCTCTAACGTTATTTACTTTCCGGTTGCTGCCTTGACCAGCATCATTGGCAGCTCGTGGCTGGAAGTTTTTGTCATTTTTGCCGGCGGCATCCTCACGTTCGGCGCTTCGATCGCGGCTTTCTATCAGCGGCGTATCTCATCGCGATTTCTCCTAGTTGGCGGCATCGTTTTGCTCGGTTTCGCAATCGGCGGACAATTTGTTTCACCCCTCAACACCCGCGGAATCCCCAACCTGCTGCTGCTGTTTCTTTCAGGGGCGGTTGCGGTTGCGCTCGGCCTTTTTGGAGCGATTACCGATCGAAAGGGCTGGCCAACTCTTCGCGATCTTCCCTGAACGCTTAGAAGTTTCCTCTCCATTTCCGCTACTCATGAGAACCGATTAGGATGGAACGTTGGAATCTTTCTGCACCAGGGAGTTTGCAGCATGACAACCAAGGTTGCCGCCCGTCCTCAACTCGCACATTTGACCGCCCAGCTGGATGAACTGAAGCAAAAAGGAACCTACTTTCATTTGCGCATCCTGGAAGATCAGCAGGAGCCAGTTTGCACTTACGACGGAAAACGAGTCATCAATCTTGCGTCCAACAATTATCTGGGCCTGACTGCGCATCCCAAGCTGCGCGAGGCATCGATTGAAGCCACCCGCAAATATGGTGTCGGCTCGGGCGCGGTTCGTACGATTGCCGGCACCATGCGCATTCATATGGAGCTGGAAGAGAAAATCGCACGCTTCAAGAATGTCGAAGCCTGCGTGGTGTTTCAGTCAGGCTTTACGGCCAACGCCGGCACCGTCTCTGCCGTTCTCGGCAAAGAAGATTTCATCATTTCTGATGAATTGAACCACGCCAGCATTATCGACGGTGCTCGCCTCTCCCGCGCCAAGGTAAAAGTCTTTCGTCATCGCGACACCGCGCATGCGGAAGAGCTATTGCAGGAAGTTCAGAAAGAGCCGGGCCACAAGCTGCTGATCACGGATGGCGTGTTTTCCATGGATGGCGACATCGGCCCGGTCGACAAGCTGTGCGACCTCGCTGACAAATACGGCGCCATCATGATGGTCGATGATGCGCACGCTTCCGGCGTTCTGGGCCGCAATGGCCGCGGAAGTGTTGATCACTTCAACTGCCATGGAAGGGTGGACGTCCAGGTCGGGACACTTTCAAAAGCAATCGGCGCATTGGGCGGATACGTTTGCGGCTCGCGCGATTTGATCGACTACTTGTATCACCGCGCGCGACCATTTCTGTTTTCCACGTCGCACCCTCCATCGGTAGCCGCCACTTGCATCGCCGCGTTCGACATCCTGGAGAACGAGCCGGAGCGCATCGAGCGCTTGTGGAACAACACCCACTACTTTAAAAAACAATTAGCGGCCGCCGGCTTCAACATCGGTGGCGTCAACACCCCAGCCAGCGAGACCCCGATTACTCCCATCATTCTGGGCGAAGGTCGAGTGGCGATGGAATTTTCGCGCAAGCTGTTTGACGCGGGCGTGATGGCGACCGGCATCGCGTTTCCCACTGTTCCGGAAGGCAAAGCGCGAATCCGCACGATCATGACCAGCGAGCACACGCGGTCCCAACTGGATCAGGCGTTGGAGATAATGGCCCGCATCGGAAAGCAAATGGCGATTCTCGCCTGATCCTCAGGCATATGTAACTGTATCGGTTACAAAGAGGGGCGTCGCGCTACAAAAACCAGCGCTCAATTAGCGGCATGATCGCGCGTGACCACGGTCTGCGTGCTTGATGCCTCGTCTCGGGCAACCCAGCCTCGGACGCACTTCGCTCAATGTCGGGTTTAATACACTGCGCTGATGAAAGACTCCATTCGGTATCAGCCGCGGCGCTTTGTTGAGTCTATGGAAATACCGTATAGGGTCAACCGTGTTGTTCGTTTAGAATCGTATGATATTGTGCATCGGCGTTTTCATTTTGGAGGAAATGTGAATAAGGCGAAGTTCATGCTTGTGGCGGCGGTTCTCTTCTTCTCATCGACTCGGGTTTTCCCGGCGTGGGCCCAAACGCGAGCTAGTCTTACTGGCACGATGACGAGTCCGACCGATGCAGCCCTTCGCGATGTCGCGATGACAATCAAGAACATCGACGCCGGTGAAACGGGGATGGGAATCAGAGCCGCGGGTGGCCAGGACGCTGCGGTCGACAATAAGACGCGGCCGAGCAGCCCCGACGCTTGCGCAAGTGGCCAGGAGTTCGCAAGCACAGATTGCACGCTGACCTGGCACGGCATCACAGTTTACGGCGCGTATGACGTCGGTGTCGGCTGGGTCAGCCATGGCTTACCGGAAAACGGCTACAACTATGAAGGCGCATCTCTGGTGAACCGGAACGGTTATGAACATCGATTCCTCATTGCACCGAACAACCTGCAGCAGACTGGCCTGGGTATCAGGGGCAAGGAAGAGTTTCGGCCGGGTTGGTCGGTTGTGTTCAACGCTTCCACTGGCATCAATCCGCAGTCCGGCCTGCTGGCAAACGCGTCGGCCACCCAGACCATCAACAATGGCCTTCCCAGGAGCAGCTATTCGTATGCCATCGACGGCGCACGCGCCGGCCAACCGTTCAATGACGAAATCTATGGCGGTATATCTTCCGAGCATTTCGGCACGCTAACCTTCGGTCGTCAGCGCTCGCTCGGCACCGATGCGATGCTCGTTTACGATCCGGCCGGTGGCAGCTATGACTTTTCTTACATCGGGTACAACGGCACGATGGCAGGCGGCGGCGACACCGAGGACAGCCGCTGGGACGACGCTCTGAAGTATCGTCTCGGCTATGGCGCGGCCCATTTCGGCGCGATGTATAAATTCGCCGATGGATCTGCGGGCTGCTACTCGGCCTCCGCCACCTGGACCGCCGCCACCTGTACGCCGGAAGCGGCGCATAACAACGCCTATGGATTCGACGTCGGCGGAGTCTATGACAAGTTCTCCGCCGACATCGTCTTCCAACATTACAACCAGGCGATCAGCGTATTGAACCCCCTGCTGGGGCCTACGAGTCCGACACAGCCATATCAGTCGACCACCAACAGCATCAATACAAACCCCATCACCGGAAGCAATCTGATCAGCACCTACAACACCGTATATGGCATCGTGACCGACAACAACGCAATCATGGCCGCCGCCAAATATGCGTGGGATCCATTCAAGTTTTTTGGCGGTTACGAATACATCTGGCAGAATAACCCGGCAAATCCGTTGGGCGTTGGCGCCTCGGACCAGGGCGGTTATTTCATGAGCGGGGTCGAAGACAACAATCTTGATTCTGAAAAGTTAGTGCAGATCTGGTGGACGGGTGTGAAGTACACCTACCGTAGCAAAACCGACTTCACTTTCGCCTGGTATCAACAGCGGCAGAACGACTTCCGTGTTCCGTCGACATGCTCGGTTGCAGCCGGTTTCCGCAGTTCCTGCGCGGGCACTCTCAATGAAGTGTCGTTCTACGCGGATCATCACTTCACCAAGCGTTTCGACGGCTTTGCGGGAATTACGTATTCCAGCGTGAGCGGCGGTCTGGCCATCGCTATTCCTCATGGTCCCGGCGTTCCTTATAACTACAACAACAACCTGGCTCCGACAATCGGTGGTCGTTTCACCTTCTAATTGTGTCTGCGGCGGGCTCGGTCGAGAGCCCAACGTGGGTGCCAGCACCGTGAACGATGCGGCCTTCGCTGATAGTCATTTGAATTCGACCCGGCAACTTCAAGCCGTCGAATGGAGAATTTCTCGACTTCGATTTCGATCTGCTCACGTGGAATTGCCAGTCATCGTTGGGCCGGAACAAAACGATATCCGCGAAAGAGCCAACGGCGAGCGATCCGCGATCCTTCAAGTGCAACAACTGTGCCGGCTGGCTGCTCAGCAGCGCCAGCACGCGCATCAGCGGCATTCGATGCTGGCGGTGAAGCACCAGCAGAGACAGCCCCAGGGCCGTCTCCAGTCCGATAATTCCGTTGGGGGCGCGCTCAAATTCCTGTTCCTTTTCATGTAACGCGTGCGGAGCGTGGTCTGTCGCGATGGCATCCACGGTTCCGTCCAGAATGCCGCTGATCAGCGCCGCGCGATCCTCTTCACTGCGCAGCGGCGGATTCATTTTCGCATCCGTGTTGTAGTCGCCGATGGCTGCCTGAGTTAGAGCGAAATGATGCGGCGCCACTTCGCAGGTGACGTGCAGCCCGCTGCGCTTGGCACGACGAACGGCCTCCAACGCTTTCGCGGTGGACAGATGCGCCACATGCAAATGCGCGCGGCTGGAAGGATCGCCTTTGCGAAGCCGCGATAGCAGCTCAATGTCGCGCTCTACAATGCTGCTCTCCGCATCGACCGACATCCCGCGCAATCCCAGGCGAAATGAGAGCGAGCCGGCGTTCATACTTGCTCCCTGCGTGATCCGCGTGTCTTCGGCATGTTGAATCACGGGCAGCCCGGCACGCGCCGCCTGCGCCAGGGATTCGAACATGATGTTGTCTTCCAGGATTGGCTTGCCGTCGTCCGATACCGCAACCGCGCCAGCAGCCTGTAGCGCTTTGTAGTCGGCGATTGCTTCGCCTCGGCTTCCCAACGTGGCTGCGGCAATGGGAAACACCCGCACTACTGCGTTGCGATCGGCTGCCTGCATCCACCGCGTCGTTTCCGGCGAATCGTTCACCGGCGACGTATTCGGCATCGCGCACACGCTGGTAAATCCGCCGGCCGCTGCAGCCTGCGTCCCAGTCTCTATCGTCTCTTTGTAGGCCTGACCGGGCTCACGCAGATGCACGTGGATGTCGACCAAACCAGGTGCGACCACCACGCCGGTTGCGTTGACGACGGTCGCTTTTTCTTTCTTCGCCAGGGCAGCCAGCTTGCCGGGCATTTCCACAGCGACAACGCGGCCGTCGCGCAGATACAGATCGCGTCTTTCATCCGTTCCCTTGGAAGGATCGACAAGGTGGCCGCCCTGAATCAACATTGCTGTCATCGATTCTTACTCGATTGGTCATTTCTTTTGGGATGTATGTCCAGTGCGCGAGCCAGCAGCGCCATGCGGATGATCGAGCCGTGATACACCTGTTCCGCAATCACGGAGTTCGGTCCATCCGTAATTTCGCTGGTGATTTCCAGTCCGCGAATCACCGGTCCGGGATGAAGAACGATCGCCGCCGGCGCCAACGCATTCAAACGCTGTTTATGTAACTGATACTGCTCTATATAGTCTTCCAGATCGATTTCGAGGCCGGCCAACCGTTCTTTTTGAATGCGTAACATCATCACCACATTGGATTGCTGCAGCGCGCGATCGAAATTCCGCTCAATTTCCACTCCCGGCCCGATGCCCGCGGCATATTCGGGTAACAGGCTTTCCGGTCCGCAGAAAATGACCCGCGCCCCTAGCCTGGGCAGCAGCAATGCGTTGGAGCGTGCCACTCGACTGTGCAGAATATCGCCCACAATCGTGACCGTGACTCCCTGCAATGTACGTTCGTGGATCAGGTGATTGCGTTTGTTGGCAGTCCGCGCGCTTGCCGGCACGTGAGCCAGAATGGTTCGCAAATCCAGCAGCGCCTGGGAGGGGTGTTCGTGGCTCCCATCGCCTGCGTTTAATACCGGCAGACCCGTGAAGTGCGCCAGCACGTAGGGCGCACCGGAATTTGGATGGCGCAGAATAATGCATTCCGCGCCCAGCGAGCGCAGCGTGATCCCCGTGTCCTTGAGCGATTCACCTTTTTCTATGCTGGAGGATAACGAACTCACCAGGGTTGTATCGGCGCCAAGAGATTTTGCCGCCAACTCAAATGACGTTCGGGTGCGCGTGCTCGACTCGTAAAACAGCAGCGCCACGCGGCGCTTGGCAAAGCGTTGGGCGCGACGTGATGCCGGCATCGCTTCCAGTTCCGCAGCTTCCGTCAGGATGCGATCGACATCTTCCAGGGTGAAATGGGTTACTGAGATGGAAGAACCCGGATGAAGATATCCCAGCGGAACAGAGGTGTGAAATTTCGGTATCGCGATCGTTTTTCGTGGCGCGATTGTCGGAGAAGTCTCCAGCGTAAGCAGATGAGGTTTCGAAGAGGAATGGCTGTTGCCCGCTCCATGGCCAGTGGTTTTGGCGGTGCGCGCTTTCGTTTTCGCTTTACTTGTCGTCGTCTTTCGTTTGATGGGCATACTTCCGTTCAGCATCATCCGACTGCGATGGCAAAAAGGGGCCACGCAAGGTTCATCCGTCGACTCTTTCCATCAGCAAGACTTGCTCGTTGTCATCAATCTCGTCCAGCTTCACTTCGATAATTTCGCGGTCGGTGGTTTGGATGGTGCGTCCCACAAAGCTTGCCTCAATCGGCAATTCCCGATGTCCGCGATCAATCAATGTCAGCAACTGCACTCGTTTCGGGCGGCCATGATCGATCAGCGCATCGAGAGCGGCGCGCACGGTGCGGCCGGTGTACAGCACATCATCCACCAGCACCACAACGCGTCCTGTCACATCGAACCCGAGAGCGCCGGGGTTGACCACCGGACGGGGTCCCCGGGTAGTCAGGTCATCGCGGTAGAAACTGATATCGAGTGTTCCCACATCGATCGGCTTGTTCTCAATCCCCTCCAGCAGCTTCGCCAGTCGCTTGGCGAGGGGAACGCCGCGCCGACGGATCCCGACCAGTGTCAGGTCGTCGGTGCCGTTATTCTTCTCGACGATTTCATGCGCCAGCCGCACCAGGGTGCGCTCAATCTCCGACGAAGACATCAGGCGGGACTTTTCACGCAATAACGGAGTGGATTGCATGTCTTGGGCAGTCATTTTCATGTTCTCCGCTTGATCATACGAGTCCGATTCTCAGCGCACAAGCACAACCATCACTCGACTTAGGAAAATTTTCCTGCATCGCTTTCCTTTTCAGAACCATTGCAGAATCAAAGTTTTCATCCGCGCCACATCCATTCCACCCCACCGCCCGTACTTCAGTTGCAGACCAACTGCGACGCAACAGTTGAAAGGAAAATATCAGCAATGAAGAAGAATATTCTCACCCTGCTTGTGGCATTGACGTTCGGTTGTATGGGTGTGCATGCAAACGCGCAAAAAGATCCCATGGTCGGCGGCGCTGCCATGTACCCTACCAAAAATATCGTTGAAAACGCCGTCAACTCCAAGGACCACACCACCCTGGTCGCAGCCGTCAAAGCTGCCGGACTGGTCGAAACGCTGGAAGGTCCAGGTCCGTTCACCGTCTTCGCGCCAACCAACGAAGCCTTTGCCGCGCTGCCTGCGGGCACCGTCGACAACCTGTTGAAACCGGAAAATAAACCCATGCTCGTCAAGATCCTCACCTACCACGTGGTGCCTGGCAGACTCACCACCCGGGACCTGAAAAAAATGATCAAACAGGGCGACGGCAAGGCCGAGCTCAAGACGGTCCAAGGCGGTACGCTCACCGTAAGCATGAAGGATGGCAAATACATGCTGACGGATGAAAAAGGTGGCACGGCCATGATTACCATTCCGAATGTCATCCAGTCTAACGGAGTGATACAGGTCATCAACGCCGTGTTGATGCCGAACTAAATCACTCACTCACCCACTCTCTCTTGTGTGCAATCGAAAGGGCGTCCCTAACGGACGCCTTTTCTGCGCCCAAAAAATCTTGATGACCAGCGTCGTCTTCAGTGTAGGATGCGGCATTATGACGATCGCATTTGCGTGGAGGCTACCATGTTCGTTCGCGTCCTAAGGCGTCCTATCTTCGCCATTTCAGCGCTCATTTTTGCCATCGTATGTTCAAGTCCCGTCTCTGCGAAGTCGCATGACTACCCGATGCGGTTGCAGGTGATTCATTCTCGTTGGCACGGCCGCCACGGCTGGATCGAGGGGTATGGGCACGGCAACCTGATGACCGGGCAGCCCGGAGCGCCTCCCAAACAAGGCATGGATTTCGAATATTCATGCAGCACCCCAGTACGCCATACCTTTGCTCCCGACACTTATCCGGCACGCTACGGCAAGAACAATCTGGAAGTGGTCGTACTGTTGCCGGAAATGGGTAGCGACAAGGGGAAGGAGTGCACCCTGAAAATCGAGATGAAGGATTTTGTCTACCAGGGAGGCCGCGGCGGCACTCTGTGGTCAGTGCCGTTGGCGGGCGGACAGCCGACTCAGATCCAGGAAGATGGCGGAACCGGTGGAAATGATCAGTAGTCTGCAGTGACAGGAGCGCAGGTGCGAGATGTGGCCGCCCACGCTGCGATTTTCATGGCCGGTTTCGGCCGTCGAGGGAGACGGATGGAAATTCGTGACGCGATTGAAGCCGACTTTGAGGAGATTACCGCAATCTACAACGAAGTCCTCACCCACTCCACCGCCATCTACAGTGATCGACCGGCAACCGTGGAAGAGCGACTGGCATGGTGGCGAACGCGCCAGCAGCAAGAATTTCCTGTGCTCGTTGCCACCGAAGAGGCTGCGGTCAAGGGATTTGCGACGTTCGGAGATTTTCGTTCCTGGCCGGGGTATCGATTCACGGTGGAAGGAACAATCCACATTCACGCTTCCGCGCGCGGCCAGGGGATTGGCAAAGCGCTGCTGGCCGAGTTGATTCGCCGAGCCACGGCGCTGGGCAAACATACTATGATCGCCGGAGTGGACTCGGACAATCATGCATCGATCCAGTTCTTACATCGCGCAGGATTTGAACAGGTCGCGCATCTACGTGAGGTGGGCTACAAATTCGACCGATATCTTGACCTGATCTTTCTGCAGTACTGGCTCACGTCGCCCACGCGGGAGCTACCCAATCGGAATCCTGCGTGAGGAGAACCGCAGCCTGGGTCAGGCTCGCGGATCCGCCGTAATTCAAACTTCCGCCAGGCTATTGCTGGCCGCCACCGGAGCCCTCTCCGCCGCCGCCGGCACCAGCGCCGCCCTGTCCGCCCAGGCTCCACGAGGCCGAGAACAGATTCTGTCCCGCCGAAGGAGAGGCGCTAAGGATCGGCTCCACGCCTGCCAGCAGCGTACATGCGGTCAGCGAACCGGGTGCTCCCTGGGTCGCGACAATCATCACAGCATCTCCATGATGCAGATCCGTCAGCTGAATCACAGGAGTGCGCTGCAACATCTGTGAGATTTCCCCGCCGCGGTGTCCAGCGCCAGGCTCCGTCGCTATCTGTCCCGGTACAGTTTGCGCAACTGGAGACGGCGTTGCCGCGGCAGAGGCATGGTTCGCCTCGGGTCCGTGAGCATTGCCGCCCTGCGCCCCGTGGCCAGCCGAACCCGCTTTCAAGCGCGCCGCAATGGCTTGTGCCATCGTCGGATCGAGTTTATGCAGCTGCGAGTCGGCATTTATTTGAATGACAACCGGCTTCTTGGTTTTGAAATCTGTCACTGTCAGCGTGCCCGCCGCCGCGTCGGCAGACACCACCGACCCGGCAATATTGCGGAAGCTGCCGGCAACAATTTCTTCCGCTTGCATCTGCGCGCCGTCCGCGCTGCGATCTCCCCGGGCGCGAAGCTGGTCGCCGGATTGGATTTGATCCAGGGTGGACAGCTTGGTATCACCGAACTTGATGGAGCCCGGTGCATACAGACGCACCACCGTCTTGGGCGTCGTGTGGATCGTTACCGTCGTGTTCTGGTGCGCAATGGTCACGGTTCCCGCAGTCGCATCGACAGATTTCACAATTCCGCCAATCCCGCGTCGTTGCCAGTCTGCCTCTTCTGCCTGGTGCTCTTTGGCAATATCGGCTTCGCGCATGGCGATTACGGTGGTTGCGGTTGGACCCGAGCCATCGGCGGCAGGTCGAACTGCCACCAGTACGCGGTCGCCAACGGCCAAATCTGTCATGTGAATGGGCGTCGCGCCGGCAATGGTCTTTGCTCCCGGCGTCGTCTGCAGAATGCGCGCTGAATCGGCGACGGTCACGGTCACCGGCGGTCCAGAATCCGGCTTGACGGTCAGCGATTGACCTTTTACGGAAACAACCGACCCCACCAGCCGGCTCACGGTCGCCGGTTGGGCGCTGGTCTGTTGCGCCAGGATGCTGCAAACTCCAGGCGGGACGACGCTGGTCAGTCCGCCGATCAGGACAAGTGTGCCTAGAAACCGGATCGAGCTCATGGACAACCTTTCTCCCCGCATGTCGCAGCAGCATCCTGCACACGCGTGCCTGTTCTCTAGAAGGTGACGTTTGATCCGCTCGAAGGTTTCACGAATCGAGCACATACTATACCAATTCTGGAACAGTCGGCTATCTCCCCCAAACTGCGCCGCATCACGGGAACTTTGCATTCGAGCGCGACGTACCTCCCATCCAGATAGGTTCCGATTGGAGCGAATACCATGATCCTGCCAACTCAACGCAAATTTCTAATCCCTGCGACGGTTCTGGTCGCGGCGATTCTTGCCGCCTGCAGCGCCGCCTGCGTAGCTCAGAATTCGGATTCCAAAAAGGATTCGGACTTCAATCTGGCGCTGCATGCCAACACTCACGTCACCGCTTCGGATATCGGATTGCCGGAGTATCCGGGCGCCACACCCTATAAAAATCCAAACGACAAAGATTCCGACTCCGCGGTCGACCTTGGATTCAGCTTCGGCAACGTGCGTTTCCTGGTGAAGGCGGCCAGCTACGTCACCTCCGATTCGCCGGCGCAGATCCTGGCCTTCTATCGCAAGCCGCTGTCGCATTATGGTCAGGTTCTGGAGTGCGACCATGGCCATCCGGTAGGTTCGATCACGCAGACGCCCGCCGGGCTTACCTGTAGCGATGACCCCGGTGTCACCTCCGACTCCAAAGACGATTCTTCCAGCGGCCACGAACTGCGTGCAGGTCGGCCCACCCGCTATCGTCTGGTCGGGATTGATGAATCGCATTCCGGGTCGACGCGCTTCGGCATCGCCTACATTGAATTGCCCAAAGATAGCGACCAAAATAAAGAAACCAAGTAACTCCGCTCGCCTATGATGGAGAAGATTCTGTACGAGGCGAGCATGTTCCGAGACAACCGAGACCGAATCGTCGTTCTGGCGAGTGATTTAGTTTTCTTCGCCGACAATGCACGCGCGAGGATCCTCCCGTGATCCGCCGCTGGCTCGGCTGGCTGGTTCGATATTTCCCGGTTCTGATCGGTGTCGTTTTGCTGCTGTACATCGGAGATTGGGTCGTATTTGAGGTTCGTGTCGCGAACGGCACCGCTTACAGCACGGTGGAAGTTGACCAATATCTGGCGACTGCTCTGAAAGGCCAGAAAACCGAATACGACTTGATGGGATCAACGCAAGAGACCTGCAGCCGCTCGATTTTTCCACAGAAGTGGAATCCTCCCTGCTGGTGGCTCAAACGGCATGCTTCGAAGTGGGAATAAATCCGCAATTGTTTTCTTCAGGTTACAAAGCCAGCCTTGTAATCCAGCGGTGATCGAGCGCAACTCCTGTCAGCAAGCGGCGTCTAAATAGATATCGTCTCAGCTGTAGACGCTTTTTCATGCATTTGCCAAAACTTGAGCGCCGTCCTGAACTGGATGCTTTGCGTGGGCTCTTCCTGGTGTGGATGACGCTGACGCATCTTCCCACCCGGTTCAGCGATCTCGTCAATCAACCCATCGGCTATGTCACCTCCGCGGAAGGCTTCGTGTTCCTCTCCGCGCTGCTGGTGGGGCGGCTCTATGTTCGCGAGTTGCTGCAGGACGAGCCCCGGGTTCGACGCCAGCTATGGAAGCGCTCGCTGAAAATCTACGGCTATCACCTGCTGCTGTTGGGTTTTGCCTTTACCGTGGCCGCAGCGGTCGCAGTCCATACTCATAAAGCGGCTCTGACGAATCTTCTCGACTTTTACCTGGCTCATCCCGGGGTGGCGATTGTGGGCTCCATCCTGCTGATCTATTGCCCGCCGCTGCTCGACATCTTGCCCATGTATGTCACCTTCCTTTTCTTTACTCCGCTGTTGCTTTCGGCGTCGTGGCGCTATGGCTGGAGGAAGATTCTGGCAGCCAGCGGCGCGGTGTGGCTGCTGGCTCAATTCGGCCTGCGAGATCTGGCGCACAATGCCATCGTCAGCCTGACCCACCTGCGAATTCCGCTGCAGGAGACGGGCGCCTTCAACTTATTTGCCTGGCAGGCGGTATGGATTGCGGGCTTGTGGCTGGGCGCGACGTCTGCTGTCGGTGTGGTTCCTCTGCGGAAAATCCCAGCCTGGGGCGCAGCAGTGGCCGCCGCCGTCTGCCTGTTCTTTGTGGGTGTGCGCCATAGCTGGCTGGGACCGCACCTGACGCAACAGGCGCTGGGAATGTGGCTGGACAAGTGGCAGATCGGCCCGCTCCGTGTCCTGAACCTGCTGGCCTTCATGGTGGTTTTTTACTGGCTGCGGAAATATGTTCTGCGAGCGGTCGCCATTGAACCTTTTCTCACTCTTGGCAAGGCCTCGCTGCACGTCTACTGCGCCCACCTGTTCTTCGTGTTCGCAGGGCTCGCGTTGCTCTATGGCGAAGTCGAGCAGCTTCACGGCATGATGGCGATTTCGCTGGTCGCGGTCACCTTTGCCGTGCTTATCCTGGTGGCATTGAATGAAGCCAGAAAACGGCGTCGGAATCGCGAGGCGAAATTGCGGCAACAAGCCCAGACAGACTCCATTCCCGCCCGCGAAGCCGCCTAGAAGCTGTCTCATAAACTCGAAATCGCTCGATAGGTCGGGTGTGAGACCCGCAATCAAAGCGGGTCTCAGGTCGTCGGGCGAAGTCTCGATGCTATATATGAGACAGCTGCCTGACCCTACTTTTTTTTCTGCTGCGTTGCCCGTCGTTGTTTCACCCAGCCGGGCTTCACCGTCTGTCGAGAGCGGCCAAGGGCCAGCGCCCCCGCGGGAACTGGCTCGGTGATGCAGGAGGCTGCCGCAACATAGCTGTCGTCTTCCAGCGACACCGGCGCGACCAGTGTGGAATTGCTCCCCACAAAAACGCGGTCCCCAATTTGCGTGGGATGTTTGTTGACGCCGTCATAATTGCAGGTGATGACGCCGGCGCCAATGTTGCAGCCGGACCCGACCGAAACATCGCCGAGATACGTCAAATGATTCGCCTTCGATTTCTCACCCACCCGCGCATTCTTGGTTTCGACAAAGTTGCCGACGTGAGCTTCGCGGCCAATCTGGCTGCCGGGGCGCAGATGCGCGAATGGTCCGATGAAGGCGCCATCAGCGATGGTCGCTTGCTCCAGCACGCAGCTGTTGCGAACCAGCACACCATCGCCAATTGTCGAATCCTGGATGACGGAATACGAGCGAATCCGGCAATCCTCGCCAACCTGGGTTTTGCCCAGCAATTGCACAAACGGTTCCACGATGGTGTCCGGGCCCACGGTGACATCCGCGTCGATGACGCAGGTATCCGGCCGATGAATCGTGACCCCTTGCGCCATCAGCTGGCGGGCAGCCTGCATGCGTAGCGCACCTTCCAGCTCCATCATTTCGGCAATCGTGTTCGCCCCCAGCACTTCCGTCGCGTCATCGATTTCATACGCCACCACCCGCTCGCCTGCCGCGCGTAGAATGCCGGCCATGTCCGTCAGGTAATACTCCCCGTGAGCATTGTTGGATTGCAGCGCATCAATATGCCGGTAGAGAGTGTCGATATGAAACACGTAGATGCCGGAGTTGATTTCTCCAATATGCTGCTGATCGTCCGGCCAACGCTTTTTGC
The DNA here is from genome assembly GCA_963735505.1 of uncultured Acidobacteriota bacterium. Classification (GTDB taxonomy): domain Bacteria; phylum Acidobacteriota; class Terriglobia; order Terriglobales; family Acidobacteriaceae; genus JAKAAZ01. The sequence goes on along the minus strand of CAVTLR010000003.1, from coordinate 1,051,073 downwards.
TCGACGATCGCGGCAACCTCCGGGCTGCTCGGCGATACCCGAATCACTCGCCCATACCCAAAGGGATTTTCGGGCCGCGCTGTCAGAATCGTCATGGCAGCCTTTTGCGTTTGATGAAAATTTCGCAGGTGTTCGATTGTTTCCGGCCGAATCAGCGGGACATCGCCGGAAAGCACCAGCAGATCGCCTAGCCCGTGAACTGATTCAGCCAGGCACTGCACGGCATGCCCGGTGCCCAATTGCTGCGTTTGCAGCACAAAATGCACACCTGAGGCCGACATGGAGCGTTCCACTTCCTCCGCCTGGTGACCGACGACGACAAAAACCCTGTCCGGCGAGGTGACCTTCCGAACGGTGTCCAGCACATGCTGCAACAATGGTTTTCCGGCGATCGAGTGCAACACCTTGGCGCGTTTCGACTTCAGCCGCGTACCTTTTCCGGCGGCAAGAATGGCTGTGGCAAATGGTTGAGATTCCATAACGTACTCATCGTCTCACAGCTACGGGATCAGAATTCAGGATCGGGATGCAAACCCACCTGGAAGCTGTCTCATCAACTCGAAATCGCTGAATACCCCTGGTGTGAAACCCGCATTCAAAGCGGGTCTCAGGTCGCTGGCCGAAGTCGCGACCCCGTCTATGAGACAGCTTCCTGTGGCCGACGCGGCGCCTCGGGTGTACGCTGTGGCAAAGGCACGACGATTCCGCCCAGGACCTGCATCGAAACAGGCAAAGAGCAGGTCATGCAGCGGGTTGCAATTCAGGTTTCGCACAGGAGTGAAGCATGCGTCCACGTCTTCAAACTGGTTTTCAGGCCATGTCCGGTTTGCTCATGTTGAGCTTCGCCTGCGCCATAGGATGTAACGGCTGCGGCTCCAGCAATAACTCGGCAAGTACCACCGGGACAACAGGGACCACCGGAACGACGGGCACCTCCGGGACGACGGGCACTACTGGGACGACAGGGACCACAGGCACATCCGGCAGCGGCGTGCAGGTGCTGACGTATCACAACGACAACACCCGCGAAGGGCAAAATACCCAGGAAACGATCCTGACGACCACGAACGTCGCCTCGTCCACCTTCGGTAAGGTTGGTTTTGATTCGACGGATGGCAAAGTGGATGCCGAGCCGTTGTATGTTTCGGGAGTGTCGATTGGCGGCGCTTCCCACAACGTCCTCTACGTCGTCACGGAAAACGATTCCGCATACGCCTTTGACGCCGACTCGGGCACCGTTCTTTGGCATGTCTCTACCCTGGGAACCGGGGAGGTCTTCAGCGATGACAGGGGCTGCGGCCAGGTGACGCCGAACATTGGCATGACGTCGACGCCCGTGATTGACCCCAAGGCAGGCGCCCACGGAACCATCTTCATGGTCGCGGCCAGCAAGGATAGCAGCGGCAACTACCATCAACGCCTGCACGCTCTCGACCTGACAACCGGGGCGGAGCAGTCCGGCAGCCCAATCAACATACAGGCCACCTATCCCAGCACTGGACCGGAAAGCTCGAACGGCCAACTGGTCTTCGATCCCAAGCAATATAACGAACGTGCCGGGCTCCTGCTGTTGAATGGCGTGGTGTATCTCGGCTGGTCCTCTCACTGCGACATCGAACCCTATACCGGTTGGCTGATGGGATTCAACGAGAGTTCGCTGGCACAAACCAGCGTGTTGAATCTGACGCCCAACGGCTCAGAAGGATCCATCTGGCAAGCGGGTGCAGGACTCGTTGCGGATTCCTCCGGCAATATTTATTTCCTCGACGCCAACGGAAGCTTTGGCACCACTTTAAACGCCAGCGGAATGCCGGCGAACGGGGATTATGGCAACGCGTTCATGAAGGTCTCTACCAGCGGCAACAAGCTGACGCCCGCGGATTACTTCACCATGTCGAACACGGTGTCAGAGTCGAATGCCGATGAGGATCTGGGCTCCGGCGGAGCCATGTTGTTGCCCAATGAGACGGATTCGTCGGGAACCGTGCGGCAATTGGCGGTCGGCGCCGGCAAAGACGCGAACATCTATGTTGTGGACACCGGCAACATGGGCAAATTCAACTCCGGCGGCAATACCATCTATCAGGAGCTGGGCGGGGCATTGACCGGGCAGGAATTCGGCATGCCGGCCTATTGGAACGGCACCGTCTATTACGGCGGCGTTGGAGATTCGATTCGCGCCTATCCCATCACGCAGGCGAAACTGGCCACCAGTCCCAGCTCCAAGACCGCGCATCAGTTTCCCTATCCCGGTGCGACACCCAGCATTTCCTCGAGCGGCACGGCGAATGGAATTCTGTGGGCCGTCGACAACAGCACCCCTGCGGTTTTGTACGCCTATGACGCAACCAACCTGACGAAGGAGCTGTACGACAGCAGCCAGGCTGCGGCCAGTCGCGACCAGTTCGGCCCAGGGAACAAATACATCACACCGATGATCGTGAACGGCAAGGTGTACGTGGGCACCACCAACGGCGTCGCCGTGTTCGGACTGCTGCAATAGTGGATTTTGGGGTTCGTTCAGTCGGGTGTCATTCCCGTATGAATAAACGCATTGACACCCGTTTTTGAGGATTTTACCCTAAGTCCATGGAAGTGCATCTCACGCCCGATCAGGAAGCGTTTGTCCAACAGGCCATTGCGTCGGGCAGGTTTCAGCGCGAGGAAGAAGCGCTCCAGGAGGCATTTGCCTTATGGGAAGAGCGCGAGCGTAAGCGAGTGGAGATTTTAGCCGCGCTTGACGATGCTGAGAAGGGTCTGGATTCTGGAGATTTCACTGACTACGTTGACGCATCACTTCCGCAGCTGGCAGATGATCTAAAGCGTGAGGCGCGGGCCATGCGCGGCAGTGGTTCCAACGGGTGACCTATCGCCTGAGCGGTCGAGCACGGCGCGACCTGCTTCATATCTGGAACTACATCGCCGAGGACAATGAGTCGGCTGCCGACCGTTTCATTGATCTTTTGATCCAGCACTTTCAATTGTTGGGAAAAAATCCGCACGTCGGCCGCCCAAGGGATGACTTGCGCTCCGGCTATCGTAGTTTTCCGGTAGGGCAATATTTGATTTTCTATCGTGTACTGGATCCGGGCATACAGATCATGCATGTCATGCATGGCAAACGGGATATTGCGGGTCAATTCGGCGCGTGAGACGTTCCTCAGGAGAATCTAGCGGATTCATTGTTAATTTTCCTTACGTGGAGGACCAGTGGATATTTGACGGATCCCGAATCGCAAAAATAGTCGTGATAACGAGCGTCGATTCCGGAACCGGTGCATCCATAGTAGACAGAAAAGGAGAACTACCGATGCCGCCCACCACCTACGAAATTGATTCCACCCATTCCGCCGTCCACTTCAGCGTCCGCCACTTGATGGTCTCCAACGTGCGCGGGGAATTCACCAAAGTTTCCGGCACAGTCAAATTTGATCCCGAAATTCCTGCAGCATCGTCTGTCGAGGCCACCATCGACGCCAACTCCATCAGCACTCGCGACGCGCAGCGCGATGGACACCTGAAGAGCGCGGATTTTCTGGATACAGAGAAGTTTCCCACCATCACGTTTCGCAGCAAAAAAGTTGAGATCGAGCCCGGCGGCGGAAAAGTGACCGGCGACTTGACGATTCACGGAGTCACCCGCGAAATCACTTTGGACGTCGAAGGCCCGTCGCCTGAAATGAAGGATCCCTGGGGCAAGCAGCGCATCGGCGCCTCTGCAACTGCCAAGCTCAGCCGCAAGGAATTCGGCTTGACATGGAACGCAGCCCTGGAAACAGGTGGCGTCATGGTCGGCGATGAAGTAAAGATCAACGTCGAGGTTGAGTTTGTCCGTGGGTAATAGCCCGGGAAAGTGGCGCCATTTGCATCGCTCTCAGAAGCACGGGGAAGCAGTTTTCCCTTGTGCTTCTGAGTTGCGCTTGAAAATGCGTTGCAGCGATCTGGATTATTCTGTCCAGCGGCGGAAGATGAGCGCGCCGTTGGTGCCGCCGAAGCCGAAGGAGTTCGACAGGGCAACGTCGATCTTGTGGGCGACCGGCTTGTTGGGCGTGTAGTCGAGCGTGCAGGCCGGGTCAGGATCAACCAGGTTCATCGTCGGCGGAATCATCCCATTCTGCATGGCCATCACCGTGATGCCGGCTTCCAACCCGCCGGCGCCGCCGAGCAGGTGACCGGTCATCGATTTGGTCGAGCTGATCTTGAGCTTGTGGCTGGTGGCATGTTCGCCGAACACGTTGGCAATCGCGGTCGACTCCAGCGCATCGCCTAATTGTGTCGAAGTTGCGTGCGCATTCACGTAATCAATTTCGTGCGGCTGGATGCCGGCGCTGCGAATCGCATTCAGCATCGCGCGCGCGCAGCCCTCGCCTTCCGGCGCCATGCTCGACATGTGATACGCATCCGCGCTCATGCCGTAGCCGATAATTTCCGCCAGAATCTTCGCGCCCCGAGCCTTGGCGTATTCCAGGTCTTCGAGAATTAAAATCCCCGCGCCTTCGCCGATCACAAAACCGTCGCGATCGTTGTCGAATGGACGGCATGCATGCTTGGGATCGTCATTGCGCGTCGACAGGGCGCGCATGGCAGCGAATCCGCCCACGCCCATCGGTGTAATCGCCGCTTCCGAACCGCCGGCAAACATCACGTCAGCGTCACCGCGCTCAATGATCCGATAGGCATCCCCAATGGAGTGAGCGCTGGTGGTGCAGGCCGTCGCTGTTGCCTCGTTCGGACCCTTGGCGCCATAACGAATACTGACCTGACCGGCGGCAAGGTTCACGATGGCTGCGGGAATAAAAAATGGAGAGATTTTGCGGGGACCGCCAGCCAGCATGGCACTGTGTTCCCGCTCGATGATGTCGAACCCGCCGATGCCGGACCCAATATGGACTCCCACTCGCTCGGCATTTTCCGGGGTGATCTGCAATCCTGAGGATTCTAGTGCTTCCTGGGCGGCGGCCAGCGCAAAGTGGATGAAACGGCCCATCTTGCGCGCTTCTTTTTTTTCAATGAAAAGGTGGGGGTCAAAGTTCTTGACTTCCGCTGCAAAGGTGACCGAGAAGCCCGTCGTGTCAAAGGCTGTGATGGGCGCCATACCGCTTTCGCCCGCCAACAGATGGCTCCATACCTCAGCTGCGGTCTTACCTACACCGCAAATAAGGCCAATGCCTGTAACTACGACACGCCGCTTCAAGACTAGTTGCCGCCTTTACCATTCTTTTTGATGTAGTCGACAGCATCCTGCACGGTCTTGATCTTCTCGGCTTCTTCATCCGGAATTTCCAGATCGAATGCCTCTTCAAACTGCATCACCAGTTCGACCACATCCAATGAATCCGCTCCCAGGTCTTCCTGGAACGATGCCGTGGGAGTTACTTCTGCTTCATCAACTTGCAACTGCTCCACAATAATCTGTTTCACTTTTTCTTCAACGGCCATGTCTTTCTCCTAAAACCTTTGTTTGAACGTCAAAACTTTTGCTGCATTTCCAAGATTAAATCGGCACCATGCAAACAGCTGCCAGGGCAGGCATGCACTGGGAATCTCACTTCGGGCACCTCATTCAGAGTACAGCCAAACCGCGATTGCGGGCACACTGTTCCCCTGCAAGCGTTTATGCTCGAAATTCGAGTGTACTGAGGGCCTGTGCCAGTGTAAAGCCGCATGGGCGTTTTCGCACCCGCTGTCACTGGAATTGTGCAGAATTCCGCTCTTGAGATCGGCAAGGGTACAGTAAGGCAGAGGCAATTTTGAAATGAACATCGCTTCCATTGTGGGTATGGTCGGCCTTGCAATTTTCGGCCTGCTGGTTGGCTGGTGGCTGGGAAACCGATCCGGACAGTTGGCGTCGGAACGCCTGCGCGGAGAACGGGAAGCATTGATCGCCGATCGCACTCGATTTCAGGCCCAGGCAGCCCTGCTTGGCCAGCAGGCAGACGTGCAGAAGGCAGAACTGGAGCAGCTTCGGAACCAATGCGCTGCCTTGGCCGCTGAAATTGCGCGTTCCCAGGAGCAACTAAAGTCCGGTCAAGCCGCGCTGACCAGCGAGCGCGAATTGCTGACCCAGGCGCGCGACAAGCTGACCGACACTTTCAAGTCGCTCGCCGGAGACATTCTGAAAGAAAATAATGCGCAATTCCTGGGATTGGCGAATAGGGAGTTATCGGCAAAAGAGGAATCGATCGAAAAGCTGCTATCTCCCGTGCGCGAAACCCTTGGCAAGCTGGAGACGCAGACCAAGCAGTTGGAAACGGAACGCGGCAAAGCTTACACGGAAGTTCTGACCGAGATTAAAAATATTCAGCGCACGCACGAAACCCTCCGGATGGAGACCACGCAATTAGTGCAGGCACTGCGGGCCCCCAAGGCACGCGGCAACTGGGGTGAGTTGCAACTGAAGCGCTGCATCGAATTTGCCGGCATGGTCGAGCGTTGTTCCTTCGACGTTGAAAAACACATGAAGGGCAACGATGTCGATCCGGCGCAAAGGCCCGACGTAGTGGTGCAGTTGCCAAACGGGCGCGCCATTATCATCGACGCCAAAACGCCGCTCGACGCGTACTTATCCGCGATGAGCGCGACCGATGAAGTCCAGCGAACGATTTTTCTAAAGGCGCACGCCGCTCAGGTGCGAACGCATCTGACGCAATTGGGCGGTAAGCAATACTGGCAGCGGCTGCAGAGCTCGCCGGATTTCGTCGTCTGCTTTCTGCCCAGCGAAGTTCTGTTCAGCGCCGCGTTGGAGCAAGATCCCAGCCTGATTGAAGTGGGCAGTCAGTTAAACGTGATTCTGGCGACGCCGACCACACTGATCGCACTGCTGAAGGCGGTGGCGTACGGCTGGCAGCAAATGGAAATTACACGCAATGCGATCGCCATCTGCAAGGCCGGGGAAGACCTCTACAAAAAACTGGCGGGCACCCAGGGCTATTTCAGCCGGCTAGGCAATGCCTTGAATACTTCCGTGAAGCAATACAACGATTTGGTCGGAGCCGTGGAAGGTCGTGGCAGCGTCTTCTCGTTGGCGTCGAAACTGCATGAGCTGAAGATTGGACAGGACGAAATCCCCGAAGTGTCGCCTATCGAAAGCACGACCCGCAGTTTGCAGTCGGATCACTGGGATGAGCCGCTGGCCCTTGCCGCCGCGGAAGAAAGGCAAGAAGAATAATGCGCCGCAGCAAGGAACTGCATCGGATTGGGCGGGTGGGTTGGCTGCGCGCTGCCGTGCTGGGCGCAAACGACGGCATTCTTTCAACCGCCAGCATTGTGCTCGGCGTGGCGACCTCGCACGCATCCCACAGCAATGTCGTTGTTGCCGGCGTTGCCGGACTGGTCGCGGGCGCTATGTCGATGGCTGCGGGAGAATATGTCTCCGTCCACTCCCAGGCCGACACTGAACGTGCCGAGCTGGAACTGGAGCGGCACGAATTGAAAACCGACAACAGGGGCGAGCATAAGGAGCTGGCCGAAATCTATGTGGAGCGCGGCCTGGATGCGGCGCTGGCCAAGCAAGTTGCCCAGCAGTTGATGGCCCACGACGCACTCGAGGCGCACGCGCGCGACGAGCTGGGCATCACCACCACCAACAAGCCTCGGCCCATCCAGGCAGCCATGGCCTCCGCGGCTAGTTTTGCTGTCGGAGCCGCGCTCCCATTGGGTGTTGCAGCCATCACGCCCGATGCAAGGTTGTTGTACCTGGTCGCCGGCACCTCACTGCTGTTTCTGGCCGGCCTGGGAGCGTTGGCGGCGAAAGTTGGCGGAGCGCGAGTGCTGGCGGGGGCGCTTCGAGTCACTTTCTGGGGAGCGCTGGCCATGGCGGTAACCGCAGGGGTAGGTGCATTATTTGGGGCTGCAGCATAACTTCTGGTGGGCGCGAAGCCGTCTCATCGCATCCATTGGTGAAGAGGATTTTCATGGATCAATCCAGCGAATCATCGCGCAAAAAGTTTGAGAGCAGCCAGGAAAACCATCGAAAGTGCGGCGCCGGAAAACGAGCCCTGGCGGCGATTGGTGCGGGAGCGTTGGCGATCTACGGCGCGCGCGTGTTGATTAATCTCTTCGGCCCCTCACTTCCGTATTCCATGCACGAATGTCCCGGCGGCTCCAACGATTCTGCGGAGTTTCTTGAGTTCCTCAGCCTGGTCACGGATGCGCCCCTTCGGCACGCGCATATTGGGGTATTGAAAAATGGTCCCGAATTTTATCCGGAGGAAGTGGCCGCGATTCGCAGAGCTCGCCACGCCATCGACATGGAGTTTTACGAGTTCAAACAAGGCAAGGTCAGCGCGGTTTTTCTGGAAGCGTTGACGGAGCGAGCACAAGCCGGCGTTGAGGTTCGCGTGGTGCTGGATGCCGTCGGCAGCTTTACAACTCGAACTTCCTATTTTAAAGAATTGAAGGCGGCAGGCGGCCAGATGTATTGGTATCACCCGCTGCGATGGAACACGTGGCAGTTCGCCAACAACCGCAGCCATCGCAAGCTGCTGGTCATCGACGGGCATACGGCCTTCGTTGGCGGCGCGGGCATCGCGGATCAGTGGATGATGGAGACGCCCCAGGGTCCAGCCTGGCGCGATACCATGTTTCGTCTTCAGGGCGATGCGGTCGGCGGCTTGATCTCCACCTTCTCGGAAAATTGGCTGGAAGCTTCCGGCAAGATTCTGACCGGTCACAAGCAGTTTGAATTTCAAGGCGGCCACCGAGGCGTTCCTTCCCTGGTTGTTTCCAGCACCCCCAGCGGAGGCGGCACGCATGCCCGCATCCTGTTTCAAGCGCTCATCAAAAGCGCGAAGAAAAATATTGTCATCACCACGCCGTATTTTCTGCCCGATCGCAGCGCGCGACACGCGTTGGAAGAAGCCAGCCAGCGCGGCGTCAAGGTTCGCATCCTGGTGGCTGGACCGCACATCGATCATCCCGCAATTCGGCGCATGAGTCGCCACGATAGCCGCCATCTGCTGCGGGCAGGAGCGAAGATTTTCGAGTATCAGCCAGCCATGATTCACGCCAAAATTATGGTTGTGGATGAACGGTGGTCCGTTTTTGGATCGACCAACTTCGACCATCGCTCCTTCGCGTTGAACGATGAGATCAATGTCGCAACCATTGACCGAAGGCTGGCAGAAACGCTGGTGGACCAATTTGAGGATGATCTGAAGCAGAGCCGCGAACTGACGCTGGAGATGTTGAAAAGTCGCAAACTGACCAGCCGTGCAGAACTGCTGGCAGGGGCTTTACTGGAGCGCGAGAGTTAACCGCGTCGCTCTGGATTGCGATGCATCGAAATCGGCGGCGCGACAAATCCAAATTCGTTATCGATCGCCTCTGCGATTCCAAGAACAACTTCATCTTCGAATGGACGCCCTGCCACCTGCACTCCAATCGGCAAGCCTTCCGCCGATTTACCGACGGGAACCACGGCCGCCGGCGCGCCTAGCAAGTTGAACCATTGCGTGTAGCGCATTGCATCCAGATATTCGACCCGCTGGCCTTCAATGATCCATGAGCGTTCGCCGTGTCGAAACGCCGGAACGGCGCACACCGGACAAAGCAGCACTGGAAACGATTGCATCTCCCGCAGCATCTGGCTTCGTACCTGGTCAAGCTCAGCCCAGGCCCACAACAATTCCTCCCCGCTCAGCGGCGGATCTCGATGCGCAATCGCGAGAAAGTCGAGCAGAACCGGACTCAGATGCTCGTGCCTGCCGTCAACCATCGATTCGACAAACATGGCTCCGCAGCGCACGAAGAATTTCCACCAGAGTTGCCGCATCCTCTCCAATGCTTCAGGCCGAAAGGGCTGCACAGAAAATCCTTGTTGTCGTAAAGCGCGAACCGCTGCCTGAACCGCGAGCCGCGTCTCAGCGGTCACCGGAACAAACCCATCATCTTCAAAATAGCCGATCGGAATTTGCTTCGACTCACTTCGAGTGATCGTCCGCAGCGCAACCGGCGGGCTGACCGGATCGGTTGGATCCGGATTGCACAGCTTCTCAAACAACAGGCGCACATCCTGCATGGTGCGAGCCATGGGGCCGATCGCCCCAAGAATGGAAAACGGCCCGACGCACGGAGGTTCGTGACCAGTTGTGGGAATACGGCCGGGAGTCGGCTTCAAACTGCAGATGCCGGTAAAGTGTGCTGGCGTGCGAACCGACCCTCCGCTGTCGCTGCCGAGGCCTCCTGCCGACATGCCAGACGCAATCGCTGCGGATTCGCCCCCACTCGAGCCGCCGGAACTGTAATCCAGATTCCATGGATTGCGTGTTTGCCCATGCAGTCGGTTGTCAGTTTCATATGCCATCAGAAATTCCGGACAATTCGTCGTGCCAAGAATATTGCCGCCCGCCCGGCGCACGCGGGACACGACGACGGCGTCTTCCTCCGCCAGGACGCCGCGCCGCAGCAGGCTGCCAACCTCGCAATGCAGACCGGCGACTGCAATCGAAGACTTGATGGTCATGGGCAGTCCATACAGAGGGCCTCGCGGTCCGGAAGCCGTCATCAACGCACCGGCCTGCGCGCGAATCCGGTCTGCATCCACATCGCTGAAATGCACGATGGCATTCAGCCGCGGATTCAGCCGGCTAATTTCCCGGATATGTTCTTCGGCCAACTCTACGGGCGAAATTTTTTCCGCTCTCAGCAACCCCAGCTGCTCGGTCGCGGACAGCAGCGTGACGTCGCTCAATTGGCGCCCTGAAGTTCGGAAGTGTGCGGAGCCACAGGAGACACCGGAACCGGAACGATCGGCGTCGAATGCGCCGGCACGTAGTGGAACAAATATTTCTGCGAGCTGTCGCCAGAGTTGAAGCGATCATTCCACTGCAAGCGATATCGCAGCGCCGACGGATTCATGGGATACGCAGTGGGGCTGGAATATGGATACGACTTCATCCCATGAAACGGCATTTCGTTCACAGTGAACGGCGACGCCTCGTAAAAATCCATGTCCTTCACATAGCCATTCGCATAGAAGAAATAATCGCGTTTCCATCCGGCTGGCAGAGGTGGCAGCGCAGCCGTGCTGAACTCCGCATCGATATCTTCGCCGCTGCCAAAGATGACGAAGTGATTATCGATCGACTTTAGCAACGGCGTCACATTGCCGTAATGCGTATAGTCGCCGCGCTGGCGAGCGAATGGGCCGGTCGCGCTGATGCGATCATATCGATAGGTCAGGTTGCCAGGACTCTGTTGTTCGATCTGCTCCGGATAGCCGCGAAACTTCAGCGTCGACAGTGCCAGCGGCAATTCCGTGCGCCGGATTTCTTCTGACCGATCCGGCCCGTTGTCCACCAGGATCTGATCCCAGTAAATTTGCAGATTGGTCACGATGCGCAGTCGCCTTGTTCCCGGCGGCAGCTTTCCCGTCAGGTCGACGGTGATTGTCCGCGGCAACCCGGCAGGGAATCCCATGTCCTGCAGAATCGTTTTCCAGGTTCCGCTCGGAGTCTGCGCTTGCAGCACCGGCGGCTCAGGCTTCAGTCCTGCCTGCCACGCCGCGTACATCGACGACGCGCTGAAATATTCCACATAACCGCGCAGCAATAATCGCAGGGGATTCTCCTGCGTCCATGGGCCGATATCCAGCGTCAACGTGTGGGGATTGGCAAACCCCGCAAAAGGCAGGTTGGTAAAGTCGTGCACGTAGCGATGATCGCGATCGAGCAGCAGCCCGCGAACGTCTTCTCCTCGATCATTCCACGCCGCCGCCACAGGTCGCGCCGCGCTGGTGACAATCACTTTGTCCGCGGGGAAGGGCGGTGCTTCAAGAAAGCGTGCATTCGGATACACGTCAGTCCCATCAGGATGATCGATGGCAACCAGCCGCAGTTGATCAATGAAGTTGACCTCTTCCATGGGCTCGCCAAAGCGCAGGCTCAGGTAGCCGTCGTATGGCTTCAGCTGGCTTCCGGATACTTTGATCCATTCCTCCGGATCGGGAATATTCCTCGACGTCGGCGAAATCCAGTGGCCTACAACTCCCGCGCCAATCACGTCTGTGATGAATTGATATTTCTTCCCGTCCCACGCAAACAAGACTGGGCAGGAACTGCCGCGCCGATCGATTTCATCCAGTGGCGTGTACGCATCGGCTAGCACTTTCAGCTCATCCTGCAGCACGCCGGTAGGCCACAGCATGCGCACAATGTCCACATGGGTCCTATCTCCCAGCCCCGCAAGAATCTCCGGCGCACCTTGCCCCATGTAGCCGGTGGCGCCGGCAATTTCCCACTTCTGCCAAAGATTCCCGGCAAAGATTTCTACCTTGGTCCCGAGCGCGGATTTGTTGTCCGCCAATCCTTTGAGCGACAGGCGCACCCAATGGTTCTTGTTGCCGCCATCGTTGCGCAGCAGCACCGGCGGTCCGTTTAATTGCGTCACAATCAAGTCCGCATCGCCGTCGCTATCGACATCTCCGGCCAGTAGCGCGCGTGGATGGTCGAGTTTCAAGCCTGCAAGCCCCACGGCCGCCGTCACATCCTCGAATCCTCGTGGCCCGCAGTTGCGCAGGATTCGCAATTCAGGCCCGTGTGCGGTGTCGATCAGTACAGCCAGATCGATCCAGCCATCATTGTCGATATCGATCGCAGTCAGTCCCCAGCCGCGCGTCGCACCCTCAATCGGCAGCGGCACACGCTCAAATCGCTTGCCATCGACGTTGCGCCACAGCGTCACGCCGGGCGCGCCGGTATGGGTGACTGCAACATCCATCCATCCATCTTTATTGAAATCGAAAATGTAGACACCATTTGTCGGCGTCAGCTTTGCATCGCCGAACAATGGAGTCGCGCGAAATTTTCCCTCACGCGGATTGGCATAGAAAGTCGGCGCCGGGTCCGAACCCGTCACAATCAGATCGACGGCGCGATCATTGTTCAAGTCGGAGAGAGTCGCGTTGCGGGTCGCTCCTTGCCCCCCAAGCCCGGTCTCGCTTGTCACGTCGGTAAACGTTTGATTGCCGTTATTGCGCCACAAAACGCTTGGACCGCCCGTCCCAGCCAACGGCTGGCCCGTTACAAACAGGTCAAGATCGCCGTCATGGTCGTAGTCCACAAAGGTCAGGCCCGCAGGCTCGTTCTGCGGCGTAATGCCAACAGCCTTGGTGACGTCGGAGAATTTCCCATGCCCCAAATTTCTAAAAAGCACAACGCGGTCGCGCATTGAAATGGCGATATCAGGAAGTCCGTCGTTGTCAAAGTCGCCTACGGTGCAGGCAATGGCGTCGCCGCTCACATCCAAACCAGTCTGGGTTGCAGGGATCTCTTCAAATCGACCCCCAAGGTTGCGATACGCATGAATCGCGTGCGCACCCGTACCCAGCGCGATCAGATCGGTTTTCCCATCGCCAAACAGATCCATCATGCACCCGCCACCACCGGCTTCATCTCCTCCCTTCACGCTCGCCGACGTCTGCGCATCGTCGCCGATCGCCTCGCGCACGAAGCGCACAGGAATCATCGGGCCGACCTCGGGTTCCGCCACATGGATTGTCTGCGCCATAGAATAGCGGCCCATTTCCCCATATGAAATCGTCATGGGAGAGCCCAGCTTTGCGCCGGTGATGTGCTGGAATCGCTGAAACGCCAGCTTGGCATCGTCCAGCGCACCTGTTTCTTGATAAGCCCGCGCAAGCCCGAACTCCGCCGACGCATGCAGCGGGTTCAACTGCAGCGCAGCCTGGTACTGCAGAATGGCATTCTTATAATCCTTGTTTTGCTGATAGCCGCTGCCCAGCAAATAATGTGTGTCCGCATTATTCGGATCGAGCGCCACCGCGTGTTTGAAGTCCTCGATCGTTTCCGCAGTGTCGCCGTTTTTGCGCGCCACCAACCCCAGGTTGTACCACGCAGTTGTGTTCTTTGGGTCCTGGTCGACCACCTTGCGCAGCGTCGCGTTTGCCTGCGGCAGTTGTTGAGAATTGAGCATCGCGATTCCCTGATTCAGTCGCGCAATCAGCAGTCTCGGATCTTTCTCGATGGCGGCAGAAAAAAGTTCTTCCGCCCGATTGAAGTTCTGCTGATTCATGTACGCGACGCCAAGGTTGTTGAGCTGAATCGCGTTTTGTTGCGGGGTAGCGGCGATGTCGCCCCAGGCAACGGAGGTGATGAGAAGAAGAGCGGCGAATATGTGGGCGATCCGGATGCGCGGAAGCATGGGAAATACGGCTGACCTCAGTTCGCTGCGTGTGAAGCCACCGATCCTTTAGTCTACAAGATAGAAATTGGAACTCGAGATTGTGCGGCATTCAGCTCGCCCGCGATTGACAGGAGCGAATGAACGCGCTGACTTTTGCATCCCGGCGAAAACAGATCGAGGTGCGCGGAGTTTCCGACGGCATCATCTCGGGCGTGAATGCACCGGTCGAGCGCGGAGGAGCCTTGTCGAACGAAGACGTGATCGATGTGGAATGGGATGGATTGCTGGGACGCGACTCTGCGACGGAACATGCCCATCTGCCTGTCGATCTTCATCGCGATCAGTGCGTTTTCATTACCGGCGCCGGCGGATCGATTGGCTGCGCATTGACCCTGCAACTGGCCCAACTTCGCCCGCGCTTGTTGCTGCTGTTGGATTCCTCGGAACAAAAGCTGTATGACCTGGATGCAAAACTGCGACGGCTCGCGTCTCCGGTTCGTTACCTCGCGATTCTTGGAAGTGTCGACGACGATGAACTCGTAAGCGAACTATGTTATCGCCACCAGCCGGAAATGCTCTACCACGCGGCTGCCTATAAACATGTTCCGCTGATGGAATCGAATCCGCTCGCAGTGGTCCTGAACAACACGCTCGGCACGTATCGCCTGGCGCAGGCAGCTGCGCGAAATCACATTCGTCATATCCTGATGGTCTCGACCGACAAAGCCGCGCGTCCCACCAGCATTATGGGCGTGTCCAAACGAATGGCGGAGCAGGCCCTGCTGGCGTGTGCCACGCCCTCGACCCGCGTGAGCTGTCTCCGCCTCGGCAATGTGCTCGCCTCAGAAGGCAGCGTCGTCGGAGTGTTTCTGGATCAGATTGCGCGCGGTGAAAACATCACGGTAACTCACCCCGATGTAGACCGATACTTTTTCACCATGGCAGAAGCAGTTTCGTTGATTCTGGAATCCGCATCCGCCCCAGGGCACGCGCAGATGTTCATCCCCAAAACAGGTGCGGCGACGAAGATTGTCGACCTCGCCAATTTCTTGATCCAGCAGAGCAGCTCTCCTCGCGGGCATCGCCTGGTGTTCACTGGCTTGCGGCCAGGAGAAAAATTGCATGAGGAGTTTGTCGGTCCGGGCGAACGCCTCGCGGACTTTGTGAGCTCGCGACTCCGCATAGTCGACGGAGCAGAAGTGCCGCGTGAAGTTGTGCATCTCGCCATGGCTGAACTCGAGGTCGCCGCCCGCGCGAGAAATCTTGATGCTGTCCTGCAAGTAATTGCGCGTCTCGTTCCCGAATATCGTCCCAGTGAATCGCTCGATGCTGCACGGGCCGCTGCGTGGATGGTTCATCATGGCTGAAGCAAGAAAAATCGCCGTTGTCACCACCTCCCGCGCGGATTACAGCCATCTTTATTGGCCTCTGCGCGATCTTGCCGCGCATCCGGATATCGATTTGCGCCTCATAGTTCTGGGTTCGCATGTATCGCCGCAGTTTGGCAGCACAATCCAGGAGATTGAAAACGACGGCTTCAAAATCGACGCGAAGATCGAGTGCCTGCTCAGTTCCGACACGGACGTCGGGATGGCAAAAACCATCGGCCTGGCCACGCTCAGCCTCGCGGACCATCTGGGAGCAACGCGTCCCGACCTGCTGCTGCTGATCGCCGATCGCTACGAGATGCTGGCGCCCGCTTCCGTTGCGCTGGCCCTTCGCATTCCCATCGCGCACATTGAAGGCGGCGAAATCAGCCAGGGTGCGATCGACGATGCCGTGAGAAATGCATTGACGAAAATGGCTCACATCCACTTCACCTCGACCGAGACCGCGCGTCAGCGAGTCATCGCCATGGGAGAAGAACCGTGGCGTGTGCATCGAGCCGGAGCTCCTTCGCTCGACCATCTTCGCCGCGGAACGTTGATGTCTCGCGGCGAGATAGAAAAGCAACTTCAGCTTCACCTGAGGCGGCCAACGATCCTGATTTCCTACCATCCTGTGACCATCGCTCGCGATACAGTGCGCGAAGCCGATGCCTTGTTTGCCGCGCTCGCCAGCACCGACGCGCAACTGCTTTTCTGTTTTCCCAATGCGGATGCAGGAAGCCATGAACTACAGCGCCGTACGCGTGCTTTTCTGGCGGAGCGCAGCGATGGGCGCGTCTTCACCAACCTGGACCCGCGGACCTACTGGAGCTTGCTGGCCCAGGTTGATCTGCTGCTGGGAAATTCCAGCAGCGGCATTATGGAGTCGGCCTCGTTTGCATTGCCCACCGTTAACGTCGGCATACGCCAACAGGGAAGAGAACGCGCTCGCAACATAATCGATGTCGATCCAGGCGAACTGCAAATTCTTCGAGGCATCGAACAAGCCCGTGATCCGCAATTTCGCGCAGGACTGGTCGGCATGGAAAATCCCTACGGCAACGGGAATGCCTCAGAGACCATTGTTCGCGTCCTCACCACCATTCCCCTTTCGGAGCAATTGCTCATCAAGCAAGCGGCCCCACTTGCTTCTCCAGCCGCGCCCTCGGCCCTGGCGAATCCATGATCTCAATGCGCATTCCGCTGTCCGCTCCAGACATCACAGAGGCCGAGATCGAGGCGGTGGCGAATGTTTTGCGCACGCCTCAGCTCAGCCTCGGTCCTAAGCTCCAGGCCTTTGAGCACGCCACTGCCGACTATGTGGGAGCGAAGCACGCCATCGCCGTCAACTCCGGCACCAGCGGGCTGCATCTGTGTATTCGCTGCCTCGGCATCGGCGCAGGCGACGAGGTCATCGTTCCCTCGTTCACGTTCATCGCCGCCGCCAACGCGATTCGCATGGAGCGCGCCACGCCCATTTTTGTCGACATCGACCTGGCCACGTTGAATCTCGATCCACAAAAGGTAGAAGCTGCCATCACGTCCAGAACGCGCGCCATTCTCGTCGTTCACACGTTTGGGCGTCCCGCCGACATGACTGCGCTTCTCGCCATCGCGAAACGCCATCGCTTGCGATGTGGTGGAAGACGCCTGCGAGGCAATTGGCGCCGAATATCACGGACAAAAAGTAGGCGCAATCGGCGATGCTGGAGTGTTTGCCTTTTACCCAAACAAGCAGATCACTACCGGGGAAGGCGGCATGATCGTCACCAACGACTCGGCATTGGCAGAGATGGCGCGCGCGCTGCGCAACCAGGGCCGCGCGAACCCAGGCGAATGGCTTGAGCATTCCCTCGTCGGCTACAACTATCGATTGTCGGAGTTGCAATGCGCGCTGGGCCTCGAACAACTTCGTCGCATAGAAAGTATTCTGGCGCGCCGAGCCGAAGTCGCCGCCATGTATGACCAGCATTTGCGAGGGAACTCTGACCTCACGCTTCCGCAATTGCATATTCAAGAAGGTCGAATCAGCTGGTTCGTGTATGTCGTGCGCTTAAGCGATCGATTGCAGCGCCACCATCGAGATGCGATTGTTGTCGCTCTCCACCAGCAGGGCATTGGATGCGGGCGGTATTTTGCTCCCATCCATTTGCAGCCTGCCTATCAAGATCTGCCAAGGCCGAAAGATCCGCTGACGGTGACAGAGCACATCGGAGCGCGTTCCATTGCACTCCCGTTTTTCAATCGAATTTCGCCCGCCGAGGTGCGCGAGGTCTGCGACAAACTGCAGGACGCGATCCGGGCAGTTTCCGTATAAAAGCGCAGTCTTGCAAGCCGGGGTTTGCCTCCTATCAGCCCACGTCAATCGAGTACAATCCTTCGCAGTGGGAGTATTCTTGCTGCGTCGTTGGTCGTTTCCGGCTGTTCTGCTTTCGTTCGTGACGCTGGTCGCGATCTCTAGATTTGCGCACGCAGCCCCCTCCCCGCAGAGCGGCATGGCCAGCGGTCCTCCATCGAAGGCCATCTACGATTCGCAGCATCGCCCCATCACCGCAGGCGGATTCGTCAAGTCCGGCCCAATCGTTTTTATGGATGTCGCCAAGAAGGCTGGGCTCACTACCTGGCATCACACTGCCGGCACGCCCGAGAAAAAATTCATCCTTGAAGCCAAGGGCCCCGGCGTCTGCCTGCTCGATTACGACCACGACGGCTGGCTCGATATCTACCTGGTGAACGGTTCCACCTACGACGCTCTCGATGGCAAAGCAGCTGCGCCGCAGGCCGCTCTGTTTCATAACAATCATGATGGAACCTTCACCAACGTCACCGCAAAAGCAGGCGTGGGCAATGGGCGCTGGGGTTTCGGATGCACCGTCGGCGACTTTAACAATGATGGCTGGCCCGACCTGTACGTCACCAACTACGGAAAGAATCGTCTCTACCGCAACAATCATGACGGCACCTTCACTGACGTTGCGGAGAAGGCCGGCGTGACCCTTGGTACATGGTCCACCGGCGCTACGTTTGGCGATTACGACGGCGACGGCAAGCTGGACCTTTTTGTCGCCGGATATCTCCACTACGATTACAAGAATCCACCAATGTCCGGCTCGAAATCGGTGGACTACAAAACCTGTGCGTTCCGTGGAACCCCCGTCATGTGCGGTCCCGCTGGACTTCCCGGCGAGCATGACCATCTATTCCACAACAATGGCGATGGCACTTTCACCGATGTCAGCAAGCAGCTCGGAGTCAGCGATCCGCCCGGATACTACGGCCTGGGGACCTTGTTTGCGGACGTCAACAACGACGGCAAGCCGGATCTTCTGGTCGCCAACGATACCACGCCGAATTATCTCTACATCAATAAAGGCAACGGAACGTTTTCCGACGAAAGTCTCGAGAGTGGCTATGCGTTAAACGCCGATGGCCGCGAGGTTGCGAACATGGGCATCGCCGCCGGAGACTACGAAAACAACGGGCATCTCGACATCGTCAACACTGACTTCGGCGACGACTATGACGTGGTCTTCCGCAATGACGGCACCGGAAATTTCACCGACGTCAGTTATGAGACTGGGATTGCTGCACCGACGATTCCGTTTGTCGGTTTTGGCGATGGATTCCTTGATTACGACAATGATGGTTGGAAAGATTTGCTGATCGTCAACGGCCATGTCTATCCCAGCGTCGACCAGCATCCGGACTGGGGAACCAGCTATGCGGAGCGTCCGCTGCTGTTTCACAATCTGAAGAATGGCAAGTTTGATCTGGTGCCACCTGTGGAGGGAACCGGGCTGGCAGTCGTCAGCGTCGGTCGTGGAGCGGCCTTCGGCGACCTCTTCAACGATGGCAAAATCGACGTTGTCATTAATAATATGGACGGCGTCCCTGTGCTGTTGCGCAACGTTAATCCTGACCATCACCACTGGGTCGAGCTGAAGTTGATTGGCGGCCCGAAGAGCCCGCGCGATGCGGTCGGCGCGACCGTCTACTTGAACGCCGATGGCATGCGCCAGCGCGGCGATGTGCTCAGCGGAGGCAGTTATCTTTCTTCCAATGACATGCGCGTTCACTTTGGCATTGGAAACTCAACCACCATCGATAGCGTTGAAATCCACTGGCCCAGCGGTGCAAAGGAAACGCTGAAGCTGCGCGCCGTCGACCGCATTTACACCATCACGGAAGGCAAAGGCGTCACCGCCGCCATGTGCGACGGCAAGCCTTGCCCAGCGCAATAGTGGACGGAAAAGTTTGCTCCCGATTCGCAGTCCGCGTTAGATTCCCAGCTTTGCGAGCACATCCGTTGGACATCCTCGCCACTCCGCCTGCGGTTCATTGCCGACGTAGGGCAAGTCGCGGGTCCCCATCTCGCTGGTATAGAAACCGCTGAGTGTAAGGTCGCGAAGCTGGTTGAAGAATGCAACTGCCTTCGCATCTGTCAGTGCAGCTTTGTCTGGCCACGCAATTCTGTCGAGCATCTGTTGCTGCTGCGTAGAACTGCACTCCACAAAGTTGCCCCTGGACCTTCGCTGGCACTCGCCGTCGAGCCACGCCAACCCCTCGCGAATTTCAACCAGCAAATCGCCACGTTGAAAATCCAGCCAATCGTCGATAAACTCCGGCACGCCGGCATCCGTGGCGCTGCCAGAAACTTCATCCGCGGGCAGAATCCAGTCACTCAACACGCCAACCGTCGCCCACTCATGTGACGTCAGCACGCGCAACTTCCATGCAGTACCATCCGGTAGCACAGTCGTATTCGGCGTGGTTTTGGCTACCACCTCTGCCAGCAAGGAGAGCGGCATCAACCCCGCGATCGGAAGCGCTGCCATCATCTTCAACATGGCGCGCCGCTGAAAGCGAAGCGTTCGACTTTGCGTCACTCCCGGATCTTCCATGCCCATCATTGGTTTCCCCTGCAACAAACCTTCAAGCAGCTACACATTGTGCGCACGCACTTGCTCGGCAATGTAATCGGACGTCCGCCATGCCAGCGCCAAAATCGTCAGCGTAGGATTCTTGTCCGACAGGCTGACAAACGGCGCCCCATCGGTGACGAAAAGATTTTTGCAATCCCATGCCTGGCAATGGGAGTTCAGCACACTGGTTTTCGGACCGTTCCCCATGCGCGCCCCGCCCACTTCATGGAAGCCAACGCCACCCGCCGAAATCCCCCATTGCTGATCCGCTCCGTACGACTCAATCACTTTGCCGCCCATCGTCGTTACAATTTGCTGAAAGGTTTCCTGCATGTGGCGCGCCATCTGAATCTCCTGATCGCTCCACTGAAAGTGAAATTTCAGAACCGGAATACCCCACTTGTCCACCATGCTCTTGTCGATTTCGCAAAAACTCTGCGCGTTCGGAATCATCTCCCCGCGCCCGTGAAAGCCCACCAGCGATCCGTACAGTCTGCGGCTGCGTCGCTTCAGATCGTTTCCATAGCCGCCTCCCAGCAATGTTTCCGATCCCGTCATTAAGCCTGGAGCAGGCATACCGCGCCGTCCACCGCCAATCTCCACGTGATAGCCGCGGGAGAAAGGAAGTTTGCCCTGCAACTGTTCCTGATAATTCCACCACGGCATGAACAGGTGCATGCCGCCCACACCATCCTCATTATGCGTGGGCAGGTTCATCATCGATGGAATCCATCCCGTCACATCCGACATGACGGAATCCATCAGGTAATGTCCAACCATGCCGCTCGAATTCGCCACTCCGTCCGGAAAGTGGGGACTGCGAGAGTTCAGCAGCAGGCGCGTTGTTTCGCAGGCGCTCGCCGCCAGCACAATAACTTTCCCGCGCACTTCGACTTCCTCGCCAGACTGTTTGTCGATGTACGAAACACCGATCGCACGACCATCCGGACCTGTCAAAACTTCCCGCGCCATCGCCCCGCAACGGATTTCGAGATTCCCAGTAAGCTGTGCCGGATACAGCAGCACGTCCGGCGATGAGAAGTTCGATCCCATGCGGCAGCCGCGATTGCATTGCGATACATAATGGCACGCGGGACGATTGTTCAGCGGGCGCGTCAGGATTGCAAGCCGCGACGGAATGCACGGAATCTTCAACTCCCTGCAAGCCTTTTGGATGAGCAGTTCGTAACACCGCGGAGTTGGCGGTGGCAGAAATTTTCCATCCGGCAGATTTTCCATGCCTTCTGCCGAGCCGAATACTCCAATCAATTTTTCCGTCTTGTCGTAGTACGGTGCGAGTTCCTCATACGTAATCGGCCAGTCGAAACCCTTGCCGTCGCGACTGTAGGGTTTAAAGTCGTACGGTCCATTGCGCAGCGAGATTCGGCCCCAGGCATTGGTGCGACCGCCCAGCATGCGGGAGCGAAACCACTTCCAGTCAGTCCCCGGCGCACAGGTGTACGGCTCGCCTTCCACATCGTAGCCGCCGACGATAGCTTCGAATCCGCCCGGGCCGAACGGGGTTTTCGATGCGCCACGATGGGGCGCGTCGTAGCCCCATTGCAGCCACTTCGAATCCTTCGCAGTGTCGTACCAGTCGCCGGCCTCCAACATCAGGCACTTCGCGCCCGCGTGTGTCAGCGAATAGGCAGTCATGCCGCCACCGGCGCCAGATCCCACAATGATCGCGTCATATACGTCGCCGCTGAGAATTGGAGGCATCATTCCGCACCGCCTCCTTCTTCCGTGGACGGCGGCTGCGGGCGCAGCGCGACAAGATGAATCTGGGTTGTGTTGTTCCCTTCGTGGTCGAAGCTGATCGTTCCTGAAGTCCCGGAATAGTTGCGTGTGTGGGCCAACTGGTCGCGCATTCGTGCACGATTTGGCCCAGTCACACGCAGCGCGCGCACTGTCAGGCAAACTGAATCGTAGACTTCCGCGGCAGCCGTACTGGGTTGTCTTCCCGTTCTCTGGAGATATCGTGTCGCGAAACTCTTCTGCGCGCCGGTGTCCTCTCTTTGTCCCGCGAGGGTCCATGTAGGCAGCGAACTCGCAGCGTTCTCTCCCTTTTTCTCCGTCGATGCGATCGTCAATTCCAATCCCGCCTGGGCCGCCTGCTGCGAAAAATACACAGGATCAGAAATTCCCGATGCGCGAAGCATTGGCAAGAAGCGCTGCGCAACTTCGGCACTGGTCCATAGAACGACGGCTTGCGTAGAGTAAGCTTGAATTCGCTTCACAGCGGAATTGCAGTCAGGCCGAAGCGGATCGAGCAGAAGCTCCTCCGGCGTCCTCGCTCCTAAAGAAATGGCGGCTTGCCGCATGGCCGCAGCGCCGCTCCGCCCATCATGATCGTCCTCTGAAATCACGATCACCCTCTTCATTCCAACTTCCCGATAGATGTTCGCCGCGATCGCCTGCGCCTGCATCGTATCGCTGGGGCCAATCCGAAAGATCCATGGAATATCGATCTGAGTGGTCGTCGCATCGCTCGATAACGTCAACACAGGAACGCCGATTCGATTGCCCACCTGCTCACTGACGTGCGTGTCCGTTCCATCGGTGGAAGTAATGAGTGCCACCACATTCTGTTGCAGAACCAGTTGCAAAATTACGTCAGAAACATGTCCCCACGCAGGGCCGCTCTCATCGCCGATCGCCAGTTCGACACGGCGTCCGCCCGGCAGTGGGCGCTGCGTAGAATCCTTCAAAGCCATGTTCGCGGCTACGACCAGCGCCTTACCTTCTGCTGCTTCCGGCCCATGCATTGGAGCCAGCAGTCCGATGTACACCGTCGATCCAGTCTCATCCCAGGCGGACCCTCGCCCCGGCCCAGCATAATTCTCTCCATCAATGGCGATCGAATCGTAGGGAGCGGCCGTGGTTTTACTCTGTGCTGCAGACTGCGGCGCGGCCGCTGTCACCCACAAAACGCCGAGCATTGCCAACGCGATCAGCAAGCTTGCCTGGCGGTCGTGACTCCATCTCCCCATACAACGTCCCACCCGATTACCGCCAGAACGGCGCGGGTTTTCCTTTCCAGTCGGTCCGTTGCTCCGGCCAATACTCAAACCGGCCATTATGTACTTGGGCAAACGTGACCGGCGCAATATTGTTCAACGTGTAATCGAAAAATGCTTTTCCGCTTACGCCGGAATAGCTCTTCATCTCGTACTGTCGCATCGCGTCCATGATCTTTCCACGATTCGGTCCCGCGGTTTGAATCGCCGCGATCAGCATATTCATTCCGTCGTACGCATAGGCCGCGTACGCATCCGGTTCAGTATGGAAGCGATCCAGAAAGCGCTGACGAAACTGCTGCCACGCAGGATCGGTGCGGTTTGGATCGATGGCACTCATCATCACCAGGCCATCTGCCGCCGTCCCCGCGATCTTGATCACTTCCGGATAGCACGCACGACTGGAAGCGAATACAGGTTGCGGCATGCTCATGGCGTGCATTTGCTTCAAAATTTGGCCCGCCTGCGACGCGTTCCCCCAGATCACCAGTCCATCGATTCCAGAGGCTTTCAAGGTCTCCAGTTGTGCAGAAAAATCTGTCGCATCCGGCGCGAACCAGGTTTCTACGATCGGCTGATGGCCGATGCGCCGTGCGGTTTCGAAAAAGACATCTTTCCCCGCTCGACCATACCGGTTGTTCACTTGCAGAATTCCAACGCGCTTCAGATGAAGCTGATTGAAGATGTAGTCCGCAAGCGCATAGCCCTGCTGGCGATCGTCGGGAAAATTGTGCAGCAGCCATGGGACCCGCGTTTGCGTTACGGTCGGATCATTCGTCGCAGTGTCGACGATGGGAAGCTCCAGCTTCAGCGTCGCCCGCAACTCAATGTGTGTCGACGCGGAATCGACAGAACCCAGCATGGCTACGTCGTGATCCTTGTACACCATGTCGACAATCGCCATGGATGACGCGCCCCAGAGAGGTAGGTCGTCGTGCACGTTCAGCGCGAATAGTTTGCCATCATATCCGCCGCGGGCGTTGGCTTCTTCCATCGCCAGTTGCGATCCATGCAGCATCGCGATTCCATAGGGAGAGTCCGGGTTGTCCGCATCGAGCGGCCCCAGGAACCCGATGTTCACCGTCTTCAATGTGGCCAGATCGACATCGGTGCGATCACGCGCAGCGCCGTTATAGTCCAGCGTGGATGAATCGACGAACCATTCCTTGTACGGCTTGCGATAGCGTCCGTAGGGTATCGCAGCGGGAGGCATATCTGCGTAGGGCATTGTTGGCGCAGCCTTCACCGAGCTGCTTGAGGGCGAAGTCGATTGCGAGACCGCGCATGTCGGCAGCAGCCCAGCCAGCAGCATGACAAGAGCCGTCGCAACTTTTTCCATCGTCGCCATCCTGACCTTTCTTGCTCTCTTACTCAATGCCAGTCTCGCAGTCGTACCGCCACCTTCATCTAAAGGGCTTATCGATCCCGCCCCGAGACGTCGCCGACCGTTGCCGCAATTTCAGCCTCCGAAACGCATTCGCGACCCCGGATGAATGCAACAATCCTGCGCAACGTCGCCGGAGAGATCGCCTGGTCGGCGTCGCACAGCGGCCGTGGCACTCCCACTTGCACCCCATAGTTGGAAACTTCGATGATGAGTCCGTCGCTGCCAAACTCGATCGCGGCGCGACTTGCCGATTCCACCGCAGCGGCGACGCCGGTAGCGTGGCTTGGATCCACCAGGATTGGCAGAAATGTCTCCGCGTGAGCTGCCTCAATCACGTTCAAGTCGAGAAGGTATCGCGAATATTCGCTGGCGGCATGCGTTTTGATTCCGCGCTCGCACAGAACAATCTTCAGGTTTCCTTCGTTCGCAATGTATTCCGCGGCGCCCAGCCATTCACACAAGCTGGCCGCCATGCCGCGCTTCAGCAGCACTGGCTTTCCCGAACGGCCAGCTTCCACCAGCAGCGGAAAATTCTGCATATTGCGCGAGCCGATCTGCAGCATGTCCGCATACTCGGCCACCAGTTCAACCAATCGCACGTCCATCACTTCTGTCACCAGGGGCAGGCCGGTTTCATCGCTCGCTGCGCGCAGAATCTTCAATCCATCCAGCCCCAGTCCTTGAAAATCATGCGGCGATGTTCTCGGCTTGTACGCGCCTCCGCGCAGCATGTCCGCGCCGGCGGCACGAACGCTGCGTGCCAGCTCCATCGTCTGCTGTTCGCTCTCCACTGCGCAGGGCCCCGCTATTACTACCGGAACCCCGGCGCCAAATCGCACCCCGGCCACTTCCACTTCAAGTTGTCGCTCACCCTCGAACTCAGGATGATTTCTGCGGCTGAGGATCGGGCAAATCCGCTCCAGATCCTCCAGGCCCACTTGTCCGGCAATTTTTCGTCGCATCATTTCTCTCTATCTCCCGTGGGCGCCGGCTTGTCGTGCTGCGTCGACAGCGACTGTTTTGCAGTCCGCCGCATGCCGTGACTCAGTCCATTCGCCGTAGCTACCCAAATATCGTCCCCTTGAAAGTCGAGATTGAGAATGTAGTTATGCGCCAACGTTGTGGCGGATTCCATTCGCTGCTTGCTGCCGTCCTCGCGTGTCACCAGGATGTCTCCGTGCCCAGTTTTTGCATCCGGCCGATATGTCACCCAGGTGTTGGTCTTGGTGTTGAGCTCGCTCAGTCCCTTCTGCGTGCACACCCATACTTCGTCCTTCCTCGACTTGACGACGTTGATGAAGTTTGAAGGCAGGCCGCTGTCCTTCTTCAGATAGTTGTGCCAATTTCGCCCGTCATAGCTGCTCAGGCCAAAATAGGTCGACGCCCAAAATGTTTTTGTATCCGGGTTCCACGAAACGCTGCTGACAATGTTGTGGATCAATCCCTGGTTGCGATACAAAACCAGTTCCATCTGTCCATCAGGATCCGTGTACGGCTTCCAATAGTGATTTGCCAGATCGTAGGCAAGCACGCCTCCGCCCCACACCGCGAAATACACTTTCTCCGCGCCAACGGAAATCCCATATACCCATGGCTCTTCAAACGGCGCATTCGATTCGTTGAAGATTTCCCACGTTCCCGTGTAGGGATCGAGCCGATTCACGCCCGCTGTTGTCGCCACCCACACATACCGGCCCTGCATGGCCACGCCGTACACCAGGTCATTCGCCAGGCCGCTGCTCAGGTTGGTGTAGTTGGTGAACTGTCCGCCGGAGTAGCGACTCAGACCGCCAAAGGTCCCAATCCACACTGCCCCGGTCTGGTTGTCGACGGCGACGGACATTACGGCCATCCCGGACAATCCATCTTTCGTGGTGAAAGTCTTTTTGACGCGACCATCCTCCAGCAGCACTAATCCATGCCCCGTACCTGCCCACACGCGGTTGCCATCGACCGTAACGCAGTACACTTCGCCTGGCGGAAATCCATTCGCCGGTGTGTAGTTGACCCACTTCGCGTAGTAAGAACTGCTCTGCGCCGCAGCCACGCCTGCTGTCAGCGTCAGCAGCGCGACGATCCACAGCAGAATCCGCGCCCGCGTGATTGCTCTTGTCCGCTCCATCGAAATCTCCAATCGCCGCCTCATAGCGTCTTCAAGAACTCAATCAGGTCGTTCAGCTGCGCTTTGTTCAGGTCAGACGTAATCCCGTGTTTGTCATCTGGATTGAACTTCGTCCAGATATCTTCCAACTCCAGCGCTTCGCCGTTGTGCAGGTACGGCGGCCGCGTCACCACGCCGTCCAGTTGCGGCACATCGAAGGCCTGAATCGTGTCATCGAGCGTCGCGGTTCCAACGTCCATCGAAATTCGCGACGTGTAATGCGTCAGTGGAGAATGACAGGTGTAGCAGCGATCGAGTGGCGGAATGAGTTTTCCGTCCATCGTTTTGTCCCGAAAGAAAATCTCGCGACCGCGTGCCTGCGCCTCGCTGAACTGTCCATCGGCCGCCAGGTGCGGATTCCGTGGCAGCCGAAGGGCCAGCAGATACGTCACCAGATCGTTCACTTCTGTCGAACTGAATCCCTGCGACCGGAAAATGTACATCGCAGTTCTCGGTCCATCCTGCGTCTGCAGGTTCGGGTTCTTTCCGTTCCACTTGAATGGCGAGGTTCCATCAATGCTGAACAGGGTGCGATTTTCTACCACATCGCGTCCCAGCTGCGGTGTTTCCAGGCTCCACGCCAGCCCATCGGAAAGCCCTTCGTGCGGATGACAGGTCGCACAGGCCATCTGCCCCTGGTAGCAATGGCTGGCATCGAAGAAGAGCCGCTCACCGCTGCGCTGCCGCGAAATTTCTTTCGGGCCGCCAAGATCGATCGTCGACCCGACGCGCACCTTCTCCATGTCCACCACGCTGACGGTGTCATCCATGCGATTGGCGATATATGCGAACCGGCCATCCGGCGAGGTGACGACATCGGTCGGATTGCGTCCCACAAGTAAACGCTCTGCGACGAAATGACTGGCAGAATCCAGTCGATTCGCCAGATCCTGTTGCCGAGCAGGAGGGGGGCTCAGCAACAGGCGGCGAAGTTCGCCCGTGTCGATGACCGACACGACATTGGCTCCGGAAGCCGTCACCAGCACCCACCGTCCATTGGGTGTGACAGCCACGCCGAAACCATCGGCATAATAATGATCGATATCGTCCAGCAGCACCTCGGCCACGTGATATTGCTTCGGCCCATCCGAAGCATTCGCCGCCGGTCGAATCACTGCCATCCCATGCGTCAGATACCATCCCTGTTGGATCTGCACCAGCGGATTCAGGTTCTTCGGCCGCATCAACGGGATCAGAAGATAGCCGCCGGCACTCGGCGGCAGCTCCGTGATGTGCCGCATCTGGATTACTCCTGGCACATTCACACGCGCTACAACCATCTGCGCGCGGGTGTCGATGACAGTCAGCTCCGACACTGGCGGTTCATCCGCCGGTGCAATGCGTGCCAGCAGGTTGGCAACATACACGCGGCTCCCATCGCGCGAAAGCGCAACATATTCCGGATAATGTCCCGCTTGCAGTCGCTTCAGTTCGCGCCCAGTCTGCAAATCGACCAGGGAGATGTCATCGCCCAGCGTGTTCGCCACGTACAGAAATTTTTCCGGAGCGATCGGTGGTCAATCCCACCGGCCCCCAGCCGACAGCCAACGTTCGGCGAATCTGAAAGCTCTCCGCGTCGATTTCCGTCACATCGTCGTCATTTTCATTCGACACGTACAGCGTTTTTCCGTCCGGCGAAAGCGCGATGCCTCGTGGCATTCGACCCACGCGAATCCTCCGCGTCACTTGTTGGGTTCGCGTGTCGACTGCCACCACCTGATCACTGTCCTCGCACGCAATGTAGAGCCAGCGTCCATCAGGAGAAAGCTGCATGGCCACCGGACTTAGATATCTCGATCGCGGCAATGTGTTTCCAGCGTCCGAATCGCGCCGCTGCAGAGCGGCCGCCACACCGGGCTGGCACAGAATCGCGACAACTAGAAAGAAAGCCAAGCCTGCGCTGCTGACATACAAACTTGCCCGCTGCCCGCTTCGGATCCCCGAACTCGCACCCCGGGCTCTCAAGGCGTCGCCCCGCTTTTCGCTGCCGCAGCGACGGCCGCCCCCGCCGGTTCAGTCACGGTCAGAATCTGATCGGCGCGAATATCCTTCAGCGTCTGCACGGTTCCGCTGGGCCAGTGGATGATCAACGTATCGACGGTCGTGGCTGCGCCCAGCCCGAAATGCGGTCGCGGATCGTTCTGCGAAAGGTAGCCGCTTTCAGATGTCGATTGCACGAACTGATGCAGCGATCCAGCAATGGCCTCCAGGCTTGCGCCGTAGCCATCGAGATTGCTGCGCGTTCCTACCAGCTTGATCGTCAGCCAATGGTTTCGTTTTCCAGCCGGCGGCGTGTTGTGCAGCAGAATGCCTTTGCCCCCCAGCGTGGTCACAAACGCGTCGATATATCCATCGTTGTCATAGTCGGCGAAGCAGGCGCCTCGGCCAACAATCTGCTCCCGAAAAAAATCTCCCGCATGCAGGGAAACATCCGTGAAGCTGCCGTCGCCATTGTTGCGCAGCAGGGAACTCGGCATCGGCACCAGCCACACCATGCCGCCATTTACGATGAACAGGTCTTTCCATCCATCATTATCAAAGTCGAAAAAACCATCTCCCCACCCGACAAACTGTCCTGACACCGCTCCCACGCCCGTGCTATTCGTTACATCCTGAAATTCGCCTCCCGCCTTACCCGAGTTTTGATAGAAGCGATGAAAGTGCGCGTCTGACACGAAAAGATCCTGCCATCCGTCGTTGTTAAAGTCGCCGAAAATCGGGCCCATCGCGGTTGAAGCTTCGCCATTCTGCCCGTACGCCACATACACATCGGAAGCCACATCGCTGAACGTCCCATTGTGGTTGTTGTGATACAGAAAGCTCGGCATCGTGTCGTTGGCAACGTAGATGTCCGGCCATCCGTCGTTGTCGTAATCTCCCACCGTGATGCCCATCGCCCGCCCCGGCTGGCTCGCAATCCCGGAGGACTTCGATACATCGGTGAACGTCCCGTCGCCATTGTTATGAAATAGCCGATTCGTTTCCGGAGCATAGCCGAGCGGTCCCGGATAATGTTGCGCGGTGTAGTACTGGCGATACTTTGGATCGAAGTTCAGATAATTTCCGACAAAAAGATCCAGCCGCCCATCGCGGTCGTAATCGACAAACGCCGCTCCCGTTCCAAAGAACGGATTTTCGACGCCCGCTTTCGCCGTGACATCGGTAAACGTTCCGTTGCCGTTGTTGTGGTACAGAATCGCGGAGTTGTAGTTGGTAACGTACAGATCCTCATTGCCATCGTTGTCAAAGTCGCCCGCCGTCACGCCCACGCCAAAACCTTTTCCGGCGACACCCGCTATGGCAGTCACGTCGGTAAACGTTCCGTCGCCGTTGTTGCGGTACAGGTGGTTCGTCGCGTCCTTGCCGTCGGGCGCAGAGTGATCGGTGATCCCCGGCAGATATCTTCCGCTCACCACATACAGATCGAGCAGGCCGTCATGGTTGTAATCGATCCAGGCGCAGCCGGAACCAGCGCCTTCCAGAATCGAACTCAAGTCCTTTTCGCCGAAAGATTGACGGAAATCGATTCCAGATTTCTGCGTCACATCTTCAAACTGCGGCAATGGGGAGGGCGTGGTTGCTCCCACCAAAGCACCATTCTGCCCAAAAAGAATTCCGCCCGCTGCCCACACCACTAGCGCCAATGTGGCAACGGTTCCTGTGCCGAGCCAGCGCGGAAAGATTCTCATCTCTGCCCCTCACGTTGCGCGTGCATCACGTTGCCCAGCGGCGTTGGGGTATCGAAGCGCCGCAATGCCATTGGAAAATGATTGGCTGGCGCGAGAGCTGGACTGTCATGACATCCCTGACAGCCGCGGTCCTCACCATTACGGACCCAGATCCAGCTGCGCTGCGCGTGCAGAATCTCTCCCTTGACTCCCAACAGCTCAAATCGAATCGGCGCATCCGCCGGAACGGTCGCATAAAACGATCCATCGGATTCAACCGGTGCATCGCCTACCACGCGCTCGTGGTTTCCCGGCTGCTCCAGCGTCAGAACGCGAACCTTCGCGATGCGTCCTGCCAGACGACCGCTCGCCACGTCTTGCGAAATGTAGGAGTCAAGGCAAAGAATGCGCCCGATTTCTGCCGTCGGATGAAGAATGCTCCAGTAGATTTGCGGCAGTGTATGTGGCACCAGCGGAACCGCCTCTACACTGGAGGCCTTCGCGTTGCGATATAGCAATTTCCCAGTTGACCTGCTCGCCATATCAAATGTGTAAAGGTCAAAGTTTCCGTTCTTCGAGTCCGCCGAATCCTCCTTGGCGACAACTAGCGTTGCGTCATCAAGTTGTTCCACGGAGGCATAATTCGCAGACGGCCCGGCAACGCTGGAAGCTCGCAATGCCCCTTGCCGGATGGATGCCAGCTGTCCACCCGCGGAGCCTCCAGCCGTTTCAAGAAACACGATAGTTCCATCCGCCAGCTCGACCGCGCCGCCGCGATTTTTTCCCCAGTTGCTGTCATCGCGAAGCAGCGCCAACCCCGATCCATCCGGTCGCAGCGTGAACAGTGTGCGCGTTTTTTTCGTCGTTGCTGACACTAACGGCGACTCGGCCGAGACCAGGATCCGCCCGCTGCGCAACACTGTTTCCACCTGAAAATTTCCCGGTCCAAAAGTGATGGGATGAGCATTCGTTCCATCCATCCGCCCCACGTAGACCGCTGCATTGCGCTGGCCGCCGCTTTCGCTGGCGAAGGTATACACAATCTGGTTCTGTGGCAGGTATCTTGGTTCGAGGCAATCGCCGGCGCCGTGCGTGATCTGACGCAGCTCAGACCCGTCCACCGCAATCTCCCAAATCTGCCAGGAATCGCCTTGAGCCTGCTCCGCGGCAAAAAGAATTCGTCTCCCGTCGAAGGAAACCTGGGGACCGGCGGCGGCAAAAAAATCTGGCGTGAGCGGCAACACAGAGCCCGGCCCCTCCCCCGGGGTCATGCGCACCAATCGGCTACCCTGCGGAAAGCGCTGCGTCAGGCTATCCGACTTCACAATCGGCGCTTCGACAAACACCATCGCTGGAATCGAGGCAGAATCTGCGGGTCCAGTTTGCGCGATCGGGCTTGCGGCCGCTCCCGAGGCTCCGTGCAGTGTGCACAGGGCCAGGAACAAACCGGCGGCCAACGTGGTCCACAATAGCTTCATGCCCCATACCTGAGCGCTCGACGCGAAAAATCCGCTGCAACGCCTGTTCTGCGGAAGGTACTGAAAAGTATAGGGAGAAAGCGCACCTTAGCCTGTGACGCAGGTCACGAAACAGGCTGGGTGGCAGTGCGTTGGATGTGCCGTCAGAAGCGGGTGTGAATCGAGTACAGCGTGCTATGTGTCAGGATGAAAAGCGTCTTGCCACCCTTGCCGCCAAAGATCAGGTCGACCGGGCGTTCTGGAACCTCGATGGTCCCAATTTGTTTGCCGCTGGGACTATAAATAAAGATGTTTCCTGCCGCCAGGTATACATTTCCCTTGCTGTCCTGGATGACGCTCTCGCCCCCTTGGTCAGCAAACAGCTTCAAGTTCGAAAGCGTGCCGTCTGCGCCGACAGTTCCCGAGTACGTTTTCTGCTCAGACTCTTCGCTGACGTAAAACGGCCGCCCAGCAACAGCTTTCGCCAGGCTGAACGCACGCAACACATCGGACATTTTCACGCCCCAATTGGTCGCTCCGTCGATAAAGTCCTGTCCGGCGGGGATGAACATCGTCCCATCCGGGGAAATAAATTGGTACTCTCGCGGCGTCGTCACCCGCTCAACAAAATCCTGGCTCCCCCAGTAGTCGACAGGGGGAACAGCTGTCATGCCCGGACGCGGAGCGGCCTGTACCGGCTGAAGTAAGGCAATCCGGTCGTCCAGCGCGTCGGGCCGGAACGTATACACCGTGCCCTTGTCTGCGTAGGAAATCACCATCACGTTTCCCGCCCGATCCACTGCAAGCTGGGTCGGTTGCAGGGAATTGTCGCGAAGAATCTTCAGATCGTGCGTTTCCGGAGTCCAGCGATAAATCCTCTGCCAATGCGTGTCGACGAAATAGAGGCGTCCCTGCGCGTCCACCGCCGCACCCGAAATAGTGAAAAATCCGCCGCACAGTTTTTTCAGCGTTGCCCCTGGTACAAGCACCGGGGCGGGCGCAACCTTCCGCGGTTCGGGCTTCTTGCCGGAAATCGAAAGCGACGCTAGCTCGTGGTAGCGCACCTGCACGTCATAGGTTTGATCGAAGACGGAGCTGTCAAAGGTAACTTTGCTGTTACTATTCACGTGCAAATTCTCGAACTGAATATCGCTCGATCGCGCGACACGCACAGCGTACGGAAAAGGCTGATAGCTCGCGATGACTCGGTAGGAATGAAAGTTTGCGACAGTAATATGGCTGGAGTCGTCAATCTCCAGCGGCAGCGCAAACGGACCTTCCCCCCATTCTTCCTCTGTCTGCAAAGAATCGATTTCCCAGTTCGAAACATGGCGCAACACAATCTCATTGCGCACGTGATGCTCGCTGGAAAGCTCATACACGTGGCCCGGCGTTGCCGTCTGGGAGATGTACATGCCCGCCTGCGCATATGTGTCGGGCGTCCAGATGTCGGCGAAGGTACCGCCGCCCCCATCCGTGATCCATAGGCTGGGATACTGCGCATCCCACCGGCGATGCATGTCCGGATCTGCAGTGTGCGTGTTGTTGTAAGGATTCACCCGTGTGCCATCCATGCGATTCGTGCCGTGCCCACCCAGAAAACGCACATCATCCATCAATGAATTCTCGCCGGCCATCCACATCACACCGGCTGCGCGGCTGTTAATGCCGTTGGTGTAGATTCCAATCCCAGTCACAATGTTCGTGCCACCCTTGGGCGTTTCCAGCAGCGGCTTCGCATTGCCAACCCCTTGAAATCCTGGCGTGGAATCGGGCAGATCGAACTGCGTTGTGCTGGGATGCAACCCGATCAGGACGGTGTCCGGCTTCAACGGGAGCGTATCGCTGACGATGTAGTGTCCGGACGGAATATAGATGGTGGCATGTTCATCGATGGCTCGCTGAATCGCAGCGGTATCGTCCGTTACGCCATCGCCCTTGGCTCCCAGCGTATGAAGGTTCACCCACGTATCGCGCGGCGGAAGATTGCGAATTACCGGGGAGACCGCAGGCGGCAACGCGGTCAGCGGCACTGTCTGGAATGAAGTCTCAATTTTCGCGGGCGCGTTCAGGTCGGCGATGGTCAAGCCATGCGAAAAAGCCTGCACGCGATACATCTCTCCCGGTCCGGCAACTTTCTTTCCACTCTCGCGAAACAGAGCAAACTGCGGCACATGCCTACAAACAATCCCGCGCAGATTAATCTCTGTCCGCGGATTGTTCTCATTGCTGATGATCACGGCCGGACCGCTGATGTCCTCAAAGCGTGAATTTTTCACCCACAACTCATCGGAATATCCGGGATCAATCGCAATCGCGGTCGGCACATTTCGAAACTCATCATGATCGAGCGTCAATCCGGCTTCGTGTTCCTGAATCGCAGCCACGCTCTGTCCTTCAAACGTGGAATCGAGCAGCGTGAATTGCCACCCAGGGGAGGGCCTTTCCGTGATGATTCCGTACTGGCCGCCATAGAAATGCAAATCCTCGGCCTCGTTGCCAATGTCTTTCAACGCCGCCAGTCCCGAGCCAATATGAAAATCCATGTGGGTCAGGAAGCAGTGCTGCGCCACGTGAAAACGAATCCCGACCGCAGCCGGATTGCCATCCTGAATTTCAAAATCGACGTTGCTCATCGCCGAATAAAACGTTCCCGGATTCGCATCCTCCACTTCTGCCGGCGGCACCGTCCCCGGGAACGGGCCGCCGTGGGTATAGGGATGCCTGCCGCCGGCAAACATAACCATGTATCCGATGCCTTGCTGAAAGCCGGGAGTATTTTTTCCCAGCACCAACACCGGCCGCGTCGGTCCATAGCCAATGAGGCGCACGGCCGGCCAAACATAAATGGTTTTGGTGATGCGATACCGCCCCGACGGAATGAAAACGATGCCTTGCTTCGTCGTCGACTCAACCTGGTCGATGGCTTGTTGAAGGGCGGCGCTGTCGTCCGCGATCCCATCTCCATGAACCGGAAATTTGTCCGGTGTCAGGTACACCGCGGTCGGATCATCCAAACGAACAGGGTAGTAGGAGGCAGCCAACAACGGCGTCGCCATCAGCGAAGCCAGGATCAAGAACACCGCAAACTTGATTCGATCCGATCTTCATTGATCTCCTCCCACAACAGTTACCCGCGCCCGCTGCACATCCCAAGCGGCCTACCAGACATAGGTCGCCACGTCTCCTTCAGGCAAGGTCGCGGTCATCGCTTTGCCGTGATAGCTGACGTTGAACGTAGTCGGAAAATTTCCGGTGTTGGAAACGATCAGCACCATTTTTCCATCTGGCGTGCGGAATGCCACGTTCGCCAACTGTTCCACGTCGTTGGAGTCGACGCGGACCGAACCTGCCGGCACAAATTTGGAAGCCTGCGCAATCACGTAATAGGCAACATTCAGCGAGGCGTTGTCGCCATCCAGCGTGATAGCACCCGCACAGGAGGTGCATCCGCCATCGTTGGTGTGCGGTCCGTTTTCAGGGTCGGCCGCCAGGTTCCACAGGAGAGCATTCCTGCTCCAATTGCGGGTGGCTCCAATCACCACATCGCTGACTGGCTCTGCAATATCGATGTTCGTCTGGTGGTGTCCGTCGCCAATCGATTGCTCGGTGAAATAAATATTCTTGTTCGGAAAAGCATCATGCACTTCGGTCAAAGCACTGATTTCTCCGCCATAGAGATGCCAGGCCGATCCGTCGACATACTTGCTCGCGTCCGGGTCTTTCAGAATTGATAGCGCGTACGAGGTCACGTCGGGATTGTGGTCGTAGACAAGAATCTTGGTTCGGAGATGCGCTTTTTTAAAGGCTGGCCCCAACGCATCCTTGATGAAGTTATCTTCCTGCTTGGCAAACATCACCATACTGGGCGTGTTCTTCGGATTCAGCGGCTCGTTCTGCACCGTGATGGCGT
This sequence comes from uncultured Acidobacteriota bacterium, assembly GCA_963735505.1. Lineage (GTDB taxonomy): Bacteria > Acidobacteriota > Terriglobia > Terriglobales > Acidobacteriaceae > JAKAAZ01. The sequence goes on along the minus strand of CAVTLR010000003.1, from coordinate 1,015,036 downwards.
CGATCGGGATTCCCGCGGCCTTCATGCCCTCCACATACTTCACAAAATACTTCGCGTAGGCTTTGTAATCCTCCGGATTCAGCGTTCCTCCCTTGGACTTATCATTCGTCTTCATCCATGCGGGAGCGGACCACGGCGACCCCAGGATTTTGATCTTCGGATTGATCGCCAGAATTTCTTTCAGCGCTGGAATCACAGCCACCTCATCCGGCGCCAGGCTGAACTTGGCCAGCGTCGGATCGCTTTCACCCGCCGGCACGTCGTCGTAGGAATAGACTTTGGCATTCATATCGGACGAGCCGATGCTTACGCGCAGGTAACTCACACCGATCCCATCGCCATCGGTCGAGAAAAGCTGTTTCAGCAGGGAGGCTCTGGCTGGAGCTGACATTTGCATCAGCAGTTGCGCGCTTCCACCCGTCAAGGCGAAGCCGAATCCGTCGATGGTCTGGTACTTCTTGGCATCGTCAACCGCAATCGTCGGCACATCCTTTTTAGGGTGTGAGAATTCGAGCCCTTTCGGTTGCTGCGCCAGCAGCGAAGCCTTATCGGGAGTGGTCAGCCAGACGGTTGCAGTTTGCGCCACCAAGGTGCAGGCCGCAAAGGGCACAAAAGCCACAACGGCAAATAACGGATGTACGATCGATTTCAATTTCATTCGAGCCTCCCATTCCCGCCCACCGGGCAGTATGCATTGTAGAGTTACGAGTCTTGAAAAGGCTTTTCAGTGCCATGGTGGAGTTCTGAGGTCCGCGGCCAGGTAACCGCAGCATTCCCTTGTTCTCCCCAGCCTGAATCATATTCGCCGCGGTTCATCCAACGGCCCACGTTATTCTTTTGTACAGAGATAAAGTTTGTTGTAGGCTTGCAGTCAATCGATTGTCTACGATGCGATTGGCGTAGCCGCCTCTCCGAAAATATTTTCATTTCGTGGGACAGGTGAAGTCTCCGCACGGCCCGTTTTCGCCGGTTCGAGAGGAGTGCGCCTCGCATAGTTTCGAAATCTGTCGCTGTCCGGCGAATCGGTAGAAAGGTATTTCTGTGGCCGTTGCTCGCAGGCCAAACCTCGATTTTGCAGGCAGCCGTTTTTGGAATTTCCGATGAGTTACCGTAGGCTTGATGAGATTTGGAGGAGGTCCGGTGATCACCCGTTGGCTGCATGAACTGAATAGGATGGATGTCGATGCCGGATAGTGACAGCCACTCCGGCAAGCCGAAGCTCAAATCGCCCGGCGAGCCTGTCAGTTTGAAGCAACTGGCGGAGTATCTTGACCTGAGCCCGGCGACCGTTTCCGTTGTGCTGAACAACGTCCCCGGACGTTCCATCCCGCAACCCACGCGCGAGCGAATCAAAGCGGCCGCCGAAAAACTGGGCTATCAACCCAACCTGCTCGCCCGTTCCCTGCGCAACCGCAAGACCCACACCATCGGCATTCTGGTTCCGGAGTTGGCGGAAGATTACCACACGCAAATCATGAGCGGAATCGGCGATTCGCTGATGAGCCAAGGCTACTTCTACTTCACCGTGCATCATCGCCACCGCAAGGATCTGGTGGAAGAGTACACTCACATGCTGCTGAATCGAGCGGCAGAAGGCCTGATCGCAATCGATACCTTGCTGGAGCACCCGTTTCCGGTTCCAGTGGTGGCGGTCGCCGGCCATCGAAGAATTGAAGGCGTGTCCAATTTGGTGCTTGACCATGACCGTGCCGCCGAACTTGCACTCACCCATCTCCATTCGCTGGGGCATCGCCGGATTGCTTTCATGCGCGGCCATCCCTTCAGCTCCGATACCGCCGACCGCTGGCAAAGCTTGGTAAAGATGGCGCGGAAATTGGGCCTCGTAATCAAGCCGGATCTCGTGATCCAGCTCGATCGCGACTCCATCACCCCAGACCTGGTGTACCCGATTGTGAAACAGATGCTCACCAGGGAGAAGCGGTTTACGGCACTGGTTTCTTTCAACGACAATGCCGCGATCGGCGCCATCCATGCACTTCGGGATGCGGGAATGCGAGTGCCGTCAGACGTATCGGTGATCGGTTTCGACGATATCCGGGCGGCCGCGCTGATCACCCCCAGCCTCACCACAGTGCGGCAACCGCTGCGGGAAATGGGACGGACGGCTGCAGAGTATTTGCTGGGTCGGTTACAGGGAACGGAGAAATTTCGCGAACAGATCGTCATCTCTCCGGATCTTACCTTGCGCGATTCGACCGCTCCCGTCGCGATTGCCGACGATCCCTCAGACGCACGTCGCAAGCCCAGCAGGGAAGCGAACAACAAGCATTCAACCCCCAGGAATCGGACCTCCGTCCTTGCCAACGACTGATCGGCGTCTGATTTCCGTCGTATGGCTGCATATCGCCTTTGCCGCCACTGGATTCGGCACCACGCTGCTGGGCTGCCTGCTTCCTGCGCTGCACTCTGCGTGGAATCTGACCGATGCTCGCGCCGGATTTCTCTTCGCATGCCAATTTACCGGGGCGTCGCTCGGCGCTCTGCTGGTGAGGGAAGATCTGTTCGGCAGCATTCAGCATGGCTATCTTGTCATGGTGGCAGGCGCCCTCGCGCTGGGAACCCTGCACAGCTACGCCGCTGCCGGCGCCTTCGTCGCTTTTGGCATCGGCATGGGCATGGCCATGACCGCCATCAACATGGTTGGTGGCACAGTGTTCGAGCACCCGGGAGCTGCGCTCTCATTGCTGAATGCCTCCTGGATCGTTGGCGCAGCGCTCTCGCCGGCGATCGCCACCCGGTGGGTTCGATTTGCACAGCCCATGCAAATTTACTTTGCCGTTGCCGTCGCCCTGGCGGCCATTGCCTTCATCTTCCGGCATTATCGCGCCAGCCTGCTGGGCAATCACATCCGTCGCTTGCGGGTCAGCGAGGGTGCGACGCCGTGGCTCCTGATTACGGGATTTTCTCTGCTCGGATTTTTATACGTCGGTGTCGAAGTATCTGTCAGTGGCTGGATGATGACATTCGTTCATCGTCTGCCGATTGGCGGTGGATTGTGGGCGGCACTCATCACTTCCTGCTTCTGGCTCGCGATTCTCTGTGGCCGTCTTCTTGCGCCCGCCATTCTGCTGCGGATGTCGGAGTCGCGCCTGCTACTCGCGTCTATGATCGTCGCCTGCTGCAGCGTCATTTCGATTCTGCTCAATCATTCCCCGGTGGCCATTCTTCTCTCCGCAGTTGCTGCGGGACTCGCGTTAGCGCCCATTTTCCCCCTCTGCGCTTCCCGCGTTCTGGCGCTCACCCACGAATCACCCCAGACCAAGTGGCTTTTCTGCGTGGCAGGAATGGGTGGTTCGGTGCTGCCATGGTTCACCGGCAGGCTCTCCACGCATACAGGCTCGTTGCGCGAGGGGTTGCTGGTCCCCGTTTTCGCACTCGGGATCATGGTGGTTTGTCTTCTGTCGATCCTGCGCCGTGCGAACGCCGATGCAACCTCAAACCAGCTCTCATCTCAGGAAGTGGTCACATTAAAGTAGACCGGACTTCAGTCCTTGCATGAGATCCGCTCTCTTAGAGCGCGCGCTTCTGAAACGGCTGGGCATGGACAACGCCGGTATCTTCGCGGACGGTGATCGTCTGGCCCGCGTTGATATTCGTGAGACGCTGGGTGGTGCCGCTGGGCCAATGGATCTCGACCACGTCTGCCTTATCCGCTTGCGCCAGTCCGAATGTAAGGACCAGTTCGCTCGAAGAAAGATAGCTCGACCCGCTGCGCATGGTCATCTTCTGTCGGGTCTGCGCCGACTGCACAGACACCACGGCGTCGATGCCGTTCCGATTTGATTTGGTTCCCCACAGCTTCACCCGCAGCGAATGATTCGTCGCTCCGGTATTGCGGAACAGTACCGCTGGCCCGTTGTTTGTCGTCAAGATCAAATCCAGCGCTCCGTCGTTGTTGATGTCTCCGTATGCGGCGCCGCGACCCACTCGGCGTTCGTCGAAGGATTTGCCCATCGCCGCCGCGACATCCTGGAACTTTCCGCCGCCCTGGTTGTGAAACAAATGCGGAGCTTCCGCGTAGTGGACCTGCTGCTGCACTTTCTCGATGTCGGGATCGAGATGGCCGTCGGCAATAAACAGATCGAGCCATCCATCCAGATCGTAGTCGAAGAAGAAACATCCAAAGCCCAGCGTCAGCAAACTTGCCCGTCCCACTTCCGACTGCGGAGCAATGTCCACAAATAATCCATTCTTCTGGTTCTGATATAGCGAGATCATCTGGTTAGAGAAGTTTGTAATCGCCAGGCTGGGATAGCCGGAGTGGTTATAGTCGGCCGCATCGATGCCCATACCGGCCCGCGCCACGCCATCTTCACTGAAGCCAATGCCGGAGACCACGCCTTTCTCCGTAAACGTGCCATTGCGATTGTTGATGTAGAGCTTGTTCGGCTCGGTATCGTTGCTGATGGCAATATCTGGCCACCCATCCTGGTTGGCGTCGAAGATCGCGATACCGAGGCTCTTCGATGTCGCATCGTATAGACCGGATTTGTGTGTGGCGTCCTCAAAGGTTCCATCGCCGCGGTTGCGCCACAACCTTACCGACGCCCCTTTATAAGACTCCGGCGTACAGTAGGCTTTGTCCTTCCCATCCATGGAGCAATACAGATCAATTGCGGGAGTCCAGGCAACATAATTCGCTACCAGCAAATCCAGGTGGCCGTCGCGGTCATAGTCGACCCAGGCCGCCCCGGCGCTGAACTCGTCAATCCCCCATAGCCCGGCTTGTTTTGTGACATCGGTAAATGTACCGTTGCCGTTGTTATGGAATAAATGATTCTGACCGTAAGCCGTCACGAATAAATCGTCGTGCCCGTCGTTGTCATAGTCCGCTACAGCGACGCCCATTCCATACATCGGCACCGCCAGGCCGGCTTTGTGCGTGACATCGGTAAACGTGCCGTCGCGGTTGTTATGGTACAGGGCTGACGTCGTGACGCGGCCTGGATGACCGGGCCAGTTCATCCCATTCACCAGAAAAATATCTTGCCAGCCGTCGTTGTCGTAATCGATAAACGCGACCCCGGATCCCATCGTCTCCGGCAGATATTTTTTCCCGAAGGCGCCGCTATTATGCACAAACCGGATTCCGGCAGCCTGGGTGATGTCTTCAAAGTGAATCCGTTTGCCTGCAGCGGTAGCACCCGCGGCCACCTCTTGTGCGGTCGAGCCGAATCCCGCGGGACCGGCAATCGCGGCTTCTGCCATAGAAAACGGCAGCGAGCTGAAGAACGAAGCAGCCAACGCAGTTCCAGACATCTTTAGAAATCTGCGGCGGTGCGGTTGCGGATTCTTTTCCGTCAAGCTTGAACCATCCAGTTTTCTACGGGTCAATTGCCACCTCTGTGCAGCACGGACGAATCCGACGCGCGAAGATCCGCAGTGCCGGCGATGGTCGAATCACTCTTTCCGTAAGAATTCGCAATCGCCAGCGGTACGGAAACATGTTCGTGAATCGGCTGCCGTTCTCGATTATCGTCGGGGTGTTTTTCCAGAAACGGTCCCGTCAACGCCTGCGCCGATTCATCTGCTTTGAAGCGCAGATACCGCACCTCATACTGATGCGCCAGATTCGGCTTGTTCATGCCGGTTGCACACAACATCATGTTGTAATTCGCTTCCAGATCTTCCGGATCAATATCGAGCGCCTGCTGAAACTGCTCCTGCGCCAGTGCATATTTGTGCTGCAGAAAATAGACCCGTCCCAGATCGTTCCGCACCACGCGGTCCTGCGGATATTGCTGGATTACCTGCAGCAGTTGCGCAATGGCGCCATCGTAATCGCCCGTCTGGCGCAGCACGCGTGCATAAAAATAATGGGCTCGCGCCAGGTTCGGAGAGAGCTGCAGCGCTTTGTCGAGCACCACCTTCGCGCCCGCCAAATCACCCACCAGCACGCGTGCTCTGCCGATGTTCACCCAACCGTCAGGGTTGGCCGGATCGGCCTGTGTCGTCCGTTCAAAGGCCGCCTCCGCTGCCTTCAAATCTCCCTGCAGCAGCAGCCCAATCCCGTAATCATTCCACCGTTGCCAGTCTGCCTTGTTGGTCACCACCTGCGGCGCCGGCCTGGGTGCGTTCGGTGGCAACACGTCCAGATCTTCATTTGCGCTTGCCATCACCACAATCGGCGGATCGGGAATGGCTTTGATCTCTCCCGAAACGTCTGCGGTATTTCCTGTGAACACCATCTTCCGATCATCGTAGGAAGGTGTTACGTCATGCGGCCCCGTCGTTTCAGAAACGCCGGCGAAGGCAAAGTGAGTATTGAACCAGGAGAACTTGCGGTAATTCAACTTGGCCTGCAGATGAATTTTTCCTCGCTCATTTTTCGGGATCTGCAGGCGGAAGTGAACGGTATCAGCCGCTCCCGGAGGAATCAAGTGCGCATAAATCGTCGCCCGCGCTGCCCATGCATTGCGCTTGTCGATGGGATTGCCGTGCGCGTCGATTGCCCACGAACGATAAAAGTGCGCTCCTGGCTCCACCGGCCCATGACCGTTGTCTTCCACCATGCCGCTCCAGAAAAGGACGTGCCCGGCATCGTCGGTAGCCTTTAATTCGAGCCAGCAATCGAAGGCGTCTACCGTTCCGCCCGGAAAGAAATGCCCAACAGCCAGTGTGCGAACCACCACATCCACTCGTTCCGTATCTCCCGCGCGAACCGACGCCTGCACTCGATTCAGCGGCGCCGTGATGGGCGCGACCGGCGGCCCTCCCGCTGCTCCGGTCGGCGATTGCATTTCAGATTCTTCACCCACCGCGAACGTCGTCGCCAGTTGCGGCGCGGCATACATCACTCTGTTGTTCGAGATGTGGTTTTCCGCTGTCTCCGGTGAGATTGCGAAAATGTCGACCCGCACTTTCTTGTCTTTCAAAAAAGTTTCCGTGTCTTTCAACTGCACCGCATCCTTGTTCACAAAAGGAAGCGCGGTATTTGCCGCAATAAAGCGATGCGAGTGCACCATGCCCTTCACATTCCCGGCATCGTTCGACGGCGTCTCAGGCATGTGGCAATCTTCGCAATCGAGCGGCTTTGGCGGATAGTAAAAGGATCGCGCACCGAATCCGGATACGCCGCTGGCCTGCCAATTGTCGTAATCGTCAAAGCCGCGAATCCAACGATAGTGATTGTCGGCCACATCCAGGTGCACCTTGTGACAATTTCCGCAGAACACCGCTGACTGGCTGCCTCTCAAAAATGGCTTCAGAAATGTCCTCCGGTGCGGCTCCGGATCTTCTTCAATCAGATAGTCGATCACGCGATGCACAATCGGATTCTTGCTGGCCACCAGCCGCTGCAGCTGCGGATATTCCAGAATAAAGTCGGCGTTGCCCATGGTGCTCTTCTCCAGGCGAATGGAGTGGCACACGACGCAACCCATGCCGGCTTGCGCGTCCGACGTAAACAAACGACCCGCAATGGGCGTGTTGAAATTGCCCGGAAAAAACAGCGCCGCATCGTGGCATCCCGCGCACACTTTGGAGGCCTGCACGCCGTCCACCTGCTGCATGTAGACAATGGACTGCCGATACCACTGATTGTTGAACGACGAAAAATGATGCGCCGAACTTTGCCATTGTTTGTAGATATCGGCGTGGCAGGTTTTGCAGGTTGCCGAGTCCAGAAAATAATCGTGCGGCACAGTTTTGCCGGTATAGGTTTCGGCATCACTTGGATAAAAGGGATTCTTCGACCCTCCGCCTTCATCCGCTTGATCTGCCGGCGCCATGCTGGGATTGTGGATGGCATGATCCTTCTGCCACGGAACCGTGCGCATCCACCAAGCCCCTGCGGCGACTGCGGCGACCAGCACCAGCGATGTCGCAACTCGCACCACCGCTTTCGCGCCGCCATGCTGCAGCCAACCGCGGTTGCCCGCCCAAACAGCCAGCAGAATGGCGACTGCCAGCATCGAGATCAGTTCATGCGTGTAGAGAATCGGCCATTGCTGGCGACGAGTGCCGGTATACACCAGGATTGCACCGGCGATGCCTCCCAATATGAACACGATCCAGCCAGCTTTTTCCAGCAGACTCGTTCCTCGCAGCACTTTTCCTATGCCGGGAATCACACTGACGATAAATACGCAGCCTAGAAAGATGTGCAGCACAACGACCGCTTCATAAATAATGGTCGCCGTGGGAAACGCGTAAAGATAGACCGCGCTCGCCGCCAGCGCAACGCTCAAACCGACAAGCCATCGCCTCATTGTTTCCATCTCCGCATTGCATCGTGCCAGTTGCTGGACGTCATTTGTTTCAAGGGGGTCCCATCCGAATCAGGCAGCGCGTCGCCGCCCGCAATTTCGTTGCCGAAGTATAGCGAGTGCGTTGAACCTTGCGCATCCACCTTTAGGTGGAGATGAACTGGCTCCGCAATTGCCGGCTTACTCCGATGGAGCGGTTTGTTTCAGACCCCAACGATACACAAGCTCCGCATAGCCAAGCTGCGCATTCTTGCCAGTTGGATAGATCGCGGAAATGACACTTCCGCCGGATGCGTGGGCGTAGTAGAAATTCACCCCCAGGGATCGAGTCGCCTGCCAGTCCGCGCTCACATCGGCGACCGTGGCAAAGGAAGAATATCCGTTGCCGGGACGCCCCGTATAGCCGAACACTTTGTTGTCGAAGGCCCCGCCGCCCTGGTACCAGAAATCTTTTCCGGTTGTCAGCTGCACCCAGTGGACATCGCTGCGCACCACCACGCGTTTTACCGGCTTGTCGATTCCCTGGATGAACGTATCCGTGTTGTTCATCAGGTTATAGAAAGGAAATCGCGCATACACGCGCGGCGTCGGCAGAATCTGAAAGAACGTGTTGTGCTCATTGTCCGCAGGATTGTTATCTCCCGTGCTGCGAAATGTGCCCGCCCGCAGCCATGGTGAAGTGGCGACCTTGTTCCACTGGTATCCGCCTTCCACCGCATACGCTCCCGCACTCTGGTTCAGCTCGCCCCAGTTACCGTTCTGCAGCGCACCCCAGAACAGAAAATCAAAATTCCCCCGTCCTGCTGGCACGGCTGCCATAAGATCGCCGCCATACGTGCCCAGACGAATATTCTTGTGGTCTGCCTGGCGAACCGCCAGCGGACGATTATCCGTCTTGGTAATTCCCGTGCGGCCGTCATGGTATCCAATGCCGAACGCCCTCCACACAAGATGGTTGTTGTACTGAGATTTTGTGAACGCCAGGTATTGCAGGTCGACGTTCAACTCCGGGTTCCCATTCATGTTGAAAACACCCTGATCCGCCCGTCCCGCCATCGCCGTCACGTCCCAGGTTCCCGCCCCATAGTGGCCGTCAATGCCGTCAAAGCTGCGCTGCGCATTCGAGAATCCGAAATTTCCAACCAGCCGCTGTTGCATTCGATTGTTTTGCAGCCATAGAATCGTCGGATTTTTTGGGTGTGTTTCCAGCCCGCCAAAAAATTCAAATCGCCCCACCCGCAGATTTTTGTCCGCACCGTTGAAGTGATAGCGCAGAAAGGCCTGCTTCAAAAATGCCGCCGCAGGGTAGCTGTTGTTGCCGTTCGATACGTAATACGTTCCTCCCAGACCCAGTTGTCCCTGCGCGCTGATCGGCGAAACAGCGTCGTTCGGCAGCCACAGTTCTGCCGGCTGGGACAGCTCCAGCTGCCAATCCCAGTGGTGGATGCGCTGCGCGACGGCAATCCGCAGCAACGACTCCAGGTAGCCGTAGGTATTCGATTCCGGCGGCGCGGCGAACCACTGCCAGACATCCATGCGCGCCCGGTAGTTGACAGAAACGCTGACGGGTCGGTTCGGAGTGGTCGACTGGGCTTTGACAGGTGTAATCAAACTGGCAACAACAAACGGTAGCGTAGCAATTCCTGAAAGGCGGTAGTGTCTCAGTTTGGCTCTCCCTGCGTTGATATAGGTTGCGACTCGCCGCGATATCCGCGTGTTGCAACCGGGCATACCGGCCACAAATTGATTTCGAGGCTGCTCGCCAAGCTTCCATGATTCGAGACCGGGTGGTCAACCAACCTGGGGTGGAGAGCCGACTGCAACTTTCGATGGAGTCCCATGCGCCAGTAGGTCTGTCTCGAGCGAATAGTATGGTTCATTATCGTCGAAGTCCACGGGCGGTCAAAATTAAATCGACATCAAGTAAATCGTTATAGACGATGGGGGTATGATGGTTTGGCTGGAAAAATCTGACCGACTGGATACCGAAAACCAGTATGCATAAACTTCCCTGTTTGAAACTCTTCTCTATCTTTGCAATTTCTGTGCTGGTCTCTCCAGCCTTCGCCCAGCACCACCACCACGACAAGTCGGGCACGTCCGCAGCGAACCCGGCGGCCTCGGCTCCATGGATGAACCGCAGCCTCTCGCCCGATCAGCGCGCGGACATGGTGCTGCAACAGATGACGCTGGATGAAAAAATTGACCTTCTCCACGGCCAGGGAATGCTCGGCTGGGAAGGCAAGCCGATGCCGAATGCAAACCTGAGCAATGGCGGCGCCGGCTTTGTGCTGGGGGTGCCCCGCCTGGGAATTCCTCTGATCCAGATGGACGACGCCGCGTACGGTGCCCGCTTCAGCGCCCGCAATGGACGCTACTCGACTGCAATGCCCTCGAACCTGGGCTCAGCCGCAAGCTGGGATCCGCAGGCTGCCTGTGAATACGGCGGCGTGATTGGCCGCGAGTTGCATGCCCAGGGCTACAACATGTCGCTCGGCGGCGGCGTGGACCTGGTCCGCGAACTGCGCGGCGGTCGCACCTTCGAGTACATGGGGGAGGACCCCGTTCTCGCCGGCACCATGGTCGGCAACCGCATCAAGTGCGAGCAGGCGGCGCACGTCATTGCCGACATCAAACACTACGCCATGAATGATCAGGAGAGCGGACGCAACGAGTACGACGCCATCATCGGCAAGCGCGCCATGCAGGAAAGCGATCTGCTGGGCTTTCAAATCGGCATTTCCATCGGCCATCCTGGAGCCGTGATGTGCGCCTACAACGCCGTGAATGGCGATTATTCCTGCGAGAACAAATACCTGCTCACCGACGTGCTGAAAGGGCAATGGAAGTTTCCCGGATTCGTTGTCTCCGACTGGGGTGGCACGCACAGCACCGTCAAAGCTTCTGCCGCTGGGCTCGATAATGAAGAGCCGCTCGACACCTTCTACGGTCCCAAAATGAAAGAGGCAGTGCAATCCGGCGCCGTTCCCATGTCGCAGCTCAACGACCATGTGCGCCGCATCCTGCGTTCGGAATTTGCCGCCGGCATCATCGACGATCCGACCCAGAAAACTGTGGTCGAGGCGGAGCGAGATTTGAAAATCGCGCTGCACGTGGAAGAGAACAGCATCGTCCTGCTGAAAAACGCGCACAACCTTCTGCCGCTCGACCCAACAAAAATTCATTCCATCGCCATCATCGGTTCCCACGCCGATGTCGGCATGATCTCCGGCGGCGGATCGGCTCAGGTGGACCCGCCGGGCAGCGCAGATCCTAAATGGCAATCGCACGTCTGGTTTCCGCCATCGCCTTTGAAAGCGGTGACTGCGCTGGCGTCCGGCGCCTCCGTCAAATTCGATTCAGGCAGCGATCCTGCCGCCGCGGCTGCATTGGCGGGTCAGTCCGACGTTGCCATCGTGTTCGTCAATCAATGGTCAAGTGAGGGCATGGACCTGCCGAACCTTTCACTCCCCGACAATCAGGATGCGTTGATCGATCAGGTCGCAGCCGCCAACCCGCGCACCATCGTCGTGCTTGAAACCAGCACCGCCGTCCTGATGCCGTGGATTGAAAAAGTCGGCGCGGTTGTGGAAGCCTGGTTCTCCGGTAGCGACGGGGCCCCCGCAGTCGCGAACGTTTTGTTTGGAGATGTCAATCCCAGCGGTAAGCTGCCGATTACCTTTCCCCTGACAGAAGCTGATCAACCGCCGCCGCATGTCGTTGTACCCCCGCCGGGAGCGCAGGGGAAAGCCGCCGTCATGCGCACCGGAGTCGCCAACCCAACCTTCACCGTGCATTACACAGAAGGCTCGGAGGTCGGCTACAAGTGGTATGAAGCCGAGCACAAACCGGTGCTGTTTCCGTTCGGCTTTGGATTGTCCTACACCACCTTCAGCTACTCTGACCTGCAGGTGGAATCGGGACCTACGGCCACCCTAACCTTCACTGTGAAGAACACCGGGCGATCGTGCCGGACAAGAAATTGCCGAAGTCTATGCAGGTCTGCCCGCCAGCGCCAACGAACCCCCCAAGCGCCTTGTTGGCTGGAGCAAGGTGCAGTTGAACGCCGGAGAAAGCAAGCAGGTCCGCATCACCATCCCGCAACTCTATCTCTCGATCTACGATGAGCAGCAGCAGGGTTGGAAGCTGGTGCCGGGATCATATTCGTTCATGGTGGGCGGCTCGTCCGCGGATCTTCCGCTGGTGCAGAAAGTCGATCTATCCGGCGGCCCGCAATAGAGAGGTGTCCATCGGACCATACATAGACAGCTGACATTGTTCGCTTGGGTCAGCTCTTGCTTCCGGTGCTGTGGCTTGCCAGCGCTGCCAGCTTTTCATCCAGCAGCTTCGCCGCAGCGGTCACTTCTGCATTTTTCAGTCGCGCCATCAAGGAAGACGGCAGATCGTATCCGATGCGTCCTGTCTTGCTGGCGGCGTCTTCATAGATCAGCACGCGCACGGGAACATTCAATCCAACTTCAATGTCGTGCCGGATCATAGTTTGCGCAATCAGCGGATTGCCGATCGTATACATGGTCGCGCGGCCGCCGATGCCCACCCGTGCTAGCCATGAACTATGGTCGACCTTCAGAAACAGAATGAAGCCGCTCGAGCCTTCGGCGGCACGAACGCTCGCAACAAAATTTTCCGCATTGGTGGCTTTGTCCACGACCGATTGAAAGGTCTTGCCATCGCCCGGACCGACGGCGGCTTCAAAGGCTGCGACCACTGCATCGAAGCTGCGGTCGCTCGAGAATTCTCGATGGATCAGCGTGCTTTCATCCTGCATCGGCTTTCTCCTACGAGCCATTGGATTCTGCCAATGTGCGATCGGATTCGGCCGTCGAGCCATTGCGGATTGCATCGGCAATCGCAACGGCTTCGCGCGCAGCCTTCACATCGTGGACGCGAACCAGGTGCGTCCCAGCCAAAACTGCCGCCGTCACCGCAGCCACCGTCGCATTTCCGCGCTGATCAGTCGGCACATCGTGTCCGTACATCTGCGCCAGCTTTCTGCCTAAGAATGCCTTGCGCGACACCCCCGCCTGCAGCGGATAACCGAGTGTGTGCAGTTCGTCAAAGTGCGCCAACAGCGGATAATTTTCATCCAGAACTTTCCCGAAGCCAAAGCCCGGGTCCAGCACGATAGCCGCCGGCTCGATCCCGGCGGAAATCGCTGCATCCGCTCGCTGCTTCAGTTCGCGCAGAACCAGCGGCACCACTTCCGCATGTGGCAGCGGCGGTTGCGTGCGCCATTCGCTGTTGCGGCCGCGGGTATGCATCAGGATCACGCCACAACCTAGCTCCGCGCACGTAGCGGCCATCGCCGGATCCCACAGAAATCCACTGACATCATTGACAATCTGCGCGCCCGCCTGCACCGCGGCTTTTGCGGTCTCTGCTTTGTAGGTGTCGATGGAAAGGATCGTGTCCGGCCGTTGCTGCAGAATGCCTTCCAACACCGGCAGCACCCGGTCAAGTTCTTCCTGCGCGGAAACCGGTGGTCGCACGCCAGGCCGAGTCGATTCTCCACCAATGTCAAGAATGTCCGCGCCCTCATCCAGCAGGCGCAGCGCATGATCGACAGCTTTCGTCGCAGACAAAAAATTTCCGCCATCGGAAAAAGAATCCGGCGTCACGTTGACAACGCCTACCAGCAGGGTTCGCTCGCCCAGAGCTAGCGAGTGCTTGCCCAGAGTCCAGCGGAAATGCGGTCGTGGCGCGACAACCATATCTCATTCTAAGGCTGAACCTTTTTCGCTCCTCCGCCTGCGTATGCCGAAAAGACGTCGCCGACCCTCCTGATTTTGCACGCCAAAATGTTACACTCGCGCCCATCATGAGATTTTTTCCCCGCCACACTTTTCTGCTCTCTGCCGTCCTCTTATTACCGTTCAGTGGGCTGGCCGCGCATCGCCACCACCGCGCAACTCCGACAGGAACGTTGTCGCACCAGATTGACGAGATACTCGCCGCTCCTACCGCCGCGCAGGCGCATTGGGGAATTTCCATCACCACCCTGGACGGACGGCTTGTGTACGAAAAAAATGACGCGCAACTCTTCGCTCCCGCTTCGAATGCGAAGCTTCTCACCACCTCAACCGCACTTGCCTTGTTCGGTCCGAATACAACCATCGAAACCCGCGTCCTCGCGCCCAACGCGCCAGATGCGCAGGGAACCGTGCATGGCGACGTCACCCTGGTGGGCGCAGGCGATCTCAGCATGTCGGGCCGCACTTATCCCTACGACGGAAAAACCGAGCGACCGAATCCGCCACTCAGCGCGCTCGAGGCGCTCGCCGATCAACTGCAACAGCACGGTGTCAAGCGCGTCGAAGGCAACATCGTCGGCGACGATACCGCATTTCCGCAAGAGTCCTACGGAAGCGGCTGGGCCTGGGACGATCTGGTGTGGGATTACGGCGCGCCAATTTCTGCGCTAACTGTGAATGACAACATCGTCTACCTCGCGGTCACGCCCGGCGTGCAGCCCGGCGATCCAGTCACGTTCACCTGGAATCCCGATGTCACCAGCTCCTTCTACACGGTCGAGAATGATGCCCGCACCTCTGTGGCCGGATCGCAGCCATCGCTGGGATTGGATCGTCCACTCGGGTCGCACGAGTTCCGCCTGTTCGGCACACTGCCTGCCGGTGGCCCTCCCTCTCACATCGCCCTTGCGGTCATCGATCCCGCACAGTTTGCCGCCATTGCCTTTCGCCAGATGCTCGACACCCGAGGCATTACCGTCACCGGAACCGCGACCGCGCACCATCGTCCCTCCGTCGACACATCGATCTATGAGGAAAGCGTCATGCGGCCCCTCACACTTCCCGCCGCCGCGCAGTCCGGCGATGTCGCGCAGATCGCTCCCGCCGTACCTGCCGGGTCAGTCGTGCTGGCATCGCGAACCTCGGTTCCGCTGCTGCAAGACATTACGGTCACCAATAAGGTCAGCCAGAATCTTCACGCGGAAACCTGGCTGCGCCTGCTGGGCCAGCATTTCGGCGAAGATGGCTCGATCGTGGAAGGCGCCCGTGTGGTTCGCGCGCAAATGCTTCGCGCCGGGATTCAGCCGCAGGACTTCTTTTTCTATGACGGCTCCGGCCTTTCGCCGGATGATCGCATCACTCCCCGCGCTCTGACCACGCTGCTGCGCTATATCGCGGAACAGCCGTGGGGAGCGCAGTTTCGCACCACCCTCCCCATCGGCGGAATCGATGGAACGCTCTCCGATCGATTTCTGCATGGCCCCTTGCACGGCCAGGTCTTCGCCAAGACAGGAACGCTGGATGAAGTGAACGCGCTCAGCGGCTACGTGACCGCGAAAAATGGAAGCACGCTGGTGTTCTCCGTTCTTTGCAACGGGCACATGCCGAACGCCAAAGGCATCACAAAAACCATCGACGGCATCGTCACCGCTGCAGCCGAGACCACATCGGTGCGATGATAATCAGTGAACCGCCCAGTTCCCCAACCTGAGCCGAATCGTCGATTTTCTTTTCCTGGGAGGGACGCCATGTCGGAAACAAAACCGCAGACCTATCGCCAATCATGCCCGCTTCGATCCTTTGTTCCACTTCTTTCTGGCGCCAATTGCGCTGCTCCTCGTCATCGCATCGATTGTTCATCTGGTTCGGCACCCCCACCTGTGGGGTCTTGTGCATGTCGTCCTGGCTTTCGCCTTATTGATCCTGCTGTTCAAGGTCCGCACCTATTCCCTCAGGGTGCAGGACCGTGTGATCCGGCTGGAGGAACGACTGCGCCTCGCCGCTCTGTTGCCCGAACCGCTGCGTTCCCGCATCAACGAACTGGACGTTCGCCAGCTGGTCGCGTTACGCTTTGCCTCCGACGACGAAATACCGGCGTTGGTCGAGCGCACTTTAAACGAAAAGCTCGCGCCAAAACAAATCAAGCAAGCCATTCAGAATTGGCGGCCCGACAATTTCCGCGTCTGATCGCTGTATAAAGCGACGAACACAATCTGCATGCTCTCTGTAAGGAGAAGAAGTTGAAGCAAGCAATTCGATTGTTCGCGGTTGCTAGCGTTGCGGCCACCATCCTTCTGGCCGGATGCCATCATCTGCCGCCATCAAAACCATTAAGCGAGCTGACTCCTACGGAGATGCGCGGCTACACCGTTTACCAGCAGCAGTGCGCGCAATGTCACCAAGCCAATAGTGAGCAGCCGCTGCACGGTCCTGGCCTGCAGGGAGTCTTCAAGAAGCCTTACCTTCCCAGCGGTGCGCCCGCCAATGACGATCGCGTTCGTGCCGCCATCCTGGAAGGCCGCAACATGATGCCGGCCTACGCCAATGTTCTGAACGACCAGCAGGTGAATGATCTGCTGGCCTATCTGCATACCCTTTGAAATTGGCGAAGCGAAGGGTCCCGGCTAGACTAAGGACAACGCGATTTGCGAATTGCACGAGGAAGAGAACTTCAAAGGCCCGCGTCGACTGCCTGCCGTCCGTCGCGAATCTTCTGAGCGACCGGCAATGGAATGATCGACTCGCCCAACTACACACCATTTAGGCAATCTGGACTGATCCACACTGTATGAGCGAACCCGAACAGAAACCCAGCTCCTCAAGACAGCGCTGCCCGGTTTCCCGGCGTCGCCGCGATCGCCCTGTGGATGCTGCTGGAGTCGCTGATCGGCGTGTTTGGGGTGCTCACCCACCACTTTGCCAGCCACGGCGCCCGCATTGCCGTGCTGGCCGTGTCCACGCTGCTCGCGCTGGCCGGTCTTGGCCTGCTCAAGATGCGCCGCTGGGGATGGGCCCTGGCGTTGGCCGCCGCATTTCTCACCAGCAGCTACGGCATCTACATCATCCTGCGATTTCATGAGAACAATTACTGGGTCATGACGTTGGCAAATTTCGTCTTCTTCTTCTACCTGGTCCGCCCAGAAATCCTTCGCCGTCTGAAATAGTTCTCGCGCGACTAACGTCGCCTACTTTAAATATTTCGCAAAGAAGGCAAACATCCTGCTGTCCGCGTCGGCCGTATCTTCCGCTCGATAGCCTCCCTTGTTGTTGGGATTTTGAAATGCATGTCCCGCGTCCGCATACTCTTTCACATCCACGGGATGGCCGATCGCCTTCATCGCCGCGGCAAAATCCGCAACATCCTTCGGCGTAATGCCGCGATCCTGCGCTCCAAAGTTCCCCAAAATGGCCGCGTGAATTTTCTTCAGCTGCGCCGGATCAGTTTCAGGCGCGCCATAATTGATGGCCACAGCCTTCAACGACGGCTCCGCGATCGCGAACTGCATGGCGAAACTTCCTCCCATGCACCAGCCGGCCGCGCCAATGCGGTTAGCCTTTACGTATTTCAGCGTCTTCAGGTACACCACGCTGGAGCGAAGATAGGCAATCCCGCGATCCTGCGGCAGCGCCCGCATCAACTCGTGCGCCATCTCCGGATCGGTCGCGATCTGGCCACGATATAGATCCACCGCCAACGTCACATATCCATGCTCGGCAAACATCTGCGCCTGCTGCTTCACCCAATCATTCAGCCCCCACCATTCGTGAATAATGACAATCGCCGGAAACGTTCCGTCCCCTTGCGGTCGATACAAAACGCCATGCACTGTTTCGCTTCCGCTGGGGAAGCTCACATTTTCCGGACCGATCACCGTAACGGATGTTTTTGATTGGGAGGTTGCTGAGGTCACGAAAGCCAGCGAAAAAAGCGCGCAGAGAAACACGAAGTAGCGAAAAGTTATCTTCATCCTGACCCATCCTTGCCGACGGAGAAGTGAGAGACTGCGTGGAAGGCGAAGCGTGCACAGGATGCTTCCACACAACAACAATACGCTGCCCATGCGGGCTCGACATCAACATTTTTGCCGTAAACCGCCGGCACTAACCCATGTGCATGCCGCCGTTGACGTCCAGAACATGGCCGGTAATGTAGCTGGCCTGGTCGGAGGCGAGAAACACCACCGCAGCGGCCACATCCTCCGGCGTGCCCGCCCGATCCAGCGGAATCTGCGTCAACATGGCGCTGCGCTGCTGGTCGTTCAGCACATCCGTCATCGGCGTGGAAATGTACCCGGGCGCCACCGCATTCACGGTGATATTTCGCGAAGCCAGCTCGCGCGCCAGTGACATGGTCAGGCCGATCAAGCCGGCTTTGCTGGCCGCATAATTTGCCTGCCCCGCCTGTCCGGTTTCTCCCACCACGCTGCTGATATTAATGATGCGTCCCCAGCGCGCCTTCAACATGCTGGAAGAAGCCGCCTGCGTCAGTAGAAATGCGCCGGTCAAATTCGTTTGCAGCACGGCATTCCAGTCCGCCAGTTTCATCCGCAGCATCAGGTTGTCGCGCGTGATGCCGCCATTATTCACCAGGATTTCTAATTTTCCATACTGCGCCACCACCGCTTTGGTGACTGCTTTGATGGAGTCTTCGCTGGCCAGGTCCATTTCAAACGCCATGGCCTTTCCACCGGCTGCTTCGATCTCCGCCGCAACCTCCGCCAACTTTGTAGCGTTGCGCGCCGCCAGCGCCACCTGCGCCCCTGCCCTGGCGAGCGCCACCGCGCAGGCACGACCAATACCTTGAGATGCGCCGGTCACCATGGCCACCCGGCCATCCAATGAAATCATGCAATCCACTCCTATAGAAAAAAAAGTTCCGTACGATTCGGCTGAAGACGCAACATCTCTACGGTAGCTCGTACATTTCCAGTTCCCGGATCGGAAAATCCATCCGATTGTCTGTCATCAGCGTCAGCCCATGTTCCAGCGCCGCGGCCGCGATCAGCATATCGTCCAGAGCCAGCGTCCGGCCCTTCCGCGACCACTCCCATTTCAGCCTTCCAGCCCGTCGAGCAACCGCTGCTGTCACCGGATAACACTCGAGGCCATCGAGAAACATCTTAGTCCTGGCTTCTTCCGCTGGCCGCATTCCAGCATAAATTTCCGCCAGGTTGATCGTGGTAATCGCCAAGGTGTGGCCTTGATGGATGGTCTCCGCAAGCAGTTCGCGCCGTCCCTGGCGATGTCGCAGCGCATCAATCAATATTGTCGTATCGAGCAGGAAGGTCATTTCTCCTTGCCTGAACGCGTCTTCCGTTGTCGTGTATGCCGCTCAAGGGTCGCGGATCGACGTTTCCCCTCTTGCCGCAAGCCACGCACCCAGGCACCCGAACCTCTTGCCAGTTCCGGATGGTCTTCGTCCTTCCACGCCGGTTCCTTCGACTCCAGAAACTGCAGCAGCTTGCGGCGACGAATCTCCGCGCGCGCCGTTTCCACCAGAAATGCGCTGCGCTTTCCAGGTCCGACGATTGCATCAATCTCGCCAACAAGTTCCTGCGGCAGCAGGATGTGGGCACGCTTGGCGGGTGTCATAATCTGCATGATACACCTCGCGTGTGCCTTGCAGATGTATCAAGTGTGGTCACATCCCAGGCGTAAGGACTACGCCAGGGCCAGCACCGGCTCCAGCTTCCAGATGTACACTCGCTGCTCGCGCGCAAAGTGCAGCACCGGCGGAATATCCGGCAGACGAATTCCGTGTGCCTGCGGCAGATCGTTTACTTCAATCTCGGCTTCCGCAGCTTCCAGCGGCCAGGGCGCATGGTGGATATTGCCCTGCAGCAGCCTGCCCGCTGCGGTCATGGGTAAACAGGCAATAACGTTCCGTCAGAAAATATTCGATGGTGTCGCGCGCGCTACGTCCGGCCGTCTGCGGACCCATGCCGCGATACGTCGCCCGGAAATTCACCGGCTTCTGACTCAGCAGGCGAGCACTTTCATAATGCAGCCAGCCATTCTCCCGTTCCTCCACATGCATCTTCGCCCAGTAATACGGCAGATGAAACCACAATCGTGCCGCCATCACCGCTGCTGGATTGGCCGCATCCAGCGAAAAGAAAAACACTCCAGGAGTTCCAGTACGCTCCTCGCGGACATATGTACGCAGATTCAGCTCGGCAAATCGGCGAGCCCCGGGCACGCTGCCCAGCCCGCGAAATCGAATCCGATCCATCGCGAACGGCACAATTCCCACCCAGCCGGTCCCGGAAAATCCGTCCACCACCAATCCAGGCGGCAGCAGCGGAGTAATTTCCTCCGCGGCGATCGGCCAATGCGCAAACAGCAGGCTATGCCACCGCTGGCTCATCACCCAGGGCCGCTTCGGCATGGCCCACGTCCTGTCTGTCGCAAGTGTCAGTACGTCGCCCATCGATTCATCCACCGGCTTGTGGCGCTTCGACCTGGCTTGCCAGTCGATCTGCACCACCACCGCATACTACCCGCTTTTACGTTGCGCCTAACTCCAAAAGCTTCGTGCCCGCCTCTTTTATGACACGACCGTATGGCCCTGCGATACTCTGAAAGTCGACTTCCGTTGATTGAAACAGATTGGACCCAGAAAGCATGCCTCCCTTAAACCCACTTCCGGCTTCCCCTGATGCCGACTCGACTGAGGTCTACGCCATCCACGGCGCAGATCCAGAGGTTCTGGCGTACGCCATGGCAAAATATTCCCGTTCCGCGCTTTCCATGAAGCAGTCTCTGCGCGAATTGAATGCCCAGCGTGCCGAACAGTTCCTGAACACATTCTATTTCCAGTATGGGCACCGCTCGATTGCGGATCTGGCGCACATCGCCTTTGCCGTGGAACGTTTGTCGCTGCTTGCGGCCATTGTGCTGGTGGATGAGCAGCGCTGGGACGGCCAGGAACGCTCCACTCGCTATCAGGATTTCAAGAAAAGTGGCTGGTACCTGCCGGCATTCGGCTCCAACGCCGAGGCGCGTCAACTCTATACGGACCAAATCGAAAAGCTATTTGCCAGCTACGAGGAAATTTCCCGCGGCGCCATCGAACTGCTCCGCTCCCAGGTGGCCAGGCCGAAAGAAATGAAGCAGGAGGCCTACGACCGCACCCTGCGCGCCCGAGCCTTCGACGGTGCCCGCTACCTGTTGCCGCTGGCCGCGAACACCTCTCTGGGAGAAATCGTGAACGCCCGCACCCTGGAGACGCAGGTTTCCCGGCTCTTGTCGCAACCGCATGCGGAGATCCGCCGCCTGGGAGAAAAACTTCGCGAGGCCGCCGCGTCTCCCTGCTGGAACGTACAACGCGCCGCGCTGGAAGAATTGCAGCGCGACATTGCTGCCGTCGATCCAGCGCTTGGCGAACGCGCCGCCGCATTGCTGTTGCGCGATGTCGCGGTCGCTCCCACGCTGGTGAAATACGCCGCGCCGGTCGATTACATCCAGAAATCGCGCATCGAACTGGAACAAGCGGCGCTCGACCTGATGAACTCCGCGCCCATCCAGCCCTCACCGCTCGTCGATCTGGTCGAAGCGGACGGTGCCAGCGAACACGAATCGATTGAGATTGAAATTGTCACCACCCTGCTCTACGGGGCGTGCCACTACTCCTACCGCCAGATTCGAGAAGCCGTGTGCGCGCTGGATGCGGCGCGCCGCGAGGAGTTGCTACTGCTGGGCACGCGACACCGCGGCCGCCATGATGAGCTGTCGCGCGCCTTCTCTTCCGGCTACCAGTTGCGCTTCGACATTCTCATGGATATCGGCGGCTTTCGCGACATGCACCGCCATCGCCGCTGCGTGCAGACCCTGCAAAGCTTTACCAATCAGCACGGTTATGATGTGCCCGAGTTGATCGCCGACTCCAACCTGCGCCAGCCCTATGAAGATGCCGTGCGCCAGGCCCACGCCGCGTTCGACACCTTGTCGCGCGCCGACATTCCAGAGGCGAAAGAAACCGCACAGTATCTTCTGCCGCTGGGAACTCGTTGCCGTTCGCTCTTCAAGATGGATTTTGCCGAGGCCCTCTACATTTCTGAACTGCGCAGCGCGCCGCAAGGCCACATCTCCTACCGCCGCGTCGCGTGGGAAATGTATAACGCCATCGCCAAACGCCATCCCGCGCTCGCGAAAAATTTTCGCATCACCGACGTCAACATCCCCATCGACCCCCTGCAGCGATGAGTCAATCGCTTATCCGTGGATGAATGACGCGACGATTGATTGAAATGTTTTTTGATATTGCGGCCGAGACAAGCAATCAACATGCCCGCGAAATCCAATTCGGCCCGCTTGCTGCTCATCGTCGATCTGCTGGGCACCTTCCTGTTCGGTCTCGAAGGCGCGACGGCTGCCACCCGCGGCAACCTGGATCTACTGGGACTGATGGTCCTGGCATTCGCAACAGCACTCGGCGGCGGCATCCTTCGCGATGTCCTGATCGGCGCATCGCCGCCGAATTCCATTCGCGACTGGCGCTATTCCGCCACCGCTTTCCTGGCTGCCGCATTTGTTTTTCTCTGGCACACCACCGTCAGTCACTTTCCTATTTCGGTGATGGTCACGCTCGACGCCGCAGGGCTCGGCCTGTTTGCCGTCGCCGGCGCGCAGAAGGCGCTGGAGTTCGACATCCCTCCACTGATCGCAATTTTGATGGGCGGCGTCACCGGTGTCGGCGGAGGAACCATCTGCGATGTATTGCTGGCCCGCGTGCCAGTCGTGCTGCGCTCGGATGTCTACGCGACGGCCGCGCTATTGGGCGCGACCATTGTCGTGCTGGGCTTGAAGTTGAAAATGCGCCCGGTCGTGGCCATGACCGTCGGCGCGATCGCCTGCTTTGCTTTGCGCATGGTCGCCGTCTGGCAGCACTGGAATCTGCCGCGAGTCGGCGGACCTTGATCGCATCGTAATTGACGGAACTCTCCGCATCGAGCAACGTTCTGCGGATCATCGAAAGTGACCAGGGAGAATTGAGAGGTCAACCGATGCCGACAACCGTAAATCGCCAGACCGTGGATCTTTCGCAATATCCGAATCTAGTCGTCATCTACCTGGGGATGCGCGTCAATCGCACCACCGGATTGAAAACTCTTTTCGGATTTGGGCCAAAGATTTCCGCCTCCGTCGCAGCCCAGCCCAAAGGCCTGTTGTTACATGAAAACTTTGTCATGTCACTTTTCCCCATGCACGCCGGCATGCGGCAATATTGGACTGATATGGACTCGCTACTCGCCTGGACGCGATCGGAACCGCACCGCGCCTGGTGGAAGAACTTTCTTCGCGACTCCGGCGGCACCGGTTTCTGGCATGAGACCTACCTGATGCAGGGCGGGATGGAAGCCATTTACGACGATATCTCGCAGCCGATCGGTTTTATGAGATTTGCTCCCATCAAGCCGGCTCGTGGCCCCATGTTCGGCGCGGCCAGGCGAGCGGCCATGGTCCGGAACAGGAAGCGGTGGTTCGCGAGGAAGATTTGTACGGAAACTAGACCGTCCGGCGTTACTTTGGTTCGCGAAAAGCGTTCGCTATTGTTTCGCCTATTCCCATTTTGGTGCTAAAATCCCGCCAGTACCCAAAGTGGATTTCGATTGTTTACTTCGATACAAGTACCGGTCATAGCGTGTCGCGGACAATTCAATTCCAACTCATCCCCGGAGATTTGAAATGGTAGACGATAAAGAACGCACACGTGCGATCGATCTGGCGCTGGCGCAGATTGAAAAGCAATTCGGCAAGGGATCTATCATGCGCCTCGGCAATAAAGAGGCGATTGTTCCCATTTCTGTCATCTCCACCGGATCAATTTCTTTTGACGCCGCGCTCGGCGTTGGTGGAGTTCCGCGCGGCCGCGTGATTGAAATTTTCGGCCCCGAATCCTCCGGCAAAACCACCATCACACTGCAGATTATTGCGGAAGCGCAGAAGGCTGGCGGTATGGCGGCCTTTGTAGACGCGGAGCATGCGCTCGATCCGCAATATGCGAAAAAGCTGGGTGTGGATGTCGACAATCTGCTGATATCGCAACCAGACTATGGTGAGCAGGCCCTCGAAATTACCGAAGCGCTGGTGCGTTCGGGTGCGATCGATGTGCTGGTTGTTGACTCGGTCGCGGCGTTGGTGCCGAAGGCAGAACTCGACGGCGAGATGGGCGATTCGCACATGGGATTGCAGGCGCGACTGATGTCGCAGGCGCTTCGCAAGTTGACCGGAACCGTTTCGAAGTCGCGTACCTCGCTGATCTTCATCAATCAAATCCGCGAAAAAATTGGCGTCATGTTCGGCAATCCGGAAACCACCACCGGCGGTCGCGCGTTGAAATTTTATTCTTCGGTTCGCGTGGACATTCGACGCATTGCTGCCGTCAAAGAAGGCGATGTTGTCGTCGGTTCGCGGACCAAGGTGAAGATCGTCAAGAATAAAGTGGCCGCGCCGTTCCGCGAAGCGGAGTTCGACATTTTGTACGGTGAGGGCATCTCTCGCGAGGGCGATGTATTGGACATGGCGGTACTTCACAACATTGTCGAAAAGTCCGGCGCCTGGTACAGCTTCTCCGGCGAACGCATCGGCCAGGGCCGCGAAAATGTCCGCCAATACTTGAAAGACAACAAGGACACGTTCGCGCGAATCGAGACCGACCCTGCGCCAGAAACTCGGCATCGCCGGCAAGAGCGATGTGCCCGAAGTTCCTCCCATCCCGGTCAACGGAGCCGCCGCCGCCCAGGAAGTCGTCAAGACCGGAGCCAGAAAATAGTAAATACGTTATTCTACTGCATTTTGAGACGAACGTGTCATTGCGTTCGTCTTTAAATGCGCTGTGGGACAGTATGTATGTATGGTACTAGTTAGCGTATCCTCGTATTTTAAAGAATGGAGATGCGAATGAAAAGTGATGCAGACCAGATCCGGGAGTATGTATGGATTCGATATATCGAACCTGCGCGACACAGGGGGGACGCCACGGTCAGCATTAAATCGGGCGACGTTGTGAAAGGGCTAAATCTGAAAAACAAGACCCCCAACGTCTGCACCGCGCTGCGCTCCAAGATATCTTCAAGACGTTTATGGCGTTCGATTGCTAGAGGAACAAGGACCGCCATCCGGTATGAGCACCACAGTCGTTTTTACTTACAAAGTGACGCATCAGCCGCGGTATGAAGACAGCTAAGACCGAGTCCCCGTCGGCGTTCTACCGGCTGCGTGGGATCGCAAAAACGCTTTTCAAGGACTCCGGCGACTGGGAACGCTCGATTCAGAACGACCGCCGATTTCTATGGCGTAGCGTAGAGCGGCCATCGCAGAGAAAGCTCGGATGAGCCGCATTTACTGGGACACGATGCTGTTTGTCTATTGGATGGAAGGCCATCCCCAATACGGGCGACGGGTCCAGGAAATTCATCGCAAGATGGAAGAGAGGGCGACACTCTCTGCACTAGCGCGTTTGTTTTGGGAGAATTGTTAGTCAAGCCTTATAAGCTGAAAAAAATCGATCTGATTCGATCCATTCGCGACTTTTTTCAAAGTTCAGAGATCGAAGTCTTGCCGTTCGATTTGGAGGCTGCTGAGGCTTATTTCGCCCGCATTCGCGCCGAGCACAACGTCTCCCCCGCAGACGCCATCCATCTCGCTTCCGCCGTGCAGGCGCGCGTCGAGCTTTTCTTGACGAACGATCGCCAATTGAGCCGTCTGAACATCCAGGCATCCATTTCATCGCATCCTCTCGATACCAATCTGCTGTAGATATCCGGAAGTAGAAAAATCGCCTCGTTGGTCGCGGTGCGGCTGCGTTGCTTGTTCCATGACAGCCCCTTACAATCCAAGGAGTCGTGAATACTGTCCGCGCCATCTATCCCGGCACCTTCGATCCGCTGACCAACGGTCATCTTGACCTGATCGCGCGCGGCTCGAAAATCTTCGATCACCTGGTCGTTGCCATCCTGAATAACTCTGAAAAACAGCCGCTGTTTTCTGTGCAGGAGCGGATAGAGATGATCCAGGAAACAACGCGCGAGTTCGACAACGTTTCCGTCAGCCAGTTCGATGGTTTATTAGTCGATTTTGCGCGCCTGCAGCATGCCCAGGCCTTGCTGCGCGGCATCCGCGCCATCAGCGATTATGAGTACGAGCTGCAAATGGCGCTGATGAATCGCCGTCTTGCGCCCGAGCTGGAAACAGTTTTCATGATGCCCGCAGAACAATATTCCTATCTCAGCTCGCGCCTGATCCGCGGGGTGTTTCGCCTCGGTGGATCGGTCGAGGGACTGGTGCCGCCCACCGTGATCGCGCATCTCCAGTCGCGCACCGCAGAAACCCGGGACGCTGAAACGGAGAGTTCTCTGGATTCCCGGCGAACGACTGACAAAAAATAACCAACAATATGGGCTGATGACGTCCGTACAGATTTAGGATTCGATTCAGGTCAAACCGCTCGAACTAGGAGGAGAGGGTAAGGTATGCTTCGCATCGGCATCATGCTGGACTCGTACACAACCACCGCATGGGTGGCGAAGATCATCGAGGACATTCAGCGTTCAGATTTTGCCGAGCTTTCGCTGGTCATCCTGAATACGCCCGCTCCAGCGGTGAAGCCATCCTTCCGCAAACGTCTCAAAGAAGCCTGGAAATACGCCCTGTATTTTCGCTACGAAATGTGGGACTACGCCAGGCACAAAGAAGAGCCGGATGCAAAAAGAGAACTTGATGCAACCGAACTGTTGCGGAATGTTCCTTCCATTACCGTGCTTCCCATGCGCAAAGGCTTCACGGACCGCTTTCGGGAGGAGGACCTGGCTCAGATTCGAGCCGCCAACCTCGATGTCATTTTCCGCTTCGGTTTTCGAATTATTCGCGGCGAGATTCTTAAGACTGCGAAGTACGGGATATGGTCGTATCATCACGGCGACAGCCGGGAATACCGAGGCGGTCCAGCCCTGTTCTGGGAGGTATATCAAGGCAATCCTGTTTCCGGCACCATCTTGCAAGTGTTGACGGATTCGCTGGATGGCGGACCGGTGATCTATCGCGGACATTCCGCCACCCATCAAACATCGCTTTATCTGAGTCGAAATCCTATCTATTGGAAAACAGCAGAATTCGCGCTGCGTCGATTGCATGACTTGCACACCCGAGGATGGGACTACCTGCAGTCTCTCCCGACCTACAACGAAGAGTACAAATTCACCGGCAAAATCAATCGGGCTCCCAATGCGCGGCAAACTGCTGTGTTTTTCGGCAAGCTGTTTTTCAGAAAATTGCGATCGAAAATATCAGCTCTCTCACGTGGAGAAATTGACCAATGGTTTGTCGCCATCCGAAAACGCCTTCCGGATCGCAGCTTTGACAATACCGCCGACTACCGGATCTTTTGGCCGCCTAAAGATCGTTTCTATGCCGACCCATTCCTGCTCGAGAAGAGCGGCACCACCTACTTGATCATGGAAGATTACATCTATCAGGAGCGGCGCGCCGTCATCTCGTACTCTCAGATTGCTCCGGACGGAACGCCCAGCGTACCGGTGGAGATACTGCGGCGTCCGTACCATCTTTCCTATCCATTTTTGTTGGACCTGGACGGGGAGACCTACATGATTCCCGAGACAAAAGAGAATCGCACCATCGAGCTCTATCGCGCAGTCAACTTTCCCACCCAGTGGGTGCTGGAAAAGGTATTGATGCAGGACATTTTTGCGGTGGACGCAACCATCCATCGCGCGGATGGGAAATTCTGGATGTTTGTCGGAATTTCAAACGGAAAATATACGAATTGCGATGAGCTTGCCTTGTTCCATGCCGAATCCCTCTTCGGACCCTGGAAGCCGCATCCCAATAACCCGGTGGTTTCGGATGTCCGCCGATCCCGGCCAGCGGGGTCGCTGTTTTATAGCGATGGAAAACTGATTCGCCCTTCCCAGGATTGCACCCGCACCTACGGATACGCAGTGTGCTTCTCCGAAGTAACTGTTTTGACTGAGACGGAGTACAGCGAGCGTCCGATCGCCCGTATCGACCCAGGATGGTATCAGGGCGCAACTGGGATCCACACCTACTCCCGCTCCGAGGATTTTGAAGTGATCGACGGAAAAATCGGGTCCAAAATCGCGGCGCGCCGGCGATAAACGAATTTCGCGGCGAAGAGTCAGGTTGAAAGGACTGTCTACCGTAACCCGGGTCAAATCGAGGGGTAGGCTTGCGACATCGGGTCATTGTCCTGTTGCCGACGTCCGAACTTCCCGTGCCGCCCAGGATCCACTTGGCGATCCCCGCCAACTCTGCGAAACTAGAAGTATTATGACCACCTCAGTTGCCCAGAAAATCTTCGCCGATCGCGTCAACCGGATTGAAGTTTCCGCGACCATGGCCGTGACTGCAGAGGCAGCCAAGCTGCGTGCCCAGGGTATCAACCTGGTGGATTTTGGAGCGGGCGAACCGCACTTTGCTACGCCGCGTCATATTAAGGACGCCGCCATCGCCGCCATCGAAGGCAACTTCACTCGCTACACCGCCGTGAGCGGAATTCCGGAGTTGCGCAAGGCCATCGTCGAGCGCCACGCGACAGATTTTGGATCGAACTACACGCCGGACGAAGCCATCTTTACCACCGGCGGCAAGCTGGCCTTGTTTGAGGCCATCAACGTGCTCGTCGATCACGGCGATGAAGTTGTCCTGCCCGTGCCGTACTGGGTTTCCTTTAAAGACATCATCCAGTTTGCCGGCGGTACGCCTGTGTACCTGGAAACCAATGAGGCAGAGAATTTCCGCGTCACCGCCGCTGCCATCGAGCAGCTGATTACGCCGCGCACCAAGGCGATCATTTTGAATTCGCCGTCGAATCCTTCGGGCGCTGTCATCGCTCCCAAGGATCTGGAGCAGGTGGTGCGGCTGGCGCACGCGCGCGGCATCTATGTGCTGCTCGATGAGTGTTACGCGTATCTGCAATACACCGGCGTGCCCATTTCCGGCGGCAGCTTCACAGATTGCAAAGAGCACGTAATCGTTCTCGGCTCGCTGTCGAAGACCTACGCCATGACCGGCTGGCGAGCTGGATTCGCCCTGGGACCGAAGCCGATTATCCAGGCCATCTCCAAGATGCAAAGCCAGAGTACTTCTTCGACCGCAACGTTTGTGCAGAAGGCCGCTGTGACCGCGTTGACGGGACCGCAGCAGTGCGTGGAAGAGATGCGCACGGATTACATTTCGTTGCGCGATCAGGTGCTGGCACATCTCAGCGAAATTCCTGGCGTCCGCTGCACCGTGCCGGAAGGCGCGTTCTACGTCTATCCGAATATTTCGGCATTCCTGGGCAGGGGAAAGGTCAACACGGCTGCCGAGCTTTCCACAAGATTGCTGCATGAAGCGAATGTGGTGACGGTGCCCGGCGAGGCGTTCGGCACCCACGACCACATCCGTCTCTCCTATGCCGTGTCGCACGCCGACATCGACGAAGGACTGAAGCGGATCAAGGCGTACTTCGCCAAGCTCAGCTAATGCCGATGGACACGACACTCCGCCAGGCCGGTCCAGCGGATGCGGATCGCATCGCTGCATTGGTGAATCGGGCATTTTTGTCGGAAAGCTGGTTCAAATCGACCGACCGCACGAATGCCACGCAGGTGCGGGAGTTGCTGAGCAAAGGCGTATTTTTGCTGCTGGAAGAGGAAGCAAGACTGCTGGCCTGCGTGTATCTTGAGCCCCGCCGCGATCGCGTCTATCTCGGTATGCTTTCGGTCGAGCAGGACATGCAGGGTCGCGGGATTGGCCGCCGCATGATGCAGCAAGCGGAAGATTTTGCCCGCCGCGCAGGACACGTCGCCATTGATTTGCGCATCGTACATCTGCGTGAGGAATTGCCGCCGTATTACCGCAAACATGGTTTCGTGGAGACGGGTACGGAACCGGCGCCGGACTTTCCTGGCGTGAAGGTTCCAATCCATTTCGTCCTGATGAGCAAGTCGCTTCAGACCTGATGATTGCGCGCCGATCGATATGACGACACTCACTCCTTTTCGTCTGCGTCCCTGGTTTCGCCCCATGGTTTGGGGCGTGCGAGACCTCGCTCCCTGGTATGACTACAAAATCTCCGACCAGCCGATCGGCGAGGTATGGCTCAGCGGGAATGATTGTGTTGTCGATACTGGCGTGCTCGCTGGAAAGACGCTGGATGCCGTGTTCCACGAGCGCCGCGAAGAACTGCTGGGAGAAAGTGGCGCCCACCAGGAACGGTTTCCTCTCTTGATGAAGGTTCTTTTCCCGCGTGAAAAACTCAGCGTACAGGTTCATCCCGGGGATGAAATGGCGCGGCAACACGGGGAGCCGCACGGCAAAACAGAATGCTGGTACGTTTTAGAAGCCGATCCGGGTGCAACGGTCGCGCTCGGGCTGCGTCCCGGAACCAGCCTGCCCGACGTGAAAGCCGCCATCGAAAATCACACGCTCGAAAATCTGCTGCAATCTGTTCCGGTCAACAAGGACGAAATGATCTTCGTCGATGCGGGAACCGTGCATGCGATTTTTCCCGGAGTCGTAATGCTGGAGACGCAGCAAAATTCCGACATGACCTATCGCCTGTACGATTACGGCCGCCCCCGCGAACTGCATTTGAAAGATGGCCTGCAAGCGATTCGCCTGAAGACGGAAGCAGGCCCGGTCGCGCCGAAAATAGAGCCGATCAGCGGCTCGCAATCGCTCGCAGGAGGCCGCGAAATTCTGGTGCAATCGAAATATTTTCGTGTCGATCGTACTCGGCTGGCCGATGGCACGACGGAGAACTTTTCACTTCCTGCCGGGAAAAAGTCAAACACAGTCCAGTTGGTATTTGTCGGGGCGGGTGCAGGGCAGTTGAACTTCGAGGGGCAAGCGCCCATTCCGCTGCAGCGTGGAGAATTAGCAGTGGTGCCGGCCTGCAGCCCTGACTGGAGCTTCTCGTCCACAACTCCAACAGAGATGATCAGGGCGATTCCCGAATAATTTTCGGCCGCGACGTGGCAACTCGATCCGCTTTCGATCCATCTAGTTTGAAATTGTCACCCTTGGGCATTTGTTTCGCTGCGCGCCCGTCTGTTTCGTTTACGATGAAACCTACCTTGAATCCAGCCCTCGAGTTTCGCCCGTTTATCCTTGCCGGTGGCAGCGGCACGCGTTTTTGGCCGCGTAGCCGTAGAACCCATCCCAAGCAGATGCTGTCTCTGAATGGCGAGCGCAGCATGCTGCAGCAAACTGTCAGCCGGCTGCTGCCCCTGGCAGACAGTCAGCACATCTGGATCCTGACAAATGAATGGTTAATGCCGGCGGTCGAAAAGCAATTGCCCGATGTTCCTGTGGCTCAAATTCTAGCGGAGCCTGTGGCACGCAACACCGCCCCAGCCGCGGGATTGGCAGCGTTTCTGCTGGAGCGCCAGGCGCCCAATGCAGTGCTTGGTCTGTTCCCCGCAGACCATACAATTCAGGATGCCGAGCGATTCTTGCAAGTGCTGCTGGCGGGCAGTGAATTAGCGGCGGCCGGCGAAAACATTATCGTGCTGGGAGTGAAGCCCAGCCATCCGGAGACCGGATACGGCTACATCGAGACCGGTGAAACGCTGAATGAGACGGCTTCCCGAGTCCGGCGGTTTACAGAAAAGCCGAACCTGGAGAAAGCCAACGAATTTGTGGCCTCCGGAAACTATTTCTGGAACAGCGGCATGTTCCTTGCGACGGCTCATACCCTTGCCAACGCAGTTCGCGAGCACCTGCCGGAGACCGCTCCTTACCTGGAAGAAATTGCGCAGGCGTTTGGCACGGCGGAATTTGCATCGAAGTTTGCAGACTTGTATCCACGCTGCGAAAACATCAGCATCGATTACGCCATCATCGAACCGCGCTCCGCCAAAGGTGAGCATTCCTCCAACCTGTATTGTCTGCGGGCGGATTTTGGTTGGAACGATCTGGGATCGTGGGCCGCGCTGTACGACCATAAAATGTTGCACGGCCAGAATGTCCGGCATGGCGACAACGTGATGGATACCACGGCAGAAAGCGTGTTGGAAGCCACCGGCAACTACGTCTACGCACCCGAAAAACACGTGGCGCTGGTCGGCGTGGAAAATCTGGTGGTGGTGGATGCCGGCGACGTTCTGCTGATCACCACCCGCGAGGGATGCCAGGATGTTGGCAAGCTGGTGAAACAACTGCAGCAGGAAAAACAAGACAAACTGATCTGATCGACCCTTCGGAATGGAAACATGTGACGGCGACTGACGATTCCCAGCTATGCCCTGTTAAGTTCGGCACCGATGGCTGGCGCGGCATCATTGCAGAAGACTTTACCTTCGCCAACCTTCGCGTAGCGGCAAGCGCGATTGCGAATTACATTCTGACGCAGGAAGATCCGTCGCGCGGCGTCTGCATCGGCTACGACACGCGATTTGGATCGCCCAGCTTTGCGCAGGCAGCGGCAGAGGTAGTCGCGTCCGCAGGAATTCCGGTGCGATTAGCCAGCCGCCATCACGCCCACTCCCGCATTGTCGCTGGCGGTGCGTGACAGCGGTTCGGCCGGCGGCATCATGATCACCTCCAGCCACAATCCCTTTCAATGGAATGGAGTCAAGTTCAAAGCCAGCTATGGCGGCTCGGGCAAGCCTTCCATGATCGCCGCCATCGAGACCCATCTGGGCAAGCCTTTGGCGCGCGCGTCGGTCGCCGGCAAAATCGAGCGCCTGGATTTTCTTCCCGCTTACATTGAAAAGATCGCGGGATTTGTCGACCTGGAAAAGGTCGCTGCCAGCGGATTCAAACTCGCGATCGATTCCATGTATGGAGCAGGCGGCGGGATTCTGGCGGGAATTCTCAGTCGCGTCGATGTTCCCTGTGTGGAGATTCATCGCGAACCCAATCCGCTGTTTCCTGGAATCAATCCGGAGCCCATCCTGCCGCATCTTCGAGAGCTGCAACAAGTGGTCGTCGAGCAACATTGCCAGGCGGGATTTGCTACGGATGGAGATGCCGACCGCATTGGCGCAGTGGACGAGAACGGCAACATCGTCGATTCCCACAAAATATTCTCGATCCTGCTGCGTTGGTTGATTGAACGCAAGCAGTGGCCCGGAGAAGTGGTGCGGACTTTCAACACCACCCGCATGGTGGACCGCATCTGTGCGCGCCAGGGTCGCAAGCTGCACGAAACCGGGATCGGCTTTAAATATATCTGCGACCTGATGCTGGCCCGCGAAATCTTAATGGGTGGCGAGGAATCGGGGGGCATCGGAAGCGCGCGGCACCTGCCAGAGCGCGATGGTTTGCTGAACGCGCTGCTGCTGGCCAATGTCATGGCCGACGAAAACAAGTCCCTCGGCGAGCTGGTGGCGGATTTGCAGCGAGAATACGGCGAACATTATTACGACCGCATCGACATGCATATTAGTGACGACATAAAAAATGGCGCGATTGCCCGGGCGCGCGCCGGCGTAAAATCCTTTGCCGGCATGGAAGTGGAGCGAGTGGAAGCTTTGGACGGAATGAAGTTCTTTCTGCGCAATCCGGAGGCGGAAACTAAACCCAGGGCGGCCGAAAGCTGGCTGCTGCTGCGCGCTTCTGGCACCGAGCCCCTGCTGCGCATCTACGCGGAATCCTGCTCACCGGAAGCCGTGCAGCGTCTGCTGCAGGCCGGTCGCGAGTTTACCCTGCAATCCGGCGGTTCTCGATGAAGGTTGAGTTGCAGGTTCGGGGACTGCTTTTTGACATGGACGGGGTATTGATGAGCTCGATCGGCTCGGTCGAGCGCAGCTGGCAGCGATATGCCGAGTCGCGAGGCCTTGATCCGGAACACGCCATCCATTTGGCGCACGGGCGGCGAGCCATCGAGACAGTTCGGACGCTGCGTCCGGATCTGGATGACGCCACCGAGCTTCGCTATATCGAAGATTTGGAAGTAGAAGACAACGAAGGCCTGGTCGTGTTGCCCGGCGTGAAGGAATTGCTGGGCGCACTGCCGGAAGGTTCGTGGGCAGTGGTAACCTCTGCCACCGAACGTCTGGCACGGAGCCGTATGGCGCATGCCGGCATCATCATTCCAAAGCATTTTGTTACGGCGGAAACCGTACGGCAAGGAAAGCCCCATCCAGAGCCTTATCGTCATGGCGCAGCACTACTTGGGGCCGCGCCCGCGGATTGCCTGGTGGTGGAAGATGCTCCGGCCGGAGTGGGGTCCGGCAAGGCAGCCGGATGTCCGGTGCTGGCGGTCTTGACGACCTATCCTGCCGAAACCTTGATGGCCGCCAACTGGAGAGTTCCAACCCTGGCCGGTATCCGCGTAAATCCTGCTTCAGCAGGCCGCATTCACCTGCAGTTCGATTCCGCGGACTGACAGCGGTCGTGCTTTGCTGCTCGCCAGAACACCTCACAGCCGAATTCCCGGCTGGAGTGAATATTCACAATTTTCCTGGGTTTCTTTGCCGTGCAACGGGAGTATGATGAAAGTGTCACCAGCATTTCGGCCATCGAAAAACTTGGCGACGGACTTCTTTCCTCCCGGAGTTCCTGAGATTCGATCCTCAGACCGAATTCTCTTTCCCCGGCTAGCAGTGAGATAAGCTAATCTTTTTTCTTATTGCACATTGAGTTTTTTCAAGCCAACCCTTTTCTGCCCAGGTGGGTTCTTACTAAAGTAAGTTACCGAGGCGAGCACCATGAATATGACATGCGCAAATAAGGATTGCAGCGCGGAGTTGAAATACCTGCGCGGCGGCCGTCTTTTTCTGATGGAGCGTAAACCCTTGGTCCAGACGATTTCCCCTGAGGCAATGGTCTGTGCCAGCGACTCCAAGAGCGGTTCGTTCCAGATCCCTGCGATGTCAGCGTCTGCGCAGAGCAAGCCCCCCGTGGTCATACGGCGCTACTTCTGGTTGTGCGAACGCTGCTCGCAAATCTATTCGATCCGCCGTTGGACTGAAAACGGAATCGAACTGGTTCCACGCGTGAAGTGTGTACAAATCGCGAGATCCGTACTGCCGCATGAGTGGACCTTGCCAGGCCTGGTCGGCTAACGCGATTCAACCCTAGCCCTCCCCCAGCACCACCTTGTCAATTTTCAGGATTCTTCCAGGTTTCTGCGTGCGGCTGTGAACCATCGGCGGCACGCATTTGTTTGCCCGCATTCCACGCTTTTACATATTTCCAATGGATGTAAACCGAGTGATTGAAGTGCAGCACCAAGCCTTCCAGGCCATCGAGAAATCCCAGGCGAAAGATGTAGTTTTTCAGGAAGGTCGCGATCGGGTTCAGCATTACATTCCACGCAAACGCGCCTAGCGACGAGCTCGTTTTCCCTTTTTCGAAGAGTTCGCGCGTGCTGTGCGAACTGTATCGATTCATGTGCTCCAGGTAGAGCTCGAGTTTTGGGTACGCATAGTGCAGCAGATCGTTTTTTAACGTTCCTTTTGGGCCTGCGTATTCCGGCGTGCCATGCGGTTCTGCGCCCGCCATGCGCGCCGTCCCTCGCTTGAACAAACGCAGCTTGTGGTCGGGATAAAAACCGCCGTGGCGAATCCACCGGCCCAGAAAAAGATTGACGCGGGGCTGCCAATACGCTTCGAAACGCGGATTTTCCAATACCTGCCGAATCTCGCTCGCCAGCTCCGGTGGCATCACTTCATCGGCGTCCAGCAGATAGATCCAATCGCTGGTGCAGGCATCAATGGCCAGGGTTTTCTGCGGATTGAATCCTTGAAAATCTATGTTGAAGGAATGCTTCGCACCGTAGCTGCGGGCAATCTCCGGCGTGCGATCTGTGGATCCGGAATCGACGATCACAATCTCATCGACCCAGCGCACGCTCTCCAGCGTTCGCGACAAGTTCGCCTCTTCATTGCGGGCGATCATGGCGACAGAAAGTGTGGGACGCATAGGGTTGAGTGTATTGCATTCCGGCGCGCTGCAGGGTTCTGGGTCGCTGCGTCAGGCTCCGCGCACAGCCGGGGAGAGCAATTCCCACTTCGCGTCAGAACGCGAGGAATAAGCAGCAATCTGTGCCGCATAAGTCTCTGCGACATTTCTCCCCCCATAGAAATCGCGGTACCAGTCAACGGTCATCTGCAAGGCGTCTGCCAGTTCCAGAACCGGTGTCCACGCCAATTCCTTGGCGGCTTTGGCGCAGTCGAGCCGCAGCATCGGTACCTCTTGCGGATGCTGGCCTGGTTGAATGTCCCACTTCGCCTCCGCGCCCCATGCGGCCGCCAGCTTCTCCACAATCCACCCGACCGATCGCACCTCGCTGGCCCCGGGCCCAAAGTTCCACGCACCGGAATAGCGAGCAGGGTCTTCATAGAGCGCCTCGGCCAGCAACAAATAACCGCGCAAAGTTTCCAGCACAAACTGCCACGGACGCTTTGCCGTCGGATTGCGAAGCACCACCGGCTTGCCTGCGGCGAAGCTGCGAATCATATCGGGAACCAGCCGGTCTTTTCCCCAGTCGCCGCCGCCCAGCATATTTCCAGCACGCGCAGAAGCTACGCCAACTCGACGACCTGCCGCACCACTCCCGCTGAAAAATGAATCGCGAAAAGAACGCACGACCATTTCCATGCAGGCCTTGCTGCTGCTGTACGGATCGCTGCCGCCCAGGCGATCTACTTCGCGATAGGCCCAATCCCAATCCCGATTCTCATAACATTTGTCAGTTGTCACTACGATGACAGCGCGCACCGAATCGCACTGGCGCACGCCTTCCAACAGCGTCGCCGTCCCAATGACATTGGCTTGATAGGTTCCGATCGGATCCTGCAGCGCCTTGCGCACAAAGGGCTGCGCCGCCATGTGGATCACAACGTCGGGCCGGGTTACGATCAGCGCCGGATGTAGTTTGTCGGCATCGCAAATATCTCCGCGAAAGGTTTGCATCGCGACCGCGAACTTGCCTTCCACCGACGAGTCGGGTGAAGACGTGGAATAGCCGAAAACTTCTGCTCCTAATGACTGCAGCCACAACGACAGCCAGACCCCTTTGAATCCGCTATGTCCGGTGATGAAGACGCGTTTGCCGCGCCAGAATCGATCTGCCAATGCAGCCATGCTTCAATGCCTTTCCAAGCGCGAGCCTCAACCCGCGTATCGTTCTGCAGTGTATTCCACGGGGAACTAGACGGGCGACCGCCCCCGCCGATTGCATCCCACCGCCGTCACTTTCGGACCCTGCAGACGCCTTTGCCGGACGATTCATTTTACGATGGCGTCGATGCGCGATGAGGGAGTGAGTTGCCAGGTGAACTGGGATTGAGGTCGAAGCCTTAACCGTGTTGACAGGACTCAAGCGCACGAATCACCTTGAGTGCGCTCTCCAGCGTTGTCGACCCCACTTCGCGTTCGAATCCCTTTT
The DNA here is from genome assembly GCA_963735505.1 of uncultured Acidobacteriota bacterium. Classification (GTDB taxonomy): domain Bacteria; phylum Acidobacteriota; class Terriglobia; order Terriglobales; family Acidobacteriaceae; genus JAKAAZ01. The sequence goes on along the minus strand of CAVTLR010000003.1, from coordinate 977,675 downwards.
GCAACTTGTCGAATGCGGCGATGACGCGTAGCGCGCATCTCTTTCCCGCCGGCTTGAGTGTCAGCAGATATCCTCGCGCGTCGGTAGGATCGATTTTTCGTTGCAGCAAGCCTTTCGCTTCCAGCGAGGAGATGGCATGACTGATGTTGCCCCGCGTGGTGGCGAAAGTGGCGGCCAGATGCGACGGTTTGATGGGGCGGGGAAATTCGAAAAAGATAGCCGCCAGTACCAGGCCTTCCATAAATCCCAGGTCATCGGCAGCAAAAGCTTGGGCCGCGACCGCGTCGAAGCGCAGCGCCGCACGCTTGACCGTGAACATGGGACTCTGGCGAAGGAAGGCTTCGATGCGCATCGTTGGCTACGATAGTTTACAAGATCAATTATTTATGGAAACACAAAAGTATCATTGTGCTGGCTACGTAAATGCTGAATGATGAGGCAGAGGTTTCAGCTTGATCGTCTCTTTTGTATTTTGTGCTCGACCCGTTCCCGTGATGGAGATACCCGCTTGACCCGTGCACGCTGGCTCGCGGCCTTTCTCCTATGTGGCGCTACCCTCTGCGGCTTTGCCCAGCAGAGCTCGCCCCTCCCCGACGCGCCTTCGGCCAGCGCGACCGCCGCTCCACCGCAGAAAACCAAACTGGAAACGGTGCGCACCACGGTCACGGTTCTGGGCGCGCCCGATCCCATTTCGCTCGGCGAGTCGGCTCGCTCTGTTGTGGTGATGGATACGCAGCAGCATCCCCTGGCCTACAACACGGTCGAAGACTACCTGCGTACCGACTCTTCCGTGCAGATCAATCAGCGCGGATCTGGCGGCTATCCGGCAGACCTGTCGATTCGCGGAACATCCTTTGAGCAGACGCTGGTGCTGCTCGATGGATTCCGCGTGAACGATGCACAGGCGGCGCACAACAACCTGGATTTGCCTGTGCCACTGGACGCGATGACGAACATTGAGGTGCTGCATGGAGCTGGATCGACGCTGTATGGCGCGGATGCGTTGGGTGGCGTGGCGGATTTTCTCACCGCGCGCCCCGCGGCCAGCTCACTATGGGTCTCCGGCGGCGGGGGTAGCTTCGGAGAAAATCAGCAAACTTTTGTCGGCAATTATGCGCGCCGCAACTGGGCTGAGCAGATTGCCGGGCATCGCGATTTCTCTTCCGGCTTTATGTACGATCGCGATTATCGCAATGAAAACGGCAGCACGGAAACCTGGGTAAAGTCGCCGCTCGGAACCAGCGATGTTCTGCTGGCAGGCAGTGACACTCCGTTCGGCGCCAACAATTTCTACGGTAACTATCCTTCCTGGGAGCGGACCAAGGGTTGGTTCGCCTCCATTCGACAGGGCCTGGGAGCAGTAACGGATGGCGGCTTTGCCTATCGCAGACACACCGACAATTTTGTGCTCTTTCGCGACGATCCATCCATCTACGCGAACAACCATATCGACACCAGCTGGCAGGCATTGTTGCGTCGCAAGAAGATCTTCAACGGAGCCAACGGCCTCTACTATGGCCTCGATTTTGACGGCGATTCCATCCACAGCAACAATCTTGGCGTGCACGCGCGCAATTGGGGCTCGGGCTATGTCGACTTCGATGTGCGCTCGTGGAAACGCGCCACGCTCGTCTGTCGGCGCACGCGAGGAAATCATCAGCGGCGGATATGACGTCTTTAGTCCTGCAATTGCGGCGTCGTATTGGATTCATCCGGACCTGAAAGCGCGAGCATCGATCGGCTATGGATTTCGACTGCCGACCTACACCGATCTCTATTACAGCGATCCGACAACGGTGGGCAATCCAAATTTGAAGCCAGAATCGACATGGGACTACGAAGGCGGTCTCGACTGGTATCCGCGGCGCTCGCTGGCGGCCTCGGTCACAGCATTTTATTCGCCGCAGACCAACTTCATCGATTACGTTCGAACTTCTCCCACGGCAATGTGGCATGCGACCAACCTGAATGGATTCTCTTTCGCCGGCACGGAAGCTTCGTTGACATGGCAGGCGGGCCACGGCCAGCAGGTAAATCTCGCCTACACCTGGCTGCATGGTGCGCAAAGCGTGCTGAACGGCCTTCAGTCGGAATACCTCTTCAATTATCCGATCAACAATGCGGTCTTTAACTGGTACTCCAGCCTCGGGCGATGGGTCATGGTGAACACTCGTGTGGGTGTGCAGCAACGGTTTCAACAGACCGCGTATCCGGTGTGGGATGTCTCCGTGGTGCATGAACACGGGCGATTCCAGCCCTTCCTGCAGATGACCAACTTGAGCAACACCGGCTATGACGAGATTCCCGGGGTGCCTATGCCCGGTCGCGCCTTCATCGGCGGCATCAAGATCTGGATCTTCGAGCCAAAGTAAAAACGCCTATCATCGTCGGCTGCACCCGCTTCGGTACACTAAATGGAGCGGCGACTCAGCGCGGATTCGCAGATTGTTTTGGCGCATTGCCGACAACTCGATCGCAGATCACGCCAGCACAATGACAGGCAGTTTTTATTCAGGTGAGGCTTTGAAGAAGACAGCATTAATCTCTGGAATTACCGGCCAGGACGGATCGTATCTTGCCGAATTTTTATTGCGCAAGGGATATGAAGTTCACGGCATCAAGCGCCGCACTTCGCTGTTCAATACCGACCGCATCGATCACCTGTATGAAGACCCGCATGTCCACCATCGAAATTTCATCCTGCACTATGGCGACCTGACCGACTCGTCGAGCCTGGTTCACATTGTGCAGAAGGTGCAGCCGGACGAGGTTTACAACCTCGGAGCGCAGAGCCACGTCGCGGTCTCCTTTGAGCAGCCGGAATACACCGCCGACGTCGACGCCATGGGAACGCTGCGCCTGCTGGAAGCAATTCGCATTCTGGGACTGGAAAAGAAAGCGCGCTTCTACCAGGCCTCGACGTCAGAACTCTTTGGCCTGGTCCAGCAAGTTCCGCAGACAGAGAAAACGCCGTTTTATCCACGCTCACCGTATGCCGTCGCCAAGCTCTACGCCTATTGGATTACAGTCAACTATCGTGAGTCGTACGGCATGTATGCCTGCAATGGAATTCTGTTCAATCACGAGTCGCCCACTCGCGGCGAGACATTTGTCACCCGCAAAATTACCCGCGCCCTGGCTCGCATTAAAGTTGGTTTGCAGGATTGCCTCTATCTCGGCAACATGAATGCGCTGCGCGATTGGGGCCATGCGCGCGACTATGTTGAAGTGCAGTGGCTAATGCTGCAACAGGAAAAGCCAGAAGATTTTGTCATCGCGACCGGTCAGCAGCACAGTGTGCGCGAGTTTGTGTCGATTGCCGCCGAGGACCTGGGCATGAAGCTGACCTGGACCGGAAGCGGCCCGGATGAAAAAGCTCTGGATGAAAACGGTCAGGTAATTGTCGCGGTCGATCCGCGCTATTTTCGCCCTGCGGAAGTGGAAACATTACTGGGCGACGCGACCTATGCCAGGGATCGTCTGGGATGGAAGCCGCGTATCGGTTTTGAAGAACTCGTCCGGGAAATGGTGCAGACCGATCTGGAAGAAGCCAAGCGCGACGCCCTGGTGCGCAAGCACGGATTCCGCTCCTTCGAGCGCAAAGAGTAGCGTGCTCTTGCCAACTTTGCACTTGCGGGTCGGCTGCCGTTAGAACCCAGCGATTGGCCTATGTCGGCGCCAAATTTCCATCAGTAAATAAGCTTGAGTGAAAACTGAATCTGTCGCGATGTGCCGGCGGTTTTGCTGATGACGCCAAACCCGGAGCCCTTGATGGTATTCGCGGGCAGCCCCATGTTCACCACATTGAACAGGTTGAAAAATTCTCCGCGGAACTGCAGGTCGGCTTTCTCCAGGCCACTCTGCCGCTGCCCGATCGGCGTCGTCTTGATGAGTGCGTAGTCAAAGTCGTAGTAAGCCGGCCCACGAAAGGTATTGCGACCCAGCGTTCCAAAGCGTCCGGAGTTCGGCCCTGAACCTCCCGGTATTCCAATCGGGATGGAGAAGTAACTGGCGTTGTTCGTGCCCAGCCCGAAGTAATCCTCCCTGCGCCGCGTCGCGCTGTGTGCGGTGGAAAGATCGGGCTTGCCAATTTGATCCGGGCGATCCGCGCCGACCGTTCCGTAGCCTGTTTGTTGGATTCCCGAATAGACCGTGAACGGTGATCCGCTGGTGATGGTCGAGATGCTCAGCAACTCCCACCCTTTTGTCAGCACTCGCGCACTCGAAGGAAAAAATCCCAGCCTGTCGAGGTGTAAATTCTGGGCCGCGCTCACGGTAAAAGCGTGGGTCACGTCGAAATTCGATGGACCTTTCTCCGCGTGCGTGTTGTATGGATTCTGCGGGCTGAAAATGACTACAGCGCCGGCCGACCCAGTCCCGCCCAGAATGCCGCTGACATCGTCCAGCGACTTGCTCCATGTATATCCAGCCTGCAAGCCCGGTCCACTATGTCCAACCTGGCCAGCCAGCGAAGTCTGTAATGCGTTGTAGGATGAGTGCGCTGTATCCGTAATGACTGACTCGAATCCGAAGCCTCCCGTGACAGCGCCACTGCTGTTGAAATCCGTGTACGGCGCAAAGCCGGCGTCCGCTCCAGGGTAAGCATTCGGATACGAAATGCGCGGCAGGCGGAATGACTCTGTGCCCACATAGGCCGCATCCGCCGTCAGCCCAGCAAACGCGCGCTCCACTCCCAGCGTCCAGGTTTGCAGAAATCCATCTCCGAAGCGCCGATCAATCGCGTTCAGGCTCAGCAAAGAAAGCTGCTGCCCCGGCGACAACGCAGCCAAATCCTGCTGGTAGCGGTTCACATCCATCACCGTGTTGGCTGGCACATCCTTTGTGCCGTTTGCGAACACATTCTGGCCCTCGGGCGTATACGTTTGTGGAAGTTCATCCGGTGTGATTTGGAATCCGTACGCAATCTCCCCGCTCTTCGCCGCATTCACGCGCGGATAAACGCTGAATGGCGTCGATCCAGTTAGAAAATTGTCCTGCCAGATATTCGGCGGAATCACCGTGATCCCGCCACCGGCGTGCACCCGAAACTGGCCGGGCGCGTTCCAGTCGATCTGAACGCGCGGCCCCCATCCGTTCCATCCACTCCGGTACCCCGGTTGCGGATTGATTAGATACTCTTGCTGCACGCCCGGCGCCGGATACGGATTCAGAAAGCTCGATGTGCGGTGCGCCCGCTCCGTGATTGGCGAGTACACCTCGTAGCGAAGCCCATAGTCAAGCGCCCAGTGCTCGTTGATTTTCCATGTGTCCTGCACATACGCGTTTACGTCGTTACGGTTGATCGCCGCCGGTCCGATATGAGGACCATTTGAAAAGTAGGGCGGCGCGACGGCGATCGTATAGCCGTACGGATAACCGACGAGAAGACTGCTCAGCGTATCCGGCAGCGGATCTCCGGGCTGCACATCGTGCTGGCCACTCGCAGAGGGAATAAAAATTGGCGAATACACAGTGCCGCCACCAAAGTCGTACTCCCCGTTTGGGCTGGTGCCGAAATAGGTTGTGTCGCGATTGAGCCGTGCTTCCACGCCCCACTTCACCGCATGTTGCGCCGATGTCCAGGCAAAATTCAGTTGTCCCTGAAATAAATTCCCGAAGGACGACATCACCGTGCCTGCCGCTCCATTGAACGGCTCGAACAAGCCATCCGTAAACTTCAGCGCCGGCTGGGTGTGGTTCGGCGTGGGAAACGACGGCGTCGTCCGAGTAATGCTGAACGAAGCCGACCACAAATACCGCGGCGACACTGTGCGCGTATACGTGAATCCCACATTGCGCTGGCGGTCGATATACTGCACGCCGAAGCTCGGATCGAGCAACGTCTGATCTGGATTGGTCGTCGGTCCGGTCAAATTGTCATAGGTGAACCGCGCCAGAAACTGGCCCTTCGCACCCAGCTTCTGATCCAGGCGAATCGAAAATTGATCGGCATCCGTATCCACATTCGACGGCGCCGCATAGGTGCGGTCTCCATACGCGCCCGTAGGATCGTTCGGCAAAGGATAGCGTGCAATCACCGCCGCGATCTGCGGATCAACCGGTACCTGCAGCGTGTCCGTGCTGCCATCGGGATACGTGACCACGTCCTGGCCTGCACGTTCCGCCGGCGTCGGCACTGCCAGCACCTGGGTTGTCCCCAGCACCTGCCGAAAGCCCTGATACTCGCCGAAGTAGAAGGTTCGGCCACGACCGTCATAGAGATGCGGTAGCACTACCGGCCCACCATTGGTGAATCCAAACTCATTCCTCCGAAACGGCGGAATTCGACCCGGATCCGCAATCGACGGATGGTCGAAATAATTTCGCGCGTCCAGCGCCGAGTTGCGCAGAAATTCAAAGAACGAGCCGTGAAAGCCGCTGCTGCCTGACCGGGTGACGATGTTAGTGAAACCGGCTGCACCTCGCCCAATCTCCGCCGGCATCCATCCGGAACTTGACTGCAGTTCCTGGATCGCGTCCACGTTGAAATTCGTAAACGTGCTACCGCCCATCTCCGGATCGCTGATGTCCACGCCATCCATCGCGAACACCGCCTCGACGCCCCGCTGCCCGTTGATGGCGAATTGTTGCGTGAAGTTGGTCGCGCCGTTGACATCTGTCATCGTTCCGGCTGCCAGCAGCAGCAGCGTGCTGAAGTCGCGGCCATTCAGCGGTAGCTGGCTGACGGACTGACTCGACAGCTTTTCGCCGCCGGTCGCGCCTGCTGCGTTCTCGGCTGCGCTTGAGTTGCTATTCGGGACCACCGGCGCTGGAGTCTCGGATTCAGTCGAGATGGTCAGTGTGTTTTCGGCAGAGACCGCGAGCACCATGGAGGCTGCGTCGACATTCCACGCCGACGGCGCAGTCGGCGGTCGCCCCGGCAATTGCACTGTGATCGTATACGGTCCCGTCGGAAGAGAAGCAATCGTGAAATTCCCATCGGCCCCAGTGGAAGCTGTGTGACGATCCTGCTGAGCCCCTGCGGCGGTGATGGTCACCGTCGCGCCAACTACAGGTGCGCCTGCGGCGGTGCGAACCACCCCGGTCACAGAAATTCCCTGCGCCCCAAGGGGTGGCGTAAGCGGGATTGCCAGCACGCTGCCTACCAGCAAAAGCAGTCGAGTTTGCGTGATCAGCGATTTCAATTGACCGCGGAGGACAAGGCAGAACGATGCAGAGTTTGAATGTTTCAGTTTCTTCTCGAAGTTCGGCGATAACAGCATGCTCAAATCAGCCGCCGATTCTCTAGTCTGGTTTGCAATACTCCAAAGATTCGTGCGTTCAGAGGAGCGTCCTGAGTGAAAGCAATCGACCCAGCACGCTGTGATGGAAGCCGCAGTCAACCCACGATTATTGCACACGCGACAGCGTCAGCCTTCACGCCAAGGAGTGTCTATCTCTTTCCGGATAACGCTCGTCCATCGTGGTATCCCCAAAACGAGTTGTGATCGCAACAAATATTTTTCAGGTTCAGTTTTGATGAATGAACCGAAACCTGCAACGGACACACCTTTGCTTTCAGACTTGTCGCGGACGGTGTCGATCTTCGCACTGTCGCGTAACTCACCCGTCACAGTACAATTCCATATGACGATGGTGTACGCCCACCTGGCACCGGAACCCGGTCCTGCCGCCATCGAGGGGCGGGTCGCGTTGACGACTTCAGGGCGTGCCGAAGCGTCCGGCAGACGGATGACCCAATCGGTGACCGCGAATTTTCGGCGGCAACGGGGCCGATGAACCAGCAGTAACACAGGATGCGAAAGTGGCGGAATTGGCAGACGCACCAGACTTAGGATCTGGCGGGTAAAACCGTGGGGGTTCAAGTCCCCCCTTTCGCACCAACCCCTACGGCTAGCTAGGGTGGGAACGCGTCATGACCCCGTGGGAAGGAAATCCAGGAGTGTCTTCATCAAGAAATCCGGCTGCTCCGCCACATGTTGTAAAAGACGATATCGGTCATATCCTGTCTCCCTCGATCGTGCGTCAGGATTGCCAACCTCCTCCCAACGCACTATAGAGCTGAACCAAAGCGAGCGCTTCACCCTCCTGCGCATTCACCAGGTTCAATTGAGCCGCGAAGAGATCGGAATCTGTGGTAAGCACTTCCAGATAGCTTGTCGATCCTCCCTGGTATCGAAGGCGTGCCAGCCGCGTCGCATCTGTTGCAGCGTCGACAAGCTTTTCCTGCTGCTCACGGTAAGCTCGCTGCTTGTTCAGAGCGATCAGTGCGTTGGAAACATCGCGGAATGCACTAGCGATGGTCTTCTGATAGTTCAGTACCATCTCGTCCTTGGTGTGCTGGGAAAGCTCAAGTTGGCCGCGCAGCTTACCCCCTTCAAACAGCGGTTGCGTCAGCGTGCCGAGTCCGTAGATGGTCTTTCCCGCAGGATCGAAGATGGTCGAAAGGGTGTCGCCGCCCACCCCCGCCGAGCCGCTGATCGCTAAGTTGGGAAAGAATTGCGCGCGCGCCACGCCGATTTGCGCATTTGCCGCAATCAGGGTTGCTTCTGCCTGCTCAATATCCGGCCGCCGTTCAAGAAGCTGCGACGGAATGCCGGTGGGAAGATTCTGCGGCGGAGGGGCAAGCGCATTCGGGTCTGTGTGAACGATTGGGCCGGGGTTCTCTCCAAGCAGCAGCGCGATTGCATTCTCCTGTTGTTGAATCTGCTCTTCCACCTGGGGCATCTCGGATGTCGCCGTGTACAGCAACTGCTCTGCCTGACGCACGTCGGACAAGGGTGCTGAGCCTCCGCGTTCCAGCGTTTCGGTCAAGGCCAGGGAATTTCTCCGGGCCTTGATCGTTTCCTTCGTAATCTCAAGTTGGGAATCGAGAGCGCGCAGCTGCAAATATGCGCTTGCGACCTGTTCCACAAGCGTCAGACGAACCGCTCGCTGCGCCCAGACCTGCGCCAACAGCTGTGCGCGGGCCGCCTCAGTCTGCCTGCGATACAGACCCCAGAAATCAGGTGTCCACGATCCTGAAACACTGAGCGATCCTTCCACCAGCGGGTTGGGAATCCCGCTGCCAAGAGAAGAGGGCAGCGTGGCGCCGATGCCGTTTCCACCCACGGTGAAGCTTGGGAACTCCTGGGAGCGTGTGATCTTGACCTGCGCCTGCTGCTCCAGGATGCGCTGCGCTGCGATGCGGACATCATAGTTATTGACCAGAGCTTTACGGATGAGCTCTTGGAGCTCCGGCTCGCGATAGACGGCAGCCCATTGCTCATCGCCCAGCGACTCTTTGGTGTTACTCGCGACGGGAGCATTATCCGCTCCGCGAAAGGCAGGCGGCGACGGGTAATTTGGCCGAACATACTTTGGGCCCACAGTGCACCCGGCCAAAAAGCTCACGATTCCTGCCAGAAGGCTCAGACGAAAGAGTTGGTGAAGATGCTTCATGCCTGGCTACCATCCGTGCGAGCGGAAGCTACAACTGCGCCGGTTTGCTCTTCGGGTGGCGCTGCCGGACCGCAGATCGAATCCATCGTCGTGCCCTTGCCGCCACGCACGAACCGGTGCGACAGAAACTCGACCACTGCGAACGTGACAGGAATAAAAATCAGCCCGAGGACGGTGGAAAGTGTCATGCCGCCGACCACAACAGTGCCTAGGATTTGTCGCGATGCAGCACCCGATCCAGTGGCAACCCACAACGGCAGGCACCCGACGATGAAGGCCAGGGCTGTCATCACGATTGGACGAAAACGCAAGCGGGCAGCGTTCAGCGCGGCATCGCAGATGCTTTGCCCCCGTTCGTAGTTCAATTTGGCGAACTCGACAATCAGGATCGCGTTCTTGGCCGAGAGGCCGATGAGCATCACCAGCCCGATCGTCGCGAAAATATCGTTCTCAAAATGACGTGCGTGCAAAGCCAGATACGCACCCAAAATGGCGACGGGCGTGCTCAGCAGGACGCTGAAGGGCAATGTCCAGCTCTCATACAGCGCAGCCAGGATAAGAAAAACAAATACCAGCGAAAGTCCGAACACCGCCCACGAGGGCACGCCCTTCTCCGCCTGTTGCTCCTGGAACGACATGCCGGAGTAGTCGAACCCGGCTCCCGCCGGCATCGTCTGTTTGAACACTTCTTCCAGCGCCTTTCGTACCTGGCCGGAACTGTATCCGGGCGCGCCTGTGATGTTCAGTTGCGCGGCGTTGTATTCGTTGAATCGGTAAATAAACTCCGGCCCGGTGGTTCGCTTCACGGTGACCAGCGAGCGAAGCGGCACCTGGCCGCCATTGGCGCTGCGCACGTAGAACTGGTTGATGTTCGCGATGTTGGTGCGCGATCCGCCTTCGGCTTCGACGTAGGTCTGCCATTGACGTCCGAAGCGATTGAAGTAGTTCACCAGATAGCCGCCCATGAAGGTTTGCATCGTGGTGTAGACGCTATCGAGGCTCACTTGCTGTTCCAGGGCCTTTTCCTTGTCGACATCGGCATAGAGCTGCGGCACGGCCGGCTGATAGGACGGAATGGCGGCCGCGATCTCAGGACGTTTGGAAAGAGCCCCGAGAAAAGCGAACACGTTCTTAGTCAGGGTTGCAGGATCGTCTGAACCAGAGCGATCTTCCAGGATCATGGTGACGCCACCCGAAGTACCAATGCCTGGAATGGAGGGCGGCGGAAACGCGAAGGCGATGCCGTCCGGATCGGCGGCCAGCTGTCGCTGCAAATGGCTCTGAATATACGCGAGCTGCTCTTCTTTGCTCTTGCGGACAGCCCACGGCTTGAGGTTCACGAAGAAGAATCCGGAGTTGGTGCTCTGCACCTGAGTGAGGAGAGAAAAGTCATTCACCGCGATCACGCCCTCAACGCCGGGAGTCTTCAGCAGTGCGGCGGTGATTTTCTGCTCAGCGGCGTCCGTACGTTGTGCCGAGGCGCTGTCAGGAAGCTGCAAGGCGAGAAACATGTAGCCCTGATCTTCGGTGGGAATAAACCCTGAGGGAAGGCTGCTGCCCATGTACACGGCGGCCGCGCCCACCAGCACAAGGCCCAGCATGGCGAATGCGGACTTGTGTATCAGAACACCAGAGGTGTGAACAAAACTGTCCGTTGTGCGCCGGAAGAATCGGTTGAATAATCCAAACCCTCTGTCGAGCAGACTCTGCTTGGCGCCCTTCTCCCTGGGCTTGAGAAGCAGCGCAGAAAGCGCAGGCGAGAGGGTGAGCGCGTTGAATGCCGAGATCAACACGGAGATCGCAATCGTCACTGCGAACTGCTGGTACAAGCGTCCTGTGATACCGGGAATTGCCGCAGTCGGAATAAAGACAGCCGCCAGAATCAGCGCGATCGCGACGACGGGGCCACCCACCTCCTCCATCGCCTTCTCGCTCGCCGACTTCGGATCCATGCCCTCTTCGATATGGTGCTCGACGGCCTCCACGACGATGATCGCGTCATCGACCACCAGACCAATTGCCAGCACGAGTCCGAAGAGCGAAAGTGTGTTGATGGAAAAGCCGAGCGCCGGAAAAATGATGAATGTTCCTATCAGCGAGACAGGAACAGCCAGCAGTGGAATGAGAGTGGCGCGCCAGCCCTGCAGAAAGATGAATACAACAATCACAACCAGGCCAAGCGCTTCAAAGAGCGTCAGCATGATCTCGTGAATGCCGGACGTGACCGCTTTGGTGGTATCGAGCGGAACGCTATAAGTGATGCTTGGCGGGAAGGTAGCGGAAAGCTCCTTCATGCGCTGCCGCACGGCCTTCGCAGTCTCGACTGCGTTTGAGCCTGGCAATTGATAAATCGCCATCACCCCTGCGGGCGCCTGGTTGTAACGGGCGGAGATGCCATACGACTGGGCACCAAGCTCCACACGAGCCACGTCGCTAAGGTGAAGAACGGAGCCATCGGGATTGGCGCGCAGGATGATGTTGCCAAACTGTTCCGGCGTGACCAGACGCCCTTGTGTGCGAACCGTGTAAGTAAACTGCTGCCCTTGTGGAATCGGCTCGCCACCGATCTGGCCCGCCGGGTGGACGTCGTTCTGCGTCTGTATCGCGGAAATTACGTCCGTTGCCGTGACCCCTAGCTTGGCCAGCTTATCGGGATCCACCCAGATGCGAAGCGCATACTGTCCGCCAAAGACCTGCACGCGCGACACTCCATACACGCGCGCCAGCTGGTCTTGAAGATTGATGACGGCGTAGTTAGTCAGAAAATTCTGGCTCAACTTGCCGCCCGGTGAATTGAGCGCAATCAACATCAGTGGCGATGTCAGCGCCTTCTGCACTGTCAGGCCGGCTGTAGTTACTTCCGCCGGCAGTTGGGACTGCGCCTGATCGACGCGCAGCTGGGCCAGAACCTGGTCGATGTTGGGATCGGTCTTCACGTCGAAATCTACAAACAGCTGCACAACGCCGTTGTTGGCGCTGACAGAATCCATGTAGATCATGTTGTCCACGCCGTTCATCTGCTGCTCAAGCGGAGTGGAGACGGCCTGGCTGACGGTCTTGGCATCCGCGCCGGGATACGTTGCGGTCACCAGGATCTCTGGCGGAACGATGTTCGGATACTGCGAAATTGGCAGCGTGAATAGCGAGACGATGCCAACCACAACCGTGATGATGGCGATAACAATCGCAACGATTGGCCGGCGAATGAAAAACTTCGACATGATCTAGTTTCCTGCCGGTTGAGTTGACGGAGCGGCCGCGGCCACCTGAAAGTTCGTGAGCTGGGGATTGACCGGTGCACCTTCTCGCAGCTTCTGAAGATTGTCGGTAATCACGAGAGATCCGCTGGCCAGTCCACTTTTGATGACGCAGCTGTTGCCGTACTGTGGGCCCAGTGTCACAGTGTTCGTGTGGACCTTGTCGTCCTTCCCGACGGTATAGATCTGCTCCTGTCCCTGAAACTCGGTGATCGCCGCCTGCGGTACAAGAACCGCATTGTGCAGAACTCCGGTCTCTGCTTGAATCCGGCCGAACTGACCCGGACGAAGCACGTTGCCTGGATTCGGAAAAGCTGCAGCAATTCGAATCGCTCCGGTCTGCGCGTTCAACTGCCGATCGACGAAAACTACATGGCCCTTGTGCGGAAAAACTTCTCCGTTCGAAAGTGTCAGCGTCAAGGGAAGCTTCGCTGCTCCCTGAAGCAGGTCGCTTCCGCTTCCGTCCGCGCGCATTGTCAAGGCAAGATACTCGCTGTCGCTAATGGAAAAATAGACCTTGATTGGGTTCAGTTGAGAAACCGATGTCAGCACGGACTGCGTATTCACAAGGTTGCCAACTTGAGTTGTCGCCTGCCCTGCAACGCCGCTGATCAACGACCGCACCTTGGTGAAACCGAGATTGAGGTTCGCCGTGGCCACAGCTGCCTCCGCCGTCTCCACCGTTGCTTTCGCCTGAGCCTCCTGCTGGATCTCGTTGTCGAGCTGGCTTCTGGCAATCGCATGCGCCTCCGACAGAGGCGTGTCGCGATTCACGTTGATTTGCGCGAGCGCAAGCTGCGCCTGCGCCTGCCCAAGCTGGCCCTGTGCCTGTTCAAGCGCCGCCTCAAACGGCCGAGGATCGATCTCGAACAATACCTGGCCCTTTTCCACCTGCGCGCCTTCGCGATAATCCTGGCGGATCAGGTAGCCGTTCGCCTGTGGTTGTATCTGAGCATTCACGTAGCCGTCGAGTGTGCCCACCCATTCGCCCGTCAGCGGCACATTGCTCGACTCCACCTTCACCACACTCACTTTCATTGCGGGGTGAGGATTGGGAGATGAAGCACTGACACTCTTGCCGCACCCGGCAATGAGTCCAGCGCCAACGGTCAACAACCCCAACGGGATCGCTACCATGGCTGTCTTCAGAAAAATCAGCAACGCCCTTGGCTTAAGTGGCTCGTTCATACTTACTCTCCAATCAAGCTTGAAACTTTCTCTCAGTTTGGTTCTCTGTTTGGGAGCGTTCGCGCCGCGAGAACACGTATGCATGTGGAAGCTTTGATGAAGTGAGCGAGACGATGGATTCAGAAAGCCAGCTGCGCGATCACATCGCATTGCATCCAGCGCTTTTGTTTTCAAAGTGGTGAGACAGAAGTTCCCGCTCAGCAGGAGATGCAGAAAGTTCTCGATCGAGGACTCGCAGAGCGGCGAACATAACCCGACGTATCAGGAGCGATACGGCCGCGCTAAGAATGTGGTTTGCTCTCCGTTCTTTATTCTCGAGGGCTGGATCCTGCTGTCACGCTCCGCGGCGTTTAGCTGCGACGTGATGGTAAGAGCGCGTCTCGGCAGTCTGGTAGCATTCTGAGAAACTGTGAGTAGAACAACTCAGCTAACTCTGTCCGAATCTGAAGAATCATTTTCCCTGGTGAAGGCATGTAGCTTGGATTTTTCCCAACCGTTCAACCACAAGGGGAAAGTACGGCATGAAGATGAAAGCGAGCCTGAGAGTTTTTCCATCGGCATTTCGTGTTGAGGCACTTGTTGGTACGGTGGCATTGGCAGCCGCGATGAGGACCGCATGAAGCGAAGGGATTTTGTACGGCTTGGTTGTGCCACCATGATCGCGACCGGGGCGGGCACCCTGCGGCCCGCGTTCGGAGAATCACTCGGCCTCCAGCAGGTTTCGGGTTCGTCTCAGCATCTAATGGTGCCGTTGGAATCGAAGGCCACCGGGTCTGCGGCGAATTTCACCTTGCAAATCGCGCCCATGTTGGTCGAGCTGGCGCCGCAGGTTGTCGTCAGCACAATCGGCTACAGCAATCAAGTCCCCGGTCCGCTCCTTCGAGTGCGCGAGGGCCAGTCCGTCACCGTCGACGTTGTCAACAACACCGACGTTCCCGAGTACGTGCATTGGCATGGCCTGTTCACGCCGCCCGAAGTGGATGGGGTGGAGGAAGAAGGCACGCCCCCGGTCCCGCCGCATGGCAGGCGCAGCTATCAATTCGTGGCCAGGCCTGCGGGTTCGCGATGGTACCACTCGCACACCGCAGCCATGATGGATCTGCATCGGGGCGCCTACACCGGCCAGTTCGGATTTTTCATGATCGATTCCGCGAATGACCCTGGACACTACGACCAGGAAGTTTTTCTGGCGCTGCGTGAATGGCAATATTTTCTGTCTACGGTGGATCCGGATGAGATGGCGGCAAATCCCGGGGACCCGATGCCCGAAAGACCCGCCAAGTTTGACCTGCGTCCCAATGGACTCGAAGTCAGCGCTCCTCTTTATTCGATGAACGACAAAATGCTCGGAGCGGGGGATCCTCTCCGCGTGCAGCCGGGTCAGCGCGTGCTGATACACCTGCTCAACGCGAGCCCTGCGCAAATTCATCGCGTGGCTTTGCCCGGCCACAAATTTCAGGTGATCGCTCTCGATGGCAATCCGGTGCCGAAGCCTCAGCCGGTCGAGGTGATTGAAATCGCCCCTGGTGAGCGCGTGGATGCGATCGTCGAGATGAATAATCCGGGCGTCTGGATTTTAGGGGAGATCCGCGATGTCGCGCGGCAATCCGGCATGGGCATCGTGGTGGAGTACGCCAATCAAAAGCAGCGCGCGCAATGGACTCCGCCTGCGATGACGCGCTGGGACTACACGATCTTCGGCACCACCGCGGCGCATCCCGCGCCCGACCAGACCATCAACATGGTTTTTGAAAAAGTGCCCGGCGGACCCAACGGAATCAATCACTGGCTGATCAACGGCAAAGAATATCCGCATGAAGGGGAATTCATTTTCCGACACGGAGGCCGCTACCGGCTGGTGTTTCGCAATCGCAGCGACGATTCTCACCCTCTGCATATCCATCGGCACCTGTTCGAGCTTGTCGAGCTCAACGGCAAGCCGACTGCCGGCATCAAGAAAGATACGGTCATCGTTCCCGCATTTGGACGCGCCACGGTGGATCTGGTCGCCGACCATCCCGGCCTGACCCTATTTCACTGCCATATGCAGCAGCACATGGATTATGGCTTCATGGCGCTGTTTCGCTACGCCTGAGCAGCGCATTGCCTGCAAACCGAGCGATGCTCGATTCTACGAACACGGTTGTGCCCCTTCTGCGGCACAGATTAAATCCGCAGTGTCTTGCATCAGCTACGACCGTCTACATCAAGCCCTCTCTCCCGGATTCAGATCGCGCAAAAAATTCCTTGGCGAGCGTTTCCTCGGGGTGTCCAGATTTTCCAGAGGTTATGGCGGTTTTTTCACACCTTTGTCATACAAGCGAAATATTTAACGGATAAAAACCGTTTGGCAACCGTTTTCAAAAAATTCGAGCGGGGGACGGAATGAAGGCGATACAAAGCAGGTTGCGATCGGCAGTGCTCATTGGAGCGGCTGCGTCGGTGTTGGCATTTACAGCTGGAGCCATGGCGCAGAATCTAAATTTTAATGACAATCCGTGGACGAGAAGCAAAGGCTGGTCGAGCGGCAATTGGGTTCCCAACAACAATCCGTGGCCGTACAACAAGCTGCAAGGCCCGCCCGTGCTCGCGGTGGTTGGCGACGTCGCCTGCCAGCCGGGTGAGGAAGAGAGTGGTGAGAAGGCGGGTGAAAACTGCGTCGGGGACACGGCTCAGAATCTGCTCGCATCCCAGGCGGCCACGGCACAGCAGATTGAGAATATGAAGCCAGACCGTGTCGCGCTCCTCGGAGATGAGCAATACCAGGTAGGCCAATATTCCGACTTTGAGAACTCGTACGAATTGACCTATGGCGCTTTCAAGATGATCACGCGGCCCACGCCCGGCAACCACGAGTTTTATACCGAGCACGGCGCGATCGGCGTTGCCGGGTACGGCTACTTCTCCTACTTCAATGGCGTTCAGCACAACACCGATGGAACGATAACGACGACTACCATCGCCAACAATCCTGACACCGGCGGCACCTTCACCCAACCCGTGCCGAATTCGGATGGACAGGCGGGGCATTTCGAGCAGTCGGGCGGACTCGGTACGTCAGAGAACGGTGGTCCAGTCGGAGTCGGAGATGGCTGGTATTCCTATAATCTGGGCTCCTGGCATCTGATCGCGCTCAACATCGAGTGCGAGACACAGCCGGGCGGCTGCTCGGGCCCCTGGATTGCTGCCGAACTTCAATGGTTGCAAAACGATCTCGCCGCCGATCATTCCGCGTGCACACTCGCCTACTGGCACCAGCCCACCTTCAGTCCTACCAACGGCATCGCCGTACCTGAAGGCCCGACCGCTCAGCAATTTTGGCAACTGCTCTACGCGCACGGAGCCGACCTGGTGCTGAACGGACACGACCACCTCTATGCCCACTACCGCCCGCTTGACCCCAATGGGAATTACGATCCAAAGAATGGCATACGCGAATTCGTCGTGGGCACCGGCGGCGAGACACTTGATCCCGTCGTCACAACCACTGTGGCCTCCGGCTCAGGCGAAACAAACATGGAGGATCCTAGCGGCAACGTGAACTTTAACGCAGAAAATCTCGAGGCGGGAACCGGGCAATTCTGGGGCGTGATGAGCCTGACGCTCAATGCGAATGGCTACGCGTGGGATTTCGAGTCGGCATTGAAGGATCCTGCACAGCCTACCGGACCGGCTACGTACAGCGACAAAGGCGTCGGCACCTGCCACGGTCAAGCCAACAGGTGGTAGCAACCGGATCGTCTTCATCACGTTCGATTCGACCTTGCGTCAGTACGCATTCCCCCTTCGCGAGAAATCGCGAAGGGGGAACTTTTTATGATCGGTGGACTTTGAATCTCAGACGAGAACGCTCAATGGCAGATCGCTGATCTTCACCACGCTTCGTCCGGCAAACGAGACGTATAACGCCGGATCGGATGGCGTGGAAATCGAGTCGAAGTAACAATTGGCCGGCCGGCCGGCCATCGCGCCAGTATGCAGCAGTTGCATCCAGTTCACGCCGTCGATGGTAAGAAAAGCTCCGCCTTCACCCACGGCAAAGCGCAGCTGCGGATTGTTGGGATCGAACTGCATGTCGGTCAGCACCAGGTCGAAATGGTCGCCGATGCCACTTGAATCGTCGTTGGAAGAAAGAGCAATCTGGCCGCCCCACGTGAGCTGCTGTTCGAGATTTGAATCCACTTGCCAGGTATTGCCGCCATCGTCGGACCGCTTCACATGATCGATGTCCAGGATGTAGATGACATTCGGCTGATAGGGGTGCACAAAGAATCGGATCACGTCGAACACGCCGGCGGACTTAATGGCTACCGCTGGTGCCGGAGCTAACTGATTCCAGCTCGTCGCCCCCGCGGTCCACGTCCACAGCGTGCCGTCGCCTCCCAGGTAGAAGACCGTCGAATTATGGCCGCCCGAGGCCTGCACCACGCCAAACCCCGACCCTGGCTGCGGAGTCGGAATCGTCGGACCCTGCAGATAGACGTTCGCTCCCTGGCCTGGCCCGGTCGCCGTCGTCAGCCATTCGACCCGGTGCTTGATGTCGATAATATTTTGCGTGCGCACCAGTACGGGCTGGGTCGCTGGGTTCAGGACAAAAATATAATCTCCCTGCGCCGGCGCCACTTCTCCCGGCAAGCCAAGGACGACCGGCCGCGAACCGCGCGACCCAAAGAAGCTGCTCGCGTTCCAGGTAGTGGAGGGCGGCAGCGGCGGACCCGTGACCGCGCGCCTCTGGTTCGTGCCCTGTCGCGCATCCGGCAGGTTGCCGGGACTGGCCTGATAGAGGGAAACAGTTTGCCCCTTGCTGGCGGCCACGGAGTTTGCGGCTGTGTCCCATCGCGGCGTGAACACCAGCATCGAAGTCGACTGCAGCGGGTCGGAAAAGGAGCAGTCGTTGTCGCCGCCGCCGTATTGCTGGTACGACCAGTGCGCCCCCCCATCCATCGAATAAAACCCATCATTGTCGCCGGCGTTCAGCGACAACGCCGGGCTTTTGCCCGGGATGGCCACGCCGGCAATGTTGACACAGGACAACGTGCGGGCGTTTTCGGACGCGTGGAAGCTCTGTCCGCCATCGGTACTCCAGTAGATGCCGCCATCGCTCAGCAGCCACACCGTCCCACCGCCAGGATGATAGGTGCCAGGGCCGGGGAACGTCGAGGCCCCCGACATGGACGCATGAAAATCCGGCGAGAGGCAAATTCCATGCAGGTCAAAGTGGACGTTCGAGTCCAGGGCAACCCAGGCAAAAGACCACTCGAGTGCCCCCGGAAACGGTGGCGGAGGCGGTGCCGGAACCAGTATCGGAACCGAGACGACATAGGCGACCGACGTCTGCGAACCGTAAAATAAAAGATTGCCGCGCCCCGGCTGCGTCACCACCAGAAAGACATTGCCGCTGTCCTGGCTGCCCGTCGCCAGTCCAATCTCAGACCAATCGGAGAACTGCTGGGTCTGGAACTTTGTATAGTCGCCGAGCCACAGCGCCGGTTGCATAGCACTCCCGCTGCCGTCTTGCGTGATGATAACTTGCAGCGGCGAGAGCGGTGAGATCACCATCACGTGCGCTGAGTTGGAATTCGCCACCGGGCTGGTCGCGCCACCCACATTCTGAGGAAAACTATCGTTACTAGTGGCCTGGTCCTCGATCCAGGTCACTCCTCCATCGAAGGAGACGAACATGGTCCCATAGTTCACCGGATTCCCAGCGAAGTTGACGGTCGCGATCTCTCCCAGCGCATAAATCACCGTGGGCGAGCTGTCTGCGGGAGCGTTCTGCCACACCGCCACATGATTGACGCGCTTGGCTGGACCGGTGCCCCAGGGAAACACATCCTGAAACGTCAGGCCTGCATTTTTGCTGATCGCCAGCGAGCTTCCTCCCGCCGCGTAGACAAGATGGTCGCTGCCCAGCGCCCACTCCAGTTGCCCGGCGGTATCGTCCGGCGGGAATGTATGCGCCTGTACCCAGGTTGAGCCGCGATCCGTGGAACGCCAGATGCCGTGGCTTCCGGAAATTCGGTCGTCCGCCGTCAGCACCAGCACCGTCCCCATGTAGCCGAAGCTGGCCAGGACATAATTGGAGCTGGGAAATGCGCCAGAACCATCGTTCATCGCTGTCCATACTCCGGCGTCGCCGAAGCCGACAATATCGGCATAGCCAGTGCCCGCCAAATCGACGGCGAACCTCGGGTGCCTATCCACCTGCCAGCCCTGATCCACGCCAAAGTTCTCCAGCGCGAATATCGCGTTCTGGAAGCTGCCGTCGCCGTTGCCGAGCGCGGTCCACACGCCAAGGTCACCGAAGCCGACGATGTCTGGGAAGCCATTGCCATTTATATCGACGACGAACCTCGGGTGCTTGTCCACCTGCCAGCCCTGATCGACGCCAAAGTTTTCAAGAACGAACTTCGCGTTCTGGAATGTGCCGTCGCCATTGCCAATCGCGGTCCATATGCCGTGGGGTCCAAAGCCGACGATGTCCGAAAATCCGCTGCTGGTGAGTGGGGTAAGGAGTCGCGGATGCTGGTCAACCCGCCAGCCCTGCTTGTAGCAGAAGTTGGCGAGCACTGGGTTCGGGTGCGGCTCGCGAAACGTGCCGTCGCCATTGCTCAACACGACAAAGACACCGTCTGTCCCAAAGCCGATGATGTCCGCGAATCCGCTGCTGGTCAGCGGGGCGAGGAGTCGCGGGTTCTTGTCGACGCGCCAGTTCTGCTTGTAGCCGAAGTTGGCGAGCACTGGGTTCGGGTTCGGCTCGCGGAATGTGCCGTCGCCATTGCCAAGTGCGACCCATACCCCGTCTTCGCCGAAGCCGACGATATCTGGAAATCCGCTGCTGGTCAGCACAGCGAGAAACCTGGGATGCTTGTCGACCCGCCAATCCTGGTTGTAGCCGTAGTTCCCCAGCACAAATTGCGGCGCCTGAAATGTGCCGTCGCCATTGCCCAGGGCGGTCCACACACCGGCGTCACCGAAGCCAACAATGTCCGCGCATCCATCGCCATTTAGATCCACCACAAATCGCGGGTGCTTATCGATCTGCCATCCACCCGCGTTGTAGCCGAAGTTGTTGATGACGACGTTCGGCGCCTGAAAACTGCCGTCGCCATTGCCCAGCGCCGTCCAGACGCCGCAGTCTCCGAAGCCGACAATGTCCATGTGACCGCGTCGTGTCAACCGCGCCATGAAGCGGGGATGGCGATCGACCCGCCAACCCCCCGCGACCGCGATGTCGACAACGCACCAGCCCCCCAGCGCGCCGGGAACGTCGAATTCGCCGGGCGCCGGTTGTGGCCAAGTCAGTTGTGCAAAGCTCTTGCCGCCGTCATCGGAGGCCCAGAGGTTCGAATAAGATCCGGCATACACCGTCTCTCCATCCGGCGAGCAGGCAATGGAGAGCATGCGTCCAATGACAGAATGATTGATGTCGGTGGTATTTGTATTGGATTTGATCGGGCTTACATCCACAATTTGCGTCATTGGATTCTCCTTTCAAAACGCGGGGAAACATTATACCATCAGATGGAGGGTCGGAGCGCGATATGGATTTTATAGAGCGGATGTTTGGAGTCTCTCCGGATGGGGGCAATGGTTCGCTGGAACTTCTGCTGGTCTTGAGCCTTGCCGCTGCGATTTTGATTCTCTGTTATCGCTTGTACCGCCGTAGCGCGAACAGACGAATGCGTTCCTGCATCGAGGACAAGCCTGAACTAGCCACCCGTGTCAACACGGTTCCCCTTTAAGCGAGAAATCTCTACATCAGGGAATCGTCTCCGCTGGCCGCACCGAGAGAAATATTTTGCGGCGCATACCTTAGATCGCCGCGGGCGCTAGCCCCGTCCACCGCCTGGCCGCTGATGCGTGCGACTGGGATTTTTCCCAGCACAGTTGCCTGCGGAGAGTTGCCTTGCGACGTTGCAGAAAACATTTTGATGGGAAAGATTTCGCTGCCAGGGCACGAGGGAAGCAGTCGCGAAGCCCGCGCGCCGGCGCCATTGACGAGCACAGAACTCCTCTCACTGTGCGGCGCTTCAGCGCCTCCAAAAAGTCTCAGCAAGCCACACCTTTCTTGTCAGAGCCGAAAATAGTCCATTTACTTTCAGGCTTACTTAAGTAAACCTTTCGTGTTAAATTGAGCCGATCGCTAATGGTCATGCTGCTTCCTGTCTTCCTGGAAAAAAGCGATCCTTCCACGCAACCTTAAGGAGATTTTGAGATGGCCAGAAATTGCGCTCGTTATGGCGCATGCGCGTTACTTGCGACAGCAGCAGTTTTGACTGGATGCGCAAGCGGATCCAGCAGCATGGTCAATGCGGTTTCGCCCACTACGACCGCCAGCATCAGCGCAACATCGTATGACTTCGGCCAGAATATTATTGGCAATCCTGAGACTCAGACCGTCGTTGAAGTCACCAACACCGGCACCAATCCGCTCACACTGAATCCCTCGATCGTTGGATCGACTCCTGGCTTCACGGTCGTCGCTGCTCAGTCCTGTGGAACCACGTTGGCTGCTGCATCGAGCTGCCCCGTTATCATCACCTTTGCTCCGACCACAGCCGGATCGCAAACCGCGACGCTGAATCTTGGTCTGGCCAATGTGCCCTTGCCTCTGGCCCCAGGATTGGTCACGCTCACCGGAATTTCCGCTGCGATGACGGCCGGCACCGTGACTGCGACGAGTAATCCGCAAGTGGCGCTCTACACCATCACGCCTCCGTTTGCCGGCAATGTCACGGTGAACTTTGGCACCACCACCAGCTACGGCAAGCAAACCTGGTCGGTTGCCACTCCCGCTGGCGGTGGTCCAGTCAGCATTGAAGTGGCCGGCTTGCTGGCCAACACCGCCTACCATCTGCAGGCCGCCGTCACCTTGGCCGATGGCGTCACCGCAACTGATGTCGACCACACCTTCACCACCAGCGCTTACCCTGCAGGCTTGACTCCGCATTTTACGGCGACAACGACATCTGGACAGACGCCGCAATCTGGAATCGAGATCGTAAATCCTGTCGGAGCCTCCGCTCAGGTCCTCGCGACGGATTTGTCCGGACACGTCTCTTGGGCCTACATTACGCCCGAAGCTCCAACCCGCGCCGGAATCTTTGCTCCCAAGCAACTCGCGAACGGTGACTTCCTCTTTCTCTATAGCGACGACTCATCGGCCCCCATCAATGGAGGACTTAATCCGGCCGATCCGAATTTGGTGCGCGAAGTCGATTTGATTGGGAACACCATGAAGCAAATCACCATGGCACAGCTCAACGCCAAGTTGGCTGCCGCGAACTACAACGTGACACTTCAGGTGTTTTCACATGATGTCACGCCACTGCCGAATGGTCATTGGTTGGTGCTGGCGAACACCGTTAAGCAGTTTACGAATCTTCCTGGCTATCCTGGCACTACGAATGTGCTGGGCGACGTCGTCGTCGACCTTGATACCAACCTGAATCCGGTCTGGGTATGGAATGAATTCGACCACCTGGATGTCAACCGGCATCCGGCACTCTTTACCCAAAGCTTCCCCGACTGGACACATTCGAATGCAATCGTTTATTCGAAAGATGACGGCAACTTTCTTGTTTCCATCCGCCACCAGAGCTGGGTGGTGAAAGTCGACTACAACAACGGAGCAGGAACGGGAAACATCCTTTGGCGTCTCGGCTATCAAGGCGATTTCACGCTGATGAATAACGGCGCGGCGGATACCAACCCCGCAGATTGGTTCTACGGCCAACACGACCCATCCTTCACCACAACGAACACCACAGGAATCTTTGGCCTGACCCTGATGGACAACGGCAACTTTCGCATCTTCGCTCCAGGTGTAACCTGCGGAACCGGAAGCGCACCGCCCTGCTTATATAGCACGATTCCGATCCTGCAGATCAATGAGTCGGCAATGACGGCGACGCTGACTTTTCATCAGATCCTGCCGACTCCTCTGTATAACGATTTCGGTGGAAATGCGGAAACACTGGCGAACGGCAACGTCGAATACGATCTCTGCGGCTTGGTGCCCGAAAGTTCACAGGTGTTTGAGGTGACAGACCAACCCAATCCGCAAACTGTCTGGAATTTGACACTGGCTTCGAATTGGGCCTATCGCGCCTATCGCCTGCCCAGCCTCTATCCCGGAGTGCAGTGGTAAGTCCGGGGTAGTCTTCTCGAAGGGTTGCAGAAAAAGCGTGCGACCCTTCCTCTAGCTGCATCTGTCAAAAAGTCGTGAATAAACAGCACAACCTCAGACCGATCACCATCGAATCGGCCTGCAGCTCTCGAATATTGCGTGCGACATCGCCGTCTGCACAGTAGAATCGGTTTCAGTCCACCAGCTAAGAAAAGTTTTCACCATATCTTCTGGGGACTCAGCTCACCGGGGTTTTGCGCCGGCATGTCATAGCAAGGTTGCATGAGAGGTCCGCATGAAGAAAACCGTACTCATCATCGCTCTGTCCGTTTTCTGCAGTTCACCCATATTCGCCCAGGACCAGGCTGCGAACAGCCCGTCTGTCGTCAATATCAACATCAATGTGTCGAAGACCGTGCAGGCGGTCAGCTTTCCGAACAATACGTCGAGTCGCATCGATTTCACCGGCACTCCGCTACTGCCATTTGCCAAGGGCCAGGCGAAGATCGACAACAAGAAGGGCATCATTACCATCGACATGCAATTGCAGAAGATGTCGCCCGCCACCCAGCTGGGGCCGGAGTTCCTCACCTACGTTCTGTGGGCCATCACGCCGGAGGGCCGCGCCGCCAATCTCGGCGAAATCCTTTTGAACGGCGACAAGGCCAAGCTGATCGCGACCACGCAAATGCCGAACTTCGCTTTGATCATCACCGCGGAGCCCTATTTTGCCGTCACGGAACCCAGCGAGGCCGTGGTCCTGATGGGCGTTCCGGGCAGCAATACCAAGGGCATGACCACTCCTGTCTCGGCGCGGCTGTTGCGTCGCAGCGCCTACCATGAGTCGCAGCTGCAGCCGATCACCATGGATCCCAAAGTTCCGCTCGCCGTGTACGAAGCGCGCAATGCCATGCGAATCGCACAACTGCAGGGAGCCGAGAAGTATGCTCCCAACGCCTGGAGCACAGCCCAGCAGTCACAGGCGCAGATGGATGATTACATCGCGAGAAAGCAGAAGAATCCCATCCTGACCGCTGCACGCAGCACCACCCAGCAGGCGGAGGATGCTCGCTCTTTGGCCGTCAAGGCGGAGGCTGCGGAAAAGGTGGCGCAGGCCCAACAAGCGGAAGCCGACCGAGCCGCGCAAGCCAAACAACGCGAAGCGCAGTTGTCAGCAGAGCAGCAGGCAGAAGCGCTGCAAAGAGCGCAGGCGGATGCTCGCGCGGCTCAGGCCCAGGCCGCTGCCGCACAGGAAGCGCAGGCTCGCGCCCAGGCAGAAGCTGCCAAAGTCCAGGCCGACGCCGCCGCTCAAAAATCTGCTCAGCAGGCTGCCGAAGCAATTGAAGCGCAACGGGCGTTGCGGGCTCAGCTTCTGGCTCAGTTGAACTCCGTGCTGCAAACCGTCGATACGCCGCGGGGTCTGGTCGTTACCATGGCGGACATTCTGTTCTCCACGGGAAAGTATCAGCTATCCCAGAACGCAACCCTGGCACTGGCGAAAATGTCCGGCGTCATCCTGGCTCATCCGGGCCTGAAGTTGAAGATCGAAGGCTACACCGATAGCACCGGAAGTCCTCAATTCAACCTGAAGTTGTCAGGGCAACGGGCAGATGAAGTGCGAGCATTCCTGATTTCGCAAGGTCTCAGTCCGGATTCGGTGACCTCCGTCGGCCTGGGAGCTGCAAGTCCGGTGGCCAGCAACGATACATCTGCGGGGCGTCAGCAGAACCGGCGCGTCGAAATTGTCGTTTCCGGCGAGGCAATCGGCACCGCTGCTTCTGCAGGCAACTAACAACATCCCGCTCACTTGCGGACGCGGCTATCGTCAGCGCGTCTGCAATGACTGGGAGAGACTTACAAGGTTCTCCGGAACCACGTGGATGACGCCGTTGCGAGGACTGTCAATTTCCGCGATCAAATAGAACGCGGTCGAGATCACGAACGGCAGCACAAGAAAGATCATCGGTCGAGCTCGCACGTGCTGCCCGCCAAATCCAAGCAGTAGGTTGGCGCAGACGGCGATGATGGTCATCAGTATCCAGGCGGAAGTCGGGATGCGATTCCACCACGATCCCTGCGCGCGTTCCTGCGAATTGATCACGTCATTCATTCCAGACATTACGAGAATCGCGGCAGCAGTAGTTTGCGTTGCTGCCTCATCCTTCACCGCTGCCCATAGTTCTTTCTGAATTCGCAAGGTTTCGCCGTTGATTTGTGGAAGACTCAGGCGATCTCCCGTTTCGTAGAACAAAATCCGCTGCTGCAGATACTGTCGAAGCAAGCCTTGCACTCTGGCCGCGTCCGCGGCGGGCAGCACTTCAGCCCGCGCATATTCCGTCCCGATCGCGTTCGCCTCGGCTTCTTCATATCCCTTGCGCTGATCGTAACGGGTATTGGCCATCGAAAAGCTGAATCCAAGGATGAGGCTGAGCAGCGTCAAGGTCGCCGTCAGGATAATGTTGAAGCCCTGTTGCTCGTCCGGCTGAAGCTTTCTGAGCCGATGCACCGCGACCCCGGCCAGCATGGAGAGCCACAGCCCAAGGAACAGGCAAAGCGAAAGAAATAGCGGGTGGTCCATTGTGTTCATACACTCAATCCCTCTCGAGAGCCCAGACCGCGTATTTCACCTGTGTCTCGCCATTCCACCGGCGAAATCACGCAATTTTGCGGACATTTGTTCGCGACGATACGAATCATAGCTCAAGATTGCCGCAATCCATCTGCCACCCACCTCCGGCGAACTTGGCTCGAGGGGATAGGCAGCATCGGCGTTGATCCCCGATCTGCGCTGTCCGCACCTTCCCGCAATAGGGTTCCGCGGACGATTACGACATGTTGGAGGCAACTCCCAAATGTCGGGTGGCGACCCTGGTCTCCAATCGGCGACGCCTGCAAACGCTGCATTCTCAGGCCCTTCGAACGAAAAACAAGCGGGCGACTCTGGCGTTTGGTTTGCATATGACATTCAGGCATGGGCGTGACTCCGATGCAACCGGACATTCCCATGGAACTGAAATGGGAGGGGATATGCACAGTCGTCTCAATGTTTCCAGGTTTGCTCTCAAATCCGTTGTGATGTTGGGCGCACTACTGATCGGAACCTTACCTGGGCTTGCCAGAGATAACAGGTACGAAACCATCGACGCCACCGCTTTCGGCACTGGCACTCAAATGGGCCAGAACATTGGCGTCACCTTGCTGATTTACGATTTCTCAACCCCCGCGGACAGAGCCGTTCTGCAAGCCGCGTTTCAGAAGGGGCAGAATCAGGGCCTGGTGAATGCGCTGTATAAAATGCGGACGGTGGGCAGAGTCGAAATCACCGGAACTCTCGGCAATGACTGCGCATATATCGCGGTCACCCCTACGCCCACAGGCCGCCACATCGTCTTTGTCACCAATCGCCAAATCCGCTTTGGCGAAGCCTGGACCGACAGCGAGACCATGTCCTATGACCTATCCGCCGGCATTCTCGACATCAACGACCAGGACAAAAGCAAGAGTACAGGTGTCGTCTATCCGATGGCGCAACTGGTGGTCGACAAGCAAGGGCAGCTGCAGTGGGATCTGAATCAGAATCCGTGGCGGCTCTCCGACGTGCTCGATTGGAAGGGATCCGGCAACAACAATTAAGCCGGCATCTCCTCGGTCGCTGCTGCTCCAGGCTTTCCGTCCTCGCTCCCGCCATCCGGCGCGGTGCTATGGAAATGCCTGCGTTGGGGTCCGTGCGGGTTACGACATGTTGGAGGGAACTCCGAAATTTCGGGCGGCGCCCGGCCATGCCATTGTCCTGAAACGCTGAATGTGTGTCCATTTCGAATGAAATCAGTCAATCGGGCGGTTTCGTAGTCTGGTCGTTTGCTTGCATTCCGTGATGCAGGGAACAGCTGAAAAAACGAGGCAGGCCGATTTCGCTGGTCGCTGGAATTCCTCAGCGAGAGCGTACCGAGGAAAGCATCGATGAGTCCTGATGAAGAAGTAGTGCAAAAAGACCGGGGAACAGTGCTGGCAGAGAACCGGACCGATCTTGCCATCCAGCGCACCGTGATGGCGTCAGAACGATCCCTGATGGCATGGGTTCGAACATCGCTGTCGATGATTGGATTCGGTTTCAGCATCTACAAATTTTTTCAATATCTGCCGGAAGAAATCGCAACCGGGAATATCCGGCGTCCGCAGGCGCCGCGCAACCTGGGCTTAACCTTGATCGCCCTGGGCACGCTCGCCTTAGCCGCGGCGGCCTGGCAGCATCGCAGATTTCTGAACGAGATTGGCGCCACCCAGTCGAGACACATTTATTCCATTTCGTTCGTGGTCTCCATGCTGGTCATCCTGATCGGAATCATCACGTTCTACGGCGTTCTGCTTCGCCACGGACCCTTTTAGCTGAAACATTCTGCCGTACCTCCGATCTGAGGAGATGTTCCCATGACTCTACCCAGCTTTCCGAACATCGATTTGTTCTCTGCCGGAATCAATGCCTTGAACGGCGTGCTGATCGCTCGCAATCCCTCCCACGACCGCGGCTATACCATGGCTGGCTTGCTGATCATGGCCTTCTTTGGCGGCATTGGCGGCGGCGTGTCGCGCGACATCTTGCTGAACGATATTCCCGCACCGCTGAAAGATTGGAATTACCTGTTTGTGTGCGTTCTGATGGGTTTACTGGGGATTGGGATTTACAAATTTCTGGAGTCAAAGGAAGAACGCTTCCGCACCCGAACGCTGGCTTTTTTCAAGTCATTCACGTTGCCCTGGTTCGCGATTCTGGGGGCACACAAGGCACTCGACCACGGCCTCGGAGTCTTTGCCGCCATCGTCGTCGGGTTGATCTCCACCGTGGCAGGCGGAGTATGCATTGACCTGTTCTCCGGGGTCACGCCAGAAGTGGTTCGACCCTCCGAGCAACTGGTGACCACTGCGGTGCTGGCGAGCACCATCTACACACTGCTGGACTGGCACTTTATGAACCGCGGAGGATTTTTTCCCATCACCCTGATCTCGGTGACGGTTGCATTCCTATTCCGCGCAATCGCGGTGCGAGAGCATTGGCCGTCGATTGTTCCATGCGACGCCCCACCGCCGGCTGCGCGCTCTTGAGTCATGTTGCAGTGGCGTTCGGCCTAGAACGCTTCCAGAACCCCAAGGCCAAAGGTGTGGCCATTCACCCCTTGTCCGTAGTCGGCACGCATGTTCACGTGATATTTCTTGCTCACCGTAAACCGTAACCCGGCGCCAATATCCGGCAGGAAGTGGCTGCTCTGTAACAACTGCTCGTCCCCGGCACGGACACCGCCGATGCCGCCGAACGCGACCAATCCGAAACGCTTTGGCAGCACCAGCCGGTATTCCAACTGCGTTGCCGCCATATATCGGTCGAAATATTGGCCGGCAGTGTAACCCCGCAACTCATTGCCGCTGCCGTAAATGCAGTTCCCATAAAACGGAGGCGTGCCACCGGTCGCGCAAAGATATGCGTCGTAGGCCAGCACCTGCTTCGCGCTCAGGCTCCAGTATTTGTCGAATTCGGTCTTATACGACTGGAAGCTGTATTTGCTGCCCAAAGACTGAGAAAAGAAATCTGAAGTGAAACTGAACTTTGTCCCATCAACCGGATAAAAACGGTTAGGAGTGGTGTCACGCGTCACCTTCGCGCCGATCGCCACCAGGTTGGTGTGAAGTCCGGCATCCGGGGGGATAGGGAAATTCGGAAACTGGTCCTGCTGCACCGTGATAAAGGAATGCCCGTCGATAAATCGCGGGCCGGCAAGAAACCTCCACGCAATGCGACGCAGGAACTCGACCATATAGCCGTCGCCGGTTTGTTCCAGGCCGAGCTTTTGGCCTTGCAATATGCCCTCGCCGTAAATGTTGTAGTCGAGATTTCCATGAACGTAGCCCGCCGTCAGTTCGTACGTATCCTCTTTCATGAAGAATTGTCCGATCAAGGCAAAGCCGCGGCTGCTGTTGTTCGTAAGCAGGCCAGCCGCGCCGATCACGGAGGGAGGCGACTTCTTGTCTTTCAGGCTCAGTGGAAAGATATAGCCCACCACCGGAACGATTCCCGAGCCGATGGCCGGACTGGAAATAGGAATCGGCGCAGCTGCGATGGAGCCGCGTGGCAGAAGTTTCTTCTTCTTCTTTTTCTTTTTTTCTTTCTCGGTGGATTTTGCTTCAGTGGGCCCGGCTTGCTGGACTGGTTGCGATACCTTCTGAGCGTTGGAAATCGTGGCGGACGTCTGGCTGTACCCAACCGCAGAGATGAAGAAGCCCAGCGCTGCAACTCCCAGCAACCATGCGAGCTGCATCGGACTCGACCTGCCGGCGTGTCCCGGAGTTCGAGTTGTGTCTGACAATCCCATGTGCGACCACAACTCTCGGCAGACTAGCTGGCCGCAATTTCCGGCTTTGATTTTTGGAGTTTTCTCTTTATGCGCCACTTCACGAAACGATTGATCGGGCCGCGCAGCAGAAAATACGGGATGATCGCCAGCACGATGGCCACAATCAACGTCTCGCCTGGATAAATCCAGTGAAACTCGATCAGTTGATAAATCACATCAAGAAGGACTGCCAGCAAAAACACCCGGCTCACACGCTTCCAGCCTTCCCGCAGCAACGTCTTTCGATCCGGAGCGGTCGAAAGGATCTCCCACAGATAGGCAGGTTTGCCGGCCTTTCCGTCTTTGATGCCATCAATCGTCGCCAATATAGCGGCCATCAGCGGCTGCATAATAAAGCGGAAATGCATCGGACCGTCGAGCCGGGCGAAAAGCTGTGTGATGACTCTCTCCCAATTGAATATGGCATGAAGAATACTTTTCAAGTCCGCCATAGCGTCAACCTTTCCTATTCCTCGCAAGCTGCCAGGGCCAGCAACCCTCAATTTCGACCGTGATTGACCAGCTCAGAAACGTCCGAATCACAATCAATATGCCAAGCGAAACGATCTGTTCCCGGGTTGGCTCGACGGTCACCGTGCTGATGATGTCCGCGGCCACCAGAAATTCCAGCCCAAGCTGTAGTCCTCTTCCAATAAAAATCTTCAGCTGGTCGTACACGTCCGGACGCCCCATCCGGTAATGACGAACCGCGCGCAGCGCCGCGTAGACAAATGCAACAGCAATCACAGCCACGCCCACGAGCTCCAGCCCGCGCGCCACCATGTCTACGATTTGCATCGTCAAGTTATGCGTCATCGATGTTTGCGGAAGTGCCGAAACTCCGTGACAATCCCGACGGGGCAAACGCGTGGCACTCAATCCAACTGCCGTTGTCAGGCCTGCGTCAGAGCTGCTAATCAATCAAAAAGAGCAAGCGGCCAGCCAAACCGCATTTGTGCCAAAACAGCTGCATTCAAGGGAGATGGCCAGCCAATGGCAAGGAATTCCCGGTCGCATGTCGGCTATCTTTTGGAGTCCGCCCAAAATGTTGGAGGAATGTGTCCCCCACAGAGCGGGCGCGCCATCCGGCGAAAGGCTTGCTCGTGATTTCGAACCCGCGCCGTCCGTCCTATTCAGAATGTGATGCGTCAAACACCACCTGGTCCTGCCACCACAGCTGTTCACAGAACCTGCAGGCCATCTCCGGCCCGGAAGACTCGGACCAGGATGACTGCGCCGACTCCACAATCTCGCGGACGGTCCGATGACCATCGATACCATCCAGCAATCGCTTTTCCGCAGCGCTGATCGGCAGAAACAAATCGCGGTAGGTGTGCGTCTGGTTGATCAGCACGGCAGCGGCGCCCGCCGGCAAACGCTCTTGAATCGTGAGTGTGTCCGGCATGCGCAGCGGAACGTAGCGCAGCCAGGCGTCGCCGGAAAAGTGGACCGGCGCAACATCGGCAGGTCGATCATCGCGGTAGGCAATGACGCTATGACGAAGCATGGTGCCGCGAAAAAGCTCCGCCGCCGCGAATTGCTCCGAGAAAGAAAGCTGCGCCATCTGCCGAGCCTGCGGCAGCTTCGCCAGCACGCCACAAGCGATGCTGTACGGAGCTTGTTTCACCCAGCGGCCGAAGCTCAATCCAGCCTTCTCGAGAAACGCGAACAATTGCGGAACAGAATAGGCGCGATCCTGCGGGTGCAGCAACGCATCCGCCAGCGCCGCCTCATGGCGAAAGTCCGGTGCCTGGCGCAGCAGGCTCTCCAGCGGATGATCGGGCGGCAAGGATTGCAGCGCCGTGACCAGATCGCGGATTCCATCATCCGTCGCATGGATGCCGACCCGCCGGCAAAACTCCTGCAACATATAAATCCCGGTTCGCCCATAAGGAGCATAGACCATCAGGTGCATCGCTCCGTCGGGCTTCAGCACACTGCGCAGGGCAGCGAGCCCGGCATCCGGGTCAGGCAGATGATGCAGCACTCCGGTGCAAACAATCTGGTCGAAACTGGTTCCCAACTCTGCAACCCGCTCAATCGCAAGCTGGCGAAGCTGAAGATTTTTCAGATCGTATTTCTGCTTCAGCTGTTCGGTGTGATGGATACTCGTCGCACTGAAGTCGATACCCGTGACCTGCGCCGAAGGCCAGCGCATCGCATGCTTGGCGGCCTGGGAGGTTCCACATCCTGCAATCAGGATGGAATCGTCTTCGCGGTAAGGTTTGTCGGGCCAGAAAAGATGAAAGTCAGCTCGCCGGCGGTTCGCATCGTCCCACAGACGCGCGTAGTTTTCCAGGCTTTCCACGGGCCGCGGATAAGGATACCGCTCGTAGAAATCCTGAACTTCCTCCATGCCACTGGGTCGAGGTGTCGGCTGAGTTTCCCCGGAGAGTGTCATAGAAGGAAGAGGATACAGAAAAAAAGGGAGGTCGTGGAGACCCTCCCTTTCCTTCCGTTGCTGACGATGCTACTTTGCGCCCACGGGTTCGGGCTTCTTGGCTGCGGCTGCTTTTTCGGCCGCCGCTTCCTGCGCCTTGTATGCAGCTTGCGCTGGCCCCAACGACGCCATCACACTGTCGAGGTTGAATGAGGCTGCCTTCTGCCGCGGTGGGTACTTGACGAAATTAGTGACCTGGGCCGCCACGACTGCCTGTACCTGGTAGAGTTGTGGCGCGTGATTGACCATCCAATCCCAATACGTGTTGGAGTTGAAGTCGCCACGCTCGAACGGATCGCGACGCAGGTTGAAGATATGGGGCAGGCGCAGTTTCACGAAAGGCTCTGCCCATGCCTCCATAGTAGTCGCACGCTGCACTTCAAAAATTGACTTGTAATCGCCAACCCGCACTGCCATGATGCCTCCATCGTCGCTCGCGTAGAAGAACGCATTTCTGGGGCTCTCCTCTACTTCGCCGGTAAGGTAAGGCAGTTGGTTGACGCCGTCGATACACACCTTGAACGTTTTGCTCCCCGCTTTGTAGCCGTCGAGGAGTTTCTGGTTGATGCCAGGATCACCCGCCGCCGCGACCAAAGTCGGCAGCATGTCCTGGTGGCAGACGATGCCGTTGAGCACCGAGCCTGCCTTGATTTTGCCAGGCCACCGGAAGAACGCAGGTACGCGCCAGCCACCTTCCCAGTTGGTGTCCTTCTGGCCACGGAACGGCGTATTGGCTCCGTCCGGCCAGGTGTCGTTCTCGGGGCCGTTGTCGGTGGAATACATCACGATGGTGTTATCGGCAATGCCCAGCTCATCCAGCTTGTCCAGCATCATGCCGATTTGCTCATCGTGAACGACCATCCGATCGCTGTACTCGTCCTGCCCACTCTTTCC
The DNA here is from genome assembly GCA_963735505.1 of uncultured Acidobacteriota bacterium. Lineage (GTDB taxonomy): Bacteria > Acidobacteriota > Terriglobia > Terriglobales > Acidobacteriaceae > JAKAAZ01. The sequence continues at coordinate 943,979 of CAVTLR010000003.1, read as the reverse complement.
GATGTTCTTTTCGGCAACATGGGTCCGGAAGTGCATGGCGGTTGAGTTATACCAGAGGAAAAACGGCTGATCCGCCTTCGCCTGTTCTTCCATCCAGTCGAGCGCGGCGGCCGTGATCTCCTCGTCAACGGTTTCCATCCGCTTCTTAGTCAGCGGGCCAGTGTCCTTAATCGTCTGCTTTCCAATTTTGCCGAAGCGCGGATCGTCCGGTTCTGGATTGTCGCTAGCCAGCGCCTTGCAATGCAATACACCGCGAGGTCCGAACATCGCTTTGAATTTCGGATCTTTGGGATAGTCGGGCAACTCCGGCTCTTCTTCTGCGTTCAGGTGGTAGAGGTTGCCGAAGAATTCGTCGAATCCGTGCACGGTTGGCAGAAACTCATTCTTGTCGCCAAGATGGTTCTTGCCGAACTGGCCCGTGGCGTAGCCGAGAGGCTTCAGCATCTCAGCAATGGTTGGATCCTCCGGTTGCAGCCCGAGATCGGCGCCGGGCATGCCGACTTTGGTCAAACCGGTGCGGAGCGGGTTTTGGCCGGTAATGAAGGCGGCGCGTCCTGCCGTACAACTCTGCTGGCCGTAATAGTCGGTGAAGGAGACCCCTTCGTCGGCGATGCGGTCGATGTTCGGCGTTCGGTAGCCCATCATGCCGTGACTAAAGTGGCTGATGTTCCATATGCCAATGTCATCCCCCCAGAGGATGAGGATATTGGGTTTCTTTGCAGCTGTTGTAGCCATAGTCGGTACCTTTCTAGTGGAGTTGAACTTCTTGCTGCGGTTGCGGCCTCAGTCCAGGACTTGGAAACCGAAGCTGAAAAAATTCTGTGAACACATCAAGCCACACTTTGGACTCGCGCCAACTTCGAGCTAGCCGCCTCGAAATCGACGGATTCGACCAAAGAGATCCCAGTCTGTATGGATCCTGAGACGGTGCGGCATTCAACCTCCATACATTCCTGCAAAACCGATGTGTGCCCCTCGAAAATTCACGATGCAGCTCCATTTTCAGCAGCGGAAATAGCGGGCAATTGAGATGGGTCCATCAACGTCGCGCCGTTCGCTTCCGCGCTCTCATCCTCGACCAGGCTCACATGGCTGAAAGGGAAATCCGGTGCAGCATTGCCGTGACACTGGCGCAGCTTGCGGCCGCTGCCGCAAGGACATGGTTGATGACGTGCCGATTTGTCACTCTCCGCCGTGATTTCCATAATGTCGGAGGGCGCACGCCGCTGTTGCAGCAGTTGCGCCATGGTTCGCATGGCCGGCATGGTGTGCTTGAAGAAAAGCTCGAGGCCCGCGCAAAGATAGTTCTGACCCGGCTCTCCGTCTCGCGACAAGGTAAATCTGTCCTTCGGGCATCCGCCATTGCAAAGCGGCCGAACCTCGCAGCTCTTGCACTGGGCGGTCAGAGTATCGCGCTTGTCGTCGCCGAACTTGCGTTGCACGGCAGAAGACACCAGCGTCAGCATGTGCGTTTCGTGAATATTTCCGAGGCGAAATTTCGGCTCGACAAAGTGATCGCACGAATAAAGATCGCCGTTATGTTCCAGCGCCGGCCCGTATCCGCAGGTTGGAGCGTGGATGCAAAGCAGATGGCGGCCAAAATAAGCTTCCAGGGTGACGTCGAACAGCTGCACATACACCTTGCCGATGTCGTGCCGCACCCACTCCTCGAAAATGTCGATCATGAACTGGCCGTATTGCTTGCCGCCCACCGACCGATCCGTCACCATGTCGCCGGACTGCGTATAGAGCAGGCGCTTCTGTCCCGGCCGTTCACTCCATCCCAGGTTTGCGATCTGAATCGTATCCGCAGTGGCGCGCTCAATGATGGGAATAAACTGCACCCACTGTGCGCCCAGTTCATCGCGAAAGAAGCGATACACCGTGCGTCCATGATGTTCATTGGCAGAATTGACCGTGCAAAGAATGTTGAAGTCCACATTGTGCTGGCGAAGTTTGCGCCAACCCTTCATCACCTTGTCGAACGTGCCCTGTCCGCCGCGGTCCACCCGGTTGGCATTATGGATTTCGCGAGGACCGTCAACGCTGAGGCCGACCAGAAAATTGTGCTCCTTGAAAAAAGCGCACCAGTCATCGTCGAGAAGAATGCCGTTGGTCTGAAAAGTTTGCTGCACCACCTGCCCAGGCCTGCGATACTTCTCCACCAGTTCGACGGAATGGCGGAAGAATTCCAGCTTCATCAGCGTGGGTTCGCCCCCCTGCCAGGCAACCGTAACTTCCGGAGTGCGGTGCGACTCCAGCAGCTGCCGGATATACGTTTCAAGGGTTTCCTGCGACATCCGCTGCTTGTCGTTCGGATACAGCGCTTCCTTCGAAAGAAAGAAACAGTACTTGCAGTCGATATTGCAGGTCGAGCCACTTGGTTTGGCCAGCAGGTGAAAACGCGGCGGAGAATTGGCTGGACGGGTGAACTCAGCTACCTGCGGCATAGGGGTCCTTCCTGGCTTGGACTGCGAATGGCTTAGACACAAAGTGCAAGCCGCTAGCCAAATCGAGAACCGTTCATTCGCGCCGGTAAGTAGTTCAGTTCGTGAAGTTTGAGTGACGATGCCGGAGACGTGGCGTTCGCTCTAGCCAGCTCAATTTTGGGGGAAACCCAACATGTTGGAGTAGCGAATCGGCCCTCGAGTGGAGCCTGCAGCACTGCAGGTCGCCACGTTGGTCGATCGCAGCTCGAGAAGGGAATTATCGAGCCGTGCCGGGCGGCGAAGACTCCGCCGGCGAGTCGTTCGAAACCGGCATGGGCAAGCGTGACTCAGGGGCTGCAGGCGCGGAGGCATCTTTCTGGATTTCCAGCAGAACCGAAGCCGGGCAGCATCGCTTCAGCAGGCGCAGACTCAGGCCAATCACCAGTACGTCGTCCAGCTGGCCAATCACCGGAATGAAATTCGGGATGAGCTGAATAGGACTGGCAACATAGGCCACGGCGCATCCGCAAACAGCCTTGGCATACCAGGGAACACCCGGGTGCACAAGGGCGCGCCGCAGCGTGCGAAATTGTTTCCACAGCTGGCTGGCGGCAGCCTTTAGCTTCCTGGTCAGACGCTGTCGTATTGGCTCCGAGCTGGTTGGCACGTGGGCCGGTCTCCAAATCTCTTGTGCGTCTTCAATCAAAATTTCCCCCACTATTCAGCACGACCGGCAGCTTTATGAAGACCGCCGGCCGCGTAGGTTAAAGCTACTGCCGTGCCATGGCGATTCGGACCGCTTCCTCCGGCGAGACGAGGTGATCGAGGCTGACGGCATCCTCTGCAATGGCGATTTGGACGCCCTTCACCTGACCTGTGAACTCATTCCCGCGTGACCCATAGTCCGGCGAGACCGGAGCGCCCGTGTCCACCCCGACATCGCAACCATCGTCGGCAGAGAAGACCATAGCTGCCGTGGCCGCGACGTTGCCTTGGCCAACTTGCTTCCCGTCTACGAACAAAGTGGCAGTACCGCCCTTGCCCAGGCCGCCGCCAGCATAAGCGAACTCCATGCGCACCTGGTGTTGACCCGAAGGCAGCACGTCGGCAGATTCAGCGTAGAACTGGTGGATGCCGAGTAGGTTGTAGCAGTATTTCAGCTTGCCGCCCTTGGCATACAAGCTCCAGCCGCCAATGTTGCCGCCTTGAGCGACAATCACACCCTCAGCCCCGCTTGCCGGCACAACGATCTCGGCGGTCACGGAATGCGATTTGTTCTTGATATTGACGACCGAATTTTCCGAAAGACGCCCCATGCTGCCAAACAGAATCTGGGAGTTGCCCTTGATCAGCACTGGCCGTCCCGCTGTATCGGCGTTGAGTCGTGCGGCGATATTGTCGTCGAGCGGGAGGACGTTATATCGCACTGCCTCAATCAGCCATAGCCGCTGTAGCTCATGCAACTTCTCCGGCATCTGCTTGGCCAGGTCGTTCGCCTGGCTCCAGTCTTTGCTGGTGTCATAGAGTTCCCAGTTATCGTCATCAAATGCTTGGACTTTCTCGCCTCCGATGATGAGCCATGGTGTTTGATGTCGCGTTACCGCGGTCCAGCCCTTGTGGTAGATGCCGCGGTTGCCGAACATCTCAAAGTACTGTGTCTCGTGCCGCTCCGCTGCTTTGGCATCATTGAACGAATACGCCATGCTGACGCCTTCGATTGGATGCTGCTGCACTCCCTTCACAAACTGCGGCTGCGGCAGCCCGGCCAGTTCAAGAATCGTCGGCGCAACGTCGATCACGTGATGGAATTGTGTGCGGAGCTCACCCTTGCCCTGGATGCCCTTCGGCCAGTGAACGATGGTGCCGTTGCGCGTGCCGCCCCAGTGCGACGCCACCTGCTTGGTCCATTGGTATGGCGTATCCATCGCGTGCGCCCATCCCACCGCATAGTGGTTGTACGATTCGGGTCCACCCAGCTTGTTCAGTCTTGCCATCAGGAACTCGGGCGTCTCCAGAGCGGCTGCGCCGTTGAAATTGATCATCTCGTTGAATGTGCCGTTCAGAGTTCCTTCCGCGGATGCGCCATTGTCGCCGATGACGCAATAGATGAGCGTGTCATCCATGAGTCCGAGCTGCTTCACAGAATCCAATAATCGGCCTACATGGTGATCGGTATACTCCATGAAGCCGGCGTAGATTTCCATCTCGCGGGTGAGCACGGGCTTCAGCGCGGCAGGCATCTCATCCCATGCCGGAATCTCTTTGTGCCGTACCGTCAACTGGCAATCCGGTGGGATGACGCCCAGCGCCTTCTGCCGCGCAAACGTCTCTTCGCGCAACTTGTCCCAACCCTGATCGAACTTGCCTTTGTACTTATCTGCCCACTCCGCTGGAACGTGGTGCGGGGCGTGGGTCGCACCCGGCGCGAAGTACACGAAGAAGGGCTTGTCTGGAATCAGCGCTTTTTGTTGCCCGATCCAGTTGATAGCCTTGTCCGTCATGTCTTCCATCAAGTGGTAGCCCTCTTGGGGCGTCTTCTTCACTTCTATCGGAGTGGTGCCTTCATACAGCGAGGGATACCATTGGTTCGCCTCGCCGCCGATAAACCCATAGAAATACTCGAATCCGCCACCCCCGGTGGGCCATGCATCGAACGGACCCGCCGGACTGGTCTCCCAAACTGGTACTTCATGGCACTTGCCGAATTGCGCAGTCGCATAGCCATTCAGCCTCAGTGTTGTGGCCAATGGGGCGCAGGTGTTTGGCAGGATTGAGTTGTATCCGGGGGAGCCGCTGGCGATTTCTGTGATCCCGCCCATCCCAACCGTGTGGTGGTTGCGTCCGGTCAGCAGCGCCTGTCGCGTCGGCGAGCAGAGCGCGGTGGTATGGAAGCGGTTGTATTTCAAGCCCTCGGAGGCCAGGTGCTCGAAGTTCGGCGTGGCGCACGGCCCACCAAAGGCGCTCGACGAGCCAAAACCGGCATCATCGATCAGGATCAACAGAACGTTGGGCGCGCCTGCGGGCGGACGTAACTGGGTAATGGAAGGGTATGTATTCTCGGGATCTTTGGCGTCGTAGAGAACTAAGCCCTTGCGCGGTTGATCCGGGATAGGTAGCACGGTGCGCGGAATATTATCTTGCGAAGCCATTTGGATCTCCTTGTTAGGGTGGTGCGTTTAGAAAACTGCGCAAAGAGCCTTTATGTAGAGGTGAAACATCTCTCGCAGCGTTCCTGTTCAGCCTGCTGCACTGCCAGAAATGTTTTTCTGGCGAGGTAGTGCTCGTGCTTGGGGTATCCCCGGTAGAAATCAGTGCACCGCCTTCAGCAATTCCTCCAACACGACCGCGAATGGAATCTGCGCAAGTACGACCACCAGCCCTGGAATCGCCACTGCCGCCGCCAGACCGTAGAGAGATCCCATGTCGATAGGGAAGGGACTTAACTGTCCGATCTTCTCGTAACTGTTGCCGAACCCAGTGAGCGTGTTGCTCTCCGGAGCCACAAGAAAATCCGCTTCGTGTCCGGCACGATGATGAATCCATTTCTCGTGGAATTCACTGCTGTGCAGCTGACCCAGGATGCCATATTCCAGAATTCCTTTTTGCCGCAACGCCGCCAGTCGCGGAACGAAAAACAGCAGTGGACCGATCGCCAGCAGGGCGATGATCAAGACAAAAATAATAGCGGCAAATTTAAAGTCGACCAGGCGAGCCCCATGATGCAGAATTTCATTGCGCCAGTTGGACGCAATCACACTGCTGGCGGCGAACGCGGTCGGTGCGAATGCCATCACCATCAGCCCCAGGAAGCTGAGCCCTCCTCGTTTGTCAGGATGAGAGGCGACAAGTTTGAGCCGGCATTGTGAAAGCTTGAACGCGTAAAACGCCCACAGCAGCCATCTCCAAAGCGCCAGGCCCAGCAAAAAATTCCACAGCGGCGCGCCGGTGAAGACCCCATACCATGCCGCGGGAGTGAAGCGGAAGCTATCTCCGATTCGCTCGCCAAGCCACGGCGTTGTATCCAGTACACCGTGATTCGACATGTTGGTCACAATGCTGACAACCGCCAGCAGAAGAATGATGAGTTCTGGCAAATAGGCATCGCGCAGACGCTTCATCTGCGCCAGCACCCGATTCATGTGAGTTTCATCGGCGGCATCCAGCAAATTCGCGTCGTGAATATGCTTGAGCATCGCCCCAAAATATCCATCCATCATCAGCTCTCCGGTGATGAGCGCCGGGATGGCGACCCAGAGTCGCGCATAGACACGAGGATCGACTAACAGCGAATGCAACCCGGAGCGGTTTGAAACCGCTGTGATGATCACGAGCGGTGCCCAGGTCACCGCAAGCAGAGCAGTAATGCGGCGTCCCAGGTTCCACTTCTGCGGATGGATCAGGTGGGCGGCCTTCAGCAAGTTATAAAACGGGCCCCCGCGTACCAGCGAGAATTTCGTGTGAGCCGCCGCACGAGAAACGTCAGCTACGGAGCTGATACCAAGTTCCTTCTCTGCCTCTGATTCCATGGACACCCTCACCATGAGTCGCGCAATCTTCCACTTCGTTCTCGCCTGAATCGCGTTGCCCCAGGACACCGTTCCCGCCGAGAGCAACGCGCAGCGGCTACTGCAGAGTTCCACCCTGCTGCACAACCAGCTTGTAGGCAACGTAATACTTATAGATATTGCTCACATACTGCACCGTTATCTGGCCCACGCTTTGCGCGACCACCAATTCAACATTTCCGAACCATACATTGGGATCGAGTCCCTGTGCCGCGGCTTTCCGGCGAAGTGCCGCGATGCGCGTCGGGCCCGCATTGTAGGCAGCGAAAGTTAGCAGCAGACGATTCATCGGATCAATCTTCGGATCGTTGAAGTATTTGTCCTCGATGGTGTGTAACATCTTGACGCCGGCCTCAATGTTGTTTTGCGCGATCGTCACGTCGTGGACGTTGATCGGCGCGGCCGCTGCCAGCGCCGGCTTCACCTGCATGATCCCCACTGCGCCGCCATTGCGTGCGGATTGATTCAGCATCGACTCCTGATACCCCTGCGCCACAACCAGCAAATAGTCCATGCTGTATTGCGCAGAGTATTTCTTGAAGAACGCAATGTTCTCGTTGAACTTCTTGATCTCGGCAGCAGTGGTCGGATTTTTGATCCACTTGGTGTTTTGCAGGTAACGGCGCAGCAATGTATTTCCGAATGACGTTCCCAGCCCGTGCGTTCTAACAAACTCATCCACCTCGGCTTTCAGTTCAGGATTGTTTTTTCGCATTGCCCACGCCAGATCCTGCTGGCTGGCGATGACGAGATCCGGATGAGCCGTGATGTTCGGCAATACACTCGCCCAAAGAGTGGCGCGTTCGGTGATCGTGACGGTGGCGGGAATGATGCCCGCGTTCACCATTTCCATCAGATCCTCGTCCCCAAGATTTGCGTCCGCTTTCTCGATCAGAATCGGCGGCTTGCCTTGTTTGCGCAGAGAGACGTTCACCTTTTGAAGATTGTCGTAATACGTGGACAGCGGATTCACGTAAATTTTCTTCCCGCTCAGATCCTGCAACGAGGTCGCCTGGCCAAACCCTTTCCCGGTGACAACAATCTGCTTGATGTTAGTAGCCACTGGAATTGAAAAAGCCACCTTTTTCTCGCGTTCCGGCGTGACTACCACTCCATAGGCAATTAGATCGCCGACTCCCTGGGTCAGGGCTGATTCTGCCTCATCCGGACGGATCGGAATGAATGTGACCTGCACATGCTGCCTGCCGGTGTGCAGCTTCTGATTCACAAATTCTTCGAAGGCGCGGAGGGCTTCGTAATTGATTCCCTGTGGCCTGCCATTCACGTAAAAAAAACCGGTGCGGCTATAGAAAACGAGTGCGCGAATTCTGCGCCGCTTGACCATCGAGTTCAAGTCACCGGTTTCCCGCGCAAAGGTCAACGGCAAGCCGCGTGCGGCGCTTTGAGTCGAACTTTTTTCTGAGGAGGCTTTATGCGCGGATTGCGCCTGGGCGTTCGTCGCGTCCACCATCGCTGCCGCGCTTCGACGGGACGCTGCCGGCATCAAAACGATCCACACAACCAGTGTGAGTGCCAACTGCACGGTGGATCGTCTTGTCGTCCGGCAAGAAACCATTCTCATCTTGACCTCCGCTCAGTGTGCGTTTGTTCCGGCCCGTATCTCGAACTTTTATTGTTGCGCCGGCTCCGCTTGCAGCTGCTTCAATCTCTGCTGCATCAGCATCATCTGCTGTTGCTTGGTCAGCTTGGGAAACAGCAGCGCAATCTGCAGCCGCATGTTCCACGATGAAGTTCCCGTCGGATAGACCGCGTTGCCGTAGAACGAGGCGCTCAGGTTCACCGGCTGAAATCCCAGCTTCATAATCCTGCCCACTCCGCCGCCGAAGGGCACGGTCCATCGATTGCCGTTGCTGAAGATTCCCAGTTCGCAGTCACGATCGGAGCTGTGCTCAGGTACCAGCCTTTTTTCAGGTTGTAGTTGATGAAGTACTGCATCAGGAATTGATTCACTGCCGGCCGTCCGCCGGAACCTGCGATGGACCAGACATTGTTCGCTAGCACGCCGATCGTCCAGGGGCCCGGTTGCGTCAAAAGAACCACCGACGGCCCTAAGCCGAGCTTGCCTTGTCCCAGGTAGTTGCTGGTGGCCGTGGGGATCTGCACAATCGGTCCGGCGCCCCAGATTAACTTCGAATTCTTCTTCGGCACCAGGAAAAAAGTTGGCTGCATGTCGCCGAATCCATACACGCCCGTCTGCGTGGGCGACGTTTGATTTGGCAGCGGTTGGTAGATGATGGGCATGATCCAGCGAATCACCAGGTTCCAGTTTTTCGACGCACTCACCGGAATCACCGGCTGGATGTTCAGAACATCCTGCGTTCTGTCACCCGGGCTGATGCCGAAATTGCTGTTGTTCTGGATGGGTACGCTGATCAGGCTGGCAACAGGATTCTGTGTTGCCTTCTGCAACGCATTTGTGTTCGCCGACGCCGCCGGAGTTTGCTCGGTCGCAACCTGTGTCCCTTCTGGAGCGACGGCCACATCGTCCCCGGGTTTGCTCTGTTGCGCAATCAGCATGGCAGGTGCCATCAGCACGGAAAGCAGAAATGCAATGCGTAAGCAGGATTGCCGCTTCATTCGGTTCTTCCTTGTCTTTGAACGATGTAATCTCGAAAGCTTCAATGTGACCGAAACGCAATCTGCAGGGCCAGCTTGAAATCGACGCCGTGAGACCCGCCGCGAAGCGGGCCTCACCATGGTTTGCCGACGACGTCATTCCTACCGAAGACGGCCAGTTATAGTTTGTTGAAATTCGCGCTCGTGGTTCTGATCTGAACCTGCTTCGCGGTCGCATCCAGTACCGTTTGCGCAACGTAGTTGGTTCCATCCGGCAGACCTTGGAAGACGGCATTCAACGTCACTACCTGGGAAGGATCATTCAGGTAGGTGTTCACGACGAAGGATCGAATCTTATTCGAGGCACCGTCAATCGTCACCGACATGGAATCTCCCGGCACCGCGTAGTCGCGGAATACCAGCGTCACAAGACCGCCCTGCGGTTGGATTGAGGCCTTGCCGGATTGGAATGAGTTTTGTATCTGGGCTCGGGTCGGCGGCACGTAGAACTTCATCAGCGAAGCAACCTGCTCCATGTAGTCCTGAATCTCGCCCTTTTTCTTTTCGATCACTCTGCCCTTCATGCCGCGTTGATGTTCCGGTGGCGGTTGAGGTGGCCCGATCGCAGTTTTCTGCACTTTACCGTCCGGCCCATACTGGCACTGAAACATTTGCGTCGACTTTACGTCGCCCTTCAGAATCATCTGCCGGGTTTCCACCCACGTGTACTGGCTGAGAGCCTGCTTGTTCTGGCCCAGGGCCTGCTTGAGAGCGGCGACTTTCTGCTGCAGTTCGGGATTAGGAGACTGCGAGTTCGCCCGCGGAGTCAAGGCGACTAGGCTCACAGTAAGGATGGATAGCGCAGCATATTTCTGAAGAGTGATCCGTTGCATTGACGTTCTCCTTGCGATGCGTGACGAATTGTTATGGCTCGCCGACCGGGTTGGAGCCCATGTGCGCCGATTGCAATCCTCTGTGATCACCTCCACAGAGTTCCGAATCAAGCACACTGAACCGCGTTCACCTCGTGTTTCAGGATCGCCGCCGAAGGCGCTTGCAGCGTTTCCCCTGCTGACTTTCAGGGCGCCTCACGCTCACAACGTCTCGGCGCCCACGACTTCAGAATTTCTACTTCGCTGGTGGTGGCGGAAAATTCTTCAGCAGCTTGGCGACCGCTTTGTCCAGGTTCTTTTGCCGCTTGTTCGGATCTTTGGGTGGGTTCAATGTCTTGGTTGCAGTCCCACGCCAAATTAATTGCTTCTGCGCTGGATCGTAGAAATCCACGGCAAGCGTTCCGGTTTGGATGACAGAACTGGTGGCCGTCGCCATGCCGCCGCCCATGCGCCATCCGCCGCCGGTGCCGTAGGCATTCCACTGCTTTTGTTCAGTAATGGAGACTTGGTAGGCCACGTCCATATCCGCGGTATCGCTGTCGGATTTGACATATCCCTTGGACGCCAGGTTTTGATCGATCGACTGTTTGATCTGCTCATCGACAATCTGGTCGGGGTATTGAACGCCCGCGATGGTGACCCATTTATACGTGTGGTATTTGCTGAAGTTTGTGCCGGGTGCAAAGTTATAGCTCACGCTCTGCGCCCGCGTCGAGCCGCAAAGAAAAACCAGAACTCCCACCATGGCTGCCAGTTGAAAAATGCGCTTGGTTCCGAGTGACTTCATACGTTCCTCCGTGTCTATCTTTCCGATCGATTCCACATGAGGGTTGAACAAGGAATTCAACCGGCACAGGAATCGATTCGTTTCATATCGAACAACGCGAGTGCTGGTGCTTTTTCTCCATCAGCAATCGCCTCTGCTATCTCAGTGCTGCACCGGCAGAATCGTAGGTTGAGCCAGACTGAACTCCAGCAAGGTTTGCGCAGGAAGCGTGATCGCCTCTCCCTTTTTGATCATGGATACGCCCAGGCCAGAAACCGCGCCGATAGCGGCTCCTCGCCCAGCGTTGCCGCCGATGGCTCCAATCGCTGCTCCAAGCCCGGCCCCAGCTGCCGTCTTCTTGGCAGTGTTGGCGCCTTCACTTGAACCCTTCTGTTGAAAGCCGCTAGTACTGATCTGTTGCGCGGCTCCATTAATCACAATGTCCGTCAGTGCAATTTGCAGCTCCGATCGGCCGGTCAATCTCCGCGCATGCTCCGCCTTGGTCACAATGCCGTGTAGCGTCGCTCCTCGATACGCCACGACAACACCATTCGCAACCAGGTTCGAATCCAGAACGGCAGTGAATCGGTCGCCGGTATGATTCGAACTGGTACTCAGTCCGTTCACCAGCCGCACCGGAATTAACGTTCCCGCCAGCAGCGTCTCATTGGCAGGGGCTTGCCCTGCAGGCTGAGGTGGCGGCGGAGGTGGTGGAGGCGGCGGCGGTGGCGTGAAGGTGATTTCACGCACATCACTCAACAAGTACGTCCGGGTCTGCCCGCTGCTGGTCACAAACGTCATTTGGCGCGTGTCTGCGCCAAGAAACGTTCCCTGCACGGTAACACCCGAACGCAGCCTCAACGTATCGGCCTTGGCGCTCGCCAGAACAATCAGTGCGGTGCACAACGCTAGAAATGCGCGCTTTTTTAGCATCTCTTCTCCTCTCGCGGATTTAATTGCTGCCCGGACTGCTGACAACCGGCAGGGAAGATGCGATCTGAAGATCAATGACCATCAGCAGCTGGTTTTCCACCTGTAGCCAGCGCGCGGCAATGATCCCCCCAAGCGCGGTGCGAAATTTCTCGTAATACTCCTTCTTGAGTGCGTTGCGCTCGTTTTCCAGGTCAAGCGCCATCTTCGCCAGTTGATCCGCCTGGGCGTCGGTCATGGTGTCATATTCCTTCGCGTACTGCTTGATTCCAGCAAGCTTCTTGTCATTCAGGGCCTGCAGCTTCACGTTGTACTCGCGATAGATCGGCCAGAATTTCGTGGATTGCGCATCCGTCAGCTGCATGGTCTCGGTCAGGACTTCGGTCTTTGCGGTCTGAACGTTCGAACGCAGCAATTCGATGTACGCCTGAATATTCGTATTCTGGGCGTCCGTGGTCGGCTGGGTGGCAGCCGATGCCGGCGGTGCGGTGGCCGCCTGCGCGAAAACGTTAGGGGCTAGCGACATGGCAGCCACGGCTGCCGCGGGAAACATCCATCTCATCCACTTCATTGGGTTAGTGCTCCTTTAATCTTTGGTCTTGTGCATTGCCGCAAGGAATCCACCTTCGTGGAAATTTGCCGTCCCGCGTCGAGGCCCTCCGCGACGTCTCCAAAAGAACGATCTCGACCTGGCTTTGACTGAACCATTCTCGGGCTTCCGCGATCGTCGAAGGAAGTTGTGAGGTACTCGTGCCTGGGTCAAGTTGCAACCTACCGGCCAAAAGCCAGCTTGCGCCTGACAGGTGGGAATCTTGAGCGATTCACTACATTTGCGAGCACTCAGGGAGGACGTGAGACTGCCATTCCCTCGAACCCCGCTCCGTCATTTCGGGGGGCCTCCGAAATGTCGGAGGTAGAGTCGACATTCTACGGAGCCGATGCGGCAAGGGAGAAGATTCTTCGCAAACGATTTGCGGCGCCGGAATCCACTCCCGATGGCGGGTTGGAGATGCGAAGCGGCTGCGCGTTCAAGCCCTTACCGAGAAAAGATTTCCCAGGCGAGTTTGTCTACCGAAGGTCATGGGACTGGCCGTCGCACGCACGGGCAATGTATGGCACACAGCGTGCATTGAAATGAGGCTGCCTAGGAGATCGCCAGATGCCGCTGTATGGAAAGACTCGTTCCCTGTCGAATTCACTGCGAAGAGTGATTCCAGTCACGCTCTTCTTCCTTCTTGGTGTTACCCCGTTTCTTCGCGCCCAGAAGCACGAAGACTTCGACCAATACAGATTGAGACTGAATGGGCAATGGTTCTACTCAACACCCTCGGGCAGCATTCAGGGACACGGCGACACGGTTCCTGTGGATTTTCAGAAGGATCTTGGCTTCAATTCCTATTCGACTTTCGCCACTGGCCTGGATTGGAAATTCACCCGGAAGAATCATTTTTTGCTCGGCTTCAGCCGGTTCAATTCTTCGAATCAAAAGGTCCTCGAGCGGACCATCACCTTTCAGGGCCAGACCTTCGAGGCAGGTCTGCAGACACAAAGTCAACTGGATGCTCTGTTCATTTCTCCCGGTTACCAGTACGACATTATCCGGCGCAAACGCGGCCATCTTGGCATCGGCATCCACTTCAACATGTTTGATACCACAGCCAAGATCAGCGCCCAGGCCCAGGTCACAGGGGACGGAACCCAGTATGACGCCAAATCGGCGAGCGGGTCCCTTTGGGCTCCGATTCCCGTTGCAGGGCCGCAGTACCGTCTCTACCCCATCAAATCTCCTCGCTTTTTCGTTGAAGGAGACATATATGGGATGTACTTCTTTGGGTACGGAAATTACGTACAGTTGGAAGACAGCATCGGCTATTCCGTGGGCAAACATTTCAGCCTCAAGGCCGGATATGGGCTGGCCACACGCCTGATCGTCAACGCCCAGACCGATCGACTCGGACTCCACATGACCCAGAAGGGCGCCACAGCAGGACTCGAATTTTCTTTCTAGGCGGTCGCGGCTGGCCTACAATACCGGTCACGATCTCTTGACGCGCGCATTTGCAAATTTGACCTGCCGGTGGATTCTTTCGCACTCCGCCTTGGCGCCTATCCACCCACGCATATAAAAGGAGATTCACTATGGTTCTTCAGGGAAACAAGTTCAGAGCAGTGCTGGCGGGATTTATCGCGATTGTCATCACGATTGGATTGCACACTGCGGTCGCGCAAGACGTGGTGCACGGTATTGACGGCGTTGTGAAAAGCGTCGACAAGGGAACCAAAACCTTCGTCGTCAAGACTGCCGACGGCACCGAACACACCTTCAAGTGGACCGACAAGACCGTGGTGAAGGGAACCAAGGATACTGGCAAAGGCATCGCCAAGGGCACTGAAGATACCGGGAAAGCCGTCGACAAGGGAACCGTCGATACCGGCAAAGATATCGACAAGGGCAGTGTCGACACCTACATGGGCGCCAAGAAGGGTGCCAAGGTGACCGTGAAATATACGGAAAAGGGTGGCGAGAAGACCGCAGTCGGCATAAAAGATGCCGGCAAAGCTACCGGAAAAGCCCTCGCGGACTAATCACCCGTAGCCAGTCGTTATAAGTTATTTTTCGTCGGGAGCGGCGCGGCGGAAACGCCCATCGCTCCCTCGTCTATTTCTTTTTCACCGAAAAATACAATTGCATTGCGACGTCTATATAGTTCTTGGGCTGATTCGGGCTCTTGCCCGTGTTGTTCTCATGGTCGTAATAGCAGTTGAATTGCACGTGCTTCCCTACCGGAAGCAAGCCTCCGATATATAGATCGGTGGTGCTCCATTTGCTGTATTGGCTGGTGTAGTACGGTTCCGCAGCGACATATGGAATGAAATGGTAACCGCCCAGCTCCACTGTGCGTTCGATGGTCAGCTTGTTGCGATACCGCCAGGTGAACACTCCGCCCTTCCAATCCAGATCCGCGCGATTTCTATCCGAGGCCAGAAATCCAGCCTTCAACGGAAAGTGCGAGGTCGCCATCGGCTGCATGCGCTGCGTGGACGGCTCGCCCGGTGAGATCAGGTAACGATACCCATCTTCCACGACTAGGGGCCTCGCCTTGGCATCATCCAGATCAAATGCCGTAATCCGCTTCATCTGTATCAGCGGCTTCAAATAAAATTGCAGGCTTGGCCCCACGCTGAATTGGCTGGTCGCGCCGGCATCACGATCATCTTTCGTCACCAAATAAGTCCGCATGTAGGAATTCAGGGTGACGTGGGTATCAATCTCCGGCACAAATTCCGGCGATTGAGCGTAGACGGATGCGCACGCGCTCAACAATAGCAATGCAATCTTCACGCCCAGCGCGCGGACATGCGTCACGACCATCTCTCACCGGCTGCCTTGAAGCAGGTACTTCCCATCGCATCCTCAATTCAGATATTTCACAGCCTCTCGGCTCAATTGCGGAAGCTACCGGCGCGCTCCACCCCAACTACGTCCTCCGCCTCCGAAGCCCCCGCCACCCCAATGTTGACTTTGCGCGGAGCCGGTCATCCGGCTCTGCCGGTCGGCATCGAGGCCTTGCATGGAATTGCTGCCGGAGGGGTGAAATTGGCTCGTATTTTGCGTCGGATGTTGTTGCGAATAGGATTGGCTGTTCGAACGTTGTTGCTGGTAGCTCTGCGCATTCGCCTGGCCATTGGGATGTTGCTGCTGGAAGCTCTGCGCGTTGGCCTGGCTGGATGGATGTTGTTGCTGATAGCTCTGCGCGCTCTGTTGCGCCTTCTGCTGATTCGCAGTCGTGTTGACGTCGTTCCAGCCGCCATTTCCATTCGACTTTTGCCAGCCTGAGCCGGTGTTCTTATACACATTCCCATCGTGGCCGGCATACATATCCCCGTTGGAAGTTTTGCCGACTGCGGTATTTCCCTGAGCCGTTGAGCTGCCGTAAGCTTTGCCACCCTGCGATCCCTGCGCTGAAGCGGTCGTTCCATAGGCGTTGCTGTAGTGCTGCGTGGTCGCGGACTTGTTTCCGTTCGAAACGTACGATTGACCCCACTGTGCGTTCGGACTGGATCCCTGGTGGGTCGCGCCGTAGGTTCCTGTGTACGGGTTATATGCCTGGCCCACGCTCTGCTTTCCGTAGGGAGTGGAGACCGACGCGGATCGCGTCGACGTTCCGGTATAGGGGTTATATGAGGCGCTGCGAGTTGCCGAACCGTACGGTCCATAGGCGGTTTGCGATACACCGTACGCGCCGTTGCCGGTGCGGTAATACGAAGTACTTCCGTACGGCGTTGGATAGGGACGATAGATCGGATATCCGCCTATGGGGTACCCGATATAGGGCGGATAGTAATATCCAGTGCCACTGGCGACGATCGCCCCCACCGCCGCTCCCATAATAAAGGCGCCCATATACCCCGCGGTGTAACTGGACTGGACATAACCGTTCGAAGCGGTCACCTGCGTCACGTAGGTGACGTTGTAGACCGGCGAGCTGGGCGGGATGGAATAGATCACTTGCGGCACAGAACTCGCCGTGGTCCACGGCCCGTTTGGCGTGGTGGAAATGAACCACACTCCCTGCAGGCATAAGTAAAAGACGTCGCCCACCTGAATCACTTTGTCCGCGGTGTTGGTTGCGTACTGCATGCTGGTGCCTTCAATGGGCGCGAACTGCGGATTGCCGGTGTAGCTAACTTTCGCCTGCGCCGCCGCTGTCGCTGGGTTGATCAGCATGGTCGTCGGAATCTGTGCGATCAACACAGCATCTTTGGCCTCGCTGGTGCCGGGGACGGAGGAAAGAATCGCGCTTGCCGGGCTCGTCAACGGAATGTTGGCGAAATCCGCCGGCAGGTTCATCGATGCAAATGTCCACGGTCCGTTCAGAGTCGGCGCACTGAACCAACGCCCGGCAGTCAGGTAGTAATACGTCTGCGTCGGGCTGTACACGAAGAGCGGGCTGTCCGTGTTGTCGGCGTACACCAATTGCGTGTCCGGGATGGGTGCATAGTTCGGACGTCCGTCGAACAGGAGTACTTCCGAGGGTACGGTGCTGTAGAACACTGCGGGAATGATTGGATTGGCAACCGCGCGCGGTGGAATCTGTTTCCACACGTCGGCAAATTCGGCAGAATACGGCATGGTGCTGAACGCATAGGGAAGCGTCATCACTCGCGTCCATGGCCCATGCAGATCGCTCGCGCTCAGCCAGATTTTGTCGACCAGCAGGTAATAACGCGCCGTCGATTGCTCGAAGAACAAAGGCCACTGCGTGTTGACCACAAACTTGACCGTGGTTTTCTGAAAGTTGGCGAGCACCGGTTCGCCGTCTACGCCAAGCAGAATTGCAGGCGTGTAGCTGACGAAAATCTGTGGCGGATCGTTTTTGATTGCGACCGGCTGCACCGATTGCGGCTTGGGCATGTACGCAACGATCCGCTCCAGGGAGACATTCAGCGTCGGCGGCATGAAAGAGCGAACCAGTTGATCCAGCTGCGCGGTTGTTCCTGGATCCTGCCCGGGAAAATAGGTGTGATCAATAGTGATGTTGTAGACAAACACCATGTGCGTGTCCGTGTTCGCCTGGGTGGACGCTGTTGCCGACAAGGCGCCGACAACCTGCTTGCCGCCCGTGGGAGTCAGCTGAAAGGCCATGCGCCATTTCAGCTCGGTGTAGTTGCTCCATTCATCCACCTGCGGTTGGTAGACGGTCAGCGTGCCGCCGGGCCGCGTAATTTCGCGGGGCCAGCCTGGATCCTGCGCCCACGCGGTTGTGATCGATGTGGATAAAAACAGCAGCCCAATACACGTCATCCAGATTTTTGAGTTTCGCATCCCCGACTCCTTCACCGCGTGCGCCAGCGCGAGCAGTGCCTTTATTCAGAAGGCAAGCGGAATTCCGAATCGGTTCGAATCTAGGAGTGAATGCAAGTCTTTCTATCACAGCCGCTTGCGTGGATTGCGGGCTGTTCGTGGCAACCCCTGCAACCGCCGCTCGCCCGATACGTTGGAGGTCCTCCGAAATGCCGGAGGCTGGGCATGCAGAAGAGAGGGCATCGCGCGCGACCCACCCACCCGCGCAACCAGCGCAGATTCTCGAGATCGCTATTTTCGAACGATCCCAAGCTTCTTCATGCGAGCTTCCAGCGTAGTTGGCTTCAGCCCCAGTGCTTCGGCTGCGCCTCCAGGGCCACGCACCCGCCAGCCGGTGCGCTCCAATATGCGAAAAATGTGATCGCGATCGACTTCCTCGATCTTGGTTCCCACCACCGAAGAAACACCAGCGCCATCCGGCAAGTCGGCTTCAAACACGGTTCCCTGGTGAAGGATCAAGCTCCGTTCAATCACGTTCCGCAATTCGCGCACATTTCCAGGCCATGCGTAGGTTTGAAATGCCTTCATGGTGCTGGCTCGCACCGTGCTCACGTCGCGACCCATGCGCGAGCCCAGCATCTGCAAAAAGTGCCACGTCAGCATGGGAATGTCTTCACGCCGTTCGCGCAGTGGAGGCACCCGGATGGGAAACACATTCAGGCGATAAAACAGGTCCTCGCGGAACTTGCCCTCTCGCACGGCAGCTTCCAGGTCGCGGCTGGTCGCGGCAATCAATCGCACATCCACGTGGATGGTTTTCGAGCTTCCAAGCCGCTCGAATTCGCCTTCCTGCAGCACGCGTAGTAGCTTTGCCTGCAGTTCCAGTGGGAGTTCTCCCACCTCGTCCAGAAAGATGGTGGAGTGATTCGCCAACTCAAATCGCCCGATCTCCCGAGTCAACGCGCCGGTGTACGCTCCCCGTTCTCGTCCGAACAATTCATTTTCCACCAGTGACGCAGGCAGCGCGGCGCAATTCACGTTCACCATCGGGCGGGTGCCGCGCTTGCTGTGCTTGTGGATGGCTCTGGCCACCAATTCCTTGCCCGATCCAGTCTCCCCCAGCAGCAGCACTGCGGAATCCGTCGGGGCAACCTGCTCGGCATTCATCAACACCCGCAAAATTGCCTGACTTCGTCCCACAATCTCGTCGTGGCTCGATTCCACCTTGATGTCATGCTTGAAAGAAACCTGCTCTCGCTCCAGCTCTTCCTTCATGGTGCGAATCTGCTCGTTCGCCGCCACCAGGCGCGCGTTCAACTCCATCAGTGCCTGTTCAGAAAGCTTGCGGTCGGTGACGTCGGTAATTGCGCACAACACCAGCATTCCATCCTGGGTTCGCATGGGAGAGAGTGAGACGTCCACCTGGAACTCACTGCCATCTTTTCGGCGACCGAACAGCGCCTGGCCGGTGCCCATGGACTTCTTGCTCGGGTGGATGACGAACTCAACCTGGTTCGCACCATGATCAATTCGAAAACGCTGGGGAATCAGCATCTCCAGTGACTGCCCCACCAGTTCTTCCTGGGAGTAGCCGAACGCGCGCGCGGATCGCGAATTCACTCGAATCATGGTTCCGTTCTGATCCGCCAGAATGACCGCGGTTGGAAACGATTCGATCGCCAGACGAAAGCGCTCATCCGCTTCCAGCACCCTGCGTTCCTGGCTTTGGACCAGCTCGTCTTCAGAGCGATTGCGTGCCAGCGTGCTGGCGAAAACGTCGGCAATCACATTCAGGCGGTCGCCCGCAGGCGTGCTCCACTCCTGTTCTGCACGCGACGAGGCAAAACATAGAAAGCCAAGAATCTGCTCGCTCGTCTTCAGAGGCAGAAAAATCGCCGATTCAATGTCTGGGTGACAAACCGTTTCCACATCTTTTCCCGCCTCGCTGGAAAAGTTGGCAGCACGGCCAAATTGAACGCACTTGCCCCGAAGGATGGAGAATGCCAGCCAGGGAATGTCCTTTTCAGAGAATTTTCGCCCCGCTACACTCCCATTCACAATCCACGAATGAGTGATGACGAACAACTCTGTCGCTTTATCCCACTGGACCAGGGCACTGTAATCCAGGCGAAGAGAATTGCAAATCGCTTTAAGCGCTGCTTCGATGTCGGTATCGAGATGAGCCCCGCTGGAATTGATGAATGGCAGCGAAACATCGGTAATCAGGCGCTCAAAGTGGCGTTGCTCTTCCCCGGTCGAGATTGGGTGAGCATTCATAAGTTTTGTCGATCCTTTCAGCTCAGCGTGTCGTTGAAATGCACATAAGTTTCCACCAGGGTCGAATCGTTGCGTTCGAGGCCTTAGGCTAGGTTTTTGGCAGAAAATAATCCAGTTGATTCAGGGGAGAAGACAAATATACGCTCCTGCTTGGTTCACGACATAAATTATTTTTGAATTCTCCCAAATATCGTGGGGGCTCCGAAATCTTGGGCAGCGCTTCCATAAATCCTCCGGACAAAATCAGTGGAGAACCTTGTAGCTCATCGGCTTGCACGATCTCGAATGGGTTCCAGGTTTGGACTTCGCATTGCTTATAGACACACCTTAGAAACCGTCTCATCTGTGGCGTCGCTGCTCCAGACAATGAACGAACTCCCGCCTTGGTTGCGGGGCACACACCATAGGGTAACGAGCGGGTTCCGGAATATGAGACAGCCTTCAGTGAACTTCTCGTACGTCGAAGAGAGCAGCGATATCATGCCTGGCGGAATCGCAATCATCGAAGTCGTTGACATCAAGACGTCCCCTGAAAAGCGCGAGGAGCTGCGTCGAGCCCTTTCCTCCTTGTCGGGTCCAACCGAGGCCGAGCCCGGCTGCACCAGCTGCCAGTTATACCAGCCGCTCAGCGACCCAAGCATCGTTCGCGTCGAATCTCACTGGAAGACGCAAAGTGACTTTTTCCGTCACATCCGCTCAGATGCCTACAAGAAATTCCTGGTCCTGATGGAAATGGGTTGCGAGCCTCCAATCGTGGAGTTTTACACGGTTTCTGAATTAAGGGGTCTTGGCTTCGTGAAAGCCGCCCGCGAACTCGCGGATTGAAAGTTGGACTTGTCGGGCATCGCAGGACTCCGATCCATCCGATAGAATCCAATTCTGATCCCGTCAAGATTCTTTCATCCGCTCCCAGTGTCGACCACCCACTGCGATGCGCTCTGTCGGGGTGAGGGGCTTGAAGGGTGCCAGTCAGATGAGGATCCCAATTCGCCGCCCAGTTCTCCTCTTCGCGCTGACCGTTGCCGCGTGGCTGGTTTCGCCGCCCACTGCGGGTGCCGCCAAGGCTCCCGAACGCCGCGACCTCGTGGTAATGAAAAACGGAGATCGCATCACCGGCAAAATCAAGAAGCTGGATCACGGCCAGCTATTTATAGAGCCACCGTATGTCGTGGCTCCAATCCCGGTCGATTGGCTGCAGGTGGAGCGGATTGAGAGCACCGCCAAATTCCAGTTAGAAATGTCCGGCGGCAAACGCCTGGTCGGCACCATTCAGAAGATACCCACAACAGAAAACCCGAACCAGGACTTTGTGATTACAAACGGAGCAGTCGAAACTCGCGTCCGCGCCATCGATGTCGTCGCCTTCCAGTCGCAGAAAAGCAATTTCTGGCGACAACTCAAAGGCTCGGTGAACCTGGGAGCCAGCTACGTCAGCGGCGCCACGGCTACATCCCTCAATCTGGATGCTGATACTTCCTACAACTCAACCAAGTATCAGATTGGCGCCGCCTTAAGTTCCAACTTCAGCAGCCAGTCGGGCGCCAACAGTTCCAATCGTCAGGATCTCTCCAGTACATCCTCTTTCTATCTTTCGCGGCATGCCTTTGTCGGCAGTTTCTTGGACTTTCTGACCAGCGACCAGCAAAGCCTCGATCTTCGCCAGACGTATGGCGGCGGCTTTGGTCGCTACTTCATCCGCACCAACAGCACCCAGTTCTCCTGGCTGGGAGGCCTGGTGTTCGTCAAGGAAGCCTACAGTCCGGAATCTGGAATGAACCCAAAGGACCAGAACCTGGAAGGATTGATCGAATTCAACTACGACTGGTTCCGCTTTAACACATCCGAACTTTCGACCAGCTTTCAGGTATTCCCGGGAATCTCCGATTCCGGCCGCGTGCGTTCCAACTTGAACGCAGCGTACTCCGTCAATTTCACGCATGACATTGTCTTGCGACTGAACCTCTTTGACACCTTCGACAATCGTCCTCCAGAAACCGCTCGCAAGAACCAGTTCGGCATCAGCACCACCTTCGGCCTGACATTTTAGACGGGTGCCTCCACCCGGCTGATGTGAAGATCGAGCCCGCCACCGGCCAATGGCGGCATCCATACAAAAGCCCGCATCTTGTCGATGCGGGCTTTGTACGGATGATCCTTCATTTCCTGCAGTCAGGCTGATTTGCCCCGATCGCGACTAGAGCATTTTCCCTGTGGGTATAGACCGAAGCGGCGATCTCGGCGCAGCTTTTCCGTTAAGAAAAGCTGCACTCGGTTGAACTCGGAAAGTTCACGGTAATAGGGAAAACGCTCTAGTGATGTTCGCCACCACCATGTCCACCACCACCTTCATGTCCGCCGCTCGGATGTCCGCCGCCTTCATGTCCGCCTCCACCTTTTTCCTGGGAATGTCCGCTGGAACTTCCCTTGTAAGTGGACTGCTTCGACTGCGCTCCTTGGTGATTCGCGCTCTGGTTGCCATGGTACTGCTGGTTGTTGCCATGGTATTGCTGATTGCCACGGTACTGCTGGTTGTTTCCGTGGTATTGCTGGTTGCCGTGATATTGCTGGTTTCCATGGTTATAGTTGCCGCCATGGTTGTAGTTGGCATTGTGGTTGTAATACGATCCTCGGCTGCCAGGGTAACCGTGAGGACTGCCAGGACGGTTATATCCGCGGTTGATGACCGTCACGCTGCGGGTGTAGTAATGGCCGCCGTGATACCAGACCGCGCGGTTATGCCAGTTAAAGCCCCAGTTGTGCCAGCCCCAGCCCCAGTGGGACCAAAGTCCGATTCCAATTCCGATGCCAAAGCCGATCGCGAGGCCGGTTCCAAAATACACGCCGGCAGGCGGTCCATAATAGTAGCCCGGATACACCACCACCGGTCCACCGTAGACTCCCCACGGGTTATAGACAGGAACGTACACCACCTCTGGATTTGCAGGCGCGATGACGATGTTGCCTGCGTCATTCGACACCACCTGCTGTGGCGTGTTGTGCAATGTGCCGGCAGACTGGGCACGGGCGCGCATGGATTGCACTGCCGACATCACATCGTCCGGCTGGTTGTAGTACGCGTTGCCAAGGTCGGTCGTCCACTGAATGTTTTTGTCCATCTGCGCCAGAACCGACGGGAAGGCGATCAGAGCTTTCACGCTGGGATCCCAGGTTTGCTGGTTGGCAGCGGCTCCCAGTTGCTCCGGCGGCATATTCCCTTGCGCCTGCACCCAGCGATCTGCTTCCACAATTTCAGTGGGGTAGGTGGAGGCCGCAAGAATCTGCGCCACCAGTGCATCTGGATACAGCGCGATCGGGGCCACCATTTGTCCCAACTCTTCCGGGCTTAAAGGCTGCCCCTGCGGAGCACCCTGGTCGGGAGGCGGAGCACCTTGATCCTGCGGCGGAGCACCCTGGTCCTGCTGCGGCGGACCTTGATCCTGCGATCCATATTGATCTTGTGAGCCATTTTGACTCGGCGGTGGGGGTGGGGGCTCCGAACCGTTATATTGCTGCTGCTGCGGAGGCGCGGTCTGGGCAAACAAAAGCGCGCCCTGTCCCATGGGCACAATCAGAACAATCAGGACGAGAGCGAATACTTGCCGGGCCAGCAATGCCGCGCGTCCGATGCCGCTCCACCGGGATGGAGATAACGGCAGCGTCCCGCTCAGGCCCTGCAGAAATGTGGTCGCCGGAGTTATATTTTGCTTTCTGGTTTTCATTGTGTCCTCTCTAACTGAAGGCAAAATGCCTTGCTGGATCCATACAAATGTTACAAAAGCTCGACCAGGTGACTGGTATGGATGGTAACCCGTGTCAGGGTGGATAGTTGCTCCAAAAAGGGTGTTGATTTCAATACCCCTTGCCCTCTGATGCAACATCAAAAGCCCATCTTCTCCTGGCCCTTCGCTGTTACCGCAGAGACTCCCTTGCAAGTTTGATGCAGCGTCGAAAGGCGCACTCGCGATACCCTTGTTGCATGAGCCAGCCCATGCATTCTTCTCCAAATATCAACATTGTCCAGGCGCAGGACTATCGCGACGGCTACGCCAACAGCGTTCAGGTTCGGGCCAGCGTGTGGGACTTTATGTTGATCTTTGGCGCCGCCCGCCAGGATTCTCCCGACGAAGTCGTTTTGCGAAATTTTCAGGGAATCTATTTGAGTCCGCAACAGGCGAAGGCGCTCTGGAATCTGCTGGGACAAAACCTGGCGCAATATGAGCAGGCTTTTGGTGCGATCAACCTGGAGCCGACGCAAGCGTTTCCGGCCGCAGGCCCCGGCAACGGTCCGATACACTAAACCCCGGTTGGTGCGCAGCAGCGATGGGAAGGTCCCCCGGTTCACCCTTTCGTCTTTGTGAGGAGCGATGATTTGCCAGCCTCGAATCCGCCTTTGAATCCAGCGCCCGTCGCACGGCCGCACTCACTGCTGCAACAATTCCTTCTTCGCGAGCACCGCGACGAACCCGTACCCACCTGGATTATTTTTCCGGTCATCTACGCCTTCGTTCTGCTGACCCATCTGCCTCTCATGCGGCTGCCCTATTTCTGGGATGAGGCCGGCTACTACATTCCCGCCGCGTTTGATTTCTTCCGAACCGGCTCGCTGATCCCATATTCGACGCTGACCAACGCCCATCCTCCTTTGCCCGCAATCTATCTGGCAACCTGGTGGAAAATCTCTGGCTTTACCCCGGTGGTGACGCGGCTGGCGACGTGCCTGATCGCTGCAATCGCGCTCACCGCGGTATTCGCCCTGGTCCGCCGATTAATGAATACCACCGTGGCCGTCGCAACCACATTCCTCACCGCGCTCTATCCGGTGTGGTTCACGCAAAGCACTCTGGCCCAGGCCGACATCTACGCCGCTGCAGGAACCATGTGGGCGCTGGCCTACGCATTGGACGAGCTCCCCTCCGCGCGTCGTGGATGGATCGCGGCGGTCTGGTTCTCGCTGGCGGCCTTGTCGAAAGAAACCGCCATTGTCATGCCGCTGACCCTGGCTGCCTGGCATGTGTGGGAGACGCGCCGTAAGCCGGCGCAAGCCCGCGGACATTGGCGCGCCGCGTTGCAGTTCACCTTGCCCGCGCTGCCGCTGTGCGCCTGGTATGCCTACCATTTCCATAAGACCGGGTATATCTTCGGCAACCCGCAATATGTGCGCTACAACGCCGTGCGGACCCTGCACCTGTTCCGCTTTTTCCTGGCGTCTGGGGCAGCGGCTGATGCAAGTCACCATCTATATGAATCTTTTCGTGCCCATCTTATGTATGGTGGCCGCGATGTTTTTGCCGGCGCTTCGCAAGGCCGATGGCACCAAGCGTCCTCGTGTTTCCTGGAACGTGCAAGCGCAGATCGGGCTCTTGCTGCTGGTCAACCTGCTGTTTTTTTCGATTGCCGGAGGCGCGGTGCTGGCGCGCTACCTGCTCCCGCTCTATCCGCTGATTTTGTTGCTCTGCGTTTCTACCTGGCGGCGCCGCGTCGAGCAGTGGCCGTGGATCGTGGCGCTCAGTACCGTCGCGTTTCTCGCAGGATTGTTCGTCAATCCTCCCTACCGATTTACGCCGGAAGACAATCTGACCTATCGCAGCCTGATCATTATGCAGCAGCAGGCAATTGCCCAGGTGATTCATCGCGCCCCGGGCGGCACTGTGCTGACAGCGTGGCCTGCAACGGATGAACTGCGCAGGCCCGAACTGGGATATGTTCGCAAGCCAGTGCATGTCGTGGCGATCGATAATTTTTCCCTCCCCCAGATCGAGACCGCCTCGCAGTTGAACAATTACGATGCAGCCTTGGTCTTTGCGACCAAGTATGAGTTGCCCGACAGCCTCCGATGGACTCACTTCGGCGACGAGCAGTGGAATAAAGAATATTTTGGCTACCATCACGACCTGCCACCCGTGCTGATCGCAAAATTGCTCCACGGAAATGTCGTCTGGCTGGCAAAAACGCGAGGCCTGTGGACCGCCGTATTGCTGTTCAATCGCCCGCAAAGAGTAAACGTCCCCGCAAATGTTGCGCCAATCCAGACGTACGCCGCGACTCGCACGTCGCTTGATGCTCAACCCTTGCACTCTGGAGTTTCCCGCTGAATCGTATCCCAAACTCTATAATCACGAGTGTCGTGAAGAAAACCAGATCCATGAACCGTCTTCGAATGTCGCGGGTCTTGATTCTCTGCGTGTCGCTCGCGCTGGCGGCGCTGCCTGTTTGGGCGCAATCCGAATCGGCCAGCGAAACCGACTGGAACGGGCACCTGATCTGGGTGCTTCCCTTTGAAAATAATTCCGCACAGCCGGGCCTGGACTGGATTGGGGCTTCCTTTCCCGACATCCTGAATGCCCGTCTCAGTTCCGCTGGATTTCTGACCATTCGCCGTGAAGACCGCCGCTACGCCATGCAGCATCTCGGCCTGCCTGCCGATTTTCATCCGACCCAGGCCACGGCCTACCGCATTGCGCAAACCCTCGACGCGGATGATGTTGTCTTCGGAAATTACACGGTCTTGAACGGACGCATTCGAGCGACGGCGCGGGTTTTGGATATGCATAGGCCCAGCATGGGCGCCACGCTGGAGGAAGAAGGCAACCTCGACCAGCTCATCAATATTGAGGATTCACTGGCCTGGAAGGTAGCCATGCAGATCGATCCCAACCTCAATTTGGAAGAACAGACATTTCTCGCTGCCAGCCGTGATCTCCGTCTGGATGCTTTCGAAAATTACATTCGCGGATTGGTGGAGCCCGGAGTTGAAGAGCGCATCGGACATCTGACCAAAGCAGTGCAGCTGAGTCCCGGCTATTTCCAGGCATGGTTCGCGCTCGGGCAGGCATACTTCGACAATCAGCAATACGATCAAGCGCAAGCCGCATTCGCAAAGGTTCCGAAGGGTAGTCGCCTTTCCTTGGAGGCCATGTTCTATTCCGGTCTCAGCGATCTTTACACCGGCAACTATGCCAGCGCGCAGACCTCATTCGCCTCCATCGCTTCTGTGCTGCCGTTGCCGGAAGTATTGAACAACGAGGGAATTGCGTTCAATCGCCGCGGTCAGAATGGCACCGCATTTTTCAAGCGCGTGGTCGAGATGAATCCGCAAAATGCGGATTACTGGTTCAACCTGGCGGTTTCTGAGCGCCGGCAAAAGAACTATATCGCGGCGCTGAATGCCGTGGCCCACTGCCTGACCCTTCACCCACAGGATGAAGAGGCCCAGAACCTGCGCAAGAATCTGACGATGTTGAATAGCGGCCAACTCACAGAAACATCCGCAAAGCCTGCGGTCAAGAAAGCCGATGCATCCGCGGATCAAACCGCCTCGGACGCGGCCGACGATCAGTCAGATTCAGACGAGGTCGCAAAAGACAAGCCCGATGCGAAGAGCACGCAGAATGCCTCCGCCGCCTCCGCCGCGTCCACGGGTTCCGACGCGACCAGCCCAGACTACGAGCCTCTGGAACGCATTGCGCGCGCCTACGATGAAAGCTCGCTTCGCGAGGGCGCCTTCGCATTGGAGCAAGTGAACGCCATGAAGCTGCGCTCCTTGCCGCCGGCCCAACGCGCCCAGCGACTCTGCCAGCAAGGCAGAACCTATGTGAATGATGGTTTGCTGCTGGAAGCAGAACGCCAGTTCCAGTTGGCCCTGGCTGCCGATCCCAACAGTTCGGCCGCCTATGCTGGATTGGCGGAAGTGCACGAGTATGCGGGCAGCATAAAAATTGCGCAGCAGGAAGCGGCCAGGTCTCTGCAGATGCAACCCAACGCCGCCGCCTACCTCGTGTTGGCGCGCATTGCCTTAAGCCAGCACGCGTTGACCGATGCGCGCACTAACATCGACGGCGCGCTGCGCCTTGAGCCGAACAACACCGCCGCCAAGGGAATCCAGCAGGCGATTCAGGCGCAGCAAGATCAATCGAAGTAGTGTGTGGGAGCGTGATCGACATGCACACAACACGAAAATCTCCATCCAAATCGCCTCGCTTCCGTCGCTTAGTACTACAGTTGCAGATAGCGATTGCGGAGGGAGCAGGGGGTTTCAACCCCCTGAAAAATCGCCCGAAAACAAGGGCCTTTAGGCCCGGATCGGAACCATACGAAGGAAGTACAACTGGAGCATTAGGGCTTGGTTTCTTTTTAGGACTTCTGGTCCTCGTATGTCTCTTGTCTGCGACGGCCAACGCTGCGGACTCGCGGCCCGTCGTAGTGGAGTTGCAGCTGCACGATACCATTCAGCCCATCAGCGCGGCCTATTTAAGGCGCGGATTGCGTCACGCCGCGGACATTCACGCCCAGGCAGTGTTGGTGGAGTTGGGCACGCCCGGTGGATTGCTGACCTCAACCCGCGTCATGGTCACGGCCATCGAAGAATCTCAAGTGCCGGTCATCATATATGTCGCCCCTTCGGGCAGTCGCGCCGCCTCTGCTGGATTTTTTATTCTGGAGTCCGCCGACATTGCAGCCATGGCTCCCGGCACTAACACAGGCGCGTCGCATCCGATTCTTGAAGGCCAAAAGATGGACCCCATCCTGAAACAGAAGATCGAGAACGACGCCATGGCGTTCCTCCGATCCTACGTCTCACGTCGAGGACGCAACGTGCAGGCCGCACAGGATGCCGTGCTGAATTCGAAATCCTACACCGATCAGGAAGCACTGAATCTGAAGTTGATCGACGTCATCTCGCCCGACATTCCCTCGCTGCTGAATCATCTGAACGGCACCACAGTCACGCGATTCAGCGGCGCGAAGCAGGTGTTGCACACCCAGGATGCGGACGTTGAGGTGATGCCGCCCAGCACAAGAGAACGAATCCTTGGTGCGCTCACCGATCCCAACCTTGCCGTGATCCTGCTGATTTTCGGTGGCCTGCTCATCTACATGGAATTCAATGCGCCCGGCACCATTGTTCCCGGTGCGCTGGGAACACTTCTGGTATTGATTTCTTTGTTTGCGCTGGACCTGTTGCCGCTGGAATATACCGCAGTTGGATTTTTGGTGGCCGCGCTTGTCCTGTTTGTGCTGGACATAAAATTTACAACCCATGGAATTCTCGGATTGGCCGCCATCGGCTGCCTTGTCTTCGGCCTGCTGACGCTGGTGAATGGACCCATTCCGGAAATGCGCGTGCAGTTAGGTACAGCGCTTGGCGCCGGCATCGGCTTTGGCTTGATTACAATTTTTCTCACAACCATTGCCGTGCGTGCGCGTCGCAACAAAGTGCAAACCGGTGGCGAAGCGCTTCTGGGTACGATCGCGGTCGCACAAACCGCGTTAAATCCGAACGGACAGGTAATGGTGCGCGGGGAACTTTGGCAAGCGCATTCCCGCGATGCGATCGCAGCCGGCGAGCCTGTTCTCATTCGCAATCGCAATGGACTTCTGCTGGAAGTTGAACGTGACCTGCGAGGTTCCTGAATGCCGTTTCACGCCCGTGTGGCGCGCGGCCCATGCTATACAACCTAAGGCGAGTGTTCCATGCTCGGGGGGAGTTGAACATGCCATCCACAGCAGTTTTGGTCGTCATCGTTATTGTGGCGTTCTACATTTTTAGTTCCATCAAAATTTTGAAAGAGTATGAGCGTGGCGTGATCTTCCGCCTCGGCCGTCTGCTTAGTTCTCCCAAAGGTCCTGGCATCGCGCTTGTCTTTCGTCCGTTCGATCAGATCGTGCGCATCTCCCTTCGCCAGGAAGCCATGGAAGTTCCCGCGCAGGACATCATCACCCGCGATAACGTCACACTGAAAGTAAACGCCGTCATTACGCTTCGCGTCATCGATGCTGCGAAAGCGGTGGTCGAAGTTTCGAATTACGTGTATCAGACATCGCAATTTGCGCAGACAACATTGCGATCGGTACTCGGTGAAGTGGAGCTGGATGAACTGCTGGCCCACCGTGAGAAATTGAATTTGAAAATCCAGACCATCATCGACCAGCACACGTCACCGTACGGATTGAAAGTTGTCAGCGTGGAAGTGAAGCAGGTCGATCTGCCGGAATCGATGCTGCGTGCCATGGCGCGTCAGGCCGAAGCAGAGCGCGAGAAGCGCGCTAAGATCATCAACGCGGAAGGCGAGTTCAACGCCGCCCAGCGATTGGTGGAAGCCGCAACCCTTCTGGCGCAGCAGCCGATCACTATGCAATTGCGTTACCTGCAGACGCTCAGCGAAATTGGCGCGGAGAAAAATACCACCATCGTATTCCCACTCCCGCTGGAGTTGGTCTCCTTACTCAAGCAAGTGGGTCAAGCGGTGCAAACAAAAACTGGCGGAGACGTCTAGCCATGACGGCTTTTTTCGATGAGAATTTTGATGTTCACGATCCGGTGGAAGTCCACTGGAGCTCCAGCACGATCCTTGCAATCTTCTTTGCTGCCTCCCTGGTTTCAGCCGTGTTCTTCGGTCTCGGATATTCCTTTGGCGGAGCCGGCACCGGCAAGCATTCGCTGACATTCAACACGACTCCGGCGAACAGCACCCCCGCGACGCCCGCGGCTCAATCCGCGAAGCCCACTCCACTGGCAGCATCAAATCAGCCCTCCCCCATCACCAAGTTCACGGACACTCTCGATACCCATCCGGCTGCTGCTCCTTCCACGCCCCCGGTTGCGTTGCATCCGGTTGCGATGACTCCCATCGCTCACGCTGCAGCTCCGGTAGCGGAAAAGAAGAGCGCACCCCCACCTCCCGCGCAGCATGACAACACGCCCGCCAGCGCCAAAACCAGCGCGCACATCATGGTTCAAGTGGGCGCCATCGGCGATCGCAAAGATGCCGAGCGACTGGTGGCGGAGTTGCGCAAGAAGGGCTTTCACGCTGGAATCTATGCGGCGAAGAGTGACAAATTCCTGCACGTGCAGATTGGCCCGTTCAAAGATGCGTCGCAAGCGCAGAGCAAGCGACATCAGGTCATGGCGAGCGGGTTCCACGCAATTCTAAAGAGCTCATAGCCGCCAGCGGAGCTACCCGCGCATCCATTCCGGCAGGCCGGCGGCGATGGATTCCCGCACTGCATGGATCAGCTCGTCGCGCGTCGAGAAATCCGCAGCGTAGATCGCCGGATGCAAGTGGATGTGCGCCACTCCGGGATAAATCTTCAGACTGCCTTTCCGCATCATGGTTTCTGTGCCGAAAATCGACACCGGAATAATGGGCGCGCCCGTCTGCTGCGCCAGGTAAAATGGCCCCTTCTTAAACGGAAGCATTTTTCCAGTTCGCGATCGAGTTCCTTCTGGAAACGCAGTGAGATGCACGCCAGATTCCAGC
The DNA here is from genome assembly GCA_963735505.1 of uncultured Acidobacteriota bacterium. Classification (GTDB taxonomy): domain Bacteria; phylum Acidobacteriota; class Terriglobia; order Terriglobales; family Acidobacteriaceae; genus JAKAAZ01. The sequence goes on along the minus strand of CAVTLR010000003.1, from coordinate 912,478 downwards.
ACCTTGGACGCGGCCTCAATACTCTCCCGCGCGTCTTCGCGATTTCCTCGACGCTCCACCGGAACAAAATCCGCCATCCGCATCGCCATCCCAACCACAGGAATTTTCATCAGCGATTTCTTCAGGAAAACAGCCGACCGGCCAGGAATCGTCGGCATGAATAATGGCGGGTCAAGATTCGAAACATGGTTCGCCATAAAGATGCATGCCCTTCCCGGCGGGATATTCTCAAATCCGGAAGAGTCAATGCGAATCCCTCCCAGCCGCAGGCCCGAGGCCGCAATCCACATGGAAAAGCGATAAAGAAAGGTGACGTCTCCTGTGATCCAGGTCCACGGAAAACCCAGCAGCGCGCCGATCGGCACCAGCAGCACGTAGTACAGAAGAATTGTCAGCGACGAAATCATGGAGCCACGGTGTGGCCCGCGCCACTGCGAAGAGCGTCAGGAAGTTTTTGGTAGATGCCATCGAAGCCGCCGTTGGAGAGGATGGCCACGACATCTCCCGATTTCAATTTCGCGGCCAGGTGAGCGACAATTGCAGCCACGTCAGGCAACTGTCGCGCCGGAGCGTCCATGGGATTCGAGAGCTTGCACAATGTGTTCCGGATGCAGAATCTGATCCGCCGGAATATTCGTTGCCTGGTACACCGCGGCCAGAACTACTTCATCCGCCAGCGAGAGGCTGTCCGTCAGCTCTCGCTCAAAAACATTCCGGCGCAGCGTGTTGGAGCGCGGCTCGATCACAGCCCACAGACGCGACTCCGGATATCGCAAGCGCAGCGCGCGCAGTGTCTCTCGAATAGCCGTAGGATGATGCGCGAAATCGTCGATGACCGTGACGCCGTTCGACTTCCGCGATCACTTCCAGGCGCCGCTTGACGCTGCGAAAAGTTTTGAGCGCTCGCTGAATATCCTCCTCGGGAACACCCTGCCCAGCCGCAAGCGCCGCGGCCGCGGTTGCGTTCAACACATTATGTTCGCCAATCATCGGCATCTCGACCTGCAGCCACGACTGGCCATTTCGCTCGATCCGCCAGCGGCTCAAGTTGCCTTGGATAGAAAGATCCGTGACACGCCAGTGTGAATCCTGCGCAAACCCATAGCGCTCCACCGCGCAGAAAGCATTCGTAACACATTCAGTTACATTTGTGGATCCGTCAAAGGCCACAATGCGTCCGCGTCGTGGCACCAGGTTCACAAGCCGTTTGAAAGCCGTCTTCACGCTCTCCAGATCGGCATATATGTCGGCGTGGTCAAACTCGACATGCGTCAGGATCAACGCATCTGGAAAATAGTGGAGAAATTTTGGACCCTTGTCGAAGAAAGCCGTGTCATACTCGTCGCCCTCCAAAACAAACGGCCGCGTCGGCCGCAATGCAAAACTGGAACCGAAATTTTCCGCGATGCCACCAATCAAAAATGAAGGAGCCAGCGCCGGATTGTTGGTCGCCGCCGTCTCGTAGATCCACGCCAGCATGCTCGTCGTCGTGGTCTTGCCATGCGTCCCCGCAATCACCAGCGATTCGCGATTGACAAGGAATTCTTCATGAATCAACTGCGCCAGCGAACGGAAAGGGATGCGCCGATCGAGCACATATTCCAGTTCCGGATTGCCGCGCGAAATTGCATTGCCAACAATGACGAGATCCGGACGCGGCTCCAGATTCGTTTCCGAAAACGGCTGCGCAATCGGAATATGAAGCTGCTCCAGCAAATCCGACATGGGCGGATACGCGGCCTTGTCCGAGCCGCTGACGCGCCATCCCTGCAACTGCAACATGCCGGCTAGTGACGCCATGGCACTGCCGCAGATTCCAATCAAGTGCACGTGTCGCACCGGAGCGACCCCAGCATTGCCGCGTGCCTGTTGGCGTTCGCTCATCGTGATCCTTCGTTGCAAACGACCGACGGCTGAAACCTCAATGTCGGAGTATTCGTCAGGTCCAGTTCACTTTCGACGCCAATCGGCACTGTAACATTCCGCTCGAGTACATGTCCGGAACGCAGCCCAATCGCAACCGGGCCAGAAAAATCTTCCAGCACGCGCAACAAAACCGCATCCAGCAATTCATCCGCATTTCCCGGTTGCACGCAATCCAGCATAGGGCCGAAAACGATTCCGCGCACATCGCTGAGCTTTCCTGCAAGGCGCAGTTGTAGCAGCATGCGGTCGATTTGATACGGCTTGACCCCGATATCTTCTAGAAACAAAATCGTGCCTGCTGTTTGGATTTCGTACGGCGTGCCCAGTGATGCGACCAGCATGGAGAGACATCCACCATAGAATTTTGCCTGCGCACTTCCAGACTTCAGAGTGCGCAAGCCAGCTTCCGGTCCAATTTGCCATGCACTGTCCTGCGAGAGCGCAGCCTGCCAGTTGACTACATCGACGCCATTCGGTCGGGCGAAATCTCCAGCCGCCATCGGTCCATGAAACACCACCAGGCCAGTCTGATCGTGGATGTAGGTCTCCAGGCTGCTGATGTCACTGCATGCTACAAAGATTTTTGGATTGCGCGCGATCAGGTCCAGATCGAGTCCAGACAGCATTTCTGCCGATCCGTAACCGCCACGGTTACAAACGATCGCTTTCACTGAGTCATCGGCAAATGCGGCGTGTAAATCCTCCAGCCGTTGCTCTGGAGTTCCTGCAGAATATTGTCCATACCGCGCCAGGGCGTGCTCTCCCAACTGCGGCTGCAGGCCAAGCGCTCGCAGGGAATCCATCCCCGTCTGTACTTTATTGGGGTCGAACCAGCTGGCTGGCGAAATCAATCGAACAGCATCTCCCGCGCGCAATGCGGCCGGAAGAACCGTAGGCTTTGACGCCTTATCGCTCGCTGTCGTCGGCTTCGTCATACCAGCAGACACTCCCCTTGGGCGATGATTTCCGCAGGCCCCGTCAGCATCAGGCTCGAGTCTTTCTTTAGCCACTCCACCGTCTGCTCGCCGCCTTCCGCAACCACGGTCAGCGTTCGAGCCGTACCCCTCAACTCCATACTTGCCGTTGCGGATGCGGACGACCCAGTGCCAGAGGAGAGAGTTGGCCCCACACCTCGCTCGAAAATGCGGAACTCAATCCTATTTGTATCTGTCACACGCACAAATTCAACGTTGGTGCCTTTTGGGAAGTCCCGATGAGTGCAGATTTCTTCTCCGGCGGTTTGCCATGGCTGTCCCGCGCAGGCAAAATCCGCCGCGTCCACAAAAGTAACAAAATGAGGATTGCCAATCGACACATCCGCGCCTACCACCTTGGTTCCGTCTCGAAGCCCAACGGTGTGAGCCTTCAGCGTCGGAATTCCCATCTCCGTGGAAATCAGATACCGAGGAGCACTGCGCTGCAGGATGCGACAGCGGCGCAACCCGGCATGGGTGCGGATGACAAATTCATTCGCGTCGTCCTCCTGGGCCAGATAGGCTGCCACGCAACGAGTGCCATTGCCGGAAATTTCTCCCTCCGAGCCATCGGCATTGAACAGTCGAATGGAGTATCCGCCGTTGTCGCCCAGCGTGAGATATTCCACTCCGTCCGCGCCCACTCCCATGTTCCGATTGCACAAGGTTCGCGCCAGTTCTCCCAGGCGATGTTCCTCGACCGGCTCATCGACGATTAAAAAATCATTCCCGCAGGCGTGCGCTTTGACGAACCGGATCACTTGGTTTCCTCGATCAACGCCGCGCCCTGCGATGCACGCACAACATAGCGCCGGTCCACAATCGCGTAATTTCCGCTCAGCACCCGCGAAATAGCCTCGGGATACGCGATATGTTCCTGCTCTAATATGCGCGCCGAAAGCGTCTCTTCATCATCGCCCTGCAACACTGGAACCGCCCGCTGCAACACGATGACGCCATGATCCAGCTGCTCATCCACGAAATGAACCGTGCACCCGGAAATGGCGACACCGTACGCCAGCGCCTGCGCCTGTGCGTCGAGACCTGGAAACGACGGCAACAATGAAGGATGAATGTTCAGGATCGCATTCGGAAAAGCGGCGATAAATTCCGGCGACAGCAGGCGCATGTATCCCGCCAGGCAGACCAGCTCCACGCCATGTTCCTGCAGGCAGGCAACAATTTCGGTATCCTGCTCGGCGCGCTTTCGTCCGCGCGCCTCAATCACCTGGGTGGCCAGTCCGCGCCCTCTGGCAGCCGCAATTCCAGCGGCTTCGGCGCGATTGGAAATCACAACGGAAATTTCCGCGTCTTCAATCTGACCGCGATCGATAGCATCGGCAATCGCCAGAAAATTAGAGCCACGACCGGAAAGAAGAATGCCGAGATGCTTCATCTAGAGTTAGTTGTACAACACCCGGCGGTCGCCCTTGATGATTTTTCCAATCACCGCATGCGGCTCGTTGGCGCGGTCCAGCAATGCCTTGGCGCGCTTGTACTTCTCCACCGGCACCACGCAGATCAAGCCGACGCCCATGTTGAACGTCCGCAACATTTCGTCGCGCTCCACATTGCCCAGCGATTGCAGGTGATCGAAAATCGGCAACACCTGCCATGAACCCAGCTCCACCGTGGCGGAAACATGTTTCGGCAGGATGCGCGGCAGATTCTCCGTGATGCCTCCGCCCGTAATGTGCGCCATGCCCACCACCAGGTCCGCTGCCGTCAATTTGCGGATGATGTTCAGATAGCTGCGATGCGTCTTCATCAACGCAATCCCGGCTTTTTCGTGCAGCTCATTCACGTATTGATCGGGCGTGTATTTGGCCACCTGAAAAAACAGCTTGCGCGCCAGCGAGTATCCATTCGTATGCAGCCCCGTGGAGGGCAGGCCGACCAGCAAATCTCCCGGCCGAATTCCCGACCCAGTAATAATTTTTTCCCGCTCCACCACGCCGACAATAAATCCTGCCAGATCGTATTCGCCATCATGGTAGAAGCCCGGCATCTGCGCAGTTTCTCCGCCGATCAATGCACACCCATTGGCGCGGCACGCATCGGCCATTCCCGAAACTACTTTCTCCGCCACATCCCCATCCAGATTGCTCGACGCCAAATAGTCCATAAAAAATATCGGCGTCGCCGCCTGCACCGCAATATCGTTCACACAGTGGTTCACCAGGTCCGCACCAATCGTATGGTGCATATTCATCTGGAAGGCAACCTTCAGCTTTGTCCCTACGCCATCCGCACTTGAAACCAGCACAGGATTTTTATAGCGCGCGGTGTCCAGCTTGAACAGCCCGCCAAAGCCGCCAATCTCACTCAGCACCTGCTTGTTAAATGTCCGCTGGGCAAGATATTTGATCCGCTGTTTGGTTCGGTCGCCACTGGAAAGATCCACGCCTGCATCGGCGTACGTAATCGCGGGGGTTGGCTTGGATGAAGGCTTACTGGGCACTGGCGTCGCGTTCCGGGGGTGAAGGATGTCGGCGGGAAATGTTCTGCAACCGTATGACCCTCGCGCCCGAACTCTACGCAATCTGGGGGCAGGTGAAGTGACGGAACACAACCATACCGGGAAGCATCAGTGTAGCATCGCAAGCTCCACTCCTCGGAATTTCGCCGCTCCTCCTATACTGAATATCGATGACTCCCTCTCCGCGTTCCATGCAGCGTTCTCGCGAATTCCAGCGCCGGGCCGAAACTCTGCTTCCAGGCGGCGTCGATTCCCCCGTGCGCGCCTTTCGTGCTGTCGGCGGCGAGCCGCCCTTCGTCGTCCGCGCCCAAGGCGCCTATCTTTGGGATGCCGACGGCAATCGCTACCTCGACTACTTCGGTTCCTGGGGGCCAATGATTCTCGGCCACGCCGCTCCGCAGGTGGTCAAAGCCGTGCAAGAAGCCGCCGCCCGAGGCGTCAGTTTCGGCGCTTCCACCCCCACTGAGGCCGACCTCGCCGAACTGGTCCGCCAGGCGTTTCCATCCATCGAGATGCTCCGCTTTGTCAGCTCCGGAACCGAAGCCACCATGTCGGCCATCCGCCTCGCCCGCGCCTTCACCAGCCGCAAGTACTTCATCAAATTTGAAGGTTGTTACCACGGTCACTCCGACGCCCTGCTGGTCAAGGCCGGCTCCGGCATCGCTACCCTCGGCATTCCCGGGTCCGCCGGCGTCCCGGAGGAAACCATTCAGCACACCCTCGCCCTCCCCTATAACGACATCGCCGCCGTCGAGCAAGCCTTCGCGCGCTATAAAAACCAGATCGCCTGCATCATTGTCGAGCCCGTCGTCGGCAATGCCGGCTGCATTCCCCCCAGGCCCGGCTACCTCAAGGCACTGCGCGCCATCACCGCGCGCGAGGGAACCGTTCTCATTTTCGATGAAGTCATGACAGGCTTTCGAGTCGCCCTCGGCGGAGCACAGCAGCGCTACGGCATTCAGCCGGACATGACCTGCCTGGGAAAAATTCTAGGCGGCGGCCTGCCCTGCGGCGCCTTCGGTGGCCGTGCAGAGATTCTCCGCCTGCTCGCCCCACTCGGCCCCGTCTACCAGGCGGGCACGCTCAGCGGCAATCCGCTGGCCATGGCCGCCGGAATCGCCACCGTTGCCACCCTGATCGAGCACCGCGATACCATCTACCCGCAGTTGGAGAAGGTTTCGGCCACCGTGGCCGATGGCGTCGCCGCCCTCGCCCATGAAGCAGCGGTGGCTGTCACCACCAACCGCGTCGGCTCCATGTTTACCTGGTTCTTTACCGGCGATCCGGTCACAGAGTACGACAGCGCCTCCCGCTCCAACACCAAGCAATTTGCCGCCTTCCATCGTGCCATGTTGCACGCCGGAATCTGGCTGCCGCCCTCCCAGTTTGAAGCCGCCTTCCTCGGCACCGCCCACGGAGAAGAAGAAATCCGCGCCACCCTAACCGCCGCAAAAGAAGCCCTATCCGCCGCCAAATCCGCCTAGCTCCACAAGCCGGGTGCCCCATGTCTCGCCTCTGAGACATGGGATGAAAAAAGCGCCGTCATCCTGAGGTCGCCGCGGCGACCGAAGGATCCCCGCATTCCATTCCCACGAAAAATGTTTTTTCAGCCGAGAGTTCTGTATCAGGGCACGGCTTTAGCCGTGCCAAAAAATATCCCTTCCATCGGGCTTTAGCCCCTGAAACATGGCCGCAGTCGCAAAGAACGATCGCAGAGGGAGCAGACTGTTTCAACCGCGCAAGGAGCCGACCGTTTCAACCGCGCAAGGAGCCGACCGTTTCAACCGCGGAGGGAGCAGGGGGTTTTAACCCCCTGAAACCCGGCTCAAAAACAAGCGGCCTTCAGGCCCGGATCGCAACCATTCCAAGGATCTCCGCATTCCACCTACATCTGAAAAAAAGCCATATCATCCCGATCGAATGACCTCGGTCGCCTGCGTTCGGTTCTACGTTGCCCGGGCGCTTCTCTATCTCGCCAACTGGTAAACACCAGCGCGTTTCACGTTACTGATCCGACAATCCCTAGGCATGACGTCGCGACCTGTCTTCCATACACAAAGGACTCAAGCCGGCGGGTCGACAGCGGCGGCGTCTGCCTGTGCCGCAGTAGTCTGCTCCTCCTTCGCCTTCTGATACCAATACTCCTTCGGACGGTGCAGGTTGGTGACTGCCTCCCGAACTACATCCCTCGGCTTTCCGCCCTCGAACATCTGCCGCATGTAATCGATCCGGACACAGTAGATTTCGATATGTTTCAGATACGCTGCCAAGTCGGGCGTGTGCTCGGGATTCTGGGCGATATTCACGATCATCTGCATCGCGCCGAAGCCGACATGGGCGCCGTCGTTGAGATTATCGATCATGCGGAACTCGCCCGATACCAGCCCAGGTTTGACCTCCGTCATCTCTCCGCGACCTTCCAGGATGGCTTCATTAACAGCCTTATAAATCTGAGAAAACGAATTTGGTAGGTCGCCGGAGAGGATGTGGGGAATCTCGTCGTCCGAAGCGAGAAACAGGATGTAGAGCGTTCGGAAATAGAGCTCCTCGGGTTGGCGCATCCTCGCGTACCAGCTAAAAAGGCGATTCTTCAGTACGTCATCTGTGACGGAATCGCGCAGCTCTGCCATGCCGGCGAGCACCCAGCTCAGACACTTGTCCGGCGCGGCGAACCTATCTACCAGCGCCTTCACAAGGAAATCAACAGTGTGCGGCTTGTCGGTGGTGCAACCGACAACCGAGCAGAACGGATTGACCTTCTTCTTTTTCGCCACTCGAAAATTATAAGGCGCGGATTTTGCGATCCAATCCGGCTCCAATTATTCAAATCGAATTCGTTTGGCACCAGTCAATCAATTGGTAGACGCGCTGGCACTAAGGAATGAAAAGACGGAGATGGGAGTAATTGGTGTCCCGGGAACGATTGGCGGGGCGCAGGAGGATGAGTTTCTTCTCATCTTACTCAAGCTACCTGAGGGCTTGGATGGGGTACCCGGCCGTTCTACTTGTCGAGGCGCCTCCAGCCCGGAATGGTCATCTTCGAATATAGCTGCCAATCGAGTGCGGGTCTTCGCGCATTCTCCCTGGATAGAAAATTCACAAGGTTAATAAACCACTGCTGGAAGAATGAGGCTACCTCAGCCTTCTCCGTTCCGGTCCGGGATGGCGGATTGATGAGGCCGCGATTGAAAACCAAGACGCGGTCTATGTATCCAGGCGCGCATTCCGCGGCTTTCGACGCATCGACAATGCGATTCCACTCCTTGTCGAGCCAGCTGTCATCAGTGAGATCTGTTTGAAAAGCGAAAAGTGTTCGAAAGCATCGGAGTTGTCCGGAGTCCTCTGCGTCATCTCTAGCACCGGCCCCGGCGAGGGTGAAGGACCGCTTGAATGGACGGAGGGCGCTCAACTTCTTGGCGCCCTGATACGATTTCAGCAATTCCTGTCCGGACAACACAGATTTGACTTCTACATAGGCCAGCAAAGATTCTGCTGCGATCCAAAGAGGGGTCTCGGACAGGACAGTGTTGCGAATCTGGTCGTAAATTACGACGTCTAATTCTCCGGAACGCTGGTCCAAATAGTCGACGGCTTCTCCACCGCAAGCGACTCCAAAACATTTGGGCAGTCTATCCTCCAGAAAGCTGGCCAGATTTGCCGCTCGCGCGTCACCCTTTCGACCTGGGTGAGCATTTTTCTGCGATTTCTGGAATGCAGACAGAAGATTTTGCTCTGCCTCCTCCATGACCCGCCCAATTGATTCGTTCTGATTCCTTGCACCTCGAGTGGGCAAAACGGCCTCCTGGCTCACTGGCGGGTGCGGCTGATGCGTCCGTCCTCGCTCGTGAAAGATAGCACCTCGGCGTTGGTAACGAGAAGTCGGCTTGTGTTGATTGATGGCCGGGCGACCCGCACCCATCGCGCTGCCCACCCTTGCGATGAATAGTGTGCGCCGCACACTATTCATGCCGGTCGCCCACCCCTCAGAAAAACGCTTCTGGCTGGCGCATCTATAATTCCGAAATTGATAGAATGGAGGTAAGCATTCTCCCAGCGACTTCCTCAAGCCAGCGTATTTCCCTGGATCGCACGGAGGTTTCGGCGGCTGATTTTCGTTTTTTTCGCAGAAAAGTCGCAGGGAAAGCCAAAATACTTGAGGTTCCAACCAGCTAGCACGGCAATCAAAGCGCTTACCGCAAAAACAGCGCTGCACAAACCTTCAAATAGCCTGCACAATCCTTCAACTACGCTGCACAAACCTTCAATCAGCCCGCACAATCCTTCAACGATCCAGTCCAATTCGCCCACAAACCGCGGGATCACTGCGACCAGACAAGATCAGTGCGACGAGGCATGCCCATGCTTCATGGCGTCGCCTCGACACAAGCTCGCCGCCGCCGCAGAAGTTCCCGCCTGTTCGCACAGCAACTCCCGCAGCTTCTGATTCTTGATCAATAATTCCGCCACCAGCCGCTGCAGCCGGAGATGTTCTGCTTCCACTTCAATCAACCGAGCCCGCAGCGTCAGATTCCCCGGCTCGCCTTTGTGTCGGTCGATGCGCTCAACGTTTCCTCGAGCCACGCTTTCCCGCGGCGGCATAGATTCGATCGTTCCCAAAGTCTGATTCATGGCTCTATATCCCTTGCGTGGTTGCAGGCCCTTCTTTCGATGCCTGTTCGAAATCCCCGCGCCGCCCAAAGCCGCAGCCGTGGCGTCCGCGCATGCCCGCGCGAAACTTCTCGCGCTCTTCCTCGCTCATGCCGGCCCAGCGCTCTTCCATATGCTGCCGCCAGTGGCGCCGTCCGCCACCGCCGCGATGGAACCCGCCAAACAAAATCTTCGCCAGGATCAACAGTCCCAAACCCTGCCAGTAAGTGATGGTGTGCAACCCAAAAATCCCCGGCATCAGCCAGTTCCACAGGTGCATGATGATGAAGCCGAAGATCGCCGCGGCAACCACGACAAAAGCAATCACTTTCAAAACTCTTCCAACACGATGGTTCATTTGATTCTCCCTCATGACTTTCCAAAATTCTCATCGACTGCAAGCAGCCGTTTGCGCAGATGCAGCACCGCATAGCGTTTCTGCGACAGCAATGTATTCACGCTCAGCCCGGTCTCTTCCGCCAGTTCCTTGAAGCTGCGTCCCATCCACTCGTGCGCCAGAAAGACCTCTCGCTGGTTCGCCGGCAACTCGTCCAGCGCATCGTCCAGCACCTCCAGCAGCACGTTCCTCGCGTACATCGCGTCCGGCCCCGCATCCGGAGAAGGCAATAAATCTTCCAGCGATAACGATGCATCCTCGCCAATCGGTTCGCTGAGTGACACCGGCTTCTGCCGCCGAAAGCGATCCGTAATCCGATTGCGAGCCACGCGATAGAGCCACGCCGTCACCTGTTCGATGGGCTGCAACAGGCGATAGGCCTCGATCAACTCATAAAAAACATCTTGCAGAATGTCTTCCGCGTCGCCAGAATCCAGAACCCGCTTGCGGATAAAGTTGCGCAGCCGCGGCTGGTCTCGTTCGAACGCCTGCGCGAGCAACTGGTCCTGCTCGTCGATCGTCCAATCCTGGCTGGGCATTCTGTCCCTCAAAATCGCGACCCCTCTCTGCGCTTACGAGCAGGTCTACCAGTGTTAACGGATGAGGAAGGCAAATATTGTAGGAAAAATAAAAAAAGATGGATTAGCCTGATGCGTCGCGTCTTTGACAGTGAGTCGGGAAGTTACGCCCAGGCTTCCGGCGTGACAAACTCGCACACTTCACCGCGCAGCGCGAACTCATCTTTCCAGCGTTGAATCAACCGGTCGACGGCAACGACAGTATGGCGGCGATCCTGACCCATCGCGGCCTGTCCGCCATCGTGCAGCAAAGCATTGGTCGCATTTCCGCCGCGCACATTCCGCCGAAAACTGCGAAGGACATTCTGCTCGACGGCATCCGCAGTCGTCGGCTTCCAGTCGTATCCCATCGCATTCCACAACACCGGCGTCAGCCCCAGCTCGCGAGCAGCGCGCAACACATCCGGTCGACGTCCGCCATGGGGTGGGCGAAACCAGCGGACCGGCGCGCCCAACGCATCTTCGAGCGCATCATTGCAGTCGCGCAATTCCTGCCGAACAACCTTCGGCGCCCGGATCAGCAGCAGCGGATGCGTCATAGTGTGATTGCCGATCAAATGCCCCGCCGCAGCCACTGCACGAGCAATCTCCGGACGCTCCTGGACAAATCTCCCAATCATAAAAAAAGTCGCGCGGACTCCATACTTCGCCAGCACGTCCAGCAGGCGATAGGTGTCGGGATCGTTGGGACCATCGTCGAACGTCAATGCAATCTGGCGAGGATTTTTCGCCGCCACCACGCATCGGCCAAAAATCTGCGACGTCGGCCACATCCCCGCATAGGCATAAGCTCCCGCAGCCAGCACACCAGCCGCAACCGCAGTCACAGCGATCGCTCCAGCGCTGGGCGACTCGGTCCGGTGCGCCACAGCAGCCGTTGGTTCAGGCACCGGGAAGGGTCAGAATTTTTGGTGGTGTCATCGCGTTTGAGTGTATCGGAACCGTCTGAAGGGGTATCCACAAGGTATCGATTTGTCGCTTGCCGAGTCGCCATGCGCATGCTATCTTCGATTTTCATTCGCTTTTACTTCGGAGGGAATTCGCCATGGCTAAACTTTTCGAAAATCCGAGATTCATCGCAATTGAAGGCCCGATCCGCGCTGGCAAATCCACATTAGCCACGCTACTGGCCCAGGAAATCGGCGCCACCCGCATCAGCGAACCGCAGCACAATCCCTTCCTGTCGCCATTCTATCGCGGCGAACGAAGCGCTGCCTTTCCCGCGCAGATGTGGTTCCTGATGTCGCGCTATGAGCAACTCTGCGCCGCCTCTGAGCGCGATGCAAAGACCGGGAAAGCGGTTCCCATGGTGGCCGACTACATTTTCGAGAAAGACAAATTATTCGCCAACCTGAACCTGAGCGATGACGAACTGGCGCTCTACGAGCGTCAGTTTCAATACTTCCGCGACCAGTTGCCGACCCCAGACCTGGTGATTTATCTGCAGACCTCGCCCAAGGTGCTGCGCACCCGCCTGGCGCGCAAAGCGGTGCCCGAGGAGCAGGCGATTTCCGGACGCTACCTGGAGCAGGTGACCGAAGCCTACGAGCATTTCTTCTTCCACTACACCGCCAGCGATTTGCTGATTGTGAATACGGACGATATCGACTTTGTGCGAAATAACGAGGACCTGCAAACCCTGCTGCGGAGACTGAAGGAGCCGGTGCACGGAACGCAGTACTTCCTGCCGCTCGGAAATGGAGAAAAAGGCGGCCCGCTCAGCCCGCTGCGCGCGCTTCGTGCGCAGGGCGCTTCACTGCGTTCACTGATTTCCATGCCGCGAGCGATCTTCGGCTTGCCGCAAACAGGGGTTGGCTCGTCGCGCGCGTCGACTCCCGCGATGCGTTCCTTTTCGCTGCGGTCGGTGCCGCCGACCATGCGCTCGCTCACCTGGAGCTTCGGTCCCGGCATCGTTCAAGCCGCCCAACGCCTCTGCCGATAAGCGAAACGTGAACGCCGCCTGCGCCAAAGTGGCCGGGGCAGTCAGGATGGGAAAAGAATGAGCGGGAAGATGGGAAGAGGGTGCCCACGGGAGAGCGGGTTCGGGTAGGATGGGGAATGTTGCCTGTCGCAGGGCGGGCCCCCCAACTATGCGAGCGCTGATCTTTTCTGATATTCACGCCAACATCGATGCCCTGGACGCGGTGCTGGCAGCAGCTCCCCAATACGACGTGGTCTGGAACCTGGGCGATGTGGTCGGCTACAATGCCGCGCCGGAAGCCGTCATTGAGCGGTCACGCGAGATTGGCACCATGTTTGTCCGGGGAAATCATGACCGTGCCTGCGCTGGTCTGACCGGGGCGGAAAGCTTCAATCCAATCGCATATCGCGCCGTGCAATGGACGCGCGGCCAGCTTGCTTCCGAGGCTCTCGAATGGCTGAAGGGCATGCCGGCAGGCCCGATTCTTCCTGCGGGAACGCTGGTGAGTTGCGTGCACGGCTCGCTGCTTGACGAGGATGAATATCTGCTCTCCCCGGAGGACGCGGAAGGGCAGTTTGAGCGCACCCGCAGCCCGATCACATTCTTCGGGCATACGCACGTGCAGGGTGGATTTGCCGCGAGCGACGCCGGCGAGTGGTTTCAGCTGAAGCCGGCGTACAGCGACGACACGGTCGCCGAAAGCTACGATCTGGATCTGCGTAGCTCCGCCAAGTACCTGATCAATCCTGGTGCGGTTGGCCAGCCTCGCGATCGCGATTGGAGAGCCGCCTTCGCGCTCTACGACGATCAGGCAGCGCGCGTCACTTTCTTCCGCGTTCCCTACGATGTGAAAGCGGCGCAGAAGCGCATTGAGAAGGCTGGCCTGCCGGATATGCTGGCGTCGCGCCTGAGCGTCGGGCGATAGCTGGTCCACCCTCCACGATAAAAGCGCGAAGGATGACAACCCACATCTCAAGGCTAGATGTGGGGCACCCGGATTTTTCCCAGTCTGAAGCTACTCCGCGTCGGCTTCTTTTTCGACGACGACCTTGACGTGGGCGGTGACTTCGCGATGCAGGCGCACCGGGATCAGGAATTCGCCCAGCGATTTCAGCGGCTCTTCCAGTTGCACCTTGCGTCGGTCAATCTGGAAGCCCTTCGCTTCAAGCGCCTGCGCAATGTCCGGACCGGTGACGGAACCGAACAGGTGATCGTTGTCGCCGGTCTTGCGGGCAAACTTAAGCTCGACATTCTCAAACTGCTGCAGCAGCACTTCGGCATCGGCCTTTTCCTTGGCAGAGCGGCGAACTGAGGACGCTTTCATCTGGTCGATCACGGCCTTATTGCCGGGCGTGGCTTCGATGCCCAGGTTGCGCGGCAACAGAAAATTGCGGCCATAACCCTGCGCCACTTTCACCACATCCCCACGATGGCCGAGGTTCTCGACATCTTCCTTCAAAATGATTTCCATATCTCAATCTCCAAAAATTCTCTAAGTAGCCGCGATCAACCTTCTCAATGCCGTCGCGCTCTAGTGACGCTGCGCAAAGGGCAGCAGAGCGATGTTGCGAGCCTGCTTGATGGCGCGGGTGACGCGGCGCTGGTGGGTGGTGCAGACGCCGGTCAGGCGGCGGGGAACAATCTTCCCGCTTTCTGCCACGAAGCCCTGCAGCAAACGCACATCGCGATAGGGAATAGCATCGATTTTCTCGACGCAGAATTTGCAAACTTTCTTGCGGCGGAAAAATTTGCGTCCGCCGGGACCGCCGCCTGCACCTGCCGGGCGCGGTGGCCGCGGACCAGAGTGGGAGGGTCCATCCGAGGATGATGATGTCGATTGCGATCTTTCTTCTGCCATGTTGCGACTCCTTCGTAGTCGGCCGGAGAGCGTCTCCGGCGCGGGAACTTATGCTTCGGTTGGAAATGCCGTGGGCATCGCCCACAAAAATATTGCGTTATGCGATCGCTTCTGGAACCGCCGCGATTTCCGCCGGCTGTTCGACGCTGCGCTGCGGAGCGACGGGCTGTGCGGCAGCGGCATGCGCGGCGGCAGCCTGGGACGCAGCTGCGGCGGCGTTCGCCTGGGCAGCCTGTGCGGCCTGGGCATTCACCGTACTTTGCTTGATCTTCGTGGAGCGCAGCTTCTTGATCTTGTTGATGCGCTTTTCTTCCTCGTCCATGCGGACGGTGATGAACTTGATGACAGGCTCGGTCACGCGCAGGCGGCGTTCCAGTTCGGCCACCAGGCTGCCATCCGCTTCCACGGTCAACAGGTTGTAATTGCCCTCGTTGAACTTGCGGACGGTGTAGGCCAGCTTGCGGTTTCCCAGCTTCTCGCTCGATACCAACTTGCCATTGCCCTTGGTAATGGTGGCTTCAAAGCCGGCGATCAGCTTGTCGGCTTCTTCGCCAATCACATCCGGGCGCAGGATAAACATCACTTCGTATTTCCGTTCCATTCGTCTCTCGTTTCCGGCAAAGCCTTCTGGCCTTGCCTGTCGCAACCTTCAGGGCTGCTCAGTCTACCGTTCAGTCGTTTGCTTCACTCTTGCTCTTCGGCAGTGATCCGCCGATTCAACCGGTTCATCGCGACGCTGGCGCCTTCGGTTAAAAGCAACTCAATCGCCGTCGAAACATCGTCCAGAACTTTGTCCAGCACCGCCAGCTCCGTCTTGCGGAACGGCGTCAGAACATAATCCTTGCGCCGCTGGCGAGCGCTTTCCGCCGCCATGGCGTCTTCCGGAGCAATTCCAATTCGAATCCGCAGCCACTCTTCAGTGCCCAGCGCACTCGAAATCGACTTCACTCCGTTGTGCCCGCCTGCGCTTCCACGCTCACGGATACGAATACTTCCCAGCGGCAGAGCCACTTCGTCATACAGCACGATCAGCTGCCGTCGCGGATCAATTTCCAACTCGTCAACCAGCGCCGCTACCGATAACCCACTCAGGTTCATGTAGGTTTCCGGCTTGGCCAGCAATACCTGCCGGCCTGCGATGCGCGCCGAAGCGGTCAATGCCTTCGAGCGTCGATTCGCTACCACCACACCACATTGCTCGGCCAGCCGATCAATGGCCAGAAAGCCCGCATTATGCGGTGTGAACTGATACTCGATTCCTGGATTGCCCAGCCCAACGATCAGAGCTACGCCCGAATCGCCGCCAGAATTCAAGTTCGAACTTATGCCGCCAGAAGGTTCCATGCGCTCCCGAAACTACTTCTTGGCGTCTTTCTTCTCATCCTTCTTAACTTCTTCGCCGGCCTCAGGAGTGTCCTGCTTGCCCTTCTTGGCCACTTCCGGTTCCGCGGGTGTTTCGGCTGCCAGTGCATCTGGCGTGGCCACAACTTCCTCACGAACCGCGGTGATGTGGGCGACGGTGGTTTCTTCGTCGGTAATGAACTTCAACTTTTCGTTATGCGGCAGATCGGCCACGCGAATGACCATGCCGAATGCCAGCTCGCTGACGTCGATATCGATGTGTCCTGGAATATCCGAAGGCAGACACTCGATTTCAATCTCGCGCAATACCTGGTCGAGAATGCCACCCTGAGTCTTAACGCCGACAGGAATACCCAGCAACTGGATGGGAACTTCGACGCGCATCATCTTGTCCATCGCGATGCGCTTCATGTCGATGTGGATCAGGTTGCCCTTGATGGGATCGTTCTGCCAATCCACCACCATCACCTTGGCGACGGAGCCGGAGACATCGAGATCGAAAATCGTGTTGTGGCCTGACTCGGAATGGAGGATGCGGCGAATCTGTTTGGGGTCGACGGTGACCGCGACAGAGGGCTGCTGGGCTCCATACACCACGGCTGGAATGCTGCCGGCAACGCGCACGCGGCGGGCGACATTTTTTGTGAACTTGCCCTCGCGGGGCGTGGCTGTAACAACTTCAGGTGCGCTCATGTTATTCCTGTTTCCCTTCTATTGACCTTCGGGCACGGCGGGTTGCGCCGCTCCCTTCTCGTGACCCCGACAAATCTTGTCTGGCCACACTGTTGATGTTCCATTCACGCCCGCTTCCAACATTGGCGGCGGGGTGTAACAGAAAGCTTCGTTCGTCAGAGAGGCGTTAGTTAAACAAGCTGCTAACGCTGGTCTCCATGTGGATGCTCTCGATAGCGCGACCGATCAGGCCTGCAATCGACAGCACTTTAATCTTTCCCGCATGCAGCGCTTCTTCGCGCAGCGGAATCGTATTGGTGACCACCAGCTGCTCCAGCCTGGAGTCCACAATCCGCTCAATCGCTCTACCGGAAAGCACGGGATGGGTAGCGCAGGCATACACTTTTTTCGCGCCCACTTCCAACAGTGCATCCACGGTTTTGATCAGCGTTCCGGCCGTATCGACAATATCGTCGAGGATCAGGCAGGTGCGGCCTTCTACATCTCCAATCACGTGCATCACTTCTGTCACGTTCATGTCGGTTCGCCGCTTGTCCACAATGGCCAGCGGAGCTTCCATCTTCTGCGCGAAGAAACGCGCGCGTTCCACGCCACCTGCATCCGGCGAGACTACGGTCAGGTCGGGCAGGTTCAACTCCCGGAAGTAGCCCACCAGAACAGGGCTGGCAAACAAATGATCCACCGGAATATTAAAAAAGCCTTGAATCTGCGCCGCATGCAGAT
Source organism: uncultured Acidobacteriota bacterium (assembly GCA_963735505.1). Classification (GTDB taxonomy): domain Bacteria; phylum Acidobacteriota; class Terriglobia; order Terriglobales; family Acidobacteriaceae; genus JAKAAZ01. Next base: position 894,920 of record CAVTLR010000003.1, on the reverse strand, counting down.
CGACCAGCAAGGCTCGATTCGCTCCGGCTGTCGTCAACAAATCCGCCACCAGCTTGGAAGAGATCGCGACGCGAGGACGGTCTTTGCGATCCTGCCGCGCGTAACCGTAATATGGAACCACCACGGTGATGCGTCGTGCCGAAGCCCGCTTCAACGCGTCGATCATGATCAGCAGCTCCAGCAAATGCTGGTCGACGGGATAGCAGGTCGGCTGCACCACAAACACGTCGGCGCCGCGAACATTTTCCAATAGCTGAAAGTACACTTCTCCGTCAGAGAACCGCTGCAGTCGTACTTCGCCCAGCGGCACGCCGACAAACTTGCAAATCTCTTCTGCCAGCGGCAGGTTGGACGAGCCGCTGAAAATCTTGAACCGCTTATCCTCTGTGTAGGACTTGGCACGCTTGCGCGCAGCCGCGGCCTTGGCCGATCCTGCAGCATTCGCATCCGCACTCACTGCAATCGATCCCGTCGTGGGTGCATCTGCATCCACCGTTAAGGTCGAATTTCCGTCCCCGTTCTCGTTCTCGCCCGCACTCGTCATCGTGGTCTGGACCTCCCAAGCTGGTTGGCATTGGTGAACCGAAATTGCAAACTTTGGATTGCGGCAACCGGGGGTTGAAAGCTGCCAGAATCCTGGAAAGATTGCCGCAGGCGGTGAAACTCCTGCGACGCGTCATGAGCGAAAACTGCACTACAAATGCTGAAAATCCACACAAATTACTTGCAATTTGCAAGTGAAACTGGCTGGGCGACTAGGATTCGAACCTAGACCGAGTGCTCCAAAGGCACTTGACCTACCGTTAGTCGATCGCCCAAAACTACAGGCCGTCGCGATCACTGATCATGGTGCGCCAGTATTCCTGTCGGCCAACTGTCCTGGTTTCGTACGCGGTAACACCTTGCGCTTCCAGCCGTTCGACCGCCGCCCGAGCGTCCTCCGCCGTCTGATATAGACCGAACAGAGCAGAACCGGAGCCTGAAAGCGCCGCATAGACAGCAGGGCTTCCATTTGGAGAATTTTGCTTCAGCGTTTCGAGAATGTCGCGCAGAGAGGGATACTGAGTGAAGACGACAGATTCAAAGTCGTTCACGATCCCGGCGCGGACAAGCTCGAGAAGAAGATTCTCGGCCCGGTCTTTCCCATGTGCAACAGGAAAGACACCGGTGGCGTTCGTACGAACTTGCTGGGGAGCAGACAAAGCGGCACCCCACGTACGACCCAACTGTTCCAGCCTATCGGAAGCGTGGCTGTGGGTCAATTCGTTTTCTACGGTTTCGCCGGGTATTGACGCATCCGATGACTCTGCGTGGAGCCGATCCCACTCTTGAAACGCCTGTGGCGTGGAAACACGGACGTCCGGAACCGCCAGCACGCAGTAGGTTTCCGGCAGATCGGGCAAGGGAGACACCTGCTCGCCGCGCCCTAGGCCGAGGACCGTACCTCCAATCAGAAACAGGGGCACGTCGGAGCCGGTTTCAGCAGCAATCTGGAGATTTTCTTTGGCGGGCAGGGCGATGCCCAGCTCTTTTTCCAGGCCGATTAAGGCAGCGATGGCGTTGGCGGATCCTGCTCCCAGGCCGCCCTGGACGGGAAGGCGCTTTTCAATATGGATCGTCACCCTGGCGGAGATGTTCAGCCGATGTAGCGCTCGCTCGACGATCTTCCAGCAGGTATTGCGGTCATCGCAGGGAACAAACTTTTCCGTGCAACTGAGGAAGATTTCGTTGGGTGTCCCGCTGGGCAGCGCGACGGCAGCGACGTCGACAAAATCATGAATGGCGAGGGTCTGGTAGATCGTCGTCAGCGCGTGAAAGCCATCGGGACGTGACGGACCGATGGCCAGGCCAAGATTGATTTTTGCGTGCGATCGTACGCGGGTGGACATGCAGAGACGATTCTAAATGGCGGTCCGGCAAGCTACACTTTCTCCATTGGACACGCGAATGCCTTTGACGAGACTCCTTACATCCTGTTCGACCTTCATTTCCTTCGGCCTCCTATTCTCGGTCGCCACCGCGCAAACCACTCCAAACCTTGGGATTGACTATAAGAGCGAGCAGCCGGTGCGGACGCCGCATGCCATGGTGGTCACGGTGCATCATGACGCCACCGATGCGGGAGTGGAAATTCTAAAACAAGGCGGCAATGCGGTGGATGCCGCGGTTGCTGTGGGCTTCGCGCTGGCGGTGGTGCATCCCGAGGCGGGAAACATTGGCGGCGGCGGATTCATGCTGGTGCGCTTCAAAAACGGCAAATCGCACTTTATGGATTATCGCGAGGAAGCGCCGGGCGCGGCCACCATGAACATGTATCTCGATGCACAGGGCAATGTCATTCCCGACGCATCCACGGTGGGCTATCGCAGCATTGGTGTTCCCGGCTCGGTGGCGGGAATGGTGCGGGCAGAAAAGTTGTGGGGCGAGCTGACCCTGGCGCAGGTGATGCAGCCGGCGATTCGGCTGGCGCGCGACGGATTTGTGCTGAGTGAAGAAGAAGCCGAGGAGATGCACGATCCGCTGCTGACCAAGTTTCCCGCGTCGCGACACATCTTTCAGAGGGATGGCGATTACTATCGCGCGGGAGAAACCTTTCGCCAGCCAGAGCTGGCGGCCACGCTGGAGCGCATTGCCAAGAATCCGGCAGATTTTTACCGTGGCGCCATGGCCGCACAGATTGCGGCAGCAATCCAACAGGGCGGCGGCCTGATCACCGCGAAGGACCTGGCGACCTACAAGGCCAAAGATCGCAGGCCACTGGTCGGCGAGTATCACGGTTACAAAATTCTGACCGCGCCTCCGCCGTCGGGCGGCGGCATTGGATTGCTGGAGACGCTGAATATTCTTGCTCCGTACGATCTGAAGGCGTTGGGTGATCGATCGCCGGGCGACATGCACTTCATCGTCGAAGCTTTCCGCCGCGCTTACATGGATCGCACGGATTATCTGGGCGACCCCGACTTCACGCGGATTCCGGTGAAGCAGATGATCAGCCTGAAGTACGCAGCAGCATTTCGCGCCAGCATTCTGCCGGACAAGGCAACGCCATCGAGCGCGCTCGAGCGCCCGCCGGGATTTCTGCCGCCACCGCCGACCCTGGCGCCACCACATCATGAGTCAAACCAGACGACGCACTACTCCATTGTGGATGCGGACGGCGATGCGGTTGCCGTGACCACGACGCTGAATAACTCCTTTGGCTCAGGGGTGACGGTGCCGGGGCTGGGATTTCTGCTGAATGACGAGATGGACGATTTTGCCTCCAAGCAGGGCGTGCCGAACATGTATGGGCTGATCCAGGGGCCGGCGAATGCGATTGGCCCGCGTAAGCGGCCGCTCTCCGCCATGACGCCGACCATCGTAACCAGAGATGGCAAGGTGTCGATGGTGCTGGGCTCGCCGGGAGGGCCACGCATCACGACAACGGTGGCAAATATCTTTCTAAGCGTGGCTGATGGCGGGTTGAATATTCAGCAGGCGGTGGATGCGCCGCGATTCCATCATCAATACCTGCCGGACATTGTGTACCTGGAGCCGGGATTTCCGGCGAGCACAGTCGGCGCGCTGCAGGCGATGCAGTACACGGTGCATGTGGGTCAACGTCATTGGAGTAATGGCGAGTGCATCGAGGTCGATCCGACGACCGGCGAACTCGAGGGCGGTCAGGATCATCGCAGCCATTACGGCAAAGCGGCGGGATATTAGAGCGGACTTCTGAGCTTCCCATGGCAACGGCGGTACCCTCTGACCGCTAACCGCTCCAAATGGGGTAACTTAGAAATAGGTTGATTCCTCCATGTTGAAAGTGATTTCTACACACATTTATCTGAAGCACCGCCTGCATTCAGGGCATTTGGATACGCTGCGCAAATCTGGGGCAGAGGCAATTGAAATTTTTGCCAACCGTCGTCATTTCGACTACACCAGCCGGGTGCAGGTGCGCGAAATCGGAGACTGGTTCCGCGGCAACCCGACGGCGCCCTGGGCACTGCATGCGCCGCTGCGGGCAGAAGGCGAAGGCGACAGCGAGCGAGCCACCGGGCCGGCGATTAACGTGGTGCACGTGGAAAAGTCGCGCCGCATCGATTCCATGGACGAAGTGAAACGCGCGCTGGAAGCGGCCGAGCAGATTCCTTTCACTCACCTGATTCTGCATTTGGGTGAGCGCGGGGATACCTGGAGTCCGCGCACGTTGGAACATGCGATGACCGCAGTGGAGCATCTGCGGGCGTTCGCGCGTCCGCTGGGAGTGCAGATCCTGCTGGAAAATCTGGAGAAAAATGAAGTGGCCGAACCGCAGAACCTGATGGAGATTCTGACGGTGGGACATTTCGACGATATCGGGCTCTGCCTCGACCTGGGACACGCGCATATTGGTGAGGGGATTCCGGCGACCATTGATGTGATGGGGCCGCGGATTCGTTCCGTGCATGTACACGACAATGCGGGTGATAAAGACGCACACCTGTGGCCCGGAGACGGCACCATTGCGTGGCCCGAAACCATGCGGGCGCTGGAAGCGCTGGCCAAACCTCCGGCGACTGTGCTGGAGATTCATCCGACGCTGGAAAATCCGGAAGGCACGCTGATCGATCGTTATCAGCGAACGCTGGAATTTTTGGATCGAGCGGCTTCGACGACCTCAGACCAACGATAGGGACCCCATTTCTCCTCCCATATATCTCCGCCGATGTAGAGTGAATTGTTATGGATGAAACCACTTCAAGCACGACCATCACCGCGCCTGTGACCACGATTGCCAGCCTGGGTCAGCATGAAGGCGAGACCATTACGCTGCGCGGGTGGCTCTACAATCTGCGCGAAAGCGGCAAGCTGCTGTTTCCGATTTTTCGCGATGGCACGGGAACGGTGCAGGGCATTGTGCCCAAGTCGGCGGTGCCAGCGGAGGTTTTCGAGCGCATCAAGGGGTTGACGCAGGAGTCAAGCGTCATCGTGCGCGGCAAGGTTCGCGCGGACAAACGCGCCCCGAGCGGTTTCGAGTTGGATGTCGAAGATCTGGAAGTTGTCGATCGGGTGCCGGAGGACGCACCGTTTCCCATTTCGTTGAAAGAACACGGCGTCGATTTCCTGATGGAGCATCGACACCTGTGGATTCGCACGCCTCGGCAGGCCGCGATCTTGCGAACGCGCGCGGAGATTATGCGGGCGGCACAGGAATATTTCGACACGCATGGGTTCGTGCGGACCGATCCGCCGATTTTGACTCCGGCCGCCTGCGAAGGCACCAGCACATTATTTCCTGTGGATTATTTTGGCGACGAGGCCTACCTGACGCAGAGCGGCCAGTTGTACATCGAGAGCACGGCGATGGCGCTGGGGAAGGTTTACTCCTTCGGGCCGACATTTCGCGCGGAGAAATCGAAGACGCGGCGGCACCTGACGGAGTTCTGGATGATCGAGCCGGAGGTCGCGTTTGCCGGACTCGACGACCTGATGGTGCTGGCTGAAGAGTTTTTGAGCCACATTGTGCAGCGCGTGCTGGAAAATCGTGCCGCCGACCTGAAAGTGATTGGCCGCGATGCGAGCAAGCTTGAGGCGATTCGCCCGCCGTTTCCGCGGGTCAGCTATGAGGACGCGGCAAAGATGCTGGCTGAGGCGTTCAAGGCTGGCAAGCTTGAACAGGAATTTGTTTACGGAAACGATTTTGGCTCGCCGGATGAGACCTATATTTCGTCGCAATTTGATCGACCTGTCATGATCCATCGCTATCCTGCGGACATTAAGGCGTTCTATATGGAGCCGGATCCGGAGAACGACAAATTCGCGCTCTGCGTGGACGTGCTCGCCCCCGAAGGCTATGGGGAGATTATCGGCGGGTCGCAGCGCATCAACTCCTATGAACTGCTGAAGCAGCGGATTGAGCAGCATGGTCTGCCACTGGCGCCCTTTCAGTGGTATCTTGACCTGCGTCGCTATGGTTCTGTGCCGCATGCGGGATTCGGCATGGGGATCGAACGCGCCGTGGCCTGGATTTGCGGTCTGGACCATGTGCGTGAGACGATTCCATTCGCCAGGACGCTGAACCGCATCTATCCTTAGCCAGCATTGGTGTGCGCAGAAAAAGTGCGCGCGACAAGCAGGACATCCCATGTCGAAACCCAGCAAAAGTACGCAGCCAGCGAACCGCGCAGAACGCAGTGGTGCGAGCACTACTGCGCGCAGACTTTCGATCACCATCGCGGAGAGCATTCCGGGGAGGAAGATTCGCATCCTTGGAGTGCCGCTCGATCTGGGACAGTCGCGGCGAGGTGTGGATATGGGACCGTCGGCGGTGCGGGTTGCAGGATTGCAGGCGCGGTTGGAAGCGCTCGGACACCAGGTGGTAGACGGCGGAAATATTTCCGTCGAGATTGCCGAGACGCAAAGTATGGGCGACCACGATGCGAAATATCTGCATGCGATTACCGAAACCTGCACACGCGAGGCGGAGCAGGTGATTGCAACGCTGGCTGCGGGGGAAACGCCATTGGTGCTGGGCGGGGACCATTCGATTGCGGTGGGAACGGTTTCTGGCGTGGCGGAATTTTATCGCCGGAAAAAGCAGAAGATCGGCCTGATCTGGATGGATGCGCATGCCGATATCAACACACCGCAAACTTCACCGAGCGGCAATGTGCATGGCATGCCGGTTGCCGCGTTGACCGGTCTAGGGCCGGACGAATTGAAGGATATGTTTGGATGGTCACCCAAGATCGCGCCTGAAAATGTGGTGTTGATCGGCCTGCGCGACATTGACGCGACGGAAAAAGCAAACATTCGGCGCGCGGGAATCACTGAGGTCTACACCATGCGCGATATTGATGAACGTGGCCTGCGCACGGTGATGGAAGAGGCGGTGCGAGCGGCTGCGCGGGATACCGCGGGCTACCACATCTCGCTCGACATGGACTGGATCGATCCGGAAGATGCGCCGGGAGTGGGCACCCCGGTGCGCGGCGGCGCGACCTACCGTGAGGCGCACCTGGCGATGGAGATTATCGCCGATGATGGGCGCATGTTGAGCTTCGAGCTGGTGGAAGTGAATCCGGTGATCGATGAACATAACCGCACGGCGGACCTGGCGGTGGAACTGACCTCCTCGGCGTTCGGGAAAAAGATTTTATAGGCGACAGCACCCGCCGAAAAGGCGACCATTATTTTTCAAACCAGACTTCCATGCCCAGCAGATTCTGCTGCACTTCTGCCCGGCGGAATGGCACTTGTGCCAGCATCTGTTCCATTTCCTGGCGGGTGTAAGCGCGCTTCAACAGCATGAAGCGGAAGGTGAGCAGCGTCATCCAGCGATTGATTCTGCCAACCCCGATTCCATTCACATACTCGCGAATGGCGGACATGGGGGTGTCGCGACGCAGGTCGATGATGACGCCGCTGGCGCCCGGACGAAGCACGCGATGCATTTCCTGGAGAGCCTTGACGGGTTCAGAGAAGTTCTTGAAAGCGGCGCGGCATACCAGCAGATCGAAGCCATTCTCCGCAAACGGCATGGCAGAAGCATTGCCCTGCTGAATGTCGACGTTGACATGGGCGTCGGCCGCGTTGCGACTCGCCAGGTCGACAAAAGTCTTGCTGATTTCAAGCGCGTGAACATGCAGCTTGCCGGACCTCGCCAGTTCGATCGAAAGAAAGCCGGGACCCGGTGCGACTTCCAGCACGTCGGAGCCCGCGGGAAGATTGGCCTCCAGCCGCATGGCCAGCTCCTGGTACTGGTTCATGTCTTTGCGGGTAGTCTTCTCGTACCAGCGCGCGACCGAGCCTTCCATGCCCATTCCCTTGTATCCTTTTGCCATTGCCTTAGTCATTCGAGAACCTCAATTGAAAAGTATCTTACTAAGTAAGATACTTGTTACCATAGATACATGGAGGCAAGATGTCAACTGGAAATCGCGCCGCGTTGCATGCATCCCTGATTCGAAATATTCGCTACTTTATTGCGGGGACGATTTTGTTCAACCAGAAAGTGGCCGACTCCGTGGGCCTGCATCTGACGGACATGCAGTGTCTGAACCTGCTGGAACTAGAGGGCCCAATGACGCCGGGAAAGCTGGCGAAGTGGATGGGGTTGAGCACAGGCGGGGTAACGGTGATGCTGGATCGGCTGGAAAAAGGCGGCTATATCCGTCGCGAGGCCAATCCAGCGGACCGGCGCAGTGTCGTAGTGCACACCAATCCGCGGAAGGCACACAAAATTCAGCCACACTATCAGGAAATCAATCGAGACATGGAGGATTTTCTAGCTGAAAGTCCTCGCGCCGAACTTGAGGCGGCCAACCGTTTTCTGCAACGGATCAACACAATCCGGTCGAACCGTGCGCAGGTCAATTCCCACGGCTGATGGCGATGTTGCTGAGACTCGCGACGGATAAGACTTGATTTACTGATCCGGGCTGGTTTTGTGCTCAACTTTTTGAGCGCCTTCATCGGTTTTTTGCGCGGTTTTGTGGGTGGCTTTCTTGGTGGTGTGCTTGGTTTCGTGCCAGGTTTTCTTGGTGCCACTCTTGACGCCATGGCCGGTGTCTTTGGCGGCGTCCTTGGTGCTGTGACCTGCGTCCTTCATGTCCTGCTTAAAGCCGGGATCGGTGCTGGACTGGGCGATGACCGGAAGTCCAATGGAAAGAACGGTGGCGACGAGGGCGGTGCTGAGGAGTTTGGCTTTCATAGTTTGTCTCACGTTAAGAGAGATTCAGAAAAGAGAGATGGAGTTGTCGCCAGAGAGAAACTTGGGTTGCGTATCCACCTCGCATGCGTAGCAAGGCACGCCAGAGAAAAGAGCTACTCCGCGCGCAGAGCCACCATGGGGTCGATCGAGGCAGCCCGACGAGCTGGGATAAAGCAGGCGATAAAGCCGACGAGAATCAAGATTCCTGCAACCCCGGAGAACGTGACCGCATCTGTAGGGCGCACACCATAGAGAAGGCTTGCGAGCAAACGTGTCACTCCCATGGCAATGCCAATCCCCGCTGCCACTCCCCAAAGGAGCAACAGCAAGCCCTGCCGCACTACTAACAGCAGCAAATCCACTCGCTGCGCGCCGAGAGCACTGCGAATTCCGATCTCGCGCGTGCGGCGAGCCACCTCGTACGAGAGCAATCCGTAGACGCCGATACATGCCAATGCCAGGCCGAGCGCGCCGAAAAGGCCAAACAGCCGCGCCACCAGCCGCTCATTGAACAAGGTCCGGTCAACGATTTCCGATTGCGTCTTCATCTGGATCACTGGCAGGTTATTGTCGACTTGGTTTACAACCTGTCGCACCGCCGGCATAAATAAACCAGATTGCCCGCCGGTGCGTAAGACGAACGTCGCGCTGCCTTCCGTCAGCGGGACATAGGTGGTTGGAGCGTCGGCGCTTCGCAGATCGGCATACTTTGTGTCGCGCACCACTCCCATAATGATCCAGTGCGGAACCGGAGGCGCTGGATGGCCTGCTATTGGCCCTGAACTGTCAGAATCCTTCGCGTTGCCTCCGCCAATGCGCAGCCCGATCGGATTTCTTCCTTTCAGGTATTGCTTCACGAATGCCTGATTTACGATCGCAGCCGGAGCCGCTCCATTCATATCCTGCGAACCAATTTGACGCCCAGCCACCAGAGGAATTTTCATGGTTGAAAAAAAGTCTGGACCCACCGACAGCATTTGCGTGTGTACATCCTTTTGATTCGTTTGCCCCTCTATGTGCATGCCCTGTTTCCACAGGCCGTCATCCAGCAGCGCCTCCGAGGAGTAACTGACGTCCAGCACTCCTGGCAGCGCGGCCAGGCGTCGCTGCAAGTTGGCGTAAAGGTCCTGGGCTCGCTGACCTTTATATCCGGCATGCTGGGGTTCAACGGAAAACAGCAGCAGGTTCCTGATGTCGAATCCGGGATCGACGCTGTGCAGCTTATCGAGCGTGCGCAGCAGCAGACCTGCACCCGACAGCACCACCACCGATAGCGCTACCTGAATCACCACCAAGCCGCCGCCCAGACCAAACCTCAGCCTGCTCCCATGCCTTGTTGTGGCAGAGTTTCCTTTGAGCTCCATCGCAACGTCGGCTTGTGCCCCCCGGAACGCCGGCGCCAGCCCGAACCCGATCCCCGTGAGGACTGCTACGCCAATCGCAAACAGCAGCACCGGCGCATTTGGATGCAGATCGACCTGCATCGGTTCGTGCGAATTCCTTGATATGAACGTCGCCAGGCCCGTCGCTCCCACAGAGGCCACCAGGGTGCCCAGCGCGGTGCCCACGAACGAGAGCAGTAGACTTTCCGTCAACAACTGGCGAATCACGCGCCTTCTGCCGGCCCCGATGGCGAGCCGTACGGCCATCTCTTTTTCACGCGCCGCCCCCCGCGCCAACATCAGCCCTGCCACATTTGCGCAGGCGATGACCAGCACAAGTCCTACCGTGGCCATCAGCAATATGAGCGGTTCGCCGAATTGATCGCGAAACCCCGTGAGCCCGCTTTGCGCCGGCAATAGGCTCAGGCGCGGATCTTGCGCGTCCTTCCACGAGGGCTTCGCCCCACGCGTGGTCTCATTGACGAACCAGACATTCATAGCCGCCTGGGCCTGCGCGACTGAAACTCCAGGTTGCATCCGTCCAACCAACGCCAGCCACCATTCGCTTTCGTCCGGCGAACTGCTCGCCGAGGACAATCCAAGCGGCGTAGCTTGCTGGAGCGTTACCCACAAGTCCACGTTCTTACCTGGTGTCAGGCGAGTGAATCCACGATCCGCTACTCCCACGACAGTGAATAAGGCATTGTTCAAGCGGATGGTTCGCCCTAAAACGTTCGTCGAGCCACCGAACGCGCGTTGCCAATAGCCATAATCGAGCACTACAACAGCGGCAGCTCCGGGCTTGTCGTCCTCTGGGACCAATGTTCTGCCCAGCGCAGCGCGGACCCCGAGCGTTTCAAAATAATTGCCCGAAACCATTTCACCCTGGGTAACGCTTGCGGAGCCATTGCCGCTCAGATCCATCACGGAGGGTCCGGCGAACGCCATCACGCTTGAAAACAGGTCTTTGCGTCCGCCAATCTCTTTGAACATGGAAGTGGAAAGCGAGCAGTCACTGTGTCTCGTAGCATCGCTGTCAGACGCGCAATCCCCGTAGCTGTGTGTCCCCACGTGATTCGGCCAATCGTGTGCTGACCATCGCATCACCACCAATTCGTTAGGATTCCGCACCGGCAGCGATCGCAGCAGGACGGCATTTACCAGGCTGAAGATGGCCGTGTTTGCGCCAATACCCAGCGCCAGTGTTAGCACGACGGCAGCGGTGAAGCCGGGGGATTTGTGAAGTTGACGGAGCGCGAATTTGATGTCGGCGCAGATGCTTTCGAGCAGCGGCCACATCCAGACTTCGCGGCTGCGCTGTTCAATCAGGGTGGCGTTGCCGAAGGCGCGGCGCGCGGCGTGGACAGCTTCCTCGCGCGGCATTCCGCCGGCGATGAGCGCTTCGATCTTTTCCTCGAGGTGCTGCTGCATCTCCTCGGACAGGTCGGCGGATAACTTGCGACGCGAAAACATCTGCTTTAGCCAGTGCATCACCTGCTTCTCCTATTCCGCCCGCAACGCCTGCATGGGATCAATCGAAGCGGCGCGGCGAGCGGGCCACCAGGCTGCAAACCCTGCGCAGCAAAACAGAACCACAATCGCTCCCCCAATGGACATAAAATCCAATGGCCTTACTCCATAAAGCAGGCCGCCCAGAAAGCGTGTCATACCTAATGCGCACGCCACACCCGCGATTGTGCCGACAGCAGTAAGCTGCAACGCGTAGCGCATTGTCTTGAGCAGCACTGCGCCGCGGGTCGAGCCGAGGGCCATTCGGATTGCAATCTCTCGAGTGCGTTCGGTCACCGAGTACGCCATCACTCCATAAATCCCGAGCAACGACAGCAGCAATGCAATCGCCGCGAATGATGTCAGGATTGCGGTGTTGAATCGTCTCGACGATTCCGTGGCCGCCACCACCTCCTCCATCGTGGCCACACGCGAGACCGGGACCAACGGATTGAGCTGATGAACAATCTTCTCTACCGCGACGGCGATCGCCTTCGGGTCCTGGGTTGTCCGCACCACCAGCACCATTGCACCACCCATCACGTATGTCTTCGCGGCCGCCGGTCCCATGTCCGCCGGGCCCTGTGAAATCGGAGCATACATCTGCACAACAGTCGGCTGATCCAGCGCGGCTTGCTTTATATCTCCCACGACCCCGACCACTGTGATCCATGGAGTCGGACTGCTCAGGACGCCCACCTTGACGTGCATGCCGATGGGATTCTTTCCGCGAAAATAACGGTCGGCGAAAGACTGACTGATGATGGTGACCAGCGGGGCCCCGCTTTGCTCGTCGCCGGCGTCGAAATACCGGCCGCGGATGAGTGGAATATGCAGTGTCTGAAAATAGTCGCCCTCGACCAGGTAATTCGATGTGATCAGCCAGCCATCGCCGGCCGGCCCGCACATATCCCTGCGGAGTAATCAATCGTCCGGAATTCGCTCCGACGATTGGAATATTTGTGGAAAATCCCATGTCGCTCACACCCGGCAACGCTTCAATTTGCGCATGGAGCTGTCGATAGAATTCGGCTACTTTCTCCTGGCTGGAATAATCGTGCCTCGGCAGTGTCAGCAAGGCAGTCAGGACATGCTGCGGCTGAAATCCAGGATTGGTTTCCAGCATCTTTGCAAAACTGCGCAGCAAAAGGCCGGACGCAACCAAAAGGACAGTTGCCATCGCCACTTCCACCGCGACCAATCCGTTCCGGAGGGTGTGTTGTGACCGTGATTGACCGGAGTTTTGATTCCCGCTTCGCAGCGCGTCAAGAAGATCGGTCTTCATGCCGGCAAGCGCTGGAGCCACACCACAGGCAATCCCGGTCAAGGCAATCAACACAAGAGCAACTGCGAACACCGGCCAACGAATAGCAATTTCGTTCAGCCTAGGCAGTGAATCCGGCATATACACGGCTGCCCCGCGCACCAGGCCAATGGCAATCGCCACGCCGGTCAATCCTCCCAGCGTACTCAACACAAGACTCTCTGTGAGCAGTTGCCGCAACATTGCAATACGGGCCGCGCCCAGGGCCATCCGCATTCCGAATTCCTGTTTGCGGGTAGCCGCGCGCACCAGCAACAGGTTGGCGAGGTTCACGCACGCGATCAGCAGAACTAATCCGACAGCCGCAAGCAGAATGCGAAACAGGGGCCGGGCGTTGTGCACGAGCTCCTCTTTCAGAGTTCGGAAATAGCCATGCAGTTGAACCCGATATTTTGCTGGATACGAGGCTTGAATTCCCGCGATGATGCGATCTACGTCACTTTGCGCCAGCGCCATGCTGACGCCGGGCTTCAGTCTCGCAACCGCGCCGTAGTCGAAATCCTCGCCTTCTTTGTTCTTCTCCGCCGGAGAAAAACTCATCGGCACCCAGAGGTCGCGGCCGCTAAAGCGCCCCGCATCCAGAGGAAACTCGAAATTCCGCGGCATGACTCCGATGACGGAATACGGGCGCTTGTCCAGATCAATTGTTTTACCCAATATATTGGGATCGCTTTGGAAGCGGTCCTTCCACAGCGCATAACTCAGAACCGTTACCGGCGCGGAAGTATCATCTTCCCGCTGCGTAAACGTCCGCCCGAGCATTGGGTCGACGCCGAGCACAGGAAACAGTGAAGCCGTCACCCGCTCTGCCTGCGCCTCAAAGGGTGCACCCGCTCCGGTCATGAGGTAATTCGCGCCAATGTAACCGCCAATGCCGGAGAACGCCTTGGTTTCCCGCTGAAACGTAAGAATGTCCGGTGCCGTTACGTTGAATTGGTGGGAATCGTGCAGGATACTTTCGTGCAAGCTAACGAGCCGGCTTGGATTATGAAACGGCAGGGGGCGCAGCAGCACCGATTCAACTACCGAAAAGACTGCTGTCATGCCGCCAATCCCAAGCGCCAGGGTGAGAATGGCCGTCAAAGCGAAGCCGGGAGATTTGCGAAGTTGACGGAGAGCAAATTTAATGTCGGCCCAGATGCTTTCGAGCAGCGGCCACATCCAGACTTCGCGGCTGCGTTGTTCAATCAGGGTGGAATTGCCGAAGGCGCGGCGCGCAGCGTGAACCGCTTCCTCGTGCGGCATTCCGTCGGCGATCAACGCTTCGATCTTTTCCTCAAGATGCTGCTGCATCTCCTCCGACAGATCGGAGGTCATCGTGCGGCGATCAAACATGCGCTGCAGTGGCTTCATGCTGCACTCCTAACCCTTGGCGGGCGCTAAAACCAGCGAGATGCCTTCGAGCATTTGCTCGAAGCGGGAAACTTCGCGCTCCAGATGTTTGGCTCCGTCGGGCGTGATGCTGTAGGTTCGCACCCGGCGGTTGGAGGCGGAAATCTTCCATTCGGCATCGACCAGGCCGGCTTTCAGCAGGCGTTGCAAGGCGGGGTAAAGCGAGCCTTCCTCCACCTGCAGCAGATCGTGCGAGCGCTGCTGAATATGCTGGACCATGGCGTATCCATGCATGGGCTGGCGATGGAGCGTCTGCAGGATCATGAGTTCGAGCGCGCCGGGAAACAGGTCACGCGGTTCGGAGGGCAATTTGGGCGATTTAGGGGTCATAGGCTTGTTCGAAACAAGCCTAGAGTAAACAGGGTTCGATACGACCGTCAACTAGAATTTGAAATGATTGGTCAGAGACTGCACTGTTGCCTGTGCAGGGGCGATTTATGGCGGGTTTCGTTGACTCAGGCCCTTGTTTTGGTTATTCTTAAATCCTTGTGCAGTGTTGCGTGAGTCTGCTTGCACCTCTTCCGGTGCGTTGGCGGCACGCAAAGCGTCTTTCGGTTTCACCGCCCCTCGACGCTGCATGTAGTTGGCCCACTGTGCTCCATTGCGTGATTTGCTGGCAGAATTTCCGGCAGCTGAACGCCTTGTTTGTAGTGGCGGTGTGCATAGGCTCGCAAAGACAGATTTTATTCGACGTTTGTTTGGGAGAACTGGAACCATGTCTACCTTTATTCCGCGTCCGCAGGACATCAACCGCAAGTGGTACGTGCTGGATGCCAGCGGCAAAACGCTGGGACGCCTGGCAACGGAAGCCGCGCGGGTGTTGAGCGGCAAGAACAGCCCGCAATATACGCCCTACATTGACACGGGAGACCATGTCATTGTGTTGAACGCGGAGAAGGTTCGCCTGTCCGGGTTGAAGAGCCAGCAGAAGATGTATCGCCGCTACACCGGATTTCCGGGCGGCATGCGCGAAGAGTCGTTTGTGCGCCTGATGGCGCGGCGACCGGATCGCGTGGTGGAGCAGGCCATTACCGGCATGTTGCCGAAGAATAAGATGGGCCGCCAGATGGCCACCAAACTGAAGGTGTACAAGGGCGACACGCATCCGCATGAGGCGCAGAAGCCGATTGCCATGACCCTGGATGATTCAGCAACCGCAAAGAAAACTTCGTAACGGGACAACGAAAAACGTATGGCAGAACTGACACAGTATTACGGAACCGGACGGCGCAAGACGAGCATTGCTCGCGTGTTTCTGCGTCCCGGCAGCGGCAAGTTCACGGTGAACGGCCGTGCCTTCGAAGATTATTTTGTGACCGAGCAGCAGCGTATCGCGGCCAAGCGGGTTCTGGTCGCAACTGACCTGGCAGCCACCTTCGACGTGTTGACCACGGTGAAGGGCGGCGGCGTAACCGCACAGGCAGATGCCGTGAAGATGGGCACCGCTCGCGCATTGCTCGAATACAACATTGAATTGCGCGCCAGCCTGAAGGAACAGGGCTTTTTAACGCGTGATGCCCGCATGAAGGAACGCAAGAAGTACGGGCAGAAGGGCGCTCGCAAGCGCTTCCAGTTCAGCAAGCGCTAGTTCGCGGCTGGATCTGGCAACTTCTTTGAGACATGCGATGGCTGCGCTCCTGATGAGTGCAGCCTTTGCACGTGAAAGTTGCGGTAGGCAAGTGAATCGCAAGTTTTGGACGTAAATTTCCCCACGGGGATCAATCCGAGCCGGTTTTGACGGACCGGCAGGATGCAAATCACAAGGAGGTCGTTTGGCCACTATCACCATGAAGGAACTGCTCGAGGCGGGAGTCCACTTCGGGCATCAGACAAAGCGCTGGAACCCAAGGATGAAGGAATATATCTTTGGCGAACGGAACGGAATCTACATCATCGATCTGCAGAAGACCTTGAAGATGTTCAAGGAAGCCAGCAAGTATGTCACTGATCTGGCGCTGGACGGCAAGACGATTTTGTTTGTGGGCACCAAGCGGCAGGCGCAGGATGCGATTGCCGAGGAAGCCACCCGTTGCGGCATGTTCTACATCAATCAGCGTTGGCTGGGCGGTCTGTTGACGAATTGGGCGACCGTGCAGAAGTCTGTGAAGCGCCTTCAGGAACTGGATGAGATGGCCACCGACGGCCGCTACGACCTGATGACGAAGAAGGAAGTCATCAAGCTGGAACGCGAGCGCAAGCATCTGCAGGCGAACTTGGCCGGTATTAAAAATATGCGCCGTTTGCCGGATGCGCTGTTCGTTGTGGATTCGAACAACGAGACCATTGCAGTGAAGGAAGCCCGCAAGCTGGGCATTCCGGTGGTCGCTGTTGTGGATACGAATTGCGATCCGACACTGGTCGACTACATCATTCCGGGCAACGATGACGCGCTGCGCGCGATTCGCTTGTTCACCTCCAAAATTGCCGACTCGATTGTCGAAGGCGTGCAAATGAGCGGCGACAAGCAGCAGGCGGAACTGGCCGGCGTGACGGCGAGCGCGGACGAAGCGGCTCCCGAGGGTGTCGCGGCAGCTCCGGATGGGTTCAACGCAGCCAAGTACGATCCTGAACTGGCTGATGACGATGTTGACCTGGAGCAGGCGCTGGGCGGCGGAATTCGCAAAGCTCCCACGGCAGTTTCCGCGATTGCGGATGAGCCGGAAGCGGCGACGGCTGAGAGCGGCGTCTAGATTCTGCTGGTACGTGCAGGCGCGCTGGATGGAGTTTCGCCGGCGAGCTGACCGCACGAAAGTTACTTTCCGTGTTCTTGAGGCGGCCTGGATGACCTTGCACTGTAAGGTTCAGGCCGCTCTCGCACACTAGCTCAAATGAAAAAAAGATTGGACGTATAAAAGGATGTCGACTGTGACAGAAACAATTTCAGCTGGAATGGTGAAGGAGCTGCGCGAGAAGACCGGCGCTCCTATGATGGACTGCCGTAATGCACTGACAGAAGCCAAAGGCGACATGGAAGAAGCCGTGGTCGTGCTGCGCAAGCGCGGCATGGCATCGGCGGCCAAGAAAGCCAGCCGCACAGCCAGCGAAGGCGCGGTGGGAACCTACATCCACGCGGGCGGCAAGATTGGCGTGTTGCTGGAGATCAATTGCGAGAGCGATTTTGTGGCGCGCACGCCTGATTTTCAGGAGCTGCTGAAGGACATTTCGATGCATATCGCAGCCACCGATCCGCGCTACATCCGCAAAGAAGATGTGACTGCCGAAGACCTGGAACGCGAGAAAGAAATTTATCGCGCGCAGGCAGCGCAGACCGGCAAGCCCGCTCCGGTGATCGAAAAGATCGTCGAAGGGAAGATGTCGAAGTTCTACGAGGAAGTCTGCCTGCTGGAGCAGCCATTCATCAAGGAGCAGACGGTGACCATTGCGCAGTTGATCGCGCAGAAGGTCGGCAAGCTGGGAGAAAACATCCAAGTGCGCCGATTCGCCCGCTTCAAGGTTGGCGATGCAAATTGGACTGTGGCCCAGATTAAAGCGACTGCGTAAGCGGTTCTAGTTCGAAGAAAAGCCCGACTTTATGTCGGGCTTTTTTATTTTGCGGCGAAGATTGAGCGCAGAGGACGGTGCGATCTTATTCAGCCCAGGCAAGGCCGTCGGCACCGGCGCCCACGTTGATGAGTTTCAGCACTTTCCAATCAGACAGATCGATGACGGCGACCTGATTCTTCACATTGCACGAGACGTAGGCGATCTTGCCGTCCGGGCGCACCAGGATTTCCTGGGGCGCGCTGGGAACGGGAATGGTGCTGGTGACTTTCAGAGTGGCAAGGTCGACGACGGCCACCAGGTCTCGTCGAGGAATGGCGACTAGCAGCGAGCGGCCATCCTTTGTTGAAGCGGTACCGTAGCCGGTTCCCGGTAATGGGACCCACGCTTTCACCTTATTTGTCGCGGTGTCGATGACAGCGAGGCGCGGCTCCGTCTGGTCGGAGGTAAAGGCCATGCTGCCATCTCTCGATACGGAAATGCGTTGGGTGTTGCCGGAGATGGGAATCACGGCGAGGGTCTTGCGGCGCCTTGATATCGAGCACGGATACCGTACCGGGGCCAACGTTGGCGGTGTAGCCGCGGGTTCCGTCGGGAGAGATGGCGAGCATGTGCGATTCATTCTGCCCGGTGGGGATTGTGCCGACGATTTTGAGGGTGCGTGGGTCGACGAGCGTCACATCCTGATCGAGTTCGGTGGTGACGTAGAGCAGTCCGTCGTGTTCGTTGTAGATCACGCAATGGGGACGGACGCCGTGGCCGAAGTCGACATGGCCGATGATTTTACGCGAGGGCAAATCGATGACCAGCATCTCGTGGCCATTGAGCCCGGGCATGCCAACGCCGACATTGCCATAGATGGGAACGTAGGCGATACGGCCATCAGGAGATGCAGCGGCTTCATGGCCGTGCATGACCGTCACGTCTTCGGGAATGGTTGCGATCTGCTGTTCGGTCGCAGTATCGACCAGGCTGATATCTTTATCTCCCTGGTTGACGACGATGAGAAGAGGCGCGGAGTTGGCTGCAGGCTGGGCGTGGATTGACATGGAAAGAAGGCAGACACCGGTCAAAATCAGGAACAATGGGATGGATCGACGCATAGCAACCGCAGTATACCCTCCTATGGTCAGTGGAATAGATGGTTTCTGCCGAAGCTGTAGGTCGCTTTCCAAAGCACCGAATCCACGCCTGGATTGGCGGTCCCAAGGTCACCGTTCGATAGGTGGTGATAACGGATCTCTGCCTGAATGGATTGGGTCGGCGTTCGATACCATTGCAGGCCCGCTCCAAGTTGAAATGTAAAGTTGAACGAAGAGCTATCTTCAACGGGAATGTTGCGAGGCGAAATCAGAAATCCTCCGTTGCCCATGACCTCCGGCTGGATTCGCCGGTGCGTGAAACCATTCAGCTTGATGCCGAAGGGACTTGCTCCCCCTGTATACGTCCAACGCCGCGAATAATTTGCCGTCCACGGGCGGGTCACGGGGTCTCCACCCGGTTGAATCACGTTAAACAGGACTGGATTGAGCGGATCGACCACCACCAACGGCGGATTAAACGTGAACGTTCCAAGTTGTGGATTGGTGATGCTGACCAGCATCGGATCGCTCTCCATCAACAATGGGCGGACTTCAACAAGATAGGCCAGTTCAAAGGAATGGCGATTGACCAGTCGCCAGGCGAGAGAACCGCCGAGTCCAGCGAGCTTTCTCTTCCGGGCATAACCCAGCCACATGTGGGAAGAGGTAGAAGAATATTCGCCAAACACACCAAGATCGTACTTATGAGTCAAGGTTGCTCTGGAGGATTGCGCGAAAGTCATGCCGCCCATGCAGAAAAATATGAATACAACCAGTGATAGAAAAATCCAAGGCCCAACTGTCCCAGTTTTCATAAGGATCTTGAGCACCAGCCTAGCATGCCTTACTTGAGGCGAAAGAATGAGCCGGGAACGGTTTCCTCGCTTGATCTACTTCTGCGATACTCAAAGGGCATGTACAAACGAGTTCTTCTCAAGCTTTCCGGCGAGGCATTGGCGGCAGACCGCGGCTTCGGGGTCGACGTCGCACGAGTACACGAAATTGCGGCGGAGATTGCTGACGTGCACTCCATGGGCGTGGAACTGGCGATTGTGGTTGGCGGCGGAAATTTCTTTCGCGGCGTGGCGGAGCAGGCCCAGGAAATGGATCGCGTATCGGCGGATCACATGGGCATGCTGGCCACCATCATCAACGCGCTGGCGGTGCAGGATGCGCTGGAGAAGCAGAATGTTTTTTGCCGGGTGATGAGTGCCATTGAAATGAACCAGGTATCGGAGCCATATATCCGTCGACGGGCGATTCGGCATCTAGAAAAAGGAAGAGTCGTCATTTTCGCCGCCGGCACTGGAAATCCGTATTTTTCGACCGATACCGCCGCGTCTCTGCGAGCGATGGAGATTAAAGCTGACGTTCTGTTGAAGGCAACCAAGGTGGATGGCATTTACAGTGCCGATCCGGTGCTGCACAAGGACGCGGTCAAGTTTGAGGAAATCAGCTACATGGACATTCTGCAGCGCAATCTGCGAGTGATGGACATGACGGCTGTGAGTCTTTGCAAGGATAACGATCTGCCGATGATCATTTTCAGCATGAACCAACCGGGCAACATCCGGCGGGCTATCGCCGGTGAAAAAGTTGGCTCGCTGGTCACGACGTAGGCACAAATGGCAGTCGCTATTCCTATACCCCGCCGGCCTGTAATGCCCGCATTGACGGGCCTTCGCGCGTTTACTGCGACCAACATCGTATTCTTTCATTTTTGGAACCCGGCCTGGTTCGGCCCGCTGGCTCCGATGATGGATAACGGCTACGTGGGCGTGAATTTCTTTTTTCTGTTGTCGGGATTCATTCTTGCCTACAACTACTCCGACCGATCCGACGCGGGGCAGTTCGACCGCAAACAATTCTGGCAGACGCGGTTTTCGCGGCTGTACCCGGTGTATGTGGTGGGACTACTGATTTCGATTCCGGTTCTTGAGTTGGAATGGAAATACCGGACGCATGCGCAATTTTTTCAAGGCCTGGGACTGACGGCCATCATGCAGCAGGGCTGGAGCCCGCGGCTGTGCACGTTCTGGAACACGCCGGCATGGACGCTCTCGTGTGAGACGGTCTTTTACCTGCTGTTTCCGCTGTTGGTGGCAATCAAGTGGCCACGGCAAACCGGCAAGCTGCTGCTGATCCTGGCAGGCTGCTGGGCGGCGTCGTTGGTGATTCCGGTGATGTATATGTGGCTGCGGCCGGATGGGCTGGGCCCGATCACTCGCATGTCCAATAGCTATTGGTTGCGAGCGGTGAAAATGACCCCGCTGCCCCATCTGCCGACGTTTACCGCTGGCATCGTGCTGTCAAAGCTGAACGACCAGATGAAATTGCAGAACCGCACCCGTTACTGGCTGGCGATTGTGGGTCTGGGCAGCGTGTGCACGGTACTGATGCAAGGAAGGAAGATGCCGTTTCTGCTGATGCATAACGGCCTGATCACGCCGCTGTTCGCCATTACGATCATAGGATTAACGGGCCATCATCCGATCACGCGGTTCCTGCGTTGGCCACTGTTCGTTGCCGTGGGTGAGGCCAGCTACTGCCTGTACATTCTCCACTTCAACTTGTGGAGCTTGATCCACGAAAGCGGCATGCTGGTGCGACTACACATTGCGCGCTTCGATCCATGGGTTTCCTACTTCATGCTGGAGATTGCCGCGCTGCTGGTTTATCGCTTCCTGGAGCGGCCTACCCGTAACTGGCTGCACCAGGTGCTCCCGGCACTGAAACATGCGCGGGGACAATTTCCGGCGGCGCGGGTTTCCGGTCCGCAGACTATTGCGGCCGAGCAGGCTTCCGAAGGTTGAGCGGGCGGCGGGCGAAGTAGAAGAGCGACCCTGCCAGCAGAGCGAACATCAGCACCGAAACCCAATCGTGATAGAGAGGATTTTTTGTCGACATCTTCAGGATGTCGAAATGTTCCGTGGCTGACTCATACAATTTGAGGGCGACGCCGAGCAGGCCGACGATGCCGCCGGCGGCAATCAACCCGCTGGCGTAAAGGGAGCCTGGACTGATCTCCCCTTCGAGCGCACCGGATGCGGCGCCGCTTCGTTCTACTGCGCGATCGACCATCCAACGCACCACACCGCCGCAAAAAATGGCGAGCGTTGTGCCGATGGAAAGATAAGCGCCGACCGCGAAGGAAAGCGAGCGGACCCCAAGTAGCTCCACCACAATCACCAGAAAAACACCCAGCCAGATCAAACCCCAGGGAAGCTGGCGGGTAAGAATACCGTTGATGACGGTGGCCATCAACCGGGCCTGCGGAGCAGCGGCGCGTTCGCTGCCGATACCTTCAATCCACTGCACTTCAATGTGGCCCGTCGCGGGATTAAAGAGATATTTTCCATCGGCAAGTTTGTGTGAACCCAGCGCGTTGAGCAGGACATAGTTGCTTCCGTTATCGAGTCTGCTCTTTGCCGTTGGCCAACTTGACGCGAAATTCGCGGCGGGAAAAATGTTGCTGCTGGACGGTCACTCCATCGGTGGGCTGAGCAAGATTGTAGGGGACATTCGTCGGACGAAATTCCTCCAGGCCCTTGTTCATGGCCGTCAACGTCACGCCAATCGATATGGTGGAGATGCAGACGCCGATGAGCAGTGCGAGCTGCTGTTTCCACGGAGTCGCGCCGATCAGGAAGCCGGTCTTTAGATCCTGCGAAGTATCGCCCGCGTTGGCGGAGGCGATGCACACCACACCGCCGATAGTAATGGCGAGCGCGCCGAAGGCAGGAGCCGTCCAACCCTTCACCAGGAAAATCGCCGAAGTCGCCATCAGGGTGGCGATGGTCATGCCGGAGATGGGATTGGCAGAGCTGCCGATAAGGCCGACGATGCGCGAGGAGACGGTGACGAACAGAAATCCAAAAATCACGACGAGAAGTGACGCTGCCAGGTTGGCGAGCAGGCTGGTTTGCGCGCCGGGAACCGGCTTGAAGGTGAGGAACAAGAACATCAACACCACCAGCAATACTGAACCACCAACGACGACGGACATGGGGAAGTCACGGTCGGTCCGGAGTTCCGCAGCGGCGGCGGCGCGGGACTTGCCAATAGTCGCAAGGCCTTCGCGGAAGGCACCCCAGATCGTGGGAACGGTGCGCAGCAGCGTGAGAATTCCGGCTGCGGCCACCGCGCCTGCTCCCATGGGACGAACGTAAGCGGCCCACAAATCGCTGGGCGTCATTTGAGAGATTGGCTGGGTGCCGGGATAGATAGGACCAGTGAAATGGGCGCCGAAGAAGTGAATCGCGGGCATCAGCACCAGCCAGGAAAAAACTCCGCCTGCAAAAATCGTTCCGGCAACTCGGGGACCGATGATGTAGCCGACTCCAAGATATTCCGGGGTGGCATCGGCGCGGATGGCGGAGCCGGAGAGCCATTTCGGCTCGTAATTCGGAGTGCCGGGCCACGCGCTAAAGAGGCTTTCATTCTGAAACAGCGTGTAAAGGCCGCCCAGACCAAGACCCCAGAAAACGCGGCTGGCAAAGGAACCGCCGCGCTCACCGGCGAGCAGAACGTCGGCGCAGGCGGTGCCCTCTGGATAGGTGAGATGGCCGTGCTCCTTGACGATCAGCTCTCGTCGCAGCGGAATCATGAAGAAGACGCCGAGCCATCCGCCGAGAAGAGCGAGAAAAAAGATGCGCGAGTATTCCAGGTCGAAGCCGAGAAAGATCAGTGCGGGTAGGGTGAAGATGACACCGGCGGCGATCGATTGGCCGGCATTGCCGGTGGTCTGAACAATATTATTTTCCAGGATTGAGGCGCGGCCGAGGGCACGCAGCACGCTGATCGAGAGCACCGCGATGGGAATGGAGGCAGCCACGGTGAGTCCGGCGCGCAGGCCGACGTACACAGTGACGGCCCCGAAGAGAATGCCGAAGATGCAGCCGAGAAAAATGGCGCGGAAAGTAAATTCCGGGCGCGAATCGTTCGGCTTTACATACGGCTGAAATTCCGTGGAAGACGCAGCGTGGCTGGCCGAGGAATGCGAAGCGACGGGTGGTTTGGATGGTCCGGCAGTGCTGGCCAACGTTGAGCCTCCGAGAATCGAATTGCAGCAAACCGTTGAGTGTAGAGCATTCGCTACGCTTCACGATAGATGAAATCGCCCAAATCTACGGGACAAAACACCTGATGAAAGTCTGTTTTGGCGTGGGAACGCAAGCCCGTCGCACGCTTGGGATTAAATTTTCTGCCGCTATAGGCTGTTCGTTTTATGAAATCCGAATATACTGCACTCAGCCGGATCGAACCGGGCGCATGGCCGACACGCTCTGGCACGTGAAGCGTTCCTGACAGGAACGATTTATGGTTGGGAGGTGCGTCTTCCCTAGGCAGTCCCCGAGGTCAGCAGACCGAGCCAGTACACTTCCGCCATCGGAGATGGCCGCTTGGCGCGCAGTCGCGCGTGTCCTCCGAAGTCCCCTGGACGCTGTCAGTTGTGCGATCTTTCCTTCTCAATGCAGGCTCTGCAATCAACCTCTGCTGCATCTTTCCACCGCGCCGATCTGCGCCGTTTGCTGGGCCGATCTGCCGGAACAAATCCCAGACAATTTATGTACTATATGCGGCGAACGGCTGAGCGTCGGCGGATTGCGCTTTGCAACGACGTCCGCGGAGCGAGGTTCCGATAGCGGAAATCTTTGCCATTTGTGTGAACGGGCGCGACCGGCCTTCCAACTGGCGGTTGCCTATGGTGAGTATCAAGGCACACTGCGCGGATTAATCCACCTGCTGAAGTATGAGCGCATCCCGACCATCGCCCGGCCGCTGGGTGCGCTGCTGGCCGGGACGATTGCGCGATGCCAGGACTTGCCGCCGAGCCTGACCGTAGTAGCCGTTCCGCTGCATGGCAGTAAGCAGCGCGAACGCGGATTCAATCAAACCGTGTTGCTCGCGGAAGCGACGGTGCGCAGTCTGCGCCGGCAACGTCCTGATCTTGAGTTGCAATTGGCGTACGAAGCGATGGGACGCCAGCGCGCCACGGAAACCCAGGCTGGCCTGAACCCGCATCAACGACGCCGCAATCTACGCGGCGCTTTTTTTGTTCGCCAGCCGGAGAAGGTGACCGGACGCGCGATGCTGCTGCTGGATGACATTTACACCACCGGAGCGACCGCGCGGGAATGCACGCGGACGTTGCTGGGAGCGGGGGCGATCTCCGTGCATGTGGCGACGCTGGCGCGCTCGCAACGCGAAGGCGTGGCGTTTTGGGATGCGGTGCCTGCAGCTGCTACGACGATGAGTTCAAGCTCTGCGGAGCGGTCAGCTGCGAGTGATTCAAAAGCAGTTTCAAGTTTTGGGAATGGGAATTAGGGGAGGAATTCAGATGTCTACGGGAAGAGCCATGGTCTATGCCCGCAAACAGAAGCCTCAGGCGAAATGCCACACAAGTCACGCGGAGCCGAAGCTGCAGGAACGCTCGTCGACCCAGACGGCCTCGCCGATGCACACGCCGGTGCTGGTGCTGAACGCCTCCTACGAACCAATTAATATTTGCGGGGCGCGACGAGCGCTGGTGCTGATCCTGAAGGGAGTGGCGCGCCCGGAAGAAGAACATGCGACGCTGCTGCATGCGGCGCGGGTGCGCGTGCCGGTGCCGTCGGTGATCCGGCTGCTGGAGTATCGCCGCATTCCCCACCAGACGCGGGCACTGTCGCGGAAAAATATTCTGCTGCGCGACCGCAACACCTGCCAATACTGCGCGACAGTCCTGGCGGCCAGCGAGTTGACGCTCGACCACGTGGTGCCGCGCTCACGCGGAGGACTTTCTACCTGGGAAAATTTGGTAGCGTGCTGCCACACCTGCAATCGCACCAAGGGCAACCAGATGATTCATGAGTTGGAAGGGATGCGTTTGATGCGCGAGCCGCGGCCGTTTTCATTGCACACCAGTCGGCACATCATGCGCATGATCGGCAGCAGCGATCTGCGCTGGAGAAAATATTTGTACTACTAGATTTTTAGAAACGAATTTTTGGCCGTGATTGGAGCCAATGATGAGCATGACCAACGGACTGCCGAAGACGATAAAAATCGTAGTGTGGACGCTGGTAGGTCTTCTGGGTGTCTCGCTGACGTTATACGAATCCAGCAGTTTGAAGGCTTGGTACGTCGTGCGCCAACTTGGTCGCCACTTCCCGAACCTCTCGCTGACGCCAATCCCGCTACCCGATTCGCGTGTGGCAGAGTTGGACGGAGCGCGAATCGAGCGGTCGGGGATTTCGATGCAGTCCCCGTGGAAAGTGATCGAAAGTGAGAAGCACGCTAACTTTCCTGGACTCACGGCTCTGAATTTCGCGGAGGGACAATTGGCGATCTTTCACCACTCGCACAGTCTTGATAAACCTGTGAAATATCGGGTGTCGAGCATCGAAAGACGAATCATTACGAGGGTTTTAGGTGGAAAGTCGTTCAAATCCAGCTACGATCTGCTGGCGGCCGAGGGATACGCTACCCCGTCGCAGGCAAGGTGGTGGGGAACACGCAGTTCTAACGTTCGCAACACGTTGCTTCTCACCATGAAATTGGGGTACGTCGGCAGTCAGCCGACGGTGGTTTACTCAATCCATATTGGCGACTTGCGCGGATTTCAGGTTGGGAACCCTGCGGTCAGGCCGTTCGATGTGAGGCTTGCCCTGTTTGACCAGAGGGATCGCCGCTACGATTTTTTGTTTTCCGGCCGTGACCGTGATCATTCGGTGCTATCGCAAGCTCAAATCAATGCCTTCGTCGCCTCTATTCATCCGCTTCCTGTGATAACTGCTTTGCCCGTGTCGAATAAAGACTGACTAAGAACCGTAGTTGCCTGTAGTATTTCTGCGCGCAGGTTTGCACGCCTTATACTGACATTTCGAACGGCAAAGCGGTTCGATAAGGTAGTTGGCCTTCCTTTTTCATGACAGAGATAGAACCCCAGGCAACAGGTGCCGATCAGCGAGAGCCGGAACCGCTGTGGCTGGATATTTTTTTCGCGCTGCTGACGGCGGCGTACGCGGTGCTGTTTGTTCGCCAGCCCAGCCCCTTCTTCGCCGATGACAGCTTTTTCTACCTGCAGGTGGGGCGAAATTTTGCGCTGGGCTACGGCAGCACCTTCAATCGCCTGATGCAGACCAACGGCTACCACCCCATCTGGATGCTGATGTGCGCCGCGGTCTACAAAGTGTTTCCTAATCGTATCCTCGGCCTGCACATGATTGCGGCGTTGATTGTGCTGCTGAATATTGTGGTGCTGGTGGTGGCCGGACGATTGCTGCGACGCCAGCATTCACCGGCCTGGGTGGCGTGGACGATTCTGATTCCCTTTCTCTTTGGGCTGCAGTTGGGAACTGAATCTTCCCTGAGTGCGGCGCTGCTGGCGGGAACGCTGCTGGCGCTATACAAATTCTTTGAGCATCCCGATTGGAAGAGCGGACTCGCGTTCAATGTTCTAGCGGCATTTTCAGTGTTAAGCCGGCTCGACTCGATCTTTGTCATCGCGTGCATATGGATCGCGGTACTTTTTTGGTGTCTGCGGCAACAGCAGGCGGAAGGCAAGCGCGCGCTGCGAATTCATCTGGCGTGGATTCCGCTGTATGCGGTGCTGTGGGGCGCGTACCTGGGCAGCAACCTGTTCTGGTTCCACATTTTGATGCCGATCAGCGGGCTGCTCAAGTCGACCAACAGCCACGATCATGCGCTGGGGCATAACCTGCCGCACACGGCGTTAATCTCGCTGATACTCTGCGCAATTTCGATTGCAATTCTGTGGCGCAAACAGCGCGATCGCTGGTTCCTGTTCGCGGAACTGCCATTCTTTCTCGGCATCCTGATGCATGCAGCGTATATCACGCTGCGGATGACGGAAGAGACCCGCTGGACCTGGTACTACGTCAGCTGGGCGCTGCTGGCTGCGCTGACTGCGTCGCGCGCAACGGCGTGCCTGTTTCAGGCGGCTCCGGCAAAGGCGCGGGGCCGGACTCCTTCTGTGGCGGCGACCTTGCATTCCGTTGGCATCCTGCTGGCCATCGTCTTCTCCGCGCTGCTTTGGTACAAGATGGGCTGGAAACACAGTCGCGAGCAGGTTGCGGAAGAGACCACAATTCCTGTGCTGCGACAGGTGCTGCAAGATGATCATATGGATCGCCTGCTGGCCTACGATCAACCGGGCGGGATGGCCTACTTTACCGATGCTGCAGTGGTGCCGCTGGATGGGTTGATGGCCGATCGCGAATTTCAAACTGAGCTGGCTCAGAATGGGATTGGCGAATTTATTCGCAGGGACAACATCGACGGTTTTGCCGGTCCAACGGTGCCGTTCGATCAGTGGGGCAAGGACACGTATTGCGGCCATCTCTTTTTGGAGAGCACAAAATATACGTGCGAGCCGTGGGCGGCGGGACCGAATGGCGAACCGCAATGGATGATCACCGGCGTCGAGGTGTATTCGCGGCTGCCGCTGGCGCCGGCAGGGTATATCTCTTTACCGCCCTCGCATATTGTATGGACCGGCAAGAATTATGTGACCATCTG
Source organism: uncultured Acidobacteriota bacterium (assembly GCA_963735505.1). Taxonomy (GTDB): domain Bacteria; phylum Acidobacteriota; class Terriglobia; order Terriglobales; family Acidobacteriaceae; genus JAKAAZ01. The sequence continues at coordinate 866,531 of CAVTLR010000003.1, read as the reverse complement.
GAGAATCTCGGCAGCCGACAGTCAGCCGAAGGGGCAGGACTCCGCAGTCGCGGCTCCGCAGAGCGAGCCGGATGCTGCGACCTCGCAGGTACAATAGAGAGTGGCATCCGCAGCGCATTTACCCCATGTCGACCACTCCTGAACTGATCCAGATCGATATTTTGCCGAAGCGGCCGCAGCCCCGGCCGGAGTGGCTGAAGGCGCGCGCGCCGATGGGCGAAGTCTTCCACGACCTGAAGAAGCTGGCACGCAGCCTGAACCTGAACACCGTATGCGAGTCGGCACATTGCCCCAATATCGGCGAATGCTGGAACCACAAGACGGCCACGTTCATGATGCTGGGCAATCTGTGCACGCGGCGATGCGGCTTCTGCGCGGTGCCCAAGGGGCGTCCGGAAGCCATTGACTACGACGAGCCGCGAAGGGTGGCGGAAGCGGTGGCGGCCTTAGGTTTGAAGCATGCCGTGATCACCAGTGTGAATCGCGATGACGATATCACCGGTGGGGCGCGTGCGTTTGCCATGGTGATTGAGGAAATTCGCCGGCAAGCTCCTGGCTGCCAGGTGGAAGTGCTGATCCCCGACTTCCAAGGCAAGGAAGATGCCATTCGTATCGTCGTGGATGCTGCTCCTGAAGTTCTGAATCACAACACCGAGAGCGTGCCGCGGCTCTATCGCGTGGTTCGTTCCGGGGCGCGATATGAACGCACGCTGCGACTGTTGGAGTATGCCAAGGAAGTGAATCCGAAGCTGGTGACCAAATCCGGCGTGATGGTTGGGTTGGGCGAAGAGATGCACGAACTGCTGGACGTGTTTCGCGACCTGGCGCGGGTTGGGACCGACATTCTGACGATCGGGCAGTATCTGCGTCCTTCCAAGGACCATTTGCCGATGGCGAGAACGTATACCCCGCAGGAGTTCGCGTGGATGAAAGAGGAAGCGATGCGGATGGGGTTCCGTCATGTGGAATCTGGCCCGCTGGTGCGGTCTTCCTATCATGCGCACGAACAGGCCGCTTCGACGGGCCTGAAAGTTCTAGCCTAGGCGGCTTCGGCTAGGCTGGAACGGGTCCCGATTAGGGGACGAATTTGCGGCTTGGCTGACGACGGTCCACGCGCAACAGCCAGCCCAACATCACAAACAAAACAAACAGCACAGAGCCAATCTGGAAGGCATCCCACCAGAGGGTGCTGAAGTTGACGTCGGTTTGGCCGCTCCAGTCCAGCACCAGGAAGCCGATTGCCACCAGCAATGCTGTGCCAATGGGGAGCACACGACCGTGGATCTGCAAATGTCCGCGACAGGAGGGGCAGCGGAAAAACCCTCTCCATCCAGCCTTAAAGAATGAGCGACGAAGGCTCAGTGGCATGGTGCAGACGGGGCAGGTATGCATAGTGGAATCAGCGGAAAAGAGGTCGCTCACGACAGTTTTATTCTAAATGGTCGGGAGCACTCGCGTGGTCAGCAATTCTCAGCTGCTTCTCTGATCACCTTAAGACTGGCGCTTCGATTAAGAGGCAAAACGGCGGAAGCGGGACTGTATCGAAGCGCGGTGCGAGCAAACCGCAAGCCGCCATCGCTGTTTCGAGAAGCAGAGTCGTATCCGCTTGGTTACAATATCGTGTTGCAGGGAGGAAAAAACATCATGGCTGGATCAGCGATGGCCGGTATTCCGGCGTTGAAAGAAACTTACCAACTGCTCAGGACTCGGATGGACAAAGCGGTCGAGGACTTTCGCACCAACCTGGCTTCCATTCGCACCGGACGCGCCAGTGTGCACATGCTGGACCAGGTGAAGGTGTTGGCGTACGGGACCGAGATGCCGCTAAACCAGGTGGGCCAGATTAGCGCGCCAGAGCCGCAGTTGCTGCTGATTCAACCGTACGACACCAGCCTGATCGTTGAAATCGAGAAAGCGCTACGTGTGGGCAGCCAGGGTTTCAATCCGCAGAATGATGGAAAAGTGGTGCGGGTACCCGTGCCGCCGATGACCGAAGAGCGGCGCAAAGAAGTGGTGAAACATCTAAACAAGATTCTCGAAGACCATCGCACAGCGGTGCGCAATATTCGCCGCGACGGCAACGAGCTGCTGAAGAAAGCGACGAAGGACAAGAAGATCTCGGAGGACGAAGAGAAGCGGTCGCTGGAAGAAATGCAGAAGCTGACCGATGAGGAGATCAAGCGCATGGAAGAGCTGTGCAAGGCGAAGGAAAAAGAAGTGATGCAGGTCTGATTGAAACAGGGAAACAGAGAACAGGGTGTAGGGAACAGGCCCCACGCGCTGGATCCAATGCATATTCAAACGCCGATCATTCTGCTCCCTGAGCCCTGTACCCTGGCCCCTACTGTCTAGCCTAGAATGCGAATATGGATTCCCTGAAAGTTGTGCATGCGGTTTGCCCATTGGACTGCCCTGACTCGTGCAGCGTGCATATCTCGGTGAACCAAGAAGGTCGCGCCACAAAAATCCGAGGCAATCCTGATCATCCTGTAACCCGGGGATTTCTTTGCGCTAAGGTGACGAAGTATCTTGACCTTGTCTACTCCCCGGATCGAGTGCTATATCCGATGCGACGCCGGCCCGGAGTCGCGAAGGGTCCGATCCCAGCTGGAAAACAGGCCGAGGTTTTTGAGCGCATTTCCTGGGACGAGGCGCTGGACACAATTGCGGCGCGCCTGCAGATTATCTCCACAAAATTTGGACCGGAAGCCATCCTTCCCTACTCCTATGCCGGAAACATGGCGGTACTGGGGTTTGGGTCGATGGACCGACGCTTTTTCTCTCGCCTCGGGGCTTCGCGGCTCGATCGAACCATTTGCTCTGCTGCCGGCGGCGAGGCGTTGATGGCGGTTTATGGGGCCAAGCTGGGGACCGACACGGAACACTTTCGCCATGCCCGCACCATTCTGGCGTGGGGAGCTAACATTCTCGGCAACAACGTGCATTTATGGCCCTTCATCCAGGAAGCGCGGCAAAATGGCGCGCGCCTGATCGTGATTGATCCATATACGACACGCACCGCGAAGGCCGCTGACTGGCACCTGCAGATTCGACCTGGCACAGACTCGGCGCTGGCGCTGGGCATGATGCATGTGTTGATCGAAGAAAATCTGTATGACGCGGCCTATGTGGAGCGCTTCACGCATGGATTTGAGCCGCTGCGCGCCCGTGCGAAGGAATATCCGCCAGCGTGCGTGGCGGAGGTGACTGGCCTGTCTACGCACGACATTGTAGGGTTGGCGCGAGAATATGCGACCGCAACGCCGTCCGTGATTCGCCTGAATTATGGAGTGCAGCGCAGCCAAAACGGCGGCGCGGCGACGCGCGCTATTGCCATGCTGCCGTGTCTGATCGGGGCTTGGAAACACCTGGGCGGCGGGCTGCAGCTTTCCACCAGCGGGGCGTTTCAGTTCAACAAGCAGGCGCTGGAGCGGCCGGACCTGGCGGACTCGAGCCCCATCGGCCGAGCTGGCCGCATCGTGAACATGAGCCGCCTGGGCCACGCGCTGACGGAACTCAGCGATCCTCCAGTGCAGGCGATGCTGGTCTACAACTCCAACCCCGCCGTGATTGCGCCTAACCAGAAGGCCGTCTTGCAAGGCCTGCGGCGGGAGGATTTGTTTACCGTGGTGCATGAGCAGCTCTTCACCGACACCACGGATTACGCCGATATCGTATTGCCGGCCACGACATTTTTTGAGCACAAGGATTTTCAGGGCACGTACGGTCACTACCACGTGCAGCTATCGCAGCCTGCGATCGCCCCGCTGGGCGAAGCGCGGTCGAATGTGACGCTGTTTCGGCAGCTGGCGCAGCGCATGGGTTTCTCAGAGCCGTGTTTTCTCGATCGCGAAGAGGACATGATTGATCAGGCTCTGCAGGGTACGAATGTTCCATGGCTGGAGGGAATCACGCGGCAGCAATTGGAAGAGAAACATTCCATCCGGTTGAAATTTCCGCAGGAGCAAGATGGCGGCGCGTTTCAACCCTTTGTCTCGGAAGAATGGTTTCGCACTCCCTCCGGCAAGGCGGAATTTTATTCGGAAACATTGGCGGCGCAGGGCCATGACCCTTTACCGGGCTATGTTGCGGCCGACGAGTCGCGGCATTCACCCCTGGCGGGGAAATTTCCGCTGGAGCTGCTGGCGCGTAAGAACGATAACTTCATGAATTCGACATTTGCCGGATTGCCTTCCCATCAAGCAATCGAAGCGGCCCATTTTGGCGTGCTGGAGATGCATCCTGAGGACGCTGCGGCCCGAGGAATTGTGGATGGAGACGCGGTCGAGGTGTTCAACGAACGCGGAAAAATTCCCTTGCGAGCGAAAGTCGGGACAACTGTGCCTGCCGGAGTGGCCGCTTCCCGTTTAGGATGGAACAAGCTCACTCGTGACGGGCAAGGCGTCAACTCACTGACAAGTGAGACGCTGACGGATCTGGGTGGAGGACCGACGTTTTACTCCACGCTGGTGGAAGTCCGCCGCGCGCAGCCCGATCCCCGCGGAGGCGAATTGCCGGGAAGGCCGTGAAGATGGCGGATGCGGCAGGGTTTCAGTGTGCTGGATGTGGAGAATGGAACGAGACGGTCGTGGATGAATCGGGCGGCAGCCGCCAGCAGTACGTGGAAGATTGCCAGGTGTGTTGCAAGCCGAATGTATTGCGAGTCTGGTGGGATCGCGCGGCAGAAGAATTTGTCATTGAAGCCCAGTTGGAAAGCTAGCTGGTCTGAAGATGTTTTTTGCAGTCCGGAACGCAGCTTGATCGCGTTCCACAACGAAAAATGAGCCAGAGTGGAAGCGCGGTCGCTAGGATCGAGCGGTCATCTCCCGTATAATCGTGTTTTCCTCTGGATTCGATTTTTGGCAGTGAGGGTGTGCATATTTTTCCCGCGAGTGTAGGGGGCTTTCATGTCCCAAACCAACCGACCACGAGCGTGCGCCTGTGGACCCGCCGGACTGTTCAAGTCCTTGCGGCGGTGCTGTTATTCCTCGGCATAGGCTTGAACGCCTGGGCCCAGTCCCAATCCCCTCTACAGAACATCGCGCCGGCCAGCGAAGCCAGCACTCCGCAGGGCAGCATCATCAGCGAAATCCGCGTGATTGGCAATCGCAGAATTCCTAAGGAAACGATCCTGGCGCGCATCTTCTCGCACGTGGGCGATCCCTACGATTCCGCCACCGTGGAGCGCGATTTCAATTCGCTTTGGAATACGGGATATTTTGAGAATGTCCAGATCAATCGCGAGACGACGCCGAAGGGCGTAATCCTGACCATCATCGTTCGCGAGCGGCCCACCATTCGAGAGATCACGTACCCGGGGCTGAGCTCGGTCTCTGTCTCCGACGTGCTGGATCGATACAAGAAGGATAAGGTGCCGTTGTCGGTCGACAGCCAGTACGACCCCACGAAAGTCAAACTGGCGGAAACGACCATTAAAGAATTGTTGGCGGAGCACGGACACCAGTTCGCAACCATTCACACGGTCATCAAGACGATTCCTCCGGCTTCGGTCGCCATTGTTTTCCACGTTAAGGAAGGCCCGACGGTGAAAGTGGGCCACATCAAGTTTGAAGGCAACAAAAACGTTTCCAGCCGCACGCTGCGGGCCTCCATGAAGAACCTGAAGCCGATCGGCGTTCCGCATTCGCTGATTCTGGAGAACCTGTTCGCCCGCACCTACGATGAAAGCAAGCTGGAAGAAGATACCGAGCGGGTGCGGCAGGCATACCGGGATCGGGGATATTTCCGAGCCACCGTGGATCAGCCGCTGACCCACATTCGTAACCAGGGTGGGCTGTATATTCCGCTGCTTCACTCGCGCAAGGGCAAGGCCATCGACATCACCATTCCGGTCGAGGAAGGCGAACAGTACCGCCTGGGCGGAATCACGTTTACCGGCAACAAGCGGGTGACGAATCAGAAGGCGTTGCGGTCGCTGTTCAAGCTGAAAGACGGACAGATCTTAAACACATCGCTGATTGGCAAGGGCCTGGAGAACATGCGCAAGGCCTACGGTGAGCTGGGGTATATCAACTTTACCCCCGTGCCGACGCCACGCATTGATGAGCCGAAGAAGCTGGTGTTCTTGAATATCGACATCGACGAAGGCAAGCCGTACTACGTTTCGCGGATCGAGTTCCGCGGCAACACCACCACGCGCGACAGCGTCATCCGACGCGAACTGCTGCTGGAAGAAGGCCAGGTCTACAACAGCCATTTATGGGAAATGAGCTTGCTGCGCTTGAACCAGCTTAGCTATTTCAATCCGCTCAAGGTGGACCAGGACTCTGAGACGCAGCAGGATGCGGATAACGGCACCGTGAACCTGCTGCTGAACGTGAAGGAAAAGGGCAAGAACTCCATTGGATTGAATGGAGGCTTTAGCGGTCTGTCGGGTGCATTTGTCGGCTTGAACTATCAGACCAACAACTTCCTGGGACTGGGTGAATCTCTGACCCTGCAGGCGGCCTTGGGCGACCTGCAGCGCAACATCACGTTCGGCATGACGATTCCATACATAAGGAACCATCCGCTGTCGCTGGGCTTCCAGTTGACTACGCAAAAGTCGCAGTACAACGCGTTCAAGAATCCGTTGTCGCTGACCGGGAAGAGCCAGAACTTCGATACAGCGCAGCAATCCTTTGTGCAGAATTACAACCAGACGAAGACCGGTTTGAGCCTGTCGGCCAGCTATCCGATTCCGCGGACCTTCAAGCGCATTGGCGCCACCTACAGTCTGAGCAAGTCGAACGTCCAGGCCTTCAGCCCTGCGACCACGAACCTGTTTCAGTATTTGAACTTCCGCCATGGAACCACGGGTAGAAGCGCGTTGAATGGAATCGTCACCAGTCAGCTTTCTCTCAGTTACAGCTACAGCACGGTGGGCAATCCCTACCGGCCGCGCACCGGTCAAAGCCTCAATGCTGTTGTTCAGGTGTCTGGACTGGGTGGCAACGTCAGTTCCGTTACACCCCTGGTGGAATACAAGTTCTTCAAGCCGATTTCGAAGTTCCACTTCAATCCAGAAGGGCACAACATTTTCGCGTACCGCATTCAGGTGTCGTACATCCAGGGCATCGCGGGTCTTGTGGCCTCACCGTTTGATCGGTTCTACGCGGGCGGTGAAAATGATATTCGCGGCTTCGATGTTCGATCGGCAACGCCGTATAGTTTCGTTCCCACCAAGGTGTTGTACAACCTGACCAATCCGGACGGAAGCCTAGTCCCAAGAGATCCCACGAATCCAACGCTGGGTCCGATACAGGTTCCGATACCGGTATATTCCGTGGCTTCGATTGGCGGCGATACCCAGATTACGAACAATATCGAATACCGCATCCCTCTTGGCGGCCCGGTTGATTTCTCCTTCTACACCGACTTCGGTTTGGATATGGCGCTGAATCATAACCAGCTGCTATTGAATCCGCAGGCCAAAGCGAACCTGAATGGGGCGCTCTATGGGTGTCCGGAACTGGTTAATGGAACCTGCCAGGGTGGTGTTCCCTGGTCGTCGTTCGGAGTCTTCCCCAGCCGGCTAGGTGCGATTCCTGGAACCAACATTGTTCCTCGTACATCGGTTGGGCCGCAGATCACGGCCATGCTGCCGATCATCAATGCGCCGGTACGCGTCTATTTCGCTTTCAACCCCAACCGCTTACACCAGATCCAAGGTTCGAACATCCTGTTTGATCGCAGTTTCTTTCCGTCAGGGGAAGCGGGAACATTTACCTATCAGGAAGCACTCGCCAATTATGGTGCGAAGTACTTTCTCTGGGAACCTCGCAAGACGCTGCGTGTCAGTGTGAGTACATCGTTCTAAGTTGAGGAGTATAGAAAGGGCTAAAGTCGATCAGGATTGCAGCGCGGAGGGAGTGGTTGCGACAGCAACACGGCCAAGCGACAATGAGTGGAAAGCATGGAGGAGCCGCGTGGACGCGGTTTGACGGAAGATTTTCAGCGCTCCTATAATCCTTCCAGATCACTTCTTAGCCGAAATGGTATGGATTTCCCCCTCGGCAGATTCTGGTGGGCAGGTTTCGCGCGGAGAATCAACACGCGCAACCGTTCCTGAAAGAATCGCTGCACAGAAGGAATTTGCAATTGGTCGCACCATGAGATTCGGACTCGCTTGTCTACGACGCAACTCGGGAAGGAATTCCCGGTTGTCACGAGCTAGCAGCCAACCTTGAAAGATGATGAAAGTTCCAAATCTTGCTCCACCTGCAGGGTGGACACCGAGTGGAAGTCAAAGGAGTTCCAAATCATTATGAAGCGTTCTTTATTCGTGGTTGCCGCACTGGCAGCGACCTTCACTGTCAGCGCCAGCGCGCAGACCAGCCAACCTCCATCTGCACCCGCACCCGCGTCCGCAACCCCGTCGGTTCCGCCGACCGGCGCTAGTAAGATTGCCGTGATCGCGTTTCAGCCTGCGGTTGCTGCCACCAATGAAGGACGCGCCGCATTCGCGAAGATCCAGCAGAGGTTTCAGCCCAAGCAAACAGAATTGAAGGGCTTGAGCGACCAGATCGACGCCTTGAAGAAGCAATTGCAGGCCGATGGCAGCACGTTGAGCCCGGACGAGCGGGCGACCCGGCTGCGTACCATCGACGACAAGGAAAAGTCATTGCAGCGGCAAGCACAGGACGCGCAATCCGACTTTCAACAGGCGATGTCGGAAGCCTACCAGGGAATCGCGCAGAAGTTTTACGCGGTGCTGCAGGATTATTGCCAGGCCAACGGCTATGGCGCGGTGTTCGATATGAGCTCGCAGCAAACTCCCGTCGTGTGGGCGAGCAAGACCGCCGACATCAGCGAAGCTGTGGTGCAGGAATACAACCAGAAGTCGGGCATAGCTGCCCCAGCAGCGTCCGCTCCAGCACCTGCGGCCACGCACCGCCGGACAACGCCTGCGGCGCATTAAAGCATTGCGATTGGCTGCCGATAGATAGAACAGACGGCAACTGATTGCAACACATTAGGGCGGTACCGGCCGGATTTCGGCAGGCCGCCCTTTTCTTGTGGAAAAAATTGTGGGAAATTCGGCTTTGGAAAGATTGCCGCACATCAGGCCATTTGGCGATGACAATCTCTGCTGTCTGAACACTATAAGCTGCTGATTCTATTGATTGATTCAGCGTCAACAAGATTTTCGATCTCACGCAAAACTAAAGTGCACCCTTTGAGCTTTCCACAGCGAGCCGTGAAGGGTACGTGAATTCCAGGCTGATTTTACGGGCTTTTACGACTCTTCGCCGATCCTGAGAACGGCCAGGAAGGCCTCCTGTGGAATGTCCACGCGCCCAATCCGCTTCATCCGCTTTTTGCCTTCTTTTTGCTTTTCCAGCAATTTGCGCTTTCGGGAAATATCGCCTCCGTAACATTTGGCAAGAACGTTCTTGCGCAGCGCGGCGACCGTCTCGCGGGCAATCACTTTCGCTCCGATGGCGGCCTGAATGGCGACCTCAAACATTTGTCGCGGGATCAGCTCTCGCATTTTTGAGACCAGGGCTCGTCCACGTTCATACGCAAACTCCTGATGCACGATGATTGACAGCGCATCGACCGGCTCGCCGGAGACCAGGATGTCGAGCTTCACCATGGGCGAGTCCCAGGTGTCGGACAGGTGATAGTCGAGCGAAGCGTAGCCGCGAGAGATGGATTTCAGGCGATCGTAGAAATCAAGCACAATCTCGTTGAGCGGCAATTCATAGGTCAGCATCACGCGGGTGGGGCTGACATATTCAAAATTCTTCTGGCGACCGCGCTTGTCTTCCACCAGCTTCAGAATGCCGCCGACGTATTCCTCATTGGTCAGAATGGTGGCGGTGATAACGGGCTCCTGAATTCTTTCGATGTTGGTGGGATTCGGCCAGCGTGAGGGATTGTCGACTTCGACGACATTACCGTCGGTGAGCGTGATGCGATAGCGCACGCCCGGCGCGGTGGTGATCAGGTCAAGGTCGAATTCGCGCTCCAATCGCTCCTGAATAATTTCCATGTGCAGCAATCCGAGAAAGCCGCAGCGAAATCCGAAGCCGAGCGCGACGGAACTTTCTGGCTCGAAGAAAAAAGAAGAGTCATTGAGGCGAAGCTTTTCCAGGGCCTCGCGCAGCAGAGTGTGCTCGTGGGCATCCACGGTGTAGAGTCCTGCGAATACCATCGGCTTGATGTCTTCAAAGCCGGGTAGCGGGGTCGGGCTGGGATTGGCGTCGTGGGTGATGGTGTCGCCGATCTTTGCGTCGGCTACGTTCTTGATGGTGGCGACGAAGAAGCCCACCTCGCCGGCCGAAAGTTCCTGCACCGCAACCGGCTTGGGCGTTTGAACACCGATGGATTCCACCTCAAACGATCGGCCATTCGACATGAGGCGAATTTTTTCTCCGCGCTTCAGCCGACCGTTAATGACGCGAGTCAGTACGATGACGCCACGATATGAATCGAACCAGGAATCGAAGATGAGCGCCTGCAAGGGAGCTTCCGCGTCGCCAGTGGGAGGCGGCAGGCGATGCACGACAGCTTCCAGCACAGCCTCCACGCCCAGGCCAGTCTTGGCGCTGATCGGCAACGCGTCAGTGGCGTCGAGTCCGATGGTCGCCTCAATCATTTCCTTACTGCGTTCCACATCGGCGCTGGGCAGGTCAATCTTATTGATGATAGGGATAATATCGAGGCCGTTGTTGATGGCGATATGGGCGTTGGCCAGGGTCTGCGCTTCCACGCCCTGGGTGGCGTCGACCACCAGCAGCGCACCTTCGCAGGAAGCAAGCGAGCGCGAAACTTCATAGGAAAAATCGACGTGGCCGGGAGTGTCGATCAGATTCAGCTGGTAGGTTTCGCCATTTTCCGCCTTATAAGCCATGCGTACGGCATGCGCTTTGATGGTGATGCCGCGCTCGCGCTCCAGGTCCATGGCATCCAGCACCTGAGCCTGCATCTCGCGCGCGGTCAGCGAGCCGGTCAGTTCCAGCAGGCGATCAGAAAGCGTGGATTTGCCATGGTCGATATGGGCAATGATGGCGAAATTGCGGATGTGTTCTCGATCCATGAAGGAAAGCCGGCTGGCAGAAAAGAAACGCTCCACACACCGACTGCAATGGCGATTGGAGGCGAGTCTCTTCAGCTGAGTTTACCATCTGGGCGCGCTACTCATGCCCGTAAGTATCGGTCGATAGCGCTCAATTTCGATGCAATTTCAAGGCAAATATGTCCGGCGGCATGACCTCGTCGAATTGCATGCCGAGGATCGGCCTGGCCACAGCGGCCGAACGCCATCTGGCCAATGCTGCGGCGATTCCGAGGACAAGGATCATCGAGATATAGCCGACGGGGCTGTGTGACAGCTGCTCCTCCAATTTTGCTCCCATGTTCACTAGAGGCAGCAGGAGCAGAACGCAACCCCAGAATGCGTATTGAAGATTTCCCTTTCCCGGCAGATAGGAACACGTGAACGGAACCTTCTGAAAGCCGAGCATGCTGAGTTCGACCAGAATAGCGCCTAGAAGTCCAAGAACGAAAAGGTGTTCTACCACGATGCGAGGAGGAAAAATAGAAAAAAACAGCGCGCCTGTGGCAAGCCAAACAGGAACCACACTGAGCATAAAAAGCGAACGGCGAACGGCCACGGAGTACTCGGACGCATGTCTAAGTTCTGTGAGGCGAAAGACCCAATTGGCCCGCAATGCAATCGGCAACGGAAAAACCACGCGGATTCCCGCTACCGCAACGCACGTCATCAACATACTCGCGGCGAAAAACGGCACAATGGCTTGCCCGGATGCGGCGAAGCGAGATGGCCCGTGCTGGCCAAGAGGAAACTTGATGTATGCCAAAGCGACCGCAAATCCAACCCCGAGGTAGAAACTAAGAATAACGCGGTGTTGACGGCTGCGAAGCAGGGTACGAGTCGTAAAAAGCAAAACTGCGGTCTGCATAGAACCGCCGATAGATTGTGGCCACTTAAATTTACGGGCGCTAGGCAGAATCTCGGGTTCCTCCACGGTTTTTCGCAGAGTGTAACGGAAAGAAAGCAGCACTGTTGCACAGGCTGCAAAGGCAGCTACAGAGAGTCCGATCCAAGCTCTGCTTGCGAGCGGAGCCATTCCGGGCAGCATCGATCCATTGAGTTGTTGAAACAGACCAAAAAACCAGTAGGTAGGAAACCAGTCAAGCAGCCGCTGATTTTCAGGTGTCGCGAGCAAGCGAGGGTCTTGCAGCGAAGGCTCCAGGATATAGACGCCGACGAAGAGGCAGAAAGCAGCTACCTGCAACAGAGCCGAGAGCCGTAAGAATTGCTGGCGGGGCAGCAATGAGGCAGTCATCCCTTGCACCGCTAATACGGAACAAAAGATGAAGGAGGCGACAGCGAGTGTGGTAATCCAGTAAGCAGCGACCGATCGGCAGGCTGCAAGGACACCTGCGTGTGGGGCGAAAATCACGGCGGGCCAGACTAGCCCCGTGAACACGTTTAGAGCGATGACGGAAAGGGTCATTGCGAAAGTCAATGCTGCCAGTTTGGCAAGAAAAAGCGTGTTGGCTCGGACGGGCAGCGGCGCAAGCACGAGCACGTCGCGGTGGTCGGGAAAAATAGAGTCCCAGTTCAAGACAGAGAACAGGCCGATGACGACCATAGTAGTCGCAATCAGAAAGTGTTCCATGGTAAGAATATCGATCTGCGGAAACCCGCCTCCGAATAGGATTAACGGGGCAGTCAACATGAAGCTGACTGCGGCGAACAAGGCTGCAAACTGTCCTAGCAATTTGGTCGTGTCGCCATCCGTCGACAACAGTTCAAGGTCGACCACGCGGAGCAGAAAGACGCGATAAAGCACGCGAAACTGCAATTTCCTCAATGGGTAATTTTCAGGCATGAATCAGATCCGCAATCTCTCGCGAAATGGTGGATGCATCCTGCTCCACAGCGAGTTGAGAGAAAATTCCTTCCAGCGTCGGCAGGGCCATCAGTGTTCGCAGGCTTTCAATGGAGTCATCAGCAACAACTTTGCCCCGGTGCAGAATCACGACATGGGAACAGATGCGCTCTACGGTTTCTAGCTCGTGGGAGCTGAAGAGAATCACCTTGCCGCGCACAGCCAGTTCCTGAATCAAGCTGCGCAATACCAGTGACGACCCAACATCGAGCCCAGAGAACGGCTCGTCCATCAGAATCAGATCGGGGTTATGCATCAGCGCGGCTGCCAGGAGTACCTTCTGGCGCATGCCTTTTGAATATGACGAGATTTGAACGTCGCGATCACCATGGAGAGTGAACAAACGTAGCAGGCCGTCAATGCGATCCGCCGCGAGTTTGCGGGGAAGATTGCGCAGTTGCGCAACCATGTCTAGGTATTCTAGACCGCTCAGATGAGTGTAGAGATGCGGTTCCTCGGGGACATAGCCCAGGCGCTGTTTATATGCCACCAGATCGCTTTGAATCGGCTTGCCTTCAAAGGAGATTTCCCCCGAACTCATCTCGATGAGCGAGGTGATCATTTTCATCGTGGTGGATTTGCCTGAGCCGTTTGCGCCGAGATACCCGGTGACCTCACCGGGACGTGCGGTGAAGCTCACATTTTCTACGGCGGGAATGCTGGAATACCGCTTTGAGACCTTGCGAAGTTCAAGCATAGTTGCGCCTCTCGCACTTTGAGGTGCATTCTATCTCGCGACATGTTGGACTGGCGCCAGGGAGCGATGCGCTTGTCCTGTTGCAGCTATGTCTCTTCTGGATTCGTGTCTTGCATTCACGCAGTGAGTTGAATTACTGCAAAGGCTGGCGATGGCCATACAATGAGAAGCGAACGTCCCTGACCGCCTTTGATGAAATATTTGCTCCTCCCGATTGCGAGCGGCGTGCTGCTCTTGCTATGTGGATGTCCGGCGCAACAGCCTGGCGCACCCGCGAGCGCATCGCCGCACGCCACCGCGCCCACGCTTGGCGCCGGAGCGACAGCACAGACGGCAGAGGAAAATCCTCGCCCCGCAACGCCGGCCGCGACACCAGAAAATCGGGCGCAGCAGGATCAGACGCTGATCGCCGCCTCCAAACAGACCTTCGATACCGGCATATCGCTCTATCAAGCGGGCGAGTACCAGGCTGCACGCGAAGATTTTGATCGCGCCGTCGATATTTTTCTGACAAGCGGCCGCGATCTGAAAACCGACAGCGTGCTGAACGATGCGTTTGAGCAGCGGGTCGATGCCATTAACGCGCTCGAGCTTGATTCCCTGCAGCAAAGCAACGGGTTCAGCCAGCAGGATCAGACGCCGGTTGGAGTGGCGAACGATGTCACGTTTCCGGTGGACCCGAATCTGTTGGCGCGGGCGCAGGCGGATTTGAAGGTGACGCATTCCGATCTTCCGCTGGTCGTGAATGATTATGTCGCCGGATATATTAACTACTTCACCAATACGAAAAAAGGTCATAACACCATAGAAAACTCGCTGGCGCGGGAAGGACTGTACCGCGCCATGGTGGAACAGGTGCTGACCGACGCCGGGGTGCCGAAAGATTTGATCTACCTTGCCATCGCCGAATCCGGATTCCGACCGAGAGCAGTAAACGCGCGCAGCGGTGCGGGCGGTATGTGGCAGTTTATGCCGTACGGCGACTACGGCCTGGTGCGAAATGCCTGGGTGGATGAACGGTTCGACCCGGAGAAATCGACCCGCGCGTACGCGCGCTACATTAAGGAATTGCACGAACAATTCGGCGACTGGTATTTGGCAATGGCGGCCTACGACTGGGGAGCAGGCAAGGTGCAGCGCGCCGTGCAGCGCACTGGATATGCGGACTTCTGGGAGCTGTATCAGCGCAACGTGCTGCCCGCGGAGACAAAGAACTATGTGCCCATCATTGTGGCGGCGGCAATCATGGCGAAGAACCCCAGCCAGTATGGTCTCTCCGATATTCCCGTCGATCCGCCTTTGCGTTCCGACACGGTGACGACAGATTCCAGTATCAATCTTCGCCTGGTAGCGGACCTGGTAGGAACGACAACGGAGCAAATTCAGGAACTGAACCCCAGCCTGTTGCAGATGACCACGCCGAGCGATTTCTCCTTTGATCTGCATCTGCCGCCGGGAACGGCCCCGTTGTTTCAGCAGCGACTGGCATTGGTGCCGGAAGAACATCGCAACGCCTGGCGCTACCACATCGCAACCCAGGATGACACTCTTGCCAGCATCGCTCAATCGTTTCACGTGAGCACAAAGGAGTTGGCGGAGGCCAACGGCTTGCACTCGGATGATTCCATCCACGCCAACCAGGCGTTGGTAATTCCGGTGCCGCCACCGCCAATGTCGACTGCGCATATGCGCTATCGCGTACGTCGCGGCGACACCATGGTGACGCTGGCGGATCGGTTCGGCGTGACCACCAGCCAGTTGCGCCGCTGGAACGGTTTGCATGGAAATCGGCTACCGGTGGGTAGAACGATTTATGTGTCGGAGCCGGTGCGAACCCATCGACGCCGCAGTCGTTATCCGCATGAGAGCAATACCCAGCGCAGTTCCAAGGGCCATTCCTCCAGCGGAAGCAAGGCGCACCACAGCAGTTCGTCAAGTCACGCTAAGACGTCTTCCAGCAAGCATCATAAGAAAAAGACCGCTTGATGCGCTTTCGCTTCACAGGCGGGTAACTCGCCGGAGCAACTTCGCGCTTGTGTTTCCGGCGAACTCGTAGCATCCTTATGCAGGTATGCACTGCATTGCCTGCTGCGGCTTCATTGATGAAGATGTAAGATACGGCCATGAGCGATAACGGCAAAGGGAGACGAGCATGATCGACGATCAATTCAAGCGAATGTCCGATGACAGCGAGTTCGAGCCGGAGACCAATGAGTTTGGCGAAGATACCGGCAACGGATTTGAAGAGGAAGAAGAAGTGACCATCTCCATCACGTCGGATGATGATGAAGATCACATGGATGAAGATGATGACGTCGTGGTTGTGGCAGCTCCCGTAGTGGAATATCAGCGGCCCGTGCCTCCAGTTGCACCGCCGAAGGCAGCCGCGAAACCGGCGAGTGCGGTCGCTAAGCCCGTAGTGAAGAAGGCTGTCGCGAAAAAAGCCGCCGTGAAGAAGCCCGCGGTGAAGAAGGCTGCGAAGAAGGCCCCGGTGAAGAAAGCAGCAAAGAAGGCAGCAAAGAAGGCGCCCGCGAAGAAGGCCGTCAAGAAAGCCGTGAAGAAGGCAGCCAAAAAAGTTTCGGCGAAGTCAGCCGTGAAGAAGTCCGCAAAGAAAGCGGTCAAGAAGCACCGTAAATCTACTACAACAAGGGGTAATAAATTGGCAGTTAAAAAGGCAACGAAAAAGGCAGCAAAGAAGGCTCCAGCCAAGAAGGCTGCGGCAAAGAAGTCACCAGCAAAGAAAACAGCCAAGAAGGCCGCAAAAAAGAAGTAACGTAGTTCAAGGCAAGCAAAAGAGCCCGGCAATCTGCCGGGCATTTTTGCGTCTGGAGCATTTGCTGGAAGCGGCAGCGAACCAAGGGAAAGCTTTCAGGGAGAAACCGTCAATCCGATGGCGGGGATTCGATGGGTTGGTAATAGCGGGCGACGGGATCGGCGCACCCGCGGCACAGTTTTTTCCCGTCGCGCACAGCATAGCGATCATAGTTGATACCTTCTCCGCAGACGGCGCAGAGGGTGCGTTCCGCCTTGTAGCCGGGAAATTCTTTTTCGCTGAGCGGAACCTGCACCCACTGCTCGCGAAAAAGCAGGTTGTCCGGCAGCTCGCGGTAGGCTAGCATCTGCTGCTGATTCTTGTTGTCTATTTCAGGATGCAGTTGGCGTGCGGCCTCTCTGGAGGATTCCAGAGCACAGATGCGGATCGCACGGCCGCTTTCGACGTCGACAAATGTCGCCGCCATTTTGCCCCAATCGCGAAACTTCAACGCGCGTTTGCCCAGACGGCAGCCGGTGACGACGGCAATTGCATCCGTGGCGCATCGGTCAATCTCCACAAATGTCACCAGGCGCTTGCGATCTTTTCCCCGCGGATCAGACAGGGCCAGGCGGGCGCAACCCAGCATTGCCATACGTACGCCAAGTACCTGCCCGGCGCACAGGTGGCCATGGGCAATTTCGGCTTCCTTCAGCAATTCGTCCATATCCTGCATGTATCTAGAGTATGCACGGGAGGATAAAAGAATGTAGAGCACATTTTTCGAGTTTGGCATATGATGTGTGTCACATAAGGGGGAAACCGCCATGATTGGCAGTCTTCTTCTCGCCATGTCGACCACGTTGCTACCGCAGACTTCCCAGCCTCAGCATGTAGCTCCGCTGATTCCGGCTCAACATTTCGCGCCCGTCACTGTTCCCTTCGATTACTTCAATCGACACATCTTTATCACGGTCACTCTGAATGGCACGCCCGGAATGGTTTTTCTTCTGGACAGCGGGACCAACTGCAACATTGTGAGCATCAATACCGCGACCGAGATGGGATTGAAGCCGGTGAGCATTCAGCAGCAAAAAGGTCTCGGCCTGGGATCCGGCAAGGTATATGTTGCCGCTGCCAAGGATATCGACGCCAGGATCGGAAATATTGAGATCGCAAACGTGATGGCTGTGATCGGTCTGCAAGATCTTGAAAACCGATTTGGCCACCGTATTGACGGGATTCTGGGATTTCCATTTCTACAGAACTTCGTCGTGCAGCTGGATTTCAATAAGCATTTGCTTACCTTGATGCCGTCAAAGAAGTACTCCTATCGAGGAAATGGCGACATGCTTTATTTGACCAGCCGATCGAAGACAACGTCGATCCCGGTGATGGTCAGCACAATGGATCATATGGAGCAACAGATCAAGGTAGAGGTGGATACCGGTAGTGATGTGACCCTGCTGCTGTATCCGCAGTTCGTACATGGCGCTCATTGGGAGGGGATTTTTCCCGCCAAGTCGCTGCTGCAGGCGTACGGGCTGGGAGGGTATTTCGCCATGCAGTATGGGGTATTGAATTCGCTGCTGATGGGTCGGACGGAAGCCAGCCACCTGACCGTCTTTAAGATGGTGAGCGACCCGGCCGCCACCCGAACGGGCTTTGCCGGGGTGATCGGCACATCGCTGCTGGACCAATTCGACAAGGTAGTTTTTGATGTGCCCCGGGGCCACATTATTTTCGAGTTGAATCCGACGAGCCAGGTGTCGACAAATCGTCCCATGGTCCCTCTGATGCCGTGAGGGCCAGCGCGACTTGCTAGCGGTTGCGGATCGGCAGGCTATGTACAAACTGCGCGAGGTGCATTGGTGGTTTGCCATGCGTACATTGTGAGAGGGAGGCGAAAGGCATGAGGGGAAGAGTATGTCTCATGCTGGCGGCGATGCTGTGCGTGATGCCACACGCCGATCCATCGCGGACCTTGCAGCCAAAGCCCAAGCCGCCTCTCGCCCTGCGGCACTCCAAAGGACAGGCTGCCGGAATCACTGTGCCCTTTGAATATTTTCGGCGGCACATCTATGTGACCGTCAGTTTGCAGGGCAAACCGGGTTTTATTTTCATGCTGGACAGCGGTGCGAATCGAAATATTTTGAACCTGCGAACTTCGAAGCTGCTGGGCATGCAGCCCATCAAATTGCAGCAGGAGAAGAATGTTGGATTTGGCGATGCCCCGGTGTATGTCGCTCCGGAAGAGCGTATCAATGCCATGATCGGCACGACCCAGGTAGCCCAGGTAATGGCGGTCATTGACCTGAACCGGTTTGAGCAGCACTTCGGTCATCAGACCGACGGCATGCTGGGCTACCCATTCCTGCGCAACTTTGTGGTGAAAGTGGATTTCCAGAAAAAACTTCTCACCCTCTTTCCAAGGGACGGATATGTCTATCGCGGGTCGGGCGTTGAGGTCGCGTTGAAGCCAAGTGGTGACTTCGTGATTACGCCGATTACGCTGGGAAGCGATCGCCTGGTGCGTTACAGCGTCGACTTGGCAGTGGATACGGGCAGTGATGCGACCATGATGCTGTATGACCAGTATGTTCGCCAGTTGGAACTCGTGAACAGCCGCCAGCATTCCGTTTCCGGGTTGGCGTTTGGATTGAACGGGTTTTATCCAGTGGCGCTGGGAAGCATCAATTCCTTTTACATCGGGGACGCGGAAACCCATAACGTGGCAGTCGATTATTTGGCCGAGAATGAAACCGCTGAGGCGGAACAGAAGCTGCCGGGGGCGATCGGCAATGGCATCCTGCAGAACTTTAACGCCGTCATCTTCGATGTGCCGCAGGAGCGGATGTTTCTTGAACTGAAACCTCCACCCCTGACAACGAGTACCACTCGCACCGTGAGGTATTAGCCGCCCTACATCACTGGTCGTCGGGGGTTTCGCCTTCTTCGATCAAAGCCGATGCCAGGCCGAAGATCTGATAGCTGACAGCTGGGTTGTTGGTGGGATGGAAGTCCACCTGGAGCGGCTGGCGCTGCCAGGTTGCGGGACCGCAGGCGGGGGTAGGATGATCGTCCACCGTCCACTGCGAGAGAGCCTTGGCCACCAGGGGTCGTCGTACTCCTAATTGCGTAACCACTGCATAGAGATGTTTGCCGGTGCTGTTGACGCCGCAATAGGCGGCATAGTCGCGAAACCAGACAATCTCCGACACGGCCGGATCGAAGTCCGGCAAATGCAGCACGCTGATATGGGCGGAACTGCGATCGACCAGCAGCCAGGGCCCCAGAACCCACAGCCAGTGAGCGCCAGCCTCGTTGGGCAATGCGTCGTTCAGCTTGACGGCGCGGCGAGCGACAAATGTGCGATCGGTAATTTCGTGAATCTCCCCGGTAGTCCAATCCTTCACCTGGCCATCGACGACCAGCGGACGCACGCGTAGGTTGGTAGGTTCGTCCGGAGACGGGCCGGATGCGGTGGTGGGAGCGGTGTACGGAACCTTGCGCCATCCGCCCAACGCGACCGAGTGAACCTTGGCGGCAACAGGAAGACAGAGCAGCAGAACAGTGGCGCAAACGCCGAGCGACTTGGGGCAGGCCATGCGGATGAGAGTAATCCGCGCGGCTCGGATGCACAAGCAGATTTCGGAAATTAAAGACTCGTTGGTTTATTCGATGATGGCAATTTTGGCGCGCTTGCCAACACGAATGGGTACATGGGCCGGCAATGCTTCCAGGCGCAGCCATGGAGCCGAATGCGACGCACCATTGATGGCGACGGCGTTGCTCTTCAGTTTGCGGTTCGCATCCGTGGCTGAATCTGCGAGGCTGCAGTGCGCCAGCAACTTGTCGACGCGAATCGACTGTGTCTCCTCATTCCACCCTAACGATTCTCGACCGACGTGAACTTCTTCCGCATCCGCCGGTATCTCTTTGCGCTGAAATTGTTTCGCCCAATTTTCGTCGGCCTGCTGCGCCGCGGCTTCAGAATGAAATCCTGCTGTAATCGTGCGGGCCAGGCGCTTCTTGGCTTCCATCGGGTGCAGGGCACCGCTGGCGACGTCGTTCTTCATTGCTTCAATTTCGTTCGGGCGCAGATCCGTGAGCAACGTCCAGTAACGCCACATCAGGTCGTCGGAGATCGACATCAGCTTGCCGTACATTTCCTGCGGCGGCTCGTGCACGCCGATGGCGTTGCCGAGCGATTTCGACATTTTCTGCACGCCGTCGAGTCCCTCGATAATCGGCATCATCAAGACAATCTGCGCCGGGGTACCGGCCTGGCGCTGCAACTCGCGCCCCACCAGCAGATTGAAGCGCTGATCGGTGCCGCCGAGTTCGACATCGGCATCCAGCATGACCGAGTCGTACCCCTGCGCCAGCGGATAGAGCATTTCGTGCAGCGAGATGGGTTGTTCGGCCTGGAAACGCTTGTGAAATTCGTCACGCTCCAGCATCTGCGAGACGGTGAATTTTGCGGCCAGGCGGATGATGGCCTCAAAGCCCAGTTTGCCCAGCCACTCAGAGTTGTAGCGGACTTCTGTCTTTTCGCGATCGAGAATCTTGAAGACCTGGTCGGTGTAGGTCTGGGAGTTCTTATCAATTTCCTCACGAGTGAGCGGCTTACGGGTGACGGAGCGGCCGGTAGGATCGCCAATCAGGCTGGTGTAGTCGCCGATCAGAAAGATCACGGTGTGGCCGAGGTCTTGAAAGTGCTTCAGCTTGCGAATCAAAACGGTGTGGCCGAGATGGAGATCGGGCGCGGTAGGATCGAAGCCGGCTTTAACGCGTAGGGGACGTCCGGTGGCGCGCGATTGTTCCAGGCGAGTACGCAGCTCGGGCAGCGGAATAATTTCCGCCGTGCCTTTCTTAAGATATTCGAGTTGTTCGTCGACAGGAGCGAACTCGCCACGGCGATCAAAATTGGACATGATGCAACTTAGTATAAAGAGTGCGTGGCCCGCCGCGGCGGGATCCTGCAAAGCGGGGTGAGTTGTGGCGATCGATGTGGCGAAGGTTCGGGCGGATACGCCGGGCTGCGAAAAGGTTCTGCACCTGAACAACGCGGGCTCCAGTTTGCCGCCGACGGCCGTGCTGGAGCGGGTGAAAACGCATCTCGACCTGGAAGCGGCGATGGGTGGCTACGAAGCCGAGGACAGTGTTGCCGAAGAATACCGGGGTGTGTATGGCTCGCTGGCGAAAATGCTGGGATGCGCAGCGAGCGAAATTGCGCTGGTTGAAAATGCGACGCGTGGCTGGGATGCAGCGTTTTATGCGCTGGCGGAGAGTTTTCAGCCACGCGACAAAGTTCTGACTGCATCGAACGAGTACGTGAGCAATTACCTGGCGTTCCTGCAGGTGGTGCGCCAGCGAGGGATTGAGATTGTCGTGGTGCCGAATGAACCGGGCGGAGAGATTTCTCTCACCGCGCTGGAAGCGGCGATTCGGCAGCATGGGGAGCGCGTCAAGTTGATCGCGTTGACCCACGTTCCCACGAATGGCGGACTGGTGCAGCCGGCGGTGGCTGTGGGTCGCATCGCGCGCCGCAATCACATTCCCTATTTGCTGGATGCCTGCCAGTCCGCCGGGCAGATGCCGCTAAGTGTGGAGGAACTGGGCTGCGACATGCTGGCCGCGACCGGACGGAAATATCTGCGCGGGCCGCGGGGTACAGGATTTCTGTATATCCGGCAGTCGATGCTGGAACGGTTGGAGCCAACCCCCATCGACATGAGCTCCGCCGAGTGGAGCGCGAGGGAGGAATACAAACTACGCAACGATGCGCGGCGATTTGAAATCTCAGGCGGCTCAGTCGCGTGCCAGCTGGGGCTGGGGGTGGCTGTCGAGTACGCGCTGGCAGTAGGGCTGGACAATATCGCCGCGCGGGTCTCGATGCTGGCACAGCAACTGCGCCAGAAGCTGGCAAAAATTCCCGGAGTTACGGTACGAGACTTGCCGGGCAGCGGCAGTCAACCGCGGTGCGGAATTGTGACCTTCACGCATGACGCGCACGATGCCAGGGTCATCGTTGCAAAAATGCGCGAGCATCAGATCAACGTGCGAGTGACCCCGCTTCGGTCCACCCGGATTGACATGGAACAGCGCGGATTGACCGCGATGGTGCGAGCCTCCGTGCATTACTACAACACCGAGGAAGAACTTGCGCGTATTGTGCGTGCCGTCGCTGCGATGTAAGGCCTGGCCGCTGAGCCACAGAACGCGGCAGGTACCTGCGAATTCTTTCTTGCAATAGGGACTCGGGAAGCTGGTATGCTTGGCGGAGAAAAACTCTCCCTTCTACAGCCCAAGGTGCCAGAGGAGTGTCTGATGGTTCTTAAGACCGACGGTTGTCGGCTGCCGTTTTGCACTTCGTCAGTTCGGACTCTCGCGCGAACATTTGTCTTTGCCTGTCTGGTACTTGCTGCAAGTCGCGTGCATGCTCAGGCTTTTCAAACTCCCAATCCTGGTACCGGCTCCGTTGCTGTGGGCGGCAAATGGCAGTTCCACACCGGAGACGATCCAGCGTGGGCAAGTCCGGCATATAACGACTCCGGCTGGGAGCAACTGCGCGGGGACGAAACCTGGGGTGCGCAGACCCATCCCGGATATACGGGAGTGGCCTGGTATCGCAAGCGCATTGATGTCACTGGGTCGACCGCCCCGCTTGCCATACTCATACCGCCCGTCGACGATGCCTACGAGATCTATTTGAATGGCAAGAAGATTGGAAGCTACGGCAGCCTTCCGCCGCATGCCATCTGGTGGTCCAACGGCCACAGCGCGGTGTACCCGCTGGGAGAGGTTCCCGTCGATGGCGTACTGGCGCTGCGCGTATGGAAAGCGCCCCTTGCCTCGACCGACATGTGGGGCGAAGGCGGTCTGAGCGGACCTCCCATCCTGGGTAATCCGTCCGTCCTTGCTGCGCAGGCGATGGAGCCACGTTATCTGCAGGAGCACCATCAGCTTCCGCAAATTCTAATCGGAGCCGTGGTACTCGTCGCCGGATTGTTGACGCTATTGCTGTTTTTGCGGGACCGGAAGCAGTGGCTCTATCTGTGGCTGGCCATTTATCTGGTGGCAGAAGGCGCGACTGCGTTTCTGGCACTCGACGCGATGGCGTACGGCCTCCATTTCACCTCGACGCAACTTTTCCTGCAGGGTGTGGATGCGGTTCAGGACATCTCGCTCTGGCTGCTGCTGCTCACACTCTTTGGATTCGGCAGAGATCCGAAATGGCGACGCTTGACGGTGGTGCTGGCGAGTCTCTATCTCGCCGCCGTACTGGTAGACACAAGCGTTCTTTTCAACTGGCAAAATGTTGGTCTGGGCATGCAATGGACCGACGCGGTGACGACGGCAATTTACCAGCTCATCCCGCTCTATATCTTCTTTATTGTGGGATTTGGTCTGGCGCGCCGAAAGCAGATGGAGCTTTGGCCGGTGGCAATTACAGCGTTCCTGTACGGCATGTGGAATTTCGTGATCGAGACTTCCGCACAGGGAAGGCGCTTCACGCACTGGACGCTGACTACGGATCTGCGTGCCTGGGGTCTGCATTTAGGCAGTTACACTTTTAGCGCAACATTTTTGCTGGATACGCTGCTGTTCCTGGTGCTGCTGTTCACCGTCGCACGGCAGCAGTTCCTGGAGCGTCGACGCCAGGCGCTGGTTGAGATGGAAATCAAGTCTGCGCAAGAGGTGCAGCAGGTGTTGGTTCCTGAAGAAGTTCCCGCGATTGCGGGGTTTTCCATTGCCAGCATCTACAAGCCAGCTACGGAACTTGGCGGTGACTTCTACCAGGTGATTCCGCTGGATGCGGGAGGCGCGCTGGTTGTCGTGGGAGATGTCAGCGGCAAAGGATTAAAAGCTGCCATGGTGGTGTCGCTGATCGTAGGCACGCTGCGCACGCTGGCAGACTATACGCAGGAGCCGGGTGAAATTCTGCGGGGACTGAATCGCCGCCTGATCGGCCGTACCCAAGGTGGATTTGCGACCTGCGTCGCGATGCGGATCGAGCCTGACGGACACGCCACAATCGCTACCGCCGGCCACTTTTCGCCGCTGCGGGAGGGAAAAGAACTGCCGCTGGAAGGCGCCTTACCGCTGGGCATTGTGCCGGATGCAAAGTATGACCAGATTGTCTTTCGCATGCAGGAAAATGAGACGCTGACCTTCTATACCGATGGCATTGTGGAGGCGCGGAACGTGCAGGGCGAACTGTTTGGTTTTGACCGCGTGCGAGAAATGTCGAGGTCGGGTTCAACCGCCGTCCAGGTAGCGGAGGAGGCCAGCGCGTTCGGCCAGGATGATGACATTACGGTCCTGACACTGACACGACTGGCTGCGAGCGAACCTGCAGTTGCCGCCTCCGTTAAGCTGACGACGCAGATCGCCACCGGCTAGATCATCTCAACTGCCGCCTTCTGGTCTCGATCTTTCTATTCGTGAAAATATGAAGGGAGTCGAGCGGCGAAGGTTCGCTGTCCCGTGATCCGGAGGAGAGATGTCGCGACGATCCACGATTTCGCTGGCCGCTGCATGGTTGCTGGCGGCGGTGTGGCTGGCTCCCGCGAGTTCGTCGCTGTGCCAGAAAGGCTATACCGGCGCGGATTTGCAGCGCATGGGGCAATGGCTGCAGTTCTATCAATTGGATGTGTACAAGCTGGAAATCCCCCCAGATGCATCGCCCTATGCCGCAGCGTTGACCAGCGGCAAACATGGCTGGCGGATTGTGGTCTTTCTGCGCGATGGCGGTGTAACCAACGTGATCTGGGATTCTGGGTTTCTGAAGCGACCGTTTCAGGCGGCCAGCACTGAGGATTTTGTTGTGACTCCCGGCACGGGAACCGACTTCAGCGTCAGTTTCAGCGGATGTGATACCAGGGATTGCGCCGGTAATTATGGGGCTCTGCTTTACCTGCCACGGAGCCATCAGTATTTTCAGAAGGGTGTGGCCGGCCACTCCGTCGCGTGCTCGCAATCGCTGTTAGACCCGGCAAACGCGAAAGCGCTGCAGGTGCTGAATGCCGCATTGAAGCGCCAGCAGGCGATTGTTCCGCATTATGTGGCGCCGCCGTGTCCTGGAATTCCCAAGACAGCTCCTTGATCTTCACTTGCGGCCGAGATGCGATCCGCCACGAAGAACGTGCCAGAGGGGTTGCAGGAACGCGTGCCTTCTTTTAGCGTCAAGACTATGACAGAAAAGGAATCACATTCAGGAGTGATGCTCTCGCTCCAGGGAAAAGTTGCGCTGATCACTGGAGGCTCGCGTGGAATTGGCGCGGCCACGGTTCGGTTGTTTGTCGAAGCGGGCGCCAAAGTCGTGTTCAACTATCGCAGCGCGGTGAAGGAAGCTGAGGCGCTGGCGAAGGAATGTGGCGGCCCGGAGCGCTGCCTGGCCGTGCATCGTGAATTGACCACCCCTGCCCATGGCCGAGAGTTGGTAGAGGATACGGTGCGTGCTTTTGGCCGGCTTGACTGCCTTGTTGGCAATCACGGCATTTGGCCGCCTGACGATGCACCCATTGAGCGCATGGCGGATGCGCAATGGCATCGAACCATGCACATCAATCTGGACAGCATGTTTGGAGTGGTGCAGGCAGCGGTGGGCCAATTCAAAAAGCAGGGCAGGCCGGACAAAAATGGGTCGGCCGGTTCCATTGTGCTGATCAGCTCAACGGCGGGGCAACGCGGAGAAGCGATGCATTCCGATTACGCGGCGTCCAAGGGCGCGCTCATCAGCTTCACCAAGAGCCTGTCGAGCGAACTGATCCGCGAAGGCATTCATGTGAACTGCGTGGCGCCGGGCTGGGTAGATACGGACATGTCGGCGGCGACTTTGCGCGACCCCAAGAAATGCGAGCGTGTGGTTTCCGGGATTCCGCTTGGTCGGGCAGCGACGGTCGCGGAGATTGCCGGGCCGGTGTTGTTTTTATGTACCCCGTACGCCGGCTTCGTCAGTGGAGAGGTCTTCAATGTCAACGGCGGTTCGGTCCTGGTTGGCTAGGTCTCCGGCACGTCGAAGGCTCAGAGGGGCATGCGCGTTGATGATTGGCGCGTTGTGGCCGGCATGGCTAGTGGCGCAGGCAACGGAGGCTGCAGCCGTGGCGAGTCCGCGGCAAGCGCATGCCGCTCTCGCCGCGACGATCGAGGCGCTGGGCGGCCCCGCATGGGTTGGCCTGCGAACCAGCCGCGAGCACGTTCGCATCGCAACCTTCTTCCAGGGCAATCCGACCGGAGAAGTTGCGGATGCGGTGATCCTCCGCGAGCATCCTAATAAAGAGCGCGTCGAACTCGACAAGGGTCGAGTGGTCGAGATTTATTTCGGTCCGAGTGGCTGGGAGATCACCTACCAGGGAAAGAAAAATCTGACAGACGGAAAAAGTAAAAGACCATCTGCGCTGGCAGAGACATTCTCTGCAAAGGGTGCTGGATCAGTGGATCGGCGATCCGGCCACCGTGATTCTGGATGAGGGCTCAGAGCAGGTAGAGCGACACCTGGCGGAAAAGTTCACGTTGATGAACGCCGCCAGCAACGCGGTGACGCTGGACGTGGATGCGGAGAACCATCTGCCGTTACGGCTCAGTTTCGAGTGGCGCGATCCGCGCTTTCACGACAAGAATGTGGATGCTGTCGAGTTCGATAACTATCACCGGATCAACGGTATTTCGACGCCTTTTACCGTGACACGAACTCACAATGGCGAAATTGTGGAGCAAAAGTTTGTCTTGCAGGCGGAATACAACGTCGACGTGCCGGAAAACTTATTTGATCCGGATTATTCCGCGGCTCACTTGAAATAAGGCCCGAATCGCTGATGGAGGAACGATGAGAAATCCCTTTGCGCAGCGTGTTGATACACCGAAGGAGGAGCCGAATGATGGCATTGCCTCGATGGAGACGATCTATCGGCTCGATTGGGATCGCGCGTATCCGCAGAGCCTGGAACGGGTGTGGAGTGCCATTTCCAGCCCCGAAGAAATCTCCACCTGGATGAAGTTTCCTACCGAGCTGGAACCCAGGGTGGGCGGAAAAATTCACATCGCTTTTTCCGCGGAGGGGTCGCTGGAAGGGATTGTGTGCAACTTTGAATCGCCGAGCCTGTTGATCTATACGTGGGGCGATTCCCTGGTGAACTGGAAGCTGGAAGGCGATGCGGCAGAAACAAGGCTGCATTTTTCACACGTCGGAGTTCGACCGGAGTTAGTGGCGGGATTAGGCGCGGGGTGGCACGCCTTTCTCGATCAATTGCAGGATTATCTGGCCGGCAGCACGCGGCCGGATCGTTACAAGGACCTGAAAGCTCGCTACGAAAACGCGGGCAAACCGTAGAAGAAAGGCGCTCACTCGACTCCGCGTTTTATAATCTGCTGGACAGCCATGGAAACCAACGAGCACGCAAATCCCGAAGACACCTTGCTGAAAGCTCCGCTCGACGTTGTCGAGATCATGAAGCTCCTGCCGCATCGCTATCCTTTTCTGATGGTCGACCGCGTGATCGAGATGGAGCGCAAAAAGCGGATTGTCGCCATCAAAAACGTAACCATCAACGAACCATTTTTCCAAGGACATTTTCCCGGCTATCCGATCATGCCGGGAGTATTGCTCTTGGAAGCGCTGGCCCAGGCCGGATGCATTCTGGTGATGGTAGAGCTGCCGGATCCAGCGGAGAAGCTGATTGTCTTTACCGGCGTGGAGCACGCGCGTTTTCGGCGTCCTGCGCTGCCAGGCGACCAGGTACGACTAGAGATCGATGTGCTGAACTGGCGCACCCGAATGATGCGGATGCAAGGAAAAGCGTATGTGGACGACAAGTTGATTTGCGAGGGAACGGTGACGTCGCAGATGGTGCCGCGCAATCGCACCATCAAGGCGGAAGCCGCAAGCGAGGCGGCCAGCACGCCGCAAGAGGCCCCTGTCGAAGCGTGAGTATTCATTCCACCGCGCTGATTCATCCATCCAGCATCGTTGCGGACACAGCGAAGCTTGGCGCGCGCTGCATTGTCGGACCATTTTGCACCATCGGCGCCAATGTCGAGATGGCGGAAGATTGCGAGCTGGTATCGCACGTTGTTGTGGACGGCCATACACGCCTGGGCAGCGGCAACAAGATTTTTCCTTTTACTGCGGTCGGCGTTCCTCCGCAGGATTTGAAGTACCAGGGCGAGCCGACTCAGGTTGAAATCGGCGAGCGCAATGTCATCCGGGAATACGTCACCATCTCACGGGGAACGAAAGGTGGCGGTGGCATCACGCGGCTTGGCGGCGATTGCCTGGTGATGGCCTATGCCCACATCGGCCACGATAGCCAGGTTGGAAGCCATTGCATTCTGGCGAATGGAGCCACGCTGGCGGGGCACGTCACCATTGAAGATTATGCGACCCTGGGTGCGCTTTCTGCGGCGCACCAATATTGCCGTATCGGCCGCTACGCATTTGTAGGTGGGGGGTCAATCATTATTCAGGATGTGCTGCCGTTTTCGCTGACCTCAGCGAAGCGCGATGCGCATGCGTTCGGATTAAATCGTGTGGGTCTGCAACGCCGCGGATTTTCTCAAGAGCAGATGCGCGACCTGCATCATGCTTACAAAACGTTGCGTACCGCCAAGCTGAACACGACGCAGGCGGTGGAGAAACTGAAAGCTGAAGAAAGCTCATCGGAAGACGTTCGCTACCTGATTGAGTTCATCGAGAGCTCCACCCGCGGCGTGCTGAAATAATCGACCTCCGACAAAACATGTCTACGCCTATCCAAGCCGCTGCAGCCGGACCCGCGAGGCTGGGGTTGATCGCGGGAAATGGACGATTCCCCTTTCTGCTGCTGGATGCGGCACGGGCACATGGCACGGAAGTGATTGTCGCTGCGATCCGCGAGGAGACGGAGCCGGAGATCGACACGCGTGCGGCCCGCGATGCCGGCGTCCGGGTGCACTGGTTTTCGCTTGGCGAGCTGGCGCGGCTGATCGCCATGTTCCATGCTGAAGGCGTCAACAAAGCTGTGATGGCCGGACAGGTGAAGCACAAGCAGATCTTCTCCAGCATTCGTCCAGACTGGTTGCTGGCGAAGCTGCTGCTTTCGCTTTCGTCGCGAAACACCGATGGGCTGCTGGGCGCAATCGCGAAGGTACTGCAGGATGAAGGAGTCGAGCTGATCTCCTCAACGACATTTCTGGAGCCATTGCTGGCTCGACCGGGCGTTCTGACAGCGCGCAGCCCGAATGCGACCGAGCAGCGCGATATCGCCTATGGGCGAGGCGTGGCGCATGCGTTGGCATCGTATGACATTGGCCAGACGGTGGTGATTGCAGCGCAGGCCTGCGTTGCGGTGGAGGCGATGGAAGGCACCGACTCGGTGATTACGCGTGCCGGGGAAATTCTGCGATCGATGGCGGAGGCAGGCGAAGCTTCCACGCTGGAGCGGTCGCTGGCGGTTGTGAAGGTTGCCAAGCCCAAACAGGACATGCGCTTCGATGTGCCGGTGATCGGGATTGGAACCGTG
This sequence comes from uncultured Acidobacteriota bacterium, assembly GCA_963735505.1. Classification (GTDB taxonomy): domain Bacteria; phylum Acidobacteriota; class Terriglobia; order Terriglobales; family Acidobacteriaceae; genus JAKAAZ01. The sequence goes on along the minus strand of CAVTLR010000003.1, from coordinate 836,651 downwards.
ACCGCGATGCAGCAGGCAGGCGCGACCTGCCTGGCGATTGAGGCGGGACGGACGTTGATTTTCGATCTGGAGGCGGTGATCGCAGCCGCCGACCAGGCCGGAATCACGATTGTCGCGGACATGGTTTAAGCCGCCAGCGACAAGAAATAGCCGCGAGCGACGATGCTGCGGTCGCCAGCGTAATGGACACATCCGTATAATCGAGGCCGGAGAATTCTTATGAGCCTGACCCGAGTATCGCTGGTTGTATTGCTTTCCGTTGTGGTTCTGTACATGGGAGTGCGCGTGTTTGCCGCTTCCGATCCGGTTCCTCAAGTCGGACAGATGGCGCCGACCTTCACGCTGCCTTCGCAGGAAGGTACCGACGTCAGCCTGGACCAGTATCACGGCAAGTGGGTGGTGCTGTATTTCTATCCCAAGGACATGACCTCCGGCTGCACCATTGAAGCCAAGAATTTTCAGCGCGACATGAGCAAGTTCGACGCGGTGAACGCAGTGGTGCTGGGCGTCAGCGTTCAGTCCGTGAAGAGTCATCAGGAATTTTGTACGAAGGACGGCCTGCACTTCAAGCTGCTGGCCGATACCGATAACAAGGTCGTTCAGGAGTACGGCTCGCTAGGCAACTACATGGGAATGAAGCTGGCCAAGCGCAATACGTTCCTGATCAATCCAGAAGGCAAGATCGCGAAGGAATGGATTGGTGTCGATCCCAGCCACCACAGCGAAGAAGTGCTGGCGGCGATTAAGCAGCTGCAATCGAACTCGGCTCATGCCGAGCTTCGCGACGATACTCGGCCGTAGCTATTGAGCCTTCGGGTGTCCGCTTTTGGACTGCAACGTCCGGGAGCGGACAGTTCCCAGCGTTATTCTTTCAGAAATTCCTCTCTATGTAGCTGATCCTATTCAGCGGGCCTACCCTCTCGGTTTGGTAGGGAACATGCATGTGTTCTTTGCGTACATGTTCCTGAGGGGTGTGTATCCATGCCAATTTTGCTGCAGGATTTACGCTATGCGGTTCGACAACTCCGCAAGTCCCCGGGCTTTGCTATTACAGCGATTCTGACGCTGGCGCTTGGCGTGGGCGCGAATGTAGTCGTGTTCAGCGTGCTGAACGCACTGATCCTGCGCCCGCTGAATGTGCCGCAATCGCAGAACCTATATAACGTGGAGCACAAGGAGCATGGCTCGTATTTCCAATCGTATCCGGATTACGTCGACTATCGCGACCGCAACCGCACCTTCAGCGGAATGGCCGCTTATTTCATGACCAGTGCCGCTGTCAGCACTGGAGGGTCCGCTACCAAGAACTTTGGCTATCTTGCCTCGGGCAATTACTTCGATATGCTAGGTGTGCAGCCGGCGCTGGGGCGGTTCTTTCATTCGAGCGATGAGCACGGTCCGAACTCGGCCCCTTACATTGTCCTTAGCTACAATTTTTGGCGCGGACGTTTCAACGGCAATCCCCATATTGTCGGCACAACGGTCGATCTGAACAAAAACCCGTTTACGGTGATTGGAGTTGCACCAGAGCAGTTCCACGGAACGGAGATTTTTTATTGGCCGGACTTCTGGACGCCGATGGTCGATGTGCAGCAGGTCGAGGGGTTTAGCTGGCTGAGTCGTCGCGGTGTCCACAATTTCTGGATGTTAGGACGGCTGAAACCTGGTGTGACGCCCCAACAGGCAACCGACGATTTGAACACCATCTCCAGCCGACTAGCCAAACAGTATCCGGCCACAGACGATGGACTGAATGCCCGCCTGGTCAAACCCGGACTGATGGGAGATGTCTGGGGCGATTCAATCCGGGCTTTTCTCTCAGGAATCATGCTGCTGGCACTGCTGGTGTTGCTGGCCGCCTGCGCCAACCTGGGAAGTATCTTCGCAGCGCGTGCCGCGGATCGCAGTCGCGAGTTGACCATCCGCCTCGCCGTCGGGTCCAGCCGCTGGAATATTCTGCGGCAACTGCTGACGGAATCTGTTCTGGTTTCTTTGCTGGGCGGAACTGTTGGAGTCTTCTTTGCTACAGCCCTGCTACAGGGGTTGAGCCGCTGGCAGCCTTTCGCGGAATTTCCCATCCACGTGAGTGTCTATCCTGATGAGAAGGTTTACGCTGTCGCGCTTCTGTTATCCGTCGGTAGCGGCATTCTGTTCGGTCTAATTCCAGCCCGGCAAATCTGGCATTCCGATGCCGCGCAGGCGATGAGGAGCGGCGCCAATGCTGTGATGAGTTTTCGCCGCTTTACGTTACGCGATATTCTCCTGTGCGTTCAGATCGCGCTCTGCACCCTGCTGGTCACGGCCTCGCTGGTCGCTCTGCGTGGGATGGAGCGCTCCTTGCATGCCCCGTTGGGCTTTCACCCGCAAGGCGTGATGCTCGCGGAAACCGATTTGAACATGGCGGGCTATGCGGAGGCACAATGGCTGGCCGTGCAAAAACGCATGGTCGAGGAAGTCTCCCGCATTCCAGGTGCGTCCGCAGTGGGAATCGTCGACCGCACAATGATGGGAAGAGACTGCTGCGGAGATGAGGGAGTCTTTCGGATGGGCACCACCGATTTCCGAAAAGAGGTCTTCGACGCCCACAACTTCTCGTTCTCCCCCGGATATTTGGATGCCGCCGGCACACGGTTGCTTGCCGGCCGGGACTTTACCTGGCATGATGACGCCAATTCTCCCCAGGTCGTGATTGTTAATGCAACCTTTGCTCGGATGATGTTTGGAAATGTTCCCGTAGTAGGGCGACACTTCCTGTTATTCGAAGGAACCCATCCGAAAGAAATTGTCGGCGTGGTGGAAGATGGGAAATACCAATCTTTGACCGAAAGCCCGCAGCCCGCCATGTTTTTTCCTCTGACGCAGGAAATCAACAGCAACGATACGGTGCTGGTCGTTCGCTCGAAATTGCCGCCGACAGAGATGGCCGCAGCGCTCGATCGTACGCTCACCGGCATCGATCCGAATCTTCCTCTCACTATCCAGAGGTGGCCGGACGCGCTTGGTCTGGCGCTGTTTCCGGCGCGCGTGGCAACCGCAGCCTTGGGGATTATGGGGCTGCTGGCGGCAATGTTGGCGGTGACGGGCATTTTCGGTATGGCAGCATACTGCTGTCTCGAAGCGGATGAAGGAATTGGGAATTCGCATCGCCCTGGGTGCGCAGCCGGCACAACTGATGCGCTCGGCGTTGGGCAGGCCATTTGTGCTGCTGCTCTCGGGCTCGATTGCGGGATTGGTCCTCGGCGCTCTGGCGAGCCGACTGCTGGCGCAGATTGTGTATGAGGCAACGCCGCGCGATCCGGTGGTAATGATTGGCGTCGTCGTAACCATGTCGATGCTGGGGCTGCTGGCCACCTGGATTCCAGCACGGCGTGCGCTCCACATCGATCCCAATCAGCTGCTGCACGAGGAATGAAGAATTTGTTCCTGGGGGGACTTCATGCCAATTTTGCTGCAGGATCTGCGCTACGCAGTCCGACAACTCCGCAAATCGCCGGGATTTGCCATCACCGCGATCCTGACGCTGGCGCTTGGCGTAGGCGCGAATGTGGTCGTCTTCAGCGTGCTGAACACGCTCATTTTGCGGCCGCTGAATGTCCCCCATCCAGAAAATCTTTACAACATCGCCAGCAAACAGGTTGGGTCGGACTACCAATCCTATCCGGATTATCGAGATTACCGGGACCGCAATAGCACCTTCAGCGGAATCGCCGCCTACAACATGAATGTCGCGGCCATTAGCAAGGGCACGCTGGTCACCAAGAGCTTCGGCTTTGAGGTTTCCGGCAATTACTTTGACGTGCTGGGAGTCCGGCCGACGCTGGGCCGACTATTCCATACGTCGGATGAGCACGGACCCAACTCCGCGCCATATATCGTTTTGAGCAACAATTTCTGGCACACCCATTTCAATGGAACTCCAGCGATCGTGGGTCGGCAAGTAGACGTGAATGGGCATCCGTACACCGTCCTTGGAGTTGCGCCCAAAAGCTTTTACGGTACCGAGATCTTCATGTCGCCCGACTTCTGGGTTCCGATTGTGAACGAGCAGCAAATTGACGGCGATGACTATCTGGAACAGCGCTCAAATCGCCAGGTCTGGCTGGTGGGACGGCTGAAACCGGGAGTCAGTGTGCAGCAGGCGACTGAGAATCTGAACGTTATCGCCAGCCAGCTCCGGAACCAGTTCCCGACCGCAGACGACGGGTTGCAGGCGCGTCTGGTCAAGCCCGGGTTGATGGGAGATGTTCTAGGCGGTCCGATTCACGCATTCCTGTTTGGAGTTATGCTACTGGCGCTGCTGGTGCTGACCGCGGCCTGCGCGAACCTGGGCAGCATCTTTGCCGCGCGCGCCGCGGACCGGGGCCGTGAGCTGGCAATTCGTTTGGCAGTCGGTTCGACCCGGACGCGGATTCTGCGCCAACTCCTGACAGAGTCCGTCATTGTTTCGCTGGCGGGAGGTGCGGCGGGAATCGTATTGGCCAAAGGGCTCCTGGGCACGCTGAGCCGCTGGCAGCCGTTCGCGGGTTTCCCGATCCACGTTCCGGTGACACCGGATATCCGCGTCTATGCGGTCGGATTGCTGTTGTCGCTCGGCAGCGGCCTTCTGTTTGGCCTGCTGCCGGCACGACAGATTTGGAGTACCGACGCCTCGCAGGTGATGAAGAACGGCGCAGGCGCGGTGATGGCATTTCGGAGCTTTGCTCTGCGCGATGTTCTACTCGTGGTGCAGATTGCTTTGTGCACGCTGCTGGTGACGGCCTCCCTGGTGGCGGCGCGCGGCATGCAGCGCTCTCTGCAGGCGCCGCTGGGGGTCGAGCCCCAGGGGGTCACACTGGCGACGGCCGATCTGAACATGGCGAACCTAACGGGCGACCAGATGCTGGCGACACAAAAGCGCATGATCGACGCGGCAGCGCGCATCCCGGGAGTGACGGCGGTGGGCTCGACCAACGCAGCGCCGCCTTCGGTGCTGGGCGGCGCCCAGAATGTATATCGCCAGGGGACCGCGGATTTCCGTTCCTCGAACAGCGTTCTGGACGCAATGTTCTATTCCATCTCTCCCGGATATTTCCATGCCGCCGGAACAAGACTGCTGACTGGGCGCGACTTTACCTGGCACGACGATGCAAAGGCGCCGAAGGTTGCGATCGTGAACGAGACGTTTGCCCGCACAATGTTTGGAAAATCACCTGCGATTGGAAAGCCCTTCCTACTGTACGGCGGCACGCTCTATCAGATCGTGGGTGTTGTGCAGGACGGCAAATACAGGACGCTGACGGAGGCACCGAAGACGGCCATGTTTTTCCCGCTGGCGCAGATGCCCAACAGCAACACGACTCTGGTGGTGCGTTCCAGCCTTGGAGGGTCGGAAATAAGCGCAAACCTGCAGCGCACGCTGAGCGGTATCGCTCCGGACGTGCCATTTACGATTCAACGCTGGCCCAGTGCGCTGGGTGTGATCTACTTTCCGGCACAGGTCGCGGCGGCGGCACTTGGCATTATGGGGCTGCTGGCGGCAATGTTGGCGGTGACGGGAATTTTTGGCATGGCGGCTTACTCTGTCTCGAAGCGAATGAAGGAGTTGGGGATTCGCATCGCTCTGGGCGCGCAGCCGGCACAACTGATGCGCTCGGCGTTGGGCAGGCCATTTGTGCTGCTGCTCTCGGGCTCGATTGCGGGGTTGGCGCTGGGTGCGCTGGCCAGCCGGTTGCTGGCGCAGATTGTGTATGAGGCAACGCCGCGCGATCCAGTGGTAATGATTGGCGTGGTCGTAACAATGTCGCTGCTGGGGCTGCTGGCGACGTGGATTCCAGCACGGCGTGCGCTCCACATCGATCCCAATCAGCTGCTGCACGAGGAATGAATGTAACCAAACTGGTAATGGCCATGTTTCACGGTTGATGGGGAGTTCTTGCTAGGGATGAATGCTGCGGGCAAATCCGATGTATTTGAAGCTGTCCTTCAAATACTCATTTTGAGCGCGCTACTGGAGTGCGGCGCGTCCCAGCCCGAATCGTTGATCAGAAACCTGCAACGCAGAATCAGCGGAGTGGATTGTGTCGAAGAACATTCCCTCTGCATCGCTTTGACCAAGCTCGAAGACAGCGGATGGGTTCGGAGGAGAACCTGGGGGCCGACCAAACGGCGCTCTGAAAAGTGGGAATTGACTCGATCCGCGAGAGTACGTCTTCCGCAGGAACTAAAACAATGGAAGACTTTCATGGATAACTGGCCGCTGATCGCTGGACTGCTGCAGACAGCCGTTCAGGCATAAATTCCTACAGTGAAAATGCACTACGGAGTTGCATCGAGCGTGACGCAGGGAATCGCGCAGCGCGCCGCACTGCTTTCCAGCGCCAGCTCGAGCAGGCGGATGGTGCGCCATCCCTGTTCCGCGGTGACGGCGAGTGGAGCCACCCCCCAGATGGCGTCGCGAACATTCTCGTAATATTTGCGATAGTCGCCAGGCAAAGTTGCGATGCGACGTTCGACTGGCTGACCATTTTGCATGGTCGCGAGCGTACCCCAGTTGGCTTCAGGATCTTCTCCCCAGTGCGGACCGCCTAAGGTTGCGCCGCCTTGCAGCGCTCTCTCTTGCGGGTCCAGGCCGTACTTCACAAAGGAACCCAGCGTGCCGTGGGCGACGAAGCGCGGTCCTGCAGTGCGAGCCAGCATGGTGGAGCTGAGTAGCACCCGCAAGCCGGGGTAGTACAGGTAGACGGTGAACGCGTCGTTGACGACGGCCACGTCGCGTTCCAGGCGGACATCGGCCATGACGGCCTCGGGTGTGCCAAAGAGTACCAGCGCCTGATCGACCAGATGCGCAGCCAGGTCGTGCAGAACGCCGTTGCCGGGAAGAGTCTTTTCCTGCCAGGGCTTGGTGCGCGGACCGGGGCGGTAGCGATCGTAACGCGACTCGAATGTGACCAGGCGGCCAAGCTCGTCGGAGGCCAGGATTTGCTGGATCGTATTAAAGTCTCCATCCCAGCGGCAATTCTGATAGACGGAGAGGATGCGATTGCGGGCGCGCGCCAGTTCAATCAGTTGGCGAGCTTCGTCGCTGGTGGCGACGAAGGGCTTATCCAGAACCACATGCTTATTGGCTTCGAGGGCTTGGACGGCTAGCTCAAAATGTGTGGAGGGAGGCGTGCTGATGACGATGAGGTCAAGGACCGGCAGCGCCAGTAGTTCTTCCATAGTTCGCACGATGGAGACGCCGGGATAGGCCTGCGCGGCAGAATCTCCGTGGCGCTGCAGGATGGCTGCCAGTTCCAGTCCCTCGACGGCATGCAGAAACGGCGCATGAAAGATGGTGCCGCCGTGTCCAAAACCAACCAGGCCGGCGCGAATGGTGCGATGCATGAATTCTCCTCTGCAGAGAATTATCATCGATCACTGCTAGATTCGCGCGTAGGTGGAAGACGAAAGCCGGAGAGAACCGACTCGAGGTAGGCGCTCTCCGGTTTTGGCGATTTCTTGCTGCTTGAAAAAGCGGCTCAGGCCTGCGCGGCTGGAGTCTGTTCCGTCTCGGCGGCCTCCACAGGCTTGGCTGCGGCGGTCTTTCGCGGATCAGGCTTGGGCGCTTCGGGCTTCTTCGCCGACTCTACCTTTTTTCCGGGGGCAAGAATGGCGTGCAAGGTGGTGCCTTCCATGCGCGGGTGAAACTCCACGATGCCGGCATCACCAACGTCTTGAATCAAGCGATTGATAATTTGATATCCCAACTCGCGATGGGCCATCTGGCGGCCGCGAAAACGCAGGGAGGCCTTCACCTTGTCTCCCTCGTGGAGAAAACGGATAGCCTGATTTTTCTTGGTCTGGTAGTCGTGCTCGTCGACGGTGACCGAGAGCTTGACTTCCTTAATGGTGATAACCTTCTGCTTTTTGCGCGCAGCCCGTTCGCTCTTATCTTTTTCGTACAGATATTTGCCGTAATCCTGAATGCGGCAAACCGGCGGCACGGCGTTGGGAGAGATCTCTACCAGGTCGAGGCCGCGTTCGCGGGCAATTTTAAGAGCTTCAAAGGGTGGGAGAACGCCAAGCTGTTCTCCATTTTCGTCAATGACGCGAATTTCACGCGCGCGTATCCGATCGTTGATGCGGATAAACTGTTTCGCCGAACGCTTATCGATGTGCCGCCTCCAAGTGCGCGAGGCTATACCTCGCCTCGTGAGTATACCATCCCGTCAGAACAGTCCGTCGACCGCATGGCGGACTGCACTCTGACCGACACTCCAGCAGATGATACGCGCATAGGCGCGGTTGCCAAATTTTCATGCGATGGAACGGATTTCACCCGCGAGAATGGCGGATAGACCGTGCGGCGTTAGGCCGGTGACCTGCGCGGACACCAGTAAATTTGGCGGCAAAGTGGAGGCGATATCGATGGAAATAAAGTTGTCTGTCATGGTGGAAGTTCGCGGGCCGATGCCATTCGCAGATTTCTCTCTGGGTGATACGAGCGTGACGGCGCTGAGTTGCTTTCCGATGAAATTGCAGCGGTAGGCGAGATTCTTCTGCTGGATCAGGCCGCTCAGGGCCGCCATCCGTTCCTTAGCAGCCGACTCGGGGACTGGATTGAGCCGGTGAAGCTCCCAGCCGGGTGTTCCGGGTCGCGCGGAGAATGGAAAAATATGCAGATAGGTGAGTGGCTGTGCGGCAATAAAGTCGTAGCTCTCGCGGAATTCTTCCTCCGTCTCGCCGGGAAAGCCGACCATGACGTCGGCGCCGATGGCGGCATCCGCGCATGCAGCGCGAACTTTGGCCACGCGCTCAGCATAATGCCAGGGGCGATAACGGCGGTGCATGCGGCGCAGCACGCGATCTGATCCGGATTGCAGCGGCATGTGGACGTGGCGTGCGAGCCTGGGATGTTGCCCCTGCCCATATTGCTGCAGCAGCGCGATCACGCTGTCAGTCCAGTCCATGGGCTCGACGGAGCTGATGCGGAGGCGCGGGAGCGACGTAGATTCGAAAATTTCGGCCAGCAGATTTTCAAAACGGTGTTGCGGAACCAGGTCACGACCCCAGCGACCAAGGTTGATGCCAGACAGGACAAGTTCCTGCCCACCGGCGGCGATGAAGCGCTCCACGGATTCGAGCACTTGCGGTTTCGCCAGCGATCGGCTGTTGCCGCGCGTGGAGGGAATGATGCAAAACGTGCAGCGATTGCCGCAGCCATCCTGAATTTTGAGCGTTGGCCGGGTGCGATGCGCCGCGGATGATGCAGCCAGGCGATCGATCGCGGTGGACGGCAACGATGGCAATTCGAAATCGCTGTGGGCAAAAATATCGCCGGCGAGAATAAACGCCGGTGCGCCGGGCAGCCGCCCTGTGGCGAAATTTGGGGCATTCGCGAGCGACGCCACAGGAACAAAATGCGCGGGCGAGGTAGCCATCGCAACGCAGGGATTTTCGCTCTCAGACGAATCCTGGTTCGCCTGCGTCAATGTTGCCGCTTGCGGACGGAATGACCCGAGCGCGATGGATGCGACCTGGCTCTTATGGCTGTTACCGACGACGGCAAAAACTCCGGGCAGAGCGGCAAGTTCGTGCGGCGCGCGTTGCGCATAACACCCAGTGACTACGATGCGAGCCTGCGGATTGCCGCGCTGGACGCGGCGAATGTAAGCACGAGCGTCGCGGTCGGCTTCCGCCGTTACGGAGCACGTGTTGACCACCACGACCTGGGGCGCAGTGGATGACTCTGCCGGACAGGCACCCAGCGATTCCAGCGCCGCGGAAATCGCATCTCCGTCGGCCTGGCTGGCGCGGCAGCCGAAGTTTTCCACGTGGTATCCTGTCACCCAGCCAGTGTAACAATCGCGAGCCAGGCAACCGCGATGCAACCGGCGGAATCTCTCCACTGCAGATCGACAACCCCCCCTGACTTGGCTTACATTGATTGCGTACCTAGAAGGGAACTCCATCCATATGAAGCGCCGTATTCTTTTGGTCGACGATGAACCCGCGATCCTGCTCACCTTGAAGGCTCTGCTTGAAATTCACGGCTTTGAAGTGGAGACAGCCACGTCGGCACGCGATGCCAAGTCGAAGCTGCGCAGCTCCACATTTGTGATGGTGATTACGGATATGCGCATGGAAAGCGATAAGGCGGGCCTGGAAGTGACACGGGCAGCGAAAGAAGCCCCTTATCGGCCGGCGGTGGCGCTGCTGACCGCGTTCCCGACCAGCGATGACACCTGGCGCGATGATGGCGCCGACGAAATGCTGGTGAAGCCGATGAACAGCACCGCCCTGATCCAGCAACTGGAAGCCTTGTTGGTCGCCCACGAAGATCGCAAGCGTCCGGTGGAGAAAGTTCCGGGCATGATCAACGCCCCGGAAAAGGATGGGCGCAAGGAATCATCGCGCAACGCCACGGTTCGCACTTAGACCGTCTCAACGAACCATCCCATGGCCGTCGATCCGTTTCTCGTTCCCTATTCGCAGGCCGCCGTCGATGACCTTCACATCCGGCTGAGTCGAACGCGCTGGCCCAATGAAATATCCGGAAGTGCCTGGGAATACGGTTTTAATCTCGAATTCTTACAGGATCTCTGCGATTACTGGAAAGACCGGTTCGACTGGAGAGCGCAGGTGGAGCGGCTCTCAACGTTCCATCATTTCAGGTATAGGTCGAATGGCCCCACAATTCACTTCATCCATGAACGCGGCCAGGGTCCCGCTCCAATCCCGATTATCCTGACTCACGGATGGCCGGGGTCATTTCTTGAAATGCTTCAGATCATTCCCATGCTGACCCATCCGGCCAACTATGGAGCTGATCTCAAGGATAGTTTCGACGTGGTTGTTCCCTCCATGCCGGGCTATGGCTTTTCAGACCGGCCGCTCAAACCTGGCATGAATACCTTTGCGATTGCGGAGTTGTGGACCGCGTTGATGGGGGAGTTAGGTTACAACCATTTTGGCGCGCAAGGGGGAGATTTTGGCGCCAGCGTGAGCACGATTCTGGGCATGCGGCACGCGGATCGTGTTCTGGGGATTCATCTGAACTATATTCCTGGATCGTACCGCCCTTACCTGGGGCCAGAAACCGTCCTGCTACCCGCAGAAGAGCAATTCATCGAGAGCGCAGCGCGTTGGTACAAGGAGTCTGGCGCGTATGCCCACCTGCAGGGAACCCGCCCACAGACCGCGGCCTATGGGCTGAACGATTCGCCGGCCGCGCTCGCTGCCTGGATATTGGAAAAGTTTCGCGACTGGTCCGACTGCAACGGCGATCTCTATCGCAGATTCAGCCGGGATGAATTGCTGACGAATGTGACGTTGTACTGGATGACTGAAACCATCCACTCTTCGTTCTGGTTGTACTACGAGGGCAGAAAAGCGCCGCTGAACTGGGACGCGATGACTTTGTCCGTGTACCTTGCGGGATTGCCAGGTTTCCAAAGGAAGAACCGTTTCCACCGCGACCGTGGATTGAGCGAGGCTATAACGTTCAACGCTGGACGGATATGCCTCGGGGTGGACATTTTGCCGCTGCAGAGGAACCTGCGCTGCTGGCAGAAGACATTCGAGCATTCTTTCGCAGGTTTCGCTGAGTGCATCGCGCCCTGCCTGTGTTATCATGAAGCTACGCTCAGTGATTTGGTTGTGAGCCGTTCTTGTCGGACCTACGGCAAGCCGTTCGCAGTTGCACCCTCCCAAGCCTCTACAGCGTGATCGCTTCGCGTACGTATGCGTTGCGGTGCGGCGGAGCAAAGTGCTACCGCCATACCAGCTGTCATGTGGCATCCGAGGTCGAACCAGTTCTTCGTGTCGACCCCGAGCAGATCATAGAAATCTGCTTTAGAGTTTCCTGAAACGCGCAGATGTAGCCGCGTTCTCCTTCGAAACTCCGGTTTCCCCTGCGGTTTCATCCTTACCTTTTGCGGCCGCGAAGACCGTGAAGGCAAGCTGTGTTTCGGGCCCGCCTGCACATGGGTGCAAGGCAAAGCAGGCCTGGAAACGAAGGAATACTTTGACTCAATTTACAGATTTCACTCTTTTGCCCGCGCTTCAAAGCAAGCTCGCGCAATCCAAATTCATTACTCCCACCCCGGTTCAGGCAGGCGCAATTCCGCCGGCATTGGAAGGCCGCGACGTGCTGGCAACAGCGCAGACCGGTACCGGCAAAACCCTCAGCTTCCTGATTCCGATCATCGAAGCCATGCACAAAGCAAATCAGACACCGACGCAGCATCATTCGGGTCATCGGCAAGGCTCGCAGGGGCGCGGCAAAAGTCCGTTTGCGCTGATTCTTCTGCCCACTCGCGAACTGGCGATGCAGGTGGAGCAGGCCTACCGCAATCTTTCACTCGATGCTGCCAGCCAGGCAGCTCTGGTGGTCGGCGGCTTGTCTGAAGGCCCACAGCTCCAGGCGATTCGCCGGGGAGCGCGCTTGATCGTGGCGACTCCGGGCCGTCTGGAAGATTTTCTGCGGCGCAAGCTGGTGCAACTCGACCAGGTGCAGATTCTTGTGCTGGACGAAGTGGATCGCATGCTCGACATGGGATTCAAGCCGGCCATCAAGCGAATCGTGGCGGCATTACCGGCGCAACATCAGACGCTTTGCTATTCGGCAACTCTGGAATCTCCAGTGACCGAAGTGGTTCGCGATTACCTGCGCAACCCGGTTCGCATCGAGCTTGGCTCGGTGTTGAAGCCTGCGGAAAATGTTCGCCTGCAGACGTTTGAAGTGACGACAGACAAAAAGATGCCGTTGCTCGAGCACCTGCTGCGCTCAGAAAAAGGCAGCTTCCTGGTTTTCGTGCGCACCAAGCACGGCGCCGATCGCGTCGCCAAGAAGTTGAACGGTTCCGGTTGGAATGCGACTAGCATCCATGGCGATCGTACCCAGGCACAACGCAGTGCAGCGCTGCGCAGCTTTACCCAGGGACAGCATCGCGTGCTGGTGGCGACTGACGTTGCCGCTCGCGGCATCGATGTGGCGCACATTGCGCACGTGGTGAACTACGACATGCCGAAAATGGCAGAAGACTTTGTGCATCGCGTCGGCCGCACCGGCCGCGCATCCAAGTCGGGCGTCGCATCCACGTTCCAAGCTCCAGAAGAAAGAGGCGATCTGCGCAGGATTGAGCGCGCGTTGAAGATCACCATGGAACGGTTTCGGGTAAAGATGCCGCTCACCGCCTAAAGAAAAGCTTGTTCGCATGAATGAGGCGCTTCCTGAAATTTCGGGAAGCGTTTCTTTTTTTTGCGGCTGCGCGCCGGCAAAACCGGAGGAAGGGGCTCGCGCGGGTTGTATCCTCAAAAGGTGAAAAATAAACTTCTTCCTACCGCTCTGAATCGTTTTCACCGTTTTGCCGGGTTCGCGATATCGGCAGGCGTGTGCGCCCTTGTTTTCGCCACTTCTGCCTTGGCGCAATCCGCACCATCCAGCACAACTCCAACCTCCGCTGGCTCACTCGCGCTAGTACCCATGCCGCGAGAGGTCCATCCCCGCGAAGTGCTGTCGTTGAAAGACGGCATCAGCGTGGAGACCACCAGCCATGACGCGGAAGACAAATTCGCCGCGACCGACCTGGTGGATACGTTAAAAGATCGCGGCGTCGATGCACACGAAGGCCATCATGACAAAGTCCAGGTAATCCTGATGCGGCTGGATGACAAGGATGCTGCGAAGATTCTGCAGCATGCCGGAGCGACGTTTGATCCCGCGATGCATGACGAAGGCTATGTTCTGGTGACCGACGGCAGCAAGACCTACGACATCGCCGCGACCAGTGCAGGGCTCTACTACGGTGCGCAGACCATCAAGCAATTAGTCGTCGGGGAAACGGCAGACGGAAAAGCGGCCGCGTCCGATGCAGCGTTGCACGGAGTTCTAATTCGCGATTGGCCGGCGATGAAGTATCGCGGCGTAGACGACGATCTTTCCCGCGGACCCGTGCCAACACTCGCCTTTCAAAAGCACCAGGTAAAAGTATTTTCGGAATACAAGGTAAACCTCTATTCACCCTACTTTGAGAACACCCTGGCCTACGCGTCGAACCCGTTGATTGCGCCTCCGGGAGGAGCGATGACGCGGGCGGATGTGGAAGCCCTGGTGAAATACGCGCAACAATACCACGTGACGATCGTGCCCGAGCAAGAGGCCTTCGGTCATCTGCATCACACGCTGATGTTCGACAAATATGCAAAGCTGGCGGAGACATCGCATGGCGCGGTGCTGGCTCCAGTGCAGCCGGGATCGATTCAGCTGATCCAGCAGTGGTTCACGGAGATTGCGGCAATGTTTCCGGGACCGTTTATGCATATCGGCGCGGATGAAACCTCCGATTTAGGTAAAGGCCAGACCAAGGACGAGGTCGCGAAAGAGGGGTTAGGCAAGGCCTACATGGATTTCCTGATCCAGATTCACCAGGCACTGGAGCCGCTGCATAAGCAGTTGCTGTTCTGGGGAGATATTGCGATGAACGATCCTGACCTGGTGAAGACGCTGCCGAAGGACATGATCGCAATTGCATGGGTCTACAGTCCGGAGCCGGAAGGCTACGACAAATGGCTGCTGCCGTTTACCAATGCGGGATTGCAGACCTGGGTTGCGCCGGGAGTGAGTAATTGGAGCCGCGTCTATCCGGATAACAATTCGGGACTGCTGAATATTCAGGAGTTTGTGCGCGACGGTCAGCGCCTGGGTTCTACCGGCTTGTTGAACACGGTGTGGAATGACGATGGAGAAGGATTGTTCAACCAGGACTGGTATGGCATTTTGTTCGGTGCCGCAGCAGGCTGGCAGCCGGGTGCGAGCAACATTCCGCAATTTCAAGATAGCTATGGGCAGGTCTTTCATGGCGATCGGACCGGCAAGATCAACCAGGCGCAGATTGAATTGATGGGGGCGCAAAAAATCCTTGAAGACGCAAGCCTCGACGAATCCAGCGATCATCTGTTCTGGATGGATCCCTGGAGCAAGGAAGGTCAGGAAGTCTCCGCAAAACTTTTGCCGGTGGTGCAAACCCTGCGTGGGCAAGCGGAGCAGGCCATCATCCTGATGGAGCAGGCAAAAGCCGCGGGCCCGCTGCGGGAAGAGGATGCTATTGACGCCATGGAGATGGGCGCGCGTCGGATGGACTTCATTGGATATAAGTTCGAAGCAGCGCAGGAAATGTTGACTGCGTACGATCAGGCGTACCAGCAGCAGAATGATCCGGCGAACAACAAGCATCTGGGGTCGGGGCTGTATGACATTTCGTCCAATAATGGACGATGCCAGGATTTGCGGGATGGCTATGGGCTCACCCGTGATCTGTATCGGGCAGCGTGGCTGAAAGAAAATCGTCCCTACTGGCTGGACAATGTTTCCGCGCAATATGAGCTCGCTATGCAATTGTGGATTCAGCGGGGCATCCGCTTCGCTGAAGCGCAACAGCAGTGGTATCAGACACATACGTTGCCTCCGCCGGAGGCGGTCGGATTGCCGCCAATCTCGACGGCACCGACCGGAAATGCCAATCCGGGAACCGTCGTTCCCCAATAACAAACGCGGGCGAAGTTCGCCCGGTGTCTAGAAACACGATCGGTCCGCGACAATCCACATGCGGTTGTAAGGGTTCCTGACAAGGATTCTCTTGCAACCGCATTTCTTTTTGCCGCATCCGTTTGAGTGGCTGTGTATTTGTTGGACCAGCCTATTCACGGATGTAGAGGATGCTGCCGCGAATGTACTTTTCCTGTCGCGAAGAGAAGATGATTCGTGTCGGCGCGAAATCACACAAGCCGAGCCTGGATGGCCCGCGTTCCGCAAGTGGCTTCACAATTTTGGAGGCACAATGCAGCATAACTCCCCCCAGCACGCGAGCAAGTTATTCGGACTATTCTTAGTAATTTCGAGTTTTTTGCTCGCCACTCTCCCCGGTGCCGCGCAGTTCCGCGCGTCCATTCAAGGTGTCGTGACCGATCCCAGTGGCGCAGTGATTCCGGGCGCGACCGTGACGTTGACGGACACATCCACGAACCACACGGACACTGCCACGACGTCTGCCGATGGTGTGTACACTTTCAACGCGCTGCCGCCCAATAACTTCACCCTGACGGTAACGGCTGCCGGATTTAAGAAGAAGACGTTGAACAATGTGCAGATTTTGCCGGAGCAAGCGAACGCGGTGAATGTCCAGCTTGCCCTGGGAGCCGCAGCGCAGACAGTCACGGTGAACGGATCGCAGGCTAGCCTGCTGAACACAGAGACGGCGACACTCAGCGGCACAGTGACCGACAATGAGATTCAGCATTTGCCTTCGTTCAATCGGGATGTGTTCCAGTTGGCGCAATTAGCGCCGGGCACGTTTGGCGATGCATCGCAAGGGAGTGCGGGCGGCAGCTTTAACCTACCGGGTAGCGCAGGGCCGGGCGGATCAGCGGCCAACTCATCCGGAATTTTCCAGACGGAAAACCAGGTGCAGGTGCAAGCCATCGGCGGACAAAACGATACCAATGGAATTTCGATCGATGGCATCAGCACTGTCAGCGCGGTGTGGGGCGGCGCCTCGGTCATCACTCCCAGCGAAGATTCGGTGCAATCCGTCACCATCATTTCCAACAGCTACGACGCCGAGAACGGACGCTTCAGTGGCGCCCAAATCCAGGTGATCTCGAAGTCCGGAACCAATCATTTCCACGGCAGCGCTTTCTTTAAGGCATCGCGGCCTGGCCTGAATGCATACCAGCGATTTAATGGCTACCGTCCTCCTCCCGTTGCAGATACCCCCGGCGCCAAAGGTGTCAACCGGGATACGAACAGGACAAATAACTATGGTGGCAGCCTCGGCGGCCCGATTTGGAAAAACAAAATATTCGCATTCTTCAACTACGAGACCAGTCCGCTTTCGAGTTTGACATCAGCGCAACAGTGGTTTGAGACGCCGCAGTTCGATTCCACGGCAGCGACAACCGGGAGCATCGCAGCGAAGTATCTTTCGTACCCTGGAGAAGTACCGGCCAACGCCACCCTGGTCGCGGAAAACTGCGGGCAGATTGGTTTGGTGGAAGGCGCGAACTGCAACACGGTAGGCGGTGCGCTGGACGTTGGTTCTCCCATCAAGACGGGGCTAGGCATGCAGGACTTAACCTACGGGGGCAACTCGGGGACGCCGGGCGTGGGTGGCGGCCTGGATGGCGTGCCCGACCTGGGCCTCTACAACGTGCTGAATCCCACTACCATCTCGCAGTCCCAGTACAACGGCCGGCTCGATGCGCAGCCTGACCAGAACGATCACATCACGTTTGCAATTTATTGGGTGCCGAGCAATACGACAGATTACAACGGCCCCAATCGCGCCGCCAACCTATGGCACCACAACCAGATCAACGATGCATTTTCCGGAATATGGAATCATATCTTCTCGCCAACGCTGCTGAACCAGGCTCGCGCCAACGCCGCCGGATATCGCTGGAACGAGCTCAGTTCCAACCCGCAGGCGCCTTTCGGCCTGCCACCCGATCACGTCAACGGATACAACCTGGGCACCGGCATTGGGTTTCAGTACTTTGGACCGCCTTCACCCAGCGTGCTGAACCAATGGACCTATGACTACAACGACATTGTGACCAAGACAGTGGCCAACCAGAACATCAAGGCGGGAGCTGAAATCACGCGACTGTACTACCTGAATGAAAATATTGGCGGCGCGCAGCCCAATTTCGATTTCGAAAATCTATGGGATTTCGCCAACGACGCTGCCTACCAGGAGACAGGAAACTTTAATGCCGCCACCGGTGTTCCCTATGCCAACCGCCAAGACGACCGCATCAACATGTACGCCGCCTTTGTGCAGGATGACTACAAAATTCTTCCTAATCTAACGCTGAACCTCGGCCTGCGCTGGTCCTATTTTGGCGGCATGTATGCTAAGCAGAACACTTTGGATGTATTGCAATTTGGATCGGGCGCCAATCTCTTGACCGGCATGAACGTTCGCGTCGGCGGCCATCTCGATACCCCGCAGAAAACCAACTTCGGCCCCCAGGTCGGTTTTTCATGGCAGCCGGGTTGGCTCGCTCAGAAAGCCGTACTCCGCGGCGGTTTCGGCATTAACTATAACCAGAACGAAATTGCGATCCTTTCCAGCGGCTTCGGCAATCCACCAAATGTTTTTGGCGCCAACTTTCAGTGCGCCTATACGACCTTCCCTACGAACCCAACTTGCGCTGGGAACGGAATTCTCTATCAAACGGCATCGAATATAAATTCGATCTTCGGCTATCCACCCAATTCGGCCGCCATCAGCACGTTCGGTCCCGACAACTTTCCAACGAACTATGGAGGTGGGATCGGAGTGATCGGATTTCCCTCCAATCCCAAGACCATCGCGACCTACCACTACTCGTTGGAGATGGAGTATCAGCTTCCCTACGAGTCGGTATTCACCATCGGTTACAACGGCAACCTTACGCGGCATTACCTGACCCAGATGAATTTGAATGCGGTGGGAATCGCCGAGGGAATTTCTGTGAATCCCAAAGCGAATCGGGTTGGCTATTTCCCGAACACATCCAACTCGAACTACAACGCCCTAATCGCCACGCTGCGGCACAGTTTTGCTCATGGCTTTAACCTGCAGGCGCAATATACCTGGGCCAAAACAATGGATGAAAATTCCAGCCCGTATGAGGAAGACCCATATCCCTACGACGTCCACGCCGCCTATGGACGGGCAGATTACAACGTGCAGGATGCGTTTAAATTATTTGGTTTGTGGCAGCCGGTTTTCTTCCACGGCAACAATTTGTTGGAGAAAACGCTGGGCGGCTGGTCGTTGGGCGGAATCTGGAACGTGCACACTGGCTTCCCGTTCAATCCGGTTTATAACACCACCGGCGTCTACTATCAGAACAGCGATTATGGGCAGCTTCGTCCAGCCGGGATAGTTGGCGGTGCAGGGTCCAAGACGAACAACTCCGTTTTCATGGGCGCGACCAATCCAAACTACGGAGGCAACCCGACGAAATATTTTGTGCCGCCCACGTACGTTCAAGGGCCGGCTTTCCCTGCGACCGCTCCCGGACCAGCCCCAGGTATCCATCGCAACAGCCTGACGGGACCTGGATATAACGACCTGGATGCCAGCCTGAGCAAGAATTTTGGCCTGCCGAATAATCGAGTGCTGGGAACGAACGCTGCGTTTGAGGTGAGAGCGGATGCCTACAATTTGTTCAACAAGGTGAATCTGAACGGGGGTGCCATGGACAACCTGGTGGGGTCGGCAGCCCCGGATGGGACGATCACATCCGTCAATACTCACTTCGGCATTCCTTATGGAGCCCTGGGCGGTCGAACGGTGCAATTGCAGGCGCGCTTCAGTTTCTAAAATGCATATGAATGCACATGTGATTTTTTTGAGTGGGGGTGCATACAGGTGCATCCCCCTCATTTTTTGTGGACAGAACTATCAAAATATTTTGTGGAGTTGATTCGCATGCTGAAACGACAACCATTCTTCGGCCTTGGAACGGTCGTGGCTGCAATTGTCCTTGTATTGGGCGTAAGCGCAACCGCAGCCGGTGCGCAGCAAACCATCACCATTGACGCGCATGCGCAGACGACACCATTCCCGCATTTCTGGGAGCAAATGTTCGGCTCCGGGCATGCGATTCTTTCGCTGCGCGCCGGCTATCGCGATGACATGCGCGCATTGAAAAGCGTGACCGAGTTCCGCTATGTGCGTTTCCACGGAATTTTGAATCACGAGGTTGGAGTGTACAACCTGGGCGATGACTGCAAGCCGGTCTACAACTTTTCTTATGTCGACCAGATTTACGATGGGCTGCTGAAGAATGGTGTGCGGCCGTTTGTCGAGATCAGCTTCATGCCGAGAAAACTGGCCTTCAATCCGGACGATCTGCATAGTTTCTGGTACAAGCCGAATGTTTCGCCGCCGAAAAGCTGGGAGCAATGGGACGACCTGATGAAGCATTTTGCGCAGCACCTGGTCGATCGCTACGGCATCGATGAAGTGTCGCAATGGTATTTCGAAGTTTGGAATGAGCCGAACATCGATTTCTGGGGAGGGATTCCGCGCCAGGTATCGTATTTTGATCTGTACGATCACACCGCCCGTGATTTGAAAAGCGTGAGCCCACGCCTGCGGGTGGGAGGGCCAGCAACCGCGGCAGCCTCATGGATCGTACCGTTTTTGCAGCACGTCGCCGAGAATCATGTGCCCATCGATTTTGTTTCCACGCACGGGTATGCCGACGACACAGTCGAAAATTTATTTCACAACGACACGCCCATTCCGATGGATGACAGGGTGTGCGGCGCGGTGAAAAAAGTGCAAGGACAAATTGAAGCTTCTCCGCTGCCGAAGCTGCCGTTGTTTTGGACAGAGTGGAACGTGCAGGGGATGGATGATTCGCGCGACACCCCGTTTGTTGGGCCGGGCGTGGCGAATACGATTCGAGAGTGCGATGGGCATGTGAAGATGATGTCGTTCTGGACCTTCGACGATGTGTTTGAAGAGGGCGGTGTGGCGCGCACTCCATTTAACGGGATGTTCGGCCTGATCGCGCTGGGTGGTATCAAGAAACCGAGCTATTACGATTTCAGCCTGCTGCATCAACTAGGCGATGAGAGGCTCGCCAACACTGCCGATAACATTCTTGTAACTCGCAGCGAAGATGGAGGATTGGCGATCGCAGTTTGGAACATTGTGGATCCGGGAAAAGAAGGCGCGGCGAAAACTGTTCGGCTGAATTTTGCGGGAGTGCCGAGCGGCGCAGCGATTACTGTGAGCCGCGTGGATGGCTCGCATGGCGATCCGATGGCGGCGTATCGTGCGATGGGGAGCCCGCAATATCCGACGATGGCGCAAATCGCCAAGCTGAATGCGGCTTCGGCTCTGCCGCCGCCGGCGGAGGAACGCCTCGACGGCGATCATCTGACGCTGCAGCTGGCGCCGAATGCGTTGGTTCTGGTGAAGATTCCGCGAGCGTCTGAGGCAAAATAAGGCGCGAAAAATTTAGTTGCCTTAGCAACTAAATTGGCCGGTTTTGACACATATAGTTGCCTTAGCAACTAATTTTTTCAGACGATTTTGCACCGACTTTAGTGCAAGAAAGATATTTGGCGCATTTTTTGCGGATTTGGAGTTCTGCTGGAGCGAGCCATGGCTAGCTGAGGCGGCGAAGTTGCTGCTGCGGGGTGAAGACCTGGCGCGGCACGAGGTAGGTGGCGGTGAGGCAGCTGACCGCGCCGGCAATAAAAATCATGCTGAGGATGACGAACTGGTAGAGCGCGGCGTAGATGGGCGAGGTGCCGGAGAGGACCATGCCCGCCATCATGCCGGGAATCCAGACGATGCCGAGGGAACGGAGATTGTCGGTGGCGGGGATCAGGCTGGCATGGAAGGAAGCGTGCAGGTAAGGTTCGGCGGCATGGTCCGGGGCTGCGCCGAGCGCCAGGGCCGACTCGATTTCTCCTCGATGGGATCGGACTTCTCCCAGAAAGCGATTGAGAAACAGCGACTGAATGTTCATGTTCTGCGCGATGACCATGCTGCCGACCGGAATGAGGATGATGATCTTCGGCTCGACAATGCCGAGCAGCGTCATCACGGTGAGAACTCCGCCGGCACCGGCAGCCATGCAGAGCAGCGAGAGCGTGTAGGCTCCGGGTAATTCTGGAACGCGGCGGCGCACGATGGTGGCGGCGATGAAGATCATAACGATCAGGACTGGGATTCCCGTCCACCAGGGGCCGCGGAGGAGGACAACAATCAAAAAGCCGACAAGCAAAATCTGAACGATGCCGCGCAGCAGGACGAGGGGGATTTCGCGGCCGATTTTCGCTCCGCGACGGGAGGCGAACTGGGCGACGAGGATGGCGAGTACAGCGACGGCGGCGGCCTGGCCGAGGCCGAGAGACATTTGCGTGTGGAACAGGAGATTAAGCATGCAGCAGCTCCTGTGAGGTGCCAAAGGCAATGGCGTGGCCGGCTTCGAGCCGCAGGACCAGGTCGGCGACGCGGCGAGCCTGGGCGACATCGTGGGTGACCCAGACGCAGGTCATGTTTCGCTCGTGAACCAGGGTGGCGAGCAGATGCTCGATCTCTTGCTTGGAGACGTCGTCGAGGGCGGAAGTGGGCTCATCGAGAAGCAGGACTTCCGGCTGGTTGGCGAGGGCGCGAGCGATGGAGATGCGTTGGGCCTCCCCGCCGGAAAGGGTGGCAACATCGCGATCTTCGTAGCCGGCCATGCCGACTTGCTGGATGAGGTCGGCCACCTGAGCGTCGTCCAGGATGATTCCGTGCTGGGCGGGACCATAGCGGACATTGGCGGCGGCCGCGCCGGGAAATAAATACGCCTGCTGCATGACCATGCCGACACGGCGGCGCAGGGTGCGCGGATCCATTGTCGCGAGTGTCGACGCCTTGCAGCAGGACGGCGCCGCTGGTGGGTTCATCGAGCCGGTTCAACATGCGCAGCAGGGTGCTTTTGCCGGCTCCGCTAGGCCCGAGGACGGCGAGCACCTGTCCCTGATCGAGGCGAAAGCTGACATCGCGCAGCAGAGATTTGGGGCCGCCCGGCTGATCGAGGGTTCGCGACAGATCCCTGGCTTCCAGTACGGCTGCATTTGTCGTCAAGGATTTTCCCCGCAGGTCATGGCGCCAGTTTAATTGGCTGCGATGAAGTTACCCAAACGAGATCATGCTGAGAGTTGCGACCCGGATTTCTCTGAGTTGAAAATTACCTGACCGAAAATACGTTAGGGAGAATGGAATTCCGAACCCCGCGATTCGCTCCGCTCACCCCGTCATTGTGGATTTCATCCCTGCGTCTGAGATACTGAGTCCTGGTTCCTGCCTTTATGATCGGACAAACCATTTCGCACTACCGTGTTCTGGCCAAACTCGGAGAGGGCGGCATGGGCGCGGTATATCGCGCCGAAGATCTCATCCTCAATAGAGAAGTCGCACTGAAGTTCCTTCCATCCAGTCTTGCGGCCCTGCCTGACGCTCGCGCCCGGCTGCTCAAAGAAGCGCAGATGGCCTCCCGCCTGAATCACCCCAACATCGCCACCATCTACGAATTGAATCTTGCCGAAGATCAGCCCTTTATCTCCATGGAATTGGTTTCCGGAAGAACCCTGAAAGATCTTCTACAGCATGCTGCCATGCACCCAACAACATTCCCGAGCATTGCCCGAGGAATCGCCGAGGGGCTGCTCGAGGCTCACAGTCGCGGAGTGTTTCATCACGACATCAAGCCGGCGAACGTCATGCTTGACTCAAGATCGTGCGTGAAAATTCTTGATTTTGGTCTTTCTGAGTTGATTCGAATGGATCGCGATCCAGAGGAATCGGAAGAGATATGTGTAACGCGCACTGCAACGCAGATCGCCGGTGGAGGTACGGTCGGCTACATGTCTCCAGAACGAATCCTGGGGCAGCCGGCGGATGGCCGAAGCGATGTGTTTTCCTATGGCGTTTTGCTCTACGAATGCATCACCGGCCGCACTCCTTTCCGTGGTGAAAGTGCAATTGACGTTTTGCATGCGATCTTGCACGCGCCTTACGTCCCGATGCGTCAACTTGTTCCCGAAGTCGATGCGACATGGGAGGCGCTGGTCGAGGCCTGCCTGGTCAAATCGCCCGATCAGAGATGCTCCTCCATGCAAAAAGTGATTGACTCGCTCGAGCGGCTCTCCACTCCATCTCCGCGATCGCAGAAGTCCATCGCAGTTCTCTACTTCGAAAACCTGAGCGGAGATAAAGAGGACGAATACTTTCGCGATGGCATGACAGAAGACATCATTACGGAGCTTACAAGAATTGCCGGGCTCAGCCTTCTACCGCGCTCCGCAGTGTTGCCTTTTCGGGATAAGGTCGTGACAGCCGGCGAAATTGGGCATCGGCTGAACGTAGCCTACGTGCTGGATGGGAGCCTCCGTCGCGCAGGCAATCGTCTTCGCATCAACGCGCAACTGGTGGAAACCCGAGGCGGCCATTCCGTCTGGGCGGAGCGATACGATCGCCATCTGGAGGATGTGTTCGCAATTCAGGATGAGATTGCCCAGAGTATCGCAGGTACCCTGCGCGTCATGCTGACCGACAAGGAAAAGCGAGCCATTGAAAAAGTACCTACGCGCGACATCCAGGCGTACGACTACTACCTGCGCGGCCGCAGAGTCTTCTACGAGATGCGCCGCAAGAGTTTCGACTTTTCGCGGCAAATGTTTGCCCGGGCCATTGTCTTTGACCCCAGCTATGCCGCGGCATTCGCGGGACTGGCGAATTCCAGTTCCTTCCTTTACATGTGGTTCGATGCGACCGAGGACAACCTGCGAGAGGCTACCCATGCCAGCCGCCGCGCAGTCGAACTCGACCCGGACTCAGCAGATGCTCACACCGCGCGCGGTTTTGCCGAATCGCTGGGCAAGAATTACCTGGTTGCCGAGAAAGAATTTGAAGAGGCGATGCGCCTTGATCCCCGCCTTTACGATGCAGCTTACCTTTACGCACGATGTGTCTTCACGCAAGGCAAAATGGAAGAGGCGGTGGTCCTGTTTCGCAAGGCCAGCGAGCTCGATCCGGCCGACTATCAATCTTTGAACCATCTACAAATGTGTCTGCGCACTCTGGGCCGCGATGACGAAGCTCAAGCGGCCAGCAAGGCTGCTCTGGAACGTATCGAGCGCCACATTGAACTGCACCCCGAAGACGGGCGCTGTCTTTATCTGGGAGCAAATGCCCTGCTCATGGTCGGCGACCGCGAGCGCGCCCTGGAATGGGCCGAGCGTGCACGAGCCATCGATCCCGACGAGAACTCCACACTCTACAACATTGCCTGCCTGTATGCGCTGATGGGTGAGCGCGAGCGGGCCCTCGAACTGCTTGAGACTACGGTTGGGAATGGATTCGGCCAAAAGGAATGGATGGAAAACGATCCCGATTTCTCCTCTCTCCATGACGAACCGCGCTTCAAGAGCCTGTTGCAGCTGCTCTCAAAGAAGAAATGAAGGGGACAGAAACTCTTTCGTTCCTTTTAAGGACGTTCTATAAGGACGGCGATCGTCAGTCTGAACTTGATCGCCAACTTATAGAGGCAGATGTTCAGCGCTGGATCTCCGTGAGGGGGCAGCCCGGCAATTAGTTCACGGTTGCGTTGTAGGCCTGTTCCCACTTGGTTCCTGCGGTGTTGTAGGCGAGTACGGCGAAGCGGTGGGTGCCTGCGGTCAGGGTGAGAGTGGTGCTCAGTGCAGTGCTGGTGGCTTCGGAGTACTTTTTGACGCCGTCAATCCAGACCTCCATACGCATGAACGTGCCGGTGACGTTGGCGGCGGCCTGAATGGCGACTGGCGACGAGACGGTTGCGCCACTGACGGGCTGGCAGATTTGGACGCCGGGCGAAGTGGGCGCGGCGCACCCGCCGCTGGTCGAGGACACGGTCACGTTGATGGTGCTTTCAAAGGTTCCAGCGCTATCCTGCGCGAGCACGCTAAGGCGATGGGTGCCGGCTGTGAGCGACAGAGAGGTATTTACGCTGCTGCCAGCGACCTGATATTGCTCCACTCGATCGATATAAATCTGCGTATCTGCGACCGCGGCTGAGTCGGTGGCCTGGGCCATGATGCTGACGGGCGAGGTCACGGTTGCATTGTTCGCAGGCGAGCAGATCGTCACCGTGCGATTCCCGCCGCTGCCGGTGCAACTGCCACCAGTCCCTGTCGAGGAGGAGACGGTCATGTTCACTACGCTCTCGAAGGTTCCAGCGCTATCCTGCGCCAGCACGCCGACGCGATGGGTGCCGGCTGCGAGCGGCAGAGAGGTATTTACGCTGCTGCCGGCGATCTGATACTGCTTTACCCGATCGATATAGATTTGCGAATCTGCGACCGCGATTGAGTCGGTGGCCTGGGCGATGATGCTGACCGGCGAGGTTACGGTTGCATTGTTTGCGGGCGCGCAGATCGTCACGGTGCGGTTCACCGTGCTCCCCATGCAGGTCCCGCCGGTCGGGGCGCTCAGCTGGATGTTCAGCGTGGTTGTCGCGCCCTGGGCGACATTGGTCGTTGCCGTGGTGGTGGTGAGTCCGGTGGCAGACGCAGTCACGGTATAGTTGCCCACCGAGATCGAGGGCGAGGTGTAACTGCCGGTCGCGTTGGTCGTCACGTTGATCTGGGTAGGAAGAGTTCCTCCCGAAAGCGCGATGGCGACGCCGCTGAGCGGATTTCCGGAGCTATTGGTCACGGTCCCGGCGACATTGCCGAGCAGTGGCGAGAGAAAGAATTTGGCGTCGCTGGGATACCCCGGATACGCGGCTTCCTGGTCGGTGGCACTGGTTGACCATCCGGGTGCGGTCGCTGACAAAGTGTAATTGCCAGATGGAACGCTAAGAGAAAATGATCCGGTGGTGTCACTGGTTGCGGTCGCGTTGGCGCCGCTGGCGGTCACGGTAGCGCCGACAATTGGAACGCAGGTGTAGGGCGCGGGCGCTGCATTCCCGCCGTACACCTCTCCCACGATGGCGCCGGTCCCACTGGTGACGCCGGTACTGTGCCAGGTGATGCTGAACTGGTCGTTGCTGTCGGTCATGTACTGATTCAGGTAGGGCGAATAGGTGGTGACATCGATGCGATTCAAGAGCGGACGAAAGGTCATGATGCGCATCCAGCCGTCGCCGCCGTTGGCTAGATTTTGATAATCGGCGAGGATCTGGTTGACCAGGTTCTGCTGCAGCCCCAGATCGGCGCGGCGCGCAGCGTTGGCGCCGGCGAAGGAGTGGCCGTTCAGGACCAGCGAAAGGTTGGGATAGTTGATCAGCAGCTTTTGCCAGACATCTTCGCCTTGATTGTTGCCGGTGGCGGGGATATCGTCGTTGTCGCATTGATCGGCGCGGGTTGCGTCGGTGAACGTGAAGGTGTGCGTGAGGACGATGATTTCCTTATCGGGATTTGCGTCCAGCACCGACTTCGCCCAAACCAGGGTCGCATCCTGCGGTACAAACTCCAGCGCCAGGATCAGATACTGCTGTCCATTGACGGTAAATACTGTGTAGAAATTGTCATTGGTTCCGCTGGGATATCCGCCCATGTACCAGCTGTATTGTGCATAGCGTGCGGGACCGAAGTATGAGTTAAACGCGCTGCTATCGCGGGTCGACGG
Organism: uncultured Acidobacteriota bacterium; assembly: GCA_963735505.1. Taxonomy (GTDB): domain Bacteria; phylum Acidobacteriota; class Terriglobia; order Terriglobales; family Acidobacteriaceae; genus JAKAAZ01. Next base: position 809,526 of record CAVTLR010000003.1, on the reverse strand, counting down.
ATCCTCGTTGCCATAATCGTGATTGCCGATCGCCATCACGTAAGGGATATTTGCGTTGTCGAGCAGTTTGACGGCGGCGTCAGCGCTTTGCCATTGCACTGCCTGCTCGGCGGTATTGACGACGTCGCCCTCGCCAAGAACAAACTGGATGTTGTAATTCGCCTGGTTGTTTACGATCCACTGCGTTTGCTGGTTGAAGATTTGCGGATAGGACTGCGCATAGAACTGCGTGTCCGGCAGGACAACTACGGAGAAATCCGGAGCGGTGACCTGTGCAAGAGCAGAAAATCCGAAGGCGAGAAACGCAATGAGGAGCAGGGTTTGCTTGGTCCGACGATACATGAGCTGTCACCGAAAGTAGCTACATGCCGCGGGGATTGGCGAATCAGATCATAGGCCTTCGCAGTTCAGATGTACACCACGAATTCTCATTCGGATCTGCGTCTGTGGCGGGTTCGACCCGGCCTCGTATTAGGCGCCGAACTGTCGCAGGTGATGGTCCAGGTGTTTGTACATGAGAATCGCCCACTGTTGCGGTTGGAGCGGGCCGAAGAAGGGGTGTGGGCAGGTGGTGCAGCCGGCCGCGCCGTTGGCGACAAAGCGATCGATTGCCTGCAGGAGCCGAGTGCGTTCGACCTCGAAGTCAGACTGGGCGGGGTCGGCCAGGAAGAGTTCCGGCGAGGAGGGCGAGTTGCGGCGAATGGGCTTGTCGTCGCCGAAGACCACCGGCTTGATCAAGCGGCCGAGGACGTAGGCAGGGAAGGGTGCGCGTTTGGGACGGAGCGTGCCGGTGGCCATGTGAAAGCCGGCGGTGCAGTGGGCGAGCGCCATGGTGACGGGCATGTTGCCCCAGAGCCGCTCGCTTTCGGGATGGAGGCGCAGGATGCGCTGCTTTACGTCGTCCGCAAGAGTGGGGTCAAAGAGATTTTTCATGGTGGCGGGCCAATTCGTTCTCGTCTGCTCTCTGCCGACCAGTTTACCTTTCGACATAACGCGTTCCTCAGCACTTTTTTATGCTGGAGTGGTAGAAATGGGCGGAGCCGGTTCGACGTGTTTATAGAGCGGCAATTCTGCTGCAATCCACGATGAGGAGTGAGATGTATGCGTTTCATGATGATTGTGATCCCCAAAGGATATGAAACGGCAGCTCCAGACGCAGTCCCCTGCGCGGAGATGGTGGCCAAGATGATGGAGTACAACAAAAGCCTGCAGAAGGCAGGCGTACTGCTGGCGCTCGATGGACTTTTGCCCCCTTCGACCGCGGCACGTGTTTCCTACACAGATGGCAAGGTGACGGTTACGGATGGACCGTTCGCTGAGGCCAAGGAGGCGATCGGGGGCTACTGGATCATCCAGGTGCGTTCGCGGGAAGAGGCAATTGAATGGGCCAAGCGGGTACCGGCGTCCAGCAACGGGATCATTGAAGTGCGTCAGATCCAGGAGATTGCCGATTTCCCAGAAGACGTCCGGAAAGCAGCGGAAGGCTTCGAGAAGCTTCCGAATGCGGCTGCTGCGAAAGCATGAGCGACATCCACAGGGCGATTGAGGCGGTGTGGAAGATCGAATCCACGCGGCTGATCGCCGGGATCGCGCGTGTGACCCGGGACATTGGCCTTGCGGAGGAACTGGCGCAGGATGCGCTGGTTGCGGCGCTGGAGCAATGGCCGGAGGAAGGGATTCCAGAAAAACCTGCGGCGTGGCTGATGACGGCGGCGAAGCGACGCGCCATCGACTCGCTGCGCCGCGGTCGAATGCTGGAACAGAAGCACGGAGAGATTGCGCGGGAACTGGAATTCCAACAGCAGCGGCTGGGGGAAGCCATGGATCAAGCTCTGGACCAGGTAATCGACGATGATGTTCTTCGGCTGATCTTTACTGCGTGCCATCCGGTGCTGGCCGTTGAAGGGCGGGTTGCGCTGACGCTGCGCGTGGCGTGCGGGCTGACAACACAAGAGATTGCTCGAGCGTTTCTGTTGCCGGAGAAGACGCTGGGACAGCGAATTTTTCGAGCCAAGAAGACACTGAGCGAAGCGCATATTCCTTTTGAGACGCCGCGCGGTGGGGAGCTGAAACAGCGGGTTGAATCGGTGCTGTTCGTCGTTTATCTGATCTTCAACGAGGGATACACCGCAACCGCTGGAGAGGAGTGGATGCGGGCGGCGCTTTGTGAGGACGCGCTTCGGCTGGGTCGCATGCTGGTGGGGCTACTTCCCGCGGAGTCTGAGGTGCAGGGTTTGCTGGCGCTGATGGAGCTGCAGGCGTCGCGCACCGCGGCGCGCCGGGGGCCAACGGGAGAAGCCGTTCTGTTACCGCAGCAGGACCGTTCGTTGTGGGATTATGCGCAGATTCAGCGAGGGATGGCTGCGCTCCATCGTGCGCGGGAGTTGGGTGGGGGTGGCCACAGTTACGCGCTGCAGGCGGCGATTGCGGCGTGTCATGCGCGAGCCAGTACCGCAGCGGAGACCGACTGGGAGCGAATCGTCCTTCTGTATGACGCGCTGCTGCAGGTGAGTCCCTCGCCGATTGTGGCGCTGAACCGCGCGGTGGCCGTGGGAATGGCGCAAGGGCCGGCGGCCGGGCTGCAGGCACTGGATGCTCTGGCGGGGGAGCCGGCGCTGGCCAAGTACCATCTGCTGCCGAGTGTCAGGGGAGATTTGCTGATGAAGCTGGGACGATATACGGAAGCCTGTAAAGAGCTGCAACGCGCGCTGGCGATGACCGACAATGTTCGCGAGCGTGAGCTGCTGCAAAAAAAACTACAGCAGGGTCGTGGTAACGATTTGGACCGGTGAACAGAAGCCGACCTGGCGGGGCCAAAGCGGCTTCAATGATCGGCACTGGCGATTTGGCGCTCTTCGGCATCCATTCGAGCGCAAACTTCCGGATTGCCGACAACTCGGGAACTCAAGGCGATTACGGCAGGTGTCGGGCACGGCATCGATCATAGTTCGCGACTTTCAATATCCCCGGCCGGGGGGTACCGAGCTCGGCTCCAGGCTCTGCACGGCGACATACCCAAAGCAAAACAGCAGGACCGCAAACCCCACGGGGTCAAGTATTTCGGGCGGATTGGGGAGTCTCAGCGGTAGCGACAAGTTGCCATACACTGCTTCCATCGCGAAAAGAAGGATGCCGACAGAAAGAACAGTGTGATTGCGCAGGACCAGGAATCTACGCGAGAGCTTTGGCACGGCGACGACTATTCCCAGAACAGTGAGCGAGATGGCGGCGACGAGATGGTTGTAGGGCATGACTTTGAAGGACGAGCCGGTCACCAGGAAGAGTGCAATGCCGGCCACAGCTATCGCGAGCCCCGCCACAATCGCACCTTGCAGAAAGAGCCGGAGTTTGCCCCGGCTAAGCTGCATAAACGCCAGCAGCGCAATCACTACAACCGAGAACGACATTATGTTCCCCACGTATGGAAGGCTGGTAAGAAGCCAATTTGGCAAAAGTCCTAGACTAGCCAACGAACCGAACAGGTATTCGGTTCCTTCAATCGCGCTCCAGATTCCGAGCCAGGTCAGGAGTTTGACCCCGCTCCCCCGGCGAATCAAAGCGACACCGAAAGCGCACGATCCAATAAACAGGAAAACTGTTCCAAACAGAATGTAAGGGATTCGATCTCGGAGCATCCCAGCAACATCATGATCGGTCAAGGCGACACCTCTAGAGACCGTATTACCTTCAGTCCGCATTCGACGTCAGTGCGCGACATCACCGCATGCGGGAGTTTCTCACGCCGGTTCCCGTCAGGCTTGCGGGACAGACCTGAATAGGTGTTCTGGGCTGGTAAACGGCAAACCGGAAATCTCGATCTCAGCCGGCGGCAACAGATGGGATGAGAAGGCCGGTCTCCAGCGGGATGCGTTAAGCTCCCAGTTATCGACGCGCTTGAAGCGCGGGAGACAAGGAGACCGGCGATGAAGAAGCTTACCACCAAGATGATGCAGGAGACACTCAACAAGCATGACGGGCGCCTAACCGTCGGTCTGGATCTGGGCGACAGGGCGAGCTTTTGCTGCGTGCTGGATGAGACAGGGGACGTGCTGCTGGAGCAGAAGGTGAGCACGACGCCCAAGGCCATCAACGAGATTTTCGGAGCGATGCCCCGGAGTCGTATTGCAGTGGAGACCGGAACGCATTCACCCTGGGTCAGCCGACTGCTTAGTGAGCTCGGTCATGAGACCATCGTGGCGCACGCACGCAGCGTGCGATTGATCGGAGAGAGCAGGCGGAAGGATGATCGGCTTGACGCCATGACGCTCGCGCGACTGGTACGGATCGATCCACAGCTGTTGTGTCCAGTGAAGCATCGCAGCGCCGAGGCACAAGCGGATCTGACAGTGATCCGGGCGCGAGCCGCTCTGGTCCGTACACGGACGATGCTGGTCAACGCGGCCAGAGGATTGACGAAGTCCTACGGAGAACGGCTCCGCGGATGCAACGCGCGCGGGATGAACCCGAAGTCAGCTCAGGATCTGAGTCCAGAGTTGAAGTATGCACTGGAACCGATGATGCACCAGATAGAGTCGGCCAGCGAACGGATCTGCCAGTACGATCAGATGCTCGAGTCTATGGCGCGGAACAGATATCCGGAGGCCGAGCGGCTGAAGCAGATCAAGGGAGTGGGAACGCTGATCGCCCTCACCTACATGCTGACACTGGAAGATCCTTATCGTTTCCGCAAGAGCCGGGATGCAGCCTGCTACGTGGGACTCCAACCTGGAAGACGCAACTCGGGACAGAGCGAGCCGCAGATGCACATCAGTAAAGAGGGCGATCCGTACCTGCGAGCACTCCTGGTGCAGGCTGCACATCATGTGCTCGGTCCGTGGGGAGTCGATAGCGACCTGCGCCGCTGGGGCATGAAGCTGGCGGAACACGGAGGCAAGCGCGGGAAGAAACGCGCCGTGATCGCAGTCGCGCGTAAGCTTGCCGTCCTGCTGCATCGACTCTGGGTTAGCGGAGATATGTATGTGCCGCTACGACCCGATGGCCCGGTCACACTGCCGGCAGTGGCATAGTTCAGTCCAGATTTACGGAGGTTTGCCGTCATAAGCCGAGTTCCGGTGACTGCGTCATTGGCCTGGCCCAACACTCCATCTGCAAGATCGAGTGAAAGGTCGCACTAACAGGTGGCAGCACCGGCTGAATCGAGAACACCCAACTTGCACCGAGCGAGCAAACGCTCATACCAGAGTGCGGATGGAAGGGTGGCGACAGAAAAGCTCGAGCGCAAATGGCGTACTCCACCAGAAAGGACCTGATTCGCGACTACCTTCACCCGGATGCACTTTGATATCGCCAGCTCGTCCGCAGTCAAGGCTCAAGATGAACTCGCTGCGCTCGGCCTTGACTGTGCTCCTCGCCGGCCAAACACTCTAGCTATCCGGGCGAAGGTAAAAAATAGTATGACTCCCCAACTACACAACACTTGACACTGACCGGCCTCCTCATGGAAGGCCAATGCGCAAGTCGAAAACCAGGTGTCAGCGATCCTGAAGATATCGCTCCGGATGAGTAAGAGCGCAGGTAGCCTGCAGCATGTTAGTGCCTGGAGAACGCTGCAGATGGGTTCGCGCGCGGTGAGCTAAAAAAACTTTGACGGTTTGTAGAAATTGGGGCGGGCTGTTCGTCGTTATAGTGAAGGCAAGCCAACTGGGGTGCCCGAAGACCGAAACAGAATACGAGGAGGCAACATGCCGCAATACCTGATGACGAATTTTCTACCCGACAACTTTGACCCATCGACCATGACCGAAGCGACGATACAAGCTATCAACGACCTGAACGAAGAGTTGATCGCTGCCGGTGCCAGGCTCATGGCTGCCGGCCTGGCCCCAGCCAGCCAGGCGAAGGCGCTGCGATCTGGTCCCAATGGCGAATTGCTGATCACCGACGGCCCGTATCTGGAAGCCAAGGAGCACGTGGGTGGTTTTTGGATTTTGGAAGCGGCTGACATGGAGGAGGCGCTGGGGTGGGCCCGCAAGGCCGCGGCGGCCGGCCCGGTGAAGGGCGAGGTGCGCGAGATTCCATACAGCAGCCTGCCGGGCGGCACAGCTCATCCATCGCGGGTCAAGCGGTAAGCAGCACGCCGCTGAAACGGGAACATGGAGACTCATCGGGGATTTTAAAGAGGAAGAAACTACTCAAATGAGCAAGCAACTCACGCGTCGCGATTTCGTACTCCGCACCGTTGGCTTTGGCGTCGCGATGGGACTTGCGCCTGCGGCTATGCTGGCGGAGGCGGAGCAAGCTTTGCGGTCGGGTACTTCGTCGGTGATTGCAGATCCATATTCCGTCGTTAACCGGGAACTTGTTGCGACGCTCAAGCAGTTCCCCGTCTATGACCTGTCACTGGAGATGGTTGAGAAATTCCGGCAAATGCCTGGCATGCCTCGCGTTGCCTGCTCCTGCGCCGCAGCCTGTGGAGCGGCATATTCCAGGGCCGCCGGGAGCACCAGACGTTCGTGTTTGGGTTGTTGATCCTGCGCCGTCGGAGAAGGGCAAGCCGGTGTTGCTGCACATGCATGGCGGCGGCTTTATGATGACCGATCCCATGTTGATGCCGCAGCTGCAGGGGATCGCGACCGATTGCCACTGCGTGGTTGTGTCGGTTGACTATCGGCTGGCTCCGGAGACGCACTATCCCGGTTCGCTGGAGGACAATTATGCGGCGCTGAAATGGGTTCACGCCCATGCAGCGGAGCTCGGCATCGATCGCTCCAAAATTGCTGTGGGCGGTGAGAGCGCGGGCGGCGGCCATGCAGCGAGCCTTGCGATTCACGCGCGCGACCGCGGTGAAGTTCCCATTGTGTTCCAGCTGCTCATCTACCCCGAGCTGGACGACCGAACGGGCAGCACTCGTGAGGTGCCGCCCGCTATTGGCCACTTTATATGGACGGCGAGTGCCAATCGACTTGCCTGGAGTTCGCTGCTGGGCGTTCCAGCGGGCTCGTCCAAGGTTCCGGCAGGAGCGGTGGCGGCGCGGGTAGCCAGTGTCGCCGGCCTGCCGCCTGCCTGGATCGGGGTGGGTTCGATTGACCTGTTCGTCGACGAAGACATGGAGTACGCGCATCGACTGATCGACGCCGGAATTGCAACCGAGCTTCTGGTCGTACCGGGTGCGTTCCACGGATTCGATGTCCTGGTGCCGAACGCCGAAATCTCAAAACAATTCAGCGCGAGCTGGAAGACTGCGCTGCGCAAGGCATTCGCGACTGGCAAAGCTGTTTAGCAGAGAAGCTGGAACTGTGGCGGCAGAGCGCGGGGCAGCACGCAAATTTTCCTGTATGGTTTGTCGAATTCGGGTGGGGTCGTTCGTCGTCCTAGTGAAGGCATCGGCAAACCGCCAGCCTTCAAAGCGATGAGAGGGCGGCCGCGGCTGCCCCCGCATTCGCGAACTATGACGGCCTGACAGAAAGGGCCCATTCTAAGGAGAAAACAATGTCTAAAAAAATTAGTGCAATTGCGATCACAGGCGTCGCGGTGCTGGTTCTGCTCGCTGTGGCTTGCCGGGCGGTGGCGCAGGATGCCGGGACGAAGTACACGAAGATGGCCCCGGTCGACCAATACCTGATGGCGGATCGGAATGCTGAGATCGCCCTGGCGAGGAGTGCCGCGCCGGAGTCCATCGCACGCGATGCAGGGGTGATGGTTCTTACGCGGCATGGTTTCGAGGCGGCGGTCAAAGGCACCAACGGCTTTGTGTGTATCGTGGGGCGTGGCTGGACATCCGCTGCGGAGGCTGACTATTGGAATCCGAAGGTGCGGGTTCCCATGTGTGTGAATGCGGCAGCCGTGCGTTCCTACCTCGTGCGCCTGACGAAAGAGACCGAGTGGGGGTTGGCGGGACGCACGCCGGCGCAGATGAATGCGGCCATCTCGGCTGCCCTTGCGAGGAAAGAGCTGCCGCCGATGGAGCCAGGGGCCATGTGCTACATGATGGGGAAGCAGGGGTACGGCGGCGACAGTAAACCCCACTGGCCTGCACACCTGATGTTTTTCTACACGGATGTCGATCCGGCAATCTGGGGAGCGAACCAGCCGGGTTCTCCTATCATTGCGGTTGCCGACCCCGTGGAACACCTGACGCAATTCGTGATTCCGGTGCAGCACTGGTCAGACGGAACGGAATATCGCGCAGGATCGGTCGCCGAGCATCACCACTAGAACTGCAGGCCCACCGGCCCGCCCCAAATTCGTTACAGAACTAAAAGATGATTCCAGGATCAAAGGAGAATTTTATGGCGCAGTATTTAGTCGCAATCCATCATCCCGACAATTATGACTCCTCCACGGAGGGCGAAGCGATGATGCACGACATCGACGTGCTGAATGAAGAGATGGAGGCTGCGGGTGCCAGGGTCTTCGCCGGCGGCCTGCAATCGGTGGCTCACGCGAAATCATTGCGCAAGCAGCCCGGCGGAGGAGTGCTGACCACCGACGGGCCGTATCTGGAAGCCAAGGAGCACATCGGCGGTTTTTGGATACTGGAAGCGGCTGACATGGACGAGGCACTGGCGTGGGGACGCAAGGCAGTGGTCGCCTGCCGAGCGCCGGTCGAGGTGCGCGCATTCTTGGCGATGCCGGACTAACGGCGGGCAGGGGCGGTGTGGGTTGAAATTTGGGCGGGTAGGAGACCATTCCGGGGAAGAGATCGTCTAAACCTCTTAGATTCAAAAGGTGGTCGCGAAGCGTTAGAATGATCGGTCGCGCACCATGGAGGACAGCGAGATGAAACTGGGAAATCATTTCAACTTTCTGAAATCGAGCTTTTTGGCTGCTGGGCTGTTGCTGTTGACGATGACGCCGGCGGGGTTGGCGCAGATGCATGGTGGCGCGCCGATGGGCGGAGCTTCCCCGAACAATATGAATAACAACAATCCCAACATGCCCCCGGACGGGATGCAGCCGGGTGGGACGATGGGTGCGCTCAGCGCCGATCAGATCGCCGAGCAAAACATGTTCGGAAATCTTCGCAGAAATTTTGATGTGGAGAACGATTTGAGCAAGATGGCGTTGAAGAACAGCAGCAATGACGACGTGAAGAAATTTGCGCATCAGGTGATCAGCGAAAATAAAAGCATGTCGAACGATCTGGTCCTTCCGAATCCAACCGGAGAGATGATGCAGCCGGAGACGGTGCCCGATCAGACCAGGAAGGCCGAAAAGCAGATGAAGAAAATGACGGGGAAGCCATTCGACCAGATGTACCTGGTGCAGATGGATGCGTACGTCAAGAACGATCAGGAAGTGGCGCAAAAGGCGGAAGCCGCGAGCAAAATGTCGAAGGTGAGCGAGGTGGGAACGCGGGTTCGAAGCCAGTCGGATGATCGGGAAAAACAGATTGGCACGCTGACACAGGAGACCGGCTTCAAGATCCAATAAATCGCACTGGTTGATGAGAATGCGGGGAAGCCTGGAACGGGCAGTTGATTTTTGTACCTGAGGATGGCTTGAGTGAATACTGAACATGCCATCGAACGAATCACAGCCGTTACGATGACCGGGGGAGAATGAGATGAAACGGCACAACTTCAGACTTCTCAGCATTCGGTCATTGGCAGCCGGGCTGCTGCTGCTGACATTGGCGCCGGCAGCGATGGCGCAGATGCAAGCGCCGATGGGCGCGACTTCCCCGGGCAATATGAACGGCAACAACCCCAACATGATGCCCAACAACAACCCCAACATGCCCGCGTACGGGACGCAGCCGGGTGGGATCACAGGTTCGCAAAACGGCGCCCAGATGCTGGAGCAAAGTATGTTTGGGAATCTTCGCAGAAATTTTGATGTGGAGAACGATTTGAGCAAGATGGCGCTGAAGAACAGCAGCAACGATGACGTGAAGAAATTCGCCCATCAAGTGCTCAGCGAAAATCTTGGTCTTTCCAACGATCTGAATGTTCCAGGCCCGAACGGCGATAGGTTGATGCAGCCTGATACGGTGCCTGAGCCCACGAAAAAGGCCGAGAAGCAGATGAAGAAAATGACGGGGAAGCCATTCGATCAGATGTACCTGGTGCAGATGGATGCGTACGTCAAGAACGACCAGGAAGTGGTGCAAAAGGCCGAAGAAACGAGCAACGTGCCGAACGTGAGCGAGCTGGGAATGCGGGTTCGAAGCCTGTCGGATGATCGGCAAAAACAGATTGGCACGTTGACGCAGGAAACCGGCTTTACGATCCAATAAATCATCATTCATGAAAATGCGGTGAATGCTGCGCCGTCGCGAGGGGGAACTATTCCGAGGGTGGCGTCGTACAATCTGGGCAGCATGCTAGAGCACAGGTCACCACGGCCTCCCCGGCTGGATCGAAGCTGGAGTTTGTCCGTCGACAGCTCCGCGAGCCGCATTCAGCGCAATGTTCAGACAAACCTGACGCGAACGCTGCGATCGCGCTGGGGCTGGTGCGTACTTCTGCTGCTGGCATTGTTTCCGTGGGCGATGGTGTCGAAGGCTCACGCGGAGAGCGTCAATGACCTGAAGCCCACGGGCTACGTAAATGACTTTGCCGGGGTGTTGTCACCTGACACTCGCACCCACCTGGAACAATTGTGTACCGAGGTCGACCAGCAGGCGCACGCCCAGATTGCTGTGGTCACCATCAAAACTACGGGCGACGACACCATTGACGACTTCGCGGTGCAACTGGAACAGAAGTGGAAGGTCGGGCAGAAGGGCACCGATCGCGGGCTCCTATTTCTGATCGCGACCGACGATCACCATTACAGATTTGAAGTTGGATACGGGCTGGAAGGCATCCTGCCGGATGGCAAGGTGGGAAGCATCGGCCGGGAGATGGTGCCATATCTGCGCGAAGGCAATTATGACGCGGCGGTTACGATGGCAATCCAGGACGTGGCCAACGTGATTGCGCAAGATGCCGGGGTGACGCTAAAAACTCCTGCAGAAAATGTTGGACCGGAACCGCAGCCTCATCCGCGCAGCGCGGTGAAAGATATTCTGCTGGCGCTATTCGCGATTTTTGTTTTGATTTCTCTGTTTCGATCCGGGCCGAATGGCTGGGCGGGATTTCTGCTGGGCATGTTCCTGGGAAACATGATGGGCGGAGGCCGCGGAGGCGGAGGCGGCTTTGGCGGTGGAGATGGTGGTGGCGGAGGGTTTGGTGGATTCGGCGGGGGTGGTTCTGGCGGCGGTGGTGCATCCGGAAGCTGGTAACGGCGAACGGGCGCATGTATCGTATGGAAATCCGAATGCGCTGAATCAGCGACGGCGGCACCAACGGTCAGATGGCTGCAACAAGCGAAAGATTACGGGAGAACAATCGAGATGAAACGTACGGGCGTCGTCCTTCTGGTAGTGCTGGGAATTATTGTTGTGGTGGCGTTTTTGGTATTCGGCAGTTATATTTCTGCCCGCAACCAAATGGTGGCCAAGAACGAGGAAGTAAAGCAGACCTGGTCGCAGGTTGACGTGGTGATGCAACGGCGGGCGGACCTGATCCCCAACCTGGTGGCGACGGTGCAGGGATTCGCTTCGCATGAAACCACGGTTTTCAGCGATATCGCGAATGCGCGGGCAGCGTTATTGGGGGCGAAAAATCCTTCGGATAAGATCGCGGCCAACGGGCAGCTGGATAATGCGCTGGGCCATTTGCTGATGATTTCGGAAGCCTATCCGGAGTTGCGTTCGAACCAGAACTTTCTGCAATTGCAGGATGAGCTGGCAGGGACGGAAAACCGAATCGCTGTGGAGCGGCGGCGATATAACCAGGCGCTGCAGGACTACAACACGTTCATTGGGCTGTTTCCGAACAGCATCTGGGCGGGGATCGCCGGATATCATCGCAACAATGCCTACTTTGAGGGGACTCCGGCGTCGCAGCAGGTTCCCACGGTGAACTTCTCCGGCAAGTAGGTGGGTGGCTTGCAGGCAGCTCGGACTCGGTATGGCCGAAGCTTTTCAGGGGCTAAAGCCCAATTGCTTTTTGGCTATCAACGGCACGGCTGAAGCCGTGCCCTGATGCAGAGTGGGCGTTCTGCGAGACTGGATTCCAAAGGAAAGAAAAACGGCTGGTCGCTTGAGCGACCAGCCGTTTTTTCTTTACTTTCAGGCGGAAAAGGCTATTTGTGGCTGAAAGAGGCGATGGCCTCGGCCTCATCGTCTTTGATGTCAAACACGGTGTAGAGCTTGGTGATCTGCAGCAGGTCGTGAACTTTTTTCGTGAGCTTCAACAACTTGAGCTCGCCACCCTGGTTGCGAGCGGCCGTAAAGGCGCTCACCAGCTCGCCGATGCCGGAGCTATCGATGTAATTGACGTCGCCGAGGTTCAACAAGATATCTTTCGATCCCTTGCCCAACAATTCACGAACCGCATTGCGCAGTTGCACACTGCCTTCGCCGAGTGTGATGCGACCGCTCAGATCGAGGATGGTAACTCCATCCACTTGGCGGGTACTAATCTTCATGCTCACGGTGGTATTCCTCCTTAGGCGCTTTTCTGGGTTGAATCCAAATGCTTGATAAGTGTTAGCTCGGTGCCGGGGTGCAGTAGTTTGAAGTGTACCTCGTCCATAAATGATCGGATGAGGAAAATTCCTCGGCCGGAGCCGTTGAGCAGGTTTTCCGGAGCTAAAGGGTCAGGGAGGGTTGCCGGATCGAGGCCATTTCCCTGGTCGCCGATGCGAATGATCAACGAAGAGCCATTATTCTCAAACGAGGCGGTAATTTTCTTTTCGGGATCGTAGGCGTTGCCATGCAGCACCGCATTGACTGCAGCCTCACGGACGGCCATCGTCAACTGGAAGGTTTGGTCCTCATCCAGTCCCGACTTCTGGGCCAACTGTTCCGCGGCCTCTTCCACTTTGTTCACGCTATCCAGCGATGAGTCCAAAGTGTAACTGACTCGACTAACCATGGAATCCACCAAACGAACTGGTCTCATATAGCGGGCATGGGCCCCGGTGAGCACCATGAGTCCCGCTTCGATGGCGGGTCTCATGCGGTGTCTCACCGGGAGCCAGGGGCTTATGAGACCAGTTCACGCCCCGGGCCCGCTCAAATATCGGTTCCTAGTTCCGACTGCGGTCATTGTCGCCAAGGACGCGCAGAATCTCTCCACAGGGGAAGTTTGCTTGCATGGTCGGCCTAGTGTCAAGGAAGTCTTTTAAGGATGCACGCGGCTGGACTCTGATCGATAAGCCTCCAGTGACGCAGGTCACGCGAGGGGAAGGGCCGCGATTGCATCCCATGGAAGAGGTTGAAAGTGGGATCTGGCGAGGGAGTCAGCAAAGAAACTGCGCTCGCTTTCACTTGAGTTGAGTAGACTGTCCATGCGGGCGAAGGAAGAGCGCGGCTGAGGCAAAGCCACTTCCGGTCTGTGCATGATTTGTTGCAATAAAACTGAACCGACGCCGTATCGCAGACTCAGGAACGATCGACTCACAATCGAAAACGAGAGAGTACAACCCATGCAGGTCGACGAGACAAAGAAGAATAATCATAAGGAGGGGTCGAACGCCAAGGACTCTGTCCTGATTCATCTTTCTTTGCTGCTGGGCAGTCCGATTCTGGATGCAGCGGGGCATGCCCTGGGGCAACTGCGCGAAGTTGCGGTGACCCCGGGCGTACGGGCGTCGCTGGTGACGGAGTTGATCTGGGGGCGGAAGAACGACCTGCAGGCAGTTTCGCCGGCCGGTCTGGAGCAGGCTCCGAACGGTGGGTTGCGAATGCGCGGCGATGCTCATCCCAGGCCGTTCAGTATGAGCGAGCCGTTGTTGCTGCTGGATCGCGACCTGATGGACCAGCAGATTATCGATGTACACGGGCGCAAGGTGGTTCGGGTCAACGATGTATCGCTGTTATGGATGCCACAGGAATGCGGCGGAGAGATGCGTGCCATGGAGGTGGAGGTGGGCACGCTGGGAGCGATGCGCCGGCTGCTGAAAGGGGTCGCGACCAAGCGAACGATTGAGCGGATCACGAAAAAAATTCCGTCGAAGGCGATTCCGTGGGATTTTGTTGATCTGATTGAAGTGGATCCGGCGCGGCGGGTTCGGCTGAAGATTTCTCATGAGCGCCTGGCGCAATTCCATCCGTCGGACCTGGCGGACATTCTGGAAGACCTGGCGCCGGTGCAGCGGGAAGCCATCTTTAATCAGCTGGACGAAGAAGTGGCGGCTGAGGCGCTGGAAGAAGTGGAGCCGAAGCTGCAGAAGCAGTTGCTTGAGTCGATGGACTCGGAACGAGCCGCCGACATTATGGAGGAGATGGATCCGAGCGCGGCTGCGGATCTGTTGGGCGAGCTGCGTAAGGAGCAATCGGAAGCCATCCTGGAAGAGATGGAGCCGGAGGAGCGGGAAGAAGTCAAAGAGCTGCTGGAGTTCAGTGAGCACTCGGCGGCCGGCCGCATGACGACGAATTATGTTGCGGTTCCAGCGGAGGCCACCGTGGCGCAGGCGATTGACGCGCTGCGCAACTTCGATGACGATCCTGAAATTGTGACGGAGGTCTACCTGTTGAATGACGACGGGATGCTGATGGGTGTGGTGCCGCTGGCGCGGATGTTGCTGGCGCTGCCGGAGACAAAAGTCGCGGTGTTGAGCGAATCCCGGTTCGTGAGTTGCCCGGCAGATATGCATGACAAGCAGGTGGCGGAATTGTTCGATCGTTACAACTTGTATGCGTTGCCGGTGGTGGAGGAGCATAACAAGCTGGTGGGCGTCGTGAACGTGGACCAGGTGATCGCCTTTATGAGGCAGCAGGCATAGCCAACAAGAAAGCCAGCATGGAGAGCCAGCCCACATTTCAGCCAGCGCCGAACGGGCTGCGGATTCTGTACATTGCGCCGATGAATTATGGCTGGTACGGACTCTATCGGCAGCACAGCCTGGAGCGGCTGGGGCACACGGTTTTTCCCATTGACATCATGCAATATGAGAAGCACGGCAATCCGTGGATGGCGCGGATTCGCTATCGCCTGCAGATTGGCCGCGTGGTGACGCAGATGAATGCGGATGTGCTGCGGCTGGCGAAGGAACATGCCGTGGATATGGTGTGGTTTGATAAGCCGCTGTTTATTCGGGCGGAGACACTGCGGCAGCTGCGCGCTATGGGGATCGCGACCGTGGATTATATGATCGACAATCCATTTGGGCCGAGGCGCGATCCGGGATTTCGATTGTATGTGCGCACCATTCCGGAATATGACGTGCATGTGCAGCAGCGCGATGTGAGTGTTGCGGAATATTTGGCGCGGGACGCGCGGCGGGTGGTGAAGGTGCAGACGGCATTCGAGCCGAGCGTGCATTTTCCTCCACCGGCGGGCTGGTCCGATAAAGATCGAACGCGAGAGGTCTCGTTTATTGGAACGCCGTATGACGAGCGGCCGCAGTTTTTGACCGATCTTTGGCGCAAGTACGATGTGCCGGTGGTGATTTCCGGGCCGCGCATCTGGACGCGGAAACTCGATCCGGCTGCATTGGCCGCGCTGTATCCAGAGCCGGACGAACTGTACGACGCTGCCTATCGCGAAGGCATATGGCGCTCGAAAATCAACCTGAGCTTCCTGACCCACGGCAACCAGGATGAGTATGCGCACAAGAGCTTTGAAATCGCTGCGTGCGGAGGGTTTTTGCTGGCGGAGCGCTCGGCCGGGCATAGTGAGCGATTTCGAGAGAATGAGGAAGCGGTCTTTTTTTCAGACATTGAGGAGTGTGCGGAAAAGATTCGCCGCTACCTGAACGATGAACCGGCGCGGGCGCGAATTGCCGCTGCTGGACGGCGTCGAGCGGTGACCGGCGGATATGACAATGACAGCCAGTTGGCCAAGGTGCTGGACGTAGTGGAGGAATTGTTGCCGAAGATTCGCGCGGGACGCGGTTCGGGGAAATGATTGTCGACTTCGAACGCGAGCGGACGTTGCCGGTTTTTGTTGCGGACGTGTGCATTGTGGGCGCGGGCGCTGCGGGAATTGTGCTGGCGGCGCAATTGGCGCGCAAGGGCAAGCGGGTGCTGCTGCTGGAGAGTGGCGGCCGCAAAGAGGATGAAGGGTTTCAGCAACTGAACCGCAGCGACAGAGTTGGGCAGCCGTTGAAGTCGGTGCATGCGGGACGTTTTCGTGCGCTGGGCGGGACCACGATTCGCTGGGGCGGACAGATCCAGGAGATGCAGGAGCGGGATTTTGAAATGCGCTCGGGAATTCCGGGCAGCGGCTGGCCGATTGCGAAATCTGAGCTGGCGCCGTATTACGAGCGAGCGCTGGAAGCGGAAGGATTGCTGCCGGTACTGCGAACGGATGAGGAAGTGTGGCGGGAGTCTGGTTCGGCTGCGCCGAATCTTTATGAGGATTTGATTCCTTATTTCACCCGCTGGTGTCCGGAACCGAATTTTGCGCGTCTGTATCGTGACGCGCTGGCATCGACGAACATTTGTGTCGTGTTGCACGCGACTGTCTGCGAGCTAATGATGAACGAGGCTGCGAACGCGGTGCTGGGGGTGCGCTGCAGGAATCTTGCGGGCACAGAACATGTTTTTCATGCGCCGACGGTTGTGCTTTCTCTGGGGATGATGGAGACGATCAACCTGCTGCTGCAGCCGCTGGAGAAGGGGCAGGCGCCGTGGCAGAAGAGTGAGTGGCTGGGGCGGCATGTGCAGAGCCATATCGATTACAACTCCGCCAGGCTGGTAAACGTGGATCGCAAGCGGATGGAGCAGGTATTCCCGAACGTGTATCTGAAGGGGAGGAAATATCAGCCGAAGTTGCGAGTAACGGAGGAGCGCCAGCGGGAAGACGAGACGCTGAATATTGCGGGAGCAATTTCTTTTATCAGCCTGGGCAATGTGGAGCGGGATGTTCGGCAGATGAAGTCGGCGGCGCGGAATTTGCTGCGGGGGAACTGGTCGGCAATTGGGTTGCGCGATACGCTGCCGGCGCTGCGGCGGCTGCCGCTCCTGGTGCAGC
Organism: uncultured Acidobacteriota bacterium; assembly: GCA_963735505.1. Classification (GTDB taxonomy): domain Bacteria; phylum Acidobacteriota; class Terriglobia; order Terriglobales; family Acidobacteriaceae; genus JAKAAZ01. Next base: position 792,595 of record CAVTLR010000003.1, on the reverse strand, counting down.
TGGCATACAGCTTTTATGTGAGCCATCGTGCGTATTGGCCGCAGGATGTGACGTATTGGCTGCGGGTGCATTGCGAGCAGGAACCGCTTTCGGCGAGTCGAATTACGCTGTCGCCGGAACGCGATGCGATGGGCATGTTCCGCAGCCGCATTGAGTGGCGGGTATCGCCGCTGGAGTGGAAGACGATTCGGCGATTTACGCAGATGGCGCAAGGTGCAATAGAGAATGCAGGCCTAGCGAAGCTGGAACCGCAGCCGGAGCTGGCGCGGGAAGACGGCTACGGCAGCGTAATTTTCGATGATAGCTATCACTGGATGGGCGGCACACGCATGTCTGCGACCCCGGCAGGCGGCGTGGTTGATACGGATTTGAAAATCCATGGCGTGCGCAATCTGTATGTGTGCAGTGCGTCTGTCTATCCGACTTCAGGATTTGCGAATCCGGTGCATACGCTGCTGGCGCTGGCAATTCGACTGGCGGATCATTTGGCGGGGCTACCGCCGGTTATCGAAGAGCAAGCCGATACGCGGGTGCGGACCGATGCTTGAGACGATTGCGTTGCCGGGGACTGGGCGGGTGACCACGCGGCTGGGCTTTGGCGGCTCCGGATTGATGGGTGGCATCAGCGAGCGCGAATCTTTGCGGCTGCTGGAGACGGCGTTCGACGCGGGAATTCGTCATTTCGATGTTGCGCCGGCGTATGGGCATGGTCGTGCGGAACGCTGCCTAGGGAAATTTCTGCAGGGGAAACGGGATCAGGTGACGGTGGCGACGAAGTACGGTATTTTGCCGCCGGCGCGCGCGGGACTGCTGGAAATGGCGCGCAGCGTGGTGCGGCCCGCGGTGGCGCGGCTGCCCGCAGTTCGAAGGCGAGTGGCGCAGGCGGCGGCTGGATTGCGATCGAAGGCGAAATTTTCTGCTGAGGAAGCAGGGAAATCGTTGGAGCATAGTCGACGGGAGTTGGGGATCGACGCCATCGATGTTTGGCTGCTGCATGAAGCGACGGCGGAAGATCTCGATGGTTCGGATTTGCTGCCATGGCTGCAAGACGCGCAACGGCAGGGTTGGGTGGGGATGTTTGGGGTGGGTGCAGAGTGCGCACGCCTCCCCGATTTGCGGGAAAGGCATCGAGACTATTGCCGGGTGCTGCAATTTGAGTGGTCGGTGCTGGAGGAACAGGAGGCAATCTTTCCCGGGGCATTTGTGATTCATCATCGTGCCATTTCTGGGGCGCTAGGCCCATTGCGCCGTTTTCTTCAGCAGGATTTCGATCTTTGCCGACAATGGTCGAACGCGGTGGATCTGGATTTGTCGGAGGCCAAATTTTTGGCTGCAATTTTATTGCAGGCGGCGCTGGCGGCGAATCCCCACGGCATGGTGTTGTTCTCGTCGCGAATTCCAGAGCACATTGTCGTGAACGTTCTGGGTGCGGGAGAATCGGATGCGGCGGCAAGAGGAAGGCGGTTTCTGGAATTGATGGAGGAAAAGCGTCGCGAAATCCGGACGCTTGAAAAGAGCTGACGCACTGGTTGAAACAGGTGCGGATATTCATCGGAATCGTGTACCCTGAAACATCCGGAGCCCGGCATGAAGCAACGTTGGAAGACCCAACTCGTATTATTTCTAGCGGTCATCGGGCCGGGCATTATTACCGCCAATGTCGACAACGACGCTGGCGGAATCCTCACCTACTCCCAGGCAGGCGCGCAGTTCGGATACACGCTGCTGTGGACGATGATCCCTGTGACGCTGGCGTTGATTGTGGTGCAGGAAATGTGCGCGCGCATGGGCGCGGTGACCGGCAAGGGATTGAGCGACTTGATTCGCGAAGAGTTTGGTCTTCGCATCACGTTCATCATGATGATCCTGCTGGTGATTGTGAATTTTGGAAACGTAGTTGCGGAATTTTCGGGCATTGCGGGCAGCATGCAGCTGTTCCACATCAGCAAATATATTTCGGTTCCAATTTGCGCCGCGCTGGTGTGGCTGCTGGTGGTGAAAGGCGACTATAAAAGTGTCGAAAAGATTTTTCTGGTGGCCTCGGCATTCTATATTGCATACGTGTTTGCCGGATTTTTTGCCCACCCTGACTGGCATACAGCGTTGGCGGCAACGGTAAAACTTCCTCCGCGTCATGCGTGGCACACCTCCGGTTACATTGCCATGACGGTTGCGGTGATCGGCACCACGATTGCGCCGTGGATGCAGTTTTATCTGCAGTCGTCGGTGGTGGAGAAAGGCGTGAACGAACGGCAATTGACTCCGTCGCGATGGGACGTGATTGTCGGCTGCATGTTTACAGATATCGTGGCGTGGTTCATCGTGGTGGCGTGCGCGGCGACGTTGTATGTCCACGGCATGGGCGCAATCCAGGTGCCGTCCGATGCGGCGGAGGCAATGAAGCCGTTGGCAGGACAGTACGCATTTATTTTATTTGCGGCCGGGCTGTTCAATGCGTCGTTATTTGCGGCGTCGATTCTGCCGTTGTCGACCGCCTATACGGTGTGCGAAGGCATGGGGTTTGAATCGGGGCTGGATAAAAGTTTCAGCGAGGCGCCCGCATTTTACTGGCTGTATTCGCTGTTGATTGCCGCAGGCGCGGGACTGGTTCTGTGGCCACACTTTCCGCTGGTGAAGGTGATCATTGATTCGCAGGTGTTGAACGGAGTTCTGCTGCCAATTGTGATGATCCTGATGCTGGTGCTGATTAACAAGCCGGAGTTGATGGGCAAGCACACCAACAATCACTGGTTCAATGTGATTGCATGGGGAACGGCAATCATCGTGATCGGCTTGTCCATCGCGATGTTATTCGCGCCGAGCAGCTAGAGAATTTTTCCCTGGGCGAGGTCGCGGATAAATTTTCGATCGGCGGCGAGGAAATTGTAGGCAGGCAGGTCGCGCAGTTCAGCCCAGCGCATGTCCTGAAAGATGCGATTCTGCATATCGCCTTCAAAGTGATAGACAGCGAAAAACTGCAAGTGGATGGAGCCGCCGTTGCGATAGTTGTGCTGCACCTCGGCGATGAAGGGGCCGATCTTGGCATCAATGCCAAGCTCCTCTTCCAACTCACGACGCAGCGCCTGCTCGGGAGTTTCGCCGGGCTCAATTTTGCCGCCGGGAAATTCCCATTGCAATCCCATGGCAGTGCCGGCCTTGCGCTGACAGATGAAGACTTGCTTATCACGCAAAATCAAGGCCGCGACCACGGCACGCATCCGAGGCTTTTCTGGCTGAGGCTGGGCTGCTACTTCGACATCCGGTTCCATCACTTCTTTAGGATAGTGATTTACGGCTGCTTCTGCGAATGGGCGAGTGAAATGAGTCGCGGATGCGGTGGAAATCGATTTGGATGTATCGCGGCGGCGAGGCAGGCCAGGCCTTCGAGGATGGGGTGGGCGGGAGTGTTGAGAAACTCGTCGGGGATGCAATAGACGTGGCCGTTGGTGACAGCGCGCAGCGATTGCCAGTTGCGCTGCTCGATGACGCGAGCCAGGGGGACGCGATCGCCGGCACCGCACCAGGCGAAGATGAGGACGTCGGGGTCACGGGCTGCGACGGCCTCTGCAGTGGTGGTTTTGCCTGCGTCGCCGATGAATTCGCCGCCGGCAGTCTCGATCAACTCCTTGACCCAGGGCTGCGAATGAATCAGGGGCTTGCCCCATTCTTCGCAATAGACGCTTGGACGCTCGGGGATGGTTTGGGACTGAAGGCGAACGGCGTCAATGGCCGAGGCGAGTTCGGCGACCAGGTCGTCGGCACGATCGGAAGCATGGACGACGGAGCCGATGAGGCGAATGTCCGCGAAGATGTCAGCGAGGGTGTGCGGGGCCAGCGTCAACACGGGACAGCCGGCGCGGAGAATGGCGGCCAGCGATTCCATGCGGTAGGGGACGGAGGCGATTACCAGATTCGGTTCGACCGCCAGCAATTCCTCCATGGTGGAGGACCAGGAGTCGGCAATGATTTTCAGATTGCGATCAGCGAGCTCCGGCAAAGCCTCGACGCAGTAGCGGGTGCAGGCCACCAGATCATCGAGGCGGTCGAGTCGTTGCAGGGTGAGAGTGATGCTGGGCTGCAGGGATGCAATGCGGAGCGGGGACGGCGCGCTGCTGCTAGAGGCTTCGTCAGGCAACGAGATCACGCATGGACAGGGCCAGGTTGAAATACCGGCCATCCTTGCACCGCGGCAATCTCCGTTAGCTCGGCTGTTGGATTGACGACGAACGGATGCTTGGCGATGGCGAGCATAGCGGCATCGTGAATGGAATTGCCGAAGACCGCATCGGGCTCGGTGATGCCTACGCGCGCCAGCGACTGCACTTTGCCTTCGTCGGTGGGGATGTCGAGCACCTCTTCGGTGATCAATCCATTGGTGACGCGAACGCGGGCTGCGAGGACTCGCTCGGCGGGAATGTTGAAGTGCTGCATGGCATCTTCAATCAACCAGCTATTGGTGGAACTGACGGCCCACACGATGGTTCCACGCTGCTGCAGTCGATTGCAGGCTTCGCGCATCTCGGGAAAAATGTTGGGACGCATCATCTCGTCAAAATAGGTATGCACGGCCTGGCGCATTTCGGAGTCGCGCAGGTCGCGGTAGATTTGCACCATCTCGCCGCAGATGGCGAGCTCAGAAACTTCGCCGCGCAGATAGGCGCGATAGCGCGCATCCATCCAGTTGCAGGCTTCGCGAGAGAGCAGTCCGGATTCCATGGACCACTGCATGAATCCGACGCCGGCATCCCCGGACCAGAGTGTGCCATCGCAATCGAAAACAGCGACAGCGGCCTGCAGGGTGTCGATGCGACTGAAAAATTCAGAAGAGGAAAGAGTGGAGACTTTCGGGGTGATGAGTTGTTGTGCCAAAAGGGACGACCTTATCAAAAATACAAAAAAGAGAAATTGTCGAAGGCGGTGCGATCATAGCTTGCCAATGCGCCTTCTCTTCTATCATGCAGCATCGGCGGAATCTATGCCAGCGTTGTAACCAGCTTGTAATCTGGCGATGCACGGGTGGGCTGGCAATGTTGATTCCACGGGAAAGAGTTGCGGGAGGCGAGGTGCGATGTCCGATAATTTCTGCAGGCGGGGCGCTGCGTGGAGAACGATCAACATTTCGACGGAAGCAATCTGAAACTGATCCAGAATTATCTGGCGTATCTGCGGGTTGAAAAGGGCCTGCGCCCGCTGACCTGCGAGGCGTATCAGCGCGACTTGCTGCAGTGCGCGGAATTTCTGGAGAAAACGAACGGCTCGCTGGCTTCCGCGAAACATGAGGACCTGGCGGGATTTGTGGCTCATTTGCAGGCCCACCAGATCGAGGCGCGCTCGCGGGCTCGAAAGCTTTCTTGCCTGCGCGGGTTATACCGATGGCTGTTGCTGGACAGGCGCATCGCGTACGATCCGACGATTCATCTGGAAACGCCGGCGGGTTGGAAAGTGCTGCCCAAGTCGTTATCGGAAGCTGAAGTGGTGTCGATGATCGATCAGACCGGGCACGGCGCCGCGGGAAGCGGGACCGAAGAATGCACGCCGCAATCGTTGCGTGATCGGGCGATGCTGGAGTTGCTGTACGGCGGGGGCGTGCGAGTGTCGGAGCTGGTGGGGCTTGCGGTGGAAGATATTTCTCTGCAGCAGGGGCAGATGCTGGTACGCGGGAAAGGCGATAAAGAACGCATCGTACCACTGGGGCAGCCTGCGATTCAAGCGCTGACGGAATATCTGGAACAAGGTCGAACGTCACTATTGGGGAAGGCGAATGTACGCGAGGTATTTCTGTCGCAGCGCGGCCATCCGCTGACGCGGCAAACGGTGTGGGCCATGGTAAAGCAGGTGAATCATCGCGCCAGCCCGCACATGCTGCGCCATAGCTGCGCCACGCACATGGTGGAGCACGGCGCGGACCTGCGCACGGTGCAGACATTGCTGGGGCATGCGGATATTGCGACGACGCAGATTTATACGCATCTGGCGCTGGGCAGGTTGAAAGCAGTGCATCGAGCGCACCATCCGCGCGGACGGATGCGGGCGCGTAATTCGGACGGTGCGGAATGATCGGACGTGGATCCCGCCATGATCGCAAAATACGCAACGAGCATTCGGTTCTCGATCGGCGAAAAGCAGATCCCTCCACTGCCCTGCGCTCCGGTCGGAATGACAATTCATTTCGGGCGGGTCGCCCGAGGCGTGGCCAGGAAGCGTCACCCGCGGACGAGAAAGCGGAGCCGCGGGCGGAAGAGATTCTGCGGCTGATCGCGCAATATATGGCGGTGCTGACGGTGGAGCGGGCCTCGTCAGAACACACGGTGCGCGCCTACCAGAGAGAGCTGCAATCCTTTGCGGCGTTTCTGGCGAAGCGCTGTGGCGAAGGCGTGGTGCCGTCGCAGATTGAACATCCTGTGATCCGGGAATACCTGGGAACGCTGTACGAAAAGAAATTGTCGAAGCCCTCGGTGGCGCGGGCGCTGGCGGCGATACGCTCGTGGTTTGGATGGCTGGCGAGGACGGGGCACATTGAGCAAAATCCGGCGCGGCTGGTGTCGACGCCGAAGCTGCCGAAACATTTGCCGCGGGTGCCGGGAGCGGAGCAACTGAACCAGGCGTTCAATGATGTGGATACGGAAACGGCGTGGCCGGAGCGGGATCGCGTGATCATGGAATTGCTGTATGGCTGCGGGATTCGTAACGCGGAGCTGGTGGGGCTGAACCTGGGAGATATTCAGTGGGGCAATGAGTGCATCCTGGTGCGCGGCAAAGGGCGCAAAGAGCGGTATGTTCCGCTGGGGGATGCGGCGGCGATGGCGATGCGAACGTATTTGCCGCAGCGGGCGCAGAAGCTGCTGGACGCGAAGCGGGCATCCGAGGCGCTGCTATTGAATGTTCGATTGCGCGGCGATGGGCGGCTGACGACCCGAAGCGTCGGCCGGATCGTGAAGCGAGTCGCGCTGTCGCATGGGCTTGCGGCGGATGTTCATCCGCATACCCTGCGGCATGCCTTTGGGACGCACATGCTGGAGGAGGGAGCGGATTTGCGCGCCATCCAGGAAATCCTGGGGCATGCGCGGCTTTCGACGACCCAGCGGTATACGCATCTGACCTCTGGCCAGGTGGCGGCGGTGTATGACAGAACGCATCCGAGAGCGAAGGGCTGACGCTGGGGACAAAGGTTCAGATTGAACGCGAAAAATTGCTGCCGGAGGGTCAGGTTTTGCGACTGGCGATGCGGCTATCTGACCGTTACAATAGAGATGTGGCCATCCCTGTGAGTCGCTGACAATAGGCGCGAAGCTTCCGCCGCGACAACCGCTTACAATCAACTGTATACGCCGGTTTTACGGTAGGGTGCGGCGGCGAATGCGCAACAGCGAAAGACGCTGCAAGATAAAGGTTGGATTTTCTCGTGATACAGCTTGGCGATGCATTAACCAAAGTTTTCGGAACCAGCAACGAGCGCACCGTGAAGCGGATGTTGCCGACGGTCAAGGAGATCAACGCCCTGGAGCCGGCGATGCAACAGCTTTCGGACGAGCAGATGCGCGCCAAGACGGACGAATTTCGCGCCCGCATTGCGGCGCATATTGCCGACATCAAGGACCCCGAGGAGCGGTACAAGGCGGAACAGGATGTGCTGGAGCAGTTGCTGCCGGAGGCATTCGCGCTGGTGCGGGAAGCTGGGCGTCGCGTCATCAATATGCGCCATTTCGACGTGCAGCTGATAGGCGGCATGGTGCTGCACCAGGGCAACATCGCGGAAATGAAGACCGGCGAAGGGAAAACGCTGGTTGCCACCCTACCTTGCTATTTGAACGCGCTGGCCGGTCATGGCGTGCATGTTGTCACCGTCAACGATTACCTGGCGAAACGCGATGCGGAGTGGATGGGCAAAATCCACAACTACCTGGGGCTCTCGGTCGGTGTGATCGTGCACGACTTGAGCGACGAACAGCGTCGCGCTGCGTATGCCGCGGATATCACCTACGGAACCAACAACGAATTCGGCTTTGATTATCTGCGCGACAACATGAAGTTTGAGTTGGCGGAGTGCGTGCAGCGGCCACCGTATTACGCGATTGTCGACGAAGTGGACTCTATCCTGATCGACGAAGCGCGGACGCCGCTGATCATCAGCGGACCTACAGATCAGACGACGGATAAGTATGCGCGAGTGGTGCGCATTGTTCCGCAGCTGGAGCTAGGCGAGGAGATCGACTCGATTGAGCAGAAGATCCTGACCGGTGATTACGTGGTCGATGAAAAACATCGCACCATTGGCGTCACCGATGAGGGCTGGGTCAAGATTGAAAAGCTACTGGGCATTGAGAGCATCGCGGACCCGGAAAACTGGGACCTGAAGCATTACGTTGAAACCGCGATCAAGGCGCACGCGCTGTACAAGCGGGATGTAAATTACGTCGTCAAGGACGGCGAAATCATCATCGTCGACGAGTTCACGGGGCGCCTGATGCCGGGGCGTCGCTGGTCGGACGGGCTGCACCAGTCGATTGAAGCCAAGGAAGGCGTGAACATCCGGCGAGAAGATCAGACGCTGGCGACCATCACGTTCCAGAACTATTTCCGCCTGTACAAAAAGCTTGCCGGTATGACTGGAACTGCCGACACCGAAGCTGCCGAGTTCGAAAAGATTTACGAATTGGACGTGGTGGTAATTCCGACGAATATGCCGATGCGGCGTATCGATAACACCGACGTGGTGTTTCGCACGGCGAAGGAAAAATATTTCGCTGTGGCCGATGAGATTGCGCGGCTGAATGAACTGAAGCAGCCGGTGCTGGTGGGCACCACTTCGATTGAGAAATCGGAATTGCTGTCGCAGATTTTGCAGCGAAAGAATATTCGCCACGTGGTGTTGAATGCCAAGTTCCACGAGCGCGAGGCGGAGATTGTGGCGCAGGCGGGTCACCTGGGCATGGTGACGATTGCGACCAATATGGCAGGCCGCGGAACGGATATCGTGTTGGGCGGCAATCCGGAATTTCTGTCGAAGCAGGAGCTGGTGAAGAAGAATCGTGCCCGCGCGGTGAGTGCGGCGGAGGGCGAGATTTCTCCCACAGCGGCGCCGGGGATGATGCGTTTCTATTATCAAAGCCAGGAATTTGAAACACCGGAGTCCGACTGGAAAGAGGTCTACGCCGGGTATGCGGCGCAGGCACTGCAAGAGCGCGAAGATGTGTTGGCGGCCGGCGGGCTGATTATCCTGGGAACTGAGCGGCATGAGTCTCGGCGCGTCGACAACCAGTTGCGTGGCCGTGCCGGGCGGCAGGGCGATCCGGGAGCGTCGCGGTTTTTCCTGTCGCTGGAAGACGATCTGATGCGCATCTTTGCCAAGGAGTGGGTGTCGACGCTGCTGCAGCGGCTGGGCATGGAAGAAGGCGTGCCGATTGAGTCGAAGCTGATCACGCGACGCATCGAGGCAGCGCAGAAGGCGGTCGAAGGACAGAACTTCGAATCACGCAAACATGTTCTGGAATACGACGATGTGATGAACAAGCAGCGCGAGGCGGTGTATGGAACCCGTCGGCAGCTGCTGGAAGGCATCGATCAAAAAGAACTGATCACCGACGATTACGTTTCGAATATTCTGAGCACGATTCTCGACACGCATGCGCCGGACAAGTTGCATCCCGATCAGTGGGACATCAAAGCGCTGCAGGATGCGGTGGTGATGCAGTTCGGCATGGACATTACGGCCGAGGGCATTCCAGTTCGCGAGCTGAATCGGCATGAACTTGGGGAAGCGCTATTCACGCATCTGAAGGAACGCTACGATGCGAAGGAGCAGATCATCGGTGCGCAGCCCATGCGATACCACGAGCGCATGATCATGCTGAGCGTGCTGGATGGCCTGTGGAAAGACCACTTGCTGGCGATGGACCAGTTGAAGGAAGGCATCGGACTGCGCGGCTACGGCCAGCAGGACCCATTGATTTCATACAAGCGAGAATCCTTCGAAGCGTTTGAAGCCATGATGAACCGCTTCCAGGAAGACACTGTGCGCTTCCTGTTCCGCATGCAGATCATGGGACCGGACGGAAAAGAAATCTCCATTCCGGCGCGAGTTCATCCGCAGTCAATTGTGTTCAGCGGAGGTTCTTCGAATGCAGCCGAGCCAGGAGCGGCGGCGCTGCCTGGGTTGGACGGAAATCACGGTGCGGGAATGAATGGTGGATCGTCGAACGGCATTGCGTCGTCGATTCCAGTGCCGACGCGTGCGCCTTCGACCACCATCGATTCACTGGAAGAGGAATTTCAGCGGCGGAAGAAACGCGAGCTGCAACAGGCGCGCATGGCCGGCGCCGGTGAGGCGACGGAACCCGCGCAGCGACGCACCGGAGAAAAAGTCGGGCGCAACGATCCCTGCCCTTGTGGGTCGGGAAAGAAATTCAAGAAGTGCCACGGTGTGGACGCGTAGGGCATTCTCGGCGGGACTAAGGGCTGTTGAGGCAATGCGACGTTTTTTTCCTGCCACCCTTTGCGCAAAGAACGCACAAAGGATGGGGTACGCGGCTCTTGTTTGGAACTGGCCTCGGTCCAGATTTCAGGATCGCGAACTTTGCGCCGACCCCTTAGGAAAGTGCGTTGTTGCCGCGTGAGGAGCGATAGATCTGTGCTCCTAAAATGCCGCCGGCGATCGCGAATACCACAATCAACGCAGACAAGAAGGCCATGGTCAGCAGGATCAGGCCGATGCGGCCCTCTGCAGACAGCCAGAAATTTGTGAACGTGGTGACAGGGGCCTGGGGATCCATGGAGGCTGCGCGGGCGGCAGCCTGCTTCACAATCGAGGTCAACTGAGAGTCGATCTCGCTGCCCTGGTGCAGCCCATAGCGCTGGATCACGAGTAACACAGAATTGGCAGCGAAGGCCACCGTAGCCGCAATCAAACCCAGCAGTGCGCCAACTCGAGCGCCGACGCGTGGGGCCAGCTTGGTCAGGGGACGGCGTCGATGATAGATCCCCATTGCCACCACCGCGCCCACAGCCACCCAGAGCACACTTCCAGCGGCCAGGACGGCCGAAAGGATGCCAACGCTTGTTCCCACAATGGTGGAGATTTGGATTGCCAATTTCCAGGAAACGGAGGTGCCTGTTCCGGCGGCGCCAGCCTGGATGTTCACGCCGGTTTCAGGCATGCCCTGCGCGGCTTCGCCGTCGTCTGCGACATAGCGAATCTGGGGCGAGCCACATTCCGGGCAATAATAGGCCTCCGGTTCGAGGGTGGCGCTGCAACGATGGCAAATCAAGTCCATATGTTGAAGCTAAACTACCATCGCATCCGCCGCAATCGAGCCGGGGGTCTACCGATTACCTCAGCGTCTGAAGGCGCGACGCGCGTTGGAGCTTGGTTCCCCGGACTGAAGTCCGGGGTCTACCTGAGGGCTCAGTCAGCATCGGTTCGCAATCGAGTCGGGGGGCTACGCTTAGTTGGTTTGACCTTTATGGGGTAGCTCGACGGCGACAATCGAGAATTTTGTTCCGTCCGAGGTGGGTGTGAACTCCACGATGTGTTGATTTTCTGGAGAGCCGGCCAGCAGTTTAATGTCACCGGTGATTTTCGGGGTGGCAGCAGTGACGTGGTTTTTGGATGAACCTGCGTCCATGCTGACGTCGTACTCGTGATCGTTGGCGCAGGTGAGCCCCTTGCTGGTTGCGACTGGTTGCCCCAGGGGTTTCTTGTCCTTGCAGGTGAGGACATCGCCGTAGGAGGCCATGGCCTTCTTGTAAAACGCGACTAATTTAAATTCCTGATCCTTGCTTTGGTATTCCGCTGCTTTGACATTCAGTTGCCATTTGCCAAAACTCATATGGATATCGGCGGCGCCGGAGTCGTTTCCATGGTTCCCTGTCGCGACGGCGCCAGGGTAGAGGGGCAGGCCCACATCGACGGCGGCGGCGGAGTTGGTGCGCACGTCCAGGCCGCCCAGCGGAGTGTGGAGGTGCACATTCTCCGAATCGCCGGTCTTGTGCTCATGGACGGAGCATCCGGATACGGCAAAAAGCAAAACTCCGACGGAGAGGGATGCAATTGAGAAGCGGCGCGAAGCCGCGCGGTTACGTTCGAAGTGGAGATGGTTCGGACCAGCAGGCAGGGAAAAATTCTCTACGTTCTTTACCGTCATGCACAATTCTCCCGCAGCGAAACGAATGCGCTCTGTGATCAAAGATACGCCGTAGGAATTCGTGAAGTTCACGGGGAAGGGGTGCAAGCGCCATTTTTTTGTTGACATTGTTGCAGGTCTCCCACTATATATAGTGGGACGTCACTTATAAGCGCAACTCTTGGGGCTCGTAGGACAAACAGCTTTGGGGAGAAGAAGCTGCCGGAGGCAAACGCTCCGAGTTGCGCCGCGAGTGGCGACATTCTGCAACACACCAGGCAACGGCCTTGCGATCTTTTTGCAAGGCCGTTTTTTTGTGCGCGATGAGCGTTCGGGCTGAGCGACCGAGGGGATTTCGCAGGGCTGGACGCTGGGATGGCGCATGAATTTTCACGGGCTGAAACAGAGGATCGCGATGGGAGGATCATGGTGGAGACCAAAGCCCGTCCAATGAGAGTTCACGATGGAGAGCTGGAGGGAGTGAAAGTGAGGAACCGTCCGCGCGCGCGATTCTTTCATCTATGTTGGCTCGGCGTGCTGATGGCGCTGCTGGTGGGATCGGCTGATGCGCAAGCTACTGCCGGCGATCCGCAGGTGCGGGTAGCGCGGCTGGCGCACTTGACGGTGCATGTGGCGCTGGAACCTGCGGGAACCAATCAATGGACGCAGGCGGTACCGAACACTCCTTTGACCACGGGCGATCGTTTGTATGTGAGCCACGAAGGCCACGCCGAATTGCAGATGGGCGAGCTGGCGGTGCGGGTCTGGGCGTTCACGGACTTGAGTGTTGTGAACCTGGCGAACGATGCGACGCAACTTGCGGTGGCCCAGGGAAGCGTTCATGTGCGGACCTTCGCCCTGCGTTCGGACAGGCCAGTCGAAGTGGATACGCCGAACGGCGCGATCACGGTATTGCAGCCCGGCGATTTTCGACTGGATGTATACACCAATGGCGGCGGCACGCTGCTGGCGGTGGATGCGGGTGCGATCCAGATCAGCGGCCCGGGGATGGAGAAGATTCTGGGTGCGGGGGAAAGCGTACATCTGGTGGGAAGCAATCCGATTCACGTGCTGACGCAGCGCATGCCGGGAAAAGATCCGTTCGATGTTTGGAGTCAGCAGCGCGACCGCGTGTTTCTGAGTTCTGAAGCGCGTCGGTACGTAAATCCTGACACGGTTGGATCCGAGGATCTGGACGCGTATGGGAAGTGGTCGGACACGTTGGAATATGGTCCGGTGTGGTATCCGTCGAATCTTCCAGCAGGATGGTCGCCATATTCGAATGGCCGCTGGAGCTGGATTGCGCCGTGGGGATGGACCTGGGTGGATGCAGATGCGTGGGGATTTGCGCCGTTTCATTACGGGCGGTGGACGGACCTGGGATCGCGGTGGGGATGGATTCCTGGGCCGCCAGGAGTCTCTCCGGTGTACGCGCCGGCAATGGTCGCGTTCGTGGGTGGTGCAAGCTTTGCCGGTGAAGCAGGGACGCCGCTGGCTGGATGGATTCCGCTGGGTGCGGGAGAGCCGTTCTATCCTGCACACGCTTGCAGCCGCGCTTGCTTCACCCAGGTGAACCTGTCGAATTTGAGCGAGCCGCGTTCGAGCCCGCGCCGCGTGAACGAGACAAATTATTTTGGCTACTACCATTCACGGGCCGGCTTCCGCTCGATTCACTATGTCCATCAGCAGGCTTCGACGATCGCGATGCCGTCGGGTCAGTTGGCCACAGCAGGAGCGGTGACGCCAGAGACGGCGATGCATCCCACGGCGCAGCAATGGGCCTTGGCGCGAATCCTGTCGCATCCTTTGGTCGCGCCGACGATGCGGAGCGTGGTTCCCCAGCCGGTGAGTTCCGTGCCTGTTCCTGCGGAGAGGGCGCCGGTGATTGTTGCGCTCCACGCGGCTGCGACAACAGCGCCGCAGAACGGGGCTGGGGAGTCTGCGCCGCAGCCTGGCGGAGGATTCTTCCTGATCGCGCGAACTGCGCCTCCCGCGGCCGGCCCGAGCTTTGAACAGCAATTGCCGGCGCTGACCGAGAATGCCGGACGCCCGCTCGATCCTGGTCAGTGGATGAACCTGGCAGCCGGTCATACAGCGGGTCCGGCGACGGTAAGGGAGTTTCCGCCTGAGAGCTGGTCCTTGAGACACGCAACGGGGACAAACGCGGCGGGTCGACACGCAGGGGTGAAATGACGCCAAGCGATCGAGTCGACGGAGGAGGAAGTGAGGGGTGGATTTTCAGTGCTGAATTTTTTTGTAAGAAGAAGAAAAATAGGTGCTGCGCAATTTGCCTGTGACAACTTATACTTTGCATAAGGTCGCCGCGCGCGGCCATCGATAGGAGCAAGAGCACAGATACTGTGATGTGGTGAGTTGAAATGATGTGCAGCCGTTCTTTGATGAACGACCGCGTTGGGAGCGATTTTCCACTGTACACCTTCTGTGCTATTGCTCCAGGCGCAGGAGATTGAAGCGACTCAAGATGAAGTGCGGCACAGCCGGCACACGAGAATGAATTCTGTTCTCGCTTGAGGATGAAACGTTTGATGCATCTCTGCCTGGGGAATTGGGGAGTCTAATGGCACAACCGCAACCCGCCCGACGCAAGATGCAATCTGTAAAGGCGCCCGTCTCCATCCCAGACAAACTGTATTTTCGAATTGGCGATGTCGCGACGCTGTGCAGCTTGCCCGCCTATGTGCTGCGATTCTGGGAAACAGAATTTCCGCAGCTGAAGCCGCATAAAGGTGGCAGCGGCCAGCGGCTCTATCGCAAGCGTGATGTCGAAATTGTTCTTGAGATCAAGCGCTTGTTGTATGACGAAGGATTCACCATCGCGGGCGCGCGCAAATCGCTGGCAGAAAAACGCGCAGCGCTGACAGCGGTTGATTCGCAGAATGGAAATGCGCCGCATCCGATGCGACGCAAGACGGACTTCATCACTCCGCCAGTGCCGGCGAAGGCGGGGCGCGGTGCAGGAATTGCAGCGGTGGGTTCGAAGTCTGGAGCGGTGAGTCCGAAGTTCAACGAGCTGCGCAAGGAGATGCGCGCGTTGCTGGCGATGTTGGGCTCAGATGACGGCAATCAATCCGGAGCGAACCAAGTTGCGGTCGCTTCCGTGGCGATTCCGCGCAAGAAAAAGGGCCGCGAGGTCGCGAGCGAGCCGACACTGTTCTAGCTTGTTTTCGGCGGCGTACCCTCAGCGCCCGAAGGCTCGGTGCGAAGGATCTGACTCCCCGGACTAAAGTCCGGGGTCTACCGTAGCAGCCTCAGTTCATCTGTTTCCGTGCAGCGGTTCCACCCCGGCCGGGTGCGAGTTTCTGTGGAAGAGAATCCCTGGTCTACCGCAGCAACCTTAGCTCCATCCATTTCTGTGAACCAAAATCCCAGGCTACCCAAGCTTCACTCGTCGAAACCTTTGATCCAGCTTTAATTGACTAAAGAGATGGACAGGCGGGATGGTGGCGGAGTAGAAAGAAGAATGAAAGTAGCAAAAAAAGGGCCCCTCGTGTGAGGGGCCAATCTGCCTTGGTTCTCTCTTGTGTGAGAGCTTTTGAGTCAACCTTGTTTACGGCGTCGAGCTAGGCTGCGACGCAGTCCCATTCGAGGAGGACTGCGCGGTACCGGACTGCGCCGCGCCGACTGTTGAGGCACCTTCGTTCGACGCACTCAAGGTTGACAAACTGTTGTGCATCAGTGTGACTTCCACGATGCTGCCGTGCCGGGTCTTGTTGGAATCGCTCACCGTAAGAGGAGCGTTGCCGAGCCCGATCTGGCGAATCTTATAGAGCGGAACCTGACGGTCAGTGACTAAATAGCGTGTCACGGCCGAGGCCATATCGTGAGAGGCCGTGATGCCGGCCTGACCGCGAAGCGGTGAATAACCCTGAACGTCGATCAGATATCCGCGCTGGCCCTGAGTCTGGCTGACCAGTTGATCGAGCGCATCTTTCGAGTTCTGACCGAGCGCGCTATGAGTGCTACGGAAGCGAATCTCCACGCTGGTGACGGTCTGGTACTGATCGAGATTGCTGACTGCGGTTCCGATGGCAGCGGTCTGAGTACTGGCCTGCTGCGCCGTTTGCTGTGCCTGGTTCGCAGTGTTACCCGCGGCTGTGGCATGCTGATCAGCGGTGTTTGCCGTGTCCTGAGCCTTGGAGATTCCTGCCTGGGCGCGGGCATCGACGTCCTTGATGTCGCGAGCATTGGCGGCTGAAACCTGATCCAGCTCATTCAAACGATCTTTGACTGGGTTCAGCTGACGATTAACCCACTTTTTGCGGGCCATCGGGTTCATGTGTCCCCAGAAGCCTTCATGCGACTGTGTTTCCAACGGCGGCTGACCGGTTCCGGTCATGGTTGTGGTACCGGAAGTGGATGCAGCAGTTGAAGTTCCAGTTTGCACCTGGGCATTGGACGCAGAACTCTGGTCCGCAGATTGTGCCATAAGCGGGAGTGCGGTGCTGGCGGCGAGTACTATCGTGGCAATTCTGAGCAAACTTTTTGAATTGGACGTTTTCATCACTATTCCATAACCGTGCCGCGCTACTGGCACTTGGTAATGCCATTCCTAATTGCAAGCGCGGTGCCAAAGGCCAGGCTCGAGAAAACGGCCTTGAAAAAGAGGTCAACTGACTGGTTTTAAAGGTCGAAATAGGGAGGCATGGAAAGCTGCGGAAAACCTACGAATTTGAGGCTGGCGTGAATCGCGTAAAACCTGCTCGTAACCTGGCAAAAAGTACCCTCGCAAGGCGCCGGGAAGAGCGGCTTTTGTGCGTAGGATGGACGACTTAAGGGCGGGTGGAAAGGTCCACAATGCGCAGCGGAGGAGCCTGCTGATTCCACATAGGAGAGACGTTGTCGAACACCAGGCGAAAGTCCTGACTTTTGCCGGGGGACAAGGGAGCTGCGCTGATTGGCTGCGTGTCCACGTAAGGATCGCGGGAGCGAATCAGGCCGAGGGGGGCCTGCAGGATCTGGGGAGCATCGCCGGTTTCATTGGGGAAGGCGGCCTGGAGTGTCATCGATGTAATGGTGCGATTGCCGCGATTCTCGATGGTGCCATCCACGTAAGTGAGCTGATCGCCGGCAAAGTTACTGGCCTGGCTGACCTGGACATTGCCCAGGGTGACGAATTTCGCATAGGGGTCGACGGGATTGCCATTGGAGTTGGCAGCGGGGCGACCCAGCCAGAACGCCAGCCCGAGGCCGCAGCAGATGACGACCAGCGCAATCATCCACGGCATCCAGTTACGATCCGCCCCCTCCACTGCACTATTCACTGAAGGGTTTTCGGGAGCAAAGAGAACCGGCTCGCGATGTGGGTTGGGAGTTGGAGAGGATCCCGATGCTGGGTCGTTCATGGGGCGATTGTACCTCGCATGGGGGGTGGGGGACACTCCATCCTGAAATAGGAATCAACCATGAAAAAGCCAAAAAATCATTGAAGTACCGAATCCCTTTCGCCGAAAGACACGTCATAGATATAACAACCCTGGCGGATGGATGCGGCACCGGGCCGTGGCTTTTGCTGGGGCGGTATCGGTCGGGAGCAAATATGCTGCGGGCTTTGAAGAAGCAAACGCGAAAACGCTCGGTTCATCCGCAAGGGGACACGCTGTATCGCGCGGCTGCGGTGGCGGCGGCGCTGATGATGCTGGCGGCTGCGCCGTTTTTTTGATTCTGCCGAGGCGACGGGGCTCCGAGCGATGCGAATTGGCTGCCGAGCTGCCCGGCGAAGTCCGGTTGAGGGCGTCTGGTTGTAGCAAGACGCTGCGCGGCGTTTAGAGGAAGCTGGCGCGGCGGACCGTTCGCCGAAAATCATCGCCTTGCATAAAAACTGTAATGCACATTTCCTGCAGACGGGATCTCATGCGCTCCCCAATGCGATCTCCCAGCGTTTCTTCCCGCATGGCTCGCGTGGCGGCGTTGGTTGGCGTCGCGCGTGACACATCTCGATCGGTGACCGAGGTGGACTGGACTTGCAACAGAGCGGAAGGCTGATTGGGATAGTTGGTAGTAATCAGCGTAGTTCGCTTGTCGTTGTAGCGTGTGTTCAAAATGTGCGCGACGGTGTCCCATACCCAGTCCGTCGGCTTGACCGCACCCAGCTCATCCAACAGCAAAACTTCGGCTTCAAACACGGGGCGAAGAATCTCTAATTCCGTGGTCGCGACCTGGGGGTTGTAGGAATTCTGAATCTGCTTCAGCAGGTCACGATAATCGCAAAAGATTCCGGTAGCGCCGCGCTGCTCCACCATTTCTCGCAGCAAACCCACAGCGAGATGGGTTTTGCCGCAACCGATGCTGCCAGTGAGCAGCAGACCTCGTCCGGCGGTCTCGAGGGGATAGCCATCGGCAAATCGGCGAGTAGTCATCAAGGCCACGCCGAGGGATGGATCGGCTCCGCGAAAGCCAGTGTCGAAGCTTTCCAGTGAGCAATGGGTATAGCGCTGCGGAATTCTGGCTTTCTGCAGGCGTAGAGTCGCCTTTTTTTCTATGCGGCAGGAACATTCGGCGGCGAATTGCTCCTGGCCGCGACGCACCATGGTGACGCCGATGCCGCCACAGTAGGGGCAGGTGGTTGCGGGATTGTCGGTCAATTTTTCCATGGTGAACGATGCAGGATTCCTGCTGCTTTTTCAGTATCGCAGGCGCGGGCGTGGTGGCGGAAAATTTGACGGATTGCAAGCTGTGGGAATCTCGCATAAACTGGAGGTTAGCGTTTTGAGAAAGGTTTTGAGTCACCATGCCGAAGCAAGGAATTCATCCAAATTACGAGAACATCCGCGTGGTATGCGCGTGCGGTCACAGTTTTGAGACCCGTTCGACCCATAAGGGCGACATCCACATGGAAATCTGCTCCAACTGTCATCCGTTCTTTACGGGCAAGCAGAAAATGATTGATACTGCCGGTCGCGTGGAGCGTTTCCGCCGTAAGTATGCGCAGTCGGATTCGGCCAAAGCCGAGACCGCGAAGTAGCGCGTTCGGGTTCGAAGTACACTGAGGCCTCCGCCGCGGCGGGGGCCTTTTGGTTGTTGGACAGAGAAGCCGTTTGAGGCGATGAAAAAGCATTGGGACAATCCGGCAGAGCATGCGATGCCCGAGCAGGCGCGCGTTCCGGCGTCGATGCACATCGGGTCGGTGCGAATTGCGCCGGCGACGGTGTTGGCGCCCATGGCGGGCGTGACGGATACGGTGTTCCGCCGGTTCATCCGCAATGCGAGTGTGTTTGGTGTGGGATCTGGATTAGAAAGTGCGGCGGCGAATTTTTCCGCTGGCATTGAAGCCAGCGTGAGCAATCAACAGTCGGGCTGCGGGCTGATCATGACGGAATTTACATCTGCGGACGGGCTGTCGCGCATGCGTGAATCGAAGCGCAAGCGTTACCTGACCTACTACGAAGATGAGCATCCGATTGCGGCGCAGTTGTTCGGTTCCGATCCAGAGACATTGTCGGAGGCGGCGCGCATTGTGGAAGATGCCGGCTTCGACATTGTGGATTTGAACCTGGGATGTCCGGCGAAACGGGTTGTGAACTGCAACGGGGGCAGTGGATTGCTGCGGGACCTGCCGCTGATTGCGCGCATCTTCCAGCGGGTGCGAGCGGCGGTGACGATTCCGTTCACGGTGAAGTTTCGCATGGGATGGAACGATGACAGCATTGTGTGCGTGGAGCTGGCGAGGCTGGCGGAGTCGAGCGGATTAAACGCTGTGGCGCTGCATGCCCGCACCCGCGAACAGGGATACTCCGGCCAGGCGAGGTGGGAATGGATTGGCGCCATCAAGCAGGCGGTGACGATTCCGGTGATTGGGAACGGCGATATTCGCACGCCGGAAGATGCATGCGCGCTGGTGGCCGAGACGCATTGCGATGCGGTGATGATTGGCCGCGCCGCGCCGGCGAATCCGTGGATTTTTCGCCAGATTGCGGAATATACGGCCAGCGGAACCTACACGCAGCCGACGGAACTGGATCGCTACAACCTGATTCGCACGTATTTTTCGATGCTGCTGGATCAGGAATTTCCGGATGCAACCGGCAAGATGAAGCAATTTGCTTCCTGGTTTACTCATGGAGTTCCCGGCGGCGCGGGGTTGCGCAAGGCCATCTACGAAGCGAAGACTGGGCCTGCGATTGTTGAGGCGGTTGAGAAGTTCTTTGCAACACGCATCCACGCAGTGCACGTCGCTACTCCGCGCGAGATGGAAGAATCTGTGTCGCTGCCATAAAGACGAAGGCGGCGGGATTTATTTTTCTCGGCGCTTGCGAAAGACTACCCGGATTTTTTCTCGCCAGCGTTCATCGAGCGCGATCAATGTCCAGTCCACCTGCGGCGACACATAGCGCAATACGACCTCTGTTGCAGGATGAATGCGCAGTGCTGGCGCGATGAGGTAGAGAAGCGGCGCGTCGGTGCGGAGCTGCTTGCCGGGAAAATATCCGAAGCGTTCGAGGTCGCTCTTCGAGGCGGCGTTGCCCGGTTTGTCCGCGGTTGCGTGGTGATGCTGGCGAACGCGCACCCAATAATCCAGCGATTGCAACGCCAGGTGCAAATCCTCATCCGCTTTGATTTCGATGACGACCAGGCGGCCGTCTCGACGTACCGCGAGCAGGTCGAGCACGGCGCGATCGGCAGCGGAAAACGCTGGAACCTGCGCATAGACGGGCTGCGGCTCAATCATGGCGTCGATGGACTCGAGCGAGCGACGCAGCATGGACTCCAGCCATCGCTCCGGCTGCTGACGATAGAGGGTGTCGCGTTTGTCGCCGGTGGGCCGTCTTCGAGCGATCAATTCGCCGACCATTTCGCGCAACTTGGAGACCGAATCGTCGGTGAGCAAGGTTGCATTGGCTCCGCTGCCAAAGAGAATTTCTTCTGATCGCGCAAAGCTGTGATCGGCGGCGCTGGTGCGGACTCGGGCGAACTCAAGACCGTTCCACAATAAGCCAACCTCGCTGCCGCTGCGGAACACGACTTCCATTTCGAGAACGGCATGGGCAGGAAGCAGCGCTTGTACGCGCTGAATGGCAGGCTGAAAGCGTTCCTGCGCCGCCGTGGTGTTGGGTGCGTGCACCAGGCGAGAGTCGAAATTGCCCTGATCGCTGTATTCGCGCTGATAGAGTTCTTCCGTAGTTTCGTCGAGCTCGTACAGTTCCCATTTGGCGGCGCGTTCATTCATCCAGGCCATGCGGGCCGCGGTTACGGCGGACCTGCCACGCGGGAGAATCACGCGCAGGCCCTCGAAGAGACGTCGGCCGCCACCGTGCTCTCTACAGTGATGCAGCCACAAAACACCAAGGGTCAGAATGCCATCGATGAGGGACTGACTTTCATCGGAATTGATGGCGATCAACGCCCACGCGGAATTGCCGCGGACCAGAATTCCGCGCGCATAAGAGGGACCGAAGCTGCGCTCCAGATCCATTGCAGTGCGCAAGCCTTCCGCCTGCCAGTCAGGAAAGAAGTGTGGCAGGAGCCGCTCCAGCAGTGGAATAAAACGAGTTCGAGTGGAGTCTCGCTGCGAGGGCAGACGCCGTTGCTGCGGCTGCAATTCCAGGGTCTGCGGCTTGGACTGACCCATACGCAGCACATGCAGACGAAGGCCGGTTTTGCGAACCGTGATGTCGACGACGTGGCGAATGCAGTTGCGTTCTTCCGACCAGACATGCAACACGCAGTGGCCATGTTCGGTGGTCACGGTGGCGGTGGCGAGTCGCAGATCGAAAAGGATGCGGCCATTTTCCAGCAGCACAGCAGCGGGCTGGTCGCTAAAAAAAGTTTGCAGCTGCTGTGCGAGTTGCTCTGGTGTGGGTCCGTCTACCATCCCATCCGCTCACGCAGCGACGTGATGTGGGCGGTGTGATGGCGGCCGTGCCAGGCATAGAGCGCGGCGACCTGCTCGATGGTTTGAGTGCCGGATTCAGAATGCTTGTAGCCGCGCTTTGCCCAGGCCGATTCGTCCAGCGAGCGCAGCAGCGTGATCCATCGGCTGTGCAGAGAATCGAGCAGTTGCAACGAGACGTCGACGGGAAGGGTACGCGCATCTTGCAGTTCCGCCCATAGGCTTTCTTGATACGGGGTGATGGCGGGCCAATCTTCGGTGAGCGCAAGGCGCATGCGGGCGATGGCCTGCATGTGGCTGTCGGCGACATGGTGGATGGTTTGACGAACGGTCCAGCCGCCGTCGCGATACGGTGTATCGATCTGGGATTCGGAGAGGCCGGCGACAGCGGCGCGGAGTTTTTTCGGCAGTTCGGCGATTTTCTGAATGGCCTCCTCACGCTCCTGCGCGGTGAGGGTGGCAGGTCGTACAAATTTTCCAATGGGATGGCGCAGATCGTTGTTCATGCCCTCCACGCTACCATGGAACACGGCCGCAGAGCACAAAAGCCGGAGCGCGGAACGGTACTGATCGTGCGGCTGAGATGCGTCTTTGCGGGTTTGGATGAATCTAAAAGATAGAATTGAACCAGGTGCGTACTGAGGCGCCGGGTCACCGCGTCATTCTGAAGGAGTTATTGCATGCAACCTGCATCGCCCGACACGCGAAAATTTTTCTACGAACACCTTGGCATCAACGAGCAGCTGTTGGAGCAGTGTCTTTCCGCTGCGTTATCGGCGGGCGGCGATTATGCGGACCTCTATTTCGAATACATCACGGCCAGCTCGCTGATGGTGGATGAGTCGCTGGTGAAATCCGCCAGCCAGGGAATCAGCGCGGGTTGCGGCTTGCGGGTGGTTTCGGGCGAGCGCACCGGGTATGCGTATACGGACGATTTATCGCCGGAGCGGCTTTTGCGCGCCGCGCATACGGCGGCACTGATTGCGAGCGGGCCGTCGAAGCAGCAGGTACAGGGATTCCGCGAAGCGCCATCTGCGAACTTGTATACCGTGGCAGCTGCGAGTACCGATTCTGAGACGTCGGCGAAACTGGCGCTTATCCAGCGGGCGGATCGAGCGGCGCGGGCGTACGATCCGCGCATTGTGCAGGTGCAGGCTAGTTTCGGCGATGAATTGCGGCGGATTCTGGTGGCCGGCTCGGATGGAAGTTTTGCGACCGACACGCAACCGCTGGCGCGGTTGAATGTTTCGGTGATCGCGAAGGAAGGCGACAACATTGCTCGCGGCAGTTCGGGTGGCGGCGGGCGGGTGCTGCTGGACTTTTTCCTGACAGACAAGACGCCGGAGTATTTTGCGCTGGAAGCGGCGAGACAGGCGGTGTTGCAGTTGGGCGCGGTGCCGGCTCCGGCTGGCGAAATGCCAGTGGTGCTGGGGCCAGGGTGGCCAGGAGTTTTGCTGCATGAAGCCGTGGGGCATGGACTGGAAGCGGACTTCAATCGCAAGAAGACGTCGGCATTTGCGGGGCTGATCGGGCAGATGGTGGCCAGCCCCAAGGTGACGGTCGTCGATAACGGAACCATGCCGAATCGCAGAGGAAGCTTGAACGTGGACGATGAAGGCTCGCCCACGCAGGAGACTGTTTTGATTGAGAACGGCGTGCTGAAGGGATACATGAGCGACAAGCTTTCATCGAGACTGATGGGCATCGCCGACACCGGAAATGGGCGCCGCGAGAGCTATCAGCACATTCCCATGCCGCGTATGACCAACACCTACATGCTGGCGGGTGAGGACGATCCGGGAGACATTATTCGCAGCGTGCAGCGAGGTTTGTATGCGGTCAATTTCGGCGGCGGCCAGGTGGACATTACCAACGGGAAATTCGTTTTCTCAGCGTCGGAAGCCTATTTGATCGAGGATGGAAAGATTACCGCGCCTGTAAAGAATGCGACCTTGATCGGCAATGGGCCGGAGTCGTTGAAATATGTGTCGATGGTGGGCAACGATCTGAAGCTGGATGAGGGCGTGGGGACCTGTGGGAAAGCTGGCCAGAGCGTTCCCGTCGGCGTTGGGATGCCAACCATCAAGCTGGACAAAATGACTGTGGGCGGAACGGGAAATTAACGCACGGCAACGACCCAAGAGGGCAAAGTTTCATGAAGAATGCAACTGTCACTGTTTCGGAAAACGCTATTTCGGCTGAATTTGTAACCGACATTGTTACAAAAGCATTGCAGGCAGGCGCCAGCGACGTGGAAGCGGTGTTTTCTGAAGGCGATGAGTTTGAAACGCTGGTGCGTTTAGGGCAGGTGGAGCAACTGAAGGAAGCTGGTTCAAGGGCGCTGGGGTTGCGCGTGTTCCAGGGAAATCGCACCGCCTCGACCACGACCAGCGATTTGACCCCGGAAGGCATCGAGAAGCTGGTTTCGGGCGCGATGGCGCTGGTACGGGTGACATCTGAAGATCCGTTTGCGGGGCTGCCGGAGCCGGAGGAATTCGGAAAACTGGCGGAAGATCTCGATCTTTATTACGACGACGTGTATTCGCTGCCGGCGGCCGAGCGAATTGACTATGCGCGACGTACAGAAGCGGCGGCAATGGCTGCCGATGCGCGCATTCAGAATTCCGGCGGAGGAAGTTTCGATGCTGCCACCGGGCGCAAGATACTGGCGAATTCGCGCGGGTTTGTTGGCGAGGTAAGGCGCTCGTCGTGCAGCATTGCGGCGCAGCCGATCGCGCTTTCTCCAGATGGAGGCATGCAGCGCGATTATTGGTATTCCAGTCAGCGATCGTTGGCGCTTTTGGATTCGCCGGAGTCGGTGGGGTTGGAGGCGGCACGGCGAACGGTACGGAAGCTGGGGGCGCGCAAAGTTCCGACGCAGCGAGTGCCGTTGGTGTTTGCCCCGGAGGTTGCCAACTCGATTCTGGGCGCCATTATGGGGGCGATCAATGGCAATGCGGTGTATCGCAGCTCTTCATTTTTAGCGGGTAAGCTTGGCGAAACCGTGGCGGGCAACAATCTGACGATCATCGACGATGGGACGACGCGTGGAGGATTTGGCAGCTCGCCGTTTGATGGAGAGGGTTTGCCGACGCGGCGCAAAACGGTGTTGGATAAGGGCGTGCTGACCAGCTATTTGTTGAACACATACACGGCACGGAAGCTGGGATTGCGATCGACTGGAAATGCATCGCGCGGTCTTGCGGGGAGTCCGGGAATCAGTTGCGGAAATTTTTATCTGGAGCCGGGGGAGAAGACGCCAGAAGAGATCATCGCCGGAATTCCCAACGGTTTTTACGTGACCGACCTGATCGGACACGGGGTGAACATTGTCACCGGCGATTACTCGCACGGGGCTTCGGGACTGTGGATTGAAAATGGAGAACTCAGCTATCCGGTGGAAGAAATTACCGTGGCGGGGAACCTGAAAGAGATGCTGCACAACATTTCCAGCATCGGAAATGACTTGATTTTTCGCAGCTCCGTGGCGTGCCCGACGATCGTGATTGAAGGCATGACCATCGCCGGCGAGTAGAACTTTCTATCGCAGCGTGTCTGCGAAAAGCAACCCACGTCTCAGAAGCGAGACGTGGGGCACCCACATTTATTTCTATGCGGCAGCGTCTTCGTCGCTGGGCAGAATTTCTGCATCGACGATGCGAGCCAGGTGTACGCCGAACCAGTGCTTGTCGTCGTACCAGCTATGCTCCAGAACATAGCCGCTTTTCTGCAGCATTTCTTCCACTTGTTCCGGGCTGAATTTATAGCTGTTTTCAGTGTGGATCGATTCGCCGCGCTTGAATCCGAAATTGCGATGCAGCAGTTCGACATGCACCATTTGATTGCACTTGCTGTCCAGGTGCATTTCGATGCGGCTCTGAGACGCGTTCCAGATGGCGCGATGTTCAAACGCATCCAGCTCAAAATTTGCTCCCAGTTCGCGATTCAAACGAGTCAGAATATTCTTGTTGAATTCTGCGGTCACGCCGGCGCGATCGTTGTAGGCGGCGAGCAGGGGCGTGACGTCTTTTGCCATGTCGGTGCCTAGCAGCAAGGCATCCCCGGGCTGCAACTGGGTGCGCAACCAGCGAAGCAGATCGACTGCTTCCTCGGGATCGAAATTGCCGATGCTGGAGCCAATGTAAAGCGCCAGTTTGCGGCCCATGGAGGGAAGGTTCAGATCTTTATCATGAGTGAAATTCGAACAGACAGGTTGAACTTCAATCTGTGGCAGAGCGGCATGAATATTTTTTGAAGCCAGTTCCAGCGCAGCTTCCGACACGTCGACGGGAAGATACAAGGTGTCGCCCTGGCGAACCATGACGGCACGCAAGAGGGTGAGGGTCTTGCTGGCGCTGCCCGCTCCGAGTTCGACAACGCATAGCGGCTGCTCGGCCGATCCGGCTGCTTGGGCTACGATGTCGGCCGCATGGCGAGAAAAAATCGACTGCTCCAGCGAGGTGAGGTAGTACTCGGGCAGGCGCGTGATCTCCTCAAAAAGCAGTGAACCCGCGGTATCGTAAAACAGCCATGCGGGAAGAGATTTTTGTTTCGCGGACAAGCCGTCAATCGCAGCCCGCGCAACGCCCAGGCTTTCCTTTGGCGGTAATTGTATTGACGGGGTCAGAACGTCATCGAGCAGGGAAGGAAGGTTCACGCAGCTCCTCCATCCGCAGCCAAACGAATGCCGGAGAATTGCCAGCGGGTGGCTGGGGCGAAGAAGTTTCGATAACTGGCGCGAATGTGAGAAGTGGGAGTCGCGACCGATCCTCCACGCAACACAAACTGATTGCACATAAATTTTCCGTTATATTCGCCGAGTGCGCCGGGGGCAGGTTTGTACCCGGGATAAGCAACGTAGGGGCTGCGCGTCCACTCCCAAACATCGCCGAAGAGCTGCGCGGGCCGGTGCGGGTTGGCTACGTTTGACGCAGCCTGCGGATGAAGGCTTCCGCTTTCGAGAAGGTTTCCGGCAATCGGAAGATCGTTGGCGGCGTGTTCCCACTCAAATTCCGTGGGGAGTCGACAACCGGCCCAATGCGCGTAGGCGTCGGCTTCGTAATAGCTAAGGTGACAGACCGGGGTCGAACGCATATCATCGAGCGATTCCTGACCATGCATTGTGAATACGACCCAGCTGCCGGTAGAGTTTTGTTTCCAATACAAGGGTGCTTGCCAGCCGAGGGACTGGATCGTGTCCCAGCCGTCGGACAACCATAATTCGGGACGACGATAGCCGCCGTCCTGGATGAAGCGAAGATATTCCTCGCACGTTACAGGTCTGGAGGCGAGACGAAAGGGCTGGAGAAGAACCTGGTGGCGGGAGAATTCGTTGTCAAAACCGAAGCCGTCGCCGCGATTGCCGATTTCGACCAGGCCGCCGGCGTAGTCCAGCCATTGATGTGGCTCGGAGTCGTTGCTGCGCACGGGGCGAGATTCCGCATAAATTGGCTGCAGGGGATTGGACCAGAAAGCGTGCTTGATGTCGGTCGCAATCAACTCCTGATGCTGCTGTTCGTGATGCATTCCCAATTCGATGCGGTCGTGTATCTCCGCGGATGCACCTGCGGCCAACAATTGCGCAATGCCGTTTTCAACATGGCGGCGATAGGCCAGAATCTGCTGTAGCGAGGGCCGCGAAAAGGAAGCACGCAGCTGCTTTTCCGGGTGACCGCCGAGAGATTTGTAATAACTGTTAAAGAGCCATTGAAAATCCGGATGAAACGCCTGATAGTTCGATAAATAGGGACGCAGGAGGAATGTCTCGAAAAACCAGGTGGTGTGCGCCAGATGCCATTTGACCGGGCTGGCTTCAGGACAGGACTGCACCATCATGTCTTCGGCCGTCAACGGCTGCGCCAAGGCTTCTGTCGCATCGCGCACCGCTTGAAACTGGTGCTGGAAAGAAGGAGAGTTTAGTTCTACTGGTGTAACTTCCAGAACGCCCACGCGATTATCTCCTATGTGCTAAAAGCCGGGATGCACACTGAGCAGCCGGGCGAGAGTGTACGCGGCGCCGGCAGCCAGACCGCCAATCAATACTGTTTGTAATGCGGATTTCCAAGTGCCGCCACCGGTCAACTTTCCTTTGACGGCGCCGAAGAAGAAAAGCGCTATCAAGGTGATGACGACGGAAGCGCGCAGTGCAGAGGAGGCGTGCTGCATGACCATGTAGGGGAGCAAGGGGATAAATCCGCCTGCAATGTACGAGAATGCGATGACGGCAGCGCTTTGGCGGGCTCTGTGGCTGGCCGGTTTTTCCAGGCCGAGTTCAAACCGCATCATAAAATCCACCCAGGCTTTTGGATTGCGCTTCAAAGCGGTCAAGACGGAATCGCTCTCGGCGCGCTCGACGCCATACTCCTCAAAAATCTGGTAAATTTCCTCTTCTTCGTCGCGAGTGCGCTCGACGATTTCCCGTTCTTCGCGGTGATACTCGCTGGCATAATGCTCCACGTCGCTGCGCGCTGCGAGATATCCGCCCAATCCCATGGCGATGGAGCCGGCGGCGATTTCCGCGAGGCCCGCTAAAACAACAATGTGCGAGGATCCGACTGCGCCGGAAAGCCCAGCCGCCAAGGCAAAAGGGACGGTCAAGCCATCGGACATGCCAATGACCACGTCACGCACCAAGGCGGTAGATTCGAAATGGGTTTCAACGTGGTCAGAACTCGCTACATAATGCATTCGGCGCAGTTTACCTCATCCGGGTGAACATTCGTCGCTAGCAGGTATGATGCCGCCGACTGAATCTATTTGGATGGACGATCCAGTGATTTGGGCTCATTTTCTGAAAGTTTGAGAATCTGTCCGCTACTTTTTACAAAGCCATAGGGGCAATGGCGACAGGCTGATTGGCAGCAAAAGCCGCGTTTTCGGTGGTAGGCCTCAGTGAAGACGAGATACGGGCCATCGAAATAGTAGTCCTCGTCGTCCTGTTCGGGCGGATCGGATGGCTCCGGCATATTTGGATTGTAACGGGTGGATGGCGAGCGGGCGACCGACGGAAGGTGTCGTGGGGGTGCGGTGACAATTTTGAAACACACTCAGCGCCTGAAGGCGGCATTCGACGGGTTTTTATCCCCAGACTAAAGGCCGGGGTCCACCTCTCGTCGAAATGTATCCGGGGCATGCGTTGGAACTGAGCCTGCGATTCTCCCGACCGTCGCCGGGGTGGGCTGCGTTCAATCTGGGTATGACCCTATATTTTGGCGATGCGCTGGGTGGCGGGATCGAGCGGATTCGGGCTGGTGGCGCGACGGCTGCGAAATCGGCCGATCAACTGATTGGGCAGGCTGGAGTGGCAGAGCTGCAGGATGGCCCAGGCGGAGAGCAGCCAGACGGTAGTGCCGCAGGCGAGCTGCAGCAGATCGCGGGGAAAGGAGCCCGAGGGCAGCAGGCGCACCACGGCGAACAACACGCCGAAGGAGGCGATGGCCGCCGCGAGGGATTTGGCCATCTCGGCGTATTCCAATCCACCTAACGAAACCAGACCGATGCGGTGCAACAGGAAGGCCAGTCCCAGGGTTTGTACGACGATGCCGCAGTCGGATGCGATGGCCAGCCCCATCACCCCCAGGTGATGGAAGAGGAACCAATAGATCGGAAGGGATGCGGCGGTGATGAGCGTACTGGCCGCCATGGGGGTAAAGGTATTGCCGGCGGCGTAGAAGGCGCGGGCGTAAATGGCTTGCGCCGACCAGAAGCAAAGGGAGCCGGCAAACAAGGTGAAGTAGAGCGCGATGGAGCCGACATCCCGGTGATGCAGCGAACCGCCGCGCAGCACCAGGTCGACGGCGGGGTAGGCCATGCCGATCATCCAGCCTGAGAGCAGAAAGGCGAAGGCATAGATGCGGGTGACGATGCGATTGACAGAGGAGGCAAATTCACGATGCCGGCCCTGGCCGATCAACGCTGCAAAAAAAGGCATGGAAGCGGCGCCGGCGGCCTGGCCGAGAATCGCCATGGGTGTGGTGAAGAGGGTCTTGGCATAATTCAACTTGGCAATGTCGCCGTGACCGCCGGAAGCAAAATAATTCAGAATCCAGGTGTCTGCGGAGACCAGGGAGACGCCAATCATCAGCGGGATGGACATGCGTACCCAGTCGCGCAGGCCGGGATGGGACCAGTCGAGTGAGAAGCGCAGGCGCAATCCAATGCGATGGGCGGCGTAGTAATTCAAAAGCAATGGACCGCAGATGGCGCCGACCAGCGCGCCGACAGCGAGAGAAGAAACGCCGAGTGCTTTGTGCAGCAGAATTCCGCCAAGGATGATGCCGAGGCTGTAGATGAGCGGCGAAATTGCCTGCCAGGCAAATTGCTTGCGGACCAGCAAGACGGCGCTGAGAACTCCGCCGGCGAAGAAGCAGAGCTGGGCGGGAAGCACGATGCGGGTCATGTGCACGCAGAGGGCGGCGGTGGGCGGATCGAACTTGTGCAGGAAGACGCTGACGTAGAGGGGCGCAAAAATTTCGCCGAGGATGATGGCTGTGCCCAGCACCAGCAGCATGGTGCTGAGAATGACGGACATTGTCTGTTCGCCCTCGTGTTCGCGGCCCTGTTCGCGGTAGCGACTGAGGATGGTGATGAAGGTAATGGAAGCGGTGCCGCCTGCCAGCAGATAGGTGAGCATGTCTGGCAGTTGGAATGCGGCGGTGTAGGCATCGGTGAGCGAACCCGCGCCGAACAGGAACGCGATGACCTTGATGCGCACCAGTCCAATGACACGGGATAACAGGACTGAAACCATCAGGAGCAACATGGCGGAAAAGGCTGTGTGCTCATGCGAGAGCCGCAACCAACCGGGGCGGCGGAAGGCTGATTTGGGGCGGGAATCTGCGGCAGTCTGGATGGGTTCGGGAGTCAGGTGCGTGTCCTCTGCCATGGATTCTCTAGGTTCGATTCTTTCGATTCTATCGTTGCGCCAATGGATTGATGTCGGCCAACCTGTGTGTTTGAGCCACGATGCCAACGCTCAGATCACCAAAGTTTTCCGGCACACAGGCTGCCGTGATACGAATCACAGCCACCGCGGAGCAACGAGAGTCTCCTCCATAGTATGCAGACAAAACGCAAGATCTGCGCATGGCTTGTCAGTATCTTCCTGCTTACCTGGGCGTGCAGCCTACAAGCGGCACAAAAGCCGAAGGACGCGGATTGTCTGGCCTGCCACTCCGACGCGACGCTGACCAAGGACGTGAGCGGCAAGAAGGTCAGCCTGTACGTCGATCCGGTCAAGATGAAGGGATCGATCCACGGAGCCATGTTCAGCTGCGTGGATTGCCATAAAGACGTCACGGAATCTCCGCATACGGCGGAGCCGAAAAAAATCACATGCGTGACTTGCCACGCGGATGCGGCGAAAGCGTATCAACATAGTTTTCATGCTCAGCAAAAAAAGGTCGATGGAACGCCGGCGGCGACGTGTGTGGATTGCCACGGGAATGCCCACGATATTTTGCCGGCGAGCGATCCCAAGTCTCCGGTGAATCACGCCAATATTCCCGCGACCTGCGGCGGCTGCCACGGACAAAAGTTCGTGATGAATGGTAGCGGCGTCAGCACCCAGGTGTTCGCATCCTATCAAGACAGCGTGCATGGCAAAGCGGTGCAGGGAGGTTCGCAGAGTGCGGCCGTCTGCACGGATTGCCATGGGTCGCACCAGATTCTTCCGGCGAACGATGCCGCGTCGCCGATCAACAAGTTCAACGTGGCCGCGACCTGCGGAAAATGCCATGGGCAGATCCAGCATACCTTTCTGCAGAGTGTTCACGGACAGGCGTTGACTCGCGGCAATCAGATGTCTCCGACTTGTACGGACTGCCACGGCATTCACACCATCCTGGCGCCGAAGAATCCTAGCTCCACAGTTTCGCAGAATCGGTCGGGGGCAACCTGTGCGGGCTGTCACCAGGGAGTGCGGCTGACGCAGGAATTCGGAGTCGCGGGGAATCGCGTCTCTACCTATTTAGATAGCTATCACGGGCTGGCGTCAAAGAATGGTTCGGTGGTGGTGGCGAACTGCGCCAGCTGCCATGGCGTGCATAACATTTTGCCATCGAGCGATCCGCGTTCGACCATCAATCGCGCCAATCTGGATGCAACCTGCGGGCAGTGTCACAAAGGAGTGACGCGGCGTTTTACGCTGGGCAAGGTTCACATGGACCCGAAGCAGCCGACAGGCATGGGTGGAATCATCGTGCGATTTGTGACGCGCTTCTACATTGCGATGATCCTGCTGGTGATTGGAGGCATGTTTCTGCACAACGCCATCATCTGGCGGAGCAAGGCGATTGCGCGACGCAAGGCGCAACATCGCACGGTGGAGAGGCTGACGCGCAACCAGCGCTGGCAACACTTCATCCTGATGTTTACGTTTACCGTGCTGGTGATTACAGGGTTCGCGCTGAAATATCCTGACTCCTGGTTTGCTGACCTGTTTGGAATGGGCGAGAAACTTCGCGGCATTGTGCATCGGGTTGCGGGAGTGGCACTGATTGTTCTGTGTCTCTACCACATCGTGTATGCTGCCGTGACACGCGATGGACGGAAGTGGGTTCGCCACATGGCGCCGGGGCCGAGAGATGCCTTCGACGCCTGGGGAACGATGCTGTTATTACCTGGGCCTGAGCAAGGACAAGCCGAAGTTCGGCCACTTTAACTATGCCGAGAAGGCGGAATACTGGGCCATGGTGTGGGGCACAAGCCTGATGGCTGTGACCGGCATTATGCTGTGGGCCAAGGTTTCTGTCGGAAATATGGTGGCGCGCTGGTGGCTGGATGTGGCGACCGCAATTCACTTTTACGAAGCGATTCTGGCGGCGCTGGCCATCGTGGTGTGGCATTTCTATCAAGTGCTGTTCGATCCCGACACCTATCCGGTGGAGTGGGCCTTCTGGGATGGCAAGATGGACGCCGATCACTACCGTGAGGAACACGAACTGGATACTGAGACGCTGGCCGAGGCTGAGGCGGCGGAAGCATCTGCGGATACCAAGACTCCGGACGATGCGACTCGATAACTCTCATCTCCCCCGTGATGGAAGAAGGCTGTAGTCTCGAAGATGTTCGCTTGTGAAGGAGCGTTTTCGAATGCCGACAAAAACCATCATCGAACCCTTCCGCATCAAGAGTGTTGAGCCCATCCGCTGGACTACGCGCGAGCAGCGAAAAGACCTGCTGCGGGCCGCTTACTACAACTTATTTCTGGTGCGAGCCGACGATGTACTGATCGACCTGCTGACGGACTCCGGTACCGGGGCCATGTCGACCCATCAATGGGCGGCGGTGATGGAAGGCGATGAGAGCTACGCGGGGAGCCGAAGTTTCGATCGCTTCAAGGCGTCGGTGCAGGATATTTTCGGCTACACGCATGTAATCCCGACGCACCAGGGACGAGCGGCGGAGCGGATTCTGTTCCACGTGATGTGCAAGAAGGGCGACGTGGTGCCGAATAATACGCACTTCGACACTACGCGGGCGAATGTGGAGTTTGTTGGTGCGGAGGCGGTGGACCTGCTGCTGCCGGAAGCGAAAAGGCCGGAGGCTCGGCTGTCTTTCAAAGGCAATATGGACGTGGCCGCATTAGAGGCCTTGATTGCGCGGGTCGGGCGCACGCGCATTCCGCTGGTAATGCTGACAGTAACGAATAATTCCGGCGGGGGTCAGCCGGTGTCGATGGAAAACGCCAAGGCGGTTTCGGCGGTGTGCCACAAGCATGGGATTCCGCTCTACTTCGACGCCTGCAGGTTTGCGGAAAATGCGTACTTTATACAGCTGCGCGAGCCGGGTTACGCGTCGAAGACCCCGAAGCAAATTGCGCAGGAAATGTTTGCGCTTGGCGATGGCTGCACCATGTCCGCTAAGAAAGACGGGATGGCGAACATCGGCGGATTCCTTTGCACGAATGACGACATCCTGGCGCGGCAGGAGCAGGATTTGTTGATTCTGACCGAGGGCTATCCAACCTACGGCGGCCTGGCGGGGCGTGATCTGGAAGCGATCGCAGTGGGATTGCAGGAGGCGCTGGAGCAGGACTATCTGCGGTATCGCATCGCATCGACAGCGTACCTGGGAGATCACATTTCCGAGCATGGTGTGCCGATTGTGCAGCCGCCCGGCGGTCATGCAATTTATCTGGATGCAAAAGCCTTTCTGCCGCATATCCCGGTCGATCAGTTTCCTGGCGTGGCGCTGGCGGCGGAGTTGTACCTGGAAGGCGGGATTCGGTCGGTTGAAATTGGCAGCCTGATGTTTGCTGGAGCGGCGCAGATGGAGCTGGTGCGGCTGGCGATTCCGCGGCGGGTTTACACGCAGAGCCACATCGATTATGTGGTGGAAATTATTTTGCGCGTGTGGGAGAAACGCATGCATATTCGCGGCATGCGACTAACGTATGAAGCGCCGTTTCTGCGCCACTTCACTGCGCACCTGGAGCCTGTGGGCTAGAGCGCGTCTCCAACGGAGTGAGGAGCGACGCTCAGCGGATTAAGCGCCGGGGCCGACGGCGACAACAAAATATTGCGCCGGAAGTTTGCCGACGTTTTTGATGCCATGCTCCTGATTGGAAGCGCAGAAGCCAACGCCGCCGGGTCCAATGGTTTGGCCGTGGCCATTGACTGTCACCTCGACCGTGCCTATGCGCACCAGAAACAGCTCGCTATGCAGATGGTGATGCGGCGGATGCGGCATGGCTCCCGGAGGCAAGGTGGTTTCGTGGACCTCCAGCATTTCTCCGGTCGGCAATTTGCCGTGCAGCACGGGACGCGACTCCCCACCATCGGTGGAGCGGTAGACCGGCAGCTTGTCGAAGGGAAATACCTGGGAGTTGGAAAGCGTTTCCGTGGATTCACTTTCGAGCGGCAGCGCACGCAGCAGAGCGGCGGCGGGAATCAGGGCGCACAGACTACGACGAGAGATTTCCATCGCCGTATCGTACCAAATCGGCACGAGAAGGGTTTTTGTAGGGATGTCGCAAAATAGCCACTCGCAACGCGCACGGCTACAACCGTGCTGCAAAATTTCGGGCAGCGATCAGCTGTCTTTGCGATAGAGCAGTTCGCGAATGGCGCCGCGGCGAGCCTCATTTAATTCACTATGGGCCTTGCGATCGTCAGCATCCACTGGGCGATTTGCGCCACCGACGGATTCGGGTTCGCTGCATGCAGGGCAGCGGTTGGCGAAGCCGGGCTTGTCCGGCTTCAGTTCAAACTCTTCCGAGCAAACCACACAAGTCTTGATGGGAAATGACATACCTTCACTCCAACACTGAGGTGGGGCTGAACGACGTCGCCCGCCGTGCGGGGAGAACGGTCAGCCACTCCAAGCCATTATTTTCCCACATATCGGTCGAAGAATCTGGCCATATCCTGGTCCGCTTCGCGCGACTCGGGGAGCTTGATATCGTTCCAGAACGCGTGCGGCAATCCTTCGAAAACAATCAGGTGCGCGTCGACTCCGGCATTCAAAAATGCGCGGTGCAGAATGGTTGTGCCACTCAACAGCAGGTCTCGTTCGCTGGTGATGAACAGCGTTGGAGGCAGACCGGTCAGGTCCGCGTATACCGGAGACAGCACGGGGTTTTTCGGGCTGGTTGAACCGACATATTCCTGATCGTGCGTGCCTGTCGGCGGTTCGAGATAGCCGGAGAGGCCGTCGAGGGCGTACATCGATTGCGAATCGCCGGAGCGGGCGAAGTCGCCCATGCCGGAGAAGATTCCAAGCGCGGCAGGCTGCGGCAACCCAAGCTGTTTGAGCTTGACGGCTGTCTCTCCGGTCAAGATGGCTCCGGCGGAGGTGCCGTAGATCGCCATATTCTTCGGCTTGTGCGTTTTCAACTCTTCTTTATAGACGGCGAGGATGTCGCTAAGGCCAGCTGGGAAGGGATGCTCGGGCGCCAGTCGATAGAGAACCGCGATCACCTTGGTCTGGGTCAGGTTGGCGATGGGTACTGTTTCCGTCAAGGAACCGGAATCCGAATTGAAGCCGCCACCATGAATATTGATCAGCACTCGATCCCGCTTCTCCGCCGGTACATGCAGCGGAGTGATGATGAGCACGGGAACACCGGCGATGGTGCTGCGCGCTACGTTCACCGGGTATACCTGTTCAAACTCTTTTCCGGCGCCGGCCTGCCAGATGTCCGTACCTTTTCGCCGCTGCTCGAGCGAATCGTTCGGCTTGGCGTCTGACATGGGTCGCGCCAGAAATTGCTGCGCTTGCGGGCTGACGGTTTTCGGGATGGGCACGATGCGGGTGACATGCGCGGTCCCCTGCGAATCGATGTAGCTGGAATCTTTGGTTGGGGCGGTGGCCGCTGTGGTTTGTGCTGAGATCGTGGAGGGTACCAGGATGGCGACGAAGATGCAGGAGGCGAAGAGAGTGTATTTCTTCATGGGAGCCACTATACCTGTCTGGTGTCAGGGTGTTCCATTATTGCGGTGGAAGGGATTCGGCGGTTTCGACGGCCGCTGCATGATTTCGGGACTATGCCTGCTGGCGAAATGACATCTTAAGGTTATCTTCAGCCGCGATACGTACAACTGAGGTATGTGCTCTCGCGATACGGATCCTCCTCGCCGATCGACGACCTCCAGATTACGGACCCAGGAATATCTTTGCTGGAAGGGGTGGTGCGCGATGCTGCTCCTGCTGGCGCTGGGAGTATGCCGGCAGCGATGCGAGGGCCAGGTCCTGGTGCAGGCGCCGACGCCTGCAGTCGATGCATCGCAGCCTGCTTCGCCGGCAGAGCAGTCGCCTCCGGCCGCGACGCAGCCGGTTGCTACGAACAGCGTTCCGGCGGCCATCACGCTGCAGGATGCAATCGATCGAGCGCGCAAGTATTACGCGCAATATAGAGCGGCAATGATGACGGCCGAACTTGCAAAGCAGGATCGTGTCCAGGCTCGGGCATCGCTGCTTCCCTCGATCAACACGACGCAGCAATTCCTAGGAACAAACGGGGGCAGCAAGATTCCGACTGGACGTTTCGTGACCAATGATGGCGTACACGTCTACCGGTCCTGGGCGGTGCTGCATCAGGATATTCCGGCGGGATTTTTTACGCTGGCGCCGTACAAACGCGCGCAAGCTGCGGATGCTTTTGCGCAGGCGCAGGCCGAAATTGCCAACCGAGGGCTGACGGTCACGGTCACGACTCTGTATTACAACGCCATCGTCGCGCAACGGGAAAATGTCAGTGCGCAGCAGAATCTGGATTCGGCGACGCAGTTTCTGACGACGACGAAGGAACTGGAGAAAGGCGGAGAGATACCCCATGCCGATGTTGTGAAGGCGCAGCTCCAGTTCGATCAGGAGAAGATCGCGCTGCAGGAAGCGCAACTGGCCATGGAGCGCGCACATCTGGCGCTGGCTGTTTTGTTGTCGCCGGTACTCGATGAGAATTTCACAACCGTCGACGATCTCGACAATCCTCCAGCATTGCCTTCAGTAGATCAGGTGGATGCACTGGCCGAACATGCGAACCCGTACCTGCGCTCGGCCATGGCTGTGCTGAAACAGGCGAACGTCGATGTTTCGATTGCGCGTGCAGGATTTTTACCTACATTCAGCCTGGATGTGGACTATGGGATCGAGGCGAACGCATACGCATTGCGGAGCACGGATGTTGCCTATCGGCAATTTGGCCCACAGCCGAACCTGGGATACTTTGTCACCGCAGGCATGAATCTTCCAATCTGGAACTGGGGCTCGACGGAAAGTAAGTTACGCCAGGCAGAATATCGGCGTCAGCAGGCGCGGGTGGAGCTGTCGCAAACGCAACGGGAGGCGATCAGCAATTTGAGCTCGTACTATGACGAAGCGAAGGTTGCCCGCTCGGAGCTGGCAACGCTGCAGCAGGACGCCAATCTTGCTGCCGATTCTCTCCGCCTGACAAGGTTGCAATATAAGGCCGGGGATGCGATTGAGCTTGAAGTGGTGAGTGCGCAAACAACGCTTACTTCCGCGAAAAATGCATTGGTTATGGGAGAGGCCCGTTATCGAGTGGCTCTGGCAACGCTGCAGACCTTGACAGGAGAGTTCTGATGCAGGGGTGGAAGGAAGCGGAATGTCCTGGATTAGCGGCTCGGAGCAATTCTGGAGCGCATCGGGTACGACTTCGAATTTTTTCATTGTGTGTGACGACGATTGTGGGGTCAACCGTGACGATGGTTTTGTCCGGGTGCAGCAGTGACAATACGGTGCCCCCGCCGGAACCGATTGTGAGTGTGGAGACTGCGCCTGTGAAAGCGCAAAGTATCACGGACATGGTGACTGCGGAAGGCGTGTTGTATCCGGTCCATCAAGCTTCCATCGCTCCGAAAATTACGGCGCCGGTTCGCAGGTTCTATGTCCAACGTGGCGACAAGGTGCATCGCGGGCAGCTGCTGGCGGTGCTGGAGAACAAGGATTTGACGGCTGCCGTTGTATCCGCGCAGGGCGGGTACGATCAGGCGCAGGCGACGTATGCCTCGACGACTTCTTCAGCGTTGCCGGAAGAAATCCAAACCGCGAATTTGAATGTGGTAAATACCAAGACGGATTTGGCGGCGCAACAGAAGCTGTACGACAGCGAGAACAACTTGTACAAGCAGGGCGCGCTTGCGCGCAAGCAATTGGATGCGACGGCAGTGGTGCTGACAGCGGCGCAGAGTGCCTACGAGACTGCCGAGAAACATCTGCAGAACCTGCAGGCGGAAGGGGTTTCGCAGCAGAAGAAGGCGGCGCAGGGACAGCTTGAGACGGCGCGTGGGCAATACCTGGGCGCGGCGGCGCAGTTGGACTACACGGAAATTCGCAGCCCGATCGATGGCGTGGTAGCAAGTCGCGCCGTCTATCCCGGCGACATTGCGCCGGCAGGAACGCCGCTGCTGGTTGTGATGGACATCTCGAAAATCATAGTGCAACTCCATATTCCGCAACAGCAGGCGGAGTTGCTGCAAGTGGGTCAGGCGGCGACGCTGCACGTTCCGGGACTAGACGGAGATGTTCCCGCCACAGTGACCGTGTTGAGTCCCGCGCTCGATCCCAACAGCACGACAGAAGAAGTGTGGGTGCAGGCAGACAATCCCAAGGGCAAGTTGATACCGGGAACGACGGCAGCAGTTTCGATCACGGCCAAGACGATCGCGAACGCGCTGGTCATTCCTTCGGCTGCAATTTTGACAGGAGCCGACGGAAAAACTTCTGTGATGGTGGTGAAGTCGGACAGTCGCGCCTATACGCGGGATGTGAAGACGGGAATACAGCAAGGTCCGTTGATCCAGGTTCTGAGCGGGCTCCAGGCAGGCGAGCAGGTCATCGTCAGCGGGCAATATGGATTGCCGGATAAGACAAAAGTGAAAGTGATGCCCGCCAGCGCCAGCCCTGGCGCGAAGGCAGAGGCGTAGAAAGCCATGCCGGATATTTCTTCGAACTCGCGTGATCCAGAGGAGCGGCCGGAAACGGACGCACTGAGCGGCGCGTCGACCCGACACGAAACAACCC
This sequence comes from uncultured Acidobacteriota bacterium, assembly GCA_963735505.1. Lineage (GTDB taxonomy): Bacteria > Acidobacteriota > Terriglobia > Terriglobales > Acidobacteriaceae > JAKAAZ01. The sequence continues at coordinate 753,145 of CAVTLR010000003.1, read as the reverse complement.
CGGGTGCAATTGGCGATGAAGAGAAGCCTGCATGGTTTGTCACCTACTCAAAAGCTGTGATCTCGGTCATTCTGGTGCTGTCGCTGGTGGGTGTGATCATGGCGATGAGCATACCCATCGCGGTGTTTCCAACGACAAATTTTCCGCGCGTGTTGATTGCCATCGACAACGGCGTCATGCCGATCGATCAGATGCTGGTCACCATTACGCGACCGATTGAAGAAGCCGTGAACAGCGTGCAGGGATTGCAGACGGTGCGGTCAATCACCAGCCGCGGCACGGCGGAAGTGGATCTTTTCTTCGACTGGAAAGTGGATATGTTCCAGACGTTGCAACGAGTCAACTCCGCCATGGCCGCAGTTCAGGCATCGCTACCACCCACCGCCAGTATTGAAGCGACGCGCCTGCGGTTCTCCAGTTTTCCGATTCTTGGATTCGGTCTGACGTCGAGCACCATGCCGGCGACTCGGCTGTGGGAAGTGGCGACCTACGATATGAAGCCTCGCCTGAACCGCGTGAATGGCGTGGCTACCGTGCTGGTGCAAGGAGGCGAAGAGCCTGAGTTCGACATCATTCCAGATCCCGCGAAACTGCTGCAAACTTCTGTGACGGTGACAGAAATTCTGGATGCGGTGCGCAGAACGAACCTGATTGAATCTCCTGGGCTGATTGCATCGCATCACGACCTGGTGCTGGACCTGGTGGACGGGCAGGTTCACAATCCCAATGAGATCGCCAGCATCGTGATCAAGAATACTTCCGCGGGTGTGCCCGTGCATATTGGCGATGTGGCCCAGGTGAAAGCCGGCATCAAGCCGGTGTACACGGCGGTGACGGCGGACGGCAAGCCGGGCGTGTTGCTGAGCATCAATCGTCAGCCGGGAACGAATACGGTGGCGGTGGCGGACGGAGTGTATGCGGAGCTGGCGCAGATACGGAAAACTCTTCCCCCCGGAATTGACATTTCTGTGTACTACGACCAGGCGCAGCTGGTGAAGGAAGCCATCGCCAGCGTTCGCGATGCGATTTTGATTGGCATTGTTCTTTCGTGCATTGTGCTGATCGTTTTTTTGCGGGACTGGGGAAGCTCGCTGGTGGCGGGGATGGTCATTCCGGTGACCATCGCGCTGACCTTTGTGGTGCTGAAGCTGCTGGGGCAAACTTTTAATTTGATGACACTGGGTGGCCTGGCGGCCGCGGTAGGGCTGGTGATTGACGATGCCATTGTGGTGGTGGAGAACGTAGTGCTGCACCGCGACGCGGGTCAGGGGAGGATGCAGGCAGTTCAGAGCGCGCTGGGCGAACTGAAAGTGCCGCTGGTGGGCTCGACGCTGACACCGGTCGTCATTTTTCTGCCGCTGATTCTTATCTCTGGCGTGACGGGAACTTTCTTCCGTGCGTTGGCGATTACGATGGCGTCCGCACTGATCTCGTCGCTGTTTCTGGCGCTGACGTGGACACCGACATTGAGTCAATATTTTGTCCGTCGCAAGGACACGGTGCCAGCGTCGGATCAAGTGGGCGCGTTCGCGTCGCATGAAGAGGAAACTCGACGGATGATGGAAGCCGAAGAGGCCAGCATCAGCGGCTTTATGAAGCGCATCATTGGCGGCTATGAGCGCCTGCTGACAATTGTGTTGGCGCGACCATTGTGGCTGGCTGGTTTCGCGGTGGTGTTGATTGTGATTTCTTATTTTTCGTACGCCTCCCTCGGTTCCGACCTGTTGCCGAAGATGGATGAAGGCGCTTTTACGGTGGACTACATTATGCCGCCCGGAAGTTCGTTGGAAGAGACAGACCGTGTGGTGGGTCACGTCGTGGAGATCATTCGTTCCATCCCGGAGGTGAAAGCAACTTCGCGGCGCACTGGCCTGCAGTTGGGTTTGGCCGCGGTGACCGAAGCGAACACCGGGGATATTTCCGTGAACCTGAAAAGTCATCGCAGCCGAGATATCTACGCCATCATGGACGAGGTGCAGGACAAGGTGAGTCGAGCGGAACCAGCGCTGGACATTGATCTACATCAGACGCTGGAGGATATGATTGGCGATCTTACCAATGCGCCGCAGCCAGTCGACATCAAGCTGTTCAGCGAAGATCCGGACTTGCTGCGTCATTGGGCGCCGCTCGTTGCGGATAAAATTTCGAGCGTGCCGGGAGTGGTGGGAGTCTTGAACGGGATCGACGACACCATCAGCAGTCCGGAGACGGTGTATCACATTCAACCGTCCGTGACCGCGACCAGTGGGTTTACTCCGGAGGAGGTTGCGATGGATGCGGGTGCGTTGCTGCAGGGGGAAACGGCGCCGACGCCACTGGTCGTGAACAATCGCGCGTATAACATCCGCGTTCGATTTCCGGAGCAAAATCGGGCCACGCCGCAAGCCATGAATAACACCTTGCTTGTCAGTTCGGCGGGAACGACGGCGACGCTGGGTGCGCTGGCGACGGTACAAAATCTTCCCGGGCAGACGGAAATTTTGCGAGAGAATTTGCAACGGCTGGTGGAAGTTTCCGCGCGCCTGGAGGGAACAAGTTTGGGAAAGGCGATCGTCGGCGTGAAAAAAGCTGTGGCGTCGCTGAATCTTCCGCCGCAGATTCGCGTGGAATATGGTGGCACCTACGCGGCACAGCAGCAGTCCTTCCGCGATTTGCTGATGGTGTTGTTTGCAGGCTTGCTGCTGGTGTTTCTGGTGCTGCTGTTTGAGTTTCGATCCTTTTCCGCGCCAGTGTCCATCCTGGCGTCTGCGGTGCTTTCTACCTCGGGAGTTTTTCTTGCGTTGATGATTACCGGAACAGAATTCAACATTTCCTCTTTCATGGGACTCATCATGGTGGTGGGCATTGTGGCGAAGAATGGAATATTGCTGCTGGATGCCGACGTGAAATTTCGGGCGCTTGGAATGTCTCCGAAAGATGCGATGATTCAGGCTGGCCGCAGACGGCTGCGCCCGATCATGATGACGGCGGTGGCAGCGGTGGCGGGGATGTTTCCGCTGGCACTGGCGCTGGGCGCCGGGTCACAGATGCTGCAGCCGCTCGCCATCGCGGTCATTGGAGGGATTCTGATTTCCATGGTGCTGTCTCTGGTGATCACCCCGGCGGTGCACTATTACATGGCCGGAAAAAGCTGACGGCAGAACGACGGATGACGCAATCGACGACGGCGTCTGCAATTGAAGGTCTAAGGTGAACGTAGAGTCTATGCGAGTGCTGATTGTGGAGGACGAAGAGCGGTTGGCAGAAAACATCGCGGCGGCGCTGCGAGAAGGGCCGGGCTATGCCGTGGACATTGCCGGCGATGGGGAAACGGGCGCGTACCTGGCAGAGAGAGGCGAGTATGACCTGATCGTTTTGGATCTGATGCTGCCGAAGATCAGTGGTCCCGAGGTATTGCAGCGTCTGCGGAAGAAAGGCCAGAAGGCGCCGGTGCTGGTGCTGACTGCGATCACCTCAAAGGCTTCCATCGTGGAGTTGCTGAATTCCGGCGCGGACGATTATGTAGGAAAGCCATTCGATCTGGGTGAATTGATGGCGCGGGTGAAGGCGCTGATCCGCCGGGGCAAGGGCGTGAGCCATCCCCTGATTCGCGTGGGAGATCTGGAAGTGGACACGATGGAACGTTGCGTGCGATGTGGGGGTGAGGAAGTGGAATTGTCGCCGACCGAGTATCGCATTGTCGAATACCTGAGCCATCGTCCGAGTGCGATCGTGTCAAAAGAATCGCTGCTGGAACACCTGTACGACTTCAATTGGGAACGCCACTCGAATGTGATCGAGGCGCATGTTTCAAATCTTCGCCGCAAACTGAACCGCGGCGGAGAAGAGCGATGGATTGAGACGCTGCGTGGGCGAGGGTATCGCCTGACAGCAGGGCCGCGGGAGGCGCAACTATGAAGCCCTACTCATTGACACGACGGTTGGTTGTGACAGTGCTGCTGGTGGAACTGTTGTTGGCTGCGGCGGCCACGGGGCTGGCGTTGTTCTATGAACGGCAGCAAAACCTGCACTCGTTCGATTTGATGCTGCGGGGGCGGGCTGATTCCTTGCTGGGTGCGGTGCAGGATGCAGAGGATGCCAATGACAATGTGATGCTGGATCCGAAGGCGCTCGACCTGCCGCGAGGCGACCTGTACGAGGTGCGCGGTGAGGGTGGGCGCGTGGTGGGTAGTTCTGCGAATTGGAATGGTGAAGTTGAACAGAAATTGGCAGGTCGCGAAAAGGCACTTAATTTTCGCTTGAATGGAAAACGCTATCGCGGGTTTGCTCTGCATGGGGTTCGACAAATTGATGCGGATGACAAGAGCCCGGGGATTGCGCGTCCGGTGGTCATTTTCTATGCCGCATCGTTGAAGCCGTTCTGGGCGGCCATGAGCCACGCGGCGAAATTTCTGGCGATTTCAAATTTTCTGATTCTGTTGTTTACCGCGGGAACATTGCTGATCCTGCTGCGGCGAGGGATGGCTCCGCTGGAGGAATTGGCGAGGGCTGCCGCGAGACATCTCTTCGAATTCGCTGCGATTTCGCGCACCGCCGAACGCATTTGCGGTGCAGGAACTGGCAGTATTGGCGCATGCGCTGGAGTCGGCAATGAGCCGGCTGGAGCGTGCGTTTGCGCAGCAGCAAATCTTTGTGCACGATGCGGCGCACGAGTTAAAGACATCGGTCACGATCATTAAATCGTCACTGCAATTGCTCACCTCTCGCAAGCGAACCGCAGCGGAATATGAACGCGGGTTGGAAATGTGCCTCTCGGACTGCGCGCGCTTAGAAGATCTGGTACAGAAGTTGCTACTGCTGGCGCGAGTAGAGCAGTCGCTTGAAGAACAGGTTTTTACAACGAAGACCGACCTGAGCGAATGTGTACGCGAAGTAGCGAACCAGACGGAGGCGCTGGCTTGTGTGCGCGGAGTCAACCTGGTGATTGAGCAAAATCAGGGCGCGGTTGGACGCATCGCTTCCGACGATTGTGCAACGCTGGCGACAAACCTGGTGGTGAATGCGTTGCAGCATACTGCCGCGGGAGGCACCGTGGTGCTGAAGGTCTTGTCGCGTGACGGCATGACGGGCTTTCGTGTCGAAGATAACGGCGAGGGCATTCCGGCGGACGATTTGCCCCACATCTTCGACCGCTTCTATCGCGGCGATCCATCGCGATCGAGGAATACAGGCGGGGCGGGATTGGGGCTCGCGATTTGTAAAGCGCTGGTTGAGGCTGCTGGCGGTCAGATCGAAATCACCAGTGAGGTAGGGCGGGGAACAATTGCCGAGGTGATACTTCCGAGGTTGGATGAGAGAGGAACTGTCCAGCCTCTGCAGGAACTCCTCAGCGATCGTTAGGGTCAACGTTGTCGACGAATCGCCGTCTACTCCAGGCGGCAAAACACAAGGAGAGCAAAGATGAGAGTACGCGGATTGATTTGCCGGAGCCTGCTGCTGTCTGCAGTGGCATTGTTGACCACGACGGCCACAACCATGGCGTTTGCAGCGGAGGGACCATTTCACGTGGAACACACCTGGCAGGTTGGCGGCGAAGGAGGGTGGGATTACATCGCCGTCGATCCGCAGACAAATCTGCTATACATTACGCGCGGCGACCATGTGCAGGTGATCGACCGGGAGAGTGGCAAGCAGGTAGCTGACATTACCGGGATGCATCGGACGCACGGAGTTGTTTTTGCAAAGGGCGGAAATGGATACATCAGCGACGGCGGCGGCAACCAGGTGGTGGTGTTTGATCGCAAGACATTCAAAGTGATCCGCACCATTCCCGCGGGAACGAATCCTGACGGGATTGTGTATGAGCCTGTCACGCGTACGGTGTGGGCTTTTAATGGGCGCAGTCATAATGTAACTGTAATTGATACAAAAGACGACAAAGTGCTGGCGACGCTGGATCTCCCGGGCAAACCGGAGTTTCCGGTAGCAGACGGCAAGGGAAACATCTACGACAACATTGAGGACAAGAGCGAGATTGTCCACTTTGATGCACGATCGAGGAAGTTGCTGGCGACGTGGCCGGTCGCGCCGGGCGAAAGTCCTTCGGGGCTGGCGATTGATCGCGTCCATGGGATTTTGTTCAGTGTGTGCGACAACCAGAAGATGGCGATTGTGTCGACGGAAACGGGGAAGGTGATCGCAACGCCGACGATTGGAGATGGCCCAGATGCGGCTCGCTTTTCCACGGACGGCGGATATGCATTCAGTTCGAACGGCGAAAGCGGAACACTGACGGTGGTGCATGAAGATTCGCCGCGGAATTTCACTCTGGTGCAGAACCTTCCCACGGAAAAAGGGGCACGCACCATGACGCTAAGCCCGGATGGAAGCAAGGCGTACCTGGTCACGGCAAAATTCGCGCCGCGTCCAGCGGCAGCGCAGGAACAACCACACTCTCGGCCGCCGATGATTCCGGGAAGCTTCACCGTGATCGTTGTCGGGAAGTAGCGAAGTAGCTGGGTTAGGTATGGCGGATGAAGGTACCGTCCTGCAATTCCGCCATGGCGGTGCGCAACTGCTCCTGCGTGTTCATGACGATGGGACCGTACCAGGCGACCGGTTCCTCAATGGGCCGACCTGACACCAGGAGAAAGCGCATGCCCTGGGGACCGGCCTGCACGGAGATTTCGTCGCCGCGGTCAAACAGCACCAGCGAATGATTTCCGATGTCGTACACGGGCGCGGCTTCGGGCTTGGCCACTTGTTCAGTGAGAACGGCCTGCGGATTGGAAGCATCGCGAAACGTGCCAGAGCCGGCGAAGACATAGGCAAATGCGTTGCGCGTGGTTTCCACCTTGAGGCGCTTGCGTTGATTTGGAGCGACAGAAATATCCAGATAACTCGGGTCGGCGGCTACGCCTTCGACTGGACCCTTTTTGCCCCAGAACTCGCCGCAGATGACGCGTACGTGGGTGCCGTCGTCATCGGTGATCTCCGGGATCGCACTCGACGGAATGTCCTGATATCGAGGATCCGTCATCTTGAGCGACGCCGGTAGGTTCGCCCATAGCTGGAAGCCATGCATGCGGCCTTGTGAGTCACCTTTCGGCATCTCCTGGTGCAAGATGCCGCTGCCCGCGGTCATCCACTGCACATCGCCGGCGGTCATGGCGCCTTTGTTACCCAGGCTGTCGCCGTGCTCGACCGAGCCGGCCAGAACATAGGTGATGGTCTCGATGCCGCGATGCGGATGCCAGGGAAAGCCGGCTAGATAATCCGCTGGATTGTCATTGCGAAAATCGTCGAGCAGCAGGAAGGGATCGAATTCCTTTGTCTTGCCAAAACCGAATGCCCGCTGCAACTTGACGCCCGCGCCTTCCAGCGTGGGCTTGGTTTGAATGACCTCTTTGACCGGGCGTAGGGACATGGCTTGCCTCCTGTTCTAACTGCAAATGTTAGATGTTTGAAGGGGGTATTTGATTCAACGCTGCAGTGCCAAAGACGCTGCGAACCCATCGAGTCAACGCAAGCCTAACGGTTTTTTATTGCGTGGAGGGGACCGCTGACGAATGGGCTACCTACCTCAAAGAAACGCAGCGGCCGGTCTACCTCGCGGGTGATTCCGATGCGCAAAGTTGAGCCAATGCGCGCGGTCTCCCGAACTGCAGTTCCAAGCCACAGTGGGCCCTTCGCGCACAGGTCAACCCCGTCCAAGCGCTGATCGATTTCCAATGCAGCCGCAAGCCTTCCCGGACCTCTGGCCAAATCTGTGAGTTTGTCGGTGTTGCGGAGCTGTTTCATCCGGTTGATGCCCTGAAGAGGTTCCATAGCGCGCAACAGCACTCCCGCACCCACTCCAGCTTCTTCCGCCGAAACGTTGAGCATGTAGGACGTGCCGTAGATAAAGTACACATAAGCAAACCCGCGGCCGAGGAATAGGGTTTGATTTCTGGCGGTTCGCCCACGATACGCATGGCCACTCGCATCCCCGGGTGGGTAGGCCTCGGTCTCGACGATACGGCCGCTCAACCTGCTTCGCCCGATCGTGCGCACGATGGTTTTTCCGATGAGATATCTGGCCAGCTTAGCCGTATCCGTTGGCAAACTGCCCCTCGACAGCGGCTGCACTTGATGCGCGAGATGAGGGGCGGTCTGCAATGAAGCACCGGAGAGGACCACGTCAACGCATCTCGTAGGGATGGAAGATGTAGTCCTTCGACTTTACTGCGGTATGGCATGTGTTTCCGCAGTCTGAAAGGCTTTTGGGATCGGCCGTGAACTTGTTTGTTGCAGCTTCGTAGTTGAATACTGCGTATCCCCAGCCGCCGGTTTTCGGAAACCTCTTGCTGTCCTTTTCCATGACAAAAGCCTGGCTGAAGACGTCTGGCACGTCGACGGCGAAAGGGGCCTCCGTGCTCTTCTTCTGTGTCCACTGGAGCTTCACGATCATGGAACCCTCCGGGAAAGGCTGGCCGTCGACGGGAATGCCGGACTTGTACCCCGCAATCATGGCTGGATTCGCAACAATTACTTTCAGCACTTCGTCGGTACGGGCGGACGAGACCATGGCCCAGTCTTCGTATCCTCTGAAGTCGGAGAACGCGATTCCGCTGGGTGATTTCAGCGAGTACTTGTCCTGCGCGTAAACCACGGTGGCGACGAGCACTGCCAGAACGATCGCAAGCGAGGGAAGGCCGGCGATACGTTCGGCGGAAGCGCGTGTTTTTCTCTTCTGTTCTTGTTGTTCTTTCGCAACCAACTTCGTGACAAGTTTAGACATGGCCCTTCACCTTTACAAAAAACCTTTCAAAGCCCAATCAACGCGAATCGCCAACGATTGCGATTAGGCCAGACGAGACGGGCTGAAGCAATTGGACCATGGTATCGACGATACCTTCGTATCAACTGTGCGGCGAAAAGTCTGCTTCTCGCTGATCGATTTGTCAGAACCCGCACGAGGGAGAAAAGCTGCGGGTCCCAAAGGTGACGCGAATGTAGTGGATAAGAAAGTATGGGCGATACTATAGTCCAATTGCGTGACCCATTTTGTTCTGGCTGAATGGTGAAGAGACAGCGTGACCTGGCGGGTCGCGCACTCCGATCCCGCTAGCGAACTCCTCATCGAATTGAAGGTCGAAGATGAACGATCGAGAAGCGAAAGGGCAGGATGCAGGGGTGCGGGATCGAGTGATCCGCGCGGCACTGGATCAACATTGGGCGGCGTCCGATGCCAACGATTTTGAAACAGAGCACCGTATTTATCTGGAGGATGCGGTGCTGGAGTATCCGCAGTCAGGCGAGCGAACACGCGGACGATACAACATACAGAACCAACGCGCCAGTCAGCCGAGCAACAAGCGGTTTACTGTACGACGAATCATTGGCAGCGGTGACCTTTGGGTGACTGAATTCATCCTGACTTATGACGGCAGGCCTTCCTTCACCGTGAGCATCATGGAGTTCAGGGACGACAAGGTTGCGCGGGAAACACAATACTTCGCGGATCCATTCGTGGCACCTGCATGGCGCGTCCGATGGGTTGAACGTATGGACACATAATCTGGAGGCGCGGAAACGGGAGGAGAAGAGATGGATTGGAAACGGTGGATGCAGTTTGCCATGCTGGGCAGCGGTGAGTTGGAATCATATGCCATCTTGCTGGTACGCGTTTCGATCGGGCTGTTCTTCGCCATCTCCGGGGCGAACAAATTGTTTGTCGCCAGCGGCATGAAACCGGTTTACGACACGCTGGTTGAGGCCGGGGCCCCGTTTCCGCACATGCTGGCTTATTTCGTGTCGGGTGTCGAGTTCGTCGGCGGATCCCTGGTGGCCATTGGGTTTCTTTCGAGCCCGGCGTGCATGGCGCTATTGATCGACATGGCGGTTGCCGTCCTGACCAGCGCGCTTTCCACCATTCCCAAAGGACTTTCGCCGCTCAAATGGCTCGACGATTTCCTCTACCTTCCGGAAGTCTTGTACGTGCTTTTCTTTATTTGGCTGATCTGCTCCGGACCGGGAAAGTTCAGCGTCGATAGCTGGCTGGCTGGCAAGTTACTGGGATGACTCTAGAGCTAGATCATTGGACGTATGTGGCCGGGTGGTCGAAATACATAGGCTGAAAAAATACCGCTAATTCTTCCCGCCGAAGATTTCGCATAAGGCCCGGTCCTAAGCCGTGAGGATGATGCAACTCAAGGACGAGAAAGTTGTGCGGGTGGGTTGACCAGGAAAATGGATATCTCATGAAAGCCGCAAGAATACATCAATTCGGACCCCCAGACGTGATTGTGATTGACGATGTGGCGCAGCCGAAGCCGGGGCCTGGCGAGGTGTTGGTGCGCGTGGCAGCGGCTGGGGTCGGACCGTGGGATGCTCTGATTCGTGAGCACAAGAGCGTGGTAAAAGCTGCGCTCCCGCTGATTCTCGGGTCGGATTTGGCGGGCGTGGTTGAAGAAGTTGGACCTGACGTGTCGATGTTCCAGGTGGGACAAGCGGTCTATGGAGTGACTCATCCCGATTTTTGTGGTGCCTACACCCAGTGCGCGATTGCCTCCGCCAAAATGATTGCCCGCAAGCCGCAGCGCTTAAGCCACGTTGAGGCAGCCTCGGCTCCGGTTGTAGCAGTAACGGCATGGCAGATGTTGTTCGAGTATGCAGAAGCAAAACCGACGCAGCGTGTACTCGTCCACGGCGCGGCTGGCAATGTGGGTGGCTATGCCGTGCAACTGGCAAGCCAGGCGGGCCTCGAGGTTTTCGCAACGGCGGCGTCCGAAGACGTGGCAGAAGTCCGAAGTCTCGGCGCTACGACTGTCATCGATTACAAGACCACCAGGTTTGAGAATGCCGTGCCACCCGTTGACATTGTCATCGACACAGTTGGCGGCGATACAAGAGCGCGTTCCTTCGGGATCATCAAGCCAGGCGGCATTCTCGTCACAAGCGTTTCAGAGCCTCTGCCGGAACATGAACAGGAGAACGGAGTTCGAGCTGTATTCTTCCTGGTTGAGGTCACCGCGGCGCGGCTGGATCGGATTACCGATTTGTTTGATCAGGGTAAGTTGATTGCACGCGTAGGAAGCGTACTTCCGCTGGAACAAGCGAGGCTTGCGCACGAGATGCTCGCAGGCGCACCGCACAAACGCGGAAAGATTGTCTTGGAAGTGGATGGATAGTGTCGGTTTGGATTGATTCGTACCCGAAAGCGCACCCGAAAGAGGCGACACTCTATGTCTCGGTTCGCGATCAACCTGCGATGGCGCTAGATTTCAATTCGCACCAGCGCGGCGCCCGGTCGCTGCTCAAGATCTGGATCATTTGTTTCTCGTTGGCGGATTGTTAACGACTGCTGCGCCTGCGTTGCTTACGACTTCATCCTGCGAATCCGTGCCTCCAGAACAACCAATTGCGCCGATGATAACGCCCTGGTGGATCAGCGGAATGCCGCCGCGGGATGCAATGATTCCATCGAACGCAAGCAGGTAATTCAGATGCATCAGTTGCACACCATCCTCGAAGACCTTCGTCGGCCGCCGGAAGGTCACGGCCGCGCGCGCCTTGTGCTCCGCGATCTGAATAGAGGCGAGCATCGCACCGTCCATCCGTTGGAAGGCGACCAGGTTTCCACCGGAATCGGTTACGGCCACGTTCATTTTCCAATTCCGCTTCCTGGCCTCCGCTACTGCGGCTTGAATCACAACCTGAGCTTGCTGCAGCGATATCGGAACTCCATACGGCACATCGAAAGGGATTTCGTCCGGGACGACATCCAGAGGGTTCAATGTGGGCGGCGCTTCCACGGTGATTTCTGCTGTAGTGCTTGTCATGATTTTTCTCCGATTAACTATGGTTGTTGAACCAGTCGAGCGCGCTTTGAGTATATTGGCCGACCTCAATGAGGTAGCCGTCCGGATCGCGCATGTAGCAGCGCCATTCCCAGCCGTCGGGATTGGCTAAGGGCTCGGTAAGGAAGAATGCTCCTTTGTCGCCCCACTGTTTGTAGCAGGCCCAGATGTCGGCGACGCGCAGATTAAGGAAGCTATTCACTCTGTTCAGATCCCACGGCGTTTCAAGAAGAACCTCCGGCTTGTCGGGAGTCGGGCCGCCACCGGAATTCAGAATGATCCATGTATTCGCCAGCTTGATGTAGCAGGGATTCTCCGGCTTGATCACTTTGCCGCCGAGAATTCTGACATAAAAGTCCGTCGATTTTTCCTGGTCGCTCACGGTGAAGAAGTGAGTCGCGAAGAACCCTTCGTGTGCAATCGGCGCGTCGGGTAGATTCATACGGTGCCTCCAGTTGTCGGTGCATCCGAAAATGTCGACGGCCTAAATGAAGAGGTTCATCGCTCGTCTACCCCATAACAGGCAGCTAGTGCAGGAGCGATTCCCAGTTGGCCGGCACCCGTCCTGCGGGTCCAGGTACGGTCTGACTTTGGGGATGAGCGTGCGGTGGAGGCAATGGCACACCTCTGATCATCCCTTGCTTCTCGTAGTCGTAGAACCAGTCTTCTCCCGGCTCGAAGCTGGCGATGATCGGATGGCCTGTGGTCTCAGCATGCTTTGAGGCATGCTGACTGGGAGAACTATCACAGCATCCGATATGCCCACACTCCGCACAGCGACGGAGGTGAAGCCACCAACCTCTCGGCGACGCCAGGCATTCCACACAACCATCGCCACTCGGTTTCGAAGCCGGGTTGATTCCGCGGAGATCCTTTTTCATTTGCGATATTCCTTTCGTGTCCTCTGTTCGCAAAATAATATCAAGCCACCAGCAAGATCTTGCCGGCGCCACCCTTCTCCGTTGCTGCTTGAGCCTCGGACGCTTCACTGAGTGGAAGTTTCTGGCTGATCGGGATGACTAGCTTGCCATCTCGCACCGCTTCGGCCATGAACTCGAGCGTTTTCCTGTCGAATTTCGAGAATACTGGCACCACTTTTACAGATGGGTATTTCGCGGCATTCTGCGGTGCCCCGAGAACCGAAGCAAACACTCCTCCCGGCTTGACCCTGGCGATCAGTTTCTCGGCGGTTCTTCCGCCAACCGTATCCGCCACCGCATCGAGCGGCGGAAGATTCGCAATCGCGGTGTCGTCGTCAGTTGCGACGAGCTGATCCGCGCCGACAGTCTTCGTCTCATCCATCTGCCTCTTCAAAACCCCCGCGATCACATTCGCCCCGCGTTCCTTCGCGGTGAAAACCGCTGAACGCCCGACATTTCCAGCAGCACCTACGACCACGACCGTTTGACCCGGTTTGATTCCCGTAGCTGAAAGGAGTTGGTTGCCGGTCGTCGTCGCCAGCGGCAGCGCCGCCGCCTGGATCAAATCGAGCCCCTTGGGGATCTTCGCCAAGACCGCGGCTTTCACGACACAGAGTTCGGCGTAAGTATTGTCCGCCATAGCGAACACTTGGTCGCCGACGGAAAAACCTTCTACTCCCGGCCCAAGCTTGGCTACAGTCCCCGACATATCGATTCCTATGAGGCTCGGGAAATGCATGGGATAAAAATCCTGCGTTAATCCGGCACGCCGCTTGCAGTCGATCGGATTCACGCTCGCGGCAGCCACCCGCACCAGTACTTCGCCAGGGCCCGCCACCGGATCAGGGTATTCCTCGAACTTGAGAACTTCAGGCCCGCCATATTGGTGGACAACAATTGCCTTCATATTTGTTCCCCCTGGCCGACTCTCTGACCAGTCGATTCTCAGCCGTGCTCTCGGCGTTCGCGCGTCACAGCACTTTTGGCGGCAGTTTCGCTCTATTTTTTATGAGGATGGATGCCCAATTCTTGCCATGACGTTTCCGTGAGGTTGACGTTGTAGTACTTTGCAGCTTCTTCAATGTTCGCAAACGCCAAAGCGCGGTCGGCATCGGAGACGTCGGTGACTTGATCGAAGCGCGCGATCGCATTCCGTACATGTTGGGCGTCGGTCAGGGGCTCTTTGCGCTGCTTGGGAAATGCGTAGACGCTGTCAGGTAAGTCGCTCTGCGTCGTCAGAAGTCCGTGCTTCTCGTGAGGTTTCCAGGTTGCTTGCGGCATTCTTTCCCATCCCTTCTGTAAATATTTGGCTCCAGGTTGAACGCGGTGCCGACATGGCTGCGGATTGCTTCCGGCGTCTGGCCGATCGGCCGCGATGGAGCGATTAGACCCGAGGCACCCCGGCGAATCAATAAGACGATCGTATTGGCGATACCTTGGTATTGGGTTCCGGGGAACAAAGTCCGCACGAATCTGGGCCGATTTCCGAGCCATACCTTGGTATTGATCAATACGTTTGTCCAATGGATTCGCCCGCTTTCTTCTGGCTTAATCGAGTGGCAGCGGGTCGAAATCCGGAGGTCGTGTCGTGGCTGTGAATCTCCAATGAGACAAGGCGGCCGGGTCGACGAAAAAGTAGAGACACAAAGCATCATGAAAATCTGCATCGGTGCAGAACCCAAACAAATTCTGGCTGCTGTGATTCTTGGAACCGGAGACGACGAAGTGAAGCCCGTTCCGCGGGAAGCGACGTATGCAAAGGCACCGCACGCGGCGGTTCAGGGCGCGATGAACATTCATCCGGCAGTCTCGGAATTTTTACCGACCATCCTCGCCAAACTGCGACCGTTTATATAGAAGTAAAGAATGCGGCCACTCTGGAGGTCGAAGAAAAAAGGCGCAGCGCGAGCGTCGATGGAATTCTGATGATTGGGATGTGCTTGCTCGGGAGGCAAACGAGCGCGCGAGGGTGGGAATAATGCCAATGACTGAATCAGGGCCGGCGCAGATTCTGGCGACTAGCTTGCTATCGACTTCTGAGATGGGATCGGTTCAGGCGGGGGATCCGATCCCGGTCGGAGGCGCTCACAAACAAGGGAGCGGGGTCAATTTTGTTTTATTCAGTCGCCACGCCACCAGTGTTCGCCTGGAACTGTATCAACATCCTGACGATGCTTTTCCTCGCAGAGTCATTGACCTGGATCCGGTGCGTAACCGGACCGGAGACGTCTGGCATTTGTGGGTGCGAGATATTCCGGTGGGCCAACTTTACGGTTATCGAGTTACGGGGCCGTATCTACCCGAGGAGGGCCATCGTTTCAACCCACACAAGCTTCTTCTGGATCCCTATGCCAGAGCCATTGCCGGAGTGCAGAATTGGGATTTTCCAGTTGCCCGCGGCTACGATTCCTCCAGCAAGTTAGCTGACTTGAGCATTTCGATTGTCGATGATGCGGGTACCAGTCCGAAATGCATCTTTATCGAGGACCCTTTTGACTGGGAGATGGACTCGCCTCCGAAGCATTCCGCTTCTGACCTGGTCATCTACGAGACCCACGTTCGCGGTTTCACAATTCATCCGAGTTCGGGTGTGGGCCGTCTTGGAACCTTCGCAGGGTTGATCGAGAAAATACCGTATCTACAAAACCTGGGAGTGACCGCCATTGAGTTAATGCCGGTTTTCGAGTTCAACGAAAATGAATCGCAGCTCTTGAATCCAATATCAGGAGAGAAACTCAAGAACTACTGGGGCTATGATCCCGTCGCTTTTTTTGCTCCCAAGCAGTCCTACAGCATTGGAGGGCGTCACGGTCAGCAGATTCAGGAGTTTCAGGAGATGGTGAAGGCGTTTCACAGCGCCGGCCTTGAAGTGATTCTGGACATTGTTTTGAATCACACAGCGGAGAACGATGAACTGGGACCCACGATCTGCCTGCGCGGTATTGAAAACTCAATTTTCTATATGTTGCAGGAGAGCGATCGCCGTTACTACAAGAACTTTTCCGGCACTGGCAACACGCTGAACGCCAACCACCCTATCGTGCGGGAGTTCGTGAGAAATGTGCTTCGTTACTGGGTGATGCGCATGCATGTGGATGGTTTTCGTTTCGACCTTGCTTCAATCCTGGGCCGAGATCAGCATGGAAACATTTTGCGCAATGCGCCGCTGCTCGAGTCGATTGCCGAGGATCCCATCCTGCGTGACGTAAAGATTATCGCGGAAGCCTGGGATGCAGGAGGTGCCTACCAGGTGGGAAGTTTTTCTACCAAGCGTTGGGCGGAATGGAATGGCCGCTTCCGCGATGATGTGCGCCGCTTCTGGGTTGGCGAAGCGGGCATGATCGGATCTTTCGCGAGCCGAATCTGCGGAAGCTCGGATTTGTACGAAAAGACGTGCAAGGGACCTGCAAGCAGCCTCAACTTTGTCACTTGCCATGACGGCTTCACATTGAATGACCTGGTTAGCTACAAACAGAAACACAATATCGAAAATGGCGAGTTCAACCGTGATGGAAGCGATGCGAACTACAGCGACAATTGCGGTGTGGAAGGGCCAAGCGGGGATCCCGATATCGAGGGCACGCGCAATCGCCTGATCAAAAATTTCGTGCTAACCCTGTTTATCTCTCGCGGCATTCCCATGTTGCTGGGCGGCGATGAGTTTCGCCGAACCCAGGGCGGCAATAATAATGCCTATTGCCAAGACAACGAGGTGAGCTGGTTTGACTGGAGCCTGCTCGAAACGCACAAAGAGATTTACCGCTTTACCCAGGGAATGATCGCCTTTCGTCGAGCCCATCGTGTTTTGCGGGGTGAAAATTTCTACACGGATGAAGACATTAAGTGGTTCGCGCCAAACGGTTCCACTCCCGACTGGATGGATCCGCGGCAGAAATCCTTTGCGTGCCTGATTCTGGGACGGACAGAACCCGACTTGTTCATCCTGTTTAACGCCGATGTCAAATCGGTAGATTATGCTATTCCCGCGGTGCCGGCCGGAAAGATGTGGCGTTTGGCGGTGGATACTTCCCGATCCGCTCCTGACGATCTTTTCGAGAGCGGCAGGGAGCCCTCGCTTCAAGGCGAGAACACCTTTCGAGTCGAATCCAGATCGAGCGCGATTCTTTTGACGGACGCTGTCGAGGTGCCAAATGAAAATTAGCTCCGCTGCCGGGAAGCCGGCTGACCCTTCTATCCTGGTGAACGTCCCGAAGCTGGTGACAGATTATTACGAGTTACGACCCGATCCGAGTGATCCCGCACAACGGGTTGTGTTCGGTACGTCCGGACATCGCGGGTCTGCGATGGATGTGGCGTTCAACGAGTGGCACATCCTGGCCATCACTCAGGCGATCTGCGACTACCGCAAACTCCAGAAAATCGACGGACCGCTGTTCCTTGGGATGGATACTCATGCTTTGTCGGAGCCCGCATTTGCGAGCGCGCTGGAGGTGCTGGCTGCGAATAATGTCGAAGTCATGCTCTCCGAAGGTACACGATACACTCCGACCCCGGCCGTCTCCCACGCGATTCTGCAGTACAACCGCGCGCGAAAGTCAGGACTTGCCGACGGCATCGTAATCACACCGTCTCACAATCCTCCGGATGACGGAGGATTTAAATACGACCCCCCGCATGGAGGGCCGGCGGATTCGAACGTGACTTCCTGGATTGAATCGAAAGCTAACGGTTTTCTCGAGCACGGCCTCGACGGTGTTACGCGTGTGCAATTGTCCAAAGCGCTGCGTGCTCCTACGACCCACAAACACGATTTTTTGAATAACTATATTAGTGACCTGAATAGTGTTGTCGACATGAATGCGGTGCGAGACGCCAAGCTTAAACTTGGCGTGGATCCCCTCGGTGGAGCGGGCATCGACTACTGGCCGCGGATTGCGGAGCAGTATGGTCTCGATCTCACGATCGTGAACAAATCGGTTGATCCGACATTTCGATTCATGACCGTGGACTGGGATGGCAAGATTCGTATGGATCCTTCCTCCCCGTATGCAATGCAGAGGCTGATTGGGCTGAAAGATAAGTTTGACATCGCATTTGCCAGTGACACGGACCACGACCGTCACGGCATCGTCACCAAGGGGAGCGGGTTGCTGCCTCCGAATCACTACCTTTCAGTGTGCGTCAGTTATTTATTCGCGAACCGGCCGAATTGGGGCAAGGATCTCGCCGTTGGGAAGACGGTAGTGAGCAGCAGCATGATCGATCGTGTCAGCGCTCGCCTGGGGCG
Source organism: uncultured Acidobacteriota bacterium (assembly GCA_963735505.1). Taxonomy (GTDB): domain Bacteria; phylum Acidobacteriota; class Terriglobia; order Terriglobales; family Acidobacteriaceae; genus JAKAAZ01. Next base: position 735,197 of record CAVTLR010000003.1, on the reverse strand, counting down.
ACGGCTGTATGAAGTTCCAGTGGGCTTTAAATGGTTCGTCGAAGGATTGCTCGCCGGATGGCTGGGTTTCGGAGGGGAAGAGAGTGCCGGTTCTTCTTTCCTACGGAGGGACGGCAGCGTGTGGACCACAGATAAGGACGGAATCATTCCTTGCCTGCTGTCAGCAGAAATTACAGCGCGTGTGGGCAAGGATCCTGGTGAGATTTATCGTGAGTTGACCCGCGACCTGGGAGATCCGCTCTACGAACGGATCGATGCTCCCGCTACGCCGGAACAAAAGGCAGCCCTGGCAAGATTGTCTCCATCCGACATCCACGCGACTGAAGTTGCCGGGGAGCCGATCGAGAAGATTCTGACGACCGCTCCGGGTGATGGCAATGCAATTGGAGGAATCAAAGTGATCGCGAAGGACGGCTGGTTTGCGGCACGCCCGTCGGGCACGGAGCAAATCTACAAGATTTACGCCGAGAGTTTCCTGGGGCAAGACCATCTACGAAAGATCGAGGAAGAAGCCCAGACCATTGTTTCGGAAACGCTGGCTCACAGCGCATCAGGCGCTGTGAATCGATAAGCCATGAGAGGAGTTTGTTTATGAGTAGCTCGACAACCGTTGATCGTCCCTTCGATACAGCCATTTCAGGTGCTCTGACCGACCTGGCCCTGGACCTTAGGTGGTCGTTCAATCACTCGGCGGATCAGTTGTGGGCGCAACTCGATCCGGAACTCTGGGAACTGACCCACAATCCCTGGGTTATGTTGCAAACTGTATCCCGGGAAAAACTGCAAACAGTTACCTCCGACCCGAAATTTCAAACGCTGCTGGCGGATCTCCACCGCGAGAAAACGGTAGACGAAGAATCGGAATCGTGGTTTCAAAAGACGTATCCGCGTTCGGGTGTTTCGACCATTGCGTATTTCTCGATGGAATTTATGTTGAGCGAAGCTCTGCCGATTTATTCTGGCGGACTCGGCAACGTTGCGGGCGATCAACTCAAAGCCGCGAGTAATCTTGGGGTCCCGGTGACTGCGGTTGGTTTGCTGTACCAGCAAGGCTATTTTCGACAGGAAATTGATGCACAAGGCCGGCAGCAAGCCCTGTACCCATTCAATGATCCCGGTCAGCTTCCGATTCGACCGGTGCGCGAGCGAAACGGCGAATGGCTGCGCCTGCCCATCGCGTTGCCTGGCTTTACGTTGTGGATCAGAGTTTGGCAAGTCCAGGTGGGCCGCGCCAAATTGTATTTGCTCGATACCAACGATCCCGCCAATCCTCCGGCGTACCGCGGCATTACGACGGAGCTGTACGGAGGAGGTCCCGAGTTACGTTTGAAGCAAGAGTTAGTGCTCGGTATTGGTGGCTGGCGGGCTCTGCGAGCGTTGGGATTGAAGCCGGAGGTCTGCCATTTGAATGAAGGGCACGCCGCATTCGCGGTGCTGGAACGTGCGCGCTCCTACATGGAAGACAACGGCAAGCCGTTCGACGTCGCGCTGAGCGTCACCCGTACCGGCAACCTTTTTACGACTCATACTCCAGTGGAGGCGGGCTTTGACCGCTTCGCTCCCGACCTGATGGAGCGATATCTCAGCAAGTATGCGGAGGAGAAGCTAGCGATTTCGCTCGACGATCTTCTGGCGATGGGGCGACGCGATCGGAGAGACTCGTCCGAACCATTCAACATGGCGTATTTGGCCATCCGCGGCAGCGGCGCCATCAACGGCGTCAGCAAATTGCACGGTCAAGTGAGCCGGCGACTTTTCCAGCCGCTGTTTCCCCGGTGGCCTGAAGCAGAGGTACCGGTGACGTACGTGACCAACGGAGTACACACCCCTACCTGGGACTCTGCAGCAGCAGATCGCTTGTGGGAACTTGCGTGCGGAAAAGAGTGCTGGCAAGGAACACTGGCAGGAACAGGAAAAAAATATTCGCGCAGTCAATGATTCGAAGCTGTGGCAGCTTCGTGGAGATAGCCGCAAGAATCTGGCGGCGTACGTGCGAAGAATTTACGGCCGCCAATTAGCAGCTCGAGGAGCGTCGCCGGAAGAGCTCGCGCAGGCTTCGTCGATCCTCGATGACAATACTTTGACTTTGGGATTTGCCCGTCGCTTTGCCACGTACAAACGCCCGAACCTTCTGTTGCACGATCCGGCACGCCTGGTGAACATTCTGACGAATCGAGAGCGCCCGGTCCAAATGGTACTGGCAGGCAAGGCTCATCCTCAAGATGTCGCAGGGCAGGAAATGATCCAGCAGTGGTTTGAGTTTGCTCGCCGCCCTGAAGTTCGATCCCGTGTGGTCTTCCTTTCGGATTATGACGTTCTGATGGCGGAGCACCTGGTGCAGGGTGTGGACGTCTGGGTGAACACTCCGCGACGTCCTTGGGAAGCGAGCGGCACCAGCGGCATGAAGGTTCTGGTGAACGGCGGGTTGAATCTTTCGGAGCTCGATGGCTGGTGGGCGGAGGCGTATACCCCGGAAGTGGGCTGGGCGATCGGAGATGGGCGCGAGCATGGGGATGATCCTTCCTGGGACGCAGCTGAAGCTGAAACTCTCTATGCGCTGCTGGAAAGGGAGGTGATTCCAGAGTTCTATGATCGCGACAAGAATGGAATTCCAGGTGGTTGGGTTGCGCGCATGCGCGAAAGCATGGCTCGTTTAACCCCGACTTTTTCAACCAATCGCGCAGTCCGCCAATATACCGAAGAACACTATCTCTCGGCGGCCGCAGCTTTTCGCCAGCGCGCCGAGAATCGAGGTTCATTAGGAGCCGATCTTGTCGCCTGGCAGGCTGAGTTAACGAAGCATTGGCCAGCGCTGAGATTCGGACCCACGACTGTCGAGCAGCAGGGCAAGCAATACGTCTTTCACGTTCAGGTTTTTCTTGATGATATCGATCCCGATGCCGTGAGCGTTGAGCTCTACGCGGAGGCGAAGAACGACGAGGCCTCCATCGCGCAGGAGATGAATCGTGGCGAGCGCCTGGTCGGGGCGACGAGGGGCTTCACCTACAGTGCCTCAGTTCCGATGGGTCGCCCGGTTGCTGACTACACGCCGCGCATCGTTGCCTCACACGTCGGAGCAATCGTACCGCTTGAGGCTGCTTTCATTCTGTGGCACGATGCACCGTCCTGGCGATGAACTTTGAGATTGGCCGCGATGCGGTTGTGAGGAAACTGCATCGGCAGGATAGGAATGATCGATGCGACAGCGAGGGCTGGGATCGCTTCGCTGCTTCAAGAGTGATGGAACCGCGATGCCCGATGGACTTTCTCGTTCATCGAGTGTGCAAAATGACTGCATCGGGCAGATCGTAGGTTTCATCCACAAATTTTCTGGATGGGCCAGTATGAGTGGCGACAGTATCAGCCGGGTGCCTTTTCCTGACAAATATCGCGGGTCTGGGTTACTGCTGCACGTCACTTCGCTGCCATCGTCGGACGGCATTGGAGACCTTGGGCCAACGGCAATCTCCTGGATTGATCGCCTTGCAGAAGCCGGGCAGAGCTGGTGGCAGTCGTTACCGCTCGGTCCTACCGGTTACGGCAATTCCCCTTATCAATCGTTATCATCTTTCGCCGGCAACGGACTGGTAATCAGTCCGCAGTTGCTGGTTGAGGATGAACTTTTAGCGACAAGCGACTGCGAGCATCCAACTTTCCCCGCAAATGCCGTGGATTATGACGCAATCATTCCCTTCAAGCATGGGCTATTCAAAAAGGCGTGGGACCGCTTCAGCACTGGTACTCGTGCAGACCTTCGTCCGGAGTACGAGAGGTTTTGTCACGATCACGACCAGTGGCTGCCGGATTACGCGCTGTTCCGCGCCCTTAAGGTTAAATTCGGGAACGTGCACTACCTGAAATGGCCATGCGATTTGGTCCAGCGTCAGCCAGCAGCCCTGCAGCAGGCGCGGATTGAACTCTCGAATTTTATCGGCCAGGTTTCGTTCGCACAGTTTCTTTTGTTTCGGCAGGCGGAACGCATGAGGGCCTACGCGCAAAAAAAGCGGCTGACGTTGATGGGTGACCTGCCATTTTTCGTTTCTGGGGACTCGAGCGACGTGTGGGCCAACCCGCAGTTTTTTCTTCTGGACGAGCAGCGACGGCCACGTTTCGTTGGCGGTGTGCCTCCAGACTATTTCAGCCCGCTGGGACAACTGTGGGGCAATCCTGTCTACAACTGGGACGCGCTTCGGGAGGCTGGCTACCGTTGGTGGATCGCTCGTTTGAGATCCCTGTTGTGCCACGTTGACGTAATCCGGTTGGATCATTTTCGAGGCTTCGCGGCTGCCTGGCACGTGCCGGCGGCAGCACCGACGGCAGAGACAGGAAGCTGGGTACCCGGTCCCGGCGTCGAGTTTTTCCAAGCCGTCGAAAAAGAGTTGGGCAGGCTGCCCTTCGTCGCCGAGGACCTGGGATTGATCACCGCAGATGTAACTGCGATGCGGGATCGTCTCCATCTTCCGGGCATGCGCATCCTGCAGTTCGCTTTCGACGGCCATCAGGACAATCCATATCTGCCGGAAAATTTCCAAACAAACACGGTGGTATACACCGGCACGCATGACAACCCAACGACTCGATCCTGGTTTGAGGATTTGCCTGGGGAGCAACAGACGAGGATATGGAATTACCTGGAGCGGCATGGAGCGAAGAGCGCTAATGCGGCTACGTCATTGATCGAACTGGCATGGTCATCCATTGCAGATCTTGCGATGGCGCCGTTGCAGGATCTGTTGAACCTGGGCAAAGAAGCTCGAATGAATGTGCCGGGCCGTCCCGACGGAAACTGGCGCTGGAGAGCTAGCGGAGAAATGCTGTCGGACTCTCGCTTCGAATGGCTTCGCGATCTGACGAGGAAGGCAAGCAGGGCTGTCTAAAAACGCGCATTGCGGGATGCATGCTTCGCGCAATCTTATGGGCGCGATCGCCTGCACATGCAACGAAACGAGACGCGAAGTGGATTGCGCGCAGGACCCGAATTCAATCAACACGTGGAATCGACATACTTATAACGAGCGAGTCCACCTACACAGTGGAAGTTTCAGCCAGAGTTTTTGATGACTTAGCGTTGAGATCAGACTTGTCGTCTGTAGTTTCGGTACGCAGGCGATCTAGAAAGACGCGTAGATCATAGCCAGCGCTTTCGGCGGCGCCGATCAATTTCACGGCTTTCGCGGCAATTTCACTTGCAGCCTCAGAGAAGGGTGCGGGACCCTCCGCGATCTTAATCAAGGCCGGTAGCTGGAGCCAGCATATGAGTGCTTCGAAGAGTTCTCGGTTTACGTACTTCTTTCCGGCGCTGTCGCTAATCCCGGCAAGCCAGTGAACATCGGGATCGTGCCAGAACCCTTCTGAACGGATCGCCGCCGCAGGGGATGGCTCAATGTTCAATCGGAGCAGGACTCGCACCATCGCCGCTGCTCGCCACGTCTGCTCACCGTGCAGCCCGACGGTAGAAAATGTTTCGGCGAGCGCATGCCTCAGTCGAAGTTCATCATAGATCGCTAGGGAAGAAGCCGGCGAAGGAAACGCGCGAAGTGCGATCCAGGCAAGTATAGGTGCCCATACATCAGGGGCAGCGGTGCGCGAATCGCTGCTCGGAAGCACGGAACCAGCGGCGGCCTGTAGCGCTTGAGGAAACGCCGCGAGCATCGACGGTAGATGAACAGAGGCAGCAGCAATTTCAACATAGTCTTCTTTTGGCTCTGAGGAATCTGGTTTTGACGTTTTTGACAGAGCTGAAGCGGACAAAAGATCCGAAGCAGGCGAATCGTTCTTTCTGGTCACTGATTGCGCGAGCTTGATCGCTGTTTCGGCGAAGACCTTGACCTCCGTTGTGAATTCGGCCAGCCTTGGATCTAAATCTGTTTTTTGATTCTCGGCCGACGCGGGCGGCTGTTTGGACGTATGTTCCTTTTTCTTGTCGGGAAGTTTGCGACTCTTCGAGCTCTTTTCCGGTTTTTGCGACGGGACCGCCAACTCACTGGCCACGTCCGAAAATGCCTGGACATTCGCATCATTGATTACATGGTGCAATGCATCCACGATAGGTCGCAGACGAAGCTGAGAAAGTGCCTCATCCACACTGTGAACCCCCGAACCGTGCAGTGCATCGCATAGCTGATCCCATGGTTCGGACGACGATGGCCGAAGCTCGCGCCAATCCAGCAAAACGACGTGTTGATATCCCCGCAGATCAAGCGTGAGCCCTTGGTCACGGAATGCCGACGCCCTGCGCAGGTACTCGAGCCCAAGAATCTTATCGCGGTAGGCAATGATGGTCGACCCATCGTGCGGCAGTCGAAGCCCATCGGCGAGACTCTTCTGTTGCAGCCTGCCAGTCTGCTTCTCCAGAAAGCCAACTGAAATGTGGATCGTGCCGTGGGTCGATCCGTAGCTGTTGTTGTAGAGAATGATCGCGCGCTGATCGCCCCGTGTATTTGAGTAAGCAAAAACGTTCTCGTTCACCGTGCTGTTGCCCATCCAAAAGTCATACAGCACGAAATTCGTGCTTTCCGCGAACAACTGACGGTTCTTTAAAAGAGGAGCAATGATCTCCTGGTGTCTGGCGATCAGACCCTCGTTCGGAGATTCCTGTAATCGTGCCTGCTTGAAATCCATGCCATAGCGTTCGGTATAGCCTTCAATCTGACCGTGACCAAACATGGGCAGACCCGGCAGCGTTGCGAGCAAGACAGAAACGCCGAAGTACTTATCCCCGGAGCCAAATTGATCGATCGCCGTGCGTTCATCGGGATTGCTCATGAAATTGACGTAGCGTTTTAGAATATCCGGATCGAACTCCACAGTCTTTTTCAGATACGAGCGGTACTTGGCATTTTCTTCGTCGCGCAGCATGTTCATAAATGCGCTGTTGTAGACGCGATGCATACCCAGAGTGCGAACGAAGTAACCCTCCAGCAGCCAGAAGGCCTCCGCAAGTAGCAGCGTTCCAGGCACCTCCGCGGCAACGCGGTCGACCACCTCGCGCCAGAACTCGCGCGGCATCAACGCATCGAATGCTTCTTCCGACATCGCGTTTTCCGCCCGCGACGGAATCGAACCGCCGGCTCCAGGGAGAGGAAACCAGAGACGTTGTACATGACGTTTCGCCAGCACCATCGCTGCATCGAACCGGATAATGGGAAAGCGTCGGGCTACGTTGAGAATTACCTGAATGACGTGTTCGCGGACATCGGCCTTGGAGTAATCGAGTTGGGCGGTGTCGTTCCAGGCGAACATCGTGCCATCGTTGCCGTGATAGATATAGCGGGTGTCGCCCTCACGATACCGGCGGAGACGAAAGACAACGGCTGCATCGGAATGGTCGTAGTAATGGTCTTCAATCTTGATTTCGACGCGACTGTCCGCGGATAGGTCTGGCCCCTCAAAGGTGTAAGCAGGAAACGGGCTCTCCCAGCGTGACAGGAACCAGTCGGGATGCTCGATCACCCAATTCGAATCGATCCCCATGTGATTCGGGACCATGTCGCTCGCCAATCGGAGGCCGGCCATGGCGGCTCGATAGCGCAAGTTCTCGAAGGCTCCCTCTCCGCCCAGGTCTTCAGCGATCGAATAATCCTTCAAAGAGTAGGCGGATGCCACGGCATCGTTATTTCCGCGCAGCCTTTTGATGGTCTTCGAAGCGCGGCTTCTTTCCCAAAGCCCAATCAACCACAAACCGGTGATGCCACGAGCGGCAAGCAATTGAAGTTCCTCGTCTGGAATCTGATCCAGCCGATAGATGTGGCGGAGGTACTTCTGTGACAACTGCTCCAACCAGACGTAGGTGCTCTTGGCAATCAGGACGACCGTAGGCATCCATGCCTGATCCTTGCTGAATGCTTCGTATTCGTTCAGCGGCGCCTGGTAGCCGGCGGCGTAGCGGCGGCGACGGACGCCATCCGGGCCAATGTCGAACTCCGAATCGAAGCCGACAAACTCGTCTCCAATAAATCCTTCTCCTCCGCGTCCCGGCGGTGCATGACGATGCCTGTCCGGGCCTGGGGGATGGAACCGCATCCAGATGGCGACTTCTTCTTCACGAAGAACATCGATCGCGAGCAATACTCGGCGCAGATCGTCTCCAAGATATTGCGACCAATTTTCCCGGATGAACTCCAACTGACCTGTGAGTGAATCGGGCGAGGCAAGCATCGGAGCGCGCAGTGCATCGAGCAGGCTCCCTACACCAGGTGATATCGGAGGACGGGTAAGGAAGAAATTCGGAAGATGCGTGGTGACATTTCCATAGGCAGTTTGTAACTTGAGCTCGTGATCCCCAAACAAGATGCGAAACGGTTTGAAGGCGGGGTTTCCGTTGGCGAGCCACAAGAGCAGCATCTCTTCGAAGGCAATCTGCCGGTTGGGTACTCCTGATGTACTGCCGCCGAGCCACTGGGCAGCGCTGAGTTCACCGCGATAGACGGATATGCCCGGAAACTGCTCTACGAAGGCGAGAAGAAGCCGTTCGATTTCAGCCGGGGTCAGCTGTCCGCTAAACCAGCGAACCGCCTCTGACATGACGGCCGGATCAATGTCATGACGATAACGGGCGATGAGCGCGTGGCTCAGCTCGTCAATCAATCCCATGGCGAACAGCGCGGCTGCATTTACCGGTGGCTTAGGGTCAGGCTCAGATTCCTGCAACTGGTTCAGGCGTCGTGCAAGCGTTCGGCTGGCGGCGACATTCGCAAAAACAACATTTCCATCGAAGCTAAACAACAGGTCTTCGAGATTCAATTTCTTTCGGATTGCGCCAGAGATGTGAAATTCCATTTGAAATGTTCTTTCCGGCGGTCTTCGCCCACAAGCTAGAGTGCTTCCGAGATGCTTAAGAAAGACTGCCGCTTCCAGGAAATACCATCCTGCCCCAATTCACTTCGACATAAAGATAGATGCAATCCAACGCGAGAGCTTGGCCAAGGCAGTTTCTTTCGGCAAGGAGAAGTCTTGGTCAACTTCCCTTCACCATCAAATGTAGCTCGGTTCAAGGGAACCGTTTCGCTCGCGATCGGACTCGTGAAGAGGGAATCGCCAGTCCGCAACTGAGTGATGCGTCCCTGAAGACAGATTTTCTCGGTGGCAGGAGTCACCTGGAAGTTCAACAGCGTCAGCCGGCCTTGCTTAAACCACTTTCCAAGGATCATCAAAGCTTCCTGCTTCATACTTGTCATGATCATCCTCAAGAAGCTGTACCGCAAACTTCCTTCGACGCAACGTATAAGCCTGGGTGAGTCAGCCGCCTCGCAATGGACTTGCAAATCAATCTGGGTAACAACTGAATCGAACGCTTCGACCCCGCATGATTTCACTCATTTAGCTAAACAGTGTCTCAGGAACTAATCAAACTGATGCAAGGAACTGACCGACGGTTTTCCGGGCATACTCACGCGCTCGAAAGTGCCACATATCATCGTCAGCCTCGGCAATACTGGCCTTAATACGGAAGATGGCCGCGTACCTGTTGACCGCGAATGGGCAGCAGCGAGGGTAGCTATCTGCAGAAAAAGGCTCGGCTTTAGCAGCGCAAAAACTGCCTCTTAATAAAAAGGAATGAAACGAGCGCAGACTGCAGGATCCTGTCGATCACCAGTTGAGGGAAGGAGATCAAACTCGCTACGCTCTCTACGATCCGTTTCAGGGCCGCGAAGAACGCCGTCTCCTACTTGTACCGCCTGGATTTGTATCCCTGCTGCGAGCAGAGTGAATGCAAATTTTCAATCGCCAAGGCACGTCGCCACCCGGCGAGCAGATTGCACCCACGAATGGCCAGGAGGCACCAAGTTGAGTTTGCCTGCGACTTGATCCAGTGGCACGGGTTCGGTGCCATCGCCGCGGGCTGCCACCATCACGCCAAACTCGCCCTTGTTGATCAGATCGGCGCAAGCACTACCCAGACGCGTCGCGAGGATCCGGTCCTCCGCGCAGGGCGCACCTCCGCGCTGCACATAGCCCAGGATGGTTACGCGGGACTCAAGATGTGTCAGTTCCTCAAGCTGCGTGGCTAAACGCAAGGTGTTGCCCTGATGACGGACTTCCAAAGCGGCGATTTCGCGCTTGGCCTCCAGCTTCTCGTTCAGGGTCTTGGCCCGTTTGAGAGCCTTCTCCGCTATATCAAACACCAGCGACTCGTTCCGGCTCATTGCACCTTCGGCCACGGCCACAATGCTAAAGTTGCTGCCGCGTTTACTGCGTCGACCGATGGCCTCGGCGATCTTCTCCACGTCGTAAGGAATTTCGGGAATGAGGACGACGTCCGCCCCGCCTGCCAGTCCCGCGCCAAGCGTGAGCCAACCGGCGCGATGTCCCATAATCTCTGCCACGACGATGCGATGATGGCTGTGGGCGGTGCTGTGCAGGCGATCAATGGCGTCGGTGGCAATATCCAAAGCTGTGGCGTAACCGAACGTGGCATCGGTCATGGCCACATCGTTGTCGATTGTCTTGGGCAACGTGATGACGTTAATTCCAGCCTGATGCAACCGGAACGCGTTTTTCTGCGTACCGCCGCCTCCCAGGCAGACCAGGCAATCGATGCCCCATTTTTTTAGGTTGGCTTTGATGACACCCGTCATGTCCCGGGTGCGTCCGTCAATGACCATGCGGTGCGGCTTGTCGCGGCTGGTGCCGAGGATGGTGCCTCCGATGGTTAGAATTCCAGAAAGAGCGGAGTGATCCAGATCGATCCGCCGATTCTCGACAACGCCCCGAAAGCCATCGCGAAATCCAACGATCTCCATGCCGTAATAGCCGTGCGCGGCCTTGCCGACACCTCGAATAGCGGCATTCAGTCCAGGGCTATCGCCGCCGGCGGTAAGGATGCCGATCCGCTTCGTCTTCCTGGCCATTTGACAACCCTATCAGATGCAGCAACCGCGGGCCTGCGTTAACGAACATCAGACGTCTCCTCCCCGGTGGGTCACGGGCCGATTGCATGTCGCTGCTTCCGATCTGGGGTGATTCGTCCGAAAGCATTCCCAACTCAATAAGTCGGGAAGCATTTTTTCTTTGACTATCGGGCAACTGTCAGGCGATCACTGGAAAAATTCCCGTTAAAATGCATGCGTTTTCTTATTTATGAAATATTTATCTTGCCAGATTTCATCAAAAGGCATAAAAATATCCATCTTGAATTCTGGGATCAGGTTCGCGCCGTACGGGAGAGTGAAAGGCTGACTGCACCCTCTGGTAGCCATCGCGGAGTCATTGAGCCAGTCGTTTCAGGCTCGGGGCAGCGAAGTTGCAACGTCAGAAGGTTCAAGAACGGGAAGCGATCCCGAAATGCGGTTCGAACATACCAAAGCAAGAAATCAGAATCAATCGGCAAGGGAGAAATATGGACGGCCAGCAGAAAAAACACATCATCTCGAATTTTTACCTTTCGATCTTCGCAACGCTGGCGGTAGTTTCGCTCTTGATTCCAGGCGGCAAGCAGGCGACAGCGCAGGCCTGCCGCGCCCAGAACTGGTCAAGCCCGACGCCGAATGTGTGGGCTGCTGACGGCAGCATCAAGGTGATGTTGAATAATGACCCATCCACAAATCAGCCGGTCATTCCGACCTACGCGGATGACGGTAACTTCAACCCGTGGGGATTTGCCGGACACCCGCAATCGATCGCAGAGCTGAACGATGTGTGGTCGTGTCCGTCAGGATCCCCGGTAATCACGCTGGCGGGAGCGGGACGGGAGACGGTGTCGTTCCAGGTATTCATCAGCGCCAGTGCGAAAGCGGCGCTGAGCCAGGTGTCGGTGACGGTGAGCCCTTTAACTGGCGCTGGAACGCTGACCTCAGATAACTCGGGTAAGTCGAATGTGACGCGGTACCTCGAGGGATACGTTCCGTATAGCGGATTGAATTCAACCGTGCCCACACAGGTTCAGGCCAACGGGCAGATGCCGGACCCGCTGATTCCTTTTTATGATCCATACGATTCGGGTCACCCCGCAGTGGCGACGCCATTCAATGTGCAGGCCAATACCACGCAGGGCGTGTGGGTGAACGTCTCCATTCCGGCAGATCAACGGGCCGGAGACTACAGCGGGAGAATTACGATCAGCGGACGGGGTTTGGCGACAACCATCATTCCATTGAACGTGACGGTTTGGAAAGGAAACCTGCCGGCCTTCGATGCCGGTTCGGTCGACCCCAGATATGCCGACATGCTGAAATCCTGGCTCCCGTTCTACCGAAGCAACTTTGACGGTGGCGAGGGCATGACATGCGGGGGCCCGGGATGCACTACAGAGCAGGCGCTTTATGAGAAATACCAGATCATGGGCCACAACTACGATATGGATGTGCAGATCGATGCGGATGCGCCGACGAACAGCGGATGTTATCCCGCCGGTGCCTGCACGAGTTTTACAACCAACGGCACTACAAGTTCGCTGGATTGGGCGGACTACGACGCATATGTAGGGCCTGCACTCACTCCCGGCCGTTTATTCTCCGACGGCACCGCGATGCGAGTGTTCGATTCTCCGCTGTCGACAGCGGGCTCCGGTGGCTGGTCGGGCGGGGGCTATTCCTGGTATGACAACAACTATGACGGTTACTCCGGTGGCTTGGCGCCGGCAGGGATGATTCAATTATTCGGCAACTACGCGACGCAAGTTTCAAAGCACTTCGCGCGCAACCATATCACGAAAGGTTGGGCAATACCGGAACTGATTGCCTATGACTACGACGAGACCGACAACGATGGCATGGGCCAACTGGGGTCTGATCCGACCGTGTATCAGAATATTTCGTTGTTCAACCGGGCAATCAACAACTCCAACACGGCCTTGTCCAGGACGTGGACGGCCTCGACAGCGCCCATTCATACCTTTTTGACAGACATGCCGGCCTGCGCGGAACAGGGCGACTACACGTGGTACCCCGACTCGGCATGCGCAGATCACATCAATCTTTCATATCCAGGTGGACCCAACGCGACCCCGGGTTACACCAACTCCTGGGAAGTTGTCTGGTCTCCGAATCCGGCGATCTTTATGCCCGGACGACCGGGCCCGGCTTTTCATTCCGGCTACACACCTACCCCGACCCTGACTGCTAACACTGGATATCAGTACACCCTTGACCGGAGGCAGGGCGTTCCGGCGCGGTCGACTGCACCAGTGCCCATTGAGCGATGGTTCTATCAGGGCGGAGATCCATTTTCTGTGGGCGATGCTTTGAGCAACACGGGCGTTGGCTGGCGAGCGAATTATTGGATCGCATATAAGTACGGACTCGATGAGACGACTGCGAGCGTGGGCGATCCGAATCCATCGGTTCCGGCCTCCGGCGGCGTATGGGACTGGGTCGGTGATTTCTGGGGCGGTTACAACGGCAGTTCCTCGCCAAGCGACTGCGGCAACGGCAACACCCCCTCGCCATTTGTCAGCCCAGCCACCAACGGGGATGGCGTTCTCTTCTACCCTGGCAACGAAATCGGATGCTATTACACGGCGAATCCTGTGGGTATGGCTGTCCTGACCTCGTCGCCTGCAGTCAACACCAGCTGCACAGCGAATGGCTACAGCGTGTGCAACGGGATCAGCGGACCAGTGGCATCGATGCGGCTGGAAACGGTACGCCGTGGCTACGAAGATTACGAATATATGTACCTGCTGGGCAAGAAACGGGGTCGTGCAGCGTCGCTTGAAATCATCAATTCGATGGGCGCAGCAGGCATGACCGAAGGTGGCGACGGAACCACGTCCTGGAATGCGTTGGACTGGACGAACGTGACTGGGCCTTGGTACGAAATGGGTGTCGAGCCGGAATCATCGGCGTATTCAGGGAACTGCGTCGACTCCACGCCAGGAATTGGAGGTCTGCCCAATGGGCTGCCGAACGGCCCGACCGGAGCTGCCTCCACTGGACCGAACTTCAACTACGGGCCGTGTCCGGGAGAATGGACGAACAATCCCTATCGCTATGAGGCGGCCAGATATGAGTTCGCGCGGCAGCTCGGCTTCATTGAACCAAAACGGACAGAGCCTGACCACGGTCCCCACTGAGTGTCGGCGTCAACAACTTCGACGGGGTCGCCGCCTGTGTAGTCGGCGATCCGGTCAGCGCGAAACTTACCTGACTGCAAACCATCGTCCTGGGTGAGGCTTGGATCGTATAGCAATTTGGCTCCTCCAATTCGATGGCTCGCGGAAATAAAACATTGTTCGCCAGATGGATGTGTTGATGCAGGTCTTGTTCGAACTCCCGCAATCCGTCATTGTGGTCGAGGAGGGTACAGGGCACCGGAAGAGCCGCCGGCCTCGCGAGGTATATACGGATCTGGTATCGCATGCGAGAGAGGCCAGTCATCCCGGCAGGGCGGCCTGGGCTTCAACGAACAAAAGTGAAGCAAAGCGAACTGCCGCGTGCGCGCAAAAAAAGTCGCTATGAAATTCGCCGCGGAGAATTACTGACGCCGGCGGCGAAACTCGGCCCCGATTGTGGCGATAGTGGGGGTGTCGAGCGCCAACCTCGCCCGAGCGAAGACTATGGATTCCTCGATTTGGATATGTTCGGAATAAAGTTGCTGGAGATGCGCGGTTTGGGATAGCAATTGCACTGTTTCCTGCGGTGTCAGGCCGCCCGACTCAATCCACGTGAAATAATTCCGCTCAATTGATTCGTGTAGATCGATTGCCTCGCGATGGTCACTCTCCAGGCTGTCGAGCTCCTGGAAGGACTGTGCGGCAGACTCGCGCAATCTAGGGAAAAGCGATTCTTCCTCGTCCGCCGTGTGACGTTTTCCGCCGCTCCGAAAGTATTGCAGCGCGGCTTGAATCGCGCTACGCTCTTCGCCTGTGAGGCGCCTGCCTTGTGCGCGGTTAACCACCACGCACAGAATTTCGAGGAAGTTTTCGATCCTTCTGTGGCAGTCCTTGAGCATGCCGATCGGATCATCAAAACCGCTGTCAGGCTTTGCGCCAATCTGAATCGCCATGGATCTCCTCAATTTTTCTGTCCCTTTCATTGTCGCATTCGGCGGGGATTGCAACCCTCACGCACCGTGAAGAACATGAAGCGTCGATGCGGTTTTCATCTGCGGCGGCGGTTGCAGATAACCTTTCGGGGCATAGGGAGCAACACGGTTCTTCGGCAAAAGGATTTCCGGTTATGCCCGCATGGTGGTCACCAGCAGTTCCAGAATGTACTGCACCTCTGCGTCCCGTTGCCCGGGTGTCCGATCTCTACAACAAAATTAAAGAGGATGTTGAGTTCCGCAGAGAGTGGGCAGAAAAGTGCGGTTTCGGCTTCAAACTTTCTTCAGTTGTGCCGAGTGTACCGAAAACAGAGGAAAAAAGACGAAGCACAGAAAGTCGCGTAAGTCTCTTTAAGTTGTGTGAGAAAGAATGGTCGGCCCTGAGGGACGACTATAGAAATTTTCGGGTAATCGGTGGCGAATGTCTCGATATTTCTGTTTAGACATCCGGCCAATCGAATTGCCGCACCGTCCTTCCGGCAAGCTTCCCCACCTTCGAAAACTGAAGTTCCAGCCGGTCATTCAGCCACGCCATCGATTCCGGAGTAAGCTCCATCGCCGGTTTTTGAATGCAAGCGGACCGCTCGCCGTGACGCTGGGGACGACGACTCTGCCAGATAGAACCCCTCGCCCGCGCAAGTCGCTGCTACCCAGAGGTTTCCGTAAATATGTTGGGAGCCAGTGGGAAATCCAGCACTGTCTGCGACACCCCCGGAGTTGACACATTTCTTGCGATTGATATAGAAAGAACTCTCACATTGTATGCAATGTGAAAGCGATTCGATCGAAAACCACGGAGTAGATAACGAAAACAAACGCGACGAGGTCCCCCAATGAGGCGCATTTCCGAAAAGGCACAATGGTCAACGGTTCTCGGAAGCTGCAGGCGACTAAATAGTCAGCCCGGCTTCGCAATGTGGTTTCTCCTTCTCCTACTGGCTTTCGGGCTGACCGTACACCAGGGTTTCGGTCAGATGGCCAACTCCACCCTACGAGGTACGGTCAAAGACAATTCCGGGGCCAGCGTTGTGGGGGCGAAGATAACCCTGTCGGAACCGGCTACAGGGCGGATCGTTCGACAAGCTGTGTCCTCGGCGTCTGGCGACTATGAATTCGACGAGCTGCAGCCGGGGACCTACACACTCCGCTGCGACCAGTCAGGTTTCAAGTCCTTCGATGCAGAGAACATTCTGCTGGACCCGGGCCAGACACGGCGAGTCGATCCAACGTTGGCGGTCGGTGCAACCGCGACGCAAGTGGTTGTTTCGGCCGGAGCCGCTGTGATGAACACGGAGACTGCAGCCATCTCTGCGACGTTCAGCGCGAAAGAGAACGACCGAACGCCTTTGGTCAACATTTACCCGAGCATGTACTCGTTGCTGACAACGGCTTCCGGTGTGCAGGGAGGCTTCGGAGGCTTTCCGGTAATGAATGGTCAGCAGCAGACGGACGAATCCCAGATCTTCGACGGAATTCCCAACGACCTGCAAGGCGAGCAGAATAACAACTCCAATTTCTTTGACGAAGCCTCGGTCACGACCTCCACCGCCCCGGCGGAAAGCGCGGTACCTGCCGACATTACTCTGATCACGCATCGCGGCACGAATGACTTTCACGGTGTGGCGAGTTACAAGATTTACGATTCGGTACTCAACGCTTCGGAGTATTTCCCCCCGCCCAAAACCCCGTATATCCAGCATGAATGGAACATTGGGGTAGGTGGACCGATTTATAAGAACAAGGCATTTTTCTATGGAGAGTGGTTCGCGCAGCGTATCCCTCTGGGAACGCCATATCTCATCAGCGTCCCCACGCCTGCATGGCGCCAGGGAGTATTTTTGCAGAATTCGCAAGTGATCATTGATCCCCAGACTGGTTTGCCATTTCCAAATAACACCATTCCTCAAAATCGAATCAGTCCCGTGTCGCTGGCCATCCAGAATGAGTTCTATCCGACACCTACAGGGGCTTACGCCAACCTGCCGCCAGTTAATAACTATCCATTCGTATTTCCCTTCAACAGCGATTTGTTCAAGGGTGACTGGCCGATGGTGCGTGGGGACTACAACGTCACAAAGAATAATTCGCTGTTTGTCAGATGGTTGGATCGAATCACTCCGTATGTGCTGAACGATGGTGTTCCGTCGTCCGTCTGGACGCGCGTGCGCAAGCAGCAGCAGTGGGCGATTGGCGATACGCACATTTTTTCTTCGCACCTCGATAACAACTTCAGGCTCGGCCTCGAGTATGACTACATGGACGACGGTCAGACAGAAAAGGGTCAGACGCCACCCAATGGTGCTACCGTGCTTACGGCCGTGGGTTTACAGGGTTCCAACCCGAGCAACTCCACAGGTCAAGGCCTTCCTACCATTAACATTAGCGGCGTGCAGGGAATCGCGGACGTTCCGGGAGGACTGAAGATATCTGACCGGCTGGTCACTGTAACCGATTCCGCGGATTGGCAGTTTGGACACCATGTCTGGAAATTCGGTTTCCTTCTTCAGCGCTATAAGAACGGCTATGGCTTTGTGAACGATTACGGTACGTTCAACTTTGACGGATCGATCACCAGTAACTCGCCAACTACCGGAAACGCGTACGCCGATTTTCTGCTGGGCATCCCGCAATCGAGTGCGCGCGTGAACCCGCTGCCAACACGCTACCAGTATGTTGGCGATCTGGGACTCTACGCACAAGACGACTTCCAGATTTCCAACAGACTTACTCTCAACTACGGGCTTCGGTGGGACTACTACGGAACTCCCTACTCCCCTGACCATCTGATGTACAACTTTGACCCTGCCACTGGTAACGTAGTTGTCGATCCAGCGGCGGTCTCCAAGGTCAGTCCTCTGTACCCTTCCAACATCACCATTGTTCCCGGCGCGGTGCAGGCGATCAGCGACAAAACGAACTTTGCGCCGCGTATAGGGGCGGCCTACCGCATCAGCGAGCACTCCGTGATTCGCGGCGGCTATGGACTGTATACGGCACGCCTGGACGGGGATATTGGACCCAACGGCCAGGGCAGCTACAATCCTTTCGAACTGATCAATCCACAGCTAGGCTCGACCGGGCCATTCTCCATTAGTCAAACCTATCTCAACGTAGTCAACACAGGGCAGCCACCACTGTTTCAATTTCCCAACCCCTATCCCGCCAGCACCTCGTTCGCCTCCGTTCCCAGCCAGACTGTGTACGGGTATCCCAGACAGTCCAGCCTGGGAAGGATTCAGCAGTTTAGCGCCACATATGAAAGAGAGATCAGTAACATCGGGCTGCGTGCTTCGTACGTAGGCTCCCGGAGTTCGGGACTGAACTATGTGGTGAACATAGATCTGCCTCATCCGAGCACCACGCCGTTTACTTCGAGCGAATTGCCTTACCCACAGTTTTTCCAGGCCTACGAGACTTACTACAATGGAGGCGCCCAGTTCGATAGCCTTCAGTTCGAAGCCTTGCGGCGCGCGGGAAATTTGACATTCGATGCGAATTACAGTTTCCAACGAAGCGTGGAAAACTACCTGGATACCGAGAATCCCTATAACGTCCTTAGCCATGGCTGGGAAAATGATGGACCGACAATGCGCCACTACGCGTCCATCACTGCATCCTGGACTCTACCCTTCGGCACCGGGCAACGATATATTTCGAGTCCGTCGCCGCTGACCGAAAAATTCGTCGGTGGCTGGGTGCTCACCTCTCTCACCTATTTGGGCTCTGGGATCTGGTATTCCCCCTCCTTTTCCGGTTCCGATCCGTCGAACACGGGAACATTTGGTGGACTACCCGATCGGGTCGGCAATCCATATTCTTTCCCGAACGGAAAAGGAACCCTGGATGCATTCAACGACGCAGCCTTTGCGGTGCCTCAGAATGGAACCTTCGGCAATGCTAAGCCGAACAGCCTTGAGAGCCAGCACTTATACGCAACGCATCTGGGAATTTTGAAAGTAATTCCTATTACTCATCGAGTTAATTTTCACTTTACGACCCAGATATCGAATCTGCTCAATCACCCTGAATTCCTGCCGCCGAGCGGAAACATCTCCGTGCCCGGCGGTAATCAATACACTTCCCAACTGGGCGTATTCAGCTCGCTGGAACGCGCAACGCCACGACAAATTACATTTCAAGGAGCTTTCACATTCTAGAAAGCTTATTGCGATGCAGATTGCCTATGCGCGGAATGCAGGACAGAGGTTCAGGGGCGTGTTTCGCCTCTGAACCTCCTAAGTCGTCGAGCCAGAGTAAGGGATGATTCAGTCGATTCCAAAATGATCCTACAAGGCAGTCTGTAGGTTAACGATAACCAACAGCTTGCTAAGCTAACCTGACTGCGTGGATACCATCGGCGGTCGCAGCGAATTTATTGAGGGAGAAATTCACATGCCTGTCCGACGTTCCCGCCCGCATCTACCGGCTTTCATCCTGACGACCCTGCTGCTAGCGCTGTTCTGCAGTGTGACGATCCCCAGCTTCGCCGCGCCTGCGAACGACCAGCCGTTAGCTGCGACTCCGCCGATGGGATGGAACGACTGGGCGCATTATCAATGTAACTTTACCGCGCAGACAATTCTGACGAACGCGAAACAGCTGGTGAAGACGGGACTGGCCGCGCACGGTTACAACACTGTGACGATTGACGATTGCTGGATGCTGAAGGATCGTGACGCCAAAGGCGACTTAAAAGTAGATCCGCAGCGCTTCCCGCAAGGAATGAAGCCGATTGCCGATGCCGTGCATGCGATGGGTTTGAAGTTTGGCATCTACGAGGACGCGGGCTATGAAACCTGCGGCAAATTCGCCGGTAGCGGCGTGCCCAATGGCGGTGGCAATGACCACTTTCTGCAGGACGCGCGATTGTTTGCGTCGTGGGGCGTGGATTATCTGAAACTGGATGGATGCAACGTCTATGTGCCTGCGGGCGGCAACCAGGCCGAGGCGTACCGCAGCGCTTACGCAGCGGAGAATAAGGCGCTGAAGGCTGTGGGGAGACCCATCGTTTTTTCCGAATCGGCGCCGGCATATTTTCAGGGAACGCCCGATTGGTATGACGTTCTGAGCTGGGTTCGCGATTACGGTCAATTGTGGCGCGAAGGGACGGATGTCGAGACCTTCCGTCCGGCGAAACCAGACAGATCGCGCTTTCATAGCGTGCTGTGGAACTACTCTTACAATCTCCCGCTGGGACGATTTCAGAAGCCCGGAAATTGGAATGATGCAGATTTCATCATCGGCGGGGATGCCGGCATGAGCGTGGATGAGACTCGCAGTCAATTGGCGTTGTGGTCGATGATGTCGGCGCCGCTGATCCTGAGTTCCAATCTCGAAAAGCTCAGCCCGGAAGCAATCGCAATTCTCAGCAACAAGGCCGTCCTGGAGGTTGATCAGGATGCGCTGGGGAAGATGGCCACGCTGGTGCGGCGCAGCCCGTCCATGGATATTTTGTTCAAGAAGCTCAGCGATGGCAGTTATGCGGTCTCCGTACTGAATCGCGGACCTTCCTCGACTGAGGTGGAACTGCGTCCGGCCGATTTCGGGTTTTCGTCGAACAGTGGATGCCAGCTGGAAGCGCGCGATCTTTGGAGCGGCGCGAATCGACCCGCCGCGTCCACTTTGCGGGCCAGCGTTGCCAGTCACGATACCGCGATCTGGCGTGTCCGGCCGTCTTCTTCCTGCGGTATGCCGACGCGAACCGGAGCGATTGTGACGATCGCAGTCGCCAGTCATCATCACGAATTCATCGATCACTACACCCGCTGTGTGACCACATCGGGAATCGTAGAAGATTGCGCCGGCACTTCGGCGGAAACCTGGACGATAACCCCGAGTGGGAGGTTGAAATCCGGAGGGAAATGTCTTACTGCGGCGGATGGCAAGACGGCGATGCAGAACTGTTCCGACAGCAATGCGCAGCACTGGAAATACACCCTGCTTGGAAACTTGGTGAATGGCGATGGCTCTTGCCTTACGGCCGCCGGCCCGGACGATCAATCCGCGCCGCTGAGCGTATCGCACTGCGGGCACAACCAGTCGGACCAGATCTGGTCGCTGCCGAACTAGACGGAGAGGGAGATTTCTTCGCAATGTTCCTCGAGTCCTGGCACGTGATCTACCCGCCAGTCTGGACTGAGTGATAGGTGCATTCGAAGTGCTCTGTTGCTTATCTAGTCAGAAACCGGGACCAGGTGAGCAGGAGAAGCGCGCCTTACTCAATCCATGTGTTACGCACGTGTTCGCTTCTTCACCAGCTGCCATCTTATTCGGATGGAAGCCACGCTCGGGAAATTTAGAGGGGTTACTGCAATGGACGATTGGACACGCCGCGAGTTTTTAAACACCGCGACGGGAGCCGCCATCACCGGTGCAATGATTGGCCATACACGGTTTCTCAACGCAGCGACGGGAGCCATTCTCGATGCATCAGCGGGTTCGAGCGCCACCCAATACACAGGGTCAACCGGATCGCTCGACACAATCATCTTTCCCAGGCCGCAGGAAATTTCGAGCGCCGGCGGGAATTTTATTCTTGATGACCGGGTACGCCTCGTGGTTCCGTCCAACGCATCGCAGCACGATCTATTTCTTGCGCGCACTCTGGCGAACGAGCTGGGAGACAGGTTCGACCTGCATCTCCAGATGGAACGAGTTCCCAGTGTTGAAGCTGGGGCACGAGTCATCCTGATGGGGTCGATGCAGAATCCGCTGATCCGGCAGTATTTGTCGCGAACAGGTACAAGTGGCGACCCGCGGATTCCTGGCCCAGAAGGGTATATTCTGCGAACCGGCAACAACGTCGTGCTAGTGGCGGGCAACGACGATCGCGGCGCATTCTACGGATTGCAGTCTTTGCGGCAACTGGTATTCAAGCAGGATCACCAGGTCCAAATTCGAGGCGTGCAGATCCGCGACTGGCCCGAGAAACAATTCAGGGGAATCTACCTGTATCTTCCGGGTCGAGACAATATCCCCTATTTCAAGCGCTTCATCCGCGACTACATGGCTCTCTACAAATACAACACACTCATCATGGAGATGGGCGCAAGCATGCGACTCGACAGCCACCCGGAGTTGAATTCCGGATGGATAGAGTTTGTGCGGGATTGCAACTATAGCTGCCGCAATTATCCGCCGGGCCCATACCATGACGTGGAACAGAACTCATCGCACCAGGACACGGCCGACGGAGGTTTCCTTGAAAAGGACGAAGTCGCCGACCTAGCGCATTTTACGGCAAAGTATCAGATTGAACTGATTCCAGAGATTGCATCTTTTACCCATAGTTACTATCTGCTGACCAAGCATCGAGACTTAGCCGCGGTACCGCAAAGTAAGTGGCCTGACATCTATTGTGCTTCGAATCCAAAATGCTACCCCTTGGTCTATGAGGTGTACGACGAGTACATCGACCTTGTCAAACCCAAGATGATTCATATTGGGCACGATGAACTATTTCTGCCCGTTGGAGTTTCTCCCCAGTGCAAAGACGAGGATATTGGAGAGTTATTTGGGGAGGATGTAAAGAAGGTTCACGATCATCTGTCTTCTCGCGGCGTCCAGACTGCGCTGTGGGGTGACATGCTGCTTGAGTCAGTGCGCGGACGCGGTTTGCAGAAGCATACAACCGGAGATGGCTGGGTTTACTACATGCCGGGCGGCATGACCCCCGAGCAGGTCCAGCGACTCATTCCCAAAGACTGCCTGATTTTTAACTGGTTCTGGAGTAATGAGCCGGGAGAGAGGGGCGGAAATGCGGAATTGAATGAAGCCATACTCGACAAGATGGGCTTCCGGCAAATTTACGGCAACTTTGAGCCAACCATCCAGAATTATGACACACGAAAGAAGCGTACTACTTTGCTGGGAGGCGCACCTTCCGCATGGTTTGCCACCAATGAAGTTGGATTTGGAAAGAATCTTATGTCCACGTTCCTTGGGTGCAGCAGCATTTTGTGGACGGGTCAGGTGATCGAGGGGAAGGGTCTATCGGGCAGAGTACAGTCTATGCTTCCCGGCATTCGAACGCGACTTAGCGGAATCATTCCCCCCACTCAGACTGAAACTTCGATTGTGTCGGCGGATATCTCGAGTAAGTTTAATGCTGGAAGCCACGTGCTGGATTCAGACCTGAGCGCGATGGCGACCAGACCTGTCCAGTTGAACACTATTCCATTCGACATGAAATCCGCGAATGGCATGAATTTCATTGTCGTTGGCACGGACGGGAAGAGCGGCACGAATTTGCCGAAGGCCGTGACCGGCATCCCGGTTGGAGTTGCCCCAACGAGTGTGATCTTTCTTCATGCTGCAGCGAAACCTGCTTCCAACAAAGAAAGCTTTCGTTTGATCTGGGATCAGGACGATACCGCCGACCTACTCGGCTGGTACGAAATCGTTTATCAGGATGGACTCGTGACTACCATTCCCATTCGCTATGGCGTCAATATTCTGGAATGGAACTGGGATCAACGTAATTCGTATAACGATTACTGCTATGGAGCCGATGCAGTCTCGGTCGGAACCGATTCGACGAATGCCATTACATTCTTTGCCCTGGAGTGGATCAATCCTCGCTTAGGGAAGGTTATTCAGGAAGTGAGGCTGAAAGGCACGACAGGATTTCGCGGAGGTTCCGATGACTACGACAACGAGTGGGGTCCGGCGATTGAAAACAATGCAGTCATTCTGAAAGCCATCAGTATGGTACAGATGCGAACCTAATCGATCTGGGGAGCTAACACGCATCTTCAGGTTCGCACCCGGCTGCCCCGAGGGTCTCAGAAAGTTCTGGATGGGACGCGAGGATGAGAGCATGTCGGATCTCTACGACAAAATTAAAGAGGATATTGAGTTCCGTAGAGAGTGGGCAGAAAAGTGCGGTTTCGGCTTCAAACTCGCTTCAGTTGTACCGAGTGTAGCGAAAACAGAGGGAAAAAGACGAAGCGCAGAAAGTCGCATAAGTCTCGTGGATTGTGTGAGAAAGAATGGTCGGGGAGAGAGGATTTGAACCTCCGACCCCCTGGTCCCGAACCAGGTGCTCTACCAGGCTGAGCCACTCCCCGACGTTGTTAATGAATGCATTTTCACAAATACCGTGGAGTGGCGAGTTTATCTTCCGTGCAGTCGTTCTTCGATGGAACGTCTGCGTCAGAATTCCCAACCACATGAGACCGTTTGTGAAAATGCCATAGTCCCGGTATTGCTGTAGTCTATCGTGCCCCTTGTGATGCTGCAAACCAGGAGGGAAAATCGGGCGAATGCAGCGGACGGTCCTGGCCTGGTTATTTTGAATTAGAAGCGCCCAGCAGGTGCGAGAGCGATTGCATATCCTTGCCGAACTCCTCCCAATTTCCCTGCTGCGCCGCTTTCTGCGCCGCGTCCAGTTGCCTTCGCGCCTCATCCAACTGCGGCTGCGATTGCGCCTTCGTTTGCGGCGGGGCACTGACGGAGGAGCCTCCCACGGCATTTCCCGGCTGCTGTTCTCCGAACAGGTCGGAGATGGCTTCATCGAGCGTGGGTTCCATCACAACCCGGTCCGCAGTAATCGCGATGATGCGCTTGAGCTGGGGGAAGTTTGTGCCCTCGGCTTTCAGGTACACAGGCACCACATAGAGGAAAGAGTTTTCGATGGGGATGACGACCAGCTTGCCGCGAATCACCTGCGAGCCTTTCTGGTCCCATAGCGTCAACTGCTGCGAAATGGTTGTGTTCTGGTCGATCATGGCCTCAATCTGGTTGGGGCCGTAGATCAACTTCTCCTTGGGAAGCTCGTAAAAAATCATTTTGCCGTATTCGGGGAAATCGCATCGCGCCGCCACCCAGGCAATCATGTTGTCCCGGTTCTGCGGCGTGAAGGGAGTCATCAACAAATACTCCAGCTTGCTGCTGCCGGGAAGCTTCATCAGGATGTAATACGGGTCCATCGCCATCACATTGCCGCCGTACTCTTCCTGCGGCGAATCCCATAGGTCTTCGCGGTTGTAGAAGACCTGCGGGTCCGTCATGTGGAACGTCTTATACTCATGGGTCTGGATGGAGAACAGGTCCTCGGGATAGCGTAGATGGCTTTTCAGATCTGGCGACATCTGGCTCAGATCTTTGAAAACTCCAGGGAATGCGCGCCGGTAGACCGTCAGGACTGGATCTTTGGGATCCATGACGTAAAAGGAAACGGTGCCATCGTACATGTCGACAACCACCTTGACCGAGTTGCGAATATAGTTCAGGTCGGACCCGGCGTCTCCCGAATAGGGAGCGGAATAGGGAAATCGATCCGATGTGGTGTACGCATCCTGAATCCAATAGAGTTTGCCATCGCTTAGGACCGCATAGGGATCTCGATCGAGCGTCAGGAAGGGAGCGATTTCAGACACGCGCTCCTGGACATTCCTCCATATCTGAATTCTGCTCTGTGGCCGCAGGTAGGAGGTGAACAGGATATTGTCATCTCCCTGCGTCCATGCGAACAGCAGCCGTTTCCAAAGGCTATCCAGCGGGATGCCCCCGGTACCGGCGTAATTGGTATAGACATTTTGATTGCCCTTGGGATAATCGAACTCTTTGATGCCGGTATCGACGATGCGATATCCCGGTGTGGCTTCGCCGTAGTAGATGCCCGGTTCGGTGATCTTCAAGTCATAGTCGGATTGAGGCGGAATGTTCTGCAACAGGTATTTGGGGAATCCTCCGCCTACCGTCTGGGAGGCGAAGCTCATGACCGGGCCATAGCCATGGGTGAACTGCAAATATTGATTCACCCAGGTCTGCGCCTGCTCCGGCAGCTTGGGAGATAACTCGCGCGTCGAAAGCATCACCTGGTGATAGCCGTCGGCTAAGTGGTAGCGGTCAACATCGACGTTATAGAACTGGTAATACAGCCGGATTGCCTGGGTCTGCTGATAGGTCTGCAGCAGCGGCCGCGGATCCCAAAGGCGAATGTTCTGGATGGTGTCCTGGTTTCGTGCAATCACATCGGGAGTGAGGTCGGGAAGCGCGGGGTAGGAAGTTTCCTGGATGGCGTCCAGACCATACGCGTTACGAGTGAAATGGATAAAGCTTTTCAGATAGGGAAGTTCCATGCTGAATTCGCTGGGCTGCACCACGAACTTTTGAAACAGCTGCGGCAGGGCGACCATTCCCACCATGTACACCAGCACGAAGACAACTGCGCCAAAGACGACAACCCTGAAATGCGGACGGAAGAAATTGATAACGAGAAGCACAGCCGCTGCCGCGGATAGACCCAGCATGATCCATAGCATGCTCATGGTCACGTGGGAGGCGGTGTAACCGGCTCCATAAACGACGCCCAACGTCGAGTAGACGAGGTCATAGCGGTCCAGGTAGAAGCCCCAGCCCAGAACAACCGCCAGCACAAACAGAAGCGCGGATACATGCTGCCCGATATTTCGGCGGACGACCACCTTGCCGCCGGGACTGAACCGCAGCAATCCGAAGGTGCCGTAGCAGAGCAGGACCAGCGCCAGCGCAATGAGTGTCAGTAAGAGAAAACTGCCCTGGAGCAGCTCATAAAACGGGAGACGGAAAACAAAGAAACCCACGTCGATGCGGAAGAGAGGATCCAGTACTCCGAAATGTGCGCCATAGCGGAAGCGGAGATAGGTGTCCCATTGGGAAGAGATGCCCACTGCGAAGAGCAGGGCAACGACGGCGGCTGCGGCTGCGATGGCGAAAGTGAGAATTCTGCCGCTTAGGTCGAGATTGATTCGTCTCCCGCTGGTTGGCGAATCAACGAATGCAACCCGGTCCAGTTGATTGCTTCGGTGCAGAGCCTGAATTGTATTGGCGACAAATCGGAGGTTGATCCACAGAAATGCGAATGCGCAAACAAATGCCACGCCAACCATGGCCCACTGCACGGACAGAAGCGTCCAGAAGATGTCAAGGTAGTGAAGTTGCCGCATCCACAGCCACTTCTGGATCAGTCCTGCGATCACTGTCAGTACAACGATGACCGCAATCGCCGCAATCCAGAAGAGGGTGAAAAGATGGCGACGTCGCCGACGCGGAGGTGCGGGTGGAATGAACAGGTGCTCGTCTACCTCGCGCCGTAGTTTCTCGATCGTTCTCTCATCTAAAGGTTCGTCTTCGATGGACATGATTCACATTTCATCATTACACGGTCTGGGGCGGGGCGTTTCGCAGACCTGTCAGAAGGAAAAGCCGCAACAGGTTCCACGCGAAGGAGTTTCCTGGGCGGGGCCGGTTAGGGTAAATGGCAAGGCTGCCGAATCAGTGGCGCCATGTAACAATAAAAGTGTCCCTCAACCAGGAAAACAATGAAATCTGCGACCTCTTCCGCGATTCCTTACCCGGCACAGATCACGCCGGAGCTGCTGGCCCAGCATGGCATTACGGCTGACGAATATCAGCGAATTCTGAACGCGCTGGGACGAACTCCCAGCTTGACGGAGCTTGGCATTTATAGCGTGATGTGGAGTGAACACTGCTCCTATAAGTCCTCGCGCGTGCATTTGAAGCGTTTGCCGACGGAGAGCCGGCGCGTGGTGCAGGGGCCGGGAGAAAATGCCGGCATCATCGACGTGGGAGATGGCTGGGCCTGTGCTTTCAAGATCGAATCGCACAATCATCCATCCTATATAGAGCCGTACCAGGGCGCGGCGACCGGCGTGGGTGGAATTCTGCGCGACATTTTTACCATGGGCGCGCGACCGCTGGCGGTGATGGATTCGCTGCGATTTGGACCGATTGTTGGGGAGGATTCGGCGAATGGGAAGAATGCCACGCCGACTTCTCTGCTGAATAAAAATCACCAGATTTTGGAAGGCGTTGTGAGCGGCATCGCAGGTTACGGGAATTGCTTTGGAGTGCCGAATCTGGGTGGCGAAACTCGCTTCGAGCCATGCTATTCCGGTAACCCGCTGGTGAATGCATTTGCACTTGGAATGGTGCGGAAAGACGAGATTTTTTACGGCAAGGCGACCGGCGTCGGCAATCCGGTTCTGTATGTAGGGGCGAAGACTGGACGCGATGGAATCCACGGCGCCACCATGGCGAGCGAGGAGTTTCACGAGGGTTCGGAGCAGAAGCGCCCGAATGTGCAGATGGGCGATCCGTTCATGGAAAAGCTGCTGTTGGAGGCTTGCCTGGAAGCGATGCAAACAGGCGCCATTGTGGGAATTCAGGACATGGGCGCGGCGGGGCTGACGTCTTCATCCTGTGAGATGGGCGGCCGCGGCGGGGTTGGCATTGAGATGGAATTAGATCGGGTTCCGCAGCGCGAGACCGGCATGACGGCGTATGAAATGATGTTGTCGGAATCGCAGGAACGCATGCTGCTGGTGGCCGACAAAGGCCGCGAGGAGGAAGTGACGCGCGTGTTCGCGAAGTGGGGCCTGGACGCGGTGACCGTGGGCACGGTGATCGCCGAATCGCGACTGCGCATTCTGCATCATGGCGAGCTGGTGGCAGATATTCCCAATGCGTCGTTGACGGATGAAGCGCCGCGCTATCATCGCCCGATTGGAACTTGGAAAGCTCCGGTACCGAGTGAGCCGTCTGCAGAAGTCCTGCAGCAGTTGCAGGCCAAGCGTGACTTTACCGCTGATCTGAAGAAGCTGCTGGCGTCCTCGAACATTTGCGATAAGCGGTGGGTGTTTGAACAGTACGACACCATGGTGCAGACGAACACGGCGCAAGGGCCGGGTGGAGAAGCCGGCGTGATGCGGTTGAAAGGCACGCAGCGCGGACTGGCGATGGCGCTCGATGGAAACAGCCGCTGGTGCTACCTCGATCCGAAACTAGGTGCAGCTCACGCGGTAGCGGAAGCAGCACGCAAAGTGGCTTGTACCGGGGCTACGCCGATTGCAGCGACAAATTGCTTGAACTTCGGCAATCCAGAGAAGCCGGAAATCATGGCGCAGCTTTCGAGCGCGATCGACGGCATCGCCGAAGCTTGCACGGCGTTGGGGACGCCAATCACGGGCGGGAATGTTTCGCTCTACAACGAGACCAAGGGAGAGGCGATCTATCCGTCGCCGGTGCTTGGGATCGTCGGGATTCTCGAGGATGTTTCGAAGACCGTACCGGCGGATTTTCAGCGAGTGGGAGATGCGGTTTTGCTGCTGCGACCGAAAGCATCGGCCAGTGACGGCGTCAGGGTGAAGGAGTTCGGTTCCTCTGAATATGCGAAGCTGTTCCTGAATGCGTTGTGGGGCACGCCGCCAGCATTGTCATTGGCGGCGGAAGCGGACCTGCACGAGTGTCTGGCGAAGTTAGCGGATGAAAGGTTGCTGCATTCGGCGCGTGACGTTTCCGATGGCGGAATTGCAGTTGCGCTTGCGGAGGGATGCTTTGCGAAACAAGTTGGAGTGCGCGTGGAGATGTCGGGTGGTTTGACCGGCGATCCCATGGCGTATGCTCTGTTCGCCGAGCATGCCAGCGAGGTGCTGATCTCCTGCGCGGTTGAATCCATTGAAAAAATCAAGAAGATCGTCGACGATTTTGGCTTCGTCACGGTGGTGAACCTGGGTTCGACGGTCGAGAATCAGGTGGAGATCCGTGTATACGGTGAGCCGGTCATTTCTGAGTCGATCGCCAACCTATTCGAACCGTGGCGTCGTGGATTGCCCGATGCGCTGGAGTCTACATTTCATCGCGAAGATTCGGCGATGGATCAGGCATAATGAACGCATACAAACCATCGATGGATCCAATGCCCATACCCGAGCATGACCCCCTTCCATTCGACAAACTCCGCGAGGAGTGCGGCGTCGTGGCCATTCACAACCATCCGGACGCCGCGCGCCAGGCGTACCTGGCGCTGTACTCGCTGCAGCATCGCGGGCAGGAATCCGCAGGCATCGCCACCGCAGACCACGAAAATCTGTGGAACATCAAGGGCATGGGCCTGGTCGCAGAAATTTTTACCGACGATGTACTGGCCAAGTTGCCGGGTTCTTTAGCCATTGGCCACACGCGCTATTCGACCACCGGAGATTCGGCGCTGTTGAATGCGCAGCCGATTCGTGTGGACTCTACCAAAGGATTGATCGCGATTGCCCACAATGGCAACCTGGTGCATCTTGGCAATCTGCGGACGCAGCTGGAACGCGAGGGCGCGATTTTCCAGACCACCAGCGACTCGGAAATTATTGTGCAGCTGATCGCACACTCGAAAGAGCCGACGCTGATTGACGCCATTGCCGACTCCCTGCGCCAGGTGGAGGGAGCATTCTCCATCGTCATGATGACGCGGGATCGTATCTTCGCTGCCCGCGATCCACGCGGGTTTCGCCCGCTTTCCATGGGACGCATCGCGAACGCCGACGGCACCGAGACTATTGTGTTTGCGTCAGAAACCTGCGCCTTCGACCTATTGCGCGCCACATACGATCGCGAAGTGAAGCCGGGCGAGCTCGTCATGGTTTCGCGCGAGGGAGTGACCTGCCGCCAATTTTCCAGCGGCGTTCCGCAGGCAAGCTGCGTGTTTGAGCATGTGTATTTTTCCCGCCCCGACAGCCGAGTCTTCGGGCGATGGGTGCAGGAGAGCCGCGAAGAGATGGGACGTCAACTGGCGCGCGAATCCGGCGTCGAAGCCGACCTGGTGGTTCCAGTGCCGGACTCTGGCGTGACCGCGGCGATTGGATATGCGGCGGAGAGCGGCATTCCCTTCCGCTTCGGGCTGATTCGCAACCATTATGTGGGGCGTACATTTATTGAGCCGGAGCAGCGGGTGCGGGATTTCGGCGTCAAGTTGAAATTGAATCCCGTACGCAATCTGCTGGAAGGCAAGCGAGTGATTTTGATTGACGACTCGATTATTCGCGGCACTACCAGCCGAAAAATCGTGCGCATGGTACGCGGTGCCGGCGCGACCGAAGTTCATCTTCGCATCAGTTGTCCGCCGACAACATCGCCTTGTTTCTACGGTGTCGACACTCCCAGCAAGCGCGAGCTGATCGCCGCCAATCAATCGGTACAGGAAATCTGCGAATTCATCGAGGCAGATTCGCTAGCGTATTTGTCGCTGGAGGGGCTGCTGCAAGCCTGTCACGGTGAGGAAAACAACAGCTACTGCACCGCTTGTTATACCGGTGTGTACCCAACGCAATGGGTCGATGTCGATGCCATTCTGCCTGCGCCCGCCGTTGAAGTATGAACGTCCAGATTCGCGAGTTTCAGGCCGGAGATGAGGTTCACTTCCGCGCGCTGAACGAGGCCTGGATCACCGTATCCTTTCATTTGGAAGACGAAGACAATGCGGTTTTGGGCGATCCGCAACATCACATTCTGGACGCGGGCGGCCATATTTATTTTGCCGTGCATCCGCAGACCGGAGAGGTTCTGGGCTGCTGCGCGCTGCTGGCGATGGAAGCCGGTTGCTTTGAAGTCGCCAAGATGGCGATTGACGAGCGATACCGTGGGCAGGGACTTGGAAGACAAATGCTGCGCGGTACGATTGAGGCGGCACGCAAGTTGGGTGCGCGGCGACTCTACCTGGTGACGCATCATTCGCTGAAGAACGCCATCGGGCTGTACGAGTCAGAAGGCTTTGTGCATCTTCGTCCGGAAGATGCACCGCCATCGCCGTATTCGCGCGCGACTGTTTTTATGGAGAAATATCTTTAGCCGATCAGGCATGAGCTTCGCGCTTATCCCAGGTCGAACAACAGAATTTCCGCCATATCGGTTGCAACGATCTGTGCCCAGTCCTCCCCGTCGATCGCCAGCCCGTCGCCAGCTTGCAGCGTCTTGCCATTCACGGTGACCTCGCCGACAGCCACCTGCACCCAGCCATGGTTGCCGGTCAGGGTTTGATCGACGGTCGTTCCTGCGTCCAGCCTGCCCGCGTATACCTCAGCATCGCTGCGGATCAAAAACGATCCATCGCGGCCATCGCGGGAAGCGATCAGGTGGAGCCGGTTGGGTTGCGTGTCGATCGGAAACGACTTCTGTTCATATTTAGGATCGAGACCGTTCCGATTCGGCAACAGCCAGATTTGCAGCATGTGCGTCGTCTCGGTTGACGACGGGTTGGCCTCGCTATGACGGATGCCGGTACCCGCGGACATGAACTGCACATCTCCGTGACGAATAACACCGCCCGATCCGAGCGAGTCCTGATGGCCCAGCCCGCCGTTCAGCACATAGGAAAGGATCTCCATATCCTTGTGTGGATGGGTGCCGAAACCCATACCGGGCGCGATGTAATCTTCATTGATCACACGCAGGGCGCGGAAACCCATGTGCTCCGGGTCGTAATAGTTGGAAAACGAAAATGTAAAGTGGGTATCGAGCCAGCCGTGGTTGGCGTGTCCGCGATCCTCGTTTAAACGAATATTTAGCATGAAACTACCTCCAAATTTCCGTTTCTTTAGATGGACGAGGACGGAAAAAGATTCATCCGTTTCGAGCCGGGAATGGAGGCATAGTGAGGCCGGGGCGCCGGCAGAGTACTTCCACGCAACGATTTCGCTGGGGGGGTAGCGAAACCGTTGCGCCATCCTGCCGCAAGCGGCGGAACAGGATCTTTCAGGCTAAACGTGGACCGGGGTTGGAGCCGCAGACTTCGCCGCTTCGCTCGTCTTGGACTCTGACGCGGCCGGCTTGCGAATATCGATGCCACCCTTGAAATACGCGCCATCTTCAATGCTGATGCGCTGCGCAACCACATCGCCAGTCAAAGAGCCCTCATTGCGAATGTCGACGCGATCGCTGGCATTGATATTGCCGCTGACTTTGCCGAGAACAACGACTTCGCGGGCAGAGATATTTGCGGAAACCTGGCCATTGCGACCCACCACGACGCGATTTCCGGGCAGGTTGACCGAACCTTCTACGTGACCGTCGATGTAGAGGCCTTCGCTGCCAGTGATCTCGCCTTTGATGGTGAGGGACTTGCCAATCGTCGCCTGTTCGGTGGTGGAACTGGACGGGGTTGGGTTGGGACGCTGCGCCACCGGTTCCGGGCTAAGCGGGGTAGGCGTTTGCGGACGGATCGGGTCCGAAGGGGAAGTGGGGCTGGTGCCAGGCTGATTCGGTTTCCACATCGCGTTCATAAATCCTTTCTATTGTTGCTACGTCCGTCTGCTAACGCACCATCGATCGTCCCAGGCATCATCTTTTGCAGAGCGGGTCTTCGGTTTGAATTTGAAATCTCGCGGGGGAGTGGGTACCCGGGCGAGTCGCACAGTCCTGTCGAGTTACTCAAATTTTACTGACTCTATCGCAAAATGGGGAATCAATCCTCAGAGAATTTGCAATCTTCGTTGGCAGGGTAACATCATGGTCAATGCTTACCCCTTTGGTTCAGAGGCCCGGGGGACGTGCAAGCCTGAGGCTGGATGCATGACAGACAAGGAACTTTTCGAGCGCATTTCCCGGTCCCCAGGTCAGCGCGCCGGCTACAAACAGCTGGTTCGAGAGCTGGGCCTGGGCGGTGGGCGGGAACGGCGTTTGTTGCTGGAACAGTTGGATCGATTGACCGCTGCGGGTCAGCTGGTCAAGATCGATCGCGACATCTGGGCGGTGCCTCGCCGCACAGAACAGGGTTCCGCGGCGGCGCGGAAGCGCAACCACTGGATCAGCGGACGTCTGGATCTGCATCGAGACGGCTACGGCTTTGTTCGCCCCGACACCCGCGAAAAGACCGGGGAGGAGGACATTTTTATTCCTCCGGACAGCATGGAAAGCGCCATGCAGGGCGACCTGGTGCTGGTAGAACCGATGCCTGCCAAGGGGGATGGCCGGCGGTCAGGGCGCATTCTGCGGGTGCTGGAACGGCGCAATCCTACGGTGGTGGGCATTTTCCACTACGCCAACGGAAGGCGCACGGACCGTGGTGATCGTATGGCGGGGAATTTTGTGACGCCACTCAATGCACGTATCAGCGAGGCGATTCTTGTTCCTTTTGGCGCCGAGATTCCCGAGCATGCAGAAACGCTGGATCGAGTTCTAGGGGCGGAGGCGGCCGAACTGCATGAGAACTACGAGGACCTGGAGGGATTGGTCGTCGATGTTGCCATTACGGACTGGCCGACAGCGACACGGCCGGCGCGTGGCCGGGTGATTGAGGTTTTGGGGGATCGCGACGCCTTTGGGGTGGATGTTGAGATCCTGATTCGCAAGCATTATTTGCCGCATATCTTTCCGGATCGGGTGCTGCAGGAAGCTCGCGGGGTAGCGGTGGCACCGGCGGACGAGCCGAAAATTCAAGAACAGATCGGCAGGGGACGCCGCGATTTTCGCGATTTGCCGATTGTCACCATCGACGGCGAAACCGCCAAGGACTTTGACGATGCGGTGCTGGTGCGTGAATTGGAACATGGCGGCTATGAGCTGCAGGTGCACATTGCAGACGTCGCACATTATGTTCGTCCGGGAACGGCGCTGGATCTGGAAGCGCGGCTGCGCGGCAACTCGGTGTACTTTCCCGATCGTGCGATTCCCATGTTGCCCATGGAATTGTCGACTGACGTCTGCAGCCTGCGTCCCAATGAAGACCGCCTGGTGCTTTCTTGCGTGATGCAGTTAGGGCCGGATGGAGAAGTTCTTTCCTCCGAGGTCTTGGAGGGTGTGATTCGCTCTGCCCGTCGCATGACGTACGCCCAGGTCCACAATATTTTGCAGGGCGATGCGGAGACGCGAAAAGAATTTGCACCCCTGGTCCCAGAGTTTGAGCGGATGCTGATGCTGGCGCAGAAGATGAATGCGCGACGAGAGCAACGCGGGTCGATCGATTTCGACTTGCCGGAGCCGGTCATTGAATTTGACGATCAAGGCAGGATGCGTGGAATAGTTCGCTCCGAACGTACCTGGGCAAACAGACTGATCGAGGAGTTTATGCTGGCGGCGAATGAATGCGTTGCCAGCTGGATTGAATCACTCGGCGTGCCCAGCATGTATCGCATCCACGAAAAGCCAGATGCCAAGCGGGTGGCAAATTTCGAAGAGATTGCAGCGCACTTTGGCTATTCGCTTGGCGTGGGCGCGCTGCCGGTCAAGCGAATCGAGTTGCGGGGGATCGCCGCGACCGCATGCGCAGCGGCGGCGACAAACGTATGCGCGAGATCGCCGAGGATATTCCGGTGACGCCGCAGATGTATCAGAGGCTGACAGAGCGGCTGGCGGGTAAGCCGGAGGAACGGATCCTCACCTACCTGATGCTGCGATCGCTGAAGCAGGCGCGATACAGCGAAAAAAACGAAGGCCACTTTGCGCTGGCAACGCCGAGTTACACACATTTCACCTCGCCAATTCGCCGCTACGCGGATCTGATCGTACATCGCATTACAAAAGCCCTGTTGGCTGCGGGCGTCGATGGACATCGTGAACTGCCGCGAAGCGACGGCAGGAAGCATGGGCCGCCAGGCATCCGAAGCCACGCACAAAGTCGCAGCCACGAAGTTCCGCCCGTCGAATCTCCCGTGGACGAACGGGAATTGGCAGCGATTGCGCAAGAGGTGAGCCAGTGCGAACGCCGCGCCGCCGACGCGGAGCGAGAACTGATTGAGTGGAAGAAAATCCGCTTCATGCAGGACAAAATCGGCGAGGAATTTTCTGGAATCATCCTGAACGTCACTAAGTATGGATTGTTCGTCGAACTGGATGACTTGTTCGTGGAGGGCCTGGTTCCGCTGGCAACGCTGCAGGGCGACCACTACCGCTTCAACGAGAACAGTCGACAGATTCTGGGTGGGTCGAGCGGGCATCGCATTTCTGTTGGCGACGCGGTGCGGGCGATTCTGGACCGCATTGACGCGGTGGAAAACAAACTGCAGTTTGCCTTGGTCGAACAGGTTTCAGTCCGTACAGCGAAAAAACCCTCCGGCCCTAAGTCGACGGGAAAGGCCAGCGCGCATCCAAGCAAAAAGAGGCAGACGAAGCGGTCGCGAACCAAGTCAAAGAAGCGGCGTTAACTTCAGGTTCGCTCGCATGGCTTGCCCAAAACTTTTCATCCCGAAAACGATCAGCAGAGGTATCGTGATCCGCTTGCCGTAGGATCATGTTGAAGCGTGGCTGCAAATCACGAAAGTGAACTTAAAACACAAGGAGAACGAGATGGTTCATCTGGAAGACGCACGAAGAATTATTGCTGCGGCAGAAAAGAAAGCTAAGGAAATCGGTCAACCCATGAACATCGCTGTTGCCGATGCGGGCGGAAACCTGGTCGCGCATGTTCGCATGGACGGCGCATGGTTGGGCAGCATTGATATTTCCATTAAGAAGGCTTACACGGCCCGGGCATTCGATATCAGCACGAAAGACCTCGCAACCCACAGCCAATCCGGCGGCCAGTTTTTTGGCATTCATGCTTCGAATGACGGAAAGATCATGATCTTCGCCGGTGGCATCCCGTTGAAGCGCGATGGTAAGGTTGTCGGCGCCATTGGTGTCAGTGGTGGCTCGGGTGAGCAGGACCACGCCGTGGCCGAAGCCGGAGCCGCGGCTTACTAACATCAGAGATATAGTTCATTGCTCCGTTCCGCAGTTCTGCCGGAGGGTACTGGACACAAGAATCCTGGCTGGCAAGATTGGGTGCGGTAAAACTCGTGTGTACCTGCGTCAATTTGAAAGGATGTGATTCCATGGCTACAAATCGCGGAGTTGTTTATCTCGGCCCCGGCAAGGTCGAAGTGAAGTCCATCGATTATCCAAAGATGCAAAATCCGGCGGGGAAAGAAATCACCCACGGCGTGATTCTGAAAATTGTTTCCACCAACATTTGCGGGTCAGATCAGCACATGGTGCGGGGCCGCACGACCGCACCGAAAGGCCTGGTGCTGGGACATGAGATTACCGGCGAAATCATTGAAAAAGGCAAGGACGTCGAATATCTCAACATCGGCGACCTGGTTACAGTTCCCTTCAACGTTGCCTGTGGTCGATGCCGAACCTGTCGTGCGAGCGAGACGGGCGTTTGCCTCAATGTGAATCCTGGTCGCGCAGGAGGCGCGTATGGCTATGTCGACATGGGTGGCTGGGTCGGCGGCCAGGCTGAGTTTGTGATGGTTCCTTATGCGGATTTCAACCTGATCAAGTTTCCTGACAAAGTCCAGGCGATGGCAAAGATCCGGGATTTGACGATGCTGTCTGACATTTTGCCAACTGGATTTCACGGCGCGGTGAACGCGGGCGTTGGCGTGGGCTCGATTGTCTATATCGCCGGTGCTGGGCCGGTAGGTTTGGCTGCGGCGGCCTCGGCGCAGATTCTCGGCGCCGCCGTAGTGATGATCGGCGACATGAATCAAGAGCGGCTGCAGCACGCCAAGAAGGTTGGCTTCGAGCCAATCGACTTAACCAAGAGCGATAAGCTGGAGGATCTGATTGCCCAGGTGGTGGGCGTGCCGGAAGTGGATGCGGCGATCGACTGCGTCGGTTTCGAAGCGCACGGACATGGTTCGCAGCATGGCACCGAGGCGCCGGCCACTGTTCTGAATTCGCTGATGACCATTACCCGCGCAGCAGGCAGCATCGGGATTCCCGGCCTCTACGTAACGGAAGATCCGGGATCAAAGGATGAGGCCTCGCAGCAGGGAAACCTTCGCATGCGCTTTGGCCTGGGCTGGGCAAAGTCGCAGCGCTTCTTCACTGGGCAAACTCCAGTGCTGAAATACAACCGGCAGCTGATGCAGGCCATTCTGCACGATCGTCTGCCCATCGCGAAAATCGTGAACGCCACAGTCATCAAGCTGGACGATGCGCCCCAGGGCTACCAGGACTTTGACAAAGGAGCGGCAAAGAAATTTGTCATCGATCCGCACGGCGTGCTGGGCAAGACCGCCTGAGGTGAATTGAAGGTCTGCGCAACACTGTCTGGAGTCGTCATCCTGAGCGAAGGACCTCTGTATTTGCCAAGAAAATCAATGCAGAGATTCTTCGCTGCGCTCAGAATGACGATCATTTGTGACCGCACGATCAAGTCATGAAGATGATGCATGTCGGGGTACCGACCGGCGTGTACTGACCCGTAAAGGCGAGTGTGCCGGTTTTTTTGTCGACCCGAAACGACGTGATCTGATCGCTGCGCTGGTTACACACGTAGAGAAAATTCCCGCTGGGATCGATATTGAACTGAGGGGGATAATCGCCCAGGGTGGGAGTGTCGCCAATATGCTTCAGGTGGCCGGTATTATCAATGGAAAACGCGGCGATGGAGTTGTGGAGCCGATTGGCGGCATACAGGGTGCGGCCATCGGGCGACACTCGAATGCCTGAGGCAAAACTGGTTCCTGTAAAGCCGCTTGGCAGACTGGAAAGGGTTTGTTGCGCCGCCATCGATCCAGTGCCCGGATCGAAGTGAAAAAACACGACCGTCGAGGCTTCTTCTTGGATGGAGTAGAGCCAGCGCCCGTTGGGATGAAATGCAAAGTGACGCGGCCCATCGCCGGAGGGAAGCGACGCGAACGGAGTCGCAGCGGGCGTTAGCTGACCTGTCGATTGGTCGAAGCGATAAACGTAGATACGATCTTGCCCTAAATCCGTTTGCAAAACGAAGCGATTGCCAGGATCCGCGCCGATCATGTGGGCGTGGGGCCTGTCATGTCCGCTAATGGCAAAGCTGCCCGGAGGCCCACTGGTCGCTTTTTGGCTGCCAACATCGCCCTGATCGCGATGAGTAAAGGTTGGAGCGCCCAGCGATCCGTCGGGAGAAACAGGAAAGACGGCGATGCTTCCGCCTCCGTAGTTGGCCACGAAAACATATTTCCCTGCAGCGTCGACACTCAGATGTGCCGGCCCTGCGCCTTGCGAGCTGACCGTGTTCAGTAGTTGGAGATCGCCGTTGGTTTTGTCTACTGCATAGGCGCTGACAGAGCCGTTCTTGCCTTCGAAGTCCGAGATCTCATTGGCGGCATAGAGGTATCGTTGCGAAAGATCGAGACAAAGCCAGGAGGGGCTTTTGGCCTCTGCAGCCAGCTTGACGAACGATAGTCGACCGCTGCTGATATCCATCTCGAACAGGTAAATACCCTTTCCATTGGCATTGCCGTCGATCGCGCTGGTATCCGTGCCGATATATGCAAACACTTTGCCTCCTTTGGGGCGGCCTTGAAAGTTTGAAGCCTTGCTAATGGGTGCATACGCGATTGCCAGGGCGGAAGCGCCCTGGATAAATTTGCGGCGGGAAGGGGTTTGGGGTGAATCACTGGATAGCATCAAATCATGACGGCTCACTATGGTCCTGCTCCTGCAGCGGATTTTCTATTACTATAGCGATTCAAGTGGAAGGATGGCCGGGTCGCCGCGGAGAGCCGCAGCTCCACCGACAACGATAAGAATTCCGCAGTCTTTCGCGGGCGACAAGGCGCTTTTTTTGCGTTAACACGTGATGCACGACAATCGCCTGGCCGGTTCGATCAGCATCATGGAACTGGAGCGCGCGGGTGGCTATACCTGGACGTCGCTTGCATCCCCGGCATTCCCGAGAACGACTTTGATATCCATTCGTTTCTGACTTCGATAGATGGTGACCGTCACCGTCTGCCCGGCTTGATGACCATCCATAATCTCCGCAATGTCCTGATCGTTTGTTACCTGGTTGCCGTCGATGGCGACAATCAGATCTCCGCCAATGAAGATGGGCGTATTGCCGAGATAGGCCTGCTGCTTCCCGCCAAGTAAGCCGGCGTGATCGGCGGGTCCACCAGGAACGGTACGTTCCACCAGAACTCCAGGAAGGGCGGGCAATCCAAGCTGGCTGGCGATGTCGGGTCCGATCGGCAAGCCACGAATCCCCAGGGTGGGCCGCAGCACTTTGCCATAGCGGGCATAATCGTTCAACGCAGCTTTCGCTTCGTCGATGGGGATGGCAAAACCGATTCCGGCATTCTGGTCGGCGCCGCCGCCGGTGTCGATCATGGTGTTCATGCCGATCACATCACCTTGTGAATTAAGCAGCGGGCCGCCGGAATTGCCGGGATTGATGGCCGCGTCCGTCTGGATTGCGTCGGAAATCAAGTTGCCCATGGGGCCGCGGATGGAGCGGATGGAACTGATGATGCCCCGTGTCATGGTACCGCTGAGGCCAAAGGGATTGCCGATGGCATAGACCAGTTGACCCACCTGCAAATTGCGCGAGGTCGCCAGAGTGGCGGGGTGCAGGTCGGTCGCGTCAATCTTCAACAAGGCAAGATCGTGTGCCTTGTCGGTCATTAACACTTTGGCTTTGTACTGGTGCTTGTTGTAGAGCGTCACTTCAACATTCTGCGCGTTTGAAACCACGTGGTAGTTGGTGAGGATGTCTCCCTTTGGATTCAGGATGAATCCGGAACCTTGTCCTTGTTCCGGGACCGCGCCATAAAAGAAGTCGTAGGTGACCATGCTGGAGGTGATATTCACCACCGACGGTAACGCCTTTTTGTAGACCGCGATATTGCTTTGCTCGGTGGGCAACAGGGCGGGCGCCGCATGGGCGTCGGTGAGTTGCATATCGCCCGGCAACGGCACGCTGTTCTGCGCGGAAGTTGCGTTGATGGGACGGCCGAACCATCCGTGACCGGCACCGGTGGAAAATGTGTGGGTGGTGACGAAGTAGAACCCGCCCAGAATGGCAACGGTCAAAATCAACAAGCGTGCTTTCATCGATCCAGAGCTCTCAATCTTCGGTTGCCAAAACCTGGGCCTCGCAGGTCACGGCAACAGAATCGATAATCAATGTTCCATGCCACCATGTCTGTTTGGATTCAGATCCGGCATTTTCGTTGCGCCGTACTCAACGTGTGGCTGGTGTTGCTCCCTCATTTCTATGTCGTGCATTCTCCAGGTGCAACTGTTTTAGGATAATCTCCACTTCGGATTCCAGGTGTTCGATCGATCCCGAATTTTCAATGACAAAATCGGACAGGGGAGCTTTTTCCTGGTCTGTCATCTGCTTGGCAATTCGTTGTCGGCCGTCTTCCTGCAGCGCGCCCAATTCCTCCGCAGAAAGTGCGTTGCCGCTGCGGGTTGTATATCGAGCCAGGCGGAGATCCTGCGGAGCAGTTACCAGAATTAACTTATCAAATCTATGGCTGAATCCGGGGGCAGTTTTGTCGCGGTCGGCTTCAAAAATGAGCGCAGACTCGACCATCACAATGGCGTCCGGATCGCTTGAGAAGATGTGCTGCATACGCCGCTCCTGCTCAGCGACCACCGGAGGATGAACGATGCGGCTGAGCTCCTCGAGCTTGCCTGTCGATAGTACATAGTGGGCCAGTGCAGAACGGTCGAGTTGGCCATCGGCATGGGTTAACGGAGGTGCATCCGGGTAACCGTCGAAGTGGGCGAGAATCGCATCATAGACGGGTTGCCCCGGCTGCATCAATTCGCGGCCAATCTGATCGGCATTCAGGATGGTGACGCCGCGGCGCGCAAACAGGCTGGCGACGGTGCTTTTTCCGCTTGCAAGTCCTCCGGTAAGGCCCACGCGCAGCATAACGCATTCTCCCGAAGAAAATTACGCTGTCAGTCCGCGACGCAGGCGGGCGGCGCGAACCGTATTCGCCATCAGCATGGCAATGGTCAGCGGACCGACACCCCCCGGGACTGGGGTGTAATAGCTGGCGAGGGCGAACGCGTGTGGATCAATATCGCCCATCAACACGGAGCCTTTTTCCTTAAATGTCTTTTCTCGCTTCACGTTGCCGGCAAAAAAGCGATTGAAATCCTCTTGCGAGGTGATGCGGTTCATACCCACGTCAACCAGGATGGCCCCCGGGCGAACCATATCTGGGCGAATGATACCGGCTTTCCCGATCGCGGCGACCAGAATGTCGGCTGAACGACAGAAGCCCGCCAGATCCCGCGTCTTGCTGTGGCAGATGGTGACTGTTGCATTTTCATGCAGAAGCAGCATCGCCATCGGCTTACCCACAATATCGCTGCGACCCACGACCACGGCATGTTGACCAGCAATGGGAATTCCGCTGCGCTTGAGCATCTGAATAATACCGGCAGGGGTACAGGGCGCGAGCGAGAGCTGTCCACCCTGCAGGCGGCCAACATTCACCGGATGAAATCCATCGACATCTTTGTCAGGGGAGACAGCCTGATCCAGCAATCGTTTGTCGACCTGCGGCGGCAAGGGTGTTTGGATCAGAATTCCATCCACATCGTCGCGGTTGTTGAGTTGATGGACCAGAGCGAGCATTTCTTCGGTGGTGACGGACGCCGGCGGCGTGACCAGCTCACTGTTCATACCCAGTTCGGCGCTGGTTTTCACTTTATTGCGCACATAGACTTCCGAGGCTGGATGATTGCCGACCATCACCACGGTGAGGCCGGGTCGAATGCCTTGCGCGTGCAGCCTTTGTATGTCCGCGGCCACTTCCGCTTTGATTGCGGATGCGATGGCATTTCCGTCTAAAGATTGAGGGGTCATGGTGGTCGTCATGGCTTCTTCTTATGGTACTGGAAGCGGGAGCGGTGGTGGGACAGTGTGAAGGTGCATGACCGAAATCGCGCGCGAGTAACCGAGGGGAATGACGAAAGTTTTCTGTTGTCTCCCCGATCGCGGTCGATAAAGAATTTGAGCGTTCGTCGAATCCAAATTTATTACAGGTTCGTAGCAACAAAGTGCGAGCAGGTCGAGTCTTAATAGCACAGGAGATATGTTGCGGTCGGGATCGGATGCGCAACAAGGAAGGGCGGACGCGAAATGCCGGCTGGCAGAGACATTGAGAAATTCCCGACATTGGAATTACAGGAGCTGCGAGATGGTCTATTGCAGCAAGGACTGGATAGCTGGCAGGCAGCTGATTTGATCAGCAGCTTCCTGGCTGGACGCGGCTATGGCGTTTCGCGGCAGAGCGCTCGCGATGCGGTGTTGCGCGCTGACGGGATTTCACACTCAATTGACGGCATGCAAGCCGAACTGGAAAAGCTTGCGATGGTGATGTAAAGCCTGCTAACCGGCAAAGGTGCGCGCGCCGAC
The DNA here is from genome assembly GCA_963735505.1 of uncultured Acidobacteriota bacterium. GTDB lineage: Bacteria > Acidobacteriota > Terriglobia > Terriglobales > Acidobacteriaceae > JAKAAZ01. The sequence continues at coordinate 692,317 of CAVTLR010000003.1, read as the reverse complement.
CTTGGCTCCTTCAAGGCTCCCAGAGGACATGAACCGTTCCAGCGCCTTGGAAGCGCAGCCCTCGCCACATACGTGGTAAACGTCAGAGTTCCTTGACTGCTCCTCATTCCACGGGAGAAGCGTAAAGTGTTTCGACGGCTGGCCCTCGTCAAAGCAAAATACATTTCCCAGCGTAATCATCCACCAGTGGTTGGATTCGAGCTTAACCGTGCCGCAGATATTACAGATGAATGACTCGTCCCATGCCATTGTGTTGCTCCGAAGATTCCTGGTTGCTTGACTCCAAATAGATGCAGCAAAAGGATTTTCGTCGCCACCGGTAGCAACGAAACGGCGAGTTGCGTTAGAAATCTTTTGCCGAGATTCGCTAGGAAAACACACCTATACATACGATAATTACTACATCCGTGGAGTTACTACTCAATCTTTTGTGGCTTGCGGCTTCCTTGAGCCTGGCCGTTCTTCTGCACAACTCAAGAGGCCGGCGCGGCGTCGCGTCACAAAATTATGTTCACTCCCACTCCGTGGCTTGGATTTCCTACCTGGTCCTGGTTGCGATGTTGCTGCCCGTCATCTCCATGACGGACGACTTGTGGGCCATGACGACACCCACGGATGGCGAACAGATTGTACGCAGAATTGAGTCTGCAGCCCCGGGGCACTCCCCGGTTCATCTTCATCGGACATCGTTTCTACAAGTGCGAAGTGTGTGGCCCGAGCCCATGATCGAAACTTGTCCCTTGGAAGCGGTTCGAAATTTCCATTCCTCCTGTTCCTGGCACCGGCAGACCATGCAAGGTCGTGCTCCCCCCGTAATCCTCTAAGCGCAGTCGCGCAACATCCAGAATTCTTACGCGTTGCTTACAACTTTCTTATCCGTGTTCGGCTAGGCTCGTGACAAGCGCGTTGCAGGCGAACTATTTCCGGCGGGATCTGCCGCTGAAATGCTTTTGATTGTGAAGGACAAGGGATTTCGATGAAGCTCTCCCGAACATTGCGTGTGGGAGTCTGCATGATTTTGCTGTTTGGCTGCTTGGGTGCCACGGCGCAGATGACCGCTACGACCTCGACCCCGCTGACGATGCAGCAGGCGGTGGCGCTGGCGTTGCGCAAGAATCCGACTTTGCTGGCCGCGCAGCGGAACCTGGAATCGACGCGGTCCGAAGAAATCACCGCTGGACTGCGGCAGAATCCAGTCTTCACCCTGACCGGTTCCGACGTTACATTGCCAGCCAACAACCCGGCAAGCCCATATGCCTACAGTGGCGACGTCTCGCGGCTGTTTGAGCGCGGACAGAAACGACGCTGGCGGTTGGACAGCGCTCGCGCCACCACCCTGGTGACGGAAAGCCAGTACCACGATCTGGAGCGGCAGATGGTTCTGGCGGTGAAGAATGCATTTACAAATCTATTGCTGGCCAATGCGGCCCTGAAGCTCGCGGACAGCAATCTCACGAGTTATCGCAAGACGGTCGATCTGACTCATATACGCCTGCAGGCGGGTGCGATCAGCCCAACCGACTTTGAGCGCATCGATTTGCAATTGGCGAGCTTCGAGTCGGACTACGAGAATGCCCAGGTCAATCTGGTGCAAAGCAGCGACCAGTTGCAGCAATTGCTGGGCTTCGAAAGTCCGAGGCGCGATTTCACGATCGCCGGAACGCTCGATCCACCGCAATTGACGTTGTCATTACCGGACCTGGAACGAGAGGCCCTGGCAGCAAGGCCGGATTATCGCGCAGCACAACAGTCAATTCTGGTGGCGGACGCCAACGTGAAACTGGCAGATGCCAATGGCACCACCGATCCGACGTTAGACGCTGGATATACCCGCAGCGGAACCTACAATTCGGCGCAGTTTTATGTCAGCATTCCGCTGCGCATTTTTGATCGCAACCAGGGTGAAAAGCAGGCGGCAAGATTTACCGCCCAGGCAGATCGTTTTTCAGAGATTGCGGCGCGCAGTCAAGTGCTGTCGGACGTCGATCAGGCGTGGGCAGCATATCTGGCCGCACAGAGATTGGCCCAGCGCTACAACACCCATTATGTGCAGGAAGCTGGAAGCATATTGAACAACCTGGAGTTTGGATATCGGCACGGCAGTTACACGCTGCTCGACTACCTGGATGCGTTGCACGATAACCGGCAAACCAACCTGGACGCATTGAACGCGAACGCGCAGGTCTGGCTGAGTCTTCATCAGCTCAGCGATGCAGCCGCAACGGAGATTCTCCCATGAAAACGGTCCACATAGCCTTGGCAACAACGTTGCTCGCGATGTGCGCGGCAGGGTGCAGCTCGAATTCTGCATCGAACACACCGCCGCCAGCGGCGAAGAGTATTGTGCAAACGGTGGTCGTCCATAGTCAGAAGGTCGTCGACCAAATCAATATTGCAGCCCGCGTTGTGGCCAACCCAACCAAGGTGGTGCAGGTATTTCCGCCGCTGAGTGGTCGGATCGTACGGTTTTCGGTGTTGCCCGGACAAGCTGTCCAGGCTGGACAAACGATCGCGGTGTTGCAGAGCGGCGATATCGCGCAGGCGCGGTCCGATTTCGAGAAAGCCAAGATCCAGGTGCTGCTGGCCGATCAGGCGCTCAACCGCGGCAAGCTACTGCTGCAGCATGAGGTGATGGCGAAGGCGGATTATGAACAGCTGGTCGCAACCGATGAAGCGGCGCACTCGGAGCAGGAACGAGCTCGGCAGCTGATTCACGAGCTGGGGTTTTCAGAGAACAACAACAGCGACGAAGCCCCGATTCGCGCGCCCATCAGCGGTGTGGTTCTCGATACAGGCACTGCTGTCGGGGAGTGGCAGCGTTCGCTCGACAATGCGACTCCGCTGGCCACGATTGCAAATCTGGATCACGTCTGGGTGCTGGGAGATGCTTACCAGAGCGATCTGGCGAGCATTCGAGTGGGGCGGCCGGTGACGGTGAAGTTTCCGGCGTATCCGGATTTGTCTTTGATGGGCAAGATTGACAACCTGTCGCAGTCGCTCGATCCCAGCACGCTATCGGTGAAAGTGCGCGTGGTGCTGGCGAATCCACAGATGAAGCTGAAGCCGCAGATGTTCGCGAACATTCTGGTGGATCGCTCCTCGACGGAGGGATTTCTGGTGCCCTCCTCGGCGGTGATTCACGAGAACAACTTCGATTCTGTTTTCGTTCAGACCTCTTCCGGCCAGTACGAGCGGAGGCCTGTGAAAGTCGGCCAAATGCAAGAACAGAACGTTGTGGTTCTTAGCGGGCTGCAGGATGGCGACCAGGTGGTCACACTCGGGGCGGCACTGTTGCGCGCGCCTGCGGGGGAATAAGATGACGAGTTTCATCCGCGTTCTCCTGCAATACCGCATCGTCGTGCTGGTGGTTTTTGTGGCCGCTTTGTTGGTGGGCTGCTATGCGTATACCAAGCTCGACATCGAGGCCTATCCCGATCCTTCTCCGCCGCTGGTCGAGATCATCACGCAGAACCCCGCCTGGTCCGCGGAGGAAATGGAGCAGCAGGTCACAATCCCGGTGGAGAACGCCATTTACGGTTCTCCACATTTGGAGCAGGTGCGCTCGACCAGCATTTTTGGGCTGAGCGATGTGAAACTTTACTTTAGCTTCGACAGCGATTATTTCCATGATCGCGAGGAAGTGCTCTATCACCTGCAGACTTTGACGCTGCCGAATAATTTGCAGCCGCAACTCTCGCCGACTTCGCCGATTGGCGAAATTTATCGCTACATTCTCACTGGGCCGGGCTACAGCCTGAATGAATTGAAGGCGACGCAGGACTGGCTGGTCACGCGCGAAATCAAACAGGTTCCGGGCATTATCGATGTCACGACGTTTGGTGGGACCACGCGCCAATACCAGGTGATCGTGGACCCGGGGAGATTGTTGGCGCATAACGTCACCCTGACGCAGGTGGTGAATGCGATTCAGAACAGCAACGCCAACGTCGGCGGCGATTACCTTGCCCTGGGCGCACAGAATGTCAACGTGCGTTCGGTCGGCCTGCTGAGGAACGTTCAGGATATCGAATCGATCGTAGTGGCGGAGAAGAACAATGTTCCTGTGCTGGTGCGCGATATTGCCACGGTGCAAAAGGGCTTTCAGCCGCCGATGGGTCGCGTGGGACACAACAAAGACAGCAACGTGGTGGAGGGCATCGTACTGCTGCAGAAGAATGAGCAGTCTTTACCAGCATTGCGCGCACTGAAGGAGAAAGTTGCCCATTTGAACCACGGCAATCTGCTGCCGCCGGGGATGCAAATCCAACCCTATTACGACCGCACGAAACTGATCAACGTCACCACGGAAACTGTGAAGCACATCATCCTGACCGGCCTGGCGCTGGTGACGCTGGTGCTGGTGGTGACCATTGGAGATTTCCGCACCACCTTGCTGGCGGTGCTGACGATTCCTTTTGCTGTCCTGTTTGCGCTGACGTTGATGGTGATGACGGGACATTCTGCGAATTTGATTTCGATTGGAGCCATCGATTTTGGGATCCTGGTGGATGCGTCGATTGTGGTGCTGGAGAATGTGTATCGAAGACTTTCCCGCCGGATTGAAGTGGAGGACACAGCCGACCTGATTGTGGAAGGTGTGACGCAGAGCGCGAAGCCGGTGATCTACGCGACGATTATCATTTTGATCTCGTTCATCCCCTTGTTCACCATGCAGGGAGTGCCGGGTAAGATTTTCGCGCCCATGTCGATGACGTATGGATTCGCATTGATCGGAGCATTGATCTATGCCGTGATCTTCGCGCCGGTGCTGGGGTTCTTGACAGCTTCAAAGGAACCCACCACAGGCAAGGAAACCTGGCTGCTGCGAAATATTCTGCGGCTTTATGAGCCGGCGCTGAAATTTGCGTTGAAGTATTCCAAGCTGGTGTGGGTGGGGGCGATTGGCTGCCTGTTGCTGACGGCGTTCATGTTTCATTTTATCGGCGGAGAATTCATGCCTGCCCTGGAGGAAGGCAACCTGTGGATTCGCGCCACGCTACCCCAGGACATTTCCTTTCCGCAGTCTGTCGCGATCGCGGATTCCATGCGCGCCACGCTGGATAAATTTCCAGAAGTCACGCAGACAGTTTCCCAGGTCGGTCGACCTGACGATGGTACGGACGTGACCACATTCAACAACGTGGAAGTATTCACCGATCTGAAGCCACAAGGACAATGGCCGGCGTATCTGCACGGCAGCAAAGACAAGTTGATTGAGGAGATGCAATCCAAACTGGCGAAATATCCCGGTGTGGTGCTCGGCTTCTCGCAGAATATTCAGGACAACGTGGAAGAAGCGATGTCGGGCGTCAAGGGTGAAAACTCCCTCAAACTCTTCGGGGACAACTTCGACACGTTATCGACGCTGTCGGAGCAAATCCTGAAAATCATGAAGTCTGTGCCAGGCGTGCAGGACGCGGGCATCTTCAAGGTAGGCGGACAGCCCAATCTGCTAATCCAGATCGATCGAGCGAAAGCTGCGCGCTACGGCCTTGCGGCGCAGGATATCAACAATGCGATTCAGGCCGCGGTGGGCGGCGCTCCCATAACGCAGATGATTCTCGGCGATCGCCGCTTCGACCTGGTCGTTCGTTATCCCCTGGCGGATCGCGATAATCCGGAGGCCATTCAGAAAATTCTGCTGCCCGCGCCCGATGGCACCATGGTTCCCCTGGGAGAGGTCGCCGACGTCAGCGTTCGCGACGGAGCATTTGCAATTTATCGCGAAGGCGGTCGGCGTTATGTGCCCATCAAGTTCAGTGTGCGCGGCCGCGATCTTTCCAGCACCATCCGCGATTTGCAAGGCAGGCTGGCACGAGAAGTGAAGCTGCCCACCGGATATGAGTACACCTGGGCGGGAGAATTCGACAGTCTGCAGAAGGAACTGCGTCGGCTCGCCTTTATTGTGCCGATCAGTTTGATCATGATTCTTGGCCTACTCTACATTCTGTTTCTTTCCTTCCGCGATGCGTTGATCGTGATGGCGGTAATTCCGTTCGGAATGATTGGCGGCGTGTTTTCGCTGCTGCTGACCCACACACCTTTCAGTATTTCGGCTGCGGTTGGATTCACTTCCGTTCTGGGCCTGAACACTCTTGGCGCGGTCGTGTTCCTCCGCGGAGTTCGACATTCGCAGTCGGAAATGGGAGAAGAACCGGGTCTGCTGCGAGGATGCCTGGAAGAGATGCGCCCTGTAGTCATGGCGTGTATGTGCGCCGCGTTGGGACTGTTGCCGGCCGCGATCTCAAACGGTATCGGCGCGCAGGCGCAGCAGCCGCTGGCCCGGGTGGTGGTGGGCGGCATGGTGACGACCTTGTTTGCAGTGCTATTTGTCACTCCTTTGCTGGCACGACGCTTGCCGGAAGTAGCGAAGAAGGATTTATCGGAGTATTGATGGGGTTGGCAGCGATGAATGTCGAGCGGCTCTCCGCTTGATTTTCGCTCGTTGCCTCCGCCGCGCATATCGCGGTTGAGCTGGTCTGCTTATACTTGGTGCAGCCTGACGGTACAAGTGGCGAGACGACTATGACTCTTTCCAACCCCTCACTCGCCGCAACCGATCCCACACATACTGCGCTGGACCTGAAGCGAATCTATCGCCGCATCACCCTGCGGCTGATTCCGTTCCTGATGTTGCTGTACCTGGTCGCATTTTTAAATCGCGTGAATGTCAGCTTTGCGGCGCTCACCATGAACAGCGATCTGGGCCTGAGCAATACGCTGTTCGGCATCGGCGCGGGCATATTCTTTGTGGGCTACGTTCCGTTTGAAGTGCCCAGCAATTTTATGCTGGCGAAAGTCGGCGCGCGGTTGTGGCTGACAGTGCTGCTGGTTCTTATGGGATTGGTGTCGGCCGGGTTCGCCTTCGTGCACACCAGCACTTCCTACATGGTGATGCGTTTTCTGCTGGGAGCGGCGGAATCTGGATTTTTTCCCGGCGTGGTGCTCTATCTCACTTTCTGGCTGCCGGCGTCGGTGCGCGGCGGGTTGATGTCGCTATTCATCGTGTCGATTCCATTGTCTACCGTCGTTGGTGCGCCGCTATCGATGGCCATCCTGAAGATGAATGGCATCGCGGGCCTGAGGGGCTGGCAGTGGTTGTTTGTTCTGGAAGGCGGACTCGCCATTGTGGTCGGCCTGATGATTCCGAAGATTCTTGCCGACTCTCCGAAGAAAGCAAGCTGGCTGTCGTCGCAGGAGTCAACATGGCTGGTCTCTGCCATCTCCGCTGAATCGCGGCCTACCACCGCGCATGCCTCGTGGATCCATTTATTTCGCAGCCGCACCGTGCTGGGCTTTGCGCTGGGCTACTTCATCCTGATGATTGGCCTGTACGGGCTGGGCTTCTGGATTCCTCGCATCCTCACCTCGCAGGGGCTCCCCGTCGCGCAGACGGGCTGGATGACGGCTCTCCCCTATGTGATTGCTACGGTCGGGATGGTTCTGTGGTCACGACATTCTGATAGTTCGGGTGAGCGGCAGTGGCACGTGGTGCTGGCGTTTCTGGCGGCAGCTCTGGGTATGTACATCGCCTCCATCACGCAGATGGTCGCAGTCAGCGTGGCAGGATTTTCCATTGCAGCGTTAGGAATCTGCTCTGCCATGCCGCTGTTCTGGGTCGCGGCGACAGAACACCTTGGCGAGAACGGCGTCGCGGGCATTGCGCTCATCAACGCGATCGGCTGCCTGGGCGGATTCTTTGGCCCGTTCTGGATGGGATGGCTGGTGGACCGCACACATTTCTTCTCGGCCGGGTTGTTGGCCGCCGCGATCACACTGGCGCTGGGTGCGGGGTTGATGTATGGATTAAGCCGACCTGCGCTATCGGCGACCGTCGTAAGAGCTTAGGAATCCCGCCTGGAAGCGGCGACTCGATCAGGATTTGCTGGCGGCGAGGCTGAGGATCAACGTCTGCGGTTGGCGGTCGCGCAGGATTTGCAGTTTGATTGCGGCTTTCTTGTTTTGCCGCAGCGCGTGGTTCCATCGGCTTCGGGAAGTCATCGGCACATCGTCGGCTTTGCAGATCACATCGCCCGCCTGTACGCCGGCGCGCAGGCCAGGGCTGTTGGGATCGATGCTCTTGACCAGCAGACCGGTCGAATTCTTCAATCCGAAATAGTGCGCCAGCTGCGGATTTAAAACATCCAGCGTGATGCCGGTGTAGGGAGGCGTGCCGGGAATGTAGCTCATCAGGCCGCCGTTCGAGCTGAACGTTTTTCCAATGTCGGAGGATGCCACGCCGAAGAACCCACTGGGCGGCGGAGGCTGGGCGGGGGCTTGTGCGGTGGTCTGCGCGCTGGGATCGGGAACGGTATAGTGCTGCGACCAGGCTTCCTTCTCCACCGTATCGCGATCTGCCAGCACAACCGTAATCTCCATGGGTTTGCCGTCGCGGACAATATCCAGCGCGACCGATTCTCCAGGATTCATTTTATGCAGTGTGTCGGTCAGGCCTTCGGCGCTTTCAGCCTTTTTCCCGGCGAACTTCACGATTACATCATTCGCGTGCAGGCCGGCTTTTCCTGCCGGCGCATCGTGGTCGACAGCGGCAATCTCGACGCCCTCATTCGTTGCCAGATGAAGACTCTGTCGTTGTTGCTTGGTCATGTTTTCGAAATCGACGCCAAGGTATCCGCCATGATGATGAAAACTGCTCATGCCAACCATCGGTTCCGGAGGACGCGTGCCGGCCGCGGCTGGCAGAACCAGCAGCGCAAGGCAGGCAAGACTCCATGGAAACGATCGATGTTTCATAGTTTCAATTCGGTAGTTCGATGCGCGTTGGCGTTTCTTTCATATCCGATCCGCATCTCGGCTTCGCGCCTAACTCTATCAGGAGGTTGCCTTGAAGCGAATCAAATCCCACTGTTCGGAACGTTTCCGGACCCACAGGATCAACTCGCGCGGATCCGCTGGAGCGTTCGATTTCAGCTTGGTCGGATGCAGGTTGCGTTGGGCGGGACTATTCCGTGGGGGGAATCGCCTGCAGTACTTTGAGCGACGCTTCGCGAATGGCCGGATTGTCATCTCCAGTAGAGACGGTTTGCAACACCACGCGAACACTGCTGTCCGCCTGGACCGGCTCCAGCATCTCCAAGGCGTTGCTGCGAACTGGCTGGCTGGGATCGTGCATCAGCGATTCGAGCACAGCGTCTCGCACCCGAACATCCTGGCCCACATACGGCTTCAAGCCTTCCAGCGCTTTCAATCGCACCGCAGGGTCACGGTCGTAGCGTAAAGCCACCATCATCGCGGTCCGCACCGGCCCATCCTCACAAAAGTGACCTGCCTTGCATTGCGCCGCCAGCAGCGCCACAGAATGACTTTGGACATTTGGATCCATGACATTCTGTGTGGCCATCAGCAGCAGCTTCTGCACCTCGGGATCATCGATCGAACCCTCGATGGTGGCAGGCACCATGGTGTTGAAGTGGACTTCTACCATGTCGGTATTCGGGTGCTGCACAATTTCGCTTACGTTATAGACCGACGGAGCCGCAGTGCTTTCGGCGGGTGTGGTTGCAGAAGCCAGCTGCGTGGCCGGGTGGTGCTCCATCGAATGCTTCCAGTAATGTCCTGCAGAAGCTCCGATGCCCAAACCCACAACGGCAACCGCCATGGCCATGCCAGGAGCGGCGTGCAACTGGGCAAGAAATCCCTGCCATCCGATTTCGAGTCGCATCCACAAGCTGGGGGGCGGCAACAAATCAAGCGCATCGTCCAGCCGGACACGGCTTTGAGCTAAAAAGTTGGGTGATGGTTCTTCGACCGGCGCCAGTGCCATGGTTTGCCGAAGCGCCTGGTAGGCCTGCAACTCAGCTCGGCAGGATTCACAACCTGCCATGTGCAGTTCAAGGCTGTGGCTGTGCTCGTCGGACAGCTCTCCATAGATATATTGCACAATCAATTGTTGTGCGTGATCGCATTTCATGGCCTGCTCCTGAAGTTGAAAAAGTACATCATCTTTTACCGTCTTTTACCGCACGACTGACAACTGGGTACGCAGTTTCCGGGTAGCACGAAAGAGCGTGTTCTTGGCTGTCTCTTCCGTTGTGTTCAACATCTCTCCAATGGTCCGCAGCCGTAGACCCTGATAATGCTTTAACTCAAATACGGTGCGCTCACGCGGCGTCAAGGTTGCTAGCGCAGTCTGAATTTTTTCCGCCAATATTTTTCGATCGAGTTCGCGCGCGGGGTTCGCCATGGCGCGATCGTCCGACACGTTGATCATGGTGTCGTGTTCCTCGCCGGTTGCGTCAACAATGACCGAGGGATCTTCGCGGCGTGTCTTGCGGCGGCGCAGCAGATCGAGGCAAAGATTGGTGACAATGCGATAGATCCAGGTATAGAAGGAGCACTCGAAGCGAAAGCTCCCAATATGTCGATAGGCCTTCAGGAACGCTTCCTGATGGATGTCCTGCGCATCCTGTTCAGATCCGGTCAGATGCAGAGCCAGGCGCAGCACAGCCTGGTCGTATTGGCGCACGAGAGCATCAAAGGCCACACGAGAGCCTTTTTGCGCTTCGCGGATCAGTTCCGCGTCCTGCAGCCGCGCTGAACTATCGGCGTACATCCTTGGTTTTGATTGTATCCGTGAAGGCGCACTTCGGATTTGTGGGGAAGCAAAGCTATCTTGCATCGGGATGGCGAATCGCTGCGGCTCCATCGGGTATGTCTCCAATCGTTTTGACGCCATTTTTTGCTAAACGTGAGCCGATCCAGCGCCTAGCCGCCCGGCCGAGGCTGGTCAGGGAGAGCCGTCCGCGCCGTTCTCCTTTCCTTTGCCACGGTTTGCGCTTGCGTGGGCGGAGTCTGGGTGAAGAGGCCCTCGCCGCACCGGAAAATAGCGTGGTGGATTTTGCTCTACACTGGGCCTCATGACTCCTGTTTCCCGTCGCTCCTCGGGCGAGGCTCAATCCTCGTTTTTTCCCAATGATTCAGCGCGCAAACCTGCCGCCGGCAACTGGGCTGTCGCCTATACGGATGGCGGATCGCGCGGCAACCCTGGGCCTTCCGGCTACGGCGTGGTGATACTGGCGGAAGACGGGACAGTTCTCGGCGAACTGAGCGAATTTCTCGGAATGCGCACGAATAATGTTGCGGAGTATTCGGGTTTGCTGGCGGCGCTGGAATTTGCGCTGGCCAAGGGTCACCCTCGGTTGCGCGTGGTTTCCGACTCAGAGTTGATGGTGAAGCAGATCCGCGGACAATATCGGGTCCAGAGCCCGGATTTGCGCCCGCTATATGAGGAAGCCAAGCGCCGCATCGCCAAACTGGAGGCGTTCCAGATTGAGCATGTGCTGCGAGGCAAGAATAAGAAAGCGGATGAGCTGGCGAACCAGGCGATGGATCGAGGCATGCGGCGGAAGCCGGAGGCGAAGGCTGGGGCGTCGCCGGGCTCGCCCATTGCGGCGGAAGCGCCACCGGTTCGACCGCTGCGCGGCATCGTGAAAGAGGGAAGAATCAACCTGCTGGAGGGATCGATTCCAGAGGGAACCATTGTGGTGGTGATGCCGGAAAAGGCGCTGGGGCGAAGAGCCGGGAAATCGTAGGCAGCACGTCTTACTCTATGTGAGTCGAAGGCGGAAGCGTTTCAATTGGCCAGTGCGGCTTTCACTTGCTCGCTGACCAGCTTGCCGTCGGCGCGCAATCCAGCAGCCTGAAACTTGGCTTGCACTGCCTTCATGACGCCGCCCATATCTCGAGGGGTTGGCCGGGAACCCGCAGCGGACATCTCTGCGATGACGGCTTCGACGTTGCTGCGGATATCTTCTGGAGATGCAGATTTAGGCAGATAGCTTTCGATGATTGGAATTTCGGCGGCTTCCTTCTCCACCAGGTCCATGCGGTTGCCCTTGGTGAACTGCTCGATGGAATCCCGCCGCTGCTTCACCATGGTGACCAGCACCTGCTCGGCTTCGGCATCGGTCAGCGGGGCGCGCTTGTCGATTTCTTTATTCTTGAGCGCAGATTTCATCATGCGGAGGGTCGACAGGCGATCGACTTCACGAGACTTCATTGCCGCCACCATGTCCTGCTGCACTTTGTCCGTCAAGCTCACCCAAACCACCACCTCTCCATTTTTTAGCCAAAAAAGACCGCAATCCTCCAATTATAGGCGCGCAGCAGAACCCTTGTTTTTTCTCTAGAATGGAAGCATGTTCCATAAGACGCGTCTCTTTACTCCCGGCCCGACTCCTTTGCTGCCAGCGGCGCAGTTTGCCATGGCTGCCGCAGATCTGCACCATCGCACTCCGGAATTTCGCGCCCTCTATCAGCGCGTTCTGGAACAGCTCAAGGCATTTGTGGGCACGAAGAACGATGTCATTCTGCTGACCAGTTCCGGCACCGGGGCGATGGAGGCTTCGATCTCTAATCTGACCTCGCCGGGCGATCGCGTCCTGGTGCTGACAGCCGGTAAGTTCGGCGAACGCTGGACCGGCCTGGCGAAGGCGTTTGGCTGCCAGCCAGATGTCGTCAGCGCTCCGTATGGGCAGACATTGCCTCTGGACGCCGCAAAGGCTGCGCTGCGTAGCGACACGAAGTTGGTACTGATGCAGGCTACCGAGACCTCGACCGGCGTTCGCCATAACGTGCAGGCGGTAGCGGAGATGCTGCGCTCGGCCGGCAGCGATGCCTTGCTGGTGGTCGATGCCATTACCGGGTTGGGAACAACCCACCTCGATATGGATGCCTGGGGAATCGACGTCCTGATTGGCGGATCGCAGAAGGCGGTGATGATTCCGCCGGGTCTGGCATATCTGGCCGTCAGTGAGCGTGCATGGAAGCGGATGGAGACGACCAAGAATCCGCGTTACTATTTCGATCTGCGCAAGGAGCGCAAGGTGGCCGCGAAGGGCGAGTCGGCATACACCCCCGGAGTGGCGCTGATTGCCGCGCTGGGTGCGGCATTCGACTACATTGCCGCCCAGGCGGATGGAGATTTGGCCAGGGGTCGCGTTGCGTTGGTTGAGAATGCTGAAACCTGCGCTGCCATGATGCGTGCAGCCGTCCCGACCATGGGGATGCGCTTGTTCGCGCCCGATGCTCCGGCGGCTGCGGTGACGGCCGTGATGCCGCCCGAAGGCGTGGATTCCGGCATCATTGTGAAGCAGTTGAAGGCGCGCTTTGGAACGATTGTCGCCAATGGTCAGGGGGAGATGAAGGGTCAGTTGTTCCGTGTGGCGCATCTCGGATTTTTTGATCCGCTGGACACGCTGGCGGTGATTGGCGCCCTCGAGCAGGTGACAATCGACTCGCTGCCGCCATCGAAATTTCAGTTAGGTGATGCGCTGGCCGCCGCACAACGCGTCTTCGCGGAGCGCAGCCGGACCCTCGACAACGCCGCTACAAATTCTTCAAAAACCAGTGCTGTCGCCGAACCCGCCGGGGTTGGCCGATAGCCGTATTCCTGTGGGTGCTCCCGTTCCAACGGTATGTGGAGCGCCCTTTGCCCTGTGCCTTGGGACGTTCGTTTCAGAACCAACGATAGGAAACCAGCCATGAAAGTCGTTCTCGCAGAAAAAGTGTCTCCGGCCACGATTGCTGTTTTTGCCGACGCCGCCGATTGGCAAGTTGTCACCCACGATCAGATCAAGAACGGCCTGCCGGCCGAGTTGGCGGATGCCGATGCTTTGGTTGTCCGCTCGGCAGTGCAGGTGGATGCCGCGCTGCTGGAAAAGGCTCCGAAGCTGCGCGTGATTGGACGCGCCGGCGTAGGCGTGGACAATATCGACGCAGAAGCCGCCACGCGCAACGGAATTGTGGTGATGAATACCCCGGGAGCGAATGCGGTCGCGGTTGCGGAACTAACCCTGGCGCTGATGATCGATCTGGCTCGCATGGTGCCGCGCGCGAATACGACCATGCACGCGGGGAGCTGGGAAAAGAAATCGCTACAGGGAACGGAGCTGCGCGCCAAGACGCTGGGCATTGTCGGCCTGGGTCGTGTCGGGTTAGAAGTTGCGCGGCGTGCGCGAGGATTTGGAATGGAGCTGGTTGGCAACGACCCTTTTGTTTCCGCGGCAATCGCGCGTGAGAACGGCGTACGCCTTGCGAGTCGTGACGAGGTGTTTCGCCAGGCAGATTATCTGACGCTGCATGTGGGTCTGACTGCCGATACCGAAGGGATGTTGAATGTTGCGACCTTCGCCACCATGAAGAAAGGCGTGCGCCTAGTGAACTGCGCTCGGGGTGAGCTAATCGTCGAAGAAGACCTGGTGGCCGCGCTGAAAAGCGGGCAGGTCGCTGGGGCCGCGCTCGATGTCTTCCGCAAGGAGCCGCTGAAGGATTCGCCGTTTTTTGGGCTCGATAACGTGATCCTGACGCCGCACATTGCCGGCTCGACGGCGGAAGCGCAGGAGGCGGTTGGAATCCAGATCGCGGAGCAGGTTCGGGCTTATCTCAGCACCGGAGTGGTACAGAACGCAGTGAATTTCCCGTCGCTTTCGTATGAGGAATACACGGCGCTGGCACCCTATATCGAACTGGGAGAACGCCTGGGGAAATTCCTGACCGCAACCTTTGGGGCCAATGTGGAGAGCGTCGATCTTGCCTACTCCGGCCAACTGGCGGAGATGCGTACGGAGCTGGTTCGTGGCGCGGCGCTGTGCGGAATTCTCAGCCGGTCCGAGCACGTGAATCGTATCAATGCGGCTTCCGTCGCCGCGGAGCATGGCATTCGTGTGCATGAGCAAAAGACGGAGGCTCTGATCGGGGGTGCCGGCAACGTTCTGAAACTCACGTTGCATGCTGCGCATCAGAGCATGACGGTGAGCGGGACGGCGCGCCACGGAAGATTTCCCCGGCTGCTGTCGTGCGATGGCATCGATATCGAAGCGCCGTTGGAAGGAACGCTGCTGTTCCTGCGCAACCAGGATGTCCCCGGCGTGATCGGCAAAATCGGTACCACGCTTGGCAATCACAATGTGAACATCGCCAATTTTGCGCTGGGGCGGGCCGATAGCCATGATGGCGATGGTGTGCGGCAGGCGCTGGCCGTGATCCACATGGACGTCGAGACCACGCCGGCTCAGATGCAGAAGGCTGCGGAAGCCTTGAGCAACCTGGAAGCAATTACAAGTGTCCGGCTGGTCAAGCTGACGTAGGGTGAATCGCGAGCCCGGGCGATCTTGCCGCATCGAACGCGCCTGCAGTAGCATCTCAACTGCAGCGCCGACCGTAGGTAAAGACTGGGTGACTCTGGATTGCGGAACGCCTGCACCTTGTTGCACCGGCGACGGGCGGCGAGGATCCTGTGATCCAATGAAATTGATCTGTTCTTGATGTAGAGGGTTTCCCTGCATGCCGTTATACGAGTACGAATGTAAACAGTGCCACGAACGACTGGAAAAGATCCAAAGCTTTAGTGCGCCGCATGAAACGAAATGTCCGAAGTGCGGCGGCGAACTGGAGCGCGTGATTTCCGCGCCTGCGATTCAATTCAAAGGCGCCGGCTGGTACGTCAACGACTACGCCAAGTCGGGAAGCAAGCCGGCCAAGTCCGATTCGGCCAGCAAGTCTGACGGCAAGGCGGACATTTCCGCGGCTGCATCCGATGGAAAGTCAGACTCGAGCAGTAGCAAGCCTGCGGCATCGAGTTCGGATTCTTCTTCATCCTCCCCCAACTCCTCGTCGTCCAGTTCGTCGTCAAGCGATTCGGGCTCCGGCAAATCAAGCGCAGGAAGCTCGAGCAGCTCGAAGTCGTCGCAGTAATTTCTCGACGAGGTTTGGCAGCAGAGGCGGCAGAGTTTCTGATTCTTCTTCCGCGGAGAATCCACCATGGAACAACGCATTACGCTGATCACTCTTGGCGTGGCAGATCTGGCACGCAGCCAGGATTTCTATCAGCGTCTCGGATGGCGCCGCTCGATGGCGCAAGCCGAGGGTGTCGTCTTTTTTCAGGTCGGCGGCATAGGGCTGGCTCTATATCCGCGCGACGAGCTCGCCAAGGACGCGAATCTCTCAGCGGAAGGCAGCGGTTTCAGTGGCATGACGCTGGCATACAACGCGCGCAATCGCGAAGAAGTCGATGCCGTGCTGGCGGAGGCTTCGGCGGCAGGCGCGAAAATATTGAAGCCCGCGGAAGAAGCATTCTGGGGCGGCTATTCCGGCTACTTCGCCGATCCCGATGGGTTTGCCTGGGAAGTTGCGTGGAATCCAACGTTCCCGATTGCCGCCGACGGCAGCATCCGCATTCCTGATTAATTCCGCAGATTGACTACAATCAGCGTGTGCTGGATACCTCTCTCCCGATCCCGGCGAACGACCTGGACGCGTGGTTGCACGACTTGCCTGCGCGGCCCGCAGTCTTCGCTTTGTTCGGTCCGGAGGCCTCCGGCGATGGTCCGGCGCTTGAGCCCTACATTTCAAAAACCCCCAATCTGCGCCGCCGCATGCATCGATTGCTGGCTCCGACTTCTGCGGGAGGCAAGCGGCTGCACCTGGGCGGAACCGCAGTGCGATTGGACTACTCCGAAGTGGGATCGGAGTTCGCGACAGCTCTGCTGATGCTGCAGGCGGTGCGGCGATATTGCGGCGAGCGGGTTCGCAAGCATCTGCATTTGCGCTCTCCATCGTTGCTGCGATTGGCATGGGAGAACCGATATCCCCGCGTGTACGTGACCAATCGAGTAACACAGCGGGCCCTTGCGACAACCTATGGACCGTTCCAGTCGCGCGCGGCGGCGGAACGATTTCTCGATGATTCGCTGAATTTTTTCGAACTACGTCGATGCACGGAAGAATTGCACCCTGACCCGGCGTTCCCGGGTTGTGTCTACTCTGAAATGAAGATGTGCCTGGCGCCGTGTTTCAAGGGCTGCAGCGACGAGCGATACGCCACAGAGGCGGAACAGGTGCGCGAATATTTCGCGTCGCGCGGTGCGTGGACAATGGCGCGGCTGGAAAAAGAGCGGGATGCAGCGTCGGCAGCATTGGATTTTGAAAAGGCCGCTCGCCTGCATCAGCAAATCCAAAAAATGAAGACGGTGGCGCAACAGGCAGCACCGCTGGTGCATCCGTTGGCGGATCTGGATGCGGTGATTTTGCAGCCGGCAGTTGCGCAGCCGATATTCTGCAGCGGATGGAAAGCCGGAAAAGATGTCCAACCGTGCGCTGCGCACGGAGGCCACGCATGTCGCGATCTATCTGGTGCGCGGCGGCAGAATATTTGGACCGGGATTGTACTCGGTGGAAGGAATGCGTCACCCCAATGAACGGGCTGGCTCGACCTCCCTGTTCGCGCATCCCACGCTGCTGGAACCCACGCCTCTCGAAGCGCCGCCAGTCACGCAGGGCGCAGATCCCGGGGTGCAATCGGCGGGATCGAAGGTGGCTCGAGGTCAACTGGAACAGCGGCTGCAGGCGGTATTGCAGGAGTTGGAGACGCAAGCGCGTTCGGAGAAATCGTCGCCCGACCAACTGAGCGAGCATTTATCGTTGCTGGCGCGCTGGTACTATCGGCCAGCTCACCGGCGCGTTGGAGAAATCTTCTTTCGCGATGAAGCAACTGCTGCCGTGGATTCTTCAGAGGAGCGACCGTTTCCGCTTTCGCGCATTTTGCGCGGCATTTCTCGCGTCTTTTGCGGACAAAAAGATACATCGGAAGTTGCGGCGGGCGCCGGCGGGTCGTAGCCTTCCGGCAACAAGCGCGACTTATGATACGATTTTTTCCACTCTATGAATGGCCGTCGAACGTCTTCTTCTACGTGTTTCCAGATACTTTTGCTGACGGTGTTGGCTGTGGTTTCGTGCGCTTCGCTGGCTTGGTCTGCAAACCCCACCGGTAAGCCGCCGATTACTTTGGATGAGTTTTTTAGTTTCGTCGAAATTCAAGGGCTGGATCTGGCTCCGGATGGCAACAGGGCCGTCATTGGCACCGAGCGCGCGGATTGGAAGCAGAATCGCTTCCGCGACGACTTGTGGATCTGGAGCGCGGAAGACAATTCGATCACTCCTTTGACCACGACCGGACATGACAGTGACCCGCATTTTTCGCCGGATGGAAAATACATTGCGTTTCTGTCGAACCGCCCGCTGATCGCTGAAGCAGAAGCCGCCAAGGACGCCGTTGAGCGGGTGTGGATTCTGCCCGTGCAAGGAGGCGGCGCATTCCCCCTTTATAAGGAGCCATTGAGCGTGGACGCCTTCACCTGGTCGGGGGATGGCAAAGCGATTTTTGTTGCCACGCAGCAACCGATTTCTGAAGAGGCGAAGACTGCGGAGAAGAAGGCATGGAAGGATACGGTGCGCTGGCGCGAACAACGGCGTGGGGAGGACATTCTGCGAGTGCCGATTGCGTCTGCGATTCCGCAGCCCGACCACCTGATGGCCTCTGCCAGCGAGCCGAAGCCGGATGCGGACAAGGAACCGCGACTCCCGACCGATGCAGTTGTGGTCGCGCAGAGTCCGTTGGCCATCACGGAGCTAGTCGCTGCGCCCGATGGTAGTCTGCTGGCCTTCGAGAGCCGCTCGCTGTTGAATCGCCAGGAAAATCCGTCAGACTACGAAATTTTTTCGGTTGCGGCCGATGGGACTGGAGCCACTCCGCGGCAACTGACGCACAACCAGGCATACGAAGAAGGTCTGCACTGGAGCCGTGACAGCAAAACGCTGTATTTTTCTGTTCCCGCGGCAGCGGGGTCCGCGGAGCAGCCCTATCAGGATGTGCAAGGTCGCCTGTACGGGATGGATCCAGCCAGCGGAAAGATCACTCGCCTGGGCGGGGACTACGCCGGTAGTTGGGAGGGCTACGCGATCCAGTCCGACGGAAGCCTGCTGGGACGCGGCATGACCGGGCTGCAAACGCAGATCTATGGAGTGCGCGACGCGAAAGCGACAGAGCTGGCGGGAGTTGAAGGCAGCTACGGCAATATACACACCGCGCTCGATTCGCGGCGATTGATCTTCACCCACTCAGCGACCGACGAGCCCACGGAAGTGTACATGGCGGAGGGTTCCGCGCATCTTGACCAGGCCAAGCCAATTACGCAGTTCAACAAATTGTTCACGGAGCGAGCGCTGCCGAAGTGGACTCCGTATCGCTGGAAGTCGCCGGATGGCACGCCGGTTGAAGGGGTGTTGCTGTATCCGCCGGGCAAGTTTGGGCAAAAACATTTGCGCATGTTCACTCTGATCCACGGTGGTCCTGCGGATGCGGATGGCGATCGATTCGGCGCGGATTGGTATGACTGGGCGATTCTTGCCGCCGACAACGACTGGCTGGTGTTTCGACCGAATTATCGTGGTTCGAGCGGCTACGGCGACAAATTTCAGCTGGAGATTTCGCCAGTGATCGTGTCCCTGCCCGGAAAAGATATTCTCGCCGGCGTCGATAAGCTGGTCGCGGACGGCATCGCCGATCCCGATCATTTGGCAGTTGGCGGATACAGCTACGGCGGTTATATGACCAACTGGCTGATCACGCAGACGACGCGCTTCCGATCGGCGGTTTCGGGCGCAGGCGCGGTGGAACATGCAGCCAACTGGGGCAACGACGATATGTCCTTCGACGATGCATGGATGCTGGGCGGAACTCCGTGGCAGAACCCGGCGCGCTATCAAAGCGAAGCGGCACTATTCCAGTTCGACAAGGTGAAGACCCCGGTCCACGATGTGATTGGGGGCGCGGATATTCGGGTGGCCGCCGAAGAGGGATATTTGTTTGAGCGAGCGCTCGAAACCGAAAAGATTCCGCATCAGTTCCTGGTATTTCCGGGGGAAGGTCACGGATTGGCTAACAATCCATGGCACGGCTATATCAAAGTGCGGGACGAGCTTTTATGGTTAGAAAAGTATGATCACGCCAGCCAATAGTATTGTCCGTTCGCCGTTGCGGGAAGGCAGCGCCGCGTGACTGGTCAGCCGTCCGAAAATTCATCATCGACCTCTGAGGCATTCGCAGAGAACCCCTGGAGGCGTTGGCGCCCGCGGGTCGAGGTGCTGCTCGCGCTAACGGCGCTGCTTCCGATTGCGCTATTTCTTGCGGCTGCCCTGGGCCGGCTGCGATCTGCGGTACCACTGGAGCAACTGGAAGGCTCCATGCTATTGGCGGCCGAGCGCGTGGCGCACGGTCAGCCAATTTACGTGCGGCCAAATTTCACCTTCATCCCCTACATGTACGCGCCCGCCTATTATTATGTTTCCGGTTGGGCAGTACGGCTATTAGGACCGCGCTTTCTGGCGCTTCGATTGATTTCTCTGCTGAGCACCTGTGCCTCGATGGCCGTCATTTATCTTTTTGTTTTTCTTGACGCTCCCGGCACGCGGGGACGAAGGCACCTGGCTGCGCTGGCCGGGGCCGCACTCTATGCGGCGGCGTATCCATGGACCCGCGAATGGTTCGATCTCGCTCGCCTCGACTCCTTCTATATTCTTTTGCTGCTGCTGGCGTTGCTGTCGACGCGGTACCTGCATCCGATTCTCGCCGCCATGGTGTGGACGCTGGCGTTTCTGGCGAAGCAAACTATTTTTCCAGTCGCCCTGATCATGCTTTGCCTGGACTGGAAACGTCCGCGCCGGTTATTGCTGGGAGTTGGAAGTTTTCTGTTAATGACGGCAGTGTGCAGCCGGCTGCTGGACCACGCGACTAACGGCTGGTTCTGGTTCTACGCATTCACGGTTCCGCATGCCAATGCCGATCTCCTGTTGCGGCCGGCTGTCTTCTACGTGTTTTCGCAGTGGATCGCGCCGTTTGGAGTGGCGCTGCTGATCATCGCTATCGCGTGGGTGTGGGCCCGGCCGTCGTTGGCCAGTTTCAGGACCCGGTTCTACCTTCTAGCTGCCGTCACCCTGTTCGGACTTTGCTGGTTTCTGCAGGCCCATGGCGGCGCAACCGCCAACACTCCCATGCCTGCCTACGCGATTCTGGCGGTAATTTTTGGAATCTCGTTCGCTCGCCTGGACTACGCATTTGCCTTCGCTTCGCGGGAGGTGGCGCGGGTTTTTCTGCTGGGAGCCGTTGCGATTCCGTTAGTCAGCTGGGTCTACAACCCGCACGATGTGATGCCGCATCACGAACTGGTCGCGTCCCAGGACGATTTGATTGCGTGGCTGCGAGTTTTTCCCGGCGACGTCTACATTCCAGCCCATCCGTATGAGGCAGTGTTGGCGGGCAAGCAGTGGCACGCCGATAATACTTCCCTGCACGACGCGCTCCGTCCGCAGCTGCCCGAAGATGACGATACGGTGAGAGCGAAAATCGCGGAGGAAGTCGATCAAAATAAGTTCGATGCCATTGTGCTGGACGGCCTGCCGGAAGATGTTCTTCCAAGCCAACCCTGGCTGCCGGCAGACCTGATTCAGCGCTATCCAATCGTTGGGATTGTGCCCGGAAGTGACGTTGGCGACCGATTCGGTCCGCACGCGAGCTATTTTCTGCTGCCCTGCCGGGAGAAGGGGTTGGCGGTTGCCCACGGATGGAAGCTGCTCGAAACTGGCGGACAAAGCGTTTGCCCTTCTGACTAAGTCCCGCCCCGCTGATAGACTAAAAATATCGTGGTGGAACTGGTACCCTCAATTCTTTCCGCAGACTTTGCCCACCTGGCCGAGCAGATTCAGGCCGCGGAGCGAGGCGGCGGGACCGTCATTCATGTGGATGTGATGGATGGCCATTTTGTGCCCAACATCACGATGGGTCCGCCCGTGGTTGCGTCGTTGCGTAAAGTGACAAGCCTGCCACTCGACTGCCATTTGATGATTGAGAATCCAGACGAATTTATCCCTGCGCTAGCAGAAGCGGGAGCGAATTGGGTGAGTGTGCATTATGAAGCCTGCCGTCACCTGCACCGCTCGCTGGAACTGATTGGGCAGCATGGAATGAAGCCGGCGGTGGTGATTAATCCGGCGACACGGGTCAATCTGCTGATCGACATTTTGCCGATGGTGCATCATGTGCTGGTGATGAGCGTGAATCCTGGGTTTGGCGGACAGCAATTTATTCCGTTTTCGCTGGAGAAGATTCGGCACCTGTGCGCGATTCGCGCTGAACTGGGTCTGGAATACCGGGTGGAAGTGGATGGCGGCATCGCAGAGGATACGGTTGTGCAAGTGGTGGAGGCGGGAGCAGACCTGCTGGTGGCCGGCAATGCCGTTTTCGGCGATGGTCACCCGGAAGAGAATGCGCGACGGTTGCTGCAGATGGCACGTGCCGCTGCCGGCGAGCGATTGAAGCCGGCCGCGAAACAAATCAATCTTGGAAAGAATGTACGGGAAAATGGCAGACCTATTCACCGGACTACAGGCAAGCGAAAAAGTCTGCTAAGGGGAAGTACAGTATGAGTCGTTTCATCCAATGTTCCAGTCATCGTATTCTGCAGCGCTGCGTGGCCGTCGGCACGCTGGCGGTTTTGGGCACCAGCATGGCCCATGCGGGAATTTTCCATCGCAAGCAGAAGCCGCTTTCGCAGAAAGACGATGCCCTGGCCAGCGTGACCAGCAGCCAGCCGGATAAAGAGTTGTTTGATCGCGCCATGATCGCCATGAAGAAGGGCAAGTTCGACATTGCCCGCCTGGATCTTCAGACGCTGTTGAACACTTATCCAGACTCGGAATACCAGATGCGCGCCAAGCTTGCCATCGGCGATACCTGGTACAAAGAGGGCGGAACTGCAGCAATGCAACAGGCGGAAGAAGAATACAAGGATTTCATCACCTTCTTCCCGGACAAACCGGAAGCCGCAGAAGCGCAGATGAAAGTGGCCGACATTTATTACAAGCAGATGGAAAAACCGGATCGCGACCCGACGAATGCGGTTCGTGCCCAGGAAGAATACCGGGCAATGATTCTGCAATATCCCGACTCCAGCCTGATTCCGCAGGCCAAGCAGCGGCTGCGGGAAGTGCAGGAAGTACTCGGCGACCACGAGTTTAATATTGGGTCCTTTTATGAGACGCGGATGAACTACGCGGCTGCCACCGCTCGCCTGCAATCGGTGATCGATACCTATCCGCTCTATAGCCGGGTGGATGAAGCGCTGCTCGATGTCGGCGATGCGTATGCCGCCCAGGCCCGCAATATTGCTGCCATGCGGCTCGACCCTGCGGCTAAAGAGCGACTGGAAAAGCTATTCAAGAACCGCGCTGCGCAAGCCTATGATCGCGTCGTGGTCGAGTATCCAATGGCACCCCATGCGGACGACGCGCGTGACCGTTTAGAAGCGATGAACATGCCGGTTCCGCAGCCGACGCAGGAGCAGATTGCCAACAGCGCTGCGATTGAGCAAAGCCGCGCGCCGATCAATTTGAAATACAAGGCGTTCCTGCTGATCACAGCACGTCCTTCTACGGTGCAGGCAGCGCGTGTCGGTGAACCGAGTTTGAGCAATCCGCCGCAAATTATCGCTCCAGAACTTGTGAAGTCGGAAATGGCCGATGTTCGCTGGGCGATTAAGCCTGACGGCAAACCAGCTCCCTCTGTCACCGGTACCTCAAATAAATTGCAGACGGCGGTAGCTTCCAACGGTGAATCGAACGGGTCGGGCGAAGTCGGCGAGACACAGCCTGCGTCCAACGGATTGCAGATGAATGACATCAACGGCGACAACGGTGTGAATGGAACTGTGCTGAACAACTCCAATCAGACCGATCCGACGCAACCGTCATCGCCGCCTAACGCAGTGGAACCGCCGGCTGGCACGCAATCTGCTCCAGCAGCGACGGCGCCTTCCATGGGCGGGAACGGCAATGCCGCGGTACCTCCGGCGAATACGACGGGCACCAATGGAAACGCTACGCAGTGGCCCTCCGCACGCCAGGACAATGGAGGATTGCAGACCGTCACGCCACCGAATAGCACGCCGCTGCCTGCTGCGCAAAAAGCGGCGCCCGCACCGGCCCAGGTGAACGATGTTCAGCAGACCGGGCAGCCGGTGAACACTGTCGATCAAACAACGGCGAGCAACGGAAAGAAAAAGAAGAAGAATCCCAAGCCGCAGTTTGAGGGTAAAGAAGAGTCTTCCAGCACTCACAAGAAAAAGAAGGGCCTGCACAAGCTGAATCCGTTCTAAACCAACAGGCAGTATCGCGGCGGCATCGCGAGAGTGGTGCTGCCTGTCGTTCAATCAGCGCGATTTTCTACACCAGGAAAGAGGCGTGCGTTGCGGCGTTGGAGATCTTCTCGCTCAATCTTCCACTCCAGCTGGCTTGGCATTCTTCTGTTGGGAATCGGCCTGAGCTTTGGCGCGCAGGCCCAACAATCCGCCGACAATCGTAAACCTCCGCAACTGCCGCAAACGCCCGAAGTCCACGCCGATCATTCGGTCACCTTCTATTTTTATGATCCGGGCGCAAATCAGGTTGAACTAAGCATGGATGGCCATGCCGGCGGCCAGCCCATGACGAAGGATGATCGTGGTGTTTGGACTATCACTGTTCCACCGCTGCAGCCGGACTTCTACGATTATCTCTTTGTCGCTGACGGCGTGCCCACACTCGATCCGTCCAACGCAGTCGTCAATCCCAACCTGCGCAGTCCATCGAATGTTTTCGAGGTTCAGGGATCGCAGCCCGAGCTATGGGACGTGCAGGATGTTCCGCATGGGGTTGTCCATCAACACTTTTACAAGTCCGCGATTATCGGCGACCAGCGCGATTATTTTGTCTACACGCCGCCTTCGTATGACCCTCGCGGCCACAAGAAGTACCCTGTGTTGTATCTGCTGCATGGCTATACCGACGATGCCCGGGCCTGGACGGCGCTGGGTCGCGCCAATGTAATCCTCGACAATTTGATTGCAGCGGGCAAAGCCAAGCCGATGATCGTCGTGATGCCGCTGGGCTATGGCGCACCGGAAATCGTCATGGGACCGCGCGCCTCGTTCAACCACGCAGGCTTGCGGAAGAAGAACCAGGATCTGTTCACCGAGGCGTTGCTCAAGGAAGTGATCCCGCAGGTGCAATCCATGTACAAGGTTTCGACAAAGCGCGAGGATCGTGCGATTGCCGGGCTGTCCATGGGCGGCGCGGAGAGTCTGCTGACCGGCTTGAACCACATCGATACCTTCGCATGGGTAGGCTCCTTTAGCGCGGGAGGACTGAATGCGGACTATGCTCAGGATTTCCCGGCGTTCAATGCGAGCAGTGCGGCACGCCTGCGGCTGCTGTGGGTAGCCTGCGGCAAGGATGATCGCTATGTGGGGAAAACTCCGCTGATCACGGCGAATCGCCAGTTCGTTGCGTGGTTGCGTTCGAACAATATTCCAGTGACCTTTGTCGAAACGCCGGGCATGCATGAGTGGCCGGTCTGGCGCAAGAATCTAATCCAGTATTCTCAGCTGCTGTTTCAACCGAAGTAAATCCATCCGCACCGTTTCCGCGTGTAACAGAAGCGGAATCGCCGCTGTGCTATTGTGAAAATTGGCCTCCAGTGCAGTACCCGGCCTCTCTGACGCCATGCCTCGTGACCTTCCTAAAGCCTACGACCCGACTGCGATCGAAGATCGATGGGCAGAGTACTGGGTGCGCGAACGCCTCTTTGAGGTGCCGACTCCTAAAAGCCTGGATGGGCTTCCGCCCAGATTCACGATTCTGCTGCCGCCTCCCAATGTAACGGGCCGCCTGCACATGGGCCACATGCTCAACCAGACGGAAATGGACATTCTGACCCGCTGGCATCGCATGCGCGGCGATCTTGCATTGTGGGTTCCGGGAACCGACCACGCCGGCATTGCCACGCAGATGATGGTGGAGCGACAGGTTGCGAAAGAAGGAAAAACGCGGCAGGATTTGGGCCGTGACGCCTTTGTCGAGCGGGTTTGGGAGTGGAAGAAGGAATACGGCGGCGCGATCCTCGACCAGATGAAGCGCCTGGGCGCGAGCGTCGATTGGTCGCGCGAATATTTCACCATGGACGATCGACTGTCCATTGCAGTGAAAGAGGCATTCGTTCGTCTTTACGAGCAGGGACTCATCTATCGCGGCGCCTACATTGTGAACTGGTGCCCGCGCTGCCAGACGGCCATCAGCGACCTGGAAGTGGTGCATGAGGAGCAGCAGGGTAAGCTCTACGAGATCCGCTATCCGCTGGTGGATGGTACCAAATACGTTACCATTGCGACCACCCGGCCGGAGACGATGCTGGGCGATGTTGCCGTTGTTGTGAATCCGGCTGATGCGCGCTATCTCCATCTGCACGGGAAAAAATTGCAATTGCCGCTGACAGGCCGGGAGATTCCGATCTTGCCGGATGAGTGGGCAAATCCGGAGTTCGGCACAGGCGCGGTCAAGGTGACGCCGGCGCATGATCCCAATGATTTTGCGATTGCCGAGCGACATAAATTGCCGTCAATCGTCGTCATGGACGAGACCGCGCACATGAATGCCGAGGCGGGTGTTTATGCGGGCTTGGACCGCTATGAAGCTCGCAAGCGTATCCTGGCCGACCTGGAGCAGCAGGGTCTGCTTGTCGCGGTTAAGGACTACGTCAACTCCATCGGCAAATGCGATCGTTGCAAAACGGTGGTCGAGCCACGACTTTCGACGCAGTGGTTCATCAAGATTCAGCCGCTGGCGGACAAAGCGATCGAGGCGGTGGAGACGGGCGTCATCCGTTTTACGCCGGAGCAATACAAGAAAACTTATTTCGAATGGATGCGCAATATTCACGACTGGTGCATCTCGCGCCAACTGTGGTGGGGCCATCGCATTCCGGCGTGGCATTGTGGTGAGTGCCGCGAAATTACCGTCGCGCGCGAGGCGCCCGCGGCTTGTTCCCATTGTGGCAGTTCGAAATTGACGCAGGAAACGGACGTACTGGATACGTGGTTCTCATCGGGCCTGCTGCCGTTTACCGTGTTTGGCTGGCCGTCGCAGACGGCGGATTTGGCGGCGTTTTATCCCACACAGCTATTGGTCACGGGTTTTGACATTTTATTTTTCTGGGTCGCCCGTATGATCATGCTGGGCTGCCATTTCATGCTCGACGTGCCGCTGCCGGATGAATCGAAGCGCACGCTGGCCGATGCGGTTCCATTTCGCGAGGTCTATATCCACGCGCTGGTTCGCGATGCCGACCGCCAGAAAATGTCAAAGACTAAAGGCAACGTCATCGACCCGATTGAAATTATTCAGCAGTACGGTACGGACGCGGTGCGATTTACTCTGGCATCCATGGCTTCGCCGGGAACGGACATCGCCTTCAGTGAAGCGCGCACCGAGGGCTATCGTGCGTTCGCAAACAAGATCTGGAATGCGGCGCGGTTCATCTTTATGCAGATGGAGCGCGCGAAAGAAGCTGGAATCGCGGTTGACCTGCAGCATCTAGGCGAGACACCGTCGTCGAATGCGCATGCGCCGCTGGAAGAGCGCTGGATTATTTCGCGGTTCAATCAATGCGTCGCCGATGTGAACCAGGCGTTGGCGGATTATCGCTTTGACGATGCCGCAAATCGTATCTATCAGTTTTTCTGGGGAGAATTTTGCGACTGGTATCTGGAAGTGGTAAAAATTCGCCTCGATTATGGGGAGGCTGCGAACCAGGCGACTACCACGGCAGCCTTGACTACGCTGCTGGGCGTGTTTGAGGCATCGCTGCGATTGCTGTCGCCGTTCATGCCGTTTTTGACAGAGGAAATCTGGACTGCGCTCTACGATGGAACTCCACCATTGAAGTCAATTGCACTGGCGCGGTTTCCAGGTGAACTCGCAACGCGCGGCCGCGAGGTCGACGCACATCCGGCCGCTGTCGACCTGGAAATGTTCCTGTTGCAGGAAATCATCGCGGACATTCGCAATCTTCGCAAGGAGCAAGATGTACCCGAGAAGGAGGCCACGCCGGTATTTTTGACAGGCGCAGAGAATGCGATCGAGGCGGTTCGCGGCAATCAGGATATGATCCAACGGCTGGCGCGAGTGTCGGAGATCCGATATTCCAAGCCGGCGGTGCAAGGGGTTTCAATTCGACATGGAGTGAATTATGAGGTCGCGCTGCACTACGAAAAACTAGTCGACGTGGCTGCCGAGCGCGAGCGTTTAGCCAAGGATTTAGCCAAGTTCGAAAAGGAAATGGAATCGAAACAGAAACAGTTACAAAACCAGGCTTTTCTCGCAAAGGCTCCGGCGAAAGTCGTCGATGGCTTGCGCGCGCGGGCAGATGAACTGCAAGCGTTGATTGAAAAAGCCAATTCCGCACTGCGGGCGTTGGAATCGCTGGAACCCCGATAAATCATCGTTACAAGAGCACAACTCTATGGACTGGAAAACAACACGAGTCACGTCGATTCTGGAGCAGGCACTGGTGGAGGATCATGCCACGCATGACGCCACAACGGAGTTGACGCTCGATCCCAGGTTATCCGCGTCGGCAGTTGTGATGGCCAAGCAGGATTGTGTACTAGCCGGCTCGGAAGCGATTACGCGAGTGTTGGAAATCTTTCGCAAGCTCGATCAGACCTCAACCCGGCATTTTGAGGTTGTGCACCATCCCGAGATGTTTGACGGTGTGCGGGTGCGCGCGGGACAGGCGATCGCGGTGATTCGCGGAAATGCGCGAACCATTCTGGCTTGTGAACGGGTGACACTGAACCTGCTACAGCGTATGTGCGGCATCGCGACCGAAACACGCAAGTATGTGGATGCTGTCGCGGGCACTGGGGTGGTGATTCTGGACACTCGGAAAACCGCGCCGGGCCTGCGTCTGCTGGATAAGTACGCAGTCAGTTGCGGAGGCGGACAGAATCATCGCATGGACCTTGCCGATGGGGTTCTGATCAAGAACAACCATATTTCCTTGGGCGGGGGCGTCGCCAAAGTACTGGCGTTGGCGATGCAACGACGGTGGCCCGGGCAAAAAATTCAAATTGAGGTTCGCTCCCTGGCAGAGCTTGACGAGGCGCTGGCCGGCGGCGCCGACTCACTGCTGCTGGATAATATGACGCCTGCGGAAGCCAAGCGCGCCGTCGGAATCGCGCGCAAACCAATGCCCAGCATTCCCATCGAAGTCTCCGGCGGCATCACCCTGGAAACAGTGCAAAAATACGCTCAGACCGGGGTGACCTACATTTCCGTCGGCGCCCTCACGCATTCCGTGGCGGCCATCGATCTGAGCATGAAGATCACCGCGGAAATCTTTTAGAGATCGATCGAATGGGGAAGAGGCTCGATCTCGATGTGCTGCAGAAGGCTTTGGTGGGAACAATCTTTGATGGTCAGCTGCACCTGTTTCCTTCCATCGAATCGACAAACTCCCATGCCATGCAGGAAGCTTCGAAGGGCGCTCTTCATGGCTCGGTCTACATTGCCGAGGAGCAGACTGCAGGCAGAGGACGCGGCGACCACAGTTGGCACTCCGAACTCCATACCGGCATTTACGTCAGTATTTTGCTGCGCCCACAATTGGCGGCAGCCGATGGACTGTGGCTTTCACTGGCGACCGGACTGGCTGTACAGCACGCGATCGAAAATGTAACTGAAGTAGTTACAGATATCCGCTGGCCAAACGATATTTTGTCGAACGGGCGAAAAGTCGGTGGAATTCTTGTGGAAATGAATGCCGAGGTATCTCGCATCCGCTACGCAGTGATCGGAATCGGCATCAACGTGAACCAAGGACGGTTTCCAGCGGACCTTAGTAGCCAGGCGACGTCGTTGCGTCTTGAAGCCAATCGACAGATTGCTCGCGAGGATCTGCTGGTTGAAGTCTTGCAATGCTTGCGGGACGAAATCGATGCTCTGATACGACCGGAGAGCTTTGCTGCGACGTGTGCGGGGATCCTGCGACGACTGGAAACGAAGTCAACGTGGATTCGGGGAAAACAGGTGTTTGTCGATGAGGCCGGGGGGTACACTGGCGTCACCGCGGGCCTGGATGAAAAGGGATTTCTCCTGGTGCAAACCGACGATGGCGAGCGCAGGGTATTGTCCGGAGGAGTTCGGGAGCGGTTCGCGAAAGGTTGAAGAACGATGCTTTTAGTGCTGAACGTCAACAATACGAATACCGTGATCGCGATCTATCCGGTGACCGGGGAGCACATCGGCGAACTGCGCGCGACCTGGAGGATCAGCACGCGGCAAGCGCAGACGGCCGATGAATATGGCATTTTGATTCGCAACCTGCTGCAAACCGAAGGGGTGGACAGTAAAGAAATCAGTGGTGTGGTCATCGCTTCGGTCGTTCCTCCCGTAGATTGGATTTTGCGCCAGTTTTCCGAACGATATTTCAACCACAAGCCTTTGTTCATTGAACCTGGAGTTAAAACCGGACTTCCCATCTTGACCGACAATCCTGGCGAAGTGGGTGCCGATCGTGTTGCCAATTGTGTCGGAGCCTTCCAGCAATACGGAGGACCGTGCATTGTGGTTGATTTTGGGACGGCGACAAATTTTGACGTTGTTTCGAAGCACGGAGAATTTCTAGGGGGCGCCATTTCTCCGGGAGTGAATGTCGCCGCCGAAGCCTTGTTTGCAAAGGCCGCACGATTGCCGAGAGTAGAGATCAAAAGACCGCCAAAGGTCATCGGAACTAATACCGTCGATAATCTGCAGATCGGATTATTCTACGGTCACGTCGGATTGGTGGATGGCATTCTGGAGCGCATGATCGCGGAACTCGGTCCGGAAACGAAGTGCGTCGCCACTGGCGGACTGGCGCGATTGATTGCGGGTGAGTCGAAATTCATCTCCGAAGTGAACGACACACTCACGCTGGAAGGATTGCGAATTATTTACGAGCGTAATCTAGTGGCCGGCGCGCGATTGCGAAAAAACAATAGCGCGCGGAAGGCTTAATTCACGCCCTTGCAGAACTATTTCAACTACTACACGGAGATCGAAGAACATTTTCAGCGCAAGCGTGGGACGCTGCTGATGCTGTCGACGCTGGATTGGTCGCTGATCGCCATGTGGCAGGAGGCGGGATTTCCGCTGGAAGCTGTTCTTGCGGGCATTGACGCGACGTTTGAAAAATATGCCGTGCGTCAGGCAAAAGGCCGGGTGCGGAAGATTAACGGGCTGGCTTATTGCGCGCAAGAGGTGCTTCGCGCCGTGGAAGACATGCATGAAGCAGCGACCGGCGCGCTCCGTAAGCAGCCGCCCACATCCAGAAGAAAGTGGTTTTGAATCGTCGCGCATTGCGGCGTTTGTGCAGGCGAATGCGGAAGCTGTGCGGGAGTGCACAACCCCGGAAAAAGCCCGAGAGACCTTCGCGGAGATTGCGCGTCGCCTTGAGACGATCGCCGCATCGTTAGAGAGCCAGGCTGCAGTTTCGACAGAATCGCTGGAGCAGCAACTGCTCGTATTAGAGGACCAATTGTTTGCCGCGTTGCAGGCATTCACGCCTGCGGAAAATTTACTCGCTCTGCGTGAGCAATCCAGCAGAGAACTGGCGCCGTATCGCAGTCGTCTACAGACCGTGCAGATTCGCCAGATTGAACAGCAATTTCTTCGGCGATGCTTATTTGAGCAGAACCGCATCCCGCGCCTCAGCCTCTTCTACATGCGCCACTCATGAAGCTGACGATTGACAAGGTAATTTACGGCGGTCAGGGCCTGGCGCGAATGCCGGAGGACGATGCGGCGCGCGCCGGTCTCAGCGTCTTTGTGCCTTTCACGCTGCCTGGAGAGATCGTGGAAGCGGCGATCACTCAGGAGCATCGCGGTTATTCGGTAGCCGAAGCGCGGCAAATTGTGGAAGCATCTGAATTTCGCGCGACACCCCCGTGTCCGTGGTTCGCGATGTGCGGCGGATGCCAACTGCAGCATGGCGAGTATCCGTACCAGGTGGAACTGAAGCGGGAGATGCTGCGGGAAAGTCTGACGCGAGCAGGAGTGCATGATCTGCCCGAAGTGGCGACGTTGGCCGGCGAGCCATTACGATACCGCAATCGTATTCGCCTGCAACTGCAGACGCGACCGGAATTTTCGATCGGCTATCGGCAGGCGAAATCGCATCGGATGACGGCCATTGAAGGTTGCCCCATCGCTGCGCCTCTACTGGAGCGATGCATCGTTGTCGTGCGGACAATGGGGACGAGTGGATTGGTTCCGGTGGACGCGCAGGAAATTGAGCTGTTCACGAACCACGATCAATCCCAACTTTTCGTCACCGTTTGGGCGCGACCCCACGCCGGCAAGCGCGAAAAGGCCTATCAAGGATTTTTCGAAAGCCTGCAGCGCGAAATACCGCAGCTGGTAGGTGCGCAGATGCTCGCAACGAACCAAGGCAACGGTCGTCTGTCGAAGCCTCCGATGCACTGGGGACACCAGAGCGTGAACTACCGTGTGGCTGGCCGCGATTACACGGTAAGCGCCGGATCGTTTTTCCAGGTGAATTGCACGCTGCTCGACAAGTTTGTCGATGCGGTTACGGGAGAAGACAGTGGCGCGCTCGCGTGGGATCTGTACGCCGGAGTCGGATTGTTTTCGGTTGCTTTGGCGGAGCGGTTTCAGCAATTGATTGCTGTGGAATCGAGCGCAGTGGCATGCAAGGACCTGCGCCATAACCTGCGCGGCACGCAGGCTGTATATGTCCAGACTCAGGCGCTTAATTTTCTACGCCAGGCAGTTGAACGGAGGCAGCCTGCGCCCGACCTTGTTCTGCTCGATCCTCCCCGCGCCGGCGCGGGTGTCGAGGCTGCAAAAATGCTGGCGGAACTGGGGCCGCAACGGATCGTGTATGTCTCCTGCGATCCGGCAACATTGGGCCGCGATCTGGCGGCATTGATACAATCCGGCTACCGCCTCCTTCGCCTGCAACTGGTCGATATGTTTCCGCAAACGTATCACATGGAAACCATCGCGACGCTTCAGCGCTGAGTTCGCGGGCTACATCATGGCTTCAGGCATAACCCTTCCGGAGACGACGCGGTCCGTACGAAGGTTGCACGGCTACCAGCCTGCGCCCTTGCGGGCAACGCGGCATCGTCTCCGCAGAGAGCCTCTGTCGTTCGCCAGCGCGCCCATGCTGCTGGCTGCCGCAGGATTCTCACTCGGCATTATCGACGCACACTGGGTTTGGCATCCTCCCCTTTTACCGTTGGTGAGCGCATTGCTAGCCGCTGGGTTGGCACTTTTGGCGGCGCGGATCGCGGTCCGCACCCTGTGGTTGCCCTTGCTGCTCTTGTGGTTTGCTGCGGGACAATTCTGCGCCTTTGTGACTCCTACGCCTAAAACTTCTCCTGCGGTTGCGCAACTCGCCGATGGCCTGGAGCGCAGCATCAGCGGGACGGTGACGGCAATTCATTCGGCGCGGACGGAGATCCGGCTTAGTCCTTTCGGAAGGCCTTCGGAAACAGAGCTGACAGAGCAGGTTGATCTGGCCCTGGACCATGTAGAGAACTTCAATGCGGATCGCGATTGGCAAACGGCGGTCGTAGGGGGCCTGCGGTTGAACTTGTACGCGAAGCCGGGGGAAACTCTGCCGCAACTTCGCTGCGGCGAGCAGCTCAATTTAGAGTTGCGCTTCAATCCACCGGGATATTTTGTTGATCCGGGCGCATGGAACTATCCGGCTTATCTTGCCCAGCATGGCATTGCGGTTCTGGGGAGCGCGGATGCCGGCGCCGTTCACGTGAGGTCTACGCGGAATCGTCCATCGTTGAGTTGCCTGGCAACAGCCGCACAGACGTGGGCCGGAACCCGGTTGGATCAAATTGCGACGATCAGTGCGTCCTACCGCTGGCTGCCGCAATGGATGCGCCTGTCCTCCCAGGACAGCAGTGTGCTGAGTGCGATGCTGTTTGGTGACCGAACACGATTGCAGCACTCCATGCGAAGTGCTTTCGAACGCACGGGGTCCTTCCACCTGCTGGTTGTTTCCGGGTTGCACATCACCATTGTGATCGGGCTGATTTTCTGGCTGGCGCGCAAGCTGCGGATACGGCAATTGCCCGCGACGTTGCTGGCAATCTCACTGGCATTGCCATACGCCTTTCTGACAGGTTTTGCGCCGCCGGTGCAGCGGGCGCTGTGGTTAAGCGCCGTCTATCTATTCAGTCGCATCCTGTACCGCGAACGGGCCGCCCTCAACGCGATTGGGATCGCTTCAATCGGTGTGCTGGTGCACAATCCTTCGGCACTGTTTGATGCCAGCTTTCAGATGACATTTCTCGCGGTGCTGGCCATTGCAGGGGTGGCCATGCCGATGATTGAGGCCACGCTGGCGCCCTATCTGCGCGGTGTTCGGCTGCCGCGACAACTGCGATTAGATCCATTTTTACCGCCGAAAGTAACTCAGATGCGAGTCCTTTTGCGCATGTACGTCGAGCGATTGCGATACATTGTTGGGCCCGCGCTGGGGCTGGAGATTGCCATTCGGAATTGTTCGCTGGGGACTGCGATTCACTGAGGCCATGATTGTGGCGTTGATAGTGGAACTGGCGATGGTTCTGCCGATGGCTGTCTATTTCCATCGGATCACGCTGGTGGCGTTGCCGGCGAATTTGTTCGGGCTGCCGTTGCTGGCGTTCATGCTGCCACTGGCCCTGCTGACATTTCTGCTGGGCTGCATTCATCCAGCGCTTGCCGTGCCCAGCGGAGCCGTGACGGCATTGTTGCTGCATGCGATCTCCTGGCTGATTCATCTGTTTGGCAATCTGGCTGCCTCTTCGCTGCGAACTCCAAATCCGCCGACGTGGTCTCTGTTCTGCTTTGCCGCAGCATGGATCGCGGCATTGTGGATGGTTCGTTTGTCGCGAAGATGGAAAGTGGCAGCGTTGGCGGCGATCTTCGTCGGCTCTTTGTTGGTGCTGTGGCCTGTTCCGATCACCCGCCATCGTGGAGTGATGGAGGTGACGGCGATTGACGTAGGGCAGGGAGACTCTCTGCTGATTGTCACGCCGGATGGCCATACGTTACTGGTCGATGCGGGGGGGCCAGTTGGTGGGCCACGCACGGAAGACGCTCAATTCGACATTGGCGAGGAGGTGGTCTCGCAATATTTATGGACGCGCCATATCCGCCGTCTGGATGCGGTTGCACTGACCCACGCGCACAGCGACCACATGGGCGGCATGCCGGCCATTCTGAGGAATTTCCATCCCAAAGTCTTTTGGGTGGGCAACAATCCCATGATTCCTGATTACCGTGCTCTGCTGGCGCTGGCGGCGCAGGAAAAAATTCCAGTGCAGCGCATGAGCGCTGGGGAGCGTTTCATGTTTGGCGGGATTCATGTGCGAATTCTCGCGCCTGCTGCTGACTATCATCCTGAAGCTCGCGCGACGAATGATGATTCGCTGGTGATGCGCATCCGATTTGAAAACACGGCCGCGCTGTTGGAAGGGGATGCGGAAGCGCCCGTCGAGGAGCAGATGGTTGCCACGGAGCCGCTGGCGGCGGGGCTGTTGAAGGTGGGACATCACGGCAGCAATACGTCGACGATTCCATCCTTTCTGGCCGCAGTTCATCCTCAGTTCGCTGTGATATCCGCCGGGCGACGCAATCCGTTCGGGCACCCACGGGTCTCGGTGTTGGACGAGCTAGGAGCGGCGCATGTGCGCGTCTACCGGACCGATACGCTGGGACTCAGCAGCTTTTTATTGAATGGGAACACAATCCAGCCGGTGCGCTAGTCGTGGGCTGGTTAGTGGCGCTGTCCGGGAGCAATTCGGAGACGCTAGGGATGATCGACGCGAGTCAGGCGCATGGTGATGGTTCCCCAGAATAAATGCGCGCGAACCTGCACTGGAAGATGGCGCGCGTCATCCGTGTACCAGATCCAGATATTTCCGCGGTTCTTCACCACGCCGGCGGCAGCGGTGGGCTGCACGCGAATGGCGGCGAAGGTTCCCGCGGGAGTGATCACGGATTCCTTGGCCTCCACCTTGACCGTGACGGGGACCACGTGGCCGCCGTCAGCCAAAGGGAAATGGAGATCATGACCGACCTGCAAGGGTTGTGACCCGACATAGAAGATGGCGGAAAGGACGTCGGTCACGCAGCCGGGGATCGGCGAGGTTTGCTCCTTGTAGGTTCCGGAGACCAGATTCTTTTCGCTGATTTTTTGCAGGTGATGGGCGTAGTCCAGTTGCATCAAGCCACTAATCCGCCGCCGTCCTTCTTGAATTTGCTTGCGATATTCGAAGGAGCAACCCGATAAACGATCGAAGACACTGTCGTATCGATCGCTGACTGGAAACAGAAGATTGACGGTTCCGATGGAAGCGGCCGTTGCCACGACGTGCACATTATTGCCCTGCGCCTGCAGGTGAAACGTGGCCGTGCCAGCAGGAAATACACGCCAATCGACGGCATAGGTCAATGATTCATTCACTGGAATTTGATATTGCGGATTGGGAGCGGCAAGGCTGGGCGTTTGCGCCACCGCGACAGGAGACAGGCCAGTCAGTAAGAGCGATCCGGCGACAAAGGCAGCTAAAAAATTTCGCATATTCCTTTTCTTAATTGCATTTGTCTTCACCGAGGACAGAGAAAATAGTATTGCCAACTTTGGCCATCAGTGCCAAAGAAATATGCGGGCTACCAGAACAAGATACATGGATACGGCGCCTAAAATCGAGTTGTATTCGCGATGCTTGCGATACAGTTGAAAAGAAAATTTTCCTTCCGCTCCCGGCAATGGTCGCCCCAGGCGTGGAATCAGTCGCGGCACGCGGGTAGCATAGGCGTCGTATTCAGGGAACTGGGCACGCAGATATTCTTCTTCATCCACGATCACGGGCCAGTAGATGAGGAGGAAGAGCACCAGGAAAACAAGGGCAATCCACAGACTACGCGCCGCCACGGCAAATCCAAAGGCAATCAGAATCGAGCCAAAATACAAGGGGTTGCGCGTGTAACTGTACGGCCCGGTGGTTGTGAGCTGAACATTTTTTGTGACGTGACCCGAGGCGTAACTGCGAAGCAGAATTCCTGGCACGACCAGGACCAGGCTCAGCAGCAAAGATCGCCAGGTGGGATGCGCCAACCAAAAATAAAAAATGGCGGAAAGAAAACCGAGCGGTACGCGAATGCGCCTCGAGATTTTTTTCCATCGCCGATTGAATGTGGTGGAACTCATTGTGGAGCCGCCTGCGACTGGAGGAGTTGTTGCGCCGCCTCCAGCACATCCTCCACTGTAATCGTGAGTAGGCCGGTTTCAGGTTCGCTTCTGCGGGTGTGATCCCGCTTGCTGGCGGGATGCCTAAGCACGATTGCGCGGGTTCCATAAGGACCATTGCGTGCCGGGTTGGTGGGCCCATAGATGCCGACCACTGGAATCTTGAGAGCCGCGGCAAGATGTAGCGGGCCGGTATCTCCACCAATGAACAAACTGGCGCGCCGCGTACACGCGATCAACTGACCCATACTGCCCATCATAGAAAAGACTCGCGCATTCGGGTCGGATGAGAAAGCATTCGCCAATCTCGACTCGCCCGGTCCGATGTTGACAACCGTCGCCAACCCCATCGCGGGCAATTCGGCAGCAACTGCTGCGTAGCGTTCGGCGGGCCAGCATTTCGCTCCCCACCCCGCACCCGGGTTCATCAACACGAATCGATCGATGCCGCGATCTGCCAGCCATTTGTCACACCATTCCTCTGCGACGGGATCGATGGGCAACGCGGGCGCTTGATAGGGTAGATCTTCTCGCAAGACTGCATTCACGACTTCATTCGCCTGTTCCACCACGTGTACGCCGGTGGTGGCGATGCGCTCTCGAAACAGCCAGCGCGCCAGTGGTTCCCGGGGATCGGCTTCACCGATCATGCGCGGCGCTTTCGCCATGCGTCCAATCCATGCGGAGCGGATCGCACCTTGCAAGTCGATACAGATGTCATACTGCTGGGCGCGCAATGCGCCACGAAGCTGGCGAATCTGACGAAGGGTAGAAAGGGAAAGCGGTTCGCGGGCCCACTGCTTTGCGGGCACACGATGCAGTCGATCGACGATGGGCATCTGCAGACCACGTTCACAGCCATCTCCGCAGGATTCTGCGCACAGTAGCGGCCCCCACTGCGGTTCGATGGCCCAGCCGATCCGGCTGCCAGGACGATTGATACCGAGCGCCGCACGCAGGGCTGTCACCGCCGGTAACGCGTGCAGAATATCGCCCATCGCGCCTAAGCGAACGACGAGGATCCGTAGAGATTGAGATTGAGTGGGCAACGATTCATCATCGCACGTTGCGCGGGTGGAGTTGAAGATGTTCCTGCAGAAGGGTTTCCAGCCCGTCGATGCAACGTTTCTCGTCTTGCAGGTGGACGTCCAGCCCTGCAATCACCAGGCGGCCGTGTTTTTCTAACTCCGCTCGCAGTTCGCCGGTAAGCCGCACGCTGTCTTTTTCTGTCGTCACAAAGCAATTCGCTCCCGAGCGGCTTGCAGCTGCCTTCAGGCGGGCGATATCACCGAGGTTGTAGACGTGGTGATCGCGAAAGGCAATCGTAGCCTGCAACGTCAAACCGGCTTGGCGCAGCCCATCGAAAAATCCCGTGGCATCGCCAATAGCGCAGAATGCCAGTGCGTTGGGAATCGAGGCTGCATCGGGTGGAAGGGTAGTTAGACGCTCCACAATCCAAACGCGAGCGGGATTGGAGGATTGATTCATGAGTTGCAGGACGCGCTCGGACAGGTCGGCATCCTCGGCGCGCAACACGCAGACGTCAGCGCGACCCAATCCGCTCAGGGGTTCTCGCAGGCGACCGGACGGCAGCAGTCGGTCGTACAGGTCGGCACGCTGCAGCAGAACAATATTCACGGCGCGAGCCAGTTTGCGATGTTGAAATCCATCATCGAGGATGTGCAGTTTGCGCAAGTTGAGGGAATCGGCAGCGGCTTCCTTCTCCGCCAGTTGGCCTGCGTCGTAGCGGCCGGTTCCCACATACACGGGGAAGCCATGGCGAGCCATCAGGAGAGGCTCATCGCCAAATTCCTCTGGCGTACCGTCAGCTTCGACACGTGCGACAGTATTGCTGCTGCGACCGTAGCCACGGCTCAGGACGTCGACATTCCAGCCACGCTGCGACAGCAAATCGGCGAGGAGCAGCACCAGCGGAGTTTTTCCGCTGCCGCCGACCGAGAGATTGCCGACGCTGATGACTGGACAGGACAGTTTTTTTGATTGCAACCAGCCGCGGTCGTAGGCGTAGTTTTTGAAATGTGTTGCAACACCATAAGGCAAAGTGAGCGGCCATAGCAGATTCGATAGAGCATTGCGCTGAGGATTATTTGTCGGGCGGCTCATTGCTGGAAAGCCTTTTTGGCCGCGGGAAGTGAATCGGCCAGAATTTTCTGGATGGCGGCAAGACAATTGTCAGAAGCGCCCGCCTGTTCCTCGAACACATGTCGAGCGCGGGTGCCCATCGACTTCGCTTCGGTAGATGTCAGCAGTTCCTGCAGTGCCGCACACAAACGCTCCGGCGGAGTGACGCGAATCGCGTCGTGCTCCAGCAACGCCGCAACCATGCCGCGAAAATTCTCAGTATAAGGACCCATGACGATGGGCACTGCGAACTGGGCCGGTTCCAGCGGGTTGTGTCCGCCGGCGGGAATCAGGCTGCCGCCAACAAACGCCACGGACGCCAGCGAATAGACAGAAGCCAACTCACCGACGGTATCGAGAAGAAATACGCTGCCGGCGGCGATCGACTCGGGCCGCTGCAACCAGTCAGAACGGCGAACCAGTCGAAAGCCCGCGTCTGTGACCGATTTTTCGACAGAGCGAAAGCGCTCCGGATGGCGCGGCGCTAGGATCATGGTGAGTTGAGGAAGGTCGGGAAGCAATCCGCGAAATGCGTCGAGAAGCAACCGCTCCTCGCCCTCAAGCGTGCTACCTGCGACGATTACCTTGCCTGACTGAGGGAGATGCGTGCGCAATTCGCACGTGATCGGCAATTCAATCGCGGCCCGCACATCGTACTTTAAATTGCCGGCAGAACGCACTTTGTCCGCGGGCACGCCGATGTCTACGAATCGAAGTCGATCTTCTTCACTCTGTGCCAGCACCAGCGTCAGCTTGCGTAGCAGCGGCGCCCATAGAGCGCGCAGGGCGCGATAGCGAGGGAGAGATCGATTGGAGATGCGGCCGTTGACCACAATGACGGGAATGCCGGCGTGCTCCGCTTCCACCAGCATGCGCGGCCACAGTTCGCTTTCCACCAGAACGAGTGCACGAGGCTTCAACGCCTTGAGATAGCGCCGCACGATCCATGCAAAATCGAGCGGGTAATAGAACACGCGCGTCGGGCGCGGCTCGGAATCGGCCTGCCCGTGATCAGTATCGAAGCGTTCCTGCGCCAGTTTCTGCCCTGTCCTGGTGGTTGTCGAAATTACCATGCGCAAATCCGGATCAAGCGTCTGCATCCGTTCAATCAAACGGCTGGCGGCAATCACTTCTCCGACGGAAACGGCATGGATCCAAATCGTGGAGTGCTCTCCGACAAAATTGCGAAGGCCACGCGAAATCAATCCCAGCCGTTGGCTCAGCCCGTGGCGATAGCGACCGCTCCACGCCATGCGGAACAGCCAATACGGCGAAGCCACAACGAGGGCGACCACCAGGGCCAGACTGTAGAGCAGCATCATGGGCAATAGCGCGCTTACTTTTGCGAATCGAACTGTGCCGTTCCCCGAATTTCTGACGGCAAATCTCTTTACTACCTTACTCTTCATTGTGGCGGCCAACGGTGATCGGAGCCTCATCGAGCGAGGATCGTGCCGTAGCCGTTACCATGGAGGAAGAGAAACCTTCCATCGGATGACATCAAATCTTCCTCGTATTCGAGTCCTCGGCGCTGGACTGGCTGGCCCGGAAGCGGCGCTGCAGGCGGCGCGGCGAGGGTGCTATGTCGATTTGTACGAGATGCGGCCTGTACGATCGACCGAAGCGCACCAGACATCGGACTTCGCCGAATTGGTCTGTTCGAACTCGCTGAAATCTGAAAGTGAAAACACGGCGCCGTGGTTGCTGAAGCAGGAGATGCGTCGTGCCGGGTCGGTGTTATTGCAGGCTGCGGATGCGGCCGCTGTGCCTGCGGGTCACGCATTGGCGGTGGACCGCGTGGAGTTCTCCCGGCGGGTTGCGGACGCAATTGCAGCCGAGCCCCGCATCACAGTGCATCGGGAAGAAGTCACCTCACTCGATCCCGCCGATGGCTGGACCGTGATTGCTTCCGGGCCGCTCACGTCCCCGGCATTGTCTGCTGCAATTGCACAGCTGACCAGCAGCGAGCACCTTGCGTTCTACGACTCTATCAGCCCGATTGTCGATGCCGAGTCGATCGATATGGATCGGGTCTACATGGCGGCCCGTTGGGACAAAGGCACGGCTGATTACATTAACTGTCCCATGACGGCGGAGGAGTATGACCGCTTTTACGATGCCCTGGTGACGGCGGAATCTGTGCAAGAGAAAGAGTGGGAGAAGCTGACGTATTTTGAGGGATGCTTGCCCATTGAAGAGCTGGCGCGTCGAGGGCGAGATACGCCGCGCTTTGGCCCGATGAAGCCGGTGGGTTTGCGCGATCCGCGAACCGGCAAGACGCCGTGGGCGGTGGTGCAACTGCGGTGCGAGAATCTGCGGGCAGACTCCTACAACCTGGTTGGATTTCAGAATCATTTGAAGTTCAACGAGCAGGCGCGTGTACTGCGGTTGATCCCGGGCCTGGAGAATGCGAAATTTTTGCGTTACGGCCAAATCCATCGCAACACCTACATCAATGCTCCGAGATTGTTGACAGAAACGCTGCAACTCCGCGACCATCCGCGAGTTCTTTTTGCGGGCCAAATTTCCGGAGTCGAGGGGTATACGGAGTCGATTGCAACCGGGATGCTTGCTGGTTTATATGTGGCCGCATTAGCGGCAAATGAGCAGCCGGAGCCGATACCGCGAGCGACCGGCCTGGGGTCGCTGGTGCATTACATTACCCACGCAGATCCTGCGCGTTTTCAACCGGCCAACATCACGTTCGACTTGTTGGAGCCGCTGGACGAGGAATTGCGGCGCAAAGTTCGTGACAAGCGCGAACGTCACAAGCTGCAATGTGAGCGCTCGCTGGCGCAATTTGATGCATGGTGGCAGCGGTTTCGCGCCACGAGTGCTGCTAAAGCTGGAGCGGGTTTGCCGTCTGTCCTTGGACTTTTTATTCTGGCCATGTTTCTTTCGATCGCCGCGCCGCGTTCATTTGCCTGGGGGCGTGATGGACACAAAATCATCAACAAAGTAGCGATGGAGACGCTGCCCTCCAACATGCCGGCATTTCTGCGCGCGCCGCAAGCCTTGGATGAGATCGAATATCTGGGGCCGGAACCGGATCGCTGGCGTTCGCTGGCGGAGCCGGAGTTGAGTTCCACCGGCGCTCCGGAGCATTTTATTGATCTCGAGTTGGCAGACCTTGTGGCTCCCGATGGCCTGCCCACAGAGCGCTACGATTTTCTCGACGAGTTGAATGCCGCTGATCGGCTGCATCCAGATTTGGC
The DNA here is from genome assembly GCA_963735505.1 of uncultured Acidobacteriota bacterium. Lineage (GTDB taxonomy): Bacteria > Acidobacteriota > Terriglobia > Terriglobales > Acidobacteriaceae > JAKAAZ01. The sequence goes on along the minus strand of CAVTLR010000003.1, from coordinate 649,975 downwards.
TGACCGACTCACTCCGCAAAAGGTGGGCCTGTTGCCGTGGCAGGCCGAGGAAGACTTTGAGCGGCTCACCGTGGACATGAGCGACTATCGGATGTTGCAGCGGGCGCGTACCGAGACCTACGGCGCGGAGCAGGCCATTCTGTATGACATTGGATGTCTTGGCCATTTTGTGGGTGACGGGTCGCAGCCGCTGCACACCACCATCAATTACAACGGGTGGGTTGAGGCGGAAAATCCTGAGAAGTTTTCGCGCGAGCGGGGAATTCATAGCCGGTTCGAGACGGAATTTGTGCACGACAATCTTCAGGCGCGCGATGTTGCACCGCTGATTCCGACGGTACGCACGCTCAATGATCCGTTTCAGGATTTTCTGCTGTACCTGCGGACGTCACATGCGCAGGTCGCCCAGGTCTACCGATTTGATAGGCAAGGCGCGTTCGACGGCCGTGGAACGGCGGGATCGCGCACGTTTACCGCAGAACGACTAGCGGCGGGCGCGACCATGCTGCGCGACATGATTTACACGGCGTGGCTTGACAGTGCGCAATTGAAGCCTGGGGCCAGTGGACCTTGAGATATTACTGTTTCGTCGACGTCTGCACGTGTTGCCACTGGTCTTCAATGAACTGGTCGGTCATTCCCGCAATGTAGTCCGCGACCACACGGGGAGCGCCCTCGCTGGCGATTTGTGTTTCGTGGCTGGCAGGTAGTTCGAGCGGGTTTTGCATCCAGTATTGAAACAGTCCCGCGATAATTTCTTCTGCCAACGCGTGATCGCGTTCCAGGTAGTTCGCGTGATACAGCTCCTGAAGTAAATATTGTTTGGCCTGGTGGCGGCGCTGTTCCATTTCGTCCGAAAAGGTGACGAGGCGATGACCCGCGTGTCGAACCGCTGCGAGCGATTGAATCCCGCCAGTTGTTACGCGGTGATGAGTGTTGACCACCAGATCGTTCACCAGCGCGTTCAACATGCGTTTGAGCGCTTCATGGAATAGCAGCTTCGGCGCAGCTGTCGGATATCGCTGTTCCATCTTTTGATAAAACTCTTCGAACAACGAAATGTTGTGGCGCAAATCCTCGATGGAGAGAATCTCCGCCTCGACACCATCGTCCATATCCGCCGTCAGGTATGCGATCTCATCGGCCAGATCGATCAATTGCGCTTCCAGGGGAGGCAATTGATCCAGTAGGTACGGCTGAAGCTCAGGATGCTGTGCAAGCGAATAGTCGCGCGAATGCTTGATGATGCCTTCACGGACCGCCAACGTAAGGTTCAGTCCGCGAAACCCTGCATAGCGTTGCTCAAAATATTCTACGATGCGCAAGGCGTGTAAATTGTGGTCGAAATGCAGGTCATAGGCTTGCAGTTGGCGATCCAGCGCCTGCTCGCCGGCGTGGCCAAAGGGCGGATGTCCGATGTCATGAACCAGCGCCAGGGTTTCGACCAGCTCTTCATTCAGTTCAAGGGCCGCGGCAGCAGTGCGAGCGATCTGAGTCACTTCAATCGTATGGGTGAGTCGGCTGCGGAAATGATCGGAATCGCGGTGAGTGAATACCTGTGTTTTGCCTGCCAGGCGGCGAAAGGCTCGGGCGTGAATGACTCGATCACGATCACGCTGAAATGGGGAGCGATAGGCGTGAGGATTTTCCGCATACTCGCGTGCAGTCAAAGGATCGGACGCATCGCCGATCACTGCGCAGCTGCTGAGCGAAGTTGCCTGCATGAGAGGGTTGAGAGCGCTAGTGCCCGATCGGAACCGCGTGCGAATCTTCTTTCGCCAGCTTGACTTTGGCTCGATCCAAACGCTTGCGGACCTTATTCACATCCGCGGGTTCCGCGTCTGCCGGAGCCGAGTTGGCATAATTCGCCAGCGAGCTTTCCCACTGCGCGACTGCCTGTTGCAAGTGGCCCGTGGAGGCGTAGACCTCGCCCAGATGGTCGTGGACGGTTGGATCCTTCGGGATCAAAATAATGGCTTTTTCGAGCGCTTCTTCCGCCAGCTCATATTGCCCGAGTTTGTAATGCACCCAACCCAGAGAGTCTAGATAGGCGCCATTTTCCGGGTCGAGCTTGACGGCGTGTTCCACCATCTGCAGCGCTTCCGGAAGCTTTTGATCGTGGTCGGCCAGCATGTACCCCAGGTAATTCAACGTCAACGCGTTATCGGGATCCAATGCCAGCGATTGGCGGAACTCCACCTCAGCCGCGTCGATGTGCTTTTGTCTTTCCTGCAATGCACCGCGCAGAAAAAAGATCAGGCTCTTTTCCTGCTTGGTGGTGCTGAGTGATTGAGCTTGATCGATCGCAAGCGATGCGTCTTTCCACTTGTGCAGCCGCGTATACATTTGCGCCAGGGTTAGCCAGACAATGCGATCCTGTTTGGAGCCACTCAACTGCGCTTTGGCCAGCGCGACCCCTTCCTTCACTTTCCCGGTATCTGCCAGCTGGCCCGCCAGGGTCAATTGCAGATCCACATTCTTGGGCAGGGCCTGCACCGCCTGCTGCGCCGCTGTGGTTGCTTCGGGCAGCATTTTGGCGTCGCGGTAGGTATCCACTTCGCCTTGATAACCGCGCTCGGCATCTTCGCCGCCCATCAGAATCATTTCCTTGTAGACGTCGATGGCCTGCTGGGTCTTGTTCTGGTCGCGATACACAGTCGCCAGTCGATCAAGGAAGATGGCGCGATTATTCTTTTCATCCGACGTGTATTTTTCACTGGCATGGTGGGTGCTGTCGGCCAGTTGCTGCAACACGTCTGCTGCCTGGTCGAGATGACCCTGGGCTTCGGCGATCAAAGCTTCGTTGTACTTGACCTCGGGTGAATCGGGATTGAGCGCCTTGGCACGGTCAAGAGCCGCCTCGGCTTGCTTTAAGTGACCCTGGGTGCGGTCCAGTTCTGCGATGCGGAGGAAGGAGTGAACATCTTCCGGATCCTGGGCTGCAACACCCTGAAAAATTTTCAGCGCCGCGTCCGGTTGATTGCTGCTGAGCAGATCTTCCGCCAGACCACGCTGTGCATCCAGGTTATCCGGCTGCAGGTTCAGCGCATCCTGATAGGAGGCAATGGCGAGCTTGGCGCTGTTCCCGGACTGATCGTAGGCAGCCGCCAGGGCCAGGTCGATCTTGAAGGTTCGATCGTCCGGAGGAACACTTTGCAGCACGCTGATGGCCGCTGTGAGATTGTTTTGCTCCCCGTACAAGCGCGCCAGGTTCAGAACTACATCCTCTGAATTTGGATCGACTTTGCGAGCTTCTTCAAACTGCGCTTTCGCGTCCTTGGTGTCATGCTTCAAGGTGTACAGCTGACCCAACAGCAAGCGATCTTCCACCTGGTCAGGCTCGATCGATACGATCTTCTGAAATTCCTGAATGGCGAGATCCAACATGGGGCCTGGCTGCTGGCCATTCTCGGTATCACCCAGTGAGCGAAGATAGACGCGACCCAGCAGCTTGTGAGCCTGCAGGTCATCCGGATGCGTCTTCAGAATTCTCTGCGCAGTTTCAATGGCCTCGCGAATTCTTCCCAATTTGAAATATGTATCCGCCAGCGTGTTCTGCAAAAACACTGAGTCTGGATCGTGGGTGATCGCGAGCTTGTATTGCTCAATCGCCTGAACTGCCAGTTCCGGCCGCCCATATTGTTCGGCTGACTCCTCGTATAAATGGCCGAGCGAAAAATGGTAATAGGATTGGGCTCGCTTTCCAGTCTCACCCGCGGGTTGCGCGGATGCGGGAGTTGAAGGCTGGGCTGACGAGCTCGCCGGCGTGGCGGCAGGAGCGGTAATTCCTGTGGGCGCGTTTTGAGGTTTTGTTTCCGGAGCGGAATTGGTCTGGGCAATTGCGGCTGCGGAGCACGCGAACACTGCGACCAACGCAGCAGATTGTTGCCATCTCCACAGAGAAAGGGGATTCCCTTCGGCGACACGATCCTTCGTCATTCGAAACACTACCTCGCACCTTGTGCCGCGGTGTTCACGCACGGAAATGGAGCAAACCGGCCCCTTTTTCTTGATTGTACGCCGGAACGCCTCGTCAAGACCTCGACTCGCGGGGAAATTGACGTCTGTGAATAGGACGATTCTAGTGCCGAAAATGCCTCATTCCGGTAAAAACCATGGCGGTATTCAGTTTGTCCGCCGCAGCGATCACTTCTGCATCGCGAACCGACCCACCCGGCTGGATGACCGCTGTAGCTCCCGCACCCACAACAACATCCAGACCGTCAGAGAAAGGAAAGAAGGCGTCGGAAGCAGCCACGCAGCCGGCCAGCGGCAAAACCGCTTTCATCGCGCCAAATTTGGCTGCATCCACGCGGCTCATCTGGCCGGCACCGATGCCTAGCGTCTGTCCATCTTTCGCATAGACGATTGCATTCGATTTCACATGCTTGCAGACCCGCCAGGCAAACAGCAGAGCGGCCAGTTCTTCTTTGGTCGGCGCACGTTTGGTGACGACTTTCAATTCACTGGCCTCGACGTGGCCGCGATCCGCATCCTGGATCAGCATGCCACCGGAAATGTATTTCATGGTGGGAGCGCTGGCTGCCGGTTTGACCTCCACTAACCGCAGATTCTTCTTGGCGGAAAGAATCTCTTTCGCCCGGGCGCTGAAGGAGGGCGCGACAATCGCCTCCACAAACAATTTGACGATCTCCGCCGCAGCGTCGCCGTCGACTTCTCGATTGATTCCGATGACCGCGCCAAAGGCTGACACAGGGTCGCACGCCAGCGCTTTTTCGTAGGCTTCCACGATAGTTGCAGCGGTGGCGGCTCCGCAGGGATTGGTGTGCTTGATGATGGCGACGGCGGGTTCGTCGAACTCCTGTGCCAGCTCCCAGCAGGCATCCAGATCGACCAGATTGTTGTAGCTCAACTCTTTGCCCTGCAATTGGCGCAATCCGGCAATCCCGGTGCCGCTGCCGTTGCTGTATAAGGCGGCGCGCTGGTGCGGATTCTCACCATAGCGCAGGGACATGGTCTGGGGATAGGCCAGCCGCAAGGTTGCGGGAAGGGGTTCCTCACCGGGCTTGGGCGCGGCCACGGATGCGGTCGCTTCAGGAGGAACGGCGGGCAGAGTTTCCAGCGCATTCGCGATCGCGAGGTCATAGGCAGCTGTCAGCGCAAACGCCTTCTGCGCTAGACGCCAGCGAGTTGCGCGGCTCAGTTGACCTTGATTTGCCTCAAGTTCTTCCGTCAACGCGGCATAGTCTGCGACGGAGGTCACGACGGCGACATCTTCGAAGTTTTTTGCCGCGGAACGCACCATGGACGGGCCGCCGATATCGATATTCTCAATCACCTCCGCGAAGTGGACGCGGGGCTTGTGCAGCGTGGCTTCAAATGCATAGAGATTGACCACAACCATGTCGATGGGCTCGATGCCGTGCTCTGCCACTGCTTTTTGATGCTCCGGATTGGCGCGGATGTGGAGGATGCCGCCATGCACTTTGGGGTGCAGGGTCTTGACGCGGCCATCCAGCATCTCCGGAAATCCTGTCAATTCGGAAATATCCAGCACCGTCAGACCGGCATCGCGCAGGCTACGCGCGGTTCCTCCGGTGGAGACCAGTTCGGCGCCATATTTCGCCAAAACTCTCGCAAATTCGACGACTCCGGATTTATCTGTGACGCTGAGCAGCACTCGCCGAATTGGCTTCATGGACCTGAAAAACCTCGATGGAATGGAATGGGAGCAACACCCAGTTTAATTCATCTATTGCGCCTGACTTTTGCACCGGCGGACTCGGAGAATCCATTCGTCTGTCACACCCATCTCGTACAGTGTGATTTGTAATCTGGGTGATGGGTGGGTAGCCTGTAAGCAGTTCAAGCATCGTCGCAAACGGTTGTTGCCTCCATGGGGAGTTCGATCTGATCGACCACAATGACAGAGGGAGTCGCGGGGCAGAGATTCTGCCGCCTGCGTCGCAGGAGATCGACCGCGGTCGGGGCACGGCCCAGGATGGTCCATCGGACTACGATCTGCGATCCGGACGTTATACGGGGGAACGGCCACGGTCGCAAACCCGCTCGCGAATTCTGACGGGCTGGGCCTACGCTCCGGCCACCTACATCCTGATTGGCATCAGCTGCGCCGTCTATCTGGCGATGATTTTGAATGGCGTTTCCTGGTGGGATCCAACGGCAGATCAAATTCTTCACTGGGGCGCGAACAACGGTCTGCTCGAATTGCATGGGGAGTGGTGGCGACTGGTTACCGCGACCTTTCTGCACATCGGCATTATTCACATCGGCACCAACATGTGGTGCTTGTGGAACCTGGGTCTGCTGGGAGAGCCGTTGTTAGGGCCGGTGGGCATTGTCGCCGTGTATCTGCTGACAGGCGTTGCAGGAAATCTGCTCAGCTCGGCTGTGAATCCAGGTGCGATTGGTGCAGGTGCTTCCGGCGCTGTTTTTGGGATTGCGGGCGTCCTGATTTTGCTGCTGAACTCGCCGCACTTGCCGTTTCCCCGAGCGGAATTAAAGCGATTGCGGCGCAGTGTGATTTATTTCGCAGCCATCAATCTTGTGATCGGAGCCTCCACGTTGATGTACTCAGGAGGTATCAAGATCGATAACATGGCTCACCTGGGAGGATTTCTCTCAGGCATGGCCATGGGGGTTCCGCTGGCGCCGATTCTGGGTACTGGCAGGGAGCCGTATTTTAAGCGGCAGAGAATTGTCTTCTCTGTGGTGACGCTAATTTTGCTGCTGTTCGCGAACTGGTTCGCGCACTTTCGAGGAGTGTGACCCGCCAGCGAGTCGTCCGGGCTGGATGAGGGTCGCAGGTCACGTTTTTTCAAGTTACATTTCGAATTCCGCAAGAGTCTCAACGCAGCACGGGAAGAAACAATAAAATCCAATTAATTCTTTTCGGCGCCGGCAAATTTCTTCACCATGGCCAGCAATAATCTGCGGTCGCTCTCGTTCAAGTTGGCGGAATAACGTCGAATCTGGGTCAAAAAACGCAATTCATCCTCGCTGAAACGCTGCGCCGGCATTTCGTAGCTCAAGGCATTCTCGGCAAAGAAGTGAGCCATGGGCACATCCAGGGCGCTGGCGATCTTGTGCAGCGTATCGAGCGATGGAACCGTATGCCCGTTCTCTACGCGCGACAAATAACAGCGCAGAAGGCCGGTTCGTTTTTCAATGTCTCCTTGCGACATCCCCTTTTGCAAACGGACGCCGCGAATCGTAGTGCCGATGTTGAGTGCTTCCATGATGGCCTCACATGTAAACGATTGAACTGAATACTTTGTTTTTATTCCCCACACCGGAAGCGGCGTGGTCGCGCATGTGGATTCTATTGACTATGTAGTTAACATGCCACTCTGCAAATAGGCAAGTAAATTTGTGGGAGGTACCGCAGACGAAACGGTTACCACGGTATCAGCCTTTTGGTGCATGGCATTTTTTCTGCGCAGCAATGCCCAGGCACGGATGGCAGAGGCGAAAAGTCGATAGTCTATAGATGGAATTTCTGGAACCAGTACATTTGTTGCCCGGCGGGGCATAACTTTGGCAACTACCAGGATTTGGTCGAATCTAATTAGCTTGATAACGATGAAAATTCCTCGACGACAAAGCCTGCTGGGCGTTTTGGTAGCGGCAACCTTATTCACGCCCATGGTGCGGGCTCAAGACAGCGGTATGGTGAAGCCATTAGACCTAAGCGTATCGGCTGACACCGTGTACGGCAGCGTTAGCTCTGGGCCGCCAGTCAACACCGTTCTCCCGCTTTCACTGGATGATGCGGTCCGTCGCGGATTGCAGGCGAATTTGCAGACAACGCTGGTGAAACAGGATCAGCGGATTGTTTCCGGCGAGCGCCTTGAAGCGATCAATTACCTGATGCCAAATCTCACCTGGGAAGCAGAGCGTCAGCGGCTGCAGATCAATCTTGAGGCGGAAGGATTCAGTTCGAAACTGATCCATAGTTTTCCGCCCGGAATTATTCCTCCCGCCGATCTGAATAACATTCCGGTGGTGGTAACGGTGAATGCCGTGATCGCGCAGGCCGATCTGACTCAATCGCTGTTCGACCTGCAATCGTTTGAGCTGTACCGCGCGGCCAAAGAAGAGATCAAAGCGGTGGATTTCAGTTACCAGTCGTCGCGTGGCCAGGTGATTCAAACTGTCGCCGATACCTATCTGCGCGTGCTGGCGACGGCGGCGAACGTCGACAATGCCAAGGGGCTGCTGGCCACCGATGCGGAAGTCCTACGCCAGGCGAAGCTGAAGCACGAAGTAGGCGTGGGGACCCACCTTGACGAGTTGCGTGCCCGGGTGCAATACCAGCAACAGGAGCAGGTGGTCATCGCGCAACAGAACGCGTTTGAGAAGGCCAAGGTTGACTTGAACCGGGAAATTGGGCTGCCTGCCGACCAGCCGATTGACTTGACCGATAGCACCCCGTACGCGACCCTGGCGACAATCCCGCTGGATGAGGCGCTGCAGATGGCGTACGCCAATCGGCAGGAATACCTGTACCTGCAAGCGAAGTTGAGGTCAGCGCAATACCAGAGTCGTGCTGCTCGCTACGAACGAGTTCCGACCATTACTTTCAAGGGCAACTATGGCGTCACCGGTACGGTTGGCAGCATTTATCACGGGACGTTCCTGGCAGAAGGCACATTGAACGTGCCGATCTTCAAGGAAGCGCAATTCCGCGGCGATCGAGATGTTGCCGACGCGGCTACGCATGACGCGATGGCACAGCTGGCTAACTTCCATCAACAAATTGAGGCCGAGATTCGTGACAACATGCTGGACGTTGCCGCCGCGCAGCAATTGGTGGACGTGTCCCGCAGCAATGTCGACCTGGGTCATGCCACGGTGAACGATGCGACCGACCGCTTTCGCAACGGAGTGGATAACGATCTTCCAGTGGTCGAGGCTCAATCCACCCTGGCCACTGCGGAGGCCCAGCTGGTAAACAGTTTGTATGAATACAACGTCGCGAAAGTGGCGCTGGCGCGAAGCCTAGGCATCGTCGATCGCGAGTACCGGGAGTTCCTGAACGGGCCGGCCGGGACGACGCAGTCGGCTGTTCGCTCACCAGACGATCTGACCGACATGGCGGCGATCCGCTGACTCGCAAAACACTTTGGATGCATCACGAGTTTCGACATTCCAACTGCCACCCTGATTTGAAAGGAATTGACCCATGACCCAAGCCCGATCTGATGCTCTCGTTCTGTTCGGTGTGACCGGCGATCTTGCCCACAAGATGATTTTTCCGGCGCTGTACGCCATGGCGAAGCGAGGGAACCTGAAGGTCCCCGTGATTGGTGTCGCATTTCCTAAATGGAGTCTGGATCGTCTGCACAGGCGGGTGACCGACAGCATTCGCAAGTCCGGCGGCATAGATAATCAACGAGCGTTGAAACATCTTCTCTCGGTGTTGACGTACGTGAGCGGAGATTACAACGACCCGGCTACCTATGGCGCGCTCAAGTCGGCGTTGGGGAAGGCTCGCCGTCCGGCGTACTACCTTGCGATTCCGCCGGCTCTATTTGGAACCGTGATTGAGGGCCTGGGCAAGGCGAAGCTGGCCGATCAGGCGCGCGTCATTGTGGAGAAACCTTTCGGTCGCGATCTGGCCTCGGCGCGGGAACTAAATCGTGTTGCGCGGTCGGTATTCCCTGAAGACTCGATCTTTCGCATCGACCACTTCCTGGGAAAAGAGGCGATTATGAATATCCTCTATTTCCGCTTTGCCAATTCATTTCTCGAACCCATATGGAATCGCAACTATGTGGCCAGCGTCCAGATCACGCTTTCAGAGAATTTTGGCGTGAAGGATCGCGGCGCGTTTTATGAAACCGCCGGCTGTCTGCGCGACGTAGTTGAAAATCACCTGTTTCAGATTGTCGCGCTACTGGCGATGGAAGCGCCTTCGGGTCGCGACTTTGGCGCGGTACAGGCCGAAAAGGCAAAAGTCTTCAAGGCGATGCGTCCCGCTTCGACCGGAGGATTTGGTTCGCGGCCAGTATGATGGCTATCGCAAAGAGCCCGACGTGGCGAAGAATTCCGATGTAGAAACGTTCTGCGCGCTGCGCCTGCTGATCGATTCCTGGCGCTGGGAAGGGGTGCCCTTCTACCTGCGTTCCGGCAAGTATTTGGCGGACACCGCGACCGAGATCATGGTGGAGTTGAAGCCGCCGCCGCAAAAGCTATTTGCCGATTCTGCGTCGGCCACGGAACGAGCAAATTATTTGCGCTTCCGGCTCTCTCCTGATTCGGCGATTGCGCTCGCTGCCCGGGTCAAACTTCCTGGAGAGGAATTCAAAGGCGAGCCCAGGGAGCTTTATCTCTGTGAGGAACAGGCGGGCGCGGAAACGCCGTATGAGCGTCTGTTGGGCGATGCTATGAAGGGCGACGGCGCCTTGTTTACTCGTGAAGATTCAGTGGAGGCGGCGTGGGCGGTGGTTGAACCCGTGCTGAAAAAACATCACCGAGCGCTGCCGTATCGGCGCGGTAGCTGGGGACCGAAGGCTGCGGATGCATTGATCGCGAAAGATGGCGGCTGGCACAATCCAGAGCCCAGCGGCACGCCGAAGAGTTAAATCCGCGGGCCTGTGTGGTGTGAACCTGAAGGATTGCTCGCGCCGCATCCACTTAATCGATGCCGAGCTTGTGTTCCATCTTTTCCAGTGAAATGCCGGTTGTTTCCGGATAGAAAAACAGAACCAGGAAGAAGTCGAGCGCCATCATCGCGGCGAAAAAGATGAATGGATACGCCCCGGACGTTCCAGCCATGATGGGGAAGATGAGCGAGATGACCGCGTTCGAAATCCAATGGGACGAGCTTCCCAGGCCTTGCCCTTTGGCGCGCACCCGATTCGGAAATATCTCGCTGATATACACCCAGACGACTGCACCCTGCGACGCCGCAAAGCAGGCGATATAGGCCATCAACAGCCACACCAGCCAGTGCAGGTGCCGGTGGGTGACAAACACGTACGAGATCGCCGACAGGCAAATTGTCAGCCCCACGGTTCCTGCCAGCAGCAGTTTCTTACGGCCGAATCGATCAATGACTGTCATCGCAAGCAGCGTGGCAACCAGGTTGGTCGCTCCCACAGCAACTGCTTGCAGATCGCCGGAGATTTTGCTGGCACCGGCCATCGCGAAAATATCGTTCAGGTAATAGAGAATCGCGTTGATTCCCGATAGCTGGCTGAACATTCCAACGGTGATGGCGAGAAATACGGGAAAACGGTATTGCCGCGAGAAGAGCGGATCCGTGGGCGACGAGCGTTCCAGGTGAATGGAGGCAACAATCTCATCCAGCTGCTGCTGCGGATGTTCGACGCCGGTCAGACGAAGAACGTGCAGCGCCTCCTTCAAATTTGACTGCATGGCCAGCCATCGCGGGCTGCGCGGAATACCGAACAGCGCGACCAGAAAACAAATTGCGGGAACTCCGGAGATGCCGAGCTGCCATCGCCATTCCGTCGCGCCCAGCTGCAGCCTGGCAATCAGGAAGTTTGACAGATAGGCCAGCAGGATGCCCACAACGATGTTGACCTGAAAGCTTCCCACCAGCCGTCCACGCCACTTGGGTGGAGCAATTTCGGCAATGTACATGGGGCCAAGAACCGAGGATCCGCCGATACCGAGTCCGCCGATAAAGCGAAAGAAAATCAACGCGGGCCAGCTCCACGCAAATGCGCAGCCCAAGGCGGAGATGACATAAAAGATCGCCATCACCCGCAGACTGTCCCGGCGGCCATATTTTTGTCCAGGGATGGCAGCCGTCAATGCGCCAATCACGGTGCCGACAAGCGCGCTGGAGACAGTGACGCCGAGCAGAAAGTGTGTCAGGTGGTACGTGAGGGTTAACGCATGAGTGGTGCCGGAAATGACGGCTGTATCGAATCCAAACAGCAGTCCGCCCAGCGCGCCAACCAAGGTGCTTCGGATGACACTTCCGTTGATGGTCATGGATGCTTGGCGGTCCTCGATGGGATGGAAACGGGTCGGCAGTTAATCAAATTTCACCGCGCCGCAAAGGTGCACACGCACCCCAAGCGCGTCGAACATGGCTGCCTTGACCGCGAGCGCATTGGCAGCCGCTTTGGCATCCGGCGCATAGGCGATGTTGACGTGGTTGGCACGGTGTCGCGCCATGAAGGAGTCTCGCGATATTCCCTGCAATATAGCGCTCACCATGGGCCACTGGCTGGTGGTATGTTTCCAACGGCGATCGGTTTCTTCTTTCGGCAATTCGACGACCGTGCCAAGTCCCATGTCAACGTGCAGCGCGTTGCCTTCGACAAATACGCGGCTCCACACGATGTTTCCGGGCTTGCCAACGCCTTTTAACGTGCCGCCACCCAGCGGGAAATACATAGGGGGCTGGCGCTCACTCGATGCACCCGTATATCCACCGACATAGTGGCTGGCCGGCGCAGCTCCGGAAATCTGCAACACCCACACAAAATCGTCGATGCCGTCGCCTTGAAACTGTTCTCCCCAGCGTACGTCGTGGAGCGTGGTTGAAGGATCGAGCCCGAGCGCCGTCCAGCAACGATTCGTCACCAGGGCATCTGTTCCGGCGCACTCGTCCACCTCATTGAAGTGCGGCAGAGGCCCGCCCGCATACAGCTCCTTGCGCGTGTTTTCCTGGTACACGGGTGGCCGATCAGAATTATTGAACAGACCCTCAGCCAGGTCGGAGGCGGGCACCAGATCCTTCAATCCCTGCTGATACTGGATGCCGATAGCGTCGCATCCGAAGTCATCCGCGATGCGAGCAGCGGCGATATACATCTTGCATTGCTCGTGGATCTGCACGTCGGTCAATTCGGAGCTTTCATCTTTGCCAGTGACAAATCGCACGCCTTTTTTGTCCAGCCACTGCCGGACCGCCCGCGCCTCGTCCGGCGAGATGGTACGCATCCGCGCCACCAGTGCCGACTGGCTGAGCCGCTCTTTGAACACGCCAATTGGATTGAGAATCTCGTCGTCGATGATGGCGTTGTACATTCCCATGCAGCCCTCGTCGAAAATGCCGAGGATGGCCTTTTTCTTTTGCAGGTCCGCGGCAAGCTGCTTGCCTGTTTTGGCGGCTTCCGCGGGAAGAGCTTTCACATCCAGATTGTGCACGTGGGATAGATCATGGGTGACGGTTCTGCGATCGATCCATTCTTTCAGGCGAGTCAGAAAATATTCGTCGGTGAAATCTTTGCTCCACAGAGTACCGAATGGTACACCGGCTTTGACCAGTGACCCGTTCAAATTCAACAAGCCGACGAGGCCGGGCCATTGTCCTGACCAGTTGGCGATGGTAAGGATCGGTCCGCGATGGCTGCGCATGCCGGGCAGCACATGATGGCTATATTGCCATGCGGCAGTGGCGAAGACCAGGCTGGCCTCGGGATCGATACCGGCAAAGATATCCATGCCCATGCGCTGGCTGGAGATGAACCCGTGTCCGCTGCGAGAGTCGACAGGGAAGGCACGTCGAACGGAAACGCCTGCGTCCTTGAAACATTGCGTCAGCCTTCGCTCCAGATCCTCCTGCGCGGGCCAGCAGACTTGGTTGGCCGATAGTCGCAGGTCGCCGCTGGTGATCAGGACGACGTCTTTCATGGGGGCATTTGCATTCGAGTTTGGCATAAAAAGATGGACCTCATTCCTTTTCCGTATTTACGGCGCGTGCGGATCGGCATTCGCACGCAAGCAACAGGATATTCTCTTTCTCTCGATACGTGATTGGATCGGCAAATATTGAGTTGGACGCCACATGGGAAACCGGCTCTAGAATACTTGTTGTGCTGGTTCGCGATTTCAACTACTTGTTGCCGCCGGAGCAGATCGCCCAGCAGCCACTGCAGGACCGCGCCGCCTCTCGCATGCTGGTGATGGATCGCGCCAGCGGAGCTGTGCAGGACAGCAGGTTCCGCAGTTTTCCCGATATGTTGAATCCCGGCGATCTGCTGGTGTTGAACGACACACGTGTACTGCCGGCGAGATTGTTCGCGCGCCGTGCCGGCATTCGCGCGCAGCCGATCAGTTCTCGCAATCCGGCAGCGAAGCAGCACTTGCAGGGAAATGTCGAGGTGCTGCTGACGGGGCAACATGCGCCACTGGAGTGGAGCGCTCTGGTCCATCCCGGTCGAAAGCTTCCCGTTGGGGAGAGACTGTTCTTTTTTGCGCTAGAGGAAGGTGACGCGGAGACAATTCAGGAGCCGCTGCTGACGGCGGAGATTGTTGGGCGTGGGGAGTTTGGCGAGCGACGCCTGCGCTTCGATCCGGTGGATGATTTTTATGCGATCCTCGACCGCATCGGTCATATGCCGCTGCCGCCCTACATTCATCGGGCCGATGATGTCGGCGATCGCGAACGCTACCAGACTGTGTTTGCAGCTGAGCGGGGGTCGGCCGCTGCGCCTACCGCGGGGCTGCACTTTACGCCGGAGATTTTATCCGCGATTGGTGCACGTGGCGTGGAGATTGGCCGCCTGACCCTGCACGTCGGCCTGGGAACCTTTCAGCCTGTCCGCGTTGAAAAGCTGGAGGACATTCACCTGCACACGGAGCGCTATACGCTGCCGGAATCGACAGCGCAGGCGGTGAATCTGGCGCGACGTGAAGGACGTCGTGTAGTTGCGGTGGGAACCACGACAGTTCGCGCGCTGGAACACTGCGCCAGGATCACAGAGGACGGCGAGTTGCATGCCCATTCCGGCGAGACAGACATGTTTATTTCACCCGGATATGAGTTTCGCGTGGTGGGGGGCCTGCTCACCAATTTTCACCTGCCGCAGTCGACGCTGCTGATGCTGGTGTGTGCTTTCGCGGGAACGAAAAATGTGTTGGCAGCCTACAACCACGCGGTCGCCGAGGGCTATCGATTCTTTTCCTACGGTGACTGCATGTTCCTGGCATAAAGTTTTGTCGCGGATTCTGTAGACTCGAAAAAGATGGCTCGCACCACCGACAAACCCGCCGTATTCCTGCTCGACACCATGGGCTTCATCTTTCGCGCGTATCACGCCATGCAGCGGCAGCGCCCCATGTCGACGCGCAGCGGCATTCCTACGGCAGCCGTGTATGTTTTTGTGAACATGCTGAACCGGCTGCGAAAAGATTTCAAGCCGCAATATCTTGCCGCCGTGTTTGATGTCAGCACGCCGGTATTTCGCGACGAGCGCGCGAAGGATTTGAAGATTCGCAAGTTCAATGCCGCGACCCAGGCGTTCGATGAAGTGGAGTACGCGGGCTATAAGGCGAATCGCGCAGAAATGCCGCCGGATCTGTCGCAGCAAATTCCGTATATTCGCCGCGCGCTGGAAGCCTTTCGCATTCCCATGCTGCAGCAGGAGGGTTTTGAGGCCGACGACGTGATTGGAACTCTGACGCAACAGGCGTCGAAACAGGGCCATCCCGTCTACATTGTGTCGAATGACAAAGACATGATGCAGCTCGTCGGCGACAACGTATTTGTGCTGAATCCGGCGAAAGACAATTTGGTATTGGATCGCGCAGGTGTGCAGGCAGCCCTGGGCGTGCCGCCGGAGCAAGTGGTCGACGTAATGGCGCTGCGCGGAGACTCCATCGACAATATTCCGGGCGCGCCGGGGATCGGCGACAAGGGTTCTGTAGAGCTGATTCAGCAATTTGGCAGCGTGGAAGCTGCGCTGGAGCGGGCCGCCGATGTGAAACGCAAAACCTATCGCGAGTCGCTGCAGAATAATCGCGACACAGTTCTGTTGAGTAAAGAGCTGGTGACCATTCACTGCAGTGTGCCGCTCGAGCTGGACTTGAAGCAGATGGAAACGCAATCGCCGGACCCGATTGCCAGCCGGACGTTATTCACGGAACTGGAATTTACGACGCTGATTAAAGAGCTTGGGCTTGCGGAAGCACCGAAGCAGACCGCGGAACTGGTGCTGCATCCGACGCTGGCGGAGTTGGAGCAATTGCTGGCTGCAGCCCGCGCCGGAGCCCTGACCATTGCGGGCGGAATTGAAACTGCCACAGCTATCGAGCCTGCCAGCGAGGCAGAAGAACCCGCTGAGCCGGAAATGCAGCAGAACTTGTCACTGCTGGATGCAATTGAATCGGCCGACAGCAAGATTGCAGAAGCAGTGGCGCCTGCTCCAGTGTTTGCGCTGGGACTGGCCGCCGACGACACCAAGGCGTTCCGTGTGCCTTGGGACGGGGAAGCGGCACCCCTGCTTCGCGCAGCTCTGGAAGACGAAACGCTGCCGAAAACTGTTCACGACCTAAAAACACTTTTACGTACCACGCAGTTGCATGGGATCCAGCTGGCGGGCGTTCGCGACGACGTGATGCTGTATTCCTACTTGCTGAACCCGACGCATAGTACGCATCGTTTAGAAGATGTGGCTGCGCGCTTCGACAACCAGTCGTTGCGTGGTGAAGGAGAGGAGGCGCTACCGATGGCTGCGGCCACCATCGCGCGGCTGGCTCCGCAGTTGCGACGAGCTGTGAAAGACTCCGACACACTAAAGGTCTACGAAACGATCGATCTTCCGCTGACTCCCATTTTGCTGGATATGGAAGATACCGGTGTGCGCATTGATTCCGCCTATCTTCAGCGAATTTCTGAGCGGCTTGCGGAACAGATGCATACCCTGGCGGAATGCATTTACGGAAATTGCGGCCATCGTTTCAACATTAATTCTCCCAAACAATTGGGCGATGTTTTATTCAACAAAATGGCGCTGCCAAAGCCCATCAAGTACGGTCGGGGCAAAGTTGTTTCCACCGCACAGGATGTGCTGGAGGAACTGGCCGAGCATCATGAAGCGCCGCGCATGGTGCTGGAATATCGACAGCTGGCGAAGTTGAAATCGAATTATTCCGATAGCCTTCCTCTGCTGGCGGATGCGCAGCATCGCGTGCACACAACCTTCAATGCGGTTGGCACGGCGACGGGGCGTTTGTCGTCGGCGAATCCAAACTTGCAAAACATTCCCATCCGGTCGGAGTTAGGTCGGGAGATCCGCGCGGCCTTTGTCCCGGCAGATGGAAACGTCTTGTTATCGGCGGACTATTCGCAGATTGAATTGCGCTTGATGGCACATTTCTCTGAAGATCCGCTGTTGCTGAAGGCGTACCGCGAGAATGTGGACATCCACACCCTGACGGCATCCGAGGTGTTCGGCATTCCCATCGAATCGATGGACAAAGAGACGCGCAATCGCGCCAAGGCGGTCAATTTCGGCATTGTCTACGGCATCTCGCCGTTTGGGCTGGCGCAGCAATTGAACATTGAGCCCAGCGAAGCACGCATCTATATCGATCGCTATTTTGAGCGCTACAGCGGCGTGAAAGCGTTTATCGAGCAGACGCTGGAGCAGGTGAGACAGACGCAAAGCGTGCGCACATTGTTTGGCCGGGTGCGCCCGATTCCAGACATTACCAGTCGCAATGCCAACATGCGCGGATTTTCTGAACGTACGGCGGTGAATACTCCGCTGCAGGGAACAGCGGCGGACCTGATCAAGCTGGCTATGATTCGTGTTGCGCGCGAGCTTCGCGAGCAAAAGCTGCGCACCAAAATGGTGTTGCAGGTTCACGATGAACTGGTGCTGGATGTTCCTGCGGAAGAAGTGGATGAGGTGCGAGAACGCGTTCGCCAGGCGATGGAGCAGGTGATCGAACTGAAAGTTCCCATCGTCGCCGAGGTTGCTGTGGGTCCCAATTGGCGCGATCTGAAATAGCGGCGTTGCGGCTCGAGCATTTCCGCTGCAGAAAAATATTCCCGCAGGTTCAGACTCCGAGTTCTGCGCGAATTGCATCCGCAATGCGCTTGGCATGGAGGTGCATCACCTGCTCGGATTCCGCTTCGATCATGACCCGCGCCAGGGCTTCAGTTCCCGAATAGCGGACCACTACTCGGCCGTTGCCGTGCAATTCGGTGTCGGCGTCATGAATGGCGGCAACAACGCTGGGAAGCATGTCGAGCGGCCGTTTCTCCCGCACGCGGACATTCACAATTACTTGCGGAAAGACCTTCAGATCCTTTGTCAGAGCGGAGAGCGGTTGACCGGAACGCTGAAGAATATCCAGGACGATCAAGGCCGTCAGCATGCCATCTCCGGTGGTGCTGCGATCCAGAAACAGCATGTGGCCGGACTGTTCGCCGCCCAGGATTGCGCCATGTTTCTGCATCTCTTCTAAGACATACTTGTCGCCCACGGGGGCGCGCAGCATTTTGATGTCGTGGCTTCGCAGCGCGGCCTCCAGGCCCATGTTCGACATGGTGGTGGCGACCACCAGATTTTTTGCCAGGCGGCTGCGAGCGTGTAAATCGCGCGCGGCAATCAGCAGCACCGCATCGCCGTTCACCACTTTTCCGTGTTCATCGGCAAGCATGGCACGATCTGCGTCGCCATCAAACGTCATGCCCACATCCGCCTTGCGAGTGACAACTTCCTGGGCGACGATTTCCGGATGCAGCGCGCCGCAATGGTCATTAATGTTGCGGCCGTTGGGGGAAACATGAGTCAACTGAATGTCGCCGCCAAAATGGGCCAGCAATGCGGGAGCAATCGAGCTGGCCGCCCCGTTCGCGCAGTCCATAACGATTCTTTTGCCATCCAGCCGCAAATCGGGAACCTGGCCCCGCAAAAAATCAATGTAGGCTGCGGGCAACGTCGGATCCAATGCGGGCACAATCGTTGAAGAAACGTCTGGGTCATGTGTCTCGGAGAGGCGGGCAAAAATTTCATGTTCGATCGCGAGTTCAACCGCATCCGCCAGCTTGTAACCATCGCCGCCAAAAATCTTGATGCCGTTATCCTGCCAGGGATTGTGCGAAGCGGAAATCACCACTCCGGCGGAAAACCCGCGCGCGCGCGCCAGGTACGCAATGCCAGGTGTGGGAATGACGCCGGCGCTGGTCGCTTCTGCGCCTCCCTTGCGAAGCCCAAGAGTTAGCACGGCGGCGATCTCCGTGCTCGATTCGCGAGTGTCCATGCCGACCAGCACATGTGGGTTGGGGTGCTGTTTGCGCAGCGAATGAGCGACGGCCAGTCCGATGGCATAAACAGTTTTTCTGTCGAGCGGGAATTGCCCGGCAACTCCGCGAATTCCATCCGTTCCGAAAAGTTTCCTCATCGTCTCCCGTTCAGTTCTTGCTGGATTTCTTGTTGATTTCCTGCGTCGCATCCACCACCGTCGCATCCGCGTGGCCCTGCGCGAAGCGCATATGCAACGGGTCGCCCGGATGCAAGCTCCTGGCTGTTTTGACGAGCGTGCCACTGTGGTCATACACCAACGCGTATCCGCGATCAAGCACAGCCAGCGGGGAGAGTGCTTCTAACCGATCGGCAGCGCGGCTCGATCGAGTTCGGTAGCGTTCGGTGCTGGCATGCCAGGCGCGGCCCAACCCTATATCCAGGGAACGCAATCGCTCTACGTGGAGCTTCATCTGGCGGCGAACATCCTGACGCATGAGGTTTGCTTGCGCCGTATCGACTCGTCGGGCAATTGTTGCAAAGCCCTTCTGCCAGGATGTCTCGAGGCGAAAGCGCATTTCGTCCACTCGTTGCGCACGCCGCGCCAAACCATGTTGCACCCCGGCAAACACGGCGGAGGCATTCAGTTGTGCAAACCGTTCCCGCGCCCGCATCCGCTGATATCCTACGGCCCGCTCTAACCTCGCCGCTAATAGCTGTAAATATTCTTCCACCCGGTATTGCGCATCTGTAATCATCTCGGCGGCAATTGAGGGAGTGGGAGCGCGCAAATCGGCGACAAAATCTGCAATGGTAAAGTCTGTCTCGTGTCCAACGGCGGAAACCACGGGAATTGCCGACGCAGCGATGGCGCGCGCGATGCCTTCGCTGTTGAAGGCCGCCAGATCTTCGGGCGAGCCGCCGCCGCGGGCCAGCACCAGCACATCCACGCAGGGATTCTTCTGGAACCATGCGAGAGCGTCGACCACGTCACTGGCTGCCGCTTCTCCCTGCACCGCGACCGGATACAAAAGCACGTGAGCACGCGAATGACGGCGCGCCAGCACGTGGAGAATGTCGTGAATGACGGCACCTTTCGACGATGTAATGACGCCAATGGTGCGTGGATACGGGGGAAGTGGCCGTTTCCGTTCCGACTCGAAGAGTCCTTCTTCTTTCAGCAAAGCGTACAGCTGCTCGAACGCAACCTGCGACGAACCTTTGCCGCGTGGCTCCATGGATTCGGCGACGAGCTGTAATTGCCCTCGATCTTCATAGACGGAAATACCGCCGCGTACCTGAACTTCCAGGCCGTCTTTTGGCGTGAACTTCAGCAAACGTGCTTTGCCGCGAAATAACACAACGGGCAATTGGCTCTGATCATCCTTCAATGTGAAATAAACGTGGCCGGAGGAGGCCTGGCGGAGGTTTGAGATTTCTCCCTCGACGCGCAAATCGCGATATTCCTTTTCGACGTGGCCGCGAATCTCGAAGACCAGCTGGTGCACTTTCCACGGCGGTCGCACAAATTCGGCGGCTTCAGCAGACGAAGAGCCGGCGGGAAACAGCAGATCCATCTGCGGGCGGGCTGCAGAAGTGGTAGCCGGCTGGCGCGAACTGGCGAGCGGTTTTTCCCACGGCGACTTGTACGGCGGACTCATGGATGGATTCTCATTCGAGAGCGGACCTGGGATTTATGGCCGGATCTGCTGCGACGCGCTCTCCAAGTATCGCAACGATGAGTCTAGCATCGCGCCTGGGCCGCATCGCACCTGGGTGTAAGCACCGCATTCCGCGCAGCCGCATGGCTGTTAACGGCGAAGGTGATTCAGAACATACAGAACCAACGAGAGAAGCACGCTGAGCAGCAGGCAGGTCGCCAGCGGGAAATAGACCGAGGTATGTTTGCCTTTCCAGGCAATGTCTCCAGGCAGACGGCCGAGAGGCAAGCCCAGCTTTTGCGCGAGCAACACGCACACGCCTAAAAAGACGATGAAGACGCCGGCGAAGATCAGCAATCGTCCCAGTCCCTGCATTTTGTCCAGTGTAGGCCCTGGAATGGATGCGCGCACCCGCCTTCAAGGTCGAGCAGATTGCAGCAGAGCGCCTGCGGCGTCCAGTAGAAGCGCCGGAGGAACAGGCTTGGCCATGATACGGCTGGGCGCCGGATGCGACATCGCCCACGCCTGGGCTATTCCAAGGTTGGTGTAATGGCCCGTTAAAAGCAGTACGCGGCAATCAGGGTATTTTGCCGTGACCTTGGCAACAACCTCCAGGCCATTCATGCCGGGCATCGAAATATCGCACAACAATAATTCCGGGCAAAACTCTTCGGTACTGGCAATGGCCTCATATCCGGTGTACGCAGTGCGGCAATCAAAGCCGCGCTTCTTGAAAATCATGCACAGGGTATCGGCAACCGCCGGCTCGTCGTCTACCACTAAGATTTTGTGTGTCATGGTGCTGCTTGATTCCTCGTTCGTGACTCGTGTTCACCCAATCTCTATTCAGCGCCGATGCCCAGCGCATCCTGGCAACGAGGTTCAACGGAATAGATTGCATGGAGAAGCACGGCTTCTTGCAATCCAGGCCAACGTGGGAGATTGTCAAGTTGCTTACTGTCGGGAGTATTGTCCAATTTGAACCGTGAGAATGGTGGTGAGCCGGTACGCCCATTTTTGTGATCTTGAGCACATTTTGACTTGCCGGCCGAAGGGGACTGACTGCCGCAAACCTGGGTCATCCAGCAGATTTTTCAAAGTTTTTGCGCACCCAAGCCACTCGTGATTGAATCTCAGCAGCAGCTCTATGCGCATTCTGACGCTCATCCTCGGTGTGTTGTGCCTGGCGGAAGTCCTGCTGGACGCGTTCCAGACGATCATTCTGCCGCGTCGAGCGAGTGGCCGTTTTCGGGTGTCGAGAATCGTGATGACGGCTATGTGGATTCGCTGGCGCTTCATTGCCGGCAAATTGCGGCAGGCAAACCGCCGCGAGAGCTTCCTGAGTTATTTTGGGCCGCTGTCGCTGTTGATGCTGGTAGTGATTTGGGCAATTGGGCTGATCTTCGGTTTCGGGCTGTTGTTCCATGGGATCGGCTCGCCATTTTCCGATGCGCATTCCATTGGCAGTTGGGAGACGGATCTCTACGTCAGCGGGACAACGCTGTTCACCCTGGGCCTTGGCGATGTCGTGCCGCTCAGTGTGCCGGCTCGAATTTTGGTGGCGCTTGAGGGCGGCATGGGACTGGCTTTCGTCGCCGGTGTCATCGGCTATTTGCCTGTGTTGTACGGCGCCTTTTCGCGGAGGGAAGTCAGCATTATTCTGCTGGATGCGCGCGCCGGCTCCCCACCAACAGCCCTGGAACTATTGCGTCGCCACTCCGGATCCACGGGAGAGCTGGCGTTGCAGACATTGCTAGTGGAGTGGGAACGCTGGAGCGCTGAGTTGCTGGAGAGTCATATTTCCTATCCACAACTGTGCTTCTTTCGCTCCCAGCATGACAACCAAAGCTGGCTGAGCGCGCTGGTTGCAATGCTGGACACCTGCGCGGTGTTAATCGCCACCGTCGAGGGCGATGCAGCTCGACAGGCTCAGCTAACGTTTGTGATGGCTCGGCATGCCGTACTCGACCTGGCGCATATTTTTGGACTGAAAAGCGTGCCTACCAAACACGACCGACTGCCGCAGACCAGCCTGGAGAATATCTGCGAGCAGCTTTCTAACGCCGGTTTCAAACTGTGTGTAGGGGATGCTTCCGTAAAGCGGCTGAGCGAATTGCGTTCCATGTATGAGCCGGAGGCGTTTCAATTGGGACGACTGCTGATGCAGGAGCTCCCGCCGTTTTATCCGCAGCCCGGAAAAAGGAGCAATTGGACCCAGATCACCGGGTTGCGCTCGCAAACAGAAGCTTCTCTTTTGTCGGCCGATCAACGGAAAACTCTGGCAGTGAACAAGGCCGCGATCGACGAAAGCCATTCCTTCTAGCCTGGCCCGGGTGGCTGCAACAGCGGGATGATTGTGTCTAGCGAGCGGGTGGTGCCGAGACGACCAACCAGGTGAGAATCGCCGCCTCAACCAACAGAAGGACCAGCAGCCACCAAAGCAATACAGGAGCGGCGAATAGATAATGTGTTGTGTCCGGTTGCGCGGGTCCCGTCAGGCTGCCGGCATAATTACTGAACGCTCGTTCGGCGCGATTCAGCGCCTGCAAAAGAGGAACTTTGCCAAGACTGGTGTCGCCGGCTGAAGGACCTGCAGCCTGATCCAGCGCGGCGTTCAGGTCCACCAGGCTGGCGCGTATTTCAAGCAGCAATCCCTGGCGTCGGCGATCGTTCGCGGCCCATCGGTCTAAACCTTCAGAATCGGCCTGAATTTGCGTCCGTTGCAGGCGGTAGTCGGTTTGGTATTGCTCGATGGCGCTGGGATCCTGCTTGTCTGCGCTGGCCATCCCCAATACGTCCATTGCGGCGCGCGCCGCAGCCACCTTGAGTCGCTCGGCATGCTGGTATCCGGGATTGAAAATCAGATCCTGGTGGGTAGCACCGCTGACGGAATGCTGTGCTTCATGCAGCATCATCCACGCAGTGGCGGCGATGGCAAGAAACAGTACCACTGCCAGCGTGCTTCGAGTTTTTTCAGATGCCTTCAACGATTGTCCGGGTCGCAACGGCGAGCTGTGCCGCGCACCGTGCTGCAGCAATCTTACGCTGTCACCGGCTCCAGCAGACGAGCCCAACGGCGCTCTTTGCGTTCGGCGAAAGCACGCTTGTGGTAGGCGTATCCGGCGACCAGCGGCAGCGCCAGCGTGGCTTCGCTATACACCATTTGCTCGTATGTAGTATCGACCTTGCCCCAGGAACTGGCTTCTTTCAGCGTGCTGGAGGAAAGCGCGCCGTCTCGTACATCCGCCACGGTGATCTGGATTGCATATTTGTGCATAGGAGCATCGGCGCCCAGAACGTCAGCCGCCACCACGATATCCTGCGCAAAGTTCTTGGGCACGCCACCGCCAATCATCAGCAGACCCGTGGTAGGGTTGGCGATCTTCAACTGGGTCAGCTCGTAAAAATCCTTGACGGAGTCGATCGAAACCTTTGGGCTTATCCTGACGCGCGTGTTGATGGGCGACCAGGCCAAATCCAGCCGAGCAATCGCTGAATGCCGGACAGAAAATGGGAACATCTTTCTCATATGCCGCCAGAACGATTGAGTCGGCACCGCCCTTCGCCGGCGTTTTTCCTTCCTTTTGCAGGTAGGCACCCATGGCGCGGATAAACTCGCGTGAACTATGGGGCCGGAGAGGGAGGGAATCGGCGATTTTTTGTGTGGTTTCGTCACAGATGCGCAACTCTTCTTCATCGATGAAGGTGTCGTAGATGCGGTCGATCATCAACTCGCGCAGCACCCCATCCTGCGTGCCGGACTTATATTCATCGCCGGCAATGTAGTGGCGAAAGCCGAGGGCCTCAAAAAAATCCTGATCGACGATGTTCGCGCCGGTCGACACGATGGCGTCCACCATGTTGTTGCGCACCAGGTCGACGAAAATCTGCTTGAGCCCAGCACTGATCAGCGAACCCGCAAGGCACAGGATGACGCCGCATTCCTGGTCGCGGAGCATGCGCTCATAAATCTCGGCGGCCCGCGCCAGGTCGCGCGAGGAGTAGGCCATGGACTGCATGGCGTCGACCAGGCTACGCACGTCATGCTGCTTGATGTCGATGTGCTGGATTGGGTGGCTTAGGAGTGTCTTCTTGTCTGCCATAATGCTCAGGATAGCAAATTCAGCCGGGTTCCTGACCTTGCAGCCATGTGAATATTCTGGGCGATCGGCGCTGGATGGGCAGCGAAAACTTTGCCTTTCATTCGCGCCGGGATCGACGCGGCGTCAGCGTTGCGAGCGCGGCTTGCGAGCGCGAATCTTGAAGCGTATCGGGGAGCCTTCAAAGCCAAAGGCTTCGCGAATCTGATTTTCAAGAAAGCGTTCGTACGAGAAATGCAGTTTTACGTCGCGATCGGTAAACAGGACAAACGTCGGTGGCGCCACTCCTGCCTGTGTCATATATAGGATGCGCATGCGTCTCGACATCGGTACCGGGGCACGCTCAAAGTCCACCCGATCCAGGAAGCGATTCATCTGGCCGGTGCCGACGCGCTTCTGGCGTTCCGCGGCCACTCGAACCACGGTGGCAAATACCTGGTCGATATTCTGGCCTTCCGCGGCGGAAACGAAAACCACTGGAACATACGACAAGAACTTGAGGTGGTATCGCAATTGTTCCTCGAAGACTTTCTTGTCGGCGGGAGGCTTGCCGTCGGTCCGTTTAGATGTCACGAGGTCCCACTTGTTGACCACGATCACCATCGACCGGCCGCTTTCGTACGCATAGCCGCCGATCGTGGCATCGGCCGCCAGCACGCCTGCTGTCGCATCGATGACCAGCAGCGATACATCCGCCGCTTCCAGATGTTTGCGCGCCATTAGTACGGACAGCTTCTCTGCCATCTCATGCGTCTTGCCCTTGCGGCGAATCCCGGCCGTATCGATGAAGCGGAATTTTTGTCCGTTGCGCTCGACCAGTTCGTCCACAGCATCGCGGGTGGTGCCGGCAATGGGAGAAACGATGGCCCGGGCCTTGCCGGTGAGGGCATTTAATAGCGTGCTTTTGCCTACATTCGGTCGGCCAATAATTGCGACATTGACTTCATCCGGAGCTTTGGCGGGAATGGAAGGAATTTCTTCTTCCTCGTCGGCCAGCGAATCTTCCATCTCGTCGTTTTCGGCGGGAGCAGATTCTTCTTCGTCTTCTGCGGGAAAATCGTCCACCGGCACCGCCGCAAACATCGCGTCAAGCAGGTTGCCGATCCCAATGCCGTGCTCGGCGGAGACTGGAACCATTTCTTTGAAGCCAAGTCGGCGATAGTTTTCCGCCTGGGGCAATAGCGCGTCGACATCCATCTTGTTGACGGCAAGAATCAGCGGCTTGCCGAGACGCATGAGCAGGCGCGCCAGTTCCATGTCGGGCGCGGCCAGCTCCGTCCGCCCATCGACCACCATCACCACGGCAGCAGCTTCGTCGAATGCAACCTTGGCCTGGCGAAAAATTTCAGCAGGAATATATTCCTGATCGGAAGGCAGGACTCCGCCGGTATCGACCAGCCGGGCATTTCGCCCGCCCCAGTCCACGACACCGTAGATGCGGTCGCGTGTGATTCCGGGCTCATCGCCGACAATGGAACGGCGGCTGCGGGTCAGTCGATTGAACAGCGTCGACTTGCCCACATTGGGGCGGCCAACGATCGCGATCAATGGCCAGCGCGCGTCTGCGGCTGGATTTCTGCGGCGGCGATCGCGCGCTCCGGCTTGCGTGCCTTTTTTTATGGGAGTCATAGGGTGGGAAACGCCGTCCTGCCAAAGCGTGGGAAAATCGCGTGGCTTCTCTATTATAGGAACAAGCAGCGTTTGGAGTGCTTCTCACCCTTGCCCCTACCCTCCTCGACGGAACCTTCGACGGATCGCAAGCTACCCCGGCTGGAAGAGTTTTTTTCTCCCGGTGGCATTCTGTCGCGCTCCGGATTGCCGTATGAGTATCGCCCCGGCCAGTTGGAAATGGCTCGCGCCATGGAACGTGCGTTCACCGAAAAGCGACATTTGATTGTGGAAGCGGGCACCGGCACCGGCAAGACGCTCGCCTATCTGTTACCTGCGCTGCGACTGGGGCAGCGCGTCATTATCTCGACCGGAACGCGGAATCTGCAGGAGCAGATTTTTTTCAAGGATATTCCGTTCCTTGAATCGCTGCTGGGGCCGTTGCGGGTGAGTTATATGAAAGGCCGCGGCAATTACCTGTGCCGACAGAAGCTCTACGCGCTGCGCGATCAACCAATTCTCACCGGCATCGATATGGTCGACCAGTTCAACACCATTCGCGATTGGGAACAAACCACGGAGCATGGCGATCGCGCCGAACTGACCACAATTCCGGAGAATAGTCCGCTGTGGGGCCGACTCGACGCGCGCGGCGAAGCCTGCCTGGGATCCTCGTGTCCAAATTACGAGCCATGCTTCATTACCCAGATGCGGCGACGTGCGCTTGAAAGCGACATCGTCATCGTGAACCATCATCTATTCTTTGCTGACTTATCGATTCGCAGGCAGGCGCAAAATGCTCCCGATGCGGGCGTGCTGCCGGAGGCCGCAGCGGTTGTGTTCGATGAAGCACACGAGTTGGAAGAGATCGCGTCCAGCTACTTCGGTGTCAGCATCAGCAATGTGCGCTTTGAAGAATTGGCTCGCGACGTGGAGATTTTGCTACGCGCCAAGCAGGCTTTGTCCGCTTCGCTGACTGCTTCGGCGGAACTGGTCCGCGAGCGGGGTCGCATGTTCTTCGGCGCGCTTCCGGAACCGAAGGGTGCGGATGGTCGCATGCCGTTCACCGATCGCGAGGAATTTCTGGAGCAATCCGGCGATGTCTATCTCGGACTGGTGAATGCGCTGGAGCGACTGACAGGCGAACTGGAACGTCTGCGCGGAGTGGAAGAGGCGAGCGGCCTGAAAAAGCGTACGGCGGAATTGACCAACCAGCTGACGTTTTTGTTGGAATCGACGGATCGCGGGTTTGTTTTCTGGATTGAACGGCGCAGTTCTACCGGCCTGCGTCAGTCAGGAACCAACACCTGGTTGCAGGCCACGCCAATTGAAATTGCTTCGTTGCTGGCCAGCGATTTGTTCGAGTCGATTCCTTCCGTGGTGCTGACTTCCGCGACGTTGACGGTGCAGGGAAATTTCGACCACATTGAGCGACGGCTTGGACTCACCGGCGCGCGGCAGCTCGTAGTGCCGTCGCATTTTCGCTATGGTGAGCAAGCCCTGTTATATCTGCCGCCGGAAATGCCCGATCCTCGCGAACCCGCGTTTACCAAGGCGGCCGTGGACAAAATCTGCGAGATTCTGGAGATCACGCGCGGACGCGCCTTCTGCCTGTTCACCAGTTATAGCCAGATGCGGCAGGTGCATGAACAACTGATCGCGCGCGTCGGATTTCCATTGCTGCTGCAGGGCACCGCACCCCGCAACGCGCTGCTGGAGGAGTTTCGCATCACGCCGAACGCCGTGTCTGCTTGGAACCTCATCTTTCTGGCAAGGGGTCGATGTGCAGGGAGAACAACTCAGCTGCGTCATTATCGACAAACTTCCATTTGCCGTCCCGAGCGATCCCGTAGTGGCGGCGCGCATGAAGGCCATTGAAGCGGAGGGTGGCAACGCGTTCGCCGAATATCAGATTCCTTCCGCGGTGATCGCGCTGAAACAAGGTTTTGGTCGGCTCATCCGGTCGTTGCACGATCACGGCGTGCTGGTGTTGCTGGATCCTCGACTGCAGCGCCAGCGATACGGTCGGGTGTTCATGGAGAGTCTGCCGCCCTATCGTGTGACGCAACGCCTGGAAGACGTGCGCGAATTCTTCGAATAATCGTCCTTCGCCTCCGCGAAATTCCTTGACAATGCATTTGCCTGCCGTCGAGCATTGGGCATCCCCTCAAATCCATCGAAGAGGCTCTGTGCCCGTGCGATCTTTGCCCGCGTTTCTTGCCACTGCTTGCCTGACTGCTGCATCGCTCGCTGGCTTCACGCAGACGGCGAAGTCTCCGCTGGCGCCATTTATCTCGGTGTCTGATCCAATCGTTGCCCTCACCCACGTTGAGATCATCGATGGTACCGGTGCGGCGCCGGTCAACGATCAGACCATCGTGCTCGACCATGGAAAGATTGCTTCTATCGGCCCCAGCGTGAGCGCACAGGTTCCTGATGGGGCGAAAGTTCTTGACCTGCACGGCGACACAGTCTACCCAGGCCTCGTAGGGATGCATGAGCACCTTTTTTATGTCGAACCGGGCAGGTTGCAGCATGGGTTGGTCGGGGGAGAGATGTTTCAGACCGGTGCGCCGCTCTATCTTGCCGCTGGTGTGACGACAGCGCGGACCACTGGCAGCATCGAGCCGTACGCAGATCTGAACATTAAACAATCTATCGACAGTGGGCTGACGCCGGGACCGGACTTCGACGTGACCGGGCCGTACCTGGAAGGCGCTGGCAGCTTTATCCATCAACTGCATCCTCTTTCTGGACCGGCTGATGCGACACGCACGGTAAATTATTGGGCGGATGAAGGTGTGACTTCGTTCAAAGCGTATATGTTCATCACGCCGGAGGAGCTGAAGGCCTCCATTGATGCTGCGCACGCGCGCAACCTGAAGATCACCGGGCATCTATGCTCTGTCGGTTTCACCCAGGCCGCTGACATGGGTATCGATAATCTTGAACACGGGCTGTTCGTGGATACAGAATTCTACTCCGGCAAGAAGCCTGGACTGTGCCCCGATATGCGGGCTGCCGAACATGATATGGCGGATAAGCTCGACGTCACCAGTGCGCCCGTGATGGCGATGATTCACAACCTGGTGGCTCATCATGTTGCCGTTACTTCTACGCTGGCCGTGTTTGAGATGTCGGTTCCCAACCGGCCGCCGATGGCCTTCTTGATGCGCGAAAAAAATTCCATGATTCCAGAAGCCTGGACAAGTGTGCTCGAAACTCGAGGGTTCATTGCCGAGCATGCTGATACATCCATCATGCCTGTGCTGATGAAAAAAGAAATGCAGTTTGAGCGAGAATTTGTTGCCGCCGGCGGACTGCTGATGGCCGGCTGCGATCCGACCGGATACGGCGCCATTTTGCCGGGCTTTGGGGATCAGCGCAATCTGGAACTACTCGTTGATGCTGGCTTTACGCCGGAACAGGCGATCCAGATTTACACGCAGAATGGCGCGAAGTATCTGGAGCGCGAGGACCGCATTGGCACGATTGCCACAGGCAAGCAAGCCGACCTGGTCGTCGTGACCGGCGATCCGGCAAAGGATATTTCCGCCTTCGAGCACGTCGATATTGTCTTCAAAAAAGGCGTCGGCTATGACCCGGCAAAGCTGATTGACTCCGCCCGAGGCATGGTCGGGATTCGGTGATGGTACGCACATTCAAGCGGCACGATTCTGCTGCTACCATGGGGCTGAGCGGGTGCATTCCAGGTACCGCGAGCTATTCTTATGTCGCGCAATCTCTATTTATTGTCGGCTGCATTGCTGGTATTCGCGCTGGCTTCCTTCGGTATGTCCTGGACCCATAGCGCGAACGAGCCGGGCCTGCCTGGAGTGGCACAGATGTGGCGCATGATCGCGCTGACGCTGTTTGTGCTGGGGGCGCTGGCATGCTTATCCGGCACCGTGACAAATCTGTTTGAGCAGGCCAGCCGTCGCCACGAAGAGCGCGAACGCAGGCAGCGCAAGCAGCCATAGCCGGTGCAGTCTCGGCGCATCCTATGGCAGTTCTGCCGATTTCCTGCTCGCTCGATACAATGGAAGAGGCTTGGAATTTCTCCGCGCCGTTCGAGGACAAAGCATGTACGAAGTTACCGTCGAAGCGGGATTTTCCGCAGGTCATTACCTGCGCAATTACCGCGGCAAGTGCGAAAATCCGCACGGACATAATTACAAAGTCCGCATCACACTGCGTGGGCGAGAATTGGATGTTGCCGGCTTGCTGCTGGATTTCAAGCAGTTGAAGCAGGTCATGCGGCCTGTGATCGACCGGCTCGATCACCAGATGATTAATGACCTGGCGCCATTCACGGAACTGAACCCCTCCGCGGAAAACCTTGCCCATTATTTCTTCGACGAAACCAATGTGCAGCTGCGCGAAATGACCGAGGGCCGCGTCACCGTCAAGGATTGCACTATCTTCGAAACCGACACCACCACCGCAACCTACTACGAGTGACTCTGTGGTCCTGATCGAGCTGTATGTATCTGTTCAAGGGGAGTCGAGCTTTGCCGGGCTGCCGTGCATTTTCGTGCGCCTGGCGGGCTGCAATCTTCGCTGCTCCTGGTGCGATTCGGAATACACATTTCATGGCGGCGAGAAATTCACGCTCGACCAGGTGGAAGAAAAAATCGCTGCCCTGGCGCCTGTCAAGCTGGTTGAGTTCACCGGCGGAGAGCCGATGCTGCAAGAGCGTGACCTACTGCCGATGATGGATCGGCTGCTGGACAAGGGTTACACGCTGATGATTGAAACCAGCGGCGAACGTCCGTTGGCGAAGGTGCCCAAGGCAGTTCATAAGATTATGGATGTGAAATGTCCTGGCTCCGGGGAGAGTGGTCGGTTCCATCTCGAAAATCTTGAAGCTCTCACGATGAGGGATGAAGTGAAGTTTGTGATCTCCGACCGCGCCGATTATGAATTTGCGCGTGACTTTATTCAGCAGCACAATCTGGCGGTACGATGTGGGCAGATACTGTTATCGCCAGCGTTTAAAAAAATGCCGACCTCGCAGCGGACAGCAGATAATTGCGTGCTGGACCCTCGCCTGCTGGTGGAATGGATGCTGGCCGATCATGTTCCCGCCCGCCTAAGCCTGCAGATTCACAAGTTCATTTGGGAGCCCCTGAAGAAAGGGGTATAGAGCAAAACCAAGGATCCTATATTTTGTCTAATCTTGTTCTCAGCAGTCGCCGCTCCCTGTTGGTCGCGTCGACTGGGGTGACATGGCTCCGAGAACCATCTTCCCTGGTTTTGCTATAGTCGCGGACAAGGACCGCAATGTCATGGAACCAACCGACCCGAATACAGAAACCTCCGAAGACGAAGAAACAGCGCTCACGCCGACGACAATCAGCCACTGTCCCACGTTGAACGAGGCGCAAATGCTGGTCAGCCTGCTTTCATCCTTCGGTATTGAGGCGAAGATTGAAGGCGAGAACTATCTGCGCATGTTAGGCAGCATGGTGCCAGGCAGCGACGGTATCCGTGTGCAGGTTCGGCAGGCAGATGCAGAGACTGCGCTGGAAATTCTGAACCCCGGTCCCGAGCCAGCTTTCGAAGACAAATAGCTTGGCGACGGGAAATCCTCGCGCCGGACGTCGGCAATATTAGGTCAACGGGTTGACCAGCGCTTGCCGGGTGGACTTGTCGCGCTCCTTGCGCAACGTGAGCCAGATGACCAGGGCGATCAGCATCGCGACAAATATGCTAATCACGCTGCCTTCAGGACCTGTAGCACCTCCGCTCATCAGCAAACCTCCTTGCGGATGGCTGCCTAACAAATGTCCTTTCACCAGCATTCCGCTATCCGCAGTGCCATAAAAGTAGGATTCTCCCCAGTCCCAGGTGGCGTGGGCTCCGATCGCCCACCAAAGTGAGCGCGTATACCAAAGGCTGAGGCAGAAAATCAGCCCGATAAAGCCCGCTTGGAACAGACCGATGGGTGACTCTCCAGGATTGTTGCCGTGAACGAATCCAAAGCCGAAGTTCCACAAGATGGCGGAAATCCAAAAGCCGACTGCGCCATAACCGATGCCGCGCGCCAGCGTGTATTGGATATATCCGCGAAAGAAAAACTCCTCGAACACGCCGACCAGCAAAAAGAAAAGCATCCAGGCGACAGCGTATTTCAATGCGCGAAAACCGTTCAGCAGAAATCCAGTCAACACGATGTAGTGGCCTAGATAGAGACCCAAAATCAACAGGGAAATGAATGCGAACCCCCAGCAAAATCCTTGAAGAAACTGTGGCAACCGGCGGGAATTGCCGCCCAGGCCGTACTCGCCAAACGGGCGCTTTTCAATGCGGGACATGATCCAGGCCGCCAGCAGGGCGCACAGCAGCATGATGACTTCCTGCAAAATACGTGGTCCGGGCGCGAAGACTGGGTTGTGGAGGACCGGGGCCGGCGGCTTGCCATGACGCAAGTAGGCATGGATGGCGTTGGCGGTGAAGTGCACGGCAGTCATACACGCCGCCACGATCAGGCAATAGATCCCCAGGCTCCAGCCGGCGCGCAGACCGTTGGGCCCAATAAAGACGCCGTGCTGCGGAGGTGCTGATGCGATCGGTTGAGATTCGCTGGATTGCAATTCTATGGGGGCTGGGCTGGGCTCAGTTTCTGACATCGTAACGGTGTCCTTTATTCGGTTGGCTTCCTGAATCTTAATTTTAGATACGGAATGCGTCAGACCTTTGTTCCAATTGGGGGGAAGTCATCTGCATCGCGGCGTCGGGCTGCTCCAATATTCTGGTTCATTCTCCTCCGAATCATCTTGAGCAGGCCCGACATAAAATGGAACCATACCATGCTGCAGTAGGAAAATCATGCTGAAAATCAAACGCGATGTCGCAGCCAACGCGAGGAAAATGTTGCATTTCTGCGACCGTCGTCACATCATTCGCGACATTGAGCTCATCCCACTACAAAAGCGGGGCGGAATTTCGATCAAGGTGGGCAGAGCGCAGCGCGATTCCGCGTTGCGATCGAGTGGGCGCCACTCAAGTTTAGTTTGCAAGAGATTCCTTTACGAACTCGGAGCTGGAATTGAAAAATGAAACTGGTTTACCTTCTCGGCCCCGCGCCGTGGTTTCGCTCTCCGGAGGTATGGATTCTTCCGTTTGCCTGGCATTGGCCGCCAGAGATTACGATGTCTACGCACTTCATTTCAGCTACGGTCAACGCACCGAGCAACGCGAACTGATCAGCGCGCGGGCGATCGCAGATGTGGTGGGAGTTTGCCAGTTTCTACCATTGAAGATCGATTTGTTTCGCCAGATCGGGGGATCGGCTTTGACGGATCTGAATATCGCGGTGCCCGAAGCTCCCACAACGACGAAAATCGGCGAAGAAATTCCAGTCACCTACGTGCCTTTCCGCAACGCGCATTTTTTGTCTGCGGCGGTCAGTTGGGCGGAAGTTCTGGGTGCAGGCGCGATTTTTATTGGCGCCGTCGAGCAGGACAGTTCGGGATATCCAGATTGTCGGCCAGCCTACTATGCCGCTTTCCAGAAGGTGATTGAGACGGGGACCAAGGAAGGGAATATTCAGATCCACACACCCCTCATTCACATGAAGAAAAGTGAGATTGTCCGCCTTGGCGTGGAGTTAAACGCTCCTTTTCATCTCACCTGGTCGTGTTATTCCGGCGAGGATCGAGCCTGCGGGGTGTGCGACAGTTGTGTACTGCGATTGCGGGCATTCGCGGAGGCGGGTGTTGCCGATCCCATTCCATATCGAGCGATTTCGAGTTCATGAGGGGGCTTCGAGTCAAGAATTTCTGCGGTTGCAAGCAACCTTCCGGTTGTCAGGAAAGTTAGTGGTGCGGTGTTCTTGGTGCTGTTGTAGCTTTAGAATGGCGTTGAGGCAGTAGTTGCAGCGGCGTTGAGTGAAAATCACCACGTCGAGATGTGCTGAGGAGACGAGAAATGGAAAAGTTTCGAATCGTTTTATCTTCAAGGTCCGCAAAAATGTTTGCGGCAATTTCGGCAGTATCGTGCGCCGCAATTTGTGCGGCATTGTTCGTGATCGTCGGCAGCGTGATGCCTTCCACCGCGTGGGCCCAGGCCGCTGCAAGCGCGGCGGGTGCGACAACCGCCAGTATGCATGGTCACGCTCAGGACCCGTTGAGCCAGCCGGTGGCCAACACCGCGGTAGAGGTGACGACGGACGGGAAAACACCGTTGAATACTTTTACGACGGACGCTAGCGGTGACTATAAAGGCAGCGGCATCAAGCCCGGCACCTACACCGTCATCCTGTATGGAGATATCAAGGGCAAAGACGGCAAGATGACCAAGGGCATCATCGACTTTCAGGAGAATGTGAAGCTGACAGCCGGAACCGACACTCAAGTCGACTTCGATATGACCCGTCAAGCCTATATCTCAAAGTTGCCTCCGGACGTGCAAAAGCAAATTGCTGCAGTGCGCAAAGAGAATGAAGCGACAGAGAAGCAAAACAGCCAAATCAAGAACGTAAATAAGCTGATCGTCGATGCCCGCACGGCGCGCAAGGCCGGCAACTTCGACCAGGCGATTGCGTTGGATACGCAAGCCACCCAGGCCAAACCGGATGTGGGGCTGACATGGTACGAACTTGGGGATAGTGAACTGGCCGCGAAGAAATATGCGGACGCCGCTACCAACTACAAGAAAGCGCTAACATTGCTGGCCGCCGAAAAAGCTCCGAAGCCGGATGTAATCGCTGCTGCCGACAACAATCTGGGCGAGGCGCTGGCAAAGTCGGGCAACGTGAATGATGCGGTTGCGGCCTATGAGGCTGCGGCCAAAGCCGACCCGACCCAGGCCGGCATGTACTATGCCAACGAGGCGATTGTTCTGTTCAAGACCGGCCAGGGCGATGCGGCGGGAGCTGCAGCCGACAAAGCCATTGCAGCCGATCCAAACAAGGCGATTGCATATTACATCAAGGGATGGTCCCTGGTGCAGCATGCCACCGTCGATCCCAAGACCAGCAAAATCGTGTTGCCTCCGGGCTGCGCGGACGCCTACCAGAAGTTTCTTTCCCTGGAGCCCACTGGACCGCTCGCTGCGGATGCACAGAATATATTGCAGCAGGCCGGCGAAACCGTTCACTCGTCGTATAAGAAGCACTGATCCAATTCTTCGGAATCGCGGATCTAGTTCGATCATGCAACATAACGCCTAGCGCAACGGCTCCCCGCTGATCTCAGGGAGCCGTTGGTGTTTGTTAGGCAAAAGGCTTGCCAGATGCCGAGAAGTCCATCGTCAGATGTTTCGCTGGGCGGCCATGCCGCTCTCATTTCCTTCGCAGAAGCTTGCTCCCTCGTTTCGTCGCAGGCGGCTGAGATTCTAGCCAATCGTGTCACTGAAGCCGCAAACTGCGAGCTGATCGATGCTCTGGGTCGCCGATTGGCAGTCGCGCTGATTGCGGATCGCGACCAGCCTCCATTTCCACGGGTCACGCGGGATGGTTTCGCGGTTCGCGCGAAGGATGTGAATCCCGAAAAGCATCTGTGGGTAGTCGGCCAGGTTCGTGCGGGTGAAGCTTGGCCCGCTGTGGACCCGCCGGTCGGCGCAGGAGAGGCGGTTGAAATCATGACGGGCGCGCCGCTGCCTCCGGGAGCCGATGCGGTATTGATGGTGGAACAAGCGCAGGAAGTTGAGAGCGAATCCGGCGTAGCCGCGAACGGTGAGGCGCGGTTGCATCGACGGGTGCGACCGCTTGCTGGTCGAACTCTCAGTTCAGGGGAAAACGTTGTTGCGGAAGGCAGCGAAGCGCGACGTGGAGATATTTTGTTGGAGCCCGGGTGTCGATTGGACCCGGAACAAATTGCACTGGCAGCTTCCTGCGGTTTTCTTTCGGTTCCTGTCTTCCCCAAACCGAATGTCGCCATTCTCGCAACCGGTGACGAACTTGTCGATGTATCGGCAAAGATGGAAACATTCGCAGCCATTTCGAGCGAGTCTCCGGCCGCCATTCAACCACATCAAATTTACGATTCGAACAGTCACGCCCTGGCCGCACTGGTGCAGCAGGCTGGCGGAACCGCGCTGCGGCAACGTCCCGCGCGGGATGACATGGACGATCTTGCGGCTTGTATCCGAGAAGGCCTGCAGGCAGCGCCTCTATTGTTGCTGAGCGGCGGTGTTTCCATGGGGAAATTCGATCTGGTCGAGGAAGTCCTCGGTGGGATGGGTGCGGAGTTTTTCTTTACCGGCGTGAAGATGCAGCCGGGCAAGCCCGTCGTCTTCGGCCGATTGGCAGCCGACGGCGATCAGGCTAAACGATACTTCTTCGGGTTGCCGGGAAATCCGGTTTCCACCATGGTGACGTTTCGAGTGTTCGTTGAACCACTTTTAGCGGCGTTGGCAGGAGAACGAAACTGGCAGCCGAATATTGCGATGGCTAAGCTCGGTGCCGATGTTCGCACCAAGACCGGACTGACGCGGTTTCTGCCCGCTCATCTCGATACGGCTGCGCCGCTTCCGACCGTGAGTCCAGTACGCACCCAGGGCTCTGGCGACTTGGCGGCGAACGCACGCGCGAATTGTTATCTGATCGTCCCGGAGGATTGCGATCTTCTCCGCGCCGACCAGGCAGTGCGTGTGCTGTTGCGATAGCTACTGGTCTCGCAATCCCCCAGACTTTGTCGTCGCAGTGTGATTCCAAATGCACTCCTGCTAGGCTGATGGTCATGAGCAAGCTATCTCATTACGATTCCGCTGGGCGGGCGCACATGGTGGACGTCAGCGATAAAGCCGCGACAAAACGCGAGGCGGAAGCGACGGCAATGGTCGAAATGTCCGCCGAAGTACTGGCGGCGCTGCCTGCTAATCCCAAGGGCAATCCGCTGGAGGTCGCGCGTTTCGCCGGCATCCAGGCTGCCAAGCGGACAGCGGAATTGATTCCAATGTGCCATC
Source organism: uncultured Acidobacteriota bacterium (assembly GCA_963735505.1). Lineage (GTDB taxonomy): Bacteria > Acidobacteriota > Terriglobia > Terriglobales > Acidobacteriaceae > JAKAAZ01. The sequence continues at coordinate 612,754 of CAVTLR010000003.1, read as the reverse complement.
CACTTCCGCTCACATATGTCGATGTGGTCACGGAAATTCGAAGTTCCGGCATTTTCATTCGAGCCACTGCGACCACAGCAGGACCGACCGGCGTGGAGATGGAAGCAATGGTGGCAGCCTCTGTCGCTGCTTTGACCATCTATGACATGTGTAAGGCCATGGACAAGGGCATCGTCATCCGGGAGGTCATGCTGCAGCGGAAGTCAGGCGGCAAGAGTGGAGACTATCGCCGAACGCCGCGGAACACATAGGGCTTTTGCTTTCCGCCGTTCTTCGTCCATGACAATTTCAGAATTGGACGCGCACCTCCGCCAACCTGATCGGTACCTGTTACATTTACGCGGACTATAGCTGCCCGATCGCACCGTTGCGCGAGGAGTATCTGCGCGTCCTGAAAAGCACAGACCTGTGGGACGGCAAAGCCCTTGGTGTTGCAGGTAACGGATCTGTTTAAGCAAACCATGCAGATTCGCGCGTTGATGAGCTTCGCCGGCTCGGGGAAATTATTTGATCTGCGTTGTTATGTCCGGGAAAAGATGATCGCCTTCCTGCAGCAGAACTATCCGCAATGTCTGCCCAAGCAGCGCATCGACGAGTTGCAGCTCGCTCCGTGGGAACAAGTGAACCAGCAGATGCAGCCGACACACTGATGGGAACGGCGACCGAAGGTTTCGGTTGTGATCGACGAGTATTACTTTCGCAGCGTGGGTTTCGTTAGAATGCGGAATGTGGTCCACGCATTCGCGATGATCAGCGCATTAATCTGAATCAAGACGGAGGTCAGATGTCCGGCACGCGTGTTGCGCAAAGCGGGAATCGCAAACTCGAACGCGACACAAATCATCATCGCGATGACGATAGAAATTCCTGCGATGCGATTGGCGCGATACCATGTTGCGCGATCACGGCGCGAGCGTTCATTCCGAAAACCGTAGATCGTGTTCGGACCTACCCATCCGAAGATCAATGGCAAGGAATAAAGCGTCGCGAGAATCGGGAAAGTTAACAGGAGAAACATAAGCTGTTGTTTCAATGCAGGTTATAAACGGAAAAACCGCCCGGCAACAGGGCGGTTTTTCCTTCAAGGGAGAATAGTTCCAACGGAGGCAAAGCCATCAGAACTTTCTGGCGTCATACTATGAGCCGTACCGGAGGGTGTCAAGGCATTTCAGGTCCAAATTTCCTTGAAAAATAAATATCGTAGATTCAGTTAGTTACAGGAAATTCATCTTCGTGCCCTGAAAACGCAATTTTTCTCCTAATCTTCGCCTTTTGCCATCCAGGGTCGATCTTAAGTGACTTATTATGAACGTGTTACTTTACAATTCCCCATCGAAAACCGGCCAATTTTCGCTCCATCCATAATTTGGCGGACTTCGTCAAATGGCCCGATCTCGACCGGCAAGTAACCTACTTGAGATTCAGACGAATAAATTCCGAGGATCCGTCTTCGGGCAATCCGGATTTATTCCGTGATCGTTGCAATGCCGCACGACCCGCACCCAGAAAAATTCCAAGAACAACCGCGATCAACGCAAAGATTCCAACCAGCGCGGCGACGTCCAGAATAATTTGTGCGACCAGTCTTGGATCATCGGTGTGTGGTTTCTCATGACCCAGGGTCACAATTTCTTCGTAGTGCACGCGTTGCAGCAACTCGTTCGCGGCTCCACTGGAATAGCTTCCTGAACTGATTGCAAGGAGTGGACCGGAGCGCCGCAACTGAATTGCGGAGGGATTGCTGTCGGTCAGCGCCGGCGTCCAGGGATATTGTGCGTTGCCATGGCTTGCGAAATATGCCTGGACTGCATGTTGGCGGTCGATCGCGATATCCGTGTCTGGATAGTTGATGATGGTCAGCGTGCCAGTGCCACCCAGCGCGTTGTATTCCGCCGTCACCACCTCCGCACTTCGACCGAAGTCCACCAGGCCCGGAGGAAGTACGCCGCCGCTCAGGCGATACCCCTGCGGTCCAATCGAGTATTTCACTGATTCTTCTTCCAGGTGTTGACGCGGCAAATATTCGGGAAGCCGGGGCGGTGTCGCCACGTTGCCAAAGGGTTTCGGCAGTTGGGTGATCAGGTCGCGCATTTCGCCGGCGGACATGGGGGTGATGTGCTCGAATGTCACATCTACCAGAGTCGTTCCGCTCCAGAAAAGTACGCGCTTGCCGTCGAACGCGCCGCCGCTTCCTATATCGGCTGCTGACATCCTGGGCCGGCGATAGAAGGTGAACGCTCCGAAGGCGCCGGTTGCGTCTGCAAATTCCATGGCCTTCACCGTTAGCTGGCCGTCGTCGCGGGTATATCGGGCAGACTCATAGCGAGTGAATCCATATTCCTGCAGCGGAACTGCATCTCCTGGATCGGCAGCCGAGGCTTGCGTGGACCGATCCGGCGTTCCGGTGATCTGCCAGCCTGCGAAGGTTTCCGGCAACAAAGTCTGGGGCGCAGCGGTTGCAGTTTCAGCTTGCGGTGCAGTCTTGGATGGAGCCGGGGTCTGTTTGGCAACATGGTTTGCAGGGCGCGACTGTGCGTGCAAGGAAAGAGTCGTCAGGGTGACGATCAGGATCGAAAGAAACGGTCGAGGTGCAGACAAAGTCCGGAGCATGGTTCCGAACTCAGACTATCATTCGGGCTGCTATTCGGCAGGCGCGGGAAGGGCTTCGGCGGCGTTCGTTTTCGCGATACGAACTCGGCTCATCCCGTCAACGTATTCGGCCACTCCTCGATAGAGCGCTTCCGCCAGTCGTTCACGATACCGTGGGCGCGAAAGCTCGGCCGCATCTTCCGGATTTGTCAGGAATGAGATCTCTGCCAGAATTGAAGGCATCTGTGCTCCGATTAACACGACGAACGGAGCCTGTTTCACGCCACGATTTTTCAGTCCCGCATTGCCCGACAGCAGCCCGGCATACATCTGCTGCTGGACGTCTCCGGCGAATTCGCGGGATTCATCAATTTTGTCGCTCAGCGTGATCTTCCGCACCAGGTCTGACAGGTCATACACTGAGCGATTGGAGTCAGCGTTCTCTCGTCCCGCCACTTCCATCGCGTCCGGTGAGGTGGTGAAGTTCAGAAAATAGGTTTCAACGCCACGAACGTCCGGATCGGAGCTGGAGTTAGCGTGGATTGAGAGAAACAAATCGGCATGCGCCGCATTTGCAATCGCCGTACGTTCTTCCAGAGGAACATATTTGTCCGTGCGCCGGGTGTAGATGACCTCGGCACCTAAGCGCTGTTGCAGCAATTGCCCCAGCCGCAAAGCGACATCGAGGGCAATATCTTTTTCCTCAATTCCGCCGGGTCCGACGGTTCCAGAATCGTGGCCACCATGGCCAGCATCGATGACGATGCGACGAACCCGCAGGCCGAGAACCCGTGCCATTGAAGGTTGTACGTTGGTTGGCGACTCCGTTGGATATGTGGGGGACGGAGGCATCGGAGGAGCCTGCTTGGCCACATCGAGCGACATCATGCTGGGCTGAGGTGGTGAAATGCTCGCGATCTGTGGCGCAACTGCGCGCGGTGCGGCTGCCGGAGTGTGCTGGATCGGCGCCGAGGCCGCCTGAGTGTGCGGGATCGGCGGCGGTAACGCTTGCCCACCATGCTGGGTCACCTGCGGAGTCGCTTGCACTAATTCAGTTCCCATCGCGGGCTGCAGATCCAGAATCAGTCGCGATGGATTCGACAAAACGAAGGAGTTGAAGCTCACTGGCCGTTTCATCTGCAGAACTAATGTGGCCTGGCTGGAAGTGAGCATACTCACGTGCACGGAGCGAAGATTTTCATCGTGCGATGCCTCAATCGGATGAGCGAGGAGGGTTTCAGCCGATTGGGCGCCAAAGAAGACGATCGTAATCTGTCGGCTATTCTGGTCTGAATAGGTGTGGTAAGGAACAGCATCGCTGAGATCGATGGCGAGTCGTGTCGAGCCATTTTCATCCCAATACCTTACATCCTTCAGAACCGCTGCCGCCGGCGGCGTTGCTTCGATCGCGTTTGCAGTTTTTGCAGCGACTGCCGTGTGGCTTCCGATCCCAGATGCGGATGGGCGCGCGGGCTTCGAGTCGGGATCGTTGTCGACCCAAATCACCGGGCTAGAGCTGGCGGGTCGGGCACTTGGCAGTTCTGCAGGAGCTGATTCGGTAGGCGCGACAGGCATTCCGGTAGGCGTGGCGGCTGTTTGTTTCACCGTGGGAGCGTGAGGCGTGGGCGGTTCCGCAACCGGTTTCTCTTCCAGGCCAGCGCGAGCCTGTTTTGCCAGCGCATCGTGTGGATATTTCGTTAAGAAAAGGCGATAGCTCTTCCTGGCCGAGACGCGATCTCGCAAATCGTACTGCTGAATCTGCGCCTCTTCAAACAGCGCTCGCTGTCGTAATGAACTGGTTGGATATTGATGGCGCAGAAATTCCCATTGGGCGACTGCATCGTGCAGCAGTGTTGCATCATGGAAGCAGAGCCCTTCGCTGACAAGCATGTCGGCCACCGCTGCGATGCTGCGCGCTGCGTCCGGCGATGCCGGATCTCCGTGATACACCGCGCGATAAGCGTCGAGGACGTGCTGATACTGGGCACGCGTGCGATTGTTGTTGGGAACGACTTCCAGATGGCGCTGGATTGCAGTGGCGCGAGCGAAGGCGGCTTCGCTCGCACGGTGAGAACTGGAAGCCTGCACCGGCGACGGGCAAAGCAGGAATATTCCCATGCTCAACCAAGCGACGCAGGCGACCGCGACCGAGCGGGAAGAGAATCGATGGCAGAAGAGAAGAGGCACGTGTCTCAAATTGCAGACAACCTGCCAGAGCACCTTCAGTATAGATTTTCCGGCGGGCGAAGCAAAGGAAAAACAGACTCGAATGGCACCCTTGGCAACTTGCGCTGCGGGTTGCGTGACCCTACCGATTGGGATGTTGCAGGTAGCGGGTATAGTCCCGATCGAGTGCCTTGCCAATCGACTCGACGGCGATCAGTCGACCGATATACAGCTGCGTTTGTTCTTCAATTTTATCGACTTGCGCAAGTTGCGCATCGGTCAGCCTGGCAGGGGCTTTCTCGTCTTTGTCCTGACTGATGAAGTGCATCAAGGGTGCGTAGACGTTGGCCCAGCTATCCATGGCGCGGTCCTGCGCCAGCTCAAAATCTCCCTGCAGGCCGTAGATGTCCTCATACCGTTTCACGTCCCGATACCGCATGTAGGCAATGGCCCCGGTGGCCGCGGCGGTCTTCCAACTGGCGGTATTCAGGTCGGCCTTCTCAAACGTGATGGTCACCGAACCATTCAACTTTTTGCCGGCTTTTACGTCTTCCATCAGGTCAATCAGGTGCTTCATGTCCTGTTGATATTGCCCGGTAGCCTTGACGGAGTCCTCTACGTCTTTTTGATTGTCGCGCATCTCGGATGTGATGTTGGCGTTGGCTTCGTGGACGAGATGACGCTCGTGGATGTACCCGACAACGCCCTCCAGCGCGAGAGCAATCAGAAGGCCCAGCGTAATGATGACGAGGTGAACGAAAAAGTCTCTCCACGTTTCGATGGGTCCGTGGGGCGGCTCGATGTCCATGCGTGCATTCTCCCGTTCGATATAGCCTAACCTAAGAAACTGCCAACGATATTGGGCGCGCTGCGCAAGGCTGCGTCGAGCTGGCTGGCATCTTTGCCGCCCGCCTCCGCCATGTCTGGCCGTCCGCCGCCCGAGCCTCCGACTATCTGCGCCAATTGAGCGACCACCTTGCCGGCTTGCACGCGGCTGGTCAAATCTTTGGTGACGCCAACGATCAGCGCAACCTTCCCATCTTCCTGCACGCCACCGAGGACGACGACGCCGGAACCGAGCTTGCTGCGCAGATTGTCGACCAGGGTGCGCACTTGTCCGCGATCGAGCGCATCGACGCGTTGCGCCAACACTTTCACGCCGGAAACTTCGACCGCTTCCGAGGCTGCGTTGCTAACGCGACCTGCGGCCGACTTCATCCGCGCTTCATCCAACTCGCGACGTAGGCGCTTGAGCTCCTCTTCCTGCGCAGTCAGCTTGTTGCGTAGCGCGTCGGCGGGAGTGCTGGAGTCGGCTTTGCCCGCGACCTGCTCAGCTACCTTGGCGACCGCGAACCCACGCCGAAATTCATCCAGGGCGCCGGTTCCGGTGACCGCCTCAATGCGGCGCACGCCGGAGGAAACACTGTTTTCTCCCAGCAATTTCACCAGGCCGATTTCACCCGTCGCGGCGGCGTGTGTACCTCCGCACAGTTCCGTAGAGAAGTCGCCGATCTTGACGACGCGCACCTTGTCGCCATATTTTTCGCCGAACAGCGCCATCGCATGGTATTCGTTCACGGCGACGTCGATCGGCACATCTTCCAGTGTGACCACCTTGGTGTTGGCGAGGACATTCTTGTTGATGCTGTCTTCAATGTCCTGCAATTCTTCGTCGGCGACGGCAGTGAAATGCGAAAAGTCGAAGCGCAGGTGAGCCGGATCGTTCAACGAGCCGGCTTGTTTCACGTGCGTGCCCAGAGTTTCGCGCAGGGCGGCGTGCAACAGATGGGTTGCGGTGTGGTTGCGCACGGTGGCCGAACGGAAAGCTGGATCGACGACGGTGTTGACCTTGTCGCCGAGGGCGAGGGTTTGTTTCGCAATAATTTTGTGCGCAAAGATACCCTGCATCGGCTTGGTGCAGCCCAGCACATCGGCGACAACAACATTGCCGTCGCTCGAATAGAGCCAGCCATGATCGCCCACCTGTCCGCCGGAATCGGCATAGAAACTGGTGTGATCGAGAACGACTTCGGCACTTTCGCCGGCTTTCACTTCGTGCGTGCCCAGACCGTCTTTCACCAGCGCCAGAACTTCGCAGCCGTTCGAGACAAGTTGGCGGTAGCCTTCGAAGACAGTCTTCGGCAGTTCGCGATAGGCCGGGCTGGCGGTCGCTTTCGAGCCGCCTTTCCAGGAGGCACGAGCACGAGCCTGTTCTTCGGCGCGGGCTTTTTCAAAACCTTCCATGTCGAAGGCAATGCCGGCATCGCGCGCCGCATCGACCATAAAGTCGAGTGGAAGACCGTAGGTTTCGTACAGATGGAAAGCGGCCAACCCGGGGTATACGGATTCCGGTTTCCCAAGCAGCGGGGCCAGATCACTCTCCAGTCGCGCCAGTCCAACGCTGACAGCGCGCGCGAACTGCCGCTCTTCGGCTTCGACCACCTTTGAGACGCGATCGGCGGTGTCCTTCAGTTCCGGATAGGCATTCTGCATGTCATCGCGGACGGCGTAGACCATTTGATACATGAACGGTTTTTCCTGGCCGAGCAATCGGCCATGGCGAATGCCGCGACGGAGAATTTTGCGCAACACGTAGCCACGGCCCTCGTTTGCGGGCAAAACTCCATCAGAAATGAGAAACGTTGCGGCTCGAGAATGATCGGCAATGATGCGCAGGCTGGCATCGCTGCGCGATTCGCCATCCTTATATGTAGCGCCGGTCAGTTCGGCGGCTTTGGCGATCAGCGGCGAAAACAAGTCTGTGTCAAAGTTCGACAGCTTGCCCTGCATCACGGCGGCAATCCGTTCTAACCCGGCACCCGTATCAACGCAGGGTTTGGGCAGGGGCGCTAATGTGCCTTCGCCGGTTTTGGGATTGACGCTGCGGTCAAACTGCATAAACACCAGGTTCCAGATCTCGACATAACGCGCGTCATCTTCACCGAAGGGTAAATCCTTGTCGGGCGTCTCCGAGGCGGCTTGACCCATGTCGTAGAAAATCTCGCTGCAGGGGCCGCAGGGGCCGGTATCGCCCATCTGCCAGAAGTTATCCTTCATGCCCATCTCGAAAATGCGTTCTTTTTCCACTCCAATGTCGAGCCAGTATTGATACGCCTCATCATCGCGCGCAACCCCGTTTTCGCCCTTGAAGATGGTGACGTAGAGCTTGCCTTTCGGCAGGCCCAACCATTCCGGCGAGGTGACAAATTCCCACGCGTAGGCGACGGCTTCCTTTTTGAAGTAGTCACCAAAGCTGAAGTTGCCGAGCATTTCAAAAAAGGTGTGGTGGCGGCGCGTAAAGCCGACATTTTCCAGGTCGTTATGCTTGCCGCCGGCACGAACACACTTTTGCGCAGTGGTGGCGCGGGAGTAGGGCCGCTTCTCCAGGCCAAGAAAAACATCTTTGAACTGGTTCATGCCCGCGTTGGTAAACAGCAGGGTGGGATCGTTTTGCGGAACCAGGGAAGACGAGTGGACACGGGTGTGCCCTTTGCCTTCAAAGAACTTCAGGAACATTTCGCGGAGGGCTGCACCGGACAACGTACGCATATCCATCCAGTTTATCAACGAGAAGCCTTTCCCAACCTCCGGCCAAGTATGCGAGTTCGTCGCAGCGAATCGTAGATCGCTCACCGTCGATGCCGGGGCCAAGCTACTCCGGCAGATACTTCGATGGCGGGAAGCCGTCGATGCGGATGTGGAAGCAGCTGACTGCCTCGTTCCATTCCAACTTGAACTTCTTCAATGGCCCATACTCTGGCGGCCATGACGAGGCCTGTGTTTTCCAGCGGAGTTGAACATAGTGACGGAGAATGAGCGCGGTACGCGGCAGGTGATAGGGAGAGCTGATGACCTCTGTCGTATGCCAGCCGTTCGCCGCCATAATTTTGTCGGAGTAGTAGATGTTCTGGATTGTGTCGTGAGCCTGGTCTTCTTCAATCACTGCGGAGGCAGGAACGCCGTTGGCTTCTGCAAGCATCGCCATGGCGTGGGCCTCCACAAAACGGTTGTGGGCGGCCGTGCCGGTCATGATGATGTGGCGGCTGACTCCTCGGTCGAACTCGCGGACACCTTCCATGACGCGCGCTCGCTGCTCCGGCGAGGGCGATCCATCGGGCAGGGTGGGACAGCCAAGGACGATCAACGTATCGACCTTGCCGAGCTGCGCGTTTTGCCGAGGCGCCAAGAAGTACAACCCTAAAACCAGGGATGGGTAGACCAGGCATAGGAGGAGGAGAATGAGAAAAATCCGCCGTGCGGCTCGCATAAGCCTAGAGTACACATCATCTTTCGCAGCCCGAAACAACGCGGGGTATCTTGAGTCGGATGAACTCGATCGGTCGATATCTAGGCGCCGGATTCCGGCGTGTCCAGGTCGATTTCCTGGACGGCGGCGAGGGTCGAGTCTTCTACTTTCCAGGCTTTCAGCAGCGGGAAGATGGTGCCCATGGAGAAGCCGGCACGCACCAGGCTGCGGACAATCCGGGCAGTTTCTTTTTCATTGGTCGGCTTGTGCAGCCGTTTGCGCTCAATGTATTTGCGAGCTAGTTCGGCCTCCGGCAGTTCAGAATAGGCAGCGTCCAGCGTCTCGCCGATCACTTGCTCGTGAACGCCGCGCTGGATCAAATCCTGCTGCACGCGGCGGCGACCAAATTTCTCATTCTCCACCCGCATCCGGGTGTAGTCGGAGGCGTAACGGGTGTCGTCGAGATAATGGAGTTCCTTCAGCCGAAGGACGACGGCTTCCACCTTGGCTTCTCCGGTTTCGTCGGGCTCCACGCGCCGGCGCATCAATCGCTTCAACTCGGCGACCGTACGCATTTTGCTGCCCAGGCTGCGAACCGCGTATTCGTACAGGGCAGCCGCATCCAGTGGCTCCCGCGGCCGTTTAGCTCCGCTTTTTGAGCGATTGAAGGTGCCGAAGGCCACGAATATCTCCTGCCCAAATCCTACGCTCCGTTGGGTGATGAAGGCTTGGCAGTGTTGCCAGGTGATTTGGGCACTTGCACGCCCGCTGCCGCTGCGTACAATCAGGACACTTGATTTCCGGGGCGCGTCATAGATTTCGCCTGTGCGCTGGGTCACTGTTAACTATCCAGTAACCTTGGTAACACAAAACAGAAATAGCGCATCCTAGAAATTGGCTTCTGTCGTCTATGGTGAAAAAGGGAAGACGCGGCGTGCATCGAGAAGCCTCGAATCCCGAGGTCTGGTGTGATTTTTCATTGTTCGACTAGTGGATCGATTGTGCGGGTCACTCACGAGGACCGTCTATTGACTGGCTTCACTTCCCGTCTGCGCCTCTCTCAGTTTCTTGCAATCGCATTGCTGTGCTTGTCGCCCGCAGCAGGACTGTTCGCGACCGCGCAATCTACGGAGCAAACCACCCCGGAATCTCAAAATTCTCAGCAGGTATTTACTCCGGCGCCATTGGATGCTGGGTTTGGACCGCTGGACACCGCGCAGCCTAAGGGCATCACGGCGCAACAGATCATTCAGCGCTTCGCGGAAAAAGAAACGCAATTCAAGCGTGCACTGGAAAATTACACCTACCGCCGCACCGTCAAGCTGGACTCGATTGGCGACAACGGGGGCATCGACGGCGAATATCTCCAGGTTGACGACATTGTGCTGAGCCCCTCCGGACGCAAGCAGGAGAAAGTCATTTACGCGCCTGACAACACCTTGACCCGGGCGTTACTGAGTCCCGCCGACTTCGACGACATTGAGCATCGGCTGCCATTTACTTTGACCACGAAGGACGTCGCGCAATACCACGTGACCTACGTCGGCACCGAGCGGGTCGACCAGGTGGACACCTACGTGTTCGATGTGGCGCCTCGGCATATGGAAAAGGATCAGCGTTATTTTTCAGGGCGCATCTGGGTGGACGCGAAGGACTATCAGATTGTCGTGACCAACGGGAAAAATATTCCAGACGATACGCGGCGCGGTCAGGAGGATCTTTCCATTCCGTTTACCACCTATCGCCAGCAAATTGATGGGAAGTATTGGTTCCCCGTCTATACCCGCGCGGAAGGCGTGCTGCATTTTAAGAATTGCAAAGCCTGCATGCCCAGCGATGTCCACTTGAGAGAAATCGTCAAGTACGGCGAATACAAGCAGTTTGGTTCCTCTGTCCGGTTTACGTTTGAAGGGTTGGACCGGCCTACGGGACTTCCGGCAAACCTGCCGGGCAACGAAACTACAGGGCCGCAGACTGCGAGCGCCAGTTCAGCCGGCAACGCATTCGCCGAGACCAGTGGCGAAGCCCGGCAGGATGCCGCCAAAGACTAGATACAGGCATCGCTTCGAACAGATTGCTCGTACAACAAGAAAGACCCGCTCTTTGAGGCGGGTCTTCATGTTGAGGTCGGATTGTGGGCTTACCTGGTTTGCAGTTATCGCGGAACCAGAATGTTTTTCTTATCTTCCGCTTCAGCAGCAGCCTTTGCCAGCTTGGCATCCTCATAGCGCTTCATGGAAGCTGTAATGGCTTCGCGAGCGCGGGAAGCGTCGTGCCAACCCTTCACTTCAACCCGCTTACCTTCCAGATCCTTGTAGATGGCGAAAAAATGGGTGATTTCGCGCAGCATGTGAGGATAGATTTCGGTGTAGTTCCAAACATCTTTGTAGCGCGGATTGCTGCGACCGACCGATAAGACCTTTTCGTCTGGTACGCCCTGGTCCAACATCAAAAGCAGACCAATCGGACGAACATCCATCACGCATCCGGAAAAACTGGGTTGATCGACCAACACCAACACGTCTAACGGATCGCCGTCTTCGCTTAGGGTGCTGGGAATAAATCCGTAGTCTCCGGGATAATGCACAGGCGAATAGAGGTTTCTATCCAGGCGGAATACGTGAAGTTTCTTGTCGTACTCATACTTGTTCACCCCTTCATAGGGGATTTCAACGACCGCAGTGATCACTTCAGGAGCTTTTGGTCCGGCGGGAAGTTCCAGATAATTCGTCATTCATTTTCCTTGACTATGGGTTGCCTCTGGGAAGTCGGTGGGCCATCTACGTATAATTCAATCACGATGAAGGCCCATGTATATGTGATGCTTCGCAAGACCGTGCTGGACCCCCAGGGGCAGACCATCCACGGAGCTCTACGAAAGATGCAATATCGCGGCGTCGAAGATGTCCGCCAGGGCAAGTATTTCGTCCTCACCCTCAGCGACGGGCTGGCTTTGCCGGAAGCGCAGCTGGAAGTGGAGCGAATTGCCCGCGAAGTCCTCGTAAACCCCGTGATTGAAGAGTACACGTATCGACTGGAACCGTGAGCGGAAACTTTTTCGCGGCAGGTTATGCATCGACCCGGCTTCCCAAGCACCGTCGTGCGGACGTTGGCTGAACCATGTTAATTGAGGCGCTATTCCAATGAATTGATGACCTTATCGTGATCTTTGGGCGCGAAGTTTCTTAGGTGATTGAATGACCGGGACGTGGCGAGGATTTTCAATCGGGGCTCTGTTCGCCGGAGCGACGCTTTTTCTCATAGGCTGCGCAAACGGGCCAACATCTCCACCCAGTCAGGCCGTCACGATCACTGTGCAGCCGTTGAGCCAGACAGTCCCCCTTGGACAGACCGCAACCTTCAGCGTCACCGCCACCGGCACAGCACCGCTCAACTATCTGTGGAGCGAGAATGGCACGAACATTAGTGGAGCAACCAGCGCCACATACACCACACCTATGGTCGAACTTGGAAACAATGGCTCGACCTCGGTTGGCTCCTTTCAGGTGAGCGTCAGTAATAGCGTGAATTCCGTAACCAGCAGTAGCGTCACGCTGAATGCCGGGCCGCGCTCGCCTAAATCGGGAGACCTGCGGTACCTGCTTTTCCAGCAGGTCGACCTTCCGGGACTCTTCAACACCGGCGGCTTGATCAGTCTTATCTCTGCCGATCCAGATATTGGCGCCACCGGTGCCTCGGGTAGCAACGCCGTGGGAGGTCCTCTGGAACTCGGCTCCTCTTATGCATGCGGAAGTGGTGAATGCATTTGGGGGTTTGCTTTCCTTTCCCTGCCTCCACCGATGACGGGCTTGAGCATGTACTACCAGAGTGGCGAATATTCCAACTTCACGTCGGATCTGCAAGGGTATGCGGCTTCGAATGTGGTCGTCACATCACTGGACCTGGAGCCGGCCGAAAACGCCTATGCGGTATCTTGGGTCAAGACATCGCAGGCTGGCGGATTCGACGATCGGATTGATCCCTTGATTCCTCCTGGAGCGGACCAAGCGGCGCAGATTCAAGCGCAGTCGGCTCTGGACGGAACCGAGAGCCGAGTGATTACGGCCGTCTCTTTCGACGCCTCAGGCAACGCGATGCTGATCTCCGACGGCTGGACGGGCGACAGCACCACCGTGTACGAGGACCAAACGTATCTTGTTGCGCCTGGCAGTGGAGTGAGCGCGAATGTTCAGGCCGCTGCGACCATGCTAGCCAACAACGGCTATGCGATCAGCGCTTTCGGCGGCAACGACACCGACGGATACATCCTCATTGGGATGCGCGTCAAAGGCGATACCCTCCCTCGTCCGATCAGCCCCGCCAGTCCCAATTTCGGAAACGAGCCGCCTTATGCCACCCCAGTTGTGGATCTCCTCGAAATGGGCGTAACTGCACGAATCGATACGTTACTTAATGAGCAATAAGCTGCCGCAGATTTCCTTCTAACCGCGAAAAACGAATGCGACCGTACAATGGGACAACTATGTGCGGCATTGTCGGTTATGTGGGCAGCAAAGATCCTGTGCCAGTCATCCTGGAAGGGCTGCGGCGGCTGGAATATCGCGGCTACGATTCCGCGGGCATTGCGGTTGCCGGTGGGCCGAACGGTCTGGAACTGCGCCGCGCGCCAGGAAAACTGAAAAATCTGGAAGACGTGTTACGCGAGCAGCCACTGCAGGGAACCTATGGCATTGGCCATACGCGTTGGGCGACCCATGGTCGGCCGACCGAGGAAAATGCACATCCCCATCGTGATTGCAGCGGACGCCTGGTCGTCGTGCATAACGGCATTGTCGAAAATTATCTTCAGCTGAAGCATGCGCTGGCGTCGCAGGGTCACAAATTTGTAACGGAAACAGATACTGAAATCATCGCGCATCTAATTGAGTCGGAATTAAACGCGGCGAAGAATAAAGGCCACGCGATTCAACTGGCGGAAGCGGTGCGGCGTGCCGTTCGTCACCTGACCGGCGCGTTTGCCATCGGCGTTCTGTCTGCCGATTTTCCGCAGACACTGATCGCCGCACGCAGTGGGCCGCCTGCGGTGGTTGGCCTGGGCGATGGGGAATATTTCATCGCGTCTGATGTGCCCGGCATTCTGCATCACACGCGCAAACTGTACTTTTTGGCGGATGGCGACATGGCCATTCTGACGCCTGAGGGTGTCACCCTGACGGATTTCGACGGCAATCCGATCGAACGCAAAGTGCAGAACATCTTGTGGGATCCGATTCAGGCGGAAAAGGGTGGCTACAAGCATTTCATGCTCAAGGAGATTTTCGAGCAGGGGAGAGCAGTGCGCGACACCACCCTGGGTCGCGTTTCCTTCGACACCGGAAAAGTTTTTCTGGATGAAATGCAGATTCCGGAAGCGGAATTTCGAGCAGCGACAAAAATCAACATCGCGGCTTGCGGCACCAGTTGGCACGCGGGGCTGGTCGGGAAATATATGATCGAAAAGCTGGCACGCCTGCCGGTCGAAGTCGATTATGCCAGCGAGTATCGCTATCGCGATCCTATCGCTGACCCCAAGGCGATTGGCCTGTTGATCACGCAGTCGGGCGAAACCGCCGACACCATTGCTGCACAGCGGGAGATTGCTGCCAAGGGTTCCAGAACGCTGGCCATCTGCAACGTTGTGGGCGCGATGATCGCGCGCGAGGCGAACGGCTCCATCTACACCCATGCAGGTCCGGAAATCGGCGTCGCCTCGACGAAAGCATTTACGGCGCAATTGACGGCATTGTTTATTCTTGCGCTCTATCTGGCGCAACAACGCGGCACGGTCGACGCGGATGAAAGTCTGGCGCTGGTGGAGGAACTGACGCGTATTCCCAACAAGATTCGCGACATTTTGAAACACTGCAACCCTGTGTGCGAGGTCCTGGCGAAGATTTATTCCAACTCCAGCGATTTTCTATTTCTTGGCCGCGGCATTCATTACCCTATTGCGCTGGAAGGCGCGTTGAAGCTGAAGGAGATTTCCTACATTCATGCGGAAGGATATCCTGCGGGTGAAATGAAGCACGGTCCCAACGCGTTGATTGATGAATCACTGCCGGTTGTAGTGCTGGCAACGCAAGACAGCAATGATCCCACGTCAAAGCTGCGTTATGACAAAACGCTGTCCAATATTCAGGAAGTAACGGCCCGCTCCGGCCAGGTGATTGCAGTCGCGATCGAAGGGGATCAGGAAATCGCGCAGCTGGTCACCCACGTCATCTATATTCCGCACGCGCCGGAACTGCTTCTGCCAATTCTGGAAGTCGTCCCGCTGCAATTGCTCGCCTACCATATTGCGGTGCGACGCGGCTGCGATGTCGACCAGCCGCGCAACCTGGCCAAATCCGTCACGGTGGAATAAACATGCCAGACGCGCAGGCTTCACGCGCGTCCGCGGGTTAGTCGAAAAAGGCGCGATCTTCATCGGCAAGGTGCGCTTTGGCTGCCTTAACGTTGAATGTGATGCCGAGACCTGGTTTGTCCCAAACGTCGATGAAGCCGTTCTTCACGATCGGGTCCGGTAAGCCGTCCACAATGTCGTACCACCATTCCGGATCGCCCTTCGCATATTCAAATGCAATATAGTTCTGCGGCAGGGTCGCCCCCATGTGCACTTGCGCCGCGACGCCGAACAGCCCATCAAAAATCCCATGCGGAGCTACCAGGATGCCGTGGAGATTGGCATATTCAGCGATCCACTTCAATTCAGCGATGCCACCTACATCTTCAGGGTCTGGTCCGATCACGTTAACCGCCTGGGTCTCGATCAGGTCTTTGAAGTTCTCCCGCAGATAGATTTCCTCGCCAGTGTGAATGGGTGTCGATGTGCTATCTGTCACTTGCTTGAAGACCTGGGCGTTCGGATACGGCGTGTAGTCGCCGGTGATCAGATCTTCGAGCCAGGTAATATGCAGGGGTTCCACGGCGCGCGCAAACCGAATCGCATCCTTGACTGCCCAACCCGGACCGCAATCCAGGGCCAACCCGATGTCATCGCCAAGCACCTTTTTTGAGGCCTCGACGCAGGCGACAACATGGTCGAAGCCACGTTCCGTGAGCAGTCCGCGATCCATGTAAGGCGGCCCGCCCTTCCACTGCTTGCCGTACCAGGCATCGGGGATGGCGGTCAGCATCGCCGTATTGTGAAAGCCGACCGGCTGCTTGAACAGTGTGAAGCCCTCCTTCGCCTCCTTCATCTTCGACGTGAGCTCGGCGTAATCCTGAGGGGTGCGGGGTGAGAAGTGGGGCGCGACGTTTTCCGAGTTGCCATAGGGACGGACGCGGTCGCGAATCTTTCCGCCGAGCAATTTATGGACCGGCAGTCCGGCGGCTTGGCCAGCGACGTCCCACAGGGCGATTTCAATCGCGCTAACCGCCGCGCCCCAGGGCTTGAACGCGCCCATACGGCGAATCTTCAGCATGATGCGGGCCACGTTCGTCGGGTCTTCGCCAACTAAGTATGGTTTGTAGAACAACACCATCGGCTTGAGATACGGCTTGGCAGACTCTGCCTGGCCGTAGCCGGAGATTCCCTGATCGGTGACGATTCGTACGGTTGGATTGCGGCCGATGATGGCACACTTCAGGTCGGTGATCTTGATTGGTGCGCTTCCCGTTGGTCTAACAGGCGGGGTCATCGCAGAACCCTCCGCCCGGCGGCCAAAGACCGCAGCAGCGGCTGCGCCTGAAAGCGATCCTACAAATCCTCGTCGCGTCAACTCTCCCATCTGCCTGTTCTCCTGGAGAATTTCAATGTCATCGCTTGCGCGGAGAAATTTCAACGTTGCCGCGAAGCCATCCGTTCTCATTATTCACCTTTGCTTTGTACTACAGTTGCAGAGAGTGACAATTTGCTCTGGTAGTAGAAAAGTTTGCGACGCCGGTGGAACTGTCCTCGGCCCGCCTACGTAGTATTTTTAGCGTCCGGAGGTTCAAATGCTTTGGTTATACGAATCCTTCTTTCCTGTGGTCTGGATCGCTTTCCTTCTCTACTGGCAAATCAAAGCCGGCCACACCAAATCCACCCAGCGTCTCGAGCCGGTTGGCTCGCGCATCCTGCGAGTGCTTATCTTCCTGATCGCGATCGTCCTCTTCTCGACAACTCGCATCCCGTTGCGCTGGCTAAACCTCCCGATCTGGCCGGTTGGCTTTTGGCCCTTCTGGCTGGGAGCTGCCATCACCGTCTCCGGCCTTCTGTTCGCCGTCTGGGGCCGCGAGTACCTCGGCACCAACTGGAGCCGCTCCGTCACCATTAAACAGGGCCACGAGCTGATCACCTCCGGCCCCTATGCCGTGGTCCGTCACCCCATTTACACCGGCATTCTAACCGGCTTCCTCGGTATGGCGATTGCCGTCTCCCAGGTGCGCGGATTCATCGCCCTCGCCCTTATCTTCCTCGCGTTGTGGATCAAGCTCCGCTTGGAGGAACAGTGGATGCGTTCTCAATTTGGCGAGACGTACGTCGCCTATGTTCGTCATACCGCAGCCCTGGTGCCTTACCTCTTCTGATCGCCTGCGCCGCGAAACGCAGTCGAACTAAACGCGATTACACGAAAGCTAAAAATATCGAACTCCGTTTCGCAAATGATGCGAATGGTGGGACAGCAGAGACGGCGTAGCTGGGCGAGTTAGAACACCTTCCACCAAGGCAGAACTTTTCTTCAAAATGTAACCAACTTCTAATGACCGGAGATATGTGTGACCGGTATCACCTTCCATAGGCAGGCGGAAATGCCTGTTCCTGGAGGAAAGTGAAATGCAAAAGTTAGCTGCAACGTCTTTGGCTGCGTTGCTGGTTGCCGGTCAACTCGCAATTCCCGCGGTGTCTCAAGCCCAGGAAGATGGAGCGAGAACGGCAACCCCGATCAAGCATGTGGTTGTTATTTTCGGAGAGAACATCTCCTTCGACCACTATTTTGGAACCTATCCTTATGCCACCAATCCCAAAGGGGAGCCGCAGTTTGTGGCCGCGGAGAGAACGCCAGCGGTGAATGGCTTCACAGATGCGCTGCTCTATAACAATCCCAACTTTCTAAACACCGCGGGCAATGGCGCAGGAGCGATGAATCCGTTTCGTCTGGATCGTTCTGAAGCGGCAACCGCCGATCAGGATCACAATTACACGCCGGAGCAGGAGGCCTTCCATGCAGGGCTGATGGACTCGTTTCCGGAATACACCGGAACTCCCGGACCTCCGCCGAATGGCCAGTCGACGAATGGGCTGGTGATGGGATATTACGACGGCAACACGGTAACGGCGCTATGGAACTACGCTCAGCGATATGCCCTGAACGACAATGCCTTTGGCACGACCTTCGGCCCTTCGTCCCCGGGCGCGATCAACCTCATCTCCGGCCAGACCAATGGAGTATCGGACGAAATCAACGCTGGAAGCAAGATCGTTGAGACCGGTGGCAGCACCACACTGATTGGAGATGCAGACCCGGTTGGCGACGCTATGCTCCACCACCACGGGTGCGCAGGTTTCAATGGGGGGCCAGAACATTGGAGATCTGTTGAACAGCCGCGGTGTCACCTGGGGATGGTTTCAAGGTGGCTTCGATCTCGCCGTAACAAATGCCAACGGAACCAGCGGATGCGCTCGCTCCACGCTATCGAAGGTGACAAACGTAGCAGAAACGGATTACATCCCACACCACGAGCCCTTCCAGTACTATGCGTCGACGCAAAATTTGAAGCATCTGCGCCCGAGCTCTACGCAAATGATTGGTCGCGCCGGCGATCAGGCAAACCACCAGTACGACATCAACGACTTCTATACGGCGGTGAGTGCCGGTAACATGCCGGCGGTCAGCTTCCTTAAAGCGCCCGGCTATCAGGATGCACACGCTGGATATTCCGATCCGCTGGATGAGCAGGCCTTCGTGGTCAGCATCATCAACTTTTTGCAGCACACTCCCGAGTGGAACTCTACGGCAGTCATTATCAACTACGATGATTCCGATGGCTGGTACGACCATCAGATGGGGCCGATTGTGAATCAATCCACCACCGCGTCTGACATGCTAACCGGCAATGGGCAATGCGGAAACGGAACAGATACCGCATTGGCCGGTCCCGATGCGCAGCACGCACAGGGACGCTGCGGATACGGACCTCGTATTCCGATTCTGGTAATTTCACCGTATGCTCGCCGGAATTATGTGGATCACACAGTGACCGATCAAACCTCGATTGTTCGGTTCATCGAGGATAATTGGTTGGGCGGCCAACGGATTGGTAATGGATCGTTTGATGCGCTGGCGGGATCACTGAATACCATGTTCAATTTCAGAAATCCACGCAACCAGGGCATGTATATTCTGGACCCAACCACCGGAGAAGTGGCTGGTGGGGGTTGGTAGAGAGCAGAGCGAATCAATTCGGGGGGTGGCGCAAACCAGCGCTGCTCCCGAGTCGATCGAATCAGCAGGGAGAGACAGAGTCCTGATCACACGACGTAATTTTCTGAAGCACAGCAGCCTCACCCTCGCGAGTCTCGCGGTCAGCAATCCGAAAAGTGAAGCCTCCGACGCAGCGACCCTGGATCCCGGGTCGCTGAAGCCGTTTGTGGACCCGCTGCCGATTCCCAACCGTAGCGCAGCCAGCAGGATCGCGCCCGAATCCAGAGGATTTGAAGCAGAGCGTTCCCGTCTACGATATGGCGATACGCGAAACGCGAGTGAAAGTGCACCGCGATCTTCCTCCGACGCGCATGTGGACAATCGGTGGGAGCTTTCCTGGAGTGACCATTGAAACGAAAAGTGGCCACGCCGTGCAGGTGAATTGGAAAAATCAGTTGCCCGCGCAGCATTTTTTGCCCATCGACTACACCTTGCATGGCGCCGAGCGCAATCTGCCGCAAGTGCGAAGCGTGATCCATTTACATGGCGGCAGAACACCGGCTGCCAGCGATGGCTATCCCGAAGAATGGATTGTGCCTGGTAAGACCCAGACATGTTTCTATCCATCGCAGCAGGAAGCCGCGCTGTTGTTCTATCACGACCACACGATGGGAATGAACCGGCTGAATATCTATGCTGGCATGCAAGGTTTTTTTATTGTGCGAGACGATGTAGAGCAACAGCTGCATCTGCCAAAAGGGAAATATGAAATTCCCTTGATGTTTTGCGACCGCCTGCTGCGTACCGATGGCCAGTTGTTCTACCCGGTATCGGAAAATCCGAAGTCGCCGTGGGTGCCGGAGGTCTTTGGCAACGCAATTCTGGTGAATGGTAAGTTGCTGCCCTATCTTGATGTGGAGCCGCGCAAGTATCGCTTCCGCTTGATGAATGGCTCGAATGGCCGCTTCTATCGCTTTTCGCTGCAGAATCAAGCCGAGTTTCACATGATTGCTTCCGACCAGGGATTGTTGGCCGCGCCGGTCGCCCTGACGCGATTGCAGCTCGCCCCAGCCGAACGCGGCGATATCATCATCGACTTTAGCCGGATGAAGGACGAGACCGTAGAGTTGCGCAGCGACTCATTTTCTATTCTGCAATTTCGCGTCGGTCGCGAGCCGGTGTCCGATGATAGTCAACTGCCTTCGAGCATTCGGCCGGTGCGACGGCTCGCGGAAAGCGATTCTGTCCGCACCCGTCCACTGACGCTGGACGAACGCATGGATATGGTGCAGCGATCCATGGGCATGCTGTTGAATAACACGCCATGGCACATGCCCATCACCGAAAAACCGCTGTTGGATACGACCGAGATTTGGGAGCTGATCAATCTGACGGAAGATTCACACCCCATTCACCTTCACTTGGTGCGCTTTCAGATTCTCGATCGCCGACCTTTCGATACGTTTGAATATATGCAGAAACAGATTGTGCGCTACACGGGGCCAGTTGTTCCGCCGTCGCCCGCGGAGATGGGATGGAAGGATACGGCACGCGCAGATCCCGGCATGGTGACGCGCATCATCGTCCCATTTCAAGGGTACGCAGGACGTTATGTGTGGCATTGTCACATCCTGGAACATGAAGATAATGAAATGATGCGGCCGTATGAGGTGCTTCCGGCGACTACAACGCACACTTGACGTGCGTTTACATCTCAGGTAGCGAGATGCAGATTTCCGTCGTCTCTTTCTAGGTTTTCTTTCTCGATCTCACCAACTCGCGCCAGTCACGGTCTGTCTGGTCGGCGTAGGCCATGGCAAAGTTCGCGACCGCGGCTTCGAATCCTCCTGAAACTCCCAGGTAGCCAGACAGCATGGAGCAATCCCCGGCGCGTGCATGCCCTCGCGCCAGCAAATCTCCACACACGCGAGCATATTCCACCAACCCGGCCTGCTTCAGGTCATCTAATTTCACAGAAGCTTTATGGTCGTTCAACTGCCGCACCAGGTAGTCGCGGCCCTCGAGCGTAGTCCATCCCAGAAACGGATCCGACTGCAATTGCATCAGCCGCTCTCCCTCCACAACACGTCGACCCTGATGAGTATGGGGATTTTCTTTGCCGCGCCTATGGCGTAGATAGGGTTCGTATGCGGATGCGACTTCCTCTTTGATCTGAATGAACAGAGGATCCTTTGGGCCATTGCCCACCATGTAAACGCAGTAATCGCGCAGACCGATGGAGCCGGTGCCCACCACTTTGAAGGCCACATCGACCGGGCGATATTGCAAGAAGAACTTCTGCCGCTCCGGAGACAAACTCTCCACATATTTTCCCAGCGAGGCGACGATCCGATCGGCCTCTGGCGCCGGTCAACCGCTTTAATACCGGTGGCGTGTCCTTAAAGATGCGCGGCGGTTTTGTCGGCAATCTGGATTTTGTTTTCTGCGCTGGGATAGGTTTCTTGGCAGATTTCTTGTGCCGACCGTTCACCTGCGTCAGCGCCTTCAGAGTATCTGTCGCGGTCGCGCGCTGCGCCACTTCGAGAATTCGCTCCACCGTCGGAACACTCCGTAGACGATGCACCTGGAACCTCGCCACGTCCAACACTGGCATGCGCGCAAACGACGCCATGGCGCGTCGATATCGGTCCAGGAAAACCTTCGCAGCCTCGACGGCAATTTCCATCATTTGCGCCGGCTTCTCGACCGGCCAGCACCAGGCTGGTGGCCATGCGTTTGACATCCCACTCAAACGGGCCGGGAATAGTTTCATCGAAATCGTTAATGTCGAACAGCAACCGCCCATCGGATCCAGCATAGGCGCCTAGGTTTCGGACATGCGCGTCTCCGCATAGTTGCGTCAAAATACCGGTGTTCGCCGCCAGCGAAAAATCGTAGGCCATCACAGGAACTGCGCCGCGGAAATAACCGAACGGAGACGCTTCCATCCGCTCATATTTCAAAGCCGCCAGCGCTGGAACGCGGCCGTGCATGGATTTCTCCATCAGCTTCAGCGGATCTTCGCGGCGCGCCTTCGCCTTCCATACTCCATGTTCTGCACGGCGCATTTGCTTGCGTCGCTGTTGACCTAATGTAAGGCGCTCTTTTGGACTGAGAGGCATGGTCATCGGCTTATCTTTACTCCCTCATGATGCATAGATGCAAAGGCTTTGGTTCCTGGTCTCGCCTTACAAGTTCACAGCAAAGTTTACTCGCAACCCGGCACAGGCTTTTGACGGCAGGCGCTCCGAACGCAATTTGGCGGGCACGATGCGGTAAACTAGAAAGGAGATCGGGATACTCCCGCAATCCGCGCGCTTGCCAGTTGGATTCTCGCGTTTGCCGCCCAGCCAATCTACATACCAGAACAGGAAACTTCATTCATCGTGTCGTCCGTTATCCGTAATATCGCTATCATCGCCCACGTCGATCACGGCAAGACCACACTTGTCGATGCCATGCTACGTCAAAGCGGGACTTTCCGCTCCAACGAGGCGGTCGCCGAACGGGTGATGGACTCGAATGACCTGGAACGTGAGCGCGGTATCACCATTCTGGCGAAGAATACCGCAATTTTCTTCCACGATACCAAGATCAATATTGTCGACACCCCAGGTCACGCCGATTTTGGCGGCGAGGTGGAGCGCGCGCTGAAGATGGTTGACGGCGTCATGTTGCTGGTCGACGCCAGTGAAGGTCCGCTGCCGCAGACGCGGTATGTCCTTTCGAAGGCGCTGGAAGCCAAGCTGCCTCCCATCCTGGTGATCAACAAAATCGATCGTCCCGATGCCCGTCCACAAGAAGTTTTGAACGAGGTGTATGACCTGTTCATCGATCTGGACGCGGGCGAAGATCAACTGGATTTTCCCGTCCTGTACACCAACGCGAAACTGGGCACGGCGTCGATCGATGCGAAAATTCCAGGTACCAATTTGCAGCCTTTGTTTGAAGCGATTGTTTCGACCATTCCACCAGCTACCGGCGATCCGAATGGGCCACTGCAAATCCTGGTTACGAATCTCGACTACTCCGACTACCTGGGACGCTTGGCGATTGCGCGTGTTTTTAACGGCACGCTGCATACCGGGGATGAAGTTGCGATATCCAAGCGCGACGGATCGCTGGAAAAAACAAAGATCACCAAGCTATTCAGTTTTAGCGGGCTGAAGCGCACCGACATTGAGGAAACCACGCTCGGCGATATTGTCGCGGTCGCGGGCATCAGCGGGATCACGATTGGCGAGACCATTACGAGTCTCGAAAATCCCGCGCCGTTGCCGACGATTTCTATTGATGAACCGACCATTGCCATGCAGTTTTTTGTGAACAATTCCCCCTTCGCCGGGCGGGAAGGGCAATACGTCACCTCTCGTAATTTGCGCGAACGCCTGGAAAAAGAGTTGCTAACTAACGTTTCTATCCGCGTGGAAGATGCAGGCAATGCCGACAACTTTAAAGTGCTGGGACGCGGCGAACTGCAGCTCGCAATTTTGATTGAGATGATGCGTCGCGAAGGGTATGAACTGATGGTGGGCCGGCCGGAAATTGTGACGCGCGTGGTCGATGGAAAGCTGATGGAACCAGTCGAACTGCTGACCATTGATATTCCAGAAAATTTTGTTGGAGTTGTGATGGAACGCCTGGGGCCTCGCAAGGCCGAAATGGTGAAGATGCATAATCACGGTTACGGGCGCGTTCGTCTGGAGTTTCGCATTCCCAGCCGAGGCCTGATCGGCCTGCGCAATGAAATGCTGACGGAAACTCGCGGCACCATTGTCATGAACTCCTTGTTTGACGGGTATATGCCGCACCAGGGAGACATTCCTCAGCGCTCCACGGGCGCTTTGATCGCCGATCGTGCAGGGACAACGACAACCTACGCGCTGGATGGACTGCAGGAGCGAGGAGTTTTGTTCCTTGGACCTGGGAATGAAGTGTATGAGGGCATCATCGTTGGCGAACATTCGCGGGATAACGATCTGGATGTAAACGCGGTGCGAGAAAAGAAGCTGACCAACATGCGCGCCTCCTCTGCCGACGATGCAATTCGCCTGGTGCCGTTCAAGCCGCAGAATCTGGAGCAGGCCATCGAATTCATCAACGAGGACGAACTGGTGGAAGTGACGCCGAAAAGTCTCCGCCTGCGCAAGAAGATCTTGCAGGCCAATCGTCGACCCAAGAAAAATGCGGTGCCAACCTCGGTCTAGAGATATCCATGATGGAACTGCTCTAAAATCGAGGAACGCGCTATGGTGCCCTGGCTGAAGAAGGAGCCTCGGTATCGAGGACTCCACGGCTGGGTCAAAGGAAAATGTCGCAACAGGATTTGTTCTCACCGGAAAGCTTGAAACCCGAGGCCTCCGCATTGCCGAAGACTGAAGACTGGTCGGAATCCCCCGCTCCGCTTTGGCTGCAACGGATATCCATCGTCATCCTTGTCGTGTTTTGCTTCTACGTGGGGCTGCTCGTATTCTTGCTTCCGTGGACGAGGTACTGGAACGAAAACCACTATCTGCTCACCTTTTCTCCAATCGGCCGATTGATGGGCTCTGGAATCACGCGCGGGGTCGTATCTGGACTTGGATTGCTGGATGTCTGGATCGGAATATCGGAAATCATCCATTACCATGAGCATCGAGCATAAGCTTGCCCATCGCATCGCGCGTGGCCGGTCTGCAGCGTTTCTGACAGGGACGTCATCCCACCCTATGGTTCCAGCAATGTCACAACTTCAGCGCGAGGTCGTAGATGGCCAATCATAAGCCGGCTCTCCTTTCCTATGAAGATCCGGGTTTCGTCAACAGTCCAGACGGGCGTCCGTTGCGGATTATGGCGGAGTACTTAGAACCGCTAGCACATTTTCGTCGCGAGAGGATTCAGGATACGGTCGTTTTCTTTGGATCGGCCCGGTTCAATTCGCTGCATGACGCCTCTCGCACGCTGGAGCTGTTGGATACCTCCGGATCAGCAAAGCCAGCTTCATCTGAAGAGCAACCGGCTACGCCAGAGCAATTGGCCAGCGGGCAGGCAACGCAACTGCAACGCGCCCACGCAGAGGCTGCCGTGGAAATGGCGCAATACTACGAAGATGCTCGAAGGCTTGCCTATCTGCTGACAAAATGGTCGATGACGTTGCGCTATAAGCGCTATCGATTTGTGGTCACCTCTGGTGGTGGTCCCGGCATTATGGAAGCGGCGAATCGCGGAGCCAGCGAAGCAGGCGGGAAAACTATCGGATTGAATATTCGCTTGCCCTTTGAGCAGGCTCCCAATCCGTACATCACTCCCTCGCTGAGCCTCGATTTTCACTATTTCTTCATGCGCAAGTTCTGGTTCGCCTATCTCGCGAAAGCGCTCGTCGTATTTCCCGGAGGCTTCGGTACCCTGGACGAAATGTTCGAATTGTTGACTCTGACCCAGACACACAAGCTGGCGAAGGAGATGACGATCGTGGTGTATGGATCGCAGTATTGGAACGAGGTCATCAATCTCGACACTCTGGTGAAAAAGGGAACGATCTCTCCGGAGGATGTGAAGCTGCTCCACTTCGCGGACACTCCCGACGATGCTTTTACGATTTTGAGGGACTCGCTAACGTTGAACCATCTTGGCGGGAAGAAGCCCGAAACAAGCACGATGGAAGAACTGCTGGACGAGGATACAGAAATGTCGCTGCGTCCGGAAATCAGAAAGACGCGGCCGTAATTGCGGCGGAATTTTGCTGAGGAATCAAAAGCATCCCATGAGGCGCGTGGAATTTCTTTTCATTCACTATTCGCAATTGACGTAGAAACTTCAGAGGGGGAGCAATCATGGAAATTCGAGAGATGTTTCTGCCGGAGTTCGACCAGGAAATGAAGAAGACACGGGCGATTCTGGAGCGAGTGCCCGAGGGAAAGCCCGACTTCAAGCCTCATGAAAAGTCGATGGCATTGGGCAGACTGGCAGCACACACAGCGCAGTTGCCGGAATTTGCAGTGATGATTGCAGAGCTCCCAGAGCTGGATTTTTCGAAGTCAAGTATGAAGCCGCTAGTCATGGAGTCGCGGCAGCAACTTCTGGACGCTTTCGACGCGAATATTGCGAAAGCGCGCGCTGCAATTGCCAAAGTGTCCGACGAAGAATGGCAGAAAAAGTGGAAGCTCAGCTTTCAGGGCCACGCTATTGCTGACGCGCCGCGATTCATGATGTATCGCGAGATGTTTTTAAACCACATCGTTCACCACCGTGCCCAGCTAGGAGTCTATTTAAGGTTGAATGATGTGCCGCTTCCCGGGACATATGGTCCGTCGGCAGACGATTCCATGGGCTTCTAGGGACTTTTTCGACGCTCCAACTATCGGCGCAGCTTCCGTTTCAGAGAGAGCTGCGCCGCTTCCGCTTGGCGCGCGGTCGCTTGGCAATTCGCCGAATGATGCTATTGCACGGCTCCGATAAAGACGGCAAATGGCGGCAGGGTCACGTGATTCAAATCAACGTTCTCCTCGACGCCCTGATCGGCAAGTAGCGCTCTTGCGTGTGTACTCTGGATCCCTTGCGCCTGCAGGTTGTACGACAAAGTGTGGGACTCGTCGGTGAAATTCATCGCCACCAGCACCGATGGTCCCGAGCCAGGATTTTTTCGCAAGTAGGACAGAACATCTGGATTCGTAGTATCCACCATAATGTTTTGTCCGTCGCGAAGGGCTGGATTCTCCGCACGCATGGTGATGAGGTGTTTGTACCAATTCAGCAAGGAGTCAGGCTGGCCGGATTCCACTTGCACGTTGACGGTCTTGTAGCTGGCCGGAATTGGCAGCCAAGTTTTTGCCGCCGCACTGAAGCCGGCATTTTTCCCTGAATCCCACTGCATGGGGGTTCGCTCGCCGTCGCGCCCTTTGTACTTTGGCCAGCCGCGAATACCGTCAGGGTCCTGCACTTCCGCCAGCGTTTTCGGGGGAGTTGTTACCATGCCAATCTCCTGCCCGTAATACATCAAATCCGCGGAGCGCGTGGTCAACAGGATCGCAGCCACAATGCGGGCAATAGCCGCATCGTGTTTGCCGTCGCCATAGCGATTCCAGCTTCGATCGTTATCGTGGTTGTCGAAGACGAACAGTGGCATGTAACCGTCCAACTCGGTTTCTGCCTGGTTGATCTTGGTGCGGAACTCGTTGACGTCGAGCCGATCGATGAAGCCGACTTGCATGTCCATCGGCAGTTGAAGTTCGTTGTGGGCCTTTCCGCCGTACCATTCCAGCTGGCTTTGTATGTTGCTGAGATACGTCTCTCCAATCAGAACGCGATCTCCCGGGTAGCTATCAACCATCTTGCGCAGCGCCCGCATCACGACGTGGACCTCCGGGAGATTTTCTGTTCGATTCTGTTCCTCATTGGGATTGCCGACTTCGTTAGTTCCAGGAAGGATTTTCTCGTCGCGCAACTGCGGGTCTTCAAACAATTCAGGAATCGCGTCGAGGCGGAATCCCGCGACCCCCTTGTCGAGCCAAAATCGACAGGCATCGAACATGGCCTTCTCGACTGCTGGGTTTCGCCAGTTCAGGTCCGGCTGCGCTGCCAAAAACTTGTGGTAATACCATTGCTTCGTGGCTGGATCGTAGGTCCAGGCCGAGCCGCCAAATTCGCTCTCCCAGTTATTGGGTGGGATGCCAGGGCCTTTTCCATCGCGCCAAATATACCAGTCGCGTTTGGGATTGGTGCGCGATCTGCGGCTTTCTTTGAACCAGGGAGATTGGTCCGAGGTATGGTTCATCACCATATCCATAATCACGCGGATGTGATGGGCCTTGGCCGCAGCCAGCAGATGATCGAAATCCACCATAGTGCCGAACATGGGATCGATCGCTTCATAGTTGGAAATGTCATAGCCGAAATCTTTCTGCGGGGATGGATAAATCGGGGTCAGCCAAATGGCATTGACTCGCAGACTCTCCAGATAGCCAAGGCGCTGGATGATGCCATTGATGTCCCCGACGCCATCGCCGTTTGTGTCTTGAAAACTACGTGGATAGATTTCATACACCAGGGCATGTGTCCACCAAGGTGAAGAGCTTGTTTCCTGCGTGGCTGAAACAGAACTACTGGCTTGAACTGGCCGGGAAGTCGCGGGCGAGGCCGCGAAGAGTGGGGCAGTGGCGAGGCAGCTCATTACTACGCCAATTGTCAGATTCCGTTTTGAAATGAGGAAAGTCGCGCGCGAAGGTTTGACGGCAGAGAATGAAGTCATTTCATCTCCTAGGGGGTGGGATAGTGAAGAACGCGGGAATGTGCACCGCCCACACATCTGTTGGATGTAAGAGAGGCGCTTCGAGCCGAGTGCAACTTCGCGTTCGACAAAATGACTGCCGGGCGAATTTCAAAGAATAACTACAAAATACTTCGAACTTCTTGGGCTTTTGGCACCAGTTCCTGTCCGGGCAAGACAATTTTCGCTCGGACTTTTCGGAACCCGAACAACACGGCGGCCTGCGGGGCAACATACCGCGTTATCCACATTACGACAAGGATGAGGGGAACGTAGTGGCCCCAGAGCTGAGGATGGACCGGCAATAGCAATCCCGGCGCTGCGAAGGCGGCGTAGGCGACCAACACGAGGCCCCATGGGCTTTCGCGGGCGTCTCCGAAGACGCCATTCAAAAAAATAAAGGTGAAGAAATACAAAACTGGCATGACCACTACAATGCCCGACCACCCTAATTCGCGATAGGCGTCGCCGATGGGCGCAAATGCCACAGCGGTGGCAAAGTCCTCTGCGCCTGCTTCATCCGTGTCGCGGCCGTAGATATTTCCGAGTGAAAGGGATACGCGACTAGGCCACAGAAAATGCGGGATGACCATTTCGAAACCATCAACGAGGTAGCTGAAACCCACTGGCCCCGTGTGCTGCGTTAACTGAATGAGCCGATCGTCCTGACAGATCAGGGATTCACGATCCAACAGGCCGTGGGGATGGTCGTAGCACAGCGCGACCTGATTGATGTCTTCATTCTTCTTCAGGGAGTCCGAGTACCACGAATACATCGCCGGAATCGTGGCGGGATTTTTCAGAAGCTTGATCGTTGCGTCGACGGTCCCCGTCAGGGTCGACTGCCGAGTCGATGCACGGGCGTATTGCGCCCACGGGAAAAGGAATCCAATGGCAAATGCCAACCACACCAGCATGGCTATCACTTGCAATGGGCGGAACCGGTATTCCAGAGCGGCGCATACCAGAAAGTAGGACAAGAATGGGGTATACATCCCCTGCTTGGACGCAGCAATAAAACCAAAACCAGCCACATAGAAGATGCTGACGATCACGATCCAATTCATGCTGCGGGTACCGCGGCTGATACATATCTCGTAATAGGTGGCGAGAATCGTCGCCATGGGGATGAAGATATTCAGCTGGCTTAATGCTGTCCAAACTGTTCCCGTGCCACCGGTATTGAAGTTTGTCAAAAGGATCTGACTGAAGAGTCCAATCACCAGCAAACCCGCAGAGGTATTCTTCAGGTTCTCCAGGTCTCGAACGGTGAAGTGGACAAAATTTCGTCTCGTCGAGAATCTGCGGCTCAATCCGGCCGCCGCCAATATTCCTGCCCATCCGATCGCAGTCGCAGTAATCGTGATCATGGGTTGTTCAAAATGGCGGTTTGTAGGCTCCCACGTGAAAACCTTGACGAAAATCGGAATGACAAATGTGGGAATGGCCAGGAAGAATACGAAGGCCCCGCTGGTCGTGGTCAGCCCATCCAGAATATTGAAGGCCAGTGCGCTGAAGACCATGGCCATAGTCGCCAATACCGCAAAAATAGCATCGGTACCATCCATCAATTGCGCGAATAGTAGAAACACCGCCACAATTAACACATGGTTTATGTTGATTCGAGTTGGATAGGGTAAGCGCAAGTGCCAATGATCGATAAAGGATGAATACTGATTTCTACTCTATTCTAACGTTCGTTTTCCCTCAGGGTGACCCCGGAAATCGCCTGCCAGCCGCCAAGTCGCATCCACCGGGCTGCGAGTGTTCCGTGGATTTGCAGCTCAAATCACCTATCGAGCCGACATTCCTAATTTGCGCTCTGTCCAGGAGCGAATTTGGTCTGTGTGCGCCTCGAACACCATGTGGATCAAGTGGGCATAGACCCAAGCGGCGCCTACGAGGAGAATCTCGTAAACCACGTGCAACGGGGTCGGAATCCAGCGACCGCCGATCCAAACTGCGATGAATACAAGGAATGGAGCGTGCACCACATAAAGGGTGTAAGAGGAGGAAGCCATTTCGTGAGAAACATTAGAATACAGGTCGCTGACATCGGGTGAATTGTTAATCAGAAAGTAGAGGAAAATTGCGAATGCAATTGACATGCCGTAGTCCGCAATCAGAGCGTTCGTCCAATAGAAGCGCGCCAGGAATGTGGCGCATGCAAATACCACTGCCGAAATCGCGAGAGTTGCGACTCGCAACAAACCTGAAGCATTCCACTTCGGCAGATAAAAGATAAGTGTTCCAATCACCCATATCGGGAAATAGAGAAGCAGATCCTTACCAATGAACCATCCGATTAGACAGGCGAGAATTCCATAGAAAATCCGACCGCGTTTTTGATGAAATGAACTACCCATAAGGGCGAGGCAGGGAAACAGCATGTAGTACCAGAACTCGTTCGACAAACTCCACAGCGGACTGTCCGACCCGAGCGTCGGCAATCGGAGGTTTTGGAGAAAAGCCGCATTTCCCCAGAAAATTGGCCAGGAAAGGTGGCGAGCGATGTTATAACCCACCGGATAGAAAGTCTCGTGACCGCCGTAAATTCCTCCCAGTCCAAATAGATGAATTCCGCCCAGGTCCCACGCAACACATAAAAGCAGGGCGGGAAATAACACCACTTCAAGGCGAAAGAAGCGGCGCAAAAAATAGCGTGACGGCGACCATCGTTGCGTATGAATCGACCGAAGGACGCTTGGGCCAATCAGAAACCCGCTTAATACAAAAAAAACGATCACGGCCTGGTGTCCGAAATCGCTTGCTGCATAGGCAAGTCTCGATAAGACATTCTTTCCTTGCACCTGCGCCCAATCGATCAAAAACAGGTGCCGTGCGTGCATCAGAAGCACGGCGAGCGCAGCGGTGCTTCGGATCGCGTCCAGGTGTGCCGATGCAGCCGGGGTCAAACCCTTGTCGTGCGCTTTCTTCAGGATCTGCTTGAATTGGTTCATCGCAATTTATTCGGTAGATCCACTGTATTCGGGCTTTCCGCGTCATGGGAAGAGGGTGGTCGCACATTCTTGCGTAAATCCCTCGCTTTGCGGCCGCGTTGGAAGTCACAAGATCGGACCGAGGAACATCGATTGTCGGATGAAGCCGTCAAAACATTTTGAAGACCGTTGATTGCGAAACTACTCAGGAGAGGAAACGGCTGACACTCCAGAATTGCATCAGTCTTTTCGTTGCAGCCGGGTGGGTACCCAGGCCGGCTGATGAAGCTTAGCCTGCATCCTCGGGTTTGTCGTTTGCGTCGGAACTATTCGGTTCTTCGTTCACCCGAATTCGCAATGAGCTAAGAAAATTCAAATCCTGGGAAGTGAAGGGTCCGGCACCGGGGGTCTCCGCAGGCAGCGTCTCGGCCGGATCCGGCGTGGCTTCATTGAGGCCAATGGTGGCTTCCAGCACCAGCATGACCTCAAAGCCTTCCGCGCGAATACTCCGCACCACTCCGGCAATTTGATCGGATTCAGCTACGGTCTCGTGGATGGCTTCGCCAAGCTGCTCAATGAGATTGCGTATCTTGCGGTTCAAATTCAGCCTCCCCGCGCCGGAACGGTCGCGTTTTTCTTACCATACTTTGGTTTCGATAAGAGGGCAATGTCGTAGCGCACGGCTGCTACACTTTTTCTGTGTGGATAAGGTTCGTCTAGGTCGAAGGCTTGGGATCGGCACCCGCCTTGCAGCGAAGGCCCTGCAGCAGCAGGCGCAGAATGTGGCTTCCGGGGGGGATGCATCGCCCGCGAAGCCTGCAACCCCGAGACGACCTGACCCCACGCCACCCAGGGTCGAGTCGAAGCCACGGCCGGTGACGACACGTGGCGCGGCTCCCAGCGCCAACCTGGTTCGCAAGGCGACGCAGGGTGGTCGCGGGTTTGGCCGGGCTTTCTGGAAGCCGTTTTCTGCCGCCGGCCGTGCATTATGGCATGAGGTGACAGGACTTTTCTTCGCATTGTTTGCGCTGTTTTTTGCGCAGGGTCTGTGGCGCGTGCGCGATGCCTGGAGATTCGGACCAGAACATCGGCATTTCGAGATTGATCTGGTGATGACTGCTGTATTCGTCTATTTTTCCGTCAGCGCGTTCGTCCGCTCGCGTCGCACGCCGCATTAGGGTTTTTTGACTGCTCCAATTCATGCAGTCGCAAGGGGTTGTTGCGCCATGCCAAGCCACTCCGCAATGAAAGATCCCGCCAACACTTCTGCAATTCCTGCCACCTCCAGTTTCACTGTCGAGCCTATTTACGGCCCTCCAAGCTCGCAGCTAGCGAACACGGAATCCGCGGCTGCAAGCGGTGGAATTGGCTTTCCCGGCGATTATCCATTCACCCGTGGCATTCAGCCCACCATGTATCGGGGTCGATTATGGACAATGCGCCAGTACGCCGGCATGGGCGACGCGGAAGAAAGCAATCGCCGCTATAAATTTCTGCTGGCCAGCGGAACCGCGGGGCTTTCTGTCGCCTTCGATCTTCCGACGCAGATCGGGTATGACTCCGACGACCCCATGTCGCTGGGAGAGGTCGGCAAGGTCGGCGTCGCCATCGATTCTATTGAAGACATGGAGCGTCTATTCGCGGACATCCCGCTCGATAAAATCTCTACCTCGATGACCATCAACTCGACGGCGAGCATTCTTCTCGCCTTGTATGTCGCGGTAGCGCGCCGCAACGGGCTCGATACCAGGAAGCTTTCAGGAACGGTGCAGAATGACATTCTGAAGGAATATATCGCGCGCGGAACCTATATTTACCCCGTCAAGGACGCCATGCGCATCATCACCGATATGTTTGCCTGGGCCAATCAGAATGTTCCGGAGTGGAATACCATTTCCATTTCCGGCTATCACATGCGCGAGGCCGGATCGACCGCTGTTCAGGAAGTTGCATTCACCCTTGCGAATGGCAAGACTTACGTGCAAGCTGCGATTGACGCGGGCCTAGACATCGACAGGTTCGCGCCACGGTTATCGTTTTTCTTCAATGCGCACAGCAATTTCCTTGAAGAGGTAGCGAAGTTTCGTGCGGCGCGTCGCATGTGGGCGAGGATTATGCGAGATGAATTCGGCGCGAAGAGCCCGCGCTCATGGATGCTGCGCTTTCACACCCAAACAGCCGGTTCCACTCTGACCGCACAGCAGCCGGAAAACAATATTGTTCGCACCGCTGTCGAGGCGATGGCCGCGGTGCTGGGCGGAACTCAGTCACTGCACACCAATGGCTTCGATGAGGCGTTGGCGTTGCCCACCGAGCAAGCGGCCCGCACCGCACTGCGTACCCAGCAAATCCTGGCGTACGAATCGGGTGTGGCCCAGACCGTCGATCCCTTCGCGGGTTCTTATTGCATCGAAGCGTTTACCGACGAAATTGAAAAGCGGGCCTTGGCATACCTGGAAAAAATCGCCGCAATGGGCGGGATGCTTCGAGCCATTGAGAGTGGATTTGTGCAGCAGGAAATTCAAAACGCGGCCTATGAATTTCAGCGAGCGGTCGACAACGGATCCGCGGTCATCGTCGGCGTCAATCGGTTTACGCGCGAAGGCGAGCCCGGAATTCCATTGCAGCATATTGATGAATCGCTGGAGCGCAGGCAGGTAGAACAGGTGCGCGCGCTGCGCACTCGCCGGGACGCGATTCGGTGGCAATCCGCGCTCCAGGGCGTGACCGATACCGCACGCGGCGGAGCCAACCTGATGCCTGCGATTTTGGAAGCCGTGGAAAGCTATGCCACTGTGGGGGAGATTGCGGGCACGTTGCGCAAGGTCTTCGGTGAATATCAGGAAAC
The DNA here is from genome assembly GCA_963735505.1 of uncultured Acidobacteriota bacterium. GTDB lineage: Bacteria > Acidobacteriota > Terriglobia > Terriglobales > Acidobacteriaceae > JAKAAZ01. The sequence goes on along the minus strand of CAVTLR010000003.1, from coordinate 578,376 downwards.
AGTCTTCATCTGAACGCCGGCTAAGAATACGGTTGCCGCGAAACGGCGAATGGGCATCCAACTGAAGGACATATGAGAACCAGTAGAAACTACGTAGTTGAACCCAAGCGCAGGCGTGCCTGCTTCCCGGCATTCATGCTGGGGCTTCTCCTTGGCGTCATCGGAATTGTGGTCTTCACTCGTGAAGCCAGGACTGGCGTTTGGGATCAATTGGCGGCGGTGGTGACCGGACGTAGCCTTTCGATTGATACCTCGTTACCGACCGTCGTCAACAAGATTCAGCGTCTGCAACGACTGGAAACGGTCAACTATTCGTTGGATAAAATTGTCGAAGGCGATCGTGAGAGTTCAGTCCTTCCGGATTTTTTGGTCGGAGATAAATTGTTGCTGGTTGTTCATGGAAATGTGATTGCGGGTATCGACCTGGGCCAACTCAAGACCAGCGATGTGCAGATTGAAGGCCGCTCCATTCAAGTGCATTTACCCCCCGCGCAGATTTTTGTCACTGCTCTCGATAACACTAAAACTCGCGTTTATTCGCGCACTACCGGCCTGCTGGTGCCGGAGGATCCAAATCTTGAAAGCCAGGTTCGCGAGCAGGCGCAACAGCAGATTCAACAGGCCGCGCTGGCCGACGGCATTCTTGCGACTGCCAGTAAAAATGCGAGTGCGACCGTTACTTCCATGTTGCTGGGGCTGGGGTTTCAGCAAGTCACGGTGAATTAGAGGTCCGACCTGGCAAATCCTCAATCCCACGCCCGCATCGCATTTGTGTTCTTATAAATTCGTGGCCAATCCAGAACATCATGAGTTTGAAATTGGAAATGTGCAGGTTGGGACGGGAAAACTTTTCCTGATCGCCGGCCCGTGCGTCATTGAAAGTGAAACCCACGTTCGCACCATGGCAGATGCCATTCAGCGCATTACTGCGGACCTGGATATTCCCTACATTTTTAAAGCCAGCTTCGACAAGGCGAATCGAACCTCAGTAAAAAGTTTTCGCGGGCCAGGGTTGGAAGAAGGCTGCGGAATTTTGCGGCGTCTGGCTCAGGCGACGGGATTGCCTGTGCTGACGGATGTACATGACGCCCACGACTGTGAGCGTGTTGCGGAAGATGTCGACGTGCTGCAGATTCCTGCATTTCTATGCCGCCAGACAGATTTATTGGTGGCGGCAGCACAAACGGGGCGTGCCGTGAATGTGAAAAAAGGCCAGTTCGTCGCGCCCGATGACATGCGCTATGCGGTGGAGAAAATTCATGCGACCAGCAATAATGCGCGCGTATTTTTGACGGAGCGAGGCGCCAGCTTCGGATATAACAATCTTGTCGTCGACATGCGCTCGCTGGCGATTATGCGGAAATTCGCGCCGGTGGTATTCGATGGCACACATTCCGTGCAAATGCCCTCTGCACAAGACGGTGTCAGCGGCGGTCAGCCGGAATTTATTCCAGTGTTGACTCGCGCCGCTGTAGCCGCTGGAGTGGATGGAATCTTCCTCGAGGTTCACGACAATCCAGCGCAGGCAAAATCGGACGGCGCCAATGCGCTCGACCTGAAGCGCCTAAAGCCGCTGCTGGAAACATTGTTGGCCATCCACAGCGCGACTCGCACATAGGCGACCTGCAGCCGGCTCCTGCAGAAACCACCCAGCCTAAGTGCCGACTACTTCATCTGTGGGGGCTGCACCTCAGTAAATCCAGCGGGAATGGCGAACTTTCCTGAATCGATCGGCGCAGAAGAAAACTCCGTCAGTTGGGTCGTGGATTCCATGAGCACAGTCGCGGTGGGAGCCTGTTGGGTTGTGCTGGAATCGTCGTCAGCGGGAGGAGGCGGTGGCTGCTGCTTCTTGTGTCCGAACCCGCCAAATCCACCAATTCCGAAGCTGCCTAATTTACTTGCGACCGCCGAAGACGCAGACTGCTGGGCCACGTCTCCAGCGGAGGGCGGCGGCGGTGCTGATTGAGTGGGCGGTAGAGGAGCTTCGCTGGCCGCTGGCAGAGGCTCGCCGTTCGCGGTCGCTCCCATGCGCATCACCTGTTCCACGGGGATTCCCTTCAGCTTCGACATCTCTTTCACCATCTGCGACATCCCCTGTGAGGCTGCAGGCTGCATTGCAGCAATGGAAGACGAGAGGCTGCTGCCGCTGAACATATCGCCCATCTTGGCCCCCATTCTCATGTAGAAATCCCGAATCTCTCCATATCCGGGAATTTCTGGGACCATCCACATATCGTTGGTGATTGCGAATGCACCTTGCTGGCCATTGGTTGTGTCGGTGCCCACCATCTGCATGGTCAGAATGGATTCCGTCGCATCCAATCCGCTCACCTGCTTGGTTGTTCCGGTATTGCGAACGTTCACTTTGAATTGCAGCTGTACGTTGCTTGGAGGCTGCGGCTGGGCCGGAGCACTAGGCTGTTCCGCCTGCCTTTCTTTCATCTGTTGCATCGCCTGCTGGAACTGCTGGCGCATCTGCTCAAAGGTCATTTGCGTGTAGGTGTGTTTCTGGAGGTCAATATTGGTGATTGTCTCCTTGTCGAGATCGATGATCTCGATCGTCTGCGGATTGATGCGAGCCATGCGATTGCCCTGCACGTATACACCGGAAACGTTAGGTGCGTTGATTTCTCTGGCCTGCTTGCTGAACGTCCCCGCCATTTTCATCATGCCCATCATGGAACCGCCGGTGACTTGCGTCGTTTCCTCATAGTGAAAGTCGGCGAACGTGGCAGTGGGTAGCAGCAGGCTCAATCCGAGCGCACCGAATTGAAGTCGGTTCATAGTCCCTCCTTGGGTACAAATCGAAATAGGGAGGGGTACCCTTGGGGAGGGCGCGGATTGCGCTACTTTACCCCACCGCAGCGAGATTGTCCACGGAATCGACGGCTGAACGGGGCAGCCTGTTTTCACCGGATAACAAGCATCGCAGTCATTGCGCAGGGAACAGGCAATGGCCTTTTCACTATGCAATCGAGCGGAGCACGCCGCCATCCACGCGCAGCGAGGCTCCGTTCGTGGCTGACGATCGCGGGCTGGCCACGTAGGTCACCATGGCCGCCACTTCTTCCACGGTGGCGAATCGCTGCAGCAGAGAGGAAGGCCGCGCCTTCTCGAAAAATTCCTTTTCCACTTTCTCTGCGGAGGTTTTTCCTCGTCTTGCCATATCGTTGACAAAGCCGCCGACACCTTCTGACCGAGTCGGCCCCGGCAGCACGCTGTTGACTGTAACGCCGGTCCCGGCAACAGATTCCGCCAACCCGCGCGCGATTGCCAGCTGGGCGGTTTTTGTCATGCCGTAATGAATCATTTCCACGGGGATTTGCAAGGCAGACTCGCTGGAGATGAAAATAATGCGGCCCCAGTTTTTGCGAACCATTCCAGGGAGGTAATGACGCGACAGCCTCACACCGCTCAGAACATTGACTTCAAAAAAGCGGACCCATTCGGCATCACTGATTTCAGAAAATTCCTTAGGCTCGAAAATACCCAGGTTGTTGATGAGAATATCGACCTGCGGTAGCTGCTGAAATAGCACTTCCGTTCCGGCCGCGGTCGCGAGGTCGGCGGCTACCCCTCCAATTTTTCCCTTCGGATGGGCTGCGCCGATTTCTTCCATCGCGTGTTGTACGCGCTCTGCCGTCCGCCCATTGATGGTGACATTGGCGCCTTCCTGCGCCAATTCCTTGGCAATCGCCAGACCGATCCCCGCGGTCGAACCGCTGACCAATGCTGTTTTTCCTGTCAATTGCAAATCCATATCGATCCTCCAGTGGTTTTCTACTGGTTTATAGATTCGGATGGGCGCTTCGACGATGCAGCGCACTGAAAGAAGCCATAAAAGCTCAGCAGGCTTAAGGAGTCGCGCCGGCTTCTCAGCGAGCGATGCGGCGTTCCGGTCTGGGTGCGGCGGGGTGAAAGCAATCGATATGCAAGCCGATCAATCGTCCGTCGATGCGATCGAGCTCCTGTTCCACGATATTTCGAACTTGTTGTGCCGCACCCACCGCGCGCAGGTTGAGCAGCAGTTCATGTTGAGATGCGGGCGATGCGTCCAAGGCTCCTTCAACCGCCGGTTCCTGCCCGTTCGCACACATGGCCGCCTTTAAAAATCCCGAGGGAGAATCGATGATTGCCTTCAGGTGAACAATGGCAATCTGGCTCGCGGTGAATTCTCGATCCAGAGTATCGAGCAGCGGACCCAACATTACGGCTGGCGAGCTGGGGATACGGGGCTCAATCGTCACCTGCAGGTTCAGCCAAGCCAGGGCCGCTTCCGCTCGCGCATACTGCTCGTAGTCGATGTCGAGAATCTCTTTTCCAACTCTCAAATTTCCGGAGAATATTTCATCGAGCCACGCCGCGACGCCTTGGCCGGTTCGCGCGCTGACCTGGCGCACATGCTCGAGCCGAAATCTGCGGACAATCCGGATAGAGATCCGATTTGGTCCAACAAACTAAATCCGCTTCCTGTAACTGCTTTTGAAAAAGAAAACTGAGATCGGCATCGGCACCTTCCGCAAGCAATGTTCGGGCTCGCTCTGGATCGACGAGAACCGTAAACGGAGCCAGCCGAAACTCGTCGCGATATTCCAGCAGCGGGTGCAGGATGGTTGCCGAAATATCCGTGCAGCTGCCGACGGGTTCAGCGAAGATGACGTCCGGCTGATGGGCGCTCAGTTCTCCTATGACACGAAGCAGATCGGAAAGCTTGCAGCAAAAACATCCGCCGGTCACTTCGCCGGATTGCATTCCATTGTGGGCGGCGTAGTCCGTGTCAACCAGCTCATTCCCTTGATCGTTCAGTATCACAGCGCTGCGAATGCCGCGGCGTTCCAGCTCTTTTGCGGCTGCCAGGATTAGTGTGGTTTTTCCGGCGCCCAGAAATCCGCCAACGATCGCGATCCAGGGCTTGTGGTTGGTGATGACAGAGATCATGTGTTCAATTCAATCTGCAGCGTGTGTCCTTCGTTCAATTGGAGCGGAGATTCGAAATGAAATACGCTTGTCCCGTTTTTCTTCTCCATCGAATGCGCAACGAGGCTTCCGTTGTTCTGTACATTCGCGGAAAGACCCGCTCCTGAAATCTCACAGGAGTGGCAAGGAAGTGTACCGGCCAACACTTGAATCGTAAAGCGAGTGCCCCCTCCCGCGATCGGACGGTAGGAAAACGTTCCCCAGCTAGTTGCGGTCGACCAGAAGGAATTGAAAGTATTGTAGGCGGTGCGCGGAATCGCCACGACGGAGGCCTGGGCTCCGTCGAATTGAAAACCGCTGATCGCGACGAAGCTCGTCCACGATGCCATGGCGCGTGCGTAATGGTGGCCGCACTCCGCTTCATCCCACGGACTTCGTTTTTCACCGTCGTATCGGGCGCGAACATTGTGGATGCACTCGACGCCTTCCTCGACCATGCCGGAATAGATCATCAGTGCGGCTGTCGCGTGTTCAAATCCGGTCATCACTTCAGCAAAATATGGAAACGGAATGCGCGGCCGCGGAGCTTTGCCGTAGTCGCAGATCACCATGGCGGCCTCATTATTCAAAGCAAACGTTCGCTCCACATTGTCGTGATCAGCCAGCGTGCGTTTGTAGTTGTACGCATAAATGGACCGCAACGTCGTCTGCACATTCGCCGGCGAGACCAACGGACCCAGGTTCGTCACATGAGCTAGATATTGGCCGAGCAGTTGGTCAATCAGGCAGCCCTTTCCGACCTGATATTGAGGGTTCTCTGTTTCTTCCGCTCCCATGCCACCGCGCAAATGCGGAGCAATTTTGTCTGCGGGCAAGCCACGAATCTGCTGGATGTAGAACTCGTCGTTGAAAAGGTGCGCGTCGATCCAGGGACTGCCCTTGTCGAAAATCTTGCGATATTCCGCAGCGGAGGCGGCGTCGCCGACCGCACGCGCCATCTCTTCCCCGGCCCGCAATGCGCCCAGGTAGTAAATTCCGCACAAAGGATTGGGACCATAAAACTCGACGTCGTAGGTATTGTGCTGAACACCGGTTAACACGCCAGATTTATCCGGATCCCAGCCGTCCGGCTCCCACGCAAATTCAATTGCCTTTTTGATTTTTGGCCACGAGGACTGAAGCCATGCATTGTCGCCGGATAACCGCCAACCCAAATACGCATGCATGATCTGGCCCATCTGCCCGTCTGCCGCAACAACCGGATATCGGGGATGTCCTTCAGGAAGAAGTTGCCGGAAGTGAATGCCGCCCGCGTCGTCCTCAGAGTAGCCAAAGGAAACGTTGCGCAAAGATCGCGCGAATGACGGAAATAGAAACTGTGTGGCCGTTTCGTAGTTCCACACATGGGTGCAGTTTCCGAAGCAACATCCAATGGAGTCGTTGCTGCCTTCAAATCCGTGGAATTCTCCATCCGCGGTGCGAAAGCATGTTGTCGAAGCCAACGTCGACAAGTTGGCACTGGCAGCTTCCTTCACAACATCGGGCACTGTGCTCTCTCTGAAAGCATTGGCAAAAGCGCGAGTGCGCGATTCCAGCTGCGGCAAATGGATCGCGGTATATTGCGCAGCTTCCCATGCATCCTTGAAGCGGGTGGAGTAATAATTGCCGATAAGCGTGTTTCCTTTTCCCGGAGGCGCCGACCATCCGCACCAGTCAGGCGTGCGATTGGGAAAGTGCCAGGCCAGCAGGAACGTGATGGTCCCAGACTGACCAGGCGGAATGGTCGTTTGCTGGCAGAGTGCGCCCACAGCATTGCGCGGATTCGGTTCGGTGCCCAGCTGACCATGCTTTGAAAATTCATCCCAGTACAGCAAGGGAGCGGTCCACCAGGCTTCTTTCGGCCATCCGCGCCAGTACGTCACGTTCGTCTTGTCATCTGGCATGGCCGCCAAAGCAAAACTTCCGTGCATCGGATCTGTCGGAAGACAAAGACGGATTGCTCATCAGCAGGCCTTCTACTTGCTGGCCGGTGCGATATTCATTCAGGCGTGTGTCTGACTTCAAAAAAGGACTGCTTTTTGTGGAGCTGGCAGCGACAGGGTTATCAATCGAGAAAGAGATACCAACTTTCACGGCCTGCATTCCCGGATTTGTCACGCAGTACCGCAGCACGGCGACCGGCAGACCGGAATCATCTGGATCGTGTGGAATGAAAGGAGAGAACGCATCGAGCTCCACTTTCACGGGAAGCCGGCGATCTTCAAAATCAATGTGCGCGAGCGGATATTCCCCAGTGAATTTCGCACCTTCCAGTCGGCTTAGCCCCGGAGCATTATTCGAGCCGAGCCCGGACTCCCCCTGGTATGGAGGGAGAATGCGCGATTCCAGCACATGCGCGATCGGTTTGGAGTTGCCCGATTGAATCCAGATTGCAGGAAACGCATACGCCGGCGAACCGCCCTGGTTAGGTCGATTGAATATCTCCCAATCACGCAGTTGTCCGCGACCTCCCAGGCCAAGGCTACCGGCCGCGACGCCGCCCAGGGGAAATGAAATCATCTTGAGTTGACGCCCCTCGAACACGCGGGGATAGGTGATTTCCGTCTGACCGACCGAGTGATCTGTGCCAATGCCGTGAGCTTGAGTAGCCTCTTGCGCCTGTGCGATGCCGCTCCAATGGCCCGACTGGGTTGCTGCGCCAATCACTCCCGCCGCCTGTTTTAGAAAGTCGCGCCGCGGCAATTTGCTCTTTCCAGTCATTGGTCCTCCTGCAACTCCAGGCCGACGGCAAATGCTTCGATTCGATGCCTGTTTGAGGTAACGCGGTGGTTTGGCCCTAATTGTTATTGCGGCTTCAGGGTGGATGAGGCGGATCCGCGATCCTTCATTTCTTTTCGAAGCTCCTGCTCCGCGGCGTCGCTCCAATACCTGCAGTCGAGCCGCAGAAAAACCGAGGTGTATGGAATGGTCAGTGTGGTCTTGAGGATCAAAACGTGGAAACTATTCCCCGTCTGATTCAATTGCTGAATCAGTTGTTCGTGAAGGACGGAGTTGACGGGCAAACCCGCCAGCGCGGCTTTGATCTCGCTGCGATATTTGGTCACTCCAGGAGCTTGCTGTTCCGTTACAAAAGGAAGCTCAGCATCCATGAAGATGACCGGCCTGACATGTCGCGAGTGAGCGATGGCTTGCAAAACGTCGCGCACTACGGTGAGTTGATCGGTCCCGGTTTCTACCGTCTCGATCCCCGGCGAAGTCTGTAACGGATATGCCGAGTCAACAATGACAATCCAATTGCGGTGGCCCAGCAGCGGCAATTCCTGCTGCACTTTCATCTGCCACGGTATAGGATTCGCTGCATTCATCGGCATCCAGGAAACCACAACTAACGATAGAGCAAGCAGAAACTTCATTGAAATTCACCTCGCGAAAGCTCGACAGGTCGCCTCACACGTCCGCCTGCGAAGCCACAATTCCACCCGATCGCAACAATCTCCCATATCTAAGCTTGATCCTGGTGGTTGTTGGAACCTAACTGATGCCAACCTTATAGCGAGGCCATTTCGAAACCATCTCCCACGCATCGATCGTGGGTTCCGATTCGCATTCCAGTTCCATCACTGTCATCGGCGAATCCGGCGCGTCGACCGGCAAGCCTGTCAGCCGCAACGTGAGTGGTTCATTCTGCGTAAAGGGAACGCTCTGCCCGGTTTTCAGCAGGCGCGCCGACGTTACCTTGGCCTTCAGGCCGCCGATGGCAACCACAACTCCGGGCTGGAAAAAGCTCAGCCATTGCGCTGCCGGCGTCACTCCCGGCCAATACTTCTGGTGCACATACAGCGTATTTCCGCGACGAGTAAATTGCGTGTTGGGCGCGGCAGGGAACGAGCCTCGATCTGTCAGGTAAATCGCTTTGCCATTGGTGTCGAGCCACTCGCCGACCTTATCGAGGACATCGATGGATTCCTGTGGTACCGATCCGTCCGGCTTGGGCCCGATGTTCAGCAGATAATTTCCACCGCCCGCCGCACATGTCGCCAAATTGCTCGCAATCTCCTTCGGCGTTTTCCATGAGTCGTCGCCGCGGTTATAGCCCCAGCTGTCGTTCAGCGTCATGCATGTTTCCCACGCGCGGCCTTCCTTCGATGCTTCGATGTGCTGTTCCGGAGTGGAAAAATCTCCATCCAGGCCGTTGCGATTATTCACGATGATCTCCGGCTGCAGTTGAAACACCATCTGATTCATACGCTCCGACTCCCACTGCTCCGGGGTCAGCGGCGCATCCACGTCGTACCAGAGAACGTCGATCTTGCCGTAATTGGTCATCAACTCGCGAATCAATCCGTGGGTATAGGCAACAAATCTCTTCCTCGCGGCTTCATCGGTTTTGCATCGCGCTCCATCGGGATGGTGCCAGTCCATCAACGAATAATAGAAGCCGACTCGCAGACCTTCCGCACGCGCCGCTTCCACATACTCCCGCACCAGGTCTCGTCCAGGACCCTGCCTGGGCGCACAATAGTCGGTCAGCTTGGTATCGAACATGCAGAAGCCCTCATGATGCTTGGTCGTCATCACCATGTACTTCTGCCCGGCGCGCTTCGCCAGCCTTGCCCAATCTCGCGCGGCGTTGGGCTTGGGGTTGAAGTGTTTTGCCATTAATTCATATTGCGGAATGGGAATTCCTTCGGCTTCCATGGCCCATTCGTGTTGACCCAAAACGCTGTACAGCCCCCAGTGGATAAACATGCCGAACTTTGCCGCATGCCACCACGCCATCCTTTGTGCGCGCGTCGCCGCTTGTGTGGCGTCCGCAGCAGAAACTGAGTCGCTGCCGGCGGCAGACTGAGGCGCAGTCGCAGCGAGCGCATCCGCGTGAGTGGAGTACGCCAGGGCTCCAGCTGCGCCCACCTGCTTCAAAAAGGAGCGTCGTGAAATTGCATCGATTGTCATCTTTTTCTCCATGAATCGTGACTGCAGAGCCGTGCGAGTTGGTTGCATCGAGATAATGAACGAAAACGACTATGCCACCGGATCGGAGGCTTCCAGCGTTCTGCGAGAAAGTTCGGTTCCGAAGAAGGAATACAACGCCACCCCCGCATAGGCGAGCAAAGGAACCACGTACGCGAGTGCAATGCTGTGCGACCACTCAGAGATCAGGCCCATCGCCGGAGTCAACACTGCGCCACCAACGACCCCCATCACGATGAGTGAACCGCCGATTTTTGTATTGCGACCCAGGCCGCGAATGCCGAGAGCAAAGATCGTTGGATACATGACGGACATGAAAAAGCTGGTGGCAAAAATTGCCCATAGGCCAATCCAACCGGGAAAGCGAATGCCGATTCCGAGCAACGCGATATTGATCAGTCCATAGGCGCCCATCAACAGACTAGGCTGGACATACCGCATTAAGGCAGACGAAGCGAATCTTCCGACGCCAAATGCAACCAGCGTTCCTGTCAATAAATATCCGGCAACTTTCTCCGGCTCGTGGGTTGAGCTTTCAATGTACTGAATAAAGTAACTCCACGTGCCCACTTGCGCGCCGACATAAAGAAACTGCGCCAGGATCGCCAACAGAAAATGTGGATAGCGCAGCAACTCCACAAATCGTCCATGGTCTTCATTCGCATTTTCATGTTCCCCTGCGATTACCGGAAACTTTGTACGCGCAATCAGGAAGGCCCAGAAAAATGTGATCGCGCCGAGCACAATATAGGGCGTGACGACGCGCATGGTTTCCCTGTGAAGATAGGCCTGGTAGGTATGCGCGGCCTGCATGGCAGCGACTTGCTGCGGGTTCAGCTCAATCCCTGAAAAAATAAACACAGTGCCGATGAGAACCCCGCAGATCGCGCCCAGGGGATTGAAGGCTTGCGCAAAATTCAATCGCCGGGCTGCACTTTCCGGGTCTCCCATCTGGGCGGCGAACGGGTTCGAAGCCGTTTCGAGAAACGAGAGTCCGCTCGCAATGACAAAGAGCGATGCCAGGAAAAATGAATAACGTCCAACGAGCGCCGCAGGCCAGAAGAGAAATGCTCCGGTACCGAAAAGAAGCAGGCCAGTGATGAAGCCCATCTTGTATCCGAACTTTCGCATCAGTAGCGCAGCCGGGGTGGCCACCAGAAAATATCCAAGATAGAATGCCGACTGCACCAGTCCAGCCTGAAACCGGGAAATGGCAAACGACGTCATGAACTGGCGTATCAAGACATCGTTCAGATTGTTGGGAACTCCCCAAAGAAAAAACAGCCCTGCGACCAGAAAGAACTGCAGGCCCATTCCGTGAGGAATCAGCGGGTGTTGGTGCGGGTTGTTCGTGGTCGTCTCGGTTTCTACAGGGGGCACCAGCATTACGGGCGAATTCCTCTCGACACCAATGTATCCGCTCTCCACTCTATCGACATTTTCATTGCGCGTCCGCGACTGCCAGTTTTGCTGCTGCTAGGAAGAGGCCTTGTTCTTCCAGTCGTAGTTCATATAAACCACGTGGGTCTGCAGATATTCCTCGAGTCCGTGCTTGCCGTCCGCGCCGCCAATGCCGGATTTGCGCCAGCCCGCATGAAAGCCCTGCATCGCCTCAAAGTTTTCGCGATTGACATAGGTTTCGCCAAATTTGATTTCATTGCAGGCACGCATGGCAACATCCAGGCTGCGTGTGTAGATCGAAGAGGTCAGTCCGTATTGACAGTCATTGGCGTCTTCAATGGCTTCATCCAGGTCTTTGAAGGTGGTGATCGGCAGCACCGGGCCGAAGACCTCCTGCTGCATGACCTGCGAATCCTGGCGGCAATGGGTCAGCACAGTCGGCGAATAGAAATATCCTTTGCGGCCTGCATACTTTTTTCCGCCGCACTGCAGCTCTGCGCCTTCGGCGACTGCCGTCTGAACGGCCTTGTCGACCGACTCCATTTGCGCCCGACTGACCATCGGCCCCATCTCCGTATTCTTCTCGAACGGATCTCCGACCACAGTGTTTTCCATCGCCTTCTTCATCGCTGCAATAAATCGATCCGCGATCGGTTCCTGCACATACACGCGCTCGGCACAATTGCAGACCTGGCCGGTATTGATGATGCGCGATGCACGGATGGATTTCACCGCCAGGTCGAGGTCGGCATCCTGCATCACGATCGCAGGCGCTTTGCCGCCCAATTCCAGCGAGACCTTGGTCACGTTATCCGCCGCCGCTCGCATCACCGCAACACCACCTTCCACGCTTCCGGTCAGGCTGACCATTCCTACCTTAGGGTGACGCGCCAGACCATCTCCAACCACGCTGCCTTTGCCGGACACGAGATTGAAGACGCCTTTCGGCAGCCGAGACTTGGCGACAATCTTCGCAAACTCGAACGCATTGTTCGGCGTTTCGCTGCTGGGCTTGATCACGATGGTATTGCCGGTGACCAACGCCGGCGCCATTTTTCGAACGATCAGGAAAAAGGGAAAGTTCCATGGAAGGATGCCGGCGATCACGCCAATCGGATGCTTGAAGAGAAGGATATTTTCTCCGCGGCGATCGCTCTGGAGTATCTCGCCCTCGTAGCGGCGCGCAAACTCCGCCATGTAGTCCAGGTAATCGGCGGAGAAGTCCACTTCCACCTGCGCCAGCGATAATATTTTTCCTTGCTCTTCGGTGATCACGTGCGCCAGGTGCTCGCGGTCCGCGCGGATGGCCTGAGCAATCTCGCGTAGATGCTGGGCACGCTCAATAGCCGGCAATTGGCTCCAGCTTTTCTGTGCTTTTTCTGCAGCCAGGACGGCCGCATTCACATCTTCCAAAGTTCCGCTGGGAACTTCGGAAATCACTTCTTCTGTGGTGGGATTGATGACTGCGATGGTTTTTTGCGAAGCCACCAACTCGCCATCAATCAACATCTGATGCCGCGGTAGCGTTGTGACTGTGCTGTGCATAGAGTTCCCTCACTTTCCAGGTTCAGACGTGCATGTGTGTTTGCTCCATCCGCGCATAGGCCTCATCCCAGACATCGGTTCTTTGCGGGAAATAAGTCATACATTGGATAGATGCAGCGATTGCGGCACGACCCGCGCCAATATCTGAAAGATGTCCGGTGGCGATGGCTTGCAGCGTTACGTTGCCAAAGGCGGAGGCTTCCGCCGGACCGCTGACTACCGTACGATTGCAGGCATCGGCCGTCATCTGGCAGAGCAACGTGTTCAGGCACCCACCGCCGACAATTCTAATGGTGTCGAGTCGACGTGCCGTCACGGCTTCCAGCGACTCCAGCACCGAGCGATACTTCAGCGCCAGACTTTCAAAGCAGCCGCGCGCAACCACCCCAATGGTGTCTGGATTGGGCTGCATGGTGCGGCGACAATATTCCGCAATCGCTTGATGCATATTTTCCGGCGCGCGAAAGTCGTTCGCGTCTACGTCCAGTAAACATGCGAAGGCCGGCGCAGTGGCCGCCATCGCTGCAATGTCGCTCCAGGTGTAATGGCGCCCTTCGCGGCTCCATTGCCGCTGACACTCCTGCAGGAGCCAAAGCCCGGTAAGATTTTTGATCAGCAGCATCGATCCATCCGCGCCGCCCTCATTGGTAAATCCGAGCGACCAGGCTCGATCGGAAGTGACCGGTTCGCGCAGTTCGACTCCCATCAAACTCCACGTACCGCTGCTGATGAAGGCGCTGTTCTCATTCATGCCTGGGATGGCAGCGACGGCGCTGGCGGTATCGTGCGAGGCGACGGCCACCACCGGAAAACTGCGACTGAATCCCGTGTCCCGCAGAACTTCAGCCTGGACTGGACCCAGCTTCGTTCCCGGACGAACAACATCCGGCAGAATGCGCGTCGGAATCTCGAGCGTATCCAAGACGTCGCGCACCCATCCGTTAGTGGACGAATACATCTGGGTGGTTGTCGCTTCGGTGTGTTCCACCACTCGTTCTCCGCAAAGAAAATTGTGGAACAGGTCCGGAATCATCAGCAGCGTTTCTGCCGCTTTCAACTTTGAATCAGAGCCGCGCACCATGGAATACAGCTGAAAGAGGGTATTGATCTGCATGGTTTGCACGCCCGTGCGGCGAAATAGCTGGCGCGCGTCAATCCGTTCAAAGACAAGCTCAGGAACGCCGTCCGTCCTGGCATCGCGATAGTGATACGGATTCCCGAGCAGTTCGCCGCTTCGATCGAGCAGCGCAAAATCCACTCCCCAGGCATCCACTCCAATGGCGGCCGGCGGATCCTGAAAGCGCTCTCGATAGAGCATCAGGCCGCGCTGGATTTCGGACCAAATCCCCGAGGCATCCCAATGCAGGCTGCCACCTGCGTGAACCCCGATATTCGGGAAGCGATGCAACTCATCCAGCGAAAAGACGCGGCCATTCCACGTCCCCACCATCAGGCGTCCGCTCGATGCGCCCAGGTCTGCTGCCACGAAATGTACCGACTGGGTCATTCGGTTCCAGATCAACATATCCCTGGGCACGCGTCAATGTATCTGCCCCGCGAACTTTCTCTGGCTCATTCCGAAGAGCAAGCGACAGTATAGTTCCCTTATTGGCCGCCGATTCAATTGCGGCTGCCAATCATCGCTCGACCAACAGCCAAGCCGCAGGTTGAGAAAGGATCATGTTCGCCGCTTTTGAAGCAGGGCGGAGGTTTCGTCTTGCAAAATTGGCTGCCGAGGGTAGAATTCCCGTGAATCAGAGCCAAGCAGGAAATCTCAGTTCAATTCATTTTGGATCTTCGCGTCGCAGGTATCCAGTCCGGGGGTTGACCATGATGCTTTTCAGTTCTCGTCGGGCGAAATTTTGCCGCACAATTCTGACTTTCATCGTTTTCTTGTTGCCTGTGATTTGCGTGGTTACATTGCATGCGCAGTCGGGTTCAGCCTATGTGCGGGTCAACCAGGCTGGGTATGAGGCGGGCAATCCTATCCGCACCTATCTGATGTCGACGGTTGCCGAGACCGGCGCAACTTTTCAAGTCATCGGAGAAGGCGGCGTCACTCGATATTCCGGCCCCATCGGTGTTTTGCTGGGGACCTGGAGCAATAGCAAGACTCTCACCTACGATGTCTACGCGTTGGATTTCACCGTGCCGGCTGGACACATCTACACGATTACCGTCGCAGGACCGGCTGCCGCCACGTCGCCGGCTTTCGCCGTGAATACGCCGGAGGTCTTGTATCCGGGCATGCTGGTGAACAGCCTTTTCTTTTATCAGACGGAGCGAGATGGGCCGAACTACATTCCGAACGCACTGCGGACAGCTTCCGGGCACCTCAACGACGAGAATGCAGTCCAGTATGTTCCTCCACCGATCGATGCCAACGGCTATATCAACAACCCTCCTCCAACGCCGCCGCTGGTGTCGGCGGGACTGCCGAATATCAATGCCGCAGGCGGCTGGTGGGATGCCGGCGACTACGAGAAATATGTCGAAGACACATCCTACGTAACAGCGTTGATGGAGATCGGTGTGCGTGATTTTCCTAACCAGATGGGTCCCAATGCTCCATTGCATCCTCCTGCTCCACCGGTCGCTGTGTCGTACGCGGGCAACAGCGGGACAGGCGCTCCCCAATCTTCTGACTTTACGGCGGAGGCAAATTTTGGTGTGAGTTGGCTGTTGAAAATGTGGAATGCTTCCACCGAAACGCTCTCCTACCAGGTAGACAACAGTCAGGACTGGGACTATTACGGGGAGGGCGATCCCGCCTCGACCGGCGGCTACTGCGGCGGCACTTATGCCAGCCCATATTGCCTGATCACGGAATACGACATCTGGACATTGCCGCAAGCCGCCGATAACTATGACCAGCCCGGAGACGCCGGAACCTTGCGACCCGTTAACCACCTTTTACATTTGCAACCGTCCGGTGTTTACCGCACCGCCGGGCGCGCAGAAAATCAGCCCGAACATCGCAGGCCGCCTGGCGGCGGATTTTGCAGTGTGCTACCAGTTACAACGCACAACAAATCCAAGCCGCGCTGCGCAATGCCTGCAGGATGCCGAACAGATTTTCGACCTGGCAAATACTTCCTTTACCGATCCAGCACCGTCGCCCGGCGCTGGCTCATGTTCTAACTGCCTGCTGACGACCACTCCGCCGGGCTTTGAAACTGTCTGGGATGACGACATGGAATTGGGAGCAACCGAGCTCTACTTTGCGCTGCAATCGGCCGGAGGAGCGTCGAACCTTCCCGCCGGATTGCCTCATACCAACGCAATTCAATATCTGCAGCAAGCCACGCAGTATGCGCAGAATTACATTACGAAGATTTACACGCCGGGATTTGCGGACACACTCAATCTCTACGATGTGAGCGGTCTGGCCCACTATGAACTCTATAAGGCGCTGAAGCAGGCGGGAGATCCGTCGATTATGGCGATTACTTCGGCCGCAATTCGCCAACAACTTCTCAACCAGGTAGGAGCGGCGATTGCGCAGGCCCAGCTGGATCCGTGGGGCTTTGGCGAAGAGTGGGATAACGGAGACGTCACGTCTCACGGTGCGGGTTTGTCGGTCATGGCCAGCGAGGCCTACTCGCTCACGAATATTGAAAGCTACAACACCTATTCGCAGCGATGGCTGGGCAACATCCTCGGCGCCAACTCCTGGGGTTCATCTTTTATCGTTGGGGATGGTACGACATTTCCAAATTGCATTCAGCACCAGGTTGCGAATCTGGCCGGCTCTCTGGATGGAACTTCGGGAGGGACGCCGATTTTGTGGGGCGCATCGTCGGAGGGGCCGTCGACCAATGCGAGTTCGGGTCTGCTGGATGGAATGATCAAGTGCCCCAAGGGTGGAGGGAATGCCTTCAAGATATTCAACGGAAATGATGGTCCTTATAGTCGGCCGAACTATGCGGTCTATAAGGATAATGTGCAGTCCTACAGCACCACCGAGCCGGCGATCGATCTGACTGCCACGTCGTTTTTAATGTGGTCATGGCGGCTCGCGAATAACTAATAACGGCGGGATGGGGTTGGAGCTGGCTGGCGCGGCTGCAGCGTTTTTCCGAGAGCAGCTCGAAAAAGTAAGGCTTTGAATCATTGGTCAGGACGGGTTGATTTGAACTGCCGAACACGCTCGACGCCGCTGCGCTCTGTCGAGCGCCTCTCGCAAGCCCTTTCTCCGGGAATCCGCCAAGCGGATTTAGGTTGGGGTGTTTCGTGGGCCGGCAGTCATGAGGGAATGACTGTGCGAAATGCAATGCGGCTGAGAAGTTTTGATTGGTCGGGACGGGCAGATTTGAACTGCCGACCCCTCGCACCCCAAGCGAGTGCTCTACCAGGCTGAGCCACGTCCCGACGGTCGCGTTCAAGGATGAACGCAGGGTCTGAGTCAGTTTACACCGACGTCTCGACCCAAAACACTTCACGCAAAATTTCTATGCTGTGGGAGGAACATATTCCTTCGGCATGGCGGAGCCTTCGCCGAAGAAGAACTGGTTCATTTGCTCGACCAAAAATTCCTGCGCCTCGGGTGTCCAGGGCTGCAGGCGATATTCATTCAGCAGCATCTTCTGCCGCTCCAACCACTCGCCCCAGGCCTGTTTGGAGACGTTGTGATAAATCTTGTTGCCGAAATCGCTGTCAAAAGGCGGCTCGTCGAGCCCTTCCATTTGCGTCTTATACTTCGCGCATTGAACCATGTGTGCCATGCTTGTTCGCTCCAGAAAATATTTCTCTCTCTTAGTGTACGGTGTTGGGAATCCGTTTGCTTCGAACTCAAACGCTGGGTGAGGCGCCGGATTCTTCTAAATAGATCTTTGTGTAGTCGAGATAATTTTTCGCGTACGTCAGGATCGTGTCGCGGTCGGCGTCGCTGAGTTCGCGGCGTTGCTTACCGGGCACTCCTGCCCATAAAGTTCGCGGGGGGACGATGGTGTTTTCTGGAATCACCGCGCCGGCGGCGATGATGGAGCCTTCACCGATGCGCGCGTTATTTAAGATCACCACACCCATTCCGATGAGGCAGGCATCTTCGACGATGCAGCCGTGGACGGTGGCGTTGTGGCCGATCGTGACCCAGTCGCCAACGATGACGGGATAGCGATAGCGCATGCCGTGCAACACGGAGCAGTCCTGCACATTGGAGTTGGCGCCGATGCGGATGGAATGCACATCGCCGCGGATGACGGCGTTCATCCAGATGCTGGCGTGCTCGCCGAGGGTGACGTCGCCGATGATTTGCGCGGAGACGTCGACATAACAGGATTGCGGAATGACGGGAGATTTGCCTTGATAGGAACGAATCATAGGGAGTGGGCCTGCTTCATTTTACGGGGCGGGAGGGTGGCGTTGTGCGAGGGAGGCTGGAAACGGCAAAGGGAGGAGATTTTGGAGCGCGGGCGGGGGTTTCTGGGGGTGTCAAACGGCAGGCTAATTAAAGGATTGTGCAGGCTATTTGAAGGATTGTGCGGGCTAATTGAAGGATTGTGCGGGCTAATTGAAGGATTGTGCAAGGGCGGGAAGTGAGCCAAGCTGCTGATTCTGCTGGGCTCCGGAGGTTTTTTCGTCCGGGAAGCGGAGGAAAAGTCTCCGATTGTTGAAAAAAGCGCACGCAGCGTGCCAAAGAGGAAACTGGCGCATAGTGGCGTCTAGAACCATTCTATCGTTTTCGGGTGAAATTCAGTGCCAGGTTGGGCGAAGCGTTTTGGGGGCGAATTCTCTGGTTGGGCGCGCCATGATGTTGTCTAGCGGCTTGAATGCCCAAGCCTTAGCTAGGAGACGCCTGACAGCCGGCAATATAAAAGACCCTGCGAAGAGGGCCTTTATCTGCTCACAGATCCTTCGGTTTCAAACCGGTGTGCTTCGCTATTCGGGACATCATTTTCGGACCGATTTCGTCAGATCCTGCAAATGACCACGTGTAATCAGGGAAATTAGGGCGAACCAGCTGGGTATGCGAGCTGCCTTTCTTGTCGTTTGGGTCTTCTCGCCATCCAATTCGTTTCAATGCTCTGAGAACCACTTTCGCCTTGTAACTTCCCCACGTACTCAAGCAATGGCGAATCGGACAGCGCTCATCGTTGCCCGTTCGCGTTCGAGCTTGTCTGCAATCACACGGAGTGCCAGCGCCTCGACTTTCGATTCGGCTTCTTCTTTTGTGCTACCGTAAGCCATCACGCCGGGCAAAGCGGCTATTTCGGCAATCCATCGGCCGTCGTCCTCCCGTTCAAAGTCGATATCATAGCTCACCGTGTCAGCGGCTTGTGCGCATATTGTATTCATATAATTCCGCTATTTTCTCCGCATGGCTGCGGGTATGGGCATATTTCTACCCGTTAGGACATCAATAAGCAAGAGGAAACTTCGCTCAGTACATCCAGTATGACCCATTTCAAGCGAGAATGGTTATCCGCCAGCCTGATCGTCCGAGGGCATTTTATTTGATGCCAGCCCTATGTCCATCGCCTCGACGCGATCGTCTCCCATAACTTCGTAATGTAGTGATTTTGTTTGCATGGCCACACCCTTGTAAAGCTGTCTTGGAGGTTGACGCTAAATGGTGGGGACGCCCGACTGGCGTCGGGCCAGCCATTTAATACCAGTATAGTCTCCCGTACAGCGCTCCTACGCCATTTGATTCAATGCCAGGCCGGACGATGTATTTGCGGGTGTGGGGTATCGATCCCAGGTCTCAGATACGAAATCTGCGGCACCCGGCGACAAGCTTCCCTCCGTTTGTCGGGTTCCAATTCTCGACCTCTGGTTGGCTTCGACGACGCGCCAAGAACTTCTGACAACCCGAGCAATCATCGGACGGGTATAGGCCTCCACAGGACTTCATCTCGATTGTTGCCGTGGTAGTACTCGTCTTCATCGAACGGCGAATAGACCTGGGAGAAGATTTGAGGCGGGGGTCATCGTATTGGTACGGGAATGGCGAGGTGTTCACCACTATGTCACGGAAGCCGAAGGATAGCTCTGCGGCTTTGGAGGCAAGCGCCAGCGCTGGGAAATATCGTCAAAGAGTTGAGATCGGGACCAGCCGCACACGTTGTCCAACGCTCAACATCTGCGTCTGTAAGGTGGCGATCAAGGAGGCGGTATTAACGCCGTCCTTGTAGAGCGTATTTAGTTCGTCAATGACGTCAGACGCATTCATAACTCGTGGTAAATCACTTTCGAAAACGCCGCAGGCTTTTGAATTTGAATTTTGTTCTCATCCCACTCAAGCCAACTGAGGGCTTGAATGGGGCAGCCGGCAAATTTGGGTAGGCTTTTCATTATCTCAGTTGGTCGCTGGTCTCTTCGGATAACCCAGGCAGCAAGAGATTCTGTAATCAAAGCGGCCACTGTGACGACTAGTTGTTGCCAAGGGCGGTTGAGAATTCCAGGCATCGCGCCAATCAATACAAGGATGACCGTCGCGGTAGTTAGGTGATTTTTCGTTTTACGGTTCATCGCTTGGCCCTCTCCGCCAGTCTAACCCAGCCGTTAGGCCGTGTGGAAATTCAAACTGGCCCGCGATTCGGTGTTGAGGCGGGAACTATCGAACTGGGGGAATTACGGTCCTCTAGAGGGTATGCGACCGGAGAGTTGGGGGATGTAATCTCATTTGGCGGAAGCAAAGTTTCGCGTGTTTCCGCGTAGAGAACGATTTGGGACTCAAGGTGCGAGATGCGCGTGGGCCGATTGCAATTGTCGAGTTGGCGCGCGACTGCTGCTGCATGAGTCCCATTTCGTTTGGTTGTGGCGTTCAGCGTTACGGGACGTAGTGGGTGAAGACGAGGTCGGTCGATTGGGCCTTCTGGTGGCAGGGGAAGCAGCTTTTCATGAAGGCTGCGTCGCCATGTTTGCCGTTGGCGAAGTGACCGAATCCCCAGCCGCCGGTTGCGGCATACTTTTTCGAATCCTTGATCATAAACTGAATGTTCGTGGGGGCGCCGGGAACGAAGGATTGGGCCTGGCCAAAGACTTTGTTGTTTTCTTCCGATGGCACGTACTTGTAATGCAAGGCGGCGATGATGGTGCCGTCCGGGTAGGGGAGCGTGCCCTTCTGGAAGGCCTTGAACGCTACATCGTTGCCCAGCACAGCACCTAAGCTGTTGAGGTTGCCGGCTTCGTGGGCAGAGGAGATCCATCTCCAATCGCGGTAGCCGTGAGGCATTTCGGTGACGAAGGGCGCGGCGGATGGCCCGCTCGCGTGTCCTGGTGCAGGGTTCATGATGGCGACAAGGCCGGCGATTGTTGCCACTGCCATCAGGGAGAATGTGAGGTATTTCATATGGGTTCCTCCATACGACAGGCTTCTAGGCCTTAAGATTCGAATTCGGCAACTTCGGACTACTGGAAAACGCGATTCGATCGGTGGGGGGCCGAAACCCGCTTTTCGAGGGGACGGTGACTGGACGTTTCCTATGGCCACGCGCGACAATTCGGAACGATAGGCTTTCAGGTTGATGGTCGAGAGGCGCGGTTCTGGAGACGATTCAATTTGCGGCGATCAGTTTGGGGTAGGAGTCGTGATCGGTCCACCCGTCACGGTGTTGCGCGGCTGGTTCCGATGGGTTCTTGGGTGATGCGTCAGGAAACAGAAAATCTTCCACGGAGATCCGATAACAATGCGAAGCATTTTGAAAGCCATGGCATGTATGATTCTGGGATTTGTGTGCATCGGATTGGGATTCGCCCAGGCCGGCAGCGGCGAGCCAACGCCAAGCGTCCTGACGCCGCAGCTGGTCGCAACACTTGCCCGCACCGGTTCCCTGCGATGCAACCAAGGGCAGTTGCTGGAAGCCAACCATTGGGATGGATTGGCAGTGGCAGTTGAGCTGCGATACGGCAAAGACCTGCACGAACCTGGACGTCAAGGTGCCGTTTTACGTGATTGACGCGGTGGGGAATCCGGCTTCCACCGTGGCCGCGATTCACAAGCGGGGGGAGCATGCGTACTGCTACGTGGATATTGGCTCGTGGGAGGAAACGCGTTCCGACGCTTCCAAATTCCCCGAGAGCGTTCTGGGCAAACGCTATGTAGGATGGCCGCATGAGCGCTGGCTGGATATCCGCCAGCTGGGCATTCTGGCGCCGATCATGATTGCGCGCATGCAGGTGTGCGTCGAGAAGGGGTTCGACGGGGTGGAGTTCGATAACGTGCAGGACTGGGACAATCCCACGGGCATTGCGATCACGCAGCAGGAGTCTGCGTATTACACGGCGTGGATGGCGAACCAGGCGCATACGATGGGGCTTTCCGCCTCCTGGGAGAACGCGCCGACGAATGTTGCGGTGCTGGAGCCGTATATGGAGGCTCTGATTTTTGAATCGTGCTATCACTACCACTTTTGTGAGAAGTCCGCGCCGATGGTGCAAGCCGGCAAATGGGTGGGAGGGGTGGAATACAAGGCGGAATTCCAAGACATGCGTTTCTGCCCGACCTACGCGAAGGACCAGATGGTGGGCGCATTCAAGAAGCTCAAGCTGAATTCGTGGCGCATTGCATGCGGTGCGGCAAAATAAAACTGAGAGCTGCGGGCGGCGGTGAAGAGAATCTGCGCGCATGCCCCGCTTTGAAGAAAATCAAGGCGGGGCATGCACGGGGTTGGTGCCGCCAAAGGTCAGGGCGCGTGATGGAGTCAGCGTCCTCCGCGATACGTGTCGGTGTAGCCACGATGGAAATTATCGCGGTAGATTTGAGAGGGCTCGCCCGGAGGCACGGGTGGGTTGCGGAAGCGAGGATGCCGATTCACATCCGGACGCTTTCCCTGCGAAATATCGCGCCGGGCTGCCGCGACCCCGTCGTCAAATCCCTGGCGTGCCACTGCTCCTGGGGGTGGGGGTGCGTAATACGGAGGAGGTTGATGGTGAGCGCAGCCGCTGAATGGAAGCAAAAACAGCGACAAACCTGCGATCGCAAATAATTTTTTCATTGCAATGACCCTCGTTGGTGCGAGTTTGTGAAAACGCCTGACGTTGCAGGCCTGGTTCCCGAAGCGAGCATGGGAACATGAAAGAGCAGACACGCATGGGGGTGAAGAGTTGCGTAGGCGTGGAGTTAATCGATGGAGTGGTGGGCGCTCGTCAGAGCGTCATGCAAGCTGCGGTCCACACCAAGGACATCCAAAGGGATACCGCGAACGCGATCCATGCCGGAGGGTTTTTCCATCTTCGGCTGAGGAGTAGCCAAGTGATGCTCGCCGCTAAACCAAGATCTGCGATCGTCCCCGCTCGCCTTTCAAAACCGTAATCAAAGAAATTCCTGCGTAACAAATGTTCTAGATGGATCAATCCATATAATCCCATTGCTGACGATGCGGTGCTCAGAGCCAACGCCAGAATTGCAAACGGCATAACGAACAAGCGAGGACGATAGCGGAATAGCAACACGCACGAAATCACCAAAGATAGAAGAGGTATCCCGTAGACGAACCACCAAATGAGCATGACTTCTTAATTAACACACGAAGAGGAAATTCTTGGGGATTTACGGTATTCTAAAGGGTGTCCAACCGGAGCGTTGGGAGGTGTAATCTCATTTGGCAGAAGTAAAGATTCAAGAAGGCGAACCGCTGGAGAATGCACTGCGGCGTTTCAAGCGCAAGGTGCAGCAGGAAGACATTATTAAGGAAGTCAAGCGGCACTCGTACTACATGAAGCCAGGCGAGAAGATGCGCATGAAGCAGGCTTTGGCCCGCAAGCGCAATCGCAAGAAGGCACGCAAGGAACAGACCGACTAATTACATTGGTCGATGAAGGAAACGGGGCCCGGATCGCGCGACGCGATTCGGGCCTTTGCTTTTTATTTTCTTGAACGTTTCATCCATGCTTCTCCTGCATCGTTTGCAATCCTCAGGGGTTAAAACCCCTTCTATTGAAGGACCTTTTGGCACGACTGAAGTCGTGCCCTGATACAAAGCAGGCCCAGCTCTGAGAAACACACTCTACTCATTTTTTTATCCAGTGTTTCTGAGTCCGGCGGAGATGCCGTTAATGGTGGCGGCGATGGCGCGCTGCAGGGAATCGCTGGTATCGCCGGCACGCTTGCGCCGCAGCAGTTCTACCTGGATCAGGCTCATCGGGTCCACGTAGGGATTTCTGACTCGAATGGAGCGCGATAGCACGGGGTTGGTTTCCAGCAGAACTTTTTGCCCGGTTACCGCCAGCACTGCGCGATGCGTATTTTCATATTCTGATTGCAGGCGGCTGAAGACTCGATCTCCCATGGCACGATCAGTTGTGAGCAGAGAATATTGTTTGGCGATGTGGAAGTCGGCCTTGGCGAGCGAGAGTTCCACGTTGCGAATCAGGTCGATGAACATGGGAAATTCCCGCATCATGTGCTGCAGCACGGGAAGATTTCCCTGGGCGATGGAATGCTCGAGTGCGTGGCCGACGCCGAACCATCCGGGGACTCCATGACGGCTCTGCATCCAGCCAAACACCCAGGGAATGGCGCGAAGATCGGCGAAATTATTTCTTGCTTTACGGCGAACGGGACGCGAGCCGATGCGCGCATATTCTAATTCGTTCACCGGCGTGGCTTCAGCGAAGTATTGCAGGACTTCTTCATCTTCAGGAATATTTTTGCGATAAAAACGGTAGGCGGTGGCTGAAAGTTCGTCGCACACTTCCTCCCACCCCGGCATCATTTCGCCGGTGCGATGACCGCCGGGACGATTCGCTTCCGGACGCGCCAGCGCATCGAGCGAGGCAGCGACCATCAGCTCCAGGTTCCATTCCGCAAGCACTACGTCAGAATATTTCCAGTGCAGAACCTCGCCCTGTTCCGTGATGCGAATTTCACCGTTGAAATCGCCAATGGGCTGGGCATAGATGGCGCGATGCGTGGGTGCGCCGCCGCGACCAACGGTGCCGCCACGGCCGTGAAACAGGCGCAGATCGATGCCGCATTCGCGAGCGACGGCGTAGAGGGCGCGATGCGTTTTATATAGCTCCCAGGTGCTGGTCAGCATGCCGCCATCTTTATTGGAGTCGGAGTAGCCGAGCATCACTTCCTGGCGGCGCTGCCAGGATTCGAGCAGGGGCTGATAGGCGGGGGCAGTCCAGATTTCACGGCAGATGGCGGCGGCTCCGCGGAGGTCCTCGATGGACTCGAAGAGCGGGACGACGCGGATGGCGGCGCGATTTTCGCCGGCGATGCAGGAGACTTCATGCGTGCGCGCCAGGTGCAGGACGCGCCAGACATCTTCTGCGCCAGTGGCGCCGCTGATGACATATTGCTGAATGGTTTCTACTGGCTCTTCGCGCTGAATCTGCGCGATGGCGCGGAAGGTGGCGAGGACGTCGGCTGTGTCGCGTGAGAGCGGGCTGGCGAAATTTTCGAGCGAGGAATCCTGCTCGCAGTTTTCTTCGATTTCTTTCAAGGCCTGCGTCAGTTGGCGGGCATGCGCGCGGATATCGAGGGTGTGCAGATGCAGGCCAAAGGTGCGGACTTCGCGGACCAGCGGATCGATCAGTCCGCGGGCGAGGCGAAGACTTTTTTCCTGCGCCAGACTGTCGCGGACGAGATGAAGATCGTCCAGCAATTCCTGGCTGGAGCGATACGGCGGCAAGCCGACGGACGCGGACGTGTCGTGGAGCTCTCGCGCAGCCGCCTCCAGGCGCAGGCGAATGCATAGAACGAAGCGGCGATGCAATTCGTGCGGATATCGCTGATCGATGCCCGCTCCGGAACGTTCCATCTGCGCCGAATAGCTATTCAGTTTTTTCTCCAGCGCCGGACTGAGGCCGACTCGCTGGATGGAAGGGGTCAGCAGGTCGAGGATCAGTTGAATGCGAGCGCAGTAATGCTCAATCAATTTGCGCCGCGCCATGGTGATGGCTTGCCATGTAACTTCTGGAGTTACAAATGGATTGCCGTCGCGATCGCCGCCGATCCAGGAACCAAACTTCACCACCTGCGGCAGATCATTGGCTTCGATTTCAAGGCCGTACTCGTCGCGCAGCGCGCCGGCGATTTCTTCGAAGAGCTGCGGCAGGGTTTCAAAGATCGCGATGTCGTAATAGTCGAGGCCGAGTTTGATTTCGTTCTGGACCGTAGGGCGATGACTGCGTACTTCGTCGGTTTGCCAGAGCGCGGTGATTTCCGCGAGGATATCTTCTTCGCGAGCCGCCAGTTCCTCATCCTGCAGAGGAATTTGATTGAGACTTTCCAGGGTCTCGCCGAGGCGTCTCCGCTTGAACAGGACGGAGCGGCGGGCGACCTCGGTTGGATGAGCGGTGAACACCGGGATGACGCAAATTTTCGCGAGAAAATCCATGGCTTCGCTGGCGGTGATGCCGGCCTCGCGCATGCGGCGTAGGGTTCCGCGCATTTCTCCGGGCTGGGGCGGGGTTTGGCTTCCCAACAGGCGATGGGCACGGCGGCGACGCTTGCGATGATTGGTTTCCGCCAGGTTGATCAGCTCAAAATAAAAGGCGAAGGCGCGCGTCAGTTGCTCCGCAAATCCGGTATCGCAGGTGGCGATGCGGGCGATGGCTTCCGCCAGCAGAAAATCGGCCTTCTTCAAATCGCCTTGCAAGCGCGCTTCGCGGCCATCGGTGGTGAGGCGACGCAAATCTTCTACCGCCTGAAATAGCGCATCTCCGGCCTGCTCGCGAAGCACGCGCCCCAGCAGCGTTCCCAGCGAGCGAACGTCGCGGCGCAGCGGAGCTTCTTTGCGCTCCGGATCGAACGACTGCAATTCCTCCAGCCGCTCGGCCCAGTTTTCCGGCTTCCACAAAAGGTCCATACGTATTTGCATTATGCAGGAGCGAGCGGGGAGTTTCCTAAGGGGTGGAGGAAGAAATCGCCGCCTGCTCCTCTAGTTGCGTCACCAATTCTTCCCACTCGGTCAACATGGCTGCATGTTCGGCGCGCATCTGGTCGAGCTGGTTCTGCTGCGACTGGTAGTGCTCGGCGGAAACGTACACGCCCAGCTGCTCCTCGGTGGTTTGGATGGCCGCTTCCATGCGAGGAATCTCTTCTTCCAGCGCGGTGCAGCGGTCCTGCATCTGCCGCAGGCGGATGGGATTGATGCGGCTGACGCGTTTGACGACGGGACTGTCTGCCGGCTGGCCATTCGACGAAGGGTCAGGCAGCGCGGCCGGGGCAGAATTTTCATTTGATTTTCTTCCATCCGGCGAAGAAGGAGTTTTTGCCGCTGCTTCCGCCTGCCGCGAAATCTGCCACAGATAATCTTCGTAATTTCCCGTATAGACATGCACGGCGCCATCTCGAATTTCAAAGACGCGCGTCGCCAGCGCATCAATAAAGGCGCGATCGTGGGAGACGAATACGACGGTCCCGGTAAAATTCCGGATCGCTTCCAGCAGCACTTCTTTGGCGCGCATGTCGAGGTGGTTTGTGGGCTCGTCCAGAAGAAGAAAATTCGCCGGGCTCACCAGCAGGCGCGCCAGGGCGTAGCGGTTGCGTTCGCCGCCGGAAAGCACGCCGAGCGGCTTGAAGACATCGTCGCCGGAAAATAGAAAGCATCCCAGCAGGCTTCGCAATTCGGTTTGCGGAATTCTGGGGGCGCTGCGGCCGATGTCGTCGAGCATGCGGGCGTCGGCATCGAGTTCCTTGTACTGATCCTGGGCGAAATACTGCAGCACAACATTGTGTCCCAGGCGAAGCTGGCCGGTTGTGGGCTCGTCCATGGCGGCGAGCAGGCGGATGAGTGTCGATTTTCCCGCGCCATTCGGTCCCACCAGCGCAATGCGCTCGCCGCGCTCAATGGTGAATTGCACTCCGGAAAACACTTCCTTCGCGCCATAGCTCTTGCTGATTTGTTGCGCCTCGGCGACGGTGCGTCCGCTGGGCGGCGGCTGCGGAAAGGTGAAATGAATTTCAGTTTCCGCGGGAGGGAGCTCGATGCGCTCAATTCGCTCCAGTTCCTTGACGCGGCTCTGTACCTGGCGCGCTTTGGTGGCTTGCGCACGAAAGCGAGTGATGAAGGATTCCAAATGTTCGATGTGCTCGCGCTGGTGACGATAGGCGGCCTCCAACTGGACCTGCCGCTCCGCCTTCTGCTGCAAATACTTTTCGTAATTTCCGGTGTAGCTGTACAGGCGGTGATTCCACAGTTCGACAATTTTGTCGGTTGCAATATCGAGGAAAAATCGGTCATGCGAAACCAATACGTAGGCATGCGGATAGGCGTGGAGATAGCCTTCCAGCCAATTGCGGGCTTCGAGGTCGAGGTGATTCGTGGGCTCATCCAGCAACAGCAGGTCGGGTTTTTCCAGTAGCAGTTTGGCCAGGGCGATTCGCATCTGCCAGCCGCCGGAAAACTCCTCTGTCTTGCGCTGCCAGTCCTCTTTGGAAAAACCAAGACCGGACAGGACAGTGCCGACGCGGGCTTCGATGGTATAGCCATCCAGCGCGTGAAATTCCGCATCGCTGCGCGTCAATTGCGCGATGACGGCGGCGTATTCGCCGGAGTGAGGCGGTAGTTCCGCCAGCTGCGTGTGCAGGTGCTGAATCTTATGTTCCAGCGCCTGGGTGCTGGCGAATGCGGACAGGCATTCATCGAAAACGGAGCGTCCGCGCAGTTGCAGGCCATCCTGGGGAAGGTAGCCGAAGGTCATTCCGCCGGTTGACTCCATGGAACCGTCGTCCAATGAGTCGAGCCCCGCGAGGATTCGCAGCAGCGTCGATTTGCCGGTGCCGTTGCCGCCGACCAGCCCGGTGCGCTCTCCGGGAGTGATCTGCCAGTCGATTTTTTCAAACAGAAGTTTGTGGCCGAAGCGTTTGCCGGCGCGGGTTAGCTGCAGCATCGGATTCGCGGTCGAAGCTGGGGATGAAAGTACATCTGATTTATTGTCGCATCGAATATTTGTGTCAGCATGGTTGGGATGTCGGCGGTCTGCATCCTATGTTAGGAACGATGCACCCTGACAAGATTGTTCCCGTTCCGCGCTGCGGTTCTGGAGCCGGAATGACAAGTGGGCATGGATTGGTATACTCGCAACGATCGCAAATTTGGCAGGATAGGCAAATCAAATGCCCTCGATGAAAGATACCTTGGGAGTTCTTCTGGCAGGTGGGGCCGGCGAGCGGCTCTATCCTCTGACCCGCGATCGAGCCAAGCCGGCGGTTCCGTTCGGCGGCAACTATCGCATCATCGACATCACGCTATCGAACTGCATCAATTCTGACCTTCGACGGATTTACATCCTGACGCAATACAAGGCGCTCTCGCTGAATCGACATATTCGCGAGGGGTGGGGTTCGGTGGTGGCCAATGAGCTGGGCGAGTTCATTGAAATTCTGCCGCCCATGCAGCGGGTCAGCTCCAACTGGTATATGGGTACGGCGGACGCGGTGTATCAGAACATTTATTCCATCGGCAGCGAGCAGCCCAAGCGGGTGCTGCTGCTTTCCGGCGATCACATTTACAAAATGAACTACGGCCGCATGGTGCAGCAGCATATCGATTCCGGGGCCGATGTGACGCTGGCGACGCTGCCCATCGATCCGTCGGAAGTCTCGCGATTCGGCGTAGTGGAAGTGTCGCGGAGCGGAGAAGTGACCGGGTTCCAGGAGAAACCGCAGCAAACGAATATGCGCTCGCCTTTCAATCAGGACAAGGTGGATGCGTCGATGGGGATTTATCTTTTCAACACCGACGCCCTGCTGCCGGCGCTGATCCGGGACGCGGAAGACCCGAATTCGCAGCATGATTTTGGCCACAATGTTCTGCCGGCGATGCTGGGCCAGTACAAAATGTACGCCTTCAATTTTGTCGATGAGAATAAGCAGGAGGCTCTGTACTGGCGGGATGTGGGAACACTGGACGCCTATTACGACGCCAATATGGATGTGGCCTCGGTGACCCCGATTTTCAACCTCTACGATAAGAGCTGGCCGATGCGGACCCGGCCGCTGCAGTATCCTCCGGCCAAGTTCGTATTTGGCGAGCCGGGACGAACCGGCATGGCGATTAATACCGTGATTTCCGCCGGCTGCATCGTGTCGGGCGCCACGGTGCGCAACAGCGTTTTGTCGCACGATGTCCGCGTCAACTCCTATGGGGAAGTGGATTCGAGCATTCTGTTTTCGCACGTCAGGATTGGGCGGCATTCGCGCATCCGCCGCGCCATCATAGATCGCGACGTCCAGATTCCTGAGGGGACGGTGATCGGCTATGACGCGAATGAAGACCGCAAGAACTACCTGGTGACGGAGAGCGGGATTACGGTGGTCAGCCGAGACTATTCGCTGTACGAGAACCCGGTCGCATCCGATTACGTGCCCCACGACATGTAGCCGCACCCCTGGAACAAAAATCCTGTCGCTCAGTGGCCGCGGTTTCGGTAGTATGTGAGGGAACTGAAACGTGGTGGCCCACGTATCCTGTGGTATGGGAATGTCGGCCTTATCGTACCCGTGCAACAGCATCACGCGATTTGACCTGCGGGATCACCGCGGGGGACCGCGGCGGGGCGACCACATGACCAACCCGTCTTCAAAGGGGATAGCTGAACCTAGGCAGCGGATGCCCGTAAATTCCGACTCCGTGGAAGAGACCAACGCACTCGTACGACGTTGCTTGCAGGGAGATGGTCATGCCTGGCAGCAGATCGTGGAGACACAGCACCGTCGCGTCTATGGCCTCTGCTATCGCTTTACCGGGTTCGGCCGGGGACGCGGAAGACCTGACCCAGGATGTATTTCTGAAGGTCTATCGCAACCTGAAGTCGTTTGATGTGGAGCGCGGCAGTTTTCCCACCTGGCTGACAACCCTGACCCGGAACCTGCTGGTGGACCATTTCCGCCGCACCCGGGCCGAGCAGACCACGCATTCGCTGGACGCAGGCTGGGAGGACCAGGATGGAACCTCCAACTCGCCTGCCGAAAGGCTGCAAACCCAACAGGCAGACCCCCTCAAGAACTATATGGATCGCGAATTGCAGGCGCTGGTCCAGCAGGCGTTGCTGCAGGTGTCTCCGGAGCTGCGGGAAGCCGTGATTTTGCGCGATCTAAAGGATATGGATTACAAGGAAATTGCCGAAGTCTTGCGCATTCCGGAAGGTACGGTCAAGTCGCGGATTAGTCGCGGCCGGATGGAACTTGCAAGGCTGTTGGAACGTACTAAAAGGCAGGTGATGTAGATGAAGGACCACGGCCAATTTGGAGACAAGCCGGCTGCGAAGTCGGCGAACGTCCCATCGGACAAGCTTGACTGCGCCGCGGTTGAGCTGTTGTGGGTTGAGGTGGCCGAGGGCACATTGGCCCCGACAGTGGCCGAGCGGGTTCGTACCCATACCAGCGAGTGTGCGTCCTGCCGGGAGAAGATTTCACAGGCGCGCAAGGGTCGCGAGTGGCTGCTGATGTTGAAGCTGGAACCGCTGGTTCCTGCTTCCGACCTGGTTGCCAAAATCCTGGCCAAAACATCGGGCGCAGGGGAGGCATCCCATCTGCGGTGGTCAACGCCGAAGATCCCTGCGGAAACAGATTCGCGTGCAGCAGAGCGGTATAGCCTTCCGGGATATTCATCCCAGGATTCTGAAGCCGTTCTGATCCCCGGCCAAATGGATGGCGACAACGGAACTGCTGGTGTTGACGGAACTGCGGCCATCCCGATGTGGCAGCGTCCCTCCGTAGTATTGCTTCGGAAAACGGTCTTTGAACCGCGATTGGCTTTGGTCGCCGCCATGGCCTTCTTCTCGATTTCGCTGACGCTGAACCTGGTTGGAGTGAGGCTCACCAGTTTTCGCGCTTCCGATTTGGAGCCGCAGGCGATGCGCCGCGCCGTCACTCGCCAATATGCTCAGGCCAATGCGCGGGTCGTGCATTACTATGAAAATCTTCGAATCGTGTATGAAGTTGAGTCGCGCGTGCATCAACTGCGCCAGGCTGCCGACTCCGCGCCGGTTCCGGAAAAGACCACCTATCCCCAGGATAAGCAGGGCTCCGGAAGAAGCGGCGCGGGTCATAGCGACGACAAAAAGGATCAAAGTGATCGCGAAGGAGTGCATCGAGAACGGATGGACGTCACGCCCGTCAAGGATCAAAATGCGCAGCGCAATCGTGCGACACCGGTTGAACCCGCGCCCATCGTCACCGGCCCGGTGATCGACGCGTCCATGCGTGTAGAGCCACTGCCCGGCTCGAGTGCCGTTGCGAGCGGTCGCCCACAAGTGATGTCTACAGTCTTTACTGAATTTGTCTGCCGGCCTGGGTTCCAGGCTTCATCACACTTGCTTCAGTTGAGTCGTTTTTCTGTGCCAGAAAGGAACTCGGCATGAATTGCGCAAATCATCCCGAAATACCGGTTGTAGCTTACTGCCAGTTCTGCGGAAAGCCGCTGTGCGAGCAATGCGTTCATAAGGTCAATAACATCGTCAGCTGTGAACCCTGCCTGGCGGCCCGGATCGGCGCCGCTCCAGCAGGCAATGTTGGGGGCGGTGCGAGGTTTGTTCAAACCCCAGACGGCATCCACGTTTCCGATGGCAAGGGAAATGAGTACACCGCGGGTCCTGGCTATCAATACATTTCCAGCGCTCCTGGTGCTGCCGGCAATGTGCCTCCAAGCTGGGGCACGAACCCGTGGGTGGCTTTCGCGCTGGGCTGGATTCCTGGCGTTGGGGCCATGTATAACGGCCAGTTTGCCAAGGCGCTGGCCCATGTGGTGATTTTTGCCCTGCTGGTCGATTTTTCACATTACAACGGGGTGTTGGGTTTGGTCTGCTTCGGCTGGGTCGTGTACCAGGTGTTTGACGCCTATCAGACTGCCATTGCACGCCGCGACGGGCTTCCGTTGCCCAATCCGCTGGGCTTGAACGATGTTGCCCACTGGTTCGGCGCCAGGCCCACCCCGACCGCAAATCCCTGGACGGGCAGTACGGTGCCTCCGAATGCGGCCAGTCAGCCGCCGAATCCGACGCCGCCGGGAGTACCGCCGGTGGGAAGTGCAGGACCAGTCTCCGGCTTCGCTCCCGCATCGGAATATGTTCCGCCGTATACGCCGCCGTACGTGCCGCCGCCTCCTCCGGATTCATTTTGCGGGGTGGGGCAACCGGGACCGAATCGTGGAATTCACGTCGGCGCGGTCGTTCTGATTGTTCTAGGCCTGGCCTTCTTACTCGGCAATCTCGGCATTCTGAGCGAGCATTGGGTGGATCGAGGCTGGCCGATTCTGCTGATTGGTATTGGTGTGTGGATGGTGATTCGTCATAGCCAGAAGCCGCCTGTGGGAGGTGCATGATGAATCGCTGGTATCAAATTCGCCGCTTACGCGGTGCGGTAATCCTGATCTTGATCGGCGTGCTGGCGTTGCTGAACCAGTGGAATATTATGCATTGGGGCACCAGCTGGCCATTGATTCTGATCGTACTGGGCTTGTTGATGGTGGCTGAGCGCGCGGTGTGGACGGCAGACGTGCGCGCCCAACAGGAAGAGCAGCAGTACGCGGCCAGCATGGGCGGCTATCATCCTGGAGCGCCGATGGGTGGTGCACCAGGATCTGCGTCGTGGACCGCGCCTCCGCCCTCCAATGTGGGCTCAGGTCCGTTTGTCCAATCGCAGCCCTCCGCGCCGGACGATCCCGAAAGAGAAGGCCGGTAGCTCCATGGGCATGCCTCCACAGCCACCGCCGCAATATCCGCCATCGCGCGCCCAGATGAAAGCCCAGCGCGCCCAGTGGAAGATGCAGAGGAGAATCCAGCGTGATGCCTATCGCGCTTCGATTCGCGGAACTGCGCACCGATCGATCCTCGGACCTCTCTTCCTGATTGTCATCGGCGTGCTGGCGTTGCTGATGAGAATGCACAGGATCAATGTCGACTATTTCTGGCATTGGTATGGCCATTGGTGGCCGCTTTTGCTGATTGGCGCCGGGGTCTTGCTCGCCCTGGAATCGATAACGCTGGCTGGTCAGACGCGAGTTCGGATCGGTGGCGGCGTGGTGTTTCTTTTACTGCTGCTGGCCTTCGTTGGGGTGATCGCGGCGCATAATCACGTGAATTGGCAGTCGGTCGGAGATCAGCTGCAGCTTGGCGACAACGTCAACCTGGCGGAGATGTTCGGTAACAAACACCAGGCCAAGGAGCAAATCGCACATCCCCTGCCTGCCGACGCCACCGTGGTCATCCAAAACGGGCACGGCGATGTGATCCTGACGGCCAGCAGTGACGCCCAGATGCATTTGACGGTCGATAAAACCGTGTACAGCGGCTCCGAGCATGAGGCGCAGCGGGAGTTGGATTCACTGGAACCGCTGATTACCTCGGCCGGCAATGTAGTCACCGTGCACATGCCCTCCAGTGACAGCCATGTCGCAGATCTGACGATCGCGTTGCCCGCAACCGCGCCGGTGCAGGTGAAGGTCGATCATGGCGATGTCACCATCAGTGGGCGCAAGGCAGCAGTCACCGTCAACTCCAACCAGGGGAACGTGGAAGTGACAAGCATCGTCGGCGCAACCCAGGTGGCGATGCGTCAGGGGGATTTTACCGGCCGTGACCTGCAGGGGGATTTTGCGATTGCCGGGCGCATGAATGATGTTTCACTCTCCCAGGTCACTGGATCGTCCACCTTAACCGGCGACTTTTTCGGGGATGTAAATCTGGATCATCTGCAGGGAACGCTGCACCTGCACTCCAGCCGCACGGAGATTCAAGCGAGCCGGCTCGATGGAACAGTCACGCTGAGCGATGGCGATGTGACCATGGAAAACGCTCGTGGGCCCGTCCTGGTGAGCACACACGCGATGGACATTTCGCTGAAACAAATTCAGGGCGTGGTCACGGTGAAGAATTCCGACGGTAGCGTCGCCGTCAGCGTGGTCAACCCGGTCGCCGCCATGGACATTGCGAACCGCAACGGCTCGGTGGATATTACGGTTCCGGAGAAAGCTAAGTTTTCCGTGCAGGGTGTCGCCGACGATGGCGAGATCACTTCAGATTTTAAATTGTCGCAATCTTCGGCGAATGATCGCGCCACGGCCTCAGGTGAAGTGGGCGGAGGTGGGCCGCTGCTGCACATCGTCGCCGAAAAGGGCGATATCCATTTGAATAAGGCTGGCGCCGACAGCGACGACTAGCTGCGGCTTGCAGCATTCCGTAAAAAAAAGTTGTCATCCCGAGCGAAGCTGGCTGCTCAGTCGTTGCGGGCGATGGAGAATTGCCCGGCGGCGGCGACTCCATTGCGGGTGGTATTTTTCACGTGATACATGGCGGCATCTGCGGCGCGGATGACAGCGTGAATGTCCAACCCATCTTCCGGAAAGCTTGAGACTCCAAAGCTGGCGAGGATGCGCAGGTTCAGACCTGACTCGGGCAGAAACGTGGTGGTTCGCAGCTTGTCCATGAGCCGGTTCGCCAAGTCCATGGCGCGCTGTTTGGATTGATGCGGCATCAGCACGACAAATTCATCGCCGCCATAGCGGTAGGCGGTTTCAATCAGCCCCAGGCTGTTTCGCACCATGTCGCCAATTTCCGCCAGCAGCTTGCTCCCTTTCAAATGCCCGTAGGTATCATTGACCATTTTGAAGTGGTCGAGATCGAAAAAGATCAGGCTGACCGGCTTGCCGCTGCGCCGGCTGCGCTCCAAAGAATGTTCCAGCCGTTCATACAAGTGGCGGGCATTGAAGAGGCCTGTGCAATCGTCGGTAATGGTGAGCTGCTGGATTTGCTCGAAGGTTCGCGCATTTTGCACCGCGATGGCGGCATAGTCGCAGAGAGCATGGAGAAAAAATATCTCGTGATTATCCATATTCTCCGGATGGCAATTTACCAATTGCAGCACGCCGTAGGTATGGTTTCGCACCCGTAATGGAAGGCAGATGATGGACTCGACCCGGGTGCTGCTCTCCGGCAATTCATCGGCTAAATCGTGATCGTCGGGAACGCTGGCCAGGATCATGGGTTCGCCGTGCAGCGCGACCCAGCCCGGAATTCCCTGTCCCAGAGGAATGCGTTTATGGCGGAGTTTCTCCGTCTGTCCGCCGGAGATGACGCCGTAATACAACTGGTGATTCTTCTCATCCACGATCAGCAACGACCAGGCTTCGGGGCTGAAGAAGCGGGTCATCTGCTGCATGATGCCGTTCAATATGCTGGTGAGATCGACAGACGACGTGAGCGCGCGCGCGACCTCATGAAAGGTCTGAATCTCCAACGCCGGCTGGCCGTCCGGGAAGCGAATCGTCTTCATCAGCAGAACCCCTTCTATCAGCGTATTCGGTGGGCTCGCGACGAGCGTGCCACGGGTATTGTTCGCGCGGCAGGGGAGGGACCAATGAGAGCCATGACTATGGCAGCATTCTATCCCAGACCTTATCCGCCGATGTGAACCATACTGCGCGAGGGCTTCAGAAAATCTGGCTCCCCGATGTGATGTCGAGCTTCTTTACGGTCGACGGTGCGCTGGATGAATTCCGCCAGGTCGGCATCGTCGCCGCCGCGCCGCAGCACCCCGTACAGATCGTGGTCGGATTGCGAAAACAGGCAGGTGCGCAGCTTTCCATCTGAGGTGAGGCGAACCCGGCTGCAATGTCCGCAGAAGGGATGCGATACCGGGGCGATGATGCCGATCTCGCCCAGGCCGTCTTGAAAGGTGTAGCGCAGCGCTGTCTCGCTGGCGGTATTGGCGGCGAGCGGAACTACCGGCTGGAAGGTGTTCAGCGCGGCCAGGATCTCTTCCAGTCGAACCACCACCTGCGGCGTCCAGACGCGATCTTCTTCCAGCGGCATAAATTCAATGAAGCGGACAATCACGCCTTCATCGCGAGAGAATTTTGCAAACTCGACGATCTGGTCCTCGTTAAATCCGCGCAACAAGACGCAATTGACTTTGACCGGATCGAGGCCAACACGTTTGGCGGCGCGCACCCCGGCCAGCACACGATTGAAGCTGTCGGGCACGCGGGTAATGCGCGCAAATTTCTGGTGATCGATGGCGTCCATGCTGACGGTGATGCGATTCAGGCCGGCGTCTTTCAGCGGCTGGGCGAGATCTTCCAGCAGATGTCCGTTGGTGGTCAGGGCAATATCGAGAGGCTGACCGTTGCCTGGAGAAAGCGGCGTGCCGTCGACGGAAAATGCTGTTCGCATCTCCGCCAATTCGGAGATCATCCCGATCAGTCCCTTGCGGAGGAGCGGCTCGCCGCCGGTCAGCCGGACCTTTTCAATCCCCAGCGCAACAAAGATGCGCACCATGCGGAGGTAATCTGCAATGGGAAGTTCGGCGTACTGCGCCCCCTCCGTGCCGGTGCGGCAATAGACGCATTTGTAGTTGCAGCGATCGGTGACCGAGACGCGCAGATCCGTAATGGCGCGACCATGCTTGTCGGTCAGGCGCGACCTGGCAGACAGCGAGCGAACTTCGGGATGGGTTGTGGTCGCGGCCATTTCTCTACCAGTATCGGATGCGGGAAACGACTCGCAAGGAGCAAAGACGACGAGACCCCATGCACCGCCAGGACCAGGCGCCGTCGAGCTTCCTTTCCAATGCGATTTGATGTTGCTTCAAATCGCGGGAGGCGTGGCCGTTTCCAGCCATGCCCTTGGTTCCTGCCTGCTTCCCGCATGCGGAACGCCGCCGCAACCGCCAGGGTATGCCCGGGAGGCGGAAGCGGTCGGAAGACCCCTCCAGTATAGAAGGACTCCCGGATCGGGCGCGGCGATAAAATTCTTAGGAGTGCGTCAGGCGCAATCCGGCATATGCATGGCCAGCAACACACGCAGTTCATCCACCTGCTGCGAGCTGAGACCGCGTTTGGGGACGATGCTGGACAGTCTCTGCGGCCCACGCAGCACGAAAACGTTGGAGCCCTCTCGCCAGGATTGGTAGGCGGACCAGGGCCGAAACTGAAACATTTTGCCGCGATCTTCGAAGCGAACTCCATCGGTGTCGACGGAGAGGACACGGGGAATGCGCTCGATGCGACGTTCATATCCTTTGCGCATGGTTTTTGCGCTGAAGAAAACGCGATAGCCAACCACCAGAATCAGCAGCAGAAGCAGCCACCATTTCGGTTCGCCGCTCATGGACGGATCGAACAAGATCCACACCAGAAAAAGCATTCCGATCAGGAGAATCATGCCCCCACGCCACCTGGATGGATGCAGCGATTGCTGCGCGCGACGGCGCAGGGTGCCGTGCAGCAGCCTGGGAACGGCGAGAACACTCGCCTCCTGTAACTCTTCCACTGTAATGGGGCCGGCAATTTCCACTGGGTCAAGGTAGCACAGGCGGAGTTACATGCCGTCGTAGTTTGGACCGCCCCCGCCTTCCGGTGGGACCCAGTTGATGATCTGGTACGGGTCCATGATGTCGCAGGTTTTGCAGTGAACACAGTTGGCAAAGTTGATGTGCAGTTTTTTCTCCGTCGCAGCTTCGCCTTCGACGGATTCTTCCACCATTTCATACACAGCCGCCGGGCAGAAAAACTGGCAGGGATTGCCGAACTCTTTGGTGCAGCGATCATGGCAGATATTCATATCGGCGATGACCAAGTGGGTGGGCTGATCGTCTTCATGTCGTGTGCCGGAGTGGTAGACATCGGTCAGCTTGTCGAAGGTCAACTTGCCGTCACCTTTGGCCGCGCCGAGGAACTGCATGCGACCTTCGCCGAACGGGTTGAGCGAATCAATGTGCCGCATGTTCTGATAGCCAGGTTGCAGCTTTGAATCCGGGCCAAAATTTGCGCCGCCCATGGCCTGCTGCACGCCGGCCTTGAAGATGCCTTCCCATAAGCCGTGTTTGAATGCCTGGTGAAAATTTCGTACGGGATACAGTTCGTCGCGTATCCAGCTGGCATCGACGCTCGCTTTGTATGCGGACAGCTGTGCCGCCGAGGTGTTACCGGCAAGCAACGCATTGAAGGCTGTTTCGGCCGCCAGCATACTGCTTTTGATGGCGAGGTGAATTCCTTTCAGCCGCAGCGAATTTAGAAATCCCGCGGAATCGCCGGTCAACATCCATCCATTGCCGAACAGTCGCGGCAGGGAGTTCCATCCTCCGTACGGCATGGTCTTGGCGCCATAGCGAACCATCTTTCCACCTGCCAGAATGCCGCGCAACAGGGGATGCTCCTTGAACGACTGGAAGGCATGATGCGGATCGGTGCGCGGGTCTTCGTAGTCCAGACCGGTCACGTAGCCGATGGAGAGCAGCGTGTCGGTGATTCCGTAGATCCATGCACCGCCGTATTCCTTTGTGGTGAGCGGATAGCCCAGCGTGTAGATGACTTCGCCCTTGGCGACGCGGCCGGCCGACACCTCCCACAACTCCTTAATGCCGACGCCGTACACTTGCGCGTGGTTTGGATCTTCCAGGTGGAAGCGTTCGATAATTTGCTTGGTGCAGGAGCCGCGCGAGCCTTCACAGAAAATCGTCACTTTGGAGCGAAGATCGTACCCTGGCTCGAAGTTCGCTTTCGGCTGACCGTTCTTGTCGACTCCTTTGTCATCCGTCTGCACGCCGATGACCTTGTCGCCGTCGAAAAGAACCTCGCTGGCGGCAAATCCAGTAAAGATGGTGATGCCGGCCGCTTCCACTTTTTCCGCCATCCACTTTACAAACTTGTTGATGGAGATGACATAGTGACCGCGGTCGCGCATGGGCGGGGGCGTATAGGGAAATCTGCGCTTGGCGGTGCGGGTCAAATAGTAGACAGCTTCTTTGGTACACACGCCGTCGATGGGAGCTTCATTTTCGAACCCCGGCAACAGCTCGTTCATGGAACGAGGATCGAGCAGCGCGCCCGAAAGGCAATGTTGTCCGGCCTCGCGCGACTTTTCCAGCAGGTAGATATTTTCTTTGCTGAGGGGAGAGTCAGGATGGGTGGCATTGTGCGCGTCGATCAGCTGCGACAGGCGCAGGGCGCAGGCCATACCTGCCGGGCCACCGCCGACAATCACAACATCGGCTTCCATCTGCGGACGTTCGATGCCTTCGATGGGCTTACGGAAGTGGATCATGAAGGAGCTACGCTCCCGATTTGACTTTCTTGATCTCTTCAATCAGCGGCGGCACCACATCGAACAAGTTGGCCACCACGCCAATGTCGGCAATCTCGAAGATCGGGGCCTCGGCATCTTTGTTGATTGCGATGATGGTGCGCGAGCCTTTCATGCCGACAATATGCTGAATCGCTCCGCTGATGCCGAGCGCGATATACAGCTTGGGCGCGATGGTCTGGCCGGAGCTGCCGATCTGGCGGTCCAGTGGCAGCCAGCCAGCGTCGCAGATCGGTCGCGATGCACCGATGTCGCCGCCCAGCAATTTCGCCAGCTCTTCCGCCATGGCCAGATTTTTTTGTTCCTTGATGCCGCGACCCACCGCGACAATGGATTCCGACTGCGACAGATCCACAGCCTGTTTGGCCTCTTTGAAAATTTCGTGGGGCTTCACTCGGATGACTCCATCCGGCACGGTCACCTGGAGGGTTTCAACCGGCGCTGTTCCGCCTTCTGCCGCGTCGCCACGAAAGGCTGCGTTCTGGAAGGTCGCCATCCACAGCGGTCCCGGATCGCTGAAGGAAACATCAGCGGCAAATTTTCCCTGAAACATTTGCCGGGTAAAGAGCAGCTTGCCGTTTTCGTATTTGTAGCCGATGGCATCGGGGATGACGGTCTTGCCCAGCGCCAGCGCCAGCCGCGGGGCAAAGTCGCGCACCTGGTAGGTGTGCGGCATCAGCACCAGCCTGGGCTGCTTGCCGGCGAGGAATTCTTTTAGCACATGGACGTAGCCATCGGAGGTGTACGCCGCCAGCTGAGGGCATTCGATGGCATATACTTTTGCGGCTTTCTTGCCTGCCAACTCTTCCGCGATTGCAGCGATGTCGTGGCCGAGTACGGCAATCTCGACCTGCCAGCCGGTTTCTTTGGCGATGGCCTGGGCGGCCGCAATCGTTTCCAAGGAGACGCGGTTCAGCTTCGACTGCTGCTGTTCGACGACAACCAGAATGGTTTCAGGCATAGGCCTCAATTTCGAAGACTAGAAGCGATCAGGAAGGATGCTTCCGCGGATGGGGAATCGGCTTCTAGTCGAACTCTGGGCTACCTTTGCGCAGAATGGTACCGATGGTGATGCAGGTGAGCGAAAGAGTGCCGGCAAGGATCATGTAGTAGCCCATGGGATGAATCCAGCCGGGATCGTACGTGAAATCCTGACCCGCCCACACCGTGAGCAAGATGGCCATGATCCCCAAAATTCCACCCATCACTTGCAGCATCAAGCCGCGGAAACGGCGCTTGTCGAGTGCGGCCACCTGGTCGGGCGTCAGGTCGCGTTCTTCCGGAGGCAACAACATGTTTGGCATCGGTTCTGTTCTCCCTTGCATTTCTTCGGCGACGGGGAAGGTCGTGTTCCCAGTCGAATCTTCACGCCACCATTATTAAATCACGCGAGCTTCATTGCGAAATACGTCGACCAGTTTTTTTGCAATCTCCGACGGCGAGCCCTGCAGCATCTCAGTTTTCTTCTGTTTGGTGGGCACGTAGAGACGCTCAATCGTCTGCAGATTTGTTCCCAGCTTGCCTTCCAGGTCCGCCTTGGTGACCTGCTGGAGAGGCTTGTTTCTGGCCTGTTTGATGCCAAGCAGGGTGGCATAGCGTAATTTATTGATTCCACTTTGGATGGTCAGCACACAGGGTAACGGCATATCGAGCCATTGATACTGGCCGGCTTCCAACTCCCGCTTAAGGCGCAGGCCGGTGTCTGTCTTTTCAATGCCGATGATGATGGTCGCGTGCGGCCAGCCGAGAATTTCTCCCAGCAAGACGCCGGTTTGCGCGAACCCATAATCATCCGACTGCAAACCGGTAAAGATCATGTCGAACGATTGACCTTCGATGGCGGCCGCAATCGCCCGAGCGGTGCTGACGGCGTCCATGGTGACAAAGGAATCATCGACCAGGTGGATGGCACGGTCGGCGCCTTTCGCCAGAGCTTCGCGCAACACCTGCTGCGACCGGGCCGGACCTACGGTGACGACCACCACCTCGCCGCCATGTTTTTCTTTGTGGCGCAGGGCTTCTTCCAGGGCGTAGGCGTCGGGCTCATTCACTTCGTAGGAGACGTCTTCGCGAATCCAGGTGTCCTCCGCATTCAACTTCAGCGGTGCGTCTTTCTGCGGAACCTGCTTGATGCAAACTAGAGTTTTCATGGGTGGTGAGTTACGTGCGCCGAATCAAGAGCAGCGATCAGTAGTGTAACGAAGTCGACTGGGGATGGTCGAGCGGGAAGCCGACAAGTCCGCGGCACGCACGCAGGACGGCCTCCTGTCAGTGCGGCCGCAGCAGGATCACTTTGGCGATGGAGAAGTAGATCACCAAACCGGTTACGTCGACCAGGGTCGCCACAAAGGGGGCCGAGGCAGTCGCCGGGTTCAGGCCGCAGCGACGCAGAACGAAGGGCAAGGTCGCCCCGGCGATGGAGCCAAAGGCCACCACGCCAATCAGTGCGCAGAGGATCGTCAGCGACAGCAGGAACGTTTGCGCCCCGTACATTTTGAAGAGGAAATGCCAGGCGAAGATGCGCACCAGACCGATGCATCCCAGGATTAAGCCAAGCGCCAGGCCGACAAATAATTCGCGGCGAATGACGCGGAACCAATCGCGCAGTCGAACATCGCCCACCGCCATGGCCTGAATGACCAGGGTTGTGGCCTGCGATCCGGAGTTTCCGCCGCTGCTGATGATCAAGGGCAGAAACAGCGCGAGGACGACGGCCGCTTCAATTTCGTTTTCGAAAAAGCTCATCGCGGTGGCGGTAAACATTTCGCCGACGAACAGGATCATCAGCCATCCAGCGCGCTTGCGGACCAGCTCGAAAAACGGTGCGTGCAGGTAGGGGCCATCCAACGCCGCCGTGCCGCCCAGGTTTTGAATGTCGCGTGCGCTCTCTTCTTCCACCACGTCGACAATGTCGTCGACCGTGACGATGCCGACCATGCGGGCATGCTTGTCGAGCACAGGAACCGCTGTCAGCCGGCTGTTGCGCACCACATCGGCGACTGCTTTCTGGCTGGTTTGCTCGGGGACGGCGATCAGGTCTGTGTGCATG
Organism: uncultured Acidobacteriota bacterium; assembly: GCA_963735505.1. GTDB lineage: Bacteria > Acidobacteriota > Terriglobia > Terriglobales > Acidobacteriaceae > JAKAAZ01. The sequence continues at coordinate 535,514 of CAVTLR010000003.1, read as the reverse complement.
ATCGCGCGGATGGTTTTTTCCGGCTCGGCGGAGAAAAGTTCTCGCAAAGAAACGACACCCAGCAGATGCTGGTCATGATCCAGCACGTATGCGTAATTGATGGACTCGACGGTCGCCGCCTGTTTTCGAAGGTAGGAGATGGCCTCTTCGACCGTGGAGTCGGGCCGCACCCGCGCAAAACGCGGGCTCATTAAACCGCCGGCCTCGTCCTCCTTATAGGCCAGCAAGGCGCAGACTTCTTTTCGAGTAGCCTCATCGAGCAGCGCCAGCAGTTCCTCGCGATGGTCGGGACCGGCCTGCTGCAGCAAATCCGCGGCATCGTCCGGGGCCAGCAGGCGAATCCAGACGCGGCGCTGATCCTCCGGCAGCCGCAGGAGAAGATCGCATTGGTCGTGGGCGCTCAGCTCGAGGAAGAAGTCCGCCTTCTCCCCGGTGTGCATCTCACGAAACCGCTTCAGGCGCTCGGCATGACTGAGTGCGGGCCAATCTTCGCGCAGTTCTTCGGTAGGCTCGGCTAGTTGAGTGGTCATATTCGTTCCTGTTGTCGATTCGTCCTGGCGGCAGTTCTCCGAGACGCTTTACGGTCGCCGAGCAATTCGATCCGGAGTGGACCTGATGCCTCGGCCAATGATGCCAAGATACATGTCCGCTCGCAGAATGGGCGTGAAAATCGAATGCGGCTAAAAGTGCCGATCGTCGCGTCGGTTTAGCTGGCGCTGCGAAACTTCTTCACGATGCTGATGTATTTCTGTGCGTTCTCCGTGATCACGCTGGCTCGGCCTTCGCGGGCAGCCTTGGCATCCACCAGGTCGCCGCCGACGCCGAGTGCAAACGCGCCTGCTGCAAGGAACTCCTCCGCCGTGGCCAGGGAAACGCCTCCAGTGGGAATTAACTGAATCTGCGGCAGCGGGCCTTGCAATGCCTTCAAATACTTTGCGCCGCCGAGAGCGCTGCATGGAAATACTTTCACCACATCGGCGCCGGCCTGCCACGCGGTCACAATTTCGGTGGGTGTCAACGCTCCAGGCATGATGGGCACGCTGTAGCGACGGCACAGTTCGATGGTGCGCAGGTCAAGCGCAGGACTGACAATGAACTGTGCTCCCGCAAGGATGCAGCTGCGAGCGGTCTCCGGATCGAGCACAGTTCCCGCGCCGAGCAACAATTTTGCGCCATGATGATTCGCAAGTTGCTCGATGACGTGGATGGCGCCCGGCACCGTCATGGTGACTTCCAGGATGTTGACGCCGCCCGCCAGGATGGCGTCAGCGATGGTGATCGCCTCTTCTGCGGAAGAAGCCCGAAGCACCGGAACCAGGCCGAGTTCGTGCATGTGATGCATGATTTTCGTTTTTTCCATCAGAAGTCTCCTTGTTTTCTCAACACGCGCGTTATCGAATGACTCGCGCGCTGGCGCCTTTCATCAGCCGCTCAACCTCACTGAGTGTTGCCATCGTGGTATCGCCGGGGGTGGTCATGGCCAGAGCTCCGTGGGCGCATCCGCAATCGACGGCCCACTGCGGCCCCTTCTCGGTCAGCAAACCATAGATCAAGCCTGAAGCGAAGGAATCGCCGCCGCCGACGCGATCGAAAATCTCCAGATCCGGCATGGGACGTGCTTCATAAAACTCTCCATCGTAATAGCAGATCGCGCCCCAATCATTGATCGTCGCGGTTTTCGCATGGCGCAACGTGGTTCCCACCACGCGAAAATTCGGATACTCCGCCACTGCTTGGTGGATCATCGCGCGAAACTGTGCTGTATCCAGATCGGCGAGATTGTCGTCGACGCCCTTGATTTCAAATCCCAGTGCAGCGGTAAAGTCTTCTTCATTGCCCAGCATCACATCGACCAGCCCGGCCAGTTCGCGATTCACTTCGCAGGCGCGATTTTTGCCGCCAATGGATTTCCAGAGCGAGTCACGATAGTTCAGGTCATAGGAAATGATGGTGCCGTGCCGATGCGCGGCCTGCATGGCTTCGCGTGCGACCAGCGGCGCGGTTTCTGACAGGGCGCAGAAGATGCCGCCGGTATGGAACCAGCGCGCCCCTTCGCGGCCAAAAATTTCATCCCAATCGATCGTTCCCGGCTTGAGTTGCGATATTGCCGTGTGTCCGCGATCGGAGCAGCCAAGCGCCGCGCGCACGCCAAATCCGCGCTCCGTAAAATTCAACCCATTGCGAACCGTGCGGCCCACGCCGTCGTAGGGAACCCACAGCAGGTGAGAAAGATCGACGCCGCCCTGCAGCATCAAATCCTCAATCAAACGACCCACGGGATTATCGGCCAGCGCGGTGACGATTGCGGTGCGCAGATTGAAGCAGCGTCGCAGGCCGCGGGCCACGTTGTATTCTCCGCCGCCTTCCCAGGCTTGAAAAGACCTTGTTGTGGCCACGCGCTCATCGCCTGGATCCAGGCGCAACATCACCTCTCCCAGGCTCACGAGGTCCCATCGGCAGGTCTCGCGCGGCTTTAGGTTGAGTTGTTTCGAATCGCTCATTCCTGCATTTCCTTTCAAGGTCTTCCGCCCTTGGTTCGGGCGCAGCTTCGTTAACTTTTCACCGTCTCGCGCGATTGGCTGGACTGCTCGCATGATAGTTGACGTTCAAATGAAAACGAAATCAGCGAGTCTCCCCGAAGGCAATTCGAGCCGGCTCAGCGCCCGTTTCCGCTGCAAATGTGAAAAACTTAAGGGTAGATATGATTTCTGTCAGCAATGTAAGCATGCGCTATGGTTCGAAGATTTTGTTCGAAGATGTATCCACCACATTTACCGCGGGTCGCCGCTATGGCCTGACCGGTCCGAATGGAGCCGGGAAAACCACGTTTATGAAGGTCCTGAGCGGAGATCTGGATCCGCAGAAGGGCGTGGTGGTGCGCCCGAAAAAGCTGGGTGTCCTGCGTCAGGATCAGTATGCGTTCGATGACTATCGAGTGATTGATACCGTCATTATGGGCAACAAAGGTTTGTGGTCGGCGCTGGAAGAGCGTGACCGCATCTACGAGAAACCTGAGTTGGACGATGACGATGGAATGCGCCTGGGCGAATTGGAAGGCATCATCGGCGAGGAAGATGGATACACAGCCGAGAGCGATGCTGCCATTCTTTTGCAAGGTCTCGACATTCCGAATGACGTGCACGAGCGCAAGATGGGCGAACTGCAGGGCGGCCAGAAGATGCGTGTGCTGCTGGCGCAGGCGCTGTTTGGAAATCCGCAGGCGCTGTTGCTGGATGAGCCGACAAACTATCTTGATCTGGATTCCATCCACTGGCTGGAAGATTTTCTGATCCATCGCGAAGGCACGCTGATCACGATTTCGCACGATCGCTATTTCCTGAACAACGTTTGCACCCACATTGCAGACATCGACTATCAGACCATCATCACCTACACCGGTGGCTATGACGATATGGTGCTGGCCAAGACGCAGGTGCGGACGCGGCTGGAAGCGCAGAATGAAGAGCGCGAAAAGAAAATTGCCCAGCTGAATGAATTTATCGCGCGGTTTTCTGCCGGCACTCGATCCAGCCAGGTGACCTCTCGCAAAAAGGAAGTGGAGCGTTTACAGACCAGCGAACTGGCGCGGTCGAATATCGCTCGTCCGTATATTCGTTTCGATCAGCTGCGCCCGTCTGGCAAACATATTCTGGAAGCGGAAGGGGTTCGCAAGGCCTACGGGGACCATGTGGTCATCCATGGATTCAGCGCCTCGGTGACGCGCGGAGAAAAAATTTGCCTGATTGGCCGCAACGGCCAGGGGAAGACGACGCTGATCAAAGCGCTGCTGGCGCACGCTCCCCATGTAACCCACCTACCGGGAGAACATCCCAGCAAGGATATCGATAGCGGCAAGGTGAAGTGGGGCCATGAGGCGCAGATTGGGTATTTCGCGCAGGACCACACCTCGACGATTGAAAAGGGAACGACGGCGGCGGACTGGCTGCATCAGTTCGACCCGAAGGCGACCAAGGAAGATATTCGCGGCGTGCTGGGACAGATGCTGTTCAGCGGAGAAGAAGGCCTGAAGCCGACGGAGGCGCTGTCGGGGGGAGAGGCGGCGCGGCTGCTCTTCTGTCGGTTGATGATGCAGAAGCCGAATTTTCTTATCTTCGATGAACCGACGAACCACCTTGACCTGGAAGCGATTAACGCGTTGAACCAGGCGCTGCAAAAGTATGAGGGAACGGTGTTGCTGGTGACCCACGATCAGGAGCTGATTGACGAGGTGGCAACCCGTATCTGGAATTTTGAAGACCACAAGATTCAGGACTTCAAGGGGCCGTATGCGGAGTTTCTGCAGACCCGCGAAGCTGTTTCGCGATAGCTGCGGGCGGGCAAGACAGCGAACGCCTATGCCTCGTTGAAGCTTGTGCCTGAAAGATCGAACAATGCGCTGTTTTGATGGCGGCGCATTGTGTTGCATCATGTTGAGAGTTTCCGCATCTAACGGATAGCTGAATCTGGTCGCACACACGCGACCCCACTATGTCGAAACTGATTGCACCACTGGAACCTGCCGCCCAAGCCTTTGCGCCAGCAGAAATGCTGGGAGATAAATTTCGCAACCCGGTGCCAACCAGCATGATGGCGGGCAGCAACGCGCCGCGCATGATTCGCCGCTTGCTGTTCGAGCGGCGGCGCGGAGATCCGCAGAGACCGATCGGACCGTTTCGCACGGATGTCTCCGCGTACGCTACGCCGCCATTGCAGGGACTTCGTGTCACCTGGATGGGTCACTCCACCGTCCTGATTGAGATCGATGGAATGACAATCCTGACCGATCCTGTTTGGGGTCAGCGGGCGTCGTTCTCCTCGTTGATCGGGCCGAAGCGCTTCTATCCTCCCACGCTGGCATTGAAAGACCTGCCGCCGCTCGATGCGGTATTGCTTTCGCACGACCACTACGATCACCTGGATCGCACCACCATTGAGCAGCTTGCCGTTCTACTGAAAAATAAACGCACGCGCTTCGTTGCGTCCCTTGGACTTCGAAAGGATTTGGAATTCTGGGGAATCGCGCCGCAGAAAATCACAGAGTTGAACTGGGGCCAATCGACAAATCTCAGCTCCGATTGCAGCATTACGGCTACGCCTGCGCGCCATTTTTCAGGACGAAGTTTGTGGAATCGGAACGAAACGCTTTGGTCCTCGTTTGTGATTCGGGGATCGACGCACAACATTTTTTTCGGAGGAGACTCCGGAATGTTCCAAGGGTTTCGCGCAATAGGAGATGCCTACGGGCCATTCGATCTAACCATGCTCGAGATTGGCGCTTACGATGCGGACTGGCCCGACATTCACATGGGTCCGATTCATGCGGCGGAAGCGCACATGGATTTGCGAGGAAAATTGTTGTTGCCCATCCACTGGGGTTTGTTCAACTTGGCGTTTCATCCCTGGCAGGAACCGATTGAGCGTTTGATGACTGCTGCTGCGGCGAAAAATATTTCGCTCTTTCTTCCGTCTCCCGGCACTGCACACGATGTCACTGGAGAAAATTTACAAACTTTCTGGTGGGAACTGTAAGAGCGCAAACGTATTTCTATTTTCGCAATGTTTAATTCACGACATAGCGGCAACGATTGCGAAGTTTCTGTCCTCTTACTTAAGAGAGGTACAAACCATGAACAATCTTTCGGGAAAGAAAATCGCGATTCTCTCCACGGACGGGTTCGAACAGGTGGAACTGACGGAGCCTAAAAAAGCATTGGAACAAGCAGGCGCCAAAACTGAAGTGATCTCTCCCCATAGCGGCGAAATCAAAGGATGGAAGTCCGCCGAATGGGGCGACAAAGTGAAAGTTGATCGCGAACTAAAATCCGCCAAAGCAGATGATTACGACGCGCTGTTGATTCCGGGTGGCGTGATGAATCCGGACAAATTACGCATGGATCCGACAGCCATCAATTTTGTCAAGAAGTTTTTTGATTCCGGCAAGCCGGTCGCCGCGATTTGTCACGGCCCGCAAATGTTAATCGAAGCTGGCGTTGTGAAAGGACGCAAGCTGACCTCGTGGCCTTCACTGAAGACTGACCTGAAAAATGCCGGCGCAGAATGGACCGATCAGCAGGTCATTGTCGACAAAAATTTAATCACCAGCCGCAAGCCGGATGACCTGCCGGCATTTAACCGATCGATGATCGAACAATTTTCTGGAGTTGAGATGATGGCCGGTAGACACGCCTAACCGATTTTCCTATCGGTGTCTGGCGTAGGAATGAGGTCCACGCATCCGTTCCTTAAAGAACGGATGCACAGTAAAATTTCGCGCCACCTCACAGTAATAGGAAAACCGGTCTAACGGCCAAAATCCAAAGACGTTTTTGTAGGGATACAGGGAGTGCAGGGTACGTTTTGCACTCCCTGCCTTTTTATTTCGGCGTTGTAGGCGGCGCTATTTCAGCTTGGCTTCCAGCTCCGTCCATCGCAAATAGAGTTCATCGACCCGTCCTTCGGCCAGGGCAACATTCGCCATCGCTTTTTCCAGACGCGCCGCGTCGGTGGCAATTGCGGGGTCTTCCATCGCCTCGCGATGCAGTTGCAATTGCTGTTCCGCATCGGCAATTTCCTGCTCGATGGTCGAGTATTCGCGTGCTTCCAGGTAGGAAAGTTTTCTCTTGATCTGGTTAGAAGAGGTTTGAGCGGTGTGCTTCGTTGCGGCGTCGGCGCTGTCGGTCGATCGCGGCGAAAGCTCAGAGCTCTTCTTCTGGCCGCGTTCATTCTTCCAGGCATTCCATTGCGAATAGTCGGCGAACCGCTCCGCGCCTCCGCGTCCATCCAGGCCTAACACGGTGGTTGAAACTCGATCCAGCATAAAGCGATCGTGCGTCACCAGAACCAGGGCGCCGCGAAATTCCAGCAGGCTTTCTTCCAGAATTTCCAGCGTCGGAATGTCCAGGTCATTGGTGGGTTCATCCAGCAACAGCAGGTCTGCGGGCTGCAGCATCAGCTTGGCAATCAGAACCCGCGCCCGCTCGCCGCCAGAGAGTCGCTCGACCGGCTGATTCAACTGCTCGCTGGTAAATAGAAATCGCTCCGCCCAAGATGCGACGTGCTGCACACGGTCCTGATAAATGACCGAATCGCTGTCCGGAGCCAGCGCCCGGCGCAGAGTCAGGTTGGTGTCAAGCTGGCGATTCTGATCGAAGTAGACGATTCGCAAATTCTGCGCACGACGAATTTCGCCCGCGTCGGGTTCCAGTTCGCCGCGCAACAATCGCAGCAAAGTTGTTTTGCCGCTGCCGTTGGGCCCGACCAGGCCCAGGCGCATGCCAGCCGTCAGGATGAAATCCAGCCGATCGAACAAAACCTGCTCACCCATCCGGCAGGAGACGCCTTCCAGCTCGACCAGCCTCTTGGTCTTTCTATCGGTGGCGGAAAAATCGATGTTCGCGGTGGAGGTCTGACTGCGCGAACGCATGTCGGCCAGATTTCCAATCATGCTGTTGGCGCTGTCGATCCGCGCTTTCGATTTTGTGGTGCGGGCCTTCGGTCCTCGACGCAGCCAGTCGATTTCAATGCGGACGCGGTTCTCCAACGCATCCTGCCGCTTGGTCTGCGCCAGTAAATATTCATCTTTCTTCTCGAGGAAGTCGCTGTAATTTCCGCGCACGGTCAAGATGCCTTCCGCGTACATGCGGTTCAACTCGACCATAGTGTGCGCGATATTCTCTAGAAAATATCGATCGTGGCTGACCACCACATAGGCGAACGACGCGTTCAATAGCAGCTTTTCCAGCCATTCAATTCCGGCCAGGTCCAGATGATTTGTGGGCTCGTCGAGCAGCAGAACGTCGGGCTGTTGTACCAAGGCTTCGGCGATGGCGAGCCGTTTGCGCCACCCGCCGGAGAGCGTTGCCGCGCGAACATCGAAGTCTTCAAACCCGGCGCGTCCTAAAGTTTCCGCTACGCGCGCTTCGTGCTCGGCTTGCGGGGCACGAATTCGGACGAGCGCTTTTTGCAGTACCGAGCGGATCGTGTCTTCAGGTGCGAATTCGGAGTTCTGCGCAATGTATCCTACGCGCGCCAGCTTGCGCCGCGAAACTTCGCCGGAGTCGGGCTCAATATTTCCCGCGAGGATTTCAAGCAGCGTGGATTTGCCGGAGCCGTTCGGCCCGACAACACCAATCTGGTCGCCTTCAGAAACCGTGAACGCAATATTGTCGAACAGTGGGGTGGCACCGTACGCCTTGCGAAGAGATTGTCCGTTGAGAATGGGAGGCAAGCGTGCGGTACATCCTTGATCTGCGGAGTGCGGTCCGGCCGCCTGACTCAAGGATAGCAGCCGCTGGCGTCAGAATTTTCCGGCAAGCATTCGTTTGCGCTGTTGTCGCGGGAAGCGTTCGATCGCATATCGCAGCGTGGTTCGCGGAATGGACGCGTAATGCTTCTCAAGAAAAGCCAGCAAGTCCGGCTGGGAAACTTTTCCGGCTTCTCGCAGCGCCCATCCAACCGCTTTGTGGATGAGGTCATGTGGGTCGGCGAGCAACTTTTCAGCGATGAGGAATGTGTCGGCAGTTTCGCCATAGCGAATCAGCATGAGCGTGGCAACGATGGCGATACGGCGCTCCCATACGGACTTTGATTTCGCAAGCCGAACCAAAACGCGTCGCGAGCGAGTCTTGAGGTGTTCACCAAGAATGTAGGGAGCCGATGCATCGACCAGGTCCCAATTGTTAATGCCATCGGTATGGTCCAAATAAAACCGGACAATGTTTTTGCGCTCGGGGTCTGCCGCGCTTTCATATTGAGCGACCAGGATTTCGAGTGCCGCCAGGCGATGTTCATGGATGTCGGAAGCCAACAGCAGGGCCAGGTCGGGCAAGGGAAGCGTGCGATAGCGCAGTGCAGCATTTCGCAGGGCCGGGACAGGAATGCCGATAAATTTGTCGCCTTCGCCATACTCTCCCGCGCCGCTTTTGAAAAACCTGGCAGCGCCGGCCGCTCGTGCAGGGCTGCCCAACGCGGCTAGATCGCGCACCAGCGCTGCGCGTGTTCCAGTTCGTTTTTGATGAGTGCTGGTTTTCATTGCGAATCGAAGCTACGTTCGGAATAAATTATCGTACCCAGATCAAATAAATCGCGAGGCCAATGCCGGCAGCGCTCAGCAGCAGCGCCAGCGTGACCGCAGTCTTCGATATGCGTCCGGCAATCCATTCTCCCGTACGCAGCTGCCTTACCTGACGAATGTGTGTCATCACCGCGCTAAGGTTGACGATCACGCCTACGATGACCAGCGCTGTCCCAAGCCATACGGAGGGGCCGGTCGTATGGCTCGCGGCTTGAGGCGATCCTGAATTTCTGAAGGTTAGCTCGCGAAGGAAGAGTCCGAAGCGCGCGACGACAAAGCCGAAGCCCATGAGGGCGAGGCCGGTGCGTATCCAGGCAAGAAAAGTTCGCTGCTCGGCGAAATACACCCGCGGATCGCTCTGGGCGGGCAGGACTTCTTTTTTTTGATCGAGTTCGACGCTCATCGTGGCTTAGGCATCGATAAATGCGACTGACTTGATGCCTGCCAGTTCAAAGCGCTTGCGACAGCGAATGTTCTGGCACGCCACCTGGTCTTCGCGCAGCACCATGTACGATTGCGCCTTGGCGAATCGCGCCCGGTCACGCTCGTCGGCCCGGGGAGGAATGCTGTTCTTCTTGCGCCGGACCAGCCAGTTCAGCTGATACTCCGCCGCCTGCCGGCAATGCGGACAGGTGAGAGTATGGGGCCGCTGCTCTGGTTTTTCGTTGTAAAAATCGCGTTCTTCCATGGCAAGCCCTCCAGTGTCAACTTCCAGTATGGCACCGCGGAAGGGGGAACTGCGAATCTGTGCGGCGGTTTTACGTCGATTTTGAGGAGGCGCGAACTTCCATTCGGGGTACACTGCGCCTGAAAGGTGTGTGGAGGAGGATGCTATGGCGGTGAATCCTATGGTGGACCCAAGTATGGTGACTACTGCGCTGGAGTTGCCAGGTTTTCGCATTGTGAGGAATTTCGGCGTGGTGCGCGGCATCGTGGTGCGTTCGCGTTCCATCTTTGGAACCATCGGCGCGGGCCTGCAGACACTGGCTGGCGGCAATATTTCGCTCTATTCCGACCTGTGCGAAAAAACCCGCGAGGACGCGTTCGAATTGATGATGCAGCACGCGGCGCAGCATGGCGCCAATGCCATTATCTGCGCACGCTACGATGCCAATGACATTCAGCAGGGGGTGACAGAAGTGCTGGCGTACGGCACCGCTGTGACCGTGGAAAGGATCTCGTGATGGCTCGCGTGACCGGAATTGGCGGAGTTTTTCTTAAGGCGCAGAAGCCCGATCAGCTGGCCGCGTGGTATCAGGAGCAGCTTGGCATGACGCTATCGCCCTGGTCTGGCGTCGAATTTGAATGGCGGGAAAAAGACTCGCCGGAAACGATTGGCAAAACGGTGTGGACCCTGTTTCCAGCTAACACGGAACATTTTGGCCCGGGGCCGCAGCAGGCGATGATCAATTACCGCGTCGACGACCTGGACGGGCTGCTGCGCAAACTGGAAGAAGCCGGCGTGGAGATCGATCTGCGAGAGGAGAACGACGAGTACGGCCGATTTGCCTGGATTATCGACCCGGAAGGAAATCGAATTGAGTTGTGGGAACCGCCGCTGGAGAAGCCTAAGCCCTGAAGCGATGGATTCTACGGCCGCCGGCATAGGCGTCGACCACGCCAAAAATCCATAGCGCGCCCGCCACAATGGCGAAGGGAAGCATTCCCAACCCGAAGGTGAGCGCGCCCAGCAATCCGCCCACTGACCACAAAATCAACATCAGAGCCATCAGGATGATGCCGCGCAGGAATCTTCGGTCATAGATCTGACCCAATCCGCACAGCAAAGCAGAGAGCAGCGCGGCCAGCAGCGGACTCTTCGGTTGCGCAATCGAAAGCTGAGTGGAAGACTGCGTCATGAAAAAACTCGTGCAGTTTAAGATGCAATCGACGCCAGTTGCGCGACACGAAAATCCGGGTCTACTTTTTTGTCGGATTCAGGCCCGGACTGCCGCCCAGTTTGCAGTGCATAGCGGCGGCTTTTCCGAGAGCGATGCACATGCTTTCAACAGGCTGTGTGGGCGAGTGGCCGCGTCAATTCAGGGTGTCGACGCAAGCGGTGCAAGTCTAGATTGAAATTGTGTGAATTTCACCGAAGTTTCGCCATTTACACGCGACAATTCGGTTCGTACTCTAGGCGAGCGCTGATGGAAACAGAAGCGCACCTCTTTCGCCTATTTTGATTCTCACAACTTGAACTTGGAACGGAAAACCCAGCGCATTCGCGACAGATTCCGCTGAGAAACCTCCATTCACTCGCACTTTTTTCATCGAGTGAATGCTAACGGTTTGGAAGATGGCGCGGCAGGCAAAAGTGTGCCTGATTTTTCGTTCCCCGCAGTCCGTGTCGCCAACGGCGGCCCGAACCGCACAGGGTGCATTTTAGTCCCGTGTCTCGCGTGGTACGCGAGGATCGGTGCTGGCGCTCGCGGGTGGTGCTGTGTCTTTTTGCAGCGGACTGCGGCTGAACCACCTTGTTCCCTTGCCGGGGAACGCGCGGTGTAGTGCTTGCAGGGAGTAATGAATGCGTCCGAAAAAAGTGATTTTGTGCGTCGATGATAATGATCAGGCCTTGTCCGTCCGCAAGTTTGTATTGGAAACCCGGGGATATCGCGTATTGACGGCGAAGAACGCCGAGGAAGCCATTGAATTGTACGATCGCGGTCGAGTGGACCTGGTCATCAGCGACCTGGTGATGCCACACTGCAACGGAAATGATTTGATTTTGCAGTTGAAGGAAATTGCGCCCTGGGTTCCTGCTGTGCTGGTGAGCGGCAGCATCAAGCAATTTGATCCCACGACACGCGCGGATGCGTTTCTGCCGAAGGGAGCGTGCTCCCCGCAGGAGTTGCTGGAGCGGGTGCGCGTGCTGCTGGTACGCAAGCGCGGACCCAAAAAGATGATCGTCCCGCAGCCTGTGCAAGAACGACCGCCCATTCGCGAGCAGGTTGTTGCATAGGACATCGGCTGACTGGAAAAATGTGAATGTTCCAGACAGCCTGCAGCGCTCGGGGTGTATCCGGCCCCTGTTCGATGACGATAGTTGCTTTTAGCAACTATCGTCATCTAACCTAATTCCATGGCTGCTGTCACCATTCGGGAAGAAGAACAAATCTCCGCAGTGCGGGAATTCAATCGCTTTTACACGGCGCGGCTGGGGCTGCTGCGAAATCGCCATCTGGACGGCGAATTTTCGTTGACAGAGGCGCGCATGCTGTATGAGATTGCAGCAGCTCCAGGCGTGACCGCTTCCTGCTTGCGAAACACCCTGGGCCTGGACGCGGGATATGTGAGCCGAAGCCTCGCCCTGCTGAGCAGGCGCAAGCTGGTGCGCCAGGCGACATCAAAAAACGATGGTCGCGAAAAGTTGCTGACGCTATTGCCGGCCGGAAATCGTGCGGTTGCGTGGCTCAACAAAAAATCAGCGCTACACATACGCGAGCTGCTTGCAAACGTCAGTTCGACAGACCGTGACGTTTTGCTCGAGTCGATTGCGAGGGTTCGATCGATCTTAAGCGAACCGGGAGAGCACTCGATACAAATTGTTCGCCTGTCGCAATCGAATGCGGATGCGGTTCGCCTTGTGCAGGAATATTACGAAGCGATCAGCGTCGTTCAGCGGGACCCACCAGGTGCGATCCAGAAGATCATCGACGATCCATATTCTGGCGTGTGGCTCGCCTACGAGGGAGAAACGGCTGTGGGATGCGTGGTGCTGCGAAAGCTCGCGTCTGTTCCGTTCGCAGCGGAATGCAAACGCCTCTATGTACAGCCGGCGGCGCGGGGATATGGCATCGCGGAAAAACTGATGGATGCGTTGGAGAACTTTGCGCGCGACAAAGGGCTCAAATGGGTTTACCTGGACAGCCATGACGGCCTGAAAGCTGCGATTTCTCTGTATCGCAAACGCGGGTACGTACAATGCAAGCGCTATAACGATAACCCGCAGGCTACGATTTTTCTGCGCAAGAATCTCGGGCGTCGAGCATAGAACAGTCGCCGTATTTGCGGCGCGAAACAGAGGTTTTCGCGCGCTGTGGGCTGTTTTTCGCGTAGCCGGTACAATAGTTGAGAATGCAGCCCGTTATCGTCGCCGAGAAACTCGGAAAAACTTATCGCACCGGAAAAGTAGATGTTCACGCTCTACGGTCGGTTTCTTTCTCCGTGGCCGCGGGCGAATTTGTCAGCATCGTCGGACCGTCGGGCAGTGGGAAATCGACGTTGTTTTACAGCCTCGGCGGCCTCACTCGTCCCTCCACCGGGCGGTTGTTCATTGATGGCGTCGACTTCGCTTCCTTGACCGACGCGGAACGAACTCGCCTGCGCAAACACAAAATTGGATTCGTCTTCCAGAAATTCAACCTGCTGCCGACGTTGAGTGCGATGGATAACATTGTGCTGGCGCACGAGATTGCTTCAGGCTCGAAGAAGCTGGACACGACCTATTTCGAGCATCTGACGGAATTGCTGGGCATTCGCGGGCGGCTGCATCATCGGCCATCGGAGTTGTCTGGCGGAGAGCAGCAGCGTGTGGCCATCGCGCGCGCCTTGATCGGGCGTCCTGCGATTGTGCTGGCGGATGAACCGACCGGCAATCTCGACTCCAAAAACTCTGACGCGGTGCTGGCGGTCCTGCGCCGATCGAATCAGGAGTTGAAGCAGACGGTCATGATGATCACGCATAATCCGGAAGCAGCCGCGATTGGCGATCGCATCCTGCACATGCGCGACGGAGAACTGCTTGACGCTGAGACGCACGCGGCTCTTGAAGCAGACGCCGCAAACGCCGTCTAATCGCTCTCTAAAAGACAATCACTCATGGATAGGTTGTTACCTTGGGCGTGACGCGTGGGTGCATCGATGTTGATCCGCCGGTATTGTTGATCACGTTCAGAATCGCGCCGTGATTGCCAAGCGCCACCGTGATGATGTGGTGAAACTTCACATCCGGCTGCTTGGGAACTTCGATGGCCCGCGTCAACTCCACACCCGGCTGCTCAAACACACTGTAAATTCCCAGCCCCCAGGCCTCGTGGTGCGTGACGTTGTCGGCAACTTTGTAGGACGCCCAGCCCTTGGTATCGGGCGCACTCTTGTACCTAGGCTGATTGGGCGGATCGTAGGGGATTTCTGATTGATAGAAATAGGTGCGGCCACCTTCGCCATTCCACAGCACCTGGAATTGCTGATGATGTTCGACAAATAAGCCGTAAACCGTGACGTTGTTGCCGTTCACCACCAGGCCATTGTTGCTGGTGTTTAAATCCCAACCGACTCCGGAGCCGTGATCGGCGCGCCAGATCCAGGTGTGATCGAGAATCGTGTCATTGCTGTCGATCTTCAGATTGATCAACGTGCGACCTACTCCAGCGCCGCCCACTCGAAAGAAAACATCGTGCAGCGAGATGGGATCTTTGGTGTGGCGCGCTTTGCTTCCATCGGGTCCGATCTGCAGCAGCACCGGGGACTGGATGGGGCCAGCATCGAACAGCAGGCCGGCGATAATAATTCCGTCCGCATCTGCGGTGGTCATGGCCGGCGTGCCATTGATGGGTCGCAGTGTCGCAAAGCCCATGCCCAGCACAACGGTATCGTGCCGCGTTACGTGGATGGCATCCATCAGGTCGTAGATGCCCGGTGTCAGCAGCAGATCTTTTCCTTTTTCCAGTTGCGAGTTGATGGAGGCTGCCGTGTCGATGCCGGGGCGAGCGATATAGAAACGGTCGAGCGGAATCGATTTTCCTGGAGTGCTTCCGCCGTGCCAGGTAATGCCGGAGCTATTTCTGCGCAACGATGGAACGCGAACACTGTAGTTTCCTGCTGCGTCGACTTGCAGAAACGGTTTCTCGCGGACTACGGGCGTCAGAGCAATCTTGGTGTAGGGCGGGGAAGGCCACTCGCCGGCCGGCGGATCGGGCACGCCGACAAAGACCATGTTCCAGTTGGAGCCGGTCCATTTTCTCCATTCTGTGTTGCGCGAAATCCACTGCTGCTGCGGTCCTGCATCGACGGTTCCGTCAATCCAATCGTCGGACATCCAACCACCGCTCGCCCAGCCGTTGAGCTGATGCAGGACAATATTGCCGCGCACATGCATGCGTCGAAACGGCGCGGCCTGCGAGACCGCCCATCGCATCGATCCGCCGGGTGGGTTCACGGCGACGCCTTCGGCGCCGCGCCAGAATGTTGTGGTGGCATTGTTGTTATCTTCGCTGGCATCGGAATGTAAATTGCCGTCGATCTCGACATCATCGGGCGAGGTGCCCAGCCCCATCACCTCCGTGTAGAAACCGATCGGGACATCGACGTTGTACTTGCCGGGAAGGAAGAGCAGGGCATTGCGTTGCGGGCCAAACTCATTTCTCCGCTGGATGGCGTAGACCTTATCAATCTGCTGCTGCATGGCCGTCGTCGACATCGACGGAGAAAAGACCAGAACATTCGGCCCGAAATTCGGCTTGGCTTGGCTGGCTGCCAGCCCGGAACAGGGGATCATCGAAAATAGTCCGAGAATCGTTCCCAGCGCGAGCCTGCCCGCAGCGATTCCCCTGCAGCTAGATGCACAATGCATTGATGTCTCCATTTCTGCGCACATTCTTGAGAGCGGGCACCGGCAAGCATTGAAACGTACACGCTACCCGAACAGCCTCAAATTTTGTATCGTATGCTTTTGCGGCAGGTATCGACAATTTAGCCGGGCGATGATGAGCCCGAAGCTGCGTTGACCCAATCCACTGCATCCCGATATACTTCAATGCAGTAAGGGCGGGAGTAGCTCAGTGGTAGAGCGCGACCTTGCCAAGGTCGAAGTCGCGGGTTCGACCCCCGTCTCCCGCTCCAGCGGCGTGTCGCTGCCAACCTTCCCATGCCAGCAGCCACGGTTCACGTTTCATCTTGCCCATCAGGCGCGGTACCCAAGTGGTAAGGGAGAGGTCTGCAAAACCTTTATGCGTCGGTTCGATCCCGACCCGCGCCTCCAAAATTTCAATCCATTGAATTGTTGGTCGGAAGAAATGAAGGCCGACTGCGGCTGAAAAAGCAGCGGAGGTTGCGGTTTCTCGCTGCAGAGCGGCAGGCATCGGAGAAATCGCGCTGTAGGATTTCAGTCACAAGGCCGGCAGACCCGCGGATCGTGGCCCGCGGATCTTGCAGTGATTTTTCTCGGCTGTTATTGCGGGGGCGCTGGGGCCCCGCAGGGCGTGGTCAGCAGATCGCAGAGATCGCCGCTCTGCTGCTCCCGGGCAGACTGCGACGCTGCGGGAAGTTCGCCCAGGTTCCAATTCCATTGAATGAAGCGGAGGATGGAGACGAAATCCATCTGCTGGTGCGAAATGTAGTTCGTTTTCGCGAAAGGAGAGATGACGAGCACGGGCACCCGCGCTCCCAGTCCCTCCGTATTGGCTAACTGAGGCGGCGCGACATGATCGTACCAGCCGCCGCTTTCATCCCACAGCACGATGATGGCGGAGTTTGGCCAGATGCTTGAGTTCTGCACGTCCTGCACCACCGTTGAAAGGAATTCCACGCCGTCCATGACGTTTCCGCCGCCAGGATGCATATCCTGGTCTCCGTCCGGCTGAATCCATAGCACGGAAGGAACAGTCCCATTATTCAGATCGGACTCGAAGGACGCCAAAGTGAAGTTCTGAATGTGAGAAGAGTTTTCCGTGCTGGTGAAGTACTGGAAGGGATCTTCTTGCGGCGTGTAGTTGGTGCACGTCCCGCTCTGCGAATTCGCGTAATTCGTCATGTAATAGCCCCAGGAAACCTGGGCTGCCGTGAGTTGGTCGCCAAGCGTAGTTGTCGTCAGCGGGCCGGCGATGGTGCCGAGGTCCCCATCCTTTGCCTGCTCGACGGCGCTGCAAGGATCGTAGTAGGGGAGACTGGAAGCGGTGGTGAGATTGAAAGCAGTCGCAGCCACCATGTAGAACTCCTGGGCGGGCTCGCTGTTCATGGCAGAGGCAAAGAAGTTATCGGCCAGAGCGTATTGCTGAGCGTAGGACCATAGGTTGGCGATGGACCAGGAGCTCTGGTCGCTGGCGAGACCGCTAATGGTGTTGTCGTAATACTGCATGGCCAGGTCGCCATTGGTGTAGGCAAACTTATCCATCAGGCCATTGTCCCAACTGGCGACGTAGGTAGGCCGGTTGTGGTTGAGGTCCGCCACGGAGAGACGGTTCACCAAAGTAGGCGAAATCGTGTTCCCTTTCGCGTCGACCTGGGAATAGCTAGGCAGGGACGCGTTCAGCCCGTTCGCGCCTGGATAGGTGCCGAACAGGTTGTCGAGCGAGTGATTCTGCATCATCACGATAATCAAGTTCGTGATCGGCGAATTTGTAGCTCCCTGGGTCTGCACGGTGACCGTGCTGGAGGCAGTTGCAGTGGCGCCACTGTTGGAGGTTGCAGTCAGGACGTATTGCGTGGTCGAGGTCGGGGAGACCACCGTAGATCCCGAGGCAGAAACGATTCCGATGCCTTGATTGATGGAAACGGTGGTGGCGTTGGTAGTCGACCAGGAGAGCGTTGACGTGTTGCCGCCGGTGATGCTGGTGGGTGAGGCGGATAGGGTCGCCGTGGGAGTTGTTGTCTGTACGGTGACGGTAGCGACTGAGGTGGCCGTGCCGGCGTTGCCAGTGGCTGTCAGGGTGTATTCCGTGGTGGCGGATGGCGTCACGGTGGTCGATCCGGAGGCCTGAACGCTGCCGATGCCGGGCGCAATTGAAACCGCCGTGGCGTTGGTCGTGCTCCAGCTAAGCGTCGCTGGATTCCCGGCTACGACGGTGGTGGGAGCGGCGGCCAGCGTTGCTGTCGGACCGGACGCCACGGTGAGATTCACAGTAGTGTACGAGGATCCGCCGCACTTGTCCCACTCCTGCACGACGGTATGGTTATTTCCGGGATTCAGGGTCAACTGAGTGTTGATCTGCGAGGCTCCGTGGGAGCTGTACACCTGGACGTTGTTGACATAGATGCCCATGGAGCCGACGCCTGCAGCGCACGCGGGCGCCGCAGCGGTGGCAATGTACTGCACGGGTGAGGTCACGGTAGCCCCCGGGGTGGGGCTGGTCACGGTGACGGTAGCGAACGCGGGGACAGCGAACGCGATAACGATCAAGGAAACAGAGCGAAAAACGTTCATTCACTGGGCCTCAAGCAAATAGGGTCTGGCAGACTATTTCAATTTCGTGTCTCGGCCAAGGGGAGCCTTCGACTTAGGATGCGGCGCGGGCGGCTTGAGGACCGTCTCTCGAACTAAAATATACGCCCAAGCACGGTTTATGCAACATAGTATCGATGGTCACCTATGCGGGGAATCGACTGCGGTAACCGCGGTCGTGCCCGGGTAACGGGTGCAAACAGCCGTAATTCCAATAGACTACGCGCGGCCTGGTGCGGCCCGCACCGCAATCTTCAGGGGTACATTGCGCAGGCAATACGGGTTGAAGGTCTCAGGTTCGGAGTGCAACCGCGAGCCGGCAAGTGGCCCCGATCCTTCTGCGGAAGTTACACTTCCTTCGCAAGCAATTCGAGGGGAGTTCCAGTGTTCAATCGCCGCACCTTCCTGAAAACCAGTGCCGCCGCCCTTCCGCTGACCGCGCTGCATGCCCTGAACCCCGCCTCGACTCTGGCGGAGGAGGACGTGGCGCTTGCTTCCGGGACCGGACCCACTCCGAACCTCGTTCCGCTGCCTGCGCGCCTCGCTGCTGTCAACCGGGCTGCGCTGCCCTGGCAACAAACGGTGCGCCGCGTGGGACAAAGCAACATGACCGAGCACGATCCCGCCGTGATGAACGTTGAAGAGTGGGCCGACTACTGGCACTCCGCGGATGCCGATATCGTCTTCATCAGCGTGACTGGGATTCTCGCGTTCTATCCGTCGAAGGTCCCGTTTCATCGCCACGGAAAATATTTGAACGGCCGTGATTTTTTCGGCGAGTGTGTCAGCGCCGCCAAGAAGCGCAACATGCGCGTGGTTGCCCGCATGAGTCCCGACCTGAACTGGGGCGATGCTCTGGCGGCACATCCGGAATGGGCCATGCGACATAAGGACGGTTCGGTGCAGTTCAGCGGACAGGATCCGAGACTGTTCCAAACCTGCATGTTTACCAGCTACATGGATGACTACATTCCGGCCATCATGCGCGAAGTGAACTCGCTGTACGATGTGGACTGTTTTTACACCAATGGCTGGCCGCCGATTGGCGAACTTCCGGATTGCCATTGCGCCATCTGCAGCAAGCTGCCGCCCGCGAACACGCCTGCCTATTGGGCCGTGTTTAACGATCGCGTATTTCAGCTCTGGCAAAAGTACGACGCCATTGCGAAAGAGAAAAAGCCGGATAGTTTTTTCTTCGCCAATCTTGGCGGTAACGTGCGCTGCGGCCCCAATATGGATCGTCTCGGCAAGCTTGCGGTATGGTTCCAGGCGGATAACCAGGGGCGCACCTATAACGACGCTGCTGTTTGGGGATGTACGCTGCAGGGCCGAGCCTGTAACGCTGTGCTCGACGGAAAATTTGCCGCCAACGTGACCGGTGCCTACTCCACCGGCGCGGTTACGTGGCGCAATGGTTCGAAAACTCCCGCCGAAGCCACCATGTGGCTGAATGAAACTCTCGCCGGCGGCATGGTTCCGTACTATCACTTTGTCGGCTCAGAAGATGGGCTGGGTGAAGATCGTCGCTGGCAGGCTGTCGGCGCCGATTATTTTCGCTGGACTGCGCAGCACGATGCCGCTCTGACCACGCGCCGATCCATCGCGAACATTGGCGTCGTGATGGGGCAGAGCACGCAGCTGCTCTATCCCGGGCCGGCCACGGTGCACTCACACGCCTACATGCATGAGACGACGCAGGGCCTGTACAACGCGCTTTTGCAGGGACGTTTCGCGTTCGACTTTGTGCATGAAGACCGTCTCGACGCGGAACGTCTCAGCAAATATCGCGCTCTGATCCTGCCGAATACAGCCATGCTGAGCGATTCGCAATGCCAGCAGATTCGCGACTACGTCCGCTCCGGCGGATCCATCATGGCCAGTTTCGAGACCTCACTCTACGATGAAAATCTGAACCCGCGCGCGGACTTCGGACTGGCCGACGTACTTGGTATCCACAAGGCTGGCGATGTCGTCGGCACCAATGGCAACGCGTATTATGCGCGCATTGAAAATCCGGATGCGACCAGCCAGCATCCGCTGTTGCATGGATTCGCCAACACCAACTGGCTTCCCGGCGCGCAGAACCGCATCCCGCTGAAGCCTGTGCCGAATCCCTTGCTCACTGTCGTCCCTGGCTTCGTGAGTTATCCGCCGGAGCTGGCCTATCCGCCCATCTCGCACACCAATGAGCCGGGCGTCGTTCTGCGCGAAGTTGGCTCCAGCCGTATCGCTTATTTTCCGGGGGACATTGAGCGCACATACTGGCTGACGGGGCATGGAGATTTGTTGCTGCTGCTGCTCAATACCATTCATTGGATCACTGCGGATCAGCAGATCGTTGCCATTCAAGGAGAGGGATTTATCGAGGCGCTTGCCTGGGAGACGACGCCGGGATACGCCATCCATGTGCTGAATTACACCAACCCGAATGCGCAGCATTGCTGGCTGCAGGCGAGTTATCCAATTGGGCCGCAGACCGTACGCATGCAACTACCGCGCGGCGTTGGAGTGAAATCCGTTGACCTGCTGAAAGCTGGGCGAACCGTACCGTTTCGTCTGCAAGGTGACGTGTTGGAATTCAACATCCCCGGCGTCGCGGACTATGAAGTCGCCGCGATCACGGTGGCGTAGCGCGCTATCTCACTCGACTGGATCGAACGCTGCGCGTTTACTTTTGCAGTTCGTAGTGGAAGCCGAAGCGGCCAATCAGCATCAGGGAATGATCGCTGGGCGGAAGAATCTGGAAGGACTCGATTTTTCGATGGGTATCATCGCGGACGGCCTCTACCTTGCCGATGAAACGACCGGATGCGGCCTCGTAAAACAGCACCTCTAAGCTTTCGTTCACGCGCTGCCATCCGAACATGTATTGCCCCGGCTCCATCGAAGCGGTACCGATCTTCAGCGGAACCTGCGTCACCAGGAAGATCGAATACTTTCCGTTGGCGGAGTATCCGGAGGTGATGAGAACAGCGCCCGCAATGTATTTTCCTGTGCTGTCGACGATGCCTGTCTCCGTCCGCGATTCTGTTTCAATCTGCTCTTTCACCACCGGCGCGCGGGCTGGGATCCAGGAGTTTAACTCCTGTTGCGTGGCAGCACGCCACTGCTGCGCCGCCGAAAGATTCAAAGTAAGGAACAAGGCCGCCAATGGTGCAAGAAGGATTGCAAATGTTCGACGTGTCATGCGAGTGCTCAATTCCTCTGGGTAAAAGTGTTGTCTAAAAGTGAACGATGCCGCGCTGGATTGCGGCGGTGACGGCTTGTGTTCGATCCGTGACCCCTAACTTTCCAAGGATGCTGTTGATGTGGGTTTTGACTGTTGCTTCGGAAATATTCAATTCCTTACCTATCTCCTTGTTGGATTTCCCGGAGACAATTTCGCGAAGCACTCCCAACTCTCGATCGGTCAGCGCCGGCCTCGCGATCCGTTCCGCAAGGCGTTCCGCCACTTGCGGAGGAATTCTGGATCGACCGGAGTGAACTGCGCGAATCGCATCCATCAACTCATCGCCCGACATGCCTTTCAGCAGGTAGCCGCGCGCGCCCGCGTCCAGCGCACGATGAATATCCTCATCCCCGTCGTAGGTTGTCAGGACGATAATGCGCGCCTGGGGAAACTGGCTGCGTATGTGGGTAATTGCCTCGACGCCAGGCATGCCCGGCAACCGCAGGTCCATGAGTACTACATCCGGCTCATGCTTTCGAAACAGCGCCAGCGCCATTCCGCCGTCGGCTGTTTCGGCCACCACCTGCATCCCTGGTACGCCGTTGAGTAACGCGACCAGGCCTTGTCGCACGACGTGATGGTCTTCCACCACCATGATCTTGATTGGGTCAGCCATTGGCTTCACATTTTCTCAGGCCGTCGTCCATCGCTTCGGCCCCTGAATGCATTTTCCCTATGCTAATTGAGCGGCAGCTCTACTGTTATTTTCGTTCCCTCCGCGGCAACGCTGTTCATCGTGAACGTGCCACCAATCGCCTGCGTGCGTTCCCGCATTCCGATTACTCCAAAATGCCCAGCCGGTGTCGCCTCGGCCACGTCGTTTGCAAGTCCCACGCCGTTATCTTCAATCTGCATCCGCAGTTGCTTCATCCCATACTGTACGTCGATGTCTAAACGAGTGGCATCGGCGTGCTGCAGCACGTTGGCGACCGCTTCCAGCAAAATTTTCAGCAACTCCGATTCAACATTTGCCGGCAGCGCTCGGTAAGTTCCAGTGAATTGAATGTTGGTTTCGATCGGCCTGCCTGCAGTGCGGGCTCGAATCGCATTGGAGAATCTTGAAGCAAAATCGACGTTCCCGGGCTCATTCGATCTCAAGTTCCAGATGGAGCTTCGCGCTTCCGACAGGCTGTCTCGAACCAGCTTGCGGGTCTGGTTCAGTTGTTCGCTCACAGCCTGCGGCGAAGTGGACAGCATCTGGGCGGCCAGCTCCAGCTGGACGGAAATTCCGACAAAACCTTGCGCGAGCGTATCGTGAATCTCACGGGCAATTCGGGTACGCTCGGCCAGCACGGCGCGAAAACGTGATTCAACCTGGTGCACTCGCCAGCGATAGATCAGCCATATCAACAGAAGAATCAGAACCGCGCAAATCAGGTAGAACCAATATGTCTGGGTGAAATACGGTTGCAACTGGAAGGCGAATGCTGCGGACGCGGTGCTCCAGACCCCGTCGTTATTGGCCGCAAGCACCTGGAAGCGATATTTTCCCGGAGAAATATTCGTGTAGTACGCAACGCGTCGAGTGCCCGCATCAATCCATGTGCGATCGAATCCAGAGAGTCGATACTTGTAATGCACTTTCTGCGGCGCGACGAAACTGAGCCCTGCATAATGAAATGCAAATCGCGAATGGCCTGGAGCAACTTTGACTGGCCCGATCAGCGGCAGGTTCTTTTCATCCACGGAAACCTGCTCCATGGCCACCAGCGGAGCCACCATGTTTCGCTGTAATGTTGCGGGATCAATCCATGCGACCCCTTTCAGCGTGGAGAACCACAGCGTTCCGTCCTTCGCTTTCCATGACGATGGATGGCCAATGCCGCTGCACTCGCGAATCTTCATTCCATCCGCGGTGCCGTAGGAAGTGATCGGCAGCGAGTGGCTTTGACCCGCAGCCACGTCCATCAGATCGGTGACGCGCACACGATAAATTCCTGTATTCGAGCTGATCCAGAGTGCGCCACTCGGATCTTCCAGGATGCCGTCAATCACATCGGGAAGGCCGAGGCTCGCGGAGAACGAATGGACTCTAGGGCGAGGATCGTCGGTCGGCAGAAGGTTGAGTCCTTCTCCATTGGTGCCGATCCAGAGGTGGTGCTGCGAATCCAGAGCGAGCGCCGTGATCACGTCGCTGGAGAGCCCATCGCTTTTTGTATAGTTGATAAATTTGCCGTGCACAAAGTGGCTGAGACCATGCAGCGTGCCAATCCACAAACTGCCGTCGCCACCCTGTGCCAGTGCTCCGACAAAATCGTTGGCCAGACCGTCCGCTTGCGTATAGGTCGATGCTTGACTCCCCTTGATTTGCGCCAGCCCATGCCGCGTGCCCACCCACAACGAGCCATCCGAGTCCGCCAACAGCGAGCGAACAAATTCATCCGGAAGCAGGTCCGTCGCGGCGGCTGCGGTGAACCGGCCGTGCTCCATCTGATTGAGTCCATCTGGAGTTCCGACCCACAAATTTCCTTTGGCGTCGGCGGCGAGTGAAAGAATCGTATCGCTCGTCAGCCCTTGCGTTTCGGTGAAGATAGAAACGTGGCTGCCATCGTAGCGATTGAGCCCACCGCCGTCCGTGCCGATCCACATACTTCCATCCGGCCCTTGCAAAACGGAGCTGACCAGGTTGTCCGAGAGACCATCGCTTTCTGTCAGCGTCATAAATTTCTGGTCTTTTAGCAGCGCCACTCCAGCGGATTCCGTGCCCAGCCATAGAGAACCCTCGCGATCCTCATAGATCGCCAGGATCAGGTTTTCCCCCAGCCCTTGCTTCGACTGGAAGACGTTGATAGCTCCATCCCGAATGCGTGCGATGCCGTGATTTGTTCCCACCCATAACGAACCTTCGCGATCTTGATAGAGCGCCTGGATTTGATTTCCGGGTAAGCCATTCGCTGTGGTGTAGGCCGTCAGCTTGCCGTTCTGGATCTTCGCCAAACCCGCCGGAGTGCCAATCCAGATGTTTCCCGACTTGTCGGCAAGCAATACGTCGACTTCACTGTCGGGCAGTCCGTTCGCAACGCCGAAGGTGCGAATCGTTCCATTGGAAAACTGCTGCAGTCCGCTTTGCGTTCCCACCCATAAGGCGCCAGTCGAATCCATTGCGATGGCGCGGATCGTTTCGATACCAAGAGGCGAGGCGGCGAATGGCTTCTGCACCCGACCGGATTCAATTTGATCCAGCCCGCTGTCGGTCGCCACCCACAAGGTATTGTTCGGTCCATTGGCCACGGCGCTGATGGTGTTGCTGGAGAGGCCCTGCTGCGTTGTATAGGGAACGAAGCGATCGCCACTATACTGCGCGAGGCCACCTGCTGTGATTGCCCACACTTCTCCACGACGGTCTTGAAACACGCTCCAGATGCTGTTGTCGGGCAGGCCTTGCGCCGAGGTGAACGCGGTAAATCGGCCGTCGCGCAGTCTTGTCAGTCCATCCGCAGTGCTGATCCATAGGTTGCCATCATGATCCTGCAGCAGGCCTCGAACGTCATTGCTCAGCAGCTGCGGCGTATTCCTGCGGTTGTATACGGCGAAGTCGATTCCATCGAATCGAGCCACACCTTCACGAGTCGCGAACCAGAGAAAGCCATCGCGCGTCTGCAAAATCGCACGCACGGAATTTTGCGGCATTCCGCTATCTGTCTGCCATGTATGCAAGCCGTACTGGCTTAGTTTTCGATCCGGATTCAGGGCATGGCCGCTGCAACACGCCAAGGCAAGCAGGATCAACACAACACAGCCAGGCAGGCGAATCTCGCGCGAAAGGAACAAATCTGCAATTGGATTTGGAAACAGTCCGGTGCGTCGAGGAGCCTGTGCGGCGCGGACTGGTCGAGGTGTACTCAAACCTATATCCATCGAAAGGTTGAGTCTGACATCCATCTAAGGATACAAGACAACCTAGTGTAGCCCTTGTAGCTTTGGAGATGCCTCTTGAAAGTTTGTCACATTCAAGGCCGTTGCGAGGAGTGATCCGCGACGGTCTTTCTTTTTTGCGCGGAAATCTTCGGTTCA
The DNA here is from genome assembly GCA_963735505.1 of uncultured Acidobacteriota bacterium. Lineage (GTDB taxonomy): Bacteria > Acidobacteriota > Terriglobia > Terriglobales > Acidobacteriaceae > JAKAAZ01. The sequence goes on along the minus strand of CAVTLR010000003.1, from coordinate 510,041 downwards.
ACGGTAAGGGAAGCAAGCTCTGGCGCTTGCGACCTTACTGAACATTGGAAGGCGTTGTGGCGGAAGCATCTTTATAGAGCGAGCCTTCCTTCATGATCACGTGCAGATTTTTCACGCGTACCACCAGGTCCAGATCCTTCAGCGGATCGCCATCGACCAAAAGTAGGTCGGCGATGTAGCCTTCTTTCACCTGGCCGAGTTCGTTGCCCATGCCCATTACCTGGCCGCCGACGCGGGTGCCACACTGCAGCGCTTCATTCGGAGAGAAGCCGAGCAGATCGACAAAATGTTTCAGGTCGCGCGCGTTGTCGCCTTGCGGGGACTGGGCGAATCCGTAGTCTCCGCCAATCAGGATGCGGACCCCGCGCTTGCGAAGCTCTGTATAGACGGCGGCCGTGGAGTCGATGGTGCGCTGCATCATGCGACCGACTTTGGAGTCGCGCACAAATCCCCAGGGTTCGCCTTCATACAGCGTGCTGTAGATGATGCCGATGGCCGGCCCCACGAAAACCTTGTCCTTCACGGACTCCAGCATGTCCAGCGCTTCTTCATCCGCAGACTCGCAGTGGTAGATCACGTCGATGCCGCAACGAACCGCTCGCTTCACTGACTCCGCTGCGCGCGCATGGCAATTGACCTTCTTACCAAAGTCGCGGGCGACGCTGACCGCCAGCTGGATTTCGTCTTCGCGCATTACCGTGAGTCCGCCGTGAGCCGCCGGGCTCAAATCATCCCCGGAAATGTTCAGCTTGACGTTGTCCACGCCTTCGCGGCAGCACAGGCGAACCGCCTTGCGAATTTCTTCTGGACCATCTGCAATCAATCCGAAGCTCTCGTAATACATGTGCGCTTTGCGTTCATCGCCCAGCCCGCCGGTCACCGTGATTTCCGGGCTGGCGGCGCGGATACGTGGTCCAGGAAATTCTCCTGCGTTCACTGCGTTGCGGATGACAACATCCAGGCGCAGCTTTGACGTTGCGGCGCTGTAGGCACTGGTAAAGCCATGGTCGAGCAAGGTCTTCGCGTTGCGCACCGTCAGCAGCACATGCTCTTCGGGGGGAATATTGCCGAGGTCGGAATCATTGACCGCGCCGCCAAAGGAAATATGCGCATGTCCCTCGACCAGGCCAGGCATCAGCGTTCTGCCGCGAGCCTCAATCACGGTGGCGCCGTCAGCGCTCAGTTTTTCCGGCGCGCGCGCGATGGTTTTAATCCTGTCGCCTTCCACCAGCACATCGGCCGGAAAGGCCGGCGCACCGCTCCCGTCCCACACGCTGGCACCGCGAAAAAGAATCGGTTTCATCTCAGAGATCCTCCTGAAAATCGTCAGCACACCCAAGCGGGAGACGCATGTAGGCATTCTAATGGAAATTTACAAACTTCCAATGACCTTCAGGAAATGCGATGGGAAGAATCGGAGTCCCGAGCAACGGGGGAATCGACCGGGACGCCACCGGGCCGATTCAGGATTGAATCGGCCCGGTGCCGCCAGTATTTGGGTCTTCGACAAAGCAGCAACAGCCTGGTTTCTCGGGAAGGATTTACTTTCCGGTATACGTGACGCGCCAGATGGAATTGGATCCATCGTCGGTGACGAGGAGCGATCCGTCAGGAGCCACGGTCACCCCGACCGGACGTCCCCAGGCATTGCCGTCGGGTAGTACGAAGCCGGTCAGAAAGTCTTCGTATTCTCCGGTGGCGTGGCCCGTCTGATGCAGCGGAACGCGAATCACTTCATACCCGGCGCGTGTTGCCTTGTTCCACGAGCCATGTTCGGCGGCGAAAATGTCGCCGTCATATTCCTTGGGAAACTGCTTGCCCTCGTAAAACGTCATTTCCAGCGACGCGTTATGAGGTTGCAACAGCACATCCGGAACGATGGCCTTGTCTTTCAATTCAGGATGTTTTCCTGCGAGCCGCGGGTCCTGGTGGCCGCCGATATACCACCACGGCCAGCCGTAGAAGCCACCCTTCTGGACATGGGTGATGTAATCCGGGACGAGATCGTCGCCCAGCGCGTCGCGTTCATTCACGCTGCACCACAGCTCGCCTGTCTGCGGATTGATCGCCAGACCCACCGGGTTGCGAATTCCATAGGCATAGATCCGCATGTTCGAGCCGTCCGGATCGAACGCCAGGATGTCGGCGCGATCTTTTTCTTCCGGGTGCGTGTCAGGATCATTGACGTTCGAGCCCGAACCGACCGAAACAAACATCGTCTTACCGTCAGGCGAGAAACGAATGTCGCGGGTCGAATGCCCTCGGCCATTGGCGGGCAAATCCGCCAGGTGCTGAGGCTCCCCGGTCGCGGTCAAATCTCCGTTCTTATAAGGGAAGCGCACCACCGCATTGGTGTTCCCGATGTACAGCCATTTTGGGTTCGGACCCGGCGGATAGAACGCAATGCCGAAAGGCTCATTCAGTCCACTGGCGAATACACTGGTCGTCCTGGGTTTTCCATCCGCCGTGATTCCGCGGAAGACCATGATCTGACCTTTTCGGGTTTCTGCCACAAAGAAGTCCCCATTGGGCGCGGTACGAATCAGGCGGGGATTATCGAGTCCGGTTGCGTACAGTCCCACCTTGAAACCTTTCGGGGCCTGCGGCCAAACACCTTCTGGTCGAGGAGCAATCGTCGGGCTGTTGCCCGCGGACTGAGTGGCGAACGGCGCGGGAAGGTCCTGCACGGTAATTTTGCGAATCGTCCCCGGCTTCTCATATCGAAAGTCGGTGAAGGGAGGCGGCGGTGGCGGAGCCTGCAACGTTGCCGTCGGTGCGGTCGCGCCCTTGCCGGCGGCCGTCATCTGCTTGCCCCCGGGGCCGTGCAGATACTTGATGTAGGTCACGATCTGCCAACGCTGCCGTGCCGGCAGGGTATCCCAGGCAGGCATTCCGCTGCTAATGTCGCCGTGCGTGATGAACCAGAAAAGTTCTCCTGGCTTCGCCTTTTGAGCCGGTCCGTTGGCCAGCGATGGAATGTTCCCGGTTCCCTGGGCGTTGGGGCCGTGGCAGGCTGCACAGTGGTCCTGATATAACTGCCGGCCTGCGTCAGCATTCTGTTTTCCAGGAGCCGGATCTTTCAACGCGGCTGACGACGCGGGCGCGTCATGGAAGCTCTGGGCCACGGCAGGCAACACGGCGAGCAATGCGCCGGCCGCAACGATCGAGTGAAAAAGTGGGCGGATCAACACGGACTTTCCAGACTTCAACGTTTCTCTCCTACGTTCACGTGATTGACATTCGGTCGCATACTACTTAGCTATGACGTAATCTTACCGAATAAAGATTCACAAATCCCCGCGGATTGAGCGGTTCCTCGAGGATTCGGCCACAAATTTCATGCAGAATTTATCCTTCAGCGATCCGAGAAACTTTCTCATCTCGGGCGGTTCGCCTGCGGCCATTTTGAATCGAACTTTGCGCACCATTCTGCCAGCATCTGCCGGTGCTGCTCCAGTGCCTCGTGGTGCGATGGATCGCCCGCCAGATTCACCATCTCTCCCGGATCATTTTCCATATCGACCAGCGACTCGCGATGTTCGCCGTGATCGTAGATGCAGTATTTGTATCGCTGGCTCCGGACCATGCGCCCTTTGGCGTGAGGAATAGTTCCATCGACGGGCGCCCCCTGGTCCATGTCGTTGGAAGAGACGATGCAGGTGCGCGAATCGCCCGAGGTCCGCGTCGCAGCCCTCATCAGGCTGATGCCATCTCCATCTGCAGGCCGCTCGATACCGGCCAGACTACACAGCGTCGGTATCAGGTCGATGCCGGTATTTACCAGGTGATTGGAAACGCCCGTCCGCACCACTCCCGGATAGCGAATCAGAAAAGGTACGCGTACAGACTCATCGTAGAACACGGTTTTCTGGTTCCAGCGGTGGGCGCCCTGGCAGTCCCCATGATCCGCTGCGAATACGACGATGGTGTTTTCTTCAAGATGATTGTCGCGCAGCGCTCGCATCACCGCACCAATCTGCGTGTCGACTTTTTCAATCAGCCGATAGTAAGCCCATTGGTACTGCCTCCACTTGGCATCGTCGAAATTGCCCACCGGAAACATGGGATTGTTCTGGTACGACCGGCGCATCAGGGTCATGATGTCCGGCTCATTTTTTTGCGGTTCGTGATTCGCGCGTAACGGTGGGCAGTCGACTGAGGGGGGAGCGGGTCCGATCGGACCTTGTGGCAAGGTCTCCCCTCGCGCCCACTCGCAGATATTGTGCGGATTGAGAAATGAAACCCAGGCTAAAAATGGCTGGCGTGGTTTGGTCGCCAGAAATTGAGCGGCCTTAGTGGCCGTTCGCGTGTCCAGGTTCCTGTCGTGGTTGGTGAACACTTCGTCTGCGTGCATGTCTTGAAATCCGTGGGCATTTTTCGCCTGGATTGGATAGGGGAGATGCCATTTTCCAAAGTATGCGGTCGCATATCCATTACGAGAGAAGACGGTTCCCAGGGTGGGAAAGCGCGCCGCATCTAAAGCCGCGGGGCTGTTCGTCTCTATTCCGGTGGTGACGGGATATCGCCCCGTCACCATGGAGGTGCGCGACGGCATACAAATGGGATTGGCGCTGTACGCCTGTCTGAAAACCAGGCTGCCGGCGGCCAGTCGATCCAGGTTTGGGGTATGCAGGTATCGCGATCCGATGCGGCAACTCATGGCGTCGGCGAACTGCTGGTCGGTGGTGACGATCAGAACATTCGGGCGAGGGCGCGTAGCGGTCGCTGCAAGCCGCTCGGTTGCTGACACGACCGCAGCCGCTGCGGCGACCCGGAGAAACCTTCGACGGCTGGATTGAATCGAAGTTACAGACTCCAGCTTCTGCCGGCTGGCCTTTTGCTCGGAAATCAATGGTTTTTCATTCATCCGCGACTTCCTCAGTATGACATTCGTCCAGGCAAGATTCCGCAAGCGAAGGCGTGCAATGAGCCAATCTGAAATTTCAGGGCAGATCCTCTCAACTGAATTTGAAGCCTCGGCAAATCCCATCCCTGTCTACCCGTCGTGCTTCACGTTGGTTTGTCCATGAGCCGTTCGCCTAAAACCCGAGAACTCACCTATCTCTTCGTCCTCATCTTTTCACTGGCTACCATCGCTGTTCTCTATCTTGCGAAAACCGTTGTGGTGCCGCTCGCGCTGGCGATTTTGTTTTCCTTCTTGCTCTCTCCGCTGGTGACGCTGCTGGAACGAATTCGCTTGCCGCGGTTGCTGGCCATTATCGTGGTCATTCTGGCGGCTGGAATTGCGGTGGGCGCCGTCTCATGGACCGTGTTCAACCAGCTGGTTACGGTGACTGACCACATGGCGGACTTCACCTACAACATCAACCGCAAGTTGGAAACACTGAAACCGACGAAGTCAACGAGCTTCTCCAGGGCAGAACAGGAACTCGATCGTCTTGGCCAGGAGATTAGCACTCTGAATCTGGGTGTCGCCGTAGATCACTCAGAGCACCAGAGGAAACAGCTGGGAGCCTCGGCCGATCACCCGATCGCGGTGCAGGAAGTCGGCAAGTCCGACCGGCTCGATACCATTCACGGTGTTCTTGGATCGCTGGTTTCGGTGTTCCTGGTGGTTGTCTTCACCTTCTTTATGCTGTTGCAGCGGGAGGACCTGAGAAATCGCCTGATCCGCCTGACGGGGCGCGGACATTTGAACCTGATGACGCAGGCCATGGACGAGGCCGGCCATCGAGTCAGCCGCTATCTCGCGTTGCAGCTGCTGGTCAATACCTGCTACGGAACGTTGGTCTTTGTCGCGTTGTATTTTCTTGCGCTGCCGCACGCCCTATTGTGGGGAGCCCTGGCCGGAATCCTGCGGTTTATCCCGTATGTTGGCGCACCTACAGCGGCCCTTCTGCCGACGGTATTTTCGATCGCGGTTTATACCGGCTGGACGCCCACGCTGCTGATCATGGCGGTATTTTTCATCATGGAAGTTCTGACCGCAAACTTCATTGAACCCCACATCTACGGTAAGCAGACCGGGCTATCCCCGCTGGCGGTTCTGGTTGCCGCCGTTTTCTGGACTCTGATTTGGGGTCCGATCGGATTGATTCTTTCTGTGCCGCTCACGGTTTGCCTGGTGGTGGTGGGTTCGCATGTCCCCAGCCTCAAGTTCCTGACAGTTCTGCTCGGCGATCAGCCGGTGATGCGTCCCGAGGCGCATTACTACCAGCGATTGCTGGCAAGCGATGCGCAAGAGGCCGGCCAGGTGCTGGACTCCTATGTCAAAGACAACTCGGTTGCTGCCGTTTACGACCAGGTGATGGTTCCAGCGCTCAGCCTGTTCGAGCAAGATCGGCACCGCAACGCGCTCGATCAGGAAACCGTCAACTTCATCACGGAAACTACGAAGGAACAGGTGGAGGAACTGGGGCTGCGAAGCGATGAGCCGCAACCGGCGAATCCCCCCATCGATTCGGTCCCAGGCGTCAGCCCTCCGATGAGCGCGGATAAGCAGCCGGCTCCTCCCTCCGTTCTGGCGAAGCGCGTTGTCTGCGTGGCAGTTCGGGATGACTCGGACGAGATTGTCGCGTTGATGCTGGCACAATTGCTGGGTCGTGCTGGCCATTCCGCCAAGACAATCCCGCTGGGGAACGTGGACCAGGTGGTTGACGAGGTATTTGACGCGCGGCCGGAGGTGGTATGCCTGTCGGCTTTGCCACCCTATGCCATGGCCTACGCGCGAACGCTGTACGAGGGTTTGCGAGCGCGCCAGTCAAATCTCGACATTGTGATTGGCCTGTGGAATCACTCTGGGGATCTTGCAAAAGCCGCCAAGGTGATCACCGGCGACCAGGGCTATCCTGTTTGCGTCACGCTGGCGGAAGCGGTCGAACGGGTCAGCCTTCGTAACCCTTCCGCAAAGCCGGAGCAAAAGACAGATGCGGCAGTTGCAGAGGCTCGAGTATAGTCAAAGGAACACCGTTGTACGCGGGTCGATTGCATCGATTTTTTTCGGCTGTCCCCCTTCGCTTCCAGACGATTTCTGGGGGCATATTTTCAGCTGATGTCAGGTAACACAAACGTCGCGCCGGTACTTGCCTCCATACGTTTTGCGGAGCATACTGGCATTCCTGAAGAACTTCAGTCATTCTGGCGACAGTCTGGCAAAGTGACAGATTGTAGACATTTGTGATTATCCGATTGAAAAACTCGCCAAGAAACGGCAAACTCGTTGTAGCAATCGGCATCTATCGGAAACAACGGGCCCTGCTGGGCTACGTGAATGAGAACGACTGGCTGGATTCATCCGGTTCTCACCGTGGCTCGCGACATATTTGACGATGCAACGGCCAATGGATTCAAGGCCTTTTTTGGAGGAGTAGATTGATGATGTGTTCAAAGTGGCGTGGTTTGTGCGGAATTCTCTCCCTGGCTGGTTCCCTGACTCTGCTTGGTTGCGGTGTCAAAGGTAACAGCTACGTGCGCGCTGTGAATGCGTCGCAAGGGGCGCCCGGCTTCACGATCCAGGCTGGTCAAACCGGCATCGTTAGCGGCCTGCCCTACGGCACCGAAGGCGTACAACAGCAGGGGCAATATTCAGCGATCGATTCGTCTGGTAACTATCGGCCTCTGGGCGCTGGAACCGGCCAGGAGCTCTATATTTATTCGACCCCGGGTACGACCCTAGTTTCTACAACCCAGACGTTTATCAAGAGCACGCCGTACACGATTGTGGTCGAGGGTACTTCACCTGAATTTCAGGTCCTCACCGACGGTACCGGTCCTTCCGGTGGAGGCCTGCGCGTTGTGGATACGTCCACCATGGCTGGCCCCGTGGATGTGTACATTACAGCGGTCGGAGCTCACGCCGAGCGGAACTCCCGCCGTGGGCAACATGACGTATCAGCAGGTGACGAATCCATACTTGCCCTCGGCGTCCGGATCCCTTGAAGTGCAGGTTACGCCTGCCGGAAATCCGACAAAGTTCTGGCGATTGTGCTCTTCACCCGGCCTCCGGAAAGACCTATTCGATCTTCGTCCTGGATCCTCCGAATGGATCTGCTCCTGTGGTTCCCCCTCAAATCCCCGCCGTTCCTGGGGCAAACACGTATGGCGTGCTGGTTACGAATGATCCACTGATGTAGCTCATCGCAGCCGCACCACAGTAGTTCAAGGTTGGCTTCGATTCGCTCAGTTTCAGCAATATGAAAAAGGCCTTCATTCTCCGCAGAGAGTGAAGGCCTTTTTCCTTCGATCCATGTTGCTCGCTGCCCCTCGTCACTCACGCAATCGAGGGTTCGCGGCAAAATTGCTTAGGTTCCTTCCGACCACCCGGCCAGATATTCTTCCTGCTCCGGAGTCAACTTGTCGATCTTGCAGCCCATCGCTTCCAGCTTCAGTCGCGCCACGCGGCTGTCCAATTCCACCGGGACGGCGTAGACCGTGGGTTGCAGTTTCTTGTAGTTCTCCACCAGGTACTCGGCGGACAATGCCTGGTTGGCGAAGCTCATATCCATGACCGATGCTGGGTGACCTTCAGCCGCCGCCAGATTGATCAAACGGCCCTCGCCCAGCAGGAAGATGTGGCGTCCGTCCTTCATCGTGTACTCTTCCACGAACTCCCGAGTCGGGCGTTGCGAAGATGAGAGACGCTCCAGCGCCGGAATGTCGATTTCGACATTGAAGTGGCCGGAGTTGGCAATGATGGCGCCGTTCTTCATCAGCTCAAAATGTTCCTGTCGCAGTACGCTCTTATTTCCTGTCACCGTCACGAACACGTCGCCGATCTTGGCTGCCTCGGTCATGCTCATCACGCGATGTCCATCCATCGCGGCTTCAATGGCGCGTAGCGGATCGACTTCGGTCACGATGACATCCGCGCCCATGCCGCGCGCGCGAGAAGCCAGACCACGTCCGCACCAGCCATAGCCAGCCACCACAAAACGGGAGCCTGCCAGCAGCACATTGGTACAGCGGATCACGCCATCCAATGTCGATTGGCCGGTTCCGTAGCGGTTGTCGAACATGTGCTTGGTCAGTGCATCATTCACCGCGACCACTGGATACTTCAGCACTTTGTCTTTTGCCATGGCGCGCAGACGAATCACGCCGGTCGTCGTTTCCTCGGTGCCGGCCAGCACGCCCTCCAGCACATCCTTGCGCTTAGTGTGCAGAATCGAAACCAGGTCGCATCCATCGTCCATGGTCAGATGCGGCTTGTGGTCGATGGCGGCCATGATGTGGGAGTAGTAGCTGTCATTGTCCTCGCCCTTGATGGCGTAGGTGGAAATGCCGTAATCGCGGGCCAGGGAAGCGGCCACGTCGTCCTGGGTCGACAGCGGATTGGAGGCGCACAGTGCGATGTCGGCGCCGCCGTCACGCAGGGTGATCATCAGGTTCGCGGTCTCGCTGGTCACATGCAGGCACGCGGACACGCGCATCCCCTTCAGGGGCTGGTTCTTGATGAATTCCTTGCGGATGATCTGCAGGACAGGCATCGATTGGTTGGCCCATTCAATGCGGCGTTTTCCCTGGTCGGCCAGGTCAAGATTCTTTACGTGCGAGGGAACAGTCGTCGTCGTAGCCATAGATGTCTTTTCTTTCATGGATTGAAAACACCCGCAGAACTCTGCGGTCTTCTTGAAAGGAAGTTCGAAACCGGGGTAATAGCAGCCCTTAGTCAGGGTATCACTTTCGCGGCGAGCCCAAGAAGCGTGAATTGCTTTCCATTGCCAGCAAATCCTGCTTGCGCTGCACGCCCCATCGATATCCCGTGAGATGCCCGCTCTTGCCCACGACACGATGACATGGAATCACCACTGCGACAGGATTCTGGCTGCAGGCACGCGCCACCGCGCGCACCGCGGTCGGCTGCCCCAGAGACTTTGCGATTTCGCTATACGATCGTGTCTCGCCTCGCGGAATCTGCTGCAGCGCCGTCCACACGCGTTTCTGGAAGGCAGTGGCTCGCACATCCAGCGGCAGGTCCAAAGCTGCCGGATGTTCTGACAACTGCGACAGGACCTTTCGCACCACGGACCCAAGGCCTTGCTGGTCGCGATGGAGTTGCGCCAGGGGAAAGCGAGCCGCCAAATCATCTTCCAGTTCGCTTTCCAGCAGACCAAAAGAAATGGCGCACAGACCCACACCAGTCACCGCGACCAGCATTTTGTCCAGCGGTGAATCGCTGATGCTGTAGCGGATCTGAATATCTTTCCCTCCACCTCGCAACTCGGCCGGCGTCATCCCAAGCTGCCCGTTCGCTCCCTCATACAAACGGCTGCTGGAACCGAATCCTGCCTCGTACAGTGCCGTTGTTACCGTGTCGCCCTGTGCCACCTGCTGGCGAAATCGCTCGATCCGTCGCGCCTGCTGATATTCCCGTGGAGTAATGCCGAGACACCGGCGAAAAATTCGCTGCACATGGAATGGGCTTAGACCGACGGCCTTCCCCAGTTCCTGAAGCTTCACCGTCCCATTGTCGTGGCGATCAAGATAATTGCACGCCGCCGTCAACGTACGAAGCTGCGGCTGTTCCTGGGCAGGCGTGCAGCGCTTGCAGGCGCGGTATCCGGCGCGCTCCGCCAACTCACTGGTCGGATAGAACTCGACAGATTTGCGCAGTGGTCTGCGACTGGGGCATGATGGGCGGCAATAGACACCGGTGGTCCGCACCGCGTAAACGAACATCGCTTCCGCCGTCGCCGAGCGATCTACCACCATCTTCCACGCGTGATCCCAAATATGATTTCCAGTCATCGATTCCTCCTTGCCTGAAGTTCATCTTCGTCAAGGTTGGCGTCCGGCGCACTCCGCTTCTTGCGGTCAAAACAAAATCCTGCAAAAAAAGTATGGCATGTTCACAGCCGGGTCGAGATAATCATGTTTTGTCTCCAGATTTCAGCGAAATTCGATTCTTTGACCGAGGGATCCGCATCTTAATGGTGTAAGAGCGGATAAAGGTCGAATGAGATCCTTGCTGTCGCTCGAAGCATCCGCTGGTTGTTTGTGGTGCGGTTTACCAGCATTGCGTGAGTTCTATATACCCCCGACGAAGGCGGATGATCGATTGAGTCTCTTGCGACGCGTGAGTCTACCCTGCTTTTTCATTGCAGCCATGTTCCTGCCCTGTACGACATTCGCCAGTTCCACTGGCGACTCCGACCTTCCTGATGCACCTCAGCCGACTGCGGATGCAAGGATGGCGGTCCAGCCCGCGTCTCTCCAGCCGATGCCCTTCCAGGCGACTCCGCAGACGTCTTCTTCCGCACCGATGAGACCGGCGCCGCGGCTGGCGAAGTATATTGGCACCGATCAAACTACGGTTCGCCTTTCCGCCAAAGAAAAGCTGGAATTGTCGGGTTGGGAGCAACTGCATCCCTACGCCTTCGTCACCCAGTTTTGGGCTGCGGGCTGGGAACAGTGGACCAACACGGATCCCCAGTACGGGACGGATGGTGGTGCGTTTGCAGAGCGCCTGGGCGCCGCAGCGCTGCTGCAGAACACCCGCGCTGTCCTGGCCGACGGCATGATGGCGTCCATCTTCCGGCAGGATCCGCGTTATTACCGCCAGGGTCATCGGCCATTTTCGCAGCGCGTTTATCACGCGATAGAACGGGTTGTCGTCATCCGGTCGGATGAAGGAAACTATCAGCCAAATTATTCGCAGCTGTTAGGCAATGCCGCCGCCACCGCGCTGACGATGACCTATTATCCGGCCGCTAGCGCGACCTGGGGCAAGACTGCAAAGGGTTACGGCATCTCCCTGGCCGAGGGAGCCCTGGGAAACGAAATCCATGAATTTACTCCCGAGCTGAAACGGCTCGTGTTTCATCATCACGACTAATCCGTAATCGTCAATCATGGAAAAAGGGCAGGCTCTTAGAGCCTGCCCTTTTTCCTGATGCCTGTACGAATTACTTCTTCGCCGATGCTTCCGTCGTGGCTGCCTGCTCTTTGAGTGCTTTGGCCTTGTCGGTCGCTTCCCACGTAAAGTCAGGATCGTTGCGCCCGAAGTGACCGTAGGCAGCTGTCTTGCGGTAGATGGGCCGGCGAAGGTTCAGGGTTTCGATAATGTCGCGCGGGGTCAGCTTGAAATTCTTGCGGATCAGCTGCTGCAATGTTTTATTGGAGACGGTCCCAGTGCCGAATGTATCCACCAGCACGCTGACCGGTTCTGCCACGCCAATGGCATAGGCCAGCTGTACTTCGCAACGCCGGGCCAGGCCTGCGGCGACAATGTTCTTGGCAATATAGCGCGCCATATACGCCGCCGAGCGATCCACTTTTGTCGGATCCTTGCCGCTGAATGCGCCGCCGCCATGACGGCCGGAGCCTCCGTAAGTGTCGACGATGATTTTCCGTCCGGTCAATCCAGTGTCGCCCATGGGTCCGCCAATCACGAAGCGTCCAGTTGGATTGATGTGGTATTTGGTGTCCTCATCCAGCAGCTCTGCCGGAACGGTCGCCTGGATAACATGCTTCAAAATGTCAGCGCGTAGATCTTCGTTGGAGACGCTTTCCGCGTGCTGGGTAGAGATGACCACGGCATCGATCCGGCGCGGCTTGCCGTCGGCGTCATATTCCACCGTGACCTGGCTTTTGCCATCGGGACGAAGGTAGCTGAGTTGGCCGGATTTGCGGACCTCCGACAGGCGTCGGGTCAGCTTGTGGGCCAGGGAAATGGCAAGCGGCATGAACTCCGGGGTTTCATCGGTTGCATACCCGAACATCATGCCCTGATCGCCGGCTCCGCCTGTGTCCACGCCCATGGCAATGTCGCCGGATTGTTTGTTGATGGTCGAGATCACGGCGCAGGTGTTGGAATCGAAGCCGTAGACCGCGTTGTCATAGCCGATGGAAGCGACCACGCCGCGTACCAGCGATTGGAAATCGACATAGGCGCGTGTACTGATTTCTCCTGCAATCACTACCAGACCGGTCGCGGTCAAGGTTTCGCAGGCAACCCGGCTATGCGGGTCCTGGTCCAGACAGGCGTCGAGAATTGCGTCGGAGATCTGGTCGGCAATCTTATCGGGATGTCCTTCGGTTACGGACTCCGAGGTAAATAACAAACGATCTTGTGCTAGCAATATTCCTCCTGGTGCGGGTCGAGCCTTGAATTTGGGAAACGGACTTGACGGCCGCTGCGATATTGGACGCCTGGTTGCATTCCGCTAAAGCGGAAAGAAGTGAAACCAGCCCAAGGTCGCTCTTATCAGGCTAACAAATATTCAAATTCGGGGGGCAATGGTTACGCAGCCAATGGGCGAGATACGCCGATGGCGTGTCAGATTATCGCGGTGAATGGGATGCGGAGTGATGCGACTTCTTCTTCACCTGGACCACGATCGGCGCGGGGGGTGGTGTGTGCACTGTGGTCGTCGCTGCATAGGTTGGCGGTGGCGACACGATTGACAAGGCCGCGACGCGCTGGCGAACATATCCCCAGACAATCCAGCCCAGGCCGCACAGCAGAAGCAACAACGCTACCACGCCGGCCCAGCGCAGTTTGGTGTCGGTCACGCGGCCGCCGCGATGAGTGGAAACACTCAGAGCAAACGCCGCCCAATCTTTATCGTTCGTCGGCGGAGGATTTTTTTGTCCGCTGGCATCCAGAAACCGCTCCACCCACTCGCTTTCATCCAGGCCCAGGAAGCGCACATAGCTGCGTACAATCCCTTTGCTGAGGATGCCGCCGGGCAACTGGTCGAAGGCATCGGACTCAAGCGCCTGCAAGCTGCGCACTGTCACCTTTGTCGTCTGGGCAATATCTTCCAGACTGACAGAGCGGCGCTGTCGCTCGCAGCGAAGGGCTTCTCCGAAATGGCCGATGGATGTAGTTCCTGCCGTCACAGGGTAAGCTTTCTATTTCTTCTGATGATTCGGTGTTTGCAGATTAATCCTGCACAATAAACGAGTCAAATCAAATCATGCAGCCGTTATCCCGTTCATTTCGGTTACGTATCTCTATAGTACCGAAGGATATTGCCCAAAAAATGGTGCTTTTTATGCTATGAAAACGATCTTTTCGTCGACTCGATATACTGACCCTAGGAGCGAAAAGCCAGAGCTGCGTTCGAAGCCGGATCTGCCGAAACTCCCCCAAGTTGTACGACCTAATACATGAATAAACTCATCTTTGGAAACCTGGTTTACCGCCCCCTCCGTTCGCTTCTCAGCCTGACCGCCGTCGCCATTGAAGTGGTGATGATCATTTCCGTGACCGCCATTATGCTGGGCATGCTGAATGACGCCAAAGACCGTGCCAGCGGTATCGGCGCCGACTTGATCGTTCGTCCCTCCAACTCCAGCTTTCTGGTCGGCGTCAGTGGAGCCCCAGTTTCCGCCAAAGTTGCCGACGTACTCGCCGGCCTGCCCCACGTCACCGTTTCCGCCCCTGTGGCCATGCAGCTCACCACCGGAAAATCCCTTGAGACTATTTACGGCATCGATTACAAAAGCTTTAATGCTTTAAGGCCTTTTGTTTTTCTTTCTGGCACTTCCTTCCAGCATCCGTTCGACGTGATCGTCGACGATGTCTTTGCCAAAAGCGACAAGGGGTACAAGGTGGGAGACGAAATTCCCATCATGAACCACCAGTTTCGAATCTGCGGCATTGTGGAGCACGGCAAGGGGGGTCGCAAGTTTATTTCCCTTACCACGCTCGATCAACTGACAGGCTCGGAAGGCAAAGCCTCACTCTTCTACCTGAAAGTCGACGATCCCGCGAACCAAGCCCTGGTGGAACAAGAGATCGCAGCTACCCCAGGAATGAGCGGATACAAAGTACAAACCATGCAGGAGCTGCTTGACCAGATGACTCCGGCTCATATGCCAGGCCTGGAGCCCGCTTTGAACAGCGTCATCGGCATCGCGCTGATCATCGGCTTTCTGGTCATTTTCCAATCCATGTATCTGGCCGTGATGGAGCGCACGCGAGAGATTGGCATTTTGAAAGCGTTGGGCGCGTCGAAAACCTATATTGTTTCGGCGATTTTGAAGGAGACCGGAATGCTGGCGCTGGGAGGCATCGCGCTGGGCATCGGCGTTAGCTTTGCGGTGCGTGCCGGCGTTCTTTCGAAATTCCCCACGATTCCTTTTCCCATCTCGCTTCACTGGATTATCTGGGCGACGATTCTATCGCTCATTGGAGCGTTATTCGGCGCCGTCTATCCTGCCTACAAAGCGGCTCGCAAAGATCCCATCGATGCTCTGGCCTATGAATAGAAGCTGGCGTACGAAGTACAGAACGCAGTTGATTGCCTGAGAGCGAAATTTCTAGCAGGGAACTTCTGGCTGCGATGCCATCGGATAGCGGAATGCATGCTGCTTCCAGCGGGCGATTGGGCCTTCAAAATAACGCCAGGAGAGTGCGGAGAATGCAAGCGCGGCGACCAGCCCCACCGCCAGTGCAACACTATGGGGAAGATAGTTCCGCAGCGCCAGGTAGATGGGATAGTGCAGGATGTAGAGGCAATAGCTGATGCGGCCGAGCCAGCGAAGCAGCGGTTGACGCAGCAGTCGCGGAACGATCCCGGACGTACCGCTGACTGCCAACGTGGCCAGCAGCCAGATCGACCATGCCAGCCAGAGTACGGTGTAATCCGTGGCGTTAAAAATCCGCTGATCAAACACGTTGCGCTTGGTAATCCCGGTCGCAAAATCGATCCAGATAGCCAACGCAATCAGCGCCGCAACGCATCCATACAGCCAGCGCGCATTCCGCTGCAGGCGGGTTCGCCATGCGTGTCCGTAGTCCCACCAAAGGATGGCGACCAGGCATCCGGCTGCGAGTGAGTCCATCTGCGCGAGGAATAATTCCTGACCGCCTTTCGGGTCCGGGTAAAAGAATCGAATCCAGGGCGTCAGCAATAAAATCAGCGCCAAAACTGTATATAGAGGAGCGCGTCGCGCGCGAGTGAACGTGACCAGCGGCGCCCAGAGAATATAAAAATACTCTTCCACCGACAGCGACCACAGCACACCAAATCCCATCACTACCCAGTCCGGGTGGGGCACGATGGTCAGATGTGTGAACAGGGGTGGAATGAATGCCTGCAGGAAACTGATGTACAGCAATACGGTTTTCACCGGTTGCGGCGTGCCCACGCAGGCGGAGGCTATAAAGTACACGAGCAGGGCGAGAAAGTAGAGAGGAAACAGCCGAAGTGACCGCCGAGCATAAAAGATTTTCAGAGCCCCACGCTGATCGGTCAGCCGCAGCAGAATGGACGTAATCAGAAATCCAGAGAGCACGAAAAACAGGTTGACCCCCATCCATCCCCACTGCGGTCCCAGCAAAAGAAGGCTCGGATGGTGGATGTAATGCCGCATCAGGACCATGGCAATGGCGATGCCGCGCAGTCCATCCAGTTCAAGGATTCTTTGTGCCGGACTATGAACGGTGGATGAGATTTCGATGGTCTCCGAAAATTGTTGGGTCGTCTGGAAGGCTCATGCGGAAGAATAGCATCGCATCTTCTGATCGCGGCATTTCAAGCTGCGGCTCAAGCCTGACGCACCGCCATTCTATGGAAGGACAGCTGTTGAAAACATTGTCGCTTATTCAACGAATACGAGACAATGGCAGTAATCTTCATCGCACCGCTCGATCTACAAATTATGAGTAAAACAGCAATCATTATTGGCGCCGGGCCTGCCGGTCTGACGGCAGCCCTGGAATTGCAGCGACATTCCGACGTGCATCCCATCGTGCTGGAAGCTACCAGCGAGATCGGAGGCATTTCCCGCACCATCCGCTACAAGGGCAACCGCATGGACATTGGCGGACACCGCTTTTTTTCCAAGTCCGATCGCGTCATGGAGTGGTGGCTGGACGTGATGCCGGCCGCGACCACGGATGGCGCCGGCAGTGCGATTCCCATCAGCTATCAAAACAAGCAGCGCACCATCCAGGCTGGCGAGCGCGATCTCGACCCCGCAAATAACGACCTGGTGATGCTGGTGCGCCCCCGTAAAAGCCGCATTTATTTTCTGCGAAAATTTTTCGATTATCCCATCAAGCTGACTCCCGAGACACTGCGCGGATTGGGATTGCCTCGCACGGTGAAGGTCGGGCTCAGCTATTTGCGCGCGCGCTTCTTTCCTCGCAAGCCGGAAACTTCGCTGGAAGATTTTATCGTCAACCGATTCGGCAAGCAGCTCTACGGATTGTTCTTTGAGTCGTACACGGAGAAAGTCTGGGGAGTCCATCCGCGCCACATTAGTGCGGAGTGGGGCGCGCAGCGGATCAAAGGCCTGTCTCTGACCAGCGCAGTAAAACATTTTGTGAAGCAGGCGTTTTCCCGCAAGAAGAAAGGCTCTGGCGATTTGAGCCAGAAGGGCGTGGAGACTTCTCTGATCGAGCGTTTTCTCTATCCCAAATTTGGACCCGGTCAGTTGTGGGAACATGTGGCGTCGCTGGTCGAAAGCAATGGGGGCGAACTGCACATGCGGACCCGCGTGACCGAGCTTCGCGTGGAAGGCAACAGGATTTCCGAGGTGGTTGCCGTCGATGCGGAAGGGAAGACACACGTCTTTCAGTCTGACTATGTCGTCTCCACCATGCCGATTCAACACTTGATTCGCAGTTTGCAATGTCCCATTCCAGCGGAAGTAAAGGAAGTCAGCGAGGGTTTGATTTATCGCGACTTCATCACCGTCGGCCTGCTGGTGAATAAACTCTTGGTGACGGAACCTGACGGCAGTCCGCTGAAAGATACCTGGATCTATATCCAGGAGCCGGACGTCACCGTGGGTCGCTTGCAGATTTTCAACAACTGGAGTCCGTGGATGGTTGCCGATCGCTCCAAGATGTGGATTGGCCTGGAATATTTCTGCAACGATACTGATCCGCTTTGGAAAATGCCGGACGAAGAAATCAAGAAATTTGCGGTTGCGGAGATGGAGAAAATCGGAATCCTCAGGGCTTCCGATGTGCTGGACGGCCACGTTGTGCGCGTGCCCAAAACCTATCCCGCCTACTTTGGAACCTATGATCGCTTCGACGTGATCCAGAAGTTTACGGATCGCTTTGAGAATCTATTTCTGGTGGGTCGCAATGGAATGCATAAGTACAACAACCAGGATCATTCCATGCTGACCGCGATGGCGGCGGCAGAAAACATCATGAACAATGTTGCCGACAAGTCCAATCTTTGGGCTGTGAACACGGAACAGGAATATCACGAAGAAAAAAAGGCATGAGGCCGGAATCGCGCGCGCATCGATGGCACCTGGCTCTGCTGGTGCTGACAATCTGTCTGCTGGCGCTGCGGCTTTGGCACATCCGCGCGGACTTTACCGATTTTCATTTCTACAGCCAGGAACGCGCCCGCTTCACCGACGAGGGCTTCTACACCAGCGCTGCGCTTCACTATTTCACCCTTGGGCGCGCTTATGTGCCAGGAGGCTGGAATCCCGGCGTGTTGATGCCGGTGTGGCCGTTGCTGGTGGGCTTCGTCTTTCACTTCACCGGAATCAGCGTGGTCGCTGCGCGTTCGCTGGCCGTGGTGTGCACCTGGGTGGGTGTTGGGCTGGCATATGCCGTGGCGCGGCAATATCGATCGCAAGCTTTTGCCTGCCTCGCTGCATTCTTGATGGCGGCGAGCGCGTTAGGGTTTTTCTACGGGCGTCTCGCGATTCTGGAGCCGTGCGTTTGTCATGTTCCTTCTGCTCGCGATCTATCTTGCAGGCAAGGTGCAGGCCGATAGCTACGCGATGGCAGCCGTGGTTGGTCTTGTATTCGTCGCGGCAACCCTGACCAAATCCACCGCGCCGTTTCTATTGCCGGCGGTGCTGTATCCCATCTGGGCAAACAATCGCGCTAATCGCGCGGCCGCGTGGCGTATGCTGGGCGTCTCCGCTCGCAGTCATCGCGCTTCTGCTGGGCTGCGCCAAAGTCATCTGGCTGCTGCATTACTCGGCAGATGCGAAGATCATTCTGGGCATGAAACCCGGGTGGCAGCTGCAACATTTTCCGCTGCGCCTGCTGCGCTTTTTCCTCCGCGGAACGTGGATCGATCCAGTGCTGTTCCCGTTGGCGCTTGCCGCGATTGTTGCCGCGGCGTGGCGCGTGCGGTCCCTCTGGCGCGACACTTTATTCGTGACCGCCTTGCTGTGGGAAGCAGGGTACGCCGCCTTTATCGCGTTCCACTACGATGGTCCGCCGCGTTATTTTGTCACGCTGGTTGCCCCTACAATCTGGCTGGCCCTGATATTTCTGGAGTGGATGTGGCGGGCGAACAAGCGCGTGGCCCTGCTCGCCAGCGCCTTCGTCGTAGCCTCGGTGGTGTGGAACATCACATCCATCGCAGACTATCTTCTGCACCCGCGGTATAGTCTTGTCGATGCCAGCGTCGCGATCAAACAGGTCATTGTCGCCGAGCACGAGACCGAATCCTGCGCAGCCGGAATTGCTGATTGGCCGCGGGGCTGATGAAATCTCGTTGCTGAGTGGAGGCATGGCAGCCATGGACAGTGATGGCGCGATGCCGCTCGCGGAAAAGTTGGATGTCTATCAGCCGGGCTGGTTCATGGATTTTGCCGGGCCGCTTCCAACCCTGCGGATGGAAACAGTGGCTGCTCACCGACGACTGGTCGAGAAGGCTGCGTTTCCAGATTTGGATCGCTATCGCAATGCCGGTATCGTGCTGTACGAGATTTTTCCGAGAGGTTCGCAATGACAGGCCATAATTCCGCGTCCAATCGGGATTCTTTATCTTCAGCGGGCGGGGCTCCCCATCGCCGCAGCGCAATGGCGCCGTCGTGGCTGCTTGCCCTCTTTGTAGCGGCGATCAGCTTGTCCTACGCCTTCCTCGATTGGGATATCTATCGGCAAAACTTTCTTGTTCACCCGGACGGTTGGATGCTGTATTTTTCAGGCGGCATTCAGGCGCCATGGCAATACAGGATTGGCGTTTGGGAGGTGGTGCGATGGCTGCATCAAAGCTTCCATCTCAAACCGTATGACGCCCTGACGCTGATTGATGTGTTGTGCCTGGCGCTGTCCTTGTGGCTGATCCTGCGAGTGCTGCGCAACTTCGAAGCCTACAAAAGTGCGTCCCTTCCGATGCGATGGCTGGCCACCGCCGGTCTACTGTTTCTCGCCGAATACTATCTGGTCTGGGGACATTGGTTTCAAACCGAAGACACCTTGCCCTCCATCTTGTTTGTCACGTTAAGTGTGGCGCTGGTCTGTGGAGAGTTGGTGCGCAGCAGGGCATTGGCGTGCGTGTTGCTCGTGTGCCTGGGATGGGTCCAGGGATTGATTCGGGCGGACGTTGCAGTGATTCTGCATGCCGGGTTTTTTCTGGCGGTACTTTTCAACAAAAAAGCTGTGCCGCTGGGAAGGGCGTGGCAAGCGGTCGACCAGCCTGCTGGCCGCGCTGGCCTCCGGCTGCGTGCAGTTGTACCTGATGCGGGTGCGGTTTCCAAATGCTCACTACGGACCAGAAGGCGTGTTCCAACTGGCGAACAACGCGCAGCCGCAGATGTGGGTCACAATGCTGCTGGCTCTGCTTCCCTTCGGGCTTCTGTTGGCCCTGGTGATCGGCAAACGCTATCGCCCGAGCGCGGTGATGGCAATGCTTCTGACCAGTTCGCTATTGTATTTCCCTTTGTGGGCGACGGTTGGACTGCTGGATGAAGTGCGTATCTTTTTGCCCTTCGCCTTTGCGCTGATGCCCGCCACCGTGTGGGCACTGATCGGCCTGATGCCGCAAGCCAACCTTGAAACCTAAATGTGGCAGCTGGCCGCGCCGCGCTTTTCCAGGTATTTCTGGTGATATTCTTCCGCCGGCCAAAACGTCTCCGCCGGAACCACCTGCGTAACAATGGGCTTTGAGAATTTATGCTCCGCAGTCAATCGCGCGATGGTTGCGGCCGCGGCCTGCTGCTGAGCTGGAGAATGATAAAAAATCACCGAGCGATATTGCGTTCCGAAGTCCGGACCCTGCCGATTCAGCTGCGTCGGATTATGCTCCGCGAAAAATGCTTCGAGCAAATGCTGATAACTCACACGCGTCGGATCGAAGGTGACTTGCAGAACTTCCGCGTGGCCGGTTCGATCTGTGCAGACATCGTGATAGCTTGGGTTCGCCAGCGTTCCACCCTCATAGCCGACCGCCGTTTCCACCACTCCAGGAATGCGATCGAACGCCGCCTGCACGCCCCAGAAACATCCTGCTCCAAATGTCGCTTTTTCCATGATTCACCCCGCGATTGCAGCAAAACCCCAGCCCTTGAACCTAGTATAACGAGCCTTGCGGATCCATCGAAAGCGTGGCTATCGCGGGCGCGGCGTCGTGGGTTTACGCAGTTTGCGGTTCGGCGGCAAGGGGTTTGACGTCTGAGGTCGCGACCCGGATCGCAGCTTCGATTTCGGCCCAGCCGGTCCGCTGCTTTTCGTCGCAGACGTCAACTTCGCAGCGCGATAGAGCGCCTGCACTTCTTGCGCCGTCAATTCTCGCGACTCGCCGGGGGGCAAATCCAGCACCAGCGGGCCATATTCCACGCGGCGGATTTTCTCCACGTGGTGTCCGATCTCCTCAAACATTTTTCGCAGCTGGCGATTGCGTCCTTCTGTAATCGTGATCTCGTACCACGGATTTTCGCCCGCCCGGAACAGCCGAACGGTTGCCGGTGCCGTGCGCACGCGTGCTTCACGGCCTCGATATCCGGAACTCGATTCAGGATCCCCCAGCGGAATCGAAACTCCGCGCCGCAATGCGTTCAGAGCCTTCTCGTCAGGAATGCCGCTGACCTTCACCAGGTAGGTCTTGGGCACGTGGGAGGCGGCTCGCGTCAGCGCATTTGCCAGTTCGCCATCATTGGTCACCAGCAGCAGTCCTTCGCTGTGATAGTCGAGCCGGCCGACAGGAAACATGCGCAGCTTGACGCGCGAAAAGAATTCCATCACCGTGGGCCGTCCCTGCGGATCGCTCACCGTGGTGACATACTGCTTGGGCTTATTCAGCATGTAGTAGCGATATTCATTGGCAGGGCGAATCAGTTTTCCATCCACGCGGATGTGATCGTGCATGGGATCCGCTTTGCTGCCCAGCTCGCTGACGATCTGCCCATTCACCTGCACCCGGCCCTGCAGAATAAATTCTTCCGCTTTGCGGCGCGATGCAATTCCGGCGCTGGCAAGAATTTTCTGCAGACGTTCCACTTTGCCGATCGGGCGCTCGGCTTTTTCGTCCTCTGGCGCGGCGAGGGCTGGCCGATCCGTCTCTCTTGCGCGCTTCATGACTCAGATCCAGACGATTCCCCAGAGGCTTCTACTGTGGATCGCTCTTCTGTAACTGTTTCTGTGACAGAAGGGTTGCTGGATTCCTCATATGTATCCGTGACTGTTGCGGACTCGGAAGACATGGCGTCCAGATCGCTCGCGTCCGACTCGGCCATATCCGCCGCCATCTTTTCGAATTCTTCCATGCTGGGTAGTTCGCTCACATCCTTCAATCCGAAGCGCAGCAGAAACTCCTTGGTGGTCTTGTACAGGATGGGACGTCCAATCACCTGCTTACGTCCGGCCGTCGTGATCAATTTCCGGCTCATCAACCCGCCCAGTACGCCGGAGGTATCGACGCCGCGAATCTCGCTGATTTCCGGTGCTGTCACCGGTTGCTTGTAGGCGATGACGGCCAGCGTTTCCAGTGCCTGCAGCGACAATTTCATCTGCGGTTTCAGGCTCTTGACGAAGGAACGCACGGCGTCGTGATACTCCGCTTTGGTGGCCATGCGATAGCCGCCGGCAATTTCGCGAATCTCCATGCCGCGGTCGCCATTGGCATATTCCGCGATCAACTCGTCGACGATCGGCTGCAACGCCTGCTTCGCCTCACGCTCGCGCAGACGAGCCTGTTTACGCGCTTCCGCGTCTTCCATCGGCAGCGCCGGTTGTTCGCCAGACGCAGCGCCTTCGTCCGATGCTGCGGGCGCGGCGTCGGCCGAAGCCTCTTCTACTCGCACGCCTTCGTTCGCCGGTGTTTCGCCATTCTCCGGCTGCGTCACCTCGAAAGGCAGAGCCGCCCCAGACTTGGCTGCAAGCGCCTCCGCGGCAAAAATGGAGGCCAGCTGCGCCAGCGTAATCGGCTCTTCGGCCGCGTAGATCACTGCTTCGATTTTGGCTTTTAAGCTCATTGGCTTTCAGGAATCTCCAGGATACCCATCGTGCATCATCGATCGGCTTTAACGCCAGTCGTCACGGCCTTCCACCATGGTTGACTCAAAATTGTCGTGTTTTTTGACGTAGATTTCTCCAAAGCTGCCCGTCTGCCGCAACAGGATCGCCTGCAGTCGCACCAGTTCCAGCAGCGCGAGAAAGGTGCAAATCAGGGCCCGTTCCGACTGTACATGCTGCAGCAGCCGCCGCAATCCCACGGGGCGATCTTCCATCACCAGCCGCCGCCGCACATAGTCAATCATCTGCGCCACCGTGACCGTCTCTTCGTCCACATTCAATACCGGCCGCTGCCGTGCGCGCTCGAGAATCTCGCGAAACACGCGAACCAGGTCGACTGTATCCGCAGCAATCTCCGGTTCCGCGCCTTCATCTTCGAGAAAATCGCGGATCGCGGGATTTGTCCATGACGATTCTTCCAGCATTTGCTTCTGCAGCAGCATCTGGGCGGCGTTTTTAAATCGTTGATGCTCCAGCAGCCGCTCCACCAGCTCGCGCCGCGGATCCTCATCGGCCGCATCGGTGGTGCCATCGTCTTTGCGCGGCAGCAGCATCTTGCTTTTGATGTGGATGAGCAAAGACGCCATGTAAATAAATTCGCCCGCGCCGTCGATGTCCGACTGCTTCAGATTTTCAATGTAAGCCAGAAACTGGCCGGTGATCTTGGCGATGGGGATGTCGTAGATGTCGATGTCCTGCTTGCGGATCAGGTCCAGCAGCAAGTCAAGCGGGCCATCGTAGACCTGGCCAACGGTCACGCCATAGGGAAAAGTATTGGCTTCTTCCTGCGCCGCTCTTTTCTCGACAGCGCGCTCCGCAGCTCTCGCCGCGGCTTCGGCAGCCTTGTCCTTGTGCTCTGGGGCGAATGGCGGATTGGCCGGAAGATGCAGCTGCTCGGGCGATGCCGCGGCTGCGCCCTCAGCGTCCGTCGCAGAAATCTCGGGCCTTTTCACCTCAGTCGCGACCTCGTCCGCCGCGTCCATTCGTGCGTGCCGCATCGTCCCGGGATTGAGCTGAATCTGTCATCGAGCTGCGCCTGCGGGTGCGGTTTCCGTCTGTGGCAGATGCATCGCGTCGCGCACCTGCTGCATGGTCTGGTCTGCGCGCGCCCGCGCCTGTGCCGACCCATCGCGAAGAATCTCCCACACCTGGTCCGGCTTGGATTCGAAGTCGCGCCGACGCTCCTGGATGGGAGCCAGTTCGGCAACCACCGCGTCGGCGAGCCAGCCCTTGCATTCAATGCAGCCAATCCCCGCCGTGGTGCAGCCTTCTCGCACCTTCTGCTGCGTCTCCGCGGAAGAAAAAATCTTGTGCAGGTCGAACACCGGGCACACATCCGGATTGCCGGGATCGCTGCGGCGAATGCGCGCCGGATCTGTGACCATGGTCTTCAGCTTCTGGCGAATCACCGGCTCCGGATCGGCCATCTGGATGGTGTTGCCATAGCTCTTCGACATTTTCCGCCCGTCGGTGCCGGGCAACTTCGGCGATGGCGTCAGCAGCGCCTGCGGTTCGGGAAGCACTAAGGGTTTTTCGGGATAGAAGAAATTAAATCGTCGTGCCACTTCCCGCGTTAACTCCACATGCGCCACCTGGTCCTGGCCAACGGGCACCAAATCCGCCTGGTAAATCAGGATGTCCGCCGACTGCAGCAGCGGATATCCGAGAAATCCATAGGTGCTCAGGTCCTTACCGCCCGCCGCGACGTCGCCGATTTGCTGTTGCTGCTCCTTGTAGCTCGGCACCCGCTCCAGCCATCCCAGCGGCGTAATCATGGAGAACAGCAGATGCAATTCCGCGTGCTGCGGCACCCAGGATTGCACAAACAGCGTCGCCCGATCCGGATCGAGCCCGGCACCTAGCCAGTCCAGCGCGACGTCGAGCGTGTTCTGCTTCACGTTCGCGGTGTCGGCGTAATCCGTGGTCAGGGCGTGCCAGTCGGCGATAAAGAAATAACACTCATACTCGCGCTGCAGACGCACCCAGTTGTAGAGCGCACCCATGTAGTTGCCCAGGTGCAGCTTGCCCGTTGGGCGCATGCCGCTCAGCACGCGCCTGGGCAGCGGGTTTCCACGTTCAACGGCCTTCGATGGGTTCAATTCGTTCATGATCTCGAAATGTGTGAAGATGCCTTGGCTGATGCTTCAATCGTATCGAAAGTATAGGGCAGCAGGACAAAGATAGGCAGGTCGGCGGTCGTGAAGTCTGATCTAGAATATCGCGAGTGGTCATAAAGGTCGCGACAGCTAGCAAAATTTCCTGGCGGGCAGTAGCGGCTCAAAAAAACAATTCTCCGGCAATGAACTAAGAGTTCTCGCCATGAGGCGCTCCCAACAGATTTGCCTGCATCGATTGATTATCCGGGCGAATCCTGAAGTTCCCGTAGAGCAGCAGGCGGAGAATCGAATTCGGACGCAGATACCAACTGGCCCAACTTAGCGGGGTGTCTCCATTGGCGTCGGCTGCATCGATTTTCGCACCTGCATCCAACAGCAGCTGGATGGTGCCTTCCTCTCCAAACGCAGCCGCACGGTGGAGAGGCGTCTCCCCTTTTGTCCTGCAATCACGCATGAATCCCCCGGTCTCGGCCCCGTTTTTCGTCACAACGTTCGGGTTGGCCCCGTGCATCAACAGCACCTTCAGGACCCGGTCGTAGACCATACGGTCTGTTTTGCACAATGCGCTGTGGAGTGCCGTCTCTCCATTCTCTGCATCTGCCTCGTTCGCATTTGCACCCTGTTCAAGCAGGAACATACATAAACGCCAATGCCCGTGGAACGTTGCTGCATTCAGACCGAGGTTCTGTCCAAGTGAGTCGAGCGCTGCGCCCTGGGAAAGCAAAAATCTCATTGCGCTGACGTCCCCGTAATACGCGCACCACTGCAACAGTGACACACCGTTCTTATCCACCGCGTTCGGCGAATGGCCGCGTGCCAAAAGCTGGAAAATGAGGTCTGTGCGACCGTCGACAAATTCATTGACGAGCGAATCAACAGTTGGTTGTGGCATGCGGCAAGCCCTCTCAGCTCAACTTTCGTGACAAAGCAGCAGGCGGTCCAGGTACTGGCGAACGGTCATCGTTGTTTGGATTCAGAATGACAAGTAGTTTGCTGCCCATTCGAAACGAAGGTGGCCAACTCCTCCCGGAAGTGTGGCAGAGGCGGATGTGCTACATGCCAAGCAGGATATGGTTGAACACGTTCAGCATCGGGCTGACAATCATCCCGATAAAACGGCCGCCAAACAGGAACACCAGGATCAAGCCAATCATCCCGATGGAGTCGTAGGCCCGCAGCCAGTTATAGGGCAGCATGTGGCGCACCACGTGGCTGCCATCGAGCGGCGGCAACGGAATCAGGTTGAAGGCCATCAGGATCAGGTTGATCAGCACCGCATAGTACAGCAGCAGCGTCAGGGGAAACAGGATCGGGCTGCCATGCATTACGTTGGGATCGATCATGCCCATCTGCGCCGCCATCATGGCGGAAATCACCGTGCCTGCGTTGACAAACTTCAGCACCAGCAGGATCACCGTGGCCACAATCGCCGTCAGCAGGTTGCTGGCCGGGCCCGCCAGCGTGGTCAGAATGTCATCCCGCTTGATGTTCTTGAAGTTGCGGGTGGTCACCGGCGTCGGCTTCGCCCAGCCAATCAGCGGGAAGCCCGCATACACGCACAATAGCGGTATCAGGATGGTTCCGAAGGGATCGATGTGCTTGATGGGGTTGAGCGTCACCCGGCCCAGCATGCGGGCCGTCGGATCGCCCAGCCGCCACGCCATCCAGGCATGCGAGGCCTCGTGCAGGCTGATGGCAAACAGCAGCACCACAATTTGAAAGAGGATCAGAACTGCGTGTAGATTCATGGGCTGATGCCGATGGTATAGCAAAACCGGGGAGGGGTATATCCCCGCAGCGGAAGGGCTGGAGCCGCCGTGCTCAATATTACGCATCTCGCCTTCGCTGCGATCTTCGTCGCTTTATTCTGCGGCCTTCGCAGCCAGGTCGACCACGTGCCCGTTTGAGTCGTACCGCGAGTAATCCATAATCCTGGTGCCAGCGGGAACGACCAGCGGCTGGCGATCGTCGAGCACAGAAAATTTATGGATGGTGCAATTGTCCTCAATCGTCAGGTTGTAGCCAAAGGTAAATTCAACGCCGCGGAAGATGCGCACGTGCTTGCCGAGGTGCTTGAAAACGTGATGACCCAGCATGCAGCGGAAGCGCGAACCCAGCCAAACGTTGAGTCCCACCGGGGAGCGGTCGAACATCTGCCAGAACCAGATCAGCGGCTTCACCTCGGCATACTTCTCGGGGTCCACGTCGGGATAGTACTCGGGTCGCAGTGTCACATTGCGCGGATCCAGCGTCAGCTGCAGCACGTTAAACGGCAGCTCCGTCACCAGGGTGAAATTCAGTTTGCCGCCATGGGGACGACCCAGGTACAGCTGGTGCAACTCATCTCGAACAATTTCACTGCGGATTTCCGGCTTGTGATGGCGGGTAAATTCCGCGTCCAGATGCGCCAGCCACCGCAGATAGGCGGACTCTGCTTCAGGCAGCGGCTTCAATTCGCGTTCCTGTTCCTCAGGCATGCTTCGACTCCTAAGAAAAGGGTAGCAGCAGGCGCGGGGCTACGAAATTACTGGATCGCGAACACTGCGTAGACGGTGGCCGACCGCTCCACTTTGCCCGGACTGATGGCGAGTGGGGAGGGTGCAGCTTCGGGGGCGTTTCCTCCTCCCTCCGCCATGGCACGCATCATGATGGGCCGAGGGCCCTCCGGCGCCTGGTTGCTGGCGTAGATCAGTTCTCCCAGTTGAATGCCCAGTCCTTGCGCCATCTGCGAGGCAATCGCCCGTGCGCGGGAAAGTGCGTTGCCGGCGGCCTTGGCTTCCAGAGCCTTTTCGTCCGCGACTGTCCACTCGATCTGGCCGCTGCTGTTGGCGCCGGCGTTCACCGCCGTGTTCAACACGCTGGCGGCGTCGTCGGCCTTCGTCTGCACTGTCCAGCTTTGGCGAACCTGGAATCGCCGTTGCGCCTGCTCTGCTGGAGGCAATTTTTCCAATTCGTACTGCTGAGTTTCGGCCACGCTTTGCGATTCGCTCTGGATGTCCGTCTTGGCGATACCCTTCGTCGTCAGCGCGCCGATGATGGCGTTCGAGGTCTTCGAGCCTTTGGCATACGCCGCCTCTGCATCGGGTGCGTAAGCGACAAAACCAACATGAACCGTCGCCCTGTCGGCCATGGCGCTGGCGGTGTCAGTCGCGGTAATGGCGATGGTGCGGTTGTCTTTGTTGATCTGAATCTGCTGTGCGGAAAGGGTCGCGGCAAACAGTCCACAAACCGACGCGGCCATAAAAAAACGCGTTATATTCGGAAGAAATCTCATGCAATCCTCCTCGGGTTCAAATGCGTCACACTCTGGTTAGACACCGGCAACGTTTCAGTCACACGGTTTTGTTATGAAATTATTGCGTCTGCTTCCCAAATTCCACCAGGGCCGCCAGGGTCTTCAATACGGCTCCAGAATCGATGGCCCGGGCCGCAAGCTCGACTCCGGCGCGGAAATCCTGCACCATCCCCGCGGTGATCAACGTTGCCGCGGCATTTACCAAAACAATATCTCGGCGCGGACCCTTCTCTCCCGCGAAAATTCCCTGCAGGATGGCCGCGTTTTCGGCGGCATCTCCACCTTGCAGCGCTGATAGCGGGCCTCGCTCCATGCCGGCATCTTCTGGAGAGAACTTCCACAGCCGAAGCGCGCCGTTTTTCACCTCGGCAATTTCCGTCTCTCCGCTCAGCGTGATTTCATCCAACCCATCCGACCCATGCACAACAAAACCATGCCGCACTCCCAGTTTCACCATGGCTTCCGCCATCAGTGGAACCAGATCGGCCGCATACACACCCAGGATCTGCGCCGGCGCCAATGCCGGATTGGTGAGCGGACCCAGAATATTGAACACCGTGCGCCTTCCGATCGCTCGCCGGATCGGCTGCACTCGCCGCATTGCTGGATGCATCAACGGTGCGAACAGAAAGACAAATCCGGTGGCGCGCAGGCACTCCACTGCCTTTTCCGGCGTCAGTGAGGTCGGCACTCCCAGCGCATCCAGCACGTCCGCAGAACCGCTTCGACTGGTCAGGCTGCGATTGCCGTGCTTGGCGATTTTGGCACCCGCGCCTGCCGCCACCAGCGCCACTGCGGTCGAAATATTGAACGTTCCGCTGGCATCGCCGCCGGTACCGCAGGTGTCGACCAGCGTCGCCCGTTCCTTGTCCGTAAACGGCAAGGTAACGGCCGCAGCGCGCATGGCGTCGACAAATCCAGCGAGTTCATCTGCGGTGACCGGACGCGCCGCCAGCGCAACCAGCACCGCCTCAATCTGCATGTTGGGCAGTTCGTTACGCGTGTCTTCCAGGATCGTCTGCATCATCGCGCGGGCCTGCTCGCGGCTCAACGTCGCATGGCCTTCGTTCAAAAGCGACAATGTTCGAATCAGGTCAGTCATGAGAAATGTGCGTTCGCAGCCCACGCACTCGCGCGCAAGTTTGCTCCACTCCCGCTCGTCCGATAGTATCGAAGGTTCGCTGTCTTTTGCTTTCTGTTGTGCGCGGCATACAACTCGCCGTGCCATCCGGTCAGCGGCGCACCGTTACAATTAGAGACAATCCTTATGAAAATTCACGAGTATCAGGCAAAAGACATTCTTGCGAAATATGGGGTCGCCGTGCCCCGTGGAGAAGTAGCCAACACGGTGGAAGAGGCCGTAGATGTGGCCAAAAAACTGTTCGCAGCGGGCGCCAACGGCGTCGTAGTCAAGGCCCAGATCCATGCCGGCGGCCGCGGCAAGGGCGGTGGCGTGAAAGTGGCGAAAAACCTGGCCGAGGCTGCGGAATACGCCAAAAAAATCCTTGGCATGCAGCTGATTACCCATCAGACCGGGCCGGAAGGCCAGAAGGTCAAGCGCCTGCTGATCGAAGAAACCGCGGCCATCGACCGCGAACTGTACCTGGGAATGGTTCTGGATCGAGCCGCCGCCAAAATGGTCTTTATGGCCTCCAAATCCGGCGGGATGGAAATTGAAGAAGTCGCCGCAAAAACTCCCGACGCCATTTTCAAAGAACATATCGATCCAGCCATCGGTTTTCAGCCCTACCAGGCGCGCAAACTGGCATTCTCCCTTGGACTGAAGCCGACTCAAATCAATCAGGCCGTGCACTTCATGTCTGGACTCTACAAGGCCTGCGTTGAGACCGACGCTTCGCTGATGGAAATCAATCCCTTCATCACGACCAAGGATGACAAGCTGTTTGCGCTCGATTGCAAAATGAACTTCGACGATAACGCCATGTTCCGGCATAAGGATTTGAAGGAGCTGCGCGACACCAACGAAGAAGATCCGCTGGAAGTGGAAGCTTCCAAATTCGCGCTGAACTACATTCGCCTCGATGGCAACATTGCCTGCATGGTGAACGGCGCCGGCCTGGCCATGGCGACCATGGACATCATCCAGTACGCCGGTGGTTCTCCGGCAAACTTTCTCGACGTTGGCGGAGGCGCCAACCAGGAACAGATTGAAAATGCCTTTCGCATTCTGCTGTCCGATAAAAACGTCAAGGCCGTCTTCATCAACATCTTTGGCGGCATCCTGCGCGTCGATACGCTGGCCCGCGGCGTTGTGGAAGCAGCCAGAAAAATGAATGTGCAGGTGCCCGTCATCCTGCGACTGGAGGGCACTAACGTGGAAGAAGGGCGACTGATTCTGAAGGAGTCGGGGCTCAATTTCATCATCGGCCAAACTATGAAGGACGCAGCTGAAAAAGCGGTCGCGGCAGCGAAGGGGAGCAACTAAATGTCAGTACTAGTCGATAAAAAAACCCGCCTGATCGTGCAGGGAATTACCGGCCGCGAAGGCACCTTCCACGCCAAGGGTTGCGCCGAATACGGCACTAAAGTCGTCGGCGGAGTGACGCCCGGCAAAGGTGGAACTACCCATGAGGGCTGGCCAGTCTTCGACACAGTGGAGCAGGCCGTCAACAAAACCGGCGCCAACGCCACGGTGATTTTTGTGCCACCGCCGTTTGCCGCGGACGCCATTCTGGAAGCCGAAGATGCCGGCATTCCGCTGATCGTCTGTATTACGGAAGGCATTCCTACGCTCGACATGGTGCGTGTCTGGGAGAAGCTGAAACATTCCAATTCACGATTGATTGGGCCCAATTGCCCGGGTATTATTTCGCCTGGAAAATGCAAGATTGGCATCATGCCCGGTCGCATTCATATGGAAGGAAACATCGGTATCGTTTCCCGCTCCGGCACGCTGACCTATGAAGCCGTTTTCCAGCTCACCCAGCGCGGCATCGGCCAGTCGACAGCCATCGGCATTGGCGGCGATCCCATCATCGGCACCACCCACGTCGATGGACTTCGCCTGCTGAACGACGATCCCGACACCGAAGCCATCATCCTGATTGGCGAAATTGGCGGCACAGCCGAGGAGGCTGCGGCCGACTACGTGAAGGCCCACGTCAGAAAGCCCGTGGTTGGCTTTATCGCTGGCCAGACCGCTCCGCCGGGTCGACGCATGGGCCATGCCGGCGCTATCATCTCTGGCGGGCAGGGAACTGCGGCCGACAAGATGAAGGCGCTCGAAGCGGCTGGCATCTACGTTGTCAAGTCGCCAGCGCTGATTGGCGAAACCCTCGCCCAGGTCATCGGCAAGGCCTAGCGAAATTTAGAATTTTCAACAGCTCAAGGAGAGTTTTCATTGCAACGTACGTTTAGCATCATCAAGCCGGATGCAGTTCGCAAAGGCCAGACCGGCGCCGTCCTCGCCATGATTGAAGCTGCAGGCTTCCACCTGGTCGCCATCAAGCGCCTGTCGATCAGCAAACAGCAGGCTGCAGGCTTTTACGCAGTCCACGCCCAGCGGCCATTCTTCAATTCGCTGACGGACTTTATGTCTTCCGGTCCCATCTTCGTGATGGTGTTGGAAAAAGAAAATGCCATTGCCGACCTGCGCAAACTGATGGGCGCCACCAACCCTTCCAATGCGGAAGAAGGCACCATCCGCAAGAAGTTTGCGGGCAGCATTGAAGAGAATACGATTCATGGGTCGGACGGGGAAGACACCGCCGCCTTTGAAATTGGATACTTCTTCGCCGGCTACGAGCTGGCATAACTCCCACCACAAGCATGCGATTCTGCCTCCACCCAATGGAGGCAGATGCCGTGTAGCGTTCCATTCCGAGTGAAGTGCTCGATGGAGTCTCCGCGCGCGCGGCTCTGCGCAGTTTTGCGCTTCGATGCCGTTGTTTAGTTTTTTGGGGGAGAGAGGGAAAGCGGAAGGAATTGAGACTGGAGATAGGGGGGAGGGCCTAAATTCCAATCCGCTTCTGATTGAGATATTGAGTCGTGGACGATATAGGTGTCAAAGTACGGAAGGAGCAGCCCTTTGGTCACTTATGGAACGGGTTATGTAAGTGCCAATGGTTGCCACCAGATGGAGTTGCCCCGCCGGATGTATCCAGGTGGCCCAGACGAAAGATTGGACCCGCGGAAAAGCCAAAATTCTGCTGCGCCGTGCCGCCATAGCGCGTGATTAACAGTTCCGGCTGGATGCGAAACGCGATGCGCGGCATGTAGTTGTAATCGAATGTGCCGCCGATGGAGCTGCTGAAAGTCCATTGTGTTGCAAACAGTCCGATGGTCTGCGGATTCACACCGTGCAGTGTCGCAGCGTCGAAAATTCCCCACGCGTTGCCGAACATCGCATGGAATGTGCCCGAGGCCTTGGCGCGACGAAACACTCGATACTCCGGACCTGCCATGAAGTAGTACTGCATGATGCGTGGCCCGGTGATGGTGCGATTGTTATTGCAGGTGGTCGAAAACGGTGTGCAATACGGCGGCTGCCCTTGACCCGCGGTGTTGGGGTATACGCCCGAGGTTCCGATGTATTGGCGCGCGTCCGCCAGCAAACCCCAATGCCATCCCAGCCAGTAGGTAGCGCCCGCTTCCCATCCGCCCATGTTCGACCGCTGAATCAACGCCGGGCCAGCGAGAAAATTTGTGTACGCAAATCCACCATAAAGATCCCAACGGTGGTTGTAGTACACATCCGGGCCCGAGGGCGGCGGTGGCGGGATATAGTTTCCCGTGCTCACATTGTGGTTCTGCGGATTATTGATCGCCGGGGTGGCGTCGTTACTGTTGGTGGTGTCGCTGCTACTGGACTGGGACTGTGATTGCGCCAGCCCGAGCATGGTTGTTGCCATGAAAACAGCGCACAAATACACTCCCAGCTTCAGGCGGCGGCGAGCCACCTGAGGAGGAAGAAAGCAAAACAGATTCATCCTGATCTCCAGCATTTAGTGTATCGGAACCGTTGGGTTTCGTCTGGCGCGGACGGCCAGGCGGGCAAATTCTTCAGGGCGCAATCGGCTGCCTCTCCCGCTGTCGCAAAACTGCCGCCGCCGTTTCCAGGTCGGCTTCCGTGTCGACCCCGATGGTGTCGTGCTCCACTGGCTCTACATGGATGGCAATTCCATTTTCGAGCAACCGCAATTGCTCCAGTCGCTCAGTTGCCTCCAGTTGGCTGCTCGGCAGGCCAGGGAAGCGATCGAGGATGGGCTTCCGGTAGGCGTACAGTCCCAGGTGTTTCCAATACGGGATCGTGCCGACATCATTTCCATCGCGATCGAAGGGAATGGTCGCGCGCGAAAAATAAAGCGCCCTGCCGTGGTGGTCGACGACTACCTTCACGACGTTGGGATTGGCAATGTCGTTTGCGGCGCATGGTGTCCGTAGCGTGGAAACATCGACCTCCGCGCGCCGGAAGGGAAGCAGTAGCGCGCGAAAATGTTCGCCTCGCAGCAGCGGCTCATCCCCTTGAATATTGACGAAAATATCGTTTGACTGATCGCGGCTGTCTTCCTGGCCGAGTTGTTGTGCCACTGCGTGCACGCGGTCGGTTCCGCTGGCCAGATCGGAAGATGTCATCCGGCACTCCCAACCCTGCGCCCGGCAAAGGTCAGCGACTTCTGCTGCATCGGTGGCGACAATCAGGCGATCGAAGACGCCAGCGCTCGACGCCGCTTGATAGACCCAGACCAGCATCGGTTTGCCTGCAATCTCTCGCAGAACTTTCCCCGGCAAGCGGGTCGAAGACAGTCGTGCCGGGATGACGCCAATCACTTGCGCGCTAGCCAGATTGGAGGGTGTGGGCATGTGAATCTGAGTCTAAAACAAATTGTTTCTACCCAGGATGCTCGCGGCTTTCATCCCTAAGCCGTGAAGCCTCACTCCGGCAGGATCGTGACCCGCGGCTTTCCAGTCTGCAGCGAAACGCGGTGCGGTTTGCCGTGAATCGGAAGCTTTGTCAGTTCGACAGCTTCGCCGTATCCGGGACCCGCCTTCGCCACGCCATGATCATCGATATCGACCATCGACTCCACCCCGATCAGGCACATCAACGCGCCCCAGGTGTAGTTGCGATTGCCGCCGACACTTCCATCGATGCTGAAGAAGTTCTCTCCGCAATATCCATCCGCCAGGCAGTTATTCATAAAAAGATGCACGCTTTTTTGCGCGAAGGTGGTCTGCAGTTCCGGCGACCCGTATCGCTTTACGCCTTGAAATACCAGGTAATTCACCGGCCCCCAGATGGTTCCATGCCAGTAGGTCTGCCCAAGAAATAACGGGTCGCGCCGTGAAACCGTCGGCAAAATCCATTCACCCCAGAACTGCTCCGGATCGGTCATCACCGCCAGCGTCTTCTGCGCACGCGTCGCATCCGCAGCTCCGCTGATCAGAGGATAGAAATTTGCCGGCGTGATGCGGGTCAGAAAATCGCCGGGCGTGCCATCGTCGTTGTCCCAGAAGCGGCTGCAGTAGAGCCCCAGCGTCTCATTCCACAGCTTGGAGTTGATGCGGGTATTCATGTCTGTCGCATCCTGCCGATAGCGTTTGGCGTCCTCCGGTTTGCCAATCGCATCCGCAATCAGCGCCAGGTGATGCGCATCCATGGCCCACAAGGAACACAAATCCACCGCATAGCAGTTCATGGTGTGGCCCACCATCTTGACGCCGGCGACGCCTTCAAATTGCGGCGTGTCGTCCCACCCGGTTTCATCCTGCGCGGCCTCCATTTCGCCGGTGCTGCTTCCCCATTGCAGCAGCCCGTCACGCTTTGCGTTGCGCGCTTTCAGCCACCACGCGTGCCACAGCGTCAGCCTGGGATAGACCTCGCGCAGAAAATCAAGATCCGGCCAGTATTGATGCATCTTCCACACACACAGCGAACCCACCGGCGGCTGCGAGCGATCGGGGCTCATTCCTCCGCGGTACGTTGGGGGCAGATTGCTCGGATGAGACTTGTCTTCACCGGCTTGTTCATCGTTCCAATGGGCGTAGTTCGGCACCAGCCCGTCGGCACTCTGATAGGAAAGAATGGCACGCACCGTATCGCGTCCCATCTCCGGATTGTCGAGGCTGGCCAGCAGCCCGCTGAAGAAACTGTCCCAGCAAAAATACGGGCACGCGTTTGGCGAGCGCGCACCGAAGGTACGGGAAACGCTGATTGCGATCCTGTTGTTGTCATTCGAATAGATTCGCGAGTTGTTCAGATTGTCCGCAATCGCGCCAAGAATATCGCCGGATGGACCCGTCGCTTTCGGGCGGCGTTCTTCATAGGCCTTCTCCGCCTCGGCGAGATGATGATCGATTCCGTCGAACGTCGGTAGTTCCCCAAATCCTGCGACCACGTAGGTCGGTTTGTCCGGACCCTCCAGAGCCACTGTGAACTGCGTCGCATCCGCCGACTTCACTGCGGGATTGGCCTTCAGCCGCCATGTCACCGTTTTTCCTGCGGCAAGCGTCGCCACACCCTTCACGCCATCGTGCTCGGCGGAATATTCGCTGTTGAATCCCGGCCAATTTTCGTTGAGGGTGAAACTCATCTCCCCGGGATCGGACCCAACCAGGCGCCCTACAATTCCGTCGCCCACCCGCGACCACATAAATTCCACCCGCCGCAGGTGTGACGAAGCCTTCTCCGGAGAAAAAATAATTTTGTGAAAGGAGTCATCCCGCGCGACTGCCCCAGCGTTGTACGAGCCGCCCGGATTGAGAACAAAACCAGCCGCATTCTCCCAAATGAAAGCGATGCCATTGGGTGCCGTGTAGTAAAAATTGCCGATGCGCGCGGCGCCTGCGCCGGCCTCTGCGCCCGACGCCGCTAGCTTTCCGAACCCGCCGATCGCGGCCTGCAATCGTTGCCAGGACGTCAGGCATGCGGCGGATAGTCCTGCTATAAAGCTTCTGCGAGAAACCATAACTGATCCTCGATGAACAACCTGGTTGCGCCGCTTTGCTGTGCCGCGCTTCCAAATGCTACCCTGTTAGTTGCGTGCCCGGTCAGTTCGCAATGTCGTTCATGCAGATGTTCGCAAGTGGCTTGCCGGCTGTTAGTGGATCAAAAGGAATTGCAGCGGGCCCAGGGACGACGGATTCGCGGCCTCAATCGATCTCCACTCCAAATTGGCGGCGTAGCTCAGATGGTTAGAGCGACGGACTCATAACCCGTAGGTCAGTGGTTCGATTCCACTCGCCGCCACCACACAAAACAACTAGTTCCAAGGGAAGTCTGGTTTCTGCCATCTCGCTTGGTTGCGGATGGTTACAGTTCTGCGTGGGCATTTGTTTTCGAATTCTCGCCGAGGCGGTCAACAAAGGAGACGTCCGCGCCGGGGATGAGACGACCGTATGTTTGGACGGTTCCCTGAATCGAACTGTGGTCCATTTGATCTTTCACATACACGATCGAAAGGCCATGTACGACCGAGCGATCAGGGGACGAATTTTTTCTATTGCATGCCATCCAAGATTTGCGGTACATTGGATGCCCTCCTCTTTTCCACACTCAGCGCGCTAATAGATGATATTGGACTCGGTTGAATTACCGAGTACTGGTGAATCCACTTCTCACGGAGGATTTCCATGACATTCGGATATTTCGTCAAATCGGCCCCTGATCACAACGATCTCGCACAAGTCAGCAGGTTAGGAAAGGGATGGAATTCCCACAAGGAGAGAGAAAAGAAGGCTAAGGCAGTTATGTTGAGCAGAGGTGCATTCGCACGATTCCTTTCAGTGGTTGGCAATGCAGCGCTTGGGCTGTTGATGGGATTGTGCACGACGGGTCTGGGTTCCGCGAACGCCCAGGAATCAAAAACTATCATTTTTGACGCTCCCGGCGCAGACCTGACCCCGGGCGATTACAACGGAACCTATGCAAGCGGCATCAACGGTTTGGGAGTTATCGCGGGATCCTATCAAGGCGTTGACACCGTGTTCCATGGGTTCATACGAAGGCCTGATGGCCAGTTCACCACCTTTGAGGCCCCCGGCGCGGACACGACTGCAGGTTCCTACAACGGGACCTCTCCGTCGAGCATCAACGATCTGGGCGTCATCACCGGATCATTCTACGATGCAAACGGCCTCGCTCACGGCTTCCTGCGCACTGCTGACGGCAGGTTTACGACCTTTGATGTTCCCGGGGCAGGCGAGAACGGGACATTTCCTATCGGGATTAATCTCGAAGGAGCCGTCGTTGGGTACGCCTTGGACTCAAACGATCTCTTCCATGCTTTCCTTCGCACCTCTTACGGCAAGATCTACGCTTTTGTCGGTCCAAGCTCCTGCGATACCGGCACCTCCACTGGTTGTTACGGTAATGAGGTGACCGCCATCAATCTTTGGGGCATTAGCGTTGGAAACTTCATGGATAACAGCGGCAACTTCGTCGGACACGGTCTGATCCGTTACCTCAACGGCACCCTGCAAACCTTCGAAGTTCCTGGTGCGGGCACTGGCACCGACCAGGGTACGAGTTGTCCCGGTTGTGCGTCGGGTTTGAATCAGTGGGGGGCGATCGCCGGAACCTACACCGACAGCAACAACGTATACCACGGCTTTCTGCGCAGTCCGAAGGGCGAATTCACGACGTTCGATGCTCCGGGTGCTGGTACTGAAAGTTACACCGGGACCGGCTGTCCCTCTGATTGTCCTACAAGCCTCAACGACTCGGGGGCCATCATGGGAATTTACATTGACTCGAACTCCGTATACCACGGTTATCTGCGCACTCCCGACGGCAAGATTGTGACAGTCGATCCTTCCGGCTCCGACTTTACCTGGGCTTCCGGCATGAATAACTTGGACGCAATTACCGGGTATTATCTGGACGCTAACAACGTGTACCACGGCTTCCTAAGGACTCTAGATCGATAGCGCTTGATCCGTGTCGCGCGGCGGGCTGCCTCGATTGCTTACAATGCAGTTTCGCGCAGCCTGCTGCGCCGCCGGCTTGGCCCATACCTGGTCCCCAGGGTGGATGACCGTCCCCTGACGTTACTGAGCAGGAGGATGCCCCTTGGCCTTCCATGAGAAGGCAGTTGTTGATCGCGTCCGAAGCAGTTACCGTTGCACGACTCATAACCCGAGGTCAGTGGTTCGATTCCACTCGCCACCACCACACAAATCCCCAATCATCTCCATCGATGCGCAAACTCTTCTCCGGTTTAAGATGGGGACTACGATGCTGCCCACACCCAACACGCTTTTGCTGCTGGTCGACGGATCGTCCCAGCGTGAGGCAGTCATGGCTCACTCTCCTTTTACGATTGGACGTTCTCCGGATCGCGACCTGGTCCTTCCGTATCCTTACATCTCGCGCAATCACGCGGAGATTGTCTATGAAGGCGGACAGTTCTACCTGGTCGACTGCGGCAGCAAAAGCGGCAGCTACATTAATGGCAAGCGGGTCGAGCGCCAGACGCTAATTCCGAATGATGTCATCCGGCTCGGCACGCTGCAGGGTCCGCTGCTGCGCTTTGGTAAGGCGGACGACACAACCTCCGTGCTCAGCGATTTGCTGCATCGCGAGCAGCCGACGTCTGACCTGGAAAAGCTCAGCTGGTTTCTCGATGCCGCACGCAAGCTGAACATGGTGGGCGCCGTCCACGAAATTCTTATCTCCCTGCTTGAAACCACCATGCACTTAACTGAGGTGGAACGCGGATATGTCTTCCTGAAAGATCCAGCCGGCAAACTGCAACTCTCCGTCGGCCGAAATATTCATATGGAACCACTCGAGGACGACTCCACCATTTCGCATTCCGCCATTCAGCAGGCGATTCATAGCGCGTCGGAATTTATTGTCACCGACACGCTTTCCGCCGAAGCAGGTTCTCCGTCGGCCAGCATCGTGGCCCAGAGTCTTCGCACCGTCATCTGCATTCCGCTGCGTAAGCGCTCTGCCGACCCGGAATCGCTACATGCGGAAATGATTGGCATCCTCTATCTCGACAGCCGCAAGCAGCGACAGAGGTTGATGCGCGTCGACAGCGATTTGTTAAAGACCATTGCGATGGAAGCTGCGGTGCTGGTCGAAAATGCGTCGCTTGCGAGCGCCGAGGAATCAGCGCGTCGCTATCGCGAAGAGCTGGGGATTGCTGCTTCCATCCAGCAAGGCCTGATGGCCGTACGAATTCCTGAGCTATCCTATGCGCGCGTTCTCGCTCACAGCGTGCCATGCAAGGAGATTGGGGGCGATTTCTACGATGTGATTGCCACCGACAGCGCCTTGCATGTGGTCGTCGCGGATATTTCAGGCAAGGGGGTTTCCGCCGCCCTGCTGGCCTCCACGCTGCAGGGACTGGTGCATGCGCAGGTGCTGGCAGGACTGCCGCTGCCGCAGATCGCCATGTTTTCCAACAAGTACATCTGCGATAAATCGATCTCAAAATACGCAACGTTGATCCTGCTGAAGCTCTCTCCGGATGGCACCGTAGAATATCTCAACTGCGGGCACGTGCCGCCGCTTCGCCATCAGGCCGACAAGATCACGATGCTGACAAATGGGAATCTTCCCGTCGGCTTAATGCCCGATGCCGTCTACACTTCAGAGACGATTCATGTCGAGCCAGGAGAGCGGGTGGTTGTGTTCACCGATGGCGTGACCGAAGCGGAAGATCCGTCGGGAGAGTTTTTTGGCGATGCGCGGCTGGAAGCTTCTGTGCGGCAGGGTGGCAGCATTCAAGATATTTTCCAGCAGGTGCAGCGCTTCATGGATACCGCGCCTGCCGCGGATGACTGCACTCTGCTCGAGGTCTGCTACGGAAGTTGTCAGTGAAGACCGCGAAATTTGCCAAACTCAAATCCGCCGCGCCGCCGGCATGCTTCTCACTTCGGCATGCATGAGCCCATCAAGATGGAATCTTCGAGTGGCAAGGCTGACGATGCACGCCTGCTCGTCATGGGATATTGCGGTACGCTCCGCCCAGTGCTGTGCCAGAATTTTCCGCCGGCAATGGAATCTCTGCTGGAGCCCTGGCTCGCGCAGGCATCGCAGCGGCTGAAGCAGCGCGTTCCCCAGCAGCACAAAGTGTTTCAGGGCGAGCCTGTTCCATTGGAGTCTCTGCTACCACTGCTCAAAGACAGGCTGATCGGCATTGTTACCCAGGCCCTGGGTGTGGGCGGCATCGCATCTGGCGACCCGTCCGCAAGTGACATGTTCCGGGAATTTCCCTTGTTGCAGCCACTGCTCCGGGGTACGGTCTGCGAGTGGGTCGCGGCCATCGGCACATTTCTTCAGCGGCTGCATCGAGATCAATCGTGGCTGACCACCTCGCTGCGGCTTGTTAAATTGCCGCCCATCCAATCCATCGCTGGAGCCGCGTCGGATCTGCACCCTGGCGGTCATTCGGTGCTGCGCGTCTGCTTTCAAGGTGGGGGCTGCCTCTATTACAAGCCGCGTCCGCTCACCGGCGAATGGCTCTGGCAGCGCTTGGTCGACGCGATTGCCCGCATCGATCCGCAATTGCATCTGCCGGCAGGCCGCGTCTTCGCAAGTGATGCTACGAGCCGCTATGGCTGGGTAGAGTCGGTTTTTTCAGAAGAGGGCTTTTCGGATGCACCGCCCCCGGCCGCCGCGTTCGCCTATTGGCACGCCGCCGGGGCCATGCTTTGCCTTGCGCAACATGCCCGGCTGACCGACCTGCACCTTGGAAATATCGTCGCCACTCCCTCGGGGCCAGCCGTCACCGACGCCGAATGTTTTGCCATTCCAATCCCGCATCAACCGGCCGACAAGAAATCTTCACACGAGCAAGCTCCCGTCTCCCACGCATTGGACGCGATCCTCAATACTGGGCTGCTCCCGCAAAAACCCAATGCAACCCTGCCCGATGTCTCCGGCTTGTTTGGCCACGCCGCGCCTGTCTCCCTCGTCAAGCTTCCAAGCTGGTCGCTGTCATCGGACGGACGCTACCAGCTCACTTCCGTAGCCGCGGAACTCATCGACCAGCGCAACGCACCCTCCCGGACCACTCCCATCGCAGCGTTGCCGCAAATGTTGAGCGGCTACCGTCATGCCGCCGAACTGCTGCTTCGCGCTCGTGCAACCCTCCTGGCACCAGGTTCGCAATGGCGTTCGGTTCTCGAGAAACATCACGCCCCGCGCATGGTGCTTCGCGACACCCTGACCTATGGATGCCTGCTCAGCCGGTCGCTCGAGCCCCAATATCTGCGCTCCTTCTACCAGCGACGGAGCGTCATTCTCGCTGAGCTTCAATCCCGTACTAGCCAGACCCTCCCGGCCGCCGTTCTGCGCGCCGAATTGAGCGCGATCCTCCACCTCCACGTTCCCCGCCTCACAATTCTGCCCGGCAGCCGGACCCTGGCCACCGGCTCGGGACGCGTGCTGGCACGCCGTTTCACAGCCTCGACTCCATTCCAATCTGTCCTCGAGTCGATCGAAGCTCTATCCTCTGAAAGCATCGATAACCTTCATGTTCCCGCGCTGTTAGCGGCCATCTGCTAGTCTCTGCCAACGCGAATCATTGGCAGATTTGTGTGCTAACATTCGGTTGTGTTGGGTGCGTCGTGATGGATTCGAACTGCACAACAACCTCGAGAGGACTGCAATGACGAATGTAGAGAGGCTTCAACAAGCTGGCCTGGTTCAAACCCACATCCCCCTCACAGATGACGAAATCAAGAGTGTGAACGCACTCAGCCCGGCGGAAATCGACGCGCTTATCTCAGTGCGCGCCAAGCTGGGAGATTCTTTTTTCCAGCGCAAGGTGAAAGACGGAGATTCCCATCGCATGGGAACAGTAATGATCTAGCCAGGAACTCGCAGCGAGTGATTCGTACAGTTCCGAGGAGCGCCATGGCCGCTGGGGAGACGGGATGATGACGCATAGTGGACGCCTGCGCGAAATGATTTCCCTTGTTCGGGGACGGCTCGATTCGCTGATTCGCGATGTGTGGTTTCACCCCAGGTTGAGCGAGCTGTACCCTGAGTTTCTGTTTGCCATCTACGGGGTCACTGCCAGCTCTTCCCCCGCGATGGGTGTCGCCGCCGAGCGCTGCGCGAGTGCGCCCGCGGGGGATCCTATCGCCGCCTGGCTGGCTACGTATTATCTGGAACACGCCGAAGAAGAGTCCGGTCATGAGCAGTGGCTGCTGGATGATCTTGCATCCTTCGGCATTCCACGCAATCTTGCCTTGCAGCGCCTGCCCTATGCAAGCGTGGCCGCGCTGGTGGGCGTGCAGTATTACTGGATGTTTCACGTTCACCCGATCGCGTTCCTGGGATACATTGCCGTGCTGGAAGAGCCGGCATCCATGGAATTCCTGGAGAGCGTGTCCCGGCGCACCGGCATTCCACTCACCTCCATGTCCGCCCACGTAATGCATGCCAGGCTGGATCCGGATCACGTTGCCGAATTCGACGCGACTCTGGATGGTTTGCCGCTAACGGAGCAACACCAGGATTTGATTTCCGTCAGCGCCATCGCCACCGTGGCCCACCTGGAAAATGTTTTCTCCGATATTCTGGAGCACTTCGACCGCATTTCCGATCCCGCCGGTGCTGCAACCATCTTTACCGCTCCCCGCATCGCACTTGCGTCTGCGTCCAGAGAGATTTGATATGCAGATGGCCTTCAATCCCGGGGACAAACTCCTGCAGTATCACCTTGTCCGCAAGCTGGGAGAAGGCGGCATGGGTGTTGTCTTCGAGGCTCAGGACATCCGGCTCGAACGCACCGTTGCCATCAAGGTGCTGCAGCCGTCCATCTCAGAAGATGTAGAGATGCGCGAACGATTTCTGCGCGAGGCCCGTGCCGCGTCTGCAATCGACCATCCTAATCTGTGCACCATCTATACGGTCGAGACGGCTCCCAATGGCTCTCTGCTGTTGGTGATGGCCTACTACCGCGGCCAGACTCTTGCGGAGTTGATCCTGGATGGCCCCATCGATGGTGCGCGCATTCGAGACATCGGCCGCCAGACCGCATCCGGGCTGCATGCCGCTCACATGTCAGGCATTGTCCATCGAGACATCAAGCCAGGAAACATTTTCCTGCTGAACTCCGGCGCAGTAAAAATTCTCGACTTCGGGCTTTCCCGCTTCGTTCATCAGCAGCACTTCACCGCCCCGCACAAAATCATGGGCACGCTGTCCTACATGCCTCCGGAGCAGCTTGCCGGCGAGTCGGTCGACTATCGCGCCGATATCTGGGCCCTGGGCGTTGTGCTGTACGAAATGGCGGTGGGACATTCGCCTTTCAAGCAGGCAACACAATCCGCCACGATGAGCGCGATTGCGTCCGCTCGCTATGTTCCGCTGCACCATGC
Source organism: uncultured Acidobacteriota bacterium (assembly GCA_963735505.1). GTDB lineage: Bacteria > Acidobacteriota > Terriglobia > Terriglobales > Acidobacteriaceae > JAKAAZ01. The sequence continues at coordinate 466,189 of CAVTLR010000003.1, read as the reverse complement.
ACGCCCCGATCTGCCCGACTCCGTTTATCGGGCTGTCATGGGCGCACTGCGGCTGCAGCCGCACGAGCGCCACGCCTCAGCGGCGGACATTCTTGCCTTGCTGAGTGAAAGCCTTGAGCCAGGACAGATGGCTGGTACTTCTTCGACCGGTACGTCCGCCAATCACTCGTCCCTGACGCGCACTTCTACAGTAATCACCGGTTTTGCCGCCCCTGCAGACGTCGCGAGACAAACCTTGGCTGAGTCTGCAGCAAACGCGTCAGCGAAAATGTCAGCGGCATCGCACCAGCAGGAGCAGCCGGGAACTTCTTCGATCGCGGTCCTGCCCATGCAGAATGTCAGCTCCGACCCGGAAAACGAGTATTTCAGCGATGGCCTGACCGATGAGCTGATCAATGCACTGGGATCGCTGCCGGGTTTGCATGTTGTGTCGCGAAGCTCCGTGTTCGCCTTTAAAGGCAAGCATCAGAATATTCGCGAAATCGGCAAGTCACTGGACGTCGATGTAATTCTCGAGGGCAGCGTTCGCCGTTCTGGTGCGCGCATTCGCGTCACCATGCAACTTACCGATGTACGCAAGGGATTCCACATCTGGTCTTCCCGCTTCGACCGCGAAAATCCAGATGTCTTCGAACTGCAGGACGAACTCGCAAGCGCCGTGGTTTCCGCGCTGCAGGAAAAGCTGGCGGTCAACGTCCATCGCTCCGATCTCCAGGTCCGCACTCCCATGCAGACGGGGGCTTACGATGCGTACCTGAAGGGTCGCTACCATTGGGAACAACGATCGATCGAGGATGTTGCGATTGCCGGACGATATTTCGAGCAGGCTCTCAATCTCGATCCAGAATCTGCAGCCGCCCATGCCGGTATGGCAGACTTTTACTGTCTGCAAGGATTTGTGGGCCTGATGTCTCCGGATGAAGCCTGGCCCAATGCACGCACCTGCGCGCTGCAGGCGATCGCGCTTGATCCCAATCTTCCCGAAGGCCACCTGGCGCTCGCATCCGTGTTGCAATTCTACGATTGGAATTGGGCCGAAGGGCGCGAACACATTGTGAAAGCGATTGAGTTGCGTCCGCAGCGCGGCGAATCGTATTACCTGTATGCCGCGCATCTCACCACGCAAGGAATGCTGCACGAGGCCCTGGAGCAGGCCCGCATCGGACTCAGCTATGATCCCTTGTCGACGCGCTTGCTGGCTGCGGAAGCCTTGCTGCGTACCTATCTGGGCGACCACGACAGCAGTATTCTACTGGCGCAGACAGCTCTGACGTCTTCACCGCATTATTTTGAGCTGTATTATTCGCTGGGCATGGCGCAGCTCCATTCCGGACGAACCCATGAGGCGGTGGCCACGTTCGAGCGCGGCCTCGAGCATAGCCGCATGCCTGTTCTGATGGGCTGGCTTGCCGAAGCCCATTCGGAAAATGGCAATTACGAAAAGGCGCGAGAGATTCTTGCCCATCTGCTCGACCTGGCGAATCAAGGGAATCGCATGCCGGTAGCTATCGCGATGGCTGCAATTGCTGTCGACGATCATGAGCTGGCCTTCACCTGGCTGGAGACAGCCGCCGATATGCACGACATCCTGGCTGCGCACATCACCGTGCTGCCTAGCCTGCGAAAACTGCACCACCACCCGCGGTATCAGCAACTGCTCGATCGCATGAAACTGGCCCATCCTTCCACTCATCGGAGGCACAATGAAACTCGGCAGAGTCCAGTCGATACACGATTCTAGAACGCTGCACCTGGCAGACTATGTCACCATCACTTCCTTGCCAACTCCGCCGCCCAAGGAGATGCTGGAGAACACGACGGCGTGGCCCATGCTGGCGAACAACCAATTCAACTGCTGTACCTCTGCCGCGGCCGGCCACATGGTGCATCATTGGACGGCGGCCAATCAGCAGGGAGTGTTCCTCACCGATGCGGACATCATCCGTGCCCATGCCCACCTGACCGGCGACCGGCTGATGGATCCTGTCTCTATGCTGAGTGCGTTGAAATACTGGCGCAAAAATGGCATCGGCAATCATCGCGTCCACTCTTTTGTGAAGGCTCATGAACGCAAAGCAGACGAACTTCGCGGCATCGTTCACCTGTTCGGCAGTGCGTATGTCGGGCTGGATCTGCCGAAATTTGCGTTGGCCGGGGATCCATCCGGATGGCCATCCAATCCATGGGCAATTCCTAACACGGTCTCACCCGACGACGCCGCTCCTCAGTTGGAGAATGGTCACTGCGTCACTGCAGTCGGCTATGGGGAGGACGGCGTGTATGTAGTCACCTGGGGAGCGCTCAAAACCATGACCTGGGATTTTTTCTATCGTTACAACGTGGAGTTGTATGCAGTGCTCAGCACCGACTGGGTGTGCGGCAATAAGATCTCTCCCTCGGGCTTTGACATGACGAGCCTGGGGCGAGATTTGTCGCTGGTGCAGGCAACTCCTGGGGCCACGGCCGACCGTCTCAATGGCCCGCAGTCTTCTTGATCGATGCGCTTTTTTCTGTCGAGTGTTGCGGCAATGCCCACGCAAACAGTACCGATCCGCTCCCGGTCACAATGTATTGCCGCCCATCCAGCTCGTATGTGATGGGAGAAGTCTGCATCGCAGCGCCCGTGCCGGCGTGCCACAGGGTTTTTCCAGTGCGCGTTTCCAGCGCCAGCATGTTTCCGTATTCATCGCCGGTAAATGTCAGTCCGGAATCTGTTGTCAGCACACCCGCATCATCGCCGCGCCGCCCGGCTGGATGGCTCCAGCGAATTTTCCCGGTTTTGTAATCGATGGCTTCAATCACGCCCTTACCCCATACGCCATAGTCCGCGCCGGCCCATCCATAGTTGCCGTCGGCGGGCTTCGCAAAATAAAGGCTGTAGCTGGGATGAGCATCGACGATAAACAATCCCGTCTGCGGATCAAAACTCGGCGAACGATAATTGGTCAGACCGCCTTCATCCGGCGCGATCAATCGACCATCCGGCGCCGGCTCCTTTGCAGGATTTGGAATTGGATTTCCGTTCTTGTCGACTCCCAGTGACCAGTTCACAGGACCGTAGGGAACGCTCAGCAGATTTTTTCCGTTGGTGCGATCCACCACCGCAAAGTATCCGTTGCGAGAGGCCTGCATCACCATCTTGCGCGGCTGTCCGTCAAATTCACCATCCACCAGCACCGGAATCTCCACTGCGTCCCAGTCATGTGTGTCGTGCGGTGATACTTGAAATGCCCACGCCAGCTTGCCTGTATCCGGATTGATGGCAACAATGCTGCAGGTGTATAAGTTGTCGCCTGGACGCGTCGAGCCATTCAGCACCGGGGTAGGATTGCCCGTGCCCCAGTAAATCAAATTCAATTCTGGATCGTACGTGCCCGTCATCCACGTCATGCCGCCGGTCGTTTTCTTTGGCGTTCCCACGGGCGGAGTAGCGTCCCATTGCCATTGCGTCTTGCCCGTCTCCGGATCGATCGCGCGCAGGTACCCGGACAAATTATCAAAGTCCCCGGACACGCCGACAATCACATGATCGCCCACCACCAGCGGCGCCATCGTTGTCCAGTAGCCCTTGCTGACGTCGGCGACTTCGACCTTCCACAGCACGTGGCCGTTTCTCGCATCGAGGCACAATAAATGCCCGTCGGGAATCAGAAAATAAAGCCATTCCTTGTACATCCCCACGCCACGATTTCCAATGTGATCGCCTTTCGTCGGCGGGTTCATGTAGTGCCAGATCATGTGGCCAGAGCGTGCATCCACGGCCCAGACATTCTCCGGCACCGTGAAATATAAAATTCCGTTCACCAGCAGTGGCGAGGACTTCAAGGTTGCTGCCTGTCCAGTCTGAAACGCCCAGGCCAATCCAAGATCGCTAACATTCGCACGAGAAATTTGCGTCAGCCGGCTGTGCCGCCGTCCGGAGTAATCGCCGTGATACGTTGGCCAGCTATCCGCGGGCGGATTCCGCAGCATCGATGCATCGACTCCCTGGGCCATCAGCGGCGAAGAAAAAATCATCGATGCCAACGAAATAGTGGCTGCGGCGAACCAGGCACGCTTCAAAAACTTCATCTCCATCAGCAACCTTTTCCTAAGTTGAAAGCGACGAAAATCACGCGATCTATCGCAGCGTTTGCAGATATGCCATCAGGTTATGAATGTCGGCATCGGTGTATTTAGGGAATTGCGCAACGTGTGCCTCCGCCGGCGAGGAAACAGAGTAGCGAACCCTGCTCACCGGCCAGGAATGGTACATGCCGTTGGCATCGCGCAGTCCTACGGTGAACTCATCCAGATACGCCAGCGTCCCCTGCAGCGTCTGCCCGGAGGGTAATGTAACTGTCACTGTGCTCTTTGCGCCCTCGGGGTACAGCATCCGCTCTTCCAGCTCTAATCCTTCATAGCGCGAGGCGATGCCGGCCAGGTCTCCGGTAGGTGAATGGCAGGATGCGCAACCTCCCGCGCCATTGAAGTATTGCTTGCCTGCCGCAACATTGCCGGTCTGCAGGTCAGACACGTCCACTCCGCGGCGGCTGCCGTTGTGTAGTTTTGCCTGGGAGCGCTGCTCGTGGATAAACGCGACCAGCTCGGCCACTTCCGCTGCGGAAAAAGTGAACGGCGGCATGCCTTTGTCCGGCCGTCCCTGGCGCAACACCTCGGCAATCTTGTCTCCGGCAACATCCTGCGCTACCAGTTTGGAGCGCGTCAGATCTGGGCCCGTTTCTCCGCCGGCTGCATCTCGACCATGACAGAACGCGCAATTCTGCTGGAATAACGCGCCTCCCAATTTCGCTTGCTCCGAAGGATCGACCGACGCCGAATCCGGCCGCGAATACGATGGATGCGCCTGTTCGGTGCGCCCGCTACTCTGTGCTGCATCGGTCTGCGTAGCCGAATTTCCTGATGGCTTGTTGGTCACGGAATTTTGCGCCGCGACGACATACGTCGCCGTCTTCCGACACTGGCAAAAAATGGTTCCAAGGATGACGGCGAATAGGATCGCCTGCAATTTTTTCATCGTCTAGCTTCTCTACTCCCGGTCAGCCCGCTCCGCTGCACCCCATCGAGGATCAGATGCATTTCGTTCCATTCGACAAGCGCTTGCATTTGGTTTAGACGCTTAAGGGTTCGAGCCGGAAGCAGTCGGCTTAGGATGCGAAGCCACGCTGCCTTCGGTCATGCCCAGTCCCCACTTGATGGCTTCAAAATACATTTTGCGAATGTCCGGATCCTGCCACGACTCTTCCGTGTGCCCCAGCGTCGAATAAAACACCCGTCCCTTGCCATACATCTTCACCCAGGCCACTGGAAAATCATGGTCGGTGCGATGAATGCGCGGATTGTTGGAGTAGTCGAGCTTGCTGGCGTCCAGGCTCAGCAGCACATTCACCTTGTCGCGCGACCAATCCTTCGGCTGATAAATCTCGTCGTATTTCACAAACTCTTTCGGAAAGTGACGCACCGCCGGAAAATTCGGCTGCTCATTGATGATCGGCGCTTCGAATGTTCCCCAGGGATGCTGGTCGAACCAACCGCCAATCATCTCGCCATATTCCGGCCAGGTGTAATTCGTATCAAGCGCCGCGTGGATGCCGATAAAACATTTTCCGTCATCCTTGATGAAGGACATCATGTCCTGCTTCTGGCTGGCGTCCATGTCCAGTTCGCCGGTCGTACTGGCAAAGACGAGGCAATCAAAATAGTTCAGATTTTTCGCATTCCTGCCGAGATCTTTTTTTGTCAGCAGCTCCGTGTCGGTTCGGATTTCCGTGTCCCACAACCCACTTTTCTTGCCCATATTGGCGATCGCTACCATCGCATCTGTAACTGAGTCGTGCTCAAACCCTTTCGTCTCTCCAATGACCAGCACGTGCTTCAGGTGAATCGTTTTCGCATGCGGAGGTGGCGGCAATTCGAAATCATTGACTGCCTGGCTCTGTGCCTGCACCGCCGGTTTGAAAACAACAAAGCAACAAAGGGCAAGAAAAATGCTGAGGACGGTTCGAATATTCCGCAAGGAGATCTCCTGGGCAGCAGATTGTGTTGTTAAGCCGGTGCGAGCATGCGAACTGCCGGCACTGCGGGAAACGTCATGCACAGTCAAAGACGTTTCCATCAGCCTTTCAGCGCGCGACACTTCGGAAAATATGTTCGACACGCCATGCACGCCATCGCATCGCTCGCACAAAGTCTAGCCAGCCTGCGTCCTGTTTGGCAACCTGCCGCCATCGCGCCCCGGGGACCAGGCAGCAACTCCTAAGCATTTAGTTGACAGATGGCCGCCGGATGTGGCTTAATCTACGAAAGGATTAGGAGATGAATCCGTGAGCATGCCCGTGAAAGAGAAATCGAAGCCGACCCTGACCCCGCTGGAGTTGGAAATCATGCAGGTGTTATGGGAAAAAGGCGCCTCAACCGTGACCGAAGTGATCCCCAGGCTGAAAGCCGAACTGGCTTACACCACCGTGCAGACCATGCTGATGGTGCTGCTGCGCAAGGGCAAGGTGAAGCGTACGCAGGAGGGGCGGGCCTTCCGCTATCGCCCCGTGGTCAGTCGGGAACGTGCCTCTGGCAGCGCCGTCGAAGACCTGGTACGGCGCATGTTTGGCGGATCAGCCGAGGCGTTGCTGATGGCGATGGTTGATACCCGGCAGATTAGTGCCAAAGAACTCGAGCGACTGGCCCGAAAAGTTGCAGCGACGGAACAACAGTAAGCAGCAGCAGAAAAAACAGGAGGAGCTGTATGGAACAGACCCTGATCGACTACCTCACCAATGCAACCTGGCAGATTCCGCTGCTCGCCGGGGGAGCGTGGCTTTTCATTCGCATCGGCAAATTTGGACCCCGCACCCAGCACTGTATCTGGCTGGTCGTGCTGGCTCTCGCGGTCGGGCTGCCGCTCCGTGGAGTTCGTGGCGACGTCCCCGCCGCGACCCAAGCGGCCTGCACACATTGCGGCGTATACGCGAACCCAATCAGCGGAAGGGAAGCGCTGCCGCCGGCGGCCATCGTCACCCAGTTTGTCGTTGCCGATCCTCAATTATCGGAAGAGTTCTTTGCCTTTCGGCGGCCCACGCTGCGGTTGTCTCCAGCAGCCACAGATTGGCTCGTCGGCATCTATTTCGCAATATTGCTGTTCAGCCTCTACAGAATATTGGCGTCGTGGCGTCGTGCGCGCCAGTTAGTGATCGATGCTGAACCATCCGTTCTGTCGCCGCGGTGGAATGCGATCTTGCAACACTCCGGCCGTCGCCTGGGCACCCGGCTGCCGCAGTTGCGCAAGTCTGCCGATGTGCGCAGCCCCGTGATTGTCGGCGTTATGCATCCGGTACTTCTGCTGCCGGAAGACTTCGACAACCACTCGCAGAATGAAGTTCAGGCCGCCATCTTGCATGAACTGGCGCACGTCCGGCGCCACGATTACCTGGGCAATCTTCTCTGCCGGCTGGCGGCAATGCCCGTAGCCTGGCATCCGCTGATCTACGGAGTGCAGCAGCGCATCCGTCGAACTCGCGAAATGGTCTGCGACGATATTGCGGCGCAAGCCATGCAGTCTGAAATCGGCTATGCAAAATGTCTGCTCGCCATGGCCGGCAGAACACTGCGGCAGCACGATCTCGCAGACGCGGCGCAGGCCATCGGTCTTTTCGGAGACAACGTATTGGAGGAAAGAATTATGCGACTCATGCAGCAGAAAACTACTATGACGATGCAGGCAAGGCTGGCACGAATCGCGAGCGGCGCGATTGCAATGTTCCTCGCCATCTTGATCGCAGTGTCCTTCCACGTTACTCCAACCCTGGCGCAGACATCGGGCACAACGGTCACCGTGCCGGCTGCGCCAACTGCGCCTGCACCGGATTCAGCGGTTGCGCCCGTGCCGCCGGCAGCGCCTGCTTCCGATCATTCGGCTACGCCCGCTCCACCGGTTCCGCCCACCGCGCCAGCGTCCAACACCGCGGCGCCCGCGGCTCCCCCTGCGCCCGTCGCACCGGTCGCGTTAGCGGGGCCTGATGCCGCAATCCCTCAAGTGGCTCCGCCTGCGCCCGTCGCTCCTGTTGAGCCCGTGCCACCTGTGGCGCCTGCGCCGGCGAAAGCCACGCCGTATCCCCACCACGGTAAAGCGATTCATCCGCATCCGAACAAGGCCAAAGATGAGTCAATCATTATCGACAGCAATGGAGCCCATGGCCTGACGCCCGAGCAACAGGCTCAGTTTCAAAAAGACATGGCGGCAATGAACGCGCAGATTGCCGAGGCAACCAAGCGATTCAACAGCCCGGAATTCAAACAGCAGATGGCCGAGATTGCAAAGCAGCAAGCCAATATGAAGCATTTGGATTTTGCGCAGATGCAGCGCCAGATCGACGCTGCCAGCGCAAAGATCAACAGCCCCGAGTTCAAACAGCAGATGGCGGATATTCAGAAGCAGATTGAAAGTGGTGCTATGCAGCGCAGCATGGAAGAGGCTAGCAAGCAGATGAAACTTGCAGAGCAGCGGCAGGCCGCCATCCAAAAATTGGACATGGCGAGAATGCAGCAACAGATTGCTGCCGCCACCGCGAAGATCAATAGCCCGGAGTTCAAACAAAAAATGGCGGATATTCAAAAGCAGATTGACAGCGGCGCCATGCAGCGCAGCATGGAAGAAGCCAGCAAGCAATTGAAAGCAGAGGAAGACAGGATGCGCCAGCAGGAGACAAAGTAGCTCGATCTTTCATCGGTTGTGCGTTGCCCGAATACGCGCCCACCATTTATTGATCCGTACAGCCGCGGCCAGCAGAAAAAAGTGGTGTCGTGGAATGCTAGCCGGCTGACAGCTATTTCAGGCGAAGGCAACGCGATTTTTGCCGGCGCCCTTGCTCGCGTACATCATCTGGTCCGCACGATCCAGGACCTGATCGCACTGGTCGCCGTGGCGCAACATGGTTGCGCCAACCGACACGTTGATACGTAAGGGCGCGCCGCTGGCCACGGGAACAACTGTCGCGTCGATCAGGTGCCTGCATCGTTCGGCCAGATGCTGCAAGGAGTTTTCCGTCACATCTCTGGCGACCACCAGAAACTCATCCCCGCCCCACCGTCCGACTACATCTCCTGGTCGCAGAGAAGTTGTCAGGGTATCGCACAGCAGCTTCAACAATCGATCGCCCGTCTGGTGGCCATACTTGTCGTTGACGTTCTTGAAGCTGTCGACATCCAGCATCACGATTCCAAACCCGCGACCAAATTGTCGAACTTCCTGCAGCGCCTGCTGCACCTTCATTTCAAGATGCCGCCGATTGGCCACCTGAGTCAGCGAGTCATAATAGGCCAGGTCCACTAAATGTCCCGCAAGTCGCTCCAGTTTTTTAACTGCGCTAATGTCTGTAAAGATTGCGACTGCGCCGGCAACGGAGCCAGTGGCCGAACGAATCGGTTCAATGCGCACTTGGACCGGCACCCTGTGCCCCTGCTTATGCCGCAGAAAAAGTTCCATTTCGCGGTGCTCTCCATCCGCCAGCGTTTTGCTGAGGGGGCACCCGCTCAGGCAGAGCGCGCATCCGGCCTTGTCCACATGCATCAAAAAGTTATCGAAGCAATGCCGGCTCACTGCCTCGTTCGCGCCATATCCTGTGAGGCGCTCTGCGCCCTTATTCCAGTAGGTGATGGTGCGATCAGGATCGACAAAATAGACGCCATCGTACAGGTTGTCGAGCAGATTTCTATGGAAGAAATCCGCCACAGAGGCGTCCTCAGTGGCGTCGACACACAGCGGCGCAAGCGCGGCAGGGTGGGGCACAAAATACCTCGATCAAGAAACGGAACGTTCCCCCCACTATCGAAAAACCCTAAATCCGCGTCAATTGGAAAACGGGTCGCTACCATTACCGAAGTGCGAAATGAAAATCCAGTGCACGACAACTTTTTCCGCGCCGAAGGCTCCGCTCCCGCCCGGCTGGATCTGAAACTTACTTCTGCCCGGTACAGGTCAACACCAGCTTGCCGTTCTTTACGCCGCGCATGCTCAGCATTCTGTCCGCCAGGCCTTTGATCTCCTTATTGCGGCCTTTCATGATGATGACTTCCAGACAGTAATCATCATCGAGATGCACATGCGTCGCCGCCAGCACCTTGCCGTGCGAGTGGTGTTGCGCCTCTGTCAGCTTCTGCGTCAGGTTGGGACGATGGTGATCGTAGACCATGGTCAGGGTGCCCACCACGACCTCATTGTTATCCGCCGCCTCGGAAACAAGGCTCTCCCGGATCAGATCGCGCAGTGCTTCGGACCGATTTTCATAGCCGCGATCCGCAATCAAGCGGTCGAACTGGTCTAACAGTTCACTTTCAATTGAGATTCCAGTTCGGCTGAGTGCTTTCATGGCAGGGCTCCGGATAACCATTGTAACCAAGAGACAACCCCGCAGCCGGTGTTACGAATATATCGATCGTGTTACTCTAACTCTTCGCGATCGGGGACCACGTGCTCTTCTGCGTCCGAATTACCGCAGCCATCTCGCTGGCATCATTCCTGGCTCCGGTCGCCGCTCTCGCCCAGAACATCATCGCCCCGCCAGTTTTACCCGCCGCACAGACTGGCGCCGTTCAATACATTCTTCAAGGTCGTGTTCTTTCTGCCGACGACGCACCCGTTGCCCACGCGGAGATCTGGATCGGCCAGCAACAGGTTGCGACCGATGCCACCGGCAAGTTTCAGGTGACGCTCCCACGCGGCACGTATGAATTGCGCGCCCACACGGCGCAAAGCACCTACCACTCCCTGGTGGTCGAAGTCGATCAGGACGAAACCATCGATATCCACATGCCCGCCGATGCATCCATCGTTGTTCGCGGAGGAGTGACGGCCGACATTGAATTGCCCGATCCTTCCACCGTCGGCTATGACGCCAAAGACCTGATCGCCGCCAACCCAGGCCGGCCCGGCGTGCCATTTTCCGTTCCAGGTTTTCCAGTGGAGACCGCGTCCGGCGGCATTAAGGCACCGCAGTACTTCGCTCCAGGAGTGGCTGGCGACCACGGCGTGCCCATCGCGCAGTACTTCGATATTGCGGGGTTTCTTTTCCAGAACAATTTGACCGCGAACGCCCACGGCAATGGATATTCCGACCCTAATGTTCTGATTCCAACTACCGTCAGCGCCATCACCGTCGATGATGCCGCCTTCAACGCGCTCTATGGCGATCACGCGGTGAATCTCGCGGTCACATATTATCTGGGCGATCGATTTCGCCCGTTCCTCGTCGCTACGACAGATGGACACGATGTCGACCTGCAAGGTGCATGGAGCCCAAAGAATCCCAGGATTCGCGAGTGGGCTGCCTTTGAAGCTTCCATTGGAAATGGCTTTTTAGCGCGCCCGGAAGAACGCGAGCAATACAAGCTGAATTGGTATCGCACCTGGACCCCCGGCAAGCACGAATTGACGGCGTTCTTTCTCGGCTATTACGGATTCTCGCGCGTTCCAGGATTGATTCCGCTGTACACGCCGGTGACGGATGACACTCTCGATCCGCGTCAAATGGATTTGACTCATACCACGCTGAGTATTCTGACCGACCGCTGGCATCCGTCGCAGTCGCAACAGCTCCAGCTCTCCGGCTATCTGCGGACCTACAGTCTCGACCTGAAATCGAACTTTGGCCTGGGCTTGATCCGCCAAAGTGAATTCCGCACCGTTGCGGGTGCCAACGCCACCTACGATTGGAGATTCGCTCCCCACTACACGCTATTGGCCGGCCTGGATTTTCGGCGCGATGCGCCCCGTGGGCTCGACCTGGCCAAGGTCAATGCCAATGGAGTCTTTCAACTGGTCACTAGCAACGACCTCACCATCACCGACACGGCTCCGTTTCTGGCCCTGAATGGAATTGTCAATCGCAATCTGCAGGTCTATGCCGGAGTGCGTCGCGATCAGATCGATTTCAAAAATGTCGACTACCTGACGCCGTCAAATTCCTTCGATCACTGGCCCGGCCTTACGAGCCCCAAGCTTTCCGTTACACTAGGCCGTCCTGACGCCGAATTTCTGCCTTCGGTGGCTTTCAGTTTCGCCAAGGCCTTCCACGCGAATGATCCAAGAATTGGCACGGGAACCGCTGAGCCGTCGCTCACGACCACTTCGCGCGCCTATCAGCTGGTCGCGACCAAGCTGCTGGATGGAACAGAATTTCGCGTCCTGCTCGAACACATCACCAACTCTGAGGAGTTCGCCAACATTGATCCTGACACTGGCCTTCAGCAAGCGCTCGGACCTTCTCTGAATCGATTCTTTACCGTGGGCGCGAAGCGGCGTAGCGACTGGGGCTTCTGGCAGGCATCGTATTCGCATGCTAACGCGACGGATTTGCAATTGCATCAGCCGGTCCCCGAGGCGCCGCGCCTGATCGTCGATGCGCTTGGCGAACTCGACCACCTTCCGTGGGGCATTCAAGGTCAAGCCGAGTTTGACTATGTCGGCGAAAAACCTCTGGGCGACGGTTTCAACGCGGTCCCCGTGCGAGAAATCCGCCTCAACTTTCAAAAAGTATTTAGTGATGGGCATTGGATCGCGGCGCTCAGCGGTCTGCTGGCCAACGGCGCTACCGGACAAACCCTGGAAACATTTGCCCTCCCGGATGAACCGGCTCCAATCGAGCGTATTGTCGGCGTGCCGCTCCGCTCCTACGGTAGTGCTTCACTGGTGTACCAGTTCTGACGTCGTTTCTCTCCATCTTTGCTGCCACATTTTAATTAGTTTCATCTACAGTAATGACAACCCAATTGGCAGCGTTCGGGCACTTCAGGAGACGACCGTATGTGTTTTTCAGCGACCGCCAACTTTACCGGCAGTGCCGTTCTCGGGGCCATCGGCGTGGCCACTATTGCAGAGGTGAAGCATCGCCGAGAGCTGCTTTTTGCCTCGCTGCCATGCCTGTTTGCGCTGCATCAATTTACTGAAGGCTTCGTCTGGCTGGGCATCAATGGCAAGATTTCGCAGACCGCGCTGCAGGGTGTCGCCGCCGCCTATGTTTTATATGCGCAGGGACTGCTGCCATTTCTGCTGCCACTCAGCGTGTTCCTGATTGAACCGACGCGAAGGCAGCGGCGACGCATGATGTATTTCCTGGGGCTCGGCAGTGCTCTGACCCTCTATATCCTATGGGGCCTGATAATGGATCCGCTGCAGGTCTACGCCGTCGGGCACAGCATCGTGTACAACAATCCACTCACGACCAACAAACCTGTGGCCGTCCTCTATGTCATCGCTACCTGTGGCGCATTGTTCTTCTCCGGCTTTAAAGATCTGGTGATCCTGGGATGGCTCAATATGGTCGGCCTGATCATCGTGATGCTCATCATGTCCTACGCATTTACCTCGGTGTGGTGCGCCTATGCTGCCGTCGTCAGCATCGTGATTTATTTCTTTTTCCGTCGCAGTCGTGGCGTACGGCCAGTGAAATATATACTCGCCGTCTAATTGAATCTGACGGTTGACGCTATGAAGTTTTTACTCACCTGGCACCTTTTGATCTCACGATAAATCCGTGTGTTTTCGCAACGCCGTAGCAAGCAAATTCATCGATCGTGCACGCATCCCACCTAATACAGCGTTCAACTGCGCACCACCGTGTAGCGTGTGCCTGTGTTCGTATTCTCCCCCAGGTGATTGCGTTTGGCAGCCCCGAGTATCGCTAGACCTCTACCTGCGCGACCCGTCCCAGTCGTTGCGCCTGCACAATCCAGGCAACCGCGAATCAGTGCGTGGATCGACCGGAATCCGGGCCGCGCTTTCCTGGTATTGACGGCTTTCTACGCAGCCGTGGTGCTCACCCTTTCCTCCGTAAAGTTGCTGTGGCTGGATGAGCTGATCACGCTGCATATTGCGCAACTGGGAAGCCCTTCCGCCATCTGGCAGGCTCTTTCGCACGGCGCCGATCCGAATCCTCCGCTGACCCATTTGCTGGTTTTGGGCAGCCTGCGGCTGTTTGGCCTGCATGAGTTTGCCCTGCGCCTGCCCGCGATGATTGGCTATTGGATTGGAATGGTGGCCCTGTTTCAGTTCTTGCGGCGCTGGGTTTCTGCAACCTGGGCTCTCGCCGGCGTCGCCATGTCAATGAGCATGGCCGCTTTTCAATACAGCTATGAGAGCCGCTCCTATGGAATCTTCTACGGCCTCGCTATGCTCGCGATCTACTGCTGGGGTCGCGCCGTCGATCCAACTACCTCTTCTACGCGTCGATGGCTCGCCCTGGTGGGAATGGTGGCGGCGCTGGCGATTGGCATCTCAACCAGCTACATTGCTGTGCTGGCATTTATTCCCACTGCCGCCGGAGAAGTCGTGCTCACATGGGAACGATGGCGTCAGGCAGGATGGCGAGAAGATTCATTCGTGCGCTCCTTCAAATTGCGGGTATGGGCCGGCTTGGCCATCGCCGCCGTTCCCTTGCTGTTGTATCGCCCGCTCATTCAGCATGCCATCGCAGAGTTTGCACCCCATGCATGGAATAAAGTCTCACTCGACCAGGTCAGCGACTCCTATACGGAAATGGTCGAGTACATCCTGTTCCCCATCCTCGCAGTGTTGCTGTTCGCGATTGTCGTGCTGGTGCTGTCGCGATTTTGCGCGCATTGCCGAGCTTCAGTCCGTCCCCGATGGATTGGAAATTTGGCCACGGAGCAGGCGTATTTCAAACGGAGTCGACTCCCGCTTCACGAAGCCGTTGCCGTGTTCGCGTTGATGGCGTATCCCTTCCTCGGATATCTGGTCGCATCGATCCATGGCGGCATGCTGTCGCCGCGGTTCGTGATTCCAGTGTGCTTTGGCTTTGCCATCGCCGGAACCATGGCCTGTTATCGAATCTTTGGCCATCTGCGGTTCGCTGCCGTCACCTTGCTGTTGCTCAGCACCGTGTGGTTCTGCGTGCGCGAGTCGGTGATTGCGTACTGGTACAGCGAGCAGAAACAGTGCTTCTACAAAGTGGTGGATCGTTTTCCAGTCGCTGAATTTCCCACCGGCCCCATCGCCATTCCCGATCCATTATTGGCCCTAACGTTTCGCCATTACGCCCCACCCAGTCTCGCCGCCAGAGTGGTATTTCCCGTAGATTTTCCTGCGATTCGTCACGACCGCGGCGATGACTCACCGGAGCAGAATCTCTGGGCCGGGCGAAACAGCATCTACCATGTGCCGATCGTCACGCTGGCTTCGCTGCAACAGAGTGCCGGCAAATACGTGATCATCACCTACGACAAAAATTGGATGCTGAAAGATTTGCTGCAGCATCGCTACCCGATTCGGCGGCTCGACATCGATACCAGGGCCGCTGCCATCGGCGGGTTTACTCCACTGAGCCATGGGTCGCCCGTCTTCTACGCCGCTGCCGGAGACATGTTCTTCAAAACCCATCCCGGTGTTGTGCTGGCGCCCATTCCCGTGCAGAACACTGAAAATCTTCCCACCGGAAAACTCAGCGTGGCCCAGGGAGGTCCGTTCAGCGATTCGCAACAATCGGGATCTGCGCTTCAGGACCGAGCAGCACCGAAGTGGTAGCGAAAGAAAAAGCCTGAGGTCCGCATCGACTGCAGATCTCAGGCCTTCGGTTTTGCAGTTGGCTGAGTTATTGACCCGACTGTGGGCCAGGTCCATCGCCAGGGCCGCCCGATCCAAAGCGATGTTCGAAGAACTGCTTACGCATTTCCTGCAGCTTCAGTTTCTGATCTGGCGTCAGCGCGGTGCGCATATCCAGATGGAAATTAACAGCTGCCTTGGCTTGCACCAGTTTCGCGGCGCTGATTTCTTCCAGCTTGCTGTTGATCGCGCCACGGTCCGGATTCTCGGCAGAGAGCAGTTCTTTCAATTGCAGCCCCTTTACCTGCACGTCCGCCCGATTGCGAATCTGGGCTTCGCGGAAATCAAATGTTTCCGTGCGAATCTTCTGCGCCTGTTCCGGCGTCATGCCGATCCGTTCGCGAAACGTGGGATTGTTGGCCAGCCGCGCCAGCATGAATTCGTGGTGACGATGCATGCCGCGGCCCCATCGCATGTCTCCGCGATTCCACGGACCAGGGCGATTCATCGGCTGTTGATGCATGCTGCGATGCCGAAATTGCTGGTTCGATCCAGCTTGCGATTGAGAGGGTGGGGGCGGGGGCGCCGAAGCCGGCGCGCCATTCTGACCAAAGGCCAGCGGCAACGACACAGCAAGGGAAACGAGAGCGAGCGCAACTTTCGAATGAATTCGCATTTCTTCTTCTCCGGTGTTTCAGGTGCATCTTGTCATCGAGTGCATCTTGATCTGCGAACGTTGTCCGTTTTGCGTCACAACGTCCGACATTGCTATAGACACGATCGTCGAGGGAGAGTTTCGCGTGCACACCGCATATTTCTCTAGCCTGCTGCGTCCATCTGCCGGCACAACTCATGCATCCACCCTAATGGGTTGCAGATAGCGGTGGCATCGGCTGGGGAAGAGACGGTCCCCGACCCCGCCAAGTTTCAAAGGAAAAAAGATTGATCAAGTAGGTGACCCGGGTCACACGATGCCCAATTGCCTCCCGTTTATGCTATGAAGTAGGAAAGCCTATGAAAACTGTGTTTGTTGTGGGCGCAGGCCCAGCGGGCTTGTTTGCCGCCCAGAAAATAGCCATGTCCGGTCACCAGGTCTTTTTGTTCAATCGGGACATCAAGCCCGGTGGTCTTGCCGAGTACGGCATCTATCCCCTGAAGGACAAGATGAAGTTCGGCTTGCGCAAGCAATTCGCCAAGGTTCTCTCGCTGCCCAACGTTCATTATTTCGGGCACATTAAAGTCGGCGAGCAGGGTGATCTGACCCTGGCCGATCTGCGCGCCATGAATCCTGCGGCGATGGTGTTTGCCTGCGGTGCACAGGGCTACAACGCGCTGGGCCTTCCCGGCGAAGAGTGCTCCGGGGTATATTCCGCCAAGGATTTTGTCTACGGCTACAACCAGCTGCCTCCCTATGCAACACGCGATCTTTCCACCGGCAAGCGCGTCGCTATCATCGGCATGGGCAATGTTGCCGCCGACATCATGCGCTGGCTGTTGAGAGATTCCCCGGATCGACAGACGGAAGAGGTCATTGTCGTCGCCCGTCGCGGACCGTATGAGGCCAAGTTCGACAAAAAAGAAATTGAGCATGTGGAGGAGTACATTTCGCGCGAAGATTTTCTGCGCGAACTGGATCGCATCCGCGCAACCTGCGAGGCCTGCAATCAGGATCTGTCGCTGGAAAAGCTGGGCGAATCCACCTTTCCATTCCTGACCAAGACGTTCCCCCCGGAGGATCGTCCCAAGCTGACCTTCCGCTTTCTCTCCTCACCGAAAGAGGTCGTTGCCGGGCCCGACGGGCGCATCGAGAAGCTCATTGTCACCGAAAATAATCTCGCCCTTCGAATGGACGGCAGCACGCAAGCCAAAGCTACCGACCGCACCGCTGCACTCGATGTCGATACTTTGATTTTTGCCATCGGAGATAAGCACGATCCCGCCGTGGGATTGCCCATGGGCCCGGATGGCTATGCCACTCGACCTGGCCCGGAATCCTTGACGGAACCGGCATACGAAGCCTGGGATCCCGCGGTGAATGAATTGCTGCATGGCATTTTTGTTGTGGGATGGGCGCGGCGCGCCAGCACCGGCCTGGTCGGCATTGCCCGTCACGATGGAGAAGAAGGCGCCAAAAAAGTTCTGGAGTATTTGCACGTTAAGCCAGATTCCGCCGAGCTTTCCGCGGACGCCCTGGTCACCGCATTACAGGCCAAAGGCGCAACTCCAGTCACCAAGCAGGATCTGGAAATCCTTGGCCGGGTGGAAGAACAGCAGGCGCGGCAGCGCAACCTGGCGTCATTCAAATACTCTGACGACGAAACCATGCTGCAGGCCATCCAAAGCGAAGGCGAATCCCTGTCCGTTCGATAGCTGTTCTCGCACGGCCTTATTGCGCAGGCGTCGCCGTTCCCGGCAACACGTGAATGGTATGCAGCCACGCTTCCGCTAACTGCGGCCAATGCGTGATCGGCAGTGCTGTCGGCCGCAGTCCATATCCATGCCCGCCTTGCGTGTAGATATGCATTTCCGCCGGAACCCCCGCATGTTTCAACGCCATAAAATACACAATTGAATTTTCCACGTGGACAGGATCGTCTTCCGCCTGCACCAGGAATGTCGGCGGTGTGTGCGCCGTCACATTGATCTCCGGGTTGGGCTCAAAGTTTTGTTCCGCCAGCGCCAAGTAGCCGGGATAAATGATGATCGCAAAGTCGGGGCGGCAACTCAGTTGATCGGCGGCATCGACGGCAGGATAGATCCGCTTGTCGAAGTGCGTGCTGAGCGCCGCAGACAAATGTCCTCCCGCGGAAAAACCCAGCACTCCAATTCGATTGGGATCAAGATGCCATTCGCTCGCATGTTGCCGCACCATCCCCAGCGCGCGCTGCGCATCCTCCAACGCCTGCGGGGATTTCGGATAGGGTCCAGAATTAGGCACGCGATACTTCAGCAAAATGCAGTTCACGCCAATCGAGTTGAGCCAGTCGCATACCTCGGTCCCTTCCAGGTCGATCGCCAGAATCTGATAGCCGCCACCAGGAAACACGACCACCGCGGCGCCTGTGTTGTCAGCTTTCGGCGCGTACAGCGTCAGCGTCGGATCGGACACATTGCCAAGGCGGATGAGCGGCCTGCCCGCAATCTGCGGTTGTTGCGCGGTGGTGGTATTTACTTCAGGACCCGGATTGGTGGTCGCGTCCGGAGCTCCATGGGGCCACAATTGCAGCGTGACGTGGCCAGGCGTAGGCTGCCATGCCGGAGTTTGCGCCAGCACTGTGGCCGCGGTGCAGGCAGCCAGACTAGCGATCAGCAAATATGTGCGCTTCATCGGGAACCTCTACTTTTTAATTCGTACCGATCTTCGCACTCGATAGGTTTCGTATGCAAATCACGCTTCGGCGAATCCTGAAATAAAAAAGAGAAATTCACTGCAGACGTTCTGCAATCTTCTGCAGCTTTCATGCGTGTGGCCGCGCTGCTGGCGACCGTGACAGCAAGTACGCCGGACGACGAGAAGGGAAGCGCCATCGAAGCAGATTCAAGCACGCGTCCAAAATCAAAATCCGCCCTCCGCCCTCGCGCGCGCATGTGATACGCTCAATCAGAATTACTCCCCAGACACGCTTGCAGCACCCACCACAATTTTATTTTCGGAGTAACCGATTCAATGGGTCGCGGCGATGTCCGTCGAGCGGTTCGATGGCTCTTTTTCACGCTACTTTTATTGCTTCCCTATCAAGCGAACGCCGAAACCATTCCGGCGGGTGCGGTCCTCGAGGTTCGGTTAGAGCAACCGATCAGTTCCTACTCCACACCCAAAGGAACACACGTTTCCTGTCTCTTGATCGCTCCCGTCAGTGCGGATGGAAAAGTTCTGCTGCCGATGGGCAGTCACCCTGAAAGGGTCGGTCGTCGCGATGCGCAAAGTTGGCCTGGGCTTCGTGCATGAGACGGCCCAGATCGACCTCGTCTTGCAAACCCTGGTGCTCGCCGACGGAACGACGGTTCCGATTCCCATGCAACTCACTCAGGTAGAAAACGCCCGCGAGAGTGTCGATAAGGAAGGCCGCATTCAGGGCATCCGTTCCACGGCAACGCTGAGCCAACGCGCCTCGGGCACTGTCGGAATGCTCGCCCTGGGCGATCCCATCGCAGCCGTGTTCACCGTCGCGGCATCCAGTTCTGTCCTTCGCTTTTCTGAACCAGAAATCCTGTTGCCTACTGGAACGGAGTTGACCGCGAAACTCACCGCTCCCATCGAGATTCCGACGCAGCACATTGATCCCACGCCGACAGTGACCACCACGGCCGAGGAGGCAGCGCAGCTACACGATGTGATTCGGAAGCAGCCGTTTCGCACCGTCACCGATGGTACCCCACGCGTTCCGTCCGACTTGATCAACCTGATGTTCATCGGCAGCTCTGGCGCCGTCGCGCGAGCCTTTGCCGCCAGCGGGTGGGAGCCGGTGGATGAATTGAATGCGCAAACTACCTACAGCACTGTCCGCTCCATTGCAGAAAATCAGGGATATCGACGCGCTCCCATGTCTACCTTGTTGCTGGAAGGTGTGCCGCCAAAGTTTGCCTACGCCAAGACGCTGAATACATTTTCCAAGCGCCATCACTTGCGCATCTTTTCCAGCGACGCCACCTGGCAGGGAGAACCCGTATGGAACTCCTCCTCCACCCACGACATCGGCATTGGCTTTTCAAAGAAAAACAAAACCTTCATCCATCTCATCGACTCCAACATCGACAACGAACGTGCCAAAGTCGTGGATGACCTTCTGCTGACCGGCTGCGTGACCGGAGTGCAAATGGTGAGCCGTCCCTGGGTGCCGATGGATGCGAAAAATGGAACCAACGAGGCTTTGATCACGGATGGCAAAATCGCCGTCATCTAGCTCAACAATTGCGAGCAGCCGAAAGATGATTTTGCCGACGATCAGCCGGTGCCTTTGCCGGTGCACGGCAATTCCATCGACAGGTCAACGCGTCAAACCGTGCTCACCCTGCGCAACAATATCCTGCGGGAAAACGTTGTTGTCACCGCCTACTCTGGAATTCACTATGTCAGTCAGTCGAAGGAGAAAAAAGAGAAAGAAAAAGCAGCCCGCGTCGTCAATGTCAGCGGTCAGGAGTACGACGTCGAAAAGGGCTTCCATGCCAATGAGGCCTACGCCGGGTCGTCTTACACGTCCGCGCCCAGCAGCGAAGAGCGTCGCCGTGCCGCATGGACAGCGCCTTCAGTGGAATTGGGTGTTCACTCCGGCTGGGAGGGTTACGCCGGCGGCAATGGAGGAGAAATCGGCTATCTGCTCAACTCCATCGAGTCGCCTGGCAGTAGTGAGATATTGATCGTCCTCGGCAACGCCATGGACAACGGCTGGAACATCGGTGGTTCCGTCACACTCGACTCACAGAAGTATTTCTCTCATGAATTCAGCTACGACCATAGCTTCACAACATTTGTCATCGGCCTCGCGGTGATTGATCATGAGACCACCACGACCTCGCAGGATCCGCTGTTCGCGTTCTCCAACACAGGTCTGCAAACGTCGCAAGTGACTTATGATTTGCTGATCAACGGCCGGCCGAAAACTTCCCGCTGGCGACCCTATCTCGCCGTGGGTCCGGCGTTTCAACTGATGCACCTCACCGATGCTCCCATCAAAAAAGCCCCCGGCTATTTCAAGCTTGGCCTAAGCAGCGTCGGGCTCATCACGGCCGCGTACGATTTCGGGTCCACCCCGCCGATGGAGGGTGGCGGCATCTTTCAGTTCGGCTTCAACTATGGGGTCGGTGTTCGCTATCGTCTTACGCCGCGATGGATGATCCGCGCGGACTACCGCGAAACCCTCATCTCTCAACCCGACTTCTGGTCGAAGTCGCGCGCCGATATTCTGAACAACCTCTACGCACCCGACTACACCATACAGGAAGTGGGCCCGGTCTTTGACGGCGCCATGCGCGAACAGCACGCCACCGCCGGCATCTCATTTACTTTTTGATTTTTGAAGCGCTGCCGGCTGAAACCGGAGGCTGCTGCAGGGGAGCACCGAATGGAATGAAAATGTAAACCTGCGTGCCTCTGTTGCCGGCTTCCGTGCTGCTGGTGATCTGAATCCGTCCCTGATGCTTTTCCACCAGCTGTTTCGCGACCCACAGCCCGATTCCGGTGCCGTGTTGTTCCTTGGTGGTGAAGAAGGGTTCAAAAATTCGGGTCAGATGTTCTGCTTCTATGCCGCAACCTTCATCGCGTAGCACAACTTCTACGCCGGCAATGTTCCCGTCGGTTATTTCCCGCGTCTGCAGCTCGAGCGATCCTCCCGGCTCCAGCGCATCGATGGCGTTAGCGATGATATTGGAGAATACCTGCAGCAATTCTCCGCGACTGGCGGTTAACGGCCGAGGGGCCTTCAATTGCTGGATGACCGAGATGTCCTTGGAGGTCAACTTTGACCGATAGACAACCAGAACGTTCCTCAGCAGTTCGTCCACCACCACCGCAGTGGGTGTGCCGGTATCGCGATAGAAGCCAAGCGTCTGCCGCGCAATGTGGGAGACGCGTTCCAACTCCTTCTCCGCCGCGTCCAAATATTCGTGGGTTTCGGTGTCTCGGGGGCAGCTTCCGCGAGCCAGAAAAATCAGGTTCATCACGGCTTCCAGCGGATTATTGATTTCATGGGCAACAGTCGCCGCCATGCGCCCCGCGGCGGCTAATTTTTCGGACTGCACCAGCGAGCGCTCCATCAGTTTTTTCTCGGTAATATCCCGGGCGATTTTTGAGCTGCCAATCACTCGGCCAGTGCTGTCCTTGATGGGAGAAATTGTCAGCGAAACCTCAATGCGTCGCCCCGCCTTGGTGACTCGGGTTGTCTCATAATGGTCCAGGCGCTGTCCCGCCCTCAACTTCCGCAAAATCTCAGCTTCCTCGGAATGCAGCTCTTCGGGTATCAGGCGCAGGATCGACTGTCCGACGATTTCCTCGGATGTGTATCCATACATGCGCTGTGCAGCCTTGTTCCAGCTGGTGATCACGCCATTCAAATCTTTGCTGATAATGGCGTCTTCAGAGGAATCGATGATGGCCGCCAGCAACAATCGAGGCTCCTCAAGGAGGGAGGTCCTCATGTCCAGCTGTTTCGGCGGTGCTTCCGGAGTATCGATCAAATCATCCTCTAGGGATGTCGGGACGCTCTGAAGAAGGGTTGCGCCTCCTCGTGGCAGATCCGCTCACAGTCCCACTCACCGGATTGGATGCATTCCGAGACGCTCACAGAAAGAAAAATCCCACAGCCCATTAAACTGCGGAATCATCCCACGGAAGCCCCGCAGACTCAGTCGCACGTCTCCAAATATGCGGCCACGGCCTTGGTCCTGGCCCTGGATATGTCCGTCATCCCCGATCGACCAGGGCTTGTAGCACGGTTTTCAGAGGAGTTGAGCCACTGCGGATGTTTGCCTCTCCGCTCTCAAATGCAATCCAACCCTCGTTGAAGCCGTCGAGCATTTGAATTCGCGGCGTCGGATTTTTCATGCCCTGAGATCGGAATAGTGACTCCCAACTTGCGCGCGGCACAATTTCCATGCGCACAGGCCGTCCAAGAATTTTGGCGAATGTCATCGCGATCTCGTCTGGAGCCACGCGGCGTGGACCCTCCAATTCAACCACGCGAGCACCGTTCCACCGTTCCTGCAGAAGCTCGGCTGCCACTCGCCCGATGTCGGCGGTCGCAACCATAGGTACCGGTTTCTCCAGCGGTTGCAGATAACTCGGAACCACTCCAAGCTCTCGTGCAGGAGCTACGTCCCACGCGAAGTTCTCCATGAACCATGCCGGTCGCAGAAACGCGATTGGAATCGACAACTGTCGTAGCTCTTGCTCAAGAATGGTGTGCTGCGTCAGCAGGTTCGTTTGACTCGCTTGAGCGCCGATGGTCGAGAGATAGACAACTCGATCGGGACGCGCGCGCTCTAATGCGGAACGCAGAATTGCGGCGATCGCGTGAGCCTCTGGAAAGCCGGGTGCGGGGTCGAAGTTTGGCGGCACCAGGATGAATGCGCCCTCCGCTCCTTGGAACGCAGTGGTCAGCGCATCCACATCATTGATGTCTGCCACCGCGATCTCGCAGCCGCGCTGTGCCCACGCGTTAGCCTTCTCCGGATTGCGCACCACTGCACGCACGGGAAGACCCGCAGCGAACAGAGTGCGCGCAACTTCTCCGCCAACGTTACCTGTAATTCCTGTGATTGCGTACATCGCTTCCCCCCGACTTGAACGATGTCACCGCGCGTTACGTGGATGCAAATTCTTCCGTCAGCCACGTTTCAAATCCCTGCAGGCTTTGAGCGCGATGCAGAAAATTCTGTACCAGGGTTTCTCCCGGTTGCGAGCCGCCCGGCTCCAGCACTTCTTTTCGATAACGCAGCGCCGCCGGTCCTTCCACCAGATTGCTCGCGTCGAATTGCTGAAAGAAATCGAGCGCGATTACCTTGTCGAATAGATAGGTGTAGTAGTTTGACGAGTATCCAACCAGGTGCGTAAAGCTCGAATAGAGCCGGTTGCCGTCGACCCATGTATACGGCAGCGCCGCGGTATAGCCCGCGTGCAAGCTGGCGTCCAGGTCGAGCGTAGCCGGGTCAATATTGTGCAGGTCGAGCGAGAACCGCGTATAGAACAGCTGCCCGCGCACGCCATTGCCGCGGCCAAAGGTGCTGGCGCGATTCATCTTCGCCACTAGTTCGGCGGGGATGGGCTCGCCGGTCTCATAATGCAGCGCAAATCCTGCCAGCAACTTGGCGTTGCGGAAGAATTCCTCCAGCATCTGCGACGGCACTTCGACAAAGTCGCCTTCCGTCGCGATGCCGCTCACTCCCGCCCAGCGCTGCTGCCCGCCCAGGATGGCGTGCATCAGGTGTCCAAATTCGTGGAAGAACGTCACCACATCGGAGTACTGCATCAACCCGGGATCAGCACCGCTCACATCGCCGCCCGGGAAATTACAAATCAGCGCCGCTTCCGGAACCTGGACGCCTGCAATTCCTGGCACCAGCGGAAATGCCGAAAACCATTTGTCCTTGCCTTCGCGCGGATGCATGTCGAGATAAAATCGGCCGATCTTTTTCTCGCCTCGCGCACCCTTGTTCGCAGCTTCAGCCGGCCGATCGTACACATCCCACGCCGTCACAGAGTTGTCCCAGCGTGCGGCGGCATCCGGTCCTTCCAGCGGCGCCGGACGAAACTCCACATGAAACAATTTCGCCGCCGTGTCGAGAATGCCTTGCTGCACGCGCTCATACGGGAAGTACGGCCGCACCGACTGCGAATCGAAATCGAATGCCGCCCGTCGATATTGCTCGTACCAATACATCGCGCTCGACGCATCAATGGCCGCCAATCCAGGCCGCTGTTTGCGCACAAATTCCAGAACCATTGCATATTCGCGAGCCGCGCCCGCTTTCGACGCCGCGTCGAGCTCCGCTAGAAATGCTTTCACGTTTGCCGCCGAGCCCATCATCTGGTCTGCCGTAGCCAGGTCCGCCCAGGAATCAAAACCCAATGTGTTCGCCAGTTGCTTTCGCGTCGACAATATTTCCATCAGGATCGGCTTGTTCGCCGGATAGGCGCGCGTGTTGTATGCCAGAAACATCTTTCGTCGCAGCGCATCACTTTTTGCAAACGTCATCACCGGCTGATAATCCGGATAATCCGTCGTCAGCGTAATGCGTCCTTCCGCATCGGGTGCATGACGAGCTAGAAAATCCTGCGGCAAACCATCCAACTCCGCAGCGTCCTCCACCACGACGGTGTTGCCTTGCTCTTGCACGTTGCGACCAAACGTCAGGCCCAGCTCCGTGATCCGTTCCTGCAATTGCTGAATTTTTTCGCGCGTCGCCTGGTCTTTATCTACCCCGGCCAACCGATATTGCAGCAGCGTCCGCTCCAGATAATGTTTCGTGGCGGCATCGATATCTGAGGTGTCGATGGCCGAAAGCGCCTGGTACACCTGCGGATTCAGCGAAAGCTGCACTGCCGCCTCGGAAACTGCCTGCACCATGGCTTCTGCCTGGGTGCGAACCGCTTTTTCCTGGCAAACCGAGTGCAGCAATCCAGCTTCCGACCCCGCAATCCCCAGGGCAGCAACCGCTCGATCGTAGGGAATCAGCGTGTTCTCGACTGTTCGCGGCTCCTGAACTGTGAGAAGCTGATCGATGGCGGTTCGATGGGCATGTAAGTGGTGGTCAACCCAGGTTTTCAGGCTGTCCGGGTTCAGGTCGCCAGCCCAGGCGTGCAGCTCATCCTGAGGCGGCTTCGCAGCTGAAATCGACAAATCATTTAGCATAGGGAGCGATTCCGTTCTACATTCAACGTGTCAGCAGTTGCACGGGTTAACGCGACCCCAGCCATCTGCCCACTTTTTATACTAAAGAACTTCTGCTCGGCAGAGGGTCGGAACTCAAGGATTGGGTGCATCGAAGCTGGCTCCGTCGCATCTTATTGGGCGGGCGAAACCTTGCAGAATCAGAGAGAAAGAGAAATTTATGGACCGCCGGATGACCCGCTTGCAGGGGCACGGAAGTGCTGGATGCTCCAGCCCTGAGGTTGCATCGGACCGCAACCCTGATACTATGCCGCAGTTGCACCTCAACCGAGGTGCGGGAAAATGACGATGACAGAATCCGCTCAAAATGTGAGTTTGCACTACCTTCGCTCGCGGCTGGGCCGCATTTGCGTTGCAATTATTGGAAATACACCCCAGGAAATGCTGGAGAAGGCCGAAGAGGCAGTTCGCGAGAACACCTTGATTGAATTTCGGCTGGATTACCTTCCAAAACCCCTGGCGGCGCTTCCTAAATTGAAGAATTTTCTCGAGTTGCGCCGCGAGGTCACCGCCATTGCCACTTGCCGCCGCAAAGTGAATGGCGGAAAATTCGTCGGTTCGATCGCCAGCGAGTTGGAAGTGCTGCTGAAAGCCGCAGCCGCCGGCTTCCACCTGTTGGACGTGGAACTGCAGACCGCCGAATCCCTGAAGGCCGCCGACTGGAAGAAGTTGCGCGCCACCGGGGCAGCCTTGCTGATCTCCTATCACGACTTTAAAACCACCAAGGATCTGGAGAAGATTTACAACCGCATCAAGCCGCTTCAGCCCGACTTTATCAAGATTGTGACCACCGCACGCAACCTGGCTGACAACGTCACCATGATGCGCTTCCTGGAATCCAAACGCGATGAAGGCAACGTGATCGGTATTTGCATGGGCGATTATGGCGTGATCAGCCGCGTTCTTGGCCTGCGCTCCGGCAGCCGGTTTACCTTCGCTTCCGCCACGATTGGCGAGGAAACCGCGCCCGGACAAATTGCCGCACGCACGCTGACAGAGGCCTATCGTGCTGACCAGGTTGATGCCGGGACCAAGGTGTATGGCGTTGCCGGCAATCCGGTTCATCACTCGTTGTCTCCTATCATGATGAACACCGCCTTCCACCGGGAAACCGTGAACGCCGTCTATTTGGCCCTCCAAACCGACAGTCTTGCGGATTTGCTGCTATTGATTCGTGAGGTTCCCGTACAAGGAGTTAGCGTTACGATGCCGTTCAAGCAAGAGATAATGAGACACCTGGACAGGACAGACGCACTTTCCCAAAAGATTGGGGCTTGTAATACCGTCGTCCGTTCACAGGATGGCAAGCTGATCGGATACAACACCGATGTCACCGGGGTAATTCGACCCCTGGAACAACGGACGGATTTACGTAAGGCGAAAGTTCTGCTGTTAGGGGCTGGAGGAGCGGCCAGGGCAGCGGCCTTTGCTTTACGGCAACGCGGTGCCGATGTCTTCATTCTGAACCGCACACCACAGACCGCGCAAAAGCTGGCGCGGGAGGCGGAGGCGAAGACGATTCGGCGCGATCAGATCGCCAAAACAAGTTTCGATGTCATTTTGAATGCTACGTCGGTCGGAATGGTAGGCAGTAAACAGCAGACCATTCTGGAGGAAAAGGAGCTGAACGCCAAGTTGGTTTTCGACATGGTGTACAGCCCGATGGACACTCCGTTATTACGCATGGCCCGCAGCAAAGGGCTGGCAGTTATCACAGGTGCGGAGATGTTCGTCCAGCAGGGGGCAGAGCAATTCCAGTTATGGACTGGAAAGCCTGCTCCGAGAGAAGACATGTGGCGCGTAGTGACCCATGCTCTGCGCTCCCGCACCGAAACGGGGAAATAAGATGTTTAAAGTGCCGATGAAGAGAGGAGACACCGGACCGCGGACCGAACTCGTCGATACCCGCCGGCCGGTGGACAAAGATCCTATGGTACGTCGAATTTTGCGGATTTGCGGGGACATGCTTCCCTATCTTGCCTGGATGATCCCATTGGTGGACCGAGTGGTGGCCCCGAAGCGCGAGGCTGCTGCCGTTCCTCCCGGTCTGATGACATTGAGCGCCGACCTGAGGGCCGACATACATAGCGAACTCAAACAGCACCTGCTGGCAATCAAGGATGCACAAACTGACGTGACTCCTGCGATTGAAGAACAACAACGCCGGCTGGAGAAACTCGAAGAGCACGCCACGGAACTGAACCACTCCCTGACGAACCTCTCTGAAGATCAACTGGATCTGGCCGACCAGGTTCGCGCCATGGCCGGATGGGTGCGGAACTCCGCGATCGCCGCGCTGTTCCTGCTGACGCTGATGTTCGTGCTCAAGCTTTTCCAGGCCATCCACGGTCACTAAAGCAAACGCAGCCTGCTGTCAGCAGCGAAAAAGGCATCGCCATCCCGAGCAATGTCGCCGCGGTCACCGCGGCGACCGCGGTGACGGGACCGGCCTCTCTGGCCACGCCGCAGTAATTTTGGTGGCGCTCGAAATCAGCTTTCCTCTGTTCATTGCCCTTAATCTGCTAACCAGCAGCCGTTACGCCAAGTTGGAACTCTCATGCTTGTCGCAACCCCGCAGTATCTTCCGCCTCGCCTGACTTCCTTCATTCACCTGAAAATTACGCTCATTGCCGCCTACTCTTTGTGCTCACGGTCACATTCCTGTTGGCAGGGTGATACGCCTTTTGCGCGGCAAGAAATTATTCGAAAAAATGTCGCTTCATTTTTGTTCGAACCGGTTGCCGGTTTCGGTGGTTAGGACTAGGATGATGCTGGTGCGTCGAAGCCTCGCTATTGACGCATCGGTACATAGTTGCTTTTTGGAGACCGCATTCGATGTAGTCCAAACTAAAACAAACTTTCAGCCTGGACGTCTTTTAGTCGGCACGTTCCAGCGTGATGGAGTGACTAAGCATGGCATGGTATGCATATTGCATTGCAGAGAAACAAGCATTTCCAGAACTAGCTCATCATCGCAAACCGGTTCCGTTCGATAGCCAGGTTGGTGTCCTCGGAAATCAAATCTTCCTTTACCCCGCCAGTGATTTCGCAGTCATCGTAAGTGAACACAATCCAGAAGACAATTTAGAACAAAAATCGGCCGTCGATCATGCCCGTGTGATTGCCAACTGTTTTGAGCATTCCACCGTGTTGCCCTTCCGCTTTGGAACTGTATTTCCCGACGACGATGCCTTGCGCCGCTCGGTCCGCAGCAATCAGCGCCAGTTCACCGCCAATGTGGAACGCCTCCGCGGTAAAGCGGAAATGCACCTGAAGGTGGTGTTTGACGATGCAGGTCCCGATTCACCCAAGTATCAGTCGTCTCCTTGCGTCGGAAAAGAATATCTTTCCCGGCTTCGCGAGACGGCAACCGTGCAGCGGGAACGCCAGACCAAGGCAAAGGCCGTCTTTGTTCAGGTTCATCGCATGTTTTCTCCATTGGAGGAAGACATCACCTGCCGTCGCACCGACAGTGGAAAGATGCTGCTTGATATTGCCCACCTGATTGAGCACCAGAGTATTGTTCGCTATCAGAACAAATATTCGTGCGCCAGTCAGACCATGCGTGATTGTCAGATCATGCTGTCGGGTCCGTGGCCGCCGTATCACTTTATCCACGGAACTCATCGCGTCTCCGCCCAGGCGGCGCACGCATAACCGTCTTGCTCGTCTTCATGGAAGTTACATAAAAAAACCCTCGTGAGCCCCACAGCAAACGAGGGTTTTTTATGGGCTTCGCTGTAAGGAGGAGACAGAAGCGACAAATGCGGCCCACATCTAATGGACGCATCCGAATTGAAAATGGAATCAGGAAAAACGGTCGACGGTGGAAACGTCCTTTTTCCTGCTCATAATGAAGGTTTCTCGCCGCCGCGTCACCGAGGCCCGCTCAATCTTGCGCCAGAAAGCAACAAAATAATCGGTTGCGGAAATAATGGACACCAGCGCCATAAAGTAGACAGCTGTAATGGCAATCACATGCACAGGCATAATAAACCAGCCGAAATGCCACACCGTCCAGCGGTGATCCAGAATTGCCGCCACCACCGCAACAATCTGCGTCACCATTTTTAGCTTGCCCAGGTCGCTGGCCTGAATCGTAAAGCCCTCAGATGTGGCGATGGAACGCAGCCCGCTCACCAGGAACTCGCGCCCAATCACCAGCACCGCGATCCATGCCGGAACAATCCGCGGATTCATCTCCACTAGCGAGATAAAGGCCGCCGTCACCAGCAGCTTATCCGCCAGTGGATCCAGCAACATGCCCATGGTCGTGATCTGGCCGCGTTTTCTGGCTAGATATCCGTCCACCCCATCTGTGATTGATGCCAGGATGAAGAGCGCCGACCCCAGAATTTCCGCCTCGCCATAAAACGAGTGGAAGGGAAACGTCCGCGATAGCAGCCAAATGAGCAACGGTATACAAAAGATGCGGCTCATCGTGATGGAGTTGGGGAGATTCACGGCGTTTTCCTGGGTCGAGCAGCCTCTCTCGGAGGCCTTGCAAGCATTATGCACTACCTGGCGCCTGGTTCGCGTCCGCCGTTGGGTTTTTGCCCGCCATTGGTACCGGCAAGCGGCTACATATGCAGATGCGGCGGAACTTAGTCCCGCTCCACAATTGTTGTGAATAAGAAAACAACTTAATCGGTTTCTTCCGTAGCGGCCAGGTCCGACAGCCCGTTAAACGGGAAAAACAACATGAAGACCGTGCCGCAGCTGTCCTTCGGCACGGAAGGCTGTTCGTTGCCGCCTGCCAATGTAGCTCCCCTGGCGCCGTCGCTTTCTACCGGTTCCGCAATCGCAGGCCGGCTGCGAACCCGAACCGTCCCCTGGTGCTTGGCGATGATCTCCGAGCTGATCCATAACCCCAGCCCGGTGCCGGTAATCTCCTTGGTGGTAAAGAACGGCTCAAAAATTCGCTCGCGCACCGCCCCCGTCATCCCCGAACCGGTGTCGGCAATCGTGATCCGGACCCCTGTCACCTCCGGCTGATACCACGCCTGCGAGCATCGAACCGACAAATACATCTTTCCGCCGTTCGGCATCGCATCCAGCGCATTGCCGACAAAGTTCGCAAACAGCTGCCGCATCTCCCCGCTGAACGCGTAGAGTTCTGCCCCATCCCGGTACCGCCGAATCGTCTGCACCTTAGCGGCGTTCGATCGGCCGTGATGCAGGTCCAGCACGGAATCCAGTACGTCGGCCGGTTGAATCAGCGTTGGGCTGGAAGACTGCCGATAAAATCGCAGGGTCTGCTGCGTGATCTGCGACACACGCGCGATTTCCTCCTGCGCCATGTCGGTGTAATGCCTGGATTCTGCATCGAGCGGCTGTTGGTCCAATAAGTACAGCAGGTTCGTCACCGCTTCCAGCGGATTGTTGATTTCGTGCGCAATGGACGCCGCCAGTTGCCCGGTCGCCGCCAGTTTTTCCGTTCTGCGCAGCAGTTCTTCTGAAAGCTTCCTCTCGGTTGCGTCAACAATCACCGCACCCACCCAGCGCAGGTTCGGAGAATTCGACTCCGGATCCTGCGCAGCTTCGCCATTGATTCTGAGTGCAGCTGAACGCGCGTCTGTCGCTCGATCTCCTCCAGTCCGCACTGGATAGAGGCTGATCAACCAGATGCGCTGGCTCGCCGGCGCGGTCGGCAATTCGCCGTGAATTTCCAGCTCATGGATGGGCTCGCCTGTCACAAATACCTGCTCAATGCCTGCCGCCAGCTGTGTTCCCACCGTGCCGGGAAAGACTTCCTGCACGCTTCGTCCCAGGTGATGACTGATGGACAGCTGATCCATCTCCGCCAGGAACTGGTTCATGCGCACATAGCGCATCTTGCGATCGAAAAACGCGAACCCGATGGGAGCATTCGCCAGCATGGAGTCCAGCAGCGCCAGCGTTTCATTCAACCCGGCGCGCTGTTCCTTCAGCGCTGCCACCATGGTGTTGAAGGAGCGCGTCAACTCCCCCGCCTCATTCAGCGAACGCGTCTTCAACGGGAATACATCGCTCCGTTCCGGATCGCGGATCAGCAGCTTGGTGCCCCGCAGCAGTCCTCGCAACGGCCGCGTGACAGACCGTGCCAGCAACAGGGAGAACAGGGCATTGGCGGCAATCGCCAGCAGCGCAAAAAATAATGCGGAGCGAAGCAGACTGGATAAATCGACCTGGTCTTCCGCCGTATCGGGATAGACCCAGGCCACCGCGACCGGCGTATTGTCCACTTCAATGGCTTCCGCCGCGGCTATTCCACGCTTTCCATCATCGAAAATGCTGGCCGTCATCCGTGTGCGCAGCTGCTGCCGCTCCGCATCGGAAAGCGGGGGATAGGCCGTTTTTCCCGCTTCGTTGCTGTAGGCCAGGGTTTCGCCGGACAGGTCCGTGATGCGCGCGGCGCGGATCGATGGCGTCGCCACCATTCCGTCCAAGATCAACTGCAGGCGCTCCACTTGTTGGTCCTTCAATTCGGAGGCTGCCGAAGTGGCCAGCACGTTCACCTGGTAGGTGAGCCTCTCCATGGTGCGATGTCGAAGGCTATTTCGCTGCTCGTGATAGACGTATCCAAACACGGCGGCTACCAGCAGGCATTGCAATAACGCCGTGCCCCAGATCAGCTGCCATCGAATACTGCGTGGAAAAAGCTGACGCATCAAAGAGTTGATTTTATTCTATTGGAGCCGGTGTTCGATGGCGATGCCGACCCACTGGCGCCACCGATTGCCCAACATTTTTCTAGAAACTTTTCGCCGCCGCGCGCAGCTTCTGCCGCAACCCCGCCGCAATCTGCGCGCCGTGGAAACGCCCATTTTCAATGAAGATTTCGCTCGTCCTCGCGCCCGCCACCACCACACCCGCCAGGTAGATTCCTGGAACATTGCTCTCCAGCGTCTGCGGATCGAACTCCGGCGTGCGGTCGACTCCTGTTAGACGAACGCCAAGCGCTTCTAGAAAGCGGAAGTCCGGATGATAGCCCGTCATGGCAAAGACAAAATCATTTTTCAGCGTCAGCGGCCCCTCCGGCGTACGCAGCCGAACAGAATCGATCATGATTTCTTCCACCACAGTATTGAAATATCCGTGGATTTCATCGTGCGCGATGCGATTCTCAATGTCCGGCAAGATCCAGTACTTGACATGCTTGTGCATCGCCGCTCCACGATGGACCAGCGTTACCCGCGCGCCATGCCGCCATAAATCCAGCGCGGAAATAGCCGCGGAATTTTTGCCGCCAATCACCAGCACATCCTGATCGAAGTACGGATGCGGGTCCTGGTAATAATGAAACACCTTGGGCAGATCTTCGCCGGGAATGTTCAGATAGTTGGCGCGATCGTAGTATCCGGTGGCGATGATCAGTGCCCGCGACCTGTATTGATGCGGCCGCCCGGCCGTGTCCATGCAATGGACGATGAAATCGCCCGCCTCGCCCTCCACCCGCTCCACATGCTGATACTGGTGCAGCTTCAGCCGAAAATGCTGCGCCACCTTGCGATAATATTCCAGCGCCTCCTGCCGATTCGGCTTCTGGTTCGGACTGCTGAATGGAATGTTGCCGATTTCCAGCAGCTCCGGCGTGGTAAAGAAAGTCATGTTCGACGGGTAATGAAACAGCGAGTTGCACAGGCAGCCCTTGTCGATCAGCAGCGTGTCGAACCCTGCATTCTGCGCATCGATGGCGCACGCCATCCCCGTCGGCCCCGCCCCAATCACCACTACATCCGCAATATTTCTTTCAGAGGTTGCCGGTCGATTCATCTCTTTATTGTAGGCAAAGATTTCGCAGCAGCATGGTCATTCCCCAAAATGACCGCCCCATCAGGCTCGCCGTACATCGGACGGTGCCTACGGCGGCAACGGCCAGCGGTCTGGTGAGCATCTCAAGCGGGATAAGCCTCACGTCGCCAATTTTTCCTGGAGAGAAATGTTATGAACGATACCCCCGCCACGGGGCGGCCGGACTTCAGCGTCGCCGGTCGAGCGGACCGCAGCAAGCGAGCGGTGGCGACGAATGCGTCGGAGGATCAGGCGCCTACAGTCGATCCGGCCGTACTGGAATGGCTGCTTGATTCGGATCCCGCCATCCGCTGGCAGGTACTGCGCGATCTCATTCACGCGCCCGAGGCTGTCGTCTCAGCCGAGCGGGCTAAGACGGCCGTCGAGGGCTGGGGTGACAGACTGCTGGCGTTACAAAGCGAAGACGGCCAGTGGGCTGGAGGAGCGTGCTTTCCTGCGCGGAGCTTCAACTGGCGTGCTGAAAACCAGGGCCAGCCTTGGATTTCAACCTTGCCTACGCTGCAGCTGCTGCGCGATCTCGGAGTCGATCCAAAGTCGGACCGGGTCCAACGCGCGGTTGCGTTAGTCAAAGACGGTTGCCGATGGGAACACGCTGGCCAGCCATTCTTCAGCGGCGAGGTCGAGCCATGCATCAACGGCCGCACGATTACATTGGGTATTTATTTCGGTCTGGATATGGGCGCGCTGGTCGAGCGCCTGCTGCGGGAGCAACTGGATGACGGTGGGTGGAATTGCGAGGCGGAGAATGGTTCCGTTCGCTCATCGTTTGCGACGACCATGAATGTGCTGGAAGGGCTGCTGGCGCACGAGCACGCCACAGGAGGTACGGCGGAGTCGATTGCAGCGCGGCGTCGAGGGGAAGAGTATCTTCTCGAACGAAAGCTGTTTCGGCGCAGGAGCACAGGCGAAGTTGTTACTTTGAAATGGCTGCAGTTCTCGTTTCCAATCCGCTGGCACTATGACGTGCTGCGGACACTTGAGTACTTTCGCTCGGTTGGGGATGCGCCCGACTCGCGAGTGAACGAAGCGATGGATTTGCTACGATCCAAGCGCCAGCCTTCCGGTGTCTGGCTGCTGGAGAACACGCATCCCGGCAAGGTCCACTTTGAACTCGAGGACGGCGACCACCAACCTAGCCGGTGGAATACGCTTCGGGCATTGCGTGTCCTCGACTGGTACGAAAAATCCACTGCGTGAGCCGGAGTCTCGCGTGCCGGGTGGTGTTCATTACGCTCCCAAGTCCAACGCCAGCGCGACGCGCGTATCATCGAGTCCCCGATCCGGTTCATCGGAAAGGTCGTCGCGTATCCGCAGATCATTGCGATCTGCATCATCAGCCAGTATTGCGGTTCAAACGGCGTCAGGTGCTCGCGCACAAAAGCGAAGGGCGATCGCCCTTGCGGGGAATCGCCCATACACTGTCCGAAGTTTTTCGAAGACCTGGTTCGGCTTCCAGATCACAACCTTGTTTTCCCGGAATTATTCGGGCTTTACGGACTCCGCCC
The DNA here is from genome assembly GCA_963735505.1 of uncultured Acidobacteriota bacterium. Classification (GTDB taxonomy): domain Bacteria; phylum Acidobacteriota; class Terriglobia; order Terriglobales; family Acidobacteriaceae; genus JAKAAZ01. The sequence continues at coordinate 430,958 of CAVTLR010000003.1, read as the reverse complement.
GCGTTTCCCTCACTCTTCCGTCATCATAGCGGTTGTTAGAGTTTCCTCGCTGCCACCGATGCGCATCCGATGCTCTGGTTGCGGCGCGAGTTTCGTTGCCGAATCTCTGGATGGCCATAGTTGACTCTTCTCCTTCCTGGAAGATTTCTCTCCCTCTACACAGTAGGATTGGACTCTCGGCTGAGAGGTTGCCATCCGCTTCAGCGTGCATGCCTTCATTGATTCCTCGCTGTTTGCTGTCGTCAACTCGCAGTTGAACGGGCATACAATCATGGTCTCAAGCCATCCATTATGGAATGCACGCGTATGGAATGCACGCGCGCGAGCGAGGAGAGTTCATGAAAGTCAAGCATGCAGCTTTGATTGCAACTTCAGTGTTGGCTGGCACCGCCGTTCTTACCGCGGGAGCCATCGCCGCAGTGCTGATGGAACGCCAGCGTCGAGCAGTTGCGAACAAGCACACCCCTGACTCGAAGAAGCTTCCCGCAGCCACGCAGCTCCGCGACAAAGTCGTGCTGATTACCGGATCGTCCCGCGGCTTAGGCCTCGCGATTGCCGAAGAGTTTGGCCATTATGGCGCCAAAATTGTCCTGACCGCCCGCAACGCGCAAGAGCTCGAGCGGGCTCGCGTGCTGCTCCTCGAAAGAACAGCGGTCGATTCGGATCGCATCCTGGTCGTGGCCGCCGATCTATCCCGACAGGAAGAAGTTCAATCCCTGATCCAGCGCGCCACCGAGCACTTTGGGCGCATCGATATCCTGGTCAACAACGCCGGCGTCATCACCGTGGGTCCGATCGAAGCTCAGACCATTGAGAATTTTCGCAATGCCATGGATACCAATTTCTTCTCCGGTGTTCATTGCTCCATGATGGTCCTGCCACAGATGCTTGCCCGTAGCGAGGGAACGATTGTGAACATCGCTTCGGTAGGCGGCAAAGTTGCCGTACCGCATCTGCTGCCCTATACCGCCAGCAAATTTGCGGTCACCGGCTTCTCCCAGGGACTCCATGCCGAGCTGCGTGCCAAGGGAATTCATGTGCTCACCGTGTGCCCCGGCCTCATGCGCACTGGCTCTCATCTCAACGCGCTCTTCTCAGGCGATGCGCCTCGCGAGTACCGATGGTTCAGCCTGCTGGCGAATCTCCCTGGCGTTTCTGCAACCGCACAAGACGCAGCGCGCCAGATTGTCACTGCCGTCATTTCCGGATCGACTGAAATCGCGATCACGCCTCAGGCTATTGTTGCCGCGCGTGTGTCGCAGATCCTGCCGGAGCTCACCGCCTGCCTTCTTTCCGCAAGCAATCGCTTTCTGCCAGGCTCCGGCGCCCATGGCTCTGCCGTTCGTCGGGGCGCAGATGTGCGCGAACTAGAACTCTCTCCTGCTTCAAAGATTGGCTGGAGAGCCGCGCAACACTACAACCAGATCGGCTAAGTTTCATCCTTCACATCGAACGCATCACTCGTTTCCATCCTCGATGACTCTGCGCGCAGAGATGCTGTGCGTGCGCTGCAGCTTGTCGCCGCACACGCACTCCGTCTCTGCTTTCGCTTAGCATCGTTTCGCAGCGTACATTTTTGATTGACAGTCATATGTCAGGGATGGAAAAATCCGAGTCTCCATAAGAGCTTGATAAAGAACGCTCTTTCGCTGCGGATTTCGGGTACGAACATCAACGTGAGGACACGATTTATGAAGACCTTCAACAAGTCTCTTTCCATCCTTATCGGTATCTTTTTTGTCCTGGGGTCCATCGCAGCCTGGGCTAGCATTACCGGTTCCATCTCAGGAGTGGTGACAGATCCCAACGGCGCCGTCGTTCCCGGCGTGACTGTGATTGCGACCGACGTCGCCACCAACATCCAGCACACCACCGTTACCGACGCCAAGGGGTTCTACGCGTTTCCGGCCTTAAACGTAGGCACCTACAATGTGACCGTCAGCCAGCCAGGATATCGCGATTTTCTGGAAAGCAGCGTCATTATCAACGCCAACTCCGCCGTCCGGATTGATATCAAAATGGAGATTGGCCAGGTTTCCAACACCGTCAAAGTTCGCAGCGACGTTCTGCAAGTTGAAACCCAGAGCACGCAGATGGGCGATGTGATTCAGGGTGAAAAAATTACCTCCGTCCCGCTCAACGGCCGCTCCTACATTGATCTTTTGGCGCTGCAGCCGGGAGTCTCACCCTATAGCGACGTGGCCACATCTTCCGGCTCTGGCGTTTCCGGCGTAGATGGCGGCGGTTCAAATTCGATGGGTCTGCAATCCGTAAACGGCGGTCAGCCAGAAGGCAACGGCTACATGGTGAACGGCGCCGATGCGGAAGAAGGCGTCCACAATGCGGCGGCGTTTGTTCCCAACCTCGATTCCATCGCGCAATTCCGCATCATCACGAATAACTTCAACGCGGAGTATGGAAACTTCAGCGGCGGCCAGATCAATGTTGTCACCAAGGCTGGTACCAATCAGTTTCATGGCGATGCGTTCGACTTCCTTCGCAACACAGACCTGGATGCGAAGAATTATTTCGCCCCCGATCGCGGCGTCTTTATTCAAAACCAATTTGGCGGAACCATTGGCGGCCCGATTAAAAAAGATAAGCTTTTCTTTTTTGGCGATTACCAGGGAACCAAACAAATCATTGGCTCGACCCAGTTCTTCGTTGTGCCTTCCCTGGCAGATCGCACCGGAAATTTAATCGATCAGGCGTCAGCGCTCGAATCATCCGATCCCAATAATCCGATAAGTCCAGGCCTGGGAGTACAAGGAGCGTACTGGGCAAGCGTTCTGTCTCAGGAATTGGGATATCCCGTAAGCAGTGGCGAAGCGTACTACTCCGCGGGCTGCACCGACACTGCAACCTGCGTTTTTCCTAACGCCGTCATCCCTGCCACTGCCATATCCCCGGTGGCGCAGAACATGCTGAAATACATTCCCACGCCAAACGTGCCCGGACAAAATGCCTATCATACGGCGGCCTTCAACCAGACCCTGACAGACAACAAGGGCGGCATTCGTGTGGATACCAACACCCGCTTCGGCTCTCTATTCGGCTACTACTTTATAGATAAATATACTGAGGTTAATCCATACTTTGCCGTCAACATCCCGGGGTTTGACGCTGATCTGAACGGTACCACTCAGATGGCAAACTTCGGCCTGACGACAACCATCAACAATTCCACCGTCAATGATGCTCGCTTTGTCTATCTCCGCGATGTCAACCTGCAAGGTGTGCCTGTAGGAGGCCTTGGTGTCACGCTTTCTTCCTTAGGTTTCAACACCCCCTGGGGCCCGACCGGCGGCATCGATTCCACGGATCCATCGCTGGAAGGCGTGCCTAACGTGGGCTTCAATAACTACAGTTTTGGCGTGCCCCCGGATACTCTCCGCCAATTCAATAACACGGTTCAGATCATTGACAACGTCACCAAGATTCTCGGCACCCATACGATCCAATTCGGCGGCGACTTCCACTATGACCAGATCAACGAACGTAATACCTATGGACAAAATGGACAGTTTGGATTCGGCGGTCAGGAAACAGGGTACGATTTTGCGGATTACCTTATAGGCGCTCCAAACTATTTCATCCAGGCCAGTTATCAGATTCTGGATTCCCGCAGCAAATACTATGGCATCTATGGCCAGGATAGTTGGCGACTAACTCCGACCGTAACTGTGAACTATGGCTTACGCTGGGAAGTGGCCACGCCCTGGTATGACACTCAGAATAAGTTAGAGACTCTCATCCAGGGTGAGCAGTCTCTATCTTTCCCGGGCGCGCCTACCGGCCTTGTCGTTCCGCTCGATCCAGGTGTGCCGCGCACCTTGGCGCCGGTCAAATACACTAACTTTGCTCCTAGGGTTGGAATTGCATTTGCCCCCGATGTCACCGAGGGTTGGTTAGGAAAACTTATCGGTGGCCCCGGTAAAACCAGTATTCGCGCCGGATATGGAATCTTCTATACTTCCATTGTCGACGCCACAGGCTTTGTAGAAGTTGGCGACGCACCCTACGGACTTTTCTATGCCAGCCCCGGACCTCCGCTGTTTGCATCCCCTTATGTAACTCGTCAAACCGGCCAGGTACAACCGAACGCGTTTCCATTCGTGTTTCCGCCGACCAACGTATCGCCTAAAAATCCTGATACCACCTTCCCATGGTCCCAGGTCGAACCCATCTCCGGCTCGGACTATTTCGCTCCAAGCAACGTGCTGCCCTACACCCAGCAATTCGAGTTATCGCTCGAACGCCAGCTAGGCTCCAACACCGTGGCCAGCGTCAGCTATGTGGGCGCCGTAGGCCGCCATAACCTTACCTTCATTGAAGCCAACCCAGGCGATCCGGCACTCTGTTTGTTCTTGAGCAATCCGGCCAACCTCGCTCCTGCAAGCCAGGGGAATCCTTGCGGTCCAGGTGGAGAACAAAATCAGTACATTGAAGCCAATGGAACGGTGGTCAACAGTACCCGCACTCGATTTGGATCTGCCTTCGGCGCAGACTCGTTTATGTCCTCGGTTGCTAGCTCCAGTTACAACTCTCTTCAGGTAAGTGTGCAGCACACCGAGAAATATGCGAACTTCCTTATCGGTTATACCTGGTCGAAGTCCTTGGACAATGGTTCGGGAGTGTTTGATCCCACCAACGTCTTTAACCCCGCATCCAGCCGTGCACTTTCAACCTTCGATGTGCCGCAAAACCTGGTGATCAGTTACACGGTGCAACTACCGTTCAATAACTTCGTCGGCAAAGGGGATGTGGCAAAGCGCTTTACCGGTGGCTGGGCGCTGTCCGGAATCACCAGTTTTGTCTCCGGCGAGCCTGTGCAGCTGGGCGAGAATGACGACTTTTCTCTGATCGGAGCTAACACCAGCTTTGACGTGCCGAACTATGCCAATAATGGCAGCCCGCTCTATATCAATCGCAATCCAAGAAAAGGCCTGCCCTACTTCAATCCGAATTATTTTGCTTCGGAAAACCTCGGCCAGGTGGGTAATGCCATGCGCCGCTCCTTTGTCGGCCCCGGAGTGAATAACTGGGACATGGCGCTGCTGAAAGACACCGACATCAAGGGAGATATGAAACTTCAGTTCCGCGCCGAAGCCTTCAACCTCTTCAACCATACCCAGTTCGAAAATCCGTCGGGCAGTTTCAACAATCGCACCTACAATAGCGCGGGTGTGCAGGTCAGCGGTTTCGGATTTGTAACATCCGCACGCGATCCGCGTATCATGCAAGTCGCGCTGAAGCTACTCTTCTAATTGCATCCCCAAAATAGAAAAGAAGCTCCGGTAAATGCCGGAGCTTCTTTTTGCTTGTAGCATCCACTTACTGCAAAATCGGCACGCCTGCAATTCTCGCCTGCCATTCCTTCGGTCCAGTGTGGTGCACGGAGTTACCCTCGCTATCTACTCCCACCGTCACCGGCATATCCTTCACGTCGAACTCGTAAATCGCTTCCATGCCTAAATCTTCAAACGCCAGCACGCGGCTGCCGCGGATTGCCTTCGATACCAGGTAAGCCGCACCGCCCACCGCCATCAGGTACACGGCTTTGTAATCGCGAATCGCCTCAATCGCCGCCGGTCCACGCTCCGCCTTGCCAACCATGCCCAGCAATCCCGTCTTCTCCAGCATCTGTCGCGTAAACCGGTCCATGCGTGTCGAGGTCGTTGGTCCCGCCGGCCCCACTACTTCATCCCGCACCGGATCCACCGGCCCGACGTAGTAAATAAATCGATCTGTAAAGTCGACCGGCAGCTTCTCGCCGGCGTTCAGCATGTCCGTCATGCGCTTATGCGCCGCGTCGCGCCCGGTCAGCAGCTTGCCCGTCAGCAGCAGCACTTCGCCCGGCTTCCACGTCGCTACCTCGGCTCGCGTCACCGTGTTCAGGTTCACTCGCCGCGCCTTCGACACATCGTGTGTCAGCTTCGGCCAATGTTCCAGCGACGGAGTCTCCAGCGTCGCAGGGCCGCTGCCATCCAGCACAAAGTGGGCGTGACGTGTGGCCGCGCAATTTGGAATCATCGCCACCGGCAGGTTCGCGGCATGGGTCGGATAGTCGCGGATCTTCACGTCCAGCACCGTTGTCAGTCCGCCCAACCCCTGGGCGCCGATTCCCAGCCGATTTACCTTCTCGTAAATTTCAATCCGCAATTCTTCCAGCCGGTTCTTCGGTCCGCGAGCAATCAGCTCCTGCATGTCGATTGGATCCATCAGCGACTCTTTCGCCAGCAGCATCGCTTTTTCCGCCGTGCCGCCGATGCCGATCCCCAGCATTCCTGGCGGACACCATCCCGCGCCCATCGTCGGCACCGTGTTCAACACCCAGCCCACAATTGAGTCGGTCGGATTCAACATCACAAATTTCGACTTCGCCTCGCTGCCGCCGCCCTTGGCCGCGACCGTCACATCCACATTGCCGCCATGCACCATCGAAACGCTGACCACCGCCGGCGTATTGTCTTTGGTGTTCTTGCGCGCCCCCGCCGGATCGGCCAGTATCGACGCGCGCAGTATATTGTCCGGGTTCAGATAGGCCTGCCGCACGCCCTCATTCACCATCTCTTCCACGGTCATGTCGGTGCGGTCCCACCGCGCGTCCATCCCCACCTTCACAAACGCGGTCACGATGCCGGTGTCCTGGCAAATCGGCCGATGGCCCTCCGCGCACATGCGGGAGTTGATCAGGATCTGCGCCATCGCATCCTTGGCGGCGTGCGACTGCTCCAGCTCGTACGCGCGCGCCAGGTTGGTAATGTAATCGATCGGGTGGTAATAGGAGATGTGCTGCAACGCGTCGGCGACGCTCTGGATGAAATCCTGCTGGCGAATCGTGGCCATGATGATTGGTGTTTTCCTTCGAGAAAGTCGAACATACTAGTTTAGACCGTCGCGGCCGCCCGCCACCTGTGGGCGCCATCACACGGCTCTGTCGGAAACGATGTGACTTCATGACCATCATCCATGCGTCCACGATCATCGACGCCCCTATAGAGGTCTGCTTTCACTTGTCTTTAAGCATCGATCTGGAGCTCACTTCAGCGCAGCAGTATGGAATCAAAGCGGTAGGCGGCGTCACAAAAGGATCCATCGGACTCGGCGAACGAGTGACTTGGAAAGCCAGGCAATTTGGGATATGGGTCACCCATACGAGTGAGATCGCGCGTCTGCAACCGCCCACGTATTTTCAGGATGCCATGGTCATCGGCCTTTTCCGTTCTTTCAAACATGATCACTTCTTTGGTAGCGTGAATTCGAATTGCACTGAGATGCGCGACGAATTACGTTACTCGATGCCAGTCTATTTGCTGGGAACGCTCACGGAGCATCTACTTGTAAAGCGACGATTGACACACCTTCTCATGGCGAGAAACGCTCTGATCAAAACCAACGCCGAGTCTTCAGCAGTTGAGTTGAGCGAAAGATGAACAAGCCGCTGATCGGTAGGAGCTAAACCTCGATGCCCAAAACACGCAAGGAAAAAGATTCGCTGGGAAACATTGCCGTCCCCGCACGCGCCTACTACGGGGCGCAAACGGAGCGCGCCGTGCACAACTATCCCATCTCCGGCCTGCGCGCTCACTCCTTGCTGATTCGAGCTATCGGCATGGTCAAGCGTGCCGCCGCCGAGACCAACAAGAAACTAGGCCTGGTCGATGCGCATCGTGCCGACGCCATCTCCCAGGCGGCGCAAGAAGTGATCGACGGCAAGTGGGATGAGGAATTCCTGGTCGACGTGTTTCAAGCTGGCGCCGGCGTCAGCTTCCATATGAACGCCAACGAAGTCATCGCCAACCGAGCCAATGAAATTCTCGGCGGCAAGCTTGGGGAGTACGCGCACGTCCATCCCAACGACCATGTGAACTATGGTCAGTCCACCAACGATGTGTTTCCCACCGCCATGCGCCTCGCGACTTTGCTGGCGCTCGAAGACCTCTACCCCGTGCTCGATTCGCTCGCCGGCACCTTCGAGAAAAAAGCCAAAGAGTTCGACAGCATCCTCAAGTCCGGCCGCACGCATTTGCAGGATGCCGTTCCCATCCGACTCGGCCAGGAATTTGCTGCCTACGCCGTCGCCATCCGCAAAACGCGCGCCAACATCGCGCAGCAATCCGTCACTCTGCGCGAACTCGGCCTTGGCGGCTCCGCCGTCGGCACCGGCATCAATACCCATCCGCAAGTATCGCGCCGCAGGCCATCGCACATCTCGCAAAGCTCTCCGGCCAAAAGCTCACTCCGGCCGGCAGACATGCGCTGGGCGATGCAGTCCACCGCCTGCATGGCAGATGTCAGCGCCGCGCTGCGCACGCTCGCGCTTGAAGTCATTCGCATCTCAAACGACCTGCGCCTGCTCGCCTCCGGCCCCAACACCGGCCTGGCGGAAATTGTTCTGCCCAGCCTGCAGCCCGGCTCCTCCATCATGCCCGGCAAAATCAATCCCGTCATGGCGGAGCTGGCCGCCATGGTCAGTTTCCAGGTGATCGGCAATGACACCGCCGTCGCCTACGCCGTCCAGGCCGGCCAGCTTGAATTGAACGTGATGATGCCGACCATGGCCTACAACGTTCTGCAGTCCATCACCATTCTCGCCAACATGCTGCGCCAGTTTGATGTCTATTGCATCGCCGGAATCACCGCCAATCGCGCCCGCTGCCAGATGTATGCCGAAAGTACTGTCTCGCTCGCGACCGCGCTGAATCCCTACATCGGCTATGCCAAAGCAGCGGAAATCGTGAAGGAATCCATCGCCACCGGGCGCACCATCGTCGATCTTGCTCGCGAGAAAAATCTCCTCAGCGAAAAGGAAATCGCCGAAATCCTCGACCCCAAACGTATGACCGAACCGCAGCTGCCCTTGAAAGCCGCCAAGAAGCGCGACGCCCGCTCCCTGCGCGGCAAAAACTAAAGTCACGATCCAGTTCTGGGCGATCTTTGACGCCTGTCGAAGCGCGCTTTCACGCCCTTCCACCGCACATGATTCGTCTGCTTTTCCACACGCCGGTGCATGCCACCCGCGCCTCCGTCCCACCCAGCGCCACTCCTGCTAACCCGCTTCCTTCGCGCGCTCCAGAGCACGGTCATTCCCGCAGTTGATACCTTCCACGATTCCCCTAGGCCAACCTTCCATCGGCATGCGCTCTCGCATGGCCTTACAATGGGAGGTAACACGATTCCCCAAAAGGCACGTTAAACACTGAATGTCCTCTAACGGCTATCACTCACGCTCCTCACGCAGTCACAATCTGCGTTCGCTGTTCAGCTTGTTCTCAAGCGATCTGGCCATCGACCTTGGCACGGCCAACACGCTTGTCTTCGCGGCTGGCAAGGGCATCGTTGTCAATGAGCCTTCAATCGTTGCGCTCAACAAGGTCACAGGCGAAGTGGAAGCGGTGGGCAAGGAAGCCAAGGAAATGCTGGGCCGCACTCCCGGCAACATCGTCGCCATCCGGCCCATGAAAGACGGCGTCATCGCCGACTTCAAGGTCACCGAGAAGATGTTGAACTACTTTATTCAGAAAGCGCATGGCCGCAAAATGCTGGTCCATCCGCGCATCGTCATCGGTGTTCCGTCAGAAATTACCCAGGTGGAAAAGCGCGCCGTTGAAGATTCCGCCTATCGCGCCAAGGCCAGCGAAGTCTATCTTGTCGAGCAAGCCATGGTGGCCGCCATCGGCGCCGGTCTGCCCATCACAGAGCCCGGCGGCAACATGGTCGTCGACATCGGTGGAGGCACCACAGATATCGCGGTGATCTCACTTTCCGGCATCGTCTATTCGCGTTCCGTCCGCATGGCCGGCAACCAGATGGACGAAGCCATCATGAATTACCTGAAGCGCAAATACAATCTGCTGATTGGCGAGCGCACCGCCGAACATATCAAGATGGAACTCGGCTCCGCTTATCCGCTGGACAAGCCCGTCACCATGGAGATCAAAGGCCGCAACCTGATTGAAGGCGTGCCCAAGACCATCACCATTGACGACAGCGAAATTCGCGAGTCCCTGGCGGAATGCATCAGCACCATCATGAACGCGATTCGCGTCGCCCTGGAACGTACCCCGCCGGAACTTTCCGCCGACATCAGCGATCGCGGCATCGTGCTGACTGGTGGTGGCGCGCTCATCAAAAACCTGGACAAGCGGATTCGCGAAGAAACCGGACTGCCAGTTTCCGTCGCCGACGATCCACTGGCCTCTGTGGTACTGGGCACGGGAAAAATGCTGTCCGACTTCCGTTTGCTGCGCAAGATCAAGATTGATTAATTTTGCCCTCCCCCATAGATCCACCGAGGCTGCCCGGGTCGCTCCTGGCAGCCCGCCCATAGAGCAAAGCAGGGCAAGTTGAATGTGGAACGGTAGTAGATGGCAGGCTTTTTGCCCCAGGAAAAAACCTACATAAGGATTTTCGGATACATCAAAGCAACCCTGCTGTTGCTCTAGCCCCATGGAATCTTTTCTCAGCCGCTACCGTAATCCACTGGTCCTGCTGGCGATCGTGCTGGTGCAGTTGCTCGGCCTCGCCGTACAGGTTCGTAGCCCCAACAACGGCAAGGATGGACAGCAGACTCGCCTCATCCGCTACTGGGTAGTCACAGCCTTTTCGCCCTTCGAGCGCGTCTTCCTTTCCGTCGGTCACGGCGTCAGTTCCACCTGGCACAACTATGTGGATCTGCGTCATGTCCGCCGGCAGAATCGGGATCTGCAGGCGGAATTGAACCGCATGCGCCTTGAACAGTCCTCCCTCGCCGTCGATGCCCGCGAAGGTTTGCGACTGCAGAAATTGTTTGGCTTCCAGCAGCAATACATCGCGAAAACAGTGGCCGCGCATATCATCGGCACCAGCGGCACCGATCTGTCGCGAGTGCTGGTCATCGACAAAGGTTCTCGGGACGGCCTCAAGATGGATATGCCGGTCATCACCCCGGATGGCGTGGTCGGCAAGGTGCGCGATGTGTTTCCCCACTCCGCCCAGGTGCTCGAAATCAACGATCAGACCAGCGGCCTCGGCATCGTTCTAACCCAGACGCGACTTCGCGGGATTTTGCGCGGCAATGCTGCCGGTCAAACAGAGATTATCGACATTCTTCCGGATGAGCGCATTCAACGTGGCGAGCCCGTGGTCACCAGCGGCGGCGATAGCGTCTATCCTTCCGGCCTGCCCGTCGGCAACTGTCGAGCGCGTGGTCAACGATCCGGAGCACAATCCCTACGTCGCCGTCCTGGTTCATCCGGCGGTCAACTTGTCGCGGCTGGATGATGTGCTGGTCATCACGCAAACGCAAAACACCATGCCCGCCACCATGCAGCAGGATATAGCGACCAGCGAGCAGAAGGCCGCCGACATTCTGGCGCAGCGGCTGCCCAGCGTGCCGCCGCCCGCGACGGTGGGTCCGGATGGCAAACCGATCAATGCCAATTCGCCGCCGCCACCGGTTCGTCCCCCGGCGTCACTGCATCCGGATCAGTTCACTCCAGACGCGACTCCGCCGGCCTCGTCTCTCACTCCTGGAGCGGCCTACCCAAATCAGGTGTACCCGGCGCAACCGACGCCGGCGACCACGGAACACGCGACGACCCCAGCGTCCGGTTCGAAGCCCGCTGAAACGGCTCCGGCTACCACGCAACCGAAAGCCACAACGTCCCAGCCGAAGCCAGTCACCGAACATCCCAAGGTTTCTACCCACATCGATTCCACCACGCCGGCATCCACGACAGAACATCCGAAGACCGTGCACCACCCTGCCGCTGCCACCCAGCCCATCACCGGTCAGGAGCCGCAGAACTGACCATGGCCCTCCTGACCCAGCGCTCGCGCCGAGAGATGGAAGAGCACCGCTTCCACCCAGCCGCCCTGATTCTTGTCCCGCTGATCGCCATTTTTCTGCAGGTTTATATCCCGCTGCGCTTTCCGTCCTTCGAGATTCTCAACCTGCCCGCGCTGGTCGTCATTTATTTTTCAGTCTCGCGCCGTAATCCCATCGGCGGCACGCTCCTGGGCGTCGTCATCGGCATCATTCAAGACGCCATGACCCACCTGCCCCTCGGCATCAACGGCATCATCGATTGCATTCTTGGCTATCTGGCCGCCTCCATCGGCGTGCGTATCGATGTCGATAATCCCGGCACCCGGCTCATCATGAATTTCTGTTTTATCCTGCTCGCCAGCACCTTGCACGTGTTGATTTTGCGCCGCCTGATCGGCATCCATGAGCAGTGGTATGGGCTGCACGATCTGGTTCGCGCCCTGGTCAATGCGCTGGTGGGGGTAGTCCTTTTTGCACTGTTCGACCGCCTTCGCCAGCGCGAATAACGCTACGAATCCGGAGTATTCTAGAGGCAATCCTTCCCCATGGCTGGCACATATAACAAGGACGATCGAATCCCCACGATCAAGCTGACGGTGATGCAGTACATCATCGCTGCCATCCTGGTGATTCTTGTCTCCGGCCTGTGGCGATTGCAGGTGCTGGGTGCGCAAAACTATCGAGCCCTGGCGGAAGCCAACCGCATTCGCAAAGTCCCCATCCTGGCACCACGCGGAAAAATTTACGATCGCTACGGTCGCCTGCTGGTCGACAATTATCCCTCCGTCACCTGCTTCTTAGTTCCGGAGCAGGCCCGCAATCTCGATGCCGATTTGCCGTTGATCGCGGACGGGCTGCACATGCAGGTCGATCAACTGCAAGCAATACTTCTGCGCTATCGCCATCAACCAAAATATCAACCCATTCCGCTGCAGCAAGACATCACGCCAGACGAGCAGGCTTTCATCGCCGCCCACGCCAACGAGCTGCCCGAGCTGGAAACAATTGAAGAGCAGCGCCGCCTCTATCCCAGCAACGGATTTGCCGCCCATCTGATCGGCTACGTTGGCGAAGTCTCGGAAGACATGCTGGAGAACGATGCCCGTTATGCCTTCTATCAGCCTGGGGACGTCGTTGGTCGCGCCGGTGTGGAAGAATCCTACGATCCCATCCTGCGCGGGACAGACGGTTCGCGTGACGTGATCGTCGATAGCCATGGCCGTGAGCTTGGCGCGCTCGGTATCGAGCCCGCCACTCCCGGAAAATCCATCAAGCTCACCATCGATCTCGATGTGCAGAAGGCCGCGGAAGAGGCCCTGGGCCCGCGCCAGGGCGCCATTATCGCCATCGATCCGCGCACCGGGGAAGTGTTGGCCATGGTCAGCCATCCAACCTTCGATCCCAACGAGTTTGCTATCCGCATCCATCGCGACGAATGGAACAAGCTCATCACCGATCCCGACCATCCGCTGATGAACAAGGCCATCCAGGCCCAGCTCGCTCCCGGCTCGACGTTCAAAATTATTGAGGCCATTGCCGGCCTGCAGGAAGGTATCGCGGAAAGTTTGAAAGTGGATTGTCATGGCGGCGCCGTTTTCTACGGCCGCTATTTCAAGTGCTGGATCTCCGCTCGCCATCAGTCGCACGGAATTACCGACATCACCAAGGGCATCTACCAATCCTGCGACGTCTTCTTCTATACCCTGGCAGAAAAAATGGGCATCGACATGATCGCGAAATGGGCGCACATGTTCGGCCTGGGACAGAAGACTGGAATCGATCTGCCGGATGAAGTCGCCGGCATCGTGCCCTCGCCAGAATGGAAAATGCGAAATTACCATCAGAAGTGGTTTGCCGGGGAAACCATCTCTGTCGGTATCGGTCAGGGCGCGCTGGCCGTCACTCCCATCCAACTGGTCCGCGCGCTTGCAGGCATCGGTTCCGGCGGCGTTCTCAAGCGTCCCCACGTCGTCTTCCCGGATGAGGTTCCTCCCGACTTGAAGGAATATTACAAGGATCAGTTTCCCGGCTCCGGCGATCAAAACATTCACATCGATCCTGCCAATTGGGAAACCGTGACCGACGCCATGGCCCAGGTCCTCACCTTCGCGGGAACGGCGGGCTTCGCGCAATTGCAAGGCATCGACTTTGCCGGCAAGACCGGCAGCGCCCAGATCGTCAGCAACGCGTATAAGGCTTCTGTCGGCGGCGGCGCGAAACTCAACGATACCGCCTGGTTCTTCGGCATGTCGCCGCGCAGAAATCCGGAGATTGCCGTCGTTGTGATGTGGCAGAACGGATCAGAAGGATATTTCAGCGCCCGCCTCGCCGCCCGCGTCATCGAGGCCTACGTCGACAAAGAGCGTTTGCGCGACCACAACCTGACGCAAGTTGCCGCCAGGAGCAATCCCGCGCCAGCGGCAGCTCCAGCAACGCCCGCAAAAGAAAAATCCGCGCCCGACACCACCAAGCCAAAATCCGTAGGTAAGCTGCAGACTCCTCGCGTCGCGCCCTCCGCTCCAGCGGAAATGGCCGCACTCTGGACCGCAAGCGCTGCCCACCCGGCCGACCGTCAAGCGAAGCAACTCCCTGCGCGCATCACCGCAGGATTTTCGCTGCCCAAAGGCACCACCCTGCAAGCCGGAACATTCGTGCTGCCGCAGCCTGCTGACAGAGGTGGCCAATGATCTGTGAGCGGAATTTGAAAACGCCTCCAGCCCCAACGAAACTCCGGGGGCCCCATATATCGATTCTGAAATGTGGAATGGAATCTCCGTGCGACACAAAGGAACGGTACTGAATGCGCAGATTTCTTTCCTATCGCGATTTCGACTGGACCCTGATGGCTTTCGTGGTGGCGCTGTCGGTGATCAGCGTGCTGGAAATCTATAGCGCCACCCTGCACACAAAATTCGTCCACTTCGATGAAAAGCAGATGCTCTGGTTGGCCGGCGGCTTCGCCAGCATGTTCATCCTTTCGCTCATCGATTACCACATCCTGCTCGACATCGCGGTCTGGGCCTATGGGTTCTGCCTGGTCTCGCTGGTGGCGGTGCTGGCCGTCGGCCACAAAGTTTTAGGTGCGCGACGCTGGATTAGCTTGCCCGGCGGCATTCATTTCCAGCCGTCCGAGTGGGTCAAGCTCATCCTCATCGTCGTCCTGGCCCGCTTTTTCACCAATCTCAATGGTCGCGATCTCACCTGGAAAGACATCTTCAAGGCCATGGCCATCGTCGGCCTGCCCATGCTGCTGGTGCTCAAGCAGCCCGACCTGGGAACCGCGCTCACCTATGCCCCAGTCCTGCTGGTCGGATTATTTCTCGGCGGGATTCGCTTTAAACATGCTGCCATCCTTTGCATCGCAGCCTCGCTGGCCCTGGTTCCCGCCTGGTACAAGGTGCTAAAACCCTACCAGAAACAGCGCCTTACCAGCTTCATCACTCCTGATAACGATCCTCGCGGCAGCGGCTACCAGATTCGCCAATCCCTGATTGCTGTTGGTTCCGGCGGCATCTGGGGACAGGGTGCGGAGAAGGGAACTCAGACCCAGGGCGACTTCCTCCCCATCCCCTATACCGATTTCATTTTTGCCGCATTTTGCGAGGAACACGGATTGGCCGGAGCTATCTGTGTCCTGCTGTTATACTTCTTGTTGTTGATGCGTTTGGTGCAAAACGCTCAAACCGCCGCTGACCTGCCCGGCACGTTGATTATTATGGGGGTCGTGGCCGTCCTGATTTTTCAGATCGCGGTCAATGTGGGCATGGTCATCGGCTTTATGCCGGTCACCGGAATTCCGTTGCCCTTAATGAGTTATGGTGGCTCATCGGTTTTATTCACGTTCCTGGCCCTTGGCATCGTCATGAACATCCGCATGAGTCGCTTTGTAAATTAGCACCGCCTCTGGCGCACCTGTATTCCGCGCTGGAGGGCTTAGATGTACGCATCCGCTCGCTGCATCGGAACGTCCGGTGGCGGGGATGCGATGAAGAAGTTTTTCTCGGTCAGGCAGATTCCAACCGAGACCAGGCAGGTTCGATCGAATGCACGCAGTTACCGTAATTGGACTGGAAACGGCCCCACCCTACAACAGGGAAGCAGTGGCCACAAAGTCCTTGCGTGCCGTTCTTTCACGTCGCAGTCAAGATTCTTCGCTTCCACCGCCATCCCGCCTCCGCGGGACATTTCTATTCTGGCCAAAAGCAAGTTTCACGTCCGCCGCGTCTTCAGAACAATCCCTCGATTCAACCGCTCTAGTCACGGTCGCCGCGCTAGGTACTTCGTAGCGCGCAGAAATCTGCCTCACCATACCCCCGAGTCCGCCGCCTGCCATGGCTTCGGACTGGAATGAGGCAGCATGACAAAAGAAATTTATATCTCCAGCACCCCCCACGAAACCCGCCTTGCGGTTGTCGAAGACGACCAGCTCGCGGAAATCTATTACGAGCGCGAGAACGAGTACACCCTCGCCGGCTCCATTTACAAAGGCAAAGTCACCCGCGTCCTTCCCGGCATGCAGTCGGCGTTTGTCGATATTGGTTTGGAGCGCGATGCGTTCCTCTACGTCACCGACTTTGCCGAAGAGCAGGAAGATGGCGAAGAATATGTTTCGCTCGCGCCCGGCACTCGCGGCCAGGCCCGCGTCTCCAACGGCAATCGCAGCGCCGATTCTGAATCCCAGTCCACCGGTGAAGATTCCAGCTCTCGTTCGTTGAGCGAAAGACGGCCGGCAGGGAATCAGCCTGCCCGCGAAGGTTCCGGCGCACCCGCCAATGCTTCTGAGGACGAAGAAGGCCAAGGCGGTCGCCGTTGGCGCGGTCGCCGCGGTCGTCGCCGCGGTCGCGGAGGATCCGGTGGTTCCGGCAGCCGTGATCGGTCGCCTTCCAATGGCCAGCCGGCAGCCGCCGAATCGCAATCGGACAACTACGCCGAACCGATGGAGTTTGCCGTCGAGTCCGCTCCTTCCGATGTGGAATTCCAGATGGAACCGCAGAATTTCACGGCGCCGTCATATCCCGCTCCGCAAGAGCGTTCCCAGCCCGCGCCGGTGCCGTTTGTCCTCCCCGGCGAATCGCTCTCAAAATATCGTCGCGGCGATGCCCCTGCGTCCTCTGCCGCTCCACAGCAAAAGGAAACGCCCGCGCCTGCGCCAGCACCAACATTCAAGCCCTCCACCATGGTTACAGGACCGTTGGCGGCCTGGGATGGCAGTGACGTTCTTCCCGGTGAATCGCTCTCCCGTCACAAGCGTTCCCGCGAAACATCTCACGCCGAAAACTTTTCCTCGCCTGCCGCGGAAGTGGCACCGATTGTCGACGAAACTCCAGCCCCGGCGCCGGTTGCGAAAACACCGGCCCATGTCGACGACATTCCCTTGCCCGTCTTCGAGCATGAGGAGCCCTCGTTGGTGCAGCACGAAACCATTCTTGAAGAGCCGTCGCTGGTGCAGCATGCGATCGCTCCCGAAGAACCTTCTTTGGTCCAGCATGACTCCGCTGCCGCAGTGATCGCCGAAGCCGCGGAAATCGAAGCGCCGGAGTTTGAGCCATCGGAAGCCTCAGCCTCTTACCGCTTCGATCCCTCCACGCCCAGCGCCTATCGCCAAAGCAGTATCGCCGAGCCGGAAGCCGAGCCCGAAGTCTTCACTCAGGAAGGCATCGCAGAGCCCACCCCGCAAACCGAGCCCTTCTTCGGCGAGGCAGCGTCCATCATTCAACCCACGCATTCGCATCTGTCAGAAGAAGTCCAGACCTCCAGCGAGGAGCAAGCCGCGCCCACTCACGAAGAAGAAAAAACTTTTGTCGGCGAAGACTATGCTTCCCACCTGGATGAAATTGCTTTGGACGAAGAGGCCACCTCCGATCACGACGACCGTATTTTCGATCCCGGCACGGGCAATCTCGAAGAAGAAACCATCGACGAAGAGGAAGCCGAAGCCTACGCCGCGCAAAGTCCGCTGGATGAAGGCGAATACGACGATCTGGTCGAGGAAACCCTTGATGTTCAGAGCGGCCTGCTCAGCGAGTTTGTTCGCGATCAGCACATCGAGCAGCGCACCCGCTTCGCCGATGAAAACGGCGAAGCACCCGTCGAGGCACCTGAAGTCGAGGAAGATTACAGCGAGGACGAAGCCTTTGCCGCCGAAATGGGCGAGATCGAACTGGAAGATGGATCCGACTCTGCCGACGAAGCCGAAGAAAGTCACGAGCCTGCAAACGCCGATGCAGCCCGCAATCGTCAAGGCGCGGGTCGCAGCGGCCGTCGCGGAAATCGCGGACAGCATCGTCATGCTGGTGGTCGCGGAGATAACCGCATGCGCCGCTCCACTGCGCAAACTACCAACCTGCCGGCCATCACCGACCTGCTGAAACCCAACCAGGAAATTCTGGTCCAGATCGCCAAGGAGCCAATCGCTCGCAAGGGCGCACGCATCACCAGCCACATCGCGCTGCCCGGTCGCTTCCTGGTCTTTATGCCCACGGTCAATCACGTCGGCGTCTCCCGCAAAATTTCTTCTGACGAGGAACGGCAGCGCCTGAAGCACATCCTGCTCAGCGAAAAGGGAACAGCCTCCGGTGGCTTTATCGTTCGCACCGCCGCTGCCACTGCGAGCGAAGAAGATCTTCGCGCCGACATTCGTTTCCTGCTCACGCTCTGGGCAGAAATTCGCCAGCGCACGGAGAATGCCAAGCCCCCGGCTCTGATCTATCACGATCTCAGCCTGGTGGAACGCGTGCTGCGCGATCAAGTCACGGATAATTTTTCCTCCATCTGGGTCGACACCGAAGCCGACTACGAACGTGTGCTGCGCTTCCTCGGCCGCTTTGAACCGTCTCTAGTTCGTCGCGTCAAGCTTTACACCAAGGAGACGCCGCTGTTTGAGCAGTTCGGCATTCAGGAAGAAATCAACAACGCGCTTCACTCCAAGGTGTGGCTCAAATCCGGCGGCTCCATTGTCATCAACCAGACGGAGGCCCTGGTCGCCATCGACATCAACACCGGCAAATATGTCGGCAAAACGGCGCGCCTGGAAGACACCATCGTCAAGACCAACCTCGATGCCATTTCGGAAATTGTTCGCCAGATTCGTCTGCGCGATCTTGGCGGCATTATCGTCATCGACTTCATTGACATGGACGAGCGCAAGAACCGCAACAAGGTGATGCTTGCCCTGGAAGAGGCTCTTAAATCCGATCGCGCTCCGTCGAAAGTCTTGCAGTTTAACGATTTCGGCCTGGTCGCCATCACCCGCAAACGCGTCAAGCAATCGCTCGAACGCACCCTCTCCGTCCCCTGCTCGGTTTGCACTGGAACCGGGATGGTCAAGGGTCCTTTGACGGTATGCAATGAGATATATGTCGAGTTACGCAAAATGTATCGCCAAATCGACCGCGGCGATGTTCTACTGCGAGTGAATCCGGAAGTCGTCAAGCAGCTCAAGCTGCAGAATGGCCGCTGGTTAAGCGAGATGGAAGAAATGTCCGGCAAGACCGTCATCGTGAAAAGCGATGCCAGCCTGCATCCGGAACAGTTCGACATCCAGTAGCGGCACCCTGAAGGACCTTGCGGTTTCGCGATGCACCGTAAGGTCTTTTGCTGCAATCAAAGCGGCGCATGGGAAAGGACAAAATGTCCGCAACAAATTCTGCGAACTCGCGTCTAATTCCGTAAGACGGCGACAGTCCAGTAGGTGGCTTCTTTGTTTTCACTCAAGGCTGCACTGTACGCTTCGCAAGTTTGAACGGTGTATGAAAAATCGGCGCTGCTGCCGACCTTCCCCGGCGGCAACCAATTCTTTGGAGGTATCAAGACATCATGAGCATTGCCAAATCAATTCTCTTCACGACTTTGAAACGAGCCGCTGGACTGGCATTGGCATGCGGACTCCCTCTGGCGGTCGGGCTGCAGGCTCAGACGTTTTCCAGTTCGACGGTCAGCTACAACCTGCAAAATAACTACCCTCCGAATCCCCAATACGGTCCTCAACCCGGTAATCCTTCTCCCTTTAATAACCACACGCCGCGCTACACCGGCGATGGTTGGGGCAAGCATCTGGTCCTGGAGGGCGGCGGCGGTGTCACTCCCGCAGCGGACGGCACCCAGGATTATGCCAACACCGGATGGAATGTTCTGCTCGGCGGCGGTTATAAGTTCAACGACCGTCTCAGTCTTCTGGCGGAGTGGAACTTTAACCGCATGGGCGTTCCCCACTCCCTGGCGTACCAGGCGGCGCAGGTTCCTGATGGCAATGAACATATCTGGACTACCGATCTGAATGCCAAGTTCGACGTCATTCGTCATGACCGTACCGATGCCTACGTCATCGGCGGCGGCGGATTCTCCCGTGCTCTCACTTCCTTTACTTATCCCGTCTACGTTCCCTGCGGCTGGTACTACTACGGCGGCTGCGTTGGCGATGTCACCGTTGCCAAAACTTCCACCAACCAGGGAAATTTCGATATAGGAATTGGCGGCGAGTGGCGCGTGTCACCCTATGAGCGCGGCCAGATTTTTCTGGAAGCGCGCTATCTGCGTCTCTTCAGCCCCACCAGCAATCTGCCTCCGGGCGGCGGCGCGGGCCTGGTACCTGTAACCTTCGGCTATCGCTGGTAAGCTGCTAACTCTGCATAAAAAAAACGCGCTCTTCGGAGCGCGTTTTTTGTTTCTACACGCCCACCGGAAATGGCTTCGGCGAAGACTCATCCGCATTCGCCACACCGCGGAAGCGGTCGAACATGCCCTGCGTCACGCTCAACACCGCCGTATATCCATAGCCAAACATGAACAGAAACAAGAATGGAATGGTGATGTAGTTCGCGTTTGAAATCGCATACCAGATGGTCAGAGCAAAATAGGCGCTGATCAATATTTCCACCAGCGGCAACAATCCCAGGCGCTTGCGATATTTCGCCGCCTGCGACTTTTCCCCGCGCTTCTCCACTCGGTATTTCGGCGTCCGCTTAAATGGGCTCTTGATGCCGAACAACGCCTCCATCACCGCGCGTGCATTGGTCAGCGTCAGCCCAATCCCGCCCAGCGCCAGCACAAACGGCAGGTACAGCAACGACTTGTACCATTTGCCCGGATACAGTTCCTTTTGCGAGATCAGATAAAACGAGGACACCGAAAATGTCGACGCCATAAACAGCGGCAGGTCGATATACAGCATCTGGAACCAGCCCTGGTAGAAGCGGATGATCATGGCCGGCATCAGCAAAATCGACAGCAGCACCATCAGTGGATAACTGATGTTGGCGGTCAGATGGTAAAACGTCTCCAGCTTTTTATGAAAGGAAACATCGGGGCGGCGAAATACCTGCGGCAGAATCTTCTTCGAAGTCTGAATCAGCCCCTTCGACCAGCGCGCCTGCTGCGTCTTGAAGGCTGTCATCTCAATCGGCAACTCCGCCGGACACTCCACATCCTGCAGATATTTAAACTTCCAACCGACCAACTGCGCCCGATAGCTCAGGTCGGTATCTTCGGTCAGCGTATCGTGCTGCCATCCGCCTGCCTCGTCAATCGCCTCGCGACGCCACATGCCCGCCGTGCCGTTGAAATTGAAAAACACTCCGCACCGCGAACGGCCGCCATGTTCCAGCACAAAATGCCCATCCAGCAGAATCGCTTCCACCTGGGTCAAGAAACTGTAATCCCGATTCAGGTGCGTCCATCGCGTCTGCACCATGCCGATCTTCGTATCGGAAAAATGATGTACCACCTTCATCAGCCAGTCCGGCGACGGCACAAAGTCCGCATCAAACATGGCGATCAGGTGGCCCTTGGCGGTCTTCAATCCATTGTCGAGCGCGCCCGCCTTGTATCCATGACGATTGGTTCGATGAATGTACACAATCGGCTGCGGCTCGCCATGCAATCCGCTGCGATAGCGCTCCACCACCGCCGCCGCTACTTCCTGCGTCTCATCCGTCGAGTCGTCCAGCACCTGGATTTCCAGCCGGTCACGCGGATAATCGAGTCGGCACACCGCATCCACCAGCCGGTCAATCACAAATTGTTCGTTGAAAATCGGCAGCTGCACGGTGATGAACGGCAGCTCCTTAAACTTCTCCGGAGCTTCGTGGGTCGCATTTTTCTTGTAGTAGTAGTACAGCCACACCAGCTGGTAGCGATGGATGCCGTAGAACGCCAGGATCACCATCAGCACAAAATAGGGAATCAGCAGCGACGCATCGAACCAGTTCCAACTGTATAGATGGCCAAAGGTCTGGTTCGCCACCTGCTGTTCATGCAGGTAATGCATCAACCCATGATGCGGCGCAAACAGCATCGCGCACACGTCTCCACGACCGGCCAGCGCCGACCCGGAGATGAATCCATGGTTCCAGACTGAAGCAATGGACGTGAACGACATCGCCCCGAAAAGGGCCTCCAAAGAAGTAAGCTATTCGCTTCATTGTACGTGACAGGGAAAGCCGCCATAGACAGCCCAACTTCGGTTTTCCGGGCAGGTCAGGTGAACTCCGATACTGCGGGGCGAATGTGGCGCGTTCAGCCGGCTACGCTAACTACTTGTATGCGCCGAGCCAACCGACTGCGGCTAGGGCAGCTCGCAATTTGCAGCCATCCCCCCTCCGCGCCATGAAGGAAAAATCCGACGGGAATGTCCCACCGGCCCCGGTTCACAGCAATGTGAGTATGAACTCGAAATCAGTGGAGCCGCATTTTCGGCACACAGCAGCGACTCTCCTCAAGTTGATGAGAGTGATCATAAGCTCACCCTGAGTTATCACCAATCGCAGGTACGACAACCAGTCGGCGGAGTTCGACTCACCAACGAGATAATTAAAGCGTGAGCCCCACCTGTAAACAGCCCACAGATCGCCACGCGCCGGCATCTGGAACCCTTTGCAATTCGGGGCTTGGCTTTAGCCGTTCTTTGCCTGTTTTTCGGCAAATGGGCCAATGAGCGGAATCTTGAACCATTCTCCCTTACTCGCCTTCAGAATTGCAATAATCCAGATAATAAGAAATGCAAGACTGATAAATGGCGCGAGAACCCAGCCAATGACCGGGATCAGCATCGCAATTATATGGGCCGCAATTGCCGCGATCGACAGTCCAATGCACTGGAAAGCATGAAAGCGAATGTAGGCGACCTTATTGTAAGGCTCCATAACGAGGAAAATAATCGCTGGAATGAATGTCACATAGGACAACGCCGCTGCCGCATTGTTCGATAGCCCAGCCGATGCCGGCACAGCGGCAACCGCTGCTCCTTCGCTGCTGCTGACGACGGTGGCCCCGCAATTCGCACAGACTACATCGCCAGCATTGATTGCGGCATTACATTTCGCACAGTTCATAATGTTCACTCTCCTAAGATGATTTGCTGTTCTTGACGACGGCCGAAAGGCCGCCGTTATCACATACCATCCGTGTTCATTGACATGTCATTCCGGGAGGAGTGACGCGAAGAGAGGAATCCGTTGTTTTGCTGCCCAGATGCCAGGTCCATTGCTTCGCTCAGAATGACAAAGTGGTTGATGAAACTCCCTTCGGGCGCTTATGAGATGTATCCACCCCTAGGCAGATGGTGATGCACGTATACAGCATCTTTACTAATTCTGGAAGCAAATTCTTAACCGCGAATCCATATATAACGCGAGTGGAGCTGCCTCCGGTAGAGGCCGCCGATTCGGCGCAATCAATCCGTTGCAGCCATCCGCGGATATTTCACTGAAATAATCTTCAACCAGGTAAAGAGAAATGCTCAAGCACGTTGACCAAATATAAGACTAAATTGGTCTTATAGGATCAGGATAAAACTTCCTGCTCTTCGCTTGCTTGCAGCAGGCCGATGCGCAGCGGGAGCCACGCTACTTGGTCACCTACCCTTCCGTGATGTAAGAACCGGGCAATCTTGAAATCGAAAACCAGAACGTTGCCGCCTGGGAATGGGTAGAATTCATACCAAGTGACCGTCTTCACGCCCAGTACGATTGCAGCCATCATCATCGCGGCCAGCTTTGCCGCCGGCCTCAACGTCTACGCGACGGTGCTCACCTTGGGCCTGCTGGCGCATACTCATTGGGTGGTATTGCCGGCTGGTCTCGAAATCCTCGGCAACTGGGTCGTCATCGCGGTCAGCGGAACTTTATTTGCTGCCGAATTTATCGCCGACAAAATTCCTGGCCTCGACATGGTGTGGAACGCGCTGCACACCTTCATCCGCGTGCCTGTCGCAGGACTGCTCGCATACCGCGCCAGCTCGCACCTGTCGCCGGAGATGCAGTTGCTGGCAACCCTCGGCGGCGCTGCCATCGCCATGGTCGCGCATAGCTCGAAGACCGCCGTCCGCGCCGTCGTCACCCCCAGCCCCGAACCCGTCTCGAACATCGCTTTAAGCACCGGAGAAGACGGCATCGCCATCGGTCTCACCTGGCTGGTCACGCAACATCCGTGGACCGCAGCCAGCATCGCCATCGCTTTTATTGTCATCGCAATTCTGATGACTCACTGGGTCGTCCGAGCCCTTCGCCGCACCTGGACCCGCCTGCAAACCATCTAAACAGAAGATTCTGGCTGCAGCCACGTTCGCAGGCCTCATGGTCATTCTGCGAATATTTTCAGAAACTCCGCGGGCCGCAGGATTCGTACTCCGCAAAGAATCTTGCCAAAATATCTGCCGAAATGCTGAATGTCGCCTGTCAACAAGAAGTCTGCCTCGGCCGCAACAGCCCCAGCCAGGATGGGACGGTCCTTGTCCGGCAATTGAACCCCCGCCAACTTATCCTGTATTTTCGAGTCGATCCACAATGCATCTGAGACAATTTCTATCCCTTCGATCAGGTTTCGCAGGCGTGATTGCCGGTCATCCTTATCAAGGTTGTTTGCCGCTTCCTGCGTTGCGTATAACGACGTGATGAGATGGACACCACGCAGTTTCCATAAGACCGCAAGCTTGGCCTGTTCACGGTACGCGGCCGAGAACAGCACATTCGCATCCAGGAAAACTCGGAAGTCGTGTTTTGAACGCGGCATGGTCTAGGCAGGACGTCGATGCGGGATCTTCCGCTCGGAGAGCCCGAGTTTGCGCACTTCCTTCACCGCTTGCGCATAGTCCGCAGCATCGACAGCGTTATTCAGCAGAAACTCCGCCTTGCGCTCGTCTGTGTACCGCTCCACCGGGACAGCGACAGCGGGTCGCAACAGAATTCCGCCACCTTGTTCCTCCGCGATCAGCAGCGTGCCTTCTTTCAGCCCGAACCGCTCTCGCAATTTGGCGGGAACAACAATGGTGCCCCGCTTCCCAACCCGGCTGGTTTCCATAATGATGCCTCTCATTCAGAATATCAGAAAGTCAGATATTCTGAATCGAAACAAACACGTAAGCATGCGCGAGTAGCTGGTTTGCGTGCTCGTCTAATTCAGAAACATGGTTCGATAGAGGGTGTCGCGTTGCACCGGCTTGAATCCGGCATCGCGGATGATGCGGCGCAGTTCTTCTTCCGTGGTGTGGTTCGCTGTTCCGGCGGCCTTTACCACATTCTCTTCCAGCATCACCGAGCCAACATCGTTGCCGCCGAAGCGCAGGCCCATCTGCAGTACCTTCAACCCCTGCGTCACCCAGCTCGACTGCACGTTCAGGATGTTGTCCAGATACAGCCGTGAGATCGCCAGCACCTTCAGATACTCGACCGAGGTCGCTTCGTCCCAGCCGCGTCCGCCCAGCGCCGTGTTATGAGGCTGAAAACTCCACGGAATGAATGCCGTGAATCCACCGGTCTCATCCTGCAAACGGCGCAGCGTTTCAAAGTGATTCACGCGCTGCTCGTATGTCTCGCCCACGCCAAACATCATGGTCGCGGTAGTGCGCATGCCCAGCTGATGCGCCGTCCGGTGCACCAGCACCCACTCTTCTGTGCCGCATTTCAGTCGCGCAATTCTGTGTCGCACCTCATCGTCCAGAATTTCCGCGCCGCCTCCGGGAATCGAATCCAGGCCGGCATCGCGCAACCGCGCGATCGTGTCCCGCACCGACAGCTCGCTGTATTCCGCAATCGCCAGAATCTCCGATGCGGAAAAACAATGCAGCCAGATGGAAGGGAAGCGCTGCTTGATGCCGGTCAGAAGCCGCTCAAACCAGTCGATCTTCAAGTCAGGATGCAGACCGCCCTGCATCAGCACGCCGGTCCCGCCCATCTCCACGGTTTCGCGAATCTTGTCGTAAATCGTGTCGAAGTCGAGAATGTATCCCTCCGCCGCCAGCTTTCCTTTCAGCGGGCGATAGAAGGCGCAGAACGTGCAATATTCCGTGCAGAAATTTGTGTAATTGATGTTGCGGTCGATGATGTAGGTGACCACGCCCTCCGGATGCAGCCTGCGCCGCACCGCATTGGCTTCCATGCCCAGACCAATCAGATCGTCTGACTCAAATGCGTCCAGAGCCTGCTGTCGCGTAATCCCCATAGGTCCAGTTTACCCGCTGGTGTTTGAATTTTGCAGCCGGATTGTCGCCCTTGCAACATCGAACCGGGCGGATTTGTTGTCCGCTCAAAAAATGCATCGCACCCGCAAACCGCGTTCCTACTCGTCTTCTGTTCGCTTTTTCTGCGATGCAGCCTCGCTCGTGTCGCCAGTGGAAACCGCCGCGGGCGCGGGTTTCACAGCGGGCGCAGGCGTTTTTCTGGATTGCATTCGGCGCACGTCCTCCGGGTCTGAGACACCGAAAATTGAAAGCGCGCGACCGATTTTCTTCAAGAATCCATTGGACATTTCACGCCCTCTCTCGTTTCATAGTGTAGTACGGGCTCATACTAAAGTTGAGGCATCGACCAACACTCGCCCACCGTAGCTGCATCGAAACTCCCAGGAAAACCTAAAACTATGCGAATTCAAGCGAAAACCTCCCGCCGCTTTAGCCAGATGACTTCGATATTTCCGTGCCTCCTCGTGGCCGGTTGCTTGTTCCCCGCACTTCCCACCCGCGCGGCCGATGCCACCGTCAAGGCCAAGCCCGATGTCCTGGTATTTTCGAACGGCGACATGTTGACGGGAAAGCTGGATCATGAGGCCGGCGGAACTGTCTTCTTTGCCAGCGACAATGCCGGCACAGTTCAGGTGCCCTGGGCCAAGTTGAAGGAGCTGCATACCGAGCAGCCATTTGCCGTGATTAAGACCGGCCAGCCCGTTGGCCGCAAGAAGGCCAACGCCGACATTCCCGTCGGCACCATCTCCATTGAAGGCGACACCGTGACCGTGACCACGGCCAGCGGCACCCAGGAAATTCCGGAGAAGAGCATCGCCTACATCGTGGATGAGGCCACCTTCAATAAAAATGTCAACAAGAAGCAAGGCCTCACCCAGGGCATTACCGGTGCCATCAGTGCTGGTGTCAGCACCGTCAGCTCCACGCAAAACAGCGTCAGCATCAACACTGCAGTCGTTCTGGCTCGCGTCGTCCCACCCGTCACCTGGATGCCGCCTCGCCAGCGCACATTGATCAACTTCAACAACAGCTATGGCAAGGTCACACAGCCAAATACCCCCACGGTCAAAACCAACATCCTGAATGCCGGCATTGAACAGGATCAGTATCTGAGTCCCCGCTTTTATCTGCTGGGACAGGCAGCCTGGAGTCATAACTATTCCCAGGGCCTGGATCTGCAACAACTCTACGGCGGTGGCGCCGGGTATACGGCCATCAAGGATGCCAAGCAGGAACTGGACCTCACCGGCATCATCGACTACACCAAGCAGTCGTTCTCCGCCACCCCCACCACCGCTGCCTACACCAATAACTTGATTGGCTCCAGCTTTGGCGACAATTACATCCGTAAGTTTCCCAAGAAGATTGTGTTCACTGAGATTGCCGCGTTTCTTCCCGCGTGGAACAGTCCATCGGACTACTCGGCCAACGTTGCTCTCGGCGCCAGTTTTCCCGTCGTCAAGAATTTCGGATTTTCGCTGGGCCTGATTGACAATTACCTGAACGATCCGCCGCCGGGTTTCAAGGGCAATTCCGTTCAGTTCACGATGGCCCTCACCTATGCCATCTCTCACTAGGCTCTACGTTGTAGGACGCCGGACGTCATAGTTGGATCAGAAGCTATGTACAGCCGCGGTGAAGCTGGCGGCCTTGCATGAAATCTTTGCTGAAAATTCTCGCCGCTTCGCTGTTGGGATTCTGCCAACTCGCGGGTAGTCAAAACGCCGCCAACATATCCCAGACGCCTTCGACGTCCAGTCCCTGTTCAGCGCATCCAGGTGTCGGCGATTTCGAAATACTCTCAAAAACCTATGGCGTCGATTTCAGTTCGTACGCCAGGGACTGGTGGTCAATTACTTATGTCAATTGGGTTGGATTGATGCCAAAAAGCGCACAGTGGCCCACCCTGGCCAAGGGTCAGGTGAAGATTCGGCTCAGAATTTTGCCCGACGGTACAGTGAAGCCGCGGGATGTCGTGGTAGAAGTGTCTTCCGGGGACCGAAGCTTGGATCACGCCGCCTTGAAAGCGATCAAGAAATCAAAATACTCGCCGCTTCCACAGGACTTCCATGAACCATATCTGGAAATGCGGGCCTGTTTTAGTTACAACATGCAATCGCCGCAAGATTCGGGCGTTGCCGATAAGGCTCCCAAGAGCTAGGGAAGCCATTTCGATAGCACAGGTGCCTCTTCCGATCACTACCTTCTCGGCTCATACCGCGTCGCCACCGCTCCCGAGCCGAACTCCAGTCGGCTCACCAGCCTCAGGTCAAGAGGCTTCGATAGTCCCGCGAACAACGTCGGCCCGTGCCCGGCGATCCTGGGGTGCACCACGAACTCGTATTCATCGATCAATCCCAGCTTCGCCAACGCCAGCGGGAGCTGCACGCCTCCTACGAATAGTCCCTTACCCGGCTTCTGCTTGAGCTGCTGAACCGCCTTCTCCAGATCTCCGCGCACCAGCTCCGCGTTCCAATCAACGCGATCCAACGTGCTCGACACAACGTATTTCTTTGCCGCGTCGATCGTCCGGCCGAAAGGTTCCATCCACTCAGGCCTCGCCCCAGCCGGAGCAGGGTGCCGCCACGCTGCCTCCATCATTTCGTACGTCACCCGGCCAAACAGGAGAGCATCCGCCTGGTCAAGATTTTCGGTCGCGTGGCGATGCAAGTCTTCGTCCGGGACAATGGCTCGATGATCGCAGCACCCGTCCAAAGTAACGTTGATGGAATACCGAAGAGGTCGCATCACGGAAGAGTACCGCCGACAGGCTAGCTTGGCAACGTTAGCCGGCCTCAGAGCCAATCGCCTCAGTGGAATTGTCCGGTTCCCGCTCAAGTATCGTTGACGTCGCGAAATGCCGCCGGGACAAACACAGCCTTCGTCAAGGTAGAAAAAGTTATCGTCTTGAGCCAAGGTCGCCGCGAGTCATTGCGACGACCCAGTCAAGACATAGGTTTCTCTGTCCACATAGCAGCGATTCTGCCTCTGCTCTCGTGATGCGCTACTTCGGGGCTGGTGCCTGCTGCGCCGGTGTTGGTTGGGTCGGTGCTGCAGGTGTCGGCAGTGCGAAGTTCAGCGGCTGCGCCAGAATATCCATTGCCGGCTGCGGCAGCGTCTTATTGGCATTGGCCAGCAGCAGGCTCACCTGCCACATCTGCGTGGAAGACAGAACCTGGTCAAACGCCGGCATCCCCGACAAGCGAATTCCATTCTCTACCTTCCAATAGGTTTCTCCCGGCGGATCGTCGCTAACCCCCACCACATTTTCGTTTCCATGGGCGTGCCAAAGCTGCGGTGCGTGCGGGTACATATGCGGCGCAACCGTGGAATTCTGATTGTTCAAGCCATGACAGAACGCGCAATTCTGGCGATAGACCTGCGCCCCCGCGGTTAAATTGTCCGCTGTGGGTTGAATCGGCACCGACTTCGGCATGTCTTTCGCAATCCGCGCATTCAGAGGCATGTGCACAATCTGCTTTTCAAAAGGGAAGGCAGCATCGGCCACGGCAACCGGCGGGTTCCCATAATGCAGGTAGCAATACGCGCCAATCGGCACCAGCAACAGCCCAATCACCACCCCAATCAAAAACCTCATAGGCTCTCCTCATCACACAAATTTGGATGCAGAAAGGTGCGCTGCTTTCGCCTCTTCCATTGCAGTACAGATAGACTACCTACGTCCCGCAACCCTCGTAAATGATTTAAATGATTTAATGGAGACTTAGGAGAAAAAAGTGCTGTCTCAGTTCACCCAGGGAAGCCATTCCTTTCCCTTGCCAATTTTCAGGTCCATGTCACCGCGTCGCGCCGTTGCTTCCGGTCTTCGCTCCTTCGGCTTCAGCCTCGCATGTTTCGTCCTGCTGCTCTTGGTCAGCTGCATGGCTTCTCCATTGCACGCGCAGGATACAACCCCGCAACTCCAGCCGAAATCCTCATCGTCTTCTGTTCCCGAGCAGACCCAGGCCACTCGCCGCAGCCTGGAGAATCGCCGCCTGCAAACCAAGCAACGCCGCGAAGCCGCAATGGTCACGGAGACCTATACTCATCGCTGGGAATTCTATGTCGGCGGCGAGTACATGCGCTTTCGCCCTGGCCCAGACATACATAACTCCGGCGTGGGCGCCTGGATTGTCGGCGCGACGCGTTACTTCAATCCGCGATTCGGCATCATCGCCGATGCGCGCGGGTTGTATGGCAACAACTCCCTGGGAGCCGTCAACGGCGGAGGCAACAATACCTATAACGCCAAGTTCGCCGTGTTCCCCTTCACCATCGGACCCATCTATCGCTTCTATGGCACTTCGAAGATTTCTGTCAGCGCCGCCCTGCAGCTGGGCGATGCCTATGGATACTTTGACAAGAACACGGGCGCGTTTCCGCCGCAATCGGTGGGTTTTTATCCTGCCAGCAACGTGGGCGCGGCCATCGCCAGCATCTACGTGGATTACAACCTCAGCCCCGCCCTTGCCGTTCGCCTGTCTCCGAACATGCTGATCGACAATTTTGGCGGCGAGGTCTCGCACAATCAAGGAATAATGTTAGGGATGGTCTATCGCTTCGGACGGCAGTAGGCCTTTGAATTTGACGGCACAATTCAGAGAAGGCTGCGCCCGCCGCAGTCTTCTTGCTGATCTCGCCTTCCCCACCCGATAGAAGCCCATGGCCGAAACTTCAGCGAACGCAGCCACCACCCTCAGCCGACCGATGCGCAGC
Organism: uncultured Acidobacteriota bacterium; assembly: GCA_963735505.1. Lineage (GTDB taxonomy): Bacteria > Acidobacteriota > Terriglobia > Terriglobales > Acidobacteriaceae > JAKAAZ01. The sequence continues at coordinate 399,978 of CAVTLR010000003.1, read as the reverse complement.
GCCCTGGCGGTGATTGCCGCAATTGCATGGTTCGCGTTGATGCTGCAATTGCTGCTGATGGTGCAAGAAGCAACGCCGGGTTCCACGCTCCTCGCCATCGTCAATTACTTCAGCTTCTTTACCATTCTGACCAACCTGCTGGTGGCACTTGGCACCACATTTCCGTTGCTGGCGCCACATTCGCCAGGTGGGCAATTTTTCCTTCGACCCGCAACCCAGACGGCCATCGCGGTCTACATCGTCATTGTCGGAGTCACCTACAGCTTGCTGCTCCGCAAAATGTGGAATCCGCAGGGCGCACAAAAAATTGCCGACGTAGCGCTGCATGATGTCGTCCCCGTGCTCTACGTCGTTTTCTGGACTTTCCTGGTTCCTAAGTTCACGCTTCGCTGGAGCGACGCCGTCCGCTGGCTCGACTTTCCTGTGCTCTACATGGCCTACACCCTGGTGCGCGGATCCGTCTCCCACTGGTACCCGTATTACTTCATCGATGTCGCTACCATTGGATGGTCGCGGGCTCTGAGTCACGCCTTTGGATTGCTGCTCGCATTTCTCGGGCTGGGCCTGCTGTTCATCGCCATCGGCCGATGGACCGCCCGGATTTTCCCCGTACGCGCATCCTTTCCGTAGAACCGCAATCACATCCCATAGGGAGGGTTTGATGTATCCTCTATCGGGCAGCAAGGGCAGCTTCGAATTTCAGCAGAAAAGAAAGCAGTGAAGGCAATGGCAATCGCAAAACGAACCACTACGAACTTTAAAAATTTGATTGGCGGCAAGTGGGTCAGCGCCCACTCCCGCAAGACATTTGAGAATCGCAATCCCGCCAAAAATCGCGACCTGGTCGGCATATTCCCCTCGTCCGATACGAGAGATGTGTCCGACGCCGTCGCTGCGGCGAAAGAAGCCTTTAAAACCTGGCGACTGGTGCCCGCACCCAAGCGTGCCGAGATTCTCTTTCGCGCCGGCGAAATTCTCACTGAACGCAAAGAGCAGTACGCGCGCGACATGACCCGCGAAATGGGCAAGGTTCTGGAAGAAACCCGCGGCGATGTGCAGGAAGCCATCGACACCGCCTACTACATGGCCGGCGAAGGACGCCGCATGTTCGGCAACACCACGCCCTCGGAGTTGCAGAACAAGTTTGCCATGAGCGTTCGCATGCCGGTCGGCGTCTGCGGCATGATTACTCCGTGGAATTTTCCCATGGCCATCCCCTCGTGGAAGCTGCTGCCGGCCATCGTCTGCGGCAACACCTGCGTCATCAAACCCGCGCAGGCCACGCCGCTCTCCACCTATAACCTGGTGCAGGCGCTGCTCGATGCCGGACTGCCTGCCGGGGTCGTCAACATTGTCTCCGGTTCCGGCGGTCAGGTCGGCATGCCGATCGTCGAGCATCCCGACGTCAACGCCATCAGCCTGACCGGATCCAGCGAAGTCGGCCGCGCTGTCGGCATGGCCGCCGCTGCCGGCTTCAAACCCTGCTCGCTCGAGCTGGGCGGCAAGAACGCCATGATCATCATGGACGATGCCAACCTCGATCTCGCCGTCGAAGGCGCGCTCTGGGGAGCTTTCGGGACCACCGGTCAGCGCTGCACCGCCACCAGCCGCATCCTGATTCACAAGAAGATTGCGCGCCGCTTTACCGAGCAATTGGTCGAGCGCGCCCGCAAGCTGCGCATCGGCAATGGATTGGAAAAAGGCATCCAGGTCGGCCCGCTGGTGAATCAGCAGCAAGTGGAAACCAGCGCGATGTACGTGAAAATCGCCACCGATGAAGGCGCAAAACTGCTCACCGGCGGCAAGCGTCTCCAGGGCAAAGCCCATGCGGATGGTTATTTCTTCGCTCCCACTATTTTTGGCGGAGTGAAGCCGACCATGCGCATCGCGCGCGAAGAAGTCTTCGGCCCGGTGCTCAGCCTGCTGGAGTTTGACACCTTCGAGCGCGCGCTTCAAATTGCCAACGATGTTGATTACGGTCTCTCTGCCGCTATCTATACTCGCGACGTGAACCAGGCCTATCGCGCCATGCGCGACATCGACACCGGCATCGTCTACATTAACGCGCCCACCATCGGCGCAGAGGTGCATCTGCCATTCGGCGGCGTCAAGCAGACCGGCAACGGCCATCGCGAAGGCGGCAGCGGCGCACTGGATTTCTACACCACCTGGAAGTCCGTCTACGTGGATTATTCCGATCGCCTGCAACGCGCCCAGATCGATACTGGAGAATGACGCTGCATTTCATTCTCCTTTACTAGATGGATGAAACATGCTGTAGAAGCTGAGGAGCTGCAACCATGATTATCGGCGTTCCGAAAGAAGTAAAAGACCACGAAAGCCGTGTCGGCGTTACCCCTGCCGGCGTCAAAGCTCTGGTGGAAGCGGGCCACGAGGTGCTTGTCGAAACCAATGCGGGCGCACTCTCGTCGCTACCCGATGACGAATATCAATCTGCCGGTGCGGAAATTGTCGGCTCGGCCTATGACGTCTGGCGTCTCTCTGACATGATCGTCAAGGTCAAGGAGCCCATTGAGAAAGAGTATGGTCACTTCCGCGAAGGCCTGGTGCTGTTCACCTATCTGCATCTCGCCCCGGTTCCCGTGCTCACTGCAAAATTGCTGGAGAAAAAAGTTATCGGCATCGCTTATGAAACCATCCGCGATAAGGCCGGTACCCTACCGCTGCTGACGCCCATGTCAGAGGTCGCAGGCCGCATGTCGGTGCAGGTCGGCGCGGCCCATCTGGAAAAAGAAAAAGGTGGTCGCGGCGTTCTTCTCGGTGGGGTCCCCGGCGTGCCTCCTGGAAATGTCTGCATCATCGGCGGCGGCATCGTCGGTACCAACGCCGCCAAAGTCGCGCTCGGCATGGGTGCGAAAGTCACCATCATCGATATGAACCTGAACCGCCTGCGCGAGCTCGACGACATCTTCAATGGCCGCGTTTACACGCTCGCGTCCAATTCCTACAACGTCAGCCGGGCCGTGCGCGAAGCGGACCTTGTCATCGGCGGCGTCTTGATTCCCGGTGCCGCGGCGCCCAAAATCGTCACCCGCGCGATGGTCTCGACCATGAAGAAAGGCGCTGTCATCGTCGATGTCGCCATTGATCAAGGCGGCTGCATTGAGACCGCTCGTCCCACCACCCACAGCGATCCATCCTATGTACTCGATGGCGTCGTCCATTATTGCGTCACCAACATGCCGGCCGCCGTGCCGCATACCTCGACCCTCGGCCTGACCAACGCGACCTTCCCGTATGTGCTGCGCCTGGCAACGCTCGGCGCCAAGGCCGCCATCGAAGCCGATCCCGGTCTGCAGGATGGCGTCAACACCTACGACGGCAACATCACCTGCAAGCCGGTTGCGGAATGCCAGGGCAAGCCCTGGAAGTCTGTGCTCGACCTGGTGCGCTAAGCTTTACCGGTTGTCTCATCCTCGTCGCAAGAGAAGGAAACATGCTGCGTCGATGCCTTCTGGCTCTGTCCACGCTCTCCTTGTTGCTGGCTTCCGCCTGTCAGCAGCCCGTGACCCAGCCCGCCGCGAAAACCGCCCAGGCTCGCCTCGCCAATGCCGACGCCGCCAACATTCCTGCTCCCAGCGGCCACTTCGACTACTATCTGTTCACCCTCTCCTGGTCCCCGGAATATTGTCACGGTCATCCCAACGCGCAGCAATGCGACGGCGATCATCCGGGATTTGTCGTGCACGGTCTGTGGCCGCAGTTCAATAACGGGCAATGGCCATCGGCCTGTTCCAGCGAGCCTGGATTATCAAATCCCTCCAGCATGCTCGACATCATGCCTGACCCGCGCCTCATCCAGCATGAGTGGACCACTCACGGCACCTGCTCCGGCCTTACCGCCGACCAATATTTCGGCGTCATCCGCAAAGCCTACAACTCCATCAAAATTCCATCCTCGTTGGTCAGCCCCAGCCGCACCGACACACGCAGCGCGGATCAGATCAAGCAGATGTTCACTGAAGCCAATCCCGGAATGTCTTCCGATGATGTCGCCGTGAGCTGTCACAATCGCTATCTTTCCGCCGTCGAATTCTGCCTGGCAAAAAACCTGCAGCCCACCATCTGCCAGGCCGTGCGCGACTGCACCGCCAACTCCATCCGGATTCCCGCAGCCCGATAGAGCCGTCCACGCGCCCAGCAATCGCCGCGTCAGCTCGTCGGCAGTTCCACCACGCCACCCCCTCCGGACTCCGAACCCAGGCCGTGATGTCGGCGCCACATTGTCGCGAAGAAAAGCTGCAGGGAATTGCTTCCAATCCAGCCCCGTACTTGTGAAAATGCTCTAAAATGAAATAGCTGACACAGTCACCACAGCTGTACTTAGTAACCGCCAACCCGCGCCAAGCGGTGGCGGGGAGGTTCAATGCGGCGGTTCGTATTTTTTGCGGTTCTCCTGGCTATATCCCTACCCGTCGGTCTTTCCACCACTGGATGCTCTACTGCTGACAATGGCTCGAACTTTTGCAGCGGCTTCCAGAGCGGCGCGCAGTTGAATGCTCCCGCCCAGATCACTCTCCAGCCCGCGGTCTACGGGCTCTCGCTCAGCTATGGGCAAGTTGCCTCTCTGTCAACACCGACCGCCGTCAATTGCAAAGGCACCTCCGTCACCGTCAAAAGCTACAGCTACGGCACGACTAATCTTTCATTGGCAGACGTTTCGCCGGCCGGTCAGGTGTGCGGCGGCCAGTGGAACCGTAATTCCGGAAATGGCGTTCCTAACTTCACCACCTGCATTCCTCCCCAGTCCGGCAGCCCGATTTTCAAGGCTAACGGCGGCCTCGCCTACCTCACCGCCAGCGGCGGCGGAGCGACCAGCAATCCGGTTCCCGTCTTTGTGCACCCACCTGTCACAAGCGTTTTGATCGGCGGGTCGAGTGCGGTGCATACGTGCCCTAATAATCCCAGCACCGGCTCACCGACAAATGTTCCTGTCTACGCTCTCAACAGCTGCCTCTCGCAGAACCAGACAGCCCAGCTGGCCGCCACCGTCTGCACCGGCACGGGTGCTTGCACCTCCGGATCGGCCAACGACATTACCTGCAACGCCGGCCATCTCATCTTTATCCCGCAGAATACGAACGTGGTTTCCGTCGACCAGAATGGCGTCGCCACTGCCCACCAGCCCGGCTCGACCGTCATCAACGCCACCATCGCCCAGGCCACCAGTACCGCTGGATATTTCTTTACCTGTCCCGCCAAGAGCATTCAGCTTAGCGTCGGTACCACTGGACAGAAGAATGTCACCGTCAACACCAACAACATTCAACCGCTGACCACCACCATCCTCGACACCAACGGCAACGCCATCAGCGGATTGCAGCTGCAGTACACCTCCAACGATCCCATTAACATTCCGGTCAGCAATAGCGGTTCGGTCACGCCCGCGTATCCCAGCGACGCCGCGATTGTCGCCCAGTGTCTGCCCTCGGTCTGCAATCCCGCGCCGCAAAACCAGATTGGCAACCTTAGCACCGGTCTGCCTGTCAGCAGCAACCCGATCGATATCCATACTCCCGGCCCCAGCCAGGCGCTGCTCTACATGTCCAGCCCGCAGTCTTTGAACCTGGTGCCGCTTGACTTCCAAAGCGGCAATGTAGGCACGCCTATCCGACTGCCGTATCAGCCGAACTCCATGGTGATGGACGAAAATGGCAACAACCTGTTCATGGGCAGCGCTACGGAGTTGATGATTGCGGCCATCTCGCCTACCTCCGGCACCACTCTCACCACTCAGACTCCCGGCGTCCCGGGAACCGTGCTGGCCGTGGCCCCGAATGACACGCTGGTCGTCGTGCACGATCCTTGCCGGCAGCTCTTCTATCTCTACACGCCGCCAATCGGCAACGTCGCATCTTCGTTGCTCTCCTTCGCCGCGCCTGGGCCGACCGTCGCCTGCAACGTGAACAGTGAGCCCATCGATCCTTCTGTCGAGGTGCATCCCCCGTACGCCGCTCAATTTACCCAGGACAGCCAGACTGTCTACATCACCGGCGATAACACGCTGTTTACCTACAATACCTTCACCGGTTGGCACGTCTGCACGGAGAATGGTCAGACCGGCAATTGCCCCATCAATCCCACCACCACCAGCCCCACCAGTGTTGCCGTTACCATTCCAGGCGTCGGCGCTTACGCTGCCGGCTCGCCGACCAGCGCCTTCGGATATTGCGCGCTGGGCCCGAATAATGCTGCCCAAAATGCCGGCCCTCCTCCGACAGGCCTGGCCGACCCGACGACCGCAGTGAATCCGACGGAATACTATCCCAATGCCGCCACTGTGGCCGCGCAAACCGACAAACTCGGCGCCACCACAGATGGCTATCACATCATCGGAGCCACGGCAGGCAGCGGTGGACAACTCACCGACATTGGCGTTCAGATTCCCGATGGGGAATGTCCGTTGAAGACTGCGTTAAATTTCCCCAGCACTCCACAACAATTTGCCTTGGGTGTGTCCAATGCAGCTTCCATCAGCCAGGTGCAGGTTTCGCCCAATTCGCAATTGGCGTTCGTCACCTACGAACCCACAAGCCCGGCGGGAAGCAACATTCTTCCGGCTTATAAGGTGCCATGCACAGCCTTTCAGTCGTCGCAAGGCGACTGTCCAGCCGGACAGCCGACCAGCGGCACTGTTGTCCCTGTCGCCCTTACCGGACAGGCCGGATCCCCTGTGGCCGGCACCTTCAGTCCCGACACCACCACCTTCTACGCGTCGACCAGTAATGACGATCTCGTCCACCTGATCAACACGTCGACCTTGACCGATACCCAGACAGTCAACCCGGGCCTCACCTGCGCCACCACCACGGCCGCGCCCGCCAATCCATACCTGGCGTGCACTGCGGGAAATCCGGTGCCTGCGCTGTTCCTGGCAGCCCGTCCACGGCCCACGCAGGGATCTGTCACCACCTCGGCCAAAAAGAACTAACTGTACGAAAACGAATGTGGCTGCCCCATGTCTTCCGACGCGGAGGGCATAGGGTAGCCGCAAATGTGTCATCTCGAGCGAAGTCGAGGGACCTGCTGTTTCCTGGACTCAATCAAGGATGATGAGGAAAAGATTACGCCTGCGGTTCCTTCACGGAACGCGGCGAGAGTTGTTTCGCGGTGCGTGGCAGCGCCCGCGCCACTGCATCCAGAATTCCATTTAGAAAATTGATCGACTCCGGCGCAGCATACAGCCGCGCAATTTCCAGCGTTTCGTTGATGATGATCGGCAGCGGCGTCGCCGGATATCCCAGCATCTCCGCGATGGCAGCCCGCAGCAGGTTGCGATCCACCGCCGCCATTCGCTCCAGCCGCCAATGCTCACTGGCCGTCGCAATGTAGGTATCGATTTCTTCCTGTCGCGCGATCGCCACCCGAAAAATATCTTCGGCGAATCCTTGCGTTCCCGGATCGACCTTCTCGCGCGCCTGCCAAAACGTGCGCTGCACATCTTCCGCACTCTGTCGTCCCAGGTCTGCCTGGAACAGCATTTGCATCGCAATTTCACGGGATTTGCGGCGTTTTCCCATGATTTACAGGTCCGCCGTCATATCTGTCACAGTAGGAGTTACAATTTTCTTCTTCACCGACGCCATCTCAATTGCCGCCAGCGCCGCCTCAAATCCCTTGTTCCCCATCTTCAGTCCGGCGCGATCCAACGCCTGCTCCAGCGTCTCGCAGGTCAGCACACCAAACGCATGCGGCACACCTGTCTCCTGCTGCGACTGTCCAATTCCGCGCGATACTTCCGTGTAGATTGCTTCGTAGTGCGCCGTCTCCCCGCGCAGCAACACACCCAGCGTCACAATCGCGTCCACGTTTTTGCTTTCCGCCAGCAGCCGCGCTGCCCCTGGAATCTCCCACGAGCCCGGAACTCGTACCACCCGGATGGCATCCCTTTTCGCGCCGCTGCGCAGCAACGCATCCAGCGCTCCCTGCAGCAGCCGATCGGTAATCACCGCATTCCACCGCGACACCACAATGCCGAATCGCATTCCCGCCGCGTTCAGGTCACCTTCTACCGCGACCGGTTTGCCGTGATGCACATTCTCCGATTCCCAGAACCCGAACACCATGCCCGGCAACGGCTCCGCAGTAAATAGCCGCGAGTTCCAATGAGTCTGAGTGATCGGCGAAATCCTTCGACCATCCTCTACCTTCGTGGAGTTTTTCTTCATCCAGTTCGCGGCAACACCATGCACCGCCTCCAATCCCGTAACTTCAATCAGGATTTCAGGCGTCGCCGACATCTTTCCCGTCACAAATTCCAAATTGCCCAGCGGCGCAAGAAAAGGTGCGGTGCGAAATTGCTCCCCCGACGAGCCCTTGCCGGGTTCAAACCCAAGCGCCGAAAAAAAACTCTCCAGCGTCTCCAGTTCCTCCGCCGTGCGCGCCGCGCGCACCCATGTGATTCCTTTGATCATGTTTCGATGGTACAACGTTGCGGCGACCGCCATCTGCGGCTGACGCGCTCATCGACAGCACTACGCCCGCAGATTGGCAACGACCGCGAGACCCGCCACCCGAAACATTCCGCCTCTACGGATGAAAGCTGATCAGCTCAATGCCGCTCTTTCCATCTTCCACAACATACGACAGCGTATACAGCGTTCCATCCAAACCCATCACCAGGCTTTGCGGCGGGTCGACCGGCTCGCCATGGCCCAGCAAAATCTGGCCATGATCCACATACTTGTGATCTGAAATGTCGTAGGTGATCAGATCCGTCCCGTCATTATGTTCTTCGCCTTGCTTCGCCTCGTTCTTGTTGCTCGCCAGTGGAGCACCGGTCAGGTAGTAGAGCGTGTGTCCATCGGCTCCCAGCGCAAGGCCCAGGTATCCGTACTCCATGCCGTCGAACATTCCCGTTTTCTTCGACGCTTGCGACGTCAGCCGCGTCAGCACCTCAACGGTTCGCGTCCTGGGATCGAAGCGAAACAAATATCCCGATCGTCCATTCACACCGTAAATCGCCTGCTCCGACGGCACCCAGACTGCCGCTCGCCAGTTGTACGCCATGCCATGCATCGCCGGGTTATACGACCCGAAATAATCCTTCTTCAGATTCACGCCCGTCACCGTCTCAACTTTGTCTGTGGCGTAGTCGTACCGATGAATCGTTCCGTCTCCCGTCGTAAAGTAAGCGGAGCCGTCCCGCTGATCGATCACGATCCTGCGGCAAATGGCTCGGTAGGTGCTCCCCAAAGTTCCCAGCTCTCCGCCATGAAACAAGGTTCCCAGGTCTTTCAATGTTTTCGTTTTCAAGTCATAGCGCAAAAAGTCGCCGGCCGGCCATGTGATGCCGTACAAGCGGCCCCGCTGCACATCCATATTCATCGCGATAATGCCTTGCCCACCCGGCGCAATCGCAAGATTCGTAAACTTTCCAGTCTTCATGTCATACGACAAAAAATGTCCGCCAGGATATGGCCGATACCCATTGGGAGCTTTTGCGGTCCGCTCCACCCCGCTCGAACTGTTGTAGTACCCCAGGTGCGTTGAAAAATACAGCTTGTCTCCATCCTCAACAAAATTTACGTGGCTCTTGCCCTGCGCCACCGCCTTCGCAGTCCCTTGACCGACAGCGTCATTTAAATTCGCGATGTGCGTAATCGCCTTGGTCGTTGGGTTAAACGAATACATCTGTCCCGGGATGTTGTATTGCGCCGAAGAGAGCACGTAATAAATCGTCCCATCGCTGGCAATGCCCATCCCGTTGAAGGCCTCCCCAGGCTTCGCGGCGTCAGGAAAATGGGAATCGTGCGCGGTGGCTTGAATCACCTGGGCGCCGGCGTTTTGACCGTACAAGATCGGCATGGCTGCACTCAGAAGCAGCAGGACGAGCGCAAATCGGCGGACAGCAGCAAACATTTTCAATGGAGTTCTCCTCGACTTGTATTGCGGATGAAATGGCGGCCGCATCGCAACCGGCCAGCGAATCCCAATGGGCATTTTTTGGCGACTACAATTCATTCTCGCCATCCCCAAATCTCAAACTTACATCGAGGACGACCGGAGATGAATTTCTGATGCATTTGTTTTCTTCGCAAGTATATAAATACACCAGTCTCCCAAGCATGGTTCTGCGAAGGCTCGATCGAAAGGGACCGCGACCTATATGACGCCAGAAAAAACGTTGGAAAATATTCAACTTGAAATCCGCGACGGCATCGCCTTCCTCACCCTCAACCGGCCCAAGGTCTTGAACGCGCTCAACGCTGCGACCTTACGCGAACTGCAATCCGTCCTCGACACCATCCGGTCGAACGATTTTATTCGCGTGGCCATCCTCACCGGTTCCGGAGAAAAGGCCTTTGCCGCCGGCGCCGACATTCAAGAGCTCGCCCAGGTGAACGGCATCGAGGGACGCGATCTCGCCCTGCGCGGACAGGCTGTCCTGCGCGCCATTGAAACCTGCGGCAAGCCCGTTATCGCCTGCATCAACGGATTTGCTCTCGGCGGCGGCTGCGAACTCGCCCTCGCCTGCACTCTCCGCATCGCCAGTGAGCACGCAAAAATGGGTCAGCCGGAAGTCAAGCTTGGCCTGATCCCCGGCTACGGCGGAACCCAGCGTCTCGCTCGCCTGGTCGGCAAAGGCGTCGCCCTGCAAATGATTCTCACTGGAGAAATTTATTCCGCTGCCGACTGTCTGCGAGTCGGCCTGGTCAACGAAGTGGTTGCTCCCGATGAATTGCTCGCTCGAGGTGAAGCCATCGCCCGCGTCATCGCCGGCATGGCTCCGCTGGCCATTCGCTACACGCTGGAAGCTGTCGATCGCGGATACGATTTGCCGCTGCAGGAAGCTATGTTCCTGGAAGCGTCTCTCTTCGGCCTCAGCTGCGGCACCGCCGACAAAGGCGAAGGCACCGCCGCATTTCTCGCCAAGCGTGCTGCTGTCTGGCAGGGTCGCTAATGCCTTCATCCCCGATGCCGCGCTGATATTCTGAACACAATGCTTCGTGCCAGTCTTTGTTTCCCCGGTCTTCGATCCGCCGCGCTGCTTGCGCTCGCGCTCGGCGTGTCTCTCGCCGTCAGCGGATGCAGAAATTCTGACAGTTTCGATATGTCTCGCCACGCTGCAAAATGGACGGCCGCCAAATCCTCCGCCCGGCAGGAACTCACCCAGATTCCGCCTCCCTTGAAAAGCGTGTATCTCAACATCAATCAGGAATCGCAGTGGCAGAATCCCTTTATCAGCGTGGAGCAGAACATGATTCAAGTGCGCATCTATTTGCCGGATGAAAACGCCAGCCCCATCGATCGCGGCGGAATCACCCGCTTGAGTTCCGCCCGCAAACAAGTGGTCAATGTTCGCCTGGCGCAGTTGCCCCGTGCCCTTTCCTCGCTGCCTGACGGTGCATGGCCGTACGGTCGCGTGGTCGCCATCGGGAAAGAAAAAGATACGCCGCAAGATCGTGCATGGTTGCCTAATCATCTCGACATCACCGTTCGTACCCTGCAGGATATGGGTGTCGTCGTCGACGACTGGAATCATCCCGTCGCCCTTCCGTAACTCGAGCCGCTGACGTCCATCCCGCTGCGTCGACGTCCAACAGACAGAGGAATTGAAATGGCTGAGCCGCAATTTCCTATTCTCGTTGAGCAAAAACAGCTCCACCCGCACCAGCATTTCTCTGCCCATCGCGATTTGGAAGCGGCCCTGCGCCAATCCGTGCGCGGAGAAATTCGCTTTGACTCCGGCAGCCGCGCCCTCTACGCCACCGACGCTTCCAACTATCGCCAGCTTCCCATCGGCCTGGTGCTTCCGCTCGATACCGCCGATGTCGAAGCCGCCGTCACCGCCTGCCGTAAATTCAACGCGCCCATTCTTTCTCGTGGTGCCGGCACCAGTCTCGCCGGCCAGTGCTGCAATGTTGCCGTGGTGCTCGATTTCTCCAAGTATGTCGATCGCATCCTCAATCTCGATGTACAGCGTTGCCAGTCGCGCGTCGAACCCGGGATCATTCTCGATCGCGTGCGCGAGGCTGCGGAGCGTCATCATCTAACCTTCGCTCCCGATCCCGCCACCCATAGCCGCTGTACTCTCGGCGGCATGATCGGCAACAACTCCTGCGGCGTGCATGCGCTCATGGGCGGCAAAACTGTCGACAACATTGATTCCATGCGCGTGCTGCTCTACGACGGCACCATCCTCGAAGTCGGCGCAACTTCCGAGGTGGAACTCGAAGCCATCGTCGCTGCCGGCGGCCGCCGCGCGGAAATCTACACCGCCCTGCGAAATATTCGCGACCGCTACGCTACCCTCATTCGCGAACGCTATCCAAAAATTCCTCGCCGCGTTTCCGGCTATAACCTCGACGATCTGCTTCCGGAAAATGGCTTCCACGTGGCCCGCGCCCTGGTCGGCAGTGAAGGTACCTGCGTCACCGTGCTCGATGCCACCCTGCGCCTCATGCCCAGCCCGCCCTGCCGCATTCTCGTCGGCCTCGGTTTTTCCGACGCCTACATCGCCGCCGATAATGTGCCCTTCGTGCTGCAGCACAAACCCATCGGCCTGGAAGGATTCGACGGCCTGCTGGTGGAATTTATGCGGCGCAAACATCTGGTCGAAAACGATCTGCAGCTGCTCCCCAACGGCAACGGCCACTTGCTGGTCGAGTTTGGCGGAGACACCTTCGACGATGCCCAGGCCCAGGCCACCGCCATGATCGAGGCCACAAAGAAAATCTCTCCCGCTCCGCACGCCCGCCAATATTCTCAGTCGGAGGCCGAGCGTGTATGGAAGGTGCGCGAGGCCGGCCTCGGCGCCACCGTCTTTGTTCCCGGCGAGCCGCATGGCTGGGAAGGTTGGGAAGACTCCGCCGTACCGCCGGAAAAAATGGGCAGCTATCTGCGCCAGTTGTTTGTCGTGGCAAAACGTTACGGCTATCGCTCACCGATCTATGGTCACTTCGGTCAGGGCTGCATCCACATGCGCTTCAATTTTGATCTGGAAACTGAAGCCGGCATCGCCAAATATCTTCAGTTCATCGACGAAGCTGCCGACATCGTGATCGCCCACGGCGGTTCGCTCTCTGGCGAACACGGAGACGGCCAGTCCCGCGCCGCACTGCTGCACAAAATGTTTGGTCCGGAGTTGGTGCAGGCTTTCCGCGAATTCAAAGCCGTCTGGGATCCCACTAACAAGATGAACCCCGGCAAGCTCGCCGATCCCATCGCCGTATATGGGCCGCAGGAAAATCTTCGACTCGGCGCAGGCTATGAAGTGCACTCCGTCAAAACCCATTTTCAATTTCCTGACGATGGCGGATCATTTTCCAACGCCACCCTGCGCTGCGTCGGCGTCGGAGCCTGCCGCAAAGAGACCGCCGGCACCATGTGCCCCAGCTACATGGCCACGCGCGAAGAGCAGCACTCCACGCGCGGCCGCGCTCACCTGCTGTGGGAAATGCTGCAGGGCGAACTCCGTCATCAGGGCTGGCAGAGCAAGCCCGTAAAAGACGCGCTCGAGTTATGCCTCTCCTGCAAGGCCTGCAAGCATGAGTGTCCGGTCAACGTCGACGTCGCCACCTACAAGGCGGAATTTCTGTCGCACTATTACGAACACCATCGCCGCCCCATCCACGCCTACGCCTTCGGCATGATGGATCAATGGGCGCACCTTGCCTCCGCCATGCCGCGCCTCGCCAATCTCCCCGGCCAGCTACCCGGCGTGCGAGATCTCGTGAAGGCCGCCATTGGCATGGCGCCGCAGCGAACCATTCCCGCCTTTGCTCCGCGCACCTTTCAGCGCAGTTTCCATTCCCGCGCCGGCGCGCAAAAAGATTCTCGTCCCGCCGTCCTGCTCTGGCCCGATACGTGGAATAACTATTTCTATCCGCAAGCCGCGCAAGCCGCAGCCCAGGTTTTAGGCGATGCTGGATTTACCGTACAAGTGCCACGCGGACATCTCTGCTGCGGCCGACCGCTCTATGACTTCGGCATGCTCGACCGCGCCAAAAAATACTTGTTGCGCGTGCTCGATGCGCTGGCGCCGCAACTGCAATCGAACACGCCCGTGGTGGTTTTAGAGCCCAGTTGTGCCAGCGTCTTCCGCGAGGAGTCGCTCAGCCTGCTGGCCAACGATCCGCGCTACGCCGAGCCCGCCAAAAAGCTGGCCGCACAAACTTATCTGCTCAGTGAATTTCTAGTCCACAAGGCCGAGCACTACACCCCGCCCGCTCGAGCAGATCAGCACATTCTGCTGCATGGTCATTGCCACCAGAAGCCGCGAATGATGGAGGAAGTCGAATTACTCCGCGCATCCGGAGCTCAGGTGGAACTGCTCGACTCCGGCTGCTGCGGCATGGCCGGCCCGTTCGGTTTTGAAAAGGAAAAATACACCATCTCCACCGCGCTCGCCAACCGCGTATTGATGCCCGCCGTCGAATCTGCTCAAAAGGAAACAGTCATTGTTACAAATGGCTTCAGTTGCCGAGAACAGATAGCGCAACTGTCCAACCGCCGTGCCGTCCATCTCTCCCAGGTCCTCGCCCGCACCGATCAGTAGCCCGCATCATTCACCTGGTTCAACATCGGCTCACCCGCCATGTACCGGCGAACCTGCTCGCCCGCGAATTTATATCCACGGCTGGAAAATCCCGCCACCGATCCCGCAATATGCGGCGTGATAAAACAATTCGGCGCGCTCCAAAGAGCATGCCCCTTCGGAAGCGGCTCCGGATCCGTCACATCCAGCACCGCGTGGATGCGCTTGGCTTGCAGTTGCCGTAACAGTGCGTCGGTATCGACCACCGGTCCACGCGCCGCGTTAATCAGCAGCGCCCCAGCTTTCATCCGCGCCAGCATGTCGGCATTCATCATGCCACGGGTGCTGTCCGTCAGCGGCACCAGCAGCACCACCACATCCGCTTCCGGAATCAATCCGGCCAGCTCACCGAACGCCGAAACCCCCGGCTTTGCCGTCCGCGCTACCCGAATTACCTCGACATCGAACACCCGCAACAGCCGCTCCAACTCGGCGCCGATCCCGCCATAGCCCACGATCAGCACCTTCTTGCCGTGCAGCTCATCGGCCAGGATGCGATACGAGTGCACCCCCGCCGTCGCATCCGGCGGAGCAGCCTGCATTCCTCCCGCACCTCTCAGCAACACCTGCCCATCCCAGGACTGTTCGCGCTGGCAATCCCGATAGTGCGGAAAGCGCCACAAGCTCGCCAGAATGGCGCCCACAATCCACTCCGCCACCGGAATATTGTGCAGCCCCTGCCCGTCGCACAACAGGATGCCCTTCGGCAGCCACGGCAGAATCCAGTCCACCCCGGCCAGCAAACACTGGATGACTTTCACCCCGCGCAGGTGCGGAAACATTGGCGTAGCCAGCCATCCGAACATCGGCGGGATCCAGAAATCCACCTCCACTGGATGATCCAGGTTGTCCGGCAAGCGGATCAGTTCTACGTTTTCTTTCGGGAAATCAAGCAGGAAATCTTCGGAGATGCTCGCGGGCAGGCCTATTTTCAACATGGCCTGATGATAACCAGCAGAGTTTCATCCGGGCAAACCTGCACACTTTTTACCGTCGTGGAAATGCTCTGGAGTTACACTTGAGGCGACCTCCCCAGACAGTGAAAGAATGGACAGAGCAACACTGTAGCTGTCCCTCGGCGAATGTCATACCACTCAGAAGGGAATTTCCGAATCAAACGGAACTGAGATGAAGCCTAACCTTTTAAGAACTGCACTTGCCTTGTGCGTCGGCGTAGCCATTTCCCATTCCTTGTGGGCCCAAAGC
This sequence comes from uncultured Acidobacteriota bacterium, assembly GCA_963735505.1. GTDB lineage: Bacteria > Acidobacteriota > Terriglobia > Terriglobales > Acidobacteriaceae > JAKAAZ01. Next base: position 384,212 of record CAVTLR010000003.1, on the reverse strand, counting down.
CAGACTGTTGAAACCACGCCCGTGCTGGACCAGGGCTTCCACGAGATGTATAACCTCCACTTTCAGGAGGCGCACGCCATCTTCGCCAAGTACATGGTGGAGCATCCGGAAGATCCCATGGGTCCGGTCTCCGATGCCGCGGCCTATCTTTTTTCAGAGTTCCATCGGACCGGTGTTCTCGACATGCAGTTGTTCACCAACGATAGCAATTACCTGCAGCACAAAACCGTCCCCGATCCGGACGTAAAGAAGGCCTTCGACGCCGCTCTCGATAAAGCGAACGGCTTGGCCGACTCAGTTCTGGCCACGCATCCAAACGACGCTACCGCCTTGTTCGCCAAGACTCTCGCCTTTGGCATGCGAGCCGATTATGCCTCTTTGATTGAACGCCGCGACCTGGCCGGATTCCAATTCACCAAGCAGGGCAGCGCCTTTGCCCATCGCCTGCTGGCCGTCGATCCCCACGCTTACGACGCCTACCTGGCCGTCGGCATGGAAAATTACATTTTAGGATTGAAGCCGGCGCCGGTGCGCTGGTTGCTGCAAATGGCAGGCGGAGAAACCAACCGCGTCCTGGGCGAGCAGGATCTGGAATTGACCGCGGCCCAGGGCCACTACCTCAAGCCCCTGGCCAAGCTGCTGCTCTCTGTCGCTGCCGTGCGCGATAAGGACACCGCCAAAGCCCGCGAATTGCTGGGCTCTCTCGCTCAGGAATTTCCCAACAACCCTCTCTACGCCGCGCAGTTGGCCAAGCTCAAATAGCCGCGTGATGTTTCAGGTAGGCCCCGGACTTTAGTCCGGGGAACCAAGTTCCAGCGCCACGCGCCTTCAGGCGCTTAGGTCCGTCCACCCCGACCCGACCGAACGCCTCCAATGTTTCGCCGCGTCCACCCAAAAAAGAAAGGACGTGGAATTTTCCACGCCCTCTCTTTCGGTTGCGCTGCCGCGTTTACGGCAGGTAGTAACGGAACGACGTGAACACCATGTTGTCGGTACCGTGGGCGCCGCCGCCGGGGTTCAATGTGCCACCCTGGCCGGACCACAGATCACGACGTATGCTGCTGTACTGGAAGCCCTGTTTCAGACCGCCTTTGGGACTGTTGTGAATAAAGAACCAGTATCCAACCGTGAACTCCTGCACATCCTTGTTGTTGCCGGCGCATTTGTTCGTCGAATTGCCTGGAGTGCCTGGATCCGAAGCCGGGAACGAGGCGGTGGAGGCGGGCTCAATCTTGCAGCCCGACATGTCCGCCGTATAAGCGCCGTAGCCGACCTGCTTGCCCCCGCTGATGGTATAGTCGCGGCCAAGATAGTCGCCGCCATAGTTCACGTAGATGTTCAGGCGTTTGTTTGGATTAAACTCCACCGTGCTCAGCGCGGAGAAGCCATGAATCGGGGAGATAGTGCCGTCTGGCCGAAGCGTGACGTCGCCAATGGTGGACGAACCGTAACGGCCGACGCCCTCGCCATATAGCCCCTTCAACCCGAGTACCAGTTTCTTGTCCAGCACCGCAGCCCGAGCGCTGGCGCCCCCGCCGCCGCCAACCACCGTACTGTTGTACGGCGAGCCGGTCGTCGGATAAATGCGGTCGCGGTAGAAGCTCGCAATGCCGAACACTTCATAATGCTGTCCTGGCGCAGGTTCGAACGCAGCCTTCGCGATCATATCCGGGGCAAGGTTGAAGGAATAGTTTGCCGTCGAGTTATAGAGGCCGCCGCCCGTTCCGCCCGAACCAATCAAAATATTGGTAGGCAGGTTCTGGCCGCCCGGATTCAGCGTCTCGGCATTCTCCGCCGAAGCGCCCAGCCATGCCTTGTCGCCGATGTTTTTCGTGACCCGGAAGCTGTATTGCCGCGTCCAGACAAAGCCCGCTTCGTACTGAGGATCGATGGTGGACGGCAGAACCTCAGTTCCGCGGGTCAGGCCCTGCGTGGTTTCAGCCGCGAGCGACCAGCCCTGGCCGCCGGAAAAGTCCCAGCCGTTGTTCATCTTCGCGTCCACCCACAGTTGCCGTTGGCGAACCACGTAGCTGTTCGACTGGTTGTTGTTGGAAGTGATGCCGGTGCCTAACCAGTCCATCTCGTAGTAGCCCGTCATGGTCCAGTCCGTCAGCTTGCCCGTCGCCTTGATGGCAATCCGTGACTGCCGACCGCTTCCTTGGAACTCACTCATCTGCGCGGCTGGAGAATACTGCAGCGGCACACCCGTAAATGCCGTGTTCAGGCCGCCGCCGGTCGCCCCGCTGCGCCACACTGTTTCAGCCGCCAGGAAGCTGCCGTGAGGAGAGATCGTGATTCCCTTGTAGTAAATGTCATCCGGGTGGGTGACCTTCTTCTTCAGCTCCTTCTGGTCCTGCTCGGCCATGGCGGCTGTCTGCTGCGCCTGCTCCGCCTGCGACTGAACATTCTGTACCGCCTGGTGCAGATTGGTATAGGCATCATTGCTCTGCGTCGCACTCTGCTGTGCTGCCTGCACCTGCGCCTGTGCCTGTTGCGCAGCCTGCTGCGCCTGTTGCGCCGTATCCTGCGCCTGCTGCAGTTGCTGGTCGCGGCTTTGCAACTGCTGCTTCAACTGGTCAATCTCGTCCTGTTGCTGTTGGAATTGCTCCCGCATCTCCCGCATTTGCTGCTCGATGCTGACGGGCTTCTTCGCTTTCTTATGACCGGTTGTGGTTTTGGCTGTACTCGTTTGCGCGAATACAGTCAGACCCGCCTGCGGCGCAATCGCCATGCAGGATGCAAGAATCAGGATTTTTACCTTGTTCGGTCCGCGTTTCATTCGGCCTCTCGCTCGTGTTGTGATATTGAATATCCAAGATGGTGCAATCCCCGCCGTCCTGCTCTGGGAGCGCGATGACTCTCTTGGGGTTGCGAGTGCATGTCGCTGGCGAAGTTGTTCATTGACACCGCGAGTAGTCTTACAGCGCCCCATGAATATCCTGAAAACAGAAGATGAATGGGAGATGAATTCCTGCGCCGCGTGTCGAATCAGTGTGGGAACCCCGCACACCTGCGGGTAACCGTGGAGCAGGTTACGTCCGCCCCCGGACTTGATTCCGCGAACAAACTTCCTGTCCGCCGCCTCACGCGTTGGGAGACATTTCAGGGTGGGAAGACGGCTCAGGTCGAAAGCCGTTCTAGTTGGGAAGACGTCTCAGGTCGAACGGCCTTCCAGAACGGAAGCCGTGTTAGATCGAAAGGCGCCTCTGGTCGGACGCCGCTCAAGGTGGACCCGGATCTTAGTCCGGGGAACTAGGTCCCTATCCACAACCCGCCTTCAGGCGCTGAGCTACAGGAGAAAAGCGTGGAGAGGACAGCTCCGGCCAACCTTTCGACCGGGGAGGGAAGTCCGCCTCTACGGCAGATTTCCCAGTTGATAATTCAGGGCCGCCAGCGACAGCTGATACTCATATCGAGCATTCACATTCTCAATCGAAGCCTGCGTCTGTTCCAACTGCGACTCGCTCAGCTCCACAATTGAGCTCAGCCCCAGCTTGTAGCGCGCCTGTGCCAGCTGCAGTCCCATGTTCGATGCCGTCAGCAGCTTCTCCGTAACCGCAATCTTCTGGTACGAGGTGTTCGTCTGCATCCACGCATCGCGAACATCCCGCACCACCCGGTCGCGCAGATCGCGTACGTTTTCCTGTGCCGCCTGCGCCCGGTCCTCCGCCTCATGCGCCTGGGCCGTATACCGGAATCCACTAAAGATCGGCACCTCCAGATCGACCCCGATCGCGCCAAACCAGTTGCTGGTGAAATACTGATCGTCTCGGATGGGTGTCCCTCCCACGACAGCCATGGTGTCCAATGTTGGCATCAGCTGCTCCCACTGCGCGCGCGCATACTTTTTCGACGCTTGTTGGTCGTAGTCGAGCGCCATCAAATCTGGCCTCTGCTTCAGCGCCATGTCGACCAGCTGGTCCTGATCCGGCGGCGGTGAAGTCACCGCGCCCCCATTGTCGACCGGCGTGTACGTCATCGGCCGGTCAAATCCCAGTACCGAGGTCAGCGCGTTGATCGCGTTGCTGTATTGCGTCTGCGCGTCTAGAAGCAGCAATTGGGCCCGCGCCAGGTTTTCATCCGCAAATGCAAGATCGATCGTCGAACGCAACTTATTATTCGTCAGTTCCGTAATCTGCTGATCCGTTGTCTTGCGAGTATCCACGGTCTGCTGTGCAACCTGGACCATGGCTTGCGCTTCCAGCGCATCGTAGAACGCCTGATCCGTAATCAGCACAATATCCAGCGTGCTCGCCTGCGCCTGCGCATCCTGCGCCTTCTCGTACAACTTGGAAGATGCGATCAGGTTGGTGGTATGCCCGAAATCTGTCAGCAATTGGTGAAAGTCCAGGCCGCCGCCGGCGTGCGTGAGCAATCGCGTCGACCGCAATCCGTCGAAGGTGAATCGGCTGCCGTTATTGGCCTGTGCGGCCACCGCCCCACCCTGTAATTGCGGCAAATAGCCTGCGCGTGTCTGGCGATACACCTGGTGCTGCGCACGCGCCAGCAATTGCGCAACCCGTATCCGTGGATTGTTACGGATCGCAATCTCCTCCGCTTCGTGTAGCGTTAATTGTGCCGGAATTGACGTGACACGCTCCCCCGTCATCGTCTTGTCCGACCCCATGTCGGGTGCCGACTGGTTCAGCGTGTCGCCGGGCATGGCTGCCGCATGCGGAGCTACAGGAGACGCACTCGTGTCCGCTCGCTCAATGTTCTTCGCCAGCATCACTGTCGATGGCGCGTCTACCAGCTTCTGCGCCTGCAATGGCCATGGACGGCACACCATTGCGACCAGCGCCAATCCCGCCAGGGTAGAAAATCGTGGGTAGGTTTGCATTACGCTTGCACCTCCAGATCCTGTAAATCTTCCGAACCGTGTTCCGCATTGCGGTGAATCAGGTAATAGACTGTGGGCACCAGAAACACCGTGACCACGCCGGACACCGTCAGGCCGCCCAGAATGGCTCGTGCCAGCGGCGCATATTGCTCGCTGCCTGCTTCCAGGCCCAGCGCCATTGGAATCAAACCCAGCGCCGTCGCCAGCGTGGTCATCATGATCGGCCGCAGACGGACTCGGCATGCCTCTCCAATCGCTACTTTCAGCGGCTTGCCCGCGCCTCGTTGAATTCCGATGAAGTCCACAATCAAAATGCTGTCCGACACCACAATCCCCGTCATCATCAGGCAGCCCATCAGCGACATGATGTTCAGCGATGTCCCCGTCACCAGCAGGAACAGCAGGACACCCGACATCCCCGGCGGTACCGCCAGCAGAATGATGAATGGATCGGAGAAGGATGCGAACTGCGCCATCAGCACCAGGTACACCAGCACCACTGACAGCAGCAGTCCAACCGCGAAGCTGCGGAAGGAGTCCTTCATGTCATTGATGGAACCTGAAATGGTCACCAGCGTGCCTTTCGGCGGATGGATTCCGTTTACGATCTTCTGGATCTGCTTGCCCACGCGGCCCAGATCTTCCGTCCTTGGCATTACGTATACGTCGAATACCGGGCGCAGCTGGTAATGGTCCACCACCGTCGGCGTATTGATGTACTTGATGCTGGCCACCGCTTCCAGCGGAATCACATTGTCATGCGGCGGAATCATCTGCCCGGGACGCAGCGAGCTGCCCGGCGGCACGCTGGCAGTGGGACGATCGGGACGCAGCGGAATCTCTTTGAAATCTTTCAGGCGCTGAATCTGGCTGTCGTAATACTGCACCGTCAGCATGTAGTTGTTGCCGGTCTTCGGATCCACCCAGTAGCTGGGCGCAATCATGCCGTTCGAGGTCAGGGCGGTAATCACGCCATCGACCACATTTTTTCCGTCAGCCCTAGAAACGCTGCCTTCTGGCGATTCACGTTCAACTGCAGTCCCGGATAATCCACGTCCTGCGGGATCAGCACATCGCTCACCCGATGCAACCCTCGCAACTTGGTGGCGATCCGTCGGGCCAGCGTGTATCCGGCGGGCAGGTTCGTTGTGCTCACCCGAATATCGAACGGCGCCGGCTTGCCCTGGTTTACCACCGAGTCCACCAACCCGCCCGTCTGAAAGTAGGTCTCGACATCGGGAATCTCTCTGTGCAGACGTCGTCGCACCCGGGCCATATACACGTAGCTGCCGACCTTGTGTTCTTTTTTCAGACTCACCTGGATAAAGGCGTTGTCCATCGCAGTGTTAGTGGTGTAGATCGCAGAGAGATCCGGATACACGCCGATGTTTGACACGATCATGTTCAGGTCCGACGGCGGCACCACCTGGCGAATAATGTTTTCCACCCGCGCACAATACAGGTCCGTCAACTCCAGTCGAGTTCCCGGCGGAGCCTTCATGTAAATCACAAACTGTCCTGGATCCGTCCGCGGAAAGAACGCCAGATTCAACAATGGATACAGCGCCAGGCTCAGCACCACGAAAGCTGTAAACGCGATGGTCACCATCACCGGCCGCTCCAGGCAAGACAGGATCGCCTGGTCGTATTTGGATTGCAGCAAGTGGAAAAAATGATTGAATCGCCAAACTACAAATTCAAATGGAGAGAGATCCTTGTCCGCCAGCGCCTCCGCTTCCTCCCGGCGGTCGATGGCCAACTCTGCGGGATCCGTGTTCGTCGGCGTGTGTTCGGACTCTTCCCCTTCATGTCCCTCAACGGTAATGAAGTAGGCGCAAAATAACGGCACCACCGTCATCGCCACAATATAAGAGGCCGCCATCGCCAGCACCACACCCAGCGCCAATGCGGTGAACAGGTATTTGCTGACCCCGGTCAGCAGTACCACTGGGAAAAATACAATCGAGGTCGACACCGTCGCCGCCAGCACCGCCAGCTGCACTTCCTTGCCGCCCTGTTCCGCGGCAACCATCGGCTCCTCGCCCATCTCCATATGACGGAAAATGTTTTCCAGCACCACGACGGAGTTGTCGATCAGCCGCGACAAGGCCAGCGCCAGCCCGCCCAGCACCATCGTGTTGATTGTGCCGCCCAGCGAATTCAATAACAAAAACGCCGCCAGCGTCGAGAGCGGAATGGAAAGCAACACTGCCACGGTCGCGCGGATGTTCCCCAGGAACAGCAGAATCATCAGCGCCGTCAGCAGCAATCCAATGCCGCCTTCGCGGATCACGTTGTCCACCGCCATCTTCACAAAGATCGACTGGTCGAACACCACCTGCGCCTTCAGCTGCGACGGCACATCCAGCAGATGTTTCACCCGCTGCCGGACTCCATTCACAATCGTGATGGTGTTGCTGTCCCCGCCCTGCTTGAAGATCGGCAGGTACACGGACCTCTCGCCATTCACCCGCACAATGTTGTATTGCAGCTGTCCGGCATCCTCGGCGTGGCCCACATCCCCCACCAGCACCGAGGAGTTGCCCACCGTCTTCAGCGGAATATTATTGGCATCCGATGGCTTCAGCACCTGGCTGTTGGCGTAGATGTTGTAATCCTTCGGCCCGATCCGCACATCCCCGGCCGGCAGAATCAAGTTGGACTGATTCACCGCCTTATACACGTCGTTGATGCTCAGCCCGTTGGCTTCCAGCTTCATCGGGTCGACGTAGACCATCACCTGGCGATAGGTTCCGCCATAAGGCTGCGGTACAGACGCGCCTTTTACGCTGGCGACCTGGTCGCGAATTTCAAATTGCGCATAATCTTTCAGCTGAGTTTCATTCAGCCCCTTGCCTTCCACCGTGATCAGGCAGACCGGCAGGTTCGAGGCATCGAAGCTCAACACCACCGGCGGCAAAGTTCCCGGCGGCAATCGTCGCAGGTCCGCCATGGCCAGGTTGGAAATGTTGCTGACATCGGCATTGGGATCCGTGCCGGCATGAAAGTACACCTTGATCAGGCTGACCCCGGTCATCGACCGCGATTCGATGTGATCGATGCCGCTGCCCAGCGTGAAAAAACGCTCGAAGGTATCCGTGATGTCGGCTTCAATCTGCTGTGGCGGCATGCCGGAATAAAACGTCGCCACCACTACCACTGGAATCTTCACCGCCGGAAATAAATCCACCGGCATGCTCAGCAGATTCACTGTCCCAATCACCACAATGGCCAGACACGCCATCAGGATGAAAAATGGATACCGTATCGCAAACGACGACATCTACTTCGATTTCCCTTCTTAGGTAGACTTGCGGGTCGTACCAGTGCCAATTAGCAACGCGCGCAACCGGCAAGTTTGGAAAACCACCAGGTATGCTTCAGGTTCAAGCTTGCAAAGCTGGAGCTTCTTCCGTCCCAGGCTCTTCTTCTTGATGGCGGTGGATCAGGTAATACACCGTCGGCACCAGGTACACGCTCACCACCGCCGACACCAGCACTCCACCCAACAGGGCTCGCGCCAGCGGCGCATATTGCTCGCTGCCCGCCTCCAGGCCCAGCGACATTGGAATGATTCCCAGCACCGTCGCCAGAGTGGTCATCATGATGGGCCGCAAACGGAACCGGCAGGCCTCGACCAGGGCCACCTTGAGCGGTTTGCCTTCTTGGCGCTGCTTGCCGACAAATTCCACAATCAAAATGCTGTTTGACACCGCCATTCCAGTCATCATCAGGAGGCCCATCAGCGACATGATGTTCAGCGACGATCCTGTGACCAGCAAAGTCAGCACTACCCCGGCCACACCCGGCGGCACAGCCAACAAAATCACGAACGGATCGGAGAAGGACGCGAACTGCGCCATCAACACCAGGTAAATCAGCACCACCGCCAGCCCCAATCCGGTAGCAAAACTGTGGAACGATTCGCGCATATCGGTGACGGAACCGCCAATGGTCAACAGCGTGCCTTTCGGCGGATGGATTCCGTTCACAATGCTCTGAATCTGTTTGCCCACGCGCCCCAGGTCTTCCGTGGTTGGCATCACGTACACGTCGAACACGGGACGAAGCTGGTAGTGATCCACCACCGTCGGCGTATTGATGTACTTGATGCTCGCCACCGCTTCCAGCGGAATCACATTGTCATGCGGCGGCACGGTCTGCCCCGGACGTTCCGCGCTGCCCGGCGGTACATACGCCACGGAATGCTCTGCCCGCAGCGGAATCTGTTTGAAATCCTGCAGGCTCTGGATCTGGCTGTTGTAGTACTGCACCGTCAGCATGTAGTTGTTGCCGGTCTTCGGGTCCACCCAGTAGCTGGGCGCAATCATGCCGTTCGAGGTCAGGGCGGTAATTACGCCATCGACTACATCTTTTTCCGTCAGCCCCAGAAACGCCGCCTTCTCGCGATTGACATTCAACTGCAGCCCGGGATAATCCACGTCCTGCGGAATCAGCACATCGCTCACCCGATGCAACCCTCGCAACTTGGTGGCGATCTGCTCGGCAACGCGCGTACCCGGTCTTCAGGTCCATGGTGCTCACCCGAATATCGAACGGCGCCGGCTTGCCCTGGTTTACCACCGAGTCCACCAGCCCGCCCGTCTGAAAGTAGGTCTCGACATCGGGAATCTCTCTGTGCAGGCGACGTCGCACCCGCGCCATATACACGTAGCTGCCGACCTTGTGATCTTTTTTCAGACTGACCTGAATAAAAGCGTTGTCCATCGCCGTGTTGGTGGTGTAGATCGCCGAAAGATCCGGATACACGCCGATGTTGGACACGATCATGTTCAGATCCGACGGCGGCACCACCTGGCGAATAATGTTTTCCACCCGCGCACAATACAGATCCGTCAACTCCAGTCGAGTTCCCGGCGGAGCCTTCATGTTGATCACAAACTGTCCCGGATCCGTCCGCGGAAAAAACGCCAAATTCAACAATGGATACAGCGCCAGGCTCAGCACCACGAAAGCTGTAACCATAACAGTTACAAATACCGGACGGCGCAGGCAGTATTCCACGCCGCGGTCATATCGATGTTCCAGCCGGTGATAGTGGAAGTTGAAGCCGCGCACAATCCTCTGGAAGAACGAAGCATTTTTATGTTCATGCGCTTGTCTCGCCCGGCTATCGTCAAGCAACAGCTCCGACGGTTCCCACGGGTTCGATTCGATCTCCGCTTGATTCTCATCGTGCCGCTGCAGCTGGATAAACTTGGCACAAAACAGCGGAATGACCGTCATCGCCACCACGTACGACGCGAACATCGCCAGCACCACACCCAGCGCCAGCGCGGTGAACAGGTATTTGCTCACTCCTGTCAGCAGCACCACCGGGAAAAATACAATCGAGGTCGACACTGTCGCCGCCAGCACCGCCAGGTCCACTTCCTTGCCGCCGTGTTCGGACGCGGTGATCGGTGCCTCGCCCATTTCCATATGACGGAAAATGTTTTCCAGCACGATCACGGAGTTGTCGATCAGCCGCGACAAGGCCAGCGCCAGCCCACCCAGCACCATCGTGTTGATGGTATTGCCGGCAGCATTCAGCAGCAGAAAACCTGCCAGTGTCGACAGCGGAATCGACAACATCACCGCCACCGTGGCGCGCAGATTGCCCAGGAACAGCAAGATCATCAGCGCCGTCAGCAGCAGTCCAATGCCGCCTTCGCGGATCACATTGTCGACCGCCATCTTCACAAAAATCGACTGGTCGAACACCACCTGCGCCTTCAACTGCGACGGCACATCCAGCAGATGTTTCACTCGCTGCCGTACTCCATTCACAATCGTGATGGTGTTGCTGTCCCCGCCCTGCTTGAAGATCGGCAGGTACACCGATCGCTCGCCATTCACCCGCACAATGTTGTACTGCAGCTGTCCTGCATCTTCGGCATGGCCTACATCGCCCACCAACACCGAGGAGTTGCCCACCGTCTTCAGCGGAATATTATTGGCATCCGATGGCTTCAGCACCTGGCTGTTGGCGTAGATGTTGTAATCCTTCGGCCCGATCCGTACATCCCCGGCCGGCAGAATTAGATTCGACTGGTTCACCGCCTTGTACACGTCGTTGATGCTCAGCCCATTGGCTTCCAGCTTCATCGGATCGACGTAGACCATCACCTGGCGATAGGTTCCGCCATAAGGCTGCGGAACGGACGCACCTTTGACGCTGGCGACCTGGTCGCGAATTTCAAACTGCGCATAATCTTTCAGCTGAGTTTCATTCAGCCCCTTGCCTTCCACCGTGATCAGGCAGACTGGCAGGTTCGAGGCATCGAAGCTCAACACCACCGGCGGCAATGTTCCCGGCGGCAATCGTCGCAGATCCGCCATGGCCAGGTTGGAAATATTGCTGACATCGGCGTTGGGATCCGTGCCGGCATGAAAGTACACCTTGATCAGGCTGACCCCGGTCATCGACCGCGATTCGATGTGATCGATGCCGCTGCCCAGCGTGAAAAAACGCTCGAAGGTATCCGTGATGTCGGCTTCAATCTGCTGTGGCGGCATGCCGGAATAAAACGTCGCCACTACTACCACTGGAATCTTCACCGCTGGAAATAAATCCACCGGCATACTCAGCAGATTCACCGTTCCAATCACCACAATGGCCAGGCACGCCATCAGGATGAAAAATGGATACCGTATCGCGAACGATGACATCTATCTCCGACCTCGACGTGCCTTGGTGCTGGTTGAAGACGAAGTGCTTCCGTGGCTTGGGCCCGATGTCTGGCTAAACGACGTCAGATCCATGTCGACCGGACTCGGCGTTACCACCTGTCCCGGCTGATAATCGGCCTGGTTGCCCACAATCACCCGGTCACCCACTTTTACCCCGCTGTTGATCTGGTAAAAGTTCGGCCCTTGGATTCCCAGCACCACTGGAGTCTTCACCACATGGTTGGTGTCGTCGACCACTAGAACGTACGGTTGGTCGCCCTCCACAATCGCATCGATCGGCACCATCATGGCTTTGCCGTCGCTCTGCAGCGGAAAGGTTGTGTCGGCGTACATTCCCGGAGCCAGGTGCAGGTCCGGGTTCGGTATATCTACCTCGGTCAGCATGGTGCGCGTACTTCGGTCCATCGATCGCGTGAAGCGCATAATCTTGGTGTTGATCGTCTCTCCTGTAGCCTGCACTCGCACCACCGCCGGGCCGCCGATCGCCATATAGTCCGCATCCGACTCCGGTACCGGCATGCGAAGACGCAACATCCCGCTCTGCGCCAGCCGCACAATCGGCATCGCGTTGCTGCTCTCGTCCGTGCCCGCTGCAATCAGTGCCCCGGTATCCGCATAGCGATACGTGATCACACCATCGAACGGCGCACGCACGTAGGAGTAAGCCTGCAATGCCTTGAAATGTTCCAGCGTGGCCAGGTCTTCCGTCATCTTTGCCTGCGCCGCTGCATAGCCCGACTTCGCCGCGTCCACCTGCGCTTCCGACGACAGATCCTGCGCCTGCTTGTCGTCCAGCTCCTGCTGCGCTACCAATCCCGGCAGCTTCGACGCGGCCGTCCCCAGGCGTGCATATTCCGAGTGCTGCGCCGCATGGATGGCGACCGCCCGCGATACATCGTGGTGCGTCCGCTGGATTTCAGATTTGTCGCGCGTCACCGCCGCCTGCGCCGCATCCACCTGCGCATTCAACTCTGGAACTTCCAGAATCGCCAGCACCTCTCCGGTGTGCACCCGATCGCCAATATCGACAAAAATCTTCTGGATGTATCCGGAAACTTTGGCGTGGATCAACACATCCTGGTATGCCTGAAATACTCCCGGCACAGTGATGGAAGATACTGCCGGTCGCAGCGCCACCGTTGCCACCGCAGCGGAAGGTGCATCGTTGCTGGAAGTGGTGCTGGCCGCGTTCGCCGGTTCACTTCCGCGTCGGTTGAGTGCGTACCAGATCGCGACTGCGGCAACAAGGATGATCACTACCAGGACAGCAGTGCGTTTCGAAATATACATGGAAGGCGTTCCTGCCTATGCCAGGGCATAGCTGTGAGCAGCGGAAACGGGTCCTGCCATGCAACAGGGCCGCTGGAAAATTCCGGCGGCAACACAACTGCAATGACAGGGGGCTTCTACAACACAGAAAGTTGCGACGGAGGGGGTAAAACGAAGAAATGATCCAGGCCGGGAGGAATGTCCACGTCGGCGCGCTGCTGCGATTGTTGGCGTTGCACGCGGAAGGTGAGGGAAGCCTCGGAATTACCAGGAGAGCGCAGGGTCGCGGCGAAGGCGGACGCCAGCAGCAAGACTGAGAAGGCATCAGTTCCGCGCGTCGACGGCATGCTGATCGGGTTGCGCTTGGTCACGCACACCTTCAGCGACGCCGATTGATGAATTGCCTGCTGCGGCGTGTCATATTGCGACAGTCGCCGGTGCATCACCCAACCGCATACCGACAATACGACGATAAAAAAGCACACGCTGAACCCGCCGCGGAACGAGCCTCGCCCGCCATAGTACCAGGCGCACGCGTGCCGCTCCGATGTCAGGTTGTCGTGCATGTGCTCTTTCAAAATCGTCCCTTGCTCAGATGCGGATTCGTAGGTGGTTGTTGCGCGGCGTTCCACAGAATCCATGGCTGCCACCGCCAGATTGTAGCCTGTGGCTGTGCATCACTGATGCAATCATACTTCGTCGAACCACTCCAGGGAAATGAATCCGATCGCCTGTAACGTGGAATCTCCGGCATCTAAGCAGACTGAGTCCGCTTCTGTTCGACGAGCCGGAAACGAAAAGGTTATGGGCAAAATCAAATTGATTCGGCTTGGTGGCTCGATTCTGCCGAAAGTTTAGAGATAATAAACATGTCGACGTTCCTACAATATGGCCGCTAGAACCGCAGATAGTAAACTTCACCTCACACCCGCCGAGCGAATCCAGCGTCGCCGCCTCATTGTTCAGGATAGTTTGTCGCTTCTCAGCTTGACCCTGATTACCGTCGCCATCTGGGTGCTGACTTATTTCTTCTTCCACTCCTTTGTGGAACATCGCAGCGTGCTCGAGCAACGCTGGTATCAGCGCGGCCAGATCGCCATGAAACAGGGTCATCCCGGCGAAGCTGTCGAAGATTTTCGCTCCGCCCTTTCTTTCTCCTCCACCAACACCGACTATCAAATGGCGCTCGCCGAAGCCCTGGCATCCTCCGGTCGCACAGATGAGGCTGCCGCCTATTTTGCTTCGCTGCATGATGCCGAACCCGGAGACGGATATCTCAATCTCCAGCTGGCGCGTCTCGCCGTGCGTCGCGGCAATTCCCAGCAAGCCATCGAATATTATCAGGCTGCGTTGAACGGTCTCTGGCGCGGGCAGGGAACTGAGCGCCGCCTGCAAATTCGTCTCGAGCTGGCCGAATACTTCATCTCCCTCGGGCGCCCCATTGAGGCCCAGGGGCAGCTGCTCGCCGCAGAGGGAAATTCGCTCGACAATCCTGCCGCCCTGTTCAAAATTGCCAACCTGCTCCGCCAGGCCGATGATCCCGTCGACGCATTAAACACCTTTCAGCGCGTGGAGCGTCATCGCAACGCAGATCCTGCCCAGGTGCTCGCCTCACTCGATGCCGAATCGCAGATTGCCGCTTCCATGGGCCAATACAAACGAGCCGCTCAGGCCCTCAGCCGATACATGATTCGCTTGCGTCAGCATCCGAATGCGGGAACACCGCAGCAAAATCAGGCGGTCGAAGTGCAGTTGGAAAAATATCAGCGCATGTTGCAGTTGATTCCGTTCGATAGCCTGCCGCCGCGGCTGCACGACGCGCGTCTCTTGCAGGAAGCCGAGATTGCCCATCAGCGGTATCAAAGTTGTCTGCAGCAACTGGAAGCGAAGACCGATCCCAACGCCACCAATCCTGATTTGCTTGCCCTCGGACCTCACTGGACAGAATTAGGCTCGCCCGACGTCCAGGCGCTTGAAGGTAATGCGCCGCTGCAGGATCGAATCACTACCTGGATTAACCAGGCAGAAAACGTCACCGCAAAAATATGCGGGCCGCCCACCGGCGATGATGCGCTGCTGCTGCAACTCGCGCAGACTCCGGACAAAACAGAATGAGTGACCTGACCGCCAACTCCGCTTCAACTTCTGTCACCACGCCCCGGCTGCCGCTGGCCGCTGCTCCGGCTACTCCTTTTCAGCTGACCGACGCGGAAATTCAGCACATTGCCCCTACCCGCGGCGATCGCCTCTTTCTCGTCCTCTCCATCTTCATCGGCCTCCTCTCCGGACTGCTCGTAGTTTGCTTTCGCATGTCCATTGAATGGCTGCGCGTCTGGTTGCTCGGCTCCGTGCCTCACCCCGGCCAATATCGACTGCTGCTGGCTCCCATGCTGGTCGGCTTGCTGCTCGGCCTGATGGTCAAGTACCTCTTCCCCCAGGCCCGCGGCAGCGGCATCAACCAAACCAAGGCCGCGCTCTACATCTACAACGGCTACATTTCCAGTCGCACCATGATTGGAAAATTCATCACCTCGGCGCTTGCCATTGGTTCCGGCCACTCCCTCGGACCCGAAGATCCATCGCTGCAGATCGGCGCCGGCATCGCCTCCTTGATCGGCCGTCGACTGCACCTCAGCCGCGAGCGGCTTCGCCTCTTTGCCCCCGTCGGCGCAGCTGCCGGCCTGGCCGCTGCCTTCAACGCCCCCATCTCCGCCATCCTGTTTGTCATTGAAGAAGTCATCGGTGCGTGGAGTGCGGCCGTTCTCGGCTCCATCGTGCTCGCCGCCGTTTCCAGCGTCGTCATCGCCCGCTATTTCTGGGGCGCGCAATCCATGTTCCACATTCCGCCCATTACCCTGCGCGACAATCGCGAGCTCCTCGCCTACGCCGTCCTGGGTATCGTCGGCGGATTTGCTGCCGTTCTCTTTTCTCGCCTGCTCGCTACCTTGCGCCCCTGGCTGCGCTCGCTTCCTAACTGGACCCAGGTCCTGCAACCGGGCGTCGCCGGTCTGCTCGTCGGCTGCATCGGCTTCTTCGGATTTCCGCAGGTCATGGGAGCCGGTTACGAGACCATCGATCATGCCATGCACGGTGAGTATCTATGGCACGTCCTGCTGGCGCTGGCCGTCTTAAAAATCCTCGCCACCACCCTCTCGTTTTCCAGCGGCACACCTGGCGGCATGTTCGCACCAACATTGTTTATCGGCGCCATGCTGGGAGCATCGGTCGGCAGTTTCGAAAAACATTTCTTTCCTTACCTTACCGGTTCCGTCGGCGCCTACGCCCTGGTCGGCATGGGAGTGTTATTCGCCGGCTTCCTCCGCGTCCCGCTCACCAGCGTCTTCATGGTGTTTGAGCTCAGCCAGAATTACTCCATCGTTCTGCCCGTCATTCTCGCCAACACCATCGCCTATCTCATCGCTCGCAGCCTGCAGCCCGTCCCCATCTTTGAAACTTTCACCCTGCAGGATGGTCTGAACCTACCCTCAATGGAAGAGGTCCGAGAAGAAACTGCGTTGCGTATCGAGGACGCACTGCGTCCATTTGACGGCCAGGTCTTCGTCGGCTCCGACCCCGCCGCCGTCATCGCCGCCAAAGTTCAGGAGGAAAAGGAAGAGGTCGCCCTCATCCGCTGCGCCCGCAATCGCTGGTATGTTCTGCCCGCCGCCGATTTGCCCAAGCTGGTGCAGGCCTCCATGCCCGTCGATCAACCGATTGAGGAGTTGCTCCCCGACGATCGCGCGCCCTTCCTCTATCCTGACCTGCCGCTCAACGAAACCCTGGCCCACTTCAATCGCTGGCCCATCCTGCCCATCGTCAACCGCGCCGTCTCCGGCCTGCTCGAAGGCGTAGTCTCCCAGGCCGACGTCCTGAAGTGCTATCAAGAACACGTCCACGTCCAGGGCTAACGCTGCCTCACTGCCCGCCAGGTTTCTTGTAAGTTATTAAAAATGCTGTAGATGTTGTGGCGAAAGGCTTTATAGCAACTCGAAATCGGTCACACAAGGAATAAAAAAATCCTAGAATGCCAGAATCGTGGATTTTTACTTGCAACGGCCATTTTGACGTACAACCGGCGCCTTCATTCTTCTGCATCCTTTTGCCCTGCTCTAGTATCATATGTAGTACTATAGGCTGGATTGATGGTTCCCTGTAGAAGGAGCCTAATCGCCCAATATATGAACACAGTTGCTGTTATCTCTCGTTTGTTTATAGCCTAGCCGCTCTGGGAGCGTTGATCGGAGGATCATCACATGATTGACCGTATGACAAGAGTCCGCAGGAACGAGGCAGGTAGCAGATGGCGTCAGCAGAGAAGATACGAGAACGCATTCGGGAAATAGCCGGTCGCAAAAACAATGTCGATGTAGCAGAAATCGACTGGGTGATGAATCAACTGAAACAGTTTGGAAAGGTCTCCGTCGAGACCGAAAATGTTCACATTAAGATGTGGCGGTTCGACGATGAGATTTTCAGCATCTGTCCCCACACCAAGGGTGGGCGCCAGCTGAAACCGGTATACGTCAAAAATTTCCTTAACGCGATGATGAACACAGGGTGGTATGACTAGCAATATTGAAAAGCAACTTGCGGGGCACATGAAGCTCCCTTATACGGTTGTGCTTCGTCCCGATGAGGATGGCGATGTCGTGGCAAGTGTGCAGGAACTTGAAGGGTGTGTCGCACATGGAGCCGATCAAGCCGAAGCACTCGCAAATCTCGCCACAGTGAAACGGATGTGGCTTACTGCTGCTCTAAATGCTGGTAAGCAGATTCCGCTACCCCAACGTGAAGATGATGATCTTCCCAGTGGCAAGTGGGTTCAGCGTGTTCCCCGTTCGCTACACAAACGTCTTGTAGAAGTGGCGAAGAAGGAAGGTGTCAGCCTCAACAGTTTGGTACAGACGTATCTCGGAATGGCGGTGGGGCAGCATATATCGAGCTGCGTAGAGGTACAAAAGCCAGTTCAGGCGGAGTACGTAGGTTGCGGTTATCAGGTATCCACGTCAGCCGGTACTGCCGTTGATTATTTTTGCAATGCTCTGGATGCAGTGGACATCTCAATACCGTCGACTGAAAAACTCTGGTCCTACTTTGTAGACACCAATGTTCACCATATGTACACCACGCGAATATTAGCATCCGCACTCGCTAGAAAGGGGGAACGTGTTCATGGCACAACGAAAAAAACGAATGAAGAAGAGCGCCTCGCTCCCCAAGTTCACTAACGACCAATATCTTGAATTTCTGCGAACTGTCCAGCTGAGGGGAATGGGAATGGAACAAGGATCGTTCGCCATCCAGCGACCTCTTCTGGGTGCGGCGATTAAAGAGGGGAAGCAAATTCAGACGGGGTTCGCGACGAAATATGAACTCCAAGTAGATGAGCCGAATCAGTTTGTCGTAATGGCGGTCACTGAGGTTAAACAAAGGGTCACTGACTCTGAAACTGATATCGCGTCAATCAACTGTGTGTTCACCGCTCTTTTTGAATGCGAGCCCGGAGCAGTTACTTCGTTGCGTGAACAATTCGCTCAAAATCAAGCGAAGATCATCCTTTGGCCGTTCATACGCCAATTTGTTACCGAGGCGTCTAATCACATGTCGGTTGCCCAAATTCTATTGCCGGTAGTTGTCCTCTCGGAATGATCTGCCGACTCTGCTGTTAGCAGCGCGTGAGTGAATGATCGAATGGGCAGCTCTTGCATAGAACCCACCGACAAAAGAACGCCTTCAATCCAACCGAACGCCCAGACCCCGAGCCGATAACCACCGCAATGAGGGTGCCCTATCCTTCGCATTCTTTGCGAAGGGCGGGATTGCGGAAATCCCGTCGCTTTTCCCTCCGCGCATGAAATCCGCGCTGACGATTCATTCCCGCACAAATCAAGCGATGACGCTCAGCCGCAAAGGTCAGGCACATGGACAAGCAGGTGTGAAGAACTTCGGATGCGGCCTGCCCTACTGAAGCTGAAGACTTCTCGTTCGCGTGTGAGCGCGCATCCTCGCAATTTTTCCAACCACCACCAGGGTGGGCACCAAATCCAGGATCCACGGTAGGACCGCACTCCGGACGGCGCCGCTGGACTGCAGCCAGAGCTCGCAAAAGGTCAGCGATACGTACAGAGCGCCAGCGATATATGGCGAACGCAAAATCGTCGCCAGGCAAACACATCCCACCAGGTCGCCGAACAGAATGATTCCCATCGCAGGAACTGCGTAACGTACGGCGGCAAGCTCAACCACGGTTGGGAAAGCATACAGAAGTAAAAAAACCGCCAGGAAGAACAGCGGCGTATACGGCATCTGGAGACGCGCTGCAGATTTCAGAAAACTGCTCGGCAACCCTCTCCGCCATGCCGCAACCCGGCTCACGATTCCCGGCGAAGCTTGCTTCTGGTTGGCAATAGGATGCCGCGTACACTCGTGCGCGTTTTCAAGCGTCAAAGCTGCGGACACGTTCCCTGCGGTCCCGACGGTCGCAAAGCATCGCAGACAAATGACCACGCAACTTCCATTCGGATCATATCGGCGAAAGTATTCCATCCCCCGTTCCTCACTCTCACCCTTGTTGGCACTGCCATTTCTTAGTGAGCAAGCTTGCATCCGAGACCCAGGTGAAAAGACACATCTCGAGTGCCAAAACCTGAAGGCGGAAGCCGGCAGAGGTTCTATCGTTGGAGCGGAGATCGTTCCTGTCCGCACGTCGTTCAAAAACGTTCGGTAGAGCTCGTGGCCCATTCATAATATCGCAGCTATACGCCGCCATAGTCCCTAGTCTTAGATGCAATCCGTCCCTGACACTTACCAAAGTGCCTCTCGCCATGTACATAGAGAGTCAACCCGCTCTCCCGGTTGCCCAACCCAAATCGCGCCGGCCCACCTTCTGCATCACCATGATGAGGGTGCCCCATCCTTTGTACTTTCTCCGCGGTGAAAAACACACGCGAAGCTGCAATCGCTGACGGGATGGAAGTTCTGTGCGTTCCATGCGGAACTACTCAGGAAACTTTGTGTCCAGGGCGTAGACCTCTTCGATGCTGATATTCCGTATGCCCAGAATCGAGCCATCGGGCGTGACTCCGGTCCAGAAATTAAACGTGCCCGATACCAGCTGTCCGCCTTCGGCGAGATTCACCAGAAACTGCGGTTTCCGGTCTGAAAGGCACATCCGGTAATACGGCTGCTGTGCCGGGGATGGGGGGCCCGAAGAGTTGAACCAAACGCACCGGCTATCGGAAGACCAGTTGGGATAGACGGAAACCATTTTCGTTATTTGCTCCCATTTCCGAGTCGTGAAGTTATACAGCTCCAGCGCAAATGTCCGGTCGTCGAGCGCCAGCATCCAGTGCCCATCCGGCGACCAGCGTGGCGAAAAGTAGCGGCTCGAATCAGGCAGCGCCGTGACCGTGTGGCTTCTCAGGTCAACAATCCGAATCGGATGGCGCTCCATGCCGGCTGCCTTCAGAAAGATTCCACCAAAGGCTAACGCCTCGCCGTCCGGGGACCAGGAAGGGTCGGCGTCGCCCGCCTCGCCCGCCGTTACCTTCTCTGCAATGCCTCCTCCTGCCGGCACGATATAGATCTTCGAGGGCTTCCCCGGCTCCTGGGCAGAGAACGCAATCCGCGTCCCATCCGGCGACCAGCGTGGCATCGAGGCCTGCATAGGAGGGAAGGTTAGCTGGTGACGATCGGAGCCGTCCGCCTTGCTTTCCCATAGCGAGTCCTCCGGCACTGTGGTCCACGCCACCTTCGATCCATCGCGTGAGAAGGCCAGACCGTTCGCGGAGAGCCCCGGTAGATACGGTACGAACAGCCGCTTCTGCACGTCGTAGCGCACCAGCTCACCGCGCGGGGTAGAACCGATGAAAAAGATTGTTTTCCCGTCGCTGCTGGGCAGCGGGCTGATCGAGCTCATCTGCCCGACCGTCAGCCGCACTGGCTCCGGGTCGATCCTCCGCCACAACTCCCGCTTTTCCCGCATGGCCCAAAGATTCCAGCTGCCGTCTCGCATCGAGGCAAATACGAAGTATTTCCCGTCGGGGGTCCAGGAGCCGCAGCACGCATTCCATCCCGGCAATACAGGCCGCAGGTGGCTTCCGTCGATGCTCGCTTCCCACAGAGCGTTGGTGTTATCTGTCTGGTCAAAAGCGCTGAATCGAATCCGCCGCCCATCGTGCGAAAAACGAATCCAGTTCAGCAGACCTGTCCCGCGCAGAAGCTTCCGCGGTTGGCTTTCATCGTTGCGCGCTACCCACAGCTCGGATCCAATCGTGTAGTAGATCCAATCTCCAGCCGGACTCCATGCCGCATCGAAGACTTCAAGCTTCCCATTGCTCTGCGGCTGGCCGGCCGGCAGCGGCATCGTCCACAGTGTTCCCAGGTTCACGCTCGCGGTGGTCGGGGTTTGCAGCAGCAGTTTCGATTGCGACACGGAGAGGTCGGTCAGTCCCACAAACTCGAAAGGGACCGGTACCCGCTCCGACTCGCCTCCAAGGGTGGAGACCTGCATCACCTTGAGATGCGGAGGATCCAGTTCCCCGAAGTAGACTCGCGTCCCATCCGTGAACATTGCTAATGGCGGCGTGGTGGGTCCGGAGAAAAGCTTTGCAGCTCCATCGTGCGTGAGCTGCCTCATTCCAGTCGCGCGCGGAGGCGGCACGGTCGGCCGCAACAGGTATGCGATAACTAGAGCCACAATGGCAATTGCCGACCATGCTGCCAGGCGCGCCTTTTTCGGAATTCTCGATTTGGCAATCTGCGCCTGCGCTGTCTGGAGAACAATCGTCGGGGGTTCAGACGCGACCCTGGCAGCACCTGGCATCCCGTTCGAGACCGGTGGCGCGGCGGACGGGACGCTTTCCACCCCGGCAATGAACCGATAGCCCCGCCGGGATAGAGTCTCGATAAATTGTGGGTGCTCCGAGGAATCGTTCAGCGCTTCGCGAATCTTATTAATGGCGGTGTTCAGGTTGTGATCAACATCGACGAAGGTGTCTGGCCATAGCCGCGTCTGCAATTCCTCACGGCTCACCACCTCGCCCGGCCGCTCCAGCAAAATTGCCAGAACTGCGAACGGTTGCCCGGTCAGCTTGCGTCTTCGCCCCGCCTTCCACAGTTCTTTCGCCCGAAGATCAACTTCGTAAGCGCCGAACCGCACTCGCTGTTGCGGGAATTGGGCCGACTCTGCCAAGCCTGTTGCCTCGCGACCACCGCCCCATCAGCCCGGCGCGGCATTGCGCGAATTCTATTCCTTCTGCAGAAATCCGTGCAACACGCTCCGCATCAGCCACTTAGCAATTGACTTTATTTTGACCTATCTTCCATCTTCAATCCACCTCCCATGCATTGCGATTGATGTGGCCCAGGCCTAATGTCGCCCCAACGTGGCGGTTGGGAAACAGCAGAAGCCGACACACCAACTCACAAGGAGACACAACAATGAAACGGATAATGGTCGTAGCGTTTCTCACACTCGCAAGCTCTCTCGGTCTCGGCAGCGCCTCGGCGCAAATGCAATCGCGGCAAGTCCACGCCACCGTGCCCTTTGACTTTACAGTCGCAAACAGGCAACTCCCGGCAGGCACATATTCCATCGCCCGGGCGAAAGATGGCACTATTCAGATTCAGAACCGCCAGGGCCGGGTGGTGGCGATCACTCTCGCGTCCCAGAACGGCAGCTCGTCAAAGGGATGCGCGCTGAATTTTGACCGGCGCAACGGCCAGTATTTTATGCGGGCTGTTCAGTGCGAATCCGCTGCCATCAGCATCAATCTTCCTGTTTCCACTCGCGAGAAGAGAATTCCCGTGGAAGTAAGCAAGCTGCACGACAGCGACGGCCAAGTCCTGGTCGAAGCCGAATAAGGATTCGCCCAACCTAAGCTTCGCCCAACCTAAGCTTCGCAAAACCAATCAAGGCTCGGAAGTTTCCGCTTCCGGGCCGTGATTGGTTTTGCCGGCGAATATGCCTGGCCCAGGAACTTCCGGCAGGTGGTCCACCTTCTGCATCACCGCGATGAGGGTGGCCAATCCTTCGCACTTTCTCCGCGGTGAAGAATACACGCGAAGCTGCGATCGCCGACGGGATGGAAGCTTCTGTGCATTGCATGCGGAACTACTCAGGAAACTTTGTGTCGAGGGCGTAGACCTCTTCTATGCTGATATCCCGTATGCCCAAGATCGAGCCGTCGGGCGTTACCCCGGTCCATAAGTTAAACGTGGCCGACACCAGCTGTCCGCCTTCGGCGAGATTCACCAGCAACTGCGGTTTCCTGTCCGAAAGGCAAATCCGGTAATACGGCTCCTCTTGTGCCACGGATTGGATGCTTAACGAGTTAAACAAAACGCACCGACTATCGGAAGACCAGTTCGGATAGGCGGCCACCAGATTCGTTAGTTGCTCCCATTTTCGAGTCGCGAAGCTGTACAGTTCTATCGCGAACGTGTCTTCGTTGAGGGCCAGCAGCCAGCGTCCATCCGGCGACCATCGAGGGGAAAAGTAGCCGCTCGAGTCAGGCAGCTCCGTGACAGCGCGGCTGCTCAGGTCGACAATCTGAATCGGCTCGTGCTGCAGCTTGGGTGCGGACGGATCGAGACTGCCAAAGGCTAGTGCATTTCCGTCCGGGGACCAGGATGGGTCACTGTCATTCAACTCCCCCACCGTTACCGGCTCCGCAAAGCCTCCTGCTGCCGGCACGATATAGATCTTCGAGGGCTTCCCGGGCTCCTGGGCGACGAAGGCAATCCGCGTCCCGTCCGGCGACCAGCGTGGAAACAAGGCCCGTATGGGCGGGAAGGTCAACTCGCGGCGATCGGAGCCGTCCGCCTTGCTCTGCCATAGCGTGCCCCCCGGCACCGTGGTCCACGCCACCCTTGATCCATCGCGCGAGTAGGCCAGACAGTCCGCGGACAGCCCCGGAAGATAGGGTACGAACAGCCGCTTCTTCAAGTCGTAACGCACCAGTTCACCACGCGGGGTAGAACCGATGAAAAAGATTGTTTTCCCATCCGTGCTGGGCAGCGGGCTCACTGAGCTCATCTGCCCGACGGTCAGTCGAATGGGCTCCGGATCGGTCCTGCGCCACCACTCCCGCTTTTCCCGCATCGCCCAAAGATTCCAGCTGCCGCCTCGCGTCGAAGCGAATATGAAGTACTTCCCGTCTGGAGTCCATGAGCCGCAACACGCATTCCATCCTGGCAGCACAGGCCGCAGATGGCTTCCGTCGGTTTTCGCTTCCCACAGCGAGTTCGTGGTATGTGCCTGGTCAAAAGCGCTGAATCGAATCCGCTTTCCATCGTGCGAGAACCGAATCCAGGTCAGCAGATCTGACCTGCTCAGAAGCTTCCGCGGCTGGCTTTCATCGTTGCGCGCCACCCAAAGATCGGATCCAATCGTGTAGTAGATCCAGTCCCCATCCGGACTCCATACCGCATCGTAGACTGCAAGTTTCCCATTGCTCTGCGGCTGTCCAGCCGGCAAAGGCATCGTCCACAGTACATTCAGGGTTTCGGTCATGTTGACAGGCGTGTACAGCAGCAGTTTCGATTGCAATTCGGACAGGTCCGCTACCCCCACAAAATCGAAAGGGACCGGTATCTGCTCCGACTCCCCTCCCAGGGTGGAGACCTGCATCACCTTATTCTGCAAAGTGTCGCCTTCCCCAAAGTAGACACGCGACCCATCGGTGAACATTTCCGGTGGCATCGCGGCAACCCTAAGAATGAGCTTAATCGTTCCATCGTGTGTGAGTTGTCTCATGCCAATCACCCGCGGAGGCGGCACCGTTGGCCGCAGAAGATACGCAATTACCACAGCCGCAATGGCAATTGCCAACCACCCCGCCATGCGCCATTTCCCAGGAAATCTCGAGTGGGAAGTCTGCACCCGCGCGACCTCAGGAGCAACCGCCGACTGTGCGGGCGCTGAAGTCGTAGTTGCTGTCCGATCGCTCTCGGATTCAGACGCGATGCTGGATGCAGGTGCCGCTTGGTTTGGAACCGGCGGCGTGCCGGACTGGATGTTTTCCACCGGCGCAATGAATCGATAGCCCCGCCGGGAGAGTGTCTCAATATATTGTGGGCGCTCCGAGGAATCGTTCAGCGCTTCCCGAATCTTGTTGATGGCGGTATTCAGGTTATGGTCGACATCGACAAAAGTGTCCGGCCATAGCCGCTTCTGCAATTCCTCCCGGCTGACCACCTCGCCCGGCCGCTCCAGCAAAATCGCCAGAACTGAGAACGGCTGGCCGGTGAGCTTGCGCTTTCGCCCCGCCTTCCACAGTTCTTTCGCCCGAAGATCAACTTCGTAAGCACCGAACCGCACTCGCTGTTGCGGAAACTGATCTGACTCTGCCAAGACTGTTGCCCCGGACGGCCGCCCAGCACGCCCCGCGCGGCATTGCGCGAATTCTATTCCTTCTGCAGAAATCCGTGCAATACGCTCCGCATCAGCCACTTAGCAATCGACTTTATTTGGCCTGTCTTCCATTTTCAATCCACCTCCCATGCATTGCGATTCCTGTTTCCACTCGCGAGAAGAGAATTCCTGTGGAAGTAGGCAAGCTGCACGACAGCGATGGCCAGGTCCTGGTCGCAGCCAGGTAGAGTCGCCAAAATTAGCTTCGGCGGTTTGCAACACCGCACTACCACGATGCGGGCGCCCCATCCATCGCGCTCATTGCGAAGGATGGGATGAAGTGAAGCTGACCGCCTCATTTTTTCGCCGTCTCCCTCCCGCACCTCACCCTTGACAGTCAAAGTAAAAGTGATCTACAGTCGTTTATCGATATATCGATCATCGATCATCCATGCCAAAACGAAAACTCGATCCACTCCCTTCCGCCGCCTTTCAGATCCTGCTTTCTCTCGCAGAGGGCGACCTGCACGGATACGCCATCATGCGCCAGGTTGAAGAACAGACCGGCGGACGCCTCCGACTCGGACCAGGAACACTCTATAGCTCCATCCAGGCGTTGCTCGAAGCAAACATGATTGAGGAAATCAGCCGCCCTGAAGATCCGAGCGCCGCTCCCGAACGTCGCCGTTTTTATCGCTTGACCAACGCCGGACGCAAACTGGCACGCGCGGAAGCAGAGAAAATGGCGGACATCCTGCGCGTCGCGCGAACCAGAAAAATCTTGCGAGGGGAGTATGTCTGAAAAGCTATATGCGCTGCTTTTCCGCCTCTATCCATCGCGATTTCGCGATGCCTACGCAGAGGAAGCCATGCAGCTGTTCCGCGATCGTTCTCGCGATGAGCATGGATTCTTCGCGGCCGTGCGCTTCTGGTTTGATCTGCTCCTCGACCTCTCTACCTCGCTTCCGCGCGAGTATCGCAACCTGCTTCGCTCGCCCGTTGCCGCACCTCTTCGGCAACGCCTGACGCCCGCACCATTCTTCGATGTTCTTGAAGTTGGCTCGCCCCGTCCCTCCGCGTTTGTTGTTGCAGGAATCTGTTCGTTGATGGTGGCGGCCGCCATGTGGGCGATGATCAACCATGACGCAAGCAGGCAGCCATGGTCATCAGTAGCGCGACACCACACCACTCCAATCAAAACGCAATCGTCCCCCCCACCCGCTGCGACCGCGCAAAACACCGACGGTTCGAACGCACACGCAGGTTTGGTTGCTGCCCCTCTGCCACCCTTGCCCCAACCGGCGCCTCAGACTTCCGTGAGTGCATCACCACCGCGCTCAAACGACGGCGCAACCCTCGATGCAGCCGAAAAACAGCACGTCATTCAGCAGGCAGCCGCGGATCTGCAGCAATATTATTTCGATCGAAACGTCGCGCGCGTAACCGCAGATGCGTTGCTGGCACATGAAAAGAACGGAGACGATGACGCCGCCACCGGGGGCGCCGCTTTTGCTGAATTATTGTCCGCGCAGATGCGAGACGACAGCCACGACATGCACCTGGTTGTGGAGTACAGCCAGAACCCGTTGCCATCCGCTCCGCCGGTTCAGACTGCCGCGAGTCAGGAACGCTATCGTCAGGCCATGTTGCAGCAGAACTGCATGTTCCGCCAGGTCGAGCTTCTCCCCAACCGCATCGGCTATCTCAAGCTGGATTTTTTCCCGGATACGTCGGTCTGCGGCGCCACCGCAAAGGCAGCCATGGCGAAATTGAATGGTGCCGACGCCATCATCTTTGATCTGCGCGACAACACCGGCGGCTTTCCCGACATGGTCTCGCTGCTTGCCAGCTATTTATTCGATCATCCGGTGTACATGTACAGTCCGCGTGGCGCACCCACCGCGGATTCGTGGACGCATTCGCCGGTTCCCGGAAATAAGCTCGCCGACAAACCTGTCTACGTTCTCACGTCGCGCACCACGTGGTCCGGCGCGGAGCAATTCAGCTACGATCTGAAGATGCTGAAACGCGCCACGCTCGTCGGCGAAACTACCCGAGGCGGCGCTCACGCTGGCGTCTTTCATCGCATTGATGATCACTTCGGCATGGGCATACCGGAGCAGAAACCGATCAATCCCTACGGAAAGTCTGACTGGGAAGGAGTCGGCGTCGCCCCGAATGTAAAAGTAAACCCCGCCGACGCCTTAACCACCGCAACGAAACTGGCAGAAGCGAAACTTCAAACCAAGTAATCGCCTCCGCGCTCCATCGGCCCCGCTCGCGCTCGATCGCCTCTGCGCTCCATCGCTTGGTGCCCCATTCAAGCCGCTTCTGGCTTGAATGGGAGGAAAAATCTAGATGTCCGCCTTCGCCGGTCTCCCTAAGCGTAAAAGCCGCGCTGACGAATCACTCCCGCCACGCGATCCATCGCCAGCATGTACGCCGCAATCCTGTTATTCACTTTATGCGTGTGCCGGTAGTGCACCACATGCTCAAAGCTCTTTACTAGGATTTCGTCCAGCCGCTCATTCACCACTTCTTCCCGCCAGAAATATCCCTGCCGGTCCTGCACCCACTCAAAGTATGAAGCCGTCACGCCCCCCGCATTCGCCAGAATGTCCGGGATAATGAACACGCCCTTCTCTTTCAGAATGTCATCCGCAAACGCCGTCGTCGGCCCGTTCGCACCCTCACAAACAATCCGCGCAGAAATCCTCCCTGCGTTGTGGCTGGTGATCACGTTCTCCGTCGCCGCAGGAATCAAAATCTCACACGGCATCAAAATCAGCTCCGCCGACTCCACCGCCTCCGCTCCCTGGAACCCCACAATCGTCCCATGATGTTCCCGGTGCCGCAGCAGCGCATGGATATCCAAGCCGTTCGCGTTGTAGAGGCCCGCCATCGTACTCCGCGATCCCAATAATTTTGCAGCCCACTTCCGCCAGCAGCTCGGCCGCGTTCGATCCCACATTGCCAAATCCCTGGATGATGATCCGGCAACCTTCCACCGGCATCTTCAAATGTCGCAGCGCCTCCAGGCATACCACCCGAACCCCGCGCCCCGTCGCCTGCCGCCGCCCGCGCGAGCCTCCCAGCTCGATCGGCTTGCCCGTCACCACCGCCGTCACTGTCTGCCGCATGTGCATGGAGTAGGTATCCATAATCCACGCCATGGTCTGCTCATTGGTATTCACATCCGGCGCCGGCACATCTTTTTCCGGCCCTAGAAATTCGATAATCTCCGACGTGTACCGCCGCGTAATCCGCTCCAGCTCGCCCTTCGACAGCTTCTTCGGATCGCAGATCACTCCGCCCTTGGCCCCGCCAAACGGAATATCCACCACCGCGCACTTCCACGTCATCCAGCTCGCCAGCGCCCGCACCTCATCCAGCGTCACGTCAGGCGCGTAGCGGATTCCGCCCTTCGCCGGCCCTCGCGCCAGCGAGTGATGCACCCGGAATCCGGTAAACAGTTCCACGTGTCCGTCATCCATCAACACCGGAAAATGCACAATGATCTCCCGGCTGGGCGACCGCAGCACCTTCCACAAATCGTCTTCCAGGTTCAGCTTGCGCGCCGCAAAATCAAACCGCGCCGCCTGCGCTTCCCACGGATTCATTTCCTGCTCAATTGCAATCGTTGCCATAAATACTCCGCTTCTGTTGGCCGAGGTTTCGCGTGTCAACCAACTCGCCGCGAAGAGTTAGATCACCCGCGCGAACCTTGGTCGCCGCAAACTGTATTTAGGCCAAACCTACGGAGTATAGGCCCGCCCCAACATCCCCGGCAAGCACCGAGATCACCCTGGTAACTAGAGATCACCCTGGTAACTAGGCTAGAATTTGGTCGCAGTTCGGGTGTTAAAGAGCCCCAATCATGCGCTGGGAAACAACGACACCACCTCTCTTATTTGTGGTACGTCGGGCGCTTATCAAACCAATTACCAAATTCGCACTCCATAAAAGCGTTACTTCCCGGGACTCGGAAAACGCAGAAGCCAGTTTCGTGATAATCGTCGAAGATATCGTAGTATTCGGCAACTCCGTAGATGTACACAGACTCTGTCGCATTTATGAGATTTGCTTCCGTTGCGTCGTCGATGGGATCGGTTGCAGCAGTTACCCACTTATCTCCGACATTTCCAAGAAGGTCTCCGTTTGGCCCGAAATCGCGTGGCGGGACCTGATAGGCCTTGATGATCCTCTCGGCGTTCCTACCGAAAGTTGCGCGTCGATAAAGATGAAGGCCAATAGCAGGAGTCCGTCCGCTGTTCGCGAAATGGATGTCAACACATACCCTATTACCAACGAGTCCGGGAGCAGCGCACGCCGGGGGAATCGACATTGCCGCATAGGTATAAGCCACATAAGCCCGTTGTTCTACCTTGAAGGCCGCCAATCTGGCATCGCTTGTTTCCTTATCCTGAGACTTGACGTGCCTTAATGTCGCATTGGCAGTATCAGCAGCAGACTTAGCGGCGTTGGCCGCTTTTTCCGATGCTGTGGCTTGTCGCCCAGCTTGAACGGCGTAGTAGCCCGTAATGCACACGAGCAAAACCGCGCACCACGCCTCTACGCTCTTACCCCAATGTTTTGGTTTTACTGTAGTTTTCTGGAAGTTGTCTTTAGTTTTATCTCCGCTGCGTTGGCCGTCTGCAGGAGGTTCGAGTGGCGTGGGATGCGGCGGCGGATCAGCCGCACTCTCGACTTTCGGGTCCAGATTCGGGCTCTCCTCTGATTCATCCGGCATCAACTGGCCCTCGTTGAGGAATGGACAAAATGTATCACGGAAATACCTCGACCCCAAACGTGTTCAGTGAGTACATTTAGTGCATGTTTACAGAGTACGTTGTGGCGATCTGGTCAGACATGGTGGCGCGCATGAGCGGTATAGCGTCCCTCATCTTTACCGGATTGAGCGTGTACTCGCCGGTGTTTTCTGGGACCACGGGCGCGTCGTATGCGCGCTACTTTTTCGTGTTCGTTGCAGTGTCGTGTTTTCTTTACGCTAATTTCCGTGTGTGGTGCGATGAGCACTTGAAAGTTGTGTCGGGAAGTCCCGGGTTCTCTCTTGTAATCGAGCAGATGCACTATGAGTTTTCGCCAGCAAACGAAAATACCGCCTTTATTTTCGCGGTGGGAATTCTAAATAGAGGTGCACCATCCATAACGCGTGGATGGAAGGGAGTATTTGAGATCAATGGAGTCTCTGAGCCAATGAATCCCATAAATATTTCGGGTCAGTGGGTCATCAGGGTAGGAAATCAAAGTGTAACCCTACGTCCCGAGGACCAGATAACCGCAAAGACATTTGAACGGCGAGTAGAAACGGGTGAAGGGAAGGTAGGTCGGATTCTGTTCACACTTCAGGGTGATCGAACTGAACAAATAAAGTCATTGCAGTTTTGCGTGGTCATCAGCTTCGCGGATTTTCTAGGGAATTTCGTCAGTCAACGATTCGTGCCGGACCCCAGACCTCTGCGCGGCGTCGACACCTATCCAACCGAGCTAGGTCAAATTTTCGCGGCGGGGAGCGAATCTAACCCCAACCCCACTCCGGTGAAGATGTCGGCACGGCCTGACCAAGGGGATGAGGACTCGTAGGCGCTGAGTCGGTGGGTGGTCCTTTCAACCCTTCATTTGGCTTGAGCGGAGCCGCGCGATCCCCGCGTGCCGCGCCGACGTCGACAAACTTATTTCCGCGAAAAACCCGCGGCCGCCTCGATGAAGTGAAGGTAGGATTGCAGCATGAGGAAGTCCTTGCCTTCGAAGTCGCCCTGGAGCGAACTCTATCAACTGCATCTTGACGTTGAGCGCCTAGCTCACGCCCTTAGAGAGAGGAACCAACGCGGATGGCGTCCGCTTAAGCAGCACTTTCAGGAACTGTACGATATTTCCGCCAGGCTGAAAGTCTTAGACCGGCTGCCGCGCGCAAGGTTCTAGGCCGATGGCCAAGCCGATTGATTATCTGTGCGCACGCCAAATCAGGCCACAGCTTGCGCAGCTTTTTTCGCTTCGGCAGAATCGTAGCTTTCGCCGTAAATTGCCGGGACTTTGCCGCCCATGGGGCGCAAGTATGTCGACAACTGGCCGCGATGGTGCACCACGTGCAGCAGGCCCCCCTGCAGAAATGCGAACGCCGGCCGCTGGAAGGCTCCGCGGAAATCCACCAGCTGGATCAACTGTTCCCCCGACAATTGGCTGATCGCGTCGAAATTCTTCGCGTACTCCTGCCCATACCACTCCGCAACCTCTGCCGGCGTCTTCACCTCTTCCGGAATCTTCACGCTGCCCGCCACAAACGCCCCGTCCGCCACCGACTTCAGAAAGTAGTTGTCTGCGCTGGCGATGTGCCGCAGCAGTTCATTCGCTGTTTTTGCGCATGGGTCAGGGCGGTAATCCAGGCGGTCTTTGGGAACCGCGGCAAGAACTGCCCGAGTGGTGCGGCTTTCGTTTTTCAGCATGCCCAGCAGCACATTGTGGACAAACAGGTGCGCCTGTTCTGCGTTCATTTCGCTCACAGCAGTTCTCCTATGGATTTCGATGAATTCGAGCCCGCGTCTCAGGCTCCCGGTGCACGTTGGATGTGTCTCGACAGGATTGGTCGCGCAATTCGCGAAGGATGCGTCGTTATTTTCCCAGGTCTTCAAACTTCACATTCATAATCGGATACTGTTTCCAATCCTTATAGTCGAAGTGCCACCACTCTTCGGGGTTCACGGTGAATCCCTGTTTCTCCATCACGCGCCGCAGCAGCGCGCGCCGGGCCCGCTCGCCCGCCGTGCCGCCGGGATAGTCGGCATAGGCGCGCTTGGTCATCTCGTCGTAGCCGCTCGGCATCTGCACTTCCTCGCCCGTCTTCAAGTCGTACAGCGACAAATCGACGGCGCATCCGCGATTGTGCACGGAACCCTTCGCCGGATTGGCAACAAAAATCTTCTTGTCTGATTCGGCGTCGCATCCCAAAAAATCTTGGTCACATACCACGGCCGATATCCATCGTGCACGATGACGCCATATCCGTACGGCTTCAGCTCGCGATTGGCGCGCACCAGCGCCTCCGCCGCCGGACGCTGCAAAAACGCGCGCGCCTCGGTATACACCGGAGTCTGCAGAAAATTGTTCGTGGTCGCATAACGGATGTCGAGCTTGATGGTGGGATCGAGCGTGATCAACTCCACCAGGTCGGGTTTGCGGAAGGTTCCCGACTCATGCGGCGGCCGCGCCTGCAGCGCCTCGGCACGCAACTCCGGCACCGGTCGCAGGGGAGTGATGTGGAAGCTCACCTGTTGCGCAAAACCAGCTTGCAACAGCAGCAGACAACTCAAGAGAAGTGTCCAGCGCAGCCAGAATTTCATACCGCCCATTTCACCACAATTCCCGCCGCGCCCACCCGCACCCGGACAGAGGATGCCACAACCGCTGAAGATTGCAGGCAGACCCCGGACTTGAGTCCGGGGATCATCAGCCGCCACAATTTGTCTTGAGGGGCTGAGGTCTGCGCCAAGGAGAAGTTCGAATGGGATAGCTATCGCCTAGCCAAATCAAGCCACAGCTTGTGCAGCTTTTTTCGCTTCCGCGGAATCGTAGCTTTCACCGTAAATCGCCGGCACTTTGCCGCCCATAGGACGCAGGTACGTCGACAACTGGCCGCGATGATGCACCACATGCAGCAATCCCCCCTGCAGAAAAGCGTACGCCGGACGCTGAAAGGCTCCGCGGAAATCCACCATCCGGATCAACTGTTCTCCCGACAATGTACCGACCGCCTCAAAATTCTTCGCGTACTCCTGCCCGTACCACTCCGCAACTTCTTCCGGCGTCTTCACATCTTCCGGAATTTTCACACTGCCCGCCACGAACGCTCCGTCCGCCACCGACTTCAAAAAGAAGTTGTCTGCGCTGGCAATATGCCGCAGCAATTCATTCGCCGATTTTGCAAAAGGGTCAGGCCGGTAATCCAGATGCTCCTTGGGAACCGCGGCAAGAATCGACCGAGTGGTGCGGCTTTCGTTCTTCAGCATGCCCAGCAGCACATTGTGGACAAACAGGTGCGCCTGTTCTGCGTTCATTTCGCTCACAGCGGTTCTCCTATAAATTTCGATGAATTCGAGCCCGTCTCTCCGACTCCCGGTGCACGTTGGATGTGTCTCGACAGCATAGGTCGCAATTTGCGCCCAACAATTCCTGTCCTGATCCCTGAACCGGCCAGCGCCGCAACTTCATGTCTGACGTTTCACACCGCCCCATACCTGGCGCAATTTGTGCCAGCGAATTGATCCCCTGCGAGCCGGATCACCTCCGCGGCAAGTCCAGACGCAAGCTGTTCTCACCCCTGACCCCTTACTAAGGTTTCCCAAAATGGAACATTTCCGGCCGCGTTTTCTTCCCTACGGATATAGGGTGATCTGGTAGCCACTCTGGAAGCGCTCCATGGATTTCAGACGCAGACGTGCTAGTCCGGTGGGAAGCAATCCCACGGCAATGACCTCCACGGTGGGTTTTAGTGAATCGGATCGGGCTGGAATGCGGTCGTTGGTAGGCGCTGGAATCAAGAGCAACCGGCCATCGCGCCCCCTCCGGTTGCGGCAGGTCCGCGGCTCCCTCTCCAGTCTTCTGCTCGGCTTGATGTGCATTACCGGCGGCTCCCTCCTCTGGGCACAGACAGCGCACTTTGCCAGCATGGTTCGCACGCTGGGTTCAGGCAGCGCCCTCAACCCCGTCGGCGTTGCGGTGGATCGTAGCGGCGACGTCTTCCTTGCCGATGCCACCGACAATGCCATCAAGGAAATGGTCGCGGTCAACGGCAGTATCCCGGTCTCGCCCACGGTTCTCACAGTGGGCAGCGGCTTCAACCATCCTGAAGGCGTTGCGGTGGATGTCAACGGCAACGTCTTCGTCGCCGATCAATTCAACAATGCGGTCAAGCAGATTGTGGCGGGCACCGGCGGCGCGGCAGCCGGCACGGTCAACGCCGCTTCCACCGTGAGATCCCTGGGCAGCGGCTTCAACCATCCTGAAGGCGTGGCGGTGGATGCCAATGGCGACGTCTTCGTCGCCGATTTAAGCAACAATGCCGTCAAAGAAATGCTCGCGGTGGCCGGCAGTATCCCCGCTTCTCCTACGATCCGGATTGTCGGCGGCGGTTTCAACCAGCCCTCGGCCGTAGCGGTGGATGGCAATGGCAATGTCTTCGTCGCCGATACAATCAACAACGCCGTCAAGCAGATTGTGGCCGGCACCGGCGGCGCGGCAGCCGGTACCGTCACCTCCAGCTCGACCGTCGACACCCTCGGCAACGGATTCTCCGAGCCCGATGGCGTGGCGGTGGACGGCAACGGCGACGTCTTTGTCGCCGATTTCGGCAATGACGCGGTCAAGGAAATCGTCGCCGTCAATGGCATCGTTCCCGCCTCCCCTGTCATCCACTCCCTGGGCGCCGGCTTCAGCCAGCCCAACGGCGTTACGGTGGACGCAAGCGGCAACGTCTTCGTCGCGGAATATAACCTGAATGCCGTGCTGGAGATTGGTTCCGCCAACTTCGCCACACTCCCCGTTGGCACGACCAGCATCCAGCAAAGCCTTACATTCAGCTTCGACAGCAGCGGAACCCTTTTCTACACGCCCTTCGTGGTCCTGACGATGGGCGCACCCAATCTGGATTTTCAGGCTGCCCCCTCGCAGCCCTCCACCGTGTGCGTTGCCGGCCATACTTATTACGCCGGCGACACCTGCACTGTGGACGCGACCTTTACTCCCAACCGCGTTGGACAACGGCTGGGTGCGGTGCAATTGATGGGATCGGGCGGCCTGCCCATTGCCACCGGCGATGCGCGCGGCGTCGGAACTGGCCCCCAGGTCGTCTTCCCCGGAAATAACACCCCGGTCGCGCTGGGCAGCGGGTTTTTAAGTCCGGCCGCCGTGGCGGTGGACGGCAGCGGCAACGTCTTCGTCGCCGACAGCGGCAACGGCCAGGTGAAGGAGATGATGGCGGTCAACGGCAGCATCCCGGCGACTCCCGTCATCCTCAGCCTGGGTAGCGGCTTTAGCCCCCTCAATGGTGTAGCGGTGGACGGCAGCGGCAATGTCTTTGTCGCCGATACCAATAACAATGCGATCGAGGAAATCGTCGCCGTCAACGGCAGCATTCCGGGAACGCCGGTAATCCGCACCCTGGGCAGCAGTTTCAATGCCCCCTTTGGCGTCGCGGTGGACGCAAGCGGCAACGTCTTCGTCGCTGGCAACGCAGATGAGAATGTCACCGAAATCGTCGCCGTCAACGGCACCATTCCGGCCTCGCCCACCCTGCGTATTCTGGGTAGCGGCTTCATCGACCCCATTGCCGTGGGGGTGGATGTTTACGGCAACGTCTTCGTCGGCGATTGGGGCAACAATGCGCTGAAAGAAATTGTCGCGGTCAACGGTATCATTCCCGCCTCGCCCACCATTCGCATCTGGAGCGGCGGCTTTAGCGTCCCCAATGGCCTGGCCGTGGACCCTCAGGGCAACGTCTTTATCGCCGATGCATACGACAACGCGGTGAAGGAAATGCTCGCCATCAACGGTAGCCTTCCTGCCTCGCCCGTCATCCTTACCCTGGGCAGCGGCTTCGGCTTTCCCACGGGCTTGGCGGTCGACCCCAGCGGCGACGTTTTTGTCGCTGACTTCGATAACAATGCGGTGAAGGAGCTGCCCTATGCTACCGTCCCCTCGCTCAGCTTTGCCACCACCCCCGTCGGCTCGACCAGCAGCGACAGCCCGCAGACCATCACCGTGGCCAACGACGGCAATGCGAATCTAAGCTTTGCGATTCCCGCCCGGGGCTTGAATCCCAGCCTCTCCAATTACAGTTTCGTTATCGACAGCGGCTCCAACTGCCCGCAATTGGATGTGTCGTCCTCCGCTGTATCCCTGGCCCCCGGTGCCTTCTGCACCTATCAGGTTAGTTTCAGTCCCACGGCCGCCGGTTCGTCCATCACCGGTTCGCTGGCCCTTGCCGATAACAACCTCAACGCCAGTCCCAGCACCACCCAGGCGATCCTCCTCAACGGCTCGGCGACCGGCTCACAAACCACCAATCCCCAGACCATTACCTTTCCGCCGCTGCCAACACCCATCAATTACGGGACCGCTCCGCTGACTCTCATGGCCACCGCCAGCTCCGGCCTGACCGTCAACTATACGGTGACTGGACCCGCGAGCCTCAACGGATCCACCCTCACCCTCACCGCAGCCGGTACCGTGGTCGTGACCGCCAGCCAGTCCGGAAACGCGAGCTATTCGGCAGCCTTGCCGGTCTCAGAGACGATTGTCATCCTTGCCACCGCCACCACCACTTCGCTGACCAGCTCATCCAGCGCTATCACCGCAGGGCAAAGCCTGACCCTGGCCGCCACGGTGTTGGCCGGGGCTGCGCCGGTCAGCACTGGCACGGTAAGTTTCTATAGCGGAATCACGCCTCTTGGCGCGGCCGGGTTGAATGCGCAAGGGGTGGCCACCCTGACCATTACCACCCTGCCGGTAGGCAGCAACGCCATCACCGCCACCTACGCGGCGACAGCCGACTACGCCGGCAGTACTTCCACTGCCCAAATCGTCACCGTCGCAGGGACGGGAGTACTTCCCGCCGCAACCGCCACATCGCTGACCATTTCTTCCAGCGCCATCACCTCCGGTCAAAGCCTGACCCTGGCCGCCACCGTGCTGGCCGGTGCCGCGCCCGTGAGCACCGGCACGGTAACTTTCTATAACGGAACCACGTCTCTTGGCGTGGGCACCCTCGATGCGCAGGGTGTGGCGATCCTGACCACCACCACCTTGCCGGTTGGAACCAACACCCTCATCGCCTCCTACGCAGCCACAGCCGACTACGAGAGCAGCACTTCCGTCGCCCAGATCGTCACCGTGGCCGCCACAGGATTGCTTCCCACCGCAACCACCACTTCGCTCACCAGCTCATCCAGCGCCATTACCGCCGGGCAAAGCCTGATTCTGACGGCCATTGTGCTGGCAGACGCAACCCCCGTGAACGGTGGCCTGGTGATTTTCTACAGCGGAACAACTTCCATTGGCGCGGGCTCCCTCGATGCGCAGGGCGTGGCGATCTTGACCATCACCACCCTGCCGGTGGGAAGCAACGCCATCACCGCCGCCTTCGCAGCCACTTCCAGCTACGCTGGCAGCACCTCTGCCGCGCAGATCGTTACTGTGGCTGCGACCGGGGGGCTTGCCACCGCAACCGCTACTTCGCTGACAATTTCTGCCAGCGCTATTACCGCCGGTCAAAGCCTGACCCTGGCTGCTACCGTGCTGGCCGGCGCTGCGCCCGTGAGCACTGGCACGGTAACTTTCTATAACGGAACTACGTCTCTTGGCGCGGGCACCCTCGATGCGGAGGGCGTGGCAATCCTGACCACCACCGCCTTGCCGGTTGGAACCAACACCCTGATCGCCTCCTATGCAGCCACAGCCGACTACGAGAGCAGCACTTCTGCCGCCCAGATCGTCACCGTGGCCGCCACAGTGTCTGGAATTCCCGTGCCCAGCTATGGCCTCACGGCCAGTCCAACTTCGCTGACCATTGTGCGCGGCCAGACCGGCGCCACCACTTTGACGATCACGCCGGCAGGCGGCTTCACCGGCACTCTGACGTTCAGCTGCGGCAACCTCCCGGCCTTCGCCACCTGCGCCTTCGCCCCACCCACAATCGCGCTGACCGGCAACGATCAGGTGGTCCAGGTAGGCTTGACCGTCGCGACCGACGTGCAGCAGCCCCAGCTTGCGGTGTCACCTAGCCCAGCTCCGTTCAACCCGCTTCTGCCGGCGATGGTCTTGTTGTTTCCCGCGGGGTTAGCGGGTCTGGCAATTGGAGACAAGTGGAAACGCGCGCCCCGGCTGCGGCGATGGCTGCAACTCTGCCTGCTGCTGGCCGCTACCGCAACTGTGTCGGCTGCCATGACGGGCTGCAATACCGGAACCCCCTGGACGACGCCCGTCGGCACCTCGACTGTCATGGTCGTGGCCACGCCCGCATCCGGAAGCGGTCAAAGCTTGGCAATCAGCGTGACCATCACGCAATAAAACGCCCCATGCCCGCCAGGTAGACCCCGGACTTTAGTCCGGGGAAGGGAAGCCTCCCAAATACATCTTCAGGTGCTCAGGTTCGAGGCGTCGAAGCTTTTCGCGCATGCGGCTGCAAGCTCCCCATTTTCCTCAATCGCACAAGAAAATGTGCAGACCATGTCTTCGCGCCAATTTCGCACCATAAATTGTGCGAAAGTATCGACATTTTGCACTAGAAGCCGTGCAAAAAAGTAGTTGCCTTAGCAACCAAATGGGCCCAAAACAGCATTTTTGGTTGCTAAGGCAACTAATTATTTCTACGCCGAAATCGGCAGCGAAATTTTAAAAGTGGTGCCGCTTTTGCCCGGTCGTACACTGCTGCGCAGCGAGATCTTTCCCCGGTTGTGCTCGACAATTCGCTTCGACAAAGCCAGACCTAATCCGGTGCCAACCTTTTTCGTTGTAAAAAACGGCTCAAAAATTTGGCGGAGATTCTCTGCAGGAATTCCGTGTCCATTGTCCGCCACCACGATATGAATCTCGCGATCGTCCTTTCTCAAACGCATCCACAGCGTCCCATCCGGCGGCAACGCATCCAGCGAATTGACAATCAGGTTCGACATCACCTGCAGCATTTCTGTGCTGTATACCTGCGCTGTTACTTCCTGCGGAAGGTCCTTGACCACGCGGATTTGCTTGGCTTTCATGGCGGTTTGATGGATACGCAGCGCAGCTTCCGCCAGCGTTGCCAGGCGAACTTGTTGCGGAGAATTTGTTGTTCGCGCAAATCCCAGCGTCTGACTTGCAATGTGATTCAGCGTCGCTAATTGTTCTTCGATCCGTTGCAAATATGTGCGGACAGATGCGGGATTCTCCGCTTCTTCCATGGCGAGGTAAGTCAGATTTCCAGCCGCTTCCAGGGGGTTGCGAATTTCGTGCATCAGCTCCAGCGCCAGCAGTCCAGGCGTGGCACGTTCTTCCGCGCGCCGCAACGCTTCGCTGACATCCGTCAACCTCAACTCAAGGTCTGCGACGACACTTGCTTCTTTCACAGACCCCTCCCCCAGCCGCTGGAGAGGACGCTGTGTTTTCGATGAGCGCCGTGTTCGGAGATTTTTCGCTCCGCAGACCAGTGGTGCTTAAAATTTCTTTACCTGAATGTAGATGCCTGCGCGGTGAAATATGTCGCCCATCCGACATTTGTGTAATGAACGCAGGATGCGGATTTGATCGCGCGTAAGTCATGTTTCGGAAGCAAGCGAATTCACCTCAGTTTTCTACCTTATCTGTCCGATAGACGACATAACTTCTTTATTTTCCAGCGTATATTCGACTGCAGAGCAGATCAAAAACTGCCTGACTTACGATCAGAAACGTAATTTTCTGCCGGATGCGGCAGTCCTTTGCGAGCCTGATGAAGGGCTTGTCATGTTTACCGTGATGGAAAATCTCCTATTGGCTTCACTCTCCGCCGAGAGCCGCGAACTAATTCATTCTCAATGCACTCCAGTGACACTTCCGCTGCGGTCCGGGCTTTATGCCGCTGGCAGCGTTCCCGTGGATGCCTACTTCATGACGTCAGGGCTGGCGTCGATTGTCGGTTCCACATCAGAAGGAGAAACTGCCGAGGTGGGAATCATCGGCCACGAGGGTCTGGTGGGTGCGACCCATTTACTGGGTCCGGCATTGGCTCCCACAGAGTGCTACATCCAGTTGTCAGGCTCGGCGCTGAAGATGCCTTTCGCGAAACTGCTGCAGCTGTTCAAGAGCTCTGAAGAGATCCGAATGCGCATCCTGGAATTTGTCCAGGAGCAGACGCTGGTTTTGAGCCAGCTCGCGACCTGCAATCGTCTGCATAACGCGGAACAGCGATTGGCGCGGTGGCTGCTGATGGTAGACGACTCGATCCGGTCGGACAAGATCGACTTGACGCAGGAGTTTCTGGCGCAGATGCTGGGCGCGCAGCGTACTACGGTCACCATGGTGGCCGGAACCCTGCAGCGAGCAGGGTTAATTGAATACAAGCGTGGCTCGCTGCACATCTTGAATCGTGGGGAACTGGAAGCTGCGGCCTGCGACTGCTACGGCGTAACGAAAAAGCTACACTCCAACCTGTACAAACAATGATCCCCGCGTAAGAACTCCATCGACAGAGTTGGGTCGATCCATCCGATCGCGCCGCGATTCTTGCTGCCGTCCGGCTACGATCGCGAGCCTGCCTCCGGCGTCAACTCCGTCTGCTTTGTATGGAGTCTTCGAGAGGTCTTGATTTGCGCCGGTGAAACATAGACTCTCCCCATCAAATCGGTTGCCAGTGCCGGAGTGTAAGCGCACCACTGCGTGTTTTTTCCCCCGAACCGGCAGGGCCGCACCACTACCGGCGGAGTTGCACCACTCCTGAACTGGCATTGAATTCGGATTCGTCCAGGAATGGCGTGCCCTCGGCAAGCCGTTGCGATGTTTTGGCACCGCCGGGCCAGGCT
The DNA here is from genome assembly GCA_963735505.1 of uncultured Acidobacteriota bacterium. GTDB lineage: Bacteria > Acidobacteriota > Terriglobia > Terriglobales > Acidobacteriaceae > JAKAAZ01. The sequence continues at coordinate 343,510 of CAVTLR010000003.1, read as the reverse complement.
CACAACGACCGTAATCCCATACACTGTGATGCAGCGAACTGGTCATGGCAGAGTGAACATCGGCACGCCATGCGAAGCTGATCTCAACAAGCCATTTAGAAGCCACGGCTCGGTCCGAAAGCGAGAATTGGGCTGGTGATGGAGAGGCTTCTCCTCCGGGAGCCGCTCGAGTTTCGGAATACGAAATCTGCACCGCATGTTGGCAAGAAACGGGAATGTGCATGGATATGGAATCGAAACAGTGCACCAGAAGAACTTTCATTGCGGGGATGGGAGCAACAGTGGTGGCTTCGCTCGCCAAGCCCGCCAGGGCACAAGCCGCCGGCGCTTCCCTGGGCGAATGGATTGACGGCAGCCAGGGGCTTCCGTGCTATGCCTATCGCGGGCCCATACACTTCCGCCATCATTACCAGACGAAACCGATGTGGGGCCTCGACGGAGAAATGATTCCGGATGATCCGGTCTTCCTGCTCGGGAACCATCGACTGACCCTTTTCACCCACGCCAGCGGACATATCCAGATACTGAGCGCTGAACGCGCCTGGGCCCGCATGAACCAAGGGGAAGCGATATGGTCAGGAGCAAACAAAGCGACTTGCATCGTCGGCGACAGCAAACATGAGCTTATAGGGCTTGATGAGGCAGCCGCCAACGACGCCGGCAAACTTTTCGGAGTGGGTTTTGCGCGCTATTCCTATCAGCTTGGGCCAGGGTTGAGGGTCGAACGATCGATTCACGTCCGGCCATCGGCCAAAGTCGGCGAAGGCGCTTCCGCGTTTCTGCTGCGAGTGCGGTTTGAGAATACGGCCACGAACCCGGTGGACATCGAGTACGTGGAAACAGTTTTGGCGAACTATAGAATGCTACCTTTCGAGTCGATTCACGATCCGAAAGCTCCTGAATACACGGCTCGTCCGTTTGAGAGTATTGGTCCTGACGTAATTTGCGCTCGTTTTGATGCAAGGCCCCGGCGACCCATGACTTTTCCGCCTGCCGGCCAGATGTATCCGTTCGAGCAATACCCGCCCGCAATGTTCGTTCACGCCGCCGGCGATCATTTCACGCAGCCTTATGGCACCACCGCCACGTCCGGTTTATCTTCAATCGGCATTCGCTCACGTCTCACGCTCATAGCAGGCGAGAGTCGCGAGGTCAGTTGTGTCTTCGGGTATACGCGCGATGCATCCGGGCAAGCTATTGGCGGCCTGGCGCAAGCACTCCGTTCTGAACCCGTTACCACATCGGAAAACGGCTCGGCATTCATTACGGAGTGGCGCAAGATCGTGCCTGAATTCTCCGCGGAATCCGATCCCCAGCTTCGCCGTGAAATGCAGTGGAACGCAGCCGTGCTGGAGGCAATGGCATGTTGGCGTGAGTATTACAACGAGACGATTGTTCCTCAAGGTTGCATGTACGACTACGCATGGGGAGTGTTTGCATCGAACCGTGACATTGCGCAACAGGCGTTGCCGCTTTGCCATACCAATCCAGCGATGGCGCGATCTACACTACGGTTCATCCTGAAGCGAACAGCCCCAGACGGTGAAATTAAGTTGATGGACCAAGGTTTCGGGTGGGTAGCGTCTACCCCTATGCAAACCAGCGATCAGCAGCTTTATTTCTTTCTGTTGCTCGCCGAATATCTGCGCGTTACACAGGATTTTGCGCTGCTCTCAGAACGGATTGCTTATTATCCGGCGGAGAACTCGGGTGAGGACACCGTGCTGGCCCATGTACGACAGGCGTTCATATTCCTTCGCGATCGGGTCAGTGTGGGCAGGCATGGGCTGGTTCGTCTTTGGAACTCAGACTGGAACGATCTCTTCTACGAGTGGCAGACAAAGGGCTCCTACAACTCCACATTTGAAACCGCCGAGAGCTGCATGAACACAGCCATGGCCATCGTGATCCTTGGCGATTTGGCGCCTCTACTAAAGCCCGCAAACAATCCAGAAGGCGCCGTACTGGCCACAGCGATGCTGGAATACCGCGGCGAACTTCTTGCGGCATGGATGCGCGATTTGGGAGACCGCCCATTTGCACGCCGCGCCTGGACCGACTCGACAACATCCCTGGGTGAAGACGATTTGTGGCTGGAGCCCCAGGGCTTCGCTTTGCTGATCCCAGAGATGGGCATGGAGCGCAAACGTGCGCTTTTGACTGAGGTTCAACGCCGAGTGCTCGACAGCGAAAAGATGGGTGCGCGTCAGATTGAAAAGCCGCTTGTCCACCCTGGAACACCACAGGGATCGCGTGAAAATGGCGGATTCTGGTATGCGCTCCACGGTCCCTTGGTGCTGGGCACGGCCACAGTCGATCACGATCTGGCGGAGAGCTACCTGAAGCGAATGACCTTCGCCAACTATGCAAAGAGTTTTCCTGAATATTGGACCGGGCGATGGAGCGCCTCCGATTCTCTCGATTCTTCGTTGCTTCCGACCGAAGGACTTGCTGCAAACATCACCTACTGCGCGCATGCACATGCATGGCCGCTTTACTGCTATCTCCGTCTGCGAGAGGGAACAAAAGATGCTCGTTTACGGGATAGTTCCATGATCATGGACGGTTGAGCGTCAACCGAGGAAACGCGTCGACGCGGTCGACTTTCGACTCCGCCGCACCCAACTGTCGCTCATTGGCGCCACATGAGAAGGGAGATGCTCCCCGCCCGTGACCGACTGAACTTTTTCGTCTTAGACTGTAGGCTCACGAGGTGCGGGATGAAGACCTTGAGGGATGCCTCTGCGCAGCGCGAAATCCGGGTGCGGCTGGAAAGTTTGACCAGCAAAGATTGCGCGCGGTGGGGGAAAATGTCTGTCCATCAGATGATTTGCCATCTGGGAGACAGTTACTGGGTTGGGTTGGGGGAAAAGAAGGTTTCCATGGTGTCGATTCCGATGCCTCGTCCAGTAATGAAATGGATGGCGCTGCAAGTGCCGCTGCATTGGCCGCACGGATTGAAATCTCCGCCCGAGGTGGCGCAGGACGTGGACGGCAGGCGGCCAGTGGAGCTTGAAAGTGACCGTGCGGCTCTTCTCTTCGCGGTGGACCAATTTTGCAATCGCCTGGCGGCGCCGTGCGCTCTACACCCATTTTTTGGCAGCATGACCACCGATGAGTGGTGGCGGTGGGGCTACCTGCATGCCGATCATCATCTGCGCCAGTTCGGTCGATAGCGGCGCCGAAGGCGCAACGTCACGACTGGTGTGGCGGAGTGTGGCTGTCTCTCCGGGTTGGAAAGGAGCGGGGCTGGGAGCAGGTGACGGCGAGGCATGCTGCAGCGGGCAAATCGAGCGGAGAAGAGTTCAACCTGCCCAGAGGAGAAGTTCAAGCTGCGCGGGGCGGGTGCGGGGAGCGCGAGTCGTGCGCTGCCAATTCGATTGGGTCATTGCAGGCAAAGACATAGGGACTGGCGAGATTCCAGCGTACATCCTCGAGCATCTAAAAATCCTGATACGCTTCTAGCTCTGAACCGTGTACGATTGGCGTTGATTTATGTCGACTCACTCTGCCATTACCCCGACCTTGTCCGAATTTCAGCGTCTGGCGCGCAGCCATGACCTGGTGCCCATTTGCAAGTCCTGGACGGCCGACCTGGAAACGCCGGTTTCGGCCTTTCTCCGGGTCGCCTATGGTGAACCCGAGGCCTTTCTCCTGGAGTCTGTAGAAGGCGGCGAAAACGTTGGTAGATACACGTTTATGGGGATTCGTCCCTACAAGAAAATCATCGCTCACGGCGACCAGATCACGACCTATACCGGGGCGGACGCGGAATCGAGTGAGGGAGACGTATTCGAGTTGCTGCGCGATTCCCTGGCAGGTCACGCTCCGGCGCGGTTGCCGGGACTTCCGCCTTTTACGGCGGGTGCGGTGGGATTTTTCTCCTATGACGCGGTGCGGCTGATCGAGAAGCTGCCAGAGACTGCCAAAGATGAGTTGGCGATGCCGGAAGCCTGCCTGATGTTTTTTGATACGGTGCTGGCATTCGACCATGTGAAGCAGGAAATCTTGTTGATTGCGACTGCCGATCTGCAGCGCCATAAACCGCAGACGGCGTATGCGAATGCGGTGCGCCGATTGCATGACCTGGAGCGGAGGCTGGCTAAGCCGTTGCCGAAGCAGACGCGGCACACGGTCAGCGGAAAACTGCAGCTGAAGCCGCGCACGCGCAAGAAGGATTTTCTGGCCGGGGTGGAACGCATCAAGGATTACATTGCGGCGGGAGATATTTTTCAGGCGGTGCTGTCGCAGCGGTTTGATGTTGAGCCGGGTGTCGATCCGTTTTCCATTTATCGCGCGCTGCGCATTGTGAACCCTTCGCCGTACATGTATTTTCTGCGGATGGGATTGCGGCGGCCGGGAGACACGAGCCTGGCCGGCTCCTCGCCGGAGTTGCTGGTGCGGGTGCATGGGCGCACGGTGGAGTATCGTCCGATTGCCGGGACGCGGCCGCGCGGCGTGGATGAAGTGGATGATCGCCGCATTGAAGCGGAGTTGCGCGCCGATGAGAAAGAAATGGCCGAGCATGTGATGCTGGTGGATCTGGGCCGCAACGATGTGGGCCGGGTGAGCGAATATGGAACCGTGCAGGTGAAGGATTTGATGTTTGTGGAGCGCTACTCCCACGTGATGCATTTGGTGAGCGCGCTGGAGGGAACGCTGCGGCATGAATTGTCGGCGGTGGATGCGTTTCGATCATGTTTTCCGGCGGGCACGCTGACGGGCGCGCCGAAAGTGCGGGCGATGGAGATTATCGAAGAGCTGGAGCCGGCGCGGCGGGGGGTGTATGGCGGCAGCGTTTTCTATGCGGATTTCTCGGGGAATTTTGATTCCTGCATTGCGATTCGGAGTCTGCTGATGCGTGGGCGGCAGGGGCATATTCAGGCGGGAAGCGGGATCGTTGCGGATTCAGTTCCGGAGAAGGAGTTTGAAGAGAGCGTCAACAAGGCCAAAGCGGTGGTGCGGGCGATTGAACGGGCTCGCGGATAGGGAACGGGCGCGCGGCGGGACGGATATTGGCGGTTGCAGGCAGGCCAATTGAAGGATTGTGCAGCCTAATTGAAGGATTGTGCAGCCTAATTGAAGGTTCGTGCAAGGGCTGGATTCGATCTAAACTGCTGATTCCAAGGTGGTTCGTGGCGTTTTGATGGGTGATGCAGGGTGATTTTTTCTGATTTCCCGCAAAAAACGCACGTCGTATGCCAAAGAGGCATCTGGACGCATTCCGACGTCTATCATCATTCTATCGTTTTGAGCCTTAATTCACGCCACGTGAGTCGGCGTATGTGGGCATGAGGGCGCCCCAGGCTGGGCGCGGCCTGGGACGGCTGAGGAAAAGCAAACACGAGACAATTTGACGATCTTTTTCCGGCGTTGAGGAGCGCTTTGGCGATTTTGCGCCAATGCAGAATCACCAATTCTTGTCCTGAGAATTGATGAACTTTTAAATCTGCTGAGTAGGCAAGGCTGCTTGCTGCGCTATACAAAACGAGGTAGACGATCTACCTCCATTGGGAGTAGAGTGTCTACATCTATGAACGAGAAAGACCAATATAAGAACCGGATTGAGTTGCTGCAGGGAACACTCGACATGCTTATTCTTCAGACGCTGCAATGGGGACCGCAGCATGGATATGGCATTGTCCAAGCTTTGCGTTTGCGATCTGGAGACGTGCTTCAGGTGGAGACCGGATCTCTGTATCCGGCTCTCCATCGATTAGAGCGTCAACGATGGGTGCAGTCTGAGTGGAAGCAGACAGAGAGCAAGCAAAAAGCCCGATATTACCGAATCACGGCCAAGGGAAAAAAGCAGTTGGCCTCGGATCTGGGCCGATGGGAGCGGATTGTCGAAGCGATTGGGTCGGTGATGTACGTCAAGCCGGAGGAGAGTGAGTCATGAAGTGGTTCCCCAGCTTCGGTCTTCAGCGGCGCAAACGCGAATTGCAGGAAGAGATTGATGTGCACCTGCAGATGGCGATTGCCGATCGAGTGGCGCGAGGCGAGACGCCAGAGACGGCGCGACAAGCGGCGACGCGGGAATTTGGAAATATTCCTCTAGTGCAAGATGTGACGCGCGACATGTGGGGCCAAGCGTGGCTTGAACAAATCGGCCGGGACGTCCGTTACGCGTTACGGCAACTGCGCAAGAGCCCCGGCTTTACGATCACCGCGACGGCGATGCTGGCCGTAGCCATTTGCGCCAACAGCACCGTTTTCAGTTGGATCGACGGCACCATGTTGCGTCCGATTCCGGGCGCGCGTGACACAGGCGAACTTGTAAGCCTGCAGCGGGGGGAACGGAACTTCTCTCCGACTCCGCCCTTCTCGTATCTCGACTATCGCGATCTGCGCGAGAACAACCACACTTTCACGGGAATACTTGCCTATCACAACGATTGGATTGCGCTGACTGGCGGCGCACAGCCGGATCGTGTCTATATAGCGAGTGTGTCGGCTAATTATTTCCATGTACTCGGCATCAAGCCGACGCTGGGGCGATTCTTTCTGCCGGACGAGGAGGCCCGTGCGGTACCCAACGTGGTCCTGGGTTACGCGCTCTGGAAGACGCGTTATGGCAAAGACCCGGCAATTGTTGGCAAGTCGATCCAGGTCGCCCGGCATCCGCTGACGGTGATCGGTGTGGCGCCGGAGGGGTTTGTCGGAGCAGCTCCCGGGCTGCGTGACGATCTGTGGGTAACGCTCGATCCCCTCGGGACGGATGTGTGGCGAATGACCCATCGCGACTCGGACTGGCTGATCTTAATAGGAAGATTGCGGCCCGGCGTGAGCCGTGGCCAGGCAGCCCAGGATCTCGACACCTCGATGCACCATATTGTAGTGGCGTATCCGGACCAGCATCTCGGCGATAACCGGATCACGCTCGATCCCATGTGGCGTTCGCCTTTCGGCGCCAACGGATACATGGCGGCGACGCTGCCCATTCTGCTGGCCTTCGCCGGCGTGGTGCTGTTGCTGACCAGTGCGAACGTGGCCACGCTCACGCTGGTGCGGTTTGTATCCCGGCGGCGTGAGCTTGCCATCCGGCAGTCGCTCGGGGCGAATCGCATGCAACTGGTGCGGCAGATGATGCTGGAGGGCGCTGTGCTTTCCATCGTCGCAGGAGTCGTGGCCCTGGTGTTGACATCGTGGACATCGAAAACCTTCGCATGGTTCTTTCCAGCGAATGCAATTCCCCTCGTCCTGAACGGGAACATGGACCATAAGGTGGTGATTGGGATTGCAGTGTTTTCTCTATTGGCCGGTATGTTATCCGGCGCGTTCCCCGCCTGGCGTTCGTCTCACGCGCCGGCCATTGAGGTACTCAAGGCGGAGTCTGCAAGTATCTCCGGCGGCTCCGCAACCGGAAATTGCTCAGCGGGCTGGTGGTGGCGCAAATCGCGCTTTCCCTTCCGTTGCTGTTGTGCTCCGGGCTATTCCTGCGAACCCTGCGGAATCTCGCCGCGGCCAACCCCGGATTTGAGCAAGACCACGTTCTCACCGCGTCCGTTGGGCTGAATATTGCCGGCTACAGCAACGATGAGGCAAAATTGATCCGTCACAAGATCCTTGATCGCGTGTCGGCACTGCCCGGCGTAGAGGTTGCGTCTCTTACCGACTGGATTCCGATGACCCTGATCCAAAAGAGAAGCGATGTGTATCCGGAAGGGTATGTGCCGCATCCTCATGAATCTTTGCTGGTGCAGAATGCCGAGGTGGGACCGCAGTATTTCGAATCCCTTCATATACCCATCTTGGAAGGACGCGAGTTTACGCTGGAGGACGATGAAAAGGCCCCCAAGGTGCTCATCGTGGATCAGACGGCGGCGAGGCGCTACTGGCCCGGGCAGGATCCGCTGGGAAAGAGGCTCAGGATTTGGGGCAGCCTTTTCACGGTTGTCGGCGTTGTGAGGAATTCAACCCATACTTTCGTGAATGAGCCACCCGAGCCGATGGTGTATATGAGCTTTTTCCAGGCGGGGTACGAGACGATCGTGCAGGTGGAGACCCATGGAAGTCCGGCCGACTTTGCGCCTGCGGTCGAAAACGCCATCCACGGAATCGATCCACGACTGCCCGTTTTCGATGTGCGTCCCATGCGAGAGAGTACCCAGATGGCGAGCACTTTCGCCGTCATCGAGAGCACCCTGGCGGGAATATTCGCGCTGATCGGGCTGGTGCTTGCCGTAACCGGAATCTACGGAGTCGTGGCCTATCGAACTCAAATGCGAACTCACGAGATCGGAATACGAATGGCATTAGGTGCCTCACGTGTGGACGTGCTGCGGCTCGTACTGTCGCAGGGGCTGCGGCTCACAGGCATCGGGCTGGCGCTGGGACTGGCGTTTGCCCTTGGACTGACACGCATTATCGTCCGGCTGTTGTACGGGATCGGCGCCAACGATCCGGTCACCGTCGTTTCCGTCGTCATGCTCCTGGGGGCAATGTCTTTGGCAGCATGCTACCTGCCGGCGCATCGAGCGATGCACCGAAACCCTGTGACTGCGATTCGCGAACTGTAAACCGCAGTTCAGACTCGACCCGAATTGAACGGATTCGGGGTATGCGTGGCGCTCCCCCTGGTTGGCAAGAAGGGTAACCGGATTCCACCGGTCACAAACCAATCTCCGCAAGCTGGATCTTCGTTGTGCGTTGACGTGAACAGGCCGACGCACTCGTGGAGCGGGATTTGAGATGGATTTGGGGGATTTGTAAGCGCGCAAACATCGCTCACTGGGGAGCCCGAGGGCTTGCATGGGGCAGCCGGCTGTTGCTTCCGCAATTTGTACAATTTTTGCGACGTGCTTAGTTCAGCCTCTTGCGACGAGCTTTGCTCACCCTCTTGCGACGTGCTTAGTTCAGACCTTTTACTGGTGGATGTTCTTCGCTGGTCACGCGATGCAGAACGGTAATGGGAATGGAGCCATCGGGACGGGGCGGAACTTTCCAGGAGAGTTGGTCGCCCTTTAACTGGTACGGGCGAACTTGCGTGGTGTCATCCTGATTGGGAAACGAAGACCGATCGATGTGGAAGGTGATGGTGGCGTGTGCGGGGTCGAGCGTGTAGCGACCGAAGTGGACGCTGGTGCTGAGAGATGCGTCCTTGTACTCTTCGGGAGTTCCCTTAGGTTTGTCTCCGGAAGAGAACTTGAGACGGTCGGCACGGTAGATCTGTACCGAGTAGTAACCGTCGCGGGTGAAGATGACCAGGCCATGCGGATGCTCGCCGTAATCCGAAACTCGGGTGCCGTTCGGAAGCAATTTGTCGGCGCTGGTGAGAACCCATGTGCCGACGATCGAAGGAGTCGGCGTTTGAGCGGTGGCGATGATGGAGGCAAACAGCAGAAGGGCGAGAAAGGGGAGACGCTTGATCAACATGACGCCAATGTAGCAATGGAGCAGCGGGCGCACAATTTGATAGTTCTCAACGCAAACGTGAGCGCGACTTATGCATTGCTGCAGCGGCGGCGACGGTTGTGGCGATACGGTTGCGGCGTTGGCGGAGAGCTTCCGACTTTGGTCGAGGGGCGAGAACGAACCTGAGTGCCTCCACGAGAAGCATGGCCATGCGATCGGCGGCATCTCCGCTGAAGAGCGGGTTGCGGTGCAGCGTGACCGGCAGGGTTCCCAGCAAAGGCAAACCGTAGAGTGACTCGGCGTACACGAGGCTTTGGGAAAGATTGAACGGGGTACGCGCCGTGATGCCGAGGCCGCCCAGCAAGGCCGCCCGCAGACCATCGAGACTGGGGCTGCTGGCAGCGATGCGGTAGGACATGCCTGCGGCCTCGAGGTGTTGGATTGCGGATTTGCGGAAGGCACACTGCGGCCCCAATACGACGAGCGGCAGAGGTTTTCCCTGGGGCGGCGCGAAGGTGGAAGAGGCGATCCACACAAGGTCCAGCTGGCCCACTGTTTGCGCAGCGGGGCGGCGTTCATGGCCAATGACGATTGCGAGGTCGATGCGCGACTTCTCAATGGCATCGGCAAGGGCAGCGTTGCCTTCAATGAGGAGTTCGACCTGCATGCGCGGAAACAGCGCAGCGAATTGAGACAGTACCGAAGGCAGGATTGCGGCAAAGTCCTGCGGACAGCCGATGCGGATATTGCCGGCGATGCCATCGGCGTGAACGGTGTCGAGCAACTGGTCATGAATGGCGAGAATGCGGCGCGCATAGGCGAGCGCTACTTCTCCAGCTTCAGTGAGTACGAGACCGCGGCCGCGCTTGCGAAAGATTGTCATTCCGAGGTCATCCTGCAGGCGTTTCATCTGAAGACTGATGGCGGAAGGAGTACGGCCAAGACGGTCGGCGGCTTGCGCCAGGCCGCCCAGGTCGTGGGCCACGACGAGAGTGCGCAGGGTATCCAAATCGAGGTTTGTGCGCGCCGGCATGAGTGTTGTGTTGGTAGTGTAAGGGATTGGAATTCGCTCGACGCGAAGCTACATCTGTTATCGATGTCGGGCAACGACCGCCGTGGGCTCGTACCATTATCTACTTGCATGGGGAACACGTCAGCCGGTTAATCCGAGGGTCACTTATCCGGAAAGGCTACGATTCGGGCAAGCGACGAGAGGCCCGGTCGAGCCGAGCCTCCGTCGCCAGCCTTGGCTGTATCTTGCGCGGGACGATCGTCGAAACTTCGACTTTTTATTTCGACTGCGCCAGCCCCGCAACAACGGCAGCAATTTTATCGAATATCTGGTTCCAGCCCTCGAGTTGACCGCTTTCTTTTGCGCTCTGCAGGGGTTCATTTCCAATGAAGGTGAGTTTCGTCCGGCCGCTTCCGAGATCCTCAAAGAGGGTCACGTCGTAGGCACCTTCGATGGCTTCATGTTCTATCCCTAATTCCGCGGGGTCAATCTTGTTTCCCTTCGAGTCGGCAAAATACATCAAGGAAACGATCTTCTCGAACGGAACAATCTCGTGGTATTCAACCGCGTTCCAGAACTCCTGCCCATCCGGGGATCGCATGCAGCAGAGAAGTTTTCCTCCAACGCGAAAATCCATCTTGCAAGACGGCGAGGTAAAATCTTTCGGCCCCCACCACTGCATAATGTACTTCGGGTCTGTCCACGCCTTCCAAACCAATTCGCGTGGGGCATCAAAAACTCTTGTGATTACCATTCGCTCTGTTTCGTTCACCGTGTTGTTTGTCATCTTTCTCCTCCGCTTTTTTCATCTGATTTACGACCACTTCCAACTTGTCGAAACTCTCTTCCCAGAATCGGCGATAGCTAAACGCCCAGTCGCTGACTGTCTTGATCGCCGCAGGCCGAAGGGTGCACACACTTTCTCGTCCACGCTTGGTCTTGACTACAATCCGCGCCCGCACCAAATAGGCGATATGTTTTGAAATCATCTGCTGCGAAAGTGCAAACGGTTCCGTCAATCCATGCACTGAAGCAGGCCCACGGGAGAGTCGTTCGATCATCGCCCGGCGGGTTGGATCCGACAAAGCCGCAAATGTTGTACCCAACTTATCCACAACCATATGGTAGTGGATTGTTGATGAATGTCAAGTGTGAATTTTGCAATTGCTGATTGGGAGAGGATGAGTGCTTCTCATCCTACGCAAGGCAACCGGTTCGGCTCGCCTGAAGGCTCGCTCAGGGAGGGCTTGAATGGGCAGCCGGCGATGATCGTCAATCCAGAATCATTTCCGGCGGCATGGGTGTTCCTGGGCACCGATCAAGCGGAAATGGCTCTATAGGTCCTGTTTTATCGTGACGATGCCACCTACAAGAAACAACATCATTGCTGCGGCCAGAAATCCTGCGATGGGGGACAGGGGATAGGTGTTGGTCCATAGCATGGTGGTGCGGTCGAGGTAGTGAGGGAATACGCCGGTCATAAAGTCCGCTACGTGGAGATGGAAGGGGCGCAGACCTGGATAACGCGCCGCAGCGAGGTAGAACACGTAGACCAGATAGGCGACGGCAAGCGAAACATACTCGCTGGAGAACAGGACGGAGGCGAGGAACGATACGGCGAAGGTGAAGATACCGCCGGCCGCCCAGAGCGGGATGAATCGCAGAGCATAGCCGAGCGGAAGCCGCTCGCCGGCCAGATGCGAGGCTGCGGTCACGACCAGGGAAGGCAGGGCCGAGAGCGCGAACACCTGGACGATGCCCAGCGCAGCGCGCGAGGCTACCAGGTTGAGGCGACTGACGGGAAGGGCAAGTGTGAAACCGAGTGTGTTCTGCTGGCGGTCGCGCTGCAGGCCGCCAAGTCCGAGGACCAGGCAGCTAAGCTGCAGCAGGCCGCGCGTGGCTCCGCCGAAGATGGTCCAGTGGATGTATTGGATATAGGTGCGGACGTTTGGATGATCGTGCGCGACGCCCGGGTAGAGTCGCGCTTGAAATAGCGTGTAGGCCAGGCACATGGCGGCGATGATTCCGGCACTCAGGAGGAACCGCATGCGGCTTTCGCGCCAGGCTTTGTACCACAGCATAGGGTGTTCTCCTTAGAAGTCGAGCGACTGGATGCGCCGCGCGGCAAGGATGATGAGGGTTGCACTGACGGCGAGCATGGCGGCCAGAGCAAGCCAGGGCAGTGGAGCGACGAGCAGATGCCGGGCCTGGTTGAAGAAGGGCATGTCTTCGCCGTTGATGATGTCGAAGATGTTGAGCATGCGCAGGCGAGAGAGCCAGGGCAAATTCAGCATGGCGCTGTAAAGCATCAGCAAGGGTATGGCGAGGAGCACGGAGATGTAGTCAGCCTCCAGCCGGTGCGCCAGCAGGAAGGTGAGGCCGTAGAAGACGGCGCCGCCGCCAGCCCAGAGGAAGAAGAAGCCAATGTTCTGCGTGACTGGGTACTGCTGGCCGACGTAGCGCGAGGCAATGGGCACAACCACGATGGGCACCGCCGCGATCGCGAGCACGCCAAGGTAGCCGATGATGGCGCGTGTAAAGACGATGCTGCGACGGCTGACGGGAAGCGCAAGCGTGAAGCCGGCGGTGCCGTTCGCACGCTCCTGCAAAAGACCGCCAGAGCCGAGGATGACGGAGAGGAAGATGAAAATATCGCGTCCGATGCTGTTGTAGACCGACTTCCAGATGTACGCGACATAGGTGATGGAAGCATCGGCATGCGCGCGCATGGTCTGCTGGTCAAGCACGATTAGCGCGCACATTGCGGCCATAGCCGTGATACCGACAAGCGTGACGTTGCGGATCTCACGGAATGACTTATACCAGAGCATCTTCGTGCTCCAAGTGATGCTGCTGGTCCTGGCGATTGCGCTCCTGCACAGTCTCCAGAAAAATCTCGCGCAGACTGACGGGAGAGACGTGGACGTCGACTGCGCCACGTTCGCGGCCGAGTTGTGCGATCGCGTCCGCATTGCTGCTGGCGAGGATCGTGATCTGCCGGCCGTTGCAGCGCATCTTCTCGACGCCGAGGATGGATTCGAGCAGCGGCGGAGCTGTGGAGAAGCCGAGCGAGATGCGGCGGTAGTTCTGGCGAATCTGCTCAAGCGACATGTCGAGCACGGAGACGCCGCGGTCGATCATGAGAATGTCATCGGCGATGCGCTCGACCTCAGAGAGTTGATGTGAGGAGAAGAAAACACTGGTGCCATTGGCGGGGGCGGAGACGAGTGTCTGCAGCAGCTCCTCAATGGAGACCGGATCGAGTCCCTCGGTGGGCTCATCGAGAATGAGTAGAGCCGGACGCCGAGAGAGCGCGAGCAACAGAGCAAGCTTGGTGCGCATGCCCTTGGAGAGCGCCTTCACTTTGCGGCGAGGAGGAAGGCGATACTCGGCGAGAAGGCGACGTTCGACCTCCGGTTGCCAGTCATTGTAGAAGGAGCGAGTGAAGCGAATCAGGTCGGCGACAGTCATGTAGCCGTAGAGCCCCTTGTCCTCGCCAACGTAGGCGACGCGGCGGCGGATCTCTATGCTTTGTCTGGGATCATCGATGCGAAAGCCGAGGACAGTGCCGGAGCCGGAGGCAGGACTGATCATGCCCAGCAGCATCTTGATGGTCGAGCTTTTCCCGGCGCCGTTGCGGCCGAGAAAGCCGGTGATCCGCTCTGCGCGGACGCTGAGATTGAGGTGATCGACCGCGCGGAAGCCGCCGTAATCCTTGGTCAGTTCGCAGGTGTGAATGATGCGCTCGGGAATCATGACTTCCTCTGAGTAGCGGTAGTGTGGATGAGCTGGGCTTCGAAGAGGCGGCGGATCTCCTCGGCGGAGAAGTCATTGCGCAAGTCTTCTACGATATCGCGGACGCGAGTTTGTGCCTTGAGGAGCTTGGCAGAACGCGCCTTTGCACTGCGCGGCGCGGAGATGTAAGCGCCGGAGCCGTGGCGGAGCTCAAGCAGGCCCTCATGCTGAAGCTCCATGTAGGCCTTGGCGATGGTGTTGTGGCTGATGACGAGTTCCTCGGCAAGGGTGCGGATGCTGGGCATCAGATCGCCGTCCTGCAGGACGCCAGTCTCGACGGCGTGACGCACCTGCTCTATCAGCTGTAAATAAAGAGGATTTCCAGAGGCGGGATTTAGCCGGAAGTTCATGGAAATGACTGTACCACAGTTATGGTACAGAATGTCAATTCGAGATGCGCTTCTCGAAGCTGGTCGGCCGTAGTCATGTCAAATTCCGGCCAGGATCCGATCACCTTCCGCAGGCCTCACAGTCAGCTGTTGCAAACGGGTGGGGGGCTCATTGGACTGGATTGGAGATGGATCGGCGGATTGGTAGTGGCGGGGATCCGCAGACTGCTAAGAAGACAAAAGCCGTTAGTGCCTTGAGGAACGGGATCGGCGGGATCGCCTGGAGATTGCGCTCTTCGGCAATCGCGGAACAGCCTGGACGCCGGCCCATAGCGTGGCGATGGTTTGCTCGACCACGAGAGCCTGGTCAGGCAGTTCAGGCACAACCCCCTGGATGACCATGAGTGTGGCGAGGCCGAAGATCGTGTACCACCAGGTGTGAGCTACGACGATGTCAGATTTACTCGGCAATCCTTCAGCCTTGGCAACCTCGAAAAAGAGCTGCACGAAACGTTGGAACAAAGGCCTGCCTATGTCGTCGATGTATTGTCCAGCGCGGACGCCGTTGCGGTTCTCCGGCCCGAAGAAGACGTTGCGGAATTGCTGTGGATGGGCAGTGCAGAACTGAATCAAGCCACGTGAAGTGGCAAATAGGCGCTCCTTCGGCGCAGGATATTTAGCGGCAATCGCGTCGAAGTTCTGAATCATCAGCGCGATCGTTTCGCGGCTCAACTCGGCAAGAATGTGCCATTTGTCCGGGAAATGCTGATAGATCACGGCGTGGGTATAGCCAATCTCTTTCGCGATCTCGCGGAGCGTTACGGCTTCGTAGCCGCGATCGGCAAACATTTTGCTGGCAGCCGCAAGGATTTCGCCCCGCAGCCTCTCTTTGCGCTCTAGCCTGCGACTTGGTGATGTGGACGTCACTTCCATAGCTTACTTCCTTTTGGCGATGTTTGCGACCGATTGTTGAATTATAACCGTTGGTTAAATAACCAAAGATTATTTTGCAACCAATGGTTAGTTTAGATCTCTAATAGTCAGGTTGCCTATTTGGGTGGGCGGCCAAATACGAGGCAAAAGGAGAAACGGGCATGTATTTAGTCATGGGAATTACTGGAAACGTTGGGGGTGCCACGGCGCGGCATCTGCTGCAGCAAGGCAAACAGGTGCGAGCCCTGGTGCGCAATCGCGAGAAAGCGGCGAAGTGGGCAGACCAGGGCGTGGAGCTGGTGGATGGAGACTGGAACGATGCGACAGCCATCGCGGCGGCGCTGAAGGGTGTTGCGGGCGCGTTTGTGATGTTGCCGGCTGTATGGGCTCCCTCGCCTGACTTCAGAGAAGCAAGGGGCGTGATTGCGAACTATGTCGAGGCGCTGACCAGGGTAGTGCCCCCGCGGGTGCTGGCGCTCTCGTCGATGGGCGCGGATAGAACCAGCGGGATGGGGATCATCACGGCCTTATCGCTGCTGGAGCAAGGTTTTCGCAGCCTGTCATCTCCGCTCGCATTTGTGCGCGCAGGCGGCTTTTTCGAAAACTTTCTTTACGGTTTGCAGGCCGCCCAGGGCGGAACACTACCGGTCTTCTACAATCCGACAAACCGGAAATCGACCATGGTCGCGTCCGACGATATCGGCGCAGAGGTGGCAACGCTTCTGAGCGGGCCGGCGTGGTCAGGGCATCGCGTCATCGAGCTGGGTTCGATGGTCAGCGCGGATGAAGTGGCCGCACAATTGGGTGAAGTGCTGAAACTCGACGTAAAAGCATTTGCAGTTCCGCGTGCAGGGTGGGCGGAAACGTTCCAGCAGTTCGGCGTCCCGAAGGGCCACACCGGGCCTGCTGAAGAAATGTTTGACGGCGTGAACGCGGGATGGTCGGACCTGGGAGTCACGGGTACAGAGCAGGTAGCGGGTACGACGTCTGCACGCGATGTGTTTGCGGCTGCAAAGAACGCAGTCAAGGAGTAAATCCGGGGCAAGCAGTTTCAGCGCCCTGGGGGCGGGAACAGCCAGCCGTGGCCACCGCGGCTTGGTGTTCGACCGGCGGTTCCTGCCTTTGCTGGTGAGCCATGGCCGGCTTATTGCAGAACGATTGAAACCATTTGAGCCGGCAAGAATAGGATTGCTTTAAATATGAAAGCTGAACACACAATCGATAAACGCGCGCGGGCAGGTCGAGCAACTCAAATAGCCGCGATGGTAACAACCGGCCTTGTCGCCTGCATGTGGGTGTACTTCGGAAGGTTATATCTCATTCACGATCCCGAGGAGTGGAGGATCGCCCATCAGCAGCTCGGATACCCGCTCTATATCGTCCCGCTGATTGGCGTGACCCACATCCTGGGTGGCGTGGGCCTTCTGATTCCCAATATGCCTCGACTGACTGAGTGGGTCTATGCTGGTTTCGCGTTCACTCTTTTGCTCGCGTTCTATTCACAACTGAATGTCGGTGGCAGTACCTGGGATAAATTTGATCCGATTCTCGTGATGGCGTTCGTCTCAGCTTCGTATGTATTCAGACGCTGCATGCGGGCAAACAGGTGGTCGATATGAAGAACACGCTCGGCGGGTAGTATGGTCGACGGTGACGATTGCAGGTAGGTGCGATGCGGTTTGGGCGATGAGGGAATGGGTGAGCGTGCTGCACAAATCTGTGGAGTATAGTTAGCTGACGGGAGAGCGCATGAAAGCAGCAAGCACTGTAGCACTTGCCCTTATTCTTATCGTGTCTCCGATTCATGCGAAGGAAAACCATGCTCCGCTGCCGGCCGGCGTGATGGCTGCAAAAACCGTGTACATTGACAATAAAACTGGCGAAGCAGCGATTACAGACCGAGCCTACGATGCAATAAGTAAGTGGGGGCGATTCAAAATTGTGAAGCAGGCAAAGGACGCCGATTTGGTCCTTCTGTTCACAGCCAACACCAAAGGCAGACCCACCCCACCCGGCAATGATATAGACAAATCACCTACCCCGGTAGTTTTCTCTGTACGCGACCAAGCTAACAATGAACTCTGGTCGGTATCTATGGACAAGCCTTTTCATAGTCAAACGCTCCTAGATATTTCTGAATTCAAAAAGCGAATTCAAGAACAAGAAAAAGGCAACTAGGCTTTTCCCGGCGCAAAGCCGAGCGGTGCCACTATCGCCGATTCCGCGGATACGAGTCGCATCACCGACAGCACACGGATGTCATCTCGCCATCGGCGACACTTGATAGACTCATGCCAGTGCGCCGACTCATCAACCGTGATGGCCGCCGCACCACGCTTTCATGAAGCTGTTGAAATCTCTCAGCAACAAAAACTTCTTGGAGTCGGCTGTCACGTCGTTCTGCTCGATGGAAACCCGGTTGCCGATCCAGCGACCATTCCCACTATGCTGGATTCGGCCAGCCAGCGTGGCAGCGGGCCGCGATTTCGCGCCACGCTCGGGATCGGCTTGCATGGGGCGGGCGGCGGTTTATTGAGTCAAGATGACGTCAATGTTGCAGGGTTGTCTGGTCGATTCCATATTGCATGGCTGCTTTGAGTACGGCGATATTTATGTCTGGTAGTGTTTTGAATTTGATGCAATAGCCGGTGACGCTGGCTTTGCCGAGTTCCTTTCCAAATGCCTGGGCCAGATACTTCTTGTCATTGACTCCCATGATGTAGACGGAAATGCCGGTTGTATTCGCACTGATACCGATTTGGTAGAACTCCCGGGTTTTTCCATTGGCATATTTCATGGTTTGAGATCCATATCCAATGTTTGGGTTGGAAACGATTTTTCCTTTCTCGTCTTTCCCATCTAAGAACCACAATTTACAGGTTGGCATCGACGCCAAAATCATGTGATGCAGCTGTTGCAGTTCGCTACGTTTTGGTTCCGGTTGAGCGGCGATATAGTCCTTAATTTGTTGCGGCACGTTCATGGAAATCTCCTCGGCCTAGAGGTTCCAATCCGGCGCCAAGGAAACCAGCGGATTGGAGTCGGCTTGCCAGGCTGCGTCAATCGATCCGAATGATACCGGATTCTGTTGACTCATCGCCAGCGATCTGAAATCTCGGTTGACGACTTCGAGGATTCGGGATTCCAGTCGCCATGCCGACTTCGCGATACCCATCCTGGCTCGACCCATCTTGGCTCGATGAGCGCATTGGAGAGGATGCACTCACCGGGATGCGCCGATTTCAGATGGCCGAGACGCCGCCGTCGACAAACAACTCCACTCCATTTACGTAGCTGGAGTCGTCTGAAGCGAGAAACAGCGCGACCGTGGCAATTTCCTCCGGACGACCCATCTTTCCCCGCGGGATCAGCGATTCGAACATCTCCTTCGCCTCCCTGGTGAGAACTTGCTCCAGAAGCGGTGTGGCCACCTGGCCCGGGACCAGCACGTTCACCCGGATGTTTCTGCCTTTCAGTTCGTTGAGCCAGGTGCGTGCGAAGGAGCGCAAGGCCGCCTTGCTGGCCGCATACACGCCGAAACCAGGGAAACCTTTCACCGAAGCATTTGACCCGGTCATGAAGATCGATCCGCCATCGTTGAACAGCGGCAACGCCTTCTGAACCGTAAACAGCGTGCCGCGCACATTCAGGCCGAAGGCGGCATCGAAGTGCTGCTCGGTAATCTCGCCCAGTTTGAGGGCTTCGCCGCTGCCGGCGCTCGCGAACAAAATGTCGATCTTGCCCTTTTCGCGCTTGACCGTGTCGAACAGACGGTCGAGGTCGCCGAGATTGGCCGCGTCGCCGCGCACGCCGGTCACGTTCCGGCCAATCAGCTTGACGGCTTCATCGAGCTGCTCCTGCTTCCGACCGGTGATGAAAACGTAGGCGCCTTCTTCAACGAAGAGCTTAGCGCTGGCCAGCGCCATGCCGCTGGATCCACCCGTGATGACTGCAACTTTACCTTTAAGCTTTCCCATAATTGCTCCTTCCGTAGATGTGTAGCATTCAGTACAGAAGAGTAGAGTTCCTTGGCGGTGGACGAGGACTGCTCGGGAGTCCTAATCTTTTGTCTATTCGTCCAAAATAGGGAGGCTGCGTTGGACCCGATCACAGATATCTTTCGAACCATGCATGTAACCGCTTTCGGTCTGCACAGGCTGGAAGCGACAGCTCCGTGGGGCGTAAGGCAAGAGAAGCAGACCGAAGAAAAAGTCACACCTGCCGGCAAAAAGATTTCACCCACAGACTTGGCGCACTTCGCCATGGTTTCGCGCGGCAACTGCTGGCTGAGTGTGGAAGGGATTCCGGAGCCGATTCCGCTGACCGGCGGTGATTGCTTTTTGCTGGCCCGGGGGACTTCGATTGTTTTGCGCGACAGTCCGCGAACACGGCCGAGGTGGAGTTTCCGCGAGATCGGGGCCAGAGCCAAAAGCAACGTCGCTCATTATGGAGGGGGCGGCGCACCGACGACAATCGTCTGTGGGTCCTTGAGTTTCGATCGCGCCAGTTTGAAGCCGATCACTCAGTTGTTGCCGAGCTTCATTCTGATGAAGGCCGATCAGGCACGCACGCTGGCTCTTCAGAACACGATGCAGGCGCTGGCGTCAGAAATGGCAGAACAGGCGCCGGGATCGGAAGTCGTCGGGACTCGGCTGGCCGAGGTTCTGTTTATCCACGCACTGCGGGCGCATATCGCGTCGGGAGTGGAATGGCGCAACAAAGGATGGCTGCGTGCGATTTTCGATCCTCAAATGGGCACGGCTCTGAGCGCCATTCACAACAGTGTGAAGACACCCTGGACGGTCGAATCCCTGGCCGAATCGGCGGGCATGTCTCGCTCCTCATTCGCAGCGCGTTTTAAAGAGCTACTGGGACAGACACCGCTGGAATATGTCACCGAGTGGCGGATGCAGAAGGCGATGCAGTTACTCGAACAGCGTGACAAAAAGCTGATCGACGTGGCCCGGTCGGTCGGGTACGAATCCGACGCTGCGTTCAGCAAGGCGTTCAAGCGAGTTGTTGGGACTAATCCTGGTGAATACGTCCTTAGGGGCGTTGGGGGCAAACAATGAACATACTCGCCCGAGTTGGGCTTTGGACATCAGCAGGCATAGGCGCACTCGTTTTCGGGCTTGCAGCACTGCTAATCCCCGGCCTAAAGGCTGGGGTCTACCAGATGCTCGCGGGCCTGATCATGCGCGGGCAGGTGATTCGCGAACGCGTTGAGTCCTCACGTATTCTATTCACATGGAGATCATCTACTGAATCGTAAGCGACGTGCCGTGGTTCTGGCCGGTGGTGGCTACGCTGCGAGCGCGTGGGAAATTGGCATGGTTACGGGGATGGCTGACGGGGGTCTCGACGTCAGAAACGCCGACCTTTTCGTGGGAACCTCTTCCGGCTCCAGGATCGCGCTCCATCTTGCCAGCGGAGCTGCGCACGAAGAGGTATTTCAACGCCGCCTTCAACCCGAGCCGCCGTCTTCCGAGCGGACTGCAGCGGTTGACTGGGTAGGACTTCGCGACGGTGTGGCTCGCGCGAAGCAAGCCGGCGGCAGCCCGACTGAAATTCTGCAAAGAATGGGATCGCTGGCGGTAGCGGCAGCTTCGGGCAGGAATGGATCAAGCCGACGGGAGATTGTCGCGGCCCAGCTTCCAGTGGAGACATGGCCGGAAAAAAGGCTGCTTATCGCGACCGTCAATGCGGAAACTGGAGAGCGACGCGCCTTCGATCGCGACAGTGGCATTGATCTGGTGGATGCGGTGATTGCCTGCACCGCTTCCTTCGGTTGGCCGCCCACCCTGTTTGAAGGCGAGCATTATATTGACGGCGGGTTCTATTCCACGAACAACGCGGATCTGGCGACCGGCTTCGATCGGGTGATGATCCTGGCGATGAAACCGCCGCCGGGAGTTCCGATTCCGTCCATGAGTTTAGTCACACTGGATGAGACGGTGAAAATACTGCAAGACAGCGGTGCTTTGGTTGAGGTCATCCATCCCGATGAAAACACTTTGGCGGCGCTCGCCGCGGCGGGTGGCGTGATGAATCCGGCGATTTCCGCTGCAGCGGCAATGGCTGGACGTGTGCAAGGCAGAAGCATTGTGACTGAGCGCCTCTGGTCGTTCTGGCAGTCATAACGGTAACAGCCTCAACCAGGCGCGTGGGGCGCGAGCTATCGGGCAGATGGCATTCCGGTGAGACGTGACAGGTATCACAGATCGGCAGGCATCGCCGGTTCGATACTTGAACACGTTACGTAGGAGGTCTGTCCGTGAATCGTTTGTGTGCGCGCATGTTCGGTGTCGCCCTGTTCGTTGTTCTCTTTTTGCCTATTGCCGTTCGACCTGCCATGGCTCAGCAGGATCAAGCCAAGCATGTATTCCATCGGGGAATTCCAGCCGGGGATACCTGCGCCACCTGCCACAAGGCGATTTATGACCAATGGAAAGCCAGCCCGCATAGTGCCAACGGTGTCGAATGCACTGTGTGCCATGGCGAGCCAGCATCAGCGGACTTTGCCGGCATGCCGGCGCTAAGCACATGCGCCAACTGTCACGGCGATCAGGTGGCACAACTGAAGTCTGATCCGTTCATGAACGGCAAGACGTGCGTGAGCTGTCACCAGGCGCACATCTTTGTGGAGCACAAGAAGGCGGCTCCGGCAGGCGAGTGAGGGCCAATTTCCAGGCGTGGCTCGAACGGCCAACAGGTAGATTCGCGCTGACCGCCGTGGAAACTTGTCGTCGCGTGCAAAAGGAATGTAGGACCGGTTGCCCCGAAAACGTGCGATTCTGTGCCCCGCCAAGCAAATAGGGGGCTTGAATGGGGCACCCATGTCCCGCTGTGTACATTTCTTACGTTGCGCATTCGGCCACATGGAATAGCAGCGCGAAAAATCCTAGCTGACCTCAGCGGCCAAAGCCACCGTTATATTTTCAGTGGCGTATCCCCGGCCTAAAGGTTAGGGTCTACCCGATGCTCGCGCGCCCGAGTGCGCGGCCTGTAGGCGGGGGTCTACGCGAGCCTCGCCCCAGAGTACACGTTGTTGTTCAGTGGAAAATGCCGTGGCTTGATATCCTGATACCAGCTATCTCAGCCCGCCCATGATCTTTGTTCTCGACAACTACGATTCGTTTACTTACAACCTGGTGCAGTTGCTGGGAGAGCTGGGCGCGGAGGTGCAGGTTCGCCGCAACGACCAGGTCACGTTGAAAGAGATTGAGGCGCTGGCGCCGGAGCGGATCGTCATCTCGCCCGGCCCATGCACGCCGCAGGAAGCGGGCATCAGCATTCCGCTGGTGAAACACTTTGCGGGGAAGGTTCCAATCCTGGGAGTGTGCCTGGGGCACCAGGCGATCGGGGCGGCGTTTGGCGGGAGGATTATTCGCGCGCCGCGATTGATGCATGGCAAAACGAGTTCCGTGGAGCACGACAGCCGTACGATTTTTCGCGGCATTCCCAGCCCGATGACCTGCACGCGGTACCATTCGCTGATCGTTTCTGAAGACGGATTGCCGGAGGAGCTGCAGATTTCCGCGCGCTCCGAGGGGCTGATCATGGGACTGCGCCATCGCAATTTTCCGGTCGAGGGTGTGCAGTTTCATCCCGAGAGCGTGCTGACCGGTGATGGCGCGCGCTTGATCGCCAACTTTCTAAAGCTGGAGTAGAGGATGTTTTTTGTGCGTCCGGGTTGTGCCGCGGGATGCGTGCTGGTGTTCGCGGTTGCGGCGTGGGGAACGAGTGCGGGCGCGCAACAAACTCCATCGCAGACAAGTCCTTCGCCGGCAATTGCGCAGCAGACGATTGGGCACCTGGATGTGTCGGCGACCACGGAACAAGTTCAGGTCTCGGGCGCGGTGACGTTGACGGCTGACGGCACAGCGCTGGGCAATGGCAGCACGGTCACGGCGGGAAAGGTGACGCTGCCGGTTCATCTGACGCGCGGCGGGCAACTGGATCTTTGCGCGACCACCACCGTACATCTTTCGCAACAATATAATGCGGCGGACGCCAACAGTCCGCTGATGGTGGCGCTGGATCATGGCGCGATTGAGGCGCATTACAAGGTTGGGAAAAATTCCGATGTGGTGCTGACTCCCGATCTGCGCATTCTGGTTTCCGGTCCGGGACAGGCGGATGTTCGCATCCGGTTAAACGAAGCAGGCGACACCTGCGTGGCCAATCGCGGCGACAATGCACCGTACGTTACGGTGAGTGAGCAGATGGGTCCCGGCGTGTATCGCGTGATGCCGAATCAGCGGGTGATGTTTGAGCAGGGAAGCGTGCGCAATGTGGTGGACAATGAAGCGCAGCCCTGTGGCTGCCCGGCGCTACCGGTGATTTCAGTCGCTAGCGCCGACACGACTGCGGCACCGGGAAAGGCTGTGGCGAAGGCGGGAGAAGCGGTTGCAGCCAAGCCAGCTGAGAGGTCAGAGAATGTTGGCGGACCCAGCTCGACACCTGCGGACACGGCGTTTCCGCTGGCGGAAAGTGAAGGACTCGCGCCACCACCTTCGGCTGCTACCAAGCCAGTTGTGCCATTGGGCGAGACTCACTCCGAAGTGACCACGACGTTGAGCTACATTGCTCCGCAGCAGACCGTGCCGACAGGAACGCCGTCTGGAATGGCGACGCCGGAGAGTGCGGCCACGGTGGCGAGTGCGCCGGTTCCGGGATTTGGGCCGTCGGTGAATACCGGGCCGGTCGAGGTAGCGGAAGCTCCGCCAGTTCCGCAGCCCAAGCCGCACAAGTCCGGCTTCTTCCATAAGCTGGGAAGATTTTTTGCGAAGATCTTTGGATAGATAGACACTGCGGACGACCTGCGCGCGGAAACACGGAACTACAGAGATCCTTCGCTTCGCTCAGGATGACGGGTCTTTATTCCTCCCACTACATCAACAAGAGAACTGCTATCCATCTATTCATCCGCGAAGAGGTCTCTTCGAAAGGCAGCAGCGGCAATCGAGAGCCTACTCGGTTCGGAGGGCTCGCACGGGTTCGATCTGCGACGCTCGAATGGCCGGGACTACGCAGGCGATGACCGCAGTGAGCAGAAGAGTGCCAATCATCACGGCAAAGACGACCGGGTCGAGGAGACTGGTTCCATAGAGGATGGAGCGAATCATCGATCCGGCGGCGATGCCTCCGCCTAATCCCAGAAGAAGCCCAAGCAAAACAGGGCGCACACCGTCCATTAAAACCAGGCGCAACACCTGGGCTCGTTGCGCCCCTAGCGCCAGGCGAATACCTATTTCCTTGACGCGCTGGGTGACGAGATAGGAGAGGACTCCATACAATCCAATCGAAGCCAGAAGCAGTGAAAATGCAGCGAACGCGAGCACGAGTGTGGCGCTGAAGTTTTGGCTGACGGTGCTGTTACTGACAATCTGTTGCATGGTGAGCACCTGATAGACAGGCAGTTCGGGGTCGAGCGCGGCAACCTGTTTCTGGATTGGGATGGACATGGCGAGCGGATCGCCCGCAGTGCGCGTCACCAATGTGGCGACATTGGTCAGCGAAGGGATGCCGGCGAGAATGGGGAAATACATGGTGGCTTTGACGGGCTTGGAGACGTCGTAGAGGGTGTCACCGACCACGCCGATGATCTGGAAGTTCTCCAGCTTACCATCCACCCCTGGAGTGGTGATCTGCTCGCCGATGGGATTTGCGTTGGGGAAAAACTGATCGGCGAATTTCTTACTGATGACGATGTAGTGGTATCGATCCAGACGCTCCTGCTGGGTGAATACGCGGCCGCGGATCAGCGGAATCTGCATGGTCCTAAAATAACCGGGACTGGCGGTGCGGGTTATGGCGTCGTCCTGCAACTGAAAGCTAGTCGACGGGCGTGAGGGGATGGTGAAAACCTGGTCCCCGTCATAACCTGCTCCCGGCGCCGTGGAAACCAAACCCGCGGCTTCGACTCCGGGAAGATTTCGCACGCGGTCTAACAGCGACTCGTGAAACGCAATGATCTTTGGCGGAGTGTCGTACTGTTTTTTGGGCAACGCATATTGCATGGTCAGCACATCATCGGTCGCACATCCAAGATTGGCGTCGCGCAGGTGTAAAAAGCTCTTGAAGAGCAATCCGGCAGAGATCAGCAAGACGACGGTGAGGGCGATTTCTGCAATGAGCAGGACTTTACGCAAGATGGCGCGCGATGCGCTGCCGCTGGCGGAACGCGAAGAGTCCTGAAGCGCGGCAGAGACGCCTTGGCCGGTGGATGAAATGGCGGGCAACAAGCCGGCGATAGCGGCGGTGAGAAGCGATACAGCAAGAGTGAAGGCGAGCACAGTTCCGTCGACGTGAATCCCGTTGGCGCGTGGCAGGCCCTGCCAATGGAGGGCGAGCCATTGCGTCGCGAAGATGGACAGAAGAAGTCCGAGACCTCCGCCGAGCAGACAGATGAGCAGGCTTTCCGACATCTGCTCCAGAATGAGCGTGCGTCGGCTGCCGCCCAGGGCCAGGCGTACCGCAACCTCTTTGCGTCGAGCAGCGCCGCGCGCCACCAGCAGGTTGGAAACGTTCAGGCAGGCGATGAGGAGCATGCAACCCACGGCACAGAGCAAAACAATCAAACGCATTTTTACATCCTGCACCAGGTCTTCAACCATGGGACGGGATACGGCATCCTCGGCGACAGGGGCGTTGAGGTTTGCGAGATGCATCTGGTATTGGAGCGCGCTGATGGGCTTGATTGCAGCGGCGGCCGAGGTACCGGGACGCAGCCGGGCGATGACGTAACTCTGATGAAAGTCATGACGGCCGTAGATCTCCGGAGTAAAGACGGAAGCATACGGTACCCACAACTGCATGCGCGGATCGGGGTAGTTGAACCAGCGGGGCAGCACGCCGACCACGATGTAAGGCACCTTATCCATACGAATCTGTTGGCCGAGGATGGAAGGGTCGCCATGGAAACGCCGCTGATACAGGCTCCAGGAGAGGATCACAACATGGCTGGCGCCGATCTGGTCTTCCTGGGGAGTGAACGAGCGGCCCAGCGCCATGGGCACGCCCAGAACGGAGAACAGGTTGGAGGTGCCTGCCCCCGCGGCAACACTCTCGGGTAGCTCGCTGTGTTCGCCGGTGAGACTGAATCCGCAATATCTCCAGGCCGCCATATCCTGGAAGCTATGGGTGTGCTGCCGCCAGTCGTTGTAGTCGGCTGCCGCAACCCAGTTGTAATTAAAGCCGTCACTGTTGGAGGTCGAGGCGCGGAAATGCTCGTAGATCATGACCAGCCGGCCGGGATCGCGGAAGGGCAGCGGCTTGAGCAGCACCGCGTTGACGATGGTGAACAGGGATGCGGTTGCGCCGATGCCGAGCGCCATGACCAGGATGGCAATGATGGCGAAGCCGGGAGAGCGGCCTAAGGTGCGGGCGCCGTATTTCAGGTCGCGCATGAATTTTTCCAGCCCGTTCCAGCTCCACTGGGAGCGAGCCTGGTCGCGGAGCAGGGTGGGATTGCCGAAGGTGCGCAAGGCGGCGGAACGAGCTTCGTCCTCGGTCATGCCGTGGGCGATGTTCTCGGCGATCTGCTGTTGCAGGTGAAACTGCAGCTCATCATTCAGGCGCTGCGTTTCCGCGTTGCGACGAAACAGCGTTGCTATTGCCATACGGAATCGGTCGAAAAATCGCATTGGCTCACTCCTGTTCAGGCTTCATCCACAACCAGGTTGATGGCGGTGGAGAGACGGTTCCAGCTTTGCTTTTCCTTTTCCAGCTGAGATCGACCGGCTGGGGTGAGTGAATAGAACTTGGCCTGGCGGCCGCCTTCGGTCTCACTCCACCTGGCGCGGATCCAGCCTTGCTGTTCCAGTCGATGCAGGGCCGGGTAGAGCGAACCCTGCTGCACCTGCAGGACTTCATTGGAAATTTGCTGGATGCGTTTGGCGATGGCCCAGCCATGTTTCGGCTCGAGAGAAATGGTTTTGAGAATCAGCAGATCGAGCGTGCCCTGGACGAGATCACTTGGTTTACCCATACTATGATTATCTACACTACTCGATTGTAGATAGTCAACACTCGAGCAAACGAGACGGGGTGGAAAGATTGGCGTCCTGCAGGGTGGGGCTCGTAAAATCGAGCGATGACATTCAATGCCGAGTTGGTGGATGCGGTTGGTGTGCTGGTGACGGCGATGGCGACCATCCTATTGGTGATCGCAACCGTGTTGCTGGCAAAGGCGACGAACCGGCTGAATCAAATTTCGGAAGATTTGAAGTCCACGCAACATCGGGCGGCTCTGACCCAGGCTTTGAATGTACAGAATTCGGTGGTGCTGAGCAGCGATGAAAACCTGATGATCGCGGACTCTCTGATCGCGGAACCGGGAATGGATGTGTCGATTCGGGGTGCGCGGGAACGCTGGATTTGTTTCGTTCTGCTGAACGTGCAGGCGCTGATCTTCTCGACGCGCAATCAAGATCAATCGATGCAAGAAACCTGGGAGGCGGTGCAGCGCGGGGTTCTCGATCATCTATTGGAGAATGATTCGGTGATGCATCTATTACGCACGCGGGGATATGCGGTGGAATTTGTGAAGTACTGCGAAGCCAGGCGGGAAAAAATCCTTCGAGCCGGGAGTGAATGATTCGGCCCAAATCCGGATTCCTCTTTTTGGAAGTGGTGTTCGCCGCTTTGGGCGATCTCTTCGCGAGGAAGGGACTACAAGACTGACCTGCCTACGGCGTGATCAGAACAGGCGCGACGCCTCAGAGCTGCCGCGGCTAGGCTACACTGGAAGGGTTGACCTTTGCGTTCGGCGGGGTATCCGCTGCGAGCGAAATTCTGACAAGTGTTAAGGAGCAAGCTTTCTTATGGCGATTCCCGCCACTCAGTTACGTCCCGGCATGATCATCAAGCACAATGGTGAATTGCATTCCGTATTCAAGGTAGAGCACCGCACTCCTGGAAACCTGCGCGCGTTTATCCAGGCCAAGCTGCGCAACCTGCGCACCGGCGCGATGTACGAGCACCGTTTTCGCTCGCCCGATCCGATTGAGCGCGTGATCGTGGACGAAGTTGCGATGGAGTTTCTGTACTCCGACGGCGATGACTACTACTTTATGAACACGGAAAACTATGAGCAGACGCATTTGAACGGCGAAACGCTGGGCGATGCGGTGGAATACCTGATTGCGAACCTGCCGATCAAGGTTTCATTCTTCGATGGCGTGCCGGTGGGGATTGATCTGCCGCAGACCGTAGAAATGACCGTGGTGGAGACGGAGCCAGGGCTGAAGTCGGCGACGGCTTCTTCCGTGACCAAGCCTGCCAAGCTGGAAACCGGGCTGGTGGTGCAGGTGCCTCCGTTCATCAATGAAGGCGAAAAGATTCGTGTGGATACGGCCGAGGGCGCCTATCTTTCTCGCGCCTAGCTTGCCAGTGTGGCTCCGATTCCAGAGTATTTCCTCCTCCAGGAACCAAGTCTGAAGCTTGAGCGTATGCAAGTCGACGGCATATTCGTTGGGGGGCGGAAATGTCTATCGCAGAGATTCCGTATGCGGCGGTGAAGTGGATCTGGATCGTCTTTGGCAGCTTTTGGGCGCTGGCCGCATTCGTACAAAAACGCAACGCACGCCGACAAACGTTTGGCTCGCGAGCGATCCAGGTATCGATCATTTTGCTGGTGCTGATGCCGTTTTTTATCGAACGCCGACACGTGGGCCTGCTGTATCGCCATCTATATCCAAATCTGCTGGCGGTTCAGTATTTTGGCGTGCTGCTTCTGTTGCTTGGATTCGGCTTCGCAGTGTGGGCGCGCATCGTGCTGGGCCGCAACTGGAGTGGAATGGTCACGGTGAAAGAGGACCACACCTTGATTACCCGCGGACCCTACGCGTGGGTGCGGCATCCGATTTATACCGGCATTCTGCTGGCGCTGCTGGGCACGGCGATCACGCTGGGAACGATCCTTAATTTGGTGGAAGTTCCTGTGGTGGCATTTGCATTTTGGTTGAAGCTGCGCACCGAGGAGAAGTTCATGTATGAAACCTTCGGTGAGCAGTACACGGCCTACCGGCAGCACGTCAAGGCTCTGATCCCACACGTGATTTGATGCGCGTCAAATCCTTGAGCGGGATTCATCTGCTGCAGGTTGCACATTTCTCTGCTCATCTGCGACACTGCCTTTGCTGTGATGGTGTGCCACTACATTGTGAAGGGTCGTGTGCAGGGGGTAGGCTTCCGCTGGTATGTGCAGCGGGAGGCGCATGAGATTGGCTTGCGCGGCTGGGTGCGCAATACTTCCGACGGAGACGTGGAAGTGTTGGCGGCAGGCAGCGAGGAGCAAATCCGCAAACTACATGCAGCCCTGGCGCGAGGTTCGCGGGGTTCGCGGGTGGACGCCATCGAGCAACGCCACCGGCCGGAGACAGAGGCAGAGAAACTGCAGGCATTTGAAATTGAAGGAGCATGGTGAGCGCGGCTGCCTGGCCTAGCCATCGAAGCCCATCCATCTCGGGCGCTATCCCGGGCGCTATTCTGACCGGAAACAAGGCTCATTGGATACACTCGAAACGACGAATACGAAGGAGAACCGCTCCGCATGTCGCAACTGCATATTGATTGTGAGCCTTTAAAGAAATTGATTCGCACGGTTCCGGATTTTCCCAAGCCCGGAATTCTTTTCTATGACATCACCACGCTGCTGAAAGACAAGAGCGGTTTTGCGATGCTGATCGACGCGCTGGCGGCCCATTATTTTGAGAAGGATATTGACCTGGTGCTGGGCATTGAAGCGCGCGGATTTATTTTCGGTCCAGCGCTGGCCTATCGGCTGAATGCTGGATTTGTTCCGGTGCGCAAGCCGAAGAAGTTGCCGGCAAAGACGGCGCGAGTGACGTATGACCTGGAATACGGCACCGACGCGCTGGAAATCCACTTGGATGCGATTGAAAGCGGACAGAGGGTGGTGATTGTGGACGATCTGCTGGCCACGGGCGGCACCATGGAAGCGACGGTAAAACTGGTGCGACAGCTGGGCGGCGACATAGCCGGGCTGGCCTTTGCAGTTGAGCTGGATTTCCTGAAGGGGCGCGAGCGTTTTGAAGGTCTGGACGTCTTCAGCCTGCTTCATTACAACGAATAAAATTCGCCTCCAAATGGAGGCATTTGGCGATGGCTGTGTCTGGCGGCCGAACGAAGCGGAACCGCCAGGGCTGCGACGCCGGAGCCCGGCAGTTTACTTATCCTGCACGTACAGGGCTATTCTTCTTGACTGGGTTCTGCGCGAATGTAATTCTTTTCCCCACCTCCCAATTGAATGACTTAGGCGTACTGCTGAGTGCAAACTGCATGCTGCGGGGTGCCTTATGCGACGCGGACCTGGTCGGGCAGATGATGCTGGCAAGGTCCGCCGCATCTTCGCCGGGGGTGAAGTTGTGGATATGGTAGGGCTCGTTGATGCTGGCGAAGGCCCAGTTGAACGAGCCCGTTGAGATGGTCGCTGGGATTGCGTAGAAGATGAATCGGTTGAAGCGGTTGTGCGTTGTATTGATGTGCTTTGGTTTCTCCCTTGTGTATGCGGCGGCGCAGACGCAGCCAGCGGCAAGTCCGCCGGCGGCTGCGCCGACCCCACCCCTCCCCCCAGGGAAAACTGACCCGGCTCCGTTACCCGATCCGCAGACTCCGGAAGAATTCTTTGCGCGGGCGCGTGCGTTGAGCGATTTGGAAGCTTCGGGAATTTCATTCCATTTGAAGGCTACGTATGTTGCGAGCGGGGATACGGAATTTACTGGGAACGGGACTTATGAGGAGTGGTGGCAGTCGAAGGATTTGTGGCGGAAAGAAGCCGCGCTTGGCGACTACAGGTATGTTGCGATCGAGAATGACGGCAAGCCTTCCGTCCACGTGACATCGACCTATATCCCGCTGCGGCTGAGGCAGATGCTGGATGCAGTGGTGATTCGAATTACTCCCGGTTCAGGATCGGCGCGTGACTGGAAGCTGAAACACAAAAAGATGAATGGAGTGGATCTCTCGGAACTTTCAGTCGAGCGTCCATGTGGAATAAGTGGGAAGTGCGTGGCTGCGGATTATTTCTCGACGCAAGGTCTGCTGCGTATCCACGTCGACGATTTAGCACAGAAACTGTACAACGAATTTCAGGAATTCCACGGAGTCTCCATCCCTCGTTCGATCGTCATGGCAGGAGTGGCAGGCCCGATGTTGACGATCTCTGTTACTTCTGTCGAGCCATTGACGCCGAGCGAAAGCCAGCTGCTGCAGGGTAGTGCGACTTCTCCAGATCTGCCGTTGATCATGCTACCCTCCGTGGACAACCAAAAAGAGTTGATGAGCGATAAAGTGACCAGAAGCAGAATTACGGATCAAATTGCGCCTATTTACCCCCGGGCTGCCGCGCAGAAACAGTTGGAGGGAACGGTCGTGATTGAGGCGACCATTGACGAAGACGGCAGGGTTCGAGAACCATTCATAATCAGCTCGCCGGGACCGCTACTCGATATGGCTGCCATGGACGCAGTAAAGCGGTGGCGGTTCCGACCCTTGTTCATCAATGGCGTACCCATTTGCGTGGAGACGACCATGACTGTGGCCTTTCATTACCGACCCTAGGCTGGCATGCGAAGTGGAAGACCGACATTTGCGAAGGGGTGTCAGCCAATATTGCGCTGGAAAGGGTCTGCATTGGTGGTGTTTCGAAGGTACTCGGCTTGGACTGCTCTACTATGTGTTGGTTTGCTGGCCGGCAACGCGGCGGCGCAGACGCAGCCAGCGGCAGGTCCGCCGGCGGCTGCGCCGACCACACCCCTCAGCCCAGGCGAAGACTGCCGCAGCTCCGTTGCCAGATCCGCAGACGCCGGAGGAATTCTTCGCGCGGGCGCGAGCGTTGAGTGATCTGGAAGCCTCGGGAACTCCATTCCATTTGAAAGCTACGTATGTTGCGAGCGGGGATGCGGAATTTACCGGGAACGGGACGTATGAGGAGTGGTGGCAGTCGAAGGACCTGTGGCGGAAAGAAGCGACGCTGGGTAATTACAAGTATGTAGTTATCAACAATGGCGGAGAAGACGAGCGCCTACGGAACCTCGGACTATGTTCCGTCTGCGGTTGCGGCAGGCGATGGACGCTGTTCTAGTTCGGATTCCGGCGGATGCCGGCGCTTCCGGCGAGTGGGAGAAGCGACACCAGCAGCTGAGCGGAGTTGATCTCACGGTTGTTTCCTTCAAGCCATGCATGCCAGCGAAATTTATGCCGAACTGAGGCGTCCAAAACTATTTCACCTCAGAAGGAGTTTCTGCGGATCCACGTGGCGAGTGCGGTTGAAACCTTCTATAACGGCTTTCAGTCATTTCACAATCTACTAATTTCCCGAGCGGTCGATGTGACAGGAGCCCAAGGCAAGGATTTGGTGATCAATCTCTATCTGCTGGAGCCGCTGCGACCGGATGAACAGATATTGTCGAAGGGCCCGCCTCTTCCGCAGCGTCGAAGTTCATCATGCCATTCCCGCCGGCCTCTGACCTGGTCGAGCTGGTATTCAAGCACCTCAGTGCTCGTTCACGAAGTTGCACCAGTCATTCCACCGTCCGAGCGCGAGACATTTTTTCGAGGGAGCGGTCGTGATCGCCTGCGCGATCGACACCAATGGCGTGGTGCGCGAGCCCTATGTTCAAGTCTCCGCTGGAACGGCATTCGACCGATGCGGCGCTCGAGGCCGTTCGTCAATAGCGGTTCAAACCTCTGAGAACGACGGCGAACCCGTAATGGAGACGCTTATGGATATTTCGATCAACTTTCGTGTGACGGGTTGAGAGGAGCATCCGAGTTTCGAAGATTGCGAAATGACATCCTGCTGGTAGATACTAGAGGGGATGCCTCTACGTTCTGGATTTGTTTCGATTCTGGGCCGGCCGAATGCCGGCAAGTCGACGCTGGTGAATGCGCTGGTGGGCGAAAAAGTCGCCATTGTGACGCGCAAGCCGCAGACCACCCGCAATCGCATCCACGGGGTGCTGGAAGTGGATGCGGTGAAGGGGCAGGGGGGGAGGGCTGGGCATCCGGCGGCGCAGATTGTGTTTGTGGACACGCCGGGGGTGCATAAGCCTGCCAACCTGCTGGACAAGCGCATGCTGCAAGAGGTCTACGGTGCGCTGGAAACGCGCGACGTGGTGCTGCACGTGGTGGACGTGACGCGGCGGTTGCGCCTGCCGGAAGTGAAAGAAGAAGGTGACGGAAATCGATCTCGATGCGCCTGCGGGAGAAGAGATCGCTCGCGCCCGCGGTGGTCGAGCCGCAGATCGGTCGCAGCGAGACACTCGCTGGAGAATGAAGATGTTTACATTCTGGAGATGGTGAAGAAGCTGGAGTGCCCGGTATTTCTGGTGCTGAACAAGATTGATGCGATCGACACCAAGGAATCGCTACTGCCTCTGATTGCGCAGTTCAGCGGGCTGCACAAGTATGCCGAGGTGATTCCTGTTTCCGCGCGTGGCGGCGATGGGTTGGAAACGCTGGTGGAGAAGCTGGTGGAGTACATGCCGGAGGGACCGCGACATTTTCGCAAAGGGCAATTCACCGATCAGCCGGAACGCTTTCTGGCGGCGGAAATTATTCGCGAAAAAATTTTGAATCTGACGGGCGAGGAAGTGCCGTACTCCAGTGCCGTGGTGATTGAGCGATTTGAAGAACGCAAGTTGCGCGCGCCGCTGCCGGGCAAGCCGAAGCCGAAGCCGCTGACGAAAATTTCCGCGGCAATTTTTTGCGAACGCTCCGGGCAGAAGGCGATCCTGATTGGTAAGGGCGGCTCCATGCTGAAGCAGATTGGGATCGCGGCGCGCAAGGAACTGGAATCGTTCCTGGGTGTGCAGGTGCATCTGGAGTTGTTCGTGAAGATTGCGGATGACTGGCGCGGATCGAGCGCATTTCTCGACTCACTGGACTGGCGGAATCAGTTGGAGAGCCTGGGAAAGCATCAGCAAAAAGATTCAGGGGACGAATAGAATCGCGAGACGATCGCTCAACCCCACTCAAGCCAAAAGAAGGCTTGAATGGGCCACCTTCCTATGCTTCCTTCGTGTGGATGCCGAGGGCTTTCATTTTGCGATAGAGATGGCTGCGTTCCAGGCCGAGAATTTCCGCGGCGCGGCTGACGTTGCCATGACAGTCTTCCAGCTTGCGCATAATGTAATCGCGTTCGTAGGCTTCGCGCGCCTGCTGCAGCGACGGAAAATCCTCTGCATGGCGGCCGGGGCTGCGTGCGACCAATAACGGCAGGTGTTTGCGATCGATGCGTGACACTTGCGGATTGAGGATCATCACTCGCTCGAGAATATTTTTCAGCTCGCGCACATTTCCGGGCCAATGATGCAATTGCAATGCGGACAGCGCGTCCGCGGAGATTTCCATTCTTGGCCGGCCATACTGACGTCCAAATTCGCGCAGCAATTCTGTTGCCAGCAGGGGAATATCTTCTTTCCGTTCGCGCAGTGGCGGCACGTAAAACGGAATGACGTTCAAGCGGTAGAACAAATCTTCGCGGAAATTTCCTTTGGCGATTTCTTCTTCGAGGTTTTTGTTGGTGGCGGCAATCAAGCGCA
Source organism: uncultured Acidobacteriota bacterium (assembly GCA_963735505.1). GTDB lineage: Bacteria > Acidobacteriota > Terriglobia > Terriglobales > Acidobacteriaceae > JAKAAZ01. The sequence continues at coordinate 308,516 of CAVTLR010000003.1, read as the reverse complement.
CGTCGATGCGAATGGACTGGGCAGCGCCGACAGGAGTGAATTGCTGCTCGTCGAGTGCGCGCAGCACCTTGGCCTGGGTTTTCAGGCTCATGTCGCCGACTTCGTCGAGAAATAAGGTGCCACTGTCAGCGCGCTCGAAGGTGCCGCGTTTTTCCGGGGGACCGCCGGGGAGCGCGCTGTGGCGATAGCCGAAGAGCTCGGTTTCGATGTAGTCCTCGGGAATGGCGGCGCAATTTAATTCGACAAACACGCGATCGGCGCGCTGGCTTTCTGCATGCATGGCGCGGGCGATCACTTCTTTTCCGGTGCCGGACTCGCCATAGATCAACACGCGACCGTTGGTGGGGGCCATCAGGCGAATCTGTTGCCGCAGCGCCTTGACGGGAACGCTTTCTCCGGTGATGCGGGCGCGGGCGGTGAGCTGCTGCTGAAACTCGCGATTCTCGATGCGCAGGCGTCGCGACTCGACGGCGTTTTTCAGAATGATCAGGGTGCGTTCCAGGGAAAGCGGCTTCTCGAGGAAATCGTACGCACCCAGCTTGGTGGCGCGCACTGCCGTCTCGATGGTGCCGTGGCCGGAGATAATGATGACTTCCGGGCCGGCGATGGCGTCGAATTTGCGAATATCCTGCAGTACTTCAAGTCCATCGCGATCGGGCAGCCAGATATCCAGCAGTACGGCATCGAAAATGGCATCGCGAATCAGGTCGAGCCCTTCGGTTGCAGTCCCGGCGGTGGTGACGGTGTAGCCTTCCTCGGCGAGGATCGCTTGCAGGGTGCTGCGAATATCCGGCTCGTCGTCGACCACCAGGATGTGATTCATCGCTCGACCACACTGATCGAGGGCGCGGCAATCTCCGACAGCGATGGGGAGTCTGCGAAGGGAATCAGGATGACAAAGCGGGCGCCGGTGGGAGAATTGGATTCGACGTGGATATTTCCTTGATGTTCCTGCACAATTTTTGCCGCGATGGAAAGGCCGAGTCCGGTGCCGCGACGGCGGGTGGAGAAGAAGGGCAGAAACAGGCGCTCGCGGATTTCATCGGTGATGCCATGGCCGGTGTCGGCAATTACGATTTCCGCCATGGTCTGAGTTTCGTTCGTGCCCGTGCGTAGGGTGAGCACGCGTAGCAGCATCGACTGCATGGCTTCCGCGGCGTTGTCGATGAGGTTGCTGAAAGCGCGCTTCAGAGCTTCTGCGTCGGCCAGAACCGGGGGTAGATTTTCCGCCAGATGCAGCCGGACTTCAATTCCTTCCAGGCGCCCGGCGAAGAGTGTCAGCGTGTTCTCCACGATGCGATTGAGATCGGTAGAGGTGCGATTGGCGGCGGGAAAGTCGGCGAGAGCGGCAAACTGATCGACCAGCTGGCGCAATGTTTCAACCGAGGAGCGAATGACTTCCGTCGAGCTGCGGAGCACCTGGGACGAATCCCCGGTGAGGCCGCGATCGATGTGACGTTCAATGCGTTCGGCGGAAAGTGCGATTGGAGTGAGAGGGTTTTTGATTTCATGGGCGACGCGCTGCGCCACCTCCTTCCACGCCATCTGTTTTTGTGCGCGCAGCACATCGGTGACGTTGTCCATGACCACGAGATGGCCGTGCAGGGAACCGCGCAGCTGGGTGACGGTAAAAATCAAATGGAGCGGGCCGCGAGAACTTTGCGCTTCGACTTCTGTCGACGCTGCCGGCAAGCGGCGACTGCGGCGAAGGACGCGGCCAATTTCAAGCGCGGATTCGGTCGGAAACAGCGATTGAATCAGTTGGCCCTCGATGGGAAGCTCGCCGAGGGGATCGAGCATTTCGCAGAAGGCGCGATTGGCCTGCAGGATTCTCAGATCGTTGTCGAGCGTGGCAACGCCGCTGGGAATAGTTTCGAGTACAGTCTCCAGTTCACGCCGGCGCTCATCCATGGCGGCGTTGGCTTCAGAAAGTTTGTAGGTGGAGGATTCAAGCTGGGTGCGACTGTTTTCGAGATCGGTGGCCATGTGGTTGAACGAACGCATGAGTTCGCCCAATTCTCCTGAGGCGGCAACATCGACGCGCGAGCCATAATCTCCGGAGGCCATGGCATCCATGGCATCGGCAAGCGCTTCGACCGGCCGGGTGATCTGCTTGGAAAGGAACAGCGCCAGCCAGCTGCTGACAAACAGGGTCAATCCGGTGAGAAGGAGAAGGACCAGCAGGTAGGTTTGGCGAACTCGGCGACGGGCGCGGAACAGGGTCCAATATCGTTCCGTGCCGCTTGCGATATCGCGCACCGCCATGGCCACATCCGGAGGCAGCGGCAAGCCGACCACGACCACGACGCCATTTTGCGATGGAGCATCACCGACAGAGTAGGCCGCCTGGCCCATCCTTAAAATGGGATCGTCGGTACGCTCGGCGGCTCGAAGAATTTCTTCCGTTAGAGGCACTTGGTCCGGCATCACTTGCGCTTGTTCCAAGGGACGAACACTGGAGAGCAGGCTGACGGTGCCCCCGTCGCTGGGAAGCTGGTACTGATCGATGACCTTTCCGTCGCGGTACATCACCACAAATCCGCCTTGCAGGGTGATCTTGTGACGGCGGAAAAGGTCCAGCAGCGGTTGCGGATGCGCGGGGAGATCGGCAGCGATCAGTGCGCGTTCGTGGGCCAGTGATTCTGCTTCTGCCCGGGCATTGTCAGCGGCGTATCGAGACAGCTCCATGGCCAGCTGCATCGACTCATCGCGCAACCGCACCACGGGCTGCGAGAACCAGCGGTCGATCGATCGGTTCATTAACAAATAGTTAAATGACAACATGAAAAATGCAGGTACGACAGAAAGCAGCAGCGCGCCTAATAACATACGGGCACGCAGCCGCGAACCGAGAACGCGGCTTTGTCCACTGGCATAGAGCTTTAAAATATTTCGCAGCAGCAGGACGACCAGCATGAGGAAGAGCAGGAAGCTGATGCCGGACAGAGCTGTAAACAGCAGGATGGAGCCGCTGTTTTCCGGCGAGAGGAACTTCAGGTTGAAAGCATTTTCTGCGATGAGGAAAAGCAGGACGATGAGCGCAAGCGAGCCCAGCACTACCACGGCCGTTCGTCGATTGCTGCTGGTTCCCATGCTGATTGGCTCTCTCCAGAGTGATTATAGGTTCGAGAATCGGTTGCGCGAGGGGCTTTTTCGGTGGCGGAGGTGGCTGTCGACGACGGGCAATGAGGCGGCTGGCGGCCATCGCAGCGGATCCAGCGCTTGACAGGATCGCCGCATTGAATAAATCTGGCTGACGTGGAGGAAGAATGAGCGGCAAACTACGATTGAAGATGTTGGCGCTGCCGTTGATGGCGCTGGTGGTGGTTTACGTGGGAACAGGGTGCAGCAAAAAGCCGACCGACGCAGCCCTGGCGACTGAAGTACAGAAGACAATCATGGCCGACTCTTCATTAACGGCCCAGCCGATCTCAGTGGCAGCGAACGATGGAATCGTCACTCTGTCAGGCACGGTGGGCGACCAAACTATGCGGGATGCTGCCGCGAAAGATGCCGCCCAGGTGAGTGGCGTGCGCACGGTGGTCAACAATCTGAACGTGGCCGGCGGCGCGAATGCAAACGAAACACCCCCGACGAATGAGGCAGGACAGGGTGGGATGGCTTCGGCACCGGCTCCGCCAGCAGCAGGGCAGGCGAATGCAGGCGGGTTGGCAGCGGCGGCTCCAGCACCGCAACCGATTGTGGTGCCTGCGGGAGCCAGGATTCGGGTGCGGCTGGGTCAGACACTTTCGACGAAACAGAATCAAACAGGCGATCCGTTCTCCGGCGTATTGGTGGATTCGGTGCGGGTGAACGGGCAAACGGTGATTCGTGCAGGTGCGCGGGCACGGGGCGTAGTCACGGAGTCAAAAGGACTGGGGAAATTCAAGGGGCAAGCCGTGTTGGCCATCCGGCTGGATAGCGTGAGCGTGGACGGACGCACGTACCAAGTGCGCACCAGCCACGTGGAGCGCGTGGAGCAAGGAAAAGGCAAGCGGTCCGCGGTGATGACGGGCGGCGGCGCGGGGCTTGGAGCGCTGATTGGCGGCCTTGCCGGCGGAGGCAAAGGAGCCCTGGTGGGCGGCCTGCTAGGCGGCGGTGGTGGTGCGGCCGGGAGCGCGTTTACCGGGAATAAGGACCTGGTGATCCCTGCCGAAAGCGTCCTTACCTTCGATCTGGAGCGTAGTTTGACCGTGACCCAGTAAATCTATTCGCATCTCACTCTTGAGAAAGAGGAGGAAAAATCCAATGCCAATGATCGATGCTCGCAGATGGTCGCACTTTACCGCCATGGTGTTGATTGGGGATGGAATCATGGCGATTGTAAGGCCTCATCGGGACGCACAGGCATGGAACCTGGGGCCGAAGCCGTGGCGGGGTTTGATGCGGTATATGGTCGACCATCCGACGCTGACCCGGTGTGTCGGCATCGGGCAGGTGGTGGCCGGGATTTTATGGGCGACGCGGGAAGAAAAGGTCCTGGAGAAATAGGCCTTGTTGCTCGCGATGCGGCGATGAGTGAAGGACTGGGCCCGAGGGCGAACGGTGCTGCTATCGGCTGCTGATCAGCATGGTGCCATCCGGAACGACGTGGCAAGTACGCTGCGCGGTAGGTTGCCAGGTCGAACCGCCCGCATACTGAATTGAATCGACGTTAAGATACGTGACCGAGGTAAATCCGGTCAGCACCAATTCCACGGAACCTGTCGATTTCGGATTCACTTTCAGTTTCAAGTCGATAGTCTTCTCAATTGCGGAAGAATCATTTGACTCCACGTTCGCCGGCGTTACCTGGCCTTTGGCATTCAGGCCATAGGCGGTGACTCGCACTCCAACAATTTCTGCATAGGAAGAGTTCGTCAGTTTCAGTTGAAGATTTTGACTGGGCCCTGGATCCTGCTGCCCATTGTCGAGGCCTCGTAGCATCTGCCCAGCGCCAAGACCTCTCTTCGCGCCGATATCGACAGGACAACTGGAGCTGCCCGGCACCACAACGGCGACGGTTGGTTGCGAGGGAATAGCGCGCGTAGTGCTTTGGGCCAGTAACGGCATCGAACCGAGAACAACGGCGATCGAGCAAAGACCAACGAGTTTCATATCCGACTCCTACCGGGAAAAGAGGTGCGCACGCGGACAGCATACGCCTGCGCTTTGTCCAAGACAAACCGGTTCCGTGGTTCACGGAAATCGACTTTCAACCCACTCAAGCCAAAGGAAGGCTTGAATGGGGCACCGGCTCGCGTGATCCTTGGCAGCGCTTGAGGAGGATCGAATGCCGGAGTAGTCTTGGCAGGAACGATCTGCTTAGGGCAATGGTGGAAATTGGAAAAAGGTGACAACACTGCAACACAAAGGCTGCGAGGCGGTTTGCGGCCGAGTCAGACGCGGTGAAAGACGTCGTATGAAGGTGGGGCGATGAACGTTGAAGTGCGGGAATTGCGGGCGGAGGATGTGCCTCGCATCGCGGAAACTTACGGTGGGGCGGCCTGGCACGGCGGGGCGAAGAAGTGGGACCAGCGTTTGGTGGAGCATGCCCACGGCCAGCGGCTGGTGTTGCTGGTGGTGGATGGGACCGACGTTCTGGGATACGGTTCGCTGCTGTGGGTTTCCGGGCATGCGCCCTTTCGCGAGGCACACATTCCGGAGATTAACGATCTGGTGGTGTCGGAGCGGTGCCGCAACCAGGGGATCGCGACTAAGCTGATTCACGCGCTGGAGGAGCGGGCGCGGGCGGCGCATTGCCCGAAGATCGGCGTGGGGGTTGGGCTGTTCAAAGAGTACGGCGCGGCGCAGCGTTTGTACGTTCACCTGGGATATGTTCCAGACGGAAAAGGAATGGCTTCTGGTGGATTGCCGGTGGCGGCCGGGGACAAGGTGCTGGTGGATGATGACCTGGTGCTTTGGCTGGTGAAGGAGCTGGATGCCGCGGCAAAACCATGACGGTGTGCGCGAAGTGCAATGGGCTGATGGAGCGGCGTTCCTTCGACGCGCCGGAGGACTATCGGAATTTTGTGCGGGTGCTGATCGAGAATCGTGACCAGGGAAGGCTGGTGCTGATGCGGGCGGACTGTCCGCTGGAGGACATGCTGGGTCCTGGATGGCCGGGGAATGAAGACACGTTCACCCACGACATGCGCTGCACCGGATGCAACCGCGTGTTTCACCTGTATGCGAATGTGTGGAATGGCAGAAACTGGTGGGAGCCGGTGAAGTGGTGAGACATGGGCCCACCGTTGCTATGCACGGATGTGGCACCGGGCGGCTCGTTTACGGATGTTTGAGGAACCTTAAGTAGAAGGCGGCGAAGACCAGGACGATGCCGATATTCGACATCAGCCGTTCCCAAAGCGGTCACGGAAGAACGCGACATCGATACCGACGATGATGGCTGCCATCACCACCGCGTACAGCACGCCGGCTACCCGGCTGCTGGTTTCAGAGGGAATCGCCATTGGAGTTCTCCTTCATGGATCAATACTCGAACTATCGAGGGCGCGGCGTCAAACGGCAAGCTGACGCTACGATTCTAGGACTTCTCAGCCATCCAGCGGCTCGAGGCAAGCTGGGAGCTGACTCTTAATGCCAGAAGTGTAGTTACAAAACTGAACTATAATATTGGCAGGCATGATTTGGTTTGAGTGGGACGAGGCGAAGGCGGAGAGCAATCGACGCAAGCACGGTGTCAGTTTTGACCTTGCGGTGCAGGTGTTCGACGATCCCAACCTCATGGCCGAGCAGGATCGTATCGTTGACGGCGAGGCGCGCGGGCGAAGCATCGGCATGGCCGCTGGCATTGCGGTCCTGGTGGTTGGACATACGGTACGCGGACAAGGCGAGGATGAAATCATCCGCATCATTAAGAGCGGATTTCCTATTCCAGTAGTCATCCAAGTTCAACGATGAGCGGCTTTTCTTGGGAAAAAGCCGCGCGAAGATTGATCGCTTCGACTATGCCCATAGGAAATCCGCTCTACAGCGCGAAAGGCCACGAGGAAGGAGAGGGAACAGTATGCCGAAAATTGTTAGAAAAACCATGGCGGAAGCGAAAGCCGCATTCGCAGGGCGGCAGGATGAGCTTAAGAAGTTGAAGAGAATGCCGGACAGCGAGATCGATGTGTCCGAGCTGCCGGAGCTGACGGAGAAGTTCTGGCAGAATGCGGTGCCGAATCCGTTTTATCGTCCGGTGAAGAAGCAGATTACGTTGAGGATTGACGCGGATATTCTGGCATGGCTGCGCCAGCAGGGGCAGGAGGGATATCAGTCCCGGCTGAATGCGCTGCTGCGGAGTGTGATGCTGCGGGATTTGGAGAGCAAGCGGAAGCGGGCTTGAATTAACACCCCATTCAAGCCAAAATCGGCTTGAATGGGCCACCTGCCCGGCGGCTTAATTTTTTGTGATACATGCCGGTGACTTGGAATCAACGCTAACGAGCGCACGCCTGACAACCTGCGAAAGTGGACGCTTCGTGTCGAAGTACTTGTCGAGTTCCCCGTCCTCCAATGACTGGAGGAATGCCTTACAGAGTGCATTCCGTTTAGACACCTCGGCGTTGGTTGAAGCGGCGTCCGATGGAACCGCAGCAGCTTGTCCGGCTTTTAATGCATTTTGCATTTCGCCAGTCATCGACCTGATCCACGTGGTGTAGGGAGCGGGCAGCGGCGCAGGCTGGCATGCTTCTGGATCCAGCATCTCCATCTGGAGCTGCCGTTCCTGCCCGCCGCAGGTGAAATGGAGCGTCACCGTTGCGCTGCTGAGATAAACGAATCCGCAGTTGTTGAGTGCGTCCTGCTCTCGGCGGAGAGATTTTTGTGGGATTTCGCAAGGATTTCTGTTTTGCAAGAATTTAGACATCGGTTCTTGTATTGTGGCGGATTGCGCCGTGACAGTTGGAACCCCATGCGGCCCAACGCCGAGACTGACGGATGCATCGCCGACAGACAATCCTTTTCCGCTGCTGACCACTTCGTCGACGTTGTAGAAAAACTGCGGCCCGTCATCAATAAATGTGCTCCAGGTAAAGATCACTCGTTTGGGAAAATGCGATTCGTCGATTTGGGCTGACGAAATTCCACAGGTCAGCAAGAGGCCCATCATTAGAAAGCCAATTCTTGGGATCATGGGCCGGATTATATGGGCTTTCCCGAGGTTCCCTTCCAAGTTTTCAACTGTGATTGGCCTTGTGGGTACCAGGCTAATTATTGGTTGCGTCAGGGCAGCACATCGGGCACTATATGAGCCATACAAAGCCATGAAAAACTTTTTGATTGTTTTCTGCCTGCTGTTATCTACATGTGCGTTTGCACGGACTGTCCACGTTCGAAGCACCGTTACGCATCGCGGCCAGTATCGAAAGGCCCATGTTCGCACCTCCCCCAACCATACCCAGCGAGACAATTACTCCGCGAAAGGGAACGTGAATCCCTACACCGGAAAGCGTGGGTCGAAGCGGGTGAAGAAATGAGAACGCACGCATTGCTGCTTTGCCTAATGCAGTGTTCTTGCCTTGACGAGGCCACAGAGAGGAATTATGCGTAACGTGGCTCTCGTTGTTCTTGCCGTCGTTGTGTGTGTCCTTTGGTTCTCCTTGCGCTCGCAATCCGTTGCGATCAAAACGCTTCAGCGTAGCCTAAACAATGCGAATGAGGCGGCAGCGTCAGCAAGCAAGGCGGAAGCCTCTGCAAGCCTGGAACTGCAGGGCAAGTGCGCGCGGCAGGCACTTGAATGGTTTAAAGCAATGGGGTGGGATAAAGAGAGGTTCGCTGTGTTCACCGACCACTACAGTCCCAAACTTAACAAATGCTTCGTTGAAGTCGAAAATACCTCTGTCGATTATGGGGTTCCGATGAACTCCAAAATCGTTGCTGATGCCTTTGAGGGCAAGCTTTATGGGAGTTACGTGTGGGACAACCCTCGCGGTAAAAAATATTGGGAAGTACCTCCAACTATATGTAGAGTGACGCTCTCATCGGGCGAAGAAAAGCAATGCCGCTCGTCGGAAGAGTTCGATGAATTGGCCAAACAATATATGCAATGAACTGGCCGCTGGATTCTTCGCTCTGGTGGGGGCAACCAGTCTTTTCAATTTTGTCGTTAAAGCGGTGCTGTCAGGCGGAGGGTTCGGAGTTGCAGTCTTTTCTATATCGCGTGTGCGAATGGTTGCGGGCTGCTTCTCCAGCCCCTCTTGTGACGATAGAGATTGCTATAGTTGGGCTGATTGTTTCTGGGTTGCAAATGCGCTACATGAAACGGAGAGATAAGGTCATTGATATCCGGAACGCGTGGACGGACATGCACAAACTGATGTTGACCTTCCGGTTTAAGAGAATGTTGCTCAACCAGAGCGATGGAACATACCCAGGCATCGCGCAGACTTTAATAGCCGTGTCGGAATCCCTTCATAACCTGCGGGGTCAACTTGACCGGATGCCCGACTGTCGACTGGTAGAGCAATTGACGGATTTTATAGATGCCAATCAGGACCCGGAAAAGTGGAGGGCTGAGATTTTCGAGAAACAATTTGACGCATATGCTCACGAAGCTGCTCTCCTAACGCGGCCAGTGATAAATAAATGAAGCGTTTTCCGTCAGCGCATTTTTAGATACCACCCGAATTCGAATTCATCTCCCCATTGACTCTGCGGGGAACCCTTGATATTCTTGTGAAGTTTGGCGAGCGACGGTAGTGTGCCTATGGCGGGCGCCGTCCAGTTCCGCTGGCAGTCGACAGCGGATTGCATCGGTTTCAGATTTCGGAACAGCGGATTCGATACTCGTCCTTTTGCACCTGCGACACCGGCCACCCTGGCGGGCTATGCGGGGCAGAACAGCGAAACGGAGCGGGCAAGCGGTACGAGCCGGTCACCGTCGTTGTTTCAGTCAGACTACAGAATTGGATGCAACTCCGCCCTTTGTGCGAGAAATCGTGCGTGTGCGGAAATCGCCAGTCCGCCATTGTGTGGGCAGGCAAGTTGTGAGGCGAACTTGGGATCGGAAGATACAGAGATCCTTCGCTTCAGTCGCGCCGCCAGGCGGCCGATCGGGATGACAGGATTTTAGTGGGACGGACATCGTTCCATCCCACCCTAGCCAAAGGACGGCTAGAATGGGGCACCCAGTGGTTTGCGGCGATCGTGGGATGAAAACAGAGATCCTTGCTTCGCTCAGGATGACGGCGTTTTAAGAGCCAGCAGCACGGTATTAAAGGAGATTGTTCTTGCCTACATTTAGTCAGCTTGTCAGAAAAGGCCGGACGGCACCGCGGTATAAGACCGCCAGCCCGGCGCTGCAGGGTTGCCCGCAACGGCGCGGTGTTTGCACCCGCGTGTATACGCAGACGCCCAAGAAGCCAAACTCCGCACTGCGCAAGGTTGCGCGTGTTCGCCTGACCAATGGAATTGAAGTCACGACCTATATTCCCGGCATCGGCCACAACCTGCAGGAGCACTCGATTGTGCTGATCCGCGGCGGCCGTGTGAAGGATTTGCCGGGTGTTCGCTATCACGTGGTTCGCGGCACGCTGGATTCGGTCGGCGTGGCGAATCGCAAGCAGAGCCGGTCGAAGTATGGTGCCAAGCGCGCCAAGGCCGCGGCCAAGTAACCAGATATCAATTCCCACTCAAGCCACAAGACGGCTTGAATGGGGCACCCGTAGTATCTGACGGATCGAACAAAGGATTAAAGCAGCTATGCCTAGAAAAGGTCACATTGCGAAGCGGGAAGTCGTGCCGGACGCGATCTATAACTCGACGCTGGTCACGAAGTTTGTCAACTCCATGATGTGGGATGGCAAGAAGTCGACGGCGCAGAAGATTTTCTACACCTCCATGACGAACCTGGAGCAGCGCGGTGGCGATGAGGCGTTGAAATTGTTCAAGAAGGCAGTGGAGAACTGCAAGCCGCTGCTGGAAGTGAAGACCCGCCGAGTGGGTGGCGCGAACTACCAGGTTCCGATCGAAGTGAACCCGGAGCGTCGCACCTCGCTGGCGATTCGCTGGCTGGTGACCTATGGTCGGGCCCGCGGCGAAAAGGGCATGGTCGACAAGTTGACGAATGAATTGCTGGATGCGGCGAATGGCCGTGGCGCCGCGATGAAGAAGAAGGAAGACGTGCACCGCATGGCGGAAGCCAACAAGGCTTTTGCGCATTATCGCTGGTAGCGCGCCGTTAGCGACAAGAGAACCGTAACAGCAACCTGCGGAAGCAATTCCGCGAAGTGAGAATGGTACCGTGGCCCGTCAAATACCGTTAAATCGTTGCCGCAATATCGGAATCATGGCGCATATTGACGCCGGAAAAACGACAGCGACGGAACGCATTCTGTTCTATACCGGCATCACGCACCGTATCGGTGAAGTGCATGAAGGGACTGCGACCATGGACTACATGGAGCAGGAGCAGGAGCGCGGCATCACGATTACCTCGGCTGCGACGACGTGCATGTGGCGCGACATTCGCATCAACATTATTGATACTCCGGGCCACGTGGACTTTACCGCGGAAGTGGAGCGCAGCCTGCGCGTGCTGGATAGCGCGGTGGCGTTGTTCGACAGCGTTTCCGGCGTGCAGCCACAGTCGGAGACGGTATGGCGGCAGGGCGACAAGTACAAGATTCCGCGGATTTGCTTTGTCAACAAGATGGACAAGGCGGGCGCGGACTTCGAGCATGTGATTGAGACCATCCGCAAGCGCCTGGGCGCACGTCCGGTGGCGATTCAGATTCCGATCGGCGCGGAAGCGAAGTTCAAAGGCCTGGTGGATCTGGTGGAGATGCGGGCCATCGTCTGGAATGACGAGACCATGGGCGCGAAGTATTCGGTCGAAGAAATTCCTGCAGATTTGCTGAAGAAGGCAGAAGCATTTCGTCTGCAATTGATTGAGACGGTCGCCGAGTATGACGACGATATGCTGCACCTGTTCCTGGAAGGCGAGACCCCGACGCCGGCGCAGCTGAAGGCTTCCATCCGCAAGACCACGCTGGAGATGAAGGTGTTTCCGGTACTCTGCGGCAGCGCATTCAAGAACAAAGGCATTCAGACGCTGCTCGATGCGGTGGTCGATTATTTGCCCAGCCCGGTTGATATTGCACCGGTCGAAGGCATCGATCCGCATGATCCATCGATCACATTGATTCGCAAGCCGGAAGATTCCGAGCCATTCGCGGCGCTGGCATTCAAGCTGATCAACGATCAATTTGGCAAGCTGAGTTTTATCCGGATCTATTCTGGATCGCTGAAGACGGGCGATACGGTATTGAATCCGCGGACGGGGAAAACGGAACGCGTGGGGCGGCTGGTTAAGATGCACGCCGACAAGCGCGAAGACATTTCCGAGATTTATGCCGGCGACATTTGCGCCTGCGTGGGGTTGAAGGAAATCAAGACGGGCGATACGCTGTGCAATCCTCAGCACCCGATCGCGCTGGGAGCGATTACGTTTCCTGAGCCGGTGATTTCGGTGGCGATTGAGCCGAAGACCAAGGGCGACCAGGAAAAGATGGGCATGGCGCTGTCGCGGCTGTCGGATGAAGATCCTACCTTTAAAGTGCGGACCGATGAAGATTCCGGACAGACGATCATCAGCGGCATGGGCGAGTTGCATCTGGAAATTCTTGTCGACCGCATGAAGCGCGAGCACAAGGTGGAAGCGAATGTGGGAACGCCGCAGGTCGCGTTCCGCGAGACGATTCGCAAGCATGCGGATGCAGAAGGCAAATATATTCGCCAGACCGGCGGCTCGGGCAACTACGGGCACTGCAAGATTCGCGTCGAGCCCAACCCTGGCAAAGGATACGAGTTCGAAAACGATGTCACCGGCGGTTCGATTCCGCGCGAGTACATCAAGCCGATCGATATGGGCATCCGCGAAGCGCTGGAAGGCGGGATTCTGGCAGGCTTTCCGATGGTGGACATCAAGGTGTCGCTCTACGACGGCAGCTATCACGATGTCGACTCGAACGAAATGGCATTCAAGATTGCCGGTTCGATGGCGATTAAGGAAGCGGCCCGCAAGGCAAGTCCAGTGCTGCTGGAGCCGGTGATGGCGGTGGAAGTGACCGTTCCGGAAGAGCACATGGGCACGATTATTGGAGACATCAACTCCCGCCGTGGACGCATTGAGGGCATGGAGCACTCGGGCGGTTCGCAGGTCATTAAAGCAAGTGTGCCGCTGAAGGAAATGTTCAATTACGCGACGAACATGCGTTCGTCCACGCAGGGCCGGGCGACCTATTCGATGCACTTTGCCCGGTATGAAGAAGCGCCGCGCTCGGTGAGCGACGAGATTATTGGTCGCAGTCAAAGCAAGGCATAATGCGGGGCCAGAGCAAGGCCTGGGTTCACGGGAACAGTTGCAGCAGGGTTGAACGAGCAAGCGAAAGTTTCAAGATCGACAAGATCGAATGGAAGGGATAAGGGCAACCAATGGCGAAGGAAAAGTTTGACCGGTCGAAGCCGCACGTAAATGTAGGGACGATCGGGCACATTGATCATGGCAAGACGACGTTGACGGCGGCGATCACGAAGGTATTGTCGAAGCACAACCCGAACAACAAGTTTCGTTCCTTCGACACGATCGATAATGCGCCGGAAGAGCGGGAGCGCGGCATCACGATTGCGACGGCGCACGTGGAGTACGAGACCAAGAATCGCCACTACGCGCACGTCGATTGCCCGGGCCACGCGGATTACATCAAGAACATGATTACGGGAGCGGCGCAGATGGATGGCGCGATCCTGGTGGTCGCGGCGACCGATGGACCGATGCCGCAGACCAAAGAGCACGTGCTGCTGGCGCGGCAAGTCGGTGTTCCGTACATTGTGGTGTTTCTGAACAAGTGCGATGCGGTCGATGATCCGGAACTGATTGACCTGGTCGAGATGGAAGTGCGCGAGTTGCTGTCGAAGTACCAGTTCCCGGGCGACGATGTGCCGGTGATTCGCGGCTCGGCGCTGGGCGCATTGAATGGCGAAGCGCAGTGGGAAGCGAAGATTGACGAGCTGATGGAAGCGGTCGACAAGTCCGTGCCGATGCCGGCAGCGGGCCATCGATCAGCCGTTCCTGATGCCGATTGAAGATATCTTTTCGATCTCGGGTCGCGGAACTGTGGTGACGGGACGTATTGAGCGCGGCAAGGTGAAGGTGGGCGAGGATACGGAGATTGTCGGCTTCCGCGAAACGCGCAAGACGGTGGTCACGGGCGTTGAGATGTTCAAGAAGCAACTGGATGAAGGTCTGGCGGGCGATAATGCTGGCCTGTTGCTGCGCGGTATTCCGAAGGAAGATGTGGAGCGCGGCATGGTGCTGGCCAAGCCCGGTTCGATTACGCCGCATACTAAGTTCAAGGCAGAGATTTACGTGTTGAGCAAGGAAGAAGGCGGACGGCACACCCCGTTTTTCAACGGCTATCAGGCCGCAGTTCTACTTCCGCACGACGGACGTGACGGGCGTGGCCAAGCTGCCGGAAGGCACGGAGATGGTGATGCCGGGGGACAACGTCAGCCTGGAGATTGAACTGATTACTCCAGTGGCGATGGAAAAGGGCCTGCGGTTTGCGATTCGCGAAGGCGGACGCACGGTGGGCGCAGGCGCCATTGCTGAGATTTTGAAGTAGAAGGAAAGCAGCTTGTAGCTTTTAGCCGCTAGCCTCTAGCTAGAAGCTAAAAGCTAGAAGCGAAAAGCTAGAAGCTAGCAGCTAGAGAGATGAAGTCATGATTGGACAAAGAATTCGCATCCGCCTGAAGGCGTATGACTATCGCGTGCTGGATACTTCGACCGGCGAAATCGTGGACACGGCCAAGCGGACGGGCGCGCAAGTGGCGGGGCCAATTCCGTTGCCGACCGTGAAGAACAAATATTGCGTTTTGCGGTCGCCACACGTGGACAAGAAGTCTCGTGAGGCGTTTGAGATTCGCACCCACAAGCGGCTGATTGACATTCTTGAGCCGACCCAGCAGACGGTGGATGCGCTGATGCGCCTCGATCTGCCTGCCGGTGTCGATGTAGAAATCAAGGCCTTCGAAAAATAGGGACTGGCCGTCCAGGCAACTCGCCCTAACGGGCGCAAGACAGGAACACCTACAGTGCGGCGCTCTTGAGCACGCATGATGAGGGGAGAAAAAGATGGCAGTTGCAGGAATGTTAGGCAAGAAAATCGGCATGACTCAGGTCTTCGATGACAACGGAGAGATTCATCCGATCACCGTGGTGCAGGTGGGCCCGTGCGTGATTACGCAGATCAAGACGCAGGCGAAGGATGGATACGACGCGGCGCAGATTGGCCTGGTTGAGTTTGTGAAGAGCTCCAAAATCAACAAGGCGATGGCGGGTCACTTCGGCAAGAGCAATGTTCCTCCGGTGCGGATTTTGCGCGAGGTTCCGATTGAACCTGCAGCCAAGCCTGCAGAGGGCGAAGAGGCGAAAAGCGTGAAGGCCGGCGACCGAGTCCTGGTCGATATTTTCGCCGATGAGAAGTTCGTCGATGTGCTGGGCACCAGCAAGGGTCGCGGATTTGCGGGCGTTGTTCGCCGGCATGGATTTGGCGGCGGACCGAAATCTCACGGACACATGTTCCAGGTGCAGGGATCGATTGGCGCATCGTCTTTTCCTTCTCGCGTGATGAAGGGAATGCGCATGCCGGGACACATGGGCGTCGATAACGTGACGGTGCGGAATCTTCGCATTCGCGGCATCGATACGGATGAGAATCTGCTGATGCTGGAAGGCGCGGTCCCGGGACATCGTGATGGATATGTACTGATCACCAAGGCAAAGCAGCCACCTCGTGAACGTCGTGGATTTAGCGGCGCGACCACGGTGGATCCGTTGAAGGCTTCGAAGAAGGCTTCGGCAAGCAAGAAGAAATAAAGCAGCCGAAGGACAGCCGCTAGCTTTTAGCTCCTAGCTAGAGGCAAAGAGCTGGTAGCGAAGAGCTGAAGAAAGAGTAGAGCAATGGCAAACATTGACGTAGTCGATCTGGGTGGTAAAAAAGTCGGAACCCTGGAACTGGCGGATGAAGTATTCGGGCCAGCCGAGGTGAACGAGGACTTGATCTGGGAGGCGGTGAAGCACTACCGCGCAGCCCTGCGTCAAGGCACGCACGCCACCAAAAATCGCAAGCTGGTCTCCGGTTCCGGCAAGAAGTTGTGGAAGCAGAAGGGAACGGGCCGGGCGCGCGTTGCCTCGATCCGCTCGCCTCTCTGGAGGCATGGTGGAACGGTGCACGGACCTGTGCCGCACTCCCACGATTATGCTTTTCCGCGCAAGAAGCTGCTGGGCGCGCTGCGCTCCGCCATTGCGGCGAAGCTGGCGGATGGACATTTGACTGTGGTGGAAAGCCTGGAGTTGAAAGAGCCGAAGACTAAGCTCTACCGCAACGCATTGACGACGCTCGATGCGAAGAAGACCGCGCTGCTGGTGGAGAGCGGAAACACCCTGAGCAAGAACCTGTTGCTGGGTGCGCGCAACCTGCACGGTGTTGAGCTGATGCTGAGCAACGAAGTGCATCCGTATCACCTGCTGAAGCACGAGCGCGCCATTATCTCCGTAACGGCGATGGAGCAGTTGTACGAAGCATTGAAGAAAACGGTATCCAAGCGCAAGCTGGCAGCCGCAGCAGAGGTGGCCTGATGGCAGATGTATATCAAGTAATTCGTCGCCCGGTAATTACGGAAAAAGGCCTGGGCGCCAAGGAAACCGAAGCCACTCTCGTGTTTGAAGTCGCAACGTCGGCCACCAAGACGGAAGTGAAGCAGGCGGTTGAGACTTTGTTCAAGGTAAAGGTGGAGGGAGTTCGCACCGCCAACTTTGTGGGCAAAGAACGCAAGCGCGGCCGTTTCAGCGGCTACCGTTCGGACTGGAAGAAGGCGTATGTGCGCCTGAAGCCGGGACAGAAAATGCCGGAGTACATCAACAGCCTTTAGCGTTTAGCCGCCAGCTTCTAGCTGATAGCGAAGAGCCGGGCGGCAAGCAGCAAGCAGCAACGATTTGAATGTGATGTTGGTTGCCACCACTGGGGCCAATGTCAAAAAAAGAGAAACCGATGCCGATCAAGACATACAGACCGATCACTCCGAGTTTGCGTTTCACCTCCACGGTGGTCAACGATGACCTGACGACCGATCGCCCTTATAAGCCGCTGACGTCAATTCGTAAGCGCACGGGCGGACGCCGCAACACGGGCGATTTAACGATTCGCCACCACGGGGGCGGACATAAGCGCAAGCTGCGCCTGATCGACTTCAAGCGCGACAAGTCCGGGATCCCGGGCCGTGTTGCCACCATTGAATACGATCCCAACCGCTCGGCGCGAATTGCTTTGATCCACTACGCGGACGGCGAAAAGCGCTACATTCTGCAGCCGATTGGCTTGCAGGTGGGCCAGGCCATCATGAGCGGCGAAGAGGCCGACATCCTGGTGGGCAATGCGCTGCCGCTGAAAAATATTCCGGCGGGCACCACGGTCCATAACGTGGAACTGCGGCCGGGTAAAGGCGCGCAGATGGTTCGTTCGGCAGGTGCCTCGGCACAGCTGGTGGCCAAAGAAGGCGACTATGCGCTGTTGAAGCTGCCTTCCGGCGAGACGCGCAAGGTGCTGGTCGATTGCATGGCAACGATCGGGCAGGTTGGCAACACGGACCACGAAAATATTTCGATTGGCAAGGCCGGCAGAAATCGCTGGAAGGGAATTCGTCCGGCAAATCGCGGCGTGACCATGAACCCGGTGGATCACCCGCATGGCGGCGGCGAAGGAAAGACTTCCGGTGGCCGTCATCCTGTAACGCCGTGGGGACAGCCGACTCGCGGATACAAGACACGCAATAACAAGCGGACCGATGGCATGATTGTCAGCCGACCGAAGAAGAAGTAAAGGACGCAGCGATTAGCTGCTAGCTCCTAGCTTACTCTAGCTAGAAGCTAAGAGCCAGAAGCTACAAGCGGATTTTTGAAGGAGAAAAGATGGCACGTTCGACAAAGAAAGGACCCTTCATCGACACTCACTTGATTGTGAAGATTGAGACGATGAACAAGGCGAATGACAAGAAGGTGGTACGCACCTGGTCGCGCCGGTCCACGATTTTTCCGGAAATGGTCGGGCACACGATTGCGGTGCACAACGGCCGCAAGTTTATTCCGGTCTACGTGACGGAAAACATGGTGGGTCACAAGCTGGGCGAATTTGCCGCCACGCGTACATTCAAGGGTCACTCCGCCAAAGCTGAGACGGCTACCAAGCCGCGCTAACAGCGGGAAAGGCATAGCGCAAGATGCAATACGAAGCACAGGAATTCAGGGCGGAAGCGAAGTTTCAGCGAGTCTCGCCGCAAAAGGCGAAGCTGGTGCTGGATTTGATCAAGGGCCGGCGCGTGGAAGATGCGCTGCAGACGGTGGCCTTCACCAAGAAGCGTGTGGCTCCGCTGGTGGAGAAGGTATTGCGTTCGGCACTCGAGAATGCGAACTATCTGAGCGAAGAACGCGGTCTGAACATTGACGTCGACAACCTCTACGTAAAGATGGCGGTGGCCAACGAAGGACCCAGGCTGAAGCGGATTCGTCCAGCGCCGATGGGGCGCGCATTCCGCTATCAGCGGCGCATGTCGAATCTGCTGATCACGGTTGCCGAGAAGAAGCGTCCGGAGCTGGCGAAGACGGTTGGCGATGAGCCGGAGACCGGCGCCAAGGGCAAGAAAAAGACGGCGAAGACGGCAATGAAGGCGGCAGCAAAGAAGTCAGGATCCAGCAAGCCGGCAGCAAAACCAGCCGCGGCGAAAAAGAAGACGGCCGCCAAGAAGTCAGCGAAGTAGCGAACGGAAGGATTGAATTATGGGTCAGAAAGTCCACCCTTACGGGTTACGGCTAGGAATCAACAAACCTTGGAAGTCGCGCTGGTTCGTCGAGCGGGGATACGATCGCCTGTTGGTCGAGGATGTGCAGCTGCGGCGTGAGCTGAAAGAAAAGCTCAAGTCGGCCGGCGTCAGCTCGATTGAAATCGAGCGTCCAGGCAACAAGCTGCGGATCATTATTCGCACCGCGCGGCCGGGCATCATCATCGGACGCAAGGGCGCGGAGATTGAGAAGCTGAAGACCGACCTGCAGAAGCGTTCCAATCGCGAAGTCTTCGTCGACATTCTGGAAGTGAACAAGCCGGAGCTGGATGCACAGCTGGTGGCCGAAAATATCGCGTTGCAATTGGAGAAGCGTGTCAGCTTCCGCCGCGCCATGCGGAAGTCGGTGGATTCGGCGCTGCGTTTCGGATGCCGCGGCATCAAGGTGCGGGTGGGCGGACGGTTGAACGGCGCGGAAATTGCGCGTTCGGAATGGTACCTGCAGGGACGTTTGCCGTTGCACACGCTGCGCGCGGATATTGATTACGGTTTTGCCGAAGCGCACACCACCTACGGAATCATTGGCGTGAAGGCATGGGTGTATCGCGGCGATATCTATCAGCAGAAGAAGCGCGAACCCCGGGTTGGATCGAGCATTTTCTAAGAACTGATTTTTTGAAGTGGCAGTGAGAGCAGAACGCTCAAAAGGATTTCGTTATGTTGATGCCGAAGAAGGTAAAGTTCCGCAAACAGCAGAAGGGCCGCAATCGTGGCAAGGCCTGGCGCGGTTCTGAGCTTGCGTTTGGGGATTTTGGATTGAAGACGCTGGATCATGCGCACATCACGGATCGGCAGATTGAAGCCAGCCGTGTGGCGATGACTCGCTTTATCAAGCGTGGCGGCAAGATCTGGCTGCGGTTGTTTCCGGACAAGCCGATTACCAAGAAGCCTGCTGAAGTTCGTATGGGTTCCGGTAAAGGACCTCTGGATCATTGGGTCGCGGTGGTGAAGCCGGGGAAGATTTTGTTTGAGATGGAAGGCGTCAGCCGGGAAATTGCGATGGAAGCCATGCGTCTGGCCTCGCACAAGCTGCCCATGAAGACGCTGTTTGTCGCTCGTCACGATGCTGTGGCGGCCACCACGCAGAAGTCGTAACGAGTTTCTACAAGGATGACCGGAGTCGATGGCTCCAGAAACATCCTGAAGACGAAGGATTGAATTATGGAAATGGATAAGATCGTCAATCTGGACAAAGAGGAACTGGCGCTGCAGGCGCACCAGTCGGCGGAGCAGATTTTCCGGCTTCGCTTCCAGATGAAGATGGGCCAGAACGAAGGCTTGAAGAAGCTGCGCGAGTTGAAGAAGGACATTGCGCGCATCAAGACGGTGCAGCGCCAGCATGAGCTGGGGATTGCGACGCACGCACACGTGAAGGTGAACGCCAGCGAGACGGAAGCCGCGCCGAAGCGGAAGACCAGGAAGACGGCGAAGAAGTCCGCCGGCGCCAAGGGCGCGAAGAAGAAAGCTCCGAAGAAGACGTCGACGCGGAATACCAAGCGGACGTCAAAGGCTGCCGGCAAAGCGAAGTCGGCGGGCAAGACCAAGGTAAAGGCCGCCAAGCGCGGCAGGGCGAATGCAAAGAAGGGCGGCAGTTAAGCAATGAGCGAACCGACGAAAGACACGACAGCAACTGCGACTGCGGGAACTCCGGCCGTTTCGCACCGCAACGAGAAGGTTGGAGAAGTGGTTTCCACCAAGATGCAAAAGACCATTGTGGTCGCGGTGGAAATGCGCAAGGCCCATCCCAAGTATCTGCGGACCATGCGGACGACCAAGAAGTTTTACGCGCATGACGAGCACAAGACGGCGCGGGTTGGCGATGTGGTGCGGATTCGCGAGACTCGTCCGCTGAGCAAGCTGAAGCGCTGGCAGCTGGAAGAGATTGTGCGCCGCTCGAATTTGGCGCAGGCAGAAGAGATTCCGCAGGCGGTGTAGGCGAGTTTGGGATTGGATTTTCCAGTCCCACTCAAGCCAACCCTTCGACAGGCTCAGGGTCGGCTTGAATGGGGCACCCGGCAGTACTGGTTGTAGCAATGTTTAGGAGACGATGATGGCCGTACAGATGAGAACAATGTTGGTGGTGGCCGACAACTCCGGCGCCCGCAAGCTGCAGGTAATCCTGCCGCTGGGCGGATCCACCGGACGCAAAGCCGGCCTGGGGGACGTCGTGACCGCGGCAGTGAAGGAAGCTTCGCCGGATGGCCAGGTAAAGAAGGGCAAAGTGGTGAAGGCTGTCATCGTGCGCACGCGCAAGGAATATCGTCGCCGCGATGGAACGTATATCCGCTTCGATCAGAATGCCGCGGTGCTGATCAATGAAACCGGTGAGCCGGTAGGCACGCGCGTGTTTGGTCCAGTAGCCCGGGAACTGCGCGAGAAGAGATTTTTGAAGATTGTTTCGCTGGCTCCAGAGGTTCTGTAGGCGAAACGGTTGGGTTCGATTTTAGAAACGCGGAAGAGCTGGGCGATGATTGCCGGTTCCGGCGCGAACGGGAAGTGAGACGAGAGTTATGGCAGGATTGAAGATTCGCCGCAACGATAAAGTGCAGGTCATCGCGGGCAAAGACAGAGGTAAGCAGGGTCGCGTACTGCGGGTGATGCAGGATGAGGGCCGGGTGCTGGTCGAGCACGTGATGATGGTGAAGAAGACGGTGAAGCCGAACCCGCAGCGCAACATTAAGGGCGGCATTGCGGAGCAGGAAAACCCGATTCAGATTTCGAATGTGATGTTGGTCTGCGGCAACTGCGGGCCGGTTCGCGTGGGCTTCAAGTTTGAAGGCGACACCAAGGTGCGGGTCTGCCGTAAGTGCGGTCAGACGCTGGAATCGAAGAAGTAGAACCAGGGATCAGGGAACAGCGGCCAGGGTTCAGGGGCCAGCGTTGAAGCAAGGATGGATGGAAGATGGCAACCAGATTAAAAGATAAGTACCTGAAGGAAATCAAGCCGGCGCTGCTGAAAGAGCTGGGCTTGAAAAATACCATGGCGGTGCCGCGGCTGGAGAAGATTGTCCTGAATATGGGACTCGGCGAAGCCACGCAGAACGTGAAGGTGATGGATCCGCTGATGGTGG
The DNA here is from genome assembly GCA_963735505.1 of uncultured Acidobacteriota bacterium. Lineage (GTDB taxonomy): Bacteria > Acidobacteriota > Terriglobia > Terriglobales > Acidobacteriaceae > JAKAAZ01. The sequence goes on along the minus strand of CAVTLR010000003.1, from coordinate 286,566 downwards.
ATCTGGGACTGATCACCGGACAGAAGCCGGTTGTGACTCGCGCGAAGAAGTCGATTGCCGCATTCAAAGTGCGCGAAGGCATGCCGATTGGCGCCATGGTGACACTGCGCGGCGACAAGATGTACGAGTTTCTGGATCGCCTGGTGTCGACGGCGCTACCGCGCGTGCGCGACTTTAAAGGCGTTTCGACGAAGAGCTTTGATGGACGCGGCAATTACACGCTGGGGATTCGCGATCAGTTGATTTTTCCTGAGATCGATTACTCCCGCGTCGATAAGTTGAAGGGTATGAACGTCACCATTGTGACCACGGCGAAAGACGATCAGCAGGCACGGGCATTGCTGCAACACTTCGGCATTCCGTTCCGGCAGACGGCCTAATCAGGGCGAGAGGACAAGACAAGTTCGATGGCAACTACAGCAAAACGAGTGAAAGACAAGCGCAAGCCGAAGTTTTCTTCGCGGCAGCACAACCGGTGCAATCTCTGCGGACGTCCGCGGGCGTTTCTGCGGAAGTTCGGCATTTGCCGGCTTTGTTTCCGCAGCCTGGCGTTGAAGGGCGAAATTCCCGGGGTCGTGAAGTCGTCCTGGTAAATGGTGCGGCGCAGGCTGCGCTGAACGATTGATGAAGTAGATGAAGTAGATTTTGATGCGCCACGGTTTCTACAAGCGGGCGCAGGAACGGTCCTCGCAGGTTCCCGCTGAAGGCGGGCGAACGGGGGATCAAGGAGATACGATGAGTGTAAGCGATCCAGTATCCGATCTGTTGGCACGGCTGCGCAACGCGATTTCTTCGCGGCACGCGAAGCTGGATGTGCCAGCCTCGAAGTTGAAGCTTGAAATAGCCCGCATTCTGAAGGAAGAGGGCTACATCAGCAACTACAAGGCGACAGAGGAAAACAGCAAGCGTTTTCTGCGGGTGTATTTGAAGTACGACACCAACAACCAGGCAGCGATCCGCGGCCTGAATCGCGTCTCCCATCCGGGATGCCGGGTGTACGTGCATCGCGATGAAATCCGCCGCGTACAGGGCGGATTGGGCATCAGCATTATCACCACGCCGAAGGGTGTGATGACAGGTCGCCAGGCGCGCCGTGAAGGCGTGGGCGGCGAGTTGTTGTGCGAAGTTTGGTAATCGACACCGTCGATTGCAAGTAGATCGGGCTGCAGTGGAACGCGTGGATTGAATCTCCAGCGGGACTCGCAAGCCAACGAGAAAGAGAATCACAAGATGTCGCGTATAGGAAAACAGCCAATTCCGCTGGGTAAAGGCGTGAAGTATTCGGTGCATGGCAATACGGTTGTGGTCGAAGGCCCCAAGGGCAAAGTCGAGCAGCCGATTCCTGGTGGCCTGAAGTTTGAAGAGAAGGACGGTCATCTGCATGTGATTCGCCAGGATGAATCGCAGGCGGCGATCCATGGATTGACGCGCGCACTGGTGGCGAATGCGGTTCGCGGCGTGACCCAGGGATGGACGCGCGATCTGGACATTGTCGGCATTGGATACCGCGCCGAATTGAAGGGCAAGAACACGGTCGTGTTCACGCTGGGATATTCGCATCCGATTGAGTTTCCGTTGCCGACTGGAATTTCGGCGACCATCGATCCGAAGCAGACTCGGGTGACGATTACCGGCATCGATCGGCAGAAGGTTGGCCAGGTGGCGGCGGATATGCGGTCGTTGCGCAAGCCGGATCCTTACAAGAACAAGGGTGTTCGCTATTCCGACGAGAAGCTGAAGAAGAAGGTTGGCAAGACTGGCGCCAAGTAATCCAGGGTCGATGACCCGGATTGCAAAGTTCAGAACCGAACGGGGATGCAGGGCATCTCCGCTTTTAGGAAGGAAGACAGGATATGATTTCGCAGATTCAACGCAATTCCAATCGCCAGCGAGTGCATGATCGCATTCGCCGCAAGATGCAGGGAACGGCAGAACGTCCTCGGCTGAATGTGTATCGCTCTTTGAACCAGATTTATACGCAGCTGATCGATGATCATTCTGGGACCACCCTGGTGTCTGCTTCCAGCGTGACCGCCAAGCTAAAGACTGGCGGCAATGTTGCAGCGGCCAAGGAAGTGGGCAAGCTGATCGCGGAGAAGGCCAAGGAAAAGGGCATCAAGAAGGTGGTTTTCGATCGCGGCGGATATTTGTATCACGGGCGCATCAAGGCGTTGGCCGATGCCGCGCGCGAAGCGGGACTTGATTTCTAACAGCAGGACAGACCGAACGCATCCGGTCCGCGGCAGGGTCTGAAAGGAAAATACAGGGAATGGCAATCATCAAGAAAAAGCTGGAAGCTGGACAGTACAACCTGAAGGACCAGGTGGTTTCAATCAACCGCGTGACCAAGGTCGTCAAGGGCGGCAAGAATATGTCGTTCGCGGCGCTGGTTGTGGTGGGTGATGCGTCTGCCGGAGTGGTTGGATTCGGCTCCGGAAAAGCCAAGGAAGTTCCGCAGGCGATCCGCAAGGGCATTGAGTCGGCGAAGAAGCATTTGGTTCGCGTGAACATGACGGAGACGTCGATTCCGCACCAGGTTCTGGGACGTTTCGGTTCCGGACAAGTGTTGCTGAAGCCGGCGCCGGAAGGCACGGGCGTGATCGCGGGCGGTGCGGTGCGAGCCATTATGACTTCTGTCGGCATTCAAAATGTACTGACCAAGAGCCTGGGCTCGGCGAATCCGCACAATGTTGTGCGGGCAACGTTCGACGCCATGGTGCAATTGCGCGATAAGCGCGATGTGGCTGCCCTGCGCGGCAAGCCGGTAGAGGAGTTGTAATCCAATGGCAGACAAGAAAACATCCGCCAAGAAATCTGCGGGCGAATCGAAGACCATCCAGATTGAGTATTACCGTTCCGCCATTTGCACCCCGGACAAGCACCGCAAGGTGATCAAGGGGCTGGGTTTTACGCGTCTGCGGCAGGTTGTCGAGCGCGAAGATACGCCTTCGGTGCGCGGCATGGTGAAGGCGATACCGCACCTGGTGCGCATTCTCGGCTAAGCATCGAGATTACGATACGAGTTAGCTGCATCCTTGCGGGGCGACGGATTTCCGCAGGCGAATTGAGGGACAGGGATCATGAATTTATCAAACTTACGGGCACCGAAAAAAGCGAACTCAGGCAAGAAGCGGATTGGCCGCGGTATGGGATCGGGCATGGGCAAGACTTCCACCCGAGGCCACAAGGGGCAGGGCTCGCGGTCGGGTTCGAGCCTGATGCGCGGATTTGAAGGCGGCCAGATGCCGCTGCATCGGCGTTTGCCGAAGCGCGGCTTCACCAACATTTTTCGCACTGAATATACCGTGCTGAATCTGGATCGCATTGCGGAATTTGCCCAGGAAGAGCTGACCTACGAAAAGCTGGTGGCATTGAAGCTGGTGCGGAAACACAACGCGCTGGTGAAGGTGCTGGGTGTGGGCGAGCTGACGGTCGCGGTGACTGTACATGCTCACAAGTTTTCGAAATCGGCCCAGGAAAAGATCGAAAAGGCCGGCGGAAAAGCCATTCTGATCGGCGAGTAAGACAGGCAGGAGTAGCATGCTGGACAAGCTGTTAAATATCTTTCGAATTCCAGACCTGCGCAAGCGGGTGTTGTTCACGCTGTTCATCCTGGCCATTTACCGGCTGGGATCGCATATTCCTACGCCTGGTGTGAATACCAAGCTGCTGGAGCAGTTCTTCGCGCAGAACAGCGGCAGCTCGCTCGGCCTGATTGATATGTTCAGCGGCGGCAACCTTCGTAAGTTGACGGTGTTTGCGTTGGGCATCATGCCCTACATTACGGCTGCCATTATTTTTGAACTGCTGACGGTTGTGTATGAGCCTCTGGCGCGCCTGCAAAAAGAAGGCGACATGGGCCGCAAGAAGATCACGCAGTGGACGCGCTACATGACGGTGTTCCTTGCCGTGGTGCAGTCTTTCGCCATCGCGTTGACGCTTGTGCATGGCTCCGGCAGCGTTCCTTATGTGACCAACCCGGGCCCCGGCTTCGTATTGATGACGATTCTTACGCTGACCACTGGCGCGACATTTGTGATGTGGCTGGGCGAGCAGATTACGGATCGAGGGATCGGCGAAGGAATGAGTCTGCTCATCTTTGCCGGTATCGTTGTGGGCATTCCGAACGGCATTGGCGACCTGGTCAATAAGGTACAAACACAGGCGTGGGGCGGGTTTACTGTCCCTGCTGTCATCATCCTGTTGGGCGTCATGCTGGTGGTGGTTGCCTTCATCGTGTTTGTGGAACGCAGCGAGCGGCGCATTCCTGTGCAGTATGCGAAACGCATCGTCGGAAGACGCCTGATGGGCGGACAATCGACCCATTTGCCGCTGCGTGTGAATGCCGGCGGTGTGATGCCGGTGATCTTCGCGGCCTCGATTTTATCGGCGCCATTGCTGGTGCAGCACATGGCGTTCTTCCAGGACAGCCGCTTCTTCCGTCCGATCTTCGACGCGTTGAATGTGGGCGAGCCCTGGTATGAGCTACTGTATTGCATTGCGATTTTGTTCTTTGCTTATTTTTATATTTCCATCATTTTTCGGCCGGATGACATTGCGGATAACATGCGCAAGTACGGCGGATTCATTCCAGGAATTCGTCCGGGCAAGCGCACGGCAGATTACGTCAACGATATTCTGACGCGCCTGACGCTGGTGGGTGGACTGTATTTGATTATTGTTTCTCTGATTCCGCAGTTCATGATTAGCGGGATTCACTTGAATCATCTTTGGCTAGTGGGCGGATTCTTCGATCGGCTGCCCACGTGGGTGACAAATGGGCTGGGCGTCAATTTTTATTTTGGCGGCACGTCTCTACTGATCGTGGTCGGGGTGGCGATGGACACCATCAATAAGGTGGAGGCTCATCTGATCATGCGTCATTATGAAGGTTTCTCCGGTAAGGGCGGTCGCGTACGCGGCAGGCGGTCATGGTAACCCCGACGGCACAAGGGAATTCAGGGCCGGCAAACGCGTCAGAGGTACAGAAATTCACACCCGGTCCGATTTTGCTGATGGGTCCTCCGGGAGCCGGCAAGGGCACGCAGTCCAAGATTCTGATGGCGCAGTGGTCGATTCCGCAGATTTCGACCGGCGACTTGCTGCGGGACATGCGGAAAGATCCAGAGAAGAGCGCTACCCCGTTGGGCGTGCAAATGCGCGAGGTGATGGATGCGGGCCATCTGATCCCGAACGAGTTGGTGCAAGCCATTGTTCTGGACAGGCTGCGTCAGCCGGACACGCGTCGCGGCTATATTCTGGACGGGTTTCCGCGGACATTGCCGCAAGCTGTCTGGCTGGATGAACAATTGAGCAGCGAGAAAGAAACGCTGCCGATTGTTGCTGTGAACATTCTAGTTAGCTATACTAAGCTCTTGCGCCGCATTACCGGTCGCCGTTCCTGTCCAACCTGTGGTCGTATCTACAATATCTACTTCTGTTTGCCGGAACATGAGACAGTTTGCGATGTGGATGGCACTGCTTTAGTGCAGCGGCCGGATGACACGGAAGAAGTTTTTGTCGAACGCATGCGGATGTACGAAGAAATGACAGCTCCGGTGGTGGAGCATTACCACGGGATGGCAAGGTTCGCCGAAGTCGACGGAGATTTGCCGGTGGGCGACATTACTCGGGCAATTACGGACGCAATCTTGCGTCTCCGAGGATAGCGGAGCTATGGCGATTGTGATTCGCACGCCGAAAGAAATTGCCAAAATGCGGCGAAGTGGAACGGCGCTTCGCAGTGTGTTGGACGTGTTGCGGCAAAGTATCAAGCCGGGCATGACGACGATGGACCTGGAAAAGATTGCCGAGGCCAAGATCGCCGAAGCCGGTGCGGTACCGGCATTCAAGGGATATCACGATTATCCTTGCGTGCTGTGTACGTCGGTTAACGAGGAAGTTGTCCACGGAATTCCTTCTGCGAAGCGTACGTTGCAGGAAGGCGATGTAGTTTCGATCGACTGCGGATTGATCATCGATGGCTACTATGCCGACTCAGCGACGACGTTGCCGGTAGGGAAGATTTCCGAGCCGGCGCAGAAGTTGTTGGACGCCACCGAACGATCGTTGCAAGCTGCGATTGCCGTGGTACGGCCTGGATCGACGCTGGGCGATGTGGGCGCCGCCGTGCAGGAAGTGGCGGAAGCAGCGGGATTCAGCGTGGTTCGCGATTTTGTCGGCCATGGGATTGGGACGGAAATGCACGAAGAGCCCCAGGTCCCGAATTACGGGCGCAAGACGCAGGGGCTGAAGCTGCGGCAGGGAATGGTAATTGCGATTGAGCCGATGGTAAACGCCGGCGGCCATGCGGTTCGAGTGCTCGGGGATGGGTGGACAGCGGTTACAGTCGACGGCAGCTTGAGCGCGCATTTTGAACATACGATCGCGGTCGGCGCAGACGGTGCAGAGGTTTTGACGGCCTAGCCGGTTCGCTTCGCGGTCATAGAATTTTGTAATTTTTTCTGAAACCGATGGGCCCCGAAGGCTGGGGAGGGTTGGAGCAACGATTGTCGAAAGAAGACGCGATTGAAGTAATGGCAACGGTAGTGGAGACGTTGCCGAATGCCATGTTCCGAGTGGAACTGGAAAATAAGCACCAGGTGCTGGCGCACGTGTCGGGCAAGATGCGGAAGAACTTTATTCGTATTCTGCCAGGGGACAAGGTTGCGGTCGAGCTTAGCCCGTACGATCTGAATCGCGGGCGCATCGTCTATCGCTACAAATAGCGGGTAGGCACAAAGTTGAGAATCACGAAGGGGAAGTGGGCAACATGAAAGTTCGAGCATCAGTAAAGAAGATTTGTGACAAGTGCAAGGTCATCCACCGCCGTGGGGTGGTGCGTGTGATCTGCGAAAACACCAAGCACAAACAGCGCCAGGGATAAGTCTGGGGTTGTAGGTGCCGGCAGGGATCGGGCGAGTTAGCCGTAGAAAGGCTTGCGAAGAACCTGATTTCCGCTGTTCATTGCTGCAGGATGTGTTGTTCAGCATGCTGCTCGCCTAACCGCTCTGAAACGGTGAAGCTGTTTCGGGCAAGCAAGAAGAAGGAAAAATCTATGGCACGTATTGCTGGCGTCGATCTGCCGCGCAACAAACAGGCACGCATCGCGCTCACGTACATTTATGGAATCGGCGATCCTCGGGCACTCCGAATCCTGAAGGCGGCGGACGTTGATCCGTATAAGAAGCTTCAGGACCTGGGTGAGGACGAGGTCAATCGCATCCGTCAGGTGATTGAAGGCGAAGGCCAGGTGGAAGGCGACCTGCGCAAAGACGTCTCCATGCACATCAAGCGCCTGATTGAAATTCAGAGCTATCGCGGACTGCGGCATCGCAGAAACCTGCCGGTCCACGGACAGCGCACCCACACCAACGCACGCACCCGCAAAGGCCCGCGCAAGGGCACTGTCACCAGCAAGAAGAAAGCGACGGCGAAGACCTAATGGCAAAAGCACAAGCAGGCGCTGCCGGCAAGACCGCCAAGAACAAGAAATTCAAAAAGCGCGAGCGCAAGAGTGTTCCCTACGGTGTGGTCTACATTCAAGCCTCGTTCAACAACACTATCGTGACCATTACCGACGGCCAGGGCAACACGATTTCCTGGAAGAGCTCGGGTTCACTCGGCTTTCGCGGGTCGCGTAAAGGCACTCCATTTGCCGCACAGCAGGCTGCATCGAATGCGGCCAGTCAGGCGCGCGAGCATGGCATGCGCTCGGTCGATGTGCGGGTCAGTGGACCGGGTTCGGGTCGTGAATCTGCGATTCGTGCGCTGGCTTCGGCCGGCATTGATGTGCGTACCATTCGGGACGTCACGCCGGTTCCGCACAACGGATGCCGTCCACCCAAGCGCCGCCGCGTATAAGCGGGCGCTAAAACACGCTGAAATACCAGCAAAAGCGTGTAAACTAGTAGACTGTGGCCTCACGCGGATATCTCCCTGGGGCTATGGACTGAAACGAAGTAATCATTTCGCGGACCGGGACGAAGGGTTCAACCCGTAAACCGGTCGGCCTCTGAACTTAGGAGAACTACGTGGCACGTTATACCGGAGCAGTCTGCCGCCTTTGCCGTCGCGAAGGCATCAAGTTATTTCTGAAGGGCCCCAGGTGTTTTTCTGACAAGTGCGCCATTGAGAAGCGAAATTTCGCTCCTGGGCAGCACGGTCGCGACCGCAAGGCCAAAATTGTAGGCTATGGCTTGCAGTTGCGCGAGAAGCAGAAGGCCAAGCGTATGTACTTTACGCTGGAGAGCCAGTTCCGCGCGTATTACGAGAAGGCTAATGCGGCTCCCGGCGTTACTGGCGAGTTGCTGATCCAGCAGTTGGAGCGTCGCCTGGACAGCGTTGCGTTCCGTCTGGGCTTTGCCACTTCTCGCCGCCAGGCACGCCAGGTTGTGCGTCACGGCCATGTGGAAGTGAATGGCCGCAAAGTCAATATTCCTTCCTACCAGGTCAGCGTGGGCGATGAGATTCGCGTTCGCGAAGGCAGCAAAGCTCTGCCGGTCTTCGAAGTCGCGCGCGACTATAGCGGTTCCGGTGCAGCCCCGACGTGGCTGTCGATCGACCGCCAGAACTTGAGCGGCAAAGTGCTCTCCTTACCGAAACGCGAGGACGTTCACTTACCGGTCAACGAACAGCTGATCGTCGAACTTTACAGCAAGTAGGCACGCTGTACGGCACGGCAGTTTGAACGTTCGCGCAAATGGTTTGGTGTGCGAACACATTTCCGGAGGCAGGTTTCAGAACCATCTTGTACGGCCGCAAAAAGCGGTAAACACCTAAACCGAGGAGAACAAGCACGGCCGTTGCAAAATGCTTCGCGACGTTCGCCGTGCAGGAAGCTAGGCAATCAATTATGTTATGGCGTGGATTTCAAAAACCGAAGCGTCTCTCAGTCGACCTGGAGACATTGACCGAAAAGTACGGAAAGTTCAGCGCGCAGCCATTTGAACGTGGCTTCGGCACAACCATTGGCAACGCCTTGCGGCGTGTGCTGTTGTCATCTGTTGAAGGCGCCGCAGTGACGGCCGTGCACATTGAAGGTGTGCTGCACGAGTTCCAGTCAATTCCTGGCGTCGTCGAAGATGCGACCGACATCATCCTGAACCTGAAGCAGGTTCCGTTCAAGCTGAATGGCGAAGGCCCCAAGGCGATTTATTTGCGCGCCGATAAGCCTGGCATCGTCACTTCCGGCATGATTGAAGCCGACAGCGACGTGGACATTCTGGATAAGGATGTTTACATTGCCACAGTCAGCGAGGGTGGCAAGCTGGACATGGAAATGCGCCTGAAGCGCGGACGCGGATACATTTCCGCAGATAAGAATTTTGATTCCGATCTGGGTATCGGTTTCATCCCTGTCGACTCCGTTCACTCGCCGGTTCGCAAGGTGAACTACACGATTGAAGCGGCCCGCCTGGGTCAGATCACGGACTACGACAAGCTGACGCTCGAAATCTGGACGAATGGTTCTGTGCTTCCGGTGGATGCGATCGGTTTGGCAGCAAAGCTGTTGAAGGATCATATGAGCATCTTCATCAACTTTGAAGAAGAGTTGGAAGCCGATGCTGCGGCGGGCATGCATGAGCCGCTGATCCGCAACGAGAACCTGAATCGCTCAGTGGAAGAGCTGGAGCTTTCTGTCCGCGGCTATAACTGCCTGAAAAACGCCGGCATCCAGACCATTGGAGAACTGGTGCAGAAGACCGAGGCAGAAATGCTGAAGACGAAAAACTTCGGTCGCAAGTCACTGAACGAGATTAAAGAGATGCTGGCGCAGATGGGCTTGTCTCTCGGTATGCGGATTGATGAAAGTGGCAATCCTGTCCCGGGACCGACCAGCATTCTGCCCGCCGCGGTGCTGAGCAGCATTGGTCGCCGCGACGAGGATGACGATGAGGATGACGAGGATTTTGATGCTGACCTTCTCGCGCCTCACGAAGAGCCGGAAAACTTTTAACGAATACGACTGCGCGATGCTCGTTCGGGTATCGCGCAGCAAAGATATAGAGATCGATAGAAGAAGAGAGATTCGTCATGCGTCATCGCAAAGCTGGAGTCAAACTTGGAAGGAACACCAGTCATCGTCGCGCCATGCTGCGTAACCTGGTCACCTCCATCATTCTTGAGGATCGCGTACAGACCACCGTCACCAAGGCGAAGGCTGCACGTCCGCACGTGGAACGACTGATCACCCTGGGCAAGCGGGGCGACCTGCACGCGCGACGCCAGGCACTGGCGTATCTGCAAACCCGGGAAGCTGTCTCGCGTTTATTTGAGACCGTGGCGCCGCGGTACGGAGATCGCAATGGCGGCTACCTGCGCATCGTGCGCAGCGGCTTTCGTAAAGGCGATGGCGGCGAAACGGCGTTTGTCGAAATGCTGGGCGTGGAGAAGATCCTGGAAGAGAAGCGCGAGAAGCGTGCGGAAGCGCGTGCCAAGCGTCGCGAAACCATCGACAAGGCCATGGAGAATCCTGACGAGCAGGGTCCTCCCGCAGATCCAGCCGAAAAAAAGTAATTCAGCAGATAGCTCGACCACAATGGCGGTATGGGGAGACCCGTACCGCTATTGCTGTGTAGTGGGGATTTCATGCGGCAGGCAGCAGGCGCTTCCTGGCTTACGGAATTTGAACGTGACAATCGAGATTCCGAACAATATGCCGCATGCAAATCCCAGTTGGCCGCCACTGAGGCCTATCCTGCGATTCGTCAGAACGAGGATGGGAATCGTCAAGGTGCAGACGGTAGAGAGCACGGCCAACACGCGTTTCGATCCCGGCCACGCGTGGAAGCGTTCTCCCCAGTTTGGTCCATTCCAGTAGGATTTTCCTGTTTTTCGCAGGTACATCAGAACCGTTCCCCAGAGAAATAGCCCTGCGGCAGTAGAGAGCAGAATGAGCCGCCAGGGCTGCTGAGAAAACGTGATCAGTGTGGCGGACGACAGGATGCAAGCCAGCAGAATCAGTCGAAAATAGAACGGATACCGCGTCATGTTTCACTCCTGAGTATGTGATGAGGGCTTCGAATTGAAGACAAGGTAACTTTACATCTCACTCTTTAGAAATGTCAAGCACGCTTTACATTGGAGGCGATTTTTTATGAGCCGCTGTACCAATCGGATTTCTGAATGCGATAGAGGACGTGGCGCTGGCAGGGATTGTCGGCGGGTATTCTGGGGTCGTCGAAATCATCGTCAGGATTGCGAGTCATGCCAAGTTTCTCCATGACTCTGCGTGAGGGAAGGTTGGCGGGAGTTGTGAACGCGACGACTTCCTGCAGATGAAATTGTGTGAAAGCAAGGTCGAGGCAAGCTCGCGCGCCTTCGGTGGCGAGGCCTTTTCCCCAGCTTTTTTCGTTGAAGCGCCAACCGATTTCTACGGCGGGGACAGAGCGCCCAGGCAGCACAAAACTCATTCTTTGAATGCCGAGCAGGCCGATGAATTCAGAGTTCTTGCGCAACTCCGTCGCCATGAAGGCGTAGCCGTCGAGGGCATACATGCGAATGAAACGGGCTACGGAGGCATCGCTTTCGTCGCGCGTGAGTCGCGAGGAAAAATAACGGCGGACAATGGGGTCGGCGTTCATGGCGGCGAACGCCGGCAGGTCCGCTTCGCGCCACCTTCGCAATCGTAATCTTTCGGTTTCGATCATGCCTGCCTCGGACAAGGGAATTGTATCTGAGGCAGCGTATCGCGAGTGTTATTAGGCGGGGCAGGGAACCGAAGTTTTTTCCTGGACCTGCGGGGCACCGCTTTGCACGATGTATTCAATCAGCGGGCGAACGTTGCTGACCTCGGCAAGAAAGGCATCGTGCCCGTGGTCGCCGTGAAGCTCAATATAGTTGCAGACGGCGTTTGCATTTTGAATGCGTTCGGCTAGCGCGTGAACATCGGCGGCGGGAAACAGCCAGTCCGATGAAATCCCGACGACCAACAGGCGGGCGCGGATGCGGCGCAGGGCTTCCTCTTCGCTGGCGTATCCAAGGGACAGGTCAAACGTGTCCATGGCGCGCGAGATGACGAGATAGCTGTTGGCGTCGAAGCGTTCGTGGAAAATGCGTCCCTGGTAATCGAGATAGCCGGCGGCGTCGTAACGTGCGGCGTGGGACTGAAGAGGATCTTCCCCGGAGCGATCGGGTTTGCGGCCGAATCGCTCGTTAAATAATGCTGGGGATTTGTAGGTACAGACCGCCAGGCCGCGGGCTAATGCTAAGCCCTTTGTGGGCGGATTCGAGGCGTCGTAGTCTCCGCCATTCCATGCTGGATCCAGTCGAATAATTTCTCGCTGAAGATGGTTCAGCGCCAAACCCATGGCGGAAAGAGGAGCTGCGCCAACAGAAAAACATCCAGCGACGCGATCCGGGAAATCGATGGTCCACTGCAGTGCTTGCATGCCGCCGATGGAACCGCCAAGAACCGCGCGCAGTTGACGAATGCCGAGATGCTGAATCAGTTCAGCCTGGGCGCGGACGATGTCGCGAATGCTGATCACCGGAAAGTCCGCGCGGTAAGGTTTGCCGGTGGTTGGGTTGATAGAACGTGGTCCAGTTGAGCCATAACAGGAGCCGAGAACGTTGATGCCGATGACGCAATGTTTGTCAGCGTCGAGCGGATGGCGATCCTGGAACAGATCCTGCCACCAGTCCGCAACGCGCGCGGAGCCGGTGAGTGCGTGACAGGCAAGAATGGCGTTATCGCGAGCCTGGTTCAACTTGCCATAGATGGCATAGTGCAGCGAGGCCTGCGGCAACGTGGCGCCGGAATCGAGCGGAAACGGCGCGCCATCCCCCAGCAGATAATCGCCTTCGAAGTCGGGTTGTATGGTTGGCTGCTTCATTCCATTCCGCCTTACACTGTCACCGGAGTTTGTTGGGAAGACTGCACCCTGGCGAACGCTTGCTCCAGATCGGCGATCAGGTCGGTCACATCTTCAATGCCAACGGAAAGACGAATCAGATTAGGTACCACGCCGGTCGAACCCTGTTCTTCTCCGCTTAATTGTTGATGCGTGGTGGAGGCCGGATGGATCACCAGAGATTTGGAATCGCCGATATTGGCCAGCAAGCTGAAGAGCTGGAGCGAGTCAATAAATTGCTTGCCGGCGTCGTAGCCGCCATGAATGCCAAAAGTGACGATGGAACTGGAACCATTCGGGAGATATTTTTTTGCGAGCGCGTTGTACTTGCTGCTGGCGAGGCCGGGATAGTTAACCCATTCGACGCCGGGATGTTTCTCCAGAAATTTGGCGACGGTGAGCGCATTTTCCGAATGGCGCTGCATGCGCAGGTGGAGGGTTTCAATCCCTTGCAGAATGAGAAACGCGTTGAAAGGAGATAAGCAGGCGCCGGTGTCGCGCAGGCCTTGTACGCGGGCCTTCAGGATGAAGGCGAGATTGGCGAACGCTCCGGTATAGGAAAGGCCGTGGTAGGAAGGGTCGGGCTCGACAAAGTCGCGGAAGCGTCCGGACTTGGCCCAGTCGAACTTGCCGCTGTCGACGATGACGCCGGCGATGCTGTTGCCGTGTCCACCGAGGAACTTGGTGGCCGAATGGACGACGATATCCGCGCCCCACTGGATGGGTTGGCAGAGAATCGGCGAGGGGACAGTATTGTCGACGATGAGCGGAACGCCATTTTCGTGCGCGATGGATGCGAGCTTTTCCAGGTCGACCACATCGAGCTTGGGATTGCCGAGAGATTCGGTATAGACGGCGCGGGTGCGATCGTTGATGGCTTTGCGCAGGCCGTCGTAGTCATCGGCTTCGACGAAGCGGACTTTGATGCCAAGCTTGGGCAACGTGTAGTGGAACAAGTTGTAAGTGCCACCGTAGAGCGAGGTGGTGGAAACGATCTCGTCGCCAGAATTCGCAAGCGTCAGGATGGTGAGTGTTGTCGCTGCCTGGCCAGAGGCTGTTGCCAGCGCGGCGATTCCGCCTTCCAGCGCAGCTACACGCTTTTCCAGCACATCGGTGGTGGGATTCATGATGCGAGTATAGATATTTCCGAATTGCTGCAGCCCGAACAGGGCGGCAGCGTGGTCAGCATTCTCGAATACGAAGGAAGTGGTTTGATAGATGGGCACGGCGCGGGATCCAGTGGCGGGGTCGACGACTTGGCCGGCGTGGACGGCTAGAGTGGCGGATCGATGTTGATTTGGTTCAGACATTCGATTTCTCCTCGGACGACACTGAGTTTATGAATCTCAAAAAGAAAAACCCGCCAGCGGATCGCTGCGGGTAACTGAATCTTCTGATCAGAGGTGGTTTATCAGATCGCTCGCCTCTCCAGAAACAGCCGCCCGCAAACGCAGATTGGCATTCGCATGGGCATTTGCATGTTGTGGAGACAGGGATTCATACCTCCATGGAGGTTATCCGATCCTGGAAATGAATGTCAAGCCGATGCCAAGGATGGCGGCACTGGGGGCACGATGGAGGCGTCGATGTGGCGCCGGCAGGGTTTTCTGGGCGACATTGTTTTCAATGTGATTCCCATCCGTCGTACATTCTTTCTATGACCAATTCTGAAGCGGCGCAGAGCCACTCGCCGGCACTGGGCGATTCGAAAACCACGTATAACCGCTTTCTTCTTTTAGTTGCGGGCCTTGGCGGACTGTTGTATGGAGTGGACGTTGGCATTATTGGCGGAGCGCTGCCGTATCTCGAAGCCACCTCGCACCTGAATGCTGGGCAGCTATCGATTATTGTTGCTGCAGTTTTGCTGGGCAGCGTAATCTCCACCCTGTTTGCCGGGGTGCTTGCCGACTGGATGGGCCGCAAGCCGCTGATGATGCTGAGCGGAATCTTATTTGTATGCAGCATTCCCGTGATTGCCCTGTCGCATGGCTACAGCCCATTGTTTTTTGGCCGGCTCTTGCAGGGAATCAGCGGCGGCCTGATTGGGATTGTGGTGCCGTTGTACCTGGCGGAATGCCTCAAGGCATCGACGCGAGGAAAAGGGACGGGCGTTTTCCAGTGGCTGCTTACGCTGGGCCTGGTTTTGGCGGCGCTGATCGGGATTTACTACAGTTATCGCGTCACGGCGGTGGAACGCGTTGCCAGCACTGCCGCGATATTCGCATTCAAGAACCAGGCATGGAGACGGATATTCTGGGTATCTCTGCCGCCGGGGTTATTGTTTGTGATCGGCAGCTTTTTTCTGGCAGAGTCGCCACGCTGGCTATTCAAGCGCGGGAAAAAGGACAAGGCGTATGCCGCGCTGCTTCGTTCACGCACCAAAGAGCAAGCGGATTTTGAATTAAGAGAGATGGAAGAAGCCGCGCTCGCAACCCATGCGAAGACCACATCTGCGGCTGGAACGAAGGTGAAGGATTCTCTGCTGCGACGCAAGTATGTGATCCCGTTTTTGTTGGCGTGTGCGATTCTGCTGATCAACCAGGCCACTGGAATCAATTCGCTGATCGCGTATAACACCGGCATCCTGTTGCAGAGTGGACTCTCCGATTTGGCCGCGCATTGGGGCTATGTCCTGTTCACTTTCACGAATTTTCTAGTGACGATTGTCGGCATGACGCTGGTCGACAAAAAAGGCAGGAAATTCCTGTTCACTCTGGGGACATCAGGAATCATTGTGTCGATGGTTGTGGTGGGCTTGCTGTTTATCAAGACGGAGCGCGCGAATCTGAATTGTCGCAATGCGATTCAGGCGATGGTGCAGCCGGACCAGACACTGACGCTACCATTTGACGCGACCGTGGCGAAGAAACTACTGGCTGAAGAAAATTACAGTGGGAGCCTGATCGACCCTGAACGCGCGTCGCTGGAGGTGATTTACTCCTATGGCGGATTTACCGCTGAGACAAGCTTTGTCCGATCGGATGAAAAGGGAACGGCTCCGATTCACATTACGCGGGAAGGCGCCATACCAAACAGCAAGCTGGAAGCGCTGATGAAGGATCCGTTTGCCAACGTGGAGGAGGCTCGCACGGCGCCGTTGCGGATACAGAAGGCCGTTCTAGGGCAAGTTCCGAATGCTGGCCATGGCTGGCTGGTGGCGCTTGGACTCTACATGTTCATGGCGTTTTACGCGTTGGGCCCGGGGGTGTGCGTGTGGCTGGCGCTATCGGAGCTGATGCCGACTCGCATTCGCTCCAACGGCATGAGCATCGCGCTGGTGTTGAACCAGATGGTGTCGACGATACTGGCAGGAATCTTCTTGCCGTTCGTCAGCAAGTACGGATATTCGCGAATCTTTTTCTTGTTCGCTGCGTGCACCGTTATTTATCTGCTAATCGTGGCAATTTTCCTGCCGGAAACGAAGGGCAAGACACTTGAGGAGATTGAAGAGTACTTCGACAATCCCAAGCGAGGCCGGGCGCTGGCAAGCTGACCGGCTTCGCGAATCTCCGGGGTCGTGAGGGCGCGATGATCCGCGTGGTGTTTAGTGCGGTTTTTCGAGTTCTTCCTTGGAGACGTCTTTGATGTGGGTTGCGATGTACCATCTGTAGCCGAAGGGATCCTGAACGCCGGCCATGCGGTCGCCATAGAACTGATCGGCGGGCTCGCGTTCACTCTTCGCTCCGGCGGCGATGGCCTGGTGATATAACCGATCGCAGTCTTCGGTGTAGATGAGCAGAGAGACTGGGCTGCCTCCGTAGTGGGCGGGGCCGAAGGCTCCGATCTGGGGATTCTCGTCGGCCATCATGATGCAGGAGTCGCCGATTTCAATTTCCGCGTGGCCGATGCGTCCGTCCGGTTGCTGCATGCGGAGCCGCTCGGTCGCGCCGAAGGCCTTCTTGTAAAACTCCATCGCCTTGGCTGCTCCGTCGAACATCAGATAGGGTTGAATGCTGTGGTATTCATCCGGGATTGGTTTGACTGCCATGATGCGTTCTCCTTGGCTTCGAGAATCCTTTGCCCATCAAGATAGTGGCTTCTCGGGATGCTTTGCAAATCGATGATGTGCGTGGCCGTTCGTTATTATGTGAGCGCATGGGACTTCGTCTCGTGAAGGCCCATGGCGATGAACGCGGCGACCAGAAACGCGATGGAAATGGAAGACAGTGCGAGTTCGATGCCGCTGATATCTGTCATGAATCCGATCAGGTAAGGAGCGCCGGCGCCGAGAAATCGTCCGACGTTATAGACGACGCCCATGGCAGTTCCGCGAACAGCGGTGGGGAAGGCTTCGCTGGCGATGATAGTAAAGCCGCTGAAGAAGCCGGTGCCGAAAAATCCCACGATGGGGCCGAAGAGAAGAAGCAGATGCGGATTGCGGGTATGCGCATACAGAGGAACCAGCGCGGCAGCGATCAGCAGAAATCCTATATAAACACGCTTGCGACCCAGGATGTCCGCCAAGTAGCCGAACGAAAGGTAGCCGAGAGCGGTGCCGGCCTGCATGATGATGGTCCACTCGGAAGTTTGCACGATGCTGAGCCCGCGCCCGCCCTGCGAAACCGGCAGCGAAAGGAAGCGCGGAATCCAGGTGAACAAGCCCCACCACGCAAACAGGGAGGCGGCGTTCATGGAGGCGGTGATCAGTGTGGCTCGACCCAGCTTGCCTTGAAATATGCTGCGCAACTGCATGGTGGCGGCTTTTTGCTGCCATATTTCCGGCTCTTTGACGGAGCGGCGAATCCATATTGTGACCAGCGCGGGTAAGACGCCGACGAAGAATACCGCGCGCCAGCCGAAGCGGGGCATGACCAATGCGGTGATGGTTGCCCCAAGCGCATATCCGGCGGCCCAGGAAGCCTGGGCGATGCCGATGGCTTTGCCGCGATGTTCATCCGGCCAAGTCTCGGCTACCAGCGCGCCGCCGGCGGCCCATTCGCCGCCGATTCCCAGGCCGAGCAGAAAACGGAAAATTCCGAGTTGCACGACGGAGTGCGCCAGTCCGCACGCGGCCGTGAAGATGGAGTAGATGAGCATGCTGAAGATCAGGGCATGGGTGCGTCCAATTTTGTCCGCGAGCCATCCGAAAAACACGCCGCCGATGGCTGCGGAGATTAGCGTGAGAGTCATCAGCAGGCCGGCCGTGGCCGCGCTCATGTGCAGGTCGCGCTCCAGGTCGACCAGGACGAGCGAGAACAGCATCATGTCCATGCTGTCGAGCATCCACCCCAGCGAAGTGGTGAGCAGCGCGCGTTTCTGTGCAGTGGTTGCCCCAGTCAGCCATTGCAGACTTCGCATGCGTTGGTTTCTCCTTCATTGATGCCGGAAGGTTGCCGGAGCTTAGCCATCTTGGACACCGGGGAACCTGTATCCGTTGCCCGCGGAGACGATCTGTGTGAAACGGCGCCCTGATACACTCATCCGCAATGGTGACGCTGTACAACAAAATTGCCAATCAAAGCCCGGAACGACTGGCGGCCTTGAGCGATGGCGTGTTCGCGTTTGCCTTGACGCTGCTGGTGCTGGACCTTCGCTTACCGGAGCCGGGAAAGATCCACTCCGAACATGAATTATGGCATGCCCTGGTGCTTCTGACTCCAAGCATTGTGATGTACCTGATGAGTTTTCTGACGCTGGGGATTTTCTGGAATGGACAGCAGACGCAGATGAATTTTCTGGCGCGATGCGATCGAGACCTGACGTGGATGTACATCGCATTTTTGTTTGCGGTGACGATTACGCCGTTTTCGACTAAGCTGCTGGCCGCGTTTATCTCGTATCGTACGGCGCTGCTGGTTTATTGGTTGAATATTTTGTTGCTGGGATCGGTGCTGTATTGCTGCTGGCGGTACGCCAATCATGCCGGGTTGATTAAGGAAGACACGCCAATAGAAATTCGGCGGGCGATTCGTCGCCGGGTGGTGATTGCGCAATCGATGTATGCGGTGGGGGCGCTGCTGTGCGTGATCAGCACGCGATGGAGCATCGCTTTCATCCTTGTGGTGCAGTTGTACTACGCGATCGCCCCACGCAGGCTGCAAGTGGGGCGGGTCTAATACAACAGCCATAGTTCGTTCGTATGGTCCGGTCCGGGCCTAAAGGCCCTTGTTTTTGGGCCATTTTTCAGGGGGTTGAAACCCCCTGCTCCCTCCGCAATTGTTGCGCTTCACTCTCGGGTGCGATCTGAGTCCATCGTAGCGAACGCGACAATTACTCCACGTGGTAGTTCGGGGCTTCACGGGTGATGATGACGTCGTGCACGTGGCTTTCGCGCAGGCCGGCGTTGGAGATGCGGATAAAGCGCGCATTCTTTTGCAGCTCATCAATGCTGCTGCAACCCAGATACCCCATGCCAGAGCGCAGGCCGCCGACTAACTGATAGACCATGGCTTCCAACGGTCCGCGATAGGGCACGCGACCTTCGATGCCTTCGGGGACGAATTTTCCCAGACGGTTTTGCGCGCTGCCTTCGCGAGACACGACTGATGCTGCCATGGCTTCTTCGTGCTCGCCAAGATCGCGTGAACTTTGGAAGTAGCGCTCGCCGGAACCCTGGGACATGGCGGAGATGGAACCCATGCCGCGATAGGTTTTGAAGGAGCGTCCCTGAAAGAGAATGGTCTCGCCCGGACTTTCATCGACGCCCGCGAAGAGAGAGCCGATCATCACGGTGCTGGCGCCGGCGGCAATGGCTTTGGTCACGTCGCCGGAGTACTTGACGCCTCCGTCGGCGATGACGGGGATGTTGCGTGGTCCGGCGGCTCGATAGGCTTCTGAAATCGCGGTGATCTGCGGCATGCCCGCACCGGTAACCATGCGGGTGGTGCAAATGGATCCGGGGCCGATGCCGACTTTAATGGCGTCTGCGCCGGCGTCGATCAATGCCAACGCGCCGTCATAGGTGGCGATGTTGCCGGCCATTAGATCGATGTCAGGAAAATTTTTCTTGATGAGCTTGATGGCATCGAGCACACGCGAGGAGTGGCCGTGTGCGGAGTCGATGGCCAAGGCGTCCACGCGATTGCGAATCATTTCTGCAGCGCGCTCCAGAAAATCGCCCGTCGCACCGATGGCTGCCGCGACGCGGAGACGGCCTTGCGTATCTTTCGCGGCATTGGGATATTTCAATTTCTTCTGAATATCCTTAACCGTGATCAGGCCTTTCAACTCGTACTGATCGTTGACGACCAGTAGTTTTTCAATGCGATGCTCATGCAGGATTTGCTCTGCTTCCTGCAGGGTGGTGCCGACGGCGACCGTGACCAGATTGTCTTTGGTCATCACCTCGCCGACAGGAATGTCGGTGCGAGTTTCAAAGCGCAGATCGCGATTGGTCAGGATGCCAACCAGCTTTTTGTTCTTGGTGACGGGAACGCCAGAAATTTTGTAGCGGCGCATGACTTCCAGCGCTTCGGAGATCAGTTGCTCAGGGGAAATTGTTACCGGATCGACAATCATGCCGCTTTCAGAGCGCTTTACTTTGTCGATTTCCGCAGCCTGTTGTTCGATGGAGAGATTGCGATGGACTACTCCTATGCCGCCCTGCTGGGCCATGGCAATGGCGAGGCGCGACTCCGTCACGGTATCCATGGCGGCGCTGAGCAGAGGAATATTCAGGGTAATGTTGCGGGTGACCTGCGTTTGCGTGCCCACCTGGTTTGGAACCACTTCACTATAGGCAGGGATAAGCAGAACGTCGTCGAAAGTAAGGGCTTCAGGAACTGGGAGTTCAATCATAAGGCACGCGTGCGGATGGGAAGGCGGCTTGAGCGGATACGATTCCGCTTCGCTGAAGGATCGGTCGGAGGTTGCATACCTGATTGTAATGTTCCGCTTATCGAAGAGCAACCGAGCAAGCCGAAGCCCAGAGGGCAGTCGGTTAGGCTGAGGCGAAGTTGGGTTCAAGGACCTGCGTCAGGACGATAGAATGTGGCAAGGTCCGAAACGACTGACAATGTGGTTCGGAGAAACTCGTGAGCGATAATGCGCCTGAAAATCCGCTTACACAACTACTGAAGGGCCCACTTTCCAAGTATGATTTTGGGGTTCTGGAGCATGGTTTCGCCGCTCACGGCAGAGACTACAGATTTCTAATCCAAGATTCTTTGTGCAAGGACCCCGCCACCTATGAACTGATCTTCACACACGTGGTCGATTTCAAATACGAGACGCGGGTGGGCGAGAAAATTTGGGTAATGTCTTGGGGGGACGAATATACGGACTTTTCTAGATGGGAGGCTTCTGGTGAGCCCGAAGGCTACGTTTTCGGCGCAAGGTGGTCACTTGCATATCCCGGATTTAGCATTCTGCCAGCCAGTCCCGACGCAATGCGTTGGTCAGAACTTCTTAACCGTCCAATGTATTCGGCCAGCCTTGAGACTGACCTTTTTTGTATTTCGTTGGTTTTTAGTGAGGCGCGTCATCGAAAGCTACCGGGTGAAATTGGAACCGTACAAAAAGTGGTTATTCCTCTGCCTGATCCTAAAAAGCTTCAATAGAGCAGAATTTCCGGATGTACTGCAAATGCTTGAAATGGCTGGTTGGGAAGAAGAAATAGCCGCGGCAGACGGCTTGGAAGGGCCGGGTTTGAAATCCCTTGGAAACGGGCGTATCCTAGAGAAGCAGACGAAGTTTGTCCTGAATTTGTCCTAAGTTTGTCGCCGGCAACCTGTGGCGGATGGGCCGGGGCGGGAGAAATGAGTGGGCGAGAGCCCACTTTTTATTTGCTCTGGAGTTTGCTCAGGAAAACGGCAGCTGCGTACGATTCCATGGCCCTAGATCTAGAGAAAATTCGCGCATTGGCGGACCGTGTCGCCGCTTCCCATGGGTTGGCGGTGGTGGACGTGGACTATCTTGGGAGCCCCAAGCATCGTGCGTTACGCATCTATATAGAGAAAGACGCCGCCAGCCGGGCGAAGTTAGCCGAGGAAAGTCTAGCGAACGATGCGGAATTAAAGTTGCCCGAGCATGTATCGGTCGACCAGCTGGCCGGCATCAAAGTGGAAGATTGCGAGGTCTTCAGCGAAGATTTTGGGACCGTGCTGGATGTGGAAGAACTAGTTCCCGGCGCGGACTATACGCTGGAAGTTTCCTCGCCTGGGCTGGATCGCAAATTGCATGGCCGCGAGGATTATGTGCGGTTCGCGGGAAGCCTGGCCAAGCTGAGGACGAGCGAGCCGGTGCAGGGCAATTCCCATTGGCAGGGACGCATCACAAACGTGACCGACGAAACGCTGGACCTGGATTTAAGCACGACGAAACAGAGAAAGAATAAAAAGGAAACGGTGGCCGGGGAGAAGGTCACCATCGCGTTCTCGAACATCTTGAAGGCGAATCTGGTCCCTGAAATTTAGCTATACAAGTTTAAAGACTCAAACCTCGCATCGCTTTCGGTAGCTGAAGCAGCAAATTGATTCAGGCTCGAAGCGGTCGAGTTACATTCCGCCAGATAAGGCTGAGACGAACTATGGCAAGTGCACTCTACGAAACGATTGAAGTTTTGAGCCGGGATAAAGGCATTGATCCGCAGATTGTGGTGAGCGCGGTGGAAGATGCGATTGCCCTGGCGACGCGGAAATACTACAAGACGCTGGAAAACATGCGTGGCGAACTCGACCGCGAGACCGGCGAGATTCGTGCGTATGCCTACAAGACGGTGGTGGAAACGCCGGAACTTGTGGAAGATCCGCTGAACCAGATCAATCTGGAAGAGGCGCGCGGCATTGCGCCGGAAGTGGAAGTGGGCGGGGAACTGCGCTACTACAAGCCGACAGACGTGCTGGGCCGCATCGCCGCGCAGATGGCCAAGCAGATCATCTTTCAGAAGGTGCGCGAAGCCGAGCGGGATACGGTGTTTAACGAGTACGCGCATCGCGTGGGCGAAGTGTTGAATGCTACCGTGAAGCGGATCGAAGGTCAGGACGTAATCTTCGACATCGGCAAGGCAGAAGCGCGCATGCCGAAGCGGGAGCAGTCACGCCTGGAACAGTTTGCCGTCGGCGAGCGGGTACGCGTGGTGCTGCTGCGTGTCGATCGCAATGCACGCGGGCCGCAAGTAGTTGTGTCTCGGGCCGCGAAGGAACTGGTGCAGAACCTGTTCCAAAGCGAAGTGCCGGAAATTTACGACAGCACGGTGGAGATTCGAGCCATCGCTCGCGAAGCCGGTGAGCGTACCAAGATTGCTGTGGTTTCGCGCGATAAGGATGTTGATCCTGTGGGCGCCTGCGTCGGCATGAAGGGCATGCGCGTACAGTCGATTATTCGCGAATTACGCGGCGAGAAGATCGACATCATCGAATACAGCGAAGAGATCACGACCTTCGCGGAGAAGGCGCTGCAGCCGGCCAAGGTGAGCCGTGTCAGCATCATCGATCTGGCGGACAAGCAGATTGAAGTGATCGTTGATGACACGCAGTTGTCGCTGGCGATCGGCAAGAAGGGCCAGAACGTGCGCCTGGCGGCGAAGTTGCTGGGCTGGAAGATCGACATCAAGAGCGAGGAAGAAAAGCGCCAGGAAGTCGAGCAGCAGATGCAGGCGATGGCTGGCCCTGTGACGACGCCGATTGAACAGGTGACGGAGCTGGGCGAAAGCACCATCCAGAAGCTGATTGCTGCGGGTATCACCACCGTCGAGGGATTGGCAGATATGACGCCAGAGCAACTGGAAGAAGTTCCCGGCATCGGCGAGAAGACGCTGGAGAAGATCGGTACGGCCGTGCGGCACTACTTTGCGCAACTCGATGCGGCGGCAGATACGGACGCTGGGCCGCTGGGAACTGAGTCTTCTGAAGCGGAAGACACGAATGAGGCGGCGCTCGACAAGCAGGCAGGGGCCGGGTCGGAGGTCGAAGCCGAGGAAACCGAGGCATCGGAAGTCTCCGAGGAGATTGACGAGCTGGAACCCGGCGAAGTGCCTACTTTGGACCTGGTGGACGAGATGGCGCTGGCTGAGACGGGTGAGGTTTCGGAGGTAGGCGAGGAAGGCGAAGGGGATTCGCAGAGCCTGATGAAGAACTTCCTTGAAGATGCGACGGCGACGGATAACGATGACCAGCCAGTCTCGGTAGACGCGCCAGACGCAAGTGAACCGGATTTGGACACGTGGGAAGAGAAGGAAAAACCCTGATTCAGGCCGCAGAAGCGGCTGATCGCACGAAAATTAGCAATTTCGATGCGACTTTCAGGGGATAATGAGAGAAGATGCACACCTGATTGCAGATCACGAGGCACCGTATGAGCAGCTAACAGCTAACAGATTCGGAAAAGGCGAAAGAGACGGATGAGTAAAGTTCGAATTAACGATTTAGCACGAGAGCTGGAAGTGAAAAGCAGAGTGATTCTCGACATCCTGCCAGAGGTGGGAGTTACAGAGAAGAAAACGCATTCCAGCTCGGTTGAGGAAGACGAGGCCAGGCGTGTGCGCGCCGCCCTGGGCCGTGGTGGAAAGTCCGCCTCGAATGCGCCTGCAAGGGCAACAGCGGTCGAGCAGAAGCCGAAGATTGATTTGTCCCACATTTCCCAGCCGGGAGATGTTTTGCGTGCCATTCAACAGCAGAAAGAACAGCGGGAGACGCATGGAACGTCTCGTGGCGTGATGGCTGCGCCGCCGCGCCCTACCGTGACGTCTGTCGCAGCCGGAGCTGCGAAGCCGACCGTTTCTGCGCCTGCCGCCAGTTCTCAGGGAGCTGTGCCTGCAGGCAACAAGCCCGCAACTGCCGGCACGCCGGTGAGCGCGGCGCCCTCTGTTTCTGTTTCGGCTGGTGCCCAGGCGGGTTCGAAGCCCGCTCCCCGGAGAATTGTTCCCTTACCGCGGCAGGCGCCACAGATCGTGACCTCCACGACGCCGGCGACGCCAGCTATTGCTTCCCGCGCGCCGCAAGGCCCAGTGATTGTGAAGCCGCCATCGTCTGGATTAGCGGCTGCCTCGACGGTTGTCGCCGTACCCGCAAAGAGCGCTCCGCAAGAGGCGAAACCGGCAACCCCGGTAGCCTCCAGCATCTCTCCGGTTGCGCCCCGAGTTCCGCAAGCTCCGCCCGCCGCAGTTGAAATGCCGCCAGCGCCAGTTGCCACGGTCGAACCACCGATCGCTGCCAGTTCGACGTCTGCGCCGGTGAGTTCGCCGATTGCAGAGCCGGTGGTCGCTTCCACTGTGCCTGCGACACCCGCTCCGCCGGCAAAACGCGTGATTATGCCGCAGACCGGCCCGCGACCCATTTACACAGCACCCGCAGGTGCAGCCCAGACATTGGGCGGCATGCAGCGCGGCAAACCGATTTTCGAGCGGCCACGCCCACAAGGATCCGGTGGACCGGGTGGAGCTCCGTATGGCTCCCGCCCCGCTTCCGGGCCTGGAGTGGGCCCGGGAGGTGTTCGTCGTCCCATGCATCCGACTCGCCAGCATCCCACGGGTGCGCCAGGTGCACGCCCAGGAATGCCAGGGCGTCCCGGTTTCGGAGCTCCCCGTCCAGGAGTGGGCGCAGCGCCTGGCATGGCGCCTCCGGCTGGTGCTCCCGATCGCCCATCGCGCGGACATGCGCAGCGGCGTGGTGGAAACAATCGCTACGAGAAGTCGAAGGAAGGTCCAATGAAGGGAATGGTTGCGCCGCGATTAGGCGCAGCACAGATTCCTACTGGACCGGTTCCGATTACGCGCAACATCACGGTGACGGATGGCGTCAGCGTAAAGGATTTGGCGGAGAAGCTGGATCTGCGCGCCAAGGATTTGATCGCGACGCTGTTGCAGCGTGGCGTGTTTGTGACGGTGAACCAATCGCTCGATACAGAGTTGATTAAGGAAGTGTCGCGGCAGTTCGGCGCAGAAGCCCAGGTGATCAGCTTTGAAGATGAGATGGCCAACGAGGCTCTTGAAAACCTGCTGACGCAGGAAACCACGAACGAGCTGGAAGTGACGCGTCCTCCGGTTGTGACCATCATGGGTCACGTCGATCACGGAAAGACATCGCTTCTGGATGCGATTCGCGAAACCGAAGTGGCGGCCGGCGAAGCTGGCGGAATTACGCAGCATATCGGCGCCTACAAGGTTCGCATCAGCAAAGAAGATTCGCCGGCATTTGGGCGCGAGATTGTGTTCCTCGACACCCCGGGTCATGAAGCGTTTACGCGCATGCGTGCGCGCGGCGCCAAGGTGACGGACATTGTGGTGATCGTGGTGGCGGCGGATGATGGCGTGATGCCGCAGACGCTGGAGGCGATCGATCATGCCAAGGCAGCGAATGTTCCGATCATTGTTGCGGTCAACAAAATCGACAAGCCGGATGCGCAGCCAGATCGCGTGAAACAGCAGCTTGGCGATC
Source organism: uncultured Acidobacteriota bacterium (assembly GCA_963735505.1). Classification (GTDB taxonomy): domain Bacteria; phylum Acidobacteriota; class Terriglobia; order Terriglobales; family Acidobacteriaceae; genus JAKAAZ01. The sequence goes on along the minus strand of CAVTLR010000003.1, from coordinate 260,399 downwards.
GCGGTTTGGTGCCTGAATCGTGGGGCGGCAACACCGTGTTTGTGGATGTGTCTGCCAAGAAGCGCATCAACCTGGATCTGCTGCTGGAAATGATTTGCCTGGTCGCCGATGTGGGTACGCTGCGGGCCTCGCCGGATCGTCCCGCGCTGGGAACTGTCATTGAGTCCAAGCTGGATCGTGGTCGGGGTGCTGTTTCAACCGTGCTGGTGCAAAACGGTACGCTGCGGCTGGGCGATACGTTCGTGGTCGGCAACACATTCGGCAAGGTACGCGCCATGTTTGATGATCGTGGCCGAGCCCTGACGGAAGCGACGCCTTCAACGCCGGTCGAAATTCTTGGACTGGAAAGCATTCCCGATGCGGGTGACGTGTTCACCGTGGTTGCGGATCGCGACAAGGCCAAGAACGTGGCGCAATACCGCAAGATGAAGGAGCGCGAATCGCAGCTGGCGAAGTCGTCACGGGTTTCGCTGGAAGGCCTGGCCGAACAGATCAAGCAGGCTGGCGTGAAGGATCTGCCGATCATCATCAAGGGCGACGTGCAGGGTTCTGTCGAAGTGCTTGCGGAATCATTGCCGCGGCTTTCGACCGAAAAGGTGCGCGTCAAGGTGATTCACTCTGGCGTGGGCGCGATCACGGAGAGCGATATTCTGCTGGCGTCGGCGTCGGATGCGATTGTCATCGGATTCAACGTGCGGCCGGAGCGCAAGGCTTCCGAGCTGGCCACACAAGAGGGCGTGGATATTCGACTGCATTCCATCATCTACGAATTGCAGGATGAGATGCGCAAGGCCATGCTGGGACTGCTGGAAGCGACGATCAAGGAGAATTACCTTGGACGCGCCGAAGTGGCCAACGTGTTCAAAATTCCCAAGGTTGGCGCGGTGGCCGGTTGTCGCGTGACGGACGGCATGTTCAAGCGCGATTCAGAAGTGCGCGTGTTGCGCGATGGGGTGCAGGTCTATAAGGGACGGCTGGCTTCACTCAAGCGCTTCAAGGATGACGTGAGCGAAGTTCGCAACGGCATGGAGTGCGGCATCAGCATTCAGAACTTCAACGACATCAAGGTTGGAGATGTGCTGGAAGCCTTCACCGCAGAGAAGATTGCTGCCGATATCGGGACGGCACTGGTCGACACCCCTGCACAGGCGCTGACACCGGCGTAATTATTGGATGGATCGCGGCTGCAGGATCGCTTAAGCAGCCGCTTCCACGTTCTCTGTGGACTTCTCCGCGTTCTTGACTCCAAGCATATTCAGGATTGGTGTCGTAAGTATCGTGGTCACCAAAGCCATTACGACCAGCATGGTGAACAGTGTTGGCGTGAAAGCGCCGACGTTGTAGGCGATATTCAGCACGATCAATTCGACCAGCCCGCGAGTGTTGAGTAATGCTCCCAGGGCCACAGCATCTTTCCACGTCTGACCATTCCATCTGGCAGCCAGCGCGGCTCCGCCCATCTTTCCGAAGACTGCGGCAACTAACACGATACCGGCCCAGAACCAAATTCTGCCCCCGTTCAGCAGGTCGAGTCGAGTGCGCATTCCGGTCAATGCAAAAAAGAGCGGCAGCAAAAGCACGGAAACCAGCATATCCAATCTTGCACGCATCGCAGTCTGCCACCGCTCAACCCTGGGGAAACATACGCCGGCCATAAAGGCGCCAAACAGGGGGTGGACGCCAATCGCTTCCGTGGCAGCGGCAGAACATAGGGTGAGAGCCACAACGACTCCCAGCATCTCGAGCGGAAGGTCGGTGGTTGTGCGCATACGTTTTACCAGCCAAGCCGCGAGCGGTCGAACGACCACGATCATCAGGAACAGATAGACGGCCAAGGCTACCATTCGCAGCGACAACGAGGCAGATCCGCCATCATGTCCGATCAGTGCAAGAGCAATGGCCAGAAGTGTCCACGCCACGACATCGTCGACGGCCGCGCACATAATCGCGGTGGTTCCCAGTGCGGTACCCTGCATGCGCCGTTCTTCGATGATGCGGGCCAGCACCGGGAATGCCGTGATGCTCATGGAAATGCCGAGAAAAAGAACAAATGGAATGCTGCCGATACCGTGCGGCGCAAATCGAATGCGCAAAGAGTGCGCCAGAAGTGCTCCCATGGCGAAGGGAAACACGATGCTCATTCCGCTCGCCATGACGGCGGTGGCGCGTTGCTTATAGAGTTGTCCATAATCGAGTTCCATTCCAATGAGGAACAGAAACAAAATGAGGCCGACAGTACTCAGAATGTCAAAGGCGTTGAAGGATGAAGGCGGGAACAATATCGCCGACCAGTGGGGAGTAAATCGGCCAAACACGGACGGACCGATCAGGATGCCGCCAATGATTTCGCCGATGACACGAGCCTGCCCTAACTTGCGAGCCAGCCACCCACAGAAAACCGTGACCAGCAGGACGACGGTCATCTGAACCAGCAAAAGAGTCATCGAGCAGCTCCTTCTCCGAGCCCGAAATCGGATGGGCTATACAAGGCGCGACTGGCAGGAGTTTCAGGGAAACAATTGGAGGTGGATTACGCCGGGAACTGCAGACTTATAAAGTGAACTAGGGATTAGATTCTCAGATTCTTGTGGGGGTTGGCAATGGCCAGAAGCATTTGGAAGCAGCCCTCTCGAATGATAAAGTTGCGTCCTGAATCCCGAAGTTGGCGGGGGACGGACTCGCACTTGCTGCGCGCCTTTTCTGTGTGGTTGGGGGCAGCCTTTCTGAGTGAGTGAGTCGAGCAAATCCCAAATGGAATTGACGTTTTTGTAACCTGCGGATTGCAAATCAACGGGATCGATGAATCTCGCAAGTATTTTTCTGCATCGGAGCAAGGGTGGAGCAAGATCAGAACGTACCCAAAAGAAAAAATGCGCACCGCCATCGCAACATTGTTCTCGTTATTCTCGCCTTCGTTGCTGGACTCCTGATCGCTGGCCTGATTGCGGCTCAATATGTGATCCATCATGCGGAACCCATGATGCGGGCGCGCGTCATTCAAGCGCTTTCACGACGGTTCGATAGCCAGGTGCAGCTGGGGGAATTGGACGTTTCCGTGCTTCACGGATTGAATGTGGAAGGAAGAAATCTCAGCCTTCGCTCCAATCTCGATCCCAGCTTGCCGCCGCAAATCCAGGTCGGGCAATTCAGCTTTCACACACCGTTACTGGATGTGTTCCGATCGCCGATGCACATCGGGTTGGTCGAGGTGCACGGGCTGCAGATCATGATTCCCCCCAAGGGGCAGCGATCGGCGATGCCGAAATCGAAAAAGAGTCATGGCAATATTTCGCTTTTCATCGATAAGATTGTTTGCGACGAAACTACGCTGACGATCATGACCGACAAGCCGAACAAGGTGCCGTTGCAGTTCCTAATCCACTCTCTGACACTGACACGGGTCGGCAATAACAAGCCGATGCATTTTGTGGCGCAGCTGGTCAATCCCAAGCCATTAGGAAACATTGCGACGAGCGGGAATTTCGGTCCCTGGAATGCAGATGAACCTTCGGATACGCCGGTGAACGGCAGCTATTCCTTTACCCACGCAGATTTGAGCACAACCCACGGAATCGCCGGAATGCTGTCTTCCCAGGGCAACTACTCTGGGCAGCTGGACACAATCACCGTCGACGGAACCACCGACACACCGGATTTTAGTATCGATGTGAGTGGGCACAAAGTGGATCTGACCACGCAGTTTCACGCCATCGTGAATGGGACGAACGGCAACACTTATCTGCAGCCGGTGAAGGCCCACTTTCTACATACCGACATCACCGCAACCGGCGATGTGGTACGGGCGCAGGGCCAGCCGGGGCATGACATCCATCTCGTTGTGACGATCAAAAAGGGACGTATCGAGGACCTTTTGGAGCTGGGCGTGAAGACAGAACCACCAGTGATGACGGGGAATGTGCAGCTCAAGACGAAGTTCTATTTGCCTCCTGGAAATCAACCTGTGAATCAGAAGCTGCAGCTGAATGGAACGTTTGCGGTGGAGAATATTTCATTCAGCAATGACAAGGTCCAAAAGAAGATGGACCAGCTGAGCCTGCGCAGCCGGGGAAAAGCGGCTGAAGCGAAAGATATGGACAACGAAACCGGAGTGCAATTGCCGGGACAACAAGACGTGCAAGCGAACATGCACGGGGTTTTTGACCTGGCGGATGGAAAGCTAAGACTGCCGCAGCTTGTTTGCACTGTGCCGGGAGCAGAGATCCAATTGGCAGGAGTGTACACGCTGGATGGAAGGGAGTTCGATTTTACGGGCCACGCGCGCATGCAGGCTGCTGTTTCAAATATTGTGGGCGGATGGAAAGGGAAGTTGCTGACACCGCTGGATCCGTTTTTTTCCAAGCACGGCGCAGGCACTGAAGTTCCCATCAAAATCACAGGAACGAACACGAATCCACATTTCGGCTTGAATTATTAGCGCGACAGTTCGCGATCGAGCGCTGCCAATACTTCTTCCGGCTCTGGACGAACGCGGAAGTCGGCGTGTGCCTGGGCGAAGGCGATGGTTCCATCTGGACGGATGAGATAGGTTGCCGGCAACAATAGGCGCCACGATGGATCGTCGTTGATAAAGGGAATGTTCACCAGGATGCTGCGGTAATGTTTCTGATGATACGGGGGAACGGAGTATGCGATGCGAAAACGCTCCGCGACCGCCAGCCCCGGATCACTCAACACGGGAAATGGGAATGGGTGTTGTTGCAGCAGCAAATCATTTTGATGCACCGTCTGCGGTGAGATAGCGACCAGCAGCGCGCCGCGCTTACGCAACTCCGGATAGAGCTTGTTCCACGCGCCCAACTCCGTGAGGCAGTACGGGCACCAGCGTCCGCGGAAAAAGTTAATGACCACCGGGCCCAGCGCCAGCAGATCAGCGGAATGCACCATGCGGCCATTTGCATCGGGAAGAGAAAATTCTGGCGCGGTGATGCCAACGGGGAGAATCTGCTGCTCGATGCCGGTTGAAAACAATTCTGCAACGGCATCTTCGCTGGGCTGCAGCCGCTCGGGCTGAACCAGGCTGCGCGTCTGTTCGCTGATCTGGTCGAGTTGATCCTGTAATTTGAGCATGCGAGTCTTTCACGAATCCATGCGCCGATCGGCGAGAGTGTCTGCTTGCTAGCGGCCGCCGCGCATGTTGGCGAGCGAGCCCATGAGACGGCGTTGGACAGCGCCGCCTTTTCCCATCGACTTGAACATCTTGCGCATCTGCGCATACTGGCGCAACATTTGATTCACTTCCTGCACGCTGGTTCCGGAGCCGCGCGCGATACGTTTGCGCCGGCTGCCGGAGATGAGTTCGTGATTTTTTCTCTCCGCCGCGGTCATGGAGTTGATGATGGCCTCAATGCGGGTGAACTGTTTTTCGTCGACATTGCCGGCGGCCTGTTGCATTCCCTGAAATGGTCCGACCGAAGGCAGCATTTTCATGATGCTTTGCAGCGAACCCATTTTCTTGATCTGGCGGAGCTGCTCGCGAAAATCCTCGAGCGAAAAACCATCGCCCATCAGCGCTTTCTTGGCTAATTCTTCTGACTTTTTCCGATCGAGATGTTCCTCCGCCTTCTCGATCAGCGTCATGATGTCGCCCATTCCGAGGATGCGGCTGACGATACGGTCGGGATGGAACGGCTCAAACGCGTCCGGCTTTTCGCCCATGCCGATGAACTTGATGGGTTGGCCGGTGACATGGCGAATGGAAAGAGCGGCGCCACCGCGCGCATCGCCATCCATTTTGGTGAGCACGGTACCGGTGAGAGCCAGTCGATCGTGAAATTCCTTGGCGGAACGAACCGCATCCTGGCCGGTCATCGCATCTGCGACAAAAAGTATTTCCTGCGGGTTCAGCAGCGATTTCAGCCGCTGCATTTCGCTCATCAGGCCTTCATCGATGTGGAGTCGGCCTGCGGTGTCGACAATCATCACATCGCAGCCGGAAATGATGGCTTCGCGGCGAGCTTCCTTGGCTAAACGCTCGACCAGCGCTGGGCCCGGGGTCTCACCTTTTAGGTCGCCTTCATACAGGTTGGTGCCGATGGACTTGGCGACGATCTGGAGCTGCTCGCGCGCGGCAGGACGGTAGACGTCGACCGAAACCAGCAGCGGGCGATGGCCGCCCTTTTTCAGCCAGGCAGCCAGCTTGCCGGAGGTGGTGGTCTTACCGGAACCTTGCAGGCCAGCCATCAAAATCACGGTGGGCGGCTGGGAGGCGAATTTGAATCGAGCCGTATCGGTGCCCAGCATCGCGACCAGTTCATCGCGAACAATCTTGATCACCTGCTCCGTGGGAGAAAGCGCGGTGAGCACCTCCTGACCCAAAGCCTTGGCGCGGATGTGCTCGATCAGGTCCTTGACGACGTTGAGGTTGACGTCGGCTTCGAGCAGGGCGATGCGAATCTCTTTGAGCGCCTCGCCGATATTTTCCTCGGTGATGGTGCCCTGGCCACGGAGGTTTTTAAAGGTGCGCTGAAGTTTTTCTGACAGGTTTTCAAACATAGGTCAAACCCTAGTGTACCAAGGGTACATCGTGACTCCTGTGAGCGGGTTTGATGACGCAAGCCATGGATGGAATGGGCGCTGCGGGTTATTTCCAATTGCGGATGGCCGGCAAAATCAGGAGATGGCTTTCAATCGCGGCTGACTGTCGTCTTCGGCGTGTCCACATGGCAGCTTGGTCGCGTTTACTTGCAGGCGCTCGAAAATCAATTTCACTAATTTCTCAGGGTGAATCGGTTTTAGCAGGACTTCAAAATCGCACCACGCCTTGCCTGCCTTCGCCAATAGGCCCTTGGTCGCAGCTTGTCCGGAGAACAATAGAATGGCGCAATCCGGAATGTCTCTCTTGATTGCGATGGCCACATCGATACCGCTCATCCCCGGCATGACGACATCGGCAAGCAGCAGATCGGGAGGAATGACGCGCGCGATTTCCAGCGCTTCCAAGCCGGTATAGGCGGTCATGGCCGCAATGCCATGCTGCGCAAGAATTGTTGTGAGTGTGTCGGCAATCACGACTTCATCATCGACGATCAGGACCACGGGGTTTTTTGGAGCCGGCTGCGCAGTCACGCCTTGCGCGAATAATTCGGCGAGTGGGACGGCAGCGAAATTTTCAGATTGACTCATCTGAATTTCCCCCGGGGGACATAACCATAGCAGGATTGGACCCTGTTTTCCACAACCGATTGCAAATGGGGGATTTCCTGTCGCTTCGTCTCCACGACGCAGGCACATGTGTCTTCTACTGCGCGGCACGACCTTCGGTGGCGTCCGACGGGCCAGGCTTTGTGCAAATTGATGGGATCAATTGCAGACTTTCAGAGATACGCGCCAGCAATTCTGTTGGATGGATGGGTTTCGCGATGATTGAAAAATCCTGTCCGCCTTCGCGCGCTTCGGCGAGTAGATCGTTGGTCGCGGCCTGGCCAGAAAACAGCAGAACTTTGCAATGCGGAACGAGCTGCAGTACAGCGGCCGCCAAATCGATTCCGTTCATTTCCGGCATCACGACATCCGTCAGCAGAAGATCTGGGGGAATCACTCGGGCGATAGCAAGCGCAGTTACCCCATCATACGCGGTCATGGCTGTGACGCCGTTCCGCGCCAGTATCGCGCTCAGCGTATCGGCGATGACGGCCTCGTCATCCACGACCAAGACGATTGATTTCCGCTGCTCACTGTCAGGAGTTAAGCCCTTTGCGGATAATTCAGCCAGTGGCACTACTTCAAAATTCGTTTTCTTATACATCCTGTACACCCCTACCTGAACCGTAGCAGCGTCCCGTCCGTACGGGTTAAATCTTTTAAAAACAGTAATTTATGGTATGAACTAATTTTTTTGATTTTTCTGGCGTTTTTGTCTGCGATTGTGTTAATTTATCGTCACGTTACTGTTACGTTACTGTGACGTTATGTCAAAAAGTGACATTGGATACGCAACTCCCCCAGCAAAGAAGAGGGCTGCCATGAAATTTGAATCTGTGCTGCAGGTGGACGTACCCAAAGGCCGCGATGGAAAACATAAGCGGATTGTCGAGCTGCTGTTGAATGACATCAGCCAGCTAAAGAACGGCTCAGCGTTGAAGGTTCCGCTTTCTGCCCTTCCAGACACGAAAGAGAACATCCGCGCCGCATTGAGCCGGGCGTCTCGGCAAAAAAAGATCGATATCGCGACTTCCAGCGATAACGATTTTCTTTATGTCTGGAAGGCTGAACAGCCGGCCGAGCGCTGAGGAATTCTGGTTGCGGCTCTGGACTAAGCGTGAAGGCGCGGGGAGATCTCGTCCGAGGCGATTTCGCCGTCGCGGATGTGGACGATACGATGCGCGTAGCTGGCAATATCCGGCTCGTGTGTCACCACGATGATGGTGTTGCCCTTGGCGTGGAGTTCATCCATCAATGCCATGATTTCAGCGCCGGTTTTGGAATCGAGGTTGCCAGTCGGTTCGTCCGCCAGAATGATGGAAGGATGATTGATGAGCGCCCGGGCGATGGCGACGCGCTGGCGTTGTCCGCCAGATAGCTCGTTGGGTTTGTGATACATGCGCTCACCCAGGTTGACCGCGGCCAAGGCAGCTTTGGCGCGCTCAATGCGCTCTACCGCGGGGGTTCCGTTATAAATCAGCGGAAGCTCCACATTGTGCAGGGCGGTAGCGCGTGCCAGCAAATTGAAGGTCTGAAACACAAAGCCAATTTCCTTATTGCGGATGCGCGCGAGCTCGTCGTCATTCAGCTCGCTGACCTCGTGGCCGTTGAGCCAATAGCTCCCCTGGGTGGGGGTATCCAGGCAGCCGATCAGGTTCATCAGGGTGGATTTGCCTGAGCCCGAAGGGCCCATGATGGCCACATACTCGTTGTGTCGAATGCGAAGGTTCACGCCGCGCAGCGCATGCACTTGCTCGGCACCCATGTTGTACGTTTTCCAGAGATTGTCGACAACAATTACTTCATCCGGCTCTGGCAGCGCAGCCACGGGCCGGGTCGCCGGAATCGTTGAGGCCGACTCAGTTGAAGTCTCGAACGTCATGCACAATCTCCAGTCATTCCAGCCAAGCCGATGTCGTCAAGCATGCTGTTTGTCGATCATCGCGGCTTTTCTTGTCGCGCGCAAACTTGATGGCTGCACTCGAATCCATATTTCGCGACCGCTGGGGCGCGGTCGATTTCGCCAGCTCCGCGCCCTGTCATTGGTGCGTCGAGGTTCAGGGTATCAGTTTCATTCGCCGCAGCCTATGTTGTCGGATTTGTCGCTGCCGGAGTCGTATCACGTTTCACGGTTGCGTCGTCTTTCAGGGTGCGGAGAACACGATAGGGCCCAGTAATGATTTCGTCCCCTGGTTGAACGCCGCTGGTCACCTCAATATCCGATGCTCCTGTGATGCCTGTCTTGACAGGCACGAAAACAGCGCGCAACTTGCGTCCTTCTTTTCTGAGGACGAAGACCCCCTGTACCGGCTGTGGTTTCGGGCCGGTCGACAGGCTGGCGTTCAATTTCTTGACACCCTTCTTTTTTCCGCTATCGGGAACTTCCATCACCAGAGCCTGCAGCGGAACAGCGACGACGTCATCCTTATGCGCCGTGGTGATTTTCGCCGTCGCAGACAGTCCCGGCCGCAATTCGGAGGTGGGAGTGTCGAGCGTGACCACGACTTTAAAGTCCTTTGCCTCCTCCGTGCCGGTTGTGCTTTGGCTGGTCGAGACGCCGGTCGACCGCAGCAACGCCTGATCGCCAACCTCCGTGACGTGACCCTTAAACACCTTGCCTGGGAGCGCATCGACAGTCACATCGGCGGCCTGGCCCAGCTGAACCCCGGTGATGTCTGTTTCGTCCACCTTGACTTCGGCCGTGACGACCGACATGTTGGCGAGCGTCATCAGGGTGCTGCCCACCGCGTTCTGGATGCCTTCAACAACTGTTTCACCCTCGTGCACCGGCAAATTGGTGACGATACCATCGAAGGGCGCGATGCTGATCGACAGATTGTAAGAATTCACACTGCCCAACAGCGTCTGTTGCGCGCTGGTCAGCTTGGCGCGGGCCGAGGCGGTGGTGGCATTGGCTTGGGTCAATGAAGCGTCGTCCTGGGCCAGCGTGGCCACATCGATGTCATAGGCTGCTTTCTTGGCGTCAAAATCCTGCTTCGAAATCAAAGCGTCTTTATACAATTCCTGCGCACGCTTGTAGTCGAGAACCTTCTGTTCCAGATCTGCCTTGGCGTGGTCGACATTCGCCTTCGCTGCTTGCTGAGCAGCGATGTCGGCGGTGATGTCCCGTTGGGCTCCACTGATGGCGGCTTTTTGCGCGCCTACGGCGGATTGCAGTCCGACATTCTCAATTACAGCGAGGACTTCGCCCTTTTTGACTTTGTCGCCCTCTTTGACATACAGGTGGGTAATTGGTCCGAAAGCGGTGGCCCCGATATTGACATAATTCTTTGGCAGCGGCTTGATTTCGCCGGTGCCGCTGACAATGCTGGAAAGATTCTCTCGCGTCACCTTGGCAGTCAGCACTTTCTGCGCATCGGCATCGCTGCGATAGACAGTAAGAGCTACCAACGCAGCACAGCCGATCAGGACCACGATCACAATGGCAATCATCTTTTTATTGATCTTCATTCGCCAATCTCTTCCATCATTCTTGGGGTTACGCAGGAGCTCACAGGCATCTTCCGACGCGTTTTATTCCTATATGTACGATGATGCACTGATAAAGTTCCATTCTATGATTTCGGCCTGGGAATTGCAGTCCAGGACGGAGGCCATTGGAACCAACCCTGTGCCCACTTGACCAGCGGATTTCGTGTTGTCGAGCGGTACATTCAGTTCCGCTCTACCGCTTGAAAGTGTTACATCAACACCATACAATCAGAATACAGAAATTGAGGTCCAGACATGTCCCGGATACGCTTTATTATCGCCCTTGCCTTCCTGGTTGTTTTCTGGGGATATCCGGCCAGCGAAGTACGTGCTCAAGCGGCCCAGGCGCAAGATACATCCCTGAATACTGCCGACGCGACCGCTCAGCAGCCCAATCCTTTGAAGCGAAAGTTGAGCGACAAGGAAATTCGCGAGCAGCAGAAGGAACTGCGCCAGGAGTTAAAGGGTCCATACAAGAAGTGGCTGGATCAGGACGTCCGCTGGATTATTACCGATCAGGAACGAAGCGCGTTTCTGTCTCTTTCCAACGACGAGGAGAGGGACGCGTTCATAGAGCAGTTCTGGCGTCGTCGCAATCCCGATCCTGAGTCCCCGGATAACAGCTATCGCGAAGAAATTTATCGACGCATTGCTTATGCCAACGAACACTTCGCGGCCGGGAAGCCAGGCTGGATGACCGATCGCGGCCACATGTATATTGCCTGGGGTCCCCCGGATAGCATTGATGCGCATCCCGCAGGTGGACCGTACAACCGCCCCATGGATGAAGGCGGCGGACAGACAGAGACCTACCCGTTTGAGATATGGAACTACCGCCATCTGGATGGGGTGGGCGAAAACATCAACATCGAATTCGTCGATCCATGCCAATGCGGTGATTACCACATGACCATCAATCGCGCCGAGAAAGACGCGCTGCTGCACGTCCCGGGAGGCGGGCCGACGCTGGATGAAGAGATGGGCAGGGCCTCCAAAAAAGATCGGTTCAACGGCGGCCTGGAGCAATTGGGCAAAGGGCCGATGTCGTCCATGGAAGGCTCGAAGGAATTTGACCGGTTGGAGCAATACGCGAAGCTGGAAGCAGCTCCCACCATCAAGTTCAAAGATCTTGACGAATTCATGACCAGCCACAAGGTGCTGACTGGACCGTTCTTCCCCTTCGATGTGAGGACGGACTTTGTTCGCGTCACTGACGACACGGTGCTGGTTCCGATTACGCTGCAGATTCGCAATCGTGACATCACCTACAAGACGACGGACGGAGTTGCCAAGGGAGTCGTCAACATCCTGGGGCGTGTCTCGACCATTACCGGCCGAATTGCCCAGACCTTTGAAGACACCGTGGAAGTGGATGAGCCGTCGGAATTGCTAGCGAAAACGCTCGACAGCAAGTCAGTCTACTGGAAGGCGCTGCCGTTGCGGCCCGGCCGATACCGTCTGGACGTCGTGATTAAGGACGTAAACAATCCGGATCACATTGGGACCTATGCCCGTTCCTTCATTGTCCCGGAGTATGACGACGACAAGCTGGCAGCGTCATCGCTGATTCTGGCGGACAAGATGCAGCTGGTTCCGGCCAAGGACATTGGAACCGGTCAATTTGTGATTGGAAACACCTTTATTCGGCCGCGCGTAAGTGCGACCTCGACTCAGCCGGTAAGCTTCAACCGGGACCAGAGCCTGGACTTCTGGATGCAGGTGTACAATCTGAAGATTAATCCGAAGACCAAGCAAAATGAGGCCACGGTTCATTACCAGTTGATCAACCTTGGCACTCATAAAACGATGTTTGAAACGACGGAGGCGGCTAACAAGCTGAATCCCAACTCCGACCAGGTGACGTTGGAGAAATCCATGCCCCTGGCAAGTCTGCAACCAGGAAATTACGAAATCACCATAAGTGTGAATGATGGAGTATCGAAACAACAACTGGCGCAATCCGCACCCTTTGAGGTCACGCAATAGAATGGTCTGCGTCTAAGACGCAGGCATATTGATCTCGTGCGCGGAAGGAACGTCCCCCCAAACGACCTTGCCGCCGCAGAGAGGGTAACCTCCAGTGGGTAGCTGAACGATCGGTGATTCGATCTGCGTCTCAATTCGTACTGGCAGCAATGTTGTCGTTAGCTGTTCCCGCGCTTGCCGCGGCTCCGGCTAGCGTTAGCGGCATTGTCCAGGATTCCAATCATGCCCCGTTGATGGGGGTAGTGGTCGAGCTGTTTGGTTCCGTCGAAGCCTTTCCTCTACTGACCGCATTTACCGATATCCACGGGCATTATCAATTCTCTGACCTGGCTCCGGGTCGCTACAGCATACGCGTTTTGCAGGCATATTCCGTGCCGGCACATCGGAAGAATATTCAGGTCGGCACCACTACCCATGCCATTGTCAATCTGAGCCTGATGTCATTGATGGACGTGTCGCAGTGGTTTCCTGCCGTCCCGCGGGCTGCGGATGAGTCGCCTGATGATTGGAAGTGGCTGCTGCGCTCTGGCGTGAATCGGCCGATCCTGCGCTGGACGGACCAATCGAACGCGGATCGAGCCAATGAGCAGCCGGCTGTGGACTCGGGGAACATGCAGCGCGCAAACGGCGAGGATGCGGACCGCGATGACACCGCGGATGAACCGGATGCTGCGCATCCGATTCGTGTGCGCGCCGCGTTGACTGCCGGGTCTTCGCAATTTGGCGAAGGAGGATTCCGCCAGGAGGCCTTCTTCCGCATGCGAGAAGGTAATTCCAGCGAAGCGGTGGTGCATATGCAATCCTCCACCAGCGGAGCGGGATTTGTTGCCGCCGGCATGGAAAGAGATCCGCTGCCCGGCGACACCACGCGAGCGGTCGCCTCCTTCCGCACGCTGCCCGTAGACTTTGGAACCGGACTGGGCCGGCTGCAGATTTTTCAAGTCCGCGGCGGAGAGCAGTTGTCATTGAGCGATGCTGTTGTGGCGCAATTTGGCGCGGAAACAGAAGCGGTGCAAGCGGGCAATAATGCGACCGCGGCGTTGCCATTCATGGCACTCCATTTGCAGCAAGCCGGAAATGAGGTCACCTATAGCCTGGCAACCGCGACGGACTTGCAAGGGTTGACGGACCTGGCTTCCTCCGGCGCGGTGCCGGCAATGGCAATGCAGGACGGCAGCATACGGCTTACGCATTCGCTGCACCAGGAAGTTTCAATCCAGCGGAAAATGGCCGGACTCCAATTGGAGGCGGCCTATTTTTATGATCATTTTGTCGATCCCGTTTTGAATGGCTATGGCGATGCCAGTGCGGCGGAGTTTTCATCTGGAGATGTTTTGCTGGATCCCGTCACCGGCGCGTTTCGTTCCGTTGGGCCTAACTATTCCGGTGGTGGCTTCCGAGTTTTTGCGGCACGGCAACTGAAAGGGAACCTGTGGACGGCGGTCGAATATGCGGAGGGCCCGGCAATTCAATTGCCGACCACAAGCATTGCGGGACAAGCGAATTTTGCCGATGCATTGTCGGATGTAGCGCCCACACGCACCCAGTCGGTGTTGGTGAGTCTGCACGGGCGAGTACGCGGTACGTCGGGCGCCAGGTGGACTGCAGGCTATCGCTGGCAGCCGGAGCAAACGATTACTGCAGTCGATCCATTTAATGCCGGGATGAACGCTCCCTACCTGAGCGTGATGCTGCGACAGCCAGTGGGCACCGGAAATTCTTCACCCGATCGACTGGAGTTGGAATTCGTAATGCAGAATATTCTGGCGCAGGGCTACCGACCCATCTACATTGTCGACGGCCAGACGTTATTTTTCGCGCAGGCACCTCGCCTGGTAACAGGCGGCCTGGCATTTTCCTTTTAGGGTCGCAGGCAGGCTGCAGAAGGCGCAGCGCGATTGTGATATTCTTGCGTTGAAGCCCTTGCGATTTGGCCTTACGGCCTGGGTCGCCACCGCACGATCTACCCCTCCAGGACGCGTAGCTCAACTGGCAGAGCATTCGACTCTTAATCGACAGGTTGAAGGTTCGATTCCTTCCGCGTCCACCAATTATCAATGAGTTAGGTAACGTTCCGCCATTGAGCACAAAGGTTCCCTATGTTGCCGTGTGCTTCTGTCCTGGCAGCCATCACCACGTCCCGGTATATGTTTAAATGGTGCAAATACCTGCATACGATGCTTGAGGAATGAAGGGGTGGAAGGTCGACCCACCAGTCGGCAACGTCAGAAACAACAAGCTGGGATTGAGCACTGACTGAAAACCTGCGCCGGACTCTGCATGAGGTCAGACATCGTTCCTCCTCTACCGCACATCAGTTACTTATGAAGGTGTTTGGCAAGACAGGAAAGGTTGGGAAGATGAGTTTTCAAGCCAACGTGTTGAAGGTCATGATCGCGTCAGTCGAGGATGTCGCCGAGGAGCGAAAGATAGTGACTGGAGCGATTTATCGATGGAATGATACGAACGCCCCGGTCCGTCGATTGGTCCTGTTGCCCATCAAATGGGAGACATACAGCACTCCGCCAATTGGGGTTCCTGCGCACACAGTCATCAATCGCCAACTTCTTGACGACGCCGACATTGTGATTGGTATCTTCGGCACGCGCACAGGAACGGCAACGAAGGAATCAATCAGTGGCACCGTAGAGGAAATCAAAAAGCATGTTGCCGCTGGGAAAACGGCTAAAGTTTATTTCGCAGAGGTGCGGGGTAGCCAAAAAAACGTCGATCAAACTCCATATGGACTGGTTCAGAAATTCCAGGAGGATTTGAACGGCAGCGGTCTATCTGCGACGTATCAGAGTATGCAGCAGTTCAGAGACGATTTCGAGCATCATCTTGCGTTAGAAATGAACCATCCAAGATATCGTTGGATGGATGTTCCGGATAGAACCCCAGGAGTTTCCCAACTGAAGACACCTATCGTCGAAACGCCCGTTATCGAAACGCCTGTTCGAGCGCCTCTTAAAACGCCTGTAATCGAAACGCCTGTTCGAACGCCTCTTAGAACGCCTGTTAGCGAAACACCTGTTCGAGCGCCTGTTAGAACGCCTGTTATCGAAACGCCGGTTATCGATGAGCCCCAGAAAAATCATGTCGATGAATTGCTGCGATCCGTGGGTTGTGTACAACGCGATTTGCTGAGGTTTCTGCTTGTAAAAGGCGGCATCGCTCGTGCGGACGTTGTCGCGAAAGCCCGCACCATAAAAAGCGCGCTGGAGATGAATGGTCTGTGTGGACCATTGGAACGAAACAGCCTGGTTACGCGAACACCAGATCACAAGTACGGGTATTCAACCCTTGCGGTGAACGAGCGCATGGTCGAAATTCTGCCGAAGTCACTTTTTCCACGCGAAGAAGACGATCCACCGTTCTTCGAAGGGATTTAGACTTCGCCGCCTATTGTTCCGATTCCAGGCCGGCTGTGATCATGGGAAGGCCTGTCACGGGCCAGTGGTTCACTTGCGCGTCCACATTGGTTGCGAGAGCGCTGTCGGCGTTTGTGACCGGGGCGACATCGACATTCCATCCATCCAACACCACCAATGGAGTGTCGCCTTTCAGGTCTGCTTCAGATGCATCGATGGTCACGGTGCGACTCTCGCCGGGCGCAAGGGAAATGTAGTTGTCGGAGTAGAAGACAGGAAGCACTCTCTGGCCAGAACTTTTCCGCCGCAGTTGCAGGTGCGCCATCAGTGCCATGGTCTCGCCCGGATTGGTGAGTGTAACGTCCAGCAGTAGTCGGCCATTCGCATCGTGGCGAGTGATCGTGCCTGTCAGGTGCATCACCGGCAACTGATTCAGCGGCGTCAAATCTTCGCCGTTGGCCGGGTTCGGCTTCCAATAAAGATTTCGCGAAAGCACCGCGCCACTTGCATCTCGAAACTGCAGTCGCACGAAGTACACCGCCGAGAGATCTTTGGGAAGTGGGATTGCGCCCAGGTTGATCGCCGTATCTGCTGGGCTATTGACGGGATAATCACGCTCGAGCGCCGATTTTCCATCCAGGTTCAGAATTGACAGGTGCGCCGTGGCTCCGGAAATGGGGCGCGGCTGATTATTGATGACCTGCAGATTCCCATTCGATTCGTTCATCTGAATATGCACCATCTCCGACGCCGACTCCACGGCGAACAAGGAGGAGTTTGGCTCCAGGTCATAGTCGTAGAGTTGCCACACGAAGCTCGGATGGGCCGGGTTGCTCATCCAGGTGATGACGCCGGTGTCGGGATGAAACAGCATCGCGTTGCGCCCTTCATACATTGCGCGGAAGGCCTCGTAGTTCATCATTTGGGCCTTGCGCACGAAGTCAGCGAGGTTCACGACACGCCCATATCTCCCCGCCAGTACATATGGATAGGTGTCGCCGTGCTGCGCTCCCTTGGCCAGGTCATGCTGCGCCCAGTCGTCATTGATGATCTCCCAATCTTTCTTGGGCATCATGGCGTGAATGGACTCGAGCGTAGGAACAGAGACACTGCCGGTTTCTGTTTTGAAGGGAGCGTCGTACACGTAGAAGGCAGCAGGTTCGCGCCAATAGTACGGTCCGTGCGACTCCACTCCGCGACCCGCAGTGGAACTCGGTTGATATAGGCGCACTGGATCCAACTCTGGAATCATCTTGTCCAGAACGCTCGCAATCTCCGGCGGCGGGTAGCCTTCATTCCTTGCGCACCACACCGCGATCGACGGATGATTGCGGACCCGCAGAACCTTGTCCTTCACGTTCGCTAAATACGTTTGCAGGTCATCCGGATTCGGTCCGTCGCTCGGATTGGGTTGGAAAAATTCATCCCAGATAAGGATTCCGTATTTATCGCACAGCTCGTAAAAGTCTTCGCTGGTGCTTTGGCCGACCCAGTTGCGGATCAGGTTCATGTGCGCCATCTGGTGCAGGTGAATCTGGGCATCCAGTCGCTCGCGGGGAATTCGTTTCATCGCCTCATCCAGGCCCCAATCGCCGCCGCGAATGAATATCGGCACACCATTGACAGAGATCGCGAGGTTGTCCGACCCAGGCAATTCATAGGTGATCTTGCGAATGCCAAACGTCGTGTCCTTCGCATCGGAATCTTTGCCGCGTTGAACAAATTGCAGATGCAGCGTGTAGAGATTTTGCGGGCCGTAGCCGTTTGGCCACCACAGCTTCGGATTAGTTACGTGCAGGACTGGGGTCGTCTTGGGGTCGAATGCGATGATCTGCGTGCTGTGCGGCGCCAGCGTTACCTTTTGGGAGAACTCCACATCACCGAAGCTGCCTTCGAGCAGTCCTGTCTGCGGTTTCTCGGATGTATTCTCAACTGTCGTCTTCACGGTCACATCGGCGGAATCGATGCGCGGCAGAGGAAGGTCGGTTGTGATGTACGGGTTCTCGATCAGCACAGGCCCAGAAGCGGAAAGCCACACCTTCTGCCACAGGCCTGTGTCGCGATCAGCGACGGATGGCAGCCAGTCCCATCCAATGGTCGACAGAAACGTGGGTCCATCAATCGCCGTGACTCCGCCATTCTGACCCACTCCATTTGCGATCGTGTGTTGATGTGGAGTTCCAGGGTGCGGTTGCGGAAACACCTGAACCGCCAGAACCGCCGTCTTGCCTGCCTTGACTAACTTTGTAATGTCGAACCGCCCGCGGATAAATGCGCCTTGAATCGTACCCACATGGGTCCCGTTCACCCAGACTTCCGATCGAAAATTCGCTCCGTCGAAGTGGAGCGCCACGTATCGGTGTGCATATTTTTTCGGCACGGAGAACGTAGTGCGGTACCAATAGGAGGCCTTATTGAGGCTCTCGGGGATCGGACGGCTATTCTCGCCGTAGAGTGGCTCCGGATACACGCCATCGTTCACCAAGCTGGTCAATACTGTGCCCGGCACGGTTGCCGCTAGCCAGCCCTGGGCCTGGTAGGTCTCAGAGGAAATCGCATCGCCTGCAGCGGAAACCTTGGCGGCGTCCTGAAGTTGCCATCCTGAGCTTAGCTCCACAGGCGCGGGAGGGGCGATCTGCGCTTGCATCGGAACGTTGCGGAGAACAGTGAACAACAACGCGACAATCAACCAGGCGGACATTTTCCGAAGTGTGGGCATGTTTCCTCTCTCTACTTTTCTCGACGAATTTTCCGGATGAGATCAGGTGGGAAGGTCGTTCGTTGCGGATCAAATTCAACGGTGATCGGCCACAATTCTGCCATACGCAACACTATATTCGCGGCGTCGCACGACACACAACGCGGATACGTTTCTCGCGTTGAATTTGTGAGGGCGGATTTGCGCTGCCCGCGATGTTTGCCGACGGCGTACAGGAGTTCGCAGTGGCCACGCTATTTTACGGGGCCGCGGCATATCATCGTCGCGACGTAGGCTGCGCCGAAACCATTGTCGATATTCACGACGGTGACGTTCGGGGAGCAGGAGTTCAGCATTCCCAGTAGGGCCGCCAATCCGTGGAAGGAAGCGCCATAGCCGATGCTGGTGGGCACGGCGATCACGGGAACGCTGACGAGTCCTCCCAGCACGCTGGGAAGCGCGCCTTCCATGCCGGCGCACACGATAATGACACGGGCCTGTTGCAGGGCGTCGCGATGCGCCAGCAATCGATGCAGACCGGCAACGCCGACATCGTAGAACCGGTCGACTTCGCCGCCGAAGATATCGATGGTGACCGCGGCTTCTTCTGCCACGGGAATATCGCTGGTACCTGCACAGACGACGGCAATGCGGGGCTGATTCGGGTGGGAGATTTTCTCTTTTTGGCGAAGAGTGATGGCGCGCGGAACTGGAAAATATTTGGCGGCAGGAACTCGCTGCTGCACCGCCTCGAATGCAGAAACATCAGCTCGCGTGGCCAGGACTTCAACCCCGCTGGCTGCCATGCGCTGGAAAATCTCGGCCACTTGTTCGGGCGTCTTGCCAGAGGCAAGGATCACTTCCGGCAAGCCGGTGCGGAGAGGCCGGTGGTGGTCAACTTTAGCAAAGCCGATGTCCTCAAACGGCAGGCGCGCGAGCTTTGCCGAGGCATCCTGCGGCGACACGGCCCCCTTCTTGACGTCTTCGAGCAGGCGCAGCAGCGTTTCTTGATCCATGGTCGTTCGCTCTTTCTGAAATTATGTGCGTGGCGTGGTTTGATAGATCGCGAGCGCGGACTGCATGACGAGCTTGAGCGGAACTGAATGTTCCGCGGCACAACGCCTGCAATCTTCATACTCTGGAGCCGCATTCACTTCAACGCCATTCAGCAAGCCAATTTTTATTTTGATTTCGCCCCATTGGGTTTGCACGCTGGAGAATTTTCGGTCGAGGCAGGCGCGGCGTTCTTCGCGAATCCGCACTCCCAGGGTGCTGGTTTCGCGAAACAGAAGCTGTTGCAGCGCTTCGGTGTGATTGCGGTCGCACAAAATTGTAATCAGCGTGGCGAGTCTGTTTTTCTTCATGTGTACCGACGAGCACATCACGTCGAGAGCGCCAGCCTGCAACGCGCGCTCTGTGAAATCTCCCAATACCTGGGGGTTCAAGTCGTCCACCGCAGTTTCCATTACGACGACGGTGTCTCCCACCATTGATGCACTGTCGCTGCTATCGCCAAGGCTGAGACGCACGACGTTCGGAAATCGTTTCGGATTGCGCGAGCCGGCACCGTATCCGATTTTGTCGACGCGCATCGCGGGTGCAGGACCGAAGGTGCAGTTCAGCGCGCGAATCAAGGCTGCGCCGGTGGGTGTGACCAGCTCCATCTGGATGCCGGAGGAATAGGTGGGCGCACCTTGCAACAAATCCATGGTCGCCGGGGCGGGCACCGGGAAAGTTCCATGCGCGCATTCGACCGTGCCACCGCCAACGTTCAATGGCGAGCAGATCCAGGCGTCAGCGGCGAGGGCATGCGCGCCGACGGCTCCGGCCACGATGTCGACAATGGAATCGACCGCGCCGACCTCGTGAAAATGGATCGTCTCAATCGGGACATTGTGAATCTTCGCCTCCGACTCCCCGAGTAATTCGAAAGCGCGGATGGCGGTCGCCTTCGCTGCTGCGGCCAGAGGAGCGCTCTCAATCATCTTGCGAATGACGCTGAGGGAGCGGCCGTGATGATGGTGTTCGTGATGGGAATGCTGATGCGTGTGGGTGGTGTCTGCTGCGGCTTCCGCGCCGGCGCCATCGACCAGCACGCGTACTTTGCTGGCGTTGATACCGCTGCGATCTACTTTTTCGATTTCGAGGGATGCGCCAATGTTCAGGGAGGCTACGGTTTGGTGGAGCAATTTTGGATCGACGCCGGCATCGACGAGCGCACCCAGAAACATGTCGCCGCTGATTCCGGCAAAGCATTCAAGATAAGCAATTCGCATAAGGTTCAAAGTTCCAAGGCTGGCGCTGGCGTAACGTGCTCCACGGTAGATGCGACAAATCTATTGCAGGTTGACCGAACGAATCGACTGGACTGGAAGGATGGCGTTCATGGAACCGGATCGATAGCCCTCGCAGTCCAGCGTGACATATTTAAAGCCGAGGCTGCGAAAAGCCGACGTCATACGATCCATGGTTTCCATGTTCAGTGCGCGCGGCATTTCCTCGCGGGCAATTTCAATGCGAACCATCTCGCCGTGATAGCGCACGCGGAACTGCCGAAATCCCATCTGATGCAATAACGCTTCGCCGTCTTCAATCTGCTGCAACACTTCCCGGGTTACCGGGCGTCCATATTCGACGCGCGAAGAAAGACACGCGGATGCCGGCTTATCCCAGATGCGCAGACCAGCCTGCAGTGCCAGGGTGCGAATTTCCTGCTTGGTCAACCCTGCCTCGGCCAAGGGAGCAAGCACGCCGTGCGCGCTCGCCGCTTGCTGGCCGGGGCGGTATTCGCCGCGATCGTCGACGTTCATGCCGTACGCCAAATGCTGATATTTGGAGCCTCGATGCGCCTTTTCCATGACGGAAAAGAGTTCGTCTTTGCAGTGGAAGCAGCGGGTCGCGTCATTCTTCACATATTCGGGATCGTCCAGTTCCGCGGTCGTCAGAACCTGGATCGGAATCGAATGCTCATCCGCAAAGCGCAACGCATCGGCAAAGTGCGCACGCGACAAGCTGGCAGAGTCAGCCAGGACTGCGAGCATGCGATCGCCCAGAACGCGATGAGCTGTGTACGCCAGATATGCAGAGTCGATTCCCCCGGAGTAGGCGACCAGCACGCTGCCTAATTCCCGGATGCGATCTTCCAGCTGCAATTGTTTCTGCGAAAGTTCCATAGCCGATTCAATCCCGTTTCAATTTCAACTCTAGACATCATTCCCACGATGAAAGATCGGCTCTAGGCCGGATGCCTGGTGTAGCAACGCTTGCTCCTCCTTGGAGTCGAGCGGTTTGTAGTTTTGCGCAACGTCCATGGCCAGGCGGAAATACGCTTCATCGCCTGGAGGGATGGCCGCGGTGATGGAATGGCCTAACGTGTATCGCAGACCCTGCGCAGCCTGGTGAGGAAAATTCGCGGGCTCATACCAGCATTTGGAGTGCGGATGATCTTTCTTCTCAGAAGCGGGCCACACTGTTTTCGACATGCTCTTGATGGCCAGCATGCCGACACCTTTTTCCTGCGCCTTCTGGATGACCGTGGGGCCGAAATTCGCCTGGGACACCAGCACCCAGTTGATCGGGAAGAGAACTGTGTCGAACGGATATCTGTCCATCGCCGCGACAGCCGTCTCTACGGAATGTGCGGAGAAGCCGATGAAGCGAACTTTTCCTTCCTTGCGCGCCGCCTCGAAAGTTTCCATGGCGCCGCCCGGTCCCAGCACCTGGTCGAGTTCTGTCATCTTGGTGAGGGCATGAAACTGATAGAGATCGAGGTGATCGGTTTTGAGCAGCTGGAGAGATTCTTCCAGAGCCGCTCGTGAGCCTGCCTTGTCGCGCTTGCTGGTCTTGCACGCGAGAAAACTTTTTTCACGATAGGGTGCGAGCGCAGGGCCAAGGAGTTGCTGGGCGTCACCATAACTGGGGGCTACGTCGAAATAGTTGATGCCGCGATCCACCGCTTCCGCAACAATACTCTTGGAAGCCGAGGGAGTGCTGTTCATCACCACAATTCCGCCCATGCCGATGATGGATAGATGGACATCAGTTTTGCCCAGACGCCGGCGAGCAATCGGGTCTGTCGTCTTTACGGAGTCAGATGCGGCCCACGAAGGAGAAAAACTTCCGCTGCCGACAGCGATTGCCGCGAAGGTTCCTTGCTTGATGAAATCTCGACGTTCCATGGGTTCCTCCTTGATTGGATTTGACCAAAGCGCAGGACGCGCAAGAATATGCCGCCCTTGTCTCACGGCGATTTACGAAGCTGCGCCGCTGTGATTTCAGCATAGTCTGTATCAGGCAGCATTTCTACCTGGCCGGGACAGGGCCAACACGAGACATGAAGTATGATGCAGGAATTTTCGCGACGCACCCATTGGAATCTGGAAAAGACTGCATATGCAGCGGCCCTGGAACGATTACGCGTGGATGCTACGCCGATGTTCGATCTGACCGCATCGAATCCGACTACCTGCGGATTTGAGTACGATCGCGCCGGGATTCTTGGGGAGTTGAGCCGGCCGGAATGCCTGGAATACGAGCCCGATCCACGCGGGTTGTTGATTGCCCGTGCTGCTGTGGCGGATTATTACGCCGAGGCTGCCGCAGCTGAAATTTCGACCGAGCAAATCTTCCTGACCACCAGCACCAGCGAGGCCTATAGCTACCTGTTTCGGCTGCACTGCGATCCCGGCGCGGAAATTCTGATCGCGCAACCCAGCTATCCTTTGTTTGACTTTCTGGCCGACCTTGACGATGTGCGCCTGGTGCCGTATCCGCTGTTTTACGATCACGGATGGCACATCGATATGGCAGCGCTGACGGAACGCATCACGGCGCGGACTCGCGCGATTGTTGTGGTCCACCCTAACAATCCAACCGGACATTTTACTTCGCACGCGGAACGAAAGATGCTGGAGCGAATTTGCGAGGAGCATGGGCTGGTGCTGATCGTCGATGAAGTGTTTCTCGATTACGCACTCGACACGCCGGACGGCGGCGAGAATGAGCACGCTAGTTTTTCTTCCGGGGAACATCCTGTGCTGACCTATGTGCTCAGCGGGTTGAGCAAGGTGGCTGGATTGCCGCAGATGAAGGCGGCGTGGATCGCGGCGTTTGGTCCAGAGAACCTGCTAGCGAGTGCTACGGCCCGATTGGAAATGATTGCGGATACTTTTCTCTCAATGAATGCGCCGGTACAGCATGCCATGCCGTATCTGCTGGCGAATCGCAAAGGCGTACAGCAACAGATTCGGAAGCGCGTGCTCGAAAATCTGGAGGAGCTAGATCGGCAGCTTGCTAATGCGCCGGCTGTTTCTCGACTGCGAGTCGATGGAGGATGGTATGCGGTACTGCGAGTGCCGGCCCTGATGAGTGGAGATGCGCTGGCGATTCGTCTCATCGAACAGGAGCGGGTCGTCGTGCATCCGGGACACTTTTATGGATTCGATGGGGATGGGTGGATTGTTCTCAGCTTGCTGCCGCCGCTGATTGAATTTACGGAGGGAATCAAGCGGCTGCTTGGTTCGATTGCGTGGGCGGAAGACCGCGCGCGGACCTAACAGCGGTCGCTACGAGTTGATCAGGAATGGATTTGTTTCCCGTTCTTCGCCGATCGTCGTCGAAGGTCCATGGCCCGGAAAGACCCGTGTGGCGTCGGGCAGCGGCAGCAGACGCGCTTTCAAGGAATGCAGGATCTTTCGGAGGTTGCCGCCGGGAAGGTCTGTGCGGCCAATCGAGCCGGCAAAAAGTGTATCGCCTGCCAGCAGGAGTTGCGGGCTGGGCATATGCAGGCAAATGCTGCCCTCTGTGTGCCCGGGTGTATGCAGCACTTGCGCGGGCTCGCCGGCAATGGTCAGAGCCAGTAAATCGGAGGCGTCGACATCGGGGGCGGAGACTTCCGGCACGGGAACGCCTAGCCAACCTGCCTGCATATTCATCATTTTCAGCAGAGGCATGTCGTGCTGGTTCATGTAAATTGGAGCGCCGGTTGCACGTTTCAGCTGAACCGCACCGCCTACATGGTCAATGTGGGCGTGGGTCACGATGATCTGCTCCACGGTCAGGTGGTGCCGTTCCAGGATGGCTAGAATCGTGTCGACGTTGGCGCCGGGATCGATGACCGTAGCCCGCAGGGAAGTCTCGTCCGCGAGAATGCTGCAGTTGCAGGCGAGTGGGCCGACGGGAAAGATCTCGTGAATCATTTACTTCTTGTGCGGGGTGCTCTGCGCGGGTGCAGATTGAATGCCCTGCAATACCGAATGGCCGGTGCTGTGCCGAGCGACCAAAACCGTCAGCGAGATGGATGTAATGGCGAAGATGATCGCACACCACGTGGTCACCTTGGTGAGAATATTGACGGTTCCGCGGGGGCCAAAGGCGGTCTGCGAGCCTTGGCCGCCGAACGCGCCAGCCAGATCCGCGCCCTTGCCGGGCTGCAGCAGGATAATCCCGATCAGAACGAAACATACGACGACGTGAAGAACGGTAAACAGATAAATCATTGGGTCACTTTCGAGTAGGAAACTGTGTGCGCAATGGCGACAAAACGCCTGGTTCCTGGTGCGGAAGGGGGGACTTGAACCCCCATGCCTTTCGGCGCCACCCCCTCAAGATGGTGTGTCTGCCATTTCACCACTTCCGCGGAATGCGCTAAGACCAACTATACCATCTGGGCCCCTGATTTCGCCCCTGGCGAGGGTTGCTGCGAGGGAGCTTTGCGGGCAACGGATCGGATCGATCCCCCTATGACGGCAGAGACTTATGCATGGAGGTCAAGGGGACAACAGGAAATCGCTTCTCACCATCTGAACTGACAGAGGAGACATCATCTTGTCGAACAATGACAATGCAATTCGCACGGTGCGGTCCGTGATTCAGGTACTCCACGATGGTCAACGAGGCATGGCGGCCATTGGTGCCGAGCTGAAAAATGAAACGGCCAAACATTACTTTCTGCAGGAAACCCAGTTGCGGGCAGAGTATGCGGCGGAGTTGGAGAATGAACTCCATCGCCTGGGGGTCCACGACGTGAAGGAAGGCGGCACGGCAGCTGGTACGGTTCACCGCGTCTGGGCCGACTTAAAGGCGCAGCTGGGAGGCGGGGACCATACGTTGCTGAAGACGGCGGAAGAGGGAGAGGACGAGGCCAAGGAGAAATACGCGGAAGCCCTGAACGAAACGCTGCCTGGGAACATTGCCGATTTGCTGCGCGAACAGCAGGCTCATATTCTTGAAGCCCACGACAAGATTCGCAGCTTTCGAGACAGCACCGCCGCATGAAAATGGATTCAGTCGTGCAGGGCAATGCGGACTGTTGAGGCGCCTGCCGCCAGCCGATTGATGCGAGCCCGGTATCTATAGTTTTGACAATTGTGCTGGGGAATAGATACCAGGGATAGAGCGATGTGTGCTGCCGGCATAGTTCGGATTGGTATTTCGGGATGGACGTATCCTCCCTGGCGCGGTGTATTTTTCCCGAAGAAGTTATCTCAAAAACTCGAATTGGAATATGCGGCAAGCATTTTTCGAACGATTGAAATCAACGGAACGTTTTACTCGCTGCAGCGGCCGTCGAGTTACCAGTCGTGGGCGGACCGCACTCCACCAGGACTTCATGTTTTCCGTCAAAGCGCCTCGATACATCACGCATATGCGCCGCCTGCGAGACGTTGAAATCCCGCTGGCGAATTTTTTTGCGTCTGGCATGTTAAAGTTAGGGCCAAAATTGGGGCCGATCCTGTGGCAGCTTCCGCCAAATTTCAAATACTCCGATGAGTTGATTGAAAGCTTCCTCGCGCTGCTGCCGAGAAATACAGGTGAGGCGGTTGAGTTGGGGAAGAACCACGATCGCATGGTAGAGGGAAGATCTTTTCTGGAGACAGATCGAAACCGACCGCTTCGCCATGCCCTGGAAATTCGTCATCCCAGCTTTGTCGTGCCAGAGTTCATTGCGATGCTGCGCAAATATAAGGTCGCGCTGGTATGTGCGGATGCCGTCGAGTGGCCGCGCCTGATGGATGTGACTTCCGACTTTGTTTATTGTCGTCTACACGGCTCCAAGGTGTTGTATTCGAGCGGCTATAGCAAGAATGCAATTGAAGAATGGGCGGGACGCGTGGCTGCATGGGCGAAGGGCGGCGAATCGATCGATGGGGACTATGCCAGCAGGAAGAGAGCCGTGAGACGTGCCAAGAGAGATGTCTTTGTGTACTTCGATAATGATGCAAAGGTTCGGGCGCCGCGTGATGCCAAAAGGTTACAGGCACGCGTGGAAGAATTGTTGGCGTGAGTGAACGCTGCAGGTTGCGGGCAAAAAGTTTCGGTTGTCCGGAATCAGCGAAGCAGCAAATTTCTTTGTTCGGCGCATGAATGCTGGAGTGAAGAGCGGGACAACAACGCGCGTTCGTGATCCATCCTACTTAGACAAGGGATATGTCCCGAATGGAGTGAAACAATGCCAAAAGAAGCACACACCAAGGCCGCAGAACATCATGAAAGCGCTGCCAAGTTCCATCGAAACGCAGCTGACAGTCACGGTCGCGGAGACCACGAGCAAGGGTTTCAACATTCCACACAAGCGGCAGAACAATCCACGCGAGCCCATCAAAGCTCGAAAGATGCGCACGAACGTTCCAGGATGAGCCGCTCCGAAGCAGGTTCAAAGGGCGGTAAATCAATGAGCGCCGAGGAACACGCGCGGGCAGGCTCACAATCGCATAAGAGCGATCATCGCTAGTCCTTCCCCCAGCCGAAAACATAGAGGGCGGTGCTCGAACGTGGGCGCCGCCCTTTCGCGTTTCTAAATTCACAACTCTGCCGCGCAGTTGCTTTGCTACAGTAGCACTAGAATGCACGCCCGCCTGTTGCCGCTGATCGTTCGACTCTTTGACTTTTTTACGATTGCGTTTAGCGCGCTCTTTCCTCTGCTCAACCCCTTCGGGTCCGCAATGCTATTCCTGGGGCTGGTGGGGCCGGCTGACGCGATTGTGTATCGGCGACTGGCCCGCCGAGTCGCGCTCTATACCGTCCTCTTCCTGATGGTCGTGGACCTGGCTGGAGCCCTGGTGTTGACGTTCTTCGGAATTTCCCTTCCGGTGATCCAGGTTGCGGGCGGATTGGTTCTTGCCTCGATGGGCTGGACGTTGCTGAATCAACCAGACGCTCCGGATACGGCGGAAGCTTCGGGGACGTCGAGCTCGCTGGAAGAACTCGATTCAAAAGTGTTTTATCCTTTTACCTTTCCGTTGACTGCGGGCCCGGGGTCCGTGGTGGTGACGCTGACGCTGGCGGCGCACGCCGAACAGCCAACCTCCATCGACAGCATTTTCAGCCAGCTTGGACTTTTTCTGGCGGTGGTGGTGTTGTGCGGCATGATCTATTTCGCCTACGGCTATGCACCGGCGCTGGCGCGCAAAGTATCGCGGCAGACAATTCACGGAATACTGCGAATTATCTCCTTTATTTTGTTCGCGATCGGGGTGCAGATCTTCTGGCGTGGGGCGGAGGTGTTGCTGCGCGAGGCACTCCGCATCCACAGCTAGATCGCTCCGGCACCTTTCTTTTCTTAGGCTTGGGTCGCTAGCTCGGTACCATTCGCCCTGGAGAAAAGCCTTGCAGCCTATTGATTTTTGGAGCGTTTCTTCGTAAAATTGAAGATGGTTCACGCCTTCGCACCCCCTCTGCAAGGGTGATCGCACATTCTCTCGTTGAACCCGCACACACTCTAGCCAGCAAAGGAATAGCGAATTCATGGCAAAACGCCGCGGAAATCCAAACTGGGGCAAGCCCGAACCGATCGGTCCGGTAGTGCCTACGGTGACTTCTTTTGAACAGGTTGTCAAGGAATACAAACTAACCCCGGACCAATACATTCGGTCCACTCGCTTACGGGAATGGGCACGCCGGAACAAAAATTCGAAGTATATTCCGGAAGCACTGCTGGAAGCATGGGGTTTTGAAATCGAATCCTCGCTGTAAGGAAAACCATTCGCAACTGGAGATGCCACCTCAACCGGGGTGGCATTTCTTTTGCCTGAAAATGTTCGCGAGCATGTGTCTCGGTACAATAAGTGCCAATGGTGACGCCCACTCCATTTGTCGATGTTCCAACCGCCATCGAAGAGATTCAGGCGGGTCGCATGATCGTCGTAGTTGACGACGAAAATCGCGAGAACGAAGGCGATCTGACGCTGGCGGCGGAATTCGTCACTCCGGAAGCGATCAATTTCATGGCGCGGTTTGGGCGTGGCTTGATTTGCCTGGCGCTCACGGAAGATCGAGCGGATCATCTTCGCCTGCGTCCCATGACCGAAGAGAATACCTCGCGTTTTGGCACAGCATTCACAGAAAGCATTGAGGCCCGTGAGGGAGTGACTACGGGAATCAGTGCGCATGATCGTGCGCACACGATTCGCGTCGCGATCGATCCTAAATCTGGAGCTGCGGACCTGGCGCGACCGGGACACGTATTTCCTCTGCGTGCTCGTCGCGGTGGCGTACTGGTGCGTGCCGGGACAGACGGAAGCTTCGGTCGATTTGGCGCGCATGGCCGGACTGATTCCTGCCGGAGTGATTTGCGAAATCATGAAGGATGACGGCACCATGGCGCGTGTGCCGGACCTGATCGAGTTTTGCGGAGAGCATGGCATCAAGTTGCTGACGGTTGCAGAACTGATTCGATATCGCCTGCAAAACGAGCGCAATATCTATCGCGTTGCGGAATCGATGCTGCCGACTCCATTTGGGGAATTTCGCATGATCGCGTATGAGAGCGAAGTGGATGGCGGCGAAAGCCATGTCGCACTCGTCTATGGCGATGTGGCGGAAACTGATGAGCCAGTCCTGGTGCGGGTGCACACGCATTGCCTGGCCGGCGACGTGTTTGGCACTCCACTATGCGACTGCCAGCAGGTGGTGCGCCGATCCCTGCAGATGATTGCTGAAGCGGGACGCGGTGCATTGATTTATCTGCATAACAACACCAAAGGTTTTGGCATCGATACCAAAGGGCCTGAGGCGAGGCTGGTGTTTCATCGTGATCCGCGCACACATGAGCGCAGTGAAGATCGGCAGTACAGAATCCTTCGCCAGGTAGGGTTGGGCGGTCAGATTCTTTCCGACCTGGAAATTCGCAAGATTCGTCTGCTGACCAACACGCCGACGCACGTTCCCGCGCTGCAAGGCTTCAACGTTGAAATTGTGGAGCAGGTTCCCATCCTTATGGACAAACCATCGCTGCTTGCGCGGTAGCTGCAGTTTTAATCGGTGTTGGGACCGAACAGAACAGCTGAAAATCAGACGTGAAGTTCGCCTTGCGGGCAGGGGCGGCAGTTGGCTGGCGAGACCTTCTCGCTGCAAATCCTCTTGCAGGTGGCGAACGCCACGGAATAAAAGGCTGTGAATCCCGACGGCTCGCGCGCCTTCTACATTTTCCAGGCGGTCGTCGATAAAGAGCGCTTCGTCGGCGCGAACATTCAATTTCTCCAGCGTATGTTCGTAGATTTCAGCCAAGGGTTTGATCAGGTTCAACTCACAGGACCAGGTGAGGTGATGGAAGCCGTCGAGCCAGGCGAAGTTTTGTCGCATGTAGGCGAGCAGTTCTTCGCCCATGTTGGACAGGATGGCAATCTTCATTCCGGAAGCGCGAACACGATTCACCCATTCCAGCATGATGGGATCGACAGTCGCCCATAACTGAACATCCTGCTCGATCAGCGCTTCGATTTGGTCGGGGAAAAAGACACGCCGGCATCGCGAGCGATGGTCGGCCAGTAGGTCTGTCCATTCAATGTGCCGCGGTCGTAGTCCAGTCGATAGCGCCAGTAATGCGCATCGAACACTTCCGGCGAAAGCCCGGAGATCTGCAGCAGGCGGGCGCGCGCCCCGGTTCCGGCGGACCGGACAGAACCATACCATAATCGAAAATGACAGCGCGCAGGGGCATGCAGTTTTTTGGCGACGAACAGGAAAGCTGGGGTTAGAACAGTCGAAGCGAACTGAACAGTGCAACCATTCGCGACCATGGCTGCGCTACTACTCAAGGATACATGCAGCAAAATCCGTTGAGCTAGTAGAGAACAATTTTAGAAAACGAGTGTGGATCGAGACTGGCGCCGCCTACCAAAGCGCCGTCGATGTCTTCCTGGCTCATCAAGGCGCTGGCGTTGTCTGGTTTGACGCTGCCGCCGTAGAGAATGCGCATTTTGTCGGCAATCTCACGGCTAAGCGAGCGCGCCACCTGCTCGCGAATGATGTGATGGGCGTCCGCGGCCATCTGCGGAGTGGCAGTTTTGCCGGTGCCGATTGCCCATACAGGTTCGTAGGCAATCACGATGGAAGCTGCGGCATCATGTGCGACGCCATGAAGAGCTTTGGAGGTCTGCCGCAGAAGAACTTCTTCTGTCTGGCCAGCTTCGCGTTCCGCCAGCAATTCGCCAACGCAGACAATCGGCGTCAATTTGTGCTTGAGTGCGGTGTGAAGCTTTTTGTTGACGGTTTCATCGGTCTCGCCAAAATACTGGCGACGCTCGGAGTGGCCGAGGATGACGTGCGTGCATCCGCATGCCACCAACATCGGCGCGGAGATCTCGCCGGTAAAGGCGCCTTCTTCCTGCCAGGTCATGTTCTGTCCGCCGACATGGATGTGGCTGCCGCGAGTGCCGGTAACAACGGCGGCAATGTCGACGAAGGGAGGGCAGAGAACAATCTCGTCGCGGGTGTGATTGTGAACCAAAGGAAGAAAGGCTGAAACAAATTCGCTCGACTGGGAGGGTGTTTTGTACATTTTCCAGTTGGCGGCAATCAGGGGCTTGCGAGTGCTCACGCGGTCTTCTCCGTCAGGGCTTCTACGCCCGGTAATTTTTTGCCTTCAAGGAATTCAAGCGACGCGCCGCCGCCGGTCGAAATGTGTGTAATTTTATCGGCGACTCCGGCCTTGTGAACCGCGGCGACAGAATCTCCGCCGCCGACGATGGAAATTGCCGAAGGATTGTCTGCGACGGCCTGGGCCACCTGCATGGTTCCATGGGCAAAGGCCGGCATCTCAAACACTCCCATGGGACCATTCCACACGATGGTTCGGGCGCGGGAGATTTCATCCACAAACAGGTCGATGGTTTCCGGACCAATATCGAGGGCCATCCAGTCGGCAGGGAAGGGTTTGTCGCCGGCGGAGATTTTGGTTTGCGCATCGGGAGCAAACTTATCGGCCAAAACGTGGTCGACCGGAAGTAAAAAACGCACGCCACGCTTGGCCGCGGTTTCCATGGCTTCTCGAGCCACATCCAGCTTGTCGACCTCCAGCAGGGACTTGCCGACCTCCTGCCCGTTGGCTTTCAGGAAGGTATAGGCCATGCCGCCGCCGATCAGCAACGCGTCGACTTTGTCGAGCAGATTGTGGATCACCTGAATTTTGTCGGAAACCTTGGCGCCGCCGAGGATCGCGATGAATGGCTTTTCCGGATCGCTGAGGGCCTTGCCCAGGTAGGTCAAGTTCTTTTTCCATTAACAAGCCGGCGGCTGATTTTGCGACGAAATGCGTGATGCCTTCCGTGGACGCGTGGGCGCGATGGGCACTGCCGAAGGCGTCATTGACATACAGGTCGCAAAGTTTTGCCAGCTGCTTTGCGAAGGCTGGATCGTTCTTCTCTTCTTCCGCATGGAAGCGCAAGTTCTCCAGCAGCAGCACCTGGCCGGACTCCAACATGCGCACCATTTCCTCCGCAGTCTCTCCCACGCAGTCTGGGGAGAAACCGACATTTACCGATTGGCCGAGGCTATGTCCGAGAAGCTGACGCAGGCGATCGACGACCGGGCGCAGGCTCATCTTGGCATTTGGCTTTCCCTTGGGACGGCCGAGATGCGAAGCCAGAATCACTTTGGCGCGGTGACGAATGGCGTATTCCAGCGTGGGCAGCGTCTCACGAATGCGCGTGTCATCCATGATCTGAGTGCCATCTTCCGAGAGAGGGACGTTGAAGTCTACACGGATGAGGACGTGCTGATGTTCCAGGGAAAGATCTCGAATCGATAGTTTTGACATAGAGGCAGTAGGCCTGACGTTCAAATTGCGAAGCAGATTTGTATCACTGGGTCTACCCCGATACTAATACTTTTCGATGTGGACATGTGAGTGGCCGTGAATCGCGGGACACTTTAGTGATAAGCATATCGACACTTCCCGATGCAGCGGCGTGATCGCCGACACGGCTGTTTTGCGTCCGGAGTTGCAATTCTAAGAATTCTTCAGAGCCAGGCCAATCCAAAGTGGAGGCGACGCCGTACTCGATTTGGAGGACTCTCGGCGATGGCTGCTGTTGCCCAGTGATCTGCTCCAGGTTTAGAGCCAAATGGCGGTCTATACAACCCTGTTCGACTCTGCTCATTCATCTCGCTAACCTTACGGCCTAACTGCCGACGTCATGGGCGGATGGGCTCGACGCGTGTTGCATCACCGTCTGTACTAGAGGGAAACCCATGAAACAAAACGAGCACGAAAGCAATCTCCCAACATCCACCATCAATCGTCGCGCCTTTGTCAAAAGCGTAGGATTCACGGGCCTGGGCGTCGCCGGGGCAGCGATTGTCGGCAGCAAATTTGGAGCGAAAGAACAGAAAGTATCCGCAGCTTCCGGAGTCAGTGATGCCGATATTTTGAACTTCGCTCTTAACCTGGAATATCTCGAGGCCGAGTTCTACTCCATGGCTTGCTATGGAGCGGGCCTGGTGAAACGCGGAATCCTCAAGTCAAGCGATGAGACCGGACCCACGACCGGCGGTGCAAGAATTCAGAATTTTGGAACCGTCGCCTACCAAGCCGGTGCGCTTCGTGAGACAGAGCAGGAACATGTGCTGTTTCTTCGCTCGGCGTTGGGAGCGGGAGCAGCAAAGAAACCTGCCATCAATCTGGATGCACTCGGCTATGGCTTTTCAAGCCTCGATAGCTTTCTGAAATTGGCGAGACAATTTGAAGATGTGGGCGTTAGCGCATACCTGGGAGCGGCTCCGCTGATTTCCAGCAGTGCGTATCTGGCCGCGGCAGGGGCTATTCTTGCGACTGAAGCGCAGCACTCGGGCGCCATTCGAGCCATCTGCATCATGAGAGGGGTTGCTAGCCCGGCCGTGGATTCCCACGATGTTCCGCCGACTTCGAGCCATCCCTACGACGTCGACAACAACGGGTTGAGCATTCCACGTACGACGTCGCAAGTTCTGAATATTGTGTACGGCGGCGGGAAATGTTCGGGCGGCTTCTATCCTGACGGCATGAACGGCGAAATCGTCTGCCAGTCGTAGTTGAATCGACTTACCGCATCGTCAACTCGCAGCTGCCGTCAATGGAAACGCGAGCGCCCACATTGGGTGCTCGCGTTTAGGTTCTTGCCTCAACGGTGTGCCTGTTGCTATTGAACCGTGGCGTTGGAGACGCTCTCAAAGGCTATTGCCTGGTGTCCACCGGGTGGGTCGACTTCTGAAAGAACTCGTTCTGCAGTTGCAGACTGGTCTGGTCCGCTTTCACCGCGCGAATGGCTTCGACGATGCCGTCGACCCAGGCATTCATATCCATTTCACCAAGCTTGGCGTTGGCGTATTGGGCGAAGCCGGCATAGTGATCCGGGAATTTCGCGTACCACCAGATGCCGGTGTACAGGCCGGACGGAAGATGCAGCCGGTCCTTGTCCGCGCCCGACTCCTGACCGACGCGGTCCATGTGCACCAAATCGGGGCGTGAGACCATCATCATCGAGGTTTCCGTCTCGCCCGCATGTTCGTCCACTTTGTCTTTCAAGGGAGGGGCATCCGCTGCCTGATGGTGCAAGCCGTAGACGTAGACGACATAGTCTTTCGGAGAGTCGAGCTGCGATTGCGCGAAGTAGGGCAGGAAACTCTCATTTCCGCCATGACCGTTCACAATCACGATTTTCTTGCAGCCGTTGCGGGCCATCTCATTGGTGGTTGCCTGTAACAGCTCCATCTGCATCTTGGCAGAGTAGGATACCGTTCCGGGCTCGTGGCGGGCCTCGGCAATCTGGCCAAAATAATAGGGCGGAAAGACAACCGCATACTCCTGCTTGGCCGCCTGGAGCGATGCATGCCGGACATCAATGAGATCCGTGCCGATTGGAAGCTGGGTACCGTGTTTCTCCAGGATGCCAAAGGGGAGAAGGCAAACTCCTTGTGACTGGTGGATCGCCTGGATAAAGTCTGGCCCGGTGAGTTCTTCCCATTGGGGCGAAAGTGTGGAGGTGTTTGCAGGCTGCCCCGCAGGGGTAGAGGCGGACTGGGTGCGCCCGTATGCAGCAGAAATCAGCACGGCAGTGAAAACGCAGATACAGGTCAGAGGGCGGAGTAAGGCTCGCATCGGATCTCCATTCTGAGTCAGGTCGATGATTTCTATTCCGACAGCACAGCTTCGGCTTCGATTTCAATGCGCCAGGCAGGATTCAGCAGCTTGGCAACCACGACCATCGTAGCAGCGGGACGGATGGAACCGAAAAAATGCCCGTGGACGCGTCCTACTTCTTCCCAATCGTCCACATGGGTCAGGTACATGCGGGTGCGGACCACGTCTTCCAACTTAGCTCCAGCCTGTTCGAGGATCTTTTGGATGATGGTCAACACATGGCGGGTCTGATCAGCAGCAGTGGCTTCATCGGCGCCGACAGGTCCAGTACCGGAGACGTGAATTGTGTTGCCGATTCGCACGGCACGTGAAAATCCAATGATGGGTTCATACGGGGAGGAGCCAGGGATATTTTGTCGCATGGTGTTACTCCGAAGGGAACGGGGGTCGCCTAAGACGATTCTGGAGAGGCAGCGAAGGAATGATCGCCACCTCTCCAGAGGATTGTACGGTGCTGGAATTTCTTCCTACAGACCCTTTTTCGTGAGGAAGAGGATCAGATCCTTGACACGGCAGGAGTAGCCCCACTCATTGTCGTACCAGCTGAGCACCTTGACCATGTTGCCGACTACCTTGGTCAGAGGAGCGTCGATGATCGAGGAAAGCGGATTGCCTCTGTAGTCGATGGAGACAAGAGGATCTGTCTCGTAGCCCAGGATTCCCTTCATGGGGCCATCGGCAGCGGCTTTCAGCGCGGCATTGACCGACTCCACTGTGACCGGCTTCTCGGTTTCGACGGTCAGATCGACAACGGAAACCACGGGGGTTGGAACGCGCAGCGAGAAACCATCCAGCTTGCCCTTCAGTTCTGGAATCACCAGGTGCAGCGCTTTGGCGGCGCCGGTGGAGGTGGGGATGATGGAGAGGCTGGCGGCACGGGCACGGCGCAGATCCTTGTGGGGAAAATCGAGCGTGACCTGATCGTTGGTGAAGCTGTGAATCGTGTTCATCAGGCCAGACTTGATGCCGAAGCTGTCCAGCAGAACCTTGGCTACGGGAGCCAGGCAGTTGGTGGTGCAGGAAGCGTTGGAGATGACGTTGTGCTTGGCCGGATCGTACTTGTTTTCATTCACGCCCAACACAACCGTCAGGTCTTCGTTGGTGGCGGGGGCGGAGATGATGACTTTCTTGACGGTCGGCCCCAGGTGGGCTTTCGCCTTGGCGGCGTCCGTAAAATGTCCGGTAGATTCGATGACGATCTGGGCGCCGACGGACTCCCAGGGAAGCTTGGCGGGATCTCTCTCGGCAAATACCTTGATCTTCTTTCCATCGACGCTGATGAAGTCGTCGCCGTGTTGCACGTCGTTCGGCAGATTGCCAAGGACAGAATCGTGCTTCAGCAGATGCGCCAGCGTCTTCGGATCAGTCAGATCATTGACGGCTACAAAATCGATCTCTGGGTTGCCTAAAGATGCCCGCAATACATTCCGGCCGATGCGGCCAAAACCGTTGATGCCAACCTTTACTGCCATGGGAAATACCCCTCCTGTGATGAACGATGGTTGATGAACATAGTGGATACACTTCCATTGTACGATGCCGCGCGGGACTGCTTGCGTGATGCGGGACACATACAGCTGTGCGGACAGCAGCGGACTGGACATGCAAAAAGAAGTTATGCTGGAAGAGCAAATAAAATTCTCTGACGATCGCTCTGGCGATGATGGAGTTTTCGGCGAAGTCCGAAGAAATCGGCCGCCGGTTTGCAGCGTGTGCTGCCAATGTGTTACAAGCGCATCATGCGCGATTGGGTGCGCGAAAAACTAATGAGACGCCGCAAGAAGCCGGTGACCAACAATTCCGAGTCAACCGGAAAGATTGGCCACGAGATTCCGCAAGACCAGCCAACACCACTACAACCGTCGTATCCTCAATCGCTCGAGCGCGGGGATGCAGCGAAAGTACCCGCTCGAGCAGAGCGCGCCGAAGCAACACCTGTTGCCGACGCGCCTGAGGCCGTGTCCTCCGGGGGGTCCGAAGAAAAACGGTCGGGCCGGCAATGGAGAAACCGGCATGGAAATCGTTCCGAAGGGCAAGCGGCCGGTGGTCGCGTGCCGAACGCGGAACCGCAAAGCAGCGCAGAATCCTCAATCCCAGAGCAGAATCCTAACCTGGTGATGGAGACGCAACCAGAGTCGCTGGGGCAGCCCCCGGCGGAACTGCAGGCGTCGAAATCTCCAAAGGGGTATGTGGTGCTTGCGATTGGATTGCCTGGATCCGGTAAGACGACCTGGTTCAAACGCCGCGGAGTCACGCCGCTTTCAAGCGACATGCTGCGCAGCATTTTGTTCGATGACATTACGGAACAACGCTACCAGGGGCTGGTGTTTTCGACATTGCGCTCATTGTTGCGTGCGCGGCTGATTGCGAAAATGCCGTGGAACTATGTCGACGCGACGAATCTGTCGCCGCACGAGAGACGGCAATGGATCAAGATGGCTCGCAGCTTCGGATATGAAGTGCATGCTGTCTTTTTCGATGTGCCGTTCGAAGTGTGCATGGAACGAAACATGCGCCGCGATTACATGGTGAATGAGGCCGCGATGCGCAGCATGGCAGAGCGACTACGTCCGCCATCCTTCAAAGAAGGCTTCCATAAAATTACCGTTGTGCGCGTGAAGAGCGGTGCGGAGAGTTCTCCGGAAGCCGCAATTCCGATGGCGTGACGGTCATTTCAACCATCGACGGGGCCGCCTCATCGCGGTCCTCCGGTGATTTATGAAAAACTCACAAACCGCCTCTTCACAAAACCCGCCAATTCCCAAACAACAATCATCGAATTTTGCTGCTCGGCGGGAAGCATTCCGAAAGCTCCACGAGAGCGGTTGCTTTGTGATTCCAAACCCATGGGATCTGGGCACCGCCAGATATCTGCGTCATCTCGGATTTACGGCACTCGCCACCACCAGTGCCGGCTTCGCTTTTTCCAGGGGCCTGCCGGATGCACCCGGGGCGGTGTCGCGCGATCTGATGCTGGATCACATTGCGGAAATGGTTGCTGCGGTCGAGTTACCGATCAATGCCGATTTCCAGGCCGGGTACGCGGATGAGCCGGAGGGCGTGGCCGCGAATGTCAGGCTTTGTGTCGAGACCGGCGTGGCAGGACTTTCCATTGAAGATGCGACAGGGCGCAATGAGGAGCCGTTGTATGAGTTGCCGATCGCTGTCGAAAGGATCAGGGCGGCACGCGCTGCTATTGATGCGTCGGGCGCGGATGTATTGTTGACGGCTCGCGCGGAATGCTACCTGGTGGGCCATCCTACGCCCTTGCCAGAGGCCATTCGTCGGCTACAAGCGTACGCGGAGGCGGGTGCAGATGTTCTGTACGCGCCCGGACCGACCGGCCCAAACGAAATTCAAGCGATTGTGGCGGCAGTACGTCCCAAGCCGGTGAATGTGTTAATGAGTTCGAATACCGGGCTGAAGATTGCAGACCTGGCTGCCATGGGAGTGCGCCGGGTGAGCGTAGGTTCTGCGCTGGCACGGACTGCCTGGACAGGCTTTATCCGGGCTGCAAAAAAGATTGCGGATCAAGGCAGTATGGAGGGCTTCGACGGTTCGACCCCGTTCTCTGAACTCGAGGACTTCTTTCAGAAGGATTTTGTGGAGAGGTCGTCGTAGATGTCGTTCGGTCGCGTTAGATAAAAAAGTCATGGCCCAAATTTCTCCCATCGCGCAAACGAAATCGCAGCCGGAGCCTTGGCTGCGCGGCACGATGACGGAGTTCCCAGCCGAGCAGCGCGCCATTCTGCATGCGCTGGAAATGGCGCGAGAAGATATCTCGCAATGGTGTGAGCCGCTGGTTGCGGAAGATATGCACGCGCGTCCATACGGGCTGGCGCCGGTGGCGTTTCAGCTGCGACATATCGTGGGCAGCCTGAAT
Source organism: uncultured Acidobacteriota bacterium (assembly GCA_963735505.1). Lineage (GTDB taxonomy): Bacteria > Acidobacteriota > Terriglobia > Terriglobales > Acidobacteriaceae > JAKAAZ01. Next base: position 221,412 of record CAVTLR010000003.1, on the reverse strand, counting down.
CGATTGCTGACCTATGCGGAAGGGAATCAATTGAACGCGGCTCAACTGAAAACGCTTGCGGCAGAAATACGTCCTGAGGGAAGCAAAGAGGAGATTCTTGCCGAATTTGAATCTGGATTGAGCGATGCGGAGGGGCGGGTGTGCGCCATTGATTTTGCAACGTGGCCAGAGCCGCGTGAGGTGGGCCGCAGGAAGTTGCCGACCACTGTAGCCGGCTTGCTGATTCATTGCGCAGAACACACCCAGCGCCATGTGGGCCAGGCGATTACGACGACGAAGGTGGTACTTGCGTTGCGCGGACAGGCACCCGCTTAGGAATTCACCGAGTCTGCTTCTTCGGTGATGTGACCCATCTTGTCGCGCTTGACCTGAAGATATTTTTCGAAGCTTTCCTGGGATTCAACCACGGAAGATAATCGTTCGACCACGCGAATGCCGGCTGATTCCAAGGCCGCAACTTTGTCGGGATTGTTTGTCATCAGGCGGACCTGGGTGATGCCCATTAGCTTGAGAACTTCCGCGGGAAGCTCATAACCGCGGCAATCCGCTTTGAATCCCAGCTGCTCATTGGCTTCGACGGTGTCCAGACCTTTATCCTGCAGCGCATAGGCTTGCAGCTTTGGCATCAGGCCGATTCCGCGACCCTCCTGCTGCTCGTACAACAGGATTCCGGCGCCCTCTTCAGCAATGGTTCGGAGAGCCAGCTCCAACTGCAGACGGCAATCGCAGCGCAGCGAGCCGAACACATCACCGGTCAAGCATTGCGAATGGATGCGAACGATCGGCGGCGTGCTCGACACATCTCCCATGACCAGGGCGACCATTTCTTCCGGCGGGTTCGACTGGGTCGCGTCCGTTGTGCATTCTGGATCGGGGGCTTCGGCCGCACGCGATCCCACGAAGCCAAAAATACGAAAATGGCCCCAGCGAGTCGGGAAGTCGGCTTCGGCAGCTTTGCGCACACTTTCAAACGGCATATCTCAATTATAGGTCCGCAATCTTCCCTGCGAATCCATGGGGCAGACGGAGTAAAGTGAAGTCGTGATTGATTCAAAACTCATCCTGATCACGCTGCTGGTCAAGCTGGGAGTCGCTGCCGCTTTATCCAGTGCGCTCTCGCGGTCGAGGGTATTCAAAGATCTGCTGCTCAGCCCGCGCCGCAGCGCCGGCCAGATGCTGGGATTGCTGGCGTGCATCTGCGTTCCTTTGACGCTGGGCGTGTGGGTTCGGGTGGTGGTACCGAATTTCCTGGCCGCCGATATTTCCTTTGAAGCCGTGATTCTGGTGGCGCTGTTGCTGGGCACAACGCCTGCCATCATCGCAGCAGCTTTTCTTTCGATTCCTGCAATGCTGCACCGCGAATACCTCACCTTGCCATTCAATCTGCTGGTCGCGTTGATTTTTGGCACCTATCGCGCGTTTGTTTCCGAGGAAGATATCTGGTCTTTTTCTCCATTCGTCGACCTGAGCATCTATCGCTGGATTCGCAGAAACCTGATGCGACCGCGCCTCGATCGCCAGATTCTTCTGTTGACGCTCATCCTCGGCATGCAGGTGATCCACAACTGGATTTCGCATCTGTACCCGCGGCGTTTGTTCGCTCTGCACACGGATAGCTGGGTACTGTTTCTGGCGATCTGCCTCTGTGCGCCGATGGTGGTGGGAATTCCGCTAAAAATCTGGAACGCCATCCGTATCGAGCGCAAGCTGGAGGAGCAGGAAAGACTGCTGATGGATGCGCGCCTGGACGCGCTGCAGCGCCAGATCAATCCGCACTTTTTATTCAACACGCTCAACTCGATCGCATCGCTGGTACGCTTTCGACCTGAGCTGGCACGAGAGCTGATCGTCAAGCTGGCAAGCATTTTGCGGGTTCTGCTGCAAGACCGTGACGACTTGATGCCCTTGCGGGAGGAATTGCAGTTCGCCGACGATTATCTCGACATTGAAGTGGTTCGCTTTGGGATTGAGAAGTTGCGGGTGGTGAAAGAAATTGCTCCGGAGACACTGGAGATCCTGGTGCCCAGCATGCTGCTGCAGCCGCTGATTGAAAACGGCATTAAGCACGGACTGGAGCCGCGGATTGGAGGCGGCACAATTACCCTGCGAAGCCGTCTGCAGAACGACAAGCTGGTGATCACGGTGGAAGACGATGGCGTCGGCATGCCGGTTGAGAACGGACCGCCGGTGCATCGCAGTGGTTTGCTGCAGTCTGGCACCGGCGTTGGCATGCGCAACGTGCGGGAGAGGATGCAGGTTCTCTGTGGTCCGGACGCCGGCTTCGAGATTCTCAGCCGACCCGGCCGCGGCACGCGCGTCATCCTGACAATTCCGATCAACTCCACAAACACGGCGACTCAGTGGCCGGAGTTGCGCAGGATCGACTCGTAAAACTCCTCGTACTTTGGAATCACACGCGAGGCGCAATAGGTCTTCTGCGCTTCCTGGCGGCCAGCACGCGCCATTTCTTTCAGGCGGTCCCGATCTTTCAGCAAGCCGACGGCGGCGGCGGACATGGCGTCTACATCCCCGACGGGAAAGAGCAGACCGGTGACGCCATCGTGAATCAATTCCGGCACGCCGCCAACGTTGGTGCCAATGGTGGGAACTTCGCAAGCCATCGCTTCCAGCGCCGCCAGTCCAAACGACTCCAGTTCGCTCGGCATCAACATCAGGTCGGCCGCGGGCAATAGCTGGTTCACCTGATCGTGCTTGCCGAGAAAAGCCACGCGATCGCTGATGTTCAGCGACTTCGCCAGCCACTCCGCCGAAGAACGCTCTGGACCATCGCCGACCATCAATAACCTGGCCGGCATCTCTTTGGCGACGCCGGCAAAGATGCGAATCACGTCTTGAATTCTCTTGACTGGCCGGAAGTTCGACAGATGAACCAGGACGGCTTCGTGCGGTTCGGCATACTGCGCGCGAACGATTTTGCTGGCTTCCGGATCGCGCAGATAAACGTCGCAATTCACGAAGTTCGTGATGACATGAATCGGACGCGTGGTTGCGAATGTCTCGATCGTCTTGCGGCGCAGATAGTCGGAGATGGAGGTGACCCCGTCGCTCTCGTCGATGGCGTAGCGGGTGATCGGCAAGTAGGCGCGATCGGCGCCCACCAGGGTGATGTCGGTTCCGTGCAGCGTGGTGACAAAGGGAAGTCGGCGGCCGTTGCGCGCCAGCATCTGCCGGGCAAGCATGGCGCTTACCGAGTGGGGGATTGCATAGTGAACATGCAACAGGTCGAGGTCGTAATATTCCGCGACCTCCGACATGCGCGTCGCCAACGCCAGCGAGTAGGGTGGAAATTCGAACAGCGGATAATTCGAGACTGGGACTTCGTGGAAATGAATTCTCTCTTCGCGTCCGCTGAGTCGAAACGGCTGCGCGTAGGAGATGAAATGAATGTCGTGGCCGCGATTGGCCAATTCGATTCCCAGCTCCGTGGCGACTACGCCGCTGCCGCCGTATGTCGGATAACAGGTGATGCCGATTTTCATATGCGATCGCTTTCCTCATCCATAGATGCCGGTCGAAGGATGCCGGCTACTTATTCTTACGGTTCAAGTGTCGTGCCGTGCGCGGATAGCTGGCCGAAGTCGATGAGTTGAACGGGAAATCCGACGCTGTCAAGGATGGATGGAATCGTCTGTAGCGCTGCGAGTTCTACCTGGCGCGATTGTTGCAGGCGGGTCCGTGTTGCCATCAATTCATCGTCCATGTAGGCGGGATGGCAGACCAGTTCGAAAATACCTTCCGGCAGTCGATTCAGCAGAGTTCGCAGTGTAGCCTCATTCAAGGTTCCAGTCGCGGCGACGCCGACGCAACCCTCTGTGGTGAAAAAATCTTGCTCTCGGATCAACTTCCAAAAACTGTGACGGAAGGTACGCAGGAGTCGCACTTGCCACATGCGAACGAGACCAGCGCCGGGGGTTGCGGCCACGCTCCAAGCGGGTTCAAAGGGATTGCGTATGGTGCGGATGTTACAGGCCTGCGCCGCTCGCATTATGCTCTTAAGCACGCGAGGAAACATGTGGGTGTGCTTGTGCGTATCGACATGCGTGACGGCGACACCGGCTTGCTGCAGCCGCAGAATTTGTGCCATGGCTTCCCGCACGATGTGGGCGCTGTCGATCCGTCCAAGATAGAGGTCGCGAACAAATTCCCCAAGCGTCGCGCGAAACTGTGGTTCGCCTCCACGCTGGCAGGCAGGATCGAGCAGAGTGGGAACGGCTGTTGGATTGGCCACCGGAGTTCCATCCACCAGGACGATATGACAGCCGACGCCAAGAAGTTTTTGCTGCTTGGAAATTTCAACCGCTTGGTCGAAACGTGGGGCGGCCGCCATCAATGTTGTGGAGGTCAGCGCGCCCCGTTGATGCAGATCCCGCACGGCACGATTGATGCCGTCGGTCAGTCCGAAGTCGTCTGCATTCACGATAAGTCGGCGCACTGGCATGAGTCTATCAAGTGTCGCAGATGCCATGCGGCAGTTGGTTACAACGGCTCCAGCACTACGCTGTCAATGCTTCCTGCCGTGGATGATCGAACCATTGGCGTCCATGCGGTCGCCGGGCTGCATCCCAGCGGGGCAACTGCCAAGATACTTCGCGTCGGAGAACATGATCGTCTCTGTCTTGCCATCCATCGCCGGCGTATAGGTGGTGTGGCTCTCCCCGTGGGAAGCGATATCGTTCTGGACGATCGTGGTGCTTTTCGTGTCGAGAGTGGTCTTTCCAATCGTGCATTTTAGATCGACCAAATATGTATCTCCGCGCATACTTTCGCTCACCGTGGTACAGCCCGGAACTTTTTTTGCGAGGTCAAGAACATATTGGTCGTAGGCGTGATCGCGGCAAATCCTGATTGGAGGCCAGACCTCCTTCTTATTTCCGGGATTGTCGATGGTCTGGCGGTTGAGCAACCAGAGGCCCTCTTTCAGGGGCGGTGGGCCGCTGGCAAGAGCGAAGGTCGCTGTCAATAAGAATGCGGTTGCGGTACATAGCGTTCTGCTCTTCACGTCATTCCCCCTGTACGACATGTGGAGTCCGAATTCTTACACACTGCACGTAGGAGGGAACAGAAACTTGATTTCGGAATCTCCTTTCCTGGATTGGCGACAAGGCCCAGAAGCGAACTGTTTCCTGTCGCTAACCCCATTCCCACCACGGTGCCCTTGACGGGGATATCCGACTGCGCTTCATCGATTTAACCCTCTTCCCATTCGCGAACGGGTCGGCATTCAACGCGGGCAGCGTCAGCTCATTACTTCGCGCAACACAAGCCTTGAGGCTAGCCTCTCCTCGCAGAAAATAAACCGGCTGACGATGCGTGCGATTCAATTCCTGAAATCCTGAAAATCGATTTTCAACCCGCAAATCTCGTCAAGACAGGAGGGCAGTTTTGGATACCCCTATCTCCTAACCCCTCAGGTTCCTTGACCCGCGGATATCCGTTCCTTACACTCTAGAAGGCCCGCAATGCACGCCTCATGGGCGGTTAGCTCAGTTGGTTAGAGCGCCTGCCTTACAAGCAGGATGTCGGGGGTTCGAGTCCCTCACTGCCCACCAATCCTTTCACTACTCCGACCCTCTCCATTGAATGACGATGTTCCTGACGGCGCAATGTCCGTTTGCGAATCACCGCGTTCGTTCCGCGAAGCGGCCCGCAGTCGCATCCCGCACTTTTGGAATTTCGCAGTCCGTCTCTGACGATTCTCGCATCGACGCCAGCGTTGCCATCGCCGGGAGGAATTCGAGACGGCCCCCAGCTGTTCTCTGATCGATTGCTCTTGTGCGCCACGCGGAGAATGCGCTCCCCTTACTTTCGATACGTTACTTCGGCACTTCCGTTACCTGCCGTTGTGACCCGCAACACTTTGGCAATCTCTCATTCTTGAGACTCTCTGCTTGCGGGTCGGCATGCCCCCGGGCTCCGCTCCCGAAAAATCGCAAAGAAATGTACTCGGTTCCCCACTGAGAGTCCAGCGCAAGGAGCCCAACGCACACCACAACACGCACGTGGTTGCAATGAACGTGCCGAGGCAGAATGATGAAATTTTCCCCCTACACTATCCTGACCATCGTCCTTTTCACAGTGCCCGCATTTGCCACCGTCATCGTCAACAGTCCGCAAAATGGCGAGACAGTCAATTCACCGTTCGTTGTGAACGCCAACGCAAGCACCTGCTCCAACCAGGCGGTTCGCACCATCGGCTACTCGATCGATAACAGTTCCACCACCATCCTGTTCAAAGGCGATACGTCGATCGATACCAAAGTCTCGACGAAGGTGGGCACCCATACGCTGCATGTAAAGTCCTGGGGAGTTGAGGGCGCGGTCTGCGTGACGGATGTTGGCATCAACGTTACAAGCGCCACGGACGATCCCGTTTACGACACGTCCATTGTTCCGTCGAATGCAGTGAGTGTTAGCAGTATCCAGACGTTGACGAACTGGCGGGGAGTCCATGACACGGGCACCAGCGGGAGTTCAGGCGGAACAATGAGTCTGGTTGCATCGCCTGCACACGGCGGCTCAGCGCGTGAATTTTTGAGTACGTATACCAGTGGAGGCGGCGTGCGATATTGGGTTTCCTTCGGGGATGATACGACCGTCGCCAACTTTTTTTATGACGGGTGGGTATATTTCACAAATTCCGCGACAGACATCGGCAATCTTGAAATGGATATGAATCAGGTGATGGCCAACGGTCAGACGGTGATCTACGGGGTGCAGTGCGATGGCTACTCCGGCACATGGGATTACAGCGAAAACCTGGGAACTCCCGAGGCTCCAAAGGGTCATTGGGCGCACTCCAAGGCAGCGTGCAACCCCCGTAGCTGGAGCCGCAATGCCTGGCATCACGTTGAGATGAGTTATTCTCGCAGCGAAACCGGGAGCGTCACGTACAAGTCGGTTTACCTGGATGGTGTTCAATCGATATTGAACGCGACTGCACCATCAGCCTATGCGAGCGGATGGGGTCCGACGTTATTGACCAACTTCCAGGTGGATGGGCTGGGTGCAAGCGGCTCCTCCACGGTGTACCTGGATGAGTTGACGATTTACCGCTGGTGAAATGAGTCCAGCCGGATAGACGAGATTCGCCGCTGCAAGACTTTGTCCCGGCTCGACGGCTGAAGCAAAGACGCCCGCCAAAACATGGTGGGCGTTTGCGCTTCCTGGACGAGATGCTGCAGTGGACAAAAAAGGAAGCCGAGCGGACTGCAGGCAGGTTCGAAGGTCAGCGGGCCTAAAGGTGGACGCCCTGTCGCAAGACCGTGTGTTCCAGCACCACCATCAGCACCAGCAACACAATTCCAGCGATCGAGATCTTTGGTTCGGCACGCGGCTCGCCGTAGGGTTCTCGTTGATTTCGCCGCGAAGCGAACAAATTGATCAAGGGAACGAAAGCGCCGATTGCCACCAGCATCCAGGGAAACTGCGGAAGCATCGCGACCAATACCAGGATGCTGCCCAGTACCCACGACAGAATTCCCAACGCCATCATTTGCGGCCTGAGCGGTTGCAGCGAATTGGCTAAAGCGACAAGCCGCGGCAAGCCGATGTGGCCAAGCAGAACGATGCCGATGGCACCACACAATACGGATATTCCAAGAAATATCGGTGAGGCGAGATTGAAGCTTGCAAGAACTTTGTAGACATCGCCGCTTGGATAGAAAGGCGGCGTGATCAGGTAGCCCACGAAAACCGCGATACCCAGCAGGCCAAGCCACAGCATCAAATAGCGTGGAAAGCCCTGACCGCGCATGCGCTTCTGAATTGCGAGAAAAACCATGCCCAGCACCAGGCTGACCAGCGGGCCGGCCGCGGCAATCACGGCAACGCGCACCTGGGAAGCGGCGATGTCCTCTTCGTGGAGTCCATACACCATCGGATGGAATCCGTAGAGCCATGCTGCCGTGCCATGCCCAAACTCGTGCAGGGTTACAGTGATCAACAAGGCCGTGGCATAGGCGACAGAGGACTGAATCAATCGTGATTGCCGGCTCCACAAATCAAGTCGACTCAAATGCCCTCCGTAGCCGGCGCGTTAGGACGAGAGAATCGCATGCTGGTGCAAGCGAAGTTTACACGTGCCTGTCGATGGTATCGTGACGCGCCCCGGTCGAGCGCACGGCGTTACAGGGTCATCATTGAGACGAAAGGATGACCGATGGAGATTCTTTGGTCGGCGATTCGGCCGACGCCTTCGAATGCCGCTTCTCGCGATACATGTCGGCGTCGGCCCGGGCACAGAGTGACTCAGCTGTCTCTCCGTCTTCCGGATACACGGCCACGCCAATACTGCCTGAAACGCGCAACTGTAAATGCCGAACTTCAATCGGTCGGTCCAGTTCCATCTGGAGTTTCTGGGAGAGAATTTTTGCGCCGTTCGGCTGCAGAATATCCGAGACCAGAACGGTAAACTCATCGCCTCCGGAGCGTGCCAGAGTGTCCGCTCTACGCACCACCTTTCCAAGGCGCAATGCGACTTCACGCAAAAACTCATCGCCAACGGCATGTCCGTGGGTGTCGTTAATCTGCTTGAAGCCGTCGAGGTCGACGACGAGGATTGCCGCACGCGTGTGATTGCGTTCTGCGCGTTCCAGCATGTTGGTCAAGCGGTCTGCGAGGAGTCGCCGGTTGGGCAGGCCTGTGAGTGGGTCGTGCAGGGCCAGATGTTCTGTGCGGCCAATTTCTTCCTCCAGGAAAGTCAGCAGAATTCCAATGGCGATAATGAATTTCGGCAGATTTTTGACGGAGGCATCGAGCGTGAGATGGGGCACGTACATGGCTCGAACGATGAGAGCTATCGGGAAAAGGAGCGATGCGGCAAAAAAGCCAAAAACGGCCGCGAACACGCCAATGGTCTTGTGATGGTATCGCTGCCAGTATCGGATACCCGCGACCAGGTAGAGCCATGAAAGCGTGGTGTCAATGCCATATCCCATCCGATCTTGATAAACGAGAACAGCAAGCAACACAGCCAGCAGCAGGCTGGAGGTAAAACTAAAAACGTTGTCCGCTAAACTTCGTTCGGCTCGGAGTTTGAAATGGACGATGTAAACGCTCACCGCCAATACCACGACGGCGACGTAGTATGGCAACTTCGCATCCACTCCCCAAACCACCAAACCGCCGTAGGTCAGCAGCGCCGCCGCCCAGGCGAACATGGCGAACGGCTGTTCCCTGACCATATCGATGCGCGAGGCAGCGTGGACAAAGGCAATGCCGGCCATTTCCAGCGCCAGCAGGGAGATTGTCGCGAGGACGGTTCCCCAGAAACCTTCGCCGAACCTGAGCATTTGCGCAGCGAAATGCAGCAGGACAAACGTCCAGGCCAGTAGCCACGAATTTACCTGGCGGCGCGCATGGTGTCGCAGCATCGACCAGAAGACGAACGCCAACGCAGCAAATGCGATCAGGTCAGGGATCGAAGAATAACGCAGCATAGGCAGGCCGTAGGGGAGAGATACAAATTTGTTCCATGATAGTGTGCCGCCAGCCGCCCGGGGGCAATTATTTTAATGAAATTCCTGGGGGTTACATTCCCCGCAAACCCGCATATACCGCCAAACAAGAGGTGAGACCAGTGACGCCGACCACGACCCATCGATAGGTTCCCGAAAGGCGATAGGGGTCGGGCAGGGCGGTCATGGCCAGAACCACCAGAAAACCCAGCACCATTGGGAGCAGGAAGGCATTCATGACCTCTACCCATATGGTGAGAGCCACCAGATTGGGAATCGTCGCCACCATCACAGCGCCGGCAACCACGCCGATTGTGAACACCACGTAAAACCAGGGGGCCTCCATCGGGTTGTGTTCGAGCGAGTGTTTATACCCGGTCACCTCGCCAAAGCCCCAGGCAGCGGCCAGGGATACCACGACGGAAGAGATCATGGCGGCGCCAAGAACCCCCAGGCTGAACAGCAATCTCCCCATAGCAACGCCCATAAATGGCGTTAATGCATGGGTGATATCGCCAATGGTATTCAGGCTTGCATTTGGATTGACCTTGCCGATGGTCGCCGCAGTGGAGACCAGAACCGCGGCCATCACCAATTGAGTGACAACGGCGCCAATCCCGGTGTCCCAGCGAGCATCTCGATAATGTTCGGGGCGAAGCCCTTTGTCCGCGATGGCGGACTGCTGATAGAAGATCATCCACGGCATGATGACCGCACCGATGTTAGCGGAGACAAGATACAGGTAGGCAGGGGAGGACAAAGGAGCCTGCATCAGTCCGGCGGCCAGATCGCGGGCACGTGGGTGGGCGGCAATGGCAACCCAGAAAAACGCAAATTCAAACAGGCCGAGCGCAATGGCGACACGTTCCACGCGACGGTAGGAGCCGGTCCAGACGACGAACAGCAGAAATGCGGCGGCTAAGGCTACGCTGAAGCCCCGCGGCACACCGAACAGCTGTCCTACGGCGGCAACGCCGGAAAACTCTGTGAGCAGCGCTCCGATAGTGGCCACTGCCAAGCCAATGACGGAGACCCAGGCCCATCCAGAGCCAAATCTTTCGCGAATGAGTTCACCATGACCCTTGCCTGTGAATACACCCAGGCGGACGGTGAGATCCTGCACAACAAAGAGGACGGGAATCAGCAGAAACTGTAGCAGCAGAAGTTTGTAGCCCCACTGGGCGCCACTTTGCGCAGCCGTAATGATGCTGCCAACATCGGTATCGGCGAGCATCACAACGATGCCCGGGCCCATGACGGCCAGAAATAGTCGCCAGCGAGTGGGCATGCGAGAAAGGGTGGGAGCCGGAACAGTTTTCACGAAAGAAGCCAAACTCCAATCATAGCGGGCACAGGAAGAACTCCTTCAATCCGAAATTGCACTTTCATTGGAGACCTGTTCTGCCAACCCGGGATCTAGTCACTGCTTGTCCGTCGAGCGCCTTTACTGAGCGGCGACCGTAGTGTCATAGGGCGAACCTAGCATGGGTCCAAGTCCCCGAAACGTGACGAACAGCACATAGGAGCCTTTTTTATAAGAACACACTTGGTCGCACGCGCCGCTGGGCCGGGCGAAGCTGCATCCGGCCAATGGCAGATTTTGCTCGATTGAATGGGGTAATCCCCTGGTTACAGGACCTCCGCCGGTCCGTCGATCAGGGAGCAAAAGTGATTGAGGAGAGATGTGACCGTGACCCGCATCACTGATTCGGGGAACACTTTTCGCTAGCCTCCAGATGGAATGCAGAAGACCTGAATTGGGGTGTGTTTCCCTACTGGTTGCAGGAGGGTTTATGGACAAGCTTCGTGAATTCGCCGAGGTGCCTACCAGCCAAGAACTGCGGCTCGGAACCTACAAAGCAAATTTCAGAAAGATCCTGGTCGGCGTGGATTTTTCCGGACCGATGGTGACTGCGCTGGCCGCGGCCAGGTATCTTGCGGAGCAGTTCGCGGGCACTCTCCTACTTGCGCACGCGGTCCCACCGGTTCTATACGGGCCGGGCGCAACTCCTGAGTTGCTGGAAGCCGACCTGGAAGCGGCTCGCGCGCAGATGGAAGTCGTCATTTCGAAAGCGAATCTGGGGTCGATCCCTCATCGGAGGGTGATCGAGTTTGCCGAGCCGACTGACCTGCTCGATGAGGTTGCGCGGGCGCAAAGCGCAGACCTGGTGATTGTGGCCTCTCACGGCGCTCACGGGCTGGAGAAGCTTGCCTTTGGATCTGTCGCTGAAAGCGTGCTTCGCAGAGTGCCTTGCCCGGTGCTGGTGATGGGGCCACGCTGCCATGAAAGCCTGGAACTGATTCGATCCATCGTTTTTGCCACTGGCCTGGAATCGCGCGCATTTCGCGCTGCCCAGTATGCATCTTCCATTGCGGAGGAAGTGAACGCACGCCTGACGCTGGTGCACGTGAGAAAGCCGGTGGCCAAAGGAGACGAGGTTGTATCTGGCGACATCGACAATCTCCTGGTGCGGGAATTGCAACAGCTTCTACCTCCGGATGCGGAGCTATGGTGTCAGCCCAGGGTGCGCGTCGAAGTCGGGAATGCAAGCGAAGAGGTTCTGCGGGTTGCGCAAGAAGAAGCAGCGACCCTGATTGTGGTGGGTGTCCGAGAAGGTTCGGCCTTGGCGGATCATTCACCCTGGTCGACGCTGTCGCAGATCATCGCCGGTGCTGAATGTCCCGTGCTGGCTGTTCGCGGTCACCTGGTTTGAGTCAGTGAACCGTCAACCTCCCAATATGCAGATGACTGTTTTTTGTGCCAAATCCTTCCATTTGAATCGATGTGCGGGTTGTTCTGGCGCCTCTGCCACGATAGGCTCGCTCACGATAAATCTGTATGATTGTGATGGTGATCACTGTGCCGGCGACGCCATGTCTCCTAAGCTTCAGACTGTAGGGAATCCAAGAGAATGATGGCTTTCCGGCAAGCGGGGCAACATTTCTTGCCGGGCCGAACCATGTGGCCCATTGGCTCGGCGACAAGCGACAGGATATAGCAGGCACTATGGCAGCATTCGGTAGTTTCGCAATCCTTCTCGGTCTGGTTCTGTGCGTCTACAACTTTGTGGTGGGCGCTTTCGCACTGCGACAGATTGCAGTCCATCCCCATGCCAGTATCGGTCCTGAGCGGCTGGCAGAGTCTGCGCGGCGGGCCGGAATCGGCAGCTTTATTGCCCTGAGCGCGGCCGCGTTCGCGTTGATTTATTGCGCGTTTACCAACGACTTCTCGGTTTCCTACATCCTTCACCATTCCAACCGGGCATTGCCCTGGCCGTATAAGTTTGCGGCGTTGTGGTCTGGGCAGGAAGGGTCGCTGCTGCTGTGGGCATGGTTGCTGGCCGCATACGGATTTGTGCTGCGGGTGCGTCATAAAGTCGACGTCAAGCTGACCGCGTACGCTTCCACGATCCTGGCCGCCGTGCAAATCTTTTTCACATTATTGATTGTGTTTCCAGCGCCGCCGTTTGCCCTGGTGCAGGGAGCCGTGCCCGCGGACGGCTTTGGTCTAAATCCGCTTCTGCAATATCCGGAGATGGTGATTCATCCCCCGATGTTGTACCTGGGCTATGTTGGATTCAGTGTTCCTTTTGCCTTCGCGCTGGGCGCGCTGATGATGCGCTATCCCGGTGAAAAGTGGATCCACATTACACGTCGCTGGACCATGGTGACATGGTTATTTCTGACCTGCGGCATTTTTCTCGGCATGCATTGGGCCTACGCCGTTCTAGGTTGGGGCGGTTACTGGGGCTGGGACCCGGTCGAAAATGCTTCCCTGATGCCGTGGCTGACGGGCACCGCGTTTCTGCACTCTGTCATGATGCAGGAGAAGCGCGGCATGATGAAGTCCTGGAACGTGTGGCTGATCTTCACCACGTTCATGCTGTCGATTCTGGGCACCTTGCTGACGCGAAGCGGACTGGTCAGCTCCGTACACGCCTTTGCCGAGTCGTCGATCGGAACCTGGTTCTGGGTGTTCCTGCTGATCGTGCTCAGCGTTTGCCTTTTCACGTACATATTGCAGCGGAATCACCTGCAATCTGAGCACAAGCTGGAGTCGCTGGTATCGCGTGAATCGAGTTTTCTGTTCAACAACCTTGTTCTGCTGGCGGCTTGCTTTACCGTTTTGTGGGGAACGCTGTTCCCGATCATTTCAGAGTATGTTGAAGGCTCGAAGGTCACGGTCGGTCCGCCGTTCTACAACCGCGTGGCCGTGCCTATTGGAATCTTTCTACTATTTCTCACTGGCATCGGCCCCATTCTGGCGTGGCGCAGCACCTCCTTCAAGAGCGTCAAGAGGAACTTCCTGTGGCCGTCCATCGCGGGAGTGACGACGGCACTGGTGTTGATGGCGGCGGGGATGCGTCCCTGGCAGGATGTGGGGACGCTCTATTCCCTGATGACGTTTTCGCTGGCGGCTCTTGTGATCACTGCGGTGGGCAGCGAATTCTGGCGTGGCGCCCGAGTCATTCAGCGTCATACCGGGAAGAACATGCTGCTTTCGCTGGTGCAGCTGACGCGACGCAACACCCGGCGATACGGCGGCCATTTGGTTCACATCGGCGTTGTGATTGTATTTGTCGGGCTAGCCGGCTCTGCGTTTAATCAGTCGAACGAACAGGAAATGGGATTTCATGACTCGATGACAATTGGGCAGTATCGCCTGGTCTGCCTGAGTTACACCCAGGACTCGAATGCGAATTACGACAGCGAATATGAATTGCTGAACGTGTACAAGAATGGAAAATTCCTGACGCAGATGGCGCCTGAACGGCGCTTCTACCATGCAAGCCAGCAAACCGAGACTATGGTGGCCAATCATTCCACGTTAGAACGCGATCTGTACGTGGTCTACGAAGGCAGAAATCAGGACACCAACCAGCCCATCATCAAGGTCATTCTTAATCCGCTGGTGGCGTGGATCTGGATTGGTGTGGTGGTGATGGCATTGGGGACGCTGCTGGCACTGGTTCCAAACATGAGCGCCGAGCAGGCAACCAAGCCGCGCAAACAGGTGGAAGAAGAAATGGCGCTTCCCGCTGGCGCAGGGGACTAAACCATGCGCGCATTTTGTTCACGCTCACGCATTTTCGATCGCTTGTTGCTGCGAACTTTTGTCCAGGTATCGGCCGTGTGTTTGCTGCTGATCTTTATTGTGGGCGCAGGAGACACCTCGGCGCGTTATCAGCAGATGGGCCACCATCAATTGATATGCACCTGCGGCTGCGGTCAGATTCTGCTGGAATGCAACCATGTGGGCTGCACGGTTTCCACGCAGGAAGAAGCGGAGTTGCGCACGGCACTGGATCGCGGAGACAGCGACCAGTTGATTTTGCAAAATTTTGTGCAGAAGTATGGGCCCACGGTTCTCGCTGCGCCTCCTGAAAGCGGTTTTAACCTGGTCGCGTGGATTGCGCCGGGCGTGGTATTTCTGCTGGCAATGTTTGTCACCGCGTTTGTGATCCGGAAGTGGAAGCTGCACACGGTGGCGATGCCAGCGGAAATTGCGACAGACCCGCACACGACAGCGATTCTGGATAAGGTTCGAAAAGAGACAGATCTATGATGATCGCTCTGGCTTGCGCGGCATTTCTGGCCTGGTGGAAACTGAAGCCGGTGGCGCGCGAAAAGGATGTGGTTGTGAAGCCGATCGCGGATGTGATTCCTCCGCAGGACGGGAAAGAGAAAGATCTATGAGCGTGATGACACTTCTGGCTTGCGCAGCGCTGTTGGTCGGCGTCTTCGTATATGTTTTCTATCCTCAGTCCAAGACGGAAGGACAGACTCAGAAGACGCGCCTCGAATTTCTGCGTGAGCGGAAAGAGACGATTTACGAAAATCTCCGCGACTTGAACTTCGAGTATCGGGCCGGCAAATATCCTGAAGAGGACTATCTGGCGCAGCGGGCAGGCATGGAAAACGAAGCGGCTCAAATCCTGGCCGAGATCGAATTCCTGGAAACCACCGTGCATGCGGCTTGAACTCATCACTCCCGTACATTGAAATCAGAAAGAGACTGAATGAAACTCCAACGTTCCTTCTTGTTTTCGTTTTTTCGCGCCAAGGTTGTCGGTGTGCCACTTCTGTGCGCGGCTTTTGTCTTGCTGGCGGGAGCCTCCGTTGCCATGGCGGCTCCCATTTCCGGCACGGTTACAAATCAAACCACGAAAAAGCCTTCTGCCGGCGACAGCGTTGAGCTGATGCGCCTTGGGATGGAAGTTGCGGCGAAGACCACCACCGATGCGCAAGGACATTTCACGCTGGATGCTACCGATGGCGCGCCGATGCATTTGCTGCGAGTGATTCATGACAAGGCAACATACTTTCGCCCCGTGCCTGCCGGCACCTCTACCGTGAATGTGGATGTGTACGATGTCGCGGAAAAAGTCGCCGGTGTTTCGACCGAGGCCGACGTGGCGCGGATTGAAGCCAGCCCTAATGGCTTGAGTGTGATTGAGAATTTTTTTGTGAAGAATGCATCATCCCCGCCGCGGACCCAGTTCGGACCTCGAGCGTACGAAATCTATTTGCCGAAAGAAGCGCAGGTTGTTGCGGCGGCCGCGCAGGGCCCAGGTAGCATGCCGGTACAAACGCCGCCCACGCCCCTGGGGACACCGGGTGACTATGCTTTTGTTTATCCGCTTCGTCCCGGAGAGACACGCTTCCAGGTCAGCTACCAGATGCCGTATAGCGGCAGCTTTCAGTTCCATCCTCGCGTGGGAGGCCCGGTAGATAATCTCGCGATCATTTTGCCGAAGAGCGTGCAGTTCGCCGGTACGCCCGTCGGCGCGTTCCAGCCGATCGACGAAGACGTGAAGGTGCAAACGTATCTGGCAAGGAATGTCACGCCGGAATCGAAGCTCGCGTTTACCGTTTCTGGGACTGGATTGCTTCCGCAGGAAAGTGCTACCGGTCCGGACAATGGAAATGGAACGCCGGCAGCCGGTGCCGACCAGGGTGCGATGGGTCCGGAGGCAACGGCGCAGTCCGCGGCCGCCAATAATACGCGACCCGGAATCGGGCTTGGAGTTCCGATCGATACACCGGATCCGCTGCACAAATATAAGTGGTGGATTCTATCGTTAGCGGCGGTATTGCTGGCGGTGGGTGCTGCTTTTCTGATGAAGCAAAACCAGCCTGTCGCGGTCACGGCGGGGGGCTTTGCGGTTCCCCTTGCAAATATTCCATCGCCGACGAAACCAACCGAGGGCTTTCGACCTCCGCTTGCGGCTGGCGTGGTCCGCGCGACCAGTGCAGAGTCTCATCGTTCTAGGTTAATGGAGGCGTTGAAAGAAGAACTCTTCGCGCTGGAGACGGAGCGGCTGGAAGGTCGTATCGCTCCTGAGGAATACGACAAACAAAAAGGCGCTTTGGAGGTCGTACTCGTCCGTGCGCTGCAATCGGGGAAAGCCAAGAATCCCGCCGAGGCACTCTAGCGTTCTTGGATCGACGATACCGCACGGCAATTACGCGGTGGGACTATCGTCGACCAGCGTTGGGAAGAAATTGACATTGCCGGCGCGAGGTTTTTCCAGTGTTGGCACGATGCGCACCGGCTTCTCGTGCAGCAGTAACTCTGTCGCCCGCACGCGAGGATCGGCATGGAACCATCGTTGGAAGGCTTTATTCTCCAGCATATTTGTAATTGCCAGTAGCGACATACCCTGATGATGCGCCATCCAGGAGCGCACTAGTGTGTAGCGCGCTCCTTTCTCATGCTGGGTACTAGCCGAATAATCCGCCGACTCGTAGAAACCGAACTCACCCAGCCAGCCGAGTTTTTCCATTCTGTGTAAGTTGGCCAGCGCGTGCACGGGATCGGCCTCCAGCGCCAGCACAGTGGCGTAGGGCGCAATGACCAGCGAACCTTCTGGCGGCGGATTGATGGCTAACGTTGGCACACCGAACGCGTGGTATTGATAGTTGCCCTGCGGATCCCGTTGGCTGTGGCTGGCCTCTGAAATCCCCCACGGCATTCGTTTGCGGGCAACATATTCTCTTTGGGCGCGAACCGCTCCAGGCAACGATTGTGCAAGCAGGGTATCGGGTGAAGTCTGCATCCAAAGCGTCGGCATCATGTACTCAAACATGGTTCCGGACCACGATAACAGCACTGGATTGCCGTCAATCATCGTGGTTTTGCGGCCGACTCTGAACCAGCTATCTTGCAAAGCATCTCCCTTGGCAATCGCAAGGAACATGGCTGTGCGGGCCTCGGAGGCGAGCAGATCGTAGCAGGAGTCCAGCCGTCGTTCGTGTTCAGTGTCATAACCTATCGTCAGCAGGCGGCGATAGGGATCCACCAAGTCCTGATAATCGGTGGCCTGGAACATACGGTCGCTGATCGTTGCAATGCGTTTCAGATCGTCGATGAGCGTGGTCAGCCGAGTTTCACTTTGTGCCAGAGCCGCCAACAATTCGTCAGCGAGAGGTTTGTCTGGACTGGAGGCGTCTTGAGCTTTTTTAAGCAATGTTGCGCGCAATTCGCGGCAAGTCTGTAACGCATGGTCCGGTGTGTAGAAATCGAGAGAATGACTTTCGAAATTCCCCGGCACTTGTAAGAGCTGAGAAAACTTTGGCTGCAGCCAGGGCAAATAATCGGCAACAAATTTCCGAATCGAATGCAGGTGGGTTGTCGCCGCGCCACTATCCTCCGCATCTGCGGGCAATTCAAGCGATAGCAGCGAACCCAACCAGGCTTCCGAGGCCGCTTTTCGATCTGTTCGCAGTGCAGATTTTATTTTCGCTTCGGCGGCAGAAGGCGTCTTGGTATCCATCACGATGTCAAGCAAGCCCTGCCGCAGCGCCGACAACATCGGAGTCTCCAGCAGCTCCAAAGTCCCCATCCGCAAACTGCAGAGTGAGGCGATAAAGTTTCCGCTGTCGACTGTGGAAGCAAAGTAGGGGCGGATAGATTCCAGCGTCGTCGTGGTGTACCAGTTCAGCAGATGTCCTCTCCACTTGGGAATGCGGTCGAGAGTTTGCAGGTTCGTCAGGGTCTGCTTCGCATATTCCGGGAACGTCAAATAGCCAAGAATGACGGCAGCCTGGCGCGCATTTAATTGCAGACCCGCGTTGGTTGGAGAGATGCGCAAAGCCTCGCGATATTCTTCTTCCTGGACATTATCGGGCACCAATCCGTGGTGGTTCTCTGAGGCGTATTGCGCAAAATAACGCCATGTTCGCCAGGCAATTTTTCTAAGGAATCGCGTATCGGCGTCGGAAAGATTCAACTCGAGCTGGGTAGATCGATTCAGCCACCAGGTGATCGGCTTTGCGAGCGACCACAGAACTAAAATCGGTAATGCCCATGGAATTGCGGATGGCCGAATCGACACAACGAGAATCAGCAATACAGCACAAAGCAGTGGAACCAGACCCATGGTGAACTCGACCGGTGTGCGTTTACTCATTCCTGTTTCGGCTTCAGCTGCAGTTTCCCACTCCAGCAGTCGTTTACCCGTCACAAAACTTCGAACCAGGGAGCGCACAATGGCATCGATCATCAAGAGAGTTTGATGTGCCAATAGCGCGAAGTTGAGGAAGGTGGAAAACAGCAACACCAGGGAATCCTGAACGGCTTGGCGCACATATCCGCTCTGCTCGGCTACGCTGGCTCGCACCATGGAGAAGAGAAATTGCACGACCACGGGGACGATGACGATCAGCAATGTTGCCAGCGTCCAGTAACGAGCCGTTCCGGGAAGCCAGAGCCAACCGGCTACCAGAAGAAGGAAGGTCGCAGGTTCAACCAGGCTGCGTCGCAAATTGTCGAGAATCTTCCACCTGGAAATGTTGGAAGTTGGATTCTGCACCAGCTGTCCAGAATCGTTCGGGACGCGTCCCAACAGCCATCGCAGAATCTGCCAATCCCCCCGCACCCAGCGGTGTTTCCGCCGATTTTGCGCGCTGTAGTGCGATGGATAGTCGTCCATCACCTCAACATCTGTCAGCAGGCCCACGCGCGCATAAGCGCCTTCGATCAGGTCGTGGCTCAGCAGGGAATTTTGAGGGAAGCGTCGATCCAGAACTTCATGCAGGATCTGAATCTCATACAAGCCTTTGCCGGTGAAGATGCCTTCGCCGTACAGGTCCTGATAGACATCGGAAATGGCGCGCGTATAGATATCAAAACCTGTCTGGCCGGAATAGATCGCAGCCAGTCGTGAGCGCGCGACGGAATGCACAGCGATACCGACTCGCGGCTGCATCAGACCGTAGCCCTGGGTCACGATCCTTCTTTGCGGATCGAGAATGGCGCGGTTCAACGGATGTGCCATTGCCCCGACCATGCGATGCACGGAGTCGCGAGGTAGTTTGGTGTCTGAGTCGAGTGTCAGAACATAGCGCATTCCATTCAGAATTGTGGGATCGCCGGCTTTGTAGGGGAAGCAGTCCATACCGCCCATGATCAGGCGATTCAGGTCTAATAATTTCCCGCGCTTACGCTCCCAGCCCATCCATACATTCTGCTTTGGGTTGAAGACGCGATGACGATGCAGCATCAGGAAGCTTCCGCTGGCGGTGCCTGCATAGCGGAGATTCAGATCATCAATCAACTGGCCGGCGAGCGTAACCAGTGGATGAGCATCTTTCTCCAGCGGTTTTTCTACTGAGTCCGGCAGGTCCGTCAACAGCGCGTAATGAACGTTGGGATCTTGATTCGCCAGACTTCTGACTTCCAGTTCGTCGACAAGGCCGCGCACCTGGTGTTCGTTCAACAAGAGCGTGGGAACCGCGACTAGAGTTTTGCAATCGTAGGGAATACCTTCTGAGAAGTCGAGCTTAGGCAATGGCTGCGGTTTCAAAATCGCGCTGATGGTGTGATTCATCAATTCCACCGCGCCTTGAGACACGGGCAGCAGTAGAAGCAGAAATGCGAAGGCCAAACTTCCCAGCGGATTGTACAGAGGCACCAGCGGCAGAATGATCGCAGCCATGACCAGCAGGGTGATGGTTTGAATTCCGCCGAGATAGAAATCATCCGGGTAGGTTCGGAGAATCGTGCGCACGCGATCGCGAATACGAGGATGGAAATCGCAGCGCTTTCGAAGTTCGTTCAGCCCGTCGTCAACAAGGTAATAGCCAATATGAGAACAGCGTTTTGTAATACGTTCGTTGACGCTTGGCTGCTGTGTCGAGTCGCGCGCCATCGTCAGCGCCATGGTGGCGACCTGAACTTCATTCAGCGGAGATCGCGCCGCTACCTTCGCAACCGCGAGACGGTACATGTCGCGGCTTTCAAAATCCATATGCGAATACGTGTTGGAAGGATCCTGCCGCAAAACTTCCTCGAATGGAACCAGCGGCTCCAGAATGTTCGCCCAGACTGGAAGACTGACTTCATGCAGGCATAACAACGACGCATTGAGAGCGGCGTCGCTGGCCGGCAAATTACTGAATGCACCGGGCGCCTGTGCCAGGATCTCCTCCAGCAGCGCGAGTTTCAACGCGACCGGGAAGGTCCATAGTTCTCGAAGGCTGAGTGGTTCCTCGGCCTGAAATCCTTTTAGGAAACTGGAGAGTCCAGATAAACTCCACTGATACTTGGCGGCGTTCAGGAGAGCTTGCGCGACACCAAGAATTCTTGGCGCTTCTACGCCTGTGACGCTGCGGGCAAACGGCAATTTTCCCAGGATGGGTAACGCACTTTGAATCTCGATTGCGGAGGATCGCAACAGGCGCGTAGCACCTTCCAGGCGCTGAATGCTGGGCTTTTTCTCCTCCGAATGACTCGGTTGTTTCGCACGAACTTGCTCATCGGTGTAACGGGCCAGCGCGAAAGCCGAGGCTACCGCCAGAAGAGTTTGCTCTTTAAATTGTTTCCCGCTTGCGTGTTGCACCAGAATCGCTTGACGGCTTGCAAATGCGTGGCCTTCGGCGGTCAACTCGTGGCGGAGAATGATTGGGGAATTCATCGGTAGCTTGCCGCCTGCATCTCAAACATTTCCGCATAGAGGCCCCCCTGGCGAATCAGTTCGTCATGGGTGCCTTCTTCGGTCAGAACTCCATGGGACAGAACGACAATGCGATCTGTCATTTTCACCGTTGAAAAACGATGGGAGATCAGCAATGCCATTTTTCCCTTGGTGAGTTCAGCGAAGCGCTGAAAGACTTCCTGTTCGCTGCGCGCGTCCAACGCCGCCGTGGGCTCATCCAGAATCAGCAACTGAGCATCGCGCAGGTAAGCGCGAGCCAACGCCATCCTCTGCCACTCTCCGCCGGACAAATCCACTCCACCTTCGAAGCGTCGCCCCAGTTGTTGCTCATACTTTCCGTCGAGACGCTCGATTACTTCGTCCGCCAAGCTCATTTGGGCGGCATCTTGAATCCGGTCGAGGTGATCTCTCTCCTCAATGCGCCCCACGGCAATGTTGTCTCTCGCTGTCATTTCATATCGCATGAAATCCTGAAAAATCACTCCGATTTCATGGCAAAGGTCTTCCATGTCGTAATCCCTCAGGTCCACGCCGTCGATAAGAATCTGCCCCTCTGTGGGGTCATACAAACGTGTGATGAGTTTTACGATGGTGGTTTTGCCCTGACCATTTTCGCCGATCAAGGCCACCCGTTCTCCAGGGCGAAGATGAAAGTCGAAGTTTTTCAGTACTAGCCGGGTCGTGCCCGGGTAGGCAAATGAAACATTCCTGAATTCGATGCCTTGACGAATGGGTCGAGGAATTTTGATGGCGTTCGGCTTCGACTTGACGGTTGGCTCCATGGCGAAGAACCCGAGCAGATCGGTTAGGAATAATGCCTGATCAGCCACCCCCGAAGCGTTGACAAAGATTTGCTGCAAGTTTGCGCTTACCTGCAGGATGGCATTGATCAAGACGGCCAAATCTGCGATGGTGAACTTGCCGCGGTAGGTGCCCCACAAGGCCAGGGCATAGGCGCTGTAATATCCGGCCGTGGCCAGCATGGAGAGCAGCACGCCGACGATCAGGCGACGCTTGGAAAGATCGACATTCTGGTCAAAAATTGTATTGGCCATTCCGCGGAAGCTGTCGATGAGAAAGTCGCGCAGGCCGAAGAGCTTCAGCTCCTTTGCTGCTTCTTTGCTGCCGCCAACGTCGCGCAGATAATCCATTTTGCGGCGCATCGGCGTCTGCATGAAATTTTTGGCGTAGCCGAGAAATGCAAAGTGGCTCTCTCCCAGCAATGCTGGAATTGTGCCGGCAATCAGCAGCAACAGGAGGAAGGGAGAGAATTTTGCGATGTACAATGCCAGGGCCAGCGTGGTGAGAACTTGCTGCGTCAGGGTCCCCATCATTTGGATCATGGCGATGCGGTCGGTAGCCTGCGCCTTGGCTCGCTCCAGCCGATCGTAATAATCGGGATTTTCAAAGGCGGTAATGTCGAGCTGTGAAGCGTGCTCAATGACACGAATGCTGATGTGCTGCATGTAGAGATCGCCCAGCAGGCTGTCACAAAACCCAATTGCCCGGGTCAGAATAGCGGCGAGAGAAGCGAGTCCAAACTCCAGGCCAACAATCCACCAGAAATGAGGCGGCAGAGCGCTGTGATGCCTCAGGCTGATGACAACTTCGTTGATCAGCCAGCGAGAAACGTCCAATATCGCCACTGGCAGCAGCGCCAGGGCGACGCGAAGAAGCATCGACGCAACGACCGTTTTCGGGCCGCATTCCCACACCATGCGCATCACTGGGGGGATGTTTCGCATGGCGCTGAGCCGCGACCGCCATGTGTCGCCGTACGATTTGTTGGTTTTCGTTTCTGTCACTTATGGTCGGCGATGCATCTAAAAGGAGTCAGGAATGTTTTCAGTCACGCCGTTGGTCATGGTGAGCGGGACTGCGAATGTTGAACTGATTGGACTGCGATACCTCCAGCTTAGATGAAGAAGTCGGCATTTTGTTTGTCTTCTTCAATATGGAGACATTCCTCCTAAGATTACTGAATATGGCGCAAAGACCGATTGAATCCTGTGGTGTGATTGGCGATTTGCACACGGTGGCCCTGGTGGCGATGGACGGCACGATTGACTGGTGTTGCCTGCCCCAGTTTGACTCGCCCAGCGTATTCGCCGCTTTGCTGGATGAAGCAAAGGGGGGACATTTCAAGCTGGCGCCGGCGCAGGCCGGAACGAACCGCCAGATGTACATGCCGGAGACAAATGTCCTGCTCACCCGCTTTCTGCGTCCAGAGGGGGTGGGTGAGGTCATCGACTTTATGCCGGTGCGCGAAAACAAGGAAGAACAGAGCGACTGGGTCATTCATGAGGTTGTGCGAATCGCCAGGGCGGTCCGTGGAGAGGTTCGGTTTCAGCTGGAATGCGCCCCCGCGTTCAATTACGGCCGCACTCCCCACCAGGCAAGTGCGATCAACGGAGGCGTCTTGTTCGAGACGCCGGATGACCGGATGGTTCTGCTAGGTCCAGGAGACTGGCAAATCAACGACGGGGTGGCGAGTCTGGATTTTACGCTGCAACCGGGCGGGTCGGCGGAGTTCGCGCTACGCTACATCACGAAAGAAAATGCGGATGGGCTTCATGATCCGGTTGATGGAAATGGTTTGATGAACGAGACGCTCGCCTTCTGGCGGGATTGGCTGTCACAGTGCAAATATGACGGCCGTTGGAGGGAAATTGTTCTGCGCTCGGCGCTGACGCTGAAGTTACTGACGCATCATCCGACCGGCGCGATCGTTGCGGCGCCGACGTGCAGTCTGCCGGAGGAGATTGGCGGTGTTCGCAACTGGGACTATCGATATACCTGGGTGCGCGATGCCGCGTTCACTGTCCACTCCCTGGTGCGCCTTGGTTTTCCTGACGAGGCAACTGCTTTTATTGATTGGCTTGCTAAACGAATCCATGAAGAATCCGGAGCTCAAGGCCCGTTAAATACGATGTACAGCGTCGATGGCGTCAGCGATCTGCCGGAGTCCATACTCGACAACCTGGAAGGGTATCGCGATTCGCGTCCAGTTCGTGTGGGTAATGCCGCCTCCAGCCAGCTGCAACTGGATATCTACGGAGAGATGATGGACGCGATTTATTTATATGACAAACACGTCTCACCCATCTCTTACGATTTGTGGATGCGGATTCACGGCGTGCTGATTTGGGTAGCAGACAATTGGAGTCAGCCTGACGACGGCCTATGGGAGGTGCGCAGCGAACGGCAGCAATTTGTGTATTCCAAAATGCAGTGCTGGGTCGCGCTGGATCGAGGTATACGTCTCGCCAGCCAGCGCAGTCTTCCGCTTGACCGCGTCAAGCTTGAAACGGAACGCGACCGAATTTTCGCATGCATTATGAAAAATGGCTGGGACGAACAACAGAAGTGTTTCACCCAATCCTTCGAATCGAAGTCGCTGGACGCAAGCAATTTGATGATGCCGATTGTCAAATTTATTGCACCTAAGGATCCACGCATGCTCAGCACCATCGATCGCACCATGGAAAAACTGGTCTCCGACAGTCTGGTCTATCGATACGAACTGGATGGAAAACTTGCAACCAAAGACGGTTTGACAGGCCATGAAGGCACATTCAGCATGTGTACATTCTGGCTGGTTGACGCATTGGCACGCGCGGAGCGTCTCGATGAGGCGAGATTTATTTTCGAAAAGATGTTGAGCTATGCAAATCATCTTGGACTGTATTCTGAAGAGATCAGCGCGACGGGCAGCGCGCTTGGCAACTTCCCGCAAGCCTTCACGCATCTGGGACTCGTAAGCGCTGCTCTCCATTTAGACGAAAAACTGCGAAGGTAGACGTCATTCCATTCACATTCGAGTCGCGAGCTTCCGGTGCCAGCCATACCTTGTGGACGCCTACGTTCGGCCCGATTATTCAACGGGACGGATGTCTGTTTCAGTTGTGGGCACGCCCGGGAGCGAACGTTGAATTGGTGATCGAAGGCGAACCCTCCCGACCCGCAATCGTCATGTCGGCGGAGCGAGATGGAATCTATCGAGTTCAGGTGGATGGCGCAGGCCCCGGAACACGTTACTGGTTCAGGATCGACGGAGCCGGACCGTTTCCTGATCCGGCCTCACGCTATCAGCCGCTGGGAGTGCATGGTCCGTCGGAGATTATTGCCCTGGGCGAATTTCAATGGAGGGCGAACGACTTTCAAGCGCCGTCTCTGCGAGAGTTGGTGATTTACGAACTCCATGTTGGAACGTTCACGCCGGCCGGAACATTTCTCGCATTGATCGACCAGCTCGATTACCTGCGTGATCTGGGAATCAACGCGGTTGAGTTGATGCCGATCGCGGATTTTGCCGGCGAGCATAACTGGGGTTATGACGGTGTCTCGCTGTACGCGCCTGCGCATAGCTACGGCACTCCAGACGACTTTCAGCGGCTCGTCGACGAAGCCCATGCCAGGGGAATCGCCGTCTACCTCGACGTGGTCTACAACCATCTTGGTCCAGACGGCGCGTATCAATCAGCATTTGCGCCGCAGTTTTATACAAACAAGCACAAGACTTTATGGGGCGACGGCCTGAACTTTGACAGCGAAGGCCGAGACAGAGTTCGGGCCTACTTTATTGAAAGCGCATTGTCATGGGTCTACGACTATCACGTGGATGGATTTCGCGCGGACGCAACCGATACCATCCGCGATGATAGTCAGCCCCATTTCTTGACAGAGTTGACCGAGCGTGTCCATCAAGCCGCAACTTCGCTGGGAAGGAACGTGATTCTGATTGCGGAGGATGCGCGAAATGAGCGCAAACTCGTCCTGCCGGCTGCACAAGGCGGTTACGGATTCAATGCCGTCTGGTCCGATGATTTCCATCACCACATGCGTCACCGCCTGGGAGGGGACAGCGACGGCTATTACCATGACTTCGATGGGACGGCTAAAAGCATCGCCACGGCGATTCGCGACGGCTGGACTTTCACCGGCGAATATGCCAGCTTTCATGGGCGCGGTCGGGGGACAAGCCCGGAAGGGTTGAGCCGGGAATCGCGGGTATTTTGCATTCAGAACCACGATCAGATTGGCAATCGCGCTTTTGGAGAAAGGTTATCAACACAAATCTCCTACGCGGCGTGGTGTGCTGCCAGCGCCCTTTTGCTGTTGTCCCCAGAAGTGCCGTTGCTGTTTATGGGGCAGGAATGGGCGGCACCGGAACCATTTCTATTTTTCACTGACCACAATGAAGAACTCGGGCGCCTTGTGACGGAGGGCAGGCGGAAGGAGTTTGCGCATTTCTCGGCGTTTGCAGATATGGGGAATCATGAAAGCATTCCCGATCCCCAGAAGATGGAGACATTTCTACGAAGCAAGTTGGATTGGGAGGTTCTTCGAAGTGGGGAACACGCGAAATGTCTGTATTGGTATCAGATACTGTTACATATTCGAAAGCAGCTTCTAGAGAACACGACGTTCCAGACGGCTCGAGCATTGAATGAACAGACGCTCGAAGTGATTTGGAATTCTGCGAGTGGAAGTTTTCGCGCCATCGTCGCCTTGGATGGCCCGACAACGGTGAGCGATTCCTCGTGGAGTGGCATGATGAAAGCACTGAGCAACGAGGAAAGTAGATTCATCGACGACCCCCACACCATTCACTGGGAATCCGAGAGAGGTACACTATCCTTTCAACGCGCAGGGGCGTTGCTCCTGGCTGGCGGTGACCTTGCCGGCATTGCGGAAGAACGAACACAATGAAGGATCGAAGAAGTGTCAGTGCGACCTATCGATTACAACTGACCCACAAATTCCGATTTGCCGATGCTGAAGCCATCATCCCTTACCTTCGAAGCTTAGGCATCAGCCATATTTATGCTTCGCCGATTTTTGAAGCGCGGCCCGGTAGCTTAAGTGGCTACGATACCTGCGACTTTTCCCGAATCAGCCCTGAACTCGGCGGACAAGAAGGCTTCAATTCTCTGGTGGCAGCGCTTCATGACCAGGGAATGGGTTTGATCATCGATTTCGTTCCCAATCACATGAGCGCTCATCCGCAATGGAATAAGTGGTGGCGCAGCGTGTTGGCGAATGGTCCGTCTTCCTCCGTCTCAGAATATTTCGATGTCGATTGGAATCCAGTCAACTCAAATTTGCACGGCAAAGTGTTACTCGCGATTCTCGGCGGTCAATATGGCGATGTGCTCGAGTCCGGCGACCTGAAGATTGGCTACCACGATGGGGAATTTTGCCTGCTCTACGGTGATTACAATCTGCCGCTGAATCCACGGCAGATGAAAGTGCTGCTGCGTCACCGTTGGCGGGAGGTGGCCGAATCGGCTGGCATTGACGATGCAACGCGTCTGGAGTTCGAAAGCATTTTGTTCCACCTCGATCATATTCCGGGCTATCAGCAGGACGGTTTGATGGCACGCGCCGATCGTGAGCGCGAGACGGCTGTCGCCTCTCATCGGCTGACGCAGGTGATGCAGCAGAGTCCGGCTCTTCGGAAGCATTTAGAAGACGTCATTGCGGAGTACAACGGTGTCCCGGGCCAGCCGGAATCGTTCGATCTGCTGCACGAATTGCTGGAGCAGCAGCCCTACCGGCTGTCATATTGGCGGACGGCCATGCAGGAAATCAATTACCGCCGATTCTTCGACATTAACGATCTGATTGGCCTGCGCATGGAATATGAACCGTTGTTTCGCGCTGCTCACGTCAAATTGATTGAATTGGCCGAGAGTGGCGCGATTGACGGTGTGAGGCTGGACCACATTGATGGGCTGCTCGATCCGCAGCAATACCTGTTGCAGCTGCGTGCGGCGACGGCGAACTCAGCACGACCGATGTATTTAGTTGTAGAGAAAATTCTTGCTCGGCAAGAATGGTTGAGCCCGGAGTGGCCTGTCGATGGTTCCACCGGCTATGAATTTCTCGCTCTGCTCAACGGCTTGTGGGTCAATGAGCCCAATCTTCACGAGATCGATCAGATCTATCTGCACTTTCGGGAACGCAGAAAGCCCGACCGCGACGCTGTCTACCACGCCAAGAAATTAATCACCGCTTCCTCCATGGCCAGCGAATTGAATGTGCTGGCGCACGAGCTCAATCTACTTTCTGAAGAAAATCGGCGGAGCCGCGACTTCACCCTCGACGGATTGCAAGAGGCGCTGCGCGAGGTGGTGGCGTGCTTTCCCGTCTACCGTACCTATATCTCCGCGCAGGGTTTCAGCACAACGGACGAAATGGCCATCGACGAAGCCATCGGCCAGGCGAGACGTCGGAATCCCAGCATCGATTACTCCATCTTCGAGTTCATCCGAAGTCACATTTGTCCAGTGAGGCAGCCCGAGGAGTCTGAGGAAGACTTTGCGGAACGGCTTCGTTTTGCGATGAAATTTCAGCAATACACCAGCCCGGTGCAGGCCAAGGGGATGGAAGACACGGTGTTCTACCGCTACAGTCCGCTGGCTTCACTGAACGAGGTGGGGACGGGAACCGGTCGCAGAGCAACAACGCCGCAGGAATTTCACGATGCGAATATCCATCGCATGGAACGCTGGCCGAATGCGATGTTGACAACTTCTACCCATGACACAAAGCGCGGTGAAGACGCTCGGATGCGTATTCATGTTTTGACAGAGCTGCCGGAGGAATGGAGATCGCAGTTGCTGCAGTGGTCCCATGTGAATGAAGGCGCGAAGTCGCAGGTGAATGGACATCCGGCTCCAGATCGCGGCGATGAATACCTGTATTACCAGACTCTGCTGGGAATGTGGCCTGCTTTGCAGAAGGTCCCGGACGATGACACTGTAAGCCGCATGCAGGCCTTTATGGGGAAAGCGCTGCGCGAAGCCAAAGTTCATACCAGTTGGGTCAACCCGTCGAATGAGTATGACGCCGCAGTCGAAAAATTTGTCCAGCAAACTTTGTGCGGCAAGTCTTCGACAGAATTTCTCGCCTCATTCGTTCCATTTGCGGAGCGGCTAGCAACCTTGGCGGCATGGGAGTCGGTATCTCAAGTCGCGCTGAAGCTGATGAGTCCGGGCGTGATCGACACGTACCAGGGCGGGGAACTATGGGACCTCAGCCTGGTCGATCCCGACAATCGGCGACCAGTGGATTACGAGACACGCAGACAGCGACTGCATGCAATGACGAAGGATGTTTTTGACCCGCAGCTTTCGTCGGAGCAGCGGTCCCAGGCGCTCGCCCGGATCTGCCAGTCCTGGTGGACCGGCGATGTGAAGATGCTTTACGTCGCCCAAGGGCTTCGTTTGCGAGAAAAGGAATCTGAATTGCTGCTGCGCGGCAGCTACCACGCGATGAATGTGGAAGGACCGAACTCTGACAATGTCATTGCCTTTGCTCGGGAACATCAAGGCAAGATTTTGCTGACAATAGCGGCAAGATGGTTTGCATCTTTACTTCCGCAACCAGCGGCGCTGACAGAGCTAGAAAAGAATTTTGGGCAAACATTCATCGAGACTACGGGAATCAAGGCGAGTTCGACCAAGCCGGTGAAATTCACGAACGTATTGACGGGAGCGACTGTCCATGCGGAAAGTGTGAATGGAGCGATGCGGCTGAACGTGGGAGAAAGTCTGGCCAGTTTCCCCGCGGTGTGGCTCATTGGCGATCAACAATAGACGCTGACTTTCACTGTCGATGCGGTAGTCGCTCAGAACGCTTCGGAGTTTCCCTCATCCGGTTGGAATCCAACCATTTGCATTGCATTGGTGATTTCGTTATTGCGCATAAAGTAGTTCCAACAGAAACCTGTGCGAAGATTCTCCGCCATCAGGATGCTGATTCCCAGATCGATCCCAAGTTGATCTTCCGAGAACCAGTTGGATTGCGGTTGGAACGCGTCAATAAATCCATAGCGGGTCCACGCCTTCTCGCCATACTTTTCCCGGATGGACAATAACACATGGGAGCACTCGGCAGGCAAGAAGACCAGGGAACCAGCGGTTGCGCAAGGCACAATGGTTCCGTCGATACCGCCAAACTCCGGCGGTCCGCCCCAGACGCGATAGCCGGTCGGCGACTCTGAGGCGGTGATCCCCCACAAATTCTGGTCCATCCAGGGAAACTGACGTCCCAAGGTGAGACAAAAAAGCTGGTGCGCCCGCGTCGCGGCAACCGAGTTGGTGAAGTAGTTTGCGTGCTCGTCGCGCAGATGTCGAAAGTCGCACCAGGCGTGGGCATACTGATGAATAAACAGGGGAGCGATACCACTGATGAAATCGATGCCGCCAAACTCAATGATGGGACGAGTGACGGCATTCCATGCGGTGGGTGGAATGGCGTTCCGCGAAGCGCCGATTGCCATCAGCAACATCGTCAGCATTTCAGCGTAGACGTCCCAGCGGTATTTGATGAATCCTGTTTCCGGCAGCCAGCCCATGGAGAGTGTATCGCTGCCGTTCAGCATCCATTGCCAATCCACGCGGTTATACAGAGTGGTGGCCAGCGCATGAATACGAAGATTGCCGCTGAAATACTGGCGACACAACAGAATGCCGGAGAGCAAGAGAGAGGTGTCGATCGAAGACAACTCCGAGCCGAAAAGTCGCTCGCCACTTTCAATGTCCAAAAAGTGATATAGAAAACCGTGTACCTGCGGACATTGTTCCAGCAGAAATGCCAGCGTCATCTCCACGCGTTGCTCGCAAATGGATGGAGGCAGGTACTTGCGATGCGCCGCAATACATAGTGCGCTTAAGCCAAATCCGGTGGCTGCGATGCTGGCGACGCGGCTCTCAGAGCGGCCGACCGCAGGCGCGTGGTCTCGCACCAAGCCGGTTGTCGGGTGCGCCTGATCGTAGAAGTACGCCACGCCGCGGCCTTCCATGTCGTCCAACATGGCATCGACCACGGTAGAAATCTGGGTGAGCGGGCGATTAATGAATTGCCCAGGAGGGTGGGGATATTTTTTGGCAACTTCACTTTCCCGCTTCGGTGTCTTCTCTTCAGTAGGAGAGGCCTGGGGTTGCGCGGGGGCCGCTGTCTGCGCCATCCCTGGCAGACCGATCGCCAGCCCAGCAGCGGCGCTTGCCCCGACTCGGCGTATCAAATCGCGGCGTGTAACGAGCTTGTCTTTCAATCGGGCAGCAATCCTTGCCTAGCGGGATAAAGGAAGCGGGTCGCCAATGTATCGTCTGCGCGCACAGCGATCCATCCTACTGTGTTAGACACCAACTTGCCACCAAAAGGAGCGGCGGCAGTCGAATATTTATCAAGCGAACTCAAGCGCGAAGCCACGAATATTACAACACCTCGTGCAACCTTCTCATAACTCTGCCCGGCGCGTCCGCAGACGATCAAGCGCTTACTCGGCAACTGTTATACTCAGCGCCACCAACGGCGGCGTCGAGTTCCTGCTGAAATTCAGCGACAATTTCCTTCTTCCAGCCGCGAGAGAACAGGCCCTTGCCTATCAGGTACGGTTCCATCGCAGAAATCGGATCACTCGATTCCGATTCCTCAACGTCGTCCACGGATCGAGAGCGCCCGCGATTCATCTCAGCAGGTTCATTTCCAGGTAAGGTCTGGGCCTCAATCAAGTGTTGGCCCTCCGCCGGAGCGCGCTCGCTCGATGGCTTCCTGTGCGACACGATACACGGCGATCGCATCGTTACCGTCGACTGCAATCCCTGGGAAGCCATACTCGACGACTTCGGAACTGGTGCCGTTCCCCATGCCTTCAAGATTCGCAGAACCTGGTCCAGCCGATAGATTGCTCTGATGACGGACAAAGACAATTGGCAAGCTACGTTTACCGGCAAAATTCAGCGTATGCAGCCATTCACCAAGCGACGTCGAGCCTCCGCCGGAAAAAGCCACTACAACATTCGCATTTTTCTCGCGCTGATTGACACGTGCGATGTCGATACAGCGAGTCAATTGTGTGGCGAAGGTCGAAGCGGGGAGGACGATGTTCAACGGCCCGTATTCGGAGTCGTCGGCAGCCGAGCGCCCATTGTGCGGACTTGCGTTACTCCCTTGGAGTTGGCTGAACAAGGCGGTGAGCGGCACGCCCTTGAGATAACCCAAGATGAAATCGCGGTGCGATGGAGCTAACGTATCCGTTGGCCGCAAATCAATCGCGGCACCTACCGCCGTGGCTTCCAGTCCTAGAGAGGAGTGATGATCGCCTTCGAGGCCTGCCCGCTTTCTTAGAATCTGGGCACGCCTTTCAAGGAGCCGGCACTTCAACATGACGCTGTAGAGTTGCCTCAACTTGGCATTGCTGATTAGCGGGTTTTGGTGGCTTGAGTTCAGCGTCGCCTTTGCCAGTCCTCGCACTTTAGTCGCCATACTGCAGGTCATCCTCAATATCGATAGTGTAGCTCAGCGATTGGCAGAAATTTCCTATGGAACGGAGACGGTGCTGGCATCGAAGCTGAGGTTTCATAGCGCGCGGATTTCCACCTCGATGTGCAATAGCCTGTGAATAACAGGACCCCCAGTGCACGAAACCCTTCTATTTTTCGGGGCTTCAACCTGTTTGCACAATTACCGTTGCCATTTGAACTTCAGACGCGAATGACGACCCATATGCTGGCCGCAAAGAGCTTCGCCGTTTCTGCGCAGATCGTCGCAAAACTCATCGGCACAACAGGCATCAGGTGGAGTACTCAGCGTTGATCCGAATATATTCTGCAGTCAGGTCGCAGGTCAGGAATTCACAAGTGCCGTGTCCCATGCCCAGATCGACGCGAACAAGCACGGTTCGTTGCAGCATCGCTTCGTGAACTTTATTCTTGTCGAAGTCCTGCGCGGCACGGCCGTTGCGGCAAACCGGCAGACCTCCAATCCAGATCGATGCTCGATCGGGATTTATCGAGGCGCCAGAATATCCTGCGGCGGCCAGAATTCGGCCCCAATTTGGATCACAGCCCGCGAACGCCGTTTTCACCAACGGGGAATTTGCAATACTGCGGGCAATCCGCCTGGCGTCTTCCTCGGAAGACGCGCCTTCGATCGCTAGTTCGACCACGTGGCCTGCGCCTTCTCCATCCTCAATCACTTGGCGCGCCAGCGATCCGCAGATGTTCCGCAGTGCCTGCGAGAACGCCTTGGAGGTCTCGTTCTGGGCCGCATAGGTAACCGTAGCGCCGCTCGCTCCGCTCGCCAACAACAGCACAGTGTCGTTGGTTGAGGTGTCGCCGTCAATCGAGATGCAGTTGAACGTGGGCTCGATCGCCTCATTCAAAAATATCTGCAGGTCCGCCGCCTCCACCTTTGCGTCGGTAAAGATGTACACCAGCATGGTTGCGTGCGGCACCAATTGTGGAGCGATCATGCCGGCCCCTTTGGCGACTCCAAATAGATGGACTTGCTTGTCGCCCATGTTGATCTGCAGGCTGGCGATTTTCGCTCTTGTATCAGTGGTTAAAATGGCCTCCGCAAATTGCTGCACGTGGGCCGAGCTTGTGCCAAGCTGAGTCGCTATCTGAGGAAGCGCAGCGACCAGTTTTTCAGCGGGCAGCGGTACGCCAATGATTCCCGTGGAAGAGGGGATCACCTCTTCCGCCGAGCAGGAAAATTCCTTGGCGGCGGCCTTGCACACGGTGAGGCAGGCTTCGATGCCTTGTTCGCCGGTCGCGCAATTCGCGTTGCCGGCATTGACGGCGACAAAACGTACCCGGCCACCGGATCGACGTAAATGATCACGGCCGACAAGCACTGGCGCGGCCACCATGCGGTTGCTGGTGAAGACGGCGGCGGCCGTTGTGCCTTCCGCGGCGGAAACGCAGGCGAAGTCTGGCTTGCCGCTCGGCTTGATGCCGGCCCGTACTGCGCCAAAGCGAAAGCCCGCCGGGGTATGAGCGAAGGCGAAAGAGGGAGGTGCGAAGGCTTCGTGCGACATTGCCATTATCCTTTTATTTAATGGAAGCGGAATTGGATTCCCCGTTATTTATTGAGATGAAGAATATTTCTGTGGCCCGCGGAGATGCCGTCGTGCTGCACGACATTTCTTTGCAGGTTGGACAACAGGAACACATTGCAATCCTGGGCCCAAACGGCTGCGGAAAAACCACGTTGATCCAGACGCTCACCTGCCAGCGCTATCCGCTGGTGCGAGAGGGCTCGTTCCTGCGAATTTTTGGGCGCGAGCGCTGGGACCTGACCGAGCTGCGCCGACACCTCGGCGGTGTTGCGACGGAGCTGCCAGGTGAGCGTACGCCGCATACCACCGGTCGAGACGCAGTTGTGTCGGGATTTTTCTCCAGTTCTACTTTGTGGCCGCATTTCCATGTGACCGAAGCCATGTGGCAGCGGGCGGATGAGATTCTTCACCTGCTGGAGGTCGAACATCTTCGTGACAAACCAGTGGGACAAATGTCGGTGGGCGAGACGAAGAGAATTCTGATTGGCCGAGCCATTGTGCATCGGCCGAAAATTCTTCTGCTGGATGAGCCCAGCAATGGGCTGGATCTTGCCGCCCAGTGGGAGCTGCGGCACACGATGCGGCGCTTGGCGCAGCAGGGGACTGGAATTTTGCTGATTACTCATCATCTCTCCGACATCTTGCCGGAAATTGAGCGAGTGGTGATGATGCAAGCGGGACGTATTGTTGGCGACGGAGCCAAGGCGGAGATGCTGACTGCGGCCCGTCTGCAGCAACTGTTTGGAGTGGAAGTGGAACTGGCCGAGCGAAATGGTTTCTATCATGCGTGGTAATTTGCCTCGGACGGCCATTCTAAATTTGCAAGGGGACCAGGTGTTCTTCGACGCGCACTGGGCCCAGGACAGCGGTGTCCGGCAGCGTTCCGCGAGCCATCGCAAACTCGTCGCAAGCGTTCAGGCGGGGACAATTCGCGCAATCTTTGTAGATTTTGTCAGGCAATGCAGTGCGGTCGACGGCTACAAATCCGAAGCGCTGAAAAAATCCTGGGATGCGAGTAAATAAGCAGACGCAGGGGACGCAGTGACTCTCCGCCTCTTCCAGCAGAGCTTCTACCAGATGTCCCCCTGCGCCCTGTCCTTTGGCCTTTTCGCCGACCGCGATCGAGCGAATTTCTGCCAGGTGGGGTCCGTATAGATGCAGCGCGCCGCAACCGAGGAACTCGCCTTCGTCTGTCTCCACCACTGTAAAATCGCGGACATTTTCGTAGATCTCAGCAAACGTACGCGGAAGCAGTGTGCCATCGTAAGACAAGCTCCGAATCAGGCCGTGAATCGCGTTCGCATCCGGGAGACGCGCTTTACGAGCCAGCATGTTTTCCTCCACGCGATGCGATGGCGGTTTCGTGGTTCAAGTCTTCCACTGAAGGATTGGACGCACGGGAGGGCGTTTCGGATTCCGTCCATTGCGATGCACCGAGTTCAGCGAGCGCCAGTGCCTCTCGGACGCGAGGACGCGCGGTTCCTCCAATCACGTCGTGGCAGTCGAGTGTCGCTTCCAGGGTGATCGCCGCGAAAAAGTCCTGCTCGAACGCGGGGCTGAACTCTCGCAGTTCCTCGAGCGTCAGCCCATTCAATTCGCATCCCTTACTTAGGCAATGGCGAACCGCATTGCCGACAATTTCATGCGCTGTACGAAAAGCTACGCCCTTGTGCACAAGGTAGGTTGCCGCAGCCATTGCGTTAAGAAAACCGTGGGTGGAGGCGTCCAGCATTCTGTCTGAGCGGAATTGAAGCGCTGCCGTAAATCGGCCGAGCAGAGCAAGCAACGCGTGAGACTCTTCGGTAGCGGCAAAAATCGCTTCCTGCGTTTCCTGCATGTCCTTGTTGTAGGCCAGCGGCAATCCCTTCAATTGCAACTCCACGGTGTGAGAGGCAGCAATGATGCGGCCGGACTTGGCTCGCGCCAGCTCCGTCAGGTCTGGATTTTTCTTTTGCGGCATGGCGCTGGAGCCGGTCGAAAATGCCTCCGGCAAATCGACAAAGCCGAACTCTGCCGTAGCGTAGAGGGTAATCTCTTCGGCGAAGCGGCCGACATGCAATGCAATCTGCGCCAGCGTTTGCAGGTATTCCAGAACAAAGTCGCGATCGCTGGTCGCGTCCATGCTGTTCGCCGTAGGCGCATCGAATCCGAGTTCGTGGGCGATCATGGCACGGTTTAGTGGCAAGGTCGCTCCTGCAACCGCCCCGGAGCCGAGCGGGCAAACATTCAAGCGCTTCGCGCAATCTTCCAGTCGCGAAGAGTCGCGTTGCAGCATGGAGACGTAGGCCAGCAACCAATGCGCGACCAGCACCGGTTCCGCCCGCTGCATGTGCGTGTAGGAGGGCATCGCCGCTTCGCCAGCAGCTGTTGCCTGCGCCAGGAGGGACTGTATCCACTGATGCAGATCGGTCTGCAGCGTTGCAATCGAATCGCGTACATACAAACGGAGGTCGGTGGCAATTTGTTCGTTCCGGCTGCGGCCGGTGTGCAGCTTCAGCGCGGTATTTCCGATGCGCAATTTCAATTCCAGCTCGACAAAATGGTGCACATCTTCGGCATCCGGATGATTCTCGCGCGCAGAACCGCCCGCTTTAAAGTCAGCCAGGATGCTGTCCAGACCATCGCAAATCGACTGAAGCTCGTCTTCCGACAAGACCCGCAGTTCCGCCAACGCGCGCGCGTGCGCCTTGCTGGCGACCACTTCGTAGGGAATTAGCCGCCAGTCAAAACGAAACGAGCGTTGCCAGCCATCGAACGTCGCGTCCAATGGCTCACGAAATCTGCCCGACCACATTTTCACCGAACAGTCTCCAGGTGCCTTTTCAAGTGCGTGAGTGTGCGCGCCGGCAAGCCAAGAATACGGATGAACCCGGCGGCGTCTTTCTGGTCGTAGCTATCGCCCATGGTGAACGACGACAGTTCCGGCGAGTAGAGAGCGAACTCACTGGCACGACCTGCGATGCTGACGTTGCCCTTATAGAGAGCCAACTTCACCGTGCCTGTTACGCTTTTCTGCGTCGTGTTGACAAAGCCGTCCAGCGCTTCGCGCAACGGTGTAAACCAGAGCCCGAAATAAACCAGCTCAGCATACTTCAAAGCGATCTGCTGTTTGTAGTGCTTCACCTCACGCTCCAGTGTCATGGCCTCCAGTTCGCGATGTGCGGCCATCAGCAGCGTGCCGCCGGGCGTTTCATAAATGCCACGGCTCTTGATGCCGACAAAACGATTTTCAACTAGGTCAATGCGACCGACTGCATTGCGAGCTGCAATTTCATTTAGCAGTTCCAGCAGTTGCACGGGCTCGAGACGCATGCCGTTCACCGATACGGGAGTCCCTTGCTCGAACCCAATCTCGACCGTTTCGGTGCGATCAGGCGCCTCCTGCGGAGAACGAGTCCAGACCCAGGTGCTATCCAGGGGAGCGCCCCCTGCATCTTCCAGTTCGCCGCCCTCATGGCTGATGTGCCACAGATTGCGATCGCGCGAATGTATCTTTGTGCGGCTCTGTTCCACGTGGATGCCATGCGCTTCCGCGTAGTCCAGACAATCTTCACGCGACTTTAGATCCCACTCGCGCCAGGGAGCGATAATCTTCAGCTCCGGCGCAAGAGCCTGGTAAGCATGTTCAAACCGCACCTGATCGTTGCCTTTTCCGGTCGAACCGTGCGAAAGCGCATCCGCACCCTCAGCGAGTGCAACCTCGACTTGATGCTTGGCGATGACGGGTCGCGCCATTGAAGTGCCGAGCAAATATTTGTCCTCATACACTGCTCCTGCGCGCACCGTCGGGAAGACATAGTCGGTCAAAAATTCTTCGCGCAAATCCAGCACAACAGCCTTTTTGGCGCCGGTAGCATAGGCCTTGGCCTTCACTGCGTCCAGGTCTTCTCCCTGTCCAACATCGGCGATCATTGCAATCACATCCATGCCATAGTTCTCATTCAGCCAGGGAATAATGATGGACGTATCGAGACCGCCGGAATATGCCAACACAACTTTCTTTGCCATGTGAAACTCCTTTTTCTGATCTTGTTAGTAGGAAGATTGAGTCGAACGCTTCCGCGGGACACGAGTGAAAGGCCGAACGTCTTCAAGATGCGAGCCTGTCAGGTCGGCGATCGGTGCGGCGTCCAGCAGCAGGAGAAGAATGGCTTTCTGTACATGCATCCGATTTTCCGCCTGGTCGAAAACGATGGACTGCGCGCTATCCATCACTTCATCGGTGACTTCGTTGCCGCGGCGCGCCGGCAGACAGTGCATGAACACAGCGTGCGATGCTGCCAGCAACATCATCTGGCTGTTGACCTGGTAGGAGGCGAAGATCTGCTGCCGCAATTCGGCTTCGCTTTCCTGGCCCATGCTGGCCCATTGATCGGTGTAGATGGCGTCAGCGCCCGAGACAGCATCGATCGAATCGTTGACGCAGGTGACCGTCCCTGGCGGAATATCCGCGGCATTTGCAGCCAGAGTTTTCGCTGCCGCGAGGAATTCCGGCTTTGGCTCATAGCCCTTGGGCGACGCCAACCTGATGTTCACTCCCGTCAGCACCGATGTCAGCAGCAGCGAGTTGGCAACATTGTTGCCGTCGCCAACGTAGGCCAGGCGCAGGCCGCGCAGATCGCCGAAGCGCTCTTCCAACGTGAATATGTCGGCGAGCGCCTGGCAAGGATGTTCGATATCGCTGAGCGCATTTACCACGGGGACGCGCGCAAACCGCGCCATCTCCGTGATGGTGTCGTGGCTGAAAGTGCGCAGCACGATCACATCAATCCAGCGTTCCAGATTGTGAGCCACGTCGGCCAGCGTTTCCCGCTCGCCCAGCCGCGAACCTTTCTGATCGATAAAAATTGCGGAGCCGCCAAGGGTGTTGATGCCGGTTTCAAATGTCATCCGCGTGCGCAGCGAATCCTTCTCAAAGAACATGACCAACTGCTTGGCTGCGAGTGCTTGCCGGTAAAGTTCCGGCTGCGCCTTCACGGCGTGGGCGGTGTCCAGAATCAGCCTCACCTCGGCCGCGGTCAAGTCGCGAATCGAACAAAGGTCGCGCCCCGCGAGCGTGTTTGGCCGCTTGGCGGCAGAAAGAGAAATGGGATCGTCCTGCGCGAGCGCAGTCGATTTCATTGCGTAAGTTTTTGGGGTCATGCGTGGGCTCCTTGCGCTGCGGTTGAAAAGTTCGCAGCGGATGCGCTGGACAAAATCTCATCCAGAGCTTGTATTGCCTGGTCAATATGGTTGCGCTCGACGATGAATGGCGGCAGGAACCGCAATACTGTCTCGCTGGTTCGATTGATAACGATGTGGCGATCCATCATTTGCGCCACCACATACTTTGCC
The DNA here is from genome assembly GCA_963735505.1 of uncultured Acidobacteriota bacterium. Taxonomy (GTDB): domain Bacteria; phylum Acidobacteriota; class Terriglobia; order Terriglobales; family Acidobacteriaceae; genus JAKAAZ01. The sequence goes on along the minus strand of CAVTLR010000003.1, from coordinate 181,810 downwards.
AACTCGGGATGCGCGAGCTCCATCCCCAGCATCAATCCCTTGCCGCGTACATCCACAACGGCGGAGTGATGCCTGGCGAGAGACTGCAACTGCTCGAAGAAATATTTTCCCGTCTTGCGGATGTGATCCAGAAGGTTGTCGCGACGCATGGTGTCAATGATCGCGATTGCCACTGCGCATGCGAGTGGACCGCCTCCAAACGTTGTGCCGTGCATGCCGGGAGAAAATGCACGAGCAGCCTCTTCGGTGCACAACATTGCGCCAATCGGGATTCCTCCGCCGAGTGGCTTCGCCAATGTGGTCACATCCGGTAGGATGCCGTAATGCTGATATGCGCACCACTCACCGGTGCGGCCCAGCCCGCTCTGGATCTCGTCGGCCAGCAACAAGGCGCCGGTTTGCTGGGTGAGGCGGCGCGCCGCCGCGAAAAATTCTTGTGACACAGGGCGGATGCCGCCTTCACCTTGCACCGGTTCCAAACATACGGCACAAACTTCGTCGGAGAATTTCGCTTGCAAATCCGCAACGTCATCGAAGCGCACAAACTCAACGCCAGCCAATAGTGGCTCGAACGGTTTGCGGTAGTTCAGCTTATGCGTCGTTGAAACTGAGCCCATGGTGCGGCCATGAAAGCTATGCTCGAGCGCCAGAATTTTCGTTCCCAGGTGATGGCCTTCCGACCGGCGCAAGGTTGCGTAGGCACGCGCCAACTTCAACGCAGCCTCCCACGCCTCGGTGCCGCTGTTACAGAAAAAAACGCGATCCAGTCCCGTCATCTCAGTGAGCCGCAGCGCAAGCTCTGACTGTCCGGGGTGGTAAAAGAGGTTGGAGGTATGCACTAGCTTCCGGCTCTGGTCGTCGATTGCCGCAAGGACAGCGGGATGACCATAACCAAACCCACACACACCGATGCCGCTCAGCAGGTCAAGATAGCGGACACCGTTCTCATCCAGAAGATGAACGCCTTCGCCGCCAACAAAACTGATGGGAGTGCGATCGTAGGTTCTGACCAGTAATTTCGATTCCGCCGTGCGAATGTCGTTCAGTTTCATGCCACCATCACCTCTGTGCCTTGTGGGGTTCTCGCCGAGCAAATGTCGGGCAACAATGCTGCTGAGTCGGCGGGAAAAATTCGCACCCGCTGCACGCCACCCAACAGCGCCTCGCGACATGCTCCCAGCTTTGGTAGCATGCCTCCGCTGACAACCGCGGTTCGCGTCAGCTCTGGAATTTGTTTCAACGTAAGCCAGCGCATCACTTCACCGTCAGCGCCGCGAACTCCGGGGACATCGGTCAAAAACACCAGTACGTCGGCATGGCAAGTCATCGCGCAGGCCGCTGCCATCTCGTCCGCATTGACGTTGTAGTATTCGCCATCGAAGCCGAGCGCGACGCTGGAGAGAACCGGGATGGCGCCCATCTGCCAGATCGCCAGCAGCCAGCGCGGATCCGACGCCGCAATTTCTCCCACATACCCAAGGTCGGGCGCGGTGCGCTTTTTACGGGCGCGAAACACCAGGCCGTCGCCGCCCGAAAGTCCTACCGCAGCCTGGCCGTGTTTGCCGATGGCTGCCACCAATTGCTTATTGACGCGTCCAGCCAGCACCATCAAGGCCGCATCTCGCGTTTCTGCATCCGTGATGCGCAAGCCCGCGACAAATTCGCTCTGCTTTCCAAGTTGTGCCAGCGTGCGCGTCAAGGCCGCTCCGCCACCATGAACCACGGCGACTTGATGACCATCGCGCACCAGGTCGACAATCGCCTGGGTACTGCCGCGCAGCGTGGACGGATTTTCCAGTGACGCTCCGCCGAGTTTGATCACAAATTTCATGCCAGCCCCTCCTGCTCCGGCCAACCGAACAGCAGATTCAGGTTCTGCACAGCCTGGCTCGCCGCACCCTTCAGCAGATTGTCTAAACAGGCAACAATAATGAGGCGTTTGCCGTCGCTTGCCAGGGCAAATCCGAGATCGCAGTAGCTGGTCCGCACGGAAAATTGAATCTCCGGCAAACGCGTGCCATGCCACCGTACCATCGGAGAGTCAGCATAAAAGCTCCGGAAACACGTATCGATCTCGTCTGGCGTCGACTGCTTCTTCAAGTTCACATAGACCGTGGAAAAAATTCCCCGCGGAATTGGCAGCAGATGCGGCGTAAAAATAATGTCCTGCGCTTTCAATCCGAGCTGCTCTAAAAGTTCTCCAGTATGCCTGTGGTTAAAGACCGAGTACGCCGATAGATTGTCGGCGGCATGCATAAAATGCGTTTTTGCAGTCGGCGTTTTTCCAGCTCCGGATACTCCCGATTTTGCATCGCATACAATTCCACGATCCAGGTCGATCCGCTTTTCGCGAACAAGCGGAGCCAGCGCCAGGATGACGGAGGTCGCATAACATCCCGGATTGGCAACCAGCTTCGCCTTTGCGATTTGCTCCCGATGCAATTCTGGCAATCCGTATACGGCCCCTTGCTGGATAGACTCGGCCGCAGCGGGATCGTGATCCTCAAGCTTGTAAATGGCGCGATTCGTTTCCTCGTCCAGTCGCCAGGCACCGCTCAAGTCGATGACGCGTACGCCATGTTCCAATAGCTTCGGCACCCAGGCGCGTGATTGCTCGTGCGGCGTGGCCAGGAACACCACATCGATTTTCTGTTTGGCCAGCGCGCTCCAATGAAAAGGATCCACAGTTACATTGCGCGCTCCGTTGTTGTCCGCAAGTTGCGGATGCAGATCTGTCAATGCGACGCGCGCGCCCTTCTCTTCTTCCGGGCGGCCGAAAAATAGTGGCGCATGTCCGCGCAGACGCGGATGATGCAGCAGCAGCCGTGCCAGCTCTGCGCCGGCATAGCCACTGACGCCGAATACTGCGGTTTGGTGTTGAGGGGAAGTCATGCTTCTAGCAAATTCTCCAGGCGATGGCGCAGGCTGCTGGCGTGTTTCTGGTCCTGGCAAATGATCAGGACCGTGTCATCTCCGGCGATGGTGCCCAGCACCTCCGGAATGTGCTCATGATCGAGAGCCGCGGCCACCGGCTGAGCGCTGCCCGTCGTCGTGCGCAGGACCAGTTGATTTGTCGCCTGGCGAACAGCCAGTCCAAAGTTTGTAAACACATCGTCGAGCGAAGGCAGATCGTCATTGCCGGCAGAACCGTTGGGCACGGCATAGCCATTCGGTCCTTTATATAGACGCAAATCGTGAATATCGCGTGAGAGCGTGGCTTGGGTCACATCAAATCCGCGACGAACCAGCTTGCGGCGCAGTTGGTCCTGGCTGACGACAGGGCCTTCGCCCAGCAGCTGACGAATCGCATTGTGACGTTCGTTCTTCATGGGTCAAATCCACGCAAAGCGTGGCTTTTCTCAGTGTATAACAATACAAACTTGTGCATAAATATGCAATCGGATTATCTGGTGTTAATGAGAAAGGATCGCGCCCGAAAACCGCGACGGATGTTCCATGCGACTCGTCGTATATGTCTGCCCAGCGTTGGGAATGAATCACTTACCGGTGGACGTGCCTGCCAGATCGACGCCTGAGTCTGATATAACGAGGTTTGTTCACGGTATTGCTGAGGCAAAATCCTTAATGTTTTTCATGGCATGAGAAGGCGACGATGACTTTTGACCTGAAGACGCTGAATGATGTTTTTTTTCGTGCCTGCAGCGCCGGGGACGAGCGGGTAATGCAGTGGCGGGATGCTGCCGGAAAATGGCAGGCCATCACCGGGCGCCAACTGTATCAGCGAGTATTTGCGTTCGCTGGCGTGCTGGCCGGTTGGGGAATCATCAAGGGTGACCGGGTCGCGCTGCTTGCGGAAAACCGTTGGGAATGGGCCGTCACCGACTTTGCTGTGATGGCGCTGGGTGCGGTGGATGTGCCGCTGTATCCCAGTTTGACGGCGCAGCAGGTAGCTACAATTTTGGCGGACTCAGGAGCGCGCATCGTCGTAGTGTCGACCGCGCAGCAGTACGAAAAAGTTGCCGCGCTTCGGCACCTGACCCAGATTGAACGCATTGTCATCATGGATCATGCTCCTGACGTGACACAAGCGGCCTGGTTCGGCGACTTCATGCCTGATCCCAAGGTGACCGGTGGAAATTTTGAGCGGGACAGTAATTTTGACCGGCGTGCCTACGATGTTCAACCGGAAGACCTGGCGACCATCATGTACACCTCCGGCACGACCGGGGAGGCAAAAGGGGTGATGCTGACGCATGGCAACATTGCCTCGAACCTGAATGTTTCTACGGCAGCATTTCAGTGGGGGAGGCAGGACATCTGCATCTCGTATTTGCCGCTGTCACACATCACGGCGAGGCATGTCGATTATGCGCTGCTTTGCCATGGAGCAATCATCGCCTATTGCTCCTCGTTCGATTTGCTGAAGCACGCCATGGGAGAAGTGCGGCCGACAATTTTCGTCGGGGTCCCGCGGGTCTACGAAAAAGTTCGACAGGAGGTGATGCGCCGCGCCCAGGGTTCGCGCGCGACCTCGACCATTCTGCATTGGTCGTTGCGTCGTGGCGGAAAGAATCGTGCTGTGCTGCTCGCCGGAAAGACACCGAAAAAGGCGTCCTGGAAGCTGGCGAATCGACTTGTATTCCGCAAAATTCAACAGGGGTTTGGCGGTCGTGTCGGCACGTTTGTCTCGGGAGGTGCCCCGCTCGGCCTGGAGACCGCCGGGTGGTTTCTGGACGCCGGGATACGCATTCAGGAGGGCTACGGGCTCACCGAGACCTCTCCGGTGGTCGCGCTCAATACCCACTTGCCGTGTCGAATGGGAAGCGTGGGAAAGCTGCTGCCGAACATCCAGGCCAAGCTGGCTGCGGATGATGAATTGTTGTTGCGTGGGCCGTCGGTGTTCCAAGGCTACTGGAATAAGCCGGAGGCGACCGCCGAATGCTTCGATGCAGATGGATGGTTTCTTACGGGGGACGTGGCCCGCTTCGATGACGATGGATTTCTCTACATTACCGATCGCAAAAAAGATCTGCTAAAGACCTCCGGCGGAAAGTTGATTGCGCCGCAGCCCATTGAAAATCAATTGAAGTCGGACGCACTGGTGGGCAACGCCGCAGTGGTCGGCGATAAGAAGAAATTCGCTTCCGTCCTCATTTCTCCCAATTTTCCTGTGCTTGAGGCGTGGGCGAAGGAGAAGGGAATCGCTGTCGAGCCTCGCCAGCAATTGGTTGCACATCCGGAGGTGTTGACGCTCTATCAGCAGGTGGTCGACCGAGTGAATGCATCGCTGGCCAGCTTCGAAACCCTGAAGCGCATCCATGTCGTTGCCGAGGAGTGGACCATCGATTCCGGCGAGATGACGCCCAGCATGAAGCTGAAACGTCCCGTGGTGGTGCGGCGGTATGCGGCGGAGATCGATCACTTCTACGCGGAAGACATTTCGTTACGCCGGTAACGACACGGCTTGCTGTTTTCAGGTGCGCTGCCTCACATTCCTCACCGCCATCTCCGACGTACAATCTAGAGATACAAACCAATTACCCATTGAAATCGTGATCAAGGAGAAAGCATCATGCGGGTTGGAATTCTGACGGGTGGCGGGGACTGTCCCGGCCTGAACGCTGTGATTCGCGCGGCCGTGCGCAAAGGCATTTTTCATTACGGCGACGAGTTTATCGGCTTTATGGAAGGCTGGCGGGGTGTTCTGGAGGACAAGACGATGCCCTTGACCATCGAGAGCGTGTCCGGAATTCTGCAGCTGGGAGGAACCATCCTGCGTACCTCCCGCACCAACGTCCGGAAAAAGCCGGGTGGCATTGAGCAATGTATCGCCACCATTCAGCGCAACAAGCTGGACGCGTTGATTACGATTGGCGGAGACGATACCCAAGGCGTGGCCAATGCTCTAATTGAAAAGGGTGTTCCGTGCGTCGGCGTGCCCAAGACCATCGACAATGATCTAAACGGTACAGACGTTTGCTTCGGCTTCGATACCGCGGTGAGTATCGCCACGGAGGCGGTCGACCGCCTCCACTCCACTGCCGAGGCTCACAGCCGCGTCATCGTGTGCGAAGTGATGGGCCGCGATGCTGGCTGGATTGCGCTATATAGCGGAATCGCGGGCGGCGCGGACGCCATTTTGGTGCCGGAGAAGCCGATCGACCTGGATGCAGTGATCGCTGTAATCAAAGAACGTCGCGCTCGCGGAAAGTTCTTCAGCATTGTTGTGGTGGCCGAAGGTGCCAAGATGCCGGCGACAGGCGCATTGGCCACGCACGGCACGGTGGTTGATGAATTCGGCCATGCTCGCTTGCTCGGCATCGGTCAATTCGTTGCGGATGAGATTGAGAAGCGTACCGGTTTCGAGACTCGCGCCGTGAACCTGGGCCACACGCAGCGCGGCGGAACCCCTACGGCGTTCGATCGGATGCTTGCCACCCGCTACGGTTCGGCTGCAATTGACCTGGTGCATCAGGGCAAATTTGGTCGCCTGGTGGTGCTTCGGGGCACCCAGATCACGGACATTCCGCTGGCGGACGCCATCGCGAAAAATCGCACGGTCAGCGATGATTTGCTGGCACTGGCGACGGATCTGCAGGCAGTCATCAAGAAGTAGTCATCTTCAGCGATTTATGAACAGAAACGGCCAACCTGCCATGGGTTGGTCGTTTTCTTTGTTTTCCAGGCCTTGCAAAGGCCAGTCACGCGCGACGCTGGGTCTGTGGGAAGCCCGGGAATCAGCTCCGCCACAACCCAATCAGCAGCGGTGAATTCTGAAGTCGCCCCATCCGGTTGTATTTTCGCAAGCCATGGTTGGCGCGGGGGATATTTCATCGGCCAAGACCCGAAGAAATGGGTTGAATTCCAGAAGAAAACGGCCTATAACCAAAGTCCCACGCTGGCTTCGAAGCCGGCGACCCATTGGATTTCGGAGAGCGCATGGCAGGTTCAGTTCGCAAGAAAATCTCACCTTCCGGCTCTTCACCAGTGTCGGGAAATGGTCCCCGCGTCAACCAGCGCCGGACCACACTCACCCTTTCGCAGGCCAACCCGCTGGTCTGGGAGGCGCGCGAGGTGATGGATATACGCCAGGCTTCGGATTATCTCGGCATCAGCTCCGACAGCCTCTACAAGTACGCCTCGGAAAGCCTGATCCCGGCCTTTAAGCTGGGCAATCGCTGGCGCTTCAAGCGATCTTTGCTGGATCACTGGATGGAACTTCAGAGCTCTCACGGATTGGAAGTCGCACCGGAAAAACGCGTGAAGCCCAGGCAGAAAAAGCCTGTCGGTCGCGCCAATTAATTAGTGTCGCGCCCGCCCAGTTCGATCTGTATCGATCAGCTAGCGGGCGCCGTCATACCCACCGCGGCAAGGCCAACAGCCAATGGATCCTACCTACTTCACATCGCCTGCCGAGTTTCGCGCGTGGCTGCAGAAACACCATCGGACAGCCCGGGAACATTGGGTTGGTTTCTACAAAAGAGGCTCGGGCAAACCTAGCATGACCTGGCCGGAGTCAGTTGCTGTGGCGCTATGTTTTGGCTGGATTGACGGCGTCCGGAAGAGCGTCGATGCGACTGCCTATACGATTCGATTTACACCGCGGAAGCCCGGCAGCATCTGGAGTTCGATCAACGTCCGTCACATACAGGAATTGACGGCTCCTGGCGTGGTACAGCCCGCGGGCCTGGAGGCCTTTGCACGCCGCTCCGAAGCCAAGAGCGGTATCTACGTCTACGAGAACAGATCGATTGCGGAATTCGACGACGCCCTGGTGCGGAAGTTCAAGGCGAATCGAGAAGCCTGGAAATTCTTTCAGGCTCAAGCTCCCTGGTACAGAAAAACAGCGACCTGGTGGGTGATCATAGCGAAGAAAGAGGAGACGCGCCAGAGGCGTTTGGAAACCTTGATCGAGCATTCTGAAAATCGCCAAACGCTTCCACAACTGACCCGAAAACCCAAATCGGTCGCCTGAATGTCACACGTCATTTATCACTTTGATGCTCTCGTGCGCAACCTATCGTCATTCTTCGAGCGCGCCAGATAGTCTGCAATCGATCTCTGCCACTCAGGTCCGCTGGCACTGTCCTTCTTTCCCATGGCCTCCACGGCTGCATTGGCTTCAGGAGACAGCGAGGTTCGTTCGTAAGTAACGATCACCCGGGTGCTGTTCGCATCCAACGATTCGAAGTGGACGTCGATCGTGGCGACCATGATTTCCTGGACGAAGTAGACGTACTGAAAATGGCGACCTTTTAGATCGAAAGCCGAATTTACCCACACAATCTTGTGCGTTCCGTGCTGAATGGTGAACACGGCGCCGCGCACATCTTGGCCCGGCTGAGGATAAAGAAAGCGGGGGTCCCAATGGTCTCCAGCCCAAGAGCGTTCGCCGTTCGGCCCGAACAAGGTGGCCGCACGTTTGTAGGGCAGCCGTACTATCAGATCGAAGCTGTTGCGGACATGAGCGAGAATCGTGGCGGAATTCTTCGGCGGTTTTGCCTGGGAAGAAAGTGGCAGCGTCATCGTTACTCCCAAGAAAAATGCATGGAGGAGAAAAGGCTTCATCGCTTTCGCTCCTTGAGTTTGTGGCTGTCGGACGCCGTGAGCGTCATGCCATAAATCGACTTGAATTGCTCAACTTCTTGCAGCGTTTGCGAGGAAAATGCGGTTTTGCCTTCGAAGGCATGGAGCACAATCCCTTCCAAAAGATCGCCGAGGCTCATGTCCTTCAACTCCGCGAGGGCCTTCAGGACCTTAAGCATTCGCTTCTCGATGCGCACTCCGGTTTGAACGCGCTCGACTTCGACAGATTCAACGATTGTCTTGTCTGGTTTCATATGTACCAATGTACCAAGATAACTAGAACGCAACAAGAACTTCTTTACTTTGGGGTTGAGTTTCGTCCCATTTATCCACGCTTCCACAGCCAATTCCAAAATCTGCACCAATCCTGCGCCTTGCCCGGTTCGACTCGGAATCCTACACTGAACCGTCTGGCAGATCCCCCGCTGTAGGCGATTCGACCCTTGACCAGAATCGTGCTGCTATGCCCGGAAGTCATGACCTCCCAAGTGTCGATATTGCAACGAATTGCAAAGGTAACACAATTAGTAGCGGTATTGGCTTGACAGACGCTACTGACAGCGGTACTTTCCCTCTACGGGCTTTTCGTGGAATCTGCAATCGCATGAAACCACTGAACCCGAAAATGGATCAATCTGGAAGTTCAGATGGATCCAGCACGTAGGAAATTGTCTTTCCGGAATGCACGCCGTAAAAGTCAGGAATTATCCCGGTAACACTTGAACAGCGGAGCCAGAAGCAGGCTTGAGACAGAAAAATGCAGGGTCGGCATCCTATTCCGGAGAGGCCGAAACCAGCGCAGAATTCAGAACCAGGAGATGCCAACATGGCCGAAACAACCAAGACGCAGACGCCCGTTGCAGCCGCTAAGGCTGTTGAAACCACCCCGACTTCCAGAAGTGGATCCAGTGCAGCTGGAACCGGGACTGGGCTGCAATGCAAGCGTTTTTTCAGTCGTCCGGATGTTTCGCCTTATGACGAAGTTCAGTGGGAATTCCGCACCGCCTCCATCGTGGACTCGAAAGGGAACAGCATTTTCGAGCAGAAGGATGTGGAGGTCCCCGCGGATTGGTCGATGACTGCGACCAACATTGTTGCCAGCAAGTATCTGCACGGCCAGCTCGGCACCCCGCAGCGTGAATCCGGGGTGCGTCAACTGATCTCTCGCGTCGCTGAGACGATTCGCGATTGGGGTATTGCCGGTGGCTATTTCCGCACTGCCGAAGACGCCGTCATCTTCCATGATGAGCTGGCGCATATGCTGCTGCATCAGAAGGTGGCCTTCAACTCGCCGGTGTGGTTCAACGTGGGCTGCGATCGGCTGGAGCCGGACTCTCAGGCGCAGAACTGGCACTGGAATCCGCACACTTGCGCGGTTGAGTTTTCTGCCACGGGCTATCGCAATCCGCAGTGCTCGGCCTGCTTCATTAATTCTGTACAGGATTCGCTGGATTCCATCCTGACGCTGGCCAAGACAGAAGGCATGTTGTTCAAGTGGGGTTCGGGCACGGGCACTAACCTCTCTACTATTCGCGGATCAACGGAAAACCTGTCCGGCGGTGGTGTGGCCAGCGGTCCACTGAGCTTTATGCGCGGATTTGACGCGTTTGCCGGTGTAATCAAGTCCGGCGGCAAGACTCGCCGGGCAGCCAAGATGGTCATCCTGAATATCGATCATCCGGACATCGTCGACTTTATCGAGTGCAAATCGAAAGAAGAAGCCAAGGCCTGGACGCTGATGCGGGCCGGCTACGATGGATCGGGTCCGGACTCGGAGGCTTTCACGTCCATCTTCTTTCAGAACGCCAATAACTCCGTGCGCGTCAACGATGAATTTATGCGTGCTGTCATTAATGATGACGATTTTTCCACCCGCTCAGTGAAGGACGGCGCTCCGTTTAACAAATATAAGGCTCGCGACCTGATGCATAAGATCGCAGAGAATACATGGCACTGCGGCGATCCCGGCATGCAGTACGACACCACCATTAATAAGTGGCATACCTCGAAAAATACCGCCCGGATCAACGCATCCAACCCCTGCTCGGAATATATGTTTCTGGACGATTCGGCATGTAACCTTGCCAGTTTCAATTTGATGAAATTTGTAACTCCTGCAGGCACATTTGACATCACAGCCTATCGTCACGCCGTCGATATCTTGATTACGGCCATGGATATCCTGGTGGATAATTCCGGCTATCCGACCGAAGCGATTAGTCGCAATTCTCACGACTATCGTCCGCTGGGGCTGGGATACGCCAATCTGGGCGCGCTGCTGATGGCCTTCGGTCTGCCCTACGATTCCGATGCTGGCCGCGACTTCGCTGCCTGCCTCACTGCTATTATGTGCGGTCAGGCGTATCTGCAATCATCGAAAGTTGCGGAGCAATGCGCGTCTCTTGCGGCTGCCACTCCGCTGACCCAGTCGATTGAACGGCAGGGAGGTGCCTGCCCGGGCTTCTATGTAAACCGCGAGCCATTTCTTGACGTCGTCCGCATGCATCGCGCAGAAGTGAACAAAATTGGCCGCTCCCAGAAGACTTCGGAGCCCTTCAGCGTTCCGCAGCTGGATGAGTTGATCGAGGCCAGCCGCGATTGCTGGGATAAGGCTTTGGCGCACGGCGAAAAGTTCGGCTATCGCAATTCGCAGGTCACTGTCCTGGCTCCCACGGGAACCATCGGCTTTATGATGGACTGCGACACCACGGGAGTTGAGCCGGATCTGGCGCTGGTGAAATACAAGAAGCTGGTTGGCGGCGGCATGATCAAGATTGTGAACAACACCGTTCCCGCGGCGCTGTTCAAGCTTGGTTACAGCAACGAAGATGTCGATGCGATTGTGAGCTATATTGACGCGACCGGAACGATTGAAGGCGCACCAGGGTTGAAGCCGGAGCATCTGCCGGTCTTCGATTGCAGCTTCAAAGCATCGAAGGGCACGCGCAGTATTCACTACATGGGCCACGTCCGCATGATGGCCGCGACCCAGCCGTTTATTTCCGGCGCGATTTCGAAGACGGTGAACCTGCCCAACAATGCAAGCGTGGAGGACATTGCGGAGGCCTACATTGAGTCCTGGCGGCAAGGACTGAAGGCTGTCGCGGTGTATCGCGATGGTTCGAAAGGTACGCAGCCGTTGAACGTGACCGACTCCATCGCAAGTGGCGGGAACTCTGCGCTGGATGGGGTTGCGGAGAAATTGTTGCAATCCATCTCGACCCTGCCAATGGACAATGCCGCTGTCGAGCCTCTGGTAGCGGAGCTCGCTGCCCATGCAACGGAGAGGGTGCAGCTTCCTGCGTCCAGCTTGGAAGCTCTGGCGCGCGCCACCATGCAGAATGTTTCCGGTGTGGTGTTGACCCAGCAGGATCCCAATGCGCCGCCGCGCACCGTACGCCATCGTTTGCCAGAAGAACGGCCATCATTGACGCATAAGTTCTCTATCGCCGGACATGAAGGCTACATAACTGTGGGTCTTTACCCGAATGGTCAGCCGGGAGAAATCTTTATCAAGATGGCGAAGGAAGGTTCGACCGTTAGCGGATTGATGGATGCTTTCGCCACCGCGATTTCGCTGTCGCTGCAACATGGCGTGCCGCTGAAGGTGCTCTGCGAGAAGTTTTCGCACCTGCGCTTTGAACCGTCGGGCTGGACCGGGAATGAGGAGATCGGCTTTGCCAAGTCGATTATGGATTACATTTTCCGCTGGCTGCAGTTGCGCTTCCTCTCAGGAACCCAGTTGCCGCTGTTCGCCGGCCTGGCTGCGCAGGCGGCTGCCGCGGAAATTGAAAAGGCCTACGTTCCAGAGCAGCATCAGCCTGCCCGTGGAATGGGAGCGACGACCGCACCGCAAGGCGGAATATTGCCGGAGATGCACGCCAGCCATGGGCAAACCCAAACCAGTCTGCACATGGAAGATCGCGGTCTAGTCCATGCCGCGGATGCGATGCGCGGATTTGTCGATATGGGAGATGCGCCCACATGCCACACATGCGGCGCCATCATGGTTCGTAACGGTAGCTGTTACAAATGCGTAGAATGCGGCAGCACCAGCGGCTGCTCTTAGGCGCCCATAAGGCTGAAGTCTCGCCTCAACAAGGGGGGATCAACCGATCCCCCTTGTTGAGGTCGAGGCACAAAAAAGCAGTGCGTCCCCCTCGCCGCGCAAATCCCCTTGACGTTTCTCACCGCGAGGGCTACGGTGTCCATGTACGCTCTTTCTCGAACGCGTTGCTGCATGCTACCGTCCACCAATTGCTGAAGACAGTATCACCCTCCTTGCAATGAACTTGCTTGAGTTGGCTCCGCCGTTCCGTCGAAGGCGAGGCTGCTCGTTTCCAGGTAATCCGTAAGGAGGATTTCCATGACCAGGTTTCAGTCTTTCCATGTCGTGCTGCTGCTCGCAGCGTCGTCCGCCGTACTCCTCTCCCCCGCTCCCGCATTCGCTGCAATTCCATGGACGGCGGCAACTGTTGCCGCAAAGGGAGGCCAGACAATCCCAGTGTCCATGAAGATCACGCCGACAAACGAGATTTATGTCGCGGGCCAATTTCTCTCCAGTCCGTCCTTCTCAGGAACAAAATTGACGTCTGAGGGTGGGGCAGACTTGTTTCTCGCCAAGTATTCCAGTCCAGGGCATCTGGAATGGGTGGTCAGCGTCGGCAGTACCCAGGACGATCGAATGGGAAGAATTGACATCGACTCTGCGAACAACGTGTACGTCGCTGGTGGATTCATCGGCACCGCCACATTCGGCTCCACGAACAAGACAACGCGCACAGTGACAGGCTACGGTCAAACGATTTTCCTGGCCCGCTACAGTGCGGCTGGGATTCTGGACTGGGTCATCACCGGAACTTCGCCCGTCAACGGCGAAATCAACTTTGGGGCCGCAGTCACCGTGGATGCCGCGACCGGCAGCCTTTACCTGGCCTCGCTGGGCCAGGAAAACGTCGTGTTCACTTCGGCCAACTCAACCACCGACACGGTGGGCGGTGTGTGGACATGGCACGTGGTGCTCACTCGCTTCACCACGGACGGAGTGTTCCAGTGGGGAGTTAGCAACCAAGCGAGTCCGAACAGCGTGCCCGACCAGGTAACGATCGACAAGAACGGCTACGCCTACGTGACCGGATCGATGGAGGGCACCACCACGTTTCAGAGCCTCGACGGGAACAACATCACGGTGGAGGGGTTCAGCCCCGCCCAGTCCAATTCCGACTACCCAAACGATATGTTCATTGTGAAGTATGACCGCCAAGGCAATGCCCAGTGGGCCAACCACGCCGGCGGTTATAAGGCCGAAGCAAATGCGTTAGCCGTAGACCTATATGGACAGATCACCACGGTGGGATGGGTGGGAAATAGCAACGGTTCGGCGAGCACGATCGTCACCTCCCAACCCGGCAAGCCAAATATTGATCTGGGAAGCGGCATCCTGACCCAGCCGTATAACGCCGATGAGTTTTTTGCGACTTGGAATGCCGGCGGCCAACTCGTTCGCGCGGAACGCGTCGGCGATGCGGCCAACCAGCAGAGCACCGGCATCGCATTCAACGCGACGGGCGGACTGAATGTTGTCGGCGTTCGGCAGAACGGCAAGTATGTGAGCCTGCTTTGGCACAAATACTGGCAGCAACAATTGCTTTGGGACAAGCAGATCCTGAACGCAGCCTCATGGCCAATCGGTCCCAACAGTCCCGTATGCGCCATCGACAACTCGGGAAATTTGCTGATCGCCGGACCCTTCCACGGAACGGCGACGTTTGGCACGTTCAAATTGGTCAGCAGCGGCACAGCCGACATGTATTTCGCGAAATTGGCGCCGAACTAGCCGACGGGCGTGAGGACTAGGTAAAGACTTCTCTCTCATGGAAAGTCTATTCAATCTCGTGAATAGAGTCCAAGCGTGATGCTGCGCCGCACAGGAACGATGACACCTCGAGTCCGGTGCCTGTTGCAGCGCGATTGCTATTTCGTTTTCGGATAGCTGTGGAGTTGCGGACCAATCAGGTTTGAGTATTTGTAGTTTTCGCGCCGGTCAGCGTCGATCGTCCAGAACATGGCTCCAATCATGGCCGGATACCCGCCGCGCTGATGCAGTTTGTAGGTGGCGGCTGCTGGAGTTTTTCCGGTGATGATGTAGCTCATCGCCTGGCTTACAACCTCCGGCGTCGTGTAGCCGGTAAGGAATCCAACCGCAACTTTGTTCGCGGGTAATCCTGGAAAAAACTCCTGCGGATTCCCACCCACATTGAAGCCTCGCAGCAATAGCTCGGTCATGGCGGCGTGATAGTTGATGGAGTGGGACTGATAGATTTCTCCATCCAGCCCTTGCAGCGGCGGCGTGTTGTAGTCCTGCACGTCAACGAAGGAGAGGATGTCTCGCAGCCCGGCGATGAGGGGGAGATACGATCCAAACTGACCGCCATAGCTGGGATAGCCGCCCGGAATCTGTGTTCCTTCCGGCACCAGGCTGATCATGAAAGTAGGCCCGAAGTGGTCGCGCAGTTGGCGGAGACCAACAATCAGGTTCACAACCGAGGGGGTCGTCGGATGCTTAAAATCCGAGTCTCCTGGCGCCAATGCCAGCGATGGCGATTCAAAGTCAATGTCAACGCCATCGAAACCGTAGTCGGAAATGATGCTGGTGAGAGAGGACACAAAGTTAGGAATGTCCTTGGTGTCGTCGAGCTTGAAATACTTCCCTCCGCCACCCAACGAAAGCATGACCTTCTTGCCCTGACCCTTTAGATAGGCGATGTCACCCTTCAATTGGTCGGGCGAGATGCCGACTGGCGGGCTAAATGACATTGTGCCTTCGGGCGCGTTTGGATCGGGGGGAGCGAAGGCAACAATCGCGATATCCCACTGCGGCGAGACATCACGCAGAGGAAAGGCCACCCCTCCGCCGAATCTGGAGCCAGTCCAATATCCGATCAATGCATGACCATTCGCTGATCCTGTCGATGGAATTGGGGCAACAGTGGGTTTAGTGCTCGTGGTCGCGCGAAGTCTGCGATCGGGGCAGGGTTGGGCGGGTCCAGTGAGTGCATGAGAATCGGGGAAGCTGAACGTATGAGCAGCATCCGAGGCTGTTCCCAAGTACCAGTGCAACGTGGCTACGTTGGCAAGATGATAGGTGAAGCCTCCAGTGTGGGCAGCAAACGGCGTCGAAACAGGAAAGCTGTTCGTAGGATTTGTGTTGGTTGGCTCCAAAAGAAAATAATTGGAGCCGATGCCTGCGCCGGCGCAGCCGCGATCTTCTCCCGCGCGCAGCCATGCAGGAAAGAAGTTTCCCGTGGCTGAAGGCGTGCGGAAATATGTCTGCGGGTCATGCAGCGGGTCATTGATAAACTCTGCCAGTTGCTGGGTCAGTGGCTGAATGTCGCGATCTTCGACAATCGTCGGCGCGGCGTGGAGATACGACCCGAGTACGAAAGAATTTCCGGTGGCGGCGTCGATGCCGTGCATTCCCCAGGAGCAGCAGACAGTCGCATCGTTATCGGTGTAATAGGTAGTGTTATGCGTTACGGCGATGACGAGCTTTCCATCCTGCCGCGGAATCTGCTGAAAGATCTGTTTCTCCAGGAACACAACATCAACCACGGCAAAGCTGGTTCCCGTTTTCTTCGAATGCAGAATGTAACCGTAGCCGGGCGGAATCGCGATGGTTAGCGGCTTGATTTCCGGCTTGCCCAGGTAGGTATGTCCGGCAGCATCCGATGGAAATGTAGTGTGCAGCAGCCCGTCGGCATATTGCGTTTTATTGCCGGCGGAAAACGCGAATCGAGTGAAGATTGGGAGACTTCAGAATGCGCGGCACATCCGCGGTCGCATCCATTTGCGCAGGCTTGGAACCCTCAAAGGTCAGAGTGATCGGAACCAGTACCGTGGGGATCGTAGTCGTTCCGCTGCTGGCGGGGTCGCGGCCGGCAAGGGTATAGGAATTTCCTCCGATCGCTCGTGTGAAGGTCGGCACGGTACCTTGCGCATGCGACGAGCGAATCGTTAAGAGGAAGGGAAGTAGCAGGCAAACGGTCTTGAATCGAATATCCAGCATGGCTGACCTTTAAAGAGGGAATGGATACCGCGCTTGTAACTGCATTCTTTCACAGCGGCCAAACCCTGCTGTTCAAAATATGGCTGGGTCGCATAGAGTGGAGGTTGATTTGGGTGCCGAGTTGCTGCCGACCATAAGGAGCCAAAAAGATGCGAAGCCGGAGAATCGAGGGAAAGGGGCAATCGCGAGAGACCGTTCTGCAGGGGTTTGGATCGACCTGCAGTGTGCTGGCGGTGGGGTTATTTATCGTCACATTTATATTTCAGAACTTCGTTATTCCTTCCTCATCCATGGCGAGTACGCTGCTTGTCGGCGACCATGTAATGGTCGATCGCCAGTCTCGTCGCTCCTGCTGCGAAGTGGGCCCCATTTATGCATTATCGAGACGTTCGGCGCGGCGATATCGTCGTCTTCTACAAGCCAACCGAGCAGCCAAATGGTGAACACATATTTATGGTCAAGCGTGTCATTGGAATTCCCGGGGACAGAATTCATCTTCGCAGCGGAGTCGTCTTTCTGAACGGCGTAGCGCAACATGAGCCGGAGATAAACACATCCGTTTTCTCCGCGTATGACACCTATATCAATGATTTTCCTTCAGTGAGTCCCTCGAAAGAGTCAGGCGTCACGGCCGAATGGTCGGTTTTGTTGCCGACATATATTCACGATGGTGACCTGGTCGTTCCGCCGGGGAAATACTTTGTCATGGGCGACAACCGTGATAATAGCGTGGATAGTCGTTATTGGGGTTTCGTCCCGCGACAGAATATTATAGGGCGGCCACTCTTTGTTTATTGGTCCATTGTCATGCCCGAATCAGGTGCGGATGAGGTGCCGCTTGCAGATAGAGCGGGGTCCACTTTGCATGAGATGGCGCACTTCTTTGACGACACTCGCTGGAGAAGGACTTTCCATCGAATTCAGTGATCCGGAGGTTGCCTCTCAGAATAGCGGTTTCAAGCCGAACCACCAGTTGTGGTGGTTATCGGTGCCATAGCTTGTGCCCACGTAGACTGGGCCAAGCGCGGTTCTGGCAACAATCGCGATGGTCCCATCGAAAGGCTTCTGGCCGCTATCCAATGTTGTCAGATTGTCATACATCTTTCCGCCTTCCAGGAAAACCAGTGCGTAGACTCCTTCACCAATGAACGGATTGAGCGGCAATACCTTGCGTTCATAGCCGGACTGGAATAGAAAATACTGGCCACCAATCAATTCGTGGATGCCGTAGGAACTCAGGTGAAATGGGCCACCCAGGCTGAACCCTTGCAGGTCGAGCGTGGCGGCTGAAGTGCCGAACGCGGTGCCGCCGGAGCCGGTAAAAAAGATAGACCCTTTTTCGCTGATGGGAAGAAACGATCGGATTTGGAGGTTCGCTTTGGTAAACGCGGTCCCAGGATCCATATTGTGGTGCCAATCCACGTCGAACTGGATGCCGGTGCCGCTCCTGGGCAGTTGATCATTGTCGCTGCCATAGTAGGTGTATTTTAGAGTGGTGATCTGCTGCCGTAGTTTTTGATTGGGAACAGCTTCGTAGTCAATCAACGAAATCGTCGAATACCATTGCAGCTGTTCGCCGGCACGTATCTCGTAATTGCGCGATCCCGTATAACCAACATCCGCGCCAAAACCGTTACGCTGGATGTCGAACTCAGACACGCGGCTCGCGTCCTCATACAGGTCGAAGCGGGTTCGGGTTGCATAGATGTTCGGAGCCACAAAAAACAGGCTCGATTCCGTAAATGGCCTGTAATACTCCCCAGTAGCGCCATATCCACTGCCAAAGAATCCATCGACGCGCAGTTCCGACCGATAGCCGCCGAAGTTTTGCATGGTCACCCTTCCGCCCATACCGAACAGCACATCTTCCACGTCCGATCCATCGATGGTGATGCCGAGTTTCAGAAACGGCGGACCATAGGTCTTGGGATTGGCATGCACCAACAGGCCGCTCTCTCCATTGGCCTGCGAAATTGCATATCCTGCCGTCGCCAACTCTCCAGTACCCACGGCGCGGGTCAGCTCCTTATCAATCTGGCTGGAATTGATCGGCTTTCCAACCATAGGCTCCATAGTCTTTTGGATTGCATGGTCAATCGGTCTTCCGGCGCCCACCACATCGACGAACTGGGGCACCGGAATGGTTTTATGAATTCGAGCGTCGCGCGCTGCAACGTAGGTTTTCCATTGCTTGTCGTTCAGAGCCAGAGCATCGAGTAATCCAGCCCGCTTTTCCGCGGCCGCATAACCCTTGGGAATGATTTTGGCGGAGGAGTTAAACGAAGAACTTGTGAATCCCGTCAGGTCAGCGGTCAACAAAATGTCCGCCTCACGCATGCTCTGAAGTTCGTTCGCCTTGATCATGATTGCAATCGTTCTTCCGGCCGTGGTCAGAAATGAGGTGTCTTCGGCCGTGGTTGTAGGACCGGTATCCAGATAGACGGCAATCACGATGTCTGCGCCAGCTTTTTTTGCTACATCCACCGGAAGGTTGTCGACGGCCCCCCCATCCGCATACACATGCCCGTCGATGGTCACCGGAGCGAAAACGCCGGGAATCGACATGGTGGCGCGGAGTGCCTGGGCGAGTGAACCACTGTCGAACACCTTTTTTTCCCCAGTCGTCAGGTCAGTCGCAACGCATCGGAACGGAATGGGGAGGTCATTGAAGTTGTGTACGTTGTATGTCGGCAATACCGCCTGGTCCAGAATGAGTCCAACGCTTTGCCCAGAGTTGAGTCCGCTGGGAAGCGTGAGCCCATGACGGAGTCCAAATTCGAGCCTGTTCGGATAGGTGATCTGGTCCTGTTTGCGTCGATAGCTGACATCGGGGAAAGGTATATTCCCGCTCAACACCTGGTCCCAGTTGATTTGTGAAACAAGTTGGCGAATCTGCGCGGGTGATTCGCCGGAGGCATACAGCCCGCCAATCAGGCCGCCCATGCTTGTTCCAGCAACAAAATCGATGGGGATGTGATGCTGCTCCAGATATTCGATGGCGCCAAGATGGGCAAACCCCAGCGCGCCTCCGCCCTCCAGAACCAGAGCAATTCGGGGACGCTTGTGCGCCGGCACTTGGCCGTTGAAAGCCGCTGCCCACAACAGAACGGCCAAAGCAGCCAACGCCTGTTGAATCACTTTTAGTTTTCGATTTACATTGGCGCGCTTTGCCATAGGGTTTGGGTGCGGATCCTACTGTCGACAAGTCGCTGTCGCGTTCATCATAAATCCTATCGATGGTTCTCTTTGAGGATTCTGCGAGATCCTTCGGGCTCACCGCCGACGCGGAAAAACTGGAAACAGGGTCGGCTTGCAGGCCTGAGACGTGATTGCACCTCTTGCCACAGTAAGAGTTGAAAATCTTTCTTATTGAATCGTTTGAAAGATGATGTATTTTATAGACACTGATTTCAGGCGTAGATTTTCGGAAGCTGTTGGACCAGGAAAAACGGCATCGTTTCATGGGGCCTTCGGTGAATCGATGTTCGATTGACGCAGCGTTGTATTGCGAAGGATCGATATAACGATCGGCGCAAGTGAAGATATTTCCGGTGATGCAAGTGATGTATGGTCATTCGAAAAGACGGTAAAAATAGCTTCTCGCGCACCACTCTGGCGGATGTTGCACGCGAAAGTGGATTTTCTCCCTCGACGATCTCGATCGTTCTGAATGAAGCCCCCATTTCAAAATATGTGGCAGCCAAGACCAAGGAACACATTCGCGCGGTGGCCAAGCGCCTGGACTATCGACCGGACGCGTTCGGGCGATCCCTGCGGAAACGGCGCAGCCACACCATCGGGGTAATGATTTTTGATATCTCCGATCCCTTCTGCACCCTGATTCTGCAGGGCATCGAAAAACATCTTCATCCCACGGAGTTCCTGCCCTTCATCGTGGATGCCCACAACCAGCGCCAACAGTTTGAGCGCTACCTGGCCATGCTGTTGGAATATAGAGTCGAGGGCTTGATCGTCGTGGCCAACTGGCTGTTCATTGACATCGAGATGCTCTCCGAGCTAGAGAGGCATCGAGTGCCGACGGTTTTGGTCGGATCGGAGATGCGCAGCGGCCCGCTTGGTTCCGTTCTGGTGAATAATGAGCAGGGCGGATATCTTGCGTTGCAACACCTGTATTCACTGGGCCACAGGAAGATTGCTTTTATTCGCGGTCCTCGCCCATTGTGGGATAGTAGTCGGCGTTGGGATGGAGTTCTTCGGTTTGCCGGCGAGGTTGGATTGAAGATGCCGAAGAAGTGGGTGGTGGAACTGACGGGCTCATCGGAGTCCAACTCAAGCTTTGACGAAGGCCGCACATTGACCCAGGCAATGCTGGAGCAGGATCCGGGTTTTACGGCGCTGCTGGCGTTTGACGATCTGACCGCCTTTGGCGCAGTTCGAGCTTTGCGCAATTTCGGCCGGCGGGTTCCAGAGGACTGCTCGGTTTTGGGCTTTGACGATGTTCCTTATGCAGCGCTCTTCAACCCAAGCCTTTCAACGGTGCGGCAGCCGATGGAAAAAATGGGATCGATTGCTGTGGAACGAATCCTGAAGGAGATTCAGCAGGGTGACGAAGTCGCGCAAGGCAAGGGCAGAGTCGACCTGTTGCCGCCGGAAATCGTGCAGCGAGAATCGACCGCCGCCATTCGCCAACCGGGCAAAATTTCGCCCAAAAACCGTGGAAAAGCTTAGTGGCCTTGACAGCGTCACAAGAAATGCTTAAAAAGGCTAATATTCAAACGATTCTATATCCGTAGGCGCCGAATGTTGTATCTAGTCATCAGCCGCCCGACTCGTCAGAAGATTTATCCGGAGGACTTGCTTCAATGAAATTTCGTCTGGAAACGCAATCCGTCTTTCTCATCGCGGTTCTGGGCCTTGCCCCCGCATTGCCCGGTTTCGCACAAAGCGCCCCCAAAGCCCCGGATGCCAAGACCGTTCCGCTTCGTGAGGGCTGGGAGATTCAGTCGGACTGCGTGGCCAAGGCCGACGGAGCCACGCTGTCTTCCGCGGAGTACCACCCGAAGGGCTGGATCAAGGCAACGGTCCCAACGACTGTTCTTGCAGCTCAGGTCGCAGCCGGAATCTATCCCGACCCTTATTACGGAATGAACTTGCGCAAGCTTCCCGGCAGTGACTACAAAATGGGCGCGACTTTCTCCCGTCTACCAATGCCGGAGGACAGCCCGTATCGCTGCGCATGGTGGTATCGCAAGCAGGTCCAGATTCCGGCTACTTCGCGCGACAAGACGACCTGGCTGCATTTTGGCGGCATTAACTATCGCGCTAACGTGTGGGTGAATGGCCAATTGGTGGCCAACGATCAACAAATTGCCGGGGCCTATCGCGTCTACAACCTCGACATCACTAAAGCGGTGACTCCGGGCAAGCCTGCGACCATCGCCGTCGAAACATTTGCTCCCAGCCCCACAGATCTTGGCATTAACTGGGTCGACTGGAATCCCTCTCCGCCAGACAAGGATATGGGATTGTGGGGACCCGTCGATCTGGCGACGACAGGTCCGGTTGCGGTTCGCTATCCGTTCATCACCACACATTTTGAGGATGCAACTCTCAAGGTAGCCGACGTTACCGTCGCCGCGGAGCTGCAAAATGCCACCGACCATCCGGTGAAGGGAACCCTGGTCGGCACTTTTGCCGGTCAACGTTTTCAGCAGCCTGTTGAGCTGGCTGCTGGCGAATCGAAGAGTGTCAGCTTTTCTCCGGAGCAGTTTCCCCAGTTGAAACTCAAGCACCCCGCTATTTGGTGGCCGGCGGAAATGGGTTCGCATCCGCTGGAAACCCTGACTGTCCACTTTGTTGTTGGCGGCAAAACTTCCGATACAGCCACAGCTCGCGTCGGCATTCGCGAAGTAACTTCGGAGTTGACTGCGAAGGGAGGGCGGCTGTTCCGCATCAATGGGAAGCCAATTCTGATTCGCGGCGGCGGATGGTCGCAGGACATGCTGATGCGCGAAGATCACGAAAATCTGCCACAACAAATTCGCATGGTGAAGGACATGCGCTTGAACACAATTCGTCAGGAAGCCAAACTGGAAGGCGATGAATTCTATCGGCTGACCGACGAGAACGGCATCCTGGTGATGGCCGGCTGGTGCTGCTGCGACCAATGGGAAAATTGGAAGAATTGGACGCCGGAGAATCATCAGGTGGCCAATGCGTCTCTACGATCGCAGATGCTGCGACTGCGACACCATGCGTCGCTGCTGGTGTGGTTGAATGGCAGCGATCATCATCCGACGGCCGATGTGGAGCAAGCGTATCTGGATGTTGAGAAGGAAACGGGATGGCCGAATCCAACCCTCTCCTCCGCGTCGGGAGCGCCGAGCACGGTCACCGGGCCCAGCGGTGTCAAGATGTCAGGCCCGTACAACTATGTTTCTCCGGAATATTGGTATGTCGATACTCAGCATGGCGGTGCTTTCGCGTTCAACACAGAAACCAGTCCAGGACCCGCCATTCCACAGCCAGACAGCCTGGTGAAGTTTCTGCCTCCGCAAGATCGCTGGCCCATAGGAGAAGTGTGGGATTATCACGCAGGCGGCGGTGACTTCATGAATGTCGACGTATTCAACACGGCCATGAAGACAACCTACGGCTGGCCCGACTCGATGGACGCGTATTCCAAGCTTGCGCAGACCATGACCTACGATGGGGAGCGCGCCATGTTTGAGGCGTATACGCGAAATAAATACACATCCACTGGAGTGATCCAATGGATGTTGAACAATGCGTGGCCGTCGGTCATTTGGCATCTTTACGATTACTATCTGCAAACCGGCGGAGGATATTTCGGTACCAAGAAAGCCTGCGAGCCGCTGCATGTGCAGTATTCGTATGACGATCACAGCATTTATGCGGTCAGCAGCCTGCCGGTCGCGACGCCGTCGCTGCAGGTTCAGGCGGATGTGTACGATCTCGATCTGAAGTCAGTTTTCCATCAGACAAAGACGGTGAACCTGGCCGCAGACGGGTCGCAGCGTGTGCTCGATATTCCGGCCGATGTATTTTCCAGCCGGAGCAATCCACACATTTTGTCCGCCTCGAAATGAAGAATGCTTCGGGCAAAGTCGTCAGCCGGAATTTCTATTGGATTCCCTCGACACTTACCGTGTTTGACTGGTCCAAGACGGAATACACCTATACTCCCGCGATCAGTTACCCCGACATGCAGGCGCTGCGGACACTGCCGAAGAGCCAGATTCACGCTACTCTAACAACCGCCAACCATACCCTTCACGTCCATCTTGAAAATCCATCGCAGGCGCTGGCATTTCAAGTCGAGGTGCGAGGATTTACTGCCGATGGCAAACCCATCCTCCCTCTGCTTTGGAGCGATGATTTTGTGGAATTGATGCCGGGTGAGCATCGCGACCTGACGGCTGAACTTCCCAAAGATACGACTTCCGACAAAGCCTCCGTCATCGTCAGCGGCTGGAATACCAACACCCTGACATTGGGCGCGAAGCTGGCGGCTACCGCCGGCGCGGGAGCAGAATAATTTGAACGCCGACATCAGCCATAGACTTGTGCCCGTGGCTGAGGAGGAAATAACGTGATAATCTGAAATGTGTATCGTTCGCTGCTGCTTGGTTGTTGCCTGCTTGCCGTGCCGTTGACTGCACAGGTCGTGAAGGTGGATATAACTCCGTCGCATGCGACCAATCATTTTGTTCCGAAGCAAACGCTGGGCGCGGGAATCGATCGCATTCAAACGGTGGCCATCGATAAGTTGATGAACAAGACCATTTTCGACCGAGTGTTCACGGCAGGATGGCAGCCCGTGACTTATCGCCAGAATACCGAGCTCGCGATCGAGGCCTGGCACTGGAATCCTGTCGGCACATGGAGCGACCCGAAAGATCAACAGGGCTATTTCACGGGATCGGCCGAGCCGACTGGATTCATTCGCCATTCGTTTGGATATGCGTTGCCGCATCGCGGGATCACTCGTGACGGAGGTTCAGTTACGGGCTACTCGCGGTTGACGGATGGCGATACTTCGACCTACTGGAAAAGTAATCCCTATCTCACCAGCCGATATACGGGTGAGGATGATGCGCTCCATCCGCAGTGGGTGCTGATGGATCTTAGCAGCGTGCAGTTCATCGACAGCATCAAGATTGCCTGGACGAATCCTTACGCAACCCAATACACAGTTCAGTACTGGACTGGAGTCATACCCTATGAGAGCCCACTCGATTTTCCGACCAACGGAGTCTGGCAGACCTTTCCCCACGGTGTAATTAATTCGGGAAAAGGCGGAGTCGAGACAGTTCACCTGTCGGACCAACTCATTCCCGCAAGATATTTGCGTATTGTGATGACGCATTCTTCCAATACATGCGATACCCACGGTTCGTCGGACCCGCGCAACTGCGTTGGGTATGCGATCGACGAGCTCTATGCCGGAACCACGAGCGAAGATGGAACATTTCATGACGTGGTTCGCCACACGGCGGATCAACAACAGACGGTGACCGAGGCCTCGTCCGTGGATTCGTGGCATACGGCAAAGGATCTTTTGACAACGAATGAATCTCAGATGGGATTCGATTTGTTCTACACCAGCGGTGTCACGCAAGGGCTGCCGGCTATCATTCCCATCGCGTTGATCTATGACAATCCAGACAATGCAGCCGCTGAAATCAAGTACCTGGAGGCCCGCCACTATCCCATCTCGTATGTGGAAATGGGAGAGGAAGCCGACGGGCAGTATATCCCGCCGGAAGATGTCGCGGCTTTGTACATTCAGTTTGCGATTGCGATTCACCGTGTTGATCCCAACATAAAACTCGGTGGTCCTTCTTTTGAAGGAGTGAATCGCGACATCCTGTACTGGCCCAACGCAGATGGGAAGGCTTCATGGCTCGGACGATTTCTAGACTACTTGCGACAGCGTGGACACTTACAGGACTTAGCATTCTTTTCCTTCGAGCACTATCCGCTGGGACCTTGCGAAATGGCATGGAGCAGCCTGTATGACGAGCCGCAGCTAGTCGCTAATATTATTCAGACGTGGCGCAACGATGGCTTACCGGCGAATGTGCCCATGTTAATCACAGAGTCCAACCTTTCTTCTGCTGCTTCTGAAACCTACATGGACATCTTTGCCAGTGTCTGGCTGGCCGACTATGTAGGGTCTTTCTTGAATGCGGGAGGAAAAGGTCTCTATTACTTCCACTACCTACCGCTGCAAATGGAAAACGGATGCAACAATTCGCCGGGAACATTTGGAATGTTTACGGTGAACGCGGACTATCAAATTCAGCAGCCGCTGTCGCAGTACTTTGCCAGCCGCATGATCAATTTTGAGTGGTTGCAGCACGACGGCGGCGAACATACAGTCTATCCAGCGACAGGAACCTACGAAGATGGTGCGCACCACACTATGGTCACGGCCTATTCAGTGTTGCGCCCAGATCATGAATGGTCGGTCATGCTAGTGAATCGTGATCAGGAGCAGGCGCATAAGGTCCAGGTTGTTTTCGATAATTCGCAAGATAAATCCGCCAGTTATTTTTCTGGGGATGTCCACGTTTCTACATTTGGACGCGAGCAATATAAGTGGCATCCGGCATTTCGCCATGCCGATACATCGCACATCCCGGGAACCCTGGATAAAATTCCCTTGTTGTATACCGATGGCTTCGCAGATCCAGACGGACCGATTCTGGAATCGACCGTGCGCGGCGATAAGTCAACCGAGTACGAGATACCGCCAGCGTCAATCGTTGTACTTCGGGGAAATCTGGACACCAGCACCCAGTAAGCGACCGCTTGAATTCGCCATTCCGGTGGCAACGAGATTCCCGCCGTTTGCGTCCAAACTTACGGGCCAGCCGCCAAAGGCTGACCTATATGTTGGCGGGGAAGGTTGTGGCTCGAGTGTCTCTGTCGCCCTTGAAAAGATGCGCAGTCGTCACTTGTCTTGGAATGGCATTTGCCGGGTGTGGGACACGGGAACAGCAATCGCCTCCTGCTAAACCAGTCGCCGACCCACCGAAACCTATCAAGCGCGTGCCGTCTACGCCCATCGATAAGAAAGCCGCCGAGCTGGGTGAGACCACTTGGAATCCAGAATGGAATCACATTGTGGCGCAAGCGCTGCCGCCGGTGTTGCTATCGAATCGGGTTCCGCGCGATGTACGGCAATTCTGTCCGCGCTTCTATGTCATGACCAATGCGCAAAAGCGAACGTTCTGGGCCTATTTTTTCCAGGCGCTCGCAGGTGCCGAGGCCGGCCTTAATCCAAATGCGACGGTTCGCCATACTGAGCCCAAGCTGGCCCAGCAAGAACATGTGCCCGTTACAAAGGTGCGTACGGAGGGGCTTTTGCAACTGACGTACGCAGACCGTCAGCGATACGGCTGTCCATTCGATCAAGAAGCCGACAGAGGGTTGCCACCGGACGATCCTGCGCGAACCATTCTTCAGCCGAAGAACAACCTTGTTTGCGGAGTCGCCATACTGAAGAATCAGCTGATCGATCTGCATCGGCCGCTGCTATGGAGCGATTCATACTGGGCCACATTGCGCCCAGGAACTTTCAGCTATCAACTGTTCGCGAAACAAATGATCAATCCGCCTGCCGCCTGCGGACTTCACCCGGAGCTGTCCGATCGCCATCCACAACCACAGCGAGATGAGGCGCTGGACCCGCGTTGAGTGCCTATGCCGGTTTGCGGCTCAACCGTTTGCTGACCTGGGTCCACGCGACTGCAACGCCCAGCGATATCACAATTCCAAAAGACACTTCCAGAAAGCGCTGCAGGGCGATGTGCCACAACGGGCCTGGATAGGGAATCAGGACAATGATTGCGACAGTGACGCCGCCCAGACGACCGGCGTTCTTGAAGTTGAGTGCGGTGCTTAACATCATGACTACCAGCACCGCCAATCCGAATACGAGAAGGGAATGGTGCCAAACTAACGAGGTGAGCAGCCCCACCACAGCACCCATGGCAGTTCCTGCGAGACGATCGCGTGAAGCGGTGACTGTGGCGCCAACTTCTGACTGCATCACCACGATGGCGCTAATTGCAGCCCAGTAGCCGCCTGGCAAACGAAGCATGCTAGTGATCCAGTATGCCAGCACGGCAGCCAATGCTGTTCGTATCCCCTGCTGGAAGCTCAGGTGATCGTGGTCGGCGGTCGGGGCCGTCAAAGCGGTTTCCGTCATGCAAGGAATTCTACATACCGGCGGTCGACCCGCCCAACCGCACCCAAGAAAACGTCTGGACGACCCGACTTATTTTCGTTCCGTGCCCAGAGCCTTTTGCACTTTGCTGTGCTTCACGCTGTAGGTAAAGTAAATCATCAATCCTATAATCAACCAAGCCAGAACCACTTCTTTCGTCAGCGTCGGTAGCGTCCAAACCAGGTAGAGCGAGGTTACGATGCCGCAGATCGGCACCAGAGGCACCCATGGAGTTTTGAAGGGGCGGGGCAGGTCCGGCATACGTCGCCGTAGAATCCAAACTCCAGCACAGACGATGGCGAACGCGAGCAATGTGCCCATGTTCGTCAGTTCGCTGAGACGATCGACCGGAAGCAGAGCAGGCAGGCATGCGGCGACGAACCCGACGACGATGTTGGAGCGCCAAGGAGTGCGAAACTTCGGATGGACGGCGCTGGCCCACTTCCACAGCAGACCATCGCGCGACATGGAAAAGAAGACTCGGGACTGCCCGAACAGCATGACAAGCATGGTGGTGCCGAGTCCGCACACTGCCCCGAATTTGACCAGCAAAGTGCCCCAGCGATGTCCGGTGACGTCGATCCCGGTAGCAATCGGGGAACCAACGTTGAGCATCTTGTAGCTGACCAGGCCGGTCAGAATCAGGGCAACGATGATGTAGAGGATCGTGCAGATCACGAGCGAACCGATGATGCCGATTGGCATATCTCGACTGGGGTTTTTCGCCTCTTGCGCGGCTGTAGAAACTGCGTCGAAACCGATGTAAGCGAAGAAGACCGAAGCGGCGCCGGCCATGATTCCGTGGATGCCGTAGCGGCCATCGGGTTGTGCCGGCGGGATAAACGGATGCCAATGGGCATGCGCGATCTGGGGATGCTGAACGAGAAAAATCGCGCCCACCACGATGAATATCGCGACGACGGCAAGTTTGATGAATACGATCGCCGAGTTTAAGTTGGCGGATTCTTGAATGCCAATGACGAGCACGGTGGTCACGACCGCAATGGCGGCGAACGCCACCAGATTTGCGATCGCAGTGACGTGAGGAAGCGAAGAAGCGTGAATGCTGACGCTGTCTGGGAGCGACATGAACGGCACCCAGTGGCCTGCGTAGTGATAGAGGACGGTGCCGGGGGTAGCTATGATCTGAGGCGGGATGTGAATGTGAAGATCGTCGAGCAGGCTGACAAAGTATCCACTCCAACCGGAGGCGACGGTCGAAGCGCCGAAGGCGTATTCCAGGACCAGGTCCCAGCCGATGATCCAGGCGATGAACTCGCCCAGGGTGGCATAGCCGTAGGTGTACGCCGAACCGGCGATCGGTATCAGGGACGCGAACTCGGAATAGCACAGAGCTGCAAATGCGCAAGTGATGCCAGCGACGACGAAACTGAGCGCGACCGCAGGGCCAGCGAATATGGCGGCGGCCGGTCCGACGAGCACAAAAATGCCGGTCCCAATAATTGCGCCGATTCCAAGAGTGATGAGGTTAACAGGACCAAGCGCCCGCTTCAGCTCGTGTTCGCCTTCTTGATGCGCTTCCTGCAGAAGCGTGGACATGGGCTTGATTGCCCCGAGTTTCGCCATATTGAGAGGTTTCTCCCAGTCTTCTCTATAAAGTCCGAGTGGACGCCGGTTTTGCCAACAGTATTTGCGTAGCTCGATAGTATCGTAAGCAGCGATTTCCTAGTAGCTGGACCGGTTGGACTGACGAGAGGCTGGACTGGGTTGCATTACGACCCGCAAACGGCGGCATGCCGCCTAAATGACAGGTCAAGGGGAGAGGATTGCAGCCGAACTCGACAGTATTGCAAAATTGTTTGCGTCAAAACTTCAACCCTCGATGGACGTCGCAATGCCTTCCGTTGCCCGTTGAGAATGAATGTGGGCGCTCCGATTCGCGAAAGAAGCTCTTTGGGAGGAGCAGCATGAAATCCTCTGTCGACACTAAGAAGTTGTTCTTGGCCAGTCTGGCCGTTATTTTTGTGATGTTCGGCGGGGAGAATTTTCAACTAGCGGACGCCGGTTCGCTGGGTGGCATGCAGCTCTTGAAGATCTCTGACTCCGGTCCTTGTCTGGCAACGGCCGCGGGCAATTCTGACTCGAACATAGTTGTCGCTTTGGGTGATAGTTTTACGGCCGGCTATGGCGCTCCTCCGGGAAAGAGCTACCCGGATTACCTCGAAGAGTACCTCAATAATTCTGGCTATTACTATAAGGTGCTGAACTTCGGTCGCAATGGCGCTAGCAGCGGAGGCGGCTTGAAGCAACTCGCTGCGATTGAGAAAAAGAAGCCTGTTTTGGTGATCGTGATTCTGGGCGCCAACGACATGCTGGACGGATTATCGATTGCGCAAACAACGGCCAATCTCAACGCGATCGTGTCTTCACTGCAGCGAAGCGGAAGTAAAGTGATCCTTGGGGAGCTCACGCTGTCCAAGGATTACGGCGCGACTTATATCCAGGAATTTCATGCGATGTTTCTGTCGCTGCCGAAACAATATAACGTTCCACTGGATAGCGACCTGTATCACGATCTGACCGGCGTACCCGGAATGCTACAGGATGACCAGGTGCACGCTACCGCCGACGGCAATGCCCAGGTCGCACAGAATGTATTGCCGGTTGTTCGGTCCATGCTGGTGAAACATCGTTCGCGCCACAAGAAAAAATGCCCGTAGTTTCCCAGATATGTCACGGCCAGCGGGCGACGAGCACGGACGTGCGGCAACTTCATCGCACCAGCCGGAGAAATTCCTCCGCAATCCGGAGTGCCGACTCGTAGAGATCTTCCTCGATATCACCCGATGGCAAAAGGTCTGAAATCACTGCCAGAGAATCTGCCCCTGCGTCCAGTACGCTGCGGCAATTTTTCCTCGTAATCCCGCCGATCGCGACCAGTGGCTTGCGTGTAAGGGCACGTGCGGCCTTTAGACCATCAAGCCCTACTGTCGGATCAGGGTTGGCTTTGGATGCGGTCGAAAAGATCGGACCATACGCAATGTAATCGCAGCTTGTCCTGTTGGCCTCGATCACTTGTTCCGCGGAGTTTGTGGACACGCCAACCCAGTGACTCGCTCCCACAATTCTGCGGGCGTCTTCTGCCGATACATCTCCCTGGCCGACATGGACGCCATCAAACCGCGATAGCAACGCCAAGTCTGGGCGATCATTTAAAATCAGGCGCGCATCGCCATTTGTCGGAAATATCTCGCGGAGCTGAGCCGCATCGCGCAGCATCTCCCGGGCACTCCCATGTTTGTTGCGGTACTGCAGGAGCGTGACCCCGGCTGCTTGCCAGGCAGTAGCGATGGATGCCAAGTCGAGCGAGCGCGCAGTCAGCAGGTCGATATCCAGAATGGGGTAGAGGGGCGCCAGCATGTCAGCTACTGCGCAGATTCCTGACGTGACTTCTCGCGCTCAAAGAAACGTTCCATGAACTTGGTATCGAACACGCCAGCCCGGAAGTCTGCATCCGCAAAAATGCGCTGATGCAGGGGGATCGTGGTGTAGATTCCTTCCACGACAAACATGCTCAGCGCCCGCTCCATGCGAGCCACCGCTTCGGCGCGATCGGTTCCATGCACAATCAATTTCGCGATCAGTGAATCGTAATACGGCGGAACAACTCCTTCCGCATATTGTGCGGTGTCGACGCGCACTCCGTTACCGCCAGGCAGATTAAATACAGTGATTTTTCCCGCCGACGGAGTGAATTTTTCAGGGTGTTCCGCATTAATGCGGCACTCAATCGCGTGCCCGCGCATCTCGATTGGTTTGGTAATAATCTGGCTAAGTTTTTCTCCTGCCGCGATGCGAAATTGCGCCTTTACCAGGTCCACGCCCGTAACCAATTCGGTAACTGGATGCTCGACTTGAATTCGCGTGTTCATTTCGATGAAGTACAGCTTGCCATCTTCATCCATCAGAAATTCAACCGTGCCGGCGTTCATGTAGCCGATGGTTTCCAGGCATCGCTTCAGCGTGGCACCAATTTCCTCACGCATCTTCGGCGTTACTTGCAGCGAAGGCGACTCCTCAATCAGCTTCTGGTGGCGCCTCTGAATCGAGCATTCTCGCTCACCCAAAGACATCACGTTCCCATGTTCATCCGCGAGGACCTGAAATTCGATGTGGCGTGGCCTCTCGATGAATTTCTCCATGTAAAGGTCGCCGTTGCCAAACGCATTTTGCGCTTCGGTTCGAGCCGCGCGAAAGAAGTTCGGAAGCTCTTCGGCGCTGCGTACGACGCGCATGCCGCGGCCGCCGCCCCCGGCAGAAGCTTTCAAGATGACCGGATAGCCAATCTGCTTGGCCCACTCCAATGCTTCTTCTTCGCTCTGGATTACGCCTTCGGAGCCCGGAAGGATGGGAACTTTGGCCCGTTTCATCGACATTCGAGCCTTTTCTTTTTCACCCATCAGGCGTGTGACTTCCGGCGGTGGTCCGATGAATTTGATATTGGAAGCGCGACAGACTTCAGCGAAATTCGCGTTCTCGCTCAACAGGCCATATCCGGGGTGGATAGCATCCACATCGGCAATTTCTGCCGCGCTGATGACGGCAGGAACATTCAGGTAGCTATCCGCGGATCGCGGGGGGCCAATGCAGATGGCCTCGTCAGCAAAGCGTACATGGAGAGAATTTCGATCTGCCTCGCTATAAATCGCGACGGTGCGAATGCCCATTTCCTTGCAGGCACTGATGATGCGCAGCGCGATTTCGCCGCGATTGGCGATAAGAACTTTTCGGAACATAAACCTCAACTCAATGACGGTGTTGAACTCAGGGGAGTTTGCGAATCAACGATCCGCGTGCCGTGACAGCTCAGCGCGGACGAATAGCAAAAAGAGGTTGACCGTATTCCACGGGCTGTCCGCTCGAGACCATGCGTTTCACCACTTCTCCGGCTATATCCGACTCAATTTCATTCATCAGCTTCATCGCTTCCACGATGCATACGACCTGTCCGGATTCCACCTGATCGCCCACCTTAATATAGGGTTCGGCGCCGGGGGCGGAGGCTTCGTAAAACGTCCCAACAATCGGAGATTTAATGATATGCAGACCATCCTCTTCGCTTGCGGCAGGCGCATGGTGGACTGCGGTCGCTCCGGCGGCCACGCTGGGAAGATGGACCGGTGCAGCCACCGCGTGGGCCGGGGCTGCGGGCGCGTGTTGCAACAGATGGGTCAATTGGCTCAGATCCACATTGCCCGCAGAGCGGCCATGGCCGGCAAAGCTAAGATGAACTTTCAGACCGTCCTGTTCCAGGTCGAACTCCCCCACTTCCTGCTGTTTGAGAAATTCGATAAGGTCTTTCAACGATTGCAACTGTCCGGCATTCATACGTTTCACGTGCTCCTTAACAGGCCCTACTACAATTCTGTAGCGTCCTTGCAAGTATAGTGGTTTCGGCGAGCGATGGTCGCGTCCAGGACTCCAAAATAGCAATGGCTGAGGGCAAAAACCCGGCGCCGCAAACTTTACAGCTCAATCCATGCTTTCGTCGCCGGGCTCAGCATTTCCGCACCGCCTCGAGTCACCAGCACCATATCCTCAATGCGGATGCCAAAACGGCCAGGCAAATAGATGCCGGGTTCAATTGTAATCACCATTCCAGCTTTCAGAGTTTGCTGCTGTTTGGCGGCGATTCGCGGACCTTCATGAATCTCCATCCCTACGCCATGACCGGTCGAATGGGTAAAGAAATCGGCCAGTTTCGCGCATCGTAAAACGCTTCGTGCCGCTTCATCCACCTCGCCGCATGATACTCCTGGCTTGACGGCGGCAATTGCAGCAAGCTGGGCCTCCAAAACGGCTTCGTACGCATCACGCTCCGTGGCAGTCGCCGGTCCCAGGTGAACTGTCCGCGTCATGTCGGAACAATATCCACGCAACAACACGCCAAAGTCGAGGACGACAAATCCCCGTCGAGGCATTCGCTGCTCGGTCGCATGGCCGTGCGGCAGGGCAGAACGTGGACCGCTGGCAACAATGGTTTCGAAGGACATACCTTCCGCCCCTGCCATGCGTGCAGCAAATTCAAGGTGGGCAGCGATTTCGACCTCACGCTTGCCGGGTTCAATTCGCGTTAGCAAGTCTTCAAAAAGCCTGCATCCCAGCTGGGCCGCTGTACGGATTCGCCCAATTTCCTCGGCGTCCTTTACCTCACGCAGTCCAGCCGTCACAGGAGGTACGGGTTGGAAAAAGCTTCGCCGAAGCTTGGGTGGAATCCACTGGCGCATCGCGTCCAATGTGGCGACGGTGGTGTGTTCAGCATCAATCGCACAACGATGAACGCCAGCCGCCACCATGTGAGAGCAGGCCTCGCGCAGGATCGGGCCCTGAGCGATCACCACCCCCGCATGTTTGGTTTCCTGCTTGGCTTGTTGGATGTACCGGCCATCGGTAAACAGTACTGGTTTGCTAAGCCGCGAATGTCGACGCGCCTTGCCGGGGTTCTGCAATGGCAAAACAATCGCTGCATTCGACCCTGTAAATCCGGTCAAATATCGCACATCCACGGGATGAGTCACTAACATGGCATCCGCATCAGGAGCGGCGGAATGTAGCGCGGCAGAAAGTCGTTTCAAGCGAACCATACGTTTTGGTTATAGCATCCGGCTGCGTTGCTAGACAGAAGGTTAGTGAGGCTTTCCGTTGGCTTCGCTGGTCAGCTGTCGGATCAGGTCAACCTCATGTTGGCGATAGGGCTTGCCGTCGGGATAGAAAACATCGTGAAACCAGATTGGCGGCTTTTCCAGCACGTAGGGGCGTTGCCAGGAATCCCACGGCAAATTCGTCTGCGTCTTGCCATTGACCAGCCCCCAATTTATCGCTGCGACCCTGTATTTCATCGCGACGGGAAGGATCGTATCGAACGTGCTGCCCACGCTGCGCGCCATGTATTCCGTACAGAAAATGGGACGATGGTAGGTCTGCAACTGCACAACTTGCTTTTCAAAGTCTTCAGGCCAGCTGTAATTGTGAAACGAAAGGATGTCCGATTCGCTGATTTGGATTTTCTGCACCGGTTTCAATTTGGAGAAATCATTCCAGTCGCCATAGAAAACTCCGCTGGTTAACGGTTGAATCGGGTGCTGCGAGCGGGCCCATGAAAATACTTGCGGTAATAGTTCCGCCACTAAACCGTTCTTTCCTTTTTCCTTTTGAGGTTTGTCGTAACTCTCATCGTCGCCGTTGTCAGGCTCATTCCACAGATCCCACGCTAGTATGCGAGGGTCATTGGCGAATGCGCCAACCACGCCTTTTACGTAGGCTTGCAGTCGCGGGTATTGCGCAGGATCTTCCAGCGCGGGCATGCCGGGGCTCTGTACCCATCCTGAGTTATGTATGCCGGGAATTGGAGGATGTTGCGGACCGAGTTTCGGATCTGGCTCCCAACAGGAATCGAATAGCACAAAGACAGGTCGAATCTTGTGCTTATTGGCGATCGTCAGAAATGTATTGATCCGCTGCTGGAATCCAACTGGGTCCTGTTGCCATAGCAGGTCATGCAGGAACACACGCATGGTGTTCATGCCGATAGCTTCCGCCCAACCCAACTCCTGGTCAATCTCCTGCGGATTAAACGTTGCCGCCTGCCACATCTCGAGTTGATTGATCGCGTCCCGCGGAATGTAATCCGCACCGACTGGCCATGGTTGTTTTGCGTACCAGGCATTCGCCTTGGCTTCGCTCCAGCGCGCGGGCTGGTCCTGGGAGGCTGGCTGATCCGTCGACCCATTCTTTTGGTTTTCAGGCGTGTTGGTTTGGGCAACTCCTACAACCGTCGTCAGCAGGAACAGGGAAGAGAGCAGGAATAAAAAATGGAAGGCTCGTCGCATGGTCGATTGTGCTTACGTCAAGAACTCTACTTCAGGCTCGGCGCGAGCGCAAATTTAGCGCCCAAGTTCGGGCAAATCTCTAGTCTTCGGGAAATATTTATAAGCCTAGGTGTCCTTCCCTATATAGGTGGCGCGAGTTTTCCTGCCTTCACCCTCGGCCACAGATCTAGAAAGCGACCTGGCGCCATCGTCTCCGGGCGATATGTTTGGCTGGATCACTAACCGTTGTGATCCCTGTCACCGCAAACTGCTCTCGAAGAGAGGATCAATGAAGAGTTTGGAGCTATACGAAGCCACCTGCGGCGAAACTGCGTCCTCATGTTTCCGTTTGGTTCCGGCCCCAAAGACAGGAGAGGCCGCGTGAATTATCCAGTTTGGAACGTCGCTTTTGGTGCAGGGCTGTTGATGGCAGTCCTCGCGATCCTTCACGTATTTGTTTCCCACTTTGCGGTAGGAGGCGGCCTTTTCCTGGTGCTGACCGAACGCAAGGCGAGACGCAATCAGGATTCGGCGCTGCTTGAATGGCTCAAAATCCACACGAAGTTCTTCGTGCTGGTGACGGTCGTGTTCGGAGTGGTCAGCGGCGTTGGCATCTGGTTCACTATCGGTCTGATCAGCCCGATGGCTACCAGTAACCTGATTCACGCTTATGTCTGGGGATGGGCGATCGAATGGATATTTTTCTTCGTCGAGATTACCGCCGCTCTTCTCTATCTCTACGGATGGGAGAAGCTGGATCCGGCGCTTCACGAATGGTACGGATGGATATACTTCGTCGCTGCATTCGCCAGCATGGTCATCATCAACGGCATCATCACGTTTATGTTGACCTCCGGGACTTGGGTTCAAAATCACCAGTTCTGGAGTGGGTTCTTCAATCCCACATATTTTCCATCGCTGTTCTTCCGCTTCGCCATCGCTTTGGCCCTTGCGGGGGTCTACGCATTGATCACCGCTAGCGTGCAGAAAGATGTCGCGCTGAAGGCTCGCATTGTTCGCTGGAGTGCTCTATGGATCGTACCCGCTCTGGTTGTTCTGCCCGTATTGGGATGGTGGTATATCCACCAGATTCCCGTTGAAACCTGGGCCAGCGCTCGCGGCCCTATGCCCACCGGCACGTTTTTCGCGGCCTTCGCCGTTGTGCTGCTGACCGCAATGCTATTGCTGACACTTTTCACGCTGGTCCGACCGGCTCGCATGCACTTGGCCTTCAGCCTGGTGGTCGCGTTGGTTGCGCTGGGTGCGATGGGCTCATTCGAGTTCGTGCGAGAGTCAATTCGCAAGCCGTTCGTCATCAGCAATTATCTCTACGCAAATTCTCTCTACGTAACGCAAATACCTGGCGACGGCGGATTCAGCATCGACGAGGTGA
Source organism: uncultured Acidobacteriota bacterium (assembly GCA_963735505.1). Classification (GTDB taxonomy): domain Bacteria; phylum Acidobacteriota; class Terriglobia; order Terriglobales; family Acidobacteriaceae; genus JAKAAZ01. Next base: position 144,758 of record CAVTLR010000003.1, on the reverse strand, counting down.
ACGAAGCAGGGGTTCTGAAATCCGCAAAATGGATTAATGACCGCGAAATTACACCCGCCAATCAAATCGCGATCGGCGCAGAAATATTCCGGGTAGAGTGCCAAAGCTGCCATACGACCCATTCTTATCGCGGGCTAAAACATTACATTGCCTTGCGGCGGTGGGATCAGAACAAGATTCAAGCGATGATTGGCGATCTTCAATTGATGCATAACGGCGTGATGCCGCCCTTCGCGGGCACAGACGCGGAGCGAGCTGCGTTGGCTGCCTTCCTCAGTTCCATTCAGCCGGTCTCAGCCGACCGGCCCGCTGTTACAGATGGCAAGATCGTTTTCCAACAAAATTGTGGAATGTGTCATGAAGGGGTCACTCGTGATGTGTTGATTAATGGTTTGCCGCACGATCCCAATGCAGAGAACGAAGCCTTGAAGAATTTGCCCGGACTGTTTCCCCTGATGCCAGATCTGAAACTCACCGACCAGGAGCGCAGCGCACTGGTGCAGTGGGTGAACTCGCAGCGTAGCGCAGAGACCACCGGCACGGCCAAGCAAGGAGGAAATTGACCATGATGCAGCCAAACCTGATTCCAGTGTTAGACCCCAATCCGCTGCCAGCACCCTATTGGGTCTTCAAGCTCCTTCTCATCGTGACCTTTTTCCTTCATATATTGGCCATGAATTTTCTGTTGGGCGGCGCGGTTCTGGCGCTGGTGTCCAAGTGGCGCTTGCGAAAGCAAGTCGACGGAAATCGCGTCTTCTTTGACGTCGCCAAAAAGTTGCCCGTTTTTTTGCCTGCCACAATCACACTTGGGATTGCTCCGCTTTTATTTGTGCAGGTCCTGTATGGACAATTTTTCTATACGTCGTCCATCATCATGGCGTGGCCCTGGTTCTTTGTCCTTGTGCTGCTGACCCTTGCCTATTACGGCTTCTACTACGTCTCATTCCACAGCGGAAAACGACCAGGAAGGGCTGGCGTCGTCATGCTATTCAGCGTGATTCTCGTTTGCCTCATTGGCTTTGTGTACAGCAATAACCTCACTCTTAGCCTGGTGCCGTCACGCTGGGGAGCAAAGTACTTTGCCAATCCTTCTGGCTGGCACCTCAACCTGTCGGAGTCGACGCTGATCCCTCGCTTCCTGCACTTCTTCATTGCCGCAGTTGCTGTGGGCGGGCTTCTTCTCGTCTTTGTGTCGCTGGCAAATTGGAATCGAGATCGAGAGTATGCTCGCCAGCTCTTACGGTTTGGTGGCAGGGCTTTCATGTATGCCACCATGGCGCAATTTCTCGTGGGAGTCTGGTTCCTGGTCAGCCTTCCACGGGAAATGCTCATGCTGTTTACGGGGAATGGTTTTTGGGCCACGGCGTTGCTGCTGGTCGGGGTTTTCAGCGCAAGTGCAGCCATTTTGATGATGTCCTACGCCATACGGAAACAGGATATCCGCGTTGCCGCATTCTATGTGCCGGGTTTCATCGCCGTCGTGATCCTTACCATGTGCGTCATGCGAGACATCCTGCGGGATGCGTACCTGAAGCCCTATTACCATCCCGAAAGATTTATCGTTCACACGCAGTGGTCTGTATTTCCGCTGTTTCTCGCGCTCTTTATCGGTGGTGTCGTGCTGTGGTTCGTGATGCTGAAACGATATGGATTGTTTCGCAGAGCAAAGCTAGCGGAGATACCAGCGAGGTCAGGCTCTCTAGTAGCAAAATAAACCGATCGTCCCAGATCATCCTTGCAGTCTTGTCTGCAGATCGATGTTCGCAATCACGTAAGAGCATTTTGCGTGCCTCGCGCTACTGTGTGCTGCGATAAACTTGGAGGCATGATGAGTACACCTGTCCAGGAAATCCCTGTGCGCCGCATCACCGGCGAAGCCACCACCCTCGGCGACTATGCCGGCAAAGTTCTTCTCGTCGTCAATGTCGCATCCAAGTGCGGACTGACACCGCAGTACGAAGGTCTCGAGAAGCTATATCGAACGTATCGTGATCGCGGCCTGGTTGTTGCCGGATTTCCCGCCAACGATTTCAAAAGCCAGGAACCGGGCTCAAACACCGACATTCAGAGCTTTTGTACCACCAACTACGGCGTCGACTTTCCCATGTTTGAAAAGATCACTGTCGTTGGTAAAGCCAAACATCCCCTCTACAACGCATTAATCGCCGCACAACCTGAGGCAATCAGTACCTCCCAAGTGCCGTTTGGCGAGGACCTGAAGAAATATGGAATCGACCCAAACCCCGAGCCGGAGATCCTTTGGAATTTCGAAAAATTTGTCGTCGACCGTCACGGTAATGTAGTCGCCCGGTTTGCGCCGAATACTGCGCCGGATGATCCTGCGTTGGTCAAAGCCATCGAAACAGAATTAGCGAAGGCGTAGTCGCGTTCGGATCTCTGGTGGAAACGAAGCGACGGCGATCGAGTTTGCGAACCGCGAGAGCTCGCATGTACTGACGGTCATCATGGCTGGCGCTTCACAAAAGCAAACGACGTGATGTTGAACAAATTCCCATGTGCGTCGCCGTCCTCGCCGTGAGCCATCAGGCACAGGTCATGGACTCCATGCGCCGCTGCATCCACCGGAACGGTGTAGGTCCGATAGACGGTCGCGCTTTGGCCGCCGTCCACCTTCACCGTCCCAATTACCTTACCGGCAGGATTGTTGAGGCGCACTTGCAGCACGGTGTTTCGCAGGGTCTTGTTTTCTGAACTGATTTCGACGCGAAAGGCCGCGGCCCCGCTGCCAAAGTCGACATTGTGAAACTGAAGGTAGCTGCCATCCTTCATCTGCATCTGATACTCGCCAGACAGACCCTTTTGACCTGCGGCATACCTGCGAACCTGGAACTCCGCAGCCTCGCGTCGAGGAGCATAAGCATCGAGGGTCAGATGCGTCACGCCGGGTGTTCCCACCCCCGCATCGCGAGCCGGATAGATGGGGCGCAGACTGCCGTCTGGAAGAATTGTGAGCGCAGTTACACCCACCTGGCGATGATGATCGTTGTGCGGCAACAGGTCTTCATACGGTACGTGATACGCAATGTACCATTTCCCCTTGTATTGACAGACGCCTTGCTGCACTGACTCCACACCGCCAGCGGCAGGATAGATCAAGTGGCGCGCAGGTGCGTCAAACGGCCCAAACATGCTGTTTGCTTCGGCGTATTCGACATAGGAACCCGGTGCGTCGCAACCTGGGCCTTTAATATCCTTGTACGCGACATACGTCAGGTACCATTTGGCTCCGGATTTGAAGAGCATTGGACTTTCGAAGTATTCGAGATTCCCGCAGGCATCTTTCTTTTGCACTGACAAGTGATGCGGTGGCTCAGCCAACTCCACCATGTTCGGTTTCAGTCGCGCAAGCATCACTGCATGCTTCGCGGTATCGCCAGAACCCCACAAAAGATAGGGCGCACCGCTGTCGTCCCGGATCACCGTCGGGCTTAGTCCTTCCAATGGAGTGCCATCGAAATTCTTCATGGGGGCACCGAACGCGTCATGATAGGGGCCCGCAGGGTTGGTCGCGGTAAACACTCCGATATCAAATCGGCCGTAGTTCGCCTCGGACGCGGAATTCATGCGAAAAGGCGCGTATGCATAAAACCTGCCATTGGCAGGGATTCCGGCATCGCCGTCCCATAACGCGCCGCCCGTATTCCAGGTCACATCGCGAGAGGTCAGGATGGAACCATGATCGACCCAGTGATCGAAGTCCGTGGTCGTGAACTCGTGAAACGCGTACATGCCTTTGTAGAAGGCGTTCTCGCGAATGAATTCCACGGTGAAGGGATCCTGCGTTGTGAACAGGTAGAACGTATCTCCGATCTGCCCGCAGGTCGGATCGGAGTTGAACAGATAGCCTGGAGTGATTAGCTTTTGTGCCGGTGCAATCTGCACCAGCATCGCGACGAGAGCCACGGTGCAGGTCAAATGGAAGAGGGCCGCGCGATATCGAGGCTTCGTTTCCAATCGATCGGCGTACGGCATCAAATCCTTTCCGGCGAGACAAATTCTCTAGCGCATCTCGTAACACCCTACATCGATCTTGCCATTTGTGCATCTTGGTTTGCCGTCCAGATCCTCGCTTCCCACGATATCGTTACCGAGATTGACACCGCTGCCAATAGCAGGGGAATCCTTTCTCAAATGGAAGTTGTGTGCGGCGGGATCGACAAATTTTGGATCCGCAAATTTGGAATCGCGGTCTTGCCCCGTGGCTTTCACGTACGCTTGAAAACTCGAATAGTCTTTGCCATCCAGAGACCACTTCACTCCGTTCGCACCCGCAGGCGAGTAATAAACATTGTGATCGAACGTTACCGTCGGCGTATCAGGATCCATGCGGCCGGTTCGACTTCTCAGTGCCTGGTTCGAGTCACCGATATAGACGATGTTGTTTTTGAAAATGTTATTGCGCAGATAGAACTGCATCTGAATTTCACCGGTGCCGGTATGCCACGTGTCGTTTTTATAAAGGGTGTTGTTCACGATGACGGTGTCATGCGTGCTGCCGCGTTTTTCATCGTAACCGCCAATCGAGATGCCGGCCGTGTGGCAGGAATAAATCAGATTGTTGCGCGCGATGATGTAGCTGGTATCACGATCGAAATGTTCGCTGGCCAGTTCTATTCCGAAATCGACGTTATTCACAATGTTGCGCTCAATCACCACGCGCGTTCCGCCGTCAACATAGATGCCGTCAGAGTTTGCATCGTCCTTATATGCTGGATTCCCCCTGGACGTAATGTCATAGACATGATTTTCGGCGACGATTCCATCGCGTGCGCGATCGACGCTGGGATCTTTCGCTGTGTGCTCGAACCCAATAATGTCGATGCCGATGTTGTTATTGTTATGAACGCGATTCCGAGTCACTCGGAAGTTGGTGACGTTGCCATTCAACACCAGGGATTCGCTTGATCCTGTCTGCAGATTATGAACTTCGTTTCCGTCGACGATGAGGTCGGTGATCGGACTTGCGGCGTCGGTGCCATACACGGCAATGCCAAACCCATTGGCGCCGTGGCCGGGACCTTCCCGCCCTGGATAGGTTTGCTCAATATTGTGAACATTGTTGTCCCGAATCTCAATGTGGGAACCGTGGCCGTAGACACGAATGCCTGCCGGGACGCGAGTGGGATCGGCGGTCCTGTAATTGCCGATGTCGAGATGCTCGATTTTCAGGTAGCTGACATTACGCAGTGCGACCATGGGACTGTCGCCAACTTCGGGAGTCAGACAACTTCCATCCAACATGGCTGTCTCTCCTGGTTCGCTGCGAAATGTAATGAAACCCTGGATCGCATTTCCGGAGGAGGTGACCGCAAGGCGCTCACAATATTTTCCGCCGCGAATGTTGACAGTGTCTCCCGGTTTCGCCATGTCGGCAGCGTGCTGCACGGTGAGAAATGGCTTTTCCTTTGTGCCCGGATTGGAATCGCTTCCGTGGGTCGACACATACAGGGAAGTAGCGGGCGTGGCGGCGGATACGCTGATACTCACGGACAGACAGAAAACCAGCATCACCAGATTCGTGCGTCGACGATTCACGAGAGTCTCCTTTGGAGCGGTCAAGTGACAGGGGAGTAAAATTTCGTTTCATTACGGACTCCACCCTTTTAGCTTTCCATTCTGCCCTTGTCAAGCACAATGCCAGATACCCAGTAATTGCATGCGCTGGGCCCTCAGAATAGCCGTCAATCCCAATCCGTGCGATAGATAGTGGACAATCGGGCTCAACGGTGGCTAGCCGACGAGAGCAGATGAGCAGAAATGTCAGCTGACCCTGCTGCGACTTGTTTCTATTTCTTCCGATCACTATAGTGGGGGCGGAGTGGTAGTGATCGCGAGGCATGACCGTGAATCGACGAACATTTCTGAAATCAGCAGCGATAGCAGGCATCGCGGGGGGAGCAGCGGCCCAACCGGCCCACGCATTTGTTCCCGCCCACAATTGGGGTAAATACGACTTTGGTTCCGGACCCGCAATCACCGACCGGCTGAACCAGGGTCCGTTCCCTCAGTACGCGCCGGAGGCGGTGATTCCAACCGACGACGTTGTGATGGCAACTACTCGGACCAGTGAAATTGTTCCCAACTTCGGCAAAGGCCTGATGACCTATATCTCAGGCGATCTTGGCCGCGATGAAATCAAGTCCAGCAATCTAGAGCAAGCCATTGAGGCGCTCGCCAGTCTTCCTCTAGGCCAGAAACTCTACATTCGCGTACCGTGGCGCGACGTGCAGCAGCAGCCCGGCCGTCTGGATTTCGCCGATTACTGGAAGATCACATTTGAGATGGCGGCAAAGTACAAAAAGCGGATCGGCTTTCGCGTGATGATGAGTGATCCCGACATTGAGGGTCCAGTGCTGCCGGATTTTCTCGTCGATAAAGTTCCCATGGTGAAGCTAGCTGGAGAGTGGCGCGGTGATGCTACTGAAGTACGCTTTCGCAAAGCTCATCTTCAGCCTCGCTATGATGACCCGGTTTTTCAAGCCGCCTACCGTGAACTGAACGAATTACTGGCAGTCGAATTGAACGGGAATTCGCAGATCGAATTTATGGACACCTTTATGTACGGCTTCTGGGGCGAGGGGCACACGTGGCCGTATACGAACAATCCGTTTCCGGATTATGTCACGGCGGAACGCACTTGGCTCCGCATGCTCGATGTACAGCTTGCCTGCTGGACCAAGACACCGTTGGCAACTAATACACAACCGGATTTCAGTCGTGTCGGAAATTCCGAACTTGTCGATCGCACCGTACGCAGCGCCAACTGGTTGCGAACTGACACAATCTTTATCGAGAACATGCAGATTGAAAGCATCAGCAATCGGCCGCCGTGGGTCGCTGCCGTTGTAGAGATAGCCCTTCCCGGTCATCTCTCCAAAATTGCACCGACGAACGAGCCGATCTCCTACAGCGACAGTTCAATCGAGCATGTCATCGACGTGGGCGCAAACTACTGGTCACTGTGGAATTTCCATAACATCAGCGCAGAAAATATTCTGGATTACTATCATCACTCGCCCACCGCCATCGACCACATCAATCGTTCCATCGGATATCGCGTGCGCCCATCGTTTATCTGGCAATACACAGACGGCGATCATCAAGGCCTGATCGTTGGATTTGCCAACGATGGAATCGCCGGCGTTCCCGGAGCGTTGCGAGTGACGGTGGCCAGCGAAGACGGCAAGGTCAAGGTCGGCGGTAGTCTGGATCCTGGATATCCGTTGCCGAGGAAAATTCGGCAGGCGCAGTTCGTCCTTCCCAGTGGAGTGGATTGGAAAGGCCTAAAGCTGTCCGCGGAAATTGAAGTCAAAGGTGTTCGCTATCCCGTGCAATGGGCCTGCCTGCAAAAGCTGAATGAAGATGGCTCGCTGACTCTTCGCCCAAACCTGCGCGGAGCATCCTAACAGGAAGAGCGATTTCAGCGCACCCGAATACTGAGCATTTACATAGGGAAGAGAGATGAGCGAAAAATCTAACTCGATCACTCGCAGGGAAGCTCTCGCAAGGTTGGGCGGCGCTGCATTGGGTTCCGCGATGGCACCAGGCTTCTTATCCGCTCAAACAAATTCCCATCTGCCGGTATCTCCAGTGCGCGTCCCAAATGGCCCTCCCGCGCGTTCTTCGACCCGACCCAATGTTTTATGGATAACGGGCGAAGGCATTCCTCTTAAGGCGCTGAGTTGCTACGGGAGCAAGCTGATACAAACTCCGCACATCGACCGGATTGCCAACGAGGGCATGCGGTTTGAAAACAGCTTCGTCACCAATGCGCTGTGCGCTCCCAGTCGAGCGACCTTACTGACAGGCAAATACGACCATCTGAATGGAATGATCTCCAACCCTGGAGAGACAACCGCGGGAATGACGAGTCCCACATTCGATGCATCGCAGGAGACGATCGCAAAAATATTCAAGCGCAATGGATATCAGACAGGGATGGTAGGGAAGTGGCATCTCCCCGCCAACCCCGGCGAGACTGGGTTTGATTATTTTGTATTCAAGCGCGGCGCAGGCGGTCCTTATTACGATCCCAACGGATACCTGAGAAATACCAGCTTAGGCAGCAACGTCATTCATGAGAAAAGTTATCCCGGCTATATCACCGATAGCATGACGGATTTCGCAATTGAAGGGATGAAGCAATTCCAACAGCCTTTCTTTATGATGATGCAATTCTTCAACGATCATCGTCCGTTTGACCCGCCGCACAAATACGAACATCTATACGATAACGTTCGCATTCCAGAGCCCGGCACCTTCTACGATGACTACTCCATGCGCGCGGCCCCCGCAAGAGAAGCGAAGATGCGGATCGCGGACATGCCGGACTTCAATCCGCCGCAAGATTTGACGGAGCGCCAGCGACAACAGTGGAACTATCAGAAATTCATGCAGCATTTCCTGGGAACGATGCGCTCTCAGGATGACAATATGGGCCGGCTATTGGATTACCTGGACAAGTCTGGACTTGCAGAGAACACGATCGTTGTCTACACGGCGGACCATGGATTCTTTCTAGGCGATCACGGATGGTTTGATAAGCGCTTTATGTATGAACAGGCGATTCGCGTTCCGTGGATGATTCGTTATCCGGGCCACATCAAGCCGGGTAGCGTCAGTAAGGATTGGGTGGTGAATATCGACAATGCACCCACAGCCCTTGATCTCGCCGGCCTGCCTGTGCCCCAGGAAATGCAGGGTCGGAGTGTCGCGCCGCTCCTGAAAGGGAGCGCTCCATCCGACTGGCAAACTTCTTTCTACTATCACTATTACGAATTTGCCCCTCCCCACTGGGTGCTGCCGCACTATGGAATTCGAACCGGCCGCTATAAGCTGATCAGCTACTACACGGTGAATGAGTGGGAGTTATTCGACCTGGAAAAAGATCCGGATGAAATGGAAAATCTTTTTGAGTGGTCAGGCTACAAAGTACATCCCGCATACCAATCCATCGCGGAGAATCTAGTCACGCAACTGAAAGACCTGCGCGAAAAGTATAAGGACACTACGGGTAGTCCGGTGAAGCTATGGCCCACCAGCAGTTACGATTGATGGACCTCTTGTACGAATAACACGCGCTAGCAGGCCCGAACCGTCGCCGCGATGCTGCTAGCGCGATGTAACGAGTTCCTAGCAGTTCTTCTATCGCCCGTGTCCGTGATCCCAGTCAGGCTCCTTTCGATATTCGATACGTGTCTTGTAAGTGCCAGTTTCATAGGTGGCCGAGCTCCAAGGCGCGTGCAATATAAACTCTGCAAAGTCGGAGCAACTTCCGAAATCAACGGTGAACTTCGCGGCTGCCGAGCCACTTGTAGCAATGTCGCCCAGAGACAGCGGGAACGTGCTTGGCGTGATCACGGGGCTGCAACGTCGGCCTACCGTCTGGAACAGCTGAATGCCGTTCACCAGAGTGTTGTACGCTGGACCGGCGGCTCCATTGGTTGCCGTCAGTGTCAACGTCACCATGCCAGGCGCTGTTTTCTGAATGCTGCTTGTAAATGCCAACCCATATCCAGGTAACTGTGTCGGATCCACAATTCCCCAATATGCGGGCTTGGCCTGCAACTGCATATTGAAGGGGAGCGGATAGTCGGTGCGAGCGACCGGGAAGCTGTCGAGCCAGGTATCGTCGTCCGCCATGCCCCAGATTGTGACGGCGCTAATCGTCCCCTTTAGATCACGGAATGCGTCAAAGTACTGCTTGTACAGCCATCCTTGTTCGGCTAAGACTGAGGCAGGAATATTGTTGCCATAGTTTGAGGTTGTATCTCCTGCGTTGTACACGCTCATATCTAACTCGGTAATTTGCTGATCGATGCCGGGGAAATGATCGGCAACGGTGTCGATTGCATGCACCATAGCGGCCGTGGATGGGTAATTGATGGCGTTGTGCATCTCATGTCCGATTCCGTCCAGAGGAATGCCTCTGCTGCGCAGGTCTTGCACCACACTGACAAGGCATGCCAGTCGGTCCGGATCGGCGGTGCTGTACTCGTTGATAAACAACTTAGTCCCAGCGGGCGCGTACTGCCGGGCGGCTTGTAGTGCGATGTCGATGTAGCTCTTCCCCAGTACTTGATAGAACGGGCCATGGTCAAGACAATCTGGCTGGGTGGGGTCGAGTGGCTCATTCACTACGTCCCAGGCATACACCTTAGTGCCGAAGTGCTGTACCTCGCTCTTGATGTGCTCCTGGATGTTGGAGGTTACCAAAGCCTGGTTTGCGGGTGAATTGGTCCCATCCCCAAAGGCGTAGGAAGGAGTCTGCTCTCCTGTTGACCAGACCAGGTTCTGTCCTCGTACCAGCATGTCATGACAGACCGCCAGATCCACCTCATTGTCTGCATTGTCGTAGTCGTAAGTGCCTAACGTGTTTTCTACCGAACTCCACTTCATATCATTCCCCGACGTCATGCTGTTGAAGTGCATGGTCAGCAGTTGGGAATGAGCTCCGGAGAGATCGGTGGTATCGACGGCTGCGCCAATCGGGAAGTAAGCAGAGAGCGTCTTGTAAATCGAAGGAATATCCGTCTGTATGGTTGCCGGTTGGACGTAGGTCAACTGGAAGTCGTCAATGTAGAACGACACCAGATCGTTGCCCGAGGCCGGAACCGTCTGCAGATACAAATAGGCCGCTCCCGGGTCATAGCTGTTAGCCATGTTGTACCCCATCACGTTTATCTGGTGCCAGTTCCCATCCGCCGGGACGGTAATACCCGGATAGGGCGTAATGCTTGGGTAACTCGTATTCCCGTCGAGCGTGGTCTGGAGACTCATGTTGATGACGTGACTGGAGCCATCCGTCGGTTGTAACATAACCCAAACGCTGATGTTATAGGTGGAGCCTGGGTACATCTTGTTATTGACGCTGATCTGCGGACCATCGTAGTTCGCGACTCGTCCCGTAGTCAGCAAGCTATGTGTACCGCTGTGCGCAACTCCGGTGACGTTGGCCAATGTGGAGCTGCCAGTACGCGAACTCCAGCCATCGAGACCGCCATCCTCGAACGTGCTGGCAATACCCGTGTTGTCCTGCTGGCTTGGAGTTGGTGGCGGCGGTGCGACCTGGTTGATGGTGACGCCGCTGATGTAGAAAGAATCTGTGGCACTGCTCGACTGGATATAAAGCACCAGGCTCGTAGGTGGGCCCGGAAAGTTGCTGAAGCTGAATGTACCCTGTACCTTCGTCCAGGCCGTGTTCGACAACGCCCCGGAAGTGGCGGCGTTATTGTAGGTTCCGGAACTGGCGCAGTCGGTCGTTTTGGTTGAGATGGTCGCCGTCGGATTGCTGCTGTCAGCGACGGCAAGCAAGACGTACGCGGTTACCTGATACGTTGCGCCTGCGACCACGCCACTGACATTCAATAAATTGAGACTTGGGCCCATGTAGCCGGCGGTGCGGTTACTGGTCAAAAGGCTGTGCGAGTTTCCGCTCGGATCGGCGATCGGAGAAGTTGTGTTGGTCAGGGTTACAGGTCCGAATGGAACCCAGCCATCGAGACCACCATCCTGGAAATTATAGGCCGCAATCGGTGTGCCGCCCGGAGGAGGCGCTGTCTCGGTAATGACCACGTCATCCAGATAGAACGACTGCGCACTGGTGGCTCCAACCAGCTGCGCGTACAGTGTCAGCCCTGTTTCCGTGGCGCTCGCTGTGTACGATCCACCGATCTGTACCCACCCCGAAGACGAGACGGGAACCTGGTAGGTGCCAACCGTGTCATAGCAAGTGCCGCCCGAACAACCAGGATCCGTTCGCTTGATGGTGAAGTTCGCGTTACTCGCGGTTTCGCCGGCGGTCAGTTGAACGTAGCCGGTGATCGTATACTGCGCTCCCGGAAGCAGCACGCCGTTCAGCGAAATTGAGGGTCCGCCCGAGCCGCTGGAACTGGTGCTGGTCAGCAGGCTATAGGAACCGGAATAAGCGGCGGCGGTTGTAGCGACTGGCGTGCTCGCACCATTAAACGACGTCCACCCGTCCGCCGTTCCATCTTCGAAGCTATAGGTCGCAACAGTTTGTGCGCCCAAGCGAGTGGCAAACAGCAACGCGAGAACGAGGATGAGGTAGGAAACACAATTCCTCCGATTTTGGAACATACCCTGCCCATGGTCTCTGCCAGAGAAAATCATCGTAGTTTCTCCCTCGTTCTAGACTGTTTACCATTGCAGACGGCAATCGGTGCCTCGGGGCAATTATGTTGATTCAGCACTAACTAATGCGATTTAGTTAAGCGCCTCGCAGTATAGGCACCCCTTCGAAGGCGTGTCAAGCTATATTTGTGTAAGTAGTTTTTGCTTGATGAAAGAAAAATACTGTCTTCAAATTAAGTTGGGGAAAAGTGTCAGTTCCTTTCTGACCCGCTTCTGAGTTGAGATGTGGAACTGGAAGAAATATAAGTAGATGGATGGAACGGTCGAAACTAAATCTGGCGAGTGAGACCTGCATGACCATTTCGCAACACCAAACCAATGGAGGCCACCCTGAAATATGTTGACTGCGATTGACGCGCCAAGGACGTTGCGACCTCCTACAAATCGCCTGACCTCGGTGGACGTGCTCCGAGGAATTACGATTGCATTCATGATCCTGGTCAACAACGGCTTTTCCAACTACCCGTTTCCCGCGTTGGAACATGCCGAATGGAATGGATGGACTCCAACCGATCTGGTGTTTCCGACTTTCTTATTTCTCGTCGGTGTGACCATTGTTTTTTCTTTTGAGTCTCGTTTGAGCCGCGGCGCCTCAAAGCCTTCTCTTCTTCTGCATACGTTTCGGCGGGCCTGCATCTTGTTTGCACTTGGCCTGGTGGTCAACGGATTCCCATATTTTCCTCTTGCGACCCTGCGGATCTACGGCGTGCTGCAGCGGATTGCGATCTGTTTCCTGATCGCGAGCATTTTCTATCTTCTCGATCGGCGTCCAGCCAGCAAAATCGTGGTGATCGTGCTGGCTTTGTTTGGCTATTGGATACTGTTGCGGTGGGTTCCGGTGCCGGGCTTTGGCATGCCGGGTCGAGATATTCCGTTGTTCGACCCCACTCGCAATCTAGGAGCGTACATCGATCGACATGTCTTTCCGGGGCGATTGTATCGAGGTGTGCGCGATCCCGAAGGATTGTTGAGCGACATTCCCGCAGTGGCGACAACATTGCTCGGCATGCTCACGGCGATGTGGCTGCGCACCAAATGCAGTCCTTCGATCAAGGCGTGGGGTATGTTGGCGGCGGGAATTCTCCTCATCATTCTCGGAGAGATTTGGGGCATATGGTTCCCCATCAACAAGAATCTCTGGAGCAGTTCTTATGTGCTGTTTGCCGCCGGGATCGCTTTGCTCGCACTCTCCATTTGCTATTGGGCCATCGATATTAAGAATTGGAAAACAGGCTGGACCTACATATGGCTTGTGTTTGGAATGAACGCCATCACCGTGTATGTTTTCTCGGAACTTCTGGCCGCCACACTGTATGCAATTAAGGTCCACGGTGGAGCGAGCACGGTGAGCCTGAGCGCATATCTGTTCGACCACTGCTTTTATGGGATACCGTCGCATCACCTGGCGTCGCTGGCTTATTCAATTACTATCGTTGCCGTTTGTTTTATCCCGGTCGCGATTCTCTACCGTCGGAGGATTTTTCTCAAAGTCTGAATACCGGTGACCGTAGTCACTGCCAATCCTCTATGAGCAATGGTGTAGTGGATTGCAGAGGACGAGTGATGATTTTCCATCGCAATATGCTAGATGAATTTCAGGATGTTGAGCCAGAGTCGGTGATAAGAATGAAGAAATGGACAGCAGTCAGCTGTACCGTGATTGTTGTCCTGGCGAGAGTTTTGTGGGGGCTGGCTCGCTAGAGTCGCCCGCCGCACCGTACCGACATTCATACTGAAAAATGTTCAGCGGCAAAGCCCCAAGTTGTCGAGAGAAACAACCTCGGCATCGCGCAGGGCTGTGTGCGTGCTGAGCCCATGCCTGCGCGGCCCGATCTGTTTTGAATACGGAACTGTTCAGCTTGAGCGTGTGCTGGGTTGCGAGAATCATCGTGTCACAGTCATTTCGGCTTCAGAGATTGGCGATGATGAGGGCCATTTGTACGAACTACCATTGCCTCCGAGCCTTTCGGGGATCGTTGGCGTGCGACGGCTTGTGGTTTCGCTGGCTTGGTTGACCCCAATCAATCCTCTCCACCGCGACTATCGACGGGCGGGATTATGGGTGAGCAAACCAGAGAGCGCTCTAAATACAGATCGAATTTGTGCGGATTGGCAGACTGTACAACGTGGAACGATGCAGCATGAAATCTTTGAAGGGGATGCCGCAGTTGCTTATGTGGGTGGGGCGACGATCCGGCTGAAGGTCAACTGTCGCGCTGATGCAGGGCACCTTGAAGATCGCATTCCGTATGCTCTCGCCGTCACTTTGGAAACAGCGGAAAACCTTCGTGTGCCGGTCTACCAAGAAGTCGCCGAACGCATCAGCCTGCAAGAAGAGGTGCGGGCAGTCTGGTAGGAAGTTGTTGAAATAGGTACGCTGTCTGCCGCATAGCGCTGTGTGTGTACATATCCAAAGATCGAGGGTGAGAAGGAAAAATCAGGGAACAGATACCCGGAAGTATTTGTAACCTTCCTCTTCTGCCCAACCGCCCTGGCGGAATCCCTGTCGTCGAATCCAGACATTCAGTCACATACCACCTCCTGCGCCATATGACCTTCTCTCTTTTCCCCCTTGCCTCTATTCCCCTGTGGGTCTGTTTCTCTTAATGGATGAGATGGTATGTGACTGAATATCCGATTGGCTGAATGAGGATGATTGCAGGATTGGCTTTCAACCGTCACAAGGGTCTTGAAAGTCTCTCTATATATATGGATAGGTTGTCGGGTCAGATCAGGTGGAGTTGATCCGTCGACAAGGTTTCTAGGGCTTCCGGGTATCTCCATGGCTCTTCGCTGCTCAACCGATCCATAGATATGTACATCGAATTGCTATGCCCCGCGGGCCCCACCGTTTTCCCCTATTCATTCTTTCGCCGCTCGCGCTTTTGGCGCTCGGCTTTTCTCCCGCCCCCGCCGCTGTAATAGTCGTAATCGCCCCCACGCCATAGGTGCGTGGATACCCAACGTAGTAAGGGACTGGCCTGGGCCCCAGTAAACATAGGGCGGATAGCAATAGCCGGAACCGTACGTTATGGCAGCGCCGAGGGCCGTACCCAGCACGAAGGTCCCCATATATCCGGAAGCATATTCGCACGTGACCGTAGTTGGGGTGGATTCATATACCTTCACATATGTCACGTTGTACATATTTTGCGTGGTCATCCGCAACCGTTTCAGATTCTGCCAATTGTTTACCCAAAGTCGGACGTGTGTCACGTTACGGCTTTGTCGCGGGGGCTGGCTTCGGAATTCGTAGTGTCCACGAAAAGCCGAAGTCGATTGTGCGTCCTTCCGGACGGGCCTTGGCCGAATACTCGTCGTAGTACTTGAAGAATCCGACCACATTCTTCGCGGGCATGATCAAGTTAGCCTGAACACCCAAGGAATGCACAGAGTAGTAGGGCACATTGCTCGCAGCCACCGGCATGCCGGCAATCAGATAATTGCCGCCGTTGGCGGTGACCTGCCACTGGTCATACGCGACCAATCCGAGCTGGGCGAGCATGCTCATGTCCTTCTTCAGGGGAAGAACCTGCCCAAATCCCCACTCGTCGGTGAAGGCCTGTCCTGGGGTGATTTGGCTGAACTGGCCCGAAGGGATGCTGGCGACGGTTTTTGACCCATGAGCTTCCCAGTTGGTCATCAGGTTGGCGGTGGTGCCCTGGTTCTTGGTGATGTAGAGCGTGGTGCCGGAGGTTATATTGTTCCCCCAATATCCGGAGCCTACGTTGTTGCTTGCTCCCGCAGTGTAGCTGCCAGTCGGGGCGGTAAAAGCGTATCCGGCGTTGAAGTCGACCCGTTTGCGAAAATGCCAGCCCATAAGGACCGGCTCAACCCACATGTCGGCCAAACCGGAGCCACCTCCGCCGAGATTAATCCCGGTTCCCCCCAGCGCGGGCAAAAGCGGAGGGAAGGCGGCTACCAACTCCCCGCTGGCGAAGTTGAGTGCCAAATAGGGCATGAAATACCCGCCGAGAATCTTGCGCTTCGGAACGTAATAGAAAATGTTCTCATCGACCCAGAACGAGTAAGTCCCGGTGACGTTCTGAAGAAGGCGGTTTCCGTTGGAGTCATTCAATTGACTGGCGGAGTAATTCAGAGCCAGGTTGGCATAGGTCATACCGGGTGCGGGAATGGAGCCGGCGTTTAGGCCAAACTGTCCCGGAACGTACTGCCCTTTCTGTTGAGCCAGCAAGGACGACGCGCTCCCTAAAAATGCGCAAGTAACGAGAGCGACTTCGAGCTTAATCCGTAATCGCATTCTTGTGCTCCTTATAGTTTCGGATCTTCAGAAGTTCGGGATGTGCATCCCGGAGTTCGCAGACAAAACCGACCAGATCATGAGGCGATACCGGCGTTGCCAAACCCGCAATCCCAGCCTTGCCGATTTCGTTATTGAATTCGCCGCACTTGATGCCAGCCGACGCTGTCGACTGACTTGTGGATGATGCTTCACTGCCCAGCCGTCCCGTCGTTTACTTATGCCAAATGTGCTCTCTTCGCACTAATGAACTTGCCGTGAACCAAGATACGCAGACTGGAGTATCGAGGGAAAACCTCCGCCATGACAACTAGGAAAACTCCCAGTCTCGCGACACGCGCTCCAGTTTCGCCGAAAAGATCGCAGTACCGGCTAAGCGACGCCTGCTCGTTTCGAAGTGTTCAACCTGCGGCAACCATCTATATTTTTTGCGTTGTGAGGTTGTCGAAGGGAGGTCAGCGTGATAATGGTGGCGAAATAAAGCGATGTCCGGACAGAGCCTGCTCGATCGCGGGAATGAGATCGACGTTCAGCCGCGACTTGATCACATAACCCAGTGCCCCTTCTGCCAGGCATGCGTGGACAAATTCAACACGTTCATGCACCGTCAAAAAAACCAACTTTGCTGTCAATCCCAAATCGCGCAATTCATGTGCTACTTCGATTCCGGTCATTCCTGGCATTGTTATGTCGAGCACGATCAACTCGGGGCAGAGACTCATCGCTTGATCCACTAGGTCGATGCCATTGGTAACTGCCCCGACCACGTCATAGCTTGGCTGTAAGAGATCTCTCACTCTTTCATGGATAGGCTGATGATCGTCAGCGATGAGAATCCGCGCTCGGTTCAAGGGATTCCTCTCCTGCCTACAGTTTCCCGTCCGTGATCAGACGGCGAATGCGCAACCGACGACGATAGCGTTCAGAGAGTGGCTGCCAGGAAAACAGCTAGTACCAGGTGGCTTCAGATTCAACTCTGACCCCAATCTGCGCAACTGGGAGAACTACTAGGCACATGTGCGCTAGCCGGATCAAGGCTTCTGATCGGCTAGCAGTTTTCCTAGTAGGCATCACGTACCGGGATAAGTATCCTGCCTGTGGCAGATCCAACGAATGTGAGGGGACGCTACAATGACGACGTTTGGGCCAACGCTGAAGGCACCGATCAATGCAGTTCCCTTTTCGGTGAGCGCGGCGGGAGGCGTCGTCTTGCTCCTGGCACTGATCGGGTGTTCCGTCGCATTCGCTCAGGTGGGACTTCGAGCGGAATACGTTCGCAGCTCACAACCGCCCTTTCTAACCTACCCAGAACTCGTAACCTTGTACGAACAGGAGACTCCCGATCCAGCGCTGGCGCAAAAACTCCACACTCTCCTGACTACCCCGTTTGTCAACAATGAAGCATATTTCCGCGGAGTGAAACCTCTTCGCCCAGACCTTGATAACAAGGGACCATCCTTGCGGGTCGTGCAATGGAACATCGAGAGAGGCTTGGAACTCGATGACATTAAGCTCGCCCTCACCGATAAGCAAGGATTTCTCGCCAAAGCGCAGAGCGAAGCCGCCAAAAATAAGGAACCCCCGCCAGGTATAGACGACAAGCTAAGCGCACAGCTTGATGCGCTTCAATCGGCGGACGTGATCGTGTTGAATGAAGTCGACTGGGGCATGAAGAGAACAGACTACAAGGCGGTGGTTAAGGAACTCGCCGATGCGCTCCATATGAATTGGGCATACGGCGTCGAGTTTGTGGAGATTGATCCGAAGATGTTGGGGCCGCAGTCGTTCGCGAATGTCGAAAACGATACCGAACGAGAAGAATTGGAACAAATTTTCAGTGTCGATAAGAGCCGGTACCTAGGGCTGCACGGCAGCGCAATTCTCTCTCGCTATCCTCTTCGCGATGTGAAGCTTATCCCCTTCCAATATCAGGCCTACGACTGGTATGACGGCGAGAAGAAGTATGGAAGCCTCGAGGTTGGCAAGCGTAAGGCTGCAAAGCTT
Source organism: uncultured Acidobacteriota bacterium (assembly GCA_963735505.1). Lineage (GTDB taxonomy): Bacteria > Acidobacteriota > Terriglobia > Terriglobales > Acidobacteriaceae > JAKAAZ01. The sequence continues at coordinate 126,319 of CAVTLR010000003.1, read as the reverse complement.
GTCTTTGGAGAGGAACTGCTTCGTGAGGTACGCCGCGGTGGTCGCACCAACCTGATTGCAACCGTGGACATACCTGACCTCCCTGGACACCAGGTCACCATTGTCGCGGCCCACCTTGAGAACCGCACCACACCAAAAGGCCGGCTCAAGGAACTGAACGAGCTTTACGATATGGTCCGTTCGGTATCCAATCCAGTGATCATCGCCGGTGATATGAATACGACGGGTTCCGATGGAACGGTCCTCAGCATAAAATCGGCCGTAGTTAAGAAGGCGAGCGATCCGGCGTACTGGGCCACGCAAGGAGTCAAGTACGCAACAGGGGTCGGACTCTTGATGGATGTCGCCAGTTTCGGTTTCAAGACAACCAAATTTCAAGCTGACCCGACTGCGTCCGGGGTACCCTTACTGGCGGCGAATCCGGAACAGCCGTTCTTTACGAAACTGAATAAGTTTCGTTTCGACGACGGAACTCGGGTGGATTTTCGAGGAGACGCAGCGCTTTCAGTGAACAACCGTCCAGGCACTTTGGGCAATTCGAACGAGCGCGCAAGCAAAGGATTTGTTACGACCTTCTCTCTGCCGCGAACTCTCGGTGTAGTAGGGAGCTTCAGACTCGACTGGATATTCGTGAAAGACTTTCTCACAAATGATCCTCGCGCGGCTGACTCGTATCGGTTCGCGCCGTCCTTTGCACGTACTATGAACGAGGTAAATGACGCAATGAGCCCACGTCTGTCAGACCACGCTCCGATTAGCGTCGATCTCCCCATCACACACTCAGCTCTGTCAGGCTTCAACGAATGAGGCAATCTAGGTAGCGTCGCGACTCACTTCTATCTCGATTCGGTCAATTCGAAAGAGACGCTGCTGCGAACGGATGTTAACCACAACTCTTGGAATGGAGCACTTTCCCGTTGACCTTAGTCCGGCTGTTGCACAGAGGGGTCGGCATATTGAACTTCCGATTCGCCCGTGAACTCTCCGGAGTGGGTTGAAGCCCGGGGATACAAGACAAGGAACTTGGACACCATGTGGAAGAAACTTATCAGATTCCGAACTCTTTTATTGCTTTCGATCCTGGTGTTTTATTGTGTGATCCTTCTCCTGAATTTGAATGAAGGTGCGCGACGTTCTCTTCAACTGCGAGACGATGCCGGTTCAGCCGACCACGTCGTCGTCTCCGTGCTTGTTACGGGAGTCAATCCGTCGACGCAAGAATTGACGGCCCAAATAACTCTCCGGCCACAAGGTGCGCTCGCCGAAGATGAGGTGACTCCAGCGGTCGATCTAACACTCCTGACGAATAACGTAAGAAGCCAACAGGAATTTTACTTTCCTAAGGGTAAGCGGATAAATCGGATCGAAGCGGTATTTCCTCTGAACGGAGAGCTGAACCGGTATCCATTGGATTATTACCGGACGACCTTGTGGCTATTGATGACTACACCTGGGCGCAAGACACAGCCACCTAAATCTCCTGAAGACGGAGAAGCCGTCGGCGAAGGCCAAGCATATCAAAGCGATCATCTTGCTGTCGGCACAACAGCCTTGCAGCAGAGCACCGCGGTTCCACTGACGATTGCCTTGTCGGCATCAACTCCCGGAATTAAATTCGAAGGAAGCGTTTCTCGTGAAAGCAGTCGGAAACTGACGGGTATTAGACTTCGAATTCGACGAGCCGACAATGTGATCGCCGTGTCTGTTCTTATCATGACATTGATGAGTGGGCTCGCCCTCAGCCTGCTCGGTATGGTGGTCAAGGCAATGACAAGTGGCCCAAAGATCGATCTAGTACCCCTATCGATATCAATCTCACTGATTTTCGGCTTGCCGGCGCTTCGAAACGTCCAGCCTGGCGTTCCACCAGTGGGAGCATTCGGCGATTACATCTCCTTTATCTGGGCAGAAATTATCGTGGGAGTGTCCGCCATCATTATCATTTGGACGTGGTTGATACGCGCAAGGGAACGTTCATGATGGCGGCAAGACTGTCGTCCCCTAATGGTCGGCATATCCGCTGGGAATTCGCCTAGCAGGCTTGGCAAGTCCGACAAGTTTAACTTGCCAAGAACAACCCTCTGCGCTAACCTGTGTTCCCCCATCGTTTTTCTGTGCACTGTTTCAGTGAAGGCTGATTCAGATCTGCCTGCTGATTTGTATGCTGAAGGCCACGTCGGCTGTGGCGATGAATGAGCGAGCGCGCCGACCTTGGTGACGTATTCAGTTCTTCTACCAGTACTCCCGTTGCGGGTCATTCTTCAGAACGTCAGAGTTTCAGCTGAGATCGCCGCGGCATGTACGGTTTGTGAGGGATTGCAGTGCAGTCCAAACCCAATCGGGATCTGCAGCACGGACAAACTAGCCCGAGGCTAGTACGCGTTCTCATTGTTTGCATGGTGCTTGTCTCAGTCTCAGTTCCTGCGGCCGCCCAGGTCAAGCCGACCAAGAGTGTTTTGGTGTTCACAGAGTACGGCCTTTCCTATCCTGCCGTCGCAGCCGTCATGGCGGAGATTCGATCATCTCTCGAAAAAGATCCTTCGTACCACATCGACGTGTACAGCGAATCTCTCGAGACCGCACTTTTTCCAGATAAGGGTTCGCAGCGGGAGTTTCGTGCCTGGTTTGCTCGCAAATATCGAAATCACAGGCCAGATGTGATGATCGCTGCTGGGCCGGAGCCTCTTGTCTTTCTGGCTAGTTATCACTCTGTCTTTTTTCCCGACGTTCCAGTTGTTTTCTGTTGCACAACCCAGCTACAGGCGCATTTTCCAAAGCTCGACTCAAATTTCACTGGCGCCTGGCTAAGAGTGGAACCAGGTAAAACGCTGGACGTGGCGCTGAGGCTTCTGCCAAGCACCCAACGTGTCGTAGTTGTTGGGGGAGTGGCGCCATTCGATCGCGGCCTCGAAGCGGTCACGAAGAACGCCCTTCAAAATCAGGAATCAAAACTGGAGATTAGTTATCTCACCGAATTGGACATGCGGTCTCTGCTAGATCGACTGAGTCGATTGCCGAAGAACTCTATCGTCATTTACACCGCGATCGGGACAGATGCAGCAGGCCATCAATTCATCGCTGCAAAGGAATCAGCTCCCATGGTGGTCGCAGCTTCCGATGTACCTGTTTTTGGTATGGCGGAAGTACTTATGGGTACTGGAATCGTGGGTGGCTATGTCGTCAGTTATTCGGCACAAGGGCAAACCGCTGCCCAAATGGTCAGGAGAATCCTTGCGGGCGAAAAACCGCAGTCTATCCCCGTCGTTGACGGTCCCAATCTTTACATGTTCGATTGGAGGGCGCTGCGCAGATGGAAGCTAAAGGAGAGCAACCTACCGCAAGCCAGCGTCGTCCTCTTCCGGACACCTACGGTGTGGGAAAGCTATCCGCGGGAGATTGTGGCTACCGGACTAGCGCTCCTGGCATTGCTGGCTCTAAGTGCTTACCTACTGTTCGAACGGAGACGACGCCGATCAGCCGAAGTTCTGGTTCATGCCAATTTCATATTCGAGAAACTGATTTCGGAACTCTCTACTTACTTTATCGATCTGAATCCCGAGACAATTGATGCGGGTATTCAGCAAGTTCTGGATAAACTGCTTTCCTTCTTTAAGGCTGATCGAATCAGTGTGTTGGAATTTTCCGCGGATGGTACGCAATTATTGAGAACATACAACAGCTCGGGACCGCAGAATGCCCCGGCCAAATACTGTTTCACGCTGGAAGAGTGCCCATGGTACACGGCTAAGATACTTAATCGCGAGAAAATCGTCGTCACGGATCTCGCGAATATAGCTGGTTTGTCGGAATCCGAAAGGAGATACTTCGCGTCGAATAAAATCAGTTCCATTGCTTCCATACCATTGGAAGGTGGACACACAGTATTGGGCGCTCTGGCTCTGATCACGGTCGGCAGGCGTGTCGAATGGGCTCAACTTCTGGTGGACCAACTGACGATTGCGGGACAAGTCTTTGCAAACGCCCTGGTCAAGAAACGAGCCGACGATGCGTTGGTAAGCAGCGAACTACTCAAAGGCGCTATCCTGAGCGCACTCAGCAGCAGCATAACAGTGCTCGATGAAACGGGCGAAATCATCTTAACGAATTCACATTGGAGAGGGCCTGCAGATCCGCTCGCCGGAGATGATGGATTGATTGCCGGATCGAATTATCTCGAGATATGTCGACAAGCTGCCGAACGTGGCGATTTGGCAGCCAGGCAGGCCCTGATGGGCATGGATGCCATACTCCGAGGCGAGCAGCAACGGTTTGAGTTCGAGTGGCCGTGCGCGAGGTCCGGCACTCTGCGCTGGTCGCTGATGGGGGTAACGCCCTTGCGCAATAGCGAGAAGGGACTGTCGTCAACTACGTGGATATAACCGCGCGTAAGCAGGCGGAGCAAGAATGTCAGGAACTCAGCGGAAGGTTGATCCGGGCGCAAGAGGACGAGCGCAGCAGGCTGGCCCGTGAACTGCATGATGATTTTAATCAGAGGCTTGCCGTACTGGCGATTGATCTTGAACGAACCGAGTCATTTATTTCTGAATCGCCGATCGAAGCGGTCCGACGCATGCGAGAGCTCTGGAATCGAGTGAGTGAAATCGGAGCCGATCTACATTCTTTATCTCATCGCCTGCATTCCTCCACCCTGGAAAGCCTGGGACTTGTGTCGGGAGTGAGCGCCTATTGTGGAGACTTCACGGAGCAGCACGATATTCAGGTTGACTTTATGCACAAGGAGATTCCTCGTTACATTCCTCCAGAGGTTGCCTTGTGTATTTTTCGCTTGGTTCAAGAAGGACTTCGTAACGTAAAGAAGCACAGCGGTGCCATCCGAGCCGAGGTATTTCTCGAAGGGGTTGCGGACAAGCTTCATCTGTCGCTGGCGGATGAAGGGATCGGCTTCGATACCGCGAAAAGTTCAGCGAAAGCCGGCCTTGGAATTCAGAGCATGCAGGAGCGTCTCCGGATTCTAGGAGGACGAGTCCAAATTCAATCCCAACCAGGGCAAGGGACAAAGATTGATGCTTGGGTTCCTCTGAATCCTGTGACGACTGGCAGTGAATCGAGGCAATATAGTAACGCATAAATCTTGGGGAGGTTCCGACATTAGAGCGATGAGCGAGACACACAAGTCCTCGTCACGTATCCGCATTCTTCTTGCGGATGACCATGCCATGGTGGTTGAAGGCCTTCGCGCGCTGCTGGAGAACAGCTATGAAATTGTCGGCGTTGCGGCGGATGGTCGGGCGATGCTGGAAGTGGCATGCAAACTTCACCCTGACGTGATTGTCGTTGATGTGAGCATGCCATCTTTGAACGGATTAGATGCAGCCGAAAGACTAAAAACATTGCTTCCAGACGTAAAGCTGGTCTTCCTTACGATGCAGGATAATTCCAACCTGGCGGCAGCTGCTCTACGTTTGGGAGCCGTGGGATATGTCCTCAAACATTCTGCCGCGTCCGAGTTAATGACGGCAATCTCCGCCGTTCTAGAGGGTAAATCTTATGTCACTCCGAAGCTTCGTCCGGAAAACTGGGCAGTCCGCGAGGCTCGCGCGCAACAGTACTCGAAGGAGTTGACGGCTCGCCAGCGCGAAGTTCTGCAATTGCTGGCTGAAGGACGCGGCATGAAAGAAATCGCCGCCATCCTCGAGGTGAGCAACAGGACAATTATGTATCACAAATATCACATCATGCAGGAGTTCAATCTCAAGAACAACGCCGATATCGTACTCTTCGCGATCAAGCAGCACCTGATTCCTGCTTGCGACATCACATAGGAGGGATCGGACTGCCGACTGTGCGAAGACGGTCCAGGAGGATGGTGTGAGCCGGCTGCTACCGTTCGACCGCCGTCCCACTGGCAAACGATACAACGTTGAAGTTGCATCCGCCATCTTCGCTGGAGTTCTCGGGTTTGCGCCTAAGAGTTAGGAGCGTCCCTTAGCCAAGCAGTTCAACGTCAGCCTGCCATCGCCTTCTTGACCCGCAATTCTGCGATAGCCTTCTGAGCCTCCTCGCTCAGGTTGGATTTGCCGACCTGGACGGTCACTTTGTGAATCTTGCCGGTGAACGAGTTATCGCCTACTTTATAGTCGTCGCTGACGCACGTATAGAGATTTTCGCCTACGTCCGTAGTCTCCGCGCCAAACGCGAACGGCTGCGTGTGCTCGATCCGCCCTGTGGCAACCTTCTCACCGTTGACGAAGATCGAACCGTTCCCCCCTGCGCCAGGCCTGCCTCCGTCGTAAGCAAACTCGAAGCGGAGTATCACTTTCCCGGCCGGCAGAGGAGCGGTGCCAATGATCTTATAAGTCTCGCGACCGAGAAAGTTCCAGGCAAACCGGGGTGCGCCGTTCTTGACATACAGGCTCCAGCCGCCCATCTCCCCGCCCTGGGCGATGACCACTCCTTCCGCGCCTGCGGGAGGCACTTCGATGTCGGCTATCACCACGAAGGAGCGGTTCTTGACGTTGATGAAGCCATTCTCTGGGATTCCTTTCATCCCTTCATAGACCGTCATTTCGGTGCGACCTTCCAGCAGATCAGGACGGCCCGCCAGCGCGGCGTTGAAGCGCTCCCAAGCGCGGTCATCAAGTGGAAGCACGTTGTACTTGACGGCCTCTTCCAGGAAGACGCCTTTTAGCTTCTCCAGTTTGTCGGGATACTTCGCGGCGAGATCATGCGCGCAACTGAAGTCTTCCTCTACGTTGTAAAGCTCCCATTTGTCGTTCTCGAATGTAGCCCGCGCCTTTGGCTCCCATGGCGGGCGGTGCACCGTGGTGGCGAACCAGCCGTCCTGGTAGATGCCTCGGTTGCCGGCCATCTCAAAGTATTGCGTGGTACGGTGCGACTTTGCGTCGGCGTTATTCAGAGTGTCGAGCATGCTCACGCCTTCAATGGGTTTCTGCTTGACGCCATAAACAACCCCGGGCTCGGGCACGCCAACCGCCTCCAACACGGTTGGGGCAATGTCAATCATGTGGTACCACTGCGTACGCAGACCGCCCTGTTCCTCGATGCCTTTCGGCCAATGGACCACGATGGGTTGGCAGATGCCTCCATAGGAGGCCACCTGGTGGCCCCAGGCAAAAGGAGTGGCCCCGGCGAAAGCCCAGCCATTGGGATACAAGATATGGGAATTGGGGCCGCCGAATTTGTCCAGGTTCTGTAATGCAACGTCGAGTGGCTCTGGCATTCCGTTGAACACGGATAACTCATTAAAGGCGCCGATCGGGCCTCCCTGAAAAACCGACCCATTGTCGCCGGTGATGTAGAAGACCAGCGTGTTGTCCATCAGTTCCAGTTCTTCTATCGCTCCCAGGAAACGGCCAATTTCGTAGTCGGTCACCTCGGCAAAGGAAGCATAGATCTCCATATACCTGGCAAAGACTTTTTTCTCGTCGGCCGTCAACTCGTCCCATTCCTGAATTCCAGGCGGCTTGGGAGCGAGGTCAGTGCCTGGAGGCACGACACCCATTTTGATCTGGCGGGCGATTGTTTCCTTTCTCACTTGGTCCCAGCCCTGGTCGAACTTGCCTTTGTACCTGTCGCGCCAATTCTCGGGCACCTGAAACGGACCGTGCGTGCCGATGGCGGAGTAATAGACAAAAAATGGCTTGTTGGGGGCGAGCGAATGCTGGGCTCGTACCCACTCGATGCCCTTGTCGGTGATATCTGTGCTGGCATAGTAATTGGCATCGGGATGTACATCTATTCGGTTCATGTTGTCGTAAATGACCGGATGGAAGAGATCAGCCTCCCCAGCCATGAAGCCGTAGAACCTCTCAAAACCGCTGTGCATGGGCCAGCGGTCGAACGGCCCGACGATACTGGATTCCCATGGCCCCAACTCGTGACACTTCCCGAACATGGCGGTGCTGTAACCGTTGAGTCGCAGGATTTCGGGCAGCATCGTAACGCTGGCGGGACGCATCGCGGTGTACCCCGGGAAGGCGGTGGCAATTTCCGAGATCACGCCAAAGTTTGCGCTATGACTGTTGCGGCCGGTGAGCAGGGCCACGCGGCTTGGAGAACATAACGGGGGGACTTTGAAATTGTTGTAGCGAAGTCCGGCCTCGGCCATCCGGTCCAGTGTCGGCATCTGGACCGGACCTCCGAACGTTGATGCATCTCCAAAGCCGAAGTTGTCGAGAAGGATGACCACCACATTGGGCGCGCCTCTGGGCGCCTTCACCTGGAACCGCGGCGGGGCTTGAGCATTTTTCACATCAAGCTCGGTGATCGGCGGATATTGAGGCTCGGGGACGGGGAGCACCGTACGGTCCATGGATTTGGCCGCATCGATCGCGCTGATTTGAGATTCTGGATTGTTAGGCATGGGTCACCCCCAGCAGTTCCGCCGATAGTTGAGTGAAAAGGCGCGTCATGGTTTTCTCCTGATCTAAGATTCTCGACTGCGAATCCCAGCAGCCCGCGGCTCTCCGTAGAAGGGCCATCGGCGACGGGAGGGAAGGAATACGTTGATTCAGACTTGGGCTGCGTCTTGGAGCAACCCCAGGTGCGAACCATTTCCTCGGATCAGACGCTACTTCCCTCTGTCGTACCGTATGCCAATCGTCTAGTGTCAAACTACTGGCAAAAGTACTAGGCGTTTTATCAGGAGAAACTTTCGGATGGCGGTCCCACAAAAAGCCGCGGGTGATGGGACCTTGAGGGAAGATGAAGGCGCCCGATGATTCCTGCGGCGGAAACGTTCACGTACCTGCTCTGTCGACAACCGAAACCAAGTGAGTGCGGGCGGCCAAATGGAACCCGATCTCATTGGCGTGATTCTAGTGACAATTGAAGATAGACGATTAAGGCCGCGATTCATACGGAGCCACGCATGATTCAACCATGTGACTAGAGTCTAGAGCGGAATTGTGGCGGCAGAATTCAGATTGCTTCGGCGGCGCGAGCTCAGAACTTCTTGGTTCGACCGGTGGTCCGCTTACCGCTTGACCTTGATGTCAATCGACACTTCAACCCGGTTAGCGATCTTCATAAATGGAATATTTTTGTCCATACCGAGGTTTTTGCGGTCGAATGCCATCGTCCCAACAATCGCGCCGGAAGCTGTGCTGGAACGTGAAACCGTCATGTGCAGAGTCTCAGGATTGGAAACTCCGCGAATGGTGAAGTTGCCAGGAATATCAAAAGTATTGGGCCCAGTCTGCACGACTTTCTCGACTTGAATGAGATCACTGGGTACTCTTTGACATCAAAAAAGTCCTTGCCCTTCAGCTTGCCATTTTTCATCCCGCTTCCAGTGTCGACGCTGGCTGCCTGAATTTCGATATCAAGAACAGCCGTGGACACCTCTGGCGAGGTGAAGGTCAGTGTGGCTTTCCAGTTGTCGAAGTTACCCGTGAGATCCATGGAAGACTCAACATGAAACTTGATTTTGCTCGATTGTGGTGTGACTTCAAAAGCAGGAGCTTGTGCGCGGGCGGGGGATGGCAGCAGCACGGCGGACATGAAAATCGTTGTGAGAGAAAGCCCGACTGATCTCATAGTGCGCCCGATGCTATCGCTTTCGTTTCGCGGTGTCAATCGGGCTAGAGCCCATCCGACGTCTGAACGGGTCACTGATAATTTCACTCCTGGAAAACTGAATCAGCTTCAAGTTGAACTGAAAGAGCATTCTGTGGGTCCACTACGCTTCGGGTTCGAAGGAACGTGTGGAATTGAAAAGAGGCTCCTCGAGCTGTTGGAGGAGGCCTTCCACCCGTTCGGCTATCCGAATCTTGAACTCAAGGCAAAAGAACGAGAGTGAGCCGCTCGCGCGATTGGTCGCGATCTCCGCATAGAACTGGTGTGATCTAGGCACCGGCAACCAATCGCGGCATAGCAGAATTGAGCTTTCATCTGAGCCGCGGAATCTGGATGAAAGTCGAGTTGCACGGAAGCTCTACGAATTACTGTCGTCACCTATCCGTTCGACGCTCCAGAGGATTAAATACTTCACGGAGCGCGTCCCATTGCAAGATGCGTAATCTGGGATGCTCAGTTCGATGCTCCGTCTGCCGCAATCCAAATTTGGCAGTCGGGCTCATGCTCGCCGTGGGCATCCTTGGCCAGCGGAAAGCTTCAATATGGAGCACATGGTGAAACTGCTTACTCCCGACGAAGTTGCTGGGGGCCTGCGGTGCTCCACGAAAACTGTTCTGAAACTCTCGTGCTGGCACATTGCCATCGATTAGAGTTGGGGACTTGTGGCGTTTCGATCCGGATGCGATACGCAGATGGATTGAGGGTGCATCCTCTCAGGCAGCTTGAGAGATTCACCTGCTAACCTGTCCCTGTACTGATTAGGGTGGGGTTTTCTGGCTTACTTCAGCAGTTTGGAAACGGCTTCCGCCGCATTCCGCATCCCGTCCGGTAGCGACCTACCATAGACATTCATTGTCGTGGATATATCTGCATGACGCATCATATCCTTGCTGACGCCGGATGAGATTTTCGCAGCATCGAGCCATGATCGGTAAGAGTGCCGTAAGGTGTGCCAGCCGATGTGCGGCAAGCCAGCTTCGGTTGCCGCGGGATTTAGCACTTTCTGTTGCAGGATGCCTGCATAATAGAGACCGCTAGCAGATCGGCGCGAGTGGAAGAGCCACTCGCTTTCTGCTTTTTTGTGCCAAGCGCGTATTAGCTTCATTAAAGTTTTCGATACGGGCAGCACCGTTGCGGATGTTTCTGTCTTTGGTGTTTCAATGTGTCCATTGGACCAATTGCGCTGAATCACGACTGCACCTGTATTTTCATCGAAATCATGCCACTTTAGCGCAAGTGCTTCGCCGATCCTCAACCCCAACATGCCTGTAACCAGGACCAGTCGATCAAACGGAGGCCGAGTCGCTTGCACGAGTTTCTTGAACTGTATTGGGGTGAGCACTACGATTGCTTTCCGTCGCTTTGTTGTTCCCTTTAGCCGGATCAGGTCGCATGGATTTTCTCGCTGGGTCAGCTCAGCCAGTTTCGCGTACTGGAACATGGCCCGAATGACGAATCGGTGATGTGCCCGCTGACTCGGGCTAACGGGCAAAGACTCCAGCCAGTTTTTTATCGGGAGTGCCTTCAGATCTTCGATTGCCAGTTCGCCAAATTGTTCCTTAATCCGATTGGCGGAGAGTCGATAGCAGCGCAACGTCTGTGCTTTTAGACCCGTCAATGAATCGAGCCATCGATCAATAGCCACGCCTATCCTGATGTGTTCTACTCGACTGTAATCTGTTCCTGCATTGAGATCGTGACGCAACCGCTCTGTAGCTTTCCAGACGTCTGCTTCCGTCGGGTGGGTCGGCTGTCGAACGTTATCTGCTTTAGTTTTCGTTCCTGGTCGTAGTATCGGTAAACCCACTTGCAGCCCGTTGCGGTCACTCTCTGCCGAATGGTACCCTGCTTATATCGTGTCCGGGATATCTTCGCTGTCGCTCGCTACAGTATTGAATTTGTCTACCAGTACTGGAGCCAACTATATCCCAATGGGCTATCATGGGCCCAAGTTTTCGAGACTGTCTGTAAGTTATTGATTCAAAAAGCGCCGACGTAGCTCAGTTGGTAGAGCAGCTGATTCGTAATCAGCAGGTCATCGGTTCAAGTCCGATCGTCGGCTCCAATTCCTCGACACGCCCCCTCACAAAAATCCCGAGCTGCGATTTCGCGCGATCTTTTTAAGATTTGAGCGGTCAATTTTTACAGCGGCGAGCGAAATCCCGCAGCGGGAAAACCCTATCTAGTGCTGGCAAGGCAGCTGCGTCAGGGCTTGACAGTATCATGTATTTGGATATATCATAAACCGATATAGAGGCCTGAGCTGATGACTCGAGAGCGCCAATTCGATGAGGATCTGCTTGAAAATCTTCCCGTTCCGACCGCGTCTTTTTTTGTGCTCTTCGCCCTGGCAGAGGAAGAAAAGCATGGCTACCGGATGATGCAGGACATCCGTGAGCTTTCTGGTGGCACTTTTTCCGTCGGACCGGCGACCTTGTATACGACGATCAAGAAACTTTCGCGATCAGGGGCTAATCAGTGAGACCTCAACGTCTGATGAGGACAGACGCAGAACCTACGCCTTGACTCGAGCCGGCAGGCGCCTCCTCGGTGCGGAGTTTCATCGTCAGCAACAACTACTCGATCTGGCGCGAAGAAAGCGAGTCTTGAGGATCGGAGAGCAGAAATGAATCGTCTGTATCGAGCTCAATGCTGCTTGTTCGACAGTCTTCTGCCTTTCATAGTGAAGACTTATTGGCTCAATACGGAGATGAAATCCGCTGGGTGTTTCGAGATGAGCTGAGCGATGCATGGCAGCGAGGCCCGGCCGCCATTTTTCGAGTTTGGTGCGACATTCTCACCGAAACGATCGCTCTGATAACTCCGCGCTATGCGGTCCGACTCCGCGTCGTGCTTGCAGCCAGTGTGCTAACTTGTGGTCTCGCCCTGGCGACCACTCTCGGCTTTTGCACACTGAAAGATTCGCCGATAGTCCATGCAGATTCTCAGGCGGCATCTGTTCCTCAAGCTTTTTCTCAAGGCAACGCATCAGGTGGAATGGTTCAACTTCCTGACGGACATCGCATGTTCATCGAGTGTTCAGGCGATTTGAACGCTGTGCCTACGGTGATTCTGGCGACTGGCAGGGGCCTGGGTGCTGCCGATGCGTGGGCGCTTGTGCAAAAGCAGGAGCCTCCGTCGATTCGAACATGCAGCTACGATGCGATCGGGGCGGGTCGCAGCGATCACGTTCAAGACCCCCCATCCGGAGTCGCGCCCTATTGAGCAGGTCGTTGCCGAAATGCACGGTCTTTTCCAGGCTGCGCGGCTGAAGCAACCGTATGTGCTCGTCGGAGCTTCAGCTGGAGCTATTCTGGTACGGCGATATCAGCAGAAGTATCCGCGAGAGGTCGCAGGGCTCGTGTTTGTAGACTCAGCGCACGAGGAGATGAAATGGCGCGATGCAGCCATCTCATCCCGGATCGAGCCCAATTGGAATAATTCTGCCTTTTTGCGGCAAAACGGATTTCTTCCCAACCATCAAAAGCTTACCTGGCACGCGAACATACCCCTCATCGTTCTCGAACGCACCGAAAAACCTCCGCCTTCTGCCTTTCCAGGGCTAACTGAGCAACAGATAGACGCGCTCAACGCTGAATGGCATAATTTCCAAGTCGACCTCGCCGGTCGGTCGAGGCATGGAGAACTCCGATTGGTCGCAGGTTCGGGCCATTTTATGCATCAGCAGAGGCCGGATGCGATTGCAGAGGCTATACAAGATGTGGTTCTGCAGGTTCGATCGCAGCCACGTTAACCCACTGATTCTACAAGCATAAACCGGCAAACCTCCATTGCTGCCTTAGCGCATCCCCGAGGCCTTCGAAATCGGGAAGTGAAATTGACACTAGACATTCGTTTTTTGTTCGCCTAAACTGGCTGCCATGGTCAACCTGAAACCCAGGCCGCAACCCGTGCTGCGATGTAAAGGGTGCAGGGAAGCCATCCCCATCGGCGTCATGCCGACGGCGCATATTGTCCGCACCTGTCCGCTGTGCGGTGAGCGCCGGCGATATCTCCCAGAAGAGGCCTTTCACGGTCATCCGTCGATGGGCGCCCGCAAGAAGCCTGCCGGCCGAGTCAAGTACCTGTCGTAAGATCTTCCGGTTCGTCTAAAACAACGGCGCGTCATCGAGGATTCGGCGATTGCAAAAGCTGAAGGCTACGCGGAAGTCGCGCGAAATACCCAGCGATCCCCCAGACAAAAGTTAATCAGCGAACAGCACAATATCGCGATGCAGTCCGCGGCAAGGATTGGCATGCGGACCTCCTGAACGAGAAATCTGAGGATCACAAGATTGCCCACCATGGAGACAAGCCCATTCGAGAGATGAAACCGCACCAGTCGAATCATCGGCGCGGAATCGTCGCTGCGGTCACGCCAGGTGTAGTGCAAATGCCACGCAAAATTGTGGAGTACTGCGAGCTCGACAGCCGCAGCCGAAGCGACAAGGTAGTGACCGCGCGCGCACCGTTCAAAAACCGCAAGCGCGGTCAGCTGCAAGACCATCCCCATCGCACCGACTACATTGAATTTGCCCCAGCGGATTAGGGAGTTCAAGGCAGCGGCTCTTGCCGGTACAGTTCGGCGGTGTGGCGAACGGTCACGACGATCGCCATCGCGAACATTCTGACAGCCGCAATTGTTCCGCCCAGATCAAACAGCAACACCGTATGGCCGAACAGCGTCGAATATTCACCTTTCCGCAATGTTCGCTCGAATTCATGGGCGACTGTGGATATCGATAGAAACCTCCACAATTTTCCCGGGGAAAACGAAAGCAAAATGGAATCGCTGTAAATGACACGCAACGAGTCGGTGCACTCGCCGGCGTTCGAACTCAGTATCGGATAGATGATCGCGGGCCAATTACATCGGCCCTTGCGATGGCTGACCGTCGGTGCTGGCCATTGCACCAAACGGAGACTGGGGCCTCACACCATCTGCAACTCCAATTAAAATTCGTCACAAAAAAAACGGCCCGCGAATATCACGGGCCGTGAGAGTATTGCATGCAACAAATTTAGAAGATGAACTTCGCCTGCAACTGAATCGTTCGTGGGTAAGACCCATTTACGGCTTGTCCGCCTGCCGTGTAGAGGATCACGCCATTATTGTTCGGTAGACCCAGATTCTGATGGTTGTACATATTGAAGAATTGGGCTTCAAAGTCGAATACCAGATTCTTCCATAGAGGTGTCAATTTGTAGAGGTTGGCGTCCATGTTGTTGAAGCCAGGGCCGGTCATATAGTTCGATGGAATGTTATTCCGGAAGTCGCCCTGCAACGGAGTTCCCAGCGTGTAGGTTTGCCCGGCATACGGCGTGCCAGAAGTTGGATCCCAAACGCTGGCATCAAACCAACGTGTTGGGGTTCGCTGGTTTTCCGGCAGAACGCCCGTCTTGCCAGGTGCCAAGTTGATCGCCCGCGGGTTGGCGGGGCTAACGGAGCCTGAACTAAATGGTGTGTAGTAGGGCGAGAAGTAAAATCCACTGTGCCATAGGAAAAAAGCAGAGATGTTGTAGCCGCTGACCAATGCGTTCATAAATCCATGCGCATTTCCCAGGAACTGTTGATTCTTTCCAAAGGGAAGTTGATAATGCGCATTCAGCTGGAACGTCTTTGTCGGCAAAGTGGGGTCATTCGCATAGACGGCGCTGACCCGACTCGATTGGGACAGTCCTGAATTGAGCTGACCCAGCACATAGCCGGGTGTCAGAGCTGCTGGAATCATCGTGTTTGCGTTGGAGGAGGCTCCGGGTCCTTTGCTGGTGCCAGTTACTTGGCCCAAACCGAACTCAGACGTCGTCAACGCCTTCATCCAGGTGAAGTAACTTTGCAAGGTCAACCCATTCCCCCACGTGTGGGTCAGTTGAGCCTGCAGTTCGTTGGTATTGGCGTAGCCATCGTAGGTATATTCCGACAATGGGTTGCCGTACGCCGGATACATGCTGCGCTCTGCGCGAGTGCAGTTCGTGCCGTCCGGAGTTGTACACTCCTCTCTTGGGATTTGAGTATTAATCGGATCGATCATCAACAGGTTAGTGCTGTGATTGCCGATGTAGCTCAATTGAGCGCCAATGTGCCAAGGCAGTTCGCGCGAGAGGGTTAAGCTATATTCCTGAACCGTGGAAGGCTTGTAATTTGGGTCCAGAAAGCGGGAAGCAAACCCACCGCTGGTATTGATTACTGCGTCGGATGCAACAACCGCGTAGCCCGGAGGGTTGCATGTTCCTGCGGGTTGGTTGGTGCAACCCTGATTTCCCAATTGAAATTGGTTAATCGGTTGCGGTCCCCCGTAAATAGCCTGCGCGTTCGGAAATTCCAATTCCGAAGCCGCATTATTTGGAATGTTGCCGTCGACTAACCCATTGCCGTATTGCGCGCTGTGCTGAAAGGGCGGATTGTCACGAGTCGCCGACTGCCAGGTTTCCAGCGGAATGGCGAACTGATAGATTCCATATCCTCCGCGCAACACCGTTTTACTGTTCAGTTCATAGGCAAAGCCAACGCGCGGTACCCAGTTATTCTTCGGCATGTTAAACAGACTCGTGGGATAGGAAGCCGCGGCAGCGGATTCAATCGGGAAGCCCAGCGGCCACGTAGGCCTGGTACAGCGCTGGAGAGATTCCAGATGGGGTTGTGCCGCTGCCCTGGTAGACGGTTAGGCCAGTCGCGACGTTGGGATTGAAGGTGGACGCGAGCCCAGATGCGTCCGCAAAGGCAGTCCAGTATTCGCTGACTGAGGTACCCTAGATTTAGCGTCAGCCGAGGCGTCACGCGCCAGTCATCCTGCGCAAAAGCGGAATAGTTCGATTGGCGCGTATGGTAGACGGGATAGTAGTTGACAAATAAGGAATCCATATCGCCGAGCAGGAAATCTGCGAGGCCGCTTCCGGTATGCTTACGGTTGTGCCATCCGGCTGGGTTGGATCTTGTAGCGCTGTGTAGTAGCCGGTGGTATCGTTATCGCCGCCAGGCTGACCTATCTCGTCTGTGGTAATCCGATAGTTGTTGTACTCGAACCCAAACATCAACTGATGGTTGCCACGGTTGTAAGAGAACTGGTCGCTGCCCGAGATAGTTTGGTCAGGATAATCTTTCGGGTTATCACGGTCGATTCCGGTCCAGTAGTTGTCGGTGCCGGCCCAGGAATCGAAGTAAAACTGCGGCCAATATTGGTTGGTCTGGTAGGTAGGGAGGCCGAGCAGAGAAGATACATTGGGAATCGGAACCGGACCACTGTGGACGTGATTGTCATACTGAACGCCAATGTGGGCCACATTCACTGCCCTGGGACCGATGTCCTCAGTGAACGTCAGAGATCCGTTGTTGCCGCCGTACTCCGCGATATCAGGTTCTGTAGGTGCGTAGTATTTTGGAGTCGTTTGATTCGAGTTGGTGTATGTGTAGCGCGCCGCTAAACGATTCGGCCCGAAGAGTTGATCGACCTTGGCCGTGTACAAATGGTTATCGACCGAATTCTTGCTATTAGGCGGAATGTAGTTTGGATAACCGTTCCAAACTTGCGCGTTGGAAATGTTCGGCTCTGCCAGCGGAACAAGACCCGCTACCGGAGTGATGCCGAAAATCTTCTGGACCACAGGATTGAGGCGGTTCTGCGGAATAGTGCTTCCTGCGATGACAGAACGGTCGTAGTTGCTATACCCATCGGAGTGTGTCGTGACGGGTCGTACAGCGTTAGCGCATTCCCCGTAGTGCTGGCGAGAACGTCAGAGAGGTTCCCTTCCGCTCGCTCTGGTCGGAACCGTGTACTGTTCGATGCCGTTTGCATTTTGCTTAATCCATTCGAGATCGACAAAAGAAAAAGGCCTTTTTTTTCCGTCGTATAGCTTCGGAATCCAGAATGGACCGCCCAACTGGGCGCCCCATTCATTGTGTTGCAGGAAGGGAATGGAGTTACCCTGCCGATAGTACTTGGCCTGCAGGTGGTTGTTCTGGTTTAGTTCATACGCCTGGCCGTGGAACTGGTTGGTGCCGCTCTTGGTGACCATTTCGATGAGACCCGGGCGGCTATATTGCGCGTCGCCCTGAGCGGTAATCACTTTGACTTCCTGAAAAGTGGGGGTCGGCTGCGGGTTGACCTGCAGTTCATTAGTGTTGCGATTGGTCACGGTCTGTCCGTCGACCAGAAAATCTACAGATCCAGGCGGCATGCCGTTAATGCGAGTGGCGCCTGCACCCGACCCACCATAGTAGCCAGCGACCACGCCGGGACTAAAGGCGATCACATTCAATACGTTGCGATTGGCAACAGGGATCGTTTCGATCGCAGTAGCATTTTTCACGTCGGAAATTGTCGGATTGACCGTGTCGATGACTGGAGTGACATCGCGTACCGTGACTCGCGTCGATACGCTGGCAGCATTTAACGTCGCATTGACCTGCGCGTTTTGAGAGACCCGCAGTGTAAGAATTCCAACCCAATTGGCAAATCCGGTCGCGCTGACGCTCAATTGGTAATTTGCCGGGCTACAGGTCGGCGAATGTGTAGAACCCATCGCTGCGAGATTTCGTGGTGAGCTGCTGGGTTGTGCCGGTATTCGTCAGGGTGATGGTCGCGCCGGAGACAACAGCGCCACTTGCATCTTTCACTGTGCCTTGGATCGTGGAGTTTGCATTTTGCGCAAACGCCCCCAGGGAAATGACACTGACCATCAAGAGCAAGAGGAATACGGTGTGAATCTTATACGTCATTGGCTGGCTCCTCATTGAATCGTGAAACAAACGGACACTTTTAATGTTTGTACCGGCACTCGAGTTGAAGTACTTTTGCCATTTCGAAAAAGGAAACATGTCTTCGACTGGGTGGTAGCGTTGTCATCCCAGATAAGGTGGCGCCTGGCAGATCTTGGGGAAAGATTCGCCAAAAAAAACGATACGAGACCCTTCTTTGTGATTGCGTCACCAATGTACCACGAAAGAAAAAGCTGTCAATAGAAACCTCGCGGAAGCTATGACAACGATCTGTTTTAGCCTTCTTTCGTAGCGATATAAGAACGATTTTATTTAGCGAAACCGACCTTCGCCCATCGACATCAACTCTCCCTAAGTCGTTTGTTGCCATTCATCCCGGATGTCCAGGCCCATCGCGTACTCCGGCGGCCACCCCGCTGGCCGATGCTGGCTCATCCAGGGACAAAAAACGGCCCGCAAACTGCGCGGGCCGCCGAGATATGCTTGGCAAAATCTTTAGAAAACGATCTTTGCCTGCAATTGTATGGTTCGCGGGGAGGCACCGTTAACGCCAGCGCCGCCAGCCGTCGTCGTAATCGCGCCCTGGGTATTCGGCATTCCCAGATTTTGGTGGTTGTAGATATTGAACACCTGGGCCTCCATATCGAAGACCAGATTTCTCCACAACGGTGTCAGCTTGTAGACGTTGGCATCAAGATTGTTGAATCCCGGGCCGGTCATGTAGTTCGATGGAATGTTGCTCCGGTAGTCACCTTGCAGCGATGTTCCCAGAGTATATGCCTGGCCGCTATAGGGGCCTGTCGACGGATCCCAAACGCTGGCATCAAACCAATGCGCCGCATTTCGCTGGTTTTTCGGCAGCACGCCAGTTTTGCCCGGCGACAGGTTAATTGCCTGGCCGCTCCCTCCCGGAGATACCGTGCCCAACTGAATTGTGTGAAATACGGCGAAAAATAAAAGCCGCTATGCCATAGGAAGAATGCGGAGATGTTATATCCGGTGACCAGGTCGTTTATGATTCCGTGAGCATTGCCAAGGAATCGCTGACCTTTGCCAAACGGCAATTGGTAGTGCGCGTTCAACTGAAACGTCTTGGCGGGCAGGGTGGGGTCATTGGAGTAAACAGTGCGGGAAACGATTGGCCGCGTAAAGCGCCAGAGCCAATCTGAGACAGGTTCTGTAACCAGGAGTCAACGCTGCTGGAATCATCGTGTCCGTATGCGTCTGTCCACCTGCGCTTCCGGCCGGAGTGCCCGCATTCGAGAGCCCGAACTCGGATGTCGTCAGCGCCTTCATCCAGGTGAAATAGGTTTGCAGCGTCAGGCCATTGCCCCACGTATGCGTCAACTGTGCCTGCAATTCATTCGTGTTCGCGTACCCATCGTACACGGTAGTAGTAAATGGGATTGGCGAAGGAAGTTGTATAGAGGCTTCGCTTGTGCGGGTGCAGTTGACGCCCGCTTGCACACTCTTCACGTGGAATTTCCGACGTTGAGCGGATCCTGCATCAACAGGTTGCTGCTGTGGTTTCCGATGTAGCTCAGTTGGAATCCAGTGTGGAAGGGCAATTCGCGCGCGAACGTCAGGTTAGATCCCTGTACGATGGACACGTTGTAGTTTGGATCACATGTAGTTTCCGGAAAAGCCGCTGCCCTGCGTAATGGATGCCGCGGCATTGCTTGGATTAATGGCAAGCCGGGAGGATCGCAGAACGTCGCGGCTGAGCAATCACTCTGGTTGCCGAGCATGAACTGGTTTATTGGCTGAGCGCCGCCGTATTGTGGCTGCGCGTTCGGGAACTCCAGTTGGGCGGCGTTCTGGTTGGGGACGGATGTGCCGCCGGGGCCGCTGACTTCTCCGAGATGGTATTGCGCGAAGTAGCTGAACGGAGCGTTGTCGCGGGTGGCCTGCTGAAATGCGATTAGTGGCAGAACAAAGCGATAGATTCCATAGCCGCCGCGCAAGACGGTTTGTCGCTTACCTGGTACGCAAAACCAACGCGGGCATTCAAGTTATTTTTCGGCATGTTGAATAGGCTGACAGGTAGTTGGCTGCGGCCGCCGACTCGATGGGCAAGCCCTGCGCTTGAAAGGCACTATAGATCGCTGGAGAGGTCTCCGTAGCTGGAAGTGCGCCGCTGCCTTGATAAATCACCATCCCGTTGCCATCGGTAGAGCCGGTGACATTCGGATTGAAGGTCGATGTTAATCCTGGACGCATCCGAGAATGCCGTCCAGTATCTGAAGCGTAAGACCGAGGTTCAGGGTGAGCTTCTGGCTGAGACCCGCCAATCATCCTGCGCGTAAGCATCGTAGGCCGATTGCCGGGTGTGATAGACGGGGTAGACATTGACGCTCAGCTGAGCCACGTCTCCGAGCAGGAAATCCGCCAGGCCCAGGTCGTATTTGAGACTGGAGTGCCTTCCGGTTGCGATGGCATCCTGTACGGCGGTAATCGAGACCTGTGATGTCGTAATTGCCGCCGGGCTGTCCAATTTCATCGGTCGTGACGCGATAGTTGTTGTAATCGAATCCGAACACCATCTGATGGTTCCCCTTGGTGTAGGAGAACTGGTCCGACTGCATACATCGTCTGATCCGGGTAATCCTTGGGATTGTCGCGATCGATGCCGGTCCAATATCCGTCCGGCGAAGACCCATAGTTGTCGTAGTAGAACTGCGGCCAATACTGGTTGGTCTGGTAGGTGGGCAATCCCAGCAGCGACGAGACGTCTGGAATCGGCACCGGGCCGCTGTGGACATGGTTGTCGTACTGGACGCCAATGTGCGCCACGTTGATCGCGTCGGGGACTGACGACCTGAGTGAAGGTCAGCGATCCGTTGTGTCCGCCGTATTCAGCCTGGTCAGGCTCCGTCGGGGCATAATATTCAGGGCTCAACTGCTTATTGTCCGTATATGTATAGCGTGCTGCCAACCGGTTCGGGCCGAAGAGCTGGTCCACCTTGGTGGTGTAGAGCTTATTGTCGGTGGTCGCCTTGCTGGAAGCAGGAACATAGTTGGGCTGCCCGTTCCAGACCTGAGCGTCCGGAATATTCGGCTCGGCCAGCGGGGCCAGGCCAGCTACTGGGGTGACGCCGAAAACCTTTTGCGTAACGGGATTCAGGCCATTCGCCGGAATCGCATTGCCACCGAACGCGGTGCGCGAATAGGGTGCGCCCGGGCTGGTGCTGTCGGGATCGTAGATGGTTACTGGAGCGCCGGTCGTATTGGCCAGCACGTCGGAAAGATCGCCTTGGCGCTCACTCATTGTCGGCACGTAGTATTGCTCGACCTTGTTCGCGTTTTGTTGGATCCTCTCGGCATCGAAAAAGAAAAACGTCTTGTCTCTTCCGTTATAGATCTTCGGTATCCAGATGGGCCTCCGATTTGAAAATGATATTCATTGTGCTGCAGGAAGGGAACGGCATTCCGCTGGTTGAATACTTTCGCCTGCAGATGGTTGTTCTGGTTCAGCTCGTAGATCTGCCCGTGGAAGTGGTTGGTTCCGCTCTTCGTCACCAATTCCACCACGCCCGGAGCCCCGTATTGCGCGCTTCCCTGGGCAGTGATGACTTTCACTTCCTGGAAGGTTGGGGTGGGCTGCGCATTTTGCTGCAGTTCATTGGTGTTCCTGTTGGTCATGCTCTGGCCATCCACCAGGAAATCCACCGATCCCGGCGGCATTCCGTTGATGCGGGTATTACCTGCGCCAGAACCGCCGTAGCTGCCGGCGACCACCCCAGGACTGAAGGCGAGAACATTCAGGATGTTGCGATTCGCGACTGGGATGGTTTCGATCGCAGTGGAGTTCTTCACGTCTGAAATGGTAGGGTTTACCGAATCGATGACGGGCGCGACGTCCCGCACCGTCACCTGCGTCGAGACGGTGGCGGCGCTCATCGTTGCATCGACCAGTGCGGCTTGCGACACCCGCAAAGTGAGCACGCCAACCCAGCCGGAAAATCCGGGCGCCTGACGCTCACCTTGTAGTTTGCCGGAGCCAGGTTCACAAATGTGTAAAACCCTTTGGCATTGGAGGTGGTGGAGAGAGATTGGTTGGTGCCGAGGTCGGTCAACGTGACGGTGGCGCCGGACACCACCGCACCGTGCGTATCGGGGATGGTTCCCTTGATCGAAGAGTTCGCATTCTGAGCGAACGCCCCCAGGCTGAAGACACTACATATCGAAAACAAAATAAAGGCTTTATAGAACTTGTACTTCATGGTTCTCGCTCCTCATTGAGTCGTGAAACGAACGCAGTTTAGCTACAGCCTGTGACCACTACGCACTGGGAGCATTCAACCTGTTCGAGCAAGGGGAAATGTCTCCAGTCTGTGTGGCAGCCTCGAGCATCACAGATGAAGGTTGTGGATTGCCGACCCTGCGGGAACAAGATCCGGCCGAAAAGATACAAAAAGTCGAGCAGGCTTACGAATTGAATGTAATCATCTCGTAAGAACATGTCAATAGAAGCATGTCGGAAGGTATCGCGGCATCGTTTACTTCCTATCCGTAGAACTGGATGCGCGAGCCAACCGTAAGTCCATGATCTGAAGGAGCGTGGTTTTCATCCGACCAGTAATGGCGCGAATATTGGTACAAGATACTTCTGAAATACTGAATGCTTGGACGTGAGGATGACACGGTGATGCAGATGGAAGGTAAGGTCGCAGTCGTGACCGGCGGCGCGGTTGGGATTGGTCAGGCATCGGCGAGAAAGTTGTGCGAATTGGGCGCCCGCGTGGCGATTTTGGATCGCGACGCGAAGGCGGGTCAGGAATTGGTTGCCGCGCTCAAAACGTCGGGTTATACCGCCAGCTTTTTTCCTTGTGATGTCGCGATCGAGGCTGAAGTGAAAGCCGCGATCGCCGCAACGGTTGCCCTCTATGGCGGACTTCATATTCTGGTGAGCAATGCCGGGATTCAGACCGATGGCGACATCGTCAGCACCACTCCCGAGGTTTGGGACGAGACGATGAATGTCCATGTGAAAGGCTGCTTTCATGCGACGAAATATGCCATCCCTGCCATGCTCGCCTCCGGTGGCGGAGCGATCGTGATTGTGTCTTCGGTTCAAAGTTTCACCGCCGTCAATAATTCGGTCGCGTATGTCGCAGCGAAACACGCGCTGCTGGGAATCGCGCGCGCCATCGCACTGGATTTGCGTCCCGAAATATCCGTGCGAATTGCGTTTGCCCGGGAGCGATCGACACGCCGATGTTGCGCGCCACTGCGGATAAAACCGGTTCCCCCGAGGAAATGCTCGCGTCGATTGGCCGGATGCACGCGCTTGGCAGAATCGGTCGACCGGAGGAAGTCGCCAATGCGATCGCCTTCCTGGCCAGCGATGAGGCTTCCTTTATCACCGGGACCAGTCTGATCGTGGATGGCGGCTGCTGGTTCCTACGGGTGGCATGGGATTTCAGGAGTCCGGTATCGGTACGGGAGGAAAACAGTGAGCACGAGCGGAAAATTAGCAGGGAAGATTGCCATCATCACCGGATCGGCGGCTGGAATTGGGCGTGCCTCCTGCCTGTTGTTTGCGCAGCAAGGCGCAAAGGTTGCCGCTATCGATTGCGACTCCGAAGGCAACGCGAAACTGGTGAAAGAAATTCGCAGCGCCGGTGGAACGGCCGAAGCGCTGACCGCGGATGTTGCTTCCGCAACGCGATGTGGACCGAGTTGTTCAGCAAACTTTGTCGAAGTGGCAACGCGTGGACATTTTGTTCAACAATGCCGGCATCGTTCCCGGTAAGAAGGTTCACACGCTGACAGAAGAAGAATGGGACCGCGCCTTCGCCATCAACGTAAAGAGCATGTATCTTTTCAGCCGCGCCGTGATCCCGTCTTTCCTGCAGCAGGGTGGCGGCGTCATTTTGAATACTTCATCGACGACTGCGCTCCGCGTTGCGCCGGACCGTGCGCTCTACACGGCGACGAAGGGCGCGATTCTGTCGCTCACCAAATCGATGGCGGTCGATTACGCCGCCGACAATATTCGCGTGAATTGCCTTTGCCCCGGCACCACGGATACACCCTCGTTGCGGCTCGCTTGAGCGCTGGCGGAAATACTGAGGAGATGACGAAGAAATTTATCGCCCGCCAGCCATTGCGTCGCCTGGGTAATGCAGAAGAGATGGCTCAGGCCGCGCTCTACCTGGTCTCCGACGATGCTTCCTTTGTCACAGGATCTGCATTTCAAATTGACGGAGGCATGTCGCTTTGATGACGATTCGAGTAGACCGTACAATCGAAACAAGGATCACTTCCAAGCCGAGAACGAAACTAATCGAAATATAGCCGGCGCTCACGCCCGCAAGGAGATTTTCCGCATGCGATTGATACGATTCGGCCCCGTTGGAAATGAAAAACCCGGGGTGATCGACCACACTGGCTCCCGCCGCGACCTATCTTCCCACTTCAAAGATTGGGACATGACTTTTTTCGGATCGGACGATATCCATCGTTTGGCCGAGATCGTGAAACGCGACGCGGCGAAGCTGCCACTTGTACCTGAGTCGGAGCGTTGGGCTGCGCCAGTCGCTCGCCCGGCCAAAGTCATCTGCATCGGACTGAACTACTCCGACCATGCGGCGGAGTCCGGGATGCCGATTCCGCCCGAGCCTATCGTCTTTATGAAGGCTTCGAACACCGTTGTCGGTCCGTATGACGATGTTTTGATCCCGCGCGGCGGCGAAAAGACAGACTGGGAAATCGAGCTTGGGGTAATCGTCGGCAAAGAGGCTCGCTATCTGGCGTCTCCCGCGATGCATCGGCCCACATCGCCGGATATTGCCTGACCCACGATGTCTCGGAGCGCGCGTTTCAGCTGGAACACAACGGCCAGTGGACGAAGGGCAAAAGTTGCGACACCTTCAACCCGCTGGGCCCATGGCTATCCACGCGGATGAGATTCCTAATCCTGACGCGCTCAAGATGAAGCTTTGGGTCAACGGGGAAGTACGCCAAAACGGATCGACGGACAAGATGATCTTCAATTGCGCTTTTTTGGTGCACTATTTGTCGCAATTCATGACTCTCGAGCCGGGCGATCTGATTTCCACCGGGACGCCTCCCGGCGTTGGACTCGGCATGAAGCCGCCGAAATATTTGAAGGCCGACGATATTGTCGAACTGGAGATGGAGCATCTCGGACGGCAAAAGCAGCGGTGTGTTCCGGCGTAGATTCGAGGTAGCGGCACGCCGAAAGGCGAAAGCGACCGCCTCCATGTTCGAACAACTTTCATGCAACACGAACCGCCCGGACAGGTATCGCAATGAAGATGAGTTTTCGTTGGTACGGGAAATCCGATCCCGTGAAGCTGGAATACATCCGGCAAATTCCCGGCATGCATGGCATCGTTGCCGCCATTTACGATGTGCCGTTGGGCGAAACCTGGCCGGTCGAAAATATTCTCAACCTGAAAAACTCCATCACCGAGCATGGCTTTGCGTTTGAGGTGGTGGAGAGCGTGCCATTCACGAAGACATTAAACTCGGCAGGCCCAGCCGCGATCAGTGGATACAAAAATATTGCGAGACCCTGCAGCGCCTTGCCGCGGTGGGCGTCAAGGTGGTCTGCTACAACTTCATGCCGGTCTTCGACTGGATGCGCACCTCGCTCGATCGCAAACTCCCCGACGGCTCCTCCAGCACGGCGTTCGACGTCGACGTGGTGTTCAATGTCGACCTGGGCAAAGGCGTCACGTTGCCCGGCTGGGATTCGGCCTACACGCCAGAAGAATTTCGAACCTTGATGGCGGCTTATACTTCTGTGGGAGAAGAAGAACTCTGGAAGCATCTTGAATATTTCCTGCAGCGCGTCATTCCGTTCGCCGCATCGGTTGGAATCAAGATGGCGCTGCATCCGGACGATCCTCCGCGGCCTATTTTCGGCCTGCCGCGTATCGTGAAAAATCGCAACGACCTGCGCCGAGTCCTAGATGCTGTCGATGCGCCCGCCAACGGCCTGACACTCTGCTCTGGTGCGCTGGGTGCGGATGTTCGCAACGATATCGTCGCCATGGTCAAGGAGTTTGGCGGAGAAAAGCGAATCCATTTCGCCCATCTTCGCAATATCCAGGTCGACGAGCGCGGCAACTTTCAGGAGACCGCGCATTATTCCTCGGCCGGCTCGCTCGATATGGCTGCGATTGTTCGCGCCTACGCTGAAATTGGCTTCGACGGATATGCGCGGCCCGACCACGGCCGCATGATCTGGGGAGAAAAAGGGCAACTTCAGCTATGGCCTCTATGATCGCGCGCTCGGCGCGGTCTACCTGAACGGCCTGTGGGAAGCCAGCACGAAAATTCTCAACAAGAACTAGCTGCCGATCAACTTTGTCCGGTGTCGAAGGCCCCTCGACTTGAACGGCCATTCTTTTTCAATGAACGCACGCACCGCAAATATCATCAGACCAGTCAGCAATAGCCCCGCGGCGAATTCAATTTCCTTCGAAAGATTCTTGCCGTGAATCAGCACGAATAAAAATCCGGCAATCGCCAGCAATGCCGGGATGGGATACAAAGGCATTTTGAAGGGATTGGGCTGCCCTCCCAGACGACTTGCGAAATGCCACCAGCCCCACCGCCTGCAATAAAAACTGAAATACGATGCGCGTGATGATCAGCGCCGCGATCAGATCCGGCAACCGAAACAAGCAGAAGAAGACAGACACCGCACCCAGCACCAGCAACGACACGGTAGGGAAGTGTTTCGTCTTGTGCAGCGTGGCGAAGCTGGCAAAATAATTTTTGTCGACTGCCGCAGCATAGGGCACACGAGAGTATCCCAGCAGCACCGCAAACACCGACGCAAACGCGGTCCACACAATCAACACAGCCATCGCCTTGCCGGCCCAGGCTCCATACAGGCGCTGCATCACTACGGCGATCACCGAGCTGCGCGTCGCGATCGCTCCCGGCTTCATAAACTCATGTACGGGGATGACCTGCAGCACGCTGATATTCAGAAACACGTACAGGCTGGCGACAATCAGGATGGACCAGAAGATGGCGCGCGGAATAATGCGCCGCGGATCTTTCACTTCTCCCGCAAGAAAGCAAATGTTGTAATAGCCACCGTAGTTATAGATCGCGATCAGCAACCCCGCGCTGAATCCGCCGACACCGTGTTCCGCGGAGAATGCACCGCCGTGGGCCGCTCCACCCATGTGCGACAGTCCGGAAACGATGACCCACACGATGGCCAGCAGTACACCAATCGACAGCACGCGCGAAATGCGCCCGACCGCTTGAATGCCGTTATAGATCAGGAACGTTGCCAGACCGCACGCCATCATCGCGACCACGGAACCCAGCGTCACCGCAAGATGAATATGGAACCAGCCGCCCAGTCCAATGTCGTAGTTGAACCAGGAAAGATTCAGTTTTGGCCACAGATAGGCGGCGTACTGCGACAGTCCCACCGCTCCCGAAGCCGTCGACAAGGGTGCGCTAAATGTCAGCTGCCATATATAGAGGAAGGAAAGCAGACGTCCCCATCGCTGCACTCCGTACAGGCGATTCAGATATAAATAGCTGCCGCCCGACTCCGGAAAACGTGTTCCCAGCTCAGCCCACACCATGCCATCGCACAGCGCCAGAGCGGCTCCGAAGATCCATCCCAGAATGGCGCGATCTCCCAGCGCAACCACCATCAGCGGCAGCGTGATGAACGGGCCCACGCCAATCATGTTCAGCACGTTCAGATTGATCGCGGTGGTCAGCCCGATGCCGCGTACCAGCCCGGTCGGCGCGTTCGCGCCTGGTGCCGCACTCTGAGCTGTTTGGAGATTCCATGGCCATTCGTCAGTCTTCTATGAGAGAAACTATTCTGCGTCTGAGATTATGGAAGAAGCGAAAAGGATGATGATATCAACCGATCCTCGAATCGTTGTCAGCCCGATCCGTGTCCAATGATCATTGCACGTTGTTTCAGAATCGCACCACCGTGTCATCCACAAAGGTCATACGAATGAATCGATGCTCTGCCCAACAATCCGTCGGCATCGCCCTGCTTGCATGCATGGCATGGATCACGATACCAGCTTTCAGTCAGACTTCTGCCAAAGTTGAGCCCGATCCAAATGCTCGCGCCATCCAGCTGAATCGCGGAGCAGCCGCCTCTGGCACGTACGCTGCGAGAACTGCATACCCGGGCCAGTCTCATTATGTTCACCGCGCACCCGGATGATGAAGACGGCGGCGTTCTCACGTATGAGAGTCGCGACGTCGGGGCTGACACCAGCTTGTTTACGCTGAATCGCGGCGAAGGCGGCCAGAACGTGATGTCGTCTGATTTCTGGGACCAGTTAGGCGTTCTTCGAACAGAAGAGTTGTTGAGGGCCGATCGCTACTATGGCGTGCATCAATATTGGTCGCGCGCTGCCGACTTCGGCTTCACCAAAACCAAAGAGGAAGCGATGCAAAAGTGGGGGTACGATCGCGTCCTCTATGACTCCGTCCGAGTCGTTCGCATGACTCGTCCGTTGGTGGTCACATCTGTTTTCTCTGGCAATGTTTCCGACGGACACGGGCAGCACCAGGTCGCCGGGCAAATGGCGCAGGAAGTCTACAACGCTGCTGCCGATCCAAAGATGTTCCCCGATCAAATTCGCGCCGGTCTCCGCCCGTGGGCTCCATTGAAGATGTATGTGCGCACGCCGTTCGCCACCATTTCTTCGCAAGGCGTGTTCGACTACGCCACCGGACACTGGGCGCCCGCGCGATTTCACGACTACATCAACAACACCTGGATTGAAGGTAAGCCGACGCCAACCCTTTCGATTCCGCCCGGCCAGTATGATCCTGCGGCGGGCCTGTCTTACTCGCAAATTGCCACCGAAGGTTGGGGTCAGCAAAAATCGCAGAATGGCGGCTACGGAATTCCTTCGCCCGGTCCCGATCAGTCGCCGTATCGCTTGTATGCATCGCGCGTGCCCGCAAAAAATAAAGATGCGGGCTTCTTCGATGGAATCGATACCTCGCTTGCCGGAATCGCCGACTACGCGCCCGCGGATCAGGCGGTCTGGATTCGTGCCAGGTTGACTTCCATTAATGCGCTGGTGGAGCAGGCGATTCAGAATTACTCCATCGATGCGCCAGAAAAAATCGCGCCGTTACTCGCGCGCGGACTGGTAGAGACCGAAGCGCTGATGAAACAAATCCTACAGAAACCACTGCCGGAAGATGCTCGCTATAACATGCTGCACGAGCTCGGCGTGAAGAAGTTGCAGTTCAACACTGCTCTCACCCAGGCGCTCGGCCTGAGCATTGAAGCGGTAGTCTCAAACGGCGCCGGCGCCGGACGCGGGCACTACGGCAGGGGCAGTTTGAACACCTTCCAATCCGCCATCCCAGGGCAATCGTTTCAAGTCAGCGTGCGTCTTTCCGATCAGGGAACCGAACCCGTCGCTGTGAAGGATATCCATCTCGTCGCCACGCCCGACAAGGACTGGAAGCTCGAGTGGCTTCCCCCGGTGCCGACCTCAGTGAATGCGGACGATACCGAAGATGCAAAGTTTTCCGTCACTGTTCCCGATGACGCGACCATCACCAAGCCATACTTCACTCGCCCCAACCTGGAGCAGCCGTACTACGACGTTTCGAATCCTGAATATCTGAATCGCTCCTGGATGCCGTATCCGCTCGCGGCCAGAGCCAGGTTCACTTATCACGGCGCGGAAGTAGTTCTGGATCAGGTGGTGCAGACCGTGCATTCGGTGCATGGCTACGGGCCGGTTCTGGATCCCATGCTGGTGGCGCCGGCAATTTCGGTGTGGGTATCGCCGAAGGCGGGCATCGTTCCGCTCACCAGCAAATCGTTCACAATCCATGTCCAAATTCGCAGCGATGTAGAAGGTCCCGTGGCCGGCAGTGTTTCCCTTAATCTACCCGAAGGTTGGACGTCCAATCCTTCGAGGGCGCCATTTGCGATCCAGCAAGATGGCGGGCAACAAAACGTCGAACTCGAAGTGGTCCCAGGAAAAGTAGAAGCCAAGCCGTACCGCATCACCGCCGCCGCGTCATACCAGGGACACACCTACACCTCAGGGTCAACCTCGGTCGGATATCCGGGCCTGCGTTCCTATCCGTATTATCGCGATGCGGCCTATCAAACGACAGGGGTCGATATCCAAATTCGGTCTGGGTTGACCGTGGGTTACGTTGCGGGAACAGGCGATGATCTGGCGGCGTCATTGCAGCAAATAGGTATTCAAACTACATTTCTTTCTCCGCAGGATATCGCGAGCGGCGACCTGGATCGTTTTCGCGCCATTGTTCTCGGCGTGCGCGCCTACGCTGTTCGACCGGAACTAAAGACCTTCAATTCCCGGCTACTTGACTACGTCAAAAATGGCGGCACACTGATCGTCCAATACAATCTGACGGAGTTAGGCGATACTTCGGGTCCATATCCCTTCCAACTTGGCGGCAATCCTGAAAAAGTGATTGACGAAAACTCGCACGTCACATTCCTGGACCCAAGCTATCCCGCTTTGACTTGGCCTAACAAAATTACCGAGCAAGATTTCAATGGCTGGGTAGAAGAGCGCGGCCACGGCTTCATGCACAGTTGGGACTCACACTACGTCCCGCCCACGGAGACACACGATCCAAATCAGGATCCGCAAAAGGGCGGCTTGCTCATCGCTCCTTATGGCAAAGGTTTCTATGTCTACGATGCATACGCGTTCTATCGCCAGTTACCTGAAGGTGTCCCCGGCGCGTATCGTATTTTCGTCAACTTACTTAGCCTGTCCGGCAATTCCGGCATGCGGAAACTATCGGCCACGGCGGCGAAATAGGGAAGAAGAAAAGACGTTGGGGGTTGAAGGAGTCGATTTTTTACAGGTCGCGGAAAAGAAGGAGAATTGTGTGAACGGGAAAAGTCTGGTAACGAATTAAGGAAGAGAGTTGTTTATCGTGTTCGCGACCAAAGATTGCCGCGGCGATCCAAGATTAATTTTCGAAGCACGCAACTCGCCACCATTGCAAGATGGTGACTAGTTCAAGTCGCCCGTGGAATCATCGGCGGCAGGGAATGCCTCTGCCTTGCGGCTGCCATCCTTTTGCTTCAGAAGGATTTGGATTTTGCCTTCCGCCGCTTCTAAATCGCCCTTGCACGCATTCGATAATTTGACGCCCTCTTCAAACAGACGGACAGACTCTTCCAGCGGCAGGTCGCCGCGTTCCAGCTTGGCGATGATCGTCTCCAACTGCTTTAAAGATTCCTCAAAGCTTGCCAAGGTTGACTCCCTGTTCTGCTTCCTTTCGCACTTTTCCCTGTGATTCAATCACAGTTGACTTGACTGTCTGCTCGCGTCGATTGGGCAGCACGCTTTCCATCACGGTCAACGCCGCTTCAAATCGACCCGATGGCGCGCTGACCTGCACGCCCTGCACCATATCGCGCGCCGCGATCAACATTTCCTGGGCAATCTTCACGCCTTCCGCGCGCGCCAACTCCGGCGTATCCGCCTGCTGCATGCGAAGCAGAATGTCATCCGGCACAAAGACGCGCAAATCGTTCCGCATAAACTCCGCATTGCGTAAACTGACCAGCGGCCAGATGCCGGCAATTACCGGCAGGCGAAATTGCTCCACACGCTTCAGAAAAGCTTCCAGCAGTCTCAGGTCGAAAACAGGCTGTGTGATGGCATACTCGGCGCCGGCCTCCACCTTATAGGCGAACCTCCGCACCTCGTTATCCAGGTCCGGCACTCCGGGATTGGCAGCGACGCCGATCGCAAAACCGGTAGACGCGCCGATCGAATTGCCGCCAATATCCAGACCGCTATTCAGATTGCGAACAATATTCACCAACCCAATCGCGTCCACGTCAAACACGGCCGTTGCATCCGGATAATTTCCCAGTTTGGGCGGATCGCCGGTCAGGCAAAGGATATTTCGCAGCCCCAGCGAAGCCGCTCCCAGCAGGTCCGACTGAATGCTTAAGACGTTGCGATCGCGGCAGGTGTAGTGCAGTACGCTCTCGATGCCGACCTGCTGCTGAATTTGCAGACAAAGGCTCAACGCGCTCATGCGAGCCGAGGCACGCGGCGAATCGGGAACATTGATCGCTTCCACGCCGTTCTGCGCCAGCAGGGTCGCGGCCTGCAATTCGCGGTGCGCACTGATACCCCGCGGCGGAACAATTTCCACCAGCGCGATAAATTTACCGGCGACCAGGTCGGCGCCAAGCTTCGATCGTTCTTCCAGCGGTGGCGCGGTCACGGTGTTTGGCACGGTCACGCTCGCGGGTGTCACCGGTCCGCTCTTGCGCGCATCGAGCGCCCGCAATGCAGAGCGTATGGCACGAATATGGCTGGGAGTTGTGCCGCAACATCCGCCGACAAACTGCACCCCTGCCTGCGCGAACTTGCGCGCGAAGCTGGCCATGTATTCCGGCGAACACAAATAAATATTGCGTCCGTCCACGGCGCGGGGCATGCCCGCGTTGGGCATCGCCACAAGCGGCAGAGTTGTCGCGGTGCGCATCCGTTCAATTGCGCTTAAGATCGTCGCCGGTCCGGCGCTGCAGTTGCAGCCAACGGCGTCCGCGCCCCATTCGGTCAGTTTTTTTGCGGCCACTTCCGGGGAAGAGCCGTCCAGCGTGTTCCCTTCCTCATCGATCGTCATCATCGCCAGGATGGGCAACTCCGGCGCCGCTTCCCGGGCCGCGAGAATCGCCTGGTGCACTTCGTTCAAGGAAGTCATCGTCTCCAGCACCAGCAGATCAACGCCGCCCTCCGCGAGGGCGCGAATCTGTTCGGCAAAGGCCGCCCGAGCTTCTTCAAACGAAACTTTGCCGAGCGGCTCGA
Source organism: uncultured Acidobacteriota bacterium (assembly GCA_963735505.1). GTDB lineage: Bacteria > Acidobacteriota > Terriglobia > Terriglobales > Acidobacteriaceae > JAKAAZ01. The sequence goes on along the minus strand of CAVTLR010000003.1, from coordinate 93,220 downwards.
TTTGTACGCCGATCGGGCCCACGGCGCCGCCCACGAAGGCCTGCGTGGCCTGCTTGTCACGAATCTGATCCGCCGCCTGCCGGGCAATCCTGGCACCCGCAACATTTATGTCGTGCACCTTGTCTTGCAAGCCGTGGCGTTGCAGGCGAAATCGATTGCCGCCGAAGGTGTTGGTCTCGATGATCTCCGCGCCGGCCTGAAGATATTCCTCGTGGATGGTGCGAATCAGATCGGGCTGCGACAGGTTCAATTCGTCGTAACAACGATGAATGAACACACCGCGTTCGTACAGCATGGTGCCCATGGCGCCGTCGCAAAGAACGCTTCGTGTTTGGAATCGCTCACTCAGGGTTATTGGCATCGAAAATTGGTCCGTCTGATTATCCTAGACCAGTTTTCCCGTAGGTGTGAGCCAGGGGAATAAGGTCTACGCATCCGTTCCTCTAAGAACAATTGCACGTGAGGGTTCGCGGCGAATCATAGCAACTCAAAAACTGGTCTCGTGGGTGGGGTACAGAAGCGCCAGATTAGGGTAACTGGTATACACTAGCCTTTCAGCCACGAACGATGAATGTGCCCTGGAATTGGAGCATTGAGCTTTGATGAGTCGTAGTAGTTTTGTCCGCGTTGTCCTCAGTATCGTCACCGCTACAAGCGTCTTTTGGATGATAGGCTGTCTCGGCCAGAGATCCTACCTGGCTGGGCGCCCAGTTCCGCCTAGTCTAATCCTGGAACGCGTCATGGTGGCGATTCAGAACCCGTCTCCAATCGTAACCGGCGAGTTGCAGATTCTGGATGCCCGCTACGACCAACGCAACAGTGAAAACGGGAAGGTTCCCAGCTTCTTCATCAGCGGCTATAAAGGAGCATTGCCGAGCCTGATACTCAATTACCCGGAACAATCTGAGGGGTATGTGTACGGTTCCGGCGACGGTAGCTTGGCCGCTATCAGTTATGCCAGCGAATCAGCTACGGGTACGATCAGCGGACTGCCCGGAGCTTCCAGCAGCGTATTTGTTCCCTCCAGCGGAAGCTACGTTGTTGCGGCCAGTCAAACCGCGCAGTATTTAACGGTTGAGGATCACGTGCAAGGCGTCAGCGTTTATCTGAGCCTTCCCAATGTCTACAAAGTGGAAGTGAATCCCAGCGCCACGGTGATGCTGGCATTCGTGCAGAATAGCAATTACGCGTATCGCATCATTCACCTGCAGCAGCCGAATGGAAATGTCATGCCGGTACCGACGTTTCCGAATGAGGCCAACTGGCCCACAGCAGTCGCTCCGGTGAATTGTCAGCCCATCAATCTTCCCGTGTATTGTGTTGTTCCAGTACTCGACCAGAATGGCAATCCCATTCAATTCGATCGCCCATTCAACACTATCTTCTCTTCTGACGGAACGACTGGCTGGCTCCTCAACTGCGGACCGGAATGCGGAGGACAGCAGTCGAGCGTCAGTTTCTTGAACATGGGCGACCTGAACATCTATAACTTTCCCGGCAGCACCTACCCGGCCCCACCGGCCAACCCTGCGCCGCCAACAGAGTCACAGCGAATACCTGTGCCTGGAGGCGCGACCATGGCTCTCTATGGGAATGGGACCTTATATGTCTCGGGTCAACAACCACAGTCGGACGGCTTGTTCGAGGGATTTCTGTCAGTCGTGAACTTGAGCAACTACACGGTCACTGGAACCTATCCGATTTCCGACGGTACCCATACCAAGATGTTGTTCGGCGACGACAACACGCTCTGGATTGGCTCGCAGCGGTGCAAGACGGGCGAACGCACAGCGCTGAACGAAGTGAATGGTTGCCTCACCATGTTCAACCTGACCAACAATTCGGTTCTGGTGGAAAACGATCAGTATGGCGATTTAACGGGACTCTGCGCCATTCTGCAGTGGCATAAGATGTACACCGCGTACGGCGGCCAGATTCACATCTATGCCACGACGAATGTGGGCATCACTACCACGACTGTCGGCTATTCGGCAGGAAGCGAACTGAATAACCGTAACGCGACGGTGCAGGGAACGGCGTACGACGTCGCTTATATGGATGCGATTACCAACGCTTCAGATTAGTTCCGATTTGCGAAGCCACGGCGTTGGGCCGTGCCGCAGTTCGCTGAAATTGATTGCGGGGCTCAGCAGTTATGGGCAGTAGTTGGATGTACGTCCTAAATTCCTGATCTACTCCGGCTGATTCAAACGTCATGATCCAGCCCGTCGATATCCTCGCAATTGCTGCCCATCGTGATGATGTGGAGCAGACCTGCGGCGGGACGCTACTGCATTCCTCTTCGATCGGCCTGCGCACCGCCATTCTCGACCTGACGCAGGGGGAAGCGGGAACGCGAGGCAGTGCCGCCGAACGTGCCGCGGAAGCCGACGAGGCCGCAAGAATCCTGGGCGCTTCCTGGCGCCAGGCTCTCGACCTTCCCGATGGACGACTGGAAAACTCCTGGGAAAATCGGCTGAAGATTGCGACCGTCTTGCGGCAGGCACAACCTCGAGTCGTGATCTTGCCCTACTGGCAGGCACGCCATCCTGATCACGCGATTACTGCGACCCTGGGTTACGAAGCCTGTTTTGTTGCCGGCCTTGCCAAGGTGGAAACGGACGCGCCGCCGCATCGTCCCTTCAAAATTCTCTACGCCAGTCTGTATGCGGATGTCCGTCCCACCTTCGTCGTTGACATCACGGAATATATCGAGCAGCGCTTTCAATCGCTGATGGCGTACCGCTCGCAATATGAAAATCAAGCTTCCGGCGGTAAAATTTTTGTTCCCCAGGAAGAAATCCGCGAGCGCACCTTCGCTCTGGCACGCTTTTATGGAATGCTGGGTGGCGTGCGATATGCGGAGCCTTTCGTTCAAAAGGAAATTGGCCTGGTCGACGATTTGACTCTCATCCCGGTGCAGTCGATCTAGCGGACAACCTACCCGAGCTTATCCGCCGGAACCTGTCACCAGCGAACGATCGTGCTTTATTTTCAATCGACTAGTTTTGCCGATCGTGCTAACGTTTCTTCGAACTTGACCCGTCTACTCAGCCTCAGGTACGCGCTGGCCAATCTATCTCCGTGTCGGAAGGATCGCGCACCATGCCTCAGGATTCGGAAAATCGAGCTCTATCCAAAAACTTCGTAACAGCCACAAGGCAATGGCAGAGCACGCTGCCGAGGATTCTTCCATCAACCGCGTTCCTCCTGGCGCTTTCACTTGCCGGGTGTGGTAGCAGCAGCGGTAGTGGCGGAACTGGTAGCGGCGAAAGTGGTAGCGGCGGCAGCGGTAGTGGCGGAAGTGGTAGCGGCAGCAACATCTACATGACGGGCGACACATCCGACCCCAAGGGAATATATACCGTAGCGACTTACTGGAAGAACGGCACGGCGACGAACTTATCCTCTATAGCGTCTTATGCGGATGCAAACGCAATCGCGGTCGACGGCAGCGGCAATGTCTACGTGGCGGGTGACATATACAACCTCCCTACCCAACAAAACATAGCGACCTATTGGAGGAACGGCACGGCGACTCTTCTGACCGACGGGACCTCGTCTGCATATGCCTATGCGATCGATGTAGACGGCAGCGGCAATGTGTACGTGGCGGGCGAGACATACGACGCCGCGACCCTCAACCCTGTAGCGACAGAATGGAAGAACGGCGCGGCCACCAACCTGACCGATGGATCGTCGTTTGCAGTGGCGCATGCCATCACGATCGACAGCAGCGGTAATGTCTACGTGGCGGGCAGCACAACCAACACATCGGCCAGTGGCGTCTCTCCCAACACAGCGACCTACTGGAAGAACGGCACGGCGATCAACTTGACCCATGGAACGTCGTATGGGGGTGCTTTCGCGATCACGGTCGACGTCAGCGGGAATGTCTACGTGGCGGGCATCACATCCAGCGCCACCACCGGCGCCACCATAGCGACCTACTGGAAGAACGGCGTGGCCACCAATCTGACCGACGGGACGACGAATGCAACTGCGAACGCGATCATGGTTGATGGCAGCGGCAATGTCTACGTGGCCGGCGCGATAGCCAGCGCATCGAACAATGCCGACAATGTAGCAACCTACTGGAAGAACGGCGTAGCGACCAGCCTGACCGGCGGATCGAGTGGTGCGGTTGCTTCCGCGATTGCGATCGACAGCAGCGGGGATGTCTACGTGGCCGGCGATACAATCAGCGCATCGAACTACAGCATAGCGACCTACTGGAAGAATGGCACGGCCACGAACCTGACCGACGGAACGGGGAATGCCTATGTGGATGCGATTGCCCTGTCGAGCAACTAGCGGCTTGCGGAAGGCGGCATCCTGTTCGAGCCAACAATGCCACCGCGGCGACCTGCGGCGACCTGTCGACTGAATCGGTGCCTTCTTAATCGCCCGCGGGTGCGGTTGCTTTCGGGCGAAGCTGCGCAGTCCACTGGTTCTCCCCGCTAGCATCCAGCGTCAGCGTCAGCGTTCCTTGCTGGCCCTCTTCCACATAGGGACCTTTGCCGGAGTGAGGCTGCTCTTTGCCATCGGAAAATTCGACTTTCATGCGGCCTGCATCCTGGAGTTGGATGCGGTAGATATAGGTCGCGCCGGGAGCGAGGTTCGAAACACCAAAGCTGGCGCTGGGATAGTCAACTTCGACATTGTGCAGGTCAGTAGGTCCGGAGTTGACTACGCGTACCTCGACGAGCTTCGCACGGCAACCAACCGTTAGAATCAAACCTGCCAGCGCAGCCAGCCCCAAGAATCCACGCAGTCGAATCCGTCCACTCATGTTTCCAGTGTAGGCGAGAAAAAAGAGGATGCAGATGTGGGGCTACTGTTTCGCGTCGGCCAGTTTGCGCACTGTCTTTACGATTTCCGGAAGGCGGCTATACGCAGCTACGCATCGCAGCCATAATTTATTGTCCAACCCCGGCGATCCGCTCATTACTTTTCCCGCAGGAACATCGTGCGACACCGCGCTCTGCGCCGTTAGGATCGATCCATCACCGATGGAACAGTGTCCCGCCACTGCCGCTTGTCCCGCAAGAATCACATTTTTCCCCAGGTGCGACGAGCCGGCCAGCCCCACCTGCGAACATAGCAGCGTATTTTCTCCCACCGTGCATCCGTGACCCACTTGCACCAGGTTGTCCACCTTCACTCCCGCGCCAATCCGCGTTTCTCCCACGCTGGCGCGATCGATGCACGCATTGGCCTGCACCTCGACGCGGTCTTCCAGGATCGCAGGGCCCGATTGAGGAATCTTCTGCCACCGTCCCGCGTCATCTTTCGCGAATCCAAATCCATCCGACCCGACCACCGCTCCATTTTGCAAAGTGACATCGTCGCCCAAACGGCATGCTTCGCGCACTACGGAATGAGAATGCGCGAAAAAACGATTTCCGATGCGTACATTTGGATAGATCACGACATGGGCCAACAACACCGCGGCATCGCCAATCTCGACATTGTTTTCAATCACCGCATACGCGCCCACATGGCAGTCGCGGCCTAACTTCGCAGTCGGGTGAATGATGGCGGTAGGATGAATGCCTGCTGCATAGACGGGCGCCTGGTAGAAAATTTCAATGGCGCGCGCAAAGGCCAGGTATGGATTGGCGGTGCGCAAGGTTGCGGCTGCGATGGCAGGGAAGTCGTCAGTAACGAGGACGGCCGCGGCCTGGGTGGTCTTTGTGAGCGCCGCATATTTTGGATTGGCGACGAACGTCACTTGGTGCGCGCCCGCTTCTTCAATGCCCGCGACGCCTGTCACTTCGATGGTTTCGGGAGCAGGATTCTCCGGGCTGCCTTCCAAACGCGCGTTCAGTCGGCGTGCCAATTCTGCCAGTTGCATGGGCTGATTGTATCCAAAGCGAAGAAGATTATCCTTCGTCGTCCGGCACCGTCTGATGTTGTTTAGCCGCAGCCACAAGCTTTTCCTGGGTTTGCGGCAACACAAAATCGTAGTGATCCATCTCCATGTGGAAGCTGCCTTGCCCCTGCGTCATCGCCGTCAGATCGGCACCATATGTCAACATGTCGGCCATGGGAGCTTCCGCCTGGATCACAGTCTGTCCGGGAACCGAACTTGGCTCCATTCCCAACACGCGGCCATGCCGTCCCGGTAGGTCACCCATCACCGTCCCGGCAAAATTATCGGGGGTCTGAATGCTCACTCGCATCACCGGTTCCAGCATTGCCGGTCGTGCGCGCTCCATGCAATCGCGGAACGCCAGCCGCCCCGCAATGCGGAAACTCATTTCGTTCGAATCCACTTCATGGTACGAGCCGTCGAACACCGTCACCTTGAAATCCACCATGGGATGGCCGGCCAGATAGCCGCGATCGGCCGCTTCGCGCACACCTTTTTCAATGGCAGGAACATAATTCCGCGGAATCGCTCCACCGAAAATGTCGTTGACAAACTCAAACCCGCCGCCGCGCGGCAATGGCTCGATGCGAATCTTACAGTCGCCAAACTGCCCATGTCCGCCAGATTGTTTCTTGTGCCTGCCGTGCCCTTCGGCATGGGTGCGGATGGTTTCGCGGTACGGCACCTTGGGCGCCTTCAGCGTCACTTCTGTGTGGTAGCGTCGCCGCAGTTTCGACACGACGATTTCAATATGCTGCTGCCCGGTTCCAGCAATCAAAAACTCATTCGTCTGCGGATCGCGATAGAAACGGATCAGAGTGTCTTCTTCCATAATGCGGTGCAGCGCATTCGCCAGCTTGTCTTCATCGGCGCGAGTCTTGGGTTCAATGGCAAACGCAATCGCCGGCTCTGGATTTTGCACTTGTTCGTAAAGAATTGCATGGCGGCTGTCGCCCAATGTGTCGCCGGTGTGCGTGCTGCGCAGTTTTGCAACTGCACCCAGATCGCCCGCGTGCAGTTCCGTCACCGGCAGAGGTTTTTTCCCCAGCATGATGGAAAGATGCGCCAGCTTTTCCTGTGCCTGCTGTTTGTAATTGAAGACAGAATCGTTATCGTGCGCACATCCGGAAAATACCTTGAAGAAGGAAATCTGTCCTGCGAAGGGATCTGAAATCGTCTTGAACACGAACAGCGAAAGCGGTCCGTTGTCGACCACTTTCTGATCCTCTTTTTCCGGTGCAGCTCCATTGCCGTTGGTGCCCTTCGTGCTCTTCACGGACAGCATGGTTGCCGAGACAGGTGTGCGCTCAACGGGTGCAGGCGCATACACGCGGAAAAATTCCAGCAGCCGATCGGTTGCAATATTTTTCAGGCCGGAAGAATACATCACCGGGAAGATACGATCTTCTCGAATCGCCTCATGTAACGCCGGTATCAGGTGCTCCTCCGATAGCGTGCCTTCGGTGAAGAACTCCTCCATCAATTCGTCTTTACCCTCGGCGACCAATTCCACCAACGCATCGTGTCCCGCTTGCGCCCGCTCCATCAATTCTTTCGGGATCGGAATGGACTGGCCGCGTCCCTTCGAATTGCCGCGATAGTCATACGCCTGCATTCCAATCAAGTCCACAACGCCGGAGAAGGACGCTCCTTCTCCAATCGGCAGGGCAACCGGGGTGATGGTGCGGCCGAAGGTGGCTCGCAGATTTTCCAGCACCGCGTCCGGCTTAGCCCGCTCGCGATCCATGGCATTCAACACAAGAATGCGCGGCAGTTTGAATTCTTCCGCATAGTCCCAGACCCGCTGCGTCATCGGCTGCGGACCTTCCACTGCGTCGACGACCACCGCGACGGCTTCCACCGGCAGCATGGCCGAGCGCGCTTCCGGTACAAACATGTTGAATCCAGGAGTATCGATCACGTTGATCTTGACTCCGCTCCACTCGCAGAATGCGACCGCATTCGCCAGCGTGACTCGCCGCGTCACTTCTTCTTCATCGTAGGCGGTAACGGCGGTTCCATCCTCGACGCTGCCCATTGCTGGAATTGTGCCGGCGGTCGCCAGCAACGCTTCAATCAGTGTTGTTTTTCCACAGTGCGAATGGCCGACAAAGGCCAGGTTGCGAATTTCGTTGCCCAGATACGTCTTCATTCCAGTCCTCCAGAGCTGCAATACCGGCAAAAGATGCGCGTGCGCAAAGACACGAATGGCCCAGCTATTCCGGGGCTGGAGCTACACCTTCTCCGGGAGCGGCTGGTTCCATCGACAACCTGGTCGGCGCTGAGACACTGCATCTCGCGTACTTTCGCACAGCGAAAGCTGCGTGTCTTGTCGACAGAAATCAGTTTCCGCTCGAAACCTGCATCGAACGCCGGCACAAGGCTTCGCACACGCGACCACTGCAACCGGTACTTCGAAGGACTACGGAGTCTAGCACCGCCGCTTCCGCGAGGGCAAGTCGAAGCAGCGACTGCGTGACAGCCGCCGTCATCGTTTGTCCCACCGAATCTGCTGGAACAAGATCATCTCTTACCTCTAGCTCAACGACATTTGGATCAGCGATTTGTTCTTTCAGGTCGACATCCGACGAATTCTCTTCAGCCGGATTTCCATTGTGATAACTATCTTGAAGTTCCCCGGAACTAGATTTTTGTTGGCAGGGTTGTATCGAAGCTTAATCCCGGAGTATGCTCCCCGGCGCAAAATGCGAGATACTGTAAGGGAGCGATATCGAATTCCATGGCAGAGACACAACCAGCAAAAGATCACTATCTCTTCGGCAACCTCGAAAGCAGCGCGTTGAATCAGCGTAAGGTGCGCGAGGTGAACTACGGATATGACCAGAATGAGGGAGTCATCCTGACGACCCTCGATACCGCTCTGAACTGGGTCCGTAAGAGCTCCATCTGGCCGATGACCTTTGGTCTGGCCTGTTGTGCGATTGAAATGATGTCGATGGGTGCGTCTCGTTTCGACGTGGCCCGCTTTGGAGCCGAAGTGTTTCGCCCTTCACCACGCCAGTCAGACCTGATGGTCATTGCAGGGCGCGTGTCGGTGAAGATGGCGCCCGTCATCCGCCGGCTCTACGACCAGATGCCCGACCCAAAGTGGGTCATTTCCATGGGCGCCTGCGCCACCTCCGGCGGAGTTTTTAATAATTACGCCCTGGTCCAGGGGGTAAATCAGATCATTCCCGTCGATGTGTATGTTCCAGGTTGCCCACCCCGCCCGGAGCAGTTGATCTACGCTCTCACGCTTCTCCAGGAGAAGATCCTGCGCGAGCGCGGAACGGTCAGAAAAGTTCTCAATCTCGAATAACTGGTTGTCGCGCAGCGGGGCAGTATCCCTAACATCTGCGGCATCATTTCTATATTAATTCTTGGCGTTCGGGTATATCTTGGTATACCTTTGGACTAGCCCCGTAAGAACGGGGTGACCTTTTGATTCAGTCTTGTGCTCTAATCGAATGAGCGATTGCTGTGGATTAGGATCGTTTGCATTGGATTCGTAAGACGGGACCACGAGGCGTCTTGACGCGTCCGGCGCTTGGGAATACACAAAGCAAAGCGCTTGCAGTTGACAAAAAATGAATTAGATTTGTTTACACAAAGTTGCGGAGGAGATAGGGATGGAATATTCAAAATTACGCACCAAGGGCCGCTGGATAGCAGCTGTTTGCGTATTGGGGCTGGGAACGACTTTGACGGCGCAAACTGCCGCCACCTCGTCAAGTTCGGCTGCACCGAATGCGCCCGCGCCGTCGACAACAATCAATCCGTCGCGCGCTGACGTTTTTCTTGGTTACTCTTACTTTGCACCCAATTCATACGTCAATGGAGCAAAGTACGCAGCTGTGAATCTGGGAGCTATCGGCAGCGGGGCATACTACTTTACCAGGAACCTCGGTTTCGAGGGTAGTTTGGCGTCTCATCCGGATGGCCCCGGAGATGGCTTCACGACCATCAATGCCGGTCCAATCGCACGCTTCCCGCTTGAGGATGGACTTACTCCGTTCATCCACGCATTGGTTGGTACCACCCGCATTGGCGGTCCGAATTATGTTGGCTATTATTCAGACGGTGCTGGGCCAATCAATTTCGTCAATCCCTATCGCTGGGGAGTTACTTTGACGGCTGGCGGCGGTATGGATTTTCCGCTTCCGATCTTTAACCACAAGCTTTCCTGGCGTGTATTCCAGGCCGACTATCAATACATGCACGTATCTTTCGGTCCTGCAAATTCCTTTACCGATCCTAACGCCAGCATCGGCATCACCGGCACCGGCAGCCGCAACGGCCTTCGTCCTGCTGACGACACCACGGACCCCAACGCTGTCGGCACCGCCATCCTGGGTGGCCGTGCCAACATCAACGCAGCCCAGTTGAGCACCGGTCTGGTGTACCACATCGGCAGCATTCTTCCGCCGCCACCGGTTGCCTACGCCTGCTCGGTCAGCCCGACAGAAGGATATCCTGGCGATCAGATTACGGTCACCGGCAATGCGACCAATCTGAATCCCAAGAAAACCCCAACCTATACCTGGACATCGACCGGCGGAAAAATCAGCGGTACTTCAACCACCGCAACCGTCGATACCGCCGATCTGGCTCCCGGAACCTATACTGTCGCGGGTCACGTGACGGAAGGTCCCAAGGCCGGTCAATCCGCAGATTGCAACGCGACCTTCACAGTCAAGCAGTTTGAGCCGCCGACGATTAGCTGCGAAGCCAATCCGACCTCGCTCAATCCTGGCGACTCCTCAACGATTACTGCTCACGGCGTCAGCCCGCAGAATCGTCCTCTGACCTACAGCTACAGCGCTTCGGCCGGTCAGATTAGCGGTTCGAATACGACCGCAACTCTGAACACGACAGGAGCTGCTCCAGGCGCCATCACCGTTACTTGCAACGTGGCCGACGATAAGGGTCAAACCGCATCCGCCACTACCGATGTAACGATCAACGCGCCGCCGCCGCCGCCTGCACCGAAGACTGAGACTCTGTGCTCGATCACCTTCGGCCGCGAGAAGCGTCGCCCAGTTCGCGTCGACAACGAAGCCAAGGCTTGCCTGGATGATGTTGCTCTAAACCTCCAGCGCAGCGCCGATGCTAAGGCAGTTCTGGTTGGCAGCAGTGCTCCGAATGAGAAGCATGCTGACACGCAGGCTGCAGAGCGTGCCGTCAATACCAAGGCTTACCTGGTCAACGAGAAGGGAATTGATCCTTCCCGCATCGATGTCCGCACCGGAACCGCCGGTTCTGACACCGTCCAGAATTACCTGGTACCGGCAGGCGCCACCTTCGACAATGATGTGCAGGGCACGACTCCTGTATCCGGAGACATCAAGGCTTCAAAGAATGCCTACGGACACGGCCGTGCAACTTCAACTGCACCGCATCATCATCACCACCACAAAGCGGGTGCAACAACTACAGCTCCTGCGAATCAGTAACGATTGACCGAAGTATGAAAAGGGCCGGCCGGCTAGAGAAGCGGCTGGCCCTTTTCATTGAAAAAAAGATTGGAGCAAACGCGAGTTTTGCAGCAGTCACGTATCACCCCAGCAGAGTTGGATGGGTGAGTTTCGCTTCTCCCTCAAAAATACAGAGCGATAACACACGGATGGTTCACAACATGAAACGACTATTCCCCTCGATTACAGCAGTTATTTTCGGTCTGATCAGTATTTGTGGAACCGGCGCCAACGCACAACAGTGGCATAGTGTTGGCCCCTACGGCGGAGACGCCAGAAGTTTCGCATACAGCCCCGCAACCCCCTCTCACATCCTTCTCGGGACCACCAACAGCTGGGTGTATGAAAGCGATGATGCCCAGCATTGGACTCGATTGAGCAAGATTGGCTCGGACGATTCGCTGGTGATCGACAACATGGTCTTCGATAAAACGAATCCCAAGCGCGTCCTGGTCGGAGCCTGGCGCCTGGACAAGCCGGACGGCGGAATCTATATCAGTGACGACGAAGGTCATCATTGGAAGGCCGTCGACGACATGAAAGGCCAATCCGTCCGCGCTCTCACACAAGCCCCCTCGGATCCGAAAATATTTGTGGCCGGTACACTCGCCGGAATCTATCGAAGCGAAGATGGTGGCGCGACGTGGAAGCTGATCAGCCCCATTGGAAGCACGGAATTGCATGAAGTGGAATCCATCGCCATCGACCCCGTGAACCCGCAAGTGATTTACGCGGGCACCTGGCATCTGCCCTGGAAAACCATCGATGGCGGCAAAACCTGGCAGAACATCAAGCAAGGCCTGATCGTGGACTCGGATGTTTTCTCGATCATCATCGATCCCAAGGCGCCCAGCACCGTCTATACCAGCGCTTGCTCGGGGATTTATAAGAGCGTCGACGCGGGAGCGAGTTTCAAAAAGATTCAAGGCATCCCCAGCGCCGCTCGACGCACGCGCGTGCTGATGCAGGATCCGAATAATTCCAACATTGTGTACGCCGGAACAACGGAAGGCCTCTATCGCACGCTGGATGCTGGCGAAAAGTGGTCGCTGATGACGCCGAGCGACATCATCATCAATGACATTTACGTCGATCCGACAAACTCGAAGCATATTTTGATGGCCACCGATCGCAGCGGCGTGCTGGCCAGCGATGACGGCTCTGTCAGCTTCCATGCGGCCAATCAAGGCTTCTCGGAACGCCAGGTTTCTTCCATGGTCAGCGATCCCAATTCGCCGAATACTCTGTACGTGGGCGTTCTGAACGATAAGCGGTTCGGTGGGGTATTCGTTTCCAAAGATGGCGGTCAGGGGTGGACGCAGATCAACGCCGGACTCAATGGAAACGATGTCTTCTCGCTTGCCATGTCGCCTGCGGGCATTTTATTGGCGGGCACAAATCACGGCGTGTTTCGTCTGCGGAATCAACAGTGGGAAATCGTGGATGCCCGCGTCATGGAGACACCACACAAGATTCGACACGTGAACAAGAAGCACCACGTGACCTATACGACGGAGTATGTACCGGTTCCCGATGGAAAAGTTGAGGACGCGGTCCACGGGGTCGCCTTCTCCAGTGGCAAGTGGTATGCCGCGACGGAGGAGGGTCTCTACTCGGCCGACGACCCTAAGTTTGCCTGGCTCGGTGCAGTTTTCCATCCAGAATCTGCTGAGAAAGGTCACGAAAGCAACGCGGTCAAACGCTCCGAAATCCCATTTTATGGGGTCGCGGCGTCCGGCAATACCGTCTTCGCAAGCGCGCAGACGGCTCTGTACGTTTCTCCCGACCAGGCGAAAACCTGGCAAACTGAAGCGTTGCCCGCAAATTGGACCAGGGTTCGCTACATCGCTGTCGATGACAGCGGCAACCTTTGGGTAGGTGGTCGCCTGGGCGTCGCCATGAGTAGCAATCAGGGGCAAAGCTGGCAGTCCGTCGATGTTCCGATCAATGACATCAGCGGTCTTCGCTACGATCCGCAGCTGAAGCGTATCGTCGCGACTTCCTACGATTCCGACCTTGTCTTTGGCATCGATGCTACGGGCAAGCATTGGAGCTATTGGAATCCCGGATGGCGGACTCACATTGTGGATTCCTCCGACGGTCACCTGGTGGCTGCAACCTTGCTTCACGGCGTAATCGTCGAACAGAACAAGCAACTGGCTGCGGGCAGCTTTTAGATCGATCGCAAAGCCTCTCCATGACGAAACCGCCGGAAGGTTCGCTCTCGATCCGTCCGGCGGTTTCGCAGGACCTGGATGCGCTCGCGCGCATTGACGCTCTCTGTTTTCCGCCCGGCATCGCCTATCCCCGCGAAGAGATCGCGTTTCTCTTATTGAACCCAACCGTAATTACCCTGGTCGCTGAACGTGCCGGTGTCATTGTCGGCTTGGCAGCTCTGGAACGGCGCCGCCGCACCCGTCAGACGGCGCGCTACGGCGAGCTAGTCACCATTGAGGTTTTGCCCGAGTATCGCCGAGAATCGATCGGAGGCGCGCTCTACCACAGGCTGGAAGCAGACCTGCGCGAGTGGGGAGGAAGCAGCATCCATCTGCATGTTTCCGTAGAAAACGGCGATGCGGTCGTCTTTTATCAGCGTCTCGGCTTTTGCATCGTCGATCGCGTCCAGAATTACTACCTTCGCAAGATCGACGCTTGGAGAATGCAAAAGGAACTACTCTAGCCGCTGTATATTAATCCCTCGAATGAATGACAACGTCACCTCGTGCTCGTTCGCGCGGCTTGGAATATCCAATGCGTGGTTCAATCACCGTGCGCCGCAAGCACAGACAATAACGCCGCCGTACCCGCGTCGTTGTAGGATCCATCGGCTCGCCAATAGACGTGGCCCTTCGGATCGACAAGGATGGCGACCACCCGCTTCTCATTCTCGATATCGAGCGATTTCTTGAAGGTGCGCTTGTTGACGTACGCGGTCAGAATCCGGCTGCGCAGATCTTTGTCCGTCGTGTTGCTGCGCAATGCCTCATCGAACCACCAGCGATATAACAGGTTTTCCCGCGACATGGTGGGCAATTCGTAGAACCGGAATTGGCTGTGGGCAGACTCGATCTTGCGGGCTGCCGGAACCCAGCTATCCACTTCCTGCTGCTGTTCCCGCGCGAAGGAAATAATCACCAGGTTCAACTGGCCGGCGAAGTCCGCCGGCAAATTCATGTGGGCGTCATCCAGGCTTCTTGCCTGAATCGTCGGAAACTGCCCAAGGGCTGGGGCGGGCTGAGATGACACGCCGTGTGCAAACAGGCCAAAAAGAAGCCAAACGATAGGGAGCATAAGGTCAAGACGTTCAGGCAGAATACGAGGACGCATAGGCTTCAGCAATTGTTCCTGTCTCAGCCTAACAGCACCGTTGAAACGGCAGTGAAAATATCACTTTTCGCCCAATATCTTCAAATATCGCCCTCAGCATCCGGGTTCTTACCACATTCGGACTGCGGGTATCATAAAAGATCGAAGAAAATTTAGAAAAAACTAGACAAAATAGGGGGAATCAGCTTTATAATTTGGGTCTCTCTCCCAGAAATTGGGGCGTACCGTGAATACTTCCAGGAAAGCTGTGTTTCCGCACAGGCGGAATTACGACGGATCGTTCGAGTCGATCTGTACAAAATGTTTCATGACCATCGCCAAGAGCAAAGACGAAGCCGCGCTGGTTCACCATGAAATGAGTCACGCCTGCGATCCGGCAATCTTGGTTGGCCGGTCAGCGTGCAGGCACCACGGCCGGAATTCCTTCTAGGCTGTATCGACAAAGACATTCAGCGGCGAGCTGGCTGGCTTTCGAATCCATGTCGAGCCTTGTGCATCCCCTATCTCGATTGGCGGGCTATGAGTCCTCACAACAGAGGACTGAGAGATTTCTTGCGCCATTGAGTCCCCCGTCTGCCGCTTAGCAGACGAAGCGCGCTGTGCCCATTGCGCTATTTAGAATCTCCTCCCGTTGCGTCAGCAATTGCCGTGAGGATCTTGAATGCGGCGGCCACTCGCGCATCGTTGGGGTAGTTCTTGTTTGCCAGCAGAATAATCCCCATTCGTTTCTCCGGGACAAATGCCACGTAGGCGCCGAAGCCGTTGGTTGAGCCGGTTTTGTTGATCCACACATCTTCCTGTGGATTCTCTGGCGGCTTGATCGCCGTCACTGGTGTCGCATCGAATGCCATGGCTGCCGAATTTCCTTGCAGTAGCGCATTCAGCGTCACTGGATAGGGATATTGTTCCCACACCAAATCCTGAGTCATTGGACCCGCCTGGAAGTAGCCGGTGTGCGTTTCTGTCACTGCGCGTTCCAACGGTTTGTCCAGCCCACGCCGGATTGATGTTGTCTTCCACGAACCGAATCAAGTCCGGTGCCGTGGTCTTGACGCCGTAGGCTTCAGAGGACAGAACCGCGGAGTCCATTCGTATCGCCGTATTGCTCTCTGGTGTATCCCTCCGCGTAGTTCACCATCTGGGGCTTCGGAACGTGGATGTAGCTGCTCTTCATGCCGAGCCCTGGGAAAATCCGCTGTTCCATCAGCGTGGCAAAATCCTGTCGCATGCTCCTGGCAGTAATCCAGCCGAGCGTTCCGATGCCGATGTTGGAATAGGTCCGGCGCGTTCCTGGGGGATAGGCGGGTCGCCAGTCCTTGAAATACCGCATCAGCTCATCGTTGTTCTTGATGTTTTCCGGCACCTGTAATGGAAGTCCGCCGGGCGTGTGCGTGCCCAGGTTGAGAAGGCTGACATTACCAAACGGAGCGCCCTGCAGCGCCGGTAAATATTTGCATGTCTTGTCAGCCAAAGACAGATTCCCCATCACTTGCGCGTAGGACGCCAGGGTTGCGGTAAATGTCTTGCTGATCGATCCGATTTCGAACAAGGTGTCACGCGTGACCGGCTGGCGAGTCGCTGTCGATGCCACGCCATAGGTAAACACGTAGGACTTGCCCGCGACTGTAATGCCGACCGCCATGCCGGGAATGCCGTATTTCGCCATCACAGGCTGTACCGCCGCGTCTACGGTGGTTTTGATCTGCTGTTGAGTCACATCCGCGGCGTGACTGACAGCGGTGATTGCGCATAGGAGAAAGAAAATTGCCAATAGGGGGCGCTTGACTTTAATTTTCATGGTCTAGGCTTTGTCCGATTGAAACTCGTCGATATCGACTTGTAGAAGGATAATTCAGCCGAATGTGAGAGCGAAAATAACTCATTTGTTCGGGGTCGGTACGGTCAGATATCATAGGCACAGGGGCCGACCGTGGAAGAGATCAAGAAATCCCGCCATTCCTTCCAGACGGATGACCCGCGTCTGACCCCAATTGCCGAAAAAGTGTTTGCTGCAGAGCGTCTCAACTTCGACGATGGTGTCGCACTCTATCGTTCGCCGGATATTCTTGCGGTTGGCTGGCTGGCCAATTGGGTGCGGGAAAAAATGCATGGCGACATTGCCTACTTCAATGTGAATCGCCACATTAACCCCACCAATGTATGTGTTGCCGCTTGCCGGCTGTGTGCGTTCGGACGAAAGAAGGATGCACCCGGTGCCTATACGATGGCATTGGAAGAAGCGTGGCAACGTGCCGCCGAAGGCTATTCCGAAGCCGTAACAGAATTTCACCTGGTCGGCGGCCTTCATCCGGATCTGCACCTTGAATATTTCCTCGACCTGATCAGCGGGCTGAAGCAGCGCTTTCCCAAGGTTCACATCAAGGCCTTCACCATGGTGGAGATTGCCTACCTGGCGAAGCGCTCGAAGCTAAGCATCCGCGAGACCATCGAGAAGTTGAAAGCCTCCGGCGTGGATTCAATGCCAGGAGGCGGCGCAGAGATCTTTGCCGATCGAGTCCGCCATATCATCTGCGATCACAAAATTGACGGCGGAGAGTGGCTGGAGACGGCGCGCATCGCGCACCAGCTCGGCATGCGTTCCAACGCCACCATGCTCTACGGGCATGTTGAAAACGACGAAGACCGCGTCGATCACCTGCTGCGTCTGCGCGAGCTGCAGGATGAGACCGGCGGCTTCCAGACCTTTATTCCGCTGGCATTTCATCCCGACAACACGGCGCTCGATCATTTGCCCCGCACCAGCGGGATGACGGATATTCGCCAGATCGCTGTCGGACGCCTGATGCTCGATAACTTCGGCCACATTAAAGCCTACTGGCAGATGATGACCGCGAAGATTGCTCAGATTGCTTTGCGCTTTGGTGCGGACGATATTGACGGAACCGTGATCGAGGAGAAGATTTATCACGATGCCGGCGCGGAAACGCCGCAGGGCATGCGCCGCGCCGACCTGGTCCGCCTGATCACGGAAGCCGGACGCATTCCAGTGGAGCGCGATACCCTCTATCGCGCCGTCGAGCGCAGCGGCGACACCTTCACCGTCGCCGTCTAGTTGTATTCAGGGATTCAATTCATCCAACGCTTGTCGGTGGGGTCTTTTTCGCCATCAGGATCAATGTACCGACCCTGTCCATCGAACTTCACATTGCGGTCGTGCTTGCGCATGTACACTTCAAACTTCCGCGCCGCCCGCCGCCGCTTCCAGCGATAGTACCCATTGCGAAACGAGAAGGCCCGCTCCGTCGCCGCATGCGCGTAGCCACGCCGCGGAGCCACCTTGAGATAGATGTATCCAAACAGCGCGCCGCCTAGAGATGCCAGCGAGAGAAACCCATTCGGTCCCTCAAACACGCTCGCCAGCGCAATCAGAATGAAGATGATGACCAGGTATTTTGCGCGAATTGAAATCGGCAGCGGGAACAGCAGGAATTTCTGATCGCCCATCAGAACTGCCCACGCAGCCAGCAGACCGAAGATGCCGCCCAGCGCGCCGTACGTCGTCTGTACCGGCGACATGTGAAAGACGTGCGTATACGCAACGGCAATCGTCGTCAGCCCGGCCCCCACCACCGAGAAAAAATAAATCTCCGTCAGCCAACGGGTTCCATATGTGGTCTCCAGGTAGGAACCGATAAACCACAATGACAACATGTCGAACGCAACCTGGAAAATTCCGCCGCTCAAAAAGCTGTAGGTGATCAGTTGCCAGATGGCTCCGTGCAGCACCATCACCGGCGTGAGAGCGCCTACGGCAAAAATATCCACCGCGATTCCTGGAGCGATCCAGCGCAATAACAGCAAGCAAAAGTAAATCGCAAGCGTGACCAAAATGATCTTGCGGATCATTCCCTCAAACGGCGGAAACGACAATGTCATCGGACTCGAACGCGGCATACAGTACAAGCCTACGACCTGCCGCGCTACAGCGCTAGCCATCTCTTTCGATTTGTGCGTGCTGCCGAACAACTGCCCCGAAAACTGGGCAAGGACGACGTTCCACCACCCCACCGTGCAATCGAAAAAAATTCTGGCTTTTCTCGGGTAACCCCGGGGGCAGTCTGTACGTCAACATAGGAAAGGTTTTCAACCGCAGACCACCTCCCGCATTCCGGTATTCTTTATGGAGGTTCTGCGCGAGAAAATCGAAAGATGGGAATGGAAGCGTTTCCCACTTGACGTACGCAGCGATTTCCTTAAACTAGCTTCGTTACACCTCTACGGGGGTGTAATCATGAACCAACATTGAGCGACGCTGAAGGAGCGGTCATGCAAGTTTGCCCCGAATGTGAAAACACCCTGACCTTCGCAGAAGATGAAGTCGAAGAAGGCGAAGTCGTTCTCTGCGAAGAGTGCGGTGCAGAATATGAAGTCGTCAACACGGATCCGGTGGAATTGAGTAAAGTGGAAGAGTCCGGATACGACGAAAGCGCAATCGTCTTTCATGACGAAGAGGAAGAATAAACAGGTGCGGATTGAATGAATAGTATGGACACCGGGCTCTCCCGTAGATCACGTTTACTCACGATTGCAGTTTTTCTTCTCTTGATCGCCTGCCTCGCAACAATCTCTGGCAACACAAAACCGGTCGCCGCCCAGACTACGCAGCGCTCTGTCCAGGGCCGTGTGGTGAACCAGAACGACGTCCCTATTCGCAGCGCGATTGTGTATCTAAGCGACGAGCACACCATGGCTGTCGAGAGCTACATCACCCAGGAAGACGGGGCGTACCGCTTCGAGCAGCTCTCTCCCAATGACGATTACAAGTTGTGGGCCAAGGTGGACGGGAAAACCAGCAAGCCGAGGATCTTGAGTTCCTTCGACGATCGCAGCGTGTTTCGCGTCATCATCAGGATTGATACCGGAAAATAGGCCGTCGCGCGAGCGCAAATTCCGGCAAAAATAAAAAGCGCCAAATGCATTGCATTCGGCGCTTTTCTGTTCTTCAGTGATGCGTAAGAGATTACTCTTCGCGCTCGCGCTTCTTCCAGTTGATCAGATCGCCCAGCGTGGTGGACGAGGAAGATTGTGAGGAAGAAGATTCGCGCGGACCGCCGGAGTTCGAATGCCCGTGTCCATGCTCCTTCGCATGTGGCGCCTTGTATTGCTCCACATCTGCCCGCGTGGCTTCATCGCCAACGGCGCGAAGGCTCAGGCCAATCTTCTTCTCTTCCGCGTTCATCTTGATGATCTTGAAGTCATGCTCCTGGCCGACATCCAGCTTGATGGGAACTCCATGCAAGTCGGTGGCTTCCGACACGTGGCACAGGCCCTCAACTCCGTCCGCCAACTCCACGAACGCGCCGAACTGCGCCATGCGGAGCACCTTGCCGTGCACCAAATCGTTGACCTGGTGTTGCGCAAAGAATGACTCCCACACATCCGGCTGCAGCTGCTTAATACCCAGTGACAGACGGCGATGTTCCGCCTCGATCCCCAGCACGACGGCCTTGACCTTGTCGCCCTTCTTCACCACTTCAGACGGATGCTTGATGCGCTTGGTCCAGCTCATATTGCTGACGTGCACCAAGCCATCAATTCCATCTTCAATTTCGATAAACGCGCCGAACTCGGTCAAGTTCCGCACGCGACCTTCCACCACACTTCCGGTCGTGTAGCGCTCGGAAAGATGCTCCCACGGATTCTCGAGCAGCTGCTTCATGCCGAGTGAAATACGGCGGTCCGCCGGATTCACATTCAGAATGATGGTCTCAATCTCATCACCCGGCTTCACCAGCTTGGTGGGGTGCTTCATGCGCTTGGACCAGGTCATCTCGGAAACGTGAACCAGGCCCTCAATGCCTTGTTCGAGCTCTACAAACGCACCGTAGTCGGTCACGCTCAAGATGCGTCCACGCACGCGCGCGCCGATCGGATAGCGTTCCGCAACGTCCAGCCACGGATCCGGAGTCAGTTGCTTAAATCCGAGCGAAATGCGCTGCTTCTCGCGATCGAATTTCAACACCTTCACCTGAATCTCATCGCCCACGTTCACCAGGTCGCGCGGATGCGTCAGCCGTCCCCACGACATGTCGGTCACGTGCAGCAGTCCATCGATGCCGCCCAAGTCAACAAACGCGCCGTACTCGGTCAGATTCTTCACCGTGCCCGTCAGGATCGTTCCTTCTTCCAGGTGATCCAGCGTCAGCGACCGCTTCAGCGAAGCTTCATTCTCCAGCAACTCTTTGCGCGAAACTACGACGTTGCCGCGCTTCTTGTTCAGCTTGATGACGCGAACGTCGATGGTCTGCCCAATGTAGGATTCCAGATTGCGGACCGGACGAATCTCGACCTGCGAGCCCGGCAGGAATGCCTTGATGCCGATATCGACCGTCAGGCCGCCCTTAACGCGGCTGACAACCAGGCCGCTTACGGGGGTCTTGTCGTTCGCAGCTTTCTCAATCGTGTCCCACACGCGGTGGCGCAGCGCCTTGTCATAGCTCAGCAGGTAGCCGCCGGAGGGTTCTTCATGCTCGACGACCACTTCGATCGTCTGACCCGCCTGCAGCTTCGGCTGGCCGGTGTGGTCCAGCACCTGCTCGATTGGAATCAAGCCCTCGGATTTCAGACCCACGTCGACCACGACATGCTTGTCGGTCAGTTTGATCACGACGCCGGTGACGACATTGCCGTCGACGGCCTGCGCGGCTTCCTGTGCCGCCTGTTCGTGCTCAAATGACTCCAGCAACGCACCAAAATCCATCTCTTCCTCATGGGAAGAGGCATCCTGCGCTGCTACGGCCTGGGGTGCAGCCGCTTGCGGCTCAGGTGCCGGCGCAGAAATTTCCGCCTCGCTTGTCGGCTCGGCCTGCGCAGATGTCTGGGAATTGGGCTCAGCTGGTTGGGTTTCTGCTACAGCAGAAATGTGGTGGTTGTTTTCCGGCGCTTCGTTTTGCGTCTCGAGGGTTGTGACTTCGTTGGCTTCCAATGTAGTGTTCAGGGTTTTGCTCGCAGTGTGTTCGGGATTGAGGACGTCTACCATAAGACTTAGGGGGCTCCGGACTCATACGGCGTGACCGGCACGTCGTATCGGGCAACCGCCGGATTCCATTGGGAAACCGAAGATCATCCATTCAAGCCGGCTACGGTCGCCGTGGCGACTGACTTTCGTACTGGCATCTCAGCCGGACATGAAATCTAGGGACTTCTCTCTCTAGCCATTCCCTCGAAACGCTGTCGGTGGTGCCATCACCTGAAAGTCAGAAAACGACTCCCTGGGTGGTACCCGAAAAACAGGCATGATCGAGATTTTGAGCCGGGTAAGAAAAGGAACCCTGGATTGGGAAACGGAGCGCGTGAGTCCTAGGCCGCTTCGCTCCCAATTAAAACTATATCAACCGGTGGAAAACAGTGTCAACGAGAACCGCACCCGCAATCTCGATCTGCAAAGAAAATTTGCCTCAACGTGGGTGATTCGTATCACAGACACCGCCACACACGTGTCTTTACACATGATATCAAGGGGCATAGCTGCCCGAAATCTTTTTTCCTATGTCATCCGATCATTCCAATTCGCGTTCCCGGTTCACCTACAAAATCGTCGCAGCGGACGAGCGCACCATGGTTCTCTCGACCTGCGCACTGTGCGGTGCCTGCAAAAAGTGCCCCAAATTGGACGGCTCGCTGGAAAAGTGGGAGAAATCCCATCGGTGCAGCAGCGAGAAAAAGTAACCCTGGGCGACACTGATTCCACCCTGTCGCAAAGTTACTTCCCATAGTTTCCATGGTCACAGGGAACAGCGGATAATGCGGTAAGTACAAGAATGCATCGCCGCGAATCCGATTCGGGTCCGCGATCATCGCATGCAAGGGTGCCCCACATGCCGGCCATAAACATTCAGGCGAAGGAAATCCGTCTCGTCTCCCGTCCGCAAGGAGAGCCGAAACCGGATAATTTCGCGCTCACGACAGTTGCGTTGCCTGAGTTGCAGCCGGGAGAAGTCCTCGTGCGAAATTCCTTTTTCTCTATCGATCCCTACATGCGCGGCCGCATGAATGAGGGCAAGTCCTACATTATGCCGTTCGTCGTCGGCAAAGCGTTGGATGGCGCCGCGGTAGGGCAGGTGGTGCAATCTCGAGATGCCGCCTTTCGCCCCAGTACCTGGGTATTAAGTTTCTGCGGCTGGCGCGATTACTACATAGGCCATGCATCGCAGTTGCGGAAGATCGACGCGACTGTGGCGCCGCCCTCCGCATATTTGGGAGTTCTCGGAGCTACCGGCCTGACAGCGTGGGTCGGTCTCAACGACATTGCCAAAATCAAGGGAGGAGAAACAGTTTTCATCTCTGCCGCAGGTGGAGCGGTGGGCAGCGTTGCCTGCCAGCTGGCGAAATTGCAGAATTGCAATGTCATCGCGAGTGCCGGTTCCGCAGCCAAAGTGTCGTTCCTGAAGAACCAGCTGAAGGTCGCCTACGCGTTCAACTATCGCGAAACCGATCCCCTGCGCCAGTTGGAAACCGCCGCACCCGACGGCCTGCACGTCTATTTCGACAACACCGCAGGTCCTCAGCTGGAAGCAGCCCTCGCCTCGATGCGCAACCATGGCCGCATCGTGATGTGCGGCGCGATCGCCGGCTATAACTCACCGTCGCCAGGTCCAAAGAATCTGCACCAGATCATCATTCGTCGCCTGCGGATGCAGGGGCTGCTGGTCGCGGATCATCTTCACCGCATGCCCGCTTTTCTGGCGGAAATGATTCCGCTGCTGCGGGCCGGCAAGGTTCTGCATCAGGAAACTGTTCTCGATGGCATCGAAAAAGCTCCCGCTGCGTTCATCTCCCTGCTCGAACCCGGAGATACCCATATCGGCAAGCTCATCATTCACGTCTAGGCACATAGGTTCATCGGCGTCCAACAGGTTTTCTTTGGTCGTCTTTGAAGTGATAGCGCTAGGCGCGGCTGTTCCCTGGGAACAGACGCCCATGTTTGAATTCCAGGTGATCCTTGGAATATTGAATTCGGCTCTATACTTCCCCGTATGGATATCTTGTGGACTCCGTGGCGCTATCGCTACGTCAGTACGGTGGACTCTGCCACGCGGCAGGGCGTGCCGACGGAGCTGTCCGCGTGGCCCGGAGATACCGGCTGTGTCTTCTGCAACCTGCTGCAAGCCTCCGCTCATGCGGTCGCCAGCGGCCTGCCACCTGCCGAGGCGGATCGTGCCGCCAACATTGTGTACCGTGGCGAGCGCTGCTTTATCTGCCTGAATGCCTTCCCATACAACTCCGGCCACGTCATGATTCTGCCGTATGCCCATACTGCTGAACTGGGCAAGCTGGAACCCCCGGAGGCGCAGGAAATGATGGCGATGGCGCAGCAACTGGAGCGCGTCCTCAGAAAAGTCTATCGTCCCGAAGGCATCAATCTCGGCATGAATCTAGGAAAGGCCGCAGGCGCGGGCGTGACTGGGCATCTCCACATGCACATGCTGCCACGCTGGTCCGGGGACACAAATTTTATGACCGTGATTGGCGAGACTCGCGTCTTGCCCGAGCCGCTGGAAGTTACCTGGGAGCGGCTGCACGCGGCGCTCGCGGAAGAACCACGATAAGGCGCGCGCTGCACTATTGTGGAGGAGCAGCTGGCACAGGCGCGGTAGTCGGCGCCGATTCCGTGCCCGGTGCTGCAGCTTGACCTGGTTTGGGTGGATGGCTGGCGCTGGCTTCGAAGCTCACAATCTGCCATACCCCGTTGTGTCGGTGATACACGCGCGTATAACGATAAAGACCGTTGAGACTTTGTCCGTCGTGCTCCCCGGCCACTTGCGCTTTCGATACAACGACGGCGGTGCTGCCGTACACACGAATCTTGCGATCCCAGGTGTGAATATGGCTAAATTTTGTCGTGCCATTTTTGAAGCTGTCAATGGTTTCAGCCTTGGTCGCCAGCGTACCATCCCCATAAATCCCCAGATAATCCTCGGCGAGCATGTTTGCCATGGTGGGCGTATTGGCGGTCAGCTCTGCCTGTTGCCACATGCTTTCCAGCTTCTCAATGATGTGGACGATCTGCCTGGGCTGTGGGTGAGGATGCGGTATGGACGTGGCATTGGCAGCGGGCAGCCACAGCAACAGCAGCAGAACTCCTACGCTGTTGCGTGCGATGCCCTGCGCTTCGGAAATTCGAATCGTGGAATTATGCTGCGCTCGCATGGCTGTATCGGGATGTTAGTTCGAGCCTTCGCCGGAGTCAAAGGGTAATTCGTAAAAATTTCACGATGTCTCCGGCCAATCAATATCCAATTTACGCCAGCGCGTTCAAATCCTCGACACTGCGTTCCTTCATCCACTGGAAAAGTCCGCCGATGGCGTACTTGTGAAAGTGCGGCGAGGCCCGATGTGCTTCCAGGGCCGCCTCGTCGCGATACTGCTCATAAATCATCACTAGGCTGGAATCACCCGCCAGCTCATGCGGAATATAACTGATGCATCCCGGTTCCTGGCGAGACGCCGTCGTCAGCTGTTGCACGGCTTCCAGAACCTCTTTGCGATCTTCCTGGGCAAATCGCATACGCACGATAAATGAAATCATTCCAGCTTCTCCTCGGGATATGCTTCCCGTATTCGCGTTAGGTGGGGGATTCGCGTCGCAGACGAACTGGCGACAAGGCCTCTACGGATTGCAATATCACAACGCGAAATTGCAATCTCTTTTGGCAGAGTCGATCATTTGGGGCTCGCCGACATGCGGTCGAGCATTGCCGCGAACTCGGGCAACACAATCGTCTGGTCGCGGTCGGGTCCGGTCGAAATCATTCCGATCTTCGCGCCCGATTCCGCTTCCAGAAACTTCAAATAGTCTTTTGCCGCGGAAGGCAGCGCATCGAAGGTCCGAACATTCTCGGTGGCTCCGTCCCAACCCTTCATGGTGGTCAGTATTGGCTCAATTGCTTCCAAGCCTCGCACATCCGCCGGAATCGTGTCGGTAATCTTTCCGTGAATTCTGTAGCCGGTGCACACTGGTATCTCCTTCAGCGTGTCCAATACGTCCAGCTTGGTGACGACCAGCCATTCCGTACCGTTGATCTGGGTGGAATAGCGCAGCAGCGGCAGATCGAGCCAACCGCAACGCCGTGGCCGTCCGGTCACCGCTCCATATTCCTGACCGCGGGCTCGAATCAGCTCTCCCTGGGCATCGTGAATCTCGGTCGGGAACGGTCCTTCTCCTACGCGAGTCACATATGCTTTGGTGACGCCGATGACCGTTCCAATCTTGGTCGGGCCCACGCCTGTTCCCGTCGCTGCCCCGCCCGCTGTTGCAGACGAGGAAGTCACAAACGGATACGTTCCATGATCGATGTCGAGCAGCGTGCCCTGCGCTCCTTCAAACATGATGCTTTCGCCCGCTTTCAGAGCATCATTCAACATGCGGGAGGTATCAGCGACAAATGGTGCCAGCGCTTCCGCGGCGCGCACATATTCCTCATACATCTTTTCGGGATCGATAGGCTCACTCGCGAACAGTGCGTGCGCAATCGTATTCTTCTCGTGGCAGGCGTTCCTGATGTGGGTGCGTAGCAGTTCCGTATTCAGCAGGTCAACCACCCGCAGACCGCCGCGCTTCATCTTGTCTTCGTAGGCCGGTCCAATGCCTCGGCTGGTGGTTCCAATCTTCATTCGTCCGGGAGCATTTTCCGAAGCCAGCTCAATCATGCGATGGTAAGGCAGGATCACGTGCGCCCGGTCGGAAACGAAAAGTTGTCCAGCGACATCCACGCCCAGTTCTTTCAGCCGGGCTACTTCGCTCAAGAACGCCATCGGGTCCAGGACAACGCCATTGCCGATGACGGCGCGGCAGTCGGGCCGCAGCACTCCACACGGCACCAGCTGCAATACAAACCGCTTGCCGCCAATAATGACGGTGTGGCCTGCGTTGTGGCCGCCGGCGTAGCGCGCCACCACGGAAAATCGTCCGGAAAGTACATCGACAATTTTGCCTTTGCCTTCATCACCCCACTGGGCACCCAAAACTACTGCCGTCTTCGCTTGCATTTCGACTCGATTCCGCTCGTTTCCGGGGCTCGGGCACGCGGAGGCTTCCATGGTTCAGAAGGCGGCTCCAACTGCGTCCGGCCACGACTGGTATGGCAAAAATGTTGTGCAGGAGGGTTGCTGGCGATTCGCCAACGCTTCATGTACTCAAATAAGAATCCTATACTACGAGGAGACACGATCAAAGCACAAAGCTGGACACGCCCCAAACCTTCGTGTGGAAGCAGAATTTTATCGATGACATAGCGCCCTTTTCAATGCCTTAGAGATCCTTTTTCGTCTTATCGTCAGGCGGGTCTACTGGAAGCAGGAACATGCGTTTGATTTGCTCGGAATTTAAACCTGCCGCCCCCAGCGTTTGAGCCATTTCGGCCTGTTGCGCTTGATATTCTTCACTCGGTACAAATTGTTCCGCGACAAAGTTACTCTCGGCTCCGCTGGATTGGCTCACGGTTCGTGTTCGCCGGTCGGCATGCTTGATGCTTCGAACTCCGAAATAAACAAACGTGGAGACAAGGACTGCCGGGGTCAGCAGAACAATTGCCATCGACGCTCCCATCGCGTCGATCGCAATCTTCAGCGCAAGGATCGCCGCCATTGCAAAACCGATGCCGCTCTCTCGGGAATGCTGCCAATGACGGATGCCGATCCAAATTCCACAAAGCGCCAAAAGCACCAACCACGCTACGGACAGCGCCACATCCTTGATGCCATACGTCGGGTGCTCAATGAACCGGCGAGCAACGGCGTCGTAAGCGGTTAATCCCGCAAGCAGAGGACAAGCGAACAGCAACAAACCAGAAATGCCAACGTATTCGTTGATGGACTTTCCCTGAATCGCATGAAGCAGATCAGGTTGCTTGTGCCGAAAAAGGCGAAACGGAAGCGAGAACGGGAGGTCGATCCTGAAAAAACGCAAGGCAGCCACCATCGCCAGGTTCCAAAGAATCGAACTCGCCAGGAAGGCACCGGCGGCGAACACAAATTGGTAGCGCATCCGGGTCACCTTCGCCCAACATCGCGGGCTCCTGCATAGTTTATAGGGTTGCGCAGACCGATTCGCACGCAGAAAGGAAGTCCGCGTATCTTCTCCGCGGAGGGTCTGGCGTTGAATGAAGAAAAAACCGGCAGGCTGTTTGGACGGTATCTTGGAATGGATTGAAGAGGAGAATTTTATCGATGCCGGAACTACCTGAAGTTGAGACGATTACCAACGGCGTCGATGCACGCGTGCGCGGACGCACCATCGTGTCTGTCTGGCTGGGCTCGAAGCCGGAGCCTTTCCGATCCGCGCCCTCTGCATTGGTCAAAGCTCTGTCCGGCAGCACCATCGAACGCGTCCGTCGCGTGGGGAAACATATCGTTGTCGATTTGACACGAGATTCCGCGCCCGGCCGTCGTCGCTCGTCTGCTGTGTCCGGGAAAGCAAAGCAGTGGCGAGGCCAGTGGCTCGTCCATCTAGGAATGACGGGCCGTCTCCTCGTCTGTCAGCCCAGCGAGCCACAGCCGAAGCATACTCACGCCATCCTGCAGCTCGACGATGACCGGGAAATCCGCTTCGTCGATCCACGCCGCTTTGGGCGTCTTTCGGTGCTCGATCTTTCACCTGAGGCCGCGCCGAAAACAGGGAAGCGCGAATCTGGCGCACCCGTGCGTGATAAGGGCTTTGTTGGGCCCGGACAGGAGCCGCTGGATATCTCGGCAGACGCGTTCCGAGCGCTGTTTCGCGGGCGTCGAACTCCCATCAAATCGGCGCTGCTGAATCAGAAGCTACTCCATGGTGTGGGCAACATTTATGCGGATGAAAGTCTGTTTCGCGCCGGCATTCGTCCGCGTCGCCAGGCTGGCCGCCTGACCGCCAAAGAACTGGAGCGGCTGCGCACCTCCATCCAGTCTGTGCTGCGCGAAGCGATCACGCTGGGCGGCTCGTCCGTCTCTGACTATGTGGACGCTTCTGGAGAGAAGGGCTTTTTTCAGCTGGAGCACAAGGTCTATCTCCGCACTGGCCAGCCGTGCCTGGTGTGCGGGACACCCATTCGTAGGATTCTCGTCGCCGGCCGCGGAACCCACTTCTGCCCGCACTGTCAGCACTGAATCCGACATTTAGCGATTCGCGACAGAAGCTTGGATGTCAGGGTAGATCTTGATCCAGTGACTCCTCATCTCTGGCGTCATCCTTTTACCCTCAGAATTGAACACGATCATATTCGTGTGCTGCCTGGGCATGTGGCAATGAACGCAGTTGCTTGTGGCCGGGTGGCTTGGTTTTGAGAATGTCGCAGAGTGAGGTTTGTGGCACGTCAGGCATTTACGAGAAAAATAATCCACGTCATGCTGCGTCCCATGAACATCGTGGCAAGTCAGGCAGGTCATGTTCGACGAGCGGTAGCAAGCGCTCTGCTCCAGCAGGCCCACCTGGTTTCCATGCACGTCCGGCGGGGCGTAGCGGCCGGGCGGCGGAAGATCAATGAACTTATCCAGCTCATCTCCGGGGCGATAGGAAAACGCCGGCTGCAGAGACCAGCCCAATCCAGCATGACACCACGCGCAAAGATCCATTTGGCGTTCTCGCGAGAATCGCGCCGGATTCAGTATGCCCGAGGTTGAGCCCGGAACCGTCCCGGAAGTTGGGCGCCGCGCCAACTTCGACGCCTCCAGTGCAACGTGTTCTCGTCCCGGCCCGTGACACACTTCGCATTGAATGCCAAGCGAGTAACCCACAGGGTCAAACCGGTTGAAGGGCGGTGGCTGTGACTTGAAATACGTTGCGTGACACTCCAGACATCGCGGGATAATCGCCCGGTCGAAATCGGAATATCCATCGCGGTAGCCAGGACTGTTGACCCAGCCCAGGCTTGCCCAGTATGAAACGGGCAGCTCGAATAACCGATCTCCCTTCCAATACAAATACGTCTGCCCTTTTTCCCCGGATCCAATCACCACATCAATGGGCTCTGTCTCGGAGGTTGTATCGGGAGCGTCTCCTTCTACCGCAGTCACCGAAAATGAAGGTTTGCCCTTATCCGAGCGGGACTCGTCCATTCTGTAATACAGTCCCGGGTTGGCTGTTTTCAGGGTGTTGTTGCCCGACGTGAACTTGCCAAGGATGGAGGTTTCGCTGGGTTCACTGGAGGTCAGATAGTGGGTCGTTTTGTGAAAGGAAGCGACCGCGTCCGCATGACAGCGTAGACAGGCATCATCCCCGACGTACCCATCTCGCGCCTGGTCCTTTGCGGATGTCGTCGCGGTGGATGCATTCTGCCCGCCCGTTTGAGCCTTCAACGGTGCAGTCACTACCAAAGCGATGACGATTGCGATAGCTCGACGTTTATTTTGAGGGGACGCCACTGACCGATATAGTATCCCGGTGCCGCGGAGTTCGTCGCTGGCGAAATCTCGGCACAAAATAGACGTCCATGGGAAAGCGTGGCAGCGCGAAGCGATGCCTCTTCCATCGCAACTCGGCCGCGTAAGCCACGCCAAGATCTGCAGATGGTTTCAGAATCACGAGCCGCGCGGAAGGGATCGACCCTCCCCATTACCTGGATTGATTCCCATTTCCGTGAGAGCCAAACCCTCGCGGCGATCCTCGTACACTCGGCATAGCCATAAAAGCAATGGTGAGAAAAAACGTTAGGGGATGGGGATGAAGCGACGGATGTTGGCAGTGTGGATCGCGGTTGGCGTTGGCAGTCTGCTCGCCCAGACAGCGGGGTGGCAACCAGCGCCAGGAAATCCGCAGATCGCAATATGGCCCGGAACCGCACCGGATTCGCAGCCAACGATAGGGCCGGAACAGACGCGGACGGAGACGAAGGACCTGGTCGCCGGACGACCGTGGTTGTATATCGACAACGTCTCCAAGCCGACGATGACCGTGTATTCGCCGAAAGGGAAAAACACTGGAGTCGCGGTCGTTGTGCTTCCCGGCGGAGGATACGAAATCTTGGCGATCGATTTGGAAGGTACGGAGGTCTGCGATTGGCTGACGCGAGCGGGGGTCACCTGTGTGCTGTTGAAGTACCGCGTTCCCCCGGACGGTGGATACCCGAAACCGTCGTACCCGAAGTCGGGGCCGTATCCGGAATCGCCAATAGCCCTGGAAGACGCGCAGCGAACCATGGGGCTGATTCGATTGCACGCGACGGATTGGCATATCAATCCGCATAAGATTGGAGTGCTGGGGTTTTCCGCGGGCGGGCACCTGGTGGCGGCCATCAGCACGCAGTACCAGAAGCGGTTGTATCCGGCGGTCGATGCGGCCGATCAGGAGAGCTGTCGTCCGGACTTTGCCGTCGCGCTCTATCCAGGTCATTTATCGCTCTCTGCGGCTGAGTGGGATGCGAAGCAGGGCACGAGAAAATTCCTGGTTCCCCACGCAACGAATGCAGACCGCGAGCTGACCTTGAATCCTGCGATTCCTGTTACCCGCCAGACGCCACCAACGTTCTTGCTGCAGGCGGAGGATGATCACGTGGACAATGTCGATGACTCGTTGTCGTACTACATCGCGCTGAAGGACGCCGGCGTTCCGGCCGAGATGCACTTATATGCACATGGGGGCCACGCGTTCGGACTGCGCCACACCAGCGACCCGATTACCGATTGGCCTGCGCTGGTGGAGCCCTGGTTGGTGACGATCGGAATGATTTCACGCTGAGGGCGGTGGGATCCGATGCGACGGGGATTGATCTATGATTTTGTGGATGAGATCGATACTTTTCCTATGAAATTGCAGAAAATCGATATTGTTTTCTTTCGTAACTCCTTTGCCTTGTGATGAATGACTTTGGTATCAAAGTTGCACTGTATTAGGGCAAGCCAGTGAACGCACAGTAAGCCGAAAGGCTTATAGAGATAAAAAAGTTCAGGCAATGAGAGCCGTCAGCAGAGTTTCCAAGTACCTGATAAGGAAACCGGCCGGCTCCACCCGAACCAAATGGTAGTATGCACCGTGAAACGGGTCCACCCAAATCCGGGAGGCCAGTGACCCGATTCTAGTTGCGAGTGGAAAGTCTGAGTCTACCTATCCCCCAAAGAACCTCTTCCCAATTTTCAGCATTCTTTATCAGCGCGCTCCGGTGCGCATGATCAGGATGAGGCACAAAGGTTACAAAGGGTAGAGTGCACAATCAGACAAGTGGCGGGCCTGTGGCGGTCAGTTTCAGAGCCAATCAATCGAACGAGTTCTACCGGGCGGTTACTGATTTGCAGGATTTTTCGCGCGCCACTTGCCGATTTTGTTTCTCCGGAGTAGCATCAGTCTTGCTCATCGTTTGGCTGAAGCTGCATACCTTTCTGGGACACGCGGCTCGCCGATACCAATGTTACGGATAGGAATAATACAGAACAGTTCGGAAGCGCTGCAAGAATGCGCTCCCATGGCGGCAACGCTGTAGGAACTGTTACGCCAGCAGGCTGCCGGAAACCTCAGAGGCAAGAGTCTGCCGGGCGATTGAAACTAGCTTGAGACAAAAATTCCATCATGCTGCTCGATAGCGTCCTCGCCGGACGGAACTGAGATCATTCCAGTTGTCGTGTATCGCGACTCGC
This sequence comes from uncultured Acidobacteriota bacterium, assembly GCA_963735505.1. Taxonomy (GTDB): domain Bacteria; phylum Acidobacteriota; class Terriglobia; order Terriglobales; family Acidobacteriaceae; genus JAKAAZ01. The sequence continues at coordinate 60,982 of CAVTLR010000003.1, read as the reverse complement.
GCAGTTCAAGTCAACGCAAGGTACAAGGAAGTGTCTGAATGACAGAAGATTCAACGCAGCAATCGGAGAATTCATCTCCCTCTCCACAACCGAATCCCTCCGCCGCTGGACAAAATGCTCCCCGGCAAAAGCAAAGCTTTCGTCGTCGTCGCAAACGTCGCGGATCCGGTGGAAACCAGGGTCAGGGCGCCAATCAGGGACAGGCCGTCGCCAACGGACAGGCCAATGCTTCCGCAGCCCCCGCACCCCAGGGCAATGCTCCCCGCAACGAAAACCAGCCCCGCAAGAAGAAGCGCTTCTTCAAGAAAAATCAGCGCCAGGGTCAAAACCAGGGACAGGCCAATGCGGGTGGCGCGCGCGGCGACTCGCGTGGAAATTCAAACGGTCCACAGCAACAGCGTCGTGGCAGTAAGCAACGCCGTCCAAAAGTTTTTGTTGGTCCAATGGATCACAGCTATCGCTCGGTGAATGGAAATTATTCCGATGGGCCGCCCTCCACAATTGAATTGCAGCGGGGATTTACCAATGCCCACTACAACGGCAATGGCAACGGAAATTTCAACGCCGACTATTCCGGCCCCATGAATGGAAGCCGTTCCGTCGACGATATTCAAGGGTCGGCAAATGTTGTCGGTGCAGCGGAGGCCGGCGCGGCGACTCCGGTTCGCATCTACTGTTTCATCGACGATTTGTTCTTCATCGCGAAAATTCAGGAGACTGCGCGCAAGCTGGGAATTAAAGTTGCGTTCGTCAAGAATGAGAAAGACACCATTGCGGATCTGCTGGCGCTGCCGGAAGAGGCGCGGCCGACGTTGATTGTGTTTGATTTGAACAGCGCCACGGCGAAGCCGCTGGCTCTGATTCCGAAGCTGAAAACGAAGTTGAAGCGGGCGACTTCGATCGTGGGATTTTTGTCGCACCTGCAGGGTGAGTTGAAGGCGAAAGCGATTGAGGCGGGATGCGATACGGTGATGCCGCGGTCGGCATTTTCGCAGACGCTGCCGAACCTGCTGCGGCGCTATGGGATTGAAGTCGAGATTGAAGACGACCAGGCGCAGGTGATCGAAGCCTGATTGGTTGGCGCAGAGATTCTGCCGAGAATTTCAATGCAGTCGAAGGGGCCGTACGATTTCCTACAATCGCTGCGGCCGCGTAAACAACCCCGTTCACACTGGCGATTTGCTTATCCCGGGGGCCAGTGCATCGCTCGTCCTCCGAGCACATGTAAATGTAAGTGGTCGACGGTCTGACCACCTTCCTCTCCACTATTGATGACAATGCGAAAGCCTTTGCTGAGGCTTTTTTTCGCCAGTTCTGTCGCGACCAGCGTCAGATGACCCAACATTTCCTTGTCGCCTTGGGATGCGTGGGCAAGTGAGTCAATGTGCTTTTTTGGGATGACGAGAAAGTGCGTGGGCGCCTGCGGATGGATGTCGGCGAAGGCGATAGAAACGTCATCTTCAAAGATTTTTTTCGCGGGAATTTCTCCCGAAACAATCCGGCAAAATAGACAGTTCATGCCTTCGAGTTTCGCATAAAAATCAGCGGGGGAAATATTTGGGATGTCTTCCTGGTTGCCAGGGATTGTAGTGGGCGGCGAATTCAGCTCGGCGGGAAACGGAGGGATGGCTGTAGAGCCAAAATTCCACAAAGGGATTGGGGTTGGGCGCTTCGAGATAGTTTTCGCCGAGAGCGACGAAGGCTTTCTGGGCGGTCACCTGGGGATCGGGCACAAGTCCGTGGATGGCTTCCTGACCGAAGATGTCGGCCTGGTGCTCTTCCCATCGACTGAAAGCGTTGGCGATGGGGGAGAAGAGGAAGTTGATGCCGGTGAAAACCAGCAGCAGGACAGCGAGGGCACCCCAATCGCCGGGAGCGCGGACCTGCCAGCGCTGGCCGAAGCGGCGAAGCAGCGCGTTGACGGCGAGATAGGCGAGCCACAGCAGAACAATCAGCACGGCGATGGTGAAGGCGATGCCTTTGTAGATGTGGTTGAGGACGTAGTGACCCATCTCGTGGCCGACGATGAAGAGAATCTGACCGGGCGGAAGCTTGTGGATGGTGTTATCCCAAACGACGATGCGTTTCGAAGCGCCGATGCCGGTGACGTAGGCGTTCAGACCGGTGACTTTTTCGCTGGCCTTCATCAGGAACATGCGCGAGGGGGGAATGTCGAGGTCGACGTGGTGCGCGAGCTGCTCCAGTTGCAGGGTGAGTGCGGGATCGCTTTTTTCCAGCGGTGAAAAGTGGTTGAAGATGGGATCAATCCAAATGGGCGAGATGAAGACGGTGAAGATAATGATGGGCAGTGTGCAGACCCAGAACCAGAACCACCAGCGGCGCGGCGATATGCGGATGATGCGGAACAGGAGCATCAGGATCGGGGTGTAGACGAGGATGGAGAGGCCGAGGCCCTTGAGCTGATCGAGGGTCCAACTGGGCCAGGACTGAACGGAGAGGCCGTAGGCGCGCTCGATGTGCTGGCCGAAGATGGCGAGTGGCAACGGGATGAGCGTGATGAAGACAATGGCTAGCGGCAGAAAGAGCAGGCCCTGACGCCATTTGCTGGAGGTGATGCGTTCTGCCCAGTTGCGCAGGGCGGCGGGCCAGCGTAGTGCGAGCACGATCAGCAGGACGAGGATCATCCAGGCAGTTCCGCCGAAGTCGAGCAGGGTGCGCAGGCGGGTGAGGGTGATGGCCTTGGCGAGGATTGCGGGCGGCAAATTATAGGGTGCTTGCCGCACAGGCTTACTCAGCGCGGAAGTATTTTGCGCCGGCTGAGATTGCGTGGATGCTGGCTGCGTCGTCGCCGATTGCTGCGCGCCGGAGGGAATTGCTCCACTGGTGAGGAGGAGGGCCAAGAGGAGAATCAGGAACCGTGCTCGCGTGGGTGAAAGCATGGGCAGAGAGAACTATCTATAGGAAGGATAGAGCAATCCTGGATACCAATTGTTTTTCTGGATGACAACACATTTTTTCCATCCCTACTCAAGCCAGCGGCCAGCTTGAGTGGGCCACGGCGGGAATCGAATACAGAGATCCTTCGCTGCGTTCAGGATGGCGGCGCTCGTTCGGGAGGACGAAGCTTTTTAACATTCGAAGAAAACCCTCTGTCTCAGAAGCGAGAGATGGGCGTCGGGCATCTCTTGAGTCAGGAGATGAACATGAGCTATCTCGACTTGACGTTAGAACGGAACAAAGACTTTGCTGCTGAGCAGTCGGCTGCGGGCGGCCTTATGTCGCTTCCGCGGGCGCTGCCGAAGGTGAAGGCAATCGTGATCGGATGCGCGGATATGCGCGTGGATCCTGCCCATGTGCTTGGGATCGAGCCGGGCGAGGCGGTGGTGATGCGAAACATCGGTGGTCGAATCACTCCGGGCTTGCTGGAGCAGCTGGGGCTGCTGGGACGGATCGGACAGGTTGCCGGAGAGATTCCTGGAGGCGGTGGGGAGTTTCACCTGATCGTACTGCAGCACACCGATTGCGGGATCACACGGCTGGTCGGCGATCCGGCGCTGCTGACGCACTATTTCCAGGTACAGGAAGGGGAACTGAAGAGCAAGTCGGTCCTCGATCCTCGTACGGCCGTTGCTGTCGATGTTGCTGCGCTGAAGGCGATTCCTGCGCTGCCGGGCGAGTGGGTTATTTCCGGCCTGGTGTATGACGTCGCTACCGGGCTGGTTGAGATTGTCCTACCGCCTGCGCCAATTCGTACCGCGTAAATTTGCCAGATGTCGGGAGGGGATGACGAGCTCAGTTCTTGCATTGATGGTGCAGGACGAGCTACGGATTTGCCGGGCGGACTTTGGGTCAATCTTTGTGTCTGCCGAATTTCTTTTTTAGGTCAGGTGCAAATTCGCCGATCATGTTGATCACGACTCCCACCCAGGCTTGCGTGACGGCGCTCTGATATCCCTTCACTGTAATATCCACGTTATTTGGGTTCCAGGTTGCGCCGATCGCTCCTGCACCGAAGGCCGCGGCAAACGGCATGATGTTGGGTCGAATGGATTGTTCCGAGTGATTATAGGTGATGAAGTTCCTGATGAATGCGTGGCGAAGGCGTGGCCCGGCGCCTGTGCAGCGGCAGCGGTCATAGCGCGGTTCCCATCCGACGATGCCTTGGCCGAGCGAGGTAAATGAGTTCTGAATGATGTTCGTCGCCTGATTGGAGGCGATGCGCTTGGCGAAACCCGGGAACCCATCCTGCCATGCTGGCGGCGAATCTGTCACTTGATCATGTGTGGCGAAAAATCCTGTCTTGATGTAAATGCCGGGCGTGGTATAGGTCTGGCGAACATACAGCTTGAAACGCTCGGGACCGTTCAACGCGACCAGAGGGGCATCCTTGGGGATGTAGGCACCATAGAGCCAGTTCACCGGAAGCTGAATGTTGACGTCGGGTTCCTGCGGCGGTGTTGGCTGCAAGGGCGGTGCTGACCGCACGGGTGACTGAATTGCGGGCTCGGGCTGAGTGGGTGCGGGTGATTGCTGGGCGCTGGCGGGGGCTGCTTCGCCAACGAGGAGAAGGGCGAGGAAGGGAACGAAGAACCGTGCTCGCGTGGGTCGGTACATGGGTAGCGCGACCTATTCCGCGTCATCATTATCGCTCAAATGGCGGCAGCTTGAATGTTTGCGGGATTGCGGGCTGGTGGCTGATTTCGAGGGGGTGATGAGGCGTGCAAAGTTGAAGGATTATACGGAATAGTTGAAGGATTATACGGGGCAACTTCTATGGCAAGTGCCTTGGCTGCAGGGCGATGAGGTAGAAACCTCATGTAATTTGGCTTCCGCTGCCGATTTCAAGGAAAAAAGAAGAGCGGCGGGCGGCGACCAACTGCGATCCAGAACTTCCACTGCCTTGAGGGAGGCGGTCTGGGAGTGCTGATCTCTATTTTACCAAGTTCGGCCAGTCGAAGCGCCAATCGTGCTGGCCGAGTGCTGGCCGCACGGGCATACTCTACGCCGGCGTTGCGGGGTGCGGGCGGCTCCGCTGACGAGGAGGTGGGCAAGAAAGGGAATCAGGAACCCTGCTCGCGTGTGTGAATGCATGCGAGAGCGGCCTGGAGAAATCATAGAGTGAGCGTCACATCTCCATTTTCGCTACTCCCCTTGCGCTTCGACACCAGTCGGTAGTAGTGTCTCTTGTAGAAGCAGAAGGGTTAGGACTATGCCGGATGAACGATTGGAACTTCCGCAAGGAACACTTGACCTGCTGATACTGAAAGCACTGGCATTGGAATCGCTGCACGGCTGGGCGATTTCAGAGCGCCTGCAGCAAATCTCTCGAGAAGCATTTCAGGTGCAGCAAGGTTCGCTCTATCCCGCTCTTCACCGCCTGGAGCGTCGCGGTTGGATCAAGGCTCACTGGGCCTTGAGCGAGAACAACCGTCGCGCCAAATATTACGAACTGACCCGCGCCGGACGAAAGCAACTGGAGGCTGAGGTGCTGGCGTGGCGCAAATTGGCTGCCGCGGTGGGGTACGTCCTGGATATGGCTTGAAGGGAGACAGAGATGATGAATGACTTGTTGTACAGGCTTCGTGCTCTCTTTCAGCGCAACGCAGTCAACGCCGAGCTTGACGAGGAGCTGAGCTATCATCTGGCTCGCGAAACGGAAAAGTATCGTGAGCGGGGAGCTTCCCCTGAAGAAGCAACGCGCAGGGCCAGGATGGCACTGGGCGGACCGGAACAAGTGCGGCAGCAATGTCGCGAAGCCCGGGGCACAAAGTTCTTTGAGGATTTAATTCAAGACTTGCGATATGGCATGCGGATGCTGAAGAAGAACCCGCGGCTCACGTCGATGATTGTCTTGTCGCTGGCGCTAGGAATCGGCGCGAACACCGCGATTTTCAGCGTAACCAACACCCTGCTTCTGAAGCCGCTGCCCTACCCGAATGCGGACCGCCTGGCGATTCTCTGGCTTCGTTCGCCGGGCATAGGAATTCCGCAGGACTGGCCATCGCCGGGCCAATATCACGACATCAAAACGCAGAACCATGTTTTCGATGACACAGCCATCGCTACCGGTGACGAGCATATCCTTACGGGCGTATCGAGGGCCATGAAGGTGGATGCTATCTCTGCCTCTTCAAGCCTGCTGCCGATGCTTGGCGCCAAGCCAATGCTGGGAAGGATTTTCCTGCCAGAAGAGGACAAGCCGGGAAAAGCGCAAACGGTGGTGTTGACGTATGCGCTGTGGCAAAAAGTATTTGCGAGCGACCCGAACATTCTTGGACGAAGCATCACGATTGATGGAAAGGCCAGTACTGTCGTCGGCGTATTGCCGCAGAAATTCCGACTGAACCACGAGGTGCTGCCCACCGTCGGCGGTATCGATAAGCCGGATGTCTTTCTGCCACTGCCGATGGATGCCAAAGACGAACAGGATTATGGCCCCGAGAATTTCAATATCCTGGCGCGGCTGAAACCTGGCGTGACCATGCAGCAGGCGCAGGCGGACATCGGCGTCATCGCCGCGAGACTGCGGACGGAGAAGCATCGCGATCCTTCATTCACCATCAGCGTGGTTCCGCTGATTGAGCAAGTGGTGGGGAATGTGCGAAGCGCGGTGCTGATTTTGTTCGGAGCGGTCGCGCTGGTGCTTTTGATCGCTTGCACCAACGTGGCCAATCTACTGCTGTCACGCGCTACCGTGCGAGAGAAAGAGATTGCCATGCGCGCGGCTCTGGGTGCACGACGTTCGCGAGTGGTGTTGCAGCTGTTGACTGAAAGCGTCCTGCTGAGCTTGCTGGGCGGCGCGGCAGGCCTGTTGATTGCGGCAGCTTGCCTGTTCGCGGTTCGACAAATGCATCCGGGTAACATTCCACGGCTGGATGAACTGGGGATGGACTTCGGTGCTCTGGCCTTCACCCTTGGTACTTCAATCCTTACCGGAATTGTCTTCGGTCTGGCTCCGGCCTTTCGCGCATCGCGCATCGACCTGAATGCAACGCTGAAAGCAGGCGGCCGAAGCTCACGCGGTGGTGGACTGAATGTAAGACGCGACAAGCTTCGCGGAGCGCTGGCGATTGCCGAACTCGCCATTTCGCTGACTTTGCTGACGGGCGCAGGCCTGCTGGTACGAAGCTTTATCCACTTGTTGAAGGTGCCGCCGGGTTTCAATCCGCAACATGTAATTTCAATGGAGGTGGCCGCCTTCGGCCGCAACTATGAAAAAGACGCGCAACAATTTCAGTTTTATCAGCGCCTTGGCCAACGTGTGCGGAGTCTGCCGGGAGTCATGGAACAAGGGGCTGTCTCGACACTTCCGCTAACCCCTTCGATCGGATGGGGAGGAATGCACATCGAAGGATACGTGCCACCGCCCAACCAGCCCGAGCTACAAGTGGATCAGCGGTGCGCGACGGTGGGCTATTTCCGGGCGATGGAAATTCCACTGATTCGCGGTCGGCTGTTCTCCAGCAGTGATACAGCAAAATCTCAACCAGTGGCGCTGGTGGATGAGAAGATGGCAGACCGTTTCTGGCCGAAGGGAGACGCGATTGGCAAGCGCATTCGTCCCAACGAGAGGTCGCCATGGCTCACGATCGCCGGCGTGGTTGGAGTGGTCAAGCAGTACGGACTGGATACTGACACGCGAATGGTCGTCTACTATCCTTACTCGCAGCGAACTGCGGGCTCGATGTTCCTGGTGGCGCGAACGACTGGAGAGCCGGCCGCCATGGTAAATGCCATCGTGCAGCAGGTGCGCGGCATCGATCCGGATGTGCCGGTCTACGATGTTGCGACCATGCAGCAGCGGGTGCATGAATCCGTGGCCCGGCAGCGGTTTGCCATGACGATGCTGGGAACGTTCGCAGGTTTTGCCATGTTGCTGGCGGCGATTGGAGTCTACGGCGTGATGTCTTTCCTGGTGACCCAGGGAACATCTGAAATTGCGATCCGCCTGGCGCTGGGCGCGCAACGCAACAGCATTCTCTCTCTGGTATTTCAGCAAGGCATGGGGATGGCGTTGATTGGTATCGCGGTGGGATTACTGGGAGCATTCGGCCTAACGCGATTGATGAGAGCGCTGCTGTTTGGAGTCAGCGCGACAGACCCACTCACCTTTATTGGGGTTGCGGTTCTGCTCACTCTGGTGGCTCTGTCGGCCTGCTATTTTCCGGCGCGGCGGGCGATGCGCGTCGATCCTATGGTGGCTTTGCGGGAGGACTAGAGCAGTAGCAGTTGAGGCAGCCGATTCGCCGGTCGCTGAGGGCCAGGGCGCTGGCCGCACGGGCATAGGTTGGGGGAGGGTGGGTAAAGTTGAAGGATTGTGCGGGCTGATTGAAGGATTGTGCACGCTATTTGAAGGATTGTGCAGGCTGATTGAAGGTCTGTGCAGCGCGGTTTGTGGGGCAAGTGCCTTGGTTGCAGTGGAATGAGGGGGAAACCTCATCTAAATCGGCTTCCACTGCTGAAATTCACAAAAAAACGAAAATTGGGCGGTGGAAACCCTGTGCGATCCGGAGGATACGCTGGTGTCCGGAAGGCTGGGGAGGGTGCTGTCTCTATTCTATCAATTTCGGGATAGTCGATGCGCCAAGTGCTGGGTGCTGGCCGCACGGGCATACTTTGGGCGGGCTATGGTCGCGCTGGGTGCTGTGTGCCATACAGTATTGGGTGACGTGTGTACTGTGCGGCATACAGTATCCGCGCGACGAATTATTTCTCGAAAGCAAAGACTCGATTCCAGTCGTTTTTCATGCTGACGACGACCCACCCGTTCTTGATGGCCAGGTCGTAGTAGCTCTGGGGAAAGGCACCCATTCCGACGTCGGGCAATCCCTTGGCCGGTCCGTAGGCATATTCGCGCACGGGGTCATCGTGAAGGATCAGCATGGCGAGTCGCGCACCATCTCCAGCGCTGGTGTATTCGAGCATTTGCTGATCGCCGGGAGTGTTGCCGAACGACGCACGCGGGCGGCGACCGATCATCAAGTGGATGCCTTCGACCTTGCCGGCATAATCGACGTTCAGGAGAAGCTTTGGAACTTTGGTCAGGATCGGTTTGCCGCTGGCGTCATAGCCGAACGAAGTGGCGCTCATGGTGCCGATGACCTGTTCCGGGGGGATGCCGTATGTCTTTTCTGCGTACACGCGCAAAAAGTCCTGACCGCCTCCAGTGACGATGTAGGTCTTGTAGCCGTTGGCTCTTAAATATTTCAGCAGCTCCTGCATGGGCTGATAGGTGAGTTCGGTGTAGGGTCGCTTCCATCGCGCGTCTTTTGCGGTGGCGAGCCAGTTGCTGACGTCGACCTGAAACTGGTCCGTGGTCATGCCGGTGAGTGCGGCCGCAAGAAGAGTCTCCAGATCTTTCATGGGCAGCTTCGCAATGGCCGCCTGATTACCGGAGAGAACGGTCTTGAAGGGCTCGACGTCTTTCAATTCCGGCCTGGCGGCGACTATAGCGGGCACACGGTCAAGGCAATATATGCCGATCGTAGGGAATGGTTGCTCCACCCAAAGAGTGCCGTCCTGATCGAATGTGGCGATGCGATCTTCCGGTGCGACGAATTGGGGGCTTTCAGGGTCTGTGGTTGCGTGGACAAAGCTTACGATGGATTGCTTTGCCGGTCCGGGATTCCACGATGGCAGCGGGTCGGTTTTCTGCGCGAATGTGGTTCCTGCGGTGAGAAGTGCGAAGATTGTGATGATGATTGCGCGAGTGATCAACGCGGGACCGCGAAGAGCTGGCTTCATAGGGGGACGCTTTCCCGGGGGAATTCTACGGAAGCCAGTATCGCACAACTTTCCGAGTGGGTGCTGGCCGCACGGGCATACTTTGGGCCGGCGTTGATGGGAAGATTTAGGGGCGAGTAGAAATACCAGGTCCCTCCATTGCGGGCGGTCGCCACGGCGAGCGGGGTTGTCAAATGTTTTTCGGGGTGACGAAGTGTTTTTTACTCCCGCCCTTCGCATAGGGCGCGAAGGATGGGGCACCCGGGGCCGGAGTATTCGCGATAATCCGGTCGTTGGGTTCGCTCGGCGCGCTATCATTGGTGGCGGGGTGGCGAGTCAGATGGAAGACACAATTGTTTCACGGAAGCCGGATGGCACGTATAAGGCCACCTTCAACGGCCGGACAATAGCAACCGGCAAGACCCAAAACGAAGCTGCGTGGAATGGGCTGGAAGAGCGCCCAAATGCCGCCGTTGTCGCTCAACGAGTGCGAGATCTTGGAGTCAAGCACGAAGATCAGTTTCGACGCGTTTATCCGAAGAGACCTCGAGGTTAGGCAACCGGCGGACGGAGTTGGATGGCCTCTCTTCTGCGCCGCGCCCTTTGCGCGGGCGGCCTAACGAGCGAAGATCTACGGCCTTGATGGAATCGCTCGATTTACTTCACCTGGGATCCTGTACATGGTAGATATTGGCCGCCAAATCGGGCACGAGGACGGCCCACCGGATCAGGTAAAGCGCGCTTCGGACGCAGTTGAAACTATTCCGCCAATTGCGGATGATTCGGACCATTCAACATCTGCTCGTTTAGTGACGGAGGATCCGAAGGCCAGCAGGGGGATTCAGGAGGAGACGCCAGAAGTCGATCCAGATAAGTCCGACAAAACAATCCTCGATCGAATCAAAACGAGTGAAAGATGGATGATTTTGCTGACAGCGATTGTAGCTGGCAGTGCGGTGTTTCAGACCGTCCAGTCCTGCAATGACAACGCGAGAACTTCGCAGCAAGTGAATAGGATCATCTGCATTGCTAATCAGATCGGAGGGTCTGCTGCTAATTTTTCAACCAGTGCTGGAGATATTGGAGCCGAGGTCCAAGATGCGGTGGGAAAACTGAATTTGCAGGCTGGGGAACTTGCGAAAAACGCCGATCAAACAAGCCGCTTGGCGAGGGCCGCTGAGGAGGCCAACAGCAACGCCATGCAGGCTGATCGCCCGTGGTTCGGCGCAATACTTCTGGTTGAAGGATTCGAGGTCGGCAAGGTCCCCGTAGCGACGATCTATTTTACTAACAGCGGCAAAAGACCAGCGAGGATCATTATTGCCGAAGCGCACACGGGCTATTTTGAGGCTCTTCCAAAAAATCCTCCCTATGACCGGTATCCCAATGTAAGTCGTGGCGTTGTGGTCCCCAACGCGCCTCTCATCAGTAAGTTCAATATGTCGAAAATTCCGTTGTCGGAAACAGAAATATCCGTCGCCGAGCGCGGAGTTCCGGCCAGATATTTTGTCTATGCGCATATGGAGTATATCGATATGCGCCTTGGAACGCCCCACTATGCTAATTTTTGCTGGCAGTATATAGGCAATGTGCCCCAGTTGCCCAAAGGTTTCTACGGCTGCGAGGGATATGACGATGCTAACTAGTAGCCTCCCCTTGTTTTAGAGGATATTAGTTTGCCCTGTTTCTGAAGGATTGGTTATTGGTGGTCACTCTAGGGGCTTGGATGGGCTTCCCGTCAATCGACATTGGTGGGTAACCGTGCGGTTGTGCGCTCATTTAGAGGGTTGCGCTCTTTTGATCTCCACGATTCGAGCCTGTATGTCCTTGTGAAGTTGTTCGTTGTCCTGATACAAGCCGATTCCCTCAGTTTTCATGGCGGCTTCAACGCGCTGCATCCGCATAGCGATCCTGGTTTTTCTCTCCGAAGCCAATTCCTCACGGAGGCTAAGGACCCAAGACGTTGAGGTGGCCAGAAGAACAGCGATGACGAAAAGTGCTATGACGATCTCGCTACAAACCAATAGCTTGGCGAGTTGGCTTTTGGGATAGAAATCCCCATATCCGACGGTGGCGAAGGTGACTAACGAGAAATAAGTCGATGAGACAAAGTCCAGGTCCTTTGAAGAAAAGACGACCCAACTTAGCGCTGCCAGAGAGGCGTAGACCTCAGCGTAACCTAGGACAATGCTTGCTACAACATTCCCGACGAGAGCGAACAATTGCACAGGGCTATCAATGAAGGGTTTGAAAGAGTACACGCGGAAGGGACCATCCGTCCCGAGGTACTCCGACTGCTTGTCTCTACCGGATCCGAAGAGGACTTCTCCAAGCAAGAAGGCACCAAGCCCTAATGATGCGAAGATCGCCAATGCGCCTGTGCATGCGGCAACGGTGAAATAAGACAACAAGTAGGACGTTGCGGAAACAGTGACCAATACAATACTCACCACCGAACAAAATCGGCGCCGACGCGCAAGCTCAGGTCGGTAGGGGGTTGTATTTCCGGATATGGGATGGGGCTCTTTCGCTGTTTCTTCCAAAACTCGGCGGTAACGCTCCCCCATCACTTCCGCATATGCCTGTTGGTAGAGCGGATCCTGCCAGTCCGTGCCCTCGGTAGGGGCCCCGCGCAAGGTGTCGTCAGCGTCCTCTTCTTCGTCGTCGCCTTCATCTAAGGACTTCATTTTATGGGGCATTATCGCTGATTCTGAACCGCCTTTCAATGTTTGTTTGTGCAAGAGATGTCTTAGATGGGTCTGCATGGTTTCCGCGGTATGAACATTCGTTCGTGGAGGTTCATCGATTGGCTAGGTGGCTAGGTGGAGTTGGTGGAGGGCGGTGCGGGCGCCTTGGAGGTCGGTTAGTTTCATCTCGGAATATTTGCGGGAGAGGATGATGCCGTCGGCATTGCCGTGGAAGGCGGCGAGGACGGCATCGCGAACGCCGTCGGGAGAGCACTTGCTGTGGGTGGGCTCGGTGGGGATGTCGACGTCGATGCCGGACCAGAGAAGAGTGTTGGTGCCGGCGAGGCCGGCGCGGGAACGCTGAGTTTCGCGAAGAACATAATCCGACGAGAAGCCGGTGAAGGGAATCTGGGCGAGAGGCTTCTCCTGATAATTGAGGACGCGGTAGTGGAAGTCGAGGAGCTGCTGCGGGGGGACATCGCCGTAGAGAGTTTGGGAGACGCTGCTGATGTAGCCGGCCATGCGCTCGCCGGCGCAGTTGTTATACATGACGATTTTGATGAAGTCGGAGTTGGGGGCGAGGGCGGCGAGGTCCTGCTCGGCGCGGTAGATGGGGTTGAAGGAGTTGGTGGAGGAGATGTGCCAGCCGACGCCGAGGGCGGGATTGATTTGTTTGACGTGGTGATAGATGGCGGCGTAGGTTTCGCGGAGGCTGTCGGTCCATAGCATCTCCCATGCGAGGAGTTCGGGATAGCGGAGCATGAGACGCCAGAGCTCGACATAGTAGCCATCGACGGGGCGCTGAGATTTGCGGGCGTTGGTGACGAAGGCGGCGAGGGCGAGATATCCCTGGCGGGCGCGGTCGGGATTGATGCCGCGGGCTTTTGCTTTCTGAATGCAGAAGGGACAGAAGCAGGTGACCTGGTAGGGGTTGATGTCGCGACCTTCCTGCTCCGCACCGAGAGCGTTGGAGAAGGCGCCCTGACGTTCGGAACACCACATGATGCCGTCGATGTCGTAGGAGCGGGACCAGTCTTCGACGATGCCGAGAAGAAAGTTTCTATAGTTGGGATTGTTGAAGCAGACGGTGTCGGCGTGGTTGCCGGAGAGATCGATTTCCTGCATGGCGGAGACGTTGGGGATGTCGGAGCGGAAGGCATCCTCAAACCAGCAGATAGTTTTGATGTTGCGCTTGCGGGCGGCGGGGATGACGTCGGCGAGGACGTCGTAGCTGCCGAGCTCGGTGGCGCGGGTGCCGTGGAAGACGGTGTTTTTGTAGTACTGAGGATGGATAGTGGCGTAATTTCCGCCGGTGAAGGTGCTGGTGTCGTACTGCTGCTTGCCGTGGTCGGGAAGGGGCTGGCCGGGGATCTGGCGACCGGCGATGCCGCGACCGTAGGTAAAGGTGGCGAGGAAGAGAGTGTTGACATCGGCATATTGCTGGAAGTTGTCGAGAACTTTTTCTGTTCCTTCATCGACGAAGGAGACGGCGCCTACCTGGATGCCTATGGTTTTTTTATTGGTGGTGGCGGCAGTGCTGGCCGCACGGGCATACTTTGGGCTGGCGGTGCTGGCCGCACGGGCATACTCTGCGGAGGCAGTATCGGGGAGGGAGGTTGCGAGGGCGGCGGCTGCGGGTTCGGGGAGGGAGGCAGTTAGGGCGGCGGCTGCGGCGGTTTGAAGGAAGGCTCTTCGATCCATTTGTACCTCGACGGGGGTTGGGTGAGTGCGGTGCGTGACTTCAATCAGTGTAAGAGAGTGAGAAGTCGCGAGGGCCGATCAAACTTCCTCTGACATTTTCTAACCGGACGGTGTTCACTCCATGCGGAGGGCTTCCATGGGATCGGTTTTGGATGCGCGCAGTGCGGGGCCGAGGGCGGCGATGAGGGCTACCATTCCCAGCGCTGCGAGTGCTGACAGGGCGATGCCCAAATTTGTCGTCGAGACTCCATAGAGAAAATGAGCGATCAGTCTGGAACCAGCGGCGGCGATCACGATGCCAGCCAGTGCGCCCGCACCTACCATGATCGCGGCCTCGCTGAGGACCAGGCTGAGCAGGTTGTTGCGCGAGGCACCGAGGGCGAGGCGGACACCTAACTCTGGGCGGCGTTGTTCGACCTCGAGCGCGAGCACGCCGAACAGGCCGACAGCGCTGAGCAGCAGGGCGATGCCGGCAAAGGCGTTGCTGAGCAGAGCGATCAGGCGCTCGCTACCTAACGACTGGTCGATTTGATCGGGCAGAGATAGAAACGACATATATCCAGTGGTGGGCGCGTAACGTGCGAGCGCGGCGCGGTAGGCAGTTGTAGCGTCGGCCGTGGTGCGGCTGCGGATGAGGAAGTTGAGGTTGTTGTAATAGCCTCCGCCAGCCACTGTGGATGCTCCGGCGGGAAAGTACAGCGTGGGTGGCGCGGGATCACGCAGGCTGGCATAACGCGCATCTTCGGCGACTCCGACGACGCGGCATTGCGCCGTAAACGCCGCTTGCCCGCCGAAGGAGGACTTAATCGATTCTCCAAGTGCAGAACGGCCCGGGAACAGCAGGTGCACGGCAGCCTGGTTCACGATGCAGGTAGAGCGATCGCGATCGGCCGTGGTGAATTCGCGACCGAGCAGCAGTCGCGTGCGCATGGTGGAGAAGTAACCCTCGCTGACCTGGTTGAAAGAGATCTTGTGCTGCCCCTGGGACGAGCCCATGGGCTGGGCGACAAGCTCGGCGGCGTAGCCGCTGATCGGGGTGATCCAGGCGTAGGCAGCGGACTGTACGCCGGGCGAAGCACGCAGGGTGTCTGTCATCTGCTCGAAGATCGAGGCAATCTCAACCGGAGTCTTCTTGAGTGCTTGAAACTGCGCCATGACTGTAGTGATGTGCGACGGATCGAAGCCGGTATTGTTGGCGCGCAGCCGCAGCAGCGTCTCAGAAAAAAGCCCGGCGGCGAAAACCAGTACCAGCGCGACTGCAAATTGCGCCGGGATGTAAAGGCGCTGGCCAAGCAGCTTGCGCCGGCGGTGGGTGCCGGTGGAGCGGAGCAGACCTGCCGGCGCGGTGCGGCTGGCAAATATAGCCGGGGCGAGCCCAAAGAGCAGCGTTGTCAGGATGGCCAGCGCACTGGTGAAAGCCAGCACGCGCGGGTCGGGGCGAAGTAGGAATGGCTCGGACGATCCGGGCGGAGTGAGAAAAGCGGAAAGTGCACGGGTGCTGGACCAGGCCAGGGCCGCGGCTGCCACGGAGCCAATCGCCGCCAGCATGAGCGATTCGATGAGAGACTGCTGCACGATCCGACGCCAACCGGCACCCAGCGCCGAACGCACAGCAAACTCATGCTGCCGCGCTTTCGCGCGAGAGAACTGCACGCTGGTCAGATTGACGCAGCAAAGCAGGAGCACAAGGAGAGCGATGCCCTGCAGCAACAGGAGCGACTGCCGATTCTGCTTTCCAATGTAGGCAAAGCCGTGGCCCTGGGACTCGGCATGCAGTGTGGCGGCGCGAAAATCTGGAATCGACCGCCACTGCTCGGGCAGGAGTATCTTGATTTCGTCCTGGGAGATGCTCGCAAGCTCCGCGTTCAGCTGGCGGAGTGTACTGCCGGGGCGCAGACGACCCAGCACCATCACCTCCGACTTCTGCGGCGTCCGGTAGACATCCAGCTCCGGCGTCGCGGCCATGGCGGAGAGAAAGTGCATGGGCAGCATGATCCGTACATGGGTACCCAGAAACACTCCGTCGTAGTTGCGCGACAGCACGCCCACGACGGTGACCACGTGCCCGGAAACTTTGATGTGGCGGCCGATGATCGCTGGGTCGCCGTGGAAATTATTTTGCCAGAAGCCATAGCCGAGGACCGCCGGCCAACCGCCTACAGGTCCTCCGGGTATATCGTCCGCCGGGAAGAGCACCCGACCCAGGTAGGGCCGCACGCCTAACATCTGCAGCGCATCGCCGCTCACCATCTCTCCCTCGATGGAGCGCAGCGTTCCCTCCTGGTCGGCAACCGAGAGCAAATCCGAGCTCCAGCCGGAGAGCCCTTCGACGCTCTTGAGCTGCCCTCGCAGCTGGTCCAGCCCATACAGCGACTGCATCGGGATCAGCTGCGGGAATTTCGGGTTCTTGAATCCGACCGTCACGAGCTGGTCGGGCTGCTGTACCGGGAGGGTTCGCAGCATGGCATCGTCGATCAGCGTAAAGATGGCTGCGTTGGCGCCGATGCCGATGGCAAGAGTGAGGATCGCGGTGGCGGAAAATATCGGAGACTTACGCAACTGCCGCAGTGCAAAGCGGATGTCCTGCCAAAGTGTCTGCATGCTCACTCCATGCTGATATTTGTATCGCATTCATGTGAGGGCAGGCACAGATCCATGTGCGGTGGTGGTTGCAAACACCGATGCGGTGAGGCGGTCGGTTATTCGTAGCGGAGGGCGACCATGGGGTCTACGTGGGAGGCGCGGCGGGCGGGGAGCCAGCCGGAGAGCAACCCGACGATGAGCAGGGCGAGGACGGAGCCGATGACGCTGGCGGCATCTGTGGGACGGATGCCGTAGAGCATATTGGCCACAAGGCGGCTGCAGGCAAGGGTGACGGGGACACCGATGGCAACGCCGATGCCGACGAGGAGGAGAATTTCTCGCATGACCATCCAGCTGACAGAGGCGCGGCTGGCACCGAGGGCGATGCGGACGCCAATCTCGTTGGTGCGGCGGGAGACCATGTAGGACATTAAACCGTAGATGCCGATGCAAGAGAGAAAGACGGCGAGCAGTCCGAAGAAGGCGGAGAGCTGGGCGACGATGCGCTGCTGGGTGATGGAGCCGGAGACTTCTTCCTGGAGCGAGGAGACGCGGGTGATAGGGAGGCTCGAGTTGATGGAGTGGATGGCGTTTTGTAAGTCGGTGGAGACGGCGGTCGAGTCGCCATCGTAGCGGACGATGAGATTCCCGAGATACCCGTTGTGCTGCGCGCTGGAGTAATAGTCGAGGGTGACTGCGTTCTCGCCGAGGTTTTGGAATTTGACGTTCCTGGCGATGCCGATGATCTCCATCTGCGAGGGAGAATTGGGGCCGCCGAGGTGATAGGTGCGGCCGATGGGATTGGAGTTGGGGAAATAGAGTTTGGCGAAGCGCTCGCTGATGACGGCGACTTTTTGGGACGTGGCGGTGTCCTGTGGGCCGAAGGCTCGGCCGGCGATGAGGGGAATCCCCATAGCCCTGAAATAGCCGTTGCCGACGACATCGTGGTTGACGTCGGAGGATTGAGAAGGGTCGATGCCGGGCACGGTGATGTTGCCGCTCCAGCTGCCCTGGTCGAAGGTAAAGGAGGCGAAGCTGACGGCGGTGACGCCGTGGACGGCGGCAACGCGCTGCTCAATCTGCTGGTAGAGGGCGACGAGTCGGGGTTCAGATTCCTTATAGCCGATGGAGCTGGGGTCGAGGTTCATGACGAGAGCGTTGTGGCGATTGAAGCCGGTATCGACATTGTTGAGGTTGATGAGACTGCGGACGAAGAGGCCGGCACCGACCAGCAGAACCAGCGAGAAGGCGACCTGGATAATAATGAGCGATTTGGCAAGCGGAGTTTTGGCCGCGCCGGAGCCGGGGGAACGGCCGTCCTTGAGGACGTCGGTGAGTTGTAGGCGAGTGGCGCGGAGAGCGGGAAGAGTGCCGAAGAGAAGTGCAGTGCAAACGGAAACGGCGAAGGTGAAGAGCAGAAGGCGCGAATGAATGGAGACATCGAGCGGCAGCATGTCCGCACCGGTGGAGACCATGCGGAGGAGAAGATGATCTGCCAGGACGGAGAGAGCGATGCCGAGTGCGCCGCCGAGAGTGGCGAGCAGAAGTGATTCTGTGAGGAGCTGACGTACGAGGCGTGAACGCCTGGCGCCGAGTGCCTGGCGGACGGCGAACTCGCGAGCGCGGGCGGTGGAGCGAGCAAGCAGCAGGTTGGCGATGTTGGCGCAGGCGATCAACAGAACGATGCCGCTGAGGGCCATGAGCATCTTGAGGGGCTGCGAAAACTGGCCGCGGAGCTGCGACAGACCGGTGGCGATGGGGGTGAGCGGAACGTGAGTTTTTTGCAGTTGGGTTAGATCGTGCTGGTCAGTGTGATCGTTGCGATAGCTGAGCCAGATCTGATGAAAGAGAAGGTCGATATTGGAGGTTGCCTGCGCGAGCGAGACGCCGGGCTTGAGGCGGCCGAGGATGTACAGAGATTCATTTCGCTTGTCGGAATAGCTGCCCCAGTTGGGCGGGACCGAGGTGATCATGGACATGGGAACCCACATGTCCGGCTCCTGGCCAACGGAGGTGCCGAAAAATTCCGGCGGGGCGACGCCGACGATATCGAAGATAGTGTTTCCGAGTTTGAGCTTGCGAGAGAGGACGTCTGGGTCGCGGGAGAGAGCGCGGTTCCACCAGGCGTAGCTGACGACGGCGACTGGATGGTTGCCTTCAGTACGGTCGTCATCGTCGGTGAGCAGGCGGCCCATGAGCGGGCGGACGCCGAGGGTGGGAAAGTAAGTGCCGGAGACGAGCTGAACATTCATCGGCTCGGTGTGGGCGCGGCCATCGACGGTGCCCTGCGCGTTATTGATCATGCTGAACAGGGAGGCGGTGTCTGCTGAAGACGGAATTATCTTTCTGCAGTTCGCGGATAGAAAGGATAAGAATAGAGATTGGCGTTGCCCAGGCGTCCGAGATGCCGCTATCGATGCCGTCACCGAGCAGGACGAGTTGCGAGGGTTGCTGCACGGGAAGATTGCGGAGCAGGACTGCGTCGAGAAAGCTGAAGATGGCAGTGTTAGCGCCGATGCCGACGGCGAGTGAGAGCAGGGCGACGGCAGTGAGCGCAGGACTGCGAAGCAGAGAGCGCAGACCATAGGCGACATCCTTCAAAAAACTTTCAAGCCAGCCCCAACCCCAGGCGAGATGACTTTGCTCGCGGAGGAGAGTGGG
The DNA here is from genome assembly GCA_963735505.1 of uncultured Acidobacteriota bacterium. GTDB lineage: Bacteria > Acidobacteriota > Terriglobia > Terriglobales > Acidobacteriaceae > JAKAAZ01. Next base: position 41,666 of record CAVTLR010000003.1, on the reverse strand, counting down.
ATTGCCGAAGGAGCGCTGGGCGACGCGGCGGGCTTCTTCTGCTGAGACGCCGGAGGCGGCGTGCTGCTGAGCGCGGAGTTCGAGGTGGAGACGCATCTCTTCATCAAGGTCGGACTGGAGGCGGCGGCCGTTGAAGAGGGTGCGAAGGCGGCGGAAAAATTCAGTGACCAGGTCCATGATGGCTCCCGAGTGCGATCAAGCGATTTGGATCAAGCCGGTTGAATCAGGCTGGTTGAATCACACGGTGGATGGCGCCGATGACGCGGTTGAACTGAGTTATTTCGCGGGCAAGCTGCTTGCGGCCGGCGGCAGTGATTTTGTAGTAGCGGGCGCGACGGTTGGCGGCGGTGGTGCCCCACTCGGCGGCGGCCCAGCCTTTTAGCAGGATGCGCTGCAGCGCGGGGTAGAGCGAGCCTTCCTCCACCTGAAGGACATTTTCCGTGGTGTGCTGGATGGAGTCGGCGATTTCAAAGCCGTGGAGTTCGCCGTGGCGGGCGAGGGTTTTGAGGATCAGCAGATATAAAGTACCGGGTGGGATTTCGTCGCGTTCCATGGGTTGGCCTCGCTGGCATAGATAGACTATGCGAGTGAGTTTAGTGGCATAGGTAGGCTATGTCAAGGGGGAGGGCGTTTGGGTGGCAAACATTTTTCTCTCCCACCCTTCGCATGGAGCGCGAAGGGTGGGGCATTTGGAATTTTCATGGGAGCCGGAAGATCAGGAGTCGGGGCGTTCGGGTTGCCAGGGATCGATGGGATCGCGATGCAGGCGGTCTTCACGATTTTCTTCTTGCTCCTGCTGGCGGCGTTTTTCTTGTTCTTCGCGTTCCTCGCGGCCATCGCTCATGGGAAAAAAATCCTCGCTGAGATTAGTGTAAGAGAGTGGCGGAGTGTTGTGGATGGGTTTCTCGCGACATGCTGAAGCGCGGTAGGGGCGGGCGGCATCTGATGGAGTAGAAGCAACGCCTGCGGCAGAGAAACATGATGGAGCTGCAATTGATTTGATGCTCAGGGGCTAAAGCCCTCTGTTTTCGGATGTTTTACGGCACGACTAAAGTCGTGCCCTGATACAAGGCAAATTATTTTTGTTGACGCAAGAGCAAGATATTTTCGGAAAGCTTCAGTTCCGCGCAGTCAGTTCGGCTGCGAGCCGGAAAGAAGCGAGTTCCTCGACTGCGGTCGCCGCGGCGACCTTCGCTCGGGATGACACATTCTCGCAATGGAAAATTTATTTCAGGAATTTGAAAACTCACACACCCGCAACGAAAGAATGAACAGGAGATGACATGAAAACGCGCACATTGGGAAAGAGCGGACTGAAGGTATCGGAACTGGGATTTGGCGCCATGGGAATGAGCTTTGGGCTGGGGCCGGCGAAAGACAAAAAGGAAATGATTGCGCTGCTGCATGCGGCGGTGGATCGCGGGGTGACGTTTTTCGATACGGCGGAGGTGTATGGACCGTTTGTGAATGAAGAGCTGGTGGGTGAAGGGCTGGCTCCTTATAAGGGCAAGGTTGTGATTGCTACGAAGTTTGGGTGGGAGGGGAATCCCGCGGATGGAGGCAAGTGGAATGCGCTGAACAGCCGGCCGGAACATATTAAAGAGGTGGCGGAGGCATCGCTGAAGCGGTTGAAGGTGGATGCGATTGATTTGTTCTATCAACATCGCGTGGATTTGAATGTTCCGATAGAAGATGTAGCGGGCGCGGTGAAGGAATTGATCGCGCAGGGCAAGGTAAAACATTTTGGTTTGTCGGAGGCGGGGGCGAAGACGATTCGCCGGGCGCATGCGGTGCAGCCGGTGACAGCGCTGCAGAGCGAGTACTCCTTGTTTTGGCGAGAGCCGGAAGAGACGGTGATGCCGACGCTGGAGGAGCTGGGGATTGGGTTTGTCCCGTTCAGTCCGCTGGGCAAGGGATTTTTGACGGGGAAGATTGATGCGAATACGAAATTCGACAGCACGGATTTTCGCAGCATTGTGCCGCGGTTCAGCGAGGAAAATCGCACAGCGAACCAGGCGCTGGTGGATGTGATCTGGAAATTTGCGGAGAAGAAGAAGGCGACACCGGCGCAGATTGCATTGGCATGGCTGCTGGCGAAAGCGCCGTGGATCGTGCCAATTCCTGGGACTACAAAATTGGAGCGTTTGGAAGAGAATCTTGGAGCGACGAAGATTGAGCTGACGGCTGCGGATGTGCGCGAACTGGAAGAGGCATCGTCCGAGGTGAAGATTGAAGGCGCACGGTATCCTGCGTTCCACGCGTCGCTGGTGGGACGGTAAAGAACTGGAAGGCATAGGGGGAGGCGGATGGAGATCAGGAGAGTGGGGACGGAGCCCTCGATGAAAGGGCCGGCGGATTGGTTTACGGGAACGGTGCGATTGGACCGGTTATTTGAGGCGCCGGAACCGGCCCGGGTGGCGGGTGCGAGTGTGACGTTCGAGCCGGGAGCGCGGACGGCGTGGCACACGCATCCGCTGGGGCAGACGCTGATTGTGACGGCGGGCTGCGGAAGAGCACAGCGATGGGGCGGTCCGGCGGAAGAGATTCGGCCTGGGGATGTGATCTGGATTTCTCCAGGAGAGAAGCATTGGCACGGAGCGGCGGCGACGACGGCGATGACGCACATTGCGATTCAGGAAAGGCTGGATGGCAAGGTGGTGGAGTGGATGGAGCCGGTGAGCGACGCGCAATATGAGGGCGGGGCGTGACGGCGGGGCGTGACGGCGCGGAAATTTGTATCGAGGGAGAGAGCATGACGGAAGAGAAGTCGAACGATGCGGCGATTCCTGCGGACGATTTGAGGCGAGCGCTGGCGATGACGCAGGTCGATGATGCGAAGGCGACGCATATCGGGCTGGTGGGGGACACGTATACGATCACGGTAGCGGGAAAGGATACTGGCGACAGATTCTGCGTGATCGATATGCACGTGCCTCCGAGTGGTGGGCCGGGTCCGCATCGGCACGATTTTGACGAGACCTTTATTGTGCTTGACGGCGAGATTGAGGTGACGTTTCGGGGCAAGAAATCCACGGTGCGCGCGGGCGAGACGGTGAACGTTCCATCGAATGCGCCGCACCAGTTTCATAATGCATCGTCAAAAGCTGCGCGAATGATTTGTGTTTGTGCTCCGGCAGGGAACGATCGATTTTTCGCGGAGATTGGAGTGCCGGTGGCCACGCGAACGACCGCTCCGCCGAAGTTGAATGAGAAAGAGATGGCGGAATTTCTGGAGAAGGCAAAGTCGCTGGCGCCGAAGTATCGGACGGAGCTGCTGCGGGAGGCGTAGCGAATTCGGGTGCGACTTCCGTGGTGAGGCCCAATTTTTTAGTTTTGGGTAGCGGGTGTAGATGCGGTGCTGTTTCGCATTCGCAACATCGACCGAGATGGAGAATGGCAGGTTGTACTTCGGCAGTTGCCGTATACACCTGCCGGAGTCGCAACACGTCACCACAACAGAAGTCTAAGCAAGGTCGTTGGCGATCTTGACGCTCAGTTCCCGGCTTTTGCTGCTCACTGAATACATTCGTTCGCTCGTGCTCCAGACGACCGTTGCCCGTTTAACCGCACCCTTCGCATCCAGATCCTCAATCACTAGTGCCGGAGTCGACTTGAGCGCCACCTCCTGGACGTTCACCACCGCATCGGGCGGAATATCGAGGAACCATGCGGGATGGGCTGCGAACTTCCGGGCCATGGCACGCGCTTGCCAGGAGGAAACGCCGATGCTGCGGAATGCCGCCGCAGCGAAGTCCTCCAACGCAAATCCAGGGGGAACGGAGAGTTCGATAGGTTGCGCCTGCAGGATACGAATATTGTCAGGATAGTTCGCCACCACCATGGACCCAATCTGAGTGCGCAGTTGCAGGCCTTCCCATTCAGCCGGGACATGCACGTCGCTTGCGCCTACCTTGTTCAGAGCTGATTCAATATCGCGGACGTGGATTGTCTGCTGAACCGTGATCGGCCCAGTCACGCTGATATCAGGAGTTGTGGATAGAACAGCGGGTGAAGGCAGATGCGGCCTGAAACCTGCTTTGCGTTCAGCTTCATCGATATTCTGGACGCTCTGCTCCAAACCGTTGGTTGTCAGGTGGGTGTGCAGTGGCAAATTCGATAAATCGAGCCTGACAACATCTACGCGGTTTAGAACAAACGTGTACCAGAGTTCCTGGGCAAGCGCCCTAGTTCCGGGAACTGCGAGCATTGCCATGCATACCGCTGCCGTGGCGGCAGCCGCGACGATCCAGATCCGCGAGTGGCGTCGATGCGTCAGCCTAGCCTGGAGCAATTCGCGCCCGTGCGCAAGATTTGGAGTCCACTGTGGATCGATCGATGCTAGCTGGTCGGCGACCCAGCGATCTTCATGATTGGTTTCCATATCGTTTCAAGTACTCCTTGCGGAACGCTTCTTGAGCACGGCTGACAAGACTTCCGACGTAGTTGGAATTCACGGAGAGAGAGACGGCAATCTCCTGGTAGCTGCGGCCTTGGCTCCAGAGGAGCAATAGCTCCGCGTGACGCCGATTCAAAGCCGCGAGCACGGTTCGTACATAGTGCTGCTGGGCGTTGACGGCGTACAATTGCTCCGGCGTGGGAGGCAACTCGCCGACAAAACCGAAGAGGCGCTCGAATCGGCTGCGGCGTGTCTGGCGTCTTAATTCGTCCAACGCTTCACGTATCGCTGTTCGATATAGCCAGCCTTCCGCGTGTTCTCCATGTGCCTGAGGATTTCGCCACCACTTCAGAAAGACGTCCACGGCTAGTTCCTCCGCGCGGGCCTGGTCATGAATGACCCTGCCAATGACGCGGGCAATGCGCTGATAATGAGCGCGAAAAATCTCATCTAGCCCTTCCGCATTGGTGACTTCCATCTCGCTCAGTTCGGTCATGCTGCTTGCGTTCACATACCAAGAACGTATGAGCCAGGGATTTTGTGGCAGTTCAGGCCCACGGCTCGAGTTGAGGATATCGTGTGTAGATGCGGTGCTGATCGTCGGGCGGAAGTTGGGCGAGGCGGATGGGCTTATCCTGCGGGCGCGTTTGTTTTTGATTGAGGACATTCATCAGGCTCCACTCGCGTTGCGGTTGATCGGGTTCGTGCGCGGGCAGATCGTAGCGGGTGAAGTCGATCACCATGTGTGGGCCGTGGCTGCGCCAGTTCTGCAGCAGCGCCAGGCGAAATTCATCATTCATATACCACCAGATTTCCAGATCCTTCTCGGAGCCGGGTGCGCCGGTGCCTTTGGCCTGGAAGCGATAATTGAGCGAGTTGTTGTTGGGATTGTGACGACGCCACTGCATACCGAAGTCGCCTTCGGTGAGGAACTGCGTGTCAGGCCAGCGGTCGCGAACGGCCTGCAGCCACCAGGTGAGGTCGTCGTCGTGGCCGATCGATATTTCCCAAATGCCGGTGACCCAGCCGAAGCCGTTGAGTGCGTGACCCCGATCGAAGTGCATGGCGGTGGTGGCCATCATCTCGCGACGGCCGGCTTGCTGGCCTAAATTGCCGACGGTTTCGATGGGGCCGACACCCATGCGGCTGTTGAATCCACCTTGAAAACCGTTGCGACGCGCGGCGAGAAAATCGCAGGTCCATCCATCGAGGCAGACGCAATCAATAAAGTCGGCGGGGCCCTGCGCGGGTTTTAGATAGTGCTGGCGGCTGGGATAGTAGGGGTAGCAGATGCCGCCGTCGCCATCGCCATTGTCGATGCCGTGCTGGCTCCAGATCTGACCCTGGCAGACGTGAATGCCTTCTTCTGTCGCGAGGAAGCGCTGATTTTCTGCGTCCATAAAACCGGCGATGAGCGATTGCGGACGATAGCCGTTGCCGACCATGTTCGACACAAGCTTGAGCGCGTTGTGGATGGTGGTGCGAATTTGCTCGCGAGTGTTGTACATGGGCGCGAAGTAGCCGCCGGGAATGAAGGTGATCTCGTCACCATAGCGATCGTGATAGGAAGCGAGGAGGCGGCGGGCCTGGATGTATTCGGCGCGAGTATCGTTGAGCGCGAGCCAGCTGATGGCCCAGGTCATTGTGCCGTTGGGACAGCCGCGGGCAAAGGCTTCGCGATGCGCGTGGATGTGCTGCGGGGTGTTGAGTGCGGACTCATCCTGGCCGATGGAGCGGGTGGGGGAGACTTCAATCTGGTTGACGCGAACGACGGAGATGTGGGTGAGGAAGCGTCCTCGCAGCGGGTCGGTGTTGAGGGGGAATGGGGACGATGCGAAGGCAGGGATGGCGAGAGCGGTGGCGGCGCTGGTGGCGCGGCTGAGGAATTTTCGTCGAGTCCAGAGAGGGTGGGTCACGATTTCTTTTGACTATATAAGGTAGGGAAGATTTTGAGGTGCTGACCTCGATGTATCCCACCTTTCGCAACGGGCGCGAAGGATGGGGCACCCTCATCTATGGAGACGTCGAGGGCGGCTCAATGGCCGAAGTTGGGTCGTGTTGGAAGCACGGCCATTTTCGACCTGGCAATGACCTACAACGGTTATTGGCGGGAAGAGGTTCGACCTTTTGGATCGCCTCTACAACCAGCTTCGTCATGGAGTTATAGTCCCAGCCGGGATGGTAGTTCTTGCGGATGGCTTCTGGCAGGTTCGGATCTGGCAAAGGAGGCCCATAGAATTCGCCGTCGAATACCACCAAAACCTCGTCCAACTTGTCCGACATCTGATCAAGTTTTTTCCAGTTGCGATGAGTCTTCAGAGCGAACTCTATTCGGGTACTGCGGCCCGAACAACCTGCATTCACGAGACCGCCCTGACCTTCTAGTCCCGGCAGAAACACGCCCTTCACTCGAACTTTCTCATGCTCTCCTTGAACAACTCTCGTCTGGAGGTCGCACAAAGAAGACATCGGAAGGGAGGGCTGAGCCGCTGCGGACGCGACTAGTAAGCCGGTTGCAAATAAACCGATTAGACAAATTGCATGTCGCATGGTCGCCTCCGTACCTAGTAAGGAATCGTTCTTTTGGAGATTAATTCGCGGCATACACGACGAGCCCACATTTCGCCAGCCATTTGCCTACGCCTTCTCGACCCCGGCGTTCCGCTTTGTAGGCACGAGTGTAGTTGTCCTTGTCTGTGTTCGCAAGATATACAGCGAGCATCGCAAGTGCGAAGGTCGGGGCATTCCACCTTAGCAAGGGACGCGAAGAGCTGGACACTCTCATTGATAGGTGGATCAAAATGTCGGGCACCCGGAGTTATGGCGGGGGTGGCGCGGAGGCGGTGGAGGCATGGGTGCAGTGGGTGGTGGTGAAGGATTGGATTTGCTGGATCAGAGTTTTTGCCGGCGTCCGGAGTGCTGATGGGAAGAAAAAATGTTCTGGTGTTTCCGGCGAAGTTCAGCCAGCCATTTGTCGTTTTGGTTTCTTTGATGGAAGAATCCTTCGCTACGATTTTGAGCCAGGTGAACGCGCAGGAGGGCCGGGTTGCGCAGACTGAGTTGGTGTCATTCGAGATTGCAACAGGCGGAGCCCGGAAGAAGAAATAAAAAGCGCCAGGTTATGGGTGAGAGAAATCGTCGCAGAATATAGTTCGTCATCTTCCAAGGGGCCGGTGAGTTGTTTCTTAAAACTCCAGAGTAACGAGCCGAACGGAAGTCGAAAATTAAAGTGCAATCAGCCAGTTCTTCGTCTCTTGTAATCCATCGACAGAACCCTTGTAAGCTACTTGCTCATTTTCCGAGTCGACGTAGGACTGCGTATAGAAGAGATAGGTGCCGGCGTGTTCTTCCGTCTGGAGCGCATCGAGCAAAGAACTTGCCGCAGATGAAGGATCGTTTTTGCTATTGCCTTTCCGGATTGGCAAAGAAGCTTGGGTCGAGCGTGACTTAGAAACAGCAGGCAGGCGAAGATGGGACCGGCACGCTTTCGCAAGGCCTTCGCTCCTGGGATCGAGAGCGCCGTTTATGGGTTACGCGCCGACGGCTGGGATTGGGATCCGCGAGTTAGTCGATGGGGGAGTCGATGATAGGGAAGACGTTTTCGATTGGGATTGGTGAGCGTGAGGGGGATTTTCCCTCCCACATCTCAGAGGCGAGATGTGGGGCACCCATGTTTATGGGTGGGCCAAGATTGGACAACGGGTGAACAGCAGGTCCCTCGACTGCGGTCGCTGGGGCGACCTTCGGTGGGTCACCTCGGGACCAGGATGACAGCCCTTTTTATTTCGCTTGTTACTCGCTTGAGCCAACGGAGGCTTGAATGGGGCAACGGCCGCTAACTTTAGGGGAGAGATAAATCTCGGAAGGTGAGCGGATGGGTGAAGCGTGGGCGGCGTACAATTGGCCAGCCCGAGGCTCGCACGTAGAGGCTCGGCGAAAGAGGACGATGCGATGATCGGTGAACAGCTTGGTGAAACCAAAGGCAGACGGTTGGTGAGGCGGGTCACTTCGACAGATCCAACAACGGTAGAAGTGACGTTTGAAGACAGCGGCCACATGCTGGGAGTTGCGACGAGTGGGCTGGGTACATATACATCGGTGATTGGCGCGGATGGCTCGATTTTTGGCGAGGGCCAGGGAGTGAACATGACGCAGGATGGCGAAGCCGTTACCTGGAAGGGAACGGGAGTCGGCAAGTTTGGGGCGGAAGGGGCCATCAGCTATCGCGGAATGCTGTTTTTCAAGACGGCTTCTCAGAAGCTGGCGCGGCTGAACAATGCGTGTGGAGCGTTTGAATACGATGTGGATAGCGCCGGCAATACAGTTTCAAAGTTTTGGGAATGGAAGTAGAAGCTCCGCAACACAATCCTCCCCCGCAGTTTCCAGGCTTTCCGCAATACACATCCTGACGACAAATGTTCGTATCCTAAAAAATATGCAGCGGTCGAAGGTATGGATCGAGGCATAAAATAAAAACTCCAACGGCGGGGTATGCGCCGGAGATGGCTGCGTGGGGGTGAATCATGAGTCCTTACTCCAGACGAGAATTTGTGAAGGCGGGGCTGGCGGTGGGTGCGCTGGCGAGTGTCGGAAGTTTGCCGCTGCAGGCAGAGCGGCGGACGGCGACGGATATGGTGACGCTGGGCAAGTCGAACGTGCGGGTGACGCGGCTGGCGTTTGGCACGGGGACGATGAGCGGGACGGTGCAGCGCGAGCTGGGGCAGAAGGAATTTACGCGGCTGGTGCGATATGCGCATGAGCGGGGAATTCGTTTCTACGAGACGGCGGAGTCGTACGACGATATGCATCGCATGCTGGGAATCGCGTTGCAGGGCGTGCCGCGCGACAGCTACCAGTTGATGTCGAAGGTGACGACCACGCCGGGCGTGAATGCGATGGACAAGATTGATGAGCTGCGGCGGCAGGCGAAGACGGAATACTTCGACATTATGCTGCTGCACTGGCAGCACTCGGGACGTGGCCGGTGGATACGATCCAGTGGCAGGACGGCATTGATGAAGCGGAGTTGAAGAAGGCAGTGCTTGTCGCGCGGCGCGTCTGTGCATGGGCTGCCGGCGCTGCGGCAGGTGCCGGGAGATTCCTGGCTGGATGTGGCCATGATCCGGATGAATCACAAAGGCGTACGCATGGATGCGGAAGATTATGCGACCGATGGCCTGGGCAATGTGCCGGAGGTGGTGAAGCATGTGCAGCAGGCGCGGGCGAAGGGCATGGGCGTGATCAGCATGAAGCTGATTGGTGAGGGCGTGTTTAACCGGGAAGATCGGCAGAAGGCGATGAAGTTCGCGTTCCGCAATGCGGGCGTGGACAGCGTGACGGTGGGATACAAGAACACGCAGGAGATTGACGAAGCGATTGACAATTTGAATATGGCGCTGGCGTAGACGGCGCGGATCGGGCCGATGCGGGTTGCGAGGCTGCGGGTCGAGTCGGATTGCAGAGAGCAGAGGAGTGGGGCGGAATGGCGGCAGTGCAACTGGATCCGAAGTCGACGGCGCTGGTGTTGATTGATTTGCAGAATGGAATTATGGGGCGGACGCTGGCTCCGCATGCGGCCAGCGATGTGGTGAAGCGCGCGGCGAAGCTGGCGGATGCGGTGCGGTCGAAGGGCGGCACGGTGGTGTATGTGCGGGTGGATGTGTCGGACACGCTGCATCTGCCGGTGGATGCTCCGGTGCGGGATCCGAATGCGCCGCCGCCACCGCCGACGGCGTCTGAACTGGTGGCGGACTGCGGCTACCAGGCGGGCGACCTGCTGATTACCAAGCGGCAGTGGGGCGCGTTTTATGGGACCGGGCTCGACCAGCAATTGCGGCGTCGCGGGGTGCGAACGATTTTGATGGGCGGGGTGGCGACAAACTTTGGCGTGGAGTCGACGGCGCGAGTGGGGTATGACCGCGGGTTTGAGCTGGTGTTTGTCGAGGATGCGATGTCGAGCATGAGCGATGAGCTGCATCGGTTTGCGGTGCAATCGATCTTTCCTAGGATGGGAAGGGTGAGAACGACGGAGGAAGTGATTCAGGCGCTGGGGTAGGGTTTTGGAGTGGATTGCTGCGGGAGATACCCCACTCAAGCGAACGGAAGGCTGGAATGGGGCACCCGGCAACACTCGTTAGGGTTGGGAGGCTGTGGCGCGTGGCAACTTTCTTCTGCGTCTATTCCACCACAGCTGCAGGCCTGTCACGGTCTGCAGGACAAGAATGAGCGACATGAATGCGGCGAATGCTCTGCCCCCATTTCCAAAAACAGCGCCTGTATGAATGACCCGGCTAATAGTCTGAATTTTATTTCCCAATGGAACCGTGCGCGAGTTGGCAACGGCAAGGACTTTGCCGGAGAATTGGTCAATCCAGACAGCGCTGCTGCCATTGTCAGAACGATCTTCGGGAAATCGCATCTTGACGAAGTAAGCTTCACGCGGCTGGCGCGGAATAACGATCCACAGGACGGTCGCTCCCGGCAATGTATCTTTTGCAGCGGTGGCTACAAGGTCGAGTGAAACTGGTTTGAGACCAACTTGCGGCTTGAAAAAGCGGGCTGCGTTACCGGCTTGCTGGTGATTGCATAGGATGGGGGGCCAAGTACCATGTAGATGCCGGTGATAGCAAAAAGAAACAGAAACAAAGACGCGAACAAACCGATAGCGTTATGAAGATCGAAGGAAAGGCGCTGCACATTCGCCGGATAAACCTATTTTGATTCGTTTGCGCGGCCACCACAAATAAAGTCCACTGAGCACCAGAAAAACCAAGATGACTGACGAACAACCCAGCACCCCTGCAATCGAATGCAGCGCCTTCATGATCATGTAAACCGAACCGCACTAAGGCTGCCCAGCACCCGACCCGTGTACTGGTCTACAAATATCTGCCGAGGAATACGATGGTGTCCTCCGAAAACAATGAATGAATAAGAAGCATCCGCTCTAGTCGAAGGCAGACAAGTTTCGATGGACTCTCCTGGATGCAACACGGATGCGGCGCTGCTTGCGAGTTGGCCCAAGGGCAGCGGCTGTCCTTCGGGAACTACCCTGAAGAGACTGGGATGTAGCAGGCTATCAATTTCGCCTGAGAACGCCATTACGCTTCCGCTGACTCCGAGAATCAACAGAAACAGGCCGCAGCTACACCGCCGACGCGATGGAGTTTGAACAAATAGAAATGTACGCGGCTGCCGGAGTTTTGTATTTGGAACCGCGCTCCAAGCATTGTAGATCCAATCTTTTGGTTGTTTATTCCTATGGCTGCTTTATCGTGCCAGTGCCTTTAACTACCCGCCGAAATAGTAGCAGGTCTAGGTGTTGCCGGAGAGACTTTCGATCCGCATGTCTTCGGTCATACGCTGGCGAAGAGTGGTCATGATTGGCTCCTTGTGGAACGGCCCGGTGGCCCATGCTAGTCTTCGGCTGCCATGTTATTCGATGGATCCAATGGGGTGCCCCGTCCTAGCTTTGCCAGGGCGGGAACTGGATGACGGGACCGGCACGCACTCGGGCTGTATTCCCATGGCTTCGCGCTTTCGTGCCGTCCATTCGGACTCGATTTCAACCACGCCCTCTATGCCCGTCGAATAATGCCGGAAGCTGGACCATGCCCAATCCTCCGGGTTCTCGACCAACCCTCTGACAAGAGGGTTGCGATGAATGTAGCGCAGTTTCTCCACTCGCTTGAGGTCGCTCCACACGTTGAAATCATAGTAGCGCGCCTGCCAAAAGGGTTCGTCCGCGCGAAGCGACATGGTGCGCGACACCGATTGCTTGAGCGCCTGCAGTGCCGTGGCCAGAGGGGCGGTCGTTGGGTTCGGTGAACAGCAGGTGGACATGCTCCGGCATGACCACATACCCGGCGACACAAAACCCGTAGGCTTGCTGGGTGCGTCCCAAGCGACTGCTCGAAGATATTTCGAGCGCTCGAGGTGCCCAGCTTGGGCTGCCGCCGATAGCAACTGAATGTGACGAAGTGCATCTGCCGGGTTTTCTGGAATCTGCGCAGTCCGGTGGGCATATGGGTTGGTTGATATTGCGCGATCCTACACGGCTTTCGGGGGCGAGGCTGTGTCGTATCCCGCCCTAGCGGAGCTAGGACGGGGCACCCCCGGTTATGGTGGAACTAGCTTTGCGAGGGCTTAGGCCGGGCCACCCGCCATGGGGGTTATTGTTTGCGGGTTAGGAACATGTGGGTGGCGTTGGGGGAGGCTATGTGGTGGGTGAGTTGGTAGCCGAGGGCGGGGAGATCGAGGTCGCGAAAGATGCTTTCGCCGCGACCGATGAGGACGGGGAGGAGACGAGATGCATCTCGTCGATGAGGCCGGCGCGAAGGTATTGCTGGATGGTGGAGGCGCCTCCGCCGAGGCGAACATCTTTTCCGTTGGCGGCGGCGACGGCTTGCTGGAGCGCGCTGTGAATGCCGTCGGTGACGAAGTGGAAGGTGGTGCCTCCTTCCATGGTGAGGGCGCGCGGGCGTGGTGGGTGAGAACGAAGACGGGCACGTGGTAGGGAGGGTTGTCGCCCCACCAACCTTTCCATGAGTCGTCTGGCCAGGGGCCGCGGACGGGGCCGAACATGTTGCGGCCGAGGATCCAGGCGCCGACGTTTTCAAAGCCGCGCTCGGCGAGGTCGTTATCCATGCCGGTTTCGCCGCCGGGCTTGCCGTTCATCTGATGATGGGCGCGAGTGGCGAACTGCCAGTTGAAGACTTGCATGGCGCCGACGCCGAGCGGGTTCTCGAGGCTTTGATCGGGACCGGCGCTGTAGCCGTCGAAGGAAATGGAAAAGCAATTGACGCGAAGCCTGGACATGGCAGCTCCTTTGCAAATGAATCTTGAAGCAGTGTACAAGGGGCGATGCGGAGAAAGATGAAGCGCGCGCGCATCGATGACGGGTTGAGGTGCGGCGCATTTATGCGGATCGAGTGCGGTGCGACCAGATTCCCTGGATGACGTTGAACATGAATGCGGTGGTGAGGCCGAACAAAATCCATCCGTTGAGGGCTTCGAGTGCGCCCATCAATCGCCATTGGGGCTGCAGGGCAATGTCGGTGTGACCATAGCTGGTCATGGCGTTGAGGGAGTAGAGCATGGCGTTTTCTCCCAGCGGGATTGCGCCCAGCATTCTGTAGGCGAAGGCCCACATGAAGGCTTCACTGCCGTGCAGGATGGTACAACAAAATGCTGTTCCGCCAACCGCGATGACCGAGAGGATTTCGACAAGCATGGTTCTTGGCCTGCTCCTAAGCAAGGGGGAAACCGCTTGATTGAGGAGCCTGAGGCACGACGAGTGAAACACAACCGTGGTGGCGATGATGGGGAAGCTCCATAACCAATCGGACTTCCATTCTCCCAGAGCGATGGGGGGCATGGAAAACGATGCGAGGAGCGGACTGCTTCGAACGGAAAGGAACAGTTCAGCGGGGGGAGTCACTTGGGGGCCAGCCTTTCACGATGCGTCGAGCTTTGCATAGAGGGTTCTGGTCACGAATTGGCAAGGAGCATGCCAAATGGCCGACTGCGAATAACTACTTTTGCGTGTGCGAGATATAGGTGGATTGGGGACGCGCGTCGGAATGGGGGCGTGGTGTTCGGGTGGAGTTTGATCCGAAATGTTGGAGGGGTCAGGGGCAGGAAAGACAATTTTAGTATGGGGGACGGGGAGGCGTCCACGAGGTGAAAAGAGGGGAGGGAGAAAATTGCGCGAAGGTGCATGGATAGGGGCGATTTATGCACAATTCGTCCGCGATTTGCACCGAAATAAAGCTTTAGAAACAGGGAGATCTCGTGCAATACTCTTTTCAACGGAAGAGAAATCTTTCAGAGGAGAAAGTGGAACAGAAGCCAGCCGGGAGGATCGGCAACGAAACTCGATTCGGGCAACCGAAGCCGGCTGGCAGACGGAAAGCTAACACGACATTGAAAGACCGGAAGGCGGATGGCGGTGCGGGCTCTGCTCGCAATTCCTAAGCCGGAAGGGATGACAGAGTTGTGATCTGGTCACCGAACACACCAGATCTTCGAAAGATCGGATCGCTGAGGGCGAGTTCTCGCAAGAGGATTCGCCCTTTGGCATTTTTGCGGGGAGTTCCAAATACCCCACTCAAGCCAAAAGCAGGCTTGAATGGGGCACCCGCCATTTACCTGCGGGTCACTGGTTTTGACGTTTTCGGCGAAGTTAGCTTTGGACAGAGGAGGCCAAAGTGATACGTGAACGAATGCTGCAAATCGTCCTGGTAGTGCTGGGGCTATTGTTTCTGGCTACGATCTATTTTCTGTACAACGATCTATGGCACGCGCATTGGATTCTTGATAAGCGGAATGAAATCGAGCCGATGTTCATCAGCGTTTTCGTGGTGCTGGGACCTTTCTTGCTGATTGCAGCCAGAAACCCGTCGGCGCATCGCTCGCTGATTGCGTTCACGGCCTGGTGGTGCCTGGCGCATGCCGCGGTCATGGCCATTGAAACCAGACAAGCGTGGAATCATGGAATTCATCGAGACTTTAAGGATGTTGTGATTTTCGGGGTGATTGGGTTGATTTTGCTGGCGCTTTCACCTCCTGGCCGAGGGGAAGTGCGGCTGGGTCGCAGTCATTGAGAATCGAAAACCCAGACTCTCATCGAGAGTCCATTTCTTCCGCCACGGCTGGTTCGGGCGACAGACCGAGGCATTCTCATTTTTAGATAGGCCTTGGGGCCACTACCCCGCTCAAGCCGGGGGACAGTTTGAATGGGCCCGCGGCTATTCAACTTCAACGGGGGAGATACTCCTCTCCGTTTCGCCAGAGTTGTTCCCTCCACCATGAGGTCATAATCCAGACTTGCGCCGAGCGCAGCAATTTCCTGTACGTGCTGACGCGTCAAACCTATATAGGGAATATCGTGGACCTGATAAACGAGGGAGATCGTTACACTGGATCCTCACTTAATTCCTTAACTCGCGGCGCAGCATCTTTGATCGTGTTGAGAAAATCGGTAATGAACATCTCTGAGTAATGGCCAATGTGATCGCTGGTTTCACGTTAAGCTGTTTACGAAATTGCCAGTCATGAACATCGAATTCGGGACGTCTATTCACTCCAAGGCCTGGAATGACGGCGCCGCGTACTCGAACATACGTAGGCTGGAGACCAACGATCTGGGTAATCTTGTCCGGAGATAGTTCCTTACTGCTAATCCAAAGCGAAACTCCCAAGTAAATTGGAAATTTCTGTTCCCCACTGTGGTTCATCGCATTCTCCATGGTCAACTCTAATTCTTGATGTTAATTCCAGTTTCAAACAGCCGCGTGCCGTACGAGGAGACGACGGCATAGAGCGGCGGACGGTCAGGGGTGGGAGAGGTGGTAGCCGATGAAGATGTCGTTGGTGGGGGGTTGCTTGCCGAGCTGGCGGAACATGCTCATGACCTGGCCGCGATGGAGGGTGGCGTGATTGACGACATGGAGCAGGAGTTTCCAGCGGGGGATGGTCCAGTCGATGGCGTGGAGTTCGAGGGCGAAGTCGGATTCGGGGAGGGTGGCAACGTAGGTGTGCAGGCCTTGCCATACTTCGGGCCAGCGTTGCTGCAGGTGGGTCAGGTTGGGCTCCGGTGGAGTGGGAGGGTAGATTTTTGGGTTGGTGAATTCGGAGAGCGGGACGAGCGTACCCTTGCGGAGTTGACCGAGCCAGAAGTGCTCCGAATCGTAGATATGGCGGAGCGTTCCGGAGATGCCGGTGTGGGATGATCCGAGGTCGCGAGATTGCTCTTCTGGCGTGAGCGCGGCGCAGGCGGAGAGCAACTGCTGGTCGGCCCAGATGGAGTAGTCGACGAGATAGAGAAGGGCTTGCCGGGAGATTGGCATGACGGAATTATAGTTAGGGATCAGGGATCAGGGAGCAAGGATCAGGAGCTATTGGGTGAATCCGAATACGGCGAAATACACGATGGTGTAGAGAACCACGGTGGCATCCATGGCTGCAGCCATCCTGAAACCGTGGGAGTAGGCGTGGCTTCTGTTGGCGAGAATTAGGTACACCAGAAAGGCTTTTTCAAGCAGGCTGTAGAGGAGAATCGGGGTTCGCCATTCGACTTTGAATGCGGCGGCAATCATAAAGACGCCCATGAGGCCGACCATGATGCCCCAGTGCTGGGTGATGATGGTGTAGTCCGGGATGAAGGGGATTTTGCCGGCGGTTTCCGCTGCCCATCGGGGCCAAAAGGCGTAAAGAAATGCGGCCGCGGTTCCGAGCCCGGTGATGACGAAGAACGGTTTGAACGTAAGATCGAAAAATCGTTTCATTTGCACTCCGGGTAACTCGGATGTGAGCGGGGCGCCGACTTACTTGCGTTTCGCGGCGCCTCCAGCATTCAGTTGATTGTCAGGGCTGGCGAGGTGGGCCGATCAGCGGTGTTTTTACCGGCTTCGCCATGCCGTAGAAGACCACCACGCCCTGGCCGGCGCCGAGGGTTTGCACGGCTTCATCGACCTTGCCCATGGCGTCGAGGTATTTCTGCCAGTTGTTGGTGACCCAGAGATCCCCAGCGGGACCGATGCCAATATCAACCTGCAATTGCAATCCGCCGCCGACGTAACCGCCTGCAGGCGAGATGGCGTCGCCAGTCTTTACTCCCGGCGGACAATGTTCGGTGCGGAAGCCACACAACTCTACGATTCCGGCTGACGAAGAGGAGAAGTTGGAGATCCAGACGTTGTCATTGCCGTCGACGGAGGCGGCCCAGGGACCGGTGATTCCCTTGCCGTAGATGGGAGAAAAACTCGCCTGAGTGCCGTCGGGGCGCAACACGGTAATGCTGCCGCCTTCGTAGTTGGATTTTTGCGCGGCCATGGCAGGAATGAGGACTTTGGTCGCTCTTTGTCCGGCGTCGGGGTCGTGGTCGAAGTTGAATTTAAATGCGGCCAGGGTTTCGGCAAATTTCGCAGCTGCCCGGGGCGAGCTGCCTAGTTTGTTTGTGACCCAGACGTTGCCCAGACTGTCGATGGCGAGGCCGCTGGCGGAGTATCCCACCTTGAATGTTTCAAATTTGCTGGGATCGGAAGCGGGGAAACGAACCACGTGATCGGCAACGGCGTTGGTGACCCAGATGCGATCCTGCTGATCGATGGCGAGAGCGAAGGGTCCCATCAGCTTGCAGGGGTTCTTGAGGGGATCGCCGGTCTTGTTCTGGCAGTAGAACTGGACCTTGGACGGATCGCCCTGGGGTAGTTTGAGAACCTGGCCCTTGATGAGGTCAAGCGTCCAGATGTCGCCGCTGGGGGTGGCGATGATGCCCTGCATCTGGCTGATCTGGCGGTTAAAGTTCCAACCCTCGGGGGGCGAGATGGGGTTGCCGCTGGTGTCGAACTTCGAGATGTTCTGGCCGGTAAAGCTGGTGACCCACACGTTGTCCTGCGCGTCGAGAGTCAAGCCGAAGCCGGGGCCTGCCAGACCTCCGCCCCTGAAGCCCAATGGCGCGGGCGATAGCGCTTTACCGTTGGGCGCGAACTCGCTGAGGCCGCCGGTCCACGAGGCAT
Source organism: uncultured Acidobacteriota bacterium (assembly GCA_963735505.1). Lineage (GTDB taxonomy): Bacteria > Acidobacteriota > Terriglobia > Terriglobales > Acidobacteriaceae > JAKAAZ01. Next base: position 23,750 of record CAVTLR010000003.1, on the reverse strand, counting down.
CCTGATTTTGCGCGCCGACGGTGAAGTTATCAGCCACCCAGGCGTTGCCCTGGCTGTCAATCATGAGCTTGCCACCGCCGCTGACGCCGCCGCCGGTGAACTTCAGCGGGAACACGAAGGCGCTGGGAGCGAAGGTGAGATACGGCAGGTACGGAGTATCTCGAAAGAGCTTGCCGGGAATGCCGGGCTTGGGCAGCGGATAAAACTCGTTTAGCAACGCGAAGATTTTGTCCGGCTGATGCCAGGGGGAGAACGCAACCGATTCGATCGCGAGAAGCGTATCCGATGGAGCGCCACCGCTGGGAGGCGTAGTCGCCGCGAAGAATTGACTGCACGCATCCGGCTTCACTTGCGCGATGCAACCGGCCATGACATCGGCGAGTGTGCCGAAGTTGGCCATCGTCGGTGTCTGCGCGCTGTTGAGGGCGTCGAGAATCGTCGGGCCCCAGCTGCCTGTTTCTAAATCGACGAAGTTGGGGACATTGCCCGCGGCAATTTTGAGTTGAAGCGGGGAGCCTTTGATGCTGGTGTTGTCGATGAACTGCGCATGCGTCACCACGGACGCAATGGTAGTGAACTCGTTGATGGTGACGCGGGCTGGGGGATTGCTGCCCAGGACGGCGATCAGCGCAATTGCCGGATTATTTCCGGCCGCTTGATTGGCTGCGGATATGCCACCGGTGGCCACCAGATAGACACTGGAGTCAGGCGCGCCAGTGCTGTCGATTGTGAACCGGCCACCGCTGTCGGATTTCGTTTGTGCGAGCTGTTTGGGTGCGTCTGCGCTCGCCTGCCACAGAGTGACTGTCGAGTTGGCGATGGGCGCGCCTGCGCCGAGGACGCGGCCATTGATGGTGTTGGCGGCGAAGAGCTGCCCGGCGAAAAAGGCGCCGATCGCAATCGAGGTGCCTATCAATAATGTTCTACCGATCCTTCGACTCATCATTGTTGCTCTCTCCTCAAAAACTTGCTGCGCTACAAATCGACAGCGGCAACGAGTTGCACCGGAAACAACCGGGCTGACAGGCCAGGCACAGGAGTCCGGGTAGCACTCGAAAGCGTGGTCACGATGCGGTGGTTCGAACGCAATTCTTGCGAATGCGAAATTCTACGTAGAAGCACGGGGCATGCCATCTGGGTTGCAGCGTGGCCGATGCGATTCAACCGCAATTGTGCGTAGGACTTAAAGGATTGCGGTAGTGACGGTTGTCACATGGAGGAAGTGGGGGCTCGGTGGAGTTTGCCCAAAATGTTGGAGGGATCAGGGGCGGTGGGGCCGAGAGAAAATACACAGATTCTTCGCTGCGCTCAGAATGACGGCTTATAATTGTCAGGGCGAACGGTCTTCATTCCAGGGCGAAGAAAAAATTAGTCGAGGCGGACGAGGTAGGCCTGGCCTTCGATGGGCTGGAGGATGCGGGCGATTTGTTCGGCGGAGGTGTGCGACTGGCCGTAGGGGCGGATGCGGACCCAGTAGCCGGTGGCGCCTTTGAAGTCGATGACGCTGGCGCTGGGATATTCGCGCTGCAGTTGCTGGTGGAGTCGGTGGGCATCGCCTTCATGATGGAAGACGCCGATCTGGACGCACCATCTTCCCGATGAAGTGAACGAGGGCGGGTAGCGCAGCACGTCGATGCGGACGCGTGCCGTGCCGGTTCGCCAGACACCAATTTTGAGGGCGGCGGCGCGGGACAAATCCAGAATGCGGCCGGGAACGAAGGGTCCGCGATCCGTGATGGTGACGTCGACGGACTGACGGGTGGAGAGATTGGTGACGCGGACCAGGGTGCCCATGGGCAGAGTGCGATGGGCGGCGGTCATTCCGTTTTCGTCATAGACCTGGCCATTGGCAGCCTGCGCGTTGTGATAGGGCGCGCCGTACCAGCTGGCAATTCCAATTTCAGAATGCAGGACGGGACTGGTGGATTCCGGAGCGGGCTGGGTGGGGAATGTCGAGGGCGGAGCTTGCGCCGTGGGAGGCGGAGGGGGCGCGGCGGCCTGAACGGGATGATGACGGCAGCCGGAGACGGTGAGGCACAGGACCAGCAATCCGGGCAAAGCAGCGACCAGCAATCCGGGCAAAGCAGCGCGAAGGGAGAGCAGGGGATTCCGGAGCTTCACAATCTCCTAATGCTACCGTGTTGCGATGGCAGTGAGGAGAGATTTGGGTGCGAAAGAGGATTGATCTTCGAGATGCGGGGAGCGAATGCGAGGGTGGGCGGTTTGCCAAGGCAACTTTTTCCCGGCTGAGACGGTCTATCGTAAAGACACACAAAACGTTGACGCTCTGGTAGGCGTCGTTATCGAGACGCGAGCGGTTCAACCGATTTGGATTCCGCTCAATTTCGCTGCAGGTCGATTCCATTGCGGACACAGGAATTTTCGAAGCTGTCTCACATGTGGCGCAGCGAATTGAGGCCAACGACCGGAGACCCGCGTTGATTGCGGGTCTCACACCAGACCTATCGAGCGATCTGGAGTGTATGAGACAGCTTCTGGGGAGAGTACTGGCGGCTCATGTTGTAGCTGTGCTTGTGTTGCTGACGCCGCCGGGAATGCTGGCGCAGCTGCCGGATGCGCCGACGCCGGCCGAGAGTGTGCAAGGTTCGGGGAATCCCACAAGCGAGCCGGCTGCAATCCAGAACAATTTAGAACGTGAGTGGACGGAGCGCGCGGCAGCGATAACGGCGGAGACGCTGGATACGCCGACGACGGGAGAGTCCAGTTCTGTTGCGGGACCGGAAGATGTTGCGTTTCTGGAAGACGATGGATTGGACGCGCAACAATCGTTTGCTCCGTCGCCGAAGCGGAGATTTCAACCCACATATTCCTCGAGCACAGCGTATCTGGGAGAAGTACCTGGCGCGGCGCCGGCGTTGCATCGCAGCTGCCCGGTAGATCTGTGTCCAGTGCATCCGGTGGATTTGTGCTGTCATCCCATTGCGTCGCCATTCTCGCAATATCTAAGGTGGCCGGACGTGGTACCGCTGACGGCGCGCGACAATTTGCGCTCGGCGGTGCGAGGAGTGATCGATCCATTCAACCTGATCACGATTGCGGGCGACGCGGCGGTGGGGATCGGGTCAGATTCACACACGGCGTATGGGCCTGGGTTTGACGGCTTTTCAAAGTATGCGGGCGTGAGCTTAACAGAAGACATGACGGGGGAATTTTTTGGGACATTCCTGGTGCCGTCGCTGGCGCACCAGGACCCGCACTACCATCGCGAGCCGTTCATGCCGATCAAGCACCGGATTTTGCACGCAATCGTGCAGGTGGTATGGTCGCAAAGTTATACCGGGAAGCCGATGTTCAACTACGCCAATATTGTGGGCGGAATTGCGACGGCGGTGGTGAGCAATACATTTGTGCCGGGGCCGAACCGGCAGGGATTTGGCAATACGGCGCAGCGGCTGGCGCTGGCATTCGCGATCAGTCCGTCAGGGAATTTTATTGAGGAATTTGTGCCTGACCTGGCGAGCCACGTGAATTTCAGAGTGGTCATCTTCCAGCGGATTTTGAACACGGTGACGTTGGAGGAAAGCGGCGTGACGCAGTAGGGATCCTAGGTGTTGGCGCTGCTTGCGCGATCCCAGGAAGCGTCGAAGGCTCTCCACAATTCCGCGGACGTTTGGTCGGTGATGGGGCGCACACGAGTATTTTGGAAAGCCAGAAACTCCGCTTGTTCGTCATCCACTTTGCAGACGAAGATGTTGGTGGATTCGGCTGCACGTTTCTCATTCGGGGAATGGGCGGGACTACGCCAGCCGGTGGTGAAGACGAGCCAGGTATTTCGATCAATTTGCCGGATCTCGTCGATGGTGGCCTCGATCGAAGTTCCTTTTAGAAACGTGTCGAAGGCTTTCTGGTGAAAGGCAGCAATCTCCTGGGGTCCGCGATGAATGGATCCATCGAAAGCAACGAATCGCGCTTCCTTTGCGAAGGGCTGGGCGAACATGGCTCCGCTTCCCTGGCGCCAGCCTTCGGCCATTTGCTGCAACAATTGATTGATCTTGTCCTCGACACGCATGATGCTCTCCTGATGTGTATTTTTTCATGCGGGGACGGCAGTGGCGAGGAGGCTAGTTTGCGCGTTTGCTGGCGGCTGGGCGGGGCTTCTGCTTGGCCTGCTGGAGATTGAGCGCGACGGCGGCGCGGATGAGAGATTTGAAGGCGGCCTCGTTGATCTTGTCGGCTTCGTGGATGTCGATGGCGCGGCGAACATTGCCGTCGAGGCTGGAGTTGAAAAGGCGGGATGGATCCGGTAAGGATGCTCCTTTAGCGAAGGTCAACTTGACGGCGTTCTTGTAAGTTTCGCCGGTGCAGATGATGCCGCCGTGGGAAAAGACGGGAGTTCCGGGCGAGCTTGCCTTGGCCCACTTCCACTCTTCGACGATGTCTGGGTCGGCCTGGTGGATGAGGGTGCGGACTTTCGCGAGGGTTTTACCGCGCCAATCGCCTAGTTGCTTGATTTTCTCGTCGATGCTTGCAGCCGCAGATTCCATCGGGATGGTCCTTTCATGGGCAGGTGAAATGCTCCCACCTAATATGTAGATGCGAACGGCGTAATCTGCAATCGCAGTTTATATTTCGATTGTTTTCGAGATATCGGAGGTATAGTTCATGGTGTTGGTCCGCCACTTCCTCCCGGGCCGTGCATTGCTTTCCGGTTCCCAATTCAGATTCGATCCACATATTTAAGGAGAATCGCGTATGCCCAGCTTCAGGATGGTGGCCCGACTTTGCATCGTGTCTGTTATGTTGTTCGGTTTGTGCGTTGGCAGCGTGCTGCCGCTTTCCGCGTGCACACGAGTTGTTTATCTGGGCGCGAATAGCGATGTGATCACGGCGCGCTCGATGGATTGGGCGGAAGACGTGCTGACAAACCTATGGATTTTTCCGCGCGGCATGCAACGCAACGGCGAGGTAGGGCCAAATTCGTTTCCATGGACATCGAAGTACGGCAGCGTGATCGCTTCGGGATACGACGTCTCGACCACGGATGGAATGAACGAAAAAGGGCTGGTGGTGAATGCTCTGTGGCTGGTGGAATCGGCGTATCCGCAACAGGACACCAAGACACCGGGGTTGGCGATTTCAATGTGGGCGCAGTATGTGCTGGACAGTTTTGCGACCGTAGATGAAGCGGTGGCGGCGCTGGAGAAAAATCCTTTTGTGGTGGTGACGGCGAAAGTTCCTGGGCAGGATCGATTAGCTACACTGCACTTTTCGATTTCCGATGCGACGGGCGACAGTGCGATTGTGGAATATCTCAACGGGAAGCAAGTGATTCATCATGGGCGCCAGTACCAGGTGATGACGAACTCTCCCACATATGACGAGCAACTGGCGTTGGATGCGTACTGGAAACAGATTGGCGGAACGGTGATGCTGCCGGGAACAAACCGGGCGGCGGACAGATTTGCGCGGTCTTCGTTTTACATCAACGCAATTCCGAAGGCGGAAGATCCGGTGGTCGCGGTTGCAAGCGTTTTCAGTGTGATTCGCAATGCGTCGGTGCCGTTTGGGATTTCGACGCCCGATCAACCGAATATTTCTTCGACACGCTGGCGCACGGTGAGCGACCAGAAGCGGCGCGTTTATTATTTTGAGTCGGCGCTGACCCCGAACACCTTCTGGGTGAATTTGAAAGACATCGACTTTTCTGCAGAAAATGGGAAAGTGATGAAACTTGACCTGGGCAAAGATCAGCGGAATATCTACTCCGGAGATGCATTGAAGGCATTTCAAGCGGCCAAACCATTTCAGTTTCTGGGACTGCCTCAGCACTGAGGCTTTTGGTTCGAGGACCGAAGCCTCGCGGAGTTTTGCGAGCATCTTGCTGGGCCAGCCGTCGCTGTTTGATCTCGCGATTCTCGAGACTCAGACCCTGAGAGAGCCGCGAAAGGCGCGGCCGCGATAAAAACAGGGTGCGGTGTTGTGGTAGACGAAGACGTGATCGAAGCGACGATCGGCAAAGATGGCGCCGCCGAGTTTCGCGATGTCGGAGGGAGTTTTCAACCAGCTCTGAGTTTTCAAATCGAACTCGCCAAGTTGCTGCAGGGCACGATATTGTTCTTCGGTTAAGGGATCGATGCCGATGGCGGCTGCCATGTCGAGGACGTTGCCTGCTGGATGCAATCCTTCTTTCTCTCTTTTTTGCAGACCTGCGCGGTCGTAGCAAACATTGATGCGACCCTTGGGGGTTTCCGGAGAACAATCGCAGAAGATGTATTCGCCGGTTTTTGCATCGTGACCGATCACGTCGGGTTCGCCGCCGGTTCTTTCCATTTCATGGAGAGACCAGAGTTTTTTGGGGTTGGCTTCGAGCTTCGACAACACTTTTGCCCAGTCAAGGCCGGGATGGCGGCTGCTATTTTTCTGAAAACGAGATTGCAAAGTTTCGAGGAGATCGTTGTATTGTTTTTTTGAAAGGGTCGCGGTTGTCATCGATTTTCGAAGTTCCATCATCCGCCTGCCTACGAATGAAACAGTGATGCTGGTTCCTCATGCCGGCAGCGGAAGATTCCATTGGGATGGGTTCTTTCCTGGTCAGGTGAAACCCACGCAACTAATGTAGACGCGCGAAGGCAGTCGCTGCAACCGCTGGCTACACGGGGTCATGGGTCAGCTACTCCATGACAATTGGCGATCGTGGAGCGGCCTTTTCTGGGGCGCCGTCCATTCTCCTATGGACATTGCAAATGAGCGATGCTATCTTCTTTGCAATGGCCAAAGGAGAGAGCTGTGAGCGCCGAGAAATCAGAAGTTCTGCAAGGCACGCTGGACCTGATGATTCTGAAGACCCTGCATGCGCTGGGCCCGCAACATGGGTTCGGGATTGCGCGGCGCATTGAGCAGATCAGCGAAGATGTGCTGACGTTGAATGAGGGGACGGTCTACACATCTCTATTGCGACTGCAGCAGCGGGGTTGGATTGCGGCGAAGTGGGGAGTCTCGGAGAACAATCGCAGAGCGCGATTCTATTCGATCACCCGAAGCGGTCTGAAGCAGCTGGCGGTGGAAGCGGAGAACTGGGAGCGCATCTCGGGCGTGATTGCTCGCGTGCTTCGACTCGAAGAAGGGAGATAAACGTGCCCAATCGACTTCAGATGCTCGCAGCCAAGATTCGCGCAACGTTGCAGCAGAAACGTATCGTCGTCGAACTGGAAGATGAGGTTGAGCTGCACATTCAAATGCTGACCGAGCGACTACTCCAGCAGGGTATGGAGGCAAAGAGCGCGGCAGCGGCGGCGCGGCGGCAGTTTGGCAATGCCACCGTTTTGCGCGAGCAACATTACACACAGAGCACATTTTCATTTCTGACGACGCTGTGGCGCGATGTACGCTTCGGTGCGCGGCAGTTGCAACGGAATCCACTGTTGACCTTTGTCGGTGTTGCATCGCTGGCGTTGGGTGTTGGTGCGAATACGGCGATCTTTGCCGGCGCGAAGCGGGTCTTGTTCGACACACTGCCGGTGACGCAGCCGCATGAACTACGCATGTTGACCTGGCTGAGTGGGCGCGAACAAGTGGTGCCACCGGTGTGGGGAGACGTCTATTCCAACGACCACGGCGGCCTTACCAGCAATGCATTCTCTTACCCGGTATTGCAGGAATTGCGCAAGCGAGCTAATGCAGTTCAGGATTTCATCGCCTTCAAAGACGTCACCATGACCGCGACGGTGGATGGACACCCGGAAATCGCAGGGGTGGAAATGATGAGCGGCAACGCATTTCGAGCGCTTGGAATCGAGCCTGCACTGGGGAGAGTGCTGACGTCTTCCGACGATGCAGGACCTGGCAATGGCGCGGCGGTGGTGATTAGCCAGGGATATTGGGCGGAGAGATTTGGACGGTCTCGCTCGGTAATCGGCAAGGAGATTTTGCTGAATGGTGTTCCGGTGACGATTGTGGGCGTAACGGCGGGACGATTTGGCGGCTTGCAGATGGGGGCGGCGGAAAAGATGTTTGTGCCACTGACGATGCAGCCGCTGCTGATGCCGCGCGCGCAAAACAGCAGTATCTCGCTGCTGAATAATCCACAGTCGTGGTGGCTGCAAATTCTTGTACGTCTGCGGCCGGATGTACCCGAAGCGCGAGCCCAGGCGGAACTGGATGCGACTCTACGGCATGCTGCCATGCCGGTGCTGACCCAAACCGCGGATGCTGCGCAGTTCCACCTGAAGATGGAGAATGGCGACCGCGGGCTGGATTATCTGCGAGGACAATATGAGGCGCCATCCTATCTGTTGCTGGGGCTGGCTGGATTGATTCTTCTGCTGGCGTGCGTCAATCTGGCGAATCTATTGCTGGCGAGGTCGACCAGCAGGCAACGGGAAATGAGCACGAGGATTGCGCTTGGCGCCAGTCCACAAAGTATTCTTCGCCAGGTATTGACGGAGAGCTTGCTGCTTTCCTGGCTGGGCGGCGGGGTGGGCCTGTTGCTTGGTTATCTTGTCCGCAATGCAATTCCAAATCTATTAGAGCGCGCGCCGGGTCTGGAGAGAGTGCAGGTGAATTTCGACTGGACGGTGGTGCTGTTCACCATGGGGATTTCTCTGGCGGCGGGATTACTGTTCGGTTTGGCGCCGGCATGGCAGGCGGCGCGATCGGCGGCGAATGGGAGCCTGAGGGATTCGGGAATGTCGACCGCGAATCGCCGCAGACTGCTGCTCGACAAAGGACTGGTGATCGGCCAGATTGCGCTCTCAGCGATTTTGCTAGTTGCCGCAGGGCTTTTCGCGCACACACTTTTAAACCTCAATCGCATTCCGCTGGGATTTCAGGCGGATCATATTCTTCAGTTTCGCCTGAGTCTTCCGCGCGCACGCTACAACGATGCGCAAATGACTCGCTTCTTCCAGCAGCTGCAGGAAAAGCTGGCATCTCTTCCCGGAGTGCGCTCGGAGACAGTTAGCAGCATCGGCATCATCGGCGACGGGCATTCTGGCTCGACGTTCCGCGTGATGGGACGCCCGCAGGAAAAGGATCCGGCACGCGTTCAGGCGTTGGGGGTTGGGGTGGATTTCTTCCAGACGCTTGAGATCCCCATCCTGCAAGGGCGCGCATTCAATGCTGATGACACCGCGACCACACCGAAGGTCGCAGTCGTGAATCGGGCGCTGGCACGGAAGTTTTTTCCGAACGAAAATCCTGTTGGGCAAACATTCGAAGCCGATCAAGAGGACATTGCCGGCGCGGTTGAGATTGTGGGCATTGCGGCCGACACACGATACGCGGATTTGCGGGAGAAGACTCCTCCGATTTTCTATGTGCCGTATGTGCAAAACGTGAACGGACCGGGTCGCATGGTGGTCGAACTCCGCACCGCCGCCACTCCGGGCGGTGTGTTACCGGAAGTGCGGGCGGCCGTGGAATCGCTGGATAGAGACTTGCCGCTGATTGATGTGCGAACGATGAAGCAGCAGGTGAAATCGACATTTTCTGACGAGCAGGCTCTGGCGCAGCTTACGGGGTGCTTCAGCTTGTTGGCGCTGGCACTGGCCTGCATCGGGATTTACGGAATCATGGCGTACACGGTGACGGCGCGAACCGCTGAAATCGGGCTGCGAATCGCGCTGGGCGCAACGGCAACACAGGTGATCGGGCGAATTCTGCGCGAGGCGTTCTGGCTGGCTGCTTTCGGTATCCTCGTTGGATTGGCCGCTGCGCTCTGGCTGGCGCGATTCATTGGGTCGATGCTGTATGGGCTGGGGATCGCGGACCCGCTTACCCTGGGCGCGACAGCCTTGGTGCTGATCTCCATTTCGCTACTGGCGGCATTTGCTCCTGCTCGACGAGCAGCGCACATCGATCCGATTCGCGCGCTTCGGCATGACTGACGCGTTCGTTCTCTGAGACGGCGGGAAGCGGAGCCTCTAATCCTGCTCCGCTCAACGCGGTGGGTAGTGCTAAGGTTGCGTGCTATGCACTACCAGCGTTTCAGCTCTGTTACCTGGATGAGGTTGCCGCAGGTGTCCTTCAGCATGGCGATCTTGGAGGCGGTGACGTCGGTGGGCGGCATGGTGAACTCTGCGCCACTCGCTTTCATGCGGTCGTAGTCGGCCTGCAGGTCGTCGGTGAAGAACATGGCGGCCGGCTGATTTTGCTGGAAGAGCGCCTGCTGATAAGTTTTCGCTGCGGGATTGTTGTTGAGTGCGAGCTGCACTTCCGTGCCGTCCGGTTCCTCTGGCGATGCGATGGTGAGCCAGCGGTAGGGGCCCTGGCTGAAGTCGGTTTTCTTCACAAAGCCGAGCACTTCTGTATAGAAGCGCAGAGCCTTTTCCTGATCGTCGACGTAGAGGGTGGTGACTTTGATTTTCATAATGCTTCTCCGTTGTGGATTGGAATGAGGTTGCCGATTTTGCGGCTGGGCGGGCGGAGATACCAGGAGGCCATGGCCAGACCAGCAATGATGAGCGGGGCGAGGATGTGGAAGCCGTAGGCACCGTATCCGCCGACCGCGGCGATGGAAGCGGCGGCGCCTGTCAGATCGAAAATGATGCCGGCATAGGCCCACTCCTTGAGTCGCGGGAAACGCGGGATGAGGATGGCGATGGCGCCGAGGACTTTCCAAACGCCGAGGATGGTGACGAAGTAGGCCGGGTAGTGGAGGATGTGCACGAAGCCCTCGACTGTGGCCGGGACGCGGAGCACCTGCATGACGCCGCCGCTTCCGATAGGGAACGCGACGAGTATGGTGGTGATCCAATACGCGATGTTTTTTGATTTCATATTCGTTCACCTCGCTAACGACATGCTCCAGGGCGGCGAAGAATTTTTGCCAGCCGTAGTTTGCGCCTTTATACGCTGCCTGTTGATCGGGACGGAAGCCGGACTGCTCCATACGAAGGTGAGTGCCATCTCCGGCTGGAGTCAGGGTCCAGAGCACAACCCACTGCAGACCGGCAGCGGCATCGCCGACGCCCCAGCTATAGGAGAGCTGCTTCAAGGGATCGACGATGAGGACCTCGCAGTCGACAATGCCGTTCCAGGCTGGCTTGGGTTCGTTTCGGAATTGGAATTTGCGTCCGACCACTGGCGCGAAATCATTGTTCATCATCCATTGTGCGAGCAGGGGACCTTCCGTGAGCGCACGCCAGAGTTTCTCTGGTGGGTGAGGGAACACGCGTTCGACGACGAGGGTGCCGGGAGTGGCAACTGCCTGGGTCGTTGAATTGGTAATGGAGTTGGTCATGGTTCCATCCTTTGCAAAAGAGATTCGAGGCGGTCAAAACGGTCGCGCCAGAAAGCGCCGTAGAGATGAAGCCAGTCGACCATGGGGGCCAGCGCATCGGGCTGAGCGCGATAGTGCGTTTCGCGCCCCTGGCGGCGATGCCGTACCAGCCTGGCGCGCTTGAGGACGGTGAGGTGCTTGGAGACGGCGGGCTGCGACACACCCGCGTGGCGCGTCAATGCGTGGACGGTTTGCTCGCCGTGGCGGGTGAGCTGCTCAAAAATGGAGCGACGGGTTGGATCGGCAAGGGCACGAAACACCGGATTGGCGTGGGCCGGTTTCACACTAGAAACCATAACCATACGGTTATGGTTTGTCAAGAGGGCATCCTGTGGAAATGCGGGGGTGCGCGGAAGACAGGCTGGGCCGGTTGCGGCAGAGGGAGTTAGAGGAGGGGCAGATGGGGTTGGACATTGGTGGATTTGAGAAGATCCAGCGCGGCGAGCATGGTAGGAAGAATGCACTTGCGCCTATACACTGTATACTATACGCTGTATAGATGGCGAATCCAATGAATACAGCCGATCGCATCGCGCAAGAGGCGCTAAAGATTCTGGAGATCGAAGGACCCGAAGCCGTTTCCATGCGTCGCGTCGCGGAAGCCGTGGGCATCACCCCCATGGCGATCTATCATCACTTCGCTTCGCGTGAAGCTCTGCTGAACACCATTACCGATCGCGAATTTGCCAAGCTGCTCGTGTACATGCAGGGGCACCCGATGCGTGGCGGCATGGAAGACCGTCTGCTGGCGGTGATGGCAGCCTACGTCGATTACGCATTCGCCCAGCCGCGCATCTTCGACTTTATTTTTTCCCGTCCTCGTCCGGGGGCGCGTCAATTTCCGAAAGATTTTCGGGCACGTCGTTCTCCCACGCTAAATCCGATTGCGGATTTGCTGGCGGCGGAAATGGAGAAAGGCGTTCTGAAAAAGGACGATGTGTGGGAAGTGGCATTTGCACTTTGGGCTCACATCCACGGATACGTCATGTTGTATCGTGCCGGCCGCATCGACTTATCGGAAAAGGAATTTCGCAAACTTCTACATCGCTCGATTGGGAGGTTTCTCGATGGAATCAAAGTCTAACAACGGCTTCGCGGCCGCACCGTGCGTGGCGATTTCCGCGGCCTTGTTTTTTCTGGGGACTGGGCTTGCGCCGCTGTGGCCGCTGATCTGGCTCGCTCCTATTCCTTTGCTGTGGGTCGCTTCGCGCCTGTCTGCCAGGCAGGCGTTTGGTGTGGCAGCGGCAGCCTACGCACTGGGTGGGCTGAATGAGTGGAGCTACGCGCGGGCGGTTTTGGCAACCTGGATCGTCATCCTGATTCTGGTCATGAGCGCAAGCCTGTTTGCGTTGGGTGTGGTGTTGTTTCGCATGGGAGTGGTGCGGGGAAAACTTTGGTTGGCAGCCCTGGTGTTTCCCGCGTATTGGGCAAGCGCAGAATTTGCGGTGGCCAGCATTTCGATCCATGGAACGTTTTTCAACATCAGTTATTCGCAAATGAATTTTCTGCCGATTTTGCAGATTGCTTCCGTGACGGGCATCTGGGGGATCAGTTTTACGATTTTTCTGTTTGCTTCTACGGTGGCTGTGCTGCTGACTCCGGCTTCTCGCCGGGAGAAACTTCCATTGCTGATTGGCAGTGTGGCTTGGATTGCGGTCGTGTTCGCGTTTGGTGCGTGGCGATTGGCATCGACGCCCGATTCACCGACCGTCAAGGTTGCGCTGATTGCCTCTGATGCGCCGCAAAACCTGAACCCGCGCACGCCGGCGGAAGTGCAGCAAGTGTTCCAAAGCTACGCGGACCAGGTAAAACTTTTGGCGGGACAGGGAATCCAGTTGTTCGTTTTGCCGGAAGGGACTGGCGCTGTGAATGACGCATCGCAGGCGGAGTTCGATGATTTTTTCGGCAAGCTGGCAAAAGAAAGCGGGGCATATATTGAGGTCGGCATCGCTCGCATCATGCCTTCGTTGGCCCGGAATCAGGAACGTTTGTATTCACCACAAGGAGAGCTGGTGGCGAGCTACAACAAGCACCATCTGCTGCCACCGGGAGAGGACCGCTTTACGCCGGGAACAAAACGCGCTGTGGTTGCCGGCATCGACGGAAGGTGGGGATTGGAAATTTGCAAAGACCTGGACTTCCCGCGCTTGAGTCGTGAATACTCTCGCGATGGCGTGGCTTTGCTGATTGTGCCCGCATCGGATTTTGTCGACGATGGATGGCTGCATGGGCGCATGGCGATTCTTCGCGGGGTTGAAAGCGGGTTCAGCATGGCGCGTTCGGCGAGATTGGGGATTCTTACGGCGAGCGACGATCGCGGGCGTGTCCTGGTGGAGCGCGATACGATTGGTCCAGTGTTTGCTGTGGCCGTTGCGAATATTCCGGTTCGCCACGATAGCACTTTGTATTCACGATTTGGAAACTGGTTCGCGTGGGTGTGCGTTGCGCTGCTGTTGGCGTGCGTCTTTTTGATACGGAGCGATCGTGTCAGGCGTGCGAATTCTTCGAAATAGTGCGGAAGATAATCGAATATCGCAAATCACGGAGTGGCGGAATGCTATGTTCCCATTGCGTCCGAGCCTCTCCATCCAGGATGTAGATCGACCGAGGCTTGACGGTGTGAGAGACGCGTGTCCACCGCGCGCCATCGGCTTTTCGGAAGCGCATGGTGGCTGAGGCGAGGAGCGACACTCCAACGATGATTCCAAACTCCTGCCGATCCTTATGCCAGCCGATGCCGGCTGCGGGAGGATATTCATTGACGCCGATTTGTCGAAAGGCGTTGGCGTCGATGGCAGCGAATTTGGCGACGCGGACGAGAAGGTCGTCGAGAAACGCCGGCATCTGAGTGGCGGGTTCGACAGAGCGGCGGCTGTAGTCATATTTCAGCCCGAAGCTGACGACTCGTCGATTGCCCAGATGGCCGTGGAGTTCGAAGGGTTTCAGTTCCAGTTGTCGAATCGACTCTACCAACGCGGTCTGCTGGTCTTCCGTGATGATCGCGTCGCGATAGCGAAAACCATGCGGTTCTGAGTTAGCTGGTCTTTCCTGCATTTCGGGGAATAGTGCGTTCTGCTGCATCTTCGAAATTCTTCCTGATGGTTAGAGCGAGGTAGGGCCGCCGAGGTCGCATCCTGCTGAGATATTTGAAGTGTTATGGAAACGATGGCGCAGAGGTGGTGCGCGCTGAGGATGGATCGGCTGCAATCCTAAGGATTGCGGCGACACTGCGGTTCACATCGAGTTCTGTGGTGGCCCAGGAGGACACGCTGATTCGCATGGCCTTGCGGCCTTTCCACACGGTGCCGCCACACCAGCAGGTTCCGTCGGCCTGCACCGCGTGGATGACTCGAGTGGTGGTCTCGTCGCTTCCGAAGGAGACCAATACCTGATTCAGCGCCACGTCGTTGAGAATCTCGCAGCCGCCGGCGCGGAGGGCGTTTGCGAAGTGGACAGCGTGCTGACAGCAACGATCGATGAGTTCGGCCACACCTTGTTTGCCGAGAGAACGCAGCGCCGCCCAGATTTCAACGGCTCGGGCGCGACGCGAAGATTCCGGGCTGAGTTGCATGGGTTGCCGTTTTCCGTCCGCGTCGGGAGGATAGTACGACGCTGCAATCGACATGGCGCGACCCAGGGCTTCCGGATCCTTTACGATGGCGATTCCACTATCGTGGGGTACGTTGAGCCATTTATGCGCATCGGTCGCCCAGGAATCGGCGCGAGCGAGACCCTCCACCAAATGTTTTCGATGTTGGCTGACGGCAGCCCAGAGACCGAAGGCGCCATCGACATGGACCCAGGCACCCATGGCGTGGGCAAGGTCGCAGATCTCCCCGATTGGATCGCAGGCGCCGGTATTGACGTTGCCGGCCTGGACGCAGACGATCGCCGGCCCGGACAAGCGCGGCAGAAGCGAGGGCTTCATGCGGCCCTGCGAGTCAGCCGGAACAATATGCACGCGGCCTCTTCCGAAGCCGAGCAGCGCCAGGGCTTTGAACAGGGTGGCATGAACTTCCTCGCCAACGATCACCGTGACCGGAGGAGCGGAGAATAAGCCGTCACGTTCGACATCCCATCCCACGCTGCGCAGCACACTGCCGCGTGCGGCGGCGAGAGCGGTGACGTCAGCCATCTGAGTGCCGGTGACAAGGGCTGCGCCACAGCCTGGAGGCAGGCCGAGCAAATCGAAAATCCAGGGAAGGACGACGTCTTCCAAATGTGCAGCGACCGGAGAAATATCGTACAGGCAGGCATTCTGGTCCCAGGCATCGGCGATCCAATGAGCTGCAACGCTGGCCGGCAAAGCGCCGCCAATGACGCCGCCGAAATAACGCCCACCCATACACGCCACGGTGGCGGGGGAACCGGCGTCGTCGAGAAGATTGAGAATCGCGCGCGGATTTTCTCCCTGGATGGGCAGCGGACCGCCGAGCGCGGTCATGCCCTGGATCGCTTCCGACGTGACCCCGGCATGGCGGTCACGAATGGTTCGCAGATAGCGCCGAGCGTGCGCCGCTGCCTGCATCAGGGCCTCTTCATATAGATCGTTTGAGTCCAAGTTCTCTCTCCTTGTTGCGCATGGAGTGGGGCTGTTGGAGTGGGTAGAAAAAAATTGCGCTCTTATCACCACATTAACCAAATTCGCTGCAGACTGGTAAAAGGCCGCGTGGAAAACGCCAGGAGTGGCGCTGGTGCGCGTGAGGGAAAGCGGCATGCTGTTGCGCTGAAGTTTGGATATGATACCGTTCGACCCAGGGTGGCAATTTTTTATGCGGCCGGCCGAGCATGCGGCGCGGATTTGATGAATGAGAAATTTTATCCATGAAATTCGGCACGCTTTGCGCGCGCTGCTAAAAAATCCCGGCTTCACGATCGCGGCAGTTTCTGCGCTGGCGCTGGGCATTGGAGCCAACACTGCAATTTTTAGTGTGGTGAATGCGGTGTTGCTGAAGCCGCTGGCCTATCCCAATGCCGATCGTATTGTGGAGTTCGGCTCGCGTTCGGAGATGATCGCGAGCTTTCTTTCCAACGTGCCGGAGTTGCATGCATATCAGCGGGCGACGCGCGCATTTCAGGAAGTGGCTGCGTACGACATTGCGGGCCCCGGGTTCAACATCACTGAAGGACGCCCCGAGCAGGTGCGCGGCATTCATGTGACGGAGGGATACTTTCGACTGTTTGGCGCGCCGGTAATTCTGGGGCGCACGTTCACGCCGCAGGAAGATGCGCCGCACGGGGGCAGAGTTGTGGTGCTGAGTTATGGCCTGTGGCAGCGGCGCTTCGGCGGTAATCCGGAGATTTTGGGGAAATCGCTGTCGCTGGGCAATGAGCCGTACACCATTGTGGGCGTTATCGGGAAGCAGTTCCGCTCCGATCCCGCGGCCGATCTTTGGGTACCGTTTCAGTTTCCGCCGGTCAGCGAAGATATGAACACTTATTTCCGGGTGGCTGGGTTGCTGCGCCCGGGCGTGACGATGGCGCAGGCGAACGCGCAGTTGGATCTGGCGGCGGTGCAGTACCACCGGGATTATCCGTATACCAATCCTCAAGCGCGGTTTCAGATTCAGCCGTTGCGTGACACCATTGTGGGCGACGTGCGCAATTCTCTGCTGATTTTGCTGGGCGCGGTAAGCCTGGTGCTGTTGATTGCGTGCGCGAATGTCGCGAATCTACTGTTGGCGCGGGCTGCGGGAAGGCGGCGAGAGTTCGCCATCCGGTCTGCACTGGGAGCGGGACGCGGGCGCATCATCCGCCAGTTATTTACAGAAAGCATATTGCTCTCTGTCGGTGGCGGCGTGCTTGGCCTGGCTCTCGGATTTGTCGGAGTGCGGGCGCTGCTGGCTATCAGTCCGGCGGGACTGCCACGTATCGGCGATGGAGGCGCAGCGGTGGGGCTTGATTGGCGCGTGCTCGGCTTTACTATTGCGGTTTCGCTGGCGACAGGGCTTCTCTTCGGGCTGTTCCCGGCGCTTCACGCTTCACGCGCCGATCTTAGCTCCGTGTTGAAAGAAAGCAGCAGCCGCTCTGGGATTGGACTTCGTCAAGGGAGGATGCGGGCGCTGCTGGTGGTGAGCGAAGTTTCGCTGGCGCTGGTACTGCTGATTGGCGCCATCCTGTTGATCCGGAGCTTGGTCGCGCTGCATGACGTGGGCCCGGGTTTTGATCCGCATAACGTGCTGACGATGGAGATGTCGCTGACCGGAGACCGCTTCGAGAAGGCTGCGGGAGTGGTTCAACTGGAGAAGGATGGCCGGCGGCGACTGAATGCGCTGCCCGGAGTGGAAGTTTCGTCGGCCGCATATTGGCTGCCGAATCTGGTGGGTGATGAGCTGCCGTTTGAGATCGTGGGGCAGCCCGCCGACAAGGACCATGAATACGGCAGTCGCTGGATGAGCGTTTCGCCGGACTATTTGAGCGTGTTTAAAATTCCGTTGCTGCGGGGACGCGCTTTTAACGAAGACGATACTGCAACGAGTCCTAAGGTTGCGATGATCAATGAGGCGCTGGCGCGGAAATACTGGCCGCATCAGGATCCTATTGGTCAGCAGATCATCATCAGCAAGGGCCTGGGACCGCAGATGGATGAGTCCTCGCCGACGATTATCGGCATCGTTGCCGACAGCCACGACGCAGGATTGGGAGAGCCTGCGAGCCCGGTGGTGATGGTTCCCATCCCGCAGGTTACGGATTTATACACGGCGTCGTATACCAATGTGCAGCCGCTGATCTGGGTGGTGCGCACCCACGGCGACCCGCATGCGCTGATCCCGGCGGTGACGGAACAATTGCGCCTGGCCAGCGGAGGCTTCCCGGTGGCGCATGTTCGCAGCATGGAAGAGGTGCTGGGGGACTCGACGAGCCGAGAGAATTTCAACATGCTGCTGCTGAGTATCTTCGGCGTAGTGGCACTGGGACTGGCTGCGATCGGTATCTATGGCTTGATGGCCTATTCCGTTGCGCAACGCACGCAGGAGATGGGCATCCGCATGGCGCTGGGCGCGGATCGGGCGGCGGTTCGCAGGCTGGTGGTGTGGCAAGGCGCAAAACTCGCGCTTGCGGGAATTGTGCTGGGACTGGGCGCGGCGTTCGCACTGGTGCATTTGATTGCGAGCCTTTTGTTCGGGGTAAAACCGTGGGACCCGACTGCGTTTGTGGCTGCGCCTCTGATTCTGATTTCTGTGGCGCTGATCGCAGTATGGTTGCCGGCAACGCGCGCCTCCAGGGTTGATCCGATGCAGGCTTTGCGCACAGAGTGACTCTGCGACCGCTTGAGTGCAGGCCTCGAGAGACGGTGAGGAGAGCGGGTGAGTTGTGGGTCGAGTGGCACAAAGTTGGATTCACGATGAGATTGACTGAGGACAAAAACGATTGGCTGACGGTGATGGCGGTGGCCGTGATGGCGATGTGTGTGGTGACGTTCGATCACGAGGCGCTAGGTCACGGGAGCGTGTGTCTGGCGCTGCACGGGCACATTCTGCTTTTGAGCTCATCGCTGTTTCGCTGTGATGTTCGCTCCGGATGGATTGATCCGGCGGGGCCTGGGGTCAACTTGCTGATGGGCACGCTGGCGTTCGTCTGTCTTCGCCTGGTGCCAGTGCGACGATTTACACTGCGGCTGTTCCTGGTCCTGATTGCGGCGTTCAGTTATTTCTGGGAATGGGGTTATCTGATCCATGCGATGCACAGGGGCTATGGCGATCTTTATTTCTTCGCTGAGTTTTTGTTGGGTCATGTCACGATTTGGGAACGCGCCATGGCTATCGTAGTCGGAATCGCGCTGTATGTCGTAACGGCGCGGATCATTGCCGGAGAACTGCTTGGGTTGTGGCCCTACGCACGAGTGGCTCGCAAGGTGGCTCGTATAGCGTGGATCAGCGCGAGTGTCGCTGCGGCTGTTGCAGCGCTGGCTTACCGAGGGCATGGCTGGGGAGACCTGGGGGATGCCATTCTGGAAATTGGTGGGGCTTCATTCCCATTGCTATTCATTCCCATGCGTGCTCGAACAGTGGAGGAAAACCATCCCGTCGCAGTGATCGCGCGTAGCTGGGCGACCATCGGTGTCGCAGCGATCGTCTATGCGGTTTTTGTGGTGACGCTTGGAAGAGGCATCACGTCGTAGGCGAGGGCGAAACGTTGCTTCGCCCACACAGGGTCCGCCCGCGCGACTCACCAGGTATATGACGAGGTGGGACTTCCGATCGAGTTGCGGCTATAGAATGAGTGATTAGCTCAACAGGGGTTCAGTCACCGTGGTGGTGTAAACGTGAACGTCTCATCTCTGAGTCGATTCTTTCGGCAGCAATTTCTTTACATTGCGATCGCCGCGGTCATCGCCGCCGTTTTATGGGCCACCGGGCAGCAGAGCAATCCTGTGATCGTTCTGGTGTACTGTCTCTGCATCGGGAATCTTCTATCGCCCGCCATAGGCTGGTTAGGATTCCTGTATGAGAAGAGGCCTTTCCCCTCTAATCTGCTGATTTTTGTGCCTCTGCTGATTGTGCTGACGGTTCCTATCTATCTGATTACGAGCGTAGTCGTTTGGCTAGTTGCTCGACCTTCCCATATATCACTCTCCTACCTAATCCTGTCGCAATGGAAGTTTTCGTTTGTGGTCACATTCGCCTTTGGTATTCCCATGTTTCTGTACCACAGAACGAAGGACCATCTGGAGCGGCGCAATGTCGAGCTGCAGCGAACCGTGGAACGGGGCACGACCCGGATCGAAATGCAAGAGGCAGAACTGGAGCGTGCCAGTGAGATCCAGCGGTCACTGCTGCCAAGAACCGTTCCCCAGTTGGCAGGCTTCGAGGTTGCGGGAGCATGGCAGCCCGCCAGCACGGTGAGCGGAGATTACTACGACGTGCTGCAGCTTGACGATCACCGGCTTGGGATTTGTATCGCCGACGTTGCCGGGAAAGGTGTGTCGGCCGCTCTGCTGATGGCCAATGTGCAGGCCGCGGTGCGCGCGTTTGCGAGCGACGGGGCAAGCCCGGCGGTGGTATGCGCCAAGGTCAACCGTTTGTTGCACGAGAATATTGCCACTGGAAAGTTCGTGACGTTCTTTTATGGAATTCTCGATAGCGAAACGCGGACGTTTCAGTATTGCAACGCGGGGCATCTTTACCCAATCCTGGTGTCCGGCGGTATGGTCCGAATGTTTGAGCAAGGTGGCGGCGCGGTGCTGGGAGTTTTCGCGGACTGGATATACGAGGATTTCAAGATCGAGTTGAGAGAAGGAGACCGATTGCTGTTGTTTACCGACGGCATTACGGAGGCGTCGGATGTGAATGGGCAAGAGTTCGAGGAAAGCCGCATCGCTGCATTTGCAGAGGCTAACGGTAGGCTCTCCGCAAAAGAGTTGAATCAGGGGTTGCTGGCGCAGGTCACTTCCTTTTGCAACGCGCAATTCCTGGACGACGCAACCCTGCTCGTCATTGCCGCAAATTGAGCCAAGCGAATGGGAATCGGGGAAGGGCGGATCGCGTGCTCATGGATTGAGGCGGAAGATGCCCTGGTCGAGGCCGTCGCGGATGCGTCGGGCGATGGAGGCAGGGTTGGCTTCAACATCCCCGACTTCGTGATTGGAGAGGCCTTCGAACATCGCGTAGAAATCACGATAGGCGCTGTAATCGGAGATGGCGCCTTCAGAGCGGGCAGCCGCGCGCTGCTTACAGATGGCGAGGCTGGGTCGCAACATCACAAAATCAATTGGGATTTCCTTGAGGATTTTGCGGGCTGTGTCGAGGAAGTCGAGCGGGAAAGAAAAGTCGAGGAGGACCTCATATCCGCTGCGTGCAAGAGGGATGGCGGCGGCTGTGACGGAACGCATGAGCAAGCGAAACTGTTCTCTTTGAGACTTCCCGTCCGGCTTGGCGAAGTGCGGCCAGAAGGTATCGCCCTCGATGTAACAGAGTGGTGCGGGAGAGATGGCGATGAGTTCTCGCGCAACCGTAGTTTTGCCGGCTCCGACGGGACCCGAGAGCATCACGACAGACATTGCGAACCTCCTCGCTGAATATTTTATGGCAGTGATTTTATCGGCTGATGAATCGCGCAGCCGAATCGCCATGCTGCCGGGGAGCCAGTTCAGTATTTGATGCTGACTAGAGACGCAGCCGTTTGCGCGCCTTCATTTGGCTGCGGTTTTCTTGGGCAATAGCCCGTAGACATCCACTTCGCGCTTCGCTCCAACGTAGACATGCCCATCGATAATGGTCGGAATATTAAACCGAAGGGCCAAACCGGCGCGGTCGCGAGAGGGATTCTGCTCGCTGTCGTAAAGCATGCGGGAGGCGTCGGAGGCGTCGAAGGCGAAGAGCACCGCGTTTCTGTCGCCTTCGTCCCAAGCCTTGGAACGCAGTACCCAAAGCACTCCATCCCGCGCGCCGTTCGCTGAGACAGTCGGAGTTGCGCAAATGGCTGGGAAGTGAGAACCACTCCCAACTTTCAGCGTGAGTTTTCCGTCGTGCACGGCGAATTGACGGAGAGCATCTTTGGAGCTATTGCTAACCACGTAGAGGTTGTGGTTCCAGTAGGCCATGGAGCCATAGACGCCGCCACCTGGGCTGGGTACCGCTTGCACAATCTGGCTGTCGTTGTTGGGCTGATGATGACCCATGTGGTCACGATCGATCAGGTAGATGGTGCCTTCTTTGCCGGCAACAACGATGAGGTGCGGGTGTGGTCCGGACTGGTCCGGCAGCAGTACCGTGCCACCTGAACCGAGGTCTTGATCGCCGGCGTCGAGTTTGTCGACGTTGAACGGTGCGAAATAGTCATCGAGCGTGAGGCTTTGCCCGTTGAGTTTCAGCAAACTATCTCCATAGTCGCGGCCGCCTTTCGCAGCATCGAAGCGGCCATTTCCGGTTGCGAGAAACAGATTGCCTTTGCTGTCGGCGGCGGGGCCTGTGTCGCTGGCCCAAATGCCGCTGTCGTCCGCGTCGGGAGAGGCGTTGAAGACTGCTTTCTGTTTGAGGGAGTGCGCGCCATAGGCCATCACCCAGCCGTGATATGGCCCGACATCGCAGGAAGAGGCCCAGGTAAGGTAGACAAATCCGTTTGTCAGCAGGAGCGAGGCGCGAGGATTCTCTCGCAAAGGATCGAACTCTACTTTCCCGGACTGGCTGCCGGTCCCGATTCCGTTGATCGTGGCGGTGATATCGACAGGGCCGCCGAATTTTTCCAGGCCGGATGTTACAGCGAGAGCATGCAGACGCTGCGCGTAATGACTCGGCTGCGACCCGGTCTGCTGCTTTGTGCGCGCCAGCACATAGAGTGTTCCAGTATTCGGATCAATGACGGGTGTCGAGGTAATTCCGATTTCCGGGAAAATAAAAGGGCATTCGACGTTTTGCGCAGGAACAGTGGTAACGCCCTGGCCGAGAAAATTTACGTGCCAGAGTGGAGTTGCGGGATGACCGTTGGCGTCAAAGGCGTAGACGCTGTCGTGTTCCGTAGCGACGATCAGCACATCGTGCCGAGCCTTGCCGGGTATGTCCACTCCGGTGAGAAAGAGCGGTTGCGCGTAGATGTCTCCATCGACTTTCAGGGTGAATATTTTTCCAAAATGGTTGACGTTGACATTTCTGGGAGTCAGGGTGGTTTCTTGTTGGTTGGAGCCGGTACGTGCGTTGTCATACTGCGAGGTCGTCACATTCTGGGCCCACCCGGGGTGTCCAATGGTCAAAGCCAGGATCAGCATCCACGGCTGTGTCAACGCTTCGGAAAGTTTCATCAGAACCCCCGTATTGCTGCGAGCAGAATATCGGTTTTTCTCCACTCGAATGACTATGTAAGAGTGGTTATACACCCCGTGAATGGCTGCGGGAAGGCCTTCTCTGCGGAAAGAAAGTAATCTTGCGGGATGAGGAGAGCAACGGAGGAAGACTCCTTGTCATCGTCGCTGATCGCTGAATTGGGAAATGGAATCGGGTTGCTATTGGAACTTTTTGTTGCAGGATGACGTAAGAAGATTCGTGGGCGCGGGGTCGTTGTGTGAGCGCGCCAATCCATAAACGGGGGCGTGGCGATGGGGAACTTCCGGATCGGCTCAGGCAGGTTCTGCGGAGGCTTGCGCGGGCTCCGTTGTCAGGACACTGGCGTTGCTCACGCTGGCCGTGGGGATCGGCGCGACGACGCTGATCTCCAGCGTGGTGGACGGGGTATGCTGAACCCGTTTCCTTATCCAAAGCCTGAAAAACTGATCGGAGTCTGGTCAGTTCGCGCCTGATCACATACAAGAACTGAATGTTGCGCCATACCTGTATTTCATATTTTAAGCAGAACCAGACGCTGGAAGATATCGGGTTGTACCAGGGCGTTTCCATCACCGTGACAGGCAAGGGCGCGCCAACGCGCGTCGATGGGCTGGATGTGACCGAAGGAGTGTTGCCGATTCTGGGGTTGAAACCGGCGCTGGGCCGGCCCTTCACGCAGCAGGACGATGCGGCTGGAAGCGCTGAAACGGTAATGCTTTCGTACGCGTACTGGCAGAAGAATTTCGGCGGCG
>CAVTLR010000002.1:0-274706 GCA_963735505.1 uncultured Acidobacteriota bacterium | reverse complement strand
TCTATGAGTGCATTGTCGATTTATCACTTACCGAGACCGGATGCACCGATCCCTTCTGGATGGCCGACCAATCATACAAAATCGGGTTTGAAAAACGAAGGGGTTGGTGGTGGACCTGATCGGGATCGAACCGATGACCTCCTCCATGCCATATGAACTGTAAACTGTGAAAATCGTGAGGAGCAAACAGGGCTGGCCAGGATCGCCCGCGGGAGGCCTCCGGTTGGTCATCTCAACGGCCTCGGCATCGGAGAGGTTGACGATGCGAACGGGAACGGTCGGCCTTCGGCCAGCCAATACTGCATTGCGTGATGCGAACACTGTCTTAAACTCACAAGCCGCCGTACCAGTCGTATCCGAGTTTGGTCCAGTAATCGTCCGGCTTCTGGTTTGTGTAAGCGATCAGGCCGATGCGCTTGATCTGTTTGTACCCGTACTTGGTTGGCATGTGAATCCGAACAGGGGTGCCATGGAACTGTTCTAGTGGTGCGCGGATGCGCTGTTGATTACGTTCACTTGTGGTGCCAGGAACCTTTGCAACATCATTCGAGCCCGGTGCAACCGAACTTTCACCAGCGAGGTACTGATGTCCAGGAGCTGCGCCGTCTCATTTACATTGAGATCTTCCACATCGCGCAATAGAAACACTTGCTGGTAGATACTGGGAAGCGACTCGACTGCCTGCTGAAGCAACCTCCTGATCTCATCGCGTTCAACCACGACGGACGGAAGGTCCCGCCAATCGTGCAGGAGTGCTGGAGACGCAGGAATCTCTGCATCCTGAGGTTCGTCAAGAGGCACAATTCGGGTGTTCACCTGTCGCCGTAGCTGGCTTCTCGCCTCGTTTAGCGCAATGCTGATGAGCCACGTACTGAACTTCGACTCGCCTCGAAAAGCCCCGAGATTTTGAAAGGCCCTGAGGAACGTTTCCTGCGCGACGTCCTCAGCGTCTGTCTCATTTCTCATGTAAGAGAGCGACATCATATAGACAATCCGTTCATAAGGGCGAATCAGCTGATGGTAGATCTCTGTATCTCCGGCCAAAATAGCGGCGATCAGATCTGATTCCTTTCCGCTTTGGACTCGGAAATTCATTTTGTTGAGACTGTCTCCATCAGTTTTCGACCGGCGTGTCCTTTGCTGGTTGTTGGGTCTTTCTCCTGTTGGCGGTCACCTTACCTAGCAGTGCCATGTTGTCAACGTCGTTTTCTCGAGTCCCAGGGGCTCTGGCCACAGATAGAGAAATACTGCGCAGCACACGAACCCGAAACCCCACTGAAGAAACTTGAGTGAAATCAACATCGCGGTCAGAAAGAGCCCAAAGGCAAGGACGCCGCGAACAGCTGTGCAAAGTTGATCCAGATGAGGCGTTGCGTCGGTTGCTGCCAGCGTGTTCCTTCGAGATTCAAGGTGTTTTTCCGAAGCACCTCTCTGTTTTCTGCCGTGGGCTCGAACCAGTATTTCCTAATCGGTCCCCACGCGTCGCCAAGGCCTTCTTCGCAAAGAACGCGCTGGGCAGGCCGACGAACAGGGCGTGGCCGATGACGCCGTTGACCCACGCCGCAGTCGTGATCGGGCTGTGAGCAACCGCGGTGAGCGGCAAAACCACCAGGTTCATCACTGCCCACACGGCAGCGCCATACAGCAGTCCCAGGAGTACCCACTGCGTACGCAACGCAGCGACGCGTCGGCTCGCAAGGATATAGATCGCTGCGACTACCAGGGCGATGGCGAAATGCACGACGAGGCCAAGTCCCGCGCTTGCAAGGCCGCCCGAGAAGGACCGTGCGCCCAGCAGACTGCTCGCGATGTACTGCAGCACCTGGATCGGATTTTGGCCCTGCAGGCCGTGAAAGACGATGCCATCAGCTGCATCGAGCACTCCGACCACCAGTGTGGCATAGAGGATGGCGCGAGAGACGAGCAACGTGTGCGCTGCCGGCTGCGGCTCACTCCTATGGGTCGGGTTCAGGGCAGAGGTGGTCATTTGCCCGCCTCCGTCTTCTGCCCTGTTCCCAGAAAGCCGATGATCTTGCCTGCGACGAGCTCGCTGTGCTCTTCCAGCAGAAAGTGGCCACCGTCGATCAGGTGCAGTTCCGCTTTGGGCAGGTCGCGCAGGAACGCCTTGGCTCCAGGCACGATAAAGAAGGGATCGTTCTGCCCCCACACGATGAGCGTGCGCGGCTGGTGCATGCGGAAGTATTCGTGCCACGCGTCGTAGAGCGCCACGTTCGAGGTGTAGTTATAAAGGAGTTCGAGTTGAATGGCGTCATTGCCGGGCCGGTCCAGCAGCGCCTGGTCGAAGGTGTAGCTGTCCGGACTCACTGCCGCCACGTTTTTTGCACCATGCGTGTACTGGAAGATCGTCGTCTGCTTGGTCAGCATCGTGCGCGGCGCCTTCTCCGTCTCCTTGTTACGATTCGCCCAGAAAGCCTGCAGCGGCTCGAAGGCGGGGCTGATGCCTTCCATGTAGGCATTGCCGTTCTGCACGACGATGCCTTCGATCGCTTCCGGATGACGCGAGGCAATGCGGAAACCGACAGGCGCGCCGTAATCCTGCACGTAGATGCTGAACTTCTTCAGGCCCAGTGTTGTAAAGAGCAGCTCCTCGATCTGCGCGGTGAT
Source organism: uncultured Acidobacteriota bacterium (assembly GCA_963735505.1). Classification (GTDB taxonomy): domain Bacteria; phylum Acidobacteriota; class Terriglobia; order Terriglobales; family Acidobacteriaceae; genus JAKAAZ01. The sequence continues at coordinate 272,081 of CAVTLR010000002.1, read as the reverse complement.
GTTGTCGAAGTTGTATTGAAAGTGGGTCGCCGCGGGAGCATCGCTGTAGCCGAAGCCGAGGTAGTCCGGCGCGACAACGTGGAAGTGGCTGGCGAGCTGCGGGATCAGATCCCGGAACATGTGCGACGACGACGGAAAGCCATGAAGCAGAACGATCGTCGGATTCGTGGTCGAGCCGGCCTCGCGGTAGAAGATCTTGTGGCCTTCGATGGTGGCATGCTGGTACGTAGTCATGTGGTTCTCCTTATTGTCAATCTGATTTTTTGTACGCGAGAGCAGCGCACTGGCCGCTTCCAACACGAACTCTACAACGGTCGCAGGCGACGAGATCTGAGGAGCATGATCTACATCGTACGAACGGACCTGTGCGCCCATGCGTTCGGCTACAAAATGTTGTGTTTTCGGGCTGAACATACGATCATCTTCAGCCAGCAGATACCACGACGGTATCGTCCTCCATGCCGGCGTCTGTATCGCTTCGCCAAGACACTTCATCGCTATCGGGCGTTGTGCTGCTGTCCTGATTTCGTTTTGCTCCGCCGTGGCCCGGTGGCCGACCGCTTTCTTCATTCCTTCTTCCGACATCCACAAGAGACCATGACCGTCGGGTTCCAGATGGGGAGCTTTTTCATGTGGAGGCTCACGGAAGAACACGTCCCCCACTGTTTCTCCCTCGTCTGGGGGCATGGCTGCCACATAGGCTAGGCCTCGGACACGATCGTCACTTTCGAGGGCGGTTATCACGGCGCCGGAGTAAGAGTGAGAGACAAGGAGGATTGGCCCCGCGCCCGCCCTTTCCAGAGCCACTTTTAAAGCAGCCACATCGTCGGACAGCGAAGTCATTGGAATCTGGGCAGCGATCACCTTGATGCCAGCCTTGAGCAGTGGGCCGATCACGGCGGACCACGAGGATGCGTCCGCCCATGCGGCATGCACCAGAACGATCGTTGCGTTAGAAGGAACTTTGTTCATAATTCACCTTTCGCCGATCTGACACGCACGTGGTAAAGCACTGTTGGGCAGCTGAAAAGATCGGCGCTCGAGATGCATCGCTTATCAGCGGCCAAATCGCAATACAACCGCGAGCTGCGTTACCATAAAGCATAAGGATGACGGGAGCTCACGAAAAGCGAGAAGTTCTAACACTATCGGTGAGAATATCTAAACTATGATTCTGAACAACCTCAGCCTGGACAGCCTTCGTACGTTGGTGTTTACACAAGAGCTGGGCGGTTTCGGCCGCGCTTCGGAGCGCCTTGGACGGACACCGTCCGCAATCAGTCTCCAGATGAAGCGCCTTCAAGAAGAGGTAGGAGTACCGCTTTTTCGAAAGCAAGGCCGAAAGACCCTTCTCACCGAACAGGGAGAGATCGCTCTCCAGTATGCTCGGAGGGTGCTGGAGCTCAATGATGAGATGATCGATACTCTGCGCGGATCGTCTCTTGCAGGTGTCGTTCGAATCGGATTCGCGCAAGACTTCATGGCCAACGTTTTGCCTCTGGTCATCGCGCGCTTTAATGCACTCTACCCGCTTGTAAAGCTCGAGGTGACGGTAGACGTCGGCCAGGTGCTCCTTCAAGCGATCGACTCCGGCGACCTCGATGTTGCATTGACGTTAGGCGGCGCACAGAAAAAGACGGCCCACCTATTGAGCGAACTGCCGTTGCACTGGATCGCAAGCCCATCTTTCAGGGATCGCGTACGGCAGCCGTTACCGCTTGCTCTTTTCAACCCCCCGTGCGGATGTCAGACACCGGGGCTGGAGGCACTGGAAAAAGCTGGACGCCCTTGGCGCGTTGCAATGACGAGCCCCAGCCTGACAGGCTTGTGGGCCGCTGTCAGTGCGGGACTGGGACTGACCACACGAGCTGAACTTGGCCTGCCGGCAGACGTGCAGACCATCGACCTGGGCCTCCCGCCACTGGGAAATATCCCCATCGTGCTTCATCGCAGACGCAGCCTCCGGACTCCGAACGCGATGCGGTTCGCAGAAATCACAGAGGAGTTGGTCGCTGCTTATCTTCGTTCACGCCTGAGCGACAATCGACCTGGAACCGCACACTCCCGTGCCGCAGTCGGGATGGATGGTATTCAAGCGGAAGGTACGCCGCCTCGGCGGTCAACAGTCTCGGCAGCGTAGACGAGGCGCATCCCTTGGAGGCTCTCGACAGCGTTCTAATGTTGCGCTCGAGGCAATCCTCGTGAAACTTTGCCTTTAGAAATCCGTGTCCTCGCAGATGCTTCCTCCAGGCTGCAGCAGGACCGATTTGCCGGCTGGCGCATGGGCTTGTGTTCGGCTACGCTACCTGCCCTACCGTCTTCATCTCAAGTCCGCTTATCGACGCAAGGTTCATTGAGTTCACGTGAACATGGTCGTGCTGAACCCGTCTGACAGCAGCAGAGATAGTCATTACAAATTCTCAACAATCGGTTCAATATTTGGAACTTTTCTTCGTTCTTGCTGGGCCCTACCATTGTTGAATGGCCGTCCCGAAGCGGAGGCAAGTAAGAAGGAGTTCTCATGGCATCCCCAATATTGCAAGCAAAGTCGCACCTGACCCACTATCGGACGGCGACAGTCAACAGCCGCAAGGTTTTCTATCGCGAGGCCGGTGACCCAAGTTCTCCCACAATTGTCCTATTGCATGGACTTCCGACGAGCAGCCAGATGTTTCGCGAGCTGATTCCTGCTCTCGCCGACCAGTTTCACCTGATCGCTCCCGATTACATTGGCTTTGGGCATTCTGATGCCCCATCGAGCAAGGATTTTGAGTATACGTTCGATAATCTTGCAGCACATGTGCGCGGTCTACTCGATCAACTCGGTCTCACGTCGTACATTCTCTACATGCAGGACTACGGCGGCCCGGTGGGATTCCGCTTGTTCGCTGAGAGGCCAGAGAAAGTAAAGGGATTTATCATTCAGAACGCCAATGCCTACATGGAAGGCGTAGGAGACGCGCCCAAGAGCGCGCTGATGCCGCTGTGGGAGAAGCGCACGCCTGAAACTGAAAAACCGGCACGCGAGTTCGTCAGTCTGGAGAACACGAAGTTCCATTGGCTCGTCGGTGCGAAAGACCCCGCCGCCATCAACCCGGACAACTGGGTCTTGGATCAAGCTCTACTAGACCGGCCTGGGGTACAGGACTATCAGGTCGATCTACTGGAGAACTACAAGTCCAACATCGCACTCTATCCCGATTGGCAGGCCGCTTTCCGCGTGCATAAACCCCGGACATTGATTGCCTGGGGAAAGAAGGACCCCTTCTTCGTTCCGCCCGGAGCCGAGGCGTACCTGCGTGATCTGCCAGAAGCCAAGCTCGTTTGGCTGGATGCAGGACACTTTGTACTCGACGAGAACGTGCATACTGTGGCCGGCGAAATTAAAGCTGTCTTCGGTCGTTAAACAATCTCGCGTTCCCATTCCGAGGCGAGAGTAGAGAAGTGCTGTCTGCGTGATGAAGACAGCATCGCGCAGCACAGCTTCCACAGGAAGGTCCGAAAGGCATCTATGCAGCGGTTCAGAGATAAGCGTGTACTCGTGACAGGTTCCAGCAGGGGAATTGGTGCGGCTATTGCACGCCGATTTGCACTCGAAGGCTCCCGCGTGTATCTCACAGCTCGAAGCCATGAGGAGCTTTCCACTACCCGCGACGAGCTGCGATCGTTAACGTCTGAAGTCAGATTTGCCGCTCTCGACCTGACTGAGCCTAATGCCGCTGCGACGCTCGCCGCTCATGTCGAGCAATTGTGGGGCGGTCTCGATATTCTCGTCACCAATGCAGGTGCTGCAGCCCAGGGTAGCTTCTTGGAACTCAGGGAAGAGGACTGGGCAACAGGGTTCGGATTGAAGCTCTTCGCAAATCTCCGGGTCATCAAGACCGCGTGGCCCATGCTAAAGGCCGCAAGAGGCCATCTGATCATGATCGGCGGGGGCACGGCGCGAACGCCAGAGCTTTATCTCGCACTCATATCGTCTGTCAATGCTGCCATCGCGGCATTATCGAAGTCCGTTGCCGAGCAAGGCCTTCAGGATTGCATTCATGTCAATCTGGTGCAGCCAGGCACGATTCAGACCTCACGCCGTAGGAAAATGATGGAGAAGCTTGCCGCACAGGAAGGCAAAGACTATGCCGAGTATCTTCTTGAAGCGACCCGGCGTTTGAAGATTTCTCGTCTCGGCGAACCAGCCGACGTTGCGGAAGCCGTCGCCTTTCTCGCAACAGAAGAAGCGAGATGGATTCATGGAGCCATCATCGATGTCGATGGTGGGCAGAACAAGGGTGTTTGAACCTTAAGGTTCCTCCTTCTTGTGGTGGTCTTGGCATCGATCAATTTGCGAGGGTGCGAGAAATGTGCGAACCGCGTGAGAAACTCGCTTCAGCAGCCCAGACTGTATCGCCTGACGCTGTCTCTTCGCCGAACTCGGATGTTGAGTTTCGTCGTGATCTAGCCTTTCCCAAATTGAGCGAGGAAATGCTTGAAAGACTCGGCTCCTACGGGCAGGAAGAGACCGTCCCGAAAGACACTTGTCTGTATATGTATGGCGACCGAGACACAGACATGTTTGTGATCCTCACAGGGGAGATTGAGAGCCGACTTCCAGTGAAAGGAGGAGGCTCAAAACGTTTCCGCTCTTTGCGTGCGGGGGAATTCACGGGCGAGCTAAACGTCTTGAACACGCAGAGATCCGTCGCCGAAGCACGAACGACATCGACGAGCCGGCTGTTGCGAGTCTCTCGAATGAACTTGCGCACGTTGATGCGTGCTGAGGGCGATCTCGCGAACATTATCGTTTCAGCTTGCGTATGGCGTCGCATCGGCATGATCAGCGATCCATCTACTGGAGTCGTACTTCGAGGATGCGAAGGCGATCCGGATCTGCTAAGCCTCCGTCGCTTTTTGGTTCGCAACTACTATCCGCACCGGATAGAGGAGTTGCCAACAAACGATGAACCTGGCAACGGCCTTGCTGCTACGAAGATGCCAGAAGTTGAGCTGCTAGATGGTCGCGTCTTGGTTCGGCCTGCCATCAGCGATCTCGCGGACGAACTAGGCATTACGGAATTACCTGAACCTCATATTATCTACGACACTGCCGTTGTCGGAGCGGGTCCAGCAGGGCTCGCTGCAGCGGTTTACGCAGCTTCCGAGGGCCTATCCACGATTGTCATCGAAGGGAATGCCCCTGGAGGACAGGCCGGCACCAGCTCGAAGATTGAAAACTATCTTGGATTTCCGACCGGAATTTCAGGTGCGCAATTGGCCAGCCGCGGCCATCTACAAGCGCTCAAGTTTGGGGTTCATTTCGCCATCGCTCGTGACGTAGTAAGCACAGCACAAGCGGATGGACTGCATCGGTTGATCCTTGCTGGCGGTGTGGCTGTTTGCGCACGCTCTGTCGTGATCGCAAGCGGGGCTCGGTACAGACGACTCAACGTGAAGAACCACGCGGATTTCGAAAATAGAGGGTTCTACTATGCCGCGACTGCGATGGAATCTCTGTTATGCCGCGAACGAGACATCATCGTGATAGGAGGGGGGAATTCTGCTGGACAAGCCTCAATCTTCCTCTCGGGGGTTGCGAGACACGTGCATCACATCATTCGTGCTGCTTCTTTGGAAAACAGTATGTCGCACTATCTAATTTCAAGAATCGAACGTTCTCCGCACATCACTCTCCATACAGATACCGAAATCACCGGGCTCGAAGGTGAGGCGGCTCTTGAGTTCGTCACATTGACGAATCGGAGAACTGGCGCATCAGTACGAAAACCAATTTCCAGTGTCTTCGTCATGATTGGCGCGGAGCCAAACTCCGGTTGGGCGTACGGCGCCATCAAGCTCGATGACAAGGGATTTGTTCTCACCGGTGGTAGATGGGGATTTGAAGCCACACCGTACGCGACTAGTGTTCCCGGCGTCTACGCAGTCGGCGACGTGAGGGCCGAATCTGTGAAACGTGTTGCATCTGCGGTCGGTGAGGGTTCGGTGGTCATATCGAATATCCATCGGTATTTAGCTCAGAGACGCCTCGACTTCCCAGAACAGACGAAAGCTAACTGACAGTTGCCAGCAAGTCATCTTCTGGCTTCTGCAAACCATGTCTAACCCATGCGCGACTTCAAATGAGCCGATCATGACACAGCAGCCTCTACGCAGCAGCCGGCAATACTTCAGCTTTGCTTAAGTATGTGACGAGAATTTAGAACTATTCTTCTCGCTTATAAGACCTTACGCTGAAGAGACTATACGCGGGAGTAACAAGCTCGCGTGGTCGGAGCTTGCTTCTAGATGCGGTGGCTGACTACCGTCGCGCCATGGCAGATGAAGTTATGGCAAAGGAGAATGCAATGACAACACCAGTCGATACAGTACGCTCATGCAGGAGTGGGAGAGCTTCTCACCAGCTCCTTCGGAATTTCTTGTCGATGGCTCAACGGTGGTGTCATTGGGCCGCTTCGCTTGCGTACACCGTGCAACGCACAAACGCGCCGACCTTGCATACGCGCATGTATGGGATATCCAGGACGGGAAAATCGAACGCCATCGTCAATACATCGATACCTGGGCGCTCGAACAAGTTAGACGCCCCTAACGCTGCCAGTGCATCTTCATGACGCACCACGCTTCTCTTACTGAATGCTTCTAGCAAGAAGTGTTCGCAGAAGGAACATCGTAGTGAACCGCATAGCAAATTACGTTCTTGCCACCGCCCTTGTTGCAGGCCCGGCACAAGCCGCGCCACTCCCTTCGACTAACGCTACGACGACCTATCATCGCATGTTGGTCGACGGCATCGATATTTTCTACCGCGAAGCCGGTCCTGAGAACGCCCCAACCATTGTGCTCTTGCATGGCTTCCCGTCGTCTTCGCTTGAATTTGACACGCTCATTCCCTTGCTCGCGACAAAATATCATCTGATCGCTCCGGATTATCCCGGATTCGGTTTGAGCGATGCGCCCTCGCCGACCGCCTACACTTACACGTTCGATCATCTTGCCCAGACGATGAGTGATTTTCTTGAGAAGCTGAAGATCACAAGCTATACCTTATATCTTCACGACTACGGCGCGCCGATCGGCTTCCGCATCATTCTGGCGCATCCCGATCAACTGCATGCGCTCATCATTCAAAACGGCAATATCTATAAAGCAGGCCTCGGAGCCAAATGGGCTAAGATCGCGGAATTCTGGGCCGATCCGAAAGCTCACCCTGAAGTGCTCAACGCTTTTCTTTCGTTCAAGGCAACCAAGGAGCGCCACCTCGCCGGCACATCCCATCCGGACCGCTACGATCCGGATACCTGGATCAGCGAGTATGCTGATCTGTCGCGGCCCGGTCAGCGCGAGATTCAAGCGGACCTGCTCTACGACTACCGGACCAACGTCGCGTCCTACCCAAAATGGCAGGCCTGGCTTCGTGACCACCAGCCTCCGACCCTCGTGGCCTGGGGCGAGAACGATCCCTCCTTCATTGCGCCGGGCGCGGAAGCCTTCAGGCGTGATGTTCCGAATGCGGAAATCCACCTGCTTGACGCTGGGCATTTCGCGCTGGACGAAAAGACTGACGAGATTGCAGATCTGATCCTCGACTTTATGGCCAGGCACTGCGACAGATAGACGGGATCGCTTTGCCTCGTGAACATTGGCTATGGCTGCCTTCAGCTTCGCCGGCTTCTGCACAAACACCATGTTGGAGCGATCTAAGCTACGAAGAAGGAGAACCACATTGAACCCAAGACCTCCCTTCCCGCCGTTCACGAAAGAGACCGCGGTGGAGAAGGTCCGTCTCGCGGAAGATAGCTGGAATACGCGAGACCCTCAGCGGGTCTCGCTCGCGTACTCGGCTGATTCCCGCTGGCGCAATCGCGCGGAATTCGCCGTCGGTACGGAGCAGATAGTGGCTCTGCTCTCGCGCAAATGGAGGCGCGAGATTGACTATCGCCTCATCAAGGAGATTTGGGCCTTCCACGAAAGTCGCATAGCTGTGCGCTTTGCCTACGAGTACCGCGACGATTCTGACAATTGGTTCCGTGCTTACGGCAACGAAAACTGGGCGTTCGACGAGCAGGGTTTGATGTATGCGCGCCATGCAAGCATCAACGAGTTGGCCATCATGCAGGTGGAACGCAAATTTCACTGGCCTCTGGGCCGCCGCCCCGACGATCATCCGGGGCTGAGCGATCTGGGACTCTAACCGACGGTGTGCAATTAGACCGTCATCGCCAGAGGTCTAGTTCGATCTCCGACAGTGATGTCCCACAGCAGGTCGAACGTTTCCCACAGCGGCCATGTCGAATTCAGGAACTTAAAGGGTACACGCCATATCTTTAAGGCAGAGGAACTTCTATGCTGGCGTCGCCAAAGTACCTACCCATCTGGTGACGACAATGTGTACGCCAGCAAAACCCATGAAAGGAACGGGCGTTACTGGCCGACAATCTTATGATGCCATGCATCCGGCCGGTCACGAAGCGAACGACATTCACAAAACATCGCTGGCACAACTGCAAATCTCAATGGACGCATAATTATCGCCAAGGCAATCATTGAGCTCCGTATAAGCTCAACGCTTCTGCCTTGCTCCCGAGTGGCGAGCTATGCGAAGTAATGTCAATCGCTCTCTTCGAATCAAATCATCGTCAAGCGGTCTACTAGCCTCACTCTCGACGCTGTGCAATGACGCTGGCTCGGTTCAGAAATTCAAAGGAATTCAAACTAGTTCCAGAGGGTCAATCGGTAACGAGAAAGTCGACCAGTGTTCGGGAATGCGGCAGGAGGCTGGAATCTCAACTGTCGGTAACAGATGGGATGAGAAGGCCGGTCTCCAGCGGGATGCGTTAAGCTCCCAGTTATCGACGCGCTTGAAGCGCGGGAGACAAGGAGACCGGCGATGAAGAAGCTTACCACCAAGATGATGCAGGAGACACTCAACAAGCATGACGGGCGCCTAACCGTCGGTCTGGATCTGGGCGACAGGGCGAGCTTTTGCTGCGTGCTGGATGAGACAGGGGACGTGCTGCTGGAGCAGAAGGTGAGCACGACGCCCAAGGCCATCAACGAGATTTTCGGAGCGATGCCCCGGAGTCGTATTGCAGTGGAGACCGGAACGCATTCACCCTGGGTCAGCCGACTGCTTAGTGAGCTCGGTCATGAGACCATCGTGGCGCACGCACGCAGCGTGCGATTGATCGGAGAGAGCAGGCGGAAGGATGATCGGCTTGACGCCATGACGCTCGCGCGACTGGTACGGATCGATCCACAGCTGTTGTGTCCAGTGAAGCATCGCAGCGCCGAGGCACAAGCGGATCTGACAGTGATCCGGGCGCGAGCCGCTCTGGTCCGTACACGGACGATGCTGGTCAACGCGGCCAGAGGATTGACGAAGTCCTACGGAGAACGGCTCCGCGGATGCAACGCGCGCGGGATGAACCCGAAGTCAGCTCAGGATCTGAGTCCAGAGTTGAAGTATGCACTGGAACCGATGATGCACCAGATAGAGTCGGCCAGCGAACGGATCTGCCAGTACGATCAGATGCTCGAGTCTATGGCGCGGAACAGATATCCGGAGGCCGAGCGGCTGAAGCAGATCAAGGGAGTGGGAACGCTGATCGCCCTCACCTACATGCTGACACTGGAAGATCCTTATCGTTTCCGCAAGAGCCGGGATGCAGCCTGCTACGTGGGACTCCAACCTGGAAGACGCAACTCGGGACAGAGCGAGCCGCAGATGCACATCAGTAAAGAGGGCGATCCGTACCTGCGAGCACTCCTGGTGCAGGCTGCACATCATGTGCTCGGTCCGTGGGGAGTCGATAGCGACCTGCGCCGCTGGGGCATGAAGCTGGCGGAACACGGAGGCAAGCGCGGGAAGAAACGCGCCGTGATCGCAGTCGCGCGTAAGCTTGCCGTCCTGCTGCATCGACTCTGGGTTAGCGGAGATATGTATGTGCCGCTACGACCCGATGGCCCGGTCACACTGCCGGCAGTGGCATAGTTCAGTCCAGATTTACGGAGGTTTGCCGTCATAAGCCGAGTTCCGGTGACTGCGTCATTGGCCTGGCCCAACACTCCATCTGCAAGATCGAGTGAAAGGTCGCACTAACAGGTGGCAGCACCGGCTGAATCGAGAACACCCAACTTGCACCGAGCGAGCAAACGCTCATACCAGAGTGCGGATGGAAGGGTGGCGACAGAAAAGCTCGAGCGCAAATGGCGTACTCCACCAGAAAGGACCTGATTCGCGACTACCTTCACCCGGATGCACTTTGATATCGCCAGCTCGTCCGCAGTCAAGGCTCAAGATGAACTCGCTGCGCTCGGCCTTGACTGTGCTCCTCGCCGGCCAAACACTCTAGCTATCCGGGCGAAGGTAAAAAATAGTATGACTCCCCAACTACACAACACTTGACACTGACCGGCCTCCTCATGGAAGGCGGAAGGATGATCGGCTTGACGCCATGACGCTCGCGCGACTGGTACGGATCGATCCACAGCTGTTGTGTCCAGTGAAGCATCGCAGCGCCGAGGCACAAGCGGATCTGACAGTGATCCGGGCGCGAGCCGCTCTGGTCCGTACACGGACGATGCTGGTCAACGCGGCCAGAGGATTGACGAAGTCCTACGGAGAACGGCTCCGCGGATGCAACGCGCGCGGGATGAACCCGAAGTCAGCTCAGGATCTGAGTCCAGAGTTGAAGTATGCACTGGAACCGATGATGCACCAGATAGAGTCGGCCAGCGAACGGATCTGCCAGTACGATCAGATGCTCGAGTCTATGGCGCGGAACAGATATCCGGAGGCCGAGCGGCTGAAGCAGATCAAGGGAGTGGGAACGCTGATCGCCCTCACCTACATGCTGACACTGGAAGATCCTTATCGTTTCCGCAAGAGCCGGGATGCAGCCTGCTACGTGGGACTCCAACCTGGAAGACGCAACTCGGGACAGAGCGAGCCGCAGATGCACATCAGTAAAGAGGGCGATCCGTACCTGCGAGCACTCCTGGTGCAGGCTGCACATCATGTGCTCGGTCCGTGGGGAGTCGATAGCGACCTGCGCCGCTGGGGCATGAAGCTGGCGGAACACGGAGGCAAGCGCGGGAAGAAACGCGCCGTGATCGCAGTCGCGCGTAAGCTTGCCGTCCTGCTGCATCGACTCTGGGTTAGCGGAGATATGTATGTGCCGCTACGACCCGATGGCCCGGTCACACTGCCGGCAGTGGCATAGTTCAGTCCAGATTTACGGAGGTTTGCCGTCATAAGCCGAGTTCCGGTGACTGCGTCATTGGCCTGGCCCAACACTCCATCTGCAAGATCGAGTGAAAGGTCGCACTAACAGGTGGCAGCACCGGCTGAATCGAGAACACCCAACTTGCACCGAGCGAGCAAACGCTCATACCAGAGTGCGGATGGAAGGGTGGCGACAGAAAAGCTCGAGCGCAAATGGCGTACTCCACCAGAAAGGACCTGATTCGCGACTACCTTCACCCGGATGCACTTTGATATCGCCAGCTCGTCCGCAGTCAAGGCTCAAGATGAACTCGCTGCGCTCGGCCTTGACTGTGCTCCTCGCCGGCCAAACACTCTAGCTATCCGGGCGAAGGTAAAAAATAGTATGACTCCCCAACTACACAACACTTGACACTGACCGGCCTCCTCATGGAAGGCCAATGCACTCATTGAGGCCTATCGGATCACCTTCAAGATCGACGTTCCCGAAATACGGTGTTTTCGGCTACTTCGGCCTAGCAGGGATTGAGCTTGCCGAAAACCCGACTTTTCGGGAACTCCACTTCGCAGACGTTTGGCTCTGGCAAACGGTATTGTTGGTCAATCACCTTCAATCCTCGGATGGGGTTGAGGAATGACGTGGTGGCTCTCAACACCTATTCCACTGTCGCGGTGACGGTGCTCTCCCATTTCTGGCCGGCGGTGTTGGTGGCGATGACGACGAAGCGATGAGTGCCGGCGGACAGGCTGACAGTGGTGGTGAGTGTGGTGCTGCCGGGAGCATTAAAGTTTTTCACCCCATCTACCCACAATTGCGTGCTCACGATGGTCCCAGTGACTTTCGAGGCAGCCTGGACCTGCACTGGAGACTTTACAGAAGCACCATTGACGGGGAGACAAAGGTTCACCCCGAGCGAGCTGGGCGCGCTGCAGGCCCCATCATTGGAGATGGTCGCGTTCACTGCGCTCTCCCACTTTTGACCAGCCTTGTTGAGGGCAATTACGGCGAATCGGTGGCTGCCGGCAGCCACGCTGATGGCAGTGTTGAGTCCAGCGCCGGCGGTGCTGTACTTCTTTACCCCATCCACCCATAGTTGCGAGGTGGCGATGGTTCCGGCAACGGTCGAGTTCGCAGTCACCTGAACAGGCGAGCTGACCGTGGAGCCGTTCGCGGGGGAACAGAGGTTGACCCCGGGCGAGCTGGGCGGGCTGCAAGCCGTCTGGCTGGAGAAGGAAAAAGCAGCACTGCTTACGTCACTTTGGATGTATCCGGGCGCGCTCGCAATTGCTTTCACGATGGTGTCGGTGCTGATGGCGATCGGGCCTGTATAGGGCGTGGAAGCCGGCGTGGGCGTCGATCCATCGAGTGTAACGTGAATGTCCGCGGACGCGGTGGTGCTGGAAAGCGTGACATTTTGTGCGCTCGAAAATATTCCGCCATTCGGGCTGATCAGCGGCGCGGCCGCGTTCTGCTCTGGGGGGAGCAACCCGTACACGTCCACTTCTCCATCGGCAGCCACGTACACTTTGCCATTCGTCACCATTGGAATGGAGTACTTGGCGGCAGGCCCGCCGGCATCGCGACTGGCGTTGGTGTCGCTCTCATAAATCGTGTTGCTAAGGTCGTTCGCATCCCACGCATAGAGCACGAGCGGTCCATGGGTGCTGAACTGGTCGGAACGCACCGCCCAGGCGATGCCTTGCTGGTCGCCGTTGGACGAGATGGAAAAGGAAGGGCTGGGCTTTGCTGAAGTGATGGTCGACTGGCTCGAGGGCTCGGAGGTTAACACGCCATTGTCCAGATCGAAGACCTTGGCCGTATCGTTTCTGGCCCAGATGTAGATTTTCGAATTCCAGTAGGCGGGGGTACACCAACATCCGCCAATCTCGCCCATAATATCCTGAAGCGCGTTGGTGTTGGATGTGCCTTCCGGAGCATAGCCACCCAGGTTATCGCGGTCCAGCACCACAATGCGGCCCTCCTTGCCAGCCTGCACCAGGATGTGCGGGTAGTCTCCTTGCTGGTCCGGCACCATCAGGATGCCCCCCGAGCCCAGGTCCTCGTCAGCAGTGGTGAGGGTAACTGCGTTGAACGTGGTGAACGAATCCGTTGGCGTAAGTCCGCCGTTTGCCAGACTCAGATCGACGATGCTTTCGCCGAATTCGGTGCTTTGGTTCAACGGAAGATTCGCGTCGGTGTCGCCATTTCCAGTGTCAAAAAACATCCGTCCGCCTGGCGCGTCACCGTCGATCGGCATGCCCGCGCCCGACGCCCACACCCCAGCGCCAGTGCCATTGGGCGAAGTACACATCGCGGCAGTCTGTTGCAGCGTGGTGGCGTTATAGGCGAACAGCCATCCATGCCAAGGTCCGTAATCGCCGTGCGACGCGTAGGCAATATAGACATATCCGTTATAGAAATCGAGCGCAGAGCGCTGATTCTCCCACAATTGGCTGAACGACAGCAGTCCGCCGGAACTGCCGTTGCCCGTGCCGGCGACCGTTGCAGTAATCGCCACCGGACTGTTCGGGCCCTCCGCGCCGGTAAGGATGTTAATGGCGTGGAGTCGGGAGAAATATGCGCCATTTTCTTTGGTTGCGGCTACTACGTACATCATGTTGGTGACAGGGTTGATGGCCGGGGTGCCGGTGATTCCGATGGTGGGCGCGACATCGGGGGAACCTGTGTCCCCCCAAGGCACCGCTGTTGCTCCTGCGCCCGCTCCATGCGCGGCATCGAGAAGGCTGATTTTCCAGATCGGATTCACATTTGCGCCGCCATTGGTATCTGCGTCGAAGGCATAGATAGAGTCATTCTCCGTAGCAACAAATAGGACATTGTGGACCTGACCGTCGCTCATTGTCAGCCCGGGCACATACAGAGGCTGAGCGTACACGGTGCCGTCCACCGTCAGAATGAACAGCTTGCCAAAGGAATTTACGTTCACATTGGCCGTTGTGAGGGCTGTCTCCTGGGTGTTTTCGCCGGAGTGGGTCAGGTCATAGCGCCAGGTTGGCACTGTGATCGGAGTTGGCGTCTGAGCCACCAGACTTGGGCCGGATATGCAGAAGAAGAGTACGAGCGCCGACCAAAACAATAGAAGGTTCGGTCTCAGATGAACCGGGGCGGAGACCACGGGTGAAGAAGCAAAGGAATCCGTAAAACGTACAGACATAAATACGACCTCACCAGAAAAGCAAATGGCAATACTTTCCGGGAGGAGGAAGGGGGCGGATTCGATGCTATGCGATGCGTACATTCATGCGGATACAGATTATCTATTACAGCACGGGAACGAACTTGGCAATGTACTGGTGTGTCGCCGTAATTAGTAATTAACTGATGGCCAAATTCCCGGAAAGCGGTGTTTTCGGAAACATCCGGCACGAACTTGCCGAAAACGTGACTTTCAGGAACCCTACTTCTCGCATGTTTGGTTCCCCCAAACGGCATTTTGGTCAATCTGCCTCAGTCCTCGGATGGAGCCGAGGACTTACGTGGCGGACTCCAGTACCTATTGAACTGTCGCATCGACGGTGCTCTCCCACTTCTGGCCAGCGGTGTTGGTGGCGATGACGGCGAAGCGATGAGTTCCTGCGGCCAAGCTGACAGAGGTGGTGAGTGTAGTGCTACCAGGAGCGTTGAAGGTCTTCACTCCGTCCACCCATAATTGCGTGCTCACAATGGTTCCGCTGACTTTCGCGGTAGCCTCGACCTGAACTGGTGAGGCTATCGTAGAACCGCTTGCAGGAGAGCAGATGTGAACGCTGGCAGAAGACGGTGCGCTGCAGGACGCCGATGCGGTTACGTTAAGCGTGGATACCTTCGATTGCTGCGAATTGTCCCAGCCGTAGGCGATGACATTCACCCTATGCGAACCGGCGGCGAGGGGAAGCGAGGCATTGAGGAAGGCGTAATTGGAAAAAAATGAACCCGCAAACTGTTCGAACTGCTTTTTACGATCCACCCAGACATCGATTTTGCGGATGGGCTCGTCGGCTGCTGCTCCGACGGCAAAGTTGACCGGCGAGCTTACGGTGCTGTCTGCCGCCGGACTGCATTGAGTGATCCCGACAGCGGTGTTGGGCGCGTCGCACGTTGGAAAGTTTCCGGTGGTTGTGTTCAGCAGGGTGAAGAAGGTGGTGGTGTTCGCTGGCGACACGTTGCTGTAAACCAGGTCTGCCTTGGTGTCGCGATTGGCGCGCAGGGCAAGCGGCCATCCCGGATTGCTCTCCAGTTTGGAAGCGGTGACGTCGAATCCAGGCCCGCCATTCCCCGGGCCGGATATGACGTGCATCGTCGCCGCCGAGGTAAGCGTGCAATCCGAAAAAGCGTCGCAATCGGTTTCAAAGACGGCAATGTCGGGAACGCCATCGCCATTGAAATCCGCAACGGCAACCTGCCCCACGCCGTATTGTTCGAGTGTAATCCGGCTGGAAGCCATGCCGCCGTTACTCTGTCCGTAAAAGACGTCGAGCCATGGCGCGATCATGTCCTCGTCGTCGGAGAAGACCACGACGGTGCCAACCAGGTCAGATATCCCATCTCCGTTCACGTCGGCAGCCAACAAGTTTAGTATGTCCGAATCCTGGTCGTTGGACGTCAGGGTAAAGTTGCCATCGCCGTCGCCGGAAAAAAGGCGAACCCTGGTACCGTAATATCCAAACGGGCCACCCCAGCCCGAAGCAAACACCGCGTCGACATTGCCGTCTCCGTTGAAGTCGCCGATGAGAAATTGCACAGCTACACAGCATCCATCCTCACCATTGTCGATCAAGGTTTCGGGCCCGGTGCGGAAAGTTCCGTCGCCGTTTCCAAAAAGTACCTGAATTGAGCCGGGAGGAGGTCCGTCCGCCTGGCTTGGCGCAGCCGTGAGTATAAGTAAATCTGTCTTCCCGTCGTGGTTCACGTCGGCCGCGGCGACGCCTAAAGTGCTCCCCGGGGGAAACGAGATGACGCCGGCGCTGCGGAAGGTCCCATCGCCGTGCCCAAGATACACGTGATTTCCCGCGATCAGGTCAAGCTTGCCATCCCCGTTAAAGTCTCCAAGCAACCAGGGAGCGGCTTTAATCGAGGCGGAGACTTCGGTATAGGCGCCGTTGCCCTTCGACAAGAAGACGCGCGAGGTGGACCCGCTGGTGTTGATAATCAGATCTTCGTAGCCGTCATTATTCAAATCCCCATGCAGAACCAGCGGATTGTTGACTGCCGACGTAAACGAGGAGTGGGCGGAAAAACTGGGCGATTGAGACAAGGCGGCGAGGGGGGAAAGAAGCAACAGGCAGAAAACCATTCCTGCGGGAAGAACGGCGAGACAAACGGTGAGGGTGCGGGTTCTGACAACGTGCGTCATAGTGTACTGCTCCCAGGGATAGTGATCGTTATTGGCGGGTGAGCTTTTCGCTATTCCTGGGAGGGTAGGTTGCGGTCCAGCGGAGTTCTGCCGTGCTTCGTTGGCTGGCCTCTTAGAATACATCTGCGGTGGGTGAGTTGCCTATAGAGATTTCGGAAAACAATTGCCATGCATCACAAAGTCAAAGTCCCTGGAAACGGTGTTTTCGGAAAAGAGCATATCGATGGGCAGATGATGGGGCGGCGGTAAAGGAGACCGCTGCCATGGCGCATAATGACGGCGGACCATCGTTGCATCGACATGACCGAGCATCCGAGCGACATCTTCCGGTCGCTGCCCACTTTGTAGTTGCCTTACCGCGAACGTATGCCGCAGCATCTTGGCGTTCGCTTTCTTCGTTCGCTGCTTCCCACGCTTATCTCGGGTCGGTAATACAACTTCGCATACGCCAGCCGCTTTGAGCGTACGGACAATCCGACGCGACCAGAGATGGACATCATGGTCGGGATTCTCTGTCCCCTTCGATCTGAACGGCATAGCAGTGTCATTCTGATGACTCAGCGGCACGCTGCGGATCAGTGCCGCGACATCGGCACGCAGCGGAATGATTCCATCGACATCTGTCTTCTGTCGGCGATACCGGTAGATAGGCACGATGCGATTGCCAACCTGCTCATACGCGATCCGGCCATGCTCATGCAAAACTGCATCCACGAGATCGCAACCCACACTGAGGAGCAGTGTAATGAATGCAGTCAATCGCTCCACGTAAACCTTCTTCTCGCGCACATCGATGCTGCTCGGAATGGTATCCTTCACGCTTGCTAGGAGTGCGTTCACCTGATCTTCCGTGTATGGTCCCTGGACATGATCCTTAGATGGGCGATCCGCTTTGATCGCCGCAATCGGATTTTCCTTCAGCGCTCCAATAGACTTCCAGTAGGCAAAAACACTACGCATAATGCCCCACCGTTGCGACCTCGATTCGAGGCACATCCATTTGTGGGATGAATACCATCGCTCAAGTTGGATCGGTTTGATCTCCTGGATGTACTCGATTCCCTCCTCGAGAGTCCAGCGCTCAAAGAAATTCTTCAGTGATTTGTACTGGGGGTAGATGCCCCATTTCCCAAATTTCCGTTCGGTCCGCTCCAGCCACATCTGCCATGCGTCAGAAACCTTGACCAGGTCTTTCGCCTGTTGCTCATTGACCGCTCGCGCCGCCGCAATCTCGGGATCCATGCCGCGAAGTTTAGCTGACGCGATGCGCTGTGCCTCAGCCCATGATGGCGTGGTCAGGGAATATCTTTCCTTTTTACCATTGACCTGGCGGACGTATATCCATTTCTGGCAGGAGCAGGTGTTTTAGTCTTTGAGGTCCGCAAACTTGCAGCTTGCGAGGTGGCGAGTGTAGGGCTTGACACTGCCATAGATACTTTTTTGTATCGCGCTAATGGCACCGATACTATCACCAATCGTGTACGTGGGGTGTATGCCACAGCAACTACCGATCGTAAGTTATGCAAAAAAACTATTTATTATTTAGAGTCTTTCCACTCTTCATACCAGGCCATCTGGATCGCTTCGAGTTTTGACTCGTTGGACTTTTGCGGATCGTCAACGAAGCCGGGCAGCTCCGTTACAAAGCGATGAAGCTCAGTAAAGCGCACGGTCAATGGATCGGTCTCAGGAAATTTTTCCTGCAATTGGATTCCAATTTCTTCCGCATCATTCCAGGTAATTTGTGGCACGACACGCTCCCTTGTCACTTCACAATATTATGTCAGGGATTTGTGGGTGCCGGCTTTTCTTCGACCAGCGACAACGGCTTGCCTTCCGACACATAATTGCGATTCCACTTTGGGATCTCAACAACGTAGCTACCCGGCCCGGTGATGACTGCCTGGCAGCCAAGGCGAGAATTCAATTGCACGTCGGCTGCCGTCTCCATGCGATCCAGCTCGTCGTCATCCGCTTCGCTGATTCCCGACGCCCCGTCCTTAATCCAAAGATGGCAAGTGGTGCAGGCACAGGATCCGCCACACGCGTGATCGAGAAAGACGCCAAAGTTTTCTGCCACGTCCAGAAACGACATCGGCTTGCCGTGATGATCGTACGGCATGGTTCCGTACTCGAATTCCACGGTTCGGCCTTCAGGAAGAAAGGTGACGCGGACGATTCCCGCTGCAGGTGGCTTGGACAGATCGATTGGCTTTTCGGTTTCAGGACTGGTCGTGTGTGCCATAGCTTGCTCTCACTTATTTTGAACTTCAGATTCTTTCTGGGCAGCTTCAAATTCTGCAGCGGCCATGGGATGATGCGCGGCCGGCCCTTTGCCAACGCGATCACCAGCCGCGTCCATGGTCTTGCCCTTCATCACGGACCCGACTGCCACGTCCATCTGCAACTCGGCAAAATTTCTTGTCGCCTTATCCAGCGCTTCAATCGCATTGCGGATTTCGTGATAATCATTTCCGCATCGTGCTTCTTCCAGCGTCGTGCGCGCGGTGTGGATGCGCTCCACTTCTTCCGTTTGTAAAAGTTTCCATGCTGGACTGGAAGGCGCCTTTTCTACGGCAATCAAGATGGTCTCCGCTTCGCTCTTGGCTTCAATCAATTGCCGTTCGCGGAAATCTTCCTCGGCATGATCGAACGAATCCAGGATCATGGTCTCAACCTGCTCATCGGTCAGCCCGTAGGTGGGTTTCACTTCAATCTCGGCCTGTTTGCCGCTGCGCTGCTCCAACGCCGTGACGCGCAGAATTCCGTTGGCATCGATCAGGAACTTCACTTCGATCCTCGGCATCCCTGCAGTCATGGGAGGAATGCCCTTCAGATCGAAGCGCGCCAACGATCGGCAATCCTTCGCCAGTTCACGCTCACCCTGCAGCACGTGGATGGCAACATTGGTCTGTCCATCGATGCCGGTGGTGAAGTGTTCCGTGGCCGATGCTGGAATCGTCGAGTTGCGCTGAATGATCCGCGCCACCACGCCGCCGAGCGCTTCAATCCCGAGCGACAACGGCGTCACATCCAATAGCAACATGTCATCCGTAGCGGAGGAATCTCCGGCAAGAATGTTGGCCTGCACCGCGGCGCCCAGGGCCACCACCTCATCCGGATTCATTTCTGCGTGAGGCTTTTTCCCGCGCGCTGCCAGCTCGAAAACATCGTCGACTAGTTTGCGCACCAGCGGAATTCGAGTCGATCCACCCACCAAAACAACTTCGCCGATCTCCTCGATCTTGATGCCGGCATCTTGAATCGCCTGCCGGCACGGAGCCATCGTACGCTCAACGATAGGCTGAATCAGTTGCTCGAACTGTTCGCGTGTAATCTCGCGAGCATAACGCTGGCCAGTCGGCAACGTGACATCAAGCGTGGCAGAACTCTCGGTGCTGAGCGCGATCTTGGCATCAATCACCGACTTACGAATTGCCTGGATCGCCTCGCCATTTCTGCGCACATCGAGGCCAAGATCGCCGGAGATATCTTCGAGAGCAATCGAGATCAAAAGATTGTCGATATCATCGCCGCCGAGATGGGTGTCGCCATTCGTGGCCACCACTTCAAAGATGCCGTCATGCAACTTCAAAATTGAGATATCAAACGTGCCGCCGCCCAGGTCGTACACTGCGACAATGCCATCTTTTTGCCGATCCAATCCGTAGGCAAGCGCGGCCGCTGTCGGTTCGTTCACTAGGCGCAACACATCCAGTCCGGCAATGCGTCCCGCGTCCTTGGTCGCCTGGCGCTGCGTGTCGTTGAAGTACGCTGGCACGGTGATCACTGCTTTTTTCACCGTGACGCCGGGACCGAAAAAGCGCTCCGCGTTCTGCTTGAGCTGGCGAAGAATATATGCGGACACTTCCGGCGGGGTCAGTTCTCGAGTTCCCAGCTTAATGCGAAGCACTTCGCCGGCGGCCAGGTCATCTGCCAGTCGAAATGGAAAAAACTTCAACTCCTCCTGAACATCTTCTACTCCGCGACCCATGAGTCTCTTCACGGAATACACGGCTCGATCAG
The DNA here is from genome assembly GCA_963735505.1 of uncultured Acidobacteriota bacterium. GTDB lineage: Bacteria > Acidobacteriota > Terriglobia > Terriglobales > Acidobacteriaceae > JAKAAZ01. Next base: position 251,468 of record CAVTLR010000002.1, on the reverse strand, counting down.
GAGTTTCCAGCAGATTCTTTCGCGCGCCATTCCCCACGACGAACCGGTCACCCGCAGACAGCGCCACAACAGAAGGCACCAGGTTTGAACCGTCTTCGCCGGGGATCACCACCGGCTGGTCGCCTTGCATAAAGGCGATCAACGAGTTCGTTGTACCCAGATCGATGCCTACGACTCTTTCATCCGCCATACTTCGTATATTCCATTTCTAGAGTTGCCGCCGACTTAGTTTTTCAGCGCCTCTTCGACATCACGCAGCAGGTTGCGAATGTAGCTGCGCCGATTCAGCAGGTCGACCATTTTTTGCTGGGCAGCTTGCTGTGTATTTCCGTCATCCACTTCTGCAGCCGCATCCCACTCGCTCCACAAGCGCTGCAAGTCCTGCTCCGATGCTTTCATTTGCCCGGCAAAATTCTCTTGTGCGGCCTCGAGACTTCCACGCGTTTCCGGATCATCCGCGCCGCTGGCCTTGGCCATGCGCATTTCTTCCAACTGCATGTTCAATTCAAAAACTTCTTCCAGCAGGTCCGGTGGAACCACTTGCTGCTTGGCCGTCCCACTTTCCGCCGCTCGATCGGATGCGTCGCGCGATTGCTCTTCCAGGCGAATTCCAGCAAGACCCAACATGTATTCCGTCCGCGCCAGCGGCTCCCGCAGGGTACGCCAGGCATCGTTCAACACGGAACTTTTCTCCAGGCTCCATCGTTGCTCGTCCACACTTGCACGCGCATACAGATCTGGATGGAACTTCCGGCTCAGCCGATAAAATTCCTTTTCCAGCGCAGCCGTATCCAGTTGAAACCGTCGCGGTAACCCGAAGAATGCAAAGTAGTCGGTTGGCGTGGCGGGCTGCAGCTTGCCGCAGTGCGCACAAAACTGCGCGTCTGCGTCACTCTCACCGCCGCACGACCAACAAATTAATTTCTTCGAGGGTTCGGCCACGACTGTCATACATTCTCTCTTGGCTGATTGAAGATCCGAACCTCGCCCGCCTTACCCGCGCCGCGACGTCGGCTTTCAACAGGCGCCCCTGGATTAGCCAGAGAAAGAAGATCCGCAACCGCACGATTTGGTAGAGTTCGGATTGATGAAGTTGAAGCCTTGGCGCATCAACGTTTCTTCGTAGTCCAGGGTCATGCCGTTCAGATAAATAAATGATTTGGGATCGACGAAAACGCGCACGCCATCGTAGTCGTACACGCGATCGCGCTCACGCGGTTGGGTATCGAAGCGAATGTTATAGCTGAGCCCGGAACATCCGCCGCCCTGCACTCCCAGTCGCAGGCCGCCTTGATCGGGCGCGATATTTTCCTTCGCCATCGCAACCCGAATTCGCTTGATCGCACGATCAGTAACGTGAATTCCCTTTTGCGGCGAGTTGGGCGCGCTCGACGATCCTGTAGCGTGCTGGCCAGAAGAGCTTTCCGAAGCGCCAGATGCATTGCCGATCGTAACTGTTTCCAACGCGCTCATCTCCCTCGTCCTTAAACCGCGCCCCATTGGCGCAACACATTCACCCCAACCGTGCCGCGAAGTTTAGTTCGCTGCAACCGCAACTGGAGTCGACACTGCCTGACCGTCGGCCACATTCTTCTTTTTCCAGTCGCCGATGGCAGCGCGAATCGCATCTTCTGCCAACACGGAACAGTGAATCTTCACCGGCGGCAACGCCAGCTCTTTCACGATGTCCGTGTTCTTGATCTCCAACGCTTCGTCCACCGTCTTGCCCTTCACCCATTCCGTTGCCAGTGAGGAAGAAGCAATCGCCGAACCGCATCCGAAGGTCTTGAACTTGGCGTCTTCGATCACGCGCGTTTCCGGATTCACTTTGATCTGGAGCCGCATCACGTCGCCGCACTCTGGAGCGCCGACCAGGCCCGTACCAACTTCGGTGCTGTTCTTATCCATCTGACCGACGTTGCGCGGATTGTTGTAGTGCTCAATTACCTTATCGCTGTATGCCATACTTCCTCCAAATACTGTGAACTCAAAAAGGTTTGCGCCGCTCTTAGTGCGCCTGCCATTGAACCTTCGTTAGATCGATGCCTTCTTTCGCCATCTCATATAGAGGCGAAAGCTCGCGTAACTTCTGCACCACATCGACCACCTTATCGGCAACATAATCCACTTCAGCCTGGGTATTGAACCGTCCCAGCCCAAAGCGAATGGAACTGTGCGCCACGTCATCTCCCAGCCCAAGCGCCTTTAATACATAGGATGGTTCCAACGTCGCGGAGGTGCATGCCGAGCCACTCGAAACCGCAATGTCGTTGATTCCCATCAGCAGCGATTCGCCCTCTACATGGATAAAACTCATGTTCAGATTTCCCGGCAGATGATGTTCCATCGAACCGTTCACATGAATAAAGTCCAGGTTGGATTCGAGCTTGTCCTTCAGCCGATCGCGCATTGCTTTCAGCGTCGCCGCTTCCTCGTCCATTTCCACTCGAGAAATCTCGCATGCTGCACCCAGTCCAACAATTCCCGGAACATTCAATGTGCCCGAACGCATTCCGCGCTCGTGGCCGCCTCCGTCCATCTGTGCCGCAATCTGCACACGCGGATTGCGACGACGAACATACAGCGCACCTACCCCTTTAGGTCCGTAGATCTTGTGACCCGACAGCGATAGAACGTCAATGTTCATCGCGTTCACGTCGACGGGAATTTTTCCCACCGCCTGCACCGCATCGGTATGGAACAGGATTCCCTTCTCATGACACAGCTTGCCAATCTCCGCGACCGGCTGGATGACGCCAATTTCATTGTTCGCGAACATGATGGTGACAAGGATTGTCTTGTCATCAATCGCCCGCTTCAAGTCGTCCATCTCAATCAAGCCATCGGCGTTGACTGGCAGATAGGTGACGCGATAGCCCAGCTTCTCCATCCGCTTGCAGGTGTCCAGCACCGCCTTATGTTCGGTCACCTGGGTGATGATGTGATTACCGCGCTCGCGGTACATTTCACCAATCCCTTTGATCGCCAGATTGTTGCTTTCGGTCGCACCGGAAGTAAAAATAATTTCCTTTGCCGTCGCACCAATCAGCTTGGCGATCTGCTCGCGGGCCAGGTCAACCGCCTTCTCCGCTTCCCAGCCGAAGGAGTGGTTGCGGCTCGCCGCGTTTCCAAATTTGTTCGTAAAGTAAGGAAGCATCGCCTCCAGCACACGCGGATCGAGCGGCGTAGTGGCGTGGTTATCCATATAGATTGGCAACTTCACTCCGGCGGGCAATTTCGGTTCGCTTAGAACGGTACTCATTGAGGCTCCCTCTGATGCAGCTGATGCAGAAACTCTGTAATCCTTCTCATTACGCGCGCGACATCGTACGACCTAACGTCACCAGAGGACCACTCTGGGCACTGCGAGCATATCCCGAAGCTCCCAATTTAGATTCGTCGCAAAGATCGGAGATGCGCATATCATTCAATAAATCGCGGATCGTGTCGTTCAGCTTCCGCAGCGGCTCTTTCACGATGCAGGAGCTCAATAGATCGCAGTCACCATGGCTGGTCGTGCACGACGCAATGAACAGCGGTCCCTCGATCGAGCGAATCACCTCAAAGGCAGTAATTTCGCTTGCCGGCCTCGCCAACGAATAGCCGCCATGCAATCCCGCGTGCGAAATCACCAGGCCGGAACGCGCTAGCGTCTGCAAAATTTTGGCCAGCAGCGGAGGAGGAATATGGTACGCCTCCGCCATGTCTTTGGCGCTCTGCGTCGGATTGCCGGGATGCTCGGCAAGGTGCTTTAGCGCCATCAGCGCATAATCCGATTTTTTGGTAAGACGCAGCATAGAATTTGGGTCCCAGGCTCGCAAAACAGCATCCTGAAAAACAGCCGTTCGCAGGCATTTCCTCGCCAAATTCATTATAGGACTGTTTCAGTCCGAGTTGCAAGCACTAGGCATACTGGAGCTTCGATTCGGGCGTTGTTTCCGTGCCAGGCCCATCTAGTCCACCCAGATCCCCAGCAATCTGCGCAGCACCATTGCCTGCCCAAGGTGGTAGGCGTTGTGATCCAAGCAGCCTAGAGCCTGACGCAAAATAGTGCGACCATCGCTCCCCGGAATCGGTGAAAACAGGTCGGTCGCGGGATCCAAAAGCAGTGCTTCAAACTCGCGCATGGCACAGTGATATCCCGCCAGATCTTTCCCCCAGGCGGTGTCGTCCGCAACTGCGTGTTCATCTGGCCAAAATCCTTCCGGCACTGGCGGTTCGACATATGCAGGAATTCTGCAGGCATCCAGAAAATCAACGACGCACAAATGAAGATGAAGCAGCAGCCAGAGTGTGAACGGCTGTCCTTCTGGCTTTGCGTTGCGCAGGTTGGCGGGAACATCAGCGAAGATCTTCTCGAACGGGGCATGCACCCGCTCATCATGGAACGAGGCAACTAACTGCTGACGAAGCACCACTTCAGCGTCCACCAGGATGGATCGCGACGATGGAGATTGAGACGAAAGAGTCATGATGTCTGATATTCCACCAGCAGAAGCTGAAAGAGCCAATCGAGGATCTGGACGGCCGACTCGTCTGAACAGTGGGTTCATCCACCGACGCGTGGACCGATCAAGAAGTCCAGACAGTTGACTCCGCTGGTTCCAATCATGTTCAAGTATTTGTGAATTCGCGCAAATCGGTAAATTTTCTTTTGACAAACAGTATCGACTTACGGGACACTGGCGCAATCGGGGACACTCCCGCATCTAAATACTTACCATGGAAGCCTGCAAACACCCACGCGTTCGCGTACTAACCCGCGAAGAAGATGCCGAATTTGTGGAATGTCTGGAATGCGGCGAGGTCTTCGACTCGCACGAATTTACCGACATGGACATTGAAGAAAAGAGCCTGAAAAGCGCCGAACAGTCAGACGAATAGTTGACCCGTCCGCGTTCGATGGCTCGCGACCCCAGCTTGCATCGCTGCGCGTCGGCTTCGCATGACGACTTCACCCCAACAACTCTGCGGCAAAAGGTTCCGCTAACTGCGCACGCTTGCTTCGGTTTCCACTGGCGAACCCAATCGACGACCGCTGCGCCACAGATAATGAAATCCAGAAAATACGGTCAGCCACAAGGTAGCTTCCAGCGACGCGTGGCGGGTCCAAAGCACCCAATATTGCGGATGCGTCTGCGCTAGAACGACGGAACACACCGCCAATATTTGCGCGACTGTATTTGCTTTCCCAAGCCAGCTGGGATGAAAATCGCGCGTCCCTGTCGTCGCGTACAGCAGGGCGGAAATCACAATGATGCCGAGGTCGCGACTGAACACCATCACCGTGATCTTCATGGAGACCAGGCCAACGTGCGTCAGCACCAGAAAGAGCGTGCTCAACAACAGCTTGTCCGCAATCGGATCCAGATAGGATCCGAGTTCCGTCCGCTGACGAAACAGGCGAGCCAGAGCGCCGTCCAATCCGTCGCTGACGCCGGCGACCACCATCAAAATAAATGCTCGATGGTAGTGGCCATCTAAAATCGCCAGAACCAGGAATGGCACAATGGAAAGCCGAAGCAACGTCAGCTGATTCGGCAAGGCACGTAATTGGCGCAGCGCAAGGATGGCTAGGGACCCTGATTCATCCTAACGCAACTGGTGAAAGCACAGGCCCAGGTTGCCCCCACTCTTCGCTGGCATTAGAATCGATGGAGCGCTTGTAGGCGCGTAGCTCAGTTGGTTAGAGCGCTACCTTGACACGGTAGAGGTCAGGAGTTCGAGTCTCCTCGTGCCTACCATATGCTTCAACTCGTTAGTAGTTGAAACATCTCATTAGGGTCCAAACCAAGGTCCAAATGGGTCCATCTTGCGGGAACCGCCACTCCTTCACGATGCCGGGGTTATTCCTTTGGACGTAGAGTATGAAGAACCGCCGCGCGGTAGAGTCGTCTTCAATATGAAGACAAAGCAGTACATCGCCTATCGCCTATGTTGACAAGTGCATCCTGGAAAAACCGGCCGTCGTCCGCAGACTGATTCGAGATTTTTCGCTGCCCACCGAACTTGCGATCATAAGCGGTGACGGACACTATCGCTGCCGAACTTGTTTGTACGGAAGCGCCCTCCCGAGCTTCTAGGATCGAAAATCGCGAGCTGCTGCTGAACCGGAAAGCGGCCTTGTGGTTTCTTCCTGTTTGCCATGGGGGCCGGGCTAGCCTGCAGCCTAAGAACAGAGCGGACCCTCCGTCCGCAATGACTTGTGTGCCAATCACGCCTACCAGCGAAGCCGATCTCGCGAGGCCAGCACTTCATTGGCGCACCCTCTTCCGCGACTGTTTGTCACAGGCGCGGCGTATAATTTCAATGCTTGAGCGGCACATTCGTTACGGGTCGGTGATCCTGCCTGTAACTTCCTCCTATGCGCCTAACTGCTGCCCTGTTTTAGACCAACGCCGAAACGTTATTCTCATTTGATCCGGAGGCATGATCGTGACAGACCGGAGGCAGTTTCCTCTTGGCATTTTCAGCCAGGATGGGGAATCTATCCTCTGCGGCGGTCGACACGCGAGTCGATCCCGGCCCGCATCCGTACTGCCGCTTTCGCCCTTATCCAGAAGACCTTCAGTGGATGTTCTAACGAAGTTAGAACGCGAACACTCCTTAACAAATGAGCTGGAGTCAGCGTGGGCCACACGCCCTCTCGCAGTAACAACGCACCTCGGGCAGGCTGCTGTCGCGCTCGCAGGCTTTGGTGGCGCGCCCTGTGAGCAACTCCGCAAAGGGCCTTTGGAACTCACACCGTTTCTGCGCACCACCCTTGGATTGGTTGTCTTCGCAGTTTGTTTGGCCCTGGCCGGCTGCCGGAATTCGTCGACCAGTTCCCCTCCAGCGGTCGTCCTCAACAAGGTTCCTGCTGCAAGCCCGGTGCCCGACGGTCAGGCGATTTCCAGGCAAACCGGCGCCATTGCAGGTTACGCAACCGGGATGCGACCCGGGGAAAGAATCGTGATCTATAGCAAAACCGACGGACGATGGAATCTGCAGCCACCCTCGGGTCAGCCCTTCACAAATATTGAAAGCAACGGTCGTTGGCACACCTCAACCCTTCTGGGAATTGAATATGCTGCTCTCCTGGTCGATTCCACTTACGCTCCCCCATTACAGACCGAATCATTGCCCAGCGTAGGCGCCGGGGTCGCAGCGGTGACAACTGCCAAAGCTCAGGGCCCGGCCCCCGATTATCCGTCCCCAAAGACGCTGAACTTCAGTGGCTACCAGTGGACGACCAGCACCGGACCAATATTCCACGCCGGCTCCAGAAATTTCTTCGATCCAGCCAACGTTTGGGTCGACAAAAGCGGCAAGCTCCATCTCCGCATCTCGGGGAGCTCCGGAAAATGGAGCGCCGCGGAGGTAAAGCTTAACGCCAGCCTCGGATACGGAACATACCGGTTCCAGGTGGAGGATACGACCCATCTCGAGCCATCGGCTGTTCTTACCCTCATCACCTGGGATGGAGTCGGAACCGAAAGAAACCGCCGCGAACTCGACGTTGAGCTATCTCGATGGGGGTTCGTTGATAACACGAATGTGCACTATGTCGTGCAGCCTTATTACATTCCCGCGAACTTCGTTCGATTTCGGGTGCCGGCCGGCGTATTCACGCATTCATTTCGCTGGGAACCGGGGCAGGTGACGTTTTCGACGATGGCCGGTTCGGGCGATGCGACGAGTGATCGGCTGATTAATCAGCACGTCTTCACCTCGGGAATCCCTTCGCCAGCGGGCCAAACGGTGCGTATCTCTCTATATGTATTCGTCAGGGGCCAGGTTCCGCTGCAACACCAGAATGAAGTTGTAATCGATAAGTTTGAGTACCTTCCGTGATGTGCTTGCGACAGCCAAATCGCTGCCTGCTGGTTGGAATTGCGCTAGTATGCATTGCCCTGCCTGCGCGTGCGCTCGATCCCAATCGTCTGCCGTCACAGTACGTTCGCCAGCAATGGATTGTAGGAAGCGCATTCCCGGGAGGCGCTGTCAACGCAATCGCTCAGACAGCAGATGGATATCTTTGGATCGGAACCGATAAGGGCCTGGTGCGCTTTGACGGTTTCACGTTCAGCCCTGTTTCATTCACGCCAGTTGCCTCGGCTTCGGATATTCCGATATTGCAATTGCTGACGGATCCTAATGGACAACTGTGGATCCGTCCAGAGGGAGCCGATGTTGTGCGTCAGAGGAACGGTCGATTTGAGAGAGTCGAATATGGCGCACAGGCGATAACCTCGCAGATCACCGCCATGGCGAAAGACAGCAACAAGGGGATATTGGTTTCTGATATCGCGAAGGGGACATTCCTTTTCCAGGGAGACGCCGTTGAGATGCTGGCGAAACCCGCTGTATTGTCCGGTTCAGCATCTCCGCCCATCATCTCGATCGCGCAAGGCGACGACGGCGGGCTTTGGCTTGGCACCCTCGGCGTGGGCCTGTTCCATTTTGCCAACGGGCGAGCTACCAGGGTGGATGCGGGACTGCCCGACCGAAAAATCAACTGCCTGCTGGTCATTAGCAACGACGAATTGTGGGTTGGCACGGACACTGGCTTGTTTCGCTGGGATGGCAAGGAGTTTCATCGAATCAACTTGCCGCCTGCTCTGGGCAGCGTTCAGGTCTTGAGCATTCTGCGTGATCGTGATTCGAATATATGGGCGGGCACAACACGCGGCCTCCTGCGTATCAATAGCGATGGCGTGTCCTTTTCAGCAGAGGACGAGATTCGCGGCAACGGTGGTATTAATGCCCTGTTCGAGGATCGCGAAGGCAATCTCTGGATCGGAGGTTCCCAGGGACTCGGCCGCATTCGCGACAGTACGTTTCTCACCTATTCGCCTGCCATCGATTCTCGATTCCGGCATGATGGACCTGTTTACGTTGACGGCGAAAGTCGCACTTGGTTCGCTCCAGCGCAAGGTGGGCTGTATGCGCTTAAAAATGGAAGCATTCAATCAATTTCAACCGGGATCCCGGCAAATGACGTGGTTTATTCCATCGCCGGTGCTGGGGATGACCTGTGGGTCGGGCGCGAGCACGGTGGGCTCACACATCTGCAGCTTCGCGGCGGGGCAGTCACAAGTAAGACCTATACCCAAGCCAATGGGCTCGCTCAAGACAACGTTTATACCGTCTACCAAAGTCACGATGGTGCTGTGTGGGCGGGAACGCTAAGCGGCGGTGTCAGCAGACTCAAAGACCAGCGATTCACGAATTACACCATGGCGAACGGTCTTGCCTCCAACACCATCTCTTCAATTTTGGAAACGCGCAACGGAGAAATGTGGTTTGCCACCCCCAGCGGGTTGAGCTCACTGTCAAACGGTCAGTGGAAATCTTATACGACGCGAGATGGTTTGCCCTCTGAACATGTGAACTGCCTTTTCGAAGATTCGTACGGAACTCTCTGGGTTGGAACCTCTGCTGGTCTGGCAGTTTCCGTCGCCAATCGTTTTCATGTTCCACGCACGTGGCCTGAAGTATTGCGCGACCCGGTATTCGGACTCGCAGAGGACAAGAAAGGCTGGCTCTGGATCGCAACCTCAAAACATGTGTTGCAGGTGCGTCGAGACAAGCTCGCCAAGGGTGCTCTCGGAGCATCTGACGTTCGAGAGTATGGGACTGCGGACGGTCTGCTCAGCAGCGAGGGTATCAACCGAAGCAGGTCTGTGGTCGCAGATTCTGAGGGAAGAATCTGGTTTTCTCTGGGTCGCGGGATTTCAGTGGTTGATCCGTCTCACATGCCTGACAGTTCGCCGCCGGCCATTGCACACGTCGAGGCTGTGCTGGCAGATAATCTTCCCATCAATGTCACAAGTCCGGTGCGCATTCCTCCTTCACCCAAAAGAATCGCAATCATGTATACAGCTCTGAGCCTTGCCTCACCTGAGAGGATTCGCTTTCGCTATATCCTGGATGGCTTCGACCGGAATTGGAGCGCACCTGTTGCTACGCGAGAGGCCATCTATACCAATCTTGGGCCGGGCTCTTACCGTTTTCGCGTGATGGCCAGCAACAGCAGCGGTGTGTGGAACGAAGCGGGCGCGTCCTTGGGTTTTTCCATCGCGCCGGCGTATTACCAGACCAACTGGTTCCGGTTTTTGTGTGTGGCGTTCTTTCTCGGATTGCTTTGGACACTCTATCGAATGCGTCTCCATCAGATCCAGCGGCAGTTCGCTGCGGGGCTGGAAGCCAGCGTGGGAGAGCGGCTTCGCATCGCGCGGGAATTGCACGACACCATGCTCCAAACCTTCCAGGCCGCGGCCTATCAATTCCAGGCAGCGCGCAAATTACTTCTCCGCAATGCGGACAACGCCATGGAGGTCGTTGACGAGGCAATTGAGTCTGCGGAAGAAGGGATTAAGGAGGGCCGTGCCGCGATTGGCGAATTGCGCCCGGAACCAGCCGCACAACGCAGCCTTTCGGAATTGCTGAACGCCACCGGCCGTGAGTTGGCCGAAGCTCATAACTTGAACGGACATGCTCCCAGCTATCACGTGTTTGTCGAAGGCAAGCAACAGGATTTATCGCCGATGCTTCAGGACGAAGTCTACCGGATCTCCCGCGAGGTGATCCGGAATGCCTTTGTGCACGCTGCTGCCAGCCACATCGAAGTGGAGATACGTTACGATCAGCATCATCTCCGGCTGCGTATCCGCGATGACGGCAAGGGAATTACCCCCAGGATTCTGGAAGCCGGCGGAACTTCAGGACACTTCGGCATACCCGGGATGCGCGAGCGGGCAAAGCGAATTGGATCGCAGCTGGAATTCTGGAGCGAAGAGGGCGCGGGCACAGAAGTGCAGTTCCAGGTTCCCGCCTCGATGGCATACCAAAAGCGGGGCGATGGCCGCCGATTCCGCTTCTTCCGAAAGGCAACGAGGCATGAGTAGCGTTCCTGGCATGATTCGGATTCTCGCGGTCGACGACCACGCCCTTCTTCGCAAGGGCCTCGCCGCCGTGGTCAACGCAGAGCCTGATATGAAGTTGATAGCAGAAGCCTCCAATGGAGAAGAGGCTGTCGAGAAGTTCCGGATACATCGCCCGGACGTGACCCTGATGGATCTTCAAATGCCCGGGCTGAATGGAATCGAAGCGACAACCCGTATTCTGAGCGAATTCCCAGGCGCACACATCATTGTGCTCACAACCTATAACGGGGATGCTCAAGTGCTGCGCGCTCTTCGAGCCGGCGCGCGGGCGTACCTGTTGAAAGGACATGACCGGGAACTCATCGAGACGATTCATGCAGTCTTTAAGGGACAGAAGAGAATACCGCCAGAGGTTGCCGCGGAGTTGGCTGAGCACGCGACCGATGATGAATTGAGCGCCCGTGAAATTGAGGTTCTGCAGCTGATTGCAGTTGGGAATTCTAACAAGCAGATAGCGGACCTTCTATTCGTCGCGGAGGCAACCATCAAGAGCCGGGTCAGTAACATCTTGTCTAAGCTCGGCGCCAGCGACCGGGCTCATGCCGTCACGATCGCCCTCAAGCGTGGAATTATCGAACTCTGATCACCCGAAAGTATGAACGCTGTTTAGCCTTTCAGCGCTTCCCGTCCCCGTGCGAGTGCCGTACCCTCCCAGAGGGAGGCCCTTTGCAGCGACTGTTCTCAACATTCGCGAATAGCTGGCCGGGATTCGGCCTTCTCATTCAACGGCTTTTCACAGGGATTGCTCTTCTCTATATCGGGCTAGCCCAGCTGAAAACTCCGGCCGCCGGTCTTGCGATCCCTGAAACAGCAGGAGCTGTCCTTGGGTTATTTATCCTGGCAGGGTTATGGACGCCTGCCGTGGGAGCACTGATCGCAGCCATCGAGTTATGGATCGCTCTCGTAGGTGCGAATGATATTTGGATGCCCCTCATGCTGGCTGTCTTCGGTGGCACGCTGGCGATGATTGGACCAGGCGCCTGGTCCATCGACGCTCGGCTCTTCGGAAGAAAGCATATCGGAAGCTGAGCGCGCTGATTCCTCTCTGGCCTTCACCCAAAAGTCGGAACTGAAGACAAACCATGGAACGCTAGAGATTCCTTCTATCGTGGGTTGTCTGCATGCCGTTTCCGATTGCAGAATTACTCTCGTAATCGGCGCTTTTCCTCTTTCGCGTCAATCTCCAAAAACAGCGCTGAAAACCCCGATGCCCCAAAACAGCACGTGTGGGCCCATCGCGAGAAAACTATTGGAGGGCGAAAATGAGTTTCTTTCACACGGAATCTCCTCTCAGGGATAGTGCAAGTTCGACATCCACGATTAGCGATCGACCCGCGTTCTTGAAGACTTTACGAGACGCACCAAAGGTATTCATCGTCGACGCCGACGAAGCCGCGTGCGAATCACTGGCAGCCCTCTTTACCCGCGAAGGCTGGTCTCCGGAGACGTTTGCGTCGGGCGAAGAATTCCTCGCCCATTCCATCGAGCTCGCGCCCGGCTGCTTGATACTCGACGTATCCCTTCCTGGCCTGAGTGGTCTCGAATTGCAGAAACATGCAATCGTGAAATGCCCGCACATTTCAATTATTTTTCTCAGCGCCAATGGCGACATACCGACCACAGTCGAAGCCATGAAGGCAGGGGCTCAAGAATTCCTCACGAAACCTTTTCGCGACAACGAACTTCTGAGTGCCGTTCGGGAAGCTCTCGAAAGGAGTCGTCTGCTGTCTGCTAGAAAGGCGGAGAAGCAAGCTCTTCAGGAACGCTATACCGGGCTCTCACTTCGCCAACGGCAGGTCATGGCGTTGGTGTCTTCCGGATTACTCAATAAACAGGTCGGCGAGGAACTTGGCATCAGTGAAATTACCGTGAAAGCCCACCGCGGTCAGGTGATGCAAAAGATGCAGGCCAACTCTCTGGCGGACCTGGTGAAAATGGCAGGGAGGCTTGGATTAGCCAAGAGCCGCGAAGCAGCGACGCTCCGCGGACATGCCGAGCAGACATCTCGTCCAGTCAATCAACTCACTGCAAGCTACGCATTCGTGGCTTAGCCGAATCCTGTGATCTCAGGGTTGTCGTACTCTGCGCAGACCAGTACCTGAGTATCGTTGACGAAAGGGCGGACTGCGGTACATGCTCCTGGAAGTGGTGCATGGCTCCAGTTTTGAGGTAATTTGCCGGATCTGCCCGGCGATAGGCTCACCGATCGCATCGAGTAGTGATAGATTTGTTTTTTCTCTTTCGAGAGAGTTCTTGGATCCTTCTCATGATTTCGCCAGTCATGACAAAGCATGGCGAGAGGTGGGGTTCCAGTGCCAGACCTGACGCTGGATCACCGCGAGCTGCGATCAGCAGCAACATGGCCGCTGTTGCTGGTATTTAATCCGAGCGCCTATACTGGTTGGCGCTAGTCCCCCCTGCACCGAACAGCGATTCAACCTGCCCCCTATTCAGGAGAAGCACACGATGAACCATACAGTGAGGGGTCTCACGTTCACCCTTTGTCTTGCCCCGCTTTCGGCAGGACTGAGCTTCGCCCAGTCCGCATCTACTGAAGTAGCTCCAGCCCAGACTGCTGCGCCCATTGCCAGTGTCTATGTTGGTACGACTAAGGGTATCTATCTTTACGATGCGGCTACAACCGGAAAACTTACTCTGGTATCTGGCTCACCCTTTAAGGCTCCGGCGGGTTTATTGATTGGAGTTACGGGCAAATACCTTCTTACGCTAGGCACCCATATTATTCACTCGTACCAACTTTCTTCGACTGGCGTAATTGGCAAGGAGCTATCATCGATCGATACTCAGGACTTCTACGTCGATAGTAACTGTGATGGTTACAACCAGGGAACGATAGGTCTAGCCAGCTTGAATCATGCGGGCAGGAATCTGTACGTGGTATTTCCTCTTATTTCGGGTGGTTGTCCTGCTGCGATTCAAACGTATGACATTTCCAAATCAGGTGATCTGATTTTTAACGGAGCAATAGCGACCGGAGATAATGCGGGTTCAGGGCTTTTTCAGGCACCCGCAATCACCGCAAATGACACATTCGCATATGCTGCGAGTGACTTCGAAAGCACGGGGGTGTCGTACTCCGGATTTATACTTGGAAGTAACGGAGAAATGCAGAATTGGACGTTTAATATTTCGTCTCCTGCCGCTCCAAGTGGTGATGCAGGCTACGTACCATTGTATGTTACGGCGGATCCCAGCAACCACCTGGCAGCAATGATTGCTGACTATTCGGCGAAAGACAATCGCTATACTTTTCAGCTTGCCAGCTATACTGTGGACGTCCAAGGGAACATTGCCTCGACTAACACTGCAGCGAATATGCCTTCTGCTCAAAACGTGATGCGAAACGGCTTTACAACGCCAATATTGAATATTTCCCCATCAGGCAAACTCCTTGCTGTCGGGGGACTATATGGCTTACAGGTCTTCCACTTCAACGGGGCGAATCCGGTTACACCATATAGCGATGTGCTGACTACGGAGAGAATTAATCGTATTCACTGGGATAATAACAATCATCTTTTTGCGCTGAGTACCAAAATGTTATACGTGTTCACGGTCACACCCACTGCCATCACTAAGGTAGCCGGGTCACCCTTCACGATACCGACGGGAACTCCGAATGCTTTAATTGTGGCACCGGAATAACAACACGCGGCCTGTGAGCTCGTGGGACAAGCCTGACGCTACTTATTGACAAGCGACACCAACACCCGTAATCGGTGCGCGTGGTGACTCGCGAATCAAATACTTAGAGTGCTGGCGCCACACACGAGTGCTTAAACCGCGACCCGGCGCAGACGATCCGCACCGGGTCGTGGCAGGGACATCTGTGGCATCCCCGAATAGTTCCGAGACGTTCAACCGGTTTCATTGAACAGAGTAAGAAACGCTCGATTGATGAATCGTGTTGTAACTGCCATCGAGATCGAGAACTGTCACCGTGTGATAGCCAGGCGCAAGCGTGAAATATTCATTCACGTCCGCCCCGGCATACCAGCCAAGCTTGACGCCATTGTCCCAGACCTGCATCTGATTGATCGGCACAGATTCATTTGCGTGGGCGACAATATGAATCGCTGAGTTGCTAATCGTTTCACCTGAACCCGGGGTGATGATTTGTACTCCATTGACGAGTGGCTGAACGGTGTAAGTTACAGCCGTTTGATGAATAACCTTATAAGCAGAATCTAAGTCGAGAGCTGTGGTTGTATGCTTCCCCGGTGCCAGGTTATATATGGAATCTACCTGGGTGCTATACGCTCCCAGCTTCACGCCGTTATCCCAAACTTGCGTCTGGCTCACGGCCTGATTCTCCGACGCGGACGCGATGAGGTGGACGGCTCCCACGACAGTAGCTCCGTTTCCTGGAGTTGAAATAACAACGCCCTCCGATGGGGCCTGAGACACGATACCGCTGGTAAAAAAGTCGGCCATGGGCACAGCGTTCTGCGCTGCACCAGGGCAGGTCGACAAACCCATCGCCACGCACACCGTTTTCAGCACGTTCTCGCCGTGATAGGTGATGGTCGACTGATAGCCAGGTATCACTCGCGGCCCAATCACGAGGGTGGCAACGCGTCCACCGCAACCGGTTGCCACGGTGGCAGAACAACGATTGTCTGAATTCAGAGTGCCTTCATCCCAAATAATGAAAAGTATGCCGTCTCCGCCAGGCTGGAATTCTGGCCGGGCAAGAATATCGGGAACATGGGCTTGGAGCCATTGATCTGCTTCCGCTACGGTTCCGTTGTGAGCATCATCATTTAAATCCGGAGTGATGTAGGCATAGTTGGCGATATTGCCCTGCGCAAAGTCGGTTGCCATTTGCGAATAGGGGACACTGTTCGTGTCCTGGCCGGTTCCCGGACATACATCAGAAAAATCAATGAGCGGATTGTGTCGACGAGCGTAGACATTGTCTGGGCCACCGTAAAGTCCCTGATAGCCCGCCGAGGGCATGTCCTCTTGATATGATCGCCAACTGTAACCGCCATGGGTTAACAGATCGCGGACAATATTGTCGTTGGTGTGATCGCATGACACCGTGTCGTTATTGGTCTCAACCGCGACTCCTGCAACGTACCACATTAATGCTGGAAGCGAACTGTGCTGGTCGGAATAAAACTGGGTCGCCAATCCGTATTGCTGAATCAGCTGGTTGTAATACGGCATTTGAGAGTTGCCGACAACATCTTCAAAACTGTGATTTTCTTCCGTGAGTACCCACACGTGCTTCGATATGGGTACATCCTGGGCATTCGCTACTCCGGCGAGTAACAAGGATACAACTAAGCAGATTTTCAAAGACATGGGGGACGCCCTTTCCTACCCTTGGGGGTTGAAATAGAAAAGTGAATTGCCAAAGATATACATCAGGGCATTCCAACGTTTGATGAATCAACCCACGCGATACATGAAGTGTTCGTGAATTCATGAGTGATGATTTGTGATGGATTGCGTGCTCCATCTGCACGCGTGGTTTCGCTCACATGGCGGAAGATCGCCATCTCGAAGATTTGGGACGCATGGGTGATGGCAGGAGTGGAACCTTGCTCGCAAGTGATTACGAGAATCACTCGTACTTTCAGAATCGGCGAAGAGCCTATCTGAAAAATACCGATCACTCAGCGGGTGCGATGTACTACTTTCGCGCTGCGATGACGATAGTTCCCATGTCATACCATCCATCGGACTGGCGTCCCTCGATGCCGAAACGAATCGCGGGCAGCTGCGTTCGGGGATCGAGCATGGCAACACGGAAGGTATAAGTTCCTGGAGCGAGATTGTCGGGCATGTATAGCGAGTCGTCCACCACCGCGTCCCCGGGGAGCCACTTGCGAATATCAGCAGGTACGCGAATCACCGCGCTGCCATTGGCGGAGCGCAACTCGACAGCGAGCCAGTAATTTCGATAAATAGGAGCGACCCCGGCGTTGAGCCACCACATATGCATCGGCATCATTTCACCCGGCGTCACCGTTTTTGGATATTCCAGGCGACGCAGGATGAAGCGATAGCCCATCTTCTTTTCAAACGCGTCGAATTGAGGCTGCCAGTCCGGTGGGATTGGAGAAGATTTAATGTTCACCGAACTGACGTGCCAGCGCAGCGCCTGGTCCAGGATGTAGGACACATCGAAGCCATCTTTCTTCCAGCTCCACGGGGTGCCGCAGGTTTCGAGCGACACGGGACTGCGCTGCCACACATTTTCGATTCCTGCACGCACCACTTGTTGCGGATAGACATCCAGCATTTCCGGGGAAAAATATTTGTCGTTCGATGACAAGCGCATGTCGCCAAGGCAATCCAATCGCCAACCGGCCCCTTGCTGCGTGCCATACGCCAGCGCCTCGGGCTGGTCGAAGTTCATTAGCAAGGTCGTGTGCGGAAATGCTTTCAGCCAGATATCGATCAGTTGCTTTTGAACCGGAGAACTCCGGCATGTACGGACTCCAACCCTCGCCCCAATAGCCGATCGACGATATGTCGACGCTGTCGAGATACGGATTTCCGTCGTACCGTTCACCCGCGGCGGCAACCAGTTCTCCCCAATATTTCAGATAGAGTGGATCGCTGAAGTCCGGCTGCCAGACGCTGCCATCTGGATCGGTCGGCTTGTTGGCACGCCGCGCGCCGGAGTTGCGATACCAGGCAGGCAGCGGTTCGATGGAACCCTCTTGTCCGGCATACGGCATCAAGCGAATCGCCAATGTCTGGCCATGCGCTTTCGCTTCCTGAAGCGCGAGGTCGATAATGTCCCAGCGATATTTTCCCTGTTCCGGCTCGATGGCATTCCAGTACCAGCGAACATAGGCGATTGAAGTATCGGGAAAATCCGGTTTCGTCGACGCCTGCTGCAGCCGCGTCACCGGACCCCGTTCCGACCAGGTAAATTTCGGATTGATCGCATCGCCGTTGAATCGCTGAAATGTTGTAATCCCCATGCCGGGATTCACCAGCACATCCTGAATTTCCACTGGGCGAATCACCACAGAGTCGTCTTGCGCGTATCCCTGCGCAGCAACAAAGATGAGTAGAAAGAAGCAGAGACAGGATCGGGTGATTCGAATTCGCATGAAAGACCCCAAGGTGAAGCGTTTTTTACGTGCGGGAAGTTTCCGCATCGATGTCAATTTCAATATCCTACAGAAATCTGGCGATACGATAGGATGCATTGCACGCAAAAACCAATCGAAAGCGAGTCGCGAATGTCTGATCCCGATCCTAAATGTCCTGTGTCTGGCGATAACAGCCTGGGTATGGACGAGCCCATCACTCGCCGCGATTTTCTCGGCTCCACGTTAATGGTTTCCGGAGCTACGCTGCTGAGCGGCATCAAGCCCGCGGATTTGCTGGCTTCAACCACTACTGACGAGTTCACCGGCTATGGCGGCGTCGGGGAGTACAGCAATTCCAACGGAAACACGTTGCCTGTGATGCAGGCTGGCCACACGATTCGCGACGGAATTTACAACACGCTGCCCAACAATATTACGGATACCGGAGAGACATTTGATTGCGTGGTGATAGGCGGCGGAATCAGCGGACTGGCAGCGGCGCTGTTTTTCCAGCGCAACACGCGTGCCGGAATGAATTGCCTGGTGCTGGAGAATCATCCCATCTTTGGCGGCGAGGCGAAGCAGAATGAGTTTATGGTCGACGGGAAACGGTTGATCTCCCACCAGGGCTCGGCGATCTACCAGTTGATGTATCCCAACAGCTTTTTCACGCGCTTCTATGATTCCATCGGATTGAAAACGCCGAAGCTTCAATATCAGACATGGGGTGGACCTGGAAAGGCGATGCCACTCGCGAACAATCCTTACGACACGGTGGGGATGGAGAACGGCCAATACGGATTCTGGTTCGGCGCGAAGTTCGGACAGAAGTCTGGAATGTGGGTGATCGATCCTTTGGGAAGCGGACTGAAAGGAGCTCCGATTTCTGACACTGCACGGACGGAACTGCTTCGCTTTCTGAAGGGAACGCCGCTGCCTGGAGATAACTTTATTCCGCCGAAGGTGGAGGGCGACGCAACGTCGCGCTATCTGGATTCCATCACGCTGGAACAGCATATGATGAAGCGATTTGGATCTGAGTCAGGAGACGATTCGAACCTTCCTCTCTCCCGTGGAAGGCGGCGGGTCAGGGCTGGGGCCGGATGCGTTATCGGCCTACTGCGATTACGCGTTCGAAATGCTGCATCCTCTGCACGACAGCAGTGGAGATATGACGCAGATGTTTCCCGGCGGCAATACGACGATTGCGCGGTTGATGTTGAAGAGCCTGAATCCTGCGGCGATTGATGGTGCGGACTCGGTGGAAGACGTCAGCAAGAATACGGTCAACTTTGCAGCGCTTGATACTCCGCAGACTCGCTCCAGAGTTCGGCTCTCCTCCACTGTGGTTGCGGTGGAGCATGACGGCGATCCGGCGAAGGCGAATTTTCTGAACATCACGTACGTGAAGGCGGGCAAGCTGTATCGCGTGAAGGCGCGGTCGGCGGTGTTAGCCGGCGGTAGCTGGACGACGAAGCACATTGTTCGCGATCTTCCTGAGGCGCAGCGCAATGCGTATAGCCAGTTCTATCGCTCGCCTTGCATGATGGCGAACGTTGCCGTGCGGAATTGGCAGTTCCTCTACAAGATGGGAATCAGTGGATGCCAGTGGTTTGAAGGCGTCGGCAATTACACGCAGGTTTGCAGAACTTCGCTGACCGGCTTGCAGGATCCGACGATTGGACCGGACTCGCCCATCGTTCTGTCGCTGAAGGTTTTGTATTCCTACCCGGGGCTGAGCACGCAGGACCAGGGCAATCGCGGGCGATGGGAATTGTTTGGGACTTCATTCCGGGATTATGAGCGGTCGATTCGCGAGCAGTTCAATACCATGTTTTCGAAGTATGGGTTCGATGCGCAGAAGGATATTGCGGGGATTATTCTCAATCGCTGGGGACATGCGTATTTGAGTCCGCAACCAGGATTCTTTTTTGGCAAGGATGGAGAGCCTGCGCCGCGAGAGATTCTGCGGCGTGCGCCGTTTGGTCGGATTGCATTTGCCAACACGGATCTTGCGGGAGCGATGGATCACCGGTTTTCAATCCTGGAGGCGCAGCGAGCGGTGAATCAGCTGCTGGATCAGGTGCTGGTGGTGTGAGGGGATTGGCGGGCTACTTGAAGGATTGTGCAGGCTAATTGAAGGTTTGTGCAGGCTAATTGAAGGATTGTGCAGCGGCTGCGATGGCTCTAAGTCGCTATTCCACAATGGTTTAGAACATTTTTTCTGCTCTGGTGGGCCATTTTCATCCCACTCAAGCCAAAAAACGGCTTGAATGGGGCACCCGACACTTTGCCTAGTCCCCTGTCCCAGAGCGGGACCCTTCGACATGCCCAGGGCAGGCTATGGGGCCCGCAAACTCTGGTCTGCCGGCGGGTTCTGGGTGTCTACATCCATTGTACCGAGTTGAGCTCTATATGTACGCCACAGGATTCACGCCACAAGACCAGGCCGATCCTCGAGGCGCAGTGAGTTGTGCATCCGTTCCTCGATCATAGGCTGGTGGTGGCGTAGAAGGCTTGCCCAAGTCTTCGCTTGAATATGCGTGAATTGCGCCTATACTCCTCGTCTATCCCCCAGGGAGACATATGACGATTCGAAAGAAATGGTTCCACCTTCTTGGGAGCACCGCGCTGGTGCTTTCTGCTGTTGTACCGATTGCGACCTACGCCTGCACCCGAGCGGTTTATCTGGGGCCAGATGGTACGGTGATCACCGTTCGCAGCATGGATTGGCAAACTGATCTTGGGTTCGAACCTATGGGTGTTGCCGCGTGGTATGCAGCGCGACGGCGCGGCGGGACCGACTTCCATTCATTGGACATCGAAGTATGGCAGCGTGGTGGCGAGTGCGTTTGAAGCAGCAACTGCCGACGGCATGAATGAAAAAGGCCTGGTTGCGAACATGCTGTACCTGGCGGAGTCGGAATATCCTGAAGCACCGCCCACCAGCGCGAGTCAGCCCATGTCGATTTCCGTGTGGGCGCAATACGTGCTCGACAACTACGCCACGGTCGATGAGGTTGTCGCGGGCGCGCAAGCCGCGTACATTCTATGTGCTTCCGGTTCCAACACCGGACGGCCACGAAGGCACGGTGCATTTGGCTGTCTCAGATCCGAGCGGCGATTCCGCCATCTTCGAATACATCAATGGGAAGATGATTATTCATCATGGCAAGGAATACCAGGTGATGACCAATTCGCCCACTTACGATCAGCAGTTGGCGCTCAATGCATACTGGAAGCAGATTGGTGGAACCACCATGCTGCCTGGAACGAATCGGGCTGCCGACCGCTTTGTTCGGGCTTCGTTCTACATCAACGCGATTCCGAAAACAGCGGACGATCGCGAGGCCGTCGCCAGCGCGTTCTCTGTGATTCGCAACGTCTCGGTACCGCTGGGAATCTCTACGCCGGGACAACCGAATATTTCGTCCACGATCTGGCGGACAGTTTCAGACCACAAGAATCGCCGCTACTATTTTGAGTCGACGCGCAGCCCGAATATCTTCTGGGTGGATCTCGCCGATATGAATTTTGCCGAAGGGCAACCAGTGAAAAAACTAACGTTGACCGGCGGCGAAATTTATACCGGGACGCAGCGGCAAAGTTCGAGAATGCCAAGCCATTCGCATTTCCTGCCGGCGTCGGGAAAATAAGAAACCTGGTGCGCGAGCGTCCGGCGGCTTTCTTCAATCCGCAGTGATGGTCGTGCGGCGACAAAAAAGAAGCGGCATGGTGGGGAATGGCCACCTTGCCGCTTTTGCATTTGTTGCGGATGAAACTAAGCCAGGGCTGACCTGCGCCTTCGGTGGATAATCCAAGCTCCGCAAATGCTTTCTCGGCGACGTCGGCCTTGATGACGCCTTCGCGAGCCAGCTTAGACAGTGTTGATGCGACGATCGACTCGGCATCCACTTCGAAGTGACGGCGCAGATGCTCGCGATTGTCGGAGCGGCCGAAGCCGTCGGTACCGAGCGACACCAGCCGCGATCCGAGCCACGGGGCAAGATTGTCCGGCATCGACTTCATATAATCGCTGGCTGCGATGATGGGACCCGCCGCTTGACCCAGAGCGGTCGACGACATAGGGTGTCCGCTGCTTCTCGCCGGGATGCAGGCGGTTCCAGCGCTCGACCTGCAGCGCATCGCGACGCAGTTCGTTGTAGCTGGTGACGCTCCACACATCGGCGGCAATTTTGTATTTCTCCGCCAGAATTTGCTGAGCGCGAACTGCCTCGTTCAAAATCGCGCCGGAGCCGAAGAGTTGGGCCTGCACCTTACCACTTTCTGCAGCTTTGTATTTATAGATGCCGCGAAGAATTCCTTCCTGAATTCCCTCCCCTTGCGGCATCGCGGGCATCACGTAGGCTTCGTTGTACATGGTGATGTAGTAGAAGCAATCTTCGCCGGCCTCGTACATGCGGCGAATGCCATCCTGAATGATGACGGCCATTTCGTAGGCATACGCGGGATCGTAGGTGAGGCAGGTGGGGATGGTGCCGGCCAGCACGTGGGAGTGACCGTCCTGATGCTGCAGGCCTTCGCCGAGCATGGTAGTGCGCCCTGCGGTGCCGCCCATCATGAAGCCTTTGCCGCGCGAATCGGCGAAGGCCCACGCCATATCTCCAATACGTTGGAAGCCAAACATCGAGTAATACATGTAGAACGGGATCATCGGAATGCGGTAGTTGGTGTAGGCCGTTCCCGCGGCCGTGAACGATGCCATCGAGCCAGCTTCGGTGATGCCTTCTTCCAGAATTTGCCCGTCGACATTTTCCCGATACGACAGCAGCATATCGGAATCATGCGGAGTGTACTTCTGGCCTTCATGCGCATAGATGCCAACCTGCTTGATCGCCGACTCCATGCCGAAGGTGCGGGCTTCATCGGGAACGATGGGGACGATGAGCTTGCCGATTTTTTCATCTTTCATCAGTCCGCGCAGGATGCCAACAAAGCCGCCGGTGGTCGAGACGGCGCGACCCTTGGAGCCACCGATCCACTCGTGAAAGAAATCGAGCTTGGGCGCTTCGAACGTCGGCTTGAGAACTTCGCGCTTCGGAATCGGGCCACCAAGCGCGGCGCGGCGTGCCTGCAAATATTGGATCGCCGGATCGCTGGGATCGGGACGGTAGAAATCCGCATGCTTGGCCGCGTCTGCCGGCAACGGAATATCGAAATGCTTCACGAACTCCGCCAGGCTCTCGTCGGTCAGCTTCTTTTCCGAGTGGGTTGCGTTGCGAGCCTGCGCTGAACCCAGTCCGTAACCCTTGACGGTTTTTGCCAGGATCACGGTGGGGCTTCCCTTGTGCTCAACAGCGCGCTTGTAGGCGTTATAAATTTTTGCCGGATCGTGGCCGCCGCGATGCAGTTTGAAAAGCTGCTTATCGGTCTTGTCCTCGACAAGTTTCAGCAGTTCGGGGTACTTGCCCCAGAAATTCTCGCGCAGATATTTGCCATTCTTGGCTTTGAAGGCTTGATAGTCGCCGTCGACGCATTCTTCCATGCGCTTGAGCAGCAAGCCCTGGTGGTCGCGCGCGAACAACTCATCCCAGTCTGAACCCCAGATCACCTTGATGACATTCCAACCGGCCCCGCGGAACGTGGCTTCGAGTTCATCGATGATGCGCTTGTTGCCGCGCACCGGACCGTCGAGTCGCTGCAGGTTGCAGTTGACGACGAAGATCAGGTTGTCCAATTTTTCGCGCGAGCCGAGCGAAATTGCGCCGAGGGTGTCGACCTCGTCCGTCTCGCCGTCGCCGACAAAGGCCCAGACTTTGCGGTCCGTCTTCTCGATCAAGTTGCGATTTTCCAGATACTTCATGAAGCGGGCTTGATAGATGGCGTTCAGCGGGCCGATTCCCATAGAAACGGTGGGAAACTGCCAGAAGTCCGGCATGAGCCAGGGGTGAGGATAGCTGGAGAGGCCGGGAGTGTCGCGTAATTCGTGGCGGAAATTATTGAGGCGGTCGTCGTCGAAGCGGCCTTCCAAATAGGCGCGGGCATAGACGCCGGGAGAGGCGTGGCCCTGGAAATAAATCAGGTCGCCGGGCTGGTCGCCGTAGCGCGCCTTAAAGAAATGGTTGAAGCCTACCTCCAACAGCGTCGCCAGAGACGAGTAGGTGGAGATGTGGCCGCCGATGCCGGCATCTTCCTTATTCTGGTGGTGGACCATGGCCATGGCGTTCCAGCGCAGCAAGGCCTCAATGCGGCGCTCTAGATTGCGGTCGCCGGGATACGGAACTTCATCATGCTTGGGGATGGTATTCCAGTAGGGTGTGACCACTTCGCCTACGGCAGGCACGCCGGCTTCGCGGGCGCGTGCGCGGAGTGCGGCCAGCAGAGCGGCACCCTGCTCCCAATCCTGCGCAACCACCTCGTCAAATGCTTCGATCCATTCTGCGACCTCAGCGGTCAAATCTTTTTGAACGGCCTGGTCTACCTTGGTCGCCATGTCGTTCCCCTTTGCGTCAGTTTCATCGGATATCATCGCTGCCTTTAGGATAAATGGCGTTGTGGCCCGGACGCCAGTGGCGGCGGACTTCCACCTGCGAACTGCGCTTCGACTTTTTTTTTTCTTTTTTTTTTTTTTTCCTTTTTTTTTTCTTTTTTTTTTTTTTTGTTTTTGTTTTTTTTTTTTTTTTTTTTTTTTTTTTTTTTTTATCTCATTTTTCTCTCAGATAGTGGCAAGGAACACTATAACAAGCCGGCATCGCGGTACCGATCGGCTCGTCGATGAGTGACTTGGCGATTTGTCGCTCATTGGGAAGTCGAAATGGTCGCCGCCAGCGAAGATCGGTGACGGAAGCGCGTTTTAACAGGACTGATGATCCATAGTCACGGGTCGGACTCGATGAGTACCGAGCCTTGAAGGCAACAGCCGAGCCAAGGTCGCTTGACCTGAAAGGCGACCATCCGGCCAAGTGACGAGAAGCAGGTTTCCACTAAGGCTGCGCGGCGCATTGAATCCTGAAGGTCAAAAAACCAAAATCCCCGCCCATTCGCGCCAAGGGCGCGCGATACAGGACGGGGTACCTGGCCTGCTGAGCTTTACTTCTTGGGCCGCGACTCCGGCGCACAAGACCTTCGAGGCGGTAGTACACAACGAGCTGGCCGTAGTGTTCACCGCTATGTTCGATGATGCCGTAGGCTATGTCGAGAACGCGCGATTTCTGCCCAGGGAAATACTCAACCTCCGTCGTCATGCCTTTGTCGCCTTTCGCCTCGATGGCAGCAGCGCCATCGGCAAAGGCTTTCTTGACGAATGCAACGACGTCGGCCTTGGATTTGTATTGCTCGCGCTTCGGATCTCTCCGCGGGAAGCTTCTGCCCCGTCACAGTATTCGTGAAGTAGTAGCAAGAACCCGCCGCGTGCAGCAACTGCTCGGCAAAGGTGCGCTGCGCGCGCCTCGGCTGAAATCATACTTGTCCTCGGGAAAATCTTCGGCCATCACCGTCAGCTTGCGCCAATCTCATTCCAGGAATCGAGCACACTTTCGATTCCGGATCGGCAGGTTTGACGGCTGCATCTTTCTTCGTCGTGTCGCTGGGCGTGGCGCAATGCGAATGCCAGCAGACGATAGCGAGAAACGGTAGTCTTTTCATTTCTTTCTCCAGGATTAGTTTCGCAATCAAACCTCCAGCTACTTATTTCACCTGCGTCAGCCCCGCAACAACCGCGGCAACCTTCTCGAGTGTCTCGTTCCAACCCTCCCATTGCCCGCTATCCTTTGCGCTCGCCATCGATTCATTTCCGATATGTGAGTTTCGTCCTGCCGTTTCCAAGATCCTCAAAAAGTCACGTCGTACGCACCGTCGATGGCTTCCTGTTCTACTCCCAAGTCTGCAGGATCAATCTTGTTTCCTTCCGAGTCCGAAAAGTACATGGAGGAAACGATCTTCTCGTGCAGAACAACTCGTGGTATTCAATCGCATTCCAGCCCTCGTACCCATCCGGCGTCTTCATGCAGAGAGAGACTTTCCTCCAACGCGACATCCATCTGGCAAGCGGGCAGCTAAGCCTTTCGCCCCCACCACTGCATCACGTATTTCGGTCGGTCCACGCTTTCCAAACCAGCTCGCGTGGGCATCAAAAACTCTCGTAACTACCATCCGCTCAACTTCGCTAACCATGTTTTCTGCCATCTTTGCCTCCTCTTTCTTCATTTGATTTACAACTACTTCCAGTTTGTCGAAGCTCTCTTCCCGAATCGGCGATAGTTAAGCCCATTCGCTGACTGTCTTGATTGCCTCGTCTAAGCGTGCATACGCTTTCGCGTCCACGCCTGTCTTGATCACAATCCGTGCCCTTACCAGTAGGCGATATGTTTTGAAATCATCTGCTGCGAAGTGAAAACGCTCCGTCAATCCATGCACAGAGGCAGACCCGTGGAGAGTCGTTCTATCATCGCCCGCAGTTCTATCCACAAAGCCGCAAATGTTGTACCAAGATTATCCACAACCATATGTAGTGTATTGTCGGCCAATGTCAACTGCTAATTATGCGATTCTACGCCAATATGACCGATAGGTCGCTTGCCAACGTTCCCCTCCTCTCCACTCAAACAGCCCAATCACTCATTATCCCAATTCAATACTCCCACCCTACCCCACCCACCCTAAATCGATGTTCATTAAACCCTTGATGGGCAAGTTGCAGAGCTTCCAGGCACGGTCTACATTGAGTGCAACACTTCAACACCTTGAAAGCCTTTGTCGATTGCACACGTCTGCGGTGCAAGCAGGCGCCCGAACTGTTTTGCAGCAAGAAGAGGAAGCCATGCCAGTCCTGTCGAATCGAATGTTGAAATTGCCTTTTCCCCTGGTTGCAGTGTTCGCCAGCGCGATGTGTTTGCTCACTGCATATCCTGCGATCGCCCAGACGCCCGTCGCGCAGGCGTGGACGGTGTTGCACGAGGGAGCAACCGATAACAGTGCGGAACAGCGCCAGGCGACGATGCGGGTGCTGCGGTTGATTCCTGGAAATGCCGCAGCTGTAACCTTGGCGGAGCAGGGCTTGAAAGATAAAGACCGGGAGACGCGGGGAGCGGCCGCACTCTCCCTGGGCGCGATGGATTCCAAAAGTGCGATCCCATCATTGCTCGCGACCGCCAAGGGCGATACGGAAGGGGCTGTGGTGATGGCGGCCGCCAAGTCTTTAATCGCGCTTGGGGATGAACGAGGCTATGCCGTTTACTATGCCATCCTGACGGGCCAGCGAAAGTCTGGCGCAGGACTGATTGGCAGCCAGGAAAATCAATTGCACGACCTGCTGGACCATCCCGAACAGATGGAGGATATGGCGTTCGAACAGGGGATGGGATTTGTGCCGTTTGGCGGCATCGGGCTGCAGGCCTACCAGACGATTCACAGCAGCGAGGAGAAGGGACCGCTGGTGAAAGCGACGGCTATCCGAGTGCTGGCGAAGGATCCGGATCCGGTCAGCGCCAAAGCCATTGTTGCCGCCACGCATGACAAGGATTGGGTGATTCGTGCCGCCGCTTACGATGCCCTGGCCCGGCGCGGCGACGCTTCCATGCTGCCGGATTTGAGGGCCGGTATGAACGATCCAAAATATCAGGTGAAATTGACGGCTGCGGCGGCTGTCGTTCATTTGTCCGGCCTGCCGAAGAAGTAGACGCGGAACCTTTGGCGTTGGAAGGTGCACGCGGGCTGCGTGGCTATTTCTGCCGGTAGAACACTAACGTGGAACTTGGCGAGTCGGCTAGCTGAATTGATAGATGCATCAGGTCGCTGCCCTTCATTTCTTTGACAGCGGCTCGCGCATAGGTCGGCCGAATTTCCACTCCGTACGTGGCGTCGGGCTGCAGATGTCGAAGGTTCAAATCCATCGCCGTAAATGGACTTCCTGGTCGACGTAGAACAATCACCAGACCGTCTTTCTGTTGGGGCCGATTCCATTGCCACGCGGTCCAGGTGTCATTGCTCAGGCTGTAGGACAGCAAAGGATAAAAATCACCATAGAGATACGGTTGAACCTGGCGATATTCGGCGATGGCCTGCTTGATCCATGCAACCCAGGCTGGATTGTTTACGCCTGCGGCTCCCGGCGTGACTCCATAGCCGGCGTCGTAGGCGAGGCGCATCAGATAGAGATTCTTTGGCGTGCTGTAGGGGCCGGGCGTGGTCCATGGGCCTTTATTCGCCGGCAGATCAGCCGTGTAGGTTTCAAATCCCATGTTCTGCGGAACCCAGTACGCGAGCGCCTGGGTCTGGGCCTGCTCCGCCAGCGTGTCATGAAAGCCGTGATCGGTGCGCCAGACAGAAAAGCTGCGCGACATCATCTCAATGTCGAGACGACGGCCGCCGCTGGCACAGTTATCGATGCGCAGGCCGGGGTGCTGCGCCAGCAGATCGTCCCACATTTTGTAGAGTCCTTCGATATCGCCAATTTCCGTCATGCCGATGCGGTCTGGAGTATCCGCGGCTTTCCAATAAGGTTCCGGCATGATGTTGAAATCCTGCCGGTACCATGTCATTTCAAATTGGCGGATGAAGCCGGAGACCATATCGGTAATTCCCTTGCGGGCTGCCGGATCGCCGAGATTTGCCAGCAATGCATCTTCGGGGTTCGATGGATTTTTGTGGAGGAACCAGTCGGGGTGCTCGCGCGCAATTTTTCTGCCTTGCATGGTCGTTTCCGGCTCGATCCAGAGTGAGAAACCGAATCCATCCTTATGCAATGCCTCGCCAAGTGGCCGGATGCCGTTGGGATAATAGAGCGGGCTGGGGAACCAGTCGCCGCGATTTTTCCACCAGGGATTCGTCTCGTCCCCTTCCAGCCCGACCGAAGCGCCGTACCATCCGGCATCGACCGCGTAGACCTCCACTGGAATTTTGTTTCGATGGATCCAATCGATGTAGGCCAATTTATTCGCGATGGGTTCTGAACCCCAGCTGCCGAATAGGATGGGTCCGCGCATCGGCTTGCCGTGATCCTGCGGCGTATAGTGAGCGAACAAAAGGCGTCGCCACAGGTTTTGCGCATCCTGCCAGTTTCCGCCCCTCCAACGCATCAGCACAATGCGCGGGGTGCGAATTTCCTCTCCGGGATGAAGCAATAGATGAGTGCGGACCATGCCGCTTTTCAAGGCGATGGATTTGCCATCGTCTGCATATTGAAAGTCCGCCTTCCAGTTGCCGGTCCAGCCGATGGCGCCAATTAGGCCGTGATCCCCGATTTGCAGATTGAAGAAGGGTAGCGTGTTGGTATTGGATGAATCTCCGCCGAGGGACTCCAGGTGCGCGTTTCCACCCGCGACCGAAGGTCTCTTGCAGCGGTTCGAAGTCATTCGCGTCGGCATCGCTGCCGCGGGCATGGCGCAGCACACAGTCTGCGTTGGAAGCGGGAATGGATCCGTCGAGCGGCAATATATTTTCGAGAATAGGCGTATCGGTGGAACCATCGTTGCGAAACCGAATCACCCAGTCCACTGCATCCGGAAAATCCGGATAGAAGCGAACGTCCGCCATCACGGTAAGATGGGTCGCCGGATCGGTGTACATGGTTCGGTGAATCTCGCCTTTTGAGTCGGCGACGATGGTATGCGAGACGTGCCATCCAGGCAACAATTGCGCCGAGGGCTTGCCGTCATACTGGAAGGAAAAAGGGACATGATCCGGCTGCCAAAGCTGCGCAGCAATTGCGTTCGGCATGGCCGCACTCGCCTGGGCCAGAAGCGTCGAGCAGCTGGCGACCACCATCAACGCCATCGCGACGGACAGCAGAGGTCGGCGAGGTTGCAGTCTGACGACGAACGTACCATCGGCGGCAATGCAGGATCGTGAGGTTGGCACGGATTTCAGGATTGATTTCACAGTTGCACAGACGAAGAGGTTCAACCGAATTTCTCCGATTCGCGACGAGGTCCGAGATGTAAGGGTCTTGGTCGGTATCTTAGATGGTGCCGGGCGAAATATGCGAAGGTACCCTATATGTTACCTTCCAACCTGCTGGAGGAATGCAGCAGGCAGCGCAGCGACTGGCATCGCCACATCTGCCCGCCAAGCAATACAAGCGTGTTCAGCCCGCCTATTCGCCGATCCACGCTGAGTCACATATCGGAGGCAGCGTGCAGCCTGCCCAGCCGATATTCATGTGACTCTGATTTAGCAAGAGTCTCCATGCTCGACCCCTTCCGTACGAACCTGAATAAGAATTACCCGACCTGTCAGAATCCCGGCAGTGATCATCGTCACACCATCGACGGTCCAGGTACTTTTTTTGCGCCGCAATCCGTCGCCGGGTTTGGTACGCTCAGAGCCATGACCGGCAAGTCGATCCAGCCTGCGCACGCTTCAGGAAACATGGCCGGCTGATGCACGAGTTTCTCCAACTTCTCCGCGAAAATCGCAATTATCGCTACACCTGGATGGGGCAAATTGTTAGCGAAATTGGCGACAATTTCAATAACATTGCGGTTTTCGCGCTGGCTATGGCGCTCACTCATTCCGGTTTGGTGGTCACGGGAGTGCTGTTGGCGCGCGCCATTCCTGCCATTGCCATGGGCCCGGTGGCGGGGGTGCTGCTGGATCGGCTGGATCGCAAAAAAATTATGATCGCCAGCGATCTGACTCGCGCCCTGGTGGCGCTGGGTTTTATTTTCGCTTTGACGGCGCACCGCGTCTGGGTTCTATACCTGTTCAGCACCTTGCTGATGGTCGCATCTCCTTTTTTCACGGCGGGGCGTTCCTCCATCCTGCCGACCATCGCCAATGCGAAGGAAATTCATACTGCCAATTCCCTGACCCAGACCACGCAATGGATGACCCTGACGGTTGGGACTTTTCTGGGCGCCACCGTCATCGCCATTGGATATAAGTGGGCTTTCATCTTCAATGCCCTCTCGTTCGTATTTTCCGCCTGGGCCATTTCGCACCTGAGGGCCCCGGATGCGCACGGCTTCCGCGCCAAACGAAACATTCTGGCGGAAGAAGAAGTTGTTCGTCCCCTGCATGAATATCGCGAGGGCCTGCGCTACATGCGCTCGATTCCGCTTGTACTCGCGATTGCGCTGCTTTCCGTGGGTTGGGCCATGGGCGGCGGCGCGGCACAAATCCTGTTCACCCTGTTTGGTGAAGTGGTCTTCAATCGCGGAGCTTCAGGGATTGGCATCATCTGGGGCTGCGCCGGTCTTGGCCTGCTGCTTGGCGGAGTGTTTGCAAACTGGCTCGGAAGGCGACTTTCTTTTGACGCCTACAAGCTGACCGTCTTCATCGACTACATTGTCCACGGCGCGGCGTATGTGGCGTTCAGCCGTGCGGCGGGGTTCAAAATGGCGCTGCTCTTCATTTTTATTTCGCGCGGAGGCATGGCGGTGAACTCGGTGTTGAATTATTCTTACCTGCTGCGCACCGTCGCCAACAATTATCGCGGCCGCGTGTTCGCCACCATTGAAACGCTGACCTGGACGATGATGATGATTTCCATGATGGGCGCGGGCATCGCTTCTACCCATTACACACCGCGCGAGATTGGCACCGTCGCAGGGCTGCTCAGCTCCACCACGGCGATTTTCTGGGGCTGGGCCAACTGGTCTGGCCGCCTTCCCCGCCCACAAATCGCAGCCACGGCGGAGCCGCGAGCCAAGGTGTATCGCGATCGCGCCGTCTAGGTTCGAGCCGCTTGCTGCGACCGATGTTCTTGAATCATTCTTGAGAGGGTGAAGTACTTGCCTGAGGAACAGGCTCACTATGGATCGCAGAGATTTCATCAAGGCCAGCGCGATTGCCTCGGCCAGCAGTTTGATGCCCCAGGCTTCAGCGAACGCGCAACAGCTGCGTCCGCGACGCATCACCGTTCGCAACCAGGCAGCCGATTCCGTGAAGACTCGTCTGGCTGCGCGCGAATTGCTGAGTGGTCTTCGCATGTTGAACAGCGCGGCGCAAATTGATATTGCGAGTGATGCGCCAACGGCGGATGCGTTGCAATTGACGCTGCAAATTGATGCGTCGCGATTTAAACAATCTGAGGAATATGAGATTTCTTCCTCCGGTAAAAGCGCTACACTTTGCGCGGTCAATGAACAGGCGCTTCTGTACGCGGTATTCGATTTTCTGGAGCGCCAGGGAATTGTGTTTGGCATCGACGGCACCACGGTTCCCGTTGACCTGCCAGCGTCGCTGCAACTTCCGCTGGATGGGCAACGGTGGACTGGGTCGCCCCGATTTGCGGTGCGCGGCTTGCTGCCCTGGCCGGATTTTCTGAATTGCATCAGTGTGTATAACGAGGAAGATTTTCGCGCCTACTTTGCGGCCATGCTGCGGATGCGCTTCAACATGTTCGGCATGCATGTGTACACGCAAAACGATCCCAACCCCATGGCCGAGTCGTACCTGTCGTTCGAGTTTGCCGGCTCTGGTCATCGCGCGGCGCTGGAAGACACCACCATGCACAGCTGGGGATATTTGCCGCAGCGCACCTCGACCTATTCCATGGGCGCGGCGCAGTTTTTCGATACGGATACGTTTGGCGCCGATGCGACCCGCCTCGCTGCTGACAACTGGGACATTGCCGCGCGCACCACCGCGATGATGCGCTCCGCCTTCGGCTTTGCGGGTGATCTCGGCATCCGCACGGGTATTGGGTTTGAGCCGTATCAAAACCCAGCGGAGATTGTCCGCGCGCTTCCACCGGAGGCTCTGTCACACCCGAATGGATTTATTGAATCGACCACGGCACGCGATCTACTGGAGCGCCGCCTTGCAGATTTGCTGGAACGTTATCCCATGGTGGATTACGTTTGGCTTTGGCAGGATGAGAATGCGAATTGGGAGAGTCGAGAGAAAAAGATCCCGCTGTCGGTTACGCCATTTCTGCAGGCGCACAATTTTTTGAAACGGAATGCACCCGATAAGCAGCTTGTCGTGGCCGGCTGGGGAGGTGTGACGCGGCATTTTCAATCGCTGCACGAGCGGCTTCCGGAAGACATCGTGTTTTCTGCGTTGAGCGATTCGCTGGGGTGGGACCCGGTCAACGAAGCGTTCGGCAAACTTGGAAGCCGCCAGCGCTGGCCGATTCCGTGGCTGGAAGATGACCCTTCCATGTGGTTTCCGCAGTTTCGCGCCAGCCGATTTCAGATGGACCTGAATCGTGCGCAGAATTTTGGATGCCAGGGAGTGCTCGGGATTCACTGGCGACATCGGATTGTTGACCCCACCGCAACCTATCTTGCGCGCGCCAGTTGGGACGGCAATCTGACGGCGACGAAGCACTATCAGAATTTCTGCGCGGCGATGGCGACGGGCGGGCGGGCCGACGAAATGGCGACGCTGTTTGAAGAGTGCGATCGCGGCCATGATATTTCCTCGACGTTTCTGGGAACGCGCGACAATCAGGGATTCGCGAATACGCTGGCGCTTACGGGCGACTACGATGAGGCGTTTAATTACGCGACCGTGGAACCGGATGCAGTGGTACTGCCGCATCAGCGTGAGATGGCGGAAAAATTCCAGGCGCTGGTATCGCAGGCGAGTTCGCCGACGGAACAGGATCGCATCGGTTATTTTGCCAGCTTTGTCGGCTTCATGGTTCCCTATTGCGATGCGCTTGAAAAAGCTCACCAGCTGAATGCGGTGCTGCAACGCGCGGTCGCGCTGCGAGCGGCCGGCAAGAACGATGGCGCGCGCGCAGAGGTGGTGCAGCATGTGGTTCCGCTGTGGCTCGCCATGGCGCCGTTGGTGCGAGAGACGATGGTCGAGTACCAGGCGGCGATCGCAACCCGCAACGATCAGGGTCAACTTGCCTCCATGCAGAATAAGTTTGTGCGCCTGTCATTGGAGAGGCTGCGGCTTTCCATCAAGGAATTTTTGAATGACTTGCCCGAGGAAATGAATACCGCCTATATCGTCGCCACGTCGGCGACGGGCGCGAATCGTACGCGTCTCTTTATTCCTACGCGACCCTCTCTGATGAAACCGGGAGAATCGCTGCGGATTTTTATTGTCGCGCCAGAGCAAAACAATATTCTCCAGATTCAATTGCGAACGCGACGGCAAGGTACGCAGGCTTGGCAATCCTCTGCCGTTACACACGTCGGGCGGTCTGTATATGCGGCGAAGTTAGGTCCGTTCGCGGCCGGCGATGACGTCATCGAATATTACGCCACCACCGCCGAAGAACAGGAAAACCTGACCGCTCCATCGCAAGCCCCGCTGCGGACTTACACAGCTCAGCGTGCTGGCCTGAGGCTCACATGGGCGCTTGCGAAGCGCTCGCTGCGAGCGAGCCCGCGCCCGATCCGATTGGCGTATTCTTGGTGGGTACGTTGCGCTGTGGATCGTAGCGGGAGCATGGAATGAGTGAGTTCATTCTCAAGATCAATGGGACAGATCGACACGTCACCGCCTCGCCGGACGAGAGCCTGCTCTCCGTGCTCCGCGATCGCCTCGACATAACTGGGCCCAAGTATGGATGCGGCGAAGGCGAATGCGCGGCCTGCACGGTGTTGCTGGATGGCAAGCCGGTCCACTCCTGTATCACTCCGGTGTCGGCGGCGGCCAATGCCAACATCACCACCGTCGAAGGTTTGGAAAAGGACGGCAAACTCAACCCGGTGCAAGAAGCGTTCGTGGAGGAAGGCGCGTTTCAATGCGGTTATTGCACCTCCGGCATGGTGCTGCGAGCCACCGCACTGCTGCACGAAACGCCGCATCCGACGGAAGACCAAATCGTCACCTATATGAATGGAAATATCTGCCGCTGCGGGACCTATCCGCGCATCATTGCGGCGGTGCAGCGAGCCTCGCAGTCGCCGGCGAAGGCAGGTGGTCAATGAAGGCTCTCGATCCGCTGCCGGAAGAACTCGCGCAACATGCCATCGACGACAAGCCGTACTGGTTTCGTCTCGATCGCCGCGACTTTCTAAAATTGTTTGGCGGAGGATTACTTGTCTGCCTGACTGATCTCCCCGGGGTGGCCCAGGAATCGGGCCGCACCTTCGGCGGACACGAACTTCCCGCCGACATCGCAGCATGGCTTGCCATTGCGCCCGACAGCCGCGTCACTGTCTTCACCGGCAAGGTGGAAGTGGGACAGAATATCCGCACCTCGCTGGCGCAGCAGGTTGCGGAGGAGTTGCGAGTTCCCTTCGACTCCATCACCATGCTCATGGGAGATACCGACCTGGTTCCATGGGATATGGGAACGTTTGGCAGCCGCACCACGCCGACCATGGGACCGCAGCTTCGCAAGATGGCGGCAGCCGCGCGTCAAGTGCTCGTCGAAATGGCGGCCAAGCGATGGAGCGCTGATCCGTCAAGCTTGAGTGCGGCGAATGCGAAAGTGACCGAGCAGCATTCAGGCAAATCGATTCTCTATGGTGAACTGACGCACGGCGAAAAGCTGGTGCAGACGGTCTCGGCAGAGGTTGCGCTGACCCCGGCCAGCGAGTGGAAGATCGCGGGCACGGCTGTTCCCAAGGTGAATGGCCGCGACTTTGTGACCGGCAAACACAAATATCCGTCGGACATTGTTCGCCCTGAAATGATGTTTGGAAAGGTGCTGCGGCCGCAGGGTTTCAACGCCACTCTGGTGTCGCTGGACACTAGCCAGGCGGAGAAAATCCCCGGCGTCACTGTCGTGCACGATGGCGATTTTATTGCGGTCGCTGCAGCTAACTCTCCGACCGCGGAACGCGCGCTTGCAGCCTTGCACGCTAGCTGGAACGTACCGGCTCAGCCCTCCAATCAAGGATCTGTTCGCCTCATTCAAAAAGTCTTCCAAGGGTTCGGATGACGACGACAACACGGGGCAACCGAGCGGCTTTGTCTCGCAGGCCCTGGCTGCGGCTCCAATCCGATTGCACCAGCAATACACGGTGCAATACATTGCGCATGCGCCGCTGGAACCGCGTGCCGCGGTGGCCGAGTGGGTGAACGGCAAGCTGACTGTCTGGACCGGAACGCAACGGCCCTTTGGCGTTCGCGATGACTTGATGGCCGCGTTTCACTTGCCGCCAGAAAAAGTTCGCGTCATTCAACCCGACATGGGCAGCGGCTACGGCGGCAAACATACGGGCGAAGCGGCGGTTGAAGCGGCGCGCCTTGCCAAAGCCGCTGGGAAGCCGGTCAAGATTGTCTGGACTCGCGAAGAGGAATTTACCTGGGCCTACTTTCGTCCTGCCGGATTGATTGAGATCAGCAGCGGCGCGGACCGCGATGGAACGCTGGTCGCATGGGAACATCACAACTACAATTCCGGGCCGGCCGCCATCACGACACCGTATAACGTGACCCACCAACGCAGCCAATTTCACTCCGGCTGATTCGCCGCTGCGGCAGGGATCCTACCGCGCGCTGGCGGCCACCGCGAACAACTTCGCCCGTGAGTCACACATGGATGAAGTGGCGCATGCGGTCGGCATGGACCCGCTGGAATTTCGCATGAAGAATTTGACCGATCCGCGATTGCGCGCCGTAGCTGCAAGCTGCGGCAGACAAGTTCAACTGGGGCCAATCGAAATCCACTGCCCAGCGCGGTTTTGGCATTGCCTGCGGCAGCGATAAAGGCGGCTACGTCGCCACCTGCGTCGAAGTGGAGATTGCTCCCCCGGAGAACAAGATCAAAATTCGCCGCGTGGTTCAAGCCTGGGAGTCAGGAGCCATCGTCAATCCAGACGGTCTGCGCAACCAGGTTTCAGGAGCGATCGTCCAGGGAATTGGCGGCGCGCTGTTTGAGCAGATTCGGTTTGCCAACGGACGCATCCTGAACCCGCACTTCGCGCAGTATCGTGTGCCGCGCTTTAGCGATGCACCGCAGATCGAAGTTGTTCTCCTCGACCGCAAGGATTTGCCCTCCGCGGGCGCTGGAGAAAGCGGCATCATCGGCCTGGCGCCGGCCGTGGGCAACGCCATCTTCGCAGCCACGGGCACGCGGTTGCGCGACATGCCGATGGCGCCGCTTGGAGCCGCTCCCGCAAAAATGGCCGCCGAGAACCTAGTCGGTGATGGGGTGGTCTACAATTCTGGTGCGACCGGATAGCAAGAACGAGTAGAATCCAACGTTGAATCCGTAGAACTTTTGAGAGGCACCGTGATTGGCGAACCACAGGAAGTTGTCAAGAAGGAAACTACCATCCTTCTCCTCTGCTCCGACTCGAACCTGCGCCTGGTATTGCAGGAGGTGCTGGAAGACAAGGGCTATGTTGTTTTGCCGGCCAGCGATCTGTCGCGCGCCGTCGACTGGTTGAGCCGATGCAAACCCGACCTGCTGCTGGTCCGTCCGTACCTGAGTGGCATCTCCGGCTATGAGGCTGCTCTCTACCTGCGAACGAAATGTCATGGAATTCGCATTCTGATGGTGAGTGGATATCTGCAGGACGATCGTCTGCAGTATCAATGGAGCATCCAGGGGATCGAGGTCTTTCCGACGCCTTTCACCGGCGAAGAGTTTTTGCAAACGGTGGCGAAGGTGCTGGCTACGCAGAATGACGTTCCCACCGACGCCACTGCATAGAATCGCGAGTTTCCATGCCGGCGAGAGGAAGTCGGAGTATAATCTAGTCAGATAGTCAGATTGTATTTTGAGAACGAGAGTGCAATGTCCATCCCCTTTGCGAAAGCGCGCCAAACGAATCGCTGAAGCACCAGGCAGTTCCCGCGCTGGAGCGTTGGAAGCTGGAAGACGCCAAGGCCCGATTCAGCGAGGTCGTGCGGCTCGCCGCAACTCGCGGCCCGCAACTGGTGACAATTCGCGGTAAAGAAGCTGCCGTCATCCTTGCGCCGGAAGAGTATGAGCGGCTACTCCCAAAGCCTAAGGGGCACCAGCCATTGGTTGATTTTCTACAGAGTCTTGACCTGCACAGGATTGAGATCGCGAGAGAGAAAGACGCTGGACGGGAAATTGCGCTTTGAATGGCTGGCTGCTGGACACAAACGTAATTTCGGAACTCAGCAAACCGAAGCCGGACCGCGACGTGCAGCACTGGGTCAATTCCCTTGAAGAGCACACTTTATTTCTGAGCATTTTGACGCTTGCTGAATACCAGAAAGGCATTCAACATCTTCCGCCTGGTGCGAAACTTCGTCCCCGCCTGCAACAGGCTGTGATTGCACTCGAAGCGCGATTCTCGGGGCGGATACTTTCCGTTTCGGATGCGGTCGTTCTGCGTTGGGGAACCATCAGCGGAGAAATAAAGCGCCTCACCGGACATTCTCCATCCGTGATCGATACCTTGCTGGCATCGACGGCGATCGAACACGGCCTCTACTTTGCGACCAGAAACGTGGTCGATGTGGCTAACACCGGAGCGGCAATCTTCAATCCGTGGAAGGATGACCCGGCCCGTTTTCCCTTGGTATAGACAGGACTTTGCGCAGAATCCATCGGGTTCCAGCTAATCTTCAATGTGTTGCGCCATCCAAATCCACAGCACAAAGGGCAGGTTTCTGATAGCCCCTGCCCTTGTGCGACCGTACACGATAGCCCGTCGACTAATTCATATAGCAGCGCTCCAGTTGAGAAACGATATCTCCGGCATTGGTATCCCACCAATACAACAGCGCTTCCGTCACAACACAGTCCAGAGAAAGTCCAGTTGCGTCGGCAAATGATTGGACGCAGGCCATGGCTTCATCGGAGATGAGCGGGTTGGTCTGGGTGAGCTGTACGGGTTTCACGTTTCTCAAACGAGTGTATCCAGGCTGATCGATCGACGGCTCTACAGGTGAACCAAGGGTTTTTACTACCATAGTTTCCTCTCGTGATACGAGCTAATTGCATGTGGCAAAGAGTTACACATCGTTCGCTTGCGGGTTGTGGCCGTGCATGATGGGCACAACGACGAGCCTTACTCCGGAACCAGCAATTGAACGATACAGGAACCGTATCACGCACCACCCGAGATCGATTCATCGAACCCGACGGCCAGGAGTCACGTGTATTCACCTGCCTATTTGCAAGGTAGTCATCGAAGCGCTGCTTCCGGTTACTAGTCACCGAAGTGACTAGTAACCAATGGGGGCGAAAGTGCGATTCAGATTCAAATCTCGAGGATTTTGCATCGACTCAAGTGCATGCGTACCCACAAAGGCGATTCTCGGTAATGATTGGGTCGAGGCAATCTACGTGTTCCCGGTTCGATGAGTAACCCGATGGAGTATCATCCCTCCAAAAAACAGAAACTGGCTCAAACCTCAATCCAGGCCGGAGAACCCGGGACCAGATCGAGGCTGAGCCAGTTTATCTCTTACGCTTGACGGGCAAGATTACGCAACGTCGAAACGATCGAGGTTCATCACCTTGTTCCAAGTCGCGACAAAATCATGAACAAACTTCCCTTGCGCGTCCGAACTTCCGTAGACTTCGGCGACTGCCCGAAGCTGGGAATTTGAACCGAAGATGAGATCGATCCGTGTGCCGGTCCACTTCAGTTCGCCTGATTTACGATCGCGTCCTTCGAACACGTCCCCGGCCTTTGAGACCGCCTTCCACTCCGTCCCCATATCGAGCAGGTTGAGGAAGAAGTCGTTGGTCAACGCCTCGGGCCGCTTGGTGAAGACGCCGTGTTTGGTCTGTCCGACATTGGCATTCAGAACGCGCAGGCCGCCAATCAGAACCGTCAGCTCCGGCGCGGTCAGCGTGAGCAACTGCGCCTTGTCGATGAGCAACGTCTCAGACGACACGCTGAATTCGCGTTTGAGATAGTTGCGGAAGCCGTCCGCCAGCGGTTCCATCACGGCGAAGGAATCCACATCGGTCTGCTCCTGCGAGGCATCCATGCGTCCCGGTGTAAACGGAACCGTCACGTTGTGACCCGCATTTTTCGCCGCCTGCTCGACAGCTGCACAACCGGCCAGAACAATCAGATCGGCCAGCGAAACCTTCTTGCCGCTGGACTGTTTACCGTTGAATTCGCTTTGAATCCCTTCCAGCGTCTTCAGCACGTTCGCGAGTTGCTTCGGTTGATTGGCTTCCCAATCCTTCTGCGGCGTCAGGCGAATCCGTGCACCGTTCGCTCCGCCGCGCTTATCGGAGCCACGGAAAGTAGAAGCCGAAGCCCACGCGGTGGAAACCAGTTGAGCGATAGACAAGCCCGATGAAAGAACCTTCGCCTTGAGAGCCCCGATGTCCTGCTCGTCGATCAGCTTGTGATTGACCGCGGGGATGGGGTCTTGCCAGACGAGTTCTTCAGCCGGGACTTCAGGGCCCAGGTAGCGCGCACGCGGACCCATGTCGCGATGAGTCAGCTTGAACCAGGCGCGAGCGAACGCGTCGGCAAGCTGGTCGGGATGCTCGTAGAAACGCCGCGAAATTTTTTCATAGGTGGGATCGACGCGCAGCGCGATATCCGTGGTCAACATGGACGGCGAGCGTCGCTTTGCATGGTCGTACGGATCCGGCACAGTGTCGGCGCCTGCGTCACCTTTCGGCTTCCACTGGTTCGCCCCGGCCGGGCTCTTGGTGAGCTCCCACTCGTAGCGAAACAGGTGGTCAAAGAATTGGTTGCTCCATTTTGTCGGCGTGGAGGTCCAGATGACTTCCAGGCCGCTGGTGATTGCGTCGCCACCTTTGCCAGTGCCGAAGCTGTTTCTCCAGCCGAGGCCTTGCTCTTCGATGCCTGCGCCTTCGGGCTCAGGTCCCACGTGCGTTGGTGAGGCGGCACCGTGAGTTTTGCCGAAAGTATGCCCACCAGCGATCAACGCGACGGTCTCTTCGTCATCCATGGCCATGCGCGCAAAGGTCTCGCGGATGTCGTGGGCAGCGGCTCTCGGGTCCGGGTTGCCATCCGGCCCTTCCGGGTTTACGTAGATCAAACCCATCTGCACGGCTGCCAGCGGATTCTCCAGGTTGCGCTCCGCGTGGCCGCCGCCGGTACGATCTCGCTCCGAGCCGTGCAACTCCTCGTCGGCCACGATCACACCCTCTTCCCCGTGCTTGCCCTTGCCGTAGCGTATGTCGCCGCCCAGCCAGGTTGTCTCATTGCCCCAATAGACATCTTCGTCCGGCTCATACACATCGTTGCGGCCGCCGCCGAAACCGAAGGTCTTAAAACCCATCGATTCCAATGCGACGTTGCCTGTAAGGATGATCAGATCGGCCCATGAAATTTTGTTGCCATACTTCTGCTTGATCGGCCACAGCAGCCGGCGCGCCTTGTCGAGGCT
Organism: uncultured Acidobacteriota bacterium; assembly: GCA_963735505.1. Taxonomy (GTDB): domain Bacteria; phylum Acidobacteriota; class Terriglobia; order Terriglobales; family Acidobacteriaceae; genus JAKAAZ01. Next base: position 210,337 of record CAVTLR010000002.1, on the reverse strand, counting down.
GACGTTGTCTGGCCAGCTATTGAGTGGAGCAAAGCGCTGCTGACCAGATCCGGCGCCACCGCGCCCATCACCGATGCGGTAGGTTCCGGCGCTGTGCCATGCCATGCGAATGAAAAGCGGGCCGTAGTGGCCAAAGTCCGCCGGCCACCAGTCCTGCGAGTTAGTCATCAGAGCCAGCAGATCTTTTTTCACGGCGGCCAGGTCGAGGCTCTTGAACGCCTCCGCGTAGTTAAAGTCCTTGTCCATGGGGTCGGATTTGGATGAGTGTTGGCGCAGGATCCTGAGGTTTAACTGGTTCGGCCACCAGTCACGGTTCGATGTGCCTTCACCTGCGGCATGATGGAATGGACACTTCGCTTCAGTTGCCATAATATTTTTCCTCTCGGTTTAGCTGGAACTGTTTCGATTTCGCTGCTCGGCCCTGTTTGCATCGCAGGCGTCGATCGGCGAACATTCGTTTGCCAACGGCATCCTATGCGATGCCGCCGTTTCATGTGCGAAAACACACCGGCCGTTGCTGAACTTTGGGTTATCGCCAGCCCCACGTCTGGCATCGGTTGCTGTCACTGCGCTTTTTCGCTGGCCACATTTTCTTCTCTGATGCTCGCGTCAAAATTGACGCAGTACCATTCACGTTTGTCTCAATGCACACAATGTAGCATCATGGAGACAGATAGGGCCAATAGATACTCCGCATTCTTCGTATAGGCGTTCTCTATGGAATTTCATCAGCTTCGATATGTCTGTGCCATCGCAGAAACCGGCAGTTTCAGCCGGGCCGCCGAGCGCTGCCACGTCGCCCAGCCGTCGCTCTCGCAGCAGGTGCTGAAACTCGAACAGGATTTAGGAGCCAAGCTTTTCGACAGGCTCGGCCGCAGTGTGCGGCTCACCGAGGCAGGCCGCGCCTTTCTGCCGCATGCCCGTTCCATCCTTCACCAAATGGAGGCTGCGCGCGCCGGCATCGAAGATCAGCGCACCGATGTTCGCGGCAGCGTGGCTGTCGGCGCCATTCCCACCGTTGCGCCGTATCTCATCCCGCGATACACCGCCGCGTTTGCAAGAAAATATCCTGAAGCCAGGCTGCGCATTGTGGAGGAAACTACCCCGGTGCTGGTCGAAGGCCTTCGCAACCTCTCCATCGACCTCGCCATCCTAGCCCTGCCCCTGCGCCACAAAGAATTTGAATTGTTTCCGCTTCGCACCGAACCGCTCTTCGCCGTGCTGCCGAACAATCATCCTCTTGCCGGGCAGAAATCCATTTCACTTAAGGAACTCCGCGGCGAACCGTTTGTGATGTTGCGCGACGGCCACTGCTTCCGCGACCTGAGTTTCGCAGCCTGCGCGCACGCGCGTGTGACCCCGCGCATTGCTTTTGAGAGTGGACAGTTCAGCAGTCTTCTGGGAATGGTGGCGGCCGGAGTTGGCGTGACCCTGGTACCTGAAATGGCCATCGACAAAAACGCCTACTGCACTTACATCCGCATCGGCGACGTTAAGGCTACCCGCACCATCGTAGCCGCAGTATTGCGCGGACGCAGCTTCAACCGCGTGCAGCAGGCATTTTTGTCAAAAATTACAAATGAAACAGCGATGAAGGATCGGCGCAACTAGATTTTTGTAGGGATACAGGGACGTGCCAAGTGGTTCGTTTCGACTGGTCGGGGCGGAGGGATTCGAACCCCCGACCCTCTGCTCCCAAAGCAGATGCGCTACCAGACTGCGCTACGCCCCGACTTCTGTTGATTGTATCGCACGCGTGCCACGTATCTGCGCGCCGCAGACGGTGCGACTTTAGACCCCTGCGTGGGATTCCAGCAGTCTGACGACGATCCATGTGAGCACAATCAGCGGCAATGCAAAGACGGCGAACAGGCCAGCCGCGAGCGTCGCAAGAAACGCCCAATCCTTCCAGGTATGAACCTTCGGCTGCTCCATGTGGCGCGTCAGCAATTTAAAGTTGCGCCGATTCGCCTTCCACGCAACATCGAATGCATCGCCCAGCAGGGGAACCGAACCGACCAGCACCTCGATGCCAACATTCACCGACATTCGAATCAAGGTGACATAGGGAACGCCGCGAAACCATGCGGCCACGATCAGGATGCAGGATGCCAGTCCGCCGAGCACATCGCCGATGCCGGGAACCAGGCCGACGATCGCATCCAGCCCGAAGCGAATGGAAGTTCCTGGAATGCGCAGCCAGTCATCCAGAACATGCGACAGCATATCGAGATTTTCATCGTTGAAGACGCGGCTGCTGCGACCGCCGCGTGGCGGCAAAATCTGCGGAGGATGTTGCGGATAGATGCGCGATGGCAAGGGCTGGCTCCGATCCACCCGCAATGAATCCGGCGCGGTGAATGCTACAATTCTATTTGTTCATGGCGGCTATAGTTCAGTGGCAGAACGCCGGTCTGTGGCACCGGATGTCGTGGGTTCGACCCCCACTAGCCGCCCCAAAGCCACGCCATCGAATCTCAAATTTTTCCCCGATCCTATTTCCAATTGCAGCCGCCGCTTCATTATGATGCGTTCCGTGAGCGACACGCAAATTCTGACTCCCACCCCTGCCCAAGTCGCCCAACACCAACCCACCACACCCTGGCTGACGGAATTTCGGCCGCGCCGCGGAGTTTGGCATGGCGACCTGCAGACTTTGCTGGCGAATTTTTTACCTCGCCGGATCGACCTGCCTGCGCCCGAAGACACCATCGTCGAAGTCGAACCGCAGACCCAGAGCCGCGTGCTGTGCCGTTGCAACTGGCAGCCTGAGCCGGTGCGCAGCCAGCGCATGACGCTACTTCTATTGCATGGCCTGGAAGGTTCGTCGCAGTCGCAATACATGCTGGGCAACGCAGAGAAAGCGTGGCGGGCCGGATGGAATGTGATCCGCATGAACATGCGCAACTGCGGCGGCACAGAAATGTTATCGCCGACGCTGTATCACTCCGGCCTTTCCGGCGATGTTCGTGCGGTGGCGGAGTTTTTCGCAGATCGCTTTAGCTTGAGGCAAATCGCGTGGGCCGGCTATTCCATGGGCGGCAACATGGTGCTGAAGGCTGCGGGTGAATATGGAGATGCTGCGCCCACCTGGCTGCGCGCTGTGGTCGGCGTTTCGCCGGTACTCGATCTGCAGCCTTCGGCCGACGCGCTGCACGATGCACGCAATCGCGTCTATGAATGGAATTTCCTTCGCAATATGCTGGCACGGTATCGCCGCAAAGCGGAGTTGCTCCCGGAACGCTTTTCGCTTGCCAACTGCAAGCGCGTCCACAGCATTCGCAGCTATGACGAGTACATCGTGGCTCCCAACTGCGGTTTTCTCGGGGCGGACGATTACTATCATCGCGCGGCCTCGGCACGGGTGCTGGATCGCATCGCCGTACCTACGCTGATCCTGCATGCGCTGGATGATCCGTTCATTCGCATCCTTCCGGAGACGCTTGAAAAGATCGATGCCAATCCTCACATCGCCTTCATCGAAACGAAGCACGGTGGACACTGCGGATTTCTCGGGGCTGCGACCGAACGCAACGATGGCTACTGGGCCGAGACCACGCTGCAGAATTTTATTCGCTCCGCGGTCGCATCTACGGCGGAGCAAACCTAGATGCAGTCCGACTGGACAGTTGCCTGTGCCGCGAATGATCCGGAGATTGTGATCCCCTGGGCCGGGAAAGATCCCGCGTTGCGTTTTATTGATCTGAGGCGATCGCCCGAAGCTCTTCACGAGATTCCAGAAGCCGCGGAGTATGCGTGTGTGGCGGCCGCACTGCAACGCTGGAATCAGCCGGACACTTCCCTGTTCACGGCGAAGTGCGACGTCTGGAGCTACCCCGCAAAGCTATTCGACGCGGAAGACTTGCCGGAATTCGCTTTTGCACGGGGTAGCTACATCGATCTTCTTTCCGCCGACGCTGCCACTTTCACCAGCTTTCAAGCCTGCGAACGGCAATTGCGCGCCTGGACAGATATCTCCCGATCCATTGACCTGCCGGCCTGCCGCGCAGAGTGGACGCTGCGCCCGGCGCGAATCTTTCCGGCGTCAGAAGGAGGGCGGGCCAGGCGCAATCTTCCTCGCAAAATGGCTTTGCCACTACGCTCTATACCTGGGGATACGGCAATTCCCCACAAGCCGCCGCAACTGCCTGGGACGCTGCGTTGCAGGCGTTGATCGACCCGGTATCGACTTTCAGCCCATCATAAAAATCCCCTAAATCGTACGATTCACTATTTTTTAGCTTGTCGAAGCGGTGCCGAAGTCAGTACATTCCGTGATGTATCAAATTTCGCCTGGGGGAAACGTTATGAGCTTTGATCTGGAAGGTATTCTCGATTCCGCAAAAGAAAAAGTAGTGGAGGCGGCCACCGAAAAATTCGGCTCCTCAGCCACTCCGATCGCGGAGAACGTTGCGGACAAGATGGAAGAAGTGGTTGCGGAAAAGATGGGTGTACCGCTGCACGGAAAAGCCGATCCCAGCGCCACTGAAAAGTAATTGATGTAGCTGCTTCGCCATCCTTTCCGGGCGAGCTGGAACGCTACAATAGAGCGAAGCCACGCGTGTGACTGCGCACGCGTATGGGCGAGTAGCTCAATCGGATAGAGCACCGGCCTTCTAAGCCGGGGGTTGTGGGTTCGATTCCCGCCTCGCCCACCATACGGACATCCTTCCAGGTCTCACACCGTCTAATATTCACTGTAAATTCAGCCGCGATCGGGAGATGGTATGCAACATCTGCGCCACCCTGTAGCGTGCGCAATCAGAGACCGATGATTTACTGTGCCTCGAAGGCTTTCGACCGCGGCAGCCGCAGATCAATTCGCCGTGACCCCGAGGTTCGCCGGATCGTGAAATGGCAGATCGACTGTCATTGGGCTGTGGTCAGACATCGGCTGGGGCGGGAAATTGTTCAAGTCGGTAAGAGTCCGAGCAAAGTGGGGCGCAAGAAGGTAGGATCCTTTCACATCTCGCGGATTATCGAGCTCAGACTTTACGAAGATCCAGTCGAGTTTGAATTTCGCAACGCGCACCTTGCCCCAAATCAGCTCGGTGATGAAAGTAGGGGCGAATCCTTTCGCGAGACGCTCGTTCGAGTCGGCCAGAGTGCCGGATTGGCCATTGGAGGTTCGCGCGGCCACTCCCCGGAAATCAAAAGCCTTCCCATCCGCGAAACGGAACCGCTCCACGCTCGTGAACAGGCCACGTTCCAGGTTGGCGGATAACCCTGGAATGTTTGCCGAGGTCGGATCCACACGATACTGAATTCCGGCGAGTTTCATGGTTCCCCTGGTGGCGCTGTAAACGATCCCGACCCCCGTTGCCCATTGGACGCCTTTTGTGGTCCAGAAATCTGTGCTCCCGTATCGCTTATAGAGCATATTCGGCACGTTTGTTGGCGTTCCGTTACCACCTGTCGTGTTCAAATCTCCCGCAACCACGACGGGGTTTCGCACGTCCTGGACCTGGTGCAGCAACTCATCCATTTGTTGGCGACGAACCTTTGGCTTCGTACGGTTTTCCAAATGAGCTGAGACAACGGTGAGGCGGTGCCCCGACACCTCGGGAACGTCGAGGTCTACAAAAAGTGTTGTCCGTCCTCCGCGGCGAACCTCCTGAAGAAGGTCTTCTCCAATCAGAATTGCGGCCTTGCGTTTGGTTTTTTCCAGGGGTGAAATTTTGGTTTCTTTAAACCAGTCGTAGCCGACCTTAAAAGGAACCAGTCTGGCGTCGCGAATGGGATAGCGGGAGAGAACGGCGTTGCCATGCAGCGCCCGCACCCGGTCTTTGTCGACGCTGAATTGTTCGAGAAGCTGCTGGCGAGCTTGCTCATCCTCTTTATCCTCAAAAGTATCGGTTCCCAGCTGTTTCGAATCCACCTCCACGAATTCGACGCCGAAAGCCCAATTCATATGCAACGCGTCCGCCATTTCCTTCACGACTTCGCGATACTGAGAGCGCTTCACTCCCCAATCGACTTCGCTCAAAACCCAGACGTCCGCGGTTTGCAAGGCTTCAATTTGCTGCGGAATCTTCTCCAGGTCAACCGCTCTCGTCCTCTGTCCGCTTTCCTTTGCTTTCTCGCGTTCCGCTTGCACCTCGGCCATGAAGCGGTCCTTATCGGTAAGGAACAGGAGCATGTCGTCGAGTTCTATTCCCCGCTCAATGTTCCAGTAGGCGACGCGCAGGGTTGGACCGAGGCCCTTGACTTCGAGTGGCCGGGGGCGAGCTCCTGCGTAATAGGCTTCATTGTTGATGAAGGGGGTGGTGGTAATCGCGTGAAGCTTTTCCGCCAATGCTGGGGCGAGAGGCTTGTCGAGGCTTAGTTGGACGAGTTCATCATACGAAAATAAATCGGGCTTCGAATATCGCACATAGTCCTGAGCCCTGAGGGATGACACTCCAATCAGCGCGATGCTGCTCAAAAAGAGTAGATAGATCCAGCCCTTCGATTTCATTTTGCAATCCTCCTTCGCCGAGTTTCATGCTCGCTTCCGAAATCGAAAGGCCTTATTGACTCGCAAGAACCGAGAACAGACAAGGCAGTGAAATGGCAGGCTCGATGAATTTTCCTCCCATGCGATTTGCGAGGGAATCGACGCCTCATCATAGCAACCGGTTCGGCCTCGTCAATAGAAAGTTTCGTCTGGTCACTTCAGTGTCCGAGCAATGCTGGGCATGGCGTGTAATTTGCGCGGGCATACCCGTACGTACCCTGCGAGAACCTTAATTTTTGTGAGGGCTCTTGCGAGTTTGCGAAGCGATTCGAGGCGTTCGATGCAGATGACTGAGTGCCGGGCTCGGTGTTCTGCGGCTCTTCTCAGCGAGCGCCGCGTGAGCAAGGAATGGACTTTCGCCAAGCAGAGTCGTCACTAAGATCGCAGTAGAAGACCGTGGTAAAAACCAAACTCACAATTGCAATCTGTCGAATCTCCACCAGTAAGACGTTCACTTGGGTTGACTCCTCGCTTACCATGGTGACGTTCTCAAGTTTTGCCTTAAGGTGGGTTGAATTTCAGTGGTCAATTTCTTTTCGCGCCGAAGCCTGTTGAAGTTATTCGGAACCGCGGTTCCGGCCGCATTCCTGCCGTCTGCTCTTGCCGCTCAAAACCAATCCATTTCTTCCACGAGCCAGGCACGCCAATTTCCCCAGGGATTTCTTTGGGGATCGGCAACTGCCGCGTATCAGGTGGAAGGCGCGGCCAATCTTGACGGACGCGGCCCCTCGATCTGGGATACCTTTTCACATACGCCCGGGAAGACCGCGCATGGTGACACCGGCGACGTCGCCGACGATGAATATCATCTCTATGGCGAAGACATCGAGCGCATGAAGGACATGGGGCTGAAAACGTATCGCTTCTCCGTTTCCTGGCCACGTGTCATCCCGCAAGGCACGGGCGCGGTCAATCAAAAAGGACTGGACTACTACAATCGCGTTGTCGACGCCTTGATGACCGCCGATATCGCGCCATATTGCACCTTGTATCACTGGGACCTGCCGCAGGCGCTGCAGGATAAAGGCGGATGGCAATCGCGAGATACCGCGAAAGCGTATGCGGATTACGCAGGCTTTGTTGCCGGCAAGCTGTCTGACCGGGTCAAACATTTTATGACGATGAATGAGATTGGAAGTTTTATCAGCGGCTATGTTAACTCCGACACCGCGCCCGATCTACACGTCGATGAAGCGGCCTTCGCCCAACTGACGCACTATGCCATCCTGGGGCACGGATGGGGAGTGCAGGCCATCCGCGCCCACGCGCAACGCGGCACGCAGGTAGGGATCGCCGATAATCCAACCGTGCCTACTCCGGTGATTGAAACCGCGGATCATATCCAGGCGGCGACTCTGGCCATTCGCGAAGAAAATGCGGCCATCCTCACCGCCATCATGGAAGGAAAATATACGGACGCATATTTGCATCGGCTGGGCTCCTCCGCGCCGAAGTTCACACCTGAAGAAATGCATGCCATCGGCAGCCCGCTGGATTTTGTGGGCTTGAATGTCTACACGCCATCCTACGTGCGCGCTGCAGACAATTCTCAAGGGTACGAAATGGTTCCCTTCCCGCAGTCATTTCCGCACATGTATAGCCCGTGGCTCAACGTCGGACCGGAGTCGCTGTATTGGGCGCCGAAACTTGTGTCGCAGGTGTGGAAGCCGAAAGAAATTTACATCAGCGAAAATGGAGCGTCCGCAATCGACACGCTCACTCCCGAAGGAGAAGTATTCGATGTGGGACGCGTGATGTACCTACGCAATTACCTGATGCATCTTCAGCGGGCCGTAGCCGACGGGGCGCCGGTGCGCGGATATTTTCTTTGGAGTTTTCTCGACAACTACGAGTGGGCGGATGGCTATCAGCGACGGTTCGGTATCCACTACGTCGACTTCAAGACAGAAAAACGAACTCCGAAACTAAGTGCTGAGTTTTACCGCCAGGTGATCGTGCATAATGCGGTCGTCTAGCTTCTTCATCTCGACGGAGCGAAACTCCTCGACAAGAAGCCGTACGCCACGGAGCAACTACGATACTTCCTCACACAGAGATGGATCGTTGTTTCTAACGTTGCCGACCGCACTCCCCACCTTCCATGCTTTCATCGCCTCGGCATCGTAGGGACGAAGCAGGTCGACCGGTGGTTGCGCTTCTTGTTCTACCGTCAGCCATCGCGTGTAATCTCTGGGCTCCACGATCACCGGCATGCGAGTGTGCACCTTGGCGGCAACTTCGTTGGGATCGGTGGTGATGATGGCAAAACTGTCGAGCGGCTTGCCATCCGGAGCCATCCATCGCTCCCACAACCCCGCAAACGCAAATGGCTCGCCGCTCTTCATGCCAAATGCATACGGCTGCTTGTTCTTGGCGTCCAGTTTCTGCCACTCGTAAAAACCATCTGCGGGAATCAGGCAGCGACGCTTCTGCAACGCTCGCCGCCACATTGGCTTCTCCATCAGCGACTCTGCCTGCGCGTTGATCGCCAACACCCCTAGATGTTTGGGATCTTTGTGCCAGCTGGGGACGAGTCCCCAACGCATCATCACAAGTTTGCGTTCGCCGGTCGTCGCGCTCAATCGGATGACAGGCTGAAAGGTTGTGGGCGCAACGTTGTAGTCCGGCGGCAGATCAAACACGGTTTCGCCGGTGCGAAAATATTCCGCGATCCGCTGCTTGTCTGACCTTCGAACGTAGCGCCCACACATGCAATCAATCTATCGCAACAGAATCGCGCCGCCCAAATGCAGAACGACACCGGACTTCTGAGCTGCGTTAGAAATTGAATTTCACCGCGCCTTGCAGGATGCGCGGCAACGCCGCACTGATCACATTCCCAAATGTGGAGCTGCCGATATTGCCGTCGACCGACGATGGTCCGTTGAACTGCGCATGATTGAACGTATTGAACGCCTCCACGCGGAACAGCATTGATTTCGATCCCGTCAGCGCTACGGTCTTGGCCAGAGCCATATCGTAATTATCCGCGCCGGGACCATAGAAAAATCTTCGCTTCGCCGTGCCGGGCGTTCCTAGCGCATTCATACTGAACACCGCCGTATCGAAGTAGTGATTGCCCGGCTGGCGGGGATTGTGGTTCAGATGGAGCGGGCCGCCGGTGTAGTCGGGCTCATCGATGCTGCTGTTGTTTACTCCGTTGGGATTGGTCCCGATCAACGAGTTGTCACCATTGTTGATCATGGTGACGGGAAAACCACTGGCGAAACGAGTGATTCCGGAAAGAGTCCATCCGCGCGTGAAGCGATTGGGGTGGAAATATCGGTCGAAGGGTAACTGATATTCATAGCTGAAAATGAAGTTCTGCTTCACATCAAATGCAGAGAGGGCGTAGCTCCGCGATGGCTGGAACGGATAGACCTCTTCGCCGATATTGGACGAATTGTCCATCGACTTGCCGTACGTGTAGGACGCGACAAACTCCAGGCGCCCGCTGGTGTGGCGTGCGCTCAGTTCCAGCGCGTTATAGTTGGCGTTGCCGATGGTCGATTGCAGGGCATCGCTACCGAAGCTCGATCCAAGCGGCCCGCGGGTACCGTTGATGGTCTGGCCAGCAGCCGTGATGAAGACATTGCTCTCACCATTCGGCCCGCACGTCGCCGAACCCGGAGCTACCTGACTGGGAAGGCTCAGGCTTAGGCACAGCGCCGGGTTGCCAGGGTTCGCTTCCCGCAGCACCAACTGGCGATGGCTGGATGTGCCAACATAACTGGCGCTGAGAACAGTTTTCGGTCCGGCCTGTCGTTCGATGGAAAGCATCCACTCCTCCGAATAGGGAGGTCGATTGTGAATATCAAATCCGGGAATGCCGCTGATGGGCTCGTAGGTGCTCCAATCAATGTTCGGGTCAGGATGGGTGCGCGAAGAATTCAATGGCGCAAACGTGTACGGAAAGGGCTGGCCATAATTTTGCCCATTCGATGCCGTCACGAAGGGCGTGGCAAACAACGGCGGCGCTGGGCTGGAGTACGTCGTGCCGTAGGGTGCATTCGCAGCCAGCACGCTGATTGAAAGCGCTTCGATGGCGGTATAGAAATTTCCGAATCCGGCGCGGATGCTGGTTGTCCCCGGTGCGCCTAGGATTTTTCCAAACAAGCTGCCTGGCTTTGCTTGCGGTGACCAGGCTACGCCGACCCGCGGGGCAAAGCTTTTGTAGTCGACGGGAGCAATGGTGTCTGGAATTCCTGGATCGGTGGGATAGAGAATACCTGCGGGCGCTCCGGGAAAAACCTGAGACTGCGCTCCTGGCACAAATGTCGAAATCTGATTGTATTTTTCGGTCCAGGGTGCGATGCGATCCCAACGCAACCCATAATTCACGGTCAGGTTCGACAGCGCATGCCAGCTATCCTGCGCAAACGCGCCAACATATTTGTTGCGAGCATAGAACGGATTGAGTTGGCTCTGGTTGAACTGGCTGGGCACGCCAATCAGGAAGTCCGCGAAGTCGACTCCCGTCTCGGTTCCAGAAAAAACAAAGTTGCCGTTGAACTGCGCGATGGCGTTTGCGTTGACCTGATCGAGATGAAGATCGCCGCCGAACTTCATCGTGTGATTGCCTACCACCTTGGTCAGCGTATCGGAGACTTGATAGGTATTGTTGACCTGGATCAACTGGTTCGCGGCCGCGCCGATGGAGTAGGCGTTGAAATTGATATTCTCGACACTCTGTCCTTTGGGATCGAGAGCAACGATGCTATCCGTGCCGTCGGCGTTGACAAAACCTTGCGATGCAAGGCTGACATTGCGACCGCCGACAGGCTGGCCAAGATTGGAATTGTCACGCATGTAACTCAGGTGAAATTCGTTGATCGCCATGGTGTCGAAACTTTTTGTGTCGCCCAACGAGATCAATTGCGCGCGACCGGTGCTCAGCGCGTTGAAGCCGGGAACACTGGCGCCGCTCTGCGCAATTGGATATGGATTATCGAGATCGAAGTCGTCGATGAAGTAGTAGGCGGAAATCAGGCCCCATGGCGTAGTTGCATCCAGCCGCAGGGCTCCCTTGTCGTCGCGTAGTGTCTGGTTAAATGCGGAGGTCGAGAATGTGCCCGCGGGAGAATTTGGCGCTGGAATATATTGCAGCAATTTCTGCGCCGGTGTGGACCAAATATTTTGCGGAATCACTGCATTGGGAAATACGCAGCCCGCCGAGCTGGTGCATCCCGGAGTGTAATATCGCTCGCCTGATGCCACCGCGTAGCCAAGTTTCTGGGTCAGCAGATTGGCGAAGTATGGCCCGCTGACTGTTCCCGTCAGGTTGCCAGCCAGGTCGGACAGATTCCCCATTCGATCTGCATTCGACGGAACACTGATGATGCCGGTATCTACACCCTGCGTCTGTCGAGTCCCTTGATAGTCCGTGAAGAAAAATATTTTGTCGCGACGCACCGGGCCGCCGAAGGTTCCGCCAAACTGGTTTTGGCGGAAAACGCCGCGTGTCGGCGAAAAATAATTGCGCGCATCCAGATCCGTATTTCGCAAAAACTCGAATGCATCTCCGTGCCATTGATTGGTGCCGGATTTTGTAATCACGTTGATCTGGCCGCCGCTGAACTCACCGTATTCCGCATCGAAATTGCTGGTCAGAATGCGGAACTCCGCGATGGCGTCCAGGTTAGGAATAATCGCCGTCCCGGCATTCACATCTTCTTCAGAATCGGAGCCGTTGACGCTGAAATAGTTGGCGAATTCTCGCTGTCCGTTTACGGAAATTGTGCCCGGATTCAAATCCCCAGAAGGATCAAGGATCGTCGCTCCTACATCCTGCACGGTGTTCGATGTGATGGAGGTCGCCGGAGCCACGCCGGGCTGGAGAGAGAGAAGGTCGGTATAGCTGCGGCCGTTCAATGGAACCGCAGTCATCTGCTGCCCGGTAATCACCTCGCCCATTTGCGTGCTGCTGGTTTCAACGTGCAGCGTGTTGTCGGTGACGTGAATCGTCTGCGCCACGTCGCCGACCGTCAGCGTAATTTCAAAGTTGAGTGCCGCATTGGTGTCGAGGCGTATTCCCTTCCGCTGATAGCTGCGAAAACCCTGGGTCTCGACGTCGAGTTGGTAAGAGCCAACCGCAAGAACGGGAAAGGTAAAGTCTCCGTTGTGATCTGTCCGCGTCTGCTGCGCGATAGCCGTGTCAACCTCGCGCACCACAACGCTTGCGCCCGGTACAACGCTTCCAGAAGCGTCTTTCACTGTGCCGGAAATACTTCCGCCAACACTTGCCGATGCGGGTGCACACAATGTCAGCGCCGCAAAAAATACAAGGACCGCGCATACAGCGCTTTTAATCCTGCCGATCGGGTGCAAAGGATGAAAGAAAAAGCTATCGTTTCTGAAATCAAGCCGCGCTTTTCTACCCTGCGTGCAATACATCGTTCTCCCAGGCCTCACAACGTTCATGCGAATGTGCCGGACGCGCGAAGCGAATTCGTCGCGCGGCGGAATTGTTGAAACTTTGCGGGCGGGAGTCCTATAGTGGAGGAAGCCCGCAGTCATTCTGGCTGTGGTCACCCAGATCCATGCGTACTCCGCCAAGAGTTAGCCGCGTGGATCTGGTTCTTTTATTTCAAGTCATCCTGCCAACGTCTCTTTCCGGGCGGCGCATCGTTCGCACAGCCCACCCACTTCTAAACGCATCACCTGGATGGAAAACTCGTTCTTCTCCGCGATTTCGCGCTTCAGCTTTTCAAAGGTGGGGGTGGTAAATTCCTCGATTTTTCCGCAGCCGAAACACGCCAGGTGCAGATGATCCTTCTGCGTCTTCACTTCGTAATAATGCTTTTCGCCGTTCAGGTGCATCAGGTCCAACTCATCAATCATGCCGCGGCGCTTGAGCAGCTCGAGCGTCCTGTAGACGGTGGCGCGATCGATATTGGGGTCGCGTTTCCGCGCCAGCTGCAACAGGCTTTCCGCATCCAGGTGGCTCTTCGCTTCCTGGATGGTCTCAATCAAGGCGCGCCGTTGCGCGGTCAATCGAATTCCCTGCTGCGCGGCTTCGTGTAATAAATCGTGTCTCTTGAGCATGAAATTCTAGTTGCGACTCGGTCGCATGTATATAATATACGATATGTTTGGTCTTAATTCAATAGCGACGCCTCAGCTTGTCACTTTTTTCAAACGACAACGATCTACTTGCATCGCTGCGCTTGAGTTGTGGCGATCGTGGCAACAAGCGGCCTGAATTGAGCGCGCGGTAGAATGAGAAGAAAATCGCGGGTACCCCGTATTCGTATATTGCGAAATCTCCTCCTCGTTCTCTCACTCGTCTGCCTGATGATGCTTGGCTCCCATGCGCAAGCGCAGACGGCCGGAACTGCGCCCGCCTCCTCAACCGCAACTTCTGTCCCCGCTCTGAACCAGTCCGTCGTCTCGGCGGAACAGACACCAGGTTCGCCGACCTCACCCACAAATGCTACGGCCGAGTCGGGCGCGGGGATCTCTGGAACCGTCACCGCTCCCGATGGACACGTGATCGTGGATGCCCTGGTGACGCTGGTGTCGCAACCTTCAAAATCGCAGCAAACTGCCGCGACTGACGGAGAAGGAGCCTTCCACTTCTCCAAGTTGCCTGCAGGGACATTTCAAATGACAGTCACTGCGATCGGCTTTGCGCCCTGGGTCTCGCATGACATTAGCCTCTCCGCGAACCAGCAGTACCAGGTGCCGGAGATTTCACTTGAAATTGCTTCCGCCAGCACTACCGTACACGCGGTTTTTACCGGGTACGACCTTGCGGAACAGCAAATGCATCTGGAAGAGAAGCAGCGGGTCCTGGGCGTGTTTCCGAATTTTTACACCAGCTATGTATGGAAGGCGGAGCCGCTGACAGCGGGACAGAAATTCCGGCTCGCCTGGCGGTCGGCAATCGATCCCGTCACATTTCTCACCACCGGCGCAATCGCAGGAATCCAGCAGTGGGATGATGATTTCGAGGATTACGGACAAGGCGCTTCCGGATATGCGAAACGCTATGGCGCCAACTATGCGGATGGGTTCATCGGGGTGATGCTGGGCGGCGCAGTTTTCCCCTCCATCCTGCATCAGGATCCGCGATATTTTTACAAGGGCACAGGCAGTATTCGCTCCCGCGCACTGTATGCACTCTCCACCGTGGTAATTGCTCGGGGAGACAATGGGCGCTGGCAGCCGAATTATTCCAATGTGCTGGGAACGTTCGCCGCCGGAGCCATCTCCAATGCGTACTACCCCGCCAACGACCGCGGCGTGGGGCTGACGATCGAGAACTCGTTGATCGGCCTGGCTGCGGGTGGAGGGACGGCGTTACTACAGGAATTCCTGATCCGAAAAATTTCGCGCGGAGTTCCTCCAACGTCCTCGACACAGCCGTAGACGCGGTTGGTCCGCCGCGGCGTCCATTCTGCTTCACCGGCGCTTGCAGCGAAGCTCAGGTTTCGCGCGAAGTTTGCACTACCTGCAGCTGATCTCCGCGCTGGATATTTGCTCGATCGATCGACCCGGTCGGCAACTCCAGCACCGAATGAATTCGCCAGCTCACCCCGCTGATTCTCCAGGGACGAAGCTTTGGCCACACCGCACACACGCGCAGCTTGCGGTCGAGCCCGATCACATCGATCGGAAACCGCATCCCGAAGGTGTGCACGCCCGACGACGGCCGGATCCAGAGGCCCGCATCTGGCTCGAGCCCCTTTCGTCCTAACAATCCGATCAGGCGATTCAAGCCTGTGTCCGCGACTGCGATCCTGGTTCCGATCCCAGTCGCCCGGGTTACATTCCGGATTGTCACCTGCTCCATCTGGATGATCCGCCAACTTTCCTGCTTGCCGCCTTCGTTTGCCTGTCTTGCCCGTTCGATCTGGATCAGGCAGACTTTTTCTTCCTGCGAACCACCAGGATGCCAAGAACCACCACAAACGCGATGGCTGCAACAACACGCACGATCAAGGACATATCCATCGAAATTTCCTCCTTTCTGCAGGCGTTCCTGCGAGCTCCTTCTATACCGCACCGTCCCGGTTTGGGGGAATCGGACGGCCTTTCACTGTGCCAATCCGGCAAGTCCGCGGCCGATGCTCAACACCGCCGGAGCCAGCAGCACAATAAACATGCTGGGAAAAATAAACATCACCAGCGGAAAGATCATTTTGACCGTCGTCTTGGCAGCCAGCTCTTCGGCGCGCTGACGACGCTCCTGGCGCATGCCATCGGCAAAGATGCTCAACGCCCGGGCAATCGGCGTCCCGAATTTTTCCGTCTGCGACAACATGCTGGTAAAGGAGGCAATCTCCCGCAGGCTGGTTCGGTCCGCCATACTCTGCCACGCGTCCATGCGCGGCTTGCCGGCGCGCTGCTCGCGGTTGATCTGCAAAAACTCCTCGTTGATTTCCGGATGGCTGATGCTCAACTCCACCCCCACCCGCAGCATGGCCTGATCGAGGCCAAGGCCGGCATCCACGCAGATCACCAGCAGGTCCACCGCGTCCGGCACGCTGCGCCGAATGCGTTCTCGCCTTGCCTTGACGGCATGGTCTAACCAGAAATCGGGCGCGAGATAGGCCAGCGTGGCCAGGCCTGTAACCCAGATGAAGGTGTTCGAATGAATGAAGCTGGCCAGAGCAATGGCGGCCACCGGACCCAGCATTTGCGCCGCAAAATACTTTTCTGTGGGCCCCGGTCCGCGTAGCCCGGCATTCACGAAGCGCTGTCGCAAACGCTCTCCTTCCGCCAACCCGATCTTTGCCCGCAACCCGCGAACCACCCGCAGCGCCGCCTGTTGCAGTCGCTGGCGTCGCCCCGGACGAAGATCTGCCATCTGCGCGCTGGCGGTTACCTGCAGCACGCGACGCGTAGAACTCGAAATCGCCGGAATCACCAGCGAGGCGAGAAACAGGACGCCGCAAAACAATGTGCCCGCCACAGCGAAATAAAATACGTGCGTCATGCCGTCTATACCTTGATGTCGACGATTTTGCGAATAAAAAAACTTCCCACCAGAATGAGCCCCGCCCCGACATACAACAGCTTCTGGCCGACGGGATCGTGAAGCAGAATGTGGGCATATTCCGGATTGATCAGGCTGGTCAGCAGCAGCATCAGCACCGGCAGCAGGCTCAGGATGGTGCCGGTGAGCCGGCCCTGCGCGGTCTTCACCCGTACCTCGCCGCCAATGCGGATCCGCTCCCGAATGACGTGCGAGGTGCGATCCAGAATTTCCGTCAGGTTGCCGCCGGTTTCCTTCTGCACCAGCATCGCTGTCACTAAAAAGCGCAAATCGTTGGATGGCACCCGGTCTGCCATCTGCAACAAGGCATCCCGCAACGGCAGGCCGAAATTCTGCTGGCGGAACACAACGTTGAATTCCGTCGCCACCCCGGCACCGGATTGCTCCGACAACACCTCGATCGCGGAGCTCAGGGAGTGCCCGGCGCGCAGGGCTCGCCCCATCAGGTCAATTGCGTCCGGAAGTCCCTGGTTGAACAACGCCAGCCGCCGGTTTCGCCGGTGCTTCAGGAAGAGGGTGGGAGCCATCAAACCCAGTGCCGCCACCAGACCGTCCAGCAGCACGGCAGGAAAGAAAGTGTAGGCCGCAAAAAATGTAAGCATGCCCGCAACGCCGCTATAGATGACCAAGGATCCGATGGTCCAGCCGCTGCCCGCCTGCAGCAACAGCGTTTTTATTTTGCCGGAAAACTGGAAACGACCCACCAGGGTATCGATCCATTGAAACTTTCCCGGCTGATCCAGCTTCAGGATTCGCTCCGCGTCGAGCTGGCGGTTTTTGTCCGCCTGGCGCGCCAGGTGGATATCGCCGACACGCTGCTGCACCGCCTTCTCAGAACGCGTCCGCCGCGTCACCCACAAAGCCAGCACAAAGCTGGTCAGCAGCGTTCCGAGAAATACAATCGTCAGCAGCAACATGCCATCACTCCCAATTGCAATCTTTCCGCCTGCGGTCCACTCGTTTCATGGCAGCACCGCAGGCCGTCTGGCAAATCCCTCGGCGTTCGCGTCACGGAGAATTCTTCCCGTCCCTGGCGCCTACGCTTCCATCGCGTGATCCATCATGTTCAACGGCAGCGCAATCCCGGACGCCTTCAACTTCTCGGCGAACTTGGGAATGATGCCGGTGCCGAAGAACCTTCCCTTCACTTTTCCCTGGCTGGTGATGCCCTGCTTCTCAAACAGGAAAATATCCTGCATGCTGATCACATCTCCGCTGGTGCCGGTGATCTCCGACACGTGGGTCACCCGGCGGGTACCATCGCTCATGCGCGAGATCTGCACGATCAAGTGCACGGCGGCCGCGATCTGCTGTCGAATCGCCTTCTCCGGCAGCGCAACATTGCCCATCATGGCCATGGTTTCAATGCGGGAAATGGCTTCACGAGGATTGTTGGCGTGGATGGTGGTCAGCGAGCCATCGTGGCCGGTATTCATGGCCTGCAGCATGTCCAGCGCTTCGTCGCCGCGCACCTCGCCCAGCACAATGCGATCGGGCCGCATGCGCAGCGCGTTGATGACCAGTTCCCGCTGGCGGACCGCTCCCCGTCCCTCGACATTCGGAGGACGGCATTCCAGGCGGACCACATGTTTCTGCTTCAGCTGCAGCTCGGCGGAATCTTCAATGGTCACGATGCGCTCGCGCTCGGAAATAAAGCTGGACAGCACGTTCAGCAGGGTGGTCTTGCCTGCCCCGGTTCCTCCAGAGACCACGATGTTCATGCGCGCCCGCACCGCGCCTTTCAGCGTCTCCATCATCTGCGGCGTCAGGCTGCGATTGCGCAACAGGTCCTCGGCTTCCAGCGGGGTGCTGCCGAAGCGGCGAATGGAGAGGATCGGTCCATCGACAGCCAGCGGCGGAATAATGATGTTGACCCGCGAGCCGTCTTTCAATCGTGCGTCCACCATGGGCGAAGACTCGTCGATGCGTCGGCCCACCGCGGAAACAATCTTGTCGATGATGTGCATCAGGTGGGTATCGTCTTTGAATACGACGTTGGTTTCTTCCAGAATGCCGCGCCGTTCGACGTACACCGTGTTGCAGGTGTTCACCAGGATGTCGCTCACCGTCGGGTCCTGCAGCAAGGGCTCCAGCGGCCCCAGGCCGAAGACTTCATCCATCAACTCTTTCGCCAGCCGGTCCCGCTCCGCCGCGCTTAGCGGAATCCCTTGTTCGCCGATCAATTGCTGAATCAAATGCATCAGCTGGCGTTTGGCGGCTGGATTTTCTTCGATGAACGGAAGCCTTTCCAGATCCATACGCTTGATCAATTCCTGATGCACCGCCGACTTGATCTCCTGCTGCGTCTTCAGAGACACCGAAGGCGGCATGGGAGCGGGCAGAGAGCTTCGGTCCGGCTTCGTCATCGGGAGTAGGACTTCAACCATGGGTGCACCTCGCAACTTGCATCGAACAATTCACGGCCGCGCGCATCCTCATCGCCAGAACGCCAGGCCACGCTTCCTGGGCGTGTCGGTTTCTGGATTCGATTGGGCATGCACCATCCGGTTGGCCCATTTGCTGATCTTGGTGGTGAACTCCGAACGTCGCTGCGGAGACAGGGGCTCGCCGGCGTTGATGGCGTGAATCAGCTCGGCGTAGGCGTTGGGAATCGTCACCGAAACGGGAAAACGGACGGCAGCTTCCACCTGCTCAGCACTGACGGCATCGTTCGAGGAGGAACGGTTGATGGCGATCCGCAGTTTCGGCGCCGTCTTCGCGTCCAGTCCAAAATTCTCTACATGCCGCGACAGGTCTCGCAGCGCGGCCACATCCGGCGTTGCCACCAGGTACACTTCATCCGCGGAATCGATGATGGCCGAATTCACATTCTGCGTTTCCAGCGACGAGTCGAGAATTACGTAGTCGTATTCGCTGCGCAGGAACGACAGCACATGCTCCATATCGTGCGGACTGCTGCTGTATCGCACCGCGCAGGTATCCGGAGACGCCAGCACATCGAGCCCGCTGGGATGGCGCGTCAGAAACCCGGTCAACAACTCCACATCCAACCGGTCGACATTGCGCAGCAGCTCGTCGAAATAATAGGGATTCTCCTTCAGACCCAGGTAGAGGCAGACATGACCCAGCTGATGATGATGGTCGATCAACAGCACCTTCTTGCGATGCTGCCGGACCAGAAACGTGGCCAGGTAAACCGCCAGGGTCGTCCCCCCCACTCCTCCCTTGACGCCAAACAGCGCAATCACGTTTCCGGCATTCTTCACGCTTTCCGGCGCCAGCGCGGTAAAGCGCGACTGCAGCCGTCCTACCATATCCGTAAAATCCGACAGGACAAAGGGACAGGATAAAAATTCGCTGCATCCGGCGCGCATGGCCCGCAGGATCAATTCCTCCTGGCTGCGCCTGGAAACGGCAATGATCGCGATTTTTCCGGAAAATGTCTTGTGCAGAATTTCCGCCGACTGCTCGGCCTCGTCAATATTGCGATCAAAATCGATCAACGCAATCTGGGCAGTCGAATCCTTGACGCGCTGCGAGAATTGCGGTCGCTTGTGAAGCCCCATGTAGTCGTGAAACTCGCCGGCAAATTCCGTGTCTGAGGCGTAGGCGCAGCCATCCATTACGTTGGCCACCGTCTCCGGATCGACGCAGACGGTAAAGACCATAAACCTTGCCGGATTCGAATTGCGTGGTTTTGTCGTCATCGGTTCACGGTTTCGCCGCCGGCTTGGGCGCGACGGATTTGTCGAACTGGTCGGTGACCATGTTGGGAAGCGCGTCCTTGGGTAACTTGGTCGGCGTATCTTCGTGCAGGGGATCGACGATCGAAGCGGTCACAATCACCACCAATTCATCGACGGAATGGTTGTTGTTCTTGGACTTGAACAGTTCGCCGAGGATGGGAACACTGGCGATGCCGGGAGTCTTGTCCAGCAGCACGGTGGTGCGATGATCGAGCAGGCCGGAAATGCTGAAGCTTTGCCCGTTGCGTAATTCCACTTCCGTTTCGGCGCGCCGCGTCGAAATTGCGGGCACGGTATAGCCGGAGATGGTGACCGTGTTGGTGTAGTCGAGCGCGCTCACCTCCGGCGCCACCTTCAGCAGAATCGTGCCATCGGGATTGACTGTGGGCGTGAACTGCAACTTGACGCCATACGGACGAAACATGATGGTCACCGAAGCGAAATTGCCGGCGCCGCCCTGAATCACGGGATAAGGAAATTCACCGCCGGAGAGAAAATCTGCTTCATGCCCGCTGACAGTCGAGATGTTGGGCTCCGCAAGAATTTGCAGGACGTTGTGAGCCTCCAAATCCGCCATGGTGGCACCGATGTTCAGTTTGGAGTTATAGAGAAAGAAATTCAGCGGATTGCTGACGGACAAGGCCGTCTGGATGGCGCTCCCGACTCCCGACGTCGTGCTGGTGGTCTGGGTTGTACTGAGACTGCTGAACTGCTGGGTACCTGTACTCGAGGTGTTTTTGCCGCCGCTAAAAAAGTTGAATCCAAATTGATCCAGCCTGGCGCGATCCACTTCCGCAATGCGGACCTGCAATCGCACCTGCGCAGGATGGACATAGGTCACCGAAAGAGAACTCACCACGTCTTTGGAATATAAGGAGGCGAGTTGCAGGGCCTCCTTATAGGAATCATTGCCAATCACCGTTCCCGACAAATACACGCGCCCTTCCTGGGAATCAACGTGGATCTCCTGCCCCGGGAGCGCGTCTTCCATCGACCGGCGCAGCTTGGTGACATCGAGATCGGCTGAAACTTCATACAGCACCGATTGGCCGGCGGTGTTCCACAGGGCGACGCTGCTGGTTCCCGGCGTCACCGCCGTAATCACCACTTCTTTGGGGCTGGGGATAAAGGACTGCAGCACCTTGGGACTGCCAACGTAGACGCGATGCAGTTTGTCCGTAGTCTTGAGAAACATCGAATGCCCGATGAGCAGATGTAGCGGAATTTCGGTTTCGCGATTTTGAAAATCCATACCCAGCGGCAAATCGATCTGCATCGGCGCCGCAGGGTTCGCAACCTTCGCCTGGGGCGGCACAGGGGTCCGCAACGCGGGCAGGGCTGCTGTCGCGGCTGCGGGAGATTTCATCTCCTGCCCAAAGCCAAACGTGCTCGCCAAAACGAGCGCCAGCAGCTGCGCCGTCAGTGGAACAAGCGGTCGAATTGGGTGGCTTGGCTTCACATCTCTCCCTTGCACCAGAACTGCTTAGAAACTCACTCCAGACTGCTTGTCTCCAATCACCGTTTCGACAACTTCAGGCGCGGCACGACGGATCGCTCCGCTGCGCACCGCTCGCTTTGCGCTGACCGGCGCAGGACCCGTTCCGGGGATCAACTCCGCCAGTCCGACCGGCGGATCGTCCACCTGGCCGTGGTCTGCACTATTTCGCAGCACAAAATGAATGGTTCCCTGGGTACTCGCCAGCACCACCCGTTCGGCATCGTTGGGTGTCACCAGCACCGTGACCACGTTCACGCTGGAAGGTTTGCCATCCAGATTCGGCTGCACCTGGCTTCCGGCGGCCAGCACTTCCACGTTTTGCAATACCGTCGCGGTAGCCGGGTCGGGAGCTGCCTCCGAGCGATAGGTCACCAGCACGTCCACATGGGATCCGGGAAAAAGAAATCCCGCGACCCCGACCACCTCATCCGATCGCAGCGCCAGGGCTCGCATGCCTTCAGGAATTTTTGCCGTCAACCCGGTGCCTGGAATCGCCAGATCACGGTCCAGAATCGGGGCGCCGGCGGCCAGCGGATAGAGCAGCGATCGACCCACTAAATCCTGCGGCTTGAGAAATGCTCCGGCCAGCGGCACCGATACCGGCCACTGCACCATCTTGAGTTTGCCCGCGTCCAACACCGCTCCCGCATCCAGCGGAGCGGCCGCGGCCACGTAAGACTGGGTGTCGACCACGGTGCTGCGCAGTTTCAACTTTCTGCTCAGCAGGAAGGTGCAGCCGCCGGAAACCAGCAGCGCGATCAGAAATGCGGAGCTCAATCTGCGCTTGATCATGGCGTCATCTCGGCACCAGCTGCATCAGCAGCACAATCCAACAGCCGGCCGCAATCGGCACTCCGTACGGAAGGCGCAGCGCATGCGGGTTGTCCAGGTTCAAGTCAGGATGGGGGAGAGCGCCGGACCGGGCATGGTGCTGGATCAGCGACCCAACATTTGCCAGCGTCACCCGCAATCGTCCGCGCGCAATCGCCAGAACCAAAGCGAATATGCCCCCGGCCAAGGCAATGGCCAGGAACAAGGCTTCCAGGTGGCCGAAACCCGCGATCACGGAAATCGCGGCCATCAGTTTTACGTCGCCCGCACCCATCCCGCCCGCCGCAAAGAAAATGAAAAATACCGCGCCCCCCGCCAGGCCTGCAACCGCTGCCATGCCCATCTGTCTCCAGCCGCCGGTCTCAAGGTGCAGCAGCAGTCCAAAGACAATCGAGGTTCCCGTCAGCACGTTGGGAATGCGCCGGCTGCGCGCGTCGGAGATGGCGCCTGCCGAGGCGCACAGCGACGCGAGCAGCAGGTAGGTGCACTCAAGGGATAGCTTCATCGCAACCCGCTGGAACGTTGAATCGGTAACTGATGCAATGTGTGCATGGATAGATACTCGCGTTCGCAACCCGCAGCGTCTGCGCGCTGCCAGGGCACGGCGCGGCGATTCATACTCGCCGGGCCACCAGGCCTGAATCGTCCCTTCGAACCGCCCTTGCCTGCGGGTCGAGCGATGACTTCAGGCCCTGCTCTCTTACTTGCGAGATTGGGATCTACGCTGCTGCGCTGGTCAGCGTGCTGCCCACGCTGTTGAAGGCGTTGCCGATATCATTGGCCAGCGTCTTCATTCCCACTAACGCTCCCAGGGCAATCAACGCTGCTACCAACGCGTATTCGATCAGGTCCTGACCGGAATCTTCTTGCCCAAGGCGGATAAAAAGTGTTTTCAAGTTTGCCATCGCTGTTTCTCCTTAAACCTTTATCAAGTTGTCGCATCACGCCACCCACCACTTGCCCCAGAAAATCTTGGAGTGCTGTCTGGACAGCGTGCGGCTTTGTGTCGTTGCAATGAATCCTACGCAGGAACGATGGGAGGGAGATGGAAAATGCAGTGCTTCGACGGTACTCAGGTAACGAAGATGCGGCGAAGTCAACTCGATTCCCACAATGGGAAACCGCTGCGGTTGTCGCCGCCGTAGTCGCCCTACTTCTCGCATCGGCTACTGAAAGATCGCCGCCGCTGGAGAGCTGCTTGCGGTTGTGCCGCCGGTCAATCCCATCATGATGGTCCCGCTTCCAGCCAAGGTCAGCTGGTCGGTCACAATGTTCCCCAGCAGGTAGGATGTAGAGGTCCCGGCGCCATCCAGCGTCACCTGATCCTGGTAGGTGGAGTTATGGAAGTAGAACACGCCGGTGAAATTCAGGGACGCCCCAGCGCCAATCACGGTGCCCTGGTAAACGTCGCTGGGGGCCATATTGAACAGCAATCCGCGATTGCCGGCAGCCGACAAAACATCTGTGCTCGGCGCCCCGACGTATGTCCCTTGCGTGGTGCATTGGGACGCAAGAATATTCCCGGTGAGCGCCGAGGGCATCAAGCTGGAGCCGGTGGTGCCGGTGCAGTTTAGATAATACGAAGGCACGGTGTTGATGGAACTACTTGGCTGGCCGGAGCCACCATTGAAGACCGGGCCTCCGCTGATGAAGTAGAACATGACGCCCTGGGTGGACGGCTGCAGGCCAATCCAGGCATTTCGGATGGTGGCGCTGGACCCCACGGTCAGGTTTCCATTCAGGTAATAGATCCCAGGCATGAAGATCGCCACGTCGCTGGAATAGCTCGCGAGTGCAGTTAAATCGATACCGGTCGGATAGTAGCCAGGATTGAATTCCAAACAGTTGCCGTAGACATTTCCGTACTGGGCGCTATAGGTCAGGTAGTGCTGGGTTGGATTGGTGTTCGGGCAACTGTCGACCCCGGTGGCGACCCATGTGCCCTGCGTGGTGGGCTGCGCGGGAGCGCCTGGAACGGGGTGGCTCGCGGCCGCCGGAGCCGCCGGAAGGTTTGGCGCCGCAAGGCTGCTGTAGGGATTTGCGAAAGTGGCCACTGGACTCTTCCAGAGTCTTCCGGCGGCGACGCCGTTCACAACGTCGTTCAGAATGTAGTTTGCCCCGCAATATTGATTGGTGAGCGGCCCTCCATGAATCGACAAGTACCCGCCTGTGCCGTTCGGTCCCGCCGTGCTTGTATCCACGGGATAGCCACTGCCTCCATCGCAATACACGGCATTGCTGCTGGAGTTTCCGTTGGGCGCTCCATTGGCCGAGGAATTCACCTGGATGCTGTTACTCGGGCCCCCGACAATCACGATGTGCGCGCCGCCACTGAGGTAGAGGGCTTTGGGAATGGTCGGGTTCAGCACCAGAATCGGCGCAGCCTGCGGCACCGTGCCGGTCAGCCCGCAGGTACAGGAGGCAACCACCTGCTGATAGCTTGTTCCGTGAATCGTGTACAGGAAATGAGTTTTTACATTTTCGCTGACCACAACCTTCAAGAACGGGTAGGCGGTGAGCGAGCTGGATGGGGTGGTGACACTGGGAACCGAACTGGGAAAGGTCCAATTCACGGAATTCGAAGCGCTGCCCGCGGAAAGTCCTGCGCCATTGTAGCCGTTCGCATTTGCGTAAAAGCAAATCGTGCCCGTACCCGCGGTGCAGTCGCCGGGCGTTCCCGGAGTAAAACCCATGTTCGGCATCGGCGTGCCCACAGCCACCATCAACATGTCCATGGAACCCGCCTGGCATGCGGCGTCGGCCGCAGTTTGTGCGGACTGACGGTGGAACCATAAGTTCGTCAGGTCGACCGCGAAACCGACGATCGCCAGCAAAAAGATGGACAACATCAACAGCAGCGACACCATGATCTGGCCGGATTCCTGGCGGGCACTGCCGTCCGGCAGCGCTGCCAAAATTCTGCCCGAGGCGATCGAGCTTCTGATTTCATCGCGCATCAACGTTCGCCTCCTTGCCTGTCAAGCGCTAGTAAATGATCCGACCCTGTGCGCTTAGCTGGACCGAGTTGGCAATCCCAGGCAGCTTGATATACGGCACATAGGTGTAGTTGATGGTCACATTCACCCGCGACGGAGGATTCGAGGCCAGGTCCGGGTAGCTCACCTGCACCGTCATCTTTGACACATCGTGAAAGGAATACGCAGCCGCAGCCGTGACCACAGACTTTACGTTGGCCGCCGCGGTATCGGCGCATCCGCTGCTCGGCCCGCTGCAGTTGCCACTGTCGGTACCGTGCACAATGGCATAACGCACACCCTGGCGCGCCGCATCGCCCAGAACACTGTAGGTGTAAGTCAGCATGCACATCTCAAACATCCAGAACACCATGGGAATCACCAGCAGCAGCGACAGCGCCGTCTCCACCACCAGCGAGCCTGCTTCCGAACGAATGCGCCCGATTCCAAGGCGTCGGCGCGATCGACGCAAAATGGCGCGCAGGAAACTTCTTGCCGCCTGCCTCACATCTCTTTGTGGGAGCTCCACGTTCGCGGTTTCTAGCCTTGTTGCGGATGGATCGCCTGGCTTCATCTAATCCATCGCCCGCATTGAAACCTGCCGATGAAACTTCATCGTCGGCAGCAGGGAATACGAAAAAAAACTCATCGGAATCGGCGGCTGTACCGTGTAGGTGACATCCACGCGATTCAGGAAAAAGGTGGGGGCCTCGGGATCCGCCGCAGGGGTGAAGACCGTGCCTGCCGGCCCATAGCTGGTGCAATTGGTCACATTGTTGGTGGTGCCAAGAATCTTTGAGCACACCTCAACACTGGTCGTGGATGCGCTGGCTGCCAGGCTGGATAGATCGCCGACCGCCAAGGCTGCAACCGATGTGTTGGTCGTGATGGGACCCGCATTCGGCAATGCGCTTTGCGCCGGAGATGAATGGCCCTGGATCGAATATTCAGCAGCGCTGCGCGAAGCCGAAGTCAGGTTCGCCGCAACGATAAAAAAATATCCGAAGTCGACCGCGTACGCCACCAGCAAGATCAGGATTGGCAGAAACACCGCGGTCTCGATCAGACTCTGTCCGCGCTCGCGTCGCAAGGCTCGCCCGTATCCCCTCCATCGCATATGCAGAACCCTTCCTCGTCATTCCTCTATCCGCGCTCGCCATTCTCTGCCGTGCAGTGTCCACGGCACGCGCAGCATCCAACTTCCCTTCGCCATTTCGCGTGGGTTCCCGCTCCCTCCTGGCTGGTACCTAAGTAACGCAAACCCGCGTCAACATGCGATGGAATGTGGTTCGTCTTTGGGTAATATCTTGCTACACGGGTTGCTCTCACAGACAGGAATTCTCGACTTCCATGGTTACGTGCGTAATTGCTCCCGAAGAAGTGACGACGCTTCGGCAGAGCTCGCCGTGGGTCCTGCAAGTCGTTTGGTTTCCCTGTCCTGCTGACGGTTCTATTTGCGCTGGTCGTCTTCCTCGTCGTCCCAAAAAAGATCGCCGACCCCGACATCGGCTGGCACCTGCGCAACGCTCAAATCCAAATCCAGACCCACACTTTCCTGCACCAGGACGTCTATTCCTTCACCACCCCCGGCAAACCCTGGATGGACCACGAGTGGCTCTCCGAGATTCCCTTTTACCTGGCGTGGAGTTCATTCGGGCCGCGCGGAATTTTCCTGGTTACCCTGATCGCCATTGAAGCGATTCTGCTGGGCATTCTGGGCCTCGCCTATCTGGAGTCGAGCAGCATCAAAGCCGCCTTTATCGTGAGTTTCGCCGCCATGTTTCTGGGCAGCGTCTCGTTCGGTCCACGCACGCTTCTTTTCGGTTGGATATTTCTTGTTCTGGAACTGGGCCTTCTCGCCGGCTTTCGCCGCGGCCGCGACTTGCTGTGGGCGCTGCCGTTTGTATTTTTGCTGTGGATCAACGCCCATGGCTCGTGGATTATTGGCCTGGTGGTGCTGGCCGTCTTTGCTCTTTCCGGCTGCATGCAGGGGCGGTGGGGTTCGATCGAGGCGACTCGCTGGACCCGGCCGCAGGCGCGCAAACTGGCGTGGGTCTCGCTGCTGTCCACCCTGGCGCTCTTCGTGAATCCCTATGGATGGCGGCTGGTGCTCTACCCCTTCGACTTGGCCTTCCATCAGAAATTGAATATCGCCAGCGTCGATGAGTGGCGCAGTCTCGACTTCCATTCCCCACGAGGAAAAATTGTGATCGCCATTATGGCGGCCGGAGTTCTGCTGCAACTGGTGCGACGGCGACGCTGGCGGCTCGATGAAGTTCTGTTGCTGCTGATTGGAACGTACGCGGCGCTGAGCTATTCGCGTTTTTTATTTCTCGCGGCAATTTTGATTGTGCCTCTGATGGCGAAGGATCTGGCGTCCGCGATGCCCTACCACGCGGATCGCGACAAACCCTGGCTCAATGCCGCCATCATGCTGGGCGCCGTCGTCACCGTGGTCACACTGTTCCCTTCGAATCAGCAGTTGAATCAACACAGCGCCGACATCTACCCCGATGTCGCCGCACAAAAATATCTGCAGAGTTTTCATCCGCGCGGCAATGTGTTCAACGATTATTTGTGGGGCGGATACCTGGTCTGGAATGTCCGCCAGGTTCCCGTCTTCATCGATTCGCGGATGGATGTTTTTGAGCGCAACGGCGTGCTGCTGGATTATCTGCAAGTGATTCGAATTGAGGACAGTCTGCGGATCCTCGACAAATATTCCATCCAATATGTCTTGTTTGAAAACCATCGCCCGCTGACCTACCTGCTGCGGCACGCGTCCGGCTGGAAGGTGGATTACGAGGACAAGAACACTATCCTGTTCGAGCGACCTTCGCTTCCCTTGCAGGCCAAGAAGTGAAATCCGAGATGCGTGCCGGGCCGGCTGGGAAGCGCCGTAACCTCCCTGTTGTGGCCTGGATTGTCTACACCCTCGCGACCATTCAACTGGTCTGGGCCTACCACAGCCGAGTGCCGCCGTATCTCCATCTGGATCGATATGAAAACGGCCTGGAGGTGACGCCCTGCCAGACTCGGGTGATGATGATGTGGCTGTTGCGATGGGCGCATCACAATGCGTTCCTCATCCATCTCGCCAATCTCCTCTCCAGCTTTACGCCGGTCTATCGGTCGCATATCACCCCGGAAACACTGGTCTTCGCGGTGACCGACACTGCCGGCATTGTTGTTGCCGGATGGGTGGCCACGCGTATCTACGACGCTGCCTCAGAGCGACGCTTGCTCACCATCTTTATGTATCCGCTGGTGCTGGTGCTGTGCGCGGTGACCTACGTGGTGGTGTCGCTGCATCCCCGCAGCTTCTACTATGACCTGCCAAGCCTGGGATTTTTTGGCGTGGGGCTGTACCTGATTTACTTCCGCAAGCACGCGATGTGGTTCGCAGCTTTGTTTCTCGTCGCCACCCTCAACCGCGAAACCACGCTACTGCTGCTGCTGTTTTTTGTGCTCGCCGCGATGACTGAATCCGGGAAAGTGGAGTGGCGTCGTGGCTATTCGCCGCGCACGCTCGCCGTCGTCGTGCCGCTGGCGATCTGCTGGGTCGCCTGGCACATGTATGTCAATCGACTCTACTCGCACAACCCGACCGTGTGGATTCCAGCTCTCAAAATCAACCTGGTGCTGCTGGCATGGCCTCCCGCGTGGCCGCAGTTATTTGCTGCGGGCGGCTATACCATTCTTCCCATCGTTCTCTATCGCAAGCGAGTTCAAGACCCGACGCTCCGGCTCTGGCTATGGACCCTGCCGGCGTGGTTCGGCCTCATGTTGCTCTACGCCATTATGGTGGAGAGTCGGCTCTATGGGGAGCTGATTCCCTACCTGGCCTGCATGGGTGCACTGATTGCGGAGCAATCGATCCTTGCGCGCATGAAGACCGATGTCGAGCCTCGCGAGCCGATCCGAATCTCTCCTAAAACAATCGTGCCGCCTTCTCATCGAGAGATAGCGGCACGATAACAATCCAGCAAATTTGAAAATGTTGAAAGAGCTCTAGCTGTGTTCTGCCATGATCTGCGCCAGGACTTCGCGACCTGGGCGAACACGTTCCGCTGCCAGCGTGGCCAGCGGCTCATCCACCATGTTCAACAGCGCGGTGAAGTCCGGCTTCTGCGTGTCCACATAAAACACGCCCGTCAACACCTCATCCTTGGCATGCGCTTCCATCAGCAGGTTCATGGCGCGAACTTTATCGGTTGGATCGTAATCGTCATGCAGCTTGCGCAAGCGCAGATGCGATCCGTCATGCAGTTGCACATCGACCGTGGTGTCCGGATCGTAATCCACATCGATCTCGTCGAAATGAGATACAAATCCTACTTCGGCGACCGGCTCTTCATGTCCCTGCATAAATTTGTAGCTCTTGGTGGAACCTTCATGATCGTTGAAAGTGACACACGGCGAAATCACATCCAGCATCACCGTTCCCTTGTGCGCAATCGCGGCCTTCAACATGGCTGAAAGCTGCTTCTTGTCGCCGGAAAAGGAACGTCCGACAAAGGTGGCCCCCATCTGGATCGCCAGCGCGCAGGTGTCGATCGCGGGCAGATCGTTGATGACGCCGGACTTCAGCTTGGAGCCAATGTCGGCGGTGGCGGAGAATTGTCCCTTGGTCAGCCCATACACGCCGTTGTCTTCAATGATGTAAATCATGGGAATGTTGCGGCGCAGCAGGTGGACGAACTGTCCCATGCCGATCGAGGCGGTATCGCCGTCGCCGCTGATGCCGATCGAGCGCATGGTCTTGTTGGCCAGTAGCGCTCCGGTCGCGACTGACGGCATGCGTCCGTGAACGGAATTGAAACTGAACGAGCGCGACATGAAGTATGCCGGCGACTTAGACGAGCAGCCGATGCCGCTCATCTTCATCACGCGCTCGGGCTGGATTCCCATCTCGTAAAACGCTTCGGTGATGCGCTCAGAAATTGCGTTGTGTCCGCAACCGGCGCAGAGTGTGGTCTTGCCTCCGCGATAATCCAGAATCTGGAGTCCGATGCGGTTCGTCTTTGGCTGGGGAGTGACAGGCGTCGTCGACATGATTACTTGGCTGCTCCTTCTTGTTCTGCGATCGCGTGGGTGATCGAGCGTGCGTCGATGGGAAGTCCGTTGAAGTGGCGAACGCTGTGCAGCTTCACAATCTGCGTCGGATCCAGGTCGACTTTCAGCAGATTCAGCATCTGCCCGTCGCGGTTTTGTTCCACAACGTAGACGCGCTCATGCTGCGCCACAAAATCGTGAATCTCCTGCGTGAACGGATAGGCGCGAATGCGGAGATAATCCGTTCCCAGTTTCGATTCGCGCTGCAGTTGATCCCGACTCTCAATCACTGCCCAATGGCTGCTGCCAAAGGCAATGATGCCAACCTTCTCATGGCCCTTGCCTTCGAGAATCGGCTTCGGCACCAGGGTTTTCGCCGTCTCAAACTTGCGCGCCAGCCGCAGCATGTTGTTTTCGTAATCGTCGGGGCGCTCGGTGTATTGCGCCTTCTCATTGTGGCCAGAACCGCGGGTAAAGTAGGCTGCGGTGGGATGATCGGTCCCCGGCAATGTGCGATACGGAATCGCATCGCCGTCCACGTCTTTGTAGCGTGCAAATCCACCCAGTTCTTTCAGCTGCGTCGCGTCCAGCACCTTGCCGCGATTGATCGGCTTTTCCGGATAATCAAACGGCTCCGACATCCAGTTGTTCATTCCCAGATCAAGATCGGAGAGAACAAAGATCGGCGTCTGCATCTGCTCCGCGATATTGAAGGCTTCCGTCGCGAATTCGAAACATTCCTTGACGCTGCCCGGAATCAGCATCACGTGCTTTGTATCGCCATGCGACAGTCCCGCGATAAAGGTCAGATCGCCCTGGCAGGTGCGCGTCGGCAATCCCGTCGACGGACCAGTGCGCTGCACATCAAAGATCACCCCAGGAATTTCCGCGTAGTATCCCAGCCCCGCAAACTCCGCCATCAGCGAAATCCCCGGACCTGAGGTGGCCGTCATCGAGCGTGCGCCCGCCCATCCTGCGCCCAGCACCATGCCAACAGCCGCCAGCTCATCTTCCGCCTGCACGATCGCAAAGCTCGCCTTGCCATCCGGCTCGACGCGAAATTCCTTCATGTAATCGATCAGGTCTTCTACCACCGAGGACGATGGCGTGATGGGATACCAGGTGACCACCGTGACTCCGGCAAACATGGCTCCCATGGCGGTGGCTTCATTGCCTTCGATGATGATCTTGCCCTGGGTCGCACTCATCGGCGCCACCACAAATGGATCCTGCTTGGTCAGCGAGCTGGCGGCATAATCGAAACCGGCGCGAACCGCCTTCAGGTTCAGCTCCGCCGCTTTCACTTTTTTCGCAAACTGTTTGCGAACTGTCTTCTCTACCCAGTCCATGTCGATCGACAGCAGTTGTGCTGCAACGCCGACGTAGACCATGTTCTTTACCAGCTTGCGAATCTTCGCATCCGCGCCGGTCGAGGCCGCCAGTTGATCGAAAGGGACTGCGTAATACGTCAGGTCGTTGCGTACCTGGTCCAGGTTCAGCGACTGGTCGTAGATCACGGCCGCGCCCGCGCGCAAGGATTGCACGTCCTGCTGCGCCGTCTCCGCGTTCATCGCGATCAAAACATCGATGTCCGTCTTGCGCGCCACCCAGCCATGTTTGCTGACACGAATCGTGTACCACGTAGGAAGTCCGGCAATGTTGGAAGGAAATAAATTCTTGCCCGAGACAGGAACGCCCATGCGAAAAATACTGCGCAGCAGGACGTTATTGGCAGATTGCGAACCTGATCCGTTTACCGTGGCAATCTGAATAGAAAAGTCATTGACGATTTGCTGGACGCCACCGGCAGGTTGCAGCCCTGGCTGGTCCTGCACCACAAGATGAGGAGTGGTCATTGGTTGAATGCATTCCTTCCATGTTTGGGGATACGTATCATCGGTAATTCCACGGAGGTTCTGACCACCGGACTTTTATTAAAAGCCTCTTGGGCGGGTGATCCTGCGGTCTGCAGGCCTGGATCATCTCCACGGAAACGCTTCACCGTTTTGCCTCAGTTTTATTGTATTCCAGCGCCGCCCAGATCACATTCGCGACGCTGTTTTCGCGACCGGTCGTATCTCCGGGATACACATCGATCTTGCTCAGGTTTTCGGCGTCCTTGCCATCGAATTCGCAGGTCTACGTCACCGTCGTGCGGAGGGTGTAACTGTTCAGAGTCTTGATATAGTTGCCGCGCTCAAAAGGAGAAGGATCGGGAACAGAGCGGCGACTCAGGCTGCCCCGCATTTGATCAATCGATTGATATTCGTGTTCTTCCATCCAGCGCATCAGTTCTGCTCGAATGTTGGAAAGCTGGTCGATGCCGTGGGCCAGCAGTTCAGACACCATCATCGCCACCTGCGCTCCGGCCATCACGGATTTCAACACGTCCTGCGCGCTGTGCACGCCTCCGGTGACTGCCAGTTCCGCCTCCACGTTGCCATAGAGAATCGCAATCCAATGCAGACGCAGCAGCAGTTCCTCCGGGCGGCTCAACGCAAGCCGCGGGACCACGTCCAACTGCTCCAAATCAAAATCCGGCTGATAGAAGCGGTTGAACAACACCAGCGCGTCCGCTCCCACTCCCTGCAGCTGCTTCGCCAGATGCGGCAGGCTGGTATAGTTCGGAGACAACTTGACGGCGATGGGAAGAGTCGTACTCTGTCGAACTCCGCGTACCAGTTCCACCAGCGCTTGCTCCACCTGGCCACTGCTCACTGCCGGATCGGTTACCAGGGAATAGGTATTCAGTTCCAGGCCGTCTGCGCCCGCCTGCTCAAGCTCCTTGGCAAAGCGAATCCAGCCGCCCGCCGTCGTCCCATTCAGGCTGGCGATCACAGGAATGCCGACTCGAATCCTGGCGTGATGCAGCAGGCTGAGGTATGCGTCCTGTCCCTGTCGATAATCCTCA
Organism: uncultured Acidobacteriota bacterium; assembly: GCA_963735505.1. Taxonomy (GTDB): domain Bacteria; phylum Acidobacteriota; class Terriglobia; order Terriglobales; family Acidobacteriaceae; genus JAKAAZ01. The sequence goes on along the minus strand of CAVTLR010000002.1, from coordinate 176,864 downwards.
TACACCGGAAAATAGCTGAGCGACTCGGCAAATGACTCCGCTCCACGCGAGATGTCCCCGTCGAGCGAATTCCCTTCCAGGGCCAGCTGCTCTTCAAAGATGGACGGCAGAATCACCGCTCCCGCCCCCGCTTCTTCCAGGCGCAGAATATTGTCCACAGATTCAGTCAACGGCGAGGAAGAAACCACCAGCGGATTTTTCAGTTTCAGACCCATGTAATCGGTTGTCAGGTCCATTATTTTCCATCCTTACTTTTCCCCAGCGCGACTACATCTTCGTCCTTTTGCGGCGGAGCGATGTTGGGCGTTTCCGAGCGGCCGGCCATGGCCGCCCGACCGGAATAGACGCGCCATTCGCGCTCCACATCATCCTGCGCTTCCATCAGCAGCTTCTTCGCCACCTCCGGATGACTGCGCGCCAGCATGGTGTATCGAGCTTCGTGATAGCTGTATTCCTTCAACGGAATCGAAGGCGCCCTGGAATCCAGCTGGAACGGGTTCTTGCCTTCTTCGCGCAACGCCGGGTTATAACGCATCAACGGCCAGTATCCGGAGAGCACTGCATTCTTCTGCTGCTCCATGCCGTAGGAAAGATCGTAGCCGTGCGCAATGCAATGGCTATAGGCAATGATGAGAGCGGGACCGTCGTAGGCCTCGGCCTCCTGAAAGGCCTTGACGGTCTGTGCGTCACTGCCACCCATCGCGACCCGCGCGACGTACACCGAACCGTACGCCACGGCTTCCATCGCCAGGTCTTTCTTGGCATTCGTCTTGCCGCCGGCAGCAAACTTCGCCACCGCGCCGCGAGGCGTGGCCTTCGACATCTGGCCACCCGTATTGGAATAGGTCTCCGTATCCAGCACCAGCACTTTCACGTTTTGACCGGAGCCCAGCACATGATCCAGGCCGCCAAATCCAATGTCGTACGCCCAGCCATCGCCGCCGATCATCCACACGCTCTTGCGCACCAGCGAATCGGCAATCGCCAGCAGGCTGCGAATGTCGGAAGGATTGATGAAGCTTTGCGGCGTCTCGCCATGCACCGATCCATTGGCCGCGGAACCATGGCCGCTCGTCGAGTCGGCTGTCGCCAGCCGTTCCCGCACTAAGCGCACCCGTTCCCGCTGGGCTTCAATCTCAGTTTCCGTGGTTTGCCGTGCCGTCAACACCGCTGCCACCAGCACCTCTCCAACAATCGGCGTCAGGCGCATCAGCAATTCTTCCGCGTAGGTCTTTTGCTGATTCAGCGCCAGGCGCATGCCCAGGCCAAACTCGGCATTGTCCTCAAATAAGGAGTTGGACCAGGTCGGCCCGCGACCGCTCTGGTTCACGGTGTAGGGAGTGGTGGGCAGATTTCCGCCATAAATGGACGAGCATCCAGTCGCGTTGGCGATGTATAGCCGATCGCCGAACAACTGCGTCAACAGCTTGATGTACGGCGTCTCGCCGCATCCCGAGCAGGCGCCGGAGAACTCAAACAATGGGTCCAGCAGCTGAATATCTTTCACCTGGGTATGCGCCAGACGGCTGCGATCCACTGAAGGCAGCGCCTCGAAGAAGTTCCAGTTCAGCACTTCCGCATCGCGCAACGGAGCCTGCATTTCCATGTTGATGGCTTTGTGCTTGGCTTCGCTCTTGCTCTTCACCGGGCAAATTTCTACACAGATGCGGCAGCCGGTGCAATCTTCCGGCGATACCTGCAGCGTGTATTGCTCCTGCTCCATGCCGCGCCATTTCGGCTTGGCGCTCTTGAATGTTGAGGGCGCCTGCTTCAGCAGAACATCGTCGTACACCTTGGCGCGGATCACAGCATGCGGGCACACCAGCACGCACTTGCCGCACTGGATGCAAAGATCCTTATCCCACACAGGAATCATCTGCGCGATGTTGCGCTTCTCCCACTTGGCCGTTCCAGTGGGGAATGTCCCGCCCGCCGGCATCGCGCTGACCGGCAGCAAATCTCCGTGGCCGGAAGCAATCGCACCCAGAACGTCATGCACAAATGCTGGCGCGGCTGCGGGGATGATCGGCAGAATGTCGAACGACGCCGTAATCTTTTCCGGCAGCTTCACTGGATGCAGATGCGCCACCGCAGCGTCGACGGCAGCATAGTTTTCCTGCACTACCGCATCGCCGCGCTTGCCGTAGGTCTTTTGAATTGCCTTCTTGATCTGCTGAATCGCCTGGTCGCTGGGCAGCACGCCGCTGATGGCGAAAAAGCAGGTTTGCATCACCGTGTTAATGCGATTGCCCATCTTGGCTTCGCGCGCCACAGTGTAGGCATCGATCACATAAAACTTCAACTGTTTCTTTAAGATTGTCTCCTGAGTGGTTCTAGGCAAATGGTTCCAGATTTGCTCTGGTCCGTAGGGTGCGTTCAGCAAAAATACCGCGCCCGGCGCAGCGGCCTCCAGCACATCCATCCGCTCCAGGAAGGAGAACTGGTGGCAGGCCACGAAATTTGCCTTGCTGATCAGGTAGGTGGAACGGATCGGATCCGGCCCGAAACGCAGATGCGATGTCGTCACCGAACCGGATTTTTTCGAGTCGTAGACAAAATATCCCTGGGCGTAATTCGGCGTTTCCTGCCCAATAATCTTGATGGAATTTTTGTTCGCGCCTACCGTTCCATCGGAACCGAGTCCGTAGAACAACGCCCGCACCGTGCGCGGATCTTCAGTCGAAAATTCCGGGTCGTACGCCAGGCTGGTGTGGGTCACATCGTCATGAATCCCGACGGTGAAGTGATTCTTCAACTGTGGCTTTTTCAGCTCGTCAAATACGCCCTTAACCATTGCCGGCGTGAATTCTTTCGAAGACAGACCGTAGCGCCCGCCAATGATGCGTGGCTGCTGCGCGAATCCCGATTTGCCGCCGGCGAACGCTTCGCTGAAGCTGGTCACCACATCCTGATACAAGGGCTCGCCCACCGCCCCCGGCTCCTTGGTTCGATCCAGCACCGCAATCGACCGCACGGTTTTCGGGAGAGCACGCAGAAACGCGTCCACGGCAAACGGACGATAAAGATGGACTTTCAACAGACCAACTTTTTCTCCCTGCTTGTTCAGATAGTCGATGGTTTCTTCCACCGCGCCGGAAGCCGATCCCATCAGAATCACCACCCGAGTCGCGTCCCTGGCGCCCACGTAATCGAACAGGTGGTAGTTGCGTCCCGTTTGTACGGCGAAGCGATCCATCACATCCTGCACAATCGTGGGACAGGCCAGATAGTAGGCGTTGCATGCCTCCCGCGCCTGGAAAAATACATCGGGATTTTGTGCCGTGCCGCGCAAAATGGGACGGTCAGAACTGAGGGCGCGCTCGCGATGCCCGGAGATATATTTCTCCTCCAGCAGCGCCAGAATCGTCTCGTCAGAGATGGCCTTAGCCTTATTGATTTCGTGGGAGGTGCGAAATCCGTCAAAGAAGTGGAGGAAGGGGATGCGCGCCTCCAGCGTGGCCATGTGCGCGATCAGCGCCAAATCACCAGCCTCCTGCACAGAGTTCGACGACAGCATGGCGTAACCGGTGGAGCGGCAAGCCATCACATCCGAATGGTCGCCAAAAATCGAGAGCGCATGGGTCGCGATCGAGCGCGCTGTTACATGAATCACATTCGAGGTCAATTCACCCGCAATTTTGTACATGTTGGGGATCATCAGCAGCAGCCCCTGCGAGGCGGTAAATGTGGTGCTGAACGCACCCGCCTGCAGGGCTCCGTGCATGGCGCCCGCAGCTCCGCCTTCACTCTGCAATTCGGCGACGATGGGGATCGAGCCCCAGATGTTACTGCGCCCTTCTTCCTTCCACTGATCGGCCCACTCGCCCATGGTGGAGGAGGGTGTAATCGGATAAATGGCGATCACTTCCGCCAAACGGTACGCGACCGACGCCGCAGCTTCGTTTCCATCCAGAATGACTGTTTTTTCTTCTCTCATTGCCTTCCCTTCGTCCATCCTCATCTTGCAACAACGAAAGGGACTGCAGATGTGCGCTTCATCACAAGTCATCTTTATAATCAAGGCGTAGCCTCTACGTAATGGTTCGCATTGCAGGGTGAATCTGGTACGGTTAAAGCAAAAGCAGGACATGTGTCCTGGAGCCGCATCACTCGGGTGGACGCGACCATCAGGAGCGGCGAACTGGGATAAAAGTGGATGCGAAATAGCATCCCTGGTTTTGCTCTAAAGAGTTCAGAGAATATGACAAACAGCCCCTATTTCCCAGTGTTCGTGCTGCTGCTTGCGGGCATCGGTTTCGCCGTTGCGCCGCTGGCGCTGGCGTGGCTCTGGGCGTGGAAATTTTCTCCACAGAAACCGGGGCCCAGCAAAAATTCAATCTACGAGTGTGGCCTGGAATCTCCCAGCGATGCCTGGATTCAGTTCAACCCCGGCTACTATCTGTACGCAATTATTTTTCTGGTTTTCGATGTCGAAGCGGTCTTCCTTCTACCCTTTGCCGTGGCCTTTACCGGCCTGACATTCGCAGCGGGAATCGCCATGCTGGTTTTCTTGCTTTTGCTGGTCGAAGGTCTGGTCTGGGCGTATCAGAAAAAAGTGCTGGTCTGGAGTTAGCTCCTGACTAGACACGATGGCTGCACCCGGGAGCTTCAGGTTCGAACCCAACGCAACACACAAGGTTTCCCCTAATGGATGAGCAGCTGAAAACTGAATTGAGAAAGCAAGGGATCGTTGCGACCACCCTGCAGGAGTTGTATAACTGGGGCCGCAAAAACTCCCTTTGGCCGCTGAATTTCGGCCTGGCCTGCTGCGCCATTGAAATGATTGCCGCCAGCATGGCCCGCTATGATATGGCCCGCTTCGGTGCGGAGGTGTTTCGTCCCTCCCCGCGACAGGCGGACCTGATGATTGTCGCCGGCACGGTCACCAAGAAGATGGCTCCCCAGGTGGTTCGTCTCTATAACCAGATGGCGGAACCGAAATATGTCATCTCCATGGGCGCCTGCGCTATCTCCGGCGGCCCGTTTAAGCAGGGCTACAACGTGCTGAAAGGGATTGATCGCTACATTCCTGTCGACGTGTACATTCCCGGCTGCCCGCCGCGTCCGGAAGCACTGATCGACGCGCTGATGATGTTGCAGAAGTTGATCGACGAACAATCGCTCACGGGAGCCGACCGGCCTCGCCATCTGCAGGCCGAAGCGCCGAGCGAATTTGTCGTGCCGCAGTTTGGCGAGCATGATTTGGAGCCGCCGGAAAATCCAGAGGTCTGGCAACCAGAGCTAGTCAATATTTCTTTAGCAGGGACGGATGACGCTGGAAACAATTAAATCCGAGATAGAAGCGAAGGTTCCCGGCTGCGTGCTGGAAATCGTTGCCAACCCCAGCCCCTCGGGTCAGCATTCGCTGCGGATCGATCCCGCACATGCGGTCGCCATCGCAACATTCCTTCGCGACGCTGACGAACTTCGCTTCGACTACTGTTCCAACGTCACCGGCATCGACTGGCCGGGCAAAGAAATTTCAGAAAAAGTAAAAGTGAAACAGATTGTCGACGGCGTCGAGCAGGAAGTCGAAGAGGTCCGCAAATCGCATACGATCGGCTACCTTGAAGTCGTCTATCACCTGTTCTCGATGGAGAAAAAACACGGCCCCGTTATTCTCCGCATGCGCACCGAAGATCGCGCCGAGCATGTCCATCTACCTTCTCTCACTCCCGTCTGGCAAAGTGCGGAATTTCAGGAGCGGGAAATCTTCGACCTCTACGGCGTCATCTTCGACGGACACCCCGATCTGCGCCGCATATTAATGTGGGACGGTTTCAAGGACCACCCCATGCGCAAGGACTACGTCGAGCCGGACGATTACGAGTATGAGCCGACGGCGCACGATGAAGTCCTGGAGCGTGCCCGCCAGCACCGCACCGTGATGGGGGCGCAATGAGCACAGTGACCGAGCCCGTCCGCATCCATCCCGCGTCGCCCGCCAACGGTGGTGAAAGCCAGTTGCTCGAGCTGTCCATGGGACCGCAGCATCCTTCAACCCATGGCGTGTTTCGCATGGACGTGGTGCTGGATGGCGAGCGCGTCATGAAGCTGAAGCCGGTCTTCGGCTATCTGCATCGCAACCACGAAAAAATTGCCGAGCACGAAACCTATCTCGGCTCCATGCCTTACACCGATCGCCTGGACTATATATGTTCGCTCACCAATAACTGGGCCTACGCGCTGGCGGTGGAAAAACTGGCAGGCATTCAGGTTCCGGAGCGCGCCGAATACATCCGCGTCATCACCGCCGAGCTGACCCGCTTTCTGAATCACTCCGCTCTCATTGGATTTCTGACCCAGGACATGGGCGCCAGCGGAACCCCGCTGATGTACGCCTTCCGCGAGCGCGAAACCATTCTCGACTTATTCGAATCGCTCACCGGCGCCCGCATGATGTGCAACTACATGCGCTTCGGCGGCTGTCGAGTCGATCTTCCCGCGGGATGGCTCGACCAGGCGCGGAAATTTGTCGCTACCCTGCCGCAGTTTATGGACGAATTTGAACGCCTGCTGGCCAGCAATGAAATTCTGATGGCTCGCACCCAGGGTGTCGGCGTCATGTCGAAAGAGCTGGCGATCAATGCCGGCGTCACCGGCCCCATCCTGCGCGCTTCCGGAGTGAATTACGATCTGCGCAAAGTGGACAAGTACGGCATCTACGATCGATTTGCTTTCAAAATTCCGCTGGGCGAACACGGCGATACCTACGACCGCTACATGATCCGCATGCTGGAAATGCGCGAGTCCGTCAAGATCCTGAACCAGGCGCTGAAAGACATTCCGGAAGGCCCGATCATCGATCCGAAGACAAAAATTCGCGGCTTCAAGCCGAAACCGGGCGAGGCCTACGGGCGCATTGAAGCCCCGAAAGGCGAGCTGGGCTTTTATCTGGTCAGCGACGGCACGGCGAATCCGTATCGCTATCGCGTGCGTTCCTGTTGCATGATGAACTTGACGGTGCTGGAGCAGCTCTGCATCGGGCACAACGTCGCGGATGTGGTGGTGATTTTAGGCAGTATTGATATTGTGATGGGCGAAGTGGATCGATAGTTCTGGTACGACATGATCCACCGGTTGTCTGATTTTGCTTGGTTGCAATGTTTGGAATTTTGAAGTCGAGGTTGACTCTGTGTTTGGTGAAGGCATCCTGAAGGGACTGGCGGAAACAGCCCGGAATTTTCTGGGCAGCTACGTCAGCAAAAATCGACTGACCACCGTTCAGTATCCTGAAGAGCGGTTGCCGCAGATTGAGGCGTATCGGAATTTTCCCTTCCTCGTCTACGACGGCGAGGATTGGCAACAAGGGCTGCGCTGCGTCTCCTGCTTCATCTGCGAAAAAGAATGCCCGCCGAAGTGCATCTTCATTGAAAAAAGTACGGACAAAAAGCCCGATGCGGTCGGCAAGCCGCAGTTCTATCCCAAGGTTTTCAACATCGATGTCTCCGTCTGCATGAGCTGCCAGATCTGTGTTGAGGTCTGCCCATTCGACGCCATCAAGATGGACACCGACTACGAACTGAGCACCACCAACCGCTTCAGCGCTTTGCTCTGGGACAAGCAGCACCTCGCCAAATCGAACGAGCATTACCACAAGATTCATCCCACAGAAGCCGCCGCCGTCGACGCGACGCTGGCCGCCGAACGCGCCAAGATTGCCGCGAAAGCCAAGGCCGCCGCAGAAGCCAAGCCGGCTGCCGCTTCGGCGCCCGCTGCCCACTCCAATGGGGCCAGCCCAAATGCTGCTGAAAAACCTCTTCCTGCTGCGAGCGAGAAATGATCCTGACCCCTATCCAGCAAGCCGACCAGATTTTTATCATCGTGCAGCATCGTCTCGTCAGCTATCTGCCCGCCGCATTCCAATCGGCCGCAAATGTGATCCTTTCTGTCATCGCCATCGTGCTGGTATTTGCCCTGCTGTTCGCCGTCACCACGGTGCTGGAGCGCAAAGGACTGGGCCGCATCCAGAATCGCTACGGCCCCAATCGCGTCGGCCCTGCAGGCTTTTTTCAGCCGCTTGCCGATGGCGTCAAATCGCTCACCAAAGAAGACCTGATTCCCCGCACCGCCGACCAGATGGTCCACTTTATGGCGCCAGTGCTGCTGGTGATCGCGGCATTTCTTGCCTATGCAGTGTTGCCCGTCGGCCGCAACATGGTGCTGGCGAACCTGAATGCCGGCATCCTGTTCTTTTTCGCCGTCGGCACCTTGGTGGAGCTCGCGGTCTTCATGGCCGGATGGTCGAGCCGCAATAAATATTCGCTACTCGGCGCCATGCGCGCCATTGCCCAGATGATCAGCTATGAAGTGCCGCTGGTGCTCGCCTCGATCGTCGTCATCATGGCGGCCGGCTCGCTTTCTACCGTCTCCATCGTCGCCATGCAGACCGGCTACACCGGCATCTGGCCGCACTGGTTTGTCTTCACGCCCTGGGGTTTTGCCGGATTCAACCTGTTCATGATCGCTGCTACCGCTGAGTCCAACCGCTCTCCCTTCGATCTGCCGGAAGGCGAGTCGGAAATCATCGCGGGCTATTACATTGAATATTCCGGCTTCAAATTTGCCCTGTTCTTTCTTGGCGAATACCTGGGCATGTTTGCCACCAGCGGTCTCGCCATCACACTGTTTCTCGGCGGATGGGCGGCGCCGTTTTCGTTCCTGACATGGATTCCGTCGTATCTCTGGTTCTTTGCCAAGCTGTTATTTCTGATTGTGATTTTCATCTGGATTCGCGGCACGCTGCCGCGTCTGCGCATGGATCAACTCATGAGCTTTGCCTGGCAATTTATGCTGCCCATGACGCTGATCAATGTGTTCGTCGCGGGCCTCTGGCACTTCATGCCCGCAGGAGTGATACGCTGGCTGGTTTGCGCCATCGTGCTGGTCGTTCCAGCCTTGCTGCTCAGTCGCGGCCTGAAGCAGGGCAAGAAGTTTGCCGCCAGAACCTATCGGTTTGCAGATTGATTTCGTGATGACTGTCACTGCCGATCGTATGGGCACTGTGACAGTCTGAAGCTCGGTCACTGAAAGCGTTGAAACTATATTGGAGAACTCGTCGAACCTGACATGACAGCGACCTTCCTCATCCTTGCCGCCATCACCATTGCCGGAACCGTGGCGGCGATGGCGCATGCGCAATCTCGTCCATTGTGTGTTGGCGCTCACCCTGGGTTTTGCCGGGCTGGCAGCCCTCTATCTGCAACTTGGCGCGCAATTCGTCGGACTCACGCAGATTCTCGTCTACGTCGGCGCGGTCGCCATCCTGGCCGTCTTTGTCATCATGATGACGCAGCACCCCACGCAAACTTCCGAGTCGATCTTTTCGTCCTTCTGGTTTTCCGGAGGCCTGATCGCCGCGCTGGTGTTTGCCGTTCTCGCCTGGGCGATTCATGCGAGCCACCTCCCGTCCGGCGTCGCGACGCCGCAGGCGCAGGCTGCTGTTCATCCCATCGGCGACGCACTGATGCACCAATATGTTTTGCCACTGGAAATCATGGGTCTGCTGTTGACTGCTGCGCTGATTGGCGCCGTCGTGCTTGCCATGCAGGAAAAGCGGAGGGCCGCATGAACTCGCTGTCGAGTTATCTGCTCGTCTCTGCCCTCGTTTTTTCCATTGGCCTGGCCGGCGCGCTCACCCGCCGCAGCGCCATTCTTGTTTTGATCGGGATTGAGCTGATGCTCAACGCCGCCAACCTCAACTTCATCGCCTTCTGGCGCTATGGACCGCACCCGGAAGCGCTGACCGGCGTGATGTTTGCTATCTTCTCCATCGGCATTGCCGCAGCCGAAGCTGCCGTCGGCCTGGGCATCATCCTGGCCGTCTACCGCCATTCGAAAACCACGGAATTAGACCAGATGAATTCGATGAAAGGTTGAACCAGGAACGAAAGACTTTTGCTGTGCACTGATTTCTTTTGACCGTTACACTTTGACTGCGAAAACTCCTCGCAGATTTTCAACTGCTGTTCAACCTTCTTGAGACCATCCGAGACCCGATGACCTGGATTGTGCAAAACCTGTGGCTGGTGCCCGCGTTGCCCACTGTGGCCGCCGGAATCAGCGCGCTGCTGCCCCGACGCAATCGCGTGCCGGCGGCTGCGCTGGCCATCGGCTCCATGTCTGTCTCCTTTGTTTTGTCCGTCATCGCTTTCGCGCATGTTCTCTCGCTCAGCCGTCAGGGATTGGTGACCCGCCAGGTTGTAGATTTTCGCTGGTTTCAGTTTGGCAATGAGTGGTTGAAGCTTGGCTGGATGCTCGATCCGCTGACCGCCATCATGCTGGTGATGGTCACCTTTGTCGGGCTGCTGATCTTTATCTACAGCGTCGGCTATATGGAGCACGACGAAAACTTTACCCGCTTTTTCTGCTTCCTGGCGCTGTTTGCCGGAGCCATGCTGGGCGTCGTCATCTCCAACAGCCTGCTGCTGCTCTTCATGTGTTGGGAGCTGGTCGGGCTCACTTCCTACTTGCTGATCGGCTTCTGGTATCACAAGCCGGAGGCGGCGGCAGCGGCCAAAAAAGCCTTCATCGTCACCCGCATTGGCGACCTTGGATTCTTCATTGGCATGGCGTGGCTCTACGCGCAGACCGGGACGTTGCTGTTCTACGATGGCGGCGCCGGTTGCCTCGAACATTCGGCGCTCGCCACCCTCGTGACCCACATCACGGTCACCGGAATGGCCGCCTCCACCGGCATTGCGCTGCTCATCTTCTGCGGTGCTGCCGGCAAATCCGGCCAGGTGCCGCTGCATGTCTGGCTGCCGGACGCGATGGAAGGCCCCACGCCGGTCAGCGCCTTGATCCACGCGGCCACCATGGTCGCTGCCGGTGTCTTTCTTATCGCGCGCGTCTATCCATTGATGAGTGCGCACGGGCCGCTGATGAGCGCCGATGCAGGTTCTGGACTGGCGATTACGCCAACCACGGCGCTGATCGTTGTCACCTGGGTGGGCGCCATTACCGCTGTCTTCGCCGCACTCATTGCCACCGCGCAGTGGGACATCAAACGCATTCTCGCCTATTCCACCGTCTCCCAGCTCGGCTATATGATGATGGGCCTCGGCATTGGCGGCGTGGCCATCGGCATGTTCCACCTGATCACCCATGCGTTCTTCAAGTCGCTCCTGTTCCTGGGCGCGGGCTCGGTGATTCACGGCTGCAATGGCGAACAGGACATCCGCAAGATGGGCGGCCTGCGCAAGTTGATGCCGATCACCTTTCTGACCTATGCCGTGGGCATGCTGGCTCTCTGCGGATTTCCCCTCTTCTCGGGTTTCTGGAGCAAGGATGAAATTCTGCACGCCGCCAGTGCGTGGAGCATCTCCAGGGTGCCCTTCTATCTGGGTGCTTTCGGTGCACTGCTGACGGCGTTCTATATGACGCGCCAGGTCTACTACGTGTTCGCCGGCAAATTGCGTCTCGACGCATCGGCCGCTTCCGCGCACCACTCGCACCACGCCGCAACCACGCCGCATGAAAGTCCTGCGGTCATGACCATTCCGCTGACCATTCTGGCCGCATTCGCGCTGTTGCTTGGCCTGGTCGACACGCCGGTGTGGGGCTGGTTCCATTCGTTTCTCAGCGGCACGCCTGCGGTTGTGCGCATCTCCGGGTTCTCTGAGCCTGGCTTGCTCGCGGTCATGATTTCCTCGTCGCTCGTGGTCTTTCTCGGCCTTGGCCTGGGCTGGTATTTCTATGGTCGCAAGCCCATCGTCAGCGCGGAAGCTCCGGATGCCTTCGGCCGCCTTGAACCCCACGTGTTTACCGTGCTTGGGCACGCCTTCTATGTCGACGCCCTCTATGCCGCGACGCTGATTCGCCTGAATACCGCCTGGTCCCGCATCTGTGACTGGCTCGATCGCTGGGTGTGGAATGGCGCCGTCCAAGTCGTCTCGCATCTCGTGCTGGCCTTCGCCTGGATCGACAATTTCTTCGACACAAAAGTGGTCAACGCCGGGTTCGATCAAGGCTGCGAATCCGTATCGCTGGGCGGCCAGTTTCTATCGCTGCTGCAGGGCGGCCGTGTGCAAAGTTATCTCCGCATGATCGGCATCGCGCTCATCGCGCTGGCGGGCTTCCTGCTGTGGGGAGCGACGCGATGAACGCCGTTCCGTGGCTCACCATCCTGACCCTGGTGCCCGTCGTCGGCGCACTGTTCGTGCTTTCCTTTAGTGGCGCCAACAAAAATGTTGCGCGCCGGATCGCTCTGACATTCAGCTTCATCGCGCTCGCCGTCACCCTGTTCTTGTGGGCGCACTTCGATTCCGCCTCCGGTGCGCTTCAGTTTCAGCAGCAAGTTCCGTGGATCACCGCCCTGGGTGTCGAGTACCACGTCGGCATCGACGGCCTTGGCCTGCTGATGTTGCTGTTGACCTCCATCGTGGTTCCCATCGGCATCCTGGCATCGTCACAAATTCACGAGCGTGCGGGCCTTTATTTCTCGCTGATGTTGCTGCTGCAGGCCTGCCTGTTCGGCACCTTCACCGCGCTCAATTTCTTCCATTGGTTTATTTTTTGGGAGCTCAGCCTGATTCCCGCCTTCTTCCTCATCAAGCTTTGGGGAGGATCGCGCAGCACCGCCGCGGCCACGCAATTCCTGGTCTACACCATGGTCGGCAGCATCGCCATGCTGCTTTCTTTTCTCGCCATCTTTCTGGCCACAGGGAAATTCGATTTCATCGAGCTTGCGACCCTGGCGCAGAATGGCCAGTTGATGCCGGCCGTGATTGCGAAACTTGGCTGGCATCGCTTCACTCCGCACCACGTGGAGTTGATTCTGTTTGCCGGAGCCTTTCTCGGCTTCGCGGTGAAAGTGCCGCTGATTCCCTTCCATACCTGGCTGCCTTCCGCCTATACCGAAGCGCCCACCGGTACGACCATCGTGTTGACCGGCGCCATGTCGAAGATGGGGCTCTACGGGTTCCTGCGAATTCTGCTGCCCATCTTTGGCGCGCAGATGCAGATGGTGCTGACGCCGCTGTTGTGGCTTGCTGTCGCCACGGTTGTGCTTTCCGCCTACGCGGCGCTGGCGCAAAAAGATTTGAAGCGCATCTTTGCCTATTCCTCCATCAACCACCTCGGCTATTGCCTTCTGGCGATCTTTGCGGTGGTCAAATTCACCGGCGGCGATGCTGCGCTGACCACGGAAAAGTATGCGGCCATGAACGGCGTGATGCTGCAGATCTTCAATCATGCGCTCACCGCGGCCACGCTGTTCTGGTTCGTCGCCATGCTGGAGAAACGCAGTGGTGGCCTGCGCGGTCTGAATGATTTTGGCGGCCTGCGCAAAGTTGTTCCCGTTTTTACCGGCCTGATGGGCATCGCACTCTTCTCCTCCCTCGGCCTGCCCGGCCTGAATGGTTTTGTTGGAGAATTTCTCATCTTTAAAGGATCGTTCCCGCTGGTATCGTGGGCCACGTCGATCTCATTACTGGGTCTGCTGGCGACGGCCATCTTTATTCTGGGAATTTTGCAGCGGGTGTTTTCCGGTCCGCTCAACGAGAAATGGGCTGCCATGCCCGACCTCACAACCGTCGAGCGCCTGTCGCTGGCGCCCGCAATTGCATTGATGTTTGTGCTGGGTTTGTACCCCCAGCTGATCCTCGGATTTGTGAACAGTACGGTGATGCAGCTGGTGCAGCAGCTGAAGTTTTAGTCGCACGAAAGTTTTAGTCGCAGCAAGGTTTTAGTCGCAGCATGAACGTGGAATTTTAATGATGTTGGCTTGGACGATCTACATTTCGTTTCTTGGAGCACTCCTGCTCCTGCTGCTGCCGAAAGGCAATGCCGCGGCCGCACGCCTTCTGGCGCTGCTGACGGCGCTGGCCACGTTTGCCATTGCGCTCGCGTCCTTCCTGCAGCATCGCAGCGGCGAAATGTTCACGGTCACCGACATGTCGTGGATCCCATCGCTCGGCATTCGCTACCACCTGGCTGCCGACGGCATTAGCCTGGTCCTGCTGTTGCTCGCCGGCATCATCGCCGTCACCGGCATTCTGTTTTCCTGGAACATCGAGCATCGCGCCAAGGAATTTTTCGCGTTCTACCTGCTGCTCATCGGCTCTGTTTATGGCGTGTTCCTCAGCTACGATCTGCTGCTGCTCTTCGTCTTCTACGAAATCGTCATCATCCCGAAATATTTTTTGATTGCCATCTGGGGCTCGACACGCCGCGAATATGGCGCCATGAAGCTGGTGCTCTACTCCTTCATCGGCAGCGCGATGGTGCTGATCGGGCTGATCGCTGCCTACGTCGTTGCTGGCGCAAAAACGATGGCCCTCGGTGACCTCGCCGGCTTCCCCTTCTCCGCGCATTTTCAGATGTGGGCCTTCCCGCTGGTCTTCGTCGGATTCGCGATTCTTGCCGGCCTGTGGCCCTTCCACACCTGGGCGCCGACCGGTCACGTTGCCGCGCCGACCGCCGCTTCCATGCTGCTTGCCGGCGTTGTCATGAAGCTGGGCGCCTACGGATGTCTGCGCGTCGCCATGACGATGTTCCCGCTCGGCCTCGCTCCCTGGGGCTTCCACGTACTCGGCCTCGGTTCCTGGCGCGATGTCTTCGCCGTACTCGCCGTCATCGGCATCGTGTACGGCGCGATGGTCGCGCTGGTGCAGAAAGACTTCAAATTTGTCATTGGATATTCGAGCGTTAGCCACATGGGCTTCATCCTGCTCGGCCTGATGACGCTGAACCAGATTGGCCTCTCCGGCGCGGTCGTTCAAATGTTCTCCCACGGAATTCTCGCCGGGCTGATGTTCGCCGTGGTCGGTCGCATGGTGTATGACCGCACCCACACTCGCGAGCTGGCCCTTCTCGGCCCCATGAACCTGAACAAGGCGATTCCTTTCGCCGCCGTCACCTTTGTAGTGGCTGGAATGGCCAGCATGGGCCTGCCCGGATTCAGCGGTTTCGTCGCAGAATTGATGATTGTCATCGGCGTCTGGCATTCCTATCCGCTGCTGACGATCTGCGTTGGCCTGGGCCTGGTTGTCGGCGTCGCCTATATCTGGCGTGCCATGCAGAAAGCATTTTTCGCCGAGACCGCACATGCCTCCACAGCGTTCCATGAACCGCATGCCCCGCTGCCGCCCATCACTTTGCCCGAGCGTCTTGGCGCCATCATCCTGATCGTCGCCAGCGTCATTGTCGGCCTGTATCCGCAAATGCTGCTGAACATCATTGTCCCCGCGCTGAATTCGCCGATGTTTAACGGCCTGCGGCAAGGGGGCTGGCGATGAGTACCGTCAACTACGCGCAACTCTGGCAGCTGGCCCTGCCGCAAGTCATCGTCGTGGTGGCCGCGCTGATTGCGCTGGCCGTCGATCTTTTACTGCTGCGCGCGCGAGCAACGCAAACTCGCTTCACCGTCGCTGCTATCCTCGGATCACTTGGCTGCATCCTCGCCATTGGGCGCATTGTTCTCTCTCCTGCGCAGGCGAATGTTCTCGACGGAACGCTGCTGGCCAACCCACTCACCCATCTCGTCCAGATCGCCTTGCTCGTGCTCGCCATCGTTACGCTGTTGATGGCAACCAATTCCGGCTTCACAGAGCACGTCGGCGAATTTGTTCTGCTGGTTTTAGTCGCGACTGTCGGCAGCATGTTTCTGGTCAGCTCCCAGGACCTGCTGGTGATTTTCATTTCACTCGAGCTGCTGAGCCTGTCCCTCTACATCCTCACCGCGTTCGACAAGCATCGCCCGCATTCCTCTGAAGCCGCGCTCAAATATTTCCTCTTTGGCGGAATGTCCGCCGCGTTTCTGCTGTTTGGCTTCAGCCTGCTTTACGGCCTGTCGAATTCGACCAGCCTGCCGCGCATTGCCGACACAATTCATGCCTCTGCTGCCGCCGGTTCGCCGCTGAACCCGCTGCTGCTGATCGCCATCGTCACTACGGTGATTGGCTTTGGCTTTAAGGTCGCTGCGTTCCCGTTCCACTTCTGGGCACCCGACGTCTACCAGGGCGCGCCTGCGCCGAGTGCTGCGTTCATCGCCTCCAGTTCCAAGGTCGCCAGCTTTTTCATCTTCTTCCAGGTTCTGGCCGTCGGCTTTGCCGGTGCGGAAGGCAGCGCCGCGTGGCTGCACTTCACGACCGGCTGGGTCCCTGTGCTTGCCGTTGTTGCCGCGCTCTCCATGGTGCTGGGAAATCTAGTCGCCATCGTCCAGAGCAGCGTTCGACGCCTGCTGGCCTACTCCGCCATTGCCCACGCCGGCTACATGCTGCTCGCCATTGTGGCCCACACGCAGCAAAGTCTCGGCGCACTGCTCTACTACGTCTTCACCTATGCGCTGGCTACTCTGGGAGCGTTCGGCGTTGTCTCGATCGTCGAACAGCAAACCGGAGGCGATCGCCTGGCGCACTTTGACGGGCTCAGCCGTCGCGCTCCCGTTCTCTCCGCCTGCATGTTTGTCTTTTTGCTTTCGCTCGCCGGCATCCCGCCGCTCGCCGGCTTCTTCGGCAAGTTTTATCTCTTCGTCTCCGTGCTCCATTCGGGTCCTGGCCTGCTCTGGCTCATCGTTCTCGCCATTGCCATGAGCGCCGTCTCCCTCTACTACTATCTGCAAGTGCTCAAGCGTATCTACGTCGCCAATCCATCCGACACAGTTGCCAATGCATCCGCCGATGCGACTACAATCAGGACGCCGATTCTTAGCCAGGCCATCGTCGTTCTGCTGGCCGCCGGTGTGGTTCTGTTCGGATGCGCTCCTCACCTGCTGCTCCATTGGATCGACGGCGCCATCCGCACCGCTGGCTTCTAGGTAAAACGCGGAATGACCGTAGCTGAAAAAGAGTTGTCATCCTGAGCGAAGGCCGCCTCGGCAACCGCAGTCGAGGGATCTGCTTTTTCTCCGTTCATTGCCGGGCGCGCGCGCCACTGCAACATTGGAGTGAAGAATGAAATTGAAACCAGCGTGGCTTTTGGGATCTATCCTTTGCATTCTGCCGCTTCTCTTCCCCGTTCAATCCAACGCGCAGACCGCATCGTCGTCCGCCGTCTTTACCATTGGCAAGTTCAATCGCTCCTCGGTCGATCTCGCCGCAGGCACTCCAGAACAGCCGGTCAAGTTCATCGTCGGAAGCAGCGTCGCCTCGAAGGACTGGTACGCCACCCAGCGCGTCGAGAATCCTTCAACTCCCAAGCAACCGGCCGCGCCCCAGCCCGCCGCCCCGTCCACCATTCAATTTTCCCTGGCCAATGCGCCCGCGCCGTCCTATCGATTCCACGTCGCCCTGCTGATTGAAAGCTCCAGCGTGCCCGCGCTGCGCGTCGTCATCAACGGCAAGACCGGCACCTTCTATCTGCAGCCCACACTCGACACCGAAAACGGGGATCAGGTCAGCTCGTTCTATGCCGCGTATTCCCACGCCGACGTCGAGTTCGATTTTCCCGGCGACTACCTGCATCGCGGCGCCAATACCATCACCCTGCAGGCGGTCGAAACAGTTCCCCCATCTCTGCCCAATGCCGCGCTGCCTGCCGACGCCAGCTTTACGTACGACGCCATTGAGCTCGATCGCAATCCGCAATCCTCCGCCACGATTCGCGCGTCCGCCCAGATTCTTCCCACCATCTTCTTTCAGCAGCAGCAAGGTCAGCTGGAAGAATCCATCGATGTGATTCTGCGCAATCCGCGACCCATACCGGCCGGCACTTCCGTCGACTTCACCGTCGCCGGCAAGCGCTACCATCAAGCTGTTGCAGCGGGACAAGATTTCGGCGAGGACAAGCTGACCTTCTCCGTTCCTGAATTTCCCGCGCATACCGCGGCTGAAGTCTCCTGGAGCAAGCAGCGCGAAAAAACTTTCATCGACCCGCAAAAGAAGTGGACACTCTTCCTCGTCCCCCACATTCATCTCGACGTCGGCTATTCCGATTACCAGGGAAAAGTGGCCGCCATCCATAGCCGCGTCATTGACGAAGCCATGCAGCTGATCGCGCAGCATCCGGATTTTCGATTCAGCCTCGACGGATACTGGCCGCTGCAACAGTATTTCCAGACGCGAACGCCCGCGGAGAAGCAACGCGCCATCAGCGCCATCGAGAAGCAGCAGCTCTACCTGCCCGCGCAATATGCCAACCTGCTCACCGGCTTTCCCACCGCGGAAACTCTGATTCGCTCGCTCTATGCCAGCGCCAACTTCAGCCGCAAATTCGACACCCCTTTCAACTACGCCAACATCACCGACGTGCCTTCGTTCAGCTGGTCGTACGCTTCCATCCTCGCGTCAGCCGGCGTCCACGAACTGTTTTCCGGCAGCAATAACTACCGCGCGCCGGTGCTGCTGCAGGGCCATCTGAATGAAGATTCGCCTTTCTGGTGGCAGGGACCCGACGGCCAGAAGGTGCTTCTCTGGTACTCGCGACACTATATGCAAATGCAGTTTATGTTCGGACTGCCTCCCCTGCTCTCGACCGGACATGACACGCTGCCGCTGTTCCTGCAGATGTATCAGCACCCCAGCTACCATGCCGACGCCACCATTCTCTTTGGCACCCAGGTGGAAAATACAGACCTGTTCCCGCAGCAGGCCACGCTGGCGCAACAGTGGGATAGTGTCTACGCGTATCCGCACATTCAGTACTCGGGATTTCACGCTGCGCTCGACAACATCGCGAAACAATTCGGCAATGACATTCCCACTGTCAGCGGAGATGGCGGTCCTTACTGGGAAGATGGCATCGCCTCCGACGCCTATTCCGCGGCGCTGGAGCGTCAGAATGAAGCGCGCGGACCCTCCGCGGAAAAACTCGCCACCCTCACCTCTCTGGTCAATCCAAAGTATGCCGCCGACACCTCGCGGCTGAGTCAAATGTGGACGAACATGATTTTGACCGACGAGCACACCTGGGATTCCTACAACAGCGTCTCCGATTCCACCAGCAAAGAGGCTGTCGACCAGCTGGCGTTGAAAGAGCTTTACCCCGTCAAAGCCGCTGCCCTCGCTGACTTCATCACTCGCAACAGCATGGCATCGATCGCCAACTCCATCTCCGCTGGATCCGGCAACGTCATCGTCTTCAACACGCTCAACTGGTCTCGCAATGGACTTGTCTCACTCGACCTGAACAACAACCAGGAGCTGGTCGATACCACCACCGGCCAAGTCGTTCCTGTCGATGTTCTCGGAGGCGACAGCAATTTCCATCATGTCCGCTTCATTGCGCAGGATGTGCCTGCCGTCGGCTACAAGGTCTATCACTTGCGTGACACAAAGGCGACGCTTGAACCCGCGGCAACCACGCAGACCACCACACTCGAGAGCCCGTATTACCGCGTGACCCTCGACCCCACAACTGGCGCGGTGAAGAGCATTTACGACAAGCAGCTCCAGCGCGAACTGGTCGACGAGAAAAGTCCCTACCGCTTCGGCCAATATCTCTATGTGAGCGGCGGCGACAAAGCGCCCAACTCGCTGCTGCAGTACAGCCACGTCTATCCACAACCGAACCTCGACGTCCATGCCGCACAGAATGGTCATCTCGTTTCAGTCACGCGCACACCTTACGGCTCCGTCGCTCGCCTGGAAAGCAGCGACACCAATACTCCCACAATCTCGACGGAAATTCGCCTCTTCGATCATCAGAAGAAAATTGAATTCGTCGAAGACCTGACCAGGAAAGAAGTCGACACCAAGGAAGGCGTCTACTTTGCCTTCCCGTTTGCCATGGACCATCCGCAATTTCAGTATGAGATTCAAAATGGAGTGGTCGATCCGTCGAAGAACATGTACCCCGGCGCCGGACACGAATGGTTTTCTGTGCAGCATTGGGTTTCCGCGCAACAAAATGGTCTGTCCGCCACCGTCATGCCGCTCGATGCCTCCCTGGTCACGCTTGGCGATATCAATCGTGGCCAGTGGCCAACCAGCTTCGGCACCCGCACCGGAACCATCTTTTCCTACGTCATGAACAATTACTGGGACACGAATTATCGCGCCGGTCAGGGCGGTCTTTTTCGCTTTCGCTATGTCATCACAAGCGCCCCCGCCACCGATGACGCGCAGCTCAGCCATCTCGGCTGGGAAGAAATGACGCCGCTGGAAAAAGATGAAATCACGCCGCAGGATAAAGCTCTCGACAATCCCGGTCCGCTCGACGGCAAGCAGGCCAGCTTCCTGCACGCCGACGATCCCAACCTTGTGTTGACCACGTGGAAGCCCGCGGAAGACGGCCACGGCACCATCCTGCGCTTCCTCGACCTTGGCGGCGACACCCGCACCGTTAACGTCGAAACGCCATCGCTGCCGCTGCAACAGGTCTGGCTATCCAACGCCGTCGAAAAAGATCAATCGCAGCTCACGCTCTCTGGCCCGTACCAGTTCCAGTTCACCGTTCGCCCGCATGAAATTGTCACAGTGCGGCTGATCACGACCACAACACCGGCAACCGCCAGCCATCCCTGACGCGCGATTTCGCAGGCGCGAATTATCATATTGAAATGGATCTGACTTGGATGCCCATTGTCCGCAAGCGCATCGCGTTTGCATGCCTCGCTCTTGTCTTCACAATTTCGCCGTATCTGACCGCACACGCGCAAGACGACAAAGCCGACGCGTCGCAGACCGGTAAGAGTAAGACCCCTGCGCCGCCCGACAAATCCGCGACCGACAAGCAGGCGCTGCCGCCGCTGCCCGCCGACGCACAGGTCACGCAAAGCATTCAGCTCGACGGCAAGACGCTCCACTATACCGTCACCGTCGGCAAATTTCCGGTGCGCGATACCGACGGCAAAGTCACAGGAGAGGTGGTCTACACCGCCTACACTGTCGATCAGCCGGATCGCCCCGTCACCTTCGCGCTCAACGGCGGCCCTGGCGCTTCGTCGGTCTATCTCAACTTTGGCGCCATCGGACCCAAGCATCTCAATTTCGCCAATGCGGACGAAAGTCCCTCCGAGCCTCCTACGCTGACTGATAATCCGGGAACCTGGCTTGGCTTTACCGATCTCGTCTTCATCGATCCCATCGGCACCGGCTACAGCCGCTCTCTCGTGCCTGAATCCCAGACCAAAATGGATTTCTATTCCACCGAACCCGACATCCACTATCTGTCCCGCGTCATCTACGATTGGCTGGCAAAAAATAATCGCATGACCTCGCGGAAATATTTAGTCGGTGAAAGTTATGGCGGCTTTCGCGGCCCCCGCATCACGTATTATCTGCAGTCGCAGCTTGGCATCGGCATGAACGGCGTGGTGCTGGTCTCGCCCTATCTGAATCCCACCATCGAGACCCATCAAAATCTTTCTCCCATTCCCTGGATGGTGACCTTGCCTCCCATCACCGCGGCCCATTTGGAACGCGAGCATAAGCTCACTGCGGAAGCCATGGCCGACGTCATCGCCTATACGGAGGGCCCCTACGCCACCGCCTTGATTGAAGGCCGATCCAATCCGGAAGCCACGCAGGCCATGATTCAGCACGTCACAGAGATGACCGGGCTCGATCCGCAGTTTGTCAAAAATTCCGGCGGACGCTTGGATACCGGCGCGTATCTGCGCGAGGCCTATCGCGAACAAGGCAAGCTCGGCTCCGTGTACGACTCCAACGTCACCTCATTCGATCCCTTTCCCTACGCGCCGGAACAGAACGCCAACGATCCCATCCTGGCCGCCATCATCGCGCCCACGACGGAAGCCATGGTCAACTTCATCACCAACACCGTGGGCTGGAAGACCGACGCGCAGTACAACGCGCTCTCCTCTCAGGTGAACGAATGGTGGCATCGTGACGACGCGCTGCGAGCCGGTTCTGTGACGCAGCTGCGACAAGCCGTCGCCGCCGATCCCAAGCTTCGCGTGCTCATCGCGCATGGATGGAATGATCTCTCCTGCCCCTTCATGGGCTCCATCCTGGCCGTCGATCAAATGCCGGTCATGGGCGATCCCACCCGTGTCGCCGTCAAGGAATATCCCGGCGGCCACATGTTCTATACCCGGCTTTCCAGCCGCATGGCGCTGCAAAAAGATGTCAGGGCGATGTACGAGATCCATTAGGTCGCACTGTCGCGAAAACCCTTTGTCCATCTCTCCTCTAAAATAGAGAAGTATGGACTTTCAGCTTGTCAGTGACTACCAGCCGCGTGGCGACCAGGCCCGCGCGATTGATGAGCTGGTTCGCGGCATTGTCGGCGGCGAAAAACATCAGGTGCTGCTCGGCGTCACCGGCTCCGGCAAAACGTTTACCGTTGCCAAGGTGATTGAGCAACTCAATCGCCCTGCGCTCATCCTCGCCCACAATAAAACTCTGGCCGCGCAGCTCTATCATGAGTTCAAACAATTCTTCCCGCACAACGCCGTCGAATATTTCGTCTCCTATTACGACTACTATCAGCCGGAAGCCTACATTCCATCGAGCGATCTCTACATAGAAAAGGAAGCCACTATCAATGAGCAGCTCGACCAGCTGCGCCTCTCCGCCACCCGCAGTCTGTTTGAGCGCCGCGATGTCATCATCGTGTCGTCCGTCAGCTGCATCTACGGCCTGGGCTCGCCCGAGGCCTACTACGGCATGTTGATGTTGCTGGAACGCGGCCAGAAAATTCGCCGCGAAGACATCACCCGCCGCCTGGTTGAAATTCTTTATGAGCGCAACGATGTCGATTTCCGCCGTGGTACTTTCCGCGTCCGCGGCGACGTCATTGAAGTCTTCCCCACCTACGATGAGAGCGCTTACCGCATTGAACTATTCGGCGACGAGATCGAATCGCTCTCCCAGATCGACCCTCTGTTCGGGACCGTCAAGCAGAAATATTCTCGCCTGCCTATCTATCCCAAGAGCCACTACGTGGTGCAGCCGGAGCGCAAAAAGACCGCCATCGACAGCATTCTGGCCGAGCTCGCCGTGTGGGAAAAAGAAATTGAAAATCAGGGCCGCATGGTGGAGGCCCAACGCATTCACCAGCGCACGCGCTTCGATCTGGAAATGATCAAGTCCATGGGCTATTGCCATGGCATCGAAAATTATTCGCGCCATTTTTCCGGTCGCCTTCCCGGTGAGCCGCCACCGACCCTGCTCGATTATTTTCCGCAGGATCACCTTCTCTTCATCGACGAGTCGCACGTCACCGTTCCTCAGCTGCACGGCATGTGGCATGGCGATCGATCCCGCAAGCAAAGCCTGGTCGAATACGGCTATCGGCTTCCTTCCGCCATGGACAATCGTCCGCTGCGATTTGAAGAGTTTGAAAGCCGTACCAACCAGGTCACCTACGTTTCCGCCACGCCCGGTCCCTACGAGCTGACGCAATCCGGCGGCGTTGTCGTCGAACAAATTATTCGCCCCACCGGTCTTGTTGATCCGCAGGTCGAGGTTCGTCCGGTGCGCGGTCAGATTGATGACCTACTCGCCGAGATTCGCGAGCGCACCAAAAAAGGTGAGCGCGTCCTGGTCACTACGCTGACGAAACGCATGGCGGAAGATCTGGCCAGCTACTACACAGAAGTCGGCGTGCGCTGCCGCTACATGCATTCTGAAATTGAGACCCTGGAGCGCGTGCGCCTGCTCCGCGATCTGCGCAAAGGTGAATACGATGTGCTGATCGGCATCAACCTGCTGCGCGAAGGCCTTGATCTGCCCGAGGTTTCGCTGGTCGCCATTCTCGACGCCGATAAGGAAGGTTTTCTGCGTTCCTCGGGCTCGCTCATCCAGACCATCGGCCGCGCCGCCCGCCACATTCACGGCCGCGCCATTCTTTATGCCGATAAAATGACGGACTCCATGAAGCAGGCCATTGGAGAGACGGATCGTCGCCGCACCATCCAGACCGAGTACAACCAGGAACACGGCATCACGCCCACCTCCATCCTTCGCCCGATCGATATGACCCTCGCCGGAATTCTGAAGGCGGAATATTCCGACGTGAGCGAAGAAGAAGAAACCATGCCGGAAAACTTCCAGACTCAGGAAGACCTGGACGCGTACATCGCCAAGCTGGAAACTTCTATGCGCGACGCGGCGCAGCGATTTGAATTCGAAAAGGCCGCCAAACTCCGCGACACCATCCGCGACCTCCGCAGCAAAGAATTTCTCTTCGATGCGCCCAGGGACGCCGCGCCCACTACCCCTGCCACCTGAGAACGGCCTCATACACGATGACCGCGCGTGACTCACGCCATCGTCATCGTGTATGGTTTCGGAAGCGAAAAGAATCCACTTACTCGGCAGCACTCTCGAGCCGCGCCATCGATGACCCTGAACTCTTATCTTGTCCGCGGAACATTAGTCGGCGCCCTGGGCGGCTTGCTCTTCGGCTTTGACACCGCCGTCATCGCCGGCACCACCCACATGCTGACGCAGTTCTACGCACTCAGCAGCGGTCAGCTTGGCTTCACCGTTTCCAGCGCATTAATCGGCACCGTCATCGGCGCCATGTTGGCCGGCATTCCCGGTCAGCGCATCGGCCGCCGCGATACTCTGCGCATTCTGGCCGTGGCCTACGTGGTCTCCGCCATTGGCTGCGCGCTTGCGTGGAACTGGTATGCGCTGCTTTTCTTTCGCGTCATCGGTGGGCTCGGCATCGGCGGCAGCTCCGTCCTCGGCCCCATGTACATTGCGGAAATCGCTCCGGCGCAATGGCGTGGCCGCCTGGTTGGAACTTTTCAGATCAACATCGTCATCGGCGTCCTTCTCGCTTACATGTCAAATTTTTACATCGAGACATTCCATCTCGGCATGCAGCAGTGGCGCTGGCAGTTAGGTGTGGCAGCCGTTCCCGCGGCGCTGTTTCTGGTCATGCTGCTCACCATTGGTCGCAGTCCACGCTGGCTGGTCATGCAGGCGCGCATTGAAGAAGCTCGCGAGGCCCTGCTGTGTGCGAATACTCCCGACCTCGAATCTGAGTTGCAGGAGATCGTCGACTCCGTCCATCTCGAACGCCAGGCCAAAAGTGAGCCCCTGCTCACTCGCAAATATCGGCTGCCCATTTTTCTCGCCGTCACTATCGCCATCTTCAACCAGCTCACCGGCATCAACGCCATCATTTATTACATGAACGATATTTTTGCCGCCGCCGGCTTTAACAGCCTCTCCGCCGGCAAGCAGGCGGTGTATGTCGGCCTCGCCAACCTGGTCGCGACCCTCGCCGCCATCTCCGCCATCGATAAGCTGGGCCGCAAAACTCTGCTGCTCATCGGCTCTGTCGGCATGGCCATCTGTCTGCTCCTGGTCGCCGTTATTTTTCAAATCCCCGGCCACCAACGCGATCTGCTGCCACTGCTCGTTCTGTACATTGTCGCCTTCGCCATCTCGCAGGGTGCGGTCATCTGGGTCTATCTTGCGGAAGTCTTCCCCACCCGTGTGCGCGCCAAAGGGCAAAGCCTCGGCACCTCCGCCAACTGGATCAGCAACGCCATCCTCTCCGGCATTTTTCCCGTGATCGCTCTTCACCATGCCGCCGTTCCTTTTTATTTTTTCGCCGCTATGATGGTGCTGCAATTCTTTGTCGTGCTCTTCATTTATCCGGAAACCAAGGGCCTCAGCCTGGAGCAGATGCAGCGCAAGATGGGGATCGATTAACCCTTTAACAATCGTCTCCATCCCATACAATCGACTGCAAGGCCGCGCGCGGTTTGCACGGAGGTCCAATGTCCGCATCGCTTCTCTGGGAAATCCTTTTCTATGGCTGGTGTTTCTCTGAGGTCTATATCGCCCTGGGCATGCGCACCCGCAACAGCGGCGGCAATACTCGCGATCGCGGCACACAACTCCTGTTATGGATTGTGATCTTCTTCTCGATCTTTGCCTGCGAATGGATCAGCGGTTCACATGCCCCCACCATGTTCGGCGGTGCGCACTGGCTGAAGACATGCGGCATCGTGGTCTTTATTATCGGACTCGCCATTCGATGGATCGCGATCCTCTCGCTGGGAAAATCCTTCAGCGCGAACGTTGCCATTCAGCCTTCGCAAACCATCTATCGCGGAGGAATGTATCGCTGGATTCGGCACCCTTCGTACCTCGGCATGCTGATCATTTTCCTGGCCATCGGCATTCATTCGCGCAACTGGCTTGGCTTATTCGTCGTGCTCATTCCAACCACGCTGGCGCTGCTCTACCGCATCCACGTGGAGGAAATCGCCCTCAACAGCGCCTTTGGAGAGACATACGCCTCTTACAGCAAAACCACTCGCCGCCTGCTTCCGTTCCTCTATTGACCTGCGCCATTCCCGGCACTGCCCGGCATTGCTTACAATCCTTTCAGAGACTATGCCCAATACCAACGATCCGCGCACTCCGCTGCTCCACCTGATTGCCACCCTTTCTTTTCGCCTCGGGGAGTTCACTCTCTCCTCCGGCGCGCACAGCGACTACTACATCGATTGCCGCACCACCACGCTGCATGCGGAAGGTGGCCGACTCGCCGGCCTTGCCCTCTACGATTTGATCCGGCAGCATAAACTGCATCCGCAAGCCGTCGGCGGCCTCACCATGGGCGCAGACCCATTGGTTTCCAACATCGCCTCCGCCAGCGCCTGGGATCATCTCCAGCACAGCGATGCTCCGCTGATCCACGGCTTTCTCGTTCGCAAATCGGAAAAGACCCACGGCACCGGTCGCCGTATCGAAGGCTTTAACGAGCCGGGCGCGCGCGTCGTCATCGTCGACGACGTCTGCACCACCGGCGCCTCGACCATCCAGGCCATCGAAGCAGCTCGCGATGCGAAATTTCAAGTGGTCGGTGTGCTTTGCCTGGTCGACCGACAGGAGATGAATGGCCGCGCCGCTGTCGAAGCCGCCGCTCAGGGAGCGCCGTTTCTATCGCTGTTCACCGCCAACGATGTGCGCGCCGCTCATGTCGCCGCAAAATAATTCCGCGCCGCCGAGCAGCGTCCCAGCATCCATTTCGACATTGGAGGGAAAGTAATGGCCGAACAATGTACCCACCTCGATCAAATCCGCGATGTCACTCCGCGCACCCCGCAAGGCTGTGAGGAGTGCCTGAAAATGGGCGATGACTGGGTTCACCTTCGCCTCTGTCTGGAATGCGGCCACGTCGGCTGCTGCGACTCCTCTAAAAACAAGCACGCCACCAAACATTTTCATACAACCAAACACCCCATCATGCGCTCCTTCGAGCCAGGTGAAGACTGGGGCTGGTGCTACATCGATCAACTCGAGCTCAATTTTTCCTGACCAAAATCCTCACAGCGATTCAACGATAAAATAGAAGCTCTATGATCCCGACCCTGGAATGGACCGATGCCGGCGTTCGCTTTCTCGACCAGACGAAGCTGCCGCTGGAAGAAACCTACGTTCTCGCCGAAGACTACCGCGCGGTTGCCGAAGTCATCCGCACCATGATTGTTCGCGGCGCGCCTGCGATCGGTGTCAGCGCCGCCATGGGCGTAGCGCTGGGCCTGCAGCGCAGCCAGGCAGCCGACGTCGCCCAACTCGACGAAGATCTGAAAATCATCTGCGACACCCTCGCCGCCACCCGCCCCACCGCCGTCAACTTGTTCTGGGGAATTGAGCGGATCCGCCAACTCGTCATCGCCATGTCGCAGGAACCCTGCGCCACCGTTCCTCAAATTCAGCAGGCAGCCGTTGCCGAAGCTCGCCGCATGTATGACGAAGACATTGCCGCCTGCCGCGCCATGGGTGCCTTCGGCGCGGTGCTGATGCCTCGCACCGGCGGCGTGCTGACGCACTGCAATGCGGGCGCTCTGGCCACCTGCGGCTATGGAACAGCCCTTGGTGTGATTCGCGCTGCAGTCGAACGCGGAAGCAAACTGCATGTTTACGCCGATGAAACGCGCCCGTTCCTGCAGGGTGCGCGACTTACCGCGTGGGAGCTGCTGCATGACAACATTCCCACCACGGTTCTTTGCGACAACATGGCCGCCAGCCAGATGCGTGCCGGAAAAATTAAAGCTGTCATCGTAGGCGCTGACCGCATCGCCGCTAACGGCGATGTCGCGAACAAGATTGGCACCTATGGCGTCGCCGTCCTCGCTAAGGAGCATGGCATTCCGTTCTACGTCGCCGCTCCCTGGTCCACCATCGACATGGCCACGCCCACCGGCGAACAAATTCCCATCGAGGAACGCGCCGCCAGGGAAGTGACCCACTTCAACGGTAAGCAGATCACGCCTTCGAATGCGGAGATTTCCAATCCCGCCTTCGATGTCACGCCGGCGAAATATGTCACCGCCATCATCACCGAACTGGGTGTACTGCAGGCCCCGTATGACCAGGCTCTGCGCCTCGGTACCGAACAAGTCGCCCATCCGGCGTGAAGAAATCTTGCGGGGATGACGCCATTGCCGACTGGTGTATGCGCAGAAAGCAGAAATCATTCGCGACCAAAACTGCCCGTATCGTAGGATGAATATATTTTCACGAGCAACGGTCAACAAATGTCGCCCGCAAATGACGCGGGGTCAAGAAAAGCATATTCGTCCAATATTTCTGGAAATCTTCCAACGATCGTATCTGGCGAAATGTCATTTTGAATGTTTCTCGGTCGCACGTGAACGTAAAGATGGAGTATTGCCATTCGTCACAAAGATCGAGTAGGTTACCAGAATTACATTCAATCAGGACTATTGGCTGGTGAGTCGCCACCGTCTTCTTCATCCCCAGCAACACTTCGAAGTCGTGACCTTCCGCGTCGATTTTGAATAGCGTTGGCTTGATCCCCGGTCGGCCGGCAGCAAAATCATCGATGCTGATGGTTTGGACTTCGACTGTCTCTCCTTCGACCGTCGCTCCCTCACTCATCTCGAGGGTACTCAGGGTGGAATCTCCGCCGACATAAAAGAGCGCAGTTCCACTGTGGGACGATACCGCCTTATTGACAACTTCTATATTGCCGACGGACGCTGCGTTCGCATGTAAATCCGGGAGGTTTCTTGGGTCGGGCTCAAACGCGTATACCTTCCGGGCCAAAGGGTGCATATACATCGAGTAGTAGCCAATATGCGCCCCAACATCCATGAAATCGCCATCTTTAGAAGCGAATTGGGAAAATAATTCTTCGGCTCCCCAATCGATGTGAGCTTTCGTCACGTAGACCGAGGTCGCGCTCGTGCTCCATCTCGGCAGCAAAATCGACGAGCCTGTCGGCAGACGCATCCGATTGTCGCGCTTTAGAACACGTTTCGTGAACTGCCGCATGGAGTAACGGGTAAGCCAGCGATACACGCCAACCTGGCGAATATATTTCGTGTCGATGAATTCTAGATTTTTGATCTGTACCGCCTGGGATTTCATCCCGCTACAAAAGACATAAGGATTGTGATAAGTCTCAAGGTAACCGAAAAGATTCAACTTGAGAATACTTGCCGCGCGGACGGAGGTTCCATTCAAACGCGACATCCCGGGCTTCATGCGGCTCTAGTGCGCCGCCATCACTTTCAATTCCGCGCTGACGATCAGTTTCGGCTCGGTGGCCGCCTGTACTTCGCCCACTGTAATTCCCTGCGCAATTTCTTCCAGCACCAGTCCTTGCGGCGTTACGCGGATGTATGCCAGCTCAGTCACAATGGTGTCGACCACGCCCACGCCGGTCAGCGGCAGCGTGCAGCGATTGAGAATTTTCGGCCGCCCATCGCGCGTGGTATGTTCCATGGCTACGATCACCCGCCGCGCGCTGGCAACCAGGTCCATCGCCCCGCCCATGCCCTTCACCATCTTTCCAGGAATCATCCAGTTTGCCAGGTTGCCCTTCTCATCCACTTCCATTGCGCCCAGCACGCTCAGGTCAACATGGCCGCCGCGAATCATCGCGAACGATTCCGCACTGGAAAAATAGACAGTCCCCGGCAGCTCGCTCACGGTTTCCTTGCCCGCATTGATCAGGTCGGGATCTTCCTGCCCGGCCAGCGGGTACGGCCCCACGCCGAGCATTCCATTTTCCGACTGCAGCACCACTTCCATCCCCGGCGGAACATGATTGGCCACCAGCGTCGGCATGCCGATGCCAAGGTTCACATAAAATCCGTCGCGCAATTCCTGCGCCACCCGCTTCGCAATCCCCGCAACCAGCAGCGCGCGCTTGTCTGTGGAGGCGGCCTTGTCCCTGGCTTTGTCCCCGGCCTGTTCCCCGCCCGCGTTGGAATTCGATAGAGTGTTCATGATGGGTTTGTTTCTTCTTTCTTCAGCGACATTTCCCCGCTTCCCATGACTTCGTTCTTCAATCTGCGGGCTCCATCGTTGCTACGCGGCAACCTGCTGGCGCTCCTCAGTCTCGCCATCTCATTTCCGCTGGCCAAGTTTCCCTACGATCAGGCCAATCCCGCCATGCTGCTGCCCATCCTTGGAGCGGCCGCAGGCATGGTGGAAACCTTCCGCTGCATTCGCGCTCGCTGGAGCTGGTACCACGGTGCCGTCCTCATCAGCCTCTACATGGACACGCTGGTATTGACGATGATTCTGTTTCTCGCGCTCTATCCCTTCGTCACCAAATAAGGCGCAAGCCGCTACGCCGATCGCACCGTCCGCCGCTCGATGCGCTTCTCGTGCTTGCCCACAATCATTCGCTGCACATAAATTCCCGGGGTCATCACCTGGTCCGGCTCCAGCTCTCCCGGCTCAACCAGCTCTTCCACTTCGGCAATCGTGATGCGTCCCGCGGTGGCCATCATGGGATTAAAATTCCGCGCCGTTTTGCGATAGACCAGGTTTCCCATGCGGTCGCCCTTCCACGCTTTGATCAGCGCAAAATCCGCCCGCAGTCCGCGCTCCAGCAAATACATTTTTCCGTCGAACTCGCGCGACTCCTTGCCCTCCGCCACCACCGTGCCCACGCCCGCCGGTGTATAAAATGCCGGGATGCCCGCGCCTCCGGCTCGAATCCGTTCCGCCAGCGTGCCCTGCGGAATCAGCCTCAGGTCCAACTTGCCCGCCAGCACCCGCTCCTCCAGCAACTTGTTTTCGCCCACGTAGCTGCCTGTGTGAGACTCGATCATGCCCGCTTCCAGCATGCGCCCCATGCCGAACCCATCGACGCCCATGTTGTTGCTGATGGTGTGCAGATGTCGCACGCCTTTACGAACCAGCGCCTCAATCAGATTTTCTGGAATGCCGCACAGCCCGAATCCACCGAACATAATCGTCGCGCCGTCGGGGATATCCTGGACGGCGTCATCCGCCGTAGGCCATACCTTATTCATGCTTCCTCATTTTTACGGCCGCTAGCCATTAGCCGCTAGCTGCTAGCCTGTAGCCGTTGGAGCCAGCAGCTAAAAGCTATCAGCTATCAGCTACAAGTTTCCACTGACATCGAACTCCGCAAAGCCTTCGCCGCATTCTTTTCGCTTATTTTGCTCGCGCGATGGTAGGATGCTGGCAACTCCGCTCGACGGCGCACACCGATGAGAACCCGCCGCAGCCGGTTGGATCAATTTCGAATAAGGGAGCTTCGAAATGCTGAAAGGCTTTCGTGATTTCGTTCTGCGCGGCAACGTTGTCGACCTGGCCGTTGCAGTTGTCATTGGCGCCGCCTTCACCGGCATTGTCAATTCTCTGGTGAAGGACATCATCAATCCTTTGATCTCGGCGACCGTCGGCCAGCCGAATTTTTCCAGCCTGGTGGCCCATGTGCACGGAGGCGCCATCACCTATGGCAACTTCCTCAACGCTCTCATCTCGTTTCTGATTGTGGCCACCGTCATCTATTTCGGCGTGGTACTGCCGGTCAGCAAATTGCTCGACCGCTTCAAGCCTGTACCGGCTGCGCCTTCGGCCGTGAAGCCTTGCCCGGAATGTCTCAGCGAAATCCCTGCAGCGGCCCATCGCTGCTCTCACTGCGCGCAAGTGGTCGCGTAATGCAACACGAAAGTTTGCGAATTTGATTTCATCAGATCAAGCTTCATGCATGATTCGCGCAAGCAACATGTCGCGTCCTTGCTGTCACGCGTTGACAGCGAAGGCTGCGACACACGATAACGACATAAACAGCAGGTGATATCAACGCGGCTGAACTTTCGCTCGAGCTTCTCCGTACAGAATGCTGCACCTGGTCTTTGGTTGCCGCGACAGAATGACGGTAGAACTGCTTTAGAATAGGTACAGAGACTCAACCCCAGAGGTGCCTGTGAAAGAATCCCGCGAAAATCTCGAGCTGCGCAAGCTTCCTATGATGCCGATCCGCGATATGGTCATCTTTCCGTACATGATGACTCCCTTCGTCGTCGGCCGTGAATCCAGCGTGCGCGCCCTGGAAGAAGCACTCACCGGCGATCGCAAAATCTTTCTCGCCACCCAGCACGATGCCGGGCAGGATGAGCCCACGCAGAAAGACATCTTCACCACCGGCACCATCGGCAACATCGTGCAAAGCGTCAAGATGCCCGACGGCAACATCAAGGTGCTGGTGGAAGGCATCGAACGCGCCAAGGCAACAGAAATTGTCGACACCGACGGCTTCTTCGTCGCCACTCTGCGCGTCAACACCGTCGAAACCGAAATGACCAAAGTGGTCGAACAGGTGATGCAGCGCGTCTCAGGCTTGTTTGAGCAGTATGTCAAGCTGCAACAGGCGTTGAATCTGGAAACCGTGGCCGCCGCCGTTCGCATGGAAGAGCCCGGGAAACTCGCCGACACCATCTCGGCCAACTTGCAGTTGCCGATTGAAGAAAAACAGATGCTGCTCGATATCTTCGACCCGGTCGAGCGACTGCATCACCTGGTCGGCATACTCGAAATTGAAATTGAAAAGTTGAGCATGGACCGCAACGTCCAATCCCGCGTCAAGCGGCAGATGGAGCGCGCTCAAAAAGAGTATTACCTCAACGAAAAAATCAAGGCCATCCAGAAAGAACTGGGCCGCGGCGAGAAAAGTGAATTCGACGAGCTGAAGAAGAAGATTGAAATGGCAGGCATGCCAAAAGATGTCTTCGAAAAGGCGACGCTGGAGCTGAAGAAGCTGGAAGCCATGCCGCCCATGTCCGCCGAATCCACCGTCTCCAGAAATTATCTGGACTGGATGCTGGCCGTTCCGTGGAAGAAAAAATCCAAAGAGATTCGCTCCATCGATCACGCCGAAAAAATTCTCAACACCGATCACTATGGCCTGGAAAAAATCAAGGAACGCATTCTCGAGTTCCTCGCCGTCCGTCAATTGGTGAAAAATCCCAAAGGCTCGATCCTCTGTTTCGTCGGGCCTCCGGGCGTTGGTAAAACCTCGCTCGGTATGTCGATTGCCAAAGCCACGGGGCGCAAGTTCGTTCGCATGTCGCTTGGCGGCGTGCGCGATGAAGCCGAAATTCGCGGCCATCGCCGGACATACATCGGCGCCATGCCCGGCCAAATCCTGCAATCCATGAAGAAGGCTGGCACCAAAAACCCCGTCTTCATGCTGGATGAAATCGACAAAATGGCTTCCGACTTCCGCGGCGATCCAGCGTCGGCTTTGCTCGAAGTTCTCGACCCCGAGCAGAACGGCACCTTCCAGGACCACTACCTCGACGTCGAATACGATCTTTCACAAGTTCTGTTCGTCGCCACCGCCAACGTCCTGCACACCATTCCCGCGCCGCTGCAGGACCGCATGGAAATTCTGCGGCTGCATGGCTACACCGAAGACGAAAAGGTCGAGATCGCCAAGCAATATCTGCTGCGCAAGCAACGCGAGCAGACCGGCCTCGACGAAAAGAATCTCGTTTTCACCCATGAGGCGCTGCAGGAAATCATTCGCTCCTACACCCGCGAAGCCGGCGTCCGCAATCTCGAGCGCGAAATCGGCAACGTCTGCCGCAAGGTTGCTCGCCGCATCGTCAAGAACGGTCCCAAGCACAAGGAAGAAATCACCGCGGACAACCTGCAGGAGTTCCTCGGCTTGCCCAAGGTTCGCCACTCCCAGGTCCACGAGCAAAATGAAATTGGCCTGGTCACGGGCCTGGCATGGACGGAAGTCGGCGGCTCCATTCTCTCTACCGAAGTCCAGGTGCTCGACGGCAAAGGCAAGCTCACCCTCACCGGCCAGCTTGGCGAGGTCATGCAGGAGTCTGCCCAGGCGGCCCTCTCCTACATCCGCAGCCGCGCCCACCACCTTGGCCTGGGACGCGATTTCTACCGCAGCCTCGACATCCACGTCCACGTTCCCGAAGGCGCGATTCCTAAGGATGGTCCCTCCGCCGGCATCACCCTCGCCACCGCTCTCGCCAGCGCATTGACTCGCATCCCCGTCCGTCGCGATATCGCCATGACCGGCGAAATTACGCTGCGAGGCAAGGTGCTTCCCATCGGCGGCCTGAAAGAAAAACTCCTCGCCGCTCACCGCGCCGGCGTCTTTGAAGTGATTCTTCCCATCGAAAACAAGAACGACCTCGCCGAGGTCCCAGACAATTTGAAATCAGCGATGAAGATGCACTTTGTGGATCAAATGGATGAAGTCTTGAAGATCGCTCTCGAAGGTCCATTGCCGGAGATTGCCCCCGATGCGCCCGGCATTGGCGAGCATGGCCTGATGGCCGGCGTTCCCGCTCCAGCACAGATTGAAAACATCGCCCAGCAATAACTCGTACGTGCGAACAAGAAAAGCCCGGCGCGATGCGCCGGGCTTTTTCTTTCTCACCCAATCTCTTTTACACGACCAGCTTCTGAATCGCCTTATCGATCGTCTCTTTGGGCACGAAACCCACGATCTGCTCGACCACCTTGCCGCCTTTGAACAGCAGCAATGCGGGAATGCCGCGAATTCCGTAGCGCATTGGTGTGGCCGAGTTGCTGTCCACATCCATCTTCATCACCTTCAGCTTGCCCTGATATTGGGTTGCCACTTCATCGACCACCGGTCCCAAGGCTCTGCAAGGTCCGCACCACGCCGCCCAAAAATCTACCAGGACCGGCTCCTCGGACTGCAATACGTCTTTCTCGAAAGTTACATCCTTTACTTCAAGTACTGCCTGACCTGCCATTCACTTCCTCCTTGGAATTGCGGGAACTATCTCGCCGTGTGACACAGCGATCCTCAGTTCACTTCTCTCTGCTGATTTGCGACGCTACTCCAACAGAATACAGGATGCACCTCGACCCACTTTGGTCGCAGATTCAAACCACATTGGTGCGGCAAACAGAAAGCCCGTGCAGAATTGCACGGGCGCTTCAGACCATAGATCCGGATTTCTCAACATGAATATTTGGACAAAAGAAAAGCGCCCGGATCTTGTGAAAGATCAACGGGCGCGAGAGCAGCCCTCCCCCAGAACTGCCCCTTGAAAAAGAGGTTAGCGGTGGCGAAGTGTATTGTAAACAAAACTTGAGTAACATTATTTGAGTTACCGTGCCGGGTTTCCCCATACGGGTCACGCCCCCGCATTCAGCGGAGTATCCCGGCGTACCGTGGACCCCGCACCCTGGCTCTCGAATCCGCATTCCATCACTTCGCAGCTCGATCCGTCCCCCAGCGCCTTGCTCACCCGGCGTTCCAGATCGGCGCGGTCCAGGCCTCGTTCCACCACCATCAGAATCCCCGGCCCTGCCCCGCTCAACGCCGCTCCCAGAATTCCTGGCGTTCCCGCCAGCGGCAGCATGG
Source organism: uncultured Acidobacteriota bacterium (assembly GCA_963735505.1). GTDB lineage: Bacteria > Acidobacteriota > Terriglobia > Terriglobales > Acidobacteriaceae > JAKAAZ01. Next base: position 141,386 of record CAVTLR010000002.1, on the reverse strand, counting down.
TTCCCAGCAGCGGGCAAATCGCTACCCGGTAGGGCTGGTGCAGGCAATCCAGCATGGCCGCCCGCAGCAGGTCATCCCTGCCCGATGCAAACGCCGCCACCAGCAGGGAGCTATGCTGCAAATTTTGTACGACATCTGCGCGACTGTAAAAGTCCGGCAGCAGCTTTCGCGATTCTTCCGTCCGCACCGGGTCCCTCGGCAATACCATCACCGCGCTCCAGTGCTCTGGGATTTCAATCCGTCCCACCGCCACGCTGGGATAGCCCTTCGTCTTCTCGCCATGCTCCGTCGCCGCTCGCGGTGCAATCGCAGACACCGTCATCCCGCCCAGCCAGCAGGCCGTGGCATTGTCCGGGTGGCCTTCAAGAAATGCCGACGCGTCTAAAATTTTCTGCTCCGGCCAGCCCAGCTCGCCAAACTCCACCGCCAGCGCAATCCCCGCCAACCGTGCCGCCGCCGACGATCCACATCCCATCCCCAGCGGAATTCCATTGTTCACCCGCAACTGCAGCGGCTGGATCGGCCGGCCATTTTCCTGCATCAGCCGCTTGTACGTCTCCAGCACCAGGTTGCCTTCCAGCTTGCCGCAGGCCTCGGTGTCGCGACCCTGCGCCGCAATGCTGAACCGGTCCGCCGCCTCGGCATCAATCTCCAAATGCATCTTCAGCGCCAGCGCGCCGGTATCGAACGCCGGCCCCAGGTTGGCACTGGTCGCAGGCAATCGCAGATGCACGCTGGAAGCAGTCTTGGTCATCCCTGCCTCACTCGCTCGTGTTCCGAACGACCTTGCACCGCCGCATCCAGCACCCGCATCACCGCTTCTGTCGTTGGCTCCAGCACCTGCGGCGCGGATGCCAGCGCGTTCATTTGCTTCCGCTGGTTCGTATCCATCGCGGCCGTCTCCTGCGCCGTCAATAATTTTCCCCGATGAAAATCGATGGTGTATTCCGGATCTTTCAGCGTGTGCCCGGTCAGCAGCAGCACCACGCTCTCCTGCTTGCCAACATGCCCCGCGGCTACCAGCTTCTTCAGCCCCGCCAGCGTCACGGCCGAGGCCGGCTCGCACCCAATGCCTTCCGCGCCAATTTCCGCCTTCGCCAGCGCAATCTCCTGCTCGCTCACCTGCTCGCACCAGCCGCCCGTGCTCTCCAGAATGCCAACCGCCTTCTTCCACGATGCAGGATTGCCAATCCGGATCGCACTCGCCCGCGTGTGCGCTTCCACGGGAGAAAATTCTTTTCCCTTCGATTGCGTCCAGCTCAGATATAGCGGGTTCGCGCCGTCGGCCTGAATCACGCTGATCCGCGGCAGCCGATCGATCAACCCCAGCGCGTACAGTTCCAGAAATCCCTTGCCAAGCGCCGAGCTGTTCGCCAGGTTTCCCCCCGGCACAATCAAATGATCCGGCACCTGCCAGTCGAGCATTTCCGCCAGCTCAATCGCCGCCGTCTTCTGCCCCTCCAGCCGATATGGGTTCACCGAGTTCAACAGGTACACCGGCGCGCGCCGCACCAGGTCGGTCAGCACCGACACGCATCCATCAAAATCCGTCTTCAACTGGCACGTGACCGCCCCATAATCCAGCGACTGCGACAGCTTGCCCCACGCCACTTTTCCCTCGGGAATCAGCACCAGCGATCGCATCCCCGCCCGTGCCGCGTACGCCGCCATCGAGGCCGAAGTATTTCCCGTCGAAGCGCACGCCACCCACTGAAATCCGCGCTCATGCGCTACCGACAGCGCCGCCGTCATCCCCGTATCTTTAAAGGAGCCGGTCGGATTCATCCCCTGGTGCTTGGCAAACAGCTGCTCCACGCCCAGGCTCTTCCCGCAGCGCGGCAAGTGATAGAGCGGAGTGTTCCCTTCCTCCAGCGTCACCACGTTCCGCTCATCCGCCATAAACGGCAGCAGCTCGCGAAATCGCCATACCCCACTGCGATCCAGCGGCTCGCGCGAAAGGCGCCGCCCCCGCCAAAGTTCTTTCCAGCTTTCTACCACAGGAGCGGAATCTGGGTGCCCCATCCTTCGCATCGTTTGCGAAGGGTGGGATTGCGAGTCTGCCATCCCACCAATGTAGTTTGTGGGTAGGGTGCGCGAATTTCCGTCTCGCGAAGAATCCCGGAGCAGCAGTTCCGGATACTCCACTGCAAACAAGTTGCCGCACTCGCGGCAGCGAAAATCCTCCGCCGCCTCCGCTCCGGCAATCTCCGCCCCACACCCGATGCAGTGCAATCGGTGCGCGGTTGTCGGCTCAGAAAGTGTTTGCTTTTCCATCATGGGATACGTCTAGCGTATCAGGTCATCCCCACCCATTTCCCGATACACCCGATCAACGAAATTTGGCTGCCCCAGCCTTTGCACAGTCCGCAACGGCGTATCATCAACCCATACCCCGCGCACCCCTTCCATCTGTGTGCGGAGACATACTCGCCATCTATTGATGACCGACGACTCCGCTGACAAGGAGGCGATATTCATGAGGATATTTGGCAGGTTGGCAATCGCGTGCGTGGTTGTCTTTGCGCTTCTGCAGCTGGTGCGGCCCAGCATCCCGGCGAAACCCGCGACCGCCGAAGTAGAAGCGCCACCCCAGGTCCGGCACATCCTCAACAAAGACTGTTATAGCTGTCACTCGGATGAGCGACGGCTGCGTGGTTCGACCAGATTGTGCCCGCCTATTGGCTGGTGCGGCTACGACGTGCTGTCTGCACGCGCGCGTCTGAATTTCTCGACATTGGGAGCAAAGCCGCCGGCAGCGCAGAAGGCGACGCTTTATGAAGCGGTCAATATGGTCCAGCTTGGGGCCATGCCGCTGCCAAGATTTCTCCAGTTGCATCCGGATGCCAGGGTCACTCCCGACGAATTGGCGACCATGAAGGCGTACCTCGCGCCCTGGACATCCATTCCCAGTCAGTCTGCAAGCACACCTGCGGGCGTCAACGCGGAGTCTGGCAATACGCAAGCTCCCGTATCACTGGCGGCCGTACAGCCGGAGCTCGATGGATTCCCGTTCGATCCAGACTTTGAGAACTGGAAGCCGCTTAGCTTCACAGACCGTGGCGATAACTACACATTCCGATTTGTTCTGGGAAATGCGATAGCAGTGCAGGCCGCGCAGTCAGGGCACATGACACCATGGCCGGATGGATCGCGCTTCGCCAAAGTTGCATGGCAGCAGGAACTCGGCCCTGACGGACTGATCCATCCTGGCAAATTTGTGCAGGTGGAGTTGATGCTCAAGAACGCCCAACAATATAAAAGCACCGAGGGCTGGGGTTGGGGTCGCTGGCGCGGTACGGATCTAAAGCCCTATGGCAAGGATGCAGGATTTGTCCATGAGTGTACGGGCTGCCACGCGCCTGTGCGAGGCAACGATTTTGTGTACACGCTGCCGATGACAAACGCCCAGGTGCCTGGAAACGAGATCGTAAACAATCAGGCCGCAGGTCTATCAGTAAACCTGCCCTATCAGCCGCTAGGTTGGAACGCGATCACGATGTATGTCGATCCGAATCAACACACCATGTCGACGCTTTTCGGCAATAGCGCGGCCATGCAGACTGTTTCCGCTCGCGGCGGTGCATCTACGGGTGCGCCAACGTATTCGCCAGGCTCGGTGTTGGGGCTTGTTACCTGGGTACAACGCGACGATCCTCACTGGTTCGGCGCGCGCATTCCGTCAGTTCCGCAGTCCGTGGAGTTTGTGCAGGTGGCAGCCGAAGGCCAGACGAATCAGTATCGACGCTTCGATGGCAACGGCGTGACCGAAACTCATCCAACGGCGGAAGAGATAGCGAAACGTATGAACTTCATCCTGGGTCTGGCTCGAGCACCGCTACCCTAAGAATCCGATCCGTTCTTAACCCGCGCTCTCACAACTCATATACTTTCGTATAGACTGGTGTCTGTTTTCCTCTAAGATGAGCGACCTGACCCCGGCGGGATAGCGCTGCTTCAACGGTGGATGGAAAGTCTTCCTCTCCGGATTGCCTCCACAGCTGCTTTGCGCTGCACTGCCGAGGAGGCGACAAACCAGGAATTACTGAGGCGCTTTTACATTCGCGTATTCGTAGCGCGACGACATAACCGCCCCGCTGCTATCCGTATCTTCGCGAAGCATCAGGCCCTTGGACTTTGAAACCCACATTTGCAGGTCGATCGTCCCTTTAGGTGTCTCAGAGTGCGAACTGTAGACCGCCGCCATCTCCCCGTTCATCGGCTCATCCTTCACAAAACGGCAGGTGTCCTTGGAATTGGCAGGATGCGGACCCTGATTTTCCACCTTTTCCATCTCCTTGATCGAACCGGCCCGAGTCCATTTTCCATTCATCTTCATATACATCGAACCGTCGGCGTAGATCACCTCCGAGGAAAAGGTTTGGCCATTAATTTTCGTCGTGGTGTAGACGTGCGTCGGGATGCTGTGAATCTGGGTGAAGGCATTCGCGACCACCTTCTCTAGCACCTTGCAATCTTCTTGCGCGCCCAGGGGCGAAACGCCCATCTGCAGACATGCGATTGTGACGCCAAACGCGATGGAGAACAATCTGGTCCGTGTCGTTTCCATAAATGGCAGTCCCTCACCGGAATAGTAGTCTTTTTTCCACGCCCAATCCGAAAGAAGAATCTCAAGTGATGAAACATCGCCGTGCCGGGTCCCGGGTGCGCCACCCTGGCCGCGCCCTTCGGCCAGGGTGGGAGGGGGAGAATAGCCATCTACGCCGCAACCGAAGGGCTCAATCCGTTTACACACGCTGATAGATCTGGTTTTTCGCCGCGCCCCCTCACAATTCGTATACTTCCGCTCACTCCAGAACCGTATAGTTTCATCTATACTATTTCCCATGGCAGACCTGTATACACCCCGCGATGCTGCCGAGCGACTCGGCATCTCCTACCCGACCATCAAGCAGTGGCTCTATCGCGGCAAGCTGCGCGCCGTCAAAACTCCCGGCGGCCACTACCGCATTCACGAGCGCGACATTGAGGCCATGCTGCATCCCGGCGCGCCCTCCGCCATCAAGCAAAAGAAACTCACCTCCTCGGTCAGCGGCCGCAATCAACTGGTCGGCAAGGTGGTGCAGGTCCGCTTCGACGGCCTGCTCGCCCAGGTCAAGATTGCCATCGCCGATCAGATAGTCACCGCCGTCATCACCGCCGACGCGGCGCGCGAGTTGCAACTGCGCCCCGGCATCAAAGCCGCCGCCCTGATCAAGGCCACGGAAGTGATGGTGGTCCGTGTTTAGCCCGCTCCGCAGAATGCTTCTAGCGTGTGCCATTCTGCTTCCCGCCATGCTGCTACCCGCGCAGACAAAAACATTGCGCATCGCCGCCGCGGCGGACTTGCAACCGGTGCTGCCTTCGCTCATTCACAATTTTGAGAAGTCTTCCGGCGCCAAGGTCGAAGTCTCCTACGCTTCCTCCGCCACCTTGGCCACGCAAATTCTGAACGGCGCGCCCTACGATCTTTTTCTTGCCGCCAATCTTGATTTCCCGCAGAAGGTCGTCGCAGCTAACCTGGCCGAAGAGCCCGCTCCGATCACCTACGCGCAAGGGTCGCTCGTCCTGTGGGCACATCATGGCCTGTTCCACCACGGCCTCAGCATGCAATCGCTGACCAGCCCCACGGTTCATCGCATCGCCGTCGCCAATCCGGTGCACGCACCCTATGGAGCTGCCGCCATGGCCGCGATTCAATCCCTCGGCCTCACGGCCGCGTTGCAGCCAAAGCTTGTCTTCGCGGAGAACATCGGACAGGCGGCGCAATTCGGTCAGTCTGGCAACGCCGACTGTGCTCTGATCTCGAAAACTCTCGCCATCACCAAAACCATGCAGCAGGCTGGCAGATTTGTTGCCGTTCCGGCGAGCGCCTATCCGCCCATCCTGCAAGGCGCAGTTGTGATGCGCAACGCATCGAATAAGCAGACGGCACTCGACTTTCTTCACTACCTGCAATCTCCGGCTGGACGGAATCTGCTGGCGACCGGCGGCCTCGTACCACCAGCGCATTAACGCATGAAAACGTAGCCACGCGAAACCGCAAACATGGACACTGTCGCACTCCTATTGACGCTTCGCCTCGCGCTGGTCACGACCGTGATCCTGCTGTTGATCGCCGTGCCTCTGGCCTGCTGGCTCGCGTTCACTGGTAGCCGCGCGAAAGTCTTTGTCCAAGCCGTCTGCGCGCTGCCTATTGTGTTGCCGCCCACCGTGCTCGGATTTTATCTGCTGGTCGCCCTCGGTCCGCGCACCGCCTTCGGCCGCGCCCTCACCCATCTGCTCGGGCATCCGCTCGCTTTCTCCTTTGCCGGATTAGTGGTTGGCTCGGTCATCTACAGCCTGCCCTTCGCCGTGCAGCCGCTCACCGCCGGCTTCGCCTCGGTCGATCGCTCCATGCTCGACGCCGCCACCACGCTGGGCAGCGGTCGCTGGGACAGAATGCGGCGCGTCGTTCTCCCTCTCTCGCGCGGATCGCTTCTTACCGCCTCTGTGCTCAGCTTCGCCCACACCGTTGGCGAGTTCGGCGTCGTCCTCATGATTGGCGGCAATCTTCCCGGCGCGACTCGCACGCTCTCCATCGCGCTCTACGATCAGGTGCAGGATTTTCAATATGCCCAGGCCAATCGCACCGCGCTCTTTTCCTGCTGGCCATCTGTCTGGTCGCGCTGATGCTGCTCTATAGCCTGCGAACCGAGCAATCCCGGACGAATCCCAGGAGCGGCGACCTTGTCTGACGCACTGATTCCCGATCCCGAATTGGCTGACCCGGTGCGCCCCGCCAGACAATACTCCCTGGCTCACCGTCCATCTGGAGCATCGCTTTCCATCAAACGGCACCGGCTTTCATCTGCACCTCGCCTTCTCCGCCTATGCGCAGCGCACCGTGGTCTTCGGCCCGTCAGGATCGGGCAAGTCTTCTCTGCTGCGCGCCATCGCCGGCCTGCTCAGGCCCGACCTCGCCACCATTCGAATTTCATGGCACCCCGTCTGCGACACGCGCACCCTCGCTAACCAGCCGACCCGTCTACATTCCCGCGGAAAAACGTCGTGTCGGCCTGGTCATGCAAAGTCCAGCCGTCTTCCCACATCTCACCGCTTCCGGCAACGTCGCCTTCGCTATGCGAGGAAATGATCGCTCCGCGCAAAAAGAAAAGATCACGCAGCTACTTGAAATTGTCGAGGCAGAATCGCTCGCCGCTCGCTGGCCGCGCGAACTCTCCGGTGGCCAGTTGCAGCGCATCGCCATTGCCCGCACCCTTGCCGCGGAGCCGTCCATCCTGCTGCTCGATGAACCCTTTGCCGCCCTCGATGCGCCAAGCCGTCGAACGAATTTCCGTCAACCTGCATCAGTGGGCGCGCCAACGCGGCATTCCCGTTCTGACGGTCACGCACAATCTGGAAGAAGTGTTTGCTGCCGGAGATGAAGTGCTCACCATGGAAGAAGGCCGCATCATTGCGCAGGGCACGCCGGAAAGAGTGTTGAAGATTCAGCGGGAAAGGCTGCTGCAGGTGTTGCATGCTGTCCCGGCGCCGATTCGAGAAGAATCGCTTCCCTCGCCGGAAAACGATCGCACTGTCTGAAACCTCTCAGACTCGACGCGCGCCTGCATCCGAAATTTCACGATCCCGCGACGTACACCGGCTCTTGTTCCAGGCAGATTCCAAACTGCGCCAGCACGCGTTTGCGAATCTCATCGCGCAGCGCCAGAATCTCCTTCGCCGTCGCATTCCCGCGATTCACAATGGCCAGCGTGTGCCGGCTCGAGACTGCAGCGGACCCCAGCGCAAATCCCTTGGGAAATCCAGCCTGCTCAATCAACCATCCTGCCAGCAGCTTCACCGATCCAGGATCGGCGGCGAAATGTGGAATCGGCTCGGTCACCATCAAGCCTGCACGATGCGCTTCTTTTACCACCCGCGCGGAAATATCCGCCAGGTGCGATTCCGACACCACAGGATTCTTGAAGAAGGATCCAGCGCTGCGGCAATCCGGGTCGCCTTCCACCAGCAGCATTCCCTTCTGCTGCCGGATGCTGCGCACCGTATCGCTCACCTGCTTCAGCGTTGGACCCTCGCTCCAGTCAGTAAATGCATGCACCAGGTCCTGGTATTTCATATTGGGCGCGCCATGCAGTTTCAGCCGATATCCCACTTCGGTCACGATGTAACGATCGCGTCCGGTGCTATTGAAAATGCTTCTGCGATAACCGAACTGGCATTGCGCGCCGGTAAAATCCACCATCTTCAGCGTGGTGCGATCCAGCGCCCGCACCGCTACAATGGTCGACGCCACTTCCTGCCCGTACGCGCCTACATTCTGCACCGGCGTTCCGCCCACCGTGCCCGGAATGCCTGCCATGCATTCCACTCCGGCGAAATCCTGCTCCACAACCGTCGAGACAAAATCGTCCCAGTCTTCCCCCGCGGCCGCGGTAAATACGCTGTACGATCCGTCCAGATCCTGCCGGATCCCGCGGTTCGCCACCCGAACCACAACTCCGGGAAAGCCTTTGTCAGAGACCAGCAGATTGCTGCCGCCGCCTAATACAAAAAGTGGCGTACTCTTGGTCCGCGCAAATGACACCGCTTCCGCCAGCTCGGCTTCATTGGTCGCTTCCAAAAACCAACGCGCCGGGCCACCTATGCGAAAGGTGGTGTAAGGGGCCAAAACGATATTTTCTTGAATCTCCACAGGGACGTGCCTACATCATAGCGGTTCGATTGCGAATTGTGAGAAAACATAGGAGTAACGAGTCAGTATCGGGGCATCGCACGTCGCCCCGGCCTGCGTCTTCCTTGCTCCCAACAAATCCGTTCAACCGATCATTAGCAGAAGCTTCGCCGATCACGGAAGCACTGTCAATCAAGATTTTTTCTGCCCCCGAGAACTCCGTGCTTACGCGCTTTGCGGCCCTTACACCTTCAGCCCGATCGACCGCATCAGCTCCAGCCCATTGCTCTTGGTAATCACGCCCGGGCGCAGTTGGAAGTCGAATCGCATGGTGCCATTCTCCAGGTCATCCTGAAAATGCATATTTTTCAGCGCGCCCTCCGGTAGCCCCTCTAACTCCGTCAGCGCCAGGTCGTGTGTCGTCAAAATTCCAATTGCCCCTCGCCCCGACAGCCCACGCAACACGCCCTCGGCACCGATCCGCCGATCTTTGGAGTTGGTTCCCTGCAGCAACTCATCCAGCAGAAACAACATCGCGGGCCTTTCCGCCGCCATGTCGTAAATCCGACGCAGCCGCGTAATCTCCGCATAAAATCTGGAGCTGCCTGCCTGCAGCGAATCGTTTACTTGAATGCTGGCGCCAATCGTCAGTGGCGATAGCCGTAGGCGCCGCGCCCGCACCGGCGATCCCGCCATCGCCAGCACCACGTTCACGCCCACCGTGCGCAGATAGGTGCTCTTGCCGGACATGTTCGATCCGCTCACCAGGATCGCCCGTGTTTCACCGTCCAGCTTCACCTGATTACGAACGCACTTCGTCGCCGGAATCAGCGGATGCCCCAGCGCTTCGCCTTCAAGGTGCGGCGCGCCATCGATGAATTCTGGAAACGCATCCTCAGGATGTTCGTAGTGATAGGCGGACAGCGACAGCAGCGCTTCCATCTCCCCGGTCGCGTCCAGCCATCCCCGCACAGCCGCGCCATGTTGCGCGCGCCACGCCTCGGCTCTCAACGCCACCTGCACCGAGTACATCAGGGGCACATCGAAAATCTTCACAATCGTGTTGTCCCGCGAATCGATCAGATCGACCACAGTGCGCAGCCGCGCAATTGCCTCCGAACCCTTCATGGCGTGACTGGTCAGCGCAGTTTGCAACGCCTGCAATCGGGCCGATGCTGGAACTCCTCCCGTTCCAGTCGCGCCAGCATTCCTGACAGCAAATCCAGATTTTCAAACGTGCTTTCCGTGGAGGAAAAGATCGCCTTGCAGTCGTTTCTTCAGCCACCGCGTCAGGCTGGCTTCCACGATGAGCACCGCCAACAACGGCAGAAATGTTCCCCGCACCGCCCACACCACGGTCGCACCCACCGCCAACACCATCAGCAGCGGAGCCACCCAGCGCAACCAGACTTGGCGCAGCTCCGCCGGCGCCTCTGCCCACTGCAGCAGCTTCTCTGGTGCGACTCCAGCCCCGACCTCTTCGCCCAACACCTCCAGGTCTTCGCGCAGGTCCAGGCGGTTTCGCAACTCGGCCACCGCCGCCTGTCGCTGGCGCATCGTTTCTACCGGCGACGGCGATAACAGCCACGACGCCAGCGCGTCTTCTCCCATGCGCGTGCGCGCCGTCGACAACAACGCGAACAGGCTCGCAGGTCCAAACAGATCCAGATCGGCGGCATATAAATGTTGCGCGTTACGGAATCGCTCTCCCAGGCTTCCGCCATCCATCCAGCGGTCTTCAATCCGCGCCAGTCCCCGCTGATACACCGCCACCGCGCGCAGGGCGCGTCGCCGGGCTCGCAACACCCGCGCGTGAACCACCATCACCACCGCGAAGGCCGCCACCGGCACTCCCAGCCACCACGGCGAAATCCAATGCGAGCGAAATGCCCACCATGCCATCGCCACCGCGACCGTCGCCAGCAGCAAACGCACATTGCCATACCGGATATGCAACCTCTCCAGGCGACGCGCTTCCACTTCGCGCGCGGCCGATCGCCGTCGGTATTCTTCCGCCGGCTCGCTGCTTGCAGCCCGGACTTCTTCCTCTGTCGATACGGAGATTGCCATCACAACCTTTCCCGTCTACTCTACCGCGTGCCGTCGAAGCCCTGCGGATGCAAACCGGTTCCGGCAATCTAAATGCGCCTTTCGCGCCGGCAACGATATACTGGTGATGGCCGACACAACGGCCCGGGAGAGCAAACAATATGTATCCAGAGATTATGGTGATTCCGATGCGCGAGGAGTTGACCCGCGCCGGAATCCAGGAAACACGCACCGCGGAGGAAGTCGATCAGGCGCTGGCCAAACCCGGCACCACCATGGTGATTGTCAATTCCATCTGCGGTTGCGCGGCGGGCAAGATGCGTCCCGGAGTTCGCATGTCGCTGCAGCACCCGACGCTGCCCGACCAGAAAATCACCGTGTTTGCCGGCCAGGATCGGGAAGCCACGGATAAGGTTCGCAGCCATCTGGCAGGTCATCCGCCCAGCAGCCCCGCCATTGCCATCTTTCGCGATGGAGAACTGGTGTTCCTGATGCAGCGTTCAGTGATTGAAAGCTCCAGCGCGCCGCAAATCGCGCAATACCTCACTCAGGCATATGACGAAATCTGCGCCAAACCCAGCCCCGTTACCCAGTAACGACGGTCACATTTTGGGACTGAAGTTTTAAGGCCAATATAGTTGCTAAGGCAACCATATTGGCCTTTCTTGGCATTTTTAGTTGCCTTAGCAACCAATTTTTTATGCACCATTGTTGGTGCAGCCGAAACTCCGCGTCTCTAGGTTCCGGCGCAAGCGAATCGTTCCCGCGCCGCCAGGCGCCGATCCTTCAGCCACTGTTGCCAGCGATCAAAACCCTGTCCCGTCTGGCAAGACAGCTCGATGATCTCAATGCCGGGATGCACCTGCCGTGCATTTGCTTTCGCCTGTTCCAGGTTGAATGGAACATAGGGCAACAGATCTGTTTTCGTCACAATCATCAACGCTGCTTTGGAAAATATCGATGGATACTTCAGCGGCTTGTCTTCGCCTTCGGTCACACTCAACACAACAATCTTGGCTTCCTCGCCCAGATCATAACTCGATGGACAAACTAAATTGCCGACGTTTTCGATGAACAACAATTCGATTTCATGCGATGCCCAGGGCTCCAGCGCGCGCTCAATCATTCTGCCGTCGAGATGACAAACCGTTCCTGTCACAATCTGCTGCACCGGAAATCCATAGCGGGCCAACCGGCGCGCATCGTTTTCCGTCTGCAAATCTCCCGTCAACACTGCCACTTTATCTTGCTGGTTGAATCCGGACAGCGTTTTTTCCAGCAGCGTGGTCTTGCCCGAACCAGGTGAGCTGATGATGTTTAAACACAGCGTGCCGGCCCTGGCATAACGCTGCCGCAGTTCCTCGGCGATGCGCTGATTCTCATTCAGAACTTTCTTTTCCACGGGAACAACGGTCGTCATTCTTCCACCTCCACGCTGGCCAGCTGCATTTCATCTCCGCTCAGCAGCGTGCTGTTTTCGCTGGAACAATCAGGACACGGCTCGCTGTACATTTCTGTGACGAACTCGCGTCCACATTCCAAACACCGGTTGCGCCGCGGCATCATTTCAATTTGCAATGTGACCGGATCATGTTCCGCCTGCTGCGACATCACATCCCAGGCAAAGTGCAAAGCATCTGCGTCGACCCCGGCGAGAACTCCAATTCTAACGGTCACTGCTACCAGCCGCGCTCCCGGCCTGCGTGCCGCTTCGGCATGGCTGGCGCGCAATATTTCGCTGGCGATTCCGACTTCATGCATAGAATCCGCGTTTCCCTGTCAGCCCGCTCCCAGGCCACAACTATAGCGTATGAGATAGGCGGGTGGCCTGCTCGTGACGGTCGTCACGACCCGTTCAGAAATCCGGTGTTATACATTGGGCTTACCTGTGTCGCCCGACATTCACCTTATGCAATCGCAGCCCCGACTCGGCGACATTCTCGCCAATGCCATTACGCACGGAGTGGGCGCCGCTTTCGCGCTTGTGGGAGCTGCCTACCTCGTCTACGTTTCGTCGCATGGAAGCACCCGGCAAATTATCAGTTGCTGCATCTACGCCGGAAGCCTGGTGCTGGTCTACATCTGCTCCACTCTGTATCACTCGCTGGTGCGGACCGGCGCACGCCGCGTCTTTCATATTCTCGACCACTCTTCGATCTATCTACTGATTGCGGGAACCTATACGCCGTTCACCCTCGTGTCCCTGCGCGGCACACTGGGTTGGACGTTGTTCGCCATCGTGTGGTCGCTCGCCATTGCCGGCGTGGTTTTCAAGAGCCTCGCGATCGGTCGGTTCGAGGTGGCTTCCGCGGTCATTTATCTGGGAATGGGCTGGCTTGTCGTGTTCGCGATGCGCCCGTTACTCCAGGCTGTGCCGTGGCATTGCGTGGTGTGGCTGGCAGCGGGTGGCGCTGCCTACACAATTGGCATTCTGTTCTTCGCCTTCGATCGCGTGCCGTATTTCCACGGGATATGGCATTTGTGTGTGCTGGCAGGCAGCGTCGCACACTACTTCGCGATCTTGTTCTACGTGGCTCCGGCTCACTAGGCAGCGCAGCAGCGCTTGGCGTTGCCTCTACGTCATCAAAGGCGGCTCAGCGCCAGATCGATCAGCGTCTTTTGTTCCATCGCGTGCGCCTTGGCGGATCCAGTGGCGGGACTGGCCGCCGCCGAGCGCTTGACGCTGCGCACCTGGCGATCAAAGGCGAGCTCGCGCAGGCGCGGCAACACAAACGAGTAAGCGCCCATGTTTTCCGGCTCTTCCTGCACCCAGACCAGATCGTTCGCATCTGGATGAGCTTCGATGGCCGCGCGCAATTCCTCTTCCGGCCAGGGATATAGCTGTTCCAGAAAAATGATGCCGGTGGCAGTATCTTTGCGCTTCTGCCGTTCCACGCGCAGCTCGTGACCAATTTTTCCGGTGCAGATTAGCAGCCGCGTCGCTCCCTGCAATTCCGTTTCCGGCAGCACATTTAAAAACCGCGGTCGGCTCAGATCGGCAAGTGGAGAGACCGCATCCGGATGCCGCAACATGCTCTTCGGCGTAAAGACAACCAGCGGCTTGCGCCATGGCCGCATTGCCTGTCGCCGCAGCAAATGAAAATATTGTGCCGCGGTCGAGGGTTGCGCCACTTGAATGTTGTCGCGCGCGACGATTTGTAAATAGCGTTCCATGCGTGCGCTGGAATGTTCTGGTCCCTGACCTTCATATCCGTGTGGCAATAGCAGCACCAGTCCGCTCAGCAATCCCCACTTGTCTTCCGCGGAAGAAAGAAACTGGTCGATGATGATCTGCGCGCCATTGGCGAAGTCGCCAAACTGCGCTTCCCACAGCACCAGCGCCTCCGGATAATCGCGGCTGAATCCGTACTCGAAGCCCATCACTCCCGCCTCCGACAGCATGGAGTTGTAGGCCTCAAATTTCGCTTGCTGCGGCTGCAGATGATTCAGCGGCACAAATTTTGTTTCATCTTCCACATCGATCAGCACGCTGTGGCGCTGATTGAATGTGCCTCGCTGACTATCCTGCCCGCTGAGTCGTACGTGCGTCCCCTGCGTCAGCAGTGAACCGAATGCCACCGCTTCCGCCATGCCGTAATCGAACGGGCGCTCGCCGCGTCCCATTTCCGCACGCTGTTCCAGCAGCTTTTGAATCTTGGGGTGAATATGAAACTCTGCCGGAAAGGTTGTCAGGCCGTCCGCGATGGTGCGGATCGTCTCTGCGGAAATCCCCGTGTCTACTTCGTACTTTTTGTGGTGCGGCCCACCCTTATAGGGCGACCAATATTCCGGGAGATCCGCCAGCACGGCTTTCTTCTTCATCTGCCGCGCCTGTTTCAACTCTTCTTCAAACTTTGATTCCGCCTGGTGCACGCGAGCGGCTGGGTCGACGCCAGTTTTCTGCGCAAAGATTTCGTAGAGCGGTGGGTGATGCTGGATTTTTGCATACCGCAGCGGCTGCGTAATGGTCGGATCATCCACTTCACTATGACCGTGGCGGCGATAGCCGATCAAGTCGATGACAACATCGGTATGAAATTGATAGCGGTATTCCACGGCGAGAGTTGCCACGCGAATCACAGCATCCACATCCTCCGCATTCACGTGAAAAATAGGAATCGGCAAGCGGCGCGCCAGGTCAGAAGAAAAGCGGGAGGAGTTGTATTCGTCCGGCTCTGCTGTAAACCCGATCAAATTATTCGCGATGATTTGCAGGCCACCGCCGACCGAATAGCCTTCGAGTGAGCCGAGATTCATGGTCTCCGCCCAGATTCCCTGCCCGGCGAAGGCGGCATCCCCATGGATAATGATCGGCAGAACGCGGTCGCGTCCGTCGGCTCCGTAGCGCATCTGCTTGGCGTAGGTGCGCCCCATGGCGACGGGATCGACGGCTTCCAGATGGCTGGGGTTCGACGCCAGGTGCAAGCCAAGCTGCTTGCCGGATTGAGTGGTGAAGGTGCCGGTTGCCCCCACGTGATATTTCACATCGCCGCTGCCCAGGCTGCTGCGCGGGTCGGCATCTTCAAACTTTGAGAAAATGGCGGACGCGGATTTGCCCAGCGTATTCACCATGACATTCAGGCGCCCGCGATGGCTCATTGCCATCACAACTTTTTCCGCACCCCGCTCGCCGGCGTTGTTCAGCGTCGCATCCAAGAGCGGAATCAGCGCGGTGACACCTTCCAGAGAAAATCGCTTGGTTCCTAAATAGCGCTTCTGGATGACCTGCTCAAAGATGTCGGCCTCGATCAACAAGTCGAGTGCATGCTGTAAATCCGGAGGCGACGAGGGTGCCTCCATACGCTCTTGAATCCATCGCCGGCGCTCCGGATCGGCGATATGCATAAATTCCACACCAACGGACCCGCAATAGATAGCGCGGGCCTGATCGGCAAAGTCTCCGTTCTGCTTCAGTTCTTCCAGCGGCTGCGGCAGAAGATATTGTTGCAACGGATCGAGCTGTGCCTGCAGATATCCCCAGCGGCGAAAAGCGTTAAGCACTTGCTCGCGAGATTGTGGATTGGATTGGGTCAGGGTCGTTTCCAGGGTGGATGTACTCATACAAATCAAACCGATCTAGTTCAATTGTCGCAGAGGCGGCACGCCGCGGCAACGACGCGAGGAGCGCCTGTGAGCTGTCAAAAGGCACTGTGGTGGAGGAAATGAAGGAGATGTAGCAAGCCGTCGATGGTTGCGACTGGCTATAACCTGGTGGGGGTGGTTGCGCTTAATTTTGTGGCAAGGGCGACCAGGTCGGATGGAAGAATCGGCTTGGATCGGAAGGTGACATCTAATCCTTCGTAGTCGGCCTCGGCTTCGGAAAGTCCACTCAACACCATCACCGACATGCCTGCTCTGCGCTCCCAAAGCCGCTCCACAAAGTGGTGGCCAGATTCGCCGGGCATAATGTGATCGGTAATGACGAGGTTGATCTCGTGATTCTCATCGGTCTCAAGAGCATCAAATGCAGCTTGAGCGGAGTAGGCTGTCCGAACCTCTAAACCAGCGCGGTTGAGGATGGCTTTGCGCGTGAGCGCTTGCACCGGGTTATCATCGACGACGAGGATCACAGAGGGAGCTTTCTTAGGCTAAAAGAACTGATGTTGTTTTCTACGAAAAAGTTGTCTGGGTCAATAAAGAACTGCAAACAAACGATATCGAAGTAGATTACCTACGGGTTGCTACCTTCGGCACCAGAGCCACTATAGCGCAATAACGCCTTTATTGGGCTTTTTTAGGCCCCTATGTTGGCACGCCGCATCGCCTTTGCCACTACCGACGTGATCCATCGGCGAGGCAGCAACGTCAGAATCACAACCAGCAGGCGATTCGACGCCCCGGTGACGACCGATGACTTTTTGCGCTCTAAGGCGCGCAATGACTCGCGCACAACTTCCGCGGAGGTCTGCATACGGGCCCGATGACTAAATGGGCTTGACCCGGCCACCCGGAAAAAATTCGTCTCGGTTGACCCTGGGTTGACGGCCATGATGTGTACGCCGCGTTGCCGCGCTTCCTGAAACAGTGCGTCTGAGAAGCTTTTTACGAAGGCTTTGGTCGCGGCATACACCGTTGAATACGGAAGCGGTGCAAAGCCTGCAACCGAGGCAACATTGATGATGCCGCCGCGACGACGCTGCATCATCGGCTGCAGGTAGAGATGCGTCAGCTCGACCAGGGCGACAATGTTCAGATCAAGCATCTGGCGAACGCGGCCGAGATCGAGTGACGCAAACTCCGCAAACGCTCCAAAGCCAGCGTTGTTGATGAGCAGATCGACGTCGAGGTGAGCCGCCTGCGTCCGTTGAAACAGATCGGCGGGTGCGCCGGAGATGGTAAGGTCCAACGGGATTGCGACAACGTCGATGCCCATGTGAGCGGACATCAATTCGCTGCGAACTTTTTCCAGCCGATCCTGCGAGCGCGCAACCAGGATCAGAGACCATCCTCGCGCGGCGAGTTGGCGGGCAAACTCTTCACCAATGCCCGAGCTTGCGCCCGTGATCAGTGCGTATCCTTGCGGCTGCATTCTCTGGGTTCCTTTCCCTGGCGTCTGTGATGCAGATTCCGAGTGAATCGGTTCGACGATTTTTCTCCCTCCATGGTCGGTTCCTTGGAGGGTTATGAGATAGAACGCGCAAGCAGGAAGGCTCCCACACCCAAAAAGAAGAGGACGCGATAACGAATTCCATGGGCGCGATTGACTTCCGGCAACAGGTCGGTCGCCGCCACATATAGCGCCACACCGGCGGATAAGGGAAGGCCGATGCCCGCCAAGGTCGGCAGAAAATGAATGGCAGCCACACCGGCAACGGTAGCGGCGCCCAGCAAACAAGCTGCGGAAACGGCGATGCGCGCACTTCGACCGCTGGCTAGCATCACGCTCCCGACGGTAAAACCTTCAGGCAATTTATGCAGCAGCATGCCGGTAAAGATGAGCCAGCCAAGCGCGCTGGAAAATGCGAATCCGCTGGCAATGGCAATGCCGTCAAAAAACGTATGCGCCGCCAGGCCGAACGTCACCGAGTAGGCAGTGGAGCGATGGAGAAATTCTTCGGAGTGCGTTTCTTCTCCAAAGTGAAAATGCGCGACCAGGGTGTGTTCCAGCAAATGCACGCCGCAGAAGCCGGCAAGAATCCAAAGCGGCGCGGTGGTGGGAGAGGCATGAAAACTCTCCGGAATCATTTCCACCAACGCAACGGCAATCAGGAAGCCTGCGCCGAAGGCGACGAAGCCGTGCAGGAAGCGTTCTGCCCGCATGCGCAACAGCAGCAGGCCGCCCACTACATCGGCCATGCCCGCGATGAGGCCGAGTAACAGGACCATCCAGAACGGTGTGGAAACGTGCGCCATGATCTTGCTATCCGCTGTGACGAATGTGCATCACGTCACCATCCTGCACAATGTAGTCCTTACCTTCAAGCCGCAGCGTGCCATGCGACCGCGCCACAGCTTCTGAGCCGGCTGAGAGCAGCGTATCCCAATGGATGGTTTCAGCGCGGATGAAATGTTTTTCCAGGTCGGAATGGATGGCTCCGGCGGCGGCCTGGGCACGCGAGTTGACGGGAATCGTCCAGGCGCGACACTCGTCTTCACCGACGGTGAAAAATGAGATCAATCCAAGCAACTCATAGCTCTTGCGAATCAGGCGACGCAGACCGCTCTCACCCAATCCATAGCTCGATAGAAATTCTTCGGCTTCTTCATCCGGCATCTCCGCCAGTTCCGCTTCCACTTTGCCGCAGATTGCAGTCGCGCCCGTGCCCGGCCGTTTCGCGATGGTCGCCAGACCGTATTTCTCGACGGCTGACTCAAGATCAGTACCGAGGGTGGTGCTCTCGGAAATATTCAGAACGTACAAAACCGGCTTCTGGCTGAGGAACATGTATCCGCGAATCAACTTTTTTTCGTCGGCGGTCATTTCCATGGCGCGCAGGGGTTGCTCCGCTTCCAGGTGCGGCTTGGCACGCAGCAGCAGCGCCTGCTCGGCTTCCAGTTCCGGAGTGCGACCTTTCTTCAGGTCTTTTTCCAGGCGCTCCATGCGCTTTTCAATCTGCGTCAGGTCGCTCAGCATCAGGTCGAATTCGACATCCTGAATTTCTTTCAGCGGGTCGATCGGACCGGCGAGCGGCACGGAAGGATCATCGAAGACGCGCAGCACGTGGATCAACGCATCCACATTGCGCAGGCTCGCCAACAGACTTGGCTCCTTGAGCGCTTCCTGGCCGATGGCGCCCACGTCGGCGTACTCCACCGTGGCAAAGACAGTTTTCTTCGGTTGATAGAGGGCGGCCAGTTTTTCGAGGCGATCGTCGGGCACGCGTGCCATGCCCAGATGAACTTCCTTGGGATTGGAATAGCCGCGGTCTTCCAGTTTTGCCTTGGTAAGAATCTTGAACAGCGAGGTTTTGCCTACCTGTGGCAGGCCGATAATTCCGGTCTTCATGCTTGTCCTGTGAGGGAGATTGTTTAGAGCAAAACCAGGGATGCCGTGTACTGTTTGGTTCTCTTCAAGGTCGCCGCTCCCTGATGGTCGCGTCAATTGAAGTGTTATGGCTTCGGGGTACATCCTCCCTGGTTTTGCTCGTGGCGGTTCCTACGAAAGTTTACGCTGTTTCCTGTGATCAGATGGCACGAGAGGACGAGCCCAGGGGTTCCGGTCGCGCGTATAAGACGATCAATCCCAGGCCGCACAGCAGCACGATGCCTTCGAGCGAGGTGGAAAGTTTATGCAGACGATTGAAGTCAAGGCGCGCGGGATTGGTCGACCTTTGATCCGCCATGGCCGCACCGGCCTGGATGCGCAGCGTTTCCATGCGCGGAATCACAGAAAATTGAGAATACGCGGTCAGGCCCATCATCACGGCGGTCAACAATATCGGCGGCCCGATTGAGCGGCGCGTCGCGCGCGTGATCCGCTCTATGATGAATAGCAGCAACAAGGCCGTTCCACAGAAGAGGCCGATGTGATGAAGATGAGTTAAAGAATCCCGTACCATGGTGCCCGCCACATGAAGGCCGACAGCCTGGTCAGGAAACATCGGCAGCAGCGACTCGAACGCGACCGGCGCGACCACGGCACCGAAGAACAATAAGCCGCCCACCCATACAACGATGGCCAACAGGATCAAAGTGCGCAGAAGTGTTCTCATCGGCGATAGCTGGCCAAACGCGGCCTCCCTTTCTTCCAGTTGAGTGTTACGGCGGCTTCAGAAGTGCTTACAGTCCGCTTACGGAGCTGCGACCGATCAGGCGCTCAATTCGCTTCTGCATCGGCGGATGGGTGGAAAACAAGCTGGTAAACATGCCGCCGCCCACCAGTGGTTGCGCAATGAATAAGTGCGCGTTGGAGGGTGATGCCACCATGGGCAGGCGTTTCGAGTAGGCATCGATCTTTTCCAGAGCACTGGCGAGCGCATACGGATTGCCGGTGGTTTTGGCGCCGGTAGCGTCGGCCTCGTATTCTCGTGAGCGCGATACTGCAAGCTGGATCAGCATCGCTGCGAAGGGTGCAACGATCAGCATAAACAAGCCGCCGATTCCGCCACCACCCCGTTGCCGGCCACCGCCCTGTCCACCACCGCCGAATAACGATGCCCAATATCCCATGCGCGCAATCATCGTGATCGCGCCGGCGAGAGTGGCGGCGATTGAGCTGGTGAGAATGTCGCGGTTCTGCACATGCCCCAGTTCGTGCGCCAAAACGCCTTCCAGCTCATCATCATTCAACAAGCCAAGAATTCCATGAGTCATCGCCACGGAAGCATGCTTTGGATTTCGTCCGGTCGCGAATGCATTCGGAGACTCGGTGGGAATCACATACATCTTCGGCATTGGAATGCCCATGCGCTGCGTCATCCGCTCCACCACTTCATAGGCGCGCGGCAACTCTTCCCGCGTGACCGGCTGCGCCTTGTACATTTTCAGGGCCAATTTGTCCGAGTAGAAGTAAGTGAAAAAATTCATTCCGGCTGCAATTAGAAATCCGAGAATCAGGCCATCTCGCCCGCCAAAATGCTCGCCAATCAGCACCAGCAGCACGGTCAGCAGGGTTAGAAGAAATGCGGTTTTCACAGTATTTCCCATAGCACACTCATTCTATTCCTTTGCCTGCACCAGTATGTGAATGCGAAGCGAACCGGAAACTTGTAGCATCTATAGACGTGCGGAGGCTTTTCGGCCCTTGCCTCCGTCTACATATCTATGGTGGAACGCAGCGAAATTGTCGATCGGTGGCGCAACCGGCAGGATGATACAGCCGTGCTGGCTAGCCTTGTGCGCGTCGAAGGATCGTCGTATCGTCGGCCGGGCGCGCGCATGTACATTCACTCGACCGGCTACATTGGCGCGATTAGCGGCGGATGCCTGGAGGGTGAAGTCTCGCGCAAAGCCGCGTGGATTGCTCGGAACGGCGCCGCGGTCGAACGCTATTCCACGTTATTCGACGAAATTCTGGACGAGACCAACTCGCTTGATACTCGCGAAATTCCCTACGGGCTCGGCTGTGGCGGCGTCATGGACGTATTGCTGGAGCCGGTTACTTCGCCGGAAACAAGTGCAATGCTGCGGGCCCTCGAGACGGCCGATCGCGGAGAAACGTTGTATGCCGCGACCGTTCTGCCCTCTGCGGCGGATCAAAATTCTGGGTTCGCGCGAGTGATTCTGCGCGATGACAACACCATCTTTTTCGCCAGCTCCGATCTGATGCCGAAGGTGCTTTCCAGGCTGAAGTCACTGGCGAGCGCGGGCGGTGACGCGAACACAGTCTGCATTCCGCTTGAAAATGAGCCGCGCGACGTTTTTGTCGAAACCGTAGCACCACCGCAACGACTGATACTTTTCGGCGCCGGCGATGATGCGCGACCGCTGGTTCGCATGGCAAATCTATTGGGATGGCGTGTGACGGTGGCGGATGGACGAGCATGGCTGGCGCAACCTGCGCGGTTCCCAGAAGCCGAACGCGTAGTGACGCTGAGCGAAAACGCGGCGAACTTTGAGCAGCTCGCTCTCACGCACCGCGATGCGGTTGCGCTGCTGACGCACAGTTTTGAGCAGGATAGAAACCTGCTGGGAAAATTGCTGCCGCTCGATCTGCGCTATCTCGGGCTGCTGGGCGCGCGGCATCGCAGCCGGCTGTTGTTGACGGAAGCGGCGGCGCAACTCGGATGGTCGCCGGAAGAAGCGCTGCAACGTGTCCATGCGCCCATCGGGCTTGACCTGGGCGGAGACAGCCCTGAAGCGGTGGCGCTGGCAATCCTTGCAGAGATTCAGTCTGTTCTGCAACAGAAAAATGCAATCTCGCGCGGCATGTCGACAGAGGATTTTCTCGCCGTTCCGGAGCGCTCCTACATTCCGGTGCAATGCAGCCTCGACTCGCCGCGGCAGACCCAGGAATCGAGCGATCCGATTCATGCCGTCGAAACCACACGCTGATTTGATTCCGGTTCCTGCGATCCTGCTGGCTGCGGGTGCCTCTATGCGTCTCGGTCAACCCAAACAATTGTTACGACTGGCAGCATTCGGCGGGAAAACCCTGCTGGATCACGCCGTCAGCTTGGCACGTGAGGCGGGCTTAGCGCCCATTTTCGTCGTCCTGGGCGCGCATGCGGAAAAAATCATTCTCGAATGTGATTTGGTGGACTGCATCCTGATACGCAACCAGGCATGGGCTGAGGGCATGGCAAGTTCGTTGCGAGTGGGAGTTGCGGCCGTGCTTGAAAACGCTCCTGCTGCATCCGGCGCGATGGTTCTGGTGTGCGATCAACCGGGTTTATCCGCGGAACACCTGGTCCACTTACTCGACGCTCAGGCGCTGGATGGAAACCGCATCGTGGCGTCTCACTATGCGGGACGCACGGGTGTGCCGGCAATTTTTCCGCGCGCATCATTTCCGGCGTTGATGGAACTGCAGGGAGACCGCGGCGCGCGCGGGTTGCTGCAAAACTCTGGAGCTAATGTTGCTGCGATTGATTTTTCTGGCGGCGAATTGGATCTGGATTCGCCGGACGATGTGCAGCGGCTGATAGCGGATGAGACGGCGCGGCCACCCGCGAAGACACATTAATTTGTGGCGATGTTCTCTTCCTGTTCTTCTTCCAGCACCGCCGTTGGAGCGATGGGCAGGGTGAAGAAGAATGTGCTGCCGCGATTTAATTCGCTCTCTGCGCGGATGGTGCCGCCATGGGCAAGAATGATGTGCTTGGCGATGGAAAGGCCCAGGCCCGTACCTCCGGATTCTCGCGAGCGGGCTTTGTCCACACGATAGAAGCGCTCGAAGATGCGAGTCAGATGCTCCGACGCAATGCCGGCGCCGAAATCCTGGACGTAGAATTCGACGACGCCGACTGCCTGTCGTGCTCCGATGACCACGCGTTCTCCGCCGCCATATTTCACGGCGTTTTCCAGCAGGTTTGAGAGCACTTGCAGAATCGAGTCTGTATCTGCCATGACTTTCTGGCGAGTGCTCTCCCCTTTTTCCAACACTACATTTCTGTCCATCAGAAGTCCGGCCAAAATGGCTGCAGCCTCGTCGATCAGCAATTCCGCTTCGACCGGCCGCCGGTTCAGCTTGTACTCTCCGGACTCAATGCGCGCCAGCGCCAGCAGGTCCTCGGTGAGGCGTGTCATGCGCGCAGCATTGCGGCAAATGATGGAAAGAAAATCGCGTGCCTGCGTCGGCAGTGCGTCTTCCTCTTCCAGCATGGTCTCGGCATATCCGGAAATTGAAGTGAGCGGCGTGCGCAATTCATGGGACACGTTGGCGATAAAATCGCGGCGAGTTTTTTCCACGCGGTCGATCTCGGTCACATCATGCAACACTACGACCGCACTGCCGCCCAGCATGGGTGCGGCACTGACGTCAAAAATGCGTCCGGGGAGCACGGTGCGAGCACGCACGTGAGCGGTGATTCGACGGCTGATCGCCTTTTCAACACAGGCCAGCAGATCGGGATCACGAACCGTTTGCACCAGTGCATTTCCAGGCTTCACGGTTCCACCCATCATTCGTTCCATCACGCGGTTCGACCAGTGGACACGGCTTTGCGCATCGACGGCGATCACCGCTTCCTCCATACTGTCGAGCACCGTCTCCATTTCTTTGCGGCTATCCTGCAAGGTGCGAAAGACAGCTTCCACCCGGGCCGCGGTCGCGTCCAATGCGTTCGCGACGGCTGCAATTTCGTCTCCACCGCTATCGACAATGCGCGCGCCAAAATCGCCGCGCGCCAGCCGATGAGCAAAATCGACGATGCGGGCAAGGCGGCGGGACACGGCCTGCGCCAGCAAAGCTGCCAACATAATGGCCAGCAATAATCCCAGCAATGTGGCCCATAGCAAACTGCGCCGCACCATGTGGAGCGTGTCGTACACATCGTGCATGGAGCGTCCGAGTCGAACGATATAGTTGCCTGCCGGAGCTGTTACGTAGAGTGATCCCTGGTTGACAGATCTTCCGTAGGCGCGATGCTGCACCGTGATGGCACGCATGTCAGAGCTGTTCATGGAAAGGGTTGCAGGGGAGGTCGCGCTCATGTCGACGCCATCGGCGGCGTAGTCGGCGAGCACGCTGCCATCTTTATTCAGGATGGTGACACGTGCATCGACGGCCCGCGCTTCCTCATGTGCCAGCGATCCCAGGTTCGCGGCAGAACTGACCAGGACACGCTGTGCCAATGCCTGGGCGCTCTCAGTCAGGCTGCGCACCAGTTGATCTTGTAAGGAGGATTCCAGGATGTTCTGCTGCGAGATGTCGAGCATCGCCGCGGCCGCCAATACCACCAGCACCATCGCCGCGAGAAGCTTGAAAAAAACTCTTTGCCTCATGTAGCTTTTAGCCTTCAGCGCGTAGCCTGTAGCTCTTAGCCTTTAGCGGAAGGCTAAAAGCTGGAAGCTGCTTTCTAGAGGCTGTCTTTCGGCATCTCGAACCGGTAGCCGGCCCCGCGCACGGTTTTAAGATACTGCGGATTCTCCGGGTCCGACTCAATTTTTTCACGAATGCGCCGCACATACACGTCGACCGAGCGGGGAGTGACAAAGCGCGCATCGCCCCAGACCGCGTCCAGCAGGTGATCGCGACTGAAGACCCGTCCGGGATGGCGAGCCAGGTATTCCAGCAGGCGAAATTCCGTCGCCGTAGTCGCCATCAATTCTCCGCCAACCTTCAACTGCATGGCGCTGGCATCAATTTCTACCGCACCAAAATGGAGCGAAGTGGGAGCGGTTGGCCGCTCAAAGCGGCGCAACACGGCCTTGATCCGCGCCACCAATTCTCTTGGGGAGAAGGGCTTGGTAATGTAATCGTCGGCGCCCAACTCCAAACCGAGAACGCGATCGCTCTCGCTGGTTCGCGCTGTTAGAAAAATCACGGGCGTAACGGCCAGCGCGGGACTCTTGCGAATGCGCCGGCAGAGATCCAGCCCATCGCCGCCTGGAACCATGATGTCCAGGACAAATAGATCGGGAGTTTTGCGTTCGGCATCCGCCAACACTGCGGCCGGACTTACAAAGGTTCGTACGGCGAACCCGGCAATCTCCAGGCTATGCTGCACCAACCGGGAAATGTCCTGGTCGTCTTCCAGAACGAAAATCGTCTGACTCAATTCCGGTGTCCTCTCGGCTGTTTCTACTATTTCTACTATGGGTTCCGCAGTTTCCATGGTGCGCCTACTCCTCCGTCGAGGCAAGAGTATCGCAGTCAGGCGAATTTCCTGCAAAAGAACCGTGAATGCCGTGTGACGATTGCGTGAATGCGTTTGGTGCTCGTCCAACTGGCTGGATCTATTGTGACAGTTCCTCCGTAATTTGCGCGGCGGCTTGTTCGCATTGGGTCCGATCGACATCGTGGTGGGTCACCAGCCGAATCGCATCCGGGCCGGTACTGCCGACAAGAATGCCTCGCCGCTTCAGCCGCGCCACCAGGTCGGACGCACCTTTGCCGGCGTTGAGTTGGAAGCGAACAATATTCGTCTGGACACTTTCCAGGTCGATCGACACGCCGGAAATCCCGGCGAGCACTTCAGCCACTAAACGCGCATTGCGATGATCTTCCTCCAACCGTTGGGTCATGGTGTCAAGCGAGATGAGTCCCGCTGCAGCCAGCACACCGACCTGGCGCATACCTCCGCCCAGCGACTTGCGAATGATCCTGGCCCGACGCATCAACTTCTCCGAGCCGACAAGCATGGAGCCTACTGGTGCGCACAGTCCCTTCGACAGGCAGAACATCACCGTGTCAAAACCTCGCGTGAGGTCGACTACGCTGAGATTGAGGTACGTGGCGGCGTTAAAAATTCGAGCGCCATCCAGATGCGTCGGCAACCCGGCTTCCTTCGCTCCCGCCCAGACCTCTTCCAGCACCGGCAGCGGGGTGACGGTTCCTCCGGCCATGTTGTGGGTATTTTCCAGGGTGATCAGACCGGTTTGCGCACGGTAATAGAGGCTGGGGGAAATCGCCGCCTGAATCTGTTTCCACGTGAGAACGCCGCGGGTTCCAACAATAGTGCGGGGCATGCAACCGGAGAAGGCAGAGATCATGGCCATCTCCCACTCGACCACATGCGAGCGCGCCTCGCAAATCACTTCCTGTCCGTGCTGGGTATGCAGTCGGATCGCGACTTGATTGCCCATGGTTCCGGTGGGGACAAAGACCGCCGCTTCGCGCTCAAAAATTTCCGCGGCTCGCTGCTCCAGCCGGTTCACGGTGGGATCTTCGCCATACACATCGTCGCCAACCTCGGCTGCAGCCATGGCGGCCCGCATCGCCGGAGTTGGCTTGGTGACGGTATCGCTGCGCAGATCAATCGCGCCGACAGCTTTCGACGAAGTGGTGGCTGGTGTTTCGGCAGTCTCGATACTCACGCGTACACTCCTTGCGGTTGGATTCGGTTTGTGGCGGTCTCGTCGGAATTGAAGACGCCAAGAAATCTCTGAAAAACATCATTCGCGAAAAGTCGCCCCTGCCGGGTTAACCGGGCTCGATGCTCATCGTAATCGATCAAACCCTGCTGTTGCGCTTCATGGAGAGTCGGCTGATAAGCATGGAGCGCAGATTCCCCAAATTCGCGCACAATGTCAATCAGCGAGACGCCATCATTGAGCCGCAGGCCCAGGAACCAGGCTTCTTCCAGCGCTTGCGCAGCAGAGACGGGCGTGATTGTTTCCCGGTTGTCGTCAGCGATGTTCGGATCCAGATAGGCGGTGAGGTCGTCGGTGGTGGCCACCCGGATCGCTTCCCCGTCCGCTGTTGGCAAAAATGAATGCGCATCCAGTCCAAAGCCGAGGTAGGGCTGGCGCGTCCAGTACTTCACGTTATGGCGAGACCGCTGCCCGGTGCGCGCGAAGTTTGAGATTTCATACTGCGGAATTCCATCCGCGCCGAACTGCTCTATCGCTTCGGTATACATATCTGCGATGGTCTGCTCATTCGGCACCATGCCGACTCCATATCGCGTGCCTCCAGCGATCATCTCTCGACCCAGCCTGGAATCTTCATCCACGTCCAGCATGTAGACGCTCAGGTGAGGCACGCTCGTCGCGATGGCTTGCGCCAGAGACTCTCTCCAACTCTGCCGGGTCTGGTGCGGAAGCCCGGCGATCAAGTCAACGTTGATGTCGTCTATGCCGGCAACTCGAAGGCGATCGATGTCGTTCAGCGTGATGGCTCGCGTGTGGGCGCGTCCCACGGCGGCGGCTTCATGATCCACAAATGATTGCACGCCGAGGCTGACGCGATTGAATCCCAGGCCCGGCATGGCGTATAGCATCTCCTCGCTTAGCTGGCCGGGAGCACATTCCAGCGTCATCTCCGCGGAAGCATGGGCGGAAAATACTTCCTTTATTGCTTTAACTATGTTGTCTAATTGATTGACGGATAGAAGACTAGGTGTCCCGCCGCCAAAGTAGATAGTGTCCACTTTCCTCGGCAGTTGACCTCCCCATGCTGGCACACGTTCGGAAGCTTCACGAATTTGCGCCGTCAGCTTTTCGACATATGCGGCCATGCGATCCGCACCATACACCCCGGAGGCAAAGTTGCAGTAGCTGCATTTGGCGCGGCAAAACGGAATCGACACGTAAATTCCAAGCGCGGGCGCAAGATTTTGCATCGGCGGTGGTTGCGTTCTCATCGACTGGATCACGGGCATCGTTTTTAGCGTATGCGGAGAATGGACGGAAACTTCGTACAATAGCAGTGTCGCATGGCAGACCCCAAACAGAGCACCCAGCAGCAAGACGACGACGTTATCGGCAAGGCTTACGACAGTCGCCTGATGCGGCGGTTGCTGGTCTATTTGAAGCCGTACAAGTTGCAGGTCGGCATCTCGCTGGTAGCCATCCTTTTTACAGCCCTCGCCGATGTGCTGGGACCCTACCTGACCAAGGTGGCCGTTGACCTGTACATGACGCGGTCGGCAGCAACGAAAAGCTCCTTCTGGACCCGCCATCTCAGCCACAATCCGATGACCGGCATTACGCAGATTGCCGGGATTTATTTTGGCTCGCTGATCTTCATCTATATCCTGGCATTCGTCCAGACCTACCTGATGCAATGGACCGGGCAGAAGGTTATGTACGACCTGCGCAGCCAGATCTTCCGCCACATCCAGCGCATGCATGTCGCGTTCTTCGATCGCAATCCGACCGGGCGCCTGGTGACGCGGGTGACCTACGACGTGGACGCGCTGAACGAAATGTTCACCTCCGGCGTGGTGTCGATCTTTGAAGATGTTCTGGTGCTGGCTGGCATTGTGTTCGTGATGCTGCGGATGAACTGGTGGCTGGCGCTGCTGGCCTTCTCCGTCATCCCGCTCATCATGATTGCGACCCAGGTCTTCCGCAAATTTGTTCGCGAGTCGTACCGCCGCATTCGCACCGCCATTGCACGGATCAACTCTTACCTGCAGGAGCATGTCAGCGGGATGAGCGTGGTGCAGCTGTTTAACCGCGAAGAGCGCGCCTTTCAGGATTTTGAGAAGGTCAATCGTCAGCACATGAAGGCGTTTAAAGACGCCATCATGGCCTATGCGCTGTATTACCCGGTGGTTGAAATTCTCAGCTCGATTGCGGTGGCGATCATCATCTGGAAGGGTGGGGGTGGGGTGCTGCGCGGGGTGGTCACGCTGGGCGTCCTGGTCGCGTTTATTCAATATTCGCAGCGCTTCTTCCGGCCGATTCAGGATCTGAGCGACAAATACAACATTCTGCAAGCAGCGATGGCAGCCAGCGAACGCATCTTCAAGCTGCTGGATACGCAGCCGGAAATTGTCTCGCCGGCAAACCCCGCAGTCGGCGACGGTTCCGGCCAGATCGAATTTCGCAATGTGTGGTTCACCTATCAGCGGTTGGACGATGCCATGCGAGAGCGCTTGCGGACTAGTTCGACGCCGGAAAAAGAGGGTGTGGAGTGGGTGCT
Organism: uncultured Acidobacteriota bacterium; assembly: GCA_963735505.1. Classification (GTDB taxonomy): domain Bacteria; phylum Acidobacteriota; class Terriglobia; order Terriglobales; family Acidobacteriaceae; genus JAKAAZ01. The sequence goes on along the minus strand of CAVTLR010000002.1, from coordinate 112,254 downwards.
GCGCGATGTCAGCTTTACGATCGAGCCGGGAGAGACGGCTGCGATTGTTGGCCACACCGGCGCCGGAAAAACTACGCTGAGCAGCCTGATGATGCGCTTTTACGATGTGCAGCGCGGTGCGATCCTGGTGGAAGGCGTCGACGTGCGCGACTGGGATGTGCAGGAACTTCGCCGACGCTTTGCTGTGGTGCTGCAGGATCCGGTCCTGTTCACCGGCACGGTCACCAGCAATATTCGCCTGGGGACGGATCGCATCACGGAAGAAGAAATCGAAAGCGCCGCCGACCAGGTGAATGTTGGCGACTATATTCGATCGCTTCCTGGCGGCTTCCAAGAACCGGTGCGGGAGGGTGGCAGCACGCTTTCTACCGGGCAGAAGCAGCTGATCAATTTTGCGCGAGCGCTGGCGCATAACCCGCGGATTCTGATTCTCGATGAGGCTACCTCCAGCGTCGACACAGATACCGAACTGCGGGTGCGTTCGGCGCTGACGCGGCTAGTGACCGGGCGAACGTCTGTGGTGGTCGCGCATCGCCTGTCGACGATTCAGACGGCAAATCGAATTCTGGTGATGCACAAGGGCCAGCTGCGAGAGATTGGCACCCACCAGGAACTGCTGGCGCAGCGGGGACTCTATTGGAAGCTTTACCGCTTGCAATATAAGGATCAGGAGATTCCAGACGCGGCCATTCGCTCCGGCGATCCGCTCGCTGTACCCGGCGACTGACCCATCTTTTTTCACCCCCAGTAGTAGTATTCTGGCACCTCTGAGGAAACGGAGGTGGCGTGAACAATCGAGAAACGTCTGAAGTTGACACTCATGTGCCCCGCATCGAAGTACGGTCCGGTTCCACGTGGATCGATTCGGCTGCGCTGATTCTTTGGCTGGCAGCAGGGGCAGTCGCTTTCCTACCGTTTGCGTTCAACACATCTCCGTGGGATGCTGTCACGCTGCGGGTTCCCGGCAACCAGGGGAACTGGTGGCATTTTCTTGCCGGAGCTCCATTCTTTCTCGCGTTCCCGATGATTTGGGTTCGGCTGCGCTCGTTGTTTTCATCGCAGCCGTTCACGCCGGCGGCGCGCCGCATACTCTGGATCGCGGCCGGACTATCCATGGCCGGCACGACCCTGGTGGAGATGCCATTCCTGTTGCATCTGGCCGGAACCAAAGGCTGGCCGAGTTTCACTATCCTCAGCGTCGGCTTCGGAATCATGATTAGCAGCCTCGTCCTGCTCTTCGCTCTTCGCCGCAGATTCTCGCCGAGCCGTGCGTGTCTCGCTGATCTCAACACCGCATATCTCGCGAACGCTGCTTTGTGCCTCGTGGTCTATGCGGAAGCGGCCGGTGGTTTCGCGTCGCGCTCCGGCTGGTATGTGTGCATGGTAATTGTGTGGCCCATGCTTTTCGAACTCGCGTGGCTGTTTCTGCAGGCCATTTATCGCAATAGTAGTATTCTGGGACATCACATAGAACTGTGACCCTCGGCCTGTGTCTCCAAGGCCATTGGAGGATGCAAACGCCATGAATGAGATCGTATTTTTAATCGCACAGGACGCAGACGGCGGGTTCACCGCCGAAGCTCTGGGCGAGAGTATTTTCACAGAAGCCAACAACTGGGATGAATTGCGATCCAATGTCCGGGAGGCGGTACAAGCATTTTATTTCGACTCCACTCCTCCCGCCACGATACGTCTGCGCCTGGTTCGCGATGAAGTGCTGGCCGTTGCATGAAACTGCCGCGCGATCTGAGCGGCGAGGACTTGTCCAAGCACCTCTGCAAGTGCTGGGGATACCAGCGAATCCATCAAGTTGGCAGTCATGTCATTCTTCAAACCCAGCTGCCCTCCTCGCATCGCATCGCTGTCCCCACGCATCCGGCCTTGCGAGTCGGGACCTTGAATTCGATTCTCTCCTCCGTTGCAGCGCACAAGAACGTTTCTAAAGAAGATGTTCTCAAAGGCCTCTGAGCCTGCCCCATTTGGAGCTATTCTGGGAACTCGGAAACTGTACACTTTGCCTCGAATATGACTCCAACCTTCAGTCCTATCATGCCGACCCCACAAATATTTATCTCCGCGGGTGAGGCAAGCGGAGAACGCTACGGCGCCATGCTGATCGAGGCGGTGCGTGCGCTGCGTCCAGACGCCGAGTTCTTCGGCCTGGGTGGAACGGCGATGGAGGCGGCGGGCTGCGAGCGCATTGTCCGAGCGGAAGATATCGCGGTCATGGGCATCACGGAAGTGCTGCGCCACATGCCCCGCATTTACAAGGAGTATCGCCGGCTGGTGCAGAGCATTCGCGCCCGCAAGCCGGATTTGGCGGTGCTGATCGATTTCCCGGACGTGAATTTTCGCCTGGCGAAAGAATTGAAACAGGCGGGCATTCCAGTACTGTATTTTGTCAGCCCACAGTTGTGGGCGTGGAAGCAATATCGCGTTCGCTGGGTGCGGGAGCGAGTGAGCAAAATGCTCGTGATTTTTCCGTTCGAGGAAAAGTTCTATCGCGATCGCGGCGTCGATGCGGAATTTGTGGGTCACCCGCTGGCCGACCTGCCGCTGCCGACCATCTCGCGCAAGGAATACGCCAGCCAGTACAAGCTGGATCCTTCAAAAGAATGGATCGCATTGCTGCCGGGAAGCCGCGGCAAGGAGTTGCGGCATAACCTTCCGGTAATAGCCGGCGCGGCAAATCTGCTTGGAACCTCGTATGAATTTCTGTTGCCCGCTGCCGCTACGCTCGATCCCGATTGGGTGCGGCGCATGGTTGCAGAATGTCAAAGTGAAAGCAGCGGAATCGATATTCCCATTCACGTCGTGGAAGATGCGCGGGCCGCACTATTTCATGCGCGTGCCAGCGTGGTGGCCAGCGGCACGGCAACGGTGGAGGCGGCGTTGATCGGCAATCCATTCATTGCGGTCTATCGGCTGTCGGACTTCAGCTACGCGGTTGCCAGTCGCCTGGTCGATTTGCCGCACGTCGCCATGGTGAATCTGATTGCCGGTGACCGCATTGTTCCGGAGTTGATTCAGGATGATTTCACGCCGCAAAATATCGTTCGCTTGCTTCAACCTTTACTTGAAGAAACAGGATATAGAACTCAGATGGTCGAGGAGTTGAAAGGCGTCCGCACGGCGCTCCATTGGGAGTCCACGGCCGCCCAACTTTCCACAACCAACATGATTCAGACTCCTGAAGAAATTGCCTCACGATCTGTTCCAGAGCGCACGGCCATCGACCGCGCCGCCGCATGGGTACTGGATTTTCTGGATCGAGTGGAGGCAGACCGCTCGCGGGTAACGACTGAGCCGGTCACAGCGGATATGCCTGGATGAGAACCGTGCCCAGCGCGTGGAAATCTCGACTGCAAACCTGCTGCAGGATGGGCGTTGCCTTCGGTGGATTTCTCGTGCAGGTCGGCATCGCGCAAACCGCGCAACTGCCAGATGCGAAGACGCCGGTTCAGATTCGTGGCTACTTCATCGACGTGAGCCTCGATCCTGCCCACCATTCCCTGACCGCGAAAACTCGTGTGGAGTTCACGGCCTCGCAAAATCTGGCTACCGTCGAATTTCAATTGAACCCGGCATTGCACATCGATAACGTGACGGATGGCTCCGGAAAAACGTTGAGCGCAACGCAAAACGGTGAGGAGATTTCTGTGACCGCTGGCGGCGACCTTACCCCGGGCAGCGAAGTTGCATGGACGTTTACCTATAGCGGTGTGCTCGGGCCGAAACCCGGCGGCGCAATTCGTCTGGCTTCTGTTGACGAACCGGTCAGTTACCTGCTCTATCGCGGAGACTGGTTTCCGGTAGTTGGAGACGGCACCCAGCGATTCACGAGCGAAATCCATGTACATGTGCCGAGTGGGAACCAGGTGTTGGGAAGCGGTGCAACAGGTTCGCCGCGCACGGACGCGAACGGAGAAGCCGTTTTCGATTTCAGCTGGCCGCACGCCGGATTTCCGGGAACGATCATTGCGGGCAAATTTCAGCCGCCAGTCGCGGCGGCTGGCTCGCAGATTCGCGTGTATCGAATCGCGCATGAATCTGGCTCGACAGGCGGCGTAGCGCAGCCTTCTACGCAGGAGATTGCCGCGAGCGCCGCAAAGCAATATGAGGAACTAGTTGGACAATTTGGCCCAATTGAAACCGGCGAATTGAATCTCGTGGAGCTGCCGAACGATACTCTTCCGGCGATTTCAGCGCCCGAGATTGCAGCGATCGCCGGTAGGCAGCTCGAGACGGCCGACTACGCGCGGCTGCTGGTGAATACGATTACCCATCAGTGGTGGGGAGAGGATGTCAGCCCGGCATCGCCCAACGATGCATGGATTACGAACGGCATGTGTCGCTATGCCGAGCTTGAGTTCCTGAACCGCACGGCTGCGCCTGCTGTTGCTGCCGACGCAATCCTGAACATTTCCGCCAGCGCGCTTGCGTTTAACACTTTTCCCGTGGCCGAGGCAGCCCGATACCCGGAATATTCGCGTGAGTTTGAGGCCATGACCTACGACAAAGGCGCGATGATCCTGCGCATGCTGCGATGGCAGATGGGCGATGCGGCGTTCCAGCAGACGCTGCACGAGGTGCTTTCGCAGCCAGACAAATCCATCTCCTCCGCAATGTTTGAGCGGATTGCCGAGCGCGAAACCCACCAGAATCTGCGACCGTTTTTTTCGCAATGGCTCAATAACACCGGCGCGCCGACGCTGCAGGATAAGTGGACGCTCTATCGTCTCGGCAACAACCAGGGATTTCGAATCGTAGGTGAGATTGACGAAGATCTGGATCTGTTCCAGATGCCTGTCGAGGTGCGGGTGGAGACAGAGGGCAAAACGGTAGACAGGCGGGTGGACGTGATGGGGCCGCAGAGCCAGTTCATCATCGATACGTTTGGGATTCCGCGGAAAGTTTCGCTCGATCCGCAGCGCTGGTTGCTGAGAAACGATGACAGCTTACAGGTTCGAGTGCATATCCTGCGCGGCATGGCGAAAGCGGATGCGAACGATGAGGCGGGGGCAATCGCGGAGTATCGCGCGGCGCTGGCTCTGGACGCCACCAGCTCATTGGCCAGCTATCGACTGGGAGAAATTTATTTTCGCCAGCGAAATAATCAAGCCGCGGAGGATGCCTTTCGAGCTGCGCTGCGCGGCGATGGCGTTCCCAAATGGATTGAGGTGTGGAGCGACCTGCAGCTAGGAAAAATCTTCGACGCCGCCGGTCAGCGCGACCGGGCCATCAATGAATATCGTGAGGCGATTGAAACCCACGATGACACCTCTGGCGCTGTCACGCTGGCAAGCAATTATTTGCAGCACCCCTATGGGCAACCAATCGGGGTCGCGCATTGACCTGCTCGCGCGATGGCTACTTTTTGTCTTCCAGGGCAGCGAGCACGTCCGCCACGGTGGGCTCGACTTTCAACATGTACTCGCGCACACGGGTTCGTTCTTCCTGCGGCAACGAGGGCAGCACCACCAGCAGTCGACGCAGCGTGGTGCCGATATCGTCGGCGTAATTCATCATGCGGATGGCTTCTCCAGTAAGGGGCATCGTTTCTCCTAACAAAGGGTGGATGGTTTTATTGTAAGCTGTGTGCGCGGTGTGGTGCCGACTGAAACCTGGGTGGCCACGGAATCAACACCTGATCCCCGTTGGCCAATTGGATCGGCCCGTTCGTACCGGGCAAGTCACAACCTAGATAGGTTCGCCGGACGCATTCGCAATGGGCTCTGCGAGCGACTCGGCGATGGCAGCGCTCTCAGGATCGACCCAGCCGTCGCGATCCGTCACCTCAGTTAAATCCGCCAGCTTTTCCGTGATCCAGGGCTGCAAGGCATCCTGGTGATAGCGCCATCCCCAGTTTCCATCGGGCTGCGCCGGAGTGTTCATGCGCGCTTCACTGTCCAGTTGCAGCACGTCCTGCATGGGAAACAGGCAAAGCCGAGCGACCGACGCCGCGGCGCTGCGCATCATGGCCCACACAATTCCGTCGTCCCCAGGATGAATGTAGGCGGCAATGGCGGCGCGCTCGGTTTCGTTGGTCTGGTGCCACCAGCCCAGCGTGGTGTTATTGTCGTGCGTGCCGGTGTAGATGACCATGTTTTCATCGCAGCGATGGGGTAGGTGAAGATGCGCACCGCGATCGCTAAAACCAAATTGCATCACCCGCATGCCGGGCATACCAAAAGCTTTTCGCATGCGCTCGACTTCTGGAGTGATGACGCCCAGGTCTTCTGCAATCAGCGGCAAGTCGCCGAGCTCCTTATACAAATGCGAAAAAAGCTCGGTACCGAGCGCCTTCATCCAACGGCCGCGAATGGCTGTCTGATCTTCCGCCGGGATGGCCCAATAGGATTCAAAGCCGCGGAAATGGTCGAGCCGCAGCAGGTCGCAAAGCGCCAGGGCGCGACGAAAACGCGCCACCCACCAATCGAAATTCGTGCTGGAAAGTACATCCCAGCGATAGAGAGGATTGCCCCATCGTTGGCCGGTGGGACTGAAGTAGTCCGGTGGAACCCCCGCCACGTTGAGAGAATTCTTGTTCTCATCCAGCTCGAAAATTTCCGGCCGCATCCACACAGCTGCGCTGTCATAGTTGACGAAGATCGCCATGTCGCCGATGAAGCGAATTTTTCGTTCGGCACAATAAGCACGCAACCGCATCCATTGTTCCTGAAAGAAGAATTGGATGACCTTTTGAACGTTTCGCTGGTGTTCATTCTCGGCGCGAAACTTCTCCATGGCTGCCGTGTCCCGGTGTACATATTCGGCTGGCCACGCGGACCAGATAGAACCATTGAACATGGCGCGCAGGATGGTAAAGCTGGAGTAGCCCTCCAGCCATTGCTTGTTATCGGCACAGAAAAGATCGAAGCGTTCCCGATCCTGGGGGGACGCGCTGTCGAGAAATTTCACAGCGGCCTGCTCCAGCAACGGACCCTTGCAGGCCGAGGCCTGTTCGAAGTCCGCACGACCTTCTGGGCTTGGCAGACAACCCAGGCAATCCCCGGGGAGCCAACCGTCTTCGACAAGTTTTTCAACGCTGATGAATAAAGGATTGCCCGCGAACGCGGACAGGGCGGAGTAGGGTGAATTGCCAAAGCCGGTGGGGCTGAGCGGCAACACCTGCCAATATTGTTGTTTGGCGGCAGCAAGGAAATCTGCAAACGCGTAGGCTGCAGGTCCTAAATCGCCGATGCCGCCGCGGGAAGGCAGAGAAGACAGGTGTAGAAGGACGCCGGAAGCGCGTTCGGTAAGCATGGCTTCTCCGTATTAAGACGTCGAAAGGCCCACAACGCCTTCTCAAAAAAACTCGCCTACCTATAAGACGCGCGGACAGGGCAATCCACACCTTTCATCCCGCAAAATTTCCTAACCTGCGGCATGCGAGGAACTAGATTCCCGACTGAGTACCGGCGAGCGCCTTCTTGTTGTAATGAATCAAGCCGTGCTGAATAAACCGCTGCTCCAGCGAACTGGCAAAGACGGCGAACGCGGTTTCACGGCGCTGCTGCACCAATTTGTCGCGAGTCGAGTCCATGTTCTGCTGGATCTGGGCTTCGGTCGGCGCCTGCTTATCCAGAAGCTTCATCACGACGCCGCTGCGCTCGGTGTAAATCGGTCCGCTGAGCTGGCCGGGTTGCAGCGTAAAGGCGACTGCTCCCTGGGTGGACATATCTCCCAGCTGAGGAACCTGGCCGCTGCCGTCCACCAGGTCGCTGGTCAACACCGTCGCACCAACCTCCTTGGCTGCCTTGTCGAGGCCCTCTTCGTGCGCCTTGATGGCAAGCTGCTGCGTACGGCTGTGCAGCAAGGATGCGATCTGCTGGTCGCGGAAATCTTCCAGGATGTGGGCCTTGTAGGCATCGAACGTGGGCGCATGCGCGGGCACAACGTTCAACACCTGATAAATCGCATAGCCTTCGCCAGTAGATGCACTCTGCGGAGCCGCGCCTGGCTTGGTTGCAAACGCGCCCTTCAGCAGTTGCGAGCCATCTGCCAAACCGGGAACTACACCGCTCTGTTGCAGCGGGTCAGTGGTGACCACCTGGAGATGATTCTGCTCCGCCATCTTTTGCAGCCCAACCTGCGCCGCTTGTGCTTGCAGCTTGGCCGCGTATTCCTGGGCTGCCTTGGCCTGTGCCTGCTGAGTCAGGTTCGCCAGGATCAAATCGTGGACGTCATCCACAGATTTCAGATGGGCCGGCTGTTTTTCTTCCACCTGCAAAATGTGGAAGCCGAATTGCGTGCGGATCACGGAGGACATTTGACCGGTCTGCAGCGAGAAAGCGGCCTGATCGAATGCCGGCACAGTAGTGCCGTGCTGAATGAACCCGAGTTCCCCGCCCTGCGCTTTGCTGCCAGGATCGTCAGAGTACTTCTTCGCGAGATCGGCGAAATTGCCACCCGACTTCAACTGCTTCAAAATTCCTTCCGCCTTTTCCTTGGCAGCCGCAACGGTCTGCGCATTGGCGCCATTGGGAACCTTGATCAGGATGTGCCGCACTCGAACTTCTTCCGGCACCTGGAACTGTTGATGATGTTCGTTGTAGTACTGCTGCACATCGGCGCCGCTGACTTGTGGCACTCCGCCGGGAACTTGATTGAGCGCGAATGTAACGTACTCCACCTTGCGCGTCTCAGGAATCGCAGTGCGGTAACGCGCGGCATTCTGCTGAAAGAAAGTCTTCAGCTCGGCATCCGACGGCGTAATCTGCTTGCGCAACTCGGCGTCTGACAGCACGGCATATTGAAACTTCACCTTGGTCGCCTGCTTCAGATATTCGGCACGGATTGCCGAGTTCGGGACCGTCAACCCGCCGGTGATATATGCCTCCAGGCGATTGATCAGGATTTCTTCCTTCAGTTGCTGCTCAAAGTCCGTGCGGGACATGTTGAAGTTGTTTTGGACGAAGTCGTCATAGCGGTCTTCGCCAATGAACTTGCCGCCGGGAAAAAGCACGGGGGCGAAGGGGCCATGCATCAATTCGTTCTGCACGTCGGTGTCGGTCACGGTCAAACCCATGCGTCCGGCTTCCTGCACCAGTACGGCGCGCTCTACCAGGGCTTGCCCGGCACGCTGCATCAGGAAGGGCAATACGAAGTCTGGATAGTGATTCTGCTGCTGCATGCGCTGCGCGACTTGCTGAACCTGGGTCAGGTGCACATCGGTGGAGTCACCGAGCATGCGTCCAAAGATGCTGTCGCTATGGACAATGGCATAGGTGTCGCCGGTGGAAGCAGCGTCTTGAAAGATGCCGGGAACAAGCGTGATCACCATCAAAATGGCTGTGATGGAAATAAGCGCGATAAAAATGCCCTTGACCAAGCGGCTGTCTTGCTGAAGAAAACGAATCATGAGCGGGCAACGACCTTACACCCGGAGACACGCTCCGGACGGGATTGACTCAGTCCCTGAATTTCGCGGGGGACATGGTTACTTCCAGTATAAATGCACGGCCGCTTCCCCTGGAGGAAGCGGCGCGAGAACTGCATGAGATGAAGCTGATTCAATACGGGTACCCTCCCGGAGGCGCGCCGGGCGGCGGATAATACACCGGTTGCGGAGGAGGATAATACCCCGGCGGAGGCGGATAGCCGCGCCCATAGGCAGGATGTCCGTATGCCGACGGCGGAACGCGCGACGCGAGCTGCTGAATTTCGCCATAGGTCGGGACATGAACCGTAACCGGCGCATTCAGATAGAAGGTCAAGACTGACTCCGGCGGAATATAGAGTTGCGGACCAGATGACAAGGAGGAAAGTCCTGCGCCGCCCAGACCTCCGAGCAGGCCGCCCAACAGCGCCGTGGGTCCACCGCCAACCGCTCCGCCAATAATGGCTCCAGCCGCCGCGCTACCACCGATATTCGCTGCGGATTGTCCGCCCTTCCCCGGTCCACCGCGAGCCCAGACCTGGCTGACCAGCGGGTAGGTTGTGCCTGAGAAGTTCAGACCGGTCAACTGCAGTGCCAGGTGCGGCTTTCCCTTCAGCTTTCCTGGGCCGCGTGCATCCACAACGGTTCCAGAGATATCGGCGCCGCGCGGAATGGCAATCAGCCCGTTCTGCACCACAATGTCCTGCACCAGGATGCCGCGAAATGGGGTTCCGACCTTGGTGTGCTTGCTGTCAATGGGCTGCATCACCATCACGTACGCAGGCGTTCCAGGAGCAACGGTGACCATGCCCGGAGCCTGGTGGTTGCCGTAATTTTCCGCAGGAGGGGGTGGCTCATTCGTCGTTCTGCCCTTGCTCGGCAAGAGGGGGTGGGGGTGGGCCCTGCGCGTCACCTGGATGAACGGTGCCTGGAGCTTCCCCGTTCTGGCCTTCACTATTCTGGCCGGAGAATCCTGGCGCGGCGGCGGGCTCGGCCCAATGGTGATCTTGTCGTCGACATTGGTCACGCCGGCGACTGACTTGACCATCGTTTCAGCTTCCGTGCGCAACTCCTGCGTGGGGACGGCACCGGTCAGCGTGGCCGTGCCATTGTGCACCCAGATTCCTAAATTCAACGGGCGCAGGGTGTTGGAGGCCATCAACTTTGTATTGATGTCCTCGGCAATGGCGCTGTCGGGCCGCTGATCCGGGTTTGCGGGGGTGGAGGCCGACGCGGTCGTCGGAGCAGGTTCGGATGAAGGCGCGGTTTGGGCCGAGGCTGCCACGCACAAAAACGCTGCGGCAGACAGCACGGCACCGATCGCCAGCCGGTGACTAAAGCCAGCCGTCCGGGGACGATACAGCAGGGCTGAATCAGAGTTCTTCGCGGTCACAAAGCTCTCCTCATGCGAGAGATATCTCTATTCTATGCAGACGCCGCCCCCACCAAAAAGTTGCTCGAAAATCAAGTCAACCTGAACAGTCGCAGGCAAAAAGCTCTGGACTTCCCTGACATAGTAGCCAATTGCAAACCTGGCCATGAATTCATTTCGGGGCATACCGTTGATTAAATGATCGACAATGTACATTTGTCCCATCGCGGCCTGGGACTGGGAAATGCCCTTTGTGTCGTACTTCGCGATCGGCTCATCCGCCTTCAGGAAATCCTTCTTGTCGATGAGGCAAAAGAACAGGTAGTCAGATATCGTCATCCCCTTGGCCACCACATACAAGCCGTACTCCGAATGAAGGCTCTTGTGATAGATGGAAGCCTGGTGATTGATCAGATTCTTGGTATGGTCCGATATTTGAATCTTCAAATTTCCGTTCTTTTGTTCACAAGGCGTTAACAAAACGTCGGAGTAAATAAATCTTGCTCCGCTATTCAGATATCGACCGGCAACTATTTGGATCGTGTCGGCGCCGGCGAAAGCGTCCTTAACGTTCATGCAATTCAGCCATTGCCCCGTGGAGGCGCGTACCCCTTTGTTGATCGCGTCGTAAATGCCGCGATCCGGCTCGCTGATCCAGTAGTCGATGGCGTGATCGTATTTGCGGATGACATCCAGCGTTCCGTCCGTAGAACCACCGTCGATCACGATGTACTCAATGTTGGAGTAGGTCTGGTTCAATACGCTGAGCATGGTCTCTTCTATCGAGGCTGCGCAGTTGTAGGCAATGGTGATGACGGTGACAATCGGCTCGGGCCCTTCCGCTTTATAGAGGCCTCGGGTTCGCAGACCACCAGCCAGATTCGGAGTATGGGGAGTGGGCAACTGAAAACATGGATCGGGTTCCTTCGGAGTTCTCGTCAGTCTCCGGGTGGTGCTGAACCTGTCGTCAATGCACTCGGTACCCATCTCGTCTTTCTTACTCCCATCTGCGATCAGGCTTCTTGAACATGCGTACAAGACCCACCGAGGTTCTCTCAAATCCGTTGGGAAGATAGAGGAGCAGAAATTGTGCCAGAAGGCGATAGGCTGGCATTTCGCGCATGAGGTAATCGACAACGAACTTCTGCCCCATGGAAGTTTTGGAATTCGAAATGCCGGTTGTGTCGTAGATTGCAATCGGTTCGTCTGCTTTAAGAAAGCTCTTCTGATCGATCTGGCTGAAGAATACGATGTCAGAAATTGTCATGCCCTTGGCTACGATGTACGGTCCAAATTCTCGATGAAGGCTCTTTTGATAGACCACGCCCTGGTGATTGAAAATGTATTTCTCGTGATCGCAAACATATTTCCCCACATGATTTCCAAGGGCGCCATTTCGAAGAAGGACGTCGGAGTAGATGAAGCGGGCATCGCCGTGCAGATACTTATCGACCACAGTCTGGATTGTATTGTTTGAGTAGAAAATGTCCTTGACGTTCATGCAATTTAGCCATTGCCCTGTGGAAGCCCTGATCCCTTTGTTGATTGCATCATATACACCGCGATCCGGCTCGCTGATCCAGTAATCGATGGCATGATCGTATGTACGGATGACGTCCAGCGTTCCGTCCGTAGAACCACCGTCAATCACGATGTACTCGATGTTGGAGTAGCTCTGATTCAGCACGCTGAGCATCGTCTCTTCGATGTACGCGGCGCAATTGTAGGCAATCGTGATGACGGTGACGATCGGTTCCGAGCCTTCTGCCTTATAGAGGCCTCGGGTTCGAAGACCGCCAATATGTTTCGGAGTGGAGGTAGTGGGCAGCTGAAAACAAGGATCGGGTTCCTTCGGAGTTCTTGTCAATCTCCGGGTGGTGCTGAATCTGTCATCGATGCACCCAACATCCATGATGTCTTCCTTAATTGCTATACCCGATCCGCCTCTCTCTCGAATACATTCATTGTCCAGCGGATGAGGGAATGTTCGTTGCGGCTTGATCTGGTTGACGCGTCGTTTATTGAGAAACGTAAACTCCATGACTCTTGGAATCTCAATATCGCCACACAGTTCGCTTCCGCAGCAATTATTCGGATGCAGATGCACGTCTTGAAAATGCTCCAGTTCCTTCTTAAAGCAGGGGGCCAGCAACTCGAATGTAAACGGATCAAGAAGTTTATCAATGCCATGGAACTCGATCACGAGAATTCTAAACTGGCACAGTAACTGATCCGGCGTATTGAAAATTACCTAATACTCGGCACCTTCAATGTCCATTTGTAATATCAGGTCGCCAGAATAATTCTTGAGATATTTGTCCTTCCAGGAAGCAAGCGTGAAGAATTGTTCGTTGTCGGTCGCGCCCAGAAATTTCCTGTCAAACGTAAACTCTGGACGGGAGACCGGTGAGCATCGACAGAGAGATCTGCGAAAATGATCCAATCTTTCGGTCCGCCAATTCATTCTCTAAATCCGATCGTATTCGACGGGAAGAAGCAATACTCAATGCCGGAAATGTCCGGAACCAATTATTCTCCATCCGCGTTCCCGCCAATAGATCTGCGGAATGCCGCAATCTACGGTGAAAGTGAATCAGATTCAACACTTTGTCATCGGCTCGCGGATCGAGATTCCTGCCGATCTGGCCCTCGCCAGTATGAAATATGGCTCGATCAGGCCGTCACTTAGTCTTTACGACAAACGAATCTCCCTTTTTTTCTGACTCGACATTCCGAACATCATAGCAGTCAAACAATCAGCGCCGCCGCGGACCTTGCTTCGAGATCCCGCCGACGGCTCTGCGGGGTACCGGGATGGCGTCTAGGGTATACTGACCGGAAAATGGAACCCTCTAGACCGACCAGCCTCTGCGCATTGCTGAATTGAAAAAATCGAGTCGATGGCTCAATGCCTTTGCTCGGGACGTATATTCTCAGACCGGTGAAGACGGCATCCTTGAGAAGGCGCTGAGCATCCTTCCGATCCCGAAACGGATGGTGTGTGGAATTTGGTGCGTGGGATGGAAAATATCTCAGCAACACTTTCAGGTTGGTCGAGCAAGAAGATTACAGCGTTGTGCTGATCGAGGGAGATACCAAGAAATATCGCGCGCTATGCGCTGAGTATCCATTCAAAGAGCGAGCAATTTTTAAGAATTGCTTTGTTGGATGGTCCAAGGACGATGGTCTTGATCGGATACTTGAGAAAGATCCAATACCTTTGGATTTCGATCTTCTGTCGATTGATGTAGACGGGAACGATTACCACATTTGGAAAGCCACCGAGAAATATACCCCCAAGCTAGTTCTTATTGAATTCAACCCGACAGCTTCGAACCGTAGTGATTTTGTCCAGCCTGCGGATGCGAATTGCAACAAGAGCAACAGCCCGGCGCCGCTCGTTCGTCTAGGGAAGGAAAAAGGGTATGAGCTTATCTGCGCAACCAGGATTAATTTACTGTTTGTCCGACGCGATTACTATGAACTGTTCGGTCTACCTGATAACTCGCTGGAGGTGATGAGGGAGGAAGAAGAATTGACTAGCCTTTTCGTTGGCTTCGATGGATCGGTCTTTCTCGAGGGGCCAGCTGGGCTGCAATGGCATCGCGGGGAAAAAATAAAGGTAAATTCCCCGTTACCCAACTTCCTTACCAGATATCCGCCAAATTACAACCTTTTGCAGGATTTCGCTTATCGAGTGCGCTATCGTCTGAAACTACTCTTCTCTAAAATCTGAATACTTTCCCAAAGAATTGAAACGCCGCATCGACGTTAGCGAATTCTACGCTTGCAGACTTCGTCTCAGACGCCAATTGCGTAACGCCTCGCCGAATATTCCTCGATCTGAGTCAGTGAGGCCAACGGTCCAAAGCAAAGCAGGAGTGAGGAAAAGGACCAGCGCTGGTGGCAAAAATCCATAAGCCGCCGACATTTCCCCGAGAGAAGAAGCAAGAAGGCGAAGAGGGGAACCGCGCAGGCTGCAGGGCGAGCCACGCCGCGCCACAGGAAATCGACACGCCGCACAGGAATCGCAGCAAGCGTATATCTCATGTGTGAAAAGAACAGTGCAACCCGAACCCAAACATAGCTCCGATAAAGGTCCCCGCGGCGACGCCTATGGCTCCAAACTTAGACGCCAACGCGATACTAGCGATCAAATTGACGACGCCTTCGCCAATTGCAGCGACAAATCCATCGCGCTGTCGACCATTTCCGAGGACGATAATGAAATAGGGAAGAACGCAAAGGCGAAGCATGTTGGCGATGGTGAGGATTTCCAGAAACAGGATGCTGTTGCGGGCGTAATCGGCCCCGACCCAGAGTGAAAGGATGGGTTCACCGTAGAGCAGGAGCGGCAGGCCGGTCAGCACCAGCAACACGGCGCAGAAACGGGTGGAGCGCAACGTCAGGGAGGCAACGGCAGCGCGGTCGCCGAGCGCGGCCAGCTCTGAAGTGGCCGGCAGCAGCGGATTGAAAACTGCGCCTGCGGTCAAGATGACAAAGTTGGTTAAGGAAGCGGCCACGGCATAGAAGCCGGTCTGCTTGAAGTCGAAGTGGCCGACGATCACGGTGTCGAGGCCGCTGATCAACAGCATCGCGAAAGACAAAACGCTCATGGCCGCGCAGTAGTTGAAGATGGTGCGGGTCATCCGGCGAGTGACACCGGAGACAGTAATCCGGACATGGGCGAGATAGCGACGCCAGGCGCCGACCTGCAGCAGTCCGGCGGCAAGCGTGATGGCAGCCACGCAGGCTCCCATGACGATCAGGCTGCTGTGGCAGAAGACGGCAATAATGATGGCAAGGGTGGAGAGCAGTTGCGAACCTCCGCCGATGATCATGGGAACGTTGTAGCGCTGCACGCCCTGGAAGCTGCTGGCCAGCGCCGTGGTGGGCAGAGCCAGCGCCGTGGCGCCGCCAATCAGCAGAATGCCGAGCCTGACCTGATGAACCAGCGGAGGCGTCAGTTGCCCGAAGAGATGCGGCACTTGCCAGACAAGAATGCCGACTGCAGTAAGGGCGAGTGCTGCGCTTGCGGTGAGAAGAGCCGTCGCGGTGCTGACGACACTGCTGGTGCCTGCGTGATCCTGTGTGGCGTGATGCTGGGCGACGAATTTGCTGATGGCGGCCTGCAGGCCGAGCTCAAAAATTGCGGCGTAGGCGCCGAGCTGCAGGATGAGTACCCACGCAGCGTACATATCGTGGGAGAGGCGTCGCGTCAAAAAGGGCGGCAGCAGAGCAGCGGCCAGCACGCTGACGGCAAAGCGCAGCAGGTTCGCGACGGAGTTCTTCGCGATCGTCATGGGGCCCTGAGATTTCATCGCTGTCCGGTGTGGATGTGGATCGCGCGCCTGCGCATGAGAACGGACAGTAGCGCTCGTCGGGAATGGTCATAGTTTACGGGAGTGGGTTTCACTCGCGGTAGTTGGCGGGGGTTAGTGGGATGTCGGAGAGCTTCTTGAAGTCTTCGTCGGGAAGCTTCAGGCCGGCGGCGGCGACGTTTTCTTCCAGGTGAGCTACGGAAGAAGTTCCTGGAATGGGAGCGATGACGGGGGAACGGCGCAGCAGCCAGGCAAGCGCCACCTGCAGCGGAGTCGCACCCAACTTTTTCGCGACTTCATCCAGAATTTGATTGGCCTGGCGGTTCTGTCCGAGCGGAGCCCACGGTACGAAGGTAATTCCGTGCTGCTCGCAGTGGTCCAGAAGATAGTCCCATTCGCGGTCGGCAAAACCATAGCGATTTTGCACGGCGACGATCGGAACAATCTTTTGGGCACGATGCAAGTGCTCCAAAGTAACGTTGGAGAGCGCGACGTTGCGGATCTTGCCTTGCTCCCGCAGTCGGGCGAGCGCACCGACGGAGGCATCGAACGAAACGGCAGCGTCTGGAATATGCAGATAATACACGTCTATGTGGTCGAGACGGAGGCGTTCCAAACTGCCTTCGACGGCCTCTTGCAGGTGCTTTGGACCGGCATTATGGATCCACTGGCCGGGACCAACGCGCTCCCATCCGCCCTTGGTGGCGACGACCACGCCCTTGGGATATGGCGATAAAGCCTCTGCAATCAACTCCTCAGAGATGCCGGGGCCGTAAGAATCGGCGGTATCGATGAAGTTGACGCCCAGCTCGACGGCGCGGCGCAGGGTTGCCATGGCGGCATTGCGGTCTTCAGGGGGTCCCCAGATCCCTTTTCCAGTCAGTCGCATAGCGCCAAACCCGAGTCGGTTGACGGAAAGATCTCCTAATTGAACGGTTCCGGCAGCGGCGGCTGAGATGCTGTCTGTATTCTGCGTCATGCGATCCGAACTCCTTAGTCTGGTTGACATTATGTCCTGAATTGCTATACTCAACGAACCTTTTAACTTAACCCGAACTCTTGTTCAACGGACCTTCAAATCCCCCATGCGAAGCCGTACGATCGAGTTATCTTTTGTCGCGCTTGTTTTGATGCCGTTCTTGCTTGTGTCCCCTGCCTGGGCTACACAAAAGCAACGGACCATCATTATTGCACTCGACCAGTCAGGCAGTATGCTGCGAAGCGACCCTGACAGACTCCGAGTGGAAGCCGCAGGCCTGTTGGCCGCCACAGAAAATCCAAACGACCAAGTTGGCGTGATCGCTTTCGGCGACAGTGCTCGTTGGCTGCAGAAGCCAATGGCGCGCAACCGGTTCGACTTTTCTCTGCTGGATAAAATTGGATCTTCAGATGCCCACACTGCCTTCGCGCCGGTGCTTCGCTCGGTGGAAGACTATCTGGTGGGGCAGCCTGCCTCGTTCTTTCAGGATAACGACATTTCCCTGGTGCTGCTGACAGATGGTCGCAGCGATCCGGCCAATCGCCTTGCCGATGAGGATCGTTCGCAAGCATTATCGATTGCGAGCGAGAACGCGTGGCGACTGAAGGTTTACACCATTGGCCTGGGAAACGATCTCGACCTGGACTTTCTCGATCGCCTGGCGCGCTCGTCGAATGGGTTTTCCATTCACGCGGCTTCGGCTTCCGATCTTCCAGAAGCATTTCTGCGGGTCGCGGCGCGTACCGCAGCATTGCCGGTGTATATTCGCAGCTCGTCCGTACAGAATCTGACGTGGACAGGAAAGCCCGACCGAGTGGTTGTCGTGTTTACGGGCGAGCACGCGGATTCGCTGCAACTGCCGGGGCACGTGTTGTATCGCTCCTCGCATGTAGCCGTGGCCGAGGAAGACGCTGGCGCCGGGAAGGCAGATCTTTCGTGGTCCGGTCGTGGCCTCGCATTTCTGTGTGTTCAGGAACCGCTGCGACTGTCGGCGGATGGCGAGTTCCCTTCCGCGTTGTTGACGGATGCTCCCCGCCCAATCGCGCTGTCCCTTACCAGTTCTCATGGACCGGTAAAGAGCGCGTTCTTTTTGCAAAGCGCGAATGCTCATTTGGAATTGGCTGGGCGCGACAGTGAAATCGTTCCGCTGAGTCAGCAGGCAGATCCCAGCCGATTCGCAGGCGAGTTGCAAGCTCGCAGCGCCGGAGCATTCCGCGCACGGGCGTATTTGGATTCTCCCTATGGCGAGGTGGAGACATATCTGGGCGACGTGAAAGCGGTTGTGATGCCAGTTGAGATTCCGCAGCAGGTGTCGGCCGGAGTCTTCGATCCATTGCCAAGGGATTGGTTTCAGAAGAAGCTCACAATTCGATCGCTGCTGCCGGTCGGTGCGGTGAACCTTCAGTTCACGCCACAGGGCTCTTCGGATGGTCCTGCAGATCGAATGTCGAACAGTCTGCAAGTTTCAGCCGGACAGAGTTCGAAATTCAACATGATGCTGGAAGGCGATCCGGGGCAGGTGCATGTCGTTGACTACATCGCATCGTGGAATGACGGCACAACACAAGTCGCGCGCCACGGCGCTTTGCGTGTAGTCACGCGGCAGATGACGGTCGGCGAGCTGATTCGAAATAAATGGCCATGGGCGGGGGCGATCCTGTTGTTCCTATGCGCCTTCGGTACGGCTGTGTGGAGCTTCTGGCCGCGCCCGTTACAGGCCGATTTAATTGTGCGCCAAAATGGCACCCAGGTTTTGCGGTTGCGGCTGCCGGCGCAACTGCGCACGCGCATGCTGCATGTTTCCGAAGGGCAGGTCGGCAACAGCGCCGGATCAAGCCGTGCTGTGATTGCCGGCCCTCAATCTCGAGAATTGCTTTCGCTGCAAAGTACGCGCAGGCGTGGCAGATGGACCATCGTGGCTCGTCCACGCGCGGCTCATGCCCCTGCACCCCAGGTCCAAAAGTCGGCAGAGATCGACCTAAGGTCCATCCACGTTCCAGTCTTTGCCACGGAAGACGGGACCATACAGATTAACGTGCTGTACAGCTAGATCAACGAACAGAAGGTGCGCCATGCTTCACCGTACATTGCTCATTGGCCTTGGTGGAACCGGAATAGACTTGCTGCGAAAGTTTAAGACTCACTATGGCAAGTATTACGACAAGGAACAGAAGTACATTCAGATCCTGGGGATCGACACCACTAACCAGCGAACTGATAGCTCGGATCCGTTCCTTGAGAACCACGAATTCCTGCATCTCGGGAATCCGGTCATCACCTCGGCCAACGTGATGCAGTTTCGCAAGCGGAACCAGTTTCGCTGGCTGCCCGACGATCTGCCTGCGTTTTCCGTCGCCACCGGTGCGGGGATGCGCAGACTCGTAGGTCACGTCGCCTATTTCTGGCGAGGCCAGGATATTGCGGCGCACATTGAACGAGCTATGCACACTCTTAACCATGCGGAAGTGAGCGGTGAGTTTGCCAATGTCGTGGATGGAGCCCAGACTCGCGTTTTCATCATCAGTTCAGTATGCGGCGGCACCGGCACCGGCATGTTTTTGGATATCGCTTTCCTGGTGAACCACCTGTTCACGCGGCACAATTACGAGACAGTTCGCTTCGGCATGTTGTTTCTGCCATCGACCTTTCGCCAGCTGGGGCAGAGCGCGCAATACGCGACCCTGGAAGCGAATGGCTATGCGGCCTTGCAGGAACTGAATTACTACATGGCCGATTCTTTCTCGCAAACCACTCTCGCTTCCCCGGCAGACCAGGTGTCTGGAGAAATCCCGATTTGCCCCAGCCCGTTCGATATGTGTTTCATGCTGGGCGGCACGGATGAAATCGGCAGGCAGCTGTCTTCGTCGGAAGATTTATACCAGCGGACGGCGGAGTTTCTTTTTTCGGCGGTCGCAATTCCCCAGATTCAAGAACATATTGTCGATTACCACGTCACCAACGCGCGCCTCAGCTACGCGTCCTTTGGATCGTTTTCCATACCGCTGCCGAAAGCGCGCTTCGTAGAGAAATACGTGCTGCACATGGGCCGGGAGCTGCTAGAAGACATTTTCGCGCCCATTCAATCTGGATATGATGCGCGCGCCAAAGACGTGCTGAGCGGTACCCGGATTTCTGAGTTGCGCGATCTTGAATCGCTTTCGGCGCTGCGACAGGTCGAGAGCCTGATGCACTCCGAAGTATTTCTCCACGGAGAAGGCGGCGGCCAGCGACAGACCACCGACAACATTACCAAGGAATACGAAATCTGGATGAACATACGGCCGCGGGTGGCGCAGCAGGCCATGGCCGAAGTCACCTCGATTGTCGATTCCATCGAGCGGGAAATTCTAGGGGAACGCAAGCGGCAGACTGCGCTCGATCGAGGCGTGCTAGCCAGCCAGTTCGAGATCTGCAAGACCGTACTGATCCAGCTGCAGCAGGTTCTCGACACAGTCGCGGTAGTTCCAGCAACGCTGACGGAAGCTGAAGTCTTGAAGACGTATCGCGAAGAGAGGTTCCTCGGCGGCAAGTCGGCGAGCGAGCGCATGGCGGGCTTCCGCGAAGAGTTGCCGCAGGCAGCGCAGTCGCAAATTGCCAGCGAACTGCGTGGCCAGGTACGTTCCATGGTGGGCAAGCTGCGCACACGCTTCAGTGACGAAGCGGCCGCTCTGGGAGCGTTGATTGCAAATTCGGAATTCATTGCGAAGGAACTGCAAGGTAAAGCGGAGCAATTTCTTTCCAACCGCCGTGCCACGTCGCGGACAGTCAACTTTTCGAATACAGGCATCGGTGCAGCCAACATCCCGCAGGATCAGTATCAGCTGGACCGCGTGGGATTGCTGCAGCGATATCGCGCGAAATTTTCGCTGCAGGATGTGGTGGATGATGCGTGGAAATTTCAGGGCGACAACTACATCGATAAGCTGTATCAGGAGACGTCGCAATACGTTTCCGAGCAGATTACGCGCTCGCAATTACTGGATGACGGGCTGCTGCATAACGGCATGATGCAGGCATGGTCGAATTTGAATCTTCAAAACGGGCCGCGTCGGCACCAGGCAACGACGAACAACTTGTTCGCGCCGCGTGACCCGGAGCTGCGCAAACAATTGCAGCAGGTTTTTGATGAGTGGAAGGGGTCGGAATCCTCGCCGCTCTGCAATATCAGCGATTCCGTCGACGATTCCGTACTGTCTTTCATGCGCGTCATTGGACGATTTGGGTTGGCCGATATTCATGAAGTCCAACTGATGCGGCAGGCCTATGAAGCCAAGAGAAAAGATCCGGTAGAAAAAATGTTTCTCGATCTTCCGACCCACAAACGGCGCAGCATTGCCGGGGATGATGAAACCGAGGAACAATGCAAGTGGTTTGGATTGGCGACCATCCTTGGCCTGCTTCGCGACTTCGGGCAAGACCTGGAATTCAACGGCAAGCCGCTGAAGACACAGATCGCCGATCCGGTGGAGCGTCACCTGCATGCTCGCATGCGAATGGTGGATCCCGACTTCCAGGAGATCATCGAAAGAAAACGCGACAAGATGATTTTGGAGTTGGGAGGCAACCAGGGCTGGGCGCAATTCATTCACGACCAGGTGGAACGGCATTACCCGCGCAATGAATATCGCGACCTTGGCGAATATGAGCGGCAACTATCCGAGGTGCGCGTGGAAATGATGTCATACCTTCGATCGCTTGGCGTGCCGCAATTTATGCGGGCTGGAGAATAAATTGATCCTACAGCCTACATTAGTCTTGCTCTGCGGTTCAGGAGCGGAGCAACTGAAAGAGCAGGTCGTTCGCTGGATCAGCGAAGACGAGCGTCGTGCCTTTTACTTTGCACATATCAACGAAGCGGAGGAGATGCAGCACACCATCCCCATTGCTGTGCACGAGCTGCGTTCAGCCAAGTTGCTTTCGGAATTGATTCGCGGCGGCTACGTGCCGAAGAATTACCGGTTGCAGGAATTTCGCACCCTGATCGTCTGCTTGTCGGAGGATCAGGACTGGATTCGCACGGCGCGACGGCAGCTGGAAGTTTCGCTGGAGGCCACGCCATTTCTGAACCGGATTTTCTGGGTTGTGCTGTTGGAGCAGCAGCAGATTGAGAACCTGCAAGAAGCCCAGCAAAAGCTCTTTGCGGACTTTGGTGGCAACGAGTCGGTCACGTTGTTCCACGTGCTTCCCTTCTGGCGCGGCAGCAACCTGGAGCCCGAAGATACTTCCGCAATCCTGGAACGGCTGACGGTTCTGCTGCTCAAGTCGGATACTGAGGCGTCGTTGCCGATGATTTCAGAGATCGCGCAAAATCGAAGCGGCTGGGCGATTGGCATTGAAGCGTATCGACTGAAGGGACATACTGAAGCGGGTAAGTGCGCGCTATTTCTGGCCGCGCGAGAACTGATTGCGCAATGCTTTACCGGCCAGCCGCTCAGTGGACCGACACTGGCCAATTTGGTGCGTGAAAAAATCCCGGACTTCGACACCCAGGCGGATTTGGATCCATTTTCGCCAGAGGGATTGGAGTTGGTGGGACGTTATGTCCGCGATTATGTTCCTGAACTGTTGGACGCGCTGGCCTCGCACAGTCCGGATGTGGAGAGTTGGCTCGACTGCCTGAAATATTTAAAACGCGAGAGTGCCAAGCCCAAGCGGCTTGGGTTGCTGGCGCCCGGAGGCACGACGCCGGACGGCAAGCCCAAGCCTGCCTACTCTGGATTGAGTGTTTTGTTGATGACGGTTTCGGCGGCCGCTTGCTATCTGTTGTTCAAGCCCGCTGCCGCGCCTGCGGAGCAGATGCACCTGGCGTTGAGCGGGTCGGCAAAGGCGAAGCAGGAGTTGCCGCATCATCCAGTTTTTGCGGCCGCCCTGGAGCGAATTCTGGCCGATATCCAGCCGCTCCGCTATCCGGAACTGCTACAGGATGCATTGCCGGCTCCTGAAGTTGAGGCAACGATTCCAACCGACACTGTCGAAACGGCCAAGGTGGACCGCACCCTGATCGACGCTGCGCGTGATATGCTGTTGCACCGAACCTTTGCGTTGCCGTCACTTCTGTCTTTTCAATTTTTGACTGGAGAAATGGCGCCCGCTTCCGCTATGACGCGGGTACTCTCCGCGCAGCAGGAAATGGAAAAAAATCTCGAGGGCATGCTGATCGATCAATGGCTGTCGAAAGTTCGTGCTTCGCGGCGCAGTAACGGCGTGGATGGCGACAGCGAGTGGCTCGACTACATGTTCGCTTCTCCCATTCCGAATCCTGTGCATATGGAGTGCGAAATTGCCGACCGCCAGAACCAGCCGCAGCAACCCGGATGGTTTCCGCAAAACTGGCTGCACTACATGCATGCAGTTGCCATTCGCTGACAGTCTTCGTCGCTGCGATTATTTGGAAACGATGCGATGACACTCGGATCGCATCTTGCCGGCCAGCGAATCGGACGAGAAACTGACAGAGCGGCCAGCAGCATCCCACCAGATGTATTGCTTGGCGGCATACCGCGCTCCTGAACCGGAAAAGATATTCGCAAACACGATTGACTCGCCATTCACTGGAAGAATCGCCAAACTATTTCCCGCGCCGTTCAGATATTCCACCGAAAACGGGCCGGAGGGAAGTCCCATTTTGGCACCCTCGCGCATCGCATTCATATTGCACCGTGGAGCGAGACATCGCTTGCGAACCCTTTAAATGCAGGGTCACATCGGTCGCGTTCGCCATTGCACTGGCAAAAAGAATCGCGATTGCAATCACACTCGTTTTCCCCATGATCGTCATCGAATCTTCCTTTCGCTATTTGTCCTCTTATTGTTGCTGCTGTTGCATCTGCTGAATCTCAAGCAGCGGGGATGCCGGTGGCGGAGGCTCCTGCGCTTTTTCCACCATCACCGACCAATCTTCGGGTGTCGGCATGTCGCGATCGAGGGCGGGGGCTTCGTCGAACGATTGCACTTTGACCGCGACGTAAAGTTCGCTTGCCGCGCGGCCACGGAAAATGCCGTGGGTCGGAGGGACATCCGCATAATCTCGCCCAATCGCGGTACGAATGTGTCGCTCACGGGCCAGCAAATTATTCGTCGGATCAAATCCAACCCAGCCAAGATGTGGAAGAAACGCCTCGACCCACGCGTGGGTGGCATCATTGGAAGATCGGTCATGCTCCCGCTCACTTTGATACAAATATCCGCTGACATAACGACAGGGAATGCCAACATATCGCAGTAACGCAATCATGGTGTGGGCAAAATCCTGGCAAACGCCCTCGCGAGATTCAATGGCTTCATCGATGGGCGAGTCCACACGCGTTGAACGCGGAACATACTGAATGTACTCAAACAGGCTTTGATTCAGCTCTCGAACCATTACCAGCGGATCGTCGCGACGTGTCACGTTCAGCCTGGCAGCGAGCGCCTGCAGCATCGGCGTGGGCTTTGCAAACTCGCTGGGCAGCAGCATTTCCCAATAATCTCCGTAACTCACCAACGCATCCAGGTCAGCCCATGCAGACGGCACCAGGGAGTTGGGCAGCTCCGCCAGCGAATGCTGTTCGATCAAGGATTCCGCGATGATGACCAGCTGATTATGTTCGGCCGGAATATCGAAGTGCTGGATCTGGTTGCCGAGGTGGTCCCGATAAGAAAACACGCGGCATCGCGGGCTAACCGAAAGCGAAAAGGAAAGGCAGCGCTGGTTAGAGTCGGAGCGCGGATGCATTCGCGTCTCCATGACACTCTCGCTGACGCACTTGGAATAGACGAATTTGGTCAGATGGCGCACGGAGTAAAACTTCATCGAAGTGACTCTCCTTCCGTATTCGGCCTTGTTGATTCTTCGGCAACTCTACTGCGACAGGGCCACGTGGACTTTGTAATGGATGTAGTCCCGGTAGATCAGGGAATGGATGTGACGACATTGCTGCGAAATATTGTGTACGTATGGCCCCACTCCCTGCCCCATCACTTCAGAAATCTCGCAGAAATTCAGCGACGCCTGCAGGCGACCGGCCACGCGACTCAGTTCTTCAGCGACCAGGCGGCCGCTTCCCTCCTGCAACGCCATCAGCGCCCATCGCAACTGATCAATCGAGTAGCGCACGGAATGCGGAAACTCCTTGTTGAGCAGAAGGAATTGAAGAATCTGCGGCTGGGTCAGGTCGGCCGTGTACACATTGCAATAGGATTCGAAGGCGGTGCAACAGCGCAGCAGCCCAATCCATTCCAGAAACTGCTGACTACCGGCGCCTTCGGAAATGCTTTCCGACGCATCCCAATCAAACACTCCAATCAAAGTTGCGATTGCGGTCGCACGCTCGATGGCGCGACCGATTTGGATAAAATGCCAACCCTCGCCGTGGCTCATTGACGTATCTGTCACGCCCTGAAACAGGTGAAGTTCGTTCAGCGTCGCCGCGGGAAATTCATCCAGACGATCGCCCATCTCCGGAACCTCGTCTGTTACCCGGTGATACATGCGATTCAGTTGCTGCCATTGGTCGGAGGTGATTTCTTCGCGCACCTGGCGCGCATTTTCCCGGGCAGCGGTAATGCATCCGGTGATGGTAGCGCGACTATCCCGTTCGAAGGCGAGCGCATGAGCGAGCGCGTAAAAATCGCCATTCCACTCCAGACCTTCCGGGTTTCCCAACGCCGCCAGCACACGCTTCCAGCGCCCTTCCTCGCTGGTGCTGGAGGGGTCGAGCGTCATGCTGAAATTCACATCCAGCATGCGCACCGTGTGTTCGGCACGTTCCAGGTAACGGCTCATCCAGTAAAGACTGTCTGCCACTCGCGAAAGCATACGCCTCCATGGGTCTATCAGGCTCGATTCAACTAGGCGTGCAACACCCAGGTATCCTTGCTGCCGCCGCCTTGCGATGAGTTCACCACCAGCGAACCTTTGCGCAGCGCCACACGTGTCAGCCCACCCGGGACCACAGTGACCTTATCGCCGTACAGAATGTAGGGCCGCAGATCCACATGTCGCGGCTCGATACTGGTGTCGTCGGCGTCTCCCATCAGGCAAGGCGACCGAGAAAAGCTCAACGTGGGTTGCGCAATGTAGTTGCGTGGATTGGCTTCAATCCGGTCACGGAACTCGGCCTGCTGCTCCTTGGTGCTATGCGGACCAATTAGCATGCCGTAGCCTCCCGATTCGCCGACCGCCTTGATGACCAGGTTTTCGAGATTGGCGAATGCGTGCTGTCGTTGCGCAGGATCCGTCATCAGAAAGGTCTCGACATTGGGGAGGATAGGATCTTCTTTCAGGTAGTAGCGAATAATCGCGGGCACGTAGGCGTACAGCGCCTTATCGTCGGCGAGCCCCGTACCAAAGGCATTTGCCAAGGTGACATTTCCGGCGCGATAGGCGTTGAAGAGGCCAGCCACGCCCAGGATAGAATCGCCGCGGAACGCCAGCGGATCGATGAAATCATCATCGACGCGGCGATAAATTACGTCGACCCGCTTCAGCCCCGCCGTGGTGCGCATGTAGACGATGTTGTCGTGGATGACAAGATCGCGGCCCTCGACCAATTCGATTCCCATCTGACGGGCGAGATAAGTGTGCTCGAAATAGGCGGAGTTGTAGACGCCGGGGGTCAGCAGCACAATCGTCGGCTCAGGTCGGCCTTCCGGTGCGAGCGATCGCAGAGCACTGAGCAACACTTGCGGATAATGCTCAATGGGCCGCACGCCGTAGCTGCGGAAGGTCTGCGGGAATGCGCGCTTCATGACGCGGCGGCTGGTCAGCATGTAGCTGACGCCGCTGGGGACGCGCAGATTGTCCTCCAGTACGACGTAGTTGCCATCGTTCAGCCGCAGCAGGTCTGTGCCAGTAACCGCGATGTAGACATTGCGGGGCACCTGCAGCCCACGCATTTCGCGACGAAAGTGCGGACAGCTATAAACAATTTCGCGGGGGACAAAACCATCGCGCAGAATTTTTCCATCGTTATACACGTCGCCCAGAAACAGATTTAATGCAGTAATGCGCTGAATCAAACCGCGCTCGATGTGCTCCCATTCCGCGCCGGTAATGATGCGCGGCAGCATGTCATAGGGGAAAATGCGCTCTGTGCCCTCCTGATTTCCATACACCGTGAAGGTAATGCCCTGGGTGCGAAAAGAAATATCGGCCGAGTGTTTGCGCCGCGCTAACTCTTCTTCCGGGAGACTGCTGAAGGTGTCGAGCAGCAGGCGATAATGCGGACGAACTTTCCCCTGCGCATCAAACATTTCATCGTAGGCCTGGTCTAGAAAATAGTTGCGCAGATACCCATTGTCGAATTCGACAGACTTTCGGTTGCCCGCAGGTTCCTGGGCTGCGACGGTTGAGATGGGAAGTTCATTTGCAGGGCTTGTCATTGACTCGCCCCTGATCCAAGCGAAACGGACGGTCCTGTCAATCCGGATTTCACTTTTTCATCCAGCCAGTCCGAGACCACGGCGAAGTGGGTAAGATTTGCAACGCCAAAGGAAGTTGTCAGAGCCACGTCGGAAGCATCGCGACCCGTGGCCATCAACACTCGTCCCAATCGCTGGCAATTATGACGTGCATCCACGGTCCACCAGCGACCGCTGAGATACACCTCAAACCAGGCGCTGAAGTCCATGGGAGATGGCGGAAGGATGACCGCGAAATCCCCCAGGTATCCGGTCGCATAGCGAGCCGGTATGTTCAGTGCGCGGCAGAGTGTAATCGCCAGGTGCTGGAAATCGCGGCAAACACCGATGCGCTCTGTAAAAACGTCGAGGGCCGTCTTGGTCGAGCGCGCCGCCATGTAGTTGAATTGAACGATGCGATGGACATACGCAACGATGGCCTGGACCCGCGACATACCGCGCGGCATTCCGCCAAACAGGTCCAATGCAATCGCAGACAGACGATCCACTTCGCAGTAGCGGCTGTTGAGCAGAAACTTCAGCACTTCATGCGGCAGATCCTGGACCGGCATTTCTTCCGCATTGGCATCCATCTCATCCAGCTCATCCGCGCCTACAATCAGCGTCGACCCATGCAGGCGCAAGGCGCCGGCGGGCGCGAAGATTCGGCTACAGCGGTTGCCGAAACTGTCAATATATTCTGCTACGGGAAGTTTGGGCTCTGTTTGCAGCGCATCCGGTTCCCGCAGGTCGCGGTCGCGCGACGGATGTACGTGCAGCAGGGCTACCATGGCGGTAGGGGCGGGCAAGTCGAAGCGAAGATCGTAACCTAAACGAATGAGCATCCAGGCTCCTGAGTGAATCGCGTTCCCAGTTCTACTTGTAGGGGTCTGGTGTTCCGTGCCGTTTTGTGTCTAAATGGAGGCCGCTGCCTCAAACCGCAGTGTTGCAATTGATGTGTTAAGAATTGAACAGGTCAAGGTTTTTCGCAAGCGCCAAATTGAAGTGACTTGAAAAAAAGCGAGAGGGTGAATGACGTATTGCCTCGGCATCAAGACGCGAGAGGGGCTGATTATGGCCTCCGATTCCCGCACCAATGCGGGTTATGACCAGGTAAATGTCTGCCGCAAAATGCACACCTTTACCGAGCCCGGGGAGCGTGCGTTTGTCATCCTGACCAGCGGCAGCCTGTCGATCACGCAGTCTGTCATCACGCTGCTCCGCGAAGAATTCAAACACGGCAAAGGCCTGGCCACCGCGCGCAATATGTATGAAGCGGCACGCGCTGTCGGCGCCTGTGTCCGAACAATTTCTGATCTGGACCGCGAGGCTCTAGCCAAGGATGAGTACAACTTCAACATCCATTTATTGCTTGGCGGCCAGATTAAGGGCGAACCTGCCGATCTGTACTTGATATATCCGCAAGGCAACCCGATTTGCGCGACCGAGGATTCGCCGTATCTGCAGATTGGTGAAGTCAAGTACGGTAGGCCGATCCTCGACCGTGGCATTGATTCGCAAACCACATCATTGGACGCCGCCGCCAAATATGCCATGTTGTCCTTCGATGCAACCATGCGGTCAAACGTTACTGTCGGTCCGCCAATCGAGCTGCTGCAGTATCGCAACGATAGCCTACGTTTCGATCAGTATCGGCGTTTCTCTGCCCACGATGCGGAGCTGGACTTGATCCATGCGCGGTGGGAACAGGCCTTGCGACGAGTCGTCGACGATCTGCCGAGCATTCAATTTGCCGGAACGCTGGAAGACCTGAGCCTGTTGCAGGCTACAATCACCGAGCCGGAGCTGCTGTAGCTGTTCGACGCCTGTGGTGATGGTGCCGCGGTTCAATTGGCTTTCAGCAGGACTAGTGTGACGTCGTCATGCTGCGGCGCGTCGCCAACAAATCGATCCAGATCGCGCATGATGGTGTCCAAAAGCAATGCCGGCGTCAACGTCGAATTCGCGTACAGGATGTTTAGCAGGCGCGCTTCACCATACTCCTCTCCGGCCGCATTCTCCGCCTCGGGAACGCCATCGGTAAAAATCACCAGCCAATCGCCGCTTTGCAAGGTGACGGTTCCAGATTGATAGGGGGCGTCCGCCAGAATTCCAATCGGGATTCCACCGTCATTCAATCGCTCCAGGGCTCCGGTGATGCGGCGAAGAATCGGAGGATTATGCCCGGCATTCACGAAGGTCAGGTTTCGATCAGCGGAGTGATACTCGGCGATAAACGTCGTGGTAAATCGGCGGCCATTCTGGCTGTTGCTGCAGGCGTAGGCGTTCATGCGGCCAACCAACTCCGTCAAGGAAGCGGAGGTTCCGGCGAGCGTTTTTAGACTGGCTTGGAAGGTGGCCATCAACAAGCCGGCAGGTATGCTTTTCCCGGCGACATCGGCAACGGCGATCAGGAAGGTTTCGTCCGGCAAACTCGACGGGCGCTGGAATATATCGTAATAATCCCCGGCAACGGTATTGGCGGCGCGCGTGGCAAAGGCAATCTCCAGCCCTGGCACCACGGGCGGATTTGCGGGCAGCAACCACTCTTGAATTTCTTTGGCGATTTGCAGATCCCGCTTCATGACTACGCGATCCGCCACTTCAAGAATTACAAGCAGCATTAACACCAACGCGGCCCACATGGCGCCATCAAACTCAAAGACTTTCAGCTCGCCATGCCTGTTTTGCCACGATATGCCGCCATTGAAAACGAGCAACAACATCGCCATCAAAAGCAGGACACGGCGTGCAGGGCTCAGTTTTTCAATGATGGCCCAGAAAAACTGGATCCCCACGTTGAGAAAATGTTTCCCTTTTGGGGTACCCGGCGTGCGGCTGGAGTCCACGTCGTGCGAATACAGACGGTAACTGGAACGAGCCTCAATTCGGAATTGATTCCAGAGTTGCGAGAGCTCCATACCATCCGTAACGCGCCGCCAGAATCTTTCCATGCGACTCATCATGGAGTGGTCTCGCATAGTCTGGTTTGAGCGCACTTGCTAACAGCGTCGCGCAAGCTGACTGTGTTCCTTGGAGGCATGGGGGATTATAGGCGACCGCGAAAGCGCGACAAAGTGTCGCCAGCGGATCGCTCGGACGTTACTGCATCTGCATTTCCGGCATCGCGGAATGGTCCATATTGTCGTGTCCGTGGTCATCGTTAGTCGACCAGATTTGCTTCGGATCTTTTTCGTAGGGGTAGACGTGCACCATCCATCCGAAGACGTGCGGATAGAAGATTCCTCCCGCGGCGTCGCAGGCCGCTTCCGTGGTGATGGAACCGCGCAGGCCGAACTTGGCATCGGGTCCGAGATAAGCTGTTTTCTCTGGACGTGGCGCCTTGCAGAAATTTATATGCTGGTGCCATCGCGCGATGCTCAATGGAATCCTGTCGTTCAACTCGTCCTCGGTGGCGTCAACTCGATCGGTGTACATCACTCCAACGAGCTTGTAGCCGCCGTCGGGCGTTTTCGTATACAGCAATGATGTGGGAAACGCTGGGTTGAATTGCCATCGCGCCGCAATCGCATAATCGCGCCGAGAAAAATGGTAGATGGCCTGTGGAACATTGGGCAGGAAAATCCGATAACCGTCGGCCAGGGCCTTGTGATAGTCGCGGTAGGGTTCCATGGCTTGTTTCGCTTCCGCCACCACCGCGTCGGCTTTCTGCTGATCACCCGGGCTGCATTGGCCGCAGCGACGTAAGGAACATGTGGCCGGCCATGTGGCTCATATCGCCGCCGGACATGCTGTTGCCAGCATCCGCCTGCGGCCCGACTGGCATGGTCGACTGCGCGCCTGCGGAAGCTGACCCGACAAGCCAGCCCAATGGCAAGACAAAGAGACGCAGCGATACGCATGCTCCTACCGCAAGTAAGAATTGAAGATAGACGTCGGTACCCCATGCTCGACCTCGCTAAGATTTCCGTGCACTTGCGCAGTCCGATTGTCGCCGTATCAACTCCACACAACCCGCGAACTTGATTCCTATGGACGCGTGAAACAGCGTGAAGTTGCGGCAGCAGCCTGAATTTCATTTTCGGATGGCGAAGCGGAGGCGAACTTATCAATCCTCATCTCCCTGCTGGGGCATGTCGGTGGGCTTGCGGTCCGGATTGATCGCGGGATGATGAGCATTCCGGATTTGCTGATTCATCTGCCGGCAATTGCGTCTGCTTAAATTGTTCCCATCCGGGAAGCACTTCGGTTCCCTCCTTTTGTACGTGCGCCGCAGCGGCCAATAGAGCTGCTGTCGGATTTGCATCCGCCTGTTCCAACTCGCCATAAAGAAGTGTCGCCTCTGCGGTCACCTCGTCGATGCCTGGCAAATGCTTCGTGGCATCCGGTCCCGTGCCCTCCAGAATTGTCTTCAGTGCAGCATTCGATATCGCCAATTGTTTGGCGAGCGCTGGATCCTGCACCGCGTCTACCTGTTCCTTGACCGAGTGCGCTTGAAGATCAGCCTTGGCAAGCTCACCCAACGACGCCGCCATGGTTGCCTGCGCCGTGTGCAAGGCTTCCAACTCTGCCTGCGACATGTGAACACGCGGATCCATCTTTACTCGCAGGGGCTGCGTCTCGCTTTTGCCATCCACGGTCAAACGAACGGAATACGTACCAGGCACAACCAAGCGGCCCTTGCGGAACCAGCGGGGTGCGGTGCGGCACGGCCGCGATGGGATAGGAGTAGTTGGTGGCCGTGGGAGCGGTGGAGCGAAGATCCCACACCCAGCGATGCATTCCCGCGGAAGTTGGCAACGGCCCATGCATCTTTGGCCAATACGCGGGAATCAATCCCGTGTGCAATTCTTCTGGAGTGGGAACCACAGGATCGTCGCTGCTGTATTTGCGCAGAACATTTCCGGCGCTGTCCAGAATTTCGAGAGTCACCGTGTGGGCACTGTGCGGCAACGTGTAGTCGAGAATTGCGCCGTCGGGCGGATTCTCCCCGGCGGGTTCATCCGGGGGCAAAGGCGTGTCAGTATTGGTGTCACGACGCACACGCCATGCCGAGGCAGGTGGCAACAACATCGATACTTTCTTGCCTGCATCGGCCGTAAGTTGGCGCAGCGGGCTCACATCGTCGAGGATCCAGAAGGAACGGCCGTGGGTCGCGACAATCAGGTCGTCGTCTTTCACCAGCAAATCGCGCATGGAGGTGTGTGGCAGGTTGTAATTCACCGACTGCCAATGATCGCCATCGTCGAAGGAGACCCACACGGATTTTTCCGTCGCCGCATACAGCAAACCGGGCTGCACGGGATCGGCTCGAACCGCGTTGACCGGCGCGTCATCAGGAAGACCCGCGCTGATGGAAACCCAGGTTTTTCCGCCATCGTGGGTGCGAAAAGCGTACGGATGCAAATCGTCCACTCGAAAACGATTTACGGCAACATAGGCGGAATCATCGTCAAAGCGCGACGCGTCGATCTGCGCAATCTTGCTCCACGGTGCCACTCCCGGCGGCGTGATGGTCTTCCAGTTCGCCCCACCGTCGCGCGTAATCCATACCAGGCCATCGTCGGTCCCGGCCCAGATGGTCTGCGTCGTTTTGTAGGAAGCTGCCAGCGAATAAATCACTCCCCGTCGCTCATCCTGCTGTTTCGCGGTCAGCGGCGGAACCGAGGGTGGTTGTCCCGTCTTTTCCTGGCTCAGGTCCGGACTGATCATCTTCCACGACTGACCGCCATCGGTGGTCACGAACAAGTGATTCGCCGCGTAGTACAGCGTGTGCGGGTCCACCGGAGAAAATTCAATTGGCTGCGTTCGGTCGGCGCGAAAACCCTTCTTGTGCATGGGTAGCGGGGTGACATTCTGGACCTGGCCCGTGACCATGTCGTATCGCGACACTTCCGTTCGTCCCGCTCCGTATACGATGTCAGGATGCAGCGGATCGGGTGCGGCATATCCATACTCGATGATGCCCGCGGGATGCCAATCGCGGAACGTGATTTCGCCATCGTTGCCGCGCGTTAATGTGCAGACGGAACCGCTCTCCTGCTGCCCGGCGCACACCTGATAAGGGAAGCTGTTGGTTGCCGCGACATGATAGAGCTGTGCCGTGGGCTGGTTGTACCAGGAACTCCAGCTGTCGCCGCCATTCACACTGACAAGCGCGCCCTGGTCGCTGACCAGCAACAGTATCTTTGGATCACGCGGATTGATCCACATGTTCTGATAATCGTCACCGCCCGGCGCTCCGCGCAGGCTGGTCCAGGTTTTGCCGCCATCTTCTGAACGGCAGGTGACGATGCTGGTGCTGTACACGATGTCCGGATTCTGCGGATCGACCACAGGCACCGGAAGATCGCCGCCGCCAATCTTCATGGCTGGACGGGGATCGTCGGTGATCTTCCGCCAACTCATCCCGGCATCATCCGAACGGTACACGCCTAACCCCTTGTCGGTGGCGTAACCATCGCCTTCTTCCTTGGTCGACAAAGTCGCATACAACCGCTGCGGATCGCTCGCCGCAATCGCGACGTTGATCTGCACCAAATCCTTGGGCAGACCGTTTGTCAATTGCTTCCACGTGGTCCCACCATCGGTCGACTTGAAAAGCCCGCCGTTCGTGGTCGCGTAACTGTTGCCATCTTCCCATGGGCCCAACCGTTCATCCCATAGCGACGCATAGACCACCTGCGGATTCTTCGGATCGATCACAACATCAGAGCCGCCAGTGTTCTCATCCTTGTACAAAACCTTCTCCCAGGTTTTGCCGCCATCGGTGGAGCGAAAGATTCCGCGTTCCGTGTTGGGGCCGTACGGATGCCCAAGCACCGCCGCGAATAGCCTGTTCGCGTTTCCCGGATCGACGGCAATCGCCGGAATCTGCTGACCGTCGCGCAGACCAAGATGGGTCCAGGTTTTTCCGGCATCGGCGGAGCGATAGATACCATCTCCGACAGAAAGGTCGGGTCGATGCAGCCCTTCGCCGCTGGCCGCGTAGACCACATTGCTGTCGGAGGGAGCCACGGCGATTGCGCCGATCGACTGCGTGTCCTGCCCATCAAAAATAGGATTCCAAGTGCGTCCATAATCTGTCGATTTCCAAACTCCGCCATCGACCTGTCCAACATAGAAGACATTCGGCTGATCCGGGACACCCGCAGCGGCGCGAGTGCGACCCCCACGAAACGGGCCAATCATGCGCCAGTGCATATCCGGCATGGAGCTGTTGTGTTTTGCGGCCAGACAAGCGGTGCCGGGGATTAACAAGCCGGTCAATAACAAGCCGGTTAACAAATAGCGAGAGGCAGAATGTCTTTGCGTCATTTCGATCCCTTCAATGTGTCGCGCTAATTTCAGCGGACCTGCAAACGTCAATCGTCCTTGAGTCGCCAAGCCTGACCCCGATTTCATACGCGCCTGGATCTCTGAACGACAGCTTTCAATGCGTCAGAATAGCCGATTCGGCCGATCCCTGTTTGCAGCCACTTCAGATTTTCCTTCATCGCGTTCGATTTTGGCTGCATTTTTCGTTCTCGCTTGATCCTGTGGCCCTTTGACCGTCACAATCTGAGGAGTGATGAACATCTCTCGTTCTGTCTCGCGCCTCCTTTCCACGTTTATTGTCACTTGTGCCGCATTTCTCTCGGCTGCCACCCCCGCACCGATGGTCGCGGCACAATCGTTGCCGCCGGCGCTTTACAGCGGTTTGCAATGGAGACTCATCGGCCCATTTCGCGCAGGCCGCGTTGTTGCCGTGAGCGGCGTGCCGGGAAGCCATCGAAAATTCTTCTTTGGCGGCGTGGATGGCGGGGTATGGAAAACCACCGACGCCGGCACCGTATGGCAGCCGGTCTTCGATCATGCTCCTGTGGCGTCTATCGGCTCGATTGCGGTCGCAGACTCAGATCCGAACATAATGTATGCCGGCACGGGAGAATCTGATATCCGCTCGGATCTTGCATCGGGTGATGGTGTCTATCGCAGCGATGACGCCGGATCGACCTGGAAACATGTTGGGCTTGCCGACTCACAGCAGATTAGTCGCATCCTGGTTGATCCCAACGACGCCAACACGGTGTACGCAGGTGTCCTTGGCCATGCCTACGGACCGAGCGACGAGCGCGGCGTCTACAAATCGACAGACGGGGGGCAGCATTGGCAACGAGTGCTCGACAAGGGACCTGACATCGGCATTGCCGATCTCGCCATGGCGCATGCCAAGCCGAACATTCTTTTCGCTGCGACCTGGAATGCGCATCGTCCTCCGTGGAGCACCTATCCTCCGGTCGAAGGACCCGGTAATGGTCTCTATCGCACCATCGATGGCGGCGCAACTTGGACGCAAATGACGGGCCACGGCCTGCCGGCGGGCAACTGGGGGCGAACTGGAATCGCTGTCAGTGCGGACGGGAGTCGAGTGTATGCAACGATCGTTTGCCCCGGTCACTCGGGCCTCTACCGGTCGGACGACGGCGGCGATAGCTGGACGCTAGTCAACAGCGATTCGCGCCTGACCAGCCGCGCCTGGTATTTCAGTTCGATTGCAATCGATCCGAGCAATGCGGACGTTCTGTACATTCCCAACGTGGCTCTCTACCGAACCAACGATGGCGGAAAGACGATCGAGATTGTGCGAGGGGCTCCGGGTGGCGACGATTACCACCAAATCTGGGTTGACCCCAAGAACTCTGACGACCTGATGCTGGGCGTCGATCAAGGGGCGTCGGCGAGTTTGGACCGCGGTAAGACGTGGACCACCTGGTACAACCAACCGACCGCCCAGATGTATCACGTCACTACGGATGACGAGTTTCCCTACTATGTTTACGGCGCGCAGCAAGACAGCGGATCGATTGCCATTGCGAGTCGCAGCGACCATGGACACATTGATACACGCGACTGGTTTTTGCCCGGCGGCGCGGAAAGCGGATATCTCGCAATCGATCCCAGAGATGAAAACATCATTTACGCGAGCGATACCTATGGAGATGTGGAGCGGTTCGACCGGAGAACCTCGTTCGGCCAGACCGTCACACCGTGGCCACTCGGAGGATTCTATAAAGCCGCCAACAAGCGGAAGTATCGCGATCCGTGGACGGCGGTGCTAGTCTTTTCGCCGGTGGACAAACGCTCCCTCTATCTGGGAACGCAGTACGTGATGAAAACCGTTGACGGTGGCCTGCACTGGCAGCAGATCAGTCCCGATCTTACCGGAGCAGTGGAGGGCGCAAGCGACACCGGCGAGCTAACGACGGAGAATGCCGAGCAGCGCGGCTATGGAGTTGTCTTTACCATTGCGCCATCGCCGTTGAAAGCAGATGAAATCTGGGCTGGCAGCGACACCGGCCGGATTCATTTGACGACCGATGGCGGAAAAACCTGGCGCGATGTCACACCGCCGAACCTATCTCCGTGGAGTAAACTTTCGCTGATCGAAGCCTCCCATTTTGATCCTGCTACGGCTTATGCAGCGATCGACCGACACCGCCTGGGCGATCAAAGGCCCTATCTGTACATCACCCACGACTATGGAAAAACCTGGAAGCTATCCGTCGAAGGGATCGCGCCGACGCATTTTCTCCGTGCCGTTCGCGAGGATCCGAAGCAGCGCAATCTGCTGTTTGCCGGGACGGAGTTCGGCATTTATGTTTCCTTCGACGGCGGCAATCATTGGCAATCGCTGCAGCAAAACCTTCCAGTGAGTTCAGTACGCGACATGACAATTCATGGCAACGATTTGATCGTCGCAACCCACGGCCGCTCATTCTGGATCCTGGATGACATCGCGCCGCTTCGCCAAGCTGCCGCTGTCGACGCCAACAAGCCCTATCTGTATTCGCCACCGACGACTGTGCGCGTAGACAATGATGCTTTCCTGGGAACACCGCTGCCTCCCGAGGAACCACAAGCGAACAACCCGCCCGATGGCGCCATCGTTGACTATTACCTTGGCAGCGACGCTGGCAAGGTCACGCTGCAGGTTCTCGATAAAAGCGGTCACGTCTTGCGCCACTTCTCCAGTGCCGACAAACAGACAATCAAGCGGCCGCTGCTTCCAATTGCCGAGCGATGGTTTCCGAAGCCACAAACGGTGAAGACGAGTCCGGGAGAGCATCGATTTATTTGGGACCTTTCTTCCGGCGGATCTGGCACAGACGTGGAGGGCGACGATATCGACGCTGGCAGCATTCCACCCGGACCCCGCGTCCCTCCCGGCACCTATACCCTCCGTCTCACCGTCGATGGAACGTCGATGGAACGCCCCGTGCAGGTGACCATGGACCCTCGCAGTCCGGCTACGACGGAAGTGCTCGATCAACAGTTCGCGCTGGGCGGATCCATCTATCGTGAGACGCTTGCCAGCCGCAAAGCGATGGCGGAGCTGGAGAGCGTCGAAACTCAACTGAATAAATTGCAGTCGAATAGCAACAACCCCGTGGACCTGCAGCGCGAATTGCACAGCGCCCTTACAAAATTGGAAGCCATCAAAAATGGCGAGGATGAGAATTCCGATGCATCGGGAAAAAAGGTTGGACTGGCCGATGCGAACACGGGACTCGGCGTGGCTCTGCGCGTGGTCGAAAGCGGTGACAGACCGGCTCCAGCGCAGGCGATCGTCATTTTCGATCAGATGAAGACAGCAGCGAACGCTCAGACTGCGGCGTGGCAGCACTTTAAAGCGAGCGACCTGGCAAAAGTGAACGCGGCCTTGCAACGGGCACATCAGCCAGTGCTGCAGATTGCTGCCATCGAAGAAGAAGTGCACTTCGCCATGACTCGATAGCCCATGCGTAATAAGACTGATAGATCGAAGTTGACAGCCACTTCGATCCGCTTATGCAAGCTTGTCGTTGAATGTGTTGTCGGTGACGGCGTACGCTTAAGGCTGAGGTATTCAATGCCGTCTATGGAAACCGCCGCGCCACGCCAGCATGCATCCACTGCGGCCCCGGGGCCGCAATTGCCCGAGCCGACTTATGCTGAGCGAGTGCGCACGCTGCTGTCGCTAACTTCGATCGCCACGCTCTCAACGCTGTCCCGCAAACATGTGGGATTTCCTTTCGGCTCGTTGATGCCCTACGCGCTGGATGCTGCCGGACGCCCGATTTTCCTGATCAGCAATATGGCAATGCATACTCAGAATTTGAAAGCCGATGCGCGGGCCAGCTTGTTTGTAGAACAAACTGGTGCGGACGGCGATCCGCTGGGCGCCGCGCGAGCCACGCTGATGGGGCATGTCGAACCGGTACCGCAGGAGGAGATCGGCAGCACACGCGAACAATATCTGGCGCGCCATCCGAACAGTAGCTACTGGGTCGACTTCGCCGACTTCAATTTCTTTCGACTACAACCCATCGACGTTTACTATGTGGGCGGTTTCGGCGTCATGGGTTGGGTGGAAGCGACAGAGTATGAGCATGCCGCACCCGATCCCTTGGCGGATGCATCGGCAGGGATCCTGAGCCATATGAATGCGGATCACGTGGACTCCATGATTTTGCTGGCGCGAACCCATGCGAACCTGGTCGCCTCGGAAGCCACCATGACATCTGTGGATAGACTGGGGTTCTCTCTGCGTTTGAAGACTGCGGAAGGTATGAAGGGCACGCGCATTAATTTTTCGCGAGAGGTCGCCGACGCGCAGGAAACGCGCAAGGCGCTGGTGGAAATGGTTCGTCGGGCTGGCAATTCTCCGCAGGTCTAAGCGGACGCTATGCCGCGGTTGCGTCGAAACATGAGCTCGTAAGCAGCTCGACCCACACGCTGCAGATCCGCTGGATCGATAAACAGTACATACGCAGTCAGAACATCCCACTCGAACATAGGGATATTCAGCGAATACTCGATCGACAAATGGAACAGCAACCCAAGCAATAAGAGCGGATAACGGAATGGCCGAAACCAGATCAGCACGCCGAGACTGAACTCAAGAGCCAGGGTGTACCAGGTGAGCAATTTCAAAATCCAAAGCTGCTGCGTCCAAACCGGCAACGGAAATCGCTGGATGGCGTGAATGTGGAATACATAAAACAGCGCGGTACCATTGAGCCACGGCGCACCCTTGAGCTTCCATAAAAACGAAGCAAAATAGAGCAGCGCCAGTTCAAACTGAATCATGCGCTGCGCCCAAGGAGCCCGAGGCCTAATTTCGGCGCCCTCTCGCTTCCTGCGAACCCGGATGAGTCGATCGATCGACAAGGCGGCTCCGGCAGGAGCAAACATCAGGAAGAATCCAGTCACCCGCAGAAACACGTCGCCGCCATGCAGAATGTAGAGATTTCTCTGCTGGATGGAAGCCAGGCAGGCGAACACAATAATGCTGCTCAGTCGAGTCCAGAGTCCAACTGTAAGCAGGATTGCGAAGCCCAGGAAAAACCAGAAGAATGCCACGATCCAGGCGTCATTTTGCGGCATTACGGTAAACAGATTCAGTCGAACGCCCGGCTCGACCTTACTCATGGTCTGTAGCGTTACCCAGCTGTGAACTCCATACCAATCCAGCCATTCTGAATGCAGCAGGATGAGCGTCATCACGACACAGGTTCCGTACAAAATCCGGAAGACTGCTATCGGCGTAGGAGACTGGGGCGTGAAGAAGAACCTCTCCCAAGCCTCGCGCAATCGCGCCAGGGTCATCGAAGATCCTCGCCGCTGACATAGTATTCGTAGAAGAATTCCGGCCTGGGCACGGGCTCCTGCTTTGGCGTCAAACCATACTTGATGGGCGCCTGAAATTTCATGAGGATCACCATCTGTGGAGGATCCGTCGAGTTGTTCAGCAGCCTGGCGACATGTCGTGCCACGTCTGGCCATAGTGCGGCGTAACGTGGATCGCACAGGACTTCCGCGAATTTTCGGTATCGCTCTTCGCGGTATCGTTTTGCGTAGCTGAGTTGCTCCATCCGCGGAAAATTGAAGACGCGCATGTGGTGATCCTGGGTCACCGCAACCGCTTGAATATAAGAATTGACTGGTCGCGGGTTTGGAGCAAAAAAATCCCACGACTGAAATAAGCCGGTCCACAGCAGATATGGCCGAACGATCTGTTTTATCTGCGGCAGGGGCGCAACGTTCAATGGAATCGCCCAGCTAAGAATCGCGATCATGTTGAACAGGATAAAAATGCTGATAGCACCGTTCAGAAAACCTGGATTCTCCGCATTCGCTGGCTGCGACGAGCGAACAGGCGCTGATGGCTGAGGGTTCGCGTTTGTGGACGCCGATTCCCCGCCGGGCGGATTCTCGCTGCTTGCATTCATGCTTCCTTCCAGTCTGACCCAGCGGTTCTTCGTTGACCAGACCCAAGGGGGGTACCATTCACATTTCTGGCAGCCGAACGTAATTCGCCGCCGTTCGCAAACCGTAGAAACGGCGAAGGGTCGCAGGACAACCTTATAATGGAGAGACCATGTCCTGGAGCAGAATCTTCGCCGTTGCATCCGTTTTCGCTGCCCTGTTCGCGGGCACGATGCACGCGGCTGATCGAGATGCAACCGCATCTCCAGAGCAATATCGCCTTCGGCTCTACCACCTCCATACCGGGGAGCACATCGACGTTGTGTATCGCGTTGGCGATCACTACCTGCCGGACGCAGTGGCACAACTCGATCATTTTCTCCGCGATCATCGCACCGGGGACGTGAAGGATTACGACCTAAGAGAGTTCGACCTGCTGCACGACTTGATGGCGCGCCTCGGCCGCCCAGACGGAACGATTGATATCGTCTGCGGGTATCGCACTCCGTGGAGCAACAACTACCTTCGTGAACATGGCCACGGAGTCGCACTGCATAGCCAGCACATGGAAGCCAAGGCCATCGACATTCGCATTCCCGGCGTGCCGACTGCCGAAGTTCGCGATGCTGCCCTGGCCCTCCATCGTGGTGGTGTGGGCTACTATGATCAGTCGAACTTCGTCCATGTGGATGTGGGCCCCGTACGCCATTGGCAGTTTCCCTAGCCTGGATAAGGCGGCCCTTTGGCCAGCAATGCTTCCAGCGACTTATCGTGGCCATAGATGTCGTTGAAGAAATGCACAGAGCCATCTTCTTCAACCACCGCCGTGATGTAGAGAATCAACACTGGAATCGGCACTTTCAAGTTGACCTGTTGATTGTTCGGACCGGCCTGCATGGCGGCCTGCACTTTCTCCAGCGTCCATGGTGGCTGATTGCGCAACAAATAGGCAGCCAGTTCTGCGGGCTTTTGCACCCGAATACATCCGTGGCTGAAGTCACGCCGCGACTGCGAAAAGAGTGATTGTGCCGGCGTGCTATGCAGGTACACGCTGTGCTCATTCGGGAACAGAAACTTCACCAGCCCAAGCGCATTGTCTGAACCCGGCTTCTGCCGCACCATGAGTTTTGCTGCTCGCAATTGCGCCAGAACGTCGTCATTGATGGGCCCGCTTGTCACCACAGTGCCGCTGTAGGTGACCACTTCAAAATTCTTGTTGGCGATGTAATTTCTGTTCTTCACAATCGCAGGAACGATTTCGCTGCGCAGAATACTGGTCGGAACATTCCAGTAGGGACGAAACACAATGTACTGCATGTCTTTGGCAAACACGGGTGTCTGATGCCGGACAGATTTTCCGACGACGACGTTCATCCTGAGCGCAACTTTGTGGTCGGCAGTGAATACTCGCAGAACGAATTCCGGGACGTTTACGACCACAGGTGGCTGTGGGAATGATGGCGGCAACCAGCGCCAGCGTTCCAGTGCGTCATCCAGTTGCTGCACTCGAAATGATAGTGGCACGTTCAGTTGACGAATGGTTTCCTTACCCAGCTTGCCGTCCGCAGTCACGCCATGACGGTCCTGAAACAGCTTCACTCCGTCCACCAAGGCGCCAGTGTAGATCTGCGAGTTGGCGTTCACAGAGGTGGTTTGCGGAAGATCGCCGAGCAATTCTAATCGCTGCGCGAGCTGCGAAACTCCCACATATACGTCACCGGGAGCGATCGTTTTACTCACGTCAGGAAGCAGTGGACCATCACCTTTTGCGGCCATGACAAGATAACGCTGCAGTGCCACCTCGGTTCGCTTGTAACCGGCGTACGGAGGTTCCGCATCATTCAGCATGGCTTGCACATTGGCGGCGTGAATGACATCCCGCCCGATAAATTGCGGCAAATTGTATTTCTTATTTTGAACGTCGATGCCGAAATTGAAATGTTTCGGATTGACTCGCCCAATGTGCAGGTCAGAGATGTAACGCATCGTGCAAACCGTAAGAGCCGCATCGAGGTTCGCCAGCGTGGTTAGGTCTGGTTTCGCTTGCAGTGCAGTCAGACGGCCCTGCCAGCGCGCAGCATCGTAGTCATCCGGGATTAAGCCTTTTTGTCGGCTGCTTTGGAGCGCCTGAATGATTGCAAGTGCCTGCGGCGTCGGCTGCCCGTTAGCCCTGAGCCATAACGGAGAGAAATTAGACGCTTGGTACAACTGCAGAAAATCTGTGCGGTAGTCAGAAAAATTGGGCCAACGCAGTTCAGAAAGTTTGCCTGCCGCCGCGATTTCCTGCAGCCGAACCGACAACGGTGTGGCGGCGGGCGACGCCGCCGGTGGCTGTGTTTGTTGAAGGCTGCTCGCGACAGCCGACGATGCTGCCAAACAAGACAAAATCGCGAGCGTTCGCAAGCGGGTCCGAAGGGATGCTGGGAGCATGGCCCATTACATCACTTCTTCTGTTCCGGCTGGAAGAATTTATCACGCGAGTAATCTGCAAATTCAACCACGTTGGATCGAGAGCCATTTGCGACCGATCTATTCCCCGAAGCGATGAAACCAACGCCAGCAAAGCCGCGTCGCGTGCGTTCCCAGCGCCCCATAATCACGGTCGCCGAAAGCGCCGGCAAACATGTTCAGGTGTTTTTATCCCCCCGCATAGAGCTGGAACGGGGCCCAATACAGAGGCTTACGATACACAGACTGGGAATGAATCAGCGACAACTTTGCGGTTCTCAACGCTGCATCCGGTGGATTGCCAGCTTGGATTTGACTATAGAGCTGATCCATCAACTGGGGCGATGCCGCATCACTAGCTTCCCATAGAGTCCCAATCACGTTGTGCGCTCCTGCACGCAGAAACGCCCAGGATAATCCGACCAATCCTTCTCCCGCATATGCGCGCAGACCGGAACCATAACAGGTCGAGATGGTGACCAGCCTGGCGTGCAGCGGCTGTTGCACAATGTCTCTGGCATACAACTTGAATGAATCCGGATGCCCATTTGGCGCCGATAGAACAACCGCGGAATCCAGTGGGCTCAATCGGCTTGCAGTTCCATGCGCTACGAAATGAATGTAGGCAAATTGGCCGGGTTGGCCTTGGACATAGGCAGCGGGCACGGCCTTCGCCTGCGTCAATACCACTTCCTGATCCGGGGGGAAATGCTTGTTGATTCCCTGGATCTCCGCCTCTGCATTCAAAAGCTTTGGATAGTCGTTCCCGGGGGAAATCGGGTCACCGATCAACAGCATTCGATTTTGGCCTTCGCCAGCTTCCTGCGAATCCAGGCCTGAAGTCAGCCGGATCGAATTGGTGTTTACAACCGTCGCATCTTCAATCCAGTAGTGAACGCCTGCCTTTCCAGGCACGAGAAGCGATTCAAAGTTCAATTGATCGAGGCTTCCGTCTGCAATCAAAACGACCTTTGCCCCATTGGATAAGGTGGCCGCGACTGGGGCAACCAGGACTTTGAAAAGATATCGCCCATCTTCATTGTTCTCCCGGATCGGATCACTCGATCGAAGGATGGCTGCCTGATAGCGCTCCACGTGAGAATCGATCTCAAGCTGCCCTGGAAGTGGAATGAGGCGCGTGTGATGACCATCGATGGCCCACAGATAGGATCGATC
Source organism: uncultured Acidobacteriota bacterium (assembly GCA_963735505.1). Lineage (GTDB taxonomy): Bacteria > Acidobacteriota > Terriglobia > Terriglobales > Acidobacteriaceae > JAKAAZ01. The sequence continues at coordinate 68,005 of CAVTLR010000002.1, read as the reverse complement.
AGGGCTCAGTGCATAAAACAGAATGGTCGCGTTCAGTTTTCGCGCGACTGCCTGAGCATCTACAGGTCCCTGCCGCATCGGATGCGTTCGATTTACTTGGGTTCGCAATCCCTCTTCCAGAGTTAGAGCCCGCCCTCGATCGAGAAGCTGCAATGCATCTCGCGAACGATGCGAGTCGATGAGAAATTGGGCATAGTCCTTGTAGAGTGCGTCGGCATTTGCGAAGAACGGAAGCTTCATCTCGTCATCTTTCAGAGATGAACGTTGTTCCTCAAATGTAGCCACGGATTTTCTAAACCAGCGTTCGGCTACGCGCGTTTCGTGCACTCGGGCATAGTACTTTGCGAGTGCATTCTCGACCTCGTCACGGAGCGATGGCATTGTGACCGGGTCTCGATACACCTGTAACAGCGAACGGGTCGCATCAGCGCCTGAGTTTTTCCGAGCCGACAACAGGCCTTGAAGGAACAATGCCTCCACAATTTCAGATTGGCCACCCCAGGCGCGGGCGGCTTGAAGAGCTTGCACGCTCTGCTGCTCTGCCACATCGAATTGGCGGCGCTGGAAGAAAAGCAGCCCGAGCTCGGTGTGCGTGGCGGCAATCAGTTCTTTGTCGTTCAAAGCTTGTGCCGCACGCAACGCGCGTTGGTAATTCGATTCGGCCGAACTCAGATTTCCCAATCGATAAAAAGACAAGCCAGTGTTGGTGGACCAGACAATCTGGTCGTGGATCGAACCTAGCTCCCTGGCCTGTTGCTCCGCCTGCTGAAAGTCGAAGAGCGATTTCTCAAAGTCCCCAAGCTTGTAATAAGCCCATCCTGCATCCCCAAGCGCTAACTCCAATGCCAGTCGTTCGCCGGTCAAACTGGCGACCTTGGACGCCTGTTCGAATCTGACCAAAGCTGCGTCATATTCTTCGGAGTGTAATGACACCGTGCCCAGATTGAGTAGATCGCTTGTCTGCAGGAATGTATCTCCATGGCGCCTGGCAAACTCCAGGCTTCGTTGAAATAAATCCGCGGCGGTATCCAGTTGATCGCGGTGGACTGCAATCAGTCCTTGGGTTTGCAGTACCTCTCCTTGCAATACAGAATCGTCTTCGAGGGAGAGTTGTTGCGCCGTTTGTAACTCATGATTGGATTGTGTGACTTGATTTAGACGGGTGTGCGCCAGGCTTAGAAGTAGTTGGCGTTTGATTTCAAGGTCAGCGGGGGCAAAGGAGTTTGGATGATAGTTCTGGAGTAGCTGCACAACCCGCTGGCTGGCACCCTGATACGTGAGTATCTCCGCTTCCAGCAGGCGAAACTTGATGTCCCAACTTCGATTGCGGCCGGAAAATCTTTTGCGTGCTTGTTCCGAATCCTGCTCAGCGGCGCCCAGGTTGCCTTGCAGAAATTCTGCATAAATCTTTTCGTAGGTCTTCGTAGGAGAAAGTTGCAGGTCCGGCCGGCATCCGGAAAGCGTGAGAGCGGCCAGCAATCCCCCCGCTAGGATGGCGGCATAGTGCTTCCGTTGATACGGCCGGAGGACGCGCTGACCTGGCCTTGCACGTTGCAGCCTAGTTCTGCCCGAACCATGGTGAGTTGAATGGAATGGGGAAAGGCCATGATCTCCGCGAGGAAAATTCTGCCAAAATCCGGAATCTCCACGAAGTGGCCGATCGTTTTGCCCGGGACTGTGCCTTCTACGCCATCCACCAGGGAACATAGAATACATCCGTCTTTCGGCTGCTCACGCTTCTGTTCCATCCACCCATAGCGTTGCAATGCCCACTCATAGTCGCTTCGGTCCGCATTCTCCGTTACACTTCGGACGATTTCGCGAGCCTGTCCATGACCGGTCTCTAAAAGTGCGGGCCACATGATCCGCGAGGTGCTATTATCCGCCCCGGCACCCGTACCCATCAAGCGCGAATTCAGTCGAGGACATACTTCCTCACCGCCGATGCGGAGGTTCTCGAAGTGGGTGCCCGCAAGCGAGATATTTGCAGCATTCCCTTCGCGTGGATGTTCTACAGATATTTGCGCCACGACCCTTTCAGCCGTGACGATTTCAAGAATATTCAGCCCTTCGATCACGGAGGTGACCTGCGTGGACCATGGACCGTCCTCCGCAATGGCACGGCCGGATACCCTGGTGTATGCGGAGCGGCAGGAGACAATCTCGTTGAAATTCAAGGCTTCGGTGCGACTGGTCGCATACCCGCCAACTGCAGGTAACGATATGGAAGATGTGGCAGGAATGATCGCTTCAAATGGCTCTTCGACGAATCCGCCGAGCGAACTCGCGTCGGCGTGGTAGTAGAACACTTTTTTGGCGTTGGATCGCATATCCACTCCTATTAATGCGGCGAATGTTATTTCTGATTATTCAACAGAAAACTGTACCGGGCCAGATCCACGGGAGCCTGTGGGCTGGAGGGCCCGGTATTTCCCTGCACCAGCAGCGAATACTTTCCATCCACCCTGTCTGCCGCGGGGATGCTGACGGAAATTGTATCCTTCGCCTGCTGTGAAGATACCTGGAACTGCCAAGCCAGCTTGCCGGTGGGCGAATACAGCGAACATGTATAAGTGGAAAAACGGTCTTGCGTCGGGATATCCATAAACAATAGAAATGGATGGTCAGGCGGAATAGTGATAGACGGGATCGTACCGCCGCGGCTGTTGCCACCGATTAATGAGACGGATGGCATAATCTCGGGTGCGCTGAATTGAGCGATCTGATGATGCAATCGCGGAAACACCACGGCATTCTGATACAAGATGAAGAGCAGACATGCCGCCAACGCGGGGATTGCAAACATTGGCCTCCACGCCCAGGAGGCTTGTTTCTTGAACGTGGTTAAGGGCAGTGGTTTTGAAACGGCGGCGGCCTTGAACTCCGCCTTTGCGGCATCCAGAAATGCAGCGGTTGCGCGGAGGTCCATCGCGCACTCTGGACACTCGAAAAAGTGCTCCTCGAATTCGTCGCGCAACTCCGGCGGCAGCTCATTCAAGACGTATTTTTCGACCGCCATCGACTGCGTCGCATCCTGGTGATTCATCTGTTCCGCCCTACCGTATAGTGTCGAAACTCCAAATTGCGTTTCATCTTGTTTAAAAAGAATCCTTTTCGCCCATCTGGCGTAGGTATAAGGATTTGAATGATTGCTTTGCGCGGTGGACAAGCACCCTGAGATATTCTCGGGAAATTCCAAACTCAGCGCAGACCGTATCCTTGTCGCGCTCATCCAGCAGCACAGCTTTTAGAAGATTTCGGTCGCGCTCGGTCAGCTGGTCCAGAATCTTCCGCACAGTCGTGGTTGTTTCCTGAGTTTCGAGCATACTGAGCGCAGTCGGTCCTTGATGAACGAACACCGCTTCCGGTTCCTCATCCAGGCTCGATTCCTTTTTGCTTGTGGAACGATAATGCTCCAGCAGGACGTTGTTGCAAATGGAATTCACAAAGGCCCCCAGCCGTTCCGCGTGCCTCAGGCCACCTTCAGTGCGCAACAAGCCAATAACCCGGGAAAAAGTTTCCTGACGCACATCTTCGATCGCTTCGTTAGAGCTCAAGCGAGACCGCAGCTTCAGCCGGATGAGTTCGCTGAAATAGCTGACAAAATGGGCTTCGACTCGAGCATCACCCGATCGAAGTCTTTCGACGTAGGATGCGTCAAAGACGAAGAACTGCACGCGCCGTTCCTCCGATTCCGTTGAAGCCCAGGCCCCAATATTACACCGGAAGGAACTGCTTACAAATACGTATGTTCGGGGGTTTCGCCTCAGTCTGCGCTCTTTATGGATTGCTGTCGCGTGATCATCCGATCGCGTCGATCCAGAAAGTCCATCACACTATCGAATAAAGTCGCGTGACGGAAAAACACCGGCTCGTTGGCGCGGCTTTCCGTCCTCTCCTTCGCCCCGGAGTGAAAGGCTGTTTCGAAATCCTGCATCTCCTGCGTGTATCCAATGCGCATGTCCGCAACCGGGCGACCCGAAAGGATGCTCTCTGCGGGAGATATTTGTCCCGTCGTAGATAACTCTCCGTCGAATCGCGCCGCGTTGCGTGTTACGAGAACCGAAGCAGAAGAATCTCCAAAGGATACAAAGTCAGAATCATTCCGGTAGGAACGAGTCGGGTATTTACGATGATTCGTCGATCTCATAAGTAAAACCCTCAATGCGTGGATAGTGAGTGCTGGAGGGAGAACGTTACAAAGTTTCAGACGGATTTCGACGCACAAAGTTGCGTTCACAGATTTAAGTGACGACATATGTCCCGGAGAGGCCATGATCACCGGAGAACTCCCCCAGATTGAGCGCGGCGACGCAGAACGGACCTCTTCTCCACCCTGGCTAGACAAAAGTGCCGGATTGGGTGAAACGCTCTCGGCCGCCGACACACTATCTCTTCGGTGGAATCAATTCAGCCGCCTGTAGTTATGAACGCCGGGTGAACCGGCAATCCGCAAGCGCAATGCAGCTGCAAGAAATCAGCCGCGTCGCATCAAATAAAGAACGAATCGGGGTTCCGATGACCGCAACAAATGAGATTCGAACCTGCTATGGCGAGCAGAATTCGTGGTATGAGTTAGTCGCCGGACATCTGCAGACTTTGATTCCCAAGGCTGGGGTCGAGGATGTTTCGGCGCAGCTATATCGGGCCTACGCGCTAATTTGCCGCGCCTCTCTCGGCTGCCAGGTTGAGCCAGGAACGCGCTCCTCCCGGCTGAACCTTGATGGCACCCCGATTCAGTTCGCTCTAGACTTGGGCCACCCGGCCGTGCCGCTGCAATTTTTGAGCGAGGCCGGCGATCCCAATATGTCTCATTCCGAAGCCAGGGAATTCATTGACGAAACCGTACGGGAACTTTCGTCATTGCTGCACTTGCGCGGCGACCTTGATTTGATACTGGACCTGATTCAACGAGCGTCTGCAGTCGACGCTCACGCAAGAGCTTCCGACCGTAGTGGAACATTCTGGGTGGGCGCCGGTTTCGTTTCGGGCGGAAAATCTGCAGTCAAAATCTACATCAACGGCAAGGGCGGCACACCCGAAGAGCGGTGGTCAAAATTCCAAACCTTTGCGGAGTTCTTCGGGGCCAACAGCACCCATCGGCAACTCAAACCGTTGCTGGCCGGTAGGATGACCCCGCTGGGTATGGCAATTTCGTTACGTTCAGATGAAGATCCGAATGGAAGAATCTACCTTAGTGGTTACGGAAATCCCGTGTCGTATTACGAAAATCTTCTTCATCACTTCGGCGGCGATCAGTGTGTCGACCTATTTCAGCAATATACCCACGTCATGATCGGAAGCGATCACGCATGCCCCACCCAGTCCACAGTATTCTCGGTTGGGTTTGGTGAGGGCGCCGAGGCACCGCCGGACATCAGGATTGAGTTCTGCGGTCACTGTTTATTTCAAGGCGATCTTCAGGCCCAGAACCATTGCCTGCAATGGCTGAGGCTGCGAAACATCGACCCCCGCGCGTATTCGGATCAATTGGAAGTGTTGGCCGGGCAGATGAGTCAATCCAGGGTAAATACCCACGTCTATTTAGGTTTGGGCTGGAAAAAGCAACAGGAGTACACCACCATCTATTTGAAGCCTCATCCGGCCGCAGCGAATACGCTCGACGCGTAAGAAATCGAATTTCCAATCATCAATGCGACGCTACCAGGCCATGCAGCGAATCTTGATCGTTCCCCTGCCGCTTACTGGATTGTTTCCTCCGTCTTCACATCCAGTCCACTATCGACAAGACGAAACTTGATCGGCACGCCTCCCACAGAGGGCGCAGCATCGCGGGTAATCTTCTTAAACTCGGCTACCGTTGCCGGCTTCTCCCAGGTGCCGTTGCCGACAACAAACGAAAGCACAGTTCCATCATCATGTCTCGACAAAAAGACATCGGCTCCGTTGCCCTGGAAAAAGCCGATGGAGGTCAAAGTTTTTCCCAGCGACTCGGCTTGCGCCGAAGTTGCCGTGCCCACGTAGTAGATATCGTCGTCTCCTGGGAATTCGACCTTCCCGACCATGGACTGGAGTTGAACCTCTCGCGCATTGTTCACCAGACGTACCTGGACGGGAAATCCGCCGACGGTCGGAGCGACCTCGCGTGCGACCTCCTCAAATGAGAGCAGAATGCCCGGCTGGCTCAGGAATTGCTTTTGCACGACAAAAGAAAGCGAAGTGCCTTCCTCCCCTTCCCACAAAAGAACATCCGCACCCCGATCGGTGAAATATGCTTTCGCCTTCAAAGCATTGCCCAGGGCCTCCGCTTCCTGCTGGGTGGCCAAGCCGGAATAGTACACTTCATCCTTCGAGCCGATTATCACGCTGTTGCTTGCGGCAAAGGCACCGCCCGATTTATGCACGGTGAAAAACGCAGCGGAGAATAGTACCACCATGAAACTCAGGCCGGAGACGAATGCGCTCCATCGTGACCCTAGTCTTCCTCCATGTTCAATGTGGTATTTCACAGTCGCGCCCTGGAGAGACTGGGCCATCCACTTGGTGGCAAACAGCAGCGCCAGCGCCAATGGAAACCTAACGCTCGCCGGAAGATTCCATCCCACCAGGATGGCCAGCCCGGTAACGATTGCACCAACGGTCAGCGCCACGATCGCCTTCCCCGTCATGCCCAGCCGGCGATAGTTGAGAGCCATGAGAAAACTTCCCGCGACGGGTCCACCGATCAGCGTAGCGAGTCCCACGGAGTTCGGATCGAAAAGTGTAAAGGGCGGGGTGGGGCCCGGAAAGGTTTGCTGCGCAGTCGATGACACGGCGTATTGCCTCCTGGAAAAGGGTTCGTTCTCCCTGTACGCGCCATTTCTCGCCAGGATGCGTCATCGACTTTTCTTTTGCGCCTTTTTGCTGGAACTTCGCCTATTGCACGGCCAGTTTGGCCTGCACGGTGCCCAGCACCTGGTGCGCCTCGGATGCTTCTTGCTTTGCGCCAACCGACATCGCATTTTTTGCCAACAGACCGTCAGCAATCCGGGCATGCGGCAACGCTTCTTCATAGCGGCCTTGTCCTACCAATGCCCGCGCCCACATCAAATGCGAGGTACCGATGCGCCGGTCCGCCGGCGCTATTCTTCCTCCTTGAATATCCACCGCTTCTTTCGCTGCCTGCTCTGCGTCGGCATAGCGTCCTAGTTCGAGATACCCATGAGAGAGAAGGCACAGGGGGCCAGACAGTTGAGGACCAGAACCGACAATTCTTCTCCAGGCGGGCAACGTCTCTTCTAACATCGGCACAGCTTCCTGGGCGCGATTGAGCTTGATCAGGGTACCGGCGATATGGGCTTGCTGCTCCAGCACTCCCAGGCTGTCTGGACCGGAGCAGGTTTTGTATCCGTCATAGGCGCGCTGGTAAAGAGATAGGCTCTCCTGGACAAAGCCGCGGGCATCTTGCAGGCTGCCCAGTCTGGAATAAACGGCCGATTGATCGCATACCGCCAGGGGATCCTTCAGATACAACTGCAGTGCCTGGTTAAATATTGGCTCAGCTTCATCGAGACGCCCCCGCCACTCAAGGTCGGTGCCAAGGTTGTACAGCACATCCGCAACCTCATGGCTCGACAGATTGCCATCGCGGCTCTCCTTCGCCGCAAATTCGAGCAGGCGCAGATTCTCGTCGGAACGAAAGCCCATTTCGTCGCGGTTGATGGCATAGTACACAGCGCTCCACACGCGAACGGATGGAGAAATGCCCGACTTTCGAGATAACTCCAGAGCGTGCGCCGTGAGTGCTTCACCAGCCTTCGCATCTCCCTGCATATACGCAATTCCGCCTGATGTGGCTTCCGCTTCGGCTTCGCTCTCGACATCCCCCGCCGCTTTTGCGCTGGCAATAATCTGCGTAAAGACCTGTTGGGAGTGATCCAGGTCTCCGTTCTCAAACATGGATTCGGCGAGGCTCATCTGGGCCGCACGCAAATCCCCAGGATCCTGGATGTACTGTGGCAAAACCTTCACCCCTAGCTCCAGGAACTCCGGCACAGAAACGGTCGGCTTACCCATATAGTTGGCGTTGGCTAAATAGAAAAGCCGATACAAAAATGTCTGCATCCGCATCGCGCGACGTCCTTCCTGCAGCGCTTGATGCTGGCGCCAGCCGGCATACCCGAGACTCACGGCCAGGGCAAGTGCGATCAGGCCTGAAACGGCCACACCCCCGCGATTACGGCGGACAAATTTGCCAACGCGGTAGGTTATTGTCTGGGGTCGAGCCAGCACGGATCGACCAGCCAGATATCGCCGCAGATCCTCGCTCAACGCGTCGACAGAACCATAGCGATCCTTCGGCCTTGGACGAAGACATTTGGCCGTAATCGTCTCCAGGTCGCCGCTCAACAACTGGCGTAGTTTGCTTTCTGGAACTCCCCGGTCTTCGGCGGTCTTGGCGGTTACTGTAAGGTGCAGCGGGACTGGCTCGGTTTCGTTCATAGCCCGCTCAAACATTGCCGCTGCCGAGGATTGAGCCGTCGTGCGCCTCCCCGCCAGCAAGTCGACCAGAATGGCTCCCAGCGAATAAATATCGCAGGACGTGGTTACGGGCTCATTCCGCAACTGCTCCGGGCTCGCGTAGGCCGGCGTCGCTAACACCGTGGTCGTCAGCAGACTGTCTGGCTGGATGAGCTTCGAAGTTCCAAAATCCAGCAGCTTCACTACGCCTTCTTCATTGACCAATATGTTCGACGGCTTCAGGTCCAGATGAACAATCAGGTTGCGATGGGCATAGGCCACAGCGTCGCAAATCTGCAGAAACAGTTCGATTCTTTCGCGAATTCCAAGATGGCGTGCGTCGCAATATTCGTCCAGATGGAGTCCTTGGACATAATCCATCACCAGGTAGGGATACCCGGTGCTGCTCATGCCCGCATCCAGCATGCGCAGAATATTTTTGTGTTCGAGAGAGGCAAGGATGTGCTGCTCGCGATGAAACCTCTCAACAAAGGAGGGTCCGGCGGCATGAGGAGAAAGCACCTTCAACGCGACCCGATGCGGAACGCCTCCCAGGATGCGTTCCGCTAAGTACACCGAACCGATTCCGCCCGCGCCCAGCAACCGCAGCAGTGTGTACGGACCGATGCGTCCCGCGAAAGGCAGATTTTCAGGTGAGTCGGCAGGCTCATCGAACTGTCCCGCGCCCTGCACAATGGTGAGCACACGTCGGCGCATTTCCGGATCTGCGCAGTGCTCCGCCAGCACCCGCTCTCGATCTTCCGGCGGGGCCATTTCGGCCATATCGAACAACGCTTGCAGCAGCGTCCAGTTTTCTCTATCTTCCGGCATGGGCCCACCTAACAAGGTTGGCGCGAAATGGGGGGAAAGTGCCTCAGGCGTCAGCTTCGTGTAGACGCTCGTACAACCAGCCACGTGCGAATTTCAGCTCCCGATCGACCGTGGCCTTGGAGATATTCAGCAGTTCAGCAGTTTCATCGGCAGTAAATCCCAGAAAAAAGCGAAGCTCTACCATGCGGCATTTGCGAGCATCCAACTCATCCAATTCATTCAGAACCCTGTCCAGATCCATCATTTCGACTGGCTTAGCGCCAATCCACGCCATCTTTTCATCCATGGGAACGGAGATTCCGCCGTCACGCTTCTGTCTTCCCTGCTCTCGGGCGTGATCCAGCAATACTCGCCGCATCAACCGGGCCGACAGGCTGTAGAAATGTTCACGATCTTCAAAGCGTATGCTGCGCTGCCGGATCAGCTTGAGAAATAACTCGTTCACAACGCTGGTAGGTTGCAGAATGTTTTCCGGCCGCTCCCCACGGAAAAGCGCCCCCGCGATCTGACGCAACTGCGGATACACCACGTCGAAAAGCCGATCGATGGCGTCGGGTCTTCCCTCGCCCCACTCGCGCAGGAGTTCTGTAACTTCACCAGCCTGACTCAAGCGGGCCAATCCTTCCAGGGAGATTTCGGTGGCCTTGATTCTAGTGCAAAGGATAGTGCCCGTCATGCGAATTTTTGACGCCAGCGCATGAAATGAAATTTGCGTGAGGCATTTTCCCCGCCGATGTCGCCTACCTAAATGAAAGCTGCCAGCCCAGCGGCCGGCGACGCACATTGCGATCCATTATCTTCCACAGATTTACAGCGAGGTCACTGTTATGATCACTCTTCGTAGCCGTACCGCAGCGCCCACACTTGTCGCAGCTTTCTGTCTGCTGGCGACGGTAGCCGGCTGCCAGTCACGAACCAACAATGCTGACCAGCCGGGAATGTCCTCCGGGCCATCGAACAGTCTCGAGCAACGCGTATCCGCAACACGTAGCACTCTCGGCCAGGGTTTGACGACCGTCACGCTCAATGACACCTCGATGAACGACATGCCGGCTACCGAGGTTTCAGTTCCTAAGGGCTGGCACGTGCAGGGCCATATGACCATGAGTCCCTGCACCAACATTCCGTTTCCAACCTGGGATGCATCCTCACCTGATGGCCAAAGCCAGTTCAACGTATTGCCGGTTTTCGGTTGGCGTTGGGGTAACGGCGGTGCGAGTCGCAATGGTTGCATTCCGCTCGCCGGACCGCTGCATGCCGCAGACTTTCTGCAAAAATTTGCAGCAAGGCTGCGCGGCGTGCAGGTCGTTGGCCCGATGCCGGTCAGCGAGCCCTTCCAGCGACGCGAAGTGAACTTCACCGCTGGCGTCAATAACAATAACGCACATCTCGTTAGCCAATTGCAGGCACGTACGACGGGCGATGTGGCAGCGCTGCATGTCATGGATTCGACCGGACACGAGATGCGCCTGCGGGCGTGGCTCGAATGCCGGCAGGGGTCCCGCTTCGGGGGCGACTGCTTTGCCAAAGTCGACGTAGTGCGGGCCCCGAAAGGTCAACTCGACACCCTGGTTTCATTCATCGACGGTCACAACCTGGTGCAGGACCACCCCACCGAAGAGTGGAAGAGTGCCTACATGAACCGCCAGCAGCAAATCGCGAACGGCCAGATGCAGCAGTTGCGCCGCAACGAAGACGCTGGCAACGCAGCGCTGGCCCAAAACGCCCAAAACGCCAAGGCCAGCAGTCAGATGCTGCACAACCAATATCTCTCCAGTTCGCAAACGTTGAGAGACGAGCACGAAGCTGGCATGCAACAGCTGCAAAGCTCCACGGATAGCTCGATGCGGAATGCGCAGGCCAGCCAGAATGCGCGCACTACCTCGGCCTCCGACATGGAGGACTACTCGCTCAACCAGCAGACGGTGAGCGGGGCCAACGGCACCTACAAAACCTCAAGCCAGTATTCCAATGTCTGGTCCAGCCCAGTTGGGCCGGCAAATTCGGACGGGCGCACCTATGGCTCGACGGACAACACCACCGATCCCAACACCGCAACTGACAATACGTGGACCAAGGACACCAAGGTTCACGGCAACGGCCAGCCTCAATAGTCAGGTCTATCGTCGCTCGCTCTCCGAATCGACCCGGGGAGCGGAGTGCTAGCCGGCCATTAGACAGACAATTTCCAATTGCGCGATCATTGCCTCCTGGAAAGCTCCATCAAGGAGTAGACCTGCCTGCATCTTCGCGAGCGTTGGTGATTCGAACCTCGAGAGGCTGGTGCAAAACGATATCAGACGAAGATCTGCCGATCATAACGTCGAAGGTGCCTGGAACTACTTTCCAATGCATGTCCCTATCCAACAACTTCAAGTCGTCGGACGTAAGCTTCATGGTTACTGTCTTGGTTTCGCCGGGATTCAGCGCCACTCGCTGAAACCCGCGGAGGTTTTTCACCGGAATCGCAACCGGAGTATAGCGCTCATGCAGGTACAACTGGACCGTCTCCACTCCTGTGCGTCTGCCTGTATTCGTGACGTCGACGTTGACCTCCGCGCTTCCCTCAGGAGAAATTTGCGGCGGAGTAATGCGCAGATGGCTGTAGGCGAAGTTGGTGTAGCTGAGTCCGTATCCGAAGGGATAGAGCGGCGTGCCGGGCATGTCCGCATAGCCGCCATCATGGCTCCAGGCCCTCTGGATCCAATATTGCTTCGATGGTTTGTAGTTGTAGTAGTCGGGAAGCTGGCCAGAGCTTCGAGGAATTGTAATTGCCAGACGTCCACTCGGGTTGTAGTCCCCAAACAGCACGTTCGCCACAGCGTCGCCGCCACGTTCTCCCGGCTCCCAGGCTTCAACGATGGCGGGAATATGCTCTGCTGCCCACGGGATCGAAAGTGGCCTGCCATTGATCAGCACCAGCACAACCGGCGTGCCTGTTGCCTGAATGGCCTTGACCAAATCTTGCTGTGCGCCTGTTAGATCGAGGCTGGCAACGTCGTAGGCTTCTCCATCTGTCGGCGGAACATCGCCTCTGCCGGCGTTGCCCGGATGCTCGCCAACCACGACAACAGCGACGCTTGCACCGCGAGCCACTTCAACCGCCTTGGCGAAATCCTCTTTGCCGCCGATCACGTCACAGCCCTTTACATACATGACCGGTGTCGCGGGCGAGACCGCCTGCTTGATACCATCGAGCACCGTGATCACTGCCTGCGGTACCTCTGAGGGCGAGTAATCACCGAGTTGATTCCAGCGATCATCCGCATTGGGGCCAATGACGGCAATGGATTTGAGGTCTTTCCTTAGAGGCAGAAGATTATTTTGATTCTTCAGCAGCACGATGCCTTCTCGCGCGGCTTGCAGGGCCATTTGTTGATGCTGCTGGGAATGTACGACGCGTTCGGCCTGTGCGAGGTCAACATATGGATGATCGAAAAGTCCCAGGCGAAATTTCAGTTCGAGCACTCTTCGGACAGCGCGATCGACCAACGCTTCCGGCACATTTCCTTCTTCGACATTTTCAATGAGCGGGCCCATGTAGGCGGGCTCATATGTAATGTCGAGATCCACGCCGGCACGCAACGCCAGCGCGCCCGCCTCTTTTTGAGTTGGTACGATGTGCTCGTAAATCAAGGTGTCAAATCCGCCGCCTTCACTATCGACGACCCCCTTGAATCCAAGCTCGTTGCGCAGAATTTGCGTGTTCCACTTTTCCGATGCATGCTCGGGAACACCTTCAATTTCCGGGTAACCCGCCATCACGCCCAGCGCGCCCGCTTTGAAGGCCGCGATCCATGGAGGGAGAAAATTCTCGCGAATATAGCGCTCGGAAAGCTCGATCGCGCCACGCTCCATACCGCTGACGGGCTCGCTCTGCGTCGGAAAATCTGTCATTAACGCCACCACTTTGTCGGGGGAATCGATGTTCGACCCTTGCGCGCCCTCCACTATGTTGGTTGCGATTCGCGAATCCAGGTATGGGTCTTCGGTGTAGCCCTCCATGTTGCGTCCCAGGCGTGGATCTCGATCGGTCTCCAGCACCAGAGTGGATAGAACATGAATGCCGGTTGCCCTTGCCTCCTGTGCGGCGGCCGCGTAGATGGCTTGCACCAATGGCATATCGAAGGTGCTGCCGATGGAGAGACCTTCGGGAAACACCGTGGCTCCAGGAAACATCGCCCCGTGAGTTCCTTCTTCATCCTGAAGCAGAGGAATCTTGAGTCGCGTTTGCGTAGTCGCAATTTTTTGCAGCTCGTTAAAATATCCCACCTGTTGCGGCAGTTTGTTCAGCTTGATGGTATCAGCCAACGTAAAGAAGCCGGCTCCAGGACCAATCTCGTTCGTATACGTTCCGGCCGCAAATTTACGGGCTGCCTCCATCTTTTCTGGAATGGTTTTTCCCAGTGCGTCGACATAACCGCACGGCAGGTTCAACTGCCCTACTTTTTCTTTCAGCGTCATGCGCTGCATCAAGTCCTCGACTCGCGCTTCGATCGGCTGCGTCTTATCCAGATAGATGGGCGAGGCAGCGTTGGATTGCGCCGTCATTTGAAGAGGGCCTGCGAGTACGACGAGCAATGCGACGCAGCGAGCATGCATGGCGGTTCGAAATCTGACGGGAGCGCTGCTTCGGCGTCTATCCGTCTGCCATGTGCTGCTGCTCAACGGCCTGTTGAACCTGGAGTTTGTCTGCGTCGCCATCAAGGTCACTCTTTCTGCCTTCCGGAATTTGCTTTCGATTCATGCAGCCCCACAGCAAAAAGTCACCCGGCAGATTCCCGTGGTGGAACGGCGCTCAATCCCGGCCCGGTGAGGTTTGCGGTGTGCAGTTTGCCATCTCGCACCTGAAATAGTCCTGGAAATTTATTGAGCCAGGGCCGATTCGCCGAAGGGACATATTCGCGACCGTTCGATTCCAGCGTGTCAATTTTGGCAACGTGAGCGGCGATGCCCGCAGACTGAATGAGCGAAGCGCCGGGACAGGTCAGGTCCTGTGCCGTCATATACATTTTGAATTCCTGGGCTGCAGCATTCAGCACCATGGATTGACTCTGACCCTTGCAGGCTTTCAGCGCCACGCCCGTGTACCCGATCTGACGCCCGCGCAATAGCGCATCGTAGCCGGTGAGAGATTCGTCCATCACCACGGGCTTGAGCTTGGAAACGGGAAACAGGTACTGCGGCGGAGTGGCTAGCAGGTCGCGGCGAGTCGGCTGCTCGATGAACGTAATGCGTTCATAGCAGCCCGCGGAGCGTTGCTTAATGCGATGAATGAAGTCGAGGATGTATTCGACATCGGGGCATTGCTCATTGAAGTCCAGCGAGTAGTACCACTGACGCACTCTGCGACGGGTTTCGACCTCGGTCGCCACCTGGTCGATGTGCAGCACTCGCGCCGTATCTGCGTCGAGATTGTTGCCGTTGAGTTTGATCTTGAGGTGAGTGAGCCCATCGGCCTTGATCCAGCCACCCAGCGCCTGAGGAAGACCATCATGCAGAGGCTTCTTGACCTCCGATGCATCGATCGGATCTTGAGCGCCAACAGAATGATTGCACCAGAGCCATGGCTGCGGTGCGCGGAGAAGGTACTGGCTGGGATATTTTCCTTTGAACTCCGTTGTGAGGTAATGCCCCAGGTCGTTCGACATAAACTCGGGACCGTAAGTTTGATAGCAATTGAGGCCGTGTACCTTGCCGAAAGCATCGTGAATGGCAGCATCAAAGGGACTCGCGGTCACCAGGGTGCACAGCTTCGGGATGGGCTGATCGAGGCGCATGGTATGGGTCACATCGACCGCGGCATTCAGATATTCTGGCTCCAGTGTGTAGTTGATATCGATGGGATGCCCTGCTTCGGTATACGCTTCAGTGATTTTCCGAATGCGTTCTGCTAGTTGCTTCATCGCCTCCAGCGTGGTGTCGTAGGAAAGTGTCTTCGAAGGAAACGACCATTCATTCCCCATTGGCATTGAGCCAAATCCACGCGCTACATGGCCGGAAACGGTCTCCACTGTGCAGTCGACATTTAACAAAGTCACCTGGTCGACGCTACGTCCGCCGAACTGATACGGAGTTCGATAGGGAAAGTTTTCGTAGCTGACATGCATTTCCTTGACGCGAATATCGCTCGGCTTGCGCCTGGGCACAGCGAAGAGTGGGGCTGAGCTGAGAGTTGAAAGACTGAGTGCCCCAGTCGGGACAGCCTTCAGGAAATTTCTTCGCGTCATGCGAGTGGGCGGTGCCACAAATATCTCCTTTGTAAAAACTTTCTATGTTTGCTGATAGGTGTCTCGCAGCAGCGATTTCAGATAGTCCAGATTTGTTTTCGCGGAGGCCATCACTTGAGGAACGGCGGCGCGAGACAAGGCGATTCCCTGGTGATCCGTCACGCCGGGGATCGTGAATTCTTGCTGCAGTGAAATGGGTCCATGATAATTCGATTGTGCGAGGATCTCAAGGAACTCGCGCCATGGTGTAATTCCCTGGCCCATCGGGCATGGCTCAGCATGCCAACTGTGTGGGCCTCGAGGCTGCCACGTGAAATCTTTAGCCCCCACCATTTTCAATCGCGGCAGCACCAGGTTGGTTGCGACCTTCCAGCCGTTCTCGCCCAAGTCCACCGACGCGTGACCGAGATCAAAATAAAAACCGCACCAGCGCGGATCGAGCGGCTCGATCACTGGAGCTATGTCCCAGAGCGCAGCCCCGATGTAGTCCGTGTGGTTGTGATAGCCGAGTTGCAATTGATATTTCTGGGCCAGTTCAACCAGGCTGAGAAATTTGCGGCCGGCCTGATTGCGCTCGTCGATGACGTTAACGAACTTATAGTGGTAGTACCCTGGCTTGATATAGGGAATGCCGAGCTTGCTGGCCGTTTCAAAGATGGGCTTGGCGGTGGGATCGTCAGCACTGACGAGTGCCGTGCTGATCATTGGAACTTCCATCCCTGCGGCGCGAATCGCCGCCACAGCTTTGGGAAGGTCAATTGCGGCGCGTTCGGGTAGAACGTGGCCTTCAGGTCGAACGGTCAAATCAATCCCGCCGAAGCCAGCCTGCTTCGCGCTTTGCGCAAGCTCTCTCCAACTTAGCTGCGGAACCGGCTTAGAAAACAGGCACAGCGTGCCGCGAAACGGTGCGCGGGGAGCCGCTTCCGCCGGAGTTACAGGCCACGCAGACAGGCCTGCCGCGCTTGCCATTGCAGTTGCCGACGATGCCTGCAGAAATTCGCGTCTTGAGAAGGTTTTGCTCATGGCTTTTCTTTCTCTGACGGCAGACTGAAGCTGAGAAGATTCGGTCCGACGGCCAGCACAACATATTGTTTTCCATCCACGGTGTAGGTCATGGGCGAAGCCTTGTTCTCTCCATTGGTCGGAAAGTGCCAAAGCGATTTTCCGGTGCGCGCATCGGCTGCAACCACATCGCCGGTGGGGTCACCATAAAAGAGAAGTCCGCCCGCGGTTGCCAGTATCCCTGCATCCCGCTTTCCGTCTGCCGGGCCCAGTTGTCGGATTCTCCAGGCAATCGTTCCATTTTCAATGTTGATCGCTTCCAGGTATTTTTTGGGCGTTTCCTCGTCCAGATATTTTGATCTGTCAGCCATATCCACGTCGCACTGCTCTGTCACCATCACGTAGTACATGCGGGTCACGGGACTGAAAGCCGCTGCATTCCAGTTGGACCCGATCGCAGGACAAACGAGCCCATGATCGGGCACACGCTGGGGACGGCCATTGGGCGCGATGCCGCTGGCCCATGTCACCCGGACCGCCGGCTTGGCGAGCAGCACGCGTCCGTTGGTCCGGTCGAGTATGTAAAAGAACCCGTTCTTGTCGACATGCATCAACAGCTTTCGCGGCTCTCCGTGATACACGGTATCCACCAGAACGAGCGGTGCGGTTGTGTCCCAGTCCTTCACGTCATGCGGCGTCACCTGATAAAACCATTTGACCCTTCCATCGGACGGGTTCAGCGCCAGGATGGAATTTGTGTAGAGATCATCGCCGGGCCGATGTTGTCCGTCGCCGTCGGGATAGGGATTGCCAGTGGCCCAGTAGATCGTGTCCGTTTCCGGATCGTAGGAGCCGGTTGTCCAGGTTGCGCCTCCACCTGTTTCAGGCGGATCGCCGCCCCACGTTTCCGCGCCCGGTTCACCTTTTTGTGGAATGGTCCAATGCCGCCAAAGAAGTTTGCCGTCGGAAGCCCGATATGCAGCCAGGAAACCGCGCACACCCCAGTCGCCGCCGGCAACGCCACCAATTACCATGTCCTTCACCACAAGCGGGGCCACCGTGCCGCCGTAGTGCATGGACTTCTCTGGCATTATGGCTTCCCACACTGGCTTTCCGGTAATGCGGTTCAGCGCAATCATGTGAGCATTGTCCGTCACCATGAAGACCTTGTCCCCAAGAATGGCGAGGCCGCGATTCGATGCAAGCCCTGCGTCGCCCACAATGCCCACAGTGCGGCTGCGCGTGTACCGCCAGATCTGCTGCCCGGTGCGGGCGTCGAGCGCATACGCCTGTTGCGGTCCGGTCGCATACAAGATTCCATCGGCAACCAGCGGCGTCGTTTCCAGCCCGAAGTACTGCATGTTTTCTCTGTAATACGAGGTGTCGGGATAGAACTGCTTCCACAGCGGCACCGTATAGATCCATTGCAATTGCAGCTGCTTCACATTGGTCGTGTTGATCTGAGCCAGCTTGCTATATCGATTTCCGCTCAGGTCGCCATTGTAGGTGAGCCAATCGCCAGGCGAAGGATGAAGGATGTCCTCGAATGAAACTCCACTCGCGGTCGAAGGAGTTGCGATCGCATTTGTACCCGGCTCAACTTCGGTCAACCCGCTGAGATACGCGATCAGGTTCTCCATCTCTTCTGGACTGGCGTGTACCGGCGGCATAGGCGACTGTGGATCTTTGCGAATCGATAGAATCTGGCTTTGCGGAAGCCGATGAAATTTTCCATCGCTATCCTGCAGCGTGATCTCAAAGTTACTTTGGCTCCGCGCGAAACCGCCAATCGTCTGACCGTTGCGCAACTTCACTGCCACAGATTCATAACCAGGAGTAGCGTGGGCGCTTGGATCCAGAAGTGCCGCGCGAATCTCCGGAGTTGTCCTCGTGCTGGCGACGCTCGACAGATCCGGACCGGACACAGAGCCTCTGCCCGCAACCATATGGCAGCTGGAACACTTCCCCGTGCCGAAGAAGTATTGCTCACCAGCGGCGCGATCTCCGGGCACAGCACTCTGGGTCGCCGGAATGTTCATCGAGTCGATCCAGGAGGCGAGCGCTTTGAGTTCACTGGAAGGGAGATCAAACGCGGGCATGCCTCCCGAGGGAATTCCATTCTTGATCACCTCCTGCAACCATGCAGCGGATTTCCCGTGCAGGTCGCTAATCCCCGCCAGTGCCGGTCCGTATTCGCCGCCGCGCGCCTCGGCACCATGGCAAAGCGCACATTTGACTGCATAAGTTCTCTCTGCCTGCGCTTTCGACGATGCATCGGCAGTGGATATTTGCGCCGACAGCTGAACGCAAGGGGATGCAATCCCAAGGACAAGAAAAAACGTGAATTGTTTCACTCGCCGATCCAGCGTCATCTTCTTCAATACCCAACGTTATGACAGAGGCCGCATGAAGTGGAGGCTTTGCGGAGTTGATGACAGTTGACGCATGAGGCCATGGAGAGGTCTTTTTCCTGCCCCAAAATATTCAGGTTCCCCACATTGCCGTGACAGACCGAGCAGTCCACCTTTGCGTCGATGTGCTTCTGATGACTAAAAAAAACAAAAGACGGCAACTGATAGACGCGAACCCAGGAAACCTGCTGACCCTCTTTTTCCAGTCGAGACAATTTCCGAATCTCCGGACTTGTCGTCATCACGGTTTGATGACAGAGCATACAGTTGGCGACATTGGGAACTTGCATCTGCTTACCATCCGCGGCGATCTGGTGGCAGTCGTTGCACTTCATTCCGGCCGTCACCACGTGGAGCTTATGACTAAATGCAATCGGCTGCTCCGGCGCGGGCAGCGGCGGATGGATATCTTGCGGCTCGCTTCCGCCACCCCCGCTGTTGATCTGCATAGCCTTCAACTCAGTTTGCAATTTCAATTCGGCGGGGCTGGATTGGCCTTTTGGAAATAACGCATATGCAGCCAGTGCAGTTGGACCCGATCCTCCATCACCAAAGTTTCCGCCTGGACCAACGGCAATCACAACGAACTGTTTTTTCGATCGCGCACCAAGATACGTCAGCGGCGTGGCGTGACCATTCGATTCCAACCTCGTAACCCAAAGTGGCTTTCCGGACTTTGAATCAAACGCCCGAAGTCGATGATCGGAAGTAGCCCCAATGAAAACAAGTCCTCCATCTGTCGCGATCGAACCTCCGAGATTGTAGATGCCGGTCTCAGGAATTCCTTTCGCCGCAAGCGCGTCCACCACTCCTAAAGTCGATTGCCAGGCGACCTCTCCAGAATTGAGATTGACCGCAGTCAACGTTCCCCATGGTGGTTGCTGGCAAGGATAATGGTGATTGTCCCAAAAACGCGAATAGGTGCCCCACGGACTTCCCCACGCATACGCCTCCGGTGAACCGGTGGGTTGCGGTTTCATCCTGCCGACACTGCCAACATTGCTCATATTTACAAATAAGTAACCGGAAGAAGGATCGAACGAAGCACCGGACCAGTTGCCGCCGCCCAGCGTTCCCGGAATTTCCACCTTCAGATTCAGTCCCCACGGATTAAAGATTCGTCCCGGAAGTGCAGATCCAAATTTCTGCAGACAATCTTGCCGTGATTCTGGAGTAACCGTGGTGATGTCAGCCAGTGTGACCGATGTGGTGGCCAGCGGCGGCGGTTTCATCGGATAGGGCTGGGTGGGCCAACTGGCCTCTCCGGGTAATTCGCTAGGGGGGACGGCACGTTCCTCAATTGGAAACAGAGGCTTGCCTGTCAGACGATCGAATACAAACACAAATCCCGTCTTGGTCACCTCCGCAACGGCAGGAATTTCTCGGCCATCGCGTCGCATAGAAAATAGAACAGGCTGGGCGGCCGGGTCATAATCCCACAGGTCGTGATGCACAGTCTGGAAATACCAGATCAGTTTGCCGGTCGCAGCACTGAGAGCCACGATGGAATCTCCAAATAGATTCATGCCCTTTCTGTCCGCACCGTAAAAGTCGTACGAGGGCGAGCCGAGGGGCAAAAACACCAATCCATTTTTTACATCGACGCTTATCAGACCCCAGGCGTTGGTGCCGGAGCGGTCCTTCCAATCATTACCCTGCCACGTGTCGTGACCAGCTTCGCCGGGCTTGGGAACAGTATCAAACCTCCAGACAAGTTTTCCTGTGTGGACATCGAAGGCTCGAACCGCGCCGCTCGGTCCGATCGAAGGATATTCCTGAACCTCGGATCCCACGATGACAACATCCTTATAGATAACCGGCGGAGAGGTATCGTCATACTTCAATTGCGGCCATTGTGTCGCAACTCCGGAGCGAAGATCGATCGACCCACCAATGCCAAAATCCATGCAGGGTTTCCCCGTTGCAGAGTCGAGCGCATACAGGCGCGCATTTGCGCTGACATAGAGGATCCGGCCGCCAACATTTTTTCCCAGGCCGCCATGCGCGCCGGTGACGCTCCCCTGCCAGTACGCGACCCCTCGATTGGGCACTGGATTCGGCGGTTGCGACACTCCGCTGAACGGATTGAAGACCCACAGCTGTTTTCCTGTTTCCGCGTCGACAGCCATGGCTTGTCCCGTCGGCACTGCAAAATACAGAACATCATTCACCATCAGAGGAGTACTTTCGAAGGCTGCCACACCACTCCCAGGAAACGCCGCCACCTTGTACGTCCAGGCTCGCTGCAGTTGACCTAAATTGGCGCGATTGATCTGTTTCAGCGCTGAGAACCGCTCGCCGCCCGCATCGTGTCCATACGCATGCCATTCATCACTGGAAGCACTCGCAACATTCTGGCCATGCACTTCACCACAGAGCGCTACGAGACACGTCAGGAATGAAGCGAACAGGATTCGCCCGAGATGGAATTTCACCCCATTCCTTCGAAGACTCCCGGGCGATGGCTCCATCCATCGATCGCGAGTCGAAAATCTGCGACTCTGCATGGATCGATCAGAAGGACATCTCGAACTTGTAAAGAGAGACTGCATCGACTTTGGAGCCTCCAGTCCAGATCGGCGTTGCCGGAATTTGTCGGCATGCTGCCTGCGAAAGAATACCGCGCGATTTCTTCGTGATTCTTCTTACCGTGCAGGCTAACACTTGATCGGGGTCGGAATGAATTAACGTCGCATTGCCGAACTGAGGCCAAGCGGGATGCAATGCGTGCTTACATAGTTTGCTCCGTGTCTAAACCTTCCTGGCACTTCAAGCATGGACCATCCATGCGCGCATACAGACAAGGTGGCGACGGAAAACAAAACGCTATCCATTTGCCTGTTGACACGCCTATAAATTACTCAGCCATTCCACATTTGGCTACATGGCCATAGAAAAGTTTGAATCCTTGCCATATTTATTCCACGCACCACTCGAAATGGGGTACTCGTCGTGACCCGAGAGCGTTACACATTCCCAACACCTCTAGCGTACGTTGCCGCTTTGCTGATCCTGGTGTCTGGCCTGAAAGCAAGCGCCGCAGACATGAAAGCCGGCGTAGCCAAAGTCGATATCACTCCGCCAGTCGGAACTAAAATGTGGGGCTATTTCGATCGTCTGAAGGGTGCTGAAGGTACCATTGACCCCCTTTATGCTCGAGTATTAGTTCTGGAGGCGCAAGGCAAGCGCCTTGCTTACGTTGATCTTGATCTGGGAAGAACATTTGGACCAGGGTCGCTCGATCAACTGCGCTCGACTGCAAAACGCGACAGCGGGATTGACTATCTGATCGTTCAGGCAATTCACACCCACGCTGGACCCGTCATTCTGGATGATTATCCATCCGGTCCGCCTGCGTGGGAGACTGCCGATCTTGGCAAAATTGGTCTGGCGATTCACAACGCAACTGAACAACTGGTGCCAGTCCGATTGGGTGTCGGATATGGGGAAACTTACATAGGTTACAACCGCCGCCAACTGAATCCCGATGGCACGGTAACGATGCTGTGGAACAACTCCGCGAGGATCCCGACATGGCCGGTTGACCCAACAATCACGGTGCTCCGCATCGATCGAATGGATGGACTACCGCTTGCGATCCTGGTGAACTACGCCGCCCATCCAGTCACATTCGGCCCAGATAACTTGCGCTACTCCGCCGATTTTCCCGGGGTCATGTGCAAAGTTGTCGAGCAGGCATTTGACCAAAAACCGATGGCCTTCTTTGTTCAGGGTGCACCCGGTGACATCAATATCTACGACGCAACAACCCCAATCCTGCAAGACGCCATCGGCAGGCGAGATTGGGCTGGCGAAACTCTCGGCAAAGCGGCAGCGAGTACCGCCAGGGAAATCCACACTCAAGCGGACTCAGATTCCTCGATCGACTTTGCTGAGGCCTTGATGCCCGTCAAACTACGTTGGGATGCGCAGAAATTCCGCCAAATCTCTCTGGATGAAATGGGGCCGAAAGCCTTCCAGATTTTTTCTTCACCGATTCAGGAAACCATGCAGATGCCGGTGACGACTGCAATGATCGACGGAAAGATCGCGCTGATGGGAATGCCGGGCGAGCCTTTCGTTCAATTCCAAACCGACTGGCGCGACCGGTGCCCAGTGAGTGCGTGTTTCTTCCTTGGCTACACCAACGGATACTACGGATATTTCCCCACCATTCTCGCCGCGACCGAAGGCGGCTATGGAGCGCAGAGTGCAACCACGTGGGCACAAGTGGGCACAGGGGAACGCATGGTGAATCAGGCTGTCGTCGAGATCTACCGGATGCTGGGCCGATTGCAGGATGCACCCAACACAAACTGGAAATCACTTCCTCCATCACCATAAGCTCATTGTGCGATCCGGGTGGCAACGGGACACGATAGAATCTTTCCACCAGATAGAGCATTGCATTCACCCCAGCGGCGGGAGACGATTGTGGAAATGGCGCACCAAGCATGGCCTTTGTAGCTGGATCGAACATCGGCAGCGATCAGGAGATCAAAGGCTGGAAGTTCGCCGTCACATCCGGCCTTCTGGGCTGGGTACTGGATGCCTTCGACTTCTTCGTCGTGGTGTTTTTGTTTGACACGCTGGCGGCGAGATTTCATGTATCCAAGGCGTCGGTCGTTTACACGCTGACGTTGACCCTTGCAATGCGGCCGGTGGGAGCGCTATTCTTCGGCGCACTGGCAGACAGATTTGGCCGCAAACGTCCATTGATGTTTTGCGTACTGTACTTCTCCCTATGCACAGTATTCACCGGGTTAGCCCCGACCTTCTGGGTGTTCGTTCTCTTTCGCGCGCTATATGGCATTGGCATGGGAGGTTATTGGGGCATCGGCGCCTCCTACGCCATGGAAAGTTTGCCACGTCGCTTTCGAGGCGTGCTCTCCGGCATGATCCAGTCGGGATATCCCATGGGTTATCTGTTGGCTTCCGTCGCCATGCAGACCATTGCTCCCGCCTTTGGCTGGAGGTCGGTCTTCTTTGTGGGCGCTCCCGTCGCACTGCTTGTCATTGGGCTCACATTATTCGCGCCGGAATCCGAAGCATGGAAGCAGCATCGGCCAGCGTCGATGAAACTGATTTTCACTTCATTGCTGCATCACAAAGCAATGTTTTTCTACCTGCTGTTGATGATGAGCGTGCTCTTGTGCCTGTCGCATGGCACGCAGGATCTGTATCCAGACTTCCTCAAGTCGGTCCCCGGCATCGCAGAGAAGACGGTGATCGGGATGAAGTCCTTATACGGAATTCCAATTATCTACAACATTGGCGCCATCGTCGGCGCACTCTTTTTCGGTCATCTATCGCAAGGCATGGGGCGACGGAAAGCCATCATGATGGCCCTGGTGGTCTCACTGATCTCGATCCCGGCTTGGGCGTTCGGCGCCTCGCTCGGTGTGCTGGTGATTGGATCGTTCGTGATGCAGGCCGGTGTGCAGGGCGCATTCGGCGTAATCCCTGCGCACTTGACAGAGCTTTCTCCGGATGCAGTCCGCAGCCTTTTTCCCGGAGTCGTGTACCAGTTGGGAGTTCTGCTGGCCGCTCCCGCAACCGCAGTAGAATTCATCTTGCGCGATCACTTTGGGTATCCCTGGGCATTGACCGTTTTTGGCGGAGCCGTCACGGTGCTGATGATCGTGATCTTCTGGTTTGGTCCGGAAGCGCATAATCGCAGCTTTTTGCGGGAGACAGAGACCAGGCCGGCATCGGTGCTGACCGAATAAATAAAGTTCCATTGGACTCGACGTCTGGGAGAAAGAGATGAACGAGAAGCGAATCGGCATCATCATGAACGGCGTCACGGGGCGCATGGGGCTGAACCAGCATCTGGTTCGCTCCATTCTGGCGATACGGAATCAGGGCGGCGTCTCACTCAAGGACGGCACGCGTCTGATGCCCGACCCAATTTTGGTGGGCCGCAACGCAGCCAAGTTGGAGCAGATTGCCAAAGATCACGGAGTCGCTCGCTGGACAACCGATCTGCGAGGGGCACTCGCGAATCCAGATGATGCGATTTACTTTGACGCCCAGGTGACCTCCCTGCGCGCTTCGAGCGTTGAAGCGGCGATTGCTGCCGGAAAACATGTGTATTGCGAGAAGCCGCTCGCCGTCGATTCAGCTGTCGCGCTGCGACTGGCGGCGCTGGCGAAAGCCGCAGGGGTGAAGCAAGGTGTTGTCCAGGACAAGCTGTTTCTGCCCGGCATGCGCAAGCTGAAGCGTTTGGTCGACAGCGGTTTCTTCGGAAGAATTCTTTCCGTTCGCGGAGAGTTTGGCTATTGGGTATTTGAGGGGGATTGGCAGCCTGCGCAGCGGCCTTCATGGAACTATCGCAAGCAGGATGACGGCGGCATCATCGTGGACATGTTCTGTCATTGGCGTTACGTCCTTGACCATACGTTCGGCAGCGTGCGCGCCGTGCAGTGCCTGGGGGGCACCGCAATTCCTGAGCGTGTCGACGAACATGGTCAACGATATGCATGCACCGCCGACGACACCGCTTACGGAACGTTTGAGCTGGAGGGTGGAATCGTTGCGCAGATCAATTCCTCATGGTCGTTCCGTGTCTATCGTGACGAATTATTCAGCTTGCAAGTAGATGGCACGCTTGGGAGCGCAGTCGCGGGTCTGCGAGAATGCCGCACCCAGCATCGTGTAAATACGCCACGGCCGGTGTGGAATCCAGACGTTGAGAATCCGTTCCGCTTTCGTGAGCATTGGCAGGACGTGCCCGACAACGAGATCTTCGACAACGGATTCAAAGTTCAGTGGGAAATGTTTCTGCGCCATGTTGCAGAAGATGCGCCCTTCCCGCATGACTTTGTCGAAGGAGCGCGTGGCGTGCAGTTGGCGGAGCTCGGCCTGAAATCCTGGAAGGAACGACGCTGGATTGATGTGCCGGAACTGAGGGCATAAGTTTGAACAACTCAATAAAACTTGTGCGGTCCGATGGCTCCCTCTACAACTACTCGCCAACACGTGAGCCGTTAGTGGCAGCCCGACAAAGCTCCTTCAAGACGCGCGTTGCATTTGCCGCAGCCCACGTGGTGCTGGATCCGCTCAAGACCGCGGACCCGTGGACGCATCCGGTAATCGATTGGGAGTCGACGCTGGCGTATCGCGAATACCTTTGGTCGCTTGGCTTTGGTGTCGCCGAAGCGATGGATACCGCGCAGCGGGGTATGGGGCTAGGTTGGCCATTGGCGCTGGAATTGATTCAACGCAGCACTGCAGCAGCGAATGCGCGCGCAGCGGTGGTTGCAAGCGGCGCGGGTACCGATCATCTTCCGGCCGGAGCAGCTTTCACGTTGCAAGAGGTAATCAACGCCTACCTGCGGCAATGTGAAGCGATTGAGGCTGTCGAGGGACGCATCATTTTGATGGCCAGTCGCGCGCTTGCAGCAGTCGCGCGCCATGCGGACGATTACGCGTCAGTCTATGCCACCGTGCTCGGCCAGGTTCGTCAGCCTGTCATTCTTCATTGGCTGGGTCCGATGTTCGATCCTGCGCTGCAAGGCTACTGGGGCGGAGACTCGATCGCCGTGGCAATGGAGAACTGCCTCGGGGTGATTCGTGCCAACAAAGAAAAAATCGATGGCATCAAGATTTCCCTGCTTGACGCAGAACTGGAAATCTCCATGCGGCAAGATCTCCCGCCGGGTGTGCGGATGTATACGGGCGACGACTTCAATTATGATCGCCTCATCCTTGGCGACACTCGAGGTTACAGCGACGCATTGTTAGGAATTTTTGATGCCATCGCTCCGGCTGCCTCGCTGGCGCTGGCAGCGCTCGATGCAGGTGCTGTTGCCCGATATCATGAGCTGCTCGCGCCCACAGTCCCGCTTTCGAGACATATCTTCGCGTCTCCAACGCAACACTATAAAGCTGGCGTCGTCTTTCTGGCGTTTCTGAATGGATTTCAATCGCACTTTCGTATGATTGGCGGTTTAGAGAGCGCACGATCTACAGCGCATTCGTGCGACCTGTTTGTCCTGGCGGACCAGGCTGGAGTATTGCGCGATCCTGATCTGGCGACAGTACGAATGCGAGACTACTTGCTGCTGTCAGGTGTCTCATGAGTTTGTTAGAGCGTCTCAGCTTCAATCAGATCACCGCCGATCCATGGTCGCTGCAGCAAGTGGTGCGCAACTGTTCCCACAGCGGGATTCCGTACATCGGGGTCTGGCGCCATAAGCTGGACGGCGATGTCACGAAAGCGGCTGCGCTGATTCGTAGTGAGGGCCTGCGCGTTTCGAGCCTCTGTCGCGGAGGATGGTTCTCGGCGCCCACCGCGAAAGAGCGGCTAGAACGCATTGCGGATAACCGCGTGGCCATTGAAGAAGCTGCCATCCTGGGCGCGCCGGTGCTGGTCATTGTCTCCGGCCCAGCGAACGGCCAAACGCTCGATGATGCGCGCTCCACCGTGTTGGATGGGCTGATGGAAGTGCTGCCTGATGCGGAGAAAGCCGGCGTCATTCTTGGCATTGAGCCGCTGCATCCCATGTATACCGCGGAACGGTCCGTGGTGGTTACGCTGAAGCAGGCGAACGATATTGTCGAACAGATGAATAGTTCAGCCGCAGGGGTTGTGATCGATGCGTTCCACGTCTGGTGGGATCCTGAAGTGATGCCGCAGATTGAGCGTACACGCGGAAAAATCGTTGGCTTCCATGTTTCGGACTGGCCCGTACCTCTGCCCGGAATCCTGATGGGTCGAGCCATGATGGGACACGGCGTCATTGAATTGCGGCGTCTGCGCCAAGCGGTTGATGCGACCGGCTACGACGGGCCCATTGAAGTCGAAATCTTCAACGAAGAGATTTGGAAATCTGCCGACATTGATCTACTGGAAGAGATCCAGCAGCGATTCCTCGAACATCTTCAGTGAGTCAACCTCGGCCGATCAATGTAGCAGCTCGTGAATGTACGCATCGTCTTGCGCATTGGCCAAATCAGTCGTGTCGCCTAACACATAACGATATTGATAGGGCGGACCCAGAGCGACTACACCACGCATCCAGTTGGTAGGATCGGTCCACAAGACGCGCCGCTGTCCCATCGCCTTCACCAAATCATTCTCATCCCAATGCAGGGCAAAACCTGGGATAACGGCGTCCCACAAATCGGCAGTCATCGAATTGTTCAGTGCCGCGCGCAAACTGTATGGCGTCCTGTCCAACCAGATTGCGCGAATCCTGGGATCAGCCGCAGCAGCCAGAAGAAGCCAAATCCCCTGCACACCACGACCGATTCCACGAATCGATGTGGGATCGACGTCCGCGCGAGACTGCAGCAGATCGATGCCGCGAAGGATGTCGTGCGCTCGCAAGGCCGGGAGGTTTTCTCCGATAAGATTTGCCTGCAGATCGGTCGCCCAGTCGCCCGTATATGGACCTTCTTCGTTTTTCATTTTCGATCTGCGCGGCTCCATCGCCAAAACAATCTGGCCCTCTTTGGCCATTTCCTCCGCCATCGCGACGGTTGGCATCACCCCGAAATACTCGTCGCCTTGCATCATAATTACTGCCGGTTTGTGTCCATGAGAAGAAGGCAGATACAACGTGGCATCCAACCAGATTCCGGGGTCGCTTTCAAATTGAATATGCTGCTGGCGAATTTCTGAGTAGCTTTTCCCCTCCAGTAACCTCATGCCTGGAGTCGAGTGATCTGTCGGGATTTTCAGATCCCGCAGTTCCGTCATGAGTTCTGGAATGGTCTTCTTTTGTTGCAGGTCGTGAAAATCCTTCAGCAGAATTTCGTGCAGCTTTCTGCTGCCGGGTTCGTCCTCGACATGTCCGGTCGGCGTCACTTGAAGTTCGTGGTTGGTAAACATCTTCACGGGCTGCTCGTCTGGGTCTCCCTGACCATTCTTCAGCCAGCGAATCATCCATTCGTATACGGCCTCGCGACTGACAAGAGGCATTCCATGAGAGCCGGGCCCCACCATGAAACCAATATTCTTCTGTGCTCCGTAAAGCTCATACCATTTTTGAGCTTCCAGATATACCAGGTGAACTCCTTCGTGAGTAAAGTGAAACTGATCGTGCTCAGTGGACTGAAGCAGCCATGGCGTGGGCGCGGACTGTTCCACAAAATCTGCAGTATCCAAACCGCTGGCCAAAAAATGGGGGAAGACCATTTCCGCATCGGGTCCGAACGTCGCAAATAGCGCCTTGAAGGAGCTTGGAAAGCAGCCGGGTATGACCACCTTCAGCCTTGCATCGAGAGCGCCAGTAAATGTTGTCAAGGCGCCTCCGCCTGAGCAACCCGCAGCTCCTATCCGCGTAGGATCTACGTCGGGCCTGCTGGCAAGATAGTCAATCGAGCGCATCGCATCCCAAATAAAATATCGAGCTAATCCCTGACCAATCAATTGCGCCTGGGCCCCCATCTCGATATGCTCCGGAACGGACCAACCCGCCAGCGGCGCATCCAACTGCTTGCTGTATGTCTGTACTCTTTCGCCCTGACCGATGGGATCAAAACACAGAACGACAAACCCTTTCATTGCGAGATTGGCCGCGAGCCGCTGATTTTCCGGCTTCCCTTCCTGGGTATGACCTGCTTGCAGCAGCACAGCCGGGTAGCGGCCCGGATGGTTCGGTCGATAGACATTTGCGGTGATGTAAAAGCCGGGCAAACTCTGGTAGGTCACTTTCTCGATGGTGTAGGAATCTGTGTGAATCTCGCCAGTCACCCGAGACTTCAGCGGTCCGCGATAGGTGGGCAACCCGCCGATATCCCGCAGCAGTTTGGCGCGTACAATCGACTTTCTCTGCTCAGCTTTCGCTACCGAATTGATTTCTTGAATTGCTTCGGATCGCCTCTGCAGGTCATGCTGCGATATCGAATTCATCCAGTCCAGCAGCGGATCGGGAGAAGCAGTTTGCGCGGAAACGGAAGCGCCGAAGAGAAACGCTCCAAACACCAGGACTGCGACCCCGCCGCGCAGTGTGAGTTGAAATCGTCGGTGGGAGCGGTTCCTCGAAGAGAGCTCAGCTGACATCGGTTGGCCTCGCAGGCGGGCATTCGCGCTCGTGCATTCACACTTGATTTTCTTCTATCCAACAATCCAGGCTGGCATGAAACATGGCCCCTCGACAATCAGGAACAAAATCGAGCGAGCGTCGTCAAACGGGATCGCGCCGAATGCCAGATTCACGATGAGTGCTTTTCCTGCTTGCAGGTACGACGGAGAATCCGAGGTTTAATCACCAAGGTTGGCTAATACTTTGCGAAATGCGTGCACGATATCGTCTTCGTCTCTTTCGCTCAAAATAGATGGAATCGCCAGCAGAATAGTTCGCTCGAACAAACTATCGGCCACCGGACAAGTTCCCTTGCAATATTCGGCGTGTGAATCCTTATTTTCCGTCAGTGACCAGGGAGAGTTTCTTTTGTCGACGCTGGTCTTATGTACCAGACTCGGGATGTTGTAGTAAATGTGCAAACCCCATTGCGTCATGACGATGTTATTGATGCCTATGGCAGAGGTGACAATTCCCTCCGCTCGTAATGCACCGTTGACCTTCTGCGCGATTTCCGGTGCACCAAATGTCGTCAGCAGGAAGCCCCCGGTATCGCCGTCGGTGTCAACCACCTTGCGAAGGCGAATCTCAGGATGTTGCTGAAGCGCGGTGCGGATGCGGTACTTGCTGCGGCGCATGTTCCCGATCACAGTGGCAAGTTTTCTCAATTGCACTCTCAAAATCGCGGCGCGAATTTCATCCATCCTGTAGCCACGACCCCAAAGACAGAGATCGAAATGATCCAGCAAAGCACGTCCATCGGAATCGCGAGCATACCCGGTGTCGTGACAAGCCACGGCACGGTGATAGAGATGGTTGTCGTTTGTTACCAAGCACCCACCTTCTCCACTGGTCATATTCTTGTTCATTTGGAAACTGAAGATCGCCATCTGCCCGAACGTTCCCACTTTTTTACTGCCAATACTTCCCCCCGCACACTGTGCACAATCTTCCAGCAGAAAGAGGCCGCGCTTCCGCGTCAACTCCTGAATTGGAGCGATGTCGGCCGGAGATCCGCTCATGTGCACCACAATCACGCCAGTGGTTCGCGGCGTGATCTTCTCGGCGACTGTAACCGAACTCACACAGAAGGTTTCATCGATGTCAGCCAGGACGGGAATCGCCCCAAGGTTGACAACGGCCGCGGCTACGGAAACCCACAGATATGCCGGCACAATGACTTCCTGGCCTGGACCAACTCCCAGCGCGGCTAGCGCGATGTGTAGCGCACCCGTCCCGCTATTGGTTGCCAGGCAGTGGGAGACGCCGAGGAACGCGGCGAATTCCGTCTCAAAGGCTTCTACTTCTCCTTGTAGATCGACACCGTAATAACGGAACGGCGACCGGCTTCGCAATACTCGAACCGCAGCGTCAACCTCCTCCTCATCCATATAGTGGATTCCGGGAAATTCCAACGGAAGCGGCGCAGTACGCACCGGAAGTCCTCCATCAATAGCGAGCTTTTCCGTACCTAGCGGAACAGTTTTTTCCTTGTTATCCGTTTTCATGTTTGGCTCTCAACTTCCCGCAGCATTTCGTTGGCGACAAGGTCTACAGAGGTATTTCCTTTTGCCAACTTAATAGTAGGTCTTTTTGAGATTTCGGTGATGCCGGAACGAGCGATGCCGATGGGCTTGATCGCGCCCGAAGATTGTGACGCGGGTCTGGTACTTTGTTATCCACGCATGCTCTCGGCAAACCGACGCCGATGGCAGGCAGCACGAACCATGCATCGAGCGGGAGTTTATAAAGCGCCAGTTCCACAGATTGGTCGAATATTCAGCTTCCAGCGACAGTTAATCGCGCTGGCAATTTTTCGTCGCGATGAATTCCTACTAGGTAGCGAAGCCGGCGACTTCACCTCTCAATACCGTGACGGAGGCTTTGGGCAGCGTGAACATGGTCTGTGCAGAGGCATCGACGGACGACACCACAGGGGGCAAATCCGGATCGGCGTGGGCGGTAGCGTCCGCACCGTGCCAGACATATTGTTCACTGCCGAAGGTAACGACGCGAACTGCGCCCAAAAAATATCCCGCGGCGTCACCATTTGCAAAGGCGACGCGAACCGCATGGGCATTCTCTCTGTCTTTGTTGATGAGCAGCAACGCCCAATGGCCGTCCGGCCGCCGAACCGCATAGCTGGTGACAAGATCATTTCCGGCGACGTCCTGGATTCCGACGTCGACGGAATAGAGATGATGCATGCCAGTGCGATGCGTGACCCATTCCTCATTGATCATGCGACCAGCATGATAGAAGGCCATATAGTTGATGATCTTTCCTTCGCGATCCGTCAGCACGTTTCCCCAGATGGCATAGCCCTGGCAACCATGCTCGATGCTGCTGGGCTCGATCGGCGAGTGAATATACAGTGCGCCACCCTCGGCGAAAAAACTGCCGACATTGTCGGCTAGCCAGAGTGCAGAAAAAATATCGGACATGTAGACGGATAGCGAACCACTGAGATTGCTTTCGGTGTTCATGAGCGGAACGGAGACTGGGAGACCGTCGTCGCGGAAGGACTGCAACGTCTTGCGAGTCAGCTCGCGGTTTCGGTACAAATCGTCCCACTTCATTGTGCAGGCATCGAAAGGATAAATCTCGAAGGAAGCGAACGTCAGATCTGCCTGGCGATTTCGCGCTTTCAAATAGTCGTAGAAGCGGCGGAACCAGGATTTGTCTCCACGCGCATTGGGCCAGACGGAGGCGTCCTGATTAATGCCTTGATACACGGGTCCGCCTAACTTAAGGGTGGGATCGACCTTGTGAATTGCGTCCGCAACTTGAATATAGAGCGAGGCGTAGTCCTCCGGCATGTAGTATTGGCCGTCGGCTTCTTCATCCATCTCAACCCAGCTGATGGGATAGCCGCGCTTTTTCAGATACGCAACCATGGCGGCGGCGTCCTCGGGAACGCTATAAATCAGCGGTACCGTGATGAGAGCTGGCAGATTATTGGTGATCCCGCTGCTGTAGAAGATGTCCCAGCCCGTCTGATCTCCGTGTGGATTCAAGTTCTGAACGGTATGCCACGGGTCTGTGGAAGAGCAATAGGTAGCGGTTTGCAGGCGACCATCCGCCCCGTGCTTCACGAAATCCGCAAACTTTCCATCCGCGGCCAACCTGCCCAGATAGACTTCGTAGATTGCGTATCCCACGCGGTGTCGCTGGTCATCGGTCCCGTGGGGTCCCGGCCGATTGGACGACTTCGTCATCACCACGCGAACCCAACGCGTTGTCATGAGATTCTCTGAAAGCTTGAGCGTGACGCTGCCGCCTTTGCCGTCGCGAACGACGCCGTTGGGAAAACGAACCCACTTGCCCATCGCCTGATTCGAGACAGGAAGATATTCGCCGCCCTGACCCGTCGAATCCATCGCCGGTTCTTCCCAGTTCATCGGATCGGCGCCGACCCAGTATTCCACCTGGTAGTCGCGGGCGCATGGCTCGCACCAGTCGATGCGGATTGCATTCACGTCGTAGTATTCGCCCAGATCCACGATGATCCATTGCGGATGCAGCGAGTCATCATCGTGGGTGAAGGCCTGCGTCAGGTAAGGATTGCTTTTCCAGAACGTGTTGGGATCGCCATCGGTGAGACGGGAATAGCCTCGGTCGGTACCGCCATTGTGCGTGCACCCGCGGTGGGGGAGACTGTAGCCGAATGAATCTCGAATCGGTTCCCCTAACTCCGAGCTGCCTACAAAGTACCCGCGCTGGTTGGCTTCGTCCGTCCATTGGCCCTTGGGATTCCAGTGCCAATAATCGATGGTCTCCGGAGTATGCAGTCGGTAGCTGATCGGTCCCCAGCCCGCGGATAAACAGAGTTTTACTGTTTCGGGCGTATAGATCCTGTCGATTGCCCCGCGCGACTGGATGTCCATCGAGGTCGCAAGAGCTTTATCCGGGTCGAAGGAGTTGACGATTTGGTCGGGCGCGGCATGCACGCGGAGGAGAGTTGGAGCCAATGAAGGTGGAGTTGCAATTTGATCGGCTAGAATCGCTGCATCCGCAAGGGGTCGAACCATCGTTAGCGCGGCGGCGCCGATCGTCGTCCCCAGGAACTTACGTCGCGAAGTAGTCATAGGATCTCTCGATTGCCAACCAGTCGAATCCCAGCGTAGATAGGACTTGGCCGAAAGCGCGGCGAAATTTCATCACAGCTCGAGGATAGCCGTGAAGGAAATTGAAGGTGCTGGAACTATAGAAATAAAAGTAGCACGACCGCGTGACTACAGATGCAAACGGTCTCATTGGTAACTCGGGCGCTCGCCAGGCGGCTCGCTGTTACATCCTGTGCACTAAGCTCGGGCAAAATCGATAAAAGCCATCTGCGGATTCGTATGCAGCAGCTTCACATCTACGGTGTCCCCCACGTCCAGCCCCTTCTCGCCCTTGATCACACGACCCTCAACCGGGGGATCGAACACGCGCACATAGGTTCCCTTCTCGCTTGCTCCCGTAACCACGCCGCGAAACTTTCGCCCAATCTCGTCTGCCAGCGCCACCGCACCCACCCGCTTCTGCATGGTGCGCTCCACCTTGTGACTAGCCTTCTCCTGCAGATTGCACTGCAAGGCAATTGAGCGTAGCTCGGGATCGGTGTAGGGAGCCGGCAATCCATCCATCATCGCCTCGATCAGCCTTTGCGTCACCAGATCTGCAAACCGTCGATTAGGCGCGGTGGAATGCGCATAGTCGCGCGCCGCCAGACCAAAGTGCCCCAACGGCTCCTTGTCGCCGCCCTCGATCACCACATACTCCCCGGGCCCCATCAGCTTGATGACTGCCAGAGAAAGATCGGGATAGTGCACGGGGTCCTTCTTCCTCTGCGCTTGCAAAAACAAGTTCAGTTCTCCGGAATCTGCTTCCGATGGCAGCTTCGTTCCATATCGCTCGGCCAATTCCACAATCCTGTCCCACCGCTCCGGTGTCCGAACGATCCGCCGAATGCAACTCCGCCCCGCATCGCGCAGCGTCTCCGCCATGGTCTCGTTCGCCCCGATCATTAGTTCTTCAATCAACTCTGTCGCCCGATTATGTGGGGCTTCGTGGATCGCCTTGATTTGTCCATCGACCACCAGCGGGTCCGCCTCGATCCTGCAAAAGTCCAAAGCTCCTGCGGCGATTCGATGCGCCCGCATCGCCTGCGCCGCTTCGTCCTGCAGTCGCAGTTGTGTCTGCAACTCCACCGACCCCGCGATCTTAAGGTCCAGCGGATTCTTGCCCTCCAGCCACGCGCCCACCCTGCTGTAGGCAAGTTGCGCACGGTTGTGCACCAGCGCCCGATAAATGCTATGCCCGCTTAACCCACCCTGCGCATCGACCACATACTCTGTCACCACTGCCGCGCGATCTTCATTCTGATTCAACGATGTCAGGTCAGTCGAAAGCTGGTTCGGCAACATGGGAAAATTCCGCGTCGCGGTATATACCGTCTTGGTCTGGTCGGCCGCATGGCGATCGATCGGCGAACCTTTCTCCACAGCGGCAGCCACATTCGCTACCGCGACCCGCACGCGAATCCCGCCATCTTTGGAATTGGAATTGGGACCGTCCGCCGTCAGCCGCTCCGCCCACTCCGCCTGATCGAGATCCCGTGAAGTGTCGTTGTCGATCGAAGACCAGTACAGTTCGCGTAGGTCGCGCACCTCCGCATCAAGCGGCTCATGCGACTCAACGCGCGCGTCTGCCGCAGCGCGAATCGCAGCCACCTGAGCATCGCTGCCCGCAGGAAAATCCGGATGGAAACCGTCCTTAATCATCTCGGCATAGGCCGAGGCTCCGAGGTCAAACGTAGGCTTAGACATGCAAGAGGAAGCCTATCATGCGGACGTGACTCTCGATGAGAATTGGGGGCCTTCGAATCGCAGTTGATTCTCCTCCATTGGGCTAGAACTCCTGCTCTGCCGAAGCTAGACTCCTGCCCGCAGTTTCGCTGGCCATGCAGTCTGGCCACTGCCGCGATAGGCCAGATTGGCGATCTGCCCGGCACGGGCGCAGGCAATTCCTGTTTCCACAGGAGCATTCGGTTCTTTGCGCGTCTTGATGCACTCAAAAAAGTTCTGCATGTGGGCAATCGTTCCATCCCGAAAGCTTTGTTCTTTTAGTACGGGATTTTGGCCGCGCTGCACGTCCTCGCGATACACACCAAATCCGTTACGGTTGATCTTCAGGGTCGCCTCCGTCCCCCGAAATTCAAGGCCGCCGTCATCGATGGAAGAACTCATCATGCCCTCGTACACGACATCGAACCCGGGATAGCGGAATGCCGCCTGGATCGTATCGGGGCAATCCCATTGCTTGAACATGTATTTGTCGGCGAGCATCTGCGCGTCACGCGGGGTATCGGACTTCATGGCCCAATGCACTACATCGATCCAGTGAGCGAATAGATCGGTCATAGCCCCTCCGCCAAAATTCCAGAACCAGCGCCAGTGATAAAACTTTTCTTCGCTAAACGGCTGATCGGGAGCAGAACCGAGCCAAAGCTTCCAATCGAGAGCTTGCGCATCGACAGCCTTCGGCGTCCAGTCCCGCTGATAATTCTGCCACCAATAGGTCCTTACCTGGGTGATTCGTCCGAGACCTCCGCCCTGAATCAAGTCGACCGCATCGCGAAAGTGCGCCCAACTGCGCTGTTGCATGCCGCACTGCAGAATCTGCTTGCCGGACCGAACCGCATGGGAGAGCGTTGCGCCTTCCTCGATGGTGTGCGTGACTGGCTTTTCCAGATAAACGTCTTTGCCGGCCGCCAAAGCAGCAACGGCCATGCGGACGTGCCAGTGGTTCGGTGTTGCGATCAGCACGGCATCGATGTCCTTGTCGAGCACTTCGTGATAATCCACGTGGGTAGTGGCGACGCCATTGGACAGTTCCTTAACCGCATCCCGGCGCGGCGCATATACATCGCTGACGGCCACGATCTGAACCGGGCCGGCCTTGGCGGCACAATCGAGCAGGGTTTGCATCCGCTCACCGGCTCCGATGACTCCAATACGAAGTGTGTCATTGGCCCCAAGCACTCTGGTTGAAGCAAGGGCGGTAAGTCCGCCGGCGATGAGGAAGCTGCGGCGATCGGGTTTATAGGTCATGGCGCTCCTGTCGATTTGTTTCCCAGCGATCTTATCAGTGACAGTGCTTCACCAGTGTGCTCAGAATGGACCGGCTGAGGTTGCAATCTGCTTGTTCCAGGGATCGGCAAAGTTGCCTGGCATAAGATTGAAGGTAGAGGTATCCAGATGCTGTACAAAAAAATAAATATTGAAGTCATCGTCCTCGCGGATGAGGCCGAAGCCGTCATCGGGGAGTTGAATGGAGCGCTCGATCTTCTGGAAGAGAAGCATACGATTTTCGGTGGCGGGATTGAGGCGGTCGCCTTCAAGCACTCGGGCATCCGGAGAAGATCGGCACTGGCCCATACGATGGCTGCGGGTGAAACGGTCGCCGTTGCTCTGCGAACGGCACGTCAGAGTGTCAGGACTGCACTCCGCACGGTCATCTAACGTATGCCCATTTGGCGCGCCGCGACCCAATAACCCTTTCACCAAAAGGGGAGCTCATATTTGCGGCCAAGAAAGAACCGTGGGCTCTCCACGGGTTGGCTAGGCAAGAGACTTCACAGCTTGCCACCGGCATCTGGTCCCTGTCCGGCCCTGCCGCACGAAAGACGCTTCGCGGAACAATCACCATTTTGTAGCGCAACACATCGCAGTGATTTCGAGCCGGCAAGCGACCCATCAACAATTGAGCTCGAGAGATCTTCTATCAGCACCTTCCCTAGTTCTCCAGCGACAAGTGACCTTGCGAAACTATTGGGGGTTACTAAATGTCTTGTCAAGGCACACAAAGAATCCCTATGATTCGGCTTTGTCACTTTTGAGCCGTCGCTTGAAACATTATGCCAATTCACAACTCGCCTCGATGCTCTGCTCTTTTCGCCGTTGTTTCGTGTATTCTTGGCCTCCTCATTGCTCGTTGTGATGGCGCGAGTGGCTTCGTCTCCGGTAGTGCCAAGCCGTTCTACGTAAGCCCACGAGCGAAAATCGCAATGCTGGCCCTCGATGGTATTCGCGCGTCGTGGATTTATCTGACCAGCAGACAAGCATTTGTCTTCTCAAGGCTAGTAGGAAATGCGATTTGAGTAATAACTCAGCCGGTGTTATTCCGTTATCCCGGGGATGTGACATTTCTGCGATTTCTTATGATGAGTGGAAATCTGACGTAATCAGTAGCGATATACATTGAACATTTAATTGCCATTGAACTTTGTGCTGAGGTCTTCAATGAAAGGCATTGACTGCATTGGAAAGTCACTTCTTCTGCTCGCTCTTGGGCTGTTTTGTGGGCTGCGAGCTTTTGCCGCTCAACCAACGCCACTCCAACTGCCGCTGATCTTTGAACCGAACCAGGGGCAGGCACCGCCAGACGTCCGCTACTTACTTCGTGGGGACGGGCTCGTCGGTGAATTTCACTCGACGAGTGTAAGCCTGACATTGCCGGGCCCGATGGAGACCACCGCACAGGTGCGCATGCGACTGGTGGGCGCCCGCCAGGATGCTGCGATTGCCGGTGTCGACAAGCTACAGGGACACACCAATTATCTGTTGGGCGATGATCCAGCACTCTGGTTGCGTGGGCTACCCAACTATGCGCAAGTTCGCTATCACAATGTGTATACCGACACCGATCTATTGTTCTATGACAATGGCCGGAGGTTGGAGCACGATTTTGAAGTACGACCTGGTGGTGACCCATCAAAGATTGCCTTCCACCTGGATGGTGCGAAGAGTGTGAAGCTTTCTAAAGACGGCGACCTACAGATCCAACTGACAAGCGGAACAATTACATTCGAGCGGCCCATCGCCTATCAGACGGAAGCCGGCACGCACCATCATGTAGACGCAGCGTTTGTTGTGGACTCAGACGGTATCGTCCAGTTTCACTTGGGCGACTATAACCCATCCGAAACACTGGTCATTGATCCAGTTCTGAGCTACGCCACCTACTTAGATAGTCTGTCCGATGTCGTTGCAGGCGTCGCTACGGATACCGCCGGTAATACTTATATTGCAGGTTTGACCTTCAACACCACCTATCCTGTGACTTCTGGTGGTTTTCAGCAGCAGTGTACCTCCTGCCAGAATCACGTCCCCTCCGTGTTTGTGACCAAACTCAACGCAGCCGGAACAGCTCAGGTCTATTCCACCTTTCTGGGAGGCAGCCAATATAGCCAACCGTTCGGAGTGGCGGTGGACTCAAGTGGAAACGCTGTTGTGACGGGCTACACAGAATCAACCGACTTCCCTGTCAAAAATCCAGTGTCAACTGTTACTGCCGGCAATGGTGGGCAGTTTGCGTTTGTCTCCTCACTGTCGCCGGATGGCAGCTCACTCAACTACTCCAGCCTGATGGGCGGCGCCTCTACCTATTCCAATGCCGTTACGGTGGATAAACAGGGGAATGCCTACGTCACCGGGATTACCGATGCACCAAATTTCCCTGTGACGGCTGGCGCGCTCAACAACGCTTCGCCCCAATATCCTGACAGTATTGTTTTTGTGTCTAAGTTTTCCTCGGCTGGAGCTCTTAGCTACAGCGCCCTGCTGGGCGACTCGGAGCCACAGACAGGCGGCGGAGGCTTGATTGGCTCCGAAGCGATCGCTGTGGATACCGAAGGCGACGCCTATATCACGGGAGCTGCCGGCATACTATGGCCAACGACCCCGGGAGCGTACGCGACCCAGCTTGCCAATGCACCTTATCGTGGGGTCTTCGTCACCAAGCTAAGTCCAGACGGATCGAAGCTGGACTATTCCACTTTTATCGGCACGGGGATCGGGAGCGGGATTGCGCTTGATTCCAGTGAGAATGCCTACGTAGCTGGACAGTATGACACTGCCAGCAGCTTCCCGACCACGGCAGGCGCCTATATGTCTACAGGTGGCTCCTGCTGCTCATATTTCAGCAGGGTCAGCGCAGATGGATCGCAATTGCTTTACTCCAGCTTCTTCGGCAGTGCCAATAGCGGCGCAAACACCACCATCGATGGGCTGAGCCTGGACGTGAATGGCAATATCTGGCTGGCTGGTACCACGAACGACATCCAATTCCCGCTGGTGGATCCTGTCCAGGCGACTATGCCGAATGGTCCTCTAGGAAGCGGCCCATCCAGCTTTCTATCCGAGTTTGGCACTACCGGGACGCAACTCAAGTTCTCAACCTATTTAGGAGATTTGTCGGGCGGCGAACTTTATATTGCACCGGACACAAACGGGAAACTCCATGCAGTCGGAACTACGGTGACGCCAATCTACACCACGCCGGGAGCCTTTCTAATCAAGCTCACAGCCCCACCGCAAAATGTCGAATACACCTATCCCTACGCAGCACTGATTGACCCCAATGTGGCTGGAGCCACGCTCTGCCTGGCGGGCGAAGCAGCCCAGGGACTCATATTTGGCAATCTCATGCCACAAACGACTCTGACGAAGAATATTCAGGTCAGCAACTGTGGTAACGCAGCCCTGACGTTCACATCAATTAGTTCCAGCAACACAGCATTTAGCATCCCGTCGGGAAGCAATGGTTGCAGCGGGTCTATCGCTGCTGGAGGCTCCTGTACTTTCAGTGTTGAATTCGCGCCCACAGCGGTGCAGGCATATACAGGGCAGCTGACGTTTACTTCCAATGCCTCGGTTGCGATTACTTCGATCCCGCTCAGCGGCTTTGGCGCCGATCCAGTCGCCTCCTTCAGCTCGAATGGCTCTAGCCCTGGGATCACGTTCGAGCCAATGCTGGTGGGACAAACTAGTCCAGCGGCAGTCGCATTCCTCTTCAACAATGGTTTGGTTCCGCTGACAATCGGTCAGATAAAAGCTACAGGCGATTTTGCATTGGCCACCGGTGGCAACTGCACCGCCCCTCTGCCCCAAAACTCATCCTGCTTGATTCTTATGACCTTCACACCCACAGCCGCGGGAACGCGAACTGGAACACTTTCGGTGTCAAGCAATGACCCGGTCAATCCAGTCATTACCGAGAGCCTGACCGGTACAGGATTTGCCTCTTACCCCATCCCGACCATCACGGCGCTCCTCAATCCTTCCTATCCAATCAACAGCGGCACGACACCGATTGGCGTCACTGTATCGGGAACCAACTTCTTCCCTGCTTCGGTGGTCTATGTCGCAGGCGTGGCGCAGCCCACCAACTATCAAAGCAGTACTTCTTTAGGCATAAGCCTTGACCCGAAACTGCTGAATGCGGTCGGCGAATTCCCAGTCACCGTGGTCAACTCCACGCCTGGAGGCGGTACCAGTGCGCCCTATCCGCTGATTGGTTATCTCTCAATTCCACTTACGGCCAGCTCTTTGGCCGCAGACCCGATCGGTGGCATGCTGTATGCTGCCATTCCTGCTTCAGCCACGCAGAATCCAAACACTATCATTCCCATCAATCCTGCAACTGGGGCGATGATGACGCCGATCCCAGTCTCGACCGACCCACAACGGCTGGCCGTCTCTGACGACGGCAGTGAACTTTATGTAGCCACGTCGGCAGGAGTATTGCAGCGCCTGAACTTGAAAACATTGGCGATCGAGAAAACTTTCAATCTGCCCGTGGACTCCGAGTGGGGCCAGACCTACGTTCAGGAAATGCATGTCATGCCAGGCTCGCCGCAGTCGATTGTTGTGGAGTTATTTGCGAACGTCGACCCATTTGAAGATGGAGCCGCCCTCTATAACAATTCCGGCCTGGTGAACTGGCTTCCCGGCGAGGTACCCACTCAAAACCCTTTGAAGATGGACTCCTTCACTTTCACGTCTCCCTCAGCCATCTACGGATTGCCAATGAACAGCACATTCTTCACCCAGGTGCAGGTCAGCCCCAGCGGTCTCTCGTTCGGCGGTGGGCTCCCCGGAGAAACATCGCAGGTGAACGGCAGCATCGTGCGATCAGACGGTACGCTGCTCTACACCAACTCAGGACAGGTGTGGAATCCCTCGACACAGAAACTTTTGGGGACCTATCTTGAGCCTGGCGGCAACCAATTGTTCTATGCCGGCTCTGTAGTTCCCGACACCTCCAACGGAAAAACCTATTTTCTGGATTTAAACGCGCCCTATGCCCAAAACCAGGCGCTCAGCATCGACGTCTATGATCAGACGAGCTACGCGCTGCTGGGAACGGTTCCTTTCCTCAGCCTCTATCCACCGGATGCCATCGATCTGGCACGCTGGGGCACCAACGGATTTGCATTTCGCAGCACCGATAATTCTGGATCACAACCCAGCGCCAACCAGATCGTAGTCGTGACAAGCAATCTGATTGCTTCAAGCGGTGGCGCACCAATTCCGATTCTTTCAGCCGTCTCGCCTGCGTCCGTGAATGCAGACGGCCCCACCTACACGATGCAACTTACTGGCAGCGGCTTTACCCATGCAACGACGGTGCTCATCAACGGGAATTCGCGCGCAACAACTTATGTCAGCAGCACTTCTCTTACTGCCCAGGTACTGGCTTCCGATTTTGCTACCGCTGGACAATTCGATGTGCAGGTCAGCACGCCCGCACCAGGTGGTGGATCCTCTGATTATGTTGTGGTGCCGGTGACTGCTCCGGCGAAAACTGCACCTGTGCTTTCGGTAACTCCGTCACAAACCAGCATCACTACGGCGCAGCCGTTGACGGTCAGCGTCGCTGTCAGTGGGGGAACAGGGAAATCTGTGCCGAGCGGTACTGTAACTCTGGCGAGCGGGGGATATACGTCTGCAGGTGCGCCTCTCAGCAGCGGAAATGCGACCATCAACATTCCCGCTGAGTCATTATCGACCGGCACCGACACGCTCACTGTCACATACACGCCTGATTCTGCCAGTGCGAGCACCTACACCACCGCAACTCAATCGGCAACTGTAAAAGTGGCATCGCCACTTGGAACGACAGCGGCGACCATAACCGTGACTCCATCGGCCACGAGCATTACGAATTTACAAACAGAGGGCGTGACGGTCACTCTAGCGGGTGCCAGCGGACAAGCCATGCCGACAGGAACGGTCATTCTGGCGAGTGGCGGCTTTAGCGCATCGCAACCGCTTGTAACCGGCACAGCCAGCTTTACGATTCCTGCCGGAACCCTGAGCAGCGGCGCCAATACGCTGACTGCTACGTATACCGGCGATGCTATCTATGCGGGTGAGACGGGAACTACATCCGTGACAATCTCGCAACTGGTGATCGCGGTAACCTCCCCGGCTCCGGTTTCTCCCGGGGCAAGTGCGACTACAAATATCGTCTTAACGGCAGGGAGTTCATATTCCGGGACGATGAATTTGGCGTGCACACTGTCTACCTCACCCGCCGGGGCTCAGAGCTTACCAACGTGCAGCTTGAATCCCGAGTCCGTCGCCATCCCGGCCGGTGGAGGTGGAACGGCAACGTTGACGGTGAATACGACAGCAGCTTCAACGACCGCTCGAATGCGCGGATTCCAACAGCAGATGTTTGAGTTTGGTGGTTCAGGCGCAGCCTTAGCGGTGGTGTTATTCTTCGGCATTCCGTTTCGCCGGCGTCGTTGGCCTGCATTGGCGATTCTTGTATTTGCGATTTCAACCGCTGCACTCATCGGATGTGGCTCAGGCGGAGGTTCCGGCACACCGCCTGTAACTACCAACACACAAGCAACAACTGCGGGCGCCTATACTTTCACCATTACCGGGACAGACTCAGCTAACCCAAAAATCACTGCTTCTTCCGTCGTTACTATTACAGTGCAGTGAGCCGGTCGATTCGTGCTTGCGAGAGGCGCTGGGATGAGGAGTGGAAAAAATGGTGCGTAGTCGACCGGTGAAAGTCAGCTCTTGGCTATGGCAACCGTCAGGACGGTGATGTCGTCTTCCTGGCCGAAACGCTGCGCGGTTTCTGCGATGTCACGCGCGGACATCAAAGTAAGACTGGGAAGGCGCTCGAAACCATAGAGCTCTCCGCTGTCTGCACGCGCCTCCAGAACGCCGTCGGAAAGCATAACGAGACGTTCCGAGGCAGCCAAATGGCAGTGCACCAGTTCATACGTCTGATCTTCAACTAGACCCAGCGGCAATGCCGGCGGCGTGCTCACTTCACGGCCGGAAATGTACGGCGAAATGTGTCCCGCATTCGCTATGGCGCATTCGCCGGACAACGAGATGCGAACGCAGCAAGCGGTGGTGAACCCGAGCTGTCCGTGCGCGATCAACGCGTTGTTGAGGCCGGAGAGAATCTTGTCGGGGTCATGAGAAGTCTCGCGACGCAGAGCGCCAAGAATCATAGCAACGCGCATCGCAGCCGGCAGACCCTTTCCCGAAACATCGCCGACGATTGCGGTTAGAGAACCGTCTGGGGCCGGTGAGACGAAGAAAAAGTCACCGCCAACTTCGCTGGCGGGCAGATAGACAGAGTCCACCTGAAACCCCGGAGTGGGACGTGAGGCACTCTGCAAAAGCAGTTGCTGGACAGTGCTCGCCGCCTGCAGCTCGGCGGCAAAAGCGGCGCGCTCGCGGGCGGTTTCCACCATTTCCGCGCACAAGATGGAATTCTCAATGGCAGCGGCGGTTTGCAGCGCAATGGTATTTAGCAGTTTCAGATCCGGTGTGGAATAGGATGAGCCGGCCGTACT
This sequence comes from uncultured Acidobacteriota bacterium, assembly GCA_963735505.1. Lineage (GTDB taxonomy): Bacteria > Acidobacteriota > Terriglobia > Terriglobales > Acidobacteriaceae > JAKAAZ01. The sequence continues at coordinate 23,379 of CAVTLR010000002.1, read as the reverse complement.
GCTGGCCAATGCAATGACGCCCACTGTTCGCAGTCCGGTGCGCAATGGAGCACACATCAATGCTTTCAGCGTGCATTCCGATTCAAGAGCACGGGAATCAGAGGCGCAGTTGTTGACGATTTCCCCAATTCCGCGCTCCAGGATTGAAGCAGCAAAACGCGAGGCTGGACCGAGGGGACCAGAGTCGTCTGCGGAATCGCCGCATGAATCCCCGAAGGAAGCGGCGCGTTGCAGAACGCCGTCGTCCTTTCCCATCAAGAGAACGCTGCCGTGAGTTGCCGGAATCAATCGTTGCGCCTGTTCTAGCGCAGACTGACCGACCGCCTCTAAGTTAAGAAGAGCGGCAAGTTGTTCGGAGAGCTGTTCAATCAAGTGGACTTCGCGGTACAGATGGAGAACTTCCGCAGCCAGCGCTCGCGCTTCACACTGGCGGCTGGCGAAGTGTTGAAGCAGCAGCGCAATTGCCGCCGCAGGCTCGGCCGGCCCAACGACAAATCCCAAGGTCACGTCTTCAAACTGCACCGGAATGCGAGAGTGTGCAATCGAATTTTCTGAAGATGTCTCGCCCAGCAGAAGGTTGCCGGCTGGGTCAACAATGGAGATTTCTCCGCCAACAGTCTTCACCAAAGCCTCGAGAGCCGGACGGCCGTCGGACCGAGGGCCAATGAGCGACTTCAGGGTGAGAGCGGGCATATGCCTCACGCTCCAGGCATCGACAAACCCAGCACAGAACGGGCTTTGGCGATTAGCGCATCCGGATCGAACGGCTTCGTCATGTAAAGGTCCGCGCCAACTTCGTGGCCTCGCTGACGGTCGAACTCCTGCCCCTTGGCGGTCAGCAGAATGATGTGGATGTGACCCAATCCCAGCTCGTTCTTCACAGCGTTGCAGACATCGAAGCCGTTTTTCTTCGGCATCATTACGTCGAGAAACACCAGGTTGGGTTCCTCCTTGCGAATTGTTTCCAGCGCATCTTCACCGTTGCTCGCGGTGAAAAGTTCCACGCCATCGTCTTCAAGTTCTTCAAGAGTCTGCTGGATCAGCATGCGCAAATGCGGTTCGTCGTCAACAATCAGGATTTTCATAGGCGTCATTGATAGATCAGAAACAGTACGTTCTCCATTCCCTTCTCGAAGCGCAGAGCACGAACTGCTTCATCGCTGGATAGAAGCGAATTCAAAATAATGATGTCGGGTTTGGAGAGAACAGCTTTCGATACCAGTTCGGAGCCGCTGGATTCGACCACCGTGTAACCCCGGGTCTCAAGGGCGCCAGTGAGAGTCCGGATGGTCGATGCGTCTTCATCGACAACCATCACCTTCTTGCGGGATTTTCCTTGATCCAGCAGCGTGTCAACTTCGTGGAACAGCGAAGCCGTATCGATCGGCTTGGTAAGATAGCGATCCACGCCGAGTCGGTATCCGCGCTCCTTATCTTCCAGAATGGACAGGATGATGATCGGGATATCCATCGTGGTTGGGTCGTTCTTGAGCACCGCTGCCACATCGAAGCCATTCATCTCCGGCATCATCACGTCCAGAATGACGAGCCCCGGCGGTTCCTCTCGAATCAGAGTGAGCGCCTTACGGCCGTCTTCGGCCAGCCGGACCGAGTAACCAGCCTCGGTGAGCTCCTGCTGCAGAAGCGAGCGAATGTTGGAATCATCATCGACCACCAACACAGATTTTTCACGGTTGGGATGAGAGATCACTCTCTCGCGCAATTGCCGCACCAGCGTTTCCACATTAATGGAGTGGCGCATTGGAAGCGTTTCAAGCGCTTGCGTACCTTCAATAATGGGGAGCGTAAAGGAGAATGTGCTGCCGTGGCCGGATTCGCTCTCCACCCAGATTCGCCCGCCGTGATATTCGACGATCTCCTTGCAAATTGGCAGGCCCAAGCCTGTGCCTTTCGGCTTGTCGGTCAAAGTATCACCGACCTGTTTAAATTTCTCGAAGACTTTGGGCTGATCCGCGGGAGCAATGCCAATGCCGGAGTCTTTCACGCTCACGATCATTTCGCTTCCCTGCTTGTGAACAGCGCAAGTGATCGAGCCCGAGTCAGTAAATTTGACTGCGTTTGAAATAAGGTTGATGACCACCTGTATCAGACGATCCTGATCTCCCGTGATCGATGGCAAGCCCGGTTCGATATCGCGGACCAACTCCAGTTTCTTGGCTTCAAATAGGGATGCAGTCGCCGCAATCGCGCGTTCAATCACATCCTTCACTGAGACGCTTGCCATGTTCCAGCTAAATTTCCCTGCCTCGATTTTGGCCAGGTCGAGGACGTCATCAATCAGCTTGGTAAGACGTTCACCTTCGCTCACTACGACATCAAGATTCTCAATTACCTGGCGCTTGGCCTGCTGCACCTTCCGATCATCCTCCGGAATCAACGGGAAGAGTCGTTCTTCCAGCCGGCGGCGAATGATCTTAGCAAAGCCGAGCACAGACGTGAGTGGCGTCCGCAGCTCATGACTAACCGTCGACAGGAATGAGCTTTTTGCCGCGTCTGCTTGTTCCGCCGCCGCTCTTGCCTGCCCTGCTTCCTCGAACAGCTTCGCATTATGGAAGGCAACTCCGACGGAGATCGCAATCGTGGATAAAAGACGCATGTCAGCTTCTTTAAAACGCCCTTCCTGATCGACCGACTGAACACTGATGACGCCTATCACCTGGCCGCCGGATGGAATCGGTACTCCCAGGTAGGAAGCCGTCTGCCGTCCAAACTGCTCAATGCCCAGCTTGGCGCGGCTGCCTTCCATGTCCTCATTGATGAGCAATGGCTGGCCACTGCGAATAATCTGCGACGTCAGTCCTTGTCCAAAGGGTCGCGCCGGCGCGTCTTCGCCGTATGCATACGGGAACTGAAGCATCATCGTGGCTCGATCCAGTAGCGACACGTAGCAAATGGGAGCTCGAAACAGACCGCGGACTTCATCGCCGACAAACTGGATCAAGCGGTCCTTATCCAGCTGCGTCGCCAGCGCCTGCGTGATTCTATTGATGGTCACCAGTTCCGCGGCACGCTCGCTGACTTCCTTTTCCTGCTGGTTGATCACCTGATAGGCATTGGCATTGTCGAGCGCGATGGTGGTATACGCAGCCAGGTTCTCCAGCAGGCTCAGGTGCTGTTCGGTGTAGGCGTTCTTCTTGAAACTCTGGATACTCAGGACGCCCAGAACGCGCTCCTGCGCGATCAGCGGCAGATAAATCATCGATGCAGGCGGCTGTGCCATACTGCCGTCGTCGAGCACCCTGCCGGTGTGCGTATAGGCGGGAATGTATTTCGCGAACTCGCTCTCCACATCATTAATCAAAATCGCATGCCGATGATCGATACACCAGACTGCAAATTGATTCTTATCGTCCGTGCTTCGGGTGTAGGGCGCATAGCGTTTGCCGTTTTCAATCGCCAGGCTGTATTCAATCAACCGCTTTTCTGGCCGGTACAGCCCAACGCCAAAGATGCTTGCATCTACAATTTGGTTCACGCGTTGATAGAGCTTAAAAAGAATGGTATTCAGATCCAGAGAAGCAGTAATCTCCTTGCCGATTTCGCTGAGCAGTTCGATGCTGTCTTTTTGCGCGGAGATCTCGGCAGCCTGCGTGCGAATCTCCTCCGTGCGTTCGTTGACCGTCGCCTCGAGCGCTTTGGCCTGAGCTTCCAGTGCCTCCGTCTTTCTTCGAGCCTTCTCGCGCTCGTACATGCTGATAAAACGCCAACCGGCAATGGCGAGAATCAGGAAAAGAAGGCCGTACAGAACATAGGCCAACGTGGTTCGGTACCAAGGCGGAAGAATGATGAACGCGTAAGTTCCCTCCGGACTCACCTGTCCGTCATTCCCTCGCGAGCGCGCTCGGAATATATAACTCCCAGGACCCAGACCGCTGTAGTTCGCTTCCGTCTGCTTCCCCCATGCCGACCAATCGTTGTCCGCGCCTTCCAGCAGATACTGATACCGCATGTCGGCCGAGTCGCCATATGATGCGGCAGCAAACTGGAAGTCGACAGCGTTGCTGCCGGGCGGAAGCCGGAGTTCTGGCGAGCCAGCGACGCCATCACCGCCGAAAACGATCCGCGATCCAGCGCTGACCTGGCGCACAAGCACGGGATACTGTTCCGACGCCGCTGTCTGCAGATGAGGATTAAAACGGATCAGGGCTTCGCCCCCGGACCACACATCGCCATCGGGGTCGACAAACGCGGGTTGGATCTTGAAACGAGTGAGGGGCCGGTACGTGTCCTCGTCGATCTTCACCGTGCCGTTGGAAGCCGGTAGGATGCGCGCGATGCGCCGACTACCGGACGCGACCGTGCCCGTCCAAACACTTCCATCGTCCGTTTGGTAGAGGAATGGAGTCGCCTCAGGAGCATCGATGCGTAACAGGAATTGGTTATCGACCACAAACTTGTTAGCCGCTGCATCCCAACGATAGATATCCGGCTTTCGATTTATCGCCAGATAGATCTTGCCCATGACGACCGCAACCCCCGTCACACCGGGAGGGACGCCCGCCTTGCTTGAAATCACCTCAGCCTTGGAGTCCTTCATTCCCGTGGGAGCCACGGTGATGCGAAGCACAGAGCCTTTGCCGCCGGCCGCCCAGAGGTTCCCATCCTTATCCTCGGCCAGCGATGTCGCTCTGTAGACGATATTCGGCAGCTTCCCCTCATCGATCCACTCTTTACCATCCCAGCGCATGGAAGAAACTCCATCACGGTTTGCAAAGAAGTCTCGACTCGGTGTCTTTCTGGACTGGAATAGCGTAAATGCTGGTTCGCCGAGCCCGTGCACCGACGGCATAGCCGGCGTCAGCGTATTCCCCTGCACCCGCATTACTCCCTCGCTGGTGGCGACCAACAACTGGTTGGGAGTTTTACCCGAACGGTCCCTGAATATCTGCAGTCCGAAACCTTGCGTGGCCCCGCCGATCGGTATTAGGGAAGGCCGCTTCGTCTGTGGATCGGAAATCAGTCGTTGAACCGGAAACGACCCCTCCCCGACGGCAACATAGACCGATCCGTCAAATCGAATCGCATCCAGTGCCTGATCGCGCGAGAAGAATGAGATGGGTGATGCAACCTCGACCCGGGTGATACCGTTTGTCGTCCCCAGCCAGAGTTCTCCGTCTCGATCCTGGAAGGCACTAAGAACTCCCGCATCCAACAGACCGTCCGCGGTACCAATAATCTGACGGAGGCTACCATCGTGCCCGAGGATGACGGCTCCGCCGGTCAACGTGGTGACGCAGATGCTGCCGTCTTTCAGCAGTAGGGACTTATAGAGCTTATGTTCTTTCAGGTAAGCATCGGCCTGGGTCGGAAAAGGTGTGGACTTTTGACCATCGTAGAGCGACAGCAACCCCTCGCGCTCTGAAATCAGAATGTCGTTGTCGCCGAAGGGATGGAGGTACTCTTTGATTGAATTTTTATATGCATCCCCACCGGGCAAGTTTCGAATTTCGTTGCCAACAATCTCCTGCAGGCCGACGCCGTTTTGCGCTGTGTAAATGCGGCCGCGAACCGCAGAGAGCGCTTGAAAGCTGGATTTGGGCTCGGGCCTCCAGACGTGCATGGTTTTTCCGTCCCAGCGAAAGAGCAGTTCGTAGGAACGAAAGAACACACCCTGCGGCGTAACCAGCGTCTGCCATACGTCGGTAAAGCTGCGGGAGTTTTCCGGCACCTGGTCCAACAACGAGACATAGGTCAATGTTCCGGAGGAATCTGGCGCAAGATATCCAAAACCGCCATCGCCACCGACCCAAATCCTGCCCGTGTCGTCAACAGCCAGCGATCGCACCACATCCATGGAGGTGTCAATTTTTCGCCAGGAGACTCCGTCATATTCCAGAAGCTCGCCCCCGCCCAGGCCCACGTACATCACTCCGCGGGGTCCTTGCAAAATGGTCCAAGCCTGGTTAAAGTCGCTGAGGTCTTTAATCGAATAACTCGCCACGACGGGCATGCCTACTTCTGGCGTTTGCGGTGCAGAAGGAACAGTTGGGACGTGGCTGTCCGCCCACACAGAAGACGGGGCCGCGATGGCAAACGTCATGAGCGCTGCTAGCGAGATGCGCCGAAGAACCACAAAATGTTGAGACAAATGGGCTTCCAGTGAGTACGGAAGAGGGAGTAGCAGTGATACTAATATGCCGGCATATTTTTAGTCGAGAAGTATTTTGCGAACCCGATTTCCCAGGCATAACGATTCAGTGGCGATCCAGGCAAGATATTGCAAGCAACGGCGAACGCTTCATTGATGCGCAAACACAGCGTCTCCCCGCTGAAATACCCTTTGGATAAATCCGCACCGCCACTAAAGTTATGACCGCGAACCACAGTCAGCGATGCCTTGGAGAAATCGTAGATGGGTTTTGTCCGGTTCGCTTCTGCAAGGAATATTGCAGTAATTGGCTGGGACTTAGGGTTTTCTCGGTCGTACCGCTGATAGGAGCGAACACTGCTGATTAGATCGCGGTGGAGGGAGTCAGCCGACAACCAAGCTCCGGATCAAATTCCCACTAAAAACTCAGCAGTTTAGGTGCATGCTTGCGCACCTTCGCTTTCACCGGGAAGCGATATTTCATTCTCTCGCTAGAACTGTCCAGGAAATCTACTCTTGACAATTGCCGGTCACCGGATTACTTTGCATTGTAAAGTGATTTGCAGATGAACGACCTGAACAGAGCGCTGGGAGACATTCGGAGCATTCGCCAGCAGATGGCGCAAACGACGGAATTCCGTGGCTATGGGCCTGTAACGCTTGCTGCCACCGGCCTCCTGGCTCTGGTCGCCGCGAGTGCTCAAGCGCTATGGCTCCCGGACCCCGCCAAGCACATTCTCATCTATGTGAGCATCTGGGTTTCGACGGCGGTAGCGTCGGCCACCCTTATCGGCGTTCAAACGGTGACGCGCACCCGTCGAATCCATTCGAGCTTAGCCGATGAGATGATCCACATGGCTGTCGAACAGTTTTTGCCGTCCGTCGCCGCCGGTGCTCTCCTAACGCTTTTATTGGTACGTTCTGTCCCTTCGGTTCTGTGGATGCTTCCCGGACTTTGGCAAATCACTTTCAGCCTGGGAGTATTTGCATCCTGTCGTTTTTTGCCACGGCCAATGGTTGCAGTTGGAGTCTGGTACCTTTCCGCCGGGCTCGCTTCGATTGCACTTGGACCTGGCCGTGCACTTTCACCCTGGACAATGGGCGTTGCCTATGGAGTCGGGCAGTTTTTAGTTGCGGGGATCCTATATTTCAAAACAGAAGAGAGCCAAGATGACAGCGAAATCTAGTTCCGACGGAGCGCCGTTCGCTTATGAAGGACTCGATCGCGTAATCCATGAACGCGCCCGGTTAAGCGTACTGACTTCGCTGATCTCCAATCCAAAAGGTCTCACCTTCGGCGATTTGAAACAACTTTGCGCTCTAACCGACGGAAATTTGAGCCGGCATCTACAGGTACTCGAGAAATCAAAGATGGTAGAGATCATTAAGGGCCATGAGCGCAATCGCCCTCAAACGCTCTGCCGCATCACTGCCGCGGGTCGCAAGCGTTACCTCGAATATCTTTCTACCCTGGAACAAGTGGTTCGCGATGCGGCAAAAGTTAGTAAAGGTGAAGCCGCATCGAAGTTGGCTCATGCACTGACGCCGTCGCGGGCATAATTTTTTTGTTTGTAGACTTTGCATTGCAAAGCACATTTGCACATGCAATGGTTCTCAGTCGGTCGCTTATTTTGCCCATTTCCTTTGCATTGTAAAGCTAATTCGAAAGGGAGAAACTTCACATGAACGATTTGCCGTCATTTCAATCAGACCTGCCGGCCAGCATCAGATCTCGATCGATGGGCATGAAGCTCATTGTTGTGTGTGGGCTCGCCCTGCTAATGATGATTCCAGCGCTATTTGTCAGAGAACTCGTACAGGATAGGACCAACCGCGCGACCGATGTAATTCGGGACATCAGTCAACAGGTCGGTGGCCAGCAGACCTTCTTGGGGCCAACGCTCGCAATTCCTTACAGCATTGCGGCGAAAAATCCTAGTGACCTGCCAGAGCATGGAATATATCTCGTATTCCCCGCACAAGCCAACGCCGTGCTCAAGACAACAACTGGAGAGCGCCGCCGTTCCCTTTTCAAGGTTCCAGTTTTCAAGGCTGACGTAAGCCTCGACGCGACCTTCAACTTATCCGGTGTACCGGACGCGTTGCCGCAAGGCGCCGTTCTCGATTGGAACCGGACCGAGATGATTGTTGGAGTCAGCGATACGCGCGGGGCATTATCGAATGCAACGCTGACGGTTGCCGGAAAAACCTCGACGTTGGTTCCAGCGCAGATTGTTCCCAGTATTTCGATCGGAATAGACAAAGGACCGCCGATCTCTCTGACGCTGATCGGAACGCCCGCCACGGACTTCGCCAAGCCAGGCGCGGAGTTCAACGTAACCTCAGCCCTGCGGTTTTCGGGAGCACAACGAATTGCTGTGCTTTCTTATGGCAAAACCACGCAAGTCTTCGCACAGGGCGATTGGCCGAACCCAGGATTTGATGGGGGGTTCTTGCCCGTCAAGCGAAGTGTGTCAAAACAGGGCTTCTCTGCGCAGTGGTCTGTACCCTTTATCGCACGCGGTGTTCGCGCCGAAGGATCGGCGGATTCCATCACCGGTCTCGAAGCAACATCTCTCGGTGTCTCATTCATTGAGGTAGCGGACCCTTATCAGTCCGTCAGCCGCTCTCTCAAGTATGTCCTTCTGTTCCTGGGTCTGCTTTTCCTTTCTTACTTCGTCTTCGAGGTCACCACTGGAAAGCGAGTCCACCCGGCGCAATACATTCTGGTCGGCATCGCTCAAATGATCTTCTATCTGCTCCTGCTCTCTCTATCGGAAAGGATTGGTTTCGATTTCAGTTTTTTGATTGCTGGCGTTGCTACGGTCCTGCTGCTTTCAGCCAACGCAGAATGGGTGTTCGATAGCCGCAAGCAGGGTGCGCGGGCTCTGGTGATCTTCACTTTGCTGTATGCGCTGATCTATATGTTGCTGCGCCTGGAAGACAACGCACTCCTCGTAGGAGCAATAGCCAGCTTTCTGACCTTAGCGTCCGCCATGTACTACACACGGAACATCGACTGGTACAGCTCGCTTTCGGAGCCAGGGCCTCGTGAAACCTAAGGTTTGTTCCTGGGGTATTAATCGGGCGGAGTCCAAACAGAACCTAGACCCAGCAGAACGATAGTTCTAGATAGCCCTCGAATGCGAGCGAAAGAAGGCAAACGATTGCATGTCGCCATCATCATGGACGGCAACGGGAGGTGGGCCACTCAGCGTGGCCTGCCGCGGGTTGGTGGCCATCGCGCGGGTGTAGCCACCGTGCGGCACATTGTAGAGTGCGCACTAGAATCGAAAATCGATCGCCTTACGCTGTACGCATTCTCTTCTGATAACTGGCGTCGACCCACAGCTGAGGTACGGAGCATCTTCTGGCTGCTCCGTGCCTTTCTGCGTCTCGAAAGGGAACGACTGCGGGAGCGGGGCGTGCGACTTCAGGTGATTGGGCGGCGGGATCGCTTGACGAAGTCGGTGCTGAGCGAGATCGACAAAGCGGAAAGCGTAACCGCCGATGGGACGCGTCTTCACCTGTGCGTGGCTGTCGATTACTCGTCACGGTATGCGATCGCACGAGCCGCGAACGATGCCGCTGAACAGTTGGATGGACCATCGCTCGCGCCAGATTCACTTGAACGCGTGCTGGCGCGGGTCATGGCCGGAGAAAACGGAGATGTGGATCTGCTGATCCGTACTGGAGGCGAGAAGCGTCTCTCGGATTTTCTGCTATGGGAATGCGCCTATGCCGAACTCTTTTTCACCGATCGGATGTGGCCCGAATTCGATGAGACTACATTCTCACTTGCTCTCCAGGAATTCCACGGTCGCGAACGCCGCTACGGTGGAGTGCTCGTGCCCGGTGTACCAGCCACTTCTGTGTCGGGGAGCGATGCTCGATGAGCACTTCGACCTGCGCAATTAGTAATCCGATTAAACCTGACAGACGATACGCAATAGCAATCGACGGGTCGGCCGAGACTCGGTAGTCTTTTCACATCTATGACCGAACCAAATCATCTACACCGTATTCGCTTTTGGCTCGCGATCTTCATCATCGGCCTGGTGTTGAGCGGCATCACTGCTTTCCCCCTCCAATCCGAGCTGGGATGGTTGATTTCAATTCTCCGCGCCAACGCGCTGCGGTCGATGGCTGAATCTACGCACCTGCTCTCGTGGATCGAACAAGTCAACCAGGCAGTACGTATGACGAACGCTCAGTATCCATTTCTTGCGTATGGCACGGACTGGCTCGCATTTGCTCATCTGGTCATCGCGATTGCATTCATTGGCCCGTACATCGATCCCGTCAGAAATAAATGGGCCTTCACGTTCGGTCTAATCGCCTGCGCAGGAGTTATTCCTCTAGCTCTAATCGCCGGACATTTCCGGGGCATCCCCATTGCATGGCGCCTCGTCGATTGCTCCTTCGGGTTTTTTGGTAGCGTACCGCTCCTGCTCTGCAGACGGTCGATTCGTGCTCTGGAACGCGAGATCGACAACAAATCCTAATTCAGGATCAGATTGACTAGATTTGTATGTATTCGATGCCAAGGTCGTGCCAGATTCAATGTTTGAACCGCGATCGGTAAGCCCCGAACTACAACGTGAGCATTTAACTCTATATCAACAGTCCGATAAAGCAGAATTCCTTCGCATTGTTCTTTCTGACAATCCTTGTTCATCAAATAGCTGAACATTTGATGTAGATGTTCTCTGTGACCGGATCGGCGGGGGCATTAGACCTTCGAACTGCTAGATTGCGATGTATGTGAGGACGTTTGAACGCTTCTCCTCGCGAGTAAATGACATAGGGTGCAACATTCGGTGCATGTCGTTTCACATCCCATTGCAAGCAACCTGCAAAACGCCCTTCACGAAATCGCCTTCTTGACACCCTCTCCATATCCAGCATAGGATTCCTGCCAGTTAACGATATTGACACGCTGCAACATACATTGCATGAGGGGCTTCTAACTCGATTTCTGAGGCCGGGGATTTACCTCAGATGAGATCCTGAATCGAGTCAAATATGCTTCTAGACCGCAGCCAAGAATACTCCCAGTTGAATCGTGGAGGCCGATCCTGTAAATCTTGCCCCTTTACGCCGAATCGCCTCCCCGGTTTTGCAAATCCACTGAGTTTATGGCGAATTTTGAAAGTCGGAACCAATAAATCCAAACCGGCAGGCCAGTAGATCGCCAAGTGGAAGCAAGCTTGGATGTCCAGTGATATACGTTGAGATGCAACAACTTGAAGCAATGAGGTCAGCCATGCCGAAACGTGCACTTCGTCCCGAAAAAAAAGAGGAGGCCGTCGGTACGATGTTGAGTCGGATATATCGGACGCGGCAGGAATTGATGCGCCCCATTCTTGAACACCCACGAGAGTATGTGTTGTTCAGTATTCGAGCGCTTTCCGAAAAACTCAAAGTTGACCCGGCGACGATTTCGCGGACAGTAGTCGCGATGGGTTTTCCAAACTATCGCGAATTTCGGAAATATTTGCATCAGCGTTCGATAACTCATTCAACGGCATTTGAAAGAATGAACGCGACCAACGGCTCTCACACCACCTTTGAAGGGCATGTACGAAAGACGTTAGATGGAGCCATTAGAAACCTCGAAGGCGCCTGCAACAATCTGGATATGAATCACTTGAAATCCATTGCGGATAGATTCTACGCGGCAAAACGAATTTATATTCTTGGTGGAGATCTTGCAGTAAGCCTCGTATATTTCCTGCATTATCAATTGATGGAACTCGGTTTCGATGTCACGGCCGCGACCAGCGGAGGTCATGTCACCCATCTCATGCGAAGAGTGACCAAGAGTGATCTTGTCATAGCGATCAGTTTTCGACGCGGGCTACGTCAAACTGTAGAAGGCTTAATTAAAGCTCGAGACAAAGGCTGCTACACCATCGGAATTACCGACACGTCTATTTCACCGATTGCTCGGTCGGCCCATGAGTCGCTGCTCGTTTCTGTCGATGTGCCACATTTCGGCTCATCGTACGTAGCGCCAATGGCAGTCCTGGATGCCATCGTCAGCGCGATTGCAAACCGCAAGCGCGCCCGCAGCATGGCCATCCTGAAAGAAATGGAGAAAGACCAAAAAACCGGATATAGATGGTATTCAGAGACGTAATTCGTCTCGATTTACAGGGTGACTCGATAGCGTGCGCACCAGCCGGAATTTGTGATGGATCGCAGCGTGCCGCGCTGCGAGAATTGATGAGAAAGAGAGCTCTCCACGAGCTCTCTTTCTTTCTGCGCCACGAAGGCGAATCAGTCGTCCATAGACAGCGGAAACAATCTACTTGGCAGCGATCTGGGCTTCTAACGGCGGAGTAGATTTGAGTTCAAGGGCGCGTCGTTCCACCGCGCGCATCACGCGAAGGAGATTGCCACCGTAGATCTTTTCTATGTCAGCCGGGCTATAGCCCTTCTCCAACAGGGCGCGGGTAAGAGCAGGAAACTTGTTATAGGAATCGATTTCCGCCGGGGCACAATCGATGCCGTCAAAGTCCGTACCAATGCCCACATGGTCAATGCCTCCAATCTTGACGGCGTGATCGATCTGGGCGACAACGTCGGCGAGTGTGGCGGGAGGAAGGTTTGCTGTGGCCTCCTCCTCCAGCTTCTCTATGGCAGCTTTTCGGGCCACAGGATCTGTCATCTTTCTTGCCTCTTCGAAACGCGGGCTGAGCTCGGCTCGGCGAGCTTTCGAGGCGTCTAAGTAGCGCTGCGAAAGATACGAGCAGTCGAAGTTGATCTGTATGGTCCCACCCTTTGCAGCCAGTGCGCGGATCATATCATCGGTCATATTGCGGGTGTGATTGTCGATCGCACGGCAACCGGAGTGCGAGGCAATGATCGGTGCGCTCGACACCTCGAGAGCATCGTAGAAGGTTTTGTCAGCGGTGTGAGAGATGTCGACCATCATGCCAAGGCGGTTCATCTCGCGCACAACATCTTTGCCGAAGGGTGTCAGGCCATTGTGGTGTTGAACCTTGGGGTCATCGATATCACCCTGGGCATCGGCCCAGTCATTGGTGTTGAAGTGGGTCAGGGTCATGTAGCGGACGCCGAGAGCATAGTAGTCGCGCAGCAAGCGGAGGGAATCCTCGATGGCATGGCCTCCTTCAATGCCCATCAGCGCAGCGATCTTATGCTCTTTATGTGCCTTGACAATTCCGTCGGCGGTGGTGACGAAGACGAACTCTTTGGGATGCGCAGCGATGATGTCCGTGCGGACAGTGTCGATCATCTGCAGAGCGCGGTTGGCCGAGTGGTTGCCCTGGGTATATTCGGCATCCACGTAAACAGCAAAAAACTCGGCCCCTAAAAAGCCTTTCATGCGTGGAAGGTCGGTCTGACCGTCTTTGTTGGGAGTGGCAATATCGTAGCCGTCGATCGTCTTCGAGGGAACATCATCGTGAGTATCAATAAGGATTGCATCGCGCGTGATGCGAGCTACCTCGGCATCGGTGACGGGTTTGGTGCGCGGCTTAGGCTGCGCGGCAACGGGAAGCACAGTCAATGCGACCAGGGTGAAGAGAGTGAGGAGCCGGGACAAAGGACTTCCTTTCAGAAACGAAATTTTGGATCAAACTGAATCGGTCTTCATTTGCTAGTCATTGACTTACCCTGTGCCACGAATGGAATCATTCTGTCAGAATTCGCCAGGTCCGCGACAGAGAGAAAAACAAGGCGAATTATCTTCGTCAGCTTGGGATAGTTGATGCGGTTCCAGGTGTCGTTTTCAGTGTGATAATCCGGGTGCAGGCCGGTCTGGAACTCGACCTGCGGGATGTGCAGCATGGCGAACCAGAACTGATCGCTGCGCGCCCACAACGAATCGGGGTCGTCGCTATCCATTTTGTAGTCGAGCTTCAAATCCTCCTGCCTGTTCTCTCGATCAATGATCTGCCGCAGCGCCGGATTGTATCGCGTCCCTAAGACGTTCACCATATTTACATTTCCATCCGCCGGCTGCGGCCAGTTCGGATCATTCTCATTTCGTCCGATCATATCCATGTTCAGGTTAGCTACGGTCTGGTTGAGCGGAATGACGGGATGGGTCACGTAATAATATGAGCCGAGGAAAACACGCTCCTCTCCGTCGAATGCAATAAACAACACGCTGCGTTTCGGATGGATATTTCCTTGCACCAGAGCTTTGGCAATCTCCATGACTCCCACCACGCCTGAGCCATCATCATCTGCACCGTGATAGATGTGTCCATCGCTAACCCCCATGTGGTCGTGGTGTGCGCTCACGATAATGGTTTGCGCCTTGAGTTTGGGATCGGAACCTTCGAGGATACCGACAACGTTACGGCCCTCATGAGTCTGAAGATTGGTGAAGGCCTTGGCCACGCACGCGGAGCTTTTCGGTACATCGAATGAATCTGGACGCACCGTACGATCGATCTCCGCTTGCAGCTCGTCGGACGTTTTTCCACTTGGCGCCAACAATTGGTCCGCCACATCTCGGCGAATGGTGAACACGGGTATGTCCCACATCTCGCCGGCCAAGGCATACGAAGGACCGCCGGAGGCACGCGGAGAACTGGCTGGAATGGACTTGGTGCCACGAGAAACCCGGTCCCGAACAATTAAGAGTCCAGCGACGCCCTGCTTTCTCAATTCCTCGACCTTTTCTCTTTCGAATGCGTGATGCGTGTCGAACTCGCCCATGAATTTCGCCGTAGGGTCGTTGGCCTGAGGCTCGCGGGAGAAGACGATGACGATTTTTCCCTTCAAATCTATGCCGGAAAAATCGTTGTAAGCATATTCGGGAGCATCGATGCCATAACCGGCAAAGACAACCGGACCGCATACGTTCGTGGCACGCAAGCTTTGGTGTGTCCACCAAAAATCTTTGCCGAGGGTGTAACTGCGATCGACGCCGCCGACTTTTGCCGCCAAGGTTGTGTGTTCGCGGTCCAGGTCGCCGGTAATGATATCCATCTTCTGGAAGTAAGTGCCATGGTCTCCAACCGGATTCAACCCAAGCCGCATAAACTCTGAGGCGATGTAGTCCGTGGCAATATGATCTTCGACGCTGGTCGCGTTCCGCCCTGCGAGATCGTCCGAAGCAAGGAAATACAAATCGGCTTTCAGGTCTGCCGGCTGAATTCGTGCAGCTGCCTGTCTGATCGACTGACTCGATATGGCTTGCGGGATCGCGGCTGGGGAGAAGCACAGAAAAACCGCAATCAGACTTGCGCTGAAGGGCTCGCAACAGAATGGATTTCGTTTCGTCATAGTTGATAAATATCCGCCCATCTGCTTTGCGCCCAATCCTCACGAGAAGTTGTCGCATAGGCCAACGCTTTCAACCGGAGCGAAGAATCTGCGTTTGACAACAAAGAACAGATTCCTTGTCTTCGCTCGGGCTGGCAACCTCATCGATCAGGCAGTTTCTCGCGCTACTTCCGTCCTTCCACCAGTTTCGGGAGTTTGCGATTGTGCGTTGCCTGCTCGTACGCGTACGCATAGCCAAGGAGATCTCCATCTTTCCATTGCACGCCGGAGATTTCCAATCCAAATGGCAGTCCATTCGCATAGAATCCGCCGGGCACTGAGATTGCTGGAACTCCAATGCGGTTCACCCATGCGGTTTCAGTGTGAGGGCCCTCTTTGGATGCACCGGGAAGGGTTTCATCGTAGGTCGGGACCTGCAACGAGGGATAAACGAAACCATCCAGCTTCCATCGCTTTCTGGTCGCCTCATACTCTGCGAGCACCGCACGTTGCGGGCCGTAGTAGTTCGCGGCACTTTCCGGATCGGTTTCGATGAGCTTCTGCGGTGTGCTCCCACCCAGCAAGAAAGCGGGAAACTGGTTCCCCGTCGCTGCCTCATATTCCGCTACAGAATGGTACTGCGGTGGTCCGAAGTATTGCAGAAAGCGATCGAGCCCCTCCTTTCGATAGGGCTGCGGATTCACTTTTCGCACACTGGCGAAAAAGCTCTCCGGCAGAATCTCTTTATCGATGATGACTGTCGCTCCCGCGGCACGCATCTGCGCCACTGCCTTCATAAACGCGGCTCGCGTTTCAGCCGAGACTGCGCCACCATCTGGCGGAGGATGCGGATCACTCTTGTAAACATCCGGCGATCCTTCCAACACAAACCACGGCACCCCAAATCGCTTTCCCTTGAGTGCACCTTTCTTCAAATACCGCGTATACGGACCTGCTTCCGCCTTTTGCGCGCTTCCTAGGGTCCGAGGATCCAGTGGATCTTCCGCCTGCATTACATCCAATGCAATGGCCGCACTTGTTACATCGCGCGCTAAGGGACCTGTATTGTCCCGCAGCCAATCCAGCGGCTCAATCCCGGCGATACTGGTCAGTCCCCGTGTTGGCAACATACCGACGAGGCTATTATTAGCGGACGGCTGACGTATCGAGTTTGCAGTATCCGTTCCAGTACCAAGCACGGCAAAGTTCGCTGCGACGGCGGCTGCTGTTCCCCCGGATGACCCGCCCGGCGAAAAGCGCACGTCGTAAGCGTCGCCTGTCCTGCCGCCGGCAGTGCTCACATTGGTATCGCTCGCTGCAAAATCCGGCATATTTGTTTGACCCAGAAGTACCGCTCCTGCTTCGCGAAGCCGTTGCACCACGACCGCATCCCGTGGTGCCACCAATTCCTCGCCGGGCTTGAGAAAGCCGATCCATCCCGCACTCGTGACCCAGCCTTTCACGCTCGTATTGGCCTTCACTACGATCGGCACACCCCAGAGCGCACCATGTTTTGCATTCTTCGGCTCGGCATCTTCTTCAGACGCTCTTCGCAGCGCCCCCTGTTTGTCCAGGTAAAGGATTGCACGATAGGTCCCATCGTAACGGTCAATGCGGTCGAGATACCATTGCGTCACTTCCGTTACCGTATATCGTTGCTTCGCGTATAACTTTTCCAGGCGTGGCACAGAAATCTCCATTAGATCCCGATCCATGCTTTTGGATTGGCTGGGTTTGTTGGGTTGAGCGTCGCCGACAAAAGGCTGCGCCGCAAACCCCGGTAGTACCGTCAATACGCTCGCAAGGTAAACTACAACATGAGCAACGCCGCTTCGCCGCATGGGACATCCCTCCGATTTTTGCCTGCCACGAGCTGACGTAGCCGACACGTAAAAGGCCGAAGAATAAAAAGATCCAATCACCGGATGGGCGCTCTCTTATGGGCAGAGATATAGCCCGGTCCGCGCAACACCTTTCCCGGGAGCGCGCCAGTCATCTTTCCGGCATCAATCACGGGAGTTCCATTGACGAGCACGTAGTTCATGCCTTGCGAAAGCTGGTTGGGATTGTCATATGTTGCAAGGTCGCGGATCTTGTCAGGGTCAAAGATGACAACATCCGCCCACATGCCTTGCTTCAACACGCCTCGATCGGTAAAACGCATGCGCTGTGCAGGAAGTGCGGAAAACTTCCGAATTGCGTCCGGCAACGTGAGTACGTGCTCCTCACGAACATATTTGCGCAGAATTCGTGGAAAGGTGCCGTAGGCTCGGGGATGCGGATGCCCCTGACCGAGAATGCCCTCCGGAGAGATTCCCGCAGCGTCAGTATCGATCGACACCCACGGCTGCTGCAATGCCAGCGTCACATCCGCCTGCGACATGCCAAACACTGCCACGTCTGTGGCAGCCTTGTCCTGGATCAGCAAATCAAATATTGTGTCGATCGAATCCTTGTTCCATAATTTCGATATCTCAGCAATCGTTTTGCCTTGCAGTGACTGCAGACTTGGATTTTCGACCCTGCAGATCAGCACAGCATCGGGTCCTGGAATTTCCTGCCAAGGGTTGTCCCATGAAGCGGTCGGCGTGAGCATGTCTTGGCGGATGCGCGCACGCGTGGCCGGGTCCTGCAGCCGCGCGATCATCTTTGCATCGCCGCCATCGTGAGCCCAGGGGGGAATGAACGCAGCCAGGTCATTCGACCATGCCGTGTAAGCATACGTGTCAGCGGAAACATCGATGCCACGAACACGCGCCGCCTCAATTTTGGCGACAATCTGGGGCATCTTGCCCCAGTTGTTCTTGCCGGCTGCCTTCAAGTGCCATATTTCGACGGGAATGTGCGCTTCACTTCCGATCCGCAGCGCCTCGTCGATCGCGGGCATAACCGCGTTGGACTCGCTGCGCATGTGAGTGGCATAGATGCCGCCATATTGCGCCGCGACGGATGCCAAAGCGATTAGTTCAGGGGTCCGGGCGTAGGGTGCCGGCGGATATTGCAAGGCCGTGGAAAGTCCAACGGCTCCATCCAGCATTGCACTCCGCACCAACGATTGCATCTCTTTTAGCTGCGCAGGCGTCGGCTGCTTGTCGTCATCACCCAGCACCATGCGGCGAACCTGGGTCTCACCTACATAGGTTGCAATATTGTTGCCGACGCCCTGCTTTTCCAGACGCGAAAAATATTGATCCAACGTCCGCCAATCTGGATTGATGTGAAGGTGCTGGTAGCGGCTTTGATCTGTCTGAACGATGGCATCATCCAGGGGCGCAACCGAGCCTCCTTCCCCCGTCACCTGGGTGGTGATGCCCTGATAAATCTTGGAAGGCAATCGTGGATCGACAAGGATCGTCTCTTCCGATTGACCCAGCATGTCAATGAAGCCGGGTGCCACCACCTCTTCATGCGCGTCGATGGTGCGCTCGCGCGCAACTGCCGAGAGATTTCCAATGGCGGCGATCTTTCCGTCGCGAATGCCGATATCCCCTGAATACCACGGCGAACCGGTTCCATCGATGATGTGGCCGTGGGTGATGACGATATCGAATACTTTGGGTTTCGAGGACTGGGCAATGCGCACGGGAATCATGCAGCCGATGCAAAGTGCTGCGCAGAGTGCCCTGAGTCGTGCAAGCAATGTGTTGGATTTCATAGAACCCTGGAACACGCAGCTGGTGTCGCGGATTGTCCAAACACGACACGAGAACCCATATCGTTTCTACAGTCTTTTAACCTGAGTTTGGCACTTGCAACAATCTGTGCATGCCCTTTCTAATTCATTCAAAGTACCATCCGTTGCCGCAAACATTCACAGAAAATCTTTGTTGACAATCTTTCCGAACCTGTCATACGATTCGGGAAAGTCGCAGCAATGGTTACCTGCAACGTTGTTTGCACATGCCTTTTGGGCAGTCGGTTTTACTTACCCCTTGGAATACCGGACTTCTCCAGTTGCGAACTCCGTCCGCTTTTCAGCAAATCGTTCGAAATTGCTCGAGCCCAAAAGAAGCTTCGCCTAACATTCCCCCGCGAAGCGCGTGAAGCAACAACTTGAGAGGCAGCGAATGAAACGGCACATCTCCAGGGCAATCGTATTCGCCATCGTAACGCTGCTTTTCAACGGTTCGGCGGCGTTGATTGCGCAGCAGGCGACAACTTCTTTGAACGGAGTTGTTACCGATTCCAGTGGGGCCGTGCTACCAAATGCGGTGGTGAGTATTACGCGCGGAGCGACAGGCCAAACACTCAAAACCACGACCAACGTCCATGGTGAGTATAGCTTTCACCAGCTCGATCCGGGTACGTGGACCGTGAGTATCAGCGCCAAGGGTTTTGGGGATCAGAGCAAAGAGGGTGAATTACTGGTGAGCAAACCCGCCACCATTAACTTCAAGATGGGCCTGCAGGCGATCGCGCAGACAGTGAATGTCACCGGGGAGACAGCTACCCTGAACACGAGTGACGCCACACTCGGCAATGCCGTCGATAATCGTACGATTCAAGGCCTGCCGATGATTGACCGCAACGTGCCAGATCTTCTCAGCCTCCAGCCGGGAGTGTTGTATCTGGGCCACTCGGTCGACGCCGGACCCGGAACGGCGGATACGGATAGTCGCACCGGCGCGGTCAACGGAGTCCGCTCCGATCAGGGTGACATCACGATGGATGGTCTGGATGACAACGATCAACGTACAGGCGACGCGTTCATCGGGATTCTGCGGGAAACTCTGGATTCGATTGAAGAATTTCGCGTGACCACGGGAATGTCGAACTCCGACCAGGGACGCTCCGCGGGAGCACAGGTGAATCTTCTGACCAAGAGCGGCACGGACAGGTTTCACGGTGCCGCGTACGAGTACAACCGCAATACAGATACAGCTTCCAACGACTGGTTCAACAAAGAAGCGCAGTTGTCCAGCGGAGAACCAAACAAGCCCGGTGAATACATTCGCAACACGTACGGCGGCGACCTGGGCGGTCCGATCAAAAAGCATAAGGTTTTCTTTTTTGGAAATTACGAGGCCTCCCACATCCGCGAGAATTCACAGATTGTGCGAACCACACCCTTCGCTTCGTTCAAACAGGGCAACCTGAAATATACGAGCAACGGCAATGGTGTGACTTTGACGCCGAGCCAGATTGCCGGCATGGATCCTAACTGCTCGTCGAACGGCACCTGCCCCTGGGGACCGGGAGTAGATCCGAACATTCTGACCGTGATGAACTTATATCCCACAGCGAATGGAACCGCTACGGGTGACGGCTTGAACTTTGGCTCCTACACATTTTCCTCGCCGAATCCACAAAACCTGAACACGTCCATCGTGCGCTTCGATTGGAATCCCGTACCTCACCACCAATTGTTTGTTCGCGGCGACCTGCAGGACGACACGACTGACGGAATCCTGCAATTTCCCGGCCAGCCTCCATCCTATGTATTGCGCGACAATTCCAAAGGCTTGGCCGCAGGTGACACCTGGGAGATCACGAATAATCTGGTCAACGATTTCCGCTACGGATACATTCGCCAGGGTTACAGCAACGCCGGGCAGGATTGCGGCGCCTATGTCACCTTCGCCTTTATGTCACAGCCGACTGCGGAAACCTGTACGACCATCGTGCATGTTCCGGTGCAGAACTTTGTCGAGAATATGACTTGGACACGGGGAAACCATACCTTGTCGTACGGAGCGGACCTTCGCATCATCACCAACTATGAAAACACGGACCAGAATTCCTATTCATCGGCGCAAATCTACAACCAATGGCTCTCCGGCGGCGGTCCCATTGCCGGCTCTGGCGGAAGCCTTGATCCCGGGGCGTTTGGCTATCCTGCCGTGGATGGGGACTTCTCGACCAACTACGATATCGCAGCGACAATGATTGCCGGACTGGTTCCCCAGATCACCGGAAAATACAATTTCCATGTTCAACCTGGCGGGCAAACGGGAGTCACGCTGCCGGAAGGCGCATACACTCCGCTAAATTTTCTTTCGCATGAGTTCGAGTACTACATTCAGGATCAATGGCGGATCTATCCGAATATTACCCTCACTCTGGGACTGCGGCAGGTATTCTTACAGCCTCCCTATGAAACCAACGGACAGCAAGTCCAGCCCACCATCGACACCCACCAGTGGTTTGTGAATCGCGTTGCCCAGGCGGCCAAGGGTATCACCGACCAGCCTGACCTGGTTTTTTCACCTTCCGGCAAAGCGAACGGCAAGCCTGGATACTGGAACATGCCATGGAACAACTTCGCGCCCCGCTTAGCACTGGCGATTGCCGTTGACAACAAGACCTCCGTACGCGTGGGAATTGGAATGTACTACGATCATTTTGGCGAGGGCATTGTCGACGCGTTTGCCGCGAATGGTTCATTCGGCCTGTCGACTTCGATCCAAAATCCGGATGGTCAATATACTGTCGATCAGGTGCCTAGATTTACAGGTATCAACAACCTGCCTCCATTGAAGGGCGTCAGCATTCCGTCGACGATCCAGTATCCCTACACTCCTCCCAATAACGTCAACACCGGGCTTGGCCTGGACTGGGGCGTTGATAACCGGATCAAAACTCCATATACGATAGCAGCCGATTTTTCGATCCAGCGGGAACTACCCCATGGTTTCTCCGTGGAAGGGGATTATGTCGGCACGTTCGGACGGCACTTGCTCCAGCAACTCGATCTGGCCGAACCACTGGACCTTGTCGATCCCAAATCAGGCATGGATTATTTTCACGCCGGTACTCTCCTCGCCAAGGCAGCCTATGCCGGGCAAAATACCGTGCAACCCATCCCCTATTGGGAAGACCTGTTTCCGTATTTGAAGACCAGCGCGATGAGCGCCACGCAGAATATCTATACGAATCTGTATCAGGGCTTAGCTGCGAATGGGGCGAACGACTCGTACGCGCTGATCGTGCTGGACGCATATTGCGATCCGAACAACGGCGGCCTGGGTTGTGGCCCATATGAAGATGCCAACGGCAATGTGACAACGCGTTTTTACCAGAGGCAATTTTCCTCTCTATACTCATGGTCCTCGATTGGTACCAGCAGCTACAACGCTCTGCAGGTTACCGCGCGCAAGGTGACCAACGTAGGTCTCGCGTTTAACTTCAGTTATACCTATGCGAACTCGATCGACATGGGTTCGGACGCAGAGCGCAATATTGGGACGGGTTCGTTCAGCAAGATCATCAACAGCTTCAACCCCAAGCTGAATCGCGGCGTATCCGATTTCGACGTTCGCCATCTGCTGACTGGAGATTTTATCTACCAACTTCCGTTTGGCCGGGGCATGCGTTATGGCGCGCAGGCTAACGCAGTTGTAAATGCGCTGATGGGTGGATGGACGCTGTCCGGTATCACCCGGGTTTCCAGCGGATTACCGTTTACTGTTTACGGACCATACAGCTACCCGACAAATTTCGCGTTCCTAAGTGCCGTAGTACCGACCGGACCGATCAAAATGCACAGGCATATACTAAACAATCTTCCGGAAGCATTTGCCGATCCAAATGCGCTCAATACAGGCATCGCAACTGGCCATCCACTTCGTTACCCATACCCAGGAGAAGCAGGAGCCCGCAACGTATTCCGCGGAGACGGATATCTGGAGCAGGATGCGAGCTTGTCGAAAGTTTGGAAGACCTATCGCGATCAGACCCTTCGGTTTGCCTGGGAGGTGTTTAACGTGACGAACACATCGCGCTTTGATACGAATCCCATCAGCAGCTTCGGCGGCCTGAACGGCACTGTTACCAGCGCGGGCTTGGGTGTTTACAGCTCAGTTCTCGTCCAATCCCGCAAACAACAGTTTTCCTTGCGCTACGACTTCTAGGTAACACGTCCCCAACAATCGCGAATGCCGTCTAATTTGCTAGACGTAAAGGCGTCTGCAATCTGATTCGCAGACGCGACGCTTTGCGAAGTGTGCGAACTTCCGTTGGATGTGAGGGCTGCCCCATCCTTCGCGCCTTATGCGAAGAGTGACATCACGCGCCATCCTTTCGGC
>CAVTLR010000001.1:0-233243 GCA_963735505.1 uncultured Acidobacteriota bacterium | reverse complement strand
AAAGTCAGAGTCTCAAGCGACATTCCTGCAAAGTCTGGTTTTGACCCAGTTCGTGGGATTTAGGTCGGACAGCTCAAGTCGAGCCTACCAGCGGCTCGATGCCGAGGTGATCGTTCACGGCGTTTACCAGCCTTTGCCGCGACCCGAGATATCGTTCTGTGGTTTCGACCGAGCGGTGTCCTAGCAGGAACTGAATCTGTTCAAGCTCCCCTCCAGAGGAATGACACAGCCGTGCACAAGTTCTGCGAAGATCGTGGGGAGCCAGATTGTCGATTCCCACGACCTTTGCATATTCACGAACAATCCACCAGATCGCTTTCTCGCTGAGGCGGTCTCCCCACACTCGTCCCGTTCTGCTGACGCAACGAAAGATGATTCCGGCGGTAATGTCCGCGACATTAATCCATGCGTCAATTGACACTTTCACCCAGGCTGGAACAGGAACCGTCCGCACGTGTCCTCCTTTACCAAAGAGATCAACGATCGCCCAGTGGTTGTCTCGCCGTTGTAGGTGGCTTACCGTGAGCCGAGTGAGTCAGACCGACGCAGACCGCACCCCAAAAGCACAGCCAGTATTCGTAATTTCGCTTGCCCAGGACAGAGCAACGGTCGGGCACGCCGAGCAGTTCTTTCCCTTGCGCAGCCGTCAACCAGTTACCGAGACGAAGACCAAGGCGCTTGGCGCCCTTTACTCGCCGGATGCTTGCTGCCAGCTCAGGGCTCAATAATCCATTGTCAGACGCTTCATACGCGAGCCGCCTGACAGCGGCCAGACGCAGATTGATGGTGGCTGGAGCTAGTTGGCGCGACTCCAATGCATAGCGGTACCGCAAGACAACTGTCCTGCCGAAAGCCAAACGAGGCTCCGAGCAGTACCAATTGATGAAGTCGTCGATAGCGAATCTATAGGTACGTTGCGACGCAGTCGATCCCAGGCTCTGAAGAACCGAGGATTTGGAGTTGTCAAGGTCTGGAAGACGTAAAACGGTCTTGGGTGATCTGCGTTTGGTCCTGTTTTTCTGTTGCACGGCAGCGGTCTCCTTCACCGCCGCCTTATCATCTGCCCATTGATATGGGAGTTGCCGAAAACGCCGTTTTCGAGGAACTCAATTGATGTGCCGACAGTTAAGCTTTCTATCACTCCGGACGTAGGACAACGTCTATTCCGAACGACTTCGCATAAGCATCCACAACTTCTGCTGATTTTGGATATGTGACCGTTATTCGATTTGGTCCTTCCCATACTGCGGTGGCCGCCCCCGGAGCGACGTTCTTTAGTTCAAGGATGGGTTCATACTCATAGCCCTTGTTGGGATTGCCCGTGCTGAGATAGGCAAAAAAGAAGTTGTACTGGCCGCAAGTCCTATGGAAACTCTTGAAGTTGTGTGCTCCGCCATCCGGCGCATTCACAAGCCTCTGCTCGGTATCGGGGCTACAGTTTCCATCTGAGAAATGGCTCATTGGAACGATGAATAAAAAATAGAAAGCCAGCCATCCCAGGCCAGCGACCAACGCGAGTCGTAAGCCCAGTAGCCAGGCGTCCATATATATCCGTCTGCAGGACAGATTGGCTGCTCATACACGGGAAGTGCCGGTGGCGCGAAGTTCACGGAAATGTTGACTGCGATTTGCGCCAATGCCCCCCGGGAAAAAACCAGCAACGCAACTGAAAATAACAACGAACGAATAGCAAGTCTTGTGCGCATCGTGATTCCTCCTGCCAACTCACTTTTTGTTGTTGTCCCAGTAAATCAAGAAGTCCCGGGTGTGGAGCGGAGCGGCGGTTCGGTCCACTAGGATAGTACAACTCACGCAGTTGAACCGGCATAAGAAATACGTTTCACTGATCAATACCCGAATGCTTCCTCTTCCCTCGACTGTTAAGAAGATGCGTCGAAGACCGGCTTGAGTTACTGAAGGCGAAGAACGCGATACACTATCCCTCGCAGTACAGCAGGAGACCCATGGAAAACCGAATCGTCGGCACCACAATGCCCGTCATCGAATTCTCGCTCGGCTCCAATGAGGCCATCATCTCCGAGGCCGGCGAGCTCTCCTGGATGTCCGCCTCCATCCAGATGGCAACCCACACGCAACATGCGGGAGGAGGCGGAATCTTCGGGGCCATTCGCCGCGTCGCCGGCGGCGGCTCGCTCTTTATGACCGAGTACCGTGCTGTCGGTGCTTCCGGCGAACTCGCCTTTGCCACTCGCGTTCCCGGCCACATTCTCCCGGTCGAAGTTGCCGCTGGGCACGAGTACATGATCCATCGCCACGGTTTTCTCTGCGCCACGCCGGCGATTACACTCGGGGTAGGCTTCCAGCAGTCCCTGGGAGCAGGCATCTTTGGCGGCGATGGCTTCCTGCTCCAAAAGGTAAGTGGTCAGGGAACTGCGTGGCTCGAACTTTCCGGCGAAGTCGTCCTCAAGGAGCTCACCTCGGGCGAAACTCTACGTGTCCATCCGGGCCACATCGGCGCCTTCCAGTCCTCTGTTGGTTTTCAAATCCAGCGCATTCCCGGCATCAAGAACATGATTTTCGGAGGAGACGGCATCTTCCTTGCTGCGTTGACGGGTCCCGGCAAAGTCTGGCTGCAAACTCTGCCTATCTCCAGACTCGCTCATCAGATTCAGGAATATCTTCCCAAGGAGCGCGCCCAGCAAGCCGCGGAAGGCGGCGTCGTGGGCGGCATCGTAGGTTCCATCCTGAAGGGCATGTAATTGGCACTACTCCAAATTGCATAAGACGGGTACTTCTGATAACGAAGTCTATACGTCAGCCTTCTTTTGAGTTTTGATCTACCAAGCGATCAAAACCGAGACTGCTGAATGCTTCTCCTCGTCCTGTTTGTTTCTCGGCTCGGAATCAGGTAGCCGAACACAAAGAACCCCATTCTCCGGTAGGGCATCAAGTGCATTCTTTAACAGATTAGAGATCACCTGAAGAATCTCGGCAGCATAGACTTCTGCCATCAAATCGTCGGGGAGTTCCTTGACCAGATGTATCTTTTTCCTCTCGATCGATCTCTGGTGCACTCGCAGAGTCGCTTCTGCAATTGCGGCCAAATTCATTCTTCTTGGTTGGCTCGAAAACCGCGCTAGAGTCAAAGTTCGACTGACGAGCTAATTGACCGTCGCCACTTGTTCTTCTGCCAATCGCATGAAGTGCTGCACTTCTTCGGAATTGTGCACATCTCCGTTTGCTAAAAATATGAGATTCCCTAACGCTTCAAGGGGGTTTCTAATTTCGTGCATCAGTTCCAAAGCCAGTTGGCCCGCTGTCGCTCGTTTATCAGTTTCACGCAACGCTTCTGCCATAGTCGCCAATTGCATTTTTAGTTCTGCGATCGTTTCTTCCATAACGATCTCCAAAATATAAGTCTTGACGGAAAGGTTCCGCTGGCGTTTGGCTTTTTATGGGATGCATATATGGGAATTGGCGACGTGAGCAAGTGTGGTTCGCCTACTGCGCTGCTACCTCTAACTCTGACGGCTCTCTGCAAAATAAATGCAGCGCGAAGCGACTTTGCGCAAAGGCCAGAACTTCTGCCAGAGAGCGCGGTCGCTTCGCCTATGAATCGAGGAGCACTTAAAAGGTCGTCTTTTCCCGCTTGATGACGACGTCCTGATTGGTGAACTCGGGCTCTCTTGGGCGGTCAGAGACAACGACAGCGTCAACATCTGTGTGGCCTGTCCTCGTACCTTCAGTGCTGACACCGTGAGAGCTCACCGACTTCTCGCCCGCAGACGCAATGTCTTCGGCACCGGTTGACTTCAAGATATCTTTGGCCCGGGAAACTTCATCCGATGTATCGCAGTGAGCCGACAGCAAGACTCCACCGTCCTTTACTCGACCTTCATACCGCTTGGCTTCGTACTCAGGAATTCCCATCCCGACTAGACCGCCAATCAACCCACCGACCGCTCCGCCTACGCCGAGTCCCGCAAGGCCTGCCATTATCGGACCAGCAGCAATTAATGGACCTACGCCCGGAATCGCCAGTGCTCCGATTCCCACGAGAACTCCAAGGGTTCCACCAACTACACCGCCCGTCGTGACTCCAGCCGTTGTACCTTCTGGAGCCTTCGTGTTCTTCTCGTGAGCGAACTGCCTCGTTCCCTCGTTGTCTGCCATCAGAACGGAAATGTCTTGGTTTGAGAATCCAGATACTACCAATTGATCAGCCGCATTTTCTGCCTGATCAATGTCTTTATAAATCCCAAATACCGATGTATCTTTCCCTGCCATGTTGTATCTCTCTTTCTTGAAGTTCTACCACCGTCTCGAATGAATGGTTGTTTGGACAGCAAAGATTAACTAGAGGAATTGGCGATAGTAAGGTCGTTCTTTACCATCTCCGTATTGCCAACTACAGCTTCGGCTTTGTTTGCAATGACCTGCTTCTCATCCTCTGATTTCACTGGCCCTTTCAGAGTGACCACGCCGTGACGAGTGATGATTTTAACGTTGTGCGCATACATCGAAAGCGACTTATCTGCGATGATCGATTTTCTGATTTGCCGTGTGATTTCGCTGTCCGATTTGCGATTGCTTTGCTGATCTGCCGTTGATCCGGGCGCTTTGTTCTGTCCGGAGTTATCGGGTGCCGTTGCAGTTTGGGAATTGTCTTGCGACTGGCCCCATGCTCCCGACGAGACGGTGACCGTACCCGCCGCCGTCAGGAAAGCAGCTGCAATTAGGACGTTCCTTAGCACTTTAATTGGTAATGAAAGATCACTTGTATTTGAATTGATACTGCACCTCGGTATCTGTCTTTGCGATTGAAAGTTCAGAAAAGTTCATTAAATGGGAAGCAACGCGGCGGCGTAATGGTTGCTCTATATCAACAGATCAGTTTCAGTGCAACGCAGAAACGTCCGTTGCTGAGACCTTCTGTCAGCCCCGAGGGTTTAAGGCATCACGATTCAACGACCGATAGCTCGGTAAAGAGAGACAGCCTACCAATGACTAAACAAGCGATCGAAGTACAAGTGAGAACGACGAATGATTGGTTTGGCCGTTTTGCAGCAAAGTCGTCGGGATGGCTTGGCTCCAAATGGGCCTTCGCATTCGCGGGATTGGTCATCGTAGTATGGGCGACTACTGGACCGCTCTTCCATTTCTCAGACACATGGCAGCTGGTCATCAACACTGGCACAACAATTGTGACCTTCTTGATGGTGTTCTTGATTCAAAACACTCAGAATCGCGATGCGCGGGCAATAAACCTAAAGCTCAATGAGTTGATCCATGCCGTGGATAAAGCTCGCGATCAAATGATCGATATTGAGAACTTGAGTGATCTGGAGCTCGATGAACTTCAGATTAGGTACGAGAACATAAAGGCCAAGTGCATCGAGCGGCAGAAACGTGGACAAAGATGAGATGGCTGCCCTGATTATGAGGGCATTTATTCCCGGCGCCTCTCAAGCCGGGTGGCGGGGTCGCCAAGCCAGAGAAGTTCATCGCGTCAACATTCCGGCGGACACAATATACCACAAGCAACCTAACCCGTCGGACCCCGCTCTCACTAGCGGATGCAAGCTTTTCGCGATGTTACGCGGGCGGCTGATGCAGACCATCGCGCGGTCTCCCTCGGAGTACTGACCCTGACCCACAGGACCCGCGCAAAGCTACTATTGAGCGAATACGGGAGTTGGAGTTGATTCATGCTGCTCAATTCAACCTCTTCGACACTGAATGATTCTTCACATATTGAGATTCTGCTCGTTCTGTCAGACCTAAACAACAACCTCTACCGCGACGAAGTCCTCAGACGCGCAGGATTTCGTGTGAAGCTTGTGACCACTGCTGAAGCTGCTCAAATTTTCGATGATGTTTTGTCTTCATTCGGCGTGGTTATCCTCAGTGACACTATGAGGCCCGAAGACCTTTTCATAGTTTCAGCTCGCGTTCGTCGGAACAGCCCATGGACGAAGATCGTTCTGATCGAAGACACGGACTGTTTTGATCTCGATCCGTCATTAGCGGATGTAATCCTTGACCGACTGGACGGAGCCCCCGGGCTGGTCAATACGGTGAGAAAACTGACTGCCTAATCGATGACGGTTGAGCAGAGAACGAAGCGGGTGGTCCTATTGGCCGAGGCGCCGTTAGGTCAGTCTGCCACCATTAAGGCAGTCCAAATCTAGACCCGAGACTTGCGCGCTGGTGTTTTGACAGTGACGAAGTTGTGCGCCATGACAAGCAGATCGTGCAGGAGTTCGGGATTGAGTTGATCAAGGCGGACAAGAACAGCGTCGTAATCTTGGTAGTGGGGCGGGGCGTAGTACAGGGCTGGCGACTCGACAATCATGGCAGAGCGGTCGCGCCGGTCCATTCGGATAAGGATGGAGCCGGGTTCAGCGGACTTGTGCGTAGGGACGCAGGCCATGAGATTGCCGCGCACCTTAAGGGCCGGGCTTCCCCACGACATACCCTTTTCAACGCCCGGTAGGGTTAGGCCGGTTTGTAGCACGGTCTCCAACGTGACACCCGGTCTGGGCATGGATGCGACTCCCGAATCGTGGACACGGCGATAGGAAATGGTAACAGCTAATTTATGGCCGCAACTTCAGCAGGACAAGACAATTTCGCAATAAGCCGAATCATTCTTTCCGATCACTGGAATCTTCAGCAGTGATCGGTTCCATAGTCGGCAGAAGCTGATAAAGCAGAACCGTCGATTAAATCGCGGACCTTCCGTCTTCAAAAACGATCAACACGCCCGCTGGTACTCTCTCGACCTCTACAATGTCAGGCGTCATTATTCCTCCGAATCCTGATTGGTTTCTTCGACGATATCCAAATAGTATCGATGCCCGACTTTAACGCTGATCGCGCCTAATATCGTGCGTAGCGATCTAGCTGTCCGTCCTTGCTTGCCGATGATCTTGCCAACGTCTGTTGGATGCACTTTTAGCCGCAAGTTCGTACCACGCTCGCCGGATGACGCGACGACCACAACCTCTCCCGGCTTATCGACCAGTACAGGACACCGCGCTTAAGGAAGCTGGGCTGACAAGTCGATACCGGAAACCTTGACCACGGCCTGCCACGCGGCTTCCTGGCTGGCGCGATCGTGGAGGTGTGGTTGGCGCTGCGCCTCAATTGGGCCTGAGAACTTCCCTTGAGCCGAGGCGAAGAATTGCCCTGAGACGTCGGTTCCGAACTCCGACGCCTGGATGTACCGACGGGCCGCGGTCTCCGGCGTCTGATTCATGCCAGGAATGAGGTTCACGATTGGGATAAACAGGTACTTCAACAACGGGCCAGCGTTTCGCACCACCTTGGTGTCGGTCGCCCCACCGGGCGATACGGCGTACACGGCCCTGCCGGCTGGCAGCCGGCGGGCCAGCGCCGCGGTCCACCAAGCGATGATGAGCTTCGCATCAGCATACGCATTGTTGGGCACGTACTTCACGTTCGGCCCGTTGCGCAGCAGGGCTTCAACAGCCGCGGTTTGGTCGCCCCGGTAGTATTTGGCGGCGAAGGCTGGCACGTCGGTGTACTTGAACATGGGTACGCCCCCGCGGGCAGGCTCCGCGCCGGCGATAACAATCCGCGCGTTGGGGCTAAGAAGGTTGGGGCGAAGCAACCCGACAGTCAGTTGATGATGGCCGATCAGCGGGGCCTGAGAAGCCTCAACGCCCGCCGCAGTTATCACGCGCTTCTTGGTTGGGACCAATCCGGCATTGAGTAGTAGGAAATCGATCGGCCGCTCTCGCTTGACCAGCTCGGCGAGGGCGGCCTGAACGCTGGCTCGCGCGTTCAGATCCAACTCCAGCGGCGTGAAGATCTTCGTTTTGGTCTCCGCCGCGAGCTGAGCGACTGTTTCCCGGATCCGGGCTAGACTGCGCCCGGTGACGATGACCTCGCGGTAGCCCATGGCGGCGAGCAAGCGGGCCGCCGCATAACCGAGCCCGGAGGTGGCGCCGGTGACGAGTGCGATCGAATGTTCCAATGGGGGTCTCCTGTATTTATCTGTCTTGCAGCGTTACATACGCGAGAGTACGATACGAAAAGATGCAATGCAAGGAGTTTCGTACGCGATGGTAACTAATATTGCGAAGCGCCCCCCTGGACGTCCAAAAGGCTTTATTCCCGACGAAGCACTCGACCATGCCGTTGAGATGTTTTGGGAGCATGGGTATGAAGGAGTCGACGTGGATCGGATCGCGCGAGCGGTGAACGTCACCAAACCCGCGCTATACCGAGCCTTTGGAGACAAGTCCACCCTGCTGCTAAGGGCCGTCGAGCGCTATGCGCTGATCTACGGAGCTCCCAAAATGGCAGCGTTTCAAGCGGAGCCGGACATCCACAAGGCTGTGACCACCTTTTGCGAGGCTACCGTCAACACCGCTACCGGCGACGCTCGCAGCGGCTGCATGTTGGCCGCCGCTGCGCTGGGACATTCGGAGCGGGTGACTGAGATTCGTTCCTGGCTCGCGAAGGGCCTCACCGCATCCGCTGATATTTTCGCGAAACGTTTCGAGGAGGAGATAAAGGCGGGGCGCCTGACTCGCACACCCTCTGCCAAGGTGCGAGGCCGTTTGCTCGTTGACTTGCTGCAGGGTGTGCAGCTTCGCGCCAAGGTTGGTATCACTCGCGAGGAATTGCTGGAAGATGTCCGAAGCTATGTGTCCCTGATTCTTGGCGAGTAAATCTAACGCACTTAGGGGGATGCGTGCGGACGCGGCCGATCGCCGATGCGCCCATCGAGAACCGATTGGTAACGATAAATGGGATGAGCAGGTCCTCCGAAGGAGGAGCAGACTGTTCCCATGAAGAAGCCAGCGCATCACCTCATCGCTGAAGTCCCACGCAGACAGGCCAAGGTTGAGATCACGATCGGGATCGATCTAGGCGATGTCTGGAGCCATTACTGCTCCCTCAACCAGGACGGAGAAGTGGTAAACCGTGGCCGCTTTAGAACCACCGCGAAGGCGATCGGGAAGTGGTTCACCGACGTGGCCCCAGCGCGGGTCGCGATGGAGGCCGGGACACACTCGATCTGGATCAGCGCACAGCTGCAGGAACTAGGACACGAAGTCATCGTGGCGAACGTCCGCGAGTTGCGGGCGATCTCGCACAGTGACCGGAAGAGCGATCAGGTCGATGCTGAGAAGCTGGCAAGATATGCCCGGCTTGATCCGAACATCCTCCGGCCGATCGCCCACCGCACCGTCCAGCAGCAAGAGGCTCTCACTCTGGTTCGTGCGCGAGCTCTGCTGGTGCGACTGCGCACTGCTGCTGTGAACGCCGTTCGTGGTCTGACGAAGTCCTGCGGCTATCGTATGCCCGCCTCCGCCACAACCTGCTTCGCCCAGCGCAGCCTGGCCGTTATGACGCCTGGACTGGCACAGGCGCTCGGTCCGGTGCTCCAGCAGATCGCGGACATGACGCTGAAGATCAAGCAGTACGATCGGCAGATCCAGCAACTCGGCCAAACCGAGTATCCGGAGACGCAAGCTCTGCTGAAGGTCCACGGCGTCGGCCACCTCACCGCCTTAACCTTCGTGCTGACGCTCGGAAGCAAAGAGCGGTTCGGACGAAGTCGCGACGTTGGATGCTATCTCGGCCTGCGACCGCGTCGAAGTCAGTCTGCAGATCATGATCCGCAGCTCGGCATTACCCATGCCGGCAACGCCTATCTCCGAAGTCTGCTGATCGAGTGCTCCAACCACATCCTGCGACCGCACGGAAAAGACTCGGCGCTGCGACAGTGGGGCCTGCACTTGGCCGCCCGAGGTGGCAACCAGGCGAAGAGTAAGGCCGTCGTTGCCGTAGCGCGCAAGCTTGCCGTGTTGCTTCATCACCTCTGGAGCACCCAAGCTACGTATATGCCGTTCTACTAACAAGCTGCTTGAGAGATCAACATGTTCACCCGTTGCGACGACACCGTGTTCCGATGACTGCGAGCCGACTTCGGCCTTCGAGGCCGACCGATAAATGGCAGCATCGACTCTCCTCTCGAACCCCAACCGGCACCGAGCTTGCATGAAGACAGCTCATCAAGAGTGCGAATAGAAACACGGTGGAGAGCAACGAAACCAAGAGCAAAAACAAAAAGCAAAAGCCCTATGAAGGAAAAAACAAAGAACAATTCTTGACACTAATGACCTGCTCATAGAAAGTCGGCTTGCGTTCACTAAGCGAAATAAACCAGACCGCACGAGACGACGCGGTCCAGGGGAGCTTGCTTCGGCGGGACGACTACTCGCCCGTTACGAATTCGACTCCGACTACCTCATCGAAATGGAACCCCAGGTCCGCCGCGACGTTCTTTGTAGGGCCACCCCCAGGGCGGACTGTACAATTGGCAACGCATGACACAGGCAGAGAATTTAGACCGTCCGAGCATTAGTGTAGCGATTCGGACGCTATTACTTGCCGGATACACCGTTGAAGATAACCATCGTCAACCCACGCATACGGAGATACTTTGCACAGCACCCTTATTGGGAATCGACATTCCGTTGATCATTGCGATCACCGAAGACGACGAATTGTCACAAGTTTCCTACCAACAAATCAAACATATAGCAGAAAATTCGGCGCGAAATCTTGTAGTTGTATCGGCCGTTGGCGGCGGCACTCAGTTGGGATGGAGAGATTTTCTTAGCACGTTTGGTGGCCCTGTCCCCTCGTGGCGGGCGTTGGGACCGGAGTATCTTCAGCAACTCGAAATTGCAGCGGAAAATAGGCTACCTACGGGAATGACCGGAGAGGCCTGGAGGCTTTTCGAGGAGCTTGTCGCCGCGGGCCTTGAGTTTTGCTTCGCTTGGCGGGTGCGCTCGCACGGAGCCAAACGGCGAGGCAGTAAAGTAAGTGACATGATCGCCCAGATCCCCGACGGGTGTCTCCTAGTGGTCGACGCGAAGGCAACCGCGACTTCGTTTGACGCTGCAATCCATCAACTTCGGCCGCTTCTCGAGTACACCAAGAATCAGCGCCTTCGCCAACAAGGGTACAATGACGTGCGTGCCGCACTGATTGTCTCGAAAGCTTTCAACCAGAAGCAAGAAACCTTGGGATATATTTCTCGCGACTTTCTTGCAGAAGCTCAAGTGCCAGCATGCTTTGTTACTTCCGAGGTTCTCGGACTTATTGTCGCGGATCTACGGAAAACACCTCATCTGAGATCAGGAATCAAGTGGCGCAAGCTCTTTGCGGGAGGTTTAGTGACTTACGAAGACTTTAAAGCAGAAGTCAATGCTGTCATCGTGGAGCGGTATTGATGGGTACGTCTAAGAATGTCGCTTCCCCCGATACTACACCGTGGAAACCCGCGCTTGCTGTCCTCGGCCGCAAGAATGTTCCACCTGCTCGACAATTGCAGGAGGTCTGGAGATCTGCGCCGTTTGACCGCGGCCCACGCCTGTTTGATGATTTTGCAGCCCCAACCTTGGCAATTGCCTGCGGATTGGCACAACGAAGGAGCAGTGTCGGGACTCTGCTGAATGAATACGAAAACTTGCTACAACACGATAAGAAAATCGGTCTTGCTGCCGAAATTGGCCGCCGCGCCCTTGCTCGGGCTGTGTCATCCCGCGAGGGTAGTCAGGGTTTTGCCGACGAGCTTTTTGCAGAAGCGACCTCATACTATGTCTCGCGCGATCTTCCAAGTTTCGTTGGTGCCAAAGGGAGAGTCGAGACAACTACTGCTGCTACGGTATTGAAATCGTCCATCAAAGGGGCCGCTAAGGAAATAGTAAGAGGTGTCGGAGTTCCAGCGACTGATCCAGACGGATGGGCCTCATACGTCAAGCAAGTCGTCAACAGGCTCCGAGGTGGCCGTTGATGGCAACCTTTCGTTTCTATAGGAAAACACCACCGTCTTCGACAGTGGGGACTGTTCTTCAGTTAGACAAGGATGTTGTGGTGGGCGACAAGAGCTTTGAAAAAAGCGTTTGGATCCATCACCACGCTCGAACTGGATTTGCTGACTATAGCTTCCGCTATATTCGCGTCCGATCGCGGCTCTACTCGGGGAGAGCGAGAAGATTTTGCTCGGTCGCTAGAATTACACGTGCCTGTAATAAATATCGGCCGATTATTGCCACTGATGCCAAAAGTTCAGGAGATCCTCAGGCTGCTCTCAAACGACATCTGGACCATCAACTTGCATCAACAAAGCGGTGAATGCGAAACGCCTTCCTCGGGATCGCCCGGCCCGGGAAAGGTCCTCCTATTTTCAGGAGGGCTTGACTCTCTAGCTGCCGCGGTGGAGTTCTCAAACGAAAATCCGCCCTTGGCACTTATCAGTCATATCACCAAGAATCGGCAGACCACGACAGCGCAGAACTTGCTGAAGGATATGCTGACCGATTCAGGAGCAAAAGTTGTACACCATTCTTTCTTTGTTTCCTCAAGCGATATCGGAACATTCATACACGACGCCGAAAACAGCCAAAGAACTCGCTCTTTCGTATTTCTCACCCTAGCTGCACTTGCCGCGAGAAGGCTCAACCGGAGAAAAGTGGTCATGATTGCAGAAAATGGTCAGATGGCTATCCATTTGCCTCTTAGTTCTGCGAGGATCGCGGCATTCTCGACCCATACTGCTCATCCCAAAGTCCTCGCCGGAATGGAGACCTTTCTCCGTAGGGCGCTAGCGCTCGATCTAACAATTACTAATCCGTATGTCTCGAAGACGAAGCGCGAAGTCATAGCGCCAATAATCGCAAAAGCTCCAAAAACAATCGCGATTAGTAACAGTTGTTGGAAAAGCGCTAGGTTGCCGGCAAATGCAACCCATTGCGGTGAATGTATTCCGTGTTTCATAAGAAGAATCGCCATCGAAAGCTACGGTACTGACGTGACATCTTACGCGCGGGATATCTTTAACGAGGACTTCCGATCCCTTCCTCCAGACGACGACGGAAGGAGAAATCTGGCAGATCTTGCCGAATTCACTCTGAAGTTTGACACACTGTCAGACACGGAGTTGTTTGATGAAGGGCCGGAATTATTCGCGATCGACTCGGCGCCGGCCATTGCAATGTACCGTCGGGCCGCAGCGGATATCGGGCAACCACAATCGACTTCCTCCACAGTCGCCGCACCACGCCCAACTTGGCTTGCTTCGCAGCTGCACGCCAATCATTTCCGCGCGTTCCACCATGCAACGCATTCCCTGAAACCCCATGGCAACCGCGCGCGCCAGGCTCGATCTTGGCGTGAAGGCGATCAAAGAACATACGCCCACAGCATCCAACAGACGAGGAACAACGCCATGATCGCTCCCGCGATGTGGGCAATCCATTGGCCTGGCGTTTTCGGTTTTCCGAAGTTGAACACGGAGTAATAGTAGGAGCTACGCTACGGGCAAGTTGACTTGTGGGAAAGAGGTCGCGGTTATTCCCTGATAGCAGCTTTTTCGGAGGATGGCATCCGCCGTTGTGAACAGCTCAACGAGTGCTAAGGCTTGTCACCGGCAACGGACATTCCACACATGAAGTGTTTCCTGTCGTCACATTCAGCGGTTTCGCTTCCACTTCGGCATCCATCGGTGATGGCTGTCACAAACAATTATGTGTTCCCCGGCGCACGCTAGCTGAAACGTTCGCGTGTTTCGCAGACCGCGCAATTTTTGGAGGGCAACGTGGCCGACAATAGCTCAGAGCTTTCAGTTGTGGAGTTAATCACCGGTCTCGCTCGCGCATTAGTGGACAAGCCAGAAGAAGTTTCCATTAACGAGACGTCCAGTGAAACTGGCATCGTTTTGCGACTAAGGGCCGATCCGACAGATGTCGGGAAAATCATTGGAAAGCAAGGTCGAACAGCTAGATCAATCCGCACCCTCTTAGGAGCGATAAGCGTCAAACTTAGGCATCGATATTCCCTGGAAATCGTTGAAGAGGTCGATTCACCTTCCCTTGATCAGGAATGATCGGGTGGCCTAGACGAGTTGCCCTTCTCTTGCCGAGTGTCCCATCCTGAAAATCCAGGAGAATTTTCTTGTCCGCCGTTTGCCTCGTTGATTACTGGCGCGGCCCGCCTAATGCTTGCATCGCTAGAAAAGTGCGTCACTGATCTCGGTGGCACGTACGCCATGGAAGACACAGATTCAATGGCGATCTTGGCGACAAAGCGTGGAGGGTTGGTCGAATGTCCAGGGGGAAGTCTTCGCACGAGCAAAGGCAAGGAAGCTGTCAGGGCTATTTCCTGGACACAAGTCGAGCAAATTGCGGCTCGCTTTCGTTCGCTTAATCCCTATGACAAGAAGGCCGTACCGGGGTCGATTCTCAAGATCGAAGAGGATAATTTCAATCCAATTACGAAAAAGCAGCGACAAATCTGGTGCGTAGCAATTTCTGCGAAGCGATATGCCCTCTTCTTAAAAGACAAATCCAATAGGTCTTCGTTACTTCGAAAAGGGAAGGAGGGAAATAGCAAAGACGATCATTTTTCAGAGCATGGTCTCGGTCATTTATTAAATCCTTCCGATTTAGAGAGCGACGATCGTGATTGGATCGCGCAAGTATGGCAAGCAATAATTTGCAATTGCATGGGTATTCCCGGAGAAAAATCGAAGTTCGACCGAATTCCTGCGATTGGACGCGTGACAATAACCAGCCCCGCAATATTGAAACCTTTGGCAAGCCTGAATACAGGCAAGCAATATCGCGATCAGATCAAACCATTTAATTTCCTGCTCACGTGTCACATAAGCCCGTTCGGGCATCCCATCGGCGTTAATCCAGAGAAATTCCATTTAATTGCACCGTATGAATTAAATCCTAAAAAGTGGTTGCAGATGCATTGGATCGATCAGTATTCCGGGAAAATATTCCGGATCACGACCGAACGGAATTACAGCAGTCGCGCCACAGCTCGAGTAAAAACTTATGGAGATGTTTTCGAGGAATACGAACATCATCCTGAATCAAAATGCGCTGACGAACATGGGACGATTTGCGACAGGCAAACGAGGGGACTTCTCTACCGACGACACATTAAAATCGGCAATATTATTTTTATCGGCAAAGAATCGAACAACCTCGAAGAGGTCGATGCCGGTATGGAGCATTCATTGGAAAACTTATATACGATTTATTCTGATCCCAAAAGAGATTCATGGGAAAGAACCATTCGACCGAAATTGAAGACAATTCCATTGTCGCGTCTGATTGCCGAAACTGGGCTTTCTAAAAGGATGCTGCAAAAAGCCCGCCAAGGGTATGTCAGACCTCACCAGCGTAATCAAATTTTGCTTACAAAAGTTGTGCAACAATACGCCCAGGAATGCGGGCAAAGTGATGCTTCAGTTTGATAATCTAGCTTTTACCTTAGAATGGGCTTATGATCCGGCTGTCGTTGTTCCGTTTATTCGGGAGAGCCCAAATGAAATACAGTTTCTTCGCCATTCTCGCTAGCCTGCTTTCGTCCACGCTTTTGGCCGCCACTGCCCCCGCCCCCGTAGCCTATGTATACGTGGGCACTACCAAGGGCATATATCTTTACGACGCTGCCTCTACAGGGAAGCTCACACTAGAGAAATCAACTCCAGACGCTACACCAGCGGGTCTGTTAGTTGGGGTATCCGGTACCCACCTTATAAGTCTCGGGACTCATCTTGTACATTCTTACCAACTCTCTTCGACCGGAGTAATCGGTAAGCAAATATCAGAAACAAATACCTTACCTCACTATGATGGCGACTGCGAGAACCCACAAGAAACAGAAGGTCTCGCCAGCATAAATCATACGGGTAGGAACATCTACATTGTGTTCCCTCCTACCTCTGGCGGTTGCTTGTCCTCAATTCAAACGTATGACATTTCAAAAACAGGCGTTCTGACTTTTAGTGGTAACTTAGTTGACGGCATTGCGGGGAATGGTGTTGAGCAATCACCAACAATTATGGCTAATGACACTTTTGTTTATGCCGCAAATGGCTTTAACTGCTGTGGACAGCCCGGCGGATGGTCCGGATATAAAATCGAAAGCAACGGAGAGATGGAAAATTGGACATTCAATTTAAACTATGCTACTGAACCAGAGGGATATACTCCGTTTTATGTAACCGCTGGTACCGCTAATTATTTAGCGGCAATAGTTGCTTCCAATAGTGACGGATACTACGGTCCCATGCAACTTGCTAGCTATACCGTAGATAGTCAGGGTAACTTGTCTACAACCTCTACCCCAGCCAATATGACAATTCCAGCTGTGGGGGGATACCCGCCCAACGCAACTGGAACTAATCCATGGACATCTGAGGCTTTGAATATGTCTCCCTCGGGCAAGCTACTTGCCGTTGCTGGGAATTTAGGATTACAACTTTTCCACTTCAACGGGGCTGCTCCGATTTCGTTATACTCAGTGGTTGTGGAAGACCCTATCATTCGTATCCATTGGGACAATAACAACCATCTCTACGCCTTAAGCAATACGACCCATAAACTCTACGTATTTACAGTCACTCCGTCTTCTATCACTAAGGTAGCCGGGTCACCTTTCACTATACCGACGGGAACCCCGAACGCTTTGGTTGTTGTACCTAAGTGAGAGCAGGTATGAGAACTCTATAGCCTATTGTCGCTTTTCCGTGGTTTCTAAACGATGTTAACTGTCCAGGTTAGAGGTGTGAACGCTTGACAGCCCCAGATACTCGGAGTCACCACTAATATTCGTAGTTCCCGAAAACACCGTTTTCCGGCAGGAAGAATGGAACTACTGATGAGAACCCGACTTATGAGGTGAAATCCTAAATTCGAGTCGGCAACCATTGCTCTAGTAGAGGCCGGTTACCACCCGAAACATGAATGCGTAGCCAAGTCGGGTGGCCCTTTAGCAACTATCAGGGGCTGCGGAACAATGACGGATACGAATCTGACAGAAAAGCAAGGACTGCTGACTCCTTGAGTGCACGGTCCACCAAGAAAGTGTCTACAAAGCTCGCCGCTGGACCCAAGACTAAGCCTGCAACAGGTGCAAATCCCAGACCAGTGGTCGCCATAAACCTGACCGCTTTACCACTCTTGCTGTGAGCAAGCGATGAAAGCTTGTTCTTAACTCCTCGCGTCAAATCTCGAAGTTCGGCGTCGCCCAGACTGCCCGCTTTCGATAGCCAATCTCTGAAGGCTCGGCATTCATCGCTCTCCCGAACATCCAGAAGCCGATCTACATCGACCTTCTGATTGGGCTCGAAATCAGGAACATCCGCAATTTCCAAGATGCGTTTGAATTGCCCTTCTGCTGTTTCCGGATTCTGAGGCGCCATGAGTCCCGCAACTTTTCCGAAAAGAATCGGCGCCTCGTCCTCTCGAAATCCCGAAAGCGCCGAGAATTCGATCATTTCGGAGAACCGATGATTAAGATTTGAAACAGATCCGACAGCCCTTTGCAAAACTTGATGTACTTTATCTGGCGCTAGTTGAAAATCCTTGACGAACGGTGTCTCGATTCTGAAGATTCGGGGTTGGCATTCATCAACTCTTATGTCGAAGTTGTAAGAAGATAGATCGACGCCAGGGAGAGCTTCGGGAAGCAGCCTGGTTATTCCCGCCTTCAGCGCCGCAGAATTGTTTCGAAGATCGCTATCAAGCTGGTTCAATAAAAGCTGCCCGAAGTTGCTTGGGTTTCGAGCGAGGGTTTCCTCATGTGGCAATCGCGGGCGTGGAATGGCGAGGAGACCGACTTTCGCGATTTCACAATCGTTGGAATCGTGCTGCTTGTTTTCATGTTTCCGGAACGGGATCTGCAGCCGTAGAGGTCGACAAACGGATGCGAGCGCAATGTCCGACGGCCGCTGACCCGCTATTGCTGATTCCCGGTGAGGAATGAGAAATCGCCCACAGTCCGGTGAGCTTCCGCAGCGGAAAATCCCCCGACTGTCGCCACCAAGGCAATGCACCCACTAACGCATTCCCTGCGACATCCGTCAATACACTCGCGTTTTTCAGTACCCATCCTGCTGCCGTCTATATCTCTATCTCTGCGATCGGCAGCCTGATTCGAAACTCCGTCCGACCGGGTTGCGATTCAAAGTCGATCCCGCCGTCGTTGTGACGCACCAGCCGTCGGGCGATATCCAGCCCTAGACCACTTCCTTGTCCCAATGGTTTGGTTGTAAAGAACGGATCGAAGATGCGATCGCGTATCTCCGCTGGAATACCGGTTCCGTCATCGCAGATTCTAACGAGCACGCTTTGGTTCTCGCGAATGGCAAACACGGCCACGCGGCCTCCATTCATCACGGCGTCTAAGGAATTTTCGATCAGGCTCCCCCATATCTGGCTCAACTCGCTGGCAAAGCCACGTACCGTTGGCAGGTCGGCCTCCAAATCCAGCGTAACGTGCACCGACTTCTCACGAGCCTTTGACCTAAGCACCGCCACAGTATTGGATAGACTTGGGCCTAGATCCACCGGCTCAGCCACGTTCGCCTGGTCCATATGCGTGAATCCCTTAACTGCGGCTACTAGACTCGAGATGTGCATCGCGGAGTCCTGAATCATCGAAGTCAGGTTTCGCGCTGCACAATCGGCCGCGATCCACCGCACCACTGCGTTCAATGTCGGTCGCTCCACTGCGTCAACCAGCAGGTCTAGCTCCTCAAATGTAACTTCGGTGTCAGCAAGCACAGATGCATTCGCGGTGTCCAGACCGTGTTTGGAAAGCCACCGCTCCATATCCTCTTCGTGATCAGACTCCTCCAGAGGGGACCCCGGCACACGGCTCTGTTTTTTTAGACATGACGCACGCACGTGGTCTACTGCGGCGATCTCGGCCTCGCTCAGAGTCACTGCGGCCAGATAGCGTGTAACCTCCTGTGAGTCGTTCAGTCGATCCTCGACCATAGGTGCGCAACGCTCAATCGCGGAGGCTGGATTATTCAATTCATGAGCCAAACCGGCCGAAAGTTTTCCGAGAGAGATCATCTTTTCGTTTTGTAGTTCACTTGATGTGAACAGACGGGCTCGATCAATCATGGTATGGACGAGGATTGAAGTGACCTCAAAACACTCTTGTGTCATCTTCCGGAGCTGGTCGCGGGGTATCGCGAAAACTTCGAGGGGCTCCAGCGCTCTCGAATCTCCTGGCGGAGTTACGAGGCGCGAATACGGTAACATCCCCGTAGCATCTCCTGCGCGCCACTCAACGACCTTGGTCGGCCCTGCCCCTCGGTCGACAAACAGAGCGAGCCGCCCGGAAAGAATGATGTAAAGAGCCTCTACCTGCACACCCTTCACACTCAACGCTTCTCCGGTAATCAGTCTGCGAAGGGTTCCGCGTGCGACCAGCCATTCCAACTCCGACCGTGGCGCTCCCCTCAGGGTTTTATGTTCCGCCAGCCGATCGACAAGTTCTTGTGCCATCACCGGCATACGATCTCCGCTGTCACCTTCAGGACTGTTGCCTAACAACATAGCAGTTGAAACCACCTTCGACGGAGCGGAATTGCTCTACGCCGCTTGTTCCCGACGAATAAAGATCCTCGATTCTTGCGAAAAAGCGGAGATACGGCAATGATGTCGCAAGAAAATATCCAACAGCTAGACTGCAGCAATCGGAAGCACGGTGTCCATTTTGGTCATCCTCAGCAATTCCTGAACTCGAGGGCTTACCCCCGTGATACTCAATCGAATCTTGTTGCGCTGACAGCGGACGTAATGGCGAGCCAACATGCCGAGGCCGAGCGAATCCATGTATGGAACCTCCGCCAGGTCAAAAACGTGC
This sequence comes from uncultured Acidobacteriota bacterium, assembly GCA_963735505.1. Lineage (GTDB taxonomy): Bacteria > Acidobacteriota > Terriglobia > Terriglobales > Acidobacteriaceae > JAKAAZ01. The sequence goes on along the minus strand of CAVTLR010000001.1, from coordinate 213,554 downwards.
GCGGGTGGGTATCCATCGCGCGGCGGCGATTCGAAGAGATTGCGAACAGCGTCCGGAGACAGGGTCGCGTACATACCGTGCGCGGTGAACGGGCCGGAGAATCGAAAGACTATGCCGTCGGTTTCGCTTTCGGTGCGCTCGATGGTCAAGCTTGCACCCTTCCATAGTTGGGATGGTATCGTTGGCATTTTTGGTCCCCTCGATCATGCGGCTATCTGGCCGTCTGATGCATTATCCCATGCCCGAAATCGGTAGCGGTGAACAAGATGACGAACTTTGGCTTGGCGTGCGGGCTGGAAATAGCGAACGGAAGTATCTCTGACCGAGCGGTCGTTCGAGAAAGCACGCGTGGGATAACACACGTCATTCATTGCGCAACCAGCAAAGAAACTCAAGAAAGCGTCATCGATGTCAGCATCAAAGGGCTGTTTGGACTTTTGGAGGAATGCCGGCGTAGCAACTCCTTCAAGGAATTCAACCCGATTGGAGGAGATGCTGCTGTAGGACATTGTGTTTACCTGGCTTCTGGTCTGACGGAAATAGGCTTCTCGCATCGGACAGGGAGGGGTTGCGTCCGCTATGAATGGCGTACCGCTCCCACTCGAGTACGGAGCACCGCTTCGGCTGCGCGTCGAGAACTAGCTGGGGTACAAGAAGGTCAAGTGGATCGAGAAGATTGATTTCATTGAATCTGAAAAGAGCCTGGGTGGAGGCAGGGAGGATCGAATGAAGACCAGGAATACTTCGACTTGCTGCCGAACATCTGATGTTCGCTGATGGTTTCGTGGAATGTCTACGCGAATCTCAATTTGGCTGGAATTTTGGAATGCGCTCCGGATAATCGGATATGACCCCATCGGCACCAAGCTCGATGGCGCGGTGGATCAGCTTGGGGTCATTGGCGGTATACAGCAATACCTCAAGGCCGCCATTATGAAGCGCAGCGATGAACCCGGCAGTTGCGCAATCAAGAGACAGGCCAACGCAAGTTGCGTTCACATCACGTGCCAAGGCTGCTCCAGAAACGGGGATGCAATCCATCAGGGCCATGGTTCTCGCAAGTGGGTCTATCTTGCGGATTTCAAGAATCTCCTTGTGCAAGAACGAGGCATAAATCACCGGCCCAGAGAAAGCCGACGCCCGCACCACTCGGTGAATGGCGGGTCCGATCCCTGGTATTTTGGCTTCGAGAATCGCTCCGGCATATCCGTTTGTCGCTGCTAATGCCCCTTCAATACAAGGGACGCGTTCCCCATTTCCAGCGTCGAGCAGTTGCAGTTGGTCCCAACTCATCTCGGATACCAGGCCGGTGCCGTTGGTGGTACGGTCCACCAGCGGATCGTGCATCACCACCAGGCGCCCGCCACGGGTGCACTGAATATCCAGTTCGACAAAATCGACACCCAGAGAGACCCCTCCGCGGATGGCGGCGACTGTGTTTTCTGGAGCGTGCCCCGCAGCTCCTCGATGGCCAATTCGGAGAATCCGTCGCTGATTTTCCCTGGGCGACGGTCTGACTGTATGGGCGTTTTCCATCGCCGAAGACTCCTCCAAAAGTTATGAAATCCTGCCGGAAGTGTTGCGTTGTATAGACGACATAGCTATCGGCGTCCCGTCGATTATTTTCTCCAGGAATCCACGTAACCGCGTCGGCGGCGAAATTCTTCGAGAATTCAGGTTACGCTTTAGACACCGGAGACATCCAACAGTTCGCTGGCGCAGAGTTCGTAAGCGTGTCCAAAGAGCGCGCATCAGCCGTGAAGCAGTACGCACGTCGATTGGAAGGAATTGCGAGAGGATTTCTTGCCATGACGCAGGAGACCCAGCAGCCACGGTACGAAGAGGCATTCATCGATGTGGTTGGCGCTCGCGTATATTACCTTCACTCAGGCAGTGGCAGGCCGATGCTGCTCATCCATGGGTTGGTCGGTTCAAGCGCAAACTGGCGAAATAACATCGACGCCCTCGCGCAGCACGCCAGCGTGTACGCCATCGACCTAGTGAACATGGGTAAATCGCAACGGGTCGGGGGGCTCGACGCCGGACTTACGGCCACCGCCAATCGCGTCGCCGCTGTCATGAATGCGCTCAACCTCGCCGAGGCTGACATCGTCGCACACTCCCACGGGGGGGCCATCGCGCTGATGCTGGCTGCGCTGCATCCCAGCCTTGTGCGCAGGCTTATCCTGTTTGCGCCCGCCAATCCCTACAGCCGCGCGAGTGATGTTATGGTTCGAATTTATAGCACTGCGTGGGGACGGATTCTCGCCTGGATGCTTCCCTATCTCCCGACCCCGATTCAGCGCGTCGCTCTCGGACAGATGTATGGCGGCGCCGACCGGGTTGTCGATAGGTGTATGCAGGAAATCATCGAAAACCTGCGGAGCCCTGTTACCTTGCGCCACGTTCTCTGCGTTATTCGTTGCTGGTGCGCTGAAATGGCCACCCTGAAAGCTGCGATCGGCCACTTGAAGCGGACGCCAACTTTACTGATTTGGGGTGATCGCGACTACACAGTTAGCCTAAGCTCTGCCATCCAGCTGAAACGCAGGCTGCGCACTTCTGAACTAATCGTGCTGCCAGGTGGCGGCCACTCCGTTTTCGAAGAGGCACCGGAGGAGGCGAACCGCGTCATGCTGGAATGGCTTGGCCGCCATTCGTCGTCAACTTCACGTTTGCGCCACCCGCCCCGAATTGTCTCCGTCGCAATGAACTCGGTCACTCACTCAAAGTCTGCGTTAATCGACCCTGAGGTAAGGCAGTCTCTGCTGCGCGATACACTTGAGCTGCGAAAATTGACGGGCTAGGTGCTCAGCTAATTTTCGCCAACTGATGAATTAATACCTGCCGCAAATTCGCAGTTAGTTCTAGTTGCGGGTTATGGTGGGCGGCGCGAGAGTTGGCCTAGGGAGCATCGACGAGCTGCGTCCAGCTAACGCCGCCGTCCGCGCAATGCCAGAGGTCGTTGCTACCGAGGGGCAGCCAGAGGTCTCCGGCTTTAGCGAAGTTGACGTCGGCGACTCCGCAGCCGGAGCCGTTGCCGTTGACAGGTACACGCCGCGAATTCTCCCATATCACCCGAATGCATATGTACCGCTTGAAACTCCAGAGATTCTCTGGCAACGCTGATCAACAGCCATCATCAAAATTCTGCCGTGAACGGAAGTCAGATTTTAGCCTGATGTCTCGGCGTTATGCCTTACCAGGCTTTGGCGCCTCGGCAACGGTTTCTTCAGAGTGTCTAAAAGCGTTCTTGGAGTGCTCGTGCGCCTGCTTGGAAAGTTCGTGAGCGGTCAGGTGATCTCCTTTGCCGTGAGCAGTGGCAGCAGCGGAATGGGCGTGGGCCGCAAGGTTGTGAAGTTCTGCGGCGCGGTCGTGTGTGCTTTGTGGCATGGGGTTCTCCTACTTGCTAGGATGCGCAACCTGCCCGCTTCGACCGATCCTTTGATCGAACTTGGCAGCGTGGGTGCCGTGTGAACTTGTCCGCGGCTGAGCCTGGGTCTCTCTTCTCCTTCGACGTCTTCGTCCGCTTCAAGTTTCTCGTCATCTTCCGCTTGCCAGGCATCGCCACCCAAAGATTCTCCGTTGTGACTACTCCTGGCATGCTTCAAGGTATTTCCAACTGGATAGCTACCGTGCTTTCTGGTGAGCAAAACTGCACAGATTGCCCATCCTCATACGCATATCCTCTGCGGTAGCGGCGCTCAGATTGCACCCCCTCAGCTTCTCCATGAAGGGGCCATAGACAGGTTGGCCATCGTGGGGTTGGTTACCAGCCATTTCATGCGTCGCTCTCACCCAAACGCCGTATTCACCACGACGCCGTCCGGTCATTCGATCGTGAGTAGCCCTGTTGTCATCTAGACCCGAGGTTTACGTGCTGGTGTTTTGACGGTGACGAAGTTGTGTGCCATGAGGAGAAGGTCGCGGAGGGCTTCGGGATTGAGTTGGTCAAGGCGGACAAGGATGGCGTCGTAGCCTTGGTAGTGGGGCGGAGCGTAGTAGAGATTTGGCGACTCAACAATCATGCCAGCGCGGTCGCGCCGGTCCATTCGGATGAGAACAGAGCCCGGTTCAGCGGATTTGTGCGTAGGGACGCAGGCCATGAGATTGCCGCGAACCTTAAGGGCCGGACCTCCCCACGCGGTGCTCTCCTCAACCCCCGGAAGGGATAAGCCGACCTGTAGGACGGTCTCCAAGGTGACACCAAGTCTAGCCATGGGTGGCGGCCCCCGAATCGTGAGCACGGCAATCGGAAATGGCAACGGCTAATTGACGGCCGAAGCTGAAGCAAGGAGGGTAACCCAATATTCGGCGACATCATTCGTCAGCTTCGACTTCTTCATCGCGAGCCACCGGTTCCACCTTCGGCATCGTCTCGTAGAGGAGAGCTGCGGGATAGATTGCACATTCCCCATCCTCGAACGCGACAAAAACTGCATTTGGCAGTTTATCGACGCACTGTATGCGGGGTTCAGTTGCGTGTCCCATTCCTTAATTGTTCACATCAGGCCGGGGCAAGTCTGCCGCATGTCCGACAATTCGAAACTCCAGCGAGTAGCGATATTTGACGACACTGAAAGAAGGTAGTTGACCAATAAACTAGACTCCGCAGGAATTCACTCTTCCGGGCCAAGGTCATCTATCACGGACTGCGCATTTCGCAGGAGATCATACAGAAGGACGTTGGAATAAATGGCGGACCTGCCGTCTTCAAAGACAATTAAGACACCACCCGCAACACGTTCGACCTCAGTAACGCTGGGTATCACCGTTTCTTCATTCATTGATCGTTCGGCTCAATAACTTTCGAGGGATAGTGCCGCCTCAGATTGAAGCTGATGGTATCTAAGAAGGTTCGGAATGACCTGGCCGGTTGATCCCGCTTCTCGACTACTTTGCTGATATGTGTCGGACCGGCCCTCAACGGCGAAACGCCGCCAGTTTCAGTCCTGGTTCCGTCGATTGAAAACTCTTCGGGCCTCTCGGCCTTCGACCATTCAATTCCGGCGACGAACTCCCCAACTGACGGCTGCGAACTACTGTCGGCCATGTCATCTCCCCGCAGATCGCGTAGACGGGGGAGTCGGCGCGAGCACTCTGCGAGTGTGCGCTACCCGACATAGAATTGTCACCAATCGTTATCGCTGTAGATAAGATTCGCGGTGCGTTCGTCTGTCCCCCAGGGGTGGTGAACAGAAATGGATCATCCTGGGCTCAGACAGTGCCATGACCGTACCATCGATCCCAACACGTAATGCGGTGATATGACGACCGGCTTACAGACGACAGAATGACCTGAGGGCGCCGGGTGAATATAAGGGGCGGTGAACGCGCGATAGTCCCTGTAGAAGCGACGCTTTGAACTGAAGCACCTCACAGAAATCACTGCGATGCGCTCCACGATTCTCGCTCGGCATCAGCCAATTCAGGTTCGCTTTTGGTGTGACCAATGGTTGCACTCAAAGCGGGTATGCCGTTTCCGGCGTGGTGCATAATTGCGGCCACCCGGTAGGTAATACCCATGTGTCAGAGCTGCTTCCTATCTACGCAAGTGGTCAGGTGACAACCAACGCTCGAGATTGACGGCGTATGTGCGGCTGGAACGGTGCTCGGAGCCGTCCGAAAGACTGACTTTGAATTCCCGGTTTTCTATGGGGCATAACTCTCTAATGCATTCTGTTTGCACGATTCGGGAACGATGGATGCGAAGGAATTTCGCAGGGTCGAGTCGGCACTCCAGGGAGGTCATCGTTTCACGTAACAAGTAACACCTACCGTTGACGTGCAGTTCCGCATAATCGCCTGCTGCCCCAATCCACTCGACGTCTTCTGCTAGCACGATTTGAATGCGGGACCCAGTTTGTACTGCAAAACGAGAAGCCCACTTCTCTGACGTGCGATCAAGCATCTCCAATACGCGCTCGGCCATCGTGGTCTTCAGGGCCGAGTCCACTATCTTTTGTGCTCGCCCGATCGCAGCCGCGAAGCGTGTATCATCTACTGGCTTGAGCAGATAGTCCAATGCGTGAACTTCAAATGCCTTTACTGCATGTTGTTCATATGCTGTGAGAAAAATGATGGCCGGTAGATTCTCTTTCGGTAGTGCGCGAAGCACGTCGAATCCATTCATCTCGGGCATCTCGACATCAAGAAATACAAGATCGGGGCTTAATTGCAGGATCTTTTCTACCGCGGAGGAACCGTCGCCGCACTCTGCAACAATTTCAACATTTCTGAACTTACGCAGTCTAAGGACGACGCCGCGCCGAGCTAGCGGCTCGTCGTCAACAATCATCGCGCGCACAATAGAGCCTCCTGCGAGGATACAATCCTGCGAAACGGTAGTTCCAGGGTGACTTCGCAACCACCGGTTTCCGGCCATTCCATAGAGAATGTGTGGTTCTTTCCGTAAAGCGTTTCCAGACGTTCAGCGGTGTTTCTAAGGCCGATTCCATTTACATTCGCCTTGCGCTTTTCAGCATCTTGCCTTCCAGAATTTCCAATGACAATCCGCAAGCGGCCCTGGTGAAGCATGCTTTTGATCGCGATCGTTCCACCGTTGGTAAGTGGGCTCACCCCGTGCCGTACCGCGTTTTCAACTAGCGGTTGAAGCAACATACTTGGCACCATTGCATTCACTGTTTCGGGAGGGATCGTTATCTCGAACCGCAGACGATCACCCAGGCGGGTTTGCTCAATTGCAAGATACTGCTCGGTGAAAACAATCTCCTGGTAAAGCGGCACCTCTGTCACAACTTCTGAATCAAGACTTGTGCGAAGAAATTCTCCGATCTGCGCCAACATCCGTGTTGCTGCGGGAGCATTTCCGTCCAGAACGAGGGTCGAAACGGCATTGAGCGAATTGAATAGGAAATGGGGATTCAACTGGCAGCGAAGTGCAAGCAGGCGCGCCTCTCTGACCTCAGACTCAGCTCGAAGCAGTCGCTCTTTCTCCTCACTCGATTCCTGCCATTGCTTAATGCTGAAGTACAAACTGCACCACATGAAAAGAATGAACAAGGACCACGCCCATACTGTAACTACCGCGTGCCAAGGCACTGGATAGAAATTCTGCAAAATGAGGCCGGCTGCACAGGCAACTGGAATGGATATGACCATGGCTGCCGCCGCAGCTTTCAATTCAAAAGCGATCCAGGACTGCGATTTTCTCAGTAGCCAGCGGCAAAAAGGGCGCAGGGCAAAACTTCCTAGGAACATCAGGACGATAGGGATGGTCTCTTCATCGATATGCTCACGCTTCGTTAAGAAATTGTGGATGGACTCCAGAAGGTCAAAAACGTAGAAGCAACCCCATCCAATGATCTGGACTTGCCAGAATGACCGCAAATCCAGGAGATTCTCTCGATTCATGAATAGTATTTTAGCGTGCGGGGCGAAGCGGCACCCTACGGCCTGGCGCACAAATCCTTCAGTTCATCGCATTGCTCATTCGCCCGGCGGATTAGGTGAGGCCTAGCAAGTTCGTTGAGCTACGCTCTTACCACGGTTTTTAGAGGGATATTCTTTTAGCCCGCAGCGCACACCGACTTGCAAATTGGATCGAAGAAGAATGCAAAAACAGAAAGCGTACTAGATGCAACGCAGAAGCCTAGTTGCTCGAAATCTCCGGAGGGATTTCGATGCGCTGCTTATCGGACAAGTTAGAGCCAGGGACTAGCCTCGCGGCCGTGATCGCCAAACTGTCTGTAACTGCGAACACGCGAGATTGTTTCCGGACTGGAAGGTTTCTATGGGTGGCAAATGTAATGCAGATCTCGCAGGTGAAACCCAATCTACGACTTGCAGGGTCGGACAGTTGTCTCGAATTTCCGGCGTAGGGAAGCAAGTCTTACGCCGCTACGACCGAAATGGGCTGCTGCATTCCGCCGTGAGCCTAGAGTCGGGCAATCATCTCTATACCCGGGAAGATCTGATTCAGCTGGAGCGTCTTGCGGTGATGCAGATGTTGGGATTGTCCCGTTCTCAAATTAAAGAATGCTTGAGCATTCGAGGCCGAGATCTTCGAGACGAGCTTGGACTTCAAAGAAGGATACTGCTCGAGAAGCGCAGGCTGCTGACTCGAGCAATTTATTTTATGGAGCATGCAGAGATGGTAAATCGAGATCCACAATCCTGCGACTGGCATTATCTAGGAAAAGTCGTCGAAGCCATCAAGACCCTAAAGGACCCGGAGTGTTTCAAGCGGTTCTACATCTACGGAACAATACACGAAGACGCAACCCCGGCGCTTAGACATAAGGCACAGTAATGTGAGCAACCGAGCGGCGAAGAATCCCGTTGGTTCTGAATACTTCCCCGCCTCAGACAACTGCGCGAACTCAGGGTGATCGAGAGCGGAAACTCGGCCTTCAATTCAAGATGTCGTCACGCTTCAGATACGATTCAGGACCACGTGTTTGGAATGGAGATTCATATGTGCTCAAGGAAAGGCGAGCGGGGACCTGATGCACATGGACCCCAAGAGTCGTGCTTCTCTATTGATCTTCGAACCACGAACGGCGCGCAGGTATTTTTGTCGGAAACAAAAGGATTGGAACCATAAACTGACGTCCCAATGAAACAGCTGACCCTGGAGGAGTGCCTATCCATGAAGCTCCAATCGATCCGAATTCTTATATTCTCAAGTTTGGTCTTTGGCGTCATACTGGCATCAGCGCAAACCACAGCCACAGTCACCGGCGTCGTGACTGACTCTCTCGGAGCTGTAATGCCCGGAGTCACGGTCGTACTTTCGAATCCCACAACGGGAGTCAGCTATCCGGTAAAAACGGACTCGGCAGGATCTTACCGCGTGCCCAACGTTCCTCCCGGACCAGGGTACTCGATCGAATTCACGTTCCAGGGTTTCTCCTCTTATAAGTTGAATGATATCTATGTGAACGTAGCTAACTCGACTACAGAGAATGCCAAGCTTTCACCGGGTAACACGCTGGAAGTGAAAGTAACGGCCACCGGTCAGGGTGTTACGCTCAATACCACCGACGCCAGCATTGGGAATAATTTCCAAGTCTCTAAGCTCAACGATTTGCCGGTTTACGACCGCACTTCTCCAGCGGTACTTTTCACGCTGCAACCCGGCATCACCCTCACCGGTGCGACGACAGGCGCACGTGAGGATCAGACCGACACCACCGTCGATGGGCTGGACGTAAACGATTTCGCGACTGGCAACTTCGCTGCAATCACAGCCAACGCACCTGTAGATTCCATTCAGGAATTTCGCGGCACGACCGCAGGTTTCACCGCCGACAGTGGCCCCGGAGGAGGCGGTCAATTCCAGCTTGTCACTCGGAGCGGAACCAACCAGTGGCATGGCAATGTGAATCTGTATCACCGCGACAACTCGACTGCGGCGAATAATTGGTTCAATGACGAGGCGGGTGTGGGCGAGCCAAAACTGGTGCAAAACCAGTTCGGTGGGGCGCTCGGCGGTCCCATCAAACATAACAAGTTGTTCTTCTTTTTTGACGACCTAAATTCACGTATTGCCAGCGATGAGTCCGTGCTTCGCACAGTCCCCCTGCCCTCCTTCACTGCCGGCAACGTTTCGTACATTAACGATAACCCTGGTTGCACTTCCGCCAGTCGGCAGAATACGACGCCAGGTTGCATCAGTTCACTATCGCCTACCCAAATAGCGGCGCTCGATCCCGCGGGAATTGGCGACAGCCCACAGATTCTGGCTCTTTTTCAAACTAACTATCCCGCTGCCAATGACCTGACATCGGGCGACGGCGTCAACACTGGTGGCTTCCGTTTCAATGCTGCCACGCCGAATAACCTGACAAATTATGTCGGACGAGTAGATTGGGTGGTGAGTGATCGCATCAAGTTCTACGGCCGGGGCACGGTCGCTCGTCAGAACGCGGTCAACTCGGCGGCGCAGTTCCCCGGCGCACCTCCTGCTACCCAGTTTGTCGACCGTAGCTACGGATATGTCGCGGGTATGGACTGGCAGATAAGCCCTTACAAGTTCAACCAGTTCATCTACGGCAGCACCGTCCAGGACTATAGCTTTCCCCGTCCAACCAATGTCGAAGGCATCTATCAGTACTCCTTTGCGACCGGTGTCACCACATTGCTGGACAGCCCATTTTCCAGCCCAAGCAATGCGCAGTCCCGACATGTACCCATCCCCGAGGTGAGCGACAATTTCACTTGGATTATTGGTCGCCACTCACTCCAGCTCGGAGGTTATTTCAAATGGATTCTCGCCCATGACCAAACTACCCTCGGGTACAACACCTACGACATTGGACTCGGCGGCAATGTTCAAGGTTTGAACGCGTCCCTTCGCCCCCCTAACCTTCTTACCCCGAGTGGCACGGCCCAGGTTACCTATGACAGCGCCTTCGCCGCTATGTTGGGACGCATCGGCTCCTTATCGAGCACCTTCAACTACAACGCGTCCGGAAATGTACTCCCTCAGCCTTCAAGCACCGTTCAGGATTACCGGTACTACCAGACGCAGCCATACATTGCTGACACCTGGAAGGTAACTCCTACCCTTACTCTCACCTTTGGAGTGAACTACCAATATTTCAGCGTTCCCTACGAAATCCACGGATTGGAGACGGTACAAAATCTGGGCTTCGACAACTACTTTGCCGCGCGCCAGGCGCAGAGCGCGGCAGGAACCAGCGGCCCACAGGCAGTTCCACTATTTACTTACGTTCTCGGCGGGAAAGCAAATAAGGGTCCTGGTTTTTATAAGTCCAATCCCCATGAGTTTGCGCCTCGCTTTGCCTTCGCCTACAACCCAGGATTTGATCCGGCGACCGTTTTCAATGGCAGCATTGGTATCGTCTACGATCGCACAATCATCAACGCCGTCCAGTATCAGCAGACCCAATACTCTTATCTGTTCGCGCAGAACCAAATAGTGAACAACGGCAATGCAAGCGATCCTGTAGGATCGCTTGCTACCGACCCGCGTTTGGCAAATCCGCCGCTGGCCACGCCGCCCCCTTCGCCCGCACCTCCATATCAACCCTACGTTGCCGACGGCGTGCCGTACGGTACGCAAGAGGGTGTCTTCAACGAAATGGTCGATCCCAATCTGAAGGACCCTTATTCCATTCTGATTAACTTCGGCATGCAGCATGAGTTCGCCGGTGCCTACCTTCTGAAGATCAACTATGTTGGCCGTCTTGGGCGTCGTCTTTTGGCACAGGCCGATGCCAGCCAGCTCATCGACTTTCCCGACAACGCGTCAGGCCAGTTGATGTCGCAGGCGATGGGGAACATCACAACCGAGGTACGCGCCGGCGCCGACCCCACCAACCTGCCGGCCGAGCCTTGGTGGGAAAACCAACTCCCCCCTGGACTCGGAGCCTTCTGCCAGCCCACAGCCTGCGCCAATAACACCTCATTCGTTGCCTACGAGTTGGAGTCACTGGTGTACAAAGGGGACTTTGCCGATACCATTCAAGGCCTCACGGCGGCGGGTCTCTTAAATTACAACGTTGGAATGGCCGCGCAATTTGCTGAAAACACCATGTACACGAACAAGGGCTTTTCCAGCTATAACGGAATGCTCGTGACCTTACAGAAGAATCTGACCCACAATTTCCAATTCGACCTCAACTACACCTGGTCCCATTCCATTGACAATGTTTCGGTAATCGCCAACAGTCCCGCAATTGGGGGCTACGGATTCATCTGCGATGCGGTGCACCCGCGCGAGTGCCGCGGAAACTCGGACTACGACACCACCCACTACATTACCGGCGACTTCACCTATTCGCTGCCATTCGGCAGAGGGCGCCAATATGTAAGCAATATTCCTTGGTGGCTGGATGAGTTGGTCGGAGGCTGGGACATCAGTGGCATTCCCACTTGGCACAGTGGCGAAGCCTACGGTACAGTCAGCAGTGCGTTTGTGGCCGGCTTTGCCAACGATGCTCCCGCAATTTTCAACGGCGATAAGGGTGCTTTAAAGCACCACATCCACACCGAACAGGGCGGGGCGGTCAATTTATACGCGAACCCGGCCGCCGCTGTGGGTGCCTTTACGGGCCCAATCGGTCTCAAGATCGGTAATCGCAATATCCTCCGCGGCCCGACCTTCTTCAATTTTGATGCTGGCCTGGCAAAGAACTTCGTATTGTATGCACCGAAGAATTTGACGCTCCAGTTCCGGGCGGACGCCTTCAACGTGCTCAACCATCCTAATTTCGACTCGCTTAGCTATAACAACTATCCCAACTCCGTCGACATTACACAGCCGGGCAACTTTGGCCAGCTTACGTCGCTGGTGACGGTGGCGCCAGGAACTCCGCGCGTAGTGCAGCTCTCCGGACGCATCCAGTTCTAGATAGTCGCGTACCAATTGGACATTTCGCAGGGCTCCATCGCACCAGGCTGAACCGTCATTGGGATGTGTTCCCAATGCAACGCCATATAAAAGCTGTTCTTCCAAGTCAATTTAGCAGCTGCACGGGCTGATACGATTGCCAAGTGTTCAGCTTCGGAAGACCGAAAACACCTGGCCAATGGATTGCCCATATCGCAGGAGCGATCGTGGCGTGATTCGTCGTCTGTTGGATGCTGTGGGCGTATGTTCTTTGATCGCCTTCACGGCAAGATCTAGCCTGGCGCACGCAGCTGTGACGGGTCCAACGGGGCCAGGGCTGTATCCTGGTGAGCGGAGAACCGCGCCACCTCATAATGTTGTGACGACGAGATGCGGCGCTAATCGTTTCCTCGACGAGTGATTCCGCGATTTATCACAACGTGACCGCGGCAAAGCATCGCCGAAACTTCCGGCCTGCCGTCAGGGTCAAGTTGCTGCCGAAAGGATGTTTAGAAAAGAGTCTCAAATCCATCGCCTTGGTTAGCCCTTTTGAAAGGCAGGTAGTGCTCTAGAAACGGCACCGCAGGCTCAGAAGGCTCTTCCAAGTGATGGTTGAATCTCAATGAAAAAACACGACGAAAGATTTCCAAAGAACCGGTTCATAGGGGCGGGTTGCAGAAAAGCTTAATGGGTGAAGATGGGCGTATTATCGGGTGCCGCTGCTGTCGGGTTCGGCCTATAATAGCGGCCATCTGAAAGGGGCAGCCATGCACGCGAGCCCACAAGATGAACAGCAAGGGCGGCCGGACGATCCTTCCGCCGTCGAGGGTTGCGCTCACCTTGAGGCCAGCCTCTACAAGGAACTGCATAAACTGGCGGCTCACAAAATGCGCGATGAGCGCGCAAACCATACTCTTCAGCCGACCGCACTTGTGAACGAGGCCTACCTCAGGCTTGCCGACGCATCCGGTTCGCTGTGGAAGGACCGCGGGCATTTCCTCGCGACCGCCGCACATGTCATGCGTCATATTCTTGTGGATCACGCGCGCTCGCGCGGCGCGGGCAAGCGTGGAGCCGGAGCCCTCCAGGTGACACTCGATGAAAATCTAGTTCCGTCGGCTAGCCAATCGATCGATATTCTCGCGCTTCATGAGGCTCTCGAACGATTGAGCAAGCTGGACGCTCGTCAGGGCAGCATCGTCGAACTGCACTTCTTCGGGGGGCTCTCGTTCGAGGAGATCTCATCCGTCCTGGGTATGTCAGAGCGGACCGTGAAACGCGACTGGGCCTTGGCGCGCATCTGGTTGTTCAAGGAGATCTCGGGTTAAACGGAACCTTGGCGCACTGGGCTGGACCGGCTCCTCCGTTGAATTGCACAAAATTGATGCGGTCATCGCTTATTAGCAGTTCTTACAAGACCTGACATATGCCGTGAATGGGGGGGGTGGAGAAATCGGGGGCGTCGTCCCATTATGGGTCTTTGTGTGCACTGTAACCGTAATGGTGTAATCTCCATCCTGATTGACAACGGTACATGTGAACGGCAGCGTAGTTGTGATTGTGCTGGCTTCATTGGCGCAGACTGGAGTTGGCGTTCCATTGAGTTTAGATTCAATGTCGAACAACTCCGCGCTCGACGTAGCTGTCGCGGGCGGTTCAATGGTCAAAGTGCCACTCGGGCTAACCGTGCCGCCCTCGTCGACTAGCACTGATACTGGTACGGTTGGTCGGCAACTGGATGCCTTTCCATCGGAGCCTATGTCCCCGCTGACAGGGCTGTGATGTTTGCCTTGAAGTATTTTCGGCTTATTATTGCAGCCCGAAACAGCGCCCAGCAGCAGGCAGGTCATCCATATAAGTAGCCTTTGCTTTCTCACGAAGGGTCCCTCCTTTAGGATTTCTCTTGCATTTGGTTCCTAAGTCCGGTTGAACTGCATGGTTTTCATCTCGCGGGTAACACATCAATGTCCGCAGTTCTTGCAAGGCCTGACATATAACTGCAACCCCTTTGGGGGAACCCTGTGGCCATGCTTCGACGTAGTGTCGCCGATGGTCTTCAAAATCGTGATGGAGACGTTATAGTCACCGCCTTGAGCGGTGATATGGCAGATCACTGGTTGCGTATTGCTTCCTTCCAGCTTGTCGCTTGGATCGCAGATCTGCCGCGAAAACTGAACCACAAAGCTCGAGTTTGCTGGAGTTCCTTCGTCCATCCTGAATTCAACGACGCCGCCCGCTTGCCCCTTTACCGAAGGCATTTCGTTATCTGCAGTTGGTATGAGCACTATTGCCTTGACAGGCTTGTGATGGCACCCAGCGGTCGCCATCAGCAGGCACAACAGAAATAGAAGCGGTCTTTGCTTTTTCACGAACGAACCCTCCATGGTTTTCACCTCGTTAGTCGATTTCGGAAGTTGAAGAATTTGACGGTAGCATCTCCTGATAGCGGGGATCCCGGCGAAGCGAGTCCATATCAGGAAAGGGCGCAAACTGGAGGGAGGTTGCGCCCCTGCGAAAACAGATGGCCAGAGTGGCGAGCGCTTCATCGCGCTTTCCGATGAGTTCTAATATGCGTGCCTTGAAGAGTTGCGAATCCATGTCGTCAGCTCCAAGGGCTTCGGCCTTCTTCATCAAGGACGGGGCATTCTGCAACGTGCCCGATTTCACCTGATAGAGAGCCAGCAGCATGACGCTAGCGCCATCTGTTGGGTCTGATTTCAGATGATTCTCCGCCTCTTGCGCCGCCCGCAGGTACGCAGCTTTGGCTTCGTTGTCGTGTTTATGCAACGATGAGTAACAATCCCCGAGCTCCAACCAATTCGTATCTTCTGTCGGATTCAGTTCGACAGCTTTCTGCGCGTAAGGCAACGCCTCTGCGGGCTTGCCTTGATAACGGAGTGCGAGGGAAGTGTTGACTGCCGCCAGGTCGTTCGGTAACAGGGCAAAACTTTTTTTCAGAGATTCCGTCGCTTGCGCAAAATCGCCGACTTGAAGATACTCGCCGCCGAGATTGGCGAAGGCCTGCGAGTTGCCGGGCGCGGCGAGGGTTGCGGCGCGAAATTTCTCGATCGCCTCCTGATACTTGCCCTGTCCATTTAAGGCCGTGGCTAATTCGTGGTACGCGAGCCAGTAATTGGGACGTTCCTGCAGCACTCTTTTGAAGCTCTGTTCCGCATCTGCCCAGCGATTGAGGCGTTCGTAGGTCTGCCCCTGCCAGACCAGGGCTCTGGGATTGGAAGGATCGAGCTGTAACACTTTGGCGAACTCCTCGAGTGCACCGTGCTCATCTCCACTCAAATTGAATACGCCGCCCATTGCGAGATGACCATCGACAAGATTGGGGTCGAGAGTCAGCGCGCGGCGGCAGTTTCTACGGGCCAGTTCGAGCGCGCCGGGTTCGTGCCGCATCGCATACAAACGGCCGTAGGCGATGCCTAGATTTGCATAGGCAAGGGCATATTGCGGATCGAGATCGACTGCCTCCGAATATTTGTCGATGGCTGCTTCGAGTCCAGTGTCGTTGAGCTGTTTCATGAAACTTTCCGCCGTCTGAAATGCAGTAAATGCGGCGGCGGAGTGCGTTCCGGGCTGAACCTGTTCCCTGGTTTGCAGAAAATGGTTCACGCTTAGCAAAGCAGCTGCCGCCTGTGCGGCTTTGCCAGGAAGGGATGGAGCCTCCCTGAGGCCGCAGTTAAGCCGTCTTGCTCTGAGCGCGTGGCCCGAAATTGGATCGAAGACGCGCAACAGCAATTCGAAATAGTTTCCACCCGGCGCGCCAGTGGCTGCGAGTACGAGGTTCGCTCCAAGTGGATCACAGACATCTCTGAAATTTCCTACCTGCGTGAGATCCTGATCCACATCATCGGGAGAGATGACAAAGAGGTCTCGATCGAACGCCTCGATCCGCGAGAGCTCACCTTTGATGGCCGAGAGAACGCCGGTGAGCATCGGCACTACCTGGATATTTGAAGTCTGCGGCCAATTCAACAGGGCGACAAAGCGCTTTCCTGGGAGTGGGTGGAGAAGGTCATAGATCGTGTCCCGTTCAACCCAGCCGGCTGCGGCAAGAAGGCCTACGCCGGCGGCGGCGGTGCCAACGAACTGGCGTCGAGTTAAAAATTTTCTCGTTTGGCGTTTGTGGCCGAGCGACTCCAATGCAGATTCGAAAGCCTGGCATCGTCGTTGCGGATCAATATCGAGACAGTCCTTAATTAAGTTGGAACAGAAGGACGGCACTTTCGAATTGTGGAGGCGCGGACTAATAGCGACGGAAGAATTGTCCCGCGATTTGGTCGGCTTTTGGCCAGTAAATACTTCATGCATCACAACGCCGAACGCGTACAGGTCGCTGGCCTGCGAAGGAGGATGTCCTTGGAGCAATTCGGGAGCTATATAGTTGGGCGTTCCCGCCACGGCACCTCGGCCGGAAATTGTCGTGTCACCTTGAAGTGCGCGCGCAAGCCCGAAGTCGGTAATCCACAACCGCACCTGCGCTCCGATCCCATCGATCATGATGTTGTTCGGCTTGATATCCCTGTGTACGATTCCCGAATTGTGGATTGCAGCCAAGCCGAGTGCCGTCTGTTTCAGGATTGCGAATCCTTCCTCTGTTGAAATTGGCGAAGGCTTCTGCAGCCGTGCGGCCAATGTTTCCCCGGGCAACAATTTCATGGTGAGGAACAGGAAGTTTGGCGTTTGCCGATTGGAGTGGAAGATATCGTAAATCGGGCAAAGGTTCGGATGAACTGCCTCGCGGGCGAGGAGCACCTCACGTTCAAATCGTTTCTGCAGTGCGGGCTCATCGGCCACGTTGGGAAGAATGGTTTTCAGGGCGACGTGAACCCCCTGGAGCAGACGGTCTTCCGCCTCATAGACTTCGCCCATACCGCCTTTGGCGATCAATCGGACAATCACAAAACGATCAATCAGAATCTGTCCAGGCTGAAGCGAGTGAGACATGGGATCTTCCATATCGCCTATCGCGTGATTTGCCCAGGCGCTCGGGAGACCATCCAAAATTGTTTTATCGAGAGAGTCGATCGCTGGATGTTGCAGGAAGCTACCGGCGCGTGCATCCTCGGCCAGCAGATTTTCGACGCTCTGCCTCAGCGCCGTATCGTGGCCGCACTCCTGATCCAGAAAGGCCTTGCGCTCGGATGGCTGAAGCGCCAACGCGGTCTCGAACAGCACCGCAACAGACTCTGGTTGACCGGCCATAATTGCCGTCCCGGAACATATCGATTGAGGGAGAATTATGCAAAGGCAGCGCCGCCCTAAGAATGACAAACCTGGCAAGCAATATGTGGCCGCTTGCCCTAGCCGGGCGGAAAAAAGCTGCTTCTATTTCAGGAAATCCACTTGTAAGAATCGGAATCGCGTCTGCTCGGGGGGAGCACAATCAGCCTTCGTTCCGCGGGTTCCTGCAGGTAACAATACTTATACCACTCCGAGCCGGGAGCAACATCTTTCTCGGCTGATCCTTGGAAGCACGGCTTTGGACACAGGTCCGGCGGGGAGACGGTTGGCTCCCGCGCCGGATTTGTCGAATGTGTCAGACGCCACTACTTACTGGCGAGAAGAACCCGGTCGGAGTGCTGGACAGCCGCCTCCTGGTGACGGGCCCATTCCTCCGACTTCGTTGCAGGAAGGCTCACGTTCATTGCTGCGGAGTTGCAAAGTATCTCCCGCAGAAAATACCGGTCGCCGTATCTGGCGAATATTAGCTCGTCGCCGTTTTCGGATTGCCGATCATCCTGCATCTTGGAAGTCAGAACCGAAAAGTGTTGATCTCGGGCCTGAATATGAATCACGTCGGCAGACATCGATGTAATCAAATAAATGCCCGCGGGAAGTAGCCTGTCGCCGGCAGTGAAGGCGAACGGCACCTTCACCCGGACTGCATCACTTTGTGCCAATGCACTACCGACGCTGAGGATGCCTGTGAGAGCAAGAATCGCGATTGTTATGATCCGTTTCATGACCTGTCTCCTTGTGTGAAGTGTCTTGATTTCGACTGCCTTCACTCTCTAAAGCGGAGATCGGTGCGATTGAGTGCCAAAAAATCTTCATTCGTCAAATATCAGATCGGATCATGCTCCGTAGCGTGCTTCGTCTCAGCCCTATTGACGACCGTCTGGATCGCAACCCACACCTTTTGGGCAGCGCCACACTTCATCGTGTGTCCGCTTTTTTCAGCGGTCTGCCGAACCTCACCAGCCGGCCTGCTGGAATAATCTTCGCGCGTCTGAGGCTCGACCCAAGAGTGGGATGCCCGTTGGTGATAGCAGGCCAATGCACTCATCGAGTCAAGTTTTCCTGGCCGCGATCGGTGCTATTGGATTAGAGATCAAAAACGCGCGGTTCTGGATTACGGCTGCAACCAAGGATCGTCGGATGGATTGGCGGAGTAGAGATCGTATTGGCGGACGTGGGGCTCCATTTCGATCAAGAAGTGATGGTTGACGGCGGATTGACCGGCGCTCCCTTCGGAGCTCCCCTGCTTCGCAGCTGACCGCACACGGTTAAGACTGAAATCGGAGATTTCTGCCGCAACCTAAAAAGAGGATCCGCCGCCTCATTCCCTCGTGGATAAAACCGCGACGGCGATCCCCCACGGAACACCGGAGGTAATCATGAGCACCAATGAAGTCCGCAGTAACGACCCAGCAAGAAACACCGGCGCCGCGAGAATTGACATGAAGCTCGAGGTCGTCGTCATCCCCGTTTCGGATGTCGACCGCGCGAAGGAGTCTTACGAGAGGATCGGATGGCGGCTCAACATTGACCGATCCGCCGGCCAGCGTTTACAAATCCAATCCACCTGATTTCATATATCGGCCCTGTAGAGCGTGCTCTGGAGTTGGTGATACTTGGGGTGATACTTGCCTTTGGACTTTAGGGCGATTTGGTGCGACCTAGTGCAAAGGTCATCCTGAGTGCAAGCATGGTAAATAGACGCAGTTAGCGTATTTGTGCTTCTCAGTGCAACTTGCTGCAAAACAGGGTCTATCGCACTTAAAATCCGCAGGGAGCAATCCCATGGGGGTTCAAGTTCCCCCTCCGGGCATCATTGATAAAGTCCGGCATCTTGCGCAACGGCTTAACGTTTATGGCGGCTAGACTGATCAGGTGGTCGGACGACATCGGCGTCGATTGTGGTTTTCATCTCCGTGCCTTGATCAGGAAGGTAGTCTGGAAGCTCACTCGTTTTGAGGCTCGAAAGCATTACTGTTGGAACATCATCCCACACCCTCTTTCCGAAGGTCTCGTGTCTCCGAGACCACCAGTTGCTCCACTAGGTCATAGGTGCTGACCCGCGACACGGATCGAATTGAGGTTCCGTTCAACCCTGACCGTTCTCAAGAAAGCTCTGGAGGCGGTCGAACGGCGTTATGCTCATCGCGATCTTGCCGGTCCGGGTCGGGCCGGTGAAGAAGACGCTCTGATAGCGGCCGCGCGGGAGATCGTCAAGTTTATGCTTCTGCATGATTGAATATTGGAGAACACCCATAATCTGGTTGCCAAGATTCGCTTTCGGATCGAAATGCTCAAACAAGGAGAAAAATATCAGCACGGCTGTCGAGACGAAAGCCAATCCCACCCTAATATATATAGGTGGAGATTTTTCTTTGGTTGGCCCTATTGCGCTGCGAGTGGCCATTCTATGCCCCGCCTGCTTATTGCATAATCAGGGTCTGAGAACCGCTGATGGAAGCATCTTGATACATAGAAATGGAAAGACGTATCCGTGTACACCAGGTGTACACTTCTGCCTGGTTTCTGCGCTTTCTATGATTTTGGTGACTTCATCGAATCACTAAGTTGCTGATTCCTCGGACAGCCAAATTTTATGAAGAGTGGAAAGACTCTCAGGACTGACCCCACCAGCCATCCCGCACGACCGGTGTGAATTCTGGTCCTACTGATGGGAATCCGCGCCTCGATGTGTGTGCTGCAAAAGTGTTCCCTTTCGGTTGACAACGCAATCCCCAAATGATCACGATATTTGTCAGAGGCTGGCCGACAAGCTCGGGGTGCGGTGTGCCTGCTCCTACTGGGTTTTCTTGCTGGCGAATGGGTGCTTGAAACTCTGGCGACGTACGGGAACGATTTCGCGCATTCCATCGTATCCATCCGTATGCGACCCTATCGGCCGCGCGCGTTGAGTGTTCGCATTCGGACAGTATGTCCGAAAATGGACGGGTGTTTTTCCCGGAACTGACCGAGCCACGGGATCATCTATAGAATGTCGTTACAGATACAGACCGAGAACGTAGATTCTTGATTGGATTTACGCGTGCAGTAATTCCCTTGAACCCATTTCCCCTGAGGGCAAGATCTGGATGAAGCAGTTTGAATCTTTTCGGCTGGACACCTCGAACGAATGCCTCTGGCAAAACAGGCTGCAGATTAATCTTCCGCCTAAGCCTTTCGCGGTGTTGCGGTATCTTGTGGAGAATCCGGGCAGGCTGATCTCTCACGATGAACTGCTGGACGCCGTGTGGCCGGAAACCTATGTGCAGCCGCAGGTATTGCGGACGTACATGCTGGACCTGCGAAAAATTCTGGGTGACGATCCGGCGTGTCCGCGATTCATCCAGACATTGCCGAAGCGCGGCTATTGTTTTGTCGCTCAGGTCAAAGATGCCGGTGCGTTTGATTCCGGTACTTCTTCCGCCAAAGAAGCGCAGCCTGCGATCCCCGACGGGGTTGTAGGACGAGAGCAGGAACTGGCTCGTTTCAAGACATTTGCACAGGCGTTAGCCTGTGGGCAACGGCAAACAGTCTTCATCACCGGTGCCACCGGCATCGGAAAAACTGCGCTGGTAGAAGCGGCCTGTCGCCAGACGGTCGACATGTTGTCGGCCAGCGTTGCCTGCGGCCAATGCCTCGACGGGCTCAGCAAGAAGGAAGACTATTACGCCGTCATGGAAATCCTGCGGCAGCTCTGCGCTTCCGCGGTTGGGGAAACGGCGACTCAAATTCTGGCAAGTGTTGCGCCGGCATGGTTGGCTGCGCTTCGCCGGGATCCAAACCCAACGACCGTCGATGCGCGAGCAATTCCACCGAAGGCTCCGGGAGATCTTTGTCGGGCGTTGGAAGAGCTGGCAAAAGAAAAAGCACTCATCCTGGTCTTCGAAGATCTTCATTGGGCGAAAGATTCCACGCTTGAACTGATCTCAGCCCTGGCACGACGAAGGACGCCGACGAAGTTGATGCTGCTAGCCACTTACTGCTCCCATCACGGCGTGGCGGAACAGCCCTTGAAAGCGCTGAAACAGGACCTGGTGTTGCACCGGCAGAGCACAGAGCTGGCACTGGCTCCACTGGCCAAGACAGCGGTCCGACAATTACTGAGCAGGGAATTAGGGCAAGAGGAGTTACCTCCGGGATTGGATACCTTTGTCTATCGGCACTCGGAAGGCAATCCCCTGTTTGTTCTTGCGCTGTTGAGGCACCTTATCTCCGAGAATTTTCTGATACGAGAAGGGGCAAACGGTGGCGGCCAATGGGAGCAGCGTGCGCCCTTTCCAGAAATGGAAGCGGGTGTGCCACAGGAACTGGTACAGCTGATTGATCCGGAAATTGAAAAGCTGAGCGCTGCAGAACAACACATTCTGGAAGCAGCCAGCCTGATGCGCGTTGTGTTTCCTGTGTGGGCAGTGGCAGCCGCGTTGAACCAGGATCCGGCAGAAACGGAAGAGGCATGCGACCGGCTGGCACGACGGTTGTGTTTCGTTCATCGCGCCGGGCACGACGAGCTTCCGGACGGTACGCGTTCCGATTTCTACGCGTTTGCGCACGGGCTCTATCGTGAAGTCTTGTACCAGAAGCAAACCGCGTCACGTCGCGCGAAAGGGCACACCCGGATTGCGGACCGCTTGGGCGAACTGTTCGCGGGACGCGAGGACAACGTAGCGCGAGAGATGGCGATGCATTATGAAGCGGCGGGCAACTGGAAGCGCGCAACTTCTACCCTGCGAACCGCAGCGCGGCATGCGCATCAGCGCCAGGCATATTCAGAAGCCGCACAACTGCTGCAACATAGCCTGACCATCGCGGAAAATCTGAATGACGCGGAACGAGGCGTCATCGAGCAGGAGATTCAGTCGGACTTGGATCTGGCGCGTGTTGCGATGGAGGGTGCCAAACAACCGCAAAACCCGGCTGCAGAAATTGACGGATTCTGGATGGGAACTTGACAACTTTATTTTTGCGAATCGCTAGTGTGGTGAACATAGGCAGGAGGTACCACATATGCGATCCAAAATTCACACCGTTCTGGCGTCAGCAGCATTGATGGCGGCAGCAGTCTTGGCGACAAACTCCGCAATGGCGGAAACAACTCTCAAGGTACCCTTCAGCTTTACAGTTGCCGGCAAAATTTGCCCCGCCGGTCACTATACCGTGAGGGAAAATGCGATTGGCAGCTACGTGACGCTGACCAATGAGGATTCCAGCCGTGTGTTTACCTGGATTCTCCTGCCCAACTCGCCGGACTATAAGAGCGGCAACGTTGTGTTGAAGTTTGACGTGGCCGGGCAGACGCACCTGTTGCACTCGGTTGAAATCGGTCCGATGACAACTTCCGTGCTGGATAAGAATGCTGTGACCAACGAGTACAGGTCGGCCGAACTTGCTGTCCACCCGGGCCAGTAGAGCAAATCGCACCGGTACGCAAGGCTGTCACCGCGCGCTCAACGAATATGCAAGCAGAGGGCTCATCGTCTCTTCGATGGCCCTCTTTTTGCATGTTTATCGTGACAAGCGTGAAGGTGCCGGAACTTGACCCCGGTACACTGGAACCATGACGGCATTGCCAAAGTTTGATGTGGAAGGTCAGGTCGCGCTGGTAACCGGGGCAGCGCGAGGGTTAGGGCGGGCGATTGCTTTGGCACTGGCGGAAGCGGGAGCTGATATTGCGCTAGGGTTAAAGCAACTGGACAACGACAAGGGCCTTGCGCGGGAAATCGGTGCCCTCGGTCGCCGAGTATTGCCACTGCAAATGGATATGACGGAGCTGAAACAAATCCGTGACGCGGTCGATGCCGCTGATCGATACTTTGGCCGGCTCGACATCCTGGTGAATAACGCGGGAATTGCTCCGGACAACCTGGCGGAAAATGTAACTGAAAACGATTTTGATCAAACCCTCGCCATCAATCTGAAGGGAACATTCTTCGCCAGTCAGCAGGCGGGCCGGATCATGATTCGGCAGAAGCGCGGCTGCATCATCAATATAGGTTCGCAGGCTGGCTTTGCGGCTTTACCGACCGAATCGGTTTACTGCATGACCAAAGCCGGTATCAGCCATTTGACGAAGTGTCTTGCGGTGGAATGGGGCAAATATAACATTCGTGTGAACGCGGTGGCGCCGACATTTGTTCATACTCCCGGGACGGAACCCGCACTGTCCGATCCCGCTTTTCGAGCCGAAGTGATCCAGAACATCGCTGCGCTGCATCGCATTGGCGAACCAATTGAGGTGGCGGGAGCTGTGGTGTTTCTGGCGAGCCCGGCGGCTTCACTCATCACTGGTGCAACGCTGTTGATTGATGGAGGATGGACGGCGCGCTAACGAATCTTGTATGAGGCAATTGGGCCGATTCGGCAGGGGATTCGAGTGCTCTAGCGTTGGGACAGATCCCGGATCCACAGATCTTTGAATTCCATATTTCCCTTGCCGCCGGCGTGCAGTTGCAAAGCAATCCTGCCGTCGAAGGAACTCGGATGGGGATCGGTGAAATCCACCATGGGTACGCCGTTCAACCGAGACTGATAGCGGTTCCCGACCACCTCCACCAGGTAGTCGTTCCATTCACCCATGCGGACCACGCTCTCGTTTTCTGGAGCCGGCCACACCACCCAACCACGTCCGTCTTCTCCGTAGACGCCGCCGGTATGGTGCATCATCGTGCAATCAATCTCAAACTGCATACCTTGGGTTGTGTCGACCGATCCCGGCTTGAATCCAGTGTGAAAAAACACGCCGCTGTTTCCATCGCCAACGCACTTGAAGCGGAGGGACAGTTGAAAATCCTTGTAGCTTTTGTTGGTTTCAAGATATCCGTACGCCGGAGTCAAGCCCTTGCCGTGGATGACCCCGTTCTCGACCGTCCAGCTTTCATGGCCAACCTTCGTCCAACCGGTGAGATCAGCGCCGTTGAACAGTGAAGCCCAATCCTCGCCCGGGAGTTTGGCCTTTTCCTGCGCAACTAGAACCGTGCCGCCGATCGCAATGACGGCCAAGGTCAACAGGCTAGCGAGAATCTTCTTATACTGTCCGAAAAAGCCCGCTTGATTTTGCACGTGGAACGAGGACTGTGAACTGAGCAACGACAAGCGGGAAACTCTCATTGAATCGGATCCTCCGATAGCTGCACATCAGGATATCAGCGTGAGGACGCGATGGTGATTCAGACACTCACGACGCGGACGCCGGCTTTTTCAAATGCAGCCACAACGTCCTCTGGGATTCCGTCGTCTGTAATCAGGACATCAATGGCAGCCGCCGGACAAATGATGACCGGGCTGATCATTCCGACCTTGCTGGAGTCAGCGACCACGACGACCTGCTTGGTCTGGCGGGTCATGGCGCGAAACACCGCAGCCTCATCGGCTTCAATCGTGGTGGCGCCGCGTTCCGGGTCGACCCCGCAAACCCCTACAAAGACGCGATCCATCATGACAACATTTAATGATTCGATCGCCGCAGGACCAATCAGCGAAAAGGCGCCTTGCCACCGCATGCGGCCACCGGTCAAGGTGGTGTCCAATCCCGCACTGCTGCTCAACTCCATCGCGATGTTCACAGCATTGGTGATGATGTGGAGATTATTGCGGTGACGAAGATACTGGGCGACCTTCGTTGTCGTTGTGCCAGCGGTCACGCCGACCGTCTCATTCTCCTGCACCATTTCTGCCGCTGCCTGCGCGATGCGCTGCTTTTCCTTGGCGAAGCGCTCTTCACGAACTCCGAAGGATGCATCGAAGCGGAAAGGCTCATAGACAGCCTGGCCGGCAAGCATCGCTCCTCCATGGGTGCGATGAACCAGGCCACGCTCTTCCAGCCGCACCAGGTCACGGCGCACGCTGGCGGGTGACATTTTAAGAATTACGGTCAACTCATCGACGGAAGTCTTGCCGTGATGCAACAGCAGCCGGAGAATTTCCTTGGCACGCTTGTCGATCTTGGACGATACGACAGCAGGACTATCTTCGATCTCTCCGGATGTGGCGAAATGCGTATTATTCGTAAACACCCTGAACAACTCCACTCGAAATCTTGTCTAACGTTTCGCGCAACCCACGTACATTTTCTTCGAGAACGACGTAGCGCGCAAATTCGTCATTGGCAACCGAGCCCAATTTCAGTGAATGATTGCGGAAGGTAACGGGACTTTGAGTCCTGATTCGCAGGGAACAGTGGAACTCCGTCGCTTTGGTGCGCTGGGCAATTTTGCGGATATTTTCCTGACGGATACCACCACCCACCAAGATGCGAATGCGTCCATTGGCAGCATCAATCAGTTGGGTCACGCGCTCCGCGCCCTGGCTGATCGTCTGCACGCCGCCTGACGTCAAAATGCGATGTGCGCCCGTCTCGATCACTCGCTCCAATGACTGACCCAGATCCGCCGACATGTCGAAGGCGCGATGAAACGTCACTTGCATCGGGGCGGCGAGTTGGACGAGCTGGCGCGTCCGTTCCACATCGACGTGTCCATCCTGATCGAGCATGCCGACTACAATGCCGTCTGCTCCCAGCTCTTTCATGCGCACGACGTCGGCTTTCATCACATCGAATTCATAGGATGTGTAAAAGGAATCTCCGCCGCGTGGCCGAACCATGACGAACACATCGATCGCAACATGTTTGCGAACCGCCTGGATCAGGCCGTTGCTGGGGGCAATGCCACCCTCGTTCAGATCGCTGCATAATTCAACTCGCTGCGCTCCGCCCGCCTGGGAAGCTATCGCCGATTCTACGGAATCTACGCATATTTCGAGAATCATGATGACTGAGTCCCATTTTCCAAGGCCCTCCGGATTCCGTATGGATCATAGGGAATCCGGACGCAAAGAAGATTCGGGCACGTGCACTGTTGCGGGTTGTCGCGACAGCCTGCTGGTTAAAACCTGTAGTATGCGAAAACTGCAGGTGTCGCTCGGTCGACCGAATGCTCCCGGTCTCCCCAACTTGACCGAACGTGGAATCGTTGATGTTCGTGTCCGGATTGCCGTAGCTGACGATATTGAAGGCGTTGAACGCATCGAATTGAAATCCGATGACCTGCTGTTTGTAGGTTTGGAATTCCTTAAACGCGGACATATCGATGTTCACGTATCCAGGCGCGCGGACGGCACCGTTGCGAGAGGTGCCGAATGTATTGGGAGCGGGCGCGCCGAAAGCGCAAACACCATTGTCGACGCCGGGCGTGGTGCAAGGGATGGCCGACGGGTCGGTGCCAAACCAATTCCCGGGATTTAGCGGGTCCTGATATCCAGCGCCCACAGATCGGTGGACGATTTTAAGTTTGCGATATTGGTTGACGCGCGATGTTCCATAGCTGTTGGAATTGTTGCCAGGCCCGTAAATAGTCTGGGGGAACCCGGACCAGACGACACCGACGGCAGAGACCTTCCAGCCGCCGAGAATCTCATCCATGACCCGGTTGGCATCGGGAAGGAATTTTTTCCCACGACCCACGGGGAGGGCGTACACGCTGGTGAATGACAGATTATGGGTTGCGTCGTATCCCGCCGGACCGTAATCGGCGGCGCTGTCATAGTAGTTCTGGAAAGCCCCGCTATACCCGTTGACGTTCAGGGCGTAATTGCCCAGGCTGTTGGTCATCGCCTTGCTGTAGGTGTAGTTGACGGTGAATTCCAGACCGTCCATCAGGCGTTGGCGCAATGTTGCCTGCATCGCGTTGTAATTCATCATGGCGCGTGATTCCGTAATCAACAGCGAATTGGAGCCGATGCTGACGCTGGGATCGACGGCATTGATTCCCAGGTATTTGTTGTTGTAGAACGGAGCGGAAGTCGGATCTCCGTTCACCAGGTATTGATTGACGTTGCCGTAGTCTTCAATGTGCTGCCCTTGCTCCCCGATATAACCGACCTGCAACGATGTCGAGCGGGTCAGAGCGTATTCCGCCGTCAAACTCCACTCCTGAATGTAAGCGGGCTGAATATTTTGCGGGTACACATTGAAGGTGCCGCCGTACTGCACCAAACCGCCGGTGAACCCTTGCTCCGCAGTCCGCGGAGTTCCTGGATTTCCAGGGGTTGGGGTGATCGCCGTGACGTTCACGGCCTGGATGAATGGAGTGATGGATGTGAGGCGCTGGTTGGAGGAGTTGCCTTCATAGAAGCTGGTTGCTCCGTATCCGCCGCGAAGTACCATGCGATCGGTTGGCTGCCAGGCAAATCCCAGGCGCGGCATCCACTGCCGGTAATTCGGCTGATAGCAACCGCGGTTGCTGCAGACGCCCGATCCAGCGGGAGCGCCGGTGGGAACCTGGCCGGCATAGATCACCTGGCCGGTGGTCAGGTCGATGTTGCCGGTCTTGTTGTTTTGCTCAATCCACGGCTCATCGTACTCGAACCGAAGTCCGATGTTCAGCGTTAGATTCGGTTGAATTCTATAGTCGTCCTGCACATATCCGGCCACGCGCCACTGGCGTTGTCCCACGTTGACGCTATGTAGCGTCGCCGCCGCTGAACTCACGCGGTCCAACAGGAAGTCGGCACCGCCGTAGCCGCCTGCATTGGCTACGGAAGGATTGCTGCTGAAGGCGCCGTTATAGCTCAGGATGCCGAGATATCCATCGTTATTCGCGGTGGGATAGTTGTTTTGGTAGCGCAATGCCTCAATACCCATGCGGATCGAATGCAGTCCGTGCTGCCAGGTCACATCGTCAATGTAGCTGTAGGTATTGTCGATCAGGCCGCCGCCATACACTGGATTGCCTCCGGCGAAGATGCCACCGTTGATACCTTGGTAGGTGTATCCGGCGAAGGATTGGTTCGGAAAGGTGATGCCAACTTTGGCGTTTCCATTGTCACCGAACTGGCCGGTCGTATCGATCGGGAAATTCTGGGCCCAGACCGTGCGTGTGAAGCCGATGCGTCCAGAGTTGATGAGAGACGGCGAGAAGATATGCACCCAGGTTGCCCCGCCGAGTTTGGTCGGATAGTTATTCACCCCAGGGAATGAGATGGCCAGCACTGGAGTGGACCCGTCGTAGGCAGTGGACATGGAATAAAATCCGGTGATCTTATTGGACGCACTGGGATCGTATTCGATTTTGATATCGCCCTGGTTGTTGGCTTTATAGCTGCGCGTCGGGCCCTGATAATTATTGGCTACGATTCCGTCGGTCGGAGTCGCGTTCGGCAGCGGGTAGAAGTTCGGATTCGCGAACAGAAATTTGGCAACCGGGTTGATCACCGGAATTCCCGCGTCGCCGGCATAGGGCGCAAAGCCATTTTCCGGATCGTAGAGCTGGATTGGCTTCGTCTGGTTCAGCAAGGTCGAAAAATTTCCATTGCGCATATCCTGGCTGAACACGCTCTCCGATCCTGTTCCCCCCTTGTGATATCGAGATCCCAGATAGTCGACAAAGAAGAAAAGCCTGTCGTGCTTGATGGGACCGCCCAACTCGCCGCCGAACTGCGCCTGGGAATACGGGTTAATCGGAATCGCTGGATTCTGTTGATTGTTGGTCCAGGTGTTGGCATTCACTCGGTAGTCCTGTACATAGCCGTAGGCCTGACCGTGGAACTGGTTGGTGCCGCTCTTCAACACGCTGATCACGTCGCCGCCATTCACGTTGCCGTAATCGGCGGGGGCATTCGCGGTCATCACATGCTCTTCCTGCAGGGCTCTTGGCGCGGGACTATAGGAAATCAGGTTGTTGAAGGTCTCGTTCATGTCGATGCCGTCCAGGGTGTAGTTGTTCGACTGGGCGCGGTTTCCGTTCACGTTTGGGGTATCGACAAAGTACGTACTGCGTTCGATGCTGGTTGTACCCGATGTGCCAGCGGTGTCAATCGCGCCGGGTGTGTACAAGGTGAGGGCGGAAAAGTCGAGCCCGTTCAATGGAAAGTTCTGGATGGTGTTGGCCGTCAAGGTGGCGCCGAGGGTGGCGTTCGTCGTATTCAGAATTGGTGATGCCGCAGAGACGTGCATTGTGGTCGATGCCGTTCCGACCGTCAGCTTGACGTTGAAATTCGCCGTCTGCAAAACTTCCAGGCTAAACGCCGGGATGGTTTCTTTGTTGAAACCGGATGCCTGCACCGTCACTTCATAGCGGCCGATTGGCAGCGACTGGATGCGGTAAAAGCCGTCAGAGTTCGTCGTCGTAGGTGAATCGACGCCGGTGCTGATGTTATGGGCAACCACCTGTGCGCTTGAGACCACGGCTCCGCTTGGATCGGTGACCTCTCCTGTGATCGTTCCTGTGACGGTCTGCGCCACGGCTGCGCTGACAAACATTAGGGTCAACAGCAGTGCGATGGACTGAATAAGTCGAGACAATTTCATTGGGTTGCATCCTCCGGCCTGAAGTTCGTGCAAGTGGTGAAGCTTGAGCATAGTGCTCAAAATATGATTGATTCTTTCGTCGAGGTGATCATATAGCTCACATACGAGCATGTAAACTGTTTTTTTGAAGAATATACTCAGTTTTTGATCAATCCTTGCGCGCCCGATTTCCGGGCATCCATTTCTTCCGCCTGGGTAGACGGCGCTATCCTCCATTGTTTGAACCGTTTGGATGGGACGCGAAGACCGGCGTGTGTTTCAGAATGGATGCATGCTGAAGGTTGTGCCCTGGAAGAGATAGTCACAGGGCTCGGTTCGCAGCGTGCCGTCATGCACAACGAATTTCTTTCGCGCTCCGGTGCTGCGCGTACTCCATAGCGACACACCGGCATACGCACCGTCGCGCCGGACAATGTAGTAAATCATGTCCAGATAGCGAAGCCTGGCCATGTCGTTGTTGTAGTTGCGCACGATCCTGTGCAGCGCTTCCATGCCGGCTTCTTTGGGAGTCGCGCCCTGGCGCATTTGGTCCACGATGGTATGCGCGCCTGCGATCTTGATATTCTCTTCGCCATTTCCTGTTGCGCCTGCTGAACCCACATCCTGGTCGGTGTAACAACCGGCTCCGATGATTGGCGAGTCGCCAACACGTCCCGCAATCTTCCATGCCAATCCGGAAGTCGTAGTCGCTCCCGACATTTCGCCCTTGGAATTTAAAGCGGAGACGTGAATCGTGCCCGTCGTGGGCCACAGAACCTGCAGCACTGCCTCACGCCGCAAAGCCGGACGAATGCCCATGCGGTCCGCCAATTCGAATAGGCGTCTCATTGTGTTTTTCACCATGGGCGCTTGCTCTTCGCTGGGATGTCGCGGCGCCCACATGGCCATGGGCCCCTGTGCAGGCTTTTGAATGGCAGGCGGTTTCCAATCCGGACTGTCGAGTCCTGGTCCCCACCAGCCATTGCTATGCTCTTTCCACAGCAGCCAGATTTTTCGTGCGTCCTCAGTCAAAAGATTTTCGCGCTGGAAGCCTTCGTCGACGGCGAATTTTTCGGCCCCACTGCCGACAATCATCACGTGTGCGGTCCGTCGCATAACGGTTTCCGCCAGCAGCGCGACATGGCGAATGTTCTGGACAGCGGCGACTGCGCCGGCGCGCCGCGTCGGGCCATGCATGACGCAGGCATCCAGTTCCACGACGCCATCTTCATTGGGAAGACCACCCAGCCCCACACTGTGATCGTTGGGATCATCCTCCCGCCCCTGGCAGATGTGCAGCGCGGCGTCCAGCGTGTCTTCGCCGCGCTCCAACATGGCATATGCCTCGGCCACTGCATTGTCCCCGGTTTCGCGGGTCACGATGACGGGTTTTTTCGGTGGTTCATAGTGCACCGGCAGGTCTTGTCGAACCGTCGCGTCGACGGTTTCGCCCACTCCGGTTCCAGCTACTCCCGCAGCCACCAGCGCTGTACGCGACAAAAATGCCCGACGGGTTGTGGACATGAGTTGCCACCCTCAGGATTCCAGATAAATGTATCAGAGCATGACGACTTCATCCGTATACGACGGACCGTCCCCGCGACGGAGAACATCGACCCGTCGCAGGAATTCAGCGTGTCAGCGCAAAATTCCCCGTCGGGTCGCGTATTGAACCAGGAAGACGGTAGAATCAGGTCGCTGCCCCGTCGATGTGAGCCACGCTGCCTGTCAATCGCACGCAAGATAGTTGGCATCAGGAAAGTTTGATTCTGCAGCGGTCTCGATTCACCGTTCCGATTTCTACTTAGCCCTACTCAAGGAGGCATTTGTATGCGTACGCTTTGTATTCTGCTGGGGCTTGCGATCAGCGCGCCAATCCTTCACGCGCAACCGAAAGCACTGTTTTACATGACCAGCGGCCAGACATCCGTGCAGTCCTTCCTCGATCATGCCGACAAAATCGACATCCTGGTGCCGACCTGGTATTCGACCGACGTTCATGGAATGGTGTGGGGCGGCCCGAATCCGCAGGTGATGCAAGTGGCGCACGAACATCACGTCGCAGTGATGCCGATCCTGAGCGGCAGCGCGATGGGGATCGCGGAGTATCATCAATTCTTCAACGATGAAGCGGCGCGGCATGCGATGGATGAAGCCCTGGTCCGCATCTGCAAGCAGAACGGCTATCTCGGCATCCAGTTCGACTTTGAAAACATCGACTGGCGAGATGGAGATGCGCTATCGAAAACTGTGGCAGAAACTGCGGCGGCGCTGCATGCAGCGGGCTTTCAGCTCTCCATCGCCACCGTTCCCAATGCGCCCGGCTATCCGCCGGAAACTGAGTATAGTGCGTGGATGTATCGCGACTGGCGGGGCGCGTACGACCTGAAGGCACTGGCGCAATCTGCCGACCTGATCTGCCTGATGACCTACGATCAACACACCGCGTACACGCCTCCGGGGCCGGTGGCCGGTTATCCGTGGGTGCTGGAAAATCTAAAGTACGCGCTGGCCGTGGTGCCGAAAGACAAGCTCTCGCTCGGCATTCCTGTGTACGGCTATCACTGGTTTGCGGGGATGCCGGTTGGCGGGAAAAATGCGCCGAACAATTCCGCGGAATACATTGGCACGCCTGCGGCGATGCAATTAGCGCATGCCTATAACGCCAAATTGCAGTGGGATCCGGAAGATAAAACCGCGTGGTTCTACTTCTACCGCGCGCAGGATCGTGAGTACATCTTCTACACAGACAGCCGCACTTTTGCCGCGCGCTACGACCTGGTGAAGCAGGATGCGCTGGAGGGATTCTGCTCCTGGGTGCTGGGTGAAGAAGATCCGGCCATCTGGCAGATATTGCCTTCGCACGATCATGCTGCGGCGCAATCGGCTGCGCAGTCAAAGAAGAATTAGCCGACGCGTGCTGCAAGAGTCTGGCGAAGAACTCGCGGATTTAGTGCTGCTGGCTATGCGGAAGGGATCGGCCCTTGAATCTGGCGGGTCGTTATAGTCCGCTGCGATCGCACTCTGGAGCGTGGATTTCACTGGCAGCGTCGTCGAAAAAATCTCCCTACCGCGAGAAAGCATGATCTCAACCGGGCTTCAATCAGACCCTGCGGTGGAGTTCTTACCGCAGCCGGCCGATCCTCCCCTGGGCGCATTGTGGCGAGCGGCACACATTTCTGCCGTGTTAAATCGAGAGTGTCGCAACGTTTTCAGTCCGGATTACCACGGCGTTGAGCGGGAAGATATTTAGGGTCGCCGATTCGTTGCGGACGCCTGTCATCAATTTTTCTAGCTGGAGACCCACTTGAAGTGGCCGTGATATATTGGGCGCGCATCTTGGCAGCTCGAAAGGAAGCCCGTTATGCAAATCACAGCAACTTGTCCAGGTATGCGGCGGTTCACGTGGATTATCGCTGCTTTTTTGTTGGCGTCGGTGGGTGCGGTGGGTGCTCAGGTGGTGATTGCCCCCTCCACTCCGCAGATTGGATCGTCGAACCCGGTGACCGCTGAACCGCCCGTCCCACGGCCCCACACCAAACCTTGTGTCGTGCAACTCTTCAACAATCTCGAATTCGCCGACTTCAACACCAAATCCTTCAGCTATACGCCTCCAGCCGCCTGTCCAGGCCCGTGGGCAAAGGTCGTTTTCACAGCAGATTTCACCGTGACCGCAGGTCGACAGTATGATCGCACCGCGGCATTTTATTTAGGCCATGCAAGCATTTATTACGGGACGACTGCTGAACCTCGCGCAACCCTGAGCCCGTCGTGGCATGTGGAGCGCGATGTCACCGATCTGACTCCAATCTTCAAGGCCGATCAGACCGGGGAAGCCAACATCGGAAACTTCGTCGGTGTATCCGGCGGCGTCACCTATAACGGCATTATTTACGCGAACGCAGCGTTGGAATTTTATCCCGCTTCCTGGCAGGACGGTCCAGCCGTCACTCCGGACATCGTAGTTCCTGTGAATGGCACCGGCGGCGATGCCGGCACGTTGAACACGACAGCAGACCAAATCACTCAGGTGCTGAATCTGCCGATGAATGTCGAGCGCGTGTATCTCGACATCATTGCGCAGAGCCAGTCGAACGACGAATTCTGGATGTTCTGTGTGCCCAACGATCAGACCGGCAACCTTGAAAGCTGCGGCAACACTGCCTTCCGCGAAACTGAGGTGACGATCGACGGGAAACCTGCCGGCGTCGCGCCCGTCTACCCGTGGATTTATACCGGCGGCATTGATCCATACCTGTGGGAGCCGATCCCCGGAGTGCAGACCCTCGACTTCAAACCCTACCGTGTCGATCTGACCCCGTTTGCCGGGGTCCTGGACGATGGCAATCCGCACACCGTGGGCGTTGGCGTCTACAACGCGAATAGCTACTTCCTGGCGACCGCGAATCTGCTGGTCTATACCGACCACGGCAAGCAGAAAGTTACGGGCGGCATTCTCAGCAACACTCTTTCCGCGGCACCGACACCCGTCGTCAAAGAAAACATCACCGCCTCAGGGTCAACCTATACCGGAACCATTACAGTCAGCTCGAAACGCAACTTTGAGATCAGTGGATACGTCAACACTTCGCATGGTCGTGTCGAAACAACGGTCCAGCAGAACGTAAATTTCCGGAGCACCCAGGAATTTGACGTGAATCCTAGTGCCGGAACGCCAGACATCCAAAACGCACAACAGCTAACCACGGTCGATTCGGAAACGAAT
This sequence comes from uncultured Acidobacteriota bacterium, assembly GCA_963735505.1. Classification (GTDB taxonomy): domain Bacteria; phylum Acidobacteriota; class Terriglobia; order Terriglobales; family Acidobacteriaceae; genus JAKAAZ01. The sequence continues at coordinate 178,976 of CAVTLR010000001.1, read as the reverse complement.
ACCCGTGGCGGATACTATTCCGGGACGGTGGAGAATCACTTCACCTATCCGATCAACATCAAGTACTCGTTCATCGGCAATCCCGATGGTACCTATACGCAGGCCACATCGGTCGATCAACAGGATCTAGTGAACACGTTGCAAGATGTCAATCGTTACCGGGCCTATGAAAGCAACCTGAGCAATGTAGTGAAGGCTGCCGATACGCTCACCTTTGATGCCAACTTCAACGTCACGGGATCAACTGGAACCAAAACCACCCAGACCTACCGCTTCCAAGACTCCTTTGGTCATTGCTACGACCGCACGCTTACCGCTGCGGATCATGTGTTGACCAATGTCAGCGGTGGCTATGGTTGCGGAAACCACTACTAATGCGGAAGTATCTAATTGGTTGTGCGAAAGGGAGTTCGGCCGAGACGCCGAACTCCTTTTTGCAGCAGGGTGGTAGCTGCCGATCGCTTGCGGTATAAGTATCCTTCGGTTGTAGTTGCCCAACTGCGAGCGCCGAAACTCCGCCAGATCGGCGTGCTCTCGAGCATAGTGTCCCTGATTTTGCTCTAGAATTTTATTGAGCGCCTGATCATTCATGCGAACGCACGCCCAACCTTGACATTGGAGGATGCAACTTGAAACGAGTCAGCCTGCCTAGTTTTCTTCTTTTGATTCTCGCCTGCACATTTGGTTTTTCGATGCACATTACAGCTCAAACTCAGACGACACTCCCCATCATGCCGCTGCCGTCGCATGTCGTGCAGGGTCAAGGTCAATTTCTTGTTGATGGAACTTTTGGCGTCGTTTTGCAAGGCTATACGGAACCAAGATTGGAGCGGGCGAAGCAGCGATTTCTGGTGACGCTGTCGCGGGAAACAGGCATTCCGCTTTGGCGCGAAGCACAATTCAACCAGCCCAGCTTCGTCATCAAAACCGGAGGCGCCAGCGATCCCGTCCAGCAGCTGGGTGAGGATGAATCGTATCACCTGGAAATTTCCGCGAACCACGTTTTATTGAGCGCGCCCAATCCGCTCGGCATTTTTCATGGGCTGCAGACTTTCCTTCAACTGGTCCGAACCACGCCGCAAGGTTACAGCGTTCCTGTCGTCACCATCGATGACCAGCCGCGATTTCCGTGGCGTGGATTGATGATCGACGTGAGCCGCCACTTTATTCCGGTTCCCGTCCTTGAGCGGGATCTGGATGGCATGGAGGCCGTCAAGCTGAACGTCTTTCACTGGCATCTATCCGATGACCAGGGTTTCCGAGCAGAAAGCAACAAGTTTCCTTTGTTGCAGGGTAAAGGGTCCGACGGCCTGTACTATACGCAGGATCAGATTCGCGATGTGATCGAATACGCGCACGATCGCGGCATCCGCGTTGTCCCTGAATTCGACATGCCGTGTCACACCACTTCCTGGATGGTCGGCTATCCGGAATTAGGAAGTGGCAAGGGGCCATATCAAATTGCGCGCAAGTATGGCGTGCTGGATTCCGCCATGGATCCGACAAAGGATTCCACCTATAAGTTCCTGAATACGTTTATCGGCGAGATGACAGATCTTTTCCCTGATGCGTATTTTCATATCGGCGGCGACGAGTGCAACGGCAAAGAATGGAATGCCAACCCTGAGATTCAGGCTTTCATGAAAAAGCACGGTATCGCCAACAACGCTGCTCTGCAGGCGTATTTCACCGGCAAGGTGCAGAAGATCGTCGCCTCGCATCACAAGATTATGGAAGGCTGGGACGAAGTGCTGCAGCCGGAAACGCCAAAAGATGTCGTTATTCAATCGTGGCGCGGATTGGCGTCGCTGGCACAAGCGGCGAGGCAAGGGAACCGTGGGATGCTGTCGACTCCGTACTACCTGAATCTCGACCGTCCAACGTCCTCCTACTATCTCGCAGATCCGCTGGCAGACCAGGCGGCTTCTTTGAATGCCGAGCAAAAGGCGCGCATTCTTGGCGGCGAAGCCTGCATGTGGAGCGAATATGTCGACCCAGAAACCATCAACAGCCAGATTTGGCCTTATCTGGCGGCAATTGCGGAACGATTCTGGTCTCCTGAAAATGTGCGGGATGTGGATTCCATGTATCAAAGGCTCGCGATCGTCTCTTCGAAGCTGAAGTATTACGGGCTGAATTCCCAGGCTGACGTGAATGTCATGCTGCAGCGCATGAGCGGCGATCCGAATCCAGTTCCCCTGGGAGTTTTCGCAACCGTCATGCAGCCACCAGCTGGATACAAACGATATGACCTCGAAGACGGGCCGAACTATACAACGTTTACTCCGCTGAACCGCCTGGTCGATGCCGCCCATCCGGAGAGCGAGACCGCGCGTCAGTTCAACGATCTTGCAAAGGTGATTGCTGCAGGGCACGCGACTCCGGAGCAATGGCAGCAAGCGAGAGAATCGCTGAAGCTGTGGCGGGACAACGACGCAAAGCTGCAGCCGATGCTGGTGCAATCGAACATCACGGAGGAACTGGTGCCGCTCTCGCATGGCCTGAACCAGGTTGCCGTGATCGGACTGCAGGCACTCGACGATCTCGAAAACAATCGTGCGATGGACGCGAACTCGCGATCGCAGAGTTTAGCAGCCCTCAAAACCGACGCAAAGCCACAGGCGGTTCTAATCGACATGGTGGCGCAATCTGTCCAACTGCTGGTTCAGGCGACCAGGACGCAGTAGCCATCTTCGGCCTTGTGCAATTCGAAACAATAACCTTGGCCTTAAGAAGGAGAACGCATGCAGCGACGAGATTTCTGCAAGCTGATGGCGGTAACGGCAGCGGCGGCGGCTGTGCCGGCAATCGCGCAAGGCACGGATAATTCCCAGCTCTCCATAGCCGATGGATTCGATAAGTACGTCGAGGATTACGCGAAGTTTTGTGCAACGCCTGCGGATCAGCGAGTGTTCTATGCCTTTGAGGGCGGCAAGATCATTCAGGAAAAACTGGATGAAAAAGCGTGGACGCCAACCGGTTGGGGCTCGCCGCCGGCTCTGCCAATTCCCGGAGGATCCTGGGATGGCGTGCCCATGAATTCGCCGATCGCCAACCTCGCCGGCGATGGACCCTACAAGCCGACCTGGGATTCCTTGCTGCAGTATGAGGCGCCCGAATGGTATCGCGACGCCAAGTTCGGCATCTGGGCGCACTGGAGTCCGCAATGCGTTCCCGAGGCTGGCGACTGGTATGCGCGCGATATGTATCGGGAGGGATCCAGCGACTACAAATATCAGCTGCAACATTATGGGCATCCGTCCAAATTCGGATACAAAGACCTTTGTCCGCAGTGGACATTACTGAATTGGGAGCCGGATGCGCTGATCGAGCGCTACAAGAAGGCGGGGGCAAAGTTTTTTGTCGCGTTGGCCAATCACCACGACAGTTTCGATACGTGGGATTCGAAGCATCAGCCCTGGAACGCCGCCAGCATCGGGCCGCATCGCGACGTTGTCGGTACATGGGCAACCGCGGCGCGCAAGCAGGGACTGCGGCTTGGCGTCACCGTGCACCAGGGCCGCAATTGGTGGTGGTTCCAGCCATCGCACGGGGCTGACAAAGCAGGTCCGCTCGCAGGCGTTCCTTACGATGGAGATCTGGTTCGGGCGCAAGGGAAAGATCAATGGTGGCAGGGACTCGATCCACATCGGATGTACGGCGCGAAGCATCCTCATAATGCGCTGCCGGATGTTTCCTACGTAAAAGACTTCTACGATCGCACCCGCGATCTTGTCGATCAGCACGATCCCGACCTGCTCTACTTCGACAACCCTCTGTTTCCGCTGGGGTGGGGCGGAATGAATATCGGCGCCTACTTCTACAACCACAACCTGAAAACGCATGGCGGCAAGTTGGAAGGCGTCATCAATATTAAGAACGTGCCGGATCGCCTCGCGAAATCCGTTGTCTCCAATTACGAACGCGGGCTCACCAGCAAAATCATGCCGTATGCGTGGCAATCGGAAACCTGCATTGGACAGTGGCATTACAACCGCGGCCTATATGAGAAGCCAGGAGAATTCGGCGGATATCTGCAGCCGCGCGACATCATCCACTGGCTGATCGATACGGTCAGCAAAAACGGCACCATGGTGTTGAACATTCCTGGAAAGCCCGACGGCACCATCGACAGCAAGGAGATTGCCGTGCTCGATAAAATTACCGACTGGATGCAAGTCAATGGGGAAGCGCTTTATGCCACCCGGCCATGGACGATTTACGGAGAGGGGCCGGACGTGGTGAAGAGCGGGTCGTTCCAAGGCACCAGCATCAGCAATCTAGGGGTCAAGGACATTCGATTTACGCGCAATAAGGCCAACAGCGTCATCTATGCGATTGCGCTGGGCTGGCCGGTCGGGGAATTTGTGATCCAGTCGCTGGGAACATCGAATGCCACCAAGCCGGGGAAAATCGAACATGTGCAATTGCTTGGCACCGACGAGAAATTGAAATGGAAGCAGACATCGGACGGATTGAGCGTCGAACTACCGAGGCGATTTCAGCCGGTGAGCGATTTCGCTGCCGCATTGAAGATTTCGTTGGCGTGAGTTTCTGATGCGGACGAATCACGGTTCGATTCGTCGGGGGTCGAGGCTGCTTTACAGTAGAAGTAGGCGACGAACTAGCAGCAGCAGGGGAAGCGGGAACGAAAAACAGTGAAGCGAATCATTGATGGCGTATTGAAGTTTCAGACGGAAGTTTTTCCAAACCAGAAGGCACTGTTTCAGCAGTTATCGAACGGACAGCGCCCGCAGGCGCTGTTTATCGGGTGTTCGGATTCCCGCGTGATCCCGGAATTGTTCATGCAGCAGGGTCCTGGGGAGCTGTTCGTGGTTCGTAATGCCGGCAACATTGTTCCCCCGCATGGAGTCGCGCCGGGAGGAGTTTCCGCCAGCATTGAATACGCCGTGGCCGTCTTAGGTGTCCCCGATATCGTGGTCTGCGGTCATTCCGGATGTGGAGCGATGACCGCGATTCTCAGCGGCAGCGAAAAGCTGAAAGCGCTTCCCGAAGTTTCACGTTGGCTAAATTTTGCGAATGCTGCAACCCAGGTGATTGAAGAACAGCATGCCCACAAGAGCGAGGCTACGAAGCTGGATATCCTGGTGCGCGAAAATGTTCTGGCGCAGTTGGTAAACCTGTTGACGCATCCCGCCGTGGCGAATGCGGTTGCCGCAAAGGAAGTGCGACTGCATGGTTGGGTATTTGATATTCCGACAGCCACGGTGCTGACCTACGACGCTGAGGCGGGAGACTTCGTACCCCTTTCGCACGCCTCATTTGCCGACGCGAAACCCTGACAGCGAGGCATCATTCCAGTCGAAGGCGCCACGGAACAATTCGAATTCCGGCCGGCCACCAGGAAAATAAACCGACACCACATCGAACCGGACGGGGATTAGTTCTGCATGTTCTAACTGGCGGATATATTCTTTCGCCATCCGCGCCAGGTTGGTTCGCTTGTCATGATCGACGGCCACTTCGGCGGGCTGAAAGGTGCGCGAGCTTCGTGTTTTGACTTCGATGAAGCACAACCACTCGCCGTCCCAGCCAATCAGGTCGATGTCTCCCCGCAGTTTTGGGCTGCTCCAACGGCGCGCCACAATCGTGTATCCCAATTCGCGAAGATGAAAATAAGTGGCGTCCTCCCCTCGCAAACCGGTCATCAAGTGGGCCGGATGCTTTGGGGAGCGGGTGGAGCGAGCAGCCGCCTGGTCCAGCCAACCCAGCGTCCTCTCGAGGAAAGACAGACGGGCGTGCCCTAGTTGGGAAATCGTTTGCATAAGGGGTGTGAAATCACTCTAGCAAGCGACTCGCTCCAAGGGCAGCGAATTCGCGCCGCCCCTGTTGTCAAATCAGCCACCTACGCCTTGGCCGCGGCCAGAGAGGGCAGGTGCTGGTGCTCCACTTCGGCAATGCTTTCTTCCAAAATATCGAGCGCGATGTCGGCCTCTTCCTGGGTGGCGATCAGCGGGGGCGCCAGGCGGATGGAGGTCTCGCCGCAGCCTAGAATGAGCAGCCCGCGATCAAACGCCAGGGTCTCAATCTGGTTACGCCACTCGGCCGCGGCCTCGCGTGTGCCCTGATCTTTCACAATCTCGATGCCGATCATCAGTCCACGTCCCCGCACATCGCCGACGATCGGATGCTTCTTCGGCCAATCCTTCAAGCGCTGCATCATCGCGTTGCCGACCTTGGCAGCATTGGCAACGCCTTCGCGCTCCAGAACATCGAGTGTCGCCATAGCTGCCGCGATGCAAACCGGATTGCCCCCGAACGTGGATGCGTGCGAGCCGGGCTTCCAATCCATGATGTGGGCGCGTGTCATGCAAACGCTCAACGGCATGCCGCTGGCGATTCCTTTCGCTATGCAAACAATGTCTGGCTCGACACCAGTGTGTTCGATGGCCCACCATTTTCCGGTGCGACCCACACCCGACTGCACTTCGTCCGCGACCAGCAGAATGCCGTGACGATCGCAAATCTTTCGCAGTTCCTGCATGAAAATTGTGGGCGCCACAACGTAACCGCCTTCACCCTGGATCGGCTCAACAAAAATTGCGGCCACTTCTTCAGGGGGCATTGTTGTTTTGAATAGTTTTTCTTCAATGAAGCGCGCACAGCCCAGCGCGAAGGCATCTTCCTCCTGCGGACCGCCGCTGCATCCGCGATAGGCGTACGGATAGCGGATATGCGTGATGCCAGGGACAAGCGGGCCGAACCGGCGTCGTTGCTGGGCTTTCGATGCTGTCAGCGAGAGCGCTCCCATAGTGCGCCCATGGAATGCGCCATAGAAGGCGATGATATTCTGCCGTCCCGTGTGGTAACGCGCCAGCTTCAGCGCGCACTCAACTGCCTCCGCGCCAGAGTTGCCGTAGTAAAACTTGTGCGGTCCGGGCATGGGAGCAATCTTCGAAACTCGCTCGGCCAGCTGGATCATCGCTTCATAATAAAAATCCGTGCCGGACATGTGGATCAGTTCGGCGGCTTGATCCTGGATTGCCTTCACCACTTCCGGATGACAATGTCCGGTGGAGCAGACGCCAATTCCTGCGGCGAAATCCAGAAACTGATTGCCGTCGACATCTTCGATCCGCACGCCGCGCCCGCGCTTGGCCACCAGCGGATAGGATCGCGTATAGCTGGGCGAGAGCCATTTCGTATCGGCATCCACGACCGCTTTTGCCTTGGGACCGGGCAGCGGACCTGTCAGTTTTGGGCCGAATTTCGCGTACTTGTCTGAGTTTTTGTAGGAACCGGTTCCGTCGTTCTGCATCGTAGCTCTCCTCGCAGTTGGAAGGTGGGTGCAGGCTGACAAATGGCGCCAGCCGAGCAAATTTCAGAGTGAGAAACTCAAGGATTTTTTCGAAGCCGATGGGAGCAGGGCTCACGCTCGTATGTTCGCCAAACGAGCTGCGGACAGCTTAGTCGCTGCCGAACAGACTAGGTCGCAGCCAGGTAGGCAGGCTGTGCAGGTGCGGTCGCGGGTGCTCTTGTCCAAGAAACGTTGCTGGAACGTGGCAGCCGGACTCAACGATTGTGGCAGAGGGTCTGCGCATAAGAAACCTGCTGCAACCAGTATAGCTTGATTGGCAAAACCGGTTGGCATAAAAATTCTGCGAAGCGCGGATCGCGTGTTCGTTTACATCGAGAACGCGTGCAAGTCACCTAGAATACTTGCAGATCATGGAGACTCGGCGCATCGGCCACGCTTCTACCTCTGCTGTAATGTTTGCGTTTGTCTGCGTGTATGTATGTTGGGGCGCGACCTATACGGCTGCACGGCTCGGGGTTCGTTTCGTTCCCGCGCCGGCGTTGGCGGGTGTGCGGCTGTTGATCGGCGGTTCGCTGATGCTCGGCTTTATGGCGCTGCGCGGAAAGCGCTTGCTAGGCGGCATGAGAGAAATGCGCCGTCTTTTTATTCTCGGCGTGTTGATGTTGTTCTTCGGCAACGTCGGCCTGGTGTGGGCTGAATTCTACCTTCCCAGCGGTCTAGCAGCGTTGCTGGTCGCGATCATTCCGGTGTACATCGCAGTGATTGAATGGTTGATGCCTCACGGAGAGCGCCTGCGGTCGCGCGGCGAAATCGGTCTTGTCATGGGATTTGTTGGCTTGGTTGTGCTCGCGTTTCCCAGCGCTCGCACCGGTTTCCGCGGCGACTGGCATCAGTTGGTCGCGATTGTGGTTCTGCTGCTGGGGGCGTTGTCATTTTCCATCGGATCTGTGTGGTCTCGCGGAACACGCTTTTCGCTTGATCCTTTTGTCTGTGCCGGGTGGGAGATGCTGGCCGCCTGCGCATGCGATTTGGTGCTGGCAACCGTGCGCCATCAATGGGGACGCGCAACCTGGAACCATGAAAGCGTTTCCGCAATTGCGTTTCTTATACTGTTTGGATCGCTGACCGGATTCTCTGCTTACACCTGGCTGTTACAGAATGTTCCTGTTTCTAAAGTGGCGACTTACGCGTACGTCAATCCCATGGTGGCAGTGCTGTTAGGTGCGATTGTGTTGGGGGAACGCCTGCATGGCAATGAGTGGATTGGCATGGTCATGATTCTGTTGGCGGTTTTTCTGGTGACCTCATCCAAAATGCAGCCGGATCATGAGGTGTCGGAGATCGAATCGATGGCGGTCAAACGCTAGATCGACTTGCGAAGGAATCAAGGCAACATTATTTTCTGTGCCAGCGGACCCCGTCCACGCCGTCTTCGAGCAGAATTCCTTTTTCCGCAAGCTCCTTGCGAATGGCGTCGGCGCGTGCGAAATCCCTGGATTTCCGTGCCTTGGTTCGCTCCTCGACCAGCTTGTCGATCGCTTCATCGCTGAGAGAATATCCAGCAACCAGCTCCTGGGTAGCTTCGTTCAGCCGATTTTCTTTCGCAGCCCAATCCAGTGCAAATCGCGTGACCGCATCGTCGTGATCTTCCAGTACCGCGAATACCTGGTCAAACTGCGCCAGCACGTCAAGGATGGGAGCGACATTGTCATGCTTCAACTCGCCGCGATCGGCGCTGGAGTTAGCGAGGCGAACCAGTTCGAAAATTGCAGCTCGTGCTTCGGCGGTGTTCAGATCATCTTCCAGCGACGCAATGAAATTTTTCCCCGCACGTTGTGTAGCTTCCAGAATGGATGCATTGCTGCCGGCAGGGAACTCGCCAGTGCGCATTCGTTGTGCAAAGGTGCGCAACCGCTCGACAGCATTGGTCGATTCGGTCAGTCCTTCAAACGTGAAATTCAACTGGTTGCGATAAGGAACGGCGGTTAATAGAAATCGAATCGCGGAGGCCTTGTACCCACGCAGCAACAGGTCGCGCAGGGTGTAGAAGTTGCCCAGTGACTTCGACATCTTCTTGCCTTCCACCAGCAAAAACCGGATGTGCATCCAGTGCCGCGCAAATGCTTTTCCGCTCGCCGACTCCGACTGCGCAATCTCATTTTCGTGATGCGGGAACATCAGGTCTTCGCCGCCGGTGTGCAGGTCGAAGGTCTCGCCCAGGTAGGCCGTGGCCATGGCGGAGCATTCGATATGCCAGCCCGGCCGACCCGGTCCTAAGTCGGTGTCCCAATGAAACTCGCCGGGCTTGGCCGCTTTCCATAACGCAAAATCGCGAGCACTGTCTTTGTCGTATTCGTCCACATCGACGCGCGCGCCGTCTTCCATTCCCGCCAAATCTTTTTTTGAGAGTTTGCCGTAGCCGGGGAAGCTGTGGATCCGGAAATAATACGAACCGTTTTCGCCGCGATAGGCGCAACCGCGCTCGACCAGCTTCTCAATCAGGTTCACCATCAGCGGTATATTTTCTGTCGCTCGCGCCAGGTATTCTGGTTGCTCGATTTCTAATGCCTTCAGGTCTTCAAGAAACGCGGCCTCATACTTGGCCGTGTAAACGCCAATCGATTGGCCGGCGGCCGCCGCCTTGGCCATGATCTTGTCGTCGACGTCGGTGATGTTCATGACGTGACGCAGCTGCATTCCCTGCAGCTTGAGAAAGCGCCGCAGAATGTCCACGTGAATGAAGGTGCGGAAATTGCCGATGTGGCCGTAATCGTAGACCGTGGGCCCGCACGCATACATGCCAAGCGGCTGTCCGGGCTGCGGCGTCAATTCCTCAATCTGGCCGCTCAGCGTGTTATAGAGACGAAGGGACATGCAATTTCTGATTGTACGGGCAAACCGCCAAAATGAAAGTGATCTAACCGAGCGAGAGCGATGGTTCGGCGGTCAGGTTCTCTTTGGCCACATCTCCCGTGACAAATTTTGGCCATGCTGCTGCGGCAATCATGGCGGCATTGTCGGTGGAAAGTTCCAGCGCCGGAAACGTAACGGGTATGCGACGTTTTCCGGCTTCGGACAAAAAATGCTGACGCAGCTCGCGATTCGCGGCGACGCCTCCGGAAACCACGATGCTGGCCGCATGAAAACTCTCCGCGGCGTTGAATGTTTTTCGAACCAGGTCGTCAACCACCGCGCGCTGGAACGAGGCAATCAGGTTGAGCGACTCCGCATCGCACAGGACGAGCGCGTCCGCAGGCTTCGCATCGGGGAGTTTTGAAAGCGCTGCTCGGCGAGCCTCGATCGAGGGCTTCAAGTCATGCAGCTGCACATAGCGCAGGACCGCCGTTTTCAATCCACTGAACGAGAATAGAAATCGCGGACTTTGTTTTTGTTGGGCGCGGTAGGGTTTTTGCTTCACCGTAATGGGACCGAAGGGCACGGCATGGGGATCGCCATATTGCGCCAGCCAGTCAATCCACGGTCCGCCGGGATAGCCCAGCCCGAGAAGCTTCGAGACTTTGTCGAAGGCTTCGCCGGCCGCGTCGTCCACAGTTCTGCCGATGTTTTTGTAGCGCCACGTTCCCGCCGTTTCTTCCGCCAGATATAAATGCGTGTGGCCGCCGGAAACCACCAGCGCCAGCGTCGGCTGCGCCAGGATTTGCTGCTGCTTTTTTGCCTCGAGCAGCACGGCGTGGATATGTCCCTCCAGATGATTCACGGCGATCAAGGGCTTATTCAGCGCGAAGGCAAGGCCTTTGGCATACATCACCCCGACGAGCAAAGCTCCTGCCAGCCCGGGCCCTTCGGTAACGGCAATGGCGTCCAGGTCGTCAAGGCTGCATCCGGCTTGCTGCAACGCGGCCCGAACTACAGGAACAATATTCTGCAGATGTTCGCGCGAAGCCAGCTCGGGCACGACTCCGCCATAGGGTGCGTGGGTGCGGATTTGCGACGCGATTACATTCGACAGCACCTCTGCCCCGCCCCGCACCACGGCCGCTCCCGTCTCGTCGCAGGAGCTCTCGATTCCGAGAATCAACCCAGTCCTGGGAGTGGATTCCGGCGTCTGCGCCGCGTCAGAACTGGAGGAATGCGTAGGAGGCATGTCACCATGGTAAAGGCAGCGCACCATTTGCCGTCGCTTCCAGGTCCCGTGCAATGACCATCCATCAAACTCCCGTTCCCGCATCCGCGCGTCAGCAGGCCGCAACGCAGATCGTCGAGCGCCTTCGCGGGGCGGGTCACGCAGCGTATTTTGCCGGAGGCTGTGTTCGCGATTTGTTGCTGGGCCGGGAGCCACTGGACTTCGACGTAGCCACCAGCGCAAGGCCGGAGCAGGTGCTGGCGATGTTTCCGCGGACCTTTGCCGTGGGTGCGCAATTTGGTGTGGTGCTGGTTGCCGACACCTACGAAGAAGCGGAAATCCTGACCGAGGTGGCGACCTTCCGCAACGATGGCGCGTACAAAGATGGCCGAAGGCCCGAGTCTGTGTCCTATACGGATTCTGCGGAACAGGATGTTCTGCGGCGAGACTTCACCATCAACGGAATGCTGCTTGATCCAGCGCGGCTGAAGGCTTCTGGAAGCGTCGACAATGCGGTTCTGGATTTTGTAGGTGGCAGGGAAGACCTGCAACACGGCATCATTCGCGCCATTGGGAACCCGGCGCAGCGATTTGCAGAAGACAAGTTGCGCATGCTGCGAGCGGTTCGTTTCGCGGCGCGTTTTGGATTTGAGATTGAAGATGCAACTCTGCGCGCGATTCGGGCATCAGCTCCAGAGATTGATCAGGTCAGCCGAGAGCGTGTGCGCGAAGAATTGACGCGTATGTTGACGGAGGGCGCGCCGCGGCGAGCGTTTGAATTGCTGGAGCAGGCTGGATTGCTGATCGAAGTGTTGCCGGAAGTCATGCGCATGCGCGGCGTTGAGCAGCCGCCACAATATCACCCCGAGGGCGATGTCTGGATTCATACGCTGATGTTGCTGGAGCAACTGCCGGCGGGGAGTCCCGCCACATTGGCGTGGGGAGCGCTGCTGCACGACGTTGGCAAGCCTGCAACGTTTCGCCGCGCGCCGGATCGCATCCGCTTCGACGGTCATGTTGAAGTCGGAGTTCGCATGGCGGAAGAAATTTGCCATCGGCTGCGCATGTCGAACAGCGACACAGAGCAGATTCTGGCGCTGGTGGCGAATCACATGCGATTTGCAGACGTCGAGAAAATGCGTGATTCAACGCTGAAGCGTTTTTTCCGTCTGGATAAATTTGATGAGCATCTGGCGCTGCATCGTATGGATTGCCTGGCCAGCCACAGAGATCTTTCGCTGTACCAATTCGCTCTGGAACGGTATCAAACAGCGGCTCCGGAGCAGATTCGTCCGACGCCGCTGATTCGCGGCGACGATCTGATCGCGCTGGGCTATCGGCCCGGTCCAGATTTTCGGACCATGCTAAATCTGGTCGAGGATGCGCAGTTGGAGGGGAAAGTTCAAAGCCGGGATGAGGCATTGGCGATGATTGCGGAGCAGTTTCCCAGGCCAAAAAGCGGCCAGAAAAATTAGTTGCTAAGGCAACCATTATGACCGAATTTGGCGGAATTGGTTGCCTTAGCAACCAATTCCGTGGGCCGATTTTGCACCGAGATCAGTGCAAATTCACTACTTCTTAGCCAGCTCGAAGCGTTTGTTAATTTCTTCCCAATTTACAGTGTTCCACCAGGCGGCCAGATATTCAGGACGCTTGTTTTGATACTTGAGGTAATACGCGTGTTCCCAAACATCATTTCCCAGGATAGGGAAATGGCCCTGCATGAACGGGCTGTCCTGATTGGCGGAGGTGATGATTTTCAGCTTGCCGCCTTCGTAGATCAGCCATCCCCAACCAGAACCAAATTGCTTGGCGGCGGCATCGTTGAACTGCTTCTTGAAGTCTTCGAAGCTGCCGAAATCTTTCTTGATCTGGTCAGCGATCTTGCCGGTCGGCTCTCCGCCGCCCTTGGGCTTCATAATTTGCCAGAACATGGTGTGGTTCACGTGGCCGCCGCCATTATTCCGGACGGTGGTGCGAACATCTTCCGGAACGGTGTCGAGGTGGCGCAGTAAATCTTCGGCGGAACGCTTGTCCAGCTCCGGATGCTTTTCGATGGCCGCGTTCAGGTTGTTGACGTAGGCCTGATGATGCTTGTCGTGATGCAGATGCATGGTGGTTTCGTCGATGTAGGGTTCAAGAGCGGCGTAGTCGTAAGGAAGTGGTGGAAGTTCGTGTGCCAATGGAATCCTCCTGTGTTTATCGCAGGTTTGCCCTGCTTTGTGGCGCGATGTTGGTAGGACAGTGCCGGTGAAGGTTTGGTTCCCGCAGCACTTCATGGATGTGTCCGGCAGCGGAAACGAAAGCCGAACGAACAACCTTGCGGGTTCAGTCGATACAATTCAAACGCACGGTCATTTTACGCTCGACGGTCGTACCCATAGTCATTTCATTCAGTTAGATGCAGACAAGCTGGAGCAGGTCGCAGTTCAGATGGTGTTTCTTCCTCATCCAGGAAACATGTAACCACCTTGGATCACAATGAGTCTATTTGGCAGGGAGGGGTAATGGTTTTTGATGCACCTGAATATTCCTGGATCACGGCGGGAGGGCCTGCATTTGGTGCTCCCGGCATGCCGCCGCGTTGGACTTCGAGCGAGAAGCAGGCGGTAGGAACGGCCTATTCTGCATCCAGCCGGGTCTGGTACACCATTTCGCACGGCATTCTGAACGAAATCTACTATCCAACCATCGATCGCCCGCAGGTTCGCGATCTGGGCTTTTTGATCAGCGATGGCGAATCATTTTTTCACGACGAGAAGCGCGATCTGATCCGCAGCTTTGAATACATCGATCATGAAGCGCTGGGCGTTCGCATGACGGGCCGTGATCCGATGGGCCGGTACGCGCTGATCAAAGAAGTCATTTCCGATCCGCATCAGCCGACGGTTTTGATCCATGTGCGCATGGAAGGCGATCGCGATTTTCTGAGCCGCCTGAAGGTGTATGCGCTGCTGGCGCCGCATCTGGAAGTGGGCGGCGCGGGCAATTCTGCCCGGGCGATTGATGTGGGCGGCAAGCGCGTCTTGCTGGCGTGGAAAGGTCACACCTCTCTGGCGATGGCCACGGATTGCGGGTTCAGTCGAACTTCTTGCGGCTACGTGGGTTCCAGCGACGGCTGGACGGACTTGAACCAGAATTTCCAAATGAACTGGGAATTTGATCAGGCGCTGGACGGAAACATTGCCGTGATCGGGGAGATTGATGTTGCACGGTTCCCGGAGTTCACGGTTGGGGTTGGGTTTGGTGAAGGTCGCCATGCAGCTCTGGCCTGCACCATACAGTCGTTGGCGACTGGCTTTGCGGCACACCGGGAACGCTTCCACGCGCAGTGGCATCGCGTCCGTTGCCCGTTGCAGTTGATTTCCTCGTCCGGGGATCACGGGCATCTGGCGCATATCAGTCAAAGTATTCTGCTGGCGCACGAAGACAAAACATTTCAGGGAGCCTTTATCGCTTCAGCCTCCATCCCGTGGGGGCAAACGAAAGGCGATGACGACCTGGGCGGCTACCACCTGGTGTGGACACGGGACATGGTGCAGACGGCGACGGCTTTGATGGCGGTGGGCCGAAATGAAACAGCGCTGCGCGCCCTGGTGTATCTGATCTGCGCGCAGCGGCCGGATGGCAGTTTCGCGCAAAATTTCTGGGTGAACGGCACGCCGTATTGGTCGGGAATGCAACTGGATGAGGTTGCTTTTCCGATTATTCTGGCGTGGCGTTTGTGGAAGCAGAACGCGCTGGACATCGTCGATATCTTTCCCTTTGTGGAGCGCGCCGCCGGTTGTCTGATGAAGTTTGCACCGGTGACGCAGCAGGAGCGCTGGGAAGAAAATTCCGGGTACTCGCCCTCGACGCTGGCGGTGGTGATTACGGGGATGATTTGCGCCAGTGAACTGGTGCGTGCGCACGGCTCGCCTGAGTTGGCGGATTTTTATGCCGTCTTCGCGGACTGGATCGAATCGAATCTGGAGAAATGGACTGTCACCGAGGATGGCGTATTGTTGGCGGACGTGCGTCGGCATTACATGCGCATTCGACCGCCAGCCCCCGGCGACCGTTATTACAATCCCTGGGTGGGCGAAGGCAGATTGCAGCTGTCCAACCGCGGACCGGGCGAAAAATCCAATTTTGATGCTCGGGAAATCATCGATGCGGGTTTTCTGGAACTGGTCCGCTACGGGATTCGCTCTCCGCACGATCCTTTGATCGTGGACTCGCTGAAGGTGGTGGATGCGGTATTGCAGGTGAATACGCCGTTTGGTCTATGCTGGCGTCGCTACAACCACGATGGCTATGGGCAGAAGCACGACGGCGGACCGTACGAAGGTTGGGGTCAGGGGCGAGCCTGGCCGCTACTGACGGGCGAGCGGGCGCATTACGAGCTGGCCGCCGGAAGGGATATTCAGAGCCTGGTTCAGGCCATCGAACAGTTCAGCTCCGAGGGCGGGATGCTTCCGGAACAAATTTGGGACGCGCCTGACCTTCCCGAGAAGGGGATGTTTTTGGGACGACCGTCCGGCGCGGCCATGCCGCTGGCGTGGGCCCATGCGGAGTACATCAAGCTGCTGCGGTCCCGGGAGGATGGAGAAGTTTTTGACCGTGTGGGTCCGGTTTGGAGCCGGTATGGCGACGGCCGTCGCGACCTGCAGATTGAAATCTGTAAGCGCAGCCATCTGCTGACCAGGATCGCACGCGGAAAGACGATGCGGCTTGTGGAATGCAGCCCGTTTCAGGTGGTGTGGACGCAGGACGACTGGAAAACGCAGCAGACCACCGACTCAAAACACATGGGAGAGTGCGTCTGTTACGCGGATATTCCGATTGGTCAGCAGACGCCGGCCGACCTGGTGTTTACGCTGTACTGGCCGGCCGAGGACCGCTGGGAGGGCCGCAACTATGAGGTTCCCATCTGCTGATGTTGAAAAGCTGCTAAATCCGCCTGCGGCCATTTCCAGCGCCGCGCATCTATACAATTATTGACGAGATATAAAACCCGCCCACTGGGGCTGATGTTTGGAGAGCAAGAATGACGGAACTGGATCAGCTGTCGATCAATGCATTGCGTTTCCTGGCTGTCGATGCCGTAGAGAAGGCAAATAGCGGACATCCGGGCGCGCCGCTGGGCGATTCTCCGATGACGTATCTGCTGTTCCACAAGTTCATGCGGCACAATCCGGCCAACTCCAAGTGGTCGAATCGCGATCGCTTCGTGCTGTCGAACGGGCATGCGTCGGCGATGCTCTACTCCGCGCTGCATCTGGCCGGGTACAAGGTCACGTTGGAAGACCTGAAGCAATTTCGCGAGTACGGCTCCATTACTCCGGGCCATCCGGAGCGCGGTTTGACGGATGGAGTGGAAGTCACGACGGGTCCGCTCGGCCAGGGTCTCGCTATGTCGATTGGCATGGCCGCGGCGGAACGTCACCTGGCGGCCCGTTACAACAAGCCTGGGCTGGAGATTGTCGATCACTATACCTACGTGATGTGCGGCGACGGCGATCTGATGGAAGGCGTCTCGCACGAAGCGGCATCCTTCGCCGGTACGCTGGGACTGGGGAAGCTGATTCTGCTGTATGACGACAATCTAGTTTCGCTGGATGGGCCCACGGATTTGTCGTTCACCGAAAATGTCGAAGAGAGATTTAGGGCCTACCACTGGCATGTGCAGCGCGTGGCCGATGGAAATGATCTGGAAGCGATTTCCAAGGCGATTGAGGTGGCGAAATCTGTGACCGACAAGCCTTCCATCATTGCGGTGCGCACGATTATTGGCTATGCCAGCCCCAAGGCCGGCACGTCGAAGGCGCACGGAGAACCGCTGGGCGCGGAAGACACGAAACTCACCAAGGAACAACTCAGCTGGCCGGCGGACAAGTTCTTTTATGTTCCGGAGGAAGCGGCGAAAAATTGGGCGCGAGGCGAAGGATCGTGGCGCAAAGTTTGAGGCGGAATGGAATGCATTGTTCGCGAAGTACAAGCAGCAATTTCCTGAACTGGCTGCGGAATACGAGCGGGTGTTTGCAGGAAAACTGCCGGCGGGATGGGAAGCTGGCATCCCGAAGTTTGCGGCGGACTCGAAGCCGGTTGCGACCCGCGTTGCCGGCAATATCGTGATGAACGGAATTGCCGCGAAAGTACCCGAACTGATTGGCGGAGCGGCCGACCTTTCCACATCGACCAAGACGACGATCAAAGACAGCCCCAGTTTCCATGTTGATCCGAACGGGCGCAACATTTTCTTTGGGGTGCGCGAGTTTGGCATGTGCGCCTTCGTAAATGGGATGGCGGCGCACGGCGGGCTGATTCCTTACGGGTCGACCTTCTTCGTGTTCAGCGATTATGCTCGACCGGCACTGCGCCTGGCGGCGTTGATGCAGGTTCCATCGACCTTCGTCTTCACACATGACTCGATCGGACTTGGACAGGATGGTCCGACGCACCAGCCGATCGAACAAATCGCGTCGCTGCGGGCGATTCCGGAATTTACGGATTTCCGGCCTGCAGATGCGAATGAAACAGCGGCGGCCTGGCAGGTAATTCTGGAGCGCCGCAAGCCTTCGTTTCTTGCGCTTTCACGGCAGGACCTGCCCATTATCGATCCTGCAAAGTACGACATCCTGAATGGTGTGCGTCATGGAGCTTATGTGCTGCGTGATGGTGGAAACTCCGCCGACGTAGTGCTGATCGCAACCGGCAGCGAAGTCAGCTTGATCCTGAAAGCTGCGACGGCGCTGGAGTCGCAAGGGCTGCATGCGCGTGTAGTTTCGATGCCGAGCTGGCGATTGTTTGATGAGCAGCCGGAGGAATATCAGAAAAAGATCCTGCTCACGGGAGTTCCTCGATTGGTGGTCGAAGCGGCGAGCCCGATCTGCTGGTGGAAGATTGCCGGCGATAGTGGAGATGTTCTGGGACTGGATCGATTCGGAGCCTCGGCGCCGGGAGAGATCGCCATGGAGAAACTTGGATTCAGCGTGGATAACGTAGTTCGCAAAGCAACCGCGATCGTAGCGCGGGCGGGTAAGACTACCGCCGTGGCAGGAAAGTGAGAGAGGGATGAAAATCGCGATTGGATCCGACCACGCAGGATTTGAGCTGAAACAAGAAGTTCGCAAATTTATCGCCGATCTGGGACATGAGGTGCTTGACGTAGGCGCGTTCAAAGAAGATCCATCCGACGACTACCCCGATTTCGCTGAGGCTGTGGGGACCGTGCTGCATGAGAAGAGCGCGGAGAGGGGGGTGCTGATCTGCGGCTCTGGTGTCGGCGTTTCTGTGGCGGCGAATAAGATGCCGGGGATTCGCGCCGCGATGTGCCACGACACCTATTCCGCACACCAGGGAGTGGAACACGACAACATGAACGTCATCGTTCTGGGGGCGCGCATTATCGGGACCGCATTGGCAAATGAGGTAGTGGGCGCGTTTCTGAAGGCGCAATTTCAATCCAACGAGCCGCGCTTTGTGCGACGCCTGAACAAAGTGAACGCCATCGAAGCACGCTTTATGACCAACAAGTGGGACGCATAGCAGGAACGATATCCAGAGGGAGTGCGGGGAAGCTTGGATGGCGAAAATTCGCGCCACGTTCTGGGATTGCGGCGGCGTCCTGCTGACCAATGGGTGGGATGAGCACGCACGCGAGCGCGTGGCCAAACATTTTGGCCTGAATTTCGACGAGTTTGAGAAGCGTCATGTCCCCGCCAACAATCTGTGGGAGCGGGGGAAGATTACTGTCCACGAGTATTTGCGGGAGACGGTGTTTTATGCTCCGCGGGCATTTTCTGAAGATGAATTTTTCTCCAAAATGCGTGAGGTGAGCCGGGTTTTGTATCCCGGAATGATTGAATTTCTTCGTGAGCTGCGTGCGCAGGGGCCCCGAGACAACAGCACGTACATGTTGAGCAATGAATCGCGGGAGTTGATGGAATATCGCATCCCGACGTTTGGATTATCCGGATTATTTGACGCCTTCCTGGTTTCGGCCTACATCGCATTGCGGAAGCCGGAGCCTGCATTTTTTCAATGCGCCCTCGATATTTCTCAACGCCAGCCCGATGAATGTGTTTTTATCGATGATCGCGAAGAGAACCTGGAAGGTGCGCGGCAAGTGGGAATTCAGGGCATTCGCATGAAATCCCCGCAGCAGGTGATCGCGGAGCTTCGTCCGCTCCTGGCGCAAACGGCCGGGCGCTGAGGGTGGTGCATGAAGAATCCGGTACGGCTGCTGTTGAGGGTTCCGGTTCCGTGGGTATTTGTTCTGGGCTACGCGGTTGGGCTGGCGCTGCAGTTTATTCTGCCGCACGCTGTGCTTTCCGGCAGGGCAAGCTGGATCAGCGTGGGCGTAGGGGCGGGACTATTTGCGTTGGGCGCGGTGATTGCAGGTTGGGGATTGACGCCGTTTCACCGGGCAAGCACGACGACAGTGCCGGGCGAGCGGTCGGAGCGGCTGGTGACGCGGGGGCCGTACCGGCTGACGCGAAATCCGATGTACGTAGGGCTGACCCTGGCATATTTTGGCGAAGCCGGATTGCTGCGACAAATATGGCCGCTGGCGGTGTTGCCGCTGGTGCTGGCGTACCTGCAGTGGACGGTCATTCCGCTGGAGGAAGCGAAGCTGCGGGAGACTTTCGGCGAGGAATACGAGGCATACCGAGGGCGAGTGCGGCGCTGGGTTTAGCGGAAGAGAATCAGGGCGGCGTTTCTGCATGGACGGGCGCTCATAGATTTTTGAAAGAGGAGAATGCATGGAAATTGGTCTGATTGGTCTGGGAAAGATGGGCTTCAACATGGCGGAGCGGCTGCGCCTGGGCGGGCACAAAGTTGTCGGCTTCGATTTCAACTCTGACGCCGTGAAGAACCTGACCGCTGCTGGTTCGGTGGGTGTGTCGTCGCTGGAAGACCTGGTGAAGAACCTGAAAGCGCCGCGAGCGGTCTGGATTATGGTTCCGTCCGGCGACCCGGTCGATCAGACCATCTCCAAGCTGGAAAGCTCGATGCAGAAGGGCGACATTTTCATCGACGGAGGCAATTCGAATTATAAGGATTCGCAGCGGCGTTATGCGCAACTGACCGCCAAGGGATTCAACTTTGTCGACGTGGGGACTTCTGGAGGTGTGTGGGGGTTGAAAGAGGGATACAGCATGATGATCGGCGGCGATAAGGGGACGGTCGAGTCTCTGCGTCCGATCTTCGAAACGCTGGCGCCTGCGGCCGATAAAGGCTGGGGGCACGTGGGCCCGGCGGGTGCGGGACATTTTGTGAAGATGGTGCACAACGGCATCGAATACGGGTTGATGGAAGCGTATGCCGAGGGCTTCTCGATTATGAAGCATAAGGAACCGCTCAACCTGGATCTGACGCAGATCGCCAAGATCTGGCAATATGGCAGCGTGGTTCGTTCGTGGCTGCTGGATTTGACTGCCGATGCGCTGGAGAAAAATCCTAAATTGGAAGGCCTGGAAGCGTATGTCGCCGATTCCGGAGAAGGTCGATGGACAGTCTTCGAAGCGATTGATCTGAACGTTTCTGCGCCGGTGATTACGGAGTCGTTGATTCGCCGAATTCGCTCGCGCGAGGAAAATAATTTCTCCGATCGCATGCTGTCGATCATGAGGAATGAGTTCGGCGGGCACGCGGTCAAGAAATCCACGTAGCCGAGCGTTTCGACTGTGGTTCGGCGGCGTGCAATTCAATGGGCAGCAGCAAAACAACCATTTTTCAAGGTAAGGAGAGTAGCCATGGTCACGACGGAAGTAACAGTTTCTCCTGAAGACTTGCGGGCGTCACGCGTTCCGGAGCGGGTGCCTGATCCATGTATCGTGGTGATCTTCGGCGCCTCCGGCGACCTGACAAAACGAAAATTACTGCCTGCGCTCTACCACCTGGAACAGGCAGGATTGTTGCCGGCCGAATTCGCGGTGGTGGGCGTTGCCCGACGCCCGCTGAAGGACGAGTTCGTCAACGACATGCAGGACGGAATCATCAAAGGCGGCGGTGTCGAAGCGAATGATCCCAATTTGCGGGATTTTCTGCAAAGAGTGAACTACCATGCCATGAACTTCGACGATCCGGATGGATATGTGCGTCTGAAGGCCTTGCTGGCAGGCCTGGATGATAAATATGGCACGAATGGAAATCGGTTGTTTTATCTAGCCACCGCACCCGACTATTTCGCAGAGATTGTGCATCAACTGGGCGCGCACGGGATGGCCAAGCCAGAGAAAGGGACAGTCCGCTGCATCATTGAAAAGCCTTTCGGTCACGACCTGAAATCCGCCAGGGAATTGAACGACGACATCAACCAGGTGTTGTCGGAGGATCAGATATTTCGCATCGACCACTATCTCGGCAAGGAGACCGTTCAGAATATATTGGTGTTTCGCTTTGCCAACGGAATTTTCGAACCGATCTGGAACCGGAATTATATCGACCATGTGCGGATCACCGCAGCGGAGAGTATCGGGATTGAAGGGCGCGGCCCATTTTATGAGAAGGCCGGAGCGTTGCGCGATGTGGTTCAGAACCACGTGATGGAATTGCTGTCATTTGTTGCCATGGAGCCGCCCGTCACGTTTTTCTCGGCACCGATACGGATGGAAAAGGTGAAGGTGTGGAAGGCGATCCAGCCGATCAAGATGGAGGATACGGTGCGCGGCCAGTATGGGCCCGGAACCATCGACGGCAAGCCTGTGGTTGGGTATCGGCAGGAGGAGCGGGTCGATCCTAAATCCAACACCGAGACCTTCGCCGCCATGAAATTTCAGATTGAGAACTGGCGTTGGGCAGGGGTTCCGTTCTATGTGCGCGCCGGCAAGCGGCTGGCGAAGCGATTTACCGACATCACCATCCAGTTCAAGCAACCGCCGACGATGCTGTTCAAAGACAATGTGGGAACCAGCAAGTGCGGAGAAATCCAGCCCAACCTGATCTCGATGCGAATCCAGCCGGATGAAGGGATTTCGCTGCGGTTTGCGGCGAAAGTGCCCGGGCCATCGATGCAAAGTTGCCCGGTCATGATGGATTTCGACTATGCGGCGGCGTTTGGGGTTTCTTCTGCAAATGGATATGAGCGCCTGCTTCTCGATGCCATGATGGGGGACGCCACTTTGTTTGCGCACCGTGATGGCGTGGAGGCGACATGGGCTCTGATGACTCCCATCTTAGAAGAGTGGGCGGCGCATCCTCCCACGGATTTCCCGAACTATGCGGCGGGAAGCTGGGGACCGGCGGCGGCTGGTGAGCTGCTGTCTCGCGATGGCCGCAAGTGGCACCACCAATAAGTGAGCGAGATGGCAGAATGGGGATGACGATGGCGAAGAAGATCCAGGTTCATTACCAAGTGGAGCAGGACAGCGAAGCGGCGAGTGTGACGGCGGCCGATTGGGTCGCGTCTTCCGCGGAATCGGCGATTCGTGAGCATGGAATTGCCAGGATCGCAATCTCCGGTGGTGGCGGGCCCAAGCGTATGTTTCAGCTGCTGGCTGATCCCACCCATCCTTTTCGAAGCCGGATTGACTGGAAGCGGCTGCTGATTTTCTTTGTGGACGAGCGATGCGTTCCGCCGGATAGCCCGGACTCCAACTATCGACTGGCGAAGGAGACTTTTCTGTCAAAGGTGCCGCTGCCGGAAGAGAATGTGATTCGGATTGAAGGCGAACTGGAGCCCGAGGAAGCCGCGGCGCGCTATGAGTCGGCCATTCGCAACCGATTTCGGCTGGAGGGGGCGCAGTTGCCGCGCTTTGACCTGATTGTGCTGGGTATGGGGACCAACGGTCACACCGCCTCATTATTTCCGGACTCAGAAGCGCTGCATGAGATGATGCGATTGGCTGTGGCCAACCATGTGGAAGACAAAAACCCCTGGCGCATCACTCTTACGTGGCCGGTGATCAACCATGCTGATAAAATCTTCTTTCTGATTCAGGATGGGACAAAAGCCGAAGTGTTACGAGAAGTTTTGCTGGGTCCGTATCAGCCGGAAAGATTGCCCTCGCAGCTGATTCAGCCGGAGAATGGGGAGTTGAATTTTCTGCTGGATCGAGCCGCGGCCGCCAAGTTGCCGCAGCCTGACGCAGATGGTCGAGGATTGCTGGAAGTGAGCCGATGATTCTTGCTGGTGACGTGGGTGGCACCAAAGCGCATTTAGCGCTATATCGGTTTGACCAGGGCACCCTGCAACATGTGTGCGACGAGAAGTTCGCAGCGCAACAATATCCAAATCTGCAAGCGATTGTTCGCGAGTTTTTAGGACCCAAAGAGCTGCAGAATTCCGAGGGAATTGAAGCTGCGTGCTTCGGCGCGCCGGGTCCAGTCCGGAAGAATGTAATTCAGCTGACCAATTTGCCGTGGACACTCGACACTCATGAGCTGTCGCGCGATCTTCACATTGAACATATTTTCCTGATCAACGACCTGGAAGCCAATGGGTATGGGATCGCCGAACTTCGGCTCGACCAGATTTATACGCTGAGCGAGGGTGACAATAGCCAGCTTGGAAATCGCGGGCTGATTGCCGCGGGCACGGGGCTGGGCGAAGGGCTATTGATCTGGGATGGAAAAACCCATGTTCCCATGGCATCCGAGGGCGGGCATGGTGATTTTGGGCCGCACAATGATCTTGAGATTGACCTGTTGCGGTACCTGCGGTCCGATCCAAAAATGAACGGCCACGTTAGTTGGGAGCGTGTGTGCTCCGGACCAGGGCTGAAGAATATTTATACATTTTTGCGCGACTGCAAAAAGATGAATGAGTCTGCCGCACTGCGCCAGCGGATGGAGGAAGAAGACCCGAATGCGGTGATTGGCGAACTGGGTGAGTCTGGCAGCGATGAATTGTGCACCAAAGCGCTGGACGTTTTTGTGTCGATCTATGGTTCGGAGGCAGGGAACCTGGCGTTGAAAATTCTGGCGCACGGCGGTATGTATATTGGTGGCGGGATCGCGCCGAAGATTCTGAAAAAGATGCAGGATGGTACATTCATGCGCGGATTCTGCGACAAGGGCCGCATGCACGATCTGGTTTCCACCATGCCGGTGCGCATTATTCTGGAAAGTCGCGCGGCGTTGATGGGGGCTGCCTCCTATGCTGAAATGAGGGCGGCGGAGATTTCCGGACGCTCGATGCGTGCAGCATCGATCCACGTGACTGCTTGAGTTGCCGGCGAGAGTCACAGTTCGAACAAGATGAAACGATGGAGGCACTTCGCATGACACGTTTTTTAGGATGGACCGCAGCTCTTACTCTGGTTCTTCTGGCTGGATCGCCGTTGGCGTTCGCGCATGCCATGCTGGTGCACTCCTCGCCCGCGGACCAGGCCGTGGTGCACAGTCACCAGGTTGACATTGCGCTCGACTACGATTCCAGAATTGAAGCCAGGCGTTGCACGGTGAAGTTGACGGACGCGACCGGCAAGCCGGTGGCGCTGCAAATGGAACCGAGTGCGAAGCCTTCGGAGTTAAACGCGGTTGCGCACGGCCTGGCCAACGGGAAATATCAGATTCACTGGCAGGCGCTGGCGAGCGATGGGCATATCACGCGCGGTGACTTGACCTTTACCGTTGCCGCCCAGTAACTAGGGTGCAGCGCACGGTTTTACGGTCCGAGGAAGATTCTATTGCTCTGGTTTCTGCGTGACTATCCGCTGGCTGCCGTGCTGCTGCGAGCGGCAAGTCTGGCCTTCGATTCTCTGCTGATTGGCGGCATCGTGTTCTGCACAGTGGTGCTGCCGAAGTCAATTGCCTCCTCACCGACCTACGCGACATTCTCCCCACGCGCCTTGCGCCTTCTGCGGATTGGCGCAATCGGACTCGCCGCAGCGCAGACCATATTTGTCGTGCTGGACACGGCCATGTTGATGAGCACCAGCGGCCTGGGCGTTTCCGACCTTTATACAGCGAATTATTTTCTGGCGGGCTTGCTGCTTTTCTTTACGGCCGTAGTTTTTCTGCTGGCGACTCGACTGGGATTGCCGCGGAATCCGGCGTGGTTGCTGTTCGTGGTGCCGTTGATGTTTGCTACCGTTTGGACCAGCCACGGAGCCTCGCGCCTTGAACATCAAATTCCATTGATGCTGCTGACTGGTTTGCATCAACTGGGGGCGGCGCTCTGGATTGGCGGCATGCCGTACCTGTGGCTGCTGATCTCCTCACGAGATGGCGACAGCAAGGTTGAGGACAGCGACGCAGTTCGTGCTGTGCGGCGGTACTCGACGATGTCCGTCGTCAGCGTCATCGTTCTGGTGGCGGCTGGCGTGACGATGGCATGGGTGTACACGCAGTCCTGGAGCGCCGTTTATGGGACGGCCTATGGCTGGGTGCTGGTAGCGAAATCGATCATGTTGGCGGTGGTGCTGGTGTTGGGCGCAAGTAATTTTCTGCTGATCCGAGGGAACCGGTTCAATTCGTCACCGTGGCTGTTACGTATTGGTCAATTCTCTGAGGCGGAGATTGGAATTGGATTCACAATCATCCTGGCGGCAGCTTCGCTCACTGCTCAACCGCCGGGCGTCGACTTGGTACAGAACCGGCTGACGCTGCCGGAAATCTCAGCCAGGATGATGCCGCAATGGCCGACTTTTTCAACGCCATCGGTTCGCGCATTACCTCCTGTCCAGTCGATGAAGGCCGCCATCCAGACTTTCGCTCTATCGCCAGACGACGCCAAAGCCGCCGATAACAAGGTGGAGCAGGAGTGGTCAGACTATAACCATCATTGGGCTGGGATCATCGTTCTGATGGCCGGGTTGCTGGCGATGCTTGGGCCGATGGGAGGGTGCCCGATGGGCTCGTCATTGGCCGCTGGCCTTTTTGGGGCTGGCGTTGTTTCTATTTCTACGCGCCGATCCGGAAGCATGGCCGTTGGGTCCACGCGGTTTCTGGGCCAGCTTTTACAATCCAGAGGACCTGCAGCATCGGCTTTATATTTTGCTGATTATCAGCTTTGTTGCATTTGAGTGGAGCGTGCAGACCAGGCGATTGCGGTCGTCCAAGGCTGCGCTGGTTTTCCCCGCGGTGTGTGCGCTGGGAGGGGCTTTGCTGCTGACTCACAATCACACCCTGGGCAACGTGAAAGAGGAATTGCTGACTGAAATAAGTCACACAGCAATCGCGTTATTCGCGGTGTTTGCAGGTTGGACTCAGCTGGCTGGAACTGCGCGGATCGGGGCGCGGGAAACTGGTCGCGGCATGGGTCTGGCCTATGTGCCTTGTCTGTATCGGGCTGGTTTTGCTGAATTATCGCGAAGCCTGAGGTTCTGACGACAGTGCGAATGCGTCGTCGATTGAGGTGACGGAACTATCGTTGGGCGCGTATTGTATCTGTGCTGGGCCTTGTTTTCGCGGGCCCTTTTGTTTGCGTCCATTCCCAGGAGGAATTTCACTTGCACCATTGTTCGCGTCTTTCATTCGCAGGACTCATCGCAGCATGCGCAGCGCTGATCTCATTCACTTCTTCTCCGGCATTGCAGGCGCAGCGCCTGCCCACAGATGTGACCCCGCAGCATTATTCGCTGACGCTGGAACCGGATTTGAAGGCGGCCACATTCACCGGCAAGGAAGAAATCGATGTCACGCTGGAGAAACCGTCGAACAGCATCACATTGAATGCGACGCAGATCACGTTTCAAACAGTGACCATCACAGCCGACGGGAATACGCAGACGGCGTCTGTTGCCGAGAATAAGCCTGACCAGCAGGTGACCTTCCATGTGGACAAGGAGATTCCGGCAGGCGCGGCCACCATCAAAATCGAGTACACGGGAATTCTGAACGACCAGCTTCGCGGCTTTTACCTGTCGAAGGCGGCCCATCGCAATTACGCGGTCACGCAGTTTGAACCCACCGATGCGCGGCGCGCGTTCCCTTCGTTCGATGAACCGGCGATGAAGGCAACATTTTCGACCACGCTGATTGTCGATAAGGGCGACACCGCGATTTCGAACACGAACATTGTTTCCGACGAAGCGGGCCCGACTGCCGACAAGCACACGATTCATTTCGCTACCACGCCGAAGATGTCCACCTACCTGGTTGCGTTCCTGGTGGGTGATTTTCAATGTTTATCCGGCGAGAGCGACGGGGTTCCTATCCGCGCCTGCGCCACTCCTGACAAAGTGCAGATGGGTGCCTATGCGTTGAAAGGAGCGGAGTTCTTCCTGCACTATTACGACACGTATTTCGGTATCAAGTACCCGATGCCGAAGCTCGACATGATTGGAATTCCGGATTTTGAAGCGGGCGCGATGGAGAATTTTGGCGCCATCACCTATAGAGAGACTGTTTTCCTGATCGATGATAAGACCGCATCGCCCAATGCGAAGAAAACCGTTGCCATTGACGTGGCTCACGAGATGGCGCACCAATGGTTTGGCGACATGGTCACCATGAAATGGTGGAACAATCTGTGGCTGAATGAGGGCTTTGCCACCTGGATGGAATCGAAGGCAGTGAATGCCTGGAAGCCGCAATGGAATCTTTCGCAGGATGAGGCGCTCGACCTGGACGGCGTGCTGAACTATGATGCCGGCAAAATAACGCGAGCCATTCGAGCCAACGCCGATACACCGGGTGAGATTAACGAGATGTTCGATGGCATCACCTATCAAAAGGGTGGTGCGGTGCTGGCCATGACGGAGAATTACGAAACTCCGGAAGTTTTCCGCAAAGGCGTGCATAACTATCTTGAAGCGCACATGTACGGCAATGCGACCGCGGAAGACTTTTGGAATGCGCAGACGCAAGCCAGCGGCAAGCCGATCGATAAGGTGATGGACAGCTTTATCACGGAGCCGGGCGTTCCGTTGCTGACCTTCAGTTCGCCCAAAGGCGGATCGACTGAGGTTTCCCAGCAGCGCTTCTTCCTTGATCCGGAGACGCACGCCGATCATCCGCAAACGTGGACGGTGCCGGTGTGCTTCCGAACCGATGGAGATCCTAAGTGCGAGCTGCTTACCGCAGCGGAACAGAAGCTGTCGGTGCCGCACGCAGATTTCTTTTTCGCCAATGCGAACGATCGTGGCTACTATCGCACGCTGTACGATGCTGCCGATTACAACAAGATCCTGAGCATGGCGGAAACCAAGTTGTCTCCTGCGGTGCGAATCGGTTTTGCGGGGAATGAGTGGGCGCTGATGCGTTCCGGACGCAGTGGCATTGGCGACTACCTGGATCTGGCGGCGGTGTTGCGCAACGATCCGAATGCGGGCGTGATCGAGAATCTAGCGGGAGCGATCGACGCCACCGACGAGAGGATCGCGACGCCGGAGGATCGAGTCAAGCTGGCGGCCTGGGTGCGGCAGGAATTTCGGCCGTCCTATGACCGGGTGAAAGAGATCTCTCCGTCGGATTCGGTGGAGAAGCAGCAGCTGCGCGCGATCTTGTTTGCGGTCTTAGGGGAAATCGGTCGCGACCCGCAGATTATTGCGCAGGCGAAAGAGCTGACAAACAAATATATCGCAGACCAGGCGAGCGTAGAGCCTTCGCTGGTGCGGCCGGCGGTGAGGATTGCGACGGCAAATGGAGACAGCCACTTGTTCGACCAGTTGCAGCAACTGAGCAAGACGTCGAACAACCCGGATGTGGAGGAGACGGCTTTGATTTCGCTGGCTAATTTTCATGATCCAGCGCTGGTTCAGCGTGCGCTCGATTATGCGACCTCCGGCCAGGTGCGCAATCAGGACTCTATGTTCCTGTTTATCGTGGCGTTACGCAGCCGCGACACGCGACCCATCGCGTGGGACTACATTCAGAGGAACTGGGACAAGGTACATGCTCAGATGACTACGGCGTCGGGAGGATACCTGGTGCAGTCGACAGGAGCCTTCTGCAGCGCGGATCGAGCCCAGGAAGTGCAGACCTTCTTCACGGCGCATCCTGTGGCGGCGGCGCAGGAGGCGATCAAGCGCGCCACAAATTCCATTCATGACTGCAGCATTCTGCGAGCCACGCAGCAGCCAAAGCTGACGGAATGGCTGGCGAAGCAGAAGATATTCAAGGGTGGGATGTAGGTCGCCGCAGGGAATGCCACCCTTCAAGATGAGACTGCGAAGGGTGGCATTCGGGTTTTTCTTATTGGATATAGTCGCAGGGAGAAAAAGAGTCGTCATTCTGAGCGGAGCGAAGGATCTCTGTATTTCCCGAGGAAAGCCAATGCCAAGATTCTTCGCTGCGCTCAGAATGACGACTATTTCACCGAATGACGGCTTTTTCGCTATCGCCAATGGAGAACGGCGCTAATATCCGTTGGCGATCAGGTATTCCACGGTGAGCTCGAAGGACTGTTGGCTTTCCTCGGGTGAGGCATCGCGCCGTTCGGCATATTTCGCCATCACGTCGACTTCAATATTGATGGGGCTACCCGATGTGAGCGTGTGCAGATTCGTCACTGTATACGTATGCGGAATAATCGCAATGGTGACGGCGTTGCCTGCGATTCGAGCGACCGTGAGGCTGATGCCTTCGATCGCAATCGAACCTTTCTCGACGACGTAACGGACGCATTCGTCGGGGATTGTCAGGCGCAGCCACCAATCGGTTGCGGAGTTTTGTGCGCCCGCCACGAGGGGCTGCAAAGATTGCACGATGCCCACGCCATCAACATGACCCTGCACAATATGTCCGCCGAGCGGAGTGCCGGCCTCGGTCGGTAATTCCAGATTTACGATTGAACCAGAGTGAAGGCGAGAGAGCGAAGTGCGTGCGATGGTTTCAGCCGCGAGGTCGGCGACAAAGAGGCTGCTGTCCGGATTGATGTCGACCGCGGTCAGGCAGACGCCGCTGACGGCCACGCTGTCGCCGGCACGCAGCCGCTGGACGAGAGACGCCGGGCCCGCAACTGTGATGCGCGTGACTCCATGGTGGTCTTCCAAGGAACGAATCGTGCCGGTAGTTTCAATCAAGCCGGTAAACATTGCAGATCCTTTCCATCCCACTCAAGCCAAAAGAAGGCTTGAATGGGGCACCCGACGATTCTTTAGGCGCTCTCCCACGGATTGTGGATGTAGCCTTCGACGGCAAAATCCTCGCCCAACTCGTGCAGCTGGTAGCTGGTCAGCCGGGTGGCGAAGTAGGTGTTGGCCTCCAGAGAGCGCACCACGGGAATTGCCGCATCTCCATAAATCGCCGTCGCGTAGAACAGGTACAGTTTGTCGACAATCTGGGCGGCGAGAGCCGAGGCGTTAATCTGCGAGCCGCCCTCCAGCATGACGCTCAACATTTCCATATCTGCCAGCCGTTCCATGACCGCCCACATCGGAACGCGACCGGTGACGGGATCGGGGTCGAGCCGTTCCACCCGGACTCCGCGTTCTTCCAGGGCCTTGGCCTGCCTGGCAGCGGGTTGGGTGTGGAAGACCAGCACGTCCTGACTGGCAGTGCGGACCAGTTGCGAATCAAGCGACAGGCGCAGCGAGGAATCGAGCACCACGCGTAGAAACGGTCGGCGGCGCTGTCTACCGCTGCGATCGGTCAAGAGGGGGTCATCGTTCAGAATGGTCCCAATGCCGGTGAGGATGGCGTCGGCGGCGTGGCGCAGCTCCTGCACCACTTCGCGCGAACGGTCTCCCGTGATCCAGTGGGTTGAGCCGGAAGGAATGTGATCCTTGGTCGGCGGAGGTGCGATGCGTCCATCCAGGGTCATTCCGGCTTTCATCGTGACAAATGGACGATGGGTGCGGATAAATTTCGCAAAGGCCTCGTTCAGGCGACGAGCGGCCGCTTCTTTGACGCCGATGGTGAGCGACACTCCGGCAGCCTGCAGTCGATCGAGGCCGCGCCCGCTGACTTGCGGATTAGGGTCACGCGCTGCCGTCACGACTCGAGCTACGCCTGCCTTGATGAGCGCGTCGGCGCAGGGAGGAGTGCGGCCGTGATGACTACAGGGTTCCAGGGTGACATACGCAGTGGAACCGCGCGCCGCCGCACCCGCCTGTTTCAGGGCAACAATTTCGGCGTGGTCCTTGTCGGCGTAGGAGTGAAAGCCTTCGCCGATGACATTACCGTCCTTGACCAGAACACATCCAGTGACAGGGTTGGGGGAAGCGAGTCCGATCGATGCTTCGGCCAGGCCCAGCGCACGTTCCATCCAAAGTTCATCCGCAGTCGATTCCGTCGGTGCCATGTTCCTCGCGACCTCTACAGGTTGGGTTGCTGGAGCTTACTGTACGCTGTTTGCTGGAGAGGCGTGCCCTCATCCTTCCAACATTGAATCCACGAAGGCATTGCTGTCGAAAGGGATCAGGTCTCCCATTTGCTCGCCGATGCCGACGAAAAGGACGGGGAGTTGCAATTCCCGTGCGATGGCGATGACGATTCCGCCCTTTGCAGTGCCGTCGAGCTTGGTGAGCACAATGCCGGATACGCGGGCTGCGTCGGTGAACAGTCGGGCCTGCTGCAAACCGTTTTGCCCGGTGGTTGCGTCCATGACCAGCAGCGTCTCGTGAGGTGCATCCGGGGAGAAGCGTTGTGCCGTACGGCGAATTTTGTCGAGTTCCGCCATCAGGTTATTTTTTGTATGGAGACGGCCGGCCGTGTCGACGATCAGCACATCGATTCCGCGCGTCTGCCCGGCCTGCAATGCATCGTAAAGCGCAGCCGAGGGGTCACCGCCCTGGCGGGTACGGATCATCTCGACGCCGGCGCGCTGACTCCAGACCTCCAACTGCTCGATGGCTGCCGCTCGGAAGGTGTCGGCTGCACACAGGAGGACGGACTTCCCCTGATTGCGGAAGTAGGCCGCCAATTTCCCCGTGGTGGTGGTTTTGCCGGTACCGTTCACTCCCACCATCAAAATGACCTCGGGCTTGGCGCTGACGGTGTGTTGGCGGGTGGGAACGGAATCCAGGATGCTCAGCATCTCCGCCTTGAGAAGGCGGCGTAGTTCCGCGCCATCGCGAATCTGCTGGCGGGAGAGTTGTTGACGTAGAGCGCCGATGATTTCCTGCGAGGTGACAACACCGATGTCGGAGGCGATCAAGGTGCTTTCCAGCTCCTCCAGCGCCGACTCGTCGACTGGGCGCGCCAGCGACAGCAGGTCTTCCATCCGCTCCTGCAGGCCGGTACGGGTACGCGCGACCGCCTGCTTCATGCGGTCCATCAAACCGGGTGTTGGTTCGGGGCTGTTGAAAAGTGACTGCAGCATGAGGTGTGCGAAAGGGCTACACCTTCAGTGTATCAACCCCTCCGGCTGTGACCAGCGAAGGAGACTGCAGCGCTTCATCGGGTAAAACACGACTGGGGATGCGGGAAGGTTCCGGATCTTCGACATGCCTTTTCGGGAGTTCGATTAGCCCGGCAGCATAGGCGCGGCAGAACGCTTCGACTGCATGTTCGTCGAATTTCTTGCCGGCCATGGTGCGGATAATGCGGATCACGTAGGCGCCATCCATCGCGTCTTGATAGGTCCGGTTATGGGTCATGGCATCAAAGGTGTCGGCCACGGCGATGACGCGGGCCATCCGCGGAATCTGATCACCCTGCAGGCCGTACGGATAGCCTGAGCCGTCGATGGATTCGTGGTGCAGTTCGACGCCCGGCAACAGGTCAGCAAACTCATGCACCGGGCGAAGCATTTCCGCACCGCGGGTGGTGTGGGTCTTGAGGACGGCAAATTCTTCCGGTGTCAGCACGCCGGGCTTGGTCAATATTTGCTGGTCCATTCCGATCTTGCCGATATCGTGCAGCAGAGCGGAGAGGCGAATCCGCATGCTTTCTTCCGGGGACAGCCCCAGCTCATTGCAGATCAGGGTTGAATATTCGGCGACGCGGCCAGAGTGCCCGCGGGCGTAAAAGCTCTTTGTACTCATTGAAGCCGACATTGCTTCCACCAATCGAACAAAAATGGCGTGATGATCGCGTGACAGCAGGATCCACTTGGCCAGGGACGTGTCCGGGCTTTCATTCATCCCGCTGAGTTCGCGGGCAAGCTCTTCGATTTCCGGCAGTCCGGCACGGCCCGATCTCAGGATGAATTCTCCGCGCTTGATGGCCTGCAGCGTCTCTAAAAACTGGCGCATATCCCGCGAAAAGCCCCACGTGACTGCCCAACATTTGACGGACATGGCCGCAGCGGCGATGGCCAGCACCAATTTGATGATTCTGTCATTGAATCCCGGCGAGTGGAACGCATTGATTGCCAGCAGCACTGACATGGACCCGGCCGCTGCAGGCAGCAAGAGGCTTAGATAGATTACCCACAGATGTGGGTTGCGTTTCACCTGGCTGCGGTTGCCGCGATGTAGGGTCGGGGTCATCTCTTTAGGTAACCATCTTACCTCTTGAAGATATTACCTTGGGATGCACCAAAAGTGGAAAAAGATAGCGAAACTTTGGGGAGATATCGTTGGTGTCCCGATTTGGTTGCGTACCTAGGTACGATTTGCAACAAAACCGAAGCCAAACCCGGATTTGGTCACCGAGATGACTCGTCGCGGCCAGGTCGAGACATCAACTCTCGCATGGCTTCCTTGGCCGAGATTTGCTCGTGCAGGACGGCGGCGACCTTCTCCGTGATGGGCATCTCGACCCCAACCCTGCGGGCTACGCCGAGTGCGGCGTCGGTGGTGCGGACGCCTTCCGCCACGCGGCCATGCATGTCGACCAGGATTTCTTTCAAACAGCGGCCGCTGCCCAACTCCAGGCCAACATGGCGATTGCGCGACAAGGCTCCGGTACAGGTGAGCACCAGATCTCCCAGACCGGAGAGTCCCGCCAGGGTTTCTCTGCGTCCACCGCAGGCGACCGCGAGGCGGGTGATTTCCGCGATACCGCGCGTGATGAGGGCGGCGACACTGTTGTGGCCCAGTTCCAGCCCATAAGTAGCTCCGGCGGCGATGGCGATGACGTTTTTCAATGCGCCACCCAGTTCGACGCCCACGACATCCTCGTTGGTATACAAGCGCAAGGATGGGCTGGAGAATTCTTCCTGGACTCGAGTGGCGATCGCGGGATCACACGAGGCAATGGTGATGGCTGTGGGACTGCCCGCGCCCACTTCCTGTGCGAAGGAAGGCCCGCTGAGCACGCCGCAGGGTAGCGCCAAATCGTACTTGCCGAGCACCTCTCCCATCACCTGAGTCATGCGCAGGTAGGTGCCGTCCTCAATGCCCTTGGTTGCGTTGACGATCAGTTGCTCGCTGGTGAGCAACGGCGCCATGGCGCAGCAAATACTGCGCAGATGCTCCGACGGGACCGCGAGGATCAGAATTTCCGCGTCATCGACGGCTTCTTTTAGATCAGTGGTGACGGCAACACAGTCGGGAATGAAAAGGCCGGGGAGATAGATGCTGTTTTCGTGGCGTTGATGGATGGCGTCCGCAACCACACGGGTATGCGACCACATTATAATGCTGTGACCGCCCCGCTTGGCCAGGACCAGTGCCAGCGCGGTTCCCCACGATCCTGTGCCGATGACCCCAATCCGGCTCATGTGGCCGAGCTTTCTTTGCTGCCGAATCGGTACTCGGTTCCATGCAGCAGCCGTTCGAAATTCTTACGATGTTTGATGAGGATGACCGCCGGAACCAGGATGGTGCTGGCAATAAAGATGGCTCCGGAACCGTAATCGATGCCAAAAAAATGCTCCGCCAGCCACACCCAGACAGGAAACGAGGCGGCAGCCAGCATGGAAGCCAGCGATACATAGCGTGTGGCGAGAGTGAGCAGGATAAAGACGGTCAGCGAGGAAAGCGCGGGCAGAGTTGCGAGGGCCAGAAATACGCCCAGTGCGGTGGCCACTCCTTTGCCACCTTTGCCTTGAAGCCAAATGGTGAATACGTGTCCTATGACTGCAAATACGGCTGCGATGGAGCCGGCGACCACAGCCTGGTGGCCGGAGGCCAGGTGGCGCGCAATCTCAACCGCCAGAAATCCCTTTCCAATGTCGAGGAACAGGGTGAGGATTCCGAGCCAGCGGGAGCCGCTGCGTAATACATTGGTCGCCCCAATATTGCCGCTGCCGGTTTCGCGGATGTCTTCTTTTCGAAACAGCCTTACCAGCAAATAGCCGAAGGGAATTGACCCCAACAAGTACGCAATCGCCGCTGCAATAAAGTCCACTGTCATGTGAGTACTGTTCGAGTGTAGCAGCGGGGCAATGGATTTGAGATGAACTTCCGACAGCGGGGAGTCCGTGTCAATTTTCGACACGCGTGAAGGCTTCCTACGGCGGCTCGATACCGTGCAGGCTTCCGCTTAAGAACATCAGAGGTGAGGCCGGTGGAATTCGCTCGACGCGGATTACATGAACTTACGACGGATCATGTCGAGCGCCTGCTGGCTGGCGAACCAGCGCACGCGGTCGCGGTCGCCGCGAAATTTCCGTTCACACACGTTGATTTCTTTTCCATCATCCAGAGCGATGTAGACCAGGCCCACGGGCTTTTCCTCCGTACCTCCGGTGGGACCTGCGATGCCGGTAATGCCGACGCCGATGGTGGACTGCGCACGACGGCGAATGCCGTGTGCCAGGGCCGCTGCCACTTCGCGGCTGACCGCGCCTTTTTCTTCCAGCATGTCTTCTGGCACGTCGGCAAACTCCACCTTTAAAGCATCGGTGTACACCACCGCTCCGCCGACAAATGAGCGGGAGCTGCCGCTGATGCTGGTGAGCCGCTGGGCCAGCAATCCGCCGGTACAGCTTTCTGCGACCGCGACGGTAGCGCCGCGAATTTCAAGATAGTAGAGGACAATTTGTTCCAGAGTTTCGCCGTGGGAGGAGAAGACCGCATCTTCCATTTCCTCTTCCAGGCGGCTTGCCAGTTCATTCACGCGGGTCTGCGCCAGCTCAAGGATCGCCTTTGTGCATTGGAGGTGCAATTGAATCTCGCCGGCATGCGCCAGAATCGTGGTTTCGACGTCAGTGAAGCGGGTGTAGATGGGAGCCAGTCGGGCATCCACTTCGGACTCCGGCAGCATGGCAATCTTCAAGACGCGGCGAGCGATGTGACGGGGCGGCAGCGCTTCTGTCAGTCGCGGCATGCATTCCGCGGCAAACATGGTCTTCAATTCTTCCGGTGGACCGGGCAGCAGGAACATCAGTTTGCGATGTTGGCCGACTACCGTATCAATCCATTGGCCCGGGGCGGTACCGATGGGGTTGGGCAATATGTCTGCTCCATCGAGCAGGTCCGCCTGTTTGGAGTTGTTGGCGGGCATGGTGATGCGGCGCTCTGCGAATCGCTTGTAGAGTGCTGCGAGCAGGTCGCCGTTGCGGCGGACGCGTACGCCTAATGCTTCCGCGACAGCTTCACGCGTCAGATCATCTTCGGTAGGACCAAGCCCACCCATCACGCAGACGATATCTGTTCGACCAAGGGCGAGAGTGATGGCTTGAACCAGGTTCGCCTTGCGATCGCCGACGATGGTTTTGAACACGACGCTGACGCCGAGCGAGTTGAGTTGCTCTGTGACGAACAACGAATTCGTGTCCTGACGGAAGGGGGTCAGCAGTTCTGACCCGACGGCAATGATTTCTGCAAGCATGGGTGTGATTGAGAAGTGAACGTAATGCGAAACCAGTAGACAGCAAGCGATACTATGAAATTCAAAAAAAAACGTGAACAAAGTTTGCCACCGAGCCGATCGTACCGGGTCCGGCATGTCTCGCTAATCGAATCCGCAGGG
Organism: uncultured Acidobacteriota bacterium; assembly: GCA_963735505.1. Lineage (GTDB taxonomy): Bacteria > Acidobacteriota > Terriglobia > Terriglobales > Acidobacteriaceae > JAKAAZ01. The sequence goes on along the minus strand of CAVTLR010000001.1, from coordinate 141,996 downwards.
CGATCGCAGCGGTCTGCGGATTCGATGGAAGACGCGGGTCGAACGGCTGCTAATGCAATAATCTTCCGACAATATCTAAACCAACATGATATACGGTATCGCGCGTGGCCACGGCTGCATCGCCTTCCGGTAGAAATGCAAGGCCGACAATTCCGGAGCCGGAAACCACCAGCGACGCTTCCCGGTTTGGGGTGATTTTTACCACTCCACGGCGGCCATGCAGGGAGGCGGCAACATAGACATTGTCGTCGACGTCTAAGGCCATGCCCTGGGGACGCCCCAATCCGGTGTAGAAACTGGAGATTTCTCCGTTGGGCTCAATCGCGTGAATCGACTCGTTGGCGGAGGTGGTGGGTCCGCTGACCAGCAATGTGCCGGTCTCCTTGAATGCCAGATGGTAGGCGGAAACGCTGGGCTCCAGCGTGGCGAAGACGAAGACCTGGCGGGTTGGCGAGATCTTGAAAATCGTTCCACTGCGATCGCCGACATAAAGAAATCCATCGCGATCGAAGGCGAGTCCGGTGGCGACTCCCATGCCTTCCGCAAAAACTGATTTTGCGCCGCTGGGAGTGACTCGGTAGACGGTGCCCTCATGACGTGAAGATACGTAAAGATTGCTATCCGGATCGATGGCCACTGCGGTGGCATTCAAGATGCCTGTGGCGAAGGGACGAACCTGGTATTCGGGATCGATCTGAAAGACGGAAACCGGGGTCTGCTGTCCACGCTCCCCGGAAAACGTGACGTAAATATTGCTCTCAAGGTCGACCACGGGGCTGGCGACCGGATCCATCTCTTCGGCGATCGCAACTCCTACGGATAGTGGCATGACGTTGCTGGTGTGACCGTCGACACGCAGTTGAACATTGCCGGAGATCGCTCCGTCCGGAACGTGCAACAGCACCTTCGAGCTGTGGCTCATTCTGACCGGAGATGCTTGCTCGCCGATGGTGGCGGACGGTTGGCGATACGTTTCCGTCGCCAGTTTGCGGCCGTGCACTTCCACCTCGCCGCCGGGCAACGCAGCCAGGGGGGTGATGGAGGTGATATGTGGGGCAGTATCAGTCGTGTGAATTCCAAATTTCATGTGCGTCGCGCTCCGGCGCGGTGGAGCAGGTACAGGCAGCGAACCAATTCTTTTGACGTTGCAACTTTCAGCAGGTCTTGACCCACTATGCACGAAACCTAACAGGACAGACTATTCCGAATTGACCGCTCAGAGGCGCCAGCCGGTGGAAAAAAGTCTGGCCAGCCACACGACTGCCATCGCGTAGATACCGGCGGCCACGTCATCCATCATGATGCCGAATCCGCTGTGCATCCTGTCAAACTGGCGGGCCGGGGGCGGTTTTAGGATATCGAAAGCGCGGAAGAGCAAGAAGGCCAGCAGCCACTCCCACGGGCGAGTGCCAGCTGCGATCAGGGCGATCCATTGGCCCACAACCTCATCTGCAACGACAAAGCTGGGATCGGCCGTCGCGGCCTCGCGAGAAACAATGGCGGATGCGGGGATGCCGGTCAGCAGCACGAGAATCGCGGCGACAGCGGTGCCCTGGGCGAGATGCACGGGCGAAGGATGAAGCCAGTGGGCCGCTGCCAGCCAAAAGAGCAGGCCCGCTACCGAGCCCCAGGTGCCGGGCGCCGGACGGAGAAAGCCCACTCCGAAACATGTTGCCAACGCCCAGGCCCAGCCGGTTTTTTTTGGCGTCATTTATTCGTCATCGCTCGAGTCGCGTCCGCTGCGGTGCATCTCATCCAGGCCTTCCAGCACTTCCGGATCGAGGATCGGAGATGAGATGCGATAGGCGCCGCTAGCCCATTTGCCCAGGTCCACAAGCCGGCAGCGATCGCTGCAAAATGGAAAATCCGCGTCCGATTGCAGCACCAGCGTGCCACAGGTCGGGCACCGAAGCGTCGATGCTTTCTTAGTTTTCTCTTTCGCCATACAAAAATCTCATACTGTAACTGAATCAGTTACATATAGAAATAATTTCACATAGTTTTACGCTACGACACGAGCAATCAGGTCGTAATCGTGCGCATCGGTAATTTCACAACGGTAGAATTTTCCAGCCTGCACGGTGGCATGCGGTCCAAAGTCATTGATCAGGATTTTTCCGTCAATCTCCGGAGCGTGCATCGCGCTTCGGCCTTGCCAGAGCAGTGGAGTTTCTTCGCTTTCGCCCTCAATCAGCACGTCCATCACGCTATCGAGCTGCGCGGCACGGGCCTTGCGGCTGATTTGCAACTGATTCCGCATCAACTTGCGCTGGCGTGCGGCGATGGTTCTGCGAGGAACTTTTCCATCGAGAGCGTAGGCGGCGGAACCTTCTTCATCGGAGTACTCGAACACACCCAGCCAGTCGAAGCGAGCCTCACGAACAAAGTCCATGAGCAAGTCGAAGTCAGCCTCCGTTTCTCCGGGGAAGCCGGTGATGAAAGAAGTTCGCAGTGTAATTTCCGGCATGGCAGCACGGGCGCGCTCAATCATTTTCAGGAAAATGTCCGCGCCACCGCCGCGCTTCATGCGCTTCAGCACATTCGGGGCAGCGTGCTGCAGCGGCACATCCAGATATTTGCAGATGTTGTCATGCCGAGCCATTGTTTCCAGCAGCGCCGGTGTCACCTTATTTGGGTAGGCATAGAGGAAGCGCAGCCAGCGGACGCCGTCAACGCGGGCCAGGCGATCGAGCAGTTGCGCCAGGCCGTCTTTCATGCCGAAATCCTCGCCATAGCAGGTGGTGTCCTGGCCAATGAGCGTGACTTCCTGCACACCTTCCGAGACGAGTCGCTCAACTTCGGCAACGACAGACTCGAATCGGCGGGAGCGAAATTTACCGCGAATCTGCGGGATGATGCAGAAGCCGCAGGGATGATCGCAGCCCTCGGCAATCTTGACATAGGCTGAGGCGCGCGCCGTGGTGCGGAGCCGTGGCGTGTGCTCGTTGTAGAGATAATTCGGCAGGGTGGCAATGGCGCCGTCCCAGCTTTCGCGGGAGAAGCGACCCTGCTGTTCGCGGAGATCGCCTTCGGCGCGATGGGAGATGGACGCTTCGGCAGCCGTCAAAATGCGAAACGGAGAATCTGTTGCCATTGGCTGCGGGGAAGTGAGACCGGCCGCAGCGAGAATTTGTTCCAGCTCACCGGTGCCGACAACGGCATCGACCTCGGGAATATTTTTCTGAATTTCGTCGCGATAGCGTTCGACCATGCAGCCGGCGACGACCAGGCGTTGCGCTTTGCCGGATGTCTTGTGCTGCGCCATTTCCACAATGGTGTCGACGGATTCCTGCTTGGCTTTATCGATAAACGAGCAGGTATTCACCACCAGGACGTCGGCGGATTCGGCGTCGGAGGTGATGGTGGCTCCTGCTTCCGCCAGAAGACCCATCATCACTTCGCTGTCGACCAGATTTTTGGGGCAGCCCAGGCTGACAAATCCGATCCTGGGACGCGAAACCTGTTGCCCTGGGATGGTTGGGGCTGGGTTGACTTCAAGACTATTCACACCTTCTATTCTATCAATCACTGCAAATGCTTGCGGCCTCTCGATCCGCCGCTGCGCAGTGATATCATCGAACCTGTGCCGGGTCCTACGCGACGCAATCCCGCCAACCCCGCCAGGTCCGGAAGGAAGCAACGGCAACGGGCTCATGCGTGTGCAGTGGGTTACCCGGCGCTACTGGTTCAGCCATCCGATCCGCTGAATGCAGGCAACCCCGGGCAGACAACAAACAGTATTTTTCGAGGCCAACTCATTGAAATTTGATCTTCGACCGCGGTCGCTGCACCGGGCAAAAATTAGCGCGCTTGGCACCTACGTTCCACCCCGTTTACTGACCAATGCGGACCTGGAGAAGATGGTCGACACCAACGATCAGTGGATCGTGGAGCGTACCGGCATCCGAACGAGACACATTGTCGATCCGGGAGTCGCGACCAGCGATTTAGCGGTGGAAGCGGCGCGTGTATGCCTGGCCGAGCGCGGCATCGAAGCGAGCGAGTTGGAAGCGATCATTGTGGCGACGGTCACTCCGGACATGATGTTTCCGTCTACGGCCTGCCTGGTGCAGCACAAATTGGGCGCACAAAATGTCTGGGGCTTCGACGTTTCTGCGGCGTGCAGCGCTTTCGTATATGCGCTTCAGGTAGGAACCAAGTTGATTGAGTCTGGCGCGCACAAAAAAGTGATGGTGATTGGCGCCGACGTCATGTCGTCCATCATTGACTACAAGGATCGTGCTACCTGCATTATTTTTGGCGATGGAGCCGGCGCAGTTCTGTTGGAACCAGCGGAAGAAGGCGAAGTCGGCATGATCGATTATCTGCACGAAATTGATGGCTCCGGCGCGGCGTCGCTCTACATGCCGGGCGGCGGCAGCCTGCATCCGCCGACTGCGGAAACCGTCGCGAAGAATATGCACGTGGTGCATCAGGATGGGCAGGCCGTCTACAAATTTGCTGTCCGCAAAATGTCAGAAGCGACGGAAGCGTTGCTGGTACGCAATGGAATCAAAGGAAGCGACCTGGATTGTTTTATTCCGCACCAGGCGAACAAACGGATTATCGAGTCGACCGCAGAGCGGCTGGGCATTGCCAGCGAACGCGTCATCATCAATATTGACCGCTTTGGAAACACTACTGCGGGCACGATTCCGCTGGCCATGCAAACGGCGCGAGAAGAGAACAAGCTGCATAAAGGCGACCTGGTCCTGCTGGCGTCTGTAGGGGCTGGGTACACCGTGGGAACGTGTCTGCTGCGCTGGGAAGTTTAATCAGGACTTTCTCCGGGCGCGTTTTGTCATTCCTTATCGTCCAACTCGAGAATATCCCCCAGGCGATCGAGTCGCTGTTCCCACAGGGTGCGATGATCATTGATCCACTGCTGTAGCGCCATAAAGCCTGCCGTGTCGACGCGGCAGGTGCGGACTCTCCCCAGCTTTTCTGTATGAACGAATCCGCTTTCCTCCAGAATTTGCAGATGCTGCATCACCGCGGTCACCGTGACGCTGAGCGGCGCTGCCAGTTGGGATACGGAAAGAGGTCCCTGACAGAGCCTGTCCAGAATGGCTCGACGCGTTGGGTCGCCGAGCGCGTGAAACAGGCCGTCAATATTGATCTTCGGGCGCGGCATAGCGAGGACCCCTTCCGATATCGCCGGCAAGCGCGGTTTGCTTGCCGGGGCGTTTGAACGCGGTGCATGTTGCTGCGACCGGCTGCAACGAAGTGTTGCAACTGAGGGAACCGATGCGCCAGGAATTCACCTTAGCTCGCCAGTTCCTTGTCCAAATTTTCGAAAATCTTGCGCCAACCTTCTTCCCGCATTTCCGGACCGCCGGAGCCTTCAAAGAACGCGCCCTGGTGGGTGCAGATCAGGTCCGTACCCTTATCCGTAGGAAGAAGCTCAAACGTGACCAATGCAACTGAAACGCGGTTGTCGCCGATCGTCATCGTGGAGCAGGTGACGATTCGCCGATTGGGCGTAATGTCCAGGTAATCTGTGTCGGTGATCATGGGGACACCGGGGAACGGTGAGCCTTCTTTGAAACGCAAGTATGCGTGCTCGCTTCCTCCCTCGCGAAAGTCCAGTTCATACTTCTCGAGGTCGGTACTCCTTCCAGTGAAAAACCAGCGGCTCTTCTGCGGGGCGCTGGCGAAGGCGGAGAAGACGCGTTCCGGGGACTTGGGATAGCTGCGTTCCAGGACAAAGGTGCTGTGGATGACGGATGGGTCTTTTTTGTGGTTCATGGGTAGTTCCTTTCTGCCAATAGTTAAGCGGCAACTTCAGTATTGAGCGGAATGCAGGAATAGTCAAGTGGAAACTTCAGTATTTTTCTAAGTGATTGCAAGATGGGGCGTGCACGAAACTTTCTGTGAGCTTTAGCGTCCTTAGGAGTGGAACATTTAGCGAGGTGTGTCATGCGCTTGCGCTTTCTTCTACCCTTGGTTCTCTCCGGATCTTTAGCCCTGGCACAGGATGCAGGCATGCAAGCTGCCCAAGCTAACCTACAAGCGATGCAGGACGCGCAAATCGCGAATCAGCAAGCCATGCAGGCTAGTCAACAGGCGTCGCAGGATGCCTCGCAGGCGGCTCAGAATTCTGATTCAGGCTTCTCTGGCCTGCCGATGGCGGCCACACCCAAACTCTCTGTGAAGCCCGGAACTTATCCGTCCGCCATTACATTGCGGATGAAGGACAAGACTCGTGGGGCGGTGATGTATTACACCACGGATGGCTGGACGCCGACGGCACAGTCTACACGCTACGTCGGACCCATCCAGATCACATCGACCACGCACCTGCAGGTGATCGCGATTGCCCCGTATTCTATGCGGAGCGAGATCGCGACAGCGTCGTACATTCTTCCCGGAACGACACCCACCCCTACGGCCGCGACCACAAACACCCGTTTGCAGCGGAATGCGGTGCCGGCAGCCTCGCCGGAAAATCTTGTGTTGACGAGAGGGACAGAAGTCCCGCTGGTGGTGACGGCGAATGTGACGTCGAACAAGCTGGCGATTGGTGACACCATCCCGATGGCGTTGGCGGGGGATTTGACCGTGGACGGTGTGGTGGTCGCGAAAAAAGGAACTCCTGCGGAGGCCACCGTGATGCAAGTGGATGGCGCGGGAATCGTGGGGCAGCCGGGCTCGATCACATTCGCTGTTCATTCTCTGGACGTGCCAGGGAACATAATTCCATTGGACGGCACGGAGACAAAAGAAGGGCAGAACAAATACAAAACAGTGCGATCGGTTGCGATTGTACCGTTCGTCGGCATCTCCGCGCTGTTCGTGCATGGCAAGCAAGCTGAAATCGCGCCGAACATGACGTTGACTGCATCGGTTGCCCAAGATACGCCGGTACAGCCGGTCGAGTAGTTGGCGCAACCTCGTACCGGTTGCTGCGCGTCACGAGCGGCGACGGCGGAGGAGGGATTGCTACACTGATGGGTGACGCAGCGCCTTCGAATTTCCGCCATTCGATTTCTGAATCCTGCTCCGCTAATGTGGGATTTTGAACACCCACCGGAAATGGAAAGACTCGCCAAGCGCTACCTGATTCACAGCGCCATGCCGTCGCAATGCGCGGCAGAACTGGCGGAGGGAACTGCCGACATCGGCCTGATCCCGATTGCCGCGTATGCAACCACACCTGGACTGGCGGTTCTTCGCGGGTGCACGATCGCTTCGCTCGATCGAGTGCGCTCCATTCTCCTGGTGGTCAAGCATCCCGACGGAATTGGAGCGGTGCGTCGCGTGGCAGCCGATACGGATTCGCGAACTTCGAACGCGTACGCGCAAATCATTTTTCGCAAGTTTCATCACACCGATCCCGAGTTTCTTCCCTTTGCGCCGAATCTTGATGCCATGCTGGAAGAATGCGATGCCGCCATTTTGATTGGGGATCCGGCGCTGCTCGCGCTGGAGGATCAGGGTGCGCGGTTGGCGCGCACCGGCGAGCGGCTGGAATACCTAGACCTTGGCCACGTGTGGAAGAAGCACACGGGAGTTCCCTGGGTCTCGGCGGTGTGGGCGCTGCGGCCAGAAGCAATCGATGCGGCGAAGCTGAGCGCGGGGCAGATCACGGAGGATTTTTTGGGCTCGCGTAATCACGGCATGGCACATATTGAGGATCTAGTTCAAGAATGGGCTCCCCGCATAGCGGTGCCGGCCGGTACGATCCGGAGCTACCTTACGGAACACATTCATTACGTGCTTGATGAAGCGTGCCTTGGCGGCATGGATCTTTTCTTCCGTTATGCAGCGGAAACCGGGGTACTGCCGCAAGCACCGCCGCTGCACTGGCTCGAGTAGAGTGGCTGTAGTTGTTGGTTTTCTGGCGCGTGCACGGATGACGTTGCGATCGACATCTTACCTGTGAGGTGCATCATGAGTTCCAGCCGACGTAGTTTTCTGAAGCAGGCAGGTTCCGCAGTGGCGCTTGGCGCTTTTGCGGGCGAAGCGTTTTCCGGTTCCATCCGAGCTGAAACCGCGATCCCTCAAGCGGAAAATGATTCTTCGAATCCACCCACGACGGGCGGAAAGAAAATTGGCTACTGCATTGTCGGGCTGGGTCGGATTTCCATGAACCAATTTATGCCCGGCGTGAAGATCTCAAAGGACTCGAAGATTGTTGCGCTGGTCAGCGGTCATCGCGACAAAGCCGAGCGCATTGCCGACGAATACGGCGTTCCGCACAATGCGATTTACAGCTATCAGAATTACGGTTCGATCCACGACAATGCTGCCATCGATGCCGTCTACATTGCGTTGCCCAATGGCATGCATGCGGAGTACACGATTCGCGCCGCCAAAGCGGGCAAGCATGTGTTGTGCGAAAAGCCGATGGCCAACTCCGTCAAGGAATGCGAACAGATGATTGCCGCCTGTAAGCAGGCCGATCGCAAGTTGATGATCGCGTATCGCTGCCAGTATGAGCCGACCAACTTAAAGGCGATTGAATTATTGCGCCAGGGTTACGCGGGCAAGCTGCAGATCATGAGCAGCGCGAATGGGTTCAACATTCATGCCGGCGAATGGAGGCTGAACAAGAAGATGGCGGGTGGTGGCCCGTTGGTGGATGTGGGCATTTATTCCATCCAGGCGATGCGATACCTGACTGGCGAAGAGCCTACGTCTGTCGAGGCGCATTCTGTCCGTCATCGATCATGACGGCAGGTTTAACGAAGTGGAAGAAAACGTGGTGTGGACTTTCCACTTTCCCAGCGGCGTGCTGGCGCACTGCTCGACCAGTTACGGCACCAACTATACGGGCGGCTGGGCGCGTGCCGTTGGTTCGGAAGGGATGCTGGAACTGAATCCGGCGTTTGGTTATCAGGGATTGCAACTAACAGGGAAGTCACAGGGAAAACCGCCCATTGAAGTCGCGTTCAATAACCCTTCGCCGCGACAGTTTGCCACCGAGGCGGATTATTTTTCCGATTGCATTTTGCAGAATAAAGAACCGAAGACTGGGGGCGAAGAAGGCCTGCGGGATGAGCGAATCATCACCGCGATCTATAAGTCCTGCGCAGACGGCAAGCCGGTGAAGTTGACTTCCTGATTTTCAATCGAGCACCGAAGCGACGGTGGCCAGCGCTACGATTCTTCCCAGTAGCCCTGGTCGCGCAGGAAGTAGCTCTGGTTGTGGGAGTTGAGTGCGGTGCGGAAAAACATTGCGGCGATGCGAAGGTGACCCATCTTGCGAAAGCGGCGATTCGACGTCATCACGGCGCCGGGAATCACCGCAAATTTTCTTCGAGCGATCTGCTTGGTTAACAAGTAGTCTTCCGCGTAGAGAGCCTGCTCATTGAAGCCGCCGAGTCTTTGAAATTCCTGCCGGTCGAACATCATAAACATTCCAGTCGCAAAGGGCAGACCCCAGCGGGAGAGTTTTTGAACGACGTTGCTGCCGCCAAACAGCAGCCGGTCGGCAGCACTTCCATCGATGCAACGAATGTTGGTGGTCAGGCAGTGCAGGTCATGTCGCTGCATGGCGCGGACGGCGCGGCGCAGCAGGCTTGGGTCACGCAGCTCTACATCCGCGTCAAGAAAAAGCACATAAGGTGTGGTAGCGAGGCGCGCACCTGCATTGCGGCCCACAGAAGGCAGACCTCCGGGGAGTATTTCAATGGGGAATTTAGCTGCAAACGAACGCGCCATCTCCGCTGTGCCATCGGTGGAGTTGGCATCAGCAACGCACACTCTGGTATCCGGCAAGTGCAGGTAGTCCTGCTGATTCAAAGAGGTCAGCAGCTTCGGCAGCGACTGGTTCTCGTTCCGCGCTGGGATAACGATGGTGAGTTCCGCCGGCATAGGTCTGTATCTCCACGCCTTGCTGGTTGATGGTAAGGAAAGTGGCGCGTGCGTCGACCCACGAGCCGGAGTTGTAATACTCGACGCCGTCGCAGAGCAGCGACAGCGCAACATGGGTGTGGCCGCAAAAAACGCGCTCGCATTTTCCGATGCGCGCATAATGAATGGCTCCGCGAGCGACTTTGTCCGATAGCAGCAGCCAGCGAGTATTCATGCGGTCGAGGAAGCGAGAAACACATTTGGTTCGCGAATCGACCTTCTGAATTTGCAGAAAGATCAATTCACCCAATCGACTGATCCACAGATTTTTTTTGACGAAGCCGTCGAATTGATGGCCGTGCATGGCGAGATGCCGCTTGCCCTCGTACTCCCAAACGTAGCGCTGGTAGACGGGGACGCCGACCAGGTGCGACATCAGGTTGGCGAGGCCGGTATCGTGATTGCCTTCGACCCAGACCACTTCCACCTGGCGCTTTGGATTGGAAAGTTTGCGGATGTAGGAAAGGAACTTCCAGTGCTCGCTGGTCAAGCGGCGAAAGTTGAGGTCGGAAAAAATGTCGCCCAGCAGAACCAGCCTTTTATAGCTGTACGTCTGCAGCACGTCGAGCGCGTCCTGTGCCCGACTCACTTCGGACCCGAGGTGGATGTCCGACAGAATAATCGTGTCGTACGTCGCCCCACTCATGCCCTAGTTATGCAGCATTTCTAGAGACAGCATGATGACTCGGTGATGAATAATCCGTGAATCGTAGAGACAGGAACCCAGGGTGTGCAACACCTTGAAACGGCGATGTCATGAGAGTGCTTCGGAAGACAGGGCAAGTCACCCGGCTTGACATTCGAGTCAGCCACGGATACGCTCTCGCAACATCGAGCCAATTTTTTGAGCGGAAGGTTTGATCCGCGGAAATGTTGTCTCCTATATATAAAGTTGACGATGAAAACTCCGGCACAATCCGGTGACGGCGGGCAAACCGTCGCAGCAACTGTGACTGCTCCGCAACCTCTTGAAGGCGAGCGGCTGGCGTGGCTGGCGCTGACCATGACCACTGGACTGGGACCCACGCGCATCTGGCGGGCAGTGAATGCGACCGGCACGGCGCAAGGTGTGCTGGGCCTGCCGCTGACGCAACTGGAAGGTTTGCGATTCCCTGCAGTGTCGGCGCAATCGATTGCCTCGGGCAAATCGCTGGCGGAAGCGGAGAAAGAATGGAGCCTGGTGCAGCCGGGCGGGGGAACGTTGGTAACCCCGGCGGACGAGGAGTATCCCGAGCGGCTGCGAGAAATTTTTGATCCGCCAACATTATTGTGGTTACGCGGCGACAAGACGTTGCTGACTCAGCCTGGAATTGCCATCGTCGGGACGCGTCACCCGACCCCGTACGGCACGGGCATGGCAGAGATGCTGGCGCGCGATCTGGCAGCCCATGGGCTGGTCATTTTAAGTGGCATGGCACGAGGCGTAGACACGGCCGCACATCGGGGAGCGCTCGAAACGCGAGGAAAAACTGTAGCGGTTTGGGGAACAGGAATTGACGTGATTTATCCCAAGGAGAACAAGCGCCTGGCGGAAGAGATTCTTGAAGCCGGGGGAACGATTATCAGCGAATATCCGATGGGAACATTTCCGGCGCCGCAGAATTTTCCCATTCGCAATCGGATTCTGAGTGGGATGAGTGTTGGCGTGCTGGTGATTGAAGCCAGCGAGAACAGTGGGACGCGCATCACAGCTCGTTGTGCGCTGGAGCAGAATCGAGAAGTATTCGCGGTTCCCGGAAACGTGACTTCGAAGAATTCCTGGGGACCGAATACATTGATTAAACAGGGCGCGAAGCTGGTGGCGACCTGGGAAGATGTATGGGAAGAATTGCCGACGCAGGTCCGTTTAGAAGTGGAGGAGCGACAGGGAATTGCATCCTCCGACGGGTCTGATGCATCGTTATTCAGCAAGCCAAATTTGCCCGACCTGCCGGAAGACCAGGCGCAAGTGTTCGATGTGCTCCGCCCCGACCAGGCAATGCAATTGGATGAACTGGTGGAGAAGCTGGAGGATAAGTTGAGCTCATCGGAGATTTTCACTGCGCTTTTTGAATTGGAACTGGCGGGACGCGTACGCGCCATGCCGGGCAAAAATTACGTGAGGACATTTTAGAAATCGGAATTTCGCAGCCGCAAACTTCATTGAGGTTCATCGCCGATTGGGTCGAATTTGCCCGGCTGGGTTTGGCGGATGAAATCGAGGGAGTGATGGGGGTCACTGGTGTCGCGCGGCGAAACCGTGGTAGTTTCGCACTTGTTACCTAATTTGCTGGAACGCGTCTTTTGAACAACCCGCAAAGAAAGTCTGTAGTCGAAGAGGAAAGTGTAACTGCATGGCAAAGTCATTAGTCATCGTCGAATCGCCTGCAAAAGCGAAGACGATCAACAAGTATCTCGGCAAGGATTTCGTAGTGGAGGCGTCGATTGGCCACATTATGGATCTGCCGAAAAGCAAGATTGGCGTCGACCTGGAAAATGGCACGTTTGAGCCCGAGCTGATTGTGATGCCCGGCAAAGAGAAGGTGGTTGACCGGCTGAAGAAGCTGGCGTCGACCATGGAGGCTGTGTACCTGGCGCCTGACCCGGACCGCGAAGGGGAAGCCATCGCGTGGCATCTGGAATTGCAGTTGAAGCCGCAGCTTCGTAATAAGGCGACGATTCAGCGAGTCACATTTAACGAGATCACGCAGAAGGCAGTGAAGGCGGCGTTTCAACATGCCGGCCCGGTGGATGCGCGCCTGGTGGATGCGCAACAGACGCGGCGGGTGCTGGATCGCATCGTGGGCTATCAGATTTCCCCGCTGTTGTGGGACAAGGTGCGACGCGGATTGTCTGCAGGTCGTGTGCAGACCGTCGCGGTGCGCTTGATTGTGGAACGCGAGCGGCTGATCAAAGCATTTCAGCCGGTGGAGTATTGGACGCTGGATGCGCAACTGACGCCGGCTTTGGGCGGCGGCAAAGAGGGTCAGGAATTCACCGCGCGCTTCATGGGCATCGACGGCAAGCGGGCCACGGTGGAAACGGTGAATGCGCCATCGCTGCCAAACCAGGCGGAGACGGATGCGATTGTTGCCGCGCTGAAGACTGCGGACTGGAAAGTTCGCGCGGTAGAAAAGAAGGAGCGCCGCCAGAATCCGACAGCTCCGTTCATCACCAGCAAACTGCAGCAGGACGCATCGCGGAAGCTGGGCTTCAATGTGCGGCGGACGATGGGTGTGGCGCAGCGTTTGTATGAAGGCGTCGAGGTCGGCAGCCAGGGAACCGTCGGCTTGATCACCTACATGCGAACCGACTCCGTGCGAGTGTCGCCGGATGCGGTTCAAGATGCGCGGGCGTACATCGGAAAGAAGCTGGGCGAGAAATATTTGCCGGCCAGTCCGAACGCCTTCAAGGGTAAAAAAGATGCGCAGGATGCGCACGAAGCGATTCGTCCGACCAACGTGGAACTGGCGCCGGATGAGATCAAGCGCTATCTGAGCGATGAGCAGTACAAGCTATACAAACTGATCTGGCAGCGGTTTGTCGCGTCGCAGATGGTGCAAGCCGTTTTCGATCAGACGACGGTGGATATCGTCGCCCACTCTGATCGCAATTATGATTACCGCGTCACGGGTTCGGTGTTGAAGTTTGATGGCTTTCTGAAAATATATGAAGAAGCCAAAGACACGAAAGATGCCGATGATGAGGCGTTGAGCAATCGCCTGCCGGAACTGAACGATGGGCAGGCGCTGAATCTGAAACAGCTGAAGCCGGAGCAGCATTTCACCGAGCCGCCGCCGCGCTTTAATGAAGCCTCGCTGGTGAAGGAGTTGGAGGAGCGCGGCATTGGCCGGCCTTCGACGTATGCCTCGATCATCAGCACGATTCAGGATCGTGAATACGCCGTGAAGGTTCCGCCGAAGGGGTCGGGCAAGTTCTATCCGACGGAGCTGGGCCAGGTGGTGAACGATCTTCTGGTGAAGAATTTTCCTTACATCTTCGATCCGGCTTACACGGCCAAGCTGGAAGTGGAATTGGATGCGGTCGAAGACGGCACAGAAAAGTGGACGGACTTGCTGAGCGGCTTCTATGGATATTTCCAGGAAGAACTGAAAGTCGCCGATAAGAACATGGAAGACATCAAGCGGATGGAACAGCCGACGAACGAGAAATGTCCGGAGTGCGGCGCGCCGTTGGTGTTGAAGTGGGGCAAGTTCGGTTCGTTCTATGCATGCTCGGCGTATGACAAGAAAAAGCCGGTCACGATTGCCAGTTCCGCGTGGGAAAAAGATGCGAAGAAGGCGATCAAGAAGATTGAGGGCAAGCTCGAGTATCCGATGACGGTGAAGACGACGGGCGGCACTGGGATTGCGCCTGCAGCTGTTACTGCGAAGAACAGAAAAGAATTGGAAGCTGGTTTGAGTGAAGTTGCGGCTCCGGAGCGCAAGCTGGTGGTGGAGCAAGTGAGCTGCAAATTTACCCGCGAAAATTATGAAGGGAAGCCGAACTTGCAGGCTGCAGAGGCGCAGGGTGCCGAGGCGGAGGAAGAATTCTGCGAGAACTGCGGAAGGGTCATGGTGTTGCGGAATGGGCCCTTCGGTCAGTTCATGGCGTGTCCGGGATATAACGAAGATCCGCCCTGCAAGACGATTCGCAAGCTAACCCACAAGCAACAGCAGAAGCCCGCGGTACCGCTGGACGAAACCTGCCCGAAATGCGGCATGCAACTGGTGTTGCGGACCGGGCAATATGGCGAGTTCGTGAGTTGCAGCGGCTATCCAAAATGCAAATACATCAAGCAGAACCTGACTGGGGTGAAATGTCCGACCTGCGGTACGGGAGATATTGCGGAACGCAAGGCGCGGCGGGGGAATTTCTTCTATGGATGCACGAACTATCCGAAGTGCGACTTTACTTCAAATCTGAAGCCGATACCGCAGGCGTGTCCGGAATGCGGCAGCCCGTATTTGCTGGAGAAGTCGTTGAAGTCGGGCGTCTATCTTGTTTGCCCGAATAACGAGAAGCAGGCTGCGGCGGAAGAAAAGCGCAGCAAGGGACGAGGCAAGAAAGGAAAAGAAGAGCAGTCGGCGACGCCTGCAAAGACGGTCGTTTGCCATTACGAAGAGCGCATCGGTGATGCACGGGAGCCGGAAGAAAAGCCGGTCGAAGCTGCCGCCGCGACAGTCGCGTAGCCCTGTATGACGGGCGTCACAATTACATTTGCAAGCGGCCAATACAATTGAGCCAGGAAAGTGAACAAGGATGGAAAGTCAGATCGCAACACACAACGACGCCGATATTATTTTGAAGCTGTACGATCTTCGCCGAGAGGAAGTACTTCGCAAGGCGCGCCACTGGGCTGTATTTGAATTCAACCCGAAGGCGCCAGAGGAATTTCTTGCGGTGTTGCAAAGCGCAGGATCGCAGGAGAACGCTTATTTTCGCCAAGTGATCAGCTATTGGGAAATGGCAGCTTCTTTGGTGATTCACGGAGCGGTCAAATCCGATCTCTATCTCGACTCAAATGGGGAAGGGATCCTTATTTTCGCCAAGTTCTATCCATTTCGAGAAACTTATACGTCCAAGACAGGTTTTCCGTTTATGCGCCAAACAGCGCAGATGATCGAGAAGTATCCCATGGCTCGGGATCGATTCAACGCCAGGCTGAAGATGATTCAGGATCGGGCTAAGTAGGTCGCTCGGCAATTTCGGCTATGGTGCGGCGGAAAATCAAGCCCATCCATTTTGGCAGGACAACACAGCTGGTTGCCATTCGTTCCAGCGAGCTCGTACAACTGGCTTGTTCGCAGTTGAACTCCCCCAGGGGAAGAGAGTTTTTTAGGAGCTAACAATGAAACACATTGCATTTGCACTAGCCCTCGTAAGCATGACGGCATTTGCCGGAGCACAGACAGCCAAAACCCACAAACTCACTGGCTGGATCGGCGATTCTAAATGTGGTGCGTCCATGCACACGCCAGAATGTGTGAAGAGTTGTATCAAGTCCGGGCAGAAGGCAGTTTTCGTCGACTCGAACAATAAAGTTTGGGCGATCGACAACACCGACGCAGTGCAGCCTTACTACGGCGACAAGGTGAAGGTGGTGGCGACGGTCGACGCCACAAATAACAGTATCCACATCGATTCTGTGAAGAAGTCAGGCAGCGCAAGCACCATGTAGTTGCCGGCCTCGCTGATCTGGCAAGGGTGAATCGCAGGTTTCAAACAGGGACGCGCCTCGGTGCGTCCCCTTTCGCGTGCAGCGATGCCGGCGGCCGCAGATAGCACCCGAAACCGACGTATCTGATATTGTTGTAGATGAAGGAGTTTTAGGCGAATATATGGCGAAAGCAGTTTGGAACGGCAAAGTGTTAGCGGAAAGTGAAAAGACGCAACTCGTAGAAGGGAATGTATATTTTCCCCACGAATCGATCGATCGTGAGTTTTTTCGGTCCAGTTCGACAATCTCAACTTGTCCGTGGAAAGGGCAGGCGCGGTATTACACCATCCTGGTGGACGGGCAGGAAAATTCCGATGCTGCCTGGTATTATCCAGATCCGAAACCAGCCGCCCGCGCCATCAAGAATCATGTCGCGTTCTGGCGAGGGGTCGAAATCGAAAAGTAATTTCGTGGCCGGCTTTAATAGGCTCCGGCTTGTTGCGAAGGAATTCGAATCTGGAAACAGGTGGAACCCGGCTTCGATTCCAGATTGATAAATCCGCGATATCGACTCAAGATTCGACTCACCGTATCGAGACTCAATCCAGCGCCTTTGCCTGGCGGCTTAGTAGTAAAAAACGGCTCAAAAATTCGACTGTGCAATTCCGGTGGTATCCCGGGACCGTCGTCACAGATTTCGACCCGAACCATGTCGCCGGCATTTTGCGTGGTGACGCGGATGGTTCCGTGATCCTGCATCGCATCCAAAGCGTTTTCAAGCAGCGCCATCCAGATTTGATTTAATTCGCTGCCGTTCGCTGCGATGCGAGGCAGGTGAGGATCAAACTCGCGCACTACCTTCACGTCATCCATTCTGTAATGCAGCATGGTCAGCGTATTTTCCAGCGATTGTGCCAGATCGATATCCTGCAGCGGAGCCTGATCCATGTGGGAATATTGTTGAATCGCACGAATCAGGTCGAAGATTCTGGCGGTGGATTCGAGTACCGCTCCGGTCATGCTTTCGGCGCGCAGGGTGGAGGCGAAATGGGTGATTGCGACGTTGGCCGCCTCGGCATTCAGGAACGAATCCAGCACCGCCAAGTCCTCTGGCTGGACGCCTGCCTCCGCGAAAACGGGAGCGATAGTCCACGGATTAGCTAGCTTACGCGGCTCCAGCCAGCGATTCAGTCGTTCCTCCAGTGCGCCGGCTTCCATGGGATTCTGCGACTTCGCTCGTCCTTCAATGGTGCAGCGAATCTCGCGGTTCCATTCCATGTACTGCTCTTCCTGTTTGTTCGTCAGGCAAAGGCGTCCCGCCTCGAAGCTGATTTTTCCGTAGGCGCGCAACTCTTCCATCAAATTGCTGCTGGCGCGTTGCGCCGCGCTGGCCGGATTGTTGAGTTCATGGGCAAGGTTCGCGGCCAGCTTTCCCAATGCGCTTAATTTTTCTGATTGCTGCTCCAACCGAGTGACTTCGCGGACGCGGTCGAGCAGAATCGAAACGCAGCGCTGTCCCATCGACGGAATGGCGACCAGCATTTCCGGGAATTGGTCACGGGGAACCTGCAATGCCCAAAGCTCTTCAGAGACGTATCCGCTGCCTCCGGTGGTTTTCATACGTGAGAAGGGAAGCACACCGGTGATTTGACCGGATCGCCCGATAAACAAGCTGCCATGTGCCGCATGCTGCCGCCTTACCTGAATTTCTCCGGCAAGCAGGATGGTCATATGGGTCGCAGGATCGCCATCGCTGAAGAGGCGTGTTCCCGCGGGGGCAACGAACTCCCAACTATGTTGGATCAGCCAACGGTATTCCGCGTCGGTCAAGCCATCCAGCTGGCGGACACGACGAAGCGCCTCCAAAACCTGAGGCTCTGGGGTGTGGAGAACGGACAATCCCGGCGGTATGTCCGTGGGTAAAGCGATCGATTGGGTCGGAGAGGCCATAGTGGTAGCTCACAGAATAGATCACTCTAGGTTACAAATGCCATATTGCAAGGGAATGAAAATTTTGCGCTTGTGGCGCGATGAAGGAAACACCGATGAAGCGCGCTTGTAATCTTGCACACCTCATCGGTCCATGACATGGAAAACATTCGAACTAGGCGCCCACCGTTGCAGGTACGGGCTTTTCCGCCGATTCGACTGCGCCGTCCTTTACCGTGACCGGATCGAGGAACGGCATCGCCGCGCGCAACGGAGCGCCAGTCTTTTCAATGGAGTGCTGGGCTTCCTTGCGACGTTGCTCCTCAAACCACTTGCGACCGGTCGCATTTTCGTTCAACCAGTTTTTGGCGAAGGTTCCATCCTGGATTTCGGCCAGCAATTGCTTCATCGCGGCACGGGTTTGATCGGTCACGATGCGCGGGCCGGCGGTGTAATCACCGTATTCCGCAGTATCGGAGATGGAGTGGCGCATATAGGCAAGACCGCCGCGATAGATCAAGTCGACGATCAGCTTCAGTTCATGCATGCACTCGAAGTAAGCAACTTCCGGCTGGTAGCCGGCCGCAGTCAGGGTTTCAAAGCCAGCCTTGATCAACGCGCTGACGCCGCCGCACAACACGGCCTGCTCACCGAACAAGTCCGTCTCGGTTTCTTCCTTGAACGTGGTTTCGATGACGCCGGCTCGAGTGCAGCCAATTCCTTTTGCGTAGGACAGCGCCAAAGCAAGCGCCTGACCGCTGGCATCCTGCTGAATGGCAACCAGGCCAGGAGTACCACCGCCCTCAACAAATACTTCGCGCACACGATGGCCTGGAGCTTTCGGGGCCACCATGCTGACGTCGACCGTGGCAGGTGGATGAATGGTGTCATAGCGGATGTTGAACCCGTGCGCGAACATCAGGGTTTTGCCGGCCGTCATGTACGGCGCGATGGAGTCGGCGTAAATTTTTCCCTGCGTCTGGTCCGGCGTCAACACCATAATGACGTCCGCCCATTTCGCTGCATCGGCGGTGGTCATCACCTGGAGGCCAACTTTTTCTGCGCGCGCTTTGGATTTGCTGCCCTCGGGCAGCCCAATGCGAACCTCAACTCCTGAATCCTTCAGGTTGAGCGCGTGCGCATGTCCCTGGGAGCCGTAGCCGATGATGGCCACCTTCTTCTGCCGGATCAATGTCAGGTCTGCATCTTCGTCGTGGTAGGTTTTTGCCATATCGTTTCTCTCCGTGTGGGTAAATTATGCGTGGTTTTCGTCTTCAAGCAGGTCGGGCGCTTCGCGTTTCAAAACGCCTAAGAAAGTTTTTGGATCGATGCGCGGGGTGGTGTCGCCGAGCGCTTCCAGCACGCTGCTGGCGTGATGTCCGCGGCGCATCGCCATGCGCCCGGTGCGCGCCATTTCAAGAATACGGTAGTTCCCCTGGACAAGAATCTGTACCAGTCCTTCAATTTTACTGGCGCTGCCGGTAATTTCCATCATCATCGATTCCGGGGCCAGGTCGACAATGCGGGCACGAAAGACCTCGGCCAGCTGAAACAGATCGGAGCGAGTGTTTTGGTCGGCGGCGATTTTCAACATCGCCAGTTCGCGAATGACGGCGGAGTGGCGGCCCACATCGTCGACGTCGAGAACCCCTTCCAGCTTGTACAGAGACGCCATGATGCGCGGAGCACGATCTTCTGCCGCTTCAGCGACGATGGTGGTTCGCGACACGCCGACGGTTTCAGTGCCGCCGACGGTCAGCGAAATGATGTTCACGTTTAGTCGCCGAAACAGAGAGGTTACGCGAGCCAGCAGCCCCGTTTTGTCTTCGACCAGCGCTACAAAGGTATGCAACATGGGTTTGGGCTCCTACTCTTCCGTCGCTGTTTCGACGAGTGGGTTATGTTTCGGACGGCGGATCATCTCATGCAGCGCAGCTCCAGGAGCAATCATGGGATAAACCGAATCTTCCTGCTCCACCTGGAAGTCGATAAGAAATGCTCCGGGATGCTGCCGCGCGGTTTCGACCGTGGAGATTACGTCGGCGCGTCGGTTCACGTGGGCGCCACGAATTCCATGCGCATCCGCCAGCTTGACGAAGTCAGGGCTGATCAGCGGCGTGCATTCGTAATTCTTCTCGTAGAACGTCTCCTGCCACTGTCGCACCATCCCCAGGTAGCCGTTGTTGACGATGGCGATGTTGATTTTCAACTGCTCCTGCACGATGGTCGCGAGCTCGGGACAAGTCATCTGAAAACCGCCATCCCCAGCGATGACCCAGACTTCTTTTTCCGGGCAGGCGATTTTGGCGCCGATGGCCGCGGGCAGCGCAAATCCCATGGTTCCCAGACCGCCGGAAGTGATCAGCGAACGCGGGCTGTCATGCTTGTAATATTGCGCTTCCCACATCTGGTGCTGACCGACGTCAGTGACCACGATCGCATTTCCGTTGGTGACACGCCAGATATCGTTGATGACGTGCGCCGCGTACAGATGTCCGTTGTCGGGTAGCTGCTGAATGTCGTGCACAGCGGCATCGCCCTTCATCGCGGAAATCGCATGCAGCCACGCGGCGCCATCACGACCGGGCAAGCGCGGCAACAAGGTTTCCAGAATTTCTTTCAAGTCGCCAATCAGGCCAACATCTACATGAACGTTTTTGTTGATCTCTGCCGGATCGATCTCAATGTGAATCTTCTTCGCATTGGGTGCGTAGGTAGAAAGTGAGCCGGTGACGCGATCGTCAAAACGCATGCCGCACGCGATCAACAGATCGGCCTGCTGGATCGCATGGTTGACCCAGCTTTCGCCGTGCATGCCCATCATGCCAAGATTCAACGGATGCGAGGCAGGGACGGCCGTCAGCCCGAGCAGAGTGCAGGCGACGGGAATTTGTGTCCGCTCCGCCAGCGCGCGAACTTGTTCCATGGCGCCGGAGTGCAGAATGCCTTGCCCCGCCAAAATGACTGGACGTTTCGCTGTGCGCAATAACTCCAATGCTTCGCGAATCGACGTGGAATCCGCCGAGAGCATGGGATGCGGGCGATAGGGTTGCGGCGCAGCAGCGGCAAAGTCAAAGACGGCGGTGTTTTGCTGCGCATCCTTGGTGATGTCGACCAGCACCGGACCGGGACGCCCCGATTGTGCAATGCGAAAAGCTTGGCGCAGCGCAGGGGCAATATCTTCCGTGCGCCGCACTAGAAAATTATGCTTGGTAATGGGAAGCGTGATGCCGGTGATGTCAA
Organism: uncultured Acidobacteriota bacterium; assembly: GCA_963735505.1. Lineage (GTDB taxonomy): Bacteria > Acidobacteriota > Terriglobia > Terriglobales > Acidobacteriaceae > JAKAAZ01. The sequence goes on along the minus strand of CAVTLR010000001.1, from coordinate 120,827 downwards.
CTTCCTGAAATGCGTCGGTGCCCAGCACTTTGCTCGATACCTGACCGGTGATGCAGACCATGGGAATCGAGTCGAGCATGGCAGTCGCAATCCCAGTGACAAGATTGGTCGCGCCCGGTCCAGATGTAGCCATAGCGACGCCGACGCGACCGGAGGCACGCGCATAACCGTCCGCCATATGGGCCGCGCCTTGTTCATGGCGAACCAGAATGTGCCGGATCGGAAATTTGCGCAGCGCATCGTACACAGGAAGAATCGCGCCACCGGGATAGCCGAAGACGTCGCGCACCCCTTCGCCGACTAGAGTTGCCCACACGGTTTCTGCGCCGGTCAAGGGCGTCGGCTGGGTATAGATGGCAGTATCGGGTGCGTTGTGATGGGTGTCGGCTATTTTTTTACGCTTATCCATGATCATCCTCTTCATCAATAATTCGTGACAGCCCCGCGGGAAGCGGAAGAGACCTTTTCGGCATATTTCCGAAAGACTCCGCGAGGAGAATTCGGCGCTGGAGTTTTCCAATCTTTCATGCGCGCGGCCAGTTCCTTGTCTGTCAGTTCCACGCGCAACTCACGCTTGGGAATATCGAACACAATGGTGTCGCCATCGCGCAGCGCGGCAATCGGTCCTCCAAGAGCGGCTTCCGGGGAGACATGGCCGGCCATCAAACCGCGAGTGGCGCCAGAGAAGCGGCCATCCGTCAGCAGCGCAACCGTGTCGCTCAACTCTGGAATGCCGGCGATCGCAGCCGTGACCTGGAGCATTTCGCGCATACCGGGTCCACCGCGCGGGCCCTCATTGCGAATGACGACGACATCATTTGGCTTGAGTGTGCGAGCTTCCACCGCATGAAAGGCTGCCTCTTCATTTTCAAAAACGCGAGCGGGACCGGTGTGCGTCAGGCGTTCGTGTCCGGCGACTTTAATCACGCAACCTTCGGGAGCGATATTGCCTTTGAGGATCACGAGCCCGCCGGTGGGCTTCAATGCGTTTTCGAGGCTGTGAATCACTTTCTGGCCAGACAATTCCTTGGCGAGCGCGGCTTCCTCCGCCAGCGTGCGTCCGGAGACATTCATCTGAGTGCCATCCAGCAGTTTTCCCGCGAGCATGTGCTTCGCCAACAGACGACTACCACCGGCTGCTTGATAATCCGTTGCAACATAGCGCCCACCGGGCTTCATATCGGCGAGCAGCGGAGTTTTGCGGCTGATGCGGTCAAAATCGTCGACAGTCAGATCGATCCCTGCCTCGTGTGCGATTGCGATCAGGTGCAGCACGGCGTTCGTTGATCCGCCGGAAGCTGCCACGCTGGCAATTGCATTTTCAAGCGATGCGCGCGTAATGATTTTCGAGGGGCGCAGATCTTTCTTCGCCAGCTCCAGGACCATCGCTCCGGCAGCGCGGCAGGCTGCATTCTTCTCAGGAGAAAGCGCAGGGACGCCGGATAAATGCATTGGCGAGATGCCGAGAAATTCGCACGCCATCGCCATTGTGTTGGCCGTAAATTGTCCGCCGCACGCGCCAGCCCCGGGGCAGGCGTTCATCTCGACGGCCTTCAATTCGGCCGCATCAATCTTGCCTGCAGCGAAGGAGCCCTGTGCCTCAAACACATCCTGCACGGTCAGATCTTTTCCATGCAGATGGCCCGGGGCGATCGAACCGCCGTAAATCATCAGCGATGGAATATCGAGACGAGCCAGCGCCATCACGGTGCCCGGCATATTCTTGTCGCAACCTGCAATGGCGACTAATCCGTCGAAAAGATTTCCGCGCGCCACCAGCTCGACCGAGTCGGCAATGACTTCGCGGCTGATCAGCGAAGCCTTCATACCTTGCGTGCCCATGGTAATCCCGTCGGAAATCGTAACGGTGTTGAACTCCATAGGAGTGCCGCCGGCGTCGCGAATGCCCTGCTTGACGGCCTCGGCAAGTGTGCGCAGATGAAAATTGCAGGGACCAATTTCGGTCCAGGTGTTGGCGATGCCAATGATGGGCTTGGCGAGGTCTTCGCGATTGAAGCCGATGGCGTGCAGCATGGCACGCGCTGCGGCGCGGCTGGGTCCTTCCGTGAGGGGAACGCTATTGTGTTTCGGATTGTGGGTCATATCTTGTTTGCCGTTGGCGCTCACGCATTCGCTCCCTGATTTGGTCTTGGGGCAGTCCAAAACGCGGCGTCATGCTTTTTCTCGTACGCATCGAGAGCGGACGTATGCCGCATTGCCAGGCCGATGTCGTCCAGACCTTCCAGCAGGCAGGAACGGCGGAAGGGGTCGATGGCAAAAGATTCCTCGAAGCCGAGGTCGTCCTTTACGGTTTGCGATTCCAGCGATACGTGGAGCAGGTAACCGGGAACTTTGGCCCGCTCTAATAGGAGAGCCACTTTTTCATCCGGAAGAGTGACCAGCAGGATGCCATTCTTGGCGGCGTTGGAATAAAAGATGTCGGCGAAGCTGGGAGCAATCACGCAGCGAAAACCAAAATCGCTGAGCGCCCAGGCCGCATGTTCGCGGGAGGAGCCGCAGCCGAAGTTGCGGCCGGCCACCAGGATCTCCGCGCCTTGGTGATGCGGCTTGTTCAAGGAGAATTCCGGATTCGGCGCACCGTCAGCGCCTCGACGCCAATCGAAGAATAAAAACTCTCCATAGCCGGTGCGTTCAATGCGTTTTAAAAACTGCTTGGGAATAATCTGGTCGGTATCGACATTGACTCGATCGAGCGGCGCGACCTTCGACGTGTGATTGCGAAATGGTTTCATGGCTATTTGCGAAACTCCCAATTGCGGACATCGGTGAAGTGGCCGGCGATTGCAGCTGCAGCGGCCATCGCTGGGCTGACAAGATGCGTTCTTCCGCCGCGGCCCTGGCGGCCTTCAAAATTGCGATTGCTGGTGGAGGCGCAGCGTTCACCGGGCTCAAGAATGTCTGGATTCATGCCGAGACACATGGAGCAACCGGGCTCACGCCACTCAAAACCAGCCTCGCGAAAGATGCGATCGAGACCTTCTTTTTCGGCTTCGGCTTTCACGTGTTGCGAGCCGGGAACAACCATGGCGCGCACGTGGGTGTTCACCTTGTAGCCGCTGACGATTTTCGCGGCCGCGCGCAAGTCTTCAATCCGAGCATTGGTGCAGGAACCAATAAAGACGCGGTCGATGGGGACATTCTCCATCTTCGTGCCAGGCTCAAGCGCCATGTATTCCAGGGCGCGCTCGTAGGCTCGGCGTTCGGAATCGGTGGGTGCCGACGCGGGTGTCGGGACAGCTCCTGTGACGGAGACGACCATGCCCGGATGCGTTCCCCAGGTGACGAATGGGGTCAATTCTTTCGCATCGATGACCAGCTCGCGATCAAACTTCGCATCGGGAGCGGAGGGCAATGACTTCCAATGTTCGACGGCCTCGTCCCACTGTTTTCCTTTGGGCGATTGTGGGCGACCCTTGAGATAGGCAAAGGTCGTTTCATCGGGAGCGATCATACCGGCGCGCGCGCCCGACTCGATGCTCATATTGCAGACCGTCATGCGGCCTTCCATCGAAAGCGCGCGAATGGCGGAGCCGGCGTACTCGACAACATAGCCGGTGGCACCGTCAGTGCCGATGCGGCCGATGATGCCGAGCGCGATATCTTTCGCAGTGACAGCGGGAGGCAGTTCACCTTCGACCGAAATGCGGAAAGTTTTCGGCTTCGATTGCGGCAGGCATTGCGTGGCCAGGACGTGCTCCACTTCGCTGGTGCCGATGCCGAAGGCGAGCGCGCCAAAAGCGCCATGGGTGCTGGTATGGCTGTCGCCGCAGACAATGGTCATGCCGGGTTTGGTGAATCCTAGTTCCGGACCGATGATGTGCACGATGCCTTGCTGCTTTGAGTCCACATCGAACAGTTCAATGCCGAATTCCTTACAGTTGCGACGCAGTGTCTCAATCTGTTTGGAAGCGATGGCGTCTTGAATGAACAGGCGATCCGCGGCGATCGTGGGTACATTGTGATCGACAGTCGCGATCGAGCGATCCGGGCGGCGAACGGTGCGATCGGCGAGACGCAGTCCTTCGAAAGCCTGCGGGGACGTGACCTCATGGATCAAATGCAGATCGATGTAGAGCAGGGCTGGTTCGCCAACCGGTTCGGTGACGATGTGAGCGTCCCAGATGTTCTGAAAAAGTGTGTTTTTATTGGCCATATTCTTTCACTGTGCTCGAAGTGCGTGGAGGCGGTGGCGTTGCCGATTCGCGAACGATGATGCTACGAAAAAACTAGACTGCGTGCATCGCCTGGTTGCAATCGATGATTTCGTTCAGCACTTCGAAGACATGTTTCCCCATCTCCTTGGTGCTGACAATCTGCTGATCGGGTTGGTTGGTGCGGGCCAAATCCGCGGTGCGATATCCGGCGGCCAACACGCGTTGCACGGCGGTTTCAATTGCCTGCGCTTCCTGCTCCATGCCTGCGGAATGACGCAGCAACATCGCCGCAGTCAGGATGGCGCCCAGAGGATTTGCTTTACCCGTGCCGGCAATATCCGGAGCCGAACCATGGACCGGCTCATATAAATTGACTTTGCCGCCAATCGTCGCGGAGGGCAGCATACCGAGCGATCCCGTGATGACTGCAGCTTCATCGGAAAGAATATCGCCGAATAAATTTTCCGTTAGCACCACATCAAAATTGCGCGGAGTATTCATCAGGTGCATGGCGCAGGCGTCGACATATTGATGTTCCAGCGTCACGTCGGGATATTCCGCGGCAATCTCCGTCACCGTGGCACGCCACAGTTGCGAAACTTCCAGCACGTTCGCCTTGTCGACTGAAGTGACCTTGTGACGACGCTTTTGCGCCAGTTCAAATGCGATGCGCGCGACGCGGATGACTTCCTCGCGGCTGTACTGCATGGTGTTGCGTGCAACGCCGGTCTCACGATCCCACGAACGCGGCGTGCCGAAGTACAAACCACCCAGCAATTCGCGCACAAACAGAATGTCGGCGCCGTCGGTGACTTCTGGGCGCAGAGGGGAATTGTTGCTTAGCGGTGCATACGCAACGGAGGGACGAAGATTCGCAAATCCGCCCAGGGCTTGTCGCAGCTGCAACAGTCCGGCTTCTGGACGCTTATCCGGTGGCAGCAAATTGAATTCGTTTCCACCCACCGCACCTAACAGGACTGCATCGCTGTCGAGGGCTGCTTCCAGTGTTGCCGGAGGCAAAGGCGATCCCTGTGCGCGAATGGCAACGCCGCCGATCGGCTTCTCAGTGAAGTGAAATACAGAGCCGCTCCACTGGCTGATGGCTTCCAGGATCAAAACCGCTTCGTGGGTAACTTCGGGGCCGATTCCGTCTCCGGGAACCAGGGTGACCTTGATTTCTGTTGCCATTCAAACTCCTGCGTAGGGGGCCTGGCGTTCGATGCGCGGCCGGTTTTCTTTTAGCGGTTGACTGCAATCTTGTGCGACGGCTGTGTCACGCCTGCGGCGCAGCGACAGCGGTCGAACCGGACGAACCGTGCTGGCCCAGGCTTGGCGACTGGCGCAAATGCGTCAGCATAATGCTGACCAGATCCTGATCGAAGACAGATTTCTTGCGGTCTGCGACTTCGACAAATCGCTGGTAGGCCAAATCCAGATCTGTGCGGCTCAAACTGTAGCCCAATTCCTTCAGGCGATGATTCAGCGCATGGCGTCCGGAATGCTTTCCCAGAACCATCTTGTTCGCAGGAACACCCACCTGCGACGGGCGTCATAATTTCATAGCACAGAGGATTGGACATGACGCCGTGCTGATGGATTCCGGCTTCGTGCGAGAAGGCATTGCTTCCGACAACCGCTTTATTCGGTGCGGGCGCGAAGGTGATGACCTCGCTTAACATCTGGCTGGTGGGATACAACTGCTTCAGATCGAGATTGTGCCTGAACGGCAATTGGTCGTGACGCACATGTATCGCGGCCGCCAATTCTTCCAGTGCAGCGTTGCCCGCTCGTTCTCCGATCCCATTGATGGTGCATTCCACCTGCCGTGCTCCGGCTTCAAGCGCCGCCAGGCTATTCGCTACGGCCAGGCCAAGATCGTTATGGCAGTGGCTGGAATAGACAACATTTTCAGCGCCGCGAATGCGATCCTTCATCAGGCGGAACATGGAAGCGTATTCGTGGGGAACGGTATACCCCACGGTGTCGGGCATGTTGATGACAGTGGCTCCGGCATCGACCGCTACCTGAACCATCTCAACCAGGAAATTTCTGTCAGAGCGTGACGCGTCTTCCGGCGAGAACTCAACGTCATCCACATAATTGCGGGCCATGCGAACCGATTTATCCGTCAGCTCCAGGGCCTGCTCACGCGAAATTTGCAGTTTGTATTCCAGATGAATGTCGGAGCTGGCGAGAAAAATGTGGATGCGGGATTTGGCTGCGGGCTCGAGTGCGCGGGCGGCAGCGACGATATCTTCTTCCTTGGCGCGCGACAGGGAACAGATGCGCGGCCCCTTCACTTCATGCGCCACTTGTCGAACCGAGGCGAAGTCGCCCTCGGACGCGATGGCGAACCCGGCCTCAATGACATCGACACCGAGCGATTCCAACTGCTTGGCCAGTCGAACTTTCTCTGCCATATACATGCTGCAGCCGGGCGATTGTTCCCCGTCGCGAAGCGTGGTATCGAAGAAAAAGATTTGATCCTGACTCATGACATCCCCTTATGGGTGACAAAGTAGAAACAGCCTTTGTTCTCTTACATTATCATAAAGTTATCTAATGTAAACTTCTATTGGTATTAGAATATATTATTAACGAGTTGCAGCCTCGCATTCCATCCTAAGGACACCCGGTGGACTTGTTTCAGTTGGAAACTTTTATGGCGGTTGCGGAAGAGAAGAGCTTCTCGCGCGCCGCGGTCAAATTGCATCGCACCCAGCCGGCCATCAGCCAGGTGATCCGTAAGCTTGAAGTGGAAATGGATGAGGTGTTATTCGACCGTGGAGCCCGCGATGCCACGCTGACAGCTGCAGGCGAGCTGTTGCGGGAGTATGCAGAGCGATTGTTGAACCTGCGTGGCGAGGCGACAACGGCCTTGTCGGAGTTGCGATCGCTGCATCGCGGCCGATTAAACGTCGCGGCCAACGAATATACATGTCTCTATCTGCTGCCGGTGATTGATGTGTTTCGCCGCCTGTCTCCGCAGATTCATGTGACAGTGCATCGATCGCTTGCCAGCCGCATGGCGGAAGAACTGCTGCAGCATTCGGTGGAGTTGGGCATCGTTTCCTATCGGCCTGATGACCCGCAGATTCGTTCCATCGTGGTGTATCGCGACGACCTGGTGTTCGTCATGCATCCTGGACATCCGCTGGCGCGTGCTAAGCAGGTTTCTATCCGCGATCTGGGAGCGGAAAATTTTGTCGCCCACAATGTGCCTTCGCCGCTGCGGCAAAAAGTGATGCAGGCGTTTCAGCGCCACAAGACGCCGTTGAACATGGCGGTGGAGTTGCCCAGTCTGGAAGCCATCAAGCGTTTTGTCGCGATGGGAAATGGCGTGGCTCTATTGCCGGGTCTGACAGCGCGGCAAGAAATTGAACGCGGAGAACTGGTGCAGCTGCGGGTGCCAGAGCTGGCCTTTGAACGGCGACTGCGGGTGGTGCATCGCAGGCAGGCGAATCTTTCGCATGCTTCGCTGGCATTTTTGAAAGTTGTCGAGTCGATGGCCAAGGAGCGCGGCGATCCATTCCACTTTCAGGTTGAAAAGGGTACGTAGGTTTTTTCAGCCCACTCGATTCTATTCGCGGCCTAATACATTGTTCGTATGAACGACCTGGCGTTGTCAATCCTCTCCATGAACGCATTGGCGATAATGCGCAATGAAGACCGCTGAATTCCGGGGAAGTCTCAACTACTGGCAAACGCGCAGCTCTACCGATCGGGATTCGACCTCACATTCAGCGAAATTGGAAGATTTCGGGATTTCCATGATTGACATACCCATACGTCTAGGGCTAATGTTCATATACCGAGATGTATAGGGGTGCACCGCATGGCAAGGAATGACCTTCAGGGAAGTCTGGACCTGTTGGTACTCAAAACCCTCTCACAAGTGGGCCCGCTGCATGGGTATGGCATGGTGGTCCACATTCAACGCGTCTCTGATGACATGCTGAAAGTCGAAGAGGGCTCCCTGTATCCAGCACTGCATCGGATGGAACTCCACAAGTGGATTCGGTCCGAGTGGGCGCAGACGGACACGGGACGAAACGCAAAGTTCTACAGGATCACCGCGCTGGGGCTGAGACAACTGCAAGAAGCAGAGAAAAGTTTCGAACAATTAGTAAAGGGCATTCGCGCCATACTTCAGTATGCGTGAGGTGATTCCATGCTGCTCATTCGTCGCATTATGAACCTCTTCTTCCGTTCCAACATGGAGCGGGAGATCGACGCCGAACTCAAATCACATATCGAAATGCGAATTGAGTCCAATCTTGCTGAAGGGATGCGGCCGGAGGAGGCTCGCCGGGATGCGCGGTTGCGTTTCGGCAATCCCACAGCGATGAAAGAGCGTGTCACAGGTGTGGATGCAGCACTGGTGCTCGATAGCATCTGGTCGGATATACGACATGCCCTCCGTCAGTTGACTCAGAATCCTGGCTTTTCCAGCGCTGCCATCGTGGTCCTGGCACTTGGGATCTGCGCCAGTGTTTCCATTCTTGCATTTGTCGATGCAGTGCTGATCAAACCATTGCCCTACAAGCATCCGCAGCAGCTGGTGGCGCTTTTTGAGAGCACTCCGCTCGGGTCTACGTTTCATCTCTCGTATCTTGACTATCTCGATTGGAAGCGGATGAATACGGTTTTCAGTTCGGTGGCGGCCTACGATCACGATGTTTTTACGCTCCATCCGGCGTCGGGAATCGTGCAGGTAAACGGCGCAGTGGTGAGCAGCGGATTCTTTCGCACACTTGGTGTGGCTCCGATCCTGGGACGCGACTTTCGTATCGGTGAAGACTCGCTCAGCGCGCCGCCCGTGGTGTTACTGAGTTATGCTGCGTGGCAACGCCGATATGGAGGCCGACGCGATGCCGTGGGGAAAACGGTTGCGTTAGACGGTACCTCGAACATGATTGTCGGAGTGCTGCCGCGAGGATTTGATTTCGCGCCCGTGGGGCCGGCGGAGTTCTGGACGCCGCTGAGGGAATCCACCAATGCGGATGGCCGCGGGGAGCATGGGCTACTCGCCATTGCTCGGCTGAAAGACGGCGTCTCGCCGGAAACAGCAGCAGCCGACATCAGCTCAATTGCACAACAGTTGGCGAAGCAGTATCCCGACGCCGATGGGGGAAGGGGCGCGACCGTGCTTCCGTTGACGGAGGTAATTGTCGGAAATCTGCGCCCGATTCTTCTACTTTTGCTGAGCGGGGCAGCGCTATTGCTGTTGATTGCATGCGTCAATGTGTCGAGTTTGCTGCTGGTTCGTTCCAGCCGGACCACCTGGCGATATTGCCATTGAGAGCGTCGGGCACGGCTTACGCGAAGGACGAGCAGGAGGTGTCTTTAGCGGCGCGAATTGTGCGCGAAGTCAGGCGCCTGCCTGGAGTTCGGGTTGTGGCGATTGCGCGTTCGCTTCCCGTTGCCGATGTTGATGGCGGCAATTCCACCTTTGAGATCGTTGGCAGGCCTGGCGCGAGCGGAAGCCGTGAGGCCAATACCCGCCAGGTGAGCGCAGATTACTTCAGTACGTTGAGGACGCGATTAATTCGCGGCCGGTATTTCACCGCGGATGAGGACGCGTCAAAGCCCTTGGTCACCGTGGTCAATCAATCCTTCGCACGCAAGTATTTTGCCGGTGAAGATCCACTGGGAAAACAGATTCGTTTCGATCAGTCGGAGCCGCCAATCGAGATAATTGGCGTAATTACCAACGTGAAAGAGGGCCCGCTGGACGCCGACATTCCTCCTGCGCTCTACACTCCATTTGACCAAGGGCCCGACCGTAGCTTTGTTGTGGTCGCGCGGACGGCGCTAGCGCCGCAAGCGCTGCTAAGGACTATGGAACAAACCATTCATGGGATTGACCCGCAGATTTTGACTTCCGGTGCGGAGACTATGGTGGACCGAATCAATCTTTCCCGATCCGCCTATTTGCATCGTTCTTCGGCGTGGCTGGCGGGCGGGTTCGCTGCAATTGCGCTGGTCTTGGGAGTCGTTGGACTGTATGGCATTGTCGCTTACTCGGTCAGCCAGCGAACTCGGGAGATTGGCGTGCGCATCGCGCTCGGCGCTCAGAGGAGCAAGGTCTGTGCCTTAATTCTCAAAGAGGCCGGAATGTTGATTTCTGTTGGGGTAGCTCTGGGCCTCGTGGGCTCGGTAGCAGGAGCAATGTTGATGCGTAAGCTCCTTTTCGGTATCCAACCTTGGGACTCGTCAACGCTTTTCACTGTTGCCGCCGTGCTTGCCGCTACTGCATTGCTGGCGAGCTATTTTCCCGCCCGCCGTGCCGCCTCGGTCAATCCAGTTGACGCCCTGCGTGCCGAATAGAGTTGTGTCGTTACAGCGAGCTCTCTATATGCCCTGGTGGTAGTTGGCTTTTCCCGAGCCCCAATTCTGCAAACTTGATGGCGACTTGCGGAGGTCTGCGCCGTCGCGGCGATTTTTTACGGCGTGAATTCTTCGTGCAGAGCACAACTTCCTATTGGCGTTCAACGTCTACTCCTAAAGACCGTGCGTCTGCAATTGGTCCCTTCGGGTTCTGTTGCGGTGCGGTGCATTTCTTGGAGAAAGGACCCAAGATGAAATCTCGTAAACTTTTTACTCGAATGACCACCGGAGTTGCTGTTCTCGGAATGGCTCTTTGTGTTCCCGCGGCTATGCTGGCGCAGGACACGGCCCCGGCACCGCCCCCGCAAGCATCCACAGACCAGCAACCCAGCCCAGGCTCACAGCCCATGCGACATGGTCAGCCGCCAAGCCCTGAGCGTCAGTTGAGTCACCTGACAAAGATGCTGAACCTGACTCAGGATCAACAGCAGCAGATGCTGCCCATTTTGCAGGACCAGCAAAAGCAGATGGACACGATCCACAACAACACTGCACTGAGCCCGCAACAGCGCCACCAGCAGATGCGCGCGACGATGATGGATACGCATCAAAAGCTGGAAGCACTGATGACCGATACGCAGAAGCAGCAATTTGAGCAGGCCATGCAGCAGCGTCGCGATCACATGCGCAATGGTGGCATGGCCCCAGGAGAGGGCGCAGGGACACCGCCTCCACCGAACGGACAAAATGCTCCTCCTCCGCCTCCACAATAAAAGTGGTATGCGCAATGTTCACCGCAGGGCAGGGAACTCATCGTTCTCTGCCCTGTTGCTTTTGCCGATCAAGCGCCATCGCAGAACCCTATGGAAAAATGAGTCCGCGCCTGCCGTAGGCGCATTCTGACAGGTACAATTGGGAGCAGGTCACGGAGTCAGAGCCAAACCAAACTTTACGCGCAGAAGGGTTCGAAAATCTGTGTGTGGAGGTGGCGGACGAGGGGTTCATTACCGCATGAAGAAGTTGCTTCTTTTGTTTTGTCTGCTGCCAATGCTGGCAGCGACTGGAATTGCACAGGAAAGCCGGCAGGATGCCAGCATCAGCTACCTCGGCACTTATCAGCCCACCATCACGGGCAATGCAGTCACCCAAACCAATGACTGGGGTAAGGGCGTCCTGTTGAGTTACCGTTTCATGTTGACGCCGAGCAGTGCTCTTGAAGGGAATTACCAGTACTCCCAATTCAATACGACATTTTCTGCTCCTTTTATCGCCGGCAACACCTTCCACACTTCGCTGCAGGAGGGCTCGGTGGCGTACGTCCGCAGCTTTGTGTACAAGAAGTTCAATCCGTTTGCAGAAGTAGGCGCGGCGATTCTGTTGTTCGATCCCATTAACGATACCGGGACCAACACACTTGCGGGCTCGCGAACCAAGGCGACAGCGCTTCTAACCGGCGGCGGAATCGCGTATGAGCTGAGCCCCAGTTGGGATTTGCGGGTGCAATATCGGGCAGAGGTCTTCAAGTCCATTGATTTCGGAATTTCGAATTTCAAGACGAACCGCTGGTACGTGATGCAACAGCCTGCGATCGGCTTCGCCTACCACTTCTAGAAGCAATGCATTATGGTGTTGGGCCGCGTGTCAGTCGTCCTGGGCGGAGATTGCTTCGGATTGCGATGCAAGAGAGACGTGAGTTTGTAAATTTGAATGGGGATTTGGGTCGATCAGAGGTTCACTCGCGAATGAAGAAGTTGTTTTTGATCATGTGTCTGGTTTCAATGCTGGCCGGAATTGGCTATGCACAGGATGAGGGCGCCCGGCAGGACGTGAATCTTAGCGCCATGGGTGTCATTCAGCCGTACGTGGAAGGCAATACTCTGGCTCCGGCCAATCCGCCGGTTCAGCTGAAGTCGACCCTGGGGCTGGGTCTTTACCTGGGCTATCGCTATCTGCTCACTCCCAACGGGGCAGTTGAGGCCAACTATTCTTATAGCCATTTCACCAGTAAGTTCACCGCCAATTCCGGCGGTACATTCAATGCCAGAATTTACACCGGCATGCAGGAAGCGTCGGCGGCGTATGTGCGCACCTTCCCATTCAAGAAGTTCAATCCATTTCTTGAAGGCGGCGGCGGTATGTTGTTCTTTACTCCCATCGGCTCTAAAACAACGACCTATGATACGGAACAAACATATGTGCCAACCGTTCTGTTTGGTGGCGGCATTGCCTATCAATTGAGCCCCAGCTGGGACCTGCGAGTGCAGTACCGCGGGCAGGTCTTCAACACTCCTGATTATGGAATCAGCCGATACAGCACGGGTCGCCGCTACATTATGTCGCAGCCTGCGATTGGGTTTGCCTACCACTTCTAGCTAGTGTTGGATTGAGAGGGAAAAGGAAAAGCTCGCTGGCAATGCAGCGAGCTTTTCTATTTCTGCGCAGATGTGCGCGATCAGGAAATGTCGTCGGTATTGAATCCTGGCTTGCGCCGCGACGTGCCTGCTGTCCGTCCGACCAATTTGCGCACGACGTCATCCATCTGCACGGCCTCTACTTCCGGCTCCGCCACAGCGGCCATTTGTTCTAACAAGGAATCCTCGTCGATTTTCTCCAGCAGCACGATGGCATGCGCGACTGCCACGTCATCCTGATTCAAGCCTTCGGGAGTTTTCGCCTTGATCCCGACGGCGCCGGGTTCGATGGAGAGCAGGTCCGCAATTCTTTCCCGTAGCCTTTCGGCGACCGGGCCAATCTTTGGCGCGGCCAGCACCAGGGTGGTATCGACATTGGAAATGCGATAGCCGGCATGTTGGATTTCTTCCAGGGCGGTTTGCAGGAACAGAGAAGAATCCGCGTCTTTCCATCGCGCGTCACCCGGCGGGAAAAAGCTGCCGATATCGCCGGCGGCGACAGCGCCCAGCAGCGCATCGGTGATGGCGTGCAGCAGGACATCTCCATCGGAGTGGCCGGCCAGCCCGGAGGGATGGTCGAAGGCGATGCCGCCTATTTTCAAGGGGACTCCAGGCTTAAACGCGTGGGAGTCCCAGCCATATCCAATCCTCATCATGTCGAATCGCGATCTTTCTCGGCGTACCGGGGAGTTCTGTGCCTGCGACATCAAAGCAGGCCTTCCATAGGCAGGATACACGGCTTTTTCGCGGTGTTGATGAGGATTCAGCTTTGGCTGAGGTAGAACTCGGCCAGCGCCAGATCCCCTGGCTGCGTAATTTTGAAGTTGCGCGGCGATCCCGGAACCACGGCTACGTCGATTCCCAGGCGCTCGACGAGCGAAGCTTCATCGGTACCGACAAAGCCATCCATTTCCGCGGCTTCCATGGCTTGTCGCAGCAGGCGAAAACGAAAACCCTGCGGCGTCTGAGCCAGGACAATGCGTTCGCGCGGAATGGTGGAGGTAATGATGGCGCCGTCGGCGGTTCGTTCCACCTGCTTGATGGTGTCGACCGCGGGGACGGCAACGATGGCTGCATGATGGTGCATCACCGATTCGATGGTGCGTTCAATGGTGGCAGCGTCGATCAGCGGACGCACCGCATCGTGCACCAGGACAATATCTTCGTCGGAAGCAGGCAGAGCCTTCATGGCATTGCGGACGGAATCCTGGCGGGTGTCGCCGCCCTCGACCACGGAGACCTTTGCCGACAAATCATGCTCGGCTAGCTGCGCTTCGACGCGCTGTATCTCGCTTTTTCGCACCGCGACAAAGATGCGCTGCACGGCAGGCACATGCAGAAACGCACGCACCGTCAGCACCAGAATGGGCTGCCCATGCAACTCAAGAAATTGCTTTGGAGCCTGGCGGGTCGCGTGGGCTGTTACCATGCGCGTTCCAAGGCCTGCTGCGGGAAGTATGACGAAAACCGGCATGAAAGCTGAAGTATACCGGAGCGGCCGACGGTGCGTACAGCGCCTGGGCGACAGCGCTTTGCTGCCGGCGGTGCGCTTTGTTCTGGCGGCGATACCATACAAACAACGGGTGGCGCAGGATTAACGTCCCCGAAGAAGCTATGGCCAGGAAAACCACAGAGGATGTCTGCAAGAACGTCGCCGAGGCGGCGGTGCTGGCTTTGGATACGGCCCTGTTTGCGCCTGGAGACCGAGTTTGCGTTGCAGCGTCCGGTGGCGCCGACTCGACTGCCCTGTTGCGGACGCTGTTGGCGCGGCGGGAAGAGTTGGGAATTGTTCTGAGCGTCGTGCACGTTGAGCACGGACTGCGAGGACAGGCTTCTGACGAGGATGCTGTGTTTGTTCGCGCGCTGGCGGAACAATTCGATCTAGCCTGTGAGGTGGTGCGCGTCGATACGCGGAAACGGATGTCCGAGCACAAAGAGTCCGTTGAAACGGCGGCGCGAGCCCTGCGCTACCAGGCCTTCCGCGACGTTTTGGCTACCGGCAAAGCGGATAAAGTGGCGACGGCTCACACCCTCAACGACCAGGCGGAGACGGTGCTGATGAAACTGCTGCGAGGTGCCTGGACGGAGGGATTGAGCGGCATTCATCCTGAACTGCGCATGGAGAGCGGCGGGGGCAAGGCAGGCGACAATGGTCATACGCGAGGCAACGTCTGCGTGCGGCCCTTTCTGAGGGTTCGACGGACGCAGATTGAAGACTATCTGCGGGAGATTGGCCAGCCCTGGCGGCAGGACGCATCGAACGATTCCCTGGCGCACACGCGGAATCGGATTCGTCATGAGTTATTGCCGCACCTGCGCGAATTCAACCCACAAATTGACTCGATACTGGCCCATATGGCCGACAACGCACGCTCCGAAGAGCAGCATTGGCAGGCTGAGCTGGATCGGCTGCTGCCGTTGTTGCTGCTCCCCGGCAAGCCGACGCGAGGCGGAGGCCGCAGCGTTTCGACCTCAAATGGGCCCGCGGAACTGGCCATTGAAACGGCGCGTCTCCTGGAGCTGGATCCGGGGCTGTTGCGACGGGTGTTGCGCGCTGCCGCCGAACAAGCGGGGGCAACGTTAGACTTTGACGCGACCGAGCGCCTGCTCGCATTCGCGATGCCCGACGCGCATTCCTCCGCGAAGCGCGTGCGATTGGAGTTGTCAGGCGGCATTTCCGTGGAGCGGTCAGCCCGCGAATTGCGATTTGGCCGCTCCTCCGTAAAGGCAGTGTCCGAGGACTGTACCTACGAGCTGCCGGTTCCAGGAACAGTGGACGCGCCGGCGTTCCGCGCCAGATTTACGGCAAGCTGGCCCCAGGATTTATCTTCACTGGACACGTCCGTGCTGTTGCCATGCGCGCAGATTCGTGCATGGAAGCCCGGAGACCGGGTGGAATTGCAGCACTCCCGTGGCCCTAAAAAAGTGAAGGAAATTCTGAACCGAATGCGGATTTCGGCGGAAGATCGGGCGGTTTGGCCAGTCGTCGCATGGGAGGGGAGGATCATCTGGATGCGGGGCGTGATTGTGGCAAATGGGCAAAATCCTGAAAGTTCGGCGGCGAGCGCCGGGGGCATGTCATGGCCAGCTCCCCAGATCTGCGAAAGCCCGCTCTAACGGTAACTCCTGAGGTTTCTTCGATTCTTCGCCATGCCTTGAGTTTGGAGTAAGATTTAGGCGAAGGTCTTTTGGCTGGTCGACCGTCTCCAAAGTCAGTTAATATCGTTGTACGATGCGACAAAACGGCTTGAATTCTGCGACCTACAGGCCGATTGCAGCGTCTAACGGTTAGGCAGGGTGTGCCATCGGACGGTTAGTTTTCCTAACCCCGTCTTTTGCAGGTTTCTTGCCGTCTGGCAGCGTACGAAACGAGGGTAGTTCGTGAATTCAACGGTGAAAACAATAGTCTTCTGGGTACTGATCGCCACGTGTCTCATCGTGCTGTGGCACGTTGTTGAAAGCGGCGTGGGAATGGGAAAGGACGCGGAAATTCCATTCTCCAAGTTTATGTCGGACGCCCAGGGAGGTCAGATTTCCGATGTGACGGTGGTGGGGAATGAAGTCCACGGCCACTATCGCACCGGCAAAGAGAATTTCCATACGATCGTGCCGTCGAATTATCCCGACATGTACAAGGTGTTGGAAGACCATCAGGTCAGCGTCACTATTAAGGATTCGCAGGGCAGCGCGTGGTTCAATATCCTGCTGCAGCTGTCGCCGATCCTTCTGCTAGGCGCGCTGTGGTTCTTTATGCTGCGGCAAATGCAGACAGGCGGCAACAAGGCCATGTCGTTCGGCAAGAGCAAGGCTCGATTATTGTCGATGCAGCAGAAGAAAGTGACATTCAAGGACGTGGCCGGGGTAGAGGAAGCCAAGGAAGAGCTGAAGGAGATTATCGAGTTTTTGCGCGATGCTCCCAAGTTCCAGAAGCTTGGCGGCCGCATCCCGAAGGGAGTTCTGCTGGTCGGACCTCCTGGAACTGGTAAGACGCTGTTGGCGCGCGCCGTTGCCGGGGAAGCCAACGTTCCCTTCTTCTCGATTTCCGGCTCGGATTTTGTTGAGATGTTTGTCGGCGTGGGTGCAAGCCGGGTTCGCGACCTGTTTGAGCAAGGCAAAAAGAATGCGCCCTGCATCATCTTCATCGACGAAATCGATGCCGTCGGTCGTCATCGTGGAGCTGGCCTGGGTGGCGGGCACGATGAACGCGAGCAGACACTGAACCAGCTGCTGGTGGAAATGGACGGCTTCGAGTCAAACGATGGCGTCATTCTTATCTCCTCAACCAACCGGCCGGATGTGCTGGATCCTGCATTGCTGCGTCCCGGCCGCTTTGATCGCCGCGTGATTGTGGGTCGCCCTGATGTGCGCGGACGGGAAGAGGTCCTGCGAGTTCACGTGAAGAAAGTGCCGTTGTCGGAGGATGTCGATCTTCGCGTACTGGCTCGTGGAACCCCGGGATTTACCGGTGCCGATTTGGCGAACATGGTGAATGAAGCTGCCATCAGCGCCGCGCGGGCGAATCGCAAAGTAGCCACAATGTACGATTTCGAATCCGCCAAAGACAAGGTTCTGATGGGCGCCGAACGCCGGTCGATGTTGCTGACTGATGACGAGAAACGCACCACGGCCTATCACGAATCGGGACACGCGGTTGTGGCTGCACTTCGCGATCACGCGGACCCGCTGCACAAGGTCACCATTATTCCTCGCGGCATGGCTCTGGGTTTGACCATGCAGTTGCCGGAAGACGAGCAGCACACGGTCAGCAAGGAGTATCTGGAAACGCAGTTAGCCATCCTGATGGGCGGCCGCTGTGCGGAAGAGATCTTCCTGAACCAGATGACGACGGGCGCCGGCAACGACATTGAGCGGGCGACGGAACTGGCCCGCAAGATGGTTTGCGAGTACGGAATGAGCCGCCTGGGACCGCTCACCTTCGGCAAGAAGGAAGAGCAGATTTTCCTGGGACGCGAGATTTCGCAGCATCGCGACTTCAGTGAAGAGACGGCACGCCAGATTGACTCTGAAGTCCGCATGCTGGTGGACAATGGCTATCAATCGGCACATTCGCTGCTGGAGAATAACCAGCCGCTGATGCATCGCATGTCCAAGGCTCTGCTGGATCGGGAATCGCTGGATGCCACGGAGTTGAAGCTGCTGATCGAGGGCAAAGATCTGCCGCCGCTCGAACTGCCGCCGAGTGGTCCGGGTGGGGATGTGCAGCATGTCCTGAAGCCGGACGCTGGACGCGCACCTGGCTTTGCGGGTGAGCAACCGTCTCCAGCATAGAGTCTGCGGGTGACAGTACTGTGAACGAGAAGGAGCGGCTACTGGCTGCTCCTTTTTCTTGCCGGTCATGCTGTCAGGGTCTTCGAGTCGGCCACCGAGGTCGGCATCTGTTCCCATGAAAACGTACAATCAGAAAAGTTCTTCTCCGCTCTCTATGCGTCCGATCGCCATCTTCGCCGCCACGTTTCTGTTGATTCTGACGGGGTGTGGCTATCACGCTGCAGGTTCAGCGACACACCTGCCTCCGGACATTGGAACCATCGATGTTCCGATGTTTCAAACCGACGTGATCAGCTACCATACGGAGGTTGCATTTACGGATGCCGTGGTTCGCGAGCTGACCAGCCGAACCAAAGATCGCGTGACCGAGAGCAATCGCCCGCACGTTGCCGACGCCACCCTGACAGGCACGATTTTGACGCAGACGATTACGCCGCTGACTTATAACTCCCAGACGGGACAGTCTTCCAGTTTTCTGATCACCATTACGGCGAGCGCCGTGCTGAAGGATGCTTCTGGAAAAGTGCTGTACAGCAACGATCATTTTCGATTCCACGAGCAATATCAGGAGACGGCGGACCTGTCGAGTTTTATTCAGGAAGATTCGCCCGCAGTACAGCGAATCGCGCGAGATTTTGCGCAGTCGCTGGTCAGCGACCTGATGGAGTCTTTTTAGCGATGGCGACTCGGAGCGAAGACAACTCGAAGCTTGGCGGCGGATTCCTCGCCATGGAGCGCCTGCTGAAGGAAGTTGCCACCGATGCGCGCCGGCCCGGGTATGTTTTGCTTGGCGATGAAGCGTATCTGCAGCAGCAGTCGCGTCGCGGAATCATTGAAGCGCTGATCGATCCGCAGTTTCGCGACTACTGCGTGTCGGAAGTGGATCTTGCCGAAGCGAGTGTATTTGACGCTCTTGACCAGGTCAGTACGCCATCGTTGATGGCTCCATTTCAAATTATTTTTGTGCGTAACGTGCGTCTGCTGTACCAGCGCGGCGCGAAGAAGGAAGAGTTTGCCGCGGTCCAGAAATATCTGACATTGCCGAATCCGCAGGCGGTGCTGGTGTTCGTCGCCGACCACCTGCACATTCCCAGTGATGTGCGGCGCATGGATATGCAGGATAAGGACCGGTATGAGCGCATCCGTGAGACTCTCGGCGACCATTGCGGTATCGTTGAGCTGAGCCAGCCCGGAGATGAAGATGCCATGCGCTGGCTGATACAGTCGGCTGAATCGCGAGGGGTTGCGATGGAGCCCGACGCCGCGCGGGAGCTGGTGGATGCGCTGCACGGGGACTTGATGCGGCTGTCGTCGGAGTTGGAAAAGCTGACGCTGTTTGTCGATCGGAAAAAGAAAATTACGCTGGCCGATGTGGAACTGATGGTCGTCTCCGCCAAGCAGCGGTCCTTGTATGAATTAACGGATGCGATTTCCGCACACGATCCGGCGCGGGCGTTGCTGTTGCTACGCGGGCTTCTCAACGCCAGCGAGAGCGGCGAAGACGGGGCCATCGGGCATCTGCACATGCTGGCTCGCACCTTCCGCCAGATGCTGGTGATTCTGGAGAAAAATGTGCGCGATTCGCGCGGAATCTGGCAGGCATTGTGGCCGGGATTTCGGGTAGCGCCATTTGCTGTGGATGAACTGATTGGTCAGGCGCGCCGTTACAAGTCGCGTCGGGATTTAATGCAAATGCTGGAGCGGATCGCGCGCGCAGATGTGGAGATTCGCTCGTCGCCGCCGGACAAAGGCATGGTGCTGGAGCGGCTGGTGATCGATCTGGCGAAGATCGGAAATTCTGCAAGAACCGCAGGAGCACTCTCGACTCGCTGACGGGAAGTTTCAGCGGACTCACGCCAGCAGGTGCTCGTCTTCCGCATGGCTGCCCTGACGCGATGTTAGCGTAATGGCTGCGCCCAGAATCATGGCTCCTCCCAGCCACGCGGCGGGTCCCAGGTGCTCGCCCAATACAGTGACACCCAGCAGCGATCCAATCATCGGCTCCAAGTTCAGAAACACTCCGGCTCTGGACGCCGGCACGCGCGTCATTCCCCAGTTCCACAGCAACGTCGTGCTGGCCGTGCACAGCAGGCCGCTGGCGGCCAATGCCAGCCAGGCTTTTAGTGAGACATGAACCGGCGGCGGCCCATCCACAGCGAACACCCAGACGGCCAACATGACCGTGCCTGTCATCAATCCATAGGCGGTGACAATCAGTGGAGAATGATCGCGCAGCAGTCGCTGATTCATCAATATCCAGACCAGCGAAATCATCAGCGACCCCACGATCATCAGATCGCCGATTATGGTTGGGGTGTCGCCGCGGGCCGATGGGGTGGAATGGCCGAAGGCGATGAAGGCTGCACCGATGGAGGAAACCGCCAACGCGATCCACCCCACCTTGTCCATCCGCTCATGAGCAAAAATGCTGGCGCCGACCGCCAGCACCACGGGCACTGTGCCCACCATCAACGCCGCGTGGGAGACGGTAGTGCGGGCCAGGCCGGCAAACTGCAGCAGGAACTGCACCGGCACGCCGAGGAACGCGGCAATCAGCAGGATGCGCCACCCGCGTGCGTCCAAGCCAGGACGCCCGCGAAACAGGACGGGACTGAGGCCGAGGCAGGCGAAAAGAAACCGGTAGAGCACCATGTGTGCCGAACTCATCTCCCGCATGGCGATTTTGCCGAAGAAAAATCCGGTTCCCCACAAGCCGCCGGCCAGCGCACAGGCAGCATAGCCGAAAGCCGCGCGTGAACGCGATGGGTGGAGTGTTTGCATGGTTGAAATTCGTGTCACACAGAAACAAAGCGGGCACGGCCTTGCGGCCGCACCCTGGGGAAAAACTTGCGACGGACTACCAGATACGGCAACGATCGACTGGAGCCATGGGCGCGCCCTTCTTGCAACTGAAGGCGTGCGCGAATTCCGGCATATTCCGCACTACGCCGTTAGCCCGTAGCTGGTCCGGCGAATGCGGGTCGCTCTGAACAATCAGGCGGATGAACGCGGGCCGGTCATTGGTGCACCAATTCTGCGCGAACCCAATAAAAAACTGCTGCTCCGGAGTGAAGCCGCCCATCTTTTTCGTCAGGTGGATGTTGTGCTGGCTGGCGTAGGCTTCCATGGCCATGTAGGCGAGACGGATGCCTCCATTGTCGGCGGTATTTTCGCCCAGCGTCAGCTTGCCATTTACGTGCAAATTATCCACGGCGATAAAACTGCTGTACTCGTTGTCAATGCAGGCGGTGCGGGCCTCAAACTGCTTCTTGTCTTCTGGGGTCCACCAGTTTTTCAGGTTGCCGTTGCCGTCGAACTTTGCGCCCTCGTCGTCAAATCCGTGGGTCAACTCATGACCTTCCACCGCGCCGATATGACCGTAGTTCATGACTTCCGGAGCCGAACGATCGTAGAACGCCGGTTGCAGGATGCCGGCAGGAAAGTTGATGTTGTTCATGCTGTCGTCGTAGTATGCATTCACCGTGGGCGGCGACATCTCCCACTCACCCTTGTCGACGGGCTTGTTGATCTTGTTCAGTTGACGCGCGGACTCAAACTCTCGCGCCCGGATGGAATTTCCCAGCGCATCGTCAGGTCGAATTGTCAGCCTGGAGTAGTCTCGCCATTTGTCCGGATAGCCGATTTTATTCGTAATCAGGTTGAGCTTCTCGATGGCCTTCGTTCTAGTTTCCGGAGTCATCCACGCCAGCGTGGTCAGGTCTTGATGCATTGCCGCTTCGATGGTCTTGACCATGTCGAGCGTTTGCTGCTTGCTGTCGCCGGCAAAGTATTTCTCCACGTACACCTTGCCCAGCGCCTCGCCCAGGGCTGCATCGGTGGCAGAAACACAGCGTTTCCAACGGACAGGCATGGTCGGGACGCCCACCAGTTTTCGGCCGAAGAAGTCGAAGTTCTCATCATCGAACGCGGTCGGCAGTCGCGACGCAAAGGAGTCCAGCAGGTGTACCCGCAGATAATTGCGAATGGTCGCCATGTCAGTCTGTTCCAGAATGCCGTTGAGCGACTGGAAATAGGCTGGGTTCGCAACATTCAAGGTTTGAACGGGGGGGGTTCCTGCGTCTCGCAGCAACGCTTTCCAATTAAGGCCGGGATCTGTGCCGGCGAGCGTGGCCACGGTTTCAATATGGTAGGTTTTGTAAGGGTCGCGCCGTTCCGTCATCCCCATGGATGCCTTGGCCATGGAAGTTTCAAGCGCCAAAATTGCTTTCGCATCCGTCATTGCCTTGTCAGTGGGCTCACCATACAAGTGCAGCATGTTGGCGATGTGCTGCAGATATTCCTGGCGCAACTGCACGCTCTTGGGATCGTCACGAAGGTAATAATCCTTCTCTGGAAGTCCGAGGCCGCCCTGGTCAACGCTGGCAATCTCTTTGGTGGCATCCTTAAAATCCTGCATCGAGCCGAGTTCGAAGAACGCATTGACGCTGATCTTTTGATAGTGGGCCAGCAGCGCCGGCAATTCTCTCTTATCTTTCAGCGCGTCGATTCTATCCAGCTCCTGTTGTAACGGCTTCATCCCATCGGCATCGATGGCTTTGGTATTCATGCAGCTGGCATAGTAGTCGCCAATCTTCTGTTCGTCAGGGGAACGGCCAGAAGTTTGCGCTGAAGCCTGCTCCAGAATGCCGTGCAACAGCTGCCGATTGTATTCGTCCAGATTTTCGAACTGGTCGTACAGCGGCAGGTCAGCGGGTATGGGATACTTCTCTGCAAAGTTGCCGCAGGCAAACTGATAGAAGTCCGCGCATGGGTCGGCCTTCGTATCCATGATGGAGCGATCGAAGCCCGGGATAGGGGAGATTTTCGCGGTGGCAGGCGCCGCAGCGGGAGTCTTGGAACCTTGACCCTTGGCCGAAAGGCAAAACGTGGGGAATGTCGCCGCCAGCGCCAGCACCAGCGTTGACCTTAGAGTTGTTTTTGTGATCATGCTTCTTGGTTCCTTTCGCCTGAGAGCGTAACGTGTTTCTGTAGATGACGAGCGCCTTACCATCAGAAACTGACGTCAACATGAAGTCAAGGGGCAGGCCGGTTGACGCGGGTCGTTCTCTGATAGTTCCGGCGTGCATGATGGTGCTACTGCTAGGGGTCGTGTTGCCTTCGGTGCGTGCCCAGACCGCGACGGCTGCACCCGTCCCTGCAGCGAGCCAAACGCAGATAGCTCCCCAGGTAAGAATTCCTGTGATTCCCCTAGGCTATCTGCCGCCGGGAGATCTCCCCGCGTTCTATTACTACGCAATGGTGGAGCTCCATTTCATGGATGCAGACCATTTGATGTTTGCCTTTAATACTCCAGGTCTGTTGCAGCGCGACGATAACTGTCCTGGATCTGACGTTCAGCGCATGGTGCAGGCGGTGGTGTTCGAGTTGCCGTCCGGCAAAGTGTTGAAGCAAACGCGCTGGGAGTTGTACGACTTCATGGATTTTCTCTGGGGATTAGGCGATGGCAAGCTGCTTCTTCGGCGCTGCAACCAGCTGGAAACCGTCGGCGCGGATCTGAACCCGCAACTACTGATTCAAGCTGGCGGCACGGTGGAGGACGTCAGCTTTTCCCCCGATCACTCCCTGGTCATCGTCCAGGAAAAAGAGAAGGCCAAGGCAGAGGACACCGATAGCGGGACTCTTCCTTCGGTATTGGCTGAGCAGGCGGGAACTCCGGGCACAAATATCAGCTTTATCCAACTGCACCCCTTGCACATAATCGGGCGCGCCGAGGTCCCGTTGCCAAGCGCCGTTCCAGTGATAGCAAACGCGTTTTTTGAAGTGTTGACGGCGCCAAAGGATCAGTGGGTGGTGAACATGCAGGTTTTCGGTGGCTCCCAGCGCCAGATCACCAGCCTTCACTCCCTGTGCCCGCCGGTGATTCAGGCTATTTCCAGCAACATCCTGATGGCGGAGACGTGTTCCAAGGAAGATCACAGAACGTTCGAGGGGTACGATCTGCAGGGATCTCTACTTTGGCAGATTCCCCTTGCGCAGGAGCAGTACTATCCTCGCCTGATTCCGATCTCGAACGGTTCGCGTTTTGCCATCGTGTCGCTCCATCTGAAGCACCCCCGCGCCGCGCTGGATCCGTTGACGAAGGAAGACGTCGACGGGGAAGACATTGATATTTACGACACACATTCCGGGATACGCATTGCGACCTTTCAGACCACTCCAGCCTACACAGGCGGGCGGAATGTAGATTTTTCGCCAGACGGCCAACGGATGGCGGTTTTACATGACGGAGCGATCGAGATCTATTCGCTGAACGACTTGGTCAAAGCTCTGCCGGCAATGGCGCGTTAGGATCGCGCCAGAAACCGTCGTCTGAAAAGCGATTTTTTCTTCGACCTGGAGCCTGAGCTGTGCTACGCTGCGCGCAACGACAAAAACCATGAGCGAGCCAGCGATTCTACCCAACCCTTCTCAGCCCAACATCTATGGTCCCATCACAGCCGGGCAGATGTTCGAGCGGACCTTCACGCTTTTGCGCGAGAATTTCAAGCTCTTCTGCGGGATTGTTCTGATCCTGATCGGTGTCCACATTGTCGCCATGGGAATCTTTGGCGGCAGCGAATTTTGGATGATTCGATCGAACGGCGGGCCGCCTTCGATTGGCGGCGCTCTGCTGATGTTTCCGATATTTGTCATCGGCGGGATTCTGTTTTTCATTTTTATCCTGATTATTCAGGGCGCGTTTTTTGTGGCGACGCGCGCCCGGATGTCCGGAGTTCCCATGACAGTGGGCGAAGCCTGCAAGCTGTCCGCAGACAAGGCCGGCAAGCTTACCGGAGTTGCGCTGCTGATCATTGTTCGATGCATCGGCTATTGGCTGTTATTTTGTATCGCTTCGATCGTCGTGTTTCTGATGATTGCGCTGGTTTTTGGCGGCCTTCACCGCGCAAGTGGGGCAGTTCCGTTTGCAGTCGGCCATGGTGCATCGCTCGGTTTCATCGCGATGGCTGTGCTGTTCGCGCTGTTATGGCTCGTTCTCTACGCCCTGTTCCTGCTTTGGCTCTATGCACGATATGCACTGTCGGTACCCGCAGTACTGGCGGAGAATCTGTCGGTAACAGAATCTGTGCGGCGCTCGGTTCACTTGAGCCGAGGCAGCAAGGGCAGGCTTTACGCGATGCTGCTTTCCGTCGTTGGGGCGTACCTGGTTTTGGACGCCGTGCTTGTTCCAGTTGAAATGATGGCATTCAATCCCTTCCACCCGCATCCTGTGGGAATGGGTATTGGAATGGGGATGAGCCCAGGGATGGTTTTATTGTTCCTAATCATCAGCATCATCAGTATCGCCATGTCGGCAGTAGTGATGGTGTTCATCGGGATCGCGACCGCTCTCTGCTACTACGACCTGCGGGTGCGGAAGGAAGGATTCGGAGTTGTGACACCGCCGCCATCGCTAGTGCCGATCGCTCCAGCCGAACCGTGGCCTTTGCCGCCGAACGAGCCGACCGGGGATATTCCGATTTCCTGACCGGCTATACCGCACATCGAGGAATGCGGTGTGGCTGCGCGTACATCAGGCCTTCATCAGGCCGGTGTAGATTGCCATTCCCGCAACCGCGTCGATGTTCTCGGCATCCAGTTCGTCGATTTCGCTTTGCGCACGAATGCCGCCTGCAACAATTAACTGACGCCGCGTCTGCCGGCGAAGGTTGCGAGCAATCTCCATGGGAAAACCAGAAAGCGTGCCTTCTGTATCCACGTGGGTATAGAGGAAGGCGCCACAAAACGGTTCCAGCTGCTGCATCGCATCCTGCGGGCGCAGCTCGATTTTTTCTTTCCATCCGCGAACGGCGACCTTGCTGTCTTTCGTATCGACACTGAACACTAGTTGCTCCACGCCGAGAGAGAATGCGAGCTCCTCGGCGAACTGAGTGCGCACCAGGTTGCTGACGGCAGGAGAGTTTTCGCGATCGATCGATTCGGGCGCAACCCGACCATGGAACAGGGAGGAGCCGAAGATCACGCGCCGCGCGCCCATGTCCAAGAGGATTTGCGCTTCCGCACTGCTGCGAATGCCTCCGCCAACCTGGCACGGCAGACGGTGAACAATGGTTTCAATCAGGCGACGATTGTCACCCTGTCGCTTGGCTGCATCCAGGTCAATCAACTGCACCAGCGGATACTCTGAAAAGCGATCGATCCAATATCCAAGATCATCGAATCCGAGCGCGAGATCTTCTCCGTGAACCAACTGCACAACCCGGCCGCCCATCAGATCGATTGACGGGATCAGCATGACGACCTCAAGTCCATTTTCATCCTTCTAGTGTATTGGATGGATCAGCAAGGTAGACGCATCGGCAGGCCAAACGTAGCTAATTCTTTTTTCATGGTGCGCGCATCGGAAATTCCGAAGTGGAAAATGCTGGCTGCGAGGGCCGCATCGGCTGCGCCAAATGTAAAGACATCCGCAAAATGTTTGACGTTGCCGGCGCCTCCGGAGGCAATCACTGGAATTTGTACCGTCGCGCTGACAGCCGATGTTAATTCGCAGTCAAACCCGTTGCGCGTGCCGTCCGAGTCCATGGAAGTGAGCAAAATTTCTCCAGCGCCGCGAGCCTCAGCCTGCCGCGCCCACTCCAACACGCCCAATCCCGTGGCTTTTCTTCCCCCGCTGACATATACCTCTGCGCTTTCAGGGCTGCCGGAGTTTCGTCGACCATCAATTGCCACGACAACAGCCTGTTCACCGAAACGAGCGCCGATTTCCGTGATCAACGCCGGTCGGCTCAAGGCGGCGGAGTTGACGCTGACCTTGTCCGCTCCCGCATCGAACACCAGCATCGCGTCTTCCAGCGTTCGTATGCCTCCGCCCACGGTCAGGGGAATGAATATTTGATCGGCGGCTCGCCGCACGGCATCCAGAAGCAGGGCGCGTTTTTCGTGGGTTGCGGTGATATCGAGAAAGACAATTTCGTCCGCGCCACCGGCGGCGTGGCGCATTGCCAGCTCCGCTGGATCGCCGGCGTCGACCAGGTCGATGAACTGAACGCCTTTTACGACGCGCCCGGCAGAAACATCGAGGCAGGCAATAATACGGCGCGTCAGCATCCGGATACCTTCATGAAATTTTCCAGGATTTTCAGGCCAACGTCGCCGGATTTTTCAGGGTGAAATTGGACGGCCATCCAGTTGGCTTGCTCGATGACGGCGCAGAACGCGTCTCCATAATTTGTAACAGCGACTGTTGCAGTCACGACCGGAGCTCGATAAGAGTGAGTGAAGTAGACATACGGAGAGGCGGGCAGGTCGTGCAACAGGCGCGATTCGCGCACCAGGTCGAGAGAATTCCAGCCGACATGCGGCGATTTGATGCCGGCAGGGAAGTGCTCACAAACTTCAGGAAATACGCCGAGACCGGGAGTCTCAGGAGCTTCGGTGCTGCCGGCAAACAGCCATTGCAAACCGACGCAAATGCCGAGAAAGGGAACGCCGTCGGCGACTCGATCGCGGAGAGCATCACCGATGCCGGTGTTCATCAGGCGCTCTGTCGATGCAAAATGTCCGACGCCCGGCAATACGATTCGCGCTGCATTCTTCAAATCCTCGGGTCGCTCGGTGACCAGCAGGTCCGCTCCGACGGCGCGAAGAGATTTGCAGGCTGAATTCAAATTTCCGGTTTGATAATCGATGACGACCGTCTTCCCGGCACTCATGCGAAATACCCCACTAGAGCAATCCTTTGGTGCTGGGCAGCATCGACTTCATGCGCAGATCGCGCGAGCAGGCAAAGCGGAGGGCACGCGCGAAGGCCTTGAAAAGCGCTTCAATCTTGTGATGATTGGAGCGTCCGTAGAGAACCTTCAGATGCACGTTGGCGCGAATACCGCGCGCGAATCCTTCAAAAAAATCCGGCAGCAGTTCGGTTTGCAAATCCCCCACGACCCTCATGCGAACCTTTGTGTCGATCACATAGGAGGCTCTTCCGCCCAAGTCAATCGCCGCGGCTGCCAGGGTCTCATCCATCGGCATCAGAAAATAGCCAGCGCGAAGAATCCCTTTTCGGTCGCCAAGCGCCTGCGAAAATACCTCCCCGAGCGCAATGCCGATATCTTCCACCGTGTGATGCTGATCCACATCCAGGTCGCCCTTGCAGACGAGATCCAGATCGAATCCGCCGTGGCGCGCAAAGAGCTCCAGCATGTGATCAAGAAAGCGGATCCCCGTGTCGACATCGTAATTGCCCTGGCCGTCGATCGTCAGCTTCAAGTCGATTTGCGTTTCCGTTGTATGCCGCCGCAGTGTCGCACTGCGCCCAGCTAGTTTTCGGGCAGCCATTGAATTTCCTCCAAAGCAGTCTGCAATGCGATCAATCCGCGTTCAGTATGTTCGACCGTCCCCAAGGTGATGCGGACGCAGCCGTCGCAACCGGGATCATTGCTGCGATCTCGCACCAGCACGCCCTGCCGTCGCATCGCATCGACGAAGGCCTTATGCTTACCGCCAATGTTCATCAGGATAAAGTTGGCGTGGCTCGGCCAATAGGGAACTTTCAGCAGCGTCAATGTGCGTTCGGTTATAGCGCGGCCCTGCAACACCTGGTCGGCATACCACTCAATATAGGATTCGTCTGCCAGGGCTTCTGGGAGGCATTCAAGCGCGACGGAATTGACGTTATACGGTGAGCTGACTTTGCGCACATACTTCATGGCATCAGGATGGCCGACGAGCAGTCCAATTCTCAGCCCGGCGAGGCCGTAGGCCTTGGAGAATGTGCGAGCTACAAATAGATTTGGCACAGTGGAAGTTACAGATAGAACCGACTCGCCGTGGAAATGGTAGTACGCTTCGTCCACGAGCAAAGCAGCCTGCGGGGTCGTGCGCAGCAAGCTCCAGTAAGAAGGATGTGTCCACTACGGCGCCTGTTGGATTATTCGGCGACGCGAGCATAATGAGGCGCGTGGACGGCCCGATGGCCTTTTGTATCTGCCCATAGGGAAATTGCAGTGTGCTGTCCGCCTGAACTTCACGAATCCGTGCGCCGGTGGCTTCCGCGTACAAGGCATACATGGAAAATGTTGGCGTCACAATGACAGCCTCATCCTGCGGCTCGAGGTAGGTTTCGCACAGCAGATGGATCGCTTCGTCCACACCGTTGGTCAATAGCACCGCATCGTCGGCCAAGCCAAAGTGTTTTGCGACGATCTGTTCGACGTGATGACGCTCTGGATATTTTGTCAGCGTTTCCGCGGCGATCCGCTGTAAAACCGCCTGAACCCGCGGGGAAGGGGCAAATGTGTTCTCGTTGAAATCGAGTCGCAATCCATCGCGCCCGGCCAGTGGCGGATGATATTCATGCATGCGCTCCACTGCGTCGCGAGGACGAAGTTTCTGCAAGACGGATGCCGCCGGTTCGATGCTCATTGCTCTCTCCTCCTCGACGCGTGATCGGCGTCGCGAATTCGCACCGAAGCCGCGTGTCCAAGCAGTCCCTCGGCAGTGGCTAATCGCTCGACGTGAGGACCATGTTGCGCGAGCCCTGCCGCCTCATATTCTTGCGTCGTTATCAGGCGAATGAAATCGTAGACGCTCAGGCCGCCGCGCACGCGGGCCAGCCGGCCGGTGGGAAGCACATGATTTGGTCCAGAAATGTAGTCGCCCATGCTTTGAGGGGTGTTCGCTCCAATAAATATCGATCCCGCATGATGGACCCAGGCGAGATCGCTCTGCTTGTCAATGGTCAAATGTTCCGACGCCAGTCTATTTGTCACAGTTTCAGTTTCATTCTTTGTTTTTGTCAGGAAGATGAATCCGTTGCGCGCGATCGCCTGACTGGCAATCTTGTTTAAGGAAGCCTGGATCTGCACTTCTTTTGCGGTTTCTTGCGCCAATTTCGGATTGCTGGTGACAAGGACGGCGAGCGCTTCAGGATCATGCTCAGCCTGTGCAACGATGTCGGCGGCGATCCACTGGGGGTTTCCGTTCTCGCTGGCGACAACAATTTCTGTCGGGCCGGCCAGCATGTCGATGCCGCATTCAAACGCGACCAGCTTCTTTGCAGTGGTGACATAGAGATTTCCGGGCCCGACAATTTTATCGACGCGCGGCACGCTGGCCGTACCGTAGGCCAGAGCGGCAATTGCCTGCGCGCCGCCGATGCGATACAACTCCTTGACCCCGGCCAGATGTGCCGCGGCCAGGGTTTCCCGGGCCGGGCGCGGAGAGACGACGACGATTCGTTTGACTCCGGCGACTTGAGCGGGAATCACCGTCATCAGCAACGTTGAGGGCAGCGGATAGCGGCCGCCGGGAACGTAGCAGCCGACTGACTCGAGCGGGAGCGCGCGCTGCCCCAGTTGCAGCCCAGGCAGTTTGCGGGTCCATTCTTTCGGCATTTGCCAGCGCGCAAAACGCCCGATATTCGCCGCTGCTGCCTGCAGCGATTTGCACAATTCTTTGGGAGTTTCGTCCCACGCAGCCGCCATCTCCTCCTGCGTCACTTGCATGTCTGCCGCAGGTTCAAAACCGTCCAGTCTCTCCGCATACCGCCGCAACGCAGCGTCGCCCTTTCGTCGAATATCCGCGAGGATGCGTTTTACCGCAGGCTCCAGTCGACCGGTGGCCGCGCCCGATCGTCCTTCAATCTGACGCAGAATCGTCTCCGCTTGAGCGGCTGTTTTTCCGTAGGTGCGTATCAGTTTCATCGCTTTCGAAGACGCTCCCTAGAAAACAATTTTGTTCAGCGGATATTCGACAATACCTGTGGCTCCGGCAGCTTTCAGCCGCGGAATCACATCGCGCACGGAGCGTTCTTCCAGGATGGTGTTGACGGCGACCCACTCCGCATCGCTCAGCGTAGATATCGTCGGTGAATTCAGCGCCGGCAGCACGCCCAATACTGCAGGCAGACCGCTCGCACGCACATTCATCATCAATCCGACCTGGCCTTGCGCGGCGATCGCGCCTTGCAGCATCAATGCAATTTTGTCGATTTTGTCTTTTTTCCAGGGTTCCTGATACGCCGTCGTATTGGCGATGAGCTGGGTTTCACTTTCGAGCACGGTCTCCAGAATGCGAAGTCGATTCGCCCGCAGCGAACTTCCGGTTTCCGTCACTTCGACAATGGCGTCGGCCAGCACCGGAGGTTTCACCTCAGTGGCGCCCCAACTAAAGTCCACCTGGACCGGCACATTCTTGCCGGCGAAGTATTTTTTGGTAGCTTCGACAAGTTCGGTCGCGATGATCTTGTTGGCCAGATCCTCGGCGCGCTGGTAGGGCGAATCCTCGGGGACTGCAAGTACCCAGCGAACCTTCTGTCGGCTTTGCTTGGAGTAGGTGAGGCTGGCGATGGATTCGACGGTTAACCCACTTTCTGCGACCCAATCGCTGCCAGTCAGTCCCGCGTCAAGCGCGCCATGATTCACATAGCGAGCCATTTCCTGAGCGCGAATCAACATGCATTCAATTTCGGGGTCGTCGACTCCTGGGAAATAGGAACGCCCATTAGCGAAGATGCGCCAGCCCGCACGCTCAAATAGGGCGATGGTGGCGTCTTGCAGGCTGCCCTTCGGAATTCCAAGTCGCAGTTTCTGGCTCATGCCGGGGTCTCGCTTTCTTTGGCAGTTGCGGCGGAAGCAGGCATGCTGACTGGCTTGGTAAAGCAGCTGACGGTGCCTTCGTGGCAAACCAACCCGTCGCCTTCAACCACGACGCGGAACAGGAGCGTGTCATTGTCGCAATCCGTAGCCGCATCCGCAATGCGAAGGCGGTTGCCGCTGGTTTCGCCCTTCATCCACAGCTTGCGACGGGTGCGGCTCCAGAAGGTGACAAAGCCGCTTTCCAGGGTCTTGCGATAGCTTTCCTCATTCAAGAATCCAACCATCAGCACTAGCCCGGTTGCGGCATCTTGCACAATTCCGGGTACCAGTCCGTCCAGCTTCGTAAAGTCAATTGCGGGGTTCGATGTGACTGTTTCGCTCATCGTGAATCGTCCTTATGGGTATCCTGTGGGTGAAAACAAAAAACCCGCGGATGCGGTTCGCATCAGCGGGACGGTGACTTTCTGAACTTGTTCAGGATCTTATGAATCCTGCTCAGAATGCTCCGCTGACACGTTCGCCACGTGATGATGATGGTGACGATGGCGATGGAGCGGACTCATCTGCATGGGTTGAGGATAAGAAACAACTTGGCGCCATGTCAAGTTGGCAGCCAGAGCGTCGGCCTCTGAATCTCTTCAGACCGGCTCTATCATGTTGGACCAACAAGGGCGGCAAGGAACGCGTGTCTCAATTTCGCCGGATGAAGAAATTTTCACCGCCAAGGGTGTTTTCCGATTGACGAGGATATCGAGGATGGGTAACGTGTTGTTGCAACGGCAATTTCAGATCCAATGGGAGGAATCACGATGCACCTTCAAAAGCGGTTACGTAACATTCTATGTGGTGCTGGACTTGTATTTGCGCTTGCCGCATTGCCGGCAACCGCGGCGGTCGCGCAAACTGCTACCCGGAACTCTCCATCCATGTCGCCGGCGACGAAAATGGGTTCAATGGACATTAACACCGCTTCCGTCGAGCAACTAAGAACATTACCCGGCATCGGCGATACCTACGCCAGGAGAATTGTCGCCGGACGACCCTACAGCTCGAAAAATCAGCTTCTCAGTAAAGGGGTCTTGCCCCGGAATGTCTATGACAAAGTGCAGAACTTGATCGTCGCCAATCACGTGAAGAAATAAACGCGCGACAGCCATACGTCCGTCTGCATGAATGCTAGCCGGCTGCGCAATTGTTGCGTGGCCGGTATCCCTGCGCTCACACCGACCCTCCCTCCTGTTTGTCTCCCCATGTTTGACGAGGAGATTCGATCCCGATATATATCTGAATAGAGCCGTTTCCTGCATGCGTGCGGGGAAACGCTCTGGCCCTTGGTGTTCGGGAAGCGCGGTGCAACTCCGCCACTACCCCGTAACTGTAAGCGCGGAGAGCAAGGCAGGGCCCGCCGCGGCGGGCAACCACTGGACGGGGATCGTCTGGGAAGGTTCGCCATGCTCAATCGATGCGTAAGTCAGGAGACCGGCCAGGGTAAAGTCTTAGCTGTCTTTCGGTCTCGATGGGAGGACCGAAGGGAGCGCGCTCCAGCCAAATCTCGGCTGGTCGACGCAATCCCGGTTTGCGAGTATGGTTGTTGATTTTTGGTGCGCGTGTTTCTTTGTTCGCGAAGGGATGCGCGGCGTCCGGCGCCGGACTGCATGCTTTTGCGGCTGGCGTATTGTTTCCACCATCCATGAAGTGTCGGGAAGCGCGGTGCAAGTCCGCCACTACCCCGTAACTGTAAGCGCGAGAGCTGGGCAAGGCAGTCTGCAACCACTGGACCGCAACGTCTGGGAAGGTGCCCAAGCTTGAAGAAGCGTGAGTCAGGAGACCGGCTTCATGCAACGATCCGAGGGGATATCGAATGACTGGCCTAATTTTTCTTTTTAGCGTCTTTCGACGCAGTCGTACTGCTTCCGATGCGTCGCTGCTTTTCGCGCTGACAATCTTCTATTTCTCTCCATTTTTTTGGTCGACGTCTTTAATTGCCGCTCCTGTGCAACAAAGAACGATTGCCGGAACGGTGACCGGGGTTGTGACCGATCCACTGGGGGCGCCGGTATATAACGCGCGTGTCGACATCATGACGCCTACCGGCGTGATGCTTCAATCCCATGGACGCACGGACGGTCGTGGACGGTACATTGCCTACGTCTATAAACCCGGACGCTATCACGTACGCGTCATTGCCAACGGCTTCAACGCCACCCAGAGCAACGATATCTTTGTTGCGATGAACAAGGTTTCCTATGCGGATGTGGCGATGCAGTTTGGCCAGCTGGAGCAGCAGGTGACCGTCACCGCGAACGGTACTCCGACGCCTGAATCGCAATCTGGTGCTTCGACGACTGTGATTGACCAATCGTTATACCCGCACACGATCGACATGCAGGACACGCTGCGCCTGGTAAGCGGGTTGCAGTTCAGCAGCAGCGGGCAACGCGGGGCCGCAACCTCCCTATTTGAAATGGGCGGCAATTCCAACGAAACCGATGTGTTACTGGATGGGATCCCGATCAACGATATCGGCGGAGGAGTGAATTTCGCCTACCTGGCTTCCAACGGCATCAGCCAGGCGGAAGTCTATCGTGGCTCGGATAGCGCACTCTACGGCGCCAATGCGTCTTCCGGGGTCATTGCGCTGACCACCGCGCGCGGGACCACGGCGAAACCGCTGTTGCAATATGCCATCGATGCCGGTAATTTCGGTACCTATCACCAGGAAGCATCATTGGGCGGTGTGCACAACGCGTTCGATTATTTTGGAGATTTCGCGCGCATCGACACCTCAAACAGCTATCCGAACAGTACGTTCCATAATGTATCTTCGGTGGGCAATCTTGGATATGCGCTCACTCCGCATGTGCAGGTGCGAGCCACTGCACATCGCATTGCAGCTTCAACAGGTGAGCCGAATGCAATTCTGTTTTACGGTATTCCTGACGTTCAGTACTTGAAGGAACACGACCTGTACGGTAGCGCCACCATCGAAGATCGGCAAAGCGACAAGCTGGATATGACGGCGCAGTACGGGCTGGTACGTCTGCGCTCACTCAATACGGATCCAGGGCCGGTTGGCATCCTGACCGACAATCCCAACAACTTCAACTGCTATGACGATCTGGGAAATCCAGGACAGCCGGAATATCTGGGCAAGCAAGTGACGATTGTCGGTGCCAACGGAACCAGCGCCAGCGGACAGGCGTTTTATTCCTGCGCCAACCAGACCTATCCGGGAACTAACGGCACGCTGACCAACCAGGATTATTTTTACGGTCAGGCCAGCTATAAAAGCAGCGATAAGATGACCGCCTTTGCGGCGTTTCGATATCAGTCGGAACGCGGCTACACCGCCTATGATTACTTTCCGCAAACAGCTCACCGCGGCAACTACGATACGATCGTGCAGACCTCTGGAAATCTGGCGAATCGACTGTATTACAGCGCCGGAGCCGATCTGCCCAACTATACGGTGTTTGGCTTCCAACCTACGCCTCATGCCACGGCGGCATACTATTTTTCCAAGCCAACCGCTGCCGGGCTTCTGAGCGGCACCAAACTTCGATTCAATTATTCGCAGGGAATCCTGGAGCCCACCATCGCGGAGCAAAATGGTTCCATCTATGACGTCTTGAAGGCGCTACCCGACGGCCAGCAATTGATCGCACAACACGGGATCACGCAGGTGGGCGCGCAGGAAACCAGTACCTACGAAGGCGGTATCGACCAGCACATGTTTGGAACTCGAGCACTACTCCATGGTGGGTACTATCACAACAACTTCACCAATCAAATTGAATTTGTCGATGCGCCCGAGCTGCTGCAACTGGGGGTTCCCCCCGCCGTTGAGCAGATTATTGCCAACACCTCCTATGGGGCGTATATCAATTCGCTCAGCTTCAGCGCGCAGGGCGTTGAAACCAGCGCGAAGTATCGGATCACCGATCATCTATTTGTCCGCGGCGGATACACGCTGTTGAATTCGACCGTGAACAAGTCATTTTCGAGCGACAATGCGTCTCCGTCCTACAACCCCAAGTATCCCAACACGCCGATTGGAGCCTACTCCCCATTGGTCGGCAATCGCCCCTTTCGTCGTGCCAAGCACAGTGGCAGCTACGCGCTGATTTATGCCCGCAGTCGCTGGTATGCCGAGATGACGGGCAGCTTTGTCGGCAGGCGAGACGACAGCACCTTCCTGACCGATGCCAACGGAGGGACGACTCTGCTGCTTCCGAATCAAAACCTCGATCCGGCGTATCAGATTCTTGGATTGACGACGCACTTACGGATCAATCGGCATATCTCCAGCTACACCGTGTTTGATAATCTGCTGAGCCAGCACTACCAGCAAGTGCTGGGCTATCCCGGACTGCCGTTCAATTTTCGAACCGGCATGCAGTTTTCCTGGGGAGGGGACGTTTCCCACTAAGTCTGAAATGGCTCGAATTGGACCCCGATCGTGAGGCGAACGCAAGGTGAAAAGTTTTCGCCGCTCGATCGGGGCCTTTCCCCTTTTGACTTCGCGCTTTACGTCAGCATTTCACTGTCAAAGAATGACATTTGCCAATGTCGATTTTTGACAATGCTTGTAAAGCCAGCCCATACTCCAAATTAGGTTGTAGCGTTTGTCGGATTTTATTCTTTTCAGGTATAGGACCTTTCCGATCTGCTGCATTTCTTGCGCTCGGACGGTTCGCTAGATTGATTCGAGGAATTTCCTTCGTTTGTGCGCTGTTTGCCAACCAGAAGGAGATCCTCGCATCGTGCATGTACATCTAGTGAACCCCAGCGATTCCTCGTTTGGAATCGGCGTTATCACCCCCCGTTGGTTGTATGTTCTGGCTGCAGCCACCCCTGCCAGGTACGGCGATCCTGTCATTACCGACGAGACTCTGGCGCCATTTCAGCCGGAGAGCGTGGAGCCCGGAGATGTTGTTGGAATCGGCATCCACACCGGCAATGCGTTGCGTGGCATGGAGTTGGGAAAGATCGCCCGGGCGCGCGGCGCCTACGTGGTGTACGGCGGCATCCACGCCTCTTTATATCCCAATGAAGCTATCGAACTTGGCGGCGCACATGCCATTGTGAAGGGCGACGGAGATGTGATCTGGGGCAAAGTCATTGCGGATGTGCTCGCGGGAACCGGCCAGACAATCTATGACGGTGGTCGAATCTCTGGCGACCAGTTCCTGCCGGCACGCTGGGACCTGGCGCCGCGCGACAAATATATGTGGGCCTCGGTACAGACGGTGCGCGGTTGTCCGAAGCATTGCTCGTTCTGCTCCGTCTGGCGCACCGATGGCCAGAAGCCGCGGCCGCGAACCTCCGACGTGGTGGTGCGGGAGATTGTCGACTTGCGCCGCCGAGGATTTCGATTCATCGCGCTTGCGGATGACAATTTCTATCCCGTCAGCCTCGCCGATCTTCGCCTGGCGGAGCAGCAGGGAAACACCGCACGCGTCGAAGAATTACATGGGATTCGTGCCGAGCGCTTTGAACTGATGCGCAAGTTGTCTGAACTCCCAAAGGACATGGTGTTCTTTACCCAGATCACAATGGAGGCCGGCGAGGACACAGAGTATCTCGACGCGATGCGCCGAGCGAATATCAAAGGCGCCCTGGTTGGAGTCGAATCGGCCACTGCGGAAGGGCTCAAGGCTGTCTTTAAGGATTTCAATCTCTCCGGCGACAACCTGGTGAAGCGGCTGCAGACCTTCAAGGAACATGGTGTGCACGTTCTGGGGTCGTTTATCTTTGGTCTCTCCTCGGATCGTCGGGACACATTTGCTGCCACGGCGGAACTGGCCAAGCGTGCCGACATTACGTTTGCGCAATTTGTCATGCTGACTCCATTCCCCGGCACCATCGATTTTGATCGCTGGGAGAAAAACCTGGGCGAGAATGTCATGCAGGTCGGTGGAATCCCCATCACACGCCACTGGTTGATTCCGGCGGCGGTTCGGCCGAAGATGTTCAGTCCGCACAGCCTCATGTCGTCAGAAGAGATTCGTGAGCGCACACAAGGCGTCTGGGACAGTTTTTACAGCATGCCTGCGATCTGGAAGCGATCGAAATGCGTGCCCACGTTGCGCGGTCGGCTGGCATTTCTTTTCATCTCCAAGCTGTACCGGCAAATGTACGCCAAGACCGGAATTTCGACTGACAGCGCACGCCGTCAAAAAGCAACTCGCATGGCGCGCTGGTTAGCGATTCCATGTCGCAAGCTGTTCGAAGCGAAGCCCATGCCGGAGTTGAAAATGCCGGAACCGCACTATGCGCCCGCAGAACTGCTGCCGGTTCTGGATTCGTACTACTCTGCGTAGTTGGACGATTTAACCAATCACTCGGCGCAGGAATCCGCGGATTCCTGCCCAGCCGAGGACGAACACAGAAATCACCAGCGCACCCAGAATCATCCAGGCCGGCATATGCGGCAGCGCGGGTGTTAACGCGGCACGCAAGCCCTCACTCATATACACAATGGGATTCAACAGCACCGCATATTGCAACCATGGAACGTAATGGAGCAGCGCCCAGGGATAATACACGCAGCCAAGAAACGTGATGGGCACTACCACCACAGAAAAGATGAGCCCAATCTGCCGCGGTTCGACCGTAGTGCCGATGGTTAAGCCGAGCGCTCCGGAAACCAGGCTGGCCAGGACTATCACCGCGATCAGCAGCCAATAACTGCTGACCTGGACATGCACCGGCTCCGATGGAATGAAATATGCCAGCGGAAATACGAGTGCCGCGGAGAGCATACACTGTAGCGCGCTGAAGCAGATTTTCTCAATCGCCACGCCGGCCACAGGAAGAGGACACATCACGCGATCGTCGATCTCGCGTGTAATTCCGAACTCCGTCGACAGCGGTAGCGCCACCGCAGCAATGCCGGTAAACATGATGGCGACAGCCATCAATCCAGGCAGCAGTACAGTGCCAAAATTCATGCTGCCAGAGCTGGATGTGCTTCCGAAACTTTGTCCGATGCGGGGAAAAAGATAAGTGAAAACGAACAGGAACAGTAGCGGGTTCATGATGACCCGCACGGCAAAGGGGCCTAGCTCGCGTCGCAAAACTCGGAAGTCGCGAAGCAACAATCCCCAGAATGCGTGAACGTAGAGATTGAAAGTAGACGGGGAACCGTGTTGACCGGAATTGTGAGCTGGAGTGGCGGCACTACTCACGCAGGTCCCTCCCTGTCAGGTGGATGAACACCGTTTCCAGTGAAGGCTCGGATATGGAGATGTCACGCAACCCGTATGCCTGCGCCTCGGCGACGATGGTCGAGAGCAAACCTTCCGCACCCTGG
This sequence comes from uncultured Acidobacteriota bacterium, assembly GCA_963735505.1. Classification (GTDB taxonomy): domain Bacteria; phylum Acidobacteriota; class Terriglobia; order Terriglobales; family Acidobacteriaceae; genus JAKAAZ01. Next base: position 81,751 of record CAVTLR010000001.1, on the reverse strand, counting down.
GTATACACTCTGACGCCGGTGGCAGTTGTTTCGACGGAGCTGACGTCAGATACGGATCGCAGTTTGTTGGCCAACTCCTCGCGTTGATCGACATGCTGCACATCCAGCCCGTAGACCGTTTGAATTCCCAGGCCGTTCTTCAGTTTCTCGGGAGTATCTTCGACCAGGATTTTGCCGTGATCGATGATGGCGACGCGATCACACAGCGCTTCCGCTTCTTCCATGTAGTGAGTCGTCATTAACACTGTGATGCCCTGATCCTTGAGGCTTCGAATCGATTCCCACATGGCCAGGCGGCTCTGTGGATCGAGGCCCGCGCTGGGTTCATCCAGGAATAGCACCGCGGGCTGATGGGCGATGGCGCGAGCCACCAACAGTCGCTGCGCCAATCCTCCGGATAACTCGTTGGGGAATGCTTTGGCGCGATCTGCAAGACGGAACTGCGTTAGCAATTTCTGCGCACGCTCTTTGGATCGTGAATCGCTCATGCCAAAATAGCGGCAGTGGAAGAAGAGGTTCTCGAACGCGGTTAAGGAGCGATCGAGAGTATTGAATTGTGGCACCACGCCAATTTGTCGGCGGGCAACGGCTGGCTTGGCAACAACGTCGCAACCTGCGATGATCACTCGGCCGGAAGTGGGTAGAGATCGCGTGGTGCAAATACTGATGGTGGTCGTTTTGCCGGCGCCGTTGGGTCCCAGCAAGCCAAAGATTCCCCCGGCGGGCACAGACAGATCAATTCCGTCGACCGCAACAACACGTTGCCGGCCCTCGTAAATTTTGGTCAGAGCTTCGATAGAGACAATGCGAGATGGTAAGAAATACGCTATGGCAACACCTTGTCGTCAGGGGTTGCCATAGTGTAACAAGTGCAGCAGGAGTTCAGCGAAGCAGATTCCTATGCGCCAACCACACGCGGAGGAATTTAGTTGCGTACAGTTACGCGACCGCCTTTGTGCGGTTGTACTCTGTGCGCTCGGAGAGCCCTGATTCGACGGATATCGATACCGGCTCTACCAAAGGTTGTTTAGCGATTTCCCAGGAATGCAGTATCCGCATTTTGTCCAACGAGTAGGGGAAATGCCGTCCGCAGTCGAGGCAAACTTTATAGCTCGAAGCCTGCAGCGTGAATGGTCGAGTTAAATGGCCGTGACTGCAGCCAAAAAACATTTCATAGAAGAAATCGAAGATCGCGCGTAGCCAAGACGTCATTTCTCTCTTCGCGAGCTCCTCTACTGTCTTTCGTAGATTGCTCGCGCCTCCCGGTTTGTTGCGTACCCTAACATCGTGGGCTCACTACACAGGGATAGATGCAAGACGAATGCCAACTGGCGTCGTCGGAGAGCAAGAAAAATGATGGCTAAATTTGGGTTTCGTCTAAGTCGTTGAATAGATTTAGTAGTTCAGAATCTGCGCCCGATTTGGTTACTTCTCAGATGTTAAAGAAATAATAACTTTGGCAAAATGACGAGCTTGTTCGAGGTAGCGATATGCCCCAATCGTTTCCAATATGGGAAATACTTTTCCCACTACGGGCTGCATGTGGGATAGCTCAATGGCACGATTCATGGCTTGCATCATCGTGTGAGAGCCGACATACACGCCGATCAGGCGAAGTTGTCGCATAAGTACCGAAGTAACTTCGAACCTTTCTTCTGAACTACTAAGTACTCCAATTTGTGCTATGGTGCCGCCGATACGCACAGCCTTCATGGATTCTTTCAAGGTTCCTGCTCCTCCCACTTCAACGATGAGATCCGCACCTTCGCCAGAAGTTTGTTGTTTGACCCAGCCAGACCAGTCTGGATTGTTTTTATAGTTGACACCTTCATCGAGGCCCAGGGATTTCGCACGCTCGAGTTTCTCGTCACTACTGGAGGTGCCGAGCACGCGAGCTCCCACCAACTTTGCAAACTGCAACGCAAAGATAGAAACTCCGCCCGTTCCTTGAATGACAATCGTGTCGCCGGGTTTCGTGGATGCCACTTGGAATAAAGCATTCCATGCAGTCAAGCCGGCGCACGGCAGTGTTGCCGCCTCTTCGTAACTCAGATGGGCGGGGAAGTGAGAGACGCCGCGCTCCGGCAATACCACGTAGTCTGCAAGCATGCCATCGATATCGCCGCCGAGTCCTCCGCGAGATTTTGCCTGGGATGGACCGCCGTCCTGCCAGTTCTGCAGGAACAAACCGACAACGCGATCCCCTGGTTTGAAGCGAGTGACTCCCGCGCCGACGGTGACCACTTCGCCGGATCCATCGGAGAGTGGAATGCGAGGCATTTTCAGTTTGGGATCGTAATGGCCGCGAATCATCAACAGATCACGGTAATTAAGAGAAGTTGCATGGACTCGAATCAGCACCATCCCATCGCCGCACGTCGGCGTGGGCAGATCGACAAGACGCAGATGTTCGAGACCGAATTGCGTAATTTGAAAGGCTCGCATGCGACACTCCTCGCAGTGTTTTGTTCGACTGCATTCATTATTCAAGCAGATGTGACATTTGATACGTGTGATTCCAGCCCCAATCCGCTACTCTGTATATATGGCGCGAGGATGGGAAAGTAAATCGGTGGAAGAGCAGTTAGAGCAGCGAGAGGAACAGCGAGAGCAGGCCGCGAAGGTAGCCTCCAAATATGTAGTGCAGGCGGCAGGCGCAGAACAGGCACGAGCTCGCCAGATGCTGCAGCTGAAGCGCGAGAGGATCTTGTCAGAAAAGACAAGTCATCCGGCCCGGCGTTCCGCATTGCAAGCCGCCTTGAAAGACATCGAGGCGGAATTGCAAAGGCTGGGATAGAACCCTCTCATCTAGCTGGTTCGGCGATTGAAGAGCAGGGAATTTGCCTGGTCTACGCTGGTCAACAACAGCTGCGCGATGTTGACGTGGGCAGGCCGCGTGACAGCCCACAGGATCGCATCCGCAACGTCTTCCGCCTGCAGCGGCGTCAGTCCCTGGTACACCTTGGCAGCGCGGCCCTCGTCTCCGTGAAAGCGAACCTTGCTGAATTCTGTCTCTACCATGCCTGGATCGACTGTCGTTACGCGGACCGGTGTTCCCAGCAGATCTTCACGCAACCCCTCTGAAATACGATTCTCAGCGGCTTTGGTTGCACAATAGACCGCTCCGTTGGGATAGGTCATATGGCCGGCGGTTGAGCCGAGATTGACGACGTGTCCCGCGCCTCGCTGCACCATTCCAGGAACGACCGCGCGTGTGACGTAGAGCAGCCCCTTCACGTTGGTATCGATCATCTCTTCCCAATCGTCAATCTTTCCTTCGTAAACTTTTTCCAGGCCGCGGCTGAGCCCGGCATTGTTGATGAGAATATCGATTGCTTGCCAGGAAGGCGGCAATCCATCGACGACTGCTTGAACTTCTTTATTGACGCGCACGTCGAGCGCAACCGTGTAGACATCTTCCGCCCCTGCGGCTCGCAGATTCGGAATCATTTCTTGCAGCCGATCCTCGCGGCGCGCGGCCAAAAGCAGTCGGGCGCCGGCCTGTGCAAAGCTCTCTGCGCAGGCGGCTCCGATGCCGGAGCTGCCGCCGGTAACAAAAACAACTTTGCCGCGAAGAGGAAAGTCAGTCGTGGTTTTTTTGGAAGTCGTGGACATGCATCTCCTGGAAATTTTATTTTTTTGAAGCTTGTTCCGCCATACGGTATTGTCCAACAGCCCAATCCGTCTTGCCCAGGCCGTGAAGAATGGCCACATTAAATTGTTCCTGCAAATATTCCGCGAGACCCAGCTGCACTCCAGCCGACTGCGTGGCTTCGCGAAATAATCGTATATCTTTCTCGCCCAGTAAAACCGTGGCGCCGGGATGTTCGGGGGGATGCAGCATCACGCGGCCATAGTTCAGGTAAAACGGCGATTGGAATAAGGCTTCGTTGATCGTCTCCAGGAACAGCTCCGGATCGATGCCCTCCGCACTTGCGAAAACGAATGCTTCGCTGAGTGTCTGCACCATCGCGCTGATCATAAAATTTCCGCCCAGCTTGAATGCATGTGCCTGGGGCGGTTCATTTCCGACGATGGTCACTCCTCGGCCGATTGCATCCAGCACCGTGCGAACCTGCTCGAGAGTGGGTTCGTCGCCGGCGGCCACAACCCACAACCGACCCTGCGCGGCGACGTTCGGGCGCCCGAAGACGGGAGCTGCGATGTAGCGTTGATCCGCCGCGGCGTGGCTTTCCATCAATCGCCGCGACAAAGCCACGCTCAGGGTGCCCAAAGCGATGTGGACGGCGTTGGGTCGCAGCGCTGCGAGGAGCCCATCCGGGCCAAAGGCGACGGCTTCCGTGGATTCGTCGTCGGCAAGCATGGTGCAAACCACCTCGCACCTGTCCACGGCTGCGCGGACGGAAGGGGCCAGGGTAGCCGCCGCAATTCCCAGTTCCTGCAATGATTTTGGCGACCGATTCCAGACCGAAACGGCGTGTCCTGCCCGCAACAGCCTTCCGACCACAGCAACGCCCATTTTTCCGAGACCGAGAAACGCGATTTTCATGTATGTAAAGATGCGGCTCAAGGGCCGACTGCTTCTGAACACCAGTGTAACTTTGCCTATCAGGGGGTCGCCGGCAATAGCGGAATAGATGCGAAAACATGCGAATTATGAAAAAATCGCTTAATATCGGGAAAACTATCTTGACTTCAGGAATTACGGGCGGTACGGTGGACTGAAGGAATCGTGCAGCCCTTGCTTTGGAAGCCGAACCCCTGATCGAATCTCGGTCGCCAAAGTTTTGAAAATTAAAGCATTGTTGTCGTGGTTAGGCTTCTGTCCTTCAGATCCGACGGCTCAGGTTTTTGAGCGGTCGACGACCGAAAGGTTGAGGCTACGCCAGGCCGTGAAGGTACATTGAGGAAGAGATGACACAGAGCGGTAACGTTCAGCACTACCAGGTCGAGAAGCTGAAAATTGAAATTCACCCCACGCGAGAAGCGGCCGGCGCCGCAGCAGCCCTGTCCGCGGCAAGTTCGCTGACGGAGCTGGCAAAAACGAACGCCGAGTTCGCGGTGATCTTCGCAACTGGCGCCTCCCAGCTCGATACCCTGCAGGTTCTCACGCAAATTCCCGCGCCTCCATGGGCACAGGTGCGTGGCTTCCACATGGATGAGTACATCGGGTTGAGCCCGGATCATCCTGCCTCTTTTCGCCGTTACCTGCGCGACAATCTGACGCGGAAAGTCAAGATGAAGGAGTTCTTTGAGATCGATGGCACCGCACCTGATCCGCAGCAGGCCTGTAAAGAGTATGCGGCGCTTCTACGCGCCGCGAATCCGCAGTTATGTTTGCTGGGCATCGGCGAAAATGGGCATCTGGCGTTCAACGATCCCGGGGTTGCGGATTTCAACGATCCTCTGGATGTGAAGGTCGTACAGTTGGATACGACGTGCCGTCAGCAACAGGAAGCGGAAGGATGGTTTGGAAGTCTCGAGGAGGTGCCGGAACGTGCCATGACCGTCACTATTCCCGCGCTATATCGGGTACCAAAGCTGATCGCCTCTGTCCCCGGACCACGCAAGGCAGCCATCATCCGTCGTACGCTGGAGGATGTGATTTCAACGGCCTGCCCGGCAACACTGCTGCGCACCCATCCAAACGCCACTGTATACCTGGATCGAGATTCATCCTCCCAGGTGATGGATCTTTTGCAATCTTCGGCGCTGGCTGGCAGAAGCTAGATCGACTTCGAACGGAAATCTTTCAACTGGAGGCCTCGATGGCTGACAAGACGCAGGAAGGAATCGATCGCCGCACGTTTGTAAAGCAGGCTGGAGTGGCCGCACTGGCCGCAGGGATGGATGCCCGCTCCTATGCCCGTATCTTGGGCGCGAATGATCGCATTCGCCTGGGTCAACTTGGCTGCGGGCAACGCAGTGAAGGCCACGTCCACATGACGCACCTGGCGTCGAAACAAATGCCGGTGGAAACAGTCGCGGTCTGCGACATCTGGACGCTGGCACGAGAGCAGCGTGCGGCGCAGGTCAAGAAGGCTTTCAATCTTGACCCGCAGATGTTCAAGTACTCAGAAGAAATGCTGGCTCGCCCGGATATTGACGGAGTGATGATTGCGACTGGCGATTTTCAGCATGCCAAGCTGTGTACTGAAGTTGTTCGTGCCGGCAAAGATTGCTACGTCGAAAAGCCGTTTGCAAATGTTCTTTCCGAAGCGAAAGAAGCTCGCGACGCTGTAAAGGCGTCGAAGCAGGTTGTCCAGGTGGGATCGCAGCATCGCACCCAGCCCTATCAACTTGCGGTGCGGGATATTGTTCGCTCCGGGCGGATTGGCAAGATCGTCCACATTGAGCAGGAATGGAACGTCAACGAAGAACGCTGGCGTTTCGTGCCCAATGACATTGGCGAGACCCCGCAGATGGATCAGGACCGCAACATGGAATGGAAGAAGTGGATGCAGGACCGCCAATCCAAGCTGCGTGAAGAAGACACGGATTGGAAGCGATGGCTGCTCGGCAAGCCGTATCAACCCTTCGATCCGCATGTCTACCTGGAGTTTCGCCTGTATAAGGATTATTCCTCGGGCATCTTCGATCAGTGGTTGAGCCACGGCAGCGACCTGGTGCATCTGTGGACGGACGAGAACTATCCGGTCAGTGTGGTCGCCAACGGCGGTATCTACGCGTGGCCCGACGGCCGGCAAAATCCAGACACTGTAGTGGCCGCGATCACCTATCCCAAGGGATTTCTGTTTACCTACAAAACTACTTTCGGCAACAGCTATCGCAGCTTCTCTCGAATTCAAGGACGCGACGGCACCATCGCAAATTATGGCGGAGAAGGCGCATCGTTTTTTGTGGTGAGCAAAGAAGGTGGCAGACATGAAATGGATGGCTCCGTGAATTATTCGAAGCTGCCCATTGTGCCGCCGGCGCGCGAGCAGGAAGAGGTCGTACATGTTCCCGGTGCGCCGCCGCCAGATTCACTGGGTCCGAACGACGACGATGCCCATCATGTGATCAACTGGCTGACGGCGATGCACACTCGCAAACAACCTGATGCCAATGTCGATCACGGCTTCTCGCACGCCATTGTGGTCATCATGGCGGCGCACTCCTACTGGAGCGGCAAGAAACTCTATTGGGATCCGACGAGTGAGGAAATCCTGGATCACCCGGTCGAGGTGTGATTGCTGCGTCTAATTCCGTGGGACGAGTTAGCATGGACACCGAATCGAATTGAAGGATGGCCAGCGTGAAAAAAGTTGCAATGTTCGTTGTGCTGTTTGTCGCTATGACTGGATGCAACAGAACTCAGGCGCCGAAAGCATCCACTTCTACCAGCGCCGCGACGGTGTCGACGACCCCAGTGAGTGGGCCGTTCACCCCGCAGGAGCTACCTCAGTTCGCTGCACTCGATCCGATCGATACCCACACGCATGCCTTTCAGGACGCGCCAGAGTTGTATGCGATGCTGAAGCGGCTTAACCTGCATACGCTCGACATCACCCTGGTGGATGACTTCAGTCCGCAACTGAAAGACTTGGCCAAAACGCGCCAGGAAGCATGGACAGTGGTGCATCACAGCGACGGCTATATTGCGATGTGCAGTTCGTTCGATCCGTTCAAGTACAAGCAGCCGCAATTCGCGGAAAATGCAAACCGCATTATCAATGAAGATTTTTCGCATGGGGCAGTTGCGGTCAAGATCTGGAAGAATGTCGGCATGGAGATCAAAGACGCGAAGGGAAACTACATCATGCCAGACAATCCCGTCTTCGAGCCGATTTTCAAGAACATTCAAGCTCACAATAAGACATTGATTGCGCACCTGGCCGATCCAAATACGATTTGGGAAGCTCCCAATCCCAACGCTGCTGACTACGGTTACTACATGAAGCATCCTGAGCTTTACATGTATACCAAGCCGGGTGCGCCATCGAAGGCTGCGATTCTGGTCGCGCGCGATCATGTGTTGGAGGCAAATCCGAAACTGCGTGTGGTGGGCGCGCATCTGGGCAGTATGGAAGCCGATTTCCATCAGCTTGCGGAGCACCTGGACAGGTATCCAAACTTTGCGGTGGATCTTGCCGCCCGCATGCCTTATGTCGAAATGCAACCGCGGGCGGACCTGATCGCATTCATTACCAAGTATCAGGATCGGTTGATCTATGCGACCGATAACGAATTCCCTCCGGATGCCAATCCGCAAAACGCGATGAAAGAGTGGGAAGACCGCTACGCGAACGACTGGCGCTTCTTTGCCACCAACGACGTCGTCGAGTACAACGGTCATAGGATCCAGGGACTCGCGCTTCCACAACCGATTCTTCGCAAGCTGTATCACGACAATGCGGTCAAATGGTTTCCGGGGATCCTGGAACCTGTCTCCCATTAGGCGTCGCGGCTTCGGCCAACATTCCAGGGAACGCGCATTCATCTGCCGCCCGACGAGGTGACTGTTGAAGTCTGCAGAGTCTGGAGCAGCCGCGTCGAAACCGTCCCGACATATCGGCAGAACTCGATGGTGGATCGTCTGGACACTTTTCTTTTCGACCGTCACCAACTACATCAGCCGGCAAAGCTTCTCTGTGCTGTCGCCGATGATCACGGCGCAGTACCACTTGTCGCATACCGACCTGGCAAAAATTCTAGGATCATTTCAGATTTCGTATGCCATTACCTGGTTGATCGGTGGCATCGTCCTCGATGCTGTCGGTAGTCGCGTGGGATTGGCCGCGGCAGCCCTGTGGTGGTCGGTGATGAATATTCTTACCGGCTTCGCCAGTTCCGTTTTTGGATTTGCATTTTTTCGATTCATGCTGGGGATTGGCGAAGGCTTCAATTGGCCGGGGGCCAGCAAAGTTGTCGCCGAGTGGTTTCCGCGAGAGGAGCGCAGTCTCGCGGTAGCAATTTTCGATAGCGGCTCCAGCGTGGGCGGGGCGCTGGCGGCGCTTACGATTCCGCTGATCGCGCTGGCCTTCGGCTGGCGCTGGGGATTTGCGGCGTCGGGTCTGCTCGGCTTCGTTTGGCTAGCTGTGTGGCTGCGTGTCTATCATCCGCTGAAATCGCATCCTCGCGTAAGCCCGGAAGAAGTGGCGCTGATCGAAGCAGGTCGCGATGCGGAGCCTGTCACCACCGATCGCGGATGGGTCCGCTGGCGGCGGCTCGCGAGGAATCGCAATCTTTGGGGCATTGTTCTGGGTCGAGCGCTGACCGATCCAATCTGGTGGTTCTATGTTTTCTGGTTGCCGCAGTATCTCAGCGATGCGCGCGGCTTCACGCTGAAACGGATTGCCATGTTTGCGTGGATTCCGTTTATTGCGGCCGACATCGGCAACTTTACCGGCGGCTGGATTTCCGGCTACTGCATTCGCCATGGAATGTCGGTAGTGCGGGCTCGCACCTGGATCTGTCTCGTCAGTTGTGTGCCGATTCTCGCCGGCATTCCAGCTGCAAGCGTGCACAATGTGTATTTCGCGCTGGCATTGATTTGTGTTGCGTTGTGGGGTTATGCCAGCTGGTCGACCATGGGACTGACGCTGCCGTCCGATCTTTTTCCGCAGAATGTCGTCGGCTCTGTCACCGGCCTGAGTGGATTGGCGGCGGGTGTGGTCAGCACCGGCTTCACGCTGCTCGTCGGAGTTTTAGTCGATCGATTTTCTTATCGACCTGCGTTCCTTGCCGCTGGACTGTTGCCCGTGCTGGCGACCATCTTCGTCTTCCTGCTGATTCGTCCTCCCGCGCAGGTGGAAGCTGCGTCAGACTCGCCGTCGCGCTGAGAATGCGCACCAATCGGCCGCTATTTCCACTGGATCGGCGGATGCGATGGGCCGAAGAGAAACACAAAATAGCGCGTCCACTCGTCGCTGGTGTTGCGGACCGCATAGGGCGTGTTGGACGCGACGTAGGCTACGCCGCCCGGACCCACCTGGGAGCGCTTGCCCTCCATCTCTACCTCCAGGGTGCCTTCGCGCACCAGAAACATCTCATCGCCCGGATGAGTGTACATTTCGTGGATGACTCCGCCGGGAGCCACACCGGACTCATGCATTGTCATGTGCTGCCCGTTCGAAGTGGTGCCTTCAAACACAGGAATGTATTCGCGGCCTTTGCTTTTCTCTACCTTCAAAGTATTTAAGTTGTAAATCGCGGACTTCAGCGTTTCATTGTTGTCGGCCTCGCTTTTCCGCCGCGTGGGTTGTTGCTGTTGCCATTAAGGCCGGCAGCAGGAAGCACATATCTCTTCTGGTTAGCGCCATCGTGGAGTCTCCTGATCGAATTTGTTGCGCGCGTAATCTGCTCGATTTCTCTTTAGGTTGTCAATTGTGGAATTGTCGCTAAATGACCCTCGTACATGGCATGCCTTCCAATCGAGCAGGCGATGGCGGATTTGTATCCAACATCCACATTGGCAAAAGGCTGTTTCTTTTTGCGAACGCATTCCATAAATGACTTGCACGCGGTGAGGGTGGGATCCTCACCCTGCTTCATGCCGACTCGCTGGCCCGGCCCGCGATACGGTATGGCTGAATCTGTGTTGTACGAGGCGCCGGTCTCCACTCCTTTTTGCACCACATCGGAATGGGAGGCTTCGGTGATCATTTTCGAAGTGCGTTTGTACAACGTGGCGTCGGCCAGCGTGATCTGCAAGCTGCCTTCGGTGCCGTACACCCATACCTGGTCCGCCATCAGACCGTTGTCGGTGAGGGAACTGAAAAACATGCGGCGTCCCTTGGAGTAGCCAAGCACCGCTTGCACATTGTCGCCCACAGTGCGGCCATCATGGTAGACGGCGATGCTGCTGGTGCCAAAGAGTGTCTGCGGCTGCTCGCCAAACACCCAGTTCGCAATGTCGATGTGATGCGAGCCAAGTTCTTCCAGCAGGCCTCCGCTCGATTCGCGATAGAGCCGCCAGTTCATCAAGTGTTCCAGGCTGGGATTGGGCACCTCGCGACGCCAGTTGTCGCTGCGATGCCAATAGCCGTAGACATGCGTGGGCTCGCCAATGTCTCCCTTGTGGACGCGATTGATCGAATCCGCAATCCAGGAGGCGTAGCGCATCTGATGGCCAACCTGATAAATCTGGCCGGTCTTTCGCACGCTGTCGACTACGTTCGCGCAGTCTTCCGGAGTAAAGCCAATCGTCTTTTCGCAGTAGACCGGGCGCCCGCTTTTCATCGCTGCGATGGAGTAGGAAGCATGAAACACAGGCGGTGTTGCGATAAAGATGACGTCCAGATCTTTGCGGTCGAGTAGCTCTCGATAATCCTTATGAGAGGGGACGGTCTTGCCGACCATTTCATTCACTTCCGCAAAGCGCGGCTCATAGACGTCACATTGCGCAGCGATGTCCACGCCCGGCGTGCGCAGCAGTTGCCGTATTAATTCCTGTCCGCGGCTCCCGGGCCCGATGAATCCGACCTGAATGCGATCATTGGCCGAGAGCGTCCGCATCGGCTGCGCCTGCGCCTCCTCGGTCTGGCCATACAGCGTCGAAGTACCGGACAATTTGGCCGCCAGCATACTGAATGAAAGACCTTGGAGCAAACGTCTGCGGTTCATAAATTTTCTTTCTCCTTATGTAGTCGGAAGTGCTGCGAGGTGCCGCTGGGCAACCTCAGATGGCCAACGAATCGCCTCATACTCTGGCGCAGGTTGCTTTTCAATTTCAGAATTGTTCTCTCGAATCACGAGTGCACAGTCCTGTTCACCCAGCAACGACGCCCGGTCTTCCAGGCCTGATACGAACAACGCGTTCGATAATGCGTCGCTGTCGGTGGCCGACTGCGAAATCACCGTAACCTGCAGCATTCCTCGCACCGGCTCAAGAGTTCGCGGATTCATGATGGCACCGTAAAGCTGGCCATCATGAACGAAATTCTTTTCGGACAGATTCGCGGTCGAGAGGGAGGTATCTCGCAGGATGACGGTGGAAATGGTGCCGCCTTCGAGCTGCGGAGATGGCACACGCACTTTCCACCCCACTTCTCCCGCTGGCGCACCCATGGCATAGATGGTGCTGCTGCCAGCCGAGAGCAACGCCGCCGAAACTTGCTTCGCTCGCAGAATTCTTACCGCGCGATCGACGGCGTAGCCTTTGCCGATGCCTCCGGGATCCAATTCAATTCCGGCAGAGAGGAAGCGAACCGTGCGCTGCTCTGGATCCAGTCGAATGTTTTTCCAGCCGACATCGGCTCGCGCGGCTGCCAACTCTTCCGGTGAAGGGAGTGCGCCGGAAGCGCCGAAAAACTTCCAGACCTTCATCAACTTGCCGACAGAAATATCGAAGGCGCCTTGCGAGCGTTCACTCCAGGCCACGCAGGTCGCGAGAAAGCGGAAGGTTTCCGGATCGGTCGTCACTTCGTGATCGAACGCTTCGCGGTTGATGCGGGAAAGCTCACTGTCTGGGCGATAATGGCTCAGTAAAGCATCGACGCGATCCACTTCCTCAAATACCGGCTTGGCGATTGCCGCCGCTTCTTCGCGCGATGACGCGTATAGATAGAGAGAATATTCCGTTCCCATCGACGGATGCGTCGTGCAGTAGAGCTGTGACACGGGATTCAGAGTTGTATCCATCACAAATAGGCTCCGCAAACGAAGCGCAGGTTCCGGGGCGAACTGACGCCAAGGGTAGTCGACGGGCGCGCCTGTAGTAGAAGATTTCGGTTCATTCCGGCGCGCTCCCAGAGAGTCTTGCGGCAGAAATTGGCGACGAGGACACCGCATAAATTGCAGCCGCACCCAGCAGGCCGGCACCGGTAAAGATCGCCCAGGCCAGCCGATAGCTGTGGTAGGTGTCGAAAATCTTTCCCGCCATCCAGGGCGCGATCCACTGGCCTATTGTGTAACCCATGATGATTAGCGCCAACAGCTTTCCCAGGGAGGCCAGGCCGAAACGGTCCGCCGTCACCAGCGGAATCAGCATGTAGTCGGCGCCCATGCAGAATCCAAACGTAACTGCGAAGGCAAACGCCGCCAATGGCTGGCGCGCCAGGTATAGCAGCGGAATCGAAGCTCCCAGCACCAGGTAGAAGAGCGCCATGGTATTTTTCTTTTGGAATCGGTCCGCAATGTATCCGACGAGAACCCGGCCAGCGAGACTGGCAACCAGCAGCGCCGAGAGAAAATGAGACGCGCTTCGAATGGAATAGCCCTGATCTTTCAAGAAAAGGATGAAGTGTTGAATGACTGCATTGACAGAACTTAAGATCAGAGTCGCGCCAGCCAGGATCAGCCAGAAATCTGCTGTACGAATTGCCGTCGCAACCCCGCTGCGCTCGGCCTGATTTTCATCGGCTGGTTTTGCATCGGAATTCGCTCCATCTGGAACCAAGCCCATCTCCGCGGGGGTCGAGCGGGTCACCCACACGCCGACCGGAAACAGTACTGCAAGCATCAGCGTTCCGGCAATCTCCAATGCAATTCGCCAACCAAAACTGCGGATCAGAAAATTCGCCGCCAGGGGAGAGACAACCCCGCCCAGGCCAAGACCGAGGTAGGCATATCCCATGGCCTGGCCACGCCGTACGCGAAACCATTGCGCGATCAGGACCTGGTTGGCGATGGGGCCAGCCAGCGTGTATCCGATGACCTCTGCGATACACAGCAATTCATACTGCCAGAAGTGTGCCATCCGTCCCATCAGGATCAGAGGCAAGCCGATCAATCCGATCCCAGAAAGGATGACGCCGCGAGCACCGACCCGATCGATGAGCGTGCCGGCGAAAATGCCGAAGGGAAGTCCGACAACCAAAGCACCGAGCAAAAACCCTTGCGTCACCTGCGCCCGCGTAAATCCCAGGGACGCGACAAATGCCGGATAGAAGACAGGAAAGCCGTAATAAATGACGCCCGTAGTAAAAAAAAGATTGAGGAACGCGGCGGCGACAATCCACCAGCCGTAGAAAAATCTGGTCGGCGTGCTGACGAGACGGACTGGTGCGGGTTCTATCATCAGGAGTGCAGGGACCGGGGTGGAAATCGAGCCGCGAATGTGGCGCCCGCAGAACCTGTTGCAGGCACAGGTTTGTCAGGACAAACACATTTTCGAAGTACGGAACCGATGGGTTTCAAGGTGATACTAATCTAAATTTCTCAACCGATGGAAATGTTTCTGAAATACTTCACATCCTTGCTGAAGGGTGTACGCTAGTGGGTTCGAATAGGTCGGAGGAAACAGCTGAGACAATGCGTCTACTCAAGCGAATCAGATTTGTTGCTGCGGGGGCTTGCGCGGTTTTACTAGCGGCACCAGCGGCGCGCGCCAGTGATGGACTTACGGTGGTCACCGACCGCGGAAGTGTTCAGGGAGCTTTAAGCAGTGATGGCCAAGTACGGGTTTTCCTCGGGATTCCGTACGCCGCGCCTCCAGTTGGGCCACTACGGTGGAAGCCGCCGCAACCTGCAGCCGCCTGGACTGGGGTGCGTTCCGCCACTAGCTTTGGGCCGCGCTGCATGCAGACCCAGCTGTACCTCGATATGGTGTTTCACGATCCGGGACCGAGTGAAGATTGCCTGACACTGAACGTCTGGACGCCCGCAGAAAAAAGCTCTGCTCCGCTCCCGGTGATGGTGTGGATTTACGGCGGCGGATTTGTCACGGGCAGTACGTCGGAAGCTCGGCAGGATGGCGAACACCTGGCTCGAAAGGGCGTGATTGTCGTCTCCATGAACTATCGGCTGGGAATTTTCGGATTCTTTGCGTTGCCCAGCCTCGCTGCGGAGTCGCCGAAACATGCCGCCGGAAACTACGGCCTGATGGACCAGGTGGCGGCACTGGACTGGGTGCGGCGGAATATCGCGGCGTTCGGTGGTGATCCTGCCAAGGTCACGATCTTTGGGGAATCCGCGGGATCCATCTCCGTAAGCGCTCAGATGGCTTCTCCACTTTCGAAAGGCTTGTATGTTCGCGCCATCGGAGAAAGCGGAGGCGCGTTGACCGGCCCCCGATTGACGTTCCTGTCGCTACCTGTCAGCGAACAACGCTGCCAGGCATTTGCCGAATCCGCGTTCAAAAACAGCAGCCTTACATTTTTGCGATCCCTCAGCGCAGCGGATCTACTGAAGGCGGCGAGTACCGTCTCTCATAGCGAAGGAGTTTTCTGGCCCAACGTTGATGGGGATTTTCTACCGGACAGTGTTGCCGCCATCTATGCGGCGGGAAGTCAGGCGCACGTTCCTTTGCTCGCCGGCTGGAATAAAGATGAGGGTGACGTGGGCGATTTAGGTCAACCTGGAAAGCCGACTCCAGAAAGCCTGCGAGAGCTCGCGGTCTCCAGGTTCGGCGCAAGGGCGCCAGACTTTCTCAAGGTGTACGCGGCTTCCAATGATGCGGAGGCAATGCGGGTCTCCGCGGATTTTGCGGGCGATGACTTTATCGCCTATGCGACCTGGGAGTGGCTGGAAGCGCAGGCGAAAACGGGCGACGCACCGGTATATCGCTATCGCTTCGATCTGGGTTCGCCCGGCGATCCATTTCATCCGGCAGCGATTGGTGCGTTTCACTCCGACGATATCGAATACGTCTTCGGTACACTGGATTCGCGTCGCGGAGCAAAGTGGAGACCGGAGGACTATAAACTGTCCGAGCTGATGCAGACGTATTGGACGAATTTCGCCAAGACCGGCGATCCGAATGCCGCAGACCTTCCGGCGTGGCCTGCCTATAACGCGACAGGAAAATGGCAGGTAATGCACTTGTCCGCGAATTCTGAAGCGAGACCGGACCAACATCGCGACAGATATATGTTCCTGCAGCAGGTATGGGGTCCGGATGCTCCCCCCGAGCCACAGCCGGCGGAACCCGGCAAATAAGCATTCTTTCGTCTGATTCAGTAGTATGGGAACAATTCACATTGAACTGCGGAAGCGTGAGAGGGTATGAAAGAAAGTACTGACCCCCGGAAAAATAAAATTGGGCTGCGGGAAATCGCAGCGGAAGCCAACGTCAGCGTGGCCACGGTATCTCGCGTGTTGAACGGGAATAATCGCGTCGATCCGTCCATCCGCGAAGTGGTGCTGGATGCGGCGGCCAAGCTCAACGTCGACCTGTCGCAGCGCAACAAGACCAAGGCGCTGGCTTTTCTGCTGAGCAACCGGGCGATGCTGCATGCTTTCCATTCCAGAATTCTGCTGGGAGCGGAAGCCTACTGCGCCGCCAACGGCTGGGACATGGTGTTTCTCTCCTACAATTACTCGGCAAATGTTCCGTGGAAGGAACTGCATCTGCCGAAGGTAGTGCAGCGTCATGACGTGGTGCGGGCGGTGGTGCTGGCCGGAACCAATTCGGCGAACCTGCTGGAGCTGCTCGATCACAAAGGCATCGCGTACGCGGTGCTGGGGAATAACGTGATCGGAGAGCCCGCTAACTTGAAGGGCGATACGGTGTATTCCGACGACGTAGAGGGCGGCCAGGAAATGACGGAATACCTGCTCAGCCTGGGCCATCGCGATATCTGGTTTGTGGGCAACGTGCGCCTGCCGTGGTTTGCGCGCCATTATGAGGGCTATCGCCGCGCCATGGCGGCGGCTGGATTCGAACCCAAGTTGAGTGGGCTGGAATTCGACGACGAAACCGAGATGGGCTACATCAACACCAAATCGCTGCTGGCCCGAAGCGAAGCCTGCACAGCGATTCTGGCAGGCAACGACCAGACGGCCCACGGGGTGTATCGAGGGCTGCGCGACAGCGGCCTGAAAGTTCCGGACGACATCAGCGTGGCTGGTTGCGATGATACCGCGAGCACCTGGCTCTATCCCGGGCTGACAACCACGCGTGAATTCCCGGAACAGCTGGGCCAGCAGATGGTGAAGCTGGTGTTGAGTCGCATCGCCCAGCCGAATCTGGCGCCGCGAGTGGTGACCATCCCAACAGAGTTGATCAAGCGCGAATCCTGCCGGCCGCTGGCTGCCGCCAGAGAGTTGCTCGCTGCCGAAGTCACCGCCGGCTAGTCGCACGCCGGCACTTCTGCAAACGAAAAAGTCCGCGATCGGACGGGCTTTGGCGACTGCCGAAAATTCGTGGGGAATATTCTTCGTCTGGCCGACCCGTACCTGTTCCGCGGATAGCACATCATGCTTGCTGCGTCACAGTGAGCTGACTACGCGGGCCATTTGCCGTCATATCTCTCGCCGCTGCGTACAGTCCCAGCACGTTACTGTTCGTATCCCGATACACCGACGCGTGAAGGGAGACATCGATTCGTTTTCCGGCGCGGTGCCGAATCGTCACAACGTGAACCGTGACAAATCCCTTCTCGAATATCTGGCGCTACCGTTGCGATGAACAGTTTGGATGGTGATTCACCAAGCGTGATGAATTTTGTGGCATACACCCATCGGCATCCTCTTTGAGCCTGCATGCTGGCAGTGCAATGTGCCGTGACAACGATCACGGTTCCCATACCGGGTTCCCGAATTGGGGATGGAATCTCGCGGCATCCACATCGCGATTCCATCCGGGTCATGGCCAACGGGCTAGGGCGCCATTCGGGTACATGGGCCTCAGCGCGTCGAGACAGCTTCAAAGCTCTCGCTGCAAGCCGCTGCCAGCGCAGCGCCCATGCAACTTGCGCCGCGAGGGCGATCCGTTGACCCGCGGCCAATCACCCAGGCAACGCACCGCATCTCCCGGGCAGAAGGATTGTCATTTTGGTGTGTGCCGATCTCGCCTCGCCGGCGGTTACTTTGGGTTTCCCGAAGTGATATGGGTCACCAGTCCGCAAGGCGTGCGCCTGCAATGCTCACGAAAGGATCGCAAGTTTCAAGATCGCGGCTGGCTTCCGCACTGGAAGCCGCCTCTGCCTGGCTTTGCCTGCGGTCGAGCCGAGGGGCTTTGGCTGATGCGATGAGGGCCGACATGACGTTCCGATCAGCAGCCATCCTGGGGGACCTGCGCATCGCAGAGATACAAATCTGTTCTTTAACAAATCGCCGCGCAAATCTTGGCAAACTGGAACTGACCCAGCCGCTGCTGCGAAGGAACCTGTTTGCCAGCGTCAATGCCCAATACACAAGCGGCATGACAACATTTTATGGTGGCTCGGTTTCACCTTATTCCATTGTCAATTTCGATCGCTTCGGACGAAGGATCGGTAGACATTTCGACCTCTCGCCCAGCCTCTACAATCTGCTGAACAAGACCGACTACGATCCGCCATCGACGGCGGTCCCGGAGGCTGCTATCCAGCAGGACGGCCCCACCTTTCGGACAAAAATGACGTGGCACCAGGGCGAGCGATAGCGAGAGCGAACCATGATGCACAAACATTCCATTTGCGTGGGCTGGATCGCTCTAGGCATCGGGCTTCTGCTGTGGAATGTCGATCGGCCGGCGGGAGGCGCGCAACCCATCAGCGAGACGCAAGTGGAAGCTGCGTATTTGTACAACTTCGCGAAATTCGTCAGCTGGCCTGCGGGAACCTTCGCGAACCCTGAAGACCCGATTCGATTGTGCGTGCTGAGCGACAAGCCGTTCCTGTCGCAATTGAGCCAGGTTGTCAAAGGAAAAACTGTCGTTGGGCATCCAGTGCTTGTTGTTTTGGTAGACAACGGATTGCAGGCCCGGGGTTGCCAGGAGTTATTTATCAGCGTAGCCGATAAGCGCGATACCCCGCAGCTACTCGAATCGCTGCGGAGCACAAGCGTCCTGACGATCGGAGAGGCCAAAAACTTTGTGGGCGAGGGGGGAATCATCGGATTCGTTTTGCAAAACGATCATGTGTACTTTCAAGTGAATCAGAAAGCAGCCACTCAAGCCGGGCTGCGGTTGAGTTCGCAGCTTTTGAGCGTTGCCCAGGTGGTCATCGAGTAAGCGGGGATGCTGACACTGAAGCCATTTCGCGATTGGTCGATTCGCCGCAAGCTGACATTTCTGTTTGTGGCCATGGCTTGCGTCACCACGGTCATTGTTTCAGTCTCCACCGGAATTTTCGATGTCGCCGGACTGAAACGATCGATGGCGCACGACCTGTCCACCCTTGCCGATGTGCTGGGGCAGAACAGCACGGCAGCGCTGACCTTCGCGGATACAGAGGCGGCACACAGCGTGCTGCAGGCATTGCAGGCAAAGCCGAATGTCACAGCGGCCTGCATTTACAGTGCGGATGGGAAGCCGTTTGCCACCTACGTGCGTCGAGGAATGGATCCCGGTTTCTTCCCTCCGTTGATGCGAGCCCCCTCGGCGTCGTTCCAGTCGGGCCGGCTGTTCCTTTTCCGCAGGATTATGTTTGCAGGAGAGAACATCGGCACCATCTACGTTGAGTCCGACTTGGAGCCGTTACGCATGCGGGTGCGGGAATACGGCATTGCCACGCTGGCAACTGCGGTGATGACGCTGCTGCTGGCATTCTTTCTTGCTTCCAGATTGCAGCGGCCGATCTCGCGTCCTTTGGCAGCTCTGGTGCAAACTGTCGCGAGGATCTCCGATGCGTCGGACTACTCCGTACGCGCGAGTCTCACGAGTCAGGACGAATTTGGAACGCTCGTGGTTGCCTTCAACGGCATGCTCGACCAGATCGAAGAACGAAACAGTGAACTTCGTCTGCACCGCGAGCAGTTGGAGGAGCAGGTCGCGTCTCGCACTGCCGAACTGTTCGCGGCAAATGCGCGATTGAGATTGCAGGCGGAAGCCTTGAATGCCGCGTCGAATTCCATTGTGATTACCGATCTCGCCGGCAACATCGTCCGGAGCAATCCCGCTTTTTCCGATCTGTCCGGCTACAGCCCGGAAGAAGTTCTGGGAAAGAACCCAAGGTTGCTGAACTCCGGAAAACAGACGAAAGAGTTCTACGCCCGCATGTGGGCAACCATCACCTCGGGTACAACCTGGCGAGGGGAGCTCATCAATCGCCGCAAGGACGCGACCTTGTATCACGAAGAGATGACGATCGCCCCGGTTTCAGCCCAATCCGGTGAAATCACCCATTTTGTGGCGATCAAGCAAGACATCAGCGATCGCAAGCGGACAGAAGAAGCCTTGCGCAAATCCGAAGAGCAGTATCGGCTTCTCTTCGACAGCAATCCCATCCCGATGTGGGTTTTCGATCGGACGACTCTTCGTTTTCTGGCGGTGAATACAGCGGCCATCCGGCACTACGGTTTTACAGAGCCGGAACTTTTAGCCATGACCATCGCGGACATACGCCCCAGGGAAGACATACCCGATCGATTGCAGGAGGTAGCGAGGGACGTTCACGGACTTCAGGAACCCACGCTCTGGAGGCATCGGAAAAAGAACGGCGAGGTCATCGACGTCGAGCTTGTCTGTAACGGCATGGACTTCCATGGTGCGGATGCAATATTGGTTGCGGCCTACGACATTACGATACAAAAGCGGTCCAAAGAGATGCTGCAGGACAGCGAGACCAAATACCGCGTGTTGTTCGAGGATTCGGCGGATGCGTATTGGCTGATGGATGGAACCACCTTCGTCTTCATCGATTGCAATGCCGCGGCGTTGAAGATGTTTGGATTTTCAAGCAAGGCCCAGTTCGCACATCCGGCAGACATATCACCCACGAACCAACCCGATGGCAGGTCTTCCCGAACCGTAGCCGAGCAGAAGATTGCCGGGGCGCTGCGCAATGGCAAGGAACGATTCGATTGGTTGCACCAGCGCAAAAATGGCGAGGTTTTCCCGGCTGAGATAGGGCTGGCAGCCTTGACACTGGGGGGACGGCCGATGCTGCTGGGGACGGTGCGGGACATCACGGAGCGCAAAGTTGCTGAGGAGCGAGTGAAGTTTCTGGCCTATTACGATGCTCTGACCGACCTGCCCAACCGGATTCTGTTGCAGGACCGAATCACCAAGGGGCTGGCCGGGGCTCGCCGGCGAAAAGAAAAAATCGCCATTCTTTTCCTCGATCTTGATCGCTTCAAAATTATCAACGATACTCTCGGACACTCTGCAGGGGATACCTTGTTGCGGGAGGTTGCCGCCCGGCTGAAGGGATGGGCGCGGGATCAGGACACCGTGGCGCGAGTCGGCGGCGACGAGTTCGTCCTTTTGCTAAACAGCGTTCAGATGGAATCAGACGCAGCCGTGGCGGCTCAGCGAATCGTGGACCTGCTGACCCCGGAATTCTCCATTCAGGGGCGCTCTTTGAATGTCAGCTGCAGCGTGGGCGTCAGTCTGTTTCCTGACCACGGTGGGGATGCTGAGACGCTGGTGAAGAATGCGGACGCAGCCATGTATTGCGCCAAGCAGAATGGGCCAAATAACGTCCACTTTTTCACAGATGACTTGAACGCGCTAATGGAGGAACGGTTGACACTGGAGCATGATTTGCATCTGGCGCTGGGCCGGGAAGAGTTATTCCTCGTATATCAGCCGCAGATGGAAATTGCGACCGGAAGGATTGTGGGCCTGGAAGCGCTGCTTCGCTGGCAACACCCGACGTTGGGCCTGGTGCCGCCCGGCAAATTCATCCGCATTGCGGAAAACAGCGGACTGATCCTGCCCATTGGAGAATGGGTGCTGCGCACCGCCTGCGCGCAAGCTCGCAAGTGGCAGGATGAAGGATTTGACCCGATACAGATGGCCGTCAACGTTTCCGCGATCCAGTTTCGCCAGGACGGGTTCCGCGAACTCATCCAGGGAGTGTTGACCGAGACCGGACTCGCTCCTGAGTACCTGGTGTTGGAACTCACCGAAAGCCTGTTGCTCACCAATGCGGACGTCGTGTTCTCGGTGCTCCTGGAGTTGAAGAAGATGGGATTGAAACTGGCCATCGACGACTTTGGGACGGGCTATTCCAGTCTCAGCTATTTGACGCAATTTCCGGTCAGCAAGCTCAAGATCGATCGTTCGTTCATCCGTAACCTTGCCACAAATCGAGACGATGCCGCGATCACAACCGCAATTATTGGCATGGCAAAGAGCCTCAACCTGAAAGTCATCGCGGAAGGGGTCGAAACCGAGGCGCAAATGGCATTGTTACGCGTACATCACTGCGATGAAATTCAGGGCTATTACTTCAGTAAGCCGCTATTGGTCGCTGACGTCGCCGATAGACTCAGCGGCGCGCTCCTGGAGACGGGCCATTTCCATGGGTGTAGCGCATGAGGAGAGCAGACAATCCAGGCCCGCTTGGGATGGCGGATCTCTACGAGGTGGCATCGACGTCGAACCCGACGGTAGACCCGAAGGCATCTCTCGCTGCGGCTCCTGAAGCCGCGCATCCACCCTCGCCATCGATCCGCATTTTGTTCGGAGTGTGCGCCATTACCTTGCTTGTCCAGGGCGTCCTGGTGCTCCTGGACGCGCAGGCTGTGGCTACATCGAATGTGTTGATTGCCTTGGAATTTCTGTTTGCCACGGCAGGTTGCCTTGGCAGCACCTCAAGACAAAACGCCGAGACCCGAGCGCTGTGGATTTTGGTTGCATTTGGATTTCTTCTCTCGATCGCGGGCCAAATCTTAGACACGTACGACCTGGTGATGAAGGTCCCGCAGGCGGCGGCATCGCTGCCGGATTACCTTTTTCTGGTGTATGGCATTCCAATTCTTCTGGCGATTTCTTTCACTGACGACGAAGCCGATCTGCGAGTGCTGTTCTGGCTGGACGGAGCGCAGGGGATCGTTGCGGCCATTCTCGTTTATTTCCAGATTTTCTCAACCTTGCCGTGGACCGGTCACACGACCAGTATCTCCGCGACCTCGTTGATGTATGTCTATGACGTCGAAAATTTTATCCTCTCCGGAGCGGTCACCTTGCGCCTGTTTGGACGCCCGGCTCCAGCCAAGCGGCGCCTGTATATCGCGATGTCGATCTATCTCTGGTGCTACGCTGTTGTGGCCCTGATTCTGAACTATTTGGAACTGGAGCGGAGCCTTGCGCAGGGATTGCAGGATGTGCTTTGGGGAACGCCTTGCCTGTTGTTGCTGGCTGCACTTCTGTTCCTGCCGGACGAAATGGCCGCCGGCGACCAGGTCAACGAAGTTCCAAACCGCTCAGTTGCGCTGATGCTGGACAACCTGAGCCCCGTATTATTCACACTTGTCGTCGTCATCATGGGAGCCAGAATTGCGCCAGCCTACCCGTGGATTGGATTCGCATCGATCACGATCGCAGTAGCGCTGTATGGATTGCGCGCCGCTCTGTTACAAAGCAAATATCTGCGGTCGCAGCAAGACCTGGCGAGTAGCAGCCGCGCTCTGGTGGACGCAGTAGATCGGCTGCAGGACATCTCGATTCGCGACGGACTGACAGGAATCTACAATCGACGGCACTTCGATGACGTGCTTCTCTCAGAATGGAAACGCTCGATCCGGACGCAAAAGCCGCTGTCGCTGCTGCTGATTGACGTGGACAACTTTAAAAAGTTGAACGATCGCTACGGTCACCCGGAAGGGGACGAATGCCTGAGAAAGATTGCCGAGCAGCTCTCGAAAATACTACGGCGATCTACCGACACCCTGGCGCGGTATGGAGGCGAGGAATTTGTCGCCATCCTGCCGGAGACGACCAAAGAAAGCGCGCAATCGATCGCTGACGCGATGCGTGTCTCGGTCGAGGAGTTGAAGATCAAGAATGAGGTTTCGAAGGCGGCTCGTGTGGTTACGGTCAGTATTGGGGTTTGCAGCGAGAATGCCATGCTCAGCCGTCCCGCCGAGGAATTATTAAACGCGGCGGATGCTGCCCTCTATCGGGCAAAAAAGCAGGGACGAAATCGCGTCCAGGTTGCATAAGAAGCTGACGCATCCAGGGTGGTATGAATTCCGTCGAGTCATTTCGATCGCATGTGACAGTCTACGATCGCTGAAATTCCTGCGGGCCGCTGCGCTGCAAAACGCCTCCCGGTCGATTCGAACTGCCGATAACGAAGGTAATCCAGCCGGCAGCGAAGGGCACGACCCAAGGGGCGGGCAGAGCCGCAGGCTAGGAGCGTCAACCACGCCCAGCGCGCAGGACCAGTCCGGTCCGAACAGCATCATCAAGCTCTGAAATGGGAACCACATTACCTTCGCGTCTCGCGAGTGACATGGATCACGGTCTTGACGAACTGCTTCTGCGAGTCTTCACACAGTTCATCCTGAACCTCCTGCGGCGTTTGTAACTTTGAAGGGCACCCTGCCGATACCAGAGACATGTGAGGCTCCGGCATCGGGGGGCCCCTATAAAACGCCTGGATAAGGGAGTTTCGGTTCGGGAGCATGGAGGCATGATGGCGTCGCGCAAAGACAAAATCGCACCCCTGCAGGAAATCCACAAATCACCGACCCGCATTGTCGGTTTGGATCAGATCGCTGGAGATGGCTTGCCTGAAGGCCGCCCCACGCTTGTCTGCGGTTCCGCCGGATGCGGTAAGACCCTGCTTGCAGTTCGAATTTTCAAATAACACGGACTTTTCTTGAAAGAAAGAGCTTTCAGGATGCAACCCGACAATGAGAATGATCGAAGCCGCTTTCGGCTGGAATCGGGATATCGCGCGCTGGTCGGCGCAATCGCAGCCTTGGTGATGGCCACGGGAACGTTGGTACTGGTTGGCTGGGTGTTTGGAATCGAGCCTCTGGTGCGGCTGCGCCCGTACCTCAATCCCATGAGGTTCAACACCGCTTTATGCCTGCTCGCTTCGGGTGGCGGGGTATGGCTTATCGCGACCGGGGATTCAAAATGGCGGGGAAGGCTGGCAAGGTGTCTCGGAATCCTCGTATTTGCGATCGCTCTCCCCAACCTGGCAGAAAACCTTTTTGGCTCGAATTTCGATATCGATCAACTTCTTTGGCGCGACGTGTGGTCACCGTCGCAGCCCGGTCGGATGGTGCTGCTTACAGCAATATTCCTCGTCTGGACTGGGGCTTTTCTGCTTCTTTCCACTTCAAAACGAACACCTCTGATCTGGGCAGCACAGATTGCAGCCATTCTAGCCAACCTGACCGCGCAAGGGGCGATTCTCGACTTGATCTTTCGATCGAATAAGGAAGAGGCCGCGGCCGGCCATACGGCAGCCGCCATGTTTGCACTTTCGGTCGGAATGCTCCTGGTGCCCAACCGCAAGGGAGTTCTTGCCCCAATGACGAACACGTCTGCGGGCGGCAGAATTATTCGGAGCCTCGTTCCCATCGCCACTTTCGTTCCCCTGGCGGCGGGTGGGGTTTATCTGGAGGCGACCCGGACCGGTTGGCTCACCTGGGAATCGGGATCTGTGATCGTCGTCCTTCTCTACAGTGCATCCCTGATGCTGGTGACCATCTGGATCGCGAATTCTATCGACAGAATCGATCTCAGGCTGGCTGCGATTATCGATTCGTCGGATGATGCCATTTTCAGCAAGACTGTCGATGGGACAATTGTCAGTTGGAACCCGGGCGCAGAAAAACTCTTTGGCTACGCACCTTCTGAGGTGGTCGGGCGGTCCATGCTTATGTTGGTGCCTCCGGAGAGGCACAAGGAATTGGAGGACCTTATTCCTCGCGTCTTGCTGGGGGAGTCGGTCAAGCAATTCGATACAGTACGGGTCTGCAAAGATGGCACCCAGATCGACGTCTCCGTCACGATTTCTCCGGTGAGAAACGCGCGCGGCGAAGTCACAGCGATGTCGGCCGTGGCGCGCAACATGACCGCCCGCAAGCAGGCGGAAGATGCACTGCAGAAAAGCGAGGACGCGTATCGTAAACTCGCCGAACTGGTGCCGCAACTGGTTTGGAAATGTAATCCGGACGGTCTCAACATCTACTTCAATCAGAAATGGGTGGACTATACGGGACTCACGCTGGAGGAAAGCTACGGAACGGGCTGGATCATCCCCTTCCATCCCGAGGACAAGGCGGCGGCCTGGAAAGCGTGGGACCATGCAGTTCGATCCGGGGATTTGTATCGCATCGATTGCCGACTGCGGGCGGCGGACGGCAGCTACCGCTGGTTTCTGATCAAGGGCATCCCCTTGAGCGATGACACCGGCGCAATCGTGGAGTGGTTTGGCACCTGCACAGACATTGACGATCTAAAGCGGGCCGACGAACAAATCATAGCCCTGAACCGGGGGTTGGAATCCCGCGTCGAAGCGCGCACCCAGGAATTGAGAGAGAGTGAGCAGCGCGTTCGCCAGAAACTGGAAAGTATTCTGTCGCCCGTGGGAGACCTGGAGCACTTCGAGTTGTCCGACATTATGGATTTGGAGGCAGTTCAGTCCTTAGCCGATCAGCTGCACAAAATAACGTCTCTGCCTTTCTTCATTCTCAATCTTGCAGGCGATCAGTTGGTGGCATCCGGTTGGCAGAGGGCATGCCGAGATTTCCACCGCGTTCATCCGGAAGGTTGCAAGAACTGCATGGAGAGCGACACACAGCTGTCAACAGGCGTTGAGGCTGGCGAGTTCAAGCTATACCAATGCAAGAACCACATGTGGGATGTCGTCACGCCCATCGTTCTAGGGAATCGTCATATCGGCAATCTGTTTTCAGGGCAGTTTTTCTTCGACGATGAGGAAACCGACCTTGAGCTGTTTCGACAGCAGGCGAAGAAATTCGGCTTCGACGAGAAGGAGTATCTGGCCGCAATTCATCGTGTCCCACGGCTTAGTCGCGAGCAAGTGATGACCGGCATGGCGTTTTACGCGAAGTTGACCGATCTGTTGACAAAACTTGGCTATACCGGTATCAAGCTCGGCCGGGCGATGACAGAGACAACCAGCGTCAACGCGCAACTGGCAGAAAGCATGAAGGAGCTGGAATCGTTCGCCTATTCCGTCTCTCACGATCTTCGCGCTCCGCTGCGACACATCGATGGTTTCCTGACGCTGCTCTTAAACAAAAACTATTCCACACTGGATGACTCGGGAAAGCACTATATCGATCGCACCCTCGAAGGTTCTCGGCGCATGGGCGTGCTGATTGATGATCTTCTGCAATTCTCACGCATCGGAAGAACCGAGATCCACAAAACGCCAGTGGATCTGAATGCGGTGATCCAGGACGTGTTACGAGAACTCGAGCCTGAAATCGGCAAGAGAAACATTGATTGGCAGTTGACGCCTTTGCCAACGGTCGCGGCAGACAAGGCCATGCTATTGCAAGTCATCGAGAACCTGGTAGGCAACGCCCTTAAATTCACGCGAGGACGCGAGTTGGCCAGGATAGAGATCGGATTTCAACCAGGATTGAATGGCGAACCGGTGTTTTTTGTTCGCGACAACGGCGCCGGTTTCGACATGCGTTACTACAACAAGCTCTTCCAGGTATTTCAACGGCTGCATGGCGAGCAGGAATTTGAAGGGACGGGAATCGGTCTGGCGATCTCCCGTTCCGTGGTGGAGAGGCACGGCGGCCGGATATGGGCCGAAGGCTCGGTTGGGGAGGGCTCCACCTTCTATTTCTCGTTACCAGCGAATCGCATCGAAGGAGAACTCAATGAACTTGCTGAAGCCCATCTGGTTGGTTGAAGACAGCGCCGATGATATCGAACTCACACTTGCCGCCCTTGAGGAGATTCATCTGGCCAATCGTGTCATCGTGATGCGCGACGGCAGCGAAGTGATCGAGCGGCTTCGGGCCCGCGAGGGAAGTAACGCATTTCCCGCCGTGATTCTGCTGGACATCAAGATGCCCAAGGTGTCGGGGATCGAGGTGCTGCGCAGCATTAAAGGAGACCTGGGTCTGAAGAATTTGCCGGTGGTCATGCTTACGTCGTCGCGGCAGGGCCCCGACGTAGCCGAGTGCTACGTGCTCGGAGCCAATGCATACGTGGTGAAGCCGGTGGACTCCGCGGAATTCTTCGAGGCCGTAAAGACGGTCGGAAATTTTTGGGCGGTGGTGAATGAACGGCCGGACGCGGGCGCCATCCTCGAGGTCGATCATGCTAATGTCGCCGGAATATGAATGCGAGAGAGAAACTCGCCCTGCTCGTATTCTCCACCTGGAGGATAAGGAGTTGGACCGGGAGCTCGTCAGCGAGATGATTCATGCGGCGGGTATCGACTGCGAAATCACTGCAGTCGAGACGCGAGAAGGCTTCGTGAGCCGGCTGGATGACGAGCCATGGGATGTCATCTTGTCCGACTATACTCTGCCGACGTTTGATGGGCTGGAGGCGTTAGGAATCGCCTTAAAGATTTGTCCCGATACTCCATTTATCTTTGTCACTGGCACAATGGGCGAGGATAAAGCGGTTGAGAGCCTGAAGAGCGGGGCGACCGACTACGTTTTAAAGCAGGGAATGAAGCGGCTTGCCGGCTCGGTGCGACGCGCCATGGGCCAGAGGGCGGAGAAACAGCGGCGAGAAGAGATAGAGACAGAGCTAACCCGAAGCGAAGAACGGCTTCGCTTTCTCGCCTATCACGATGCCCTGACCAGCTTGCCAAACCGGGCGCTATTTAAGGATCGATTGGCACAAGCCCTGGCCGATGCCAGGCGGCGCGATGAGAAAATTGCGCTGTTGTTCATCGATCTTGATCGCTTCAAGGATGTCAACGACTCCCTCGGGCACTCCGCCGGAGACCTGGTCCTGCAGCATGTCGCGGAGCAGTTGATCAAGTGCGCCAGAAACAACGATACGGTGGCGCGGCTGGGTGGCGACGAGTTTGTGGTCGTGCTCAGCGCCATAAAGGATAGCACCGACGCAGTGATCGCCGCGATTCGAATTAAGCGAGAATTAGCGAATGAATTCATGGTCAATGGGGCCATACTCTCAACCACGTGCAGCATGGGGATCAGTGTTTACCCGATGGACGGCGCGGACGCGGAGACCTTGCTTAAAAACGCGGACGCTGCCCTCTTCAGCGCCAAGGATGGCGGAAGAAACGGATGGCAGTTCTTTACGCAGGAAATGAATGATCGGGCGATTCAACGGCTCAAAATGGAAACCGCCTTGCGACCGGCTCTGGAGAAGAAACAGTTCTCTCTCGAATATCAGCCGCAACTCGACTTAATTTCCGGAAAGATTGTGGGCGCAGAGGCTCTGTTGCGGTGGCGCCATCCGGAAATGGGTCTGATTCCACCCAACACATTCATCCCTGTCGCCGAAACCACCGGAGAAATCATCCCGATTGGTGAATGGGTTCTGCGAACCGCCTGTACGCAAGCCAAGAAATGGCAAGAGGAGGGAATGGCGGACCTGGTAGTGGCTGTCAACGTTTCGGCAATTCAATTGCGTCATGGGTCATTGCCTGCCGCCATCAAGTGCGTCCTGGAGGAAACCGGTCTCGCGCCGAAGTACCTGGAGCTGGAGATTACTGAAAGCCTGTTGCTAACGCGCAGTGACGAAATTACCGCTCAGATGGTGAAGCTTCGGGAGATGGGTCTGAGTCTGGCTCTCGATGACTTTGGGACCGGATATTCAAGTTTCAGCTATGCGAGGCGCTTTCGCTTTGACAAGCTCAAGGTCGATGGATCCTTCATCCAGTCGCTGTGCGTGAACGAAAACGATGCCCATATTACGGCAGCCATCATTGGCATGGGGAAGATTCTCAACATGAAGGTGATTGCGGAATGCGTTGAAACCGAGGACCAGGTGGACTTTCTGCGTTCTCATGGCTGTGACGAAGTCCAGGGATATCACTTTGGCCGACCGGTCAGTGCAGCCATCTTTGCGGAGAAGTTTCGATCGTTTTATGTTCCATTACCCGTCTGAGCCGACTCAGAATTCCATCGTGTTTCCCTTCGTTGCCCTTGTGATGCCTCAAATCCCGACATCTCCCAGTCGCTGGTGGATGGTGAAGCCGCCAAGAATGTAGTTCAGGAACAATCACCCATGTGAGCCGATGCAGAGCGCATGGAAAGGCCCTCGACCTCACCATCATTGCCGAAGGCGTGGAGACAGCAGCGCAAGCGAGAATCCTGAGAGACGCAGGTTGCGACCAGGGGCAGGGGTATCTGTTTGCCCACCCGCTCTCCGCCGCATCTGCCAATGCGTTAGCCAATTCGGCAGTGGTCGACTCGATAGCGAAGTCCTTGCAGTGATGAGCGGATGGACCTGCGGCAATCCGCCCCATGGACTTGCAGTCTTCGGAATGGAGGACAAAAATCGTGACCAGCAGGGCGAGGTTCATGATGCGAACTTCGTATTCCAGAACAAGCACAAAACAAAAAGCCCCGTTTCCGGAGCCCCTGTTTGTCTGGGTTTTTATCTGGTGGAGCTAGTCGGGATCGAACCGACGACCTCGCCATTGCGAACGGCGCGCTCTCCCAAACTGAGCTATAGCCCCACGCGGTCTATCGTTGCTAGTGTATCAGCGAGGCACGAAATTCCACAAAATCCTCCCTCATTTTTCTGCGCTGAAGAAGTGGTCGATCAGATAGTCGCGCAGCTGGAAATCGAAATCACGGGTGTTCTGCGCGGCATCTTCTGCGTCGGTGTTGTAAACCACGATGTACCCGCTCTTCGAGGCAGGATCGATATAGAAATGGCTGCGAAAGCCATTCTGCCATCCCGCTTTTCCAACAAGGCGCAGCGCGCCATCGGTATGCACATCAAAGCTTCCCGCCATGGCGTCGTGAGCTCCGGCGCGTGAAGCAAAATCCGCATTAGGAATTATCGGCACAATCGGCTTCCACATCTCCTCCAGCGAGGACCGTTTCAGGATGGCATCGTATTCGGCTTGACGCGCGGGATCGCCAAGCAGAAAATTCAGGTACTTCAACATATCCGGAATCGGAGCATTCAGGCCGCCATTGGAACGCGTTATGCCGGTATCAAAATCAAACGGATCTTCCGTCAACTTGCCCTTCTGAAGGTCATAGCTGTGGGAGCGATATTGCAACAACGTGTACGGGCTGCGATCGAAGTACGAGTGATACATGCCCAGCGGTCCCAGGACATTCTTGTCCATGTAGACCTCGTAAGCATCACCGGAGAGCCGCTGAATAATTTCGCCAAGAAAGACAACCGCGAGGTTGGAGTAGCCGAAGCGGGAACCGGGCGCGAATTCGATGCCGGTATACGGTAGCATAGCCACAATCTGCGACCACTTTGTGGGTTCGAAGGGCTGCCAGGGTTGGTCACGCCAGGGCCAGGTAGGGTCACGAAATCCGCTGGAGTGTGACATTGCTTCTCGTATCGTGATGGCGGAGACAGGGCCGTAGGGATCGTGCACCGCGGAAAGCTCAGGGATGTATTTAATCAGCGGATCGTCGAGAGAAAGCAGGCCGCGATCGCGGAGTTGCATGATGGCGACGCCGGTGAACGTCTTGGTAATCGAGGCCCAGTGGTAAGTGGTGTTTTCATCGACGGGTTGCGCCGGCGATAGATTCTGTTTGCCGTAGAAATCCTGAAATACGATCTGATTGTTATGGAGAAGCACCAGGCTGCTGCCGACGATTCCGCTGCGATGGAGGCCGGACTCGTAGAACGTTTTCAGGTGTGCGACATCCTGAGCGGAAAATGACTGCGCCGCCACGGTGGGCGTCATCGACAGGCACGCGAAAATCGTCAGAAATAATTGCTTGCTACGCATCGAGAAACCTCGGCAATGATTTATCTGTACCACGCGGCAGTACGGCGGATGGCATCGACAAGGGAAAGGCCGTCCTTCAGGTGCAGAGATTGTTTGGCTGCCTGGACAGAGGGAACGTAGCGTTGCACCGGCGCGCCAGGCCCGGGAGTGCGCTCAATTCGAATTTCAATTCCAGGACCCAGGGTATCTGCGACCGCTTCGGCAACTTCGCGAATGCTCAAATCTCGCTCCGATCCAACATTGAATGGGCGCGATGAATCTGCGCGGAATAACATGTTCCACAACCACAGCGCCAGGTCCGCCGCGTACATGTAGGAGCGCATCGGTGTTCCATCGCCTTGAATCACGATGGGGCCTCCGCGCATGGCATCGCGAATAAAATTTCCGATGGCAAAATGAGCGTTCAATGGAAGATGCGGACCGACAAAGGCAAAGCATCGGGCAATCTTGCATTCCATCTGCGTGCGTGCGGCGGTAAGACTGCACAACATTTCCGCGATCCGCTTGCCTTCGCCGTAGACGGAGCTGGAGTTCAGAAGGTCTGGCGCGCCATGATAACTCTCGGGAATATGCGTCAAATCTGAGGGCTGACGTCCATAGACGGCACCCGAGCTGGTCAGCAAAAACTTCGATGTGCCATGGGTTTCGGCAAACTCGAGGCAGCGTTGCGTTCCTTCCAGGATTGTCGATAGCAAATCGGTGGAGGGATCGGTCGCCAGCGGATTGGCGGAACTGGTGCGAACAGATTCCGTCGCTGCATGAATCACAAAAGGGAACTCACCGTCGGGGAACGCAAAATTTCGTACATCGCCTTCGACCAGCTCAACTGATGGATTTGCGGCGAGATGCGGCGACCGTTCGCGGAATCTGCGTGCGGAACGGGTCAGAACAACTGCGCGTGCTTTCAGATGAAAAGCGTTGTTGGCCGCAATGAAACTTTCCAATAGCCAACAGCCAAAAAATCCTGTTCCTCCTGTAATAAAGATTCGACGACTGCGCAATTCTTCCCACAAAGCCGCATTGTTTTCTAGAATGTAATTCAGGTCTTCAACGGAAACCGGTGGCGCGGCGTGCAAAGGGTTCATCATCGATAAAAGTGTATACTCCGCTGCATCGGGAATAGGGTGAATCTGCATCTACGCACAGGGAGATCACGTTGTTGATTTGCGATGCTGCGGCATCGACCAGAAACGAGGGTTGCAAACATGACGCAAGGATCCAGCGCGGTAAAAATCGGGAAGAAACTTATTGGCGACGGGCAGCCCTGCTACGTCATCGCAGAAATCGGAATTAACCACAATGGCAATCTGGACATCGCCAAACGATTGATCAGTGTCGCGGTGGCGGCGGGATGTGATGCCGTCAAGTTCCAGAAGCGCACCATTGACGTGGTGTATTCCGCGGAAGAACTGGCCCGTCCCCGCGAGAGTCCGTTTGGCACAACCAATGGAGAGTTGAAAGAGGCACTCGAATTCGACTCCGACGATTTTGAGGAGATTGATGCCTATTGCAAGGCTGTCAATATCCCCTGGTTTGCTTCTTGCTGGGATGAGGCTTCGGTGGATGTGATTGCGGAATTTGACGTGCCATGCTTCAAGATTGCTTCCGCTTCCTTGACCGATGATCATCTCCTTCGACATACGCGGTCCAAAGGCAAGCCGATTATCCTGTCGACCGGCATGAGCACCTATCAGGAGATTGATCACGCGATTGATGTGCTGGACAAAAAGGACCTGGTCGTGATGCACAGCTGCAGCACCTATCCGGCGTACTACGAAGAGCTGAACCTGCGTGCAATTCCCACTATGAGGGAACGCTATGGTCTGCCCATCGGCTACTCCGGCCATGAAACCGGAATTGCTTCCAGCGTCGCGGCGGCGGTTTTAGGCGCGTGCTCGGTGGAGCGTCACGTGACACTCGATCGCTCGATGTGGGGCAGCGACCAGGCGGCCTCGCTGGAGCCGAACGGAATCACACGCCTCATTCGCGACATTCGCCTGGTAGAGCAGTCGATGGGCGACGGCGTCAAGCGCGTCTATGAGCGCGAATTGCCGATCATCAAAAAGCTGCGTCGGGTTGGGGCGGGAGTTTGATGAAGGGAATTCGTGCCATCGCCCTCGATGTCGATGGCGTTCTGACAGACGGCGGTGTCTGGTGGGGTCCGAACGGCGAGGAATGGAAACGGTTTTCCTTCGCCGATATTATGGGCGTTTCAAACGCGCGCAAAGCGGGCCTCATTCTCACTTTAATTTCTGGCGAGGACAGCCCGCTGGTCGATCGATTTGCCGAGAAATTTCAAATCACTGACATCACCAAAGGCTGTCGAGATAAGGCGACAGCCCTGCGCGCCTTTGCGGAACGGCAGCAACTGCCGCTGGCCGCGATTTGTTTCATGGGAGATGATATCAACGACGTTGCCGCGCAAAGGATCGCCGGCTTATCGGCGGCTCCCGCCAATGCTCATCCATCCGTTTTGGCCAGCGCCACATTCATCGCCAAAAATAACGGCGGCAACGGTGCCGTGCGTGAATTGATCGACGCCATCCTCGCTGCTCGCGCCACTTGAGATCGACTCCTTAAAGGTTAAAAAGTTCATGCCAAAACTTTCGGATTATCTTGTCCAGTTTGTTGCGGACCAGGGTGTCAAGCACGTTTTCCTGGTGACGGGCGGCGGCGCCATGCACCTGAACGAATCGCTCTCTCGCTGCAAGGCGATTGAACCCGTGTGTAATTCCCATGAGCAGGCCAGCGCGATTTGTGCCGAGGCGTATGCGAAAGCCACTAACTCCCTTGGAGTCGCGATGGTGACAACAGGTCCGGGTGGTACGAATGCCGTGACCGGCGTTGCCGGCGCGTGGCTCGACTCCACGCCAGTTCTTTTTATTTCCGGACAGGTGAAGCGGCCGGACCGCATGTTCGATGCGGACGGGAAGCCGCTGGGCATGCGCCAGCTCGGCGTTCAGGAAGTCGACATAGTTTCGATCGTGCGGCCGATTACGAAATACGCCGTCACCGTTCTCGATCCGTACAGCATTCGTTATCACCTGGAGAAAGCCGCCTACCTGGCGCGCACCGGTCGTCCGGGCCCGGTGTGGATTGATGTGCCGCTCGACGTGCAGGCATTTCCACTGGACGATGTGAGTGCACTCAAGGGATTCGACCCTGCGCAGGATGAATCTGGCAATGCAGACGCCTCGACGAACGTAGTCGATCAAGTCCGCCAGGCCATTGCCGCGCTCAACAAGTCTGATCGTCCACTGCTGTTTGCCGGCAATGGAATTCGATTGGCCCGCGCGGAAAAGGAATTCCACGAACTGCGGAAGCTATTGAATATTCCAATCGCGGCCACCTGGTGCGCGGCGGACCTGGTGCCCAGCGATGAGCCGCTTTATGTCGGCCGTCCAGGTTCCGTTGCCGCCCGCGGAGCAAACTTCGCACTGCAGAACTGCGATTTCCTGCTGGCGATTGGCGTTCGTCTGGACTTTGCGATCACGGGGTACGCGCCTGACAAATTGGCCCGCGAAGCCCACAAGGTGGTGGTCGATATTGACGCCGCCGAACTGGCCAAGTTACATCCGCACATGGAGCAACCGGTGCAAGCTGATGCGCGGGCGTTTCTGACAGAAATGTTGCGCCAGCGAGAGGCGATTCTTCCCCGAGATCGCTCCGCCTGGGATGCTCGATGCGCCGACTGGAAGACTCGCTATCCCGTAGTGACCGCGGAGCATCGCGACCCAGATACCCAGGTCAGCATTTATCATCTTGCGGAAATCATCGGCACTGAGACGGACGCGAAAGATCAGCTGGTTTCCGGCAGTTCCGGCGCCGGCATCGAGATTTTCTTGCTCGCCTGTCCTACGCGAACCGGCCAGCGGATCTACCACACCGCCGGTCTGGGCAGCATGGGCTTTGGCTTGCCCATGTCGATCGCGATCTGCCTGGCGGCGGGTGGTCGGCAGACAATCTGCGTGGATGGCGACGGCGGGTTCCAATTCAATATTCAGGAGTTGGAAACCGTAGCCAGGCTGAATTTGCCCATTAAATTTTTCGTTTTAAATAACGATGGTTACGCATCGATCCGGGCATCGCAGAAGAATTACTTTGGACAGGAAAGTATTGGGTGCGACGAGAGCACCGGCCTTACCGTACCTAATCTCGCCAGGATCGCCGCCGCCTACGGAATCAAGTCGGCCGTGATTGCAGACCAGAAGAATCTGCGCCGCGATGTGCGTGCCGTTCTGGACACGCCGGGGCCGGTTTTGTGCGACGTTCACGTCATTCCCGACGAAACCAGGGCGCCGCGGTTGTCCTCTATGCAAAAGCCAGACGGTACTTTCGTTTCTCGTCCGCTGGAGGATTTGTGGCCTTTTCTTGACAGAGAGGAGTTTCTATCGAATATGATCGTGACACCACTGCAAGATTAAAAACTAAATAGCAAGCCGTAGAGGTGATGGAACATCATGGAATCCCCTCGTTCTGCTGTTGATTCAATTGCAAGTTTTTCTGCCGTCAGTCTGGAAACTCTCTTGGATCAGATCTCGTCTGAGTCCACCGCGAACGTAAGGCTGAGAGAGAACACTGTTCTTGATCACCTGTTGGCGGAGTGCAAGCGCCAATGCGTGATCTTCGGCGCCGGAACCATGGGCCAGCGCGCCCTGTCAGCCCTGCAGAGCATGGGCGTCCATCCACTCTCGTTTGCGGATAACAACCCAGTGCTGTGGGGGAAATCTGTGGATGGCATTCCCATTCTTTCTCCAGAAGACGCGGCGGAATTGTTCGGCGAGGATGCCGTTTTCTTCATCGCAATTCGCAATGAAAATCACTGGTACCGGGAAACCTTCGACCAATTGGCGCACCTTGGTTGCACCCACATTTCCAGCAGCGAACCAATCGCGTGGCGATTTCCGGACAAGTTTCCACCTTTCCTTCTGTATAGCCTTCCGCACAATCTGTATGCGCATGCAGAGGACGTTGCGCGAGTCGCGGAATTGTGGGCGGACGAGGAGTCGATTGCGGAGTATGTCGCCCAGATTCAGCTTCGTGCGTTTGGGGATCCGTCCGGCCTGTCCCGGCCGAATCTGGAAGAGTCCTACATTCTGTCCGGCGTGTTTCAACTGGGTCCGGAGGATGTCTTTCTGGACTGCGGTGCCTATGACGGCGACACCATACGCAATCTGGTTGACAATCATATTCAATTTGCCAGGATAGAGGCGGTTGAGGCTGACTCCCACTCATTTGCCCGGCTGGCTGATTTTGTCTCTAAGCTCGACCCCGAGGTTGCGAATCGCATTCGCCTGCACCAATGCGCGATCGGTGCCCGCCGCGGCACGGTCCGCTTTGACGATACCGGCGGTGTGGACTCCAGAGTTTCCGATGAGGGAAGAATCCTGATCGACATGGTGCCGATCGATGTCATGTTCGCCTCGAAGCATGTCACGATGATCAAAATGGATATCGAAGGCGGCGAATACGATGCTCTGATTGGCGCCCAGCAGGTGATTCAGCGGGACCGGCCGATCCTTGCGATCTGTGTGTATCACTCGCAGGAAGATATCTGGCGGCTGCCCTTGTTGATTCGCACGCTGTGCCCGGAGCATCGCATGTACTTGAAGGCATATCGTGGCGACGGCATCCAGACGGTGGTCTACGCCGTACCACCGGAACGCGTTCTCGGTAGCCGGCACGATTCCTAAGCAGACATCACCCGGCTCATCGCGCCAGCAGTGGAATCAAATCCAGTGGCGCATGCACCAGGATGTTTGGCGGCACAATTTCCAACGTGTGCGGCGACAGGCCAAAACTGCAGCCAATGGAAAATGTCCCGGCGTTCCTTGCGACCAGAACATCCACATCAGAGTCTCCAACCATCACCGCTTGATTAGGCTCGACGCTGGCTTCGCGGAGAAGTGTCTGCAGGCCCAGCGCGTCCGGTTTCTTGGTGGCGAAGCTATCGCCGCCATAAATGCGAAACATGCCTTCCGCTAGCCCCAGCGCTTCACAGATCGCCTTTGACGGCCCTACCGGCTTGTTCGTCAACACCGCCATCAAAGGCGGTTGCGGCTGGTTGCGCAATGCATCCAGTAAGGGCAACATGCCGGGATACACATAGGTATTGTCCAGCTTGTGCTCGCGATAGTAGGCGAGGAAATACGCGACGGCGTC
Source organism: uncultured Acidobacteriota bacterium (assembly GCA_963735505.1). Taxonomy (GTDB): domain Bacteria; phylum Acidobacteriota; class Terriglobia; order Terriglobales; family Acidobacteriaceae; genus JAKAAZ01. The sequence continues at coordinate 44,231 of CAVTLR010000001.1, read as the reverse complement.
GTCGAGTATTGCAGGATCGCTTGGATCTCCCAGGGCTCGCCGAACCAGCATCGCCGCACCGTTTCCGATGTAGCTGGCAATGACGTCCTCCGGCAATTCCGGGCGATGAAGATAGCGCAGCATCGCATTTACGGAGTGAGTCAGGTCGGCTCGCGAATCAATCAGCGTTCCATCCAGGTCAAAGACGATTAATCTAAAGGGCTCGGCAGGAAGCTTGCGAGGGTCAGGCACCATATCTCTACTGTATGCGAAATCATTGGGTTAAAAAGCACTGGGACGTATGCGACTGAATCAATCACACAAGGAAAACCCCGGACTTCCGTCCGGGGTTTTCTGTAGCGTTGATACTTCTAGCTGAAGAGAATATTTCCGGAACCGGTATATACCTGGACCGTCGGGCCGCCGCCATTCACAGGTCCCTTCAAGACGCCGTTGGTGATGTGGCCGGAAAGCGGGGCGGGGAAACTCGAGTCGATGGTGCCCGACCCTGTCTCAACGTCCAGCAGGAACTTCGCGCTTGGGTCAACGTGAATCTGAATATTTCCCGATCCGGTTTCGAGCTTCCAGTCGGCGTTTGGCAGCCCGCCGATCGTCAGGTTGCCCGTGCCGGAGTTGATCCGCATGCCGCCGTGAAGGTTTGTGGTCGTAATGTTTCCCGAGGAGGTGTGTAGTTTGGCTTCGGTTACGGTCGAATCGCCAACCGTCAAATTTCCAGATCCAGTGATAGCCATCAGGTCGCCATGAGCACCCGTGATATCGATGGTGCCGCCACGAGTGGCTAACTTGGAATCCGGTCCTATGTTTGCGGCTACAATGCTCCCGCTGCCGGTTGCCGCATGAACGAAGCCGCCAATATTTTCCACCTTGATGCTGCCCGGCCCAGTCACGGCTTCGACTGTGGAGTTTTTGGGAACTGTAATTTCATAGTCGATGTCGATGTTGTGCGCCTTCGCGCCGCCGCAGGTGTCGGCGTCACCGACCTTGATTTCGTTGCCGGTCTGTTTGATCGGAGGAGTCGCGACAATTTCCTTCATGTCGCCGGACGTGCCAGTGGTGTGCCAGGTGCTGTTATGCAACTTGGCGTCAATTTGAACTTTGTTGCCATCGACTCCAGCAACGTGGATCGAACCGGAGGTACTGCAGACGCTGAATGTGAGATTTCCATTGACGGTCAGGGAGCGAGTGAATTCAGGCTCCGCCGCATAGCAAAGGGTTGAGGCGAAAAGCAGGGCGAAAAACGCCATAGAAAGGCGTGGAGCAGTCATGGGGGAGTCCTCCAACGAAACTTAAAGTTAAGGAAAATGTACTACCGCGGCGGCAAAGTTACGAGAAATTCCTGACAGAGGGTTCCCCGGAGACTAACTCCGGCCGGGGGATGGTTACCCAGGCGGGGCGCCGCAATCTCCATCAATCCGCGGCAGGTTACCCCAGGATTTCGACTGCGTTTTCACACCTTTAACGGGTCGCGTCCGCACCCGACACTGCGAATTTGCTTTAGACTCGGAGGCGAATGCCTAGTTTGCCGCTATTTCGAGCCGCTGCCATCGTAGCGCTGATCCTGGCCAACGGATTTTTCGTTGCCGCGGAGTTTGCCATGGTCTCCTTGCGGCGAACTCGCGTGCAGCAATTGATCGAAGAGCGGCGCACCAGTGCTCGAATTGTTGCCGATTTGCAGGCCAACCTGGACGAGCTATTGCCCGCCGTGCAACTGGGAGTGACACTGGCCAGTCTAACCCTGGGTTGGCTGGGCGAGCCCTTTGTGGCGCGCTTTCTGTTGCCCTGGCTCTCCCTGCTGCCGCATGCGAGATTGTACGGTGGACTCGTCTCTGCCATCCTGGCCTTCGGCCTGATTACTTATCTGGAAGTCATCTTTGGCGAGCTGGTGCCCAAATCTCTGGCATTACGCCAAGGCGAAAAAATGGCCTTGGCGATCGCCGGTCCGATCCATTTTTTCATGCGAGTGACGCGGCCGCTGGTACGGCTCATGAATGCGTCAGCGGAAGTGGTGCTGCGTTTGTTTCGACTGTCGCGCGCGCCCGAGGGCAGTGTCCATTCTCCAGAAGAGCTCAAGCTGATCACAAGCGCGACCCGGCGCATGGGCTTGCTGCCGGAAAAGCTGGAGTTGATCATTCATCGCGTGCTCGATCTGGATACGATCACCGTGCGGGAAATCATGACACCGCGCCAGAAAATATTCTCCCTGCCTGCCAACCTGCCCATTGCTGAGGCGAATGCCCGCATTACGCAGGTTCAACGCTCGCGCATTCCTGTATTCGATCCCGTGCGGGGTCCGGAGCACATCATCGGCGTGGTCTACGCCAAGGACATGGCGCGGCTCATGCATTTCCGCGCCATCATGCAGGCAACGCCACCTGAAAATGCGATTCGCGGCGGCGAGAGCGAGATGGAGATAGGGCAATTGATGCATGAGGTCATCTTCGTTCCGGAGACCAAGGTAGTTTCCGAGCTGCTCACGGAGTTTCAAACGCGCAGACGACATTTGGCCATAGTGGTGGATGAGTTTGGTTCGATCCGGGGGCTAGTCACGGTCGAAGATGCATTGGAGCAGATCGTCGGAGAAATGGAAGATGAATTCGATGTGCGCGACAGTTCCATGCAGACGTTGGCCTCCGGCACGCTGGTGTTGCACGGAAACGTAACCTTGCTGGATTTGGAAACACAAATGGGTTGGCATCTGCCCCACGACGGTGGCGTGGAAACGCTGGCGGGATTTCTACTGGTTCACATGCAGAGGATTCCCAATGTCGGCGATTCATTCGTGCATGGCGGGCGAAGATTTACCGTAGCTTCCATGGAAGAGCGACGCATCACTCGTGTTCGCGTGGAACCGGTTGCTGCATTCCGCAAGGATCAGGAACAACTTCCCGATCGGAAGCAGCCTTCTCTTTTTGACGAGCATAAAATTCCCGCCGACGCTGCCAGCGTCACGGAACCCTATGTCGAAGCAGAAATTCGCGGCATCACGCATGTTGGCAAGAACCATGAGGGGAAGGGGCCGGCATGATGGCGGCGTGGAGAACCGTGGCTAAGCGCCTGCTGCTGGTGCTCCCCGTATTGTGGATTGTGGTGTCGCTGATTTTCTTTCTCATCCACCTTGTTCCCGGCGATCCAGTGGAGCAAATGCTGGGAGAGGGAGCGACCGCATCCGATATCGGCGCATTGCGTCACGCCTATGGTCTGGATGTCCCGCTGGGCACTCAATACGTCCGCTATTGGAACGGTGTGCTGCACGGCAACCTGGGCGAATCTGTTCGCTTCAATCGGCCAGTTACCGAACTGATTTTGTCGCGCTATCCCTACACGCTGCAGCTTGCGATTCCAGCCATTCTCCTCGCCATTTTGCTGTCGTTTCCCGCCGGCATCGCGTCGGCGCGACATCGATCGAAATGGCAGGATCAAAGTCTGGGCGTGATCAGTTTGTTTGGTGTCTCGTTTCCCAGCTTCACCCTGGGACCAATTTTGATTTTGGTGTTTGGTATTGTCCTGGGATGGCTGCCGGTTTCAGGTACCGGGTCGTGGCGCAATTTTATTTTGCCCACGCTCACCATGGGCTCGGCGCTGGCGGCAATTTTAACCCGCATGGTTCGAACCTCCATGCTGGAGGAACTGGGTCAAGACTACATCCGTACCGCACGCGCCAAAGGCCTTTCGGAACGCGCGGTTGTCTATCGTCACGCGCTGCCCAACGCGATGATTCCGCTGTTGACCGTTGTCGGCCTGCAATTTGGCGTGTTGCTGGCCGGTGCCATCGTGACTGAAACTATCTTCTCCTGGCCGGGAATCGGGAGACTGACGATTTCTGCAATCTCGAATCGCGATTATCCACTGGTGCAGGGTTGTATTCTTGCAATAGGGCTCACCTATGTTCTGGTGAACCTGCTTACGGATGCCCTGTATATTTTTGCGAATCCGCGCATTCGTCAGTAAGCGATGACCCGATAAAAATGTGAATCCAATCAAATTTTCCAGAATTTTTCTGATGCCGCCAGGCGTTCAAACGATGTCATACTGGAGTGTTACTACTTGCCCCTGGGATCCAGCAACAAGCGCGCTCGAAAACCTTTCTAATCAACCAACACCGTAGTTCTGCTTCGCAGGAGAGATGCATTGAGGCTTTCTAGTTTGAATGCCGTGCGACCAGGTTTTCTTCTGGCCGCCATGCACGGGCGTTCATCCTTCCGTGCTTTGGCGATGAGCACAGGTTCGGGCGCTGGTGAAGGCTGGTTTGCGAAGCTCTTCACCTCCTCTACGAATATTTTTTCGCCTCAGTCTGCTCCAGCGCACGATATTTTTCGTCTCTCCATCTTTGTCCTGATCATTACTGGCGCGATTTTTGTTACTGTGTGCGGGTTGCTGCTTTTTGTGATCGTCAAGTATCGCCGCCGTCCCGGCGATGACGAGACTGAGCCGCCCCAGATCTACGGAAGCAATCAGATCGAGCTGGCATGGACTGTTTTTCCGATCCTGATTGTGGTGGTGCTCTTTCTTTCTACCGTACGAATTGTCTTTAGCATCCAGAATGCGCCGCGTCCAAAAACAGCTTTAGATGTCACCGTCACCGGTCATCAATGGTGGTGGGAATTCGGCTACCCGAAATATAACTTCGTGACCGCGAATGAATTGCATGTTCCCGTCAGCAACGATCCGAAAGTTCCTATGCCGACTTTTATGAAGCTGGTAACGGCGGACGTCGACCATAGCTTCTGGGTGCCCAGGTTAGGTGGAAAGACAGATCTGATGGCCGGGCAGGTGAACCAGATGTGGATTCAGCCCGAAGCCACTGGAGTATTTCTAGGGCAGTGCGCGCAGTTCTGCGGCGCGCAACACGCCAAGATGTTGATCCGCGTCTACGCGCAGACGCCGGAAGAATTCCAGAAGTGGGTTGCGAATCAGGAAAAAGATGCTGTCAACGATCCCAGCGTCACGGCTGGACGAGCCGTCTTTGAGCAGAACGCCTGCATCAATTGCCACACCATTCGCGGCACGGTGGCGAACGGCCGCTTTGGACCGGACTTGACGCACCTGATGAGCCGCGACACCATTGCCTCCGGCACACTACCGAATACGCGCACCAACCTGGAGGGCTGGATCAAAGATCCTGACTATTACAAGCCCGGCTGTTTGATGCCGGCGATGAAGTTGAGCGATACGGACATTGCACTGATTACGTCCTATCTGATGACACTGAAGTAAGCTGAGAAAGTGAGAGGCGCACGTCATGGCTGATTCCATACCACTGTCAGGAGTGCTCGATTTAACTCCGAAGGAGAAACATCCGCGACTGTGGTTAGAGGTGATGCACGACTGGATTGTCACCACCGATCACAAGAAGATCGGGCTCATGTACATCGCCGCTTCGCTGATGTTTCTTTTGGTCGGTGGGGTCGAGATCCTGCTGATCCGCATCCAGCTTGCCAAGCCAGAGTCGACCTTTCTTTCGCCGGAACAATTCAATCAGCTATTCACCTTGCATGGCACCACCATGATTTTCTTCGTGGCTATGCCGATCTTGTTCGGATTCGGGAACTACCTGGTGCCGTTGATGATTGGCGCCCGCGACATGGCGTTTCCTCGCCTGAACGCCTTCAGTTTCTGGATATTCCTGTTTGGCGCGCTGCTGCTGTATTACAGCCTGCTGGGAGGCAAAGGACTTTACGGTGGCGGCGGAATTCCCGATCAGGGTTGGTTTGCCTACGCCCCGCTGACCTCGGTCGCATTCTCGAAAAGCCACGCGGCCGACTACTGGGCGCTGGGAATTTTTGTCAGTGGCATTGGCACCATCGGGACCGCGCTGAACATTGTCACCACAACCGTGTGCATGCGCTGCAAGGGAATGAAGCTGAGTCGCATGCCTTTATTTGTGTGGTTGATGACGATCACATCCATCATGGCGCTGGGAGGAATTCCTCCTTTGTCGGCCGCACAGATCATGTTGCTGCTCGACCGCTTTTTAGGTGCACATTTCTTTGATACTCAGGCCGGCGGTTCAGCCGTGTTGTGGGCCCACTTCTTCTGGATCTTCGGGCATCCGGAAGTCTACATTCTGGTGATGCCTGCCTTTGGATTTGTAAACGAGATTATCCCTGTCTTTTCGCGCAAGGCGATCTTCGGATATCCGGCGATGGTGGCGGCATCGGTCGGCATTGGATTTATCAGCTTCACCGTTTGGGCACATCACATGTTCACGGTTGGCATGAGCGCCGCCGCCAACACCGCTTTCGTGCTATCGACCATGATCATCGCCGTCCCAACGGGGATTAAAATCTTCAACTGGCTGGCGACCATGTGGGGCGGAAAAATTCATTTCACCGTCCCCATGCTGTTCTGCACCGCGTTTCTGTTTCAGTTCACGCTTGCAGGATTAACAGGAATCATGCTGGCGGTGGCGCCGTTTGACTGGCAACTGCACAACTCCTATTTTGTGGTTGCGCACTTCCATTACGTCATTGTTGGCGGAATTCTTTTCGCTCTGTTTGCCGCTTTCTATTATTGGTTCCCAAAAATCACTGGCCGCATGATGAGCGAGAGGTTAGGGAAGTGGCACTTCTGGCTCTTCGTCCTGGGCTTTCAGATGACCTTCGACTTTATGCACATTGTCGGTCTGCTGGGCATGCCGCGCGAGATTTACACCTATGAGCCCGGCCATCATTGGGCGACATGGAATCTGATCATGACGGTGGGGGCGTTTATCCAGGCGATTGCCATACTCATCTTTGTCTACAACCTGGTGCGTTCTCATTTCTACGGTGAGCTGGCCGGCAACGATCCATGGGACGCATGGACCCTCGAATGGGCTACTACGTCTCCTCCGCCCAGCTACAACTTCGCGGAAGACCCTATGGTTCGCAGTCGTCGCCCGTTGTGGGATTTGAAACATCCTGAAGATCCCGATTGGGAGTATGAGTTCGACACCGAGAATCGATTGGCGGCGCAAAAATGACGACGATCCCATTCACATACGACGTAAAAGACGATCCTTGGGAGTTGCCGTATCGGGGAACCGTCGGTATGTGGTGCCTCATCACCGCCGAATCGGCGATGTTTCTGATCTTTGTCGTCGCCTACATTTACTACATGGGTAGAAGTCTCAGCGGACCCACCCCAAAGGAAATCCTCAAGGTCCCGATTTTTGGCACGATCTGTTTGCTTTCCAGCAGCATCACGATTCATTTATCGGTGGACGGCCTGAAAAAGAAAAGCCAGCTGTCGTTTATCGGGTGGCTTGCAGGCACCATATTGCTGGGGTTGATTTTTCTGCTGGGCACGGCCAAGGAGTGGCTTGACCTGATTTACAAGCATCACTTCACCATCCACACCAGCTTGTTCGGCACCACGTTTTATTCCCTGGTGGGGTTGCACGCGACTCACGTGCTGATTGGGCTTTTGATGTTGAGCGTGGTGCTCGTCCTGGGACTGTTCGGCGTCGTTGGTGAAGATCAGTTCGACCACTTTCATTCGCTCTCAATGTACTGGCACTTTGTCGACGCCGTATGGGTTGTTGTACTCACTGTCGTATATATCGTTGGAAGATGATGACGAGAAGAACACCATGAATACCGAACCGGAAACCAGCCATTCATCCGTCCACGCGATTCACATGCCTGCCCCGACGGCGTGGCCGTTTGTGTTGGCAATCGGGGTGACATTTCTGTTCGCTGGCCTGGTAACGGAATGGGCGATTAGCGTTCTAGGATTTGTGCTGATGTTGTTCGGCGCGGTCGGATGGTTTCGAAATATTTTTCCGCACGAGCAGCATGAGTCGGTATCCGTCACTACCGAAGTGGTGGAAATTAAGAGCACGCGTGAACAGGTGGCACGCCTGCCCATCGCAGGGTCGCATCGTAAATTGCTACCGGTGGAGCGATACACGCTGAGCGCCGGTGTGGAGGGCGGATTGGCTGGCGGCGTTGCCATGATTGCTCCGGCGACGATCTTCGGCCTGCTTCGCTTTCACAGTCTTTGGTATGCCCCCAACCTGCTGGCGGCGATGGCCATTCCTGGATGGGCGGGCAGGAGCACATCTTTTCTGAGCTCGTTCCATCTTGAAGGTTTGCTGGTTGCTGTGGTGGTGCATGCGCTGGCGTCCGTACTGGTTGGCCTTCTGTATGGCGCTATTCTTCCCATGTTTCCCTGGGAGCCGATTGCCACTGCCGGATTTCTGGCGCCCATTTTCTGGAGTGGACTTTTGTATGGAGGATTGGAGGCCGTCAACCCAATCATGAATCAGCGGATTGATTGGCTCTGGTTCATTGCGTCCCAGATCGCCTTCGGTCTGGTCGCTGGATTTGTCGTGAATCTGCATGTTCGCGTGCGCACGCCGCAGTTCCAGGCGCGACCGTTTGCGGAACGCGCCGGCCTGATTTCGCAGGGCATGGAAGAGGAAACACACGACGAGGATCGCACCCAATGAAGCGAAAGATTCCAGCGCTGGGGGGAACGATCATCGCCGCAATATTTTTGTTGGCGTCGGTCGGATGCGATCATCTGCCCGGCAAGCCCGGCTTCCGTCCAGAAACGTTGCGTCCAAGCCAGACAGTCGACTTTAACGTTCTATATAAGAGCAATTGTTCCGCTTGCCACGGAGATCGAGGGTTGAATGGACCTGCATTGCCGCTCAACAATCCGGTGTATCTCGCCTGGGCAGGTGACCAGCGCATGCTTCCTATCGTTTCCACCGGGGAATCGCTGGGGTCCGCGCACGCCTTCTCTCAGTCCGGCGGCGGGATGCTGACCGACCAGCAGGTTGGAATCATCGTGAACGGGATGATTGCCAACTGGGGCAAACCAGACATTTTGAATGGAACCAATCCGCCCGGATACAGCGCGACAACCGCTCCTGATATTGTCGCCGGGAAGGCTGCATTCCTGGCGCACTGTGCGAGTTGTCATGGAGAGGATGGTACGGGTGCGACCGCGACCGGTGTGGCTGCGAAACACGATGTCGCCGGTTCCATTGTCAATCCGACCTATCTTTCGTTGATCGGCGATCAGGGCTTGCGCGACCTTATCGTTTCCGGAGTACCCGGTGAGGGAATGCCCGACTGGCGCGGCGACGGCTCCGCCAAGCCGATGACGGACAAGGAAGTCACCGACGTGGTCGCATGGTTAGGCTCGCATCGCGTTCAGTTTCCCGGCCAGCCGTTTCCGAGTGCACCTCCGACCGGTGCAGAAAATTCCGCGAAAGGGAAATAAAACGCGCGAAGTGCCGCAACAGGAGTAACTGTGAAGAACCCATTGAAGGACTTGATCAACAACCCGATCGTCGCGAATCCGATGAGTGAGCCGAGCGAACACTCGCGCAGAGCATTTCTTTTCAAGGTCGCTTTGTTGCTGAATGGCGCAGTGGGCGCCGTCCTGGCAGTGCCGGTTCTCGGGTATCTCCTCGGCCCGTTTTTCAGAAAGAATTCCAGCTACAACAACTGGGTGCCCGTCGGAAATCTTGACCAGTTCCCCCCAGGGGAAACGCGGCTGGGGAGATATCGCAATCCCATGGGAACGCCGGCCGACGGACAGACGCGCACGCTGCCGTGCTGGGTGCGGCATATTACCAAGAATCAATTTCAAGTGTTTGCTATCAACTGCGCGCACATGGATTGCCCCGTGCACTGGTTTCCGCAATCCAAACTTTTCATGTGTCCTTGCCATGGTGGCGTGTACTACCAGGATGGCGCGGTCGCAGCCGGACCTCCGCCGCGGGGGCTATTTCAGTACAAGTACAAAATTGTCGGCAATCAACTTCTGATCTGGGCGGGTGAATTACCCACCTTGTCGACAGAAGCCAGCCTTGCCAGGCCGGGGTGCAGCTCATGCCAGGGTTAAAACAAAAGGGCATCGCGCTCTATCACTGGCTCGACCGCCGGCTGGGCTTCGTTAAGCCCATCACGGAAGCCTCGGAACATCCCATCCCTTCCAACAGTGCCAGCTGGTGGTACGTGTTTGGCAGCGCAGCCAGCGTAATTCTGATGCTGCAGGTAGTCACTGGCATTCTGTTGGCGCTGGTCTACACTCCGACTGCGCGGGACGCGTGGAACAGCCTTAATTTTTTGAATCATGGCCTGACACTGGGATGGTTTCTGCGCGCGATGCACGGTTGGGGATCAGACTTCATGATCGCTATCGTCCTGATTCACATGACCCAGGTCTTCATGTTCGGTGCGTATAAATTTCCTCGCGAACTCACCTGGATTGTCGGCGTGTTTCTGCTGCTGTTGACGCTTGGCATGGCCTTCACCGGCCAGGTGCTTCGTTTCGATCAGGATGCCTATTGGGGATTGGGAATTGGCGCCTCCATCATGGGAAGAGTCCCATGGATCGGCGCCTGGCTGGTTCACTTCATGCTCGGCGGCCCAATCATTGGAGCGACAACCTTCTCGCGCTTCTTCGCGCTGCACGTTTTCATCATCCCGGGAATTCTGATCGCCCTGGTCGGCGTGCATGTGTGGATGGTTCTTCGCCTCGGCATCAACGAATGGCCGATGCCCGGCCGCCTGGTGCGCCGCAGCACCTACATGAAGGAATATGAAGCCGAGGTCCACAAAGACGGCGTCCCCTTCGTTCCTGACGCAGCGTGGAAAGACGTCACGTTCTCGGCCGCTATTATTCTGGCGATTATGGCGTGCGCCATTTTCTTTGGCCCAATCGGTCCAAGCGGTCCCCCTGATCCTACGATTATTCAAACCGTGCCCAAGCCGGACGTGGCGTTTCTGTGGATTTACGCGATCTTCGCGCTAGCTCCGCCACACCTGGAAACGGCGCTTCTTCTGATCGCTCCGGTTGTTGCCATTTGCATCATGCTGGGCTTACCGCTGTATGCCGGAGAAGGCGAAAAGCATTGGTCGCGCCGTCCCGTGGCTGTGCTGATGGTTTGTGTCATTGCAGTGTCGCTCGCTATTCTCACCAGTCTGGGCGAACATCCGCCGTGGAGCCCGGTCATGAATGCGTGGAGCGCCGATCCGGTGCAGCCAAAATATCTGAAGGATCGCACTCCTCTGGAAAGGCGCGGTGCGGTGGTATTTCAGCAGATGCAGTGCCGCAATTGCCATTCGCTCGATGGCGTCGGCGGAAAACGCGGTCCAGAGCTGAATCGAGTCGCGACGCAAATGACCGAGAGCGAGCTAATTCGGCAGGTGCTGCAGGGCAGCGGGAATATGCCAGCCTATGGGAGTGCGTTGAGTCCCCAGCAAACGACGGCGCTGGTGCGCTTTCTTGAAACGCTGAACGGCAATCAAATGCCTGCGCGAAATTTGGCGCGTCCGTTAGCGGAAGGCACCCCGCTTGCGGAACCGCGACAGGGACACAAAGAGTAGCGCGGCCTAGGTGTGTCGGTTTTTGTTTAGCCGGCGCGAAATCCGGCCGAGCAGGTTTCGCAGTTGCAGCGCGCATCTGAAGCGGAGATGTCATGCCCACACCGACCCAGGCCATTCTTGATGCGTGGTCGCCGCCTTTCTGGCTGACCGTCAGCGTCATCCTTGTGTCTGCAATTTACATACGGGGATGGCGCGCAATTCGCCGCACCCGGCCGGGCTATTTCACGGTTGAGCGCCTGCTGTGTTTTATCGGTGGCATGGTGGTTCTGTGGCTGGCCATCGCGTCGCCCATCGACGGATTTGCCGACACGTTGCTCAGCGCGCACATGGTGCAACATTTTCTGTTGATGTCGGCCGTGCCGCCGCTGGTGCTGCTCGGTGCTCCGGTCGTTCCCATGCTTCGGGGACTGCCGCGCGGATTCGTCAAGTCTGTTTTAGGTCCTCTGATCGCTCTGCGCTGGTTGCGCCGCGTTGGCGATTTCCTTACCGATCCAGTGGTCGCGTGGCTTGCGTTTAATTCGGTCTTTCTCCTCTGGCATCTTCCCAAGGCCTACGACTACGCTCTCCGCAATGAAAATGTGCACGATTTTGAACACATCTGTTTCCTTGCCACCGCGCTGCTTTTTTGGTGGGTCATTCTGCACCCCTGGCCCAGTCGCGCGCGTCACAATGGCTGGATGATTCTGGTGTATCTTCTCTCCGCGGACATCGTGAACTCGGCTTTGTCGGCCTTTCTTGCTTTCTGCAATCGGCCGATTTATCAGTTCTACTTTTCACAGCCCAATCCATTCCATATTTCTCCGCTCTCTGATCAAATTGCCGGTGGAGTTATTATGTGGGTGCTCAACTCCACCGTGTTTCTGGTGCCTGCGATGCTATTGACTGTACGGCTCGCAGGCTTCTCCAGTCCGCCCAGCAAGCCATCCCGCGTTGCGCCCGGGACGCTTCCGGTGTGACGCGCGGCTACTTTGCCGCATGAGGAATCGCCGTCTCCAGGAAATAGAAATTTCCTGATGGAGAAGATTTCACGCCGCTGAGCCGTCGGTTGTAGATCACGATGGAATCGAGATACCAGAGCGGCAGGGTCGGCATTTCTTTCGCCAGGGTTTGCTGTACCTGAACATACAGAACAGCGCGCTTCGCCTGATCGGATTCAGATGCTGCAGCCTGCAGCCACTGGTCGACTTGCGCGTTGGAATAATCCCCACGATTGGCTCCATGCGGCGGAACACTGGCCGAAGCAAACGCGTAATGAAAGATATCGGGATCTTCATTACCGCCGATCCAGCGCAGGCTGTACATGCCGAACGACCCGTGCGAAATGTCGGAATAGAATGTGGCGAATTCAAAGCTGCGCACATCGAGCGCAATCCCGACCGCGCGCAACTGCTGTTGCAACGTCATTGCAAGTTCTCGTGCTCCCCCATCGTTGGACGTTTTCATCGTCAGGTGAAAGCGAATGCCATCGGACCCCGGTTTCAATCCGGCATCGTCGAAAAGGCGTTTCGCGCGCTGCGGATTGTAGTCATAGTGCGCTACATCGTTGGTGTAGGCCCAATGATTCGGCGGCAGCAGACTATCGGCAGGGCGCGCCATACCCCGCAGCAGCGTGTCGATGATCAATGGCCGATTTACCGCATACGCAATCGCTTGTCGCACACGTGGATCGCGCAGGTATGGGTCGCGTGAGTTGAATGTGAGATACTGCACGACCGTGCCCGGCGACTCCGCCACGGCAAGCGCTTTTGTCGTTACGCATGGACCAGATCATGTCGGGCGATAAGGCATTTGATGCGATGTCCGCGGAACCCTTACGCAACGCCAGCGCCCGGGTCATTTCATCGGGAATCACTTCAAATCGCAGACGGGCAATCTTCGGAACGGTCTGCCAACTCAGCGGATTGCGCTCGAGCACAACTTCTTTGTCGAGTTCCTGGCTGACGAAGCGAAATGGCCCGGTGCCGATTGGGTGCTGCTGAAAATCACGCCCGCTTCCATAGGGAACAATCCCAAGCGCACCATCGGAAAGGCTCCACAATAGCGCGGAATCCGGCTGCTTCATGTGAATGATGATCGTCTGTGGATCGGGCGCATCAATCGAAGCAACATTGCGATAGGCCTGATACTTTGCTGTCAAAATGGTGTGGTCCCGCATTGAGTCGAGCGTCCACTTCACATCCCGCGCCGTGAACGGCTGGCCATTCTGAAACTTCACCCCCGTTCGCAGGTGAAAAATATACGTCAGCGGATTGGGGGTGTCCCACGAGGTCGCAAGGTCAGGCTGGAGATTGAAATGCGCATCTTTTTTTACCAGAGAATCGAAGATCAGCTCGTCGATGCGCTCCGATTGAGCGTCAACTCCAATGCGAGGATCAAGGTTGGTTGGGCTGCTTTCAATCGCGACCGTCACCGTATTCGGATCAGCGGCCTTGGCTCCGCACCCCGCGAGGATGACCGCGCTGCCAAGAGAAACGAGCGCCAAAACAACCGATGCTGCGGTGCGAGTCAATCCCGCGCGCCAGTTATCCATGCGTGATTTTTCCCAGGATGGCCGCTCGAGTCGCACCTGTCGCCCGCGGTAAATTTCCAGGCTGGCGATGCCAGGCCTGATAGGCAAGCAGTGCGAACGCCATTGCCTCCTTCGCCGCTGCCGGCATTCCAAACTCGTCGCTCGTCTTGATGCCGATTTTTCCAAGCGGCTCAAAGTCACGCCGGATCATTTCCATCAGGGTACGGTTGCGTGCGCCTCCACCAGCGACAATATAGTCGGTGGGCGCGTTGCCTAACGCAGGTGCGACGAAATCTCTCCAAGCCCGTCCGATGCTCCGCGCCGTCAGCGCGGTCGCAGTCGCAACGGCATCCTCGGGTCGTTTGCTTTGTTTGCGGCAATCCGCGAGAAAACGCGCGACAAATTCACGCCCAAATTCTTCTCTACCGGCAGATTTTGGCGGAGCCAACTGAAAAAATCGTCCGCGCAAATTGTGTTCCACCACCGATTCCAACACACGGCCACGTTTCGCCGTTGCCCCATGTGCGTCGTACTTTTTGCCGAAACATTCCGTCATCAACGCATCGATCACCATATTTGCCGGGCCGGTATCGAAGGCGAAGATCGCTTCAGATGAGGCGCCTGCAGGGATCACCGTCAAGTTGGCGATGCCACCCAGATTTTGCAAGATGCGATTGCGCGTGGGGTGGTGAAAGGCGGCATAATCCAACAGCGGCACTAGCGGTGCGCCCTGGCCACCCAGGGCCAGATCCGCAGGCCGAAAGTCCGAGACCACGGGAACGCCAAGTTCAGCAGCAATCACAGATGCCTCTCCCATTTGCCACGTGGAGGCCACCTGCGCCCCAAAAAATTGCCGGGCAATGCCCTGGTGGTAGATCGTCTGGCCGTGGCAGCCGATAAGATCGAGCCGCATCGGATGTTTTTTCAGCGCCAACTTCACCGCATCGGCATACAGCTGTCCTAGCCGCCAATGCAGCCGCGACATCTCTGCCACCGAAGCAGCGTCGGCGTTCATCATTCGCAAAATGCGTTTGCGCACTGCCGCCGGATAAGGAACGGCAACGTGCGCGAGGAGTTGAAGTTGTGGAAAGTTATGGGACGGGTTTCGAGGTACTCGAATTCTGACGAGCGCAACGTCGATGCCATCCGCGGATGTGCCGCTCATGATGCCGGCAACCGTCATCGCTCGGCTATTGGTCCCGGGAGAAGCTTTCATTCCACCGCCTCCCGAGTCGCGTGCGCGATCTTTGCACGCAAACGTTCCTGCGAATTTTGTAGTCGCTTCAAGCCAGCGGCAGACAGCGGTCGAGGTAGAACCGAGTTCGTCAGCAATCGCGCCTTCGCGCTGGCTACTCGCTTGGCCGCCCTGTCGACGGCGCGTGCAAAAGCGGGCGAACGTTCTGCCTCGCGCAGCAGGGCTTCATGCGTAGCAAGGACTCGATCGGCGCGATGGCAAATTTCCAGCAGGTCGGTTCCAGCCGCGATCGCCTCGATAGCAGCGGACTCGGCGGATGCGTGGTTGAGAACTCCGCCCATTTCCATATCGTCGGAAATCACCAATCCTCGATAGCGCAATTTCCCCCGCAACACTTCTTCGATCCAGAAATGTGAGAGCGACGCGGGTCGCGGCGGCTTCTCTATTTTGGGATAGGCAGCATGATTCACCATCACCAGCGGCAACGCGGTCCGCAGCGCACGGTAGGGCTCCACGTCCTGCTCCCAGATTTGCGTCCAGGTGCGGCTGATGCTGGGAGTCGCCTGATGCGAATCCAATTTCCCTCCGCCTAGCCCAGGGAAATGTTTTCCGCACGCAATGATTCCATGTTGCTGTAACCCCGCGATGAATTCTCGCGCATAGGCAATCACGTTCGCTGGATCGGTAGAGACGACACGGGTCCGCATCACCTCACGGGAAACCGGCAGCGCCAGATCCAACACAGGAGCCAGGTCCAGATTGAATCCGAGTGCGTGCAGCATTCGCCCAATCAGCACAGCACTCTCACGAGCAATTGACGGCCGATGGGTCGAAGCAACTTCAGCCGCAGACGGAGTGGGCCCTACCAGGTCGCGCAGTCGATCGACCGTGCCGCCCTCAAGATCCACGCAGCGAAAAAAAGGTGTTGGCAGCACGGACTCGGCTTGCCGCCAGAGAGCGTGAAGCTGCGCCGCCGCCTCAATATTTCGGCGGAACAAAATAATTCCGCTTGGCTGCAGGCTGCGAAGCCACGCCAATTCCAAGGCCGATAGCGACGTCGATTCGACACCGACGATCATCAGCGACCCGACTCGATGGCGGAGTGTGGTCGTTTTCAAGCGCGTGTTCCCATTGCCGGTGATCCCTCGCGAACTTCCTGCTGCAGTTCCTGCAACAAATTTAGCGCCTGCATGGGCGTCAGCGAATTCAGGTCGAGCGATTGAATCTGATCAACGATCCGCTGCGACAGCGGAGTGAATAGCGTCATCTGCACATCTGGTTCGCGGCTGGATTCGATTTCACGTTTCTCGGATCGTTCATGCTGGCGCAAAATTTCTCTGGCTCGCACCACCACTTCCTGCGGAATTCCTGCCAGCCGGGCCACTTCGATTCCGTAGCTTTTGTTGGCCGCGCCTTCCTCAATCGCGTGGAGAAACACAATTCCCTTGGGATTTTCCTGGACGGTCACGCGCAAGTTCTTGAGTCGAGGCAGAATTCCAGAGAGCATTGTGAGTTCATGATAATGCGTTGCGAATAAGGTTCTTGCAGACAATATTTCATGTATATGTTCAACCGTCGCCCAGGCCAGCGACATGCCATCGAAAGTCGCTGTCCCACGCCCCATCTCGTCGAGCAGCAGTAGCGATTGCGGAGTGGCAGTGTGCAAGATCGTCGCCGTTTCCATCATCTCCACCATGAAGGTAGAACGACCCTCGGCAACATTATCGCTGGCGCCGATGCGCGTATAAATGCGATCCACCAACCCTAGTCGCATCCGTTGCGCCGGAACAAAACATCCCATCTGCGCGAGGATGACCAACAGCGCGGCCTGGCGAAGATAGGTGGATTTGCCGCCCATGTTCGGTCCGGTCAGCAGCAAAAGGCTCGGGCCTTCCGTGTCGAGATAAATGCTGTTGGGAACGAACCTGCCTTCCGACGACTGCTCCATGTGCCACTCAATCACCGGATGACGCGCTGCCAGAGCCTCGAAAACGCCCGAGTCGTCAACCTCCGGGCGCACGTAGCGTCGCGCCGCTGCTAGTTGCGCGAAACATGCCAGCAGATCAATTTCGGCAACCGTTTCTGCCGTGGAGCGAATGCGTGCGCTGGCTGCGAGAATATTTTGGCGCAGTTCCATAAAGATGCGCCGTTCAATTTCAAGGCAGCGCTCCTGCGCTCCCAACACGCTGCGTTCGTAGTCTTTCAACTCTTGCGTTGTGAAGCGTTCGGCATTCACCAGCGTCTGTTTGCGTTCATACTCCGTGGGAACATGATCGAGATTCGATTTTGTGATCTCGATGTAGTAGCCGAACACGGAGTTATAGCGAACCTTCAGCGATCCGATCCCGGTGCGTTGGCGCTCGCGTTCCTCAATCGCTGCGATCGATTGTTTGCCGCTCAGGCTGAGCGATCGCAATTCGTCGAGTTCCGCATCGACCCCTGTGGCAATCGACCCACCATCCTCTAATCGAACCGGCGGCTGTTCCGCCAGCGTCGTCGAAATCGCATGTTCAAGGTCTTCGAGGCAATCCAGGGTCGATTGCATTCGTTTCCATGCCAGCGACTGAAGCGGAGTGATCGCTGCGGCAATCAACGGCAATTTTTCTGCGGAGTTCGCAAGCCCCAGCAAGTCGCGCGGCCCAGCGCTGTCGAGCGAAATTCGGCTTAGCAATCGTTCTAGATCCAGAATGTCCGCAATGCTGTTGCGTACTTGTTCACGAATCTGCAAATTGCCGTGCAGCTCGGCTACGCCATCGAGGCGTTCGTGAATGGCGGCAAGCTCGATCAGCGGCCTCAGAATTGTGGCTCGCAGTTTGCGCTTGCCCATCGGCGTCTGGCATAGGTCCAGAGTGTGAAACAGCGTCGTATGGCGCCGCGCATCCGGCATCAGTGGCTCGACTAGCTCCAAATTGCGGACGGTCACGGCATCGAGTTGCAGGCAGCCACTGTGCTCGTAATAACGCACGCGGTCGACGTGTTCCAACTGGCCCAGTTGCGTGGCGCGCAAGTAGTGCACAATACTGCCTGCCGCCACGGCGGCCGTTGCGTGGCCCTCTAGCCCAAACCCTGCAAGCTCGCGCGTTCCCAGGTGATTCTCCAGCAGCGGAACCGCATAGTCCCGCGTCAGAACCCAGGGTTCCAGGTGAGTGACGGTGCGGGAGCGCAAAGCATCTTCTAGCGCCCCTGCAAGGGCACTGCTGTTTTCGGCCAGCAAGATTTCAGCCGGATTGAACCGCGCCAGCTCGTCGCTGGCGTGAATCGCCGCATCCTGCGCATCCCGGCCGCGAAATTCCGTGGCACGAAAATCGCCGGTCGAGTTATCGAGCAATGCCAGCCCAATGGTCGAACCGTCGAAGCATAGCGCAGCCAGAAAATTGTTTTGCTCTGGGTGCAGCGCGGGGTCAATCGCTGTCCCCGGCGTCAGGACGCGCGTCACCTCGCGACGCACAATGGTCTTCGTCAGTTTGGGATCTTCCAGTTGCTCGCAGATGGCAATGCGATACCCCAACCTCAGCAGGCGTGCGATGTACTGGTCGGCGGCGTGATGCGGCACACCGCACATCGGAATCGCCTTTTCCTTGTCGCGCGATGTCAGGGTGATCTGAAGTTCGCGCGCCGCGGTCTTGGCGTCCTCATAAAACAGCTCGTAAAAGTCACCCAGGCGAAAGAAGAGCAGCGTATCTGGATATTTCTGTTTCGCTGCGGCATATTGCCGCATCAATGGCGTAGAGGCCATTTCCAGGGTTGGATTCGGGCTGGCGCTGGACAAGGACAGACGGCTTCTCCTGAAGCTTGGGCGCAACAAAAATGACGGGCGGCCTTTCCTTTAAAGATAGGCCATTAGGAACGATGTGTACCAATCTACAGCATGGGAAGTCCTGGTCCCATCAGGACGCAAGGCCAACGACCATTGGAGTCAGCACTATATCGCGCGAAAGGACCTGTGTGTTCTGGGTCACATGTGTCCTACGTCACAGTAAAGTGCCTTTCGCCTGAGCTATATACTTACTTGTACGTTCTGTCAGGGAGCGGTTCTTCAAGCGATGGCAATGTATCTCATCTGGCTGCGGGTTGCGCTGGTTCTGTATGGCGTCTGTAGCCTTACGGTCATTCCAGATGTGCTGACCGGCCACGATCGCTGGCGCAAATTTGTGCACCCTGTCTGCGTCTCCGCTTTTTATTTTCATCTGGTTGCGCTGGTTGAAATGATGCGCCTTGCCCATCACTGGGTGCCCGCCAGCCTGCATGAGGTGGAAACCTCGTTCGCGCTGTTGCTGACTCTGACGTTCCTCGCGATTTATTGGCGCTACCGGGCAATTTCCTTCGGCCTGTTCGTACTTCCTGTCATTTTTCTACTGTTGCTTTTACCTGCTTCGCAGCCTGACCACGCTCCGGTTTCCAGCCAGTGGATGCATAACGGATGGATCCTGCTGCACATCGCGCTTCTGCTGGTGGCCTACACATTATTGCTATTTAGTCTGCTCTCCAGCCTGCTGTACCTGATCCAGGAGCGACGATTAAAGAACAAACACATTGGCGGCATTTTTAGTCATCTACCACCGCTCGATACCATTGATCACATCGCTTTTGTGACCCTGGTGATCGGCTTGCCCTGCATGACGCTGGGCCTGCTGGCGGGCGCACTGATTGCCCAGGAAAGCGTGGGAGCCGCGTATTTTCTTGACCCTAAGGTGCTGCTCTCGATCGGCATGTGGGTGCTCTACGTCTGGATGTTGTATGTCCGTCGTCACACTGGCCTTCGCGGCAAGCGGGCAGTCTACTTATCCTCGCTGGTATTTCTGATGGCGCTCACGGTTTGGGTCGCCAACCAATTCAGCACAGTCCACAGGTTCCCAGCGCCATGAACTTCGTCCTCATCGGCGTCAATCACAAATCCGCGCCCTTGCAGGTGCGGGAGAGGCTTGCCATTCCGGCTGCCCGCCTGCAGGAAGCGACGCTTTCATTGCTGAGCGTGCCGTGTGTGCGCGAAGGCATGATTCTTTCCACATGCAACCGGGTCGAGTTCCTCACCTACCAGGAACCGGCGCAGGCGGATTTGCTGGAGTTTATCCAGAACTATTTCGCCATCGGCAAGGACGCGCTCCATCCCTATATGTACGAGTACCGCGCGTCGGAAGTCGTCCGCCACGTATTCCGCGTTGCCTCCAGTCTGGATTCACTGGTCATTGGAGAGCCGCAAATCCTGGGGCAGGTAAAGGAGTCCTATTCGCTCGCCCGATCGATCGGCGGCATCAACAGCAACCTGGATCCGCTGATGCAGCGCGCCTTTACCGTCGCCCGCAAAGTACGCAACCAGACCAGCATCGGCATCTCCTCGGTATCAATCGCGTCGGTGGGCGTCGATCTCGCTCGCAAGATCTTCGGCTCATTGCAAGGGAAAACAGTTCTGTTGATGGGCGCGGGCAAGATGGGAGAACTTGCCGCCCGCAGCATGATGCAGCACGGGGCCAGCACCATCTACATCTGCAATCGCACCTACGAACGCGCCGTCGAGTTGGCCGGGAAATTTCCCGGCGTGCGCTCTGAGAGCGGCTCCGCGACAGGACAATCCGCAATCGTCCAGCCTATCTCGTACGACTTGCTGCACCAATATGCTGCCACGGCAGACATCATCGTCAGTTCTACTGGCGCCGAGAGTCCAATTTTCAATCGCGCGCACGCGGAGCAATATATGCAGCGACGCAAGCAGCGACCCATGTTTTTTATCGACATTGCGGTGCCTCGCGATGTGGATCCGGAGATCAACAATGTGGAAGGTGTGTTCGTTTACAACATTGATGATCTGCAGGCCGTGGCCGTGTCGAACATGTCCAGCCGCACCAAGGAAGCGATGGACGCCGAGGTGATCATTCGTACCGAGGTGGAGAAATATACCCAGCGAATGCAGTCGCTTAATGGAGTTCCTGCGATCGTGGCCCTGCAGCAAAGCCTGGAAGATGTGCGCCAGAATGAGATGCGGCGCATGGCTCCTCGATTGGCGCAACTTTCCAGCGAGCAATTGCAGGCTGTGGAGCAGATGACTCGCGCGCTGGTTCATAAGTTGCAGCATGCGCCGATCCAGGCAATCAAACGTGCCGCGCAGGAAGGCGACCGCGAAACCATGGCGGTGATTCAAACTGTTTTCGATCTGGAGCATCACGAAAAGACCAATGAAGCGATTGAATCGGCGGAGTCAATGACCGGACAACCTGAGCGAACGGAAACCGCATTTGTTCCCACTCCTGACGCCACCGCGATTGCACGCAACGATACCGCCAGCCCTGCGAAATCAGCCTCGGTAAAGGAGGAAAGCTTACCTTGATCCGCATTGGGAGTCGCGGTTCCGCTCTTGCCCGCTGGCAGGCCGATCACATCGCTGCGGAGTTGCGTGATCGCGGTCACCAGGTCTCGATTGAGATTCTGGTGACGACGGGCGATCGCGTGCAGCACGCACCATTCATGCAGGTCGGCACCAAGGGAATGTTTACGAAAGAGATTGAAGAGGCCCTCGCCGACCAACGTATTGACCTTGCCGTTCATAGCCTGAAGGATTTGCCGACGGAGTTGTCTGAAGAGTTCACCATCGCGGCCATACCAAAGCGCGCCGATCCACGTGATGCGTTCGTCTCTGTTTGCTTTGAGAGCTTCGCAGCGCTGCCGTCTGGCGCGGTTGTCGGTACCAGCAGTCTGCGGCGCCAGGCACAGTTGCGCGCCTTGCGTGCCGATCTTGACATTCGCGAACTGCGCGGCAATGTAGACACTCGTTTGCGCAAGCTGCATCAGGGTCAATACGAGGCCATCATTCTTGCTGCCGCGGGTTTGGATCGACTAGGTCTCGCTGCGGATGTGAAGGAATTGTTTTCGCCGCAACAAATGTGTCCAGCGGCAGGGCAGGGAGCGCTCGCGATTGAGTGTCGAACAAATGACAGCGCGACACGCGGCGTTATTTCTGCTCTCGACGATCCAGCGGCCCACTTTGCCGTGGACGTTGAGCGCGCCGCGCTGGCGGCGTTGGGTGGAGGCTGTCATCTTCCCGTGGGTGTGTATTGCGAGCCCACTGAAAATGGCTGGACGGTGATGGGCGTCGTCGCTCGGCCGGACGGCTCGCAAGTTTTGCAGGAACAGATGGAATTGCATCAACAATTTTCCTCTGCAGAAGACGCGGGTCGTGAAATGGCAAATCGTTTGTTAGCGCGCGGCGCAGCAGAGTTTCTCGCGGCTGCCGAATTTGCCCCGCCGGCGGGCAATCCAGCCAGATGAAACCGCTTGCCGGACGGAAGATTCTGATCACGCGCGCCAGGCATCAGGCGCAATCCCTGGCGAGCGCGTTGGAAGTAAAGGGCGCGACCGTCGTCGCCATCCCAGCCATCGAAATTGTTCCCCCTGATTCCTACGACGCGTTGGATGCGGCACTGTGGAATGCCAAAAAATATCAGTGGTTGGTCGTAACCAGCGCGAATGGCGCAGAGGTATTGGCCGAGCGAGTTGCTGCTTTGAGACTGACGATCGCCGCAATCGACGCTTTAAAGATTGCAGCCATCGGTCCCGCCACCGCGCGTGCTCTTGGGGAAATGGGGTTACACGTCGATGAAGTTCCCAAGCAAGCCATCGCAGAATCACTGGTGGAATCGTTGCGAGACCAGGTGAGCGGCAAGAACGTTTTGCTGGTCCGCGCCAAAGTCGCGCGCGATGTGCTGCCAGAGGAACTTCGAAGCGCCGGCGCAACCGTGGATGTGGTCGATGCGTATCAGACCGTAGTTCCGACGACTTCCGCGGACGATTTGCGGCTCATCTTCGCCGCAGCCAGCCGGATGCCGGATGTGGTCACGTTTACCAGTTCTTCCACGGTGACGAATTTCTTTCGTCTGCTGCACGAAGCGAATGTATCTGCGTGGCCGACCGCCATGGCTGCGGCTTCCATCGGCCCCATCACCAGTCAGACGCTTCGTCATCACGGCATCGAGCCCGCTGTTGAGGCGACCGAATATACCATCCCCGGTGTGGTTGAAGCGCTCTGTCGCTGGTCAACGGCGCGCGCCTTGCCCGCAAATCGCTAGTGCGTGCTCCAGGTTTTGTCTTTGGAGTTGCAAAGGTCTTCCAGAAAGCAGTCGACGCAGCGAGGTTTCCGCGCGATACAAATTTCCCGCCCAAAGTGAATCACTCGATGGGAAAAGTCAATCCATGCTGTCTGCGGGATTAGCTGCATCAAGTCTTGTTCGATTTTTTCCGGGGTCGTCGATTTTGTCAGTTCCAGCCGCTGCGTGATGCGCATCACGTGCGTATCGACCACCACTCCCAGCGGAATTTTGTACCATGATCCGGAAACGACATTCGCCGTTTTCCTCGCCACGCCCGGAATCGTCAGCAGTTCGTCCATCGTCTGCGGAACTTTGCCACCGAATTGCGCGACAATCATCTGCGCTGCGCCGATAATATTCTTCGCTTTGTTGCGGAAAAATCCCGTGGTGCGAATCATCTCCTCCACTTCAGCCTGGGAGGCTTTCGCCATGGCCTGCGGGGTAGGGAAGCGCTTGAACAGAGCCGGCGTCACCATGTTGACGCGAACGTCAGTGCACTGCGCAGAAAGTATGGTCGCCACCATCAGCTCCCACGCATTGCGATGGTGCAGCGCGCAGACCGCGTTCGGATAATGTTCCGCGAGTCGTTGCAGGATGGTTTCCACACGCTGCGGGTTCGTAGGATCGATGGCCGGCTTCTTCTTCGCCGTCTTTTTCGCCGGCGGTACCGGCGCCGACTTCGCGCGCCCGCCTTTCTTCGTAACTGTTTTTTTCTGCGAACGTGCGGTCGGCATTGCTTTATCCAACCCGATCCAGCATCTCCTGCGCGGTCATGCGTACGCAGGTAAAGATGGGATAATCCTTCAGCGTGTAGGCGCTGATTTCCGTGCCGCGCAGCTGCTCGACAAGGTCGAGAAAATCTTCCGGATAGTTCGTTTCGAACGCCACTACAAATTCCTGATCGTCCAGCCCGAAGGAATACGTCGTATTCAGCTTTACACGAGGGTACAAATGCCCGACGCGAATGTGCTCCGTCATCAGGCGTTGGCGCTCATCCTTAGGCAGCAGATACCAGGCGCGCGTCTTCCAGAACGGATACACGAAGATATATTTCTGTCGGCCCGGCCGCAGAAAGCCGCGCGAATCTGCTTGTCCTTCGTGCTCGTGACCAATCAGATACTGCGAGCGCTTGGTCATCGCCAGATAGCTGAATGCCGTCTCAAGATATCCGCCGATCGGCGTCGCCATCAGCTCAGCAGTCATCTGGTTCAGGTCGTCGACGGTCGTACAAATGCGCCATAGCATCAGGTCGCATTCGCTGCGTGTTCCCACGGTGGAATAGGTCAGCGTCAGCATGCGGTCCGCCTGGTTCCAGCGCTCCAGCACGGCGGCCACGGCACTCTTGTGGTCGGCACGCTCGGCGGCAGGCAGGCGTCGCCATTCTGGCATCACCTTGAAAAATTGGAAGGAGACAATCTGCCGCTTCAGCTCTTTTTCTTTGGGAGCTTCTTTCGCGGGAGCGGTCTGGGTGGCAGCGGCGTGTGCCGTCTCGGTCGCGATTTCGGTAGTGACAGCGTCGGTCATTGATATCTCCTGGGATGCTATCCATCATGCTAGCAAAAAGCGCTCCTGCTGGTGATCGCCGTCACATTCACCGAATATCTACGCGCTGACCGCTATACTGCTGACAGGCCGCATCCAAACGCTCGATGACAGAAAAAATTCTTACCTTCCTTGTTCCATGGATCACCGCCATCATCTCTCACATCGGCTATCCGGGCGTAGCCCTGTTGATGGCGATTGAGTCAGCCTGCATCCCGCTGCCGTCAGAAATCATCATGCCCTTCGCCGGCTACCTGGTTTATACGGGCCGCTTCAGCTTATTTTGCGTGGCAACGGCGGGCGCTATTGGTTGCAATTTGGGATCAGCGGTCGCGTATTGGATTGGCGCGTACGGTGGACGGCCGCTGGTAGAGAAATACGGTTCCTACATTTTGCTGGACCGGCGCGATCTCGACCGCACCACGCGATTTTTTATGCGCTTCGGTCCCATTACTGTGTTGCTGGCGCGCCTGCTGCCGGTGGTGCGTACTTTTATCGCGCTGCCCGCTGGAATTGCACGCATGCCGCAGTTGAAGTTTCACATCTATACCTTCGTAGGTTCGTGGCCCTGGTGTTTTGTTTTGGCCTACGCGGGAATGAAGCTGGGCAATGCATGGCATACCGATCCCCGGCTACAACACATACTGCATGAGTCTGACGCGGCCGTCGTCTTGTTGCTGGTTGCAGGTTTGGCCTGGTTTATCTGGACGCACTGGAAACGCCGAGCGGCGCTGAACGAAGCCTGAACTTTTAACCGCTGACTTGGCTCGCCGACTGGCGCAGCAGAAGAGCGATTCTATCCGCCAGCCAACAGGATCGGCAGAGTCGGAGTTGTCGATCCACCCACGTTTTCGACGGTCACTCCGAAGGCCTTCGCCGGAATTCCCTTGGGAAGATTCGGCAGCAGAACGCTGGCCATTCCCTGCGCATCCGGCTGGAAGGTGCCTGCAGGAAGTGGAGCGCCACCGTTCGCGGGAATGACCCACAGCTCATAGGTCTTGCTCGGCGGCAGCGGCACCAGGTGGCTTGCGGTGAAAACCAAGGCACCGCGACTCTTCAAATACACCGCGTCTCCTGATGGCTCTGGCTGCGCATGTGCGGAAACTAAGGCGACTCGTTGCGACTCGGGCGAAGTTAAAACTTCAACCACTTCTCGAGCTCTTTCCGCCGCTGCATTGGTTTGATTCAGCTGCGCGGTTTCAATCGCGAGGCGGTGTTCCACGTTTTGATTCACATCGCGAACATGGATTGCGTAGACCAGGCACGCGACAGCCGCGACCCACCCACCCCAGACGAGCACCGGATTCGTACGCCGAGGGGGAACTGCCGCGATCCCATGGGAACCATCTCGAATGGGCTTGGGAAAGGGCTTAATGGAGGCCGACTTGCCCGTGCCAGCAGCCGAAGAAACTCCAGCAGCCTGCATCAGACGTTCCTTGGCCGCTGATGGCGGTGGAATCTGGGGAACTGACATGGCAACGAGAGCAAAGTCGGAACGCAGTTGCGCCGCTTCGGCGCTGCACTCCGGGCATCGCTGCAGATGTTCACGGACACGCGCAATCGTAGCCGCATCCTCCTTCGATTCCGGCGCGCCAGAAGGCGTACCCAAACAGAACAGGATCAGGTCATCCATA
Source organism: uncultured Acidobacteriota bacterium (assembly GCA_963735505.1). Taxonomy (GTDB): domain Bacteria; phylum Acidobacteriota; class Terriglobia; order Terriglobales; family Acidobacteriaceae; genus JAKAAZ01. The sequence continues at coordinate 17,946 of CAVTLR010000001.1, read as the reverse complement.
TCGGGATGGAGATCGGGCGTCATCCGGTAACTTCCAAGGCCTTTCGTATCGAGATCAATGCGGACCGTATACGCGTTTTGACTGTTCCCAAAGGCTGCCCGGTCTTTGCCGCGATTTCTGTGTGTGTCTGTCCTTCAAAAAAAGCCATCTCCAGCGTCTGGCGCTGATCCGGCGGCATAGTATCCAGCACCACCCGAACTTTAGCCAGCATCATATTGCGATCCGCCTCAGTTCCCATGTCGACGGAATTGGCCAACTGTAGATCGTCAACATTTTCAAATCTTCTGCTGCCCCGGATGCGGTCGATGGCTCGGTTGCGGGTCACGACCGCGAGCCATCCGCAAAGGCTGCCGCGATGATCCGCGAAGGTCTCCGGCTGCTGCCACAACTTCAAAAACACTTCCTGCATCACGTCTTCTGCCGCCGCGGTATCGCGCAGCACACGCATGGCGACGGAGTACACCATGGTCGAGTACTGGTCATACATCCGCGACAGGGCGTCGGGCTGCCTTCTCCGCAGTTGGTCCATCAGCTGCCGGTCCATCTGTTGCTGGTCCGTCAGAGTGCCGTGTTGCGGTGGCGTGTCGGGCAAAGGAATAGCTCGATTGGAAAAGATTAACTCGCGTGTCTGCACACACGGTCGACAATCCAACGTACACGGTTCAAGGACGCAGCGCAAATGGACGGCCCTACGTTTCATGTACGAAAAAGGTTGTCTAACGGATTGGGCAATCATGCGGACGTGGGTCGGTCGCAAAACGGAGTCGAGTCCCGCTACCCTGGCCGGCTTCTGCACCAGAAAACGTTAAGAATAGAATGAATTCCGGTTGCCACCCTCCGATGTCGGGCATCCAACAATTTGCAAACCATCTGGCATTGTCGCCGCATAGCGGTATTCCTCGTGAACGTTGTCCAACTGAAAGGATTTCCTAATATGGCTAAAACTACAGTGAACGAACCATTCCTGACCGACGTGAAAACCCTGCGTGAACGGGCCCGCAAAAGCATTTCAAAAGGTGCGGTCACGCAGAATTACGGCGGCGATGTAAAGCAGACCATCGACATTCTGCAGGCTGTGCTGGCAACAGAAATCGTCTGTGTTTTGCGATATACCATGCACGCCGTCTCTGCTTCCGGAATCTCCAGCGACAGCGTGAAGGAGGAATTCGCACAGCACGCCAAGGAGGAGCAGGGACACATGATGGCCGTGGCGGAGCGCATCAACCAGCTTGGCGGCAAGCCGAATTTCGATCCGGAAGGCTTAGCGAGCCGGTCGGCGTCGCAATATGCCGAAGGCGACGACCTGATTGGCATGATCAAGGAAAACCTGATTGCCGAGCGCATTGCCGTAGAGCATTATCGCGAGCTGATCCGCTTCTTTGGCGACAAAGATACCACCACGAGAGTCATGCTGGAACGAATCCTTGGCAACGAAGAAGAGCATGCCAACGACATGCATGACCTGCTGGTGGCTCATGAAGGTCGGCCCATGCTACCGCACGATTAAAAGCGTTTAGGCGTGCGCCGCAATCCATTTTGTTGAGCCAGAAGTCGCTGGTTCTGCTAGATTTATCCCTACATTGCAGACCGAGGTCGCAGCCGTCTGCAAAAGTCCGATAGAACGGGGAATCGATATGTTCATACTCTGGTGGATCATCGTTGGGATCATCGCAGGTTGGATCACAGGCAAGATCATGAGCGGCGGGGGATATGGCGTATTCATGGACATGGTGATCGGCATCATTGGTGCTGTCATCGGCGGTTTTATCATGCGATCTCTTGGCCACGCCGGCAGCGGTGGCTTTATCTACACAATTGTCGTCGCGGTCTGCGGAGCCGTCCTGCTTACACTTTTGCTACGGCTTGTCACGCGTGGCCGAGTGAGACAGATATAGCGCTGCACTCGGAAAGTGTCATTGGATTATCGGGCCTGGAAGTTCCATCGCTTCTCTTGTGGACTTCCTGGCCTTATCTTTTTGTGGCGTGATTCAGCCGCGCCGAGATAGCGATTGCAAGGTCTACCGTTAATTCCAGTCATGTCCTGATGCAACCGAGAAATCTATCTGGCTGTTTTCTCCATGTTGCATCTAAGTCACTGACTTCCTCCGAATCGCCGCCAGTGTTCCCTTTTGGAGAGAGCCATCGACAGAAAGGACTGTACGACTGGATGACAGAAACGCAAAAATTTACGCTTGGTGAGGGGTTGCCATATCCCCGCGGAGCTTCCTGGGATAGCGGGGGAACAAACTTCGCCATCTTTTCTGCCCACGCCACCAAGGTGGAAGTATGCATCTTCGACGACAAGGGGCAGCAGGAGCGCGAGCGCATCGAACTGCCGGAGTGCACCAACCAGATTTGGCACGGATGCCTGCCGGAAGTGGGTCCGGGCACCGTCTATGGCTATCGCGTCTCCGGTCCATACGAGCCCGAAAAAGGGCATCGATTCAATCCGAACAAATTGCTGCTCGATCCCTACGCCGTCGCGTATATCGGAGAACTGAAGTGGAACCCGGCGGTCTTTGGGTACAAGATGGAGTCGATGGACGACCTTACCTTTGATGAGCGCGACAGTGCGCCTTTCATGCCCAAGTGCGTCGTTGTCGATCCGAATTTTGATTGGGGCGAAACTCCCGGGCGGGCAAGAAGAGGAAGCCAACGGCAGCTGGCCGTCTCCTTCAATGACACCATACTGTATGAGTTACATGTCCGCGGCTACACGAAAAAACATCCCGCAGTCCCGGAATTTCTTCGTGGAACCTATTGCGGGTTGGCGCAGCCGGCAGTGCTGGATTACATCAAGTCTCTCGGCGTAACCTCCATCGAATTGTTGCCGATCCACGCCTTCATCAATGACAGCCACCTTCTCGATCAGGGTCTGACGAATTACTGGGGATACAACAGCATTGGATATTTTTCTCCCGATCCCCGCTACGCGTATGACCGTGCGCAGACCTTGAGGGAATTGAAGGAGATGGTGGCACACGTCCATCAGGCTGGATTGGAGGTCATTCTTGATGTGGTGTATAACCACACGGCAGAAGGCAATGAGCGGGGCCCGACCCTGTCATTCAAAGGCATCGATAACGCCAGCTATTACCGGTTGATGCCGGACAATCCTCGCTACTACATCAACGACACTGGCGCGGGAAATACTGTGAACCTGAGCCACCCACGCGTGATTCAGATGGTGACCGACAGCCTGCGCTATTGGGTAGAAGAAGTCCAGGTGGACGGATTCCGCTTCGACCTGGGAACCATCTTGGCGCGGGAACCGAACGGCTTCGATAATCAAAGCGGGTTCCTCAAGGCTTGCAGCCAGGATCCTGTGTTGAACACAGTCAAGTTGATTGCGGAGCCCTGGGACTGCGGTCCGGGCGGGTACCAGGTTGGAGAATTTCCTCCGGGCTGGGCGGAGTGGAACGATAAGTTTCGCGACGACGTGCGACGTTTTTGGAAGGGAGACGGATCGGCAGCGGCATTGACGCAGCGCTTGTGCGCCTCCGGTGCCATCTTCAATCAGCAGGGGCGGAGACCGTGGGCGAGCATCAATTTCATTACTGCCCATGATGGTTTTACGCTCAACGACCTGGTTTCTTACAACGAAAAACACAATGAGGCCAACGGGGAAGGCAACCAGGATGGCAACTCCAACTCGTCTTCGTGGAATTGCGGGACTGAAGGTCCAACCGATGATCCTGAGATCAACCGGCTGCGCCGCCGACAAATGAGAAACATGTTGGCCACTCTGCTGCTGTCGCAGGGAACTCCCATGATGGTCGCGGGGGACGAATTTGCAAGGACCCAAAAGGGCAACAACAATGCGTATTGCCAGGACAACGACATCAGCTGGGTGGACTGGACGCTGCTGGAAAAGAACAAGGATCAAGTTGAATTCGTCCGCAAGATCACGTCGTTGCGTCATCGTTACCCAATTCTTCGGCGGAATTTATTTCTGACGGGCGAATACAACGAGGAGCTCGGCGTCAAAGATGTGACATGGATTAACGCCAATGGTGCCGAAATGGAAGACGCCAACTGGGGTGACTCCGGAATGCGCTGCTTCGGAATGCTGATGGACGGTCGCGCCCAAACCAGTGGAATCCATCAGCGCGGGCATGAAGCCACGCTGTTGATGGTGATTAATGGGCACTTCGATCTGGTCAAGTTCACGCTGCCGGAATGCCCTGGGGGCGACACCTGGAAGTTGCTGATCGACACCAATCTGGAGGGCGACGCAGCGGAATCCGTTGAGAAGGAAATGTTCAAAACCGGCGAGTCCTACGACGTGACGGCGCGTTCACTGTTGCTGCTCGAATTGCAGCCAGAGGCGACGATTGCGCCTGCGAATTAGAAGCCTGTTCTCAGCAGAATAAAGTTAGGGGAAGAGTCATGTCGCGCATGACGCTTCCCCATAAGCTGTTCCCAGTAGTTCCGTTGTTGCTCACAGCCGAGGGCTCAGTTGTCGTCGCAAGCCCTCGTGAATTTCCCTTGCATGTCGTTGCGAATCTTTCCGCAACTATTTCTTCTGCAAGGTTTGAATGTAGGCGACCACTTCGTTGATCTGCGCTCCGGTCATCTTGCCGGAGTACGCAGGCATTTTGCCTTTGCCTTCTTTTGTGGCAGCGACCAATTGAGCCGTCGACATCTTCAGCATCTCCGGCGAACTAAATGAAGGGGTCTTTGTTGCTTTGCCGGCCGGGGTATTGCCGCTGCCGTCGGCTGCGTGACACATGGCGCACTTTGCCTTGTAGGTATCGGCTCCAGGGCCTTGTGCCAACAATGTCATCGTCGAAAATGCCATCACGCTAAGGATTGCGATTGCCATTCGATTTTTCATCATTCAATCTCCTGTTTCGTTCCAGTCTTGCCAAATGCATGAATGCGGATCAAAAGTCGTAGCGCATTCCGAGAGTTACATTGTTCGCATGAAAGTTCCGCGGTGTGGTCTCCCCCGCGGGCGAAATGGTTAGACCTGTCTGCAGTCCGGCCAACGTTGGAGAGTTGCAGGGAACCACAGGTGCCGGTGTACCTGGGATGGGCAGCGTGGCGGAAGTGGTGCAGTAGGCTGCTCCAGATGGGCCACCCTCGCCGTAGCCGAAGTAGTTGTATTGTGCGTTCCAGATCCAGTTCTTGCGAACCGTGTATGCAACATTCACATATGGAGACTGGTAGGTGGAGACCAGAGAACCGTTGACATCCCGTGCATCGTTGAAGAATCGAGTGCCGTTCACGGAGCTGATGGTATAACCCAGACCGCCCTGCAATTTCGGCATCGGGGAAAGGTGAAGGCCCACTGATCCGAATTGCGTGGGAGCATTCATGAAGTCCTTGACCGGTCCAAACATGAAGTACGGTTCTCCACGAACCGCTCCACCTGGGCAGGCTGTTCCACTGGGCGATGCTGCTCCGGGCATTGTGGGGGTGGCGCCGGCGTCGTAGCAGATATTCGTCGACGAATAGACATCGCTGTAGTTGTAATTCAAATCGAGCCCGTAGTGCTCGTTGCGTGAAAGTGTTGCACCCACACCGAAAACCCGGCTGTGATCGTTATGCTCAAGCGGGCCGGCTGCGGAGGCAACGCCTGTGTTGTTGGTGTTATTGTGCCGTTCAACATCGTTGTACGCCGCGGAAACGGTGCCCCACGATTTGAGCCGGTAGAGAGCGTGCACACGATAGGTCTGTGCCTGGCGCGGAGTCAACGGAGTGAATGCATTGTCGGCATACATCAGGCCGATGCTGCCATTCAGATCCAAATGCTCTGACGGACGCATGGTGGCGTACAGGATTGCGCCGTTTTCGTGGATGGTAACCGTTCCAGTGGTCGCCGGTGGAACCAGGGGAGCATTGTGAGGAATGCCCTGGGAGATAACGTGAGAGCCATAGCGATAGGTGAGCGATAGCGTCGCGCGCGACAATCCGTCCCATGTTCCCGTTACCGCATTGGTGAACCACTTCTGGCCAAAATAATCAGGCAAAGGTGCGCCGTTGGGGCTGCCCTCACCAGTGACGGGGGCTCCTGGGGCAAGCGGTTGGTAGTTGATGGTCTCATTAGGGTTTCCAGGTGTAGACAGCGTGGCACCCTTGGAGATATCGGCGGTGCCGGGTTGCTGGGCATTCGAGTAGCTGAGCTGGTCGGAAACGCTGATAGTTTTGGTCGCGTTCCAGTTGATACCGTAATCGAAAGCAACGACCTCTCGTTTGGCGTTGGCGTTGCCGGTAAAGATAATGGAGCGATTTTTTCCGGACAGGCCCTGGAAGTTCTCATAGTAGTTCGGCAGGTTCATGTTCGCGTTGGTATAGCGAAGATTGCCGTTCATCGCGATGTTCTTGATGCTGGAACTTTGGAACCGGAAAATTTCTGTCGGGAAGATCAGGCGTGTCGGTTGGCTGCGCAGGTAGCTGACCGCCACACTGCAGGCCGGGTTGATGATAGGCAGGCCGCCCGGAGTCGGCGACGGCGACAGGATTGTGGGTGAAGAACCCACAGGTGTTCCCATGCTGCCTGTGTTACAGCTGCCGATACCGTATGGGGTCAAGCTATCCCATCCGCCAGGAGCTACCGGAGTTCCATCCGCCTCTTGCGCGATGAAGTCGCTCGGAGCCAATGTGAAATAGGAGTTCTCTTTCAGGTGATCGATCTGCTCCTCGAAGGTCAGCACTGTTCTCGGAATCGGCTTCCAGTCGACGGCTCCCATAAAGTCATCAGAGCTGTGGCGTTGGTACTCCTCAAGCAGTTGATCGTTCGAACCAATCGACGGTGCGAAAAAGGGGCTCGATCCGCCTGGGCTGAGGCTGGGACCTTCCATGGTGTTTTCCGCGTATCCGAAGTGGTATGTGATCTTGGACAACGGAAACAGAGTCAGGTTGGTGTCCAGCAATCTGCGCACCGTATTAAACATGAACGGCGATTGATTCACCTGCGGCCACGGCAGCTTACCCGTGGGTGCATTGATCGGCCCGATCGGGATCGACTGCCCGGAGGGGATATTTGGATTGCCCAGCAAGTTGTAATCGAAGTAGTCGCGATGGCGGCGGAATGTTCCTGTGAACTCGTAGACATTCCCTTTAGAAATGCTCATGGAGGTAAAGCTGTCGGGATCGCCGCCGAACCCGGTGGTGAAGGCGGTGACGGAATCCGCCAGGGAATTCTTTGTGCCAGGCAATGCCCGCAACGTAAAGGACTGGCCAAACACGCGCAGCCCGCTTTGCTGGTTGACCAGCGTGTCGTACATTGCTCCGCTGCCGGTAATGCTGGCAACGTGGCCACCTTCCTCGGTGCTTCCGTGGATGGTATATCCAGTGGGGGCCGTCGGAATAGCGGGCGGCGTAACCTGGGCGATTGCGACGCCGGTAGTCATCGCGAAGATTGCGATTCCGATGCCTGCGGCGAGACGAAGGGCCCATGCGGGAGAGAGCTGTTGGTGGTACAGCTTTGAAAACTCGTCTGTCTGCTTCATATAAAACCTCACTTGAAAAAACGTCAGCACATCAGAGATTCGGACCCGACTCCATTACCTGATAAAGGCCGCATTCAGGTTGGATCCGTGGATCATGGTGTGGCAGCTGGTACAGGGAGCAAGCTCCTGAGATCCCGCGTTCATTCCGTGGATCGTGTCGCCGCTAACGGCGCTGTGGCACTGGTTGCACAAGGTATTGATCGTCGGCATGTTCAGCAATCGAGCGTTTTGGGAGCCGTGCGGCGTGTGGCAAGCCAGGCACCCTTCTCCCTTGACCACAGCGTGCTCGTAGACGAATGGTCCGCGCACATCGGTATGGCACTTGACGCAGACCACATTCTGATCGGCCGTCGACTTTAGCTGTGTGCGCTGGAATGTGCCGTGCACATCATGACAGTCGCTGCACTTGACTGTGCCTTCCAGCACCGGATGATGAAACGGCATATTGAATGCGCCCTTCACGTCGGTGTGGCAAGTGAAGCAAAGTGCCGGCTGCGGCAGCTTCAGCAAGGCTTGTTCGCTCTGCGGAGCGTGTACGCTATGGCAGCTGATGCAACTCAGGCCAGCCTTGGCATGCGGGGAGCGATCGAAATTCGGGTGCACCCCGGCATGGCAACCCTCGCAAGTGGCGTTCGTCTCTTTTGCGGAGGCTTTACTGGGCAGGAAAATTTTGGTGATGTCGCCACCGCCCTCGACGTGCGCTTGCCCCGGTCCGTGGCAGCTCTCGCAGGTGATGCCTTTGCCGCTGTGCTCCAGGGCAAGCTTCGAATGCGGATTGTTCGCAAAGTTCTTGCCGATCTCCGCGTGGCAGGTAATACAAGTATCGGAGCCCACATAGCCGGGCGCAGTCGCCGCAGCGGGTGGGGGAGTTTGAGGTGCACTGGCTTGTTGGCCAGGTTGAGTCGCGGCCTTCGCCACTCCGGTATTTCCTAGTCCCGGGAGTGCGATCACCAGCGCAACACAAAGAAGCAAACGTTTCATAGAGCCTCCACGTTCATGGTTCAGCAAAATCTTGACTGGATCTGAGCCAAGCCGCTCGTGGTTCTTGAGCATTTTTATTTCTCATCCGAAGTTAGAATGGGCCCGTAATCTTTGGCGGTGACGGTGATCACAGGTCATAAATCGGGTGCAAAACATTTCTGCGGAAGTGTCTGGGCCGGCATCGCACAACCCCAGTAAACATAGGGTCGCGGAATGGTGTTGCTGCATTTTTGTTCGGCGAAAAATAAACCCGGGCACGCGTACTTTTCGCATGGTCGTCAATTCTTGAGTGCGCAATTCGGAGGGGACGAGGATGCTGATACGCAGGTGGGGCGGTGTTCCACAGCATCGCCGTCACACTTGCGCTTGCTGCAGAATTTGTGGGAATCGTGAGCGTTCCCGCCAGCTGCGTGATTCAGCAAAGCGGACATCTCAGAAGGTGCCGCGATCGTTTGATCACTGCTTGCAATTGAAACCTGAGCATTGTGACGTCAGGCAGACGGTGAAAACGTCGAGACGCCGGCTGACAATGTCGCGACCTGCGCAAGTCGCGATGCCTGGAGGTGCGGCTTAGATGGAGATGCCCTTCATTTTTTCCTGCTGCAAAATTTCCACTGACGCGCCGTGGATGCGAATCCATCCATGTTGGCGGAAACTTGCGAGTGTGCGCGTGACAGTCTCTCGTGTTGTACCCACCATCTCTGCAATCTCCTGGTGGGTAAGCACCATGTTGAAGTGCTTCTTCCCATCCATCGCAGTGACGGTTGTGCCCCAGTCCAAAAGCAGCTTTGCGACATTGCCGGCGACCGTTCCAGACAGCGCGACACGCCGCGCATTCACCAGCAGATCATGATTCTCCCCGGCGAGCATCTGCATCACCTGCCAGCTTGCAATGCGATGGCGGAAAATAAAATCCAGAAAATCGTGATCGGCAATCTGGTTCACAAGGCACGGTCCGTAGGCCTCTGCGGTGGTTTCATATTTGATCTGGCGGACGGCCGCTACTAGTCCCAAGATGGCTCCCGCGCCGACGATGCTTAGCAACAAGGTTTTTCCATCCGGCGAAGCGGTAGAAATCTTCGCCTGTCCATCGCACAGAATTCGTACGATGTGCGATGCGTCACCTTGCCGCATGAGCGTCATCCCGCTGCCGTATTCAGCGGGTGTGCTGATGGCATCCAAATCACAAAGGGTTTCTGGGAGCAGACCGTAAAATGCTTTCTGCTCCGCGCGACAACATGGATGCAGCAAGGGAGCCGGCGAGAGTGACATGATGCACCTCCGATTACATGTCGAAACTACGCAAGCGAAGCGTCGAGCGAACCGCCTTACCTACGTCATGGCAGCGAGTGTTCAGGGACACCAGGGAGGTTGTGTTGGCTTGCCGACATTGTAGCTCCAACGTACGACATTTGCGCGAATATTTTGCGGGCACCCCCAATCGGTTCGAAACCGCCTAGGCGGCTCGCGAAGGTTGCAGTAACAATCAGAAAGGGTGGCACATGAAAGCCGCAGTCTTCCATTCCGAGGATTCATCTGCTCTTCATAAGTTGCGCATTGAAGACGTTCCCAAGCCGAAAGCAGAGGTGGGGCAGGTGTTGCTGCGTGTGCGAGCGTGCGGAGTGTGTCGCACGGATTTGCACATCATCGATCGTGAGCTTCCGCCGCGTCGCGAGAATTTAATTCCCGGGCATCAGATTGTTGGCGAAATTGTCGATGGTGCGACGCCGGAATTGCCGGTGGGAACGCGCGTCGGTGTGTCGTGGATGGGGGGAGTGGATGGAACGTGTTGGTTTTGTCGGAACGAAAAAGAGAACCTGTGCGATGAGCCGACATTCACGGGATACAGCGTGAATGGCGGCTATGCGGAGTATGCGGTGGCGCGTGCCGACTTTGTCTATCCGCTGACGGAGGCGCTGGATGACATGCACGTGGCACCCTTGCTGTGTGCGGGGATTATCGGTTTTCGAAGTTTGCGAGTGGCGGGAGTGGAGCGTGGAGAGCGGGTAGGATTATTCGGATTTGGTGCATCGGCGCATCTTGCCATTGCAGTTCTGCATGCGTGGAATTGCGATGTGTACGTGTCGACGCGCGGCGCATCACATCGGCAACTTGCTGATTCTTTAGGGGCTAAGTGGGTTGGTTCAGAAGACGAAATGCCTCCGGTAAAACTGGATCGAGCGGTGACATTTGCGCCGAGCGGGAAGGTTGTCATCGCTGCGCTTTCAAGTTTGCGCAAGGGCGGAGTGGTCGCGATCAATGCAATTCACCTGGATTGCATTCCTGAATTCGATTACGACAAATTGTTGTGGGGCGAGCGGCAGATTCGCAGCGTGGCGAATATGACGCGCGACGATGCGCGTGATTTTTTGCAGATTTCCAGCCAAATTGGCATAAAGACGAAGGCAACGGCGTTTTCGCTGGACAACATCAACGACGCGATGGATGCGTTGCGGCGGGATGCGATCGATGGCGCGGCGGTGATTATTCCGTAAATACTTTGAATTGCGGAGGGACGCGAAAAAGTTTTTTCGCGTTGCGCCGGAGATGTTTTTTCAGCAGAATTGTCGTACTGAAATGGGCCGAAAATATTTAGTTGCCTTAGCAACCAATTTCGCCCATTTTGACCGATATGGTTGCCTTAGCAACTAAATTTCTCAGGGGCCGGATCGCCTGAAATGTGGATAACTTTGGCGGAAAGGTGACCTAAGTCACGTTTGCGATGGCGCAGGCTTGCTTCGATTAGGATGGAAGCAGCAAATCGAAGAGACATTTTTGATTGCGAATCAGGACGGCTCCAGTCTGCGCGTCGGACAGCGGAGCCTGAGGCGACAAAACTACCCCCTCGCCATGAGCGAGCCAAACAAAAGGAAAAGGAAGATGAGCAAACTTGTACTGCTGCGGCACGGAGAGAGCGTTTGGAATAAAGAGAACCTGTTTACCGGATGGACAGACGTGGATCTGTCGGACCGAGGAAAATTAGAAGCTCGGGATGCGGGACGTCTGCTGGCGAATGAAGGATTCGCGTTCGACATCACGTATACGTCGGTGTTGCAACGAGCGATTCGCACGCTGTGGATGGTGCTGGATGAAATGGATCGCATGTGGGTTCCGGTGGTGCGGGACTGGCGGTTGAACGAGCGCCACTACGGAGCGCTGCAGGGATTGAACAAGGCGGAGACGGCGGAGAAATACGGTGAGGCGCAGATGAAGTTGTGGCGGCGGAGTTATGATGTTCCTCCTCCAGCGTTGAGTGAGAAAGATCCGCGCTATCCGGGCTTCGATCCGCGATACAAGAATTTGAGCAAGAGCCAGCTGCCACTGACGGAGTGCCTGAAGGATACGGTGGCGCGGGTGTTGCCGTGCTGGCACGAGGTGATTGCGCCGCGCGTGAAGGCAGGGAACCAGGTGTTGATCACGGCGCATGGCAATAGTTTGCGGGCGCTGGTGAAATACCTGGATGAAATTTCCGACAAGGAAATTGCGGGCCTGAATATTCCTACGGGAATTCCGCTGGTGTATGAGCTGGATGAAAGGCTGAAGCCGGTGAAGCATTACTATCTCGGCGATCCGGCGCGAGTGGAGCAGGCAATTTCCGCTGTGGCGAGCCAGGGAACCCAGGGAGTGGCGGTGAAATAGGGGACGATAGCCGCGATCCGGGCCTAAAGGCCGTTGTTTTGCTTGCGATTTGTCAGGGGGTTGAAACCCCCTGCTCCCCTCCGCAATGCGCTGTCTGTGACTGTAGTTTTCGGGTGCGGGACCAGAGGATGGGGAGGGAACGATGCTTCGAGGGCGTGCGTATTTGAAGGATTGTGCACGCTAGTTGAAGGATTGTGCAGGCTAATCGAAGGATTGTGCAGCGTGGCTTTTGCGGCAAGTGCTTTGGTTGCAGTTAGATGAGTTGGAAACCCTGATGTAAATCGGCTGCCACTGCCGATTTTCGCGAAAAAACCGAAAAGCAGACGGTGGCCACTCCGTTCGATGCGGAACATAGGCTGCCTTGAGGAAGGCGGACGGAGAGTCCTGTCTCTATTCTACCAAGTTGGGGATGGTCGAAGCGCCACCTAGAAGTATTTTGCTGGTGGTGGGCGGTGCTGGGTGCTGGCCGCACGGCCATACTCGGCGCGGGCGGGGCTGCTCCGCTGACGAGGAGGAGGGCCAGGACGGGGAATCAGGAACCGTGCTTGGGTGTGCGGATGCATGGCAAGAGCCTGGCGCACGCTGCTGCGATGGGCTATCGGAGAATGCGCCATTTCTTTGCGCGCGGGGAAATGATTGGCGTGGCCGTGCTGCCTTCGCGGGGAATGCTGGGTTTGGACTCAAATTTGAAGTCGAATACGACGAAGCCTGCGGTCAAAAATCGATTTTCGAGTGCTCCCAAAACACGACGACGGATATCGGCGAGGTCTTCAAAGTCATTTTCGATCGAAAAATCGAGATCCAAAGATGTGCGGTCACTCAAACCTAGGGCGAGTGACAGAGCGTTCCCTCCCTTGAGTACGACACGATCAAACAATACATCATCGGAGAAGATTGCCGTGATGGCGATTCTCCGAACCTCTAAAAAGTCAATAGGCGGCGCTGTAGTATTCGGCACCAAGATTCTCCCAGAACAATCTACCTCGCACTCTATCAGGCTGGACGCGCAATAACAGGTCGTCAGTGGACGAGATATGGGACGCGCAGGATTCGCCGATGGCAATCCTAGCAGGGATGGTCGGGGGTGGTGGCGGCGTAGAGATCATAGTGGCGGACGGCGGGGCTCCGCTTCGATGAGGAAGTCGGGGTCGAAGTCGTCGTAGCGGGCGCGGGCGGTGGCTACCTCAGCGCCTGAAGGCGCGATGTGGATTTGAACTTGTTTCCCCGGACTAAAGTCCGGGGTCTACCTCGGGTCTGTCTCAATGCGACGAGGGATGACACAACTTTTTTCTACCGTGGGAATTGAATGCAGAGATCCTTCGCTGCGCTCAGGATGACGACACTGACTCGCGATGACTGCACCTCGGTCGGGATGATGAATCTTTTTTCGGGGCGACAGAGATTGTTCCATCCCACCCTTTACATAGGGCGCGAAGGATGGGGCGGGGGGCGGGATTTTAGGTGAATAGGATTTCGAGGAGGAGGAAGGTTTCGCCGGATGGGCTGGTGGCAACGATGCCGGCGCCGGTGGCGAGCGTATCCGTTGGTTTGTCTGGCAAATCATCTCCCGGTGGGTCGCGATGTGCTGCTGGATCAAAGTACTCGAACTTGAAATCCGAGGAGATATGGATGTCGATGTAGCCGAGGCCCTGGAGGCGTAATCGGATGGCTCCATCTTTTAGAGAATCGAGGCCACACAGCATGGAATGGGTATACAGGGGCGAATGACTGCGGAGTATCAGCGGTGAGTTTTCGTCTGACCATTTGCTGAAGATCAGGGATGCTTCTTCATAGGAAATCACGCAGCCTCCTTGAACGCATGCGCGAGACATAATTCAGTTCCGATCCATGGCGGACGAATCGACGTCCTCAACGATCTCCAGCGAGTAGCGGTGATTGTACTTCACGCTGATCGCCCCCAGGAGGGTTCGTATGGATCTGGCTGTGCGGCCTTGCTTGCCGATGACTTTTCCTACGTCGGTCGAATGCACCTTTAGACGCAAGAGGGTTCCAGTTTCGCTGGATACCTGGTTGAGTGAAACGTCTTCTGGCAGATCGACCAAGGAACGAGCGATTGCCATCAGTAGCTCGGCGACGGAGAGCTCTGGGATATTGTTTGGCACGGCTAGCTCCAGTCCTCGCGCGAGCTGGAATCCACGCGAACATCTAGAAAGTGTGCACCACACGACCTTGGATCGTTGGTGACAGCCATCACAGAGGGATGACAAATCATACGCCCACATCCCGGCAGATGGTGCGAAGGGTGGGGTGCGCGGCCATGGGGATTCCTATGGCTGGGGAGGTTACATTCGAGGGCGGGCTCCGTCTATACAGTCACGAACGACGCAATGGATCGTGTGTTGGGAATACAGTTCTTGTAGCGGTTGCTTGACGGCATCTTCATGGGGTCGTGGTGGTGCTGGTTGATTGAACCGGTGAACCAACAAAGGTCTGGCGAAGGGATCTGTCCACAGCAAACTCCCAATGGCTATGAACACAATTGTCGTGGCAACTGCGTGGCCCTGTACTCGCGTGAGCACGACACGTGTGACCAGCATGACAATGATGGCTTGTCTTGTGTGGCTGGCGGGCTGCAGACACGCCGCTGGGCCGGATGTCTGGGCGACGGTGAATCGTCATCCGATCATGAAATCTGAAGTGGTGAGCTACTACCAGAACCGAGTGAATGGAATCCAGCAGCAGCCCACGCGGGACGAAGCCGCCACGCTAAAGCTGGAAATCCTACAAGAGCGAATCGTCGAAGAGGCAATTCTTCAACGGGCGAAGAGGCTGCACCTGATGGCGAGTTCCGACGAGGTGGACGCGAGAATCGCGCAACAGAGAGCGGGCAACTCGGATGAGCAATTCAATCAGCGGCTGAAAGCTCATGGGCTGACGCTGGATGAAGTTCGACGTGATACTGGAATCAACCTCAGCGTGGAAAAGGTGATGAATCACGAGATCGAATCCAAGATCGACGTTACGGACGCGGACGTCGCTGAATTCTATCAGGCTCCACCAAGCCGAATTCAATTTGACTGAGCCGAAATACCATCTGGCGCAGATCGTTGTCATTCCGAGCCGGAACCAGCAGAACAGCGGAGCGGGAAATGAGGATGAAGCGCTGAAAGAGATTGAAGCGCTGCACAATCAGCTGGAGACTGGAGCGGATTTCGCGCGCACCGCCGTCAACTATTCCCAAGCACCGAATTCCACGTCCAGCGGAGGCGACATGGGGTTTGTTCCGGAGTCGTATGTTCAATCCGACCCGGAAGTTTATGCAGCGATCAGCAAACTGGAGCCGGGTCAGATCACGCCGGTGCTGCCGATCATGCAAGATGGAGCGAAAAAGCCCGCCGCGTACGTCATCTTCAAGTTGATTGCGATTGAACCGGCGGGACAGCATCTTTTGAGCGATCCGCGCGTGCAGCAGATGATTCGGCAGCAGATACACGACAGCCGTTCTCTGCTGCTGCAGAGTGCGTACTACGAAGTGCTGCGCGATCAGGCCCGCGTCGTGAATTATTATGCGAACGACATTCTGAAGGACGCTCACTAGATACATTTTCAAAAGGCCACGCGATGGCGGCTGCTACCAGGGGTGGTCGGGGGTGGTGACGTTGTAGAGATCGAAGTGGAGTGCGGTGGGCTCGAGTTCGAGAAGGAAGTCGAAATCGAAGTCGTAGTAGCGGGCGCGGGTGTAGTCTTTGCCGGCGAAGCGCTGGATGGCGGCGACGTCATCCCAAAAAGTAAGCATCTCGAAGTAGGCGATGTCGTCCTGATTGCGGGTGAGGCACCAGGCGCCGCGATTGCCGACGGTGGCACGATATTCGGGAAGCGCGACGGTGCGCATGAGGTGGAGGTAAGCCTGACTTTTTGCAACGGGAACTCTGCCGTGCCAGATGCGGGCGATCATAGGGTGCACTCCTCAATGAAGACTCTGATTGGATAGTAAAGGCAGTGGGGGGGAGGACGCGGGCTGGGCTACCCGAGGGCAATCGGGTCGGCACGGGTCGCGATCGTGACCGGGCGGGTGGAAGGTTGGGGGCGAAGTTGTAGTCGCGGGCGTGAGTGGTGAGTACCTCGATCGCCTGAAGGCGCGAGGTGGGATGGAAGTTGCTTCCCCGGACTGAACAGGCTGCGGAAGAAGGTCGTATTTTGGAGCAAATACCCGAACAGCATGTGGCAGGGGCTAAAGCCCGGCCTGATTTTGCTGCACTTACGGCACGACTAAAGTCGTGCCCTGATACAAAGCAGCGTTTTTCCGCAGCCTGTGAAGTACGGGGTCTACCTCGGGTCAGGTGCGCTAGTTTCCCTCATCTGTTTCGATGGTGGTTTTGACATCTCCGCGCTTGATGGCGGCCAGCAGGGCGGCGTGATCTTCTTCTGTCTGGTCACCGTAGTGTTCCGCCCACTGGGCTAAGGCATCGTCCAGGGCTTCGGAGTTGCCGCAATAGCCTGCGATGCGCGCGGGATCGCCGGTGCGAGAATGAGCTCGGGCAAGGATAGCTCCGCAGGCCCAGGCGTAGAAGTTGAACGAGGCGCCAGTGAGAAATTCGATGGGCACGGAAGCCTTCAGGTTTTTCATTTGCCGGACAAGGTAATTGCGACCGTCCATCTCTGTATAACCCAGCATCGGATCGGAAGAGGCCTGGAGTGCGCGTTGACCGACGACGACTCTGAGTCCATCGTTACCGTACTCCCTGGAGAGTGGCGGGAGGTAGGGTCCATGGGCGGGACGAACGCACTCCTTTACCTGAAGGAAGAGCGGGTCGTCATCGTTAATGCCGAAAAGCAGGACCAAATATGCGCGGGTGCCGACCGAACCGATGCCGACAACGCGGTGGGCGATGTCGGCAATGTGGTAGCGAGCCAGCATGGCGCGGCGTTCGGGTCCAATGTTGGCGGCGTAGCGGTTCAGGGCCTCGGTGAGCCTGGTTTTGGTTTCTTTGGAGATGGTCGTGAGCACGGGAGGATCGTTTCGAAACGTCCAGTTCCTATCGCCGATTCTGTCGGCGACTTTGGGTAGTAAGGCGCGATTGTCTGTACGCAGCGCCTTGTTCATGGTCTTGGAGATAACGGCTTTCGACTTGGGGTCAACTTTCACAAGTGGGTTATCGCGTCCGGGATAGGAATGGAGATACCAGACATCCAATACACCCATATTCTGCAGGCGGCTCGCATTGAATCGGTAGCCTTCGACACCTTGCTTTACTGCCGCGGCTCGCTCCCGGCGATTGAGTCCGTTCTGACGTCCGGCAACATTTACGCTGGCAACCATTCGCTTCAGGTCCCACTCCCAGGGGCCGACGGTGGCTTCATCAAAATCGTTGAGATCGAAAACCACTTCGCGCTGCGGCGTTCCGTACATGCCGAAATTGTTGATATGCGCGTCGCCGTCGATGATGACGGGCACGCCGCTGATGGGGAGCTTCGACAGGTCGGAAGCCATGACGCAGGCTGATCCGCGCAGGAAAGCGAACGGAGAGGATGCCATGCGACCCATGCGCAACGGGATGAGATGCTTGTGCCGCCCGGAATTGCTTTTGGCCAGTAGCTTCAGCGGGTCTGGGCGGTCCTTCGCGGGCATGTATGCGGCGTGCGAATCCAGAGGAGCTTTGCGACGAAGCGCCTTGCCCTCTGCTCGCCTTTGATCCCACGGCTCCAGCGTTCCGCCCAAATCAAATTTCTGCACCGGCAAAAGTTTCGCGACTGTCATGTTGCCTCCGAATCGTTCAACCACTCCATGCATGTGATTCCGAGCGGCGGGGGGTAGGGCATATTATTGCAACGCCAGAATCAGCTGAAGTTGTCTGGCCGGCTCGTTTAGCACATGCCAATCCATGGAAGGTACGGTCAAGGGCGTCTG